>OX638329.1:0-4800000 GCA_951812755.1 uncultured Latescibacterota bacterium
TGCAACATCCACGCTATAGCCGAGATCGGCCAGAGACTGAACCGTGATCGCGCTTAACGCGCCTCCGCCCCATGGCAACATAAGTTCGCCCCGGGCGAACACGTTACCCCTACCCCTCCAGTGACCCCCACCTATCTGAACCGGCACCTTCTTGCCCGTGTAGTCCTGTCCACCCGCGTTGTTAAATGCGGCAATCGCCAGCGGACCGTTGAAGTGTGTGTCGGCATCCAACTCTTGACGGAAACCGAGATCGTCCCAAACCGTCCCAAACCCAAGAACATGCCCAATTTCGTGGAGTCCTGTAATCAGTAAATTCGCGCGTTCCAGATCGAACCCCATGCAACCCAGGACGGGCAGATAGGTCTCCTCGCGCAACAGAGAAGGACTCCCCCTCCCTACAGCTCCGCCACCTTCGAAGGTGGTCAGGTAGATCCGCAGATCGTCTATCCGCTCTCCCGCGGGAATCTCATACGACTGATCACCGCACCGACCCGACCAGCCCTGCGTAAATTCGTAGTCCGGCAAATCCCCGGTAATGACCGACATCCAGCGCTGGGTCACGAGCCGGAGTACATTCTTCTGGTCTTCAGTGAAGGAGTCGAGAAAAACGAGTTCAATGTCGAAGTCGCCCTTTTGGAACCGGGTAAAGAATACCGTAACCCCGCGGCTCTCGAGAGCGGGAATATGATCGTTGAAGGCGGAATCGTTCAGAAAATTCCACTGAAGTCTTAGCTCTACCAGGTTGGGCAAGTCCCGTAGTGACCAAATATCCGTGATATTGTTGCGTCCAAGCTCCAACTCTGTCAGGTTGATCAATCCCGAAAGTGCCGAGATGTCCGTAATGCTATTGTCAAAAAGATTCAGCTTCTTCAGGTTGGTTAAACCCGACAATGCCGAGATGTCCGTAATGGCGTTGGAGTCAAGGAGCAGGTCTTCCAGATTGGTTAAACCCGAAAGTGCCGACAGATCTGCAATATTGTTTGCTTGAAGATTTAGCCGTGTCAGGTTGGACAATCCCGAAAGTGCCGAGGTATCCGTGATGTTGTTACCCGCAATCCACAGTATTCTCAGGCTGGTCAAGCCTGCCAATGCCGAAATGTCTGAAATCGAGTTGCCGCTAAGGTTCAGGTTTTTCAGATTGGTTAAGCCCGAAAGTGCCGAAATGTCCGAAATGGCGTTGGAGATAAGGCGCAGGATTTCCAGGTTGGTTAAGCCCGAAAGTGCCGAAATGTCCGTAATGGCGTTGCCTCTAAGGTACAGGGTTTTCAGGTTGGTTAAGCCCGAAAGTGCCGAGATGTCCGTAATGGCGTTGGAGTCAAGGTGCAGGTATTCCAGGTTGGTTAAACCCGAAAGTGCCGAAATGTCCGAAATGCTGTTTGCTTGAAGATTTAGCCGTGTCAGGTTGGTTAAACCCGAAAGTGCTGAAATGTCCGAAATGCTGTTGAATTGAAGTTCCAGACGTCTCAAGTTGGTCAAGCCTGCCAATACCGAAATGTCCAAAATGTCAGAAATGGCGTTGAAGGTAAGGCCCAGGTATTCCAGGTTGGTAGCAAACTCCAGCCCGGTCAGATCACTGATTCCCGCACGGCGGGCCTCAAGGCGGGTCAAAGTCCTCATTTCAACCTGGGTGATCGGCGCGCCGCTGGCCTTATTCAGGGCAGCCTCAATCCTCGCCCGCAGGTTGGCGTCGGGGATGGAGATAACCACGGCAGGCACCTTCTGTCCAAAGCTGTTGACAAAGATCAGAAAGTCACTTATTCCGATTGTTCCATCACCATCCAGATCAAACCGCGCTTCATATCTCTCATTGCCCCGACTTAATCCGAAATGATCCACAAACATCAGAAAATCGGGTATATCAACGACACCATTGTCATTGAAGTCGGAGGAAGAAATGGCGTTATCGGTATTGTCATTGGCATAGGAACTCATAGAGGCGTAACACACAAACACCAGCAATGCAAGGAAGGCAATAAATAGCTTTTCTTTTTTATAAAACATTGGCAATCCTCCTCTGGTCCAGAATTTTGGGGTCAAGTCTAAAGAGTTTTGAAATCGCACATCGCGATAAAAATGATACTGACCTGATTGCTTGAATGATACCCGGTATTCACCATCGAACTGTCCGGGGTTTACGAACCGAACGCATCTACAAACGGGAAAAAATCTGCGGCATCCACCGTTCCGTTGCCATTGAGGTCAAAGCGCGCATCAGTACCGCCAAACGCATCCACAAATAGGAAAAAATCCGCGAAATTGGTCCGCCCATCGCCACTGACCGCCTGACCATCGACCTTCATCGCGCCAACAGCCACTTGCCCGGGCGTCTTGTTAGACGCGAGAAATAGCGCGGGTTGCCCACTGTTCACATTGAGCAGATTTTGATCGACCTGACGTGCTTCGACAAACTCATACTTGGACTGATCGTACTGCAGCACAAAACCATAACCCTTCAATTTCTGCGCGTGATTGATAGCGACCTGCAACTTCAAAACGCCATCTTCAGCAACAATATTTTGCGTGCGTTGCAGCACCAGACTTGTTAGGCTATTTTCGCCGCCCGTAAACTCTATCCCCTGTGTCAGCGGTCCAGCAATAGCCGAGCCAACCAGACCCAGCCCCAAACCTGCAGCAACAATCAAACGTTTCATAACGCTTCCTCCTGTTGAAAAGTGTTACCGTTCATCCACAACACCTTGAGACTTGCTATCTACGCCTGGATTACTCACTCCCGTTCTATGGCGTGCTGTCAATTCTCCATGTCAAATCGCAACTTTCTCCCGGCCCAACACTTGTCCGACACGACAGGCATTAGCGGACAGGGTGGGGGAATTGTTACCGCAAAGACTATTGCACCGCTCGAATAGGCCAACAGAAAGTTGCCGAATCCGAACAGCGTTGAGACCTTTCTACATCACTGACAATTGTTATTCCGCAGTATGAATCGTCCAACTATTGCTGCCACTATTCTTTGAGGCAACAAAATTCCATTGCACGCCATTTATAGTCCCCGTGAGGTTTAGGCCAGTACCAGCACTGAAAAACGCGATAGATCCCGTTCCAGAACTGGAAACAGAGAAGGTAAAGCTTTTGTAAGTACAACTTTCGTTCGGATTCACGACTAACCCAGCCCTGCAAGCACCAAGACTACCTCCGCTACCGCCACCACCACTGCTACTGCTACTTACCGTGACGCGCACGCCATCAGAGCAGTTGTTGTCGGCATTGCTCTCCCCACTGACGCTTTCGACACACGCGCCATAGTAATACGTCCCCGCACTTGAGGGTGCATTCAAGCTAATGGACTCAGCACTCGTGCCAGAAGCCGACAGACCACCCACGCTATCTGTGCCAACTTCTGTATCGCTGGTAGAGATCGTCGCGTTTGACGAGCGGTAATAGCGCAAGGTCGTCTCAGCCGAAGAACCCGTGCCTTGATTGCGAACTGTTGCACTCAGCGTAAACGATTGCCCTGTCGTCAAGGTGTTATCGCTTACCGATGGCGATTCCACGATAAGGTCTGGACTACTACTCCCACCGCCACCACCAGAGGGCGGAACCTGTGTGCCATAACTACTCGCAAAAGTCAGAAAATCAGAAAAATCTATCGCACCATTGCCGTCCAGATCATATCTTGCTTCGTACTGCCCATCACCCTGGCGCGCCCCGTACTGGCCTGCAAATTGCAAAAAGTCGGAAAAGCCAACCGTCCCATCGCCGTCAAAGTCCGGGGATAGATTGGCATTAAACGAGATTACATCTGTTGTTGTGACAACGTCGCTCGACGCCGCGCTTTCGGCAAGTGTAACCGCCTTAATGCCAAGCGTAAACTCCTGACCCGTAACATCCGCGAGAGTGGAAAACTCGGCGCGTCCTATAAAACCGGAAGATCGCAATGTGACAGGCGCAGTAGTTGCAAAATTTACGCCCGTCGGCTCTGGAATAGCAAACAGAAACGCGCTATTCTCGACCTTATCGAGTTTTAATTCTTCAGATTTAAAATCAAATTCGATCTTCACACCAATCAGCGATGTGGTCACACCTCTGGCGAAAACCTCAACCGCAATTTTCGTGCCTTGTCCAGAAACCGTGCCTGATGTGACGCCATCATCTGTCTGATTACCCGCTCCACCATCGGTAATCAAATCAATCGTCACCGTCGCATTTGCATTGGGACCTGCGACAATTTTTGTGCTTCGATCGGACATCTTATCCGACGCAAAGCCGGTACCTATATCACTCCAGAATCCGCCATCGATATTTAAGGCATTTGAGGGTCTATCGGTAGCATTGAGGTCGGCGGCAACGTATAAGCCCCCAAAAATCAGCACTGTCAGCACACCCATCCATAACCCGGATTGCAAATAGTAACGCTTCATACCTCCTCCTTATGGAAAACAATCGTTTGTGTATGGTGTGCTCGTATTTGCACCCACACAGGCAGAGTAGCCCTTTCGCCATTACTTCAGCAACATCATGCGCTAAACCTGGGTAAAATCGCCCACACTCATGCGATAAATATAAATCCCACTGGCTACTTGCTTGCCAAATTCATCCGTACCATCCCAAACGACCGAATGAAAACCCGCATCCATTGTTTCTCGAATCAGGGTGCGAACTTCCTGCCCGAGCAAATTGTAGATCACCAGTCGAACGTCACCGGCTTCGGGCAACCGATAGTCAATTGTCGTGGAGGGGTTAAAGGGATTCGGGACATTTTGTCCAAGAGCATAATCTCTGGGCAGCGGCTCGAGGGGGCCCATTTCAATATTGGTAATCGCATCAATACCACCAGCCAAATCAACCATCACACCGTCGAGAATCTGAAAATCAGAGGCAAGAGGTGTCTGTGTGGTCCTAAACGTAAACTCGACCAGAGTGCCATCACCGCTGACCGCCTGGCCATCGACCTTCATCGCGCCAATAGCCACTTGCCCGGGCGTCTTGTTAGACGCGAGAAATAGCGCGGGTTGCCCGCTGTTCACATCGAGCAGATTGTGATCGACTTGACGTGCTTCGACAAACTTATACTTGGATTGATCGTACTGCAGCACAAAACCATAACCCTTTAATTTCTGCGCGTGATTGATAGCAACCTGCAACTTCAAAACGCCATCTTCAGCAACAATATTTTGCGCGCGTTGCAGCACCAAACCTGTTAGGCTATTTTCTCCGCCCGTAAACTCTATCCCCTGTGTCAGCGGTCCAGCAATGGCCGAGCCAACCAGACCCAGTCCCAAACCTGCAGCAACAATTAAATGTTTCATAACGCTTCCTCCTGTTGAAAAGTGTTATCGTTCATCCACGATCCCCTGAGACTTGCTCCCTGCCTCTAACCACTCCATGCTAACATGTGGTCTATCCTTCCCCAGTGGCTGGCCAGGCCACTATTTTGGGGGATTCCTTTGGCTTTTTGGTATCCTATTAACAATTCTCGGCTTTTTCAGTTGTTAAATCGCCCGGCTACTCAGAAGTTACTATAAGTTACGGATCGAAATTTACAGTTATTGGACGTGTTCTCCTCACCAGGGGCCCTACACACACCTGATAGGTGGTGGTTCCGGATCATGCGGTACCTACTGTGCGGCCATACAACACCGTTTCACTTGGCTCCAATGCAGGTATATCTATATTGAACTTGTTACCTCCTGAAAACCTCAGTTTTGCAGGTTCCGATGCTTTCGGACCGTCATTGATGACCTCGACCGTCATTCTTATCTGAGAGTACATAGAAACTACGGATGGGGCAGAGAAGTTGATAATCCTTACAGCGAGATCATATGGGGAAACGGACGCGGACGCGATTCTGTTTGCCTGGAACCCGTTGAGATACGGTCAGTCGCCCGAGCAGCGTTACCGATTGTCTCTGTCGAGGTGGGCAACCATCCATTGCCCCGCCCAGACCGCATTGTCCATCTGATGAACACAGCCGATAGATCCGTCCTGGTTTGCCTCCGGCTCAATGACACGGTATGACACGGCCTGCTTGCTCGCCCGCCGGTAAGCCGACAAGCCATTCATCGTCAACGTCGCCCGACCACCCGTGGCCTCCCAGAAATTGAAGTTGTAGTCGTCGCTGCCAGCATGAGTGAATCGCTGCACCGCTTCACTCAAATCGTCCAACGTGCTTTTCCTCGGCGGATGCAATGGATCTACAGCCAAGATAAGGGCGGCGCGGAAGTGTTTCTGAGACTGGCTGCTGTCCGGTATCCGCACTCCATGCTCGGCGACAATGCGCTCGATGGACCACGTCGAAACCTTCGAGGCCGTGAAGATCTGATTGCCAGCGTCATCATAGACCCAATTGCCGGAAGCATCCTTCAACCCCGTGCCGTCTTCGGCCACCCATAGATCCGGGATCTCGGAGGGGCGGGATCAACCCGGCGAAATACAGCTCTATCGGGCTGTACGGCACGGAGTTGCCGCCATTGGCAACAACCCCGAAGTTCCCCGCCGAATACCGGCCGCCGCCGTGATCGACCAGATTGGCGCGGTCGAACCCGCCCAGCTGGCCGTTGGCACTGCTAAAACCCCAGTGGCCCCCAACCGCGGTGGGAATCGTGTAGTTCGCCCACGAATGCAAAATTTCATGGAGGGACGGCCCGGACAGGAGCGCGGTATTCCAAGGAAAGTGCAGGATGGCATTCAGCCTGCCCGCCGATCCCAACTCCTGGTTTCTCGAATACCTGGACTTGCCCGTGCCCTCAACGTCATTCCGGACTGAAAGATGAATGCCGAAGTAGGTATAATATTCGTTATCTCCGTATCCCGAAAGATTGGAAAAGACCATCAGGTAATCAAAGGCATCTTCGTAATGTGTGAAGAAAACCCGGGCCAGCTCCCCAAAGTCGATGGGGTCCGTTTTGAGCCGACCGGGAACGCCCATGACCACCACCCGGTCGTCGTGCTGCGAGACAAGGGTGGGCGTATCGTACTCCACTATGGTCGCGGGGTTGGGGTCGGCGAGGAGGTCCACCCCTCTGCTCTGTAGCGCAGGGACATGGATGCTGTATGAGATGGCGTTCAACGGATTGCCTATTACGTCAACTTCAGCGCCCTGAGCCAATCCACTGTTGGCCGCCAGGGGTGAGAGGTCCGTTATCCTGTTGTTGCGAAGGTTCAGCCCTGTCAGGTTGATCAACCCCGACAGGGGCGACACGTCCGAGATGTTGTTGCTACGAAGGAACAGCCGTGTCAGGTTGGTCAACCCGGACAGGGGGTACAGGTCCGAGATGTTGTTGCCGTCAAGGAGCAAAAACGTCAGGTTGATCAACTCCGAAAACGCCGACACGTCCGAGATGTTGTTATTCCAAAGCTGCAGCCACGTCAGGTTGGTCAGTCCCGATAGGGGCGACACGTCCGAGATGTTGTTGTCGTTAAGTTCCAGCTTTGTCAGGTTGGTCAACCCGGACAGGGGCGACACGTCCAGGATGTTGTTGCCCCAAAGGTACAGGCCTGTCAGGTTGGTCAACTCGGACAGAGGCGAAAGATCCGAGATGTTGTTGCCACGAAGGTACAGGCCTGTCAGGTTGGTCAACTCGGACAGAGGCGAAAGATCCGAGATGTTGTTGTACGAAAGGAATAGAACTCTCAGGTTGGTCAACCCGGATAGAGGCGACACGTCCGAGATATTGTTGTTGATTTCTAGGCTCAGCCATGTCAGGTTGATCAACCCGGACAGGGGCGACACATCTGAGATGTTGTTGCTTCCAAGGTGCAGGTCTGCCAGGTTAGTCAACTCCGACAGCGGCGACACGTCCGAGATGCCGTTGCCCCAAAGGTTCATCTCTGTCAGGTTGGTGGCATACTCCAGCCCGGTCAGATCGGTTATGTCCGCATCGCCGGCTACGAGAATATCCAACGTCGCCATTTCGGCCTGTGTGATCGACGCGCCTCTTTCCTTGCCCAGGGCCGCCTCGATCGCCGCCCGCAGGTTGGCATCGGGGATTGCGACGACCGGAGATGGTGGCACGTCTTTGCCGAAGTCCTGAATGAAGATCAGAAAGTCGCTAATACCGATCTCGCCATTTCCATCCAGATCATACCGGGCTTCATACTTTTCATCACCCTGGTGCGACCCGAACACATCTACGAAGATCAGAAAGTCGCCAATACCGATCGTCCCGTCGCCGTCGAAGTCCGGGAGAGGTGCGTTATCGGTGTTATCCTCAACCGTGATGGCAGGCGTTGCCGCTCCATTATTGTCTGAATCGGAAACAGTCGCGGCGGGATATACGAATGCCAGCAACACGAGGGCGGCGATAAAAATTAACCCTTTTGAGGAAGTCATTATTTCAACTCTCCTGATCTTTCTGGCAAAGGCTATTTAGCATATGGCACTTATATTATGTGTAACTCAAGTCGTAAGACAGGTCTGGAATCGCAAACAGAAACGCCTCATACCTCCTCCTTGTTGACTGAACCGCTATAAAGGCGAAGTCTCCATCCTTCTTCCCGGTCAGGTGCCCGGTATTCACCGTCGAACTGTCCAGGGTTTACGAACCGAACGCATCCACAAACAGGAAAAAATCCGCGGCATCCACCGCTCCATTACCGTCGAGGTCAAAGCGCGCGTCGGTACCGCCATACGCATCCACAAACAGGAAAAAATCCGCGAAATTGGTCCTGCCGTCGCCGTTGAAATCGGTGGTCACTGAAGGGGGCAAGGTGACCAGCCGCTGCGGGTCTATGTCGTCTGCGTCAACGTCGCCATCGCCGTCAAAGTCAACCCGCAGCACGGGATACTCGAAAGAAGTCCCGAAATCCCAGGGATCGTCGTTAGCGCTGTCATCGTCCAGATCCAGGTTCCAACTGAAGTAGATGCCAGTGTACCCGGTGGGCGTCACCAACTCCACGGTCGTCTTGCCAGTGCCGCCGTCGCTCATAGCCTGCCCGGAGGTCTCGGTATTCCAGTAGCTATTGTTGATGCTGCTGTTGGCGTTGAGGGAGGTGGAGTCTTGCCCGACCAGCCCACCGACGTTGCCATTACCCATCACCTCACCGGTCGCGTAGCTGGCAGTGATGATGTTGCCGTTGCTGCTACCACGGGTGAGGTTGAGCCCCACGAGTCCACCGATGTTGCTGACACCATCGGTCTCCACGTTACCAGTCGCGTAGCTGGCGGCGATGATGCTTCTGCAATCTCTGCCATCGGAGACGACGTTGAACCCTACCAGCCCACCGATGTTGCTGGCGTCATCGTTCCACACGTTACCAGTCGCGTAGCTGGCGGTGATAATGGCTCTGCCTCCGTTGGCGATGGCGACGTTGAGCCCCACCAACCCACCAACGCCTTGTATCATCCCCAGCCTCACGGGGACGACTCCTGATCTCGACACCGCACCAGTCGCGTAGCTGGCGGTGATAATGGCTCTGCCTCCTTCTTCGGGGCCGTGTGCTCCCACCAGCCCACCGGCGTTGCTGTCAATGGACTTTACCACGACGGCCGCATAACTGGCGGCGATGCTGCCAGTGTTGACCCCCACCAGCCCACCACCAAACGCGAGGCCCTCGCCTAGCACCAAGCCGGTCGCATAACTGGCGACAATGCTGCCGCGGTTGATCCCCACCAGCCCACCAACGGCACTTTCGAGGCCGTGACCGGACACAGTGACCTCTCGAACCCCCACGTTTCGCACTTGCCCCCTGGTGCCGACAACACCGAACAAACCTATTGGGGAAGTTTCGCGGGCGATATTCAGGTTGTCGATGGTGTGCCCATTGCCCTCAAACGTGGCGACGAATTCGTTGCCAGAACTCCCGATGGGTACCCAACCTTCGCTATCGTTCCAGTAGCTGTCGGCCGCATCCACAGCACCATCGCCATTTGTGTCGAAGTCCAGATCGGCCACCAACTCGTACCCGGTGCAATCGTTATCGGGGCAACCCAGGCCCGTGACGGCATTCGGGAAGCCATGGGCGTAAGCAGCCGCATTCGCGTCGTTATCCACAGCACCATCGCCGTCCAGATCCCATCGGATGGCATTCAACTGAGCCAGACTGCCAATGTCGATCAGCCCGTCGCCATCGCTGTCGTAGGAAATTGTCCCGATTTGGACCAGGGCATAGCCCGAATGGTTTGCTGGCAGTTCCGGCAACGTTCCCAAATCCACCGTGACAGCATCCGACGTGCCGGGTGTGGGAATCACCGTGAACGGCGTGCTTTCGATGCTACCTTTGGGAATCGTGACCGTGGTAGCACCTCCGCTTATGCTGCCGTTGGTTACGATCAACGGCAGCACCATATCAAAGGGCGCGCCGGTGGGCGCCACTGCCTTGAACTGTCCCTCCGCAACCACTACCAGTGAGACGGGGAGGGGGAGGGGGGTGACCGAATTACCCCCCAAGCGGAGCTGTGTCAGGGAGGTCAGTCCTTCAAAGATGCTGTCGGGCAGACTGCTGAGTTGGTTCCCTGGTAAATTGAGGTGTCTAAGTGCAGTCAATCCGGAAAAATCGCCCGATTTTAGTGATGTGATGTTCTGGTAGCCGAGGCGAAGTGTAGTAATTGCTGCGAGATGTGCTTCGGACACATTGCGATAATCGCTGACGCCAGGCACGGCCGCAACGATTCCGTCGCGTACCTGTGGCGTTCGCTCGCTGAGAGGGACGGCGGGGCCTTCTACGGAAATCCTTCCTGCGCCCAATGTGTTCACCGCTCGAACCTCAAAGGTGTATTCTGAAGGGTTGTTCAGGCCAGTGACCGTGTAGCTGGCCGCATTCACTTCGCCAGCAGCACTGTTGGGAATAGGTGTCCATGAACCGAATGCCCCATTTCCTGCCTTTTTTCGGTACTCGTGGCGGATGATCGGGCTACCACCGTCGCACGGAGAGGTCCAATGCAGCATCACCTGGTTCCCCTCGTTGATAGCGGTCACGATGGGGGCATCTGGGGCGGTTGGGTCAAGGATTAATTGCATAGACCATTGAGAACCGGGAGCCCAAGGAGCAAGAACAAGACTCCGTCTATACCAGTTATAAGTTTGCGCACCGTAAGATGAGCCTTCCGAAGCATTAGATAACTTAGCTCCCCAAGGAACCAAACTCAAACGTTGTTTATCGCATGACGGAAATCCGGGACTGATGGTTAGTACCGTCCTATGAACGGGATTATTGCCAACACGAGCCATCCCGATTCCATGAATTGTGTACGTGGTGCCTCTATAGGTAAAAGTTGGATTTGTAATTAAGCCAGCATTATCACGACTACTGTAACCGTAGCCGGTAGCATTGCCATTACCGAAGGCATTCCCCCAGGTGCCTACTGTGATAGTTGCAGACCACACTTCGGTTTCAACAGGCCCCTCGGTGACCGCCAGCGGCAGGTCGGCGGGCTTGACGAGTGCATATCCGGAATGGTTTGAGGTTGAGGGCAATCCTGGCAGTGTACCGATATCGACGGTGACGGCAACGGTCGTGCTGGGGGTGCGGGTCACGGAGAACCTCTCGCTTTCCAGCCTGCCAGCGGGTATTGTGATCGTTGTTGCTCCGCCGCTGATGCTGCCGTTGGTAACGATCAGTGGCAGCACTATATCAAAGGGCGCGCCGGTGGGCGCCACCGCCTTGAATTGGCCTTCTCCGGTCTTCTCCAGGAAAACATCAAGCGGCAGTGGATCGGCCGCGTTGCCGCCCATGGCCAGCCTGGTCATGCCGGTCAGTCCTGCAAAGATGCTGTCGGGCAGCGTCGTCAACCGGTTGCTCTCAAGGTTCAGGGTTGTCAGTGAAGTCAACCCTGACAGCATACCCTCCGGAAGTGTCGTCAGTAGATTGCCATGCAGGTCCAGCGATCTGAGTGCCGACAGCCCATTGAAGACACTCTCTGGAAGTGTCGTCAGTTGATTGTTATAGAGGTGGAGTTCTGTTAGTGCTGCCAATCCATTGAAAACCTCCTCCGGAAGAGTCGTCAGTTGGTTGTCCCGGAGATAGAGTTCTGTTAGCTCTGACAGCCCACTGAATACACCTTCAGGGAGTACCGTCAGTTGATTGTCAGACAACGTGAGTAGTGTTAGAGTTGTCAATCCGCTGAACGCCCTCTCCGGAAGTGCCGTCAGTTGATTGTTCCTGAGATCGAGCAATGTCAGTGCTGCCAACCTACTGAAAACCCCCGCTGGAAGCCCTGAAAGTTGATTCTGCATGAGGTGGAGTTCCGATAGTCCGGACATTCCCTCAAAGTCGCCTACTCTCAGTGTTGTGATCTCCTTGTCGTTCAAGTCAAGATTGGTAATTGCCGCGAGGTGCGCTTCGGTCACGTTGCCACAACTGCTTACGCCTACCACTTCGCCCACGATTGCGTCGCGCACCTGGGGCGTGCGGTCACAGACGGAGGTGCTGGAAGGCACCCACTCGGACACGTCCCAGAATTTGACCTGCAGACTATTCGACTTTGCATCATTGCCGATGAGCGTTCTTCCGTCTGGAGAAAACAACAGGCGCCGCACGCCACCCGGCCCCCCTGAGATGGAAGCCATGAGTTCGCTCGTCGAAATGTCCCATATTTCAATCAGACCAAAGGCCGCCACTGCGAGAATGGTACCATCGGGTGAAAACACCGGGTAAGCGTGATTGTAATCACGCATATCGTTCACGGCGCCGGTCTGTGCTCCTGTTGCCAGATCCCAAAGCTTTACTGTCCATGAAATAGGTGATGCGAGAATTGTACCATCCGGAGAAAACGCTACTGCTCCTCTTGCTCCTGTCTCAATGGTCGAAATCTGGGATTTTGTAGTTACGTTCCATAGCCTGACAGTGCCGGTAAGAGACACGGAAGCAAGATTCCCATCGCGCACAAAGGCGACCTTGCCTACTCTTTCGGTGTGTCCTTCAAGGGTAGCGCCAGTTGTCCACGTCGCCGTGTTCCAGATCTTTACCGTGCGGTCGAATGATCCGGAAGCGAGCATCGACCCGTCCGGCGAAAAGTCCAGAGATACGACTTGATCAGTATGTCCTTCGAGCGTCGCGACTTCTGCTTCGCTGGTCACGTTCCACACTTTGATAGCACCTTCCCGGGATCCTGCGGCGAGCAGCGTCCCGTCGGGAGAAAACGCTACAGTAGGAATCGTCCAGACCGAATGGCGAAAGGTGGTTATCGTCTCCCTTTTCGCAACGTCCAGCAACTCCACTTTAGTGGAAGCACCGATTGCCAGAAACTCGCCGTCGAGAGAAATCGCCAGACCGCCAATGTCGTAAAAATCCGGCCTTTCGAGTGTGGCGATATGCTGCGGCGAGTGTCCCGCCTCAAGGGTAAAACGCTTAAGACCCGCGGTGCTGGTACGATTTCCTGCCGTATCAACTGCCACGACATAGAACGGATGCTGAACCGTGTTGGAAAGCGTCGTATGCGCTTCGGCCACGGTGCCGACGTTGTCTGACGGAAGCCTGCCGTCAAAGTTGAATTCAACGACGGTATCCGTTTCACCGGACAACCCATGGCACGCTTTCACTTCGGGTGTGTTGCCCAGAAATGGATTTTTGGGTCGGACGAACAGAATCACCTGGTGGAGTCCGTCATCATCGCGGACTCTCAGTTGAATGGGCGTACTCTGCGACCGGAACGGATATTCGGTTGATGAAACAAGCTCAAACGTAGGCGGCGATTCGTTTTCGAGTGGTACATCCGAGTTGAAGTAAGGATGCACCGCCAGGAACTCTGCGGCGCACGCGGACAATTCGGCCGATGACCGCTCCGCTCGTCCATACGACATGATGTACTTATCGTCCCGGAAGTCATGGTGAAGGCCAAAGGCATGTCCCAGTTCATGCGCGGCGGCAAACCAGTTCCATTCGCCGTAAACCATCGCCCATCCGCTGCTCTTGCTACCGGTACCGCGTCCATGGGCAGTTCTGGTACTGACATCCATGACAATCAGCATTATGTTTTTCGAGTTGTCGAATGCACGTTTAATCTCGCCTTCATTATAGCCTCTGCTGCTATAATGACTGTCGCCGTAGTCCCCATCGACGCGGTGAACGACGGGATCGCCCTGATCATCGGTTTCGATCCGGAAAGTCGTGTTTCCATATCCAAGCGCCTCCATCTGCTCGCCAAAGAACGTCTGAAGATCGAGAATCCCCGATTTCATCGAATTGACCACCTCGGTGCGATACGGCCGGTCGTTTGGCAGAAAGTAGAAGAGCCGCACGGTGCGGGGCTCGCCCACGTTCAGGTCCGCAGCCCACTTGCCCGCGGGACCGGGCTTATCGCTCTGCCAATGTTCGGGATCGACAGGCAGGCAGACATGCACGCTGTCGGCGGGCAGGGATGAAGCATTGGCGACCACCAGGGGTGCGAGCAAGACGACCCAAATGACAAAGTGCATCATTGGCTTCATTTCAACGTCCTTCCGTACTCCGTATCTAATCTTCGACGGGGCCGCGGCCGGGCACGGTGCCCAGCCTTCTTCGTCGTGCCAGTTGCTATGGGCAGGCGCCTTCGGGCGGATTGAGCCGATAGTGAGAAAGTATTACCGTTCATTCACGACCCCCTGAGACTTGCCCCCTCCCTCTCGCCATTCCATATTTACCCGGCAACCACCACTGGGTTCGGTGCCCGAAATACCTGTGATAGTAAAACTTTTGGTTTGCCCCGCCGACATAGAACCAAGAGAGACCATACCCACAAATGAGGAACCTACATATCCCCGGAGTATTAAAGATGATACTGGCCTGATTGCTCGAACGGTACCCTCTATTCGGATGCTGTATATAGAACCATCCGATGTGAACGAACAGTCCGTAATTGATCCCGTAATCGCACCACTACCAGTGCCGTCGCCGCCACCGTTGCCAGTGTCCCGACTGATCACCCCCACCGCCAGGCCCGACGGATCGACAAGCCCATCAGAGCGGGTGAGGAGGTCTTCCACATTGGAGCCGTCCAGATTCGCACGCTGAACCTTGTCCGCATCGACATCCGTCCAGTACATCTTGCCACCGGACACGTCCAGAGCCAAACCAGTAGGCGTGTTCAGGCCGCTGGTGACCAAATCTTCCACGCTGGAACCGTCCAGATCCGCACGCTGGATCTTGTGTGTGCCGCGATCCGTCCAGTACATCTTGCCACCGGACACATCCAGAGCCAGACCGGTGGGACTGTTCAGGCCGCTGGTGATCAGGTCCTCCACGTTTGAGCCATCCAGATTCGCGCGCTGGATCTTATCCATGCCCGGATTTGTCCAGTACATCTTACCACCAGACACATCCAGGGCAAGTTCACCGGGAAACGCCAGGCCAGACAGGGTGAGGAGGTCTTCGACATTGGAGCCATTGAGATCGGCACGTTGTATCTTGCTCGTCTGCCGATTCGACCAGTACATCTTGCCGCCGGACACATCCAGAGCCAGACCGTACGGTACGCTCAGGCCGCTGGTGACCAGGTCTTCCACGTTGGAACCATCCAAGTCCGCACGCTGGATCTTATTCGTCCCTACGTCCGTCCAATACATCTTACCGCCGGACACATCCAGAGCCAGACCGTCGGGGCCGTTAAGTCCAGTGCCACTGACCAGGTCTTCCACGTTGGAGCCATCCAGGTCGGCCCGTTGAATCTTATCCGTACCCCAGTCCGTCCAGTAGAGCTTTGCTGTTCCCGTGGCAGGTGGGGTCGCCATCGCGACTGTTACGCTCACGGCATCGGAGCAGTTGTTGCCGGTATCGGACTCTCCACTGACGCTTTCGACACACGCACCGTAGTAATACGTGCCTGCACTCGATGGCGCATTCAAACTGATGGACTCAGCACTTGTGCCAGAAGCCGAAAGACCATTTACCGTGTCGGTACCTATTTCCGTATCACTTGTAGAAATCGTTGAATTGGACGAGCGGTAATAGCGCAAGGTCGTTGCCGCAGAAGACCCCGTGCCCTGGTTGCGAACCATCGCACTCAGCGTAAACGATTGCCCGGTCGTCAGGGTGTTATCGCTTACAGAAGGCGATTCCACAATCAGATCCGGACTGCCACCACCTCCACCACCGCCAGAGCTTGACGTAGTACCCTCAGAAATCGCGGACCAGACCCCAGGAGAACCAGTATTACAAGATGACGAATTTCTATACCGATAACGCATCTCATAAGTGGTGTTCGGCAGCAATCGCGAAGAAGCAAACCATATGGTGGCATATGCAGTAACCGAGTTGTTTGATGGGTTATTGTATGTATGGCAGAGAGCATCCCAATTCCCTTGAGACGTTTTTTGACGAAGTTGAAAATCATAAGCTCGCGTTTGCCCAGCACGCCAGGTGTCCAGAAAAGCAAAAACAAGTGTGTCGGTATTAGCTCTTGCAAAGATGGAGGTCGTGAGATTGGATAGCTGCCAACGCTCTACTTCACCGGTAATTCCATTGTCACAGGTGAAGCGTAAAGTGCCTGTGGTCGTTGAATTGAAGGTCAATTGGGTTGTACAGCGACCACCGTATAGTCCTGCATCATAGTTTTGCGTAAGCGTGCCCGTATTCGCACCCGTATTCGAATATGTATAGCGTCCTGAGTTTCTATCAAAGCCTTCCATAAAACGACCAGCAGACTCAAAATCGACAAAATAAGTGTCTGCGTCTATGCGTTTGCCAACGACAAGACTGTTGAATGCTTGCTGGTCGGCAGGCGCGAAGCCACCACCGCCACCACCAGAAGGCGGCACTTGACTGCCGAAATTGTTGACAAAGATCAGAAAATCGGAAATCCCTATTACGTCATTGCCATCCAGATCATACTTCGCGTCATAGCCCGCGCCACCTCGACTTGTACCGAAATGATTTACAAATTGCAAAAAGTCGGAAATACCAACCGTCCCATCGCCATCAAAGTCCGGGGAAGGTGCCGTAGAAACTTCCAACTCGACGCGAGCAGTCAGCGTCACGGTCTCAGATTGACCACCTCGACTAAGATCTGCACGCACCAACTGAACCGCTGTGCCTGAAAACCCTGTTGTCGTGCGAAAGCGAATTGTTCCGACCAGACCACTACTGACCGTCGCCTGACCACTAAAAGACGCAATGCCAATTGCCACAAAGGTCGGATTCGTACCATGCTGTGCCAGCATCTGGGGGGATCCGGGCAACACACTACCCACATCAAATCCCTGATATGTCACCTGACTTGCATCGTATTCAAAGCGAAGGCCAAAACCACTCGCATTCTGAATACTGCTGCCAAAAACCTGAATGGCGACAACCTGATCTGGTGATACATTGATAGACGCAACACCTTGATCCCCTGCGGCACTGTTCGCATCCAGCGACAGAGAAAAGCTGTTCTGTACGACAATTTTTGCGCGCCGTCCAGACACCTTGCTCAAACTAAGGTCACCCTGTGTCTGATTATAGATGCCGCCATTGACACGCAGGCCAAGCAAGGGCACTGCATTGACATTGGGAGCCTCAGCAGCGGCGTGCTGCCCCGCCAGGACCAGCAATGCCAGCAGCAAACCAGTCAACAACATTTGTTTTCGCATGGGAAGCCACTAAAAAAATGCAACTAATTTTAGAGTTGTACTTCTACTGGGTGGTTCGTGTTCATTTTGATTGCCGGATGAGTTGATAATCTCGGCCCGATGTCGTCATAGAGGAGTATAACTACTGCCACCTTACGGATTAAATTGCGTTAGGACCCGTACGTCGCCGCGTCTTTCTAAAACAATCCCACTGAGACGGATATCCCCTCCCGCCCTGGAAATAGAACTTCCCTGGATTACAAGGCCCTCACCAGAGTTAAGGTGGCCTACCAGTATGGTTTGCTGTGCATTTACACAAAAGGTGTCCCGCGGGAATTCGAGACCAGCGCGGCATATTGTGGCCTGATCAAGCAACCGCTGAGACTCAGATCCTGTGGCATTTATCCAGGCATTAAGCGATGGGGTGCTTGGGACAGTATTGCCACCACCGCTGCTGCCACCACCACCGCCAGAGCTTGACGTAGTACCCTCAGAAATCGCGGACCAGGCCCCAGGAGAACCAGTATTACAAGACGACGAATTTCTATACCGATAACGCATCTCATAGGTGGTGTTAGACTCAGCTCCACTGAAAGACGCTATAGCATAGGTAGTAACTAAGTTTTGTGAAGAGTTGGGGTATGAAAAGCAAAGATCCTGCCAACTTCCTTGTGGCATTTTTTTTCGAACTTGAAAATCATAAGCTCGAGTTTGCCCAGCATTCCAGGTGTCCAGAAAAGCAAAAAAAAGTGTGTCGGCATTAGCTCTCGCAAATCTGGGGGTCTTGAGATCGGATAGCTGCCAACGCTGCTCTTCACCAGTAAGTCCATTTGCACAGGTGTAGCTTAAAGTGCCTGTGGTCGTTGAATTGAAGGTCAGTTGGTATGTACAGCGACCACCGAACAGTCCTGCATCATAGTTTTGCGTAAGTGTGCCTGTATTCGCACCCGTATTCGAATATGTATAGCTTCCAGGATGTCTATCATAGCCTTCTCTGACACGACCAGCAGACTCAAAATCGAGAAAATAAGTGTCTGCATCTATGCGTTTGCCAACGACAAGACTGTTGAATGCTTGCTGGTCTGCTGGTGCGAATCCAGAAGTCGTCTGCGAGACAGTTACTCTCACGGCACTGGAGCAATTGTTATCAGTATTACTCTCCCCACTGACGCTTGCCACACATGCGCCATAGTAATATGTCCCCGCACTCGATGGCGCATTCAAGCTGATGGACTCAGCACTCGTGCCAGAAGCCGACAGCCCGTTCACACTATCTGTGCCGACCTCCGTATCACTTGCAGAAATCGTCGCGTTAGACGAGTGATAATAGCGCAAGGTCGTTGCCGCAGAAGAACCCGTGCCCTGATTGCGAACTGTTGCACTCAGCGTAAACGATTGTCCGGTCGTCAAGGTGTTATCGCTTACCGATGGCGATTCCACAATCAGGTCTGGACTACCACTACTACCGCCACCACCGCCGCCACCAGAAGGCGGCACTTGACTGCCGAAGCTGTTCACAAAGATCAAAAAATCCGGAATCCCAATCACGCCATTCTCATCCAGATCATACTTCGCGTCATAGCCCGCACCACCTCGACTTGTACCGAAATGATTTACAAATTGCAAAAAATCGGGAATACCAACCGTCCCATCCCCATCAAAGTCCGGGGAAGGTGCCGTAGAAACTTCCAACTCGACGCGAGCAGTCAGCGTCACAGTCTCAGATTGACCACTTCGACTAAGCTCCGCACGCACCAACTGAACCGCTGTGCCTGAAAACCCTGTTGTCGTGAGAAAGCGTATCGTGCCCACCAGACCACTGCTGACCGTCGCCTGACTACCAAAAGACGCAATGCCAATTGTCACAAAGGTCGGATTCGTGCCATGCTCTGCCAGTACCTGGGGGGATCCGGGCAACACACTGCCCACATCAAATCCCTGATATGTCACCTGACTTGCATCGTATTCAAAGCGAAGGCCAAAACCACTCGCATTCTGAATACTGCTGCCAAAAACCTGAATCGAAACATCTTGATCGGCAGACGTATTGACAGATGTGACTGCTTGATCCCCTGCGGCACTGTTCGCATCCAGCGACAGAGAAAAGCTGTTTTGTGCGGCAATTTTTGTGCTTCGATCGGACATCTTATCCGACGCAAAGCCGGTACCTATATCACTCCAGAATCCGCCATCGATATTTAAGGTATTTGAGGGTTTATCGGTAGCATTGAGGTCGGCGGCAACGTATAAGCCCCCAAAAATCAGCACTGCTAGCACACTCATCCATAACCCGGATTGCAAATAGTAACGCCTCATATCTCCTCCTTATGGAAAACAATCGCTTGCGTATAGTGTGTCCGTATTTACACCCACACAGGCAGTGTAGCCCTTTCGCCATTACTTCAACAACATCATGCGCTGAACCTGGGTAAAATCGCCCACACTCATGCGATAAACATAAATCCCACTGGCTACTTGCTTGCCGAATTCATCCGTGCCATCCCAAACGACCGAGTGAAAACCCGCATCCATTGTTTCTTGAATCAGGGTGCGAACTTCCTGCCCGAGCAGATTGTAGATCACCAGTCGAACGTCACCCGCTTCGGGCAACCGATAGTCAATTGTCGTGGAAGGGTTAAAGGGATTCGGGACATTTTGTCCAAGAGCATAATCTCTGGGCATGGGCTTGAGAGCACCAATTTCAATATTGGTAATCGCATCAATACCACCGGCCAAATCAACCATCACACCGTCGAGGATCTGAAAATCAGAGGCAAGAGGTGTCTGTGTGGTCCTAAACGTAAACTCGACCAGAGTGCCATCACCGCTGACCGCCTGGCCATCGACCTTCATCGCGCCAATAGCCACTTGCCCGGGCGTTTTATTAGACGCGAGAAATAGCGCGGGTTGCCCGCTGTTCACATCGAGCAGATTGTGATCGACCTGGCGTGCTTCGACAAACTCATACTTGGACTGATCGAACTGCAGCACAAAGCCATAACCCTTCAATTTCTGCGCGTGATTGATAGCGATCTGCAACTTCAAAACGCCATCTTCGGCAACAATATTTTGTGCGCGTTGCAGCACCAGACTTGTTAGGCTATTTTCGCCGCCCGTAAACTCTATCCCCTGTGTCAGAGGTCCAGCAATGGCCGAGCCAACCAGACCCAGCCCCAAACCTGCAGCAACAATCAAATGTTTCATAACGCTTCCTCCTGTTGAAAAATGTTCATGGAATATTGCGATGATAAATGGCCTGCCTTTTTTTATATGTTTGTAAATCTCCTTATTAAAAAAGCGATATATCATACCAAAGACGAAATATTGCTAAAAATAAATATGAGGAAAGCAAGATGAGAGAGACAAGTCGTAAGGTTTGTCCTGCTGTTCAGAATTTGTCCCAGTTTCCTTTTTTTGCGCTATTATGTGAAAAATAAAGCCCTACTTACTTGAGCAGGGCTTAAAAAATATTACTGATGTTACGCAATACTCGAGCACGATATCGTGATGGGCTTTGACGGCTTGTCCCAGGATTTCAAACAGCATCACAAAATGGGATCTCACACGATACACACGACGATTAAACTGACTGCGAGAAAGACCAACAGGATTTTTGTGGCATCTTCTACTCCTCTTCTGGATAGAAATGCACCTTGATTTTGTGGTTGTAAAACTATACATTTTGAAACAGAGTGGGTTACGGCTGCCAAACCGTTCCCTTCTCTGTATGTATTTTGCGGCGGGAGGGCCAAAAGGTCTGCCAACCCAATACAGGCCCTCCGCCGTTCACACAGGCGCACTCAATAGACGCCTGCGTTTATTCTTGTCATTAAGCGAGATACAGATTGAGACGATAATACGTCTGTTAAGACGATATTACGTCTCACTCAAGAACCAATCCGACTATTTTTAGATGCCATTACGTCTTATTTCATAATCAAATTGGCTCTTTTTCTTAATATAAAATAACACCTTACGAGTATCATTGTCTGGATCAACTCACACATTGGCACACTTTTTGCATTATATAGGAAAGATGATATTCATTTTGGTTAAAGTCAAGGATTTTTTACCTATCGGTTAAATATGTCCATAGCTAAACGCATCGCATTATTACGTGGTCAAAAAACCCTTACGCAATTTGCAAGAGAACACCAGACGACCCCGCAAAATATCCATCGATATGAAAAAGGGCGAACTCCTTCTGCTAACTTTTTGACCTCTCTGGCATCTAAAGGAATCAATATCAACTGGGTATTGACCGGTGAAGGAGCCATTTACGTCAAAAAACAGAAGGCCAGTAGTATGGCTCTCCTATCGTCAGAATTGGAGCAATTGCCAGAGGAATTTAGAGAAGCACTGCGGGTAACCGTTCGGGAAGCAGGCCAGCCGCCCCCTGCAGGCCGCAAACTACATCTGACCGTTTGGTGTCATAAGGTATTGCGAAAAGCCCAGGATGAAATTGACCGTTTGTTTGGTACGTGAAAGTTGTAATCAAGTATCTCTCCTGATTTGCTCACCCCTCCGATAGTGGCTCGTCTGCTATCTTCTAATCCCTTCCTTTAAAATAAAAAGGCAACTTGATTTTGTGTTTTTGCGGGTCTCGCACTTCATTCCTCTGATCACCCTGACGGAACCCGAGCTATGTATAAACGCAAACAGTGTGCCAATGTGCGCGTTGTTTCGCGCCTTGAATTATTAAAGATAAACAATTTTTCTGACGATTTCCTCACCTAAAGTTTGTCCTGAAGTTCAAATTTTGTCCCTACTTCCTTTTTTTTAGGCAATTTCTGAATTTTCTCTGCATTTGGAGATCATAAGGCCATTGAGTATCTTAAATAATCTCTACTGAATCTATTCACAGGATTGATAAAAAGGAGATCACATGCTTGATATACTGGGCTTTATCGCCGTAATCTTAATCTGCGCCACAACCGCGTGGGCAGAAGGAAACTACAGCAAGCTGGTATATCCGGGACCTGACGGGCGACTGGTCTATGCACCGGATGAAAAGGGCAATATAATTCCGGACTTCTCGCACTGCGGCTACATGGGTGGTGGCGTGGCACTGCCAGATGTGCCGGTCGTGCTGACCGTTCAGCCACAAACTGAAGGAGACGACACAGCGCGATTGCAAGCGGCGATTGACGACATATCTGCACGCGCACTCGACGCCAATGGATTTCGTGGCACCTTATTACTCGAGCGCGGAAAATATCGAATTGGCGGAACCCTGCAGATACGGGCAAGTGGCGTCGTACTCCGCGGTGAAGGCGAAGGTGAAAATGGCACAGTCTTGATCGCAACGGGAAAAGGACAGCGCACATTGATCGAATTTAAAGGCCAGGGACGCAGACCGCGAGAAATAGAAAACACACGACAGGCAATTGTAGATGATTATGTTCCCGTAGGCGCAAAAACATTCGCCATCGCAGATGCTTCGAATTTTGCCCCAGGCGACGCGATCATCGTACATCGACCCAGCACGGCAAAGTGGATCGCAACCATAGGAATGGACCGCATTGAAATGAAACATCCCGACGTTCGGCAATGGAAACCCGGCACCTACGACTTTCACTTTGACCGCACCATAACCGCCATAAATGGCAATCAGATAACAATCGACGCGCCAATGGGCAACGCGATTGAACGCGAATACGGCGGCGGATCGATTTACAAATACGAATATCCCGGGCGCATTGAACAGGTCGGCATTGAGAACTTGCGCGGCGTATCGGAATTTGACGAAACAGAAAAAGACCATCGGCGAGCCAATGAATACATCGATGAAGATCACGCCTGGAACTTCGTCGTATTCTCCTATGTACAAAACGCCTGGGCACGCGACATCATCTCAGTTCACTTTGGATATGCGTGTGTGACCATTGGCAACCAGGCAAAATGGATGACCGTGCAGGATAGCCAATGTCTCGATCCCGTGTCAAAAATCACCGGATCGCGGCGCTACTCCTTCCCCATCCACGGGCAGTTGTCCCTCGTGCAAAGATGTTATACCCGACGCGGTCGCCACGATTATGTACTACACGCCCGTGTACCCGGACCAAACGCATTTGTAGATTGCACAGCGGACATCGCACATTCCGACACCGGACCCCATCACCGCTGGTCTGTTTGCACCCTATTTGACAACATAATCGTAAACGGCAACGCCATCAACGTACAGGATCGACAAAGCTCGGGCACCGGCCACGGATGGGCGGGGGCACAAAAAGTATTGTGGAATTGCGAAGCAGAGAGTTATATCTTACAAAAACCCCCAACATCGCAAAATTACGCCATTGGTTGCATCGGCGAAAAACGAGATGGCCGGTACAGACGCGAGGATGGATACTGGGACTCGCACGGAAAAAAGGTACACCCGCGCAGTCTGTACTTAAAACAACTCGAAGACCGCCTGGGCACAGAAGCCGTAAAAGCCATAGGCGCACAAATCGGAGAGGAAAATTAAATGGCAAAACGCAAACGACGCCCGCAAGCGGGACCGGAATTTATGCGGCGCACACAGTTCAAAAATCTGGGTCCAACCGGACAGGCGCGCAGAGAACCACCGCCCATGCCCGAATTGCATTACCGGGGCGAAACAATAGACCTGCCCGACCCCACGCAAATCGAAACAACGGAAATCGACCTGCGCCGCGCAATAGACGAACGCAAGAGCGAACGCGTATTCTTCGATGACCCCATCACACTGGATGCGCTGACCTACCTACTCTGGGCAACGCAGGGCATAAAGGAATTTGAGCAAGGCGAAACATTTCGCACCGTGCCATCGGCGGGTGCGCGCCACGCATTTGAAACCTATATCATAGCAAATAAAGTGGAAGGCCTGGACCGCGGACTGTATCGGTACCTCGCCATGGGACACAAGCTGGGGATAATCGACCAATCAGAGGAAATTGGCGACAAAATTGCCAACACCACCTTACAACCGGAACTGATCCAGACGAGTGCAGCCACATTGATCTGGACAGCCGTGGCCTCGCGAATGACCTGGCGCTACGGCGACCGGGGGTATCGCTACATCCACCTCGACGCCGGTCATGTGGGACAGAACCTGTATCTGGGCACCATGGCTGTAAATTGTCGCGCCTGCACCAGTGCGGCATTTAACGACGACGAATTAAATCGGGCACTCAAGCTCGACGGCGTCGAACATTTTGCCGTGTACTTCGGCTCAGTGGGAAAATAGGAGGATAACACCATGAAAATTGAAACAATTGACTTTCTGATCCTCAAAAGCGAACCCGTAACCCCGGAATGGCGACCACTGCGCACCATGCGGGAATATCCCGGCGCGCACAAAGTGCGATTTGGTCACCAACTCTTTCAAGGCGAGGGGATTCGCCTGAAGAAACAGCCCGCTTACCTCACCCTGCTTCGCATCCGCACAGATACAAACCTGGAAACCTGCGGTATTTTTTCCACAGGCTGGGCGCAGGAAGACCTCGAATGGGCAGCCCGCACATTCAAAGTACAGTGGGAACCGGAAATCGCGGGCACTGACGCCCTGGACCGGGAGTACATGTGGCACAAAATGTGGATGGCGCGGCGGTATTTTCACATGGCATCCACCGCACCGCTCGCCCTCATCGACTCGCTCCTGTGGGACCTGGCGGGCCTGCACGCACAATTACCCATCCACAAATTGCTCGGCGGATTTCGGAATCGCGTCCCGGCATACCTCACCGAAACCGGCATACCCTATGAAGACACCCTGAAATCCGCTCAACGAGCTATTGACGAGGGCTTCAAAGGCTTCAAAGATCACTCCATGCTCGGCGTGGAAACCAACCTCGCCCTCGCCAAAGACATCCGGGACCTCGTCGGCGACGACATAGTACTCATGCACGATCCAGTACAACAATACACCGTCGAAGATGCAATAGTAGTCGGACGCGGACTTGAAGAACTGAATTATCTCTGGATCGAAGAACCCCTGCAGGAATTTGACATCAACGGCCTGAAGCGGCTGTCAGACGCTATTGACCTTCCAGTAATGGCATTGGAATCCATCCAGGGCAACCCCTACCTCGCCGCGCCGTACCTGTCAATCGGCGCCATCGACATCGTACGCCAAACAGGACTGGGCATCACGGGACAGATGAAATTGGCCAATCTCGCGGAAATGTTTGGACTGAACTGTCACGGGGGAAATCCCCATGTCGTAGCCGCAGTTCGAAACGACGACTGGTGGGAAGTCTCGGCCTGGCCGCCCACGGGCGCAGACAGATCCCTCGCGTCGGCCTTTGCCGGCTTGATCGAAGAAACGACCGAAGTACGAGACGGCTACATGTACGTACCGCAAACGCCCGGACTCGGGCGAAAAATCGACTGGGACCGAATCGAGGCACAAACCGTCATCGAGATTTGAAAGGAGGCAACGCGTGAAAGGGTGGGACAACATCAGCGGAAAACTGCGGATCGTGGGCCGTTTCGCATTCGAATAACAAAAGGAGAATGCATGAACGAAACTACAGAATTGAGAGGCAGGCAAACCGAACACGCGGAACGGCTGATCAGATTGGAAACGCTAATTGAGCAGAACCAGGAACGTGTGAACCGTTATGAGGAAGACCAGAGGTCTTTTGTAAACCGATATGAGGAAGACCAGCGGGAAGCGCGAAGCTGGCAAAAGTGGACTGTTACTCTTATGTGTGGCAGTTGGATTACGCTTATGGCGGCTATTTTATTGAAATAAAGGGCCACAATTGGGGAAAAAAAGAAACGCCCCTTTCGGGGCGTCGAGCCAACGATACTATCGTTGGGGTGGTAAAAGAAATCTACCTAAATATGTTATTTTGTCAAGAAAGAATTTCTGTACACCTATGTATAATTTCATGATAAAAAAATACCTTGTGTCCCATATTAGACAGGGAGAATCCATTGATGCAGCGCGTATTGGTGTACGTTGATGGGTTCAATCTCTACTACGGCCTCAGATCCAAAGGCTGGCGGCGCTACTATTGGCTCGACATATATCGTCTAGCAGAGAAACTGCTACGCCCCGACCAGAGTTTGGTAGCTGTCAGGTATTTTACCGCCAGATTGCACAAGGCAACCGAGCCAGAGAAACAAGAGCGGCAGAAAATCTACCTGGAGGCATTGACTACACTCTCAGACCTGTACATCCATTACGGATACTACATCCAGAAAGACATGACCTGTAGGAAGTGTAGCGCTACCTGGAAAACCTACGAGGAAAAGATGACCGACGTGAATATCGCGGTCGAATTTCTCGGCGACGCTCAAGATGATGTCTTTGACACAGCAATCATCATCTCTGGCGACAGTGACCTGACTCGCCCTGTAATCTCTTTCCACAAACGCTATCCGGAAAAACGGGTGGTTATCGCATTCCCACCGAGGCGTGTTTCTAAACACTTGCGTAATGTAGCGACTGCGTATTTTAACATAGGCCGCAAGAAACTCAGTGACAGTCAGTTACCTGACCAGATTACCAAAACCGATGGGTATATCCTTAGCAAGCCCTCAAAGTGGCGTTGAGCATCTCGAATAAGCGCGTTGATTTTCTTAAACATGCTTTTGCTGGTCTGATACCAATAGAGATAATTTTTCCAAGCACCAGCATGGAAACTGATGTTTCTCATTCTTCGATTACCCCAACCATCGCTTTCGAGGAAACCGTGCATATACGTACTGACTGTCGTACGTATTGTCCTCCGCGTAGGACGAGTGTCCACCCAGCAGATCGCACGCATATCTCTCGATCTCTTCATCCACCAGATCAACACCTAAGCCCGGACCCTCGGGAATCGCGATATAACTATCGACCACTTCCGGCTGCGGAGCCATCACCTCATACCGCGCCTGAACATCGCCCGTTCGGTGCTCCCAGATCAAGAAATTTGGCAGCGTCGCGCACAGATGAAGAGACGCGATCTCTCCCACCGGACCCAGCGATCCATCGTGCGGCGCAAACTGGATATAGTGCGCCTCGGCCATACCCGCGAGCTTCTTCATCTGAGACAAACCCCCGAATCGTCCAGCATCCGGCTGAATAACATCCACAATCTCGCGTTCAATAAGCTCGCGAGCACCGAAGACATAAGCGAGCCGTTCCCCCGCAGCAAGGGGGATATTAATCGCTTCGGACACGCGCGCAAGCGCCTCCACATTCTCGGGCGCGACTGGTTCCTCATAAAAAAACACCCCGAATTCTTCCAGTCTGCGCCCCATAGAGATCGCATCGCGCGTCGTCATCCACGGCATCCCGTGCAGATCGACCATAATATCAATATCGTCTCCCACCTCATTGCGTATCGCCGTAATATCGCGGATACAATGCTCAATCCCCCCCATCTTGAGACCAGTAAAGCCCTGATCCACGAGTTCCCTGGCGCGCTCAGCCGTATTCGCGTGCGTGTACACCCGCAAGCGCTCACGCATTTGACCGCCCAGCAATTGCCAGACCGGCATATTAAACGCCTTCCCCTTAATATCCCACAGCGCTATCTCAATCGCCGAAATCGCACCCGCGCCCACAATGCCCGACATCCCGTGGGTCTGCAAAAACATCTTGCTCCACAACCGCTCGATATTAAAGGGATCCTCGCCAATAATCAAGCTCGCCTTGTGGTGAATCTCCGTCTGAATACTCGGCCATGCAGTCGCCTCTCCCACGCCATAGATCCCCTCATCCGTAAAAACCCTGCAAAACAAGAAATTTCTGCCATCCTGCCCAGCAGTATAGGTCTTGACATCCGTAATCTTCATGCCATCACTCCTCCATATCCGCCTTCATCCGCGCCATCCGCGTCATCTGCCTAATCCGCGATCGATCAGGGATCGCAATGAATCTCGTGCCCCTCTCCGGGAAACCAGAAAACATCGACAAAAACACCCAGAAAAACGCCCGCGATATAGCCCATAATCATACCCAGAAAAAAGGGCGCATAATGCCGATAGCGTTCCAAACCGCCCAACTTCATAATAATCGTCTTCACGCCCCACATCAGGAAAATACTAAAAGAATTATCCTGCATCTCGACCATGCCACAGATCGTAAAACCAATGGGATGGATCGGAAAGCCCGGGAAACGATACCGCAAAAAGTAGAGCGTAGCCGTAAAAATGCCGCCTATACCCATAAACAAAAAGCGATTCCAGTCCGTAAACAGCACATCGCCTTGAATTCGAGATACAGCCAGCCGACTAAAACCCGCCCCATTGAGAGATCCAATACCCTTAAATGTCGTCCGACCAAAATTGGCACTGCCAATACCGTAATACCCCTGATATATGACAAAGATGATAACCACTGCCGCGCCGAGCAAACACCCGACGAGCACAGTCGGCGCCACGGCTTTGCGGCTGCGTTTTGCCATCGCCATGCTCAACCGCGGAACATGCGCCATCTGCGTCGTCGCAAACGTCTTCCCATCAGCCACAAGACTCATCGTAAGCGTCAAAATAGAAGCACCAGCATGCCCCATGTTCCCCACACCGACGGCATGCCATGTAAACCCCGGTGCCGTGAGCGGCACCCGAAGATAGACCAGACCGCTCTCCACGACAATACGGGACATCCCCACAAACAGAACGAGCATCGCAAACGACCAGGCGAGAATCGTCTCCGGCCCCATCCCCGCGCGCCAAAGCCACAAAAAAACAAAACCGCAACACACCAGCAAAAGCCAGACAGACGTGCGATAAGACATAATCTCTTCGGAATCATCTACACTTTCATCGCGCAAAAACGCCTTGCGAAAAACATCTCGAAAATGAGACCGCGCAATCCAGAACCCCCAGCCGACAAAAACGGCCATCCCTCCAAATGTCATCCAGCCAATCGCCGGATGGCTCGAACTCCACGGATCATTCGCACCCAGATCCAGACCAAAGCGGTTGAACAGCCCCACCACACAAATCTGAACCACATGGAAGAACCACAGGCTGAAAAGCACCTCCAGCTTGGTGAAATACCCCAGACAAAACGTGAGCAACACAAACGTAGTCACAATACTCGGAAAACCCGGCGCAACCGAAATCACATGCCGCCCATATCGCCCCGCCAGGAATGGAAACATCGGTAAATTAACAGTGAACCACGTGAACACATTCCACGCAATAATGGCAAACGTAAGACCAAATCCCCATTGAAAAAGGCGATTGCGTACAAGCGTCCTCAGCGTACCCGTCGTACCCGAAACACCCGTGAGTTCCAGCAGCGCGGTAGCAACCGGAAAAGACAGCCGCTCGTATTCCATCCACTGTTTCCGCAACAAAACGCTCAGACACAGATGAATCGTCAAAATGCTCGCAATCAGAGCACCCCACCAGAAAAGCACCGAAAACCACTCACCCCATGGGAACGCTGCACCGGGCACTTGCCCCTCGTAAAAACCGCGCACCGCATCGCGATTGGTAATCGTCGTCCAACTCGGCATATACGGCAAGAGCAACTCATCGAACCGATTCTCTGGCGATGCGTAATACGCCGGCATCGTCAGCATCTGCAAAAACCACACCGTGAGCCACTCGCCCTGCATAGTAGAAGCGACAAAGCCGATACAGCAAACCGTGAGCAATTCCGTCGGAGAAAACCCAATACCGCGCCGCTCGAGAAAAGCGTTCAGAATCAGAAGCCCCACGAAAGGAATGAGCATCGCCATCGAAAGATGCGAATGATCAGCCCGCGTTGAATTCACCACAAAGCTGGTATAAGTCGGCCACAGGGGCATGAGCATAGCCATACCCAGCCCAATCAGGAGGGATCGTTTGGTAATAACGGAAGAGCCTTCAGCGGTTTCGCGTTTGGGAAGGCGCGGTTCTGGAGATGCAGACATAGGCTACTCTTCATTAACCGCTTGCAGCAGTGCGTGGATATATCCGTACGTGTACGCAAAACCGACCTGCCTGGCTTCGGGACCGGAAATACCCGGAACGTGATCGGGCATAATCATATACTCGTAGCCCACTTCCTTAAACGTCCGCAAAGCCTTGAGCATATCCACATCGCCCTCATCGGGAAACACCTCGACAAAATTGCGAAGACCGCCCTTGATATTGCGGAAATGCACATTGAAAATTTTCTTGCGCTCTCCAAAATATCGGATCACGTCATACGCGTCCGCACTGGGATCTTCCAGGCTCTCGGACATACAGCCCAGGCAAAAATTCAATCCATTGTACGGACTATCGTACAAATCGATAAACTTCTTGAACCCATCCACCATGCCGAGCACGCGCGCAACGCCTCGATACGTCGTCCCATATCCGATACCCGGATCCGAAGGATGACACGCCATCTGGATCTTGTACTCCTCCGCCACGGGCATAATATTCTGCAACCAGTGATCAATGCGCGCCCACATCTCGTCTTCATCCGCAGCACCGCCTTCAAACTCACCCAGAGACTGGTCCAATTTGTCGTACTCAAACGACGACAGCCTCGCGCCCCCGCGTCCGTATCGCGGCTCGGTACGCATATGCCCCAAAATCGTGATATTGTAATTAAGCCCGCGCAACCCGGCTTCCGCCGCCATCCTGACCGTCTCGCACATGCGCTCAATAGCGCGATCGCGTTCGTCGCTGGGACCCAGGAAAATCGCACCAGCTTCGTTTTTAAAAGCACTGCTAGAACCCAACGGAATGTGAATCATCTCGAGATTGATGCCGTATTTGTCAAATCGGTCGCGCAAGGACTTGATTACATCAGTTGTCCACTCCGCCCAGGGTTCAGACGGCGTTTGATCGACATTAAACACCCCCAGTTGCGCGAGAACCTCAATATCCGTGTCGTTCCGACACCCCACCTGTGTTCCGATATACATGATAGCCTCCAATTTGTGAAGTTAGAACTGCGATAGTGCTTTGAATGTCAAAATAAGTTGCGATTCTCTCAATGTCAATGTGTATGATTGGGCTTTCCATTTGAAAGCCCGATTAAAAAAGCCCCAGAGCAATGAGCTATAGGGCTTTTATTTTTTGTAACGATCAGCGGTCAGCTAAAAACTTCCTGGATCGCGGCTTTAAGCATGCCGCGATGACAACCTGCCTTCACACTTCTCACTTCCTACTTCACACTTCTCAATCCCAGGGAAGCGGCACCCCCAATCGCGCGCTAACTTCACGTGCGTTTTCCTGCTCCATCTCACCATAGCGAATACCCTCGGCGCGGTGGAGCGCCATGCGCTCTTCTTCAATCGCGCCCGGCAGCAACGCGCGGTCATGTCCCGGCATCGGCTCGTACGTCTCGCGCACCGTTCTCACCATGTGATCTGACTCAGCTCGAAAAACCTCTTCGGAAACCCCTTGATCAACGCGGATCGCAATAACACAACCACCCGCACCTGACGCGCTCCATCTTTCTTTCATCTCATGAGAAGACGGAAGACTCGCACCTGCCAACCCACCCCCCATAATCGAAGCCACAGCCGTGTACCCAATACTCTTAAAAAAAGCCGCCGGAATCACCTCAAACAAAGCCTCAAACTCCGGTCCCCGCTGGTAATCCGCCAAAATACAGGTCGCCGCATCGAGAACAATCGGAGGCTCGTCGCCAGAGGGAATCGCAAAACATATTGGAGGATTGCCAAAAAAGCCGAGAAGCGGTCCCCTGCCATCCCTCTTTGCATTGCCCAGCTGCCTGCCCTGCACGCAAAAACCAATACACCCGGCCTCGGAGCACATCCGCGCATAATGACCCGCCGAACCAATATGCCCCACATGCCGCGCCAGCCCCATACCCATACCCACCTCTTGAGCTTTGCGAATCGCGTGCTCTGCCGCGCGCACCATCGGGAGATATCCCACCGTGCCATCCCCATCAATAACAGCACATGTCGGCGTCTCGCCGATCACCCGCACATTGGGACGCGGATTGAGACTCCCATTTTCAAAACTCTTGCAATAGCCATTAACAGTGCGCGTGCCGTGACTGCGAACACCCCGCAGATCGCTATTGACCAGAAGGCGGCTAATAACCCGCGCGTGCTCGGTCTCAAGCCCCGCCTTTTCAAAACAAGCCGCAGCAAAATCCAGAAGGCGATCTTCATAGACGCGGACGAATAATTCGGGAGGTTGGTTCATGGGAATAATCCAAAAGTTAAAAGTGGACCTCTCCCCCCGGCCCCCTCTCCTGAGAGGAGAGGAGGAGAGAAATCGAGGAATGAAGGAGGTGAAATTAAGTGTTAATATAAGCTCTGATGGATAGGAAGGGGGTTAGGGGGTAGGTCTTCAAGACCACAAATAAACCTCTGGGTCATCCTCGGACAAGCCGATAAACGACGCCAGCACAACGCGGGGTTGAGAGCCTGCGACAAAAGGAACTTCGTGAATCGTCTCCGAATAAAAAAAGTAAAGATCCCCCGGCTCCAGACTAATCTGCACGCGCGCAATCCCCTCCTCCTCTGCGTACTCGCGAAACCGCCTCTCCTCGAGAGGGCGTTGAAACGCCGGCGACATCTGCGCCCTGTAAAGAACACCCTCGCCGCTATCGCCCCGATCCTCGCTATTCTGAAAACAGAGCACCCCCGCAAACTGATGCCTGAACCGGGAAACCGTAAAATTGTAGCGTTTGGAACGCTTGGACACAGAATCGTAATGCGGATAATGCCCCACGCCCTCGTGATAAGTTCTAAAAATAGAGGGACCGTAAAGACGTCCATCAACACTCCGAGCCGTCATAACCCGCTTATCCGGCAGCATCCTGGCAAGCGCGTCGTACAGCGTCTTCACGGGATCCTCGTACCCATCAAACAAATATGAGAAAAGATCATGCGTCTGACGAGAATGTTCGTAAAAGGCATCGGGATCATTCCCGTGGTGCCCCAGACTCGTACCGATATCGACCCGGCGGGGACTCCCATCACCCACCTTGCGCGGATCGTAAAGCAAACCGCGCTCGTAAAACCGCTCAATAAGAGCCGCACAGTGATCCGACGGAAACGCACGGCGCACGATAACAGCGGGTATCTCGCTCGCCATCATCGCATCGAACGGCCGCGGAACCTCCGCAAGAATCTCATCAACAGTACCCTCGACAGGGGACCAGATCGCTGTTTGAGACATCGTGTTCTCCTCTGCTACACAGAACTCAAAGGCTCTGAAATCGCGGCGACCTTCTCCTCATCCAATTCCATCCCCAGCCCCGGACCCTTCGGCACAATCACATAACCCTTCTCGTATTGTATGCGCTCCTTAACCACATCGCTCTCGTAAAGCAACCCACCCGTTGGATCCCCCGGATAATCGAGATTCTCCACCACAGAACCAAACATCGCCTGAGCCGCCACGCCAATAGAAAGTTCCTGCGTCGTACCCACCAAACACGACAGACCAGCCGCATCTGCCACCTGTGCGATATGCAGCGCATTTGTAAACCCACCCGCGCCCGACAGACTGATATTGAAAATATCGACATACCGGTGCCGGGCAAACTGATAGGCTTGATCCAGCGAACTGACGTGCTCACTGACGGGCAGATCAATGCGCTTTCGCACCTCGTATTGGCCCTCCAGATCTCTCCGATCAGAAACAGATTCCAGATGAAAAGGCCTGTAGTACCTCAGCAAAACATCCAGCGCCTGCACGACCCGTTTCCACTTGTGCGCGCCGCTAAAATCGAGAGACTTCAATACGAATTGATCGCCCCAGGACGACTTCACCCCATCCAAAAATATCTCATCTGCCTCCACATTGCCGCCGTGATACAGCCGAAACAGATCCTGGCCCTCTTTCATCCGGCGATTGACCCGCGCGATATTCGCCTCGGCATCTTCCCTGGAATAATTCCTGAAAATCGGATAACACACGCGCCACTTATCCTTCAGCGACCCGCCAAACACACCCGCAACCGACTGCCCCTGAATCTTGCCAATCAAATCGAAAAGACCGATCTCAAACCCCGCTCGAATCGCCCCACCCATTCGCAACCGAGACCTCGCCGCGATAGTGATCGTACGCCACGCCCGCGGATCCCTTCCTATGAGCAACGACTCATAAGCAGCCTTGACATCATTGAGATCGTACATAACACCCCAATCACCCACATCGGACATCTCCCCCAGACCGATCAAACCCTCATCGGTGTGCATGCGAATAATAACGTGACGCGATAAATGTCCAGTCTCACGCCTCGACGCAACAGGGGTCAACTCAATACTCGTGATCTTCATAACAGTTCCTCCTCTGGTCAATACCAGATAGGGGTGTACGACTACGTTAGAGGTTCATCCACATGACGCATCAACAGCTTCCTGGCGTTCCAATCTCAAACTAACGCATATTTCGAGGAATATCAAGTACTACTCGGGACTGGGGCTGGAGCAGGCTAACCGCCGATCACTTCAATACTTGCGCGCCAGCGGATCTGCACCGAGAACATTGGGATGGGCAATTGCGTCGCGGAGGGCTGTATAGAGAGGAAGAAGACACTCGACATTTTGCGCGAGGGATCGTATCACAAAAAGATCGGGCCTTGGGGAAGCAAAGGAAAACAAAAGAGAATCCTGCGAGGATTTCAACAAAGGAGCGAGCGATTGGGAAAGACTTTCGACCAGATATGTAAAACTCTCAGAAGAACCAGCAATAAAAATATTAAAAACAACATTATAAGCCCCAAAAGCACCCGTATGTGTTGGCGACAACGCCTCCGGCTCAGAATAATAACGCTCGATCAGAACCGGACGTTCCGCCGTGTGAATAGTAATATCAGAGCGATAACTCTTATACCCAAAATGCTCGCCAAAAGCCATGCGTCCAGCAGTATGACCATCGGCGAGCACCAGGCATGCGTCAGACCCCAGATGCCACGTCTGCTCCTGTTCAAAAACACTTCGCGCATAAGGAACAACGGGATCGGGCAAAACAACGGCAAGACCTCCGCCTTCGACCGCACCGACAATATCTTGTTTACACGGAATACCATTGGGACTCTTATAAACTTTGGTAAACGCCTGAGTACCCAGATAGAGAGCCGCCCCTTCGCCACAGCGCACGCACAGCGTCGTCGCATCCCCCTCGACCATACCGCCCCCATAACTGGAAAGCACAACAGCGCAATAATCGCCCTGTGCGGCGGGATTGAGCAACTTCAAAGGCGCAACTGAGCGACAGGCGGCAAGGACAGAACGGGAGCCATTGCGGGTCACTTCAATTCTGGAAGAAAGAGAAGACATCATCGCGGCTGAGGTGACAGAACAGACCTGCGCGCTCGGAGAACATGCTCGATAATCTCGTCAAGCCCCGATCTGTGTTTAAGACAGGCAAAAAGCGTGGGACCATCTCCGCGCATCTTCTTTGCATCTCGCGCCATAACCCCCAGATCTGCGCCAACGAGACCGGCGAGATCGGTCTTATTGATAACCAGCAAATCCGATTGGGTAATACCCGGACCACCCTTTCGGGGAATCTTATCCCCAGCAGAGACATCGATCACATAAATCGCGTAATCGACAAGCTCCTTGCTAAAATGCGCCGCCAGATTATCGCCACCGCTCTCCACAAAAAGCAAATCGATATCGCACGCAAAGCGAATCATCAAATCCTCGAGCGCGTTCAAATTCAGCGAAATATCCTCGCGAATAGCTGCATGAGGGCATCCACCCGTCTCAACGCCAATAATGCGATCGGCCTCGAGCGCCTTGTGACGCAAGAGAAACTCGGCATCCTCCCGCGTAAAAATATCGTTCGTAACCACGCCGAGACTGAAGCAATCGCGCAGGGCTTCGCACAGCACGCGAACAAGCGCCGTCTTCCCCGTACCCACCGGACCACCAACCCCTACCGTGAATGCGCGTTGAGAAAAATCGCGATCTCCGAGGACCGACTCGCGCAGGGCAAAGTCGCCGGGAGATTCAAAAGGTTCGTGAGAATGGTCGTGATGGTGATGATCGTGCATAGCAAATCCTTTAAAGTTACAAGCGTTGAAATCATGGTACAACAACAAGCAAAACCTTCTGGATTGCGGCTAAAACCCTGCCGCAATGACGGATGCTATTCCTATCGTCACGCCTGCATGCCTTAAGCAGGCGTCCAGAATGGTTACTTGTAATTTCCTCTTTCAACTCTGAAACAACCGCGAATACAGATACTCGTGCATACCCTGTGCAATATCCCATTGGGGTGCACAGCGCGTCGCACACTTATAATCTGTCTGCGCGACAGAAGTCATAGCCCTAATCGCCGTCTTGTGATGGCGTTTTTGCAACCGCGCGGCTTCCAGAGGACCGATCTGCCCCAGGCGCACAGCCGCACTGATCTGATCGCGCAAAAACTGATACATAAAAATCCGACACGTCTGCCCGCGTTTAAGACCCGCAATCCGAAACGTCAGACCAAAAACAATCGTATAATGAGCCGGCACAGATTGCGAAAGTAAAATTTTGTGCAACCGCGCCATCGCATCGGAAAAATACAAATCGCGCATCAAACGCAACAAATTGCGCCCCTGCACCTCACTACCGCGCACAATCGCCGGTGCCGTAAGCATCGCGTCGTAAGCGAGCAGCATATCCGTCAAATTTGCGGGAAGCGGATCACCCTCAAAACACGCATTAATAAAAGGAATCTCACCTCTTGCCGTTGCGTAAATCACCGTTTGCATATACGCATCCAGATCATCGGAAGAACGCAACAAGCCCATCTGTTTGGTGGCCTCAAGCCCATTGGAAAATGCATATCCACCCGTGGGGAAATTGCTATCGGCAAGTGTGAGAAGATCAAAGAGCATAATCAAAAACAAAGACAACTGGATTGCGGCTAAAACCATGCCGCAATGACGATTGGTATTCGTCACGCCTGCATGCTTTAAGCAGGCGTCCAGGATGTTAGGTTACTTTTAACCTTATCCCATCAAAATAAATTATATAACTGCGCCAGCGGCAACTTCTCTGCCGCCTCACAGGTAAGCAACTCGCCATTGACCGTAACACTATAAGTCTCCGGATCAATATGAATATCGGGAATAAAATCATTGAGCTTCATATCCTTCTTCCCAATATCCCGACAATTGGACACCGCAACAACGCCTTTGGACAAATCATAAGACGCAACCGTATCCAGCGAAGCCAGAGAGACAAAAGCCAAAGACGTAGAACCCACAGCATTGCCATAAGCGCCGAACATAGGACGCGGATACACGGGTTGCGGCGTGGGAATCGAGGCATTTGGATCGCCCATCTGCGAATACGCAATCACGCCGCCCTTAATCACCATCTCGGGTTTTGCACCAAAAAATGCGGGCTTCCAGAGGACCAGATCCGCGAGTTTGCCCACCTCAGCCGAACCGATATAATCGCTCAAACCATGAGCCGTCGCGGGATTAATCGTATATTTGGCAATATAGCGCTTCACGCGCCCATTATCACTGCCCCCATCACCGTTCAATGCACCGCGCTGCTCCCGCATCTTATGGGCAGTCTGCCATGTGCGGCAGATAACTTCCCCCACGCGCCCCATAGCCTGGCTATCCGATGCAATAATCGACAGCGCCCCCATATCGTGCAAAATATCTTCTGCCGCGATCGTCTCCTGCCGGATGCGGCTTTCGGCAAAAGCCACATCCTCGGGTATATTTTTATCCAGATGATGACACACCATGAGCATGTCCAGATGCTCGTCAATCGTATTCGCCGTAAAGGGCCGCGTGGGATTGGTGGAAGAAGGCAAAACATTCGCCTCGCCGCAAAGACGCATAATATCCGGCGCATGTCCCCCGCCCGCGCCCTCGGTGTGATACGTGTGAATCGTGCGCCCCTTAAAAGCCGCACAGCTCTGTTCCACAAAACCCGACTCATTGAGCGTATCGGTATGAATCGCCACCTGAACATCGTACTCATCGGCAACCGAGAGACAGGAATCAATAGCCGCAGGCGTCGTACCCCAGTCCTCGTGGAGCTTGAGACCGCATGCACCGCCTTCAATCTGCTCAATAAGCCCCTGCGGAAGCGAGGAATTGCCCTTGCCCAAAAACCCAAAATTGAGGGGATAAGCATCACTCGACTCCAGCATCATGCGAATGTGGTGTGCCCCCGGTGTACAGGTCGTGGCATTGGTCCCCGTCGCCGGACCCGTGCCGCCACCCAGCATAGTCGTAATACCCGAAGCAATCGCCTCCTCAATCTGCTGAGGACAAATAAAATGGACATGCACATCGAGCGCGCCAGCCGTGAGTATATGCCCTTCACCCGCAATAACCTCGGTCGTAACCCCCACGATGAGATCGGGATCAACACCAGACATAATATCGGGATTACCCGCTTTTCCAATACCGGCGATACGCCCGTCTTTAATCCCAATATCCGCTTTGTATATCCCCGTATAATCAACGACAAGCGCATTCGTAATAACGAGATCCAGCGCCCTGTCTTGCGACACACCCGTAGCCTGCCCCATGCCGTCGCGCAGCACCTTGCCCCCGCCAAACTTGCATTCATCGCCATAAATCGTATAATCATCTTCCACTTCAATAACGAGATGGGTATCGCCCAACTGAACGCGGTCTCCCGTTGTGGGACCGTACATACTGGCATAAGCGATTCGGTCAATTTGAGACATTTGGAATCCTCTTAAATCCGCCATCTTCTGCCCTTTGCAAAGCCTCTGCCTTATTCTCATCGATCTGCCCCGAAATAAGGCCATTCCCACCATAAACTGTGCGGTTGCCAGCAATAGCCACGAGATCAACCGTCCTGCTCTCACCCGGTTCAAAACGCACAGCAGTACCAGATGGAATATCGAGACGGAAGCCATAAGCTTTTTCGCGATCAAACGCAAGCGCGGGATTAACTTCAAAAAATGTATAATGCGAACCCACCTGTATCGGGCGGTCGCCGGTATTGGTCACGGAAAGGGAAATGGTCTCCCGATCCGCATTGAGAGTAATCGGATCCGCAGCCGTAGTCCCGGTACCCGGCGTTTCAGAAACCGTATTATCCGGCGACCAGGGCGAGCGGACGCGCGTGAGTCCCGAACCGTACAACGCGAGTTCGGGATCGCCTTCCGCGCGGCAAATAGGATGATGAACCGTCACGAGTTTCGTCCCATCGGGAAACGTACCCTCCACCTGCACCTCGTGAACCATATCCGGAACACCGGGCAAAACATCTTCCGTACCGAGCAACTGCTTGCCCTTGTCCATAAGCGTGGCAACGGACTCGCCATCGCGGATAAATTCGAGAAGCTGCGCAGCGATAAGCGATACGGCTTCGGGATAATTGAGACACAAGCCCCGGGCATATCGCTTCTGCGCGAGAAAACCCGCGTTGTGAAGCATGAGTTTGTCAATTTCTTTGGGCGATAAATACATGGAAAATCCCTGATCAAAACGTAAGATACTGCTTAATACTCTCATCCGACAATTCATCTGCAGAACCGCACAACGCAATGGTCCCGCGATCCATCAAATAAAAATAATCGGCAATCTGTCGGGCAAAATCAAAGTATTGCTCCACCAGAATAATAGTGAGATTGCCCTGGTCCTTCAGGTGAATCAACACATTTTCTATATCGAGAATAATCGAAGGCTGAATACCTTCTGTGGGCTCATCCAGAATGAGAATATCCGGATCGCCAACGAGCGCACGGGCAATGGCGAGTTGCTGTTGCTGCCCACCACTGAGATTTCCCCCCATTCGATCTTGCATATCGGCCAACACGGGAAAAAGATCGTAAATAAGATCTTCCGGCAGGGTTGTAAGACCATCTGTGCGCGCTTCCAAACCAATCTGCAAATTTTCATTCACCGTCAGCCTGGGAAAAATCTCGCGCCCTTGCGGCACATAACTCAAACCCGCGCGCGCCCGCAAATCCGGTGTCTGCCCCGTTATATTCTCCCCATTCAACAGAATATTCCCTCGCCGAGGACTCAACAGACCAACAATCGTCTTAATAAGCGTCGTCTTCCCAACCCCATTGCGCCCCATAACCGCCACAATAGCCCCTCTGGGGATATCCATACCAATATCGCGCAAGATCTGACTCTCGCCGTAATAAACATCCAGACCTCGGACGGTGAGTGCGGTATCTGTGATTGTAGTTGTGGCGGTCATAAAAGTTTGAGGTCCTTGCGAATCTACGAATCTACGAATCTACGAATCTACGAATCTACGAACCCCGCCCCGCCACCCCAAAACCTCTGGATTGCGGCTTTAAGCATGCCGCAATGACGATGGATGGGGACTGATTGCTCATTTTTGACCACTGACCACTGGCTGTTGATTCGTCTATGAACTGGCCTGAGAATCGGCCAGTTGTACCCCGCTCCGTCTATTCGTCTATTCGTCTATTCGTCTATTCGCGCTTTTCAATGCTGCGCACTACCCAAATAACACTCAATAACCCGGGGATCATTTTGCACCTGATCCATCGGTCCCTCAACGAGCACCTTGCCCTCGTGGAGAACCGTAACAGTGCGCGCGATCTGTCTCACAAATTCCATATCGTGTTCAATAACAATAATCGCGTGATTCATCGTCAGGCGTTCGAGAAGCTCTCCCGTTTTAACCGTCTCTTCATCCGTCATACCAGCAGCGGGTTCATCAATCAAAAAAAGCTCGGGATCTTGCAAAATAACCATCGCAATCTCGAGCCACTGTTTTTGCCCGTGCGAAAGAGCATCGGCAACCGTATGCAAGTGATCGGCCAAACCCGTCTGTTCTGCAACAGCATTGATGCGATCGCGATTCTTGTCCGACAGACGCGAAACAAGTGAAAAGAGAACCGTGCGATCGGTTTTGAGTGCCAGCATCAAATTTTCGTACACCGTAAGAGAAGTAAAAACAGACGGCGTCTGAAACTTCCGCCCAACACCCGCTTTGACAATCGCATCTTCGCTCATCTGGGTGAGATCGAACTTTTCAAAACGCGCACTGCCGCGATCGGGTCTGGTCTTCCCACATAAAACATCGAGAAAAGTGGTCTTACCCGCACCATTTGGACCGATAACAACGCGCAATTCGCGGTCGTGCAGGACAAACTCATCTATATCCAGCGCGACAAATCCATCAAAGGACACGCGCAGATTTTCAACAGTTAGCAGAACCGGATCAAAAATCATATCAATCCTATCTTTCAGCGGCTACAGGTAAAGCAGTCCGCGTGCGTCTGGGCAAAAAACGCTTCAGACTCTTTATATCTATCCTGGAACGCAGCCCTATAAGACCATCGGGAAAAAAGAGCACAACACCAATAAACAGGAACCCCAAAAAGTAGAGCCATGTACCGGGGAACGCACCCGTCAAAAAACTGTAAAGAAGATTCACAAGCACCGCGCCGATAATAGGACCAATCAGAGTCCCGCGCCCACCAACAGCAACCCATATCACCATCTCAATAGAAGCCTGCACATCCATCCGACCCGGTGTAATAATCCCGGTCTGAGGCACATAGAGCAACCCACCCAGAGCACCGAGCATACTGGCCATCACAAAGACGAACACCTTGTAGCTGGCAACGCGATAGCCAATAAAACGCAACCGATGCTCACTGTCGCGAACCGCAATAAGCACGCGACCGAGTTTGGATTTTACCACAAAACGGCACAAAAAATAGGAAGCAAAAAGCGTTACAAAAGCAATAATATAAAGACCGCGTTTGCTCGCCGGATCCGCCAATTCAAAACCGAGCAAAGTCTTAAAATCTGTCAGACCATTGGTACCGCCGAGCATGGTTTCATTCCGCAAAAAAATGAGCCAGACGCCCAGGGCAAGAGCCTGCGTAATAATAGCAAAATAAACCCCCTGAAGCCGACTGCGAAAAGCGAGAAACCCAAAAATAAGCGCAATAATCGCCGGAATCATAAGCGATAGGATAAACGCAAATGTAAAAGTGTGAAAAGGCTCCCAAAAAAGCGGCAATTGCTCCACGCGATTCCACACCATAAAATCGGGCAACGCACTCCCATAAACCCCTTGCGTCCCCGTCTTGAGCAGCATGTGCATACCAATCGCATACCCGCCCAAACAAAAAAAGAACGCCTGACACAGCGACAGAATACCCGTATATCCCCAGATCAGATCAATCCCCAGAGCGGCAATCGCAAAACAAAAATAACGCCCCCAGAGATTCAACGTCGTATCTGAAAGCAACCCCATCTCATTGAGCACAGGCGCGGCAATGCCAAAGAGAAGGAATACAATAATGGGACGGTAATAGGTCATAAAACATATCCGTATTGTAGCAGTTCATCTGCGTAAAACGCTCAAATTACTCGCGTTTTTTCTGCGTCATCTGCGGATTATTCGTCTCTCCCCTTCGCGGGAAAGATCCCTGTGGGGCGCAACTGCAAAAAGAGGATAATAAGGCCCAAAATGAGGACCTTGGCATAAACGGCTTCGGCAAAGGGTTCAATAACCTTATTGGAAACACCAATACCGAGACCCGCGACAATAGTACCTAAAATTTTCCCAACACCACCCACGACAACCACGAGAAAAGCATCGACAATATAAGTCTGCCCCATATTCGGAACGACATTGCCAATAAGCGTCATAGCCCATCCCGCGATCCCTGCGATACCCGTACCGAGAAAAAACGCAATCGCATCAACGCGACGGGTGGGAATACCCATACAAGCACTCATCCCGCGATTTTGTGTGACAGCGCGCAACCGAAGACCAAACCGGGTCTTAAAGAAAAAAGCGACCAGACCAACCAGGATAACAGCCGTGAGACAGATGATAAAGATCCGGTTATACGGCAGCATAACCTGCGGTGCTAACTCAAAACCGCCGCTGAGAATCTGGGGCAATTTGACAGCCGTGAGATCGCCAAAAATTGTGCGCGCGAGTTGCACGAGAATAAGACTAATACCCCACGTAGCCAACAGGCTTTCGAGAGGACGATTGTAAAGACGGCGAATGACCAGAGACTCGACCAGCAACCCCATACCACCAGCCGTGAGAAATGCAACAGGTAAAGACAGCGGAAAAAACAGATCGATATAGGCAACAGGCAGGACAATCAGACAAATATTCTGAACAATAAACGTAAAATAAGCCCCAACCATCATAAATTCACCGTGCGCCATATTGATAATACCGATCTGCCCATAAATAACCGCCAGACCAAGCGCAACCAGAATCAAAATAGAACCCAGGCTGAGACCTACAAAAGCGGTCTGGATCACAACCATAATCTGGTTGAAAGTTTCCAGCCATTGAATCGCATCGCGTATTTCGCTTTGAACCGCGGGATCCAACTCGGCAATATTGCCACTGGCATCGGGTTCAACGCGGGCTTGCAAAAAAGAAAGGACAAATGTGTTGTTGAGATCACCCAGCGCTTTGGCCGCATTGAGACGAACCTCGGCGTCGGGATGTGTGAGTTCGAGCTTGCCCAGAGCAACTCGGATCAGACTTTGGATGCCACTATCCGTTTCTTTTTCCAGAGCATCTCGCAACATGGGGACCGCGCCCAAATCGCCGCGATTGCCCAGCGTCTCTACAGCAACGCGGCGTTTGCCGGGATCCGGATGAAAAATCTCCATCTGCGTGAGATAGGGTTGAATAAGCGCGCGGATGCGGCGGTTGCTATCAATCTCTTCGAGATCGATCAGCGTCGCAATAAGGGGCTTGCCCTCATCGTTTAAAATGGGATGGCGTTTGGGATATGCGGTGTAGAGCGGGGCCAGAGTATCGCCATAATCGTCTTCTTGCATGTCGCCGATAATGACGAGCTCATTATTCTTCAGATAGAGTTCACCATTGAAAAGCGCGACCATCAGGGCATAATAAGCGACATCTTTTTCATCCGAAATAGCCCTGACCGCAGTAGTGATGCTATCGCGGTCATTGCTGGCGATGCGCCCGAGTTGCAACTGGTGATCTATCTGTGCCTGGATGGGCGATGCGCCCAAAATGAGGACCAACGCGCAGATAGAGCGCAAAAAATTGTGGCGTTTTATTTTCATGCGTTCTGACCCCTCCCCCGGCCCCTCCCCGACACGGGGAGGGGAGACCTGGTTCCCCCCTTCCTCTCAGGCACAGGCGAAGCCTACAACGAAGCGGAGCGAAGCGAGTAACGGGGGGTAGGGGGGTAGGTCCCGTTAAAACGTAAAGATAGATTCAAAAGCAAACAGGGTTACTTCTGAATCAATATCGCGGCGCAATTCGGCCAACACACCCCAGTTATCGGTAATCGTATAGCTGGGACTAAAAGTAATCTCCGTAAACTTTCCATCGGTATCTGTATCCAGACCGCTATAGCGCACCGTGGCACCAATCTTGTCGGACAAAGCCATATTGCCCATTAAAATCCAGCCATAGCCACTATTGCCACTTTCTCCCCAGTTCGCCAGATAGTTGTATTCCGCGGCCAGCGTGACAGGACCCGTGGCATACATTGCCCAACCATTGAGAAGCGATTGTTCAAAACCACCCATATCTTCCCAGAGGTACGCGACCTTAGCCGTGAATGCTTCAACAGGTGTAAAAGCAACCTGTGCTTCAAAACCCAGATCGTCAAAACTGGTATCGGAACCATCCCACACGCTGGAGACAACAGAGCCAAAGAAACCGACTTTGCCATTGCCAAAACCCACAGCAGCGCCATTTTGATAACCACCATAAACAAGTGTAGCAGAATAAGAATACTGATACAGACCCGTGGGTTCTGCAGTCTCCCAACCCGAACAACTCAAAAACTTACCCCCCGTAATACTGAATCCATTCGGCGTTTTGTAAGTCACAAAAGCCTGTTCGAGATCAACAGACCCACCACTCAGGCTATTGATATCGGCCTGGGCTGATAGGCCGTGTCCATAGTTATAAATGAAGTCAACTTCAAACTGATCAAAAGACAGATTATTGGATTTGGATTCCGTGTCGTACGTTGACGACATATCGAAAAATCCCGTAACCGTGAGGTTATCTGTAATTTTGATCTGCGCGAATGACGAAGTAGCAGAAAAAGTCAGGATCGTGAGAAGCAGCAACAATTTTTTCATTTTTTTCTCCTTTTACGGACGGAGCAATCGAATTGCTCCGTCCCAATTCACTACTGTTTGAGTGTATAGGTTCCCATGTGCTTGACATGATCGCAATCTTTGTCCGCACTCGTGATATCGTCCCAGGGATCGGGAGCGACGAGGCCATCGGTCTCATATACAATTTTGAATTGACCGTTCTTGCGAATTTCGCCAATCAGCACGGGCTTGTGCAAATGGTGGTTCACCGCATCCATCATCACCGTACCACCCGGACCGTCAAATGTGAGGCCGTAAAGCGCGGGACGCACAGCGTCAACATCAAAAGAACCGGCTTTTTCCACTGCCGCCTTCCAGAGATAAACACCCACATAAGACCACACGATGGGATCATCGGTAACGCGCCTGGCACCACCGGGCAACCCGTTTGCCGCACAGTAATCCTTAAACTTCTTCACAAACGCGCGATTTCCCGCAACGGGAATAGATTGGAAATAATTCCAGGCAGCCAGATGACCGACGAGAAACTCCGTATCCATCGAGCGCAATTCATCTTCAGCAACGGAAAATGCCATAATCGGACACATTGCCGATGTGAGACCCTGATTGGCGAATTCCTTGTAGAACGGAACATTGGAGTCGCCATTGATAGTCGATAAAACAGCGGCGTCGCCATTGGCGGCAAAGCGTTTGATCTTCTGGACTATGGTCTGATAGTCCTGATGGTGAAAGGGCGTATATTCTTCCATAATATTTTCTTCGGGCACGCCCTTGTGCAGCAGGAAAGCGCGGAGAATCTTATTCGCAGTACGCGGGAAAACATAGTCCGTACCCAGCAAATAAAACTTCTTATAACTGCCACCCTCTTCACTCATCAGATATTCCGCAGCGGGAATCAACTGCTGGTTGGGCGTAGCACCCGTATAAATAATATTGCGAGAACACTCTTCCCCTTCGTATTGAACGGGATAAAAGAGCAAACCATTACTCTCTTCAAAAACCGGCAAAACAGACTTGCGCGAAACCGAAGTCCAGCAACCAAAAGTCACGGCGACCTTCTCTTCCCGAAGCAACGATTTGGCTTTCTCGGCAAACAGATCCCAATCCGATGCCGGATCGACAACCACGGGTTCAATCTTCTTCCCCAGCACACCACCACTGGCATTGATTTCCTCAACAGCCATAAGCACGACATCGCGCAGTGAAACCTCAGAGATAGCCATGGTCCCGCTCAGAGAGTGCAATACGCCGAGTTTAACAGCCTCCTCTGCGTGAACACTAAGACCTGTGGTGCATAGCAATGCAGCAGCAAACAACACATTCATAAACTTTTTCATACGTTTGATTCCTCCATGTGTGTAGTTCCTCGAAAAGACAAAATCTTTTTAACAAATGGGTTAGCCAACAAAAGCCTCCTTTCAACAAGGCAATACCCGGTATGGATCGCGGCACATACAGTTTTACCCCGCCGCAATACCCAATGATCGCGACGGGGTAAAAACTACAGTCAAATTATTTCAGAAAGATTAAACAGAGATAAACTCGGTGTTTCCTTATTTTTTTATTTTGAACTAAAAGCGATTCACTATTCCCCGAAGGCGTTGACGAAGATCAGAAAATCCTCAATCCCAATCTCGCCATCGCCATCCAGATCGTATTTTTCATCATACTGCGCCTGGCCTTCTCGGGCACCAAACGCCTCGACAAAGAGCAAAAAGTCGGAGATACCAACAATCCCATTGCCGTCAAAGTCCGCAGAAGGAGGAACAGCCACTCTCAGGGCAATATTCAGATCCACGGGTAGTATCTCGGCGTATTCCTCTCCCACAACTCTCACCTGCATCAGACGTATGTCTGTACCCGAAAACGCCTCTGTGGTGCGAAAGCGAATGGTGCCCATCAGACCACCATCAACTATTGGAGTGCTCTCCGATAACGTCATCCCTATACTCACAAAATCCTTTCCAACAAGGGTCGAGGTGCCAGATAAGACACGCTCCCTGTTAAATCCTTCATAAACCACCTGCGTCGCATCGTATTCAAAGCGCAAAGAAAAATTATCTATAGCTTGAAAATACGTGCCAAAAATCTGGATAGGGATAACGCGATGGGGAAGAACATCGAGAAAGGACAGGGACTGATCCGCTTCAGCATCATCCACATCCAGAGAGACGGCGGGGAAGGCCGTCCGACCAATACCCACGGGTGACCAATCGCCATCGCCTGTCGCATTGCTCCCCCGCACCTGCACCACGTATGCGGTATTGGGCCTTAGCCCGGTGATGGTCGCACTCGTCCCGGTCACATCTTGTGGACCGTCCGTAAAGACCAGAGTGTCGCCCTGTCGATAGCGCAGATCGTAACTCGTGATCGCCGTGGGAAGTGCCTCCCAATTCACCGTTACACTAATCGCCGATGACCCCGTCACCAGAGGCGTTTCAGGTGCCCAGGGTAGCGGCTGACCAAAATACTCTTCTGCCAGCGCAAAGGCATCCTCGCCAATGTGGGCACCGATGATACGCGCGGGGATATCATCTACAGGTGGATGGATGCCGCCCCAAAGACGCGAGAGAGAGCTCTGATCAGAGGCGTCCTGGTACGTAGCCCATTGCAGCACCACATCCACACTGGGACCTTCCTCAAAAACGAGAAAGCGATTGCGCTGGATGCGAAACTCGCCCATTCCCCCCGGGAAAAACGGATCGCCGGTGAGCAAAGTCAAAACTTTGGCACCGGCATTGGAGAAGACCGAATGCCCCGAGACATAGCCAGCAAAAGGAGGCGTGACAAAATTGGACCGCTGATACGGCCACCAATTCTCTGCCAATACCCAGCCCACACCCGCGATATCAGTCGCCGTATCCGTGACATAATCCGGCCCGCGCCAGGCCTTCAATTTGATTTTGTCGATATGCTCGCCGTATGTGCCAGCGAGGCGATCGCCGGCTTTGACCAACTCAATATAACCATCCACGAGCGGCAGACCAGCCGGATCATAGCGCGGCAGATCCGGATCGCTGCTCTGACCGCGATCAGCCAGCCAGCGAATGGCCGAAATGGGACGAACATAGTCGTACCAGGACTTTATGCTCCACGCACTCACTGCGGCATCGTGCATAGCACCCCCTATAGCCAGATATGCCTTTACATCCCATTCGAGATCGTCGAGAATCGGTCCCTGTCCCTTGAAACGCTTCTCAAAAAGCGGGTGGTCGCTGACATAGTTGAGAATGTCGAACCAATGGCCCGGCGGCGTCTCGGTATTTGGACCATCAGCCCAAAATTCAGCCAGCACCCGGGCGTAGTCAGCCCGCGGCACCCACTGGTCTTCATAGGGCTGCCCGGTGTGGGGATTGATCGAATGGCCCTGGCTGGCGTCACCGCCATCGAAAAAATTGTAGTACTCTTTGTACTCACTCAGGGTCTGGGGCATTTTGGGGGCATTGCCGATAGCACCGGGCGAAATATTCCACAGGACGCCATCTGCCGGGTCGAGATGGGATGACCAGAGCGCGACGAGGGCAAAACCCCATTGATATTCTTCGGACGACATTCTCACTCCGGCGCGGTCGAGGTCCTCCTGCTGAATATTTATGTGGGGCGGAGGTCCCGGATCGTGGTAAACCGGATAGTTGTCGCCATCCCGTTGGTACATCGTCATATCCTCTTCGCCGAGGGCAAAGGGCATCATAGAACCCCATTCAGGTGTGAGAAAATCGTCGTATTCCCCAAGTTTAAGGGGCTGCCAGAAATTGGGATCGATAAGGCCGTTGTGCCCCGGCAAGGAGGGGTCTAAAGACGGATTGAGCGGGGTGTAATAGTGGCTGCGGTAGGAATCTTGTTCATTGGCACCGTCCTGCAAGCCGAACTGAATCAATTGCTGGGCGATATAGTTGCCCAGTGCCGCGGGGTTGCCTTCGGTGTAGTCTGTGGCGGTAAAATTCGGATCGTATCCCAGTTGTGTCATAAGCGTGCCGATGCGATTGAACGTCGTCGCCGCGTTAGGCGAATAGGCAAATCGGTGTTCTATGAGGCGATAAGCCGCATAGCTCATGGCCTGTCGGCGGGCCTCCTCAATGTCATCGGGACGGGGCACACCGTCAAAGGGAACAGTAAAACCATTGACAGTTTTACCCAGCAGATAAGTCTGTTCGGGTCCATCGCCGTACACCGCCCATGCATCGTACAACGCGATACTGGTGTGGAAGAGATTGCGAGCCTGGATTGTGGGAAAAGCTTTATCATTGCTAATCGCCGTCAAAAGAGCATCGTTCCACTGCCGCGCCACCGAGTGCTGGGCAAGAGTTGGAGGGGCGGACAGTACGAGAAATGTGAAGAGCGCACAGATGAAAAGCTTTTTATACATATTATCTCCCTCCTGAGATAGTGTTGATGGATTTAACTGGAATCCATCTATAAAAAGCAATATCCGTGCCAATGTGATTTTTTATAAAAATTTTATTCGTAAAGTATTATTTTTCAATAAAGATATAGTCTTTAGTCTGTAAAAAACAAGCCAACTAAATTTTATAATTTTTGACTATATACGGACGAAAAACCGACCGGAATGATACATAAACCAATTTATTACAGTAAGTTATATAAAAATAGCGATATATCGTAAAAAAACGATATATCGCTATTCAGAAATGATCGATACAATGTTCAGGGACGCTCAATACGCAGTTTTTTGATTTTGCTATACAGAGTAGAAGGCGGTAATCCCAGCAGAACTGCTGCGCCCCGAGGACCACTTACCCGCCAGCCGGTGATTTTGAGCACTTTGAGGATATAGCGGCGTTCAAAGTCCTGCAAAGGCACGACTTCGCGATCTTGATCTATGGTATTAATCTCAAGGTCAAGAGCGGTATGAGAACCATACAGTCCCAGATCACCCACTTCAACTTGAAAACCGCGGCACACGATAACAGCACGCTGTATCGTATGCTCCAGTTCCCGCACATTCCCAGGCCAATCGCAGGTTTGTAGCACCTCTATAACTTCTGGTGTCAAGACACCGATTTGCTTGCCCAAATGCGTTGCCATGCGATTCTTGAAAAACTCCGCTAAGTCCGGGATATCCTCCTTGCGCTCGCGCAGAGGTGGCAAATAGAGCGGAAAGACATAGATGCGATAATAGATATCCTCGCGAAACTCACCTTCATTGACCATATCCTTCAAGTCGCGATTCGTCGCTGCCACAATCCGCGTCTGTGCCGTCAGCATCTCACTGCCTCCAACGCGCTCAAAAGTGCCTTCTTCCAGCACGCGCAACATCCTGGCCTGTGTTTCCGGGTTCATATCTCCGACTTCATCCAGAAAGAGTGTGCCATCTTTGGCCAGTTCTATCTTGCCCAGCCTGCGAGAAACTGCGCTGGTAAAAGCCCCTTTTTCGTGACCAAACAGCTCACTATCGATCAGCATCTCAGGTAATGCTCCGCAGTTGACCTGGATAAAAGGCCCATCTCTATTGGCACTGTGTTCGTGTAATGTCCGTGCAGCCAATCCCTTGCCCACACCCGTCTCACCCAGAAGTAGCACCGTCATATCAGTGGATGCCACCTCTATGAGTTTGCTTTGAAACTGTTGCAAAGCCTTGCTCTGACCAATAAACTCATTATCCTTCTTACTGTTGAGTGGCGTAGTCAGAGCCTCAATACGCGGATCTGACTCTACTGAGATTTGCACCTGCGCTATCTCTGAATAATTGAGGTCGCGATCAATAGCTCTGACCTGAAATGTGTAGTCTCCAGGCGATAAGTTTCGATAATGTGCCCGCATCTCTCGGGTCGCTGGTTGCCAGTCGAGATCGTGTCCCTTCAGGCGATAGATGTAGAGCATGTCGCTGGGATGGGTGGAAAAACTCAGGCCCTTGTACTCGAAAATCACCTGCTGTCCCGCCGTAGATACGATGGCTTCCTCCGGATTCTCATAGTCTTGATCAGCGATCACCTGAAGCAAGCGAATCCGGGGCGGGATCTTTTGTTGCCGATAGCGCACCAGAGAATGTTGGGCTGTACCAAAATAGAAGTTTCCATCGCTATCTTCGAGTATTTTGAGAACCGATCCTATATGGGGTGACTTGATGGTCTGAAAAATCTGACCATCGTAGTGAGCCACACCTCCGTCTGTGCCAACCCAGAGATGGCCTCGTCGATCTTCAAGCAAGCAACGGATGCGGTTGCTCGGCAACCCGTCTTCAGTCGTGAAGATCTGGAAGGTGCTGCCATCAAAGCAGCAAAGCCCCCCCTTGGTGGCGACCCACAGGTTGCCAGTGCGATCTAACAGCAAGTCAACGACCTGGTCGTCTATCAACCCATCTTCAACATCATAAAATTTAAGCCCATCTTCGGGATGCCAATGCGCGAAACCTTTGTCATTGGCAGAGAAATTCTGGTGATAAAGATGAAAATAAAACTCGCCATTGTGCCCGGCAATCACAGTGCCGGTGCGGCTAAAAGGATCTTTTTTCTCGTTATTCTCAAAAATGGTTTGGAACGCCTCGCCTCGCTGGTAAGCGATTTTCAATGCGCTGGTAAAAAGGTAGCTTCTCCTTGTTTTTATTTCGTTTTTCCAATGTCCAAAAATGAATTGCCCTTGCGAATCCTGGGTAATTGTACTGATACTACTTTTGCCTAAACCTGCGGTTGTATGCATTTTTTTTATTTTCTGCCCATCGTAGCGGAACAGGCCCTGGACGCCGCCATACCACAAATACCCCTCCTGGTCCTCATAGATAGCGAAACAGTTGTTGATATCAGAGCCATCCTCAGTGCCTACAAAGGCAAAGTTTTCGCCATCAAAGCGAAAAATGCTTTTCTCAAGACGGCTGAGGAAAGGAGTGGCATATCCGACCCATATATCACCTCGCCGGTCTTGCACGATCTGTGAGATTTCACACACTTCTCTGGATAATTCCGCACTCAGGTCAAAAACGCTGGTACTATGTGCATCGTAGAGCGCGATACCGCCCCATGTGGCAAACCAGTACTGATGCTCGCGATCCTGGAACACGGCTTTGACTGCGGGATGGGGCAACCCATCGGTAGGGGTAAACCTGCTGAATCCGTCCCCATCCTGATAGAGCACCCCTTCTGAAGTACAAAACCACATCCGACCTGTACTGTCGCACTGAATTTTGCGCAGTGTCCCACTCAAATCTACCTGAACAGGCTGGAAGTTGCCATCTGCATAGCACCAGAGTTTGTTTTCGTATCCGCGATAACCGATCCAAACATGGCCGGTAGAGTTCTGCCCCACTACATAGCTTTTCGAGAGTCGAGGGAAACCATCTTCCTCTTCATAGCGATAAAAGGATGTGCCATCGAAGCGTATGAGGTAGTCAAAGCCAAACCACATCTGGCCTTGTGGATCCTGAGCAATACCCCGACACTGGTTGAGCCACTGAGGAGAAGGAGGCTGCTCATAATCTTGCAGGTAGAGCGGCATCAGGTCGTGAAACACAGTGCCGTCGTAATATCCCAGAGTGCGGTGCCCACCACACCATATATGCCCTTCATTGTCTTCGTAGATGAACTGCACAGGTCGGCCCGCGATCCCCTCGTCATCCAAATGGTGAAAATCTGTCCCATCGTACCAGCAGACGCCATTTAATGTGCCAAACCACAACCGATTCTGGCTGTCCTTTTGAATAAAATAAACGCGGTCACTAACAAGACCGTCCTGTTTGGTAAAATTCTGGAACTCGTCTCCATCGAAGCGACTAACACCGTTATCCCAGGTGGCGAACCAGAGATAACCTTCACTATCCTCGACAATGTGTTCAACGCGCATCCCGGCCAGCCCATCAGCCATAGAATAAGTTCGCCAGATACCTTTTCGATTAAATGAATTGATCATAGGTAAGGAACCTCAATGATTGCAGCTAAACATACGTTTATTTAAAATAAAAAAAGTAAATATATGTATTGGACTTGACCGAAAAAACTTAACTTCATTAAGTAAAAGCCAAATTATTTCAGAAAGATTAAACAGAGATAAACTCGATATTTCTTTATTTTTTTATTTTTAGCTGAAATTTTAAGACAGCACCTTTTTTCAACGTGGATTTTCTGCTGTATTTCGAATATCTTAGAACATGGCCGTTGACAACCGCACTTCTTTATTAATACCATTAAATCAATGAGGTTTGCATGACAACTACAGAACGAATCGATGATTTTCTCAAAGGAAAAGCATTCGGCGTTGTCGGCGCATCGCGAGACCGGGAAAAATACGGCAACAAGATCTTGCGGTGTTATCTACAGCACGGACTGACGGCTTATCCCATCAATCCCAAAGAGACAGAGATTGAAGGACAACCCTGTTTTTCCGATCTAAACTCACTTCCCGAACCGATTCACGGCATCTCCATCATCACACCACCCCCCGTGACAGAAACCATAATTCCTCAAGCTCACGAAGCGGGCATTCAACATGTGTGGATGCAACCCGGTGCCGAGAGCGCAAAGGCGATAGCGACAGGAGAAGAATTGGGACTCTCAGTTATCGGCGATGGGTCGTGTCTGCTCGTTGTATTGGGCTATCGAGAAGATGGGTAAAAAGATGAAACTTTTTTTAATTTTTTATTTTTTCGCTATTGGGCTGTGTCAAGCCAATGACAGGATTGAGGCAGCCAAGGCGCAGACATATCAAGCCATTGATCTACACCCATTGAGAGATGGGATGAGTCACTGGCGCAAGCGATATGGACGCGACCGCAACGACCCGATGTACGATCCCTCGCAGATTGTCCATATTGCCGAGAACATGCTCACTTACCAGAACGCGGATGGTGGCTGGCCCAACAATGTAGATTGGCAGGCGCAGATCGACCCCGATACAGTCAGAGCGATCAAAGGCGAACGGCGGATGGTCAGCACATTTGACAATCACAACACGTACTCACAGATCGATTATCTGGCAAAGGTGTACATCGCGACTGACCTGGCGCGGTATCGCAATGCAGTCGAAAGGGGTCTGGACTATATATTTCGCGAGCAACACCCCACGGGCGGATGGCGCGGTTGGGATGTAGATGCCATTACTTATAATGACGGCGTAATGATTGGCATAATGACCCTGTTGAAAGATATCGCAGACCGCAAGCCTCAGTTTTCATGGATAAACGATGAACTGCACGCCAAAGCCAAAGCCGCACTGGATCGAGCGATTGATATAACCCTGAAATGTCAGATTGTCGTCGAAGGCAAAAAAACGGGATGGTGTCAGCAACACGATCATATAACTTATGAACCCATAAAAGCGCGCACCTATGAATTGCCGTCCATTACAGCGGGACAAACAGCGCATATCGTGCGTTTTTTAATGGCTATTGAAGACCCGAGTGCCGAGATAGTCGATGCAATTGAAAGTGCGGTGCAATGGTTTCAAGAGGCAAAGATAGAAGGCATTCGACTAAAGCGCGTTGAAATAGACCCCACGCGCTTCAGAAATCACACAGCAACCACAGACCTCGTCGTTGTCAAAGACCCGGACGCACCGCCTCTGTGGGCGCGCTTTCACGAAATTGGCACAAACCGCCCCTTTATGGCGAACCGGGATGGCAACAAAGTCTATTCTCTATCAGAGGTCGCACTGGAAAGACGCACCGGATATGCATGGTATGGCTACTGGCCCGCGCGAATTTTGGAAAAAAATTATCCCATGTGGAAAAACAAAAACAGGAGACAAAAATGATCTATCGAACATTTGGCAAAACGGGATGGCGTGTTTCCGTCGTAGGATTGGGAACCTGGAACCTGGGCAACCAGTGGGGCGAGTTGAGCGATCGAGAGGCAACCGATATTTTGCTGGCCGCCATTGACAATGGAATGAACCTGCTCGACACCGCCGAATCTTATGGCATCCCCAATGGCATGAGCGAATTGCGCATTGGCAAAACCCTCACACCCTCAATGCGCGACAAACTGATTATCGTGAGCAAAATAGGCAACTGGGGAAGCCGCACCGGAGCACCTGTGCCAAAGACGGGCGTTGATGCCATTCGCCTGTGCGGACACGCATGCCTGGGCCGCATGCAAACCGACCGTATCGATGTCATGTTATGCCATGAAGGTGGCATTGAGGACCCATCCGTTTACATCGAAGGTTTTGACACCCTGTGCCAAGAGGGTATTGTCCTCACATACGGCATCTCGACAAATAGCCTGAATGTACTGAAAAACTTCTACGAAATATCAAACGGCGTTTGCGCCGTAGTAGAAGTGGATTACTCCCTGATCAATCGCGAACCAGAAGCGGGATTTCTCGATTATTGCACAGAGAAAAATCTGGGCATCCTCGTACGAGGCCCATTGGCCAAGGGCGTCTTATCCGGCAAATACAACCGCGAAAGCGTATTTGGCGATACCGTACGCGACGACTGGAACCCGGGACAATCCGACCGCGAGGAATACGAAGACATGCTCGACAAGTTGGAAGCGATCAGAGAAGCCATTGGAGATGATTCAAAGCTCGTGGAAACCGCTCTCCGGTATGTCATCTCGCACAAGTCCAACCCCGTCGTCATCCCGGGCGCGACAAAGGTCGAACAAGTAATAGACAATGCTCGGGCAGGTGCCGCCTTGCTGGATGAGGACCTGTATCGAAACCTGTCAGCAAGTCATTGACTTTTTTGCGGGGCTTTTTAATTTTGTTCTATATTCAGTACTTGCAATGACAAAACAGGAGACGCGGAATGCCACATTCGAAAATTACCTCCAGCCACCGGATCACTATTCCCAAGCCGGTATTTGAAAAACTCGGCCTCAAAGTGGGTGATGTGATTGAGGTAATTGAAGAGAATGGAAAAGTCGTCCTCATACCACAACAGATGGTCTATAATCCCCCAAAGCTTTCGAAAAAAGAACAGCGAATTCTCGCGCGGGCAAAAGACAAGATCAAGACCATCAACGAGGACATGCTTAATGCCAAAGGATTAACCGAGACAGAGGCCAACGTGGCAGTTAAAACAGGTCTAATCGATCCGGAGCAGAAGTACTGGTGGCTGGAGTCATGGCAGAAAGGCGAGCGGGAAGCTGAGCGAGACGAGCGGGAGGGTCGATCTTCCAGTGCATTTGAAACGGCAGAAGGTCTCCTTGTCCACCTTCATAAACAGCGTGCATGAAAATCGTCACAGAGAAATCATTTGACCGCGACTATGCGCGACTGCCACGGAACATCCAGGAACGTGTTGACAAGCAACTCTCACTTCTCTTTTCTAATCCATATCACGGTTCTCTCCAGACCCAGAAGATGCGAGGTCATGCCGATATCTGGGAAGCTCGTGTCACCGGAAGTTACAGGTTCACGTTCAAGATCGTGGGCGATACGTACCGTCTGCGCCGAGTTGGGACTCATGAGATTTATAGGAAGCCGTAAGAAATGCCTACTGGTCCGCTATTTGGCAATTTTTTACACCCACTCATACACGAGTGGGTTTTTTATTTTATAACCTGACGTTACGCGGGTCTGGCGTTTTGTCATGCTGAGCGGAGTGGAACGGAGCCGAAGCATCTGTTCCACCGGCGTTGGTAGGAGATTCTTCGACTCCGCTGCGCTACGCTCAGAATGACAGGCGCATTATATTCTTCCTATGCGTAACATCAGTTATAATATCGCTCCGCAAGAGGTGAAAAGACAGATTCGGTTTTGTTGCATTCTGCCCTATGAACTGCTATAATAGAAATCGCGTAAGATGACACACGGGACGGAGACCATCCCCTACGATGATTCATGTTTAAATAAGGAAAATCAGATGCAAACACGGATTCCATTTAATAAGTTAAAAGACGCATTTGTCGCGGCACTCCTGAAGGCAGAATTACCACAGGACCGCGCGGAATTGTGCGGGCGACTATTCGCAGAGAATCAGCGCGACGGCGTATATTCCCATGGACTGAACCGATTTCCCGGACTACTGGCAAAACTGCGCGAAGGACGATTAGACGGCACAGCCGAACCCGAGTGCGTAAAAGCTCTCGGCGTCATAGAACAATGGGATGGCAAAATGGGAATAGGGCTGGTCAATGCCCATCTCGCGATGGGACGCGCAATTGAAATCGCAAAAGCAAACGGCATGGGATGTATAGGCTTGCGCAACACAAACCACTGGATGCGCGCCGGAGCTTATGGCCTGCAAGCCGCTGATGCGGGATGCATCGGCATGTGCTGGACCAACACAACCCCACTCATGCCGCCCTGGGGCGCAACGGAAAAACGCATTGGAAACAACCCAATGACAATGGCGATCCCGAGAAAAGAGGGACATATTCTCCTGGACATGGCGATGAGCCAGTATTCCAATGGCAAACTGGAAGTCTTACAAGCGCGAGGAGAGACATTACCTATCGCCGGAGGATTTGACACGAAAGGCAATCTGACATGCGACCCCGGCGCCATACTCGATTCAAAACGCGCCCTCCCAATTGGCTACTGGAAAGGATCGGCACTCGCGATCGTGCTCGACACCCTCGCCGCGCTATTATCAGCCGGTCAAACAACGCACGACATCGGCGCACAGGGCGATGAACACGCCGTATCGCAAACCTATATTGCAATTGATGTCACATCATTAAACGGACGGGAAATGTGTGAACGCATTGTAAACGGCATCATTGACGATCTACATGAAGTTCACGAATCCGCGCGCTATCCCGGCGAAGGCATGTTGCTGATACGATGCGAGAGCGAGGAGAAAGGGGTGCTCGTAGATGAGGATCAATGGGAAGAATTATTGAGGCTAATAACCGATTAAACCATTTCTCAGGAGCGTTTTTATGGCTAACCCATTATTACCCACGACCAATGCCGACGGCTTGCCCGTCGTGCCGATGAGTGAAGAGCAGAAATACCTGTTTGACCTGAAGGGATGGATCTGCTTGCCCGACTTGCTCACCGAAGAAGAATTCATACCCGTACGCGAACACCAGATGAAATTTTTGTACGAACGCGACTCATTGTCCCCTGATGAACGCGACAATCACGGCGGCGCATCGCAAATACTACTCGACCACCCGGCCGTAGTCGGTGTATTAAACGAAATCATCTCACATCAGAGGTTGGCAACCGAAGACTGCTACGGATTTCGGTTCGACCATACGTACACCAGTCATCGACGAGCCGGTCACGACAATTTCCGCCCCCATGGCGGAGGTGGATACTTCAACTTTCTCGGAAATTCCCACATCTATCAAATGCAACCGGGAAAAATTCACGCGGGATTGATCCGCGTCGTCTGGGAATTGAACGAAGTACGAGAAGGCGACGGCACCATGTTCTTATCGGGCAGTCACAAAGCCGCATTCCCCCGCCCCGAAACCCTGAGCGGACGCGGAAGCGACCTGTGGGACACATATTCCTGCGTTGCGGGATCCGCACTGATCTTCACCGAAGCCCTGTGCCATACAGGTACAAAATGGGGCAACGAAGAATGGGATCGGTTGAGCCTATTCACCTGTTACAACACCGTAAACGCAAAATGGGGCAAAGGATGCCCGCCGCCTGAAGTCATTGCCGCGATGCCTCCAAAGCGACAAACCCTGTTCCGCGGTGTCTGGCACGGCATGCGCGAAGTCCCGAATGTGAATAAATATTACGACGAAGCAAATATCGGGCGGTATGTAGGATAAAAAATAGGAGCAAATCATGAACATATTGATCACCTCGGGCAAAACAGCACTATCCCGGGCACTGGCAGCGGATCTGGCACAAGAACACGAGGTCGTCCTGACAGATCTCGTAGATGTAGAGACAGATTGCGACTTTGTTAAATGCGAACTCGGGCACGAAGGAGAAACAGAAGCCCTCGTCCAGGGAATGGACGCCATTGTGCATCTCGCGGAACTGCCCGAAGAACTAAAAAATGACGAACGGGAAATAGACTTCCAAACCCGATGCACTTATAACATCATGCACGCAGCACGGGAGAAAAACGTGCCACACGTCATCTATATCAGTTCCCTGAGCTTATTCGCGTCCTGCGACCCCAACTGGAACGTCACAGAAGTCTGGGCACCGCGACCTTCGACAGAATCGGCACCTATGGCGCGCTACCTGGGTGAATTTACCTGCCGGGAATTTGCGCGTGAGCATTCGGTCCGCGTAACCTGCTTGCGATTTGGAGACATAGACAGCGATGGCGACACGGCATTGACAACAGAAGACGCGGTAAACGCCATCGGAAAAGCACTCGCCACAAACGGACCCATGTGGCAGGTCTTGCACGTCCAATCAGACGTTGAAAATGCCCGGTTCCCCACAAATCAGGCAAAGCAAGCATTGAATCTTTAATAATGAGGTAACCATGAAAGTCGTAATCTACGGAAGCAATGGCCAGTTGGGACCGCACGTAGTCAAAGCTCTGGAAGGACATGTAGATCTGCGCTTAACCGACCTGGAGCCTTATGACACACCGCACGAAATGATGATCGTAGATGTATCAGACCCCGATGCGGTCACGCGCGCGGCAGAAGGCATGGATGCAATCATCAACCTATCCGTCTTGCGCCCCCACCGACAGATCGCGTTTGACGTAAACACAATGGGTTGTTACAACATCATGCGCGCAGCAGTTGCACATGGGATCCCGAGGGTAATCAATACGGGACCGCACTTCACCGTACAGGGCGCACCTTATGAAACATTAGATTACAACATCGGTCCCGATGTCCCCCCCAAACCCAGCACAAATCTATACGCCCTATCAAAGGGCCTGGGCCAAGAAATCTGCCGAATCTTTACCACACAGAGCGATGTCTATGTACTGTGTTACTTATTCTACATCTTCTGCTATCACGACGACCTGTCAAGACCCGGACTGAACCGTCCGTTCCTCGTGACATGGCGCGATGCATCAGCGGCATTCTTACCGGGCCTGACCATCGACCTCAAAACACTGCCATCGCAATGCGAAGTCTTCAACATCTTTGCAAACCGACCACACCAGAAGTTCTCAAATGAAAAAGCAAAGCGCATTCTGGGATGGCAGCCTAAGGATGAATTAGAGCATACCTATACAAAGGAAAAAAAATGAAAATCCGACCCAACCTCGTCCCGGAGACCGAGCGGAACAACCTCGAAGTCATCCAACTCACGGATGAATCGATCCCCTCATCACACATCTACATGGAAGCGCAGATCTTCACACCCGATTCCCAACGGCTGATCCTTCACCGATCTGCGCATCCCCACGGCTCTGATCCAAAGGACTCCGAGCACCAGTTCCTCATCTGCGACCTCGAAGACCATTGCAACTTGACACCAATCACCACCGAACTCGGAACCACGGGACCATCCATCTCACCAGACGGCGAATGGCTCTACTACTTCGTCAACGAAACAGAGCCTGGAGGCGGACGCCTAACGCTCAAGCGCGTCAAAATGGACGGAACAGAACGCGACACCATCTATGTCCTGGATCACGCGATCCCGGACACCGACTTCAGATTGAGCCGACCGTATCCCCTCTCGACAATCTCATCCGACGGCAAGCGCATCGCCATCTCGGGATTCCTCGGCGACGGCAAAACCGCAGGCGCGCCCTGGGGGCTCCTCGTCTTTGAAATTGAGGACCCATCTGTACGCCTGATCTTTCACGGCCCCTCCTGGTGCAATATCCACCCACAATACACGCGCCAGACAGACCCTGTCGCTTCCCATGACATCATGATCCAGGAAAATCACGGCAACACCGCATCAGCCGACGGCAGCGTAGAAACACTCGTCAGCGGACGGGGTGCAGACATCCACCTGATCCGGGACGACGGCACGGCACTGCGCGACTTCCCCTGGGGACGGGACGGAAACGAATTCTGTCAGGGGCATCAATGCTGGCAGGGACAAAGCGACATCGCCATTACCAGCACGAGCACACGCGAACCCGCTGAAAGACAACTCATCGCAGGACGCGCTGCGGATCACATTGGGGATGAAGGCATCAACACACCGGGCGGATGGCGAAACGACCTGTCCCGCTCCTTCGACACACCCGACTTCTGCCACTTCGCAACAGACATCGACGGGAAACGGTTAATCACAGACGCAGGTCCAATAGATGCGGGCGGCGCGGTCTGGCTATTCGATCTCCCCGAAGAAGAGGAAGACGCGCTCGCAAACGCGCGAAAAGTCGCAGACCCCGGATCTTCCTGGCAAAAACACACGCACATCCATCCCTTCCTCTCCCCAGATGGACAATCGGGCTTCTTCAACTCCGATGAAAGCGGCATATTACAGGCGTATATGGTGCGCGGCTGGTCTTAAGCAAGACAAAAAGGAGGTACCAAATTGATTCCCAGACAAGTGCTATTCGGCAACCCAGAAAAAACCATGGCCCGAATCAGTCCCGACGGCGAGTACCTGAGCTACCTCGCGCCAGTGGAGGGCGTCTTAAACGTCTGGATCACCGCAGTAGAAGATCCCGACTCAGCCAGACCGATCACCAAAGACGAAGAACGCGGCATCCGCCACTACGACTGGACCTATGATGGGCAGCACATCCTGTACTACCAGGATGCCAGGGGCGATGAAGACTGGCACGTGTACGCGACGAATATCACCACGGGCGAGACCCGAGACCTGACGCCCTTTGAAAAAGTCAACTCGCAGATTCTTTCGGTCAATGAAAAGACGCCCAACGAGATCCTGATCGGCATCAACACCCGCAATCCGCAACTGCACGACGTCTATCGCATCGAGCTTTCCACTGGCGAGCGGACCCTGATCGAAGAAAATCCGGGCTTTGTCTCTTACCTGTTCGACAACGACGACCACACGCGTTTTGCCATGACATTTTCGCCGACCGGGGGACAGGTGATCCTCCAACGGAACGAGAGCAACCAGTGGCAACCCTTCCTGGAAGTCCCCAACACCGACGCCCTGACGACCTATCTGACCGGCTTCGACAAATCAAACCAGATCCTCTATATGATCGACAGCCGCAAGCGAAACACAGCCGCCCTGTTCACCCTCGATCTGGCGTCCGGCAAACAAGAACTGGTGGCCGAGGACGGCCGCGCGGATGTGGGCGGGATGCTGGTTCATCCGACAGAGAAACACGTGCAAGCCGTGTCGTTCATTTACGACCGCAACCGCTGGCACGTACTGGACCCGGCGATACAAGAAGACATAGATTACTTGCACTCGGTGGAAGACGGCGAATTGTCCATCACCAGCCGCACGCTCGACGACCGCTTGTGGATAGCGGCCTACGCCCTGGACAACGGGCCGGTCAAATACTACCTGTACGACCGCACCGGGAAGCAGGCGAATTACCTGTTCAGCAACCGCACGGACCTGGACGAGTACCAACTGGCCAGGATGCACTCCCTGACCATCAAATCCCGCGACGGATGGAATCTGGTCAGCTATCTGACGCTTCCCCCCGACAGCACCCCCGACGGCGAGGCTCGACCGAGCAATCCGGTACCGCTGGTTCTGCTGGTTCACGGAGGTCCCTGGGGGCGCGACGTCTGGGGCTACGATTCGCAGCATCAATGGCTGTCGAACCGCGGTTACGCCGTGCTGGGCGTCAACTTCCGCGGCTCGACCGGCTTCGGCAAGGAATTCACCAACGCCGGCAATGGCGAGTGGGCCGGCAAAATGCACGACGACCTGATTGACGCTGTCAACTGGGCGATCCGTGAAAAGATCACGCAACGCGACCAGGTGGCGATAATGGGCGGCAGCTACGGCGGATACGCGACCCTGGTCGGGCTGACCTTCACCCCCGATACATTCGTCTGCGGCGTCGATATTGTCGGCCCGAGCAACCTCGTCACATTGCTACAAAACGTGCCGCCTTATTGGGTTCCGATCTTGCCAATGATGAAAGACCGCGTAGGTGACTGGACAACAGAAGAGGGCCAGAAATCCTTACTGGCCAAATCGCCGCTTGCGCGCGTAGATCAGATCCAGCGGCCTCTGCTAATCGGCCAGGGTGCCAACGACCCGCGCGTCAAACAAATCGAATCCGATCAAATTGTCGAGGCGATGAAGCAAAAAAACATCCCCGTGACCTACGTGCTTTATCCGGATGAAGGGCACGGATTCGCACGGCCAGAAAACCGCTTGTCGTTTTACGCCGTCGCTGAGGCGTTCTTGTCCGAGCACCTGGGCGGACGGTTTGAACCGGTCGGAGAAGACTTTCAAGGATCAAAAATTCAGGTGCCAGAGGGCGCGGACCAGGTCCCTGGACTCCAGGCGGCTCTGGCGTAAATGAGAACCACATGACAATCTCCCTCGACCCCATCCGCGACGATTTGATCGCCTGGGCGGAATCCCTCTACCTCCCGGACACCGGAGCCTTCCGCAATGGCGACGCACCCGCGCCCAGCCTTCCGAGCACCCTCTTCATCACCTATATTCTGTACAGCATGAACGCGCTCGACGCAGTCGCGCTTGACCGCGCAAAATGGATCGCCTGGATCCAGTCACAACAGAGCGAACAGGACGGAACCTTTGCCTTCCCGCCCTCGGACAGGCGGGGCATCGCATTTTGGAACGCAGTTCGCGCACTCAACATGCTGGACGCCCAGATCCTGAAATTCCCCGACGACCAGCGCAACGCAACAACCATCGCCGGACTCTACCAGTGGTTCAAAACCTGGAAAGCATCGGGCGACACCCATCACGAAGTCCTCGCGCGCGTACCCATGCTCGTCAGCCATCCAGACCCCGCCTGGGTCAACGCCTTCTTCGACGAACTCGCCGCACAACAGCACCTTGCGCTGGGAACATGGCCCGGTGAAGGACCTACCAACATCAGCCGCACATTTGCCTACAGCCTGATCTACACGGGCATGGACAAACTCCCGCCCCAAGCTGAGAAAATCGTAGATGCCATGCTAAGTCTCCAGGAAGAGAACGGCTTCTGGCACGGAAGTCCAAATTTTTCAACCATGGACGCGGTCTATCTGCTATCGCGACTGCCAAAAGCGACCGGGTGGCGCGAGGCAGAAGCAAACGCCGCGCTACACCGCACAGCAGATGCGCTCATGCCCTATTACACAGCGCACTCAGAACGCGACAAGCAGGACACCCATCAATTCGCGGCCACCGTACAAACACTCGCCCTGCTATACGAAGCATTGCCCCAGCGATTCACGACATCTCATCCGTGGCGATTCGGATGGCGCAACAGGGCATTCTGGCAGTGCCGCGTAATTGAAGAGGCATTGGCTGATAAAGGCAAGATATAGATTAAAACAGAACGTCATGTGTGACTTTGAAATAATGGTGAAGAAAACAAGCAATCGGTGGTCAGCAGTCAGAAAAACAAGGATTTTAGAGCCGTCATTGCGGCATGGTGTTAGCCGCAATCCAGTGGTTTTGACTTTCTTATATCTGTTTATCGGTATTACTATATGGCGGTTTTGAAGTCACACATCACGTTAAAACAGAGTAAATTACTGACCTGAGCGTATTATTTTTTCGCAAGACATACACTCTTATACCTTGCAATATAACACATGCTATATAAATATTGATATTCATACGACCATATTATATATTCCGGTTGTCCAAAAATCGAGACATGACAGGTAGAAGGATATATCACCCATGATTTTAACTGACCTACCCAGCGACTATGCCCTAAGAATCAAAAACATCCGGGGCGTCAAAGAACTGACTCAAACGCAGTTCGCGGAACGCATTGGTGTGTCTTATGCCTCTGTCAACCGCTGGGAGAACGGACAGTCGCGTCCCAACAATCTGGCCTGGCAACGCATCTTAGAGATGGAAGCGAGCGCCCATGAAGGCATTGACGATGTACCAGCAATACCAGAAGCGAGATCAACACCTTCACAGAGCATGGACTTTTCCGCTAACCCGGACGCTATTTCGGCAGTCGCCGAGGCGCATCGCCTCACCTACGGGCATCTTTTTAACTCCGCATTTGCCGCTGAAACATCGCTAATTGACCCACTCCCTCATCAGCGCATTGCCGTGTACGAACAAATGCTGCAACAGGCTCCCCTGCGATTCTTGCTGGCAGACGACGCGGGTGCCGGTAAAACGATCATGACGGGCCTGTACGTACGCGAAATGTTGTCCCGCAGACTCATCCGCCGCGTGCTCATCGTCCCACCTGCCGGTCTGGTCGGCAACTGGGAGCGAGAAATGCGTACCCTATTTCACCTGCCATTTCGAATCATCAGCGGCGCGGACGCGCGAACCGGCAATCCCTTCATTGGATCAGACAGCGACCGAGCAATCGTCAGCATCGATACCCTGGCTGGGGAACGCATGTTTAACCACCTCAAAGACCCACAGACTAACGCTTATGACCTCGTCGTCTTCGACGAAGCGCACAAACTATCCGCGGATCGCCAGCTAGATTTCCGGGTACGCAAAACAGATCGCTACAAACTGGCAGAAGCCCTATCTGGCGCTGAGGTAGATAATGAAGACTGGAGACTCCCCTGGTCGGCCCAACATCTGCTATTGCTCACCGCAACGCCTCATATGGGAAAGGATCATCCCTACTACTATCTATGGCGTCTGTTGCTGCCGGATGCACTCTCTACCTATGATGCTTTCGAAGAGTTTCCCCAAGAATCTCGGCAAAGGCACTATATCCGCAGGACCAAGGAAGAGATGGTCCACTTTAACGGCTCTCCGCTATATCCACAGCGAAACTGCGACACCCTGGGTTACGCCCTCTCGCAAGGACCAGAAGGTGAACAGGAACTCTACGACGAAACAACGGAATATATCCGGTACTATTACAACCGCGCTGGCTTTTTGAACCGCTCTGCCGCCCGCCTCGCAATGAGCGTCTTCCAGCGACGTCTCGCCAGTTCCACGTACGCCCTCCTGCGCTCCTTTGAGCGTCGCCATGAGAAACTCGAAGGACTGATTGACGATATACAGAACGGGCGTCTCAATGAGGAACAACTCGCACGCCAACAACGACGCCTTGACACTCTCGACAATCTCTATGAAACGCACACCGCCGATGAGGAAGATGATCGAGAGCAACAAGAGACGTTTGAGAGCAATGTCCTGGGCGGCACCATCGCGGTCAATCTCAGCGAACTGGAGGCAGAGCGCATCAAGGTCGCAGAATTGCTCAACAAAGCCCAGAACCTGTATGATACTGGCGAAGAATCCAAATTCGAGAAATTGCGCGAGGTGCTCAGTAATCCGAAATACACCGACGAAAAATTCATCATCTTCACCGAGCACCGCGACACAGCGGAGTTCCTTGTGCGTAGGCTCGAAGGTCTTGGCTACACCGGTCAAGTCGCCCTGATCCACGGTGGCCTGCCCTACCAGGAAAGAGAGCGACAGGTCGAGTTTTTCCGCCGATCAGCAACCGAGGGTGGAGCCAACTACTTGGTAGCTACCGACGCCGCTGGCGAAGGCATCAATTTGCAGTTCTGCTGGCTAATGGTGAACTACGACATCCCCTGGAACCCGGCGCGACTCGAGCAGCGGATGGGTCGTATCCATCGCTACGGACAGACACACGATCCCGTAGTCATCATCAACCTATTAGCCAGCGGCACCCGCGAGGGACGGGTCCTGAAAACGCTACTCGACAAGCTGGAAGCGATCCGCCGACAACTCCAATCCGACAAGGTTTTCGACGTCGTAGGCCGACTGTTTGAAGAATACTCCATGAAGGACTATCTCGAACAGGCGATCACTAAAGACGCCGATACCGTTGCTGCGCAATTGGAAGGCAATCTCACCGAAGATCAAATCCATGCTCTCGAAAAAAAGGAGCGTATGATCTATGGAGAAGGTGGCGAAGTGCGTCGCCGATTACCCCGTCTCAGAGAGGAAGCAGATCAGGAAAACTACCGCCGGCTGCTGCCTGGTTACGTGCGACGCCTCGTGGAAAAAGCCGCGCCGCTACTCGATCTGCACATTGAAGGGGACCCCGAAGAAACCTTTACCCTGGTGCCCACTCGGCCCCGTGCGACCGATCCCCTGCTGTCCGCACTTGAAATATATCCCGAAAGCGCGTGGAATCGACTGACAGTACACAAGCCGATAACCCGAGAAAACGCGATCTGGCTACACCCTGGCGAGCCGGTATTCGACAGTATCTCTGCAACAATTCTGAATCGCTTCGGGCGCGATGGGCTAAAAGGAGCCATATTCACCGATCCCTATGCAACTGAGCCGTATCTGTTCCACATCGCACTCATTTCTGTCGAACAGCACGACCAGGTCAACACACAGGAGACTAATCTGCTATCTGCCCTCAATAATGACGAAACAGCCCCGAAACTGCTCGAATCGCGACTCGTCGGACTGCGCCAATTGAGCGATGGTACCGTAGAGGAGTGTGCGGTTGAGCATCTTCTTCTCCTCAGAGGTGCCCACGGCATTGCGCCGAGCCGGGTACCACTTGCCACTTTTGCTCGCACCATGGCTCAGGATGCCACCAATTTTGTCCGTGATGAAGTCACCCAACGACTCGCACAAACCCATCGACAGCGCATCCTCAGCGATCTGCCTTCGCGCATGGACTTCGTCAACCGCGGCTTTGACTTCCAGGCAGCCGAACTCGCAGCAGTTCGATCCAGTCTGACCCAAAGGGCACGCGCTGGTGATCAGCATGCCAATACAGAACTCACCAGAGTCAAAGGACAACAGCGAAGCCTGACGGATTTACGCAACCGTCGCCTCGCCGAACTACAAGCCGAATCGGACCTCATCCAGGCCGGTGAAATGGAATTCCTCGTCCATGCCCTCGTGGTACCCGTCCAGGATTCTGAGGAAACCGAGCGTTACGACGCCGATGTAGAAGCCATCGCTGTGAAAGTCTCCACCGCCTACGAGGAAAGTTTTGGTGCCGAGATCCAGGATGTCTCACGACCCGAACTCGCACGGCGCGCAGGACTGACCGACTGGCCGGGCTTCGATCTCAGATCTCGCCATCCTGAAAATGACCAAGGAAACGCAGAAGAACGCGCTATCGAAGTCAAAGGCCGCGCTGGCTCTGGTAATATTCAAATGAGCGAAAACGAATGGGCCAGAGCCTGCAATCTGCGCGATGATTACTGGCTCTACGTCGTCTTCGACTGCGCCACGCCACGTCCACGTCTCGTGAGAGTACGCGACCCGTTTGGCAAATTACTCGTCAGAACCCACGAATCTGTTACATTTACAGTTACCTCAGGAGAACTGTTGGAAGCCGCCGAGTAACTCAGAAAGGAGATCAAAATGGGAGCCACGCAGGTAACCGTTACAATTCGAAATCCGGCTGAGCCGCACAAAACCTGGGAAGGCCTCTTTCTGGTTGACACAGGAGCGACTGATTGTCTCGTACCGAGACCACATCTGGAATCCATCGGTCTCATCCCCAAAGGTCAGCGAGTGTATGAATTGGCCGACGGCAGTGAGATCAGAATGGATATTACGACCGCAGACATCGAATTTATGGGTGAGATCGTCGGTGGAACGGTCCTATTCGGGGAAGCAAATGCCGAACCGCTGCTCGGGGTAACCGCCCTGGAGTCCGTAGGCATCGAAGTTGATCCGCTCAACCAGCGGCTGAAAAGGCTACCCGCTGTACGCCTCAAGAGCTTGCGGTCATGATGTGTCGGAGCCAGTTATTCGTCGCCGACTACCAGAATTTGGTAAATAAGTGGACAGTGTACGACAACTCGGAGAATACCTTGTATTATTAGAGTCTAAAAAATGAACACTAACAGAACCATACAGGCTCTCGCATCTTTCACTGATGAGGGGCGATTTGAGGAGCTTGCTACGACTATCCTGCGTGAAGCCGACCCACTTTATAAGTCGCTCGTTCAAACAGGTGTCAATAGTAAAGGTAAGACTGTTAAAGCACCCTTAGACGGAATCTGCTTTGTCCCTGGAGCTAGGCCACCACACCTAATCGCGGTTCATCATACAACTGCCGCGCGTAATGACCTGAAAAGAAAATGGCTTTACGATCCAGATGCAGCGACACCTTCTGATAAATCGAAGAAACCATCGACGCCATCTGGAGATTTTGTCAAGACAGCCAAAATAGTAGCGGAAAAACGGAAAGAAATTTCGGACTTACGCAGTACCCTGGTGTTGACAACAAATCAGGAACCTTCGGAAGAGGTCATTAGTGAAGTCGAGATCGCGGGACATGCTCACGATATTGAAATTGATCTTTGGTCACGCTCAAGACTCGCACACTTTCTGGATAATTACCCAGTTGGTCATTGGATTCGACGCCAGTTTCTGCAAATTGAACAGGAACTCCTTTCCCCAGAATTGCTGCACGAACTTTCACTCAAGAGCTTGAAAAATTATCCTCCACTTGATGATGCCAAAGCCTGGATACCGCGTGCCCTTGACGAGACTCTCGCATCAAGCCTTCATCGCGACGTAACCTTCGTAGTGGCAGGGACCGGTCAGGGTAAGTCAGTAGCTTGCTATCGAAAGCTTGACGCGCATGTGCGAGCGAGAGGATTTGGACTGGTCTTATCGCACGATGACATTACCTCAGCAACGACACTTGATCAGGCAATCGCTAACGCGCTACGTCAACTTCATCCTGCTTTGGCCTCTGAGGAAACAGCTTTATCCATCTGTTCTCCTGAACGCTCGTTGCTGCTGGTCGTCGAAGACATCAATAGAGCGGACCAAACGCAGTTTTTAGCAGAAAAAATCGCAAGCTGGAGCTGTGCACAAGTAGAGACAAAAGACAAGAGTAATTGGCACCTCTTATGCCCCTTGTGGCCAGAAACGCTCGTTTTGCTGGGAGACCAAGCTCGCAAGCGCATCGAACCGCTCCTTGTGTTCGCTGGAGGCTTCAGCGAGAACGAAGGTCGTGATGCAGTTATCGCACGGGCCAGACTGGTTGATAACGAACTCAGTTCATTGAGCGCATTGTCTATATCTCAGTCACTCGGTCACGACCCTCTCCTCATCGCTCTCTATGACTTCGACAATACGCCTGATCCGGGCCAGGTAATCGGCCAATTCGTCAACAACTCCGTATCTCGGACTGCAGCAGCAGAGGAAGAATATCCATCAGCCGAATACCACAAAGCACTACGCATGCTCGCGGGAGAAATGCTGGCCCATCGGCAAATTGATCCACAATGGCTTAATGTTAGTGAATGGGTGAATATTCAAGGCGAACCGTTGCGTTTGATTGGCCGCATTGCAAACCGTGGCGAACTGATCCATCTCACGGATTCAACTGTGAATCAGCGACTTGAATTTCGCCATGACCGGGTGAGAGATTGGCTCCTCGCCGACGCGGCGGCAGAACTTGAACACAGAAATGCCTTACCAGCTTATATTGTTGCGGAACCCTACTATGCTGAAGTGATGGGGACGGTTTTGGTTTCGAGTTCACCAAAACCTAACTTTCTCCGTCGAGTTGCCGAAGCTAATCCTCTCGCGTTATTCCACGCGCTGCGCCTTGCTGGCAACGCAGCGCAGTCCTCCTACGATGCTATACTTCAGGCAATTGATAGCTGGCTCGACAATCCAGCCACGCATGACCGCTCTAACCTCCACTTGCGATTGGAGGCGTTAGCCATGTTGTCAGAAACGGACTCTCAACACGTCCCAGCGATCGTCAGGAAGTTCTCAGATCTAAGAACCCACAGCGGTCAACTCGCCCGTCTGCGCAACGGAGACATTACTGGTGGAATTGAGCTATGTATAAAATTGGAACCGGGCGTTGGTGCTCCGTGGAGGGACGTCCAGATCGAACACGCAAAACTTCATCACGGTGCGAAACTGAGCAAAGACCTTGACGGTTTTCTCAAGCGAAAAGATCTGAACGGTTCGACAAGAGTAGGAGCTTTGCGGCTAGCCGGTCATATCGGCAACCCAGGTTTGGCTCGCGCTATAGAAATTTGTTGGAATATCGACGATGAAAAACTTAATCATCTCGACGAATATCTCTGGGCTTTCGGACAGTGCTGCGGAAATGAGCCGGCACGTTTTCTCGGTCCAATTTGTGATGCTTGGGCGACGTTACCAAATAAACCTGAAAGGGAAGGTGACTATTCCCCTCGAGAGGCCCTTGTAGCCTATGAGCTTCGCTTCGCTTTTCGTCAACGGCCACCCCAAACAGCAATTGACTACTTTGTTCAGCGTGCAACTCATAACGATCTGAAACGGCCAATCACTATTATGCTGAACGATATAGATCATCCAAAGGCGTTAGCATTCAGTGTACTGGAGCGTGCGGCAATTTGGCGACAGACTGGAGAAATCAATTCGTTTTCTTATTTTCTGTTCGGGGCGACCAATGAATGGCGACGTGCCCAGGAAGAGGGGCGTCCTATGTCAGATGCGTCGCGCGAACTTCTCCTTAGCCTTTGGCAGAATGATGAGAATGACAAATTTCTTCGGTCTGCGGCGTTTTCGCTATGGGCGGCAACCAAACAAGAAGATGACTTGGACGTACTCCGCAGGATCTCAGTACCAGAGTACCTTGCCGACCACATCCTCGAGCAACGACTGGTCCGTGGAGACCAGCAAGCAATCCCGGATCTGATAGGAAAGCTGAACACGAGCAACAAGGACTATTGGTGGCATCAGGCGCGCCACCTATGGTCACCGGAACTGACGGACGAGTTAGATAAATTCTTGAGCAATCGCGATGGAGGGGGCAGTATTACGAGCGAACTCATCATGCGATTACCAACTAAGGAGGCCGAACGGCTTCTCCTCAAACATTGGGATCAACTTCGCTTCTCATTTTACTTTGTTCAAGCGGCGTTGTATGTTGCGACAAAGCCTCTGTTGGAGGTCGCAGCCACCGCGATCAAAGACTGTTCAAAGCCAGCCGCACTTATGATGTTTTTGCGTACGCACTTCGGAATAAAGGTAAAAGGCCATCCAGGCCTCAAACGAGAGAATCAAGTGCTCGCTCTCGCCCCTTACTTGGACTTGCTGTCTGACTTGGATATCTCAATGCTTTGGGATGAGTGCAATGATCGCGGTTGGTTTGCTACACGCAAGAAGCTTCTGGATAGTCGATTAGGATCATCCTCCGCACACCGAATATGGAATCGCGATCGTGCTATTAAGGAACTCGACAGAATGGTTGAGGAAAAGCAGTCGCATTGGTGGTTCAATCACTGGATTGACCAAAATCTTAAGACCGATGTTTCTTGGAATGAGATTTTTGAAACTCTAATGTTGTGGCTTGAAGCTCGGCGATCGCTTGAAGCGTTAGAAGCTGTGGCCTCGGCTGTCGCGTTTAGAGGGAGGCGCGAGGATCTGAGATCGCTGAGGACCTATGAAGACATGAACGAGAACGGAGTAAAAGAGTTGATCTGTGATACTGAGTTCGCCGTACGACGGCGAACGCTCAGCTAACAACACGGTATAAAGGCCACACTATGACTAACAAACGCCTTACCGCCTTTCCGCTCAAGCAAGTGTCGCTGGACTCTGTCCACGAGAAGAACGTGCGGGCTGGACACATCCTGACGCTACAAGTGGTTGATTGAAACAACAAGGCAATGGAGAAACCGATATGCTAAAGCGTATTCATATCCAGGGTTACAAGTCTCTTGAAGACGTAGAAGTGTCTCTGTCTCAGCTTGTGGTTCTGTTCGGACCGAATGGGGCTGGTAAGAGCAATTTGCTCGATGCGTTACAACTGCTATCAAAGCTGGGGACGAGCCGGACACTCAAAGAAGCCTTTGATCCACCCTATCGCGGCAAGCCACTCGAATCCTTTACCATTGGGCAAAAAGGTATCAAGGGCCTGCTTGAACAAGAGAGGCTGTCGTTCTCGATTGAAGCCGATCTGAGCTTGTCGGACGCGGTCATTAATTCCGTCAATCGACAGATACGCGAAATGCGTCGTCCGCACCGTGAGGTTGGGTCTAAAGAGAGAAGCAAGCCTCCCACCTATGTCCGCGAACGCGACTTGCGCTACCGCATCGAAGTAGAAATGCTGCCCAAGTCGGGTATCCTGCGCGTGGCCGATGAATACCTGGCCGCTTTGAATGCCAATGGAGAGCCTACCGGCAGGCGTAAGCCCTTTCTTGAACGGCAGGGTGAAAGCATCCACCTGTGGCCCGAAGGACAGGCGCACCCCACCTATTACTATTATGACCGTTACCTGGACCACAGCATCCTCTCTATGCCTCTTTATCAGCCGCACTATCCCCACCTTGCGGCGGCGCGGTGCGAAATGGAGAGTTGGCTGTTCTTCTACTTTGAGCCGCGCGAACGCATGCGCGCAGCCAACCCGGTAAAGGAAGTGCGCCACATCGGCTTGATGGGCGAAGAACTCGCCGCCTTTCTCAATACCATGAAAGCAACCGATGACAGGCAGTTCAGAGGGGTCGAAAAGGCATTACATACGCTGATGCCGAACATTGACGGCATTGAGGTGGATGTAAGCGATCTCGGCGAGGTCGAGCTTCGTCTCAAGGAAGGCGGTGTTGCGATACCGGCCCGCGTAATCTCGGAAGGTACGTTGCGTATGCTCGGACTTCTGGCTCTGACTGGAGTTGACGAAGCTCCTGCATTGGTCGGATTTGAGGAACCGGAAAATGGCATTCACCCGCGCCGCATCCAATTGATTGCGGATTTCCTGAAAACACAGGAGACACTGAGACAGACGCAGTACATCGTCACCACGCACTCGCCGATTCTCCCCGATCTGCTACCGGACAGTTCCCTGTTTGTGATGAACCGAATTGACCGCAAAACGCGAATCGAGCCATTTTCTACCTGGGGACCATTGGGACAGAGTAGTGATATCGATCAAGCACTCTCGGACAAACAGGAGACACTTTCCGTATCTGAGCGCATTCTGAGAGGGGATTTCGATGCGTGAGATTGCGCTCTTTGTTGAGGACTATGCACATCGACAAGTTATCGGTGCTCTCGTGCGCCGGATCGCCGTGGAATACAATATCCCGATACGCCTCGACTGGCGCAACGCAGTAGGTGGGCACGGCAAAGTCATCGCGGAACTTGACGATTACCTGCGCGATCTAAAGCGGCAGGGGAGTCCCTGGCCAGACTTGATCGTCGTCGCCACCGATGCCAATTGCAAAGGACTAAACGAGCGTACGCGAGAGATCGTCCCCCAAGATGCCCCTGCACCAATGATTCTTGCTATTCCCGATCCGCATATTGAGCGTTGGCTGTTGCTCGACGGCGCGGCCTTCAGGGCCGTGTTTGGCAGGGGTTGCGACGCACCCGATCAGAAATGTGCTCGAGATCGCTATAAACAACTGCTGATTGAGGCCATTTATGCCACGGGAACAACACCCAGAATCGGCGGTATCGAATATGCAGAAGATATTATCCAAAAAATTAATATCAACCGCGCCGCGCGAGTGGATAGATCTTTCAATCGCTTCGTGTCGGATTTACGCAACACGTTTCGAGGATGGCAAGCATGACTCCTAATGATAAACGCTTAATCGAAGTCGCCTTTCCGCTCAAGCAGGTCTCGCTGGACTCTGTCCACGAGAAGAACGTGCGGCATGGACATATCTCCACGTTGCATATATGGCCGGCGAGGCGACCGCTGGCCGCGTCCCGGGCCGCGCTGATTGCGACACTGCTTCCCGATCCCGGCAATTCCGAGAAACGGAAGGCGATTCTGGAACGCATGGCTGGCAGGGTAATTGAAAAGATCGAACGCAAGCGCGTAAGTGGGCGTACGGTTGAGAAAGTCAAAGAGGAAACAATCGGCGGCATCCTGCACTGGAAGAGAGAGAATGATCCGGATATCCAGTGGTTCCGCGAAGAAATCCGCAAGGCTTATGGTGGTCGTGCGCCTAAGGTCCTAGACCCGTTCGCTGGCGGCGGTGCCATTCCCCTCGAAGCCATGCGCCTGGGCTGCGACGTGACCGCTATGGACATCAACCCGGTTGCATGGTTCATCCTCAAGTGTACCCTCGAATACCCCCAAAAACTCGCCGGTCAAACTCGTCCATTGCCCGAATTCGCATTGAAAGACCGCGAATTTATGGAGGACTTTCTAAAAACAAAAGGCTTTAAAGGAGCTGGCCTGCGGACATTCCTCGAGCGGCTTGGCCATGGCGATGGTGGCGAAATCCAACTCGACCTCGTACAATACGACGATCCGATACTTGAAGCGGACCTTGCCTGGCATGTCCGTGCCTGGGGACGTTGGGTACTGGCAAGGGCACGCAAGGAATTATCTTCGTATTATCCTACCTACGCCGAGTTCGAGCCATTGGAACCGGACGAAAAATTTAAGCCGCGCCCCAGACAATTGCTGGAGGTTGACGAAGATGGCGTACCCCAAATCGATCCGCTCAACGCCGAGTTTGACGACGCCTATCTCAAGGACAAGAACAATCCGCGCTGGATCGCCAAACCGCTAGTGGCCTATCTTTGGGCGCGAACTGTGACCTGCAAACAATGTCGGGCTACGCTACCGCTGCTCAAGACGCAATGGCTGTGTAAGAAATCTCGAAAGCGCGTGTTGCTAACGATGGAACCCAATGCCGATCAGACTGGCGTTGTTTTCGACGTGCAGAATGACGTACCATACAATGGCGGCAACGCGGCACAGCGACGAGAATACGACAAGCGTATTGGCGCTGGAACCATGTCTCGCACAGGTGCAACCTGCCCCTGCTGCGGCACGATCATGACCATGGAGGATATCCGCCTTGAAGGTCGTGCTGGACGTCTAAATGCGACCATGACGGCTGTGGTGGTGGATGGAGGAAGGAAAAAGGGTAAAGAATACCGTTTGCCGACGAACCATGAGCTTGCAATGGCAGAAGTGACCGAGGAACAGCTTCAGGAACTGTATGCGGATATCCCGTTTGGGTTACCAGAGGAACCAATCATTGAGGACGCGAAACGAAATACGTGGTGTGTTCAATATGGAAAAACTTCTTGGCGCAAGCTGTTCACCAACCGGCAGCTATTGACTCTTGGCGAGTTTATTCGCGCATTGCGCACTATTCCAGAACAACTCGATGGCTGCCCATCTGAATGGGCGGAAGCAATAGCCGGTATTCTTACATGTGGCTTTGACAGAATGCTCGATTTCAACTCGACGGTACTCTCCTGGATTACAAGTGTTGAGGCAATACGTAATGTCTTCTCCCGGTACGCATTGCCGATGTCTTGGGATTACTCCGAGGCTGCTCCTCCAAACGATGTGAGAGGTGGATGGGACATGTGTGTCAACGCTGTCTCAAATGCTTTAGAAACTGCTTCAAAGGCGACAAATCATTTTGCTACGATTCCCAGTGTAACCATTGGAAGTGCGACTTCCACAAAACATTCAGAAACGTTCGATGTTATCGTTACCGATCCTCCATACTATGACGCAATCGGTTATTCCGTCCTTATGGACTTCTTCTATGTCTGGCTTCGGCGATCAACATATGGATTGTCTGCCGAGACCGAGTCAATCTTCTCCGAAGCCCTTAGCCCCAAATGGGATCATGACGCAGAGGATGGCGAACTCATAGATGACGCCAGCAGATTTGGTGGCGACAAAGAGCGATCCAAGCAGAATTATGAAGACGGCATGGCCCGCTCGTTCCGTTCTTGTCACGCTGCTTTGCAGCCGGATGGGCGACTCGTGATCGTGTTCGCCAACAAGCAGCCCGATGCCTGGGAAACCTTAGTAGCGGCACTCATACGCGCTGGTTTTGTAGTGGACGGAAGCTGGCCAGTTCAAACGGAGCAAGCTGCACGAATGCGTGCACAGACCTCTGCCGCCCTCGCATCATCCATCTGGATCGTCTGCAAGAAGCGCCCCCCTGCTCGTCCCGGTTGGGACAACACCGTGCTCAATGAAATGCGCGAGAATATCACACAGCAACTCCGCGACTTCTGGGACGCGGGTATTCGGGGACCGGACTTCGTGTGGGCCGCGACCGGGCCAGCACTCGAAGCCTTTAGCAAGCACCCCGTTGTCAAAAAGGCAAACGATCCGAACGAATTCATGACCGTCTCGGAATTTCTCCGCGAAGTGCGGCGCATGGTCGTCGATTTTGTCGTTGGTCGCGTCCTGACCCACGATGACGAAGAAGCTATCACTGGACTTGACGATGTAACCACCTATTATCTGCTCCATCGCCACGACTTCGGGATGGAAGACGCGCCTGTAGGCGGCTGCATCCTCTACGCGCTATCTTGCAACCTCTCCGACTCAGCCCTGGTCAACCAGTACGATCTCCTGGCCCAATCGGGCAAAGGGGGGTCCAGCGATGAAACCAGCGACACAACAGAAGAATCGGAAACCACGGGCGGTGGCGCAAAGGTCAAACTCAAAACCTATAGCAGACGTCAGGGCCGCAACCTCGGCCTCGACGCACCGAGCGGACGGCCTGTACCATTAATCGACCAGGTACACAAACTAATGCACCTCTGGCGCGCCGGAGACCAGGTCAAAGTTGACGATTATCTCGACACACGCGGTCTCCAGAGCAACGCCCTGTTCAATCAGATACTCCAGGCACTCATCGAACTGGCCGACGCCGGTTCCGATGAACGATCAATTCTCGAAGCCCTGAGCAATCACGTAGCCGCACGAGGCAATGTCCAGGCACCGGGGCAGAGACGGCTCCAATTCGGATAGATATAATGTCCATACCTGCAATTCATCCGGGGGAACATCTCGCCGAGGAGTTGAGAGAACTCGATATGAGCGCAGCATCACTTGCACGACAGATTGAGGTATCCCCCAATCGAATCACCGAAATCCTCAATGGGCGACGTGCAATCACTGGCGATACGGCCCTGAGATTGGCTCATTTTTTTGACACCAGTGCAGAATTCTGGCTAAATTTGCAGAAGCTCTATGAGTTGCGAATTATTGAGGAGAAAATCCGATGATTACGTCGATTCGACTCGTAAATTTCAAGAACTTCGCCGACGAAACCCTGCGTATAGGCCCATTCACAGTAATCGTGGGCGCAAACGCCAGCGGCAAGAGCAATATCCGCGACGCCTTCCGCTTCCTGCACGGCATAGGCCGAAACTATACCCTAGCGGAGATCATTGGCGGGAAGTCCCGCTCGGACTGGGAACCAATCCGTGGTGCAGCCAATGAAATCATCCGCTTTGGACAAGAGATGTTTTCTATTGAGGTTGAGATGAAGCTTGACTATGAGAGAGAGCGTTCTGAGAAGGCGCATTATATGATCGAGATAGGTCCCGACGAAAGAAAACCCGGTGAATTTCAAATAAAAAAAGAAAAACTTAAGATCGAATCAGAGACCATCTACATAGCGCAAAGTGACGGTGAGAAGCTCAGGGTTCACGGTGCGTGGGACAAAGAGCAGAAAGAAATTCTGCTTGAATCAAATCGAGCAGTTCCGATGCAGCTTATAGACCATTTCCAGGTTGAAGCAGTCAGCCAGAAAGTATTTCGCAAGCTTATACCAAAGATGGCAGACATCTACTTCATTCTGTCTGACATGCGTTTTTTAGAACTGTCTCCGGACAGAATGCGAGAGGCTTCCTTCCCCGGTGCGAACGTGTTGGGCGATTTCGGTGAAAATTTGCCGACTGTACTGGAGGAAATTTGCATCGATCCCGAACGACAGGAGATTCTGACAAGTTGGGTACATGAACTCACGCCCATGGATGTGCAGGGATTCGATTTTCCGCGTGATCCAAGTGGTCGGATTCATCTCAGACTGTGTGAGGCAAACGGCAGACAGGTATCGGCCTATAGCGCGTCGGACGGCACGCTGCGTTTTCTCGCCATGCTGGCCGTGTTGCTCGGCAGAAATCCCAGGGGCCTGTATTTCTTTGAAGAAATTGATACTGGCATTCACCCGGCGCGGCAATGGCTCTTGCTCGAACTGATTGAAAAGCAGGCAGCAAAGGAAGACATTCAGATAATAACCACCACCCATGCGCCAGATCTATTGACCTTTGTCAACGACAGCACATTCGAGAATATGTCCGTCGTTTGCCGGCTGGAAGATTCGCACGACGCCATCATCCGCCGAGTTGCCGAACTACCCAACGCGAGGGAATTACGCAAGTCCCAGGGACTGGGCAGGCTCCTTACCGAAGGCTGGATGGAAACCGCTCTCGCCTTCACCGAAGACTACGACGAAGCGGAGGGTGACGGCGAATGAACATCCTCATCATTCCCGAAGACTTCCGCAACGATCAGTATATTCTAAAACCCCTTTTCTCGCGGCTCTTTCGATCTATAGGTAAGCCGCATGTAACTGTTGATGTCTGCCGTGACCCTCTGCTCGGCGGCGTCGGAGAAGCACTGAAACGAGAGCGCATTGCAGAGGTCGTCGAAAAACACGAGGGAATGACGGATATCTTCATCCTGTGCGTTGATCGTGACGGCAACACGAATCGTCGTCAGAGACTTGACCACATCGAAGGGGAATTTGGAGATACTCGAATATTCCTGGCTTCAAACGCCTGGGAGGAAATTGAGACATGGGTCCTCGCGGGCCTTGATTTGCCCAGAGGTTGGCGGTGGTCTGAAGTTCGAGCAGAAATACAAGTCAAGGAAATTTACTTCGAGCCGCTTGCCGCCCAGCGCAACTTATCGGACGCACCCGGTGGTGGTCGAAAGTTTCTCGGAGAAGAGGCATCGCGCCGAATCGGCGCAATCCGACAGAAATGTCGCGAGGATTTTGACGCCCTTGCCCGGCGTCTCGAAGATGCGATATAACACCTGAACGAGGTTTGACATGACGCGAAAACTCCCCTATAAACCCTGGCACGAGGTCGTGCAATTGCGCGACGACCTGAAGACCGGCGAACTCTCGCTGGCCGTATTTGCCGCTGACCTGTACGATGTGGTCATGCAAAAAGGCCAACGACCCGTTTACGAAGACCCCGACAAGTTCTTCGCCCTCACCTTCCCCACCTACAACCTGAGGGAACTGGTCAAAGATGTGTGTCTCCGCCTGGCCGCCAAGACCGATAAGGCGTATCGAAAACTCTCCGTCAACTACGGCGGCGGCAAAACCCATACACTCATCGCGCTCAGACATCTGGCACACAATCCGGACGCGCTGCCCGATCTGCCAGCAGTCCGGGAGTTCGAGGCCCACATTGGCTTCAAGCCGCCAAAGGCACGGGTCGTAGCGCTGTGCTTCGACAAGATTGACCTGGAAAAGGGCGTCGAGACAACGGGTCCCGATGGCACCATTAGAATGCTCAAACATCCCTGGAGCATTCTCGCCTTTCAACTGGCGGGCGCAGACGGTCTCAGACTCATCCACGCCGAAGGCAAAGACGAGGAGCGCGAAACACCACCTGCAGAACCGCTCGTGGTGGATCTGCTATCAAGACCACAAGAAGAGGGCCTTTCAACCCTGATTCTCCTCGACGAAGTATTGATGTATATCCGCACAAAAGTGGAAAATGATCCGGACTGGCGTGGACGGTTAATGAGCTTCTTCCAATACCTCACACAAGCCGTTGTGAAGGTAGATCGCTGCGCCATGGTGGCATCACTTCTCGCCTCCGATCCCAAAAAGCGTGACAAATTGGGAAACGAATTGTTTCAAGACGTATCCGACGTCTTTGGCCGCCAGATGGAAGAAGACGCCAGTCCCGTGAGCAAAGAGGACGTGGCAGAAGTTCTGCGGCGCCGTTTCTTCAAACCCGAGTCCATTAGCGATGAGAGCGTTTTTCGTCCGCATGTGACCTCGGTGGTGAGTAACATCGCAGCACTCGACGAACAGACCAAAAAAGAGCAAGGAACCGCAGAAAAACGCTATTTAGACAGCTATCCCTTTCACCCGGACCTCACCGAAATCTTCTACACTCGCTGGACCCAAATCGAAGGATTCCAGCGCACCCGCGGCATTCTGCGGACATTTGCCATTGCCCTGCGCGATGCGGAAAAGTGGGACACAAGCCCGCTGGTAGGGCCAAATGTATTTTTGAACGCCCCGGAAAAGACCGACCTATCTGAATCCGCTGGAGAACTCGCATCCTTTGCCAGCGTTGACACAGAAACCGGCAGTCATCATGAATGGGGTCCCATTCTCGAAGGCGAACTTGGCAAAGCGCGTGAGATTCAATCCGAAGCGACGGGTCTGCGCCACCGGGAAATCGAACAGGCAGTCATTTCAGTATTTCTGAGTTCTCAGCCAATCGGCCAAAAGGCATCGACGCAAGAGTTGCTCGTACTGCTCGGAGCAGCCAACCCGGACAAGATAGAATTGGAAAAAGCCCTGCGTCGCTGGACCGAACTGTCCTGGTTTTTAGACGAAGTGGAGATCTCTGCAGGAGAACCCGACTCGAGCGACCAGTTGCCGAGGGCCTGGCGGCTGGGCAATCGCCCCAACCTGCGCCAGATGCACCACGATGCCTGTAATATGCGCGTACCATCCACACTCGTGGAATCACAGGTCATCGATGCAATCGAAAAACTCAGGGAACTTACCTCAGGTGCATCCGCGGCCGGGGCAAGAGCCCACACCTTGCCAGAACGCCCGCAGGATATCGCGGACGATGGCGAGTTCCGCTACGCAGTCCTCGGTCCAAAAGCAGCCTCAGAATCCGGCAAACCCAGCGCAGAAACGAAACGGTTCATAAACGAGACGACCGCGGCTGACCGCCCTCGCGTCTATCGCAACGCAATCGTCCTCGCTGTTCCCTCCAGAGACGGTCTCGATGCCGTGCGCACGCGAGTTCGAGAATATTTGGGGTGGCAAGAAGTCCGCGATCAACTCAAGGACCAGCAGATCGATCCCATTCGTCAACAGATGCTCGCCGATGAGATAAGGACGGCAAGCAAACGCATCCCGGATGCAATCAGACAGGCATACTCCATAGTCGTGACCGTCAACGAAAGCAATGACATCCATGCGTTCAAAATCGTGATAACCGACGAACCTTTATTCACGATCATCAAAGCCGACAAGCGATCTCGCATCCAGGAAACCGCGATCAGCGCAGAGGCGATGATGCCGGGCGGTCCCTACGACTTGTGGCGAGAAGATGAGCAATCCCGCCGGGTCAAGGATCTGGTCGGTGCTTTCGCGCAGTTCCCAAAACTACCCAAGATGCTACGATCAAAAGAGATTCTGGATACGGTCGTACAAGGGGTTCAGCAAGGAATCTGGGTGGCGCAGATCGTGCGACCAGACCGCACCGTCAAAACATTCTGGCACACGGCTATTGATGAGCCTGCCCTCAAAGACTCCAGTCTGGAGGTATGGCTACCCGAATTTGCCACACTGAGCGAACTCGCGCCCGATTTGCTGGCGTACCAGAGGCTCCCGGGACTCTGGTCGGGCGAAGAAATCAGTGTCCAGGACATGTATGACTACTTCGCCGGTGATCACACCGTGAGCGTGCCCAAAGAGGGCTACGAAGAAATACTCACCATCCCGAAATGCGAATCAGCGCATGTCGAGACCGCAATTTCACAAGCCGTAGAACAAGGACTGGTGTGGTTGACCAGCGGACCGGCGTCAATTTTGAAGGAGCCTGTCCCTGCTGGCGTGCTCAGTGCCTCTGCGATATTGCGACCCCCACCCGAGCGGATCGACGTTGCCGAACTAATGGGCGATTCGATCCCAGATGCGTGGAAAAACGATAAGACAAACGCCCTTGCCATTGCCACTGCGCTCTCCGCCCAGCGAGGCATAACCCTCCCCTGGCACACAGTGAAGTCGGCGATAGATGATGGCATCCGCGCCCGATGGATCGAACAAAGCGACAGCAACATCACCTGGCCGTGCGACATCTCTGGTGCCCAGCATGTGGACCTTCAGATTCCGCAAGACCAAAAAATTCGCGAGGATGAAAAGGACCGCTACCAGCCTACGCCATCGGGAATGCTTACTGCAGAAGCTGCCCTGGAAGCCAATGGTATCCAGGATTTGGCGGATCAGATCCCAGACATAGCTAAGGCAGCGGTCGGCAATAACCTAAAATTTAACGTCCGTATCGAGTTCAGCGGAGAACCTACTCCCGATCCGGAGCAAGTACAAAAGATCAACGAATTGCTCTCTGATGTGTCCGACGATCTAAAGCTCACTTGAGATGAACTCCGATTTGGAACTTATAACAGAGTAGGAGCACATCACCCATGAAAATCACCCATGTGGAGACCATCGTAATCAAAAACATCCAGCCCTATCGCGGGGGAAGATACTGGCTCTTTGTTCAGCTCATCACCGACGAAGGCATCGTCGGACTGGGTGAGCGACCCTCGGGCAATGCCACCAATTTGGACTCCCAAATCAGCCTCATCAAAAACCTGTGTCAGCAATTCGCCATCGGCACAAGCCCATTCGACATCGAAAGCCTGTGGCAACGCATCTTTGCCTCTCGGCACGACTATCGCCACCCCGGCCTTGACGCCACGCCCGCCTTAAGCGCCATCGAGATGGCGTGTTGGGACATCGTCGGCAAAGCATTGAACCAGCCCATCTACAACCTGCTCGGCGGCAGGGTCCACGACAAACTCAGGGCTTATGCCTACATGCCGACCGACGGCATCTGGGAAAATCCAGAACGCGCGGGTGAAATAGCAACCCGTCTGGTCGCAGACGGAAACACCGCCTGCAAATTCGACCCCTTCCACCCCATCTTTCCCAATCCGCGCGACTTCTCACTCAAAACCATCCGCCACGTCGCCAAAATATTCAAAAGCATCCGAGACGCCGTCGGCGACGAATTGGAAATCGGCATCGGCACCCACGGACAATTCAGCACATCTGGCGCAATCCGCGTGGCAAAAGAACTGGAAGAATTTAGCCCCTTCTGGTTCGAGGAACCCGTCCCCCCAGAAAACATCGACGAAATGGCCCGCGTCGCCGCCCATACCAGCATCCCAATTGCCACGGGCGAACGACTCGTCACCAAATACGAATTTGCCGAACTCCTCAAAAAACAAGCCGCACAAATCCTCCAATTAGATGTGGGACAATGTGGCGGGATATTGGAATCCAAAAAAATCGCCAGCATGGCCGAAGCCCACTATGCCCTCATCGCACCCCACATGTATTGCGGTCCCGTCGCCGCTGCCGCCGCAGTGCAACTCGACACATGCTCGCCGAATTTTCTAATCCAGGAATTCAACGCCAACACCCTCCACAGCGAAATATTCGTAGAGCCAATCCAATTTGAAAGCGGCTATATCACCCCGCCAACAGGACCCGGTCTGGGGATCGAACTCGACGAATCAGTCGTTGCGAAACACCGTGCGTAAGGTTGCGTAAAACTGTGTTATCGGCTATAATCTATTGTTGTCATATAATCATTATGAGATGCTAATGTATTTAAGAGGCAGTCCTTGAACTGATGCCATTGCCGGCGTGATGAGCTTCCAAACCGAATTTTTTTATGACGAAATGCCCAATTATGGTATAATACGCATATGAGAATTATTTCACGCAGGGCTTTGAGAGAATTTTGGAGAACGCATGCAGATTCCGAACAGCCGCTTAAAGCCTGGTATGCCAATGTGAAACGGGCCGATTGGAAAACGCCATCCGATGTAAAAGCCGCATATCGAAATGCCAGTTTTGTCGAAAACAATCGGGTGATATTCAACATCAAGGGTAATGCCTACCGTTTAGTCGCGGCAATTGATTATCAATACGGTATCGTTTATATTCGATTTGTTGGTACACACCAGATATACAATAAAATCAACACAGCCACGATATGAGGTGATAACCATGGATATTAAACCCATCAAAACCGAATCAGACCATGAAGCCACTTTGAGAGAGATCGAACGGCTTTGGGGAGCAACTTATGGTTCGCCAGAAGGTGATAAACTCGATGTTTTGGTCACGCTCGTTGAAGTTTATGAACAGAAGCACTACCCTATCCCGCCACCGGATCCAATTGAGGCAATCCTTCACCACATGGAGAGTCAAGATTTGTCTCATCGTGATCTTGAACCCTATCTGGGTTCAGGCACCAGTGTGTCAGAGGTTTTGAATCGAAAATGCTCACTGTCACTGAACATGATTCGCAAGTTGCATAAGGGTCTTGGAATTTCGGCGGATATTTTGGTTCAGCCTTATGAGTGCTCTGCTAAGAGGAGTTCGCCCGTTAGACAATTAAAATAACAGCAAAAAAGAAAACGCCCCAGCATAGTTTTGCCGGGGCGTTTTTGTGTGTCAGATAAACCAATTCTCAAACCCGTTCACCGAAACACAATGCGATACGTCAATGTATTTTCAGCGTTGATGTGCGCTGTCACGACCTGGCGGTCGCCGGACTTGAGATCGGTATAGGAAAAAGTGAGCGCGTTTTCGGTTTCAATATAGAGCGAAACATCACCGCGTGTGAGAACCGCTCCGTTCTTTTTTGTATCCATATCTCCTTTCAAAAGTGGAAGAACCTCGGCAAATGCGCCGGGGTAGTTGACAGAAACGGTGATCGCATCGCTGGCAAAGAGAATCGTCTTGCTGCCGGTTTCGCCGAGAGGATAGGAAATCTCGAGATCGCCATCGGGCAGGTCGCGGATGCCGGGTTGTGGTATGACCGGATTGCCATTGATCCGAAAAGCAGCAGCAATATCGGACTTTTCACAGAGCGTATTATTGACAATCGTCCCCCAGGCTGCATGGTCTGTATCCGTTTGGGATTGCAGAACAGCACCAGCGCGAGGATGCCAGAGCAACCCCAGTCCATACCGCTGTTGGGCACTGAGCACAGACCCCGTATTAAAAGCGACGTAATAGGTTGGACGACGGACAAACGTAAAAACCACCGGATGACGACTATCAACCCTTTGGTGTGTGAAGTGGTCTCGTGCGATATAGGGCAACATCGCAGTGGCCGCTTTTTTCACGAGATATGAAAAATTTATTGTTGCAAACGATTGGTTTATGTTGTATTATCAGGCTACCTGTTTAATCTTTAGTTACCGGCTGGAAGACGCCGGACCAGATGTAATTTGTCTAACTTCCAGCCGGTTAAATGCTATGGTTTCGGTCTCCGAAAGGGCCGAACTTAATCCTGACTATAGATTAAGCAGGTAACCTGTGGCATTTGACCGGCTCTATAATGCAACCGAGTGCCATAGGTAAGATGGCACTCGGTCTTATAACACACTAATTAACCGCGTGTCATCTCGCTTACGACACGCGGTATTTTTTTATTTCAGACTGTAAATCGAGGAGGTGTTAAACTGGATGTGGCATAGGAGAATACAACTGAATCTAAAAAAATCGCAGGCATGTGTTGTGCCTGCAGGAACGGCAGAAGGCCGCTCGGATTGGTAGCCTGTGGCCTTCTGCCGCAATATTAAAGAGATGGAAACGGTCCTGTAAACCGCAACCCGCTCTGTTCACAATGTAAAGTTCCACAACCACAAAATCAAGTTGCATTTTTCCGCTTGCTGCTTGCTGCAACACGGTATCCGCCTCATTCATCAGGAGTCACGCTCATGATAGGAGTATTTCAATACCTGGGCAAATCGACAAACGGTAACCCAGTGTCTCGACCAACTCGGTCTGCGGGCACTGTCGCTGCCCGGTGGACGGCAAGGCTGTTGGTGGCGGTTGCCGCGCTGGTTGCCGCGCCACCGACGCTGGCCCAGACCGAAATCTGGTCCGCCACCCTCTCCGTCAAGGACCTCGGCCCATATGGACTTGGCTGCAGAACCTCCCCCACAGGCCATAGAGAAAAAAAATGTAGCGAACAGGCTGTCCTCACCGACAATGACTTCACCTACGACAACACCGACTATGTCTTCAAATGGATACTACGCAGTCCATCGGACGAGCTTTGGCTGAAATTCGAAAACTATGTCGGCGTTGAATCCTCCTTCGAGCGCCTCACGCTCCACATCGATGACAAAGCCTTCCTCATGGTGGACGCCGACAACAAGTCGGCCACCATGAGGATCTGGCACAATCCCGGCCTCGACTGGTCCGCCGGGAACTCCGTCTTGTTGCGCATCACGGAGGACACCCAACAATCTCTCAATCCACTCACGGCGACGTTTGAGGTCTTGCCGGAGACGCACAATGGTAGTGCTTTCAGCTTTCAGATTGCGTTCAGCGAGGATGTTGCGGCGACGGCTGACGCCATGCGCGACCACGCGCTCGTCGTGGGCAAAGGCAAGGTGACGAATGCTGGTCGCATGGACGGGCGCGACGATCTGTGGAGCTTCACGGTGACGCCATCCACAAGCGACGAGGATGTCACGATCCTGCTGCTACGCAATCGGCCCTGCAACGAGCCGGGCGCCATCTGCACCGGAAGGCAGAGGCGGCTTTCTAAGTCGCTTGCGGGCCTCGTCGTAGCTGCTACTTCGAAACACAGCAAGTAGCCGGTCAGCAAGCGGTGATTCGAAGACGCTTTTTTGTATTTATAGAAACGCTACCATTGCTAATCCCTGGTAATGCAAAATAACAGCAGAAAAAGAAAACGCCCCAGCATCGCCGTGCTGGAGCGTTTTTATGTGTCAGGTAAACCAATTCCCAAAGGTTTTCTGTTTAGCGGAATTATTCACCGAAATGCAATGCGATACGTCAATGTATTTTCAGCGTTGATGTACACCGTCACGACCTGGCGATCACCGGACTTGAGATCGGTATCGGAAAAAGTGAGCGCGTTTTCGGTTTCAATATAGAGCGAAACATCACCGCGTGTGAGAACCGCTCCGTTCTTTTTTGTATCCATATCTCCTTTCAAAAGTGGAAGAACCTCGGCAAATGCGCCGGGGTAGTTGACAGAAACGGTGATCGCATCGCTGGCAAAGAGAATCGTCTTGCTGCCGGTTTCGCCGAGAGGATAGGAAATCTCGAGATCGCCATCGGGCAGGTCGCGGATGCCGGGTCGCGGTATGACCGGATTGCCATTGATCCGAAAAGCAGCAGCAATATCGGACTTTTCACAGAGCGTATTATTGACAATCGTCCCCCAGGCTGCATGGTCTGTATCCGTTTGGGATTGCAGAACAGCACCAGCGCGAGGATGCCAGATCAACCCCAGTCCATACCGCTGTTGGGCACTGAGCACAGGCCCCGTATTAAAAGCAGCGTAATAGGTTGGACGACGGACAAACGTAAAAACGACCGGATGACGACTATCAACCCTTTGGTGTGTGAAGTGGTCTCGTGCGATATAGGGCAACATCGCAGTGGCCGCTTTTTTTTGTTCCAGCGTGGGATACCAGGTAATGTGATCCCGGTGCAAAAACGCATAAGGCGTAAACGCCCAAAACTCACCCACCTGGAGCGGCGCAACACGGGGCCAATTGGCTTCAAGGCGGGCGCGGGCATCTGCGATATCCCCTGCATGTGCTTCAGCCGTGCGACCATAAGCGCGAGGCAACTCGAGTACTTCACCGAGCGCAGTCGTGTCGATATCGCCAGAGTTAGACCTCTCGGCACCGCCGAGATTGACGCGATACTCGGTGAGAAAAGCTCTCTGCTGTCGGGTTTCAATGGCGCGGTTGAGCGCGTAACCCGTACCATCGGGTTCGCGCACGGCATTGTAGGAAAACCAATCGTACCAGCGCCGTTCTTTTTCAAGGAAAACGGACGCCCGATCCGTGCCGCGAGCATAGTGATACGCAACGTGGATATCGCTGTGGTGAGTGCCGAGAAAATAGCCCCAATCGGGACCGCTGCGCTCGTAAAAATAACCGGCTGGACTCTGAAATTCAGTCAGACTCTCTTCGAGACGCTGATCGAGCAAGCGCTCGAGTTCTGAATCGGGAAAGAGATCCAGATACGCCAGCGCGCCGCCCCATGCATTGGCGTACTGATTGGTAAAATTGCGGCCATGGGTTTGCAACTTATCCAGCGTAAAGGTCGCGTAGAGTGCTTTGCGGTCAGCGGCTATGACGCGCTGGTGCAAAGTTGGATCAATGGGCGGACCACTGTCGAGCAGATGGAGGGTTTGCCCCATAAACTTTGTGGCAAAAGCAGTAGCGGCGAGATTCCACTTGCCGGAACCGTATTCGCTGAAACGCCCATCCCCGTTTTGAATGCCGCACCAGAAGTCGAGAGCAGCTTCGAGACGCTGACGCAGGTCGGGCTGTGCGAAAAACACATTCCAGGGACGGTTGGTACAAAAAAAGAAAGCCAGCGCGAGAATATTTTCCATAATACGCGCATTGTGCGGTTTGTTGTCCTTCGGATTTCGCCACACCGAGATATTGATAAAGCCGCGGTCAGGACCATCCATCTCAACGGCATTGGCAACGCGGTGAAAATGCGACAAATAATAGGGTAAATCGAGTTCATTATCGGCAAAATCAGCGGGTGAAAAATCAGCAACAGGCGCGGGACTAAGCATGGATCAGCTCCTTTGGTAACGATTCGTCGAAGAGAGCAAACCATTAAAATAAAAAAGCGGTGATCCGAAGACCACCGCTTTTTTGCGTTTCCTGTAAACTCTTATTTGTCGCGATGCAAAATTTGCTGCAAACGCCCGACTTCGCGTTGCAGATAATTGATATGTTGATAAACCGCTGCATCTACTGGCTCTATCAGAGGCTCTGGGCGCAAAGCGATCAAAGCTGCGCTATCCATCTGATCCAGCTCGACCTGTATCGCCACCACCCGTCCCTCGCGTCGAATACCCAGCATCGCGGTCTCGCCCGGCGTACTTTCCAGCACCATCCGCTTCAAATGCACCGGACCACCAATGGCGCGCCCCCGATATGAAAGCACCACATCTCCCGGCCGAATCCCGCCCTCAGTTGCAGGACTATTGGGCTGCACATTGACCACCACCACCTCGTTGCCCCGTGGTGCAACCTCCACACCCAATTTGCCATACGCCATCTGCCCATGTGCAACCAGCGCACGCGCTACCCGCATCGCGCGATTGATCGGAATGACAAAAACCGACGACGGCATCGAACCCCATCCAAATAGCGGGCTATTGTCTTGTACAATGGCGCGAACCGGATCTTCATAGCGCCACACCATCCCCCCAACCCGTCCATTGCTGCAAAACACAGGTGCTCCGCCATAACTGCTCTGCACGCGAGCCGATACCTGAAACAAATCCGTATCCCGATAGATCTCGTACACCATCCCAACAGCAGGCACCAGATTGCCAAAGTCATTGCCCAACAAAAGGGCGTAATGACCAATTTTAATATGCTGTGAATCTCCCACCACAACCGTGGGCAAATTTTCTGCCTCTACGCGAATAACAGCAATCCCCGAAATCGGATCTGCCCCCACGAGCACAGCCCGCACCTGCACGCCAGAAGCCAACGTCACCCGAATCTCATCGGCATCAGCAATAGCGGCTTCAATCGTTAAAATATAACCCTGGGGATCAAAAATAAACCCCGTACCGTGGGTAAACACCGAACCAAACGGCCCGCTATCTGCCCGCGCACGGGGGGGATACAGCGTGTGAATCCGCACCACACTCTGCCGATTATCTTCCAAAATTGCAGCAATTTCCTCTTCAAGCGCGCACAACAGGCTGCGTTCTTCCGTCCATCCCTGGCCCACAACAAGCAGGCACAATACCATTGCACAACACAAACACCTCATGATCCCGCCTCTCTCCACTTGCCGAGCCAACGTCAAAATGAATACGAAACGGGAACCTGTTTCACATCGCGCAGGTCGCGCATATTCGATGGCCGCTGCTTCAACTGCAATGCGGAATCCACACGCGCCGAGTCCCGATAATGGCGAGAATCCAGACTATAAGATTCCTTGGACAAACGCTCCAATTCCAGAGCACCTACATCAACATTCGGCAATCTCTCGCCCGGCACCAATGGAATTTCCGGACGCTCCACTGCCATCTGTGGGGCAGGTATTATATCGCTATAAAAAACCACCTGAGTCAACCCCAGGCCGATCACCACAGCCGCAGCCAGCGTTGTAATGGTCCGCGAGACAGAAGAGAACAGTGTTCGCCGCACTTTTTGCAAAGACTGTTTTTCTTTTGAAACAGCCATCGCCAAATGGCTGCGAAGAGCAAAGTCAAACTCAGCCGATGGGCGAACCTTTGGCAATTGCGCCATGCGCTCCTTCAAAGCTTGCACATCGGCCAACAAAACGCGACAATGCTCGCACTCGGCAGCTTTGCGATCCATTTCTGCCATCTCAAGCGGACTCATTTCACCATCTACATAAGCCGAAACTCGCGCTTCAAAATCGGTAACGGTCATGTCTATATTTTACCTCCGAACAGGGTTTCCGGGATATCTTAGACACTCAGGCCCACATCCCGACCTTCATTTTTTAATTTTTGTTGTAATTTTAAGCGCCCGCGATTGACGCGCGATTTCACGGTCCCAACCGGACACTTCACAATTTCAGAAATTTCATAATACGACATACCTTCCACATCGCGCAACAAAATCACCTGGCGGTAATTATCGGGCAACGAAGCAATCGCATTCTGAATCTCCACATTGAACAGCGAAGTTTCCGCCATGTGATCGGGACGCATAGATTCATCGGGCAATTCCATGCCCGTATCTGACTCCTCGTCTCGATGCAGAGAAAACAACCGCCACCGCTTGCGCCTTCTCAACTCACTTTTAGCCAAATTTCCGGCAATCGTAAACAGCCATGTAGAAAAATTGGCAATGGCGCGATATTCCTCGCGCTTTCCAAACGCACGCAAAAACGCCTCTTGTACGATATCTTCTGCTGTTTCCCGATCGCCCACAAAGCGAAAAACAAAATTGTACAACCGCCCTTGATAGCGCCGCACAATTTTTCCATAAGCATCAATATCTCCAGCAGATACCTCAGCTAAAATCTCCACATCTGACTGTTCGCCCAGTCCATATCTCGAGTTTGCCATAAGCATGGAATCCCTCCCTTAGGCCTGTGTCCCCCTCCCCGCCCAAAGCCTTATATCCTCAATCCTTACATTAAACCCCTCAGGCTCCTTCATAGTTCCCAAAAATACGCGCCGCCTGCTTTTCCACATTGCGCCCTAATCAATCCCATCTTATATTCAACATCCCAAAACCAAAATAGATGACATTCACGTAAGAAAGCGAGGTACCCCGATGGCAGCAAATCAGGTGGTCGAACAAAACGGAAAATACATCCCACCACAAAATCTCAGCACCAATGCACATGTCCCCAGTATTGATGCCTACGGGAAACAATACGAAAAATCGATTGCCGATCCCGAAGCATTCTGGGCTGAAATTGCCAATTCATTCCACTGGTACAAAAAATGGGACACCGTGCGGTCCTACAACTACAATATGGACAATGGGCCAATTTTTATCAAGTGGTTTGAGGGGGCCAAAACCAACATCACGCACAACTGCATCGACCGTCACCTCGCGTCTCGAGGAGATCAAACCGCCATCTTATGGGAAGGCAACGAACCTGGTGAAGACGCCAAACTCACCTATAGTGAACTGCACGAGCAAGTCTGCAAATTTGCCAACGTACTCAAATCCCGAGGCGTAAAAAAAGGTGACTGCGTCTCCATCTACATGCCCATGATCCCCGAACTCGCCATCGCCATGCTCGCCTGCGCGCGCATCGGCGCTGTCCACTCAATCGTCTTTGGCGGTTTCTCAGCCGAAGCACTGGCAGACCGCATTGTCGATTCCTCCTGCCAGATCGTACTCACCACAGATGGCATGTTCCGCGGCGACCGCCCCATGGAACGCAAGCAACCCGCCGACGAAGCCATTGCATTGGCCGACTCGCGCATGGGGAACACCAGCGTTCACACCTGCATCGTCGTCCAGCGCGTGGGTGAAGACAGTGGCATCGCGTGTCCCATGCGTGAAGGACGCGACTTATGGTGGCACGAAGCCATGTCAGAAGCTGATGCCGACTGCCCCTGCGAAGAAATGGACGCCGAAGACCCGCTCTTCATCCTCTACACATCTGGCTCCACCGGCAAACCCAAAGGCGTGCAGCACAACATAGGTGGCTACATGGTGTACACGGGCTACACGCACAAAAACGTCTTTGACTATCAGGACGGCGACATCTACTTTTGCGCCGCCGACATAGGCTGGGTCACGGGTCACTCCTACATCATCTATGGGCCTTTATCAAATGCCGCCACCACCATCATGTTTGAAAGCACGCCCGTCTATCCCGATCCGGGCCGATATTGGCAAGTCATCGACAAATACAAAGTCAACCAATTCTACACCGCGCCCACAGCCATACGCGCCCTCACCCGAGAAGGCGACGAATGGCCCGCCAAATACGACCTGTCATCCCTCAAAATACTCGGCACTGTGGGCGAACCCATCAATCCCGAAGCCTGGCAATGGTATCACCGCAATGTCGGGCGAGAGCGATGCCCCATCGTGGATACCTGGTGGCAAACCGAAACCGGGGGCATTCTCATCAGTCCCCTGCCCGGCGCAACCCCCACCAAACCCGGATCCGCGACCTTTCCCCTCTACGGCATCAAACCCGTGGTCCTCGAACCCGAATCGGGCAAAATCGTCGAAGGCAATGGCGTCGATGGCGTACTCGCCATCGCAGAACCCTGGCCGGGACAAATGCGCACCGTCTATGGCGATCACAAACGCTTTGAAGAAACCTACTTTCAGCAATACAAAGGCTTCTACTTTACCGGTGACGGCTGCCGCCGCGACGAAGACGGCTACTACTGGATCACCGGCCGCGTAGATGACGTCATCAATATCTCGGGCCACCGCATGGGCACCGCCGAAGTTGAGAGCGCCCTGGTCTCACACGGGAAAGTGGCCGAAGCAGCCGTGGTCGGTTTCCCACACGAAATCAAAGGACAGGGCATCTATGCCTACGTCACCCTCAACGTGGGCGAAGCCTATACCGACGACCTCAAAGCCGAACTCGTCCAGCAAGTCCGCACCGAAATCGGCCCCATCGCCACCCCAGACGTAATCCACTGGGCACCGGGCTTGCCCAAAACGCGCTCGGGCAAAATCATGCGCCGAATCCTGCGCAAAATCGCCGAAGACGACACCTCGGACCTCGGCGACACCTCAACCCTCGCCGACCCAACCGTCGTTGACGACCTCCTCGCCAACCGGTAGGAACAAAAAAAGCGGGCACAAAATCGTGCCCGCTTTTTTATTTTTTTAATCGGTCATCATCTTACGGCACCACGTCATCTAACATATGTTCAAATGCTTCAAGACTGGACACCTGGACCGCCGAGCGGAGCACCTGTTTGAGGCGTTGCAAATCTTCAATGGCGGCAATGCGCGCAGATATAGGGTGTGACTCGTGCATATTAAATCGAATATCTAACACTTCGAGGATATCTTCGAGCGTGCTTTTTCTTTCACCTTGCTCAATACCTTGCTCAATACCTTGCTCAATACCTTGCTCAAGGCCCTCCTCTCTGGCTTCCGCTCTACTTTGTTGGGTAAGGTGTTGAAAAAGAGATGATTCGCGGATCAGATCCATGATGCCCTCCTTGAAAATGATAGCAGAAATGGTTTCAGACTCATACACCAACTCGCTCAACGCCACCATGCCTGCGAGATAATCCGCCCTGGATGACCGGGCGATAGGGCGCGTCCGAGCCGTGTGAATACACTGTTGCAACCACACATCAGATGCCATGCCTTCAGGTGGCTTCATCAATGGCGTGAAAGGGATCAGTCCCGAATGCTCTGCAGCAAGGATGCGTTGGCCTTCTATCTCAATCAGTCTGATCACGCGATACCGAATCGTGATTTCGTAGTCGAGATGCTCCTGGACATAGTACCCGGGATCGCGCCGCCCAGCATTGGGACGCAGGTAGATCACATTGGAATATATCGTCAGGCCATGATGCTCAATGGCTCGTCCAATATAGCCCGCCATGCGGCGCGGCATAGGCGGATTGGTGCTGTCAGTCGTTTGAAACTCGTTGTGGACCAATGCCTCCTCGCCATCCATACGCACGCGAATCAGGCTATCGGTTTGGCGTGCTTCAACAGTGAACTGCTCTGTGTCAATGACTGCAAGAACTTCAACATCCTCGCGTCCGAGGGTGAAGCTGGCAAAGTCGTCAGGATATTTCTGAATCAGGTGTTTGGATATCGTATCAAATTCTGCCATGTGAGATACCTGGTCTGAGGGTTGGTTGTATCTTGGACAAACGCAACAGTCAGACCTCAAGCAAATATCAGGCCAATTATCACAAAATTGAGCGATAAAAGGAGGCTCGACAGAAATGTAGGCACCTCATTATGCTTTCAATATGCAGTATTGTGGTCTTGTTCACAACTTGAATTTAAATCCGCAGATGGACGCAGATGGGCACAGATGAAAGGCGAAAGGGTACATTTTGAGCCATGAACAGGCGGCATAGTGAAAGATATGTACCACATGCCCGAAGCCAGCCAATCCCCCTTGTCAGAATCAGGATGGGCAGGATGTGAGGATGTACAGGATAAACCACCCCCTCAAACCACCCATCCAAAACCCATTACACACCCTCCGTGAATTACGAAGGGATAGGTGGTCAATAAAAACCGTCGCCATGATATTGCCTTTGATACGAGTAAGAGCAATACATTTACTGATCTACGACACGCACGGGAATGGGAATGGTGCGAAAATCTATATGATTATCACGCGTGACTTCGAGGACGATAGTGGTTTCGCCTACTTTTAGGCCACGCAATTGGAATTCAAACTTTCCTACATCTGTGGGAGCCTGATAAACTTCGACAATCGTGGGATCGGCAATGGTCGCGGTAAATTTGAAATTAGGCTCATCCGGTGGATCTATTTCGTCGCCATCGTGGTCAAGGAACATAATACTCCATTTAGCGGTAAATCCACCATTGGGAACTCTGAGATGGCCTACCCGACCACCGCTGGCATCGATCTGCCCTTGAAAATAGCGGAAAAACCGATTGCCAAAATCTATGAGGACCAGACCCTCGGGTTCGAAACGTTCTTTCTCTTCCTTGCCGAAGCTTCTGCCAAAGATCAGAAAATCGCCAAATCCAATAGTGCCATCTTCATCCAGATCATACTTTGCGTCATACTGCTCATCGCCACGACTTAAACCAAACTGGCCTACAAATAGCACAAAGTCGTCAAAACCAACTCGCCCATCGCCATTAAAGTCCGGCGTAAGAACCGCAAGCTGTAATGCCACGCTGGTATTATCAAACGTTACCTCTTCACGTTGTCCCCCGCGACCGAGTTCGGCACGCACCAACCGAAGCGTTGTGCCAGAAAACGTACTCGTTGTGCGAAAACGAATACTTCCCACCAGACCGCTATCGACTGCGGCTTTTCCTCCAAAAGATACCAGACTAATCTCAATAGCAGTTGGATTCGTGCTTGGCAAGGCAAGCACCTGAGTATTTGGCAGAACACCACCCGGATCAAATCCCTCATAAAGCACTTGCGTCGCATTGTATTCAAAGCGAACGGAAATGCCATCTGCACTCTGAATATCTTTGCCAAAGACTTCAATAGACACAACCGCCCCGGGAGAAACATCAAGATTTGTGACCGCTTGATCGCCTGCTGCACCATCCCCATCCAGAGAAAGTGAAAAGTTGGCCTGTGACGCCCCTTCCAGACCCAGTGCAGATATATCCCACAGTTTGATCAACCTATCCCCTTCTGCTCCCGAAGCAAGAATATCCCCATCCGGTGAAAACGCAATAGACTGGACCCTTCTTGTATGCCCCGAAAGTGTGACGATATGTTCTTTTGTCGCCACATCCCACAAATTGATACCACCGCCCCCTGCCCCTGACGAACCTGAAGCAAGTGTTCTGCCATCCGGTGAAAACGCAACAGGTTCACTACCACCCCCAAGTGTAGCAATATGCTCTTTTGTCGCCACGTCCCACAGATTGAGCAGGTGCCGAGTGTATCCGGACCCTGATCCGGAGGCGAGAATCGTTCCATCGGGTGAAAACGCAATAGATCCGGCACCAGATACATTCACCTCCTCATCTGAAAGTGTAGCGACATGTTGTTTCGTCGCTACGTCCCACAGGTTGATTACGCCATCACCAGACCCCCCCGAAGCGAGCATTGTACCATCGGGTGAAAAGGCCACAGAAAATATCCAACTCCCATGCCCTCTGAGGGTGGCAATATGTTGTTTCGTCGTTACATCCCACAACTCGATTGTGCCATCATTTGATCCGTAAGACCCGGATGCAAATATTGACCCATCAGGCGAAAATGCAATAGCATGACTGCGATGCTGCTCGCCGAGGATGGCGACATGTTCTTTTGTTGCCAGGTCCCACATCTTTGTCCCTGAAGCGAGTATTGACCCGTCAGGAGAAAACGCAATAGACCAACTACCGTCATGCAACGTGACGATATTTGTTCGCGTTGCCGCATCCCACAAATTGACCGTGCTACTATTTGATGCAGAAGCAATTGTTGTCCCATCAGGAGAGAACGCAACTGATATAACACCAGAATCTGTTTGCTTTAGCGTAGCAATAAGTTGTGACGAAATTTCTATCAGTGGGAAAAATGCACCCTGAACATTCCCTTCAGTATCAACGGCTAAGACAAAAATTGAATGTCTAACGAGAGTGGAAAGGCTTGTACCGCTATCAGATGGAATAACGCCGTCATAATCGAATTGAACGATGGCATCTGTTTCGCCATCCAATCCCTGACACATCTTCACCTCAAGCGACCCCGCGGCGGGGTGCGAGTCTCTTGTTCTAAGAAATAGAAGCACCTGATGAAGACCATCTGAATCGCTAACTTTGAGTTGGATAGAGACGCTCTGTGAACTTGCCGGATATTCACGCGATGATATAAGTTCAAAGAAGGGTGACGCCACTCCTTCAATAAGTTCGCGGAAGCCGGTTTCCGAGTCTCCTTCAATTGGAATATCGGGATTGAAGTAGGGATGAACAGCCAAATATTCGGCATTACATGCAGATAATTGACCTTGTCCAGGACCATACGACATGATGTAAGCATCATCATTGAAATCATGCTGTAAACCGAAGCCATGCCCAAGTTCATGTGCCGCTGTGTGGAATCTAAATCCACCAGGAACCAACGCATCACCGCCACTTTTTCCCCTATTGCCTCCTGTGCCTCCTGCACGCCGACCACCACCAGTCCCAATTGCATTTATACTATTGTCAACGACGATGAGGTAAATGTTCGCATCACGATCAAACGCCTGTTCAACTTCCTCAAGCACAGTACGAGATGTGTTGTCAAGATAGTGACTATCAGGGTGTTGACCATCCATGCGATGAATTAGTGGTTCGCCCTGGGCATCAGTTTCAAAGCGAAAGGTTTTGTTCCCATACCCATGTGCTTGCATCTGCTCGGCATAAAAGGTCTGAATCTGGCGAATCGCAACTTTCACCGAATCAACCACTTCCTGACGAAAAGGACGGTCATTGGGCAAGAAGTAGATCATCCGCACGGTACGCGGTTCGCCCACGTTCAAATTAAGCGCGTGCTTTGTAGCAGCGTAGATGCTATCGCGTGCCTGCGTGTCTTCGAGATTGAGAGGCAGGCAAAAATGCACATCATTCGATGGTTGTGGCGAAGCATATACGACAGACGAGAAGCAACCGCAGATAAACGTAGATAGACACAGATAAAAAGCAAAACGAAGAACTGACTTTTTCATGGGTTTGTGCTCCTTTGATCTACTTCTATTGGCGATGATATCTTATTCACGATTCAAGACGTGCCCCATTATACGCTTTTTCTAAAGCAGATAAAGACTTATGGGCAGATGTAAAGGCAGCCTTGAGTCTTTCTTGCAAGTCCTGTTCAGGCCAGATTATATTGCAGGATTCCCAAGCCAGAAATTCAGCTATCTCAAGGCAATCTGATGCCATAGCGGGAAGTCCTCCGAGTTCAAGCCCCCAGAGCTTAGGCGTGAAGTGAATAAACTTGTTTCTCAAACCGTGTAATAATTTGATAGATCTGCCTTGTGTACCTTTGGGAACGAACGTCTGGCTATCCACGTACCTTTTCATTCGGGGCTTATCGTCTTTGATCTTCTTGTAAAGGTCAAGAAAGTTAGCGAGTTTCAAATCAGGCTGGGGTAACTCGTCAATTCTATTGCTTTTACACCGGTCTTTATGCCAGCTTAACCACCGCTCTTTATCCTTTTCTCGGAAAACATCCAGGTCATTTCCTATCGCGAGGACCATCATTCCCTGGATACCGCTATGCAGAGAGATGATCGCCCACTTCCACCGGTGAGGGTCATCTATGACTTGCTGTAACTGTTCGGAGAGCATCTCAAAGTCCAAAACCGTTTCGACTGATTCATCTGTTTTCAGCCATTCATTTTCCAGATCATTTGGCTCTTCTTTAGAATAGAATATTGCCTGGTACATTTTGCGAGATTCCGTAGTCATTTCACCAATCCCTTCTGCCGTCCGCGGCGTAGTGTGCGTTTTTGGTCTGAGGGATTTGAGGGATAAGCTGTGATGACGCGCCCGTTGCGTATCACGACCTTGCGATTCACAAGCCGGCTTAGTGCTTGTATCTCTCGCTTGCGGGTCTCGATCTCGCGGGCGGCATCCCGGTTACGCATAAAATAGGTCTCATCGTCAATCTGCGTGCCATACTCGAGAATAACGTGATGTGTGACTTCAAAACCGCCACATAGTAATACCGATAAACAGATATAAGAAAGTCAAAACCACTGGATTACTGGCGTTGTGCTTGCGCGTGGCGGCTAACACCTTGCCGCAATGACGGCTCTAAAATCCTTGTTTTACTGACTGCTGACCACTGATTGCTTGTTTTCTTGACCATTATTCAAAAGTCACACATGACGTAAATAAAAATACCGCCCTCCCGATATAGGAGAGCGGCATAGAATGGGTCGGCGCGACGGACCAATGCCTGTGTTCTTCGCATTTCAAAATATATCTCGTCGCATGTCGGAGATTGTAATGTAGCTCATCGCGAGTTATGCAAATGCAGCGACTGCTACGGTGCGTTTAGTCGCAATGCCTTCTCGCTCGCGCTTAATGCATTCAACTTCATGCAGGGTTTGTGCTGTCAAATAGCTTTCGCCACAATGAGGACAACTCATCACAGGCACACCTTCAATAACAAGAAGAGACGAGCCTTTCCCGTAACTACGTGAAACGTAACGCTGGCGCACCTCCGCCTTCCCACATATATCGCACACCACGGCTTGGCTCCTTGTTATTTTACTCGACATAAATAGTAATGATAACCAATTTTCCAGTTAAACTCAGCTTGGTCACGACAATGACGACATCCGAACCAGAAGTTCGACCTTCTACAAGATATTTCCACAACAATGGGATCATTCATCTTCATAATGTTGCAGTTTCTTTTTTAATTCGTTACGCAATGCATGAGACTTGCTTTGGTAGAATGCCAATTGCTCTTTTACAGTTCTATCCTTGAGTTGCTCATAGTGCGTGTCTCGAATCCGGCGCACTATCTTAACCGCATCAAACGTCTTTTTCGTATCCATAATTAGTCACCTCACGCGGAGAGTATATCTGTAATGGTTTATAGCCAAGTTCAATGTTCACAGCGGTGAACAGACGTATCTTGTCAAAGTGTACGATGTGCTTGAAATTCCAGCTAACCAACACATCAACTTCTGCAACCGAAGCCAAAGCGATATGCAGGGCATCATCGAAGAATTTGGCCGTCAGAATCTGTTGTTCCAAGTAGGTTTCAGCAAGTTGCACGGCTTCCTCTGTAGCGTTGAGAAATTCAGGCTCCAGAGTCAATAATTCCGAATAAATATCTCGAATAGGCTCAGGGGCATCCCGAACCTCCGCGTCAACGACTTCGGATACGACCGGCCGGAAGTTGCCCAAACGAAAATCTTTCATCAAGCCATTTGACCAAGGGGCAAACTCATCATCATGGCAACCGCCGAGGACGGAAGTATCAACATATACACGCTGTAATCTCATGTAGCCTCATTGTATAACATCAGCGAGTTTCTGGCAAAATCGTATTGGTATCGACAAATCTATGGGTTAAGGGCGGCCTGTTCAAATTTCGCTTGGAGAAAAACTAACTGGTTTTTCAAAAATTAGCTATTATTTTTCTCTGATAGACTGGATTACTGACGTTGTGCTTCGCGTGGCGGCTAAAACCATGCTGCGATGACGGCTTTGTTGATGGGTTTGATGGATACGTGAGGAGATCAATAAATATGACTACTGCATCGTGGCGTAAGTCTTGCGACATATAGAAGTGAACATCAAAACCTTCTGGATTGCGGCTTAAACCATGCCGCAATGACAACCGCAAGTCAAATTGATATGACCAGTTTCTTTTGCCGAGATGCACTACTAAAGCACAATATGGGACTTTTGAATTTGGTGATTTTTTAGACATTTCACCTCAAAGCCTTTGTGATATAGAAAAAGAAAGAAGAATCCCAAGCCCCAGCAGGGCAGCCAAAATTGCCAGACAACTCGGCGAGCCAGAAAGCTTCTGGGTACAGCTTGCACTACAAGACATGCTACGAAAAGAAAATTTGAACCTCGTTGTCTCCATCGATTGAAATCGGCCCACCTGGCCCCTATCCCTTCAACTCAACAATAATATTCCGCCAGGGTTCATCACCCACATTGATGGCCTCGTGAATATCTTCGCCATCCACATCTCGCCATTGCACATGCCCGTCCACCATATCGCGGGCCTCGCGTTTGACGCCATCTGATGAGACACCCTGGAGTTTCCCACCGCCGATAACCACGTACAAATAGTCATTCTCGTGCCGGTGCATGCCCGTACTCTCGCCCGGGGCAAGCGCGAGATCCCAAACGCGCACGCGATCGTTTTCAAAGAGCAGCTTAGTCCCAATATCTTCGGATATATTCATCTTTGTTCTCCTTTGGATAAGTGATCTTGTAAAAAAATCTGCTAACATTTTTTCTAATTGACTGGATTACTGACGTTGTGCTTCGCGTGGCGGCTAAAACCCTGCCGCAATGACAACCGTCGTTCGTCACGCCTGCATGTTTTAAGCAGGCGTCCAGTGGATTCAGAAACTTATTTGAAAAACCAATAAGTTACGCAGTAAATTTCTGCGCGACAAATATGTCGGCGCGCCGGCCCAGCACCGCGATATCTTTAATCTGTTCAATCGGCGTAAGATTGGTTCGCGCCAGCACACTTTTGATCATATTCCACTCGCTGGAAAGAATCGCAACAATACCGTCAGGGCGCAAAATTCGGTCAATTTCCGCAAAAGCAGATTCATAGAGCGCGCGGAGTTCAAAAACAGACCCAACCTGACGGCCCCAGGGCGGATTGGTCGCAACCTTGTCAACCGATTGATCGGGCAGAGGCAATTGACGCGCATCCCAGTGATAAACATCGCGCGGTTTGTGGCGACTGCCAAAATTCTCCAGCGTATCTACAACCGCTTGTTCGTCAATATCCCCGCCCTGAACCAGAGCGTAGCGACCCGCAAGCGCGCGCTCAATCATAACCGTGCCCGCGCCGCACATCGGATCCAGAAAAACATCGCCATCTTCCGGACGGGTAAGCTGAACGAGTGCCCGCGCAATAGTCGGACGCAACGAAGCGGGTCGGTTAGCCGTCTTATACGTGCGATGGCGCATCGTGCGATCCGTAAGACGCAACCCCAGACGCACCTGCCTGCCGGTCTGCTGCAACCACAATTCCACATTGGCATCGTCGGGCACGAGACGCCATTTGGGAAAGCGGCGCCCCACACCCCGTTCAACCGCATCCTGCATCTGATAGCGACGGTAAGATTGCCAGCCCTGCATGGACGCCTGAACAATAACGCGATACCTTGTGCGCCCTCTGGGCAACCCATTGAACTGCCTGTGTACATTAAGCGACGGAATCAGATCGGGTATCTCACCCAGCGTATTGAGATCCTCGCGCGCTCCACTCAACGGCATATCCGCAAGATTAAAAAAAATATCCTCCACCGTACCGAGTTGGCGCAACGCCAGCGGATCACCACGCCAGTTAAACTGCACCAAATCGTAATCTCGCACGCGGTCTGTCTGCACATTGGAAAGGCGATTCCCAAAACAAAACCGCAACTCCCGCACAGTAACCTGCCCAATGCCCTTGAATGACGTAGTATATAAAGTCGTCACAGTATCCTTTTCTTGCCTTTTATCTGTATTCATCCGTGTAAAACGCTCAAATTATTCGCGTTTTTTCTGTGGTTGCTTTTTGCCTTTCCATTCTCACCCCAAAATCAAATCCACATCAACATGCGCCTCAATCAACTCCACCATCCCACCCAGGCAAACCGCATCCACATCGACATCTGGATCATAAGGGACAGTACCCGACGACGGAACCCCAGAAATGCGCGTCACAACCCCTGGACTCATCTGCGCCGACACATCAGGTCCCCCCGGCGACAGCGTATTGTAGATCACACTATTGACCTGAAGCCCGCGTGCCCGTGCCGCCTCAATCGTAAGCAACGTGTGATTAATCGTACCCAGAGCTGCGCGAGCCACAATAAGAAGAGACAAATCGAAACGCGCAGCGAGATCTGCCACCAGAAAATCATCCGCAATCGGCACCAAAAGCCCGCCCACGCCTTCGACAAACAAACAATCGTGAACTTTTGAAAGACGATCAAATGCGTCAAAAACAGGCGCGAGATCGAGCTTTCTCTCTTCGCGCGCAGCCGCAATATTGGGCGAAAGCGGATCGCGCAAACAAATCGGATTGATCATATCCAGCGACTGGTCAGATCGCACAGCCCGTCTCAATAATTTTGCATCCGCGCGACCACCCGCAGAAATCGGCTTCATAACCCCTGCATCAATACCCCGCCTCTTCAGCACCGCAGCCAACCCGGCTGTAATAGCCGTCTTGCCGATCTCAGTATCCGTACCCGTCACAAAAATACCCCGCGTCATCTCACCCCCTTCGTGTCGTGAACTGGCCTGAGAGGCGGCCAGTTGTACCCCGTTCCGTGTCCTTCGTGGATCACCTCGCATCCCCTTCTGTAACCACCAGAATCGCATCAGAAACAATATCCAGCATCTGATCTATCTCGCCTTTGGAAATAGCATAAGGAGGCATAAGAACAACCGTATTGACCAGCGGACGAATGAGAAGCCCATTTTCTCGCGCAACATCGCACACCCGATGCCCTATACGGTCCTCAAAGGGATACGGCGTTTTATTTTCCCGATCCAACACCAATTCAATAGCCACAATAAAACCCCTCTGACGAACATCCCCCACATGTGCCAAATCCCTGAACCGCTGCAACTGCTCCGCCAGATACGCGATTTTATATTGCAAATTCTCCAGCGTGCGATCCGTCTCAAATTTTTCTATCGTCGCAAGCGCAGCCGCACAACCGAGCGGATTGCCAGTGTATGTGTGCCCGTGAAAAAACGTCTTCATTTCCGCATAATCGCCCAAAAAGGCATTGTAAACCTCATCCGTCGCCAGCGTAGCCGCAACCGGAAGATACCCCCCGGTAAGCCCCTTACCCAGACAGAGCAAATCGGGCGCAACATCTTCGTATTCGCAGGCAAACATCTTGCCCGTTCGACCAAATCCCGTAGCGACTTCATCCGCAATCAGAAGCACATCGTATCTATCGCACAACTCAGCCGCGTATTTGAGAAAACCCGGCGGATGCATGAGCATGCCCCCTGCCCCTTGCACGAGCGGTTCCACGATAAAAGCCGCGAGGCGATCCGCGTGTTCGGCAATAATCTTCTCCAGAGTATCAAAACACGCCTCATCACACGCCCCATTGCAGTATTCACACCGGTAGGGATGCGGAACAGGCGCGGCAATAGAAGAAAAAAGCAAAGGGCGATACACACTGTGAAAATGCGCGATCCCCCCCACGCTGACCGCGCCCATCGTATCCCCGTGATAGCTCTCTGTCAGATGAAGAAAGCTATCCTTCTCTCGACGCGGATGCACCCGCTGCTGCCAGTATTGAAACGCCATCTTAACGGCAACTTCAACCGCAGTCGCACCACTATCCGAATAAAAAACACGGCTGAGACCCCTCGGCGCGATCTGCACCAGCTTCTCCGCAAGTTGAACAGCCGGAATATTGGACAACCCCAACAGCGTACTGTGCGCCACGCGGTCGAGTTGCTCGCGAACAGCACCGTCAATTTCCGCAACGCGATGCCCATACACATTGCACCACATAGACGAAAAGCCATCCAGATAGCGATTGCCGTCAATATCTACGAGATAAACACCATCGCCGTGCGATATAATAATGGGGTCCTCATCCGCATACTCTCGCATCTGCGTAAAAGGATGCCAGACAACCGCGCGGTCGATATCTTTCAAAAGGCGTTTCTGCTCATCGTTCATCGTTCATCGCCCATCGCTCATCGCCGCGCCAACCTCCCGCGCAACCCGGGGACGACGCAACTTCCAGATCATGCCATCGTAGATAAAATGCATAAACGATGTGCCATAAGTAAAAACGAGAAAGATCGGAAGAGAAAGAAATTTGAGGCCGTATAACAGGCCGCTGACCACAACAATAAAGCCCGTAGTATAGGGCACGATATGCTTTCCCGCTCGCGTCAACACAGGCGACGCAAAAGCATCGAGTTTTGCCTTATTGTGAACCGTAAGCGCAACAAGGGCGATATATTCCGCTGCATGGCTAAAGCTGGTCGCAGTGAAAAGGGCATCTGACGACAAAATGGGGACAATGCCATACATGAACGCGACCGAAGCAAAAAAGAGCAACTTGGGCCAGTTGATCTGCGCGCCCCGAAATTCGTAGATAAGCCACGCAATTGTAACAGCGATAGCTGCGACATATATCGCCTGCGCCCCCACCTGGGGAAGCGGCGTGCCGATAAGCGTATGCAGATAATGCATAACGCGACCTTCGACATTGGCCTGAAACGCAAACAGATACCCAAAGCCCGCAATGCCCCAGAGATATGAAGTCCATGCATCGAGCTGCTTGTGTCCCCATTGCCCCTTGCCGGAATAAATCCGCAAAATACCGTACTTTTGACGGACAAAATGGAAATAATTAAAAAGATACCAGAAAGCGAACATCTCGGGCTCTTCAACGCGAAAATAATAACACATCGCGACAAACCCCAGACACAGCACCGGGGTTATGAGATAGATCAGCCGCCGACGTTCAAATTCAATGCGGTCGAGATAAACGAGGGGAAAAGTGAAATACCGGTGGGCAACAAATGACGTGACCGCAATGAGACGGAAGGTCTCACCGTGGTCAGGGAGAAGATAAGGAGCGGCAAAAAATACCAACCATCCGAGTGAAATACAGCACAAATCAACAGATGGGGAAATAATCCAGTGAGATTTTTTCATCGCACACTACGCACGGGTCGCGCCCAGGGTTTCGAGGACTTGCTTGGGAATTTTGCAAACAAAAGTATATGCGGGATCAAACATATTGCCCATATCGTATTCAACGGCTTCGCCGAGCAACACATGCACGGTGCGCTCATCCAACCCAAAATCCGACACAAGCCAGCGGATCATTTCAGTGGTCGCGTGCTCCACGCACTGATCGAGCGGACGGGCATTGCCAACCGTTAAAATATGCGTATCGTTTTCACCCCGCGGCCAGTTGATCGTTTTACCCTTGTGCAGATGAACTGTAAAACTCACATCAAAAGAAATTTCAATACCCGTACCCACAATTTCACCATCGCCCTGAAGCGCGTGCCCATCGCCAATGTGAAAAAGCGCGCCCTCGACGAAAACCGGCAAATAAACCGTCGTGCCCTCGTTGAAACGCTTGTAGTCCATATTCCCGCCGTGCGTGGATGAAGTCGCAGTCGAAATTGCCTGCCCCCGCGGCGGCGCAACCCCAAAACACCCGGGATGCGGATTGAGCGGCAAAATTAGATCACTTAACGGACGGGTAGCGGGACTGCCATAACCGGGCGTGGTATGGTCGCGATTACGAGAGACCTCCACCGGGCGTGCCGTGCGATTTTCAAAATCGATCTCCCATAAAACCCGCGCAATATCATCGTCAAATTTGGGCACATAACCCGGATCGAGCACATTGGGCGCAACGCGCGCAGACGTATAGCCATGCGAGCGATTGGGCATCAAATAATCAAACACAACCGAAATCGAATCCCCCGGCTTTGCACCCTCAATATAAAAAGGACCCGTCTGGGGATTGCCGCCCTCTGTCACCTGCTCGCCCGTCATATCCCTGCCACCCGCACAAACCGTGGTCGTCGAAATCGTATCGCCACTTGCAATGGTCAGAACCGGATCGTGGGATCCGATAGCCGTGTGATAATGCGTGGGAATAAAATCGTGGTGTGCCATAAATACTCCAAAAAGATAATGTCAAGCAATCATCCGTATTTTTTCTTGTGCCTCCCAGGCACACGCCCATGATTTACCTCGGTCCTCACTCGTATAAAGCGTCTTACCAACAGCCGCCCATGCACAACCGTCCTTTGAAAACGCAATGTGGAACGTATCGATATTGTGCGGAACCGTTCCTGGAAAACCCTCTGTAACGTGTTCCCATGTACTCCCCGCATCATCCGAGCGATAAAGCTGACCTGAAGCCTCTCCGTGTGGCCCCTTGCTAACCGTAGCCAGCAAACAATCTGGATCATCGGGATGCACGGCAATAGCGCGACCGTAATAATAGGGAAAACCCTCAGACCTGTGTGACCACGACCTCCCGCGGTCATCGCTCACATACACCGCACGCGCTGTATTCGCATACACGCGACCATCATCCCGGGGCGATGTCGCCACCTGATGCACATCATCGTGCAAATCGGGCGTCACGGGTTCCCATGTCTCGCCCCAATCTGCCGAGCGCATAATACTACCCACATGAATATCGGCATAAACCCAGCCATCCGTTGTCCTGGCAAAACTGCGCACATCTGGCGGACCACCCCAGGGCGTGTACCACTTATCGCGCACCGAAAGCTGGTCAAAAGACTCGACGCGATAGGTTTTTCCATCGTCATAACAATAAATATGGGACTCGCCCGTACCGATAAGCAAGCGCAGGGGTTCCTCATCAATAATAATCAAACATTCGATATCCTGCTCAATACCCGTGGCAACAGTTTGAGAGCCCGTTTGGGTACACACAAACAAATCGCCATTTTTCAGGGCAACAACGCCATAAACCTCGCCTTTGGCAAGCGCGGCAACATCGCCTTCCAGAATCTGCACAGGAGCGGCCTGCTCCTCAAAACCCGCATGTACTGTTCGCGACGTAGCAATCAGCATAACGCACCTCCATGATTAATCCATGTTTAAAGAGTCGGGAAAAGGATTTCCCTCCTACAATACGCCTGTTGGAGCGGCATCCCTGCCGCGATCACCCAGTTTCAAGAACCAATGTATCTGATTAGTATTAAAAGCAATTTAACGGATCGCCCGCCCCCTGTAAACCCCAAAATCCATTGCTCGACAATTCTAAGAAGCTGTTTTAAAATTAATACCTGATGTTACGCATGTCAGGCGTTTTGTCATGCTGAGCGTAGCCGAAGCATCTTTTCCACCTGAGTTGGTAAGAGATTCTTCGACTCCGCTACGCTACGCTCAGAATGACAGGGCAATAGAGCATAGACGGGAAAGGGGCAAAATGAGTTTTAAAACAGCTTTTAAAAACTTGACAAACTCCGAAATGTCGGATTATTTGTATTGTCTTTGCATCCTGTACAGAGGAGATCGATACCATGAAACATTGGAAACCCACCGCTGAACAAAAACACCAATGGGAAGAAAAGGGATTCTTTATCGAGCGCAACGTCGTACCAGAAGACACTGCTTTTGACATGCGCGGCGTCATAAAAAATGAATTGCTCAAACCCGAGCCAAGTGGCAACCCCAATGCAGATCCCATGGACCCCATGGGCGATACCCCAGACGCACGTGCCCTGAGATTTCGAAAACTGGGCAATTTCTGCGTCGAGTCTCCCCTCATCTGGCATACATTTCACGCTGGGGAAGAGATGCTCGCCATGGCGCGATATTTTTTGGGCAACGACATCATCGTCAAATTCAACAGCGTATTTGTAAAACCCGCCAAAACGGGCAGCGCAACGCCCTGGCACCAGGACAACGGCCTCTGGCGCGACGGAGAAACTGAGCCATTTAATGCGTGGATGGCACTCGACCCGGCAACGCGCGAAAACGGGTGTATGCAATTTGTTCCGGGCAGTCACAAAGGTGAGATTGTACAACATGTCCTGTATGAAGACAGTATTCACGGTGAACTGCCCCGCGACCTCGTAAAAACGCGCATAGAACAATGCGGCATAGAACATATTGAAGCCAATCCGGGTGATGTGGTCTGCTGGCACAGCAGCCTGTGGCATTACAGTCCACCAAACCCCAGTCCAAACAGCCGCATAGCCATAGCGGGCGTGTGGACAAATCCCAAAATCAACGCCGGGCGCATGCGTCCGCTACACCGCTGGGGCATGAAAAACGGCCAACTCTGCACCGCATTTCCTCCCGAATTCGTCAAAATCAAAAACGGCGAACACCACCAGCCTGGAGCCTTTCCCAAAGCAATAAAACAATGAACAAACAAGGAACCATAGAACGTTCCATTGGTCTGGCAGGTGCGACAGGCGTAGGCATTGGCGCCATTGTCGGAGGCGGCATACTGGCACTTGCGGGCGTAGCTTATGCGACCACCGGACCGGCGACACTGGCCGTCTTCGCAGCCAATGGTGTGATAGCCGTACTGACCGCATTGAGCTTTGCCGAGATGTCAACCGCATTCCCCGAATCCGGCGGCACCTATACATTTGCCAAAAACGTATTGTCCGTACGCGCGGCTTTCGCTTTTGGATGGGTGGGCTGGTTTGCATCCATCGTCGCCGGCGTACTCTACGCCCTGGGATTTGCCTCCTATGCTGCGATAGCACTGCAAGAATGTGGGCGTCTTCTCTTTGGCATTGCACCAGAATGGCTCGTTGGTCATGCGATGGTTGCAACGCTGGCCATCTGCGCAACAGCCTATTATACCTTCGCCCTCATTCGCACGAGTGGAAGTGGGGACAACTGGATCAATTTTGCAAAAATGATCGTTTTTGCCGTGCTTATCGGCGGCGGTCTATGGGCACTCACGGGCAAAAGTCTGACGGCTATACACACCAGCTTAACGCCATTTCTCACCCATGGTACAGCCGGATTTTTTCAAGCCATGGGATACACCTTTATCGCACTCCAGGGTTTTGATCTCATCGCCGCCGTTGCCGGCGAAGTACGCACTCCCGAACGCACATTGCCACGCGCCATGCTCTTGTCTCTCGCAGCGGCTCTGGGCGTCTATCTGCCTCTGCTCTTTGTGATAGCGACTGTAGGTGTGCCACCTGGACAGACGATAGGTGCCCTCAGCGCCAAACATCCCGAAGTCGTGGTGGCTCTGGCAGCGCGACATTTTCTGGGTGAAACGGGTTTCTGGCTGGTGCTGATCGCCGCCATTTTGTCTATGCTATCGGCACTACAGGCCAATTTGCTCGCCGCTTCCCGCGTAGCCCTCACCATGGCACAAGACCGCACCCTTCCCGCACCCATCGGCGAAGTACACATTCGCTATAACACGCCCATAACCGCAATATGTGTCAGTGCCCTGACAATGGCAACGCTGCTGATGGTCGTGCCCGATGTGGCGGCTGCTGGCGCTGCGGCGAGTTTGATTTTTCTCATCTCTTTTGCCATGACACACTGGACCAGCATCCTGGCCCGAACGCGACGGCGAACACCCGCACCATTCCACACGCCATTTTTCCCCCTCATACCCGTCACAGGTGGTCTGTGCTGCGCTGGATTGGCACTTTTTCAAGCCCTGTCCGTACCAACCGCTGGCTTGATCTCAGCGGTGTGGCTGGGACTGGGTGGATTATTGTATTGGGCATTATTGGCGCGACGCGCGCGCGTTGTAGATGCCTCTGCCGAAGCCCTCGACCCGCAACTGCTTCAAATGCGCGGTCGCAGTCCACTGGTCCTCGTCCCCGTGGCCAATCCTCAAAATGCCTCTGCCATGGTCGCAGTTGCCCACGCGCTCGCACCGCCGGGCGTAGGGCGCGTATTGTTATTATCCGTAGTAGCTACCCCAGAAGAGGGATGGCACGAGGAAGAACCACCTCATACCTTGCGCGACACACAGACAGTACTCAGAGAAGCCGTAACAGCCTCTTTTGCTTCTGGAATGGCACCCGAAGCACTGATGACCATCGCGCCGCAACCATGGCCCGAGATTGTGCGGGTTTCTCGCGTACACCGCTGCGAAAGTTTATTATTGGGTTTGAGCGACGTCAACAGTGCCCATCTGGAAGAACTCATCAGTTCTGTGGCGTGCGACGTGGTGGTATTACACGCGCCACCGGGCTGGCACTTAAAGAACATACATCGCGTACTGGTACCCACGCGAAGTCTCGGTGCCCACGACAAATTTCGCGCCCGCTTGCTGGGCAGTCTGTGCCGCACGGGCAACCGCGAAGTCACATTTTTGCAGGTATTGCCCGAACACATGAGTGATTTTCAGTGTGACCGCGCACAGCGCAGACTGACGCAATTTGCAAACGAAGAAGTTCCCACCAGAGCCGATGCCCTGGTGGTGCGCCACAACAAACCCCTCGAAGCAATTACGGATATGGCGAATAACTACGACCTGACAGTTTTGGGATTGGAGCGCATTGACAAAAACCGCAGACAATTTGGACAACTCGCACCAATTCTCGCACAAAACATCAATTGCGCCACCATCATGATCAGCAGGCGAGGGTGATCCGCAGAAAAAAACGCGAATAATTTGAGCGTTTTCGCAGATGAACGCAGATGAAAAAGAGGGACTGTGAAGTGTGAACAATCGTAGGGGCGAAAAATCTTTCGCCCACCATCCATCGCAGGGGCAACCCTTGTGGTTGCATCGTAGGGGCGAAAAATCTTTCGCCCACCATCCATGGACGCAAAAAACTGGTTGCAACACTGCGCGAACACAGAGGCGAACTCACAAAGACCATCCATAATTTAATCAAATACTTGACTTTCTATACTCTCCTCTATATTCTATTCTTAGCATAGTTCGTAATAGTTTATAGAGGAGATAAAAGTAATGGCTACCGATCAGGAGAATATAGATTTCTCAGTCTTTGAATTGTTTGCCAAGAAGGCAGCTATCCATATTGATACTCAAACTGAGATAATCAAAAGATTGGATAGTAGAGACGCTGATAATAAAGAGTTTCTAAAGAGACTCGATAAACGTATAGATCAAACAGACAAACGAATAGAACAAGTAGATATACGTATAGTTCAGAATGAGAGGTTTATCAACAATCTTGATAAGCAACTTGTCGAACTCAGAACAAGCTTCTCAGACTTTAAAGAGTTTATCAAATTTAGATTCGATTCAGTAGATGAAAAATTTGGAGCTATAGATAAGAAATTTGAAGATATGGATAAAAGATTTGACAAGATTGGTAGTCTTGTAAGATGGACAATAGTAACAACTATTTTAGGTCTTTCAGCACTTGCAGCCTTTCTCAAGCTATAGCTATAATCTACAGTCAAAAGAAAGAGACAAGTACTTGATAGTGCTTGTCTCTTTATGTATCTATTAAATTCCCTAATCTACTTTAAGGACTCATATTTAGAACACATCCTTTAATAAAGGAAAACATCATGGACGCAAAAAACTGGTTGCAACACTGCGCGACAGACGTGCAACTCAGGCAATTTAACGACGAGGGCTATTTGATCGTCGAAGACGCCCTACCTCCCGACCTCCTCGCGCGATTGAATGACGCCGTCAATCGGGTAGAAGCAAAGGAGCGCGAGGCAAAGGGACTGAAATCAGATGCGATGTTGAGCAAATTCCGAACCGTTGTGGAAGACGATGCCTTTCTGGAATTGCTCGATAATCCCAAAACATTTCCGTTATTATGGGATATTTTGGGATGGAATATCCAGCTCTATATTTCCCATCTGATCGTATATCCCCCCGAGCAAAAGAAACGCGAGATACACCAGGGCGGCTGGCATCAAGACGGCGGGCGACCCGTGCCCGAGATGGAACGCCCGCACCCGCGTCTATCCCTGAAAATCAGTTACTGGCTAAGCGATGTTGACACGCCAGAACACGGCGCAATGCAAATTGTGCCGCGCAGCCATAAACTGGACACAAAACCCGAAGGGAGCGATGTGATGCCCGTATGTGTCAAGGCGGGAACAGCCGTCCTCTTTGACCGCAGAATGTGGCACCGACGGGGGATTAACACATCCGATGTCACGCGCCGCGTGCTATTCTTTGGTTACAGTTATCGCTGGCTGCGGGGGCTGGATTACAACCTCATCCCCGAAAATATACTCGGCAAATGCGACCCCATCCGCCGTCAACTACTCGGCGATGGGATAGACGTAAAAGGCTGGTGGCAACCCACAGAAGCCGATGTCCCCCTCAAAAGCTGGCTGCGCGAACACAGAGGCGAAGAATATCTCGAAGCACTGGGATAGCGATTGACCAGAAAAAGAGCCATAACGAATGAATGTTATGGCTCTTTTATTTTCTGAGAAATCCCACCGGATCCTCACTCACGCTCGCCAAAAGACCACAGCTTGAGAATCGTCTTACACAAAATCCATTCGAGATCGTCATCATTAAAGAACATGTGGTCGCGTATTAAATCCAGAGAGCCTTTGTACCCACAACTCCTGAACACATGGGGAAAATCCGTCCCCCACATCAAACGCTCGGGACCGTACACATCGTAAATGCGCTTGATCATATCGTGCGTATCGCGGTGCGGATAGGGCGTATTGGATCGCTGTTCCACATTGGAAATCTTGACGCACACATTGGGATACTGCCCCCAATTGAGCAAATTGGTCAGCAAAGGCTTGGGATCGGGCTCATCCGCGGGAATATTGGCAATGTGATCAACCACAACATTGACCTCGGGAAACCGGGCAATAATGGGTTCGATAGGCGCGTGATCCTCAGCCCCACCAAACAGATTGAAGCACAGACCCAGATCCCGCGCACGCGCCCATAGCGGATCCTTGTCAGATGCAGCCAGACCTTTAGGGTCGCCATAACGCGACAGATGAATGCGCATCCCACCAAAACCCTCTTCTTTGTGCAAACGCTCCAGCTCATCTGCCGCATCGGGTGATGTGGGGTCCACAAGCGCCTGCGCCGCGAGCTTATCGGGATACTGCTTGAGACAGTCCGCGACATAGCGATTATCAAAAAGATAGTGGATCGGCTGAACAATAACCGCTTTATCCACCCCTGCGTCCGCCATCGTCTCAAACAAAAGCTCGACCGAACCCGCCTCGTTGGGACGACTGGGACCATAGGGATAGGTTTCTTCGTCATCGCTCCACACATGGAGATGGGGATCAATAATCATGATGAACCTCATTGCGTTATCAGTTGTGAAAAATAAACAACAAAACGCCAATCACCGACCATCTGGCGCATCTTGCAAAATCTTCTCAATACGTTCCAATTCATCGTCCGAAAACTCGACATCTGCCGCGCCTACGTGTTCTTTGACCTGATCGGAATTTTTCGCGCCAACGAGCACACATGTGACTTCCTCGCGGCGAAGAAGCCAGGCAATAGCGAGTTGAACCATCGTGATATCTTTCTCGGCAGCAACGGATTTTAACTCATCTGCCACTGCGAGATAACGGGCGAAAAGATCGCCTTGAAAGCGAGGCGAACCGGCGCGCTCGTCGTCTTCGGAAAAGACGTAGCCGGGCGCGTATTTGCCCGTAAGCAAGCCCTTCCCCAGAGGACTGTGCGCGAGAATACCAATACCCGTTTGTCTGCAAAAATCCAGATCCTCGGCTTCAATATTGCGGTCAAACATATTGTAGCGCGGCTGGTTGGAGTGAAATGGGGCAATATTGTACGCCTGTTGCATCTGTGTCGCATTGAAGTTGGAAACCCCGATAAAGCGCGTTTTGCCCTGTTCTTGCAGCCGGGCCATGGTTTCCATACTCTCTTCAATGGGATATTGCGGGTTCCAACTGTGGATTTGATACAAATCTACGCAATCGACATCGAGATTTCGCAGGCTATTTTCAATGGCGTTTTCAATGTCCCCGCGAGAATATTGACGACTGACTTTCGTGGCGAGAAAGCACCGCTCGCGATAGCCATCTTTGAGTGCCCTGCCCAATGTAGCTTCGCTGGTGCGATATGCCTGAGCAGTATCGAGCAGAGTAATACCGCTGTCAATAGCGGTACGCACAGTATCAATACAATCCCTATCATCCATATTGCCCATACCGCCGCCAATGGGCCAGGCACCCAGGCCGATAACCGGGATGTCGGCACCGTCTTTGCCGAGTTGTCGATAGTTCATAACAGACTCCTTTATAATAAAAAGGTGCAAGTTCTGTGCTTGATCTTCGGCATGTGATGTGATATGTTCTCAGTGGTCAGTCAAAAAATTCGCTCAAAAACCTTCTGGATCGCGGCTGAAACCATGCCGCGATGACAGGCAAAACCATGTCCCTAATCAATACACCCGACGCGCTCGAAACCCTTGTCAACCGCACCCTAAACGCGCCCTGTGTGGGCATTGATACGGAATTTGTCTGGGAGCAAACCTATTATCCGCGCCTGGGCATTGTACAGGTGGGATTTTCAGAAAATGATTGCCACCTGATAGATACCGTCACATTGTCGGATCTATCGCCTCTGGGTGCGTTAATAGCAAATCGCCACACAGTAAAAATTTTGCACGATGCACAGCAAGACCTCTGGATCTTGAGGCGGATAACTGATGCGGTACCCTGTAATATATTCGATACGCGTTGTGCAGCGGGCTTCGCGGGTTTGAGTTCAACCCTATCGCTGGGCAATTTGTTGCGCCTGTGTCTCAATATACAATTGCCCAAAACAGAAACGCGCACAAACTGGTTGAGACGACCATTATCGAATAATCAACACGCCTATGCCCTGAATGACGTGCGATATTTGCCCGCTCTACGCGAACATCTCCTGACCGACATACAGCGACGAGGCCGAGAAAACTGGTTGGCAGAAGAACTCCGTCAGTACGATGTTGCCAAATTGTACGACGACCGCACGCCCGAAGAACAATATACGCGCGTAAAAGGCACGGGACGACTTTCAAGACGCGATATGGCCATCGTGCGCGAACTGGCAACCTGGCGCGAAAAAGAGGCCCAACAGGCAGACCGCCCCAGAGCCTGGATCATGAGGGATGACGCCATCGTGCAAATTGCCCGGCGCAAGCCGCGATCAATCCGATCGCTGAAACAGTTGCGGGGTATCCCAAGATCAACTGTAAATCAGTACGCCAATAGCCTCCTCAACGCTGTACAACGCGGATTGGCAACTGACGAAAAAAATTGCCCACCCATATCGCCACCTGAGCGACCCAATCTATTTGACGATGCGCGTCTCGACCTCGCCATGGCTTTTTTGCGCGGACAGTGTCTATCAGAAGGGATCGATATCGCAATGGTCGCATCGCGGTCAGATATCAAAGAATTCATTTCCAAAAAAAATGCGCCGGATAATCCGTTGCACACAGGTTGGCGGCACGAATTTTTGGGCGCGGACCTCACCGCGCTCTTAAATGGCAAACACGCCATCGGCATCGATCCCGACACCCGCTTGCCTACATTGTTTCGGGATGCGTAATCCACCCTCACACCTCTTCAACCTGTGCCTGTCCCCTGGTTAAATTCCCCACCGCCTGTTTGAAAGGCGCAACTTGTTCTGTGGGCACGGCCAGTTCGCATGTAATATCGGCCCCAAAATCTTCAGCGACAACACGCACTTCAAAATCCGGAAGCAACCGCTTGAAAGATTCATAAGCCGCATAGCCAATCGTCGCCAAAACCGCGACGCGCATCACGCGCTCCTTGCATTGAACCTTCTCAAGCGCGTGTTGAACACCGCCTGAATAAGCCCGCACAAGACCGCCCTTCCCCAACTTTGTCCCACCAAAATAGCGCGTCACCACTACTACCACATCACCGATCCCCGAATGCGTCAGCACGGTCAGCATCGGACGACCAGCCGTGCCGTGCGGTTCTCCATCATCGCTCATTCCCACATTGCCCGTTGTACCTGGTGGCCCGATCAAAAATGCCCAGCAATTGTGTGAAGCATCGGGAAATTCGGCGCGGATTTGATCGATAAACACCCGAGCTTCTTCCCGTGCCGGTGTATGCGCCAGGGTAGTAATAAATCGACTGCGCTTAATTTCGTCTTCCACACGGCATGTCTCCGCGGGAATGGGATAGCGACTGGACATAAGAGCTATTAAGGACAAGTCCTAATTCCTAATTCCTAATTTTTAATTGTCATTACCACCCATGAACAGAATGTCCATCTTCGGGAAAAAACGCAAAATCCACAACAGAAGACACACCCACGCCAACGACATAACCGATCACAAGACCAAAGAACAAAGGGATACAGCGCCGATAGAGCGAAATGCCACCAATGCGCAGAATAATGAGTTTGGACGCCCATGTCAAAAAAATACTGAAAGCATAGACCCGAGAACCCGACATCTTTTGAAAAGCCAGACCCAGGGGATGCAAGGGCCACCACGGGACGCGATTGCGAAGAAGCATAAGCAGACCCGCTTGCCCAAGCCCAAAAACCCAGACCGCTACTTTACCCGGATCAAAAACCGTTTTATCTGCGCCAACAATAGCGGAAACCATGCGGTCATACGTGCGAATATTGGACCCACTAAAACCCGACAGCCCCAGGTTTTGACCCGCGTAGTTATACCCCAAATGAACAATAAAAAGACAAGACCCGAAGAAACCCGAGGCAAAAGCCAACAGAACAATCCAGAAAACCCAGCGGCGGCGGACATCATTCCCCAGAAGCTTGAGATGGTGAGGCAGCGCAGGCCATGCGGGAATGCGCGAATTGCCAAAAAATGCACTCGAATTAATCACGCCCAATGCAACGGTATTTTGTTGCGTGAGCGTTGCAGTCCCCGTAAAAATTTCGACAATTTGCCCCCCCTTGCCCCCAACCGGAAAAAGATAAGAAAAACCACTCGCCGCAGTGTATTTTGCCACAGTAAAATACGCTGCATAAAGCAGTAAGAGGTGGAAGAGAGCGAGAAAAGGCGACAGACCCACTGCTATGAACCAGCCAAAAACAAAAATAGTCGCCGCAATAAAACCGAGCAACGATAGGCGATACGATACCAGACCGTCATCTGCCTGCCCCGTCACGGCTGCGCGAAGAACATGCCGCAAATGACCTCGCGCGACCCACACCGCCCACACTGCCAAAAAGATGAAAGCACCATGAGATTCTAAAATCAGAATCTCAGCCGCCTCAGCCTGTTGCCCGGAAAGCCCCACATTAAAACCCGTGCGAGCCATCACCCCTTCTTTGACAATGGCGATAAGACGAAAAGCCCAGAAACTGAAGAGGATGTCCAGATTACACATATAAGTAAGGCCCAAAACAGGAGGCAAAATACGCAAATAGAACGATGGAAAATTGCGCGCAATAGGCACCTCTTTGGTCAAATAACCGTCGTAAATGCCAATTCGAGGCAAGCTGATGGCAAAATAACCGAGAATATTCCAGGCAAAAACACCGAAAACAATAAAAAAACCCACCCAAAAGAATTTATTCCGAAAAATGCCGGGTATAACGCGGCCAGGGTCGTCAAAGCCCTCGGTCAATGCAATCGGAAAAGCCGCGAGAGGAAAAGTGAGACGCTCGTTCTCCTCCCATTGCTTTTGAAAAATGACCGAGAGACATAACCCGGCAACAACAAGGGCAATAGATACGGCAAACCACCAGTGCAACGAAGCCAGCCAACCGCGCCAGGGAATGCTCGCACCATCGGGAAGCCCCTCGTAATACGTGCGAATAATTTCGGGCGTTGCCTGGGGCAAACACCACCACGGCAAAATGTCAAAAAGGACCTCTTCCCATCGGTTTTCGGGCGAGGCGTAATAAAACGGCGTACTGACAATGCCGCCCCAATAGGTCGTCCACCCACTTGCCGAAACCGTACCCACAATCCACGACATACTGTAGATAACGAGAAGTTCTGTGCTGCGCAAAGCCATGCGTGGCCACGCGAGCTTTAAAATGAGATTGATCACGAGCCATGCGACAAAGGGCAAGAGCATGGCCATAGACAATTGCGACTTGACCAGCGACGCAGACCCCAAAATCATGCCCGTGTAATCGCTGTAAATATTGAGCAACGCCGCAGTAGCCGCACCCAGGATAATGGATCGGACGGTAATGCGCCGCGGGCGCGCAGGTTCGGGTTGTGATTGTGCAAGTGCCATAAGGTGAAGGTAAGGAGGGGTTTAAGTATCCAATGATATTGTGGGTAAGGATATATCGCGCACTTGTCAAGAATGTATTGTATCGGGCTATTGCTGTAGTCGTTGTAGCAGACTCTGTAGTCGTCCAAAAACATCCCCCAAAAATTGAGAATTGTGCTCTTTTAATAGGGGACGATATGTTGTTTTTTTAAATTATCTATTGCCTTTTTTACGAAAATACTGTAAATAAATAATATAGCGGCTTATGGACGATATGCCGTTCTCGATGAAGCCCTATTCAAACGTTTACTCATCAGGAGACGACCATTTATGACTTAAAACTTTGAAGAACAATAAGTTATATCTCCCTCCAAATTGTCTTCACAGCGGCCCCAGTGCCGGTCAAAGCGCAGGACCATTCTCTCCCTCATCTGGGACGACCCCACGATAAAGCCGTTCCCTATTACCAGATTCTCTAGCTCGACCGCACCTGGATGCACCGCATCTCTCTTATATCACCTGTTGTCATCTGTGATCGCTCTCGATTGTGGCGCAAAGACTTGCAGTGGTAGCGCAGGCTGTCGTATAACATCGCAATTTTAACTTCCCTTAAAATGCGATTGTGCTACATTTGGGCGTTAACTGCATTTCCCCACAATATCTTGTATATTCCCTTATATCCCCTTTCAGTTTTTTATAAGGTTTGTATATCATCCATTTGTCGTAAAAATTGGACGTTATACCGCCTGATGGTAAAAATCTCTATCTGGATATTTTTTACCGACCATTCTATATCGAATAAAAACAATAATTTATATCCATAATTATCTGAACAGCCTCACATTGGCACAGATATTGCGTTAAATATAATGCTCAAAAGGAAAAAATAAATGAGCACACAACCCAATGGCTTAATAGAAGATAAAAAACGCGCCGCCCGGCGCATTGAAGTCGGCTCTCTCGAAGACGAAATAGAAACCTGTTTTGCACGCGGCTGGAGCGACGGCCTGCCCGTCGTCCCCCCCACCGAAGAACGCATAATGCGCATGCTATCGGGAACGACCCGCGCGCCCGACGAATTGGTGGGTATTGTCCCCCCAAATTACAACAAATGCACCGTTGAAAAAGTCGCCATCAACGCTGTCCTCGCCGGATGCAAGCCCGAATACTTGCCCGTCGTACTCGCAGCAGTTGAAACCGCACTCACAGAGGCCTTTTGCATGCACGGACTGCTCGCCACCACATTTTTTGCCGGACCCATGATCGTCGTCAACGGACCGATCACACGCGAAATCGGCCTGAACGCACGGGTCAACGCGCTCGGGCAGGGCAATCGCGCCAACGCGACCATCGGACGCGCCCTTCAACTCGTCATCCGCAACATCGGCGGCGGTATCCCCGGCGGCATTGATCGCGCCATGCTCGGCAACCCGGGCAAATACACCTTCTGCTTTGCCGAACGCGAAGACGATTCCCCCTGGGAATCCCTCGCTGTCGAAAGGGGATTTTCACCCGACGCATCCACAGTCTCGCTCTTTGCAGCCAGCGGCGTCACCCCCATCATGGATCAGGCGTCCCGAGATCCCGACGCCCTGTGCCGATCCTTCGCCGCCTGCCTCAAAGCTGACGGCCATCCCAAACACGCAAACAGCCCGCCTCCCGTACTGGTCATATCGCCAGAACACACCCGCCGCTATGCAGACGCAGGCTGGTCAAAAACCCGGTTCCGCGACACATTAAATCAGTACCTCCAACTCCCCGCATCAGAACTGATCCCAGGCGCGGGCGACATCCCGGAAGGCACGCGGGCAAAAGACAAAGAAACCATACCCAAATTTCGCAACAACACATTGCACATCGTCCGCGCAGGCGGAGACGCGGGCTTATTCTCTGCCCTCATCAGCAGTTGGGGCGGCAGCCAATCCATCACAAAGGAGATCGCGCCATGAAATTGCTCGACCCCACATCCGAACAAAAACCAGCACAGAGAGAACGGGTAAAACGCCCGCAATCACTCGACGGACTGACCATTGGACTTCTCGACATATCCAAAAGCCGGGGCGACGTATTCCTCGACCGCATCGAAACGCATCTCGCACAGCGCAACCTCAAAGTCAATCGCTACATCAAACCCACATTCACGCGCCCGGCACCCATCGAACTCCAGCAACAAATCGCCACCGAATGCGATGTGGTCGTCGAAGGCCTGGCCGATTGAGGGTCCTGTACAACGTGCAGTGTGCACGACACGACCAACCTGGAAACGCGTGGTATTCCCACCGTCTTTGTCGCATCCGAGCCGTTCCGTGAAGCAGCCGATGCCCAATCAACTGCCCTGGGATTTAATCCCGCCCGCGTCTTTGTAGGCCATCCCATCCAGGATCGCACCGACGAAGAAATGCGGGCACTTGCCGATGGTGCTATTGAACGCATTCTGAAAAGGATTAGAGCAGAGTAAAGCATCCGCAGATGAACGCAGATACACACAGATAAAAGGCTAACATGTAGATAAAAAAGGATCTACCCCCAATGAACGACAAAAAAATCACCAGAACAAACGAAGAATGGCGCGAGCAACTCACGCCCGAGCAATACTACGTCTGCCGTCAAAAAGGTACGGAACGCGCCTTCACCGGCATGTACTGGGACTGCCGTGAAGAAGGCGTATATCGCTGTGTATGCTGCAACGCCGAACTCTTCCGCTCAAACCAGAAATTCGACTCACACTGCGGATGGCCCAGCTTTTTTGACGCCATTGACCCCGAACGCATCAACCAGCACGAAGACCTGAGCTTTGGCATGCGCCGCATCGAAGTCACCTGCGCCCGCTGCGACGCCCACCTGGGCCACATCTTCGACGACGGACCCGCACCCACGGGCCTGCGCTATTGCATCAACTCCGTAGCCATTGATCTGGACCGCGATGAAGAATCGTAAAACACATTCTCCTCACGAAAACCTCACGGACAAAAAGAAAATGTTCTCACAAATTGAACAAATCTTCTCGCACCTCATCCGCATCCGCCTGACAGCCTTCATTCTCATGCTGGCACTGCCAATCGCGGCAAAAGCACAGATGGAGCCAGTGATAACGATTGAGTCAAGCCCTACCAGCGTCATGGAAAGCAAGAGAGCCACATTTATCATATCGGCGATCCCGGCCCCAACCAGCAACCTGACGGTGAACATAAAGGTGTCCAGCGGGGGACCGGTCCTCCCCAACAACTACACGCCGCCTACAACAATCACCGTCGGTACCTCTGGCCAGGCCACAATGACAGTGCCAACCGTAGATTTCACGGAAAATCCGGACGATAAAAACTGGGGCTCGGTGAGAGTAAGAATAAAAGAAGGGACTGGCTACACGATCGGTGAACATGGAAGTACATCCGTGCAAGTGATCGACCAGGATGCGACCGCTGTTCCGACCTTGACGCTTCACGCAGACCGGACGCAAGCCGCGGTAGGCGACGAGGTGACGGTCACAATAAAGCGCTCCGAACCTTACAACAGGCGGCATCGGGTGGATATCCGGATGTCCGGACATGGGGGACTCTTCAACGATCGTGAAATTGATGAATGGGAACCGATAGTAGAAATTCTTCATCCGGCTTCTCACAACAGGCATCCGATGACGGAGAGGTCGCTTTCTATCACCGTGTGGCCAGAAAAGAACTGTCAAAAAACGCAGGGGCGCAAAATTGAAGCCTATCTCTACAATGCCTACTACTATGGAGAAAACCTTCTAGAGAATACTGGAGATGTGGAATATAAAGTAGGCGACCCATCCGCGATAACCATAGATGTTTATTACCCCTCGAACCGGGCACCAACAGGATCCCCGACAATCAGCTACTCGGGCGATCTTGAAGATGATACAGTACTAACAGCGGAGACCTCTAACATCCAGGATCCCGATGGCCTCAACGGTGTGTCATATACCTATCAGTGGTACCGGGTGATAGGCAGTGCAGAGACCCAGATCTCCGGAGCCACGAGTTCGACTTACACAGTGGAAGGGGGAGAAAACGGAGCCGACAATGGTTACAAGCTAAAAGTTCGAGTGGCTTTCACCGACGATTTGTGCAATCCCCAGATATCGGACAGCGCGTTGACACCTACCGTGGGTGGCGCAGGTACACAGGTAATGCCAGTCGGGACAATTGAAGCGAATCCCCCAACCATCACCGAAGGTCAGTCCAAGACATTCAAAATCAAAATGACCCCTGCCCCGACGACCTCACTAAATGCAGAAGTGCGCATCAGCCAGATCGGCGATTTCATCACCGGCTCACCGGGCGTGGGCACGCACACAGTCACCTTCAACCCCAACCAGGCCACTGCCACAATAACAGTCAATACTGAAGATGATCAGGTAGATGAACCGAATGGCGAGATACGCGTGGAACTGTTGAGCAGAACAGGCTATACAGTAGGCACCCAATCCTCGGTAACCATCATCGTTGAGGACAACGACAATCCACGAGTAAAAATCGAAGCGGTAACGACCCCCATCACCGAAGGCGATGATGCAGAATTCACAATCACAGCGGACCCCGTACCGGCAACCTCAATAACCGTGACCGTAAGCGTCACCGAGAACCGCGATTTCATCAGCGGCACATCGCCCTCAACCGTCAGCTTCAGCGCCAATCAGGCCACCGCCACACTCACAGTCGCAACGGATGACGATAATACAGATGAGCTGAATGGCACGATAAGAGCACAACTACAGAGCGGAACAGACTATACAACAGGCTCTCCATCCTCGGCAACCGTCACCGTTGAAGACAACGACATGCCACAGCTATCAATCGGTGCGGACCAGACCGTTGCAGAGAGCGCGGGCAGCATGGAATTCACCGTGACACTAAATGGACCGAATGCACAGACAGTAACGGTGGACTATGAGACATCGGACGGCACGGCGACACAACCTGGCGACTATACGCGAAGGAGCGGCAGGCTGACATTCTCCCCGAGCGGAGCCCGCTCACAGACCATCCGCGTGACGATCCGGGATGACAATATAGATGAGAACAATGAAAACTTCACCCTGACGCTGAGCAATGTGAGCAACGCGACGCTGGGGACTGCCTCTGCGACCGGAACGATCACCGATGATGACACGCGCGGAGTCAGCGTGGAGCCGACGGCACTGAACGTGCCGGAAAATGGCAGCAACACCTACAGGGTGAAACTGGATTCGGAGCCTACGGAGAACGTGACCGTGTCGGTGATCGTGCCAACAGGCACAGATGTGTCGGCAAATAAGACGAGTCTAACATTCACGACAGGCAACTGGCGTAACGCGCAGACGGTGAGGGTGGATGCGGCTGATGATACCGACTCGAATTCAGATCCACCGGAGACGATCAGGCACACGGTAAGCGGTGGGGACTACGCCGGAGAGTCAGCAGCCTCGGTGACAGTAACAATCGTCGAAAACGACATATCGACGCTGAGCATTGACAATAAAAGTGCGTCTGAGAGCGCCGGGACAATGTCGTTCACGGTGCGTCTGAGCGTGGCGAGTACCCAGCCCGTGACAGTAGATTACGCGACATCAAACGGCACGGCGATAGCACCTGGAGACTATACCCCGGATAACGGCATGCTGACATTCCCTGCGAGTAGCACGGCGTCGCGGACGATCAGTGTGACAATAGTGAACGACGATATAGATGAAGACAACGAAACCTTCACTGTAACACTGAGCAATGCGAGCAGCAACGCGATGCTGGCGGGTGGAGGCACCTCCATCTCGGCGACCGGAACGATACAGGACAACGATACGCGCGGCGTGAGGGTATCACGCACCTCCCTGACGGTGAACGAGGGAAGCAGCAATACCTACACGGTACAACTCCAGTCGGAACCGACGAGCACAGTAACAGTCGGAGTGTCAGTGACCGGCAATACGGACGTATCGGTAGATAAACCAAGTCTAACGTTCACGACCAATACCTGGAACACGGCGCAGACAGTGACGGTATCGGCGGACCAGGACACCGACTCGACGAACGACTCAGCCACCGTACAACACACAGTCAGCGGCGGCGACTACGGCAACGTAACGGCGGCCTCAGTGAGAGTGACAGTAGATGACGACGAGACGCCTGGACCACCGACACCGCCAATAACGCAACAGCCACCACAGCCACCACCTACGCCACAGCCACCACCTACGCCACAGCCACCTACGCCACAGCCACCTACGCCACAGCCACCTACGCCACAGCCACCTACGCCACAGCCTGGGGTCCCACAGGTATCAATCTCAGCAGGTACCTCACCTGTCACCGAAGGCGAGGATGCGACATTCACAATCACAGCATCCCCTGCGCCCACAACAGCAATAACCGTGAGCGTAAACGTCAGCGAGACGGAAGATGTCATCAGCGGCACACCGGAGGCAGCCGTCACCATCGGCACCTCTGGCCAGGCCACACTAACCGTAGCAACGGACGACGATAATGTAAGAGAAGACGACAGCGTAATAACCGCTCAAGTACAAACCGGAACAGGCTACACAGTAGGCGATCCATCTTCGGCAACCGTCACCGTGAACGACGACGACGCCCCAGGGGTAAAGGATCCAGATCTGCCAGAAGTAACAATCACAGCAAATACTGCGATCATCACCGAAGGCGAGGATGCGACATTCACAGTCACAGCGACACCTGCACCCACAACAGAACTGACCGTGAACGTGAAGGTGACCGATATGGAAGATGTCCTCAGCGGCACACCGCCCTCAACCGTCACCATCAACGCCAACGAGACCACCGCCACACTGACAGTTAATACCGAAGATGATCAAATAGATGAACCCAATAGCATAGTGAAAGCGCAATTGCAAGACGGAACAGGTTACAAATTGGACAAACCGAACATAGCAAGAGTGCTCGTTAACGACAACGAAAGCTCCCGCCGAGCCCTGCTATCCACAGACGCAACACTGAAAAGTCTGACAATCAACCCCGGCAAACTGAAACCAGCATTCGACCCGGCGACATTGGACTACACCGCCTCAGTGGCCAACGCGGTCTCGAAAGTAAAAGTCACCGCAATAGCGAACAACTCGAGCGCAAGCGTAACCATCAACGGTCAGAACACAACCACATTGGACGTATCACTTGTCGAAGGCGAGAACAACATCACAGTAGTAGTTACAGCCCAAGACAACAGCACACAATTGACCTACACCATTACAGTCACCCGCGCTGCTCCAGAGGTTCCACAGGTGACAATCACAGCGAATCCTACAACCATCACAGAAGGCACGGATGCGACATACACAATCACAGCGAACCCCGCACCCACAGCCGCACTGAGGGTACGGGTAAATGTCACCCAAACAGGCAAGGTCCTCAGCGGCACACCGCCATCATCAGTCACCTTCCCCGCCAACCAGACCACCGCCACCCTCACAGTAGCAACAGATGACGATAATGTAGCTGAAGAAGCCAGCGTGGTAACCGCGCAAGTACAGGCCGGAACAGGCTACACAGTAAGCACACCCTCATCGGCGAGTGTCACCGTCAACGACAACGATATTCCACAGGTGACAATCACAGCGAATCCTACAACCATCACAGAAGGCACGGATGCGACATACACAATCACAGCGAACCCTGTACCAGCAACCCCACTAACTGTGAACGTGAACATCACCCAGACGGAAGATGTCCTCAGCGGCACACCGGCATCATCAGTCACCATCGGTACCTCTGGCCAGGTCACACTCACAGTAGCAACAGATGACGATAATGTAGCTGAAGAAGCCAGCGTGGTAACCGCGCAAGTACAGGCCGGAACAGGCTACACAGTAGGCACACCCTCATCGGCAAGTGTCACCGTCAACGACAACGATATTCCACAGGTGACAATCACAGCGAATCCTACAACCATCACAGAAGGCACGGATGCGACATACACAATCACAGCGAACCCTGTACCAGCAACCCCACTAACTGTGAACGTGAACATCACCCAGACGGAAGATATCCTCAGCGGCACACCGGCATCATCAGTCACCATCGGTACCTCTGGCCAGGTCACACTCACAGTAGCAACAGATGACGACAATGTAGATGAGCCAGATGGCGAGGTAACAGCAGAATTACAAGCCGGAACAGGCTACACAGTAAGCGACCCATCCTCGGCGAGTGTCACCGTCAATGACAACGATATTCCACAGGTGACAATCACAGCGAATCCTACAACCATCACAGAAGGCACGGATGCGACATACACAATCACAGCGAACCCTGTACCAGCAACCCCACTAACTGTGAACGTGAACATCACCCAGACGGAAGATGTCCTCAGCGGCACACCGGCATCATCAGTCACCATCGGTACCTCTGGCCAGGTCACACTCACAGTAGCAACAGATGACGATAATGTAGCTGAAGAAGCCAGCGTGGTAACCGCGCAAGTACAGGCCGGAACAGGCTACACAGTAGGCACACCCTCATCGGCAAGTGTCACCGTCAACGACAACGATATTCCACAGGTGACAATCACAGCGAATCCTACAACCATCACAGAAGGCACGGATGCGACATACACAATCACAGCGAACCCTGTACCAGCAACCCCACTAACTGTGAACGTGAACATCACCCAGACGGAAGATGTCCTCAGCGGCACACCGGCATCATCAGTCACCATCGGTACCTCTGGCCAGGTCACACTCACAGTAGCAACAGATGACGACAATGTAGATGAGCCAGATGGCGAGGTAACAGCAGAATTACAAGCCGGAACAGGCTACACAGTAGGCGACCCATCCTCGGCAAGTGTCACCGTCAACGACAACGATATTCCACAGATGGCAATCACAGCGAATCGCGCGAGCGTCACAGAAGGCACGGATGCGACATACACAATCACAGCGAACCCCAGACTGGCAACCGCCCTGACTGTGAACGTGAACGTCACCCAGACCGGCGATATCCTCAGCAGCACGCCGCCATCAACCGTCACCTTCAACGCCAACCAGACCACCGCCACGCTAAGAGTAGCGACGGACGACGACAATGTGCGCGAATCCGCTGGTACCGTAGTGGCACAAATAACGGCAGGTGTGGGCTACACAGTGGGCACACCATCCTCGGCGAGCGTCACCGTCAATGACAACGACACACCCCCGAACTCGCCAGCCACAGGTGCCCCGATAATCATCGGCACACCCAAATTGCGTGAAACACTAACAGCGGATATCTCCAACATCCGGGATGCCAATGGCCTCACCAATGTCACTTATGCCTATCAGTGGATCCGCGTAATCGGCAGTATGGAGACCGAAATCCCCGGAGCCACGGCTCCGACATACGAAGTAGTAACAGACGATAGTGGTTACCAATTAAAAGTTCGGGTGAACTTCAACGACGATTTGGGCTATCCCGAAGAACTCGAAAGCGCGCTGACAGCGATGGTGGTCATACCGGGCGTGACGCCAGTAATAACAATCACAGCGGACCCCCCAAGTGTCACCGAAGGCACGGACGCGACATACACAATCACAGCGAACCCCGCACCCACAATCACACTCACCGTGAACATAAGCATCACCGAGACCGCCAAAACCCTCAGCGGCACACCGCCCTCGACCATCACCGTCAGCGCCGGCCAGACCACCTTGACAGTAGCAACAGACGACGATAAAAAGGACGAACACGCCAGTGTAATAACCGCGCAAGTACGAGCCGGAGCAGGCTATACAGTAGGCTCTCCAGCCTCGGCCAGAGTACTCGTGATGGATAACGACTTGCCGCCAGCGATAGACGCAACCCTGAGCAACCTGACAATCAACCCCGGCGTTATGACCCCGACATTCGCCCCAGCGACATTGTCCTACACCGCATTAGTGCCGAACGCGACCTCAACCGTAACAGTCACAGCAACACCCAATAACCCGGACGCAACTGTATCGATCAACGGGCAGACTGCGACCACATTGAACATACCATTTACCGGTGACACGATGGACGTCACAGTAACGGTAACAGCCGTGGATGGCGTCACCCAATTGACCTACACCATCACAGTCAACCGTGCGCCAGCAGGGCTCCCACAGGTGACCATCAAAGCGAATCCCACAACCGTCACCGAAGGCACGAATGCGACATTCACAATCACAGCAAACCAGCCATCGGTAACCGATCTGACCGTGAACATAAGCGTCACTGAAACCGCCAAAATGCTCAGCGGCACACCCCCCTCGACCGTCACCATCAGCGCCGGCTACACCACCGCCACACTGGCAGTCGCAACAGATGACGACGATGTAGATGAACACGCCAGCATGGTAAAAGCGCGATTACAAGCCGGAACAGGCTATACAGTAGGCGACCCCTCTTCAGCCAGCGTAATCGTACTGGACGACGAAGTGGTGTTATCGACAGACGCAACCCTGAGCAGCCTGATCATCAACCCCGGCACACTGAATCCAGCATTCGATCCCGACACATACACCTACACCGCCACAGTGCCGAACGCGACCTCTACGGTAACAGTCACAGCAATACCCAGTCACACAGACGCAACCATAACCATCAACGGCCAGACCGCGACCACATTGAACGTGCCATTTACCGGCGACACGATGGACATCGCAGTAACAGTAACCGCCCAGGACAACACCACCCCATTGACCTACACCATCACAGTCAACCGCGACGCCCCATCGACCGACGCAACACTGAGCGATCTGACAATCAACCCCGGCACACTGAACCCGGCATTCGATCCGGCAACATTGGACTACACTGTCTCAGTGGAAAACGGGATCTCGACAATAACAATTACAGCCACAGCCAATAACCCGGGTGCAACCATAACCATCAACGGGCAGACCGCGACCACATTGGACATATCACTTGTCGAAGGCACGAACACCATCACAGTAATAGTAACAGCCGAAGACGGCACCACGCAAGTAACCTACACCATTACAGTTACCCGCGACGCGCCGATCCCACAGGTAACCATCTCGGCAGGCACCACACCCATCACCGAAGGCACGGCTGCAACCTTCACAATCACAGCGACTCCTGCACCCACAACCGCACTAACCGTGAACGTGAACATCAGTGAAACCGGCAACGTCATCAGCCGCACACCGCCCCCAACCCTCACCATCAACGCCAACGAGACCACCGCTACTCTCACAGTCGCAACAGATGACGACAATGTAGATGAAGAAGCCAGCGCAATAACCGCAGCACTACAAGCCGGAACAGGCTATACAGTGGGCGACCCATCCTCGGCAAGCGTCACTGTGAACGACAACGACGCGCCCCCCAACAATCCAGCCACAGGCGCCCCAACAATCATCGGCACACCCGAAGTGGGAGAAACACTGACAGCCGATGTCTCTAACATCCGGGATGCCGATGGCCTCACCAATGTGGCATACATCTATCAGTGGATCCGCGTAATGGGCAGTGTGGAGACCGAAATCTCAGGCGCCACAGGTACAACATACGAAGTCGCAACAGCCGACATTGGTCACCAGATAAAAGTCCGGGTAAACTTCACCGACGACCTGGGCAACGCCGAAAAATTGGAAAGCGAATTGACAGCATTCGTCACTGCACCAGCGGTAACGCCAGTCTTGACAATCACAGCAAGTACCACAACCGTCACCGAAGGCACGGCTGCAACCTTCACAATCACAGCAACCCCTGCGCCCACAACTGCGCTGACCGTGAACGTGAACATCACCGAAACCGGCAATACCCTCAGCGGCACACCGCCGTCAACCGTCACCATCAGCGCCAACGAGACCACCGCTACTCTCACAGCCGCAACAGATGACGACAACGTAGATGAAGAAGCCAGCACAATAACCGCAGCACTACAAGCCGGAACAGGCTACACAGTAGGCGCCCCATCCTCGGCGAGCGTAACCGTTGAGGACAACGACCTACCCCCGAACTCCCCAGCCACAGGCGCCCCAACAATCAGCGGCACGCCTCAAGTGGGAGAAACACTGACAGCCGATGTCTCTAACATCCAGGATGCCAATGGCCTCACCAATGTATCATACACCTATCAGTGGATCCGTCTGGTAGGCAGCGCGGAAACCGAGATCATCGGAGCCACGGGTGTGACATACGCAGTCACAATAACCGATGTTGATCGCCAGCTAAAAGTTCGGGTGAACTTCACCGATGACCTGGGCTACCCCGAAGAATTGGAAAGCACCTGGACAGCTGTTATTACACCAGAGGAACCTCGCGTGATAAAATTAGACGGATGGCTGGCGCGATTTGGGCGAACAGCATCGAATCACGTCGTCGAGACAGTGCGCGAACGCGTGAGAGGGCATGTGGGCACCAACCATGTGGTGATCGGCGGATACAACCTGCATGAGATGAATACCAACGGACTATTCTACAATCCTACAGGGATGCCGGGCGACTTCCCAATGAGATTTAGCATTGAGGCCGCGCAAAGTGATCAAAACAAAGAGATATTGAAGCAAATAATATCGAGTACATCATTTGCCCTATCTGGCACACTGGGACCGTATAGCGAACCGCGATGGGCAGTGTGGGGCCGGGGCGCAACAACGCGATTTAGCGGCACCGACGACGATCAGACAGTAGAAGGCGACGTAACATCCGTCATGCTGGGCATCGACTATGGAGATAACTGTTTCCAGGGCGGACTTGTCCTATCCTACACCATGGGCGATGGGATACTGGGCACCATCGCCAATACCCGCGACGAATGGTCAGTAGAGACAACGCTGACAGGTGTTTATCCCTGGGCGCGCCTCGCATTGACAAACCGGTTCTCTGTATGGGGAATGCTGGGCTATGGCGGAGGCGACCTGCCCCTATCGCTCGACGGCATCAAGAAATTAGAGACAGACGCAAACATGGTCATGGGAGCCATTGGTACCCGCACCGACCTGGTCGGATCGACCTATCATGACGGATTTACACTGACCCTATCGTCAGATGCCGTGCTATCGCGTGCAAATGCGGATGATCTGAGAGACTTACTGGAAAACAAGGGCACTGCGAGCCGCGTGCGCGTATTATTAGAGGGATCACACGTACTCTGGGTCGCCGGGGGATCACTGCAACCATTGGCCGAGGTGGGCATGCGGTATGATGGCGGCGATGCAGACACGGGCATGGGCATAGAATTTGGAGTCGGGATGCGTTATACACTGACCTCGCTGGGCCTGATGATTGAAGGTCGAGTGCGCGGCCTCATAGCACACCAGGAAGGCAGTTATGAAGAATGGGGCGGTTCGGGCACAATCCGCCTGTCTCCAAATCCATCGGGCGAAGGACTATCGCTTCGGGTATCGCCAACATGGGGCGACGCATCTGGCAGCGCGCGTGCCCTGTGGTCGAAGCCCGACATGGGCGACATCGCATCTGGTCGCAACTCGGAAGTCTATTCATCTAATCGCGTATCCGCCGAAGTAGCTTATGGCGTACCGCTACTGGGCGAAAAATTAATTGCGACGCCATTTATCGGGCTACAAGACAGGCACAAACGCCTCGGCATCGGCTTGCACAGAGGTTCGTTGTTCGGCTTTGCGGTCGAGGGCATGCAACACAACCAGGACCTTGCCCTGCGGGTTCGCGCGGGTATGCATACGCAACACATCATCCTCCGCCTTGAAGGCAGCCTCGACACATACGGTCACCACGCCTATTTCAGACTACACCGCGATATGAAGTAAGATTTAATGACCCTCAAAACCCTGAACCACACCCTCTCCAAATTCCGAAACCTCGCCATCCTCGTCATCGGTGACTACTTCCTCGACCGCTATCTCATCACTGATCCCGACCTCGCCGAAACATCCATCGAAACCGGCCTTGAAGCACGCCAGATAGTCGCCATTCGCAACCAGCCCGGCGCAGCCGGCACCATCACCTCCAACCTCTGCGCCCTCGGCATTGGACACGTCTATGCCCTGGGTATAATCGGCCGCGATGGTCAGGGCTATGACCTCAAACAGGGATTGCGCGCCACGGGTGTAGATATCACCCACCTCATCGAAACGCCCGACCGCTTTACCCCGACTTATACCAAACCCATAAACAAAAAAACAGGCGCTGAAATGGAACGCCTGGACATAAAAAATCGAACGCCCCTACCCCTCGACCTCGAAAATCAACTCATCAAAACCCTGCACCTTCTCCTCCCCAAAGTAGATGGCGTCATAGCCCTCGACCAGGTACAGGAACCCAACTGCGGTGTACTCACAGATCGCATCGTTGCCGAACTCGCCAAACTCGCCAAAACGCATCCCAACACCACATGCTTCGCCGACTCCCGCACCCGCATCACTAACTTCAAAAATGTCATCCTCAAAGCCAACCGCGACGAAGCCATTCACGCCATTGGAGAACGCGACCTCAACCAATGTGCCCGCATCTTTTCCCGGCGCACCGGCAAACCCGTCTTCATCACCCTTGGGCCCGACGGCATTCTCGTTGCCAACAACGAAAACCTCACGCATATTCCCGGTATAAAAATTCCGCTCCCCATCGACATTGTGGGCGCAGGCGACAGCGTCTCCGCATCCGTTGTCTCCGCCCTTTGTGCCAGCGCATCACTATCCGACGCCGCCCAAATAGGCGTATTGGCCTCATCCATCACCATACAACAAATCGGCACAACCGGCACAGCCTCGCCCGAACAGATCGCAAAGCGATTTCGAGATACCCAAACGTCTTAAAAGGAACCCCATGTCCGACAAACCCAACTTCATCGTATTCATGAGCGACGACCACGGGCACCGCGACCTCTCTTGCATGGGCGCGACCGACTTTCAAACCCCCAACTTTGACCGCATCGCCTCTCGGGGTGCCAAACTCACCCGCTGGTATTCCAATGCCCCGATCTGCTCAGCCGGGCGCTGCGGCATACTCACCGGACGCTATCCCATTGCCGCGGGCATTCCCGGCAACGTAGGCGTAACTGCCGACGGCCTGTCGCCGGACTTGCCCACCATACCCAAAGCACTCAAAAACCTGGGCTATCAAACCTATATGTCGGGCAAATGGCACCTGGGCAACCGCGAACCTTTCTTGCCGCACAACCACGGCTTTGACCACTGGTTTGGCTTCACCAACGGCTGTATCGACTACTACTCGCACATCTTCTACTGGGCGCTATCTTCAAAAAACCAGGCGCGGCACGACCTCTGGGAAGACGGCAGAGAAGTGTATCACAACGGCACCTACTTCGTCGATCTCATGCGCGACAAAGCCATTGAATACATCCAAAAAGCCAAAAACGACGGACGTCCCTTCTTCATGTACATCCCATTCAACACCCCGCACTATCCCCTGCACGCGCCAGAAGAATACATGGAACGCTATGCCCACTTGCCCCGCTCGCGACAACTCATGACCGCCATGCTCACCGTCATGGACGACGCCATCGGCAAAATCCTCGACGAACTCGAGCGCTTAGACATCTTTGACAACACCTGCATCTTCTTTCAACCCGACCACGGCCCCTCGCGCGAACCGCGCAACTGGACCGACGGCACAGACCTCCCCTATCCCGGCGGCGACACAGGTGGCCTGCGCGGGCACAAAGGCACCCTCTGGGAAGGCGGCATCCGCGTCCCCACCCTCATGAGCTGGCCCGCGCGCGTACAGGGCGGAAAAACCATCGACGAAATCGGCATCGGCATGGACATCTTCCCCACCATCCTCACCGCCGCAGGTGGCGACCCCGAACAATACAACCTCGACGGCACGGACATTCTCCCCATGATCACCGACAATGCCCCCTCACCACACGGCGACCTCTTCTGGACACAAGGACCCAAAGGCAACACCCGCGCAATACAACACGACCGCTACAAACTCCTCCTCGACCAAAACGAAATACACCTCTCCAACCTCAACACCGACCCCAATGAAACCACCAATATCGCAGGCGACGAACCCGACCTGACCAACGACCTCCTCACCCGCCTCAATGAATGGCACGCTAAAGAAGTGGGAAGTTAGAAGGAAGAAGGAAGAAGTCTCCACCCAACCCCCAAAGGCTGGTATTTCATCTCCCCTTCACCCTTCACCCTTCACCCTTCCCAGCCTCCAGGTGGTGGTCAAAAAACGTTTGCATAAAATCTGATAACTTAATAAATTAGACTCGCTCCATAAACTGGCAAAAAAATAGCCGCATTATATCTGCGGAGATGGCAGAAGACCGCCCGGATTGGTAGCCTGTGGCCTTCTGCCGAAACAAACAGAGAGGGAAACGGTCTTGCAAACCGCAACCCACTCTCTTTCACAATGTAAAGTTCCGCGACCACAAAATCAAGTTGCATTTTTCCGCTGCTTTCCGCTTCGAGGGCCTGCGAGATCATCGTGGCGTTTCGAGATGGCAGTTAACCACACACCATGAGGAACAGGCACCTGTTTAAAATTATGCAAGGATACATTTTATGGATATAAAGTCAATAAATATAATAACTTATCCCCCTTCCCGCTTCGAGCTCTTTCATTCTACATAGTCAGGAGGGATATAATGTCATTCCTCCTGACCACAATGCTACGCCGGTGCTGCGCCCTGATCCTGATCCTGTTGTGCGTCCTGACGGTCCCTGATGCCGCTGCCCAGACGATCACCCTTTCCCTATCGCCAACGAGCCTGACAGAAGACGCCGGTAGTGCCGACATCGCAGTGACCGCCACGCTCTCTGCGACCCGGAGCAGTGCCACGACCATCACCCTCTCGCTGGCGGGCACGGCAACCGAAGGAGCGGGCAAAGACTACACAGCGCAGGACCCGCTGCCCACCATCACCATCCCGGCCAACACAGCTACAGGAAATACAACCCTCGTCGTCTCGCCCAGAGACGACACCTTCTACGAAGGGGACGAGACCATCGAAGTGAACGGCAGCGCCGGCAGCTTGACCGTGACCGGTGCCTCCCTGACCCTGACGGACAACGATGAAGCGCCGTCGGTACGACTGCTCTTTCTGGATTTTTTCATTTTATCCGAAAGCGTTGTTACCACGCCAGTGACCGTGGCGTTGGAGGCACGCCTGGAAGGTGGGACCACCCTGGAAGAGGACCTCGACATCACGATTGTCCTGACAGGCTCGACCAAAGACAGCGACTACACGGTGAATCCGGACCCCCTGCCCACCATCACCATAAACGCCGGAGAAACCACGGGACGCCTGACATTCACCATCGCGATCATAGACGATGCGCTATCTGAGAGAGAAACTATTCATTTTGGGGGCAGAGTGGACGCCCCTGACCCAATGCTGACGATAATATCCGCGGGTGGGAAAGAAATCTTAGACAATGATAGGGTAGAGTTTCTTTTGCGTTCAATCAAAAGAACGGATGAACAGGGCAACGGTGCCTGGATGTACAAAGACAACCCAACAAACATAATAGTTAAAGCGCTCAGTCAACCCTTCACTGTCGCACTCGGGGCACCTGCAACCTTTACACTTACATCGAATAGTTTTTTCACAATAAGCCCTGATCCCCTGGTAATCACCATCGGGGCCGATCAGGTTCCGCCTGAGGCGAGCGCGACGGTAAGGGTGACGTACATAGCTCCAGATAAAGAAACACTTTCTATGGATGTAGTCCGTCAAGTAAGTGATGCCACACTTAATTATGATGGCCCGTTCCAGTTCAGATTTCCCCCTCACGAACGTCCCCGGATAAACGTATTGGCGGGTGATAATAATTATAATCTGACGTCCGTCGAGCTTTCGGACAACGAACGCTACATCGAAGGTGACAGAATCTTTTTTCGTATCCATTATACAGGCTCATTTATTTCTACACGGGATCCAACCCTGGAGTTCTATCTCGACGACGAGCTGCGCCAAGCTACCTGTATTCTGACTTGCTTTTACCAGGTGCGTTCCGGCGATTTTGCAAACACCATCCGCGTCCCTGTGCAGGGGAACATCTATCCGGCAGACGCAGTGTTTACCCATGCGAGATCCGAACAATCCGTCACTTTGAACTCCGCCATCACAACCGAACATACGTTCTCGGCACAGGTGCGCGGCGGCCTGAATTACATTGAGCTTCTGACCGATCTGGAAAGCCTGCAGGAAGGAGTCGGTGCGACCAGGGTGGAAGTCCAGGCGACAATTTTACAGGGACGTCTCAGCGGCACCGACATCGAGATTCCGCTCGTCCTGACCGATGACACGACGACCCCTGCCGACTATACGGTGAGCGGTACGCAGGCGATCACCATTCCCGCAAATCAGTCCAGCGGCTCCACAACGCTTCTCATCACGCCAGTAGATGATTACGTCAAGGAAAACCGCACCGAGACCGTGCAGATAGCGGGCGGGATGTCGGAATACTGGGTAGAGGGAACCAATCTGAAAATCATCGACGCGCCGAGCATCATGTTGTCGGTGTCTCCATCAACCATCACCGAGGACGGCGGTGCGCAGCAAGTGACAGTCACCGCGGGGCTGGGGGATCCGAGCGACCAGGTGCGCCCGCGCCCGATTCCGGTGACGCTGAGGCTTTTCGGCCGTGCTGGCTCTGGCGACTACTCGGTGGCCGAGCAACTCATCGTCACCATTCCGGTCAATGCGCGGTCGGCAACCAAGACCCTGACCTTTACGCCCGTGAACGACCGGCTGCTTGAGGGCGACGAGACGATTGTGTTGCGCGGCTCAACCCCCGGCCTGACCGTGGAAAGCACGGAGCTTACACTAATAGACGACGATATGGTGCCGGAAGTCCGGCTGATCATAGACGACAACACGATCTCCGAGAGCGACGGGGCAGCAACGCAGGTGATGGTAACGGCAGAACTGGATCCCTCGGTAATCACCAACAATAATACGATCGTAACCCTGCACCTGATGGGTTCGGCGGTGCAGGGCAGTGGTGGAGACTACACCGCGGCGTGGAGTCCGTCGAACAAACAGATCACGGTCCCGGCCCTGTCGGATGCGGGCACGGCACCGGTGAGGCTGACGCTGAGGCCGCAGCAGGACGATGTGGCCGAAGGCGACGAGACCATCGAGGTAGAAGGGATGGCCGTGGTGGGAAATACGGGGGTCGAGCGGATCGTTCGCGTGGCGACCATCACGCTGAAGGACGACGACCTGCCGGACGTGGTGATCGACCCAACGGCGCTTGCGGTGCCGGAAGGAGGCAGCAATACCTACACGGTAAAACTCACAACCGAGCCAACCGGCAATGTCACGATCGGCATGATCACAGTACTGTCGGCAACGGACATATCGACAGACAGGACCGCGCTGACGTTCACGCCGAACAACTGGAACCAGGCGCAGACGATGACGGTGCGTGCGGTGGAGGACAACGATGCGATCGTGGACGATCCGGTGACGCTGACGCACACGGTGAGTGGCGGAGGCTACGGGGATGTGGAAGTGGATGACGTGGTCGTGACGATCACGGAGAACGACACACCCGTGCTGAGTATCGCGCCTGCGAGCCTTGAAGAGGCAGACGCCAACATGACGTTTACGGTGACACTGAATGTATTTAGCGACAAGGAAATCACGGTGGATTACGCAACCTCGGACGGGACAGCCACCGCGGGAGAGGACTACACGGCGGTGACGGCAACCACGCTGACGTTCACGGCGGGGACGAGAGAACAGACCATCTCGGTACCAATTATAGAGGACGAGTTAGACGAGGACGACGAGACCTTTACCGTGACGCTGAGCAACGTGAGCAACGCGACCTTGAGCGGGGGCGGGCAGACCCTGTCGGCGACCGGCACGATCATAAACGACGACAGGAAACCTGTGGTGACGCTGACGCCTGCGAGCCAGAGCGTTTTGGAGGACGCGGGCAGCATGGCGTTCACGGTGACGCTCGATGCGGAGAGCAGCAAGGAAATCACGGTGGATTACGCAACCTCGGACGGCACGGCGACAGAACCTGATGACTATGGACAGAAGACCGGCACCCTGACGTTCAGTCCGGGAGAATCCCTGACCGAGGTCGTCACAGTGTCGATTGAAGATGACGAACTGGATGAAGACAACGAAACCTTCACAATGACACTCAGTACGCCGGTAAACGCGGTATTTGCAGGCGATGCGAGTGCCATCAACGCAACGGGAACGATTACAGATGACGACGACACGCCGAGTCTGAGCATCGCGGATGCGCGCATAGAGGAAGCGAGCGCGAACATGGCGTTCACGGTAACGCTGAGTGCGGCGAGTGCGAAAACGGTAACAGTGGATTACGCAACCTCGGACGGTACGGCGACAGAACCTGATGACTACGAGGAGCAGGCCAGCACCCTGACCTTTGATCCGGGGGAGACGACAAAGGAGATTCAGGTACAGATTTTGGAGGACGATATAGATGAGGCGGAAGAAGAGACCTTCACAGTGACACTGAGCAATCCAGGCAACGCGACGATAGCGGACGCAACCGCAACCGGCACCATCGAGGACGACGACGATCCGCGAGTGGAGGTGTCGTTTGACGCGGAGAACTACACGGTGAACGAGGGCGAAACAGTGACCGTGACCGTGCGCCTGGACAAGGACCCGGAACGCACGGTGGTAATCCCGCTGAGGAGAACGCACCAGGACGGCGCAACGACTGCCGACTATTCGGGTGTGTCGTCAAGCCTGACGTTCAATGCTGGCGAGACGGAAATAGAGATCGCTTTCACCGCCATTGACGACAATATAGATGACGACGACGAAAAGGTGGTGCTCGGCTTCGGCACGCTGCCAGACCGGGTCAGTACGGGCACCGGGACCGCGACCACGGCCACGGTGGCGATCAACGACGACGACGACCCGCAGGTGACGGTGTCGTATGACAAGACCAGCTATTCAGTAGCGGAAGGCGCGACGCAGACCGTGAGGGTGCGCCTGGACAAGGATCCGGAACGCACGGTGGAGATTCCGATAGATAAGACACACCAGAACGGCGCGACAGAGGACGACTATTCTGGCGTACCAGAGAACGTGACCTTCAACGCAGGCGAGATGGAAAAGACCTTTACTTTCACCGCCACCGACGACGACATAGATGACAACAACGAAAAGGTGGTGCTCGGCTTTGGTACGCTGACGGATAACAGGGTGACCAGGGGTAGCTCGGCCACGATAACAATCACCGACGACGATGAGCGCGGGGTAACGGTAGAACCGACGACATTGAACGTGCCGGAAGGTGAGAGCAGGACGTACACGGTGGTGCTCAAATCGGAGCCGACCGCCGATGTGACCGTGACCGTGACCGTGCCGTCGGGCAGGACGGGGGACGTGAGCGTGAGCGGATCGCCGTTGACATTCACATCGAGCAACTGGCGCGAGGCGCAGACCGTGACGGTCAGCGCGGTAGATGACAACGCCGTCACGCCGGATGCGGATGTAACGCTGACACATGGGGTGAGTGGGGGAGACTATGCGGGCGAGTCGGCGTCTTCGGTAAGAGTGACGATCATCAACGACGACAGTCCGACCCTGACGATTGATGATGTGCGCGCGTCGGAAGACACCGAAATGATGATATTCACGGTGGAGCTGAGCCAGGCAATTGCAGAAGCGGTGACAGTGACCTACCAGACCTTGAATGGCACGGCAACGGCACCTTCGGACTACACGGCGGTGACGGCAACCCCCCTGGAGTTCGCGTCGAACCAGACCAGCGAGACTATTTCCGTATCGATAGAGAACGACGCCCTGGACGAAGAGGACGAGACCTTCAGAGTGCGGCTCAGCAATGCGAGCAACGCGACAATAGCCGATGCCGAGGCGATCGGAACAATTGAGGATGACGACCCCGAGCCCGTGTTGACGCTGAGTCCGGCGAGCCTGAGTGCTTCGGAGGGCGCGGGCAGCATGGCATTTACGGTAACGCTGGGCGCGGCGAGCGCGAAGACGGTCACGGTGAACTTCCAGACCTCGGATGGCACGGCAGAATCGGGCAAAGACTACACGGAGACGAGCAGACCACTGACGTTCTCACCGGGAGGAAATCTCACACAGACCATCTCAGTGCCGATCACACACGACGCCTTAGATGAAGAGGACGAGACCTTCAAGGTGGCGCTGAGCGGGGCATCCAACGCGACGATAACAGGCGACGAGGCGATCGGGACGATTGAAGACGACGATCCCGAGCCCGTGCTGACGCTCACACCAGCGAACCAGACGGTTTCGGAGGGCGCGGGCAGCATGGCATTTACGGTAACACTGGGCGCACAGAGCGCGAAGACAGTCACGGTGAACTACGCCACGGTAAACGGCACGGCAACAGCACCTTCGGACTACACGGCGACGAGCGGTATGCTGACCTTCTCGCCGGGCGACCCGCTTACCCGGACCTTCACCGTGCCGATTCGGGACGACGACGAGGACGAGGATGAAGAGGAAAATTTCACATTAACACTGAGTGCGGCGGTGAACGCGACCTTCAGCGGGGGCGGGACAACCCTGTCGGCGACCGGGACAATCCGCGACGACGACGTTCCACTCGTGAGGCTGGAGTTCATCCCGGGATTCCAGAGCGTCAATGAGGGCGAGATGGTGACCGTGACGGTGGGGCTGCGAGGTAATGCCGATCCCGAGCGCACACTATCGATCCCGCTGACGGTAATGGGGACGCCCTTCGCCCCGGATGCTGGCCCTAACGACTATTCGGGCGTACCGTCAAGCGTGACCCTCAACAGCAGCAACCGGAGCAGTTCCTTCACGTTCACAGCCATCGACGACAATATCGATGAAGGGGATGGTACACGGGATTACGAGCAACTCAGAATCGGCTCCGGGATGCTGCCGGATCGCGTTGAGTTGACTTCGGCAGAGTCTCGGCGCACTGGGGCTATACGGATTCTGGACAACGACGAAGCAAAGTTGTCGATCGCGGATGAGAGCGTCCGGGAGAGCGCGAGAAACATGACATTCATGGTGACGATGAGCGTGCCGAGCAGCAGAGAGGTAACGGTGCGCTACGAGACCGGGGACGCGACCGCAACAGTGGGGAAGGATTACACGGCGGCAAATGGCACGCTGACATTCTCACCCGGCGATACGGAAAAGACCTTCACGGTGCCGATTCTTCAGGACGCCTTAGATGAAGAGGACGAGACCTTCACCGTGAGTCTGAGCAATGTGACCAACGCAGCCATAGAGGACAACGAGGCGACCGGGACAATTGAAGACGACGACGAGCCACCAATGCTGCGCATCGCGGATGCGAGCATAGAGGAACATGACGAGGACATGGTCTTTACGGTAACGCTGGGCGCACCGAGCGAGAAAACCATAATGGTGAGCTACGCGACCTCGAATAACACGGCAGAATCGGGCAAAGACTATACGGAGACGAGCGGCATGCTGACCTTCTCGCCGGGCGATCCCCTCATGCAGGAAATCCGTGTGCCTATTTTGGAGGACGCCTTAGACGAAGAGGACGAGGAAGACTTCACCGTGACGCTCAGTGGAGAATCCAACGCGACAATAAGTGATGCGAGCGCGACCGGGACAATTGAAGACGACGATGATCCGCCGGCACTTTCGATAGGGGATGAGAGTGAGTCGGAAGATGTGGGGACGATGACATTCACGGTGACACTCAGCGCGCCGAGCGCGAAAACCGTGCGGGTGAATTACGCGACCTCGAATAACACGGCAACGGCACCTTCGGACTACACGGCGAGGAACGGGATGCTGACCTTCTCGCCGGGCGACACGGAAAAGACCTTCACGGTGTCGATTATAGATGACGCTTTGGACGAAGAGGACGAAGAAGAGTTCACAATCAGGCTGAGCCTCTCATCCAATGCCAACGCGACACTGCGGGATGCTGTGGCGACCGGGACGATTGAGGACAACGACGACCCGCCAGTGCTGAGTATCGCAGAAGAAAGCCTGATGGAGAATGGGGGAACGATGCGGTTCAGGGTCAGGTTAAACGTGGCCAGCAGCAGACAGGTGACAGTGCGCTACGCGACCCTGGACGGGACAGCGACGGTGGATGAGGACTACACATCGGCAATCGGCCTCTTGACATTCTCTCCAGGAACAACAGAACAGACCATGTCCGTGCCGATTCTTCAGGACGCGATAGACGAAGAGGACGAGACCTTCACGGTCAGGCTGAGTTTCCCGACCAGCGCGACGCTCTTCGGTGGTGGGGCGACCCTGTCGACTACCGGGACGATCAGAGACGACGACGACCCGCCCGTGCTGAGCATCAGGGATGCGAGTTTGGAGGAAGAGGACGCCGGCATGGTGTTCATCGTGAGTCTGAGTGCTGAGAGCGCCAAGACGATCACGGTAGATTACGCGACGATGGCCGGGACAGCGACGGCGGGGGTGGATTACACGGAGAGGAACGGCACGCTGACCTTTGAACCGGGCGATCTCCTCACGCAGACGATCGCAGTGCCGATTATAGAGGACGCGATAGACGAAGAAGACGAGGAGACCTTCAAGGTGACGCTGAGCATGGCATCTAATGCGACGCTTATGGACGACGAAGCGACCGGAACGATCAGGGATGACGACGACCCGCCCGTGCTGAGCATCGGCACGGACCAGACCCTGACAGAGGCGGACGCGGACATGGTCTTCACGGTGAGTCTGAGTGCGGCGAGCAGCAAAGAAATCACGGTGAACTACGCAACCTCGAATGTCACGGCAGAATCGGGCAAAGACTACACGGCGAGGAGCGGCACACTGATGTTTGAACCTGGCGAAAGTCTCATTCAGACGATCTCAGTACCGATCTTTGACGACAATATAGATGAAGAAGAAGAGACCTTCACGTTGGGGTTAAGCAACGTGCAAAACGCGACACTGGACGACGCAAACGCCACCGGAACGATCACCGACGACGAGGTAACACCGACGGTAACGCTCACACTGACACCGACCTCAATTGGAGAAAACGGTGAAATCAGCACAGTAACGGCAACGTTGAGCGGCGCTTCAAGTGAAGCCGTGACCGTAACCGTATCTGCATCAGCAGTATCCCCTGCTGTATCGGGCGACTTTAACCTGAGCGGGAACAAGAGGCTGACGATTGCGGCTGGCGCGACCACCAGCACAGGTCAAGTAACCATCAGGGCGGTGAACAACAATGTGGATGCACCGAACAAAACAATCACCGTATCGGGCAGCGCGAGCGGAGGACTCGACGTGGCAGATCCAACTTCACAAACCCTGACGATTGAGGACGATGAGGACACACCAACGGTAACGCTGACACTGTCGCCGACCTCAATTGGAGAGAACGGCGGCACAAGCAGGGTGACAGCGCGTTTGAGCGGACGGTCAAGCGAAGACGTGACAGTAACCGTATTCACCACAGCGGAATTTCCGGCAGTATCGAACGACTTCACGCAAAGCGGAACGACACTGACCATTACATCAGGCGCGACCACCAGCACGGGTACAGTCACCATCACGGCGGTGAACAACGACACCGACGCGCCAGACAAAGAAATCACCGTATCTGGCAGCGCGAGCGGAGGACTCGGCGTGGCGCACCCGGCGGACAAGACACTGACAATTAGGGACGATGAGGCGTTGCCGACGGTAATGCTGACACTGACGCCGACTTCAATTGGAGAGAACGGCGGCATCAGTACGGTAACAGCGAGTATGAACAGACCATCGAGCGAAGCCGTGACCGTGACCGTGTCTGCGGTATCAGTATCCCCGGCAATGGCGAGCGATTTTACCCTCAGCGGGACGACGCTGACGATTGCGGCGGGTTCTACGACCAGTACAGGTACAGTGACCATCACAGCGGTGAACAACGGCACCGACGCGCCAGACAAAAAAATCACCGTATCTGGCAGCGCGAGCGGGGGTCGGGGGGTATCGGCACCGGATGCAGTGACGCTGACGATCACCGACGATGAGGACTTGCCAGAGGTGACGCTGGCGCTATCACAAACTTCAATTGCGGAAAACGGTGGGGTCAGCGCAGTAACAGCGATGCTGAACAGACCGTCGAGCGAAGCCGTGACCGTAACCGTGTCTGCTGCTGCAGTGTCCCCGGCAGTATCGGGTGACTTCACCTTGAGCGGGAACAGGAGGCTGACGATCACAGCGGGGCAGACGATGAGCACAGGTACAGTCACCATCACGGCGGTGAACAATGATACTGACGCACCGAACAAGGAAATCACCGTATCGGCAAGCGCGAGCGGAGGACTCGGTGTGGCAGCACCGGATGCCCAAACCCTGACGATAGTGGACGACGAAGATACGCCAACAGTGATGTTGGTGCTGACGCCGCAGGAGATTGGAGAGAACGGTGAGGTCAGCACAGTGACGGCAACGCTGAGCGGCAAGTCGAGTCAAGCCGTGACCGTAACCGTGTCTGCCGCGGCGGTACCTCCGGCAGTGGCGGAAGATTTTACGCAAAGCGGAACAACGCTGACGATCACAGCGGGTTCTACGACCAGTACACGTAGAGTGACCATCAGGGCGGTGGACAACAATGTGGATGCACCGAACAAAGAAATCACCGTATCTGCAACCGTGAGCGGGGGAGGTGGCGCGGTAGCACCGACTTCCCAAATCCTGACGATCACCGATGATGAAGGCGCACCAACAGTGACATTGGTGCTTAATCCGTCGTCGATAAATGAGAACGGTGGTGTAAGTACAGTGACAGCAACCCTGACTGGACCATCGAGCGATGACGTGACAGTGACGGTGATCTCGGCGTCTATGGATATCACGCTGAGCACGAACAAGACACTGACGATCACAGCGGGTCAGACCACGAGCACAGGTACAGTCACCATCACGGCGGTGAACAACGAGACCGACGCGCCAGACAAAGAAATCACCGTATCTGGCAGCGCGAGTGCGGATGTGACATCACCGACTTCTCAAACACTGACGATAGTGGACGACGAAGATACGCCAACAGTGACATTGGTGCTTAATCCGTCGTCGATAAATGAGAACGGTGGTGTAAGTACAGTGACAGCAACCCTGACTGGACCATCGAGCGATGACGTGACAGTGACGGTGATCTCGGCGTCTATGGATATCACGCTGAGCACGAACAAGACACTGACGATCACAGCGGGTCAGACCACGAGTACGGGTACAGTAACCATCACAGCGGTGAACAACGGCACCGACGCGCCAGACAAAGAAATCACCGTATCTGGCAGCGCGAGCGGGGGTCGGGGGGTATCGGCACCGGATGCAGTGACGCTGACGATCACCGACGATGAGGACTTGCCAGAGGTGACGCTGGCGCTATCACAAACTTCAATTGCGGAAAACGGTGGGGTCAGCGCAATAACAGCGATGCTGAACAGACCGTCGAGCGAAGCCGTGACTGTAACCGTGTCTGCCGCGGCGGTACCTCCGGCAGTATCGGGTGACTTCACCTTGAGCGGGAACAGGAGGTTGACGATTGCAGCGGGGCAGACGATGAGTATGGGGACGGTGACCATCACGGCAGAGAATAATACCGTAGATGCACCGAACAAGGAGATCACCGTATCTGCAACCGTGCGCGGGGGAGGTGGCGTGATAGCACCAGAAGACCAGACACTGATGATCATCGACGACGAAGGGGCACCAACAGTAATGCTGGTGTTGACACCGGACGAGATTGGAGAAAATGGCGGCACAAGCAGGGTGACAGCAACCTTGAGCGGTGCTTCAAGTGACCCCGTTACCGTGACGGTATCTGCCAATGCGGTATTCCCTGCTGTGTCGAGCGATTTTACGCAAAGCGGAACAACGCTGACGATCACAGCGGGTCAGACCACGAGCACGGGTACAGTGACCATACGTGCGGTGAACAACAACACGGATGCGCCCAACAAAGAAATCTCGGTATCTGCAACCGTGAGCGGGGGAGGTGGCGCGGTAGCACCGACTTCCCAAACCCTGACGATCACCGACGATGAGACAACGCCTACAGTGACGCTGACACTGTCGCCGACCTCAATTGGAGAGAACGGCGGCATCAGCACGGTGACAGCGAGTATGAACAGACCGTCGAGCGAAGGGGTAACAGTAACCGTGTCTGCGGCGTCTGGGGACATCACGCAAAGCGGAACAACGCTAATGATCACAGCGGGTCAGACGACGAGCACAGGTACTGTAACCATCACGGCGGTGAACAACAATGTAGATGCACCGAACAAGACCGTCACAGTATCCGGCAGCGCGAACGGGGGACTGGGAGTGATGGACCCGACTTCCCAAACGCTGACGATTACCGATGACGACACGCGCGGGGTGACGATCTCGACCAATGATCTGACGGTGACAGAGGGCAACAGCGCGGACTACACGGTAAAACTGGACACGGAACCGACGGGAGATGTGATCATCGCGGTGAATGTGCCATCGGGTTCGGAGGTCTCGGTAGATGATGCCACGTTGCGGTTCACGACGAGCAACTATAACAATCCGCAAACCGTGACGGTGACGGCAGAAGCGGACGAGGACGCAGTGGCCGACGCGCCAGTGACGCTGAGCCACACGGTCAGCGGCAACGACTATCAGGGGGTGTCTGCGGCCAATGTAAGGGTGACGATCATTGAGGCCAACACACCGACGCTGACGATTGCGGATGTGCGTGCGGCGGAGAACGTCGGGAACATGGCGTTTGAAGTAACCCTGAGCGTAGCCAGCAGCAACGCGGTGACAGTGGATTACGCGACCGCGAATGGCACGGCGATGGCGGGAGACGACTACAGGGCACGGAATGGCACACTGACCTTTTCGCCGGGCGGGACACGCACGCGGACGATCAGCGTACCCATCATCAACGATACGATAGATGAAGATGAGGAAGAGACGTTTACCGTAAGCCTGAGCAACGCGAGCAACGCGATGATAGGCGATGCGAGCGCGACCGGGACGATTGAGGACAACGATGTGCCGCAGGTCGAAGTATCGTTTGCTCGAGACACCTATACGGTAAACGAGGGAAGCGCAGTGATGATGGTCGTGTCGCTGAACAAAGATCCAGAACGCGAGGTAATCATTCCGATCCTGACGTCGCACCAGGGCGGTGCGACAACTGCCGACTATTCGAGGATACCGCCGAGTGTGACCTTCAACGCAGGCGAAAGAGAAAAGACCTTTGAGATCACCGCGACCGACGATGGGATAGACGATGACAACGAGACCATAACACTCCGTTTCGGCAACCTGCCAACTCGGGTTACGGCGGGTAGCCCATCTACTGTCGAAATCGCAATCACCGATGGCGACATTCCCGAGGTGACCGTATCGTTCGCCCGGGCAAGCTATACGGCTTCCGAAGGCGGCAATGCGGTAACAGTACAGGTGCGCCTGAGCGCGGATCCCGAGCGCACAGTGATCATCCCACTGACAGCGACGGGGCGCAACGGCGCCGAGACCAACGACTATGACTTGCCATCAACGAACCTGACCTTCAATCCCACCGAGACCGTGCAGACCTTTACTCTCACGGCAACCGACGACGACATAGATGACGACAACGAGACCGTAGAACTCGGCTTTGGCACTTTACCTGATAAGGTCAGCGCTGCCCTTGTCCGCCCGACCACGGTGATATCCCTGGCCGACAACGACACACGCGGGGCGAGGGTATTCCCCACGACTGTGAACGTGCCGGAAGGCGACAGCAATACCTATGTGGTGGAACTGACCTCGCAACCGACCGCGCCGGTGACGGTGACAGTTGCGGGTGCCTCCGGGGACATAAGCGTGAGCGGCTCGCCGTTGACATTCCCGCCGGACGACTGGCGCGAGGCGCAGACAGTGACGGTCAGCGCGGCTGAGGACAACGATGCCCTATCGGATGATCCGGTGACACTGACGCATGCCGTCAGCGGCGGGGACTACGGTGCAGTGACGGCTGATGCTGTAGAGGTGAGGATCACCGAGAACGACGCGCCGGTCCTGACGATTAATGACGAGCGCGGGGTCGAGAACATCGGCAGGATGATGTTCGAGGTAACCCTGAGCCAGATTAGCAGCGACGTAGTAAGGGTGGATTATGCGACGCAGGGCGGTTCGGCCACACAGGGAACGGACTACACGCAGACGAGCGGCACGCTGACATTCTCGTCGGGCGACACGGAAAAACAGATCGCGGTGACGATTCGGGACGACGCCATAGACGAAAACGACGAGACCTTCACCGTGACGCTGAGCAATGCACAAAACGCAGAACTGGCAAACAACGAGGCAACCGGAACCATCATCGACAACGATGAACCAACGCCTACGCCACCAACGCCTACGCCACCAACGCCTACGCCACCAACGCCTACACCACCAACGCCTACGCCACCTCCTGTCTTGCCCGAGGTAATCGTTTCCTTTGGTGAAGCGAGCTATGAGGCTACGGAAGGCGGTAGCGCTGCAATGGTGCGGGTATCTCTGAGTGCAGACCCCGAGCGCGAGGTGACAATACCCCTGACAGCGACGCCGGAAAATGGAGCCACAGATGCCGACTATTCCGGCGTGCCTGAACGTATCACCTTCTCCAATGGCGAGACGAGCAAAACCTTTGAGGTCGTGGCCTTAGATGACGATATAGACGATGACGACGAGAGCATAACACTCTCATTCGGCACATTACCTGATAACGTGGAAGCGGGCAGTCCTGCCACAGCCACAGTATCTCTTACCGACAATGACGTTTCTGTGACTGTTTCCTTTGATCAAGCGCGCTACACAGCAGCGGAAGGAGGAACTGCGGCAACCATAATGGTACGCCTGAGCGCGGATCCAAAGCGCGAGGTGACAATCCCACTGACAGTCACCTCTGCCAATGGAGCCACATCTGCCGACTATTCCGGCGTGCCTGAACGTATTACCTTCTCCAATGGCGAGACGAGCAAAACCTTTGAGGTCGTGGCCTTAGATGACGATATAGACGATGACGACGAGAGCATAACACTCTCATTCGGCACGCTACCTGATAACGTGGAAGCGGGCAGTCCTGCCACAGTAGTACTTGCCGACAATGACGATCCCGTAGTAACAGTGTCTTTTGATCAAACGCGCTATAAGACAACCGAAGGCGGTAACACAGCGACGATACGGGTATCTCTGAGCGCGGACCCCGAGCGCACCGTAGCCATCCTACTCATCGTAACGCCGAAAAATGGAGCCACAGAAGATGACTATGCTGGCGTGCCACAAAGCATCATCTTCACCAGCGGCGAGACCGAAAAAACCTTTGAGATTGTGGCCGTAGATGATGAGATAGACGATGACGACGAGAGCATAACACTGAGTTTTGGCACATTATCACACAGGGTCAACCCGGGCAGTCTTGCCACAGTAGCACTTGCCGACAATGACGACCCTGTGGTAACCGTTTCCTTTGGTCAAGCCCACTATAGGGCAGCAGAGGGCGGGCGCGCTGCGACGGTGCGGGTATCTCTGAGTGCAGACCCCGAGCGCACCGTAATAATCCCCCTATCAGCGACGCCCGCCAACAGGGCCACAGAGGCCGACTATTCCGGTGTGCCTGAAAGTATAACCTTTACCAATGGCGAGACCGAAAAAACCTTTGAGATCACCGCCACCGACGATGAGATAGACGATGACGACGAGAGCATAACACTCTCATTCGGCACGCTACCTGATAACGTGGAATCGGGCAGTCCTGCCACAATAGCACTTATCGACAATGACGATCCCGTAGTGAATGTCTCCTTTGGCCAAGTGACCTATGAAGCAACCGAGGGTGGCAGCACGGCTATGGTAATCGTGTCCCTGAGCGCGGACCCCGAGCGCACGGTCGCCATCCCACTCATCGCAACACCTGCCAATGGGGCCACACAGGACGACTATTCCGGTGTGCCTGAAAGTATAACCTTTACCAATGGCGAGACCGAAAAAACCTTTGAGATCACCGCCACCGACGATGATATAGATGATGATGACGAGAGCATAACACTCTCATTCGGCACGCTACCTGATAACGTGGAAGCGGGCAGTCCTGCCACAGTAGCACTTGCCGACAATGACGATCCCGTAGTGAATGTCTCCTTTGGCCAAGTGACCTATGAAGCAACCGAGGGTGGCAGCACGGCTATGGTGATCGTGTCCCTGAGCGCGGACCCCGAGCGCACGGTCGCCATCCCACTCATCGCAACACCTGCTAATGGGGCCACACAGGACGACTATTCCGGCGTACCACAAAGCATCACCTTTAATAGCGGTGAGACGAACAAAACCTTTGAGATCACCGCCACCGACGATGATATAGACGATGACGACGAGAGCATAACACTCTCATTCGGCACGCTATCTGACCGCGTCGAGGCAGGCAGTCCTGCCACAGTAGCACTTATCGACAACGACGACCCCATAGTAGCAGTCTCCTTTGATCGTGCAACCTACGAGACAACCGAGGGTGGCAGCACGGCTATGGTAATCGTGTCCCTGAGCGCGGACCCCGAGCGCACGGTCGCCATCCCACTCATCGCAACACCTGCTAATGGGGCCACACAGGACGACTATTCCGGCGTACCACAAAGCATCACCTTTAATAGCGGTGAGACGAACAAAACCTTTGAGATCACCGCCACCGACGATGATATAGACGATGACGACGAGAGCATAACACTCTCATTCGGCACGCTATCTGACCGCGTCGAGGCAGGCAGTCCTGCCACAGTAGCACTTATCGACAACGACGACCCCATAGTCGAGGTCTCCTTCGAGCAATCAACCTACGAGACAACCGAGGGTGGTAGCACAGCACTGGTGACCCTGACCCTGAGTGCGGACCCCGAGCGCACAGTCGTCATCCCACTCATCGCAATGCCGGAAAATGGTGCCACACAGGACGACTATTCCGGCGTACCACAAAGCATCACCTTTAATAGCGGTGAGACGAACAAAACCTTTGAGATCACCGCCACCGACGATGAGATAGATGATGACGACGAGAGCATGACGCTCACCTTCGGCACCCTGCCGCACAAAGTTCGCACAGGGCGTCCCTCAACAGCGATGGTGAGTCTAATAGACAACGACGATCCCATAGTCGAGGTCTCCTTTGATCAAACAACCTACGAGACAACCGAAGGTGGCAGCGCAGCACTGGTAACCCTGACCCTGAGTGCGGATCCCGAGCGCACGGTCGCCATCCCACTCATCGCAATGCCGGAAAATGGTGCCACAGATGCCGACTATTCCGGCATACCACAAAGCATCACTTTTCACAGGGGCGAGACCGAAAAAACTTTTGAGATCACTGCCACCGACGACGATATAGACGATGACGACGAGACCATGACACTTACCTTTGGCACATTACCACACAGGGTCAACCCGGGCAATTTTTCAACAGCGATGGTAAGTCTGATAGATGACGACGATCCCATAGTCACAGTCTCCTTTGATCGTGCAACCTACGAGACAACCGAGGGTGGTAGCGCGGCGAGAATAACCGTAACCCTGAGTGCAGATCCCGAGCGCACAGTAGTAATCCCCCTGATCGCAACACCTGCCAATGGTGCCACACAGGACGACTATTCCGGCATACCACAAAGCATCACCTTTCACAGGGGCGAAACCGAAAAAACTTTTGAGATCACTGCCACCGACGACGATATAGACGATGACGACGAGAGCATAACACTCACCTTTGGCACATTACCACACAGGGTCAACCCGGGCAATTTTTCAACAGCGATGGTAAGTCTGATAGATGACGACGATCCCATAGTCGAAGTATCCTTTGATCGTGCAACCTACGAGACAACCGAAGGAGGCAGCGCAGTGCGGGTGATCGTGTCTCTAAGTGCGGACCCCGAGCGCTCGGTCACCATTCCACTCATCGCAACACCTGCCAATGGTACCACACAGGACGACTATTCCGGTGTACCTGAGAGCATCACCTTTCACAGGGGTGAGACGGAGAAGACCTTTGAGATCACTGCCACTGACGACGATATAGACGATGACGACGAGACCATCGCACTCACCTTTGGCACCCTGCTACACAGGGTCAATAAGGGCAATCTCACAACAGCGATGGTAAGTCTGATAGATGACGACGATCCCATAGTCACAGTCTCCTTTGGTGAAGCGAGTTACGAAACTACCGAAGGAGGCAGCGCAGTGCGGGTGATCGTGTCTCTAAGTGCGGACCCCGAGCGCACAGTAGTAATCCCCCTGATCGCAACACCTGCCAATGGTGCCACACAGGACGACTATTCCGGCATACCACAAAGCATCACCTTTCACAGGGGCGAAACCGAAAAAACTTTTGAGATCACCGCCACTGACGACGATATAGACGATGACGGCGAGAGCATAACACTCACCTTTGGCACCCTGCTACACAGGGTCAATAAGGGCAATCTCACAACAGCGATGGTAAGTCTGATAGATGACGACGATCCCATAGTCGAAGTATCCTTTGGTGAAGCGAGTTACGAAACTACCGAAGGAGGCAGCGCGGCGAGAATAACTGTAACCCTGAGTGCAGATCCCGAGCGCACAGTAGTAATCCCCCTGATCGCAACACCTGCCAATGGTGCCACACAGGACGACTATTCCGGCATACCACAAAGCATCACCTTCACCCCAGGCGAGACCGAAAAAACTTTTGAGATCACTGCCACTGACGACGATATAGACGATGACGACGAGACCATCGCACTCACCTTTGGCACCCTGCTACACAGGGTCAATGAGGGCAATCTCACAACAGCGATGGTAAGTCTGATAGATGACGACGATCCCATAGTCGAAGTATCCTTTGGTGAAGCGAGTTACGAAACTACCGAAGGAGGCAGCGCGGCGAGAATAACCGTAACCCTGAGTGCAGATCCCGAGCGCACGGTGGAAATACCCCTGATCGCAACACCTGCCAATGGTGCCACACAGGACGACTATTCCGGTGTACCTGAGAGCATCACCTTTCACAGGGGTGAGACGGAGAAGACCTTTGAGATCACCGCCACCGACGACGATATAGACGATGACGGCGAGACCATCGCACTCACCTTTGGCACATTACCACACAGGGTCAATTTGGGCAACCAATCCACCGTAACAATTATCGACACTGACCAACGCGGCATAACCGTGTCGGTGACAGAATTGGCCGTTCCCGAAGGAGATACCCGCACCTACACAGTCGTGCTACACAGCACCCCGACAGCGCCTGTGACCATCGATATAACCGGAATGACAAATACGGACGTGTCGGTAGGCACAGCACAGTTGACATTCACAGCAGAGAACTGGAACGTACCCCAGGACGTGGTGGTCGCAGCACAGGACGACACTGACGCAATAGTAGAAAGCGCGACACTCCGCCACGCCATAAGCGGCGGAGACTACGGCGAAGTCGTCGTGCCATCAGTTATCGTGACAATCATCGAAGACGACACACCGGCGATAACGATGGAGAATGAGAGCGTCATTGAACACGCCAGAGAGATGGTATTCACCGTCGTATTGGATATACAAAGCAGCAACGAAGTGACGGTGAATTACACGACCAACAGCGGCACGGCAGAAGCCCGCACAGACTACACTGCAGTGCAGGGCACCTTGCGCTTTGCCGCCTTACAGACCGAACAGACGATCAGCGTGCCAATCATTGACGACGATATAGACGAGGACCCCGAGACATTCACAATGACGCTGAGCAATCCCATGCACGCGACCCTGCCCGAGGCCACCGCCACAGGCACGATTGAAGACAACGATGCCGCAGCGCGGGCAATGGAAGTGCTCCTATCCAATGTGGGACGAATGGTGGCGACAGACGCCGTTGACGTCATCAGCAGGCGATTTGATCAGCGCTCATTCTCCAGGTCCGCGCTCATCACACTCGGCGGACGAACCCTGCTGCGACACCACAGAGCAAGTGCTGAACAGTGGCACGCACTCGTGGGAGTGGCGCACAGTGTAATACAGGCCCTCGGCGTAGATATCTATACGCCAGCAGACCTGAGCATGCGGGGCGCTCACCTGTATGGGATGGATACGAGGGTGCGGACGTTCCGACCCAATGTAGCGAACATGGGGATGCAGACATCCCGACCACAGGGCATAGTACAAATGCGCCGGGTTACGCCATGGGAGTTGCTATCGCGCAGTGCCTTTAACATGCCGTTGAATCACCTGGATAAAGGGAACAGATGGACGCTTTGGGGACGGGGTGCAGCGAGCGGATTTTCAGGTCATCCAAGTGCCATACGCAGAATGACCTCGGATGGCTTCAGCGGATACATCGGCATAGATTACCAGGCGCGGGCAAATGTTTTGATCGGACTGGCCCTCACCCACAGCGTGGGCGACCTCAACTACAAAAGCAGAGATAAAGTCACGCTGGTGCCCGTCGATTTTGGCATCACGAGCGTACTGCCTTACGCCCATTATCAGGTACATCCTCGGCTGGGGATATGGGGCCTTCTCGGCGCAGGTCGCGGCAGTGTGAATCTGACAGACAAAGAGGGAATCGTTGAGACAGATCTGAAATTGCTGATGGGCGCGGCAGGGGGCCGGCAAGACCTGATGAGATGGCGGAAGATTAACTTCGCGATGAAAGCAGACGCCTTTATCGCAGCAATGGCATCGGGCGAAAACGAGAGATTGCCAGAAATATGGGAAGACGTGGAGCGCGTGCGGATGCTCCTCGAGGCGCGCACCACCTATGCATCTGGCATAGCATCGCAGTTCCGCCAGCGCATAGAAATCGGCGGACGCTGGGACATGGGACGTGTGGAGAAAGGCGCAGGCATGGACATAGGCGGAGGGATCGAATACGCGCACATAGACCGCGGAATTGGCCTATCCATAGACGGGCGATACTTACTAACACACGAGCAGGTCGGCTACGGCGAATGGGGCGCGGGTCTGACGTTGCAGATCAATCCGGGATGGGGCAGGCCCGGACTGGTCCTGTCTGTGGCACCGGGATGGGGCGCACCCATCCGCAGCGCCGAGGCCCTCTATCGCAGCACCCCGGGACTGAGACTGGTACCTGTGTACAGGCCACAGCGCGAGATAGGGATGGAACCCGACCGGTTTGAAGTCGATTTGGGCTATCGGCTGTTGACACACGCCGGAAATGGACTAATGACGCCTTATGGTGGGTTTTCAACCAGTGGGTGGGGCTATCAAAGCTATCGCATAGGCGGGCGTATGGAAGTGGGCAAGCGTATAGAAATAGGCGATGGCATGGCCCTGAGCGTGGAGGGCGAGCGCCAGGCACGGGGGCGTGGCGAGGCAGCTTATGGCATCTATCTGCGCGGGCACATGCGATGGTAGTCATCGCGGCTTAAACCATGCCGCAATGACAAAGGCACCAACCAGCCCCCAGCCCTTCTTTTTTATCTGCGAAAAACGCTCAAATTATTCGCGTTTTTTTCTGCGTCATCTGCGGATCACACTTCTACCCCCTCCCCCCCTTCACACTCCACACCGAACCCGACGTATAAGTATTGCGTTCAGAACACAAAAACTCAATCACCTCGGCCACCTCCTCCGGATCCGAATACCGCCCCATCGCCTGACCCGGGGGACTGGCAACATGCTCGGGCGAAAACCTCGGCACCACCATCTCAGTCAACGCCCGCCCCGGCTCCACGCCATTGACAAACACCCCATCTTTGCAATACGCATTGCCCAACGCGCCGATAAACGAATACACAGCCCCCTTCGACACCGAATACGGCACCTGATTCGGGCTACCATTGCGCGCACCCGAAGTAATCGTCACACAGCGCCCCCAACCGCCTGCGAGCATGTGGGGAATTGCAGTCTGGTGAAAATGATAAACCCCGTACACATTGATACGCATCACCTTATCAAACTGCGCCACAGGTTGCTCAAAAAACGGCTTCTCCCACCCCAAAATACCCGCACAACACACCAGAATATCCAGCCTTCCAAAACGCTCAACCGCTTGTGCCACACATGTCTGAACAGCGGACTCATCCGTCACATCAGTCTCCACAAACATCGCCTCCTGTCCCAATGCCTCGATCTTTTCAACCGTCTCCATCCCCTCTTCTGCCAGAACATCGGCAATAACAACATCCCGCCCCTCCTCTGCAATCCGAACCGCCGTTGCCCCACCAATACCCCGCGCCCCACCCGTAACAAGCGCAACCCGCCGTTCCTTTTCCGCTGCAAAACGCAAATTCGACATCTCACCCTCCTCATATTCTATTTCCATTGCTCATTGTCGTCTCATAGGTTAATATAATCTAAGTTGCGACCAATTCCATACTTGAATACAAGGAGTAAATCATGAAAATCGACCAGGTCGAACACTTCCTGCTCGGCAACAGCTATGTCGTCCGCCTCACAACCGACACCGGCATCTCCGGCATTGGAACCTCTGCCTGCTGGGGTTATCCCGAAGCCATTCAATCCATAGCCAAAGTCTTCAAAGAATACCTCATCGGACAAAACCCCATGCGCATTGAACACCACTGGCAGCACCTCTACCGCATGGCTCCCTTTCGCGGCACCGCGCTTTGCGGCGCAGTCAGCGCAATGGACATCGCCCTGTACGACATCAAAGGCAAACACTTTCAAGTCCCCGTCTGGGAACTGCTCGGTGGCAACTGCCGCGACAAAATTCGCCTGCACCTGCTCGCGGGCGGTCCCACACCCGAACAAGTGTATAAAAACGCAAAAGCCGCCGTTGCCGAAGGCTTTACCGCCATCAAATTTGATCCCATCACAGGCGGATACCAGAACCAGGCGCAATCGCGCATCATACAAAACGCCGTCGAAATCGTCGCCGCTGCCCGCGAAGCCGCCGGACCCGATGTGGATCTCATCGTGGAAGTCCACCGCAAACTCACCCCAATGGTCGCCGTAGCCCTGGGCGAAGCCCTTGTGCCCTATCACCTCTACTTCATGGAAGACCCCATCCAGATAGACACCATCACCACCCAGGCAGAAATCGCCAAACGCATCCCCGTACCCCTGGGCAATGGCGAACGCTTTACCTCAATATGGGAATTTCGCGAACTCCTCGAACACGGCGGACCCCAATACGTGCGTCCAGACATTGCCCTGGCAGGAGGCCTGACCCACTGTAAAAAAATCGCCGCCATCGCCGAATCCTACCACTGCGCGGTCGTCACCCACAACTTCCTCAGCCCCCTGGGCACAGCCGCATCCCTTCACCTCGACGTTAGTATCCCCAACTTCATCACCCAGGAATACTCCAAAAACGACGAAAGCGAACGCAACGCCGTGTACAAATGCGCGCACAAACGCGAAGGTGGTTATATCCCCCTTCCCGGAGCACCTGGCCTGGGCGTTGAACTCGACGACGCCAAAATCCCCGACACGCCCTTTGCCCCCCTGACCAAAGTCAGTACACCGAGACGAGAGGACGGATCAATCGCGTATGCGGTGTGAAACAGATTACAAAACCGCCATACTCAATGCGGTATCAAACCCCGAGACCTTTCTCAGGCTTACCCTGAGCCATCCGCGTCGCGGCACAATCTGGACCAAAATCGCCGTCCGCGTGGTCCAGATCAAAAACGCGCCCCACCTCCAGATCGCGCGATATAGCCGCACGCAAGACATCACGGAAAATATCCCGCTGACCAACGCGAACACCGCGCTCGAAGAACTACTCGCCTTGCCCTTCTCACAAATCCACGTACAAAATAGTCGCGAAGACCTGCACATCCGCATCACAAAAAAAGGCCGCACACTATTCAAACGCGCAAAACCCTCGCGTCCAAATGCCCAACCCGCCCTATCGCACAACCGCGTCAAACACCATCCCCTATCTGACAACCGACCCGACGCCTTCCTGCAGGGCCTCGGCATCATGGATCAAAACGGGCGCGTGCGTCCATCCATGCGCGACAAATTCAAACAGATCAACGCCTTTCTCCACCACCTGCAACCCGTCATACCAGCATCGAAACACCCCCTCACCCTCATAGACTGCGGCTGCGGCAACGCGTATCTCACATTTGCAGCGTATCACTACCTGAACAACATCCAGAACATCCCCGCGCAACTCATCGGCATCGACCACAACCCATCCCTCATCGCCAAATGTCGCAACCTCGCCCGTGACCTCGGCTGGACAGACCTCGCCTTTCGCGAATCCAGCATCGCCGACTTCACACCCCAAACACCGCCCGACATCGTCTTTAGCCTGCACGCCTGCGACACAGCAACCGACGACGCCATTGCCCGCGCCGTACAGTGGAACAGCCCCGTCATCCTCGCAGCGCCCTGCTGCCAACACGAACTGCGCCCACAACTCGACGCTTATGTCTTCGCACCCGTAATGGCGCACGGCATCCTCAAAGGGCGCACTGCCGACATCCTCACCGACGCCTGCCGCGCACAACTCCTGCGCATATTGGACTATCGCACCGAACTCATAGAATTCATCGACTCCAAACACACGCCCAAAAACATCCTCATCCGCGCAAAAAAAACCTCCCGAACAAGTGATCCAACCCTCGTTCAAGAGTATTGCAACCTGCGCGACTTCTGGCACATCAAACCCAGCCTCGAACAACTGCTCGCCCGCGAACTCGCGCCCCTTTTATCTTGACACAAGTACATAAAAAATTTTGTTTTAAAACATAGTACTCTTTCAAAAAAATTTACTGATATATTTTTCTGACAGACTGGATTGCGGCTAACACCATGCCGCAATGACAACCGCCGTTCGTCACTCCGGCGGAAGCCGGAGTCCAGTGAGTTTAGGTATGAAACTTATTTGAAAGAGTAATAGTACTCTTTCAAAAAAATTTGTTGATATGTTTTTTTAATAGACTGGATTGCGGCTAACCCCCTGCCGCAATGACAACCGCTGTTCGTCACTCCGGCGTAGGCCGGAGTCCAGTAGGTTTAGACACGAAACTTATTTGAAATAGTAATAGTTTTTCGGGTTTTTATAAGTGTGAGGAGAATAGCCATGTGGAGAGACCCAATTGTGGAGGAAATACATGCTGTTCGCAAGAAAATCGCTGAAGACTGCAATTATGACTTCAAACAGATTGTCGAACGCCTCAGACAAAAGGAAAAAACCCATAAAGATAGGATTGTATCTTTCCCACCACATCGCATTGGAGAAACGCACCAATAAGGAATGCCGCACACTGATGCTGGTTCTGAATGGATCGGATTTTCCGCGTGCCTCGCTTACCTCCTCGTAACTCCGCCTTGCAAATCTATAACCCCTTCAACCGCATCTATCCAGAAACAAAAAACGGGTAGAGAATATTGCGATTCTCTACCCGTTTCTTTCTAATGGACGTATCAATACGCCTCGATTTTCTTCTGCCATTCATCCCATTCCTTTTCAACTTCTCGAAAAGCTGCCGCGATTCCCTCGTTGTCTTTCCAAATGCCGTGCGTCTGTGCCCGTGCTTCCAGCACCTTTTCTTTATTTTTTCCCAAAAGGGTGAGTTGTTTCGCGGGAAGTTCCGGGCGTTTTCGTTGTCGAAGGGCTTCTGGAATACGCATCCCGCCAATGCCAGCAAACAAATCAATAAATGTCCAATTGCTCGTATTCATTACTCTGGATTATTCCTATCTTTAGAGTTCGAGCCAATCGTTCTTCTCTGTGAACTCAAAATGAAAGGGGATGTCACGTACAACTGAAAAATCTACAAGATTGAGCCGATCCTTTTTCATTAACAGTAATTAACTATTAACGATGCCCATTACAAATGCTTGCCTGTTGTAGTGGGGGGTGATCTCCCAAAGCACGGAGAAAGATTCCCCGTGCGCCGTTTAAGTCTCTATCCATTGTTTGTCCGTCGTTTCCTGTTACTGTTTTGCGCCCGCCGAGACTGTCTATAACTTCGCCAGTCCAACTCACTGTTTTAGACGTGTATGCCTCGTTTGCGTCTATGACCAGTTTGCCGTGCTCAAACGCTTTGTGCTTGAGAAATTGGCTGAAGCGATAATGACTAAGCGTGAGCATTTGGCGTACAGACTTGCGCCTTAATTTGCGCTTACCACGCTTGACCATGTTAGACGGCTCGAATTTGGGTAGCAGGATAACATCAAAGTTTTTGACCAGAAAACATGCTACTTTGTGGTGCATCTCGTCAACGAGGTCTCGTATCTTGTGTCGGATACGGTTACATGCTCTAAGCATGCGGTATCTACGCTTTGCCAATACTTTTGTTGAGCGAGAAATGAGGTCGTCTAAGTGCTGGCACAATCGCTGTATTTTACCGATTGCAAAGCGACCTAAAAAGCCACAACTGTTTTCTGAAAAAAACGCTTGGAAACAGCGAACACCTGGATCAAGTGCAACGACACGCGCTTGGTTCTCGCCTACGTGCCGTTGCACTTGTGTTGGAATAGTCACATAATAGCGTCCTTGATGGACAACTAAGCGACTATCCCGAATGTTATCAGGCAATGATTCGCTATAATGAATCTTACCTAATTTTGTGTGATACAAGCCTTTTGGCTTTACAGCAGATTTTGGTATATAACAAGATTGCTTAGGATGCTTGCGCGACTTGAAGCGTAATTTGTGTTTTCTCTGCTTGTCAATCTTGTTCTTTCTCTTTGCCTCACTCATTGCAACACATGCGTCGCGTATAGCAACGCTCTTAGACTGATAAGGCGCGTATGTCGCCCATGCTGGCAAGTCGCCGAGTATGTCGCCCTTTATAGCTTTCCAACTTGCCACTGTATCAGGCTGTTTTAAATACTCAACAGTCTTGTTATACACATAGCGAGTAACGCCTATCCATTGCTTGACAATCGTTCTTTGTTCAGCCGTCAGATAAAGACGTATCTTTTTTGATCTGACTATGGTAGCGTCTAAGTCCGTGCAATCTGCGAGAGAACGTATGCAAGATGGACAAAATATCGTGGACAAGTTCTTCTTGTGGACTCTCGTCATTTCTGCTGAGAACCACGACCTCGCCACCGTTTTGTTGCGCCATCCACTCAATGAGTTCAAAGCCAAATCTTGTAAGACGGTCTTTGTGGGCAACCACAATTTTGAGTTTTTCCCCGCTATGTAGTCGCTCCAATATGGAAAGTAATCCTCTTCGCTTGTAGTTGAGTCCACCGCCAATGTCTTTGACAATTTCCGCTCCTTTGAATTGCTCTTGCATAGACGCGACTTGTCTATCAAGGTCGTCTTTTTGTTTTGGGCTACTGACTCGGCAGTAGCAAACAACGGCAGGGCTAATTGACCCTCGCAAGTAGTCATCGACATCATATCTGCGCTGTCCCGTTTTTGTGCGAAAAGATTTAATACGACCAGTATCAGCCCAACGCCTCAATGTGTTGGGGTGCAATCCTAATCGCTCGCATGCAACTCTACTCGGAACATAATTCATATCAATGATATACAAAAAAAGTTAGCAAAAGTAAATGTTTTATCTACTTTGCGTTAGCCTTCAACGGCAACTCTATTTTTACTCAGATTTTCGTGTCATGAGCTTACAAATTCCTTATCTTCTTTGGCACTATTTTTTTTCATTTAAAAATGCCAATAAAGAGTTAAAAGCCCCTCCCCCATCCTGGACGCCTGCTTAAGGCATGCAGGCGTGACGATTGGAATAGCACCCGTCATTGCGGCACGTTTTTAGCCGCCACGCGCAAGCACAACGCCAGTAATCCAGAAAGGTTTTGTTTGTTATTGCGCTATAATTTCTACTCTTTATTCGCATTAAAATACAGGTATATATCCTACCACCACATAACGTTGAGGAAAAAGCATGAGATATTTTATAGTAATCTGTATCCTGAGCCTATTGCATCACCCGACATTCGCACAGAATGGAAAAGCACTCTACATGACATATTGCGCGCAGTGTCACGGACCCGACTTGAGAGGGGGCAATGCACCGAGCATGGTCGATGGCATCTGGAAATACGGAGACGGACGCGGCTATCGCATCCGCAACATCAAAAACGGACTCACCGACCTGGGCATGCCCGGCTATGACAAACAGCTCACAAACAGGCAGATTGCGATGATCGTAGATTTTATCGAACAACAAGAAAAAGAAGTGGGCCAACCCAAACCTCCGCCGCCCGACTTTGTACAAACACTGGACTACGATATCAATGTAGATATCTGGGTCCAGGACCTGAAAATCCCCTGGGGAATCGACTTCATCGACCCACAAACAGCACTGATTACCGAGCGTCCCGGCACACTGCGAATGGTAAAAAACGGACAACTCCTCGACCCCGTCGCGGGAACGCCCCAGGTAGTTCACGAAGGACAGGGCGGTTTAATGGACGTAGCAATAGACCCGAATTACGCTGAAAATGGATGGATTTACCTCGCCTACAGCCATGAACTCGCCCGCATTGCAGGGCAGCGACGGTCCCCAGCAATGACGCGCCTCGTGCGCGGCCACATCAGGAACAACACCTATGTCAACCAACAAGTAATCTACGAAGCCCCACATGAAACCTATAGCACCACCCGGCATCACTATGGCACCCGCATCGTATTCGATGCAGACGGATACCTCTACTTTGCAGTAGGAGACCGGGGCGCGCAAAACCAGGCACAGGACTTGACCCGGCCAAATGGCAAAGTCCACCGCATCCACACAGACGGACGCATCCCCACAGACAATCCGTTCGCAGAAACAGAGGGCGCACTAAAAACCATCTATTCCTATGGTCATCGCAATCCCCAGGGCATGGCAGTCAACCCGGTTACTGGTAAAATATGGGACGGCGAGCACGGACCAATGGGCGGTGACGAACTCAACGTCGTAGCCAGAGGAAAAAACTACGGCTGGCCTGAAATCACCTACGGCCTCAACTACAACGGCACAATAGTCTCCGACCTCGTCAGCCAACCGGGGATGGAACAGCCAACCCTTTATTGGCGACCATCAATCGCCATCTGCGGCATCAACTTTTACCAGGGCAATATGTTCCCCAAATGGCAAAACAAATTGCTCGTGGCATCCCTGAAATACGAAGATGTACGAGTCCTATCCGTTAATGGAGACCGCGTCATACACGAAGAAGTAATCCTCAAAAACGCGGGACGGGTGCGCGAAGCTATATCCGGACCAGACGGCGCAGTGTACGTAGTGCTCAACCAGCCCGATATGATCTTGCGCTTAACGCTAAATGAAGAGAGATAAAGATCATTAGCCGCTTAAAAAAAATCCCTTTTTTCATCTGCATTCGGGATTGATTTCGGTATATTTGAACTAAACAACCCATTAGACGTGGTCTTGACATCTGGCCATCTTCGAATACATTGAAGAGTAGTATAATTCGCATTGTAGATCGCCTACTACGCCGTAAACACGCCACCAAAAATAGGGGAACTCCACGTTATGTCTGACCTCACACCTGCTGAGACGTTCATACCGACACTGGAAGTGCCTCAGTTCAAAGAACACAAGACGACCCAGGTTGCTGCGATACTCGCAACTTATTGTGGCGGTAAAATTGATGTACATAAACTGGTCAAATTAATTTATCTCATTGATAGAGAGTCTCTGAAACGTCGGGGAAGTCCAATAACTTATGACCGTCCATATAACATGCCATTAGGCCCAACACCAGGTAACACATATCGTCTCATTAACAATCCGTGGACAGGGGAATATTGGTCTCAATTTTTTTCTCCTCCTGAATCCCCGCATGTCATTAAGTTACTCAGGGATGATACAGGTGAAGATAAACTATCTCGCTTTGAAATTGATTTGATACGCGAGGTATTTGAGAAATTCGGGAAAAAATCATTTAATGAATTACAGAGATACATGCATTCTTTACCAGAATTTGATGACCCTGGCAGATTGTCTTCTCCAATAGATTGGGACACCTTGCTCAAGGCTGTGGGATGGTATGGTGATGATTTAATAGCGATTAAACAAAAACTCAGTGGAAGGGCAATGTTTGAACGCAGGATTGAAAATATGAGTCAATAAATAAGATAGGAAAAATATGCCGTTAGCAGGAAGATGTGTATTGATTGATGATTCTGGGGGACATCATTTATACTTATTTCTTATAGAATGCGTGGGCAATCCACCACAAACAATACTGTTGAACATCACGTCATGGTATCCGGGAATAGATGAAACATGTATCCTTCAACCGAATGATCATCCTTTTGTCCGAACGAAATCGGTTATTGCTTATGAATATGCGGACATACTGGAAGAATGGCGGGCCAATATTCTTCTGCGTGATGGTATTTTTCAACCGCCTATAGCACCAACCCTATTGCTCAAAATTCGTCAAGGGCTTTGTGAATCAGACGAAACACCAGAAGAAGTAAAAGAGTTTTATCAAAGGTATTGCACATAATTGAAATTATTTTTCGGCAAAGTGGACGGATGACAAAAGGGATGCAAACAACCTTGCATCCCTTTTCTTTTAAGGTAAAATTTTATACATCATGGCATTCGCGCAACCCATAAACAACACCGAAGCCTTGCCCAATCGCGACCGCGTAACCGCGCGTTGTGTCCTGCTGGGGTTGGGACTCGTCATAACCGTAAACACCTGGCCCATCTACGGACTCTATGTAATCCACATCAACCAGATGGTATTCAGCTACATGGCGATGGCACTCATGATCCCATTTGTAGTGCTATCCCTGGGGCTGAACGTACTCCTGCGAAAATACTGGCCCCGCGCCGCGTTTTCCCCCCTCGAAATGGCCATCGTATTTTCCATGGGGCTGGTGGGCGCATTATTTCCCCTCATGAACTTCACCGGACTCATCATGGGGCACCTCGCAACCCCCTATTATTTTGCCTCCGCGCAAAACCGGTGGTCCGAATTTCTCCATCCGCACTTGCCGCACTGGTTATTCCCCACAGATGACAACGGCGCCATGCGCCTCTTCTTCGAAGGCCTGCCGCCCGGCCATGCAATACCATGGGAAGTCTGGATCGTACCCCTATTCTGGTGGTTTGCATTTGCAGGCGCAATCACCTGGACCTGCTTGTGCATCGCCGTGATTTTGCGACGACAGTGGTCCGAACACGAAAAACTGCCATTTCCCGCGGCACAGGTCGCGCTGGAACTCGTACGAGAAGAAAACAAAAAAATATGGCCGCCTCTCGTAGGCCGCCCGGCATTCTGGATCGGCATGGCAATTCCACTAACCGTAATATGCTGGAATATCCTATCGTATTTCATGCCCGACTTCCCAAAAATACCCATCACACGAGCGGGTGACGGCGTCACATTTTTGCACATCAGTCGATATATTCCAGATCGGTACTTCTATATCGGAATACAATTTTTTATCGCGGGCTTTGCCTACTGGACCAGCCTGGACGTACTATTTTCCATCTGGTTTTTTTATCTACTCGTCGTAGCCGAAGTCTATACCTTTAACCGAATCGGATACACCATTGGAACACCGGGACTGTGGTCTTCAACACACGCAGCCAATGCCTGGCAGGCATTTGGCGCACTCGCATGTATGCTATGCCTGGGATTGTGGATGGGACGCGAACACCTCAAAGGCGTCTGGCATGCCATCAGAGGGCGAAAAAAATTAGACGACACCGAAGAACTCATGTCCTACCGCACAGCCGGCTTATGTGGCCTAGCCGGATTGTTATTCATCATCGGATGGCTACACACCGCGGGCATGGCCTGGTACGTAATCGTACCCTTTCTAATCGGCATGGGCATATTGTACATAGGCATAGCCCGCGTCATTGCCGAAAGCGGATTGGTCTATCTGCGCGGCTCCATGATGCCCCCGACCTTCGCCCTCTACACCCTCGGCTCGGCGAATGTCCCGGCGGCGAGCATGGCAAATTTCGCGTTCTCTTTTGCGTATTTTACAGACGCCAAAAGCCTCGCCATGGCCAGCATGGCGCATTGCTCGTGGATCACAGCAGCCATAAAAGGACGCAAACGCATGATAGCGATTGCCCTGGTACTGGCCGGCATTGCAGCCGCAGTCTCATCAGTCGCATTCACACTGTATCTGGGCTATGAAACCGGCGCGTATAACTTCAGAGCATTTGAATTTCGCACGCACCCGCGGATCTTCGACTACTGGATCCGACAGATGCAAACCTTTAACCCACCCGACTGGAAGCGAATTGGATTCTTCGGCTTTGGCGCAGCCGGAATGGCACTATTGACATTCTTGCGGTATCGCGTATCCTGGTGGCCCTTGCACCCCGTTGGATTCGCCATCATGGAAACCCAGGCCGTGCGGGGAACGATCTTTACAATATTCCTCGTATGGCTGTGCAAATTGCTCATCCTGCAAATCGGCGGCATCGCGCTATACCGCAAAGGCCAACCATTATTTCTCGGTATCCTCGTCGGGTTTATCCTGGGCGTGGCAATCTCGGCAACAGTAGATACAATCTGGTTTCCAGGCAGCGGGCATTCGGTTCACCATTGGTAAATAAAGGACCGACAGAATAACGATTGTCATTGCGGCATGTTTTTAGCCGCAATCCAGAAGGGTTTAGAAGTAATCCAGAGACTGGACGCCTGCTTAAAACATGCAGGCGTGACGAACACCTATCTTCATTGCGCTTATTTTTAATCCTTAATGGTATTACTAAAATGAAAAAACATCATACAGACAAAAACTCGAGTATTAGTCAAGCCTACCGCAGTGTAGGCCCCTATTTAACCCTGGGCATGCAACTCATCGCCACAATTTTGCTATGTGTATTTGCGGGACATTGGGCAGATGGCAAATTTGACACCTCGCCCCTGTGGACCTTAATCGGTGGCCTGTTGGGCATTGCCGCGGGATTTTACCACTTCTTTAAAGCCGTCTTAAAAATGGACCGCAAATCGGAGGAAGATGCGTGAGGTCTTTTGTCAAACAAATCGCCGTCGTCTTATTGGTCGCGTGGGTCCTCGGAGCCTACCCACTCTACCTGTGGAAGGGAACAGATATACTCATTGCCGCAGGGGTTGGCTGTGCGATTTGCACCCTGAATGCACTCGCCGGCGCATGGCTCGCATTGTGGGGCATGCGCCGGGATAACCGCACATTTATGACCGTCGTATTCGGCGGAATGGGGATTCGCCTAATTATTGTACTCATTTTCTTTTTTGTCGCACTAAAATTAGTTAAACTTCACGTTTTTAGCTTGACTCTTTCCTTATTTTTATTTTACGTAGTGTTTCAGATTTTAGAGATTCGGTTCTTCGTCGGGCGCCCGTCCGACAAAGCCAATAATTCAGGAGTCTGACGGATGGCAGCACAGGCAGAGGAGCAAAGTGGCGGCAGTTTCATCCTCGAGCATATCACAGACCATCACGAGCTTCACCTCGGTCCACTCCATATCCCCCTTCCTCATATTGAGCTTTTTGGCATTGATATGTCCATTACGGGCCATCTCGTCATGATGTGGGTCGCCTCTCTATTACTCATTCTCACCCTGATCACTTCCACAAAACGACGCGGACTCATACCCTCGGGCTTTGCCAATGCAATTGAAGCCGTTGCCATATTTATCCGCGACGACGTCGCCCGGCCCAATCTGGGCGAGCGGGACGCCCCGAAATACATGCCGTTCTTAATGACGGTCTTTTTCTTTATCCTCTTCTGCAATCTATTGGGATTAATACCCTTTGGACAAACCCCAACGGGCAATATCAATGTAACTGCGACACTGGCGGGTATTTCATTTGCAATGATGCTCGGCGCGGGGATCAAACACAATGGCTTATTCGGTTTTTTCAAAGGCCTGATCCCCCCCAATTTGCCAATTGCATTATTGCCGCTCATGATCCCGCTGGAATTTCTGGGCCTCTTGACCAAACCATTTGCCCTGTGCATTCGACTCTTTGCCAATATGCTGGCCGGTCATGTCGTAATATTGTCTTTGATCGGCATCATTTTTATTCTCGGTTATTTTGTCGCCCCCATTTCCATTGCTTTTGCACTGGCAATGTACATGTTGGAAATTTTTATCGCTTTTCTTCAAGCTTATGTATTCACGCTCCTGACCGCCCTGTTTGTGGGCCTGTGTATTCATCAGGAGCATTGATTGTCTCAACTCACAAGGAGGAGTACTGTGGAAGGTCTTGGCGCTGAAGCTTACGGTTATTTGTCCGCTGGTATTGGTGCTGGCTTGGCTGCACTGGGTGCTGGCGTAGGCATCGGTCAGATTGGTCGAGGTGCAGTAGAAGGCATCTCTCGTCAGCCCGAAGCAATTGGCGATATTCGATCAACGATGATCATTGCTGCAGCACTGGTCGAAGGTGTGGCACTGTTCGGCGTGGTGATCTGCGTGTTGTTGGTATTCAAATAAACAACCGAACGCGGTGAAAGAGAGACATAATAATGGATTTGTTGAGTCCAAACCCCGGCTTGATCATCTGGACGCTCATCACATTTGTGCTCGTCTTGCTCGTTTTGAAGAAATTTGTTTGGGGACCGTTATTGTCGGCACTCGACCAGCGAGAAACGCGCATCCGCGAAGCACTCGAGCAAGCCGATAAAGCGCGTGCCGAAGCCGAACGATCCGCCGAAGAGAACAAACAGGCACTCGCACAGGCGCAGGCAGAAGCTCAGGCCGCGATTAACAAAGCACGCGAAGACGCCGAACAGGTCGCTCGGGACGTGCAAGAACGCGCCGAAGCCGACGCCCAACAGCTTCTCGAACAGGCGCGTCGCACCATACAACAAGAGCGCAATCAGGCTCTCCAGACATTGCGTCAGCAAACAGCCGAACTGGCCATTCTCGCTGCGGGACAATTGCTGGAAGAAAATTTGGACGATGAGCACAACAAAAAAATCGTAGATGATTTCATCAACCGCATGCCAGATACACAGCAAAATTGAGTGACCAGCAGTCAGCCCACCCAACTACCCCGTGGATCGCGGCTAAAATCATGCCGCGATGACAATCGTCACGCCTGCATGCCTTAAGCAGGCGTCCAGGATGGGGGTGGGGAGTTAATAAAGGATTTTTCGTGAGCCAGTCAGCCGTTTCCATCCGATATACCGGCGCATTGATCGATGCCGCGCAAGAAAGCGGGGTATTGGATCGGGTTGAAGCCGATGTGCAGGCATTATTGGACTTATTGCACGCCTCGGAAGACCTGCGGGGATTTGTCGCAGATCCGATGATGCAATCCGAACAAAAGCGCGCGGTATTGAACAAATTGCTCGCCGGCAAAGTCGAGGAAGTGACCCTTAGATTTTTACTGCTGCTTTGCGACAATCGCCGCGAACGCGTATTGCCCGAGTTGCTGTCGGATTTCCTATCCGTATTGGAAGACCGGCGCGGTCAGGCCACAGCCCAGGTAACGGTCGCTGCGCCCCTGTCCTCTGAACAGGAAACGCAATTGATTGCAAAGCTCTCGACCTATTCTGGCAAGCAGGTGCGATTGGAAACCACAATAGACGAACAATTGAAAGCCGGGTTTGTGGTGCGGCTCGGTGACCGTGTATTTGATGGCACACTGGCCACGCAACTCAATCGGTTGCGACAACGCCTCGTGTCCGATTAAAAGAAGGCAGGCAAAACATGGCGACGAATTTGCAGATTCGCCCCGACGAAATTTCGGCACTGCTCAAACAGCAGATCCTGGATTCCAGGATTGACATAGACGTCTATGAAAGCGGCACCGTACAGCAGGTAGGTGACGGTGTGGCCCGTGTGCAGGGGCTGGGCAACGTGCAGACCAGTGAACTGGTCGAATTTCCCAATGGTATTATGGGGATGGCACTCAACCTCGAAGAAGACAACGTGGGCTGTGTGTTATTTGGCGATGACACATTGATCCGCGAAGGCGACGAGGCCAAACGCACCGGACGCATTGCCGAAGTACCCGTGGGCGAAGCCCTCCTGGGCCGCGTGGTAAATCCACTCGGCCTGCCAATAGATGGCAAAGGCCCAATTGACGCCGAAGCGACACTTCCCATTGAACGCAAGGCACCCGGCGTCATTGAGCGGCAGCCCGTAACCGAAGCCCTGATGACCGGATTAAAAGTAATCGACTCAACCGTGCCAATCGGGCGGGGACAGCGCGAATTGATCATCGGCGACCGGCAAACGGGCAAGACAGCGATTGGCGTCGATACCATCATCAACCAGAAAAACAGCGATGTAAAGTGCATTTATGTAGCCATTGGGCAAAAAGCTTCGACAGTGGCCAAAGTCGTGGCCGAACTGGAAGCCAATGGCGCAATGGAATACACCGTTGTCGTATCGGCCACAGCCAGTGAACCCGCCCCGCTTCAATTCCTATCTCCCTATTCGGGCTGCTCAATGGGCGAGTATTTCCGCGACAAGGGCGAACACGCGCTGATCATTTACGACGATTTGTCCAAACAAGCGTGGGCTTATCGCGAGATGTCACTGGTATTGCGCCGTCCGCCGGGCCGCGAAGCCTATCCCGGCGACGTATTTTATTTGCACTCGCGCCTGCTCGAGCGCGCTGCCAAGATGAGTGATGAACAGGGCGCGGGTTCGCTCACCGCATTGCCCGTAATCGAAATTCTGGAGGGCGATGTATCCACCTTTGTGCCCACCAATGTGATATCGATTACCGATGGACAGATCTTGCTCAAACCCGAGTTGTTCTACGCGGGTATTCGCCCAGCCATGGATGTGGGCGCGTCTGTATCGCGCGTGGGCAGTTCGGCACAGACGAGCGCGATGAAGGCCGTTGCCAGAACCATCAAAGCCGATATCTCGCGCTACAACGAAGTCAAAGCCTTTGCGATGTTCGGCACAGAAGGCCTGGACGCCTCAACTCAAAATTTGTTGAACCACGGCGAGAAGTTAATCGATATTCTCAAGCAAGATCAATACTCGCCGATGTCTCTACCAGAACAGACCGTGGCACTTTTTGCCGCCAATCTGGTCGATGATTTGCCCACTGAAGATGTGCGTCGCTTTGAGCGAGAATTGCTGGCGCATATAAGCCACAGTGAGTTGATGGAAGAAATCCGCGAGAGCGAAGATCTAAGCGATGAAAATGCCGAAAAACTCACAGAAATCATCGAGAACTTTAAGCGCGGCTTCCGCGTATCGGTATAAGAGCACAAAGGACCGGATGTGGCAACATTAAGACAACTGAGAACGCGCGTTGCAAGCATCACCAATATCCAGAGCGTGACCAATGCCATGCAACTCGTGGCAGCGGCTCGCATGCGGCGGGCACAAGAAGCCATCGCGGCTGCGCGGCCATACTCAGAGCAACTGGATCGCGTTTTACAGCGACTCAGCGGCCTGGAATCGCTTTCACATCCGCTGATGACAGAACGCGCTGTTGACCGCACAGCACTCATTGTCTTGACCTCTGATCGCGGTTTGTGCGGCAGTTTTAACACCAATTCCTGCCGCCACGCCTTCAACGCCATGTCCCCCGATGATGGCATAATCGCAGTCGGGCGCAAAGGACGCAGTTTTTTTAGAAATCGCGATTGCGAGATCCTGAATGACTATGAAGATGTTTTTCGCGACCTGTCCTTTGCCTCGGCGATAACAATCGCCGAAGACGCGGTGAACCGGTTCTTATCGGGTGAAGTCGATCGCGTGATGCTCATTTACAACGCCTTTGTCTCGGTCGCACAACAACAGCCCGTTTCGGAACAATTGTTGCCCATTGCACCCCGCGAAGGCGAAGCAACAGGTGTTTATTTATTTGAACCATCGCCGGAAGTATTGCTGGAGACACTGGTCCCGCGTCATGTGAATTTTCAAGTGTGGCGTGCCCTCCTGGAATCAAATGCAGGTGAACAGGCCGCGCGAATGCGTGCCATGGACAATGCGACCAAAAATGCGGGCGACGTAATCGAAGAATTGACCCGCGAAATGAACAAAGAACGTCAGTCGTCAATTACACTGGAACTGATGGATATTATCGGCGGCGCCGAAGCCGTTGCCCAGTAGCGGAGAGGCCAATTATGAACCAGGGTGTAATCAAAGAAATCGTGGGCGTTGTCATCGATGTGGCATTTGAAGGCGACCTGCCCCCCATATACAATGCGTTAGAAGTCGAAGGCACAGACCCCCGGCTGGTGCTCGAAGTACAGCAGCATCTGGGCGAGAGTATGGTGCGCTGTGTCGCAATGGATTCCACAGATGGACTGGTGCGCGGCACCGCAGTGGTGGATACGGAGGGACCTATCACGGTACCCGTAGGTGAAAATGTGTTGGGACGTTTGTTCAATGTCATTGGCGACCCCATCGACGGTAAGGGTCCAGTGCCCGATGATACGCCGCGACTCCCCCTGCACCGCGAACCCCCCGAACACCAGGAACAGGTGACATCCGATCAGGTGCTCGAAACAGGCATCAAAGTGATGGACCTGATCTGCCCATTTGCCCGCGGCGGTAAGCTGGGCCTATTTGGTGGCGCAGGCGTGGGTAAAACAGTCATATTAAAAGAACTCATCAACAACGTGGCTTCGGGACACGGCGGATATTCCGTATTTGCCGGCGTGGGCGAGCGCACGCGCGAAGGCAATGACCTGATGCTCGAAATGATCGAAGCCGATGTGATCGACAAAACCGCCATGGTCTTCGGTCAAATGAATGAACCGCCCGGCGCACGCCAGCGCGTGGCACTGACCGGATTGACAATGGCAGAGAATTTCCGCGATGAACACGGCCAGGACGTGCTGCTATTCATCGACAATATCTTCCGCTTTATCCTCGCGGGCGCAGAAGTATCCGCGCTATTGGGCCGCATGCCATCTGCCGTGGGATATCAGCCCACCCTGGCAACCGAAATGGGCGGCTTGCAGGAGCGCATTACCACCACGCAAACGGGATCTATTACATCAGTACAGGCCATTTATGTACCCGCCGACGATTACACCGACCCCGGTGTGGTCACGGCATTTTCGCACCTCGACGGACGCATTGTGCTCGACCGCGCCCTCGCCGACCAGGTACTGTATCCCGCAGTAGATCCGCTGGCGTCTTCTTCGCGTATCCTCGATCCCCGCATAGTGGGTGATGAACACTACAATGTGGCACAACAAGTGCAGCAAATTTTGCAGCGATACCGCGACCTGCGCGAAATCATCGCAATTCTGGGTATCGACGAACTATCAGACGAAGACCGCATCGTCGTGGCACGCGCGCGCCGCATCCAGCTATTCCTGACCCAGCCCTTTACAGTGGGTGAAGTATTTACGGGTATTTCCGGAGAATATGTGAGCGTAGATGACACCGTGCGCGGCTTTAAAGAACTCGTCGAAGGCGTACACGACGACCTGCCCGAACAGGCATTTTACATGGTCGGACCAATTGAACAAGCAGTTGAAAAAGCAAAAACACTGTAAAAATTGAGACTTAAGGAACGGTATTCTTAATTCCTAATTCTTAATTCCTAATTGCTTTCTAAAATGGCCTCTTTCCAATTAGACATCGTAACACCTGAAAAAACCGTGTACTCCGGCGAAATTGAGCATTTTCAAGCGCCGGGTGTTGACGGCGGCTTTGGCGTACTGGCGCGCCACCAACCCATGCTGGCCGCACTCGGCATTGGTCGGGTCGGCTTCCGAGAAGCAGACGGCACCGAGCGCACCCTCGCCATCAGCGGCGGATTCGCCAATGTATCGGGGGACGGTGCAACAATCCTCGCAGAAGCAGCCGAATTTGGCGACGAGATCGACATAGAACGCGCGCGCGCCGCGCGAGACCGCGCACAAGAGCGATTGGACAACCGCACGCCAGACGTAGATGTCGAACGCGCACAAGCCGCACTCGCACGGGCATTTATGCGGCTGCGCGTGTCGGGTACTGAATAGCAATTTTAAAAATAGAATCGCGCAGGCGTGAGGTGACAATTTCCCGGTCGCGTCGCCGCGAAAGGTGTTAATAGTGGTTGACAGTGTAATTCTGCAAGGATTACCCAAACGTTATAGTATTCACGTCAATGGCCCGTGGTGTATTACGTTCGAATGGCAAGATGGTGATGCACTAAGGGTCAATCTTGAGCAATATCATTGAGGTGACAATGGCCGAATATCCCGTCAAACGTCCGTTGAAGCGCGCGCCTGTCCATCCGGGTGAGATTCTGCGCGAAGATGTATTGCCATCGCTTGAGTTATCGGTGAGTGAAACTGCTCGACGACTCGGTGTTTCGCGTCAACAATTGCATCGCGTTCTGGCCTGCACGCATCCGATTACAACAGAAATGGCACTGAGAATAGGAAAACTCGTCGGCAACGGTCCTGGACTCTGGTTGCGCCTGCAACAAGCTTGTGATTTGTGGCGTGTAGAGCAGTGTTTGAAAGACGAACTTGCAGAAATAAGACCTGCGAATTTGACCCACTCCCAGGGCTAAAGCATTACTACGTGGTTTGGGCAATGGATTAAAAACCGTGTGAAAAGTCGTTAAATAAGGATAAGAATTAAACATGCCTGATATTGCGCGAAACGTACTCGTAACAGGTGCTGCGGGATTTATTGGCTTTCATCTCTCCAAACGACTGCTCGAAATGGGTCATTCGGTAGTCGGATTGGACAATGTGAACGACTATTACAACACCCAACTCAAAGAAGATCGCCTATCTATTCTCAAGCGGGAAGACGGATTCAAATTTGTTCGCCTGCACCTTGAGGACGAAGAAAGAATAGCAAACCTCTTCCGCGCAGAGAACTTTTCTCACGTCATCAACCTCGCGGCCCAGGCGGGTATGCCTTACAGCCTCAAAAATCCCCAGGCCTTCGTCAAAAGCAATGTCATGGGCTTCCTCAACATCCTGGAAGGATGCCGCCATAGCGGCATCGAACATCTGGTCTATGCATCCTCCAGTTCTGTTTTTGGCTTGAACACCACCACGCCCGCTAACATCCATCAAAATGTCGATCATCCGATCAGCCTGTACGCTGCGACAAAAAAATCAGATGAACTAATGGCGCATGCGTATAGCCATCTATACGGCATTCCCACCACGGGATTGCGCTTCTTCTCAGTCTATGGACCCTGGGGACGTCCAGATGGGGTCGCCTATCTGTGGACCAGAGCCATCCTGAAAAACCGACCGGTCAAAGTCTATAATCACGGCAAGATGCGCCGCAGTTTTACGTACGTCAGCGACATTGTCGAAGGGGTAGCGCGCGTATTGTCAAATCCCGCAGTGCCAGACCCCGAATGGACGGGACAATGTCCTGATCCGGGATCGAGTTCCAGCCCTTATCGGATTTACAATATTGGCAATTCCAATGTCATAGAACTGGAGTATTTCCTCTCGCTATTGGAAGATTTGCTGGGCAAAAAGGCTATCCGAAAAGATATGCCCATACCGCCTGGAGATTTCACGGATAATGCAGCAGATGTATCGGACCTCATGCGAGATGTCGGCTACAATCCCTCAACACCCATAGAAACAGGACTTGCAAATTTTGTCGCGTGGTATAAGGACTATCACAACGTGAAGTGAATCGGAGAATGGACAATCGTTTTCGCGTCCGAATGCGCGAGGCGTAATTTAAGACGGTCTGTTGACACCCTGTTGGATTTCGGCTATATTGCACAAAGGATCACTCTCGGCCTTATAGCACATACTCAGGAGGGGCGGCAATGGCAGATGCCGGACTGGAGAATCGGCAGTCCTGGATTGAGGGCGCGTATGAGCAAATGGATAAACGCATTAAGCTGATGGAAGACCTTTACCAGAGCATTGAGAGAAAATTGTGGACCCTTATTGCCCTGGCTATTGGTTCTCTGCTTGGTGTTTTGGCATCTTTAGTTGGCATACTACTAAAATAGCAATCAGCCAACAGCACTGGCACGGGTGTTATGTCGAGTCGCGTGTCAGGCACTGAATAGTATTTTTAGAAGGAGAAATGAAAAAGCACGCTCTGTCTATAGCGTGCTTTTTTGTTTCCCTTTGTGATTCAGGGTTCTTTTCGACCAAACTCAGATTGTGCAATTAAACACACGTTTGTATCATACAGTAATACTCCACAATTCTAAAGAAAAATGTACCTGTACTATTCAGGCCAAAACCCCAAGGTGGTATGGTGAAAGCTCAAGAAGAATATAAGGAACAAATCATCAACCTATAAGTCTATGTTGCGAAAGCAGATTACTTTGGGGTAATGATACATTAGGCAGATGATACAATGTATCCTTTAATGGCATTTTTCCAAACCAGATTGACCTCTCCACCTATTGGAAAAGGAGATGTCCGATGGTCGCAAAAACCGTGTTGTTCGTATTCGCCATTCTACTTCTTCCGCTTCAAAACAGCGATGCCCAAGACCATGACAAGCGCGTAGAAGCCTCTTTCGCGATAGGCAGACACTTTGTCCTCAATGACTATATCGACCCACGATTACGAGTCGGGGACTCAGACGGGTATATGTGCGTCCATTTGCGCTACAATTTTACCAAAACGCAGTCCGCTGGTGTGCGCTATGGCGGTGGAGATTATGATGGTCTGCCCCGTCTTGTCGGCGAAAATTATGATTTTGAGGGTATTCGCGATTCGGACTGGGTGAAAGATTTGTTCGCCACCTATCGTTATAGCTGGAGAAAGAGAAAGCCTTTACGCATCTATTTTGAGACTGGATTAGGCGTAAGTGGAGCCATCCGACCTTCCGACAAGGGTTTAAAATTTGCTCTTTGTTTTGCAGTAGGATCAAAGCGTTTTATAGGTCAACATTGGTCTCTCGGTTTGGAATCCAGAGGGATAGGCTTTAGGCAGGAAAAGCAGACGATAAACGTCAATGAACTCACCTTCGTATTGGGATATTTATTCTGATGAGGGCATGTCGCCGCCCCAATAAGGAGCAAAACATGAAATACGCCAATAGAAAATGAATACGGTATCACAAATCGAGAGATTGCATTGCAAATAGGCGGCGGTTTTCCTGTTTCAAGGCTGGGAGGAGATTAAAATGAAATCTGTCATGTCAACATATATTCGCAGGATCCTCGTAGTAGCAATAGCTACTGGTGTGATGGGGAGCACTGGATGGGGGCAGGAGATTGAGACGGCTGTGACCTCATTTGTGATAGGCGGCGTGACACTCCAGGAAGATGTGAAGAACCCCCCCGTGCCGAGTGGCATGCAGAGATTTGAAATCACAATGAATAAACCAGTCGTAACCATTCGGGAATTAGAAGAGCCATACACGCTACCCTATTTCGATGGTGACAGCATTGCTATAGCAACTATCACCAAGCGCTATGACATTGACAGAGATCTTATTTCCTATCCTCCTGATCTGATTATAGAGGTTCTAACTGCTCCTGACCTGGCAGCCAGTGCGGATGGCTTTACATTAACAGGGACTATCAATTTGCCTGACAGTATGAGCTACCAGGTCCTTATTGGTGAGTCGGATCCAGACCCTATTGATGAACAGCAGCAATATTTCTTTGGGACTTCAGAACTGCCAGATGCTGTTATTTCCGGTGTAGGCACCTTACCTGATGGTTTTACAATGAATAGGGATTCACACCCAGGCGGGGCCGCAATTATTGACCCTGAGCGATTTGTGAAAGTTTTTCCATACTATCAAGAATTCGATGATCTGATTCTATTATCTATGGTTCGCATTGCCGATTTCAATGAACAACAGATGTTTGAAATAAAACATGTCCCTGATGGCGCTTATGCAATGATAATGGGAGCGGATCTGCTCGATTCAGTGGGAAATAGGTTTCGGTCACTTACTCCCAGAGGAATCAATTTTACGACAGGTGAGGTCGATTCTACCGAATTTGTTCATGTCATTGGTGGCAAAAGTGTAACAGATTTACAAATGATGTTACAGATAGTACCGCGGGATCCAGAGCCACAGATTTCTGAAATTCTGGAGGTCAAGGTTCAAAGTGTCAATGCTGAAACGAAATCGTTTGTCATTCAACCTGGCAACCAACAAATACAGATAGATGCTTCAGAGGCCCTGACAGTTTCCCCAGGCCAAATAAGTGCTGAGGAGATCCTCAAGATCTTTTTGTTTCATAATCCTGATGATTTCGCACGCATCATTTTTCCTATTACCGACCTGATGGTAGGAGATACCGTTTCTCTCCTGGGAACATACACTTCTGAAACAATGTTCCAGGCCTTTATAGTAATCCGCCATGAATCGCCTCTGGTACGGAATGGTGATATAGATGGTGATGGAGATGTCGATTTTTCTGATTTTCTACTCTTTGTTTCTGCCTTTGGCACGATTGACGGAGGACCGGGATACAATCCCGCGGCAGATTTGGACGGGGATGGTGCGGTCGTATTCTCAGACTTTCTGATATTTGCCAGTGCCTTTGGCAAACCCGTGGGTTAGGAGTATGGTATAACACACAATAAACAGCCCAGGGGCTGACCCTCTGGGCTGTTTTCTATTTCTCTAAAATGAAAAGAGCGAGTCCTTTTTGGCTCGCTCTCTTTTTATTAAAATACTTCGTTGTACTGCGCGGGGCATAATTCAAGACGGCTCGTTGGCACCCTTTTGCTTTGGACCATATGGACACCCTTTGGCAACTACTGAGTTTTTATTGGCAGTATAAGTCGCATCTTGAATGTGGTGCTTTTGTCTTCAACGCTAAGATCAGTGCGGATTTTGGGATTGTCTTTATTTTTCATTGATATATTGCAAGGGGCTGTAAATATCACCTGTCGGTGGGCTTGTTGGTTGATCTCAACGAGACCGGGAAAAATATTAATCACTGCGCGTTGATTAATCTCGCGAACACTATCAAAGGAACCGTACTCGCTTATGACGCCCTCAGCCAGGCCACCCACTCGCCTGCAGGCCTCGACAGCGGCTCTCACAGAGGAATATTGCTGCTTAACAGTAAATTTGACAAACTTTTGATCATTTTCAAACCTTGCAAGAGCGTCCAAACCCCACAACTTCCCCTTATAACTCCCCTTATCTGGTCCCACTTCTACTTTTTTCCATGTTTCTTCTGCGCGGATAGATGACGTATGCGACATCACCCAAAAAAAACATAGCGTTGCTAAAATCACACTGGCCCTCATAGCATCCTCCTTCGCACCTAATATTCCCTGCACCGATTCGTAATGGGCAAACGTCTATCGCGTCCGAATGCGCGGGGTGTAATCTTAATGCCCGGAGGTGCCTGGCGGCGTTTGTACTCGTTGATATCTACCGTGCGGATAACCCGCGTGACGAGTTCTTCGTCATAACCCAGCGCGATAATATCTTGCAAACTGGTATCGTCCTCCACATACGCCTTGAGAATGGGATCCAGCACAGAATAAGGAGGCAAACTATCCGTATCTTTCTGATTATCGCGCAACTCCGCCGTAGGTGGTCGCTCAATAATCGAAACGGGAATAACGGGATGATCCGACAAACCATTGCGATAATGCGCCAGATCATAAACAAGCGTCTTGTAAATATCCTTAATAACCGCAAACCCACCCGCCATATCGCCGTAAAGCGTGGCATATCCCATACTCAATTCGCTCTTATTACCCGGCGCCAGCACCAGCGCGCGGAACTTATTGGCAAGCGCCATCAGCAAAGTACCCCGAATGCGCGGCTGGATATTCTCCTCCGCAGTATCAGAAGGCAAATCGCCAAACTCATCGGCAAGAAGACCGAGATACTGGTCGAACAACGCTTGAATCGGCAACGTCAGAATGCGAATATCGAGATTCCCCGCCATCTGCAGGGCATCGTTAAACGTACCCTCTGAAGAGAACTGAGTCGGCATCGTCACACACACCACATTCTCTCTCCCCAGAGCATCGTGTGCAACAGCCGTGACAAGTGCCGAGTCAATCCCGCCAGACAACCCGATAAAAACCTTCTCAAACCCATTCTTCACAACATAATCCCGCGTACCCAGAACAAGCGCATCGTAGATATTCTCGAGACGCTCATCTGGACGCGGAAAATCTGGTCTCTCAGACGGAGAAAGACATACAGCTTTGGGTTTCAAATCGGGCAGATCAATAGCACGCGGAGAAGAAACATCGCGTTTCTCCTTGCGCCGACGCGAATCGTGCAGGCGATTGCGAAAAACAGCCTCAACATCCACATCCGCCACCAACAAATCTTCCTCAAACCGGGGTGCCCGCGCAACAACGCGCCCTTCCTGATCGACAATCAGGCTACCCCCATCAAAAATGAGTTCATCCTGCCCGCCAACCAGATTGCAAAAAGCCAGAACAGCGCTATTATCAGTCGCGCGCGTAGCAATCATCTGCTCGCGCAACAACTCTTTGCCATCGTGGAAAGGTGAGGAGGAAATATTGATCAGCACCTCGGCATCGCCGACAAGTGCTTGCTCCCGAGCAGGACCGCCGGGATACCAGATATCTTCGCAGATCGTAACCCCAAAAGTGATGCCATTGAGGCGGTACACCCCTGCGGTCTTGCCAGATTGGAAATAGCGGTCTTCGTCAAAGACGCCGTAATTGGGCAAATAAGTCTTGTGATAAACATCGATCAAGCGCCCGTCGCAAGCAATAGCTGCGGCATTGTAGATATCGTCGTGACGATCCACAAATCCAAAAATCGCAGCAACACCCTGCGTCGCCCGAACGAGTTCATTCAGCACATCGAGGTTGGATTGGATAAACCGGGGCTTAAAAAGCAAATCCTCGGGCGGATAGCCCGGGATCGCGAGTTCGGGAAAAACGACAATATGCGCCCCCAAATCGCGTGCCCTGTGAATATGGTCGAGAATTTTATCACGGTTGCCCGCAAGATCACCGACAGTGACATTGATTTGCGATAGGGCAAGGCGAATCACGTGTCCGGTCCCCTAATAATCGGAGTAGAAGAAGTGACGATAATCGACAATGTCGGCATTCTCTCGCAAATCGGCAAACCAGGCAGTGAAAACCTCCTGGCGTTTTTGTGAAATCACCTGCTGCAACAACGTCTCTTTTGCCGATTCTAAACCCGTTTTATCAACAGATTGTTTTTCATCTACGCGCAAAATATAAGCCCCGCGGTCAGTTTTGACGACCTCACTCGTCTGACCTGTTGACAAACGAAATGCCGCGCCCACAAAAGCATTGCGACTCCCCACACTGGGAACAAAGCCCGTACGCGCAAAAGGCTGCGGTGTCTGAACCGTGAGATTAAAAAACCCGGCTGCATCTTCGAGTGATTTGCCTGTCTTGATCTGCCCCATCACCTCGGTCAACCGACCAGCCGCAACCTCGACCTTCTTTTTCGTTTTCAGACTCGCCTCAATCTGCGGTTTAACTTCGTCCAAAGGCCGAGGACCCGCCTCGCGGATTTCGCGCAAAGCAAAAACGTGGATACCCTGGTCATTTTCATAAACACTGGAGATATCGCCGGGAGAACCGCGCAAGAATTTGTTCACCAGCCCCGACGTACTATTGCCCAGCAGAGGGAAAAAGCTGCCAGCGGTAATAAACTCCGAGTCCTGACTTTGCAAATCCCTCTGGTTGATAGCTGCGTCAAACCCGACATCAGCGGCTATTTCTGCAAACTCTTCGACAAGCACGCGCAAACTATCGAGCGTATCGCGCCCGGGGCGCACCTCAATGAGAATATGCCGCGCGTGAACCTCGAGGCTATCAGCCGCACCTCTCGTCTCCTCCACCTTAATAACATGCCAGCCAAACTGGGTTTTAACGGGATCGGATATTTCCCCCGCATTGAGCGCGAAAGCCGCATCTTCAAAAGGCTTGACCATGCGACCCCGCCCAAAAAAGCCGAGATCACCACCGCGCGGGCCACTTGGGCCATCGGAATACGCCCTGGCGAGTTCGGCAAAATCATCACCGGCTTTGGCCTCGGCGAAAACCCGATCAATCTCGGCTTTGGCTTCGGCTTCATCGCGCGCAGTCGCTGTTTTCGGCACCGAAACAAAAGCCGCGCGTATGGCGGCATCTTCCTTGTATTCGTTCCGATGGTCTTCGTAATAAGTTTGAATTTCAGCATCCGCGACCAGCGCGAGCGAATCGGGAATAGCATTGGCATCAAACCCAATATAAGACACGCGCACTTTTTCGTTCTGTTCGATATACGCTTGCTCGAGCTCCGCGTCGGAGACTTTCACCGAACCTACAATAAGCGTTTCGAGCTTTTGCGAAAGCAACTGACTTCGCGCATTCTCTTCGGCAAACAGAACAAATTGCTTCATTCGAGGATCGCTGTACGTGCTGGGATCGTCGAGAAATTGATTATATTTAGCGGGATCAAATGTACCGTCGGTCTGGAAAAATTCTTGTTGTTGTATCCACTCGGCGGGTTGTGTGCGATTGATATGATCGACCTCAGCATCGGAAACAGCAATGCCGTATTTCTCAATTTGTTGCCCAAACAGGGTTTGCGTAACCACGCGTTCCCAGGTCTGAGAAATAATCTGGCCCACCTCGGGGTCTTGATTGCCACGCGCCCTGGCCTGCTGAAGGTCATTTTGGACTTCGGCTTCAAATTGCTTCACAGAAATGTCCTGACCATTCACAGAACCCATATTATCACCAACAGCGGCAAAACCCCGACTGCTAAAATCAGCCCCCCATTCAAACACCATAAGGCCCACAAAAGCAACCGCAACAATAATCATCATAGCCTTGATAAAAGTAGCACTACGCATTTGAGCGAGCATTGAGACTTTTCCTCCGGATAGGATCAGAATTAAAGGATTGTGCAAAAACACCAGTTTTGTAATCTACTTGTTGGACTTTGTACTGGCAAGATTTTTTTCTATAACAGCAAGCCAATTCAGTTTCTTGACGAAGATAGGTAAAAGCCCTATACTGGATACGACAAAAATTAAAAATTAAGAGTTGGGAGGTTGGTGGACTGGCTGCTGGAAATCAGCGATCAGCTTTACTGGCGTTGTGCTCCGCTCCCCAATTCCTAATTCTCAATTCCTAATTCCTAATTCCCACATGCCTCGCCTACATGCCATAAGCTGCATTATCCTATCCCTCCTCACAACTGCACACGCAGAGAATTATCACTGGCCCATGGATGCTCCCCCGGCATTGACATCGACCTTTGGCGAATATCGGGGTGGGCGATTGCACGCGGCAATCGACTTGAAAACCTATGGCAAAGAAGGGTATCCCGTAACAGCAATTGCCGATGGGTACGTCTGGCGGGTTCGCACATCGCCCTGGGGATACGGCCGGGTGGTATATGTTCAACTCGACAACGGCCTGTTCGCGCTCTGGGCGCACTTGTCGGGATTTTCCAAACGCATTGAAAAATACGTCCAGCAAGAACAAGACCGCCGCGGAACATACAGCGTAAACCTGTATTTTCGCCCCGATCAAATCCCCGTCAAGCGCGGAGAAATAGTGGGCTATTCAGGCAGCACGGGCATTGGCGTACCGCATCTGCATTTTGAATTGCGCGATGCGAAACACCGCCCCATCAATCCCCTGCTCCATGGATTTGATATCAAAGACACCATACCCCCAACCATACAGGCAATCGGCCTCGTACCCTTAAATGCAGATGCACGGGTCAAAAGCGGACACAAGCCAGTGTCATATCGCCTCGCCTATCGGACAAAAGAAAATATCTTCACACATCCCGATACCATATCAGTCTGGGGTCCCATCGGTATTGGCCTCAAAGTATTTGACCGCGCAAATGACTCTCAGCTAACAAATCGATTGGCCCCTTATCGCATACGACTCCTGGTAAATGGCGAAGAGATATTTCAAAAAACCTGTGGCCTATTTGGATACGACGTAACGCGCCACGGAGAACTCGCCTATGACTTTTATATGAGCCGCCGCGGCCTGGGGCGATTTCACAGCCTGTATCGCAAACCCGGCAACCGCCTGCCTTTTTACGGCGATTACAAAGTGGGATCAGGCGTATTATTTCCAGGAACAAATGCCGACAATGCTGGGCATGAACTATCGCCGGACGTACATCGCCTGCAGATTATTGCTGAAGACGTAAAGGGAAATCGCGCAACAGCAGTCGTATTTCTGCGGGTGCGAGACACGAGCGGAACAGCCCGAACATTTGCCTCCTCCAAAAACTCACCACAGCACAACCCAAAAATAACCTGCAAAATATCCTACTTCCCCACCTTTGCAGTTGTCCGCATCACAGCCAATCAGACCCTGTCAGAAATGCCAACCGTGCGGGCACAACTTTCCAAACAATGGACGCGAACCCTCGCAGTTCGGCAAACAGGTTTGCAAACATATCAGGTTGTCATTCCATTTGATGAAAAACACGCCGACGACATAAACCTGCAAATTGAGACAAACGGACAAACACAAAATCTGCGGATCACCCAGCAAACCGCGACACAAGATGGCGGAGAAATGCGCTCGGATGACGGATTGGTGCGGGTGCGATTTGAGAAAGAAGGCGTTTACGAAACCCTATTTGGACGCATCGTGTCCGAAAGCCAGATAAAGGACAAACGCATGGTGGGGACCGCGTTTCGGATCATGCCTGGGGATGTGGCATTCAAAGGGGCGGAGATAGCGTTTATCCACCCTCCCGATCATCCCAATATAGACAAACTCGGCATTTACAAATGGAATGGAAAAAATAGCTGGACTTTTGTCGATAAAGGACGCGATTCAAAGACAGGTGCTATAACGGGAAATGTGAGGAACTTTGGCGTATTTGGATTGCTCGCCGATACTGTACCCCCCAGAATTGCCAGCATAACCCCTGCCAACGGCACAGTAATCGCACAGCGCCAACCCAGAGTTGCAGCTTCCGTTTGGGATGCATCTTCGGGTATTTGGCGAGATGAAGATATTGTGATGAAAATTGATGGCAAAGCTCTCATTGTGGAATACGACCCGGAAGAAAATCGCATCTTTGCCAAACCGCGAAAACCCCTGACGCCCGGGGCGCACAAGTTGGAAGTCATCGTGCGCGACATCTTTGGCAATGAATCGCGGCGCACCACCGCATTCAGGATACAATAGCGATGATGATCCCCCTCAAAGACGAACACCCTTCGGGTCAGGTCCCCGTATTGATGATCGGCATTTTGCTGAGCAACGTGGGCATATTTGTGTACGCGTGGTTGTTAGGCGACATCGGATCTCATGTATTTAACGCGCGATATGGGGCAATTCCCTTTGAGATCATGCACAGTGTTGACGCAATCTCTCCCACCCCCATCCCGATATATTTCACGCTATTATCCTCGATGTTTATGCACGGCGGCATATTACATCTGGGCGGCAACATGCTGTATCTGTGGATTTTTGGGAACAATATAGAAGCCGTGCTGGGACGTGCGCGGTTCTTGTTCTTCTATTTATTCTGCGGTGTGATTGCAACCCTATCACATGTGATTTCCGAACCGGCATCCACCATCCCAATGGTGGGTGCCAGTGGTGCGATAGCGGGGATCTTGGGAGGATATCTGGCGGCATTCCCCGGCACGCGAATTTTAGTACTGGTATTTTATTTTGTCCTTCGCGTGCCAGCTCTAATCGTACTCGGCGGATGGTTTGTCATTCAATTGCTCAATGCCTCAAGTGCCAGTAGCACAAGCGACGTCGCGTGGTTCGCCCACATCGCCGGATTTGTCGTGGGCTATGTGCTGATGCGCCAGTGGAAGAACAAAATCCCGGCCAAAAGAGTATATGAGCAGTGGGAGTATTGAAAAAAGGAAAGACGTAAGACGCGAGACGTAAGTACACCGCCCAACTCACCAGCCTCCAAGCAATCAGCAGTCAGCAAAAAAGTGGCGTGCCCTGAAACAGAGCACGCCACTTGTCGTAATATTTGGATTCAATTGTCGTATCACTGATACGACAATCTCGAAATCTGGAATACTCCTGCAAACTGCACCAAACGGTTAATAAAAAATAAGAAAGGTGAGTGTAAAACAAAAGACTTGTAGGCACAAAAGTCTGTGCTATATTTTTTAACTCTTTTTGTCGTCGTCTGACTCTTTTTCCACGCCATTATTCGCATGAATGATTGACAAATCAATGTCCGGATATGCTTTTTTGATGGCATCAAGAATTTCTTGACGACCTTCTTGGAGACCTTCTTGGAGACCTTCTTGATGACCCTCTTCACGACCCTCTTCACGACGTTTTTCAAAGAAACGTTCCAGTGCCCAATTCATGGTATCTCTTTATGTATCTAAAACCGATTTCGAACGATTGTATTCGTCCATAAATCTTAAAAAATGCTGACTATAACAGATTGCAGTGATTTCATTTGTCGCCAATGGGTCGGGAAAAGGATTTCCCTCCTACGCAACCATATGATGCGATATGGGGATCAGAAACGGACGCTGTTGGAGCGGCATCCTTGCCGCGATCAGATGAAAAAAGGATTGCGGCCTACGTGACCACTGGAATCTAACCTGTTTATAGCTATCACTGCAAAACGTTACAATCAGAAAAAATGTAATGGTCTTGATCAAAATACAAATCAACTTGCTTCGCATTCCGCAATAAATCTTTTCTTTTCTTCCTCTGTCGGTTCGGGATTTCGTATTTGTCTGGGAGCATGAGGGTCAAGAGCACGGACTGAGCCAATATCAGGATACAGTTTTCTAAGCCTTTCTTCTTCTTCGGGATTAGGATAAAGACTCTTTTGCGGTTTCATAAAAGCCTCCTTAATCTTTTGGGGTAATGTGCCCCTGGAGATTATAAGATTCTTCAGAAATAAACCTGAACCCATCCCTTCGGTCTATGATTGCAATATGTATATCACCACCAACCGTAGGCATAGAGTTTCCAAATTCTTGTACTCTGATCATCAGTTCAATAAGCCAATATACACAATTTATAGCATTTTGATCCGAAAAATCGCTATAATTAGCATCAAACCCATTAAGTCTCCATAGATCACTACTGGGATTGTCGGGATTTTCTAATCCAAATATACGGTATTCTGCACAAAAATCATCTAAATCTGGTAAAACTATATCTTGTTTTGATTCCTGTAGCTTGTTTGCAAATCGCATTAAAAGTGATTTATACCTTCCTTCTATCAAGTCCATATTGTGAACATCAGTACCATGAATAAGACGGGCAATTTCTCGATACTGTCCACCAAATGATATGCCATAACCCCCATTTAAGGCAGGTTTAAAATCGCCAGACGGAAAGTTTACACGGTAAATTTTAGGGCGATTGTCATTCTGATCCCAACCAGCAACAAGAAGCTCAATAGGAGGTTTGACTTTAAGATTTGAGTATTCCTTTTCGTAATATTCCTGAATTTTATTGACCAACTCTTTAGTGGCGTCTTCGCATGTATGCATCCCCTCTGTCATTAACTCCTGAATGATACTTTTTAACGTTCTATCACCAATAGATATAAGGCCAGCAGTTGCGACGCCGATATTTTTATGCAACTTAAAAATTTTATCTACATGCGTCATGTGGCTATAAGGCAAGTCTTCACGATGTAAATAAATGTGATCCCAAAAATTAGATAGTAATGGTTCATCATTTTTGTCTTTTCTCAAGCGTCCCGTTTCGGCGTCAAAGTATTGGAAGAGTTTAACAATGTCAACCATATTTCGACTGGCGGTACCAAGGCTGTCGCCACCCATTACAATAACATCTTTAGTCGCAAAAGTAACAATTGTTGTCATAAAATACCCTCTCAACCAATCTTACTTACCAAAGCCTCCACTAAGATGATCAATCGTCTGTCATTCTGGTCAATATGAGTTTCTAATCTTTCTAAGTTGTGTTCTCGTTCATATGGATCCATCTCAATTGTCGTATCAGTGATACGACAATCTCGGATTGCCAAACACTTCAACCAATTATCTCGACAATGTAGAGATAATTATTGCGACAGTGTAGCAACAATCTCCTCACCGCTCAACAGATCCCACACTATCTACTTCCCTCGGCGTCGTCCCCAATTTCCATCTATCTATAATCGCGTGTACATCTTCGGGATTTTCTATTGGTGGACCGAGTCGGAGAAAGTTTTCAAGCGCAGAAACAGCGTGAGTCACATCGCCCGATTCGTAAAAATAGAGAGCCAAATCGCGATAATGCTGACCAACGAGTTGCCATGTCTCCGGGAAATCGAGCGCGTAGGGCGGCACGCGCTTTTCGACTTCTACGAGAACATCATAAGCCTCTCTGTGCATACCCAATCGAATGTACGCGCGGACAAGCCCATCAAAAAGAATCAGATAATTGCTGAGCAGACGGCGCGCAACCGGATCTTTGTGAACCGTACTATCCGCAACGCCGGTGTACCGATAGACCTCGAGCAAATTGCGTTTGATCTTCTCCTCCTCAAACTGTTCATAGCCTCGCGACTTGACCAGTTTATACGCCATCCCCTCCATAGATAAATAGGGCTTCAAACCCGCCATATTGACATCGGGCACGGTCACGGCAAAATAAATGGGCCGTTTTTCCCAGTTGTGTTTTATAATGCGCCATATCATCAAAGTATGGGGTTCCAGGACAGAGACCGTCATCCTGCCGGTAGGATACTCCATTATGGGAAGATCCCCCGCCTCGAGTTTAAGACCTGCTATTTCTACGCCTCTGTCGTAATCCCAGGGAAGAGCCCCGAGCCACTCTTCAATCTCATCATCCTCCAGATCAAATTCAATACCGTACCTCTTCAGTTGTTTAATGTACCACGACGTCTTGATCAGACTGAGATTGACAATTTGAATATCGTTTCGCACACCCTCAACGCCCTGTAAAAACCACAAAGGATACGTGTCGTTATCCCCATTGGTAAACAAAATGGCATTCTGCTCACAGGTTGCCATAATATTATGGGCATAATCATAAGAAACAAAGTCGCCCGTGCGATCGTGTGCGTGATAATTTTCGACCAGAATACCCGATGGCACCAGAAGCATGAGAGCCGCCGCGAGAATAGCCAGCGATTTGTTTTGCATCCAGGCAATAAGACCCGCTGCACCAATGCCCATCCAGATACCGAAAAATGTATAAGCCCCCACAAAGATATATTCGCGCTCGCGGGGTTCGGGATCGGGCATATTGAGATAGAGCACGAGGCCCACGCCCATCAGGGCAAACATGGCAAAAAGGGAAGCAAAGCGTTTCCAATCCTTACGCAGGTGATACACAGCGCCGCCGATGCCGAGCGCGAGTGTGACCAGAGAATAGTTAATAATCTCATACCGGCTCATATAAACATCTACGGCGCGGCGGAAATATGCGGAAATCCCATCGAAAAACGGAAACTGCTGGAGAAAATATTTGATAAAAATATTAAACTGAAACGCCCAGGGTTCGGCGCGGCGAGGAAAAACAAAGTGGATTCCGTATTGCTGACGCCCCATAAATGCTTTGAAATTTTCCCAGGTCTCGGGATCGTTCATATCAATCACGGGATTGAGTCCCGACCGGATAAACAGAGCGAAATATGTGGAAAAACCCAGCGCTCCGATGATAATTCCCAAAAGCCAGAATTGGGGACTGCGCCACTCAGGTCTCAAAATGAGCAACCCGATGACGACAACCCCGGTCAGGAGTGCGGCGACCCCGATGGGAAAAACAATAGACAAAAACGGATAGAGGGTGAGACCCACGACCACGAGCACCTGATGTTTGAGCGGTCGATCTTCCATCAAATCGGTAAAAAGCAGAATGAGAATACCGGGAATGGTGAGCAAACACTGGAGATGTACACCCGCGCCAAGCCCAAAAAGATAGGCAATAAAGAGCAAGAGGCGATCGCTATTGTGGTCTTTGTGCGCGTCATCCCAGCGCAGAGCCACCCATACCGCCAGCATGGTAATACACATCGACAAGCCATAAACTTCGGCTTCTATGGCATTATTCCAAAAAGAAAAAGAGAAGGCCGTGCTGAGGGAAGCAACCACACCACCGACAAAGATGGCGAGTTGTTGGACGGTATTTTCGCGATCCAACCAGGTGGAGAGCAAACGGACAGTACACAAATAGATGAGAACGACCGTGGCAATACCAGCCGCAGCCGACAGGAGATTCACGCGAAAAGCGATTTCCCCAAATGGCAACATGGAAAAGATACGCCCCAGCAAAGTATAAAACGGCGCGCCGGGGGGATGGGGAATGCCCAGAGTATAAGCAGTGGTAATAAACTCGCCACAGTCCCAAAATGCAACAGTAGGTGCCAGTGTTGAGAGATAGATAATAGTCGTGACAAAAAATACCAGACCAGCGACGATCTTGTTGCGCTGTCCAAATCCATTCATAAGGTTTCTACTCGCAAATATGGGTTCTCACTCCGGAAGATCTTCGGGACGCTCAATTTCAATATCGACAAATGTGCCATCGACTCGGGCCGTAACATAAAAAATTTCATCGCCCCGCAAGACCCATACCGCGCTACCTGTACCGTGCATGAGAACGGGTTCGGAGGGACCATAGGTATTGGGAGGCAGGTCTTCGGGTCCATAAATCTGCACATTCCCATACGAGGGATCCCATTTTAAAAAAAAGAGACTATCGCCCTTCAAAACCCAGGCTCTGCTCCCGCCACCAGCCATCATAACCGGTTCGGACCCATCTGAATCCGGGAGTTCTTCAGGACGTTCTACTTCCATCCTGACAAATGTGCCTTCGCGTTTTGCAACGACAAAATAGACATCGTCGCCCCGCAGTATCCAGGCGAAATCGCCTGTACTTTGCAGGAGCAGGGTCTCTCTGATATCCTCGCTACCGATTTCCTGGGGACCGTAAATCTGCGCTTGTTCAAATTCCCTATCCCACTTCAGATAGTAAATTTTATTCCCCTTCAAAATCCAGGATGTCACCCCGCTACCGCCTATCATAGCGGGTTCTGGCACTTCTTCATCCTGAGCAAAAACAGGCGCGGGTTTAGACAGCGATAAGCTTGTGCAAGCAGTGGAAAGTAAAAACAGAGCAAGGAGCACGTAGATAAAACGCCGATTAGACATGTGTGATCCTCCGGTTGAGTTAAAAAAATTTTAGACAGACAAATGTATGGGTTATGGAAGAATCCGTCAAGGATGGGGTACTTTTAATACTTATCCCTTAACAATACACCCCAGCAGACCAAACGTTCTAAAAAAAAGAATAGGCCACATCGGGCGAACCCGTTTGTGGCCTATTGGGATAGCGGTCCGTATTAATGCAAATAAGATTTCAGCGGACGGCTGCGCGAGGTATGGCGCAATCGCCGAAGTGCTTTCTCTTTAATCTGACGCACGCGCTCTCGAGTCAATCCAAAACGTTCACCAATTTCTTCGAGGGTAAGTGGCTGTTCGCGATTGATGCCAAAATAAAGTGTAATGACTTCGGCTTCACGGGGGGTAAGGGTAGCGAGAGCTTTTTCTATTTCTCGTCTGAGTGCATCATCGAGAAGTGGATCGTCGGGTGGGGGTTGCATGCCGTCTTCAAGCACATCGAGCAGGTTGTTGTCTTCGCCATCTTTAAATGGCGCATCCAGAGAAAGATGCCGGCTCGAAATTTTGAGCGTATCGCGCACTTCGAAATCATTCATGCCGAGTTCATCGGCAATTTCACCCGGGCTGGGTTCGCGTCCATACTCCTGCTCGAGACCACTCGATGCCTTGCCGATTTTGTGCAGCGCGCCAACGCGATTTAGCGGCAAGCGAACAATGCGAGACTGCTCGGCCAGAGCCTGTAAAATCGCCTGTCGGATCCACCATACGGCATAAGAAATAAATTTGAAACCCTTAGTTTCATCAAAACGTTTGGCGGCTTTGATGAGTCCAAGATTCCCTTCGTTGATCAGGTCACCCATCGAAAGGCCCTGATTCTGGTATTGTTTGGCGACACTTACCACAAATCTCAGGTTAGCTGTGGTCAATTCTTCCAGGGCTCCTTGATCGCCCTTCTTTATTCGTTTGGCCAGCACGACTTCCTGATCTGCTGTAAGCAACGCGACTTCGCCTATTTCCTGCAAATACTGATCCAGTGATTCGTCTTCACGAGCATAAGGTCTTTTAGATAGTCTTGGCACTTCGTCAACCTCTCCTTCTTTGCACAGGGGATTTGCGCAGGTAGATGCCTGCAAGGATAAAGGACAAAGGTCGTAAGAAAACAACAAAGGGAGAATTTTACATGAATACCTCCTATCTTTACCCGATTCTCAGTGCTAAATCCCTTCCCTTTCTCGACACTGTGACGGGTCTTAACTTCTGGGGTGGGGTGCAGAAGTGTCTAAGCTTCGGTCGTGCTGTCTGATTCTTGTAATACTTTGAATTGCGCTTCCTGATTTTGCAATTGCTCTTCGAGCTTGCTAATGGTCGCGATGTGATCTTGAACCGCTTCCGTTTGTGCTTCAATGGCGGCTTCATGATCTTTGAGTTCCTCGTATATTTGTCCGCCGAGTTCAGTAAATGCATCGTGAATAGCGTGGCGGGTGCGCGCAATGTCAAGACGTGCGCGGCCGAGTTTGCCCAGATACTCGGCTTTTTCCGCTGCTGTGGTCGCGCCATCGCGAAGACCCTGCTTGATTCTTTCCCAAAGAGTTCCGGTGTTCATTGTGTTTGCTCCAGCATTACGCGTCGGTTTGATTGCTTTTTGCAGCGCGAAGTTCGGATAGCAATTGCGCTCGATTTGCGCGGGAAATTTCCCGCCCCTGAATACTAACGCCCGGCGTTTCACGAGCAATCTGCCGCAGGCGATATACTGGCAGACTTTCGAGATCCGTCATGTCTGTTTCACCCGTGTTTTTCATCAATCCAAAAACATGGACGAGGTCTTCGTGTGGATTGGGAATCACGTGATGTGCCACCAGAGTGCCCACCTGTTGTGCTGCATGCACACCTGCTTCGACCGCGGCCTGTACCGCACCAACATCGCCTAAAATACGAATCGAAATAATACCACCTTCTATTTGTTCAACGGCAGACAACTCAACGGCCGCAGCTTTGGTTGCTGCATCGGCCGCTTCGGTAACGCCGACAAAACCCAGCGTTTCAATGAGTCCAAGAGCAGGTTTCATAGATGCTTATTTCCAAACGATGCTTATTTTCAAACAAAGAAAAACGGCTACTCAAAACGCCATGTGCGTATGAACAGCCGCCGAACAAATCTATTCAACGGTGTGTATTTTTGGCAGAGAAAATGAAAATAGTTGTGTAACCCAACGGAAGGTTCATTAGACTTGCCAATCTACTGATGTGTTGATTTATATGGATACCGCGAGAGTCAAAAGTAACAAATTTAAGGTCGTATGTCACGCATTTTTTTATATCTGAAAGTTATTCTAATGTTATTTATTGTAATATAGTTATACAACTTATAAAGAAGAGGTTGTGGTAGGAGCGGCATCCCTGCCGCGATCAAATCGGGGGGCGATGTACAACTGGTCTTAGACCAGTTCAAAGGATTTCCCTCCTACTTTTTATGTTTACCCAATAATATATATCACCATAGAAAACGGCTAAGACCCTCAGCCGTACCAAACCAGACATATCTGCCATCTCGAAGAACAACCTGTACCCGCGTGTGTGCGAGACCATCGTACATCGTGTAATGTGTCCAGAGGCGGCGCGGCACATCGAGAAGAAAGGCTCCTGCGCCCGTGGCAACCCACACCCTATTGCTATCGGCTTCAATTGAGACGCGGTCTCTCCCGCCTATCTCAGTGAGGGGATATTCGCGCCAGGTATTATCTTTCGGACGGTATCGCACGGCTGCTGATGGGGCTTCTGTGGCAAGCCACAGGTCGTCGTTGTACATCGCCAACGCGCGTACCTGGCGTTTGGCAATATTATTGGCCACAGGCCGCCAGGTGCGATCCCCTCGGGCACATTGAAAAAGACCGCTTTCAGTACCTGCCCATATATAATTGGGACCTGCAACCATAGCGTGAATAATCGCGTATTCGCTACCCTGCACATAGTCGAGCGAGTCGGCTTTGATATCCAGCATTGCCAAACCGCGTTCCGAGCCAATCCAGAGGATGTCGTTGTCGCGTGCCAGTGCCTGCACCTGTCCCCAGCGGCGCGTATCGCGATATGTAAACCATTGACCAGTGCGTCTGTAATACCGCATCAGACCATTGTGGGTGCCAAACCACACATTTTCGTCACCAGGTAATATCGTGACAATCTGGGGATCATCCAGACCAATAATGCGATTGGCTTCAAAATACTCCCACGTATTTGTACCAGGGCGATATCGGGTAATGCCTCGCGCAGGTACTCGATAAGTATCTGCACCCCCAATCCACAAAACAGCGCCATCGCGTGCAATAGCAGTGACATTTTCTTCCAGCGGACCATAAGTGAGGAATGAAAGCTGACCATCGAGGAGTTCGGCCTGCCCAACGCCCAGACCCCATGTGGCGATCCAGAGGTGGCGCCACGAATCAATCAACACGTCTGTGATAGCATAATTGCGCCGAGGACCTATGACCTGGTGGTCGTCGAGATAATAACCAAAGGGCGGAAAAACCGGTGGAATTTGGGGAACTGACCGCGGATTGTGGAGATGTGCAGGAGGCCTACCCCCCGGCATGACGCTTTGTACACCAGTGAGCCAGCGGCCCACCCCCGAGGGCGTTTCAAACCACAGGTCGCCTGTATCGCTATCATAAGCAATTCGCTGTACCCTGTTATCGGGCAGACCATCGCGGGTTGTCAGCGGAGCCAGCCAGGACTTGGCAAACCGGTCATAGCGGCGAATGCCCCCGGTCGTCGCCACAAAAATAACCGTCGGGCTTTCCGCTATGGAGGTGACGTAGTTCATGCTGGTAAAATTTTCCCAGCGGTCGCGGTCATAGGCGAGGGAAGGCGCGGAGAGCAGGACGGTCAGGAGCGCGATGGAAAATAGCGCTGCACGTCGGTGAATAAGAACCATTACAACTCATCCAGATCAATATAAGCGTCTTTATTACCTTGCTCCCGGTCCTTTTTGGCCTGATGTAAATCTTCAATAGCTTTATCGTCCAGATCAAGACCTAAAATTTCCACAATTTCCCGAAACTCGTCCCAGGGAATAATGACCTCATGCGGATTTCCCTGTTTATCAACGACCAATTTTTCGTGAATTTCAATCATCGGAATTTCCCTTTCTCAAGTTTTTAACAACTGTGGAACCTCGAACATAGCCCTCACCGCCTCAAATTCGGGTATAGATGTCTTGCCATTGAGGCTGAGATCAGACAAAATGCGCCCCGTGAGCGGCCCGAACTTAAAACCATGCCCAGAAAAGCCCGCCCCGATGACCACATTGGGATTATCCGGATGGACATCGAGAATAAAGTCCTCAGTACCCGTATTGGTATAGAGACAGGTCTCCCAATCGAGAAAACGCGCAACAGGCGGAACAAATTGCTCTTTAATAAATATGCGAAGATCCTCAATCGCATCTTCTGGCATCTGCGTGGGCACATCGTCGGGATCGTCGTCAACCCCACTGACAATGTGTTTGGCCAGCTTGATCCCATCGCGCCCAAATTGCGGCAGACCGTAATAACTTATATCGCCTTTTTGCAGAAGATAACCCCAAACTGGAAAAGCCCCGGGTTGAAATTCTTCCTGCGATCCCTCAAGTTGGAAATACCCAACGGTTTGGCGAGACACTGCAACGCGCGAGTTGAGAACCGGAAGCAACCGAGATACCCAGGGACCAGCCGTCACAATAAGGCGTTCCGTTTCAAAATCCCCCGCAGAGGTCTCAACGCGAATGGGATCTCGGGTAATATCAACGCGCTGCACAGTCGTATTTTCGCGGATCTCCCCATCCTGCCTGCGAATCAGATGGATAAGAGATTGAATCGTCTGCGCAGCAGCCACAAGTCCAGCTGTGCGGTCATAGAGAACACCAGCAGCATTGTCAAAGCGAAAAACCGGAAAGCGTTTTCGGCCCTCTTCCGGGGTGAGAGGTTCCACATCCACACCAACCTCTGTCACAGCCTCGGCATAGCTCGCGTATTTCCCCCCGGGTGGACCAAAAAAACAGCCGGGCGTGGGATAGACGAGTTGAACCTCTGCATCGCGCTCGAGCTGGGGCCACGACTCTCTGTGTGCAATTTGCATGAGACGCACATAATCTGCATTCACATAAGCACTGCGGGTAATGCGCGAATCCCCGTGCGAACTGCCCCGTCCGTGAGCGAGTCCAAATTGTTCAATCAGCCCAATATCGCGTATCCCCTGCCGCAAGAGATGATAGCATGTACACAGGCCATTGATGCCCGCGCCGATGATGAGTGTATGATATGTAGAAGACATAGTTTTCTCCGTAAGAACCAAATGTTTATCCTCTCCAATATACCGAAATCCAATTCGATAGCCACCTGATTTTTGGTTGTGCAACACAAAGTTTATATTTACATTTTAAGTATAAAACAGGAAACTGTAAACCACAAAGCCGAGGAACCACATGTTTGGAAAGCACCTGCAACTCGCTCGCAAAAAGGCTGGTTATTCACTGCGCGGCCTCTCTTATGCGCTGGACAGCGAAGTGACCGCACAGGCCATTGGAAAATATGAACGCGGCGAAATGATGCCACGCTCCAGTGTGCTGATTCATCTCGCCAGCACGCTCGGCGTTTCACTGGAATATCTACTCAGCGATCGCGTTGAGACCCTCAAATTACCCGAATTTCGCAAGCACTCGGGTATGAGTGCCGGTGATCGAGCACGCGTTGAGGCGGCGGTCATTGACGGTCTGCAACGCTACTTTGCCATTGAAGAGATACTCTCAGGTGATAGCGGAGTCTCGAAGGCTCCCCGATTGGGCAACCGATGGCTGGAACACGAGGATGACGGCGAAGTTCTGGCACAGGACTTGCGCCGAAAATGGCAAATAGGGATTGATCCCATTCCCAATATGACCGCTTTGCTGGAAGATCGAGGCATCAAAGTACTCATGATGCCCCTGCCCGATCGCGTCTCGGGACTCACCTGTTTTGTGTACAGGCCGCGGCAAAAGACCAAAGTACCGGTTATTGTTGTGAACGCGCAGATCTCGCAGGAAAGGCGACGGTTTACCCTCGCCTATGAACTCGCGCACCAGCTAATCGATAAGACCTCGCCTGTCAATCGTGAAAAGGCGTCAGATATCTTCGCAGGAGCCTTCCTGATGCCTAAAGATCATCTCATGCGCACAATAGGCGAACGGAGAAAGGCCCTCTGTTATCGGGAATTGATCCAGATCAAACGCATATACCGGGTGAGTGTAGCAACGCTTTTGGTCCGCCTCAAGCAGGTCGGCATCATCAATCAATCGACTTTCGACTATACGTTCCGGACTGTTGCACGTGGCTGGCGGAAGAGTGAACCGGAATCGCTGAAAGGAAATCACGAAGTGCCGCAGCGGTTTGAGAGGCTTTGTTATTGGGCACTTGCAGAGAAACTCATCGATCCAGGAAAAGCTTGCGAGTTGTTGCAAAAGCCATTGGCAGACATCGAAAAAGGGCTGAAAGGACCTGCCAGTGGCAATGCGGATAGTAGTTAGCGATACGAGCTGCATGATCGATCTGAGGAAGGGCGGTCTTCTCGAAGCGATGTTGCAGCTCCCCTATTCGTTTGTGATGCCCGATACCCTTTTCGAGAATGAATGGCTGGGTTTGAACGCGGACGAAAAAAGGGCTTTGCTCAATCTGGGGCTTGAAGTACACACATTGCCGGGATCGCTCGTGCAACGTGCCGCCCAGTATTTCAATCAATATGCCAGGCTCGCGCTCAATGATTGCTTTGCGCTGGTGCTGGCTGAACAAATTGAGGACTGCGTCTTGCTGACAGGCGACGGTCTTTTGCGGAGAATCGCGGAGGAGAAAGGAATCGAAGTCCATGGCGTACTCTGGGCCACAGACGAGATGGAAGCCCAGGGGATCGTATCGGTCAAGGCTCTGCATAATGCGTTACAGCTTTTTCTTGAAGATGAACTGGTGTTCCTTCCTGCTAATGAAACGCGCTGGCGCATAAGGCGACTATCTCGACAGTTATAGGATCCTCGCGCACCTCCCAATCGCTGCCTATCACACAGAAAGGACACATTTTTTGGAAGCGATCGTTGAGCAGATCAACCATCGATTGAACAGTATTGACAATCGGTTTACTAACATCGAAAACCGAATCAATAGCAATTTTATGTGGCTTGTTGGCTTACTGATTACTGTTCTTATTGCCAATATCGGACGGCTACCACCATTATTTTTTCGTTGAATAAGCCTTAACCTTCTGCCTGTGTCGAAGCAGACAGGTTTGATGCAGTAAATTTTAAGGGGATCGGGTCATCCGGTCTCCTTTTTTTATTGGAATGCTGGCGACTCTGATTAAATGATCAGGGTAAATTATTTGAGTGGGCTGATTATCCACAATACCAATGAGCCTAAAACAAATACGATAAAGAATGCACCCACAGTCCCAACGGAAAAATCTGTAATCATTGAATAGCCGAACATACAGATAAAAGCAATTATCATCAGTCTCACAATCCATAATATCTCTGCCATTGGTTATCTCCTGTGCTTTACGGCCCCGCCAAATTTATTTGCGCTGTCTATAATATAAATCAAGTTGTGACCTAAAAGATTGCAAAATAGGGCCGCATCACGTTGTTCATCCGATAGATGTGCAAAATGCCAGAGGTCATCAAGCAAGCCTTTGCTGGTGAGGACAGCACGTTGACAAAACACACTGAATTGGATACAATATTTCTATCACCAAACACATAAAATATCTTAAAGATTTTTGTGATTATCAAAAGCCCTGACGGACAAATTTTCTTCAAGAGAGTTTGGTGACAACCGCTGGGACTTTTTTTATACAGAGATGGTAATTGCCTGGCAGTGCCACCGTCAAAATCAAAAGGAGACGCAACGAAAATGGATAGTGAAATGGTCTGGATCGATGAAGGAGCTGTATTGGACGACGCGGGAAATCTGATAATGACGACGTACATTGATCTGCGGGAAGAAGGCAACAGGACTCCCATCCCGGCACTGGTTAAAGGATGTAAGCGGGAACATGCGCTCGAGGATGGAAAAACTATACTCATCTCGAAGCCGGCACGGTTTCGAGAGTACGGCGGGGAATTGATTCGGGACGTACAAGAGGGGTTGGCGAAAGAAGAGACCACCGTGACTGTGACCAAGGAGACAGCAGCCCAAGCGGCGAGGCAACGCGCGGTCGCGGACATTAACGAAGCCCACGAGATCTTGAACACGGGGGTGCGAAGAGTATACAGGGAGAGCCACAGCAGTTGGAACACGAAAAGCAAGAACCTCGCATATGGCAACGAGTGGTGGGTTTTTTGTACAGCGATAAAACCAGAAGACGAAGAATGGGAGGCCTGGAGAGCCACGCTCGACGAGGAATACGATCATGTATCGGAAATCGGTCAACCGGCGAAGTTCGCGCAAGCGTTGGGGCGCATGGTGACGGAACAAATCGGCCCGCAGGGAAAAGAAGCGTCGATAAAAAACACGACCAAGGACATGGAAGGTCCGCAAACGAAGCACAAGTTCCAATGGGTCATACATGGACCAGTTGTATACACGGACCGGGTATATGACACGCTCACGCGTGATTGCGATGTAAGGACGGGACTGGCGGCTTCCATATTCACGAAAAGTACAAAGTACGCGGAGCAACGCGAGTATCGGTTTGCGGTTCTGACTGAAGGGTCTGATGAAGAAACTGTCATGCTCCGAATTTCGGGCATGATGAGAGATGCGTTGAAGCGGACTGAGAAGGGCCTTATACGCACCGCACCACCGCCAGCGGAAACAGCCGGGGACGACCAGAGTAAGCCATTGCCACGGATGAATGAAACCAAAGCGCCGATTTCCGAGTGGACCACCGTGACGGAACGGCTGACGGAGTGGGAGGAGAGACGCTCGGAGACAAGAACTTCGGACGGTCAGGTGGAGTCTTCAGACAGCGAACGCCTGGAACATGTTAGGGAAAGGACCATTACGCAGGACCATGAACTGGTAGATGGAGATTCGCAGAGGAGGCTACGCACGGATCGAGATGATGGGACAGCAGAGGAGCCTCCGGTGCCTGCTCAGCAGGTGCCGCGGAAACAGGATCGGGAACATAGCGACGAAGAAGCTGTGCAAGAGCTTGCCATGGAAGAACGCGACTGGAATGGCGGACGCCAAGAAGATAACGATAGACCCGTTATAATACACGGCGGGACAGGCCGTACCTACAAGTCGTTTGAAGAAATGTTTAACGATCCAGCCGCCCCTGATAGCCCAGTGAAGGAGACCTGGCAAGAGAAGGCGTGTAGCCCGGAGGAAATTACAAGAACCTATGCCGCGGTTGAAACCCTGGCGATGAAAATTACTCGAGTGAGAATGGAAAACCGGCAGGATGCGGCAAGCGCGTGCTGGCATGCAATGCAATGTATCCGCAACATCTACGCACGGCTGGGTGATATCGTGGAGAGCGTCTGGATAGAGCGAGAAAGATTCGTCGTCATTCGCCTCAAGGACTCGGAAGAATTGAATGCGACAGGGCGAATCGTTATTGCGCCAAGCGGAGCATACGCCTACTTCCTTCTACTCCCGTACAGGGGAACCTCAAGTGATGGGGGGGTGGAGTGGGGTACGAAGTTCTTCCCAATGGGCGATGAAGTCGAAACCTTCGAGACGTTCGGATGGCCTGGCAAGACAAGCTGACACAGTGTTTCCCATCGGTGCCAACCAATGCGCGACTCGCTTAGCGACATCCAAAGCCGATCAGACCCTGACCGAGTAATGATTGGTTAGAGGCAGGGACTCGCGGCATGGCTAACGGTTTCGAGACTTGCCGCTTTGGGTGATTCCACAAGCGAAATATAGACTATCTGATAATCCTCAATGGAGTACCAAACGGTGGATTCAAAAAGGCAGACATTTTGGTGTCGATCAAATCGGTTATTGATCTATCGGCTACCGGCGGCCGACGTAAAGCGCATAAACGAAGTGGTCGAGCAGGCGACGCGTAGCTTAAAACTTTCCCAAAACTACGCCACACCAGCTCCGAAGATCACCGACTGTTTCTGCGTGTCCGATATCGAACGAGAGCAATGTCATATAATCTACGTCCACCGCGTGGACTATCGACCCAGACTATCGTCAAGCATTGGAAGGGTAGTGAAATTTTCAAAGCGGCGTTATGCGCCGGGCCAGGCGAAGAAGCTCAGGCTTGCCACACCCTCTTACTATCGGGATCAAGAGACCCTACCGCCGGGAATTGCGGATCCCGATGAAAACACGCTGAGAAGGAATGCCACAGCTTGGGCGCGCAATCGTTTTTCAAGTGACGGTGTCAAAATGGAAGCTGTCTTCTCGTCCTTTGGCGAACCCTGGGTGTACTGCGCTTCTCATCTCTCATCTTACCGTGCATCTCGGGGTCTCAAAGCCGCATTCTCGGATGAATACGACTACGATGCGGCGACGGAGATCAAAGATGTCGATGCTTTCGCTATGTGGCTGGGGATCGACTTCGCATTGCAGATCGACAAGGGCAAGCAGCTAAAGATGGGGGGGCTCAATACGTGGGCCTACAGGGCAAGCAGCTATTCCACAAACTTGTGGCCGCAGGAAGGCACGCAAAACATCGACACATTCGTGCATGTCTGTCACGGCCCCGTTCACTATGAGGATGAATCGGGCGTTATATCCACAAATGACGATTGGGTGGATATTCATGGTGCCGTGAGAGCTTGTTTTACTAAGCGGACGGAGTTTGCTGATCAAAGCGAATACCGCTTCGCGCTATCGACGCTCGGAATGCCGAACGACAAGGTTCTTTGGATAGATGTGTCCGAGGAACTTCGGGAACTCACGGCGGAAGCGTGAACCGCTGAAAGGAGATCACGAAGTGCCTCAACGGTTTGATCTGAAGTGAGTTGCGAGAGAGATGAACTGGTGTTCCTGCCGGCACATAAAACGCACCAGAGTATAAGACGACTGGCACAATAATGACAGCTCAATCAGATAGCTGGAAAAGGCTGTTAAGTATTTGCAGCCTCTTCGCCGCGATTGGCATTCTCAGGCAAATTTTCGATTTCCTAATGCTGCGCAAGTAACTGGATATTGAAAAAACCCATAATTCGTTAAAGCCGCAAGAGGGGTTGGTAGAGACCTTAAATAGGCAGCTGTCTGGCTCGCTTTCAGGAGCTATCGGCGTCCACAAAATAAGTAACGGCAAAATACGTGAAGCCGCGAGATCATCCGGTGGATTCATCCTCGTTAATACTTTGCCATGATCATAGTCGTTTATAGACTGGTCGTCTGAATCCCAGAGTCCCTCCCACATCTTCTTCTTGTAGTCCCGCAACTCTGCCGCGGAAATATTAAGCGGGAGTATCTCGCCTCCAATTGCATGGGCTGACCAGTTTTTGATCTCTGTCTGAAATGTCACCTGACTTCCGTCAGGCCAATCCACTACGATCCACCTATCTAACCGAGGGCCTTTCCGCTTACCTGTGGTGACAGACTCAGATCGGATGCAAACAGTGGCACCTTCCTTCTTCTCCAGGTACCGCTGGAAACACCCAGCAGCCAAGTCTTCGCCGGTGACAGATACCACGCTGGTTGCCTGCTTCTCTGAATAACTGGGAATTTCGTCAAAAAATTTAATGGTCTCGCGCACATCTACAATTAGCTCCTCCATTGGCTCTCCTCTCTGTTTATTTGCTTGGATATGAACAAAAAATGAACGCCTCTATGTAATCACCACGAGCGAGGTAGTCGATACCGTATCTCCTACGCCATCCAGGACCTCACTGCTTTTTTAGCACCTTTAATTCTTCGTCGAGATCGTAGAGCCGATTCTCATGTTCCGTCAATTTGGTCAACGTGTCGTAGTCTATGGTGGAAACGTGATCAATCCTGAATTCCACCAAGTCATCACTTAGTTTTGCGATCTGTTTTCGCAGATTGTCGAATGCGTCCTGATTTACCCCGAATACTATGTTGTATTCCCTCCATTTCAACAGAATTACGTCTGAGCGGTATCGCTCTATCTGTCCCGAATAACACGCGATGTGTCAGCGCATCAAACTTTCCTTTCAAAGAAAAGCCTGACAGTATCATTTGGTCCGAGAAGCTGGTCGAGTATCCTGTTATCTTCTTCAGTGAAATCTCCGCTTTGCCTTAAGTAGCTTACAAACTGCGCTTTTGTGAATATCAATGTTAGGTCGTTTCCGTCGAGAAAGTACGTCCACCTTTCGGTTTCTCCAGTGTCGTCGCTTATTGTGAGCTGGTTGTTTTCGATCTGCCAGGTTCCCTTGCCACCATGGTCGTCTTGCCAGGTGCCGTCCGAGTTAAAACGCATTTCAACCCTTGGTGCATCGTAAAATTCAAGATCGCCGATAGCAGCACCAACAAAACTCCAGGTCCCTACAAACTCTTTTTCTGGGCCAGTTAGGTTGTTGCCGCACGCGAATATGGCTCCCGTTATGACAATGGATGCAATAAACAGCACCTTTGCAAACATGCGTTTCTCCTCATTTTAGGTTATTGAGGTTGAAAGATCAGCTATATCTAAATTATCATATACCCCTTAACAAGCAAACTTTTTGTCGGTAATTTCGTAGATAATCCCCAATAAATGATTCAAAGGCATAGCGCGAGAAAGGTCACAATCCGCACCTTTTCATTCTATTCCTCAAAACCATCCTCGAGATACTCAGGAACGCGGCAGCCACGGGCCGCCGTCTCGCCAGACCTGATTGTATTCCCCGCCTTCTTCAGCTACACGCAGCAAAGGTGTAAGAAAGGTATTCAAGGTTTCAACCACTGTCGAAAGCTTCATAGGAGCATCAGACAGACCGCTTCGGTTCAGAAATCCTTCCCACTGTGTCTGTTTCAAGGGATCTTCAGAGAATTGCGCCCGCAACGCGACTGGTCGATCCTTCGGCAGATTTGTCTCTCGTCGCGCAAACGTCGCCCGAATGGCTTCAATGAGCACCGGCCCCTCAAATGAAAAAGTCCTGGCAATCAGATAGAGGTCGTAGAAGTCCTTCATCCGACTGTTTCGCATGCCCAGATAGACCAGAGCCTGGAGTTTCTCGGCCACAACTGTTTCAGGCGGGTATGCAAGCACCTGGGGCTCCGGGAAATCCAGCAGGCTCGGAAAGGCCACGAATTTCACATCTGGTGTGACAACATCTCCGAATCCAATATCTACTGTAATTGGAAATACTGCCGTATCAAGCCGAGCCATCAGGCGTACCCGCTGGCTTTCGTACACCTGATCCTCACGAATCGCCTGAACCGTGATACCTTCCGGATCGAATACCATCCCATCTGGTTCAACAGATGTTGTAGAAATTTGCCGAAAAACCTGTGCAATATGTTCTGCCGATGCATCCCCATAACCCAGCAAGTCCAGATCCCGAGTGACCCGATGTGATTTACCTGTAAGGGCAACGAAAAGCATTGCGCCTTTGAGCACAAACCGATCTGCATATTCCGACTGAGAAAGCCGGTAGAGCAGCCGCTCCAGGGCATAGGTGGTAAGCAAAAGCTGGTAATCCTCCCCGGTTTTGTCCCTGAGATTTTGCAGGCGCTGGCGTATCGAGATCGGCAGGTGTTTTATCCTCCCAGTGCTCATACTATTGCCTCCATATAGGACCGCATCACGTTGGTCATTCGACAGATTTGTGCGAAGTGATAGAGGTCATCCAGTGTGGCTTTCCGTTCTCGCATACAATCTCGCAGTGCTTCAATAGCCACATCCAGGCCGATTTTGTTCCGGTATTTAAAGCAGTCCGCCACGGTTTTAGCCGGATTGTAGATCCGTACCTGGATATGTTCAATGGTGTGTATTTCAATGCCCTCATCAAAGGCGAGTCCTGAAAAACGAGCAAACCGAATCTGTAGCCCATCCACTTTGGGCTTACGTGCTTTGTTTGGAATCGCCATCCACACCTGAAATGGGAGCTGCGTGGTCAGTTCGTGGAACTGCAGCGCAGAAAGCAAACAGATGACGCCCTGGGGTACCCTTTTGCAGGCTTCCGCCAGGCTGTGATGCGCTGTCCACTCGGCATCGGGGAGGGTGTAAAGTCCCCGTCCCACCTGACGCAGCATGCCCCGATTTCTGAGCCTGCTGAGGTATTCACGTGGAATCCCATACTGGTCCAGATCCCGCGGCCTGAGCATACCCGCCTGTCTTACAAGCTCGAGAACACTGGGTTTCTGTGATTTGCCCATAAATTTCCTGTCATTACAAATTGTCGGTATTTATATTTAAATATATACATTTTCAGACAAAACTTCCATTCAATATCAATCGCGCATAGAAAGACAGACCAGAATCATGATCATATTCTGATCCTGTATAGTTGCTGTATGACTGAAAGAGAAATACCCTGCGGGCGCAAAATGTGGTTGCGTCTGCATAGGTTGTGATGAACTGCTTCTCCTGCGCCACGAACTGATCCAGCCTCGCCTGCTTACCCTACTCGTCTCTTTGCGAAGCGTCTGATAGCGCACCGTACGCTGAATAGCCGCATTCAGATCCTCCACCTTGAAGGGCTTGTTGAAGAAATCAAACGCCCCTTCTCGCAGCGCGCGAAACGCATTCTCAGGCTCTTTGACCCCGGTAATCACAATCACCTCGGTCTCAGGAGAGATAGACCGCACCCGCCGAAGCACCTCAAGTCCATCCATCTTAGGCATCTTCACATCCGTAATCACAATGAGTCGGAACGCTCTTATCAAAGGAAAAGGACTAACCATGAACACCATGCACGACACGTACCGCAAAGAAGTGGATGAGGCACTGCTGAATATAGAGACACGGAAAAGTCCCCCGCATATAAACATTCGATATCTCGCTGCCATTTTTTCTGCTATGGCACATGCCGATGATTTTGGCTTGTCATCGTATGAGATCGGTTCTATGTTGGAGTGGACGGGCCCTATGGGTTCTCGGCCCCTGTCGCCCCCTTTGGAAATGTTCACCATCCGAGACACTCAGCATATTCTCTTGTCTTTACGCGATCCGTACTGTGATGAGGTGTATATGCCCCCGCGGCACACACATATAGCAGGCCGATTGAAAAAGACTATAGAATATTTGCTCAGAACTTATACCTTTTCCGAGAGCACGATAAAAATTCTCAAAAAGAAAAAGGACAGGTGCAAGCAGATTCTCGCCGAAGAGCCGGGGATGACAGACGAAGAGGTATGTGCAGAAGTCGAACAATATAGCAAGATGAAGTTTTAGCCCTTTTTATGGGGATTATATTCAATAGTACCGGTATCTGAACAATACCCTATAAGGGGGTCCAGTTATAAGACATTTATTTCCGGCCCTTTTGTATATAATTCCCTTTCAAAACGCTCCGCACTGCGGAGCGAATCCCTCCAAACAACGCAACTATTCGTCTCAAAATACATGCTCCATTTGCCCACTCCTGCATGGTTTTGAGCCGTGGTCCAGGTTCTTTTGCCTTTCTCTGTATTTTCTGTGTCCTTTGTTTTCCTTGCCTGAGCCTGCCCCTATCTGCCTTACCTATTGGTGCAATTGACTTTTTTCTTTTAATGCGGTACTTTTGAAATATCAACCAATGGAGTGAATATTTGGAGAATAAATTGAGATTGACCAACGTCACTGTGCGCCACTTCCGCTGCATTAGGGAACTTAGCGTGGACCTTGATGACACGACTGTTCTAATCGGCGAGAACAACACTGGCAAGACCGCGTTTCTCGAGGCTATACGCATCTGTCTGGACCGACTGCGAGGGCGAAGTAGCAACGTGTTTCACGAGTATGATTACCATTTGCAGGGAGAAAAATCGACTCCCGCAGACGCGGATCCCATCGAGATAGAACTGTCTTTCGTAGAGCCAGAGCTTGACGCATGGGCGGTAGAAATAGTCCAGGAACTCAACAGTATCGCTGTATTTGGAGACGATGATCGCTACCAGGTACGTTTTCGCTTAACGTCGTCTTTTAATCAAGAGACGGATACTTTTGAGACGGATTGGCATTTTTTGGATGCTGAAGGAAATCCTACGAGAAACGCAAGCCAACTTATTACACTCCAGCGATTGGTGCCAGTGTTCTACCTTTCCGCACTGAGAGATGCATCAACGCACTTTGGATCACGCGGACGCTTCTGGCGTACCTTCTTATCGGAATCCAGCATCCCGGAAGAAGACCGTAAACAGCTTGAGGAAGAGTTTGCAAACCTGAATAACCAACTTATCAATGCACATCAGCCTTTAGCAAATGTGCGTTCAAGACTCGAAGATGCCAAAAAAGTGATCAATTTCGGATCAGGAGACGCAGTTGCTATCGATGCGCTACCGTCCAAACTGTTCTCGCTGTTATCCCGAACGCAGGTAAGTCTGGCTTCCAGTGCTGGCGCAAAAATTCCGGTGGAACACCAGGGCGAAGGAACGCAAAGCCTCGCTGTTCTGCTGTTATTTGGGGCGTTTTTGCGTAGCCAACTGTCGGACCTCGACCCGATTGCAGAACCGATCACCGCGCTCGAAGAACCTGAAGCACATCTGCACCCTTCCGCCATTCGGTCGTTGATGACCATTGTGAACGACCTGCCAGGTCAGAAGCTGTTATCGAGCCATAGTGGTGACTTGCTGGCAAGTGTGGATCCTTATGAGGTGAGGCGGTTTGTTCGTCGGGATGGTGACATCCATGTGTATCGCATCCAACCCGGGAGCCTGACCAACGACGAGACGAGAAAATTTGACTTCCATGTTCGTCGGAGCCGCGGCGAGCTGCTTTTCGCCAGATGCTGGTTGCTCGTCGAGGGTGAGACAGAAACGACCTTGCTGACGGGGGCGGCGGAAGCTATGGATATGGAACTGGAACGTGCGGGCGTCCGGTGCGTCGAGTTCAGCCAGACAGACCTTGGTATGCTTGCAAAAATCGCCAATCAATTGGGTATCGAATGGTACTGTGTACTTGACAACGACAGTGGACGAGACAAATACGAGAAGCCTGTGCGGGCACAATTCGATGCTGCGTCAGAGGCCGACCGACTGATATTTCCATATCATAACGTCGAACGCTTCCTCTGTGAGAGTGGCTTTGGCGATCTGTACGAAGCCCTTATGTCACGGCAAAAGCAACAACCTACTTCTCCGCACGGGATCCCAGCCTATTGGGACGAAGTGTTAGATGCTTTGCCGAAGGGATACAGTAAGCCCGCTGTGGCATTGGAGGTGGTTTTGAAGATGAAGGTAGGGGATGTATCGGTCCCGCCAACACTGAAGTCAATCCTCGAAAAAGCAATTGCATTGGCCGGGGGGTGACCATGTTAGACACGAAAGAACTGAACGAAAATCAGCAGATGGCAGTACAGTGGGACAAAGGACCTTTGCTCGTCCTTGCCGGACCTGGATCCGGAAAGACGTTTGTGCTGACGAGGCGTATTGCTCATTTGATCGACCGAGACACTGCGGCCCGTTTTCGGGTTCTCGGACTCACCTTTACCACCAAAGCGGCGGACGAGATGCACACACGAGTGAAGCATTTTCTCGGAGCAAACACATCCCGTGCTCGTCTCACTACGTTTCATTCATTTTGCACGGAAGTATTGCGCCAACACGGGAGCCACCTGGGGCTAAAACCAGATTTTGAAATCCTCTCCCAAGATATGGATCGGCTTCCCGTGCTCAATGACGCTATTCGGGAGGCCGATGTACCCAATATGCCTTTGGTGAATGACCAGGGTATAATAAAGATGATTGATCACCTCTTGCGAGAGGGTCACGATCCCGTTGCAGATACGCCGTTGCTCGGCAAGACGTGGGTTCGTCCAATTTATCACGCGTACTTAAACCTTCAGCTTCGACACAATCACCTTGACTTCGGTTCTCTGCTCGTTTGCTGTTTGCGACTTTTTCGGGACCATCCCCGAATCGCAAAACACTACCAGATCGTTTACCCGTATATCTGCGTTGACGAATATCAAGACACGAACAAATGCCAGGATATGCTCCTGCGCGCACTCTGTCCAGGGACTAACGCCAACCTCTTCGTCGTTGCCGATGACGACCAGATCATCTATCAGTGGAATGGTGCGAGTCCCGAACGTCTCGAGAAACTGCGGAGTGAATACAATATGCAGGTTATCCAATTGCCGGAGAGCTTCCGTTGCCCTCCAGAGGTCATTCGGTTGGCGAACGCTTTAATCCATTTCAATCAGAAACGGTCGCCAGACAAAAAGCCACTTACCTCAGTAGTAATGGAACAGAGTTCTTCTGTAGTTTGCGCCCAGCACTTCCACAATGAATCCGCCGAGATGGACTGGGTTGCTCGTAACATTCGCGAGCGGAATCTTCCCCTCGGCGAATGCGTCGTTCTCGCACGCAACACCAAGCTCTTGCAAGTAGCCGCTACGTCATTGCAAAAAATGGGTCTTGCCCCGTATCGCAGCGAACGAAAGAGCGAGTTCGAATACCCGCTTTTGTGCTTCGTGCATTCGGCGTTGCGTCTGGCGAATGCGCCTCAGAACCACGAGCAGATCGGGCCGCTGTGTAAGGCATTCTACGACTTGACGGACGTAAACGTGCGTGTGGATGATGCTGAGGCGGAGAGTGGTGTCAATGGCGGGTCCTTGCTACGGGGCTTTCTCGACGCCGCGCAAAGCAACCCTATGATTTCGCCAGATTCGCAGCCCTTGCTGACCGCACTTGGAGATCAGCTCATTGAGCGACTTAAGTACCAGGAATTTGTCAGAGCGGTTTTCGCCTGGTCCAAAGGGCGTAATCAACCAGAGGGAATAGACAAGAACCACGACGAAGAAGCGCAAGAAATGAATGTCTGGCATCAACTGAGCCATGAGATCCGACAACATTTTTCGGATCCCACACTGAGCCAGTTTCTTCAGGAGCTGGATTTGCATCCGAAGGTCCGTCCACCAAAACCGAACGAAGTCCAGTGTCTGACCATTCATCAAGCCAAAGGTAAGGAGTTCCGGCATGTTTATCTTGTTGGTCTCGCTGAGGATCAGCTACCTTCCTATTATGCACGACAGAAGGGCAACGCAAGCCGAGAGATTGAGGAGGAACGCCGAAACTGCTTTGTGGCTATAACCCGCGCGCAATCCAGTCTTACCCTGACCTTTGCTGATCGCTACTTTGGTTGGCAAAAACAGCCATCGCGATTTCTATGCGAGATGGGCCTGCCAGTTTCGGCTTAAGAGATAATAAGTTTCTGTAATGAGAGAGAAGATCTGCAAGAATAGGGAACTCCGAATTATGCTTGCGAGATTCACTGGACAGGATGGACGACGCGTCGTGATTGATGCGCTCAGGAACCAGCCCGTCATTGGCGAGAGCACCAAACTAGAAAGGAATTGCCATGCTATACGACGATGACGATGACGATGATCATGACGATGATGACGATGATGATAACATAGAAACCATTGAGGGTGCTAAACCATGTCTAATTGACGAGCAACAGGCGAACGAATTGATCGAGGCAAATACCCAAGAGATGGAAGATATGGAGGACCTGCTAACTTCCACGCAAATTGCCGCCCTCGCTGGCCTCAATCACCACCAGGTTGTTCACGACTGGCTGAAGAAAGGGCATATAGTCGGATGGAAAAATGCCAAGCACGATTATGTCTTTCCTGCTGGACAATTCGACAAACACGGACAGCCTATCAAAAGACTTGATCGTATTACCCAGCTATTCGATGACGCCTATGAAATGTGGTATTGGCTTACAGCACCAAACGACGCGCTTGATGGAGCGGAACCGCTTGCCCTTCTTCACAAAGGAGAAGTCGCCCGTGTTAAGGCTGCCGCTAAAGGATACCTCCAGGGTGACTTTGGATGATGGTCAGCTATGTCGATCTTATAGGGCGTATTGAAGCACAGATTCGCACGTTCCGGATTGCGTCGATGTTCCGTGTCATTAACCAACGCCACGCCGCCACACCGATGACTCAACACGCCGATTTTTGGGACGCTCTAAACGACTATGGCATTACGTTGACAATACCATAAGCCTGGCGTGCCTGATGGAGCCAGATATTTTCAAACAATACAAAAGCCCGTTGATCATTACCGATCGACGGGCTTTCTCTCATCGCACTGCCACTGCGTGGGTGATATGCAAAATCGGGCTTGATAAATTCGATTCTCAATGTACCTTCATTGTCTCTACTATCCCACGAATACTGAGGACACTTTAATGGCTGGCAAACAGAATTATGGAGAACGCTGGGACGCGGATTCAATGATCAAAAACGCGAAGGCGTTGCAGCGTGTAGTGAAGGAATTGGAAAAGAACAAGCCCAAACCCTCCCCATCGGACGGGTGGGGCAAATGGGATAGAGGAACAGAGGACCAATTACTCTTCATGGGCAGGCTTTTGGCGGTTCCCAATCTATTGTCGCTTGCGACAGAGATCGCGCTGAAGGCCTGGCAGTGCCGGGAACAACTAAAGGCTCCTGAACGTACTCATGACTTGCTGAGATTATTCCACAGCTTGGAACAGGATACGCAAGAGATGCTGGAAGCAAGGATGCGGAAAGTGAGCCCAGACTCGGTGTGGGCAGACGCACTGAGGATGCAAAACTTGAGCCCGCTCGAACAAGAAATATTGGGAGGAAAGATGCATCCCCTTCGTGACGTTCTGCGTTCACACAGTGACGCGTACGAGCACTGGAGGTACCTCTACGAGAGACCTTCGGCTCACTTTGAGACAGCTGAAATCGACCGGGCACTAACGGTGATAATCGACGCCTACGAGAAAAGGTGGCCCATGTCACGATTTTAATGGGGACAACGGCTTCGCTTGAAGGGAAGTTGCCGGATCGTTTCATCCACCCCTACCCCATTATCCTCCACCTCGATAACAACCGCATCGTTCTCAGCCTGATCTAAAACTCCCTTCCTTTACCGCCGCAACCACGCGCACATCCACAAAAGAGACATTCTGCCTCAATGGTCGTAACACCTGCCATTATGACTGGAATCGGGTAGCAAAATCGGCATTCCTCGGATTAAATATTGGAACCAAAATTGGTATCTGTTTGTAAATAAAGTAATTAGCTGAATTCGTGTTTTCAGGCACGGATATTGCTTGAAAAATGGTATAACAAAAACCTTCTGGATCGCGGCTTACACCCTGCCGCGATGACGGCTTTCAAGTACAGCACCTGATTTGCTGACGGCTGATAGCTGACGGCTGATAGCTGATAGCTAATTATTCCAAGGAGCATATAATCATGGCAGATGACAAACCCCTCACAAGCGTAAACGCAATCGAAGCGTATAGCATCCCATCTGAATTACCCATGCTGGTGACATCAGACGTGGTGATCTATCCCCTGATGGCTGCCCCCTTGCTGTTGGAAGACGAACGCGCAGTAAAAGCCGCGCAAGCGGCAATAGACGCCGGGCACAAGGTACTCGCCATCTTTGGAGAACTGGAAGAAAGCGATACCGAAGAAGACATCCGCCGAGAGTCCCTATATCCCGTAGGCACTGCAATCTACATTGCGCGATCAGCGGAAATGCCCGATGGCCGCATGCAAGTACTCGTACAGGGCATGGCGCGGCTCGCACTCGTAGATGTGTTGCAATCGCAACCTTTTCCCATAGCGCAAATTGAGAAGGTAGCGTCAGACATAGAACACAATACAGAACTGGAAGCCCTCGCGCGAAATATATTCGGCCAGTTCAAAAAAGCCGTGGCACTCGCCCCCAATGTACCCAGAGAAGTCGGGGAAGCCTTAGACGCCCTCTCAGAAATATCCCACAAAGCAGACTTCATCGCCTCACAACTCAACGTGGATTTTGAAGAGCAACAAAAAATACTAACCGAGCACAATCTGTACCGACGATTGGAAGCCATCAATCAATGCTTAAATCGCGAAGTCGAAATTTTGGAACTGCGGGAAAAAATCAGTTCGGAAGCCGCGGGAACCATGGAAGATGCACAAAAAGAATATTTTTTGCGCCAGCAACTGCGGGCAATTCAAGATGAACTGGGCGAAGGAGAGGACATCGGCGCCGAAATCGAAGAACTGCGCGAAAAGATCGAAGCCGCTGGCATGTCCAAAGAGGCAAAAACAGAAGCCGAGCGCGAACTAAAACGCATGGCGCGCATGCCCGAAGCCTCTGCCGAATACACCGTATCGCGCACCTATCTGGACTGGCTCGTCGAACTCCCGTGGAACAAAAAGACAAGCGATCAACTGGACATCAAAGAAGCCGAGCGCGTATTGAACGCAGACCACTATGGATTGGAAAAGCCCAAAGAGCGCATCCTGGAGTACCTGTCCGTGCGCCACTTAAAAGACGACATGCGCGGGCCTATTTTGTTGCTCGTCGGACCCCCGGGCACGGGCAAAACATCACTGGGCAAATCCATAGCACGAGCACTCGGCCGCGAATTTGTCAGAATGTCATTGGGCGGCATCCGCGACGAATCGGAAATTCGAGGACACCGCCGCACCTACATCGGCGCATTGCCCGGACGCATCATACAGGGATTGCGACGCGCAGGCACTAAAAACCCCGTATTTATGCTGGATGAAATCGACAAACTCGGCGCAGACTTTCGCGGCGACCCCTCCGCAGCACTGCTGGAAGTCCTGGACCCGGCGCAAAACAACACCTTTGTGGATCACTACCTCGACGTCGCCTTTGACCTCTCAGAGGTCTTATTCCTCGCCACCGCCAACTCGCTCCATACAATACCACCGGCACTGATGGACCGAATGGAAGTATTGGAAGTCTCGGGATATACCGAAGCCGAAAAGCTGGAGATCGCGCGTCGGTACCTGGTGAAACGGCAAATTCCAGAACACGGATTGTCCCCCAAAAAAGCATCCTTCGACAAAGACGCCCTGCAAGAAGTAATTCAGCACTACACCCGCGAGGCTGGGGTGCGAAATCTGGAGCGCGAAATCGCAACCGTAGCGCGCAAGGTCGCGCGCAAATTTGCCCAGGGTCGCAAGCGGCGCGTACACATCCATCAAAAAAACATCGCCGAATATCTGGGACCGCAAAAATTCCGCCACGAAGTAGCCGAAGAAGACCACGAAGTGGGAGTCGCCGCCGGACTGGCCGTAACATCTACTGGTGGTGATGTATTATTTGTCGAAGCAACAGTCGTACCCGGTAAAGGCGAGTTAAATCTAACCGGGCAGGTTGGCGACGTAATGAAGGAATCTGCTCATGCGGCCATGACCTATGTCCGCTCGCGCTGGCATGAACTGGGGCTAAACGCGCAGTTTAATGAAAAGAGAGATGTACACGTTCACGTACCCGCAGGTGCCGTACCCAAGGATGGTCCCTCAGCAGGCATTACCATGGCGACCGTACTCGCATCGGTATTTACCAATCGGCCTATCCGAAAAGACGTGGCAATGACAGGCGAAATTACACTGCGCGGCAAAGTACTGCCCATCGGCGGCGTGCGCGATAAAGTCCTATCAGCACACCGCGCAGGTGTAAAAACCGTGATCTTACCCGAAGACAACCGCAAAGACGCACACGAAATCCCCGACACAGCGCGCAAAGACATAAGGCTGGTATTTGCATCGCACATGGATCAAGTCCTGGAAACCGCCCTCATGAAACGCCCCCGCAAGCCAATGGTCGATGTGTTTAGTGTGAATTGAGACGTATCCCGACCACGGGCGACCACCCAACACCCTCTGGATTGCGGCTTTAAGCATGCCGCAATGACAATCGTCACTCCTGCGCAGGCAGGACTCCAGAAGGGGTACCTCTCATTTCTCACTTGCTTCTCTCACGTCTCAAAATACTCGACAAATTTCTCAAAAACAGGTTCCGGAACATAGCGCTTCACAACATCTTGCCAGCCATCGGGACCCACCAGACCTTTGATAAAACTGGAACTAATTTCAGCAATCTCTCGCGGGGGCATCAAAAAGATCGTAGTAATCGTATCGTCCAGATCGCTATTGATATAGCGCATCCTGCGTTCAAATTCATAGTCGCTCTGCGTGCGAATACCCCGCACAATATAACCTGCTCCAATGCCGCGCGCGTAATTGACCAGGAACTGATTTTCGTAACTGGAAACAATCACATTATCGAACTGCGACGTGGTTTCACAGAGCAAATCCAGCCTTTCCTCAAGTAAAAACGTATAGTCTTTGTCCGGATTGATCCCAATAGCCACAACGAGCTGATCGAAAAGCTCCGCAGCCTCCTGAATAACCCACAGGTGGCCGTGAGTAACGGGATCAAAGCTGGCGGCATAAACGGCTTTTTTCATCGTTTTCCTCCTGAAATACTCGAATCAGGTCAATTGCCATGGGGTCATGCCTCGTTGAGAACGGAAAGATACCAGTCGATATACTCGCGATAGACATTGCTCAGGCTGTCGAGATCGATTTCTGGTTCGGGATACATTTCAATTTGGGATATGTACTCGCGAAAATGTGTCCGGTGGCGCGCGACAATATCTTTACAGTGCGCTTCATCGGCGAGGTCTTGCGTTTCCAGCGGATCGTTTTGAAGGTCGTAGAGGCGCGTGTTATCCCGTTCAATAATGCTTTTGTAACGCGCATCGCGCACGGCAACCGATAGCCGACCAATAGAAGTTTCGCCGATGACGTAGGTGCGCCACGAGGCATCGCGCCGTTCAAAAATGGGACGCCATGAACGCGCAACAGTGGTCTTGGGCAAGGGCGGTGCGCCAGCATAGTCGCATATCGTAGCGGGAATATCGACACCAGAGATGAGGTGCTCGGCATCCCGCACACCTTCGGGAATACGCCCGGGCCACCACGCAATGGTGGGAACGCGAAAAGCTTCTTCTTCGAGAAAGCCCTTGCTGGTATTGCTGTGAAAGCCGAGGCCATCGCCGTGGTCAGAGGCAAAGATGACGAGGGTGTTGTCAGCGTAAGGCGATGCGCGAAGAGCGTGCATAACGCGCCCGACTTCGGCATCGACCATTTCGACCATGCGGTAATACTGATAAATGTAATACCGCCAATCGCGGCGCGACCACTGGCGAGTACTGGGCCGACCGCGCTGAGCGTATTCGTCGTCGAAATTGCCCGGAAGAGGCGGGAGATCGCCCTCAATTTTCGATGCAAAAGCGTATTTGCCCGGACCGCCGTGGGACATGGCGGGAAAGCAACAGTCGTGCGGGTTGAGAAATCCAACGCTTAAAAAGAAGGGTTTATCAGACGTGCGATTTTTCAGATAGGCGACGGCTGATCGAGCGACATTGCCATCGTTGAGTTCGCCCATGCCGTGCTGGGGTTGCAACACGTCAAAGCTCGCGTGCAAATCGCGGCCTGTGACGTGCCATTTGCCCGTGTACACACACTCATAGTCTTCGCGGCGCAGCCACTGGCCGAGGTCCGGGATACTGGGGTCAATGGGATAGGAATTGACGACGACACCGTGTTCTTTGGACATGCGCCCCGTGTACCAACACGCGCGCGATGGACAACACTGGGGCATGGCGCAGTAGGCATTGGTGAAGGTATAGCCTTCGCGCACGAGTTCGTCAATAGCAGGTGTGTGTACGTATTCGCAGCCGAGCGCAGAGATCGCATCGGCGTGCATCTGATCGACGTGTATAAAAAGAATATTGGGTTTCATAAGCACTATTCCTGAGCCACGAGGCGGTCTTCGTTGAGCAAATTACCATCCACCCCAAAATGGCGAAAAATGAGAACGGGAATATCGTTTTCCCGATCCACTACACCCTCCAGAAAACCACCAATAACATTGAGATAGCGGTGCTCAGGCAGCCGCTTATCATTAGACCATCCACCGGCGTGATCATCGCTGGCAGGGCCACAGGAATATTCTCGCACACCTGTTTCCCCATCAACAGAGACGTATTGCCAGTGCCGGTCGCCGCAAACAACGACCATATTTTTTTGTCCCGCGATAAACTGACGCAGTTCATCCCCTTCGAAAGTGAACCCCTCGTTGGCGTGGTTGTCATTTTTCCTCTCGCGGTCGGGACCAACCACTGGCGTAGGACTGATGAGAATGCGGAACGTGGCATCGGAAGCCCGCACAGTATCTTTAAACCACGCCTTTTGCTCTTTTCCCCAGATGGTCTTTTCAGGCCCATCTGGCATCGGGTTGGGACTGCGAAAATCGCGGCCCTCAACCATCCAGACCTGCAAATCTTTTCCCCAACGGACCGTTCGATACGTGCGGTCACCCATCCCAACTTGCTCCCGGAAAACAGCCAGACCCTGTTCAAAGGTAAATTCGCCCATAAATAGCGTCTGTTGACCCGGCCAACAATCGTTCATCCATGTATCGTGATCGTCCTTAATAAAATAACTGGCAACCTCCCGGTGAAATGCGACATTGGTAGGCAGACTGTACATCCGCGCCCAGTGCCAACGCGCCAGAGACAGATTCTTGGCCCGGCTATCGTAATAGACGATATCGCCCGTATGCACAAAAAAATCGGGATCGCGCTTTAATATACTCGCGTAAATGCGATAGCCCCCCTCAGATGCATCTTGATCGCCATACGCTTGACCCGTGGAAACGTGAAAAACAACACGGGCGGATCGATCTACAGAAGGCGCCGTGCGAAAACGCCCCGAGACCGTTTGTCCATCTGTCTCAGCCCGAGACTGCACCTCGATTTGATAGCTCGTGCCCGGCTTTAGATCCGTCAGCTTGATCTGCCGCGTAAAATCGCGATCGGAATCCACAGCGTACCAGGACGTACTCTTCCACTCATCGGACATTTCAACAGCATACCGAACGCGCACATCCCCCAAAGCACCGGGCACCGCGCCCTCAATCGTGTGGATATCGGAACTATCGGGAAATAGAACAACGGGTGCCATAGTGCGTCGGCCCTGGCGCCGTTCCAACTCGCCCGTCTCGGGATTGCGATAGCGCACAGTGGGCCTGGGATGGCTTTTATCCATCCGCTGGGGAATTTTGGTCAAACGCGCCCAGACAATCGCACTGGTCTGATCCACCTCGCAAATTTTAATCCCCGTAGCCTGATAAGGACCGCTACCATAACTATTCGCAAATAATGCCAATATGCAAAAACCAGTAAATAGCGTCTTCATGCTTTTTCTCCTGTAAATCATCTCGCTGCCTCGGGCAACGTATCCTCTACTCTCTGAACACCTGATGGTTCAACAAGCACCGTAACATCGGATCCGCGATACCGTCTTCCGCCTACCGCAAGCAAAGGGACATCCACACCAAGGGCAACGCCCTTGTTCTCATGCTGAATCTCGAGCGCGGGACCACGATCGGAACTTAACTCCCCCCGAATAATCCAATCATCAATATAAACACACCCATCTCTCTGAACAGGATCTTGAAACCGCACTTCATCTTCCCGATCGCGCACCTGAAAAACAGCGAGAAAACGCATAATATTACACGCTCTCTCAGGCGAGACCACAACATGCCATTGATCGGGAAAAACCGCCATATTTTCCCCCAGAAAAGTCTTATTACCCCCCCAGTTGACCGCAGGCGGATCAAAAACCGTATCGATATCAATACGCGATTTTTGTGAACCAAAAATATTCACCTGACTGCGCGCAGTACGAGTCTGCGTGAACAACCGCTGCTGGCGAACATCAGCAGTAATTTTGCGATCCCCGTGCACAAGCCATTGCCAGCGGGCATCGTGATCGGCTTCCAGATCGTCGTAAATCACCAGAATATCTGGCCTCAAAAGCACCAGATGACGGCGGAAACGCCTGAGACCCGCATACCCATACGCATTGGACGCATCGCCGAGCGCGTAAGCCATGTGTTCACCATCGAGAAAACGAGAAATTATGCCATAACTCTCAGCACCCCGGGGCTGACCCTTCCCATCTATGAGAACCGAATTATGTCCGCGCGTGGCTCTGTACCATTGTTTTGAATGATCGTCACCCGCAGAAGTGTAATAACCCGAATTTCTAAAAAGAGGTTCCCCACCGTAAAAAATATTGAACCCATTCTGACATTCGTGAGAATGGAGAAGCGAGCCATAGGGACTGGACCGCATGCCCACCATGAGATCTCGTTGGGTATTTGCGAGATCCGTGTGTAGCGACACAATACCAACATCGGCAAAACACCTGCCCTGCGGCAATGCTCTGGGCAAACGCGGACGCGGTTTTGCCTTTTCATCTTTGAACTTATGCCAGATGAGCAATGGATTGCCCTCCTCCTCTGCCTCATCCCGCCACTGCTGCACATACCACGCAGCATAAGGATCGTCAAACCGAACAGCCATATCCTCTACAAAATCGAGATGATTACTCGTCGGACGCGCCTTCAGTTCCGTACCATCGCCAAAGCCATCCGAACGCGAATGGGGCGGCCATGTATAAAGCAAAAAACTGGCACTATTTTTATACCATACATCCTGGAAAAGATCCACACCGCCGAGTTCTCCAATGCGCGAAGGGAGAACGACCAGCGTTTCGACATTCGTACCAAAATACGAATTGCCATTTGCCCAGCCCCCATCTGCACCTCCCATAAGGGGAAAGCGGGCAATCCAAAGCTCGTACACAAAGCGCACCCACTTTGCCGCATCGGGATACTCGTGCAAAAGTGCAAAAGCGACTTCGGAAAATTGTATGAGCAAATGTTGCCAGAAATGGCTGCGAAAGACCAGCGTCTCAATTTTATTGGTCTCCTCCCTGAAAAATCGCTCTGCCCGCACAACCATTGCCGCACGAAGACATTCCCGCTGAGATTCCGTAAGCAAGTCAAAGCAAGAATCGTAAACACCCGCCATAACGCGCATACAAGACCCATCGGCAAAATCGCTGATAACGGGATTGGTGTACCCATCCGCATCCCAATTCGCAACATGAAGCCCGCGGCGTATCGCTTCCCGAGCATAACACGCCTCACCCGAAAGCAAATAAGCCGGAATAAGCCACTGCACCGCCGAAGCCATGCTACCCGCGAGAGCTTTGCTACCCCACCTGTGAAACTTGAAAACCTGATACTCGTCTTCCCCCTTATCCGGCGGCATCGCGTCATCTTTCAGCGGCGCATCGAGAAACTGATCCGCATGCGACGTAAACCGCTTGCTATGGCCTTTGAGATCCGCGCCCCCATCTGGCAACACCCAGAGCCGGGGATGCGTCTTCGGACAAGCCGCAATCACATCCGATGCTGACGGTGTTTCCATACACCGCACCGAACCAGTAATCTCAAAATCATATCTATCAGACCAGCGATAGGGACCACCCTCTATCGACGTACCGTATTGCCAATACCATTTCCCGGGCGCGAGTTTTTGATGCGGATTGAACATCGCCCAGGGAAAACCCTCTTCTGCAATAGTACTGCATTCTGGAAAACCGGAATCTCGAGACAGACGAACCGCGTATCGCACATCCTCACCTCTCTCAGCGGGCCAGAGCAAAGGCGGGGGATTGCGGTCAACGCGCTTGTTATCAATCGGAGACGGCGCGACACGGGGTTGAGCGTGAATAACTTTCATAAAAAATAAACTCACAGATTTTTGTGATCACTCAGGTAGCATTGACATAATAATCGGCACAGATAATCAATACAAGAACGAAATAAAGTCCCACATTGACCAGCCATATCGATTGTGGTATATTTTTTTGATTACACACAAAAAATAAAGGGATAAGATATGGCTCAGATGATACAGTTGCAGAACAGCGATAAAACATTACGCCGGATGGTCGAAACGTGCCGGAACCAAAATGAAGAATGCGTCATTCAGGATAATCAGAATCGGCCTGTGGCGGTTATGATGCCCATTGAACGTTATGAATCCTATCAGGCTTATCTGAAACAGAAGAAGAAAAACTTTGCGATTCTCGATACAGTGGCTGAAGACCTTAAAAATTATGAACCTGATTTTATAGAGCGCCAGATCGAAAAAGCCGTACAAGAAGTGAAAGCCGACGCTAAAAAACAATAACAGGTAAGCTGATTTATGCCTCGCGTTGTACTTGATGTAAATGTTCTGGTGAGCAGTTTGATTAATCCCCGCGGTTCTACCGGTCAAATACAGGGCGCGTGGCGGCGAGATGAAATCAGTGTGATTACTTCAAAGGCTATTATAACCAAAACTGAGGAAGTTTTACGTCGTCCCCACATTTTTGCCTTGTTTCCTCCCGCTCGGGCAGAGGCGCGTATTCAGGGACTGCTTGCATTGCTTCAAAACCAGACAATTCTAACGCCTCACGCGCTCAACCTGATGGTCATAGAAGATGATCCCGAGGATGATACTATTATCATTGCAGCAGTTGAAGGCAATGCGGATTGTATTGTTTCCGGTGATCGTCACCTTGCGAATTTGAAATCATATCAAGGTATTCCAATTCTATCGCCTGCTGACTTTTTGGCTCATTACAAGATCAGTTGAATATGAAAGTTCAAAAATTCACTCTAATTATCGCGCCTGATCCGACAGAAGAAGAAGCTGATAAACTCTACGGCATTATTGACGACGGGACACTTGCCACTATCGCCGATATTCCTCAGAAGCTGTTTTAAAATTAATACCTGATGTTACTCATGTCAGGCGTTTTGTCATGCTGAGCGTAGCCGAAGCATCTTTTCCACCTGAGTTGGTAAGAGATTCTTCGACTCCGCTGCGCTCCGCTCAGAATGACAGGGCAATAGCGCATAGCTGAGAAGGGGCAAAATGAGTTTTAAAACAGTCTCTCAGATTCATTTCCATCGAGAAGCGATAACAATGGATAGTGCAATTCGATCAGCAATAGCCGATGTGACGTCTCTGGGTCTGGATGTTCTGCGCGTTGAGTGAGCCAGAAGCCATCGCGTCATTGGCATAAAAATTCGGAAGATGAGTGAAAAATGACAAATGATACTCGCCTATTAGATGTGGTGGCATTAACAATTGATAAGCTGGAACACAAGTTGGTACGTGGCGAAGTAGGCACGGTCGTAGAATGTCATCCTGACGATGGCTATGAAGTCGAATTTGTAGCTCAAGATGGCTATACCTATGCCCTTATAACATGTGAGGGTAAAGATCTCCTTCCATTGCGTGAAAAAAGGAAAGTGTACGACACCACAGCTATTTCTACTGGATCGTAATTTTTCAACAAGAGAGAATAGCAAAAGCCGATGTCTAAATGACATCGGCTTTTTTGTTAATGGGCATCGCTCAAATCTTACTGCGTCTGGTACATCACAAAATCGCTATCGGGAGAGACAGCCTTTAGAAGTTGGTCAAATTTTTCGAGAGTAGGCACTGACGTACCCTGTTCGTAACGCGCATAAGCATTGCGGGATTGGACACCAAGTCGTTGGGCAACTTCGGATAATGACAGACCGCTTTTTTCACGCTGACGGCGGAGCATAAGGCTAATCATTACACGTGTATCCGAAGAACTGACTTCGAAAGCACCGCGTTTTATAGGGTGAACTTCGACTGAAAATTCTGGACGATTCACCAGCGTCTCTATCAGATCTTTGACCATAACACATGCTTCTTTTTTTGTATATCCCTGAGTCATAGCATCGAGCATTGGGATTTCTGCAAGCCAAAATTTTCCATCCTTATAAACTTTCCCTTGAAATCGCATATCAACCTCTCCCTGCTCGGCGAAGAATGACCCTTGCTAATATCTCGTTGATTTCTCTGTGACGAGGGACAGCCTCCTCACGTTCTCCATCTGTCCACACATCGTGTTTCTTACCGTGACGAAGAAAACGCCAACCCAACTGGCGTAAAGCTTTTTCCAAATCGCGTTTTTTCATAAATTACACATATACGTGTGCAGTGTCAACTCAAAACCTCAACGTAAACACAGTCTCTTCTTCCGGCCTGGACTGAACACTTATCGTACCGCGATGAACGCGCATGATCTGCCGAGAAAGCGCGAGACCAATACCCGAACCATCGCGTTTGGTCGTAAAAAACGGAATAAAAATCCTCTCTTGCACATCTTCCAGAATACCTGGCCCATTATCTTGCACGCGGATCACAACCCGGCCTCGCCCATCGAGTTGTGCCGAGAGATCCATGCGGGTATTGGAACGACCTGCAAGAGCTTCCACAGCATTTCGCATCAAATTGATCAACACCTGTTCGATGAGATCGGGATCGGCGGTAAGCTCGAGCGTCCTGGGATCAATCGCCGTATGAAGAGCAATATTATTCTTATCGCATTCACCCTGCATGAGAAACACAACCCGGGCAAAAAGTTCTGAGATCTGAAAAATTTGAAAATCCGGACGCGATATATGCGTGAGTTGTCGATAAGCCTCGACAAAATGGAGCAGACCTTCGCTGCGCGACTGAATCGTTTCCAGAGCAGTGTGTACATCGGGCAGTGTTTCGGGATCGAGCGATGAGGCACCCGCAGAATCGGGCAAAAGACCGCGCACCGTGGAAGCCAGAGAAGAAATAGGCGTGATCGAATTCATAATCTCATGAGTCAACACCCGAATCAGCTTTTGCCATGCCTCCATTTCCTGCTCTTCGAGTTCCGTCTGGATATTCTGAACAGACGCCAAAATAAAAGACTCGCCCCGCATCCGCAGTTCGGTAGCATAGACGATAATCTGGAGCAATTCGTCCTCGTCCTGAATTTTAACCAGCGCCTTGTCGCCCGAGCGGAGTTTGAGCAGCGTCTCTGAAAACGCCTTGCTAACCGTCTCCAATTCGCGCACATCGCGCATATGGGGTTTGCGAAGCAACCGCTGCGCCGCCGTATTCATCAGTTCGATATGGCCTTCGGGCGTATAGCAAATCAGACCAATGCCCACATGCTGGACAATGGTCTGTAAATACTGAAAATTCTCTTCTCTTTCTGCGCGCGTCTTGCGAAAAGCCTCGAGCACCTCGTTAAACGCATCCTTGAGATTGTTGTACGCCGACCCCAACCCGGCACCGGTAAAAGATTGGGAAAAATCCTCATAGCGAATCGCCTGCAAAAATCGCGTGAGATCGCGCTGCGTGCGCTCCACATAGTGTATGAGCGCCCAGGTCTGATAGACCACACACGCACCAATAATAGCAAGCGTGGCGTAGTATTCGCTAAAAAAAAGACAATAAAAGAAAAGACAGGTAGTGATGCACAGAAGGGCCACGCGCAAAACACATATCAAACGGAAGTGTTTATAAGCCATGCTTTTCGAGCCTGCGATAAAGCGCGCTACGCGTGAGACCGAGTTCACGCGCAGCGTGACTGATATTGCCGCGGTGTTTCTCAATCGCTTTGCGAATAACGATTTTTTCCACGTATTCGAGATTGTAGTCGTCAAAATGAATATCGTCACCCGCGGCGGGTTCCGAAACGCTGAGCGGAAAGTCCAGCGGTTGAAGGATACCATTTTCATTCATAATCACAGCCCGTTCAATCGCGTGCTGCAACTCGCGGATATTGCCAGGCCATGTGTAATTCACAAGGTGATCCAATGCTGCGGACTGAATGGCAATACCCGGTTTATTGTACTTCTGACTGTACGTATCGAGAAACACCTCAACCAGCAGGGGAATATCGTCAAGGCGGTCGCGCAGAGGCGGCAGATGGAGTTCGACCGTATTGATGCGATACAGAAGATCCTGTCGAAAATCATTGCTAACCACCATATCGTGAATGGGCATGTTGGTCGCGCAGATCAAACGCACATCAATGTCAATAGGTCGGTTAGTACCCAGGCGAATAACCGTGCGATTTTCAAGTGCCGTGAGCAATTTGGCCTGAAGCGGCAGTGAGAGATTGCCAATTTCATCTAAAAAAAGCGTACCACCCGACGCGATTTCAAAACGCCCCGCGCGGTCTTCTCGGGCATCTGTAAAAGCACCTTTTTTGTGTCCAAAAAGCTCGCTTTCAAAAAGGCTCTCTGAAACAGCGCCGAGATCAACGCGGATAAACGCCTCTGACGCACGCCGAGATCGACGGTGCAGGGCGCGAGCAACGGCATCTTTCCCGGTTCCATTCTCGCCGAGGATGAGCACATTAGCATCTGTAGCACCCACTTTTTGAATCGTATCAAAGACCTCGCACATAGCGCGCGATGTACCCACCATATCGGGAAATTGACCGTCGAGATCCGCCCGAAGCTGTTCTTGTTCGGCGCGCAACTGATCGACTTCGAGCCGAGACCGGCGCAACCGCGAAGCAGAAGAAAGAGTCGCCAGCAACTTTTCATTTTGCCATGGCTTGAGCACAAAATCCGTCGCGCCTTCTTTAATCGCTTGCACCGCAGTTTCAACACCGCCATAAGCCGTAATGAGAATGACCACAGCCGAAGAATCAATTTCGAGAATGCGGCTCAACCAGTGAAACCCCTCTTTGCCCGACGTGGCGTCCTGTTCAAAATTCATATCGAGCAAAATCACATCATAAGTATCATTTTGCAGCAAGCTGGGAATGCGATTGGGATCGGCTTCGGTATCAACGCGTTCGGCATACTGTTTGAGAAAGAGTTGCGCCGCCAACAAAACATCGCGGTCATCGTCAACAAAGAGAATTTTGTTGAAAGATTTCGATTCCATAACAGCCTCGAACTTTGTAGATCTGTCCCTATTATTTCCCGAGCTTGAGAATCATAATCCACATCGGTTGATCGCCCACATCATAAACTTTGAGAGGCGTGAGATCACCCGTCTCCGCATCGATCCGATACCCCGCCATTTTGTCTGATTTTTGACCCGCTGCAAAGAGGAAATTGCCTTCGGGATCGAGATTGAATGGACGGGGAATGGGTTCCGTAGGCGTTTGCCCCAGTGATTTGAGAGAACCGTCGTCCTGCACAGCGTAGCGCGCGATGCTATTGTGCCCGCGATTGGATATATAGAGAAATTTGCCCGAAGGATGAATGTGGATTTGGGCACAGGTATTGCGCTCTGTAAATCCCTCTGGCAGCGTTGAAAGATTTTGGCGACGCGCAAGCGTTCCACTGTCGGCATCCAAATCATACACCGTAACACTGGACCCATTTTCATTCGCAACATAAACCACATCTAAAGTGGGATGAAACTCGTAGTGCCGCGGACCTTCGCCACGGCGCGCATCGACTTTCACCACCTCATTCGCCGCCAACTCACCTGTGGTTTCATCAAAGGTAAATTGATAAATGGCATTGGGCGGCATGGTGTGCGGTACAAATAAGTATCGATTAGAAGGGTCGGAAAAAAAGCAATGCGCGTGTTCATCCGTGGGAATCCACTGGCGATGCGGCGCGAGCACGGCCCCATCTTTGTCAATCGCATTGATAGCGACCGCACCCTCGCCGTAATACGCAGAAAAAAGATACCGCCCGGTTTTGTCCGTGCTAATATAACAAGAGCCACCATCAAAAGGCGCAGTGGCAATATGCTCAAGTGCGCCCGTTTCGGAATCAATTTTGTAAGTGACGAGTTCTTTGGACCGGCGCAAGGCCGCGTACAGATATTTTTGCTGCGGATCAGTGCAAAGCGGACCAATGCCGCCTTTAGCGGGAACTTCTTCAACAAGCGTAAGGTCGCCGGTATCGGGATCCATATCATAACGCAAAAGTTTCTGATCTCCAGAGACAGCGACGTACATGTGATACTTCATACTCGGTTCCTTTCTATTGAATTGTTGGGCAAACAAACTGCCCGTTAATGTGACCAGGAGAAGAAAAAAAAGTGTTTTCATGGACATACTCCAAAGAAGGTGAGACGTAAGATGTAAGAGAGCCTGCCCCGTAGTGCTTTTATACGGGGACCACCCGACCAGTCCCCAGCCCCTGGCCCCTAAAATTGGTAGTTATTGTCACAATATAGCATTGGATGAAACGGATAGAAAGAAGAAAGGAACACCTGCTATAGAGAGGTTCTTTACTGGCTTGACATTGCGGTGAGAGCAAAGTTTATTGATCGCGGAAGAGACGTAAGAGCGGCATCCCTGCCGCGGTCAGGGTCGGGAAAGGATTTCCCTCCTACCTCTTACGCCCACTTTACGTTTTGTATCTTTGTGTCTCTGTGTCTTTGTGTGAGGCCCTCTCACACCTTCTTAAGGAGAAAAATATGAGCAAAAAACCCAATATCCTCTTCTTTTTTACCGATGACCAGCGATTTGACACCATTCGCGCACTGGGCAATAGTGATGTGCAAACACCCGTGATGGACCGCCTTGTGGCAGAAGGCACGACATTTACACACGCGCACATACCCGGCGGAACATCGGGCGCAATATGCATGCCCAGTCGCGCCATGTTGCACACCGGACGCACGCTCTTTCACCTCGACGGCGCAGGCCAGGGCATTCCCAATGACCACGTGATGCTGGGCGAACATCTGCAAGCCAACGGCTATCGCACATGGGGCACGGGCAAATGGCACAATGGACCCGCGTCTTTTGCGCGCAGCTTTTCAGACGGCGCAGAGATCTTTCTCGGGGGCATGGACGACCACTGGAACGTGCCCGCATTTAATCATGACCCCACCGGCAAATACGACTCCTTACTCCTGCAGTGTCCGAATCCCAACCAATCAAACACCTTGAAAATACGAAGAGGCGACCACGTAACCGCGGGCAAACACTCCAGCGAATTATTTGCCGAAGGTGCGATTGATTGGCTGGAAAAATACGACACCGACAATCCATTCTTTATGTACATCTCATTTATGGCTCCCCACGACCCGCGCACAATGCCGCAAAAATATCTGGACCTGTACGACCCCGAAGATATTCCGCTACCCCAAAATTTTATGGGCGGACATCCATTTGACAATGGCGACCTGAAAGTCCGCGATGAAGTCCTCGAAGATTTTCCCCGCGACCCCTACAAAGTGCGGCAACATATTGCCGAATACTATGCCATGATCACCCATTTAGACGCTCAGATGGGGCGCGTGCTCGACACAATAAGCGCACTCGGAATGGCGGATAATACCATCGTCGTCTTTGCCGGGGACAATGGTCTCGCCGTGGGGCAGCACGGGCTTTTCGGCAAACAGAACATGTACGAACACAGCGTGCGCGTACCCCTGATATTTTCCGGACCGGGCGTGCCCGCGGGTGAACAACGATCCGCCTATGTGTATTTGCACGATATTTTCCCAACCCTGTGCGACTTAATCGGCACCAACACGCCGGACTCCGTGGAGGGAACAAGTCTGGTATCAGCACTCAACAACGGCGATGAACAAGTGCGCGATACCCTGTTCTCTGCGTATCGCGAGTGGCAGCGCATGGTAAAAGACAATCGGTTTAAACTAATCGAATACGCAGTAAATGGACGCCGCACAACGCAGCTATTCGATCTAAAAACCGACCCACTGGAACTGCACAATCTCGCAGACGACAAAGCGCACGCCAGTAAAGTAGCAGACCTGCGAGAAACCCTGTTCCAATGGCGCGACGACTGGGACGATGCAAAAAGCGAATGGGGAAAAACATTTTGGGAGGCGTTTTAAAATTAACGAGGATCGGGTTATGGAATGGGAACCCATTTTTCACGATTTTACATTCGGCGAATCCGAACGCCGAGAAATGGACCGCGAAGGGCATATTGCCTTTCCGGGACTGCTAAAAGACGATGCACAGGAAAAGCTGACAGAATCGCTATCCTATATCGAATCACTCAGACCACGAGCAAAAGAAGGCCATGAACCCAACCGGTTCGCAGCCGAATTTGACTGGTATCTCGAAAGCTTGATCGGCCATCCCCAAATGCTCAGATTGGCGCGAGATATTCTGGGCGAGAATATTCGGTATGATCACTGCGTCAGCCTGAACCGCCCCGGAGGCAACCGCGGAACACACTGGCACACACATGGGTATGGGGAAGAAGACCCCAGCCTGGGATTTGTTCGCATCTTCTTTTACGTCAACGGATTTGAATCTGACGACGGTGGGTTAAAAGTCGTGCCCGGCAGCCATCTGTTCCGCGACCGCATCGCGCGTATGGACTCAGACGAAGCATTACAAGAGCAATGGATCAGCGGAAAAAACCACCCGATAACAGGGGAACCCCTCCAAATACACGCGCTCTCTATGCCACCTAAAACCGTAATCGCCATGTGGACATTTGCCGCTCACGGCGTAAACCCGCGACAGCCGGACAGCGATACCCGGTGGTGCGTGGTATATGCCTATCGCAATCCCGGCCTGCCATCAAATGCGCGATGGATATCCGAGGAATACGAAAAACGCCGCGTCCCCGGCGCCGAGGGATTGTTGAGTCTTTATTAACCAGAACGAATCGGCTTTTGCATTGATCTCTGCCGTGTACGCGCCAAAGTCATGCGATAGTCGGCTTCAAGATTGGTCCAGAACTGCGCGTCAATTCCGAGTACCTTCTCCAGCGCGATTGCAGTATCCTGGGTAAGGGCCTTTTTCGCCTTGATAATCTCGTTTATCGCCTGTACAGTCCAGCCGAGCCTTGCCGCGAATTCTTTCTGGGTCATTCCACGAGCTTCGAGCTCCTCCGCCAATACTTCCCCGGGCGGGATCGCCATGTCCGAAAATGCACGCGGGGTCTTAGTCGTCATAATGGTTGCTCACCTCTTCTATGGTTACGTTTTCCTCGGTGTCGCCCTGCGTCACGATAAGACGCCACCTGCCTGTTAGATAGATGGACAGTTCCCCTCTCTTTGATCCTTTTAGAGGATGCAGGCGCATAGCCCGGATATTGTACACGTCCTGAAAGTTCCTGATCGCATAGAGCGCGTTTATACGGGTGATATACTTTCGCCCGACATCCGGGCCCCATTGCCGGATAGCCCTCGCTGACTCTTCGTAGTTTCGCTGAAGTCGGTTTGTCCTGAAGGAAACTTCCATTATTCATCCTCTCGGTGAATATATTCAAACGAGCAAGCACTTGTCAAGCTACCTGCACTTGGGAATTTCTTCCTATGGCGCAAACGATGCTGTATAGTCCACCGAAATATGATATATTAGCAGTATCAAAAAATTACCAGATAGCACCGCGGTTTCATCTCGTAAAAACGGCGAGTATATTGCATACTCATTGAGCAGAAAGGAGAAAAACATGAACATCTTATTCCTGCGGCATTCAGCGGGGTTTGAACACAGCTATTTGCCCGATGCAGAAGTGGCCTTAAAAGCAATTGGAAAAGAGAATGGCTGGCGGGTTTTAACCACGCATCGGCTGGACCGCATTTCCGCTGAGAACCTGGAAAAATTTGACATCCTCGCATTTGCGACAACCGGGAACCTGCCCTTTACTGACGAACAAAAATCCGCGATTTTGGACTTTGTCCGCAACGGCAAATCATTTCTCGGCATACACAACGCAACCGACACATGCTATGACTGGCCTGAATACGGCGAAATGCTCGGCGGATGGTTTAACGGCCATCCCTGGCATCAGGAAGTGGGGATTATTGTCGAAGACACCAATCACCCCGCGACAAAAATGCTGGGCGACTATTTTCGGGTAACAGATGAAATCTACACCTTTAAAAATTACGACCGCAACAAGACCCATATCTTGATGCGAATCGACAACGATACCGTAGATCTAAAAAAAGGCAACCGCGAAGATAACGACTACGCCATGGGCTGGTGCCACGAATACGGCAAAGGCCGCGTCATGTACACCGCTCTGGGACATCCCGATGCCCTGTGGCACGAAGACTGGTTCCACGCGCACATCACGGGATGTATCAAATGGGCTGCGAGATTGGAGGATTAGAATGCCAAAATTTGTATTCATGCCCCCGCAGGACGACCTCAGGCGCGCATTCGCCATTCGCCTGTCAGACGACCTCCCCGAATACGATGTCCTATCGCCCGAGACCGACGAGGACGCCATAGAGGCAATACGCGACGCCGACGCCGCATTCGGCTGGATACCGCCCGATGCACTCGCCGTCGCCAAAAAACTCGCCTGGCTACACAATCCAGACGCCGGCCCCTTCTTCGGATACTACTACAGGGAACTGACCGAGCACCCGCTGGCCATCACAAATCCCCGCGGCATATACTTCGACCACATATCCCACCACATCCTGATGTTCCTGCTCGCATTGGCGCGTGGGCTACCCTGGTACATGGACGCACAGCGGCGCAGAGTATGGGACAAGAATGCACGCAAATCGCCGTACATAGATCTTGCCGGCGCAACAGCACTCATCAACGGCGTAGGCGGCATCGGACACGAAACAGCGCGCCTGTGCAATGAACTGGGAATGACCGTCATCGGCATCGAACCTCGCCCCGAATACAAACTGTCCTATGTCGAATTCCACACCCCGGACGAAATTGACGCACTCCTGCCACTCGCGGACTTTGTCATCACAACCGTCCCGCACACCCCCGAAACCGAAGGCATGTTCGACGCGCGACGCTTCGCCCTGATGAAACCCTCGGCGTACTTCATCAACATCGGACGCGGCAAAGTGTGCAAAATAGACGACCTCGCCAACGCCATCGAATCCGGCACAATAGCGGGCGCTGGTCTCGACGTATTCGAACAAGAACCACTGCCCTCCGACCACAAGCTATGGAGCCTGCCCAACGTGCTGATGACCCCTCACATAGCAGTCAGAGACGCCGGCAACATAAACGAGCGACGCTTCGAAATACTCATTGACAACGCCCGCCGCTTCCTCGCAGGCGAAGAACTAACCAATGTCGTGGATAAGTCAAAGTGGTACTGAGAAGCTATCCCAATCCCTTCAGATGTGTGCGCGCGCGGTACAAATACCCATCTATAGCCGTGACATAGAGCGACTGCAAATCTTCATCGCCGAACTCACAATTGGTCGGATTAATGGGAAAAGGATGTGTTTCGAGTACCCGTCCGTCGGGCGCAAAAACGTAGATCATCGGACCGGGACCACTATCCGGCCAACCCGCACTCGCGACAATATTGAGATCCGCATCCAGCCTCATACCGTCTATACCCCGATGGGCACCAAAATCGTGAAGCACTTCACAAGCACCCAGAGACCCATCCTCCTCAATCGGATAAGCGCGCAATTCCCGAGGAGTCTCAGGAAGATAATCGCTTTGCGCCACATACAGGGTCTTCATATCGGGCGTAACAATCAGACCATTGGGCTTTGTCGTATCAAAAGTCACCCGCACCGTCGTGTACGTCCCATCGTCCTGGGGATCAGCCCGATACACCGACTCGTGACCGATATCCATACATGATTTATCATCGCCATATCTCGGATCTGTGAACCAGACCCGACCTTTTGCATCCACGACGAGATCATTGGGACTGTTAAAACGATTCCCCTCAAAATTGTCGGATATCACAGTCGTCGAGCCATCGCTTTCATACCGCGCAATGCGACGCCCGGGACCATCCACGTATTTATCACCCACAGGATTGAATGTCCCCTCCGCACCATAGACCCGGCCCTGTGCATCAGTGGTCAGACCATTTGCCCGATTAGTACCCGTGCGCCACTCGTCGCAAACACCCGTCTCGGGATCGTAGCGCATCGCGCGGTCTCCCGGCATATCTGTAAATAACAGCACGTCATCCACCCACACCGGACCCTCGGTAAAACCAAACGGACCAGCCACCTGTTCAAATTTCCATTCCATAAAACGCTCCTTTGATTCTCATAAAATTGTGCGATTTTGCCCTCAACATACGCGATTGCCAGCACGATGGGAAGTGAGAAGTGTGAGGTGTGAAGTGTGAAGTGTGAAGTGTGAAGTGTGAAGTGTGAAGTGTGAAGTGTGAAGTGTGAAGTGTGAAGTGTGAAGTGTGAAGTGTGAAGTGTGAAGTAGGGGGTCTCACACAAAGACACAAAGACACAAAGATGCAAGAAGGGTGATGTAGGAGGAAAATCCTTTGAACTGGTCTAACGACCAGTTGTACATCGCCCCCGACCTCGTCATCGCGGCATGGTTTTAGCCGCGATCCAGTTGTGGGGATGTGTGGGGTCGTCTCACGTTTTACATCTCACCGCTTTTAACCGCTAATTGCAATATGAAGGGTGGCGCGATTTCGCATGATTAAGTACATTCCAGAAACCCTTGAACATGCCTGCTGTGCAATATCGACCACCCTATATAAACAATGAAAATCGAAAAACCACCATACATAATCACACCGGACATTCTCTTTCGCATTGAAGAAATCGGTGAAGCGATTGGTCGCGCGACAGGCATCTCGCAGGACTTGCGCCTGCGGCGAATCAATCGCATCCTCACGATTCGCGGATCCCTCGCCATTGAAGGCAATATCCTCAGCGAAGAACAGGTCTCCACAATACTCGACGGCAAGCCCGTTATCGCGCCACTCAGAGACATACAGGAAGCCCGCAACGCCATCAAAGCCTACGACCAATACCAGCAGTGGAATCCCGCCAGCGAAGCCGGCCTGTTGCGTGCTCACGAAATCCTGATGATCGGCCTATTGGATGCGCCCGGACAATATCGCCGCAGAGACATTGGCGTTATGGGCGGCGGCGAAGTCCATCACATCGGCCCACCTCCCATGCGCGTGCCACAACTCATGGCAAACTTGCTGGCCTGGCTGGGCAGCACCGATGAACACCCGCTAATCGCCAGTTCAGTTTTCCACTACGAATTTGAGTTCATTCACCCCTTTGAAGATGGCAACGGACGGATGGGACGGCTCTGGCAAACCCTGATACTGACCCGCTGGAAATCCCTGTTCGCCCACATCCCCGTAGAAAGTCTGGTCCATGCCCGACAAAGCGACTACTACAAAGCCATCAGACAGAGTTCATCAGAAGGCGAGAGCACGCCATTCATTGCGTTCATGCTGGAGATTATTCTGGATGCCCTCCAGGTAACCGACCAAGTAACCGACCAAGTAACCGACCAGGTAGCGCGGCTACTCGCCGCCTTGCGGACAGGACCAAAAACCACCGCTGAACTCATGGCGGAACTGGGCCTATCACATCGTCCCACATTCCGCAACAACTACATTCGCCCGGCAATCTCCGCAGGACTCGTGGAAATGACACGCCCCGAATCACCCACCGCGAGAAACCAAAAATATCGCCTCACCACACGCGGAAGAGAGATACAATAATTTGAATAAATCAGCCACAAATCGAAAGCACTGTCAGCATTATGACCTTAAGTGAACAGCAACATCATAAAAAACTAAAGGAAGAGCTTCAGCAAGGCGGAAAAGCATCGAATCTCGAACGTCTCGCGCCTACACTGCTGGAACGCCTACTTGATGTGCCATTTCCTGTCGCCAAATCCGGCGGCTATCAACATGGCGGAGATGCCGGAACAGCAGGGCATCAAGGACGAAGGCTTCGCGCTGAATGCAAGAAGTATAGTGACACCAGCCATCTGCGCGAACGGGAATTGCTTGGAGAGATAGACCAAGCTCTTGCACGAGATCAAGCACTTGAAGCCTGGATATTGGTTGCAACACGCCCCGTTCCAGAGACCCTACAGCATTCGCTTGTGCAGAAAGGCGAAAGTGTTGGGGTTCCCATTGTAATTATCGATTGGGCAAATCACGGGATAGCACCACTCGCAGCATTATGCGCTTTTGCCCCTGATTTGGTTGAGGAGGAGTTTTCAAAAGAGGCTGGTGAGGCAGCTCGTGCCCTTCAACCCATATCAAAGCAAGCTATCGAAAGGTTGCAACGCGATCTGCAATCCTGGTGTCTAGGGTATGATGCTTTACGCACACTATCTCACAAGTGTCTCGACGAGATTTGGAACTCTCCCGAAGAGTCGAACGCTAAACTTGGACAAAACGCCGCTGGAGGTGCTCAGGAGAAGAAGGTCAAACGTAGTACCGTACATGAAGCACTGAATACATGGTGGGAGGGTCCAGCTCATAATGACGCACCAGTTGCCGTCGTAGGCCTGGAAGGCATCGGTAAAACGTGGGCAACGCTCGATTGGTTGATAGACAAAAGGGATGAACAACCAATGGTTCTGGTAATACCATCCTCTGCGGTAGTCGCTGGGCACGTCTCTGAAACCAGTGTGAAGCAAATTCTGGCAGATCGCCTTCACGAAATGAGCAAAGGGATACGGGACAGGGACCATTGGCTTCGCCGTCTCGAAAATTTACTGAAGCGTCCGACCAATGAGGGGCCTGTCCTGACAGTCTTCTTTGATGGCCTGATTCAAGAGTCATCCACTCCTTGGCTACACATTCTGAAGATTCTTCAAAGTAAAACATTTAAGGGACGAGTAAGGGTAATCGTCAGTACTCGAACTCATCATTTTGAAGAAACGTTGTCGGAGCTTCGCGGTCTTGTCAATTTAGCTGAGCGGGTTGATGTAGATCTCTATGATACAGCACCAGGAAGTGAACTTGACCAGATGCTTGCATTTGAGAATCTCACGCAGACCGACCTGCATGACGATGTAATTGAATTGGCTCGTAAACCCCGTCTCTTTAAGCTCGTAGTACATTTCCGAGAAGAGTTGGTTGAGGCGGATCAAATAACAGTCCATCGTCTGCTGTGGGAGTACGGACGCGACTATTTCGGAGTTCGTGCTGGCAGATCATTCAGCCAAAACGAGTGGAGGTACTGGCTTACAGAAATTGCTCAAAAACATCGAACCGATATCGAATATAAATATTCACTGAGGTCGCTCGGTGAAACCGTAGCCCGTCCCGACCTTAGCAAAAATGAGGTCTATGCAAGGCTCAGCGACATTATTGATGGACGGTTCGCTACCCGTGATTCATCAGGCAATTTCAAAATTATTCCCGCAGTCGTTGCACATGCCCTCGGTGCTGCACTTCTGAATGACCTATATCAAGAAGCCTCGCCAAATTTAGAAAATCTAAATGCCAAGTTAGCGGAATGGTTTGATCCCATTTCTGGTCTTGATGAAAGAACTGAAATCCTGCGTGCGGCAGTATCAATCTTAGTGGAGCAGGGACGTGCAGCAGAGTCACTCATTCCTGGAGTGCTCGTCACGGCGTGGTTACAAAGTCAGAATGTTCCCGATGAACACCGTCAAGAACTCGCCGATCTCGCTCCGAATTTTCCCGATGCACTGCTTGATACGATTGAGCATTCAGACAGTTACGTTTATGATTCTGCCAGATTTTGGGCTGTGAACGCGCTGCGAAATATTCCCAGGGAAGATACTGCTGCTTTTACCAAAATTATCCAGCGATCTCTGAGCTGGATGAGTATTGTATCCCGTGATGTCGATACGCAACCAAATGCCAACGAAGAGCGCGACAAGCGACGCTCAGATCGACTGAAAAACTTGATTGGTATCGACTCCTCGCAACGTATTAAAGTCTGCGGTGTTGAACTTGATTTGGTTAATCATGACACCGGCTTTAGCGCACGGCAATCTGCTGTGCCTTCAATCATTGAAGTTTTTCCGCTGTCTAAAGCCCTGCCAATTTTTGAGGTAGCTGCAGTTGCCGTAGCAGTCAGAGGCCCAAACGCGAGTTGGGATGGATTAAAGTGGATTTGCCTGCTTAACGAAGATGATCCAGACGAAATGGTGAAGGCTTTGAGAGCCTTGTCCGAAGAAATCCGTCTCCGAACTCCAGAACCGGGCATACATCCGGATCTCCCGAAGAGCGTCGCTTCACTTCTGCTCAGACTCACCGGACACAAGGCTGACGAAGATAAAGCAGTGGATATTGATCCTGATCTGAACCGCCTGTTCTCTTACGAGAAAGACTATCTACAAAAGCCTAGCCAAAGCTGGTTTCCGCTGGAACGGCGCCATGCGGAAATTACTCTTGCTGATCGAGAATTGCCTTTGGTTAGTCGCGCACAACGGACCGAAGATCTATGGCTTGACCCCAGCTTTGAGCCTCCAGACACCTTTGTAGCCGAACTGCATAAGGCAGCAAAGAGCATAGATGTCGAAAAGCTGGACAGGTATATGGAGGTCACCAGCGAGGATTACGACTTTGAGAGACTCGAACCAGCACTTGCTCGTTGTGCGCCAGATCTGCTGGCGGATTTGATTCGTAGGAAAATGCAGAATCTATCTACCTCTCCCCCAGAATTTCGACAGTCGAGGGTCATTCAGGCGACCAATCATCTTATTCTGGCAGACGAAACCGAAATAGAAGCGATGCGGAAGTTGCGTTTGATCAGCGAAAATGATAATGAGAATACTGATGCCCACGTCACTGAGAGACTTTTGTTGATGGAGTTTCAAAACCTGGAGGCACAGGCTCAATTCGATCTATTACTTCAATCAGACTTGGAAAATTTTTCGTGGGACTTCTGTAAAGTTTTGAGTCCCCCAACACGGGACGATATTGACACATTAATCACCCGTTACGCCAACAGTTCGTCCTCTAAACAACGTGTTTTGCTTATCTTATTATCGCATTTACCAGTTGAACTCACGGACAACGCCTGGTCATGGGTTGAGCGTTTCCGGAAACACCAAGACGATGAACTTCGGGGATTTGCATTCCAGATTCTGACTTGTGCCAATCCAATGCGATTTGGTCGGACGCTTGAAGCTGAGGGTTGGTCTTGGAGTCCGAGTGAAAACATTTATGTAAATCATTGTGGCACGAGTGCTCTTATCAAAGCCACGTTAAATATTCCTTTCGAAGATCTTGTACCACGATTGGCACCTTGGCAACTGCTAAAAGCTACTCGCCTGCGCGAAGCTATTCCCACGGAAGTTCAGTTGGCAGCTAAAAAACTCAATCCGCGATCCTTTAATAAAAACATCAGAATTTACTCAGAAGATTTCGAGCCAGTTCTGACGCATGCAATGGATACAGTGGAACAATGGCTTGCGGACTATTGCGAGATGACGGAGGTTTCTCGTTACAATTCCTCAGCCGATAAATTCTTCTTGGCTCTTTGTCAGGCTCTGCTTACTCATGCACCTGAGAAAGGGACGCAGTTGTGGCATAAGTTACGTTCGAACAGTATAACCATTGGTAAGGCAGGTGTGGAAGACCTCATCTACATGGTATTCAGAGTGCCACACTCACCAGAGGTAATGAAACTCCGAGAGGAGTTAGTTGAATTAGAATACTGTCATAACGATCAAAAACTTTTCGAACTCGCAATCGCTACGTCGTATCATGGGAAATCCGATTGGCTTGACACTCTTATTTATAATGACCGAGTATCAACATCTGTCTGGCGACAGAGCCGCGCGGAAGTACTTGCGGGTTTTACCGTGAATAATTCACTACCTGTTGCTGGAGCCTGGCCGGATGGCGAGACCCGCACAACCCATGCGAAATTTACTCTGGTATCAGCACGCCATAGATGGATTGAAGCGTGCGCTCGCCACTGGTGGCGAACTTTTCTCAATGCTTGCGATCCGGCTGAGGCTTACGCAGCCTGGGTACTGTTTTTGCACTCGGCTGATCGTCGCGCCTCGGTGTGGATCGGTCAAGACATTGAAACCGCTGATCATTCGACAGATCTTTTTCAACGGAAGATAAACCATTTTCGACTTAACCGGTCGAACCTGGAGAGAGCCATGAAGAAACGTGAAGGAAATTTTGGTGACAAACTGGACCAGCATTTTTTGTGCCGCGAGACTGTGCGGAGTACAGGTCCCTGGTTCGGACGATGAGATGATCCACCAGCCTGCTTGGTGCGAGAAGGGATACGGAATACGGGCATTACAAACGTAAAAGTACCCAATGATAAGCGAGGATTTCTAACTTCTGGTTGATTGACCATTCATTCGAAGAGATTTCCACGAAAGAGCAAACAGCAGTGACTTCAAACTTTTCACTCCATGACCTGACCGCCCTCGGCGAAGGCTTTACCACAGAGTTCAAACGCTCTATGCCTTCCAACCTGGGCCGTGAAATCTGTGCCTTTGCGAACGCGACTGGTGGCGTCATTCTGATCGGCGTAACAGACGACGGCGAAATCGTTGGTATTGCGAACCACAACAAGTTGAAGTCGCAGGTCCAGTCCATTGCGCGATCAGCGGATCCGCCGATAGCAGTGGAAATGGACTCCGTCGAAGGCGTACTCTGCATCACAATACCAGAACAACATGGCAAGCCCTACTCCTTTGGCGGCAAGTATTACATCCGTGAAGGCGCGAGTTCTCAGCAGATGTCACGCGACGAAATCCGCGAATTCTTTTTTAAGGAAGGACTCATTCGATTCGACAAGACGCCTTGCCAGGATTTCAAGATAGATAGGGACCTGACGCCAGAGGTATGGGCGCGGTTTGCAGCGCGGGCGCGTATTCCCGAAGGCATGGACCCAATCGTGGCATTGGAAAACCTGCACCTGCTCGAAGGTGGGATCATGACCCATGCCGGCGCGTGGCTATTAGCGAAAGACATCACACGCTACACATTGACAGCGGGTGTGACCTGCGCAGTTCTTCGCGGCACAACCAATACGCATATCATCGACCTCAAGAACTTCACGGGCGATATATGTTCCATCTACGACGACTGTATAGCCTACATGCAGGCGAAGCTGAACACAGCCCTGATTCCTCATGCTCACGGACGCGACGAACGGCTTGAGTTGCCGGAAGACGCACTTCGCGAAGCAATGGTCAACGCCATCGCGCATCGAGACTATCGATCCACCGCTAAAGTGCAGGTACACATATTCTATGATCGGCTGGAAATCGTCACACCGGGCGGGTTACCAGCGGGAATGCGGGAAGAAGATTTGGGAATCAGAAGCGTACCGAGGAATCCACTTTTGTTCGGAATGTTTCACCGCATGGGAATGGTAGAGCAAATCGGCAGCGGCATCCGGCGCATTCGACAGGAATGCCGTGACTACGGAGTGGAAGAACCCGTAATTGAGGTCTCGGATAACTGGGTAGTCACGACATTCAAGCGACAAGTTGAACATGGTGGGCAGATAACCCCACATGTCACCGAGCAAGTACCCTACAGATACCCGACAATTCCAGAGCAAGTCACCGCACAAGTCAAAATAGATAAATCTTTTAACGAAAAATCAAATGATAACAATGATTTACAAATAATAACAAAAAAACTAAAAGACCTGACCGCACAAGTCACCGCACAAGTCACCGCACAAGTTGTCCTATATTGTAGAGAGCCACGAGCAACGAAAGAAATCATGGGTATTTTGGAGCTGAAACACTGGAAAACTTTCCGTTCCAACTACCTACAACCCCTCCTTGACGATGGCTGGCTGGAAATGACCGTTCCCGACAAGCCGACCAGCAGCAAACAGAAGTACCGATTGACAGCCAAAGGGCGAAAACTCCTAACTGAACTGGCAGATTGATGCGTGTATCAACGGAGACACGAAACATGGATACCGAGCAAGGCATGATATTCGGCGACGCCAGCGAGAGCCAGATGTCATTTGGGATAGATGACAGAAGTGGCCTTCGTGTGGTCAGCGCGAAATTCAACTCAGAAAAGAAATTTGACTGGGACGTATTCGATGGCTTCGACACCCTGCGGGTATTGACCTATTCAGTGAGCGTGGATGCCATCGTTAGAATGCTCGATAAATACGCTTTCACGACCTTCGAATGCGTATTTGGCTATGAAGGCATTATCCGCGACATGAAAGACATTCTCGCATTTCAGAAAACAGTGACCGGCGATACTCGCGCCGCAATCATGGGGCTCAAAGACGAACGGCACATACAAATTCTCGAAAAAGTACATGCGGGACAAGCCCACTTCAGAGTCTTGAGAAAGTCCATAGCCCACGCAAAGCTCTACCTGCTATCCAATTCGGATGGCCGAAAACGAGTAATCATCGGATCCGCCAACCTCTCGGAACGGGCATTTTCCGGCGACCAACCAGAGACACTGGTCATGTTCGACAATGATGAGAACGCTTGGGAACACTACAACAATATGTTCAACACCATCCGAGACGCCGCATCAGACGAAATCGAGCTACCCGATGAGAAAATAACGCGAGCGGAAATAGAAATTCAGGAAACCCCGTCTATGAATAACGGACCGACCACACTCATAATTGAGCCACCTGCACCGGATGAAGTCGAAACCTCCATTCCGGTTCAGGTAGAACGCGTAGAAAAGGTCCGTGCCGCTCTTGGCCCTGCGCTATCATCAGTCCTGCCTCCCATACGCAATGGCAAACAACGCATCACCCAGAACATCAAACGCCAGATCAATCGCGTGATCCTCGTCAAGTCTGCCGAGGAAGTCGATACGCGCAACTTCCATATCGACAGAACCACGCGCCAAGCCACCCTATCGGGCGAGATATTCCCGCTGGAATGGGATAGCGATTCGGTAAAAACAGATGCGCGTCTGCTCCTGGAATACTTCGAGAACTACGCCGCCTTTGAAGGAGATGTAAAACGGCTACAACGGGATTACTTCACCTTGATGGCGTGGCTGTATTTCTCTCCCTTCATGTGCGACATGCGGTCACTTGCCATGGTGCAAGACAGCGATGTGGTCCGCTTTCCATCCTTTGGCATCGTCTTTGGAAAATCCAACTGCGGCAAAACCAGCCTGATTGACACGCTCATGACATCCATGTTCAGTTATGTCAACACAGTGGATAAACGGAGTTTCACCACATCCCGACTTCGCGGATTGCAAGCGTCGTACAAACGCTTTCCAGTTGTGTTTGACGATATCGGGCAACGCGCCTTCAATCAGTATGGCAAGGACATGATCAAAGAGGAATTACAACCCCCAGTTTCTGAATATCCGTGCTTCATACTCGCAATGAATGCCGAACCCCAATCATTTCCCGACGAAATCGTCAAGCGCAGCCTGATGATATACACCACAACTGCACTACCCTCTCACGAAGAGGAAACCCGACAGCGTTTGCAAGGCGATGTACAGAAGATACGCAGCAGTCTGACGGGACATCTCTATAAACGATACTTATCTGAAATTATGGAACACATTGCCCCCGGACACCTCCCGGAAGATTGGCTGGCGATTTCATCTCAGGCTATAAGCGACATTATATCTGAAGGAACAGGCAAAACACCGCCAGAATGGTGTCGCAAAATAACCTGGCAAAACTATGCGGAAAAGCGATACGACAGAGTCAAAGCAGCCCTCGAAAGTCTATTGCGCCCGGCGTCCTATGTAAAAAAAGAAGGCGATGCATCCAAAGGATGGACAATTGACGGAGAAAAAGTCATCGTCTGGGAACCACGCGATGCCTTTGGCAGGCGTGCATTCAACTGGGAAGATGTTCCCTCTACACTAATTGACCAGGACGCCAGCCACGGCGACACGACGATTTTAAATAAGACCAGCTTGCAGAAATTCATAGGCCATAATCTCTACCCGCCTGGCAAATTGAATAAAATAAAGAGTTTGTTCAATTATCGTCCCTGACATCACGGTGTGCGTTACAGACTAAAAACAAAAGGAAATGACCCTTGCCACAACTCGAACACATTGAAGCCATTGAAAGGCGCCTGTGGGGAGCAGCCGATAACCTGCGGGCCAACTCCACTTATGCCAGCAACGAATACTTTCTCCCGGTCATGGGCCTGGTATTCCTGCGCTATGCGTATAGCCGCTATCTATCCGTAAAGGACGATATTGAAGCCAACCTGCCCACCCGCGGCGGTAAAAAAAGAGCTCTTACCAAAGAAGACTTCTCCCAGAAAAACGCCATCTACCTCCGACCCAACGCGCAGTTCGACCACCTCGTCGCCCTGCCCGACAGCGAAGACCGCATCAAAGCCGTCATCGAAGCAATGGACGACATTGAAGCCGACTACGAAAGCCTGCGGGGTGCATTGCCCAAAAGCGAATACCAGGAACTGGACAACGACGTACTCGGCCAACTCCTCCGCACGCTCAACCCCGACGAACTAAAACAAGTCTCTGGCGATGTCTTCGGACGCATCTACGAATACTTTCTCACCCAATTCGCCGACGATAAAGCCCATGACGACGGCGAGTTCTTCACCCCCGTCTCACTCGTCTCCCTGATCGCCCATGTACTCGAACCCGACTGCGGCACAGTACTCGATCCCGCCTGCGGGTCTGGCGGCATGTTCGTGCAAAGTGCGCGTACCGTCGAAGAACACGGACAGCATCCCACCGAACAACTCACCTTTCGCGGTATAGAAAAAAACGCCACCACCATCCGCCTCGCCAGAATGAACCTCGCGGTACATGGCCTTGAAGGCGACATCCGCCAGGCCATCACCTACTATGAGGACCCACACGAACTACTCGGCAAAGCCGACTACGTAATGGCCAATCCCCCCTTCAATGTCGATGAGATCGACGCGGACAAAATCAAAACCGATCCACGCCTCCCCTTCGGCCTGCCCGGCGTAAATAAAGAGAACAAAGTCAGCAGCGGCAACTACGTCTGGATCAGCTACTTCTATAGCTACCTCAACGAAACGGGCCGCGCAGGCTTTGTCATGTCCTCCCAAGCATCAAGTGCTGGCAGCAGCGAGGCCGCAGTACGCCGAAAACTGGTAGAAACCGGCGACATAGAAGCCATGATCGCCATTCGCTCCAACTTTTTCTACACCCGCACCGTCCCCTGCGAGTTGTGGTTTCTCAACCGCGCCAAACCCGAAACACACCGCGACAAAGTACTCATGATCGACGCCCGCAACATCTATCGCCAGGTCACGCGCAAAATATACGACTTCAGCCCCGAGCAGCAGCAAAACATCCTCGCCATTGTCCATCTCTATCGCGGCGAAACCGAGCGATTCATCGACCTTATATCCAACTATCTCCAACGCATTTTGGAAGAAAGCCTTGCGTGCTTTGAGATCAAAAATGGCGAAACCATCCATCCCCTACCCGACTTCGTCAACGCGCTCACCCGGTTGCACGACCTGTTCGCACCATCCCTGAAAACCCTGCCGAAAAACGGACAGCATGCCGAAACCCTCGCCGAGTACGACAAGACGCGAACAGCATTCCCCGAGGCCATTGAGCAATTCCGCACCGCAATTACAGAAACCGCACAAAATACCAGTTCCGACCTGAACAAACAGGTAGCAGAATTCGCTCCCCTGATCGAAATTAGCCGCGACCTATCCGAACGCACAGATAGCCTCTACAAACTCGCCATCCGCATAACAGATATCTGCGAGACCTCGATCAATAACAGAACCGACATCACCCGCGCCCGCAGAACCGCAGACGAGGCACGAAAGATCGCAGTTGAGCAACTCAAACAGGTACACTACTTCTACCAGCAGGCGCGCTGGCTCACCGAGCGTTTCCCCGAAGCGAAACTATGCGACGTAGAAGGACTGGTCAAACTGGTAGATCGCGCCGAAATCGAAGCCAACGACTGGAGCCTGACCCCTGGCCGCTACGTTGGCGTCGCACCCGAAGAAGAAGACGAGAATTTCGACTTTGCCGAGACCCTGCGCGAGATCCACGAGGAACTGGACGAACTCAACATCGAGGCCGTATCATTGGCAGCGACAATCAAGCGGAATTTTGAAGCACTAATTTGAAGTAGGAAGTGTGAAGTGTGAAAGGTGCTGCCGTATGGGATGACCGCCAATTTGTGCAACGCACCGTAGCACAAATCCCTTTGTCTCAGCCCCATTCCGACGAGGCTTTGCAGTGCAGCCGTTTTTCAGACCAGTTCAACTGTGCAGCAAGTTGCTGCACAATTTCCATTGGTCGAACCGCTGCCAAACATTGAAGAGATTGAGCAGGAGCTAAACGCTACTGGAGATACATGAAGGCTAAGAAGCTGTTTTAAAATTAATACCTGATGTTACGCATGTCAGGCGTTTTGTCATGCTGAGCGGAGCCGAAGCATCTTTTCCACCTGCGTCAGTAGCAGATGAACTGGCCTGAGGATGGTGTACAACGAGCCGCTTTTCAGGCTCGTTCACCGGCCAGTTGTACCCCGCTCCTTCGACTCCGCTGCGCTCCGCTCAGAATGACAGGGCAATAGCGCATAGACGGGGAGGGGCAAAATGAGTTTTAAAACAGTCTCTAAGAAAATCATTATCATCGCAGGACCAAACGGAGCCGGCAAAACAACTTTTGGGCAGGAGTATTTGCCCAATGAGGCGGATTGCCCTATTTTCGTTAATGCCGACCTGATAGCAGCGGGGCTATCTCCCTTTCGTCCTGCTGACGCGGCCATCCGCGCTGGGCGGCTGATGCTGGAGGAAATTGACAACCACGCCCGCGCAGGCAGAACTTTCGCCATTGAAACGACGCTATCTGGACGGGGTTATGTGAGAAGAATCCGTCAATGGCGCGCTGATGGTTACACCGTAAAGCTCATATTTCTGTCTCTTGCAACGCCCGAAGAAGCGATCACGCGCGTAAAATCGCGTGTAAACCAGGGCGGGCATGATGTTCCAGAAGCCGTTATACGTCGTCGTTTTAATGCGGGCTTGCGGAACTTTCAGGACATTTACCGACATTGCGTTGACAATTGGTTTTGGTATAATAACAGTGGCAAGATGCCCACCCAAAAAGAGCTAACAAATGAAGAAGGCATGACAGCCGCACTTATACGAGCCGCCAAACGCGCCCACCTGATCGCGCATCAGACCGGCACCAAAGTTGTGGTCATGCGCGATGGTAAAGTCGTGGAAATTGACCCGGACCCGGAGATGTACAACGATATTTAAGGTAGAGTTATCTACCCATATAGATGTGCAAAGGTGGCACGATTTCGCATGATTCGCTACATTTATTGCATGAGGAAAGAGCAACAAACATGAAATTGATTGAGAAGGGAGTCTTAACTCACACAATATGCACTGGTCGCGCCCCGCGCTGTGAGAGTGTCTTTTGTCAGATTCTTCTATTTGTATTCAATAACTTCTTCAAAGGAATCATCAATGTCAGGCAATGAATTTTTAAATCCTGCTTTATTGGCTGCCTACGAAAACGCAGAAAGAATGAATCAAATGGTAAATCCTGCTTTATTGGCTGCCTACGAAAACGCAGAAAGAATGAATCAAATGGTAAATCCTGCTTTATTGGCTGCCTACGAAAATGCAGAAAGAATAAATCAAATGGTAAATCCCGCTTTATTGGCTGCCTACGAAAATGCAGAAAGAATAAATCAAATGGTAAATTCTACTTTATTGGCTGCCTACCAAGATGTAGAAAGAACGAATCAAATGGTAAATTCTACTTTATTGGCTGCCTACCAAGATGTAGAAAGAACGAATCAAATGGTAAATTCTACTTTATTGGCTGCCTACGAAAATGCAGAAAGGGTAGAGAAAGCGTTAAAGCCCTTTTTATCTGCTATCCACGAAACAGCAAGGATGAATGAAGTCGTAAATTCCGCTTTATTGGCTATCCAAGATTCCCCGGTGATACAGGCTATGCGGGAATTTTCAAACTTACCATTCAGTTCAGTCGTGAGAGATAGAGTATTTACTGAATTAGACTCGCTTAGAATAGACCAGTTTAATCTTTTAGAAATTCAAGCTATTGATCAAAGTATTCAGGTAGAAATACAGAAAGAACTTGCAGGAAATCGCGATTACAACAGGCTTTCAAAGAGAGCACAGTTATCACTTTCATCTACCTACCATAAGTATTTTCTTCCAATTATCCTTGGTTTGTTAACTAACATTATAGTGGAAATGGCTCAAGAAGTGCAAATAAGCTTGGAAAAAAAGGAAACTCCAGCAGAAATCAAATCTTACGTAAGACAACCAATCCCTGGAATAAATAAGAATCTATTGAAAGGTTACCGTGTCGTAACTGGCTCAGATGTTCATCTCAGAAAAGGTCCAAGTATGAAATCTGACATTATCACTACGCTGCCACAAGGAAAGCTTTTAGAGGTCGAGAATAAATCGAACCGCTCCTGGATATTTGTAAAAGTTAAAATTGAAGGAGAGACATTTGTTGGATGGGTATCGAGACGCTATACGACCTATTTTAAATAGAACGCAGCGAAAAATGAATATAGAAGAACCTTTCAGTTCAGTGAATCTGTGAAATCGAAGCTGCCGGTTAGTTATCCGTGCAATAAAACCTAATCGGTGACGATTACGAGCGATTTTCAGGAGTTGGGAATAATGAGTAAAGGAATAAAAAAACCATTGAGTGAGTTTATCGACTTTGCATACGGTAAAAGTCTCCCTGCGCGGCAACGCAAAAAAGGCCGGTTTCCTGTGTATGGATCAGCAGGTGTTGTAGATTTTCATGAAACGCCACTAATTAAAGGGCCGGGTGTTATCATTGGTAGAAAAGGCACTATTGGTGCTGTTCATTGGAGCCAAGAGGATTTCTTTCCAATTGATACCACCTTTTATGTTGTCCTTAAAGGGAGAATCAGGCTTCAATACGCCTATTACCTGTTGAAGACATTGCCGCTTCAAAAAATGAACACAGATGCTGCTGTTCCGGGGCTGAACCGCAACAATGCTTTGCGACTTATGGTATCTATCCCATCTTTCAGCCAACAAGACCACATTGCCTCTATCGTCTCCACCTACGACGACCTGATCGAAAACAACCAGCGGCGGATTCAATTGCTGGAACAATCGGCCCAGCTACTCTACAAAGAGTGGTTCGTCCACCTTCGCTTCCCCGGACATGAACACGTCACCATTACAGACGGCGTGCCGGAGGGGTGGAAAAAGAAAAATGTCCTTGATGTAATGGATGTCCTGAGCGGGGGAACACCTAAGACGAGTGTGCCCGATTATTGGAATGGTGAGATTCCGTTCTTCACGTCAAAGGACACTACGGATTACGCATACATTTTTAGTACAGAACGAACGCTTACAGAAGAAGGACTGCGTAATTGTAGCAGTAGGCTATATCCAAAAGATACCGTTTTCATCACCGCACGAGGAACAGTCGGCAAAATTAACCTTGCTCAAACTGATATGGCGATGAATCAGTCCTGTTATGCTCTGGTAGCCAAGCCACCTCTGAATCAGCAATTTCTCTACTTCGCCATGGTAGAAAACGTTGAACAATTTCGCAGTCGAGCAGTTGGCGCGATCTTCGATGCGATTATTCGCAATACCTTCAAGCTCATTCCTTTTGTGGTTCCCGAAACCAAATTGATCGACATGTTTACAGATATTATATCGCCGACCCTTCGACAAATTGACGTTCTTTCTACCGAAATCCGCAAACTCACCCAAGCTCGTGATCTGCTCCTTCCGCGATTGATGAATGGGGAGATTTCAGTATGAACCAATCTGAACTTCGTCAGGAACTCGACCGTCTGTGTGAACTTCCGCATGAGACTGAATGGCTCGAGTTCAAAGAAGCTCAAAACCAGTATGACTTCGATAAGTTAGGCAAGTATTTCTCTGCCCTATCCAACGAAGCCAACTTGAAAAAGCAAGCGTGTGGCTGGTTGATATTGGGCGTAAAAGATGATCGTTCGGTTTGCGGCAGTCAGTGGTTCCACGAAAATCCAGCCAAACTTGACAAGTTGAAAGAGGGAATTTCCAATCATACAACCGGCAACCTCACATTTGATGAGATTTATGTGCTCAATCACCCAGGTGGCCGCGTTGTCATGTTCAAAATTCCGCCCGCCTTACAAGGCATTCCAACTGCCTGGAAAGGACATTGGTATGGACGCAATGGCGAATCCCTCGGCGCACTCAGTTTGCGAGAAATAGAGACGATTCGATTGCAGTCTTCTGACAAGCCTCAAACCAATTCAGACTGGAATCAGCACGAATACGCTTCTGGACTGGCGATTGCCAACCTTCTTGGCGCGTGGAATGATCTAAACGAAGCCGATCTACAAATTGTGTGTCAATTTACCAATGGTGAGGATTACACAAAGTGGATTTCCAAACTGAGAGAGACGTTACAACAAGCCATAAGCCCTGTAACATTTATGAATGGAAGATGGCAGGTCATTGATCGAAAAGAAATGTGGCAAGCATTAGGCGGACGTATTTTTGATGACACGCTGGACGCCCTGAGACAGTGCACGGTCACTGTATTATCCGAGAAAGGACTAATAAAACACTCAAACGGTCTTCAAAAAGGTCTGGCTGAAACGCTGGCACTTCTCAGCACTAATCCTGGTGCTCTGACGAATTTTTCACCACAACATCAGGGTTGGAAACCAAAAGATACTGCTGTTCTTGCTGTTCGCGAAATTCTCAAGAATTCGGATTGGGTATTGAGGATTGGCCTCTATGATCTTCTCCCTACACTGGCAGAAGCCGCCCCAAATGAATTTTTGGACGCGGTAGAAAATGCGTTGAACCAATCCCCTTGCCCATTTGACAAACTGTTTTCACAGGAAGGCAATCTCACTGACCTGCTTTGGGCATTGGAAACACTCGCCTGGGATGCTGAGTATCTCGTCCATGTGTGTGTAATTCTAGGTGAGCTTGCGGCGCGTGGTCCCGGTAGCCAATGGTCGCACCGTCCTGCCAATTCACTGACAGAAATTATACACCCACAGTATCCGCACACTAAAGCACCTATAGAGAAGCGCGAAGTTGCTGTAAAAACGCTGGTAAATGAGAACCCGGATGTGGCCTGGAACCTATTGATCAGCCTGTTGCCAAGGCAGTATCCGATATTCTCTGGCACTCACAAACCTGCATGGCAAAATAACATTCCCGATGACGGGAAAGAGCTTGTGCCGCCAAAGGATTACTGGAAGCAAGTTAACGCTTACGCTGAAATGGCGGTTTCGATGGCAAGCAATGACATTGATAAATTAGCTCAGTTGGTAGGCATTCTCGATAAATCAGGAAGCCCTTCTTTTGATAAACTTCTCGCGCATCTGTCATCAGAAGATATATGCGGGAAACCTGAAGACCAGCGTCTAAAACTCTGGACAAAATTAACTGAGCTTGCCTCAAGCTACAGACGCTTTTCCAATAAAGAACCGGCTTTGATCGATAAAATTGAGGATGTTGCTGCAAGACTCGCGCCTCAAAATCCATTTTATCTTCATCGCATCTTGTTTAGCTCCCATGCTTTTCTTCTCTATGAAGAAAGCGAAACTGGAGAAAAACGACTCAATCAGGACTGCCAGCAAGCGATAAAAGAGATTCTGGCTGATGGTGGGATGGATATGGTACTTCAATTCGCTGAAAGTGTTGAGTTACCCTGGAACGTTGGCCGTTCTCTCGGGACGATTGCCCAAGCGGAAAATGATAATCGCATCCTACCTGCATTGCTGGAAACAGAGAATACCAAACTCTCGCTGCTCACAAGTGCTTATGTCAGTTGTCGTCAATATCTCAATGGATGGGAATGGGTTGATGGCTTTGATACCTCGAACTGGTCAGCCGCACAAATAGGTCAGTTCCTATCCTATCTACCCTTTACCAAAGAGACTTGGCATCGTGCAACAGATTGGCTTGACAAATCCGAAAAGGAGTACTGGACCAGAGCCAGTGCAAGACTATATCACGCTGATAGCGACCTCGGCTTTGCCATTGATAAATTGATAGAGTATGACAGACCCCATACTGCCATCGAATGTCTATATGGCAAAAAGCCATTGGACAAAACCCGAAGTGTAAAAGCTCTCATGGTTGCCATTTCTTCTCAAGAACCTCCCCAGGAAATTAGTACACATAACATCATTGAAATCATAAAGGCTTTGCAGAACGACCCTGACACTGATCCTGATACTCTTTTCCAAATTGAGTGGGCATACCTGAACTTGCTGGATGAACATTATCATCGTGACGCATCGCCGAAGTCATTAGAAAATCGCTTATCTTCTGACCCAGGATTTTTCTGCGAAGTGATACGCCTTATCTATCGTTCAAAAAAGGAACCGGAACATCCAAGAGAATTTAGCGAACGGGATAAAGCCATTGCTGAAAACGCATATAAACTTCTTGATAAGTGGAAGACTCCTCCGGGTACGCAATCAGATGGTCAATTTTTACCGGAACAATTTACGGAGTGGCTTAACACAACAAAAGAAGCGTGTGCTAAATCAGGGCATCTTGACGTCGCTCTTATGCATATAGGAAAAGTTCTCATTCACGCGCCATCTGATCCAGAAGGCTTGTGGATACACCGAACCGTTGCATCTGCACTCAATGAGAAAGATGCAGAGAAATTGCGGGATAGTTTCTGGGCCGGAATTTGCAACTCTCGCGGAGTTCACATAATTGACCCCACGGGAAAACCAGAGCGAGAGCTTGCCAAAAAATACAAACAACAGGCCGAAGAAGTTGAAAATGAAGGCTATCAGCGCTTTGCTGTTATACTTCGGAAATTAGCAGAAGGATATGAGCGCGAAGCAGAAATAAATGTTGCCGAACATGACGCAGAAATGAGAATGCTTCAGAACCAAAAACTGATTGAACGCGAAAGTGCCCGACGGTTGGCAAATCGCGGCGGGAGCGAGCCACAACTACAATCTGTTCCGCGCCGTCGAAGTGATCCTGCATGATTTTAGCTGACACTTCTATCCGGATCAATTATCTGCCCGTCGTCAATGATCGCGTGCCTGATGAATCTGGCGGAAAGGTCTGAAGTTATGTACTGATGTTACGCATAGGCCAGAATATAATGTGCCTGTCATTTTGAGCCTTTCGGCTACGCTCAAGATAAACTCCGCGCAGCGGAGTCGAAAAACCTACTACCAACGCAGGTGGAATAGATGCTTCGGCTCCGTTCCACTTCGCTCAGCATGACAAAACCCCAGACCTGCGTAACATCAGTTATGTATTAGGAATTGGCACATGCCTGACGCATATCCAATCGTTATAGTAGAACCGGAATGGGTGATTAACCCCGAGGAAATGGGGGGTAAAACGAAGTTCTGGTATGGCAAGCCTGATGATAATACAAACTGGCTCTTCAAGTATCCGCGACCAAACACAGGAGAACACTGGGCAGAAAAGATAGCCGCAGAAGTTGCCGCTGTGATAGGGACTACACACGCGAAAGTAGAACTGGCGCAGTTTCAAGGTGAACGCGGCTCGGTGACAGAATCGTTTGCCCTTGGGGGCAGGGTTCTACACCACGGCAACCAAATGTTGGAAGTGGCCCTTGACGGTTACAATCCCAACCAAAAATTTCGTCAGTCGAGTCATACTTTGGCGAATATATGGAAAGTAATGGACGCTATTTTTCTCGGTCCTGAATCTGCGAAACAGGCGAAGCTCATCATTGCTGAATACACGGTTCTGGACGCACTGATTGGGAACACGGATCGCCATCACGAGAACTGGGGCATACTTCGACGACGGGCAAGTGACGAAGGGAGGGGTTTCGTAGCACCGTCTTATGACCACGCATCTTCGCTGGGACGAGAACTTCGGGATGAACGCCGCGACAGGCTGATGGTCGAGAATCGCATAGGAGATTATGCGGAAAGAGGACGCGGTGCGATTTACTGGTCAGAGGACGAGCGACATGGCCCCAGTCCGCTGGAATTAGTACGGCGTGCGGTCCCCACCTATCCAGACCTTTTCCACTCTGCACTGGCGAAACTCCAAAAATTGGATGAAGATTCCATAAGCACGATTGTCAGCCGCGTGCCTGATAACTGGATGTCTCCTGCAGCCCGTACGTTTGCGATTGCGCTGATGTGTTATAACTTTGAACAGTTGGGAGGAATGATCCAATGAATATGCGAACCCTGTTTCTGGCTTGGGAAGACCAGGAACAGACCCGCCAGTGGTTCCCGATTGGTCGGTTGGATGCAGATGTAGAACGTCCGCTCTATCGCTTTCGTTATATTGAAGGGGCGAAGCGGGCACAAAAAGAATTGAAGTTCCCGCCGTTGTGGGATTTTCCGCAGCTATTGGAAGATTACAAATCTCTGGAATTATTTCCACTATTCAGAAATCGAGTCATTGCACAGGGAAGACCGGACCGTGCGGACTATCTGGGTAACCTCGACCTTCATGAGAACGCCGATCCATTTGAGATGCTATCGGTAAGCGGTGGCTATCGAGTAACCGACGATTACGAGGTCTTTCCAAAACTGGTCAAAGCCAATGATGGAAGTTTTGTCTGCCGGTTTTTCCTGCATGGATGGCGACACACAAACCTCCCCGCGCAAGAACGGCTGAATGCGCTGAAGCCTGGAGAAGAACTTTACGTAACACTGGAACTGACCAATCCAGTGACTGGTCTGGCTGTGCAACTCCAGACAACGGACTACCACATGATTGGCTGGACCCCGCGTTATCTCATTTCCGAAATGGCGAGAGCAATGACCGAATCGCCTGGTGAGTACGCGGCGCATGTGGTGAGGGTCAATCCGCCACCGTCTCCGATGACACAGCGCGTTTTGATTGAAATACGTGGTCGCTGGGATGGATATGAACCGATGGAGAGCGAGGATTTTCGACCTTTGGTTGATTGACCATTCCATTACAAGTGTTTTACTGGATTGCGGCTAAAATCCTGCCGCAATGACAAGCAAAAACCTTCTGGATCGCGGCTAACACCCTGCCGCGATGACGGGCGTTATCATTGCACACTTCAAACCGTAGAACAGATCTGCGACTGATCGCACAAGTCACCGCATAAGTCACCGCACAAGTTGGGACCTGATCGGGACCAAGTTGGAACCAAGTTTAGGTCGCAGCCAGAGTCAAGGCCAGAGTGAGGGCCAGAGTCACAGCCAGAGTCACAGCACAGATTGGTAGCACTACAGAATGAATTCAACCCCCTACAACGAAGACACCCTCGTTCAACAGACCACAGCCGAGTACCTCGAACAGCAACTCGGCTGGGAATCCGTCTATGCCTACAACAGCGAGGACTTCGGACCGGATAGCCTGCTCGGTCGCACCTCTGACCGCGAAGTCGTGCTCACGCGCTATCTGCACGCCGCGCTGCGAACCCTGAACCCCGACCTGCCCGAAGACGCGTACAACGACGCGATTCGGCAAATCACATCCACCACCGCGTCACAAAGCATCGTCGCCACCAACCGCGAAAAGTACGATTTCATCCGCAACGGCGTACCCGTCACATTCCGCAACGCCAAAGGCGAGCAGACGCGACAACGCCTTCGAGTTCTTGATTTTGACATCCCCGAAAACAACCACTTCCTCTGCGTACGCGAATTGTGGATAAAGGGCGACCTCTACCGCAGACGGGCAGACATCATCGGCTTCGTCAACGGCCTGCCCCTCCTCTTCATCGAATGCAAAAACATCCACCGGGACCTCAAAGCCGCGTACAACGGCAACTACTCGGACTATCGCGACACCATCCCCCACATATTCCACCACAATGCCATCGTCATGTTTGGCAACGGCGAAAAGGCGAAACTCGGCTCCATCACCAGCGAATGGGACCACTTCCACGAATGGAAACGCCTATCCGAAGAAGAACCCGGCGTCGTGGATATGGAAACCCTCCTCAAAGGCGTCTGCAACAAACGCGACTTCATGGACATCATAGAAAACTTCATCCTCTTCGACGAAACATCGGGCGAAACAAAGAAAATCCTCGCCCGCAACCACCAGTTCCTCGGCGTGAACCGCGCAATTGAAGCCGTGCGCGACCGCAAAGCACGCCAGGGCAAACTGGGCGTCTTCTGGCACACACAGGGCGCAGGCAAAAGCTACTCCATGGTACTCTTCACCCGCAAAGTACACCGCAAACTCGGCGGCAATTTCACCTTCCTCATCCTCACAGACCGCACAGACCTCGACACACAAATCTACAAAACCTTCGCAGGCTGCGGCGTCGTAGATCACGACCGAGACCCCTGCCGCGCAGCAGACGGGCCACACCTGAACCAGCTATTGACCGAACACAAATCGCACATCTTCTCCCTCATCCAGAAATTCAACCAGGACATAGACACCAACAAAGGCTACACCCAGCGCGACGACATCATCGTCATCACTGACGAAGCGCACCGCACCCAATACGGCGAATTAGCAGCTAACATGCGCGCCGCCCTGCCCAACGCATCCTACATGGGCTTCACTGGCACACCCCTATTCAAAGAAGACCAGATCACGCGCCGCGTCTTCGGCGACTACGTCTCCACCTACGACTTCCAGCGCGCAGTAGAAGACAATGCCACGCTCCCCCTCTACTACGACGCACGCGGCGACAAACTCGGCATAGCCATTGATGATTTGAACGAAAAAATCGCCGAAAAATTGGAAGAAGCCGAAATCAGCGACATTGACGAAGAACAGCACCTCGAACGAGAACTCAAACGCGCCTACCACATCATCACCGCGACCAAACGGCTCGACCAACTGGCGCGGGACTTCACGCGACACTACTCAGCCGCCTGGGAAACCGGCAAAGCCATGCTGGTCTGCATCGACAAAACAACCTGCGTGCGAATGCACAGATTGATTGAATTCTACTGGCATGAATACACCGGGAAACTGGAAGAGAAGCTATCTCGAACAACGGACGAAGAGGAGAAAGCATACCTGCAGCAGAAAATCAAATGGATGCGTGAGACCCGTATAGCAGTTGTAATCAGCGAAGAACAGGGCGAAATCGAAAAATTCAACAAACAGGACCTGGACATCCTCCCACACCGCAAACTCATCAAAGAAGGCATAGACTTGCCCGAGACCATGAGAAACAAACCGCAGTACCGCAACAAGCAACGCATGGAACTGGACGAAGCCTTCAAAGACGAAGAACACCCATTCCGCATCGCCATTGTCTGCGCCATGTGGCTAACGGGATTCGATGTCCCGTGCCTGTCAACACTCTACCTCGACAAACCACTCAAAGAACACACTCTCATGCAGGCCATTGCCCGCGCCAACCGCGTCAAAGAAAACAAAAACAACGGCCTGATCGTAGATTACTGCGGCGTCCTCGTACACCTGCGCCAGGCACTCGCAACCTTCGCCGGTACGCAACCGGATGGAGATAGCGCACCGACCGACCCCGCAAAACCCGACAAAGAACTCCTATCCGACCTCGCCGAAGCCATCGCCCTGGTACGAGACTTCCTCGACAAACGCTACGCACCACTGGACGACATCATCAAAAAAACGAGCTTCCAGCGCAACGCAGCGATCGTAGCGTGTAAAGAAGCCGTCAACGAAAACGACGAAACCCGCAAACGCTTCGAGGTCATGTGTCGCGAAGTATTCAAAAAATACAAAGCCTGCGTCAACGTCCAGAACATCAACACATATCGCAAAGACCGCGACGCCATTGACATCGTGTACAAAAGCCTCCAGCAAGACCGCAACCAGGCCGACATCTCAGACATCATAAGACAGTTGCAGAGGGTAGTAGATGAGGCTATTGAACCGACAGTCAGTCCTGCGGCTGAAGGTCGGCGTCCTTACGACATCAGCCAGATAGACTTCGAGCGTCTGAAGCGAGAATTCGCGCGCATCCAGGAAAAAAACACCACCGTCCAAAACCTCAGACAAGCAGTAGAGCAAAAACTGCAACGACTACTGAAGCAAAACCCATTACGCACGAACTTCCAGCACTACTACGAAGAAATCGTCGCAGCGTACAACCGTGAAAAAGATCAATTAACAATAGAGCAAACCTTCGAGGCATTGCTCAAACTGGTGCAAGAATTGGATGAAGAAGAAAACCGAGCGGTTCGTGAAGGACTCGACGAAGAATCCCTCGCCATCTTCGACCTCTTGAAAAAACCCAACCTGAACGCGAGCGAAATCGCGCAAATCAAAAAAGTGGCCGTCAGCCTCCTGAAAAAACTGAAAGCCAGCAAACTGCGCGTCCACCAATGGTGTGAAAAAGAAGCGACCCGGGACGCCGTGCGGACATCCATCCATGACTTTCTCTACGACGACAAAACCGGCCTACCTCACAAATACACAGAAAAGGACATAGCAACAAAAACCGAAGGCGTCTTCCGCCACATCTACCGCGCCTACCCCAAATTGCCATCGCCATATTATGACAATGCGGCTTGAAGTCTGCCCATATAGATATGCAGAGGTAGCGTGATCTCGCATGATTCGCTACATTTATTGCATGAGGAAAGGACAAAAACCATGAAATTAATTGAGAAAGAAATCATCATTGCCAAAGATGGCAAACTTCCTACAGACTTTCGTGAGGCATTTGGTCGAAAAGCTCGTGTTGCCGTTTACCTGCAGGAAAATGAACAAAGACAAACAGAAGGCGCAGATGTTCTATCGGATCTTGATGGCAAAATTCAAGCGTTTCGAGACATTGATGACCCGGTGGCATTTCAACGAAAGCTTCGGGCTGAATGGGATCGGGGTTGAAAAAAAGAACACTGAACTGCAAAACGTGTCGGATTTAAAAAGCCAGAGTTTAGCGACCAAGTAGCACGGCGGCTCAACACTATACTGCGATGACAAGCAAAACCTTCTGGATCGCGGCTAACACCTTGCCGCGATGACGGTGGTTCTCATTTCCTACTGCTCCCTTCTCACTTCATACCCATGCCTAAAACCACCAACCGAAAAACCATCATCTCGTGGATGATGTATGACTTTGCGAACTCGTCCTTTGCCAACAACGTCACCACATTTATCTACGCGGCGTTTTTTACCAAAGTCATCGCTGAGAATGAAATTATCGGCACGGCTTTATGGTCTCGTGGCGTCGGCATCATCATGCTCGTCGTCGCCCTGCTATCGCCACCTCTCGGCGCGCTATCTGATCAGGGCGGATATCGCAAACGCTTTTTAATATTCTTCACATTCCTCGCGGTCATCTTCACCGCACTGCTCTATTTCCCCCAACAAGGGCAAGCCACCTATGCACTAACCCTCTACATCCTCGCCTGCATCTGCTTTGAAATGGGCATCGTATTTTACAATGCCTTCTTGCCCGACATTGCCCCGCCCGAACGCATCGGTCGCATATCGGGACAAGCATGGGGCGTGGGATATCTTGGGGGCCTGCTCTCAATGGCCGTCCTCATGGTCGGTTTCGTATCCGCAGAAACCCCGTGGTTTGGCCTCACCAAAGAAACCCATGAACACATCCGGGCGACAAATATCGGCGTTGCAATCTGGTTTGCGATCTTCAGCCTCCCGGCACTATTCTATTTACCCGCTCCCCCTGCGCGACAAACCGGCGACAAACTCAGTTTAGCCGCATCCTACCGGCGCATCCTGCAAACCTTCCGCGAACTCCAGCGCTACCGGGAAATCTTCAAACTACTGCTCGCGCGCCTCGTCTATAACGACGGCCTCATCACCGTCTTTGCTTTCGGCGGCATTTATGCGGCAGGCACATTTGGCTTCACATTTGAAGAAGTCCTGTTCTTCGGCATCATTGTCAACATCGCAGCCGGCATCGGCGCATGGTGTTTTGGGTACCTGGACGACCGCCTGGGCGGCAAACTCACCATCCAGATCACCCTCGTCGGATTCGTCATCGCAGCTATTGTTGCCGTCGTACCCCAAGAAAAAATCTGGTTCTGGATCGCGGGCATTCTCGTCGGCCTATTTGCCGGTCCAAACCAATCCGCCAGCCGCTCCCTCATGGGGCGTTTCGTCCCCCAAAACAAAGAAACCGAATTTTACGGCTTCTACGCCTTCTCGGGAAAAGCCACAGCATTTCTCGGACCCCTCCTCATGGGCGTCATCACACAAGCCTCTGGATCCCAGCGCTTTGGCATGGCAACCGTGGGCCTGTTCTTCATCGTGGGCGGTCTCCTCTTGCGCACCGTTGACGAACAAAAAGGTATCCAAATGGGACGTGAAAAAACGCCACCGGAAACAGACGCCTGACGCAAGCTTACCCTACCCGAAATACTTCAAAATAGAAATTCCCCTTGACAACTACTTGTCACATTGTCATATTTTACTATGACAATAAGACGATATGACAAATGCATTCTAAAACGTGAGGTATAATCCCAGGATGAATTTTGAATTAGACCCCAAAAGCGGTATCCCTTTCTATCGCCAGATCATTGACCAGATTCGCTATGGCATTGCCGCTGGCAAATTGAAAGTAGGAGACCAATTGCCCACCGTTCGCGCTCTGGCCGTAGAACTCAAGGTCAATCTCAACACCATCAGTAAAGCCTATCGGGAACTGGAAATTAAAAATATTCTGGAAACCCAGCAGGGTTCAGGAACATTTATCGCGCCAGTAAAAGTAGAGATTCCCGACAACGAAAGGGAAAAAAAGCTAACTGGTATATGCAATGAATTCCAGAGCATAGCCTCGGCCTACGGATTCAATCTTGCAGACTTGATCAAAGAACTACAACAACGACAAGGAGCAGATCATGAACGCTAACATTCCTCTGAACAAGCATGTCAATCTCGTCTCGGTCTTCATTTTCCTCGTCCTCACGCTGGCAAACGCGGTCCTGCTCTATTCGGACCTGATTTCTTTAACCATTGCCCTGATCGGACTGGCTGCTACGCTATTCATAGCCGCCACATTGAAAATCTCCGATCAGTGGGAAAAAGCCGTGGTCTTGCGTATGGGAAAATTTATTGGATTAAAAGGTCCGGGTTGGTTTCTCATCATTCCCATCATCGACCGGGTCGATAAATATATCGACCAGCGAGTCCGGGTCACTGACATTAGAGCCGACTCTACTCTGACGAAAGACACTGTCCCGGTCAATGTCGATGCCGTCGTCTATTGGACCGTTTGGGATGCTGAAAAAGCCGCCCTCGAAGTTCAGGAATATGAATACGCCGTTTCTCTCGTCTCCCGGACTGGACTGCGCGACATCATCGGCAAACACGAATTGGCAGATCTCCTGCAAAATCGAGAAAAGATCGCCGAGGCATTGCAACAGGCCCTCGACGAAACGACCAGTTCCTGGGGCATTACCTGTCAGAGTGTCGGCATCAAAGACATTGTTATTCCAAACGACCTTGCAGACGCCATGAGCAAGCAAGCCCAGGCAGAAAGAGAACGCCAGGCCCGGATCATCCTGGGCACAGCCGAAACCGAAATCTCAGAAAAATTCTCCCAGGCCAGCGAAAACTATCACAATAACCCCGTTGCCCTGCAACTGCGCGGTATGAACATGCTCTTTGAAGGACTCAAAGAAAAAGGTTCTCTGGTAATCGTACCGAGTTCTGCCCTGGAATCGATGAACCTGGGGGCCATTGGGGGACTGGCAGCCCTTGCTGAAAACAACACAAACCAGACACCCGATCCGACTGAAAAAACGGCTTAAACGCCCTACCGAGAGAAAAAAAAAGCCGCTCAAACGAGCGGCTTTTGTATTAGCCCGGATAATTCACAAAAAAGGTATTTTCTCTATTCAAGTCATTCATCAACTTCTTACCTCTCCCTCTGCACCTCTACCTCTTTCTCCCTTTGTCCAAGCTCCACCAAAATCGCTTCCTCTAACTCTTCCGGCTTGAATCCACGCGGTCCTTTAGCTCCGGCGAAGGCAATTCTACCATCTCTACCAACCAGATAAAGTCTATCTGGATGAGCAACATAAGCGCGACTGGTTTTATCATCAACCCCATCCAGCAACGTTGGTAGATCTCCAAGATCTAAGTCAACAATACACATATTGGCAACTTCATTGCGCTCTTTATCTGTACGCGGTTGCTCAACAAGCAGACGGGAGCCTGGTCTTTCACCATCAATGGGATGTGCTTCACGAATATACACAAGGAAAAATTCCACATCTTCACGATACGTCTCGTAGAGCTTTTTCAGCTGACCAGCTGAAGCGACAAAAGGTGGTCACGTATAGCTTCCAAAGATAAGTGCAACTGGTTTCTTCTCCGCAAAACTTGAAAGACGAACTCTTTTTTCAGGCTCCTTCACGTAGGAAAGATCAAAGTCTGGGGCCACTTCTCCCTCTTCTGGCGCTATACCAACAAGTCTATCTCCCGGGCGTTGCCTTGGCCTACGTCCACGAACACCATCCCAATCATTTTGAGTTAAAAAACCATCGCCGTTGCGGTCAAGCCGTGCAAACGTCTCGTCTCCCCGTTCGTATTCATCTTTACTGATTTTACCATCTTTATTCTCATCATACTTCTCAACAAGAAAATCCCAGACCTGAGCATAACGGCCCTCTATGTTTCTCTGCGCATAGCAAAAGCTGGACAAAATCATAATGCTGACAAACGCAATTGCTGACAATCTCAGGCAATGAAAAAATCTGATCATCACATACCTCCTTGAGAAAACAATATTAGAAAATGAAAAGGCATGTTGAGGATAACCCAATACCCCTTTTATTTTTGACCATAGAATGCATTTTTCCGTTCCTCATTGAATTCATATTGGAAAGCGGAATCACTCCACCCGAAAAACCACAGAATCCGCGGCCATAGAAGCGAACAACCCAATCCCACCCGTCACATGAAACCGCGGTTCATCCAACGCCGCTTCATCTTGCGCGCTCGAAATCAAATAATCGCCGTAATTCTCATCCAGCGCATAGACCGCAAATGAGTATATACCATAATACGAAAACTGTCTCGGATTTAAAGACAACGAGCGTCCCTGCAAAAAACGCCATTGATCCGCCTGAGCAATACTATCCCGCAATGCACCCAGCCCCGTGGTATCTACTCCGCCGCCAAAACCCCCGCCAAATCTTCCAAACTGAGTCGCCAGCGGGATCTGCTCCAACAGCTCCACAGACTTGCGCGTCGTAACATACCCACCCTTTGTCTCGCCCTCCCAGGTGACCCGATACGCATCGCCGCCAATCAACAACGCAGACGCACCCGAAACTTGCGGCGCAACCGGCACAGTCGTCTGCGCAGTCGCTACACCCAACCCCGTCGTAACAGACAGATGATATGTCTTACCCGATTCAATAATCAGATCAGGCTGCTCATAATAACCCGGTCTATCCACCACAGGTGATAACTCGTACGACACCCCATCCACCTCAATCGTCACCAGCGCATCGGACAGCGCACTCGCCTCGCGGTCATACACACTGGAAAGCGGCATCGTTGTACCCACAAACAGACCGGACACGGGACTCCCCGCCCGCAAATAACCCTCAATATAAACCGTCTCTCGAAACTCCCCCAACGACTCAGTCGGTGCCGTGCTGCAACCCCCAGCACCCAAGCTAAAAAGAAAACAAAATATCCAATGTACCCTTTTCATCACAAGCTCCTCTGTATTTCGGGCGAAAAATTTTTCGCCCCTACACATCTGCGTTCATCTGCGGATCATCTGTGGTTACATATTAAAACGAAAACCAACACTCGGCAAAATCGGCTGCAAAAGCACATCCTGCACCTGAATCTCCGCCTCAGTCGCATCAAACGAGCGATACCACACATTGCGCCGATTATAAACATTGAACACACTGAATACCAGCTGCCCCCCAACGCCACCCCACCTGAAATCGCGCGTAATACCCAGATCCATACGGTGATAAGCCGGCAACCGATAGGCATTCTTCTCCGACACATGTACATAAGGAATGGACTGCCCCGTTGGCTGCTGCACCTCATAGCGCGCCTCGGGAAGCGTATATGCCTGCCCCGTGCCATAAACCCAATTTGCATTCAAATTCCAGCCCCTGCCCAGATAATAATCCGTCACAACAGAAACATCGTGTCGCCGGTCGTACTTCGGCGGAAACGGATTGCCCTGGTTCAAAGCGTCAAAAGTGTGTTCCGTCTTACTCAACGTATATCCAATCCAACCCTTCAAACGCCCCTCAGTCTTGCGAAGCAAAAACTCGCCACCATAAGACTTCCCCGAACCAGTAGCGAACAAATCAGCCAGCGGCGTCGAATCACTCAGACGAACCTGGGACTGAAACTCCACCAGATCATCCATATCCTTGTGATAAAACTCCAGATCAACCTGCCAGCTATCACCCGGCGTCAACATAAGGCCAAACGCATTGTGAACAGCTTTGCCCGGCGTCAAAGTCTCATCCACCGGCAGCCACATATCGGTCGTATAAGTATTGGCCTCAATCGAAATCAAATTGACAAACTGGTGATAAATGCCCCAACCACCCTTAAAAGCGATCCTATCATCCAATTGAAACAACCCCGCCACGCGCGGAGACCACCGGGTATAATTGCCACTCTGAAAATGACTCACGCGCACCCCAGGCGTCATTTCCAGACGCCCCCAGCGCATCGTATGCTCGAGAAAACCCGTCTGATAAAAAGACGACGTATTAATCTCTGACCGACTCGAATCCCCCACGCCCTGCTTGTAAAAAGCGTCATACGATGTAAACTGGGCACCCACGCGCGTCGTGTGAAAAGGACCCGAATAGAGATCAAACGTCAACTTGGCCGTCAAATCGTTCAACTCATTATTGCGATTCAATCCAAATCCACGCTGCCCGCCTCCGCCTTGCCCGGTCTGCCCACTATTGGCAGACTCATTTTGATTGGTCGCAACATCAAAATTGGATAAGTATCGACTCGCCGAAACCTGCACATTGCCAATCAAATTATCCGTATAAATATGCAACCACTTAAATCGCGCAATCTGATTGCCCCAATCCATGAGCTGATCGCGCGTCTGCTCTCGAAAAGACGGCAGCGACAGATTGAGCGCATCATTGCCCATGTATCCACTCACCGAAACGCGGTCATTGTCAGACACATCCAAATTCAGCTTGAAATTCGTATCGTAAAACCCATAGTCCTGCCCAAAATCACTCGTCTGCTGAAAATTGAACCGCGCCTGTCCAAAGCGTCCACCGCCTTGTCGTCCCCCAAAGCCACCGCCCCTCAATCCCCCTGGCCCACCGCCAGTAACCGGACTCGTGCCAATTGTGCCAATGCGCGTACTGAACATTTCATCCACGATATGATCAAACAGAGGCGAATTTAAAACCTCTTGATACGTGCGCCGCCCCGAAAACATCCACGAACCGCGGTCTCCCACTGGCCCGCCAACCGTCAACCCCGCACTGATCAAATCCATAGACGCCCGCGCATCAAAAGACTTCCTGTTGCCATCCAAATTTGTAATATCCAGCACACTCGACAGACGGTCGCCATACCGCGCGGGAAACGTCCCCTTAATCAAAGTCACATCCTTCAATGCATCGGGATTAAACGTGCTAAAAAATCCAAACAAATGATTCGGATTATAAACCACCACATCATCCAACAGAATCAAATTTTGTCCCGGCGTACCCCCGCGCACATACAAACCCGCGGAATTTTCACTCGCGGCCTGAACACCCGGAAGCAATTGAATCCCGCGCATCAAATCGGGCTGCCCCACCGTCGGAATGCGCGCCAGTTCCGTCACCCGCGTGCCAAACGCACTCACCGGCGTCACCTCAGTCGGTGCCACGCGCTCGCCTATGGCTTCGATCTCCTCACCCATCAATTCCGCAGGCTCCAGTTCAATCACAATCCGCGCAGTCTCACCCTGTGTAACCACGACCTGAACAGATCGGCTCTGATAGCCGATATAACTCGCCGAAACCCTGTGCGAACCCGGCGACAGATTCCCAATGACAAAATAACCGGCTTTATCCGTCGCCACACCAATGTGCAAACTATCGATCACAACATTGGCATTGGGCAACGTCTCGCCATTGGAGGCATCGCGCACCGTACCCCGCACCGCGCCTTGTCCATAAGCCTGTGTACTGATAGCAACGCATACAACGCACAAAAACAACTGCACAATTCGCTTCATGGCCTCTCCTATTCCCCTCCCAAAGACAGCGTTGAAATAACCCTCGCTTCCGACATTTCTTAGATTCACACACGGGTCTTCCCGTTCCCCATTTTTTGTACGAAAATTGTTACGATTCTGTTAAAATCTGTAAAACAAAACGCGCCCATTGTTTAATGGACGCGTTTTATCGTTCAAGTTGTAAAACTGTACTCAGACCGTCGCCTGCAACTCCTTCAAATAATTCAGCGTATCGCGAATACTCGCCTCTTTTTACCGTTGATATACGTCGCGCCGATGAGCGATACGATGGATGATAACACGTTGATTTGTATCATCAATTTCATAAAGAATGCGATAGTCTCCCACGCGAATACGCCACGAATTTGGGCGACCAACCAGCTTTTCCACTCCTGAAGGACGTGGCTCTGATTCCAATTGAAGAATATGTCGGTTAATGCGTTGGCGAATATGGCCCTGCAACCTGCGGCGTTCTCGTTCTGCCGCTGAACGCATATGAACAGCGTAAGCCATTGCTAAGACACGTCTCCTGTTTCGCGGAGCAAATCGCGCAACGGCCGTGTTTCGCTATTCTCCTCATTCGCTTCTTCCATTAACATGGCGTCAACAGCATCCTGCAAGTGCGGAGGGAGCGTCTCCCAATCTGTTTCCCGAGCCACCTTTTGAAGTAACGTCTTGAAATCGTCATATCCAAGTATCACCTCAATGACCTCACCTGAATCATCATATACCCATTTTGGAGAACGGGATTTTTCGAGAATGCGTGCCATATTACCCTCAATCTGATTTGTATTGACCTGATTACTTTTTTTATCTCATCACCTAAGAGAGTGTTTTAATTCCCATACCGAAAGCGCACTTCGCGTTCGACGATCTTGCCACTGACCAGGTCGGTTACGATGACTTCGAGTGCGTTGACCCCGGGTCTGACTTTGTTGAGTACGATTTCGACGTATTCGCGCTCGTCAGCTTCGCGTCCCGTGAGTTCGTTGGTGATGGCCACCTGGGGTTTTCTGGTTCTAAAGATGGTCCTCAACCCCGTGACTACAGCACCAAATACACCAACGGTGGGCATGGCGCTGGAGCGAATGCGATATTCGGTTTTGTAGCGGGTTTGTCCAAAGGTGTCTTTGGTCAGGTTGTAGATTTCAAAGTAGGCATAGACATTTTGCGTTGCGGCATAACTGCGTGTGGGAATGGGAATGATCCACACGTCTTCTTTTTGGAATTTTGTCGCGCCTTCTTCCGAGATGCTCGAGGCCAGTTGAATTTCGCTAACTTGAAGCTCTGGGATTTGATAGTCTCTGACTTCGAGTTCTTGCCGGTAGAGTCCGGTGCGTCCAGATATGAGGTCTTTCATTTGCACTTGAAGTTCGTATTTGCCGGGCGGTACCTGTGTTTTGATGATTTCAGGCACAAAAGCACCCTGTTGAGTTGTGCTGGGTACTTGCATGCCGCGGTACGCGAACTCATCGGTTGTGCGATAGATGGATGTGTGACCTTCATTTGCCAGCGCAATAGCCAATTGTACGTGTATGAAACTCGAATCGGCTTCTTGCTCAATTTCTACCTGCTCGGGTGGGATGCCGTAATAAATCTCGAGATTGGTTTGCCCGTCGGGCCCGCGGAAGTGCGCCAGATCGTAGTAGAAATTGAGTATATCGCCGGGAAGTCCAGGGCGATAAAAGTCGGGCGAAGTCGATACGGCTTGCTGATAGATGACTTCGGGCATGTATTCGGTCATGCGGGCGATATAAGCCATAGCGTCGGGATCTTCAATGGTTGTGGCTTCGGGCATTGGGGCAAAGTCATAGCGTCCATTGCCCATTTCGTCGGTAAAGGTAATCTCTATGCCCCCATTGATCTGAATATAGGTCCAGGTTTCCCAGGGCACGGTATCAATTTCACTGCCAATGGTAACCGGTGAGTAGCGGCCAAATTGCAAGCGGGTGTTGAGTTGTCCCGTTTCCCCATCGAGAACGCTTTCGATGGTGCCATCGCCCTCAAACGGATTGTCCTCAACGAGTTCGAAACTTATGTCGCGGTTGGTGCGAATGGGAAAGACGGGACCTGTGAAGGTGAAGGAGGCCGCTTCAGGACCGTAGATATCAACGGCCATCTGCGTGCGCACGCGCTCTACTTCGGCGGTTTGGACAAAGTTGCGATCATTGGAGCGCGAGCGGTAGTCGGGTTCGCCATATCGAATATAAACGGCACCTCGCTCATCCCAGGGATAGACATTGGATGAAAAATAGGTGCGCGCATACCAGGTGCGGCGGTAGTGTTCGATGACGCGCTCGTTGAGTTTGGTGAGAATGTCGGGATCGCGCCGTGCCCAGAATTGCTCGCGATATGCCTGTTGTTCGGGTCCCGGTGTGGCGGCGCGGTATTCTTCGAGTTCCGTATCTGAGGCAATGTAGGCAATATTGGTGTAGTGTGCGCGTTCACTGCTTTCGATGTTGGCGAGATAGCGCTCGAAGAGTTCGAGGGCTTTTTGCGCCTCGTCGTTGTAAAAATGACCCTGTGCCACAATAGGCAAGAGTTGAACGACGTCGGGATTTGCCGAGAGATAGGGGGCAATATGTTCGAAAATGGTGTCAAATGCTTTGGCCTGTACACAGGCTAAGCCGTAATAATAAAGATTCTCGGGATTATCGGGTTCGAGTTCGACGTATTTCTGATAGTACTGCATGGCTTTGTTGTGGTCTTCTTCAAATCGCTCATAGACTTCGCCGAGCAAGCGATAGGCCGGACCGTAGTTGGGATCGAGTTTGGTGGCGCGTTTGGCCTCGCCAATAGCTCTGCGGAAATTGTAATAAGATTGCAGGCCCCGCGTGGGTGCTTCGGCATACGTAAGACCAAGCCCGACATAGGCTTCGACGAGGCTTTTGTCGAATTTTTTGGCTGTTTTGAAGGCGCCTTCGGCTTCTTTGTATTCTTTCCGTTTGAGATAGATATAACCCAGTTGGGAATACACATGGGCGTCTTCGGGAAAGTTTTCTAAAATGCGTTGGAGATTCGCCAAGGCCTCGTTGATTTCACCCGCTTGAATCTGACGCTGGCTCAGGGCAAACAGCGTATTTCGGACGATCTTGTCTTGTTGAGGTGTTTCATCTTCTTCTGCAAGAAGAGGCAGTGCAATGCAAGAGACACAGCAGATAACCATCCAGAACTGCAATCCAATTTTCATGGTGTTCTCCCGATTGATCAAGTTGTAAAACTGCTCTTAGACCGTCGCCTGCAGATCCTTATCAGACCGTCGCCTGCAACTCCTTCAAATAACTCAGCGTATCGCGAATACTCGCCTCTGTCGTCTCCGACGCCCCCTTCTCCACACACAGCGGGCCAGCGTAATCTGCCGCGCTTAAAATTTCCAAACACGTCTTCAAATCATACCCCATAGCTTTTCCATCCCGCTCCCATGCCTGCACGCCATTATCACTGTAATTAAACACCTTCACATGACACGAAAACGCACGCGGTGCCAGCACGCGCATCCCCGCCTCCCAATCGCCATCGGGAAAATTCGCCGTATCTGGACAGGTGCCAAACCAATCGGAATCCACCCCATCCAGAATCCGCTGCAAATTCTCAGAAGACGACGACACACCCCCGTGATTCTCCACCAGCAGCTTCACCCCCGCCTGCTCGCCCACAGCCACCAATTCCCGATACCCCTCAATCACCCGCCTCATCGCCCCAGCGTCATCCGCGTGTCCCGTATTAATCCGTATCGCCTCTGATCCCACAGCCGATGCCGTGTAAAACCACTGCTTCAACGCCTCCAGATCCGTGCGCCGCACAGCCTCATCAGCACCTGCAATATTGCCCATATCCACCGCGATATTGCGCACCAAAAGTCCATTATCCGCCAACCGATTCCGAAGCTCATTCAAATACCTCGCATCCTGAGACTCAAAAAACCGCGAACACAACTCCACCGTCCCCACACCATGCGCGGCACACACCTCGGGAAACTCGAGCAAAGTCAGCGACTTCTCCCGCAAAATTTCACCGCTGAGCACCCATCCGGCAATACCGACATCAAGATCCATAATCATTTCTCCTTTTGTTAGACCACTGAATATATCAACAGATTTGGCACGCACTCCTATATTTATTATGTTACATCACTCTCTCCCACAACACAAGGAGGTTTTCCGTGGAATCCGTTATCGGCATCATATTAGGCGGCGGAGCGGGATCGCGTCTCTATCCCCTGACCAAATACCGCTCCAAACCCGCAGTCCCCATCGGCGGCAAATATCGCCTCATCGACATACCCATCAGCAACTGCCTGCACTCGGGCCTCACACGCATCTACGCCCTCACCCAATTCAACTCCGCCTCTCTCAACCGCCACATCGCCCAAACCTATCGCTTCGACGCCTTTTCAAACGGCTTTGTCGAAATCCTCGCCGCCGAACAAACCGAAGACCGCCTCGACTGGTATCAGGGCACAGCCGACGCGGTTCGCCAGCACCTCCACCACTTCATGTCCTACCAGATGGACCAATACCTCATCCTCTCCGGCGACCACCTCTACCGCATGAACTACCGGAACTTCGTCGCCGAACACCGCGAAAAGGGCGCAGACCTCACCATCGCCGTCAAACCCGTCACACGAGAAATCGCGCCCGACCTCGGCATCCTCAAAGTAGATGACACCGGACGCATCATCGACTTCGTAGAAAAACCGCAAACCGACGCCGAACTGGACGACCTCAAACTCGACCCCGCACCCGGCAACAACCCCGACGAAGCGTACATGGCCTCAATGGGCATATACGTCTTTGAAAAAGACAAACTGAGAACGCTCCTCGCAGAAAACACCGGCGACGACTTTGGCAAACACATCATCCCCGCCGCCATTCACACCCACAACATCTATGCCCACCGATTCGAAGGATATTGGGAAGACATCGGCACCATCCGCGCCTTCTACGAAGCCAACCTCGCACTCACAACCCCATCGCCCCCCTTCACCTTTTATCAACCCGGCGCCCCCATCTACACACACCCGCGCTACCTCGCCGCGGCCAAATTGGACGGATGCCACCTCAAACAATGCAAAATCGGCGACGGCTCCGACATTCAAGACGCAGAAATTGAACACGCCGTCATCGGCATACGCAGCATTGTTGGTCCCCACGTCAAACTCACCAACACCGTCATGATGGGTGCTGACTTTTACGAAACCCCCGAAGACAGAAAACGCAACAAACAAAAAGGCATCCCAAACGTCGGCATCGGTTCGGGATGCGTAATCGACAACGCAATCATCGACAAAAACGCGCGCATTGGGGAAAACGTCACCATCCAAAACGCAAAAAACATCCGCGAAGCAGAACACGACGCCTACGCCATCCGCGACGGCATCGTCGTCATCACCAAAGACGCCATTATTCCCGCGGGTACGGTGATTTAGGAAGTGTGAATGAGAGAGCCTCACACAAAGACGCAGAGACACAAAGATAGAAACGTGAGATATTGTGGCAAAGCGTTCCTATTACCCACGCTTTTGTGTAAATAGCCAGTCCCATACATCTTCGGTTTTGTCGCATTGATCGCTGGCAAAATGCGTGATAAATCCGCGTTGTGGGTCGTCGCCTGTGTACGCAAATCCGTAAGCACTGGCATTGTGTCCCACGTCTTTTAATTCCGTGTATTTGGTATTGGCATTCAGCGCGTCTAACTGCCGAAAAGCGTCCTGGGTTAAGTCAACGGGTACGGTTGCGTCGGCATCCCCATGAAATGTCCAGATGGGAACTTCTACAATGCGGCTCATGTCATTCCAGGGTTCGCACCCGCCAGCAGAGGGCATCGCGGCGGCGAAACGGTCGGGTTGTGCGCAGATGGCGTTCCAGGTACCGAATCCACCCATTGAATGCCCCAGCACATAGATGCGATCCTGATCAATTGGAAACTCATCACATATCGTGTCCAGCAGGTCAAAGGCTTTGCCCAGATCGCCGACTGAGAGATCGTCACCTCGCGCCAGCAGTCGTTTAACGCGCGTCTGCCAGATGCCGGAGAGCGAGTCGATATATTCCTGTGTGACCTCGGGCATAGAATTGGGCATCAGCCAGCGCAGGGGCGTTTGAGGGGCGAGAACAAAACAGGGATATTTGCGACGGTGTGTTTCATCTGCCAGTGGTGATTCGTTCCAGTGGCGCAGGTTTTTGATATTATCTGTGCCTTTGCCCCCCGCACCGTGCAAGCTGAAGATGAGGGGATACGCTTTATCGGGATGATCCGCGATGTCAATAGGTCTGAGCAGGCGATAGGGCATATTGCCGTAGTTTCGTTTTTCGTAAATATCCATCCAGTTGTTCATATTGCCTCCTTATGGATTAACTTTTACACAAATAAAGACCCAGGTCTTTCTCGGCCTCTTCCTCTAAAAGACCGACCTGCACGGGAATATCCGCATTTTTGAGGATTTGAATGCCGCGCCCGCGATTTTTGGGATGCGGATCGATGAGCGCGACAAAGACATCGCGAATTTTTCTCTCCACAAGTGCCCGAGCACACGAAGGCGTGCGCCCGTAAAAAGAACACGGCTCCAAAGTGACAAATGCCGTGACATCTTCCAGCGAACCCGCCACTTGCGCGAGCACCATCGCCTCTGCGTGAAATTGGCCCGGTGGATTGGTATAACCCCGGGCAATAATTTTGCCTTCTCGCACAAGGACACATCCGACCGGCGGATTGGGCAAGCATTCGGGAAGTGCTTTTCTGCCCTCGACGAGCGCGGCGGTCATGAAGTTTTCCAACTCAATTTGTGAATAATTGGACATTGGACATACCTGGCGCGAAAAACGCCCCGGCACAACGATGCTGGGGCGTTCTCTTTGGTGTTGTTGCATTAAAGTGGTGTGACAGGCTATTGTTTGAGGAAGGTTGTCACACTATTTGGAAAGCAAATTCAACAGGGCAATGGATGTAGCGAGATTGGTTGCCAGAATTGTAAACAACAAACCGATAATCCATTTGATCATACTGGTAACACGGGTATCAATGTTGTTCAGGCGGGTATCAATGCCATTGAGTCTTTCGTTGATCTGCGCGTTGATGCCTTCCAACATTGCAATACGGGTTTCGTGGTCAGCAACGCGGGTTTCCAGTGTAGGCAACATTTGTGGAGGTTCCTTTCTTTAATCTGTGCTCGAGAATCCTGGCAAGAAGCGTTCTCTCATTGCCTCAAGTTCAAGGTTATTCCGAATCATCGCTGCTCCCTCCGCCTGTCTCTAAAAAATAGCACCATGCCCTTTGGAATGCAAGGCTAAATCACATAATACAGACTCCGTTTACTCCCCACTATAACCAATACAATACAAATGCGTCGCCGTCCGAATAAAAAGCTGTGACCCGGATGACACGGGCGATGACAACGTGTACGTACCATCCAGTTCATTCGTACCCAAAACCTCAAACTTTGGACCAGCGGCCAGAACAGTCGTCACGGCATCTTCATTCAGCAAAAACAACTTCCCATCCGCCAGATGGGGTGACGCACTCACAATCCCCTGTGCCGTTCGCTCTGGACCCCACACCACAGCACCGGTCTTCGCGTCCAGACACATTGCCCGCCCGCGATCATCAACCATATAAAAATACTTCCCGTCACTCGTCGGCGTGGGCACATCCGGCGCAGCAGCCCCCTCCCACTTCCACACCACATTGTCGGAAACATCGCCCGTGCCACCAGCAGCCAACGCCAGCAAGGGCCGCTGCCGGGTCGGCGCATAAATCATATCGCCGACCACCACAGGAGACGCCACAATCCGATAATTGCCCCTCCGACCGGGATTCAACCCATTTGCTCGCCAGACCTCGCGCCCCGTATCCGGATCGTGCCCCGTCACACAATCCCCACCCGTAATAACAATCTGAGTCTTGTCATCGCGCTTCAAAAGCGTGGGCGTCGTGTACGAATCGGGAGACTCCCGAATAGCATCTGTCGGACGCTCCTTGCGCCAAACCTCCTTCCCATTCTCAGCGTCCAGTGCCACAACATACGACGGATCATCCGTGCGCATCCCGTGAAGCACCTGAAGAATGAGCTTCCCATCGTACAAAATCGGCGAAGACGCATACCCGAAAAGCAGACCAAATCTGCCGTAGTCCTTTTGGAGGTCGCGCGACCAAACCGCTTTCCCCGCCACATCCAGACACGTCACAACCCCATTGCCCGTAACCACCCACACATGCGCCCCATCCGTAACAGGCGAAGGCGACGTCGTATTGTGCTTGCGACGCAGCACATTGCCCTCATCCAACTTATACCGCCAGAGTTCACTGCCATCTTTTTTCGACAAACACAAAATATAAATCTCCGGTCCCCCCGGTTGCTGTTCCTCTGGCCTTTGTGCAGGCGACGGCGAAGTCAGAAAAATGCGATCTTCCCAGATAATGGGCGTACTCCCGCTCCACGAGGGCAACTCGGCCTTCCAGATAATATTCTCTTCAAGACTCCAGGACGCGGGCAGATTTTTGGCCGTACTCACCCCATCTTGCTGCGGACCGCGCCACTGCGGCCAGTTATCTGCCTGAACACCTATTGGAACAAGCGCGACAATACAAACCATGCGAACAATTCGACCAACCATAGAAATTCCTCCTTAGCAGTGTGATTTTCAACTTGTTTTTCACCCAATTTGACAGATATTTCCCCTTGATTGTTCCTACCTCCCATCGAAATAAAAATAAAGAGGCTCACATGCAACAGCAACCCAATATTTTACTATTCATCACCGACCAACAGCGCTCCGACACCATGGCGTGTTATGGCAACGACTGGATCCAGGCGCCGAACATGAACGCCCTTGCCAACGAAAGCTTTGTCTTTGAAAACCCCTATTGCGCGCAACCCGTCTGCACGCCATCGCGCGCAACCCTCGTGACAGGACTATATCCACACTCCGCCAGAATGGTCAAAAACAACATCCTGCTTGATCCAGAAATCAAATCCATCGCAGAAATGACATCAGACACCTACCACAAAGCCTACTACGGCAAATGGCACCTGGGCAAAGAAACAACGCGACAACACGGATTTGACGAATGGCTGCCCGTCTTTGAGCTGCCCTGGGTCATCGACCACCCGGACACACCCTATCACCAATTTCTATTAAAAAACGGAATCGAACCAGACAAAACAACCCAGGCCGGACACCGCGTATTCTCCGGACAACTGCGCGCAAACTTGCCCGAACACCTGTCCATGGTATCCTTTTTATGTGACGAAGCCATCCGCTTTTTGATGGAGGACCGAGACAAACCATTTATGCTACAGGTGCACTGCCCCGAACCACACCCGCCCGTCTCGGGACCCATGAAACATGTACACGACCCGAACAAAATGCCCGTTGGTCCCGCATTTACGCGCTATCCTGAGGGCGCATCGCTATTTAACAGACTGAGAGCAGAACGCAATATACAACCCAATGCAACCGCCGAAGAACAACGCGCCGCAGAAGCAAAACTGCGAAAATTCCGCGCCGAATACTACGGCACCGTCACACTCGTAGATCGCGCACTGGGCAGATTGATGGACGCCCTTGAAAAATCGGGCCACGCCGACAACACCGTGGTTGTATTCAGCTCTGACCACGGCGAAATGGCAGGCGACCAGGGCATGCGGGAAAAACGCGCATTCTTCGAACCCTCCGCCAAAGTACCGCTCCTCATGCGGATACCCCATCTCGGGCGCGAACACCGAATGATCCCCGGCAACATCAGCCATATCGATCTCGTACCCACCTTATTAGACCTCATGGGACAACCCGTGCCCGACCACCTGCAAGGAAATAGTCGGGTACCCGTCCTCGAAGGCAGAGAGACACTTGACAATAATGACGTCTTCATTCAGTGGAACGGACTGGGAGATCGCAACCTCGGCTCACCGCAGATCAACCTAATCGCCACCCTCCCCTGGCGCGCAATCGTAACAGCCGACCGATGGAAACTCAACCTGTGCGCGGGCGACCAATGCGAATTATTCGACCTGAACAGCGACCCCCATGAACTCACAAACCTATTCGATGAACCTGTACACAGAGACCGCATACGCAAAATGGCGGCAAAGATTCGCCTCTGGCAACGCGAAACAGGCGACGACGCGCCATTACCCACAGTGTAACGTAGGGGCGGGTTGGAAAACCCGCCCCTACTCAGGAGAAATACCTCATGAACACAATCAAAACGCGGACAGTCGGCCAAACAGGCCTCGAAGTAACCGAAATGGGCATGGGTGGCGCGCCCATAGGTGATCTATTCGAACTCGTAAGTGAAACACAGGCACAAAACACATTGCAAGCCGCATGGGATGCGGGCATCCGGTACTTTGACACAGCCCCCTATTACGGCTATGGCAAAAGCGAGCATCGCCTCGGTCACTTCTTGCGACAACAGACGCGGGAAGAGTTTGCCATCTCCACCAAAGTCGGACGCGTATTAAAAGCCACGCGCGACCTCAAAACATTTGACAAAGACATGTGGATCGGCGGCTTGCCCTTTGAATACGCCTTTGACTACAGCTACGACGGCATCATGCGGTCTTATGAAGACAGCCTCCAGCGACTGAGCTTGCACGCCGTAGATCTGCTCCTCATACACGACCCCGATTACTTCTTTCACACCTCCGAAGACATGGTAACCGCCACCCTTGCCCAAATCTACACAAGCGGCTGGCGCGCCCTAAGCGAACTGCGCTCAAGCGGACAAATCAAAGGCATTGGCGTGGGACTCAACATGCTGGGACTCATCCCCCGATTCCTGGACATGATCGATATCGACTTCTTCATCGTCGCCATGCCCTATACCCTCCTGGACCAGGACCCATTAGACGAGGAATTTCCAAAATGCGCCGAACACGGCGCCGACATCGTCATCGGATCCGTATTTGCCTCGGGCATCCTCGCCACAGGACCAGTGCAAGGCGCGCTATACGCGTACGACACCGCAACCTCAGAAATCCTTGAAAAAACCCGAAAAATAGAAACAATATGCAATGCACACAACGTACCACTCCCAGCAGCAGCCATCCAATTCCCACTCGCACACCCCAGCGTCGCCGCCATCATCCCCGGTGCCCTCAAACCCGAATACATCCATGCAAACATCAAAAACTACCAGCACCCCATACCCCAGGACCTCTGGGCAGAATTAAAATCCGAGGGCCTATTGCGAGAAGACGCGCCTACACCGGGAGAAGTGTGAAGTAGGAAGTGGGAAGTAATACTAATCAGATATAGAAATCTTGCATCAGGTTCTCGAGACTGGGTAATCGCGGCAGGGATGCCGCTCCCACAGTAAGCGAGTTGTAGGAGGGAAATCCTTTTCCCGACTTACACATCAGTCAAGCGTATCAGCAGGGCCGTCATCGCGGCATGGTGTAAGCCGCGATCCAGAAGGTTTTGAGCCATCCCGCTTGAAAACACAGATTGGAAACGATAACCATGATCCACTCACACGCACTCATTAAAGTCGCCTGCAAAATTTTTGGATTGATGTATCTGGTAGGTGCAGTTAGTACGCTTGGATTTATACCCCAAGGACTTATAATGACTCAGGACGATACATGGGCAAGTGTAATTTATGGATATTTTGCTCTGCCTTTTCTCTATTTCATCTTCGCTTATGTATTCTTAAAATATGCCGACGCAATCGCGCAAAAATTAGACCCTGTTAAACGAGATATTGCAATCTCTCCTGACAACAACTGGCCCCAGATACTTTACAACGTGGGCGTTCGGCTCATCGGGATCTATATGGTGTTCACAGGTGTGCCCAAAGTGATCAATGAAGGAATTAAAATTGTTGCATCGTATCAAAAATCTATACTTGCACCCCAGCATAGTTCAGTTGTACTCCTGCATATCTGGTCAGAAGGAATCGCCGCTATAATTTATCTCGCTCTCGGACTCTATTTGCTCGCAGGTGGGCCTCTCCTGTCAAAATTACAGAATTTTGCAAAAAAGAACCCGCAATCTTCTGAATGAACTGCGGTCACAGTTGTACATCAATTGCGGGTTCATAGCTTAATCCATATTTTCACAATGATCTATTTCTTCTGATAAGGTGTAATGATCTCCTTTAACATGGGGAAGTGTCTTCGGTTCAACGTCACCAGTTTTGCCTGGTGGACATCCGCCGTAGCCGCAATCAGAGCATCTGCCAGACCTGTGTTATGGCTCTTCATATAATCCCGACGATATGTACCGCCTTTAATCGCTATCTCCCGATCAACAGGTACGATCTCAAAGGCTTTCAAGAAAGTTTCTAATGCTTCACGCTCTGATTCGTCACGAACGCCAGAATAGAGTTCGGCTACCGCAATAGAAGAAATTAACAATTCTTCTGGACGATTTTCGAGATATTCTACTGCATCTGTTTGATCACGCAAGTAGTCAATTACAACATCTGTATCCAATAAAAGTCGGATAGCCATATCTCAAAATCTGTCCCATTCGCGCCGAAGTTCCTCAGCAGAAGGTAGATCTGTACGATCTTTCCACATTCCGCGGGCACTCTGAAGCAAGGCGCGTCGGTCTGACTGCTGAAATTGCGAAATCATAATATTAATAGCATCGCGCAGTAATTCATCCTGGCTCTTGCCAGTCTCACGCGCAATTGTCATAAGACAATCATTTTCGCGATCTGTCAGATCAATGTGAACTATCGCCATAACATTTCCTTTTTAATCCGTGTGAGGCAACGTGACGCTCATAATAGCTGTCTATAAACGAATAGTTAAGAAAATCATCCCTTGCCTGTCAAGCCAATTCTGTTAAAGTTACAGAATCTTGTGAATCAAAATAATAGCTAAATTTTAACGAAAGGACCTTCCCATGCAAACAGTAAAATGGGGCATTATCGGTTGCGGCAACGTATGCGAAGTCAAAAGTGGCCCGGGATTCTACAAAGCGGACCACTCAGAACTCGTCATCGTCATGCGCCGGGATGGTGAAAAAGCCGCGGACTTCGCCAAACGCCACGGCGTACCCCAATCCACCAACAACGCCGACGAAGTCATCCATCATCCCAATGTCAACGCCGTGTACATCGCCACACCGCCCTCCTCGCACTGCGACTACGCCCTGCGCGTCGCCGAAGCGGGCAAACCCTGCTACGTCGAAAAACCCATGGCCATGAACCACCGCGAATGCGTCCAAATGGTCGAAACCTTCAAAGCCAAAAACCTCCCCCTCTTTGTCGCCTATTACCGCCGCGAACTCCCGCGCTTCAGAAAAGTCCGCCAACTCCTCCGCGAAGGCGCCATAGGAACCCTCACATCTGTACACATCGTCCAATACGGCAAACTCGACACAAACCCCAACAACTGGCGATTCGACCCAGCCATCGCCGGCGCGGGTAAATTCCTCGACCTCGCATCACACGGCATCGACATCCTCGACTTCCTCGTCAGCCCCATCACCCGCGCCAGCGGCTATGCACTCAACACGGGCGGAACGTACGGAGCCGAAGACGTAACAACCGCTGCATTAGAATTTGAAAGCGGCGTCCTGGGCACAGGCACCTGGAACTTCCACGCCGACCACGCCGACAACCGCATCACATTCACAGGCTCCGAAGGCGAAATCCAGACCCCCGTCTTCGCAGACACCGACATCATCCTCAAACGCAACAGCACAGAAGAAAGCATATCCGCACCCAATCCACTACACGTCCAACAACCCCTGATACAAACCATCGTCAACGAACTGCGCGGCGAAGACAAATGCGTATCCACTGGCGAAAGCGGTGCCCGTGCATCCTGGGTCATGGACCAGTGTCTGATCACCTATTACGGCGAGCGATAGTTCATCTCAAAAAAGGAGAAAACCGTGAAAACCGTAAAACTCCTCAGCATCTCATTTCCCAGAGGTGGGTATAAAAACGTAGAACAAAACGTAGAACACATGGTGCGCCACCTCGAAGAAACAGCCCCTTACCGCCCCGACTTCGTATGCTTCACCGAAGTCGCGCGAGAACTCGGCTGCCCGCAAGACAGCGATGCCTGGATGGGCGAACCCATACCCGGTCCCACAACCGAAGCCATTGGCAGAGTAGCCGCGGAAATTGGCACCCATGTCATCGTGGGCATGCAAGAGCGGTGGGAAGACCAGACCTTCAACGCGGCCGTCCTCATCGGTCGAGATGGCAACGTCATGGGTCGCTACCACAAAGTACAACCCACCGTCAACGAAATGGCGCGCGGCACCCTGCCCGGCACACAGGCCAATTCCTATGCCACAGACTGTGGCCGCGTGGGCATGTGCATCTGTTTTGACCTCAAATTTCCCGAAGTTGCCATGATGCTCGCCCGCTCGGGTGCGCGCATGGTCTTCTTCCCCAGCATGTTCAACGGCGGCATGCGACACGCCGCATGGGCGCGCGATTACGGCGTCTTCCTCGTCGTCAGCCAATCCCAGGAAAGCTCCATCACCGACATGTGTGGTCACCGCCTCGCCTGGCAAGGCTATAGTGAACCCCTCGTAGAACAGGGCAAACTCCCGCCCTTTGCATTTGCCGAAATTAACGCAGACACCAAAGCGTATCACCTCGACTTCAACCAGAACAAACTCGGCGACATACACAGCACATATCGCGCGGGGGTCCGCATCCACATCATGCGCCCCGAAGCCACATTCGTACTCGAATCCCTCATGGACGATATATCCGTAGAAGACATCGAAGCAGAATTTGAACTCGAAGACCTGTGGACCTATTACGACCGCTCGCGCACCATGCGCGGCGAATGTCTCACAGAACCCGTCGCAATCACACATTGACAAGGAGGCTACATGCAACTCTTCGACGGCAAAACCCTCAACGGCTGGGCAGCCACTGGCAATCCCGACGGTTGGATTGTGGATCACGGCTGTCTTTTCTGCACCGCAGAACAGGGGAAATACCTGTACTACACAGAAGACCTGTTTAAAAACTTTGAACTCTCGCTCGAGTTCAAACACCCGCCCAGAACCAACAGCGGCGTATTCTTCCGCTGGACCGACCTGGACAACCCCGTGCAAACGGGTATAGAAATCCAAATACTGGACACGCATGGTCACGAACCCGCAACCGTCAAATGCTGCGGCTCAGTCTATGATTTACAAGCCCCCACGCACAACACCTGCAAACCCGCGGGCGAATGGAATCACATGATCCTCTACGCCCTGGACAACATCATCCGCGTCACCTTAAACGGCGAGCAAATCACCGACATGGACCTCAACCGCTGGACCACGCCGAACCAGAACCCGGACGGCACGCGCAACAAATTCAACCGCGCATTCCGCGAAATGACCGAACCCGGGTACATCGGCCTTCAAGACCACGGCAACCAGATCTGGTTCCGCAACATAGAAATCGAAAAACTCTAACACATAGCACAAGCAGGCGCAACCGGGCTGGTCGCGCCTGCCTTTACCGCGAATATCCAATATGAAGCACTACGCGCACATCATTATTCTTGCATGCCTCTTGCCGTGTACCTGCACGGCCTACGAACTTATCGGCACAGCGACATTATCTGAAACACTCGTCGCACAGCACTACACCATCAACCCCAGGCTCGACGCCGTCATCGTCGTCGATCGCACCACCTCGTCCTTTGAATACCAGACCTTCTACTGCGCGGGTTCCGCAGATGAAGCCGAAGGCAAACAAGGACGGCTCCACTTTTTAGAACATATTATGATGGGCAGAGGAAGCTATGAGCCGGGCGAACTCAACCAGATTATCGCCGACAATGGCGGGCAAAGACACGCCGCGACATATTATCATTTCACGCGCTTTACACTCAGATTTCCAAAGGACAAATTTGACCTCGCTGTCGAGATAGACCGCAACATATATTACGATACAGTAATCGATGAAGAAGTCGTGGAAAAAGAAAAAAAGATCGTACTGACAGAAAGAAGTCAAAGAATGACACAATCAACACGTCGATCTTCGAATTATTTTTATGGCCTAATCTATGGAAAGAAAAATTTTAATGGCCTTGGCGCAGAGACATTTATCCAACAACTCGAACCCGTTGGCTTGAAAGATTACTACGAAAATTTCCTGCGCGAGCAAAAAAGACTCATCGTCATTATCGGCGATGTGGATATCGACCATGTCCTCACCAAACTCGACGAAGCTTATGGCAATGATATAACACCTGTCAAATTGTACGCGCGGCCATCCCCCAACCGCGACGTGCTTGGAAAGAGATTAAAAAACTCATCAAAAACTCTCAGTCTTACCATATTCAGAAAAGGCTGGTACACCCCCAATTTAGGCAATCGCGACTATGCGGGTCTGCTCATTGTGGAACGTCTGCTGGAAAAGCCCTCAAATTCCCTGCGCGCTTCTCTGGTCGATTCTCGGCTCGCAAAATCTTTCAACGTCTCAGTAGGCAGCTTTAAGGGATTCGGCTTGATGACTTGCTATGCAGAACTGCCCCATAACACATCCCGAAATACGATCCAGGACATGATCCATGTGGCATTGGTAAACCTGAAAACCATTTCTGATGCAGAATTCAATGCCGCCCGAAACCGGCAGTTGACCAACCTGTATGCCGCGTTTTACAACCGCTCGAGCATGGCGAATTCATTTGGCGGCGCATTTGCCCACGCCGATGATCCCTTGCTATATCCAAAATTGATACAAGACCTCAAATCCATCCGCGCAGAAGATATTCCGCGCCTCATCGACGAATATCTGACCGATGACAATTCGATCACGCACTCCCTCACAGAGATAGAAAAAAAAGAACCGGCTCCGCGAAGATCCCTGCAATTTGGGCACTATACAGTTATAGTATTGACAGTGATCGGTGCTATAACCCTGTTAGGCGGTATTGTCGCACTGTATGGATGGGGAACAAAAGAATGGCGGAAAAAGGCCAGGACGACTTTCTCCTCTTCTCAAAAGGTGATACTCAATGAAGCGACTTTTAACCCCGATATTTAGCTTTATTCTACTTGGTACCCTACCTGCGTTTGCCGAAATTCCCAACCACCACATCTTTCATCGCATCGACAAACGCGCCCCCCTCACCAAAATTGAGATCGTCTTTCTCGGCGCGGGAACCGGTGTGAACCCCCCTTCGCAAATTGGCCTTGCAAAAACAGTCGGAAAATTGATTTGGGAGACGGCAAAAAAACAGGGGCACCTGGATCAACTCGAAGCATTGGGCACCCATCTGAATATCACGACCAGCACTGAATACCAGACCATCTCCATTTATGGCTTATCCGAGAACAGTGGCAAAGCAATAGAAATAGTCCGCGATATGATATATAATCTCGCGTTTACAGAGTATGATCTGAAATATGTAAAAGCACAACTAAGTGCTGATTACAAAGATGGGATCAAAAGCGGAACCAATATCTATACACTAATGAGAAACCTGGCACTGTCACAAACCCTTGGCGTCGCGAAAACGCGCTCATTAAAAACGCTGAATGATCTCTCATTAGAAGACGCCAGACAATACGCGGATCGGCTCCTGAAAACAGACGTGGTATTCTTTAAGGTCATCTCAGACCGCGATTCCACTGAAATTGCGAACGCACTTCGTCCCCTGACAGAAGAAAGGAAGAGGCGCGGACAGGCGGGTGGATTTGTACATTCATTGAATTTACCATCAACAAATGCTAAAGTTGGTCCCACGGCTTTTATTTTTGAAAATTATTCACACATAAAAAATGTATTCTGTCGTTGGATGATCCCCTGCGGCCGCACGGGTGAAGAAAACTATATACCAAACATGATATCGGACACACTTGGCGGATCTCCTAACAGGTTGCTCTATAAATATTTCAGAGAAGAATTGAAATTGGTCTATGGGACTTCTTCCCGGTATCTATCCGAACAAAACGCCCGATATATCGAAATTTACGCCGATCCCCAGCTCCATAACAGCGAAGAATTGATCACAAAAATGGCCGACTTCATCCAAAACCTGCCCGACGACCCTCGCTTTTGGGAAACACTCAAAGAAGAGCGCGAAACTGACGATATATCTTTTGTCCACGACAGAACACCACAGCAGAGACTCAACCGCGCGGTAAACAGAGCCATTTACAAATCACCGCGCCGCAAAGGCGGCTCTGATGCCGTCACCGATGATGAAGTGCGCGCCTTTCTCAAAAAATACTTTGTGCCACAAAATATGATCATGATCTTCCTCGGCCCCAAGGATCACATTACCAAAATCCTGAACACCCATTTGCCCAAAGTCGATATTCGCGTTCATAATGTCAAAGAATTGATTGAGTGAAGTTGCTTCACACTTCCTACTGCGCCCTGAGCAGGTTATTCTGCAACATCAATGATGGCGATGCTCACCACAACACTCACCTGCCCACCCTTGCCATCGCTCACCCGCACGATTGGGGAATACCACTTCCTCGCCTCAAAATTATACGCCGCTTTCGTCAGAAGCTGACCTGCACTCGCATCAATAGTAAAATACTCGGCATCCACACCCCATAGGCTATAGGTGAGAGGTTCACCATCGGCACTGGCCGCTGAGATCGGATCTCCTATCGACTGTCCCGATAGCGTGTTCTCTTCTACGAAGCGCGTCACGGGAAGCTCTGAGGTAAAAACCGGCATCTGGCTCACCTCTTTGCCGAAGTTATCAACAAAAATCAGAAAATCCGGAATCCCTATCTCCTCATTCTTATCCAGATCGTATTTTGTCTCATATCTCTCTTCACCTTCTTTTAATCCGAACACATCCACAAAGAGCAAAAAGTCGGGGATATCTATCACTCCATTCCCGTTAAAATCTGGAGAAGGACCACTGATCGGTGAGGCAACTGAAAACCCCTGTAAGGCTACACTGAGAAACATCGGGATGGTCTCGGACTGTTCTCCCAACAGCTTAACCCGCACCAACCGTATCTCTGTCTCTGAAAGCGCATCCGTCGCACGAAAGCGAAGTGTGCCCACAAGACCACTATCGACCCTTGTCTCTCTTAACGTCATCCCAAGAGTCACAAAATCCCTGCCAGAAAGCGCAGATGTGCCAGATAATACCTCACCCAGCCTGAACCCTTCATACACCACCTGCGTCCCATCGTATTCAAAGCGCACGGAAAGATCGTTTACTGGAATCGCTTGAAGACCCTTGCCGAAAACCTGAATAGATACAAGGCTGTCAAGCGAGACACCTATAAAAGACACGAACTGCTCCCCTTCAGCAGCATCCAGATCCAGAGAAAGAGAAAGAGAAAAACCATCTTGCGAAATCAGCGGACTGGTCTGCACCTTACTCAGTTCTGACCAGTCGCCATCACCTGAAGAATTGCTCGCACGCACCTGGATCTCGTATTCCGTATCGGGATTCAGCCCCAGGATGATCGCTCTCGTCCCCCTGACATCCTGAGGACCGTCTATAAAGTCTCCTGTGCTGCCCTCCCGGTAGCGCAGGTCATAGCTCGAGACGACCGATCCTTCTGGCGCCTGCCAGTTGATGACCATACTGGTTGCCAATGCCCGCGTCACCATAGGCGTGTCAGGCGGAGGAGGTGGCGGAGGAGGTGGCGGTGGCGGTGGCGGTGGTGGCGACGGTGGTGGCGACGGTGGTGGCGGTGGTGGCGGTGGTGGCGGTAGTGGCGGTAGTGGTGGCGACGGTGTTACGGACTCGTCGTCGGTGATCGTACCGGTCACCGTCAGGCTCGTCGCACCACCCGCCAGGATCGCGTTCTGCGCGTTGCTCAACCGTACTCTGAAGGTCTTCTCCTCTACCGTATCATCCACATCGTCGTCGATAATCGATACAGTGAAGGTCTGCGGTACCGTGCTATTGGCCGGGAAGGTCAGCGTGCCGCTCGTCTGCGTGTAATCCGTCCCCTCTCTCGCTGTACCGTCCGCGGTCGAGTACTCCACCGTCACATCCTTGCTCGTCGCCTGACTCAGCCTCACTTCAAACACCATGTTCCCGACGTCCTCTGCCGCACGCTGGTCCGCAATCGCCAGCACTGGCGTGTCATTCTCGATGATCGTCACCGTCACGGGATCTGCCGTCACTGAGCTATAATCCCCTCCGCTCACACTATGCCTTAGCGTCACCGGGCTGTCCGTCAGGGCATCGTCGTCTTCGGCTACGTGTACAGTCACGGTCTGCGCTGTGCTCCAATTGTCCACCGTGAACGTCATCGGCGACCCACTCACGCTCACGTCCCCAGAAGCACCCGAAACCGTCACGGTCACAGCGTCGGTCGGCTGTGAATCCAGCTCCATCGCGTAGGTATTGCTCCCATCCTCCTGCACATTCAGTGCCGTCGGCAACACTGTCACCCCTCGCGCGTCATCGTCGGTGATCGTACCGGTCGCCGTCAGACTCGTCCCACCTCCTGCCAGAGTCGCGTTCTGCGCGTTGCTCAACCGCACTCTGAAGGTCTCTTCCTCATCCTCGTCCTCCAGATCGTTAATAATCGGCACACGGATCATCTGCGTGAGCGTCCCGCTCGAGGAAAAGGTCAGTGACCCATTCGTCGCCGTATAGTCCTCGTCCACTGTGGCTGTACCATTTATGGTCTCGTATTCCACCGTCACCTCAGCACTGCTGGACACACTCAGCCTCACTTCAAACACCATGTTCCCGACATCCTCTGCCGCACGCTGGTCCGCAATCGCCAGCACTGGCGTGTCATTCTCGATGATTATCACCGTCACGTCATCTGCCTGCACCGAGCCGTAGTCACCGCCGCTCACACTATGCCGCAACGTCACAGGCGCATCCACTACCGCATCCTCGTCTTCGGCCGCGTTCACCGTCACGGTCTGCGCCGTGCTCCAATTGTCCACCGTGAACGTCATCGGCGACCCACTCACACTCACGTCCCCAGAAGCACCCGAAACCGTCACGGTCACAGCGTCGGTCGGCTGTGAATCCAGCTCCATCGCGTAGGTATTGCTCCCATCCTCCTGCACATTCAGTGTCGTCGGCAACACTGTCACCCCTCGCGCGTCGTCGTCGGTGATCGTCAACTCTACGGCGGACGGCCCGCTCACCCCTTGTGTATTGGTCGCCGTCGCCGACACTGTCACCGTCCTGTCGGGCGCATCCACATCGTTGTCTTTCGCCGTGATCGTCACCGTTCCAGTGCTGCTGGTCTCACCCGCCGCGATCGTCAGGGTCTGGTTAGTGCTGACCGTGAAGTCCCCCGCCACCGCCGGACTCACCGGATCCGCCAACACCGTCACAGTCGTCGCCACAATCGAGATTTGGTCGAGCTGCGCCGTCACCGTGCTGGACCCGCCGTCCTCGCCGATCGAGGTCGGGTCCAGTTCCAGGGTCACCGTCGGCGGCGTGTTCTGCGTCGCGATCCTGGTCACTTCATCCGAGGGAGTGCCAGCCCCGCCTGCGTTCAGTGCCCTGACCCGGTACCGGTAGGTCTCTCCCAAAGTTACGCCCGTGTCGATGTAGGTCACGGCGACCGGACCGTGAGCATAGGTGTCCCGGACATATACTTCTTCCGGGGCTGTTCCGACTTTGCGTAGAATCTGATAGCTGGTGGGAGCACCGCCGCTGGTAGGCGGGACCCAGGTGAGCTGGATGGCACCGAACACAGAAGTTGCCGTCAGTCCGGTAGGGGTGCCGGGACTTGACGGACGTTGGTACACAATCTCAGTATCGGCGGTGTGCGCGGGGTTGACCCGCTCCAGCCTGGTGAGGGGTGCCAACAAGTACGGCGAAAAGGGATAGCCTGGATTGTCAGCCAGGTACAGCCGCCAGAGTTTGGGCAGATTCTCGAACACACCGTGCGGTAACGTCTCCAGTTTGTTCTTAGCCAGAAGCAACTCCTGCAGTTTGGACAAATTTCCGAACACATCCGAATCCAACGTGCTGATATTGCTGATTCTCAAGTCCAATACCTTGAGGCTGCTGAGCCTTCGAAATATGCCGGAAGGCAAGCTCGTGAGGTCAAGACGGCTCATGAGCAGCTCTTCCAGATTCGTCAACTGGTCGAAAGTGCCCGCTGGCAACTCCCTCAGGGGTGTAGTGCGGAGGTACAGAGTCTTCAGTTTGCGCAGTTCGTCAAACACGCCGGCCGGGAGAGAGGTTAACTCTGAATTCCCGAACAGGAGCAGTTCCTCCAGGTTGGTCAGTTGGTCAAACTCATCCGCGCGCAACGACTCCAGCATAGTGTCGTACAGGTGCAGGACTTTCAGTTTAGCCAGTTGGTCGAACACGCCCTCTGGCAACGTTGTTAGCGGGTTGAGGCAAAGGTCCAGGGTCTCCAGCTTCGTTAGCGGGTCGAACACGCCAGCCGGGAGCGTCTTCAGTTGGTTGGTCTCCAGCACCAGCTTTGTCAGGCTGGTCAGTCCGGCAAAGTCACCGGCCTGCAGCGATTCAATATTTTTCTCTGCCAGGTCGAGGGTCCCTATCGCCGCCAGTTGGGTGGGTGGAACCAGCGCGCAATCGGTGGCGGCGACTTGCGCCAATATCCCGTCCTCTACTTGTTGAGTGCGGTCACAAATGTTGACCGTCAGCGTTATCTTAGCTGCGTTGGACCCGTTGCTGGCCGCTGCCCCCCCAACGCTTCCGCCCATCGTGTCCGCCACCGCCTCGGGCGCCTCCGGGACTGTCTGCGCCTGCACGCCATGTATCGAAGTCAGAATAAAGAAAAGGGAAAGGCACAACAGGACAAACGGACAGACAGCGTGGCGGAGGAATGAAAGGGGGTGGAGCAATAGAGAATAAATTATTGTATTTAAGGTAGTTGTGTTCATACGATATAAATAATGAATAATTGTAGATTATAATATATTATCAGAATTTTATATAAAACGTTTGCATGTAAATAAACAATAAACGTTTGCATGTCAAAAAAAAAAGCGACAGACATATCACCTATTTTAAAAAAACAAATCCTATATTAAGGACCGTTATGGGTGAGCTAATGTCATGCCTACGGCATGTGTGTGCAACCCAACCAGCCCCTGTTCCCATCTCACTTCATACTTCTCACTTCACGCTTCTCAACAGCCCATCTCCCAAAACGCGTTCAAATCCTCCAACCCCATCCCCTCAATCCCCAACTCGCACTACTGTCTATTCAGCAACATCAATAACGGCAATACTCACCACAACACTCACACGCCTGCCTTTCTCATCGCTCACGCGCACGATAGGAGAATACCACTTCCTCGCCTCATAATTATACGTCCCGCTCGCCTCAAGCTGACCTGTACTCGCATCAATAGTAAAATACTCGGCATCCACACCCCACAGACTATATGTAAGCGCATCGCCATCGACACCCGTCGCTGAGATGGGATCGCCTATCGCTTGTCCCGATGCCGTGTTTTCCTCTACAAAGCGCGTCACAGGAGGTGCTGACGTGAAAACGGGCACCTGGCTCACCTCTTTGCCGAAGTGGTCAACAAAAATCAGAAAATCCGGAATCCCTATCTCCTCATTCTTATCCAGATCGTATTTTGTCTCATATCTCTCTTCACCTTCTTTTAATCCGAACACATCCACAAAGAGCAAAAAGTCGGGAATACCTACCACGCCATTCCCGTTAAAATCCGCAGAAGGCTCACCGACCAGTAAGTTAGGAGAAGACCCCTGTAAGGCTACGCTGAGAAACATCGGGATGGTCTCGGACTGTTCTCCCAACAGCTTAACCCGAACCATCCGTATCTCTGTCTCGGATAGCGCATCCCTCGCGCGAAAACGAAGTGTGCCCACAAGACCACTATCCACCCTTGTATCACTATCAGGTAACGTCATACCGATATTCGCAAAATCCTTGCCAGAAAGCGCAGACGTGCCCGATAAAACAGGACCCCGCTTAAATCCCTCGTAAATAACCTGCGTTGCATCGTATTCAAAGCGCACGGAAAGATCGTTTACAGGAATAGCTTTAAGATTTCTCCCGAAAATCTGGATAGATGCAATGCCGCCATCAGGAGAAACACCGAGAAAGGACCTGAACTGATCTCCTTCAGAATCATCTATATCCAGAGAAAGGGAAAATCGGTCACTCGGAATGAGCGTGCTGGTACGCACCATGCCCAATTCTGACCACTCGCCATCGCCTGAAGAATTACTCGCCCGTATCTGGATCTCGTATTCCGTGTCTGGATTCAGTCCCAGAATGGTCATTCTCGTCCCGATTATATTCTGTGGACCGTCTATAAAGTCTCCTGTACTACCCTCCCGGTAGCGCAGGTCATAGCTCGAGACGACCGATCCCTCCGGTGCCTGCCAGTTGATGACCATACTGGTTGCCAATGCCCGCGTCACCATAGGCGTGTCAGGTGGTGGCGGAGGCGGTGGTGGTGGCGGTGGTGGTGTTACTGGCGGTGGTGGCGGAGAAGGGGGTACTGGCGATGGTGGTGGTGATGGTGGTGTTACTGACTCGTCGTCGTCGAGGATCGTCCCGGTTGCCTCGCGGTCTGCTAAACCTGCGTTCTGCGCGTTGCTCAGTGTTACACTGAAGGTCTCCTCCTCGTCCTCGTCCTCCCGGTCGTTGAGAATCGGCACACTGATCACCTGTGTGAGCACCTCCCTCGAAGAAAAGGTCAGTGTCCCATTCGTCGCTGTATAGTCCTCAGCCGCTGTCGCTGTACCATTTGCAGTCTCGTATGCCACCGTCACCGCATCGCTACTGGACACGCTCAGCCGCACCTCGAACACCATATCCCCGACATCCTCTGCCGCACGCTGGTCCGCAATCGTCAGCATCGGCGTGTCATTCTCGATAATCGTCACCGTCACGTCATCTGCCTGCACCGAGCCGTAGTCACCGCCACTCACACTATGGCTCAGCGTCACTGGAGTCTCCACCAGCGCATCGTCGTCTTCGGCTGCGTTCACCGTCACAGTCTGCGCCATACGCCAATTGTCCGCCGTAACCGTCATCGGCGATCCCCTAACGCTCACGTCCCCAGAAGCACCCGCAACTGTCACGGTCACATCGCTGGTCGGCTGTGAGTCCAGCACCACCGTGTAGGTACTGCTCCCGCCCTCCTGCACATTCAGCATCTTCGGCGACACTGTCACCCCGCGTGCGTCGTCGTCAGTGACCACCACCGCAACGGAAACGACCGTGCCCAGCCTGTATCCCTCACCCGCTGTTATCTCCGCTGTGATCGCGCCGTCCGCCTCATCTACCTCGTCGGCTTGTGTCTCCACATTCAACGTGGCTGTCGCTGCGCCCTCGGCGAACGCAACCGTCGTTGAAGCCTGATACGAATCCGCGGTCTTGATGACCTTGCCCGTCTGGGTCACCTGCACATTGACAGTCAGTGCTTCCGTCGCCGAACCCGTTCGGGTCAGCGCAAACGCGACGGCGGTTCCCTCGGTGACCGAAGTCGTGCCACCACCGGGTGCAATGGTCACCGTCGGCGTCTCGATCTTCCGCGTCTCATTCTTCACGGCTTTGTCGGTCAGCACCGCTGCGGTGCGCCAGTCCCCACCCGAGTGCCGAAGCGCATTGGTTCCCGGGCTGTAACTCAGCGTCACCGCCTCACCGAACGCTACCCGTGAGGTCAGCGTCAGTGTCACGCTTTCATCCTGCACCGACACGGAGGAAACCGCCCGTTCAGCCCCATCTACCAGCACAGTGTACGCGTCCGGAGAAGGCGTGACTGTCGTCTCCAGAATCCCGGCGTAAGCCAAAGTCAACTCGGCGCCATCTACGGTTGCCGTCTTCAGCACTGGCCGCCACCGCGGGCGCGGTCCATCAAAGAGCACCAAATTCCGCCAATCTATCGCCTTAACATGCCCCCAGCGGATTTTCTGTCCCGAGCGGGGCATCGACTCCAGCACCGCCTGCAACCTGGTACGGGCGACGCTGGATACACCGCCTCTCGGCAACGGATGCACTTCCTGCGGATCTACAGTCACATCGAAAAAATCTCCGTTGTTGTAGAGCTTGTACTGCTTGTCGCGGACGTACGTCACCGGGGGGTGATGCAGCGGATCGATGAAATGCCACGCATACGGGACTGGAAAATAGTAGGTGTAAATCCACTCGCGGGGCTGGCCGGGATCGCCTCGCAACCGCTCCCAAAAGCTCATGCCGTCCAGCGAAACGTTCTCGGGCATCGTCAAGTCGGCCGCATCGGCCAGCGTCGGCAGGAAGTCCGTGAAATCGACCAGATCATCGATTACGCGCCCTCCCCCGCCTCCGGGGACATGGACGATCAGAGGCACATGGATACCGCTATCCAGGGTCGTGCCCTTTCCGCCATAGACCGTTTCTCCGTTCAATGTCGAAATCCTGACACCCGAAGAGCCGTTGTCGGAGGTGAACACGAGAATCGTATTTTTGAGTAAATCCAGATTATCGAGTTTGTCGTAGAGCCGTCCGACATTGTGGTCGAGATACGCCACCATGGACTCGAAAAGGCACTGCTGGTCATCGGCGTCCGAACATCGAGACTCAGACGGCGGCGCGACGACCGGAGAATGGGGTAGAACCATAGGGTAGTAGGCAAAGAACGGCCGGTCCTGGTTGGTTTCGATGAAATCAATCAGAAACTCCACAAAGATGTCGGGACCGTAGTCGTCTTCGTCGGTATCGAGCAGTTCCCCGTCGCAGTCGATAGAGGGATTCCAGTAACGATTCTCGCCCGTTGTGCGTGTCTGCCACAGACAGTACGTATCGAATCCGACTTCATTCGCCGAAACACCCCTGGATGACGGGAGTGTGCCCCATTTTTTGTCCAGTTGCCACTTGCCAGCAATAGCTGTTGCATACCCGCCATCATCAAAAAGCTCGCTGATCGTGTATTCCCTACGGAGCAGGGCCCCCCAGTCTATGTAGTTCCGGACATTGCTCCTGCCCGTCATCAGGGCGACCCGGGTCGGGGCACACATCGGCAGGGAGAACGCGTTTGTGAACCGCACGCCCTTACGGGCAATTTCATCAAGTCGCCGGGTACTGTACTGCGTGCTGCCGTAAGCACCGAATGCCTCATACCCGACATCGTCCGCCATAATGAAAACGACGTTCGGGTCGTTCACGTCCAGAACCGTGACCGTAACCTCTTTTGTGGTGCTCATCCCGGAGGCGTCTGTCGCGACCACCGCCACACCGTACACATTGTCCTCGTCATGGTCAGCAGGGTTCTCGTAGTTCGGCGGCGTAAGAAACTCAAGGGATCCCTCAGAGATGGAAAACAATGCCTGGTCCTCCCCGGACAAGCTCCACGTAATCGCTTCCCCCTCTGGGTCGGTTGCCGTGTAGGTCGCCACCACCCCTTCGCCATTCTCTGCGTATTCCAAATCGGTCGATCCAGTTACATTCGGTGGCTCGTTCTGTTGTGCATATACGCCATGCCTCGAAGTCAGAATAAAGAAAAGGACAAAGCACAACAGGACAAGGCGGCAGACAGCGCGGCGGATGAACTGCGCCCTGCTTACCCCATGCGAGGACATGCATTGCAGACGGACACCAACTCGCCGCCAGATTTTGAAAAATGGAAACATAACTTACCCCATAGAAAAACGCGCTCAAAACCGCAGCTTACGAATTAAGTGTTAAAAGTAAACGTTTGTATGAGTCGGCAAAACAAGCGATCAGCAGTCGGCCCAACCAACCTCAGTCCCTCTTTTTCCTACTTCGCACTTCCTACTTCACACTGCGCCCTGGGCAGCCTATTCAGCAACATCAATAATCGCAACACCCACCACAACACTCACCTGCCCGCCCTTGCCATCGCTAACCCGCACGATGGGAGAATACCAGTTCCTCTCCTCAAAATTATACGCCGCTTTCGTCTCAAGCTGACCTGTGCTCACATCAATAGTAAAATAATCGGCATCGATACCCCACAGGCTATACGTGAGAGATTCACCATCGGCACCCGTCGCTGAGATGGGTTCGCCTATCGGCTGCCCCGGTGGCGTGTTCTCCTCGACAAAGCGCATCACGGGAAGTGCTGATGTAAAGACCGGCACGCGACTCACCACCTTGCCGAAGTTATCGACAAAGAGCAGAAAATCTGGGATCCCTATCTCCTCATTCCTGTCCAGATCGTATTTTGTCTCATATCTCTCTTGACCCACCTTTAACCCGAACACATCCACAAAGAGCAAAAAGTCCGGGATATCTACCGTCCCATTCCCGTTAAAATCCGCAGAAGGCTCACCGACCGGTAAGGCAACAGAGGCCCCCTGTAAGGCTACGCTGAGAAACATCGGGAGGGTCTCGGACTGTCTCCCTTGCAAGAGCTTAATCCGCACCAACCGTATCTCTGTCTCTGAAAGCGCATCCGTCGTGCGAAAACGAAGTGTGCCCATCAGACCACTATCCGCCCTTGTTTCGCTACCGGATAACGTCATACCGATATTCGCAAAATCCTTGCCAGAAAGCGCAGACGTGCCCGATAAAACAGGACCCCGCTTAAATCCCTCGTAAATAACCTGCGTTGCATCGTATTCAAAGCGCACGGAAAGATCGTTTACAGGAATAGCTTTAAGATTTCTCCCGAAAATCTGGATAGATGCAATGCCGCCATCAGGAGAAACACCGAGAAAGGACCTGAACTGATCTCCTTCAGAATCATCTATATCCAGAGAAAGGGAAAATCGGTCACTCGGAATGAGCGTGCTGGTACGCACTGTGCCCAGTTCCGACCACTCGCTATCGCCTGAAGAATTACTCGCCCGCACCTGGATCTCGTATTCCGTATCGGGATTCAGTCCCGGGATGATCGTTCTCGTCCCGATTATGTTCTGTGGACCATCTATAAATTCTCCGGTGCTGCCTTCTCTATAGCGCAGGTCATAGCTCGAGACGACCGATCCCTCCGGCACTTGCCAGTTGATGACCATACTGGTTACCAATGCCCGCGTCACCATAGGCGTGTCAGGCGGTGGTGGTGGTGTTACTGGTGGTGGTGGTGGTGGCGGTGGTGGCGGTGGTGGCGGTGGTGGTGGTGGCGGTGGTGGAGGGGGAGGCGGTGGTGGTGGCGGTGGTGGTGGTGGTGGCGGTGGTGGCGGTGGTGGCGGTGGTGGCGGTGGTGGAGGGGGAGGCGGTGGTGGCGGTGGTGGCGGTGGTGGCGGTGGTGGCGGTGGTGGCGGTGGTGGCGGTGGTGGAGGGGGTGGCGGTGGTGGAGGGGGAGGCGGCTCCTCCTCAATGTAGTCACCGCTGGCGGTTGCCGCCGTGTTGCCGTTGCCGGCGGCGTCGGTCGCCGCGTCCGCTGCAACCTCGAGTCTGTAGTCCGCGCTGGGCGTGACTGCCAGCGTCCAGGCCTTGCCGGAGATCATCTCGACGAACGTCCCCTCCGCCCCGCCGGTGACAGTGATGTCCGCCGCCTCAAAGCCGCTCATCGCCTCGTCGAAGGTAAAGGTGGCGGTGAAAGCGTCGTTCGTGCGCTGTGGCACGCCCGTAATCGCGACCGTCGGCTTCGTGTTATCTACGACGAACGTGTTGTCGTTCCGACCATTCGGACCGGGATTCGTCATTATTTCGCCATCGCCCAGGCAGCCCAGGATATCCGGCTTTTCCAGATCCACATGGCCGGGCGTGCTCAGACCACCGTCCTTGATGACGATGAAAGGTTCGATCATCACCTTCCCGTTCAGCCCCGCGAGGTCGCCGCCGGACAGCGTCGCATCCCATTGCCAGCTGCATCCCTCTTCGTCCAACTCAAGGGGCGTCAACGCAAGCGTCGCCGTCGTGCCCGACACCTTGAAGTCAGTCGGATCCACATTCTGCGGATGAGGAGCATCCGCAACCGGCTCGGTGAAGGTAATCAGCCAGGTGAGCGCATCGGCGTTCGTGTGCTCGCTGGTCGGGGCCTTCCGCGAGATCGTATTTATATTCGGCGAGGCCTGAGCGGTAGTTATCATCACGAACAGAACTGCGACAAAAGCGGACGCTACAAGCCGGGCGGCGCGAAGATAAAGTATTATATTTAAGGTGGTTATGTTCATACGATATATTAATAATGAATACTTGTAGATTAGAATAATTATCAGAATTTTACATAAAACGTTTGCAAAAAACAAATCCTGTTTTAAGGACCGTTATGGGTGGGCTAATGTCATGCATGTGGCATGCATGTGCAACCCAACCAGCCCTCAACCCCCGTGGATTGCGGCTCAACACCATGCCGCGATGACGAGTGCCTTTAACGTTTTACACTTCACACTTCTTACTTCACACTTCCTGATCTCTCGTCTCCAAAAACGCATTCAAATCTTCCAACCCCATCCCCGCAATCCCCAACTCGCGCACGCTGCGCCCTGTTGTCCACCCATCAAAACCCATCACCACAGACGCAATATCCACCAGCCCGCGCATCAAAGGCGCATCCACCCCGTATTGCGCGCCCACATCGTGCCATGCTGAAAGACCATAAGGAATATCCTCCGTAAGCCATCGGCTCTCAAGCGACCCCGGCGCCTTGAGTTGCGTCAGCATCCGGCTGCCATTAATCGCTGCCCACAAATCGCCCTTCGGACCAAAACCCGCGCGATAAAACGCCTCATCAGCCGCCATCAGATCGTACCCCAAAGCCTTTGCAATAGCTCTGCGCTCAGCATCCACAGCCATAATCGTCTTCGCCACAGACGGAGAAACCCCCTCCTCGTAAAAATAGAACTCCCCGTGAGAATACTCAATCCGCCCCGCATTCATCAACACACCCGCGGGATGCACAACCGGATTCATCGCAGACAAACCACACGCCATCACCGTTGGATACGCCTGAATCCCCGGAAAAAAAGGCGACAGACGCTCGCGCACCCGCTCTGTATCCGCAGCCGGCAAAACCCCCAAACCCAACCCGGTCACAGTACCCCAAATCGTCGCCGTATCTGGCGCGGTTTTCCGACACACATAAGGCGCAGTATCCACCTCGGCAAGCGTGACACCTCCCACACCCCGTTCCCTCAGCAGCGTCGCCCATTCCAGCGTACCCAGCGTACCCGGCATCAACACAACCGTATGCTCCGGTCTCAGATAGGGAGCACACACCAGCGCAAAAGGCTTATGGGCATACGCCGGCACAATCACCAGAATCAGATCCGAGGCATTCAAAGCCACTTCCATATCCGTGGTCAAACTGTGAACTTCTGCCGCCCCTGTCTCCTCAACGCCCAACAGATGAATCACGCCACTGTCGCGCACCGGATCGAGCATCTCCCCAAACTCCGGCAATTCGCAAAGCGTAACACCAAAACCCTTCAACGTCAGATTAGCAGCCGCAGCAAACGCCGTATTACCCCCACCGAGAATTGTAATATGTTCAGACATAAAAGACCCCTACCATGAAAAATCAGCAATCCGAAGCTCAAACCCCGGCAACTGATCAGAAGTATAAACATCGCCCTCTCCCAATTCCCGAGCCAGATAATCGTGCTCTCCACGCGAAAGAACCGTAACAACCCGCCGAAAGGGATCGACAATGACGTATTCTGCCACACCTATATCAAAATATTCTCCACGCTTCAAAATATAATCTCGCTCCTCGCTCCCCCTGCTCACAACCTCAAAAACGAGATCGGGAACCAGATCGTAAATATGGTCAGCAGACACATCGTCTAAATACACGGCAATATCACCAACCCGATCCGTCTGGTCCGAAGTCCGTATCCAGCCCTCGGGCGCAATGAGTTCAATCATCTCTGAATGGGTATGTCTATAGACGTAGAGCCTCTCGAGAATTTCGGAAACCACCTGCATATGCGGCAAATCGCTCGGCTCCATCACAACCAATCTCTTTTCCACGCGCTCATACCGATAGGGCGCATCCCACTCCGCCTCGGCAAACTCCTCGTCCGTCAGAAACCGCCCCTGATCTTTTAAACCCAATTTCAAGTGTGTTTTTGTCATAATACTCACCATCCCAGATTGGCAATTGGCAGTTCAAACCCTGGCAATTGATCAGAAGTATAAACATCGCCCTCTCCCAATTCCCGATCCAGATAATCGTGCTCCCCACGCGAAAGAACCGTAACCACTTTTCGAAAGGGGTCGACAATCACATATTCTGCCACCCCCAGATCGAAATACTCCCCACGCTTCAAAATATAATCTCGTTCTTCGCTCCCTCTGCTCACAACCTCGAAAACAACGCGGGGAATCCTTTCGTATTGTTGATCGGACTGCGGCTCATCTTCCGTGAGATAAACGCCGATATCCGCCATGCGATCCTGTCCTTCCCCAGTGCGAATCCACGCCTCTGTCGCTGCCATTTCAATCATTCCCGGATGGGCTGCATCGTAAATAGAGATCTCTTTCACAACAGCCCATACCAACCCCAAATGCGTCTTACCACTTGGCGACATAACCACAAGCCTCCCTTCCACGCGCTCATATCGATAGGGCGCATCGCATGCCGCTTGGGCAAACTCCTCGTCCGTCAGCAACCGCCCCTGATCTTTCAAGCCCAATCTCAATTTTGTCTCCAGCATAGCCTGACCTCCGTTCACGACTCACTTTTCATCGCCCACTGTTGCTTCTTCTCTCTCATCTCTGCATTCAATTCCACCTCGCGCTGCGGCGTCTGATTCGCGCTATCCTGAACCCACTCACCTTCGCGCTTCTCTACAGGCTGTCGCTGTGCCACATTCAGAATCCCAAATGGGCGATGCGGCTCTTTTTGGTACCAGTAAGCCACAGACGCCATCTCATTCGCCAGATGATTGCCGTGCCCGTGCTCAATCGTCACCTTAATCTCCTTTTCAAACCGCACCGGATTGGTCAAATGAAAAACATAAGACGTCTGATACCCACCCGTATTCCGCTCATAAATCGACGACCCATTCATCAAAAACGCATTATCCTGCATCCCCCACGCCTGATTGAGATAATCCTCGCTACCCGTACCGTGCAACTCCGGCGGCCACTTGTACCCATCCACCCAGATCATATCATCGCCCTCACCCCACCACGTCCCCTGAAAATTCGTCACCGACAAATTGCACCCAATATAATGTCCGACACCCGCCGCCTCCAAAATCACATAATTGCCATCCCACGCCTGCCGCTCAACATTGACAATATTCGCCTCGGGCGTATTGACGCGAATTTCGTGCCCCCAACCATCGCACGGATTTTCCCTGTGAAATTGCGCGTGAAAATACGCCGTATCTTCGCCCCAGGGAGCGTCGTACAACTCGTAATCCACATAAAAATATTGCCGATAAGACTCATCGCCCTCATTCGTCACCTCAACGCGCGCAGAGCGATTAAACGGCATAAGCAAATAGCAATTCAGTGCCGCATTGGGCACAAACTGATTCTCGCGCTGTGCATTGGCAGACGCTGAAAAGGGCAGCGATTGAAAAGACGTTGAAATACCGTGTCCCAAACAAAAGAAATCCCCCAACGGCACCTCGACACTCGGATCTTCTTCACCATCCCAAAACATCTTCAAAACCACATTGCGAAAAGCACCATCCCCGCTTTGCGTCATCCAAATATGCGTAATACAACCCGGTCCCTTGAGATCGGCCAACACGCGCGTCTCTCCCCCCTCAATAACCCATGCATCGCCATTGCGTCCACTGTTATCCCATGACGACGCCCGCAACGTCCTGGCTCTTTTGGTCTGCGTAAGTGAAGCGAGCATATGAGCGTCCATCTCTCCTCCTTATTAGCAATCAACGCGAATTAATTAAAAGCACCCTCATCCTGGACGCCTAATTAAGGCATGCAGGCGTGACGAGCACCTATCGTCATTACAAGTACTCCAGTCTTTCCAACGTCCAGAATATTCAGAATTTTACCCACCGCGTCAAAGGGTTTTTTTAGAAAAAAAATAATACGCCAACAAATCGCAAAATTTTCTTTTTGCAAACGTTAAATCCGTTTCCTACAGCCCCCGATTTTTGCTCTAAATCTCGCAGATACAGACAATTGAACACACCTGCACCCCAACACCAGCAATATTACAATTTGCATATATTTGGTATTGACTTTTTTTTTAGACCACCATATATTGTGCTTGAAGTTGTTAATGAGAATTTGTTCGATGTCCTCGTTGAGCTATTTTGTCGCGGTCAGACCAAACATGTGCTGAACTTGATTCAGTAATCTTTAGCAACTGCTTTTGTTTTTCAAGTTGTTATTTTTTTTCGGGAAAACAAATCCATTGTTCGCAGTCTCTCCCCGTCTCTGCGATTGGGATTTCTCACCTAAAGTTTTCCCGATTTGTTATCTAAAAACAAAACCCCACACTCATTTTTCAACCCTCCCCGTTGTGGTTTTTATGCAGCGGTTATGGGTTTATTTTTTCTGCGAGAACACGCAGGAGCAGGCTCCTATTGGTTCTCGGCTGGTATTTGGGAGGCAGGCATGGCCGAAATAGTTGACGCTTTACTGGAAGCGGTTGGTTTTGCGGTACGCAAACGCGATGGTCGAATCGTCGATTTTGACCGCGTGCGCATTGAACGCGCGATTGAGGCAGCATTTAGAGCCGAGTTGGGGTTGTCCAACGATCATTCATTGCCGCCCAAAATTGAAACCGATGTGTCGGGACTCACCGACGCTGTTATTGCTGAAATTGAAGATGAATTGCACGAGCCGGATGACAGCGTGGATGTCGAACGCATCCAGGACAAAGTCGAAATCCAGTTGATGCGTGCAGGACATTTTGCGGTCGCGCGACGCTACATCGTCTATCGAGAAGACCACAAAAAAGCCCGCGTACTCAGCGGCCAGGAAGAACCCCAGGACCCCAACGCACCCAAACTCCGCGTACAAACAGCCGATGGCAAGCGCGAACCCCTGGATGCCAACCGCATTCGCACCGAAGTATTTGCCGTCTGCGATGACGACGTAGATCCTCAAGACCTGCTCAATGAGATATATCGCTCCCTCTACGACGACATCAAACCCGACGATATTGAACGCGCCATGATCCTGTCAGCGCGCAGCCGCGTGGAAAAAGAACCCGCCTATAGCAAAGTCGCAATGCGCTTGCTCCTCAACGTAATCTATCGCCACGCCCTGGGATTCAAACCCGCGCTTGAAGACAGGGACACAGCATGTCAGCAGGGATTTGCAAAATTTATTGAAACGGGCATTGAAAACGACCGTTTAGATCCCAAATTGCGCACTTATGATCTGGAGCGTCTATCTGAAGCCTTAAAACCCGAGCGCGATGAAGACTTTGAGTACCTGGGCGTACAAACGATCTTTGATCGCTACTTGCTCCACGTCAACGAGCGCCGCATTGAAACCCCGCAGTTCTTCTGGATGCGCGTGGCCATGGGCCTGTCCTGGGACGAATATGACAAAGAGGCACGCGCCATTCAATTTTACGAAGTACTCTCTTCCTTCCGATTTGTCTCTGCCACGCCCACCCTGTTCAATGCCGGCACCCTGCATCCGCAGTTGTCCTCGTGTTATCTGTCAACCGCGCAAGATGACCTGGAACACATATTCAAAATGGTATCCGACAATGCCAAATTGTCCAAATGGGCTGGCGGTCTGGGCAATGACTGGACAAATGTGCGCGCGACAAATTCCTATATCCGCGGCACAAATGGCAAAAGCCAGGGCGTCATTCCATTTTTGAAAGTCGTGAACGATACCGCAGTTGCCGTCAACCAGGGCGGAAAACGCAAAGGCGCGGTATGCTCCTATCTGGAAACCTGGCACCTGGACATCGAAGATTTTATGGAACTGCGCAAAAACACGGGCGATGACCGCCGCCGCACGCACGACATGAACACGGCCAACTGGATCCCCGACCTGTTTATGAAGCGCGTCATGGAAAAGGGAACCTGGACTCTGTTCAGCCCAGATGAAGTCCCCGACCTGCACGATTTGTACGGCAAAGCCTTTGAAGAAAAATACCTCGCGTATGAACAAAAAGCCGAAGCCGGTGAACTGCAACAACATCGCCAGATCGATGCCGTGCAACTGTGGCGAAAAATGTTGTCCATGCTCTTTGAAACCGGGCACCCGTGGATCACATTTAAAGACCCGTCCAATATCCGCTCTCCGCAGGATCACGCGGGCGTTGTCCACAGCTCGAATTTGTGTACTGAAATTTTGTTGAACACGAGCCGCGAAGAAACCGCAGTATGCAACCTCGGCTCTGTAAATCTCGTGGCGCATATCACACCCACGGGCCTCAACCGCGAATTGCTGGAAGATACAATATCCACAGCGCTTCGGATGCTGGACAACGTAATAGACATCAACTTTTATCCCACAGAAGAAGCCGCCACATCCAACAAACGCCACCGTCCAGTGGGCCTGGGCATCATGGGATTTCAGGACGCGCTATATCTGTTGAATTTGCCCTACGATTCGCAAGGCGCGGTTGACTTTGCCGACGTGAGCATGGAAATGATCTCGTATTACGCGATCCTATCCTCAACGCACCTGGCCGAAGAACGCGGCACATATCACTCCTACATCGGTTCAAAATGGGACCGCGGCATATTGCCCATCGATACCTTGAAGATATTGGAACAGGAACGGGGGTCGTACTGTGAAGTGGATATGTCCGCGCGCCTGGACTGGAATATAGTGCGCGAGGCAGTCGCCGAACACGGCATGCGAAACAGCAATGTCATGGCCATTGCCCCAACCGCCACCATATCGAATATCTCGGGCGTGACGCAGTCCATCGAGCCGATGTATCGCAACCTGTATGTAAAAGCAAATCTGTCCGGTGACTTTACAGTATTAAATCCCTACATGGTCGATGCCCTGAAAGCGCGCGACCTGTGGGACGACCAGATGGTAGATGATCTGAAGTATTTCGATGGCTCAGTCCAGGAAATTGACCGTGTGCCGCAAGACATAAAAGCACTCTACAAAACCGCATTCGAAGTGGCACCCGAGTGGCTCATCGAATGCGCCAGCCGCCGACAAAAATGGATCGACATGGGCCAATCGCTGAATCTGTACATCGCAGCCCCCAGCGGCAAGGCACTGGACGACATGTACAAACTCGCCTGGGTGCGCGGGCTAAAGACCACGTACTACTTGCGCTCGCTGGCAGCGACCCAGATCGAGAAATCCACCATGGACATCAACAAACGCGGCGTCCAGCCCCGGTGGATGCAGTCCAAATCCGCTTCGAGCGATGTGCAAGTGCAACGCGAAGATGCACCTGTAGAAACTGACGCGTCTCTCAACGGGCAGGTACACCACGAGACCCCTGCCACACCAGGCCCAACGGCTGCATCCTGCGATATTACAGACGGGACATGTGAGGCGTGTCAGTAAAAAAAGAAAGGGACGTGCTATGAACACGTCCCGATCACAATAAATGACCTTGGCTAAAGACATCTATAATTTGCTACATCCCAAAGGTATTTGGCAAGGCTTCATAGAGGAGATGAATATGCGCTGAAAAGGGGAGCAGTTTATCTATCTCGGACCATTTTGGAGCAGACCACAATAAATTCTGGTGATTTTGAACGACCTCACCTAATTTTTCGTCTCCGAGCGACTAAAACATCTGAATAGACCGACTATAGATACATAGATGATGGCAATACCACCTACAAGAATCGCAAATCTATGGTCACTGAATTCTCCAAACGCTATATCCTCTAAAAAAAGGACACTATATCCGAGAAATAGTCCGGTATCAATCCCAACACCGATTGCAACAACAGAAACAAGTTTTGGAAGATCAGGAACTTCTTTACGCAAGCCACAGACTACACAGTAAATCAAAAGAAACACTATACCGAGAATCAGCCCTCTATTTATTGTCATTGCTCTCTACTTTCCACCCAGTATCCGCACGAACCCCCGATAATACTTCCAATGACAATCCCTAACATTCCAAAAGAGCTACCAGCCATCAATCCGCCTATAAGTCCGGCGACCGCGAGTGCATGCGAAGCCATAGAAGAGGTCTTGGATTGTTGAATCTGGTTATCACGGTTGACAGATGCACTTTCTTGATTGAGCTCTTGGGATTCTTTCGGTAATTCCTTAATAGTGGCAAAGACCGCATCTTCAATAGTGGCAAAGACCGCATCTTCAGTACGAGTTTGAATTGTCTCTCTTGATTGTTCTGGTCGAATATCTAATTTTGAGAGTTCTCCCATTTATTGACCTCCTATTCTATTCAGGTAGTACTCTCTTATGACCTTATTCGGTATGTGTGCATTTCTAAATCCATTCCTTCTTTTCCATGTTTTATCCCAGGGTGTGTCTTCTCTATGTGTTATATCAGAAAGCTGTAACCCTGTATATTCTCCGTAAACTTCCCAAATCTTATTTAATAAAGCACTGGGGAATTCATCGTTTGGATCTATCTTCGGAGTTATAGATTTTGTGTCGAGTTTTCCCCTATCATCATCGTATGAAAACTCAATATCTTTTGCAAACTCTGTTATTGGATCCCCACCAAAGCGTTTGAAATGATGGTAAAGTGATGGAAATACCGGACCATATTGCCAAGCCTCGGCGAACTCGTCGTCAACTAACGGAAGACCGTCAGACGAGTTATCTCTTGCGGTGAAAGCGAGATGATACCCGTGAGCGATATACACAAGTTTTTGTATCATCAATGGTGTTATTTCAACACCATCCTTCTTACCAAGGTCTAAAAAGTAATTTGCCACAGCAAATGCAGAGTAACCCATATACATCTCCTTGATTACTCTCTCATCAGAACGGGAGAGGGGGATTATTAGATTATATTATTTATGTTATTATAGGGAATTGCGATATAATAACATAGAAAGGAAGTGGGATCATGTCAAGGAGTTTAACCAACGTTTCTAACGCTTCTAACGCGCCCAGATATGCTAACGCTACGAACATACTAACCTACAAATCTACCGACGCCGTAACACCGGCATCATTGGCTATAGCCTTCTGATTTTTATTCAAAATTAAGTAATGAAACCACACTATTATGGAATAATTATTCGATTTATTATTCTGCTACTTTAAGATATAACTTAAAGTAGCAGAGACAAATTTGGAATTTTTATTTTGCGTATGTAGATGGCGGCTTTAAGCAAAGAGGCCGGATGGCTCACAAGGGTAGTCCGGCTTTTCCTATGAATCTAACAGGCGCTCAAATTCATCGAGACTGGACACCTGAACCGCCGCGCGGAGCAACTGCTTGAGGCGTTGCAAATCTTCGATAGTCGCAATGCGAGTAGATAGGGGGTCTGCTTCGTGCAGATCAAATCTCCAACACTTCGAGGATATCTTCAATGGCGCATTGTCTGCCCCTGCTCAATACCTTCTTCAATGCCTTCTCGCTTAAATTGCTGAATAAGGGATGATTCGCGGATGATATCCATGATGCCCTCCTTCAAAATAATATCAGAAATAGTTTCGGATATGTCCTCAATATGCTGTATTGCACCCTTTTTTTTAACTTGAATTTGTGGATCGTCTGTTTGGCGTAAAACAATCTCTGTATATTTTGAACGATAAATGGGCGGTCATGTGAAAGATATGTACCACTTGTCCATTTGTCCGCCGCGGTGGTTCTTGCGTAACATCAGTTATATTCAGGGTAGGTCAGAGTATTTTTTTGATTATAAGTCCTTTTTAGGGTTGACAGTACGCGAGTACTTTTACTATAATAAGCACGTCTTTACCACAACATTTTGTGCTCTTTTTTCGTTAATTACAAAATATTGTGGCGTAAATAAAAGCACAGCAATAATTTAAAGCGATTCTCCAATCGCTTTAAGACCTCCCCTCGTCTTCCCCTGACGGCTCCTTACGGTCCATCGCACTGGCGACCTTATTTTTTTTAGCTATATTCGACACAGTCATCTTTTCGGCAAAATGACCAGATTGCTCATCCGAATTTCACAATGCCTGCTCTTGACAACATTACCATCAAGGGCTTCAAGAGCATCGGTTCTATTGAGAACTTGAAGCTCGGCCCAATTAACGTCTTGATCGGGCCGAATGGATCGGGCAAATCAAACTTCATTGAGGTCTTCTCCTTCCTGCGCGAAATCACCTCGGATAGGCTGAAGGATTATGTGAACCGCGCTGGTGGGGCCGACAAAATTCTGCATTTCGGTTCCAGAACAACTGAAGAACTGATCATTGACATCTCATTTGACGACATAGCAAATCGGTACACGATCAGGTTGCACGCAACGGATACCGACATGCTATATCTGTCTTCAGAGTCTGACCGCTTCTGGAACGCCCACTCGGATTCCGATATCCGCAACCATCCCGATAGGTGGCGCGTTTATCACTTCCATGACACAAGTTCCACATCGCCAATGCGGAAAACCGCCGATGTAAACGACAACCGTTATTTGCGATCCGATGCTTCCAACCTATCGGCGTTTCTGTACTACTTGCATGAGACGCATGAAGCGTCATACAACCTGATTCGCCGCACAGTGCAGCAGGTCGCGCCATTTTTTGATGATTTTCTCCTCCAGCCGCTGGCACTAAACAACGACAAAATCCACCTCGAATGGCGTCACAAGAAATCCGAAGCGTACTTTGATGCTTCTTCGCTCTCTGACGGCTCCCTGCGATTTATCGCACTGGCGACCTTATTTCTTCAGCCAGAGCCGCTTCGTCCATCCATTATTCTATTGGACGAGCCAGAACTTGGACTACACCCCTATGCGACCGCCATGTTGGCTTCGCTTGTAAAACAGGCATCCGTCAAGACTCAGGTCATTCTTTCGACACAGTCATCTTTGCTAATCGATCACTTCCAACCAGAAGATGTGCTCGTGGCTGAACGGGTAGATGGACAAACGCAATTCACAAGGCTCAACGCAATTCGCCTGAAAACATGGTTAGAGGACTACAGCCTCGGCCAACTCTGGGAAAAAAATGAGATAGGTGGGCGTCCCGTAGTGGAGTAGATAGAGAATCGGCAAAATGACCAGATTGCTCATCCTTGCGCTCGCTAAACTGATTAACTGACATTACACACAGTAGTTAAAAAACGAAAAACCAAACTATTACAGGGGATTGAGGTTCGACTCTCCTTGTTTTCTCCGTTCTTAGTTCCGTTGCTATCTCCTTAAAATGGATCAGTATTAAATCTACGAGTTTCATTAGGGAGGTTAATATGAAAAATTTGGCTGTTTTTATTAGTGCGATTTCTGAAATAGCATGTACTATAATATGTACTATCGGAGTTAACATCCTGGGGAGTCCCCTGTCTCAATAAGCTATTTAACAGGCAATGCCATTCTGCTTAAAGATGCGTAATGTCAGTGACTAAAAAGAGATGAACCTAACAACTTCACAATACACAGCACCGGCGCGGATCGAGTATTTGAAGGTGCAGAACTTTCGTGCGTTGCGGGAAGTTGAGTTCAAGGAATTGACACCGCTGACTGTGTTGCTCGGTCCCAATGGCAGCGGGAAATCAACAGTATTTGACGTATTTGCGTTTCTATCGGAATGCTTTGAGTCGGGTTTGCGTCGCGCCTGGGATCAACGTGGCCGTGCCAAAGAACTGCGGACGCGCGGCAACATCGATCCCGTTGTCATCGAACTCAAGTACCGCGAACAGCCGGGCACGCGTCTGATCACTTATCACCTGGCTATTGACGAAGACCGCAACCGCCCCGTTGTCAAGGAGGAATGGTTACAATGGCGGCGCGGCCAACACGGCAGACCATTCCGATTTCTCGATTATCGCGAGGGACAGGGCAGAGCGGTCAGCGGTGAGCAACCCGACGAATTGGACACGCTTTACTCGGGACCGATCCAATTAGACCCGCGCAACGAGGTACCGCTCCAATCGCCCGACCTGCTGGCAGTCAATGCCCTGGGGCAATTTGCCGATCACCCGCGCGTAGCAGCACTGCGCGACTTCATCACCGGATGGCATGTGTCATACCTCTCGGCAGACAGCGCACGAGGCCAGCCCGAAGCAGGACCTCAAGAGCGACTGTCTAAGAGCGGCGACAACCTTGCCAATGTCATACAGCACCTTGCAGAACAATACCCCGAGCGACTTAACCAGATCTTTGAGGTGCTACGCCAGCGGGTGCCGCGCATTGAGCGCGTGCTATCAGAAGTCATGCCCGATGGTCGCTTGTTGTTGCAAATTAAGGACGCACCGTTCAGCAACCCGGTGCTGGCGCGATTCGCTTCTGATGGCACATTGAAAATACTGGCTTACCTGGTGCTATTATACGACCCCGAACCGCCGCCCTTCATCGGCATCGAAGAGCCGGAAAACTTCTTGCACCCTCGATTGCTTCCGGAACTTGCCGAAGAATGCCGTGCGGCCTGCGAGCGCACGCAGTTATTGGCGACCACGCATTCGCCATTTTTCCTGAACGCACTGCGTCCCAAAGAGGTCCGCGTCCTCTGGCGCGACGCGGAGGGGTACACACAAACACGCCGAGTCGCAGATATACCCGGCATACCGGAATTTGTCGAAGAGGGTGCATATCTTGGCCATCTATGGATGGAAGGATATTTCAATCTGGGAGACCCGCTGGACAGACATGGTGAACCGACTCCTCCTCTGGAGGGACGCGGGTGATGACGGCACAACATCTGGAATTACTCGTTGAAGAACCCTCAATGGAGGCCTTCTTGCGAGAGCTATTGCCGCGTATGCTGCCTGCGGAATGCACATTCAAAATTCATCCGTTTCAGGGGAAGCCAGACCTGTTGGACAAGTTGCAAAATCGTCTGCGAGCCTATGCAAAATGGTTACCCGACAACTATCGCATCTTCGTAATCGTTGACCGCGATAACGACAACTGCGAACAATTAAAACAAAAACTTGAAAACATTGCTTCTCGGACTCAACTGCTCACCCGCTCACAGGCCCGTAGTCGTCTCTGGCAACTGGTCAACCGTATCGCCATTGAAGAACTGGAGGCATGGTACTTTGGTGACTGGCAGGCGGTGTGTAATGCCTATCCGAGGGTTTCAAAAAAAATTCCAAATCAGGCACGCTATCGCCACCCCGATGCAATCCGCGGAGGCACATGGGAAGCTTTCGAACGCATCCTGAAGCGACATGGCTACTTTAAAACTGGACTACGCAAAGTGGAGGCTGCCAGAGACGTTGGCATTCATATTGATTCTAATCGTAGCCGTTCGCACAGTTTTGTGAAATTCCGCGAAGCCATCATTGAGGCAACTGCTTGAACCATTATTGTATCTCATTTTTTTAAAGGAGTTGTAATATGTCTAAGCTCATATTTGAAGACGAAGACGTTGAAAGTCAAGCAAATATGGACTACAAGGATGGTGGTCACGCGGAGCAAAACGGCATTCATGCGTCCGTTGAAGCGGATAATACTGACGTACCCTCCGCGCTGTGTTGTGGTGCCACTGGCGAGGCGTATGACCTGACCAGGCGCATCAACCCGGAAGACAAGCGATTGCTCAACTGCCGGCAGGTGGATGTAAACCAGTTGATGCCCCTCAAATACGAATGGGCATGGGAACACTATCTCAACGGATGTGCCAATCACTGGATGCCGACAGAAGTACCGATGCAGCGCGACATAGAACTCTGGCGTTCAAATGCCCTGAACGACGCCGAGCGAAAAGTCATCTTGAGAAACCTCGGATTCTTCAGCACGGGCGAAAGCCTCGTCGGTAACAACATCGTACTCGCCATCTTCAAACACATCACAAACTCCGAAGCGCGACAATACCTCTTGCGCCAGGCATTTGAAGAAGCCATACACACCCACACATTCCACTACATCGTCGAATCCCTGGGCCTGAACGCACGCGAAGTATTCAACATGTATCACGAAGTCTCGTCCATCGAAGGCAAAGACAAATTCGTGATGGAACTAACCGAAGACGTGTTAGATCCCAACTTCTCAACACAAAGCATTGAAGGCATGCAGAAATTCGTGAAAAATCTCGTCGGATTTTACGTCATCATGGAAGGCATATTCTTTTACAGCGGCTTTGTCATGATCCTCTCCTTCCATCGGCAAAACCGCATGACCGGCATTGGCGAACAATTCCAGTACATCTTGCGCGACGAGACCATTCATCTGAATTTTGGCATTGACTTAATCAACACCATCAAATCGGAAAACCCAGAAATCTGGACAACGGAACTGCAACGCGACATCTACGACCTCATCCACGAAGCCGTGGAATACGAAGTAATCTATGCACGGGATTGTGTGCCCGACGGCGTACTGGGCCTCAATGAAGACTTATTCCGCGAATACGTGCAATTCATCGCCGACCGTCGGTTGGAACGAATCGGCCTGCAAAGCGTATATGGATCAAAGAATCCTTTCCCGTGGATGGGAGAAACCATTGACATCGCAAAAGAAAAGAACTTCTTTGAAACGCGCGTAACAGATTATCAAAGCGCGGGATCCTTACAGTGGGATGATTAACCCTAAAACTTTGACAGGAATTTATTCAGGCTGACGGGGGAAGGGAAATCAGAGCCTGGTACAGGGTGGGAGACAAACGTCTTCCACCCTGTTTTTTTTACTGATCAGACATGGGAAAAGCCATAACCTCGCCTATAGAAGATGCCCCTGTAAGAAGCATAACCAGACGATCCACCCCAAGCGCAATACCGCCAGAAGGCGGCATCCCGTATTCGAGAGCCGAAAGAAAACGCTCGTCAATTGGATAAGCCGCATTCCCCTCCCTCACGCGCTGGGTGGCCTCCTCTTCCAAACGCTGGCGTTGCTCATCCGGATCGTTCAACTCTGTAAACGCATTGCACAACTCCATCCCCGCAATATAAACCTCAAACCGCTCTGCCAGATCTGGCGCGCTGGACTTGCGTTTGGCAAGCGCTGCCATCGGCGCGGGATAATCGTACAAAATCGCTGGCTTTTGCACACCCAGATGTGGCTCAACCCGATCGAGAAACACCTTGAAAAACGCGACGTCCGGCGGATCATCCTCATCAACTGTCACATGCCCCGCCTGCCTGATAAACGCGGCAGTATCCGAATACGGATCAGCGCGAATACCCGCATAGCGCAACATCGCCTCCCGCACAGAAATACGCTCCCACGGCGGCGTCAGATCAACCGCGTACTGACCCGTCCGCACAACAGGCTCTCCATATAAATCTGTTGCAAGTCCGGCAATCAAATACTCAGTATCCACCATAATATCAGTATAATCCGCGTACGCCCGATACCACTCCAGCATCGTAAACTCAGGCGTATGCATCCTGCCAACAGGCTCGTGCCGAAACACCTTGCAAATCTGGTATATCCGTTCAAAACCAGCCGCGAGCAGGCGCTTCATCGCATACTCAGGCGAAGTATGCAGATAAAACTGCCGCATCTCATACGCCGTCTGAAACGCCTCGAGATGCGGCTCCATACCCGGTTGCGACACCATCAGAGGCGTCTCAACCTCCACAAAACCCTTCTCATCAAAAAATCGACGAATCCCCGCAATAATTTTGGCGCGCTTGCGCAAATTCGTCTGCACGACCTGGGATAAAGACACATCCGCACCACGGGACGGCACCAGCACCCGCAGCCCTGTAGCAGAAAAAACATCGCCTTCAAGACAACCCTCAACCTCCACAATATCTCCAGTCTTTGCCTCGGTAGCAGTATTAAAACACAGGCACACCCTTCCCGTCTCATCGGAAAGCGCATCTCGCTCCACAAGACGCCCGGCCACAACCGCAAACTCACCCGCCTGCAGATCACAGACCCGATGCGTACGCTTACATCGTGCGGGATATTGGGGAGATGGATAATCGCGCATGAATATTGTCCTTAGAAGTCGATTGACGACCAAATATGGTCCTATATATTACGTGTTATCGCCTCTTTAACACAAAAATTTAACTACCCCCGCAAACAAAAGGAACCACCATGCGACCGTACATCTGTTGTCACAACCACATTGGACGAACCATTAACCGCGTCCCCACCGTCGGACAAAACGCCCAAATGTGCTTATCCCGCTTCGCCGAAACCAATATTTACGCAACCATATCAATGCCAACAGCCGTGGGAAGCCCAATCACCCGGGGAATACAAGACATACGGGAACAAAACGAAGCCATTGCCCGCGCGTGCAAAAAATTTCCAGACGTATTTCCCATAGGCATGGCACTCATCGAGCCGCGATTCGGCGAACTCGGCATCGATGAAGCCGAAAAAGCCCTGGACGACCTGGGCCTCGTTGGAATAGCCGGACACCCCCCAATGAAAGAAGAAATCCTCCCCATGGTAGAAGTCGCAGCCGCGCGAAACGGACTGTGCAACCTGCACTGGCACGACAACTTGATGGACCGCACCGCCCGAACCTTTCCGAATGCACAATTTATCGTACACGCCAGCACATGGGCCGCGGAAAACCTATCACAACACGATAATCTCTGGTTCGAAGTCGTACAATACCCCGACGGACGGAACTCCACCTGGGACTTCAAATGGTTCGCCGACAAAGTCGGACGCGAGCGACTCATCTTTGGCGCGGACCTGCCCTATTACGACTATCGCTTTCTCCAGCGCGTAATAGAAAAAGCCGACTGCGACGACGACTTGAAAGATCGAATTGCCCATCGAAATGTCATGACCCTGATCAAACACTACAAACCAGACTGGACATTGCCGACACATCCGCCTCAAGCACCCCGCGTGTACGATCCAGAGCTACTCTGGGCGTGCAGATCAGATCAGACAGATCGGTTGACCGTGGATATCTTGCCCTGAGGCACAAAAATGACCAGTAAGCGACCAAATATAATCGTATTTTTAACCGACGACCAGGGCTATGGCGACCTGGGAATCTACGGAAACCCGGACCTGAACACGCCCCACATCGACCGCATCGGGCGGGAAGGCCTGTGTCTGAACCAGCACTACACCGCATCGCCAATATGCGCGCCAGCTCGCGCCGCTTTTTTAACCGGACGCTACAACCACCGTGTAGGCGCATTGAGCGTAGAATCCAACCGCGGACTGGACCGGATTGCACTCGGCGAATCCACAATCGCGGACTTATTCAAAGCAAACGGCTATGCAACGGGAATGGTGGGAAAATGGCACAACGGACTACACGACATGCGGTATCATCCGAACAACCGGGGATTCGATGAATTCGCGGGATTCTTGAACGGCGGAATGAATTACTGGAACTGGATCATCGAATACAACGGACAGCCAAAGTGGTCAGACGGCCGGTACCTCACCGACGTATTTACACAGGACGCCATCGAATTTATCAAACGGCACAAAACACAGCCGTTTTTTCTCTACGTCGCCTACAACGCACCGCACGGACCACTCGAAGCTCCCGAAGAAGATGTCCAGCCCTTTGAAGAAATGGAAAAATTTACCCGGGCCGTATGTCTCACCTACGGCATGATCCGGCGGATGGATACCGGAATCGGGCAAATCCTGGACACACTCGAACAACACGGCCTGGCGGAAGATACGATTGTACTCTACACCAGCGACAACGGGCCTGTCCATCTCGGCAAAGGGGAAAACGACCAGACCCGCTACAACGGACCGTTTCGGGGCATGAAATACGATGTACTCGAAGGCGGAATCCGCGTACCGGGCCTGATCCGCTGGCCCGCGGGCTTGCCCCAGGGGAAGACGTATGACGGAATGCTGCACTTTACAGACTGGATGCCCACCCTGTTAAACGCCTGCGGAATCGACATGCAGACGCCCACAGACGGAATGGATGTCATGCCCGCATTACAGGGTGAACCCGAAAAACTACCGACCAAACGATACTGGCAATTCAACCGCTACGATCCCATTGGCACATGCAATGCCGCGATGAGAGACGGGGAATGGAAGCTCTACTGGCCCCGCATTGAAGAAGCCATGCAAAAAATGAGATCGGACAATCCGCCATACCAGAAAAATCACGAAGTCCCGCATTTTCTCATGAACGTGGAAAATCCACCTGTGGAACGAACACTATCACCGCCCGGTGACCCAGAACTTTACAATATTGAAAACGATCCGCACGAAAACATCAACCTCGCGCAACAACAGCCAGACCGCGCACACCGCATGAAACGCGAACTGGAAACGTGGTTTGAAGCCGTAGAAGCAGATCGGCGACGCATCGCACCGTTATAAGTGATATCACAGATATAAACCTGAAATCGGTACAAATCTCAAGTTTAACTTGAAATATGTACCGATTTGCTTATTTTACCCCGCCTTTACAACGAAAAAGTCAATCCGACTCGCCTGTACCGAATAAAAGGAACATTGGCCTATGGAAAAAGACTCTTATGCCGACCTCACCTGGGAAGACCTTGAACACTGGGCGGGGACTACAATCGTCAGCAGAGGACGCACCTACCAGCGCAACAGTAGCGTCTCTGATTTGGGAATCACACCTGAAGGCGCGCTCATCGCCTATGTGCTGGGCAGCACGCGCTATGTCACACAAGTGGCAATCCAGGAAGAGGACTTGACATCCGAGTGTACCTGTCCTTACTGGGCAAATTGCAAACACGCCGTTGCCGTGGTATTGGAATACCTGATGTGCTTGAAGAATGATGTTGCAGTGCCACAAATCTCGCAAACAGACCCCCGCCTGGACAGGCTGCGAGAAACCGAGACAACCGGAGAAGAATATTGGGATCTCGAACTGGGTAGGTGGACAGATACAGAAGAACAATTAGAGGCCGCACAACAGCAGAACACCGGCCCCCTTTTGGCCTACCTCAAAAAACAGACCAGAGCACAACTCGTAGAACTGCTCGACGAACTCACCAACGCCTTTCCCGATGTACGAAAATTTCTGGAGGATCGCCGAAAGGTTCGCAGTGGCAATGCCGACACGCTGCTCAAAGCGATCAGGCAGGAACTTGCGGATATAAGAGAAGGACCCGATTGGGATGAGTATGAATATGAGTATGACCAGGAATATCAGCCTGTAAGTTTCAATCGCCTAAAAACATATCTTCAGGCACTCCTTATAGCGGGACCTGCCGAAGAACTTCTTCAGGTGGGCAAAGAATTGATCAACGCCGTCAATTTCGCGCTTGACAACTACGATATCGAAGGAGACATAATTGATGAAGTCCCAGCCTGCATGGAAATAGTGATACAGGCCCTACCAGCGTCCTCGCTGTCGTCGTCCGAAAAATTGATATGGGCGGTGGACCTGGAATTGGCCGACGAGTGCGAATTTTGTTACGATGTGCTGGAAAATATCTGGAATAATGCAAATAATAAATCCGACTGGCATGCATTGGCCGACGAATTGCAGAAACGCCTGAATGCCATTCGGTCAGACAATGAACTCCGAAATCGCGTGACCGGATGGCTCATCTCTGCATTCGAGCAAACCGGGCGCGAAGATGAAATCATCCCTCTGCGCGAGCGCGAGGCCGAGACCACCGGCGACTATATACAACTGATAGACCTCCTGACTGATGAAAAACACTATGAAGACGCCGAACACTGGTGCCAGAAAGCCATTGCAAACACAAACCCCAATCATCCAGGTACTATCTCAAATCTTGAGGACCGGCTACGTACCATTCGAGAAAAAACCGGTGACTATCTGAGTGCTACGACCTTTTATGCGGACGACTTTTTCTCGAATCCTTCGCTGCATACTTTTCAAGAATTGTGCGAGGCCGCACAAAAGGCCAAAGTGGGACCAGCCGTCGAAGCCTGGGCGCGCTATTTTCTGGAAACTGGACACTTACCGCGAACAAAGGGCAGAAAGCGAAAAGGGGAACCCAATGACAAATGGCCTTTACCAAAGACGGAATTTGAAAAAGACATTGACGCTTCAGAAGGCCCCATGATCCATCTCCTGATCGAACTTGCCATCGCTGAGAAAAAGCCAACAGAGGTTTTGAAGTGGTACGATCTGAAAACTCCCTCAACACATTACTCATGGGGCTATATGTACACATCATCGCTCAACGTAGCCCAGGCCATCAAAGAAAAATATCCAGACCGCGCCATAGCGATCTGGAAAGAACAGGCTGAGTCTGCGATCAGCCGCGTTGAAGTTTCCGGTTATCAGGAAGCTGGCACCTATCTCCGCGAGGTGCGAGACACATTAAAGCGTCTCAACAGGGAGCAAGAATGGGAAACGTATTTGAGCGAGTTGAGAGACCAAAACAAAAGAAGACCGCGTTGCCTCGAAGTCCTGGATGGTTTGGCAGGCAAGCGCATCATCGATAGGGAATAGGTTATGTCGGAGCCGCCCTATTCAACCGCAAACAGCCGGTTGCGCGCTGGCATGCTGACGATCTTCGAGAAATGGTAGATCTGCAAATCGGGATGGTCGGGATTGACCGTGGTAGGCACTTCGATCACAAAATCGGCGAAATGAGGGACATTAAAAGCCACGAAAGCCAGCGTTAGGCAATCGATGAGCCGCCCGGGACGCACCGAAAGATCCGGAAAGGCGACCGGACCGGTATCGACCTGGTAACGGTCGTCGTCACGGCGGGTATTCATCGTCTTAACCGGACATTCAATCAGTGCCCGAAGGCCGGTATCGTCGTTGCGGATCTCGGTCTGCGAGACCAGCGGCGCGAAGCGGTACGTCTCCTCCCGGATCGCCGCGTTCGTCGGCAACTCGCGAATCGTCGCGCCTTCGACGAGATGCAGGTCGTAACCGCCGAACATCTCCGTGTACGAACGCGTTTCCCGGTAGCGGTCGCTGAGATAGGCATGGCGCCTGAAAATGAGACCGTACCCTGCGCTGAAGATCGGCAGGAAATCGTAGTTGTCCCGCTGAAACAGATCCTTCTCGTGAAAGGTGTTCTCGCTCTTGCATGAGGCTGTCTGGTAGAAATCCTCACAGATCCCCTGCCTGTCATCGATAACGCGGGTGCGCGACTCGATCCAAAAACGCGCCTCATTGGTGCGCCCCTTCCCGATCAGGAACGAACGCCCGTAATCCAGTGGGGTCATGTCGATTTGCATATCGTCACTCACTGGTCTTCCTCCTAAGTGCGAGAATCCACTTGCAATTGCCTACCTCCCCGCTCGCCCTGGAGACGTCCGCCAAGGAGATATCGATACAGCTTGAGGGCAAGCCGCTCTTCGCTCTTCTCCAGATTATCCCGGGCGACCAGCGTCAGCACCATCGTCTGACAGGGTTCGTCCGCAACCACAGAGGTCTGGTCCGGCGCGTCCGCCGGCCATATCGCATCGCCGGGACCGCACTGAAACAGGCGCGCACCTGCGGAATCATAGCCGGAAGCCCGGCCCGAAAGCAGCAGTTGCAGATCTTCATGGGACGCATCCGGTCCTGCGATAGTCTCGCCAGAGGAGTACTCGTGAGGATTCAGATAGCCTTGAAGTCCCTCTATCAGATTCTCGAACTCCATCTGCCGCTCCAGGTAGTGCTCGAGGTCATCGGCGGCGTGATCCAGCAGCGAGGCACGCCGCTCGTCTGCCATATCCACATCCGCATTCCACGCCTCAATAACGATATCCTCGCAGCGTTCGAGGGCACCATCCACATCTGGCTCTACCAGCAACTCATCATATACAGAAGGCGGAAGGCTTCGCTCAAGCCCTGACCTCAACCCCTCGGACACTGCGCTCAGAACGACCCGCACCCCGGCCGCGTTCGCCGTCTGCAAAAACCTCCCCAGGACGCTCACTGCCGAGAAGTCAAAGCCGGAGACAGCGCTGAAGTCCAGCAACAGACAAAGGGGACGCGAAACACCGGTCAGGGACTGCCTGAGATGATCGGCCAGAGGGGACACGCTGCCAAAAAAGAGGTAGCCGCGCAGCCGGTATGCCTGCACCCGCTCACCCTCCTCCAGCAAGATGGCGCGATCGGGGACGGACCGGGTCTTGTTGCTCACGCGCTCGCGTGCGGTAAACCGCGATTCGATCGGATCCACGCGGCTCAGGCGCACGGCGAAAAACACCAGAGTGGCGAGCATCCCAACAGCCACGCCCTCAAAGAGTCCGAAGTACAAGATCACAAAGAAGATCAGCAGAATAATGCCGTACTCTGACCGGGGAAGCTGCCTGTAGCTTGTCACGAGACCCTGGTCCAGCATGCCGAGACCGGCAAAGACCAGAATTCCGCCTACGAGCGGTGCCGGAACGAACTCCAGCATCCCGTCGCCCATGAACAACGCGACCCCGATCACAAAGGCGGCAACCACCCCGGTCAGACGCGTTGCGGCTCTGAACAGCTTGCTGCGCAGGGACGCCGGCACCACAATAGTCGCCACCGTTCCGCCGCCCAGACCGGCGATCACACTCGCGGCTCCTGTCACGCGGAACTCCCTGTCCCAGTCCAACTCCTGATTCGCAGCCAGTTCGAGACCAGCGACATTCATGACCACGCAGATGAAAGCGACCAGAATCAGCGTCAGCATGTGGGGGACTTGCGTAGCTATCAAAGACCAATCTACATGCACCAGATCCGCGGGAAGCAGAGCCGGCCACAGACTTCCATCCGCCGTGCTCGTGAGCAGCAATCCCTCTGCCCGCGCCTCGTCACCCGAAAAACCGAGACCGGCGAGTGTGAAATGGTACGCAGCTACGGCAAGCACGATACTCCCCGGCAGGATCAGCGGGTTGCCCCAGCGTTTCATCGCGAAGTACAGGGCAATCCCATACACCGCGCCCGGGCTCCACTTCCACAGAACGGAAGGCTCTATGAGTGCGGAAATCATCCACCATTTCAGTTCTGCTCCCATCAACGACAGGGCCGCCGGGCACACGACAGCCCCTATTCCCGCCACAAATCCGCTTGCCACCGGATAGGGGATGAAACGCACCAGATTGACGAGTCCGAAACGTCCGATCATGAAACAGCACACACCTGTGGCCACCGCACTGATCATGAGCGCGACCACTGTAGTGACGAACAACGCGTCGCCTTCCGCGCTGATCGAGATCGAGGACCCGAACAGTGCCATCACAATCACCAGCGCGGGAGACAGACCCGCAATCGCCCCGCGGTACCCGCTCGCGAGGGCGATAACCAGGCATGCTGCGAAATTCCCGAACAGTATCAGACCGACGCCCTGGGAGGAATAGGGAGCCAATGGTCCCGAGAATATAAAGCTCCCAAACGCAATCTGCGCGATGAGCAGACCCATACCCGAAGTGAAGCCAACTGATAACACCAGAACGACCCGCGCGGGCAGGAGGTCGGCGCGAAGCTCAGATGCAAGGTCTCGGAATACGGATATCGCCATAGCGGTTTCCTGGAAGCATGTTGAAAAAATCGAATATCAAAACTATTGTCAACAAATCTGTTGAAAAAAATCGGGCAACCAAATTATCGTCAACACATCCGTTGAAACATCTAAAAACAACAAAAACCATCTGGATCGCGGCTAACAACATGCCGCGATGACGGTGCTTGTTGATGGGTTCTTTTTCACAGTGAACTGGTCTGGACTGCGACCAGTTGTACACACTCCCTACTTCACAGTGAACTGGTCTGGACACTACGACCAGTTGTACACCGTCCCTACTTCAAAAACCCCTGAACTCGCGGGTGATCGAGCACATCGGTATTCAGCACATCTCTGGGCGTGCGACCTTCAACCGCGTCGATAATTTGCTCCACGCAACACTCGTCAAGCCGAATAGCGGACTCAACGGTAATGCCTGCATTGTGATTGGTACAGATAATGCGGGGGTGGTCTTTGTGAATCGCACGCGTCTGATTGACCGGATCATCGACGAGATAATAATAGAGCCGCTCTTCTTTAATCGCACGGTTCACCGCTTCATCATCCACCAGATTGCCACGCGAGGGATTGATCACTGAGGCATGGGGTTTCATCGCGCAGAGCAGATCGTAGGTCACAACGGTATCATCGCCTGAAAGATGGAGAGAAATCGCATCGCATTCCTCGAAAAGGACGCGGGGATCATCTACCACCTCGGCATCGTACTGCGCGGCGACCTCGTCAATATCCGGACGAATATCATAGACCAGCAAACGTCCTGAATCCCCCAGAAGCGGACGCGCGCGTTCGGCCATCGCCTGACCGATCCGCCCCAGACCCCAGATCCCCAGCGTAGAGCCTTCCGCCTCATAAGTCTTGATAATCTCAAAACTTCCCGCATGGCTATTTCGGTTCAAAGTATAAACGCGCTTCAGCGCGGCCATCCACTGCGCGATCGCAAATTCGGCAACCGTCACCATATGCACAGGGGCAACCGTGACAATAACACCGCAATCAGTCGCGCGTGGCACATCGACCTTTTCAAATCCCACACCCCAGCGCGCAACAATGCGCAAATCGCGCGCCGTGGCGTAAAACTCGGGCGAGAACACAACCGAATCCGCCAAAACACCCACCACACCCTCGGCGTGTTCGGCACCAAATTCGGTCTCAGCGTAAAATTCCACCTCCGCGTAATCGCGCAACCTGTCAATCGCCCTCGTCCGCTCCTCAGATGCAAACTCGGGACCCTGCAATTTATCTGTAATGAGAATTTTTTGAGCCATATCTCCCTCTGTAATTCGTCAATGAACCGCTGCCTTCTTCTCGCCTTTCATCTGCCTTCGCCTTTCATCTGCCTTCGCCTTTCATCTGCCTTCGCCTTTCATCTGCCTTCGCCTTTCATCTGCCTTCGCCTTTCATCTGCCTTCGCCTTTCATCTGCCTTCGCCTTTCATCTGCCTTCGCCTTTCATCTGCGAAAAACGCTCAAATTATTCGCGTTTTTTTCTACGCCATCTGCGGATCCAATCAGCGGCAACAACGTCTCAGCCGTTTTCTTCACCAGAAAAGTGTAAAACTCCTCACTCAACAAACTGCTCCCGTGATCCTGAATAAACTTGAGTTCCTCCGGTGTAATATCAACGGGATTGGTCTCAACCGCATTGGGATATTCATTCGCAGGCGTCCGATCAATCGGCGCGACAAATTCCACCGTCAGCGCGTCATCATAACCCACCTCTTTGAGTGTCGCGACCAATTTTGCCCAATCCCAATTCCCCAGCCCACACGCCATGCGATTATTATCCGCCACATGAAAATCCACGAGCCTGTCCCCAGCGTCTCGGATAGCTTGATACGGGTCCGCCTCTTCAATATTGATATGAAAAGCATCTAAACACACACCGCAATTCGCACCCGTCGCCTCTGCCAGGGCAAGAGCCTGAGCACCTCGGGTAATAAAATACGTCTCAAACCGATTGATGGGTTCAATGGCGAGGCGAACCCCCTCTCTCTCGGAATGATCGTAAACCTCCTGCATGCCCGCCACAGCCCATTGCCATTCCTCATCTGGCGTGGCATCCGGTTCGATTTTTCCCACAGTAGCTGGCACCACAGTCAGCTCACACCCATTGAGTTCCTTAACCATCGTAACACAATCCTTGACGTATTGCACGGATTGTGCCCGAATCCCCGCGTCTTTTGCGAGCATATTGCGGTCGCCCATCATCAACGTCACCGCCCCCCAGCAGCGGATATTGTACTCATTGAGCAAAGCACGCACCTCTGACGTATCATACCGCTCGGGTTCACCGCTGAGCTCGATACTTTCGTACCCAAATTTTGCCAACCTCTCAAGCGTGACATCGAGGGATTCCGAGCGCATCCAATTGTGCATAGATAAATGCATCATCAACCTCCCTGAACAATAACATCCGGCGTATTTTCAACGCGCCCCCACCAGAGTGCCATATCAAAAGTGGGATCTCCAGTGAGAAAACGCCAGAACTTGATGCGATTCATAAGTTCAATGCGGTGGCGTTGCCCATGCCAGGGAATCTTCTGATTGAGTTTCTGAATAACCTCGGGACTATCGAGATCGTCGGTATTCCACAGGCGCTGTTGGCGAACCGTGGGATTGAGACGGAGCTTAAACATATACCGATCTCTATCCGTAAAATTGCTCCGCGCCGAATGCCATATATTGGTGTGCCAGAAAAACATCGTCCCCGCATCGCAAATCGCCTGCACCTGCCCTATGATATTTTGATAGCGTTTGATCTCGGCTTCGTGAACCCGGCGAAATTGCGTGCCCGGCACAAAAAGCGTACCCCCGCTTTCCAGCGGCGTATCTTCTGGAAAAAAGGAAATTTGAATATCGAAATGCAAATCGCGAATATCGTATTCGGCATCTTGATGCAAATTGGCACCCTTGCGCGTATTTGCCGGCGTGAGATGCGCCGCGTGATGATCGTATCGCGGATTGGGACCCACCAGACTGTGAATAATCGCTGCTACTTTGGGCAGACGAAAAACCTTGCCAATGGCTTCATCGGGCCAGGACTCACTAAAAGGTGAGCCCATCGGAGCGCGGCGTCTAATCTTGCCCGTACTCATCTCTTCATGAGCGGCTTCGCAGAGTTCCCGCGGCACCAGATTGTCAAAACGCAGAAAACCCGTGCTCGCGAACTGCGCCATTTCTACAGACGTAAGCAAAAGATTCTTATCCATCTATAACCTCCATTTTTTCCAGAACAAATTCAAAATCGAGATAATCGTTTTCGTATTCGCGCCCGACTTGCGGTGCTTTGATAAAAGGCACCTGAATAACGCGCCAACCATCGCGCATGGCATCCAGCACAGAGTTGTAAGGCGGCTCGGCATCTTCACCTGCAGCCTCAAACATCTCATCAGTCGTCCCATCGTAATACGACCAACCAACAACTTCGCTCTCCAAACTGGAATTGCCCAGATAGAGAAAGAGTAGCTTTTGTCTCAGTTGTGTTTCAGGCATTCGCGGATTCCTTATAAGAATTATGCACATCTCTCATTCCGGTACCAATTAAGGGCGTTATCAAACGAGGTTTTCGGTTGGGATCGTTCTTAAAAGATTCCCCATCACTTCTTTTGCGTTAAAGATATCGATCAGATAAACCTGATTATCTTTAAATTCAACTGTAAAACCATCACCTTCGATCACCTGGTCAGGTATGCCTCGCATATCCCGCCGAAAAAAGAGAATATTTCCGGTTTGAGGATCGATCTTCTTGTCAAAAAGTTCGGGCTTAAAGTTTAAATCCATCGTTTTGCCTTTCGTCGATTATCAATAGTTCTTTGATCCGTTCGATAAATTGTGATAAAATTTTTGGTGTCAGGATCAATGACAAGAACGAATAGTATGCCTGTGATGCGAACAATTTTGATATCAGTGTTTTGCCTCTTGTCGCAGAACGTATGTATCGCGCTACTTTTTTCTACAACATCCGAATCAATTTCATAAAGCTCGAGTTTATCAAGGGCGTGTTGGGTAAAATTCATACCAAAATGTAGTAAAATTAAAGCCTAAAAACAGCGACTTTTTTATTTTCTATTTCATACATCAAACACCAGCACATCATCGACAATTGGACGTATAAAAGTCTGGCTGAGAGCTTTGTGGTCTGGATGCGGCAAATAGAAATCTCGCGCGGCCTCATCCGTAAACCGAATAATAAACCCCCAGTCATAGCCGTAATTCTTTCCCTCCGGGCTATTATTATACCCACCCGTAATCTCTTCCATACCCGGAATACTCCCCTTTTCTTTTAGCGCAAACAGACCATCGTGAAGTGCCTGAGTCTGTTCCCGCGTAACCCCATCTTTGAGCTTGAAAAGAACAATATGATCTATCATAAAAAATCCTTTCCCGTTATTGCGCGTTCTCTGCATAAACTGTAAACACACCACAGAACAAACGCATAAGCCACAGCGGCAATATAAAAATTGGTAGAGATTCCAAATATAATAGAAACAAACACAGCCAGCGCAGAACACAGCACACCCATAATCCCATTCAGTGCCCAGAACCACGGGGTTTCATCTTCATAAGAGGACTGAACCAGACGCATACCCGTCGGAAAAAACAGCCCCATAAGCATCCCCACGGGAAAAATGACCAGAACAGACATCAGTATTTTTGTCGTTGTATCCTCAGCCATCATGTGAGACAGCAAATAGTGGAGAACCGTATTGAGAGCAACAACACCCACCGCCGTTATAATCGGAAAAACATAAACCCACGGCTTTCGAGTAAGCGGAAGATGATCGCTTACAAAACTGCCCATACCCGTGCTTGCAATAAGTGTAAACAGCAATATACCCAGCGAATAGATGGGATGTCCAGTAAATACGTTGAGCCGTTGAATCAGGGCAATCTCTACAAACATAAAAGCTGAGCCAATCAAAGAAAAATACAACGCACCAAACCAGAAACCGGGTGTTTGCATCAACGTTGTGGGTCTGTGCGCGAGCCACAAAGGCACGCCAATCGTCGCAACAGTGAGCACTCCGAGCACGAGCAAAAGTACGAGAAGTGTGGCGAGTGCTCTCAAATTCCCACTGAGAACCCCCTCTTGACCTCGCAACGCGGTATCCAGATGATTCAGTTTCAACATATTAAAAAAATAGGGATTATCATCTGTCGGCGGGCTGTAGTCCAATTCAGCCTGAGCCACTGCCTCTGCGAGCTGATCTGTGGATTGAGCAGATAAAATCTGTCTCAAAATGGGTTCGGTGGGCAACCTGTTGGGCACATGAACAATCTGATATTGCAACGCCTCGCACACCTGTCTCAACCGGTTAATATCCGCCTCACTCAGCGGCTGCCGGCAAATCAGCAAAGTCGAGACATTGCCAATTGTGATTAGTGCCATGTGGTCCGCCGGTTTTTTTACACTCAACCGCAAAAGCGATTCAACGCCCAGACTCAACACCCGACCGGTTTCCCCAATATGTTCGGCACTATACCACCGCGACACCGTGAAAATACCATCTTCTGACAGACGGCTGAGAAATGTCTGCCAGGCTTCAACAGTATAGAGCGCGTTTTCAGACAGCGAAAAAGCACCTGCGCCCGTCGCTGCCCAGGTATCGATCAACGCCATCTGAATAACGGAAAATTGCTCGCGACTTTGCGACAAAAAACTGCGCGCATCATCAACCACAAACGTCACGTCGTCCCTATCGGCAAGCCCCGCAAATTCGCGAAACTCATTTTGGAGCAAATCGACAAATATCGGATTGACCTCAATACCCAAAACCGCATCGTGACCAAAAAATAGCGCACTCTGGATATCTTTCCCCCCGCCCACACCAATAATACACGCTTTGCCCCGTCTATTGAGATAATATCCGATATTTGTAATATCATAACGCAAATGTTCAATATCTTTGGGCGAAGCAAAAGACCTGATAGCCGTGCCCGCTGCACCGTCAATCGTCATCCCGTGAAAAAAGACATTTTCTCCCCGTGCTACAGGACTACCACCCCAGAGTTGCGGGGGCAAATATTGCTGGCGATAAACAACAACGCGCGAAAAAGAATTCCACCGTTCTAAAATCTGTTCGCTAAGTCTTTGAAATTTCTCCTTCACAAACATTGGACGAACACCATACGGGGTCTGGGCATTGAGGATACCCAACACAAAAAACAGCAACGCGAGCGCGATATAACGGCGGACAGAGCGGGATTGTGCAAGACGGGCAAAACACGCACCTGCCAGCGCACCAATACCGCTACACCACAACATAAGACTCGGCGCATCAACTATTTCGAGACCGCCCAGAACAATCAGACATCCAGCAGAAGCACCTGTCAAATCACTGGCATAAAGCCTGCCAATCGGTGCATTGAACCGCGTCAACACAGTGGTAATAACAAGCCCCGCATAATAAAACGGCCAGGCACAGATCAGCGTTGCGACAAAAAGCACGATCAGACTCAGGATACTTCTGTAAAAGCCGATGGGCAAAACGCACAAAAGAATCAAACTAACGGGAATAGACAGCGCAAACCCGACACAAGCCCGCGTGAGCGCTTCAACTTTGTTCTCATCGTCAAAGTGCTCTTTTTGTACATAGACCTGGATAGCCCCCGCCGTCATACCCAGCATGGCAATAGAAATCGAAAAAAATGCCAGATGGTACCAGGTAATAACACTCAGCAACCGCACCAGAATAATCTGGATCGCCAGCGACGCCAAAGCGATCAAAAAAAGACCGGTATAAGTTGCGACTGATCGTTCGTCTTTCATAGGTGATATCTATACAATATAGGGGTGGTGTCTATCCGTCTATCCACCCCGAAGGTACACCGAATCGGCAAAATCATCAAGCCCAATACCCCCACCGCTCGTTGTCGGGTATATCAGGCAAAAAATTTGCGAATGTTTGTTAATGGTTTATATTAGTAAGTATCTACTTATCTTTATAGTACGGCTGGAAGAACAGGGGAACTTATGAATAAATCTATTTGACTTTGAATTTTTTATTTTGCATTCTAAATAGCAAAGGTCGTGTCTCGGCAAAGACACGACCCTCAGAAAAGTATCTCTTTAGCAGGAGAGATAAAATGACAATAGGCAAGACAGTCACAGGAGTCAAGGGCGTTCTGTTGTTTATTACTGTCCTGACGACAAGCATTATTACGCCGTTTAATGAGTCTTCGGGCGGTGAATTTGCAGGCATGCGGCTTTATCTCGATACCGAGGTTGAAACGCCCCCTGTATTGAACAACACATTGACCATTCCCAAAAAGAGACCTGGCGATACGATACAATTTCAACTCTTTGCACCCACGACCGCAGACCAGCGAACATACGGCTATGAGATGGAACTTGCCCTGTCTGACGACAAGGCATTTTTCGATCATATCGGGAACATATCGGGAAAGGGCTTTACTGGAACGTCACTGCGCCGAACACCCGGCCGTCCCCGTATAGCCGCACTGATTCTTTCTATCCCCACAGTGCCAGAAAATGGCTATCTCGGTCAAATTAACTTGCAGGTCATCAAACCCCTCGAAGAAAAGACCACCCTTACTGTCAAAACCATTGTGATGGCTGGCCTCAGTGGTGAACTCGACTATTTAGATATATCTGAAGCCGCGATTTCTTTTACCGGTACTTTTAAACCGAGTGATTCCAATGGCGATTTCGATGGCGACCTCGACGTTGACTTTGCCGATTTTCTCGCCTTTGTTGGCGTCTTTGGATTGTCGGTATCAGACACCAATTTCGACGCGCGCATGGATATGGACGGCGATGGTATCATTAACTTTGTGGATTTTCTCGCCTTTATCGATACCTTTAGCAACAACCCATAGAGGAATACGCCGAAGCTGTTGACTATAAGAAGCTGTCTTAAATATCAGGTACTGGATTTTAAAAAGCACGCTCCGTTTAGAGCGTGCTTTTTCATTCCCCCTTGACAGCCTCAATCCGCAGACCTATATACAGTTATGGCTGAAGTCGCTCAAGAACACGAACAAAAAGACCCTACCGCACGCGCATTGACCTACAAGTCGATCATCCTGGGGCTAATACTTGTACTCGTAGCAGCACTCGGTGGATTTTATGCACGGCACATCTTGCACACAACGCGGCTGGCGCAAAATCACCTATCCCTCGCCGTGGTTTTTCCCTTTGCAATAACAGTTGTATTCTTGCGGCATTATCTCAAGCTCAATCGGGGCGAACTCCTGGTCATCTTTTCAATGGGCCTGATCGCCTCAACCCTGCCAACGTATTTCTTGAGCCGATTAATTGCCAGTTTTTGCGTACCGTATTATCTCGCCGACCCGACAAATCGATGGGGTGAGTTTACACACGATTACCTGCCATCCTGGGCCGTGATTGAACCAGGCCCGGCATTGACGTGGTTTTTTGAGGGCTTGCCGCGTGGCACACCTGTTCCGTGGGAAGTGTGGATCGGACCTCTGTTCTGGTGGTTGAGCCTGCTCGCGGCACTCTGTGCGGTCTTGTTGTGTACAGCGGTAATCTTGCGCAAGCAATGGATCGAATACGAGCGATTGGACTACGCTCTCATGGAATTGCCCCTCGCAATGGTCGAAGGAGGCGATACACCCTCCCGCTTGCCACCATTTATGCGCTCGCCGCTCTTCTGGCTGGGCTTTTCATTTTCGATCTTCGGCATCTTGTGGAATATCGTCTCCTATTTTAATCCCACGTTTCCCGTATTTCCATGGCGATTTGAATCCATTTCATTTGGACGAGATTTTCAGGCAATTCGCATGAACCTCTACTGGCCCATTGTGGGATTTGCTTACTTTATCAACTTAGACGTCTCGTTTAGCATCTGCTTCTTTTATATCCTCGCGGTCATCGAAGAGGGATTATTCAACCGATTCGGCGTCATAATTTCAGAAGCAAATTTTGCTGGCACCTCCTTTGTGCCCGTGGGCTGGCAAATGATCGGCGTGTGGTTTACCGTAGTCGGCTGGGGGCTCTGGATTGCGCGGTCGCACCTGCGCGATGTATTTCGCAAAGCATTCAAAGGCGATGCAAAAATCGATGACTCAGACGAGTTGCTATCCTATCGAGGTGCAGTCTTCGGCTTGTTGGGCGGGCTGCTTTACATGGCCTGCTGGTTTTACGCTTCGGGCATGGCCTTGTGGGTCATCGCGGTATTTCTCGTCGTCATGATGGTCGTCTATATCGGTATTTCGCGCATCATCGCCGAAACCGGCGTCATCACCATCCGCGCCGTCATGGTACCGCAAACATTTATCATGTTCACATTTGGCACCACGCGACTATCAGCACAAACCATGGTCGCACTCGGCATGTCTTATGGCTGGTGCGGCGACATGAAAACAACGCTCATGCCAGCATTGACCCACTCCGTCCGTCTATTTGACACCATTCAGCATCACAAACGGCAACTCGCGTGGGCCCTGTGTCTGGCAATGGGCGTGGGCATTGTCGCATCCTGTTTGTATATCATATCCATGGGATACGAAGGCGGCGCGGGCAATTACGGATCGCAAATCTCCGGAGGCTTAGCGCGCGGACCCTGGGACTTTGTGGTAAAATACGCAAGAGACCCCGTCAATCCCGACTGGCGCAAAATGGCCTTCTTCACCAGCGGCATCGCCTTCGCTGCCCTCCTGTACTTCTTGCGCTACCGCTACACCTGGTGGCCCCTGCACCCACTGGGTCTGGCAACCGGGCCTGCGTATCCCGTAACCCATGTAATCTTCCCAATCTTTCTCGGCTGGTTGAGCAAACTCGCAATCTTGCGTTTTGGTGGCAGCAGAACCTATCGCAGTGCCCGCCCCTTCTTCCTCGGATTGATAATGGGATACTACGTGGGTGCGGGCATCTCGTTCTTTGTCGATATGATCTGGTTTTACGGGCAAGGTCACGGCGTCCCGTTTTCCGATTGAGCAATCAGCGGTCAGCAAAACTCTTTGCAGTGCAGAACAATGCTCGCCGGATATGTCGTGAGCTATGCGCTCAGCGTTAGCTCCTGAAGATATAAATTTCGCGCACTATCAGTGAGTGACACGGCATCGAGACCACCGGGACGGAGGGCAAATTTCGCACGTTCGTCACCTGCTAAAATAAAAAATTCGGGATGGCTTTTGACGATTTGGGTTACCGTTTCAGAAGGAATTTGGAGAGCTCTTGCGATGCCCCCTGGCGTGCGCCAGTCACCTCTGGAGTGATAGATCACTTTGACAATATCCTTTATCGTTCCTCGTTCATTTTGATCCATTTTCTCTCTCCTTTGATTGTGACCGCTGAACAATATCAGCTACGATATCAGCTACGATATCAGCTACGATATCAACTACAGTATCTCTAAATATATCACTTTCAACAAAATTTTCAATCTCTTCATTGCGTGCTATGCTTTCATCAACTTTATCCATTAAATTCAACGGATATTTCACCGTAATCCAGGCAACGAGGCCAACAACAGCTAAAAATAAAAAAGCCATAACAAGAATCATGTAGAATTGCTGCATAGCGTCGAGTTGAGATTTAACGACTGTAATTCCAATGATTCCTTCAATGACCAGAAGTGCCAGAGCGAAAAATATTAGGGGTGAAGTGACCTGTCCCAGAATGCCTTTATATTCTTTAATTGAATTGTTGTCGTCTGACACTTCTGCTTCCTTTGTTCTGAAGGTTGGTCGTATTTTGGACACACGCAACAGTCTGAACTCAAGCAAATATCAGGCCAACAATGCAATTATCACAAAATTGAGCGATAAAAAGAGGCTCGACAGAAACCCCGGCATCTCATTATGCTTTCAATATGCTGTATTGCCGTCTTGTTTACAATTGTGGATCGTCTGTTGAAGCGGAGAGAGAAAGAAAAAGCGTTGGCAGCAAAAGTGTATATTTTGAGCGATGAATAAGTGGTATGGTGAAAGATATGTACTTCTCATCATGCCGCGATGACAACTCAAACCCTCTGGATTAAGTCAAAAGTAAACAAAGCCCGTTGATCGATGGTGATCGACAGGCTTTCTTATTTTCCTCTCCTAATTTGGGTTGCATTCTAATGTCGCGGATTAGATATTACAAAACATGACACCAAAAACAAACAACGCGACGGATCGGATCTCGCACTATTTTCCCTATATTGTGGGCGGGACTGCGATTGTGATCCGGTTTTTTTATCTCTGGTCATTCTGGGCCAATCATCCGTTTTCGCAGAAACTGATCTCAGATGCGCGGATATTCGACGACTGGGCACTGCGCATCGCCTCGGGAGACTGGCTCGGTGCCCCTGAAGTTTTCATTCTACCCCCCCTGTACCCATACCTTATGGGAATCGTCTATGCGATCTTTGGACATGCGCCCAAACTGATCGTAGGCTTACAGGCCGCCGCCGGATGTGCCAGTGCTATACTGGTCTATCGATTGGGCGCGCGGCATTTTGGCGCCTGGGCGGGATTATTTGCGGGGCTGTTATTCGCAAGCTATGGACCGCAACTGTTTTACGAAGGCATGTTGCTGGGCACATCGGGTGCCGTATTCCTCAGCTTGATAGGATTGACGCTAATCTCGGGTAATAAAACCCACTGGCATTGGGGACTGGCCGGATTGGTTTTTGGGCTGGCCACACTCATGCGCCCCAACATCTTATCCGCAATTCCATTCTTACTATTCGGCGCGTGGTGGGCCTACCACAAAGCAACACCGGCAAAACGTTCAATACGACTGGCCGGTTACTTTCTATGGGGATTGATACTCCCACTCCTCCTGTGCGGACTGCGCAACGGCCTGGTCGCAGACGACTGGGTATTGATGACCGCGCACGGCGGCATCAACTTTTACATGGGCAATCACCCCGATGCGCCGGGCTGGTTTTCCGCCCCCGCTGGCATGGATGCACAGATCACCCCGGATGGGGCACAGGGCAATTTGGAAGGACCGCGCCGCGTGGCCGAAGATGCTCTGGGACGGTCTTTGAAAGCCTCTGAAGTCTCTTCCTTCTGGTTTAATAAGGGCCTCGCATTCTGGATAGACGATCCAATAGGCGCGATAGCCGTGACCTTGAGAAAAGTGCGCCTATTTGCATCCGGATACGAAGTCCCGCTCAATTACAATTTTTATTACCAGCGAAAATTTTCTGCCCTCTTGCGCTTTCCAATCACAGAATTGTGGATATTATTTCCCCTATCCATCGTGGGGCTCATCGTCGCAGCCCGACAATTTGATCGCCACGCCACCCTCTATCTGTGGCTCATTGGATACGCGGTAGGCGTATTGGCTTTTCACGTATCATCGCGCTATCGCATGCCCGCAATTCCCATCCTCATGATATTTGCAGGCCTGGGAATATGGACATTGATATCCTGTGTACAATCGCAAAAATGGAAAAACCTCTGCATCGGTGCAGTGACACTGATCATCCTGTGGACCGGCTACCGCATTGAACAAAACGCACAACTCGCCCAAAACAACTGGGCGATGGACCCCTTCAATTTGGGTACCGCTTACTTGTGGTCCAACGAAAATGAACCGGCGCGATTATATCTCGAAGAAGCGAAAAAATACGGCCAGGGCGATGCCGTATTGTATTACAATTTGGGATTGGCTTATGCACGCACCAAAAAAATGGACGCTGCCAAAAATGCGTATCTCCAGGCACTATCCCAGGACCCCGACATGGTGCGTGCGTACGTCAACCTGGGCAACATCTTATTTTTTGAAGAAAAATTTCACGAAGCCATAAAGAGCTATCGGGAAGCATTGAAACGAGATCCCAACACCCACAATGCGCGTGCGAACATGGGCTGGGCATATTGGTCTCTGGGACGGGTAAGTGAGGCACGCAGCGCCTGGGAAAAGGTCTTGCAAACAGCGCCCGACCACCCCTCGGCAAAAGCGGGAATGGCGCGCATGCGCTAATTGAATAGACACCAGATATTTCCATCCTTATATTGCCCCTCCACCCGCATCATCCGCGATCCGGAGCCCTCAATGGCCATTCGCGAACAACAAACACACACAGCACCACTTCAACGAGCCGTAACCGCGCGGTCAATAGTGATAGGTGCCATGTGCGCGGGTTTCCTGGGATGGGGTGGACATTTTACGCGACACATTGCACACACCACAAAAATGGCGCAAGATCATCTGCCATGGGGCGCAGTCGTGCCATTTTTGTTGATCGCAGTCGTATTGAATAAAGTCCTGGAAAAAGTGCGCCCGCAATGGGTCTTGCGCCCTTCGGAATTGCTGGTCATCTTTTCAATGGGCCTGGTGGCATCGGCATTGCCCAGCTATTTTATGGGACATCTGATCGCCAACGTCTCAGCACCATTTTATTTTGCCAACACAGAGAACCGATGGGCAGACGACATACATCCGTATTTGCCCGACTGGGCGGTCGTGACCGATGTGACGGCTGCGCGGTGGTTTTTTGAAGGACTACCAGCCGGCGCAACCATCCCCTGGGAAATCTGGATAACGCCGATGATCTGGCGCCTGAGCCTGGTATTTATGATCGGCGTATTTGGATTCTGCGCGGTTTCAATCCTGCGCAAGCAATGGGTGGAACACGAGCGCCTGACCTTTCCATTGATGACATTGCCATTGGAACTGGTCAACAGAGAACCGCGAGGATTCTGGCCCGTGGGCATAATGAATCGCCCCGTGTTCTGGTGGGGATTCGCGCTCGCCTCATTTCCCATATACTGGAACATGGTTGGATATTTCCAGCCGCTTTTTCCAACCATTCCCCGAGATCTGGGATTGATGGAATTCGGTCAGTATTTCCCGCCGATACACACGCGGTTTTATCCAGTAATCATTGGCGTATCGTATTTTATGGACCTGGATGTATTGTTTAGCATTATTGTATTTCACCTGTTATTGACCCTTGAAATGGGGCTGTTCAACCGCCTGGGGATCGAGATAGGGCCAACCCATGTGTGGCCAGCATCGCAATTTGAAAACTGGCAGGGATTTGGTGCACTGTGCGTGCTGGTACCGTGGAGCTTGTGGATGGCGCGAGAACATCTAAGAAACGTATTTCGCAAAGCCCTGCTCAAGGCGCGGGATGTTGAAGACTCGGGCGAATTATTGTCCTACCGCGCTGCACTTGGCGGACTGCTGGCGAGCGGACTATTTATTCTGGGCTGGTGCGTGACGTCCGGCATGTCGGTCTTTGTCGCCCTCACTTTTTTGAGCCTCGTGGGCGTGATCTGGTTGGGGATCACGCGCGTCTGCGTGGAGGGCGGCCTGATCAGCAGCCGCATGATACAGGGACAATTTGTCGCATATCACCTGCTGGGTCCCGTGAATATCTCGCCATCGGGAATGGCGGCATTTGCACTCACAGAAACATGGCATCACGATATCAAAACCATATTGATGGCCAACCTCGCCAATGCCACGCGGCTTTACGACAGCATCCGACACGAAAGAATGCGCCTGGTCATCGCGCTCGGATTGGCCATGCTGGTGGTGATAACCACAAGTGCGTATTATCAAATTTCATCGAGCTATGTGACCGGCGCATTTAATTATGGCGGCATTTACGGTCCTTATGTGCAAAACACTTTTGATACCATAGCCGCTCATATTCGGGACCCCTTTGCCCTCGAGCGCGAGCGCATGCTCATCGCGCTGCTTGGAATGGCAACCACGGCATTGATGCTGGCGTTGCGCTATGTATGGCCCTGGTGGCCCTTGCATCCGATTGGGTTTGCCGCCGTGACAGCGTATCCGGTCAATCGCATTGTATTTTCCATCTTCTTTGCCTGGTTTTCCAAATTTGTCATATTGCGGGCGGGCGGCATTGATCTATACCGCAAAGCATCGCCGTTTTTCCTGGGGCTTATGGTGGGGTATTTCACGGGCGTCTTTGTGTCATTTCTGGTGGATTGTATCTGGTTTCCGGGACAGGGACATTCGCTGGCGTTGTACTAGAGGCTACGTCATGTGTAACGGCAAAAGAAAAATTCGCGCCATCTGTAAACGCACCATTATCGCGTGTGCATTTGCCATGATATGTGCGCCAGTCTGGGGAGATCGCTTGCAGGAAAGTTTCGGTGGGGAGGAAGATTCGCTCGCTACAGTCCTGATCGCAGAACGCGCCGGACCGGACAGCGCAGCCGTATATCGGGCATTGCCCTGGGATGAGAAAGCGCAATTTTTAATAGCCTTTTGGCAACGGCACAATCCCGTAGTACTGCAATTTTATTACGGGTATCATACCGGGCGTCGCTACCTGACGGTATCAGATGCTTTTTTTGAACGCGGCCGATTGATACCCCGGCGCTATAAAACGCGCGCCGCACCACCAGATACCGCCCTGCTCGACGATGCTGTTGCACTATTTGAACGGATGCTACAGGACGATGCCAACAACCGCGTTGCCCTGTGCGCGTTGGGATATTGCTTGCTGGAACAGCACAAAGGTCTGGAAGCAGAACGCATTTTTGTGCGCGTTCTGGAAAAAGACCGGCGGTTTCTCATCGCGCGACACGGCCGCGCACTGGCGTGCTTGATCCAAAAAAAACAGGTGCGCCGCGCACTGGATTTTTTTCAGGACACCGTATCTCTCGACGCGAAATACGAGGCGGCGTATTACAATCTGGCGATGTGCCACCTGGCAATGCGCAGCGTGGATATGGACCATCATTTTGGCAATGTGGTCAAACGCTTCCCGCAACACCGCGATGCGTATTTTAAGCTCGGGGTGTTTTACGAATCGCTCTATTATTTTGAAAAAGCCGTCAAGGCATTGTCAAAGCAGGTCGCTGTAAATCCAGCACACAGCGTGGCAAGGGGCAGACTGGCGCGCGTAGCTATGGAATTGAAATATCTGAAACAAGAATTGCACACCACCACAGAACTGCGCGATCTCGCCGAAAAAGATCCCGAGCGTTATCTGCCACTCCTGGGCGCACAATATCTGGAATCGGGTGCGTACGAGCAGGCAGAAGCATCATTTTCGCAATTTTTATCCCTCTTGCCGCAAAGTGAACGCCTCCTGTACGAAGATGTCACCTTGCTCCTGTCGGCAAATGAATTTGAGACCTTCCGCATGATCAGGGAAGATGAAAAACGCGCATTCACCGGTTTGTTCTGGCGCAAAATAGACCCAACACCCACCACACCTGTTAATGAGCGCAGGTTGGAACACTACCGGCGCATAAATTACGCGATACAGAACTTTTCCGAAGGCCGAATACCATGGGATGCGCGTGGCGACGTGTATATCCGCTTTGGTCATCCCGATCACAGAAGCTGGTCCGACCACCTCGTATTCGAAACCGATGCAAAAGTAATTCGGGTAAAAAACCGACTCATGGACCTCGCGGGACAAGCACTGCACGAAATCGCCCCTACGACATCGCTGCAGATAGAATCGTCTTTGGGCGCAAGCACCGTAATGAAGGTAACACCCGAGGTTCGGGGGCTGCCGATATTTCCCATGCCACACCAGGGCGCTTTATTTCGAGATGGCGCGTCTTTGAACTACAAGTGGGAAACCTGGATTTACGCCCATATTGGCGAAGGAATTGAAGTGACATTTCTCGACGCCCTGGGCAATTTTGATTTTCAATTTCCCCAGCCGCCTATTGACTCGCCCAATCGATTGCTGTGGCTGCACCTCGCACCCGAAGCCGTGGTCGCACGGGTCGTCAACCGCACGCCCTCTGTTTACCGCTATCCATATCCCGGAGATCCAATGCCGCTGCTTATGTCCGTGGCAGATTTCCAGGGAAATGGACGCGATACCCGCCTGGATGCCTTTATCGGCGTACCGTGGACCGCACTGAAAACGCAAAAACGGGGAACACAGATATCGGCTTCGGTAAATCGAATGTGGGTCCTCTTTGACGCACAGGGCACAGAAATTGCCCGCGACAGCCTGAATACGCAGGCAACACAGCCCGAAACAGTTGACGACCCTGGCGTTTTATGGGTGGATCAGGTCACAGCAGAAGTTAAACCCGGCCACTATCTCATGGCTGTGCGCGTGAACGACCCGGCTTCGGGGAAACTACAAATTCACCGGCAACTCGTCGATGTAGAAGCATACAATGCCTCGATCCTGATGGTAAGCGACCTTGTCGTGGCGGGGAAAATTGCAACATTGGAAGCGCGCACAGAAGGCAAATTCATCCGAGACGACCTCGAAGTACTCCCCTTGCCGTCACACACCTTTGCCCCAGAACAGCCAGTCTATCTGTACTATGAAGTGTATAACCTCTTTAGAGATGACACAGGACAAACGCATTACCGCGTGGATTATGCCGTGCGCGGCAGCAAAAATGCTGGCGCCCGGTTGCTAAAAGGCATCGGCACATTGCTGGGCATATCTGAAAAGCAAGAAGGGGTGCAGGTATCTTATGAACATCGGGGCAATACGGAAACAGAACCCGTATATGTCGCCCTCAATGTAGCGGCAAAACCGGGACAAAAACTCACAATTGGCGTAACCGTAACCGACCTGAACCGCCCGGGAAAGCCAACAGCGACAAAAGATATTTGGGTAGCGATAGGAAGTGAGAAGTGAGAAGGAAGAAGTGAGAAGGAAGAAGACCCTGTCCAACCAGCCCCAGCTACACAGCCCGCCCTGCTCCCAATTTTTAATTCTTAATTTTTAATTTTTAATTCTAAGCCGTCCCAACTTCGCGGGCGACTTTGGGGCGGCGGAGTTTCCAGATCAGACCATCCAGAACAAAGTGGGCAAACGAAGTCCCATAGGCAAAAAAGAGGAAGGCAAAAAGGGAATAGGCGTAAAGACCATAGAGAATGCCGCAGATAACAGCGGTAAAGAGAAATGTATTGCGTACAATATGGCTGGCGGCCTTATTGAGAAGTGGCGCGTCAAGAGCCGACGTGCGGACTTTATTTTTTATCGTAAGCGCGACCAGAGCGATATATTCAGAAGCGTGATTGATACTGGTGGCAATATAGATAGCGCCAGCCGACAGGGTGGGACCAATCCCGTAGAGAAAGACCACAGAGCCAAAAAAGAGCAGTTTGGGAACGCTGATACCCTGGGCACCGCGAAATTCATAGACGAGCCAGGCCAGAGTGATCAGAATAGCCAATCCGTACAAAATGTGGGAGATCAGGAGCGGAGGCGTGAAGTCGAGCAGATTGCGAAGATAGTGCATGACCTTGACATCGGCTTCAGAACCAAAAAGGTAAAAGAAACCAGCCAATCCCCAGAGATACATCGTCCAGGCATCGAGGCGTTTGTGACCCCATCGAGCTTTGCCCGAGTAGATGCGGAGAATGCCGTATTTCTGACGAACAAAGTGAAAATAGTTGAAAAGGTACCAGAAGGCAAACATCTCGGGTTCGTCAATCCGAAAAAAATAACAGAGACCCACAAACACAAAACACAGGATGGGAATAAGCGTATAAAGGACGCGCGCGCGGCTAAATTCAGCGCGATCTAAATAGACGAGAAGAAACGTAAAGTACCGGTGCGTCGCAAAAAGAAACGTAACAGAAACAATGCGGATAGTATCGAAGTATTGGGGAAACAGGTAGGGGGCAAAAAAGAAAAGCAACCAGCCCAGGGTGATGCAGGAAAGATCAACAACGGGCGTAACAACCCAGAGCGCGTGTTTTTTTTTAACGGACATAGGGATTTCCCTCCTACTTCCCACTTCCCACTTCCAGACACACCATTTCGGTGTGATTACGAAGATAAAGCCTGCCATTAGATAGTGTGGGTGGCGTCCAGCACCGCGGAGACAAAACCTGAGCACTGGCTTTTTCTATGTACGCTTCTGGTATCGCCTCCACCAGAGCCAGTTTGCCCTGTTCGCCCAGGACGATCAAATGTCCATCGGCAAAGATGAGGGACCCCTTTTGAAAGCCGCGTTTGCGCCATTGCTCCTGTCCGGTCTCGGCGGCAATGCACTTGAGAATGGCGTTGTCAAACCCATAGAGGTGCCCCTCGTGATGAATAGACGTGGCAAAATGGTTTTTCATACTGCGGTTGCGCCATACTTTTTTTACTGCAAACTGACCGTTTTGAGAAACAAGCTGGATAACCGCCGCGCCTTTGCCATAGCCCGAAGAGATAAAGAGTCTATCCGGAGCGAGAAAAACGGGCGTCGCGGCATTGACATCGGGACCTGTTTGCCAGGGATGCCGCCATAAAAGTCGGCCATCTTTGGCAGCGACACCAACCAGACCAGAGACTGGAAAAAAGACGATTTGCCGAATATCAGAAACAGTAATAGCAATGGGGGACGCATAAGAAGGAGCGTCATCTTGAGAGGCCCATGCGACCCTGCCGGTAGTTTTATCAAAGGCGATAAAGGATTTTCCAGAGGCCCCCCCAACCTCGACGATCAGCAACTTGCCTTCCAGCAAAGGAGAAGTAGAAAAGCCCCAATGAGGCGGATCACTTATGAATTCAGTTTGCAAATGGTGAGTCCATACTATTTCTCCGTCCTCAACATCGAGCGCATAAAGCTGTCCGTTTGCACCTAAGAAGAAGGCCATTTCTTTGTCAATGATAGGGGTAGATCGGGGACCGTTCCCGCCCTGCCAGTCTGAAAAATTGCTACCGGTCCTGACTCGCCAGTGCTCTTCCCCTGTAGCGGCATCCAGACATATCGCATATTCATCTTTCCCTTCTGCAAACATGGTATAGGCTGCGCCCTGTGCAATAGCAATGCTCGAGAAACCCTCGCCCAGCGGTGTTCGCCAGAGAACAGCAGGCCCGGAATCAGCCCATTTTTTGAGCAGCCCCGTTTCAGAGGAAACTCCATCGCGCTTGGGGCCAAACCACTGCGACCAATCCGCAGCAAAGCCACTGCCCGTCAGGAAGAGCAGGGCTATCGATAAGGTAATAATAACGACACGCATGGGAACTTCTCCTTTGTGCTAAGGACTCTATTTACAGGCACAGTCTCAACAAAGCAAGTAATGCCTTTAATCCGTGTTCATCTGTGTTCATCTGTGGTTGCTTTTCCCACCCGTTCCAATTCCTGAACAACAGCCGTATGCCCTTTTGCCCTCGCCCACATCAGGGCTGTAACTCCATCTTTATCCTCAATTGCGACATCGGCACCGCCTCTTAAAAGCGCGTGGACCGCATGGACATGTCCTTCAAACGCGGCGGCCATCAACGGCGTGTGGCCCTCGCGGTCGGGCGCATTGACATTTGCGCCCACTTCCAATAAAAACTCGATTCGTGCGGTCTCACCATCCCAGGCTGCACCCATCAAAGCCGTATCCCCCATATTGTCCCTGACGTTGAGATCTGCACCACCTGCTATGAGCACCCGCACAATTTGGCGATGATCTTGTAAAACAGCCCGCATCAAAGGCGTTTCACCAGCACCACCTCTGATATCGGGAATTCCCCCTTTTGTCAGAAGCGTATCGACAATAGCGGTATGACCTTTGAACGCGGCCAGTAGCAGGGGGGAATCGCCAAAATTGTCTTTGGCATTGGGATCAGCACCCGCATTCAGGAGGGCATCCACCATATCTGTTTGACCTTCGATTGACGCCCAGGTGAGAGCAGTCCGGTTGTCCTTATCTCTAATATTGGGATCCGCTCCATTTTCCAGCAGGACTTTCACTGCATACGTATGGCCTGCAACAACCGCGCTCATCAGAGCCGTGCGCTCGTCGTTGTCCTGCGCGTTGACATCCGCGCCCGCGTCTATCAAAGCTTGAAGCGTAGTTGTGTGACCTTCTACTGCCGCGGGCATCAACGCAGTGGCGCCATGGGCGTTTTTCAAATGGAGATTCGCGCCTTTTTTCAGGAGAATATTGACGATATCTGTATGCCCATCAAAGGCGGCGGGCATTAAAGCGGTAGCACCGTGCTTGTCCTGAATATTGGGGTCCGCTTTGCCCAACAAAAGGGCTTGCACCGTCTGGATATGTCCTTGAAAAGCCGCGACAATCAAAGCCGTTTCCCCGCTCATACCCTGAGCATTGGGATCGGCACTTTTTTCGAGAAGCGCACTGACCACATCTGTATGCCCACCTCTGGCTGCGACCATCAGCACGGTAGTACCGTATTTGTCCCGAGCATTTGCATTATCGCCAGCACTCAGACGCGCCTGCACACCAGACAGATTTCCCTTTGCTGCGGCTTCGAGGAGTTGTGTGCCATTGGCATGTGCCGCTGCTGAAAGACAGAGGACAAGGATAAATGTAAATATAATCTTGTACATATAGCAAAAGTAAAAATTCAATGAACCAGCTTGATACCCCATTCAACACACCGCGTCTCGACTTCATTAAGTGGTGCCATGGTTACGATCACGCCATCAACTGTTTTATCGGGGTGCAATGTCCGCATCAACGCCACTTTATCGGCAAAGCGATCCACATCTTCCACCTCGCAAACAGACTTCACCTCAAACACCAGTAAAGTGCTATTATAGACCAGAATATCGACTTCATAGCGGCGCCCTGAAGGGCCGATCATGCCATCCACATCCTCCAGGGGCTGTCGCAAACGAACATTTTCAGATAAAATATCGTCCCGCCCAAGTACCAATCTCATCGTGCCCGCAACAACATCCTCCAATTTTCTTCCTGACCGCGTTTGGAAACGTCCCACGATCATTTCGACCCAATCTCTCAGATCGGAAAACCGCTGATCCATCTGGTCAAAACGTCCATCAATTTTCTCAAACCGCTCATTGACTTCCGAATGAAATGTGTCAAATTCGCCTCGAAATGAACTCAATTCATCTTCGACTTTCTCAAATCGTTCATCGACTTTCTCAAATCGTTCATCGACTTTCTCAAACTGTTCATCATTTCTCAAACGAAATGTGTCAAATTCGCCCCGAAAATCGCGCAGTTCAGAAAGCACGGCTGCTACTTCTTCCTTCGAGGCAAAAGTCCGCATAAAAGCCGTATAGATTCGTTGTTCCATCTCTGGATGCCGCGCAAGCAAAGCCGGCAATTGTTTCTCAAGCGTCTCTAACAGTTCTTCATCTGTCAACAGGGCCATCTCTCATTCCTCACTGGTGGACCACCAAGCTCAGTTTCCAGCTAATCATCTTAATCATCTATCGAGAAATATAACCACCTACCACCCGTTCCACAACCCCAAGCATGTACTGTAGTCATGAAAGCCGTCATCGCGGCATGATGTTGAGCCGCGATCCAGTGTCTGCTATTTCCATCTATTCCGCAATATCAATAATGGCGATGTTCACAACAACACTCACCTGCCCACCCTTACCATCGCTTACGCGCACAATCGGAGAATACCAGTTCCGCTCCTCAAAATTATACGCCTCTTTCGTCGCAAGCTGTCCTGTACTCGCATCTATCGCAAAATAATCGGCATCTACTCCCCACAGACTATACGTGAGAGATTCACCATCGGCACCCGTCGCTGAGACCGGGTCGCCTATCGCCTGTCCCGATGCCGTGTTCTCCTCCACAAAGCGCAGCACAGGACGCTCTGAAGTGAAAACCGGCACATGGCTCACCACTTTGCCAAAGTGATCGACAAAGATCAGAAAATCGGGGATCCCTATCTCATTGTTAATATCCAGATCGTATCTTGCCTCATACCGATCCTGACCCACCCTTAACCCGAACACATCCACAAAGAGCAAAAAGTCCGGAATATCTACGGTCCCATTCCCATTAAAATCCGGAGAAAGTCCTGTAACCGATAAACCAGGAGAAGACCCCTGTAAGGCAACGCCGAGGAACATCGGTATGGTCTCAGACTGTCCCCCTTGCAACAGCTTAACACGCACCATCCGGATCTCTGTCTCTGAAAACGCATCCGTCGTGCGAAAACGCACCGTCCCTACAAGACTACTATCCTCCCTTGTTTCTCTTAACGTCATCCCAAGAGTCACAAAACCCTTGCCACCAAGCGCAGACGTACCAGATAAAACAGAACCCATCTTAAAGCCTTCATACACCACCTGCGTCCCATCGTATTCAAAGCGCACGGAAAGATCGTTTACTGGAATAGCTTTAAGACCCTTGCCGAAAATCTGGATAGATGCACTGCCCCCATCAGGAGAAACACCGAGAAAGGACGCGAACTGCTCGCCTTCTGCATCATCCATATCCAGAGAAAAAGAAAAACCATCTTGCGAAATGAGCGTACTGGTCTGCACCATACCCTGTTCCGACCACTCGCCATCACCCGTAGAATTGCTCGCCCGGATCTGCACCTCGTATTCGGTATCGGGACTCAGCCCCAGGATGATGACTCTTGTCCCCCTGACATCTTGTGGACCGTCGATAAACTCATCGGTGCCAACCTGTCGATAGCGCAAGTCATAGTTCGAGATGACCACTCTGTCGCCAGTCGGCTTCTGCCAATTTACGACCATACTGGTTGCCAATGCCCTTGGCACCACAGGCGCGTCAGGTGCTGGCGGAGGGGGTGGAGGGGGTGGAGGGGGCGGCGGAGGCGGTGGTGGCAATGGTCGTGGTGTTGGTGTTGGCGTTGGCGTTGGCGTCGGTGTTGGTGTTGGTGTTGGCGTTGGCGTTGGCGTCGGTGTTGGTGTTGGTGTTGGCGTTGGTCTCACTGGCCGCGGGACACCGCTGAAGACCCAGGGACGCGCCTGCTTGATCGCCAGGATATTCGCGCTGGTGATCTTGAACTCGATCTCCATGGCGAAGGGACTGGCATTGTACAGCCCCGCGAAGTGGTTATGGATCACGTCAAGATGTTCTCTTAACTGACGCAGTTGGCCGTCGCTCATGAGGAGTTGCCCTGGCGGCACCTGGTTGGAGGTCGAAATGACGGTGTAAGGGAGAGAAAAAATATCCGGTTGCAACAGGATTTCCTCTGGCTTTGAGTGCGCCTCGGGATTGGTGACCAGGTCCTCGCCGATCTGCGTGTTGACGTAGTAGAGTCCGCTTCTGCCGGAGAAGGGGTCAAAGCTGACGGCCACGCCGTTGGCCAGTTCGTCCTGATAGCTCGGATGGACCAGGATGCCCATCGCGGCGGCCCGATGATCGATGCGATAAAAGTCGCGTTCGACGAAGGCGCGGAAGTTCCACAGGCTGGCGTACACTTCCTTGAGCGACTTGGCAAGGTCATCCGCGTCCTCGATGGGCCTCTGGCTCTTAGAGTCATAAAGCCCCGCACCGTTGAACCCGGGCAGGTCCTCGTTGTTAGTGCTGGAACGGTAACGCCGGTTGATGCCCGCGGGGAACCCCTTATTCATCTCCACGATCGCGTCAATGATCCACTGGGGGGTCTCCGCGTCCTCAATGGCTTTGCGTAGTTTCTTGAGCGAATCCGCCTGTGCATCGAAGTTCGTCTGGAAATCGTGATCCTTCATCATGGTCTCAATTCGGATGTAGAACCCGTTGTGTTTCATGAACTCGTCGTAGAAATAGAACGGGATCGCAAATCCGTCGGGCACCGTCCCCGCCGGGAAACCCAGAGTCCCCAGTACCGCCACGTTGGCCGCCTTGACGCCGAATGCGTCCCAGTCCTCGAAGCCGATCTCACTGAGCGGGGTGATCGACGTGACCGAGAGGTCCCGTTGCGGGGTCTGTTTGTGGGCAGGCCGGGAAGACTCATAGTGGGCATCGACTTCCGCGGGCGTAGCGGCGCGCAGCGTGTAGCTGCCCTCGGTCACTTCGTACCGTACGTAGCGGCCGATGAGAGGCCCAATGGTGGGATGATCGTCAAGGGCGGTGGGGATAAAGGCGTTGGGAATACCGTCCTGAATGGCGCGCAGGTTGACGTGTGACAGCGGCGTTTGGAACACGGTGGTGACGATGCCGGCGACACGGGGCAACTCGTTGGGCAGCGCCTCGTAGATCACCACGTCGCGCGGGTGGGGCCGCTCGTCCAGTCCCATAACCCGCAGCCGGCCAACCCCTTCCCCCTGGTTCAACGCCAAGAAGCCGGTTTTGGGAGAGATGTCTTCGTTGAACACGAGGGAAACGCGGGATGCTCGCAAGAGCGGCAAAGAGGACTGGTAAGACTGAAGCTGCACGTTACCTATGTGAAGGGCCAGGTTGTCCTCGATCAGCGGCATGCTGGCGGCGAGAACTGTATAGGTGAGGGCCACCATGTTGAAGCTGAAGGAGTTATCGGCTGGGGATAGCTTGTAACGGTACATTCCCGGGCTACCGTCGGGGGCGGCCTGTTCTGGATCATATTCGATATCACCCCGGACCACCCTGATGTCTATTTCGATATCTGCGGCATCCAGGAATGAGTGATGGTAGGGGTGCGTCTCGGCGTTCAGAAAGTAAACACGCGGGCGGGCGGTGTCCCTGTCGAGCAGCAGGAACTTGGTGTGCTTCCGGTAGTACGCAAGTGTCCCGAATACTTCCTGATTCGGAAGGACCACGGCGCCGTCGTTGAGGTCGATGCTGCCGGCAGGGTTCACCGGGTTCTTGCCCACCGGGTCCCCGAGTTCAGTGACATCGTCGATGCAATCGCCATCGACGTCGGCCGGATCGGAAATGAGATACTTCTCCACCCGGTAGCGCTCCTTCGGCAACGCCTCCACGTTCTCGGACAGCGTGGTCGAGCCTGCTTCACCCAACTTCACCAGGACCGGCAAATCCATCTCTGTGCCATTTACATCGTGCTTCACATACAGCACGAAGTACTCATCCGTCGTAGATGTGACTACGATGGGAACTGCCGTCACCCCCACCGCCACGGGCGTCGGGTTATAACCACCTCCTTCACACGGATCTGCCAATGTCCGGAACGACGGAAAGAAACCCTGTCCTTTGACCGCGGTGATGAACAAACTTATGGACAGCACCGTCGCCGCAATGAACCGTACGCTTGTTAATGACATGCCACTTCCTCTACTTTAGATAGTTAGGCGATTTTCTTTTTTCCAGACAAGAGAATAAAGAGAGGAAAAACGTTTGTATCAGATCACAAAATAAGGATACCCCCGGCACAAGTGTGGTGACCAGCGCGTCTTTCTGCGGATTGAATCCCTATTCTTTTACGATTGGTCAGATAATACAAACATTTGTTTTAAAAATATATAGTGATAAAAACGAATGTCAAGAGAGGCTTCTATTGCTAAACTTTAGTGAGAAATAAAAAAACAGCCCCAACGCGGCAAGGCATTGGGGTTGCGTGTGATGTAATATTGTATGCACAGACCTCTGAAAAGTATTGCGAAATCATGCTCACGGAATTGGAATATTGAGATCAAACCTCTGGGCGAGCCACTGATAGTAGAAACGCTGTGCAGTGTCTTGCAGAATCTGGTCTTTCCATCCAGCGACAAGACGTTCGACCTCGGCAGTATCGCCGGCCATACACAGCGCGTAAAGATACAGGTAGCGTAGTGCCGGATCGGCAGACTGAGCGCGCTGGTAATACTGTGCGGCAAGAGTATAGTCGCGCTCGACCAGCGCGCGCGCAGATAGATAGGGAAGATAGGGCGTTTCCGCATCGCCCTTTTTCAAGCGGGTATCAACCGCATAGAGCAAATCGTCCTGAATCTGAAGATGCCACAGCGGGAGCGTCCGCAAATCGGTCTGCGTGAGAAGCGCGTGAAGCGTAGCGATGCGAGTGCCCTGATCATGTATTTCATCCGCCTGGGAAATTAGTGCAGCCTCGAGAAGGCGCTGTGCTTCAAAATAATCGAGCGTGCGCCTCCGCATGTCAGGAGGCCATGCATGGCGAATAAACGTGCTCTTTTCAAAACGCTCGCGGGTCAGCAGGGGATTCATCCACCGATCGTAAAATGTCCGATGGGGTTCGCGGTTGAAAAACCCCACAGAAAGGCGTTTGGGATAATTATCCACCAGCGGCGGGGTATCGCGCGTGAGCGCGTTGAGATGGTCCGCATCAGACATAAAGAGCGCACCGAGTTGCTCGGGTTGCTCCAAACCGAGGGCGCGAAGTTCGGAACGCACGACAGGATCGCGCCACTGTCGGCTAAAAGAGACCTCAGATGGGGAATAGGACGCATTGCGAGAGCCAGCGAGCATCCAGTTAAAACCCGCCCCAGCCCAAAGAGAGGCGTCCTCAAAAACATTGCAAAACGCGCGGATAATAGCTTTTGTATCCTCGGGCTTGAGATGGTGAACCGGGAGCCAGTACGTGCATAAGCCCCCTTCTGAGAGACGGTTGTAGATGAGCTGGAAATACTCCTGTGAATAGAGATTGACCACGCCGGCCTGCCTGGGCGGCGGGGGTTCACTGGTAATGAGATCGTAGCGGTTTTGCGTCGTCTGCAAAAAATAACGCCCATCGTCAATATGCACCCGCACCCGGGGATCCTGGAGCGGTTCTGTATCGGGATCGGGATAGACGATGCGATTCATCTCGAGCACATCGCGGGAAATATCGACCACATCGATATGCTCGAGCGAGCGCGTATCCGTAAGCGCTTTGGCTGTAGAACCCACCCCAAAGCTGATCAACAGGGCATTTTTGAGATCGGGATGAAGTGCGACGGGCCAGTACACATAGAGCTTCATATAGCGGCGATTGACCAGGCTGCTGGACGCCATCGAAAAGCCATCCGTGAGCATCTGGTACGCAACTGGCACGCCAAAATAAGCACCTTCCAAATAGATGATCGTCTCCGTGCGCCCTTCGCGGGTACCGGCGATTTTCCATGTATCGGGATAGCCAAAGCGCCGCGCGACAAAGGTGAAGTACGCGTTCTCCATTCGGCCAAAGGGAAAAAGGATCAGAATCAAGAGATACGCGGCAAAGAGGACATAATACACCCGGTATTTCCGGCGCAGACCCGAAACGAGAAAAGCGACAACACCGTAGCAGACTGCCAGAACAAAGGTGGCGATTTCCATACCCAAAAGCGGCAACAATCCAAAACCCGCAATAAGCGCACCCAGACCAGCACCAATGGTATTGGCGAGCGTGAGCAAGCCAGCGGCCCGGGTATCGGGCTGGATGTGGCGGCTGAGCGCGGCACCGGTGAAGGTAAACAGAATACCCGAGAGAAGAGATACGGGAAACATCAGAGCCAGAGATAGCGTCAGGATTTGCGATATGTTGCCAATATACCCCGTGCCAAAAGGCGTCACCACATAGACAAAGATCAGGTAAGTGACAACGGTGAGCATCCCTGAACCGAGGGCGAGGGCGGGAAGCACGCGAAATGCCCCGGCATGGCGGCGCAACCACCGGGCGGCCAACCCACCGCCCACACCAATACCCGTGAGCACCACAGACAGCATCACGGCAAAAGCAAGCGTAGTCGCCGGCACAAAAAGGTGGAGGAAACGGAACCAGACCACCTCCAGAGCCAGAAGAACAGCCCCCGAAAGAAAAGCAGCACCCAACAAGCACCAGGTCCGGAAGGTCGGTCGCCCGTCCAATTTTGGGGAAAGAGCCTCGCGCGAACCAGAGAAATAGCGCGCAATACCGAAAGCACCCCCAGCGGCGATGAGATCCAACAGCGCGGCGACCCATGCCGTGCCCAGAACACCGACCCATTCAATGATGACAACCTCTCCCGCAACCGCACCGACCACGGCACCCAGCGTATTACACGCATAGAGCCGACCGAGCGCGATCCCAAAACCACCTCCATCGCCAGACACAGAAGCGTCATCTCGCACGCGCAATGCCCTGACCAGAATGGGCAGCGTAGCCCCCATCGCAGTCGTCGGCACGATGAGAACGGCAAAACTCAGCAGCAAACGCAACGCGTTGAGCAACAGGGGTTGGTCGAGAAAAGATGCGAGAAAAGCAGACAGCCCCGCGGTAAGCGCTGGCAATATCCACACAATGACCACACCCGATAGGGCAATGGCGATTTCCAACAGTGCATAGACGCGCACAGGCCGTACAATTCGCCTGCCCAAACGAGCAGATAGACCATTGCCCAGAGCCAAACCGCCCATAAATGCGGCCAGCACCAGACTGGATGCCGTAATACTATTGCCAAATGTAAGCCCTGCCTGGCGAAACCACAGGGTTTCAAACAGCAGCGCGGCTGCGCCCGAAAGAAAGAAAACAGCGTACAGGATAGGGGATAAAATACGAGTCATGAATTTTACAATGATATTGTGATTTGTGTAGGGGACGGTCCCTGTGCCGTCCGTCAAACAACGCGTTTCCAAACATTCTGTCAAGGGCTATCCGTTCAAATGTTAGCACCAAAATATCCTTGCACGACTTCCTATAACTGCATACCTTGATGCAAAAGCCGCGTGAACACCTCCGCGAATGATATTTCTTTTGGCACGCTCGTCCTCGACATATTTGTGTCGTGTGGTGCTGCGTGCCTTTCTCTAGTTCATCGCGGCAAAAGAGACTACCCATATCAATCTTACTTGCGATTGTCATTGCGGCATGGTTTTAGCCGCAATCCAGAAGGTTTTGCTGTTCACTTCTATATGTCGCAAGACTTACGCCACGATGCACTAGTACTAATGCCATTGGAAACCCTGCTATGAATAATGTGTGGGCAGTACCCGAACCACTTTCGACATGCGAAGTCCAGCTCGACGAGGATACTGTCACCATTCTGCGCCGACATGGGAACCCCGCAGGACCCCGCCTCGTTCTGAGCCACGGCAATGGCCTCGCAAGCGATCTCTACTATCCTTTCTGGTCACTGCTCGCCGATGACTTCGACCTCATCATCTTCGACCTCAGGAACCACGGCTGGAATACCATTGGCCCACGCGCAAATCACAATGTTCCAACGCTGGTCCGCGACCATCTCTGTATTTTTGAAGCCATTGATCAACACTACGAAAACAAACCAAAAACCGGTATATTTCACTCTGCTTCAGGACTGATAACACTCCTATCACTAACGACTATGGCAGACCTCGGGCCATCTGCCCAAAGCGGCCACTTATCCGCGATGATACTATTCGATCCCCCCCTGTGCAAGCCCGGCAATAGCCAGATAGAATTTGATGAAGCAGCCGAATACGCAGCCTGAGTTGAGATAGTCCGGGAATTTCTCGAGAGTAGCCACCTGCTGTAAAATCCATGCAAACAGGAAAAATTGTAGGGGTGGCGTCCCCGTATAAAAGCATTACGGGGCAGGCCCCGTGCCCGCCCGTCCTGGAAAAACCCGTCCGAACATGGAGGATTAAATCATGAAACCGGACAAATCTTTCGGTCCTTCCGTATCAGATGTCGGCCATCTGGAGTCGGCAGCGGGCGTGGCCGGGTTAATCAAAGCAGCACTGGTACTGAAGCGGGGTGTGATTCCAAAGCACCTCCATTTCCAGAATCCCAACCCGAGTCTCGACTGGGACCGTCTGCCATTACAGGTGACATCGTCGATGATGGACTTGCCGCACCGTCCCGGGCGGCCACGACTCGCGGGGGTGAACTCCTTCGGAATATCCGGGACAAACGCCCACATTGTGTTGGAAGAATACCGCGCCCCGGACGGTACGTCCGTTGGCTCTGGAAAATCGGTGACGATTTCGCTGCCGGCGACCATTGGGGATCTACCGCTGCCGGAGCAAGAGGTCCAGCCGCGCCAGACCCGTCTCCTTCCGCTGTCGGGAAAATCCGATGGAGCACTTCGGGACCTGGGGAGGCGATACTTGCGGACATGACGTGGACAGCAGGTGTGGGTCGGAGCCATTTTGCACACCGGGCAGGCGTCGTATTCAGCGATGCTTCGTCGCTGCGCGAAGGCCTGCGCGCACTTGCAGAGAACGGCATGGGACCTGCATCGCAAACACCCTCCAAAGTGGCGTTCGCCTACACCGGACAGGGAAGTCAGTGGGTCGGCATGGGACAAGTGCTCTACGAGAGCGAGCCAGTGGCGCGGGCGGTTCTGGACCGCTGTGAAGCGGTCCTTCTTCGGGAAAGAGGGACCTCGCTGCTGGACGTGATGTTCGGGAGGTCCGGAGAAGACCTTGGCGACACGGCATGGGAGCAGCCAGCCCTCTATGCGCTGGGTTGCACACTGACAGCGCTCTGGTCAAGCGTCGGCATCTGCCCCGACGTAGTCGTCGGACACAGCATTGGGGAACTCGCCGCGGCGCAGGCGGCAGGCGTATTCAGTCTCGAGGATGGAATGCGGTTCGCCGCCTTACGGGGCGCGCTGATGTCGCAGATGGAAGAGGGCGGCATGGCTGCGGTCTTCGCACTGGCCGAGCGCGTGGCATCAGCGGTGGAGGAGGTGAACGCGGCCTCCACCGACGCTGGGCTGAGCATCTCGGGGTACAACGGTAACCACCAGGTGGTCAGCGGCCCGATTGCGGGAATTGAAGCGATTTCAAAGCGATTCGACCTGGAGGGCGTGCGGGTCAGGCAGCTCCCGCTCACCCTCCCAAAATCAGTGTTGCCATTCGTCTATTCGTCTGTCTAAATCCAAAGAGGAATATTATGCGTATCGCGACGATATTTTTGAGTTTAATAGTCGCAGTCTATGAAATACACGCCAGCGAGATGGACCTCCCGCCGCGCGGAGAAGGATCCATAGCTTTTGAGATCGATGTGTGCAGTTTTCGATATCGGGGCCGCGAGGGATTCGAAGAAATAACCCTGCGCTTCCCCGTGGCGCAATTTGCATTCTTGAGGCAAAATTCGGGGATTTATCTCGCGCGCTACAAACCCTCGCTGCGAGTCTTAAACGATGCCGGAGAAGTTGTGCAACAGGTGGAGGCAGAAAGCAGGTTGACAGCCGAATCACTGGAAGCCACCGTCGAGACAGACCGCATGGTATATGACATGGTGCAGGTGCGCCTGCCCACAGGTCGCTATCGCGGGGAACTGACCCTGAGCGACTTGCAGGCCGACCGCTCGGGATTGGCGGTATTTTCTCTTGATGTACCCACTTATGATCCCGGTAAAATAGGCATGAGCGACCTGTATTTGTCTTCCGGATTCAATCCACAGGGAGCCGGAGAGAGCCTGGAGATGTTCCGAAAAGACGGACGATTAATACTGCCCAACCCGGCACGGCAATATCGGCGGGGGGATCCGCTTTACTTGTATTTTGAGGTGTATTATCTGGGCTATCAGAGCCACCGGGTTGAGATGCAGATAGAAGACCGATACGGACATCGCCTTTGGCGCGATCAGCGGTCATTTCCCGGGTATCGGGGTGAAGTCAAATTCGCCGAGGGCATTCCCACCCATGAACTGCTTCCGGGAACATACACGTTGCGGGTTCAAGTGGCAGCCGGACGGGATACACTCGTATCGGCCCGAAAATTTGAAGTGATGGGCGACGCGCTTGTTCCGGCTTCGGGCTTTGATGATCAGCGCTCAAAAACAGCGCAGCACTTATTAAAACGATTTGGTGGAGCCGAGGCCGAAGCCACTTATACTGGCCTGGGACGCGCAGACCGCGCGGCATTCCTCTATGGATACTGGATGGACCGCAATCCGATTGTGGCGCGGTCGTATTACAACCCGCTACTCGGTTTTGGCGCGCCTCCCAACCTGAACGGGGCGATAATCACCGCCATGGGCAGGCGCAAAGAATTGGCAACACATCTCGACCCGCGCTATGCGGCCCGACAGGTGTTGCCAGATACGGCAATGGCGCGAGCGGCCCTGATGGTGATTGAGGCGATTCACAAGGACGATGGGAACGATTTGATGGGACAAGCCGCCCGGGGGTATGCCTATCTATTTGCCAGCAACTTGCCATACTCAGAACGGGCATTTAACTCGGCATTGAACGCAGGTGGGGTATTCCCCGAAGTGTACAATGGTGTGGGGATATCCCACATGGGACGCAAGCGGTGGGACAAAGCCGTGACGGCTTATGATCAGGCTCTCGCCCTCCGCCCCGACTGGAAACCCGCGCAGGTCAACCGCGCGCTTGCCCGCTTACTCGGAGGCAAACAGCGGGCAGAAGACGCCTTGAAAGAGGCGATTGAAGCCTATCCGCATCACCCTGAGTTGCTGTATTTGCTCGGGCGAGTGTTTGAACGCGAGGGCAAGATCGAAGCTGCCGAGAAAGCCTATACCCGACAGATTGTGGTAAACCCAATGCACGCGCGGGCGCGATTCGATCTGGGGCGAATATGGCTGAAACGGGGACAACGCGCAAGAGCGACGCACGTGTGGCGCGAACTGATGGACACGCGCCCCGAACTGCGCGAGGAATGCCTCCCCCTTCTCCTGGGCGTGTATCAACTGCTGGGACAAACGGGAGAAGCGCAAAAGGTGATGGCCGAGTATTTGCGCACCGTAGATGACGACACGCGCGGACTTCTGCAAGACATCCGCCTTATTGCGACCCTGAAAGAAACCGCCACTTACGAGGTATTGCCGCCCGAGCAGCATCCGGACTTTGAGCGGATGTTCTGGCAGCGCCGCGACCCCACGCCAGCCACCCCTGGCAACGAGCGGCTGGTGGAGCACTATCGGCGGGTGCTCTATGCGATGCAGCATTTTTCTGCCGGGCGCAAGCCGTGGGACAGGCGCGGGGAGATTTATATTCGCTATGGAGAACCCGCACACAAGAGCCGCGCAGGCGATGTGCGCTATGAGATGGACCCCGATGTCGTGCGGGTCAAGGAGCGGCTGTGGCTGGGCATTCCAGTAGATGGTCGCAAAGAGATTATCGCGCGGATGGGCAGGTTGCGGACATCCATGCAAGATGTGGTGATACACGACGAATACGGGCTTGAGGTCACTGTAAACGATTTTGAGGCAATAGACTTTGAATTGAACCCCAACCGCTCCCGTTTTGGTGCCACATCTTACAATCAGGTAAGCACTGACCGCTATCAGCCCACCGTGGAACTCAGCGGCTATGATCGAGGTGCGAGCGATAAGACGGTGCGGGGCTATCCGCTCTATCCCATCGACAGCGGCACGCGCTGGGAATACTGGATTTATCCGGATGTCGCCGGAGGAATCGAGGTGGTGTTCACGGCTTTAGACCGGAAAGGGAACTACATCTATCCCGATATCCCGCAGGGCCGGAGCGAATCGCACTTCAACATGGCACTGTGGACAGACCGCCGGCCCGACCGGCAGGTGACGTCGGCCATCCAGGCACAGGCAGATCTTATGCCGCCTTTTGACGATGTATTGAATTTCCATTTTGACGCGGTCGATTTCCAGGGACAAAACGACCGCAGCCGCATGGAAGTATATTACGGCGTACCCCTATCTAATTTGCCAGACAGCGTACAGGCAACCGGCATTTTGGAACGGGGCATTGCGTTATTTGACAGCACATGGCGACCAGTCTATCGAAAAATGGCCCCCCTGCCTTTTGCGGTAGATGCGACAGATTCGCTGGGAGCAGGCGATCTCGCCGTTGATCAAATCGCGCTCAATCTGCCGCCGGGCAACTATCACCTGGGGGTGGAGGTGCGCAGTCTGCAAAGCAATCTGCGGGGCGCTTATACCCGGTCGCTAACAGTGGAGCCTTATGTAGGTCCTTCGCTGATGCTTTCCGACATCGAGATGGCCGGTCTGGTGGTGCAAGACCCTTCCTCAAAAGTAAAAGGTGGACACAAAGTCGTGCCTATGCCATCCAAAACCTATTTGCCGGGACAACCTGTGACGATTTATTACGAGGTTTATGGGTTGACATTCAACGAATTGGGTCAAACGCGCTACCAGATGGATTACAAAATATCACCCCGCAAAGGCAAACCCCTGGCCGTGACGATTTTGCGCGCGGTCGGAAAACTCCTGGGTATTGAGCAAAAGAAAGTGGTAACAATTTCTTACGAACAGACAGGCACGCAGAAAACAGAGCACAATTATCTGGAGATTGACGTGAAGGGATCAGAGGCGGGGCGCTATGAATTAGAGGTGGCAGTGACGGATTTGAATACGGGAACAAAGGTCGCCAAGGACGTTATATTCTTTATTGCCAGGTAGATCACGCACCGCCATAAGCTCTCGCAAAATAGGTCTGGAACCCCTCTGGCCCGGGCCAGCCATCGAAAAGACGGCAATTCTCGGGCACCTCGCCTTCTGCACCGTTTTTGAGCCAGTCGATCAGAATGGGATCAGCACCCCGGCGCTCGAGTTCAGAAAGCCCAGCGGTTTGCAGGTTCTGGACGCGGTCGGGATATTCCGCCGCCGTGTTGTCCAGCGACCCATAAGGCGTGAGCATGCAGTCTTCTGGCCTGGGCTGCCATTCCAGATATCCCTCCTGATCGAACACAGTGAAAAATCCCCGCTGTTTTGCCCACCCCCGGGCAGTGCCCGCAAGCGCGAGTTGCCGCATTCCCGTACTCCCCTCCCGTGCGGCGGCGAGAATATCCTGGCTGTCTATATCCCCCGGAATTGGCGCACTCGCCAGATTGGCGACAGTAGCGTAAAAATCCTGCGGTTGAAAAATAGCTGAACTGCGTCCCCCGTCGCCTTCGGGAGTTTTGATAATGAGCGGGATGTGAATCTCCTGCTCGTACACAGGCGCGTACTTGCCAAAGCGACCGCGCTCACCTACATTGGTACCGTGATCCCCAGCAATAATGATCGCGGTATTTTTGCTCAAGCCAGTGGCGTCAAAGGCTTCGAGAAAACGCCCAAAGCAATGATCCATCCATGTAACCTTGGCGGCATAACTCGCTTTGAGGCGCGCTCTGGCTTCATCGGGCAAATTGGGATTGTTGCGTCCCCCGCCCTGAAAAGCGCGGGGATCAAGCCGCCCATCATAACCGGGAGTTTTGTCGTATTTCAGCATAAAAGCCGGGGGCACGTCCCACGGTTCGTGGGGATCAAAGCAATCAATCCAGAGAAAGAAATTTTCCCGCCGCGCATTATCCCGCAAGAATTGGGCTGCCGTATTGAACAATTTGGCGCAATTCCAATCGTCTAAATTTGTGCGTCCCCGGTTGGTACGGGCATACGTATAGTTGTGTTTTGTCAGAGCCGCGTCTTCTCCCAGAACATCGAATACGGGATCTTTGCACCAGTTGCTGGGCCATTGTGCTTCATCATCCATCCATGCGCGGTCAACTTCTGCACCGCGAATAAACGTCCATGTGTGAAACGGATAATCAAATGCGTGCCCGCCGTTGACGAGATGAGGCGTATCGTGAATGAGTTGTGTCGCATATCCCGCTTCGCCCAGCACAGACGGAAGAGAGCGCGTGTCAAAAGGCAGGGGTTTCCAGGTGTGGAACGGACTGCCGTATTTTCCGGTCATAACATCCGTGCGATAGGGAATGGTGGGAAAACTGGCGGCAAAAGCGCGGTCAAAACACCATGACTGCGCGGATAGACGATCGAGATTGGGCGTCTCAATCCAGTCATTTCCGTTAGCACCAATATAGTCATAGCGCATCGTATCAATGATAATGAGAACGATATTCATAGAATCTCCCTTCACAACGGGCGAAAGGTTTTTCGCCCCTACCATTTATCTGTGTGTATCTGCGTTCATCTGCGGATCACACTTCCTGCACCACCGGTGGTCGTCTTCCCGCAGATGGCGGCGTCAAGATACGCCGCTGTTGATCTGATGGGTTGGTATAATCATCCGCATTGTAAAACTTATTGGAATATGCCAGATTGCCCGGCGCGTATTTATACAGAAATGCGCGGCGTTCATGGCCTGCTCTCCACGGCATCGTGCCGTGCATCAGTGCCTCTGTAAAAATCAGCGCATCGCCTGCTTCCACTTCTGGTTGAACCATATAATCGGGAACGCGTTCAAAATCTCGCACTTCGAGTGGCACATTTTGTCCAAAATTGGTCTTATGGCTCCCGGGAATACAGGCAAAGCCCCCATCTCCCGCCTTTGCATCCGCCAAAAAGAACGTCACCACACTCAACCCATTCAGCATCTCACCTTCCAGATACAGGTACTTGCGTTGACTGCCCCTGTGCCCACCGGGCGAGCCGTGCAACCGACCACAAGCAGCCCCCGGTCTCATAAAGATACAATAGTCGTGATCGAGGCGAAAACCTGGACCGAGCAATTCAATTAAATACGGCAAAATGCGCGGGTGATCGATCAGAGCCTGTGTTTCTGGCGACCACGCAGACACCCGCCCTACTTGTCGGCGACCTTTTCGCCCCTTTGAGTCCTCGCCCGGGTCGTCGTAATCGCGAATGAATGTCGCATCAGCGACCTCATTGAGCCGTTTGACTTCCTGAGGCGTCAACACATTTTTAATGATCAAATAGCCATCGAGGTCAAACATAAACCGTTCTTCTGGTGTCATTTTGCCCTCCTTAATTCTTAATTCCTAATTCTTAATTGCATTCTTAAATATAATTCGTCGAGCCATCGGGCGCTTTGGTACTCCCCCGTTCCCAGTGGACGTATTCACCCGCTTTGATGACTTCCTCATTCACTTCCACGCCCAGGCCGGGACGGTCTGGCCTCAATTCCAAATATCCATCCACGGGCCAATAGGGTTCGTCCAACCAGTTCAGGGCATTGCTCTCATCGGGCAGGTGATATTCCAGAATTTTGAAATTGGGCGTGGCGGCTGCAAAATGGACATTGACCGCAGTCGCCAATGGTCCCATCGGGTTGTGCGGTGCCACCGTCACATAATGCGCCTGTGCAATTGCAGCGATCTTGCGCATCTCCAATAAACCACCGCATATACAAACATCCGGCTGAATAATATCCGCGCCATCTTTCGACAACAAATCCAAAAACTCAAACTTCGTGTACAGAGATTCACCCGTTGCCAGCGGAACCTGCATTTGAGAACGCAAGCGTCCCCACGCATCGCTGTTCTCGGGCCTTAAGGGTTCTTCATAAAAGAGCGGATCATAAGGTGCCAGGGCATTGGCCAGTTGCAATGCGCGAATTGGCTCAAAAATTTTGGCATGTGGATCAAATGCAAATTCCCAATTGTCATCCGAATACTTTCGCAATGCCTCAAAATAATCGGCGGCAGCCGCACAGACCCGACCCCATCGATCCGCACTGGGGTCCAGGCGAAATGGGCTGGTCTTAAATGCCGTAATACCGTGTTCTTCGTTTAGTTTGCGCGCAACACCTGCTGCTTCCTTGCCGTCTTTTCCGCCGACACTCCGATAAACCTGAATGCGATCGCGCACAGCACCACCCAACAGCATATAAACCGGCAATCCAGCAGCTTTGCCGCTGATATCCCACAGCGCGTGGTCCAGGCCCGACATAGCGGAAAGACCTATTGCTCCTGGTGGAAATCTGAACTGCTGAAACAGCTTGAGCATGATATATTCAATCCGCCGAGGATCTTCACCTTTAATCAGTTCAAAAATATAATCCATCGTGGGACCAATTGCCAGATCGGGACCCGGGCTATAACACTCTCCCCATCCGTAAATCCCTTCATCGGTTTCGACCTTTACCAGCGCGCGGGACCGCTGTCCCATGCTCGCCATAAACGTCTTGATTGCTGTGATTTTCATTTATCCCCCCACTTTGCACGCAACGCGATAAACATCGGTTCTCGCTGTAAAAAATAACGTCTTCAGACCTTCACCGCCCCAGTTCAAATTGGCAGCGGGAAGGGGCAGTTTAATTTTCCCAAGGAGGTCACCCGCAGGATTAAACACCCACACAGCACCCGGTCCCGTGCAATAAATATTCCCATTGCGATCCAGCTTCATGCCATCGGGCGCGCCATCTTCATCGCCTTTCAGTTCAGCCAATACTCTGCCATTTGCGAGAGATCCGTCTTCCTGCACATCAAATGCGCGAATATGTCCCCGATGCGTATCATCGACGTACAGGGTTTTTTCATCGGCGGTTATCGCCAACCCATTGGGGCGTTCAAAATCATCAATCAAAAGAACGGGTTCTGATTCGCCTACAGGCAGGCGATACACCCCCAGGAACGGCAATTCCTGTTCTCCCGGCACACCATGCCTACCCGACAGACCATAAGGTGGATCCGTAAAAATGATGTCCCCATTCTGACAGACAATCAGATCGTTGGGCGAATTTAGCTTTTTGCCCTGATAAGAATCCACCACCGTCCTCAATTCGCCATCTGCCTCAATGCTCACCCGCCGGCCAGAGTGTTCGCACGAAAGGAGCCGCCCCTGTCCATCCAATGTCAATCCATTTGAATGATAACTCGGTTGGCGATATGCGACCACTCCCCCTTCGGGCGACCACTTAAAAATGGTATTTGTGGGAATATCCGAAAAAAACAAACACACTTGTGCGGGGTCCCAGACCGGGCCTTCGGTGAACTGAAATCCATCTGCAACCAATTCGGGTTCTGCCGCGGGATCGACCAGATCGGCCATCTCGTCCCGGATAACTTCAATACCCATTGTAATAACCTTTCATAAAAAGTTGTAAAAAAACCGTTATACGGTCACTTCCTGATACGAAAATTCCCGGAGTCCTGCATTGGCCTTGGCGTGCTCAATTGTCATACTTACGAGATTGCCCTCTTTGTCGAGATCCACATAAATGTTTTCATTGATTTCTCTGGTCTCAAAAATTTTTTTATTTACAAACTCAACCAGTGCCGTATCCGTATCGGAAAAGTATCGTACTTTCATATCTCATTATCTCGATAAAAAAAAGCCTTGTGAACCTTTTCAACGTCTTATATTAAAGACAACAAACCAATTTAAGAGCATTTATACACATCGGCAACCGTTAAAGGAGGGGTTATGGAGCGCGTAATCAGCTTGCTGGGTCTGGTGGTCATGATAGGCTTGGCCTGGGCTATGAGTGAGCACAAAAAGCAGGTGAACCTTCGCGTGGTATGGGGCGGGCTGTTGTTGCAACTTGTCCTCGCGGTATTCATTTTAAAAACATCAATCGGTGCGGCCATATTTCAAACCATCGGAGATTTTTTTACCGCCACATTGGGCTTTGTCGATGCGGGCACAAGTCTGGTATTTGGAGAAGAATATCTCCACCATTTCTTTGCCTTCAAAGTATTGCCCACCATCATCTTCTTTTCCTCATTGATGTCTATTCTCTATTACCTCGGCATCATCCAAAAAATCGTCGAAGCATTTGCATGGGTCATGCAGCGCACATTGGGCACGTCGGGATCGGAAACACTCGCAGCCGCGGCCAATATTTTTGTCGGGCAAACCGAAGCACCGCTGATGGTGCGTCCTTACATAAGCAGCATGACAAAATCCGAACTCATGGCATTGATGGTCGGTGGCTTTGCAACAATCGCCGGCGGCGTCCTGGTCGCCTATGTGGGTATGGGCATTGACGCGGGGCATCTCGTAGCCGCATCGGTCATCTCCGCACCTGCAGCACTGTTAATTTCCAAACTGATGATTCCCGAAACCGAGCAATCCGTGACCCTGGGACACGTTGAATTAAGTGTGGATGAAAAACACGCCAATGTCGTGGATGCAGCAACCAAAGGGGCTTTAGACGGCCTGAAACTAACCCTCAACGTAGTTGCAATGCTCATCGCTTTCCTGGGCCTTGTCGCGTTGGTCGATGCAGCTCTGGGTCTGGTTGGTGAATGGACTGGCGCGCTCTTTGGATATAACTGGCACTGGTCCCTCGCCGCACTTTTCGGTTATGTCTTTGCACCATTTGCCTATCTGCTGGGCATCCCCTGGTCCGATTGCTTTTATGCCGGTGAATTATTGGGAAAAAAGATGGTGCTCAACGAATTTATCGCCTATGCACAAATGATGGAATGGTCCCAGCCCGATTCGGGCGTGGTCTTGAGCGAACGGAGCACCTTGATCCTGACTTACGCATTGTGCGGCTTTGCCAACTTTGGCAGCGTGGGCATTCAAATCGGCGGCATCGGCGGCATTGCCCCAGAACGCCGTGCAGAATTGGCCATCCTCGGCATACGCGCCATGATCGGCGGCACACTTGCGATGATGATGACCGCCTGTATTGCTGGTATTTTGATCTGACATCTAAACCCATCATCTCGCAGATAAAATGAAAGCGGTTGGTTGACTTTTATGGTTGGGTATAGTAATTTTGATAGATAAACGATGCCTCCTGTAATCAATTTCAAAGGAAAAAATGATGGACACACTCGATGTGCGAGTAATCCCATGTCTCCAAATGAAGCTGTAGATGAGATCAGGAAGTATCTTGAGTGCGAACATATATACAAGATCTATCCAACACCGACAACTTGGCCTATACTGTTGTCAATCCTCGGGCAATACCCTGTTATCGGGCAAGATATTCACGATTTGCATCTTGCTGCTACCATGCTTTCTAATGGTATAAAGAAGATATATACCTTTAATGCCAAGGATTTTGAACCGATTCCGGGAATCAAAGTCCTGGATCCTGAAGCAATTGACTTTATAGAAAGTCAGGAGTACGACGAAGACCTGGAACAAGAATATAAAGAAGAGCCGGAAGATAATGAGACAGCACAGCAGAGTAATTAACGCTCCATAGATCCATAGATCGCAGCAGGGATGTCACTCCAACAGCATCATAAGAAAATTCAACAACTTTTTTACTCCAGTAATATGCCTGTCTTGCGTATTATCTGCGTGATTTCTGAGTAAAAAACGCTTGTTTTTCGGGTGGGTTTCGGATAATCTTTGACTATATTTACAGCGCTATTCAAGCATTCAAAAACGCACCAAAAAAGGGATTGGCATGGCAACGCTGGAAGAAATCAAAGACGAAATCGGAAAATTACGGGATGAACAAGGCAAACATGGCAATAGGCTGACAGAAGTAGAAACGCTGATAAGACCGATTTCTGGACAGTTAAACAGGATAGATGAACGTCTGGCGTCAATCGAAAAAAGCCATTCTGAACACAAAGGAATGGTCTTGGGCGTGAGATGGATTGTTGGTCTCTGTTTTATTGTTCTGACAGCATGTGGCGGTATTGCAGGTGCAGTAGTTAGTCACTTATTACAATAATTTACGGAAAGAGAAACAACAAAAAGCTCTAATATAAAGGAGATGTAAATGGGAAATGTAGTAGATTTAACAGCAACTTTTAAAACGGGAAACGCATCTTGGGCCGCTTCTCTACATGTCGAACCGCCAACAACAGAACAGGGTAGTATATTACGAGATATAGCTAAGGAGTTGCGCGACGAAGTGTTATCGAAATTGATAGAAAAAATAATAGACGCGGATTATGATGAATTTGGGCAATGGCTACAAGAGAAAACAGATATAACGATTGATAAATTGAAAGAATGGGCAGAAATGGGAGCACAGTTTTGGGATAAAATGATAGAACTGCTACAATCACTTCCACGTCTTTAAAGGCATCTATATCATATTGCAAACTGAAAAGAGCCGTGCTTGCGATAAGCACGGCTCTTATTTCATTAGTGACCACAGACCTTCCAAACTTCCGAGTTCAAATGGCTTGGTCACTTTCGTATATAATTCCAAAAAACAGGGACGCATCTGACTGGGGGTAAAAACAATCGAACACACGTTAATTCCCTACACGGGCGACGGTTCGATGGGTCATGTTAATAAACAAATTATCCTATATATGCAGCAATGTCAATTTATCTGGACAATAGTACACTCTCCTGTTTCCCTGTGGAAGAGGTCCTTAAATGTTACATTCACATTTCAAGGCAAACGGATGTAAAATTCGCCTCCCGTTTTTTACCCTTATAGTTATAGTTTTTCTTCTGATTATATTGAGCTATTCTTCATCCTCATCATTACTGTAACGTATCTCTGTATCGCGGGTAACGTCTTTTAATGTAAGAACTTCTTGTTCGCAAGCCATTTTGCTCAGACAATCGGAAGATTTAACGAACACGAAATCATCCTTCTCGCGCCTAAGCTCCCAATACCAGTAATGACTATTATGGCTTTTGTAGATGTAGAAATACATGTTTTCCTTGTCATTTAGGTTCCGTGTGTGCTACGGTGTAGAAGTAGCTCGTGATCTACCGCCTTTTACGATTTACGAAAGAAGCATTTTTATGGCCCGTATGTGCCTTCTAACCGTCCTCTCAGAAAGCCCTACAACCTCAGACACCGCCTGAACTTGTAAGCCTTGCCTATAGCCTTCCAAAATCGCAAGACGACTCCGAAGTCCGCGAATGTTCTTACTTCCAAGAAGTTCCATCTGAAAGGCCGCAGATTTTTTACCCAACGCGTCCATATCAACGCGTACGCGTCGCAATACTGCAAGAGAACAATCGTCTAAGGTGCGATTGATAAGCAAGGGCATGGCTGACTCTTGAATAGCTTCTCGGACATCTTTAGACGTCTGTTCGTCAAGCCATAGGAGAATCTTGCTAAGCGCGGGGGCCAGCGAGCCTTCACGTCGCTGGTAGAGACTTTCGGCAGCACCGTCTGACATGATTGCGAAACCGCTGTAGTCATCCTGTGGTTTCTTTGCGATACGAAGGTGTTCCTTCGCCCGACTTGAAGTGAGAAACACCGTCTCGTTCGCAAACTCGCCGCGTACCGGTTCGATCAAGACTTCTGATCTACTGCCTCGAAATGCCGCTACAATCCCATCTCCGAGACTACCCGCGATAAAAATATCCCCAGCGACAGCAACGAAGGCCAGGGTTGCAGCGAGTTCGGCGACAGAACATTTCAACGCCTTTGCTCGCTTAATCATCTCTGATCGGCAGGCTACAAGGACCCGCTCTTTAACGTCCTCAGGATCGCTCCAAGGCGCAGTCTCTCGAAGAACTTGAGTTACAACCTCAACGGCACCTGTAGCACCCTGCTCGGAATGCCTCGCCGACCCAGCCCCATCGGACACGACGATGACCGCGACATCATCTTCCAGTGACACGCCAGAGACATCCTGACAAGGCAGACCTTTTGTAACATGTCCTCGCCCCGCCGTTGACACCGCAGTGCCCATCCAGCGACATAGTGACATATTTGACCAATCGCTCCCCATCGCTACAAGGTACCCCAACCCTTGATACCATCTAAATCAAGAGGAACTTCCTCGCCGGGAGTACTGGCCGAAACTCGTTGCACACTGGCACTTAACCACTCAAAGAACTCCCTGAACTTGAGTCCTTGGAGACGCAATGGTGGTCGTGCCGGACTAAATTGACTCAGGATATCCATGTCTGCGTCATGACCAATTCCAATAGGGAACACTGACAGCTTCTTTTGATTCACCATGCTAACGACACGTTTGATAGCCTCATTGATGTCGTCGGTGGGCATACCATCCGTCATGAGTACCAACCAGGGTTGATAATAGTCAACGCCTGTATTTTGATACTCCCGTTTGCGTTTTTCGAGAATAGCGAGCGCATCACAGACAGCTTCCCCCATCGGCGTGTTACCGTCCGCGACAAGAGGAGTTCTTGGTATCCTTTCTACGGGACCAAAGTCAGCATACCTCTGAACGCCCTGATTACCAAAGGTCACAATGCTGATTTCTGCAGAATAGCGTGCAATCTCGTCGTCGAAAACGGATTCATAGAAGAGTGCCACACCCTCCATAAGCTCTCTGATCGGTTCGCCGCTCATTGAGTAACTCGTGTCAAGGCAGAGTGTGATTGGAACCCGTGGCGTGGGATTCTCAATTAAGTCTTCTGTATCCAAGACAAGTTCGTTAGCCATAAATTCCCCCTAAAAAAGAGACTCTAATAATTTATTTTTTTAACAAAGCATAGAGTTTGTTTATTTGTTCAACAAGGCTTGACTGTTGTGATGTCGAAGTGTAGGGTCGTTGGCCAGATGAGTTAGTGTTCACCTTATATGCAGGGCTTCTTCTATTAGGGCGTTGTTTATGGAAACAGTCCCCGCACATTGTATGTTCGTCCTTGAATGCGGGGAAGTCTTTACCACAGCGAACACAAGAACGCAAAATACTGCGAAAGCAGTCCCCGCACATTGTATGTTCGTCCTTGAAAGGACCGAAGCCTTTGCCACAGGTACTACAAATACGCCATGTGCCTCCCCGCTTCTCAACTTGCTCCTGGGTGAGTTGCTTAAACCCTTTTGGAAACGGATCGTCGGAAACATATTTCTTAACAAGATAATTTTCGTACAGATGCATGAGTTCCTGCCAATCAGCGACAGTCAGGCGATCTTTATCGGAGAAAACCTGATGAAATGCTTTCTTCATGCAATAGGGCAAATGGCTGAACATGAAGCGCCAAGGACCAGCTGGTACCCCTTGTGCGCCTTGGTCATCTCGTGGGTAAGGGAAATGCTGCGTTCGGACATTTTTCGCCGGATCTGCGCCGCCCTGGTGTGCATAGGGTGGCTTACCTGGGTGCAAGAGCATGAACACGAGCGTAGCGACCGCGAAGTATTCGGCCTCCGCTGTTCGCAATGTGGAGCGCAAGGCCTTCCCGTATAACTCGGGAGCAAGGAAAGTGGCCACACCTACTGGACATGGGAAGCCTTCTACCTGGTAGCTGTCGCAATCCACGAAGAATACAGACGATTCGTTCTTCACGAGAATATTTCTCGCGTTGATGTCGCCCATCCGCACGTTTAATGAGTGCAGGTAAGCAATAGCGTCGAGAATCGTAGAAGTGAGTTGCACTAAGTGTAAGCGTGTCCAGTTGGGGAACGTCTTCTGCAATAGTGGTTTAATAAAGACCGATCGCTGGAGTTCCTTGCCTTGAGCTTTGGGCATCAAATAGCCGATGATCTCATCATGGGAATTGTAGGCCAAAGAAACAGGCCAGCAAATCGCGGGATGGCGGACTTCTCGCGAGGTCATCAGCTTGATCTTGTCAATGGTAAACCGTTTAAGGCGATCACGATGATAGACCTTGCATACGAGGTTGTTATCGGTTTCATAGGTGATACCCTCGCCTCCGCGTCCGAGTTCGAGACCAAGACGTAGATGGACACCCTTCGCGTCCCTCACGCTATCACCTTCCTTTGGAATCCATCTGATTTTAACAGAAGTCTCGTCGAGCTGTATTGCACGTTTCCGGATCTCAAAAGGGATTATAGAGGACTTCCTCACCTTGCTCTGCGGAGGGCTTTTTTGTCTCCCACGGGTCTCTCTTGCACCCGAAAAACCTGGAGTCACCGACAAAAACCCATCAGCGGAGTCGGACTGATGATACTTGACTCCGTTCGGATAGATGGGGTCAAGCGTCCAACGCATAGGGTCGCCGCGACCCCCTACTCGGAATGCGTCAATGCCCTGAATCTTATCCACAGCATCGCTGTTATTCAGGGAGAGAATTTCTTTTGCGAGACTCCGGTCCTGAGTGATGAGGATTAACCGGTACTTGAGTCGGAAGCGAGTGAAGATAGTTTGGAACAGGTTATCAGCAAAGCTCCCGTCGTCGTCTTCGCCAAATATTTCGGCACTATCCTCATCTACCAGCCCTTTCACCAACTTCCTTGCAACTTGTGCTTGGCGGGCAGTGGTATTGCCCCTATGATCTGCCAGCCGGTCAAGTTCTTCAATCACTGACTTCGGCACGATGACGAAACGCACGCCATTATTGCGAAGGGTCGGTACGAGGTAACTCCACATGAAAGTTGCTGAGGCATCCTCCATCATAAGGCTACTGGTATCTATGAAAACTCGCGTGTTCTTTGACCATAGTGGATAGCGTTTTGTATTTCTATTAAAGATATTTAACATACTTCGCACCTGTATAAATCATCCATGAAATCGCTCCTTTAAATCCGTAACTATCTACAAAAACAGGTAATTATCGTTAAATTGACGGATAAACTGAAAACGCGATAGTGAGGGTATGCAGCCCAGCCTCATCAGGGATGGCTTTCAAAAATTCCCTCAATGTATGCACGGTTGTTCCCAAACGTAATTTTTTTATTGTAGAATATAATCTTACGTGATGTGCCAAGAAAAGACTTGATAAAATTTGTGTACGCTACGGTGTCGCAATAATATCTTCGTCAAGCAGATGACTGTAATAGTCCGTTTTAGACATGTTACATAACGCAATTTCCTGATATTGGCTTTTTGTGACGTGTAATTGATCACAAAATTTTTTCAAGAGTCCATGTCCGATATGGTCATTACCACGGCTTACAGTCGTTTTTAAAACTAACTGTCCTGTTGATGAGGATGTGAGTTTCCGTATTTCATGCTTTCCCCCTTCACTTTTAACAAATCCGAGTTTTGTAAGTACCTTCCTTCGGTGTTCTTTTAAGTTCATAAATTGAACGCCTTTTTTAAAAATATATGGCACTTTTTCTGATACGGAGAAACGTTGTCTTTGTATTCTTCAATGTCTTGAAGGTCATCGCGAACAATCGTGGCTAAATCATCTAATGCGTCTTCCCAACTGTTATTGCTACCGGCGATAATGCTTGGGAAATCCTCAAAAAACACCGCCCAAGATCCATCTACAAATTCTTCAAAAGTAATAAAATAATGTCCGCCAGGTAGTGGCAAATTAACCCTGGATATATGGATTGGTTTATCTTCTGTTTCTAGAACGAGATCCGGTTCTTCGCTGGAGATGCTATAAGCCTCCGGGTCTTCTCTCTCCGCAAATCGAGTTCTCCACGAATGATAAACCAACCGAGAAGCAGTATTTTCCTCTGGTGGATTCACCATAGCAGCCATGTCATAACCTCCTCTGCGGTGGAATAATTATGCGATTTCAAAAGATTGGGATATATATAAATCACCCATGAGACCCCTTGACGCCAATCGGCCAATTAGGGGAGTCCGTGCGCGCATCTTTCATAAAGCTCTCAATTTCGGCGATCACATCCGGATAATCCTCGGCGACATCGTTTTCCTCGCCAATATCCCTGTCCAAATCATATAATTCAAGCGGTTCGTCGAGCAACCGCGGCGACGGATTTCGCACGGCCTTCCAATTTTTCCAGCGCACAGCCTGTTTGAAGCCCCCGCCAAAGCGCTCCCAGTACAAAAAGCGTTCACCAAGATCCTGTGATTCACCCAAAAGCGTCGGCAATATGCTCACGCCATCCATATTATCTGGCGCATCCATGCCGGTCGCGTCTGCAACCGTAGGCATAAAATCGGCATAATACCACACCTGATCGCTCACAGTACCTGCAGGAATGCGAGCCGGCCAATGCACAATCATCGGCGTGCGCAAACCACCTTCATACATCGTACCTTTTTGCCCGCGCAAAGCACCACAACTGCCAAACGGTTCCCACCGGCGTGCGGCGCCATGGTCAGAACCAAAAAACAAAAGCGTATTATCCTTTATCCCCAGTTCGCGCAACAAATCCGCAATCTGTCCAACCTGTGTATCAATTTTTGTAATCATCGCCGCATAAACTTTCTCATCATCCGTCCAGGGTTTATCGTCCCAGGCACTCGCATCGGGAATTTCATATCTCCCGTGCGGCAATGTCCACGGTAAGTACAAAAAAAACGGCCCATCACTATTGTTGCGAATAAAGTCACAGGCAAAGTCAAAAATCATATCGTGAGAATAGTCGTTCTCCTGGCCGTCCAGATTTCCACTGAGAATAACCTTCTCCTCATTGTGCCACAAATAAGGCGGATAGTACGAATGCGCGTTGCGCTGGTTGAGATAGCCAAACCATTCATCAAATCCCTTGCGCGTGGGAATACCCGTCGAATCGGGTTCACCCAATCCCCATTTACCGGTTATGCCAGTGGTATAGCCCGCCTCCTTGAGCATCTCGGCAACCGTAAAATCCTCCGGCTCAAGCGGCACCCGTTTCTGCTCTCCCACACCACCCACAATGCCCATATTGTCGCGCACCCTCGTGTGCCCACTGTGCAAACCCGTCATCAAAACCGAGCGAGATGGCGCACAGATAGAAGACCCGGTATAACACTGCGTGAACCGCATGGATTCCGACGCAAGCTGGTCCAATCGGGGTGTGGGAATAACTTTTTGCCCATAACAACCCAGATCGCCATAGCCGATATCATCACAGAGAATAAAAATAATATTGGGCAATGACATCATATATTTACTCTTCCACCAACGCCAATTTTTTATCGTAAACAGCCCGATCCTTTAACAGACGGACAGCTTCCTGAAACTGCTTATCACCCTTCAGCGTCGCTAAAATTTTGCCGTTGGTACCCCACACGCGATTGGCCAACGCCCGTTCAATCTCCAGACGGATATACGGCTCGGCCTTGTTATAATCGACTTCTCGCTCGCGCTCTGCAACCTGTGACAATTGATTGAGTGCGGTTATCGTGTCGTCGGACAATACATCCTTTTCTTTTAGTGATTTTTCGACCTCTTGCACTTGAATTTCCGTATCCGTTTTATAGTCAAAACCCTCGGCATTAGCTGAATCTGCCATAAAAGTCCAGAATTGATCGACAATATCTTCGGGCAATGTATAGTCTTCAAACCGATTGGGGAATGATTGACTCGTTGCAAAATCAACCGCAAAATCAAAAATCAATCCCTCGCGCAATAACGACATCACCAGCCGCGGCCTGCGCTCTTGTTGAACGACCACATCGGGCTTAATCCCACCGCCGCCATAAACTTTGCGCTTGTTCACGCGCGTTGTAAACACCTTTTCAGGATCGATATCTTCAGGCCCATTATGCTCGCTGGAAGCCAAACCCAACAACCCTTCCAACCGCATTCCAAGTACTTCTTCAGCCAGATGGTTTTCCAGACCAAATCTTTCCTCGAGTTCTATAATAACATCGTCTCGCCGTTCAGCCTGACCAATAATGCCAAAGAGTTCATAGGCCGAGACCTGTGTTGAATTTCCCACTGTAATCTCAATGGGACCGCCGCGATATCGGCGTTTCTCTGCATTGTGAATGCTGCGTCCGCTCGGCGTATAATAGGCTGCTGTTGTCAGCTTCAGTGCTTTATCGCCCAGACGACCCAATTGGCGCACGGTTTGTACAGATCCTTTCCCAAATGTTTGCGCGCCCACAATCAACCCCCGATCCCAATCCTGAATTGCTCCTGCGACAATTTCTGATGCACTGGCACTGCGCTCGTCAACCAGGATCACGAGCGGAATATCGGCGGGCAATATGGTGTCGTGTCGCGTTTTGTGACTGCGGCTCTGATCCGAAAGACGCCCTCTGGTTGACACGACCAGACGATTGGATGGCAAAAACTTATCGACCACATCGACCGCTGCGTTGAGCAAACCGCCCGGATTGCCGCGCAGATCCAAAATAATCCCCGTGGCACCATTATTGAGCGAGTTGATCAATGCCTGTTGCAACTCCCCTCCTGTGCGTTCAGTAAATCGAGAAGAGCTGAGATAGGACATGGAAATATAACCGATATCGGGATCGACTTCGCCCGGAATTTGTACACTTGAAATGTCAATGCGCGCCCGAATAATTGGCTGATCAAATGGTTCTTTCATTCCTGGTCGTTCAATTTTAATGGTCACGCCAGCACCTGGATCACCCCGCAAAGTATTGACAATTTTGCGCAGATCCTTGTCAAACGTCGGATCCCCGTCAATGGCGATGATGCGATCTCCCACAACGAGCTTTGAGGTGTCGGCAGGCGTGCCTTCAATAACATTCATCACAACCGGAGGGCCATCATCCTTCCCTCGCTTGCTGATCATAATACCCAGCCCGCCAAATTTGCCCTGTGTTTCTATCTGAAGTTGCTTGAGGTCATTGCTATCAAAAAAGGTAGTATAAGGATCCAGATCCCACAACATGCCGGAAATGGCAGCCTTGCTCAAATCCTCTGGTTTCAGCTCATTGACATACTGGTTGAAGAGCAGGCGGTAGGCTTCGTTAATCTCATCAAAACCGCGCCCCAATTGCTCATAAGCATCTTCGCCGGTCACCAACCGGGAATCGAGCACCAGATAAACACCCAAAACACCAATTAAAGTTGTAAAAATGGCGAATCTTCTTCGGAATTTCGCTCCAAACATGGGGAGCCTCCAGTTTCTGAATAACAGGTTATTATGGCAAGTTCACAACGATTAGTCCGTTTATTTAGTCCCCAGCATTAGATCGGCAACCGCCTTCTTAACGTCTTCAAACACATCGCTTATGGGCCGAGAGCCATCAACCCGAAAAATGCGGTCGGGTTCAGATTTGTATGTCTCTTTAAAACCCTGTCGAACCCGCTGAAAAAATGCTTCATCTTCCGATTCAATGCGATCTCCCCCGGTTCCCCAACCGCGTTTTCGCGCAGTCTGTAAATCGACATCTAACCAGATCGTGATAGCTGGCATCAAACCTCCCGTGGCCACATTTTGAATCATTCTGAGGTCATTGAAATTCAACCCGCGACCATAGCCCTGATAAGCCAGTGTAGAATCGACATAGCGATCTGAAATCACCACTTTGCCCGCATTCAGCGATGGCCGAATCACTTCGTTGACATGCTGCGCGCGATCCGCTGCAAATAAAAACATTTCGGCGGTTGCATCAATCTCGCCTTGTGGTTTCCAGTCGAGTACCAGATGCCGAATCTCTCCTCCAAGTTCTGTACTGCCCGGCTCATAAGTAGGTACAACATCGTGACCGCTATTCCGCAGGTAATCAACCAGCAATCTGGCCAGGGTGCTCGTCCCACTTTTATCAATGCCTTCAAATGAAATAAAAAAATCTGACATTTGTTCCCAATTTTTCTGTAAGGAAAAAAAGAACCCGGCGGTACCCCCGGGTTTTGTCATCCTGTATTCGACAATTAGGCCTTATGATTTTGTCAGCTTTCGAAAATGAATTACCCGCTCCATTGCAGTAAAATTTCCCAACAGAGCAATTGCCCAGACCACAACGATCAAACCAATATCCCCAATCAAAGGTACGATCACCCCGCCAGCACCAATGGCAATCACGCGCTCGGGCCGTTGCATAAACCCAACTTTGCACTCTGCCCCAAGACCCTCAATGCGCGCGCGCACATAACTCACCATCAGAGAACCTGCCAGAGCAAAAAAGACCGCCGAGCTTGTCCAGAGATCATCCGCCCGTATAAAACTAATCGCAATGCCAAACCAGATGAAAATTTCGGAATATCGATCAACTGTGGAATCGAGAAGCGCGCCAAATTTGGACTCTGTCTTGCCTTTGCGCGCCACCTGCCCGTCGAGAAAATCAAAAATACCCGCAACAAGCACCGTCAACCCGGCCCACATATACAATCCAAAGCCAAAGAGCACGGCGGCACCTATATTGAAAACAAACCCGATCATAGTCAACAAATCGGGAGTAAAGCGTTTTTCGACGAGATATTCTGTAGAAGGTGCCAAAATCTCGGCGACATCATCTTTAACTTTTTCAATCACTGTTAAACCCCACGGATAGTGAAGTTTTTATTTGAATTTTCCAATGCTATAACAAATCCAAATATAGGCCAATTCTGTAGGTGTAGCAAGCGAAATATCCCTTCCTCACTGGCCCAAAAACAACCTGAAATACCTGCATTTCAGCGGCGGAAAATCCGAGAGATAATGTGGAAAAGTGTGTGGATAACTTTTAAATCTCTGCGTTAATTTATTTCTTTATTAAATAAAATCAACTACTTAAATTGTGGATACTATTATCCACTTTTCCACATTCAATTCGACAAGCCCCCTTTGATTGCTTTTCTTCCTCACGTCTGCCTACCGAAACACGTCTATGCGCTTGATCACCACAGGTTTGATTGGTCGATCTCCCGGTGCGGTCTCGACCATTGCAATTTTGTCAACCACATCCATTCCCTTTGTCACTTCTCCAAAAGCAGTATATTGATTGTCCAAATTGGGCGAAGTCCCATGCATAATAAAAAATTGTGATCCGGCACCAGCCGACACATCTGAAATGCGTGCCATAGAAAGAATGCCCGGTACGTGGTTTATATCATTAAATTCATGAGGAATATGCACGAGTGGTCCCCCCATTCCATACTCAGATGGATCATCGTCCTTTGAATTTGGATCGCCACCCTGAATCATGAAATTGTTAATTACGCGATGAAACTTGGTATTGTCATAAAATCCGCTTTCTGCGCGCGTGATAAAGGCAAAACAATGAACAGGTGCCTTTTCGGGATGGAACTTCAATTCGATATCGCCCATATTCGTCGCGATACGCGCCTTCACATTCCGAATCTGATGTACCAGAAACAGCATTCGGCCTCCGATTTCGCCAGCTCGCTCAATCTGGTTTTGTGCCTTGTTCAAAGAGCTTTTCAACGACCGATTCTCATTGTTCAACTTCTCATTGGCTTGTTTTAAATCTTCCATTCCGCTACCTCCACAGGCCATTACCGAAAGACATAGCCCTAAAAAAACAAATCGTTTCATGGACATTTCTCCTTTATATCATATAGATGTAACTTTCTAAATATAAGCCCAGACGCTCATCATAGGCAACAATCCGTTTGCACATCTCAGCGAAATAAACAACCACCTGTCTGCAGGTGATTGCTACAATAACGAAGCTTGGAAATAATACCCCCCAAATCTCCCTTGACAGTGGTTCTCCTCCGCGCTTTATTGTTCGCGGAACAACACAAACCTCCACATACCCAAGGACAACATCACTATGCGACTTGTTACATTTACTCACCAGGGACAGCGTCGGCTCGGTGCCCGATCAGGCGATTCGATCATTGACCTCAGCACTGCCGATCCTTCGATTCCCTCCACCATGAAAGAATTTCTCGAAGCAGGCGATAACGCCATATCCAGAGCCCAGGCAGTGATTGATAAAGGGGATCATGCCATTTCTGCAACTGATGTCACTGTTCATGCTCCCATCGACAATCCAGAAAAAATCATTTGCATAGGTCTCAACTACGCCGATCATGCCGCCGAGAGCAGTATGCCCATTCCCGATGAACCGATTGTCTTTTCCAAATATGCATCATCCATCATCGGACCTGATGAGAATATCGTGGCTCCCAGCGCGAGTTCCCAGGTTGACTACGAAGTCGAGCTTGTTGTCGTTATTGGCAAACGCGGTCGCAATATCTCTGAAGAAGATGCCCTCAACCACGTTGCGGGCTACATGGTCGGACACGACGTGAGTGCTCGTGATTACCAGCTCGAAAAACCAGGTGCACAATGGATGATGGGCAAGACCTTTGACACATTTGCTCCAATAGGACCTGACCTGGTCACAACAGAAGATGTGCCCGATCCTCACAACCTGGGCATTCGCTGTATCCTCAATGGCGAAACAGTACAGGAGTCCAATACATCTCAACTGATCTTCGACGTACCCAAACTCATTGCTTATCTCACACATGTATTCACACTTGCCCCCGGAGATTTGATTTTTACCGGCACACCACACGGTGTGGGTATGGGGCGTGAGCCACAACTCTGGCTCAAACACGGCGACCGTGTAATATGTGAAATTGATGGACTGGGACGACTCGAAAATCCGGTTGTTTCAGATTGAGATATCCCAAAGTCACGGAAAACACTTTTAGAGGATTAGATGTTTGGGGACGGAATGTCAAACAGAGGGCAAACGGCTTCGCAATTCTGCCAACTCGCGTTCGAGATGATCCAATCTGAGCGAAACTTCACGCTCTTGCAACAGCCGATCAGCAGTACCCATACTATCGTGTATGATCGAAAGCCTGCGCTTGAGCTGTTCGCAGATGTGACCGACTTCTGATATATCAGCCTCGACCTGAGCCTGACGTGTGCCTATTTTGCGAATCGCATCCTGCACATTTTGGAGGTCAGATCGAATTTCTACAAACTGCCTGGCGACCATTTGAGCAAAATTTTCTTGCGAAGACTCAATGGCGTCGCGAACGGTTTCTCGAATGAGATCAAGTTCGCCAGCATCAAAGACCATGGGCGAATTCCTGAAAAGACAGATGGAGCACGAAAGAATATCCGTACTTGAATGCAGGAAAAAAAGGGGGAGAAAGAGGGGAAATGGGGAGGATAAGCCTGATGATCTGGGGAGAAAGGGGAATCAGAGCAAGATCGGTTTATCCTCCCCACCCATAAAGAGAGACTTGAATTCAGGCAAAATATAATTTAACTGAATCGCGTTTCTCTTTATTTTTCAGGACATTACGTCCTGTACACAAACAAACAAGTGTGTGTGTATTGCGTTCTATGTGGGGAGTGACAGAATGCAATAATCAAAATATACACTGTCAAGTTTGTGTTGTCAAGAGGAAATGTTTTCATTTAACTCATCTATTTCTCAAGAATTTAGCTTGCCACGCAGCTCTTTTCAATTCATATTATGTTATGAACTTTTTAAATGCGACTGACCTTTTGGGAGGGGTGTATGAGGTTTGGTGAAATAATAAAACAAGCTCGTACTGGACGATTTAGCCAGCAGGCTTTGGGTGAAACCATTGGGGTGTGGGGCACTTATATCTATCAAATAGAAAAAGGCGAACGCATACCATCCGACGACGTGTGTGCATATCTTGCAAAAGCACTCGATCTCGATCCCCAAAGACTTCTTTTTTTAGTATATAAAGAACGCGCTCAGAAAACATCCGAAGGCCGCAAACTTTTTTCTCAGATGGAAAAGCTGATGACAGACCCGGTCATCAGCCAGATAATTGTCAACCCCAAAATACTCGATGCAGGCATTGTCAAAGCACTCCAGAGTCCCGATATTCGCAAGGTACTCAAGAACAAGCAGTGGTGCGAAGCCCTGAACGCGAGTGCTTCAACCACAGACCGGGATATTCCCGAACTCATTAAAATTATCACCCAGATCCCCGTCCAACAATGGCATGCATTGCTCAGTACAGCAAAAGCTTTTGCTGGCATAAGTTGATCTTCAAGCAACTACCCTAACATCCGTAAAATGAAAAGAAGCCCGTTTCTCGCGTTGAGAAACGGGCTTCTTGCATATTCTCTCAGGTTTTGATTGTCAATAATAAATAATAAATTAATCTATACTTCTATTTGCTAATTTCTGAATGTTTCACGTGGAACGTTTTACAACTGGTCGTATCCCAGTTCAACGTCTTTTAAGAAAGACAAAGGAACGCTTCCGTCGTGTAAACGGTAAGGTCAAAGTGGTTTCAGTGGCATAAATGTGGTCTGGAACACCGTTTGTAAACTCACTGAGAGAACCCGGACCTTTCATTGAAATAAGCACACCGCGGGGGGCGAGAAACGGTTCAACCCAATTCCAGAGTTGGGGAAGCCGTGCAACTGCGCGGGCTGTACCAATCAGAAATTTACCCGATAATGAGGAATCTCCAATAAGGTTCTCGGCGCGACTTCTGATAGCGAAAGTGTTTTGAAGGCCGAGCACAGTAATCGTTTCCTGGAGAAAAAGGGCTTTCATGCGGGCGGGTTCGAGGAGATAAACTTCGAGGTCGGACCTCATAATCTTGATCACAATACCCGGCAGACCAGCACCCGAACCCAAATCGAGGAGAGGTCCATCCATTGGAAGGTGCGGTACCAGCGAGAGACAATCGAGAATATGACGTTCCCATATAAAATTGCGGTCGTTACGGGAGATCAATCGAACGCGAGCCGACCAATCGGTAAGCAAATCGACATATTGCTGGAGCCTGACGACCTGTTCATGAGAAAAAGAAAGGTTGAAGGATCTCTCCGCAAGCTCAATGGCCTCATCGGGTTGCATTGGATACACCTTTAGAAAAGGCGGTAAGAGGTAACGCGTAAGAGGAGAGTACACGGCCCAACGTACCCGTCCTCAGTCTCCAGCCCCAGCCTCTATTCTTATCACATGTTTCACGTGGAACGTTTTACAACTGGTCAATGAATGAGCCTGAGGGACGGCTCATTGTACATCATCCTCAGACCAGTTCAACATTATTTGCCAATACAAAAGGTTTTGAAGATTCGATCAAGAACATCATCTGGAGTAGTCTCCCCAATGATCGCGGCAAGCGCGTCGAGTGCAACGCGGAGATCCATGGCAATAATTTCCCCTGGATTGCCGAATTCAAGGCTTTGAAGAGCCTCGGAGAGTCCCGTTGAAGCCTGTTGAAGTGCGAGAACATGCCGTTCTTTGGTGACAATTTCGTCAGGCAGATCGCTCTTTCCCAGGAGAGTTTCGCGAAGGCGATCACGCAGGGTGGAGATGCCATCGCCTGTTTTGGCTGAAAGAATAAGTTGGGGATGGAGAGACTGAACGCTTTGCCAACCCGTGTAGATACCGAGGTCGCTCTTATTGAGAACAAGAAATGCGAGACCATAACGACTGATGTTGTCCAGATCCAGGGTAGATGGAGGAAGCGATCCATCTACAATATAGAGAACAATAGCTGCGCGGTCTATGAATTGCTGGGACCGACGCGTACCCTCTCGTTCCACCGGGTCGTCAGTGTCGCGAATACCAGCAGTATCAACCAGGGTCACAGTGATTCCATTGAGGTCTATCTGCTCTTCAATTGTGTCCCGAGTTGTACCGGGAATATCTGTAACAATCGCGCGGTCTTCTTCAAGAAGTCGGTTAAGAAGGCTGGATTTTCCCACATTGGGTTGACCAGCGAGAGTGATGACAGCCCCTTCACGAATAATTTTTCCGCGTTCATACGAAAGAATGAGATCTTCAATATGCCTTGAAGCCTGAGCGATCGGTGGCTTAATCATCTCTACATCTATCTCTACATCCTCGGAAAAGTCTAAACCGGCTTCAAGAAGCATGGCAGCCTGACGAATAGATTCTGCCATTTTTGCGAAACGGCGATGAAGCCCTCCTCGCAGTTGAAAAAAAGCAGATTGGAGGCTCAGATCAGATTTCGCGGTGATCATATCAGAAACTGCTTCGGCCTGTGAGAGGTCTATTTTACCGTTGAGAAAAGCTCGTCTGGTAAATTCTCCCGGTCCAGCGGGTCGAGCACCTTCATGGAAAATTGCTTCCATAATCCGTCTGAGGAGAAAAGGTCCCCCATGACAGTTAAATTCAACTGTATCCTCGCCGGTAAAGGAATTGGGAGCACGCATGACCGAGACCAGGATTTTGTCAAAATCCCGGCCCTGAATATAGAGATGTCCAAAAGAAAGTTGGCGAGATGGAAGGTGGCTCAGGGGGGTTTTGCCTTTGAAGAAACGTTCTGCAATTGAGATGGCATCTGGTCCGCTGAGCCTGATGATGCCAATTGCCCCTTCGCCTGGAGCAGTGGCGATTGCCGCGATGGTATCTTTGTCAGACATAGAAATAAACCGATCAGGACGTGCCCAACATCGATTTGGTTCTTTCCATGATGATCTGTTGGGCGAGGGTCAGCACATTGTAGAGTGTATAATAAAAGACGAGGCCAGAGGACATACTCCAGAAAATATAGGTGAGAAAGACGGGCATGAGATAAACAAGAATGGCCTGTTTGGGATCTTTCATCATCATCTTTTGCTGAATAAACATCGACACGCCCATTAAAAGAGGCAAGAGGTGCAGGTCAAAACCACCAATGGGGATGGTATCTGGTTGGGAAAGGTCGGTGATCCAGAGAGCGAATCCAGCTTGCCGGAGTTCAATAGTACCGCGAAACAGAGAGAAAAGAGAAAACAGTATGGGCATCTGTAAAACCATAGGCAAACATCCACCAATGGGGTTGATCTTCTCGTCCCGGTAGAGTTTCATCATCGCCTGGTTCATTTTTTGCTGGTCTTTAGCATAACGCTCGCGGAGTTCGGCAATTTTGGGTTGGAGCGTCTGCATCTTGGCAGTGGATTCAAGACTCTTGTGCGTGAGTGGGAAAACAACGACCTTGACGAGAATAGAAAAAAGGATTATGACCACACCGTAATTTGGAACCAGAGCGTGCATGGCCAAGAAGGCTTTAAGAATTAAAATTGTAACTGGCTTGAGAATGGAACGCACAAAATAAGGACCGTAATCGACAAAGTCATCGAGGTCCAGTTCTCGTTCAAGTCCATCGAGGTCGCGATTTTGAGCACGCAAAATGTCATAAGAAATTGGGCCAACATATGCGGAGTAATTGATAATATTAAGTCCGGATTCAGCATACATATCAAAAGCAAAATCGCGATAAGAAAAGCCAAGTGGGTCAATTTTATTATCACCGTACAGGGTGAGGTCATAACGACCATCATTGGGGATAACCGCGGCGAGAAAGTATTTATTCCTTACGCCAATCCAGGTCAGTTGACCGCTCGGGGGCGTCTCTTTTTCCTGAAGGCGGTCTGTATCCCATGTTTCAACTTCCCCTCCCATGTAGGTGACGATTTGTTCGTAAGCACCTTCGTAAAAACTCTCTGAAGTACCGCGCTTATCTTCTGTATCAGCGAGACCACCATCCCACGTTATCGCCAATTTATCATCTCGAGCAAGCCCCTCAGCTATGACGGAAATGTGAATGCGATATCGGTTGCCCTGAAAACGGAAACGTTTCTCGACTGGACCACGCGGAGATTGGGCGCGAAATACGATCAAGTCTTGCGTATCACCATAAATGTCAAGGCGGTCGCGGTCGGGGATAAATTCGAGACTATTGAGGGACTCACTTGCAATAGTAGCTCCAAGTCCAGCACCGCTGGGTGCCATCAATTCCAGCCAATTGCCATTGCCATCAAAGTAGGTCTTGAGTTGCCAACTGGTAATTACGCCACCGCGCGTGGAGATGACAGCGCGATAGAGTTCGGCATCTATGACAATATCACGTGCCTGGAAGGTCGATGTAGAGACTGGCTTTTCGTCCTGGATAGGAGGTTGCTGGATTTCTGGTTGTTGTGTGGGTTGACGTTCGGGAGGTGTATCGGTAATCTGCGGTAGTTCAGTTTGGCGAGGGGCAGGTTTTTCTACAGGAGCAGAAGGCTGAGGAGTGTCACCCTGCAGGAGTTGCATGTAATACGGCATCAGTATCAAAATCAGGCCGATTAACGCAAAGGCAATTACCGTGCGTTTATCCATAGATTAAGTCCTTCTACATATTTGATTGAGAATAGTTGATGAAAGGAAGGAATTGCAAAAAAGGAGATCAACAGTCGATAAGACCGAGCTTTTGAAACGCGAGGTGTAGTTCCAGACGGAGTTCGGCATAAGAGACACCGTAAGCGTGGTCTCCTATGGAGATAATCATCAAAGAGTGAGGATGGCCTAAAGGTATTAGTTCGGAACATATTGCACGTACTTGCCGGCGGATGCGATTGCGCCGAACTGCGTTTCCAAATTTTTTCCGAATTGAAATGAGCGTTAGATCCATCTCGGAAGTACCAATCCGAACATGAACCCAACGCCCACGAAAGATTTGGCCGTGCTGTCGAATTTTCGCTATTTCGCGTCGAATGCGTAGGTTGGGTGTTCCCATAACACACCTACATATCAATGCGATAGCTGCTTGCGACCCTTTCGGCGCCGTCGATTGAGCACATGGCGACCACCAGGAGAACTCATGCGCGCGCGAAAACCATGTTTATTTTTGCGCTTGCGATTATGTGGTTGAAACGTCCGTTTCATCAAACCACCTCGTATCTACAAAAATTTCAATTATCTATATCGACAAAGAGTTTGGAATATAGATGTGCATATCTCGTTTGTCAAGGGATTTCCCGTTGATAAGAGATCTCTGTAATTACACTACTATATATAGTGTACATTTTTTTTGTACACTATATATTGACTTTTTACTATTATTTTACTATTTTTCAAATGTTTATTAACATTCTTCTTTGACCAAAACGCACTTGACACCGCTTATTTCATTGCTTAGTTTTCGATTAGCTTTCAGAATCTTTTGAAAATCCACTTTTGAAGTGGCTTCCCCCACCGTAGTCTGCTGTTAAAAATAACCGAACTGTTTCGATTTCAAAATTTCAGAATACTTTCAATTTTCCTTCCCTCAATTGAGAGCCTCCCACCTTCTGACGCGAAATCAACCTCCCTTATATTCGGATTTCTCAGACAACGGTTTCCAAGTCTTAAAGCACCCTATTGATATGTCCTTTAGTTGGCGCGTGTTTGCCAGCCATAGACGGATATTTGCACTATGGATGAACGCTCTTCTAACTTATGGAACCGGTGTCTCCACGCCATCCAGGAAAAAATACAGGATCAAAGTTTTGAAACCTGGTTTGCTCCTATTACGGCACAACAATTTACCTCTGAAGAAGCTATTCTGAAGGTGCCAGAGAGAATTTATGCCGATTGGTTAGAGCAAAATTACATCGGGTTGATCAAAACGACCATCCAGGAAGTCTTCACATGGAATCCGCGGATAAGTTTTACGGTTGGTGATACGCATCAACAGATGGCACCTCCCGTGACACAGGGTCCCGAATTTATGCACGGAGCACCTCTCGATTCCGTATCTGCGGCGCCATCTCTTCATCCTGGACCTGTCCAACCTGTATTTCCTCTGAATCCACGCTACCGGTTTGACAATTTTGTTGTCGGTGACAGCAATGAGGTCTCGTTTTCGGCAGCAAAAGCCACAGCAGAGTTACCTGGACAAACGGCTTTTAATCCCCTTGTCCTTTATAGCGGCGTTGGATTGGGAAAAACCCACCTGCTACAGGCTATTGGTGCATACTGTATCGAAATGGGGACAGCCCAACGGGTAGTTTATGTTACTGCACAACAGTTTCTTACAGATTATTTAGAAGGAATCAATCGCGGAACGACCTCTAATTTCTATCAAACCTATCGCCAGGCGGATGTGTTGCTGGTTGATGACATCCAGTATTATGTGAAAACCGAAGGTTGCCAAAGAGAATTTATCCATACATTTAATGCCCTATTTCAAGCAGATAAACAGATCATCATCAGCTCTGACCGTCCGCCATCCCATCTCAAAGGGTTTGAAGATCGGTTGATTTCTCGATTTCAATGGGGTTTGGTTACCAATATCGAAGCGCCAGACCTTCCCACTCGTGTGGCAATTTTAATGCAAAAAGCAGAAGAAATGGGCGTTTCATTGTCCCACGAAATTGCCAGTTTCTTAGCTGAACAGATCAATACGAATATACGCGAACTTGAAGGTGCATTAAAACGCCTAATTGCTTTTACCAAATTACAACGCTATCCACTCACGATTGAAACAGCGCGAAAGACGCTATTAAGCCCGCCCCAAAAGACCAAACCGACTATTACTATTGAAGGCATTCAAAAAGCAGCAGCCCACTTTTTTGAAATACCTTTAGATAAACTGGTGGGTACAACCCGAAAGCAGGATGTGGCAACAGCCCGTCATGTGAGTATGTATTTGAGCAAGTCCCTTACAGGTGCTCCACTCAAGACGATTGGTCTGCAATTTGGAAACCGCGATCACAGCACAGTTATTCACGCGTGTCGGAGAATAGAGAGCAAAATATCAGCGGATCCAGAATTTGAACATCTTGTCAGTGAACTACAAGATCATATTGTAGGTTAAGGAGTAAAAGCCCAGTAATGATATAAGCAGACGGATATTAAATATATGCCTCAGACTTCTATGGAAGTCTGGGGTTTATTTTTTTCTATGGGCGTCGGTTACCCACATTGTGTATTTGTATTATTTATAAAATCAGAATTTGTACATGATATACCATAATAATAATAACACTGTGAATTCTGTGGAAAATGAGTGAAAAAAAGAACAACCCGCGAGAAAATAGAGAGATAAGAAAATTTCTGCCAATTTGACATTGTGTATTTCTGTGTGGAAAAAGTGTGGAAAGAGTGTGTGGTTTTCCACAATTGAGAATGTGGATTGAATTTCCACACAAATAATCCACAAGTTATCCAGATTCTTTTCCACATACAAAAACTTGTGCACAGGGTTGTGCACAGACACTATTTCTCTTTAAAAATCAATGAGTTCTTATTTTTTTGAACAATGTCCAGGAAATTGAGTTATCCACATTGGAGAAATCTACTGTTGATTAGTGTATCAGTTTGACGGAGGACTTTCTTTTTTTAAGGAGATATGTTTATATTGTTCTGTGTCGTCAGGTAGGCTATCTCAACAATTATTCGCAGGAGATGATTGAGGTGCAGAGTTATGATTCTCAAAAAGCGATGTGTGTATTGAGCAAAAAGGATCGCACACTCGGTCAATTAATCGATCAGGCAGGACCAATAACCATTGAGTTCCCAAAACGATTAAACGCTTTTGATGCGCTTTTGCGGTCGATTATCTATCAACAACTCTCAGGGAAAGCGGCCGCTACCATTCACAAACGGGTGCGTGCCCTGTTTTCGGGGAGAGACATCAACCCGGATCAAGTACTTGCGATGGATGATCAGATGCTTCGCAATGCGGGAATGTCCCGGGCAAAAGTGGCCGCGGTAAATGATCTCGCGGAAAAAACTATGGATGGGCTGATTCCCTCGAGCTCACGCCTTCGCGAAATGTCGGACGCCGATATTGTAGAAAACCTCACACAAGTGCGTGGCATTGGGGAGTGGACCGTTCAAATGCTTCTGATGTTTCAGCTCGGTAGGCCAGATGTACTCCCGACAAAAGATTTAGGGGTACGCAAGGGATTTATGCTTACTTATGGGTTGGACCAGTTGCCAGCAGAAAAAAAAATGATGGTCTATTGCGAGCGGTGGAGACCTTATCGGTCAGTGGGGAGCTGGTACATGTGGCGGGCAATCGAGTTGTGGGGGTAAATTCTTTATTTATAAATGGAGTGCATTATGCCAAATATACTCGTTTTATTAAGCGATCAGTTGCGCCGACAGGCTCTTGGAGTTCACGGTGACCCGGATGCGCGCACACCGCATCTGGACACCTTTGCAAAACAGGGTGTTCGATTTGACAATGCGTGTTCCACGTATCCGATCTGTGTGCCTTTTCGATTTACACTTATGACTGGGGAATATGCCCATGTCCGCAAAGTTCCGGGCATTGAATACGTTATATCTACGGCAGAGCGCACGCTGGCTGATGAGTTTAATGAGGCGGGGTATGAGACCATTTATGTGGGCAAATGGCATCTCGATGGGGGGCACGGGCGGTTGGGATCTGCTGTGCAGGTCAACCGCACGCGGGTGCCGCGTTCTCGGCAGGGGCGGTGGCAAAAATGGTACGGGTTTGAGCTGCGCAATGATCCCTTTGACACCTGTTATTTTGAAGATGACGATCCCACACCCAAAAAAATCGAAGGGTATCAGACCGATGGCTTGTTTCAAATTGGTATGGATTATATAAAAGACCGCGCAGATGACCGTCCTTTTTGTATGGTCATTTCTGTGGAACCGCCTCACGATCCCTTTGTCGCTCCCGAAGATGTGCAATCCGCCTGGGAAGCGAGAGATATTGTATTACCCGAAAACTTTGATGTGGCAGACCCCGCGGAGCGCGAAACTTTTATTCTCAATCGCAAGCGCTACAATGCCATGGTGGAGAATCTGGATGCCAATGTCGGAAAGATGATGGCTTTTCTCAAAGGGGAGGGATTATTGGATGATACAATCGTGGTCTTTTTATCTGATCACGGCGAATTGGCGGGAGCACACGGCCTGCGTGCCAAGCAGTGGCCCTACGAAGAATCTGTGGGGATTCCGCTCATGGTGTGGGATTCTCGCGCAAGAGAACGGGCGGGAACGGTGATCAAAGATCCGACATGCACCGAGGATTTATTTCCAACACTGCTTGGGTTGGCGGGGTTAGTGCCCAAAAATAAGGTGCAGGGGACGAACTTAACGCCCCTCATTCACGGAGATGTAGATGCGCTTGATCGCGAGGGCGTTTTGCTCGAATTTGTTGCGGAACTGCGAGAAAGACCACCATTTTTTGATGAAGTCTGGCGGGGATTTCGCACGCGGGATTACAAATATACCGTGAAGGGCAATAACATGGGCGGCAGACCCTGGCAATTTTTTGACCTGAAAAACGATCCCGGAGAAATGAATAATCTGGTGGAAGATCCCAATTACCGCGACCTAATTGCCCACCATCATGGCTTGCTGTGTGAGCGCATGATTGAGACAGAGGATCACTTTGTCCTGCTACCAGCATTTGACAGTGAAGGTGTGAACGTCTGGGAAGAGTAAGACAACTTCTAAGTTCAAGGTTTCCAGATGGTCGCACCGATATAGCGTTCGCCTTCTGGCGTATCGTTGTAATAATAAGTCGTTACAAGTGATCCATCGGATCTCAAAATAGTGCGCGGATACCCGATATCCGCATTGCCACCATCTTCGCGCAGTACAATTTCCTCGCTCCAGAAGGTTCCAGTCTTATCACTTATCCTGGCGCGGATACCATAAGGTGCTGCGCGATAACCGTAAGTTAGAACGATCCGCCCATCCTCCAAAAGCGTCAGTGTCGGTGGGTTTCCCCCCTGGCCAGAAGCAGGTACAGGCCGACCGACATGTGTCCAGGTCAGCCCGTCATCTTCGGACAAGTACGTATCGATCCAGTGTTTCGAAGCTGTAAATTCTCCGTGCTCCGTGCAGCGCACAGCAACCAGAATATCCCCATCACTTAGACGCAGACTCGCGGGCATAATCTGAAAACCCTCAGGCTCTTCACTCAGCCACGATAGAAATCCAAATTTGCGCCCGCCATCATAAGAGCGCGCAGCAAATACGCGGCCTTCGCGCCCATTGCGCTTATTCGCCGTTAGAAATAGCGTGCATTGATCCGCGCTATCTACCAGATAATCCGTTCGCGCGGCAATCCCGGTTTGTCCCCACATTGGGAGATAGAAAGGCCCTGTCCACGACTGGCATCGGTCCTGTGAATAGTACCAGAAGGAACAGACCCCCGGACCCAGGCCCGTTCTGGCACACATCAACGCGAAGTCGGGATGGGAAAAATCTACATTGCCCGGACAATCTGTCGGCGCGTGTTCTCCGTCCAGAACTTCCCCTACGCGCAATCCCTCATTCATGTGTTCGTCGGCTGATAACCCGCGATTTCCCGGGGTTTTGCACGGCATGGGTATTACTTTCCAGGTTTCGCCGCCATCCGTGCTCCGCGCCTGCATGTTCACAAATGGACGCTCTTTATCTCGCGCGTGAAAACCGCCCTGAAGATCTGTATATCCCAGCGTAAATCCCAGTGCGATCTCGTCACCCCAAGACCATACGCCATAATTTGCGGGCCAACCTGCAAACCGCCCTGTTTCTCGGTACACTGTTACGTGTTTCATAGTTTAACCGTACCATCTTCCAGCATACTCAACAGTGCGGAATCATCCACATTTAGGGGTAATTCGACCTTGCCCCGACGGCGACTCGACTCATAAGTCGCAAAAATCAATTCTGTTGCTTGCAGTGCTTTGCGGCCCGAAAGTTCGGGTTCGCGCCCGTTTTTTATGGCATCGACGAGATCCAGCACAGCAACTGTTGTCGCATCGCGCTGACTCACCATGCCGCTGAGATCCACATCTATCTGATGGGTGCCCGATACAACGCGGAGCGGGGGAGCATCGCGGCCTCCAATCTCAATGATCCCTTCGCTCCCAATCAATCGATTCGCAATGCCCTGCATCCTGGTTACACCTGTTACCAACAACCCCTCGCGCCCATTTTGGTACCGAATCCACGAAATTCCGCTGCCTTCCACGGGGGTCCCAAACACCTCGCGCCCACCTTCTGCGTCAATTTGTCCGATTACCCGCTCGGCGGGTTCATCGTCATTGTAAAAGAAAAACATATCGAACCAGTGCGTACCCCAATCGAACATGTTGGGACAAGTGCCCTCAAAACGCAGCACTTCGCCAATGGCGCCAGATTTTGCAATCTCCTTTGCCTTTATAAATTGCCCGGCAAACCGCCTCTGATGACAAAATGTAATGACCACGTCTTTATCTACGCATGCTTGATACAGCGATTTTGCTTCTCCCCAGGTCGGTGCCATGGGCTTCTCGGCGTGAATCGCCTGAATCCCACTGCCCGCAGCATCTACAATCATATCGTGATGCAATCCTGTCCAGGTACACACACTTACAAAATCCAGGTCTTCTTTTTCCAGCATGTCGCGGTAGTCTTCATAGCCATTTTCAACACCAAATTCTTCCATATACGCCAACCGCGGCGCCTCAAAAGGATCGGCACACGCTACGATAGCCACGTCGTCTGACGCGGTCCATCCGCGTGCATGCGCTTTTCCTCGGCCCCCACAACCAATAACACCAGCTTTAAAATCTGCCATTTTTTCTCTCCTTTTATGTTTCATCTGCAAGTTGTAACGCTTTATCAATGAGCGAAGCACTCAAATATAAACCGTTATCATGCAATGTAGTTAAAAGCGGCTTGATAGCATCAATCAATCTTTCTTTTTTCGTCAACAACAAAACGCCAATCGTTCCGGTAAGCGGTAATCCGATCTGTTGGGCATACCCTCGCGCCTTTCGCTCGTCAATAATGACTAAACGCGCATCGTGTTCTTCAGCAAGAGCTAAAACAGAGGCTTCACCTTGATGGAGTCCAGTATAAGCCAATGCTCTTTGAGGTTGGTTCAAAGGAACAGTTTTAATATAGGGCGCATTATTGAGTGCCGCTCGGCGAGCTATGGATTCGGTTACAAGAAACTCTTCTTCAACCGCTTGCGGAATCCACACTTCTGTGTAGAGTTCCCGCAACAGGAAAAGGCTATTGAGTTCCCACAGCGCGACGAGCGGTGTATTATTGGCGATGACTGGCTTTTTTGGCATTAGCTAAATCTGCTTCAAGTTCGTCAGCAGTTTCTCCAAATGGTGAGAGACCGTACTGACCGAGAAGAAGTATAAATGTAGTGCGTGGTACGCCCGCGAGTTGAGCGGCGAGTCCAGTGCTGAGTTTGCCGGTTTCGTAATATTTCAATGCCAACAACAAACGGGCTTCCTTTTCAAATTCGTCAGGGTCTTGTTTTAATGCCCAGAGAATTTTAGTAGGGTATTCAATGGTTTGTGTATCCATTTTTTATTCCTCTCTTCATGTCTTCCAAATCGATGTCGCATCCACCACATACCCCTTTTGATTATCCACCACATTCAACAGGGGTTCTCCCGCGCAGAAACGACGCACATTTTCTACGATTAATGCCTTTCTGCGCTTGTCAATCTCGGGCGAAATACCCGCTACATGTGGCGTCAAGATCACATTTTCCATGGACCACAGGGCGTGATCTTGGGGTAGCGGCTCCTCTTCATAAACATCGAGGCCCGCACCACCGATCTGCCCGGATTGCAATGCTTCGGCCAGTGCGTGTAATTGGACCACCTTGCCGCGACCGATGTTGATTAGAATTCCCGTATTCTTCATCGCCCGAAACATATCCGCATCGAACAACCCTTCGGTCTCGGCTGTGTGTGGTACGCATATCACTACAAAATCGGACTCCGCGACCATATCTGAAAGTTCATCGGGGGAATAAATACGCGCGATAAAATCGGGTTTTCCCTTTGGTGCAGGATCCATTCCCAGCACGCGCATGCCAAAGACCGGGCCTCGCTCGGCAACGGCTAATCCGATACCTCCCAATCCAACTACCCCCAATGTCGTTCCCGCAAGATGGATGACCGGTGCGCCTTTTTTCCATTTGCCCTGGGACTGGTTGCGAATATAGTGATGCAGTCCGCGTGCAAATGCCATTACCATAGAAAACACATGATCGGCAATGACGTCGCTGTATATCCCGCGGATATTGGTCACTATCAAATCGCTTTTCCGCAGTTCTGGGAAGTAATATCCATCCAGCCCGGCGCTCGTCGCCTGCACCCACCGCAGTTTTTTCCCTTCTTTCAAAATTTGCGGCGTCATACCTCCAAAATACGCATCTGCATCACCAATTGCAGACAGTATGTCCTCTTCGGACTTTGCCACCACTGTTTCCACACCCAGATCGCTGATCTGCTGCATGTATTCATCTTCCAACGCCCGCTGCAAAACCATTTTTATCGCCATCTCACAACCTCCAGTATTATGCTTGCCAGGGCACATTGCCATTTTGCTGCATTTCCGTCTGTAACAACTCACCCATCTCTCGAAATGTGTCTTTCTGCGTTTTTGCCCGATCCGATGTCTCTTGAGGATCATTGCCCAGATCATAAAGTTCCAGTGGTTCAAAAGGGCTGTTGTGCAACAATTTGATATTGCCGCGTCGAACAGCGTGCTGGTTTAGTCCAAGAAATGAGTGACCCCCATCTTTTCGGACCCAGTACATCGCGCGATCAGAAAAATCCTGATTTTCTCCTTTCAGCGTTGACAAAATAGACAGGCCCTCGATCTGGTGGTTGACCGAGACACCTGCTGTCTCGCAGGCTGTGGGGAACAGATCCATCAGCATCGCAACATCGTCACACACATAGCCCTTTTCGATTCCATCTGTCCACATTGCACAGGCGGGCACCCGAATGCCGCCTTCATACATCTGTCCTTTTCCGCCTTTTAAATCACCGTTGGTCGCGCCCACGTTTAACTGTCCGCCATTGTCCGATGTGTAGATCACGAGTGTATTGGAGAGTTGTCCGGTGTTCTCGAGCGCGTCCAGGACCCGACCAATGCCCGCATCCATGTGCTCGACCAGTGCGATGTATTTCACCCGTTCGGGCGAGGCATCAGGCTCGCGCTGGCGCGCTCGTTCAATCCAATCTTCTGGCGGTTGAATGGGTGTGTGTGGCGCATTATAAGCCAGATAAAGAAAGAACGGCTGTGACGAATGCGCGTGTCCTCGAATCACTTCTATCGCCCATTCTGTAAACAGATCCGTTGCGTGTCCACGCGGATCAATTACCTCGAGGTCTTTCCGCATGTAATTCTGGTCGTGCCGCAAATGCGTGTAATAATCGTCCATCATGTCGCCCAAAAAACCGTGGAAATGATCAAATCCGCGCTTACAAGGATGGTTCTCTGGCTCGAGACCGAGGTGCCATTTTCCAATAATTGACGTGTGATAGTCTTTTTGTTTGAGCATTGATGGCAGTGTTATGGCATCACGGCTGAAATATCCCCAATTACTCTCGGGGTAAGTGCGAATCACGCCAGGCACGCCAACCCGATCTGGATACCGCCCTGTCATCAGTGCAGCGCGACTGGGGGAGCACACGGATGAATTTGCGTAGAACTGTGTCAAGCGCATGCCGTTTTCAGCAATGCGGTCGATATGCGGCGTTTGAATATGCGGTCCCTGATGCGCTGAAATATCACCATAACCGTGATCATCGCCCAGGATTATCAAGATATTTGGCAACTGTGCCATTTCATCTCCTTTAATAAAACCTACATGTGCCGCAGCATTCGCCGCACGAGTTCGCGTTTTTCCGCGGGATCTTTTGCCCAGAAAATTTCCTCAAACCGATCTTCAAATGTTCCGGAATTTTCGATCTTTCGATCCCGACTCAATTTTTGTAACTGCTCAAATTCACGGGTATCGAGTCTGTGGGACATGCGGTTTAGTGCAAATCTGAACCGTTTCGGATTTCGCAAAAAATAAGTGCCCAGATCCCGGAGCATGTCACCGTATTTCAAGCCTTGCTCCGCAACAGTTTCCGCGAGTTTATCATTTTGCATGACTAAAATCCTCCTCTCCATTTTGGCCCGTAGCCTTTATGATAGCACGGGATACAGAGTTACGCCTTAAACGGCGCAATCCGGCTGGCCGAGCACCCTGAAAGAGCTTTGCCCAAATCTGCAACCGATACGACTATGCACTTGGGGATGTACGGACGTTTCCACACCGTGCCTGTCTCATTCGCCAGACGCGCTTGCAGGCGAGCAGTCAGGTTCATCAGTAATGCTGGCTGAATAGACAGATTTTCGGTGCCGATGACGACTACGTACCTCATGGGTTTGTGATCGCGTGCCATCAGGTGAAGAAAGCTATAGGAGCTACGTGCTTTGGGTACAAGCTCTTCGTGCGTTAGCTCTTCTGTTTTCATTTTTTTGACGAAGTCCTGCCGGTTTTGGGCGCGTGCCCCCGATGCCGACGGATCCTTGACTTCCACCAACACAAGCTCGGTTTGTCCTTCGGCGATGAAGTCAACCGGGGATACGCCCTTTGGCCAAGATGCGCCGGGTTGGTCAAACTGCTCTGCATGCCAATCGCTACCGAAAGAGAACAGAAGCTCGCCTTCTTTGAAGACGCTCATTCGTTCCCTCCCAGCGAGCGTTCAATCTCGCGGTCATAGAGCGACGAAAAGGCTTCGTCAATCGGGCTGTGTTGGAGTTGAAACGGGAGGCTGGCTGACTCGCATCTCAACTCGCCATCCGACACGTCGCGGTACAGGGCATGGAAGCGGACCTGGTCGCCCACTGTCATTTGCAATTCCAATTCCTTCAGGATTGCGAAGTCGTGTGTGGCGATCAAAATTTGAACGCCCAATCGTTGAAGTTGCAACAAAATGTCAATGAGTACCTCGCAGAGCTTTGGATTGAGGTTTGTTTCCGGTTCGTCCCAGAAGAGCACGGAACCGTTCAGTAGCGTTCCGTTTTGGACGAGGAGCCAAAGGAGCCCCAGCTTTCGCATGCCCTCCGCGAGTAGGGTAAACTCCAGGTCACTGTGTCCGGTTTGAAGAAAAAATTCCTCGTTTTTGACCGTTATTTCGCCCTCGACCGCCTTTTGTAGGTCTCGCAAAATGCGCCTTCGGGCACTATCCAATGGCCCGCGCAAGGGCGGCCGATAGGCCCGGTCGAGAATGTCGGCGTAGATTTCCTCAAAGTGAACCTCGCGTTGTGCGTAGAGCGAACGGAAGCCAGGACCATGCGAAAGCATTTCTTTGACGGGAATGAAGACACTTTCAATGGTATCTTCCGACCATGTGTCATTGCCAGTGGTTACGCTGGATGCAGGATTCTCAGAGTCGCTAAAAAAGAAAGCGCGAAGTTTCTTATCTCCCCGAAAGACTTCGATGTGCCCCATCACCCTCTCCTCTTGACGCTTAGCCAGCCGTCCAAGCACACGCCCCGAGGGAAGAAAGACCCGCGTGAGCTTTTCGGCGAAGTCCAATCCTGTCTTGGTGATGTCACAGGCTGCGTAAGCAACCTTCAAGAGGTGGGTCTTGCCTGTGCCATTGGCACCTATGAACACGTTGATTCCCGGACCTAACTTCAGGTCAAGCCGCTTGAATGCCGTGAATTGTTCAAGGAAAATGCTTGTCAACGAGCGGCTTTCTCGCTCTGTTGGGTGTGTGTTGGCGTCGGGTTTTCCCTGCATTTTAATGTCTCCAGAAAATGTAAGTTCGACTTCTTACTCACTGATGTTACGCATGTCAGGCGTTTTGTCAGGCTGAGCGGAGTGGAACGGAGCCGAAGCATCTGTTCCACCAGCGTTAGTAGGAGATGAACTGGCTTGAGGATGGTGTACAACGAGCCGCTTTTCAGGCTCGTTCACCGGCCAGTTGTACCCCGCTCCTTCGACTTCGCTCAGAATGACAGGCGCATTATCGCATTATATTGTGCCTATGCGTAACGTCACTTACTCGTTCGCGCGTTTTCCTATTGTATCCGACAGGTGGTCCATTAGATCATCGAGTGCCTGCCGCGATGTGCGACCGCGAAATGCTTCGAGCGCCGGGTCGTTTGTTTCCACCATCCATTCATCGAGCGCGTTTCTCAGAGCCTGGATTTCATCGGCGTAGTTGGGATCCTCAATCAAGTTGTTCAGCGCGTTGGGATCATTCTCAAAATCGTAAAATTCTTCGAGTACGCGATAGCTGAACAAATGGTTTCGCGCAGCCAATTCCGAGTCATTGGCCTCTGCTTCTTTCATTGCCTGCCAGGATCGACCATTCTGGGATTCATTTCGAAATTCTCGCTCGCCATCGGACCAGGGATTGAAAATGTAGCCGAACCGCGTATTTTGCACGCATCGCATCGGGTAATTGCGCCGCCCCGAAGTCTGGTGAAATTGCGTAAACACTTGTTCGCATCCATCCTGTTTTTCACCGCGCAATACGGGCAAACGCGATTTGCCATTGACGCCGTCCGGGATATCTACGCCAATCGCATCCAGCACCGTAGGCAAGTAATCTACTCCAGAAATAAAATGCTCGGTATCCACGCGCCCGGCTTGAATGACCGCGGGCCACCGCGCCAAAAAGGGCGTGCGCGTGCTGTTTAAGTAACAATTTGTTTTCGCAAAGGGAAATGCCATGCCATTATCGGATAAAAACATCACGAGGGTGTTCTCCGCCACACCCGCTTCATCTAATACATTGAGCAATCGGCCCACGGTATCATCACAGCGGCGAACAGAGTTGTAATACTCGGCAATTTCCAGACGCACGTCCGGTAGATCGGGCAAGAATTCGGGAATGACTACTTCTTCTGGATCATAAGTGCGGGAGGGCGGTACCGCGGGCGGGTCGAGTTCGCTGTACCATTCGGGCTTGTCATTGCCGTAAAACGGACGGTGTGGATCGTGGGAATTTGCCATGAGGAAAAAGGGTCGGTCGCCATCTACTGCAGATTGAACAAAGCTTTTTGCGTGCTGATAATACGCGTCGGGATTTCGTCCCTGCCCCAAATTGATCTGATCAAGTGCCATGTCCCATTGAAATGACCGATATGGCGTCGAGTGCGGCACTTTGCCCAAAATGCCCACATCATAGCCCTCACCGCGCAAAATATCGGGCAGAATGGGGACGCCTTCGTGTCGCAAGTGATAAAAGCCCTCGCCCCCGCTGAGATGCGGATATCGCCCGGTCATCAATGCCGAGCGGCTCGGTTGACACACTGCAATTGTCACATGGCCGTGGTTAAACCGCAATCCCCCCGCGGCCAATCGGTCAATATTCGGCGTTGTCCCCACTGTTGGGCAACCAAACGCCCCTACGGCGTCCCAGTTCATGTCATCTGCTGTAATGAGCATAAAATTTGTTCTGTTCATATTGCTCCTTTCTTGTTTCCTACTCTTCTCCATCGTAATATTCCACCTCGGTCAGGCGGCCCAATTTGCCCGGTGGGCGAATCAACCATTTATCCGAATCGGGATAATAGACCGGGTCGCTCACGGGATTGTCGGCTATTACATAATAAATCAAATCTTCTGTCGCACTTGTATTGTGGATCTGATGCGCCGTGCCGGGCGGTTGAACAAATGCGTCGCCTGCTTCGACTTCAAATTTGTGATTGTCACGGCGCACAGTGCCCTGGCCGCGGAGCACGAGATAAAATTCCCACTGTACCTGGTGCGCGTGACACGGAAAATTTATCTTTCCCGGGGGCAATCGCACCCATTCAACCTCAAATGGCTGCCCCGTGGTTTCCAATGCGCCGGAAATATCCTTTCGATGCAAACCGTACTTGCCCGTGCGCGATTGGCGCGCTATTTCCTCTATTTCCGATTCGTTGATTTTTTCTATCGTCGCTTTATTCATCGTTGATAACCCCCTCAGCAAGCCTGAATTCCAGTGCCGATTTTATTTTACCAATAATTTCCAAAATCTTGTCACGTTCTATTTGTAGCTCATTTTTAGTAATAGAGAGCGTGAGCGGAAACGTCTTAAGGATGTCTTGTGCCTGAACCAAGTTTTTTTTGTTTTTTCTTAGAAGTACTATTGCATATCTGAACTCAGAAAGTATATCTATGGGCGTAAAATGCTCATCAAACAGTTCGGCCTGACCCCCTGTTAGTGGGTTGGTAACAATCCTACCTTTTTGGCTGTATTTCTCAATCAAATTATCCGAATCGGGATAATAGACCGAGTCGCTTATGGGATTGTCGGCAATGACGTAATAAATCAGATCTTCAGTCTCACTCGTATTGTGTATCTGATGCGCGGTTCCGGGCGGTTGAACAAATGCGTCGCCTACTCCTACCTCAAATGTATGATCGTTTCGGCGCACGGTGCCGTGGCCGCGGAGCACGAGGTAAAATTCCCACTGTACCTGATGCGCGTGACACGGAAAATTTGTCTTTCCCGGTGGCAATCGCACCCATTCAACCTCAAATGGTTGTCCTTCGGTTTCCAATGCGCCGGAAATATCCTTTCGATGCAAGCCGTATTTACCCGTGCGCGATTGGCGCGCTATTTCCTCTATTTCCGATTCGTTGATTTTTTCTATCACTGTGATTTTCCTTCACTTTGGTGGTTCACTGCGCGTTCCACCCGCCATCTACATATAGCGATGCTCCCGTCATAAAGCTGGATGCATCGCTCGCCAAAAACAACGCTGCGCCACGAATTTCATGCAACTCAGCCCAGCGATTTAATGCTGTCAATTCCAATAGCGACTTCACTTTCTCGGGCGTCTTTAAAAGCGGCACATTGATCTCTGTCAAAAAGGGTCCGGGACACAATGCATTGCATCGCACATTGGAATCTGCCCACTCCAGAGCCATCGTTTTTGTCATTCCGATTAATCCCGCCTTTGACGAACAATAGGCCGAGCGCTCTCTTAATCCGACGCCACTTAATGCCGACGCGATGTTTACTACGGATCCCGATCCCTGCGGCTTCATAACCCGGGCAGCCGCTCGGCAGCACAACCATACGCCAGTCAAATTGATATCGATCACTTGCTTAAACTCGTCGAGTGGAAAATCCTCTACGGGATGCCGAATATTAATCCCCGCGCTGTTGATCAATACGTCCAGCTTTCCGTATTTCTCGATGACTGTATCAAATACTTGATCCACGTCTTTCTCTTGTGTCACATCTCCAGCGACACCGAGACTTTCTTGTTCTGTTTCTTCTGCGATCTCTTCCGCCAACCGGTCACAATCTGCCTGTGTCCGCGAACAAATGACGGTTTTTGCACCGGCCTGCGCCAATCCCATCGCCATTGATGCACCGAGTCCTTTAGATCCCCCGGTAATCAACGCGACCTTCCCATCCAACCGAAATAAATCCATTACATGTGTTTCTGCCATATTGTTCTCCATTATGGTCTCAATGTCACCTTTACGGACTGGGTTCCGTCTGCGACGAGTTCGATACCCTTGTGAAAATCCTCAAGAGGCAATTGATGGGTTACGATTTGATCCATTGGGAGGCGTCCCTGTTCCAGCATTCGAATGGCAATGGGATAACAATGCGGACTCAAATGCGCGCCGTGAATATTGAGTTCTTTTGTATCGCCAATAATCGTCCAATCCGTTGTCACGGGTTCGCGCATCACGCTGAACTCGACAAATGTGCCGAGTTTGCAAATCATAAGCAGTCCCTGTTCTACTGCTGCGGGATGCCCGGTTGCTTCAATATACACATCGCAACCATAACCCTCTGTCAACTTATGGACTTCGTCAATCACATCCACCGAATTTGGATTCAAACTCAAATCCGCCCCACAGGCTCTGGCTATTTCCAACCGTCTATCACTCAGGTCTAACGCGATTAGCAGAGCGGGATTCTTCATTCGCGCAGCAGCGACCATACCCAGGCCGAGCGGTCCCGCACCGGCGATTACGACGGTGTCATTTAACTGAATATTGCCGCGTTCGACCGCGTGAATTGCACAGGCGAGGGGTTCTACGTACGCCGCATGTGCGGCGGGAAGGGATTTTGGTACGCGATAGTTCAAGGCTTTGGCAGGCAATTTGCAATATTCAGCCATTGCCCCAAATGTCGCTTGGCGAAAGCCGTAAATATCGTGTACCATGCACATCCAGTATTGCCCGCGCAAGCAATAACGACACGCGCCACATGGTACAATTTGCTCCGATACGGCGAGGTCGCCAATCGCCAACCCGTATTTGTCACCAGCACCGTCACCCAGTGCAACGACCTCTCCAACAAATTCGTGCCCGGGAATAATCGGTGCCTGGCAATAGCCCTCGCGATGGGAATCGCCCCAAAACATGGGTGCTCCCAGATAGCACTTCAAATCGCTTGCACATATACCGACCGACTGCACGCGAATTAGAACCTCACCCGCATCTACCTGCGGCACTGCGTATTCTTCCAGGCGATAATCTTCGGGCGCGCGACACATTATCGCAGGCATTGTTTTTCGCAAATCACCCATATCGAATCCTTTTCTTGACAATTAAAAGCCCTTACGATACACTTCTACATTATAACTGACGTTTTACGCACAGGCACAATATCTGGTGCCTGTCATTCTGAGCGGAGCGCAGCGGAGTCGAAGGAGCGGGGTACAACTGCGTAGCAGTTCATCTATTACTTCAGAGGTAAAAGATGCTTCGTCAGCCTGACGGGTGTTGGGCGCAGAAGATTCATTGCGCCCGCCTCAGCATGACAAAAACACGAGGCATGCGTAACATTAGATTATAATACAAAGCACGCAAATTTTCATCTCTAACCTTATGAGGCAAAAGTGGCAATTGGTATTGGCTTGATTGGCATGGGTGTTGTGGGCGGCGGTGTGGCCCGCATCCTTCGAGACCGGGAACGCGAATTCAAAGACGTTCGGGGTCTCGATCTCGATATTCGCAAAGTTGCTGTGCGCGATCTGTCCAAACCCCGCGCAATTGACTTGTTTCCCGACCGTTTCACGACCAATCCAATGGATGTGGTCGCGGATCCGACAATCCAGATTGTGGTCGAAGTGATGGGCGGTGTTGATGCGGCATATGACCTGGTCCTCGCGGCGCTTCAAAATGGCAAAGATGTGGTTACGGCGAACAAAGCCCTTCTTGCCGAACGCGGCGATAGCCTATTTGAGGCTGCGGTTCAAAACAATGTTGGTCTCGGCTTTGAAGCCAGTGTATGCGGTGGCATTCCCATTATCCAAACGCTCAGCCAGGGGCTGGTGGCCAACGATATTCAATCGCTTTACGGCATTCTCAACGGCACGACCAACTACATCCTCACCCGCATGACAGAAGCCGGGGCGGACTTTGATCCCATGCTCAAAGAAGCACAGGACAAAGGGTTTGCCGAAGCAGATCCGACCATGGACATCGACGGCACGGATGCGGCGCAAAAGCTCGCGCTTCTCTGTCGCCTCGCGTTCCGCCAGCGCGTCTCGTCTGGCGATATTCTCAAAGAGGGCATCTCCCACATCACCGCATTGGACATCGACTTTGCCCGCGAACTCGGCTATACCATCAAATTGCTGGGCATAGCCCGCGTGGTGGGCAATCGCATTGAGGCGCGCGTGCATCCCGCCTTTGTGCCTCACCATGCGCTCCTGGCCGATATTCGCAATGAATTTAACGCTGTGGAAATTGTCGGTAGTGCGGTTGACGCGCAGGTCTTTTACGGCAAAGGCGCTGGCGAATTGCCCACGGCCAGCGCGGTGGTCGCTGACCTGATAGCCATTGCCGAACGGCGCAAAGCCGGTCTTGGTCCTGCGGGAGCACCGCTTGCTCCGCTGCCGGAGGCCGACCTCGTTCCCATCGGCGATATTCAGACCGGCAGCTATTGTAGGCTTACCGTTTACGACAAACCCGGGGTCCTGGCGCAGGTTGCAGCACTCTTTGCCGGTGAAAATATCAGCATAGAAACGGTTATCCAGCACGGGCGCTCGGAAACAGAAGGTGGCACGGTTCCCCTGATCATGATCACACACGATGCTCCCGAAGCTGCTATGCAACGCGCCATCACGCGCATTGGGAATTTGTCCGCTGTGACAGAAAAACCGCAGATCATTCGCATTCTTCATCCATGAAAAAGCGAAAAAGCAACCACAGATGAACACGGATGAACACAGAGTAAAAGGCTAATATGTAGCGATCAGCAAAGCAACGTGAAAGGCCGTCATTGCGGCATGATTTTGAGCCGCAATCCAGGTTGCTTTATCCAGTTACAAAAAAGCGGCAGAGTGTTTTTCTCTGCCGCTACGTATTTCAATTCAAAAAATTGTGTTGTTTACTTCCATCCTGTTCGCTTTTGTACCTCGCGCCATAATGCCTTCACCATTTCTTCTCCCGTCGTCTTTTTTCCGTTCTCCTCAGCAGTATTCTCATCCCCACTTTCGATTTCAGATGTCGGGTCTATCGCGGTTTCGCCTTCTTCTTCCTCATCCTGGCTGACCTGTGCCACATCGATCACCTGATCGCCGTCATCCGGATTGATTAAACGCACACCCTGCGTGTTGCGCCCAATCACACTCACTTCCGCTACTTTCTGTCGGATCAAGATGCCATTCTGTGTCACAATCACCATATCGTCGCGGCTATCTTCCGTCACGCCCATCACCGATACCACAGGACCATTGCGATCTGTAGTTTTGATGTTGATTACGCCTTTGCCACCCCGGTTTGTCAGGCGATACTCCGAGACCGGCGTGCGCTTGCCATATCCATTGGCACATACTGTCAATAAATGAGATTGCTCTATCTCTTCAGGTTTAACGACTACCATGCCTACCACGACATCATCGCCTTGCAAGGACACGCCGCGCACCCCCTGTGAGTTGCGTCCCATAGCCCGCACTTTGTTTTCGTCAAAGTACACAGCCTGTCCGCGCTTTGTGGAAATGATCACCCGATCGTCACCCCCTGTAATCGCGGCTTTGATCAGCTGATCGTCTTCCAGCACATTCATCGCAATAATGCCACCCTTTCGCGGACGGCTATAAGCCGATAGCGCGGTCTTTTTTGTTAGCCCTTTTCGGGTTATAGACAGCAGATAGCGATCTTCATCAAATTCACGCACCGGTACGACTTCGGCTACCTTATGCCCATAGGGGATATCCACGACATTGACAATGGGCCGACCGCGGGCTTGACGCGTACCTCGCGGAATTTCATGCACTTTTAACCACACACAGTGCCCCCGGTCTGTCAATACGAGGATATAACTGTGCGTGGAAGCCACGAACAAGCGTTCTACAAAATCTTCATCCTTTGTTCGCATCCCCGTGATCCCGCGCCCGCCCCGGTTTTGGGCGCGATAGGTAGATACGGGAATGCGTTTGATGTACCCATTGTGAGAAATTGTAATGACCATGTCTTCTTCGTGGATCAAATCTTCAATACTAAACTCAGAGGCCGCCAACACGATTTCTGATCGCCGCTCGTCGCCATATTTTTCGCGCATCGCACCCAATTCGTCTTTGACAATATTCAGGCGCAATTCGCGGTTGTCCAGAATAGAGCGCAGTCGGTCAATCTCTTGCGTCAGCGCGGAATATTCGTCTTCGATCTTTTGCTGCTCCATATTGGTCAATCGCTGCAATGTCATGGACAAGATGGCCTGTGTCTGGCGTTGAGACAATTCGAGTTGTGCCATCAACGCACGCCGCGCTTCGTTGGGGTCTGCTGATCCGCGGATAATGCGGATTACCTCGTCGATATGGTCCTGCGCGATTATTAATCCTTCCAGGATATGTGCGCGATCTTCAGCCACTCGCAGTTCGTATTCTGTGCGTCGCTTTACGACATCGTGCCGGTGGTCAATATAACACTGCAACATGTGCTTCAAGGTCACTTGTTGCGGCCGGCCGTTGACCAGCGCAACCATATTGGCCGCAAACGTCGTTTCCAATTGGGTGTGTTTGTAGAGTTGATTCAGGATCACATCCCCGACCACATCGCGTTTGAGCTCCACCACAATACGCAACCCATCGCGGTCGGATTCATCCTGAATATTTGAAATCCCTTCAATGCGTTTTTCGCGTACCAGATCCGCCATTTTTTCCAACAGCGTTGTCTTGTTCACCATATAGGGGATTTCTGTGATGATAATGGTTTCTCGCCCGGTTTTATCTTCTTCTATATCGGCTTTTGCCCGAATCTTCAGATGTCCGCGCCCCGTCTGATAGGCGTCTAAAACGCCACCTATACCATAAATGGTGCCGCCGGTTGGAAAGTCGGGTGCTTTGATATATTCCATCAATTCAACGATATCTAATTCGGGATTATCGATCAATGCGACAAGGCCATCGACGACCTCCCTCAGATTGTGCGGCGGAATAGCCGTGGCCATTGTGGTGGCAATGCCTACAGCTCCGTTGCAAACCATGTTTGGAAACGCAGAAGGCAATACTTTGGGTTCTTCCAGTCGCTCGTCGTAGTTGGGGCGATAATCAACGGTCTCTTTCTCGAGATCGTTCAACATCTCCTGCCCCGGTCCGGCCATACGCGCTTCTGTATAGCGCATCGCAGCGGGAGGATATCCGTCGATGGAGCCAAAATTACCCTGCCCATCTACGAGTGGATAACGCAACTTAAAATCCTGCGCGAGATGCACCAGCGTTGGATAGACAATGTCTTCACCGTGCGGATGGTAATTGCCCGAGGCATGACCGGCAATATGAGCGCATTTTCGATGCTGCCGGTTTGCGCCCAGGCCGAGGTCATTCATCGCCACCAAAATGCGTCTTTGCGATGGCTTCATTCCATCGCGCACATCCGGCAATGCGCGATTGACCAATGTACTCATCGAATAATCGAGCATGGACTTCTTCAACTCATCACCAATTTCAACAGGGATCACCCGCGATCGTTCTATCATCATTGTCTTATCGTCTCCTTTGGGTTTAAAAGCAACCACAGATGAACACGGATAAACACAGAGTAAAAGGCTAACAGGTAGCGATCAGCCCCCACCCCAGTCGCCAGTTTTTAAGGTCCCGACACATCCAACTCCGCTTCCAGCGCGTGTTCTTCGACGTATTTTCGCCTGGGAGCGACGTCATCCCCCATAAACATTGAAAATGCGTGCTCTGCTTCCATTGTATCCTCTTCTGTAACGATTAATACCGTGCGCGTCTCGGGATTCATAGTGGTTTCCCACAATTGTTCGGGATTCATCTCCCCCAAACCCTTGTAGCGCTGAACCGTCACACCCCTTCCTTCTTCGCCCAATTCTTCCAAAATTCGGTCTCGCTCGGCATCGTCATAAGCATAGCGTTCTGTGCGTCCTTTTTTTACCAGATATAAGGGTGGTTGTGCGATGTACACGCGTGCATCCAAAATCATCGGACGCATATAGCGGAAGAAAAACGTGAGCAACAAAGAGCGAATATGCGAGCCATCTACATCGGCATCTGCCATAATAATAATTTTCCCGTAGCGCAATTTTTCCACGTCAAAATCTTCGCCAACGCCTGCGCCGAGTCCCAAAATAACGGGCTGCAATTTCTCGTTGCCCAACACCCGATCCAGTCGCGTTTTCTCCACATTTAGCAACTTGCCCCACATGGGTAAAATTGCCTGAAATGCGCGATTGCGCCCCTGCGCTGCCGAACCGCCGGCCGAGTCACCCTCCACGAGAAAAATTTCTGTTTCTTCTTTGTTTTTTGAAGAACAATCCAGCAACTTACCCGGCAATCCGCCCCCTTCGAGTACGCCTTTGCGGCGCACGAGTTCGCGTGCTTTGCGCGCCGCTTCCCGTGCCCGAGCAGCATCAATGGCTTTTTGCAAAACCCTTTTTACCATACTGGGGTTTTCTTCAAAGAATTCGCCCAATTTTTCTCCAACCAGAGATTCAACAATGCCGCGCACTTCGCTGTTGCCCAGTTTCCTTTTGGTTTGACCTTCAAATTGGGGTTCGGGCACTTTCACACTCACCACAGTGGTAAGGCCTTCCCGGGTATCTTCGCCTGAAAGCGCAAATTTTTCATTTTTAAACACATTGTTTTTGCTGCCATAAGCATTTAATGTCCGGGTAAGGGCTGTTCTGAATCCGGTTTCGTGTGTTCCACCTTCAAGTGTGTGGATGTTGTTGACATAGCTCAAAATATTTTGCTGATAGGAATCGTTGTACTGAAATGCCACTTCGGTAACCACGCCATCGCGTTCACCTTCAAAATGCACGGGATCATGAAGTGATGAACGCCCCTCATCCATATATTCCACAAAGGCTTTCAGACCGCCGTCATAGTGAAAAGATTCTTCGAAATCGTCGCGCAGATCTTTTAATACGATAGTGAGTCCGCGGTTCAAAAATGCCAGCTCGCGCAATCGATGCGCCACAATTTCCTGGTTGTATTCGACGGTTTCAAAAATTTCATCATCTGGCTGAAATGTGGTCTTGGTTCCGGTAATCGATCCCGCACCAATATCCTCTACTTCTGTAACGGGTATCCCGCGTTCATAGCGCTGTAAGTACACCCGTCCTTCGGGGTCAATGAGTTTGGAACACACTTCAACTTCACACCATTTTGACAGGCCATTCACCACAGAGACGCCCACGCCATGGAGGCCACCTGAGACTGCGTAATTTTTTTTGTCAAATTTGCCTCCCGCATGCAGCACGGTCATGACGACTTCCAGTGCGGAACGCTGTTCTTCTGGATGTTGATCTACGGGAATACCACGGCCATTGTCCGTTACTGTAACCGATCCATCTGTATTGAGAAAAACTTCAATGCGGTCGCAATGCCCCCCCATGGCCTCGTCAATGCTGTTGTCAACAACCTCCCAGATCAAATGGTGCAGGCCATTGACGCCAGTATCGCCAATGTACATTGCCGGACGTTTCTGCACTGCTTCAAGTCCCTTGAGAACTTGAATATCATCGGCTGTATAACCATTTTCAACTGCATCTGCCATATATGACTCCTGTGTAATACCAATTGAGAATTAAGAATTGAGAATTAAGAATTAAGGAACGGAGATAACTACTATTGTAACCTGATTGTTTTTACAACCTCACCGCCGACCTCGCGGTTCAAATTTTGACGTATGGTCTCGCATTGAAAGCGCAACCAATGCCGCCATGTGGGGTTTTGTACTGAAATCGTTAATTGTCCCCACCGAAAGCCTTCGACCTGGGTTACAGCAGCAATATCTTTTCCCACTATTTCTTCCCACAGTGACAACACGCGTTGTTGTTTTAATTTTTCCGCAATCCCCAAGCTATCCACCACCTGGCGAATGGCATCACCCGCGGAAACCGGCTCGGATGTCGCGCCAGCCCGATACTTGTAAACACCACTCTTGCGTCTGTCAGTCTCGGCATCCATAGTCTTACTCACAATTTCAACAGCCGAAATCCATGTGTTTCAAAATCCAAATCTGGATCGCGCGCTGAGGTTACGACCACCTGCCCAAAATCGGGGATCAGGTTCAATACGGCTTTTGCCCGATGGGGATCGAGTTCTGAAAACACATCATCCATCAGCAAAACAGGACGCCACCCGGTTTGTTGCTCTAAAAAAGTCGCTTCAGCCAATTTCCAGGAGAGCAGAACAGTTTTGAGTTGGCCCTGAGACGCGAATTGATGTACAGCTTTGTCATCAAGTGTAAAAATCAGATTGTCTCGGTGTGGTCCCGTAAGTGTGTATCGCAATTCGACTTCTTGTGGCAACCGGGTCGTCAGAGCTTCGAAGAGTATTTCCCTACCCTGATCGCGCGTTTCCAGGGATATGGGGCTGCGGTAACTCGCTTTCATTTTCTCAGATGTGGGTGCGATGGCACAATAGTATTCAGATAGAAGATGTTGTATATCATTCAGTGCTTCGAGACGGCGAGATATAATGCGAGCACCCAAATTGGACAATTGTTCATTCCACGGTTCAACTTGTTCGGGATGTGATAACAGTGCTGAACGGCGGTCTTTTAACAACCGATTGCGCTGCGCCAAAACGCGCTGATACCCTTCTAGATCAGCCAAATAGGACGCGCTTGATTGCGAAACGAGAATATCTAAAATGCGGCGGCGCTGCGCTGGTTCGCGCAATACGAGATCCACATCTTCGGGAGAGAACAAAACAGCGTTGAATGCGCCAATAAGGTCTGAAAGGCGGGGAAGAGAGGTCTCTGCAAGAGAGGCTTGTTTCTTGCCGACGAGGGGATCGTAGGCAATGCGAATGGGGAAGGAACGATCTTCGCGCTCTATCTGGGCTTCGATCACGAAATAGTTAGCGCCCCACCTGAGCACGTCCCGATCCCTGGCACCTCGGCCCGATTTGGCCAGTGCCAAAAAGTACAACGCTTCTAAAACATTTGATTTACCGCGGGCATTGTCTGCCAAAATTGCCGTTTTTGCCTGATCAAATGTAAATTCAGCATGCTCAAAGTTTCGAAAATTAGTGAGTTTAAATGAGGAGACATACATCATTCATTGAGCCGCAAGGGCATAAGGAGACAAAGATAGTCTTCGCCTTCGAGTTGTTCTCCGGGTCTGATGATTCCCGCAGCAACAGCGCTGTCGAGTTCAAAGAGCACTTCGTCACAGGAAATGCGCCGGAGCACGTCCAGGAGGTAGCCGGAATTATATCCAATGGTCATTTCATCGGCATCGTATTCAACACCCATAGATTCGCGTGCTTCGCCTCCTATTTCCTGGCTGGTAGCTGATAATGCGAGTTCGTTCTTTTGGAGTTCGAGCCGCAATTGATGGGTTTGAGCACTTGCCAGAATGGATACGCGCCTCACAGCAGGTAGCAATTGGCTGTTCGAAACGCGAAGGCGCTTGCCGTTGTTTTGAGGAATCACCTGTTCGTAATCGACATAAGGACCTTCAATTAATCGAGAGAAAATCTGGATGTCGTCTTCGTCGCCCAGTGAAAAAAGCACATGGCTTTGCCCGAGTTGCGCTTTTTGGAGATCTACTCCCCCACCCATGAGCTTAGCTACATGATTCAAAGCACGAGGGGGAACAATCGCCTCTTTATTGTCATCGGGTAGCCCATCCTGAATCCGCGAATATTTGACCAGGCGGTGACCATCTGTTGCCACCATGGTCATGCGTCCATTGCCAACCTGCCAGAGCACTCCTGTGAGCACCGGGCGAGTTTCATCGCGAGATACGGCAAAGACCGTTTTAGATATCATTTCGCTGAGAACGTCGCTATCAGCCGAAGAGTCCTCAGAATCCTCGTCTTCATCGGATAGAAACGCGATCTCGGGACCTTCAATCTCCGAGGGCAGATCGGGAAAGTCGTCGGCAGGTACCGACATCAAGGCATACGTTCCTTCGGCACCAGTTTGGCGCTGAAGCGTTACGCGACCTTCTTCGGCTGTGAGGGATAGGGGTTCTTCGGGCAACTCGCGCACAATTTCTGAGAATTTGCGGGCTGGCACCGTTGTTGCCCCGGCGTCTTCAATGGTGGCTGAAAGTTTGCATGTTATTGATATATCGAGATCTGTGGCACTCAAACACACATCGCTACCATTGTTTGCATCTATCAGGATATTGGACAATACTGGCAATGCGGTTTTAGAGGGCACGATATCAATTACTGCCTGGATACCTTTGAGGAGTTCATCTTTTTCTATTGATACTTTCATGAATGCGTTTCTCCCGAGCGCGACAAGCCTTTGTGAATGATTCTTTGGGGTGTTGAATAGAGCGGTTTTTCAGGTTCAAAAATGATTGATTTTTTGTTCAATTACAAACACCATAATTTACTGAATTTTAACGGTTTTGTCAACCTTACTTTTTCTTTTAAAACCCTCTGTGTCCCAAAGAATTGGCAGAAAAAAAGATGTAGAATTCAAACTCCTTTAAATTCACGTATTTCCGTCAGCCACAAGCCCTTTGCAACAACCGTTTCGCCGGTGAAATTCGCCCAGTGTCTGGCATAGGTGTTCACCTGGTCGGCTGTTTGTTCGCACAGTGCCTGTACATCTTCTTCGGTTTTCACAGAATTGGTTTTGTAATCGACGATTTTCCATCCTCTGGGCAGGCGATAGACCAGGTCGATGACACCTCGAATAATTTCGTTGGCGTTGTTCTCCACTTGCGATACGGCAAAGGGGACTTCGGTATATACGGTTTCTGAAGTCTGTATTTCTGCCCATATCTCCGAGTTGAGAAAATGTTGCAATGCGTCCAGTGCATTCGGTAAAAACTCGGCGTCTGTACCCGCCTCCTGTAGCAGATGTATGACATAAGGCGTTGGATCAGCGGGCAATCGCATGTTGATGGCATCGTCAAATATCTGGTGGATCACGGTGCCATACGCAGCCCCTTTTCCTGCTGCTGATCGCCTCTCGTCCGAATATGCGATGTCCGCCCGGTCATCTGTCACCTGCGCGACTTTAAACGATTCTTTTTTCACAGCTTGCCAGAATTGATCTCTTTGCTCTCGTTCCAATTCTACAGACAGCGTTTTGGTTGATGGCGTTTCTGAGGTGGGATGCGATGAATGGTCGTCGTATGCCAGTTCGGGCACATTTTTTAGATGGGGATAGAGCGGCGACCACGGCCCATGGTCGGGTTTTTCATCGTAGGTGGATATTATGAGCAAATTTTCTGCGCGTGTTGCAGCCACGTAGAGCAATCGCAGTTCTTCGCCTTGCAAAAATCGCGTTTCTTCGGTTTGGGCGTCTTCCCAACCCACAGGCTCGGCGACTATCTCGCGTTGAAAGGGTCCGCGGGGTTTTGTAATGGGCAATGCCAAAAAGGGTTCGTCGCTGGTGCGAGATACGTGAAACTCGGGACCATAACGCGTGTAACTCGTGTCATAGGGATCGGCGAGGAAGACGACTTTGCCCTGTAGTCCTTTTGCCTGGTGTAGGTTCATCAATCGCACGACGTTTTCCTGTGCGGAGGGGATGGTCATTTGTTCAATTTTGTAGTCTCTGTCGTCAATGAGGGCGCGCAGTTCGGTCACCACTTGCCCCCAATGCATTCCCTGCGCGCTCCACTCTCGGACGAGAGATAATATGCGGATGAGATTGCCCGCATGTGTTGCGCCCATGGGCAGGGTGCGCACAAAAGGCAGGAGGCCGAGTCTTTCTACACAGCGCGCTATGGCAGTATCTGGCGATAGAGATTGCAACCATTGAGACGCTTTTTTGAGATGTTCATAAGCCTGCTCGAACGTTCGGTGTAATTCTCGATCCATTCCTTTGGGCAAATCGCGTGTCCAATTAAAATCACCGCCTGCTTTTTTGAACGCATAGAGGGTATCATCTCCCAGGCCGACGAGATCTCCCCGCAGATAAGCGAGTAGCGGTAGCGGATTGTCGGGCATATAAACCGTTTCCAAAAAGTCCGTGAGTGTATGCAATACGTCTGCTTCGCCAAGGCGATCACCACCTGTGATTTCAAAGGGAATATCGCGCGCCTCCAGTGCCTGGGCGTAATGGGACAAATAGCCAGATGTGCGCGTTAAGATGAGAAAGTCGCCCGGTGATGCGCTGGCATCTTCTCCATTCATGGACGCTGCGATGAAATGCGCAATCCGGTCGGCGTCTTCCGCTGCGATTTGGCTTCGGCTGTTGCGATAGACTTTGGAGATTGAGATTCGGCGGACTGCAACATTTTCACCATCGGGTCTGTATTTGAATAGCGGAGCAAATTCAGCTTGATAGCGATTTTCATGCGCGGCGAACAAGGGTTCATAAGCCGCGTTGATCCAATCACAGAGGTGGCCCACTGAGCGAAAGTTCGTGTTCAGGCTGACGATATCGCCATTGGTGTCGTCAATGCGCTTTCGGACGAGGTCAAAGGTTTCGACATCCGCGCGGCGAAAGCGATAGATCGACTGTTTGCCGTCGCCGACTAAAAATAAACTGCCCGGGCGGGGTGTGAGTTTGCGCCAATCGGGTTCTTCCAGATTTTCGCCGGTTAAATACAGCAATATTTCGGCCTGGATGGGATCGGTATCTTGAAATTCATCTACGAATAGGCAGCGATAGCGATCCTGAAAGTGACGGCGCACTTCGGAGTGATCGCGCAATAATCGCGCGGCCAATTCAAGCAGGTCTTGAAATGTCAGGCGACCGGATTCGCGGCGGGTTCTGGCGTATTCTTCAACGGCATCATCGACATAGGGCGCAGCGAATTGGTAGATGTATTGCCGCCATCTGGTGAGGGTGGGGTCGAGTGTTTCGGTTTGAAATTCGGATAATAAGGTGTCTCGCAAGTCCTTTGCAAAATCCTGGTTGGGCGCCCAACTTTTCAGGGTGACACCGAGGTTTCCGGTGAGTATGTGCAGGAGTCCGATGCGATCCGCGTCGGAGTGAATCCCCCGATTCGACAAGAATGATCGCGCGCGCGTCAAAGCTGTCTGGAGGCCATCGCGTCTGCCGGGGAGTGGATCGGGGATATAGGTTTCTGTGTGTTGTAGAAATGCTTCAAGTTCTGCAACTGCGGTCGATAAATCGGGTTTTTGTACAGGTTCGCATACGAGCGGTACATCGCTGAATTGGTAGCGTCTTTGAAAAAATCCATACAAGTCTTCCGGGCGCAGACCCAGTTCTTCAAATTTGGCGAGCCGCGGGTCTTCGGATAGAAAACTCTGTTGGACAAACGCGTCCCACGCTTCGCGGCGCATCACGGCTTCTTCGCGTTCTTCGACTTCTGAAAAATCGGGTGGCAGACCCGCTTCAACGGGGCGTTCGCGCAATAACTGGCCGCAGAATGAGTGTATGGTGCCAATAAAGCATTGATCTACTTTTTCGAGTGCGTTTTGTATGCGATGCAGGTCCTCACCGTCTGCTTTTTTAGCGCGCGATTTTAATTCACTGAAAAATCGCCCGCGCATTTCACCCGCTGCTTTGCGCGTGAAGGTGATGGCAGATAGGTGATCCACGGCTACGACACCTGTTTGCACTGCGTTCGCCATCCGCTGCACCAGCGCATAGGTTTTTCCCGCTCCCGCTCCTGCGAGCACCATCATATTTTGATCCAGTGCTTCGGCAATTTTATCGCGTGCTTGTTGATCTCGAAGGTTCATAAGTCGTAAGAGGTGAGACGTAAGAGGTGAGTACCCCGCCCAGCTACCCAATTCTTAATCCGTAATTTTTAATTTTTAATTCATCATATTCCCATCCAGCGATTCAGGCTGTCCAGCAATAGTGCGAAATCGGGGTCGTCGTCCATTGTTTCACGCGCGTCGGCGAGGGCGTTGGCGTCCAGGCGTTCTTTGCTGCAGACGCGGTTGTAGATGCAGTAGTCGCATTCCTGGGATTTTTGTATGTGAAAAAAGCCACCCTGGGATACCAGTTCGAGCAAGGGGCGCAACACATTGGCGAGTGTTTCAGGTGCTGGTGGCGTGTCTGAAAGCCGCCGGCCGTGTTCTCTGTCGCCGAGAAAGACGTAACCCGATAATTGTACGCGGTTAGATTCTTCCTGTTGTCTTAAAATTGAATTCAGGGCATAGGCGTACAGTGCCCATTGCAAATGCGTGCCGCGTTTGAGCAGGTCCTGTTCGTCGTATTGCGCCATGGACCCGGTTTTGTAATCCCAAATTACAAAGTTGTCCTCAACGCGATCCACGCGGTCAATGCGCCCGCGGATGCGGAAGTTGACATCTTCTGCGAGTTCGAGTGTCACGGGTGCTTCGCTATTCAGCCCGCCCGATTCCCCAAATCCGAAGCTTACTTCAAATCCGATGGGATCGGTGTTTTTTTGATCGGACTCAACGGATAGAAATACCTGCGCGGCTTGCGATAGACGTTTGACATCGGCGCGATACGCTGCTTCGTGTTCAACAGGATGGGTTTCTTTTTTCGCTTCTATTTCTTTTTCTAGAAGTTCCTGGATAAGTGTGCCATGTCGTTCGCGGTCAGGGCGTTCGCCTCTCGCTTTCAGGAGTTGCATAAATTTGTGAAAGAGCGCGTGTAATAACGCGCCATAAGACAGGGGATCGAGCCATCGCGTGGGATCGGATTCGGCTTTTTCTATGGGCTGAATTTCGAGTACATGGTTCAAAAAATACCGGTATGGACATCGGGCGAGCATTTCCAATCTCGAGGGTGAAAATATGCAGTGCTGTGCGGTAATCGCCAATTCGGGTGTGGGCTTACCGAGCCATCCGTCGTAGGTGGTCAATCCGTCCCATTCACGCGCGCGGCGGGCCTTTTGTCCAGTAACCAGATAGGGGTATGTCCGATGCACAACGGATTCGTAGTCGGCAGAGGCGTGGTGTGCTATCAATGCCTCTGCATCGTCCAGCGCCTGTGCAGAGTTTTCGGGTAAAGTGGGTACAAGCACGGGATCACGGTTCATCTGTTCGGTTGCTTGCTGAAAGAGTGCAGCGGGATAGCGTTCCCTGCTGTCGGATAGGCTTCGGTGGCAGGACAATAATGTCACTTTGTTAGATGCCATGCCCAATACGCGAATGAGATGCCACACTTGCTCGGCGGGTCGCGTGCGGCGCAGTTCCAGTTCGCGCGATACGTCCGAGCGCTCGCCATCTAATAGTATTGGGTCTTCGGTTGCTCCACCGGGAAAAGTGGCTTCATCCATGCCTGTGATGTAAATATGTGCGCGATTGGTGTATCCGGCGCGCGAAAGCGGGGCTATTGATAGATGCCCGGGTTTGGCGGCTTCGGCTTTAAAAGAGAGGTTGGTGATCAGTTCAGATAGGCGGTTTGCCAGTCGGCGTGCTGGTGCTTTGCGGCGCACGGATTGGGCCACGTGGTGCAGGCGATCTCGGATTGCGGTGAGGACCTCATCTTCGGCGTTTCCAAAATGTTCGAGAAATTGCAAGCCAGCATTGACCAATGCGTCGAGGGATACATTGGGTCCTCTGGGGATCAGAGCGAATAAGCGTTTGAGTTCTTCTTCAACGGCTTCGATTTCCTCAAGGGTCAATCCGCGATGGCCGGTTTCCGAGTTTTCGACTTCTCTATCCTGCATGTTGGCTTTTATCTGGTTCAGGGCAGTAAAATAAGGCCGAGGACCTTCGCCCTCGCCAATGTGCGCTTGTTGGAGGACGGTTGCAATTGCAGGTGCGCTTTCAGAGGCGATCAGGCCCGCGCGGCACATCATTACGAGTTCGTCTGCGGGGTATCCCGCGCCCAGCCAGCGGTAAAAATTTACCAATGCACGACCAGTTCGGGTTGTCGAGATGGGTATGCCTTCGGCAAATGTGGCGGGCAGGTCATATCGCTGAACGGCATCGCACAACAGGCTCACATAAGGCATTTCTGAGGTGTAAGCGATTTCGACGGTATCCAGGGGTATGGTTCCCGATCTTATGTCGCGCAATACAGTGCTGATTTCTGTTTCAGTGCCGAGGGTTTCGCATAGGTGGATTTGAGAAGTATCTCTGGAGGGCAGTCCAGATGTGAATATTTTTCCGCCCACTCCGATTTTGCCCGTGGTATCGGGATAGGGTACTTTTTCAAAGCGTTTTGCAGCGCTGTGCGGCGGGGGCGATACACCCATATTTTCTCGTCCGATGCGCCAGATATATCCCTTTGTTTTTTTACTCAGATAGTCGAATGCCAGCGCGGGTAATGGGGTTTCGTCCAGGATGGCATAGTGTGTATTTTGTGGGGGTGATTTTAGATGTTTCAATGCGTGTCGATACAATACGGCGTTGTCGTAGAGGTTATCTCTTTCATAAGTCGCGCAATATGTCTGGTAAAGTCGCTGTAATACCTGGTGCCGCAGGCCTTTCGCAGAGAACGAATTGGGTTCCACCCCCGCTGCACGCAGGACGCGCAATGTGCGCAGAAAAGGGCGCGTGAGCGCGGTGGCCTGTTGCGCGAAGTAATCATCGTTGACTTCGCTTACTGCCTGGGGGATCATTTCGTCCAGCCAGAATAGATCCGCGTCTTGCGCCATGCGCGAATACTCTCCCGTGATGAGGTGGGCACTCGCATCTTTTTCCGCGAGGCTGCGCGGAGTTTCGATTTGTAAGTTCAGATAGGAGTAACCGGTTGCCGCAAGCGCGATTGCGAGGTCGTGTCCCACGGTCATGGTAGGGACTATCAGGACCTTTGCGTCGATTGGATGCGCGTCACAAAATGCTTTTATTTGTGCGAAGAGGTATTGCATAGAACTACTCCCTACTCATATCGCAATGTCTCAGCGGGATTGGTTCGGGCGGCTTTCGATGCCTGTGTGCTTACGGTTAATAGCGCGATTCCCAATGTGAGGAGGCTTCCGAGGACAAATGAGATCGCGCTGAGTTCAATCCGATAGGCAAAATGCTGCAACCATCGATCCATCGCCAGATAAATAATCGGATAGGCGATCAGGTTTGCTATTCCGACGAGTATGACAAAGTCTTTACACAGGAGTATCACGAGGTTCCAAACGGACGCGCCCATCGCTTTGCGTATGCCAATTTCTTTTGTGCGCTGTTCTGCGGTGAAGGCTGCCAGTCCCAATAGCCCCAGACACGCTACAAAGATCGCGATGACAAATGCCGCGCTGAATATTTGTCCGATGCGCTGGTCGTCCCGATACCAGCGTTCCAACTCGTCGGCCGCAAAGGCAATGGCAGGCGAGCGGGTGGGAAGAAATTGCGTCCAGGTGCGTTGTAGAAATGCCATTGTCTCTGGGATTTCTTGCGGACGAATCCGCATTGAGAGATGGCTGAGGCGATACCACGCGGCTGTGATGACCAGTGGTTCGATGGTTTCGTAGAGGTGCCGATAGTGAAAGTCTTTGACTACGCCGATCACATGTCCTTTTCGAACGTGTGAGTTCAGTACTTTGCCCACGGGGTCTGTCCAGCCAAATACTTTTGCGGCTGTTTCGTTTATGACGAATAATTCGCCGGGTTTGCCGCGTCTTTCCCATGCCTGTTCCGCATAACTGCGGTCGTAATTGCGCCCGGACAGCAGGGGAATGTCGTAGCAGTCTATAAATGCCTCGTCTGCGCCAAATACGCGTACTTCAACGCCCCGGTCCGGGTCGCCTTCGGGGAAAAACCACTCGCGGTTGGGCCAGCTATGTCCCGGCAAATCCGATGTTGCCGATACGGTTGTGATGTTCGGGTGTTGTGAGAAGGCGTCTCTGACCTTAAGATACTGCTTTTGCAACTGCCCGCCAGCGCTCAAATATCGGTCTTGCCGGAAGATGGAGGCGACGACGACTTTTTCTTTGTTAAATCCCAGGTCTTTTTCTCGTATCAATCGCATCTGGTCGGCTACAATGATGGTTCCTATGATTAATATAATTGAAATCGCAAATTGCAATACGACGAGTCCTTTCCGCACGCGGGCCTGGGCTGAGCCGGCTTTGATTGCTCCGCCTTTCAAAACGGTTGTGGGTTCGAATGCAGAGAGGTAGAGTGCGGGATAGCTTCCCGATAATAGCCCGACAAACAGGGTAATTCCGAGGACCGAGACGGTCAATCCGCTGTTCAAGGTCAAGTTTTCCTGCACATAAGCACTGAATGGGGGTAGCGCGAGATATACTAACCCGAGTGCTACACAGGCCGATAGGGCGGATAACAGGAGGGATTCGCCCAGGAATTGCTTTATGAGATGCGAGCGAGACGCGCCCACGACTTTTCGCAGTCCCACTTCTTTCGCGCGGCTGGCGGATCGGGCGGTAGATAGGTTCATGAAGTTGATGCAGGCTATTGTGAGGATAAAGAATCCCACGAGTCCCAGCAGATAGATTTGCTGTATGTCTTTGTAGGGTCTTCCCGCATCGCCCGTGAATTCGGGCATATCGATTTTGGAATACAGGTGCATGCGCGAGACGGGATGGAGGTAGTAGCGCACGGTTTCGCTTTCGTCTTCTGCGATTTCCGCGTAGCGTTCGACCATTTCCGGCAATTTTCGGGCGATATCTTCGGGATTGGCTCCGGGTTTCAGGCGCAGATATGTATTTGCCGGGCGCGAGTACGATGGCGGCAGCCAGTGATCCCACGATCTGCGCTGGCGAACGCCCTGTGGCATGGTGGCGGTGATGAAGTCGTATTGAAACCGGGAGTTGTGGGGTGCTTGCCGGATGACGCCCGTGATTTGATATGTGCCGCCAAATAGGCTGTGATCTACTGTGATTGTTTTGCCGATTGGATCGGTGGATCCAAAAAATTTTTGTGCGATGGGTTCTGTTATAACTACTGAAAATGGATCTTGTAATACGGTTTTGGGATCGCCTGCCAATACGTCGATGCCGAAGAACGAGAATACGTTGGGGTCGCTTAGCCAGAACATCTGTTGAAACGATTTTTCTCCGGCGGTTATCCATCGGAGACCAGCCCAAAATCGCGTGGCGTCTTCTATTTCTGGAAATTCTTCGGGCAGCACGGTTGCCAATGGTCCCTGTTGCCCCGTGTTCCACGCAATCCGCCCGTTTGCATGCCGGGTTTGTTTCATGACGCGGTAGGTGCGCGCTACTTCTGGGCGAAACCGGTCATAGCTCAGTTCATAGGAGATGTATATCGCGAGCAATACCGCACACGTTATCCCCAGTGCCAGCCCCGACAGGTTGATCAATGAATAGCCCGGATGTCTCAGCAGGTTGCGGATGGCTATGGTGAGGTAGTTTTTTGCGAGGTAGAGGGTTTGTTTCATGGGATACAAGTGTGAAGTAGGAGGGAAATCCTTTTCCCGACTCTTGTCATCGCGGCGTGGTGTTAGCCGCGATCCAGAAGGTTTTGACTGTCCCGCGCAGCACAACGCCAGTAATCCTTTTTCATCATACTCAGAGAATTTCATTCGTTCAAGGGTTTTTTCGTTGAACTACTGACACACCATGCACAAATGACCTGCCTTAATACACCTTTGCGGAACCCATACGGATCGCTGTACAGGGTTTTGAGTTGCGATAGGTTGTGGTTTATCTTATTCTTTTTGAAATCCCCGCGTCTATTGCTAAACTTTACAAGCGATCAGCCTTGCTCAGGGGCGGATGGGTGGGAGCAACACTCGGAGCACAACACCAGTAAAAACAGATCGCTATGTATGGTGGAGGTATCGGTATGAGAATACGATTAAAAAATCTTGGCATCTTAAAACATGCGGAATTTTCGCTGGGAGATTTGACCATTATCTGCGGTGAAAATAACACTGGCAAAACTTATGTGACGTATGCACTGTACGGTTTCTTGCGGTCCTGGCGTGAACTTGTGGATTTTTCGATTAGTGATGCTCAGATACAAAGATTGCTTGCAGATGATGTCCTCCATATCGACTTATCACAATATGTGAAAACAGCAAATCAAATTCTTGCGGAGGCCTGTAAGAAGTATAGGGATAAACTGGATAGAGTTTTTGCGGCAACAGAAGGGCGGTTTCGTAATAGTGAATTTTACATTGAGGTAGAAATTCCCGATATACTCAATATGAAATATGAACGCGAAATGATGTCCACTCATAGTGATAATTGGGAGCCAGATGGTGAATGGCACTTTAGTTGTATAAAGAAAAAAGGGACTGAAGAGGTAATATTCACTTTGCTGGCAGAAAACAAAAGGCGGAGAAAGGAAATGCTTTCCCGGATGGCAAACAGATTTATTCATAATAGGATCAGCGATATTATTTTTTGTGAATCCCCTCCTGTTCCCATTCTTCCTTTCCCCTTTATCATTTCAGCCGAACGCACTGGCGTGGCTATTTTTCGAGGAGAACTAAATTTGGCTCGCAATCGCCTGCGTGACGAGATGGCGCAGGCGGATAAAGTGATGGATGCTCGGAACCGGCTATCCAAAGGGTATCCAAATTATCCTTCGCCAATAGAAGCCAATGTAGAGTTTACAAGCCAGCTTGAATACGTTGCAAAAAGAAAAAGCTTTATTACTAAAGAACATCCCGATGTATTGGAAGACTTTGCTGATATCATCGGTGGCGATTACAGCATAACACAAGATGACCTACCCTACTATATCCCCAAAGGGACGGAGATCAGGTTGACAATGGATCAAAGCTCAAGTGCTGTGCGTTCATTACTGGATATCGGTTTTTATCTGCGTTGTGTCGCCCAAAAAGGGGATCTGCTTATGGTAGATGAGCCGGAGTTAAACCTTCATCCAGCAAACCAACGCCGCATTGCCAGACTTTTTGCGCGATTGGTGAATTTGGGGATTAAAGTCTTTGTAACGACCCATAGCGATTACATCGTCAAAGAGCTGAATACGCTTATCATGCTTAATCACGATAAGCCGCACTTAAAAAGAATTGCCGAAGAAAACGAGTATCGGGATGATGAGTTGATCAGTTCAGATCAGGTTAAAGTATGGGAATTATATACTAAACGGCCGGCGAGGCTGTTAGTATATTTCCTGCTTCATCGTGTTTTGCCACCATACTGGCTGGTCTTACATTCACTCCACAGGCGTTCACTTGTCTTCCGGATGATGACAAATCAATTTCGGTCATTCCGACCGTATTGTTTTGGATATTTCTTGCTGCATTCACATCGCGGTCATGATGGATGCCACATACAGGACACTCCCATTCACGGATATGCAATGGGATGTCGTCGAGTTCGTGACCGCACACCGAACATGTCTTACTACTCGGATAGTATGCATTGAGTTTCTTTACTCTTCGCCCATACCACATGCCTTTGTATTCCAACATGCGTACAAACTCCGACCAGGACACATCACCGATCAGGCGGGCAAGTCGTCGGTTTTTCATCATATTTCTTACACGTAATGTCTCTACACCGATAGCTTGGTTCTCACGTATCAGTCGTGTTGACAACTTATGCAAAAAATATCTCCGACTATCTGCAATCTTTGCATATATCCGTGCTACTTCTCGTCGCGCTTTTTCCCTGTTTTTCGACCCCTTCTTCCGCCGGGACAGCGTACGTTGCGCTCTACGTAGCTGCTTAAAGTGTTTATCAAAAAAGCGTGGGTTATCTACCTTCTCACCATTGCTCAATACCGTATGATGGGTTAATCCCAAATCTATACCTATTTTGGTATCGATGGGATCCAGTTGCTTAATAGGCTCTATTACGCCGATACTCACAAAGTACCTTCCCAAGCGGTCTTTCGTTACTGTCATATTACGTAATTCACAGGCTTCTGATAATCTCTTATGAAATCGTACCTTTATATCACCATCTATCTTTTGTACCTTTATACCGCGTTCCGTCACCTTACACCGCGTCCGATCATAACGGATACTCTGCTTATTACTCTTACTCTTAAAACGGGGCTTCCCACTCTGCTTATTAAAAAACTGCTCGTAACTATTCTTCAAAATACGTAACGACTCTTGTAACGCTCCCGCAGATACCTCATTCAACCATCCCTTATCCGGCTCTTTTTTTATCGCTGTCAATTCTTTCATCAATACCCCATGACTCACACTACGTCCCACCTCTTTATATGATTTTTCCTTCCGCTCCAAACCGTGATTATACACATACCGCACGCAGCCAAAAGTTTTATTTAATATGTGCTCTTGATATTTATTCGGATACAAACGATACTTATATCCTCGCTGTATGCGCACTATACTCATCGCTTTACTCCAAAATACAATTTAAAACCTAAATTGTACTGTAAATATAAATAATTTCAATAATTTACACAAGTATTATTGCCTTCAAAACTTATCTCATTCCGCTAAATTCTGGCCATTTTGTATATAAGTCCCAAATGATAATACAGAAAAATTTTCACTGTGCTGTACCAATTCTAAATTTTTCCTGTGTATCCCTGTATGTTCGGACAAAATATCCAATGCTTCTTTTCCCCCCAAAGACCCTCTATATCTACCAGCCATCTATCAGGCAATAATCCGTCAACCACAGGATAAAAACCAAGTTTTTCTGGTTCTTTTTCCACATGTCCTAAATATTTACCCGTCGTATTATTTCTTAATCCATACACACCAGAATCAAAATTTGAACTGGGAAAAGAAATTTCTCTTTTGCTCATGTGACACCCTCAATATGTGGCAAAATCAAATTCTATCCACTTTTCACACTTTCCATTTTACTCTGACACATCAGATGTTTTGTATATAAGCCCCTTTTTTATCTTAGTGAGAGTATTATATTTTTTCAAGGAATTTTTTTTAAACAGCATAAGGACGAGGGAGCAACCCGATGGAATATGGTAGTCCTATTTTATATAAGCGCGTTGAGATTCCGCCTGAGTTCTGTGTCACGGCAGAGGAGGGTACTTATGGCGGCGATATCCGTATGGGCGATCTTGAGGGAAAAGGGCGGGCAGATTTTCTGGTGTACCGGTCAGTTGACGATGCCCATGACGGCGGGGGTATGAAGCCCTGCTTTCTCGGTGCTTTTACCGCGGATGGCGAGGTTCTGTGGCAGGTGGGAGAGGGTGGTGTCCAGCCGAGCAGGCCCGGTCCTGTCGCTATTTGCGATATTGATGGCGATGGTGCTGAGGAAATTATTTGCTTTTTCCTGGATCCTGCGGTCGAGGCGGATCCCGATTCGATGGCAAATGTGGTCGTTCAAATTCGGGACGGGGCGAATGGCGATCTCGTGAAGCAAGATAGTCCCGCTGAGTTGCGGTCGTGTCGGGGACGGGGAGCGAATTGGGTGCATCAACGCATCATGATTGCCAATTTCCGCGGGACCGATACGCCTCGAGATTTTGTGATTAAGCTGGGGGGCAAGGTTATTGCTTTTAATGAGGATCTTCAGGTTCTGTGGACTTATGAAACCGGGTGGACAGAGTACAGCCGATGTCCCGCGTACATTCCCTCGGTTGGAGATATTGACGGCGATGGCAGGGATGAGGTTAATGGCGGGTATTTTTTGTTAGATCACGATGGGACTGTGCTCTGGGAAGAGCAACTTGGATGGAATATGGATTCGGTGTCTATCGCGGAATGGGATAATGGGCAGGTGCGCGCTATTTGTTCTGGGTTTGGGCATGTGATGGATTGTTGCGGGAATGTGGTTCTGCGGCTCGGCGAGGAGAAGGTTCCCCACGGTCAGGAGGTGAGAGTAGCGCGATTTAGCGCACATGATCCGTCTCCCCAGATGGTGATTCGATATCAGGGTCACAATACGGATGTCATGGTCATTGATACAAAAGGGAACTGTCTCAACGATTTCCGCCTCAATCCTTCGCCCAACAATACGGGTATGGAGGTTGTGTACTGGAATGGGGCGGACGCGCCTGCGCTTCTGTACAATGGTGGGATGCTGTGGTTGCCTCTTGAGGGGACCCCTATCTCACTGCCGGGTCTTCCAACTCCTGAACCCGTTGGACGCATGGCATGGTATCACTGCATTCCAGCAGATGTGTGCGGAGATGAACGGGAAGAACTGGTTCTGTACAATCCGTGGGATACCGCGATCTATATTTACACCCCGCATCCCCTGGATGAAAATCTGTATCGGGGATACCGGTCCTCTGCGAGACAATACAATGTGAGGCTGATGGATTAAGCCATGCCAGAGGTGCAAGATATTCCTTGCACTACTGGTAAATATTTGTCAACAGAGTTGTTGACAAATATTAGTAAAAAAACAGCCGAGGAGAAATAACGTCATAATAAACAAGTCTTTGCTTGCAGTTCATCGACGAGAACTTTCTGGTTTTCAGAGTAATCCACGGGCACTTCGACCGTCGCCACAAATCGCCGTAATAGCGGCCAGCTCAATCAGCCCACAGCCCCTATTACATGCTATTCGGCAACATCGATGATGGCGATACCCACCACCACACTCACTTGCCCGCCCTTGCCATCGCTGACCCGCACGATGGGAGAATACCAGTTCCTCTCCTCAAAATTATACGTCCCTTTTGTCTCAAGCTGACCTGTCTTCACATCGATAGCAAAATACTCGGCATCGATACCCCACAGACTGTAAGTGAGAGGTCCACCATCGGCACCCGTCGCTGAGATGGGTTCGCCTATCGGCTGCCCCGGTGGCGTGTTCTCCTCGACAAAGCGCATCACGGGAAGTGCTGATGTAAAGACCGGCACGCGACTCACCACCTTGCCGAAGTTATCGACAAAGAGCAGAAAATCGGGGATCCCTATCTCCTCATTCCTGTCCAGATCGTATTTTGTCTCATATCTCTCTTGACCCACCTTTAACCCGAACACATCCACAAAGAGCAAAAAGTCCGGGATATCTACCGTCCCATTCCCGTTAAAATCCGCAGAAGGCTCACCGACCGGTAAGGCAACAGAGGCCCCCTGTAAGGCTACGCTGAGAAACATCGGGAGGGTCTCGGACTGTCTCCCTTGCAAGAGCTTAATCCGCACCAGACGTATCTCTGTCTCTGAAAGCGCATCCATCGTGCGAAAACGAATTGTGCCCATCAGACCACTATCGTTCCTTGTATCACTATCAGGTAAGGTCATACCGATATTCGCAAAATCCTTGCCAGAAAGCGCAGACGTGCCCGATAAAACATCACCCCGCTTAAATCCCTCGTAGGCCACCTGCGTTGCATCGTATTCAAAGCGAACGGAAAGATCGTTTACAGGAATAGCTTTAAGACGCTTCCCAAAAATCTGGATAGACGCACTGCCGCCATCAGGAGAAACACCGAGAAAGGACCTGAACTGATCTCCTTCAGAATCATCTATATCCAGAGAAAGGGAAAAACGGTCACTCGGAATGAGCGTGCTGGTACGCACTGTGCCCAGTTCCGACCACTCGCTATCGCCTGAAGAATTACTCGCCCGGATCTGGATCTCGTATTCGGTATCGGGATTCAGTCCCGGGATGATGGCTCTCGTCCCGATTATATCTTGTGGACCGTCTATAAAGTCTGTGGTGCCACTCTCTCGATAGCGCAGGTCATAGGTCGAGACGACCGATCCTTCTGGCACCTGCCAGTTGATGACCATACTGGTTGCCAATGCACTCGTCACCGTGGGCGTGTCAGGCGGTGGTGGCGGTGGTGGTGGCGGTGGTGGTGGCGGTGGTGGTGGCGGTGGTGGTGGCGGTGGTGGTGGCGGTGGTGGCGGTGGTGGTGGTGGTGGCGGTGGTGGTGGCGGTGGTGTGCCCGGTGTCTGTGTATCTGGTGTCTGTGTATCTGGTGTCTGTGTATCTGGTGGCAAGCCGCGGAAGACAAAGGTGATCCGCGTTGCCGTCGGCACATGTGACAGCATCAAGCCGTCCGCCGTGCAGATTCCACCCGCAGCGCACGCCTGGTCCGTCACCAGAGCGAACACGATCTGATCCGTGCCCGTTGGTTGGATAAAGAATATCCACGCATTCTCCAGTCCTTCCTCCTGATGGGGCAGCACGTTTGCCAACGTCCCGCCCGTCACTTGCACCGACGGCGTTGTCGTGGTGATCGTCGCCACCGGAGGGTCGAACGATACCACCACCTGCGGCCGGTCGTCCACCCCCGTGTGGAACCTCGATGTGAACTGGGTCCCCGGAAATGTCGCCACCAGATCGTTGTCTTTGATCGTGACGGTTGTGTAGGGAGGGTCCGGTATCGATAGGAGCGAGTGGAAACCAGTGTCGGCGGTGAGTCGAATCTTAAGTTGCTCGTCTTCCTCAGGGATGTCGTCGTCCAGGGTCTGGATCTCGACGGTTTTTGTTTGCTGATGCGCCGATAATACCTGGGTCTCGCTCTTGCTCTGGTAGTCTGACCCTGCCATTGTCGTGCTGTCTGCCGTTGAGAGTGTGAAACTATCTATTTGGAATTCTACCGACTGGTCCACTGAGATGGTCGCCGTGATCGCGTCGCCCTCGATCACCGTTAGAGGGGCGCTCACCGTTATCTCCGGCTTCCGGCCGATTTTCACCGTCGTGGTGCCTTTTGACGATGACACGGTCGCGTGGGATGGGAGCCCCGTGCCGTCGATTGTAAGCGTGAACTGCTCCGTGTCCTCGGTGATCCCGTCGGCAGTGATGTCCATGTCTATATACTGGGTCTGGACGTACTGACCGCCCTCGGAGACATAGTTTGAGGCAGTGAAGGTCAGGGTGACTGAGACCGCAGTGTAGTCAGTCCCTTCTGTCGCGGTGCCGCCCATCGACGTGACGGTGACTGTAATGGCCTGCGTCGGTGTCCCGCTACTCGTTGTTCTGGCCTGCACCGGTATGCCGGTCGATTTCGCACCCTCATTGAAGTGGAAAGTTGTCTTCTCGAACTCGACCGTGATATTCGGCTCGTTTTGTGCCCCGGCCGTCAGTGGCAGAGATAGTAGCGCGGCGAGTGCCAGCAGACCCGCCGCTAATTTATAGGAATATAGAAGACCAATCCAGACGCCGCGTAACAGGCTGTAAGACCCCAATCTGAGAATGTGCGATTCCATGATCTTCCTCCTGAGCTGTCAGTTGATTATCTGGTAGAATCTGCTCCCGTTCGGTTTATACATAACGTTTGTGCATACGTTTGTGGGAACAGAAAGAATAAGAAATTCTTCTTTAAAAGTCAACTTTCGCTTAGAGTTTTTGTCTATGACAGTATAAAATGCACGGATTCGGAACATAAATTATTCAATTACAGTATTTTAAAAGAGCGAATTGAGTTAATAAGTGTAACAAAATGCTTGTCAACAATTTTGTTGACAAAACCGAGGAGCAATAACGTTACAGTAAATATGTTGCAGTTTTATGCAAGTGGGGTAATTCAAACTCTATGGATGTATAAATGGATTGCGCCAGATCATGAACCTCAGGACAAATAACAAAACCACCCACTCGGTATGAGTGGGTGGTTGTAATGGACAATGGATATTATCCGAGGATATGGTCGCCTGGGATAGTGTCACCCGCACGCGACCTCAAAGGCAGTTATGTTGCGGTGTTTTTGCTAAATTCTGCGGCTATCAGGTGGATCGGCTGGTCCAGGAGGTGCAAGTTATTTATTGCACCACTGGTAAATATTTGTCAACAACTCTGTTGACAAATATTATTGAAAAACAACCGAAGAGCAATAAAATTATAATAAACAAGTCTTTGCTTGCAGTTCATTGACGAGAACTTTCTGGTTTTCCGAGTAATCCACGGGTATTTCGACGAGGTGTACGCCGCCTTTGGTATAACATTTCTCCAGCAGGGGGACTGTCATTTCTGTGGATTTTACGCGGTGCCCATGCGCGCCATAACTGTTGGCGTACATGACAAAATCCGGGTTGTCAAATTCCAGTCCAAAATCGGGAAGCCCCATCCCGTATTGTTTCCAGCGGATCATGCCGTAGGCATTGTCTCTTAAGATCAAGACGACGAGATTGAGGTTGAGTCTTACGGCTGTTTCCAATTCCTGGCTGTTCATCATAAAACCACCGTCGCCGCAGATCGCCATGACCCGCCGGTTGGGATAAAACCGCGCGGCTTCCATTGCCGAGGGCAGGCCCGCACCCATGGTGGCGAGGGCGTTGTCCAGCAATACGGTATTGGGTTGCGTGGTCGGGTAGTTGCGCGCAAACCAGATTTTGTACACGCCGTTATCCAGTGCAATAATGCCGTCTTCGGGCATGACTTTGCGGACGTCCCAGACGAGACGCTGCGGTTTTACTGGAAAGCTGTTGTCGTTCTCTCCCAGACGAATGTGTTCCTGAATCTGGTCGCGGATGCGCATGTAATAGTCAAAGTCGTGCGAGGCTGTTTTGCGGGTTTTGTCGGCGAGGCGCCGGATGGTATTTGCAATGTCGCCTACTACTTCCAGTTGTGGAAAATAGACATTATCTACCACGGCCGATTGGAAGTTGATGTGGATGACCCGGGTTGCCCCTTCGTCGTGTGACATGAAAAATGGCGGTTTTTCCACGACATCGTGTCCGACATTTATGATCAAATCGGCGCGTTCAATCGCGCAGTGGAGATAGTCGCCATCGGATAGTGCTGCGGTGCCCAAAAACAGGGGGTGGAGGCCGCCGACGACGCCTTTGCCCAGTTGGGTGTTGAAAAAGGGAATGCCGGTTTTGTCGAGGAAGTGCGCCACGGATTCCCAGATGCGCTTGCGGTTGGTACCCGCGCCGAGGAGGAGCAATGGCCGCGTAGCTTCTTTGATCATTTTTACTGCGTCGTCAATGGCGCGTTCATTGGCGTCGCCACGCCTGCAGGTGCTGATATTAAAGACCGGCGTGGTGTGTTCATCAACTGGCTCTTCGGCAACGTCTTCCGGCAATTCCAGATGCACGGCACCGGGACGCTCTTCTTGTGCGAGGCGAAATGCCTCCCGCACCATAGAGGGGATCATATCTACGTTGACAATTTGTCGGGTGTATTTTGTGAGGGGTTCCATCATGCTCACGATGTCGATGATCTGAAATTGGCCCTGTTTGCTCTTTTTGATGGGCTTTTGGCCCGTGATCATGAGCAGGGGCATGCCGCCCAGTTGGGCATACGCGGCGCCCGTGACAAAGTTGGTTGCGCCGGGACCGAGTGTGGCGAGACAAACGCCCGTCTTGCCCGTGAGCCGTCCATAGGTCGCAGCCATAAACGCAGCACCCTGTTCATGTCGGGTCAGGATGAGTTTGATGCTCGATTTGCGAAGGGCTTCCAGAAAGGCGAGGTTTTCTTCTCCGGGCACGCCGTAGATATATCCCACGCCTTCATTTTCCAGTGCTTTGACAAATAGGTCCGAAGCGTTCATGCTTCCTCCGTAGGGACACTGCGTCCCCTTTTTTTGTACTGGTTGAGCAAGTCGGTCAATCGCGATACGATTTCGGGGTGTTGCGCGTAGAGGTTTTCGCGTTCTCGGTAGCCGGTTTCCATGTCGTAGAGTTGGCCCGGGGCGTCATCTGGCGGGTCGTCGGGATAATCATTGCCGCCGGAGCTTTGGTGGAGGAGTAATTTCCATTTGCCCTGGCGGATGGCAAATTCGCCTTTGGAAGAGTGATGCACGGTGGCTTCTCGGGTGGATGGCGTGTTCTGGCCCGTAAGGACGGGTAAGATGCTGCAACTGTCTTCGCCGGCATTTTCGGGAAGGGAATGGCCAACGATGTCGGCGGCTGTTGCGATGAGGTCTGTGAGACATACGATTTCGTCGCTGAAGGATCCCGCGGTGACTTTTTCGGGCCAGCGGGCGATGAAGGGGATGCGATGTCCGCCTTCCCAGTTGTCGCGTTTGCAGCCGCGGAAGTGATAGGCGCTGTAGTGGTTGTATTCTTCTTTTCGCGTGTGCATAAAGCGTTCGGGACCGTTGTCGCTGGTGACGATGAAGAGGGTGTTGTCGGTGGCACCGGCTTTTTCAACAGCGTCCATGATTTGTCCTACTGCCCAGTCGCATTCGACGACGAAGTCGCCGTATTTGCCGGCCTGGCTTTTGCCTGTGAATGCTTTGTTTGGTGCAATAGGTGTGTGCGGTCCGGTTACGGGATAGTAGAGAAAAAAGGGCTGTTTGTCTGTTGCGGTTTCTTCTATGAAGGAGACCGCTTTTTTTGTGAGGTCTGGAATGACGTGTTCGGGTTTGAGGCCCGGCGCAGCGTGTCCCTCGCGTCCAAAGAGACCCCGGGGTGCGCGGGCTGTTGGCTCGCAGATTGTGCGGTTGTTTTCGAGATAGACATAGGGCGGCATGTCCAGGGATGCGGAGATGCCATAAAAATAGTCGAATCCGAGATCGCACGGTCCGCCGGTAAATGGCCGGGTGAAGTCTATGGCTTCGCCGCGGTCCCATCCCAGTCTGTAATCTTCGAGGCGTTGAACGCCTTTTTTGCGCGTCCAGTTTAATCCCACATGCCATTTGCCGATGCAAGCCGTGTGATATCCCTGTTGTTTGAGCAGGGACGCGACGGTCAGGCGGTCGGGTTCGATGAGGGGTTCTGAGTATCCGTTGAGGACGCCATTTTGCAGTCGGGTGCGCCAGCAGTAGCGTCCGGTTAAGACGCCGTAGCGCGAAGGGGAACACACGGCTGAGCAGGAGTGTACATCGGTGAAGCACATACCTTCAGAGGACAGGCGGTCGATATTGGGGGTTTGGATTTTGGATTCGGGATTGAGGTAGCTGATGTCTCCGTAACCGAGGTCGTCGAAGAAGATATAGACGATGTTGGGATTGGGCATTGGGAGCTCCGGTTGGAATTAAAAACAAAAAGCAACCACACAAACCATAGAGAATACAGAGAAAAGCAGAGAAAAGCAAAGAAAAGAGAGAAAAGCAACAAAATAAGAACACAATAGGGCGTTATTGTTTAACTCTGGCACGGTATTTGCTTCAATTTTCATTCGGAACACAGAAAATACAGCGGGGGCGGTTGATTGCGTAACGTCAGATCATATAAGATAACGGAGAAAAATCGAATTAGAGCAAAGGGAGGTTTTGCCCATGAAATACCGTCGTAGGAGTCGCATCGCTACAAGGCATATGAGGCGCAGAACACAAAAGGAGATTCTACCCATGATTGACAATGAAGACAGTCTATACATCAATGAATACAGCCTGTATATAAACCGCATCTACATGCTGAACGCACTTGGCAAAGTAAAGAGGGATCGAAGGGTACAAAAGGCAATACACGATTGGATCAGACACTATACTGATCCACTGGAAACACTGGCCCCTTCTCTCCAACAGGAGTACGACAGGATATTTGATCTGAAGAGCAAACGAGATGATGACTGGTCAGAGCAAAACCAATTCTTCGACTACGCGGTAAAAACGCTTAAAGAGAACACACAACAGCAGCCCGCACCCTCCCCTGAAGAGATGGCAACCCGTCTCATTGTCCAGCGTTTTTCTTTAGGACCAGTGGCACACGCACTACTCACCCTGAGATGCTGTTATGAGTGTAATTATCTAACCCAAAACCTGTGGGATGAATTCTCTGATATCCATGACCATTTCACAGCGACCGCGACCTTGTTGGGCTACGCGTGCGAAGAAGTCAAGGATGCGTTCCGCGAACTGGCCGATGCAGGTATTACTGACCTGGAAGATCTGCGCTCCAATCGCACTGATCCCACCGACTACACACATAAATATTTTTCCCGCGTATGGTATCCGCCCGTACGGGATTTGGACGAATTGGTGGCGCGTCTGGTCGGTCAGCCCTGTGAAGCCACGCTGCACCTGAGCGACTTCGCATACCTCGAGGATCGGGATGAAGCCGTGCGCCTGCTTCGCGCAGCTGTGCGAAAGCGGCACAAAGACATATCTACGCCGGGGATCAATATCCTGTTGGTCGGGCGGGCAGGCACCGGGAAAACCGAATTTGCCAAAACCCTATCGCAGGCGGCTGGTACATCCCTCTTTTCCATCGGTGAGCCGAACTGGGAAGATCAGGAACATTTCGACAGCGCAGCCAAGGCTGGCACCAGACGCCGCAACACTTTGTGCATGGCTCAAGTTCTCTTACGACCTGTTCCCGATGCCGCGATCTTGTGCGACGAGGCCGAGGATGTCCTGGATTCCATCCGGGGCACCCGCCTTATCAACCATCGCCTGCTGGAAAATACTCCTGTACCCGTGATCTACACAGCCAATCGTCTGGATCACTTAGACGAAAGCATGTTACGGCGTTTCACATATATCCTCACCTTCACAGCCCACAGCCCGACCCGCCAAACCGCAATTCTACAACAGATGTTGGAAAAAAGCAATATCGCGGGCATTGATGCGGCCGCCTGCGCACGGCGTCTCGTCGATCAACTCGAGTGTCCCCCTGGTCTTCTGGCACAAGCTATCGAAACCACCCGCCTCATCGGTGGTGGCGAGCGTGACATCTACCACTTTAGCGAGCGGCTGGAACGCACCATCGCCACACACAGTGCCCGTCCGCGTCTGGGACCTCCTATTAAGGCAAAGGTTCCGTGGACGGCATTTTCGCACCTCGGACAAGACGCGGACGCTGTGCGAGATACCCTTGCCGCAGTGATAGAGAAAAAAGAGAAGGGGATCAATATCCTCCTGTACGGACCACCGGGCACTGGCAAAACCGAATTTGCGCGCACCCTTTGTGGCGAGGTTGGCGCGCGCCTATACGCCATTGGTGAAAATGAAATCGGGCCACAAGCACGCCCGAGTGCAGGCCGGACAGAGACATTGGATTATGCCCTTGAAGCCTTGGCAGACGAACCCAATGCCGCGATCCTCTTCGATGAGATGGAAGATTTCCGCCAGCCGCAAAAACATTGGCTGAACCGCATTGTCGAAGCAAACCCGGTGCCCATTATCTGGACGTGTAACTCAATTGACTTCTACCGCATGTTTAAGTCGTTCTTCATCGACCGTATTCTATACGCCATCGAGTTCCGCCACATACCTGTTATCAGCCGAAAAACCGTTTATGCGGATATCCTGGACCAGGCGGGTATGTCAGATAGCGAGACCAGACAACTGGCCGAAGAACTGGCACACAAAAACACAGTGACCCCTCGCCAGGTCACTTTAGCGACGAAACAGGCTGTTCTCGTGCGAGACCATTCCACCGGCGCGACAAAACGCAAACTCAGTGAGACCATCAAGCGCAACATTGATCAAAAAGAAAAACTGCGCTATGGCGTGCGTTCTCCCGACATGCTGCCCATTGCACAATACGACCCGGCCCTCATCCACGCCGATAAGGATCTCCCGACGCTGGTCGAGCGGATAGTCGCGCTTGACACGCGCCAAGTCTCGCTCTGCCTGTGCGGTCCTCCCGGAACGGGCAAAACGGCTTTTGCGCACTACATCGCCGAGCAGATGGGCATGGATGTGTTATGCAAACGGGCATCCGATCTTTTGGACAAATTCGTCGGAGGAACCGAGCAACAGATCGCATCGGCTTTTGCCGAGGCTCTTGAGAAGAACGCATTTCTGATCTTCGACGAAGTGGATTCGCTTCTGATGGACCGGCAATCTGCCCAACGCAATTGGGAAGTGAGCATGGTCAATGAATTGCTCAGCCAGATGGAGCGGCATCCCCTCCCATTTATCTGTACCACGAACCGGGGAGACAGCCTCGACGAGGCAGCCGCACGCCGCTTCCTGTTTCGCATCCAGTTTTACTTCCTGGATCGACCACACATTAACCGCGCCTTTGAATTGTTCTTCAACAGCAAAGCACCATCTTCGGCACTCGGGCTGACCAAACTCACCCCCGCGGACTTTGCCAACGTGCGGAAGCGCGCAGAGGTCCTGGGTTTCATGGACAATCCCGAACACATCGCGCAGGCCCTCGCCGAAGAATGCCTCATAAAACCCGGCAACAGCCCGACTGGCTTCTGACTCTTAGGAAAGGACAGGTCATGGATTTTTTAGATATTTTTGATCGAGACGAGAATGGCCCTGCCATTGAAGACCTCACCAAAATTATAGAACTGAACCCGACTGATGTGGAAGCCTATAACAATCGCGGCAATGCTTACAGAGACAAAGGCGATCATGACCTGGCTATTGAGGACTTCAACAAGGCCATAGAACTGAATCCGGATTATGTGGAAGCCTATAACAATCGCGGCAAGACTTATAGATATAAAGGCGAGGATGATCTGGCCCTGGAAGACTTCAATAAGGCCCTGGAAGTAGCCCCGAATGATCCTGACGCCTATTTTAATCGTGGCAATGCTTACAGCGATGAAGGCGAGGATGATCTGGCTATTGAGGACTTCACCAAAGCGATAGAACTAAACCCATACGACCAAATATACTATTACCTGCGTGGTTTTTGTTACGAATTTAAAGGCGAGAGTGCCCTGGCTATTGAAGACCACAGTGCGGTTATGGAACTGAACCCGGATAATCCTGACCCCTATTTCTATCGTGGCAAAATTTACAGGGATAAAGGCGCGTGTGACTGTGCTATTGAAGATTTCAACAAGGCCATCGAGCTATACCCGGATTACACTACGGCCTATTATTACCGCGCTGAAACGTGGTTACGCATGGGCAGATGGAATAACGCCAGAGCAGATCTGACCCTTGTCAAGAGCAAGGGCATGGATATTATGAAGAGATTTCGTGAGAATTACAAAAATGTTGAGGAATTTGAGAAGAAGTATGATGTGAAATTGCCAGAAGACATCGCGGTGATGATGACACCAGAGCAGGCATAATCAGGGACGGAATCAATTATGAAAGGACAGGTCATGGATTTTTTAATGGAATCAGGGCTGTATAGCTTTCTCACGTACGATAACGAACATGATTGTGCGTTCATTTCGGCATATCGCACAGCACGAGATTGTGGGCAGGGCAAGAGATATACCAAAAGAGAAAACTTACAGCGAAGCACCAATTTGTTATACAAACTGATGAGCAGGCGTTATCGCGTGATATCGGTTTTGGGTCAGTTCAGAGATGGTAGGCAGGATTCTTCAGAGAGGACTTTTTTTGTTCTCAATCAGCGTGACAGTGAACAGTTTGCCGAGGATATCATTTCTTTTGGGGAGGATTTTGAACAGGATGCTGTTCTGATTATTCCGAAAGGTGCGCTGCAAGGTAGGGGTAAGAGTCGAGCGTATTATGCCCGTACGAATGCGTGCGAGAACAATTTTTTGCGATTGTTGAATAAAGAGAAAAAGTTCTTTGGTCGGACGCTTATAAACAGAGAGATTAAAGCCTTTTTTGCTCGAGTTGGTGGCAGAGACACCTGTTCTATAAAAGAAATAAAAGCTGTTACACAACATAGAGACGCTGCAAATAATATAGGTCTTGACTCTTTTCACCGACTGGGACAAGAAGATTGGGAAGAAACAGAAATTTGTTTATCCGGTTTTTCTCTTCAGGCTAAAAGAGAACCTCGTCGTGAGTTTTACATCCCATCTCAGGTGATTCCCGAGTATGTTGCCTGTGACGACGATGTGAATGACTTTATAGAAACGGTTATGGATGGATTCGGTGGACGGGATAACCTGTATCGCCTGATGGGTGCAAATGGTGAACGCTATGGTGTAGATTGGTATGGCAACTTCTGGATGTTGTTGCCGATGGTGCCGGGGGCAACGAATGGTGCATCTTATTGCTATATTACGTATTACCAGGATGATGATGTTTACACGGTGCGGTTTCTAAGTGGCAGACTGAATAGCCCAAATGATCTGTGGATTATTTCTGAGCACGTTGGTCTGTATATACACGAACTGAAACCCTTATACCAGACGCAAACAGACTCTTATCTGCTGTTCGATTGAATTGATGGGTAGTATAATCCGCATCGCGGGCATTCTTCCATTGCCTACCACACGCCGATGGCCTAAGAAGTAAATAATTCCATACGGCAAGCTGCATCAATCACAGGCTTAAAACCCAAGCCCTAAATACTCCATCCAAACGTAGTAACTCAACTGCTTTTACTAACAGTGCCAGAAGGTACCCTATTTATGTCCTCTGTACCTAAAAACCCCTCGACAATATCAAGTGCTAACTAGACAACTGACCTACAAGGCGAGAGCGTCATCCTGCTGTAAAAATTTCGCTGCCATTTGCCCCCAGTCAACACGAACCCTCTCGAGGCCTCTAGCCAAGTCAACACCAGCCTCTCGCTCATAACGCGCCCACGCTGCGAAGACAATCTTTGTGGCATTAACCGCTCTTAATAGGCATTCAATTACCTCGCTTGTGGAGAGATCATCCACATCCTCGTCGTCGGTCACAATTGTGCCAAAGATGTCGTCGAAGGCAAGGTGTTTTCTATTGAAGACTATTTCCGTAATATTCCCCTTCATTTCAACGTTAAATAGGTTGAACGAATCGGGAAAATCTGCTTCCACAAATACCATCTTCAAATCTGCATCCTTGATTAGAGAAACTAGTTTCTCAGCATCAGATTCGCTGTAATTCTTGTTCTGGGTGAGATCATTACGGATATCGCTAAGGTCGCTTTCTGTCGGCGGCTTTTTATCCTCCTCAAGTGGTTGTTCCTTAGACCGATTCTCCCACCCTTTGTTAGCGGTCTTTGTTGCATCGTCGGCATCATTATGACGTGTCCTTCTACTTGACCGCCCTCCCGATCCTTGGGCCTTGATCTGTTTACGTAACTGATCGAGATTGCGCTTGATGCTATTACTCAATTTAAGCAACCATCCGCGAGGATCTTCGTCATCTTTGAGGCGATTCACGACATCAATAAATCCTTCGCCTTCTTCTGCGAGATCCTCCCAATCTGTTATCGCCAATTCAGAAAAATGAGTGGCAGCTTGCTTGTTATTTGTTACGCCGAACACCTCATCAAGATCGGGAGGAAATTCAATCTCGGCACCCCACCAACGTTCTCGTGTGTCATAACTAAGGCACCACCCGGAGTCAAGCATAATCTCACGATCTGCACGAAGCACTGAAACACCGGTATTTTGGGCTGCATGTTTCCCATACACCGTTTGTCCTCGGTTACGCAAACTAGTATCAATTTTCGTATTCTTCGATGCTAATGAATAGCGCATCCTTACCGTATGGACTTTTCCGTCATACTCAATTTCCTCTTCATCATCGAACACATGATCGAACATCGGCTGTATATCGAATGGTGAGGGCAAAGCCCGAGTGGGCACAAGATAAAGAGGATCGTTTACTTCCGTTTCTCGATCAATTAGCATGTCCTTTCCACCATTTTCTACCGCGAACAACCTAATTTTCACTTTTTCATCACTAATAAAGCGTCTATATACGCGGCCAGCGATTTCCTCTGTACGGAGCAACGCGAGGTCAGATCTTTTCCATGTCAGTCTTTCAAAGTCTAAATTTGACCAAACCACTAAGGTGCCGTGTCGTCCAACATGATCGGAAAATCTTCGCCAAGGCTCAGGCATGGGATCATGCGTCGGCTCTGGTACTTCAGTCATGTTTTCTTTTTCTATCTTATTGAGGTCAATAAAAGTATGGATCGCGTTATCGGGTCCATTCTGCCAACTCCAAACATCTACCTTTCTAGCTTGTGAGATTGACGCATTAGGAAGTCCCATTCCGAAGCGCCCAATGCCGCTTCGGTCATCAAGGCGGGTGCCATTACCAAATTGTAGTGCCATCCTCAATGTGTGTGCATCCATACCCGATCCATTGTCGAGTACCGCAATTTTCCAAAGCCTTCGGACTTCACGGAGCCGCACACGCTCACGTTTTTCAATACACATTACTTCGATCATTGAGGCCCCTGCTTGTACTGCATTGTCAATCAACTCTGCGAGTGCGTAGGCTGTATTTTTGTATCCAGAATCACGCATCGCAGTTATGGCGAGATGCGGAGGGATGATCTGAGCGCTGAATAAGTCTCTTTGTTCGATTTTATCATCTTGGTACATACCAAACATCCTCCCAATTGGTAAACGCCTCGACCACATTGCCGAAGCCAGCTAAATCAATGTCAACAACAGTGGAAATCGCACAGGTTTTGTTGCCTCCTGCCTTGGGTCCTCGCGTTGCACGCCCTACCATTTGGCTGAACAACACGAGAGATCTTGTTGGGCGGGCAATCACTGCTGCGCTCGTATTCGGTGCGTCAAATCCTGTCGTTAGAACGCCGAAATTGCACAGAACCATAGGCGTTGTAGAATTTGTTCGAAATGCGCGGATAATTTGGTTGCGAGCAGTTTTTCCTGTGTTGCTAGTGACAACTCGCCCATCAATTCCAGTAGCAGACAGTACCACCGCTAGAAGCTCAGCGTGTTGTACCGACGCACCAAATAGTATTATCCGTCTATGTCCTTCTTCTATCAACCGGTATATTTCATCAATAATGATAATATTTCGGTCTACTTGTTTGGCAATGGAGTCCAAAAGTGACGAATCATAATCATCGCCTTTCCCTGCTTTGTTCAGATTCGGTTTAAGTTCAGAGGTAGCTTCAAATTCAAGGCGCTGAAACGTTGGTCGTGCCAAATATCCTTGCTCCATGAGATAAGAAACCGGATCGTCCCATCCCGCAACGTCGAGCATTACTTTTTGTCCTCCAAAAAAAACGGCAAGCTGTTCATCAGCAGCGATATCAGACCAGGTGCGTCCCGGTGTTGCTGTCAAGCCCATGAGGGCATTATTATTTCCTGTCTCAGCCAAAGTGTCGATTATTTCCCGATAAGTTGGCGCAATTGCCTGATGGGCCTCATCAACGATGACGAGCTTGACCGACTTCGCGAGTCGCAAAAACTCGAGGGGATCCCTCGCCTTAAACGCATGCATTTTTTGTAGCCCAGCAATTATTAGCCCATCTGTAATGTCAGATAGGTCCGGTGCGTAATCTCCCCAAAAACGCAGGATGTCGATCTTCCGATTGCCGAGCCGTGACCAAGAATTTTTGAAAGCGTCGGCTGCTTGATCGAGTAATTCCGCACTCGTAGCTAGCCAAACGACAACGGATGGCTCATAGGCAGTCATAAACCGGCTAATGATGTGCATTGCTGTTCTCGTCTTACCAGCACCAGTAGGCATGTGGAGCACAACTCGTTCATAGCCGCCTTCAATGACATTCCACACACGGTTAGCTGCGTGCCGTTGATGCGGGAACAATCCAAACTCAGGCAGAACCCCTTCCCGATCAGGTTCAACCGTGAAAGGAACCGCTCCGTGCGTATCGATTCCGAAGAACCCCAAATAGGTTTGCCAGATCTTGGCATTCTCGGTTGGATCCAGAGTGCGAACAGCATTGACATCTATAACACCTAACCTGCCTGCTAACTCCCTGAGCTTTTCTGACGATGTGGCATTGAAGCAAATCTCTCGGATATCACTACGAGCCATTAGAACGTCAGCTTGATTACGCAGCATGTCAGTTGCACTTTTGCGAAGTGTTGCAACTCTATCATCAGGACTAGAAAGCATTTCGATAAGTGAGACAACATCTTCTCCCAATACCGTGCATAACTCATCCACACTCAAGCGGTCCACGATTTCATCTATATCTTGCCCGGGACCACTACTATAGAATGTAGCCATTGATGACTCCCTAATTGATGACTGCCTATTGGAAGATTCTGCTACCAATCCCGTTGCCTTCTTATAAAGTACACGCCAGTCTGCCTCTGTTGGCGGAGCATTGTATCGATAAGTCTGTAATAGCCGTTCCTGAATAGCCTGTGGCATCCCAATGACGACACAACTATCTTCTTTGTTTTCCCAAAGCTGTTCAAACTGATCGCAAAATTTTTTAGTGATAAAGAGTTGCCTGGAATCTTCCCAAGATTTGTCCACAGATACTTGCTCAATATTTTTCCAGATACCCGCCAAGGTAAAATTGCTTGACCCATGCGCGGCCATTATTTCGTCATCTTTATAAAAAAGCCACACTTTCGTGTGGAAAAGCGCGTTATTCATCAGCGCGATCTTAATTTTAATACGGCCTTTACGAATTAACCATGAGAGACATTTCAAAGTATGCTGTTGCAGAATGTCCTCAGTAATAATCAGTTTTTCCAAAATATCGTGTGCGATATCTTCCGTAGACCTCACGCCTTCTTCGATTGCAGCCTGATCTTCAGGACGTAACAGAGGGCTAATGATCAGGCGAAAACTGTTTTGTGTAGCGTTTATGTACGTCGCCAAACCGGGCGCAAGAGATGAGAGAGCCTCGCTCGAAAAGAACCCGGCCATACAGTCAACCCTAGCGGCGTTTTGAAACCCAGGAATGAGCACTTCTTCAGCGAGAGGTTCTTTGGGCAATAAGTAGAGTGGCCGAATGTCCGGTGCTAAGATATCTCTCAATTTCACTTCAGACATTTCTCTATAGTTCTCTCTTAGTTACAAATGACAAATCTCACAACCCTCAGTTAACTGAGGGTTGTGCATAAAACGCAATTGACATAGTCGGTAAAAAGTCGCCACTTATAGAAATAACCCTATTTCATAAGGAGGCGGACGGATGGCAAAACCAAGATTCACCGACTATGTCGAACTGATACATACCCTATTTGATCAGTTTACACAAGCCCAAAGCATCAAGCCCAAACGGGGGCGTCCCTTTGATTTCAAGGATAAATCCTTTCTGATCTTCTTCCTGTGGATGCAAATGCGCCACATCACAGAATTTAGTGCACAACATCGCTGGTTAGAGAATCATCCTGAACATTACAAACATCTGAATTTTAAGCGTTTGCCACATCGCACAACCATTTCAAGGCGGTATAAAGCTCTATATCATACGCTTCAAGATTTTATTGCTTTCGTAGGCAGTTTTGCACAGGATTTAGAAGAAGACTTTAGAAGTAAAGAACTCTTTGAGGATAAAAGTCTGTTCAAAGCAAAAGGACCTGTCTGGCATCAGAAGGATCGCAAAAGAGATCATATTCCGGACAAGCTACGCAACCTTGATCAAGATGCCACCTAAAGTAAAAGTGCCTATCACGGCTGGGTCTATGGGTATGGCTTGCATGTCACCTGCACAGAAAATGGCTTTCCAAGACTGGTAAGGGTTGACACGGCATCGGTTTCTGAAAGCCAAATCTTAGGCGAAAAAGAAGCCCACATTTTCAAGCAGTTAGACCCATACAGCGTTGTCGCTGATAACGCCTATACCAAAGCGATGCGGATCAGACAGTGGGCGAAAGCAGGCATCGTCTTACTCACTCCGGCCATCAAATGGGTCAACGGACGCTATGCCAAAAATTATCATCGCTTCCTACAACAGACAGAAAATCAAGACCTTAGCCGACTTCGTAAAACAACTATTGAACCGATCTTCGACCTGATTGCCAAGCTTATTGATGCGACGGATAATCACAAACAGATCGCCAAGAAATCCTTAGACAATGTGCGGACATATCTCGCTTTGGCCGTCTTTACACTGCAAGTGGCGATGATTATGAATAGCGTTTGGCGAACGCCTATACGAGCCGTTTCACACATCAAGGCCGTCTGGGATTGAATTATGCACACCCCTCAGTTAACTACAGCCCGGTTCTTAAGCGTTTGACCATATCTTTTTCGTTTTCAATAGTTTCTAAACTTGCTTTTAGGTGATTAAGTGCTCTTTTTCTCGCATCTGCCTTGCGAGTGGCCTGAAGCTCTTCAATACTCTGCCGGATTTGTTCTTCAGTTTTTTTTGCTCCTCTAGCTTCAGATTCCGTGCGCATTCTGAGGTTCTCAAAATCCGGATCTTCTACATAAGCTTTAACTGCATCCTCAACATACTTTTTTTCCCGTTCTGATATAATCCCAACTACTATCCTGGGAATTGTTTTTTTGTAACATTCTAGTGCCCATTTGCTATCCATCTGTTTCATTTTTTCTTTAGCAACGTCCCAGCAAATGGGCGAGTGAATAATCTCTAAGATGGCATAGCGAAAAAATCGCCACTGTCGTTCATTTAATTCATTAACATTCATTGCAAGGAGTCCCCGAAGCCCTATAGAATTTGCGTCAAAAACCAATGCTGTTCTTGATTCGAGTATGTCCATGTCGCCAGTCCGGGGCCGATGAGTCTCATTTTCCTGTGGAGAAAAGTATCTGTTGAGAGCAGTGAGATAGACCTCTGTTACAAAGTGGACAAGCTTGCGTCTTTTTTTATACTTAAAGGAAGATGAATCCGATTGGTTGCGTTTCAGTTCCTCAACGATGGTAAAAATAGCCATGGCATAACCGAGTTGAAAAGCCTGGGTTGATATGGTTTGAAAAAGTTTTCGGGCTCGCTCTTCCAGTTTTTTTTTCTCACTCTGATTGTCGTTGTCCTCGCTATAAAACAAGTCATAGTTTATACTGAAAAATCTACAGGCTCGACGGCGCTGGAATATACTTTCGTGCTGATTAAGTGTTCTCTCGACAGATTCGCAGAACTTGATCTGAGGCTGTAAATGATCCGCCTTTTCCTCTTTCAGACGCATAAAATGCGATTCAAAGACATTCCGAACCCCGCTTCCCTCAAAAATTAGGGTGTAAGCTTCCTTCTGTTCCTTCTGAGATCGAGCTTGCGGATCTGAAAGTCTCGTTTTCAAATTTTTTAGTTCGTTATTATGAATCTCAAAAGGGCGAAATTTATCAAAAAGATTTACTAAGGTTTTATCTGCAAGTCTGCCTAGTTTTTTTACTATTTCGTCCACTTCGTGCGGCGGATACGATTTGCCAGAGTTGTATTCTAAAGGATCAAGGTGGTCAACATCTGTCCCAAGCAAAATTTCGGGTGAACGGTTTTTGTTTTGGGTCCTACGACCATCCGAAATATCATGATAGTCATCTATTTTAAATGCTTCTGGAGCGCCAAAAGAGACTGCCCGATGTATTTTATGTAGCGCAATTGCACTGCTATATTTGAGCCGTCCAGAAACCACCTCTTTTTGCCCAATTTTCGTGTCTGAATCCTCATAAGAAATTGAATAGATTCGTGCAGATCCAGCATGTTCTTCGCCGCGATTTTTGAGCGTGGAGAGAGTTTGCCGCATAAGATGGGCAGCGATATCTTCGTCGTCTAATAAGAGCTCACGAGATTCACTAACACGCTTGGCACTACGATTTACGACTATAAATATTTCTCGACAGATAGAACTTAAATCAATACCCTTTTTTTGCAAATCTAAGTTACCTTCATGTAAATCTGGAAAGTATATAATGCATGTTGGTAATTCAATACTTTTGACTTGTTTAGGAGTCACCGAAATATGATCATAATAAGGTGCAAAAGGTTTGTCTCCCCAAGTGTTAGTCAGTTGGCGATGTAGAGCTAGTACTGCCATGGCTCGGTGTTGACCGTCAACAATGATAAAAGCAGAACGTTGGCTGTTATAACTCAAGCTTGCCAACGGAGTGGCCTGTTCACCCCACTTGAGTTGCTCGAAATCAAATAACTCTCCGTACTTCTCAATCAATTTCTCTTGGACCTTAGGTTTCGGATAAAACCGCTTAATCCCTGCTCCGACTTGTTTGCGGGGGACAATTACTGCTAGAATTGGAGGGAAAAATTTTGCTCTGTTTCCTGATTCTCCGAGTAGATATGGGATGAGATCATGTGCGACTCTTGAATCGTCCAAATCTCGCTGTAATAACTCATCGAAACTCAATTCTTCAACATTAAAAACCTCACGCCAAGGCATCATTTGGGATGCAAGCAGACATTCCGGCGTACCTTCATTTCCAGGCCTGATCTTAGTTAGAATGTATTTTGCCCGAATGGTATTTGAGTCATCTCCAATGGTAAATTCGCCAAATGAGCCAAAAACTGAAGTCTTTTGTACACCAAATGTATTTGACATTGCATTATCTCCTACCGCAAATTGGGTCTGCTAAAAGATGAAGTATTCGTTCTAAGTCTTTCAACCCACTTGGAGTCTTAACCGGATAAACACAGACTACTAAGTCTCTTGGGGTTATCCCTTTCACTCTAGCATTGATAGCAAAGTAATGATCTGAACCGACATGATCCAAAACCTCTTGTATATCTGCATTAGGATGTCCTGCAAGATACCTACTTACCGGTTCATCTGAATCCCATAGTTGAGTAAGTGAATCGTAGTGTTCTTTAATTCTCCTGCGTAAGTTCTTTTGATCAATTCCAATATAGAGTGGTTTCGCAAAGTAAGGAACCATCAAATTTTGAAGAAAGAATTTCATTAAATCGTCTCCATCGCTAACTGTATCTGAAACAATTTTATTCGCAAGTTGACGTTTTTGTTGTCCGCCATATAGCACATCGACATCTGAATTAACTATCCATGTTAGTCCATACCGCATAGCAATTTCTGTTTTTACACCTGCGGGATTTGTTATCAGTTTTCCCAGGATTTCAGCTACACTTTTTGTCCCTTTTCCTAATACACGTGGGCGATAATACCAGGCATAAATACCAGGAAGTTCCGGAGTGTCAACTATGTCACTTCCTTGAAACTCTTCTATTTTGGGAATGTTTTGCATAGTATTTAGCTGAAAACTACAAATGACAAATCGCGCAACCCTCAGCCTCATCAATCACGGGCAAGGGTTTGAGCGGCTGATTTGCAATGTCGTCTAAGGTTTTCCCATCCACCCAGGTAAATTTCTTGCCATCCTTCACCTGTTCGTATTCCTTTGCTTTCTCGAACAAATCGGGGTGTTCTTCCTTTAACCTCTGCCACTCCCCAATCTGCTGATAAAAGCAAAAGTAGCACCCTGACCGCGATCGCCATTTGTAATACTCAGGCAATCCCAACCCAGACTCTTCCAGAATCTGCACAATATCCGATAGGCCAAGCCCATCGTCCTTAAACGGATAAACGGGAATAATATTGGGCTGCTGGGAAATCGAGGGTGGCTTTTTTGCGATGTATCCATCCCGGTCTTCGTCGCCGCGGATACCAATATAGCTATACGCCCGGCTATCGCCAACATAATCTTCAAAAGGTTCAATTTTTAGCACGCGCGTACACCACCGCGATCTCGGGCTGGGCAAATATCCACTGTATATCTCATTCAAATACATATCAAACGGATTGCGCCCGGGCTTCTTCTCTACGTCTAAACCGTCGAGCGCGTTTAGACGGTGAATATCTACGCCAAGCAAAGCCTCTAAGCACTCCAAATACTCGTACGTTTCATCTAATTCACATCCGGTATCACAGAAAACATACTCCGCAGAGATTTGGGGATAATTCTGCCGCATATAAATAGCAAGTGCTGCGGAGTCTTTGCCCCCTGAAACACTGACGATATGCCGGATGTCATCAGACTGATTGTTCAACGCCTCTTGTATGGTCGCCATGTAAATCTTCTCCCGTGTTGTCTTCAAGAATATGTGTAAACAACTCACGCGCTTCATCCGGACCAACAATATCTGTCAAACGTTCATACAATATATTCATGCGTTCTTGTACCAAATTTGACAAACCATTTTTGACTGCGCCACTTGCCTTGAATTCAAACGACAAAGCGGATTCCTCAATACGTCTCACCACACTATGAATTTCCTGATCAAAATTTGCGATATAGCTATCATCCCATCGGTTAATCGTCTTTTTCAGTAGCAAGCCCGAAAGTGAATCAACAAGTTTGGCATCCGATGTATAAGACATACACATCCGAGACAATAGCCCCTTTGACACGCTATCATTTAGTGCAGCAGATATTTCATCGGGAAAACACAATGCCCAACGGCGGGCTATTTCCTTTACCTCCCCGTTTTCAGATTTCCAGTTCAAAGATAGCGCACGGCGCAAAGAAGAAATTGCCTTTTGTTGGTAACTGTCAATGACTTCAGAGAGTTCATCTTTGCATTTTTTGAGTGATTCCAATAACACATGTTGCTCATCAATTGAGCAGTCCAATGCCGTTGGAATGCGCTCAAATAGCAGTCGCACCGGATCAGACTGCTGACAAAGTGCTATTTGGAAGTGACGAGTTTGCTGTGTCAAATATCTCGTGGAAAGTGCGCCAGCAGGAAGCCCTGCCTTCCAGTTTTCAAGCGCGTCATAGCAGGCTCGGATGAGATCATTTCCTGTTGCTGATCTTACTTGAGTATCAAAGAGTTCGAGAACAGAGTTAAGATAATCGCGTTTGGTCTGATCAATATCTAAAACAATAAATTCATACTCTTTCGGTTCACGACATAACTGCTCAATCTCAGAAGGCAAAATATCAGATACGTAACCTCCCCCCTTATAGCGTAGCGAATACACACTGGGAAACGCTTTGAGACCTGCGGCAAAGAGAATAGGGAGCAAACCAGCGCGAATCCCAAAAGGTGGTTCCATCAGTTCATCAAAGAGATCTGGGATATCCTTGGGCTTTTCCGATGAATCTGTGAAAAACTGCTGAATCCTGCTCCACACCTTTTGAAGCCCAGGATCTCCAACCCGATCAGGTAAAGCGTATTTCCAACCCTCTCCCTTATCAGTGTAATATAGACCTGTATGCAAGAGAATGGTTCGGAACATAGACGCTTCCGGGGGACTGCCTTCTATACCCAGCATCTCCTGACCTGAACGCTCAAGAATACCGAGCAAGAGCTTCTTACGCGAATTGACCAAAGTAGGAGTAGGCTTGTGTCGAACAATCATCTCATTATTGATCTTGGGAGTATGGAGGAAAATTTTCTGCATGATCTCGGACAACTCATTCCGCAAATCATAAGCATTTTTAACTTGTAACTCACTCCCCTTGTAAAACCAGCGCGGCCCTTCACTACCCGGCAGAATCAACCGATCGAGGAGCTTTTGAAGATAGGTACGAGCATCATCTGTCATTTGTTGAATTTCAGACAACACCATCGGATCTGATCCCACCAGCTTATCATCCCCCTGCATCTGAATTAAACACCACACTTCCAAAGCTGCCTCAAACAGAGGGATAGGAGCCTTAGGCATCGCAAAAATAATCCGTTCATCGCACTGGTATTTAGAAGCCTGATGCTCTGCTACCTGAAGTTCCTCCGCTGTCTCAGCAATCACATATATAATTTTCCCATCACATCCAACAGTCATATTCAGGTATTCGTCCAATTTTTCTAGACTACAATACTCTCCCTGGAGAAAACGCCTGATATGGAAGTCACTGTTATATCTGACTGGCCGCCAGACAGGAGGACTGGCTTCATCAGTCAAAAAAGTAATAAAATCGAATGTTCTCCGCTGCCGAGATCTCTCTTCTTCGAGCCTACCCCGAAGGTCGGCATCCGTCCCATGCCACACAGAAACTTCATCACTATGTTTTCTGTGTAAAAGGAGTTTCTTATCTATGAGTTCAGCAACAACCACTTCTTCTTGCAGTGATCCATTATTGACTCCCTCAGCACCTGCATAGCCGCGCAGAGCAAATAGTAGCAAATCGCGGGGCGTGCGGGACCGCTCACCACTTACACCAAAACCCAACAGACTTGCAGTTCTCAACGCCGTTGCCGCCAAACCATTATCATCGTCCAGCTTTGAGAGAGCATTCTGTGTTTCAAGCCATTGTCTATATGTTCCGCCTACAGCTGTATCTGTACGCATCTCCGGTGAAAAGTATTCATAGAGATGATCCGGTCTAACATGATTTTGAAAGTCTATGAAATTGAGGAAACTGAACAGTGTCCTTTCGTTCTGCGCGACCCGACCAGAAATGCGCGGTAGCAAATACAAAGTGGTGGGTTCCAGGGGATATGCACGGAGCAAGAGCGACTGGAGTTCTGATACAGTAAAGTCGGAAAATAATCCAAGTTGCTTGCACTCTTCCGCAGACCACTTGGACTGTTCATCAGGCAAGATATTAGAGCAATTCTGTTCGGAAACCACTTCTGATAGCAAACGGTATATTTCCTTGCTATCGTCGATATACTGGATGGTCTGGAAACGACCCTCAATTTTTCTCCATTCTGCACGAACCGAAGCAGGTGAGTTGCTCGCATATTGCAACAACTCCTGATGCAACAACAATCCGAGTGTTACGGGAATAGCCGTAGACCGACTCACACACTCAGCCAACAATTGAATTTCACTCAAAGCGGCAGAACGCCCCTCGGCAATCAAAGACTCTATATGGCGTCCAAACTCATCCCATAAAATCACAACCCGATCACAGCCTGCAGCACGCGCCTTTTCCCGAACCGCGACGAGCAATTCTATCGCCTGATCAATCGTCTCACACGGCATGGATTCAATTGTACGCGCTTGACGACCGAGCTTCATGCGCCCCATCCCTTTGAGCGCAGCATCCTTCAGACTCTCGCCCAAATTTTGACAATAACCCTGCAATGCCAGCACAAGCCCTTTGTCTTTCCCTTTGCGACGCTCTTTGGCAAACTTACTCAAATCTGGACTAACTACTTCCAACTTGTCTTCAACAACAGATAGTGTTTCATCGGCATCGGGGCGATTCTCAACCAAATGCAACAAATAGGTCGCTGTAATTGATTTCCCCGTGCCATAGGGCGCAACAACAAAAAAGGCTCGATCAGGCGTCTGGCCCGCGAGTGCATTGAGTAGCGACACACTCTTGGCCGTAGGCTGGTAGTGTGCAATCCGATTCGGATATTCTGCATCGTATTGTATGTTGATAGAACGCAGAAATACTTCAGCATCAAATTTGGCTGTTATTTCAAGCTGCATGCTGATCTCTCCATTGGATCATATCGTAGTGATTTCTCAACCAATCAACGGGTTGCATTCGCCGAATGCGTATTCTTCTGTCTCCAGCAAGACCGTCCACCTGAATGTGCTTATTTGGGTCCGTTTCTTCTGCATGAAGAGCAAGCGATAATAGGGATTCACTCGTCAATACAAATGCTCTGCCTGGACCGCCCGGGCGCGTTACTGCCTCTCTCACGGATATATCGAATGTATCTTGTCCTGTCCTCGCTTCCTCAAATGCCCTGGAAAGGGCATAGCCCAATAAATGAGTAGGAATCTCCTTCTCCCCTTGATGCACCTGGTAATATCCTGATGTGCGAAAATTGCTCAATAACCCCAATTCGACGAATGGACATTCGAGAGCGTCTTCCGGGTCTTTGTTCTCTGTTGGGATAACCCTGGAATAGCTCTGCAACAGACAAGCAACATCTCGATCAATGGTATTTTGACTGGGTGGTCGAGATCGTAAGTTTTCTACATAACGCAATAGACGATCTCTGCACATAGACCTTTCAAATCGAGAGAGACTAAAATCATTGAAGAACCATGACCAGGTAAACACTTGATCTCCAGCATTCACCAGATTAACGTGCAAAGCCCACCATGTCCCAATATCAATAAAATATTGGTCTCGCTCATAAATAAGCTGGCCAAGCTCTGTTTTTTCCAATGGAGACTGGCGCCGTTCGCGCTCAGCCAATCCCGTTACCTCCAGCCAGTGGCGAATAGAACGAGACATATTTTTTCCAACGCCGAGAAAATCGGCGACATATTCATCATATAGCAACTCGGGTTCCTCAATCAGCAACTTAAGCCCCTTGTGAAGCCATCCCTCTCGAATTGCAAAAGTTTCGTGCCCACTAAATTTCATCATCCCACCTCTACTAAAGGCGACAACCGCCGCCGACTGAACCTCCGCAATTGTTCACACAACCGTGCCAAATGTACAACTGCATCATCGACATCTTCAACCGTATTAAACTCTGAAAAGCTAAACCGGATACTCGCATAAGCCTCGGGCTCAGACAGTCCCATAGCTCGCAACACATACGAAGGCTCGGGCCGCTGATTGGTGCATGCCGAACTCTGCGAACAACGCACCCCTTCCTGGTCCAACCGTGCCACAAGTGCCTGACCGTCCACATCTCGAAACAGCAAATTTGTCGTATTGCAAACTCGCATATCGGGATCGCCGTTAATCTCCACATCGGGTATTTGAGCAATAACCGATTGCTCAAAACGATCCCGAAGTGAAGCCATAAGCCCCTGCACACTCTCCAACCGCTCCAACCGCAACTGAGCCGCAGTTCCCATGCCAATAATACCCGGCATATTCTCTGTTCCTGGTCGCAACCCGCCTTCTTGCGATCCGCCCCAAAGCAATGGCAACAACTCTTTAGACGACCTCACATAAAGTGCCCCAACGCCCTGTGGCCCGTGGAATTTGTGCGCGGTAAAAGTCAAAAAATCAACGGGAAACTCTGTTACAGCAATCGGCAGCTTGCCAACAGCCTGCGCCGCATCGGTGTGAAATAACACCCCTCGGGATTGACAAAGCCGGGCAATCCGTTCAACAGGCAAAATCGCGCCTGTTTCATTATTCACCCACTGCACGGAAACCAGATCAGTGTCTGGCGTAACAGCCTCATCCAATGCTTCCCAAACCAACTGCCCGCAGCGATCCACCGGAATAGATGCCACCTCAACGCCTCTCGCACTGAGATAGTCGTTCATCTTCACAATTGACGAGTGTTCTACAGTCGTCGTCACAATGCGAACCCGTTTTCCCGTTGGTGCGCGTTGAACAACAGAATTAAAGACCGTATTATTCGCCTCGGTCCCACTCCCCATAAACACAATCTGATCCGACTCAGCCCCGACCAACTGTGCAACAGCTTCACGCGCTACAACCATTTCTTCGCGCACCCGGTCACCAGCCGAATGTGTACTCGATGGATTGCCAAAATCCTCGCCCATTACACGCATCATGGCCTCGCGCACCTCGGGCAAAGGTCGCGTCGTCGCATTATTGTCTAAATACACTTCTCGCATGATCAGCTCTCAACAAAAGCAAAATTCGTGCCTGAAACGGAAGAATTCAATGGGGGATCGCGTTTGAGTTACTGGCGTTGTGCTGCACATGGCAGCTAAAAACATGCCGCAATGATAGGTGCTATTCCTATCGTCACGCCTGCAGGTCTGAAGCAGGCGTCCAGAGGGAGAGGGTTGCTTGTAAAGCTTAATTCGCATTAAAAAGAAAGGGGATTATTACACGAAAGTGCTTGTATAGTCCGTTCTTTGCTATTGTAAAGCCACTAAAAAGTAATGGGTTATTAGCGTTTCGTAGTCATAGTAATATAGTGAAGAACTGTCTTTTTGTTAAGCGATTTCTGTCATTTGTCTTCCAAAGATCGCTCGCATTTAGACCCTTTTTATTTTAACTGATTTTACGCAAGCAACCACATGGGTAAATGGTACATATCTTTCACATTATCGCCCATTCATCGCTCAAAATATACAGAGATTGTTCTGCGCCAAACAGGCGATCCTTAAATTCAAGTTGTAAAAAAAGGGGATTATATTCAACAGTGCTGAAACAAAAAAGACAAAGCCCTTACCCATTATCCACCTCAGTCAAAATTTATGACTGAGATAAGATACAAGACGAGTACTTATCATTCGTCATACACCTCGTACAACCTTTCGCCCTTCAACCACTGGCGTGACGATGTTGGGATTGGACATTTGGGTCTCCGGTTGGTTGTGAAAAATAAGGTTTACTCGGCGGGCGCGATGAAGATTTTGTCGCCCTCCTTACACCCAAGTGTCTTTGAGGCGTTTTCGTGGTTGCGAGCAATCCTCAAGCGACCTTCCGCTGTCAGGAATGCAACCCACTCTCCCCGTGGCACGTCTCCATAGGTGGTGGCAAGCAACACTGTGAACGTCTGCTCCCCATAGCTGACCTGAAAACGGGTTTTGGGGGAGATGCCAAGTTGCTGCAGGTCGCCCTCGATAAATTCGGTGTTGATGTTGCCGTAGGTCGAGGAGATACTCTCTATCTTTGTGTAAGCCCCACCTTCCACAAATTCCGCAGACGACACATGATCCGGAGCGATGGTCGCATCTTTGTCTCGTTCAATCGCACCGGTCTCCAGATAGGCGTCGAGCGCACGCAACGCGGTTTCCCGTTCGATCTCTCTAAGGTTCACGTGTCCGTCGCGTGCCACAGACCAGAACACTGGCACACTCGGTGCCTTTACCGCTTTCTGGATATACGCCTGGGGTCCCTCCATTTCACTCTGGTTACTGACGAAGAGCAACGGGAGACGTGGGGTATAACGCCATTCGTGGGGTTGCACTGCATCTCGTACTTGCAGTGCCGCTCCCAACGCGAGCAAGCCGTCATAACCTTTGGGAGCGGTCTCGGCGATCAGTGTCACGATCGCACCGCCCATTGAGCTACCCTGCACAAGCACGCGTTCAGGCGCGCCATAGGTTTGGGCAATGTGCTGGCGCAGCAGTTCGATGTCCGCTACCGCATCGACGACGATCGCTCCGTTGCGGCGGTAGCTGGTAGATGCGATCATCCATCCATCGGCAAGCAAATGCTGGTACGTGGGTGACTCTGTGCGAAAATCGGCACTCAGGGGCGCATTTTCGGGGCGATAGCCGTGAGCCAGCAGCAGGAGTTTCCCGTTCCAGGACTCCGGCACGGCGATGACGAATTTTGATTGCTGGAGTTGACCTGCTTCGGTGCGAAATTTAACTGCCTCTGCGGCTGGGGCGAGCAGTTCGCCGATGAGCAGGAAACAGCACACCCCTTGCACGAGTGTTGAACGGTAGATCGTTTTCATGATGGCTCCTTGAAGGTTCCAATGGTGTTTTGATCAGTATCATTCTGTTCTTTTAGGATTTGCTTTTGGAGGTATTCGGGCAGTTTGAGGACGCGCTGGAAGTAGGTGGGTTCGTCAAAGCGCAGGTTGTTATTTTTGAAGAGGGGACGGTCTGTGTCGCGGCTGAGGTCGCAGTCGAATCGGGCGAGGACGGATTCGCTCATGCTGCCTCCGCCGTCCGGGTTGATGTGGCACAGTCCCCAGGTGATGCCGCGTCCGTCGCCGTTGTCGGCAAAAGCGTCGGGTACAAAGGGTCCGGGTGCGACGGGGGGTACCTGGAGCAGGGATTTCATTTCAAAATGGATGCCATCGGGCGCGTATTGCACGGTGTTTTTTTCAGGTCCGTCCAGGCTGACGATTGCGGCGATGCCTTCTTTGTAGGGCCAGAGGCAGGTTTCGTGGCCGGAGTTGAGGACGGGGTTTAGCGGTGATTTTTTGTATGGTCCTTCCGGATGGTCGGCTATGGCAACGCCCTGAGCGCGGATGATGTTTGCGCCGCCGCGTTTTTGACCGGGCGAGCCTTTGTAATACATGTGGATTTTGCCTTTGTAGATGAGGGGGAATGGGTCGTGTATGCAGTTGCAGTCCCAGTCGTCCGGTCCACCGGGTTCTACGATCGGCCTACCCAGTCGCGTCCATGGTCCATGGGGAGAATCGGCGATGGCGATGGTGACGGGACACGAGTCGCCGCCCTGAATGACTTCGCTATATGCCTGGTGATAGAGATAGTATTTGTTTTTCCAGACGAGGATGTCGGGGGTGCAGTTTGAGCGCCAGCCAAATTCGCCTTTTGGTGGGCGCGTGGTGGCTGGTCCTTGTTCTTCCCAGTGAAAACCATCTTCGCTGGTGGCATACCAGATGTCCCCGAGGTCCCAATCGACAGAGGGGATGTCGTCGGTGGCATTTTCGTGTCCGACGGGCGCACCTTTTGTGCGGCGGCATGTGTACCAGACGTAATAGGTGCCGTCGATGCGGAGTACTTTGGATGGGTCGCGGCGAGAGACGTTGGGTTCTCGTGAGAATCCTTCGAGGGGTGAGTATTTGAAGTTGCTAAAGAATTCATTGCCGCGGTCTTCATGGGGGTTCCATATATCGTACATGCGTTCCAGCGCCGCACTGAGTTCGCGATCTGGTTTTTCAAGTGGCATTTTAGCCGGGAAGGGTGATTGCATGGGTGTTCTTTGGTGAAGAGGTCATCGGTAGGGGTGACGCAGGCATTAGTCTAGTGCATCTCGGAAAAAGAAACTGGTCATATCAATTTGACTTGCGGTTGTCATTGCGGCATGGTTTAAGCCGCAATCCAGAAGGTTTTGATGTTCACTTCTATATGTCGCAAGACTTACGCCACGATGCACTAGTGCATCTCGGTAAAAAAGATTGTGCATATTAATCTTATGTCATTGCGGCATGGTTTAAGCCGCCACGCGCAAGCACAACGCCAGTAATCCAGAAGGTTTTGCTGTTCACTTCTATATGGCGTATGACTTACGCCGCGATGCAATAGATATCCGGTTACTCGACTTTTGCCTTCAAGGTCTTGACGAGTCGTTTCGCATGGGGCAATGTCTCGCCAAGCCATGTCAGTTCCGGATATTGATCCGGGTCCTTCCGCTGTGCAAAAATGGATTGCTGTGGATTGATCTGTTGCAGGATTAACGGAGGGCGCGTTTCACCACTGTTGTGCGACTCATCACTGTAGTTCAGGAGAGCGTTACCGCCCATCAACTCGTAATAGATAAAGGGCTTTTTTTTAGAGCTGTATGCCTCTGCTATCCGCTCTTCTATCAACTCGAACTGCTGGCCCCTGTCTGCGAATCCGAGGGAATATCGCAGTGCTGACCCCTTCGGGTTATCCAGAATCACTTCGATATGGGCCGATGATGCTCTGGGATCACCTCGCCAAATCCAGTCGCGGATTCCACCACCTTCCCGAATTGGGGCCGTGAGGTCTCTGGGCGTGGCTTTCAGCAGGTCAATCGCCTCAATAAAATTGGACTTCCCGGAGCCATTGGGACCGATAAGAACATTCAAGGGACGAAGTTCCAATGCTTCGGTATCAGGCCCGAAGGAGAGCAAATTTTTCAGTTGGATGCGCTCTATAAACATGTTTCGTCCTTGTTCATCAGTTTACTTTCGGGTTCTTGCAGACGAATTAATAACACGCGATGCTCAGGTGTCAAGAGAATACCGCGAATGGCGGATCGCTTTTTAATGCCCATCTTATCATCTCTGATGATAAATATCGAGCAGTTTTTCAGACAGGGACTCGACGAGGTGGCTGTGTTGTTCTGATGCGATGAGGTTCTGGCGTTCGTCTTCTGTGGGGTTGTCTTTTAAGTTGAAGAGGGCGTGGTGTTTTAGTTCGCCTTCTACGATGAGTTCTTGCCCGACGATCAATTTCCAATCGCCATCTCGCAGCGAGAGCATGGGTCCCATGATGTAGTCGTCGTGGAGGACGAGGGGATGGGGTTCAAATTCGTCGTCTTTCAGGCCGGTGAGGAAGGGTGCGATGCTGGTGCTGTCTTCGGCAAATCCTTCGCGTGGGGATGATTCGATACCGACGAGGTCTGCGATGGATAATATGAGGTCGTTGAGTCCATACGTGATGTGGCTTGTGCGCCCGGGTGTCGCGTCGTTGCCGTCGCCGATGTTGCCCTGTTTCCAGAAGGCGATTGTGGGTACGCGATGGCCGCCTTCGTGGATGTGGGCTTTGCGGCCGCGGTAGTAGCCGCTGGATTCTTTGCCCGCGTTTTCCGCGCCATTGTCGCTGGAGAAGATGAAGAGGGTGTTGTCGATAAGTTTGTGGCCGGGATTGCGCGGGTCGTCGTGGGTTTCGAGGTAGTTGAGCAATTGGCCGACCGCGACGTCGTTTTCGTATATGAAGTCGAGGCGTTCGGGCGTGTTGTGCTCGCATCCGCCGACCTGGTCGCGCTGTTTGCCCCATTCGGTGCTTTCCCAGCCATTGGGATCGTTGGTGGTTGCGTGTGGGCGCGAGAGTTCGCGTTTGCCGTTTTTGAAGTGCGCCTGTCCTGTGATGGGAACGCCGTTGAGTGTGTCGCATGGTGTGTGGGGTGTGTGATTGGCGTTGGCGGCGTAGTAGAGGAAGAAGGGTTGTTGTTTTGTGTCTTCTGTGTCCAGATGGGTATCGAGAAATCCAACGGCGTGCTGGAAGTTCATGGATCCGGTTTTGTACAGGTCGTAACCCGCGATGTCGTGAGGACTTTTGCCGGTTGCACCGATGCAGCGGCGGTTTTCGATCCAGCCCGCATTTTTAGAGGTTCCATGGCTTCGGTTGGTGATGAAGTGGTAGTCAAAGCCGTGTTCTTCGGGGCAATCGGTCAGGGGTTGGCGCACGTCTGCGTCGTCCCATCCCTCGGCGGGTGAGCCGTCAGATTTTGTGTAGGTCAGGCCCACATGCCATTTTCCCGATATGCCCGTGCGATATCCGGCTTCTTTGAGGATGGTGGCGAGTGTGGGTCGTTCTTTTTCTATGAGTGGCGGATAGTGGGGTCCAAAGGCGACTTTGTGTTTGAGTTGCGTGCGCCAGCAATAGCGTCCGGTGAGGAGGGCGTAGCGCGTGGGGGTGCATACGGTTGATGGTGTGTGTGCATCGGTAAAGCGCACACCCAGGCGCGCAAGGCGTTTTAGGCTGGGGGTGTGGAGTTGTTCGTCGTCGCGGTTGCCGGTCCAGTCCTGGTACGCGCTGGTATCGCCCGTGCCCATGTCATCGACGAGGAATATGATGATGTTGGGGTGCATAGATGTTCCTTTTTTAATCCACGAAGGACACGAAGGACACGAAGGGGCAAGTCATTTCATGTCCAGGAGTTGGATGCTGAGATAAGAGGGTCTTTGAGAGGGTAAGAGGATGGCGCAGATTGTGTTTTCGCCGGGGGTCAGGAGATGGAATTCATCGGGATGGAGCAGGGCGCAGGTTTCCGAGATGGGGGCGGAGTGCTGCCTGACGCGCAGACTGCGGATGAGTTGGCCGCTGATGAAGATCTGGCAGTCGGCAGATGAGGCGACGTAGAATAGGGGTTTATCGGGGCGTTGATTCAGGTCGATGGTGGTGCGGAGATAGATGGGGGCGTCCGATGTGCCAAATGGCCCTTTTCCCGCGTTCCATGATGAATCGTCAAAACGCGTTTGACACCAGTCGCCGCCGCAGTTGGGCAGGTTGGTGCGGGGCGAGGTGTGTATGGCGGGGAGCGTGGATACGTCGTCCATGCTGTATCGCCATTCGGTGTGGGGACCGATGATGGTTTCAAATTGTGGGGGGTCCCAGAGTGTGGCGTGGATTTTGCCGAGTTCGTCGGGGTCGATTTTGGAGATTTTGCGGTCGTAGGTGAGCCAGCCGTTGAGTTCGTGTTCGACGTCGGTGATCTGGGTATATACGACGCCGTTGAGGGGCGTGAGACCGACCATTGCGCGGAGGTTTTCGACCCAGAAGCGGTAGTCGTCTTCCATCGCCCGGGGCGTTGGATATGTGGGGCGGGTAATGTCGTTGATGTGGTCGATGTGTTCGGAAGGCTCTTCGTGGTCGTACCAGGTGTGACCCGGGATGCAGAGGTTGAATCCGCCCGCTTCGCCCAGGAGGACGATGCGGTCATTGGCGCATTGTTGTTGCGCTGTGGCCGGGTAGAAGGTGTAGTCGTGTATGTCGTATATGTCGCCCGTGCCCATGTCGGCCCAGCCGCTGGCACTGGTGACGAGGCGAGAGGGGTCGCGTTGTGCGATGAGGTCTGTGAGGCGTTCGGTGTCGTGCTGCCCCCAGCCTTCGTTGAAGATGATCCACTGGACAACACTGGGATGGTTGTGCAGCCAGTCCATTATGTTGTCAAATTCGGTCTTCCATTGTTGTGCGGCTTCGGGGGATACACTTTGTCCAAACTTGGGCATGCAGACCATGTCTTGCCAGACCAATAGGCCGAGTCGGTCGCAGTGATAGTACCAGCGGTCGGGATGGGTTTTGACGTGTACGCGCACCATGTTGCAGGCGATTTGTTTGAGGTATTGGAGGTCGAAGAGGATGGCTTCATCAGATGGTGGGGTGAGGATGCCGTCGGGCCAATAGCCCTGGTCCAGGGGGCCGAGTTGAAAGATGGGTTGGTCGTTGAGGAGGAAGCGTTTGATGCCGTTTTCGTCTTCGCCAATGGCTATTTTTCGCATGCCAAAGTAGCTGTCGATTGTGTCGTTGGTTTCGCCGTTGTGTTGTACTTTGACTTTGAGGTCGTAGAGGAAGGGATGATCTGGATGCCAGAGTTTTGCGTTTGGAATGCCGAGGGAGATGGTGCGGTCGGCCTGTCCGGTTGTTTCGGCTATTTGCTGGTTGCCATCATAGGCGATTGTTTGAATTTGGCAATTCTTCAGGTTTTCGCCCGAGACGAGTATGTCTATTTTTCCGTTGTCTATATCGGGTGTGAGGCGAAGGGTGCGGATGGATTGCTCTGGTACGGCTTCGAGCCAGACGGTTTGCCAGATGCCGCCGGTGGGTTGATACCGAAATCCCTGGCGGTTTTCTGGCATGATTTGTTTGCCAAGGGCCTGCGGCTGTTGCTCGGTGGCGTCCCAGCAGGAGACTGTGAGTTCGTTCTCGCCGTCTGTTAAATGGTCGGTGATGTCAAAGGTAAAGGGGTCGTATCCGCCGCGATGTTGTCCCGCTTTTTCGCCGTTGATATAGACACTGGTTTCCCAGTCGGATGCCTGGAAATGGAGAAGTATGCGTTTGTCCGCCCATGTCTCTGGCAGGGTTATGCTGCGGCGATACCAGAGTCGCTGGTTCGGACGGAGAATTTCCATGATGCCAGAGAGGGGGGCGTCAATGGCAAAGGGTACGAGGATTTGACCCTGATAGGTATCAGGTGCGCTGGTGGTGCCGATGGGTTCGAGGGCGTAGTCCCACAGGCCGTTGAGGTTTTGCCAATGTTGGCGCACCATTTGAGGGCGCGGGTGTTCTGGCAGGGCGTTATCTGGGGAGACGTTTTCCGCAAAAGGTGTTGAGATGTGTTTGGTCACGGGGTTATAGCTCATCTCTTAAGCTACCTTTTTGGGTCTTCTTTGTGTCTGACCTCTGGGTTCGCTGTCCCAGCGCAGTGCCTGGAGGCGATGCATGGCGGCTCTGAGGGCTTCGGGCGTGCCGATGCGATAGAGTCCGTGTACCGCAAATCCGCGAACGTAGTGGTTGCCATCGCGCATGGCGTCTGCCAGTTCGGGAATGGCCTCTTCGGCATAGATGCCCAATCGCGCGAGGGAGAGGGCGGCATTGCGTCGCACAAAGTCGCTTTCATCGGTGGATAGGATGTCGGCGAGTGGGCGCGTGGCTTCCGAGGTGTTCTGGCTGGTGGTGCCCAGGGATTCTGCGGCATGTGCGCGCACATCTTCGTTGGTGTCCTGCAACAGGGCGATGAGGTCGGGCGTGGCTGATTTTGCACGCAGGCCCAGGTCGCCGAGTACATCGACTGCGCGCATGCGGATTTTGGGATTCGGATTTCTGGCGAGGTCAAGCAGTGCGGGTACGGCGACTTCGCCGATGTTTGTGAATCCATATCCCGCGTTTCGAGGCGGGTTCTCATCTTCCGTATCTTTGAGTGCGTTGATCATGGCGGGAACCGCTTTTTCGCCCTGTAATCCGAGGGTGTAGGATGCATTGAGGGCGGCGGTTTCGTCTGGATTGGTCAGTTGCCCGATCAGGGGTTCGATTGATGCCCCATTGGTCGCGTGTTCGGGTGCTTTGCCCAGGTGCCAGTTCCACATGGCCTGCCATGTGGGTTCTTGTGGGTCGTCGGATGTGATCCAGGTCTCGTCGCTGTGATCCCATGTCGGTTCGGTAGGCTCGGTCATGCGCGTGAACAGGAATTTGACCATGTGGCGCGTGATGTCTGTGTAGTTGGCTTCTTTTTTGTGCAGGATGTCGTAGTGGATGAGTGCGACGGTTCCCGCGGGGCCCGATGTGAAGAGGTGTTCTCCTTCCTGGTCGCGGGCGGTGATGTATTGCGATCTGGGAGTTACGCTCGTCGGTCCCATTTCGCGGGGTGTGTCCTGGGGATAGTACATCGCCATCATCCAGCGGCAATGGTGATGGCGGCGGTTTTGGTCGGCGCAAAATCGGCTGTTGTGCAAGCTGTCTTTGTGCATGGTGCGCGCATCGCTGCCCGGGCGGCTTTCGTGAACGTGGCGGTGCAGGTGCAAGTAATAATCGGGTCCGAGGATGCTGGAGAACGCGCCGTGAACAATGGGGTGATCCCATACGTCTTGCAGTTCTGGCACGGCGGGGAGGAGGTTATTGCCGGGATTTCTGCCGCTGTGTTTTTCAAAGGATTCATCGATGCGTTTATAGACTTTTTCGTGGAATCCCTCTGGGAAGTCGGGGTGGAGGATGAGGTATCCGTCGCGGATAAATTGTTGCATTTGCTCGTCGGTCAATAAGACGGGTTTGTCTGCCATGTTGGGTTCCTTTCTGGTTTTTATGAAATGATTAGATCATGTAATAAATATACAATATCTCTGTTTAATCAAGGACATTTTATTCTCTGGCGGAATGATCGCATGCTACAATTGCAACGCGAGACTACCCTGATTTTTCTCGTTGAGCGTGTTCATGTAATCCTTGCGCTCAAAGAACTGGCTGGTGTCGTAGAGGAAGGCGTATTTGCCGTTTCGATCACAGCCGGTTTCGAGGGCGACGCGGTTGATTTCGGCGATATTGGGATAGGAGGGCCAGAGGATGCCTTCTTCGCAGTAGGAGGTGTCGATGAAGTAGCGTTTGTAAATGCCGCCGCCGGGTTTGGGTCGGCGGGCGTGTTGCAGGGCAGAGTGGACGATGACGATGGAGCCGTGGGCCAGGTTGTCGATGGTGCGCGAGCCGGGCAGGTCTTCAAATTGAAATTGGCGATAGGCATCGTTGGCCATGACTTTTTTGTGGGTGCCGGGCATGACGAGGAGGTCGCCCACTTCGCCGTTCAGGCCATTCATGTACATGAATACATGGACCATCAGGTGCGAGCGATTTGTGTGCGGGATTTGTGCATAATCCTGATGCCATGGTGCCCCGCGTTCTCCGGGCAGTTGCCATCGGGCGTGGATGTGGTGATGGACGAATTTTTTGCCATTCATCAGATCGGCCACGCGATCTACAACGCTGGGTTCAGATGTGAGGAGGCCGAGTTCTGGATACGCCATGAGCATGCGGCGTTTGTCCGTTTCGCGGTCGATCATGAGTTGATCGACGTCGGCTTTGATTCGTTCGTTGAGGTCGTGGTCAAAGAGGCCTTCGAATACGAGGTATCCCTCTTCGTCGAATTGGGCGATGTCGTCGGGTGTGAGATGGTTCATGAGGTCTCCTCCAAATGGATGTGCGCCAGATGCATATCGGGGTTGCCGTGGGCAAAGTTGCCGTCGCAGGCCCTGAGGAGTTGGCGTGCGAGTTGATCGGCTTTGTCGGGATATTCGGCAGCGAGGTCATTTTCTTCGCGGTAGTCGTCCAGGATGTTGTAGAGTTGGAAGCTGTTGGTTTTGTTGATGTGGCGCAATTTCCAGCCGTCGGCTGTGGTGAGTGCAGGACCCAGGCGCGATGAAAAGACGACGGGTGCGTGGGGGCGTTGCTCTTTGCCCAAAAGGGTGAGTAAGAAGGATTCGCCGTCTTTCCAGTCGGGTGTTTCTTCGCCTGTGAGATCGGATAACGTGGGCATAAAATCGTAATTGGCGATCATGTGATCGGTTGTGCCGGGAGAGATGCGACCGGGCCAGCGCGCGATGTAGGGAAGGCGGGTGCCGCCTTCCCAGCTCGTCCATTTGAGGCCGGCCATGCCGTCGTTGCCGTTGAAGATGTCACCGCTTTGTTCTGTTGTGTGCCGGGTGGTGATGTCGTCATAGCGGATGCCGTCGAGGCTTTGTCTTTTGACGGTGCGGCCTTGTTGTGCGGCGTAGATTTCGTGGCCGTTGTCAGAGCTGAAGAAGACGATGGTGTTGTTGGCAATGCCGAGCGCGTCGAGTTCGTCGAGGATGATGCCAACGGTGTCGTCGAGGCGGAGGATCATAGATGCGTATTCTTTTTCAAAGCCGGTGAGTTCTGGCACGTCTTTTACACCCGGGTGAATTTCGGGAACGGAGATGGGTCCGTGGGGCAGTTGCGAGGGGTGGAAGAGGAAGAAGGGGTTGTGGCGATTTTTGCGGAGGAAATCGACGATTTTGTCGTTGAAGAGGTCTTGGGAATAGGTGACTTTTCCAGTCATGTCGTGGCGGATGGCCGCGTTTTCCGGGGATTCTGAACCGGGATGGTTGCCACAGTCGGGGTGGGTGTTGCCGGATATTTCGACTATGTCGCCATTTTCAAAGAGGAATGGCGGATAGAAGCCGTGGCAGAGTTGATGGTCGTAGTAGCCGTAGTGGTAATCCCAGCCGTGCCGACGAATGCGTTCTGGTGTTGTGGCAAAGCCCCATTCGAGTTTGCCAATTTGTCCTGTGACATAGCCTGCGCGTTGCGCGATTTGTGCGAGGAAGACTTCGTCGGGGCGTTCTTGAAGGCCGGTGTTGTTGATGAGTTCGGCAATGTGTTCAAAGGTCATCGTGCCTTCGGCCATGGGGCGGTAAAGACCGCCTCTGGTAAAGGTCCACCGGCCCGCGTGTGCGTCGTGATAGCCGGTCATGAGGCTGGCGCGCGCTGGCGCGCAAAAGATGCAGCCATAGGCGCGGGTGAATTGCAAGCCTTCGCGGGCGAGGCGGTCAATATTGGGGGTTTGAAAGTGTTTCTGGCCGTAGCAGGAGAGCATGCCGCGGCCGAGGTCGTCGCCGTAGATGTAGATGATGTTGGGTCTGGACATTGAAATTCCTTTGTTATAGCTCGGTGACATCGATGGCTTTGCGCTGTGTTGTGGCCTGGTGCGCGGCGTGGATGAGGCAGAGGTTGTGGCGGGCGTGTTCGGCGGTGATTGGAGGCGGTTTGCCTTCTGCGAGTGCTTTGAAGGTGGCGGCAAAATAGTTGGCGTGTCCAGCGCGGGACAGGGCGTCTGTGCTGAGGCCGTGGTCGAGGTCAACGGGTTGCCATTTGCGGTCGGCTTTGTCGAGATGGAGGAGTTCGCGTCCTCGCCCGACAATGCGGATGCCGTGTGTGCGGGTATAGACTTCGCATATATTGTGGTCGCCGCTGCCGGGCATGCCCCAGGATGTCGAGACGGTGGAGATTGCGCCGTTTTCGTGTTCAAAGAGGAGGAAGGCGACGTCATCGACATCGAAGTCGAAGAATTTGGTTTGTACGCGGGCTTCCACGTAGCGCACGGGTGAGCCGATCATGGTTTCGATGAGGTAAATTTCGTGGTAGGCGCTGTCGCCGATACAACCGCCGCCGGCTGCTCTGGATGCGCGCCAGACGCTGTTGGGGTCGGCCTGGTCTTCTGTTTTGCCAAAGAGGGAGAGGGCGCGGCCCGTTTGGGGTGTTTCCGTGTTTTCTCGGCGCAATAGTCTGAGTGCTTCTGCGGTGCCGGGCGTGTAGAGGAAGTTGTGTACAATGGTGTAGGGGACGTTGTGTTTTTTTACGGCGTCGAGGAGGCGGTCGGCTTCTTCGAGGGATGTTGCCATGGGTTTTTCCGAGATGATGGCGACGCCTGCTTGCGCGGCTTCGATGACGTGTTCGGCGTGCAGGTGATGGGGGGTGGCGATGATGACGGCGTCGAGTTCGGCGCGGGCGAGCATGTGGCGGTGGTCTTCGTAGCGTTGTTCTGATACGATGTCTGCTGCTGTGCCAACGCGGTTTCTGTTTTCGGGGATGGGATCGGCAATAGCCGATATGGTTGCGAGATGGGGTATGTCGAGCAGGCCATGTAGGTGGGATTTCTGGACTATGCCGCCGCAGCCGATCAGGCCCAGGCGGATGTTTTGTTTACGAGGCATTGCGATGGTTCCTTTCCGCGATTTTTTGCGCGATGTATTCCGCGTCGCGTCCCACGCCGCGCAGGAGGTGTGATCCGACTGTGTGTTGAAATTTCAAGCCGACGAAAAATAGGCCGGGGATACATACACCGCGTTTGTGAATGGGTCCGTTTTTGTCAAATGCGGATTTGGGATTGTGTGCGCGGATAAATTTGTGGTCGGGTCTAAAGCCGGTACACCATAAGACGGTCAGGTTTTCTATGCTGACAATTTTGCCGTCGGCGCAGATGATTCCGCAATGGTCGGCGTCTATTACGCGACCGACCCGTTGTACGCCGTAGTGTTTTGAAAGCCAGCGCGGTGATGGCGCCATGGCGGGGTCGCCTCCCTGCCATTGGTGCATAATACGCTGCCCGATCAGCGTTTGTCGCTGGATTTCAAATACTGGGAGCATGCGCGAGAATACGCCGATGGGGATGCCCAGAATAGACCAGGGGACGACGCCGTTGTCGCTGAGTGCAAATGAGAGGTTTTCAAATTGACGCGATTGTGCCAGGTCCAGGCAGATTTGGACGCCACTGCTGCCGCTGCCTACGATGAGGACATTTGCGGTTGTGATCTGGTCGGGGTTTCGATAGGTGGATGAGTGTAGCTGGATGGTTGATTGCGGCAGTTTTTTGGCGGTGTCTGGTACAAAGGGCTGGGCTGCATGTCCGGTGCAGATGGCGACGTTGGTTGTTTGATAGGTTTTGGTGTCTGTCTGTACGTGCCAGATATTTTCTCTTTCGGCGACTTGCGTGACGGTGACGCCTTCTTTTAATGGTGGATTGACCATCTCGCGATATGCCTGGAAATAGTCGAGTGCTTCTTGGCGCGTGGCGGTGTCGTACCAGGCTTTGTGCGGTGCAAATGGTTTTTGCATGCCGGGCAATGTGTTCATCCAATTGGCTGTGTTCATCCGGAAGCTGTCCCAGCAGTTGTGCCACGCGGAGAACGCCCGGTCGCGCTCCAATACGAGGTGTTCAATCCCGCGTTGTTGCAAGTAATAACTCAGTGTTATGCCGGCTTGTCCACCGCCTATAACGATGGTGTTTATCATACACGCTTCCTCTTAGATTACAATTTTGTGCTTCAAAATAGCGCGTTGTCAGAGGTTTTGCAAGCCCGTTAAAATTGGTCTGACGATGGGGGATTTTGGTTGTATATTGACGGGGTGTGTTTTTATAGCTTGGATTGAAAGGATGAGATTATGCTGATGACTGGCGGTCAGGCTGTGGTTGAGACGTTGGATGCATGGGGGGTGGATGTGGTATTTGGGATTCCGGGGGTTCACACGCTGGCGCTGTATGATGCGCTTTACGAGCATCCGCGCATTCGACATGTGACGACGCGGCACGAGCAGGGGGCGGGGTTTATGGCTGATGGGTATGCGCGGGCTTCTGGGCGCGTGGGTGTGGCGTTGACGACGACGGGACCGGCGGCGGTGAATGCGTTGACGCCGATTGGGGAAGCGCAGGCCGAGTCATCGCCCGTGTTGTTGATATGCAGTGGTCCGACGGATGAAACTAATGGCACAGATGCGGGTGTGTTGCACGATATGCGCGATCAGTTTGGGACGTTGTTTTCGGTGACGGGGCGCGGGCAGCGGGTGTCGCGTGTGGAGGAGATCCCGGATGCGCTATCAGAGGGTTTTGAGGCGATGAAATACGGGCGTCCCCGACCGTATATTTTTGAAGTTCCGCTGGATGTTTTTAAGGAAGAAGCGGAGGTAAAGATTGACGAACCCGCGCACCGCCCACCGCGTAAGCCTGAGGAGGTTGCGCTCGATGTAGCAGCGGAGATGATTCAGTCTGCGCGTAAGCCGGTGTTGATCGCGGGTGGGGGGACGCAAGATGCGAGCGATGATGTGATCCGGTTGGCAGAGAAACTCGGCTTGCCGGTGGCTGTTACTGCGAATGGGCAGGGGGCTGTTCCGGCGGATCACCCTTTGTTGGTGCGCGGTGAGGCGATGAACAAATGTTTGAACGAGGCGGATGTGGTGCTCGCTGTGGGTACGCGTTTGGGTTTTCGGTTTGAGCAGATGTGGAAGGGTTCACCGGAGAAGCTCATTCATCTGGATATCGATCCGGGGGTGATCGGGCGGTCGTTTGAGCCAGATGTTGCGCTGGTTGGCGATGCTGGCGCAGGGTTGAGGGGATTGTACGCGCGGTTGGATGGGATAAAGACCACGTGGCATGGTAATAATTCTGTGTCGCAGGCGCCCGGTCAGTGGGAGGAGAAACCTTTTCCAGAGTTGCTGGGGATTTTGCGGAATGTTCTGGATCGAGATGCAGTGGTTGTGAACGATATGACGATGATTAGCTATCAGGCGCGTCGCCATTTTCCGGTTTATCAGCCGCGCACGTTTTTGTCGCCAACGGTTTATGGAACGCTGGGGTTTTCCATGCCAGCGGCTGTGGGTGCCAAGATCGCGTGTCCAGATAAGCAGGTGGTGTCGCTGTGTGGCGATGGCGGGTTTATGTACACGGCGACAGAGCTTTCTACTGCGGTTCAGCAGGGGATATCACTGCCGGTTGTTTTGTGCAATGACAATACTTATGACGCGATCAAACGGGCGCAGGATCGGGAATGTGATGGGCGGAATATTGCCGTGGAGTTGGCAAATCCCGATTTTGTGATGTTTGCACAGAGTTTTGGGATGCAGAGCATTCGCGTGACCAATGGGCAAGCGTTTGGCGAGGCGCTCGAAGAGGCGTTGCGGGCCGAGGGTCCGACGCTGATTGAGGTTTTTTTGCCGGAGTATTCATGAGAAGTGCATCCTTATAAGTGGTAGGTAAAGATAGGACACAGGTGCAGGAGGTTTTTATGGCAACAAAGCGCAAAAAGAGACGGCACAGAGGGGCTGCTGGTAAGGCGAATGCGGATTTGACGGCGCATATTCGGTCGCTGGGGTTGACGAGTGTGGGGCAATATCAGGCGTGGTGTCGGGACCATGGATTTAATGGGGCGCTGAATAAGAGTTGGCATGAGCGGCGGCACGAGCGCAAGGTTGCAGACCGGGCGATTGATGAGGAATTGGCCGAGCAGGAATTTATGCGCCATATCAGTGCGTTGGGGTTAAAGACGGTTGCGGATTATACTGCATGGTGTAGCGCGCACGGGTTGAGTACAGGGACGCATAAGAGTGTTGCTCAGCGCAAGAAAGAGTGCGATTTGGCCGAGCGGATAAAGAGCGATGCGGTTTTGGCGAAGATGAAAAATCACACGCGGCGGCCACAGGAGACGATTCGGGCGATTTATGAGGGCAAGTTGTCGGAGGCGGAGTTGAATCGCCCGCATTTGCAAAAGATCCAGCGGGCTTTTGATGGGCTGGGGAGAGATCGCAAAGGGCGGCGCGCGCTGTTGCAGTTGTTGCTTCATGTGGAAAAACGGGGCGATTTTTTTGACGTCAAGCCCGCGGTTGTGCGCCTGGGACCTTCTGATGGCAATACATTTATCGAGGGTTTGGGCGCGCTGGCACATTGGCACAAGCGGTGGTTGCGCGATCCGGGAGAGTGGCGGCCAGGTTCGCACAATGGGCGCAAGCAGTTTGGTTCGCTTGCGCGACATTTGCTCGCGAAGTACGATGTGCCCGCGTTTATGGATATCGCGTGGTTTCTGGGCGAGGAAGACGAGGCGCGGCAGCAGCAGGGATGGTTTGTGCATGTGGGAACGGGCGGGAATATCCGCAAGGCGGATGTTCCGCTGACGCTGACGAAAAAGATGGCGCATTTGTTTTTGGAGTCGCCGCACGATTACACGATTTACGAGGCGTTTCGGCGGGGTCAAATTCTGGGGCTTGGTGGGGAAGAACCGCTGGTGCGCGCGGTGAATAGTACGCGGTTGGGATCGTCCTTTGAATGCGAAGATTTCTGGCATAAGGTGGTGCATTTTTTTGTGAATAATCCAATGCTCGATCCCGATGAGGTGGGACCGATTGTGGATTATATTCACAATCAGAAGTACGTGCCTCGAGAGGAGATGGTTGGTGGCGAGGTTGTGCAACTGCCTCCCGAGCAGCCGAATTTTTCGATTAAGGGACGCAGTATGGTCAAGTTACTTCGGCAGGTTGAGTTTTGGCACCGGCAGTTGGCGAGGCAGAATCGCTTGCCCGCAAAGGTGTGGGCTCCTTCGGGATTAAATGAGCTGGATTGGACAGCGACGGATAATTATGGGAATGAAAAGGAGCGGTGGACGATTACGGAGTTGCTGTCGGTCAAAGAGTTGTCCCTCGAGGGACGCAAGATGCATCACTGCGTGGGGTCTTATGCGAATAATTGCAAGACTGGGAGGTCATCGATCTGGACGATGCAGGTTACGACGCCGGAGGATGAGACGCATCGGGTGATGACGATTGCGGTGAAAAATGGCAGCCGAAGCATTACGCAGGCGCGCGGGAAGTGCAATGCGCGACCCAATGGCAGAACGCCCAGTGGCAAGCGTCGGGATTTTAGCAAGGCGTATGAACGCCATTTGCGGAAGTCGCGCCATGTGTTGTATTTGTGGCGGGAGCAAGAGGGGTTGTCTATGTCGCATGGTGTGTGAGCGATCATTCATACCGCAACGCTGTGACTGGGTCGGTCAGGGCTGCGCGAATCGCCTGAGTGCTCACGGTTATGATCGCGATTGCCATTGTTAGCAATCCGCTCAACACAAAAATTAGTACACCCAGATCTATGCGATACGCAAACCCCGCTAACCATTCATTCATGACCCAGTAGGCCAGCGGAAATGCGATTAGATTGGCCAGCAATACCAGTATCACTACTTCCCGCGAGAGCAAACGCACAATATTGGGTACGGATGCGCCCAGTGTTTTGCGGATGCCAATTTCTTTGGTGCGCTGCTCTGCTGTAAATGCCGCCAGGCCAAACAGGCCCAGGCACGCGATTATAATCGCCAGCCCGGCAAATACGGTTATAAGTGTTCCTATCCGTTGTTCAGCCAGATAAGAACTTGCCAGGTTTTCGTCTAAAAAGCGATACTCAAACGGCTTTTCGGGAATATATTTTCGCCATATTTCACCGATATATTTAAGTGTCTCTTCAATATCCGTACCGCGAATTTTTAGTGATAGCACATTGAACTTGGGTTGCCACATGGCAATCGCCACGGGGCGGATGACTTCGTGTAGCGACCGGTTGTGAAAATCTTTCACAACGCCGATCACGACGCCTTTCTCTCGATTGTGCGCAGCCCATCCAAATTCCTTTCCAAGCGGCTCGGTCCACCCCAATCGCTTCACGGCAGTTTCGTTCAGGATAAATGCCTGAGACGTATCTGTTGTCACTGATAGTGAAAAATTGCGACCCGCTGTGAGTTCCAGATTATAGGTGTCCAAAAAGGCTTCATCCACCCCCATAACGCGCATCCGCCAGTCTTCCCCTCCCTTGCCCTCGGGAAATACCCGATCCAGCTGTCCCCCATATCCCATCGTAGAATGCCCTGCCGATGCTTTCAAAATATTTGGGTGCTTCAAAAATTCATTTTTGATATTCAAATAATTGTCCGTCAATCGTCGGTCTGTAGAAAATAGATAGGTCATGACCATGAGATCTTTGTCAAATCCCAGATTCTTATTTTGCACGTAATTCAATTGCTGATACACCGTGTATGTGCCCGCGATTAAAAATGTTGAGATCGCAAATTGAAATACCACGAGGATCTGTCGCAGTCGGCCGCTTCTGACACTCGAAACAAGCGTGCCTTTCAGTACTGTTACGGGCCGAAAACTGGACAGAAATAGCGCGGGATATCCTCCGGAGAGCAGGCTTACCAGTACGGTTAAAACAAATAGTCCGACAATCGCATACCACAGGGTCTGTCCTTCAAGCGCGATTGTTTTTTGGGCAAAGTTATTCAGGAGGGGTAGTGAAAATTTTACAATAATTAGCGACAATAGCCCGGCCAGCAGTGCGGTTAAAAATGTCTCTCCCAAAAATTGTCGAATCAATTGGGCGCGATAGGCTCCCACTACTTTCCGCAATCCGACTTCGCGTGCCCGTCGCGCAGAGCGCGCTGTTGATAGGTTCATAAAATTGATGCACGCAATCAGTAAAATGAAAAGTCCGATGATTGCAAACAGGTACACATACGTGATGTCGCTATAATATGAAATGCCGTAATCCACCCTGGAATACAGATAGATTCGCTCGAAAGGCTGCAAAAAATAGGTGCTCTTTTTGACGATCTCATCGCCCATGTATTGCGCCATAAATTCAGGCAATTTTGCTTCGAGAGCTTTAACATCTGCGCCTTCTCGCAATAAGATGTAATTGTGTGCCGGTCGCCAGGTTGAATCCACCGCCCAGTTTTCAAATACGTTCCGCGTCCAATAGGTGTTCACGGTTGCACATACAATGTCAAATTGCATGGTTGATTGCCGAGGCGTGTTTTTTAGTACCCCGGTAATCGTATATACCCCACCCATATACCGATCATCGACTGTAAGCACTTTGCCTATTGGGTCGTCATTCCCAAAAAATCGCTGTGCGGTTGCCTCTGTCACCAGGATGGAAAGCGGCTCTTTGAGAACGGTCGCGCGATCTCCTATCGCCAGTTCAAAATCGAAGACTTCCAAAAAATCGGGATCTGTCAGACAGAATCGCTGATTGAATTTGCGGTCTTTATACGTGGTCCAGATATAGCCCCAAGACAGATATCGCACGACGGTTTCGATTTCTGAATAATCTTTTTTGAGCGCGGGTCCCGCTGCGCCCGATGTGCCAAAACCCATGTCGCGGGTGCCGTCATCGTTGCGCATCTCGCGGATCAATTTGTAGATCCGATCGCTCTTTGTGTGAAATCGATTGACGCGAAATTCATCGTGAATAAATAATCCGATGAGGACACAACACGCCACGCCCACCGATAATCCCAGTACATTGATCAGCGAGTATCCTTTGTGACGCATCAAATTGCGCAGGGCGATTTTCAGATAGTTTTGGAGCATGATTTTTTTTACAGAATGGGGTTATAGTTGTTCATCCCGGTCCAACCATCCGTCCGATAGATGTACGATGCGGTCTCCGTAAGCGGCGTTTTTCTCTGAGTGCGTGCGTGCTTTGGTCGGGCAACCAGTCACTTCAGACAATGCGCCACTGCGTCTCTGTACGTTTCGAGCTCTGGGGTTTCCAGGTTCTTCACCTTGGCCAGATCATCCCATTTCCTGAGATGCACGGCATTCTGGTAGTAAGGATTGCTTTCGAACTCGGTCCTTTCCCGACCTGACATGAGGCCTCCTTGCAGTTGGAAACTATGCTTAGAGGCTTGGGAAAGGGTGTTGTAGTAGGTCGAATCCGTGGTGCAGATGTATCGCTTGGCCGGAACGTGAAGTTTCACCGGTTCGGTCACCGCCTCGATAAAAAAGGGTGCTATGTACGCGGCGCCCACTTCTTCGTGGAGAAAGTCCTGGGTGTGGAAATCTGCGTTTTCTGCGTGTTCGTCCATCAGAAAATGGCCGATATCGTGCAATAGTGCGGCAGTTATCTGAATCGCGTCTCCATTGGCGAGCTGAGCCAGATTGGCGCACTGGAGCGCGTGTTCGAGTTGCGTTACGACTTCGTCGTAGTAGGACTGGCCCCTCGCTTCCATGTAGGCGAACAGGACATCTATTTTTTTTTCTGGACTACCTTCGGTCAATTCGTTCGCGAGTGTTGGATCGAAGCGTTCCTTCATTTTGGCACCATCTTTCTCTAAAAATGTTCGAGTGATAAATTTAATTGGAGGGATTACAAATGCTCATCCCGGTCTAACCATCCATCTGATAGATGTACGATGCGGTCTCCGTAAGCGGCGTTTTTCTCTGAGTGGGTGCATTGGACGATGGTTACGCCTTCGGCATTTAGATGTTTGAAGAGGGTCATGATCCGCTCGCCTTCTGCCGAGTTTAAGTTGCCGGTTGGTTCGTCTGCCAGGATCATTTTTGGCTGTGTGATCAATGCCCGGGCTACGCCTACCAGTTGTTGTTGTCCGCCGGATAACTGGTTGGGGAATAGTCGCTTTTTTGCCACGATGTTGAAGCGGTCCAGCATTTCGGCGATGCGGCCTTTGCGTTCGGCGCCTTTTACTTTTTGATATAAGAGGGGTGTTTCCAGATTTTCGCCGACGGTTAGTTCGTCGATTAGATGGTAGCTCTGAAATACAAATCCGATGTGGTCTCGGTGCAGTTCGGTCAATGCGCGTTCGTCCAGTTTGTGAACTGCGCGGTTGTAAAAATGGTACTCTCCATTCGAGGCGGTGTCCAGCATGCCCAGGATGTGCAATAGGGTTGATTTGCCGGCTCCAGAGGGTCCCATGATGGATACAAATTCCCCTTCGCGAATGTCCAGATCAATGCGCCGCAGTACGAATGTTTTTACGACGCCGTTTTCGTAGTATTTTTCGATGTTTTTTAGCTGGATCATATTTGGCTCCTTATTAGCTATCAGCAGTCAGCGGTCAGCAAAGCATATGCGTATATGAAAGCCGTCATTGCGGCATGCTTAAAGCCGCCACGCGCAGCACAACGCCAGTAATCCAGAAGGTTTTTTAGCATTTAGCCTTATGCGCGGCGTTCGAATAGGATAGATACTTCGCGTTCGGATGGTTCGCCAATTTCTACGAGCGACCAGTCCTGGTCGTAGTTTTCTACAATCCGCTTCAAACACATGACTCGCTGTTCGTGGGGTTCGGCGTGTTCCTCCCAGGCGAATAGTTCCATGCGGTAATCGTATTTTCTGCTTTTGCCGTTTACCACCACGGTTACTTCCACGGTGTCTTCGGCGTCCAAAGGTGGCAGTTTAATTGAGATTTTGGGCATTACAATTCTCCGGAACAAGCTATCAGCAGTCAGCGTTCGGTAAATCAGGCGTTGTAGAGCCGTCATTGCGGCATGGTGTTAGCCGCAATCCAGAAGATTTTGGTTTTTAGCGGTCAGTGGGCGAGTACAGGGGGTCGCCCCTACAAACCACAATATCATCGTAGGGGACGGTCCCTGTGCCGTCCCGACTACTCATACCGCAGGGTATCAACGGGATTGGAACGCGCGGCGCGGATGGCTTGAAGGCTTATGGCACACAGGGCTATGACAATGGCTAATAGGCTACAAAGAAGATATATTTTTATACCGGGTGCAATGCGATACGCAAAGCCGTTGAGCCATTGTCCCATTGTCCAGTAGGTCACGGGCCAGGCGATGAGATTGGCGATGGTGAGAAGGAGCACAAATTCCCGGGATAGAAGCGCGGTGATCTCACCTGCGGATGCGCCCAATACTTTGCGGATGCCTATTTCTTTGGTGCGCTGAGAAACAGATAGGGATGCGAGGCCAAATAAACCGAGACATGCGATTAATATTCCAAACCCCGACGCGTACCAGACGATCTGGAGCCAGCGTTGTTCTGCGTGGTATTGCTCGTTGACCTGCTGATCCAGGAATACGAATGAAAATGGTCGCGCTGGTTCAATTTTTTTCCAGGTTTCTCGCAGCAATTCAATACTGCCGTTTATGTCTTCTGGACTAATACGCACGAGAATGACGCTTGGGCCGCGATCACCTGGCGAGTCGCCTATTGAGTTATAGAATACAATCGGCTTGATTTCATTGTGAAGTGATTGAAAATGAAAATTCTTCACCACCCCAATTACCTGATGCGGCTCTTTTTTGTTCAGTACGGGGACTGGCTGTCCAATGGGGTCATCCCATCCAAAGATATCTACCAGTGTCTCGTTCACAATTACAGCCCGCTGAGGATCGCTCGGAAAATCTGTGGAAAAATTTCGCCCCGTTTTCAGATCAATGCCCAGTGTTTTCAGATAGGCTTCATCAATCCACATGGTCCAGATAGTGATCAACTTGCCATTGGGTAATCTGTGGCCTCTTTGTTCTTGACTATTTACAAATGAATAGCCACCGCCGGCAATATTTACGATGCGATCATGACCGCGTAAGGCATCGCGCAAGCGTTGGGGAGTTTCCCGCGTCGCCTTGTCCAGGACCACCACCTGTTCGCTGGTATATCCCAAACTTTTCGACTGCAAATAATCCAGTTGCTGCGCCATAATACCCGTACAGATCATCAATACAATTGACAAAGCATATTGCACTATGACGAGGGCGCGTGTAAAGGGTTTGCGGCGCCCGATCCGCGCATTGCCTTTAAACGCCAATATGGGTTGAAATTTTGACAAAATTAACGCTGGATAACTGCCTGCGACAAGCCCTACAAATACGAGAATACCCATTAGCGCAACAATCAATTCCCAACTCGGCACAATCGCCACTGCCCCGCCAATCGCGTTGTTAAATACCGATAAAAACAACTCGACAAGTGCCAATCCCAATAGCAAAGCCAGCAAACTCATCATCAGCGTTTCACCCCAAAACTGCCGCATCAAGTTACCGCGATGTGCGCCCAATACTTTGCGCATGCCCACTTCCAATGACCGCCGCGCCGATTGTCCCAGTGACAGGGTTGTAAAATTGATACAGGCGATCAGCAACACCGCCATACCAATGGCTGATAGGACATAAGCAAACATCGGACTGATCTTTTGCGCGTATCCTCCTCGCACTTCATTTTGAAAATGAATATCTACGAGTGCTTGCAAGTGCAATTGAAACGCATCGGCGCGATCTTGAATACGCCCGCTCTTGATCCATCTGCTTCGCTGCTTGTCCAGAAGCTCGCTGGTAAAAGAAGCGAGTTTTTCATTTAATGCTGTCGCCTGACTCGCGTCCTGGATTTGAACATAAGTCGATACAACATTCCCATTTCGAGACTGCGCCATTCTAAAATACCATGTGTCATCTCGATATGCATTCTCAAAGGGGATGAGTATGTCTTTTCCACGCATGCTCGAGGTCAGTGGCAAGGCTTTCATAATGCCTGTCACCACAAAATCTTGCGGGTCTCGAGAGCCTTTAATACGCAGCGATTGGCCTATCACATGGGCGTAATTCTCTGTTTCACCAAAGTATTTTTTCGCCACGCGCTCGCTGATGACCACGCTGTGCAAATCGTCAAGTGCCGTATTTGCATCTCCGGCTAAAAGTGGAAAGGTAAACATCTGCAAATACGGCGGATCTATTAGTGCAATGCGTTCTTGAAACAGCTTGTCCTCGCGCCCGACAATCACATGCGAATTGGAAAATCGCGTTGTATGAACGATTTCAGGAAACGCGTCCTTCAATGCGCCTGCGAGATCCTTCGGCTGTAATACTATAAATGCGACTTCGCCTTCTTTGGTGATTTCCCGCCTTAATACCCGAAAGATTACATCTTTGTTTTTGTGAAACCGATCAAAAGACCATTGTTGGTGTATCATCGAAAAAATCAGCACACAGCACGCCATCCCTATCGCGAGTCCGATGATGTTGATTGCGGAGAATGTCTTATTTCTGGCGATGTTGCGAATGGCGACTGTCAGGTAATTTTTGATCATGAGTCAATCTCTTTATGGATAGGCTATACGACAGTCAGCTATCCTTTGATGTTCTCTGTCACAACATGGCCGTCGAACAGGTGGATGACGCGATGTGCGTATCCCGCGTCGTGGGAGTTGTGCGTCACCATGACGATTGTGGTGCCGTTTTTGTTCAGTTCGGTCAACAGATCCATGACTTCGTTGCCGTTTGCCGAGTCGAGATTACCTGTTGGCTCGTCTGCGAGGATGATGTTGGGATTTGATATGACGGCTCTCGCTACGGCTACGCGCTGCTGCTGACCGCCTGACAGTTGTTGCGGGAAATGCTTTTCGCGGTGTTTGATGCCCATGTATTCCAGCGATTCATCCAGGCGCTGTTTGCGCTCGCTGGCTGGTAAGCCCAGATATAAGAGGGGCAGTTCCACATTTTCGGCTACGGTCAATTCGTCGATGAGATTGAAACTTTGAAATACAAAGCCGATATTTGATTTGCGGGTATTGGCTCTTTGCCGTTCGGTGTGTTTGGAGACTTCTTCTTCGTTCAGATAGTATTCTCCGCCACTCGGGTTGTCCAGCAGGCCGAGTACGTTCAAGAGTGTGGATTTGCCACATCCCGAGGGTCCCATAATAGCGACAAATTCGCCTTCATCAATATCTATGTTGACACTGTTCAGGGCGGTTGTTTCCACTTCTTCGGTGGTATAGACTTTCTGGAGGTTGACGGTTTTGATCATTGTGAGGCTCCTTTTGTAAAAGCAATCAACTTTCAGCTTTTAAAGACGACCTGCATTAAGCCTTGAGATTAAGGCTGCGAGCATTCTTTTGATTTCTACAGTTTCTCGATTTATTTGTTTAACGCGATGTGTGACTTTAAAAATAAATACGCTATAAAAATTAAGGCTCATTCATACCGCAGCGACTCAACGGGATTGGCCATGGCGACTTTGATCGCTTGATAGCTCACAGTGATACAGGCGATGATCAAAGAAAGGAAACCGGCAAAAACAAAGACGCGCCACCCCAGAGATGTGTGGTACGCAAAATCATTTAGCCAATCGTTCATAAAGTGATAGGCCAGCGGAGCGGCCAGTGCAAAGGAGATGACAACCAGCCTGATGAACTCTTTGGAGAGCAAAATAACGAGATTGGGGATAGATGCGCCGAGGACTTTTCTAATGCCGATTTCCTTGGTGCGTTGTTCGGCGGTATAGGATGCCAGGCCAAACAGACCCAGGCAAGAAATAAAAATGGCAAAAATGGCAAAAAAAGTGGCCAGCGTGCCCATCGTGCTTTCATTGCGATACATGCTTTCAAACTGTTCGTCCTGAAAAGAAAATTCAAAAGGACGGTCAGTACTGAATTTCTTAAACGCCCTCTCCATACCAGCAATGGCCTCAGCCGTTTGTCCCCCGGCAATACGCACAAATAAATACTCCGTCCGGGTGGGACTCAGAATAATAATCAGCGGTTCGATGGCGGTGTATAGGGATTGAAAATGAAAATTTTTAACCACGCCAATAATCGGACCTTCGCGACCAAACCGCAGACGAGCGCCAACCGGGTTTTCCATACCCATAACCCGGGCCATTTCTTCATTCACAATAAAACTTCTGAGATCGCCGGGAAAATCTCTGGAAAATTCGCGCCCGTGAACAAGCGCCATGTCCAAAGTATTGACCACATCGTAGTTTGCCTGTAACCTGTGAAAAATATGTTCTGAATTGGGATCTCTACCCGCCCACATGGCATTTGTTCCGGTACTCGTTACCCTGAGTGGATTGTGTCCGGTACTGGTCACGCCGACAATGCCCGGCTGTTGCAAAAGTTCGCGCCGGAAAGCCTCATACTGCCTCTTAGCTGCACCTTCCAACCGCATATACACCAGATTATCGCGGTCAATTCCCAGATCTTTATTTCGCATATACTCAATCTGCTCATAAACCGTCAGCGTGCCGATAATGAGCAAAATAGAAAGACCAAATTGGAACACCACCAGCACCCGGCGCAACTGACTTGAACCCGACCCCGGTGTAAAAGTACCGCGCAAAACAATGACGGGATTAAAATTGGACAGGAAAAAAGCGGGATAGCTTCCCGCGAGCAACCCGGTTACAATCGCAATACCAAAAAAAATGAGAAGAATCTCAATGCTGAAAAGATCGGTCGTGAGCGTCTGATTGATCAAATCGCTAAACGGCGGCAAAACCAAAATGACCATGATCAGCGCCAGAATGGCAGAGAACATGGTCATCAGGAGAGATTCCCCCATAAACTGCCCGATCAGAATGGTTTTATGCGCTCCAACAGCTTTGCGAATCCCTATTTCCCGGGCGCGTTGCGTAGAACGCGCAGTCGATAGATTCATAAAGTTGATACTCGCGATCAGAATGATAAACACGGCCACGATAATGAACATCCGCACATAGTCAATCCGACCACCAACCAGTTTGCCATTCCTGTAGTCGGAATACAGATGCATATCCAGATAGGGTTGTAAAAAAGCATCGCTTGTAACCGTCTTATCATTCTCTTTAATCATATTTTTTATCTTGGCATTGAATTGATCGATATTGACATCCTTTTGCAACTGAACGTATAGCCGAAGGTGATTTACCGTCCACTGAGAAAAACTGCGTTTATTGGCCAAATAAGATGCCATTGGCAAAATACAGTCATATCTCTGCGTCGAATTTACAGGCATGTTTTCATAAACCCCGGCCACCTTAAAACTTTTGTTATCGTATTGCATCAGCGCGTGCGTACTATTCACCACAAAGATCTGCCCCATCGCAGTACTTCTCCAATCCTCTCCGAAATACTTCTCGGCCAGGCGCTCTGAGATGGCGATGTTATTCGGTTCCGAAAGCGCGGTTTCGGGATCGCCCAGGATGAGGGGAAAGGTGAAAATTTTAAAAAAGGCCGGTCCAGCGTGATATCCCCGCTCCCGAAAAGTCTGTTTTCCTTGCGTCAAAAGCATGGGCTGAGTCCAGGTCACAAGCACGGTCTCGGTAACCTCTGGATATCGCTCTTCCAGCAGTTTGGCACTCGGCTGCGGAATAGAAGACAACGTCGAGATCTTATTCATGCCGTGATGATGCCGCATAAAGCGGTAGATTCGGTTGCCTTCCACATGGAATTGATCATAGCTGAGTTCGTGGGCGATCCACATAAAAATTAAAAAACTACAGGTCAGGCCCACGGAAAGACCCGCAATATTGATTATAGAATGGGTTTTTTGCCCCAAAAAATTGCGGACCGCGATTGTGATATAATTCTTAAACATGGGATTCTCCTGTTCAGGTGTCAGTACTCTTTCAAATAAGTTTCGTGTCTAAATCCACTGGACTCCGGCTTCCGCCGGAGTGACGAACGACGGTTGTCATTGCGGCAGGGGGTTAGCCGCCACGCCGCACGCGAAGCATGGCGTAAGCCCACGCACAACGCCAGTAATCCAGTCTTTCAAAAAAACATATCAACAAATTTTTTTGAAAGAGTAATCAGTTACCTTTTTAAAACCAGCTTGTCGATTTCTTCGTAATTGTCATAAGACGATGTGACCACGCGCTCGCCGGGGGAGAGGCCAGCGAGGACTTCGAAGTATTCGGGGCTTTGACGTCCAATGCGCACGTCGCGGCGTATGGCTTCGTCGCCTTCGACTACAAATACCCAGTTGCCGCCCGTTGTTTGATAAAATCCACCTCGGGGGAGCAACAGGGCTTCTTGGGGTGCGTCGAGTTCCAATCGTATCTGTTCTGTTTGACCGCGCCGAATGCTTTGAGGTGTCGCATCCACAAAATCCATATCGACTTCAAATTGTCCTTCTAAGACTTCGGGAAAGACCCGACGGATGGTTAGTTCATAAGTTTCGTCGCCGATTTCAATGGTGCCTTTGAGTCCTTTTGTGATTCTCGTGATGTAAAATTCATCGATGCCCACGCGCATTTTATAGGCGTCGAGTACATCGACCTGACCAATGCGCCTTCCCCTGTTCATCAACTGGCCGATTTCTGCGTTTAATTGGGACAATTGCCCGGCAATGGGCGCGCGCACGGTCAGGTTCTCCAATGGGCGGCGCACATGTTCCAGTTGCCGTCGCAAACTCCTGGCGCTCGTGTCCAGTGCAGCGAGTTGGTTGATGCGATACAGCGAGTCCTGGCGTACTGTTTCCAATGCAAATGACCTGCGTTTCTGATCGTTTTGATATCGATCTCGCGCACTTTCAAACAGGTCTTGGGAAGTCAGTCCGCGTTCGAACAAAACTTTCTGTTTTTCGTGTTGGCGTTCTGTCTCCCGCAAGTTCAATTCAACGCGCATCAGTTCCTGGCGGTTGCGAATGGCCCGATTTTCCAGATTCAACCGCGTGTTTTCCATGTTGTTGATTTGTTCAAACAGGCGGGCTTCCTGGGTTAAAATGTTTTGTTCCAGAGTGGGATTGGACAATTTCAAAATGGGCCTGCCTTTTTCGACCATTGTTCCTTCTTCCAGGAAAATTTCCTCTATTTGTCCGCCTTCGAGTGCGTCGATATAATAGGTTTGTATCGGCAATACGGTGCCGCGCTGGACAGTAAATTCCTGGAAAGGACCGCGCGTGACTTCCGAGATGGTAATTCGATCGACCTGTACATTGAGTCTGGCGCTGTGGTCGCCAAAGATCGCCATGTAGATCACGGCACACACAAATACCGCGATCGCGCTGATGCTGGCAATGCGCTTTGGTGTCCATACTTTCTTTTCGACCCTGCGGTCCATGCCGTCCTGGCTCGTGGCTTCTGGTGACGGTTCGGGCGAGGAAGAACCCCTGCCTACAAAGCTGGGTACAGCTTTCTTTTTTTGTGGATCATCTCGTTCGGGTGTTGACACGTTTAATATCCTCCCTCCCTCTATCCAGAGTTTGGTGTGAATGCTGAATGGGAAAAATAGTCATACTTTGAACAATATTCAACTTTGTTTTACGTTAATGTGCCTGTTTTTACTCCGTCCGCAAGGCATCTACTGGATTTGTCCGGGCGGCTTTGAGGGCTTGATAGGTCATGGTTGCGAGTGCGAGGAAGAGCGCGAGCATACCGCCTATGAGAAAATACATAAGGTGCAGGTCAATGCGATAGGCAAAGTCCTGCAACCATCTGCCCGCAAACAGATAGGCTATGGGACAGGCGATTACACAGGCGATTATTACGAGTTTGACAAATTCTCTGGCTAATAAATTGAAAATACTGAATGCCGATGCGCCCAGGACTTTCCGAATGCCAATTTCTTTTGTTTTTTGTTCTGCGCGAAACGATATCAGACCGAGCAGTCCCAGGCATGCCACGAAAATCGTCAGCCCGGAAAATACTGCAAGCGCATTCCCCGTGCGAATTTCATTTTGATAACGCATGCGTGTCAGGTCATCATTCAAGAAATGATAGGTGAATGGAGTTTGAGGTAAAAACGCATACCACGTTTTCTCTATAAATGCGAGGGTTTCCTGCATGTTCTGTGTGCCCAATTTGAGGTAGAGAGTTTTGCCCATTCCCGTACGAGTTTTGAATGTAACGGGTCGAATGGCATTGTGCAATGTCTGAACGTGAAAGTCTTTCATCACGCCTACCACATATCCCTCGGGTCCATTTTTTTCCTTAAAGCGCTTGCCAATCGGTTCGTCCCATCCGAGATGCCTTACGGCTGTTTCATTTAAGATATAAGGCTGGCCTTTTTCTCGATATGCTTGCACTTTTTTTTCATATTCTTGCAACTCCGCATGACTTTCTATTCTTTCTGGTAGCTTTGGTGGTTCTGGTGCCAGACGGCCTGCCACGAGTTCGATATTGAAGAAGTCCAGATAATCTTTATCGATATCAAACACGCCCATCTGCCAGTCGGCGTCATCGGCTCGAAACGTATCTGTCGTGATGTACCCGCCTTGTGGGAAACGCGTGGCTGTTGCTTTCAAAATATTCGGGTGTGCCGTGAACACCTGTTTTACCGTGGGAATACGCCGTCTCAGATCTTCTGATCCACCGTGATGTAGTTGTCGAGAGTAGATGAAAATCGGTATGCCGACTATGAGTTCTTTGTCAAATCCGAGGTCTTTGTTTCGGATATACGTTAGTTGTTCTTGTACGACAACAGTACCTGTGATGAAAGCAATCGAAATTGCAAATTGGAAGATCACGAGTGCTTTTCGCAGCCCAACGTGTTTCGATCCGGGTATCCAATCCCCTTTTATTACCTGCGTGGGCAAAAAAGATGAGAGTACAAATGCGGGATAACTTCCCGCGATTACACCAACGCTCAGTCCAAACCCGATCAACCCGATCAGCCACCACAGATTTTCAGTGCTGTGCAATACCAGATCTCGTTGAATAAAACTATTAAACCACGGCAGGACCAGTTCGACTAAGGCGAGTGCTACTATCATTGCAACGAGTGCCATCAATACTGATTCGCCCAAAAATTGTCCGATCAATTGTTGGCGAGATGCGCCCACTACTTTTCGCAATCCCACCTCACGCGCTCTGGTGGATGAGCGCGCCGTTGAGAGATTCATAAAATTGACACAGGCGAGTATGAGAATAAAACCCGCGATAAGTCCAAAGGCATATACCTGTTTGATATCGCCATTTTCCCAAAGATGCACGCGCGTGAGGGGTTGCAATATGTACCGGGTCGTTTGGCGTACCTCATCGCCCATGTATCGCGCTATCAAACCGGGCAGTTTTTGCTGTAGTGCGCGATGGTCGTATCCCTCTGACAAGAGGATATACGTGAAAAAGGGACGATAAGCACCCGTGGGTTGCCATATAGACCACCTGTTGGCCAGATTGCCTTTTGGCGTAGTGGTCAGGCAATCAAAATAAAAGGTCGAGTTGGGCGGAAAGTCGCGCACAATACCGGTCACAAAGTATGTCACCGTGCCGCTCAGTTCCTGGTGATCCACTTGCAGTGTTTTTCCGATCGGATTCTGGTTTTGAAAGAATTTGCGCGCCATTGATTCTGTCAGCACTATCGAACCCGGTTGGGTCAATGCCTTGCCTGGATCACCGATTACAAACGGGATTGTAAATACATTGAAAATTTCCCGATCTGCGACACATACGTCTTGCTGAAAAAAGCGGTCGTCAGTTTTGACCCATGAGGTGAGCAGTTGTGTGCGGATGGCTTCCTGGACTTCGGGGAAATCGCGCTTTAATGCCGGTGCCAATGCGCCAGATGCACGCGGACTGACCGATGTGGTATTTTCCATTGAGACTGAGCGGAAAACGCGATAGATGCGAGTTGCATTGGCATGATGTCGGTCGTAGCTAAATTCATACTGAATGTAGAGGGCGATCAAAATTACAGACGCCATTCCGATTGCCAGACCCAGAATATTAATCGCTGTCAATCCCCTGTTTTTCAGCAAGGTGCGAATGGTGGCTATGAGATAACTGCGAAACATTTTGAACTCCTGTCGCTATTTCCTATTCATCTCTCAACGCATCCGCCGGGTTTGCGCGGGCGGCTTTGAGGGTCTGGGTGGTGACGGTTGTGAGTACGATGAAGAACAGGACAAGGCTGCCGAGTAAGAATATACCAATACCCAATTCGGTGCGATAGGCGAAGGTTTGTAACCATTGGTTTGTCGCGTAATAGGCGATTGGGAATGCGATGAGGCTTGATAGGGCGATGTAGAGGACAAATTCTCGCGAGAGTAGGGACAGGATTTGCGCTTGTGATGCGCCCAATACTTTGCGAATGCCGATTTCTTTGGTGCGTCTGGTTGTGGCGAGTGCCGCCAGTCCAAATGCGCCAAGTGCAGCGATGAAGATGGCGAATCCGGTGGCGTAATGGATGCGGTCGGCGTTTTCGTGAAAGGTGTCGTAGGTCCATTCGTGATGGACAAAGAGGAAGGTGATGATGCAGAATGCGAGGCCGATGGCGAGGCCGATGATGTTGATGGCGGAGTAGATGCGATGTCTGGCGAGGTTGCGGATCGCCGTTTTCAGGTAGCTATAAAATAAAGACATTCCAGCATGTGCTCTGAACATTTTGGTTTCTCCTGTGTAGGACTTGCACCATACAGGTAAAGTGAATGTATAAGAAATATAAGCAATTACTGTGCCAAAATACTCTTCTCTATGTTTTACAAATAGTTATGAAAATTTGTGTCATGAGGACGTTTCAATAAGTGTCCGATTTTGATACAGTAGTGTCCGAAAATGAACACTTAAAATTGACAATATATATCCAAGTGGTTATAATTCTTTATGAATTACAACAGATTAAACTTAAAAGAAGCTATATGGAATTGGAGGCGAATTATGAACAGAAAAATTAAATTTGAGAAGAGTTCGGGCAATGTGTTCAGGGATCTGGACTTGCCAGGTGCGGAGGAATTATTTATTAAGGCAACTCTTGGATTTGAAGTGTTTCAGATTATAGAAGCGCGGAAGCTAACACAGACAGAGGCAGCGGACATTTTAGGCGTGAAGCAACCCGAAATATCCCGGCTAAAGAACGGGAAGTTTAATCATTACAGCGTTGCGCGATTAATGACATTTCTCAATCGGCTAAATCGCGATATTGAGATCCGCATTATTCCCTCAAAAGATAGACAGGGACAACAGCGGGTCGTTGCGGTTTAGTTATGATCTGGGCTATTGATGCGCACGAGTAATTCAGGCAGTTCCTCAATTTCAGTAATTGATAATCCACGCCAGCCAATTATGTCTGGTCTTGCGTCATCATATACATCTTCTAAATCGACTTGCTTTAGCACGGGCAAGAAACCTATTTCTTTAGCACCGGTCATTTCCCGGCTGCTACCATCGCCCACATAAACACAGACATTTGACGGAAGTCCCAACTGTTCATGTGCCCGTTTATAGATTTCAATAGCGGGCTTTTGTATTTTTTCTTTGCAAGAAAAGAGCGGTAAATCGATATGCTCTGATAAAGGAGAAGTGTGCCAGAGTAGCGGCACATCTGGACCACAGTTTGTTATCAATCCAATTTTATAACCATCATTTTTTAGATTTTGAAGCGTAATCAGGACTTCAACTTTTGGTTTGAGTGTTCTCATTGTGAAGTCGTATCGATATTGCGCGGCAGTGTTGATTTTACAATCACCTGGGGATAGACCAATTTGAGCGCAACATACAGCGATAATTTCTTCTATTGATCTGAATTTTCCAATACATAGGTCAGAAAAAGAAGAGCCGAATGCTTGTCTAAACGCTTCATAAGGCGCTGACAAAGTTTTGGCCATCAATGCATGTACTTTGTCGTGCTTTTTTTTGCTAAAATTATCAACAAGAGTTCCAAATAAGTCGAAAATTACAGCTTTAAATTTCATTATACCAAACTCTCTGTTCGTTATTCCTGTGACTGATCTGGTTGTGGTGCTGGTGCCTGGATGAGTTCCAGGTCGGGAATGTCGGAGAAGTCTATGAAACGATATTGGTATCCAGGATTACCAACTTGAAGATTCCTTTCACTCAACATCTCGACCCTCTTGGATGGCGCGAATGAACTCATCTACGTCGAAAGGTTCACTAACGGTAACGACTTTTTCTGGGTCAAAAATCTTTGGATCCGGGTTGTTGCGAAATGCCTCGAGGTCAAACGGCTCGGACCATGACCGCGTGTCGGTTATCTGTTCTACATAAATAATATCCCATTCGTCATTGTCGTTGAAGCGACCGCGGCCTCTGATCTCGACATACTGTGTCGCAAGCCGGCGCATGTCGTCGTTCAGCGCTGGATCGAAACGCAACGGCACAACCCTTTGTGGGATGAAGTGCAACTCTGCCGTGCCACTAGCCCAGTTCACTTCCATCAGTCGCCCTTCTACCAATGCAGACTCATCCAGGACCGGCGGCTCGGTCTTGTTGGACTTCTGTCTTTCTTCTATGGGACGGCCCGCAAACAGTGCCTCAACACTGAGGTTTTCGTTGAGGTCGGGCCACTGGATGCCTCCACTGGTACGTCGCCAGTTGCGTCTTTCTTTGGCAGTGGCGTGTGCGAGCCTGGGATACCATTTCAGGGGCACGGAGATGGTTCGCCCATCAGAGAGTACTGCCGTCAGCGTATCCTCGCTTACTTCCACACGCTCAGCCTGTGGCATGTCAATTGTCGAGATATTCATCTCAGACCTCCATATTGTACAACTTCTCAGATGTCCATTCGAGATCACTGGATCCGCGTTTACAAATATCCGTATTTTAAGCGAAAAAACAAGGATTTATAATGCGTATTTTTAATCTGAAAGAGATAAGTAATCCACTAAAATGGGTTAAGTCCATATAGTTTTAGTCGAGAAGCTCAAAAAGTCCATCGACCGTCAACGGCTCCCCATTTTTATCGCGAATAGAAAGCTCGTTGTCGGAGATTGCTTTGCGTAGCTGTTTCTCTCGTTTCTTGTACGCGCTTTGATTCCCAGCACCTACTCCTACGGCGATACCTACGGCGATACCTACAGCAAAACCTGCACCGAGATCTGTCATAATAACGTCACCTCCTTCCAGTTGATACATTGGGCCGAATAGATTAAAGGCTCAGGCGTTCTCGAAATTTTTGTGCCTGACGTCGGGAAATTTCGATTTCATAGCCTCCTTTCAACAACACTTTCAGGCTGCCTTGAAAATAGGGCTCAATTTTTTCGATATACTGTAAATTGATAATTTGTTGGCGATTGACACGAAAAAATACGCGTTTGTCCAGGCGCTCTTCAAGGTGGTTGAGGGTGCGCGGAATAAGGGGTTTAAATTTTTGAAAATAGACCCGCGTGTAATTGCCAGAGACTTCGAACAATTGAATGTCTGAGAGTTTGATAAACCAGCACTGGTCACCGTCTTTTACAAAGACGCGACTCGAATCTGTCAATGCCGGTGCAACGGCTTCATCGGGAGAATGGGCTTGTAGTTTTTCAATCGCGCTTGCAAGGCGTTCGGGCTGGATGGGTTTTAGCAAGTAGTCGAGCGCATTTACTTCAAATGCCCGAATGGCATATTCGTCATAGGCGGTTGTAAAGATCACCTGTGGTACCTGGTCGAGGGTTTCAAGCAATTCAAAACCGTTTTGTCCGGGCATCTGAATGTCGAGGAAGATCACATCGATAGATAGTCTTTTGAGTTGCTGACGTGCAGTATCTGCATTTGCGGCTTCACCTGCGACAGTGATGGCCTCAAAAGCTTTGAGCAAATGTTTTAATTCCTGACGGGCAAGCCGTGAATCATCGACGATTAATGCATTCATATTTGTTGTCCAGTGAGCGGTACCTGAAATTTGGCACAGACCTGATTTTGAGCAATATTTTCAACTGTCAATTGCGCGGTGTTACCAAATAAAAGACGCAGGCGTTCTCTGGTATTTTGCAGGCCAATGCCGTCATTTGTTGCGTTGTTTTGCATCTGACCGGTGTTTACAATGCAGACCACCATAACAGTTTCTTGAAGGGTTGTCCGAATTGAGATTTCGCCACCATCCGGATGCTGTGCAATGCCGTGCCGAATGGCATTTTCGACCAGAGTTTGTATGGCCATCGGCGGTATCTCGACTTGTCGTGTTTCCGGTGCGATGTCAAACCGATAACGCAATCTGTCTTCCAGCTGGATGGCTTCGAGTTGGAGATAGTTTTTCACAATTGCCAATTCCTCTTTCAATAGCACACTTCTGGTGTTGCTGACCTGTAGCGCGTATCGGAATAGCTCAGATAGTTTTGAGATCATGTCGCGTGCGCGTTCGGGGTCTTCAATGACCAGAGCACGGATATTGTTGAGGCTGTTAAAAAGAAAATGGGGATTTATCTGGGCTTTTAGTGCCATCAATTCGGCTTCTTTTACCGCTGTTTGCAATTCCCATTTTTCGCGTTCTCCGCGTTTGGTTATGTCAAACATGTGGAACACGACATATAACAGCGACCATATCCAGAGGATAAAGTTCGTGTTGAGTATTTGCAGGCCATACAATTTCCAACGGAATTGTTCAATCGTAAGCGTCTCATCTATATAAAAATAACCAAAAATCTGAATACTCTGGCTGATAATCGCAATGACCAGATCGGCTATCAATACTCGGATAAAGAGTTTCCACAAAGGCAGTGTGACCCAATGCCGCTTTTTGAATATGGTTCTGAGCAGGTGTGTCCACAACAAAAGTTGTACAGATCCAAAGACCGTGATTCCCAAATTTTGTGCCGTAATGGTCTGAAAAGCAGATAGGAAAACTGTGTTGAGCAGGCCGTATATTCCCCATCCCAAAATCTGACAGGTCCAATATGCTTTGTTGTGGTTTTTGAACTGAGACATATTGTGCTCATCTGGGCGTCTGAGACGCGGTTGTTTTGTGAGAGAGGAAGGCATCAATGGTCGCAAAGTAGCCCTCTGGGTCGTCCCACATAATAAAATGTTTGCCGGTGTCCGTCATCCATATTTCGCAATTCTCAACATGAGCGTACTGTTTTTGATACGCAGATAGTGAACTTTCTCGCGTTGCGCCGTGGGATTGACCCGAAATCCAGGCTCCCAATACCAGGACAGGTGTTTGTATGTTCTTTATCTCGGTTCGCAAGTCTGTCAAAAACATTTCGTACATTGCTTGTGCAACTGTGTTTGGGTCCGAAGATAGACTCCATACGACAGCCGTATCTATTTTTGCGGGGTCTGTGATCATCATTTTGAGCATAGATGGTGTTGCTTTTTCTCTTTGTTCAGGCGTTTGAGAAAGTATCCAGGCGCGTGTTTGTTCTGCTGGCACGCGCATAAATTCAACTGTTGCTGCCGGGTTTTGTAGTGCGGGTAAAAAGGGTACTGCATCGACAATAATAAGCGATCCTGCGCTTTCGGGTATGCTCGCAGCAACCCACAAAGATAGAAAACCACCCAAACTATGTCCCGCAAGGATTGGTTTTTTCAGGTCGTTTTCCTGGATATATGCAATAATCGCGTCTCTCATGGTTTGCAAATAATGGTCTGTTTGCACGGGGGGTTGGCCGGCAAATCCCGCGAGTGTAAAGACATGGCATTCAAAGCTGTTCTGGTATCGGCTGACTGTTTCGCGCCAGACGTCTCCAGAACTACTTAGACCGGGTATTAAGATCATCGGATGTCCGGATCCCGTTATTTGTACTTTGAAAGGCTGTGCATTATCTGTCTGGGCAGATGCGGGAATCGGTGTTAGGAGTGCGAAAAAGATTGCACTCATTTGCAATGTGACGTGTTTCCATTTTGACATGACATCCTCCTTTTGACAGTGGATACTTCTCTTTTGTGATCAATCAAAAGGTAGGCATCTTTCGCGTTCCGAGAAGCAAAAGATGATAAGCGGTTTGAAAGGCTGATGAATGGTCAAAAAGGTATGATAGATACGGGGTTTTCAGATGAGCTTTTTCACTACAAGGAGGTATGAATATGCGAATCGCCATCATCTCTGATATTCATGGAAATGCAGTGGCTTTAGAAGCTGTTTTGAACGATCTCAAAACAGAATCCATTGATCACATTGTGTGCCTGGGGGATACTGTCTCTGACGGTCCCCAACCATGTGAGGTTATTGCTCGTTTGAAAACTCTGAATGGTCCTGTTGTCATGGGCAACATGGACATGTGGTGTCTTGATCCTCATCCAGGTAGGGGAAAGAGCGAGAACGCCAGGCGAGGAAATGAAGTCCGATTCTGGGATGTCCGTAAGCTTTTATCTGATGATCTCGACTACATGCGGACGTTCGAGGCAACGGTCGAGATACCGCTCGACACAAATACCAATCTTCTTTGCTATCACGGATCTCCACGGTCTAATGAAGATGGAATCGCTTCTCACACGCCAGATGAGGAGATGGAACGCATGCTGTCTGGTTATCACGCGATGGTATTGGCTGGGGGACATACGCATACGCAGATGGTTCGTTATTATGGAGATAGTACGATCGTCAATCCCGGAAGTGTTGGTGCGCCTGTTCCCGCACAGGATCGGAGACGCCGCGTTCTTCGACATCCATTGGATGATTCAAACGATAAGGGATATCCTCCCTGGGCAGAATATGGCGTTATTGCCTGGGAGAATAAGAGTCTTCGTATTGAGTTACGCCGTGTGTTGATAGATATCGATTTGCTGGTGAAAAAGACGCGCGAGAGTGGAATGCCACATGTGGATTGGTGGATTCAAAATCGATATCCCGGTGTGGTGTCCGAAAATGAACACTCTCTATATGCTAAAAAATCTTGAAATCTTTAGATAGAGGCGGCCATCAGCGGGTCGTTGCTGTTTAGTTATGATCCGGGCTATTGATGCGCGCGAGTAATTCAGGCAGTTCCTCAATTTCAGCAATTGATAATCCACGCCACCCAATTATCGGATAGCCCGTAAAACCCACTCGCAGAGAGCTTTAGCGTTGGGAGTAGTCACCGCCTTAAATTTCATGGTACCAAACTCTCTGCCGAAGTATTCTATACCTCTATCAGCAGATCCGCTGGAATGCCCAGATGCGCTCGCAATGTGCCAATTTGTTTGATAGAAAGCGGCCGGGTTCCTTCAAAAAATTCCACTGTCTGACCGCTACTGCCCAGCCACTTTGCCAGATCGTCTCGGGAAAGTCCCTTCTGCTCCAGCATAAAATCAACTACTTCCTGGGGGGTAGATTGCTCGTAGGCCAGCAAATGGGTGTCTTCATAAGCCTGCACCAGTACAGACAAAAACGCCAGCCGCTCATACGCTTCCGATCCGGGCTGAGGGTCTGTGTCGAGAAGCGTATCGATTTCAGCGACAGCACAATCGTATTCTTCTTCGTTTCTCAACACATGAGGCTTGGTGAAGTCGAGTATGTCAGCCATCAGGTACTCCTTTGTATGACTTCTCAGATGTTCATTCGGGATCACTGGATCCGCGTTTACACATATCCGCAATTTAAGCGAAAAAACAAGAGTTCATAAAGACAATAGTTCATCGCGGCAAAAGAGACTACCCATATCAATCTTACTTGCGATTGTCATTGCGGCATGGTTTTAGCCGCAATCCAGAAGGTTTTGCTGTTCATGTCTATATGGGGCATGATTTACGCCACGATGCAATAGTTATTGACGTCATGTGTGACTTCAAGATTAGAGGTCATAAGAGCACTGTCATTCTGAGCCTTTCGGCTTCGCTCAAGATAAACTCCGCGCAGCGGAGTCGAAGGAGCGGGGTACAACTGGCCGGTGAACGAGCCTGAAAAGCGGCTCGTTGTACACCATCCTCAGGCCAGTTCATCTGCTGCCTCAACACTGTGCATGGGTAACAGATGCTTCGTCAGCATGACATGGTGTAGTAGCACATTTTTTTAAAGTCACACATCACGTTAGTTATTGATACCATTGTGCCTGGGCAGAAAATAGCCTGGCATATTCGCCATTGAGTTTCAGCAATTCTTCATGAGATCCGGATTCGATGATTTGACCATCCGCCATCACAATGACGCGGTCGGCCAATCGGGCAGCTCCCAGGCGGTGAGATATCATGAGTGCTGTGCGATTTTCTGTCAGATCTACGAATCGCTCGAACAGGGCGAGTTCTGCTTTGGGGTCTAATGCCGATGTCGGTTCATCGAGTACGACCAGGTCTGCATCTTTGAGATAGGCTCGTCCCAGTGCCACTTTTTGCCACTGTCCGCCAGATAGGTCGCGGTCTCCAAATTTTCTTCCGAGATATCCATTCCATCCATCGCTCAGGTCTGCGTGAATATCGAGGATGTCCGCTTTCGGGACCGATGAGTGTGTCGTATCCCTGAGACAAAGAGTCGGTTATATCCGCACCCACTTGCACAGCGGCGCGATGTACAGCGCGCTTTTGTTCTTCGGTTTGAACCTGGGATAGGGCGATATTTTCAGCGAGGGAAAGGTGGTAGCGGACATAAGATTGCATCACGGCTGAGTATGAATGATAGAGCAGGTGGGGTTCTATGTCCTGATAATTCAATGGTTCGGACACTTTTCGATAGATTTTTAACCAGCCAAAAATTCTAAGTTTCTATAAAACAAAGGTTTATAGAATGATCTGTTTTTTTATCAAACTCAGGGTGCAGACCTAAGTTTAAAATAAAACATCTGGCCTCATCTAACTTGTTGATTTCAAAGAACCTTCTACAGCTAAAAACTGTCCGAAGTATTGATAATTAATACCGTCGGCTAAAATCTCGCCTGAATCTGGGCGATAAAGACCCAATAAGTATCTATCCATGATATTTGTGGTATAATGCAACCGTTATTGAAAAGCGATTTGATATTTCGTCCCCACCTGCACGAGAATATCTTCAACGGCCTTGCTGAGGGCATCGAAACTCACATAAGCCGAAAAGGGGAGCCAAGAATACTTGATCAAACGCCACAGGATTTCGATGAGATTCAATTCTGGAGAATACGCGGGTAAAAAATAAAGAAAGAGTCCTTTCTGCTCCCAAATCGGCACCTGTGTCTGAAAGGCCGCTGACCGATGGATGGACGCATTATCAAGCACAACGACGGTTTTTCGCTTCAGCGTTTGACTAAAGGCATCAAAGCATCCAATCACAAGGTCGGTATTGACACAGCCTGCCACACAAAAGGAGATCAGATCATTGTCGAGATTGAAAAATCCTAAGACGTTTTGACGCTTGCCTTTTGCGGCTGGAATTTCCAGCGTTTGCCCCACAGGTTGCCAGGCATAAGCAATGGCCGGATCAAGCGAAAAGCCAGCCTCATCAAAGTAGAAGAGGTCAAGGGCTTTAACGCGATGTTTTTTTTAATGTTTCAAGCTCTTGCTGCGCGGTGCGAAACGCCTGTTCATCTCGCTTGGATTTCACAGATTTTCGCACGCGTTTCCAACGTAAACCGCTTCGTTTGGCAATCCGTCGCAGGCTGGAACTGCTGATGGTTTTCCCAGTCTTTTCCGCTAAGAGTCCTAAGACTGTCTTGGGAGCTTGCGGATGCGCCTGAATGAGGGCTTGGGCAACGGCTTGTTCTTGCTCATTCAGCTTGGGAGGACCGCCACTGCGAGGCTGATCATACAAGCCTGATAGCCCGGTGGTGGTCCATCTATCGATCCAAGCAGATACGGTGTCTCGATGCACGCGGTAAATGCGGGCAATCTCATCTATGCTTTGACCTTGTGAACTTAACAAAATACTGTGGGCACGTCTGCGAACCCGTTTGGCGGCCGCCGTGTCGAGAAGATGCTGCAAGTGCGTCATCTCCTCAGGCGTCAAGGCTGAGACAAATTTCGTGGCAACTTTCATAACCACCTCATCAATAAGAGCGGATAGGTCTTGACCCCTGACTGGCATAGACAGGGAGGAATGGCTCTTGAATATAGCCATTTCTCAGACTCTCATTATACCAAAAAACTCATGAATGACTACTTAACAGGCGGACAAAGGTGGTTTTGCCCGATCCATTTTCGCCTACAATGGCGACTTTTTCGCCCGCGTTGATTTCGAAATTCAGATTGTGGAGCGCAGGGATTTCGCTTCCGGGGTAAGTATAGGTTACATTTTTTGCGATGATGCTATGGCGCAGGGGTTTTGGAAATGGTCTGGTATTTTTTGTTGGGTCAGCAGATGGGGCACTGTATTCCGGCAGGTCGAGAAAATGGCGCAGGTCTGACGCATAACCCGAAGATTCCCCCAGCTGGCGAAGTGCCAAAACGATTAGATACATGGGATCGAGTATGCCCGAAACTGCTTGAAAAAAGATCGTATAGAGACCGGGCGATGCATCTACAGATGGACTGACGGCAATATAGTATAAGGCACCGATACTTGCCAGAATGGCGATGCCATACGTACCAAACTGTTTGAGATCTACCCGAATGGCCTCACGGCGCAATTCATTTCTGGAGTCCCAATAGAGTTTTGTCCATTTATCGATCAAGTAAGATTTTAAATCATAGAGGCGCGCCTCTTTAGCTGTATTGCGGTCGGCCATTATGGCGCCGTAATAATCCGCCAAACGCCGCTTAAATGTTTGGCGACTCAAGACAGACCAGACATCCTGACCGCCTTTCATGGCTATCCAGATAGACACGCCTGTTAATCCCACTACGCCCATCAGGATCATTGGGTGGATGACCCAGAGGACTGCGCCATATCCGATGAAGCTGGAGAGGTTGCGGACGACGCTCATGATCTGGTCTAAAATATCAGGTCCTTTTTGTTCGGTTTGAGACATGGCGCGCGTGAGTTCGTCGTAATAGCCTGTGTGCTCGAATTGTTCTAATGAGAGGCGAGGGGCTTTGACTATGACGAGGCGGGTCAGTTCCCTGCCTGCGGTCTGTTGGAATCTGCCGCTCAACCATGGGTCTATCCACCCGACCAATCGCTGAATAAAAAGTCCCGCGAGAAGGAAAGTTAGATAGGTAAATACCGGGTTTAGAGATCCACCAGCCCGAACCACATCGACCACAGCATCGACCAAATACTTAGTAATCCACAGGTTGATGGGCAGTACGAGGCTGCGAATGAGGGATGTAAACGCCCATAAGAGGGCCGGCGCCGGTGCCACCTTCAGGACGAGGCGCAATAACCAGATCAGATTCAGGAATGGTTTGAAGGATCCGAGGCGATCTGCCCTGAATACTGGAATGGGCTTGGGCTGGGCGGAAGGGTGGTGAGTATTGGGGGTATTCATAGAAATGGCTCACTCATATCTCAGGGCGTCAACGGGATTGGTGCGGGCGACTTTCCACGCCTGATAACTCACTGTGGTCAATGCGATGAATAACGCCAGAAAACCACTCAATACAAATGCCCATATCTCCAGATCAATGCGATAGGCGAAATCCTGTAGCCACCTGTGCATCGCGTAATAGGCAATTGGCCAGGCGATGAGATTGGCAATGCCGACGAGCAGGGCGAACTCTTTTGACAACATGAGCACGAGATTAGAAACGGACGCGCCCAGGACTTTGCGGATGCCGATTTCTTTGATGCGTTGTTGTGCGGTGAAGGAGGCGAGGCCGAACAGTCCGAGGCTGGCGACAAAGATGGCGAGGATGGAGAAGAGGCCAAAGAGTGTGCCTGTCTGTTCTTCTGCGCGATAGAGTTTGTCGTAATCGTCGTCGAGGAAGAAATAGTCGAATGGCTTATTCGGTGCAATTTCCGTCCACTGTGTTTTCAGAAAACTGAGTGTGCCTGCGACATCATCGGAACGAATGCGGATAGCAAAATACTCAAACCAGCTTACCAGCCTGATAATTAGCGGTTCAATTTCATGGTGTAGGGACCTATAATGAAAGTCCTTCACAACCCCCACCACATCTCCCCGAACCGCTACTTTCACTTTACCCTCTTCTGTTGGATAAACCTCTTCGAGCTTTTGATTGGTGCAGGAAGTCCATCCAAAGTGTCGCATAGCGGCTTCATTGAGCATAAATGTTCCATATTTCTCACTAGAAATAAAGTCTCTACCCTCTATAAGTTCAAGGCCATAAGTTGAGATAAATTCGTGATCAACATCGAGATAGTTCATCATGAAGCGGTCAGTATTTGCATTATCAGAGAAAGGTCGAAAAGGCCTCGCTGGGGCACCTCGCCCCGGCACATAACCAGACCGCGAAGTATTCAGCACATTTGGATATGTTGACAAGATTGACCTGTATTGCTCTGTCATTTGTTCACCGGGGTCAGGCATCACAATGACATGTTCTTTATCGAAGCCCAGTTTCTTGTTTCTGATATAATCTACTTGATCATAAACGACAACCGTTCCAATAATGAGAACAATCGAAATGACAAATTGAAATACGATGAGCGTTTTGCGGAAACTGGAGGTTTTCAATCCTCGTCTCTGTGTGTTTTTTAAGACCTCTACTGGCTGAAAAGCCGAGAGGAATAAGGCGGGATAAATTCCAGAGAGTAGCCCTGCAAATAACACAACTCCGAGCAGGATTAATACGATATGCCAATTTCCGGTGTAATCTAATACCAATTCGCGCTGGGTAAAGGCGTTGAACGCGGGGAGTGAGACTTCGACAAAAGCAATGGCAAAAAATAGTGCTAATAACGCCAGCAATATGGATTCGCCTATAAACTGACGGATTAACTGCGTACGGTTTGCCCCAACGACTTTTCGCATGCCGACTTCTTTTGACCGGGTCGCTGAGCGAGCGGTGGAGAGGTTCATAAAGTTGACGCAGGCGAGTATGAGGACGAAAAGGGCAATGATCAGGAAGAGATAGATATATCGGATATCGCCGTTGGGACTCATTTCCCCTTCCAAATTATACAAATGAATATCAGTTAGGGGTTGCAGGAAGTACGTAATTGGACGGGCTAAGACCTTGTACTCTTTACCTGCATGTCTCTCAATAAAGTCGGGCAATTTCGCTTCCAATTCTCCAGCAGAATCATTTTGCTGAAGCAACAGATAGGTATAAAACTCGTGATTAAACCAAAAATTTGGTTTAGGGGGTATAGGAGATGCAAGGAGATCGAATGGGAAATGAGAGTTGTGAGCCGTGTCCTTCAAAACGCCCGTTACCTTAAATGCTTTATCATTGAACGACAGGATTTGTCCCATCGGATCTTGTTCTCCAAAATACTTTTGAGCCACCGCTTCAGTAATCACAACAGAATAGGGTTCCAAAAATGCCGTCTCGGGATCCCCCTGACTGAGTGGAAAAGTGAAGACTTGAAAAAAATTAGGATCGGTGAACCAAAGATCATCTTCATAAAAGAAATGGCCGTATTGATCTCCAACAAGCATTCTGGGGTCCTCTCCCCCATAAAATCGTACAGCCTCTATGACTTCGGGATAGTCTGTGGCAAGTGCGGGTCCCATTGGCAATGACGTGATCGCGCCCTGGCGCAGGATTCCGTTGATTTTCACCTTTACAGCAACCCGATAGATTCGGTGCGCGTTTTCGTGATGCCGATCATAGCTCAGTTCATCTTGCACATAGAGCAGAATGAGGATGCAACAGGCCATGCCAATTGCGAGACCGAGGATGTTGATCGCAGAGAATGTTTTGTTTCTGGCGATGTTGCGGATGGCAACTGTTAGATAATTTTTGATCATGATTTTAAATCCTCATTTTCATTCATCTCGCAACTCTTTCACGGGGTTTGTTCGCACAATGCGTGTGGTGTGATATGAAATTGCCGCAAGTGCCAGGGCGATACAGCCAATCGCCGGTCCTGCAAAGTGCATTGGTTCCAGTGGCATCTGAAAAGGGAAGCGCTGCAGATACGCGCGCATCGCAAAAAAGGACATGGTGCATCCAGTGATACACCCAATGGTCGCAAGACGGACTATGGGTAAGGATAGTAAGACAAAGAGAGAGCGTGCGGAAGCACCCAGAACTTTGCGAACGCCAACTTCTTTTGTGCGGCGGGACAGCAGGTGCATGGCAAGCCCGATCAATCCGACACAGGCGACAATAATCGCCATGAGCGAAGCCGTATAGCCGATGGATTGATACATTTTTCGGGGATCCCGAATGGAATTTACAAGGTCATCCTGCAAAAGACCGAACTGCGGTATAACATCTGGCGCGACTTCGGACCAGAGTTGCTTTAACAGTGCTTCGGTTTCCGTTGCCATATCCGGTCGGAGGCGCACCAGTATAGCCCGAATCGCGGTTTCGGGATCTTTGTGAATGACCAGCGGACCCATGGGAGGCAATATATTTTGAAAATAAAAATCAGGAACGACGCCTACTATCTGGGGGTGCTCAACTTGTCCCACTTGAAATGGAAATGTCTGACCAGGTGCGTGTGTCCATTCAAATTGCTTTGCGAAGTGTTCGTTGACCAAAACTTCGTTAATCGGCCCGTTCGGGTCCAGATTTTTTCCTGAGACCAGATCTATGCCGAGTGTTTTTAGAAAATCGCCGCGCACTTTGTAATGCCATATTATCGTTTCCGAATTGGTCAGCTTTTTCATGCCTGCTGACCACAATACCGGGATATTATTCACGGCGGACAGTTCAACAACACCTGGGAGTTGCTCTGCTTTTTGGCGAAAGCGCTCGTAATAAATTTCTGCTTCGTCTCCCGGTACTTTGGGCTGTATGACCATTAAATGGCGCATGTCGAATCCTCTATCCATCGAAGCGAAGTGATTAGTTATCTGTACCATAATCGCGGAGGATGCCACCAAAAATACAGCTACGGCAAATTGAACGACCAATAGAAATTGGCTCAGGCGTGCTCTCTGTCCCGGAGATGCCTCACCTTTGAGGGCATTTACGGGCTGAAGCCGCGATAACAGCCAGGACGGGTAGAAGCCTGCCAGAATTGACAATAGTACGGGCAACACAAGAATGAAGAGGAATCCCGTCATGTTCCCCTGAAGTTGAGGATTATAGTGAGGAAAGAAGGGAAAGAGAGACGCGAAATGGGGCAGCAATAGTTCGTTTGCGCTCAATGCCAGTCCCATTGCGATAAAACAGAGAATCAAGGATTCGAGGATGGTCTGCCCAATAATATGGCGGCGTGTTGCACCGAGGGTTTTGCGTATGCCGACTTCAGTGCCACGCGACATGAGTCTGCCAATGGTTACGATGCCAAAATTGACGGCTCCCACAATGAGCACGAGAAGCCCCACCAGAGATAGCAAGACCAGAAAATGTTGCGGCATGTTTCTCACTTGAAGTCCGGACATTTCGAATTTGGGCAATGCAGACAGGGGTTGAAGATGGACATGAAAGGGAGACGCTTCCTTTGTCCATTGTCCCTCGGCGCGATGGTTGTCAATCTGTTTGGCAAAATAAGTGTCTGAAAAGTAGGGCAACCGACGCTTTATGTGATCGGGGGTAATATTTTCTTTTAATTGCAAAAAGAGCATGGCCTCAGATTCACCCCGCGGATCAGACGCTGCACGCTGAATCAGGTGCTGATATGGAATTAACAAATCGAACTGCAAACTCGAATGGTGCGAAAGCGTTTCGACTATACCGCTGATGGTAAAATGTTCGCGCACGTTGTTTTTCACCAGGGTCAATGAGGTTCCAACGATGTCGGTGATTGCTCTGTCACGCGATAGTTTTTCAGCGAGTGTTCGAGAGATGAGTATGTTTTGCGGATGTGACAGGGTCTCGGGATTTCCGTAAAGTACGGGGAATGAAAAGAGCGACAAAAATGCGGGATCGACATAGGCCGCCAGGTCTCTCCGGAAAAGGTCGTCCTCGTAGAGATATGTAAGATGGCTTAACCGGTATCGACAAACTGTTGCCATTTCGTGCAACTCATCCGCGAGCAACGGCCCGGCATGGGCGCGAAAAGATGCGTGTTGTCGCTCCCACTCGGTCTGAGCCATTTCACTGGTGCGATAGATCCAGTAGATTCGATCTGCGTTGTCGTGGAATTCATCTCGCGTGCGATAGCGGTCTTCGACGATGACAAAGACCATCAACGCACACGTAATGCCCACTGATAGGCCCAACACGCTCATCACACTGGCAATTCGGTCGCGTTTGAGTCGCCGCCATGCGATTTTGAGGTTTTTCATTTTTTATCTCCAGTAAGTCAACCAGAACAGGCATTATTCCCTACTCATCTCGCAGTGCATCAATCGGATTGGATCGCGCTGCGCGAATGGCCTGCATGCTCACGGTCCCAAAGGCAATAATCAGTGCCATTATCGCGCTCACGATAAATGGCAAGACATTCAGACCTGTTTGGTAGGCAAACCCGGAGAGCCAGTCGCGCATCAGATAGTAGGCGATTGGCCAGGCGATGAGATTGGCGAGCAGGATGAGCAATATAAATTCGCGGGAGAGTAGCATGACCAGATGCGATGTGGATGCGCCCAGTACTTTTCGCACGCCAATTTCTTTGGTGCGAGATTGAACCATGAATGCGGCCAGTCCGAACAGTCCCAAACAGGCTACAAAAATTGCGAGCAACGAAAATACCCCGAGCATTTTGCCGGTAAGCCGTTCGTTGAAATAGTACCACTGTATGATCTCGTCCAAAAACATATATCGAAAGGATGCCTCTGGCACAAAGTGTTTCCACTGGGTTTCGAGAAAAGACAGGGTTTGCGCGGTGTTTTCTGGGCGGATGCGCAGGGCCAGCCAAACAAACAGCTCCCATCTGCCTACAAATCCCATGGGTGCGATTTCTTCTCGGAGCGTCAAGCTGTGGTAATCTTTTACGACCCCAATTACTGTCAGGGATCGGTTTCCAGATGATGATACAATCTGCTTGCCAATCGGGTCATCCTCCCAGCCGAGCAGGCGCACGGCTGTTTCGTTCAAGATGATTGCCTGTGATGTATCGCTGGCAACATCTGCTGAAAAGGCGCGACCGCGAAGTACGGGAATGTCAAATGTTTCAAAGAATGAATTATCTACTTCGTTTATGCGAATTGTCTGTTCTTTTGTTCGGTCTCCATCGGGCCAGATTAGTCGTGGTCGTCCGCCGTATCCCGAGATGTCGTATCGCAGTGCCGACGCACTGAGGATATTGGGGTGTTCGAGAAAGACTTGTTTGACCATCTGGTGGCGTGCCGAAAGGCGTTTTAGGGGGACGGCTTCGTGCTCACGGTCGTGAGCAAAGATCGGTACACTTACAATATGATCGCGTGCAAAACCCATATCTTTGGTTTCTGTAAATCGCAGTTGCTGATAAACCACGAGGGTGCAGATTACCAGCAAGATGGACATGCCAAATTGGAAAACTACGAGTCCTTTCTTCAGTCCTTTAGAACCCGGGGAGGAAGACGCGCTGCCTTTTAACGCGGTCACCGGACGAAAGGATGAGAGGAAAAACGCCGGATACCATCCTGCCAGTAATCCGACCAACAATGTTAGTGCCAATACCGCTGGCGCACCTGCTATTACTGTAGCCGCGTTGAGGTGCAAATCGCCGCGCACAAATTGGTTGAATAAGGGCAGGCATAACTCGACCAGTGCGAGGGCAATCAGCAGGGCGGCGCAGGTTAAAAGCAGGGATTCAGTCAAAAACTGGACCATCAATTGTGGACGATGCGCGCCAACCACTTTTCGCACGCCGACTTCGCGCTTGCGGGTGACAGCCCGTGCAGTTGCCAGATTTGTAAAGTTCACGCACGCAATGACCACTACGATCAGTCCGATAGCCGCCAGCATGTAAATTTGTTGTATGGGACTGTTGGCAGTTGGGTTAAAATCGGATTCGCCATACAGGTACACCCGGTGTAGAGGCTGCAAATAGTAGGTGTTTTTTGCTGCAACTTCATCTCCCATATACTGCGTGATCAACGGTTGCATTTTTGCTTGGAGAGTTTCTGTGGTTTGTCCTGCTTTTAATAGCAAAAAGGTTTTTACAGGCCGCCACGATTGCGTGGGGCGCCACATAGTCCACGTTTCTTGCGTTTCTTCTACGGAGGGTATTGTGGTTGTGAGCAAATGAAATTGAAGGTCTGATAGAAGGTGTGGCGCCTTGACTATGCCAGTAACTGTGTATTCGCCTGGAAAATTGCGGTTTTCGATTGAAATTGTTTGGCCCATTGGGTCTGTGTCGCCAAATAAGTGTTGTGCCATGTCGTCGGTAATAACCGCAGAGTAGGGTAGGCGAAAAACGGTCTCTAAGTCGCCTTTTATGAGGGGAAAATCGAATACATCCAAAAAGTTATCATCTACCAGTGCTAGGGTATATAGATTCTTGTGGTCGCCATATTTTGCAGATACACCCCATCGCCAGATACGCACAGTTGTTTCTACTTCGGGAAATGTTTCTTCCAACACGGGACCGAGTGCGCCTGATGTGCCTTCGTCGTATGTTGTTTGCGTACTGCTGCGTTCTTCTCGAATTACTTTGTAAATGCGGTCACCCAGAGCGTGATCGCGATCTATTGAAATCTCTTGTTGGATGTACAACAGGATCAAGATGCCACACGCCAGGCCAATGGCAAGTCCCAAGACATTGATGGATGTGTACAATTTGTGCCGCATCAGATTGCGGATCGCAACGGTCAGATAATTTTTGATCATGATCCTATCTCCTGTTCCGTCCAGCTATTTCGCAGCCAGAAGTTAGCCATTCATCTTTCAGGTAGTGTGAATGTATAAAAATAACAAGCAATTTTTGTGCCAAAAACTTCTTTTCTATGTTTTACAAGTAGTTATGAAAATTTGTGTCATGAGCACAGTTCAATAAGTGTCCGATTTTGATACAGTGGTGTCCGAAAATGAACACTTAGACAATGAAAACAGGCACATTGTTTGATTTCAATGTGCCTGTTGTAGCAACCGTAGGAGCAGTGTTTATATAATGGGATTACCCGGTTTAGTGGATATGACTGACGCGCGCAAGTAATTCAGGTAGTTCCTCAATTTCAGTAATAGATAACCCACGCCAGCCAGTTATGTCTGGTCTTGGATCATATACATCTTCTAAATCGACTTGCTTTAGCACAGGCAAGAAACCTATTTCTTCAGCACCGGTCATTTCCTGGCTGCTACCATCGCCCACATAAACACAGACATTTGACGGAAGTCCCAACTGTTCATGTGCCCGTTTATATATTTCAATGGCGGGCTTTTGTATTTTTTCTGTACAAGAAAAGAGCGGTAAATCGATATGCTCTGCTAAAGGGGATGTGTGCCAGAGTAGCGGGACATCTGGACCACAGTTTGTTATCAATCCAATTTTATAGCCATCATTTTTTAGATTTTGAAGCGTAAGCAGGACCTCAGCCTTTGGTTTGAGTGTTCTCATTGTGAAGTCGTATCGATATTGTGCGGCAGTGTTGATTTTGCAATCGCCTGGGGAGAGACCAATTTGAGCGCAACATACCGCTATATTCTCTTCTATTGACCTGAATTTCCCAATACATCGGTCAGAAAAAGAAAGATCGGATGCGTGTCTAAACGCTTCGTATGGCGCCGACAAAGTTTCGGCCATCAATGCAAGTACTTTGTCGTACTTTTTTTTGCTAAAATTATCAACCAGAGTCCCAAACAAGTCGAAAATTATCGCCTTAAATTTCATTATACCAAACTCTCTGTCGATGTATTCTATACCTCTATCAGTAGATCCGCTGGAATGCCCAGATGCGCTCGCAATACACCAATTTGTTCAATAGAGAGCGGGCGAGTTCCTTCAAAAAATTCTGCTGTCTGGCGACTATTGCCCAGCCACTTTGCCAGATCCGCCCGGGAAAGCTCCTTCTGCTCCAGCATAAAATCAACCACTTCCTGGGGTGTCGATTGTTCATAGACAGGCAAATGAATGTCTTCATAAGCCTGCACCAGTACAGACAGAAACTCCAGTCGCTCATACGCTTCTGTTCCGGGCTGGGAATCTGTGTCGAGAAGGGTATCGATTTCAGCGATAGCACAATCGTATTCTGCTTCGTTTCTCAATACATGAGGTTTGGTGAAATCAAGTATGTCAGCCATCAGGTATTCCTTTTTATAAAGTGCCTTCCCGCGTACGACGAGTATATTCTGCGTGTGTGAGGACATGGCGAACATAGACTCTTCCCAAATCATATCGCATATCCACAATGAGTCGATATTTGTTGCCGCCGATATTGAAAACGGTACGCCATTGCCCAAGGAAACTGACAGAAGGAAAATCCCGGCGTATTTCATGTGGATTAGAATAGTGCTTTAATCGCATGATGGAGAACCAGACCCTGAGAGAGTTCTCTGACTCAGGATGATTCTGCCAAAATTCCTGGAGTCTCTTCCGAGTAATTATATGCATTATTGGCGATTACCAGTTTCAGGAGTCCCTTCACGCAACATTTACAAATATCTGCAATTTAAGCAAAAAAACAAGGGTTTATATAGCTCACTCATCTCTCAACGAATCAGCCGGGTTTGCGCGTGCGGCTTTGAGGGTCTGGGTGGTGACGGTTGTGAGTACGACGAGGAACATGGCTACGCTGCCGAGTAAGAAGGCACCAATACCCAATTCGGTGCGGTAGGCGAAGGTTTGTAACCATTGATTGGTCGCGTAATAGGCGATTGGGAATGCGATGAGGCTTGATAGGGCGATGTAGAGGACAAATTCTTGTGAGAGCAGGGACAAGATTTGGGATTGCGATGCGCCCAGTACTTTGCGAATGCCGATTTCTTTGGTGCGTCTGGTTGTGGCGAGTGCAGCCAGTCCGAATGCGCCGAGTGCGGCGATGAAGATGGCGAATCCTGTGGCGTATTGGATCATTTGGTTCCAGCGTTCTTCTTTTTTGTATTGTTTGTCCAGGTTTTCATCGATGAATGAGAAGTTGAATGTCTGGTTGAGTGCGACTTTTTCCCACTGTTCTTTGATAAAAGCGATGGTGCCGGGCACATTTTCGGGGTGAATGCGAACCAATAAGCGTCCGGTGTGGATAAAAAGGGTCATAATGGCGGGTTCAATTTTGTGATGCAGGGAGCGGAAATGGAAATTTTGAACAACGCCGATGATGGTATTGTCATTGATGGTTTTGCCAATTGGGGCTTCTATGCCGAGTTTCTCAACCAATGCCTCGTTGACAATAATTGCTTCTTTGGCATCGGTTGGAGATTCTCTGGCGTATGCTCGACCTGCGACGAGTTTTATGTCGAGTGTTTTGAAAAAGTCGTAATCAATATTGAGGGTTTCAACGCTTTGCTTTGGGCTTCCTTGATATTTTACGGGCGATGACATCCTCATGTCGTTGTTTAGAGGATGGTTGATCCATGTCGTGCTGATCACGGCATGGTGAGACCGCAGGGCATCTCGAAAAACCGTTTCTGTGGTTTTATTTTGTTTTTTTAGATCACTGGTCGAGATGGCGATAACGTGTTCGGTTTGATATCCCAGGGATTGGGTTCGCAAGAATGTGAGCTGTTTGCCCATCATCAGGGTGGTGATGATGAAAAATATGGATAGGGCGAACTGAAAAACGATCAGTGCTTTGCCGAAACGATTGCCCGTTTTGATTTGCAATCTGCTCGCGATGATTTGGGTCGGTTGCAATCGGGATAGGATAAGGGCGGGATAGCCCCCTGCTGTGATGCCTGCGAGGCTGACCAGCAGGATGAGAAAGGCGAGTGTTGTAAGATTCAGACCGTCACTCATGGACAGGGATTTTTCGGCCAAGGTGTTGAATGTTGGCAAGGCGAGTTCTGCAATGGCAATGCCGGCGATGAGTGCGATGAAGATGAGCAGGAGCGATTCGCCGATAAATTGGTTTGCGATTTGCAGGCGTTTTGCGCCGACGACTTTCCGCAAGCCGACTTCTCGTGCTCGCGTTGCCTGCCGTCCGAGGGTTAAGGTAGTGAAGTTGACACATGCGATGAACAGGACGAGTAGTGCTATGCCCGATAAGATGTATGAGTAAACGGGATTACTGCGACCGCTTACGTACATGGTTTGATCAAAGTGCATTTTGGTGAGTGGTTGAAGTTTGATCTGGTTTTCGCGCTTTTCATCCCACCAGTTTTTGGTCCATTTGGGAAATTGTTGTTCGAGACTGTTGGGGTGTACATTTGGGGGGAGCATCATGAAAGTAAATATGCTGTAGAAACTCCATAGGTCTTCAATCTTGCTTTGTTCAAAGGGTAGTAGTAAGTCAAATTGAATTGTGGAGTTTTTGGGCGCGTTTTTCACGATGCCTGTGATGGTGTAATCCTGGATTTCATTTTTGTGTTCAATCGGAAGTACTGCTCCGACAGGGTTGGCGTTATTGAAATATTTCTGCGCGGTTTTTTCTGTTATGAGGGCAGAGTATTTGTCTTGAAGGGCATGGGATGGATCGCCTTGAAGGATTGGAAAAGAAAAGGTGTTGAAAAAGTTGGGATCGGTAAAACCTAATTTTGCCCGAAATGCGCGATTTTCTGTTCCAATTTTCCCTGTGCGAGATGCGAAACGAACAGTTTGCATGTCGGGGAATGCTTCTGTTAATGCGGGTCCGAGGGGACCGGGTGTTACACCGTGAACGCGCTCGTTTCGTCCTTTTATATAAACTCGATAGATGCGGTCGGCGTTTTCGTGGAAGGTGTCATAAGTCCATTCGTTGTGGACGAAGAGGTAGGTGAGGATACAAAAGGCGAGGCCGATGGCAATGCCGATGATGTTGATGGCAGAGTAGATGCGGTGTCTGGCGAGGTTGCGGACCGCCGTTTTCAGATAGCTACTGAATAAAGACATTTTACACCTCGTAAAAATACAGAATTGCAAAACTACGGGAAATTCACCATATTTAAAATCACGAGAATCAAAAAGAAATTCGCATTGCGTGTTGGAGGCTTTTTTTATGAAAACCGAGCGTAGGACAATCCCAGGGATTATCAAAGACGGTGTGGTTGTGCCCCAGAGCAATACCCCCTTGCCTAATGGGATCTATGTAGATATTCTCATTCGTCCGGTAGATATGACGCCTGAACTCAAGTCTGAATTAGACCAGTGGGACAAGGCGAGCGATGAGGCATGGGCACTGATTGATCAAGAGGCAATCTCGCCCACACAACCAGTTCCAAAATTTGGCAGTGCAAAGGGGCTTGTTAAAATGTCAGATGATTTTGACGAACCTCTTGAAGATTTCGATGGATCTCCTTCCTATTAGTCCTGCCCATCTCGATGTCCTCAAAACCCTTTCCTTTCATCATCGCGACCCCTTTGGTCGCCTCATCATCGCCCAAAGTATTGTTGAAAATGTCCCGATTTTAAGTCGAGATATAACATTTGATTTATATCCGATTGAACGCAGGTGGGCGACCTGATAGCTCACTCATATCGCAGCGCATCCACGGGATTGGTGCGGGCGACTTTCCATGCCTGATAACTCACCGTGGTCAATGCGATGAACAACGCCAGAAAACCACTCAATACAAACGCCCATATCTCCAGATCAATGCGATAGGCGAAATCCTGTAGCCACCTGTGCATCGCGTAATAGGCGATTGGCCAGGCGATGAGGTTGGCAATGCCGACGAGCAGGGCGAACTCTTTTGACAACATGAGTACGAGATTGGAAACCGATGCGCCCAAGACTTTGCGAATGCCGATTTCTTTGATGCGCAGTTGTGCGGTGAAAGAGGCGAGTCCGAACAGTCCGAGGCTGGCGACAAAGATGGCGAGGATGGAGAAGAGGCCAAAGAGCGTGCCTATCTGTTCTTCTGCGCGATAGAGTTTGTCGTAGTCGTCGTCGAGAAAGAAATAGTCAAATGGCTTATTCGGAGCGATTTCCTTCCATTGTGTCTTCAAAAAACCAAGTGTACCTGCAACATCATCGGAACGAATGCGGATAGCAAAATACTCAAACCACTTTTCCACAGTGGTGATAATTAGCGGTTCTATTTGATGATGCAGGGACTGATAATGAAAGTCTTTCACCACACCTACGACCTCTCCTCTATACACTACCTTCACCTCACCACCCTGTGGCCATATATTTTCCACTTCCTTACCCGCACACGAAGTCCATCCAAAGTGTCGCATGGCGGCTTCATTGAGGATAAGCTCTCCATCTTTATCACTCAAAATATCTTTTGAAAAATCTCTGCCTTCGATAAGTTCAAGGCCATAAGTCGAGATAAATTTGCGATCAACCACAATCATGTTCATCTCGAAACCATCCTGAGATGCTCCATCAACAGGGGAGCGAAACTGACTGGTGGGAAATTGTCGTCCCGGTATATTCGATGATGTCGAAGTGTTCAATACATTTGCATACCCCGACAATCGCGATTTATATCGCTCTGCCACCTGCATACCAGGGTAAGGCATGATAATCACCTGTTCTTTATTGAAACCGAGTTTCTTATTTCTGATATAATCCGCTTGATGGTAAACGACAACTGTTCCAATGATGAGAATAATTGAGATGACAAATTGAAATACGACGAGTGTTTTGCGGGAACTGGATGTTTTCAATCCCCGCTTCAGCGTGCTTTTTAAGATCTCTACTGGCTGAAACGCCGAGAGGAATAAGGCGGGGTAAATTCCAGAGGCCAGCCCAGCAAATAACACAACTCCGAGCAGGGTTAATACGACATGCCAATTACCCGTGTAATCCAATATCAATTCGCGCTGGGTAAAGGCGTTGAATGCGGGGAGTGAGATTTCGACAAGAGCAACGGCAAAAAATAGGGCTAATAACGCCAGCAATATGGATTCACCCATAAACTGACGGATTAGTTGCGTGCGGTTGGCACCAACGACTTTTCGCATGCCGACCTCTTTTGACCGGGTCGCTGAGCGGGCTGTGGAGAGGTTCATAAAATTGACACAGGCGAGTATGAGGACGAAAAAGGCAATGATCAGGAAGAGATAGACATACCGAATATCGCTGTTTTCGCTCATTTCTCCTTCCAGGTGAGAACGCAAATGAATATCAGTCAGGGGTTGCAAGAAGTACCTGGCAAAGCCACCAGATTTGAGCAGTTCTCCTGTATGTGCCTCAATAAAGTCGGGCAATTTCGCTTCTAATTCACGAGCAGAATCACTTTGCTGAAGTAGCAAATAGGTATAAAAATCATGTCGCAGCCAATTTGATTGATGATCGCGGGACATAGGAGATGCAAGAAGGTTGAATTGGAAATGAGAGTTGTGAGCTGTGTTCTTCAAAATACCCGTTATCTTAAATGCCTTATCATTGAAGGAGAGAATCTGTCCCATCGGATCTTGTTCACCAAAATACTTCTGTGCTATTGCTTTTGTAATCACAACAGAATAGGGTTCCGAAAATGCTGTCCTGGGGTTCCCTTTGCTGAGTGGAAAATTGAAGACTTCAAAAAAATTTGGATCGGTGAACACAACACCACTTTCATAAAACAATGGTTCGGACAGAATTAAGCGGCAATATTGCCATAATTGATGAGATATGTGTATTTGGGTGATTTTTTTATGTGCTTAGGTTCAAGATCAAACATTGAAAAAAACTTTTCGAGGAAAAAAGTGTTGAAATAACAGGCTTTTATGCTGGTCATAGAAAAGGGCTTTGTCGGGGTATCCCAATGGGTTTTCAAGTGCTCTGCTTTGGATAGATTCAGAGTTGTCAAGGATGCATTAAAATGGAAATCAAGGCGTTTTTTGTCTCTCGTCTGAGCATCTGATAGGCCAGTAAACTGTTTGGCATCGCGAAAAATAAATTCAATTTGGAAGCGTGCTTTGTAATAGGTGACCAGGCTTTGGGCATCTAAATGCGGATCGGTAGAAAACAAGATCACATAATTTTTCTTGCTCTTGATCTTCTCATTGACGAGGACGACGACTTTGAGATTTCTCTTGAAACATTGATGATTGAGTATCTTGCTATACGAGGCAATGCCGTCTTTTGTGTGGTGATAGGTAAAGCGCGATAAGTCCTGCCAATCAACTTTGCCGTCGTATGTTTTCTGATTGCCAGAGCCTTTTTCTCGTTTGGGACCTGTATAAAGATAGCGACAGTTGGCATCGCGCCGCAATCTGCCAATTTGGTGGAGGTGGAGGTTGGTCACGCCATTGATGAATTTCTTTTTGGAGAAGAAGCCATCCACACACAGATAGGTTTCATCCTCGTTCAGGTAAGGTTTTATGTCTCGTAAGTGGTGTAAATACTGGTCTATACGGTTTTCATCATCTCCTTGTTGGCTGTTTTCGGCCTCAGGGATGGGGGTGGTTTGTCGAACCGAAAGCGGATAGGCTGTGTTTTTTTCTACATCAACTACTGCCACCCCACAGATTTCTAAGCCTTTTTCTGTTTTGCAATGGCAGCCATTGAAAAAGTAGTCTAATCCATACGTCTTGTTCCCGGACTTGGGGATAAAAGAGGCATCTAAGGCCAGAATACGTGCAGATGCCTGATCCTGGTCTTGATCCTGGTCTTGATCCTGGTCTTGATCTTGGCCTTGATCCTGGTCTTGATCTATACATTCATTGATGATGGCACGGTTGAACCCCATAAAGTTAAAGGATTTGTCAAATTGACGGGCGTATGTGCGCTCACTGTAATGGGAATAGCGTGAAAGGTTGCGAAAATTGATTTTGCCTCGTGCAATGAGTATGGTGGTAAAAAGGGTGATGAGAAACTTTTTTTGGGGTTTGCAAATGTCGAGCCGATTGAGTATCTTTTTTGCCAGTTCCATTGTGCCGTCTCACTTGTTTGGATTGTCTTTGACTCGGAAAATCTTTGACATCCAATCTGCGTGAACGGCACTTTTTTGTCTATGATTTTTTTTAACCTTTCGCAAAAAAACTGTCCGAAGTATTGATAAAAGAAATGACCGTGTTGATCCTCAACAAGCGTTTTGGGCTCAGCTCTGGAAAACCGCATAGCCTCTATCACTTCGGGATAGTCTTTGACAAGTGCAGGTCCCATTGGCAATGGCGTGACCGCATACTGACGCATGGTTCCGGCGATTTTCCCTTCTACGGCAATCCGATAAATTCGATGCGCGTGTTCGTGGTGCTGGTCATAGCTCATTTCGTGTTGAACATAGAGCAAAATGAGTATGCAACAGGCCATGCCAATTGCAAGACCGAGGATGTTGATCGCAGAGAAGGTTTTGTTTCTGGCGATGTTGCGGATCGCGACTGTCAGATAATTTTTGATCATGATTTTAAATCCTCATTTTCACTCATCTCGCAACTCTTTCACGGGGTTTGTTTGCACAATGCGTGTGGTGTGATATGAAATTGCCACAAGTGCCAGGGCGATACAGCCAATCGCTGGTCCTGCAAAGTGCATTGGTTCCAGTGGCATTTGAAAAGGGAAGCGTTGCAAATACGCACGCATCGCAAAAAAGGACATGGTGCTTCCAATGATACATCCAATGATTGCAAGGCGAACCATGGGCAAGGATAGCAAGACAAAGAGAGAGCGTGCGGAAGCACCCAGAACTTTGCGAACGCCAACTTCTTTTGTGCGGCGGGACAGCATGTGCATGGCAAGTCCAATCAATCCTACACAGGCGACAATAATCGCCATGAGCGAAGCCGTATAGCCGATGGATTGATACATTTTTCGGGGATCCCGAATGGAATTTACAAGGTCATCCTGCAAAAGACCGAACTGCGGTATAACATCTGGCGCGACCTCGAGCCAGAGTTGCTTCAACAGTGCTTCGGTTTCCGTTGCCATATCCGGTTGGAGGCGCACCAGTATAGCCCGAATCGCGGTTTCGGGGTCTTTGTGAATGACCAGCGGACCCATGGGGGGAAATATATTTTGAAAATAAAAATCAGGGATGACACCTACTACCTGAGGATGCTCAACTTGCCCCACTTGAAATGGAAATGTTTGACCAGGTGCGTGTGTCCATTCAAATTGCTTTGCGAAGTGTTCGTTAACCAAAACTTCGTTGATCGGCCCGTTCGGGTCCAGATTCTTTCCTGAGACCAGATCTATGCCGAGTGTTTTTAGAAAATCGCCGCGCACTTTGTAATGCCATATTATCGTTTCCGAATTGGTCAGCTTTTTCATGCCTGCTGACCACAATACCGGGATATTATTCACGGCGGACAGTTCAACAACACCTGGGAGTTGCTCTGCTTTTTGGCGAAAGCGCTCGTAATAGACTTCTGCTTCATCTCCCGGTACTTTGGGCTGTATGACCATCAAATGGCGCATGTCGAATCCTCTATCCATTGAGACGAAGTGATCAGTTATCTGTACCATAATCGCGGAGGATGCCACCAAAAATACAGCTACGGCAAATTGAACGACCAATAGAAATTGGCTCAGGCGTGCTCTTTGTCCCGGAGATGCCTCACCTTTGAGGGCATTTACGGGCTGAAGCCGCGACAACAGCCACGACGGGTAAAAGCCCGCCAGAATTGCCAATAGTACGGGCAACACAAGAATGAAGAGGAATCCCGTCATGTTCCCCTGAAGTTGAGGATTATAGTGAGGAAAGAAGGGAAAGAGAGACGCGAAATAGGGCAGCAATAGTTCGTTTGCGCTCAATGCCAGTCCCATTGCGATAAAACAGAGAATCAAGGATTCGAGGATGGTCTGCCCGATTATATGGCGGCGTGTTGCACCGAGGGTTTTGCGTATGCCGACTTCCGTGCCACGCGACATGAGTCGGCCAATGGTTACGATGCCAAAATTGACGGCGCCTACAATGAGCACGAGAAGTCCCACCAGAGATAGCAAGACCAGAAAATGTTGCCGCATGTTCCTTACTTGAAGTCCGGACATTTCGGATTTGGGTAATGCAGACAGGGGTTGAAGATGGACATGAAAGGGAGACGCTTCCTTTGTCCATTGTCCCTCGGCGCGATAGTTGTCAATCTGTTTGGCAAAATAAGTGTCTGAAAAGTAGGGCAACCGACGCTTTATGTGATCGGGTGTAACATTTTCTTTGAGTTGCAAAAAGAGCATGGCTTCAAATTCACCCCGCGGATCAGACGCTGCGCGCTGAATCAGGTGCTGATATGGAATTAACAAATCGAACTGCAAACTCGAATGGTGCGAAAGCGTTTCGACTATACCGCTGATGGTAAAATGTTCGCGCATGTTGTTTCTCACAAGGGTCAACTGAGTTCCAACCATGTCAGCGATTGCCCTGTCATGCGATAGTTTTTCAGCGAGTGTTCGAGAGATGAGTATGTTTTGCGGATGTGACAGGGTCTCGGGATTTCCGTAAAGCACAGGGAATGAAAAGAGCGACAAAAACGAGGGATCGACATAGGCCGCCAGGTCTCTCCGGAAGTATTCGTCTCCGTAGAGATATGTAAGATGGCTTAACCGGTATCGACAAACTGTTGCCAATTCGTGCAATTCATCCGCGAGCAATGGACCAGCATTGGCGCGAAAAGATGCGTGTTGCCGCTCTCTTTCGGTCTGAGCCATTTCACTGGTGCGATAGATCCAGTAGATTCGGTCTGCGTTGTCGTGAAATTCATCTCGCGTGCGATAGCGGTCTTCGACGATGACAAAGACCATCAACGCACACGTAATGCCCACTGTTAGGCCCAACACGCTCATTATACTGGCAATTCGGTCGCGTTTGAGCCGCCGCCATGCGATTTTGAGGTTTTTCATTTTTGTGTCTCCAGTAGCCAACCAGAACAGGCTTTATTCCCTACTCATCTCGCAGGGAATCAGCCGGATTTGCGCGTGCGGCTTTGAGGGTTTGGGTGGTAACAGTTGTGAGTACGATGAGGAACAGGACAAGGCTACCGAGTAAGAAGGCACCAATACCCAATTCGGTGCGGTAGGCGAAGGTTTGTAACCATTGATTGGTCGCGTAATAGGCGATGGGGAATGCAATGAGGCTTGATAGGGCGATGTAGAGGACAAATTCTCGTGAGAGCAGGGATAGAATTTGCGCCTGTGATGCGCCCAGGACTTTGCGAATGCCGATTTCTTTGGTGCGTCTGGTTGTGGCGAGAGCAGCCAGTCCGAAAGCGCCGAGTGCTGCGATGAAGATGGCGAATCCTGTGGCGTATTGGATCATGAGATTCCAACGTTCTTCTTTTTTGTATTGTTTGTCTAAGTTTTCATCAATGAATGAAAAGTTGAATGTCTGGTTGGGTGCGACTTTTTCCCACTGTTCTTTGATAAAAGCGATGGTGCCGGGCACATTTTCGGGGTGAATGCGAACCAATAAGCGTCCGGTGCTTGTGCTGAGTGGCAGGACAGCGGGCGCAACTTTGTGATGCAGGGAGCGAAAGTGGAAATTTTGAACAACGCCGATGATGGTTCTGTTTTTTGAGCCGCTGTATTTGATTGTTTTGCCAACCGGGTCTTCTATGCCGAATTTTTCGACGAGTGCTTCGTTGACGATGACGGCTTCCTTTTGATCGGTTGGAAATTCTCTGTTGTATTCTCGACCTGCAACGAGTTTGATGTCGAGTGTTTTGAACAGGTCGTAGTCAATACTAATACCTTCAGCGCGCTGCTCTGGCTCTCCACGATATGTTACATAGGTTGACAAACTCATGTCGTTGTTTAGAGGATGGTTGAGCCATGTCGTGCTGATCACAGCGGGATGAGACAGCAGGGCATCTCGAAAAACCGTTTCTGTGGTTTTGTTTTCTTTTTTCAGGTCTTTGGTCGAGATGGCGACGACGTGTTCGGTTTGGTATCCCAGGGGTTGGGTTCGCAAGTATGTGAGTTGTTTGCCCATCATCAAGGTGGTGATGATGAAGAATATGGATAGGGCGAATTGAAAGACGATCAGTACGTTGCCAAAACGATTGCCCGTTTTGATTTGCAACTGGCTCGCGATGATTTGGGTCGGCTGCATTCGGGATAGCACAAAGGCGGGATAGCCCCCTGCTGTGATGCCGACGAGGCTGATCAGGAGGATGAGAAAGGCGAGTGTTGTGGTGTTGATACCGTCGGTCAGGGCAAGGGATTTTCCAGATAGGTTGTTGAATGTTGGCAGTGTGAGTTCTGCCATGGCGATGCTGGCGATGAGTGCGATGGTGATGAGTAAGAGGGATTCTCCGATAAATTGGTTTGCGATCTGCATGCGTTTTGCGCCGACGACTTTCCGCAAGCCGACTTCTCGTGCTCGCGTTGCCTGCCGTCCGAGGGTTAAGGTAGTGAAGTTGACACATGCGATGAACAGGACGAGGATTGCGATGCCCGATAAGATGTATGAGTAAACGGGATTGCTGCGACGGCTTACGTACATGGTTTGATCGAAGTGCATCTGGGTGAGTGGTTGAAGTTTGATCTGGTTTTCGCGCTTTTCGTCCCACCAGTTTTTGGTCCATTGGGGAAATTGTTGTTCGAGACTGTTGGGGTGTACATTGGGGGGGAGCATCATGAAAGTAAATATGCTGTAGTAACTCCATCTGTCTTCAATCTTGCTTTGTTCAAAGGGTAGTAGTAAGTCAAATTGAATTGTGGAGTTTTTGGGTGTGTTTTTCACGATGCCTGTGATGGTATAATCTTGAATTTCATTTTTGTATTCAATTGGAAGCACTGCTCCAACCGGGTTGGCGTTATTGAAATATTTCTGGGCGGTTTTTTCTGTTATGAGTGCGGAATATTTGTCTTGAAGGGCATGGGATGGATCGTCTTGAAGGATTGAAAAAGAAAAAATGTCGAGGAAGTTGGGATCGGTAAATCCCAATTTTGCCCGAAATGCGCGATTTTCTGTTCCAATTTTCCCTGTGCGAGATGCGAAACGAACAGTTTGCATGTCGGGGAATGCTTCTCTCAGGGCAGGTCCGAGGGGACCGGGTGTTACACCGTGAACGCGTTCGTTTCGTCCCTTTATGTAAACCCGATAGATGCGGTCGGCGTTTTCGTGAAAGGTGTCATAAGTCCATTCGTTGTGGACGAAGAGGTAGGTGAGGATACAAAAGGCGAGGCCGATGGCAATGCCGATGATGTTGATGGCAGAGTAGATGCGGTGTCTGGCGAGGTTGCGGACCGCCGTTTTCAGATAGCTACTGAATAAAGACATTTTACACCTCGTAAAAATACAGAATTGCAAAACTACTGGAAATTCACGATATTTAAAATCACGAGAATCAAAAAGAAATTCGCATTGCGTGTTGGAGACTTTTTTTATGAAAACCGAGCGTAGGACAATCCCAGGGATTATCAAAGACGGTGTGGTTGTGCCCCAGAGCAATACCCCCTTGCCTAATGGGATCTATGTAGATATTCTCATTCGTCCGGTAGATATGACGCCTGAACTCAAGTCCGAAATAGACCAGTGGGACAAGGCGAGCGATGAAGCATGGGCACTGATTGATCAATGGGAGGCAGAAGAGCGGTGAGTGTTGGTGACATTCATTGGGTTGATCTGCCTACCGTCAATGGCCATGAGCAACGCGGGCGCCGTCCCGCCGTGGTTTTGCAAGATGACAACTACAGTGGTGACTTGCCTGTTGTACTTGTGGTACCTCTGACGACAGTAAGGTCAGCAATTCGTTTTGCCGGTACGACTGTCATTCGTCCCACACCGGGAAATGGGTTGCAACACGAATCGGTGGCACTCGTATTTCAACTGAGGGCCATTGACCGTCGTCGCTTTCAGGAACGCATTGGGACTGTGAATACTCAGGTTCTGAGAGACTGTTTTAAAACTCATTTTGCCCCTTCTTAGCTATGCTCTATTGCACTGTCATTCTGAGCGGAGCGCAGCGGAGTCGAAGAATCTCTTACCAACTCAGGTGGAAAAGATGCTTCGGCTACGCTCAGCATGACAAAACGCCTGACATGCGTAACATCAGGTATTAATTTTAAAACAGCTTCTGAACGCCATATTTGAGGCGCTTGGAAAACTTACAGGGCGCAACCTGTGATATCTCACTCATATCGCAGCGCATCAATGGGATTGGAGCGCGCTGCGCGAATGGCTTGCATGCTCACGGTTCCAAATGCGATGATTAGTGCCATTATCGCGCTTGCGACAAATGGCAAGACATTCAGGTCTGTCTGATAGGCAAACCCGGAGAGCCAGTCGCGCATTAGATAGTAGGCAATTGGCCAGGCGATGAGATTGGCGAGCAGGACGAGGAATATAAATTCGCGGGAGAGCAGCATGACCAGATGCGGTGTGGATGCGCCCAGTACTTTTCGCACGCCAATTTCTTTGGTGCGAGATTGTACCATAAATGCCGCCAGTCCAAAAAGCCCCAAACACGCTACGAAAATTGCGAGCAATGAAAATATCCCGAGCATTTTGCCGGTGAGTTGCTCATTGATATAGATACCATCTATTCTCTCGTCTAAAAACATATGCTCAAAGGGCGCGTCTGGCACAAAGCGTTTCCACTGCGTTTCGAGAAAGGACAGGGTTTGCGCGGTGTTTTCTGAGCGGATGCGCAAGGCAAGCGAATAAAATAGCCTCCAGCGGGCCACAAATCCCATGGGGGCTATTTCTTCTCGGAGTGTCAAGCTGTGGTAGTCTTTTACAACGCCGACCACGGTCAGCGTTTTGTTGGGAAATCCCGGGGATTCGATCTGTTTGCCAATCGGGTCGTCCTCCCAGCCGAGCAGGCGCACGGCTGTTTCGTTCAAAATAATTGCCTGAGAGGTGTCGCTTGCAACATCGGCTGAAAAGGCGCGACCGCGAAGCACGGGAATGTTAAATGTATCAAAGAACGAATCATCGACTTCGTTTATGCGAAGTGTCCGTTCTTTTGTGCGGTCTCCATCGGGCCAGATTAGTCGCGGTCGTCCGCCGTATCCCGTAATGTCGTATCGCAGTGCCGATGCGCTGAGGATATTGGGGTGTTCGAGAAAGACCTGTTTGACCATCTGGTGGCGTGCTGAAAGGCGCATTTGTGGGTTGGGTTCTTTCTGAAAATCGCGCAAAAAGATCCGCAACATCACAATATGATCGCGCGCAAAACCCATGTCTTTGGTTTCTATAAATCGCAGTTGCTGATAAACGATCAGGGTGCAGATCACCAGCAAGATGGACATACCAAATTGAAAAACCACGAGTCCTTTCTTCAGTCCTGTGGAACCCGGGGAGGAAGACGCACTGCTTTTTAATGCTGTTACCGGGCGAAAAGAGGAGAGGAAAAACGCCGGATACCATCCTGCCAGCAGTCCGACCAACAATGTTAGTGCCAGTACTGCCGGCGCACCTGCTATCACTGTAGCCGCGTTGAGGTGCAAATCGCCGCGCACAAATTGGTTGAATAAGGGCAGGCATAACTCGACGAGTGCCAGGGCAATCAGCAGAGCGGCGCAGGTTAAAAGCAGAGATTCGCTCAAAAACTGGACCATCAGTTGCGGGCGATGTGCGCCAACTACTTTTCGCACGCCGACTTCGCGCTTGCGGGTGACGGCTCGTGCTGTGGCCAGATTTGTAAAGTTCACGCAGGCAATGACGACCAGGATCAGTCCGATAGCTGCCAGCATGTAAATTTTTTCAATAGGGCTATTGGCAGTTGGGTTAAAATCGGATTCGCGATACAGGTACACGCGGTGCAGGGGCTGCAGATGATAGGCGTTTTTTTCTGCAACTTCATCTCCCATATACTGTTTGATCAGCGACTGCATTTTTGCCTGGAGAGTTTCTGCGGTTTGTCCTGCTTTTAATAGTACATAAGTGTTTACTGGACGCCAGGATTGCAAAGGCCGCCACAGTGTCCACACTTCTTGCGTTTCTTCTACGGGGGGTACTGTGGTTGTGAGTATTTCAAAATAAAGGTCTGATGAGAGATGTGGTGCTTTTACGATGCCGGTAACTGTGTACTCGCCTGGGAAACTGCGACTGTCGATTGAAAATGTTTGGCCCATGGGGTTCATATCGCCAAATAAGTGTTGCGCCATGTCATCGGTAATGACCACAGAGTAGGGTGTGCGAAATGCGGTCTCTAAGTCGCCTTTTATGAGGGGAAAATCAAATACGTTCAGAAAGTTGTCATCTATTAGCGCAAGGAGATATCGACCCTGGCGTTCGCCGTATTGTGCAGATACGCCCCATCGCCAGATACGCATAGTTGTTTCTACTTCGGGGAATGTTTCTTTTAACGCAGGACCGAGTGCGCCTGATGTGCCGCCGAAATAGGTTGTTTGTGTGCTGCCGCGTTCTTCTCGAATTACTTTGTATATGCGGTCGCCCAGTGTGTGGGAGCGGTTTACCGCAAATTCCTGCTGGATGTACAACAGGATCAAGATGCCACACGCCAGGCCGATGGCAAGGCCCAGTACATTGATGGAGGTGTACAATTTGTGCCGCATCAGATTGCGGATCGCAACGGTCAGATAATTTTTGATCATGGTCTTATCTCCTGTTCCGTCCTGTTATTCGTAGCCAAAAGTTAGCCATTCATCTTTCAGGTAGTGTGGACGTACAAAAATAGTAAGCAATTTTTGTGCCAAAACATTCTTTTCTATGTTTTACAAGGGGTTATGGAAATTTGAGTCATGAACGCTGTTCAATAAGTGTCCGATTTTGATACAGTAGTGTCCGAAAATGAACACTTAAAATAAAAATAGGCACATTGTTTTGATTGCAATGTGCCTGTTGTATTATGCGTAGAACTATTATTTATTACATCACCCAGCATCAATCTGGTCCCAATCTGGTGGGGTTTGGCTGGGGATTTTTTTTGCCATAACAGCGTCAAACGCCTCCAGTATTTCTCGTTTGTTTTTGCCTGCATATTGATTTTGGAAAAAGGCTGTGGTTTCCTTATCGACATGTAGTTTCATAATTCGTTATTCCTGTGACTGATCGGGTTATGGTACTGGTGCGCGGATGAACGTCAGGTCGGGAATGTCGGAGAAGTCGTGGTCGTGAGAGGCAAGCGGAGACTCCAGGAGTAGCGCGCTCGCGGCAATCCAGGCATCTTCCGTGTTTAGCCTGCGCCCCACACGCTCCCGTTCACTACGCAGATGTGCAGAGATACGAACCAGGTCAGAATTCGGCCACATAACCTCATACTGGTCGAGGCTCCGTCTTAGAGCATTCTTCCGTCTGTCACCCCAGTTCCGTTTGTAGGCACCAAACCACAATTCTTCCAGTGTCTGAAATGAAATGACTGCACGCCGTCCCGCGATGCGTTCTTGGTAGTAGGGAGCCGACTCTACTCGGCGTATGAGTATTGAGACAACGCTGGTATCAAGGACTATAAGAGAAGGATTTGAAAGCATTAGACATTTCGTCCTTCACATATCGCACGATGGAAAGCCTCCCACTCTTCTTCTGTCAGGTCAATGGTAACGACTTTATCAGGATCAAAAATTTTCGGATTGGGGTCGTTGCGAAATGCGTCGAGGTCAAAAGGTTCTGACCATGACCGCGTGCTGGTTATCTGCTCTACGTAAATAATATCCCATTCATCATTGTCGTTGAAGCGACCGCGGCCTCTGATCTCGACATACTGTGTCGCCAGCCGACGCATGTCGTCATTCAGTGCTGGATCAAAACGCAATGGCACGACTCTTTGTGGGATGTAGTGCAACTCTGCTGTCCCACAAGCCCAGTTCACCTCCATCAGTCGTCCCTCCACCAGTGCAGGCTCGTCCAGAACCGGCGGCTTGGTCTTGTCAGATTTCTGCTTTTCTTCTGTGGGACAGCCTGCAAACAGTGCCTCAACGCTGAGGTTTTCGTTCAGGTCGGGCCACCGGATGCCTCTCTCGGTACATCGCCAGTTGCGTCTTTCTTTGGCAGTGGCGTGTGCGAGCCTGGGATACCATTTAAGAGGCGCGGAGATGGTTCGTCCGTCAGAGAGCACTGCCGTCAGCGTATCTTCTGTTACTTCCACACGCTCAGCCTGCGGCATATCAATTGTCGAAATATTCATCTCAGGCCTCCATGGTGTACTACTTCTCACAAGTCCGTCCGGGATCACCGGGTCTGCATTTACAAATATCCACAATTTAATCGAAAAAACAAGGGTTTATATAACTCACTGATGTTACGCATCTGCACAATATAATAAGCCTGTCATTTTGAGCGCAGCGCAGCGGAGTCGAAAAATCTACTACCAACGCAGGTGGAACAGATGCTTCGGCTCCGTTCCACTCCGCTCAGCATGACAAAACCACAGACCTGCGTAACGTCAGTAACTCACTCATCTCGCAAGGCATCAGCCGGGTTTGCGCGTGCGGCTTTGAGGGTCTGGGTGGTGACGGTTGTAAGTACGATGAGGAACATGGCTATGCTGCCGAGTAAGAATGCGCCAATACCCAATTCAGTGCGGTAGGCGAAGGTTTGTAACCATTGATTGGTTGCGTAATAAGCGATTGGAAATGCGATGAGGCTTGATAGGGCGATGTAGAGGACAAATTCTCGTGAGAGCAGGGATAGGATTTGCGCCTGAGATGCGCCCAGTACTTTGCGGATGCCGATTTCTTTGGTGCGTCTGGCTGTGGCGAGTGCAGCGAGTCCGAAAGCGCCGAGTGCGGCGATGAAGATGGCGAATCCTGTGGCGTATTGGATCATGAGATTCCAGCGTTCTTCTTTTTTGTATTGTTTGTCCAGGTCTTCATCGATGAATGAAAATCTGAATGTCTGGTTGGGGGCGACTATTTCCCACTGTTCTTTGATAAAAGCGATGGTGCCCGGCACGTTTCCGGGGTGAATGCGAACCCACAAGGACCAATGACCTGTAGAGAGGGGCAGAATGGCGGGTTCAATTTTGTGATGCAGGGAGCGAAAATGGAAATCGCGGACAACGCCGATGATGGTCTTGTCTCGTCCATGTTCGATTGTTTTGCCAACTGGGTCTTCTATGCCGAGTTTTTTGACGAGTGCTTCGTTGACAAGGATTGATTCTTTGGGATCTGTTGGAAATTCTCTGTTGTATTCTCGACCTGCAACGAGTTTCATGTCGAGCGTTTTGAACAAATCGTAGTCAATCGAGATGCGTTCAACGTATTGCGTAGGACTTCCTTCATAAGTTACACCAGACCGGGCGCTCATGTTGTTGTTTAATCTGTGACCAAGCCAGGTCGTGCTTATGATTGAGGGATGTGACAGCAGGGCATCCCGAAAAACAGTTGGCAGGGTTTTGTTTTCTCTTTGCAGTGCCTGGGTCTGAATGGCGACAACGTGTTCGGTTTGATATCCCATGGGTTTGGTTCGCAAAAAGGTGAGCTGTTGGGCCATCATCAAAGTGGTGATGATGAAAAATATGGATAGGGCGAACTGAAAGATGACCAGTAATTTGCCAAAACGATTGCCCGTTTTAATTTGCAACCGGCTTGTTATGATTTGGGTTGGTTGCAATCGGGATAGGATAAAGGCGGGATATCCCCCTGCTGTGATGCCGACGAGGCTGATAAGCAGAATGAGAAAGGCGAGTGTTGTGGTGTTGAGGCCGTCGCTTATGGATAGGGATTTTCCGGCCAGGTTGTTGAATGTTGGCAAGGCGAGTTCTGCGATGGCAATGCCAATGATGCATGCGATGATGATGAGTAAGAGCGATTCGCCGATAAATTGGTTTGCGATCTGCATGCGCCCTGCGCCGACGACTTTTCGCAAGCCGACTTCTCGTGCCCGCGTTGCCTGCCGTCCGAGTGTTAAGGTGATGAAGTTGACACAGGCAATAAATAGGACGAGGATAGCAATGCCCGACAGGATGTATGAATAAACGGGATTACTGCTATTGCGTACCCCCATGTTTTGAGCAAAATGCATTTGGGTGATAGGCAGGAGTTTGAGTTCTTTCTCGCCGCCCAACCAGATTTTGGTCAATCTGGGAAATTGTTGTTCGACACTATTTGGGGATACATTCGGGGGGAGCATCATATACGTATCCAGGTAGTATATATTCCATCGGCTTGGGGCACGCATCATGGGATTTGGTTCAAATGGCAGTAGTATGTCAAATTGAATTGTGGAGTTTTTGGGCACGTTTTGCACAATGCCCGTGATGGTGTGGTTTTGAATTTCTTTCCCGAAGTACTGAATTGGAAGCTGTTCCCCAACGGGGTTGGCGTTGTTGAAATATTTCTGCGCGATTTTTTCTGTTATGATTACAGAATACTTGTCCTGGAGTGCTTGAGCGGGATCGCCGTGAATGACTGAAAAAGAAAAAATGTCGAGGAAGTTGGGATCAACAAAACCCAAAGTTGCTTGAAAAGCGCGGTCTTCTGTACCAATTTTTCCCCCGCTACTGCTGAAACGAACGGTCTGCATGTCTGGAAATGCTTCTGCTATTGCGGGTCCGAGGGGTTCTGGTGTCATACCAGAAACCCGATAGATGCGGTTGGCGTTTTCGTGAAAGGTGTCGTATGTCCATTCGTTGTAGGTAAAGAGGAATGTGAGGATGCAAAAGGCGAGGCCGATGGCAATGCCGATGATGTTGATGGCAGAGTAGATGCGATGTCTGGCGAGGTTGCGGATCGCCGTTTTTAGATAGCTACTGAATAAAGACATTTCAGAGAACATTGGTCTCTCCTTTCTGGTGTAAAATAAACTTTGTATTTCAGCATGTGTAGTCAGCCCGCCCAGCCTCCGACCTCTTGTTTTTTCAGCGCGCGTTTTAGCTGATGGCGTCCTCGGTAGAGCCAGATTTTCACGGTGCCGAGGGGGACTTGCATTTCCCCTACGATTTCGCGGTAGGACAGTTCTTTTATGTAGCGGAGCCACATTGCGCGTTGTTGCACTTTGGGCAATGTGCGTAAGCCCTGTGTTAAGAGTTGATGGCGTTCTTTTTGTATGACGCTATCTTCTGGCGTTGTCAGAGTGATTGGTTCGGGCATGTGTTGTGCTGCTTTTTCCATGCCGTTTTTTCGGGATAGCCGGGACCGAAGGTGTGACCGCCCGACGTTGATGGCAATGCGCGTCAGATAGGTTGTAAATGCCGAGTCGCCGCGGAACTGACGCAGGCTCTGAAAGACTTTCATGAATACCATCTGCATCAGGTCTTCGGCTTCCTCGCGGTCCTGCACATATCGCCCGACAATGGCGCGTACGCGATTCTGGTGCAGATGGTAGAGTTTGCCAAACGCGCTTTTGTCGCCGGCTTTTATCATGTGGACCAATTGTATATCGGTTTCTATATCTGATCGTTTATTCATATCGCAATGCCTCCACGGGATTCATTTTTGCCGCTTTTACAGCTTGCAGGCTCACTGTTCCGATTACGACCAATAGGGTCAGTACACCGCCCAGCACGAATGCCCCAAACCCCAACTCAATCCGATACGCGAAGTCCGATAGCCATTTGCTCATTGCCCAGTACGCGACTGGCCAGGCGAGTACATTTGCAATGCCCACCAGCAGAACGAATTCGCGCGATAGCAAATGCACGACGTTTGTGATGCTGGCGCCCAATATTTTGCGAATGCCGATTTCTTTGGTGCGCCGGGTTACGGCGAGTGCTGTCAATCCAAATGCCCCCAGACATGCGATAAAAATGGCAAAGAAGGTTCCGTATCCGATCAGGCGATGCCATCGCTCTTCGGTTCTGTATTGGCGATCGATGCCTTCGTCGAGGAATGAATAACGGAATCCAGAGGACTGTGTTATGGCTTCCCATTGTTCTTTCATGAATGACAGTGTGCCGGGAATATCGTCGGCGCGCACCCGAATTAGCAGTCGGCTAAAGTATTGATTTGCTGGGTCGCATTTTAGAAGTGCGGGGCCAATTTTGTGGTGGAGAGAGCGAAAATGAAAGTCGTTTACCACGCCGATCACTGTCATATCATCGAAAAATTTCAGTGTTTTTCCGAGGGGTGGTCCCGGTCCCAGTTGTTTGGCCAGGGTTTGGTTGATGATTACAGACGCGGTGGGGTCTGTCGCAAGGTCCCGTGAATAATTTCGGCCTTCGATCAATTTGATGTCGAGCGTTGGCACAAAGTCGTAATCGACAAAGAAGACTTCCACGCCGCTTAAGCTCGTTCCATCATGTACCACATTCCCGCGCGACTGGTATCCATTGCGCATCATGTGATATATTTGAGTCACACCGAGAATTGCGTGATGGGATAACAGGGCGTTTTGATAGGTTTCAATGCCTTTTGGTCCCAGGTCTCGCAGTTTGCTGAGGCGACTGACGGCAATGAGGTGTTCGCTGTCAAATCCCAGGGGTTTGGTCCGCAAATAGTCGAGTTGAGAGGTCATGATGAGGGCACAGATGAGGAGAATCGCAGACATCGCGATCTGGAAGACCACGAGAAACTGGCTGAATAATCCCGCACTGACAATTTTCAATCTGCCTTTGAGTACCTGAATTGGCATAAAGCCGGACAGGACAAAGGCTGGATAGGTACCTGCGAGCAGGCCGACAATTAGAGTTAGACCCACTATCGAGGCAAATGCCGGACCATCCAGATGTGCAACCAAAGATAGTTTTTGCGCCATGAGGTTGTTGAACAATGGCAGTAAAAGTTCTGATAGGGCGAGTCCGATTACAAATGCTATGAGGCTTAAGAGCACGGATTCTGTGAGAAATTGCACAATGACCTGGGGCTTGTGTGCGCCAACGACTTTGCGGATGCCGATTTCTCGCGCCCGAGAAGCTGACCGTCCCAGGGCGAGGGTCATAAAGTTCACGCATGCGACAAAGAGTACCAGGGCTGTAATGCACAACAGGATGTAGCTATATGCCGGGTCAGTGGCGGGTTCGGGCGCGCGGATATTTGGATTGAAATGCACATTGGCAAGGGGCTGCAATTTCATCTCTTGCTTTTCCCATATGATGATGGGCCACGATCGATTTAGAAAAGGCGGAAATAGCTTTTCCAGGTCTTCGGTGCGGACCTGATTGTGTAGCAAGACGTAAATACTGGTGTTATTGGAATTCCAGGTGTTGAGCGCGTCTTCCACATTCTCATAAGATTGGATGCAGTCGAATTGAATGCTGGATGTTTCGGAGGTGTCTTTTACGATGCCTGTAATTAGAGCTTGATGGATTTTTGCGTTTCTTGTGAAAGAGATTGATTTCCCCATTGGGTCGGTGTTGCCGAAGAATTTTTGGGCGACGGTTTCCGATATGATAATGGTATCTTTGCGGTCCAGTGCTGTTGTTGGGTCGCCTGTTATCAGAGAAAATGAGAATACATCCCAGAAACCCGGATCGACATAAATAACGCGCTCTTGAGATGAATGGTCGCCGTATTGGAGTGTGCGAGATGTGGTATAGATTCTGACGACGTGTTGCATTTGTGTGGGGAATGCTTCTGCCAATGCTGGTCCAAGGGGACCCGGCATAGCAGCCGAGGCATCGCTGCCTTCTCCCACTTCTCCCCTATTGTAAACGCGATAAATTCGGTCTGCTTTTTCGTGGAATGCGTCAAAGGACCATTCGTGTCGTATGTACAGGAATGTCAAGATGCAAAACGCAATGCCGATTGCGAGTCCAGTAATGTTGATGGCCGAATACACTTTGTAGCGGACGAGATTGCGGTACGCTACGGTCAGATAGTTGTGGAGCATTTTATTTTCCTTTGGTGAACAGGTTACTAATTACTCATATCGCAACGCTTCCACAGGATTCATTTTTGCCGCTTTCACGGCTTGCAGACTCACTGTTCCGATTACGACCAACAGTGTCAGCAAGGCGCCGAGTGCAAATACGCCAACTGTTAGCCCCATGCGGTAGGCAAAGCTCTGTAGCCACCAGACCATTACCAGATACGTCAGGGGCCAGGCACATAGATTTGCGACTATAACCAGTATTACAAATTCGCGCGATAGCAGGGATACGATATTTAAAACCGAGGCGCCCATAATTTTTCGAATGCCTATTTCTTTAGTTCGCCTTGCCACGGCCAGTGCCGTCAACCCAAATGCGCCCAGACATGCGATGAAAACAGCCAAAAATGTTGCATAGCCCACGATTTTGCTCCAACTCAAAAAGTCCCGGTAATAATTTTCAATATCCTCTTGCAAAAACGTGAAGTAAAACGGCTCGCCAGCGGGCGCGATCTCTTTCCACCCCGCTTCCAGATATTTCAGGGTCCCGGCAATATCGTCAGATTTGATCCGCACAAAGAAGTTTTCTGCTTCATCTCCCATCGATGGATTCAGTAAAAGCATCGCGGGTTGAACTTTTTGCTGGAGTGGCAACAAATAAAAATCCTGTACCACGCCAATGACCCGGGTAATCCCTTTTGACGCTCTCAATAAGTTTGCTGCTTTGCCTTCAAATGTGATGGTCTGTCCAATTGGATCGTCCCATCCCATCTGTTTGACCAGTTCTTCGTTCACGAGAGTGCTGCCCTGTGCTTGTTCATTCGCATTAGCGTCAAAATCTCGTCCCGATAGTACCTTCATCTCGAATGTTTTTACAAAACTATAATCCACATAGAAGCGTTTTATGCCCACAGACTGTCCTTGTTCACCTTTTCCGTCTCTGCGGTCTTGCCACCCTTCGTCCAGTAGTGGATACCTCACTGTAGTACATCCTATCACCTTGTGATGTTGCAGATAACGGTTCTTGAGCAAATCTTGCTCCCCTCTCATTTCGGGAAGCCCGTCTGTGTTAATAGAAATCACAAATTCCGTGTTAAAGCCCAGGTCTTTTTCTTTTACAAATTGAAGTTGATAGACCATGATCAGGGTGCAGGTAATCAAAGCACTCGACATGGCAAACTGTCCAAAGACGAGTCCGCGACCAAACAAGTTGCGATGGCTCAGCTTAAACCGCCCCGTGAGTATGCGAACCGGGTTAAACCCGGAGATCATAAATGCGGGATAGCTGCCTATCAGGAGACCGACGACTGTGACCAGAGCGATCAAAAAGGCAAAAGTAGGCCAGGTAAAAATGTTGTCGAAGGACAGGTTCTGATGCATAAATTCGTTAAAAAATGGCAGTACCAGTTCGGCGAGTGATAGACCCAAAACTACGGCTACAAGGCTCAATAAAATCGACTCGCTTAAGAATTGCCAAATCAGTTGAGGACGCACAGCACCGACAACTTTGCGAATGCCTACTTCTTTTGTTCGGGTGACCAACCGACCTACTGCAAGGTTGACAAAATTGATGGAAGCCATTACCAGAACCAGCAATGAAAGGCAGATTAGTCCATACCCGTTCATTGGATCCCGGGGTGCCTTTAAGCCGTGATTGGTGGTTTCCATAAAATCTATTCGATGATGCAGATTTGTCAGCGGCTGAAGTCGCAAATGTAAGTTGTCCGCTGAGATCTCTGGTCGCAGCATGTGCGCTTTTACAATCGAACGCATCGTGGGATCTATATCTGTAGCTTTTGTGCTTTCAGTCAGTTGAACGTAAGTGTTACACGCAAAGCTCTTCCAATCATCTGCTTCTTTGTGCAGAAAAAACCACAGGTGTTGATATGGTAGCAACATATCAAACTGAATTGATGAGTTGTCGGGTATGGGTTCGGCAATGCCGGTTACTGTGAAGTCAGCGCGTTCGTGGCTCCATAGAGATCGCAGTGTCAGTTGTTTTCCGATTGGATTTTCATTTCCGAAAATTTTCTTTGCTGTTTCAGCACTCAATACAACAGATTGCGGATGTTTGAGGGCAATTTCCGAATCGCCAGAGCGAAGGAGAAACGAAAACATGTCCAAGAATCCGTGATCTACGATCAGGAATGGTAACTTGAAGATCTGGTCTCCGTACGTAACCTGTATCTCTCGATCATCGGGGTCGTCTCCTCGTCCAGCAACTAAGCGCACAGCCTGGTCCATGCCTGTTGCAGTTTGTACCAATTCATTGCGCAAAGCGGTCGGCAATGTGGGTATGCGATAAAATTTGTTATCGGGACCGCGGTATTCAGCATATACTCGATAGATTCGATCGGCATTCTTGTGAAACGCATCATAAGACCATTCGTGTCGTATGTACAGGAATGTCAAGATGCAAAACGCAATGCCGATTGCGAGTCCAGTAATGTTGATGGCCGAATACACTTTGTAGCGGACAAGGTTACGATACGCTACGGTCAGATAGTTGCGGAACATTTTGTTCTCCCTGGCTATTGCTGCGAGTTCTTTGTGCCAATTTTATATGCAATAATCGTGCCAAAAATACAAGTGTTGAAATAACAGTGAGTTATGAAAATCGCTTGAAATGGACGGACGAATAAGTGTCCGATTTTGATACAGTAGTGTCCGAAAATGAACACTTTTGAAATGTGAAGTAGGAGGTGTGAAGTAGGAAGTGGGAGATGGGAAGTGTGAAAAAAATAAATAGACGCAACCATACGCTATGAGAAAAGTGATAAGCCAAAACCATCACGCACAGCGTGTGAGTCCGTCTCGCAGCGGAATCTTTATGCCATTGTAACTGTGCAGGCCATAGCATGGTGTATGACCACAGAAACGATTTACGCTGTGCCAGCCCCTCGGCGTTTGAGAGCGGCATTTTTTGCCTACTTTTTTTTGCTGTTGAAAAAAAGTAGGTCGCCGAAGGCATGAAAAAAACTTTATACTTCGCTGTACTACAACAAATGAATTATGCACACCCTTCAATCATGTCCTTTTACCCGGTATCCGAAATACCAGCACAACGCCGAGCAACATCAATATCGCGCTGATTTGAAAAGCCCGGCGCAGACCATAAGCATCTGCCATGATGCCGAGGAGCAACATTGCCACGCCGCGAAGCGCGAATCCCGCGCCCATGTAAAGGCCGTTGGCAAATGCCCGGTTTTCTGGGCAGCTTTCCTGTACCATTGCCATGACCACGGGACCGGTGGAGAGGGCGACAAAGCCCAGGATTATTAAAATGGGAAATAAGGCCCAGCCCTGGGTTTCGAGAAAGACAAATAGCAGGAGGGGGGTTGCGATCATGGAGAAGCCGAGTATTTGTTTGCGTCCCCATCGGTCGCTTACCCATCCGCCGATTAGCGCGCCGCCAATGCCCGCGCCTTCCAGTACGGAAAGCGATGCGCCCGATAGCCACAGGCTGGCGCCTTCCTCGGTCAAGAAGGTGGGCAGAAATGCGGTTAGAGAGGCCATCATGAACGCGCGAACAAAAACGATTCCCGATAGGGGTATCATGACTGGTGCCATGCGTTTTAGGGCAGCCTGCCAGGTCAGTGCTTTATACGCTGATATGACGCGGCTGGCAACGCTTCTCATTCGCAACAAGAGTACCAGCGAAGCTACAATACCGGCGGGTATTAAATAAGGTGTTCCACCAATTCCCCACAGGCCGATGACGCTTACGATTAAAATGGGTCCCAGGGTGCGACCGAGTTCACCGCATAACATCCAGATGCCCATTCCGCGACCGAGGTTGGAACCCGAGAGCGTTCCGGCCATTGCGGGTCCAACTGCGTGAAATGCCGCGGAGCTAAATCCCGTGATTAACAATAGCACAGTCAGGGAGAGATAACCGTGCGCGATGCCGAGCAGGCTCATGGCGATGCCCGTTATTGCAGGTCCCAGGATCACGAGAAATCGCAAGTTCAGGCGGTCTGCCTGATGTCCGATGATGGGTTGAAATACCGAGGGTGCCTGTCTGACGACCATTAACAAACTGGCTTCGGTTTTGGATAGGGACAGGGTTTGAATGAAGATGGGGAGTAAGGGGGGTAAGAATCCGCTGTATGTGTCGTGTACTGCATGCCCGCCGGAGAGGGTGATTACGTCGCGGGTCTGAAAACGGCTGTTATCGCTATTTGAGGACAAGGACAGGTCTTACAGTTTGATCACGGCGATGAGAATGCCCGTTATTGCGACCATGGTCGTGATGAGATAGGTGAAGCGAGACCCAATGAGTTTATTCGTCTCGACAATCTGCAGGCGCAACTCTTTGCTGTCTTCACGCATCTGCAGGCGTATATCTTGCAGGTCTTCGCGTAGATAAGCAATGCCCCAATGGGTATTATCCGCAGATGTGGTCGCTTCAGATTCAGGCGTTTCGGCCATAACAGATCTCCTGTTTCTCTCTGGAGAGAGGGGTCGGCTTCTTATGAACAAGATATGCTATCACAGCAAAAAGTCAATGGTCTATAGCCCCCGTCATCGCGTTACGCATGTACAACCTCAAAGGCCGTTATATTGCGGGTGTTCTTGCTGAATTCTACGGCGATCAGGTGGATCGGCTGGTCTAAACCGCGATATTTGTCCGCATATCCCTTTTCTTTTAGTTGCGCCATTGCAGTGCCCTCAGACGCCAGTTCCACCACTTTGAACTCGAAGAGATAAACGTTATCGTTGAAGTGAACGGCCATATCGACACGCCCATGGCTGCTGCTTTCCTCTACGGTGATGTCAAGTCCCAGGCCAGCGAAATAGGAATAGAACACGCTGGCGTAGTAGCCTTCAAAATTGGCGATGTCGTTGTTGGTGTACCACTCATAGGGAATACTGGCGAAGAAGGCGTGGAATAGTGTCTTGAGTCCCTCGAAGTCATTGGCTTCTATCAGGCGGTAGAGTTGGACGCTATTCGCCATCTGCCCAGACGGGTCTTTCACCAGGTAGCGCAACAGGCTTTCGTTGAGGCTCTGGCGCACTTCCCGATTGGGATAACCCAACCGATAGAGGGACTTGCCGCCCAGGTTTTCCTCACTGGTAATGGTCAGATACCCGGTCTGAAACAACAGGGCTTCGGTCGCGATTTCATCGACATCAAAGGTCGATAACAAGTCGCTACCGCCCATCATTTCGTCGAGTTTCAGAGAACTGATGTGGCGTTTGAATAGGGTCTCGACCAGAAAGGTCGGCGTACCGGTCTCGAACCAATAGGCTTCGAAGCTGTGCTTTCGAAACAGCAGGAGGATGTCGAAGGGGTTATAGACCTTCTCCTCACCCAGCCAGCTATAGCCGTTGTACCAATCTCGGATTTCGTTTCTGTCAAGGCCGGGCAGTTCTGGCGCGAATACGGTGTCGAGGTCTGCTTCGGTATAGCCACAGATAGCAGAATAGCGTGGGTCAATGGTAATATCTGTGAGGTTGTTGAGGCCAGAGAACAGATGTACCTTGGAGAACTTGCTGACGCCAGTGAGGAATGTGAATTTGATGTGGGCATCATTGGACTTGATGGTGGAATACAGACCGCGCAGAAAGTCGCGGTTGGCGCGCGCAATCTCCGGTACTTCCAAAGCATCGAGAATCGGCTTGTCGTATTCATCAACCAGAACGACGACGCGCTGTCCTGCTTTCTCGTGAAGGATTTCCAAAATAGACGCGAAACGTCCGGGGGCTGTGGTGTACTCGGAAACGATCCCTGCTCGACGTTCTATGGCCGCGAGTTGTTCCATGAGGTTTGCCTGCAGGTAGCCCACCTCTTTGAAATTGCCGCTGCCAAAGTCGAGTCGCAGGACGGGATAGCGAACCTGCCAATCCCAGTGGTCGTGGATATACAACCCCTCAAAGAGCGGTTCATTGCCCTCGAACAGTTCCTTCAGCGTGTCCAGAAACAGGCTTTTGCCAAAACGACGAGGACGCGATAAAAAATAGTGCTTGTCCTCATTCAGTAGCCGATAGATGTAGGCGGTCTTGTCAACATAGTAGCAGTTTTCTTCGCGGATCTCGCGGAAGGTCTGAATGCCGATGGGCAGTCTGCGTTTGGTCATATTATGTACCTTTGTCTTGCGATCTTTTCAAATGACCTCGACATTGTCTTGTTGGGGTGTGAAGCATGAGAAGTCGTCGGGAAGGGATTAAATCAAGTGTTTGGAGATGATATCAAATTCTGCCCTGTGAGATGCTCTGGGCCTTTGGAGAGAGGTGTCAGCTTCCTGTGAAGAAGATATGCTATCACAGCAAAAAGTCAATGGTCTATCGACTATTTCACCATAGGCTAAGTACAGCAGTGATTCTTAGGGTTGCGGGAATGTATTTGGGGACATAATTTAAGTGCGAATTAAAAATTAAAAATTAAGAATTAGGAGCGGGGCGAACTGACTGCTGACTGCTTATTTTTAAGGATTATTACATGTCTGATTATCCCCCCATTCGCGCGATTACCCGGGGACCTGAGTTCCACTGGTTTGGTTATTACGATAAGTGGCAAATAGACCCTTCAGGCCGGTTCGCGCTCGGTATGGCGGTGGATTTTGAACACCGGTCGCCTTCGGCGGATGATACGGTTGCGCTGGGTGTTATTGATATGGAGGATGGGGATACGTGGTCTGAGTTCGGGCGCACGCGGGCGTGGTGCTGGCAACAAGGGTGTATGTTGCAGTGGATTCCCGACTCGGATACGGAGGTTATTTTTAATGATCGCGAGGGGGATGCGTTTGTCTCGCGGATTTACAATGTAAAAACGGGGGCGATTCGCACGCTTTCGCCCGCGATTTATACGCTTTCGCCCGATGGGAAGACAGCGATTGGGGCTGATTTTCGCCGGATTAATCACATGCGGCCCGGGTATGGGTATGCGGGGATTCCAGATCCCAATCGCGATGTGCGTGCGCCGGATGATGTGGGTGTTTATACGGTGGATCTGGAAACGGGTGCGTCAAGGCTTGTTGTTGCGATAGCCGAGGTTGCTGCGATTCCGTATCCGCATGGCGATATTTCCGGGGCGCGGCATTATTTTAATCATTTGCTGTTTAATACGGATGGATCGCGGTTCATTTTTTTGCATCGCTGGCGATTTGGAGAGGGGGGCTTTGACACGCGGATGATGACGGCAAATGCCGATGGGTCAAATTTGCATGTGGTTGATGATTACGGCAAGATGTCGCATTTTATCTGGCGCGATCCAGAGACGATTCTCGGATGGGCGTATCACCCGTCGCACGGGAATAAGTTTTATCACTATCGGGATCTTTCCGAGGCGGAGCCAGAGGTGATTGGTGATGGGGTTATGACGGTTAATGGTCACTGTACGTATTTGCCGGGCAATGAGTGGATTCTCAACGATACGTATCCGTCACAGGGCGACCGCAATCAGATTCCGTATCTTTATCAGGTTGCGACTGGCAAGCGCGTTGATCTGGGGATTTTTCCGTCGCCGGAGCCTTATACGGGTGAGTGGCGTTGTGATTTGCATCCGCGCTATAGTCCCGATGGACAGTTTGTGGTGATTGATTCGGCGCATAAGGGCGATGGGCGGCAGATGTATCGGATTGAGGTCGGTGATGTTGTGAAATAAAGGAGATATGAGATGGCTATAGCTGAAGTACCTGCTGTATTGACGGAAGAGGAGATGCTGCATTTTCGCACGCGGGGCTTTCTCGGTCCGTATTCGCTGTGTTCGGAGGCGGAGATGGCGGGGCTTCGCCCGGCGATTGAAGAGGTGCTGGAGACAGATCCGCCGAATGGTAAGAATCGCATTCACAACCGGCATCTGGATAGTCGCGCGATTTACGATTTGTCAACGCATCCCGAGATTCTCAGTCGGATGGTGGCTCTGTACGGCGCGGATTTGTTGTTGTGGCGCACGAATTTTTTTATCAAATACAAGGGTACGAAGGCGATTCCATGGCACCAGGATTTCAATTATTGGCCGCTCGAGCCGCCGATTATTGTTTCGGCGTGGATTGCGGTGGATGCTTCGACAAAGGAGAATGGAAATTTGCAGCTTATTCCCGGTTCACATCGCAAAATTATTCCCCATATTAAAGCCACGCCCGATGTGCAGTTTCGGGAGATGGCCGATGCGGGGTATTACGATTCGGAGCAATTGGTCGATCTCGAGATGCAGCCCGGTGAGTTTATTTTGTTTAATGAGCGTACGTTGCATCACTCGAAAGCCAATTTCTCGGATTTGCGGCGCATTGGTCTGGCGGTGCGCGCGATTCCTCCGATTGTCCATGTGCTCAAGTACGATTCCGAAGACCACGCGCTTCAGGTTATTCACGGTGAAGATACGATGGGGTTTAATCGCGTTGCACAACCGCCGTTATAGGGGAATGACCTCTCCCCCCAGCCCCCTCTCCTGAAAGGAAAGGGGGAGTTCAGTTTAATTCTACTGAAAGAGGAAATTATTATATGAAGATTACCAATATTGAGACGTTTATTGTCGATGCGGGTTGGCGCCCGTGGATTTTTGTTCGGGTGGATACAGATGAGGGTATTAGCGGCTGGGGGGAGTGCAGCGATGGTCGCAGTCCTTATGGGGTTACGGGTACGGTGCGCGATTTGACGCCTTTGATTATCGGCAAGGATCCGCGTGCTTATGAGATGCGTTTTTGGGATATGTTGCGGGGGACGCGACAAAGTCCGGGGGGTATTGCGGCGAAGGCGATTGCGGGGGTTGAACTCGCGCTTATTGATATTAAGGCGCGTGCGCTCGGTATTTCTGTTGTGGAGCTTTTTGGGGGTCCAACGCGCGAGCAGGTTCGCGTTTACTGGTCGCATTGTGGCACTTCGCGTGCGCGCAATAGCGATTTGCTCAATACGCCACCGCTTCGCACGATGGATGATATTGCCGCGCTGGGGCGAGAGGTTGTGGAGAGGGGATATACGGCGCTGAAGACGAATATTGTGGTACCGGGGGATCCGGCCAGTGTCTATTTTGGGGGTTTTGGCGGCGAACCGGGGACGACGGATGGCGTGGTTACGCGGCAGATTCTCCGGCATATTGAGACGCTTATTGGTACGTTTCGAGATGCTGTGGGTCCCGATGTCGATATCAATCTGGATCTGAATTTTAATTTTAAGCCCGAGTCGTGTATGCGTATTGCCAGGGTGCTGGAACAATTTGATTTGCTGTGGCTGGAGATCGATATGTACGAGCCCGATGCGATTCGGCAGATTAAGGATTCGACGAGTACCAAAATTTGTACGGGTGAAAATTTGTTTTATATGCGCGAATTTATTCCTTATTTCCAGGCGCGGTCTGCGGATGTGTTTATGATCGATGTGCCGTGGAATGGGTTTGCGCAGTCTAAAAAGGTTGGCGATTTGGCCGAGGCGTATCAACTCAATGTTGCGCCGCACAATTATTATAGCCATCTTTCGACATGTATCAGTGCGAGCTTGTGCGCGGTTTTGCCGAATGTGCGTATTATGGAGATTGATGTTGACGATGTGCCCTGGCGCGAAGATATGGTGGCCAGTGTGCCGCATATTGAGAATGGGTATTTGACGATTCCCTCTGGTCCGGGTTGGGGTATCGAGATGGTTGAAGAGGTGCTCAAAGCGCATCCCTGGGATAAGGGGAATGCGAATTGGTGAGCAGTAGGAGGGAAATCCTTTTCCCGATCCATTAATAGAGCCGTCATCGCGGCATGCTTAAAGCCGCGATCCAGAAGGTTTTGGTCGTTACTTTTGAGAGGACAATATGAATAATCAACAATACTTTTTTGAACTCGATGTCTATGGCTTTACGGTTGTCGAAAATGTTTTGACGACTGAAGAAGCAGGGGAGATGCGCGAAGCCCTTATGCGTTGTGAGAAGGAAGTTGGCACGGAGGCCAGAAATCGGGGAACCGCTCGGCATGTCGCCAATTTGCCGGTGCTGGATCGCGTTTTTCACAAGACTATTGATCATCCGCGGATACTTCCGTTGCTGGAGCATTATCTGGAGAAGTCGCTTATTCTGGGGAGTCTCAATGCCCGCATTGTGCGTCCGGGCGATCCAGACCAGGGTTTGCACAGTGATATTCCATTGGAGATGCTCAATTTTAGTTCACCAGTTATGATGAATACGATCTGGATGCTGGATGATTTTTCGCCGGTAAATGGCGGTACGCGCGTGGTGCCGGGTTCGCATAAAAGTGGATTGGCTATCCCGCCAGAGAATGTGTCTGTCAAGCATATTGCACAACCCGAAGGATCTGCGGGTAGTGTTATTGTTATTAATGGTCAAATATGGCATGCTGGCGGCGCGAATACGGGGACTACGAATCGCCATGCGTTGTTCGGTCATTATCGCAAACGGATGTGTATGTTTCAAGTTGATCCCCACGATGGTTTTCCGCCTGAATGGTTTGACGGGCTCACGGAGAGACAAAAGCAATTGATGCGGATGAGCAAGGGGCTTAGATCAGCCCATGCGGCGGATGCACATTTTCGATAAGGCGGTGAGATGTAAGAGGGCCTCACACAAAGACACAAAGACGCAAAGATACAAGACGTTAAAGGCAATCCAGTGGGGTTGGGTGGATTTCTCACTTCACAGTGAACTGGTCTGAACTGCGACCAGTTGTACACCGTTCCTTCCTTCTCACTTCATAATTGGAGATACAAGATGCTCGTTGGTATATCCCCATTGTTCAGTCCCGAGTTGTTGGCTGCGATTTATCGCATGGGACACGGAGATGAGATTGTTCTGGCAGATGCACATTTTCCCGGGCATTCGGTGAATGCCAATACGCTGCGGGCTGATGGTTTGGGGGTTGCGGATTTGCTCGGGGCAATTTTGCCGCTGTTTGTGCTGGATACGTATGTGGATAGTCCGGTTTTTATGATGGATGCCGTGCCGGGCGATACGCTCGATCCCACAGTTGAGGCGTCTTATCGGGCTGTTATTGACGAGATATGGCCCGATACACCTCCGATCGCGCGTGTTGAACGCTTTGCTTTTTACGAGCAGGCGAGACAGGCGTTTGCGGTTGTTATGACTGGGGAGACCGCAAAATATGGCAATGTTATTCTGAAGAAGGGTGTGACGCCGGTGTAGGAGAGAAGGGAAAAATCGATGACCTGTCCAAAAGGACAGGTTGTTTTTGTCCCTGGGGACGGTGTTTTGGGATTGTGAATGGTGTATTTTTGGGGTGAAATTAGATATCATTCCAATCAATAGGAGGCATACCATGGCTGTGACGACACTTGATTATGTGCCCTGTGCGCGTGTGGGAGATATTCCCGAGGGTGGGATTATGGCGGTGAATGTGGAGGGCCATGCGATTGCGCTGGCAAAGTCAGATGGCGAGATTCGGGCGGTGGATAATCGCTGCCCGCATATGGGGTATCCGCTGAGTGAGGGGTCGATTCACAATGGGTTGATTATTTGCCACTGGCATCACGCGCGGTTTGATCTGGTCAGTGGGTGTACGTTTGATCCGTTTGCGGATGATGTTCGGAGTTATCCGGTGGATGTGCAGGATGGTGAGATTTATGTCAATGTGCATGCCACGCATCCCGATCCGGTGGGGCATTGGAAGCGGCGGTTGAGCGAGAGTTTGGAGCAGAATATTAATCTGGTGATTGCCAAGTCGGTGATCGCGCTTCGGGGGCAGCGGGTCGATGGGGATGAGATTGCAGAGATTGGCGCGCGGTATGGTGCGTTGCGTCGGCGTCAGGGATGGGGGCCTGGGTTGACGATTTTGACGTGTATGGCCAATGTGGTGCCAAAGCTGGCGAATGAAGATCAGGTTCTGGCGCTGTATCAGGGGTTGTTGCATGTGGCGCAGGAGACGAGTAATGCATCGCCGAGGATTGTGTTTACGCCTCTGGAGACGGAGGAACTTACGCTGGCGCGCATTAAGGCGTGGTTCCGCTATCTGATTGAGGTGCGAAATGCCGATGGCGCAGAGCGCGCTTTGTTGACGGCGATTCAGATGGGAGCAACGCCTTCGGAGATGTGCGATATGCTGGTGGCTGCAGCGACGGATCACTTTTATCGCGATGGCGGGCATGTGCTGGATTTTATCAATAAGGGTTTTGAGGTGCTCGAGCGCATTGGATGGGATAAGGCCGATGAGATTTTGCCTTCGCTGGTGGGGGTGCTTTCGGGTTCACAGCGGAGTGAGGAGTTGAATCGGTGGCGCAGTCCCGTTGATCTGGTGGCGTTGTTAAATGGCGCGTTTGATGAGCTTGAGGATCTGGTTCGGGAGGGCAAGGGCAAGACGTGGGACGATGCGGATGCTTTGACAGAAATTTTGTCAGGTGACGATCCGCATGCGATTGTGGATGGGTTGAAGGCGGCATTTGCCGGGGGGGCGACGCTGACGCAGTTGACGCAGACGCTGACTTATGCAGCGGCTTTGCGGATTGCGCGGTTTCACGTTAAGAATGAGTTTGCCGATTGGATTGCTGTGCTGCATACGCATTCGGCGGCTAATGCGCTGCATCAGTGTGCAAAGCGCGCGCCGTCTTTGGATCTGGCGCGGGGGATTTTTCACGGTGCAATGGCGCTGTATTTTGATCGGTGGTTTAATAAGCCAGCAGCCCGATTGCCGCAGGATCAGCGTGCGACGCAACAGTTGCCGGAGGATGCGGATGAGTTGCTGGATTCTTTTGTGGCGTTGCTGGATACACAGGCACAGGTGGATGAGGCGGGGCGGATTGCGTATCGGTATTTGTCGCTGGGGCATCCGCGCGGTGCTTTGTGCGAGCGGTTGGGGCATGTGTTGCTGCGGGAAGATGCGGAGTTTCATTCGTTTCAGATGCTGGAGTCTGCGTTTAGTCAGGCAGAGGAGTTGGATGAGGAACGCGCACGGATTACGCTGGTGGGCGCGGCGCGCTATCTGGCAGCGCATGCACCAACGGCGCGTGCGTTGGGACAGACGGCGAATTTGGCGCTTCGACTTCACAGGGGAGAGGATCTTTCGGCTGAGGATCCGGATGAGGATGTGTGATCCGCAGATGAAAAAGAGGGCTGTGAAGTGTGAACAACTGTAGGGGCGAGGCATGCCTCGCCCGTCATCGCGGCATGGTTGTAGCCGCGATCCAGAAGGTTTTTACCCAAAAGCCTGTACCAACGTTGGTACAGGCTTTTTTTATGCGATCATATCCTCGGTTTCCATTTTCCCGTTACGCGATAGGCTTCATCATCGCCAGGCCAGGGTGGCATGGTGATGGCGACGGCGCAGAGGGGTTCGCTGTTGTGGGCGCGAAATTGAAAGTGCGTGCCTTGTGGTATGGTGAGGGTTACACCGGGGGCGAGGGATGCGATTTCTTCGCGGTTGCCCTGTTTGCGCCACATTTCGCCCTGTCCGCTGATGATGTACCAGATTTCTTCAATGGTGCGGTGGGCAATGGCGATGGATGTTTTTCTCGGGGCGAGTTCAAAGTGGGCCATGCCGCCGTTTTTGAGTTCGAGGAGTATGCGAACGTCGGATCCATCGGGCGCAGTGACGTCGGGTTCCCGGGGCAGGTGTTTTGTGCTGAATTCGGTCATAGAGTTCTCCTGAAAGCGAATCTACGAATCTACGAATCAACAGCCAGCAATCAGTCCCCAACTATCGTCATTGCGGCATGATTTAAGCCGCAATCCAGTGGGTGGTTGAGCGGGGTTTGTCTATGAACTGGCCTGAGAACCGGCCAGTTGTACCCCGCTCCGTCTATTTTACATTTCTCGTTGTTCAATGGTTTTTCGAAGCAGGACTCTTCCGCGATACAGATAGGTTTTTACGGTGCCTATGGGTACTTGCATGGTTTTTTCGATTTCGGCATACGAATAGTCCTCAATATAACGCAGGCGCATGGCTTCGCGATATTGTTGTGGCAGTGTTTGTATGCTCTTGCGTACGAGGTGTTGACATTCTCGTGCGTGCAGGGCGGTTTCCGGGTCCTGGGTGTAGCGCGGGGCGATTTTTTCTATGCCTTCTGGCGATTGAAAATAGGTTGCCCATTTGCGCCGCACGGATTGCGATTCGCAGTGCGAGAGGCATACGTTCATTGCTATGCGGGTCAACCAGGTTGAAAATGCCGCGTCACCGCGAAAGCGATTGAGTCCCTGGTATGCTTTTATAAATGCGATTTGAACCAGGTCATCGATGTCGTCCTTGTTTTTTGTGTGGCTGGCTACAATTGCATAAATGCGAGCTACGTTTGCTTCGTACAGTTTGCCAAATGCGATCCCATCACCCATCCGCGCTTTTAGAATCATTGTCTGTTCTTCGTTCGGTGCCATGATACTCCTCTTGTGTCGTGAGGTCATGTTGTTTTTTTTCATCATCTACTGTGTTCTGCACCGATGGGTGGTTGTGGTGGTCCCCGGAGGGCAACAAAAAACCCGACATCGAATCTATCTCGATGTCGGGCACGTAGGGTGTAGGCACCAAAAACCCCACTCAGGGGTTGGCAAAATTTTAGCCTCCAGGGCATAATCGCCGCCTCCTGGAGGGATAATGGCAGTGTGAATGGACCATTTTATTTTACCTAAAGATATTTAAATTCAGGTAGTTATCTCCTGATATTAGAGGACTTTTGTTTTTGGGATTGGACAATATAGCCCGTTCTGTATTTTCGTGCAAGAAAAAATCTGTACCATACAAAAAAATTGTTTTTTTGAAAATGAGGCGGGACAGCGATCAGCGGACGATCACAATGTCGTCGTAGGGGATGATCCCTTTGCCGTCCCAGCCTGTATATTAGACCGGATAGGTGAAAATTGTACGTCACGGTGTACGGCAAAAAGTGCGTAATCAAAACTGGACGACACCGGCCGTTTCCCACTTTTCATAACTCAGAGACCGCAAGCACTGTGGTATAATACGCAAGCATGGCGTTGTCGGCGTCCGATTCAGTGATTTCATAAGGGATAGATTCAAATGATTTGTGCTCTTGTGCATCGAGTTCTTCTGAAAGGTAAAATTCATGAAGAATATCGTTTCTGCCAAAGGAAAAATTTCTGTCACCCTTATCGGCTATGCGCACATCCGCTAAGAATACGACAGCGGAAAATATGACTTTAACCTTTTTAGAGTGGTGGTTCTGTAGTGCTCCTTCGACAGTGACAGTATTGTCTATTTTGCTTATAGATATACCACTTTCATCAATCTCTACTGCCGATGTATTCAGCATCATAGTTTAACCCTCGTTTTTCCCATTCAGGATAGCTTAATGGCGGTGAGATGCGACTAACGAGGTATCAGCCGAATGTCCAGACGACAGCCGACAGCCTCTGCATATTTTTTAAGGGTGGCAAGAGAAGGAGAATGTTTTTTGTGGCGTCCCGATGCTTCAAGGCGTGCAATTGCGGGCGTTTTGGTACCCATCTTTTTAGCCACATCAGCCTGGGTTAGACCTGCATTTTTTCTGGCTCTGAGCATTTCATCAAAAAGCACAAATTCATCTGCAAACGCGTCGTATTCAGCGACAAATTCTGGATCTCTCTTCCATTCGTCAATCATTTCACGATGTGTTTTCATGTTTCTTCTAAGATTCCCAAATTTGGACCAAAAATCGAGATACGCTCTGTAATCCGAGGATAAACAGCTCTGAGTCCCACGGGCCAGGCATTCACGATACTTTGGACTTTCTCATTGTAATAAACAATTTTCCAATTCATACCAAAAATTAACAAATTTGTTAATAAAAAGCAACTCATAATCCTTCATTTGATATTATACGACAATGCCGTTTTAACGTTAGTTATTTCCCAAGACCGTCAATGACGTCACAGATATAATCTCGCAACCATGGTTCTGGCTCAGAATGCGATTTCAGAACAGGCAGAATCTCACGGTCGCTCCACAATTCTGTTGCTTGAACTGCAGCATCTCTAATCTCCACATCATCTAAAGCTAACGCATCGCGCACGAGTTCGGAACGCCATGAACTCGTTCCTAAATGTTCTTGCCGACCAAGACAACGCAGAACAGATGCTGCGAAGACCGGTTGCTTGGCATCTAAGGAAAAATCTCTCAACCACTCGAGAATGCGCAGGTCTTCTCCAGATTGCAATGCCTGTCCTATAATGCCCTCAGCCTTATGGAGCATACCATCCTCAAGGAATTTGGCTTCAAAGGCTGCGTGCAATTTGTTTGTGAGTCGCGCTTGTTTGCGCTCTTCATCTTGCCCATATTTGGCGGGAGTCATGTCGGCACCTAATCCTTTAAAACAGAAGGGGAAGTTTACGTAAACTTTGTTGGACTTGACCCGTTTTAGTGGACAACTTATCTCTTTCAGAGAAAGGAGTCCACAATGGGAAGAAAAAGATCATATCCAACCGCATTTCGTCAGCAAATGGTCGCGCTGGTCTAACTCAAGAGCAGGTCGCCGAGAAGATGGGCACGAAGGCGACAGCGATTACTCGCTTAGAGTCTGCCAATAGCCGACATTCCCCAAAGGTAGAAACGTTGCGAAAATATGCAGAGGCCGTAGGCTGTCAACTCAATATTGAATTGATTCCCGATTGACGTGAGGGTATCGGTTTAATAAGAAAGAACGGGTAGAGAATTATAATATTCTTTACCTGTTTTCTTTTTGCCAGACAGCGTCTGGCAAATCGGTTGTTGAGGGAATTTCGCTGAGTTCTGATTTTTCAGACGGTGTCTGAAGAATTTGCCTAATAGAGTAGGATATCAGGCATCTCCGAGATTCAACTTTGTCCTCAAAGTGCGGCGAACACGCCGCATAACTTTAACCGCATCTTTAGACTCTTCAACAGTGGCATTTTCCCCGGGATAGCGAAATTCAACGGCAAATGGAGACAGGAAATTCATATCATCTCGAAGTATCTCAAGTTCGGTGTCAATATCTACAGCGAAATCTAATAATGCCAAAAGGTCGTGAATTTTTGGAAAATGAATGCGATGAAGAACCAGAAAGGCTTTGAGATACTTTTCTATACATTGCTGCGCGCAAAAACACACATTGTCGGGAACGGGTTCTTTGCGTTTCCGGACCATTGTTGTGGCAGTGCGAAAGTCTTCTTCTGCTTTATAGATCCACGCTTGTATATCACCCGGCGGATTTGTAGAGGGTGCGTCCAAGTTTGAAAATTTCCTCGAGAAATGGATCAAAGTTTTGCAGATGGGTTTGAATTTCTTCAGGTGTACGCACGACAATATCCATCGCAACGTATTTTGGACGACAAATGCGAGCAATTGCGGCACTTCGTGCTGTTGGCCGCAAATCTGTATCCATGATGACAAGCAAATCTAAATCGCTATTGGTCTTTGGCTCGCCATAAGCATAAGAGCCAAAGAGGATAATCTGATCTGGATGAAAGTGTTCGACAATTTTGTTTGCGATCTCATCCAAAAGCGATTCTGTAATTTTTTGTACTTTTGCATTCATACCCTGAGTATTTCCTACTTAATTCGTTCCGAACAGTCATGAATCAGATGGACACATGTAATAAATATACAAAGGATAACAAAACAAGACAAATACGAGGAAATCCCTTTTTCTGCTGGCGTTCAGGGCGCAGGTCGTCGTACTGTCTCTTCAAAGTAAGTTGCCTCCGGATTGTCAATCCAATCGCCAATCCAACCCAGTTTCTTCAGTCCGTTTTGAACAATTGGCAAGGTCGCCCGCAATTCTTTTATGGCACCCAGTCACGCCAGTGGCGTTGATGACGTCACAAACCTGGATACCGTTCTAATAAGACGGTGTGTTCTCTGGATCCTTCCACAGCCGCACGGTGAAGCGGTGGTCCTCTTCGATCAGGTCTGGCTCGGTGCCGTTGTGGTCGCGCATGGATCCGATGATTCGGTTGCGCACGCCCATGCCGAGATGCTCCACATAACCATAATCGCGCAACACGTCCTTCACGAGTTCGTTTCTGGATACGCGCAGAACGCCCTCGCGCATTTTTTCTACTGTGACGCTATTGGGTAGCCGCCCTGGCGAGATGACTTCGAGGCGATCGCGGTACATAGAAACTTCGACATCTGTACCAACGAGCGTGTAGTCCCTGTGAACAACGGCGTTGACTATTGACTCCCGAACAGCCTCCAGTGGAAGTGCCTTTTTGCGGATACGACGTCCGCCTTCGAGCCAGGCGATGGTGTGCAGGTTGCGGTTGGCGAAGTCCACGGCCTGGTCAATCACGCCCTTCTCTTCGACGCGACCACGTTCTGACATGATCGAAACGAGGGGACCTCGTATCACTTCCTCGTCAACGGTATCGTATTCCTTCTCATTGCGAGGAAAGGCGGTCGCCGTGATTCCGGCCTGCGGCACGCGGTAATTCGGGTTTTCGCCGAATAGCAATAACCCTGCGACGGTGGCGGCAGTGATTCCCCCTGCTTCGACGAGGAGGCCAGTGTTCAAGAGAAGCCGGCGCCACGATTCGCGATCGTTGACAGACGGCGCATCGCGCTTTAACAGAACGCGGAAGTAGTTGTTGAGCCGGTCTATATCGAGGCTATCCAGTCCCATATCGAGCACAGGCTTGATCTCGTAGTTCTCGCCGTTTCTGATTATTTCTATCAGATCGGTTCGGTTCACGTTTTTTCTCCATGAGGTGAGGGACTTCCTGTTCTCAACCATTCTTACAGGTCTTATCCGTCCATAGTGGTCATGAACCGGATCGGTTGTCTAAGAGGCTGTTTTAAAATTAATACCTGATGTTACGCATGTCCGGCGTTTTGTCATGCTGAGCGTAGCCGAAGCATCTTTTCCACCTGAGTTGGTAAGAGATGAACTGGCCTGAGAGGCGGCCAGTTGTACCCCGCTCCTTCGACTCCGCTGCGCTCCGCTCAGAATGACAGGGCAATAGCGCATCGCCGAGAAGGGGCAAAATGAGTTTTAAAACAGTCTCTAACAAATATAAAGAGAGGTAAGCAAATAAAACAAGCCAAATACGGAGAAATTGGGTTTCGGACTGCGACATCTACGTCACGGTGTCTTGCATGTCGCGCTTGTGTTGGCTATACTTTACATTCATGAAAATTGATATTCGCTCTCTTAAATCGTCTGAGGTGTCTCGGCTTCAGTATTTGCCGTTTGGTCGGAAAGAAACGCAGCGGCGGCGGTTTATGCTACAGGAATCCGGCAGGCTCATTTTTTTTGTGGCCTGGTGGGACAATTTGCCAGTGGCGCAGGTGTTGCTCAATTGGGAAGGTGGCGATGCTTCTGGCGTGCCACCGCAAGTGCGACCGTGGCCCGAGGCGTCGTCTCTTTTTGTTCATCCAGATTATCGGCGAATGGGTGTTGCTTCGCGGTTGTTAGATGTGTGTGAGCGGATCACTTTTCAGCGGGATTATGTGAATATTGGTCTGTGCGTTCATGTGGCGAATCAACCTGCGCTGAATTTATACGCTCGCCGCGGGTACAGAGATGCGGGATGGGATCCGTATTTGGCTCAGGGTGTTTATGTCGATTCCAATGGGGGCCGGAGTAATTGGAGAGAGTTGCGCGTTTATTTGATTAAGTCATTCGGGAAGGGAATATGAATCCAGATCCTTTTGTTCAGTTTGATATGTGGTTTGAAGAGGCGAGAGCTTCGGAGCCGACACTGCCCGAAGCCGTGGCACTGGCAACGGCGACGAGTGATGGGCGGCCTTCGGTGCGTATGGTGCTGGTGAAACAGTGCGATCGGGATGGGTTTGTGTTTTTTACGAATCGAGAGAGTCGCAAGGTCGATGAATTGGCGGAGAATTCCAGAGCAGCTCTGCTATTCCACTGGAAATCACTGGGCAGGCAGTTGCGTATTGAGGGGACGGTTGAGGCGGTCCCTGATGAGGTGTCCAGGGCGTATTTTGATTCTCGGCCTCGGGGTAGTCGCTTGAGTGCCTGGGCGTCACCTCAAAGTAAAAAAATTCCCGATCGGGCGTTTTTGGAAGATCGCGTGGCAGAATTGGATCGAAAATATCCGGGAGAGGATGTGCCGTTGCCGGATTTTTGGGGGGGCTATCGGGTGGTTCCCGATCAGTTTGAATTTTGGGTGAATAGGGATGATCGGTTGCACGATCGGTTTTTGTATGTTCGGCAAGGTGGTGGCGCGTGGAAGCGCGCTTTGCTGGCGCCTTGAGAATTGTGAAGGCCACCCCCAACCCACCCCACTGGATTGCGGCTAAAAACATGCCGCAATGACAATTGTCGTTTATGTCTCACCTTTTAACAGGGATTACAATGACCAAACTCAGTGTAAATTTGAATCGGGTGGCGCTGTTGCGGAATAGTCGGCCGCTTACTTTTCCCAGTGTGACAAGGGCGGCGCAGGTGTGTATTGATGCGGGGGCGCATGGTATTACGGTGCATCCCCGGCCCGATGAGCGGCATATTCGCAGGACGGATGTTTATGAGTTGAAAGAAATGATTTCGGGGGTGGAGTACAATATTGAGGGCAATCCCTTTCCCGATTTTATGGATATGGTGCGGGATGTGGTGCCCGATCAGTGTACGCTGGTGCCCGATGAACCCGATCAGAGTACGTCCGATCACGGTTGGGATTTGAGACGGGATGGGGAGCGGCTTGTGCCGATTATTGCGGAGTTGAAAGATCTGGGGATTCGGGTTTCTCTGTTTATGGATCCGGTGCCGGAGGATATGGTGCTCGCAAAGGCTCTGGATGCGGATCGCGTTGAACTTTATACGGAGTCTTACGCTTCTGCTTATGAAGGGGGCAATGTGGGACCTGTTTTTCGGCAGTACGCGGATTCGGCTCGCGCGGCACAGGATGTTGGGTTGGGGGTTAATGCCGGGCACGATCTCAATCTCGATAATTTGGGTGAGTTTGTGACGATTCCCGGTGTTCTCGAGGTGTCTATTGGTCACGCGCTGATCGCAGATACTGTTTTTATGGGATTGGAGAATACGGTGAAGGCGTATTTGAAGGTGTTGGGGTATGGGTGAGCGCTAATAATTGACAAAGCGATTTCATTTGTTTATTATTGCACGTTGGGCCGGTTAGTGAATGAAGTATTATCAAAGAAAGGATTATCCAACGCGATGAATGTGCAGGTGACCGAGTCGGGGACGTGGCGTCGAACATTGGAGATTGAGGCCCCGGCGGAAGATGTGGATAAGCGCCTCAATGACGCTTACAGAAAATACAGCAAGACCCTTAATTTGCCGGGATTTCGCAAGGGTAAAGTTCCCCTGAGCGTTATCAAACGACAATTTGGGTCAGCCATCCAGGGCGAGGTTGTCCAGGAGATGGTCGAGGAATTTTATCGGGAGGCGAGTGAAGCCGAAGGGATTCAACCCGTTTCTCAGGCGAGTATTGACGATATCAATTTTGAAGAGGGACAACCTCTGGTGTTCAAAGCTTCTGTTGATGTCCGCCCGGAGATAACTGTCGAGACCTATAAGGGGTTGAAGGTGACGCGGCCTGTGTTTGCGGTTGAAGACGAGCATGTTGATGATCGGCTGCGGTATATGCAAGAGGAGAGTGCTACCGAGCAAGTCGTGGAGCGCGCTGCCGATCTCGACGATGTGGTTTTTGCCGATGTCGAAGAACTCGATGAGGACGGCGGTCCAGTGGCCGATCACAGGTCAGACGATCAATCGATTCGGCTGTTTAAGACAGAAGATGGCAAGCCGACTGAGTTGGCAAAACAATTGATCGGTGTTGCGGCCGGTGAGTCCCGTGAGGTTGCGATTACGCGGCCCGTTCAGGATGAGCACGATCACGAAGATTGTGATCACGACCACGATGAGCACGATCATGAGGAGCACGACGAAGAGCCGAAAGAAGAGACCGTGATGTTCCGCGTGACGGCAAAAGAAATACGCGAGCGCGAGTTGCCCGAATTGAATGATGAGTTGGCTCAGGATGTCGGCGGTGTGGAGACGTTGGACGAACTCAAAACGCAAATTCGCAATGAGATGCAGGCGCAATACGATCAGGCTATTCGCCAACGCGTTGAGGAAAGTTTGATGGATGCGCTGATTGAGGGAAATTCTTTTGAGGTTCCCGATAGTATGGTCGAAAATTATCTCGAGGGTATGATCGAGTCGTATAAGCGAGAGCACGCTGGTCACGATCACGGGATTGACGAAGATGCGCTTCGCGAGGAAGGGCGCGATCAAGCCGAGCGCGGTGTCAAACGCTTTTTGTTGCTGGATGCTGTTGCAGATCAGGAAAATATCGAAGTGACGGATGAAGATCTGGACAAACATCTCGAAGAGATGTCGCAACGGCACAATATTGAGGGACCTCGTCTGCGTCAAATTTTGAGCCGAACCGAGCAGCTCGATCAGATTGAGTCGGATATTAAAACTCAGAAGACGTTTGATTTTCTCATCGATAACGCAGATATTGAAGATGTTGAGGAAGTTGAATAGACGAGAAAAGCGCGAATAGACGAATAGACGAACCCCGCTCAACCACCCAAAACCTCTGGATTACTTCGTCATGCTTCGCGTGGCGGCTAAAAACATGCCGCAATGACGATGGTTAGGATTGATTCGTTGATTCGTAGATGAACTGGCCTGAGAGGCGGCCAGTTTTACACCGTTCCGTGCAGTTTCTTACATTTAAACATGGGATTTAAAATTAAATATGGCTCTGGTTCCTACAGTTCTTGAACAAACTGGGCGTGGTGAGCGCGCTTATGACATTTTTTCGCGGCTGTTGCGCGATAATATTATTTTTATTGGTACGCCGATCAACGATACGATTGCCAATCTGGTGATTGCTCAGATGTTGTTTTGCACGTCTGAAACACCTGAGAAACCGATTCGGCTGTATATCAATTCTCCCGGCGGTAGTATTACGGCGGGTTTGGCTATTTACGATACGATGCAATACGTGCCCAATGATGTTGAAACGCTTTGTGTGGGTCAGGCTTTTTCACTCGGTGCCGTGCTTCTTGCAGGGGGCACAAAGGGGCAGCGACGCGCATTGCCAAATTCGCGCATTTTGCTGCATCAACCCATTGGTGGTGCAGGCGGTCAGGCTTCGGATATCGAACGACACGCCGAAGAAATTTTGCAATATCGCGACCGTTTGAACGCCATTTTATCCGAATGCACGGGTCAGCCGATTGAGCGCATAGAAAAGGATGCAGACCGCGATTTCTTTATGTCGGCTGAAGAGTCAAAGGAATACGGCCTGATTGACGAAGTGCTCAGTCCCGAGAGTTCCAATTCCACCCCCGATATCGACGAAGCTATGTCATGAGGAAGTAGGGCGTTATGAAGCGACGGACTTCCAGAGCAGAAATTCGCTGTTCTTTTTGTGGCAAGAGTGCCGATCAGGTCGATAAGATCGTCACTGGCCCGAGCGTGAATATTTGCAGTGAGTGTATCAAGCTTTGCAATGAGGTTTTGCGAGAGGATGATCTCAAAAAACCCGTGACGCTTCACAAGGGGTTGCCCAAGCCGCAAGAAATTAAGGACCGTCTCGACGATTATGTGATCGGTCAAGAGCGCGCCAAGCGCGTTCTTTCGGTTGCGGTGTATAATCATTACAAGCGCATTCGGTCCAATCAGTCTGCAGATGATGTGGAACTCGACAAGAGCAATATTTTGCTTATGGGACCTACGGGTACTGGCAAGACGCTTTTGGCACAAACTCTGGCGCGCATTTTACAGGTTCCATTTTCGATTGCAGATGCCACGATTTTGACCGAAGCGGGGTATGTTGGCGAAGATGTTGAGAATATTCTGGTGCGCCTGCTTCAGGCGGCGGATTACGATGTGGCGCAGGCAGAGATGGGTATTTTGTATTTGGATGAGGTCGATAAAATTTCTCGAAAGTCGGCCAATCCATCTATTACGCGCGATGTGTCTGGGGAAGGTGTTCAGCAGGCGTTGTTGAAAATTCTGGAAGGTACGGTGGCGAGCATTCCGCCCAAGGGGGGGCGCAAGCATCCCGAACAGCCGCTGATTCAGCTCAATACCAAAAATATTTTGTTTATTTGTGGCGGTGCATTTGATGGTTTGGAAAGTGTTATTAGCACTCGCATCGGCAAGAAGACCATTGGCTTTGGATCCGATTCGACCGATTTGGAAAAGAAAAATGTCGGTGAGATTTTCCAGCATGGCGAGCCGGAAGATTTGATTAAGTACGGTTTGATTCCAGAACTGGTTGGGCGAATGCCCGTGATGTGTGCGCTGGGCAATCTGGACGAGGCTGCTTTGTTGCAGATTTTGACGGAACCACAAAATGCGATTACCAAGCAATATCAGAAGTTGTTCGAGCTCGATGGGGTTGAACTGACCTTTGAGGATGATGCGTTGCGCGAGGTTGTTCGCATTACGCAGGAAAAGGGTACAGGTGCGCGCGGGTTGCGGTCGGTTCTCGAAGTTGTTATGACGGATTTGATGTACGATATACCATCCGATGAGGATATAACCGAGGTCACGGTGACCTGCGATATGGTTGAAAACCGCAATAAGCCGCGTATTGAAGTTCTGGAATCCACGCAAAAACGCGCGTAAAAAGATAGATATTTCCCAAAGATGGGGAACCGGGGCCGAATTGGACCCCGGTTTTCGTTTGTGTGAAAGAAGCGAAAAGCAACCACAGATGAACACCGATAGACACAGATAAAAGGCGTGTCGTGCCTTTTCGGTGGGCGAACTGACAACTGGCTACTAATCATGCAATTCCATTCTGCCGAATTTGTTACGAGTGTTGGTTTTTTGAGGCAGTTGCCCCGCGATGGGATGGCTGAGATTGCATTTGCAGGGCGTTCCAATGTGGGCAAGTCGTCGTTGCTCAATCGGCTGTTTAACCGCAAAAATTTGGCGAAGACCAGCAGTACGCCCGGCAAGACGCGAACGCTGAATTTTTACCGTGTAAACCAGGCGTATTATTTTGTCGATTTGCCCGGTTATGGCTATGCAAAGCGCAGTTGGCAAGAGCGCCAGACGTGGGGAAAGCTGATTGAGGGGTATGTTCAGGACCGGCCTTCAATCAGGGGATTTGTTCAGTTGATTGATGCGAGGCACGATCCGAGCCGAGATGATTTGCAGATGGTCGATTGGCTGGTACACGGCAAAAAGCCGTTTTTGGTGGTTGCCACCAAGGCCGATAAGTTGTCGGGTCATAAGCTCAAAAATCGATTGGATCAAACGCGACGCATGCTCGCTTTGCACGGTGATATTGATCTGTTGCCGTTTTCCGCTACGACGGGCCGCGGCAAGGACGCGGTTTGGCGATGGATTGGAGAGGTGCTGAATGCTTGACTATCGGGTAAAAAATGCCGGGGAGATCCCCACGCCTGCGCTGTTGGTCTATAAGGAGGCGGTGGCGCATAATATTCGCGCGATTGGGGATATGATGGGTGGGTATGCGCGTTTGCGTCCGCATATTAAGACGCATAAGATGTCGCAGATTGCGCGTATGGAGATGGGTGAGGGGATTGATAAGTTTAAGTGTGCAACGCCCAAAGAGGCGGCGATGCTCGTTGCGATTGGTGCGACCGATGTGTTGATCTCTTATCATATCGTGGGGGCAAATATCGGGCGCGTGGTCGATTTGAAGCGGTTGTATCCCGATGTCAATTTGAAAGTTATTGCGGATGATGCGGATAATATTCAGGCGTTGTCCGATGCCTGCGCTTCTGCGGATGTGAGTCTGGGTGTTATGGTGGATGTCAATACGGGGATGAATCGCACGGGGGCATTGCCCGGCGCGCCTTCATTGGCTCTGGCGCAGCAGATTGCCCAATTGCCGGGGTTGTGTTTTGCGGGGTTGCATGTGTATGATGGGCATGTGGGTGATTTCGATGGGGATATGCGTCAGAAGACGGCGTTTGAGTCGATTGACCGGGCTGTTGAGACCCGGTGTTTGATAGAGCGGTCCGGTATTGAGGTTGAGAAATTGGTGGCTTCGGGGTCGCCGGGTTTTGAGCATACGCAACGGGTGGATGGGGTGGATGAGGTTTCGCCGGGTACGTGGATTTTTTGGGATATTGGGTATAGTGATAAGTTGCAGGGTCCCTTTGAATGGGCAGCACTGGTTTTGTCCAGTGTGATCAGTACGACCCGCGCAGATCTCGTTACATTGGATGCGGGCAGTAAGGCGATTGCGCCCGATACGCCTGTGCCCCATTTTCGGGCGATGGGGTTGCCGGATGATATTGCGTTTGTGCGGCGCAATGAGGAACACCAGTTGTTGCAACTGCCGGAGGGCACACCGCGACCGCGTGTGGGCGATCAATTTTATCTGGTGCCGCGCCATGTGTGTACGACCGTGAATTTGTGGGATGAGGTGTGCGTGATTGATGAAGACGGGATGTTTGTAGAGACGTGGGCTGTGGATGCGAGAGGGCATTGAGTGAAAATGGAAAAGGTTTTGATTGCCGATTCTCTGGCTGATGGCTGGCAGAATGTTTTTGTTTCTTCAGGTATAGAAGTCGATGTGAATACGGGTCTGTCTGAAGATGAATTGTGTGAGATTATTGGCGATTATGCCGGGCTGATTGTGCGCAGTGCAACGGAGGTTACGCGACAGGTGGTTGAGGCGGGTGTGAATCTTCGCGCGATTGGTCGGGCGGGTGCTGGTGTGGATAATATCGATGTGGAAGCCGCGACTGAGCGGGGGATTGTGGTGATGAATGCACCGGGCGGCAATACGATTTCTGCCGCTGAGTACGCGATGGCTATGATGATGGCGCTGTCTCGCAATATCCCCCAGGCGACGGCATCGCTTAAAGCTGGCGAATGGGAGCGCGGCAAATACACGGGTGTTGAATTATACGGCAAGACTTTGGGTATTATTGGCGTGGGGCGCGTTGGTCAGCAGGTGGCGCGACGCGCGCATGCGTTTGGTATGACGTTGTTGGGTGCCGATCCTTTTTTGTCGGATGATCTGGCGCGGCAGTTGCATATACAGCAGGCTTCTTACGATGAGATTTTTGCCAGATCGGATTATATTACGTTACACGCAGCGTTTACGGATCAGACCCATCATCTCATTTCTGCATCGGCGCTTGCAAGGTGCAAAGATGGGGTGCGTATTATTAACTGTGCGCGGGGCGAACTGGTAGATGAGGAAGCACTTGATAGGGCGATTGATGCGGGTAAGGTCGCAGGGGCTGCATTGGATGTGTTTGGCGAAGAACCGCCTGCGGTTGATCATCCGCTAATTAGAAGGTCAGAAGTGGTTTCTACGCCGCATCTGGGGGCTTCGACATTTGAGGCACAGGAAAATGTGGCGCGGCAGATTGCCATGGATTTGTGCGATGCGCTGCAGGGTAAGCCCGTTCCGAGTGGTATCAATTTGCCGCCGATTGATCCGGAATATTTCGATGCGATCAGTCCCTATTTGTCGCTGGCAGAAAAGGTGGGGTCGCTGCATGCACAACTTATGGGCGGGCATTTGCACAGGGTGATTAATCGATATCAGGGTGTGATTCAGGAATACGCTACGGCGCCGCTTACGGCTGCGGTTTTGAAAGGTATTTTTGGATATCAGGCTGAGGAGCCGGTGACGCTGGTCAACGCGCCTTTATGGGCGAAGGCGCGCAGTATTCGGGTTGAAGAGTCCAAGAGTAGTCACGCGGATTATAGCAATTTGATTACGATAGATGTCGAGACTTCGGAAGAGACGACATCGATTTCAGCGACGGCTTTTGGGCGCCGGGATTTGCGATTGGTTCGCATAGATGATATTGAGGTGAAGGCAAAGCTCGAGGGGAATATGATTGTTTTGGGCAATCGGGATGTGCCCGGTGTGGTGGGGCATATGGGCAATTTGTTTGCGGTAAATGGGATCAATATTTCCGATATGGCGCTGGGGCGCAGGAGCCAGGGCGGCGATGCGATTATGGTTTTTAATATCGATACGCCAGTGCGGGATGAGGTGCTGGCCGATATTGTGTCTCAGGAGTTTGTGAACTGGGTTAAACAGGTGAAGCTGTGAGAAGTGTGAAGTAATACTAATCAGATATAGAAATCTTGCATCAGGTTCTCGAGACTGGGTAATCGCGGCAGGGATGCCGCTCCCACAGTAAGCGAGTTGTAGGAGGGAAATCCTTTTCCCGACTCTGCGACAGCTTGAGCAGGCAACAGACCATGCATAGTTAATTCTTACGATTGGTATAAGAAGTGTGAAGGCACGTCATCGCGGCATGCTTAAAGCCGCGATCCAGGAAGTTTTTGCTGACCGCTGACTGCTGATAGCTTATTGAAAAAAGGATAAAAAATGTCTGTTTCAGCAATTGTAGGTGCAAATTGGGGTGATGAGGGCAAGGGCAAGATGACGGATGTTCTGGCGCGGGATTCCGATTTTGTTATTCGGTTTCAGGGTGGCAATAATGCCGGGCATACGATTATTAATGAGTATGGGAAATTTGCCCTTCACCTTTTGCCTTCGGGCGTGTTTTATCCGCATACGACGAATATTCTCGGTACGGGGATTGCGTTGAATATTCCGGCTTTTCTGAGTGAGTTGGATGATCTCGTCGCCCGCGGTGTGCCGAAACCAAATCTGTGTATATCCGAGCGCGCGCAGGTGCTGCTTCCCTATCATCTTCTGATGGATGAGTACGAGGAGGAGCGGTTGGGGGATCGAAAGTACGGTTCGACGAAGTCGGGTATTGCGCCGTTTTATTCGGATAAGTATTTGAAGGTGGGGGTTCAAGTGGCCGATTTGTTTGATGAGGGCCGGTTGCGCGATCGCGTTGCGCGCGCTCTGGAGGTGAAGAATGTGCTTTTTGAGCATTTATATCACAAGCCGATGATGTCTCTGGAGCAGGTTGTGCCGGATTTGATGGCGGCTGGAGAGCAGATTGAGTCTTATGTTTGCGATACGTCGTTGTTGCTTCACAATGCGTTGAAGGAGAATAAGAAGATTCTCGTGGAGGGGCAGTTGGGTGCTTTGCGCGATCCCGATCACGGTATTTATCCTTATCCCACGTCTTCTTCCACGTTGGCGGGTTTTGCGTCGATTGGGGCGGGGATTCCGCCTTATTCGATTACGCAGGTTGTCGCTGTTGCAAAGGCGTATTCTTCTTGTGTGGGGGCAGGTCCTTTTATTTCTGAGATTTTCGGTGAGAAGGCAGAGGATCTTCGCGAGAGGGGCGGCGATGCAGGGGAATACGGGGCGACGACGGGACGGCCCCGCAGGATGGGCTGGTTCGATGCTGTTGCTACGCGCTATGGGTGCCGCATGCAAGGGGCGACAGCGGTTGCGTTGTCGCTGCTCGATGTGTTGGGTTATTTGGATGAGATTCCTGTTTGTACAGCTTATGAGATCGATGGTGAGAAGACAGAGATTTTTCCCGTTCCATCTTTGCTCGACCGGGCGACGCCTGTGCTGGAAAAGTTGCCGGGATGGAAGACAGATATTTCATCGGTGCGCGAGTTCTCGGATTTGCCGGCAAATGCACAGAGTTATGTGAAGCATATTGAGGAATGGCTCGAGGTTCCGGTGAAGTGGATTTCCGTTGGTCCGAGGCGGGAAGATATTATTGAAATGTGATGGTGTGAGAGTGTCATCGCAGCGAGATTTTAGCCATCACGTAGGAGGGAAATCCTTTTCCCGACCCATTATTAGTGTTCAAGTTATGGAGAAGCCTGTCCAAAAGGACGGGCTTTTTTTATTCATTACAATTTATCGCTCAATTCTGTGGCGTTGGCTCGATATTTGCTCAGGGTCTGACTGTTGCGTGTGTTTTAAAATAAAATTCACCCATCAGACTCAGGGCATTCCACATGGCCGAATATGATTCCGTCTCCAAAGATCTGATCCAGACCTATCCCAAAGACTTCATCCGACTCACACTTGAACGAGATGATGTCCAGGTCCTCGACATACTCGACACAGAGCAAAACACGGTTAATACACGACACGCCGATAGCCTCATCCGCGTCCATATCGCAGGTCAGGAGGCATTGATACATCACGAGTTTCAAACCACTGACGATCCATCTATGCCGCTCCGCATGGCGGGCTATGTGATACGTGCGATAGAGCGTCACGATCTGCCGATTTATTCCAGTATAATCTATTTACGGCGCAGTGCAGGTCGGCGCGATCCGGGGTATTATATCCAGGATTTTCTCGGCCGTCGCGTTTTGATAGAATACACAGTGATTCGGCTCAGTGAGATCGAGGGACAGGATATTATTGATGGCGGACCTTCGGGTTTGTTTCCGTTCGTGCCTTTGATGAAACGGCCTGTTGGAATAGATTCGGAGGCGTGGTTGCATCACTGTGTTGACGCCGCGAATGCGTTGCCGGTGGATGAATCAATAAAAGTTGACATTTTGGGCAAGTTGATGATATTAGGTGGATTAGAGTATGATCCAACCCTGATCAATCGTATTCTATTACAGGAGGGTCTTATGGACGCTATTATGCGCGAATCATCGTTTGCACAATACATTAAGCAATTGGGTATTGAGCAAGGTAGAGAGGAAGGCATTGAGCAAGGTATTGGGCAAGGCATTGAGCAGGGGGGCAGACAACGCGCCATTGAAGATATTCTCGAAGTGTTGGAGATTCGATTTGACATGAGCGAAGCGCACCCTCTATCCACTCGCATTGCGGCCATTGACGATTTGCAACACCTCAAGCAGTTGCTCCGTGCGGCGATACAGGTGCCCAATATCGAGGCTTTTCAGCGCGTGTTAGATGCGTGATCTGATTTTCCAATGAGTGCCACCACGACCAACCCCCACAATCAGGCCCTGGACCTCGTGGAAATAGCCATTCTGGAACGAACACGCGGCCATGATGAGAAAGCTGTCCAGCTTTATGCCGAAGCGTTGGAATTGGAGCTTGCTGCCATTAGGGAATTGGATGAGCGCGGCGACCACGCCGAGCCAACCTGGTCAGTGCTACACCGCAGTGCCGGATGGATGGCGTTTAATAGGTCGGGCTGAAAAGTTGGCAAGCAGAGCACTCACTGGCGATCCGCACCCAGAGATTGCCGAGGAATTGCGCGACCTTCTGGAAGAAACCTATGTGCAGATGCGCGGCAAACTAAAGGACACTGCTGTGGCCGAAACCGCAGATAGCTAACCACCCGGTGCTGTATCCCTCCTTCCACATCCATCCAGTAGCAACCCGTATTTTCTCTTTTATCCGCTTGATCAACGCACGTTGGCATCCATCAGTGTCCTCTTACAAAATTTTTTGTAAGCAGAACGAAACTCCAAACTTTTCGATTTTGTCAAAGAATACGCAGAATATTCAGAATATTACACCAACTACAGTTTATGGAGATAAAACCAATGTCATCTCTTCCCGTTGGCGATTGTGTGCCGTCTGTGTCTGAAGTGCGTGTCCCGCGACGAATGGATTATGAGGGTGAGTATATTGCGCTGTCGCCACTCGATCCCGAAAGGGATGCGCTCGGGTTGTTCGCCTGTTCGCATGGGACGGAACTCGTGGAGCAGTTGTGGACGTATATGGCGTACGGGCCTTTTGAAGGTGTGGCGTCTATGCAGGCGTGGCTTGAGGAGATTGAGCGTTCAGAGGATCCGCTCTTTTTGTGTGTTCGGGATAAACAATCTGATCGGCCTATTGGTATGGTGAGTTTTTTGAATATTGCGCCCGATGCACGGCGGTTGGAGCTTGGGAATATCTGGTATGGTGCCGAGGCACAAAATACGTGTGCGAATACCGAGGCTGCGTATCTCATGCTTTGCGAGGCGTTTGATTGTATGCGTTATCGCCGCGTGGAGTGGAAGTGCGATGCGCTCAATAAACGTTCGCGGTCTGCTGCGCTCCGTCTGGGGTTCACGTATGAAGGGCTTTTTCGCCAGCATATGATTGTTAAAGACCGCAACCGGGATACGACATGGTTTTCCATGCTGGATACGGAATGGTCCCGGATTAAAGAAAATATGGAGCAATGGTTATATTACAACCCGGATAAGTCCTGGTCGCTGAGGGAAAAGAATCGAGGGTTGGGTTGACGTAATGTAACGCGCTTGTGACACAAAAACCCCAGACGAAAATCGTCTGGGGTTTGATTTTAAGAGTAGTGGTTATCTACGAGGGCAATTCTTGCGAGATGCGTTCTGCAAGGAAGAGCTTGAGCAGGACTTAAAATTCCAACGTTTTTTAAAAAAACACTTGACACGAACTTTCATTTTTGCCATTTCTAATTTTTTAGCATACATTGTACAGCAGATTTTCGTAAGGTTCAACGGCAATATGATCATCTTTAATCAGGGTAGCCCAGAAGACTCAAATAGTATTCAGCTATCCACCAGATCAGGAAAATGGATACACAATGTAAAACGGGAGGAATTACCTCCAGAGGTTATGAAAGCTAAAGTGGATGCACACAAAAATTTTGCCCAAAAAGTTAATGCCCAACTCAGATCAATCAGCGGTGTTTACAACTGTGTTGGTATGGTATTCGCTGCGCGTCGTGTTCATATTGATGATCAGTATGTGCGTATGATACTTCGAGAGGATGGCTACCGGAAGATTGAGAAGGCAGACGCAGAGGATGATGATATTGTAGTCTATACATTGTCCGACAAGGTCATTCACATTGGGCGTATATTCGGCAATACACTACCTGATAAAGTTGGTGGAATGGACCACAGAGTTCTTAGAAGCTGTTTTAAAATTAATACCTGATGTTACGCATGTCAGGCGTTTTGTCATGCTGAGCGTAGCCGAAGCATCTTTTCCACCTGAGTTGGTAAGAGATGAACTGGCCTGAGAGGCGGCCAGTTGTACCCCGCTCCTTCGACTCCGCTGCGCTCCGCTCAGAATGACAGGGCAATAGCGCATAGCTGAGAAGGGGCAAAATGAGTTTTAAAACAGTCTCTTAGCAAATGGGGTGAGGATGGGGAGTATTTCCACAGAGTTACGGATCTTCCAGAGGCGTTGCAATTTGATAATTGGGAAGTCTGGACCGAAAGGAAGGGGTGCCCATGAGTATTCAAAACCTATTCACAGCAATCGAAGACTTCGAGTTCGGGGCCAGGGTTGGCGTTGCGAGCGGATTTGAAACATTTGGTTCAATAGTTTGTGAACAAGACGAGGTTAAGCAACTTCGAGATTGTTGCAAAGATGTATCTACATATCGGCAACTCTATAAAAGGGCCGTTGAAGTTTGTAACCGCTCTATTGATACAGACTATGCGAATCCCTGGGATATACCACTTGCTGTCTATTTGGCTATTATCCAGGATTGCAACTTCGAGGAAGGCAAGATATTGGCACGTATTGTTGAGTCAACAGATAACCTCTTTTGGGCAAGAAAAGTCGCTTTGGCTATATTATCTCAAGAAACTAAAAGCCCTGCTGATACATCAACGGATCCTGATATTGAGATCACCGCGACAGACCGCCTGACATAGAGGTAAGCCATAAACAACACATTAGACACTTGGGTTGCGGGTCGAATCTGCAGCCCAATTTTTATAAAAATAAAAAATTACGCCGCTCTGGTTTTGTAACGTGGTTTTATTTTTCCCTTCTTTTATTTTTTTCACTGGCAATATTTCTTTTTTAAGGAGTCCACCATGTCTCTCGCTGCATGTATATGGGCGCTGACCTGTGCCGAGGAACTCGCGTTGGAGCAGGTTGCCGATGCGGGGTTTACGCATATTGATATTCGTCCGGGTTGGCTTCAGGCAGCCGATCTTCAACAACGGGCGAAAGATCTTGGTCTCGCTGTTTCGTGTATTGCGGCTTCTGCCGATATGCCCGAGGGGATGTCTCTGACAGGGGATAATCCACAATCCGCACGCGATCACATAAATCGGGCGTTTGATCACGGTGCTCGGCTCGGTGCAACGACTGCGTACCTGGTGCCCCAGGGCGATGATGCCGACCTGTTTGCCGAGTCTTTGAGCGTGCTGGCTGATCAGGCGCAGGATGCAGGTGTCAAGCTCGCTGTTGAACATTTTCCAGGTACGTTTTTGCCGACGGTGCCGTTTACGCTCACTTATCTCGAGAAGATCGGGCATCCCAATCTGTATCTGCTTTTTGATATTGGACACGCACAGATGGCGAATGAAGATCCCGCGGATATGATCGCGCTGGCAGGGGATCGTCTGGGTTATGTTCATCTCGACGATAATGATGGGGAGGAGGATCTGCATCTGGGTCTGTGCGATGGGGTGCTGACGCGGGAGGTGCTGCGATCTACATTCGCCGCGCTCCGTTCGGCCAATTATACCGGGAATATGAGTCTCGAACTCAAGTCGGATATTCCAGATCCTCTCGCCGCGCTGAAGAGAAGCCGAGGGATTGTGATTGAGAATTTATAAGTTGACCACGACCCGTCCGCGCATTTGTCCGGATAAGATGCGGTCTATTTGGGCATTTAGTTCTTCTAATCCGCATTCTGCGATTATGTTGTTCAGGGTATTGATTTTCCAATCTGTAGCGATTTTTTGCCAGATTTTTAATCTGAGGTCCATGGGGCATAAGACGGAGTCGATGCCGATTAGTTTTACGCCGCGGAGGATAAATGGATATACTGTGGTGTGCAGTTCGGGGGATGCTACCAGGCCACAACAGGTTATTACGCCGTGATATTGCGTTGTTTTGATGAGTGTTGACAGGATGTTTCCGCCAACGGTATCTATTGCCGCTGCCCAGCGGCCCGATAGGATGGGCCGTCCAGAGTCGTCGTCCAATGTGCGCCGGTCTATGACTTCATAAGCGCCGAGTTCTTTCAGGAAGTCCGTTTCTGATGTTTTTCCGGTGGCTGCTACTACTCGAAAGCCGTTTTTGGCCAATATTGCTACTGCGAGACTGCCCACGCCGCCGGTTGCGCCGGTTACTGCGATGTCGCCCTGGTCGGGCGTCACGCCTGTTTCGATGATGTGATGGACTGATAGTGCTGCTGTAAATCCCGCTGTTCCATATCCCATGCTTTCTTTTGTGGTCAATCCTTTGGGGAGCCTGACCAGCCAATGGGCGGGTGCTCTGATGTATTGTCCAAATCCACCCGCGGTATTCATTCCCAGATCGTAGCCCGTGACCAATACGCTGTCGCCAGGTTGAAAGTCGGCGACAGTGCTCTCGACGACTTCGCCGGCTGCATCTATGCCCGGTGTGTGCGGATATGCCTGCGTTACGCCGCGGTGCCCGGTTGCGGATAGGGCATCTTTGTAATTTAGCGAGGAATAGCGCACCCGTATCAATACTTCGCCTTCGGGTAGTTCATCTACCTGTCGTTTTTCTACGGATCTCAAAAAACGATCCTCTGCTTCGCGTACGACCAGTGCTCGAAATGATGTCATGAAGTGTTCCTCCTTGCTATAACTTAAAAATTGTCTCTTTATGCGGTTCAATACACTATATTACACGTTACACTGAACCTCTGTAATTATTAAGGTTTTTGTGGTCGCGTAGGAGGGAAATCTTTTTCCCGACCTTAATCGCGGCAGGGATGCCGCTCCCATAGCATCCATTTCCCTCATCATTCAAATGACCTGAATAGTTACTCTAACAATACGTCATGTGTGACTTTAAAATAATGGTGAAGAAAACAAGCAATCAGTGGTTAGCAGTCAGAAAAACAAGGATTTTAGAGCCGTCATTGCGGCAGGGTGTTAGCCGCAATCCAGTGGTTTTGACTTTCTTATATCTGTTTATCGGTATTACTATGTGGTGGTTTTGAAGTCACACATCACGTTCTAACAATATAACACAATGCGATACAAATCCCTCAAACAGTGCGTTGACGATCTCGAGCGCAACGACCATCTCATCCGCATTGAACAGGAGGTGGATCCCCATCTGGAGATGGCGGAGATCCATCGCCGCGTTTTTCAGGCTAATGGTTCGGCTGTTTATTATGCGAATGTGAAAGATAGTCCGTTTCCGGCGGTTTCCAACCTGTTTGGTACGCTCGACCGCTCGCGTTTTCTCTTTCGGTCAACTCTGAGATGGGTACAGCGCCTTGTCGAAGCCAAAGCCGACCCGGTTGCGTTTCTTCGCGCGCCCTGGCGCGCTATGGGGATTGCGCGTATCGCATTTAATACGTTGCCCAAAAAGGTGCGCTCTGGCGCGGTGCTCAAACAGAGTACGACTGTTGATCAACTTCCTCAGATTCAGTGCTGGCCCGACGATGGCGGTCCATTTGTTCTTTTGCCCCAGGTTTATACTGAGGACCCCGACCGACCGGGTGTTATGAATGCGAATTTGGGCATGTATCGCATCCAGCTTTCGGGTAATGAGTACATACAGAACGAAGAAGTTGGTCTGCACTACCAGATCCGCCGCGATATTGGGATTCACCATGCCAATGCGCTCAGGCGGGGAGAGCCTTTGCGCGTGAGTATTTTTATCGGGGGACCGCCCGCGCATACGTTCTCTGCTGTTATGCCTTTGCCCGAGGGTTTGTCCGAAATTATTTTTGCCGGGGGTCTGGCCGGGCGTCGGTTTCGCTATGCCCGCAGGAATGCTTGTGTTATTTCTACTGAGGCAGATTTTGTTATTACGGGAACCGTGCATCCGGGCGAGACCAAACCCGAAGGTCCTTTTGGCGATCATCTGGGTTATTATAGCCTGGCGCATGATTTTCCTGTGCTCCACGTGGAAGATGTTTGGCACCGGAGAGACGCTATTTATCCCTTTACTGTTGTGGGTCGTCCTCCGCAGGAAGATACGGCATTTGGTTTGCTTATCCACGAGATTACCGGGCCGATGGTTCCCGTCGAGATTCCCGGTCTTAAGTCTATTAATGCTGTGGATGCGGCGGGCGTTCACCCTTTGCTGATTGCCATTGGTTCGGAGCGCTATGTGCCCTACCGCGAGCGACAACCGCAGGAGATTCTCACGCTGGCCAATGCATTGCTCGGTTTTGGTGCGTGTTCTTTGGCAAAGTATCTTTTTATTTGTGCGGGTGAAGATAATCCCCATTTGAATACATATGATATCGGTGCTTATTTTATCCATGTTCTCGAGCGGGTGGATTGGCGGCGCGATCTGCATTTTCAAACCCGTACGACGATAGATACGCTGGATTATTCGGGAACGGGATTTAATGAGGGTTCCAAGGTTGTGATCGCCGCAGCCGGTGCGAAAAGGCGCGATCTGTGGCGCGAGATTCCGGGTGATCTGGCTCTGCCTGGTGGTTTTAAAAATCCCGCCATTGCCTTGCCCGGTATCGCAGCTATTGAAGGTCCCGATTTCAAAGATGCAGATCAGGGGGGTAAGGATGCAGTTCGTTTGGGTGAGACGCTCGCGTCTCAATCTCTCGATGGTTTGCCGCTTGTCCTCATTGTCAATGACAGCGCATTTAGTTCGCGCACGCTCAACAATTTTCTCTGGGTCGCGTTCACGCGCTCCAATCCCTCGCACGATATTTACGGTGTTGATAGCTTTATTGAATACAAACACTGGGGCTGTAACGGGTCGCTGATTATTGATGCGCGGCACAAGCCCCACCACGCGCCCCCGCTTGTTGAAGATCCCGGGATTACCAAAAAGGTAGAGGCGCTCGGGGCGTCGGGCGGGCCGCTGCATGGGATTATTTAACTGGAGGACCGTTTCCATGGCCTACCGGTATCTCTTGATCATTCTCGGTCTCTGCTTCGTTGGCTACGGTGAATGCGATGCTGGTGCTCATAAGAAGGGTGAGGGAATAACGATTCCGGATGTCAATCTGCGTGCGGTGATTGAGGATTCTTTGAACAAAGCGAGGGGTGAGGCGATTACTGCGGCTGAGATGGCGACTTTGACGCGTCTTGAAGCTCCGAATTCAAGGATTCGCGATTTGACGGGGATTGAGTACGCGACCGAACTGACGGTGCTGAATCTCGGCGCTGTATCTATAAATGGCACCCATATCAATAGCAATGATATTACGGATCTTTCTCCGCTGTCGGGTTTAGTCAAGCTGACAGAGTTGTACCTCCATCGCAATATGATATATGATATCTCGCCGCTGTCGAATTTAACGGCGCTGGAAAAGCTGGATGTTAGTGCGAATTTCCGTATTTCGGATATTTCTCCCCTGTCGGATATGGTCAAGATGAGGACGCTGTATCTCTATACCAATGAAATTTCGGATCTCTCCCCGCTGTCGAGTTTGACCGATTTGAGGTGGCTGAGTTTGAGTAATAATCTGATCTGGGATATTTCTGCCCTGTCTGATTTGACCGAGTTGAGGGGATTGGCTCTGAATATTAATGCTGTCTCGGATATTTCTCATCTGTCGGATATGATCCATATGGAGAGGCTGAATATTTGGGACTGCGATATTGTGGATTTATCGCCTCTGGTGGAGAACGCGGGATTGAGTGGGGAAAAGGATTTTATCGATTTGAGGGATAATCCCCTGAGCGATGTTTCGATTAATACGCATATTCCGGCGCTTCGGGAGAGAGGGGTCAGGGTGAGACTTGACTAATTGCATTCGAATCTTGAAAGATGAGTTCTATTTTTTCTGGAGGACTGTTTCCATGATTTACCGGTATCTTTTGATTATTCTCGGTGTGTGCCTTGCCAGCTATGGCGAATGCGACGCAGGTGCTCATAAGAAGGGTGAGGGAATAACGATTCCGGATGTCAATCTGCGTGCGGTGATTGAGGATTCTCTGAATAAGGCGAGGGGAGAGGTGATTACTGCGGCTGAGATGGCGACGTTGACGCGTCTTGAAGCACCGAATTCAAGGGTTCGCGATTTGACGGGGATTGAGTACGCTACCGAACTGACGGTGCTGAATCTCGGCTATGTATTGACGAATGGCGGTCGCGTCAATAGCAATAGTATTTCGGATATTTCTCATCTGTCGGGTTTAGTCAAGCTGACAGAGTTGAACCTTTTTCGCAATACAATAGCGGATATATCGCCGCTGTCGAATTTGACAGAGCTGAGAGTACTGGATATTAGTGGGAATTCCTATATTTCGGATCTCGCTCCTCTGTCGGGTTTGACCAGGATGAGAACGCTGCATCTCTATACCAACGATGTTTCGGATCTCTCGCCGCTGTCGGGTATGACCGAGTTGAGGTGGCTGGATGTGAGTAATAATCTGATCTGGGATATTTCTCCTCTGTCGGGTTTGACCGAGTTGGGGGGATTGGCTCTGAATAACAATGCGGTCTCGGATCTTTCTCCTCTGTCGGGTTTGCCCAGGCTGCGAAGGGTGCATGGTTGGGATTGCGATGTTTCGGATTTATCGCCTCTGGTGGAGAATGCGGGATTGAGAGGTGAAAACAGTTTGGTCGATTTGAGGGATAATCCTCTGAGCGATGTTTCGGTTAATACGCATGTTCCGGTGCTTCGGGAGAGAGGGGTCAGGGTGAGACTTAACTAATTGCATTCGAATCTTGAAAGACGAGTTCCATGCCGTCTGTGACAGTGACCGTGATTTGCAATTTTCTCGGTTCTACCAGGTGTGCGGGGTGGGGTTGTCCGTCAATCCACACGTTGGGATAGCGACACCAGGGGGCGGGTACGTCGGCGTGGAGGGTGAGCGTGCGGCAGGTGACGCGGTCGCTCAGGTTGTTGAGGTGGAGGCGGTAGCGCTTTTGGGTTTCTGTGTCGGAGATTGTTTCGATTTGTGTGTGGCGTCTGGTCTGGTGGTAGAAGAGCACTTCTTCGGGTACGGCACACCAGACCTTGTCTTCTGTGAGGATGGTTTCAAATCTTTTTCTGAGTTGTGGATGCGAGCAGTCTTTGTTGGGGTGGATGGGTTTTTCCAATGGGCAATGGCAGTAGTCGATGATCCAGCCGTTTTGGGCTTGTGCATGGCGGATGTTGCGGAATGGGTCGTATTCGCTAAAGAATGGGGCGTAATATTGTTCGTGCAATGCCGTGCGATTGATCCAGAAGAGCGGGGTGTTCGGGCGGTTGAGGGCGTCGGTTAGACTCATTGCGCCGAGGTAGCCGTATTTGCGGCAGGCTTTGAGGACGTGGTCCGACATGTTGGAATTGTTTCCGGGGGCGCAGTAGAGATCGACGGGTGCGTCAATGGCGGCTTCGAGTACGTCTTTTGCGCGGCCAATTTCCAGATCAACCATGTCGGGTTGTATGAGTTCATGGCTCCAGGAGTGATTGCCAATTCCCCAGCCCCGGGCAAGGAGGTCTTTGAGTTCGTCGGCGTTCATGTGGCGATAGCCATTGTAGCTGGAGTTGCCAAGGTTGCGCGTTTCGCCCAGTTGCCCGACGACGACTTCTACGTGTCCCGGGATGCCGTATTCTTCGTGGATGGGTATTGCGAATTGGTGCAGGTCGGCGAGGGCTTCGTCATAGGTGATGGAATAGACCCAGGTTTTGTTGTATTTCCACGGGCATATTGTGAGGGCCATGTTTTTCTCCGGCGTCAGGCTGAAAATGCCTGGGTGAAATCTCGAAAGGTGGTGCTGTATCCCAGTTGCCACTCGAAGATGTGCGTGCCGTAACGGGTAGCCAGTTTTTCGGGAAAGGTGTTGGGGGTTTCCACGCCGACGGTTCCGTCGCGTATGAGGATGCATTGATAACCGCGGGCGAGCATGTCTCTGGCACCGCCTTCGGCACCGAGGATGCACATGTCGGTTGCAAAGCCCGTGTAGATGAGGGTTGTGATGTCGCGCGTTTTGAGGTAGGTGTCGAGTGCGTCGGTGTAAAAGACGAGGGGTTCGTCTCGCATTGGGGAGACGATTGCGGCTCGTTTCATGTTTGCAAGCGGCGATTTTGTGAGGTAGTTCGGGCCGTGCGCGCGGTTTCGCATGGTTTGTGCGCGGTTTTCGGGTTCTGATTGTGATGTTTCTTTGCGTCGGGAAGGGATGTGGGGATATTGATCCGCCATCCAATCGGTTTCGACATGGCAGACGGGCATCCCGATTTTGCGCGCGATGTCCATGGACGGGCGGATGACTTCGGCCATGATGCGCGCGGCTTCGGCGGTTGCCTGGGGCCAGCCCATGCCCACGCAGTAGTTGGGGTTGATTGAGGGACCATCTGGACAGCCGATATTCCAGCAGTGCAGGCCGATCAGGGCGGTTTTTGCAACGGGTAATTCGAGGCTGATAGACTCGTAGCCGGGGGCGTCGATGGGCAGGGCGCGATAATACCGGGCGTTCAGGGAACAGGTGTGTGGCATTGTGCGTTAGACTCGATTCTGGTCGGCGACGGTGGCGACAATTTGGGCGACGAGGTCGCAGTGTTCGGGTTGGTATTTTTCGCAGAAGGTGGTCCAGCGGATGAAATTGTCGAGGAAGTCCCGGGCATTGGGGCAGGTGTTTGCGTTGTATTTGTAGGTGTGGGATGCCGGGGGTTTGGAGAAGGGAAAGAGGTGTTTTTCGGCTTTATCGGTTAAAAAGGGCAGGGCGGCGGGCATGAGATAGTATTTGCCGAGTCCCGCGCCGGTTAGTCCTGCATCGGCGACTTGCTGTGCAAAGGATTCGGCGTCGCATGTAAAGGCGTTGGGGTCGATGCTGAATCCGGCCATCCAGCAGGAATAGGTTTCCATGTAATCTGGAATAGATAGTGGGAGGATGCCGGGTATTTCGGCGAGTTTGTCGGTGATGAGGCGAATCATGCGGTCGATATGTGCAACGGCCGGGCGGATGATTTCGAGTTGTGCAAGGGTGATGGCGGCGGTCGATTGGGTCATGCGCAGGGCGTATCCATTTACGGCGTGTACGCGCCCCAGTCCTTCAACCATTTGTCCGCCTCTGCTTTGACCGACGAACCGAATTTGTTCGGCGAGTTCATCGTCGTCTGCAATGACACAGCCGCCGACGTCGGAACCGAGTGTTTTTTCGGAGTCGAATGAGAAGGCGGCGACATCACCGAGGGTGCCCGCAAGGCGGCCTTTGTACGTGCCAAATACGGCCTGGCATACGTCTTCAATGACGGTCAGGCCATATTTTTTTGCCAGGGCGTAGATGGGGTCCATGTCGCAGATAAGTCCGGTTATGTGGACGGCGAGAATGGCCCGCGTGCGGTTGGTGATACAGGGTGCTATGGTTTGGGTGCTGATGAGCGGTGTGCCGAGTTCGGTGTCGGGGAAGACCGGGATGTAGTTTTCTTTGAGCAGGCCCATAACCGTGCCGTAGTCGGTGATGGGCGATACGATGATTTCGTCGCCGGGTTCGAGGCTGAGCGCGGCTGCGAGTATGTTGAGCGCTGCGGTGCATCCGGGTGTGCCGATGCAGTGTTTGATACCCATTTCGCTTTCGAAAGCGGCTTCAAATCGCCGAACCATGTCGCATTGCAGGCCCGATGTGACGACTTCCTGGAGGTATGTCTGGCAGTTTGGACCCATGGTGCGCGGAAAGGGTTGGGGCAAGCTGCCCCTGAGTCCGTCGAATGCTTCGGCACCGTATTTTGCGCGTTTTTGTATAGACATGTTTAACCATTGGACAATGTTTCAAACGATAGCGTATCAGCCACTGATTTTATTACAGTGGCAATGCGGGCAATGTCTGCGATTTGTTGTGCGTCAATGCCCAGTTTGTTCAATTGCGATGCGTGTGCGTTTACACAAATACCACATGCGTTCACCACACTTGCCGAGAGGCTCCACGCTTCGAACAAAGCGCGATCGACTCCGCCGTGGGTCAACACGGCGTTCATCCGCAATTTGGGCGGCTGTTTTTTTACTTCGTTGTCCCGAATGAGGTCGGTGAATTTATACCACACATTGGTCATGCTCATCATGGCAGCAGCGGATTTTACTGCTTTTATGTGTTTTTCGTCCATAACAGTCTTTGCGTCTTCGGCGATATTCTGAATCACCTGTGTATTTTTGGACACCAGTGCCGCTGTAAGTGCCGAACCCCAGGCCATGGCTGGCTCGAGACGCGACGCAGATATGACCGATCCCAGGTTCAAACGAATGTCCCGCGCATAGTCGGGCATTGCCGATCGCAGATTATCTATACCCATAAGATCTCCTGTATTATGAAGAAAGCGCAGAGAACGGTATTGTTCTCTGCGCTTTGTAATATAACAAAATTCTGTGCAACGTTAACTATTCTTCACCGCCGCCATCACTGCTGCCTGTGACGCGATTTAATGTCCTCTTTGCGAATACGGTTATGACGCCGGCATACAGAGCGATAGTGATCGGATCGACTATGGCGTCCAGGCTCTCGCCTACTATCCCTGGGATGTTGCTCAAAACATCCGCACCTGCAGCAGCGCCGACCGCAAGAGCAACCACAAGATAAGCTGTCGCGTCCTCAGCGTCAACTACCATCCACCCGTACACCAGGCCCAGAATCACCAGCGCGATTGGCACAAGCCCCATAGGGATCGCGTCGGCCGCCAAACCCTGAATAATCGCCAGAATGACGATCAGGGCAACAATAATCCTGTTTACCATATTTCTCCCTCCCTGAATAAGTTAGTTGTGTTATCACGTAGCCGTTTTAACCCTTGAATTGATTTATTATTCCTCTCACGAGGATGGTTATGACGCCGGCATACAAAGCGGTACTGATTGGATCGACGATGGCGTCCAGGTGGGCACCAAGCTGTGGGATGCCGCTCAACGCATCCGCACCTGCAGCAGCGCCGACCGCAAGCGCAACGATCAGGTAGGCTGTTTCGCCGTCAGCGTCGATCGCCACCACCGCGTAGGCCAGGCCCAGAATCACCAGCGCGAGGGACACAAGTCCCATAGGGACCGCGTCGGCCGCCAGGCCCTGAATAATCGCCAGAGCGGCGATCAGGCTAACAATAATCCTGCTTGCCATTTCTCTACCTCCCAGAATGTGGTTGTGTGTCACGTCACGACCTGCGGTTGCAGGTCGCTGATCCGCCAGCCACCTTTAACCCTTGATGCGGTTTGCCCCCTTCGCCACGAGTATGGCTATGACACCGGCATACAAAGCGGTGGCGATCGGATCGACGATGGCGTCCAGGCTCTCGCCTATCGCTGGGATGTTGCTCAACACATCCGCACCTGCAGCAGCACCGACCGCAAGGGCAACGACCAGATAGGCTGTCGAGTCCTCAGCGTCGATCGCCACTATCGCGTAAAGTAGGCCCAGTATCACCAGCGCGAGCGGCACGAGTCCCCCAGGGATTGCGTCGGCCGCTAAGCCCTGCACAATCGCAAGGATGATGACCAGACCAACAATAATTCTGCTTGCCATTTCTACCTCCCAGAATGTGGTTGTGTCACGGTTTGCGTTATCACACAGCCGCAACGGTTACCGACGGAATGACACAAAATGCACCATCCCTGTAATAAAAAAAGCGGAAAACCTTTTTCCCTTTTCTTATTTTCAAATGTAGAATTTCTTATGTTATTATGTTAAAAAATGTAAATAAAGAAGCAGTGTCAAGACAATTCCCACTCGCTCAGTAGAAAAATTTGCTTGTCTATCCATAAAATTCCCGTATAAATACAAAGCGCAGAGAACAGCATTGCTCTCTGCGCTTTGTAAAGAATTGATTTTGTGTAGCATTACATATTCTTCACCATCACCATTGACAGACAAAAGACAATGTATTTAATAGCATTACCACTGCCTGTACTTCCCGCTACAAGCGCGCCAATGGTAACGGCCGGGTTAAAATGCCCACCACTGATTGCACCTTCCCATCACAATAATTGCGAAAGTCTGTGCTAATGCCAGCCCAGCATGGCCACTTGTCACAATAGCCCGACTGTGACAAATTCGTAACATAATTTAATTTTTTTTTGAAATCAAGTCAAACTTATAGAGGGGGGATGAACATTTTTTTATTTAATCCTGCACTCATCAATTGCTAATTTTTAAGAGGTGGTATAGTTCTTGTAAATCGAAGCAATCCAAATTTTAACTTGATAAATATAACCTGGAGGTTATATTTCATTGAGGATCCTATTTTATTTGTAACTATTTAGGTCATTTGAATGATGAAGGAAAAAGATGCTGTGGGAGCGGCATCCCTGCCGCGATCAAGGTCGGGAAAAGGATTTCCCTCCTACGCGACCACGAGAACCTAAATAATTACTTTTATTTAACACCCTCAGGCAATTCACCAGTTCGCAAATTCATCAGTACATTGCCACGGGAAGTTCAGGAAGATTGCTTGCTCGCATTGGATCGTCTCTCTCGTGGTGAACGCCTGTCAATGCCATTAAGAAGCTGTTTTAAAATTAATAACTGATGTTACGCGTGTCCGGCGTTTTGTCATGCTGAGCGTAGCCGAAGCATCTTTTCCACCTGAGTTGGTAAGAGATGAACTGCTACGCAGTTGTACCCCGCTCCTTCGACTCCGCTGCGCTCCGCTCAGAATGACAGGGCAATAGCGCATAGCTGAGAAGGGGCAAAATGAGTTTTAAAACAGTCTCTAAGCAAACCATTGTTCAATATTGCAATGGGTTTACATGAACTGCGCTTTCGATTATCCCCTAATATTTATCGTGTCTTTTATTTAGTGCGAAGTGGAGACGCAATCTACTGCATCTCGGCAAAAGAAACTGGTCATATCAATTTGACTTGCGGTTGTCATTGCGGCATGGTTTAAGCCGCAATCCAGAAGGTTTTGATGTTCACTTCTATATGTCGCAAGACTTACGCCACGATGCACTACATTGTTCATGCGATACAAAAAAAGACACAACAATTACCCAATAAAGATAGGCGGGTAATTTTAAGACGGATTAAGGAGATTTAAATGCCCTGGCAAGAAGTGAATTTAGAAACATGGGCTACTGAGCTCGGTGTTGATCTGTGTGAATTACGCCAAAAGGATCACTTAATCGATCAGATTGTTACAACGCGGACAGAACTCGGATTAACGCAGACCCAGCTCGCTAAGCTCGTGGGTGTTTCGCAACCGCGCATTGCCCAAATTGAAAACCGAGTCAAAATTGGTACGATCAAATTTGACGCTCTTTTTAAGATTCTTACTACATTGGGCTATGAAATCAACATTGGCACACACCGGGCAAGGCGTCCCGATTTTTCTATTGCAAAATAAATGGATGCCCAGGCGCAACCTTTGATCAATGAACAATGACAACTGACAACTCTTATGTTCTCTTTCTCTCCCAATGATTTTCTCGCCTGTAATGGCACGCGCATAGGTGCTGAGCATCTGCACGGTCGCATGCAAGTCCTGCGCGATGAGATCGAACCCGTCCTCACGAAACAGCATCCAGACCTCACGGCCGTTATTTCACCTGTTTATACGACGACTAATTTTCGCTCCAATCCCGATCGGCCCCGGGATCACGCGTGTCTCTATTTTGTTGATCGCAAGCTGAAGAAGAGTGCGTTTCCCCGGTTGCCTCAGCTGGGTATTTATCTGCACCACAATGCCGTCGCTATAGGTTTTTACTCTGGCTGGTGGACTGCCGAGGCGATGCAAACGGCGATTGCCGATCGCAAGAAGTTTCGCGGTTTGGTGCCGCGCAAGGGGTATCGCTGTTTGGCGGGTGATATTATTGTGGCGTCACCGGGGCGTTCCGTGCCCTGGGCGCCGTCCAGGCTCGAGGGGGTTGATCGCTCGCTGTTTGTCGGTTCGATTCTTACGCCGGATGAAGCTGCAGTGCCAACTCTTGTTGATGATATTAAGACGGTGCTTGTGGATCTCTACGCGCTGTATGCGGTGTTTACAGAGGCTCGATACAGGCTCTCTAAGAGCAGTATCGTGTATCAGATGCCCGATCCCGCAGAAGCCGGTGTTGTGCGGGATGCGCTTGTGCCTGTGGAGGCCGAGCTTTTGTGCGATCTTTACCGGTTTACGGCGCTGAAGAATTTCCATATTGAAGCGAGTATGTTGTTCAATCTCTATTTGTGTCTTAAGACCAAACCTTTTCTCATTTTGGCTGGGATATCCGGTACGGGGAAGAGTACGGTGGTTCGCCTTTTTGCCGAGGCGATCAATGGTCTGGATATGGGACGGGCAAGGGGGTATCGCCTTATTCCGGTGCGCCCGGATTGGAATGATGTGCGCGATTTGCTCGGGTTTGAAAATTTGCTTACGGGGGTGTTTCGCCCGGGTGTGTTGCTTCAAGCGATGTGCGAAGCGCAAGCCGATCCGGACCGTCCTTATTTTGTGTGTTTGGACGAGATGAATCTCGCCCGTGTGGAACACTATTTTGCCGATTTTTTGAGTGTTATGGAGACGGCGAGACGCACGCCGGATGGGGCGTGGACAACGGATCCGATTGAGCTGGCGCAGGGAGGGGATGTTGTGTCAACGGATGAGATGGGAGATGTGCCTTCGCGGTTGCCCATTCCGCCCAATTTGTTTGTTGCGGGCACGGTCAATATGGACGAGACGACTTATGCGTTTAGTCCCAAGGTGCTGGATAGGGCGAATACGGTTGCTTTTGACCGGGTTGATCTGGGGTTGTCGGATTATGATCCCGAGGTACAGATTGATTCGACGGCTCTGCGCGCTCTGGGTGCTGCGCTTATCGATCGGCCCTATCGACAGTTGGAGGATGTTCGCCACCGCGATGACGTTGTTGCGTGGAATGAGCCGTTGGAGGAGATTAATGCAGTGCTCGCGGAGGAGGATTTGCATTTTGGGTATCGCATTCGCGACGAGGTTCTCATCTATATGGCGTATGCGCTCGATTTGATTGAGGGTCTGCCGTCAAATGCGCCGGCGTTTGCGCCCCGCGATGCTTTTGATTATCAGATTTTACAAAAAATTCTCCCACGCCTGTCCGGCGCAGGAGAAGAACTCGCCGATTTGCTCGATACACTCATCGCTTTTTGCGATCCCACATATCCCCGCTCAACACACAAACTCCAGCGCGTGAAACGCCGGCTTGAACTCACGGGGTTTGTCAGTTTTTGGTAGGTCCTATTGTATGACAGACCTCGGCGTTGCATTGAGGCGCGTTACTACGATGCGCTCCCGGTCGATCAATGCGCCTACTTGATCGCTCAGCGTGTCGGTCCAATACGGGTCTTCATAGACGGCTTTGTAGAGTTGCTCTCTTTGTTCTTCGCTTTCGAATCGACGGATCCACACGTAGAGATCGTCTTCTTCTTCGCCGACAAAACTGCCGATAACTACCATGCCTTTTGATATTTGAAATGGGATGATTTCACTCTCCATAAATGCGACCCATTCTTCTCGTTTTCCAGGTTGAGTGCGATATTGACGTAGTTCGAAGAACATGTTTTTCTCCTTTGTTTGGGATTAATTGACGACGATTCAAATTTGTTCATACCACCGCACATTGCCGGTTGACATGCCGCTTGCGGCGATGTCCAATTTGCCGTTGCCGCTGAGATCTACGACTGCCATTTGTCCCATGCCAATGCGGTTGTCGATTTGTTCAATGCTCCATGTGTCCGTTTCCAGATTCTCTGGGCGATAGATGTTGAGGGCTGTGCCGGGTCCGTTGTATCCGGCGACGACTTCCAGTGCATTGTCGCTGTCTATGTCGCCACACCACAGGGAATGGCCGCGGTTGAGTTTGTCGCTGATTAGATGGCGTTCCCACGCGCCTGTTCGGATGTCGCCGGTCGCTTTGTACCAGACGAGTTCATTGCCGTGCCAGGGTTCGATGGATAGTATTTCATTGATGCCATCCCCATCCATATCTACGGCAAAGGTCTCGCTGCTTTCGCGGGGACTTATGGTCCACCGGTTCCAGTTTTCCGCAAATCCATCCCCTTTGGGCGGCTCAAACCAGATCAGGCCGTCGCGCGTGCCGAGCAATAAGTCCAGGCGGCCATCGCCATCTACGTCGCATACGCTCAGGCCGTGATTGAGTCTCAAGTGTCCGTCGATCAATCGCTTTTCCCACGGTTCATTTACCGGGTCTTGGGGTACGCGATAACACCACAATTCACCCGGCGCATCAAAGTCGTTGATATGGCTTCCCGGTCCTTGCAGTGTTGCGACAAATAGCAGGGGTTGATTGTTGACATCTACCATTGCTATGCGGTGTAAATAGGGTACCCATTCGATGAAGTGCTGTGTCCAGGCAGGTGCTTGAAACCAGTGCAGATATTCCGGTGGTATCCGCAGTTTTCGCGCAAATCCGCTGCCTGCAATGACGTCTTTTTGACCGTTGCCCGTGACGTCGAATACCGATAGTGCGATGGTGCCGGGGTGCGCTTCTGATATGATTTGTTTTTCGAAATGGGGTCCTTCGTACAGGGCGATCATCGAGATGCCCGTGGAACCGACCACGATGTCCGGATGTCCGGTGCCTGTGACGTCGGCGACTGTCATGCCATAGGCGCTGCGGATGTTGTCGTCAATTTCGTTAATTTTGAACATTTGTTCTCCGGTTTTAGTGCGAAACTTTACCGATAGTGGCTCAATATACCGCGTATTCAGGGCAAAATCAAATGTAGATCGCCGAACTCGTGCCACAAATAGTGTTTGTTGAGTGCGGCTTCATAAGTCAGTTTGAGGTGGTCTAACCCCGCCAATGCCTGGAGCATGGATAGATGTGTGGCACTCGGTTCGTGCATTCCGGTGAGCAAGCCATCTACAATCTGCATGGGGTGATTGGGTGAGATAATCAGGGATGTCCATCCTTCACTTTGAGAGACCTGTCCGGTTTTGTCGGCGACGGTCTCGAGCGCGCGCACTACGGTTGTGCCAATGGCGATGATTCGCCCGCCATTTTTTTGCGCGTTGTTGATTATCTGCGCTGTTTCGGCTGATACGCGGTAGTATTCCTCGTAAGGCGGTTCATCGGCTTCCAGGCTCGCCACGCCGGTGTGCAAGATTAGAGGGGCGATTTGTATGCCTTTTGCGACCAGTTTTGTGATGATTTTCGGTGTGAATGCTCTGCCAGCTGATGGCATTTCAGCGCTGCCTACTTCTGTTGCATATACGGTTTGATAATAGTCGATGGGCCAGTCGTTTTGCACATAGCCATACCGAATGGGCAGGCCGTATATGTCCAGGTAGGTATCCAGGTCATGAGGCAGGTTCAGGGTTGCAATCCAAAGGCGAATATCGGCGTCGGGATTGTGCCGCAGTTCAGGGCGATAAGGCGCGTGCAGTTGTGCGGATCCACTACCGGGTAGCGCAAAAATTTCGCCCGCTTGTGCGTGGTAAAAAGGCTGCGTTGCTATGCCATTGGGTTGACGTACTTCAACTGCCCACATGTCGGCGGGTAGTTGCGTTGATAGATGCAGTCTGAGTTCTGTTCCATCGGGCCGAATGATGGGCAATGATGCTTTGCGCGTGCCACTGGTGTTGATGACGACGACATCGCCTGTATGTAGTACATCGGGCAGGTCGCGAAATGCGATGTGTTCAATCGCATCATCTCTTTGCCAGGAGACCATCAATCGGACCTGGTCCCGGCTGAGTCCACGCGCTTCGGGCGGTTCGCCCGCTTCCAGGTTGGCTGGCAGGTCAAATGTTAGAGAGTCCAGTTTTGAGTCCATCATTGTGATGGGGAGTACTGTGTTGGGTATTATGGACATGAAAAGTCTCCTTTTTAGTTTGCGGGGGCGGCGCGTAACTCGCGTGCTGCGTAGCGGCCACTGGGATAATTATTTTTTATGAGTTCGATAAATCCCGGTACACTCGTTTCTGGCAAGGGGCGGTCGCTGATGTCTTCAAAGGGAAATGCTTCGCGGTGCATTTGCGTTCGCATGTCGCCGGGATCTACCCAGTAGATGCGCCAGTCGGGATGTTCTGCTGCGAGTACGTTTGAGAGTTGTTCAAGTGCGGCTTTAGAAGAGCCGTATCCGCCCCAGCCGGGGTAGGCTTCGCGAGCAGCATCGCTGGTGATGTTGATTACGCGGGCACCTGATTTTAAGGTGTGTTGAAGCGCCTGGAGTACGCCCAGAGGCGCGATTACGTTGGCGCGATAGACGTCTGTTAGAACATCGAGTGGGTAATTGAGCAGTTCGGGCTGGGGGCTCGGTCCCAATATGCCCGCGTTGTTGATTACGGCGTCCAGGCCACCTATTTCTTTTGCTGCGTGCGTCAGTGCTTTTCGATGTTCGAGGTCTGTTACGTCTCCGGCTATGGCGATGACTTCGGTCCATTTAGCCAGTTCTTTGCGTGCGTCTTCGAGTGCTTCTGCGCCTCTTGCGTTGATGATTAGTCGCCAGTTTTGCTGTGCGAGTTCACGTGCGAGAGCGAGACCCAGTCCGCGAGATGCGCCGGTGATGAGCGCTGTTTGTGTGGCCATTTTGAATCCTCCTGTAAGGGTGAGAGACTATCTGTTTGTTGTTGTCAAAATGTAGCATAAAAAAAAGCCCTCTGCATCGTACAGAGGGCGTGTTTGATACCCGTTCTTTAGGACAGGAAAGGACCTGTCTGTTTTATCGAGAGTTTAGTTATCGCAGGTCTATCCGAGTAGCGCACCACAATCCCAATCCTGATATGCTTTTATTGCATTTCGAACCGAGAATGCGCGCTTCCAGATGATTGGACAGAAGACACACGATAGCACGGATAGGCGATAATCGTATTCGAATTGGTCTCGGCTGTAATTTTCGATGCCGCCAGCTATGAGCCTTTTATAATAGAAATCCATGAGGGGGCCTTCGAGTGCTTTTCGTTCAGATGTCCCGTGGATCAGCATGTAGGCGAGGTCGTAAGCACCCAGTCCTCGTTTATAGGTTTCCCAATCGAAGAGGATGAGCCGGTCCTTTGAGGGATTTTTCGGGTAAAAGAGGTTCCACAAGTGCGCGTCGCCGTGTAGCATTGTGATATTTTGGCCGTTTGCAACACGCGCGAGGAATATATCGGGATATCCCTGGATGACGCGCTCCATTATTTCGATGTGTGCGGGATCGAGGTCGTCGCCCAGTTCGTTTGTTAGTGGCTTCAGAGCTTCTTCAAAGTTGGCGCAGCTATCGCGCACGTCTTTTTCAGCTATTGCCTGAGCCATGCGGAGGGGACCACCGGCTTGCATCATGAACGGCCATTCGTCCAGGCGTGGATCATTCCACCATCGGATGTGATATTTGAGCAGTTCTTCAATTACGGCTTTGTGGGGGTGATGGGGAAGTGCCCTGGGGTTATCCTCGTGTGTCACCGATAGGTCTGGCATGAGATAGTGGCAATTTTTTTTGTTGTGATCAAATCCACAGTCGAAAACGGGACAGACAGAAGTATCCGGCGTTTTTGGCGCGAGTTCATTGTAGAATGTCCATTCGATGACGCCGCCTCCGAACCATCCCTTTCGATAGATTTTTAACACGATTGCATTTGGAATATCACCCATGTAGTCTTCGCTGAATGTCAGCGATAGCCTGTCCCACTCCGCGCACGATGACTCGAATGAGTCCGTTTTTTTGATGGATGTCACCGAACCCGATTTCAGGAATCCGTTGCGACCAAATCGATCCGTTAAGAGCGCAGGTGTCAGTTGTTCGGCATGGGTGATGGGTTCTGATAATTTCATTAATTCGTTTTCTGGAAATAAAGACGTATTGAAGGAACACAGATTGTTTTGTCTTCATACAAAGATCATGCTATAATGCGTTCGATAACGCAGCATGCCACCCTTTAGGCAACACATCGCCAGCGAAACGAACAAGGGTATGATCTATATCTTTTTTAATGGCGATATTCGCAATCACTTGACGACTCGGGTCATGGGCGACAAATTGCACTTTGGTGGGCCAATCGTGTTCGTCAGTGTCTGTAACCTCGAATAATAACCATTCATTTGGATATTTGTCGAAGTATGGCGCAATCAGTTGGTCTAAATCGAGGATCATGATGATGTCTCCTTGAAGGCTGCGACAAAATCGTTGTTATTAAAAATAAAGCCAGAGTTTCGCGTGGCGTCAAGGGTCAAAAAAGGAGAGAGTTATGTCCGGCATAGATGTGGGACAGATTGGATGGAAGGCTGAGAGCAAGACGGGTGTTGTGGCGGCGGGGGGTGCAGGTGCTGTGGCAGCGGGTGTTGAGATTTTGGATAGGGGGGGCAATGCGGCCGATGCAGCCGCTGCGACTATTTTTGCGCTTAATGTCACGGATCACGGTGCGTGTTCGATTGGTGGAGAGGTTCCGCTTCTTATTTTTGATGCTGAGACTTCAGAGGTGAAGTCGCTGAGCGGACAGGGGCGGGCACCGCGTTCTCAAGAGGCGATTGACTGGTATATGAAGAATGGTATTCCCGGCGATGGGGATATGAAGATGGCGCCTGTGCCGTCGGTTGTGGATTTGTGTATTACGACGCTCAGGCGATACGGCACGATGTCTTTTGAAGAGATTATCGCTCCTGTGCTTGCTTTGTTGGATGCGGGGGAGGATGACTGGCATCCCAATCTTGCGAGGACGTTGCGAAAACTAATTGAGGAAGAGCATCTGACGTCGGGTAGTCGGGAGGAGAAATTGCAAGCTGCCTCGGATCGCTTTTACGGGCGCAATAAGTATCGCAATGATATTGCCGAGGAGCTTGAGGCTTTTTATATCGCAAAGGGGGGCTTTTTGCGGCGGGAAGATCTGGCGACGCATATTACGACGATTGAAGATCCGGTTACGGTTTCTTATCGGGGGTACACGGTTTGCAAATGTGGGCCGTGGACACAGGGTCCATATTTGTGTCAGGCGTTGCGCTTGCTTGAGAAATTTGATGTCAAAGCGATGGGTCATTGTTCGGCGGATTATATTCATGTGGTTACGGAAGCGATCAAGCTCGCGATGGCGGACCGCGATGCGTATTATGCCGATCCCGATTTTTCGGGTGTGCCTCTGGGTGGGTTGCTTTCCGATGCGTACACGGATATGCGCGTGCCGCTTATCGATATGCAGACGGCTTCTCTTGAGGCGCGTCCGGGCGATCCGTATCTGATGCAGCCGGTTGTGGATGGTGGTGTGTTTCGTCCGGGTACGGGGGGTACGACGACCTGTGTGGTGGCAGATCGCTGGGGCAATGTGGTCGCGGCTACGCCGAGTGCCAATGTTCACCGGCCCACGATTGATGGGGGGAGTACGGGTGTTACTTATGGCAATCGCCTGCGGAGTCTCAATACGACGGCGGGTCATCCGAATTGTATCCAGCCGGGGAAGCGTCCGCGCATTACGCTGACGCCTACGCTGGTGTTGAAAGATGGGCAGCCGATTCTGGGTATTAGTGTTGCGGGTGGGGATTTGCAGGATCAGGCGACTTTGAATTTGTTGCTGGATTTTGTCGAGTTTGGGATTATGCCGGAGGAGGCTGTTACTGCGCCTCGTTTTGCGACGGCACATCATCACGATTCTTTTGATCCTAATCCCATTCGCGAGCAGACGTTCAAACAGGCCGGGTCGTTGACGCTGAACGATGCGATAGGTCGGGATGTGCAGGACGATCTCGCCTCGCGGGGGCATCAGGTCGAGGCGAAAGCATCTAATATTGCGACGCCTGTTATGGTTTATGTCAATCGGGAAGAGGGCAGGTATTACGCGGCGGGTGATCCCAAGGCGGGGCGTCACGCGGCGGGGAATATATAATCTAATTTGTTTTTTGATTTTTAATGCCCAGTTTTTCCATTTTGCTATACAGTGTAGAAGGCGGTAATTCCAGCAGCGTCGCCGCTCCCTTAGCCCCCTTTATCTGCCAATTGGTGGCTTCGAGCACGCGGAGGATGTAGCGGCGTTCAAATTCCTGCAAAGGCACGACTTCGCGGTCTTGAAAAGCGGAGAAGGTGCGCTGCTTATGATCTTGATATGCACTTTCGATCTGAGAACCATACAAGATGACATTCCCCACTTCGATTTGAGAATCAGTACACAAGACGACTGCCCGCTGTATCGTATGCTCCAACTCCCGCACATTGCCCGGCCAATCGTAGCTTTGCAACACCTCGATAACCTCTGGCATTAAGGGACCAATTTGCTTGCCCAGATGCCCTGCCATACGATCCTTGAAATACTCGGTCAGGTCCGGTATATCCTCCTTGCGCTCGCGTAGCGGTGGCAAATACATCAGAAAGGCATTGAGACGGTAATAGAGATCCTCCCGGAAATCACCTGTACTGACCATCTCCTTCAAGTCGCGATTCGTCGCTGCCACAATCCGTGTCTTTGCCATCCGCGTCTCGCTGCTCCCAACCCGCTCAAACCTGCCCTCTTCCAACAAGCGCAACAGCTTGGCCTGCGTTTCCACAGCCATATCGCCGATCTCATCCAAAAAGAGCGTGCCACCCTCTGCCAGTTCCACCCTGCCCAATCTGTGAGAAACTGCGCTGGTAAAAGCTCCTCTCTCGTGACCAAACAGTTCGCTATCGATCAACGCTCTAGGCAATGCACCACAACTGACCTCTATAAAAGGGCCATCGCTATGGGCACTCAGCGCGTGTAGTGCCCGCGCAGCCAGCCCCTTGCCCACCCCTGTCTCGCCCAGAATCAGCACGGTCATATCGGTAGATGCAATTTTTTCAAGATTGATTTGAAATTGGCGCAAGGCCGCGCTATGACCGATAAACTTCTGGCTTCCTCGACGGTTGATTACGTCCGTCCATGCTTCGATACGCGGGTCTTCTGTGATCGAGAGTCGCGCTTGCGTTACCTCTGAGTAATTGAGGTCGCGATCTATCGCTCGGACCTGAAATGTGTAGTCTCCCGGCGGCAAGTCCCGGTAAAAGGCACGCATCTTTCGGGTCGCTGGTTGCCAGTCGGGGTCGTAGCCCCTCAGGCGATAGATGTAGAGCATGTCGCGCGGATGTGTGGAAAAGCTCAGGCCCTTATACTCGAAAATCACCTGCTGATTTGCAGCAGATACGATGCCTTCCTTCAGGTTCCCATAGACCTTATCGGCGATCACCTGGAGTAAGCGAATCTGGGGCGGAGTTTGCCGTTGACGGTAGCGTATGATAGAACCCAGGACAGTACCAAACCAGAAGGTGCCATCGCGGTCTTCGAATATCTGGGAAACCGATCCTATATGCGGTGAGTTGATGGTCTGGAAAAGCTGGCCATCGTAGTGCACCACACCGCCTTCTGTACCGAGCCAAAGGTGGCCTTGCCGATCCTCGAACAGACAACGGATGCGGTTATTCGGCAGACCGTCTTCAGTCGTGAACGTGTGAAAAGTGTGACCATCAAAACGAATGAGACTGCTCAAAGTGGCGACCCACAGGTTGCCAGCACGGTCTAAGAGCAGGTCAGTGACCCTGTGGTCTATCAGCCCATCTTCAATCCCATAAAATTTAAGACCTTCTTCGGGATGCCAGCGAGCGAAGCCCTTGTCGCTAACTGAGAAATTGCGACAGGTCAAATGAAAATAGATCTCGCCATTGCGCCCGGCAATCACAGTGCCGACGCTGTCGTAAGGATGTTTCTCTTCTTCCTCCTCAAAAATGGTTTGGAACTGCTCGTCCCGCTGGTAAATGAGCTTTAATGGACTGACCAAAAGCTCTTCTCTCTCGCTTATGGTGCCCTTTTCCCAATAACCGAAAAGGAATTTACCTTGCGAGTCCTGGGTGATTGCGCTGATACTCCTTTCATCTAAATCCGCAGCTATTTTCATTTTTTTGAGTTCTTGTCCATCGTAGTGGAACAGGCCGTTGAGGCCGCCAAACCACAGATACCCCTCGTGGTCCTCGTAGATAGAGAAACAGTTGTCGATATCAAAATCATGCTCGGTGCCTACAAATGCAAAGTGCTCGCCATCGAAGCGGACGACGCTTTCGGTCAGGTTGGTGAGAAGAGGTGACACAGACCCGATCCATATATCACCTTGCCGGTCTTGTACGATCTGCGAGATAACACTCACGTCTTTGGATAATCCTGCATTGAGGTTAAAAACGCTGATACTATGCTCATCGTAGAGCAAGACGCCACCCCAGGTGGCAAACCAAAACTGATACTCGCGATCCTGAAACACTGCTTTGACTGCGGAACATGGCAGGCCATCTGCAGTGGTAAATCGGCTGAACCCGTCACCGTCCTGGTACAATATCCCGTCCGAGGTGCAGAACCACATTCGTCCGTCACGGTCACACTGAATTTTGCGCAGTGTGCCATCTAAATCTACCTGAACAGACTGGAAGGCACCATCGGCGTAGCACCAGAGTCCGTCTTGATGTCCAAACCGACCGATCCACACCTTGCCGGTATGGTCCCTGTCCACGACATAGGAGGTCCCATCTCGGGGAAAACCGTCTTTCTCCTCATAGCGGTGGAAGGATGTGCCATCGAAGCGGATGAGGTAATCAAAACCAAACCACAGATGACCTTGCGGATCCTGGGTGATACCCCAACAATAGTTGGACCACCCAGGAGAAGGAGGCTGCTGGTATTGCTGGAGATAGAGAGGAATCATGTCGTGGAAAGCATTACCATCGTAATACCCCAGGGTAAGGGTGCCGCCGAACCATATACGGCCCTGGCGATCCTCGTAGATGGTCGTCACTACCCGGCCTGCAATGCCGTCGTCTTCCAAATGGTGGAACACGTTCCCTTCGTACCAGCAGACGCCATTTGCTGTACCGAACCACAATCGATTTTGACTATCCTTGTAAATAAAAAAAATCTGGTCGTGAACAAGACCGTCCTGTTGGGTAAATGTCTGGAACTCGTCTCCATCGAAGCGACTGACGCCATTATCCCAGGTGGCGAACCAGAGATACCTTTCGCTGTCCTCAGCAATGTGTTCAACGCGCATCCCGGCCAGGCCATCGGCCATAGAATAAGTCCGATAGGTGCCCGTGCGGTCAAGTGACTTGGTCATGGACATACCCTTAATGATATGGGTAAAAAACTGGTCTATAAATGGGTCTTATCTGTACGACTAAATAATAATCAGGTTTGCCAAATATTCAAATACAAATATCACTAATATCATATAGTTTGTGGTCGGTATTATGTCTCAATAAGTCGATATACCGACCAATATGGGAGCCAATTCGACTATTTTAAGACGATACTTCGTCTTATTTCGCAGTTAGATTGGCTCTTTTTAGTTGTAAAACAACCCTTTACGAGTATAGGCATTTGGAACACGCTCACATTGGCACACTTTTTGCTTAATAACTGATGTTACGCATGTCTCTCATTTCTGTCATGCAGAGAGGGCGCAATGAATCACCTGCGCCCGACAGCCATTAGGCTGACGAAGTATCCTTTATCTGTGCGTTGACAGAAGACGAACTGCTATACTGACGTTGTGCTGTGTGTACGCAGTTATACACCGCTGCTTCGACTCCGCTGTGCTCCGTTCAGAACATCAGTAACTCAGAGTTCATCTGATGCAGGCGATATATTGCCCAATGCCCGGTCTCTTTCGTAGCGAAATTCAGCAATGCGGGGGATGTATGGACAAGCAGAAAATTCTGATTGCAGATCATGAGCCACTCGTAATCTCAGCACTTGAAAAATTCCTGAGAGACAAGTCGTATGAAATATTCACTGCGGAAAATGGGCACAAAAGCCTTGAAATTTTGCACAAGGAGAAAATTGACCTCGCTGTGGTTGAGGCACAGGTAGTGGATATGGATGGGATAACACTGCTGACGCATGTGCAGGCAGAGAAAATTCAGACAGCTATACTGATCATGACGAGTTTGGGATCCGCAGAATTGGGCGAGCAACTGATCAAGGCCGGTGCCGTGAGTGTACTTGATAAACCCATAGCGAGAGATAGATTTTTGACCAAAGTAAAAAGATATATGCCATCACAGTATATGTGGAAAGACCGGTTGGAATCATTTTTGGAAGATAATTACAGCAATCCAGAACTGAAATTTGAAGACATCATGCACTATTTCAAGTTTTCTAAGACCTATGGATATGAATTGTTCAAAAAATATTTTGGCGAATCATTCAGGATGTGCCTGCGAAATGTGCGCATGGCAAAGGCTGAAGAAGCGTTGAAGTACACATCCGATTCCATTTCAGAAATTGCTTATCGGTGTGGTTTTACGTCCTTATCGACTTTTAGCAAGGTTTTCAAAGCAACGTATGGAGATAATCCAACCACATATCGGAAATTCCATTTCAGAAATTACTTATCTACTGATGTTACGCACTAGTTGAAGAAAGGTGTATATTCAGAGGATGTAGAAAACCATCCGTGAGAAGTCGAATCAGTCCCCTTAAAAAATGATACTGGTAGATCAAAGTATGGACAAAACCCTTTTAGAATTGTATAGCGATTATCTGCTTTCATCCTTATTTGTGATGGCGAAACCATCGAAACGATCTATCAAAAACGATGGAAAGTGGAGACGTTTCATAAAACCCTCAAGTCCAATGCCGCCCTATCCAAGTCCCCAACAAGGCGCGTGCGTACACAAAGCAATCATTGTTTTTTGGCTATTTATGCCGCCGCTCAATTGGAAGGCCTGCGCGTCAAACATCACCTCAATCATTTTGCCCTCAGGTCAAGACTCTATGTTATCCCGGACTTTGATGGCAATGGTCAGGTTGGCTTTCTCGACTTATTGCTCTTTGTCGATGCGTTTGATTCCCGAGAAGGCCAGGAGAATTATGATGCAAAATACGATCTGAATGGTAATGGCGAGATAGATTTTTCCGATTTTCTGCTCTTTATCGATAACTATGGCAAAGAGGTATCTACGCCCAGCGGTGGTGATAGCGGGGCGATGTATTGTCCCTTGATATAAAATTCAGTCTGGCTTTTTTGTTTTTAATAATAATTATATCCTGTTTTAAAATAGTGCTTTATGAGCATAATTGTTTGGGTCAATTCACAGTGGCACGAAAATTGCACTTTATATCGTCACAGTTCTAATGCCATAAAAGCGTTGATGGTTGCGTTTAACTGGGAAAGTGAGGTGCGCGAGATATAAAAGTTGTGGATAGAGATTTATTAAAGCATTGTGCCGGGCAACTACTCCCATTTCACAGCCCGGCCTGGGGCGTCAGAGTTCCGGGAATAATTTCTGACGCCCCTACTAAATTGGAGTGTAAAAACTGGGAGGCTGGCGACCCCAAAGCAGGTCGCGCGAGGTTGGAGAATGGGTGATCGCTTTCACGACGCAAGCCAAAAAGCTACGTAACCTTAAGATATTGACTTATAGGGAAATATCTTTATTTTGTATGTATAAACCGATAAGGTCAGTTACATAATTGAGATAGCTGTGGTTGCATTTCTGGCGTTAGAGCGATATTCCTGAATTCGCATACCCCTATGAGGAAAGGTGTATGTTTGAAATCGGCACCATTCTCGACAACAAATACCAAATCCAGGCGCACCTGGGAGCCGGGGGTATGGGGGAAGTTTATCGGGTTTTGGACCTGGAGCAAGACCGGGAGTGCGCGCTCAAAATTTTGAATGCAATGGTAGATCAGCAGGCTGTGCATCGCCGTTTTCACAGAGAGTTTCAGGTGTTGAACAGATTCCAGCATCCGCGTCTGGTACGCACATACACATGGGGATTTGCCGAAGACTGTCCCTATTTTACAAATGCAAATGTCCTATTTTTTGGAGAAAACACAGGTGTTATTAGATCAATTGAGTGACTCGTCTCACGATAAGGATGCCGTACTTAGCTCTGAGATTTCGGTCGATACGTTGTCTGTTGATCGCTTGCGCTTGCTTTACGATGTGAGCAGGGAATTGACCATAGAGCGCGATGTCAAGGTGATATTGGATCGAACTCTGGGTAATTTGTTGGCTGTTTATTCAGCAGAGCGGGTGCTTGTTGCGATTAAAAATGAGACCCCAAAAGGCTTTGTGGTTGAGGCGGTGCGCCACCACAATTTAGAAGCAGATGATGCAGAAGAATTGAGCCGGGGTATTATTCGTCGAGTTATTGAAACAAATGAACCTGTTTTGAGCATTGATGCCCAGACAGATGACAGGCTCGATCGGTATCAGAGCGTGATAGACTACAATATTCGGTCTGTATTGTGCGTGCCCTTATTTCATGTTAGCGAAGGTGTGATGGGTGCCCTGTATGTGGATCATCGCGGCATGGGCAACGCATTTTCCGGAGACGATCAGACGTTTTTGCAGGCATTTGCGAATCTGGTGGGGGTGGCATTGGTCAATGCGAGGATGTACGAACAATTGGAAGAGAAAGCACAATATTTTCAGCAGGAGGTCGAAAGACGGTACCAGCTTGGCGGTCTGTTTGGGCAAAGTGATGCGATGCAGGCAATTTACCGGCTTATAGAACGCGCGGCAAAGAGCGATATTTCCGTGCTTATGCAGGGCGAAACAGGTACGGGCAAAGAATTGGCGGCGCGTACCATACATTACTACAGCACGCGCAAAGACCAGCGATTTTTGTCGCAAAATTGTGCCACACTGTCACCACAGTTGTTGCAGAGTGAGTTGTTTGGACACAGAAAAGGGGCGTTTACTGGCGCGAATGAAAATCATAAGGGGATTTTTGAAGCGGCCAATGGCGGTACGGTTTTTTTGGATGAAATCGCCGATGCTCCGCCAGAGTTGCAAAGGAGTTTGTTGCGGGTGTTACAAGAAGGGGAGATTCGGCGTGTGGGAGAAACAGTGGATCGCACGGTGGATGTACGCATTATTGCAGCGACCAATCGAGACTTGAAAGAGGAAGTTGAAAAAGGCTCTTTCCGCGAAGGTTTGTATTACCGGTTGCATGTGATTCAGATCGATATGCCGCCTTTGCGGGAATACCTTGAAGATGTGCCATTATTGGCCGAACATCTGCTCATTCGGGCAAAAGAAGATGCAAATAAGCCGGTTGGAGGGCTGACAGTGGGTGCGGTAAAAGCTCTCACAAGTTACAACTGGCCGGGTAATGTGCGCGAGTTGGAGAATGAGATTCGGCGTGCGGTTGCACTGGCAGAAGAAGAGGGTGATATTACGCCCGATTTGTTTTCGGAAGCTGTCAGCCACGCGGTGTCGGGTGTCTCTGTCGAATACCAGGGACGTTTAAAAGATAGTATGCAGGAGTATGAGAGATGGTTGATTCGAGCTGCACTCGAGAAATGCGTGGGCAATATTACGCGTACGGCCGAAGAACTGGGGGTGTCGCGCGTTAGCTTGTATAAAAAGATGAATCGTTTGGGGGTGAGATAGATGTAGTTCATCGCGGCAAAAGAGACTACCCATATCAATCTTACTTGCGATTGTCATTGCGGCATGGTTTTAGCCGCCACGCGCAAGCACAACGCCAGTAATCCAGAAGGTTTTGCTGTTCATGTCTATATGGGGCATGACTTACGCCACGATGCAGTAGTATTATGTCAGGTATTTTATGTAACGAAAGGAGAAAACAATGCGTAACCAGATTCTGTTCATTCTATCGACACTCGCGCTTTTGATGCATCCGCTGTCTCTTTCAGCGCAGAATCGTGCGTCGGGCGATCAAGATGTTATCCCGGATTTTGATGGCGATGGTCAGGTTGGCTTTCTCGACTTATTGCTCTTTGTCGATGCGTTTGATTCCCGAGAAGGCCAGGAGAATTATGATGCAAAATACGATCTGAATAGTAATGGCGAGATAGATTTTTCCGATTTTCTGCTCTTTGTCGATAGTTATGGCAAAGAGGTATCTACGCCCAGCGGTGGTGATAGCGGGGCGATGCAGGTTGCCATTCCAGATGCGAATCTGCGCGCAGCCTTAGAGAGGCTTTTCAGCAAGGCGAGCGGTGTACCGATTACCAGGGCTGAGATGTTGACCCTGACTTCTCTTGATGCACGAAGTGCGAACATTAAGGACTTGACTGGGCTTGAGATTGCGACCAATCTGGAATTTCTAACTCTTGAAAGAAACAATGTCTCAGATGTGTCAGCACTGTCGGGACTGACCCGGCTGGAAAGACTGCACCTTCTCAGAAACAACCATATCTCAGATGTGTCAGTGCTCTCTGGTCTAACCAATCTGACAGAGTTGCTTCTTGCCGAAAACAACATTTCAGATGTGTCAGCACTCTCTGGTCTGACGAATTTGGAAAGAATGTGGCTTTTCGAAAACAACATTTCAGATGTGTCAACGCTCTCTGGTCTGACCAATCTGACAGAGCTCGATCTTGCCGAAAACAACATCACGGATGTGTCAGCACTCTCTGGCTTGACCAATCTGGAAATTCTAAATCTTCAGAACAACGTGATTTCGGATGTGTCTGTGGTATCCGGCATGCCCCGTCTGAAAAATCTGTATCTTGCAAGCAACGCGATTTCGGATGTGTCTGTTCTATCCGGTTTGATTCGTCTGGAAGAACTGACTCTTTCCGACAACCCCATCTCGGATATATCAGCGCTATCCGGTTTGCCCCGCTTGAAAGGGGTGTATCTCGATGCCGTGGGGATATCAGACATATCTGCGCTATCCGGCTTGAACTGGCTGGAGAGGCTGTTCCTTGACGACAACAATATCTCGGATGTGTCTGCACTGTCGGGCAAGACCAATCTGACAGATCTGAGAATTCGCAACAACAAGGTTTCAGACATATCTGCGCTATCCGGCTCGACCCGTCTAACACTACTGTGGCTTTCCAACAACAGCATCGCAGATGTATCTGCGCTATCCGACATGACAAGTCTGACATGGCTTATTCTCTACGACAACGCCATCACAGATGTGTCTGGTCTATCCGGCATGACAAGTTTGAAAAGGCTGGATCTTGGCAGCAACAACATCTCGGATGTGTCTCCCCTATCAGGATTGACCAATCTGGAAATACTGGGTCTTATCAGCAACGGGATTTCAGATATATCTGCGCTATCGGGCTTAACTAACCTGACGCTTCTGGAAATATTCAACAACAATATCTCAGATCTATCTCCACTATCGGGCTTGACCAATCTGGAAATGCTGGCTCTTTCCCAAAACAGCATCACAGATGTGTCTCCCCTATCCGGCTTGACCAGTCTGAAACGTTTGTGGCTTCACGACAACAGTGTCTCGGACCTCGCCCCCCTAATTGCAAATACGGGATTGGGCAGTGGAGATGTGGTTGATGTGAGTAAGAATCCTTTGAATGCCACGTCAATCAACACGCACATTCCAGCCCTTCAGAGCAGAGGGATTGATGTACGCTTTGGCGCGTCGAAGCCCGCAGTGGCGCAAGACATAATCCGTGGGATGATGGAACCACGATAATTAATTCCTCCGTGCTTATTGCCAACAAAAACGAGGCGTTTTCCCAAAAGGGAATTGCCTCGTTCTATCATTAATAACCACTGTTACGCGGTCGTATAAAAATGGGCTTTGTGAGAAGCTGTTTTAAAACTCATTTTGCCCCTTTCCCGTCTATGCTCTATTGCCCTGTCATTCTGAGCGGAGCGTAGCGGAGTCGAAGAATCTCTTACCAACTCAGGTGGAAAAGATGCTTCGGCTACGCTCAGCATGACAAAACGCCTGACATGCGTAACATCAGTTATTAATTTTAAAACAGCTTCTGAGAAGATAGTGTTTTTAAAATTCACACAAACGTATGTATAAACCGATGACTGGACTTATTCGGCCCAGTGCGTTTTTTGCGCCAGCAATGCCAATTCACGGCTTAGCCAAAGTAAAGAGCACAAACCGATGAAACATTTCATCTTTTTTTTTGAATTAAGCATGTGCTTTTTCGCGTTGCTCTGCTTCTCGTCTGTGGGATATGCTTCTCCTCAGCCATCGAGTGATGTGCATTTCTGCAGGGTTCTCGATGCCGAAGACATGAAGGCACAGGATAGTATCTACGCTGCCACAAAGCAGGCGCTCAATTTGAATGTTGGGGAACCGCGCACGGTGAGGATGATCTACTTTTTGCCGAATGACCGTCCGTTTCGCCAGGAAGTGGTTGATTCGATGAAAGTGACGATTCGCCAGATTCAGACCTTTTATGCCGATCAGATGGAGGCACACGGCTATGGTCGCAAGACCTTCAGCTTTGAGACCGATGCACAGGGCGAACCAATGGTTCATCGCGTGGATGGTCAACATCCCGCCAGTCACTATTCTCTCCAACATTTTCCTATTCAGGCAGAGATTAGACAGAAGTTTGATCTCTCAGCGAACATTTATTTATGGGTTATTGACAATGGTACAAAGGTAGTTGGTCATGCTGATAGGTTTGTGTTAGGGTTAGCATATTTCGGCACTGGGGTGGCTGGCTATGCGTTGGTTTCTGATAGATTTGAGTGGACAGTGGTAGCACATGAACTTGGACATACCTTCGGATTGGGTCACGATTTCAGGAGTGATGCGTACATCATGTCATACGGAGGTGGTAAGACAAAATCTCTTTCTGCGTGTGCTGCCGAATTTTTGGCTGTACATCCCCACTTCAACCTCGATACCCCAATTGAAGGGGGGCAGCCGCCAGGCGTCGAACTCATTTCGCCGCGTGAATATCCGCCTGGCTCAACGAGCGTCTCTGTCCAATTAAAAATCAGCGATTCAAGTGGACTGCACCAGGTGATCCTATTCGTTAGAGGAGTCCGCGGACCTGAAGTGATGACCTGTCGTGGATTGGCAGGTGAAAAAGAGACTGTCTTTGAATTTGAGTATGACGGTGTGATTCCATCTGGGAGCTTCAGGAGTTTTTCCGACTTCACCGTACATCCTATTCGTGTCGAAGTAGTTGATACTGAGGGGAATGTTAGTGGTAGATATTTTGAACTAAGAGAAATTCAGCCACACGATGATATCGTCACTCTTGAAGGGCATGCGAGTTATGTCACTTCTGTGTCATTTTCACCCGATGGGGCACTACTCGCTTCTGGGTCAGAGGATAAAACGGTCGTGCTGTGGGACGTGGCGACGCGGACAAGTATCGCCACCCTTGAAGGTACGAGTAGTGCCCGTTCTGTGTCATTTTCATCCGATGGCAAAATGCTCGCTTCAGGGGGGGTAGCACTTAAGCTATGGGATGTTGCGACAGGGTATAATATCGCTACTCCGGAAGGGCATACGGGTACAGTCGAGTCTGTATCATTTTCACCCGATGGTACACTACTCGCTTCGGGATCAACAGATGACACGGTCAAGCTGTGGGACGTAGCGACGCGAACAAATATCGCTACCTTTGAAGGGCATACAGAGAGGGTCACTTCTGTGTCATTTTCACCCGATGGGACACTACTCGCTTCGGGATCATGGGATAAAACGGTCGTGCTGTGGGATGTAGCGACGCGAACAAATATCGCTACCTTTGAAGGGCATACGAGCCTCGTCAATTCTGTGTCATTTTCGCTCGATGGGACACTACTCGCTTCCGGATCACGGGATAACACGGTCAAGCTGTGGGATGTAGCGATGCGAACCAATATCGCCACGCTCAAAGGGCATACGAGTTATGTCTCTTCTGTGGCGTTTTCGCCCGATGGCAAAACGCTCGCCTCAGGGGGGAGAGGGGCGAATCCGGCACTTAAGCTATGGGATGTTGCGACAGGGCACAATATGGTCACATTAGAGGGGGTAAAGGCTGGGGTCAGTTCTGTGGTATTCTCACCCGATGGGATGATCCTTGCAGCCGGAGAAGGGACCAGGATCACGCTGTGGGATGCGTCTGCATGGATGCAACCTCTTCCTGTAACATTTGTGAAGGTCTCAGGTGATAACCAGCAGGGTACACCAGGGACAGAACTGACGAACCCGTTTGTCGTCGAAGTGCGAGATCAGTACGGCAATCCCTTACAAGGTGCTCAGGTCACATTTACGGTTACCGCTGGCGAAGGGAAGGTCGGTGGAAGGCTTACCATACAGAACGCAATTACCGATGCCAATGGCAGAGCAGAGATTACGCTGACACCTGGTTCAATTCCGGGGATAAACACCGTTGAAGCATCTGTCGCTGGGTTTGAGCCTGTGATCTTTAATGCTGAGGGTATTGAAACGCCTACCACACCGGTCACTGGTGGTAATTATCAGACATGGCATTTACCCGATGGTGCCATCGTCCGTCTGGGCAAAGGAGAAATCAGTGGAGGGGATAGGCCGATTGCGTTTTCGCCAGATGGTCAACGCTTCGCTGTGGCAGGTGGCATTGGTGTGTGGCTTTACGATGTGGCGACGTCTCGTGAACTCGCGCTACTGACCGGGCATAAGACTGAGGTCAGTTCTGTGTCGTTTTCACCCGACAGCAGAACACTCGCGTCAGGAGGAAATGATCACAAGGTCAAGCTCTGGGATGTTGCTACAGGCGAAAATATCGCCACGCTTGAAGGACATACAGGACATGTCCGTTCTGTGTCATTTTCACCCGATGGGACAATGCTCATTTCAGGATCCAGGGATACTACGGTCAAGCTGTGGGATGTAGCGACGCGAACCAATATCGCCACGCTCGAAGGGCATAAGTATGGTGTCACTTCTGTGTCATTTTCACCCGATGGGACGATGCTTGCGTCAGGAGCAGAGGATAACACGGTCAAGCTCTGGGATGTGGTGACAAAAACAAATATCGCCACGCTCGAAGGACATACAGGATATGTCAATTCTGTAGCGTTTTCACCCGATGGCACAATGCTCGCTTCCGGATCAGATGATGAAACGGTCAAGCTTTGGAATATAAATACAAAGACAAATACCGCTACTCTAAGGCATAGAACTATTGTCTATTCTATGTCATTTTCGCCCGATGGGACGACACTGGCTTCGACATCAATTGAGCGAGTTAGGCTATGGGATGTAGAAAAAAAAATACATATCACCACCCTGGAAGGGCATACGCATTGGGTCACTTCTGTGGCATATTCACCTGATGGGACAACACTGGCTGCGGGAGCACGGGATGGCACGATCAACCTGTGGGATTTGACGACGCAGAATCTCGCTACTCTGAGGCATACTTATTATGTCTCTTCTGTGGCGTATTCACCTGATGGCACAACGCTCGCTGTGGGGAGCACCCTGTGGGATGTAGCGACGCGAACAAATATCACCACACTCATCAAAGGAAGTGTGGGTTTTGTAGTATTTTCACCCGACGGGACAACATTCTGTTCCGGAGCCGGTTGGAAAGTCAGGCTATGGGACGCTGCAACAGTAGAAACTATCACCTACCTTGTGGGACATACGGGGAGGGTCTTTTCTGTGGCGTATTCACTTGATGGGACACTACTGGCTTCTGGGTCACATGATAACACGGTCAAATTGTGGGACATAGCGACACAAGCAAATATCGCCACCTTTGAAGGGCATAAGTATGGTGTCAATTCTATGTCATTTTCACCCGATGGTACACTACTCGCTTCCGGATCACGGGATAAAACGGTCAAGCTGTGGGACGTAGCGACGCGAACAAATATCGCTACCTTTGAAGGGCATACGGGTACAGTCGAGTCTGTGTCGTTTTCACCCGATGGTACACTACTCGCTTCGGGATCATGGGATAAAACGGTCGTGCTGTGGGATGTAGCGACGCGAACAAATATCGCTACCTTTGAAGGGCATACGGGTACAGTCTATTCTGTATCATTTTCACCCGATGGTACACTACTCGCTTCGGGATCATGGGATAAAACGGTCGTGCTGTGGGATGTAGCGACGCGAACAAATATCGCTACCTTTGAAGGGCATACGGGTACAGTCGAGTCTGTGTCGTTTTCACCGGAAGGCACAACGCTGGCTTCAGGGGCAGGAGATGGCACGGCTCTACTGTGGGATGTATCACAGTATGTCACGCCTGTGGTCTATATTCCCGATGCTAACCTCCGCGCGGTGATCCGAGATGCGCTGGGCAAGTCGGGTTTCGCGCCTATTACTACGACAGATATGGTGGGTTTGACTACTCTGGATGCGAGCAATCGCAATATCCGCGATCTGACTGGGCTTGAGTCTGCAACCAATCTGACCGAGTTGAATCTTACGGGCAATCCTTTGAGTTCACAATCTCGCACCACGCACATTCCAGCCCTGCAAGAGAGAGGCGTTGAGGTCACATTTGCCAAGTCGCCAACGCCTGATTTTGATGGGGATGGTCGTGTTGGCTTTGCCGACTTTGTGTTATTTGGAGCTCATTATGGGGCACGTCAGGGTGATGAGAGTTATGAAGCCCAATATGATCTGGATAGCGACGGTGTCATTGGCTTTTCAGATTTTGTGATTTTTGGCAATGCCTATGGCACAGTGGTATCGTCAAATTGACTATTTGCGATTTCAATAATAAAGGAAGAAAAAACGGATGCGTAACCAGGTTCTGTTCGTGCTATCAACACTCGCGTTTTTGATGTATCCGCTGTCTCTTTCAGCACAGAATAGCTTTTCCCTATCGCTGGATGTGGATAGTGCCACAGGTGATCAGGCAGTCACGTCTTTGAATACTTCTCCAGATCAAGTTATTGCCATTCAGATATTCGGCAAGGATATTCAGAATGCGACGGGTGTTTCTGTGCGTTTTGAATACGATGCGGGTCAGGTTGTCTATGAGGGTTTTGACACAGGGACTGTGTTGCCCAATGCACAAGTACTTGCAGAACAGGGTACAAGTCCGACTTTCGTGAAGATTGGTGTTGTGTCTTTTGGGGGGCAAGCCACGGTTAACAGTGGTCTTATTGGTACGATTCGTTTTCGCACATTGGCTGCGTTTTCGGGCAGTGCGATTCGGTTGGTGCGTGGCGAGCTTGCCCGGAGTGAGCAAATTGAAAGCATGGCTTTGAATTTGCGCGTTGCGTTACAAAAATTACCAACGAGTTTTTCACTGTCGTTGGATGTGAATAGTTCAACGGGAGATCAAGGTATCACATCTGTTACTGTGCCTGCGGATGAGGGTGTTGCTGTTCAGGTCTTCGGCGATGATATGGAGGGTACGACTGGCCTTGTTACGCGTTTTGAATACGATGCTGCGCAGGTTTCCTATGAGGGCTTTGACGCGGGCAGTGTGTTGCCCAATGCCCAGGTAACCCACCATCAGGGTTCGACCTATGTAGAGATTACTCTTACGTCCTCTGGTCAGGCTACGGACAATAGTGGTCTTATTGGTACGATTCGTTTTCGCACATTGGCTACGTTTTCGGGTAGTGCGGTCCGGTTGGCGCGTGCTGATCTTACCCGTGGTGGTCAAAGTCAGAGTATGGCTCTGAATTTGCGGGTTGCATTAGAAAAAGCGTTGCCAACGAGCTTTTCCCTTTCTCTGGATGTGAATAGATCATCGGGTGATCAAGGCGTCACGTCTGCCACGGTGCCTGAAGATGAGGTCGTTGCTGTTCAGATATTCGGCGATGATATGGAGGGTGCGACTGGCCTTGTTACGCGTTTTGAATACGATGCTGCGCAGGTTTCCTATGAGGGTTTTGATGCGGGCAGTGTGCTGCCCAATGTACAAGTAACCAGCCAACAGGGTTCAGACTTTGTAGAGATTAGTCTTACATCCTCTGGTCAGGCTACGGCCAATAGTGGGCTGATTGGTACGATTCGTTTTCGCACATTGGCAGCGTTTTCGGGCAGTGCGGTCCGGTTGGCGCGTGCTGATCTTACCCGGGGTGGACAAAGTCAGAGTATGGCTCTGAATTTGCGGGTTGCATTACAAAAAGCATTTCCAACGAGTTTTTCCCTTTCTCTGGATGTGAATAGTTCATCGGGTGATCAAGGTGTTACGTCTGCTACTGTATCTGAAGATGAGGTTGTTGCTGTTCAGATATTCGGCGATGATATGGAGGGTGCGACTGGCCTTGTTACGCGTTTTGAATATGATGCCAGCCAGGTTGTCTATGAGGATTTTGATGCGGGCAGTGTGTTGCCCAATGCACGAGTAAGCCGCCAGCAGGGATCGACGTTTGTGGAGGTTACTCTTACCTCTTCTGGCCAGGCTACGGCCAATAGTGGTCTTATTGGTACAATTCGTTTTCGCACGCTGAGTGCGTTTTCCGGCAGTGCAATTCGGCTGGCGCGTGCTGATCTTACCCGGAGTGGTCAAACTCAGAGCAGGACCCTGAACTTGCGGGTTGCATTACAAAGAGCGTTGCCAACGAGTTTTTCTCTGTCGTTGGATGTGAATAGTTCTGTGGGTGATCAAGGGGTTACGTCTGCTACTGTGTCTGAAGATGAAATTGTTGCCATACAGGTTTTTGGCGAAGATGTTGAGGGTGCGACAGGTGTTTCTGTGCGTTTTGAATACGATAGAGGTCAAGTTGTCTATGATGGATTTGACGCGGGCAGTGTGTTGCCCAATGCACAGGTAACCCACCAGCAGGGTTCGACTTTTGTGGAGGTCAGTCTTACGTCCTCTGGTCAGGCTACGGCCAATAGTGGGCTTATTGGTACGATACGTTTTCGGACATTGACAGCGTTTTCGGGCAGTGCGATTCGGTTGGCGCGTGCCGATCTTGTTCGAGTACGTGGACAAAGCCAAAGCATGACTCTGAATTTGCGCGTTGCATTACAGAAAGCGCTGCCAACGAGTTTTTCCCTTTCTCTGGATGTGAATAGTTCATCGGGTAATCAGGCGGTTACGTCTGCCATTGTGTCCGCAGGTGAGGTTGTTGCCATACAGGTCTTTGGCGAAGATATTCAGGGTGCAAATAGTCTTGTTGTGCGTTATGAATACGATGCGAACCAGGTTGTTTATGATAGGTTTGATGCGGGCACTGTGTTGCCCAATGCACAAGTACGCCAGCAAGGTTCGACCTTTGTAGAGATTAGTCTTACCACTTCTGGTCAGGCTACAGACAATAGTGGGCTTATTGGTACGATACGTTTTCGGACATTGACAGCGTTTTCGGGCAGTGCGATTCGGTTGGTGCGTGCCGATCTTGTCCGTGGTGGTCAAAGTCAGAGTATGGCTTTGAATTTGCGTGTTGCATTACAGAAAGCGTTGCCAACGAGTTTTTCCCTTTCTCTGGATGTGAATAGTTCATCGGGTAATCAGGCGGTTACGTCTGCCATTGTGTCCGCAGGTGAGGTTGTTGCCATACAGGTCTTTGGCGAAGATATTCAGGGTGCAAATAGTCTTGTTGTGCGTTATGAATACGATGCGAACCAGGTTGTTTATGATAGGTTTGACACAGGCAATGTATTGCCCAATGCCCAGGTAACCCACCAGCAGGGATCGGCCTTTGTGGAGGTCAGTCTTACCACTTCGGGTCAGGCTACGGCCAATAGTGGTCTTTTGGGCACGATTCGTTTTCGGACATTGGCTACGTTTTCGGGTAGTGCGGTTCGGTTGGCGCGCGCTGATCTTATTCGGGGTGGGCAAACTCAGAGCAGGACCCTGAATTTGCGTGTCGCGCTACAAAAAGCGTTGCCAACGAGTTTTTCTTTGTCGCTGGATGTGAATAGATCATCGGGTGATCAAGCCGTTACATCTGCTATTGTGTCCACGGGTGAGGGTGTAGCCATTCAGGTATTTGGGGATGATCTTCTGGGTGCGACTGATGTTTCCCTGCGTTTTGAATACGATACCAGGCAGGTTACCTATGAAGAGTTTGCCGCGGGCAGTGTGTTGCCCAATGCACGAGTAGGACGCCAGCAGGGATCAAACTTTGTGGAGATTAGCCTTACGTCTTCGGGTCAGGCTACGGTCAACAGTGGTCTGGTTGGTACAATTCGTTTTCGCACGCTGAGTGCGTTTTCCGGCAGTGCGGTTCGGTTGGCGCGCGCTGATCTTATTCGGGGTGGGCAAACTCAGAGCAGGACCCTGAATTTGCGTGTCGCGCTACAAAAAGCGTTGCCAACGAGTTTTTCTTTGTCGCTGGATGTGAATAGATCATCGGGTGATCAAGCCGTTACATCTGCTATTGTGTCCACGGGTGAGGGTGTAGCCATTCAGGTATTTGGGGATGATCTTCTGGGTGCGACTGATGTTTCCCTGCGTTTTGAATACGATACCAGGCAGGTTACCTATGAAGAGTTTGCCGCGGGCAGTGTGTTGCCCAATGCACGAGTAGGACGCCAGGGAGGATCGACCTTTGTGGAGGTTACTCTTACCTCTTCTGGCCAGGCTACGGTCAACAGTGGTCTGGTTGGTACGATTCGTTTTCGCACGCTGAGTGCGTTTTCCGGCAGTGCAATTCGGCTGGTGCGTGCCGATCTTGCCCGGGATAGGAAAATTCAGAGCGTGCCCCTGAATTTGCGCGTTGAGTTACAGCTTTCTGTTTCCACAGTGCCTTCCCCGGACTTTAATGGCAATGGTCGGGTTGATATTCCCGACTTTTTGCTTTTTGTGGATGTATTTGGGACTCAGAAGGGGCAAGCAGGGTATGAGTCAAAATACGATCTGGATGGTAATGGCGTGATAGGGATTCCCGATTTTCTGATCTTTGTCGATAACTTTGGCGAAGAGGTATCTACGCCCAGCGGTGGTGGTAGTGGCAGTGGTGGCAGTGGTGGTAGCGGCGGTAGTGGTAGTGGTGGCAGTGGTGGCAGCGGCGATAGTGGTAGTGGCAGTGGTGGTAGTGGTGGCGAGACGATGCAGGTTGCCATCCCGGATGCGAATTTACGTGCAGCTATCGAGGAGAAGCTCGGCAAGGCGCGCAGTGCGCCGATCACCAGGGCTGAGATGGCAATCCTGACCGGCCTCAGGGCACGCGATGAGAACATCAGGGACTTGACTGGCCTTGAATTTGCGGTCAATCTGGAACAACTGTATCTTGGCAACAATAGCATCTCAGATGTATCTGCACTTTCCGGTTTGACCCGTCTGAAAAGGTTAGATCTCAACTACAACAACGCCTCAGATGTGTCAGCGCTGTCTGGCTTGACCAGCCTGGAAAGGCTGGATCTTGCTGGCAACGCCATCTCAGATGTGTCAGCGCTGTCTGGCTTGACCAGCCTGGAAAGGCTGGATCTTGCTGGCAACGTCATCTCAGATGTGTCAGCGCTGTCTAACTTGACCAGTATGATAGAGCTATATCTTCAGATAAACAACATCTCGGATGTATCAGCGCTCTCTAACTTGACCAGTTTGGAAATACTGTATCTTGGCAGCAACAGCATCTCGGATGTGTCCGTGCTGTCTGGCTTGACCAGTCTGACAGAACTGAGTCTTTACGCCAACAGCATTTCGGATGTGTCAGCGCTGTCTAACTTGACCAGTATGATAGAGCTGTCTCTTTCCGACAACAACATTTCGGATGTGTCCGTGCTGTCTAACTTGACCGGTCTAAGAATACTAAGTCTTTCCGACAACAACAACATCACGGATGTGTCCGTGCTGTCTGGCTTGACCAATCTGGAACAACTGTATCTTAGCAACAACAACATCACGGATGTGTCCGTGCTGTCTAACTTGACCAGTCTGAGAACGCTAAAGTTTAGCAACAACAACATTTCGGATGTGTCCGTGCTGTCTAACTTGACCAGTCTGGAAAGTCTGTCTTTTTATAGCAACAGCATCTCGGATGTGTCCGTGCTGTCTAACTTGACCCGTCTGGAAATCCTGAATGTTTTCAACAACAGCATCTCAGATATATCTGCGCTCTCCGGCTTGACCAGTCTGAAAATTATGTATCTTTACGCCAACAACATCTCGGACCTCGCGCCCCTAATTGCAAACACGGGATTGGGTAGTGGAGATCTGGTTGATGTGAGGTACAACCCGTTGAGTACCACGTCAATCAACACACACATTCCAGCCCTTCAGAGCAGAGGGGTTGATGTGCGCTTTGGCGCGTCGAAGTCCGCGGTGGGAGAGCAAGACATACTCCATGAGATGATGGAATCGTTGAGGGAAGAGGAATAGAAGACAAGCGATCCCAAAGCAGGTCGCGCGGGGTGAAGAATGGGTGATCGTTTTTATGACGCAAGCCAAAAAGCTGCGTAACATTAGGATATTAACTTACAGGAAGGGACCACTATTTTTCGTACAAACGTATGTTAAGAGGAATGTGTTGCGAAAGGAGAAACCAATGCGTAACCAGATTCTGTTCATCCTATCGACGCTCGTGCTTTTGATGTACCCGCTGTCTCTTTCAGCACAGAATAGCTTTTCACTTTCTCTGGATGTGAATAGTGCAGCGGGCGATCAAGCCGTTACATCTGTCACTGTATCCGAAGATGAGGTTGTAGCCATTCAGGTATTCGGCAAGGATATTCAGAATGCGACGGGTGTTTCTGTGCGTTTTGAATACGATACCGCGCAAGTTTCTTATGAGGGTTTTGACATGGGCAGTGTGTTGCCCAATCCAAATGCGCTCACAGAACAGGGTACAAATCCGACCTTTGTGAAGATTGGTATTGTGTCTTTTGGTGGTCAAGCCACGGTTAATAGTGGTCTGATTGGCACGATTCGTTTTCGCACATTGGCAGCGTTTTCGGGCAGTGCAATTCGGCTGGTGCGTGCTGAGCTTGCCCGGGGTGGGCAAAGTCAAAGTGTGACTCTGGATTTGCAAGTTGCGTTACAATTACCAGCCGTTGTTACACCCGATTTTGATGGCGATGGTCAGGTCGGCTTTTCAGATTTTGTGTTATTTGGCGGTCAGTATGGGTCCCGTGAAGGGGATGGGGAGTATGAAGCGAAGTATGATCTGGACAGCAATGGTGTCATTGGCTTTTCAGATTTTGTGATTTTTGGCAGTAGCTATGGCAAAGAGGTATCTACGCCCAGCGGTGGTGGTAGCGAGACAACTAATACCGGTGGAGGTAGTGGTGGTAGCGAGACAACTAATACCGGTGGTGATGGTGGTGGCGAGGCGAATCAGGTTGCTATTCCGGATGCGAATTTGCGTGCAGTCATCGAGGATAAGCTTGGCAAGGCGAGCGGTGCGCCGATCACGAAGGATGATCTGGCAATCCTGACAGATCTTAAGGCTTCGCATGAGAATATCAGGGACTTGACTGGACTTGAGTTTGCGACCAACCTGACAAGCCTGATTCTTGGTGATCGGATATATTCTGTCTATAGGAATAGCATCTCGGACCTCACACCCCTATCCGGTTTAACCAACCTGACCTATCTGAATCTTTCTTCCATCAAAATTTCGGATATATCAGCGCTGTCCAATTTAACCAACCTGACCTATCTGAATCTTTCCTTCAACAAAATTTCGGATATATCAGCGCTGTCCGATTTGACCAGTCTGACCGAGTTGTATCTTGGTTTTGGGGATGAGGTCGATAGTCCGGCCAAAAGCAATACGGTCTCGGATCTTTCACCCCTATCTGGTTTGACCAGTCTGACAAAGTTGCATCTTGACAACAACAGTATTTCAGATGTGTCAGCGCTGTCCGGTTTGACCAGCCTGACCGAGTTGTATCTTTCCGGCAACAGCATTTCGAATGTGTCAGCGCTGTCCGGTTTGACCAGCCTGACCGAGTTGTATCTTTCCCGCAACAGCATCTCAGATGTATCTGTGCTAACATCCGCCCCCCAGGTTACTACACCCGGCTCCGATGGTGGTACTGCACCCGCCCCCAATGCTACTCTGACAGAGCTGAGATATCTGTATCTTTCCGGCAACAGTATCTCAGATGTGTCTGCGTTATCCGGCTTGACCAATCTGCAAGTGCTGAAGCTTGGCGACAATGCCATCTCGGATGTATCTGGTCTATCCGGCTTGACCAGTCTGCAAGTGCTGAGTCTTTTAAGCAACAGCATTTCGGATGTATCTGGTCTATCCGGCTTGACTCGTCTGACAGAGTTGTATCTTAACAACAACAATATTTCGGATGTGTCTGCGTTATCCAGCTTGACCAATCTGCAAGTGCTGAATCTTGGTTTTGCGTCAGTGAATGGGAGTGTGGTCAACAACAACACAATCTCGGACCTTTCACCCCTATCCAGTTTGACCAGTCTGACAGAGTTGCATCTTGACAACAATAGTATCGAGGATGTGTCAGCGCTATCCGGTTTGACCAATCTGAGAGATCTGATGCTTTTCGACAACAGCGTCTCAGATGTGTCTGGATTATCTGGTTTGACCAATCTGCAAGTGCTGTTGATTTTTAACAACAGCATCTCAGATGTGTCTGGATTATCTGGCTTAACTAATCTGGAAAAGCTGTGGCTTTGGAGCAACAGCATCTCAGATGTGTCAGCACTATCCGGTTTGACAAGTCTAACACACCTGTATATTAGCAGCAACAGCATTTCGGATCTCTCGCCACTAATTTCAAACACGGGATTGAGCAGTGGAGATGTGGTTGATGTGAGTAGGAATCCGTTGAGTGCCACGTCAATCAACACACACATTCCAGCCCTTCAGAGCAGAGGGGTTGATGTGCGCTTTGGCGCGTCGAAGCCCGCGGTGGGAGAGCAAGGCATACTCCATCAAGGACCAGGAGAGAGATAAGATGAAAAGATCAATTTTTCAATTTTGTTCGTTGCTCAGATTGAGCGCGTGTTTTTTCGCGTTGGTGTGTCTTTCGTCTGTGGGCTATGCTGCATCTGGAGCAGATAATGTGCATGTCTGTTTGCCATTCGAATCAGAAGATGAGCACGATGGTCAATATGTCGCTCGCAAGAGAGGGGTGTTGAGGTCTTGTTTGACAAGTCACCAACGGCCGATTTTGATGGCGATGGGACTGTTGGTATTAGCGATTTTCTGCTGTTTGCAACCCAGTTCGGATTAAGTCGTGGCGATGCGGGATATGATGCGCGGTTCGATCTGGATGGGGATGGCACCATTGGGATTAGTGATTTTCTGATTTTTGGCAATGCTTTTGGTAAATAAGTGGCATCATATAAAAACAGAGCTTGTTTCTTCTGATATGGGCGATATATTCTCTTTGGGAGTATATACCGCCCATTTTTAATTTTATTCTTTGCTCAGATGAATTATATTTCAGGAGTTGCCAAAATAGTGGTAAATGGGTAGTTTTGGTGCGTTCAACTTTCTATTTTTTTATCACGAGAAGAATCATATTTATCAGAACAATTTGAGTGAAATTATATTGAATACCGAAGTTGCAAAATCCCTGTCTTACGCAAAGCAACATCTAAAACGCGTCCTCGCCGCATGGGATGATCCTACTGATATGACGAACAATCGTCAGAAGAATATTGATTCATTGCACTTTCTCAAAACGATTGATAAATGGCCCAGTACCCATGCGAAAGAATGGGTCGAAAATTTTGTGCAAAGGTTGTGCAGGCAACCCGATATCTGGGCAATTGTGATTTTTGGTTCTGTTATTCGCCCAAATGCCAAATACAGTCTGGATGTTGATTTGCTGATTATTTATGAGAATGACAGGCCAGGTTTTGCAAACCCACCTCTTGATGTTGATATCAGGTCATATTGTCGAGAAGATATAGAATCTCTTATTCAAGAGGGGCACGAAATTCTGGGTTGGACAATTCGTTTTGGAAAGGTTCTTTACGAGAAAGATACGTATTGGACAATCCTGTGTGACAAATGGAAAGATCATCTTCCCTTGCCCTCTGCAAGAATAGCGGATAAACGCGCCGAAAGAGCGAAGCAGCTTTTTGAGGATATTAAAGTGATTGGTGACGAGGATGCAGCGGAGGAAAAATTTATCGCGATGTTGACACAAATGGCGCGTGCATGTTTAATCAGGTCAGGTATTTATCCCGCATCTCGTCCTGAACTACCCGAGCAATTAAAATCTGTTGGAAAATACAGCCTTGCTTCTCAATTGGAAGAAGTTTTACAGAAACGTCGTGAATTGAAAGTATGATCTCATGTGAGTAATCTTTCCAGAAAATCCTTCCCAATCACGCAGCATATCATCGCGTTGATATGTTTTTTTTTGTCGGGGTTTGCCGGGCTGGTTTACGAAGTTGCCTGGATACGGCAGGCCGCGCTTTTGTTTGGGTCAACGACTTTTGCGGTGAGCGCGGTTCTGGCTGTTTTTTTTCTGGGTCTGGCTATTGGTGCTTATCTTTTTGGGCGTATCGGTCAGCGAACTTCCCGACCGCTTATTCTCTTTGCATATATTGAAATTGGTCTGGGTTTTCTGGCTCTGATCAGTCCTTTTGTTTTTGATTTTGCAGATTTTCTCTATGGCATCGCGTATAGAATTTTGAGCGATGATCCCTTCCTGCGGTTCACTACCCGCCTTCTTCTCGTTGCGCTCGTCGTCCTGCCGCCCACTGTTCTGATGGGTGGTACGCTTCCTCTTTTTTGTCGTCAGTATTCGCGCAATAGCGGCACGATTGCGCGCGCTGTTGGTCTTCTCTACGGTGTCAATACCCTGGGGGCTGCGTTGGGGTGCGCGGCTGCGGGTTTTGTTTTTTTGCCGGATCTGGGTCTTCGCGGTGCGATTTATATCGGTGTTGTGTGTAATATTCTGAGTGGTCTTGTTGTTCGCGCGCTGTCTATTGCCCGGGAGGATGTGTTTCCCGATTCGGTGGCGTCCCGCGGTGTGGGTGGCAGGCTTCCTCGGAGTAGGGTTGTATTTGTTCTGTTTTTTGCTGTTGGATTTGTGGCTCTGGGTGCCGAGGTGCTGTGGGTGCGGTATCTGGGGCTTCTTATTAATAATACGGTTTATACTTATACGCTGGCGTTGAGTGTTGTGTTGGTTGGGCTGGTTTTGGGGAGTGTTTTGGCTGCTCAGTTTTCTGATAGGACAGACAGGCGGGCGTATTATTTTGGTGCGTTTCAGGTTGCGACGGGTCTTGTTGTGCTGGCGCTTTTGATGCTTTCGCCCGGGGCATGGCGAGGATTGGGCAATGATTTGTATATCTATTTTGCGGTGCTTTTGCCCCCTGCTGTGTTGAGTGGCGCGGCTTTTCCGCTTGCGATTCGTCTGGTAATTCGCAATGCTGAATATACGTCTGGGATGGCTGGCAATCTGATTGCGGTGAATACGCTTGGGGGTATTCTGGGGTCTCTGCTGATTGGTTTTGTGGGGATTCCCTTTTTTGGTCTTGAGAAGAGTCTGTTTTTTATTACGGGCGCGAATCTCGCTATCGGTATTTCTGCATGGTTTTTGCTGGATGGAAGATATCGCGTGTTCAAATATGCGGCTGCGTTGGTCGCGGTTCTGGTCTATCTGGGGATTCCGTATTATTCCCAGACGCGGGTGCCTGCGGATTTTATTGGTGAGGGGCGGGATCTCGTGGCGTTCCGAGAGGGTTATGGCGCGAATATGGCGGTTGTCCGGCGGGAGGATGATCTGGAGTTGGAGATCGATCGCTGGTGGCAGGGCGGGAACAAAAAGAACCACCAGATTATGGCCGCACATGTGCCGATGCTTTTGCATCCGAATCCCAAACGGGTCGTTGTTGTAGGGGCTGGTACGGGGCAGACGGTTAGTCGTTTTTTGATGTATCCCATCGATTATCTGGCGTGTGTGGATATCGAGCCTGCGCTTTTTCCTTTTATTGAGGAGTATTTTGAGACGGAGTGGATGGGCGATCCGCGCGTGGAGATTATCGCTGAAGATGGGCGCAATTTTCTGCGCCATACTGCGGCGACGTATGATATTATTTCGCTTGAGCTTGGCGAGGTTTCTCGTCCGGGTGTGGCGTTTTTTTATACGGTTGATTTCTATGCGCGCGCCCGAGAACGCCTGACGTCAGGCGGGTTTCTGGTGCAGTTTGTGCCGCTGCGCTTTCTGACGGAGGACCAGTTCCGCGGTGTTGTGCGCAGTTTTTTGACGGTTTTTCCGCAGAGTGTTTTGTGGTATAATACGTCTGAGCTTTTGCTTATTGGTGCGGCGGATGATGCTTTTAATATTGCTGAGGGGAAATTGTTGGGGATGGATGAGGAGGTTCATGCGGATCTCCAATATAGTCATTGGGGTGGGGTGGATTATTCTCTCAATCAGCCGCATGTTTTTTGGGGTGGTTATTTGATGGGGGCGGAGGGTCTGGCTTCTGCGACGGTTGAGGCGGATGTGTATTGGGATGACCGGCCGATTCTGGACTATGAGACGGTTCAGAATGAGGGGAGCGATGAGCGTGTGTTTGCGGAGATGTTGTATAAATATCGGGATTCTATTGATACGCTGATACCGGGCGAGGTGGATGCGCGTATTGCAGATGTTCAAAATAAAAATTTGAGGGAGATTGCCGCGCGCGTTTTTGTTCGCGAGGCGTCGGATCTGGTTCCTGCGCGAGAACACAGACGTATTGCAACGCTTTGTGCCGAGGCGATTCGCCGACTTCCCGAGTATCTGGATGCCCATCGCATGTTTGCCGATGCGATGATGCAACTGGGGCGCTTGCAGGATGCAGAAGGACACTATGCACGGGTTTTGCAACTCGATCCCACAGATGCACGCGCGCTGAATGGACGGGCTGTGGCGTTTCATCGCGCGGGACGGCTCGAAGATGCGGTTCGCTATTACGAGGATGCGATTCGCCATCATCCGGATAATGCGCTGTCGCAAAATGGTATTGCTATGGCGCTTCACAGGCTGGGACGCTTTGAGGAAGCTATTCAGCACTACAAGGAGGCGATTCGGTTGCATCCAGATAGGCCCGATACGTATGCGGATCTGGGTATGGCGCTGGCACAGGCCGGGAGGTTGCGAGAGGCTGTTCCCTATTTGGAGAAGGCGCTTGCTCTACGGCCGAATTTTACACGGGTGCAGCGTGCGCTCGCGCAGATACGCGAAGAAGTGGGATCCGCAGATGAACGCAGATGAACGCAGATGTGTAGGGGCGAAAAATTTTTCGCCCGTCATTGCTAATTGTTTAAGGAATTGAGTTCCAGCAATTATTTTGTTCAAAGCCACAAGGCTCAAAAAAGGAGGGTTCTATGTCCAAATTTATCTATTTTCTGTTCGTTGTTCTGTTGTTCCAATCGGTTGGTGCTCAGCAACCACAGCAACCACAACAACAAAACCAGGGCCGGCAACGCACAATCACCGTGGAGCAAATTATGGAACAATTACCCGAAGGTGTGACATTTATCCCCGATATTGCGTATCGCGAGGGCAACGAGGCATGGAAGCTCGATCTCGCTATGCCCACAGAGCGCGGGGAGTCTCTTCGTCCAGCTCTTGTGTTTATCCATGGCGGTGGGTGGCGGAATGGGGATAAACGCCGGGGAGGTTTTCTTCGTCCTACTATCAGTTATGCAGATAAGGGCTATGTTTGTGTGACGGTCAACTATCGGATGCTCGATGAAGCACCTATTACCGCGTGTGTTGAGGATGTGAAGAATGCGGTGCGCTGGTTGCGCGCCCATGCCGAGGAGTACAATATTGATCCGGAACGGATTGGCGCGAGTGGAAATTCCGCTGGCGCGCATTTGGCTGTTATGCTCGGTGTTTGTCCGCCTTCAGCCGGGCTTGAGGGCGATGGTCCCTATCAGGAGTATTCCAGTATGGTTCAGGCTGTTGTGGCGAGTGCTACACCTGCCGACTTTCTGTCTGCTATGAGTGACCGCCAACGCAATCAGCAGCGAACACGTCCTCCTCGCAAAAATGAGCTTAGACTGGAATCCGAAGAGGTTCGCGCCAGGGTTTCTCCCGTGACTTATGCCTCGGCCGATGCACCGCCTATTTTGCTCGTTCATTCAATGTCTGATCGCACGGTTGGCGTCTATCATTCGGATAAGTTGGTCAGCGCGCTGCGAGAAGCCGGTGCCAAAAATGTCAGTTATATTCTCCTGGGCGACGACAGTGGGCACGGTTCTTTTCAGCGCAATATCGCGTTTACCGAACCCGCCCGTGAAGCTTTTTTTAATCGTGTGTTAAAGGCAAAATAAGATGACTCTATCTGAACTCGAAGATCGTGTGGCTGAGGCACAGCCGGGTGATGTTATTACGCTGGCCGATGGCGAGTATGATGGTGAGAGGTGCAGGCTCGCGGTGAGGGGAACAGCAGATCAGCCGGTTGTTATTCGGGCTGAGAATATGGGGAGGGCGGTTGTAAAGGCACCGTTATTGGTGGTGGGAGATTATATCAGTTTTGTGGGGCTGCATTTTGTGGAGAAGGGGAGTGTGGAGATTCGGGGGAGGGGTTGTCGCATAAGTCGCTGTGTGATGACGGATGTGCAGGCTGGCAAGTGGATACGGGTGAGGGCAGAGAGCCGGGAGGTTGAGATTGATCGCTGCCGGTTTGAGAATAAGACCAATAATCTCGAGGAGACGCGCGGCTGTCAGTTGATGCAGATTTATGTGCGGAATCAGGGCGAGAGGCATCATATTCATCACAATTATTTTGTGGATGTTCCGGATGGCAAGGAGAGCAATGGATACGAGACGCTTCAGCTTATTACGGAGGGGAATCCTTACGATCCGGAGCCGGGCGATTGTGAGACGGTGATTGAGTACAACCTTTTTGAGCGTTGTAATGGGGAGGCGGAGATCATTTCTGTGAAGTCCAATGGCAATGTTCTCCGCAGAAATACATTTCGCGATTGCCGCGGCGCGCTGGTGCTTCGGCATGGGGATGGCAATGTGGTGTCTGAGAATTTCTTTTTTGGCGAGGGCGAACGCCGGGCAGGCGGTGTGCGCTTGCAGGGGACGGATCAGGTTGTTGTGAATAATTTGTTCCACTCGCTCAATGCGTTTGGCGTGGGTATGATGGATGGGGCATCGGATGATCTCTATGTGCGGGTGGAGCGCGCGCTGATTGCGTTTAATACGTTTGTGGGGTGTAGCCCGGCGATGGATGTGGGGCTAAATCACAGCAGGTATCCCAATGGTACAGCGCCTAAGGATTGTGTGATTGCGAATAACGCTTTTGTGTTGGGGAGGCCCGGTGGAGAGGAGACCTCGGATCTCAAGACTGTGCGGCTGGTGCAGGATGATGAGCCGGTGGATTGGAGGTGGGAGGGGAATGTGACGGATGGGGATTTGGGTATGCCCGATCGGGATGGTATAAAAATTGGGAAGGTGGATATGGATTATCTGCCCAATGGGGTTGTTGCGCCAGCAGAATCCAGTGGTTTGATTGGCAATGCCGAAGGGGATTATCCGGATATAACGACAGATGTTCTGGGGCATTCCCGGGGCGAGCGAAAGACGATTGGTTGCGTTGAGTTCCCAACGAAAATGGAGGACGGCGGTCCCTTAACCGCGGCAGATGTGGGGCCGGGATGGTAGAGGTGTTATAGGCATCAATCAGCATCGTCAACAACGCCGTCATCGCGGCATGATGTTGTAGGGGACGGTCCTCGTGCCGTCCCGTGTGTCATCGCGGCAGGCTTTTAGCCGCGATCCAGTGGTTTTGGTTGTCATTAACGCCAGCAATCCAGTCAGGTAGGAGGGAAATCCTTTTCCCGACGTACGCATTGATCAATGGAAACAACAAGGTTCAATTTTTCAGGATGTTTGGACTGCGATATCATGCTCGGGAAAGGTATTTACGGGAGGCAAAAAAGGAGCCTTCTGCTCAGAGGGGCGGAAGGACAAATGTACTTTAATCCCAAGAGCACCTAAATAACAAGCCAAATCTCCAAGACTGATTTTATCTGTTTCCTGGTACTCAAATCTCACCACATCATCTTCGGCCCATCCGAGACGGTCGGCAATCTCGCGCTCAGTTATCCCGGATGCAACTCTTGCAGCGGACAAAGATTGAGATAGCTGAGTTTTTGCATTCTGCTCAGCAAACTCTGCTGCAAAAGATTCACTGGATAATGCTTTGACCATTTCCTCAACCGAAGCATGCTCGGCCATTTGAGGCTCCTTTCTCAGGTTTGTCGTTTAACTTTTCTTTTCGAAGCATGTCTTGTAGTGCAAGCTGAACCCAGAAACTCTCTGGCTCGTCGAGTTGTCTGGCAATTTTGGCTGCCCTGCTGGGGCTTGGGATTCTTCTTTCTTTTTCTATATCACAAAGACTCTGGGGTGAGATCCCCAAAAAAACAGCAAACGCTCTCTGGGTTTTTTCTTCTCCTATTCGATAGTTGGATAGGGCATTTCCAAATGTGAGACTTCCAAAGTCTCTTTCCAGTTCAGAAGTTCCATATTGTTCTTTAGTAGTCATGTTTATTGATCTCCTCGACTTGAATCAGATTAACCTCATATGTGGAAAAGCAGGGGTGCGTCAGCGTTATGTTTCACGGAGTTATGGAAAAGGCGCATCTCTTCTTGTCATCGAAGGCGTGCCGGTGATGAGTTGTCCCCATTGTGGCGAAAGCTATTTGACAGCACAAACCCTGCATGAAGTTGATCGCATTAAGCGCGAGCGAGAAGGCATTGCGACTAAACGCACCGTAGCAGTCGCTGCATTTGCATAACCCGTGGAGCGGGATCATGACGACGGTTTTCATTGGCGGTTCTCGTAGCATCACACGTTTGAAAGATACCATCAGGTCCACAGAGGTAAACCCTGATCTACCTTGATGTTTTGAAATACTGGACAATCTCGCACTAAAACAAAAGCGTACGTGTTAATTAACATGTACGCTTTTTTACATTCACAGTTTGTCGTGAAGTGGTCTATTTGAGGTAGAGCAGCCGTCGTATCTGTGTCCCACTCGGGTGCTGTAAGCGGGCAATGTAAGTCCCCGTCGCCACCGCGGTGCCATTCTGGTTGCGGCTGTCCCAGCGGATCTGGTAAGCACCAGCGGTCTGCGCCGTGTTGACCAGTGTCCTTACACGCTGGCCGAGGATGTTGTAAATCTCCAGCCGCACCGGGCCACCGGTGTCGAGGTGATAGGGAATCCAGGTACTGCCGTTAAAGGGATTGGGATAATTGGCCTCCAGGTAACTGGCGGCTGGCGACCCGGGGGTTGCCAGCCTGGATGTGACACCCGGGTCTTGCACGGAAGCCGTCAGTTCCAATGGCTGGCCGATGCGGAAGAAATCATCAAAGGCGGGGTTGACCCACACATGGATTGTGCGATCCGTCGTGTGCCAACCGCACGGCACCCAATAATGGGCAGCCTCCGCCTCGGTTTGGCCTGGTCGGAAGACGAAGGCATGGCGCTGTACGCCATCGCAGTTCCCCGTATCCCAGACCATAACCCCACCCGTGATGTTGGGGGCACCGGCCGGGATCGGTGGGTTGATACGCACGGTGATCGTCAGCACCTCGCCCGCCTGCACCGATGTTGGCGAGACGGTCACCAGACTCACCTCAGGCAGGGCCGGATCCGGCTCGGTCACTGCTCTGGTGAAGGTGCTCGTCAGGCTCTCGGCATAGCCCGCGTCGTCGGTAAAGTCCACCCGCACCTCCAGCCTGCTGCTCAAATCGGCGGCGGTGACCATGTAGGTCGATTGCGTCGCGCCCGAGATGGCGCTCGACCTGCGGAGCCACTGGTATTGATAGGTCACATTGTTCAAGCCGTTGTCATCGGCGATGTCAATGGTGCTTGCCGCCAGGGTCTGCCCCACGTATGCCGAGCCGATAACGAAGGGCGCGCCGGTTGCTGGTTGGTTACTTGCCTGCGCTGTCCCTGTAAAACCCACATTGATGACCAGCATCACGGGTAGAATCAGCGACCAGCGCATTCGCTTCGTCAACATACGGATGAGATCGCCGATTCTGGGCGTGTCGAATATCCGTGAGTACAAATGGGGATACATACCGATGCGTCTGCAAGACGCGAATACATACTGAAAGGGTGCGAACATGTCGAGCCTCCTTTTTAAGGCTACGAGCGAACGCGAGGATGCCAGCGTCGCTCAAATCAAGAGTCTCTTGTAGCACTGTGCTATTTCGGCCCGCTTATGGAAGGCCTTCCATTTAGCTCATGAATAAGGGGCCGGAGAGGATTTGTCCTCCTCGTTGATTGATGGGAAGTATTATAAGCCGCGGCGTCTTAAGCAGACAGTGTCTGTATCTCTCGAGTTTCAAATTTAAAGACGCTTCGCTCTGGATTGGAGTTCCTCATTTCTTGGCAACCGGGCTACTTTTGAATCCGATTGACAATATCGCGTTGTTGCTACACTTTTTGTTTCTGAGGATCATTCCAATACGAGAAAAAGGAAAGCACATGAAAATCAAATCCGTCGAAGTCGTTCGCATTGAACGGCCAGATGCAAGCCAGGTCTCAACGGGTTCCGGTACGACGCTCGCTGCTTCCGCAGGTGCAGCGCCGAGGACAAAGGGGTATAGAAAGGCGTGGCCCACGCAGATAGAGGTGGCAAATCCAATGTCTAAGTTCCCGCGGTTTAAGGCGCGGCGGCAGCTTTACGGTGCCAGACAATGGCCCAGGTTCTCAGTTAAGGTGACTGCTGAAGATGGGACATGGGGCCTCGGCACGTCGGCGGGACGCCCGGTTGCTATGGTGGTGGAAGATGCGTTCGCGCATATATTGGAAGGGGAGAGTTGTCTGGCGATTGAAAAGCTGTGGGATATGATGTTTCGCGTGTCCAAATCTTTTGGGACTGTGGGGATTGCCTCGTTGGCGATTAGTGCCGTGGATCTGGCGCTGTGGGATCTGGCCGGCAAATTGCAGGGCAAGCCCGTTTATGAGCTTCTGGGCGGTCCGGCGCGCGATCGTTTGTTTGTGTATGCGACGGGTGACGATGTGGATTGGTATAAGGAATTGGGATTTCGGGCGTTTAAGTTGCCCTGTCAATACGGTCCGGTTGATGGCTTGTGGGGATTGGGAGAAAATGAGAGGCGAATAGCCGAGGTCCGCGAGTTGATCGGCGATGATTGCGATCTCATGCTCGATTGTTATATGGCTCTTGACGTGGAATATACCACGCGTTTGGCCAATCGACTGCGTCCTTATAATTTGCGCTGGATGGAAGAGTGTTTGATCCCCGAAGATGTGGGGGGACATATTGAACTCAAGAAACGCCTGCCGTGGTTGACACTTGCCAGTGGCGAGCATTTTTACACGCCGTATCCCTACCAGTTGATGATCGAAAATCGGTGTCTCGATATTCTCCAACCCGATATTCAGTGGGTGGGCGGTTTGACTGCTTGTGTCAAAATTTGTAATATGGCTGCTGCGGCTGGTCTGGAGGTTTGTCTGCACGGCGGCGGACGCGATGCGTACGGTCAGCATTTGAGCTGGGCAATGCCCAATACGCCCTGGTGCGAGTATTTTATCGGTTCTGATCCGGGCGTGCCGCTTGAAGAAGTGGCGCAACCCGGCGCGCGCGTGCCGCGCAATAGCTATCTGGAGTTTGCGCCGAGTGGTCCGGGTTTTGATCTGGGGATTGAAGAGGATTGGTTGGTGCCGTTTTAATTTTAGAGGACAAGAGGAACAAAAATGGATAAGACAATTATTTCAGTGGCGGTTGTGGGATCGGGTCCGACGAAGGATATGAATCCGGCTGTGCCTTATACGCCAAAGGAGATTGCAGACGCGGCAATCGAGTGCCATAAGGCGGGTGCGGCGATTACGCATATCCATGTGCGCGATCCCGAGACGGGTATTGTGTGTTCGCGGATCGAGCTTTTCAAAGAGGTCGTGGACCGGATTCGGCAAGCTTGCGATATTGCCATTAATCTGACGACGAGTGGGGGAAATATTAAAGGGGAGAATATTATTGAAGAACGGCTTGAGCCGGTTACGCTGAAGCCCGAGATTTGCTCTCTGGATATCGGTTCGTTGAATTTTGGCACTCGGGTGTTTATGAATCCTCCCGATTGGGGTGTTGCCGCGGCAAAGCGCATGCGCGAGCATCGCGTTAAGCCGGAGATCGAAGTTTTTGATGCGGGTCATATCCGCCAGGCGCGGTATATGATTGAGGAGGGGTTGTTCGAAGATCCCCCGTTTATCCAGTTGTGTATGGGTCCCGGATGGGGTATTGAAGCCACACCTGAAAACCTGATTTTTATGAAAAGTCTCTTGCCGCCCGATGTACTCTGGTCCGCTCTGGGCGTGGGAAAAGGACAGTTGCCGATGATTACAATGGCTTTTCTCATGGGGGGGCATATACGGGTGGGTTTTGAAGATAATATTTATCTGCGAAGAGGTGTTTTGCTCAAGAGCAATGCACAGATGGTCGATCACGCGGCGAGCATTGTGGAGAAGCTTCAGGGCGAGATTGCCACGCCAGATGATGCCCGGGAGATGCTGGGGCTTACGTATCCGCAGATGAACGCAGATGGACACAGATAAAAGGTTTTTAAATGGGCAACATCGCAACCATCCGTGTTAATCGGTGTTTATCGGTGGTTGCTTGCTGTATTTTGGATTTTTTATGGGAAAACAGGTTGTCGATATTCTCACAGGTACAACTGAATATGACATTGACTGGCGCATGCTCAATATGAATGCCGAGTTGGTCGCATCCAGTTTGAGCCTCACGTTGAGGTCGGGTCTTCACATGCTGCGACCCTACTGGAGATCCAATGTCAATAGCGGCGATGGTGTTGCGCCGATCAATCATATTTTGAAATTTGAAACTTTCGGGCATCCCTGCTCTCTTCAGACAACGCTGCGACAGGAATCTCAGGTTCGTCTGGTAACAACGCGCGATGATGACGGAAGTCTCAAACGCGGTCATCTCGTTCTGACCTGCCAGCTTTTTAAGGCGGATAATCTGGTTGGTCGGTCGGAGTTTTGGCTGGCGCTCACGCGGCCGCTTGCACCTCCTGATGAACGCATGCCTTCCGATGTGCCGGAGGGGCTTAAATTTTTAAAGGAGCACGAACTGGGGGAAGATGATTTGCTCAGCCGAGATATCGAATCCTATCGCTGCGAGGGCAGTGGTGATATGCTGACCTATGATACACAGCCGGTTGTTTTTCACATGGATCAGTCGGATCAGTATCGGCATATCAACACGGTTAAATACATGGACCGGGCACTCGATCTCCTGTCACTTCAATATCACAAAGTGGGAGGCGATGTCGGACGTTTGCGGTTTCACGAAATTGTGATCTATTTTCGCAAGCCCTTTGTACCCGGGCAAGTCGCAGATGCAGAACTCGATTTTGTTCATTACAAGGATGGGTTTCACGGTGCGGTGCGTTTTTACCACTGCAACGGTGATGGTACGCGCAGCGAGCGGATTTCTATGGCTATGGAAACGCGGGGGCCTCTGGTGGATGACGTGTGAATTATCTGGGGAGGTCTGCGAGGTGGGCAATATCGTTGAGGGATATGAAGGTGGGTTCGCCTCCAGGGTTGAGTTGAAGGTGATGGATGGCGGCTGTGTGGCACGAGAACTGGGGTTTGTGTTCGTCTTCGGGCGTGTATCCCATGATCGCCTGTAGGCAGGCGACAATAGGTCGGACGTGTGTGATGCACGCAATTTGCTGATCGGGCGATTTGTTGACGAGTTGGCTCACGGCGTTGGCAACGCGGGTGTGCAGGTCGGCATAGGTTTCGCTGCCTGGAACGCGCGCCTCTTCGAGGGATTGTCCGCCAAAAAAGCCGGGATAATATTTTTGGACTTCTTCGTTGGAGAGTGTGGCGAGGTCGCCGCTTTCGAGTTCGCGCAGGTCATCTTCTATTTCGGGTACGATATGGAGCACATCGCCTATCCATTTGGCTGTTTGGCGGGCGCATTTTTGGGGGCTTGTGTAGAGGCTGTGAATGTCAAAGTCTTTTCTGAGGCGTTCGCCAATGAGCATGGCTTGCTGTTTGCCCCGATGTGAGAGGGGCATGTCGGCCCACCAGCCGTAGTGGTTTTCGCCGTCGCGCGTCCTGGCCCGTCCGTGGCAGATTAGAATGAGGTCGGTTGGCATGTGTGTTCCTTATCATTATCAGGGGGTGTGTATGAAGTCAATAGTTGTGGTGTTTTGTTTATCAATGGTCGCGGTGTTTGGTCGGGCAGACGCACAGCTGGATGTCAAGATAGGAGGGGGTGCTCTTTTGGATCCCACGCGCGGAGGCGGGCACCTGTCCGTAGAAGTTCCTATTGGAGATCTGTATCCGACATATTTGGCGCCTTTTGTTGAATATTATCGGAAGAGCGGTATTTCAGAAATTCCAGCGGGTGTCAGTTTGATTTACAAAGCCCCTTTGTCCGATCGCTATGGCACGGTGTTTTTTGGGGTTGCCGGCGGGGTGTTGCACGCACGGGGATTTCCAGTGTTTATTCCAGCGGTTCTATTACTGGATGACGGAACACTGATTAATGCAGTAGATCCAGTGACTGGAGAATTTATAATGCAACCGTCAATAGATCCAGTGACCGGAGAATTTGTAACGGGAACGTCAACCGAGGCGTTGATTGCCGTAGCAGGTGGTATGCGATTTGATGTTTCCGAGGGCATAGGCGCATTTGTGCAGGGTCGCTGGTTTCGCGCTTTTGCGTCCGGATCAACAAATAATTTTGGCATTCACGCAGGGCTGATGTTCTCTTTGGGTGAAAGATAGCTGAATGAGTCAGAAGTTTATATTCAGGCCGGGGTTTATACCCCGGCTTTTTTTATTAAACCGGCTGATGGCGCAGGAAATCGATCAATAAACGCACGCCAACGCCCGTGGCTCCGATGGGGGTGTCGGGTTTGGTGGAACTCGTCGATGCGGTGCCGGCGATGTCGAGGTGTGCCCAGGGAAAGTTCTGGACATAAGCTTCGAGGAATGCGGCAGCGGTGAGTGCGCCTGCGGGCCGACCACCTGAGTTTTTGAGGTCGGCCACATTGCTTTTGATGCGGTTTCTGTGGTCATCCAGAATGGGAAGATGCCAGGCAATTTCACCGGTGCGATTGCCCGCTTCGTGGATTTGAGCGATGAGGTCATTGTCGTTGCCCATCAAGCCACTGGCTTCGTTGCCGAGTGCGGTGACGCAGGCACCGGTTAGCGTGGCAAGGTCAATGGCTGCTTTGGGCGCGTAGCGCGCGCTGTATGCGATGGCGTCAATGAGGGCGAGGCGGCCTTCGGCATCTGTGCTGTGGATTTCAACGGTTTTGGTACCGAGAGGATGCAAGATGTCGCCCGGGCGATATGCGCGACCATCGGGCATGTTTTCTGCGGCGGCAATCAGACCCATGACGCGGTGGGGCAGGTCGAGTTTTGCCACGGCTCGCATTGCGCCGATGACGGCTGCGGATCCACTCATGTCAAATTTCATGTTCCACATGCCGTCGCCACCTTTGAGGGATATGCCGCCCGTGTCAAAGGTTATGCCTTTGCCGATGAAGATGATGGGCGCGGCATCGGGATCGGGTCCCGCGTGTTCTATGATGACAAAACGAGGCGGCCGAGCACTTCCCTGTCCCACGGCACTGAGGGCGCCCATGCCTTCGTTTGAGATGCGCTGTTCGTCAAAAATTTCACAGGAGAGACCTGTTTCACGGGCCATTTCTGAAGCGCGGTCGGCCAGTGTTGCCGGGGGTAAGTCATTGCCGGGGGTGTTGCTCAGGTCGCGGGCAAAACACACGCTTTCGGCGATGATTTGCCCGGTATTCGCGCCTTTTTCGACATCGGTTTGTTTGGTTGTGTCAAATTCGACGAGGGTAAAGGCGTGGAGACGTTTGGGATTGTCATTGTTTGTTTTGTAGTTGGTGAATTTGTAATTGCCGAGAATGGCACCTTCAACGGTGGCCTGTGCAGCGTCTGAAACGTCGAGGCCGCCTATGCCGCCGCCGTGGACGATGGAGGCGAGGGTCTTTGCGCCGAGTTTGATGGCTTCTCTGGTCGCAGATGCGGATGCGAGGCGCACCTGGTTGGGCGTGAAGTCTTCTCTTTTGCCCAGGCCAACGAGAATGAGGCGCGAGGCGACCACGCCCTGGCGGGGATAGAGTACGGCGGTTTGGTTGCGTTTGCCGCTGAAGTCGCCGCCTGCGATGAGGTCGGCAATAAGCCCGTCCAGCGCGCGGTTGGCAGCACCTGTTGCGCCGCCCGGTTCTGTGACGCCTTCAAAGAGGTTGAGCACGATGGCGTCTGTTGTACATTCGAGGATGTTGCCGATAGTAGTGGAGATGTTCATAGTGAAAATCCCTGCGTATTAGGAGATGAGGGTTGCCAGTTCGATGTTCAGGTTCGGGAATATGTTAGGTTGAAAAATGTCGTTGGATTCGACAGTGGCTGTGCGGAGATAACCGCCGTCGGTCGCGCTGTATTCTTCAATGCCAGGTCCTGTTGTATCTACTATCCAGTACCGGGGAACGCCGGCTTTGAGGTAGGCATCGAGTTTGGTGAGGTGGTCGCGGCTGGCCGTAGATGGCGAGAGGACTTCGACGACGAGGTCGGGCGCACCATATACACGGCCTTCGCGAATGCGGTGCAGGTGTTCGGTGGCGACGAATACGAGGTCCGGTGCATAAGCCAGTTCCCGGTCTTCGTCGAGTACGACAATGATGTCCTGGCTGAGGCGACCCAGATTGTTTGTGCGGATATGTGGTAGTAAGATGCCAGATAGGCTGAGAATGAGTTCGTTGTGTTCAAATGTCGGTCGCATAAGTTCTATTAACTCCCCATATTCGAGTTCACATTTTGGACCGGTTTCGTCTTCGTCTATGGCGAGAAATTCCATCAGGGACATTCTGCGAACGAGTGATGATGTGGTTGAGGCCATAAAATTACCTCCTTTTACCTCTTACCGCTTTTACACCAGAAATGGGTTGATGCGTTTTTCGCGGTCTATGGTTGTGTCTGGCCCATGCCCGGGGTGAAGTACTGTGTCGTCGGGGAGGGTGAGGATTTTGGTGTGGATCGAGTCCATTAGCGTTTGTAGATCTGCGCCCGCGAGATCGGTTCGGCCAATAGAGCCGGCGAAAACAGTATCGCCAACAATGGCGTGGCCCGGCCATGTGAGCGCGATGTTGCCGGGCGCGTGACCCGGTACATGGAGAATGTTCAGGGTTTCGCGGCCAAAGACAACCGTGTCGCCTTCATCGATAAAACGGTCGATTTCGGGCGGTGGATCGGTTTGAAGGCCGAGAGGTGCGGCAATGTCTATAAGTGCCTTGACCATAAATACATCGGCTTTGTGGATGGCGAATGGCGCGCCGGTTTTTTCTTTCAGGGATGTGACGCGCCCAATGTGGTCAAAGTGTCCGTGTGTGGCAATTATTTCGACGACTTTGATATTGTGGTCTTTGATGAGTTGAAGTATGGTGTCGGTATCGTCGCCGGGATCTATGACAATGCCTTCGCGCGTTTTTTCGCAGGCGAGGATGTAGCAATTGACCTGGAGCGGACCGACGATGGTGGATATAAAGATCACGATAAATGTTCTCAACCCTTAATTGGTATTTAATATTGAGGGCAAAAGATAATATCGCAGCGCATTGAGCGAAAGTTTTTTTTATGAGATTGTGACATTTTACCCTTGACGCATATACAAATGTTCACTATATTTATGGCGATTGGAAAATGGTATATAATATTATGTAAAAATTGAGTTTAGGAATATTTTTGTGATTATATATGACGGTTTATGTCGGTATATTCACCTAACTTAGATAGGAGATGTTCCCATGAGACGCATTTTTTCTATGTCGGCTGTCGGTTCACGAACAAACGGGGTACAACGCGCTACCTCTCGGTCCCGTTTCGTCCCTCAGTTTCGTCGGGAAGTCTGTGAGGTGATTAATCGCATTCGCGCCGCTTATGGTCCCGTTCCCATGAAGGCTGTGGCCGATCAGCCCGAGGTGAAGGCCGCAGAAGCGACGATTGAACAGGCTGCGCGATTGGTGTACAGCGGACTTGAAAATGTCGAGGTATGGCGCGGTGCGCTGGTGGTCTATGAACTGACCTGGATGTCCGCGCTGAAAAAGGTGCGTCCGTCGGATAAGTCAGCTGCTTAAATAGTTGCCTGTAAAGATTTTTGAGAATATCATGAAAGCTGCGTCTATAGCGCGGCTTTTTTGTTTTGACAATTTCCTGAAAACAAACGAGAGAGATATGACAAACTATGATTGGAAGAATAGACTGTATTTCGGGGATAACCTTGATATTATGCGAGATCATTTGGAAGATGAGAGCGTTGATTTGATCTATCTGGATCCGCCGTTCAATTCTAATGCCACCTACAATGTGCTGTTCCAGGAAAAGAGTGGCGAGGATTCCGCAGCGCAAATCACGGCCTTCGACGATACTTGGCACTGGAGTATTGAATCCGAGTATGCCTATCGGGATGTGGTGGAGAACGGTCCGGATAGGTTAAGTAGGATGCTTCAGTCGATGCGCGAGTTCCTGGGGCAGAACGACATGATGGCGTATCTGACCATGATGGCGCAGCGCATGGCCGAACTCCACCGCGTCCTGAAGCCGACAGGCAGTATTTATCTGCATTGCGATCCTACGGCAAGCCACTATTTGAAATTGCTGATGGATGCCGTGTTTGGAACTGAAAACTTTAAGAATGAGATAATCTGGAAGAGAACCGGATCACATGGCGGTGCCAAACGTTGGGGGCCTATACATGACACGATTTTGTTCTATTCTAAATCCGACATATATAAATGGAATAGGATCTATCAGGACTACGACGTCTCCTATATTGAACAGTACTACCGCTTTGAAGATGAGAAGGGACGTTATCAACGGGTTTCCTTGACAGGCGCAGGAACCAGGTCGGGAGATTCCGGCAGACCCTGGCGCGGTATAAATCCGACTGATTCTGGCAGACACTGGGCGGTTCCTCTAGGTGCCCTACGGACGGCATTTCCCGATATTGATTTATCCATCCTTTCGACGCAGGAAAAGTTGGACATTCTCGATCAAGCGGGGCTTATCTATTGGCCTGAGCATGGATCTGTGCCTCGACAGAAGAGATATTTGGATGAGAGTCCTGGCGTTCTAATTCAGGATATAGTTAGTGATATCCGACCAATAGGTGCACAAGCCCGAGAACGCCTCGGCTATCCCACTCAGAAACCCGAAGCACTGCTTGAGCGCATCATATCGGCAAGTAGCAATGAGGGCGATGTCGTGCTGGACCCTTTCTGCGGTTGTGGGACAGCAGTTGCCGTTGCGGAACGGTTGAATCGCCGCTGGATTGGTATTGACATTACCCATCTTGCTATCTCGCTGATGAAGAGCCGTCTTCATGATACCTTTGGGGAACAGCTTTCTGAGTACGATGTCGTCGGCGTGCCGCAAGACCTGGAAAGTGCAGAGGCTTTAGCGCAACAAGATCGCTACCAATTCGAGTGGTGGGCGTTAGGCCTGGTGGATGCACGGCCAGCGCAGAACAAAAGAAAAGGTGCGGACCCGGGCGTGGATGGTTATATCAACTTTTTTGATGATGACAGCGGCAAGTCAAAGCGCATTGTTGTACAGGTCAAGAGCGGTAGGGTTAATGTATCGCAAATACGCGATTTGAAGGGGGCGATGGAACGAGAAAAAGCGGAGGTTGGTCTGTTCATCACGCTACGGTCGCCCACGCGCCGGATGCATCAAGAGGCCGCATCCGCGGGCTTGTACACACCTGATTATTTCCGCGAACAATTCCCTCGCAGGCAAATTCTAACCATTGAGAAGTTGCTTGCAGGTGCGCGGGCGCAATATCCGCGTTTTGCCCCCGAGGCTACATTTAAGCAGGCACCGCGCTATTTGCGGGAGGATGCGAGTCAGTTATTGATGTTCTAAATGTGTTAGGTGTATTGCCAGATAAGGCCGAGATTCTCTGTGGATCTCGGCCTTTTTTTATACATTGACGAGATTGGATAAATTCAGGAACTTTTGACGCCTTGCGGTAGTTTGTCAGGTGGTGGATGGTTTAACACAAATAATGGAGAGACGGTGTATGAAAAGGTGGATATGGATACTGATTGCGGGATTTATGGTTTTGCAGGTCGAGGCAAAAATTGATCCTGAATCTCAAGCGACGATTGCGCAAATGGAAAAGTTCAGCGAAGCTTTTGCAGCGGTGGCTTCCGAGGTCAATTTAGGTGTGGTTGCGATTATAAATAAAAGAGTTATTGGGGTGCGAAGATCAACGGGCAATCCCTTTTTCGATTATCTTTTTGGCGGTGGGCAGTATCGGAGAGAACCGCGGCAGCAGGGTTTGGGTTCGGGGGTTATTGTTTCTCGAGATGGCTATATTTTGACCAATCATCACGTTATTGCAGGTGCCGATGAGATTGAAGTAGAACTCGACGATGGCAGAACATTTGACGCAATGCTGGTGGGAACAGATCCACAGAGCGATGTTGCGGTGTTAAAGGTTGATGGGCGCGAATTGCCTGCGCTAAAGATGGGCGATTCGGACAAGTTGAAGGTCGGTTCCTGGGTGCTGGCGATTGGCAATCCGTATGGTTTGCGGCACACGGTGACATACGGTATTGTGAGTGCGATAGGGCGGGGCAATTTAGATATTCTGGATTATGAAGATTTTATTCAAACAGATGCGGCAATTAATCCGGGCAACAGCGGTGGGGCGATGGTGAATTTGCGCGGGGAACTGGTGGGTCTGAATACGGCAATTTTGTCGCGTAGCGGAGGCAGTCAGGGTATTGGGTTGGCTGTGCCAATCAATATGGCGCGCAATATTATGGACCAGATTATCGAGGCTGGAGAGGTGAAACGCGGGTATCTGGATGTGGTGGTTCAAGACCTTACGCCGAAACTTTCCGAAGCACTGGGGTTACAGGTCAACCAGGGTGCGTTGATTCAGGAAGTGGGAAAATTTGCCGAGCAGACGGGTTTACAGCCCAGCGATGTGATTGTGGGGTTGAACAACCGCGAGATTTCCAATGCAGATGAATTTCTCACGCGTATTGCGCGAATCCCTCCGGGCGCACAGGTGACAATTGAGGTGATCCGAGATGGGGTAAATAAAAAGCTGCGCGTAACAGTAGATGCGTTTGATCCCTTTCGCGGCCTGCAAGAGGTGGAGCGACAACGCGCTCTGGGGTTGAATGTTCAGGAGATGACGCCCGCAATTGCCCGTCAGTTTGGTTATGATGCACAATCGGGCCTGCTCATCACCGATGTGAGAGCAGAAAGCGCGGCTGAAGCGGCGGGTTTGCGACGAGGAGATGTGATCCGCCAGATCAATCGCAGGTCCATGCGTTCGATGGAAGATTACGAAGATGTATTGGCCCAGTTGAAACCCGGTGACGAAGTTGGCATGATTATTCGCAGAGAGACCCGCCGGCACTATGCCAATTTTTACGCTGTGCTCAAGGTGCCGAAGTAGAAGTGTGATCCGCAGAAAAAAAGTAAGATACAAAAAATGTGAAGTGATAGTACCCGTCATCGCGGCATGGTGTTGAGCCGCGATCCAGTGGTTTTATTTAATCCACATCCTTCTCATACCGCTCGTCTTGTACTTTTTCCTGAAGGCGGTAGAGTTCGTCTTTGAGTTCGCGCGCGATATCGGCGTATTCGGGATCACTGTACACGCTGTTGAGTTCACAAGGGTCTTTTTCGAGGTCGAAGAGTTCCCATTCGGGTTCTTTGGTGTCTTCGATAGACCCTTTTTGATTGAGACCATCGGCATAGTAATAGATGAGTTTGTACTGGTGGGTTCGCACGCCGTAATGGGCGTAAACATGGTGGTGTGCAAGGTGCATCCAGTAGCGATAATACATCGATGTTTGCCAGTCTTCAGGTGTTTCGCCGTTGAGCAAGGGGCGAATGCTCGATCCCTGAAAGATTTCGGGGATGTCAATGCCCGCGTAGTCGAGAAAGGTGGGGGCAAAGTCGGTGTTGAGGATCATGTCGGTGTTGATACTGCCGGGTTTGATTTCTTTGGGATAGCGGATGATGAAGGGCATGCGCAGGGATTCTTCGTACATAAAACGCTTGTCATACCAGCCGTGATCGCCCAGGAAAAAGCCCTGGTCAGATGTGTAAATGACGATGGTGTTGTCGGTGAGACCTTCTGCATCGAGATAGTCGAGCATGCGCCCGACATTGTCGTCGATGGAGGCCACACAGCGCAGGTAGTCTTTGATGTAGCGCTGGTATTTCCATTTTTTATCTTCTTCAGGTGAGAGACCTTCAGGGGGTAATCCCTTGAGGTCATTTTTGTTCATGTCGCGGTCAACGCGCATTTGGGCGGCTTCGGCAGCGCTGGCGCGGTTGCTGTAGTCGTCCCAGAAGGTTTCGGGTTCGGGTATGTCTTCGTTTTCATACATGTGGGCGTGTTTTTCGTCGGGTTCCCAGGCGCGATGAGGCGCTTTGTGGTGGTACATGAGCATGAAGGGGCGGTTTGTGTCCCGCGCTTTGAGCCAGTCGAGGGATAAATCTGTGATGATGTCGGTGACATAGCCTTCATAGACTTTTGTTTCGCCCATTTCTATCATTTCGGGGTTGTGGTATAATCCCTGCCCGGGCAGGACATTCCAGTAGTCAAAGCCGGTGGGGTCGTGGATGCCGCCGTGACCGAGATGCCATTTGCCGATCATGGCGGTTTGATATCCCGCCTGTTGGAATAATTTGGGAAATGTGAGTTGTCTTCCGTCGAGATGGGTCGCCAGCGTGGTTACGCCGTTGATGTGGTTGTATGTTCCGGTGAGGATTACCGCTCGGCTGGGGGCGCAGATTGAGTTGGTGCAAAAGCAGTTGTCAAAGCGCATGCCTTCATTTGCAATGCGGTCGAGGTTGGGGGTCTGGTTGATGCGGCTGTTGTAGCAACTCATGGCATGCGAGGCGTGATCGTCGGACATGATAAAGAGGATGTTGGGGCGGTCTGTAGGCAAGAGAGACTCCTTGTGAAGGATTAAAAATTAAAAATTGAGAATTAAGAATTGATGTTGCGCATAGGCACAATATAATGGGCCTGTCTGGTCGTAGTCCAGGCTCACGGTGGAACGGTGTGCAACGAGTTGTAGTCCAAGTTTATGGTGAAGTGAAAGAAGGTGAGACGCGAGACGAAAGACGTGAGAAACAACCGTAGGGGCGAGGCATGCCTCGCCCGTCATCGCGGCATGCTTAAAGCCGCGATCCAGGTGTGAAGGGTGGAACGGTGTGCAACTGGTCGCAGTCCAAGTTTACGGTGAAGGTGAAACGCGAAAGGCGCACGTCATCGCGGCATGCTTAAAGCCGCGATCCAGCCCGCATAAAATATGACATTGCATGTGGGATATCAAGTGGGACAAAAGGCGGGCACAGGCGTTTATTCTTTGTGGGGTGTGCAATGATTGGTATTATATACAGACGACGAGATGTAACTATGAAGGAGTAGAGTAAATGGTGGGTCAAAGATTTTTGTTTTTTATATGGATGCTCATTCTTTGTCTGAATGCCGAGGTTTTTGCGGGCGAGGCCAGGCATGTGTGGACGTCCTTTCGGCAAGAAGATGGGCTGGCGCACAATGTGGTGACGGCTGTGGTGCAGACGCCCGATGGGGCGATGTGGTTTGCCACGCTGGGTGGGGTGTCGCGCTATGATGGGCGTTCATGGAAGAAGTACGGGGTCGAAGATGGGTTGCCGGGAAACGCTGTTCAGGATCTGGTGGCCGCGCCCGATGGGGCATTGTGGGCTGCTGTGGGACGGGGTTTTGGTCGTCAAGCGAGACAAGGGCTGGCTTATTTTTTCGGCGAGGAATGGAGAGGTATTGATACGCCAGCAGAATTGAGAGGGCGAGGGGGCTTGCGCCAAATTTTGGGGCTGGATAGCGGTCGCGCCTGTCTGGTGACCGATGAAGGTTATTTGTTGCGCTTTGATGGCGCGCAGCTTTATGTGGTGAGCCTGAATGGTCAGCCAATTCGAGGCGTTCAGAGTTTGATGGCCGATGCAAATGGAAAAGTTTGGGTCGCTTATGGGGGGCGAGGTGGTAATGTTTTGTTTGGTCCTGGAATGGGACAGGGGGGACGAGGTGAACCGGGTGGTCGGGGCAGGCGTGGCGGTTTTAGGGGGGCGGACGGTTCCGATGGTGGTAGAGGACGCGGTGAACCCGGTGGTCGGGGCAGGGGTGGTGGTTTTAGGGATATGGACGGTTCCGGTGATGGTAGAGGACGCGGTGGGCGCCCTCCTGTGCCGGGTGTCCGGCAGGGGGGTGGAAGACCTGGCGGGTTTGCTCGAGGCATGGGTTTATTGGATGTGGATACGGGCGAGTGGACGACGATAGCAGATATGGACAGTTTGGAGAATGTGTCGGTGTTGGCGATGGGGCAGAGTGACGATGGCGCGCTCTGGTTCGGTACCGATGAGGGCGGGCTTAAGCGATATCATTCGGGACAATGGGAAACATTTACAACTGAGGATGGGCTGCCTTCCAATCGGGTGCAGGTTATTCGCTTTGCACAAGATGGAACGCTTTGGATTGGCACGCCGGCTGGTGCCGCTTCTCGAGATGCGAATGGACAATGGCGAATTTTTACAGAGCGCGAGGGATTGCCCAATAGCTATGTGGTCGATATCTGTATTGCTGCAGATGGAGCAATTTGGGTGGGTACGCGCGGTGGGGTTGCGCGGTTGGGTCTTTCGGGATGGTTGCACCATAGGAGTTGGCCGGGGATGAATGATCGCGGTGCTTCGATTTTCGCGCTCGATGAAAGGGGTCAGCTCTGGGTAGGCAATGATGCGCTTTACAATTTTGAACAGGGTTCCTGGCATGTAGCACGCGAGTTAGAGGACGATGTGCGCGGGCGGTTGGTCGATTTGTTTGTCGATGGAAAAGGTGGTCTCTGGGCTGTAACGCCGTTTCAATTGTTGCGTTATGATGGTGCGTTGTGGGAGATGATAAGGCCAGATAGGCGCATAGGATTGCCTTTTCGAGATGTGTGCCCTGCACAAGATGGCGGTGTGTGGGCAATTGCGCGCTCGGGTGTTCATCGATTCGATGGACAGGTATGGACGGCTTTTTCTACCGCCCAGACTCAGGGTCTGGCGCAGATAGAGAGCAATCCCGACAGGTCCGGCATGTCGATTTGCGAGGCGAGCGATGGCAGTTTGTGGCTGGGGCAGGTAGATGGTCTGGTGCATGTGGTGGATGGGGAGCGGCGCAAATACACGGTGGCTGATGGGATACCCGGTGGACCGATTACTGTGGTTGCCGAAGATATTGGTGGACAGATATGGGTAAGTTCACCGCTCGAGGGTGTGGCGCATTTTAATGGGCAGAGGTGGCGCCGCGTGCCGGGCACAGATCAGGCGCAGTTTAATGGGGTCGGTCGGATATTTCCGGCGAATGATGGCACGGTGTGGCTGGCTTCGCCGATTGATGGCGCGATTCACACCGATGGGTTTGCATGGGTGCGCTATACGGTTCAAGAGGGGTTGCCGAGTACACAGGTTTGGGATGTGGGACAGGATGCTAAGGGCAATCTCTGGTTTGCGACGTCTGGTGGGTTGGGTTGTTATAATCCCGATGGCGATGCGCCCGAAACACTTCTTTTGGCTCCGCCAGTTCAAATTGCGCCGTATCAAAATGCGTTGTTTGAATTTTCGGGGCAGGATGTGTGGAAGCAGACGCCAGATGGGTCATTGCAGTATTCATGGCGGCTCGGTGAGGGGGCGTGGTCGGGTTTTTCGCGCAATAATCGGGTTTTGTTGGAGGATCTGGACGCGGGTGTTCACAAATTTGAAGTGCGCGCTATGGATCTGGCTTTTAATGTGGATAAGACATCTGCTGTGCAGGTGTTTGAGGTGTTGGCGCCTGTGTGGCAACGGCCCTGGTTTGTGGGGTTGAGTGGTGTTTCGCTGCTCATTGTGCTGGTCACGACGGGATATGCGTTTCAAAAGCACAAGCGCTGGCGCATAGCACAGACGCAGTTGATTGACGAATTGGAGACGGAACTTCAGGAAGCCCACGATATGCAGATGGGGCTGTTGCCCCGAGCCCCCGTGCGCGAAAAGGGTTTTGAGGTGGTGGGCAGATGTTTGCCGGCCAATCACGTCGGCGGTGATTATTTTACGTATTTCTGGTTGGACGACGATCGGAAAACACTGGGGTTTGGGGCCGCAGATGTGTCGGGTAAGGCGATGCAGGGTGCTGTGCGGGCTATGCAATTGAGCGGGATGTTGCACTATGAGGTTCGCGCGGCACAGACGCCGATAGATGTGCTGCGGAATTTGAATATTGTTTTGCAAGAGCAATTTGATGAGGCGAGTTTTGTGACGTGCTGTTTGGGGACGCTGGATTTAGAGACCGGGGAGATGGTTTTGGCCAATTCCGGGCATCCCTATCCCTATCGGGTGTCTGTGGGGGGTGATTTGCAGATGATAGAATTGATGTCTGTACCTCTGGGTATGACATTGCCGCCCGAGGTCGATACCGAACCCAAAGAGGCGCGTGTGTTTTTGGATTTTGGCGATATGCTGGTGCTCTACAGCGATGGGGTGACGGATATGCAAAATGCTGCGGGGGAGTTTTACGAGGAGGCGCGCCTGGAAGTTTTGCTCAAAAAACACGCGGGCGCGAGTGCCGATGTTTTGATCGATACGGTGATCGATGATCTGATCGAATTTCGCGCGTCGTCGGCACAAACAGATGATGTGACGCTTCTGGTTATTAAGAGGTCGTTTTAAAACCTAAAGCATCCGCAGATACACGCAGATGAACGCAGATATGTAGGGGCGAAAAATTTTTCGCCCGATATGAATACAGATGAATGTGAAAGGAGATTAATATGCGGATTTTTGCCGCGGTATGTGTTTTGATGGTGCTTCAGAGCAGTGCCGCATTGGCTCAAAATGAGGCTTCGTTTGGCGTGATGGTGGAGCCAAAGGCGGCGCGCGTTGGGGAGGCTGTTGCGGTTTGGATTGATGTGGATCTTTCCGACGACTGGCATATTTATTCGGCGACCACACCTCCGGGTGGTCCTTATCCCACGGAGATTGCGCTATCGGGCGAGGCGTTTCGGCAGGTGGGGGCGGTGATTCAGCCAAAGCCTATTGTGGAGTACGATCCAAATTTTGATATGAATGTGGAATATTATCACCCCAAAGTGCGGTTTGGGGTGCGGGCTGAGGTGGGTGAGGGGATGCCGGGCGAGCGGGTGCTGACGGGGGAAGTGACGTATATGCTTTGCAATGCGACGCAGTGTTTGCCGCCAAATACGTACACTTTTGAGGTTCCCGTGATGGTAGAAGCGGGACCTGCGCGGGCTGAGTATGTGTTTTCTGCTGTTGAAGCGCCCGCGGTGCCGTTGGATGGCACGGGTAGTGTAGCCGATGTTGAGCGTGCGATTACAGAGGGTTTGAGCGCGTTTTTGTACCTGTCTTTGTGGATGGGTTTTCTGGCTTTGCTCACGCCCTGTGTGTTTCCGATGATTCCCATTACGGTGTCGTTTTTTACCAAGCAGGAAACGCAGAGCCGAAGGGAGTCTGTCACCAAGTCGCTGGCTTATTGCGGGGGTATTATTTTTACGTTTACCGGGCTGGGTATGGTGTTGGCGGCGACTCTGGGCGCGTCTGGTGCGGCTCTGTTTGCGGCCAATCCCTGGATCAATTTGTTGATTACTGCGATTTTTGTGGCTTTTGCGCTGGCATTGTTTGGGTTGTTTGAGATTCGATTGCCTTACGGTTTGCTCAATAAGTTGAATCAGGTTCAGGGGGGAAGTTATGGCGCGATTCTAATTATGGGGTTCACGTTTTCTCTTACGTCGTTTACGTGTACTGCGCCTTTTGTCGGCACATTGCTGGTGCTGACGGCTCAGGGAACGTGGGCGTGGCCCATTTTGGGCATGCTGGTATTTTCGGCTGCTTTTGCCTCTCCGTTTTTCTTTTTGGCACTTTTTCCACAGGCGCTTTCTTCTCTGCCCCAAAGCGGTGGTTGGTTAAATTCCGTGAAGGTGGTGATGGGGTTTTTGGAATTGGCCGCTGCGTTGAAATTTTTGAGCAATGTCGATCTGGTGTGGCAGTGGGGTATTATTTCGCGCGAGGTCTTTATTGCGGGGTGGATCGCGATCTTTTTTCTGTGTGGTTTTTATTTGTTGGGAAAGATCCGGTTGCCGCACGATTCTGTGCTCGATACGATTGGTCCGTTGCGTTTGCTGGCGAGTAGTGGGTGTTTGGCTTTTGGGCTGTATTTGATGACGGGTCTTTTTGGTGCTCCCCTGGGCGAATGGGACGCATTTTTCCCGCCTTATGGGAGTTATGGCGAGATTGCCAAGATAAGGAGTGGTGAACCCGAGCTGACCTGGCGCGATGATTATGAAGCGGGTTTGGCAGAAGCAAAGGCGACGAACAAACCGGTATTTATCGATTTTACGGGCTATGCGTGTACGAATTGCCGCTGGATGGAGGCGAATATTTTTCCCGAAAAGGAGGTGCACGCGCTATTAAAGCAGTTTGTACGGGTTCAGTTGTACACAGATGGACGGGGGGAAAAATACAAGCGCAATCGCGATTTGCAGGAGGCTAATTTTGGTACGGTTGCTCTGCCTTTGTACGCGGTTATGACACCCGATGGAAAAGAGATTGCACATTTTCCAGGGATGACGCGCGATGTGAATATCTTTGTCCGCTTTTTGAAACAGGGGCTTAGTCCGACTGTTGCAAGTGTGAAGTGAGAGGGCCTCACACAAAGACACAGAGACACGAAGATACAAGAAGTGAGGGATGACGCGCGATGTGAATATCTTTGTCCGCTTTTTGAAACAGGGGCTTAGTCCGACTGTTGCAAGTGTGAAGTGAGAGGGCCTCACACAAAGACACAGAGACACGAAGATACAAGAAGTGGGAGAAAGACTGTCATCGCGGCATGGTGTTAAGCAGCACACAAAGACACAGAGACACGAAGATACAAGAAGTGGGAGAAAGACTGTCATCGCGGCATGGTGTTAAGCAGCACACAAAGACACAGAGACACGAAGATACAAGAAGTGGGAGAAAGACTGTCATCGCGGCATGGTGTTAAGCAGCACACAAAGACACAGAGACACGAAGATACAAGAAGTGGGAGAAAGACTGTCATCGCGGCATGGTGTTAAGCAGCACACAAAGACACAGAGACACGAAGATACAAGAAGTGGGAGAAAGACTGTCATCGCGGCATGGTGTTAAGCCGCGATCCAGAAGGTTTTTTTATTATGATAGGCCGAGAAATACGCCCAGGATGAGGCCCACCACGCCGAGTAGTGATAGGAGCAGGGCACCAATGGCGATTTGAAGCATTTTGGGTTCAAGGTGGTCGAGATAGGTTTCGAGTGTTTCGATGCCCGAGCGCACAGCGCGTTCGATGGGGTCGGGGAGGTGCTCGACAAAGGGTATTTTTTGCCGAGAGATTTCGTCGATGTATTGAATATTTTTGATGTTGTGACGGGCATTGAAGGTGTGTTCGACGAATTTGCGGATTGCGAAACGCTGTACCGGGTCGTGAATTTCGGATAGGCAAAGGGTTTGTGCATCAATGGTGTTGGACAGTTTGAAGCAGTGTGTGGTCTTGTCGGGGTCGTCGGGGTCGGGTTCGAGTTCGCCTTTGACGACGCGCCCTAATATGGTGAGGTCGTGATAGTTGAGGTAGTGATAGCGTCCGCCTTTTTCGCGGCCCAATAGGCTTTCGATGCGTTGGCGCAAGATATCGGGATCGTCTTTGCCCTGGCGAAGATGTTCGGAGATTTTGATGTTGAAGCATCGCGCATAAAATTTGAGAAAGTCCCGGACAACGGGCGAGGTATAACTGCCTTTGGCGTTGATGAGACGACGCACAAAGCCGAGGTAACGGGGGTTTGTGTAGAGTCGTGCGGCGATGTCGAATGAGTCTTTGTCCGATTCGCGTATGTGTGTTTTGATGGCGGCGTCGATTTGTACGCTCATCTGGATTAGTGCCATGTCTTCGTCGTCTTCGCGCACGATGGACCGGGCTGGGTCGTCGGGTTCGTCGCGGGCGAGAAAGGGCCTGGTTTCGCCCGAGGCAAAGCTGCCAAGCCCGCCTTCTATGCCCTGCCTGATCATGATTCGAGAAGCGGCTTCTTCTATTTCCGCTTCTGTTTTTTCTATGAGTTCTTCTGGGAGTTCTGCGTTTTGTTGGGGTACAAGTGCAGAGATGTTGTCTGCAAAGATTTGAACTTGAGATTTGTTGTTGAATACATCGAGATAGGGTTGTTGCATTACTTCGGGCAACAGATGCTGTGTGAGGGTGTTGCCCCGCTGTCCTTTGAAGGCGGTGTAGAGTGCTTCGTGCAGTGAGGTGAAGGGAACCACGCGCGTTGCGACGATTACGCGATCTGTGCTGTATGTGAAGATATAGAGATTTTCCCAATAGCACTTGCGGTAGTATGGTCGGCCGGTTTTGGAGGAGAAAGCGAAGCGGTATTTTGGATCGACAATGCGTTCCATCGGTTCCTCCTGGGTGGGAATAGGTGGTGGGTAGAAAATAATAGTATTAATTCGAAAGGTAAAAATGAATTATTTTCGGAGCAATCGGTTTCTCAATACGTTGCCCGATTGGGAAACGGGTGAGCCGATAGAGGGTGGGCTGGAAAATTATTTGCCGCGTGTGCGCGCGCTGTTGCACCGCATGGATAATCCCCAGGCGCGGTTTGACTCTGTTATTGTGGGGGGGACAAATGGCAAGGGTACGGTGAGTTCTTTGCTGGCTGAGTTATTGCGGGCAGCGGATTTTCGCGTGGGGCTTTATACGTCGCCGCATTTGCACACGGTGCGCGAGCGGATACGTGTTGATGGCGAGGTGCTCGCGCGCGCTGTGTGGGCCGAAGGCGTCGCGCATTTTTACGAAAAAAGCCGCGATTTTGAGCGCGAAGGCTGGGGGGCGTTTAGCAAGTTTGAGGCGCTCACGGTTTTGGCGGCGCATCACTTTGCGCGGGTCAATGTGGATTGGGCTGTTTTTGAAGTGGGGCTGGGTGGGCAATTTGACGCGACCAATGCGTGGGATTCAAAAGTTGCTGTGTTGACGGCTATTCATCTGGATCACACGGATGTGTTGGGCGATACGCTGCATGAGATTGCGGCGGATAAGGTACATATTGCGCGATCGGGAAGGCCGCTGTTTACGGGGTCAGGGCAGGCAGCCGAGGTTTTGAAGTTGTTGAAGAGGGCGTGTGTGCATCGGGGTGCGGCGTTGCATGTGGTCGATACGGAAATGGACGATATTGCGGATCGACCGGCTACTTTTCGAGAGAATGCCGCGCTATCAGTGGCCGTGGCGCAGCATATTGTAGATGGGTGCGGGATGGTGTTGCCGGATGAACGGGTGCGGGATGTGATTTTGAATGGTTCTTTGCCCGGGCGATTTGAGGTGATTCGGAAGGCGCCTCCTTTGATTTTAGATGGCGCCCACAATCCGGATGCGGTTCGCGCATTGGTCCGCGATTTGCAACTTCTGTCGGATCAGTGGCGATTTGTGGTGGGTGTTAATAAAGGGCACGATGCACGGGGTATTTTGCAGGCAATTTCGCCCCTGGCTGCCGAAGTTGTTTTGATGCAGTCGGCGCATCCCAAAGCTATTTCTGTGGCGAGCTTGAGATCGCGGGTTCCCAAAGGGCTGTGCGTGCGGTGTGAAACAGGGGGATTGGATTTTTTGATGCAGGCATCCCGACGACCTACGTGTGTACTCGGGTCACTACATCTGGTTGCGTTGGCACGCGAGGTTTTGGATTTGCCCGGGGAGGCGGATAGTTTTGGGGAGGATGTGATTTTAGAGAGTTTGCGGTGTCTTGAAATCGCGTGTCGCAATTTGGGCGTGGGGTATGAGGCGGTGTCGGCAGATGGCAATGTGATTCGGGTGGAGAGGGACGGAAAACCGCTGTATTTTTTGCGAAATAAACATCCGTTTAACGATTATGTTTCTGGAAAATTGGCCGAGGACAAAGGGTATCAATACGAGTTGTTTGGTCGGGCGAATATCACCGTGCCCAGGACGATGACGGTGTTTAACCCTCTATCTGACCGGCGGTTTGATCGGTATAAGACGCATGCGTCTGTCGCAGATATTGTGAGCGATGTGGTGCAACACATGTCGTTTCCGGTTGTGCTGAAACGCAATCACGGGTCTATGGCACAGGGTGTGTATTTGGAGACGAATGCAGGGGATTTGCAATCGCGTTTGCAAGAATTGTGTGAGGAAAGCAGCCGATTTGACAATGTGTTGTTGATCCAGGCTTATGTTGAGGGGCCTGAGTATCGCATTGTGGGCAGCGAGGATGAGTTGTTGCTCGCTTATGAAAAGCAAAATGATTCGGATATTGAGGAAGAGGATATCAATCCCCTGCATCGGGCGGGGGGCAGGGCGGTCGCGGTTGTGGATGAGGGATCATTGGAGGATTTTCGCGCGTTGACACAGGCGTTAAATCGGGTGTTGGACTTGGGCTTTTACGCGGTTGATTTGATCGCGGGGTCCGATGGATTTTTTGTTTTGGAAGTGAATCCCAATCCTATATGTCACTTTTACAATGCGGATAATGGACGAGGCGATTTTGTGCAAATTTATCAGTATCTGGTACAGAAATATTTGCTGGGCAAGTGTCCCAGGGTGCCTGTTTTAAAAGGCGGTAAGACGTGAGACGTGAAAGACAATCGTCATTGCGGCATGCTTAAAGCCGCAATCCAGAGAGGGTTGGTGGTTGGGCGGGTTGACTGCTGAACGCTTTATTTATATCTCAACAGGGACCATTTTGTGCGTTTGAGGTTGATATACCATGCCGGTGAGCAGTTTTTCCAGTGTGTTGGTGATGCGGAAGACAACGCGATTTTTGCCTTGTTTGAGATAGGTTGTTTTGCCAGTCCAGCTATAGGGTGCCCAGGCGCGCACACCCAGAGATTGACCGTTGATGGTTATTTCGACGATGTCGGCGAGGTTTTGTTCGAGGTCAATTTTGAAACGCGCGGTCGTGGGCAGGGTTTTGAAATCGATGTCTCGGGTGTATGACACGGTGCCAGCATAGAAGGGTAGCCCCTGCGCTTTGAGGTCAAAAATTGGACCGTTATCTTGAAGGGGTGCGAGCCTGGGGTAGATGTTTCGCCAGGATTTGATCTGAAAACGCCCAAAGAGATACAGGGCATCGACGAGGCCATCGCCCGAGCTGTTGAGTTCCACACGGATGGCGATCACATTTTTGCCCTTGTTTATGTGTTGTCCTACAGAACACGTCGCGTTGGCGTGATCGAATCGGAAGGTGGGACGAAAAGCATTGCTCGGCAATTTGAAACCGTTGATGTAGATCTGATACTCCCCTTGAATAGCACTTCGATCCATGACCAGAGATAGTTTACTGGGGACGATATCAGAGACAAAGGTTGTTCGGTACCAACAAATCGTTTTTTCTTCTGAGTTGTCAAAAGATTGCGGGCGCGTTTTGGGCCACCTGCTGTCGCTATAAGCTGGTTGATGCCAGCCCTGTCGCACGCCTGTGTTAGACGGGTCGAGTTTCATTTTGAATTTGTCCAGGCGCAGGGCGTTATCTTCTTCTGGATCGACTTTCCAGGGACTTGTTAAATCGAGTTTGAGTGTTTCTATCAACGGCTGTTTTTTTTCTTTTTTTTCAGAGCCTGTTACGATCATGTGTGATTGCAGCCGATCAAAGGAGAGGTTGATGCGGCTCATTTCTCCGGCGGCTTCGATCACAATCGGTGTGCGTTTGCCCGTTTCTAAATCCCATTTTTCTATCTGTCCATAGGAGGCGGGTATATAAATTTGTGTTGTAATGGGCGAATTTTTCCGATTGGCAAAGAAGAATATGTGATGTTTTTCATCTGTGCGGTGATGATATTGTATTGCGTCGGCGCTTTTTCCGTTTGACATGATATATATACGCCGAGGCAGTATTTCGTCGAGCAGGCGTTCCAGCATGGATGTCGCCTGATTTTTTTCTACAGTACCCCCCGTGCGGATAAACATGAAGTTGTCTCGACTCAGCAGATGGACGCCCGATTCATGGCCGGTATAATCGCGGATCATTCGCCCGGGTTCCATGTCGGTCAACCGCGAAAATCCCTCGACGACGGATGTGCCCTCTTGAATATCCTCAATGGGCAATAATCCCATGGCGATGACGAGACCACCGGCATTGATAAATGCGCGTAGTTTATCAAATGCTTCGCGTTCCAGATTGGTGATGGGGGGGATGATCAGGACCGTGTAGCGCGTTTTGCCAATCTGTAATTTGCGGTCGCTGATTTCTGCCTGGGCGAGAAGGGTCGGGTCAAGGCTTTGAAATGGTCGCTGCATCTGATACAGGGCGCGGGCAATACAGGCCCAGTCGGCAACGAGGTGATTGGTCAGTGTTTCTTCATCGGGATCATAGCCGATATAAGACCAGTTGTGAAACGGATGTGCGAGATGTGCCCACAGGCTGGTGACGGGGTCGAGGAGTGCTATATCGGCTACTTGCTGTCCCTGGCTTAAGAGATGTGCAAGTCGCCCCGCGTAGTCAGATAGCAGGTGGAAGTGTTTCCAGTAGGGATTTTGGTGGAATAGAGATGTGGCGTGTTTGCGCAATCCGTCGAGTGTGTAGTAGAGGGCGTGGGGGGCAAAGAAGTTGGTGCCGTGGGTGCCGAGGGTATCGAGTTGTGCTTTCATATCTTGTAGCGTGGTCGCCCAGCCCGCGTCTTGAAAACAGGTATTGAGTACGCGGGAAGTGTTTGTTTGCGCGGCGAGTGCTGTTGCAAATTCTGGGCTGTGGCGATATGATATGGCGTATTCTTCGACGCGTTCAGCACCGAGCCCACCGCTTGTACCAGGTATGGGTGTGGAAGCGCGATGGGCATTGCGAAGCGGGGTGATATCGCTCGCATAATTGAGGTCGTGCTCTTTGCACCAGTCGGCACTGCGCGCGCTGTCGTGTCGCTGTTGCAGTTCGCCCAGGGTTTGAAAATAATCGTAGCGAATGCGGCTCGTGTTGGGACCAAAGTAGGTTATGAGGGCAGGCAAGCAAGGGAGGAGATCGTAGCCATTGCGCGTTTTGAAGTATTCGGGCAATACGGGTGACCAGGGCAGGTGATCGTTGGGGAAATGCGTTTCTGCGGTTAAAATGCCTTTTAAGGTTTTGCCTTGATAAGCGGAAAATCGCTCGATATAAGGTTGCTGAACGGTCTGGTGCAGGGTGCGGACGGATTCTGGATTGAACCGATCGAGGTGTGAGCCAGGACAATCGCTGGTTGCCGAGGGTTCTTGTAAAAAAACGAGCACGCGCCAACGTCCGGCAGGTGCTTTCCAATACAGTCGGCGGGTGGGATCAAAAGATACATAAGTGTAGGGATGGTAGGCGGTCAAAGCGTTGTTGTCGCGCAGTGCGTGGTGTTGATGATTGACTCCCAGATAAGCACTGATATCTTGTTTGTCTTCCCACAGACAGCGGTCTCTTCGCAAGGGAACGGCAAGTGCTTGCAACACGGGTGCCCAGGGTAGCGTGAGGTCAACTTGTTGCCCACCCTGTACAACGGTTTCGCGAAAGGTGAGTTGTTGTGAGACGAATTGGGGATGGTTTAAGGTGATTTGGGTTGATCCAATACCACCTGGATAGCGGTATTCGTCGTGGATCCAGACATGGAGGCCACATTCTTCTGCTGTTTCGAGTGCCAATTTTACGCGGTCGAACCAGATGTACGACAAATAAGGCGTTTTTAGCCCAGGACCTGTTGATAGACAAAATCCGCCAAGCCCCTTTTCGCTCATTTCGCGAATTTGACGAACGAGTTCGTTTTCTTCTATGATGCCGTTCCATATCCAAAATGGAACGAGGCGATCAGCAGCAGGGGGGGTGATGAAATTTTTAGAGTTCATAAGTGAAGTGTGAAGTGTGAAGTGTGAAGTGTGAAGTGTGAAGGGTGAAGGGTGGCTTTCTTACTTTTCCCTTCACACTTCATTGTTCAGCACAAGTCTGACAAATATATGTTACTACCCGGCCGTGCGGACGAATACGGATGAGTTTTATCTCGCCTTCTCGCTGTTTGCACTGCGCGCACGGACGATCTAATTTGGAGGAGGTAAGGGCCGCGCAGGTATCGCAGCGATAAAGGACGCGTTTTTTGCCGTTTTCGATATGCGTTTGCGCTTTTGTTGCCGGAACTTTGCCACATTGTTCGCAAATCAATGGCGTGACCTCGCGTTTTGAGATGTCCGCATTCCGTTTGTTTATAACCCCGAAATTTAATGCCTGAATAGAAAAAGTCAAGTTATTTTAATAAAATGTTGTTTTATTATAAGTTTATGGAATGATATATAAGATGTTAAAATACGCACTTGTCAACAGAAAGCCTTATCTTTATACTATCGAGGTATTATGAAAGAGCAAATTTACGGTCTTGTACTGGCCGCGGGTATGGCGCGGCGCATGGGGTCAACCAAACAGTTGTTGCCTTTTGGCGATCGGACGATTCTTCAAGCGGTGGTCGATACACTACACGGTGCTGATCTGGCTGGCGTTGTGGTGGTTTTGGGGCACGATGCAGATGCTGTGCGCGAGAGTTTGCGCGGGCGGCCCGTGCTGTGTTGTGTGAATGATGCCTACCGCGAGGGGATGTTTTCCAGTGTGCTTTGCGGTCTCCACCATTTGCCTGCAGATGCAGATGCTGTGCTTATCGCTCTTGGCGATCAGCCTCAGATTGAATTGCGCGTTGTTCAGGCTGTGGTGCGGGCATACCGCGAAGGCGACCGGGGTATTGTGATTCCCATATCGGGTGGCAAGCGCGGGCATCCGGTGTTGATCAATTTGTCGCGTTACCGGGGCGAGATTTTGGAGCTTTCTGGGGATGAGGGTCTCAAGCCGGTTATGCGCGGACACCCTCACGATACGCTGGAGGTGCCGGTAGATGATGAGGGAATTTTGCGGGATCTGGATACGCCAGAAGATTATCGATCTGAGATTAAAAGGCGTGAGAGGGCCTCACACAAAGACACGAAGACACAAAGACATAAAGATACAAAGACATAAAGATACAAAGACATAAAGATACAAAGACATAAAGATACAAAGACATAAAGATACAAGACGTTAAAGGTACTCGTCATCGCGGCATGTTTAAAGCCGCGGTCCAGGAGGTTTTGCTGACTACGGAGCATAGCAGATGCTATCAAAAAATGTCGAGAGGTCATTAAAAAAAGGGCAGGTGATTCCCGCACATCCGCTGGCGCTGACTGCAGCGCGGAAGCTGGATGATCGGCGGCAGCAGGCATTGTCGCGCTATTATATTGCTGCTGGCGCGGGGGGATTGGCCGTGGGTGTGCATACGACACAATTTGAAATCCGCGATCCCAAATGGGATTTGTATCGGCCCGTTTTGGAGTTGGCAGCGTGTGTGATGGATGCCGATGCGCCGGCTGATTTTATCCGCGTGGCTGGTATTGTGGGCAATACGCGACAAGGAGTGTCAGAAGCAGAAATAGCGCGTGATTGCGGTTATCAGATCGGGTTGGTGAGTTTGCGCGCTTTTGCCAATGCGGGTGTCGATGCGATGGTTGCACACTGCCGTGCCGTGGCCGATGTGATTCCGGTGATGGGGTTTTATCTGCAACCGGCTGTGGGAGGGTGTGTATTGCCGTTTGATTTTTGGCGGCGTTTTGCAGAGATTGAGTCTGTGGTGGGTATTAAGATCGCGCCTTTTAATCGGTATCAGACGCTGGATGTGATTCGCGGGGTTGTGGCTGCGGGACGGGTAGAGGATATTGCGCTTTATACGGGCAATGACGATAATATTGCGATGGATTTGTTGACGACGCACCGGTTTGTGTGCGATGGCGCGTGTGTGGATGTGCGTATTGTGGGTGGGCTTTTGGGGCACTGGGCGGTGTGGACAAAGAAGGCGGTGGAAATGTTGGGGGCGTGTCACAAGAGCGCGCAATTGGATGCTGTGCCACGGGAGATGCTGACGCGGGCGATTGAGGTGACGGATTGCAATGCGGCGTTTTTTGATGTGCCCAATGCGTTTCACGGGTGTATTGCCGGCGTTCACGAGGTGTTGCGAAGGCAGGGGCTTGTCGAGGGTATCTGGTGTCTAAATCCCGAAGAGGGTCTGTCGCCGGGACAGGCAGAGGAGATCGATCGCGTGTATGCTGCTTATCCGCATTTGAATGACGACGATTTTGTGGCGGAGCATTTGGATGCGTGGTTGGGGTGAGGTGAGGGCTGAATTTTGTTGACTTGCAGGGTGTCGCTGTGCATGATGAGTGGGCTGGAAATAAATATAGAAGTTCGATGATGATCATTTTTAACTGATTGAAGGAGGTTTGCCGTGAAGATGCATATTGGTGGTCAATGGGTGGATAAGTCCGAGAAGATCGATGTGATCAATCCTTATGACAATTCGGTGGTGGATACGGTGCCAAAAGGCGATGCAGCAGATGCAGAGGTGGCGATTGCGACAGCCGTGCGAGGGGCCAGGGCGATGGCGGCTTTGACGGCTTATGAGCGGTATGAAATTTTGCATCGGGCTGTGAATTTGATGCATGAACGGGTTGAGGATTTGGGGCGCACGATTACGCTGGAAGAGGGCAAGGTTCTGGCTGAGGGCATCGGCGAGGCCGGGCGGGCGATTGAGACGATGACGCTGGCTGCGGAGGAGTCCAAGCGGTTGTACGGCGAGACTATTCCGCTGGATGGTGGTTCGGGGGTGCGCGATCAGTTTGGTTTTACCCTGCGCGTGCCGTGTGGGGTGGTGCTGGCGATTACGCCGTTTAATTTTCCTCTGAATCTGGTGTGTCACAAGGTGGGGCCTGCGCTGGCTGCGGGCAATGCGGTGATTGTGAAGCCAGCAACGGATACGCCGCTTTCGGCGCTGAAGCTGGTGGAGATTTTGGTGGAGGCCGGTGTGCCTGCCGAGGCGGTGCAGTGTATTACGGGTCCGGGGGGCGATTTGGGCAATGCGCTGTGTTCGGATAGCCGCGTGCGCAAGATCAGTTTTACGGGTAGCCGCGATGTGGGCGAGACGATTTGCAACGTGGCGGGGTTGAAGAAGGTGACGATGGAGCTTGGGTCCAACGCGCCTTTGATTGTGATGCCCGATGCGGATCTGGATCAGGTGGCTGCTGCGACGGCAGCATCGGGTTTTGCCAATGCGGGGCAGGTGTGCATTTCGGCGCAGCGGGTGATTGTCAATGATGCGGTGTACGGCGATTTTATCGATGCGTTGACGCCAAGGGTCGAGGCGCTGACGACGGGCAATCCCATTGCTGATGGCGTGGCGATGGGGCCGATGGTGAGAGAGCGCGATGCCGAGCGCGTGCAGGCGTGGATTCAGGATGCGGTGGGTGCAGGCGCGCGTCTCGTGACGGGCGGCGAGCGCGATGGTGCGATTTATCAGCCGACGATTCTCGCCGATGTGGATCCGAGTATGAAAATTTCGTGCGATGAGTTGTTTGGGCCTGCGGTGGGTATTACGCGGTTTGACGATATTGACGCGGCTATTGCGATGGCGAATGATACGAATTACGGTTTGAGTGCTGCGTTGTTTACCGAGAATATCCACTGGGCAATGCGGTTTGCGCGGGAGGTTCATTCGGGCAATATCCACGTCAATTGGGGTACGCAGTGGCGTGCGGATTTGATGCCTTACGGTGGGCTGAAGGATAGTGGGATGGGCAAGGAGGGTCCGAAGTACGCGGTGGAGGAGATGACGGAGACGAAGATGGTGGTGTTTCATTAAGTTGTCTATACGTGGGGTGCGTACTTTATGGAGTACGCACCTCATTAAAAGGATAATCCGAGATGGCTCTTACGGATCGAGATTTGAGCATCACAAATGAATTGACAAATAGGTTGCTCTCGATAGATGCCGAACATCGGATCCGCAAGGTTATTTTGTACGGTTCTCGCGTTCGGGGAACGGCCAGTGTCGATAGTGATTATGACATTTTGGTGATTGAAAAAGATCCGGTGGCAAAACGAGATGAAATGCGCCGTTTCCGCCGAGCATTGCGTTCTTTACCCTGCGAACTGGACTTATGGGTTATGGGAAGTCGAGAATTTGAAGAAACCAAAGAAGTTATTGGTGGCATGGCGTTCCCTGCTCACAAATACGGTCAGGTGCTTTATGAACCATTTAAAATCATATCTGGCACAAGGAAGACCAATTGATCCAGAAGGGTGAAACTAAAACTCAGGAAAATTCACGGGATGAACTTGCCCGGGATATTAAAGAGGCGAATCGAGAGTTTCGAGAAGGAAAGGCTTTGCCAACAACGCCCGATGATCTCATGAAAGAGATTACATCGTGATGAGATATATTAAAAAACGGCTCCTTACAAGGAGCCGTTTTTTTTTACCAGTTTTCGACTGGTCCAGCATAAGGCGCGTGTTCAAATCGACAGGGTGATTCCACGAGGCGCGGGTCGTTTTGTTCGCGAAGGATTTGCATGAGTGCGGTGGAGAGTTCTTTGCGGATGGGGTCGTATTCGGGGTCGTCGGCGATGTTGTTCATGTAGTGCGGGTCAACGCGCAGGTCGTAGAGTTCTTCACGCGGGCGTTTGCCAAAGCCGATTTCGAATAGTTCCTGTACGTCTTGTTCTGCGCGGTGGTGAATCATATAGGATTTTGTGGGGCTGGCGTCCATGTCGGGATAGGCGATGAAGGTTTTCCCCGTCAGGTCTTCGGCAGAAGGGGCTTCTGCATGGAGGTCGTCGAGTCCCTGCGGATCACCCATGGGCCAGCGGTCGGGTGCAAAGTTGTGGATGTAGAGAAAGTCGCTGGTGCGGATGGCGCGTTGCGGATAGGGCAGTTGGCCTTCTCTTGCGGTGCCAACGTGCCGTTCTCGTCCGGTGATGACAAAGGTGCGGTCGGGATCGACAAGGCCGCTCTGGTCGCTTTTGAGAACGGGGAGCAGGCTTTTGCCGGTCATGGTATTGGGGATGTTTGCGCCTGCGGCTTCGAGGAATGTGGGGGCGAGGTCCATGAGGTTGACAAAGTCTTCAACGGTGCGTCCTGCGGGGATGTTGTTGGGCCAGCGCGCGGCAAGGGTGACTTCGCAGCCGATGTCGTAGAGGTTGCATTTGCCGCGTGGAAAGCCCGGTATGCCGTGGTCGCCGCTGACGACGATGAGGGTGTTGTCGAGTTCGCCGATTTCTTCGAGGCGCTGGATTAAGACGCCCAGGCCAGCGTCAACGGCCTGACATTCGCCGAGGTAGTCGCATACGTCTTCGCGGATGTCGTGTACATCGGGGAGGAAGTCGGGTAAGCGGCCTTTGAGGTCGTCGGGTTCCAGACCCCACACAGCTTTGCCTGAGCCGCGTTCCCAGGAGCGGTGGGTGTTGGTGGGTCCCCACCAGTAGCAGAAGGGTGTGTTCTGGGGACGTGCGTCAAGGAATGAGTCGAAGTTGTCGCGGGTTTCGTTCAGGAGTGCTTGTTTGGCGCCTTCAACGCCTAATTCGTCGGCGTTTTTGGTTACCCAGTGGGAGAATCTGCGGTAGTTGTTGCCGGCGGTTTCGTAGCGGGTTCGGTCGGCGCCATAAGGGGCATTGGCGGCTTTTCCGGGGGACCAGACTTTGTAGGTGTAGCCGATGTGGTATCCGGCTTTTTCGAGTTCGAGGGGGTAGGTGGGGATGCTTTCGTCCCATATTGCACCTTGCAAGATCGCGCCGAGGCCGGTTTGCCAGAAGTATTGTCCAGAGAGGATGGAGCTTCGGCAGGGGGTGCAACTCGGTGCTGGTACAAAGGCGTTGGTGAATAATGCGCCTTCGCGGGCTATGCGGTCAAAGTTGGGGGTGTCGATGAGCTGGTTGAGGGAGTTGGGGCCTTCAATGCGCTGATACGCGCTGGCGTAACGCCCCCAGTCGTCGGCAAAAGCAAAGAGGATGTTGGGTTGCATGAAAGTCTCCGTATTGATGAAGAGGTGATTGCTTAAAAAGTATAAACAGCCACAGGTATAAGGATATTTATACAAAGAAAAACGCCGCGCTGGTATAACCAAGCGGGGCGTTTTTTACAAGAGCACCCCAAGGTACCAAAGTAAAAGAGAACATTTTATTTCTTTAACACTTCATTAGGATGAGCTTAATCAGAGGTCATTTAGAATAATGATGTCTGTAAGGTCTGTTCTTGATAGGACGACAGGCTTGAAGAACGAGAGAAGACCGGAGGCATTTCGTTCCATTCGCGACCCTCCAATAACCGTCCAGCCTTTTTTTTATTTGTACCTCCCCATTGTTTAAAAAAGAACGGGACCTTAGCATCTAAGCACTGATCTCGGATATTGATAACCCATTCCTCTTTCATGATACGGCTGCGTGGTCCCGATTCACCGCCGACAATCACCCAATCAATCTGGTTGAGTTCCAAATTATCAATAGGCCCGAGAAGTGGTTCTATTGAAAGAAATTTGATAAAGGCATTGGTCGTTCTGAGGCAATCAATACGCCAAGTGTAATCACAATTCTCGACGCTAACACCCATCCAAACATTATTGGGCCAATCGATGAACTCAGAAACTTGCTGCAGGCGGTCTGCTCGTTTGGAGAGTATCTGAAATTCATGCCAGTAAGCCTTTCTCATTACATCGAAGCACTTCTGGATAAAGGAGATAGGCACATCTTTGTGAAACATATCGCTCATAGAATTTACAAAAACGATTCGTGGTTTCTTCCACTTCAGTGGCAGTTCCAACATATGCTCGTGAAGCGCGAGGTCGAATCCATTTTTGTAGTTCCGATTGCTCATTGCCTGTAAGCGTTTTGCCATCCTTTCAGCATAGCAAAATTTACAGCCAGGGCTGATCTTAGTGCATCCGGTTAAAGGGTTCCAAGTCGCCTCAGTCCACTCGATCTTTGATTTTGTCATTACATAGCTCCCCTGTACTGTGAAAAAATATCTTCGACAATATTCGCTGCAACTGGCTGCTGTGAAGCAAAAAAGAGGTAGTAAAGCGTTGCATCTGTCGAATTTTTCAAGGGGAGGGGGGAAGGTACATATTGGAAACCTGCTTTTTCTTTGAGCCGGGCTTGAAATGCACGGGCCACACTGTCATTATCGGCGACTTTTTCGATTGCTGTATTATCGAAAAGATGAATCTGTTGTGGCTCGGAATAAACAATATCACGCCAAGACTCATCGCCCCAAAAGGCATTCATCCGATTGATATTGTTTTGTGAAACCTTTTCGGGGTGTCGCCAAAATACATTTCGATTCATGTCCATTGTGGGGAAGTTCAGAAATATTTCTACACTTTTCATCTGGCCGGCTTGGAAAATAACCTCCCAATTTAAATTCAATCTGTAGGGATCCAGCAGGCAAAGGGCTCTTCGATAGTCTCTATATTGTACTTCGGGGAAGATACGATTTACCAATAAGTTATTACAGTCTCCATTGCTAATATGGACACGATCATGGTTTTGGGCAAGGAGTTTCAACATGTCTGTTTTATCGCTGTCCATATCGATGAAGTAATAATCATCAAAGCGTGGTTCAGTTCCAAGGGCTATCCAAGGGCTACCTTGTATAACCCGATCTTTGTCTGTTTTAGAAAGGTGAAAACCCGGTCCTGAGAAAGCATCGATATAGGTGTGGGAAAGATTGTTTTTTTTGGATAATATCACGGAATATGCATGTGCATATTTCTGAATAATCTCCAGCTTTATTTCTGACCAAGAACCGATTTCATCTATGTTTTCAAACTCTGCCATAGCGTTTCGTTTTTCATAATTATCACGTACCGTCAGACGAATTAAATTGAACTATCTTCTCCCACAAAATTTGTCCTTCCCAATCACAAAAGGCTTGCATAAACTCCATAGTAAATTTGTTGACGACCTTACTGTACTCATTCAAAAACTGATCATTCTTTTCTTTCGCTTTATGCCCAAGCGGCTCAATAATCTCAGTATATAAAGACTCATTTCCCGAAATAAATGACCAAAACTGCTGTCCGCACAATTTGAAATAATCTCCTTTATCCGGCCGATTATCTCTGCCATAGCAACATCCATTGACGGCCACTATGTTTATTTGAGAATAAACATTGGTTCCCAAAACCCTTTTAGCTTTACTGAAATTATCCCGCATCTTTTTAATTTGACTACTATTTCCCCAGTTTGGGCCAGATTTGATAGAGACGATATATTTTGTTTCATTTTGTTCAAATTCCAGATCAATCCCTTCTGCCGAGGACTTTCTTCCACCAAATACTTGCTCACATACAAAAATAGCCAGACCTTCCAGGAATCCTCCAAATAATCCTTCTTCTGAAGAAGACAAAAATGCGTCCAGAATATTTTTTACGAAATCACCTGCGGTAGTGATGTTTTTTGCCTTAAATAGATAGGGGTTTTTTCGTCTGAGAACGTTTTCCAGCCTTAGTGTCTCGAGCTTTTCCAGGCGGCTCTGATGAAACCGAGGAATATTGGCCTCAACGTATTCGACAATTTCAAGCTGTGTGATGGGTTTCATAGGAGGCTTTTTCTTCAAAAAGAGTGAATTGTTCTGGCGTAACATTTTTTTTTGCCAATTTATAGTTTTCCGGCAAAATTTCAATTCCCATCGAGTTTCTACCCATTTCAAGAGCTACTTGGCACGTTGTACCCGAACCTGCAAATGGATCAAGCACCCAATCGCGCTCTTTAGTAAAGAGTTTTATAAACCATTCGGGCAGTGTTTTGGGGAATGCCGCGCTGTGATTTTTATTTTGGCATTCTGTTGCCAGGTGAAGGACATTGGTCGGATACACTTTATCTCGTCCCTGCCAGTTGGATACATTTTTCCCAAATCCACTTTGTGCTTTGGATTCATCTCGGGTTTTGTCTGTCACGCTCAAGTTTTTCAATCGGGCGTCTGCCCAATCACCCACTGGTACCATGACCTCTTCTTGATACATATTAAATTTTTTATTCTTATTAAATTGCAAGCAGCGTTCCCACGCATCGCGGAACCTATTGGGCCATTTTCCAGGATAACAATTTTTTTTGTGCCAGATAAATTCTTCTGTCCATAACCATCCTTGTTCTCTCATCGCTAGAATCAACTTCAATACATAGGTATGTCGCTCTCCGTTGATTGCTTTCTCTTTAATATTTAATATAAATGTTCCCGTAGGTTTCAGAACTCTGAGCATTTCTTGTGTTTTGGGCAAAAACCACTCGACGTACTTATCTGGCTTAATCCCGCCATAGGTTTTTGCTCGACTATCGGCATAGGGGGGAGATGTGACAATCAAATCAAATTGATTGTCTGGGATTTCCGAAAGCACTTTCAGACAGTCTCCGAGACGAATATCTGTCTCAATTTTTTGACCTGCTGTCGCAGTTGTACACCTCTCCATAGAAATCTCCCTAATGCATGCTTTTTTAAAGGATACAATACCTTCCTATCCTTAATATACTCACCCAATGTCGATTTATCAACCCGAGATCGCGTGTTGAGCCGCGTTTTCACCTGCGATGAGGCCATACGCGAGGCCCATGCACAGGCCGCCTGTGTAGCCCCGGGTGTAGATGCCGCCGCAATCGGCACCAGCTGCGTAGAGGCCCGGGATGGGCTGGTCGTTTTTGTCCAGGACTTGCGCTTGGGCATTGACTTTGGCACCGCCGTAGGTAAAGGTGATGCCGGGGAGTGTGCGGATGGCGTAATAGGGCGGTGTGTTGAGAGGGATGAGGCCGCCGGTTTTTGGTATTGAGAGGGTTTGGCCGTTGCCAGTGGCGCAGGCGGTGGTGTATTCGGATATTGTTTTTTCGAATGTGTGGGCGGGGATGTGCCAGCGGTTGGTCAATGCGCGGGCGAGTTCTTCAAGGGAAGCTGTTTCGAGGACTTCGCCGCCTGCTTCGCGGATGTTTTTGACGCGGTCGTTGTCCGGGGTGGGCCATTGCGAGAGTGCGTTCTGGTTGTCGCGGATGTGCTGGTCAAAGATGAGTATGGCGGTGGCCTGGGGTTGTTGGACGAGGGTGTGGCAGGTGACTTCGTCGCCTAAATATTCGTCGTCGAATCGCTCGCCTTTGAGGTTGATCAAGATGGCGTATTCGCTGAAGTCGGGTTTGACTTTGAGGAAGTTGTGCAGTCCGACTTGTGCGGGTGGTGCGGGGAGGAGGTGACCGTAGAAGCGGTTTAATGGTTCTGTGGGTTGCGCGCCTGCTGCGAGTGCGCTTTGAAATCCGCCGCCGGTGTTTTGAGGTACGCCGCGGACGATCATGTGATCGGATTCTGCGCCGAAATACTGTGCGCGCAATTTGGGGTTGGCCTGATATCCGCCGGTTGATAGGATGACGGATTGGGCTGTTATTTCTGTTCGTGTGGTTTGTACGCCTGTGACGGGTTTGCCGTTGCCGCCGATGAGGCCGGTCAGGCCGGTGTGTGTGAGGATGGTGCCGCCCCTGTGTTGGAACTGGTAGCCGAGGATTTCCAGTGCGGTGCGCGCATCGGGTGTGAACTGGTAGATGGTGCGTTGAAATTTGTACGGTTTGTCTCCGCGCGCTTGCAGGGATACGCCCTGTTTGCGGAGCCATTCGATGCCTGTGTAGAAGTGGTCGATCAAGGCGGTGCCGAGTGCTGTGTCGCCATTGGGCTGCACTTTGAGCCATTCGTCTATGTTTTTTGCACACCAGATTGTGCCGCCCGATGCGGCTGCAGATCCGCCGATTGTTTCGGCTTTTTCGACGATGGCAACAGATGCGCCTTTTTCCCGAGCGCGCAACGCCGCACACAATCCGCCTATGCCCGCGCCCGCTACTATGACGTCGTAATGGTCAGACATCGTGTTTCTCCTGTGAATATCAGGGTGCATCCTAATACAGTTTATTCCCGCTGTCAAGGCAAAGAGAAAAGGAGGTGAGATTATCTCACCTCCTTCCTAAACTTCAATCACCCCTATCAACAGTGCCGTCATTGCGGCATGGTTTTAGCCGCAATCCAGTTTGTTTTTCTATATTATTACATTCTTTGATTATTTCAGCAAGGAGGGCAAGAAAAGATGAACGAGAGATTTTCTGGTCGGAAGTCTAAGAACGAGAAGTCGCGGACAGACTTTGATTATTTGGATCGCGTGACAGATGAGGAGATCGACAAAGCGATAAAAGACGATCCCGATACCCTCACCCTTGATGATTGCGATATAACACAATTACGTGTTGTTTATCGAAAAAACGAGTGATTTGTCAGACGTTTGGCATGGGTATCAATTTGAGATCAAGAAGATAATATTACCATTCGAGCAACGGAATTGTCTCCTCTTCTCTTATAAGCGGCACATGATTACGCACATTCCAGAGAAGAATCTGATTATCCGATCCAAAATATATGAAGCCCGGAAACCAGGCCAATTCTAAACTTTCAACCGCGCTATGTTCAGAAGCTGTTTTAAAATTAATACCTGATGTTACGCATGTCAGGCGTTTTGTCATGCTGAGCGTAGCCGAAGCATCTTTTCCACCTGAGTTGGTAAGAGATGAACTGGCCTGAGAGGCGGCCAGTTGTACCCCGCTCCTTCGACTCTGCTGCGCGGAGTTTATCTTGAGCGTAGCCGAAAGGCTCAGAATGACAGGGCAATAGAGCATAGCTGAGAAGGGGCAAAATGAGTTTTAAAACAGTCTCTTAGAGCGGTACATATCTTTCACATGACCGCCCATTCATGGCTCAAAATGTACCCTTGCACCTTTCATCTGTGCCCATCTGCGTCCATCCCTGTTTTCACAGGGACATGCCTGCGGATTAAATTCAGGTTGTGAACAAGTGTGTAATACAGCATATTGAAGGCATAATGAGGTGCCTGAGTTTCTTTTGAGCCTTTTTATCCCTCAATTCTGTGATAATTGATTTTTTGGCCTGATATTTGCTTTGTGTCTGAGTGTTGCGCGTGTCCCACGCACTCATCCCATCAGACGCGAGGCATCTCACATGGCAGAATTCGATACGACTTTGCCGGCTTCACCCTCGGGCGCGAGGACATTGAAGTTCTTGCAGTCATTGACACAGAGCAATACACTGTTGAAGCTCGCCAGACAGATAGCCTGATTCGCGTGCGTATGGATGACGAGAAGGTATTGGTCCACAACGAGTTTCAAACGACTGACAGCACCAATCCGCCTATGCGCATGGCAGGGTATATCGGACGTGCTATTGAGCATCACGGGTTGCCGATCTATTCCAGCGTGATCTACCTGCGTCCCAATGCTGGGCGGCGCGATCCCGGGTACTATGTCCAGGAGCATCTCGACTACGAAATCACGATTCGGTATCGCGTGATCAGACTGATCGAAATAGAAGGTCAACCCATCCTGAGCGCGGGACATTCAGGGCTGATTCCTTTCACGCCATTGATGAAGTCACCCGAAGGAGTGGCCTCGGATGCGTGGTTGCATCAGTGTATTCACACGGCTCGGACACGCCCTATCGCCCGGTCATATAGGGCGGATTATCTGGCTGGCATGGTGGCATTGAGCGAGTTGGTATATGCTTCTGAAACAATTTCTGCTATCATTTTCAAGGAGGGCATCATGGATCTGATCCGCGAATCATCTCTTTTTCAATCCCTTACCCAACAAAGCAGAGAGGAAAGTTTTGAGCAGGGCAGAGAGCAAGGCGAAAAAAGAAGCACGATCGAAGCTATCCTTGATGTGTTGGAGATTCGATTTGACCTGAGCGAAGCGCACCCTCTATCCACACGCATTGCCGCCATTGACGATTTGCAACGCCTCAAGCAGTTGCTCCGTGCGGCGATACAGTTGCCCAATCTCGAAGCATTTCAGCGCGTGTTAGATGCGTGACGTGATTTCCATAAGCCTGACGATATACAGGACATTGCGTAAGGAGGCGCAAAGAGAAAGCCGCTTTTACAGGCGGCTTATTGCTCAAGCCGAGGACCGTTTCGATGACCATTTGAGAAGATTGAAAGGAAACATCTGATGGGAACGTCCCTACAAAAAAAATAGCGTCTCTACCTCCTGAGAGACAGGCGCGGATTAAGGCCGAAACGGCGCATCTTCAGGCTACCTACATGACCCTGGAGGACTTGCGCCGGGCGCATGATATGACTCAGGCGCATCTGGCGAAATAACCTGGCAAAAGTTAGGGGACCATTGCGAGGAGGGTAAAAAAATGAACGAGAGCTTTTCTGGTCGAAAGTCTAAAAACGAGAAGTCGCGGACAGACTTTGATTATTTGGATCGCGTGACAGATGAGGAGATTGATCAGGCGATAAAAGACGATCCCGATACTCTTATGCTTGATGACTGCGATATGACTCAGCTACGTGTCGTCTATCCGAAAAAAGCCTCGTAAACACACGAGGCTTTTTGATTTTTGGCTGCGATTTAATAATGACTCATCTTCCCACCGGTTGCCCCAGGATCCAGTGCATTTTTGCGGACCTTTTTTCCCATGCTAAAAGATCCTCAAGTGCCTGCTTTTGTTGAGGGGATAACTCAAAATCTTCTGGTTTAGGAACACTGAGAAACATAGCTTCCAGATCCTTCTGTGTAGCTGGTTCATTCCGGGGCTGGCTTTGGGACATAACTCTCCTCCGGTTACAATGAAAAACAGAACTACTCAAACAAGATGACTTTGAAACAATGTTAACATAAACTTGACAAATATAAGCAAAAAAATCTCATGAACAAACCAAAAGTTCTAATTTTAAAAAAATAATTCCACAGAAATCAATTGCGTAAGCTATCATCTCGCTTCCTTTTTGACCTTTTCCCAAGGAATGGGTTTTCCCCCTGTTCGTTCCATTTCTTTTAACGTTTGATCCGCTACTCGATTGTCAATCACGTCTTCCAAAAATTGAAAAATTTCTTCTTCTGGAATGCCCTGCTTTTGAGCTTTCACAGCAGCATTTTCAAATGCTTCCCAAAGTTCTCTTTGTACATTTTCAGGTTTCTTGCCGATTGTTGGACAAGATTCTGGCACATCAATGGGGGTCGAAACAGCCATTGAGATACTCCTTCAGAAGAATAGTGGAATGATCATTACAACAAATGTAGCCAAAGCAAACAGATTCTTCAAGAGAATTCACCCGGATTATTTCGAAAGATACTTCACGAGTTCTACCATTGCCAGAGTGTCGTGCTCACAATAAGCTAATAACTCGCGTACCAGCCGTCGGCACTCGACGGTATCAGTCTCAGGGTTGATGATTTGTAAATAGGTCGTGCCCGCCGCGCTTCCGTCCTGTACGTCACCGAGCGATCCATAGTCGAGGTGCGGTGCCATGGTGGGTAGTACCTTCTTGATTGACCACGAGCCGTGCATATCGGGATGATAGTAAGTCCTCCGCACGATGGGAAGGAGATCCACGAGTCGGTCCGTCAATTTGTGCAGTTCCTCGGCGAGATCGGGGTAGCGGGCTATCAGGGCGTTTAAAACGGTCTTTTCATAGCTTCCATAAGCGAAGATAGGTCCTTCCTTCCCTATGGTCTCTATCAGCGCTTCCGCACAGGTACGCATCGGCGCGTTGCCGCTGGTGTCAAGATATTCTTCGTGCTGAAGCTCTCCGCTGGCCAGCTCAATGTGACAGGACCATTGAAATGGCAATGCCTGGTAGGGGCGCGTGCCTTCCCAGATGGGAACCGCGAATTGGATGGTCTCAAAGTCGAGGTAGTAACGCGGATATCCATATGCGCCGATCTCAGCGGTCTCTGGTGTCAGTTCTGGCTCACCCGTTATCGTGATACGTCGTACCCGTTCTTGTGTGGCACTGCTCAAACGGCCTTCAGGTATGTCGCGGATGTCTTCAATGCCTTCAGCGGTCAAGGCGTTCTGAAGTTGAGGGGAAATACGAGGCAGATGTCGCAGCGGATATTCGGTCTCTTCGCCGCGGCAATAATCGATAAAGGGACAGGAATAGGGATCCTCGCATTGGGATCCCATTTCGATTTCGGGTTCGCCGCTGTTGAGCATTTCTCTGTAGCGCTGCACCCATTGGGGGACTTCTCGGATCAGTTCTCGCACTTCTTCCGTGATGTCTTCATAGTGAAACAGGCCCCGGTAATCGCCGTTGCCGGGGTACACGAACTGATTGTCGATGTGACAGAGATAGATCGTTTTGACCGGGATGCCCGCACATTTTAGCACCCAGGTCTGCACTGCACTATCTGCATAATGATGATCTTTGACTGAGGTGCTGGATTTTACTTCGATGAGTTCAAAGCCTTCGCGGCAGGGCTTGAGGACATCTACGCGGACCAGAACATCATGCGCTTTGAAGGTGGCTTCGAAGATCGGTGTATCGGGCTGTTCTGTTAGCAGACGTCGGGTGTGCTCTACAGCAGCGTTCGCTCCGTGATCGTAGGAGACGAGCACTCCGTCCGGATATTGAGCGCGAGCTATATCGTTGACGTTATCGCCCGCAGCAAAGCGCTGCTCGACATCGGAGCCGTATTCGATGAGATCGGATCGATACACCTCCAGCCACAGACGCTTTTCACACTGGCGACCCGCCATGATTTTCGATTTGGAGAGATAATGTTTTGTCATGGTTTATTTGCTTTGTTCAAGTGGTTTGTTAAGCGTATCTATGCCATGACTTAAAATCCACGATTTTATTTTATCAAACCACCTGGTCGGAAGGAAAGTTAGAGTCTGTCTGGGGATTACCCAACTACTGAGAGGTTCTGTTTTTTGTTGCTGGCTTAGATATTTTTTAAGGACTCTCTGAGTGCCCAAAAGGAATCCTCCTCTGCCACGAGTTTTATCAACTCACTTGCCGCCTCATAGAATCTCTCCTCTTGATCTTCGCAAGATTCCGTTCCTAAAAAAACATCCAGCATGGGCTTTCGTATGTGAATTGGGTTCTGTTTATTTGGTTCATTGTGATCGTCCAGGTGATTGTAAAACTCCCATCCATCGTTTAACTGTGCTACTTTTTTTGACAATTCTTCCACTAATTTTTTATACTCCTCTTTTTTATTATAAAAATCACGTAGTGAGTAGGGAAAACTAATAATCAAACAGAAATCAGGTCCCTTAACACGGTCAATCGGCTCTGTTTTGTGATCTTCTCCATCTAACAAAACACCTACAAATATATCTCCTGGACTATGATCAGAATTAGGTTCATCCCAAGCTAATAGTTGTATCCCTATCCTTCCATAATAATCATCTTTCCCGCGTTGGATGGGAATAGATAAATCATAATCTTTTTTTATCATTTTTTTCCATTCTTCGTCTTGCTCCTCTCGGCCCTTCACTCTCTCTATGAGGTTTTTTATATTTTTTTTGAAATCCGTTATAAGGTTGTTTATATTTTTCTTGAGATCTATCGCTTCATAATAATACCGTGTTAATGAATGAGATATTGGCGCTGGTGGACCTAATCCTACACTTTTTAGTAGCTGCTGAAAGTCTTTGACAAGAAGTTCGCTATTATTACTTTTCTCTATTAAATCGTATATATCGCTCCAGCATAAAGCGAGGTCGGGGTCTTGTTCGTGTTGCTGTTGTGTCGCAGTAATTAGAACGATGCGATAATCGTCGAAGTTCTCTTTGGCGTAGTCTTTGTAATTCGCAAGCTGATTTTCGTCAAGGCGACGCCATGTCTTGTGTTCAAAGATAATCGCTTTGTTCTCACCGTTAAAATGACAAACCATATCAGGGAACTTGCCGTCAAGATTTTCCTGAGTGCGCCACTCACAGTCATAATTCCCAATACTCCAATTCAGTTTTTCTTCCAAGTCTTGTAAAAAAAACTTTCCAAAAACGTGATACTTGTTCAGAATCCATGCAAAGCCTTCAGTGATGAAGTTTTCCAAAGGATCTCGGTTTTCTCTTGGAGAATACCTTCTAAGTGCTTCAAATAAGCCTGTTGCCATTTTCTACCTCCTTTTTTGCTAATAAAACAACCCTTTTCTATGCAATATAATTTCTACCCTCAGAAAACCAAACTCAACAAGTACATAAAAATGTAAGGGTTAAAGTTTGGATTGCAAATGCTTTCTGCTGTCAGAAAAATGATGTCCTTTTATTATTGTCTTGAAACTATATTGCTCTGAAGCTATTATTGAAATAATGGAATGGATTGTTGAATTTCATCCTGCGTTTGAACGCGAGTTCGACAAGTATCCCGAAAAGGAAACATCTGATGGGAACGTCTCTACAAGAAAAAATAGCGTCTCTGCCTCCTGAGAGACAGGCGCGGATTAAGGCCGAAACGGCGCACCTTCAGGCTACCTACATGACCTTGAAGGACTTGCGCCGGGCGCATGATATGACTCAGGTGCATCTGGCAAAACAACTTGGCAAAAGTCAGGTGACCATTGCACAGATGGAAAAACGTACGGACTTGCTGCTTTCGACACTCCGCCACTATGTCGAGGCTTTGGGAGGTCGGCTTGATCTTGTGGTGCAATTTCCGGATCGAGCACCCATCATTATAGAGCAACTAAGCGGCGAGATTGAAAGTGATAAGTGATTTTTTGAGAAGAAAATACCTGCTCGGCACCCTCTTCTGTGCATTGCGGCAGTCAACTGGAACAGCACGGTTTGAGCGACAACGATATGATACCTTTTTCACTCACTCTATCAACAAATGCCACTTCAGGCCCGAACCGGGCAGGGTGACGCTTACGTCTTTCACGTTTAGTGCATCTAAAGTCCCTGGCAGGTTGCCGCGCAGGAGGAAGCCCTGGTCTTCATAAGGACCGATGAGAGAGTCTTCTTTGTTGTCCAATTTGATCTTTTTGCCTTCTGTCGTGGTAAAGATGATGTCCTTAAATTTGCGGGGTTTGCCAATATCAGCGGTGGCATATACTTTGCCCAGGATCTGTGTGGGATCTAAGGAAAAGCGGCTGGCAACAGCGGGCGTGGTCCATCGCTGGCACGACATTTCAAGGGTCACGACCTCATCGCCCTTTTTGTTGCGTCCCACAATGCGCACGGGTTTGTCAAATACTTTGACCTGAGATCCGGTAAAAGCCGCGATGCGGTCATCGAGCAAGGGGTGTGAGCGAAATGCTTGCAAGTTCTTTTGATCGGCCCCGACGTAATCCGTGTAATACCGCAGTTTTTTCAATACCCGCGTCATTTCAGCAAGCCCTTCCTGTCCGTATTGCTGCTCCAGATATAACGCGGCCATTGCATCGGCCTCTTCTTCCATGGATCGCGGGTAGCCTTCAAAAAACACATCTGTTGCTGACTTGACCAAAGCATAAGCCAGTCCGCCAAATATCACTGCTTTTTCCGCTTTGTTTTCATCTGATTTGGCTCCGGCAATGACGCCTACCAGCACGCCCACGCCTGCTGCAATGGCCTGTTTCTTTTGCTCGTTGCGATAAATCCGATAGCTGTGCCGTCGCTCTACATGGGCGATTTCATGGGCAATTACGCCTTCAATTTCCAAATCGCTCTCCGTGGTCTCTAACAAACCCCGATTGACAAATACAAATCCCGTGGGCAGTGCATAAGCGTTGACTTCGTCGTCTTCCATTACCGAAAACCGATACTGATATCCCTGCAATGGTACCGGCCAATTGTCCAGTACCCGTTGCCCAATCTCTCTCGCCTTGACCTGCAATGCGTGGTCAGTTGACAATTGTCCCATGCTTTGTACCTGTTGCGATGCGTATAGCCCCAGTGTTCGCTCGGTGGCATAATCGCTCACCAGAGGCATTCGCATAAAACACAGCTTGCAGGCGCGCATGCCCGCGCCTTCTGCTTCGGTATGGGTGTAAAATGCCTGTTGTTTGTCGGCATCGGGCAGGTGATTGGACGAAGCCACATGGAACATCAGGCTTTGTGTATTGCCTATCAAGGATGGTGAGACCTCGGTCTCTTCACCTGTCTTAAAACACAGCGCAAAACCCATATCAAAAGCCGCGCGATCAATGGATGGCGAATGCAATGGCTGAGAGAATCGCACCAGTCCCTTTCCCAGCCGCGCACTTGTAAACTCGACTTCTATGGCATCGTCTCGCGTTTTGACTGATCGAATCTGCACGGGTTCATCTTTTTCTATGCGAAACAGGGTTGGATATTTCCGGGAATGCGCGTAATAATACACATTGCCCCCATGCTCGTAATACGTCATGGGATTTTGATGAATACTACCCCGCAGGGTCACGTTGTGTCCCTTCAATACCTTCTCTAATTCCTTTCCTAAACGTCCCGATACCTTATCTGCTATCACTTCACCACTTGCACAGAGACACAACACAATGCACATAAAACGGATGAGATTGATCATTGCCCTATTCCTTTCTTTTGATGTTAGACTCACCGGATTTTAGTAATTACAGAGCAGTCAATATATGATAAAATCCCCTTTGATTTTAATAAAATGCGTGCAGGGCTGGCTGTGTATTGTAAGCACAGTCAGCCCCTGTGATTTAAAGGCTAAAACAAATATCCCAATACGAGTGAGAATTCATTGATAGCTACTGTCACATTCTGTGCGCTCAACAAGCTCTCTTTTTGGGCAAAGCTCACGCCTCTGGATTCCAGTCCCAGAGAAAATTTCTCACCTATAAATCGTTTTACACCCAGTGCCGCGGTAAATGCAAATTTGGTGCCTGTGTCGTAAAGCGGGATGGGGTCGCTTGCGCCCAATCCGGCTTCGATATAGATGCGCGTTGGTTTTCCCGCCCGCCAACTGTATCGATAGGTCGCGAATATATCGCCCATATAGGTTTCCGTGTTGCCCAGACTGCTGGTAATTTCATAAGCTGCGGCGCCATAGCGCACGCCAATGGCCTGGGTCTGTGTCAGGTTGTAGATGAGTTGGGCGCCGATATACCCTGCGGTACCCGGTGGCGATGGTTCCATGTCGTTGAGTATGGTGTGTCCACTCAGTGCGAGAAAGACTTCGATACGTTTGGCCTGGTCCTGGGCGTGAACGCTCTGAAGCGTGAGAAATAGAATTGAAACTACGACTATGATGCGTGACATTAAAATCTCCATGTTGGTGTGTGGCTTTGAAAAAGGAAAAGAGAAAGGATTTAGATCGGTCAGGTAAAGATATTCTTAAACATTGTATCTCTCCTTTGCATGTCATGGGGTCAAAATCCGAGGGAGATACCGCCGGGTTTTATGCGGCATTCTTCGGCGAGGGCGTGCGCGATGCGCTCTGGGTCGTTCAGGAAGCTCAGTACCTTTGCTTGCTCTCGCACATTGGCAAAGTCGGCGGGGGTGAGTTTGGTCAGTGCGAGTACTGAGGACGGTGCTGTGTTGTTGAAGAATAGCTCGAAGGCGCGGTTGATGCGCGGTTGATCCAGAAAGTAGAATTCAGCGCGAAAGACGAATCGGCGTGCGGCTGCCGGGTCGATGATGTCCCACTGGTTTGTGGTGCAGGCATAAGGGAGGGGATGCCGCTCCATCTGGCTGAGGATTTCGTTGACCAGGCTCACTTCCCATGATCGTTGGGCAGATTGCCGGTCCATGAGGAGCGAATCCGCTTCGTCGAATACGAGAAATGAGCTGGTCTGGAGGGCTTCGGCAAAGGCCGATGCGATATTTTGCTCATTTTCTCCGACGTATTTGTTCAGGAGGTCGGACGCGCGTTTGGGAAGGATGTCTATTCCCATTTGTTCGGCGATGTAGCGCACAAAAGCCGTTTTGCCCGTTCCCGGAGGGCCGCACAGGCAGAGCGAGAATCGGCGCGTGCCGAGGGTGACCATTTGCTCGGATAGTGCTTCGAGATTGATGTCTGCGTGGACGAGGGCAGGGTCGTAGTGTTCTATTGGGCGCATGTCGGGTGGACGGGTGCCATGGCGCAGTTTTTCCTTTTGGGCTATGTTGCGTCTGATGGTCTGACTATTTCCGCTGACCAGGGTCGTTTGTTTGGCTGCCAGAGCGACCTGGCGAGGGGTTATTTTGTTGTTGTGTGCCAGTTCCTGGACGAGGAGGCGCGTTTCGGCGTCTGGGATGCTCGCTTTGTGCAGGATGCTGGAGTACACATGCTCGCGTGCTGTGGTGGGCATGTGGCAGAACTCGATGGCGTGTAACATGCGGTCGATGAAGAAGGGTTCAAATGTGCGGTAGTAGGAAATGGCGTTGCACGCCCAGATAATGGGGACGGGGTTTTCTTCGACTATGCGGTTCAGATAGAGTTTTTCACGCTGGTGAAAGTCCTCCATTTCGTCAAAGAGGATCGCGGCGTTTGGTTCGTCTGATAGGGCTTCGAGGGTGTAGTTGAGTGTTTTTGTGCGGTCTGCGCTCGGGCGTGCGTCTGGGCCGATTTCGTTTTCTCCTATGGCGTATAATTGTGCGCCGACTTCGCCACATAGGGTGCGAGCGAATTCGGTTTTGCCAGTGCCCGGAGGTCCGTACAGGAGGATGTTGACGCCTTTTCTGTTTTTACCGAGCACTGCAGCGAGGGTATGTCGGACATCTGCGGCGTCTTGTCCGAGGTGTGAAAATGCCTCCCACGGAAGCTGTGGTTTGACCGGAGGTCCGAGGCGCGGGCGTGTGCAATGGGTGGCGATGGTGCGTTCCAGTCGCTCGCAGAAGTGGTAGATGTCTTTCTCGTCGCCGTTTATGAGGCGAGTTGTTTCTATGGCTTTTGCGAGGATGGCAGGGGGGCATTCGAGTTGATTTACGAGACGCCGGGCGCACGCGGTTGTATTGATGCTTTCGATACCACTTTCCTCGAGCATGCGCTGTAGAATCGCTGTCTGACGGGTGGGACTGTGGGCGGTGAACTTGAGGATGTACGTGAAGCGCCGCAGCATGCTTTCGTCCAGGTGGTCCAGGCGATTGGCTGTGTAGATGACGGGTACGGGGGTGTTTTCCAGCAGGCGGTGGTTGAGGAGGCGGGTGCCGTGACCAGAGTCCAGGACATCTTCGGCTTCGTCGCACAAGATCGCGGCGTTGGGCACGGATCGCAGGAGGGCCTGGGCTATGCGTATCTGGTTGCGGCGTCGGGTGTGGGCCTCGCGTTCGGTATCAGACTTTTCCTTTGCGTTTCGGCCCGGTTCGCCGATGGAATAGAGGTACGCACCAGCGGCGCGGGATAGGGTTTTGGCAAATTCGGTTTTTCCAGTGCCGGCACGACCGTATAACAGGATGTTCACGCCTGTTGCAGGTTTTTCTTCGCGTCGCTTCTGCATTGCTGCGGTGAGAAGACGTACGACATTGTCCCGGTTATCGAGGTGCGCGAAATCACTCAGGTCCAGTGTGGCCTCGCATGGCTGACCGACCAGACGCGCCATCAATTCGTCCATGTCCCGCACCGGAGGACTCCAGATCCGGCCAAAATAGGTATTTATGTAGCTTCTGGGATTGGTATGTACCCCATTCAGGTCTTCCAGGTCGGCGATGCCCACATTGGCCAGTTCGCGGAAAGCGTCCTCTACTTCGTCGCGAGAGCAGCCCAGCAAGATCGCAGTTGTTTCGAGATTTCCGATGGCTGCGTACTGGAGGTGATCCCACAGGCTTTCGGCAATAGAGTTACCGATATAACTATAACAGCACGCGAGTTGGAGTAGCGACCCGGCTATTGGCGTCAGGGAAAAACGCTGGATGATCAGGTGGATCGCTGTCTGGAATGGAGTCGGCGGCGGAGCTTCGCGGGTTTTCTCCTCCAGGATTTTCACTGAAGAGTTGATGAATCGGATTTCAGCGGCTTTTCGTTGGGCCGAAGTCTCTATTGTCTGTCCTTTTATCGCTTTATATTCTTGCATGAGGAAGGCGTCCATGCTTTCCAGTTCTTCCTCATTTCGTCTGTACCACTCCAATAGTTCTTTTCGCACGGCGGGGTTCTGCTGGGCGGCGCGAATCGCGTTCAGCAGGTAGATGCGACTTCTGTACAGGCTATATTCATTCACGGATCGAAACTGTCTTAAATGTCTGTGGTGTCTGCTATCTCTTCTCATAGCGTGTTTAATCTCCTTAGAGACTGTTTTAAAACTCATTTTGCCCCTTCTTGGCTATGCTCTATTGCCCTGTCATTCTGAGCGGAGCGCAGCGGAGTCGAAGGAGCGGGGTACAACTGGCCGCCTCTCAGGCCAGTTCATCTCTTACCAACTCAGGTGGAAAAGATGCTTCGGCTACGCTCAGCATGACAAAACGCCGGACATCCGTAGCATCAGGTATTAATTTTAAAACAGCTTCTTATGTTATGTATCGGAATCTGATGTGTCGTCGAGGCTATTTAGAGCAACTATTGTGCCAAAAATTGGGTTTTTTACAAAAAAAGAGACGCATTGCAATGAATGCGTCTCAAAGATAAATAAGAGGTATGACAGGGTATGTCGTGGGTGGTCAGGTTTTTTTATAAAAAGTTAGATTTTTTTCGAGTGTCTCGATTATTTCTTCGCGCAGAGAGGCTGGTTCAAGGACTTCTGCATCTGCGCCATGGCTCAGTATCCAGGATTTTATTTCGTAAGAGCCGCTGGCTTGAAAGGAGAGGATGATTTCGCCGTTGTCCAGTTCTTCAATTTCTTGTGAGGGGTGCCAGGTCCGCTGTTTGATGTAGCGGGCTTGCCATGCGGAGAAGCGGATTTTGACGTCTATGGGGTCTTCGAGTGTGATGCCGAATGCCTGCTGGATGCGGCTTTCGATATCGAGGTCATCGGGTGGCTCAAAGGTTTGGGATGTGATTTCGAGGTCCTGAATGCGTTCTGCCGCGAGTGTGAGTAAATTGTCGTAATTTGGATTACGGCAGAGTAGATAATATCCGTTGTGATAATACGAGAATCCCAAAGGGGTAATGGGATAGGTTTTGGTTTGTCCGGTTGTGATGGCGCAATAGGTGATGTTGCACACTTTGTGTTCGTTGATTGCGCGATAAGCGGTTTCGAATATTTGGGGAGATATCAGCGCTTTTTGTCCGCGATGATGGGGGTAATAAGCTGCTCCCGCCTCTTCTAAAAATGCTTGAATCTGCTCTGGGAGCCTTGTTCTGATTTTGTTCAGGGTCTTTTGAAATGCTTCTTTGTATGGCGTGCCTTCAAGCGGACTGATGATTCCTTCGATGAAGGTTAGTGCGATGATTTCGTCAGTGGAAAAGTTCAGCGGCGGTAAGTTATTTTTGACCGTAAAGTATTTTTTACGGTCTCGTACCTTTTCTTCGATGATGAAGCCCACGTCGGATAGCGTATTGAGATCCCTTTGTATTGTGCGCGTTGAAACGCCTGACTCATTGGCGAGTTCTCGATAGGTCATGCCATAAGTCTTGGCTGCGAGTGTGCGGAGGATGTCCAGTTGGCGGACGATTTGTTTGTTGTCTGACATGGCTATCCTGTAAGATCAGAAATTTTTTTTGAAAGACCACTTAGCACCGTCATCGCGGCAGGGTTTAAGCCGCGATCCAGAGGTTTTTGCCTTTGGGTGTCTGGGCGGGGACTGAAAGCTGATGGCTAATTAAAAAATGGGCTTACGCCATCCCGACGTAAGCCCTTGTGTTTGTATGGTGCCGAAGGTGGGACTCGAACCCACACGGCCTTGCGGCCACTGGATTTTGAGTCCAGCGCGTCTACCAGTTCCACCACTTCGGCACCTTGGTCAACAATATCCCAAACGCGGGATGGTGTGTCAAGGGTTTTTGAAGTAATCAGTTTCAGCGCGTGGGGGTCCGATGATTTCGTTGTAGATGATGGCTTTGCGGATGGTGTTGGGTTCAAAATCGAGTTTTATACGGCGTTTTTTGCGTTTGGAAAGAAGGGATGTTCGCGTTTCAGATGCGCGTGTAAATGGGGTTTTGCCTTCGATGTAAGATGATTCGTCAGAGACCGGGCGTTTGCCCTCAACTTCCTGAAATTCTGGTCCGGTGTCTGTTTCGGAGACCGGGCGTTTGCCCTCAATTTCTCGAAATTCTGGTCCGGTGTCTGCTTCGGAAACGGGACGCTTGCCCTGTACCTCCTGGAACTCTGGTTTGGGTTCTGGTTCTGGAGATCCGAAGAGCAGGTCCCATTCAGAGAGGTCGATCTCCGCTTCTTTAAAGGGATCGTCGGCACCACCCACATCGCGGGACGGGTGCCTGCGCTGGAGTTTGGATTCATCGGGCGTTCCTCGTAGCTTTTTCATAAGCGACGAGACAAGGCCGAAGAGGAGAAACACGATTATCGGTACAATTACTTCCAGTTCCATGATGTAAGTCCATTTGTTAAGGGGTGTGTGCGGGCGAGGCATGCCTCGCCCGCACACATCTGCGTTCCTCTGCGAAAAACGCTCAAATGAACTGGCCTGAGAGGCGGCCAGTTGTACCCCGCTCATTCGCGTTTTTTTCTGCGGATCACACGTCTTTAATTATTGTCTTCTTCTTCTTCTTCGGTTTCACCGGCGATGCCTTCGCGCATTTGTGTGTCGGCTTCGATGTTGCGCATGCGGTAGTAGTCCATAATGCCCATGTTGCCACTGCGGAATGCGTCGGCCATTGCGAGGGGTACTTCGGCTTCGGCTTCGACGACGCGGGCGCGCATTTCCTCAACGCGGGCTGCCATTTCCTGTTCTTGTGCAACGGCCATTGCTCTGCGTTCTTCAGCGCGCGCCTGTGCGATGTTTTTGTCGGCTTCAGCCTGGTCTGTCTGAAGTTTTGCACCGATGTTGTCGCCCACATCCACGTCGGCAATGTCGATGGAGAGGATTTCGTAGGCGGTGCCCGAGTCGAGGCCCTTATCGAGTACGGTTTTGGAGATCATGTCGGGATTTTCGAGTACGTCTTTGTGGGTTTCTGCGGAGCCGATGGTGGTGACAATGCCTTCGCCCACGCGGGCCATGATGGTTTCTTCACCTGCGCCACCGACCAGGCGTTCTATGTTGGCGCGAACTGTGACGCGAGAGGTGGCTTTGACCTGTATGCCGTCTTTGGCAACGGCGGTGACCATGGGGGTGGAGATGACTTTGGGGTTGACGCTGACTTGCACGGCTTCGAGTACGTCGCGCCCGGCAAGGTCAATGGCGGCGGCGCGTTCGCCGGTTAGTCCAATGCCGGCTTTGTCTGCGGCGATGAGTGCATTGACGACGTTTTCGACATGGCCCCCGGCGAGGTAGTGGGCTTCGAGAAATGCGGTGGGTATGTCGAGACCCGCTTTGGTTGCGTTGATTTGCGAGCCGAGGATGATGCGCGGGGGGACGCGACGCAGGCGCATGCCGATGAGTTCGCCAATGCCGATGCGCACGCGCGCAGCAAGGGCAGAGATCCAGAGGCCGACGGGGATAAAGTAGAAAAAGAGGGATAGTAGCAGAATAGCGCCTACAACAATGAGGAGAAGAAAAATGGCGTCCATGAAAAGCTCCTTAAGAATGGTCGGTCTTATGTGTCTTCTATTTTTCGCACAATGACGCGACTGCCTTCGATTTCGATGATTGTGACGGGTGTGTCTTTGGTTAAGTATTCGCCTTCGGTCGATACGCTGATGCGGCGACCGTCAAACACGCCGGTGCCGCCGGGGCGCAGGTCTGTAAATGCGGTGCCGGAGGCACCCAGGAGGTCGCTGTAGGGTGCCGCAACATATCCTTCAGAGGCTTTTTCTTCGGTGTCGAGTACCAGGCGGTTCCATATTCTGGAGTTGGGGAGGGAACGCAAAATGAGAATGGCAAGGGCACCGGTTAGAATGAAAGATAAGAGCAAGGGGGTGAGTGCGGCGTTGATGTCGTTCCAGGTCCAGAGGTCATAGCGACCCATGAGGCTTAAGAACAGGCTGGTTAAGATCAGGATTGCGCCGGGAATGGCGAGCAGGCCAAAGCCCACGACAAAGAAGAGGTCGATGAGGATGAGCGCGATGCCGATAAAGAAGATGAGGATTTCAGACCAGTCGGCGAGGTTGACGAGCAGGTGGCTGCCGAAAAAGAGTCCCAGGCAGATTAAGCCGATGGTGCCGCCGATGCCCCAGCCCGGGCTTTGGATTTCGAAGATCAGGCCCAGAAATCCCAGGGTCATGAGTAGCGACGCCAAATAGGGGTGGGTGAGATAGCGCACGGCTTGTTCGGCCCAGGTGGTCGATTGGTGAATGATGTTGGCCTGTACGAGGTCGTAGTGTTTGAGCACGGCGACGAGTTTTTCCGATTCGTTTTTTTCGGCGATTTTGTGGTCGGCGATGCCTTGTTCAACGGCTTCTTCAGTGGTGAGGGTGAGGAGTTTGCCTTTGGGGGCGAGGCCCTCGATATCGACGTCTTCATCGACCATGGCTTCGGCTAATTTGGAGGAGCGACCGGTTTTTTCGGCTGTGGCTTTCATTTCGTTGCGGAAGTACGAGATGATTTTTTCGCTGGCTTTGTTGCCTTGCATATCGACGGCTGTGGCTGCGCCAATGGTGCCGCCTTCGACCATGATGATGTGGTCGGTGGATAGAGAGATGAGGGCGCCTGCAGAGATTGCGCGGGGGTTGATAAAGGCGATGGTTTTGACGTCGCTGTAGAGTATGGCGTCCCGGATGGTGAGCGCGGCGTCGAGGGCACCGCCGGGGGTGTCGATTTCGAATATGACGGCTTTGACGCCTGCGTCTTCTGCGTCGTGCATGACGCGCGTGACAAAAGCGGCAACGCCACCTTCAATGGTGCCGTTGATTTTGGCGATGTGTACTTCTTCTGCCCGGGTGGGCAAACCGAGTCCGAGAATGAGTACGAGAAGTGTGAGTACAGGTTTCATCGATAGGATCCTCCACAATATATGTCCATGAATACCTTATATTGAGGTGGTTGTCAAGTGTGAAGGGTGAAGTGTGAAGTAGGAAGTTTGAAGTACCAGCCTTTTGGGGTGAGATGAGGTGGGGTCTTCTCACTTCTTCCTTCTTCCTTCTTTTGTATGCTTGACACCATGCGGGTTTTCCTGTATTTTTTTCGCCCTAACATTATGTGGCGGCATAGCTCAGCTGGTAGAGCAGTGGAATCATAATCCATGGGTCGGGGGTTCGAGTCCCTCTGCCGCTACTAATAAATATAACAAAGCCCGTCAATCGGTGGTGATCGACGGGCTTTGTTTGTACTTGGGGTACTATGTAATTTAGGATCGGTTGCTATGTAATACCTGCCATTTTTCAGGTATCACGCCTGGTCCTGATGCGATTCAAGTCAGGATACTTTCTTACCAAAATTATCGACAAAAATCAGAAAATCACTAACTCCAATCACACCATCCCCATCCAAGTCAAACCGTGCGTCATACCCCACATCCTCCTGACTGAACCCAAACTGATCGACAAAGAGCAAAAAGTCGGAAATACCAACAATTCCATCGCCATCAAAGTCGGGTGTAGGGGCTGACGTAGGGGTGACATACTGCGACATATCCCACAGCAAAATTGTGCCGTCACGTGATCCCGAAACGAGTTCTTTGCCATCGGGTGAAAACGCCACGGACTTAACGCTACCCGTATGCCCTTCAAACGTGGCAACCTCTGTTCTGGTCGCTACATCCCATAGCACAACCTCAGGATCTGATCCTGAAGCCAGCAGCGTCCCATCGGGAGAAAATGATACAGAGTTGACAGAACGCGTATGCCCTGTAAGCGTGGCAATATTACGCCTTGTCCCAACATCCCACAATTTGATCGTTTCATCTTGGGCCCCTGAAGCGAGTGTTGTGCCATCTGGTGAAAATGCAACAGAATAGACGGCCTCCGTATGTCCCTTAAAAGTAGTGACATTTGATTGCGTCTTAATATCCCATATTTTAACCGTGCGATCATATCCGCCTGAAGCCAGTGTTGTGCCATCTGGTGAAAACGATAGAGAAAGTAAAGAATTGCGATGCCCTTTAAGTGTAGCGATTGTTGTTCGTGTTGCAACATCCCACAGGATGATATCGCGTTTACTCTCAATTGCAAAAATTTTACCATTCGGCGAGAATGCAACAAGACCCCCGAATAACGCATTATTCTCATCAATAGTGAAAATATTTTGTCCTGTTGCAACATCCCACAGCTTAATATAATCTGGATATCCAGATGCGAGGATTGTACCATCGGGCGAAAAGTCCATAGAATCGACCCACATAAGATATTCAGAGAGAATAGTTGCGTTTTTCGTAGCAATATCATACAGCGTGACATCAAAAAGTGACCCTAAAGCGAGCATTGTGCTATTTGGCGCGAATACCATAGAACGGACACGATACGCCTTAATTGTAGCGGTATTTTGCCCTGTTGCAATATCCCATAGTTCAACGCTTTCCCGTGACGCACCAGCGATGGTTGCACCATCTGGCGAGAACGCTAAAGAAATGACATTATCCTTATGTAAAAATACAGTCATCTTTTCTTTTCTGGCAACATTCCATAGGGTAATTGCATTTTTATACATTGAAGCGAGGATTGTACCATCTGGCGAGAACGCAATAGAATAAATACTACCGCCAACTTCACCTTCTTCAGCAAAAGTGGCGATATTTTCCCGCGTCGCAACATCCCATAGTTTGACCTCATCACCCTCCGCTTCTGAGACAGCGAGCGTTGTGCCGTCAGGAGAGAACGCAAGAGAAAGAACCTGACTCGAATACCCTGCAAGCGTAGCGATATTGGTTTGCGTTTCAACATCCCACAGTTTGACCTCTTGCCATGACCCAGAAGCAAGGATCTTTCCGCTTGGCGAGAAAGACACAGATCCAACACCGCCATTATGCCCCCAAAGCGTGGCAATGTGTGTTTGAGTCGCAACATCCCACAACTTGACCGTTCCATCCCTAGCCCCTGATGCAAGCATTGTACCGTCGGGGGAGAATGCAACAGCCTCAACAGATCGACTATGCCCTGTAAGTAGTTCAATTTCACGCCAGGTCGCCACATCGTAAAGCCAGATACCAATAGCACTTGCCACAGCGAAAAGTTGACCGTCTGGCGAAAACGCCAATGCTTTGCCTATGCCATCAATGACGCCTCTCCCAAGACGAACTATTGCACCATCGGGCAAATGCCATGTCTGGTAATCACCGCCCATGATTGGTATAGCAGGTGTACCGACACCCACAGCATTAAAAGTCACAGGATCAAAGCCAGCGACAGATACCTCAACCGTATTTGTTCCCGCAATAGGACCAAGCGTGAGTGTACTCTGCGCCCTGCCATTGGCATCCGTCGTTGTGTTCTCAACCGTGAACCTCCCGCTGAGCTTTCCGTCGCCTGTGGTGACTGTAAATGTGACTGGAATATCTTCAATCCCGGCACCATTCTTATCACGCACCTCAACCATCAACAGGTTTGCCAATAACGAACCGGGCGCACCTTGTTGGTTATCGCCTGAATTTTTCACGAATGTTAAAGGATAGTTTTTATCAATGTACTGCACAATATCCCACAGTTTGACGCTTTTATCAGCAGAGGCAGAGGCAAGGAGAGTTCCATCCGGCGAAAAGGCCACCGAGCCAACCCAATGCGTATGTCCCTTGAACGTGACGATATGCGTCCCTGCCCCTACGTACCACAGTTTGACGCTTTTATCAGCAGAGGCAGAGGCGAGGAGAGTCCCATCCGGCGAAAACACCACCGATTGGACATCGCTCGTATGCCCTTCGAGGGTGGCCGTATTCTCCCTTGTCGCCACGTCCCACAGCATGATCGGACCCGTCACTGTCCCCGAAGCGAGGAGGCTCCCATCTGGTGAGAACATCACTGACTTGGCCCCCACTGTATGCCCTTCGAGGGTGGCCGTATTCTCCCTTGTCGCCACGTCCCACAGCTTCACCGTGCCATCCCACGACCCCGAGGCGAGGAGAGTCCCGTCGGGCGAAAACGCCACCGAAAAAACAAAGTTTGCATGCCCTTCGAGGGTGGCCGTATTCTCCCTTGTCGCCACGTCCCACAGCTTCACCGTGCCATCCCACGACCCCGAGGCGAGGAGAGTCCCATCCGGCGAAAACGCCACCGAAGGAACATGGTCTGCATGCCCTTTAAGGGTGGCCACCTCCGTTTGCGTCGCCACGTCCCACAGCTTTACCGTGTTAAGCTCCTGCACGGACGAGGCGAGGGTGTTCCCGTCCCTGGAAAAGGCCACCGAGCTAACCCAATGAGGATGCACGACGAGGGTCGCGATACGTTCTCTTGTCCGCACATCCCACAACTCGACTTTCCGGAGCGACCCCGTGGCGAGGGTCCCTTCTGGCGAGAACGCCAGCGAAGTGACCGAGAACTCATGGTCGAGGCTTGCAATTAGTTGTGGAGAATATTCAGAAAGACCGAATTGCCGCCGTTTGACGTTCCCATCCGCATCAACCGCAACAACTCGCATTGTATGGACAACAGGGTCATACAGACTCGAGAAGGCTTCGGATGGGATGACGCCGTCGTAATCGAATTCGACTACGCCCACTTTCTTGCCAGCCAATCCACGACACGCTTTCACTTCGCCCTCAACCTCAACAAGCAGGATCACCTGATGAATCCCCTCCGGGTCGGCGACTTCGATCTGGACCGAGACACTTGTTGTTCCAGCCGGATATGTGCGCGGAGAGAGGAGCCGAATGGTTGGAACTGACCCCTCTTCGATTGGACTGCCTAAATTGAAGTAGGTATGCACGGCCAGGAACTCGGCAGCGCACTCGGATAGCTGATTCTGTCCCGGGCCGTAGGACATGGTGTATGCAGCATCGCGGAAGTCGTGGTACAATCCGAAGGCATGTCCAAGCTCATGCGCCACCAGGGCCCGTTGAAATTTTTCTGAGACCAACAAGAAGCCACCCTTCTTACTCCTGTCGACTCCGACACCTCTCGCAGAGGAACCCGAGACATCGATCCAATCCATGCTGTTGTCGATGACGATGTAGTAAATGTTCGCATGGAGATTGAACCGGCGTTCAATCTCCTCAAGCACCTTGTGATTCGTGATCTGGAGATAGTGGCTATCCGCATGTTGCCCATTGACGCGATGCACCAGCGGCTCGCCCTGGGCATCGGTTTCAAAGCGAAAGGTTTTGCGACCATAGCCGTGTGCTTCCATCTGGTCGGCGTAAAAGGTCTGTACCTGGCGAATTGTCACTTTCATCAAATCAACCACTTCCTGCTGAAACGGGCGGTCATTCGGCAAGAAGTAGATCATCCGCACGGTGCGCGGTTCGCCCACGTCCAGGTCAAGGGCTTGTTTTGTGGCAGCATACAGGCTATCGCGTGCCCGTATGGCTTCGTAATCAAGCGGTAAGCAAAAAAACTCGTTATTGGCCGGTGGGGACGAAGCATAGCTGATAGACGGAAAGCAAACACAGATGACAAGCAACCACCGCACAGGCGGCACCAGCCACCTACAATGAGCGTAGCGAATATCAACACCGATGGACACAGCACAGGCGCAGCCTACAACGTAGCGAAGCGAGTATAAGAGGCGAGGGAAAAGGTTGAGTAGTGCGAATAAGTACGCACGCAACTGGATTGGGAAGGCAAAATTTTTCATCAATTTGTACTCCTGGATTTGACCCGATTTAATTGTTCCTTTGTACTGGCACTCTTGTTTATATGCAAAAAGCGTGCCAATAAGAGCGATGTCCAGAGAGCTATATTCGTAAAGCATTGTTTTACATAAAGAAAAAGAGCTAATCTGACTATATCAAATCGTCGCAGGATAGTCGGAATGGCTCTTTTAAAGACCTTATATGGTCTTAAAAGACGTACTATGGTCTCCATGGTCCCGATACCATAGTACATTCTCCATTATCATTTAATAAATATTAAGAAAGCCCGTCAATTGGTGATGATCGACGGGCTTTTGTTTACTTTTGACTTAATCCAGGAGGTTTGGGTTGTCATCGCGGCCTGATGAGAAGTACATATCTTTCACCATACCACTGATTCATCGCTCAAAATTTACACTAACGCCTGTGCTTCTCAATCGCCGCTTCAACAGACGATCCACAAATTCAAGTTGTGAACAAGAGCGCGATACTGCATATTGAAAGCATAATGATATGCCTGCGTTTCTGTCGCGTCTCCTTCAGGTGCGCCCTCCTGGTCGCAGAACGGGACAAACAAGCCCCCACATTTTGTGAGGGCTTGTTTGTATAAGATGCGCTGGCACAAAGCGAAGTGCCCGCCTTCCAATGTCAAGGATTCGGATTCAAAAATCTAACCCCAAAAGGCGCAAGTCATGGACACGTTCTCGCCGCCTGCCGCGGTGTCCGGCGTATCGTTTTGCCCGAAGGCAAGCGTTACGTCAACGCTCCCAAGAGGCCTCATCCGGGATGCCGTGGCTGGTCAGGATCTCCAGTCCTGGTTCTGATAGCAAAAGGCTGGCTGCAGGCCGCTTCGCAGCCGCCTGTGTGTCCCGCAGGATGCCCCGGACATTTCCCGTGCCGCGGTCCAGCAGGAGTGTAGCCGAGAGGCCGCCTTCGCCATCCAGGATGGAAACGCCTTCAGGGCCCGAAAGCGCAATGCGCGCCAGCCTGCCCGCCCAATCGTCCCGTACTGGAAGAATGAAGGCGAAAGCGCCGCCCTTGCCTCCGCACCCGTACTCAGGGATGCCATAGGGCAAGCTGAACAGGTTGTTGCCGTTGTCATCCTCGCCCGTGAGCGTGTACGGACCGTCTATCCGCGGCAGGGAAGGCGGGGCACTGACCGCGAAAGCCGGTTCGAGAAAGGGTTTTTCATTCTCGTCCAGCCCACCCCAAATCAACAGGCCTCTCGTGGGGGGCGTGTAGGACGCCGCCAGTGGCGCGCTCTTGGCTCGAGAGCGGTGGGCAAGTGCCCTGGTAAACGAGTAGTCGCTGATCCATTGGGGATCGCAGTATGTCATCAGATCCGACGTTGCGGGGCTTACCAGCGATTTGTTGACGAAATCGTATCCCCACGCGCCGATGGTCCCGTCTTCATAGGGGTATTCCGGATCCGGACCTCCTGCGCCACATCCCGGGGCGTGTAACAGACTCAGGTTGTGTCCGAGTTCGTGCGCTATGACGTTCCCGTCGAGAATGGACTGACTAATATATCCACCTATTCGCGCTATTCCTCGCAGGCGACTTTGACCCACGCTTCTGAAGATGCCCATATAATACCCCTTCGCGCCTTCCATGGCATAAATCAACGCAGTTTCGGGCCCCAATTTGCCAGAAGCGTCCGACGTGGGATCCACAGAAGTCAATACCGGCTCATGAACCGTCAGACGGAACTCGTTCACCGGCAGGATATCGCGGGTCAGGCGGAACAGATCGGATTCGGACGACAGGCCCTCGGTTTGTGTCAATACGGAACGATCCGGGTTCTCTTCCCAAAGAAAGGGTATCAGCGTCAACTCAAAAGGCGGCACGGACCGCACGTCCAGAGCCGTGCGACCCGTCTGGGGCAGGCGGGTGACGATGCCCAGAGCCGTATCCAGGGTCTGGTTGGGATCGATTTCGACCACCATCTCCAACCCCGGCATCACGACGGAGCCGGGCACCACCGCGTTGGCTGAATTTAATAGTGACGCCTCGTTGACCTGCCGGGGGATATTCGTGGTCTGGCCCCTGATGTTCGCCGTGTGTACCTCGACCCCGTCCCTGTAGAAGGTAGCCCGCACGGGGGGCATGGTGGCATTGACCTCCTGTTCAGCCGTGACGAACACGCGCAGCAGTGCGGCTTCGCCAGCCATTAGGGGTACGGGATATTCGAGTGATTGCGTGGCCTGCACCAGATAGGCCGCGGCTTCGTCGGAACGGGCGCAGTTGGGCACGCGACTGAACGGTATTGCCCTCAGCCACGTCAGGAACCCGGGGTCCTGCGGTGAACACAGGAGTGTTTCACTCAGTGTCAGAGATTCAAGGGTGAGACCCGTAAGGGCGTTGGGCAGTGTTCCAGAAAGGGCGCCGTTAAAGCCGAGGTTCAATGTTGTGAGATTGGCGAGTTGTCCCAGTTCCTGTGGGATATTTCCCGATAACTGGTTTGTGGATAGATTCAGTTCCTCGAGGTTGGCGAGTTGTCCCAGTTCGGAAGGAATGTTGCCCGATAGCTGGTTTGTGGATAGATTCAGTCCTTCGAGATTGGTGAGTTTCCCCAATTCCGCAGGCAGGTTGCCGGTCAACAGGTTTTTGCCAAGGTCCAACCATGAGAGATTGGTCAACCGACCCAGTTCCGGAGGTATATTGCCTGATATTTGGTTTGAGGAGAGATGTAGCCCATAGAGGTTTTTGAGTTGTCCCAGTTCCTGTGGGATATTGCCGGATAACTGGTTGGTGGATAGATTTAAATTTCCGAGGTTTTTGAGTTGTCCCAATTCCCTGGGTATCTCGCCCGTTAGCGTGTTATTTTCTATCCATAATGTTTCGAGGTTTTTGAGTTGTCCCAGTTCCGGGGGTATGTTGCCGGTGAGGAAGTTATCGACAAGCCATAGCTTTCTGAGGTTTTTGAGTTGTCCCAGTTCGGTGGGTATCTCACCAGTCAGGCTATTGTACCACAGCGTCAGGCTTTCGAGGTTGGAGAGTTGCCCCAGTTCCGCAGGTATCTCCCCGTCCAACGGGTTGTAAGAAAGATCCAATGTTCTGAGGCTAGTGAGATGTCCCAATTCCGACGGGATATTGCCGGTCAATTGATTTTCGCTAAGGTCCAACCCTTCAAGATTGGAAAGTTGCGCCAGTTCGGTGGGTATATTGCCTGTCAACTTATTATACGCGAGAATCAGGCTATCCAGATTGGCGAGATGTCCCAGTTCCTGTGGGATATTGCCCGATATCTGGTTTTTGGACAGATTCAGATCTGCGAGACTGGTGAGTTTCCCCAATTCCGGGGGTATGTTGTCGGTCAACTGATTTGTGGACAGATTCAGCGATTCGAGATTGGCGAGTTGCGCCAGTTCTACTGGTATCGTCCCTTGCAGGTTGTTGTCATTCAGAGACAATTCGGTCACGCGCTCGCTGGCATCTGTGGTTACGCCATACCAACCGCCGAGGGGCGCGTCGCTCGCCCAATTCGTCGCGTTTGTCCAGTTTGCTCCTTCCGTCCCGCTGTACAGCGCGACCAAAGCGTAATAATCCAGGCGGGCGTCGGTACACTGGGCAACCTCGCTTTCCCGTATTCCATCGAGCCACGTCTGGAATTCGTCGCGGGGGGGTGCGCACAGCCGCGTTTCTTCCAGTTCGAGAGATTCGAGAGTGAGTCGCGTAAACCCCTGGGGCAATGGACCGGACAGGGCCGCGTTGCCAGCGAGGTTCAGTGTTCTCAGGTTGTCCAAATTGCTCAGTGAAGGGGGAAGGAGACCGCTCAGGTTGTTGTCCCTCAGGTTTAATTCGGTCACGCGTCCGTCGGCATTGGTGGTCACGCCATACCAATCGTCCAGAGGCTCCAGGGTCGTCCAGTTTTTGTTGTTCGTCCAATTCGGTCCGTTCGTCTGCTTATAGAGCGCGATCAACGCATCCCGTTCCGGGTCAGCGCAGTGGGTACCTCCCCTTTTTTCGGGAATACTGTCGAGCCATTCCACGAATGCGCCGGTCAGAGGTACGCACATCCCGGTGTCTGCCAAATAGAGTATTTCCAGAGAGAGGTCTATGAGTGCCGGAGGCAATGGTCCCGATAGATCGGCGTTTCCACTGAGAATCAGTTGGGTGAGATTTGTGAGTTGTGCCAGTTCAGTTGGAATCGTCCCTGTCAACTGGTTCCCGCCAAGGTTCAGAAATGTTAGATTTGTGAGTTGTGCCAGTCCCGCTGGAATCGTCCCTGTCAACTGGTTCCCGCCAAGGTTCAGAAATGTTAGATTTGTGAGTTGTGCCAGTTCAGTTGGGATCGTCCCTGTCAACTGATTAAAGCCAAGGTTCAGAAATGTTAGATTTGTGAGTTGTGCCAGTTCAGTTGGGATCGTCCCTGTCAACTGATTAAAGCCAAGGTTCAGCCATGTTAGATTTGTGAGTTGTGCCAGTCCCGCTGGAATCGTCCCTGTCAACTGGTTCCCGCGAAGGTCCAGAAATGTTAGATTTGTGAGTTGTGCCAGTTCAGTTGGGATCGTCCCTGCCAACTGGTTCACGTCAAGGAATAGCCATGTTAGATTTGTGAGTTGTGCCAGTTCAGTTGGGATCGTCCCTGTCAACTGGTTCACGCTAAGGCTCAGCGATGTTAAATTTGTGAGTTGTGCCAGTTCAGTTGGGATCGTCCCTGTCAACTGGTTCACGTTAAGGCTCAGATCTGTTAGATTTGTGAGTTGTGCCAGTTCAGTTGGGATCGTCCCTGTCAACTGGTTCACGCTAAGGCCCAGCCATGTTAAATTTGTGAGTTGTGCCAGTTCAGTTGGGATCGTCCCTGTCAACTGGTTTCCGTTAAGGTTCAGAAATGTTAGATTTGTGAGTTGTGCCAGTTCAGTTGGGATCGCCCCTTGCAGGTTGTTATCCCTCAGTCTCAAATGGACCACACGCCCGTTGGTGTCGGTGGTCACGCCGTGCCAGTCGCCGAGGGGCGCGGTGCTCAACCAGTTCTCTTTGTTTGTCCAGTTCGGTCCATTAGTCGCCTCGTAGAGTCTGACCAGTACTGCCCTGTCGTCGAGAACCATCTCTTTGCCGAAGTTCTCCGTGAAGATCAGAAAATCGCTAATTCCAATTGTTCCATTACCATCCAGATCATACCGCGCTTCATATCCCTCATCACCCTGGCGCGACCCGAACACATCTACAAACAGCAAGAAGTCGGAGATACCAACTGTCCCATCGCCGTCAAAGTCGGGAGAGGGATTGGCGTTGTCGTTATTTTCATTAGACGAGACCGCAGGGGTTGTTGTGAGTTTGTCGTTTGCATTTGAACCCGTGGAGGCATAACCCACAAATGCCAGTAACACAAGGGTAATAATAAATAGGATCTCTTTTTTTAAAAACATTTGCAAATCCCTTTAGAAAAAGAAAATTTGATTTAAGTGCAAAAAGCGTGCCAGTAGAAGCGTTGTTATAGAGATCTATATTCGTAAAGCGTTGTTTTACATAAAGAAAAAGAGCTAATCTGACTATATCGTAGCGTCGCAGAATAGTCGGAGTGGCTCTTTTGCAAGACCTTATATGGTCTTTCAAGACGTACTATGGTCTCAATGGTCCCGAGACCATAGTACATTCTTCATTATCATTTTCCGTTTGCAAGTGTGAGATACAATGTATGAATTAGTTTTTTTCCCATATCATATAGCAGGCACTTTGGTCTGGATATTGCTCTTCGATCATTTGCCAAAATTTCTTTCTTTGTCTCTCTTTGCTTCTAAGCTGGAGCAACGGTTGCAACCGATAGACAGATAGGAAATTTAGTCCTGGGTCTGAGTCATCTATCTCCAAGATAAAGTCTTTAATTTCTTCATCCAGTTTGAGTAGCTGTAGAATCAAGCGGGTTTTCGTTCTCGAAATTCCTACCTGTTTAGCAAGTGCGGTCTGAGATTGAACATAGCCCTTTTCAAGAAGTTCGTGATAATACATGGCCTTTTTGAGATAGTTGGGATGGTGCAATTTTCGAGTAACTAATTGTTTTTGGGGCTTATGTCCGATTGCGATTATGGGTTTATTGTTTCTGCGGAAGTGATGGATGGGGAAGTGATCCCTTACGGTAAAAAGTTCAGTGAGTGGCACGGTCGGGCTACCAAAAGTATCGTCTCGCTGAACTTGATCTATCTCCAAAGGTCGTAAGTTTTTGCTGCGATGAACAGCACTTACGGCCTTTTGTTTTAGCTCCGCCAGAGGTGCATCCATTTGGACAAAGCCTTTACACTACGGCCTGATCTAACCAAGGGCACCATTTGACTGACGATTGGTGTCAGGTGTACAAAAAACAAGTGCTGTCCAATCAGATACTGGACAGCACTTTGTATTATCTCATCCGCATACCAACTTAGGAGCGATACCCTATACCCGCCCGTAGGATGATGGATGATTTATGTATGATCCACCAAAACGGGTAACTCCATTTATCCCGAAGTACCAAAGCTGGCGGTAAAGATCAGAAAATCTCCGAATCCAATCGTCCCATCGCCATCCAGATCGTATTTTGCATCGTAATTAGAATCGCCCCGACTTGCCCCGAACCTCGCTACAAATGCCAAAAAATCTGCAAAATCAACCTGCTCATTCCCATCAAAATCGGGCGTGGGCGTCTTCTCCACACTACTACTCCATTCAGATACATCCCACAGCTTGATTGTTTCATCTACTGACCCCGAAGCAAGCGTCTTACCACCATCAGGCGAAAAGGACACTGAAGCGACAGACCTCGTATGCCCTTCAAGGGTGGCGATATTTTGCCTTGTAGCAACGTCCCACAGCTTGATTGTGTCATCTACTGACCCTGACGCGAGCGTTCTACCATCAGGCGAAAAGGACACTGAAAGGACATTCCTCGTATGCCCTTCAAGGGTGGCGATATTTTGCCTTGTGGCAACGTCCCACAGCTTAATTGTGTCATCTACTGACCCTGACGCGAGTGTTTTTCCATCAGGCGAAAAGGACACTGAATAGACCCAACCCGTATGCCCTTCAAGGGTGGCGATATTTTGCCTTGTAGCAACGTCCCACAGCTTAATTGTTTCATCAGAAGACCCTGAAGCGAGTGTTTTTCCATCAGGCGAAAAGGACACCGACACGACAGAACTCGTATGCCCTTCAAGGGTGGCGATATTTTGCCTTGTAGCAACGTCCCACAGCTTAATTGTGTCATCAGAAGACCCTGAAGCGAGTGTTTTTCCATCAGGCGAAAAGGACACTGAATAGACCCAACCCGTATGCCCTTCAAGGGTGGCGATATTTTGCCTTGTAGCAACGTCCCACAGCTTAATTGTTTCATCAGAAGACCCTGACGCGAGTGTTTTTCCATCAGGCGAAAAGGACACCGACACGACAGAACTCGTATGCCCTTCAAGGGTGGCGATATTTTGCCTTGTAGCAACGTCCCACAGCTTAATTGTGTCATCAGAAGACCCTGAAGCGAGTGTTTTTCCATCAGGCGAAAAGGACACTGAATAGACCCAACCCGTATGCCCTATAACTGAAGCGACATCATCCGTATGCCCTATAGGGGGAGTGATATACTCAACGTCCCACAGCTTGATTGTGTCATCATATGACCCTGAAGCCAGCGTCTTACCATCAGGCGAAAAGGACACCGACACGACAGAACTCGTATGCCCTTCAAGGGTGGCGATATTTTGCCTTGTAGCAACGTCCCACAGCTTAATTGTTTCATCAGAAGACCCTGAAGCGAGGGTTTTTCCATCAGGCGAAAAGGACACTGAAAGGACATTCCTCGTATGCCCTTCAAGGGTGGCGATATTTTGCCTTGTAGCAACGTCCCACAGCTTAATTGTGTCATCAGAAGACCCTGAAGCGAGTGTTTTTCCATCAGGCGAAAAGGACACTGACACGACAGAACCCATATGCCCTTCAAGAGTAGCGATATTTTCCCCTGTGGCAACATCCCATAGATAGATTGTAACATTCGCTCCTCCTGACGCGAGTGTTCTACCATCAGGAGAAAAAGACACTGAATTGACCCCTCTCGTATGCCCTCTAAAGGTGGCGATATTTTCTCCTGTTGCAACGTCCCACAGCTTGATCCCGCCCACTTCTCCTGATGCGAGTGTTCTACCGTCAGGAGAAAAAGACACTGAATAGACAGCATTGCTATCATACCATGTAAGGGTGGCGATATTTTCTCCTGTAGCAACGTCCCACAGCTTGATTGTGGCATCGCTTGACCCTGAAGCCAGCGTCTTACCATCAGGCGAAAAGGACACTGAAGAGACCCAATCCGTATGCCCTCTAAGGGTGGCGATATTTTCTCCTGTAGCAACGTCCCACAGCTTGATTGTGGCATCTACTGACCCTGAAGCCAGCGTCTTACCATCAGGCGAAAAGGACACTGAAACGACAGAACTCGTATGCCCCGGGGGAAGGTACTCATACTCAAGAGTGGCGATAATTTGCCTTGTTGCAACGTCCCATAACGTGATTGTTCCGTCAGGAGACCCTACCGTGAGTGTTTTACCGTCAGGGGAAAAGGACACTGAAACGACAGTAATCGAACGCCCTCTAAGGGTGGCGATATTTTCTCCTGTAGCAACGTCCCACAGCTTGATTGTGCCATCATATGCCCCTGAAGCCAGCGTCTTACCATCAAGAGAAAAAGACACTGAAACGACCTCATCCCTATCCCCTCTAAGGGTAGTGATCTTGACCCGAAACTCAACATCCCATAGCGTGATTGTGCCATCATATGACCCTGAAGCCAGCGTCTTACCATCAGGGGAAAAGGACACTGAAGAGACCCAATCCGTATGCCCTTCAAAGGTAGCGATATTTTGCCTTGTCCCAACGTCCCACAGCTTGATTGTATCATCCCCAGACCCTGAAGCCAGCGTCTTACCATCGGGGGAAAAGGACACTGACGCGACAGAACCCATATGCCCTTCAAGTGTAGCAAGAATGCGTATGCTTACTGTTGCAACGTCCCACAGCTTGATTGTGTCATCCCGAGACCCTGAAGCGAGCGTCTTACCATCAGGAGAAAAAGACACTGAATAGACCCAACCCGTATGCCCTCTAAGTGTAGTGATATTTTCTCCTGTTGCAACGTCCCACAGCTTGATTGTTTCATCTGCTGACCCTGACGCGAGCGTCTTACCATCAGGAGAAAAAGAGACTGAATAGACATCATTCCTATCCCCATGCCCTTCAAAGGTGGCGATATTTTGCCTTGTCCCAACGTCCCATAATTCAATCGTTCCATCCCGTAATCCCAAAGCAAGCGTTGTACCATCGGGCGAATATGACACAGACCAAACAGGATTTTTAGCAACATATCCAACACCCTTTTCAATGGTGGCGATAGGATCCGTTACTATTACTTGACAGAGTGCGGATTGCTCCAGAATTAGCAAAAATATCAGTGTGAAAATGGCCTTATTTGTGCGGGTAGAAATGAGTTTGAAACGCATGAAAAATCTCCTTAGAAGCTGTTTGGACGGGACCCGAAATTAATTTATAAATGCATATACATGCAAAAAGCGTGCCAATATGAGCGTTTTTCCAGAAATTTTATTAGTTAAGGGGCGTAAAGCGTTGTTTTACATAAAGAAAAAAAGCCAACCTAACTATATCATAGCGTCGCAGAATAGTCGGATTGGCTTTTTTCAAGACCTTATATGGTCTTAAAAGACGTACTATGGTCTCCATGGTCCCGAGACCATAGTACATTCCTCATTATCATTTTCCGTTTGCAAGTGTGAGATTCAATGTATGAATTAGTTTTTTTCCCATATCATATAGCAGGCACTTTGTCCTGGATATTGCTCTTCGATCATTTGCCAAAATTTCCTTCTTTGTCTCTCCTTGCTCTCAACCTGGAGTAACGGCTGCAACCGATAGACAGATAGGAAATCCAGTCTCGGGTCTGAGTCATCTATCTTCAAGATAAAATCTTTAATTTTTTCATCCAGTTTGAGTAGCTGTAGAATCAAGCGGGTTTTCGTTCTCGAAATTCCCACATGTTGAGCGAGTGCAGTCTGAGATTGGACATAGCCCTTTTCAAGCAGTTCGTGATAATACAGGGCCTTTTTGAGATAATTGGGATGGTGCAGTTTTTGGGTAAGTAATTGTTTTGGTGGTTTATGTCCGATTGCGATTATGGGTTTATTGTTCTTGCGGAAGTGATGGATGGGAAAGTGGTCCCATACGGTAAAAAGTTCAGTGAGTGGCACGGTTGGGCTACTAATAAAAATAATAAAGCCCGTCAATCGGTGGTGAACGACGGGCTTTTGTTTGTACTCGAGGTGAGCAGAAAAATATAATTACGATAGCAATTTATCGGCGTCCATAAAGGGCGGGTATGAAGATGAACATTGTATATTTTTCACCCTGCGATGAGGTATATCCAAAAATGATTTTATACGGTGATGCGCTCTGGCTTCATTCCGCAATTTTTACCAATATCTCCGAGAAGTGAGAGCAAGTCCTAAACACGCCACCCAAACGGGGTAACTCCACGATGGCTTTACTGGGATTTTCTTCTTATTTGTAGGATTTGTATGCCGACCACACGACCTCCTCGGCCAACTTACCACTACTATCAATTTTTTTAACTGACATTCTTGAAAATTGACTCCGTATGCTCGGCAGTGAAGGAGCGAAGGAGTCTGCATATGTCCACGTCCGATAAACGGACCGTAAAACTTATTGAATGCACACTATTTTCGGTAGGGATGTGGTGCCACTACCATCGTCCGTGCAACCCGAAAGCCGATATAGTTTCTCCGCCAACTCGCCCTGTTTTTCTGTCGTGATGCAGAACGAAAATACCGCGTATAATAATCGTGCCACGAGCCTCCGCGCGTAACGCGAAAGGTGCAATTTCCTTCTTGCCAAACACTGCCATGGGACGGGGCACCGTCGTAGTTGTTATTCCAGCAGTCCGCTGTCCACTCCTCCACATTCCCGATCATGTCGTATAGGCCAAAGCTATTTGGACGAAACGACCCGACAGACACTGTTATGTCTTGTCCATCCTTCGCACAGCTAAAGGTGCTGCGCCCCACGTTTGCATACGCACAAACCGCGCTTCTCTGCGGGTGATTATCGTTCCCCCAATAATTCGTCGTTGTCGTGCCAGCCCGTGCGGCAAATTCCCACTCTGCCTCGCTCAACAGACGATACGGTTTTCCCGTTTTCCGGCTAAGCCAAGAAACATAGCTTTGTGCGTCATCCCAATCCACATTGATCACCGGGCGAATGCCCCTGCCCCACTTGTCATCTCGAGGCTTATAGCCATTGCAGCCACCATCCGCCACACAAGCATCCCATTCGGCAAATGTCACCTCATATCGACCCACAGCAATAGGCTGTCCAATCGTCACCAGATGCTGCGGCATTTCCTCCAATCCCGGCGCAGTGTCCAGCCCTCGCCTTACCGACCCCATGAGAAAAGAACCAGGGGGCAAAATGACCATTTCTGGACAATCTGGACAATCTCGGAATACATCGCCGATAGACCTGACCGTCGGTCGTTGCTGCTTGGGCAAAACGACCACATCCTGTGGTGGCATCTGCGCCCACGCAATTCCCACTGGGCTGATAGTGTTAGGCAACATCCCCATCAACAGGACACCGCCCCAGATAAAAGCGCGAAATTTCCACGCCATGACTTACCCTCCAAATCTTTTTTTAAGCCACAAAATTTAATCATTAATTGCTATCTGTTTTCATTATATGGCAGGCGCAACATTCAGTTCACCGTGAGGTACTCACCTTCAAATCGGACAGCGCAAATTATGATGTCTGGCCGTAACTGTTGGAAAAGATCAGAAAGTCCATAACTCCAATGGTGCCATTGCCATCCAAATCGTATCTCGCATCATACCCCTCATCGCCTTGACTTAAGCCGTAATGTGCAAAAAATAGCAAATAGTCATTAATATCAACGCGACCATCACCATTAAAGTCGGCCGCATCACCTGTCCCCTCCACCGTGATCGTAAAGGTCTCCGTATCGGTGTTGCTACGCGCATCTGTCACCTTGTAGATCATGGCATGGGTACTCGCTGTCGTCGGCGTGCCGGACAACGTGCGTGTGCTGGCAGTGAAGGTCAAACCAGGCACTGTCGGCGTCAAGCTATACGTCAAAGGGGCCTGACCACCCGTGGCCGCGGGCAGCGTTAGCGTGCTGATCAGGGTCCCCGCTGTATAAGTCTGGTCGCTAACCGTACCCGAAAAGACTGGTTTTGTCTCTGAATCAATGGGGACAACACTAATGACGGGCGTTTCTACTTTCGAGTCCCCTACCAGAAGGATCAATACGTCTCTACCCGATTCCCAATCATTAGCTGGCCTATATTCCAGAGTTTCCAGTGCCGAGTTGATACTGCTCGGGCTACTCCTGTGAAATCCAACCGCATCAGAAAGAAGATCATCTGATGAAACATCCATATTTTTCACTATCGTACCTGTTGCCCTCAACTGGCCGTATTTTACCCCCATAACCACAATCAGTTCATCATTATCTGCATCGGTCACGGACAATCCCGAAAGGCTCGTCCAGCCGTCATCTTCATCAACAGTATAAGAGGCATTGGACACTTCTACCACAGGTGGCAAATTGCGCTTGTGGATCAAGAGTGTAAACGTCACGGAGTCTGCACTTCCCGTCACAGACACGGTGATCCACTTTCGCCCTAAATCATTGGCAGTCGGTGTCCCACTCAGCAAGCGCGTATTCGAATTAAAACTAAGCCAACCCGGCAGGCCACTGACACGCCACGTCAGCGTATCCCCATCCGGATCCACGAAAATGTTGGCAGGGATATAATATTCGAATCTTTCACCTGCGAACGCGGTTTGATTTTCGATATTACCGGCTAAGATAGGTGCCAAATTGCGTGATGGTGCTTCAATATCCGAAGTCGCCAGCGTTCCATCACGGAAATACAAAGACTCGATATCCCTGTACACTCTATCGCTTCCATCTGCACTGGATGATACGGTGAGCCATTCACGGGTATTATCCCATCGAATATCGTAATTCGCTCGATTTCCCGAGAACCCTGCGATGTCCTGACCACCGCCGCCTCTCAACTCATCATTGCCAGATCCTCCAATTAATATATCGTCTTTCGATCCTCCAAATAAATGGTCATTTCCACCGTCTCCAGACATAACCGTAACGACATGATCACTGTACAGCCAGTCATTTCCGCTACCGCCAGATAGTTTAGCACCCGGGGCGAAGTTACGCATGATGTTGGCATTGCGCGTGCCCGTAAGAGCGTATCTATAAATGTTTGATCTATACTTTTCCAGGGTCTTAAATGGCGATTTGTCATCGGCAATATTTTGATTGAGTGCATCTTTTAGATGTTCGTCTAATTTGGAAGCAACATTTTTTATATTTTTTGCTTCTGCTAAATCTTCTATGCCGCTAATAATTGTATTTATCCCTGCTATTTTTTTAAAAACCAAACTGCTGAGATTAATGCTACTATTAACAACAGTGCGTTCATAAATAAAAATAGTATCTGATCTCTTATCCCACGTCGAACCCTCCAGGGTCGGATACAATGCGATACTTAAATCCCTTCCATCCGATAACCATTGTTGTGCAAAGGTTATATTGTCGATAATCATATCAAGAGCATCCATCTTGATATTCAGATCATTGACGTTAATCGTGCCAGTCAAGTCATAATTTTCGATTGCTTTTGAGTATTCTTTAGCTTGCTCAAGTCCACGTTTTGAAGTAAGGAACAGGTCTGCTACGACTATCGCCAAATCTTCTTTATTTTCGGCCACAACAAATAGTCCAATTCCAGTACCTGTTAGACCTAAAAGGCCAATTATCACCGGTGCTGCAATTCCTCCTGTGACTGCAATAGCACTAGCTGCAACTATTACTGTAACAACAACTGCAATACCAGCGGTGATCTGACTGGTTTTTTCCCCCTTTTTTATCTCGTCTCGCAGTTTGTTATTGCGTTCCTGTGCCAGCTCAATAGCCTCATCTATGTTGGAAAATCTTATACCATCTATCAAACATGCCGATGCATGAGCGGCGGTCAATTGAAACAAAATATTGTTTGTTGGCCGTACAAGTTCATTGCGATTGTTATATATCCTCAAGCTGGAGGCATACCTTTCTATCGCGTTTCTGCTGTCGGAATCAGAATAACAATTCTCCGACACAACAGTATAGGTCTTGTTATCAAGGCTGAACGTGTATTTGTGTGTGCCGGATGGGGCTGAGGGATCGGGAGGTGTAGGCGTACCCGGTGTCGTTGAACTGTCATTATCCCGGATGGTGCCGGTGGCTGTAGCGAGATAGTCTGTCGGCGTACCGCTTACGGGATGCTTGCTGGAGGCATCTGTAATATAGATGTAGAACTGTTCATCCGATTCGACTGCGGTGTCTTCTATTGTGGATATCTGAATAGTTTTGCTCGTTTCGCCGCTATTAAAGGGCAGGGCAGTAGCGAATTTGCCCTGGTAATCCTGTCCACCTCCCCGAGCACTTCCCTGATATGTTGCATACCAATAGGTCAGACTGCTGGTCGGTGCAGGGGTGAGCGTCACGGTGAAAGTTATCGCGTTGCCTTCTGTTGCTTCCGCATCCCCAATGCTGATCCGCGAGGTTGGCGTTGCGCTGTCGTCATCACGGATGGTGCCAGTGCCTCGATTGTTTGATGATCCCGGTGTGGTGCTTGGATGGTTCGCCGCACCCGTCACATACAGATAAAAGGTCTCGTCATCGAAATCTGCATCTTCATTCGTGTCGATACGAACCGTAAAACTGCTGCGTCCGGAACTGACCCTAATAGACTCTTCAGCCGCACCATCATAATCTCCCCGCTCTGCTGTCGCACCACCACCATAGAAGGTCGAATAATAATAGGTCTCTGTCTGAGACGTACTCGCGCTCAATCTCACAGTAAAGCTCAGCGCATCGCCTTCAGTAGCAGAAGCATCACCCACAGAAGAAATGGATGGCTTGGTCACAGGTTCATCGTCATCACGAATCGTGCCAGTGCCTCGATTGTTTGATGACCCCGGTGTGGTGCTTGGATGGTTCGCCGCACCTGTCACATACAGATAAAACGTCTCGTCATCGAAATCCGCATCCTCATTCGTGCTGATACGAACCGTAAAACTGCTGCGTCCGGAACTGACTCTAATAGACTCTTCAGCCGCACCATCATAATCTCCCCGCTCTGCTGTTGCACCCCCACCATAGAAGGTCGAATAATAGTACGTCTCTGTCTGAGACGTACTCGCGGACAATCTCACAGTGAAACGTAGCGTGTTACCTTCTGTAGCAGAAGCATTGCCAACCGAAGAAATAGAGGGCTTGACCGCGGATGCATCTCGGGCAAGCCATACGGGAGATCCATCGCTATCCGCTTCCGCACTCCAACCCGTACGTTTAGAAGAGGAATCCCAGTTCACCCTCCACCAGGTATAGACGTTGCCCCTTGGCCCACTCACGATAGTACCCTTATCCCCATCATAGACTTTACCTATTTCGGCATAGCCAGTACCCGCTCCACTTCTTATACGAAGCCCATCATTTTCTGTATTTTGTACAACGACGCGATCCCCGACACGTAATGCCAATGCGTCCTGAGGTACAAGTAAAAACAACAGGATGAGAAAACTGAAGAGACTACTACCACCTATTGGGAATTTGTGGCGCGGAACAAGTGATGTGTCGTCTAATGTATTGCTCATTTTATCTTCCTTCTGCTCATAAAAACGCCCTGACACTGAAAAAATGCCGGGGCGTTTTTGTACCCGGGTAAATGCAATTCCCGAGTAGTGATCTAATCTTCTTGAATGTCAGGTCGTGGAATCACTCGATAAACCTTGTTTCCATCCGAAATTAAATGTCCGTAGGGATGCCAGGCTACCTCATAGACTTCACGACTTACTTCGATGCTTTTCTCACGGACAATCTCTGAATCAAAACGGATTGTTTCCTGTCCCATTCGGTAGATGGTTATTTTTTTATTTTCATGACCGACAGCAAGGTAAGCTCCGTCGGGACTATAGGTGACAGCACCAATCCAACCGCCATCATGTGGCAATTCTTGAAGCTTTTGTCCACTGCTGACCTCACAAATGGACACATTGCCTGCATTATCTCCTGTTATGAGGTACTGCCCATCTGGACTGAAGGCAACTTCCCAGACATCATCACTATGTCCTATCTGGTGAATTATCGTACCATTGCTTGCATCCCAAATAATCGCGTCATTTAGAGTATCTCCAGTCGCAAGGTACTGTCCATTTGGACTATAGGCAACGGCATCAAAGGAAGCATAAGTCGTCACAAAACTGTAATTAGCAGAAGATACCCGTTTTTTGCCCCAAAGATCCGCACCGCCATTTACTTCTATGATGGTAACGCCTTGCGTACTTCCAGTGGCGAGAAACTTTCCATCTGGACTGAAAGCAACAGCCAGATAGTCAGCGTAATCTGTATAGAAAGGACTAAAATTTGGCACGACTTGGTACTTGCTCCAAAGAAGTTCGTTATTGCTAAGCTGCCATAAACTTACATACTTAGCATCTCCTGTTGCAAGGTACTGTCCATCTGGACTGAAGGTGATCCCGTAAACTGTACCACTATGTGTTGTCTGACGAAGCTCTCTACCAGTGCTCACTTCCCTAATAGATATGTTCCCATTATTACTTCCTGTTGCGATATACTTTCCATCCGGACTGAAAGCAACGGCCTGATTGTTATCACCAAGATCGTAAACCTCATTGAACTCCCACCAAAATCCCTGAGGCCAAATTGGAGTATATCTCAATTCTACCCAGACCAATGCCTGGCGATACCCTGGGTCAATGGCAAGATAGCCTTTGGCGATAACTTTATCCCAATTATCGTGAAGATTACGCGTATCATCCCGGTTCAGCGTTAGTCTTCCATCGTAACGACGACTTGATCCGTTGAAGGTTATCTCAAACGCAATAGGAAAATATCCCTCGTTGGCGTTATAGGTCTCCAGAGTCACAGTGATGTCATCCGTCGGGAAAGTTTTGCGATACAATTGCACGATTTGAGCTTGCGTCTCTTCAAGACGGTAACGCGCCACCAACTCTTGACGAGACTGTATAAGGATGGAATCCAGTTGACTCTGACGAGCCGCATATTCGGCATCGGTCTCAAACTGATCCTTTGGGGTATTATGTGGATGATTCTGTCTCTGTTGAGTGATTTCTTGCTCAATGCGGTTTCGATTCTGTTCAAGTTTTGTTTCAAGGTTCTTAATTTGAGCAACGGTTTGGTCAAACGTATTCCCCCCTTCAACAGTCACGCCTACTCCCGAGGAACAGTTATTTTGAGTATCGCTCTCCCCACTGACGCTTTCTACACAAGCACCGTAGTAATAGGCACCAGACGTATTTGATGCTTGCAAACTGATGGACTCAGAACTCGTGCCAGAAGCCGAAAGACTCTCCACCGCGTCCGTACCGACTGATGTATCGCTGGTGGTAATTGTCGAATTGGTTGAGCTATAATAGCGCAATGTCGTAGCGGCAGACTGACCATTGCCCTGGTTGCGGACCGTTGCCCGCAAGGTGAAAGATTGTCCTGGACTCAAGATCTCATCGCTTACCGAAGGCGGTTCAACAATCAAGTCCGGACTGCCACCACCGCCACCACCACCGCCACCACCACCGCCAGTGGTCGGCACCTCTTTGCCGAAGTCATTGATAAAGATCAGAAAATCGGGAATCCCAATCACACCATTGCTGTCCAGATCATACTTCGCTTGATATGTCCCATCGCCCTGGCTTGACCCGAACTGATTTACAAATAACAAAAAGTCGGGAATACCAACCACACCATCCCCATCAAAATCCGGAGAAGGTGCCACAGAACCAGGTTGTAATTCGACGCGAGCAGTCAGCGTCACGGTCTCTAATTGCCCACTCCGGCCAAGTACACCACGCACCAACCGAATCGATGTGCCCGAAAACGCAGCCGTCGTGCGAAAGCGAACCGTGCCCACCCAACCACTGTTGACCGTGGCTTGACCACCAAGAGCACCCATGCCAATTTCGACATAGGTCGGATTCGTGCCCTGCTCTGGCAAGACCTGGGCACCTGGCAACACATCTCCTGCATCAAAACCCTCGTACACCACTTGACTCTCATCATATTCAAAGCGTGCAGAAAGACTCCTCGCATTCTGAATATTTGTGCCAAAAATCTGAATGGAAACAACTTGATCTGGGGACGTATTCAAAGTCGTGGCCGCTTGATTGCCTGATGTGCCATTGGTATCCAGCGACAGGGAAAAGTTGTTCTGTGAAGACAGCGACAGCGGGTAAATCAAAAGCGCGATGGCTATGACGGCAAAAGTAGTGATCTGCTTACGCATAAGCTCTTCCTTTCTATTGTACCCAATAGGAAAATGCAACTTGATTTTGTAATTGAGGAATTTTAGATTGTGAACAGAGCGGGTTGCGGTTTACAGGACCGTTCCCTCTCTGTATGTTGCGGCAGAAGGCCACAGGCGTCCAAACCGAGCGGCCTTCTGCCATTCCCGCAGGCGCAATACATGCCTGCGGTCTGTTTTATTTTTGCCATCTGCGCAATTGTTCTCCACGCTGCCTTTCTATGCGGCCATTTGCAGCAGTTAAAAAGGTCTTGTACTTCATACCGTTCATCGCCCTAACGGGACTTAGACTTAATTTTATAAATGCAAAAAGCGTGCCAATGTGAACGTTTTTCCAGAAATTTTATTTGTTAAGGGGCGTAAAGGGTTGTTTTATATAAAGAAAAAAAACCAATCTGGCTATATCATCTCTTCGCAGAATAGTCGGATTGACTTTTTTCAAGACCTTATATGGTCTTAAAAGACGTACTATGGTCTCAGTGGTCCCGAGACCATAGTACATTCTTCATTATCATTTTTCGTTTGCAAGTGTAAGATACAATGTATGAATTAGTTTTTTCCCATATCATATAGCAGACATTTTGGTCTGGATATTGCTCCTTAATCATTTTTCAAAATTCCCATCCTGTATTTTGTACGGCGACGCGATCCCCGACACGTAATGCCAATGCGTCCTGGGATACAAGCAAAAACAATACGATGAGAAAACGGAAGAGACCTCCACCGCCTATTGAGAATTTGTGGTGCGGAACAAGTGATGTGTCGTCAGGTGTAGTGCTCATTTTATCTCATTTTTGCTTATATAAACGCCCTGACACTGAAAAAATGCCGGGGCGTTTTTGTATCCGGGTAAATTCAATTACCAAATAGTGACCTAATCTCCTTGAAAATCAGGTTGCAGAAGTGTTCTGTAAACCTTGTTGCCATCCGATATTAAATTCCCATAGGGGCTCCACGCTAAATCTTCGATGAAATTGCTTGCTCGGATTGTTCTATCTTTTATAATCTTTGTTGTGGAGGTAATATTTGCTGGTATTTGGTAGAAGGTTATGGTATAAGTAGTAGCATACCCAACAGCGAGATGGTTTCCATCCGGGCTGAAGGCTATTACGGAAACACCTGCATCCATATCCTGAATCTGTTGAACCTTTTTGCCACTGTGCATTTCCCAAATAGACACATTTTTATGTCCGTCGGCTGCGAGATACCTCCCATCCGGGCTGAAGGCAACTGATAAGACTGTACCTCCAATGTCCACCTGCCAAACCACGGTGCCACTGCTCACCTCCCAAAGAGTCACTCTACCATCACGATCTCCTCCTGCGAGATAGTTTCCATCCGGGCTGAAGGCAATTGAATAAATATTACCCGCATCTATCCGTCGAATCTGTTGACCACCGCTCGCCCCAAAAATATATACAGCATTGCCTCCATTGACTCCATCGACTGCGAGATACTTCCCATCCGGGCTGAAGGCGATACCTCGGACATTGCCCCCAATTTCTAAATACCGAACCCACTTGCCATTGCCTACATTCATGATATACGCTTTGCCATCATCATATCCTGCTGCGAAATATTTACCATTCGGGCTGAAGGCAAGCTCATGCCTATCATCATAATAATAAAAATATCCAGAAGGTGATAAATCCCAAACTACCTGCCTGTTACTCACCCTCCAAGCGGTCATTTCTATATCAGCATTTCTTGCTACGACGTATTTACCATCTGGACTGAAAGCAACTACATCATTGCTACCACCAAGAGAGTATATCTCATCAGTAACAAACTCAATTGTAAATTCCTGCTGCCCAATTGGGTTCTTTAACTTCACCAGTGCCAATGCCTGGCGATATCCCGGATCTATTGAGAGATAACCTGTCTTAGTAACCCTATCCCAATTGTTAAAAAGACTACGGGCATCATCTCTATTGATCTCCAGCCTTCTGTTATAACTCTGGCTTTCTCCGTTGAGGGTTATCTCAAAAGTAATAGGGAAGTATTCCTCATTGGCATTGTATGTATCCAGTGTCACTGTAATGTCGTTCGTTCGAAAAACTCTGCGATACAATTGTCCGATTTGGGCTTGCTTGTCCTTAAATTTGTAGCGTTCTCGAAGCTCTCGACGAGCCTTTGCCTCTATAGAATCCAATTGGTTTAAGCGAAACGCATATTGTTCATCGGATTCAAACTGGTCTTTGGGGCCGCTAAGTCGGTGATTTTCTCGCTTGTCCGCGATCTCTTGCTCAATCTGTTCAAGTTCAGCTTTAAGGTTCTTAATTTGTGCAACAGTTGCGTCAAACGTATTGCTACTTGCAACAGTAACGCGGACTCCTGTGGAACAGTTGTTTTCTGTATCGCTCTCTCCACTCACGCTTTCTACACAAGCACCGTAGTAGTAGGCACCAGCAGGCGTATTTGGTGCTTGCAAACTGATGGACTCAGAACTCGTGCCAGAAGCCGAAAGACTCTCCACCGCGTCCGTACCGACTGGTGTATCGCTGGTGGTAATTGTCGAATTGGTTGAGCTATAATAGCGCAATGTCGTAGCGGCAGACTGACCATTGCCCTGGTTACGGACCGTTGCCCGCAAGGTGAAAGATTGTCCTGGACTCAAGATCTCATCGCTTACCGAAGGCGGTTCAACAATCAAGTCCGGACTGCCACCACCACCACCGCCACCACCACCGCCACCACCACCGCCAGTGGTCGGCACCTCTTTGCCGAAGTTATCGATAAAGATCAGAAAATCGGGAATCCCAATCACACCATTGCTGTCCAGATCATACTTCGCTTGATATGTCCCATCGCCCTGGCTTGACCCGAACTGATTTACAAATAACAAAAAGTCGGGAATACCAACCACACCATCCCCGTCAAAGTCAGGAGAAGGTGCCACAGAACCAGGTTGTAATTCGACGCGAGCAGTCAGCGTCACGGTCTCTAATTGCCCACCCCGGCCAAGTACACCACGCACCAACCGAATCGATGTGCCCGAAAACGCAGCCGTCGTGCGAAAGCGAACCGTGCCCACCCAACCACTGTTGACCGTAGCCTGACCACCAAGAGCACCCATGCCAATTTCGACATAGGTTGGATTCGTACCTTGCTCTGGCAAGATCTGGGCACTTGGCAACACATCTCCCGCATCAAAACCCTCGTACACAACCTGGCTCTCATCATATTCAAAGCGCGCAGAAAGACTCCTCGCATTCTGAATATTTGTGCCAAAAACCTGAACAGAAACAACTTGATCTGGAGACGTATTCAAAGTCGTAACCGCTTGATCGCCTGCTGCGCCATTCGCATCCAGAGATAGGGAAAAGTTATTCTGTGAAGACAGCGACAGCGGGTAAATCAAAAGCGCGAGGGCTGTGATGGCAAAATTTGTCACCTGTTTACGCATGCGTTCTTCCTTTCTCGTGTATAAGCCAAACGGAAAAATGCAACTTGATTTTGTGATTGAGGAATTTTAGATTGTGAACAGAGCGGGTTGCGGTTTACAGGACCGTTCCCTCTCTGTATGTTGCTGCTTGGGCAAAACGACCACATCCTGTGGTGGCATCTGCGCCCACGCAATTCCCACTGGGCTGATAGTGTTAGGCAACATCCCCATCAACAGGACACCGCCCCAGATAAAAGCGCGAAATTTCCACGCCATGACTTACCCTCCAAATCTTTGCCGTCTATCTGGTTGTTTGTCCAAAGTTTTCGACGAAAATCAAAAAATCTGCGATATTAACATGTCCGTCTAAATTAAGGTCTCCCAGCTTTGCTTTCTCTAATAATTTTCGTGTCTCTTCTAATTCTTTTAACAATAGTATTTGAATTTCGGTTGCATTCTCAGGGTCAAGAGTTGGCAATGGTTGCTTATTAAGCGTTAGAACATCTGCTTTGCGAACTGTGTCAACTTGTGCCCCGTTTATACCTTCCGTGTGAAATACCGCATATTCTATCCCAATAGTAAATTCAATATCATTCACTATCTGTCTCGGCCTAAAGGAAAAACAAAAAACATAATTGTGTCGTTCTAAATTTTGTCGGAATGGTTCGTAAAGCCTTGAATATCGGCCTTTTATATGTGATTTTCCAAATATATTAGACCTATTATTTGCATAAGAAGTATTCCGCATACTCAGCAAACCTATATGAAAATCAAACATAATTTCTATTTCTTTAATTGATAAATTTTTCTGCGACAAATTATCAGCAAAGATTTCAACGTATACCGCTGCAGAGTCGCCATATATTCGATGACCGCTACTTGATCTGTTTTTTGCTTCAGCTTTTGTAATTCCCTCATCTATTTGGTTACATCCCGCAGAACCCACTCTCCCCGTTTTCACGTCCATTGAAATAAAGACATCTTCAAAGGAATCGCCACTTGCGAGTGTATGCGAAAACAATATAGACGACACAATTAAAACTGCATAACTGAGATTCCATTTCACGTTATCATCCTCCTGGAGTTACTCCGCTTGAGTGGATAGTGCAGAAGTGGACTTGACCCGTTTCGGTGAGTACCTTTGGAGTTAACCCGCTTGCGTAGATAGTGTAGAAGGTTCTACAGAAACGTCTTATGCCAACTGTTATGCACCAAAACGGGTCAAATTCAATATTGGGAGAACCTGTCGATCAATAGATTAAAAATGGAGTGTCAACACAGTGCCTACCCGATCTGGTTGTACAACGGGATCAATACCCAAAGTAATTTGACCAATGTCGGTTTCGATGTTTATTGCTTGTGCGTCCTCTCTGTTAATTCTTTGTGCTGTACGCATAGCATCAATAGACGACCAGATCGCGGTTCCGAGCCACAATATCGTCCCTATTGATCCTTTGTCCCCGCCTTGTGATGAATCCCCTGCCAAAAACCCCGATCCGCTTTGGCCTGAAGTCATAACAAGAGCAAAGCCTGTCACAGCTATGCCAAAATGGATTGCGCCTTTTATGGGTTGTCCGTTGTAGAGCTGTCCCGATCCGGGAATAAAGACTGACATTCCGGAAGCGAGAACCGGACTCTTGTCGCCAACCATCCCCCCAACACTTCCAAAGTTCATAACAGGTGCAGGTGCTGTCTTTTCTTCTTTTTCCTTCTGTACAATAACAATGGCTCTCTCTGTTTTTGCAATGTGTTCATGCCCCAGAAAAATAATCTGGCCATCATCCGTTCTTACTTTTAAAAGTTCTTCTGTGCGTTCAAGGATTTCTCCGCGAAACACCCGACCATCTTTGAGATAGATAATGTCCATCATCGTTTGTGCTTCTCCGTCCGTAGCTAAAAGCACAAAGACAAACAGCACCCAGACAAGACACTTATAACAACCACGAAATAACCGCATGATTCCCTCCTCTAATGTTGTGGAACTGACGATATGGGACAATATTTACACTTAAAAAAATCAAGTCCAAAGGGGCTATACGCACCCTTGAAGACAACAAGCTAAGCCGAGAAACCCAAGCCCTAAATACTCCACCAAAACCGGGTAAATCCATAACAACGAAATGCGTATTACCCAATTACCGAATATATCTCCCATCAAAAGCAAATTCCCGATCTGGAATTTGTGAGTACATATCACTACTCAATTGAACTATCCTGCTCCGTATCCAGGTTAATGCCTTATCGTCTGGCAACGGATTGGACACGGACAGGCGTGATAAGTTTTAACCTCCTTTCTCGTTGCATCCATCAAACTTGCAACTTGATTTTGTGGTGGTGGAACTTTACATTGTGAACAGAGCGGGTTGCGGTTTACAGTACCGTTCCCTCTCTGTATGTTGCGGCAGAAGGCCACAGGCGACCAAACCGAGCGGCTTCTGCCATTCCCGCAGGCGCAATACATGCCTGCGGTCTGTTTTATTTTTGCCATCTGTGCAATTGTTCTCCACGCTGCCTTTCTATGCGGCCATTTGCAGCAGTTAAAAAGGTCTTGTACTTCATACCGTTCATCGCCCTAACGGGACTTAGACTTAATTTTATAAATGCAAAAAGCGTGCCAATGTGAACGTTTTTCCAGAAATTTTATTCGTTAAGGGGCGTAAAGGGTTGTTTTATATAAAGAAAAAAAACCAATCTGGCTATATCATCTCTTCGCAGAATAGTCGGATTGACTTTTTTCAAGACCTTATATGGTCTTAAAAGACGTACTATGGTCTCCATGGTCCCGAGACCATAGTACATTCTTTATTATCATTTAATAAGAAAGCCCGTCAATCGGTGGTGATCGACGGGCTTTTGTTTGTACTCGAGGTGAGCAGCAGGGTATGATTACGATAGCCGTTTATCGGCGAGGATTGAGTTTGATGCCCAGTCTTTTCATTTTTCCATACAGCGTAGAAGGCGGTACGCTTAGCAGCTTCGCCGCTCCCCTGGGTCCCTTTATCTGCCAATTCGCGGCTTCGAGCGCGTCGAGGATGTGGTGCCGCTCCAATTCTGCCAAAGACACGACTTCTCGGTCTTGAGAAGCCGATAAAGTCTGCTCCCCATGACCTGTATCTTTGATTCGAGAACCATACAGTCCCAGATCTCCCACTCCGATTTGAGACTCGGGGCACAAGACCACAGCCCGCTGTATGGTATGTTCCAGTTCCCGCACATTACCCGGCCAATCGTAGCTTTGCAGCACCTCGATAATCTCTGGCGTCAAGGGACCAATTTGCTTGCCCAGATGCCCTGCCATGCGATCCTTGAAAAACTCCACCAGGTGCGGGATATCCTCCTTACGCTCGCGAAGCGGCGGCAAATGCATCGGAAAGGCATTGAGGCGATAATAGAGATCCTCGCGGAAATCACCTGTGCTGACCATCTCCTCAAGATTGCGATTCGTCGCGGCCACAATCCGCGTCTTTGCCGTCAGCGTCTCGCTGCTCCCAATCCGCTCAAACCTGCCCTCTTCCAACAAGCGCAACAGCTTGGACTGCGTTTCTACAGCCATATCGCCGATCTCATCCAGAAAGAGCGTACCACCCTCTGCCAGTTCCACCCTGCCCAGCCTGTGGAAAACTGCACCGGTAAAGGCCCCTTTCTCGTGACCAAACAGTTCGCTATCGATCAACGTCCCGGGCAATGCACCACAACTAACCTCTATAAAAGGACCATCGCGATGGGCACTCAGCGCGTGTAGTGTTCGAGCAGCCAACCCCTTGCCCACACCTGTCTCGCCCAGAATCAGCACAGTCATATTGGTAGATGCAATTTTTTCAAGATTGACTTGAAACTGGCGCAGTGCCGCGCTATGACCGATAAACGGTTGGCTTTCTCGACGGTTGATTATGTCCGTCAATGCTTCGATACGCGGGTCTTCTGTGATCGAGAGTCGTGCCTGTGCGACCTCCGAGTAATTGAGATCGCGATCTATCGCCCTGACCTGAAATGTGTAGTCTCCCGGCAGCAAATCTCGGTAAAAGGCCCGCATCCTTCGAGTTGCCGGTTGCCAGTCGGCATCATAACCATTCAGGCGATAGACATAGAGCATGTCGCTGGGATGTGTGGAAAAACTCAGCCCCTTGTACTCGAAAATAACCTGCTGTCCCGCCGTAGATACGATGACTTCCTCCGGATTCTCATATTCTTGATCAGCGATCACAGAAAGCAGGCGAATCCGGGGTGGGATTTTTTGTTGCCGATAGCGCACCAGAGAATTTTGGACTGTACCAAACCAGAAGTTTCCGTCGCGATCTTCGAGAATCTGACAAACTGGTCCTATATGCGGTGAGTTGATCGTCTGAAAAAGCTGACCATCGTAGTGCGCGACGCCCCCGTCTGTACCGAGCCAGAGGTGGCCTTGCCGATCTTCGAGCAAACAACGGATGCGGTTGCTGGGCAACCCGTCTTCAGTTGTAAAGCTCTGGAAGGTGCTGCCATCAAAACGGCTGAGACCGTTCAGAGTAGCGACCCACAGGTTGCTATGGCGGTCTTCTATAAGATCTGTAACTCTGTCGTCTATCAGCCCGTCTTCAATCCCATAAAATTGGAGCCCATCTGCGGGATGCCAGCGTGCGAAGCCCTTGTAGGTGTCAGATGGTTTATGGTAGGCCAGATAGAACCATACCTCGCCGTTGCGCCCAACAATCACAGTGCCAATGCGACTGAAGGGCTCTTTCTCCTCCTGCTCCACAAAAATGGTTTGGAACGCCTCGCCATGCTGGTAAATGAGTTTTAATGGGCTGGCAAAAAGGTCTCTTCTTTTTTTTATGCCATTTTCCCAATATCCCAAAACGAATCGCTCTTGTGAGTCCTGGGTGATTGCGCAGACCCCCCTTTCGCTTAAATCCGCGACTGATTCTATTTTTTTTAGCTTCTTCCCATCGTAGCAGAATAAGCCAGTGCCGCCGCCAAACCACAGATGCCCGTCCTGGTCCTCGTGGATGGCAAAACAGTTGTTGATATCCAGGTTATCCTCTGTGCCTACAAAGGCAAATTCCTCGCCATTGAAGCGAAAAAGGCTGTACTCCAGATGGTTGATATATGGATCTGCATACCCAACCCATATATCACCTCGCCGGTCTTGCGCGATCTGCGAGATATCCCGCATTTTTGATAACTCCCCATGGGGTCCGGGCCCCTTGATTTCGAAAACACTGGTACTATATGCATCGTAAAGACCGACGCCACCCCAGGTGGCAAACCAATACTGATGATTGCGATCCTGCAACACGGCTTTGATTGCGAGATGGGGCAGGCCATCTGCATGGGTAAACTTGCTGAATCCATCACCATCCTGATAGAGCACTTCCATTGAAGTGCTAAACCACATCCGACCTTCCTTGTCGCACTGAATTTTGCGCACTGGACCACCAAAATCTATCTGAACAGCCTCAAAGTTGCCATCGGCATAGCACCAGAGTTTACTTTCGACTCTGCGCTGACCAAACCACACGTTGCCGGTATGGTCCTGACCCAGGGCATAGCTCGTCGAGCGCTGAGGAAAACCCTCTTTCTCATCATAGCGGTGAAAGGATGTGCCATCAAAGCGGATGAGATAGTCAAATCCAAACCAAAGATGGCCTTCCGGGTCCTGAGCAATGCCCCGACACTGGTTGGGCCAGGAAGGAGAAGGCGGCTGCTCGTAGTGCTGAAGATAGCGTGGGATCAGGTCGTGGTAAGCAGTGCCATCGTAATACCCCAGGGTCCTGTGACCACCACACCATATACGCCCTTCACGGTCTTCGTAAATGAACTGCACAGCACGGCCTGCGATCCCCTCGTCCTCCAAATGGTAGAAATCTGTCCCATCATACCAACAGACACCATCTAATGTACCGAACCACAATCGATTCTGACTGTCCTTTGAAATAAAATAAACGCGGTCACTAACAAGACCGTCCTGTCGCGTAAAATGCTGGAACTCGTCTCCGTCGAAGCGGCTGGCACCATTATCCCAACTGGCAAACCAGAGATAGCCCTCGCTATCTTCGGCAATGTGTTCAATGCGCATCCCGGCCAGGCCATCGGCCATAGAATAAGTCCGATAGGTGCCCGTGCGTTCAAGTGGTTTGATCATAGAAAGAACCTTGTGATATGGGTAAAAAACGGATTCAAAAATTGTATCTCACACTGACAAAAGAAACATAATATTGTATCTCACGCATGCAAACAAAAATATGAAGGGTGTAATACTCTCGGGACTATTGAGACCATAATACGTCTTTTAAGACCATATAAGGTCTTGTGTAAGAGCTACTCCGACTATCCTGCGACGGTATAATATAGTCAGATTGGCTCTTTTTCTTTATATAAAACAACATTTTACGAGTATAGGTCTCTGGAACAATGTACACGTTGGCACGCTTTTTGCATTTATAGATCAAATTTGAATCCCGCCAGATGGACACGACCCATTTTGGGTCACATTTATTGAAGGAGTGTGGAATATGAAAAAAACCTGGGTGTTTATGAATGTTATCGCTCTTGCAATGCTGGTATGTGTGGGGAATGCCTCTGCTAATACGACACCTTCTGCGGACTTTGATGGCGATGGTATCGTAGGTTTTTCCGACTTTTTGGCATTTGTGGAGAAGTTCGGATCGCGTCAAGGCGATGAGACATATCAAGTCAGGTATGATCTGGACGGTAATGGTGTGATTGAATTTTCCGACTTTTTGGTATTTGTCGATTCGTTTGGCAAAGAAGTGCCCCCACCGGGCGTATCGGTATGTGACCGCACGAATGCCGTGCGCGACTCGATTATGGCATTGGTGCCTGTAAGCACTTGCGGGGAAGTGACAGCGGCACATCTATCAGCAATAGATTCTCTCAGTCTATCTGGCGCAAGGCTCACAGAGTTGAAGGCTGGGGATTTATCTGGTCTGACTTGTCTGAAAAAGCTCAGCCTGCAAGAGAATCGACTTAATAGCCTGCCCGATGGTCTCTTTGATGATCTGACCGCGCTTAGCAGGCTCTATCTGGGAGATAATCGACTGACGTCAATCCCCTCCGAATTGTTCAGCCTTTCCAGTCTCACTTATCTGAACCTCAGTGACAATCGGTTGGATGGCGAGATTCCCAAAGAATTGGGCAATCTGTCTAATCTTACAATACTGGCTCTTCACAACAATCGGTTGGAAGGTGAGATTCCAAAAGAATTGGGCAACTTGTCTAACCTTACAATACTGGCTCTTTACAACAATCGGTTGGATGGCGAGATTCCGACAGAATTGGGCAACCTGTCCAATCTAACTTACCTGGATATTGAAAGAAATCGGTTGGATGGCGAGATTCCCAAAGAATTGGGCAATCTGTCTAACCTTACGGTACTGTATCTTAACGATAATCAGTTGAGTGGCGGGATTCCGACAGAATTGGGCGAGCTATCTAATCTTACGGGGCTGTGGCTCCAGGATAACGCATCCTTGATGGGTGCGCTTCCAAAAAGCCTGACCGGGCTGACGAAGCTGACGCAATTTTACTTTAATAACACCGGGCTATGCGCGCCGCTTGATCCTGCCTTTCAGATGTGGCTTCAGGGCATTACAGATGCCAGTGGCTCGAATTGCTCGGGATAGGAACTAATTGCTCTGTCAAAAAAATTTGCTGATATGTTTTTCTGAAAGACTGGATTGCGGCTAACACCATGCCGCAATGACAACCGCCGTTCGTCACTCCGGCGCAGGCCGGAGTCCAGTGGGTTTAGACGCGAAACTTATTTGACAGACCACTAATCCACGGGTTCAAAAATTTCTTTTCCCCCCAGATAGGGGCGCAGGATTTCGGGGATGGTGACGCTGCCGTCACTGTTTTGATTTTGTTCGACGATTGCGGGGATGATGCGGCTGGTCGCCAGGCCCGAGGCGTTGAGGGTGTGTACGAGTTCGTTGTTGCCGGTTTCTGTGCGTTTGAACCGGATGCTGCCGCGTCTTGCCTGATAGTCGCTGGCATTGGATGCGGAGCTGACTTCTTTGTATTCGTTCATGCTGGGGATCCAGACTTCAATATCATAAGTTTTGGCCATGGATGCGCTGACATCTTTTGCGGCGAGCATGGATACGCGGTGGTGCAGGCCCAGGCCCCGGGTGAGTTGTTCGGCTTTGTTGATGAGTTCTTCAAGCGCGTCTTCAGAGTCTTCGGGGCGGGTGAATTGGAACATTTCGATTTTGTTGAATTGGTGCCCGCGAATCATGCCCCTTTCCTGTGCCCGATAGCTGCCGGCTTCTTTGCGATAGCAGGGGGTGTAGGAGAAGAATTTTTTGGGCAGGTCTGTTTCGGGTATGATTTCGTCCCGGTAGAAGTTGATCAGTGCGGTTTCAGAGGTGGGCAAGAGGAATTGCACTTTGTTGTCGCCGGTTTTGAGGTGGAATACGTCGTCGGCAAATTTGGGGAATTGCCCGGCGGTGAAGCCACAGGCTTCGTTGAGGATGTGCGGGGGCAATACAAATTCATAGCCGTCGTTGATGTGGCTGTCGATGAAGTAGTTGAGCAAGGCCCATTCGAGACGTGCGCCGTCGCCGATATAGAGCCAGAAGCCCGTTCCTCCCATTTTGACGCCGCGTTCGTAGTCGATCAGGCGAAGATGGGTGACGAGTTCGACGTGGTCATGGGGATCAAAGTCGGGTGCGGGTTTTTCACCCCATGTGCGTACGACGCGGTTGTTTTCTTTGTCTCCGGGGGGTACGTCGTCTGCGGGTATGTTGGGGAGGCTTTCGATGAATGTGTGGATGTTTTCCTCGATTTCCGCGAGTTCGGTTTCAATGGTTTTGATGCGGGTTGAGACGTCGCGCATTTCTGTTTGTATCTGGGCGATGTCTCCGCCCGCTTTTTTTATTTGAGGGATTTGAGCGGATACTGCGTTGCGTTTGGCGCGTAGCTGTCCGGCTTCTGCGATGTGTGCGCGGCGTTTTTCATCCCAGGTGAGCAGGTCTGTGAAGTCGATGTCGTCCATGCGTTTTTGCAATGCCTGAGCGACACGTTCGGGGTTTTTGCGGATGAGATTGATGTCGAGCATGAAGAGGTACTCCTTAAGAGAAAATATCAGCGGTCAGCGGTCAGCAAAGCAGTTGAAAGTCGTCATCGCGGCATGGTTCAAGCCGCGGTCCAGAAGGTTTTGCTTGTTATTACGGCATGGTCTCGTTGGCTTTGACGCGGTCGTTGGCGATTTTGTTGTGTGGATCTATAGAAAGTACCCGTCGATAGGCGCGTATCGCCTCTTGTGTTTGTCCCACCTTTTCGAGAGCCTGAGCCAGGTATAGATGTGCGTCAGTGTCGTTGGGGGTATCTTTTACTGCGCGTTGCAAACTCAAAATGGCTTCCTCATTGCGCCCTTGTGCCAATGCGAGGACCCCCAGATTGTAGTGTGTGTTCGGAGCCTGGGGATTGAGGGTGAGATAATGGCGGTACACCTTTTCGGCTTCAGCATATTGTTTTGCTTCAATGAGTGTGAGGAAGAAAGATAGAGCCAGTTCTTGATTTTTCGGATACATGTCAATGGCCTGGCGCGTGGCTTGAATGGCTTCAGTGGTGCGATTGAGTATGAAGAGTAGTGGGACGAGTTTTAAACGTAACTTGTGATAATTGGGTAAAAAAACAAGAGCTTCTCGATACAGGGACACAGCTTTTTCGTAGTTTTTGTTGTTTGAATAATACTGGGCTAAGTTACCCAGGCAGGTGCCGGCAAGTTCGCGCAATTTCACTTTGTTGGCGGAAGAGGCATAAATTTTTCGAACGAGTGCTTTGCCTTCTGTGATCTGGTTGTCGTCCAAATACATGGATAGGCCGAGCATGAGATTGAGTTCCGGGGTAAGTTGGGGATGGTCGGGATAGTGTTTCAATCCTTCGCGCAAAATGGGGCTTGGATTTTTTCCTTCACCAAATGAAGCCAGCGATAGGCGTTCATAAGCGTCTATGGGAATGCCCCGGGCGTTTTTTTCTATTGCAAGGGTGAAGTATTCAAGCCCTTCGTCTAAAAATTCGCGGGCGAGATGCGATCTGCCCGAAGAATATAACGCAATGGCTTCGGCTTTTTTGTGGGCAAAGATACTCGATATAAATAAAATGCCGATGATCGCGGTTCCGACAGTGGGCGCGACAAATTTGGGGAGGGGTAGTTTGGCTATTCTGGTGATGGCATGATAAATACAATAGCCGAGTACCAATGACGATCCCGCTGTGGCAAAATAGACATACCGCCAGTGAAAATACGGTTTGGTTATAAAAGGCAGCAATGCCAGGAGCGTCCATAAGGCCCAGATGGGTGTTTTTTTCTTTAGAATGAACCAGAGCAACAGGGCTGCGTATCCCATACCGGCGATCAACGACGGGACCGTGTCCCAGTATCCCTCAGTTTTGTCCCACATTTCTACGGGCAAATGAAAGGCATATAAAATCAGGTGGCCCAAATACTGGAAGTATCGCTCTACCCCTGTGGCTGGGGACATGTCTTGAAATTGTGCGGCATGCGGGTAGAGCACAATTAGACAGATCAGGCCCGCAATTCCCAGACAGGAAGCAGGCGCGATCCTCGAGAAGGCTTCGCGTACAGAACGCGTATGCTCATGGGCAATATAGGCACAGACACCGAGAATAAAAATAGACGTGGGATGTGTGCCGATGCTCAGGAGTACATAGAAGGTAGCGAGTATGTTATTTGTCCCTGGACGCTTGTCGGGCCAATTCAGGTATATGCGTACAGTCTCCAGGAGAAAAATCAGAGCGAGGGGGTAACTCAGCGTTTCTATCCATTGCAGATTGCGAAAGCTGGCGGCATAGAGCAAGAAAAACGCACCTGATAGCATGCTCACAGGTGTGTTGGCTCCAGATAGCACGAAGGTCTGAAACAGCCGGATGCTTGCAAACAGGTGAAGTGCAACGAGCAATCCGTGGTAGGCAGCGGGATTTTTGCCCCATAAGACGTGTCCGATTATAAATACAATTTGTACTACGGGTCTGCCAGGATGGACATTTTCTGGCGAGAACAAGCGCGAGGGATTTTGCCAGACGGTTTCAGCATCCGCCATGTATTCACTGTCTTCGCCTTCTATTGGGAGGTAGGGTAGATGACTATAAGCGATGCATGCGAGGATACCCATCGAGACGATGTAGATTGGGAAGGCCCACTTCCCATTTGTTTTGTTTTCAAATGCCATATATAATTCCATGCGGGTCCAGATGCTGACCACTGATATTAGAATCCTTGAAATGAGTGTTTTTCCTACTCGTTGGCCTGGAGGCGGTCGTTGGCGATTTTGTTGTTTGGATCCAGAGAAAGTACCCGGCGATAGGCGCGTATCGCGTCTTGTAGTTTGCCCACTTTTTCGAGAGCCTGAGCCAGGTATAGATGTGCGTCAGCGTTATCAGGGGCATCTTTTACTGCGCGTTGCAGACTCAAGATGGCCTCTTCATTGCGCCCTTGTGCCAATGCGAGGACCCCCAGATTGTAGTGTGCGTTCGGATCCCGGGTATTGAGCGTGAGATAATGGCGGTACACTTTTTCGGCTTCAGGGTATTGTTTTGCTTCAAAGAGTAAAAGAAAGAAAGTTACAGCCATATTTTTATCATTGGGATACCTGTCAATGGCCTGGCGCGTGGCTTGAATGGCTTCAGTGGTGCGATTGAGTTTGAAGAATAGTGGGACAAGCATAAATAGTGCCTTGCGATTATTGGGCTGGAAGACAAGGGCTTCTCGACATATAGACACAGCTTTTTCGTAGTTTTTGTTGTCTGAATAATACTGGGCTAAGTTGCCCAGGCAGGTGCTGGCAAGTGCGCGCAATTTCTCTTTGTTCGAGGAAGAGTCATAAATTTTTCGAACGAGTGCTTTGCCTTGTGTAATTTGGGTATCGTCCAGATACATAGACAGGCCGAGCAGGAGATAGAGTTCCGGTGTATGTTGGGAATGGTCGGGATAGTATTTTAACCCTTCGCGCAAAATGTGAGCTGGGTTTTTTCCTTCACCAAATGAAGCCAGCGATAGGCGTTCATAAGCGTCTATGGGAATGCCCCGGGCGTTTTTTTCTATTGCAAGGGTGAAGTATTCAAGCCCTTCGTCGAAAAACTCGCGGGCGAGATGCGATCTGCCCGAAGAATATAACGCAATGGCTTCGGCTTTTTTGTGGGCAAAGATACTCGATGTGAATAAAATGCCGATGATCGCGGTTCCGACAGTGGGCGCGACAAATTTAGGGAGGGGTAGTTTGGCTATTCTGACGAGGGCGTGGTAAATACAATAGCCGAGTACCAATGACGATCCCGCTGTGGCAAAATAGACATACCGCCAGTGAAAATACGGTTTGGTTATAAAAGGCAGCAACGCCAGAAGCGTCCATAAGGCCCAGATGGGTGTTTTTTTCTTTAGAATGAACCAGAGCAACAGGGCTGCGTATCCCATACCGGCGATCAACGACGGGACCGTGTCCCAGTATCCCTCAGTTTTGTCCCACATTTCTACGGGCAAATGAAAGGCATATAAAATCAGGTGGCCCAAATACTGGAAGTATCGCTCTACCCCTGTGGCTGGGGACATGTCTTGAAATTGTGCGGCATGCGGGTAGAGCACAATTAGACAGATCAGGCCCGCAATTCCCAGACAGGAAGCAGGCGCAATCCTCGAGAAGGCTTCGCGTACAGAACGCGTATGCTCATGGGCAATATAGGCACAGACGCCGAGAATAAAAATAGACGTGGGATGTGTGCCGATGCTCAGGAGTACATAGAAGGTAGCGAGTATGTTATTTGTCCCTGGACGCTTGTCGGGCCAATTCAGGTATATGCGTACAGTCTCCAGGAGAAAAATCAGAGCGAGGGGGTAACTCAGCGTTTCTATCCATTGCAGATTGCGAAAGCTGGCGGCATAGAGCAAGAAAAACGCACCTGATAGCATGCTCACAGGTGTGTTGGCTCCAGATAGCACGAAGGTCTGAAACAGCCGGATGCTTGCAAACAGGTGAAGTGCAACGAGCAATCCGTGGTAGGCAGCGGGATTTTTGCCCCATAAGACGTGCCCGACTATAAATACAATTTGTACCACGGGTCTGCCAGGATGGACATTTTCTGGCGAGAATAAGCGCGAGGGATTTTGCCAGACGGTTTCAGCATCCGCCATGTATTCACTGTCTTCGCCTTCTATTGGGAGGTAGGGCAAGTGACTATAAGCGATGCATGCGAGGATGCCCATCGAGACGATGTAGATTGGGAAGGCCCACTTATTGTCGAGCATGAAGAGGTATTCCTAAAAGGCAGTGGATAGGGGTTAGTGAGAAGCAATCGTAGGGGCGAGGCATGCCTCGCCCGTATTTGTCATTGAGCAAAATGTGCCAATTTGTTAGTCGATATGTGGTCTTTTTGACCATAATGTTCCATTTTGGCACAGGAGTTTTGTAGTTGGGCGTGAGCGTTTTTGAAACAAGTTGTTTGAAATCAGTTAGTTAATAAAATTTTTAAAAAAAACGAGAGAATTGGCACCAAATTTGCTTATGAATAAAGGTAAAGAAATACTGTCACCCACAGAAGGAGAAATAACATGACATGCATCAATCTGGAAAAACGAGACCAAATGGCTTATCGCGCACTGTTTTATGCGATTCACGGTGATGTTGACCGGTCCGAAAAGATTCGGACAATGCTGCGCCAGGATCGTGAGATACAGGAACGGGTTCCCGTTCGTGAATTTTTTCCGGCTTAAATTAGACCTCTTTGCTGTAGTGCGTCTTGCGCTTTTGCAAAGCCGTCTATGGCTTCGCGGTCTCGCCCCCATTCGACGAGTTCTTCCATGCCGTGTTGAAAACTGACACTGGGCTCAAAGCCCAGTGTTTTTTTTATGTGCGAGATGTCGGCAATGCTGTGGCGGGTGTCGCCCTGGCGATAGGCTCCGGTGATGTCGGGCGGGAGGTGTTCATTTATCGGATAGCCCGTAAAACCCACTCGCAGAGAGCTTTAGCGTTGGGAGTAGTCACTTGAGGATTTTTCGAATGTTGAATTTTTCGTTGGGTTGTGGTCCCCGGGTCAGCATGTCGGCGAGCAGGCCCGTGCAGATGAATTGTACGCCGAGTACGGAGAGGAAAACCCCGAGCATGAGCAGGGGGTAGCGGTTTTGAATGGTGCCGGTTTGGAACCAGAGGGATGCGATGAATGCGTTGATGAGCATGCCTGCGATGCCAAATATGAGGCCCACGGTGCCGAAGAGGTGAAGGGGACGGCCCATGTATTTGCCGATGTACATGACGGTGAGGAGGTCAAGAAAGCCTTTGAGCAGGCGCCCCCAGCCATATTTGGTTACGCCAAATTGTCGCGGGTGGTGCTGGACGGGAATTTCACCGATGCGGTACCCTTCCATGTGGGCGAGTACGGGGATGTAGCGGTGGAGTTCGCCGAGTACGCGTATGTCTTTTGTGACTTCGCTGCGATAGGCTTTCAGGCCGCAATTAAAATCGTGTATGTCAATGCCCGATACACGGCCCGTGACCCAGTTGAAAAATTTGGAGGGCAGGGTTTTGCCCAGGGGGTCAAAGCGTTTTTTCTTCCATCCAGAGACGAGGTCATAGCCTTCTTCGATTTTGGATAGGAGGTTGGGGATTTCTGCGGGGTCGTCTTGCAGGTCGGCGTCCATGGTGATGACATAAGTGCCGCGTGCGCGTTGAAATCCGGCTGTATAAGCGGCGGCTTTGCCAAAGTTGCGCCGAAATTGGATGACTTTGACTTCGGGATAGGTGTTGTGCAGATCTTCCAAAACGGTGATTGACCCATCGGTGCTGCCGTCGTCGATGAAGATGACTTCGTAGGTGATGTCCTGGGTGGCGAGCACGCCGCGGATTTGTTCCATGAGCGGGCGCAGGCTTTCTTCTTCGTTGAGCAGGGGTATGACGAGGCTGAGGTCGGGCATGGTTTAGTGATTATTTATCCGATTGTAGGGGCGAGGCATGCCTCGCCCCTACGTCAGTGGTCAGTAGTGGTCAGTCAGTAGGGGCAGGTTTTAAACCTGCCCTGAACAAAGATAGCAAAGCGCGCGTTTTTTTACAAACTATCATTGCTGGAGGTCGAGGCGGTTATATGCGTGGATGACGTGTGTGGGTTGTATCCATTTCATGGCCTGGGCGTTTCGGGGGATTTCGGGCGGCGGTTCAACGACGATGCGGGGATAGTTGCCCGGATAAGGTCCCCACAGTGTGCTGCTGTTGGCACCAAAGAGCGCGATGGTTGGGATGCCGAGGGCTGCTGCGAGGTGCATGGGAAATGAGTCGAGTGTGATGATGGCCGCACAGCGGTTGAGCAGGCCAGCGAATTGAAGTAGCGAAAAGCGACCGACGAGATTTTCTGCGGGATGGCGCATGAGCGATTGTACCATCCGAACGTCTGTTTCTTCTGTGGGTCCGCCGTTGAGGAGGATGCGAAAGCCGTCTTTTGCGATGTGATCGGCAACTTTTGCCCAGCGGTCGGATAGCCAGGATTTGTCGGGGCGGCCAGATGTGACACCGAGGACCACTGCGGGGGGGCTGTTGTGCATAAATTCGTCAATGCCGGACAGGTCGGCTGTTTCGGGAAAGATGCGGAAGTTCACGGATGTGTCTTCACTGCGGGTATATGCACGGGCAAGGGCCATGTAGTTATCTACGACATGCTGGTTGGGATTATAAGGGGCGGTATGTGTCCAGGCCCAGCGCGATTTTAAGACGTCGAATCCCCAGCGTTCTTTTCCGCCGAGCAGGCGAGAGAATGCCGCGGCTTTTGCGGCGATGCGAAAGTTGAGTATGCGGTCGTATTGCTGTGATCTGATCTGGTGGATGATTGGCAGGAGCGGTAAATAGGAGGGATTTTCACCGCGGTCGAGCCAGGGGAGGTCGCAGATCAATATGTCGTCAATGTCCGGGTTGCCCGTCAGGATCGAGGATGACCAGGAGCTGACGAGGACGCTGATGTGCGCGTGTGGTTTTGCTTTGCGAAGGGCGTAGAGTGCCGGCGTGGTGAGCAACAGGTCGCCGATGTGATCGGGGCGGAAGATGAGTATTTTTTCTCGGGTGGTCATTTGAATGTTAAGACGTAGGTGCTGGGGTCGCGTACGATGTGGAGGATTTTAAAGCGGTTTTCATGTGCCTGGATGGCGGGGACGAGAAATTCGGGTGTGGAGCGGAATCCGAGCTGGTCGATGACGACGATGTGGATTCCTTTTTGTTCAAAGTCGGCAATGACCTGATCTGGTGCTTTCCATGCGTAGCCCGTGGCTTTGCGGTTGGCAATCGCGTTCATGAGGTACGGCTTGCGGCAGGAGATTTTGACGTGTGGACGGGTATTGTCTCTGATCCATTCTGCAGCGGCAAAGTAATTGTTCCACTGGGGTGGCAACTGTCCGATGTGTTTGGCGAGGTTGTTGGTCTCATAGATATTTGAGCCGAGGAGGAAGAGAAAAAAGAATACGACACCTGTGCGCGAGGCGGTTTTTTTAAGTGCTCTGGCGAGGAGTTGGAGGAGTTCGTCAATGCTGGTGAGGATGGCGTAGAAGAGGATGGGTATGACCGGGATGAGAAAGCGCGTGTCGGACCACATATCGGGCCATAGGATGTAGAGGCCCAGATAGCAGGTGAGATATATGATGAGCAAGTGCCGTTTTATAAGGCCGGCGATCAGGGCGTAGAGGAGCAGGCCGGAGAAGACGATGCCGACAAAATAGTTGGTGTTGATAAAACTGGGTAGAAAGATGTGGGGGATGATTTGAATGCCGTAGAGTTCGAGATTTGCGAGGATGCGTTCGATCAGAGTGGCGAATGTGAGCGCGCCTTCTTCGGGACGGTAGGGGTTTATGCTGAGTAGTTGTTCGATGTAGGGAGTGCCGCCGAGTGATGTGTTGCGGATTTGCCACGGGAGGGCGAGGAGGACGCTGCCTATGGCGATGAGGCCCGCTTCTTTCCATTTTTTGTGCAGGGCAAAGAAGATGATGCCGGTGCCGATGAGGATGATGCCTGCGCTGCGGATGTAGTAGGCGGCACTTATGGCGATGATTGCAAGAAGGATCCACGAAGGACACGCACAGGCGAAGCCTACAACGCCGCGAAGCAAGTAACAAATGCGAAAAAGAAAAGCTTTTTCCCCCTTCGTGTCCTTGGTGTCCTTCGTGGATGAGCCGTTGTGTGCGCGGTGAAGGAGGAGGAGTGCGATGAGAGAAAATAGGAGAAAGGGGATTTCGGACATGACCTGGTGCGAATAGTCCAGCAGGAGGGGAGAAGCGAGACATAGCGCGCTTACGCCGAGTGCCATGGGGGAAGCGGCAAAGCGGCGGATGAGGAGATAGGTGAGTGGGATTGAGATGGCGTAGAGGACGACGACGAGTCCTTTGAGTGCGATGAGGTTGCCGGGGAACAGGATGTCGGTAATGGCGAGGAGGAGCGGAAATCCAAAGGGGTATTTGGTGTGTGGAATGGGTTCGCCTTCTATGGTTTCCGAGAGTCCATACCCACCGGCAAGAGATCGCCCCAGGTTGATGAATTGGGCATTGTCGCCGGTGAGGGAGAGGTTGGCGTCAAAGAGGAGAATGCCCATGAGCAATCCGCACAGGCCCAGCGCGGGCAAAAAATAGGGTTTGCGTTCGTGTTGCGCGAGGTTAAAGGGCGGCGAGGTCGCCTTTTGTCGGCGTTTTTTTTTCATGATAAATTTTGTTTAGTCTATATCAACAGAGCCGTCATCGCGGCATGATTTTAGCCGCGATCCAGAAGGTTTTTGCTGTTGATTTTGCGTGTCATCACTATTGAGACTGGAACGTCAATTCGGGTGCGCGCATTTCAGGATTCGCCAAAAGACCTTCTAATACGGTCCTGGCATTTGCGTGTTCTGGATTGATAGACAGGGCTTGTTTGTATGCCGATATCGCGTCCTCAATTTTTCCCTGTGTTTGGAAGAGGACACCCAAAATAAAATAATTTTGTTCGTCTTTTGGGTCTGTTTTTACAATCAGGTGAAAAAACTGAATAGCTGCGTCAATATCGCCGCGTTCATAAAGCGCGACACCGCTTTTCCATATATAAGGAACATAGACGGGATTTTTTTTTACCACGGATGAATATGCCCGAATTGACTCCGAAATTCGGTTCTGTAAAGATAGGACATAGGCGTAATTTGCGATACCTTTATCATAGCCTGGATCTATCTGTATTGTCTCATTGTGCATTTGAAGCGCTTTGTCAAGATTGCCTACTCGTTGATAGGCGACCCCCAGGTTATTTGTCAAAAGAGAGAATTTTAGGCCGTATTCCGATAGAACACGCTCGTAATATGTGATCGCTGTTTTGGGATCATTTTTATGTTTAGAACTCCTGTAAAAATTTGCATCATGCCACAGGTAGTACCCTTCGTAAATTTCCATTTTTCGCAAACTGAAAATGGTAAGACATGCAATGAGCAGCGAAAAACAGGCGAATTTTATGCGTGAGCTTAAGGGTAAAATAGAAGAGATCCAGAGTAAAAAGACGGCGAGAACGACTGCTCCACCTATCGCAGGACAATACCAGTATCGGGGGAAGTAGGAGTAGTTGTCCCATAATGTATAAGGCAAAATTGTCACGAGAATCCAGACAGAGGCAAAACAAATGGTTTTGGACCGATAGGCAGCATAGCCCAATCCAATCAGGATTATCAATCCCGCTGCTACATACCAATCGAAATAGGCTTTCGGGATATCAAAAGGAGTACCGGCCTCCCAGCCAAATGGTGCAAAGCTCCAATTTAGAAAAAGTCGTCCGACAAAAAAAGCGAAGTTGTAGGGTATATGTGAGCCAAGGCGATAGATTTCACGATTTGATGGAAGATTCTGGTAATAGATATTATCAATTAAAAAGAGCAGGGCAGCAATACCAAGAAACGGCAATAGGTCGGTGAAATCCTTAAAACGCGGCTTTGTTTTTTGTTGGAACGACATAAAACAAATAATCGCAAAAATAACGCCCAATGATTCGTAACTAAAAACTGTCGCTGCATAGGCACAAGAAGCGAATATGAGATGAACTTTGCGGTTGGATGTCAGATATTTCGCAAAAAAGAGAACAGTTGTCATGGCAAAGCCAGTTCCCAAAAGTGTGGCACTGGCTGCCACCCAGTAGATTGCTTCATAGTGCGTTGTATTGATCGCAAATAAAAATCCACTCAGGGCCGCGAGCTTTGGACAAGAAAAAAGCGCGAGTAAGAGCCGGGCACACAGCAGGCTGTTGAGAACATGAAATAAGATGTTGAGAATATGATACCCTGTTGGATCTTCGCCAAAAACCTTGTAAGCTGCATAAAAGTAGAAGGATAAGACAAACCGTAGTCGCAGTGCCGTCTTTTCGGGTGTAAAAATAGAAGTTATGTTCTCCTGCGCGCTCTTTGCTTTTTCAATATGATCGAGATCATCATAAGACCAGGGGTGATTGCGCAGTCCTGCGAAACCGATACCACAAAGGCAAGCTATACACAAAATATAGATCAACAGATAACGAGTTGGTACTCTGTCACACATCAGAAATTTCCTGTTCCGATAGGCGGAAAATATAGGGCAATGGAATCCGGGTGTCTCAGTCCGGTGGTTATGAGGTCTTCGATGTTTGATCCGTCGAGGTTTGCGCGCTGAATTTTACGCCTGCTTCTGTCTGCCCAGTATATTTTGCCTTTGGTCAGGTCCAGGGTGATGCTCCGCGGTCCGCCCAATCCGGTGGTGGAGGTTATGAGGTCTTCGATGTTTGATCCGTCGAGATTTGCGCGCTGGATTTTATGCGTGCCCTCGTCTGCCCAGTATATTTTGCCTTTGGACAAGTCCAGGGCGATGCCCTGTGGTCCCTCCAATCCGGTGGTTATGAGGTCTTCGATGTTTGATCCGTCGAGGTTTGCCCGCTGAATCTTATCCGGGCTGTCGTGTGCCCAGTATATTTTGCCTTCAGTCAAGTCCAGGGCGATGCCCTGTGGGTGTCTCAGTCCGGCGGTTATAAGGTCTTCGATGTTTGATCCGTCGAGGTTGGCACGTTGAATCTTACCCGTGCTAAAGTCTGTCCAGTATATTTTTCCTCCAGGTACGTCCAGAGCGATGCCCTCTGGGCCTGTAGGGCTGCTCGTCAATCCCGTGGGGATAAGGTCTTCGATGTTTGATCCGTCGAGATCGGCTCGCTGAATCTTATCTGTGCCCCCGTCTGTCCAGTACATTTTTTTCCCAGTCAGGTCCAGGGCGATGCCTTCGGGATAGATCAATCCGGTGGTTATGAGGTCTTCGATGTTTGATCCGTCGAGATCGGCTCGCTGGATTTTATGCGTTCCTACATCGGTCCAGTACATTTTGGGGGTACTACCGGGGGAAGACACTTCTTTGCCGAAGTCGCGGGCAAAGATTACGAAGTCCGAGAATCCTATCGCATTATCTACATCCAGATCGTATTTTGCTTCGTATATTCCATCACCGCGCGTTGATCCAAACCGACTTGCAAAGAGTACAAAGTCGGTAAATCCGACACTTCCGTCGCCGTCAAAGTCCGGGGAAGGGGTCGATAGCAAGGCTACACTTATATTCAGGGATATGGTTTCAAATTGTCCATTCCGACTGAGTATCGCGTGCGTGAGGCGAATTGTGGTGTTGGAAAATGTACGCGTGGTGCGAAAGTGAATCGTGCCCATCAGTCCTGTGCTGACTGTGGCGGAACCGCCAAAAGATACCATGCTGACTTGCACGAAGGTTGGGTTTGTACCGTGTTCTGCCAGTACCTGGGCATTGGGCAATATATTGCCGGGAAAGAATCCCTGATATGTGACCTGGCGTGCATTGTATTCAAAGCGGGGAGAGATGCCGGTTGTGTTCTGGATGTCTCGGGCAAAGATCTGAATGGCAATGACTTGATCAGGGGATGCGATGAGGGTAGCGAGTGCTTGATCGTCTGGTGCGTTATCCAGGTCGAGAGAGAGGGAGAAGCTGTTCTGTGAGGACAGAGATAGGGGATAAATCAAGAGTGCGATTGTCGATAGGGTTGACAATATCAGGTTGCGCATGGTTTTCTCCCTATTTTTATTAACAACGTCCGAGATGGACTTGATATATATACATTATGGATGTATTTTTGTAAAAGATATTTGACATATTGATTCGGTGGATTTATGAAAACACATCATCGCATTCTTCTTTCAGATTCCAATGGGGAGTCTGGATTGGCCTTGTTTGTATTTTTGAATCTGGGACTTGTACAGTCTTTGCATAGTGGTGCTTTGAGTCCTTCTGAGGCGATTGGACGCTTTTATCACGCGGATAACTGTCTCTATGTTCGCAAACATTTTCAAAGCCGAGAGGCCAATATGGTTATGAGCCGCGGGGTGCAGTTGCCAGATTTATTTGAGAGTTTGCCCGCTGAAGAAGCCCAGCGCGAGTTTTTGCACGAGTTGGAACAGATACGCGGGTTGTGTTTGCAGCTTTTGGAGCGCGAAAGATCTTCAGAGGCTGCTGTGTAAATCCGTTTTGCCAGACAAATGGTGGGGGCGCACGCGCAAGCATGGCGATAGCCATACCTGTGTGTTCGTCCCTATTTTTTATTTGACGTTAAAAAGAGAACACAATGCAGGTTTTGTGTGAGATGATATAGATGTTTGAAAAATTTTTACGACAATTATTGTGGGCAGATGTGGGTATTGTCGCGGTTTACGCTCTGGGTGTGGCAGTTTATACCTTCCCGCTGGTGCTGGATTTTTCACGGCCATTCGACGAACCCGGGGACTATTTGCTCATCGCTTATGGTTTGAGCTGGCAGATGCATGCGTTGCTGACCCAGCCGTGGGACTTTTTTCAGGCAAATATCATGTATCCGACCGCTTCGTCGCTGGCGGTTGCTACGCCGCTCAATACGTCCCAGTTGATCTTTTTTTTGCCTGCAAAAGTGCTTTCGGATGATTCGATACTTGCGATCAACTGCGTTTATGTCGGCAATATTTTTGCTACGGCGGTTTCCACATTCGCAGTGATGCGACATGCCGGTGCTGGACATGCTCCCGCCTTTGTCGCTGGATGGAGTTTCGGGTTCGCCGTTGCCAAGATGTACCAGCATTTCCAGTTTCCCTTCTTCTGGCTGGTGTGGGTCTGCTATGCATGGTACTGTTTTTTGAATACGAGAAGGCGGTCGTGGCTGATTGTATCTGCCGTTGGTTTTGTGGGTATGAGTCTGGGGTCGTTCTATCTGATGTACATGGGTTTTTTGTGTCTGCTGGCGGCGACGGTTGTGTTTCACTATAAGGTGAAGTCTTTATTTGATCGGCGCACTATTGTCCATATTGCGGGGGCGGGTGTTCTGGTGGCGCTTTTCCTCGTTCCTTTTGGATGGCCGTATTTTGAGGTGAATAAGGCGTATAAGCTCAAGCGTCCGTTGGGAGAAGCTGTTCAGTATTCGGCTGATCCACTGGCGTCATATCTGCTGCCCAATAACGATTCTGTTTTGTATCAGGGGGTGCGCAGCGGAGAGAAATACGATCCGCTGCCGGGTGAAGAGGCACTTTTCGCAACGCTCATTGAGGTTGTTACGCGATATACAGGTGGCGATCTGACCGATGGGAAGTACAGTGACCTCACGCTGGAGCAGTTTCATTCGATCTGGCGTGCCGGTGGTGGCGAGAGACGGATTTTTCCGGGGTATAGCGTGCTCGTGCTGGCGATTATAGGTATTTTCGCGCCGCCATCGGTTGCAACGCGCGTGCCTCGACTGCTGCTGTGTACTTTGCTAACTGCGTCGGTGCTACTGTCATTGGGTCCTGTTATTGTCAGTCTGGGACATCTGACGTATGTTCCGGGTCCTTATTTGTTGTTGTACTATATTGTGCCGGGTTTGCAGGGTATGCGCGCTACGGCTCGTTTTGGCTATGTGGCACTGCTGGCGCTATCGGCTTTGGCGGCGCTGGGGTGGAATAGGATGGCGTCTCGCCTGCCTAACTCAGGTCGCAAATGGTCTTTTGTCGCTCTGGCTGTCTGGGTAGCTTTGTTTACGGCAGAGAATTTGCCAGCGAGGCCGCAGTCGCACGAGCGCCCTCAGGACCCACCCCCTGTTTATGCCTATCTGGCTGCTCAGGATATTGATGGCGGCATTATTGAGTTGCCGACGTTCAAGGGTTCGATGGAGAAGTCCGATCCCGTGTATGGCGATCGCCGTATTGCGTATCGCCATCGAGAATATCTCTATATGTACTATAGTACGTTTCACTGGCAACCGATCTACAATGGTTTTGGCGCGTTTGCCGGTCCTCATCAGTTTGCCGTGCGCGATGCGGTGGAACGGTTGCCCGATGCAGATGCTGTGGCACTGTTGCGCGATTTGGGGTTGAAAACGCTGGTGTTGCACACGTACTGGTTCGAGGCAGAGGATGAGGAATTCTGGGCGCGTCCCGAGGTTATGCAGGTTCTGGAACCAGTTGCGAGCGTTGGCGGCGCGCAGGTTTATCGGCTTCTATCTGGGGATTGATAATGTCGCGATGTCGTTCGGGTCCCAGAGGTGGAGGTGCGGATCGCGGAGGTTTTTGAGGGTGTCGGTAAATCCGGATTTGGAGGTGATGAGGTAAAATGCCTCTGAGGTTGGGAGCTTTTGTGCGCGATGTTTGAGGGTTTGCAGGACGTCTGTGCCAACGGGGGTGGATGTCCATTTGCATTCGACAAAGAGGGTTTGCCGAGTTTCCGGGTTGAGGGCGACGAGGTCAATTTCGCTTTGTCTGTCCCACCAGCGTCCGATTCGGTGAAAGTAGAAGGGCGCGGCGTTGTGGTGGTTGAGTTGGATTAAGAGTTCTCGCGTGATGTTTTTAAAGGCAAAGCCCATGAATTCCGAAATGCTGGTATTGAGGCGATTGAGAAAATAGGGGAAGTTGCCCGATTCGTATATACTCAATTGCCGGTATATGAATCGCATCCAGAATGTGATAAAGGGGTCGCGGATTTTATAGCGGCTTTTTTTTGTTTTATAGGGGCGTTCGGTGATGGGTACTTCGCGTTCGATGAGGTCAAACAGGTCGGATAATTCGCGCAGGTATTTGGACAGGCTCGTGGCTGGCAGGCCGGCGGGACCTGCGATTTCAGATCGACGGGTTTTGCCGGTGGCGATGGCTTCGAGGATCGCCAGATAGGTGTGTGTCGTGTTTCCAAATTCAGAGAGGATGATGTCGCGCATTTCATTGCGAAAGGGGGCAAAGGGGGTGAATAGTGCTTGTTGGAGAATGTGGGGGATGGTGCTGCCGCCCAGGCCCATGCTTTCTATGATTTCGTAATACCGGGGCATGCCGCCAAAGATGCCGTATAGGGTCAATATGTCTGTGGGCGATTGAAAGCCGAGGTCTGTGGCGATTTGATAGATGGCGTCGATGGGTAAAGGGCTGAGGTCTATTTCCCGGGTGAGGCGACCGTAGAGGGGTTCTTTGGCGTCCTGGAAGACTTTTTTCATCAGGCCGACGACAGAGCCTATGGCGATGAGATGGATGCTGGATTGTTTTTGCCATGTGTCCCACACGTCCTGGAGGATGGAATAGATGGCGGGTTCGATGGTGAGGAAGTTTTGAAATTCATCGAAGACGACGATCAGGGGCCGGTGCTGGGTTTCGGCAAAGAGGAAAACGAAAAAGTCTTTCCAATCTGTAAATGTGGGCGCGTGGGGAATGTGCGATTTGAGGGTGGCGGAGAATTCGGCGAGGAGGGCATTTGAAGGGCGTTTTTCGACAAAGAAATAGATGCCGCGGTTCTGGAGATGCTGGCGCACGAGTTCTGTTTTTCCTATGCGGCGGCGCCCAAAGATCGCGGTGAATTGAGAATATTGCACTGATCTTTCGGTGAGTTCTCGAAGGAGTGCGAGTTCTGTTTCTCTGTCGTAGAATTTCATTATTATTCTTTTAATAATTATTATTTTTAGAATAATAATGAAAATGGGGATAAATGTCAATGTGAAATAAGCTATCCGCTATCAGCAAAACAACATGAAAGCCGTCATCGCGGCATGGTGTAAGCCGCGATCCAGAGGTTTTTGCTTTTCATCACTGGATAGAATCATTCCAGTGCAGGCTCTGCCTATCTTGATCATGATTTAATGGCGCGGATGACAGTTTTAATTTCGTCGATTATTGTTTTGCGTTCGACGATGAGGAGGCCAGAGCCATAACCCGTGATAAAGATCGCGCTGCCGGTGATGACGCCTATTGGGATTGGCAATGTGTTGAGCCATTCGGCACTGGCAAAGTGCATGCCCGTGCCTATGGCTGCGGCGATGAGCGGGGGGGCATAAGTTTTGGCGATGGGGATATCGACATGGGTGCGGACGAGGATGAGTGCGAAGATGAGGCCGACGATGGCGATGGCGTTCATGCTTATGGCAATGCCTGTCGCGTCCAGGTGATGGGCGAGATAGGGGGCCAGGATGAGGAGGATGAGGGCTTGCGCCGCAGAGAATTTTGCAATGCTTTTGGGGCTGCCTGCGCTGTAGAATAGGGCGTGTACGTCGTCGAGTATGGGTCGGCAGAGGGAGTAGATGATGAGCCATTGGAGGAGGGGAGCTGCGGGCGCCCAGTCGGGTTTGAAGATGTGGATCCATCGGTTGGCTTCGAGCGCGAGCACGAGGGAGATGGGGACTGTGGTGCGAAGGATGAGGCGCGAGGTTCGGCGGTATGCTGCGGAGAGTTGGTCGCGGTTGTTCTGGTAGCGCGCATAGACTGCGAGGGTGATGCGCAAAATGACCGCAGAGATGGCTCCGCTGGGCATTTGTGCAAAGCTGTGTGCGGCGTCGTATATCCCGCGCAGGCTTAGACCAAAGAATAAGCTGATGATGAGTTTGTCGTAGTGTTGAATGAAAATTTTGGGTATGCCGCCGATCCAGAACCATAAGCCGTAGCGGATCATGCGCCGCGCGGCTTGCGCGTTGAAGGTGTGTAGCTGGTTCAGGGGAGGGGGATGGCGGAGCCAGAGGACGGTGCAATGAAAGAGGATATAGGTGACGCTGTATGGGAAGAATCCGAGGATGAGTGCCCATTTGCCGTATCCGAGGTAGGCGAGGGCGAGACCGACGAGGGCTGCGAGGATGGTTCCGCCTGCATGTGCAAAGGCGAGGCGTCCAAATTCGAGGTCGCGCTGGAGTTGGGTTTCGGCGGTGAGTGCGGCTGTTCGGAGGAGGTCAAATGCGCCCAGTATGCATAGGGCTATGGCGACTTTGGGGTAGGTTTGGGTATCTGTGAAGCCGAGGTAGGTGTTGAATGTGCGGGTGAGTTCAAAGAGGTGTTCGGAATAGAGGGCGATGCACAGGGCGAGGAGTGTGCTGATGCTGCCCAGGCTGACGCTGAGTACAAAGTGCGTGGGTGCGAGGTCGTGGACATTGTCGTGTTCGTGCAAGAGGGCGTAGTGCAAGCCGAGGTCTCGGATGGCGATGACAAGGGCGAGGATGGAATAGGCTGTTGCGATGGCGCCAAAGTCTTCGGGTACGAGGATCTGAAAGAGCAGAAGGAGGACCGCGAAGTTGATAATTCGCGCAGGGTAGGTGCTGCCGAAGGTCTGGATTGCGCCGCGGGCAATGCGCTGGATGGCGGATTTTTCAGTTGGTGTTGTGGGTTTTTTCATTGTATAGGCACAGCGCGATTGTAGCGATGAGGATGATAATGCCGCCGAGTGTGATCCATCGCGTGGTGGCTGTGATGGGGTCGCGGTAGGTGAGTTCGACGATGTGTTCGCCGGGTTCAAGTGCGACTGCAGTCCAGAGGTAGTTGGCGCGAATGAGGGGTTTGGGTTGTCCGTTGACGGTGGCAGTCCAGTTGGGGTGGTGGTTTTGCGAGATGACGAGGATGCGGGGTCCGGATGCTGTTGTGCTGAGTTTGAGATAGCCCTGGTGTTCGTTGTATTCGAGGCGTTCGATGCTGTCTGTTTCGCTGGCGTTGGGGGTGGAGGTGATGCCGGGGTGTTCTTCGATGAGTGCTGTTTGCGTGGGGTTGGTATTGGGGTCGGTCAGTTTTTGCAGGATCTGATTTTCATCGGGGATGATTTCGTATTGGGGTGCGAGATAAAACCACGGTAGCGCGCCGGGGTTGCGGTAGATGTGCAGTCCCTGACGCCCGGCAATTTTTTGGAGATAGGGGATGTTCAGTTCATAAGGTGCGACGATGTATCTGGTGTTGAGGAGGTTGCGGATCGCGGGATTGGGGTTGTAGAGTGCATCGGATTTGAGGATGTGGTCGTAGCGCTGGATGGTAAAGTCGTTAAATCCGGTTACGAGGTCTATGCCGGGCAAGGGCATCTGGTTGTGATCGGGCAGGGCGAGTACGCGGAAGAGGGTGTTGTCGCGTTTGAGGAAGGCGACGGCGTCGGCGTTGACGCGCTCCTGTGGTGGTACGCGGTTGGGGTTGACGTAGTTGAGAAATAGTTTATCGATGCGCCAGGTGTCGATGAGGATGACGGTGAGGATGATGAGGAAGAAGGCGTGGATTTTGAGTTTGTTTTGTGCGCGGAGATACGAGATGACGGTGAGTATGCCGACGAAGAGTGCGGCGAGCAATGCGCCCTGTCCTGTGAGGGGGAGGTTATTTCGGGCGATTTGCAGGCGGGTGAAGGATGTATCTCTGGTTTTCGCTATAATCTCTTGCCAGGCGGATATGTCCGTCCAGACGATGTTTTGCCACAGGGATAGGAGTGTAGAAGGAGCAAAGGCGAATAGGAGGAGGATTGCGGTGCATATTCCGCCTGCGATGCCGAGTTTTTTTGCGGTATCAGGGGTGACGCTATCGGTTATGAGGCGGTGGAGGCCGTACGCGCCGAGGGCGCATAGTGCAAAGGAGAAGAGGAAGGCGATCATGCCGGGGGCGCGCAATACGCTGACGCCCGGGACGAGGTGGTAAAGGAGTTTGTGCAGGGGTGTGTGTGGCCCGAGTGCGTAGGCGGTGGCGAGTATGAAGAGGCCGAGGAGGAATGCGATGTGGGTTTTTTTGCGCGTGCGCGAGAGGGCGAGGATGGCGAAGAAGAGGGGGACGATGCCGACGTATTCCGAGTTTCCTTTGAAGGCGTTGCGTCCCCAGTATTTGTGGGTTGTTGTGTTTGTGTCAAAGCTGACGAATTCGGGGATGACGAGGGCGAATATTTCTTCGGGGTGAAGCGACCAGGATGAGGCGAATGCATAATTGTCGTCGGTCTGTTGTTCGGTGGCGGCGCGTTTTGACGATGTTTTTGTGTTCCAGTATTGGGGGATGAGGCCTTCTGCACCTATGCCGAGGCCCAGGCAGATCGCGCCTGCTGATAGGAGGGTTTGATAGAGGGCGGTTTTTGTGTTTCGAGTACGGAACAGGTCCCATAAGAGTTTGTAGAGAAAGAGCAGGCCCAGTGCCCAGAGGGCAAAGTAGGCCATCTGTAGATGCGGGCTGTAGATGGCGATGCCGACGGTGCCGCCGAGGATTAAAAAGTAGATGATGCGCCGCGTGTCCATGCCCCGGTTGAGTGCCCAATACATGAGGGGAAAGAGGCCGATGACGGTCATTTTTGCGAAGTGCCCGGCGTGCGTGAAGGTGAGGAATGCCGGGGCAGAGGCGTAGGCCGCACCTGCGATGAGGGCGGCGAGGGGATGGAGGCCAAAGCTGCGTGCGCAGAGGTACATGAAGTAGCCGGCTGTGAACATGGCAAAGATATAACGCCAGCCAAAATAGCGGTGTTCGCTGGTGAAGAGGTCGATGATGACGAGGGGATAGTATTGGGATCGCAGCGCGGCTGATTCCGGGGTGCCGCCCATGAATCGGCTCCAGTTTTTTGGCGGCAATTTGTTCAGGGCTTCTGCAAAGGGTTCATTGCCTCTGTGAAATTCTGCACCGGTGTCGCTGCCGTAGATCACATCGCCGGTGATGAGGAAGTGATAGAAATAGCCGGCGGTGAGCAGGGCAAAGAATACAATGGGTACCCATGGGCGCGATAGGAGGTTGGTGAGATTGTGAGGGGGGGATGATTTCGGAGGCGTACGGCGGGAGGGCATAGTTTATATCCAGGTTTGAGGTTGTTGTGCGAGGATGAGTTCGCTGAGAGGGCTGAAGTAAGACCGGTTTGTCGTGAAGAAAGGTGTCAACTGTCCATTCTCATCCGGTATTAACACGTCGCGTATCCAGGCGTTCATCGTATCTGGATCGTCCGGGTCGCCAATTTGTCCCGACTCTTCCTCGAGATCGTTCCATTGTTTCGCTCGCGCTAACTGGAGCCGTTTCGCGTTGAGGTTCAGAATCTCAATGGTTCGTCTTACATGAGAGACAGGAATACCCTCCGATTTACACGCTTTCTTATCAACTTCGATCTCGCCATTGACAAGTACCTTCGTAAGCAACGGCAAAGCAGGCAGTTTTCGAGGATCTAAAAAATTCGCCTCGTTGAGGTCCCCCTTTGCCTGACCACAACTCATGTTGTCTCTTACTGGCCTAAGGTATCGATCTTCATCGTGGCTTTTTTCAGATGGTGCATACGTGGACGATGTTCCACCTTTGCAGCAAGCAATCATATTGGTGACATCAACCTCTCTCGCGGCTCCCTGCTGCGGATCGTTTCGTGGAATGATGTGTTCAATCTGACGATCTGTCTCAGTGAGATTAATCTCGCAGTAGCCGCACAATCCGTGCTGAACAGCAATCAACCTTTCAATGAGTTCTTTGTGGGATGCGCCTTGATTGTGGTCGCGGAATGCGTCCCAATTCGCCTTAACTTCCACGGAATTTCGGTATTGAGCAAGGCCAGAAGTAGGATTGTTCAATTCTCGAATTTTCTTCATTGCGACTCGGCCATCTTTTTGAATAGCTTGCGCCGCTTGATTTCGAGATCGGCCCTGTTGAGGGCGTAATCGCGGGGTGAGCGTTTTTCGAGTTCTCGCCTGAGCTTTAAGGCTTCCTTTGTTTCGCCCTGTCCTTCGCTGATCAGACGCCGGTATTCATCCAAGGCTTTTGTGAAGTCGTTCTCGGGTCTTTCGCTCACGCCCATTACCACGGAGAGTACATCTCCCGCTTCAGCACCATAAGTTGCCCCTGCCGGTGCTCCGGCGAGAATGTCGTCGCCATCTCGGTATAGTTCTACAATGCGTTGTGGCTTGACGGTTGTGAGTACCTGAGGGCTGTGGGTGGAGACGATGAATTGCGCGTTGGGGAATGTCCGCATGAGGTCGCCCAGGATGCGCTGTTGCCACGCCGGATGCAGATGGAGTTCTATTTCGTCAATGAGGACGATGGCTTCGGATTGGAGTGGGTCGTCCATGTGCGGGTTGCCCTGTGCCATGCGCCGTGCGAGGTCCGCCGCCAGTGCGAGTACGATGCGATAGCCACCGCTCAATTGGTTGAGGGAGAGTTTTTCTGCCCGGCCTTCCTCGGGTTTTTGGGATACGACAAAACGAAGTGGATTTAACTCGATACGCGGATTGGATACTTCCGGGAGCATGGAGGAGATCGCCTGGCGAATCACGGATACATCTTTTAGCTGATAATCGAAATCGCGCCGCTCCCTCCGTTCTCGAAGCTCTTCGTTTTCCTTAAAATAAAACCAGGTCAAGAGACCCTCGAAGTCCGTGCGAGCAGAGAGGGCACCTTCCAGCGCGGCACGACGAGAGGGCTTATATTGGGAACCGCGTTGCGACAATACCCAGTCCGGCATATCGGATAACATGCGATCAGTGCCATAGAAGGCGACAATTGGCATATCTTCCTCTTTTGTCGCAAGTGACTCGTCTAATGCGGGTCGGATCGCATCATTTACGGCTATTCTACGCTCTTCCTCTCGTTCATCTGTCGCTTCCTTCCCGTACCGTTCCCCTATAATTCCATCTATTGACTCGACCACGATCCGAGGAGATGCCGCACCCTCGCGCCAATCCTCCTCGGAGAGATCAAAGGACAATTCATCGAGAAAAGATCCCAGCCACTCTCCCAAACCCACAGCAATCGCGCTCAGAACGGTTGTTTTGCCGTGTCCATTGTCGCCGTGCAACACGGTTAGCTTTCGGTCAAGAGATAGCTCGAGGTTTTCTATGGCGCGATAATTTTCAATTGTTACGGATTTCAATTTCACGATCGCACCTCCTGTATTGTGGATTTAGCCCAGTGTCGTGTGGTATCTGGCGCGGTAATTTTCTTGTCACCGTGCCGATCCCAATTGATTGTATCTATATAGTAAATCAGTCGCTGCGTCAAGTGCCGTACAATATAATTGTGCTGTCATCGCGGCAGGGTGTTAGCCGCGATCCAGTGATTTTGCCTTTTCATCTGCGTCATCCATTAATCCGTTTCATCCGCGATCCAGATGCGCGCTGAGTAGATGGCGATGAGTATGAGGCAGATTACGACGAGGGTGAGCGCGAGGGTCATTGTTGGGCTGAGGATATTTGTGCGCAGGACATTGACCCACCACATGTCGATGAGGTCGTAGTTTTTCAGAGATCCGGAGACGAAACGTTCGGTGCCAGAGGAGATGGTGTAGTTGAGCGAATCCCCGGTTATGAGGCGGTGGATTGCCGAGGTGAGCTGGTAGTAGCCGCCGATAATGGGGGATAGATTGGGCGAAAAGAGCAAATCGCCCATCTGATGGGGCGCGAAGATTATCGCGCCTATTTTTTTGTCCTGTACGAAGTGCGTAAAAAGATAGGGGTTCATCAATGCGCCGGGGAGTTGTGCGAAGAAGCCGAGGACGGTGAGGTAGCGCGTCCATTTGATATCGGCGAGGACGCCGAGTGGGAAGATACAAAAGGGGAGGATGGGGAGCAAATAACGCGGTCCCCACGAGGATCCGGCGTGCCAGTCGATCATGGGTAAAAGGAGGACAAATAGGATCAGGGTGAAGCCGAAAAAGAGGCGTGCTTCGTTTGGATGCGATGATTTGAATTTGTGATAGGCGATGGGGAGGAGGCATATCAGGGGGAAAAAGAAGATGAGGCCCCGTCCCGTGCTGAAGAGCAGGCCGTAAAAGGCGGTGAAGATCTGCGTGGGTATAAAGGCGAGATAGCCGCCTTTTTGGGCGAGGATGTCGAGGTGGTATCCGGTGTGTAAGATGTTGCCGTAACGCAGGTGGTTGTGATAGGCGATGAGAAGACAGGCTGCGACGATGGGCGATAAGAAGATGGCGAGACGCGATGTGGAATAGTGGGTGCGGCGCATATAGAGCAGGGGGATTGGCAGGAGGATGAGGGTGTAGAATTTGGTGAGGATGGCAATGGCAAAACCAATCCCTGCGAGGATGGGTGAGGGATGGCGTTTGATGAGGCTGTGTGTTGCGATGAGCAGGCCGAGTCCGACGAGTGGTTCTGGATATCCATATCCGGAGTATGGAAAGACCATTGTGCTCAGTGCAAAAGCGCCTGTGAGCCACTTTGTGGTGGATGGTGGGTAATTGAATGATTGGATGATGAAATAAAAGAAGAGGACCCACAGGGCGGATATGACCACGTTGGTCATTGAGGTGGTGAACATGGTGAGGTAGTCTGCGGGGATATTGGGAAAGATGCCAGTGAGCAGGAGGCCAATGGCGTAGAAGGGTATTTCTGCGAGGGGCATGCCAGGTCCGTATTTGGAGTAATGGCGTCCAGATGAGGTAATCGCATCGCGGTGTTTTTGCATTTCGGGCAGGGTGAAACTTTCGTCGGAGATGACGAGGTCGCCATCGCGCATTAGGCTTTGCGCGGTGAGATAATTCCAAAGTCCATCGCCTCCGTAGTGTCCGCCCGCTGTGAGTGCGTAGATGCAGAGGAGGAAGATGAAGAGATGGGTTGTGGTTCGTTTAGTCATTGGTGGTCAGTGGTTAGTTATCCATTGTAGGGGCGAGGCATGCCTCGCCCGTCATCGCGGCCCCTGCTTAAAGCATACAGGGGCAGGCTATGGTGTAAGCCGCGATCCAGAAGGTTTTGTTTTTAAGGTTGTCATTGCGGCATGGTGTTAGCCGCAATCCAGAAGGTTTTGTTTTTGTCGTGATTTAACAATTTTTAAATACACTTCTTCTTGCGCTTGTGCCGTGCGGTCCCAGGTGAATTGTGCAGCCCATTTTCTCCCTGCTATACCCAGGCGTTTGCGCAGGAAGGGGGCGCTGAGCAGGCGTTTCATGGCGTTGGTGAGTGCGCCGGGATTTTCCGATGGGACGAGGAGTCCGGTTTCATCGGCGCGGATGGCATCTGCGAGTCCGGGGATGTCGGTGCCTATGACGGCTTTGGCTGCGGCTGCGGCTTCAATGGCGACAATGCCCCAGCCTTCGTAGCGCGAGGGGGTGCAGACGAAGAGGGCATGGCCCATGAGGATGTTTTTTTGTTCGGGTGTGACAGCGCCGGTAAATTCGACGCGGTTTGCGATGTTGAGATCATTGGCGATAGATCGTATTTCGCGTTTGCTTTGCGGGGTTCCTCGTCCTGAGAGGATGAGGCGAATGTCGGGGGCGTTGAGTTTGGCAAAGGCGGATAGGAGGATGTCGATGCCTTTGTTGTGGATGTCCATGCGCCCAAAATAGAGGATGTAGTTCTCTTCTGTCCATGGGGCTTCGAAACAGATTTGATCGACGCCGGTATAGACGAGGTGAAAGTGCGCGTTTGTCGCGCGCTTTTCAAGCTGGCGTGTGACTGTGGGCGAGATGGTCAGTATGTGGGGGTGAAGGCGCAGGGCGCGTTGTTCGGCTTTGCGGGCAATGTGACCGAGCAGGGGATATTTTGCGATGGCGTGGTTGTCCATGAAGTGGAAGAATTCGAGGAGGCTGTTGCGCCTTTTTTTTGCGGATACGAAGAGGGGGGCAAAGGCAGAGAATTGATGCACCCACAGGTCGGTGTTTGCGCGGGCGATTTCGCGGGAGGCATAGTGGGCAAAGCTCATTCGGCTGAGGAGATACGAGCGGTCTGATCCCACGCGGCGGATGTGTACGCCGTCTCTGGTTTCTTCTCTGGGCGCGTTGGGATATGCGCCTGATAGAATGGTGATCTGGTGTTTGTGCGATAGACGACGGGCTATTTCCCATGTGCGCAGGGCACCACCCCCACCACACCAGGGGTTGTCGATGTCGTCGTATAGGGTGTGTAAGATGTTCATGTTATTGTATGGCGTTTATGAGTTCATCAACCGATACGGTGTCAACGCCTACTTTGCCGACGACGATGCCGCCTGCGAGGTTGCCTATATAAGCGGCTTCGGCGGGTGATGCGCCCGAGATGAGGGCGAGGGTATAGACTGCGGCTGTGGTGTCGCCTGCGCCAGAGACGTCGAATACATCGCGGGCGGTGGCCGGGATGTGGGTGACGCGACCGTCTGATTCGAAGAGGGCGACGCCTTTTTCGCTGCGGGTCATATAGACTTGTGCGATCTGGTATTCTTTGACGAGGCGATGTCCGGTGTTGATGATTGTTTTTTCGTCGGTATTGTCCAGGTTGAATACGCCGAGTGCTTCAGTTTGGTTGGGCGAGATGGCGGTGATGCCCCGATATTTGTCGAAGTTGCGGCCTTTTGGATCGACGATGATGGGACAGGTGTTGCGGCGCACGGTGTCCATGAGGTCGGGTGTGACGACGCCTTTGGCATAGTCGGATACAAAGATGGCGTCAGGTGCGTGTGCGACTGCGTCGCGCAGTTGGCGGAGGAGTTTGCCTGTGACGGGATGGGTGACTTCTCTATCTATGCGCATCATTTGCTGTTGTTGTCGGTATTGCGTGTGTCCCATGATGCGCGTTTTTGATGTTGTGGGGCGATGCGGTGTTTCGACGATGCCTGAGAGGTCAATGCCTTCTTTGTTTAGTGCGGTTTTGAGGTGTTGGCCATTGAGGTCCTGTCCGATGACGCCGGCAGCGGTGACGTGGGCACCGAGTACGCGCAGGTTATAAGCGACGTTGGCGGCACCTCCGGGGCGATGGGTTTCGGATTCGATATTGACGACGGGCACGGGTGCTTCGGGAGAGATGCGTCTGGTTACGCCCCACAGGTAGTGGTCGAGCATGAGGTCGCCGATAACTGTGATGCGGCGATTGGAAAATGAATTGAGTATTTCGCGGAGGCGGTCCCGGGTCATGTGTTGCCTCCGTAAATTTTTTCGATGATGCTGGTCGTGGATTGGCCTTCGATTAGGGGGATGGTGGTGACAATGCCCCCGTGGGATTCGACTTCTTCGCGTCCGACGATTTCTTCGGATTGATAGTCTCCGCCTTTGATGAGGACATCGGGCAAGAGGGCGGCTATGAGGTTTTTGGGGGTGTCTTCGGCAAAGGGGATAATATAGTCGATGCATTCGAGGGCGGCGAGTACGCCGGCGCGGTCTTCAAGGGGTAAGATGGGGCGGTCAGGACCTTTGAGGCGGGTTACGGATTCGTCGGTGTTGAGGCCCAGGAAGAGGGCTTCGCCGTGGGCGCTGGCTTTTTGAAGATAGGTGACGTGGCCGCGGTGGATGAGGTCAAAACAGCCGTTGGTGAAGACGACTTTTGCGCCGATGTCTTTGAGGCGGTTGCGTATTTGGATGGCCTGTTCGCGGGTGATCATTTTGTGGTCGGGGGTAGGGGCTTCGAGCATGCAGGTGAGGGCGTGCGCGAGCAGGGGGATCATGAGTTCGTGGTGGCCGGTAAAGGCGTAGCCTTTGCCGCCTTGCATGGTGGGGCGCTGTACGACGTTGACGCGCGGGCGATAGTGCTGGATCATGTCGAAGTTGGCTGTGGTGAAGTGATCGATTTTGTGGCCCAGGTTGCGGGCAATGGTGAGGGCTTTGAGAAAGAGTTCGGGGAGGATGACGGCAGAGCCGATGTTGAGGTACGCGCCGCCTTCGAGGGTGGAGACAACAGAGCAGAAGATGCGAAAGTCTTCAAAGGTCGCGCGGCCAATGGCTTCGCCGCTAACACCTGGTTGCTGGTGTGTGATGTCTGTGCCTATGGCGACGTGTACAGTGGCTGCTATGTCTAATATATGGGCATTGGCGAGGATGCTGTGGTCGAGATGGGGCAGGTCTGTGTCTGTGATTTTTTTGCCGAGTGCGCTGCCGTATCCGCCTGCTGATGCGTTGATGGTGTGGTTGATAAAGTCGCCGGTGTCTTGTGCCATGCCAAAGGAGCCGTCTTGAAGTCCGTGGGCGACGTCTTCGGATGTTTGTCCGTGCATGGCGATTTCGATGTCGTGGATGGCTGTGGCGCCGTTCATGGCTATGGCGGAGATGTAGCCGCGTTTCATGAGGTCGATGAGTACGGGGGATAGGCCGCATTTGATGACGTGTCCGCCAATGCCGATGGCGATGGTTTTTTTGTTCTGGATGGCACGGGCGAGTTGGCGCGCGAACTGGCGAAAATCGGCACCGATCAAGATGTCGGGCAGGCTGGTGAGAAAATGGGCAAAGGACGCGCCACTGCGCGCAGGTGTGGCAAATCCCGAGAGCGCGACTTTGCTGTCGCGTTCCGAGAGTGAGGAGGTTTTGACTTTGGAGAGGTCTATGGGAGGAAATTTTTTATGCATGTGTGAGTATCCGGTCTATGACGTCGAATAGGTCGTTGCCGATGTAGCTTATGCGGTCGCGCGTTTGTTGGTCGATTTCTGTCAGGGCGGCTTCGCCAGAGCCGGTGCGCACGAGGGCTGCGCGACAGCCGGCATTCCACCCGGCTTCGAGGTCGGTTGCGTTGTCGCCTATCATGATAGAACCCGCGAGGTCGATGTTGTGTTCATTGGCTGCGCGTAAGATCATGCCCGGCGCGGGTTTGCGGCAGGTGCAGTTGTCTTTTCCGTCGGGGTGATGCGGGCAATAGTAGATGGCATCGATGGATGCGTTGTACGCGGACAATTGATGTTTGAGTTCGCGGTGGATTGCACTGAGTCCGGTTTCTGTGAGCATGCCGCGCCCGATGGCGGATTGGTTGGTGATTACGATGACGGGATAACCGGCCTGGTTGAGACGCGCAATGGCTTCTCCCGCGCGCGGTATGAGTTGGAGTTGTTCCACGCGATTGAGGTAGTGTACATCGATATTTATTGTGCCGTCGCGGTCGATGAATGCTGCGGGTTTTGCGTTCACAGGCTTCCTTTGGTCAAGGGTATGCCGCTGATCCTATTGTCGAGGGTGACGGCTTGTCTGTCGGAAGTAAAGTGCTTATGATGGCCCTTGCTGAGCGTTTGTATTTGTCTGTTCTGATTCTTGATGGTCATTTGGATCAACGACGTTTAGACCGGTTGCTTGAGCCGCTTCTTTTAGTTCAATGTCTGAGGTTAAAAAAATGAGTTGATGTTCAGAAAAAGAAAAAAGCCCATATAAGTGCAAAGCTGATGCTAAGTGAATGGCATCAGCTCCACGGAGGGCATAATTTTTAACCAGATCAATGGCTTTTGAGATTACTTTCTCTGAGCATTGTATTTGTATGAAGTTTTCCCAGTCGGATTCTAATTCACTCTGTTTTTGATCATGTTGAATCGTATCAATTTCATCTGCTTTTCTTTTTCGCGCCAAAGTAGCGGCAACTTCTATAAATCCCAAGTTTGCACAGGCCATGAGTGGGTTTTGAGAAAATAGATCCTGTACCCATACCGTGCCCGTTTCGCGATAATAGCGTTTTACCCAGGCACTGGCATCGAGATAATAAATAATCATTTACGATCTCTCAATAAAAGTTCAGAAGCAGAGATACCCTTGCCACATACGGGTTTAATCTTTCTAAAACTATTATCTGCGGGAACTTTTATATCTGGATCATTAGTCAATGATGTTTTGATTTGAGAAATCTCGCTTGCTTTGTTGATTTTATGGGCAAACTCTAACACCTGAAGGAGTTCGCCTTCATTTAATTGGTCTATCGTTTGGTAGAGAGATTCTTTAATCGCGCTCATGATATTTCTCCTTTTTATGATCTTTTTTTCGTAATTATTTAGGTTCTCGTGGTTTCGTAGGAGGGAAATCCTTTTCCCGACCTTGATCGCGGCAGGGATGCCGCTCCTACAGCATCCTTTCCCTCATCATTTAAATGACCTAAATAGTTCATCGCGGCAAAAGAGACTGCCCATATCAATCTTACTTGCGATTGTCATTGCGGCATGGTTTTAGCCGCAATCCAGAAGGTTTTGATGTTCACTTCTATTAAATGATCTAAATAGTTCATCGCGGCAAAAGAGACTGCCCATATCAATCTTACTTGCGATTGTCATTGCGGCATGGTTTTAGCCGCAATCCAGAAGGTTTTGATGTTCACTTCTATTAAATGATCTAAATAGTTCATCGCGGCAAAAGAGACTGCCCATATCAATCTTACTTGCGATTGTCATTGCGGCATGGTTTTAGCCGCAATCCAGAAGGTTTTGATGTTCACTTCTATATGGGGCATGACTTACGCCACGATGCAATAGTTACTTTTTCTCTTATATGCAATTTACCTATTTCGCGTTGGAATGTAAAGGTCGTCGGTCATTGTTATGATCAATATTTATTGTGCCGTCGCGGTCGATGAATGCTGCGGGTTTTGCGTTCACAGGCTTCCTTTGGTCGAGGGTATGCCGCTGATCCTATTGTCGAGGGTGACGGCTTGTCGCAGGGATCGGGCAACGGCTTTGAAGATGGCTTCCATGCCGTGGTGCGCGTTGTTGCCGCGGATGAGGTCAATGTGCAGGTTCATACGGCCATTGTGCGCGAGTGCGGTGAAAAATTCGAGGCCCAGGGCTGTGGGGAATGCGCCGATGCGTTCTTCGGCGAATACGGCACAATAGATCAGGTGCGCGCGGCCAGACAGATCGACCACGGCGCGGGCGAGGGCTTCGTCCATGGGGACGTAGGCAGAGCCGAATCGCGCGATGCCGGTTTTGTCGCCCAGTGCGTTAGATAGGGCCATGCCCAGGCAGATGCCGATGTCTTCGACGGTGTGGTGGGCATCGACGTCGAGGTCGCCTTTGCAGGTGACGGTGAGGTCGAATAAGCCGTGGCGCGCAAGGGCTGTGAGCATGTGGTCAAAAAAGCCGATGCCCGTGTCGATGTGCGATTCCCCTGTGCCCATGAGGGTGAGGGTGAGGTTTATATCGGTTTCAGAGGTTTTGCGCTCGATGTGTGCTGTGCGAGAGGACATTGGTGTGTGCCTTTTTGTAGGGGGCGGGTTTAAAACCCGCCCGTACAAGCGGTTAGCTGATTGCTGATTGCTGATCAGCAGGTTCCGGAAGTATGCGGTCAATCAAGTCGTGTTTGTATCCAAAGCCGGGACCTTTGACTGTGGCGATGTCGATGTGGCCGTTTTGCCGGCGATAGACGCCGGGGTGTACGGCGGCTTCGGGGAGTGAGGCGTCGGGATAAAATTGCATGGCGTTGGTTTCAAAGCCCATGACAGTGCCGGCATGTGCGGTGAGCAGGGCGTGGGGAATTTGCGCGAGCATGGGATTTGTGAGGTCCTGTACCATGAGTGTCATGCCGTGTGCGCGCGCCCAGCAGAGGGAGAGCAGGGCGCCGGTTTGGGTTTTGCAGGTTTTGAGTGCTACGCCGGTCCAGCCGAGTTGTCGCCCCAGGCATATCACGCGCCAGTCGTGCGCGCTTTCGTCCATGAAGAGGGGTTTGCGCGCGGAGATGCTGTGTACGTGGAGGGGGTTGTCGGATAGTTCATAAGCGAAGGGTTGTTCGACGTAGAGAATCATTTGATAGATGCGCGGGTGGTCGGTGAGGAGGCGGTCCAGGATGTCGTTGACATAATCGACTTCGCGGACGGTGCAGTTGAAGTCTGTACACAGCCACATGGCGTTGTGTTCGATGCCGATTTGTCCGATGCGGACGATGCGGTCGTAATCCCATCCGGGTTCTTGTCCGGTGAGTTTGATTTTGAGGCAGGTGATGCCGTCGCGCTGTATCCAGTCGGGTAGGACCACGGGATAGCCGTCGTCGGGTTCATCGCCCGTGCGTTCAGAGTCGTCCAGGAGGTCGTTGCCGCCTACGGCGTGCCATGCGGGCAGGCGGTTTGGGCGCGGGCGGATGAGATAGTTTTCGGGATAGTGGCCGGAGAAGTTGTCGCTGATGTCTTCGGCCGGGTCGAGATAGTGCGAGAGATCGGCGTTCATGAAATCGGCATTATATGTGTCGTAGGTGTCGATGTTGTGAAGCATGCCATAAGCGTCGTGGAGGGCGAGGTCATAAGCCGATGTGCAGACGAGCGCGGATAGGCGGGGCATGTCTCCCGTGGTATTTTGCTGTTCGGTGTTGAAGGCTGACAGGAGATTGGGGAGGATGTTTTCCTGGAATGTGTGGCCGATTTCTATGGGGTGACCGGTTGTGTTGATATCTGCCCATGCGCGTCCGATTTTGAGGCAGAAGTTTTTCATGGCCGTTTCTCTGATGGCATAAGTGAGGTGTGGCGATGGCCATGCCCAGGGCGCGCTCAAGGGTGTTTCTCCCCAGCCGCAAGCGGTGTTGCCGCGCTGGTCTTCGACGTCGATGCGGACTCTGACGCAGGTGACGCTGTCGAGTTGTTCGGTGCCAAAGCGATAGGGGATGCGCGTTTGCACGGGGAGGAAGTAGGTGGTGACGGATTTGATTTTTATGTCTGTTGTTTTTGGCATGGGTTTGTCTCAGGTGAGCCTTTCAAGTGCCTCCAAAAAGCTATCGTTTTCTCGTTCTGTGCCGATGGATACGCGCAGTGCCCTGTCGAGCATGGGATAGGATGTGACGTTGCGGATGAGTATGCCCTGTTCGATCAAGCCGGTGAAGACGGCATCTGGATCGCCTACTTCAAAGAGGATGAGGTTGGCGTGTGATGGATAAGGGGTGACGCCTTCTATTTGGGCGAGGCATTGGAAGACGCGCTCGCGTTCTGAGCATATAGATGCGATGCGTTTTTGTATGAGGTCTTTGTGGTTGAGGATGGCCATGGCCGCTGTGTGCGAGAAGATGTTGATGTCAAAGGGGATTTTGCCTTTGATGATTTCGTCGCGCAAGTCGGGATGGGCGATGAGATATCCGATGCGAATGCCAGCGGCGCCAAATGCTTTGGAGAGGGTTTTGAGGACGATGAGGTTGGGGTGTTTGGGCAAGAGGTCTATGGCGGTCTGGTTGTAGAATTCGCCGTAGGCTTCATCGACCATGACGAGGGCGTTGGTGCTGGATAAGAGTTTGTCGAGGTCTGTGTTTGAGATGGCGCAGCCCGTGGGGTTGTTGGGGGAGCAGAGGATGATGAGGCGCACGTCTTTTTGGCTGGCGGCATCGCATAATTTTGGGATGTCAAAACAATAATTCTGTGTGAGGGGAACGTCGAGGACGCGCCCGCTGAATATGTCGGTGTAGAGGCCATAGAGGGAGAATGAGGGCGAGGGGATGACGACCTGGACACCGGGTGCGGTGACGACGCCGAGGACGAGTTGCACGAGGGTGTTCGACCCGTTGCAGACGATGAGTCCACCGGGTTGAACGCCAACGTGATTGGCGAGCGCTTCGACGAGGTCCATTTGCATGGGTTCGGGATAGCGCGACCAGGATTTGTCTCGGACAGCGCGCAAGATGTCGTCTTTCAAGCTGTTGGGTACGTCAAACGGGCTTTCGTTCTGGTTGAGCTTGATGGGACAGTCGTAGGCCGTGAGATGATACCCGTGCAGGGCGCGGACTTCGGGTTTGATGTTTTGGAGATAGGTCATGTCAATTAGGAATTAGAAATTAAAAATTAAAAATTGGGAATGGAGGATCACATTAACAAAGCCGTCATCGCGGCAGGGTTTTAGTCGCGATCCAGTGGTTTGTTTTTTTTTTGTTTTAATATCCTTTCAAGGCCATTAACAGTGCCGTCATTGCGGCATGGTGTAAGCCGCAATCCAGAGGTTTTGCCTTTGCTTTTCATCACTGGATAGAATCATTCCAGTGCAGGCTCTGTCCATCCTTTCATCCTGATCCTGATCGCATTGGCATGGGCGTCGAGGCCCTCGGTTTCGGCCATGCTGATGATGTGGCCTGCGGTTTTTTGCAGGCGTTGTTCGGTGTATTGTAGGACGCTGATGTTTTTTGTGAAGGTGTCAACGCCGACGGATGACGCGAATCGGGCGGCGCCAGCTGTGGGCAGGATGTGGTTGGTGCCCGCATAGTAGTCGCCCACGGGTTCGGATGATGCCGCGCCGAGGAATACGGCACCGGCATGGCGAACGGTTTGCAGGTGTGCCCAGGGGTCGGCGACGATGAGTTCGAGGTGTTCGGGTGCTATGCGATTGGCGAGGGCAATGCCTTCGGCGAGGTCGCGCACGACGACGATTGCGCCAAAGCGGTCGAGGGCGTTTTGTATGGCTTTGCGGTGTGTCAGGTCGGCGGCCTGGCGGGTGATTTCGGCGGCGATTTGAGTTGCGAGGTCGGCAGAGGGCGTGATGCAGACCGCGGCTTCAAAGCCGCTACCGTGTTCGGCCTGCGAGAGGAGGTCGGCGGCGATGTGTTTGGCGTTTGCGGTGTGGTCGGCGATGACGACGATTTCGCTGGGTCCGGCGATCATGTCGATGTCAACGGTTCCAAAGACGAGTTTTTTGGCGATTTGAACGTAGGGGTTGCCGGGTCCGACGAGTTTGTCAACGCGGGGTATGGTGTCGGTGCCATAGGCGAGTGCGGCGATGGCTTGCGCGCCGAAGACTTTGTAGATTGTGCATATTCCCAGGTGATGGGCCGTGGCGAGGACAGCGGGGTGTATGGCGCCGTTTGGCTGCGGGGGCGTGGCGATGCAGAGGTGTGGGACGCCTGCGATTTGCGCGGGGATGGCGGCCATGAGCAGGGTGGAGAATAGGGGGGCACTCGCGCCGGGGATGAGCAGGGCAACGCGTTCGATGGGGAGGATGCGTTTGCCGAGGATGACGCCGTCGCCGTCTTCGATGAAATAGGATGCTTGTCGCTGGGCTTCGTGAAATTTGCGGATGTTTGTCGCGGCTGCGTCTATGATTTCGATGAATTTGGGGTCGGCATTGCGATGGGCTGCTTTGATTTCAGATTCGGGCACGCGTATGTCGGCGGTTTTCATGTCAATGCCGTCGTATTTTTTGGTGTAGGCGAGGAGTGCGCGGTCCCCCTGTTTTTTTACAGTGCTGACGATTTCTCGCACGGTTGCTTCCTGTTCGGCGGAGAAATCAGGGCTGCGCGCGAGGATGGCGTCGAGTTTGGGGGGTGTTTTGTCGCGGTTGTATTTGATGATTTCGATCATGGGTAAAAAGTATCCGCAGAAAAAAACGCGAATAATTTGAGCGTTTTTCGCAGATGAACACAGATAAAATGAATGTAGGGGCGGGTTTCTAACCCGCCCAATTTCATTCAATAGATCACTTTATTCAAGGGATATTCGATGATGCCTTCGGCGCCCGATTTTTTGAGTTTTGGGATGAGGTCGCGCACGACGCGCTCATCCACGATGACTTCGATTGCAACCCAGTTTTCGTCGAGTAAGTTGGCGATGGTGGGGTTGTTGAGCGCGGGTAAGTTTTTGACGATTTGCGCGAGGTTTGCGCGGCGTACGTTCATTTTGAGGCCGACTTTGTCTTCGGCGTTGAATGCGCCGATGAGCAAGGTGGCGATGTGTTGCGCTTTTTCGCGTTTCCAAATATCGTTATAGGCATTTTTGTTGGCTATGAGTCTGGGCGTGGTCTCAAACATGGTGTCTATGACGCGCAGGTTGTTGGCGCGCAGAGAGGATCCGGTTTCGGTGATTTCGGCGATGGCATCGACGAGGCCGGGTACGCGAACTTTGGCTTCGGTGGATCCCCAGGAGTATTCGACTTCGGCGTTTATGCCGTGGTTTTTGAGATGGTTGCGCGTGGCTGTGACGAGTTCGGTGGCGACGCGCTTGCCCTGCAGGTCCTGTACGGTCTGGATGTCCGAGTCTTCGGGTACTGCGATGATCCAGCGCGCGGGTTGCGATGAGGTTTTGCTATAGGCAAATTCGGCGATTTCGATTATGTCGGCTTCGTTTTCTCGGATCCAGTCGATGCCGGTGAGTCCAATGTCGAGGACGCCGCGTTCGACGTAGTGCGCGATTTCCTGGGCGCGCAGAAACAGGCCCTCGAGTTCGGGGTCGTCAATGACGGGTGTGTAGGACCGGTGGCTGGTGTGGATGCGATAACCGGCTTTGGCAAATAAATTGAGCGTGGATTCCTGAAGGCTTCCCGAGGGGAGGCCGATTTTTAATATGGGCATGAATTCATCAACTCCTTTCGGATTCCGTCATTTGGCCAAAACGCGCAACGTATTATCATAGCGGTTGATGATATCTTCTGCTTTTGCCAGTTTCTCTTTTGTGGCGGGATCGTGAGACGTTATCTGATAGCCGCCATCTGGTGCTTCGGTCAGGAACAGAGGTTCCCCATCTTTTGTGTGCAGCCGGTTGACGACCTCTTTTGGCAGGACGACGCCGAGCGAGTTGCCGAATTTGCGGACCTTGAGTTTGATCATGGGGAGTCTCCTATTTTATTTTTACAATGGCACTACTTTATCTTTACCTATGTAATACTAATCAGATATAGAAATCTTGCATCAGGTTCTCGAAACTGGATAATCGCGGCAGGGATGCCGCTCCCACAGTAAGCGAGTTGTAGGAGGGAAATCCTTTTCCCGACTCTGCGACAGCTTGAGCAGGCAACAGACCATGCATAGTTAATTCTTACGATTGGTATAAGATACGATTTTTTGTTTTTTTTGGGAAATTTAATGAATGAGTTGACAAACAAAAAAATGAAAAGTACGTTACCTGGAAAGGGTTGATTTTTTATTTTTAATAACAGGAGTCTAATCATGGAAAAATCACATCTTGTCGGTTTGATTACGGATACACACGATAATAAACACGCGGTTGAGAAGGCAATGGCACTTTTTAACGCGCGGGATGTGGGGCTGGTGCTGCACGGGGGCGATTATATCGCGCCGTTTAATGCGCGCTGGATGGGGGGTTTGACGGTGCCTTTTGTGGGGGTTTTTGGGAATAATGATGGGGAGAAGTTCGGTTTGCGGGCGCTTTTTGAGGACCTGGGACCGATTCACCGCCCGCCTTATGTACACGAGTGGGAGGGCAAGCGCATTTTGATGTTGCACGAGCCAGATGAGGTGGATGCGCTGGCACAAAGCGGTGCTTATGATGTGATTTTTTACGGGCATACGCATGAGATTGATGTTCGCAGAGGGGATACGCTGGTGATTAATCCCGGGGAGGCGTGTGGCTGGACAACGGGGAGAGAGACGGTGGGGATTTTGGATTTGAATGCGATGGATGTGGAGATTGTGGATCTGTAGGGGCGAAAAATCTTTCGCCCGTGCGATGATGATAAGGACAGTACCTTGACCGATCAACCGAAACGCGACCGCAACGCCGTTCGCGAGCATATTGACAGTATTGTTGCATTGATGCCCAGAGAGCCTGGTGTGTACATTATGAAGGGCGATGAGGGGCAGATTATTTATATCGGCAAGGCAAAGGTGTTGCGCAGCCGGGTGCAGCAGTATTTTCGTCCCAATGCCAATGATGGGCGGCGGCAGTTCCGGGCGTTGGTTCGCAATGTGCGCGATTTGGAATATATTGTTACGGATACGGAGTTGGAGGCGTTGATTTTAGAGGCGAATTTGATCAAGACGCACAAGCCGCGCTACAATATCAGTTTGAAGGACGACAAGAAGTATCCGTATATCCGCATTACAAAAGAGGCGTTTCCCCGCATTGTGGTGACGCGCGATGTGGTGAAGGATGGGTCGCGCTATTTGGGTCCTTATACGGATGTGAAGGCGATGCGGCGTATGATAGAGACGATGCACAGGTTGTTTCGGATTCGGAGTTGTGATTACGATTTGCCAAAGTCCAATGTGCGGCTGTGTCTGGATTATGAGATCAAGCGGTGCGACGGGCCGTGCGAGGGGTTGATTGTGGCAGGGGCGTATCAAAAAATTGTGGATGAGGCGGTGTTGTTTTTGACGGGACGGCATACGCAGGTTATGGTGACGCTTAAAGATCGGATGAAGCGGGCGGCAGAGGCGCTGAAGTACGAGGAGGCGGCGATTTATCGGGATCGCATTCGGGCATTGGAACAGGCCGCGAGCCGGCAAAAGGTGGTGTCCAATGATTTGACGGATTGGGATGCGATTGCGATTGCGCGGGAAGATGACGAGGCTTGCGGGGTGGTGATGGAGGTGCGCGATGGGCGGTTGATCGGGCGGCAGAATTATTTTATCGGGGGGGTGCTCGATGCGTCTGAAGAGGAGGTGGTTTCGGCATTTGTGCAGTTGTTTTACGCAACGGCTACATTTGTGCCGCGAGAGGTGTGCCTGCCGTGTGATATCGAGGATCGAGAGACGGTGCTCGATTGGCTTACCGTGCGTTCAGAGGGCGGGGTTGAGATGCGCGTGCCCCAGCGGGGGGATAAGTTTCAGTTGATGAAGATGGCGGAGAATAATGCGCGGTTGTTGTTGATGGAGCGGCGGTTGAAGCGCGAGAATCGCAGGGCGCAAGCGCCGGCAGCGGTGCAGGCACTTCAGCGCGATTTGCATTTGGAGAAGCCGCCGCGGTGGATTGAGGCGGTGGATATTTCAAATATTCAGGGGTCGGATCCGGTGGCGTCGCTGGTGTGTTTTGTGGATGGGCGGGCGCGAAAGCGCGAGTACCGGCATTTTAAAATTACGGGGTTGGAGGGGCCCAATGATTTTGCGATGATGCAACAGGTGGTGACGCGGCGGTTTAAGCGGCTGATGGAGGAGGGTAAGTCGTTTCCCGATTTGCTGCTGGTCGATGGGGGCAAGGGACAGCTTTCGAGCGTGGTTGAGGCGCTGAGAGCGTTGGGGATTGAAGATCAGGCGGTGATTGGGCTGGCAAAGCGGTTGGAGGAGGTGTTTTTGCCGGGTTTATCCGAGCCGCAGAATATTCCCAAGACGTCGTCGTCGTTGAAGCTGTTGCAGATGTTGCGCGATGAGTCGCACCGTTTTGCGATTGAATATCACCGCAAGTTGCGCCAGAAGCGGACGCTGACGTCGGAGTTGGATGAGATTCCCGGAGTGGGTCCGTCGCGGCGCATCGCACTGTTGAAGCATTTCGGTTCGGTGAAGCGGGTCCGAGAGGCAGAGGTAGAAGAGGTGGCAGAGGTCGATGGGGTGGGGATGCGGTTGGCGGAGGTGATTTGTGAGGGGTTGAAATAAATGTAGGGGCGGGTCCCCGTGCCCGCCCGTTTTTTGATGGTAATACACCATACGGTTGACTTTGGCGCACTAACTTATCATATTTACTTTGGGATAGGTATGAGTTTTTTGGTTGACAACATCAGGTTATTTTATGAGACTGGTTGTTTGTTATAGGAGGACAGTTCATGGCAGATACACCATCTTCAGCAGAATCCCAGGAGGTGTTTCAGGCTTTTGATAAATATTTTCAAAAGTTGGAGACACACAATACGAATCAGGTTGAGACATTGAAAAGATTAGAAGTCCGTATTGATCAGAACGAAAAACGTATAGAACAAAGTGAGAAAGCGATCAATAAACTCGATAATCGACTTGTTAAGCTGGAAACAATTGTCGAGCGTGTCGATAACACGTTGACAAGTATTCAAGATGAACAAAAAGAATTAAGGCAACATATTGATGGGAAATTTGATACCATTGCGACGCGACTCTATTGGACTGCAGGGATTGCGGTTGCTATTTTGACATTTGTGCTAAAGTTTATCGTGCCGCCATCTCCTTAGAAGCTGTTTTAAAATTAATACCTGATGTTACGCATGTCCGGCGTTTTGTCATGCTGAGCGTAGCCGAAGCATCTTTTCCACCTGAGTTGGTAAGAGATGAACTGGCCTGAGAGGCGGCCAGTTGTACCCCGCTCCTTCGACTCCGCTCCGCTCAGAATGACAGTGCAATAGAGCATAGCCAAGAAGGGGCAAAATGAGTTTTAAAACAGTCTCTTAAGCGTATTGTTTGGTCGTCATATCTCGATAAATAAAAATGGAAAATGGCCTGCCAATGCCACTTTGGAAGGCCATTTCTTTTTAATTTGCAAAAAACTTGAACTAATGTGAATTTTGGGTATTTTTTTTCGCGTTAGTAATAGTGTGATGGTTGTTACAATCAGATAGGGCAAACTATGCCGATAGAACAAATGTCCATAGCCCCAGAACTTCAGCACGCATTGCAGCGGTTTCTCGATTCTGTGACGCTGGAGCGCGGGTTGTCGGATAATACGGCGAGTGCATATCAACGGGATTTGAGCAGGTATTTGGTGCTGTTGACGGATTTGGGTATCGATGCGCCGGATGAGATTTCTCAGGCGGAGGTGTCCGCGCTGTTGAATTTGCTTTCGGAGATGGGGTTAGAGGCGTCGAGTGTGGCGCGCAATTTGACGGCGGTGCGGATGTTTCACAGGTTTTTGCTGGGGGAGGGGCTGGCGCACCGGGATCCGACGGAGCATTTGAAGCCGCCGAGATTGGGGCGGAAGTTGCCGTCGGTGCTGAATATTTACGAGGTTGAGCGGTTGATGTTGGCGCCGGATGTGGAGACGCCGCTGGGATTGCGCGATCGCGCGCTTATAGAGATGCTTTATGGGGCGGGGTTGCGGGTGTCGGAGTTGATCGGGTTGTCGCTGACGGATTTGCTGTTTGATGTGGAGGTGGTTCGGGTGTTGGGCAAGGGCGGGCGCGAGCGGGTGGTGCCGATTGGGTCAGAGGGTATTGATTGGGTGACTGAGTATTTGAATGCGGTGCGTCCAGAGCTGGCAAGGCCACATACCGGGGCTGAGGTGTTTTTGAATTTTCGCGGTGCGATGTTGTCGCGGATGGGCGTGTGGAAGTTGCTGAGGCAATACGTGGTGCTGGCGGGTTTGGAGAAGAAGGTGAGTCCGCATACGCTGCGGCATTCTTTTGCGACGCATTTGCTGGAGGGGGGCGCAGATTTGCGGGCGGTTCAAGAGATGCTGGGGCATGCGGATATTTCAACGACGCAGATTTATACGCATGTGGATCGGGAGTATTTGAAGGAGGTGCATCGGACGTTTCATCCAAGAGCATGAGAAGTATGAAGTATGAAGTGTCATTGCGGCAGGGTGTTAGCCGCAATCCAGGGGTTTTGCCTTTGATCCTGGTTTTTGCCTTTATCCTGCCCATCCTTCCATCCTGCCCATCCTGATTCAGACAGTGATTATTATACCTCCAGAAATTTCGGATAGGTCGTTAAATTGTCGAGTCCGTCTTCGGTGACGACCCCGAGGTCTTCGATGCGTACGGCGCCTCGGCCGGGGTAATAGAGGCCGGGTTCAACGGTGACGATGTGTCCGGCGCAGAGGTTTTCCGGGGTTTTGCCAATGCGCGGGGGTTCGTGGATTTCAAGGCCCAGGCCGTGGCCGGTGCCGTGGAAGAATCCCTGCATTCGGCCGTCTATGTTGCCGGTTTCAAAGTTGCGGTTTTCAAATAGTTCTGTGAGTGCCCGGTGGATGGCCTGGCCGTCTGCGTCTGCGCGGATGCTGTCGAGGACGAGGTTTTGTCCCGCGAGTACCGCGTCGTAGATGTTCTGGAGTTCGGCAGAGGGTTTGCCTTTGACGACGGTGCGGGTGAGGTCGGCGAAGTAGCCGGTGATATTTGATCGCGGAAAGATGTCGATGATGATGGATTTGTGGGCGTGTAGTGGTCCGCTGCCTTCGTTGTGGGGATCGCAGGCTTGATCGCCACCGGCAACGATGGTGTGACCGGCTGTGCAGTCGCGTTCGAGGAGGAGAAATTTTATTTCGCGTTTGACGGTTTCCGACGTGAGGGGTTCGCCGTTGTGGTAGAGGAGGTCGCCGCGAATTTCCGAGTTGCGGATGAGGGTTATGGCGGCGTCCATTGCGGCTTCGGTGTGTTGTTGGACTTCGCGGATGTGTTCGATTTCATCAGGGGTTTTGATTTCTCGCTCGGGCCAATACGCGCCTTCTGGAAATGCCACTGTGTAGCCGCGTTCGCGCAGGTCGTCTGCCGTGGCAATGGAGAAGGCGCGGGGGACGTTCAGGTGGGTGATATTTTTTTCCTGTAGTACTTCGTGCAGGACATCGATTTGAGAGGGTTCTTCGTCGGTGTCGTTTTTTTTTGCTTTTTCCTGGTATTCGGATAAGGAGAGTACACGATCGACCTGGGCCTGGGCGCGCGCGCGGTCGCGTTCCAGGTCGGACATGAGGAGGTGTTTTTTTTCGCCGATTTGAAAGAAGATGAAGGGGTCGGGCGCGAGAAAGCGCGTGGCGTAGTACATGTCGGCGTCGGTTTCGCTGGCGGCTATCATGAGCCGCGCTTCAGAGGTGCTCATTATGTGGGTCCTTATTCTGGGATTTTCAGAGATAGGAAGAAGCGGCTGCTGCTGCGGTTGACGGAAAACGCTGCGGTTTTTCCCTTTTTGAGTTTGGATACGGCGGTTTCAAAGTCGTGTACTGTTTTTATGTCCTGTTGAAAGGGGCTTTGACGCACGCCATAGATGATGTCGCCTGTGGTAAAGCCGGCGGTGTGCGCTTCGCTAGAGACTGCGGTGACGATTACGCCTGTGGTATTTTCGGGGATGCCGTGTATTTCGATTAGGGTCTGAGTGATGTCGTGGACGGTGAGGCCGATTTCCGAGACGGATGCGTTTTCTTCTTCTTTTTCAGGCGCGTCATCTGCACTGGCTATGTCTTCGGGCAGGCGTTCGCCCAGGGTGACGCGGATGGTCAAGTCTTCGGTGTTGCGCCGCACGGCGAGTGTGACGGTGTCGCCGGGGTGTTTGCGGGCGATCAGGCTCTGGAGCTGGTTGGAGCGATTGACGGGTTGACCACCTACTGAGAGGACGATGTCGCCTTCTTTGAGGTTGGCTTTCGCGGCTGGCGTGTTGGGGAGGACTTCGTTGATGAGTACGCCTTTGGGGCGGTCAAGGCCAAATGCCTCGGCTGTGCCCGCATCTACTGTTCTGAGGCTAATGCCGATATAACCGCGTTTGACATTGCCGTGTGCGATGATGTCGTCCATTACTTTTTTGGCGAGGTCAATGGGTACTGCAAAGCCATAGCCGATGAAGGATCGGTTGGATGTGGCAATGGCTGTGTTGACGCCGATGACTTCGCCGTTGAGGTTGACGAGGGCGCCGCCCGAGTTGCCGGGGTTGATGGCGGCGTCGGTCTGGATGAAGTCTTCGATATTGAAGCTGTCGTTGTTCTGCAGAATGCCGATGTTGCGGCCAACTGCGCTGACGATGCCGGCTGTGACTGTGGATTTGAGGTTGAGGGGCGCGCCTATGGCGAGTACCCATTCGCCAATTACAACGGCGTCTGATTTGCCTATGGTGGCGGGTTTTAGTCCTTTGGCGTCAATTTTGATGACGGCGATGTCGGTGCGCGGGTCCGAGCCGACGAGTTCGGCGTCGTATTCGCGGTTGTCGCTAAAGGTGACGGTGAGTTTGTCGGCGTTGCCCGCGACGTGGTGGTTGGTGAGTATGTAGCCATCGGCAGTTATGACGATGCCCGATCCCGTGGTTTGTGGGTCTGGCATGGGTTGTAGTCTTCGGTCTGGCCTTCGGTTTGGCCTTTCGTCAAAATCAAAGGGAAAGGGGAAGCCGCGGCGGCGGGGCATGTCCTCTGCTTTGAGGGTGACGTTGATGGTTACGACGGATGGGGTGACTTCTCGCGCAATGGCTTTGAAGGCGGTGTTATAAGCTCTGATTTGGGCAATGGCCTGTTTTTCTTCGGGTGTGAGTGCGGCTTCACCCGTTGTAGCGGATAATAGCAGTGCAATGAGGCCGAATAGCGCAATGGTGCGGTGTTTCATGGCGGGAACTCCTTTTTGAAGTGTGATCCGCAGATGAACGCAGATGAAATGAATGTAGGGGCGAGGCATGCCTCGCCCGATTGGGTGAGAACATTTCGCCCGTCGTATTTTTCCCACGATTAGACCCACGACCCCGTCCGATGGTTCCGAAAATCGGAGGCAAACCCCCAGACTGGACCCCGTATAGAATCACTACGGGGTGACAATTGTCATCGCGGCATGGTTTAAGCCGCGATCCAGAGGTTTTGGTTTTTAATTCTTAATTCTTAATTCCTAATTGCTTCTTCACAAATCATATTGATCAATCTTCCGATATAACGTGCGTACGGCCATGCCGAGGAGTTTTGCGGTGCGCTCGCGGTGTCCTCCGGTTATGCGCAGGGCATTGGCGATGGCTTCGCGTTCGAGGTCTCGCAAGGGGCGTATGTCCTTTTCGGTAGTAGGGGCAGGTTTAAAACCTGCCTCTACGTCGGTTTCGGTTTCTGTGTATCCTATTTCCGTTTCTTCTATGGGGGCGCCATAGATGGGGACGGGTAGGGATGGCGGGGGCGATGTTTGCATGCTTTGCATGATATAGGCTTTGAGTTCTTTGATGTCTTTGGCGACTTCGAGTATTGCCCAGTAGAGGAGGTCGCGATCGGATTCTGCGGGTGTTTTGCCCGCGAGGACGGGCAGATAAGATGGTTCTGCCACGGGGGTTGTGTCGAGGTATTGCGCGAGGTCCAGGGCGGATATTTGTCGGGTTTTGGCCAGGATCATGAGGCGTTCGATGAGGTTGATGAGTTCCCGCACATTGCCCGGCCAGTGGTACTGTTGTAGTGCGTTCATCGCATCGGGCGCGAATTCAATGGGGGGCATGCGGAGTTCGCCGCTTTGTTTTTGGATGATGTTTTGTGCGATGAGGGGGATGTCCTGGGGGTGGGCGCGCAGTGGGGGCATTTCGATTTCGATGACGCGAAGGCGCTGGTAGAGGTCTTGCCGAAATTTGCCTTCGGCAACGGCTTGTTGCAGGTCGCGATTGGTGGCGGCTATGACGCGGACGTCAACCGCTATTGGGGCGGTGCTGCCCAGGCGGGTGACTTCTTTGGCGTCGAGGACGCGCAATAAGCGCACCTGTGCGGAGAGGGACATTTCGCCGATTTCGTCGAGGAAGACGGTGCCGCGGTTGGCGGCTTCAAAGATGCCAGATCGCTGTGTGCGGGCGTCGGTAAATGCGCCTCTTTCGTGGCCGAAGAGTTCGCTTTCGAGGAGGGTTTCGGGGATTGCGCCGCAGTTGATGATGAGAAATGGTTCGTCGCCGCGCGCGCTTTGCCGGTGGAGGGCTTCGGCGATGAGGTTTTTTCCAGAGCCGCTTTCGCCCGTGATGAGTACGCTGACGGGGGTGGGCGCGATTTGGGCTACGCTTTCCCGGATTTGTTGCATGGCGTCTGAGCGTCCCAGGATGGTGGTGTCGGGCGGGGTGCGTTTTTGACGCAGGGCGTCCTGCAATTCTGCGGGGATGAGCGGATAGGAGAGCAGGGCATCGGGTTCGAGTGAGGGCGCTGTTTGGAGTTGGGTACCTTCCCGGGTGGTGATTGCGAAGATGGGGAGTGTTTCAGGTTGCTCAGATAGTATGTCGGCGAGGTGTACCGCTGCTTCGGGCAAGGTGGTTTCGTCCAGGATGAGCAGGTCAAACTGGTTTTCAGAGATCAGTTTTCTGGCGGGTCGCACGCTGTTGGTGACGAGGGTTTGCCAGCCGAGTTCTTCGAGTTCGACGCGCAGGTCCCGGCCCAGTGTGGTGGGCTGATCGACGATGATGAGGGCTTCTTTTTGGTCGGTGGGCATGGTTATTTTTATTTCAGTTGCCGAATGCGCTTTTCCGCGCCGATACCGTACATGCTGGCGGCGCCGTGGCTGCGTTTGATTGCCTGGAGTTCTTGTATGGCTTGTTCAATCTTGCCCTGTGCGGCATAGCAATCTGCTACTTTCATTTGTGCGGATACGATCCACATAGGCCCCGCTTTCTGGTTGTAGCGCAGGATCAAAAATTCTCGGAGTGCGTTGGTATAGTCGGCCATTTCAAAATAGTTTTCTGCGATGGAATACTGGATGTTGGCTTTTTCGCTTTCCTCGGTCGCGATTTTGAGCAGGGGCCGAAGTTCTGCGATGGCTTGCTCGTGGGCGCCTTTGTTGGGCAGGTAGATGGTGCCGATGTCGATGCGGGCTCCCAGGGCAAGGGGGTCCTGGGGAAATTCTCGGATGAGTTGGCGCGCAAAGTTGATGGCGAGGTCATAAGCGTTGAGGTTGCTGTAGTTTTTTGCGAGTTTTAGAAGGATGCCGGGTTTTTTGGATTGGGCGACGCCTTTTTCAATGGCGTTGCGGTATGCGCGTGCGGATAGGTTGTATTCTTCGTTGCGTTCCCAAAATTCGGCGAGTTCGATATTGGCGTCTGCCCAGTGCGGGCTGTCGGGATAATTTTTTATGAATGTGGTGAGTGCGTTGATATAGGGGTCGTTGTTGCCGTCTTTGTCGGGTCCCTGGTCGCGATAGGCGCGGATGATGTAATAACGCGCGTCGGACGCTGCTTCGGTGGCGGGATATTTTTTGGCGATGTCTTCAAAGATTTGTCGCGCTTTTTTGGGGTTTTTGACGGCGAGTTGATATCTGCCTTTTTCGACTTCGAAGCGGGCGACCCATTCGGTTGCTGTTTTATAGGTTTTTTTGAATTGGCCCGCGGCTTTGTTGGCTTCGCTGATGCGCCGCAGGCGATAGAGGCTCAAGACTTCGCGGGCGGCCATGGTTTCGTTGCGCGCGGGTTCTGGTACGCGCTGGTACGCGGCGATGGCCCGGGCGTATTTTTCCGTTTGAAAGAGGAGATCGCCCACAGATTGATCTGCCTGTGTGCCGAGCGGGCTGTTGGGGTATTTTTTGGAGAATTCGCGGAAGGCGGTGAGGGCTTCCGATGTGCGGTTGAGAGATGTGAGGTGTTCGGCGCGTGTGTAGGCGATGCTGTCGGCGTCGGGTGCTTGTGGATATTTGCGGAGGTACATGTTATAAGTGGTGATGGCTTTGTAGCGCTGGTTGTTTTGAGAATAGGATTTGGCGAGGCGGCGCAATAATTCGGGGGTGGTGTTGTGGGCGATCAGGCTTTCGTCTATTTCTATGGCGCGTTGATAGTTGCCTGTGCGGTGATAGCTTTCTGCCAATAGCGAGCGGGCAGATCGCTGGAGTGCGAGCGTTGGGGATGCGGAGAGGAGTTCGGAGAATGCTTCGGCGGCGCTGGCGTAAAATTCCCGGTCGAGGAGTATGCGCCCCAGTTGAAATTGCGCGTGTGGTGATAGGTCGCTCTGCGGATAGTTGAAGAGGAAGTTTTTCAGGGTTTCTTCGGCGCGTATGTGTTGTTGTTGCCTGGCCTGACACAAGCCGATGCGATAGGCGGCTTTTTCTTTGTGTTTGGGATCGCTGGCTTTTTTTTCTACCTGGAGGTACAGGCTGAGGGCGCTGTCGATGTGGGTGTTGGAGAAGTGGGCGTCGGCGATTCGCAGGAGCAAGTCGGGGCTGTTGGGATGTGTTTTGCGATATGCGCGATAGGTGCTCAGGCGCGTTTGTGCGCGGAGGGTGTCGGGTTGTATGTGGGCTGTTTCTGTGTGTATGACGGCGAGTGCGGCGTCTTGTGCACGGTCGTTGTCGGGGAATATTTTGACGAGTATTTTGAGTGTTGCGATGCCTTTGTTTTGCCATTTGTCTGGGGATCTATTTTCGAGGGTGGCTCTGCGCGCCTGTTTTAAGTAGCTGTTGCCGAGGAGATAATAGGCTTCTGATGCCCAGGTGGGGGCGTTGATGAATGCTTCGTCGGACCCCTCCCCCGGCCCCTCCCCGAGACGGGGAGGGGAGTCCTGGTTCCCCCCTGCTTCGTGGGAGACTTGGTCCCTCCCTTCCTCGTAGGAAGGGGGGTCAGGGGGGTAGGTCTCGTCAGATAGTGCTGCGAGCGCGGCTTCGGCTGCGCGTGCGGCTTCGGCTGCGAGCGCGAGTGTGTCGCTGGATGTAGGGGCGAAAGATTTTTCGCCCGTACTGTCTGGTTCTTCGACGAGTATGTGTTCATAAGCCGAGGGGCGTATGTTGTGAGCTGTGAGCGCGGCTTCGAGGTGGGTGATTGCGCGGTTGTAGTGTTTTTGATTGTAGAGGGTTTTGCCGAGTGTAAATTGGGTGTGTGGGTCGTCGGCGATGCCGGGCAAGTTGGCGAGGAGTTCGAGCCAGTTGTGGTCGCGGTCAGTTGCGGTGCCAAATTCGGTGAGGAGTTGGATGCGCGTTTCCGCTGTTTCTGCGTGCGAGGCGTCGGCGTGGTTTTTGATGTAGGTGCGGTATTCTCGCAGTGCGAGTGTGGGTTGTCCGGTTTTTTCAAATACGCGGGCGAGTCCAATTTGACCTTCGGCTGCGTAGTGCGCGATTGTGCTGTTGATCAGGGTGCGATAATTTTCGGCTGCGAGGTCATACCAGTTCAGGTCTTCACAGAGTTGCGCGATGTGCAGCCGTGCATTGGCTTTTTCGCTGGGGGATTGTATGCGCGTGAGGTATGTTTGATACGCCGATAGTGCTTTTTGGTGCGTTCCAAGCGCGCGCCATAAGTTTCCGATGTCGCCATAAGCCTGGATGCTGATGTCTGTGTCTGGATATTTTTCCTGCAGGTTTTTGAATGCGTCCAGTGCATTGCGATAATTTTTCAGGTCTGCAAATGTGCGGCCATAGCCCAGCAGGGCGTGGGCGTGGAAGGGGCTTTTGGGGTAGGCTCTTAGAAATGAGGCGTAGCGCTGTAGCGCGCTTTCGTTTTTGCCGAGTTTGCGTTTTGCATTTGCACTGCCCAACATGGCTTGTTGGCGACGGGTGTTGTTCGGGATTGTTGCAAGGGCGTTGTTATAGGTTTTTTCAGCGCGTGTCCAGTCGTTTTTGCCGGCGTGCCACGCGCCCAGGATGAGGTGCGAGTTCTGGGCGGCAGGTGTTGTGGGATATCTGGCGCGCAGGTTTGCAAAGATGCGTTCTGCTTCGGGGAGGTTGTCGCGCGACAGGGCGATGTTACCCATTTCGAGGAGGGCGTCGGGTTTGCGCTTTGAGGCACCGGGGTGTTCGGCGAGGGTGCGGAATTGCGCGAGGGCTTCTTCTGTGCGGGTTTGTTCGAGGAGGACGCGGCCCAGGTTGAAGGTGGCTTCGTTTATGAGGGATGATTTGGGATATTGTGCGGCGAGTTGGCGAAAGGCTGCGCCCGCTTCTGGTAAGGCACCGTCTTTGTGGTAGTTCACGCCGGCGGATAAGAGGTCCTGGGGCGCGTTTGTCGAGGCGGGATAGGCTGCGTGTACGTCGCGATAGGCCGCGCCGGCTCGGGTGTATTCCCCGAGTTGGCCGAGTGCATTGGCGCGTGCGCGCATTGCTACAATTACGTCGATGTGGGTGGGGTAGCGGTCGATGAATTGCTGAAAGGCTTCGAGTGCGCGGTCGTATTGTTCGGCTCTGGCATGTGATTGCCCAACGCGCAACATGGCATCGGGCAGTCGCTTGCTGGTGGGAAAGTTGATGATGAATTGCTTATATTCTCGCGCGGCATCGGCATAGAGGCCGTCGTTAAAGATCCGAGTAGCGAGTTCAAAATGCGAATTTTCATCCTGGGTCCCCTGCGCGCAGAGGGATGATATGCCCAGGAGGATGATGCAAAATGCGGTGGTGATACCGCGGGTTAATGTGTTCATAAGGATCATTTAAAATATGTAGGGGCGAAAGATTTTTCGCCCGTACCGTGGGTTAATGTGTTCATAAGGATCATTTGAAATATGTAGGGGCGAAAGATTTTTCGCCCGTACCGCGGGTTAATGTGTTCATAAGGATCATTTGAAATATGTAGGGGCGAAAGATTTTTCGCCCGTACCGTGGGTTAATGTGTTCATAAGGATCATTTGAAATATGTAGGGGCGAAAGATTTTTCGCCCGTACCGTGAAGGGTGAACAACCGTAGGGGCGAGGCATGGTTTAAGCCGCGATCCAGAAGGGTTTTTGTTTTTTATTTCTCGAATGTATCACATTTTGCAAAAGGCGTCAATGGGAGATAGTGTTTTGGATATTGTCGAGTACGCGTATGCGAAGATCAATTTGGGGCTGAAGATTCTCGGGCGGCGCGATGATGGGTTTCACGATATTTTGTCGGTTTTTCAGACTGTGGATCTGTGCGATCGCCTCGTTTTCAGGGATGCCGGACAGGGGCAGATTATTTTGTCGTGCGACGATGCGGATTTGCCCACAGGTCCAGAGAATTTGGTGTATCGGGCGATTTCGGCGTTTCGGTCTTATACGGGGATGGCGCGGGGCGTTGAGGTTGTGATGGAGAAGCGGATTCCAATGGCGGCGGGTTTGGGGGGTGGGAGTTCAGATGCGGCGGCTGTGTTGCGGGTTTTGAATCGCGCGTGGGAAGCGGGGCTTTCAGGTGGAGAACTGCGCGAGATAGGCGCGACTCTGGGGTCCGATGTGCCGTTTTTTGTGCGGCAAAAGGGTACGGCAGTTGTTTCGGGGCGGGGGGAGTCTGTGCGGTATGTGCCGTGGTCTGCGGATGTGGTTTATGTGTTGGTTTGTCCGGGGTTTCAGGTGCATACGGGGTGGGCTTTTGCAAATTATAAAAAGACCTTGACAGGGCATGGTGAATATGATAATTTCATCAATTCTGTAAAAGATTTGCCCGTTTCGGGTTTTTTTGGGCGTATTGAGAATGATTTTTTGCCTCTCATTGTGCAATCGCATCCGGAAACGCGCGATATTTTGTCGCGATTGACAGATGCCGGCGCACTCGTTGCGTCGATGTCTGGCAGTGGTTCCACGCTTTACGGTGTTTTTGAATCTCGAGATGTTGCCGAGGCTGTTTGGGCGCGGTTTGAGGCCGAAGGGGCGAAAGATTTTTCGCCCGTACCGCTTCGGGCTTTTTTGTGTTGTCCGGTATGAGAATTAAAAATTAAGAATTGAGGACCTCCGTCATCGCGGCAGGGTGTAAGCCGCGATCCAGAAGGTTTTGGAGAATAAATATGTCCGATCAAGTTTCTCTCAGTGTAGATGTTCGCACGGAATCGGGAAAAAAATTCGCCAAGCGCTTGCGCTATCGCGGTCAATTGCCCGCGGTTGTTTATGGCGAGAATGCCGAGTCTGTTGCCTGTTCTGTGGATTATCGCACATTGTCCGATTTGTTGAAGGCGCACGGCCGCAATGCGATTATTTCGCTGAGTGCGGGCGATGCGAGCCAGAGTACTATTATTAAGGATATTCAATATCATCCCGTGCGCGGTGAGATGTTGCATGTGGATTTTCACCGCATTGATTTGACGCGCAAAATTGTGGTTGATGTGCCTATTCACGCTACGGGGTCGGCCGTTGGGGTGCGGATTGGCGAGGGGATTCTGGAACAGATGATGCACGATCTCGAGGTCGAGTGCCTGCCCACAGAGATCCCCGATCATATTGCAATTGATGTGTCGGATCTGGATATCGGGGATTCGCTGCACGTTTCGGATATTGTTCTGGATAGCGATGATTTGTCTATTGTGACGGATGATGACCGCACGATGTTTGCGGTGGCTGCGCCCGCGCTTGTTATCGAAGAAGAGGAAGAGGAGGACGAAGAAGGATTGGTCGCTGAGGGCGAAGAAGGCGAAGAAGGCGAAGAAATGCAGGAGCCAGAGCTTATTGAGCGCGGCAGGCGCAGCCGCGATGACGAAGAAGGCGATGCGTAGGGGCGAAAAATCTTTCGCCCCTATAAAGGCGATTGTGGGGTTGGGCAATCCGGGCGCGCGCTATGCACATACGCGCCACAATGTGGGGTTTTGGGTGGTTGATGCGCTGGGCAAAGATGCACAGTGGCATGCGTTTGAGTTTTGTACGTGGTGCAGGTTTTCCGATGATCTGGTGCTGGTCAAGCCGCTGACTTATATGAATAAGAGCGGTTTGGGTGTGGCGGAGGTTGTGCGGTGTTTTGAGGTTGCACGGGCAGATGTGCTCGTGGTGGTTGACGATGTGTATCTCAGTTTGGGGCAGTTGCGCTTTCGGCGCACGGGCAGTCACGGCGGGCACAATGGTTTGCGGTCTGTTGAGGGCGCGTTGGGGGCTGCGGATTTTCCGAGGTTGCGCGTCGGTATTGGGCAACCCGCCCGGTTGGATGGGATGATCGATTATGTGTTGGGTGAATTTATGTCCGAAGATCGGGATGTGATTACAGATGCGGTTGGGCAAGCGGTCAAGGGCGCGTTTTGTTGGGCAACAGAAGGTATTGAACGGGCGATGAATCAGTATAATATGTAGGGGCGAAAAATTTTTCGCCCGTACCGTAGGGGCGAGGCATGCCTCGCCCTGATTTTGGAGATTTTTATGATTTTGGCACCTGTGCTGGGCGTGGTTGGGCTTGTTTGCGCTGGTTTGATTTATCTCTATGTTGCCAGGCAATCAGAGGGCACGGAGCTGATGCGAGAGATCGCAGCGGATATTCAGGATGGTGCCGTGACCTTTTTGAAGCGCGAATACAGCGTGCTTTCTGTTTTTATTGTCGTGGTGTTCGCGCTGGTTTACTGGGGTATTAATTTACCCACGGCCATATCTTTTTTGGGCGGCGCACTTTGTTCGCTTGTCGCGGGTTTTATCGGGATGAAGGCGGCGACGAAGGCAAATGTACGGACGGCTTATGCCGCGAGTCAGAGTGGGCGGGATAAGGCGTTGAATGTCGCGTTTTCCGGTGGGGCAGTGATGGGGTTGGCTGTGGCAAGTCTGGGGCTTTTTGGCGTGGGCTTGCTTTTTTATTTTTTCGGCAATCCCGATCAGGCGGCTATGATTAATGGTTTTGCAATGGGGGCGAGTTCTATTGCGCTTTTTGCCCGGGTCGGGGGCGGTATTTATACCAAGACGGCGGATGTGGGTGCGGATCTGGTGGGTAAGGTGGAGGCGGGGATACCGGAAGACGATCCGAGAAATCCGGCTGTTATTGCAGATCACGTGGGCGATAATGTGGGCGATGTGGCCGGGATGGGTGCGGATATTTTTGAGTCTTATGTGGGGTCTGTTATTGCGACGATTGCGATTGCGGCAACGGCTGGTGGCGCGGCGTTGAGCGTGTTGGGAGGCGATTCGGAGATGGTGCGGATCGCGGCGATGCAATATCCGCTTGTCGTGATTATGATCGGGTTGTTGGCGTCGCTGATCGGCGTGGGGTCGATTCGCATTTTGCAGTCTTTAAATCCGGATGCTGCGCTGCGCTATGCCACGTATATTTCCGCTCTTTTGATGCTTGTGGGATCTTTTTTTGCCGCGGAATATCTCGGTTTGGCTCGCGGGGTGTTTTGGGCGATTCTCTTTGGTTGTCTCGTTGGTATTGCCATTGCGCTGATGACGGAATACTATACGGGCGGGGCACCTGTCAGACGTATTGCGCATTCTTCAGAGACGGGGTCGGCAACGAATATGATCGCGGGTTTGGCGGTGGGGATGGAGAGTACGACGTTGCCGGTTTTGGGGATTTGTGTTGCCATTGCCGGGTCGTTTCACTTTGCGGGGTTATACGGTATTGGCATTGCCGCTGTGGGGATGTTATCGACTGTGGGTGTTACGATGGCGGTGGATGCTTACGGTCCGATTGCAGATAATGCGGGCGGTATTTCCGAGATGGCGAAGTTGGGTCCGGAGACGCGCGCGATTACGGATGAGCTGGATTCGCTGGGCAATACGACGGCGGCGATTGGCAAGGGGTTTGCGATTGGGTCTGCTGCGCTGACGGCTCTGGCGCTGTTTTCCGCGTATTCGACGGCTGTGGGGATAGAGTCGATTAATTTGATTAAGCCCATGGTTGTGATTGGTTTGTTTTTGGGCGCTGGCGTGCCTTATTGCGTGGCGGCATTGACGATGACGAGTGTGGGCAATGCGGCGTTTAAGATGGTTGAAGAGGTGCGTCGGCAGTTCCGCGAGATTCCAGGGCTGATGGAGGGGACGGGCAAGCCGGATACGCGCCGCTGTGTCGATATCAGTTCTGTGGCTGCACTGCGCGAGATGGTGGCGCCCGGTCTGGTGGCTGTTTTGACGCCGGTGCTGGTCGGTTTTTTTCTGGGGGCAGAGGCGTTGGGCGGTATGCTGGCGGGGGCGACGGTGTCGGGGGTGTTGCTGGCGCTGATGATGGCGAATAGCGGGGGTGCGCTGGATAATGCGAAGAAGTTGATTGAGGGGGGCAATATGGGCGGCAAGGGGTCCGAGGCACACAAGGCCGCCGTGGTTGGCGATACGGTTGGCGATCCGTTAAAAGATACGTCTGGTCCCGCGTTGAATATTTTAATTAAGTTGATGTCGGTGGTTTCGCTGATTCTGGCGCCTTTGCTGGCGTGAATTGGGAATTGGGAATTAAGAATTAAGAATTGGGGTGCGGGGATAATTTTTAATTTTTAATTTTTAATTTTTAATTTTTAATTTTTTCACCCCGTTCAGAACACGGTATTCTGAACCATATAGTCCAGGGGGATAGTTTATGTCACGAGATTACGAGATGGCTTTGATTGTCGATTCGCAGGAGAATGCGGATGAGACGGTCAAACGCTATGAGTCGTTGATCGCCGAGCACGGTACTGTGGTCAATGTTGACCGCTGGGGCGTGCGCAAGCTCGCTTATGAGATTCAAAAGCGGCAACAGGGCGATTACACTTTTTTTCTTTTTCAGACCGATCCGGGCGCTGTTGCGGGTGTGGATCGGGCGTGTCGTTTGGATGAGGCTGTTTTGCGGCATTTGATTCTTCAGACTGAGATTCCTCTCCAGGAGGACGATGAAGCGTTGGCTGAAGATGTTTCCGATGGTACGGAAGAGGAGGATGCGGAATGAATAGAGGACGTGTGAAGATTTGTCATATTTGTGAGGGTCATTCAAGGGCCTGCCGTTTTGAAGAGAACCGTTTGGATGTTCATTATAAGAATGATCGTTTGTTGCGCCGGTTTGTTACGGAGCGCGGCAAAATTGTTCCCCGGCGTATGACGGGTACGTGTGCAAAGGGTCAGCGCGCGTTGGTGCGCGCTATTAAGCGCGCCCGATTCCTCGCGCTTATGCCTTATGTGAATGATTCGGTGAGGTAGGACGTATGAAAGTTATTCTTACAGCAGATGTGGATACGCTGGGCAATGCTGGCGATGTGGTTGTGGTTAAGGATGGCTATGCCCGAAATTTTTTGCTGCCGCGCTCGGTGGCGTTGATTGCAAATGAGCGCAATATGGCGGTGTATGAGAAGGTGCGCCAGCAACGCGAGGCCGAGGCGTCTCGCGCTGTGCGCGATGCGAAGTCGCTGGCAGAGGCACTGAAAGAGGTTTCGTGCAATGTGGCGGTTAGAGCAGGCGAAGAGGATCGCATTTTTGGGTCGGTTACGGCACAACAAATTGCAGGTGCTCTAAATGATCTGGGGTTCGATATCGATCGCCGTGCCATAGAGATCGAAGAGCCGATTCGGGCACTGGGGGTATATGATGTGCCGATTCGCGTCCATGCAGATGTAGAGGCGTCTGTGAAGGTGTGGGTGGTGAGAGAGTGAAGTGTGAAGTGTGAATATCGGGCTTGTTTTGTCGATGTTCTGATCTGGGTTTCGCGTACACAATAAAAACGGAAGACATATTTGCGTCTTCCGTTTTTTTATTAATGGTTTTTAGCTGTTGGTTTTGCCTGTCATCGCGGCAAGGTTTTAGCCGCGATCCAGAAGGTTTTGCCTTTGACTTTTATCCGTGTTTATCTGTGTTCATCTGTGGTTGCTCTTATGCATCTCGCGCACACCGAAAGCCCAAATTGCCCGTGGAGCTGTCCGGGGTGTTTGCGCTGCGGGCGGCAACGCGGTATCGGTTGCAGTAGGAGTCGTGACACAGGTAGGAGCCGCCGCGCATGCTTTTCGCCTGTCCGATGTGGGGTCCTGTGGGGTTTACAGCGGTGCTTTTGAGGTGAAAGGTGGGGCTGAACCAGTCGCTGCACCATTCCCAGACGTTGCCAGAGATGTTGTAGATGCCATAGTTGTTGGGGGGGAATGAGGTGACGGGTGCGGTGCCGATGTATCCGTCTGCTTTGCTGTTTTTTTCGGGGAATGTGCCCTGCCAGATGTTGCACATGTGTTTGCCACCGGGTTCGAGGTCGTCTCCCCAGGGGTAGCGCATGCTGTTTAAGCCGCCGCGTGCGGCAAATTCCCATTCGGCTTCTGTGGGCAGGCGTTTTCCGGTCCAGTTGCAATAGGCGACGGCGTCGTTCCACGAGATGTGGATCGCGGGGTGGTGCCAGCGGTTGTTTATATTTGTTCCGGGTCCTTCGGGGCGGTGCCAGCAGGCGCCGTCAACAGCAAACCACCAGGGGGTATCCACGACGGTTTGCGAGATGTGCGAGGCGGTGTTGGGGGGTACAAAGAGGTGGAAGACAAAGGACCAGCCAAAGCGTTCGGCTTCGGTTTTGTACGCGGTTGCGCGGACGAATTTGGCAAAGTCGGCGTTGGTGACGGCGCACACATCGAGGTAAAAGGGATCGACTGTGACTTCTCTCCTGGGTCCTTCACCGTCTTCTGCAAAGCCTTCGTCGCCGTCTGTTCCCATGAGGAAGGTGCCGCCCGATATGCGGATCATGCCTTTGAGTGATGTGTCGCTTCTGCGTCTGTTTTTTTGTTTGCGCGTTTTTCTTTTTTTCGATGAGACAGGTCTGCTCGCACCGCAGCAGGGGGAGGACATAGCGATTCTCCTGAGGATATTGGGTTATGTGAATGCTTTATAAAATGATACGATGCGACGCGCGGGCTGTCAATTGAGAATTAAAAATTAAGAATTGGGAATTAGGAATTTTTGCTTTTATGCTTCACATCCTGATTCCGCTTGCTTTTTGGCTGGTTATCCTTCTATATTGTTTTTATCGCTTGACCCTCCGCGCCTGCGAATAAAAGGGGAGGGGTCAGAATTAATTCTTAATTCTTAATTCTTAATTCCTAAAAAGGGTTTCTTACATGACAGAAATGGAAGTGGTCGCCGTGCAGCTTGAGCCAAATAGCAATCATCCGCTGGTCTGGTTAAGGGATGAGGACCGACAGGTCTTTTTGCCTATTGCGATTGGCAATTTTGAGGCGGTAGCGATTTTTATGGCACTTCACGATGAGCCGCCGCCGCGTCCGATTGCGTATGATTTGTTGCGCACTATTTTAGAGGGGTTCGATGTACAGGTTGAACAGGTGCAGGTTACTGCGTTGAAGGACGAGACGTTTTTTGCCGAGATTACGCTTATCCGCGATGGAGAGGCGATTTGTATTGATTCGCGTCCGAGCGATGCGCTGGCATTGGCGTTGCGCGTGGATGCGCCGGTTTTTGTGGCGGATCAGGTGATTGAGGAGGCGGGGCTGTCGGTCAAGCGGGAAGATGCTGAGGTGCTTGGCGAGGGGTCTCGGGATATTTCCGAGATGGTAGAGGCTATCGCAGAGGATGATGCCGCCGAAGAGGTGCTCGATCAGGTGGCGCAGCAGGTGGTCGCGCTCAAGGCGCGTTTGCAAGAGGCGGTCGCGCTTGAAGAGTACGAAGAGGCAGCCAGGCTGCGCGACGAGATCGGCAGACTTGAACACAGTATCGAAAAATGATCGCGCGCGTTATAATATAATGAGCCGCGATCCAGGAGGTTTTTAGCTTTATATACAGCAGGATTATTGTTGATGACCAAAACATTTACCTGTACGCAGGCACGCGCCAGACGCGCCAGTCTCTGCAAAGATGTGACCGATGATAGTGATTACGTCTGTTGATTGTTCGCATTCACTGAGGAGGTATCCCAATGGCTGAGGTTGACGAAAGCCGTATTGAAACAGCTATTGAAACGATGTCCAAACAATTTGAGGGATACCATGAAACTCAGATTGGCATATTCGAGAGATTAGACGCCCATCGCGCGGTTCAGGATGAGGTGTTAAAGCGGTTGGACAAACAGATAACGCAGAATGAGGAACGCATCCGCCAGAATGAAATCGTGATTGGCAACATTGACAAGCGTCTTGTCAGGCTGGAAACAACGGTTGAACGCATGGACAACACAGTAACGGAGATACAACAAGGACAAAAAGAGTTGAGAGTTTATGTGGATGATAGGTTTGATAAGGTTGATGAGAAGTTTGATAAGGTTGATGAGAAGTTTGATAAGGTTGATGAGCGTTTCGATGCGCTGGGGTTGCGTACGGATGAGAAGTTTGATAAGGTTGATGAGCGTTTCGATGCGCTGGGGTTGCGTACGGATGAGAAGTTTGATAAGGTTGATGAGAAGTTTGATAAGGTTGATGAGCGTTTCGATGCGCTGGGGTTGCGTACGGATGAGAAGTTTGATAAGGTTGATGAGCGTTTCGATGCGCTGGGGTTGCGTATTGACAATAGATTTGATGCCATTGCGACGCGCATGTATTGGAGTGCGGGCATTGTTACTGCTTGCCTGACAATCGTGTTGGCAATTATGACGTATGTTTTGAAAGTTCTTTAAGAAGCTGGAATTTTACCATGCAAATGCCAACCATTGAAACTCGCGTTGCTCGTCGTTGTTGGTTGTCATCGCGGTGTGCTGTAAGCCGCGATCCAGAAGGTTTTTAGATTTATATACAGCAGGATATTATGACATGACCAAAACATTTACCTGTACTCAGGCACGCGCCAGACTCGCCAGTCTTTGCAAAGATGTGACGGATGACAGTGATTACGTCATTATCACTCGTCCGGGACATGACGATGTCGCTTTGATTTCTGCATCTGAGCTTTCCAGCCTTATAGAAACTGCGCATCTTCTCAGGTCACCCAAAAATGCGGAACGACTGGCAACAGCACTAAACCGAGCCAAAGCCGGTACAGAACCCGCCCAATCCATTGACGACTTGCGCCGAGAGGTTGGGCTAAAATAATAATGCGCGATGCTGTTTTCCATCCAGAATTTCGTGCAGACCTGCACTATTGGGTTCAAACGGATCGCAAGATAGCCCTTCGCATTATGACGCTTGTGGAATCTATTCTGCGAGATCCTTTCAGAGGGATTGGCAAACCAGAACCACTCAAATACTTTGATCGCAATACCTGGTCTCGCCGTTTGACACGCGAACATCGAATTGTCTATTCCGTCAGCAACAAGCGCATCGATTTTCTCCAGGCGCGCTATCATTATTGACGTTGTGCTGTTGCCGTCATCGCGGGTGGGCACGATGGAGCGTCAACAGGCGAAATTGGAAGGCTTGCTGGAGGGATTGCGCGAAGCCATATCAGGCCGGGCACCCGCCAGTCGTTAAATTGATGTTCGCTCATGGGCGAATTATCCCGTAAATCCTGATTCTGATAGTTTTTGCCTTTGCTTGTCGTTGTTGATTGTCATCGCGGCGTGCTGTTAGCCGCGATCCAGTGGTTTTCGCCTTTTGCCTGTCGTAGTTGGTTGCGTCGTCATCGTGGCGTGATGTTAGCCGCGATCCAGTGGTTTTCGCCTTTTGCCTGTCGTAGTTGGTTGCGTCGTCATCGTGGCGTGATGTTAGCCGCAATCCAGAGGTTTTCGCCTGTCGTAGTTGGTTGCGCCGTCATCGCGGCAGGGTGTTAGCCGCGATCCAGCGGTTTTGCCTATTGCTTGCCGATGTTGGTTGCGTCGTCATCGCGGCAGGGTGTAAGCCGCGATCCAGCATTTGTGAAATGAGATAAAGATACATATTTTTCACAATTCCCATCCTCCCTGAATCAAAACTTACACTTTTTTCTCCCAGTGCGTTCCATGTGTATGTGCCTCTAAAGGCGATCCTTACATTCAGGTTAAGGGCGCAATATAGCATATTAAAAGCATGATGAGGCTACTTGAACTTCTATCCATACAATTTATCGCTCAATTTCTGTGATGTTGGCTCGATATTTGCTCAGAGTCTGATTGTTGCATGTAAAATTCACCTATCAGACTCAGGGCATTCCACATGGCCGAATATGATTCCGTCTCCAAAGATCTGATCCAGACCTATCCCAAAGATTTTATCCGACTCACACTTGGACAGGACGATGTAGAAGTCCTCGACATACTCGACACAGAGCAAAACACGGTTGATACACGACACGCCGATAGCCTCATCCGCGTCCATATCGCAGGTCAGGAGGCATTGATACATCACGAGTTTCAGACGACTGACGATCCATCTATGCCGCTCCGCTGATGAAACGGCCTGTTGGGATAGATTCGGAGGTGTGGTTGCGTCACTGTGTTGACGCCGCGAATGCGTTGCCGGTTGATGAATCAATAAAAGTTGACATTTTGGGCAAGTTGATGATATTAGGTGGATTAGAGTATGATCCAACCCTGATCAATCGTATTCTATTACAGGAGGGTCTTATGGATGCCATTATGCGCGAATCATCGTTTGCACAATACATTAAGCAATTGGGTATTGAGCAAGGCATTGAGGAAGGCAGAGAGGAAGGCATTGAGCAGGGGGGCAGGCAACGCGCCATTGAAGATATTCTCGACGTGTTGGAAATTCGATTTGACCTGAGTGAAGCGCACCCCTTATCTGCCCGCATTGCGGCCATTGACGATTTACAACGTCTGAAGCAGTTGCTCCGTGCAGCGATACAGGTGTCCAGCCTTGAGGCTTATGAGCAAGCGTTGGATGCCTGACGCGATTTCCCTAATGTACACCATCAAAAAAACTGTTCTTTAAAATAGAGCGGTTTTTTGTTTTTTGATCTATGTGATACGGACTGGACCCCGTATAGAATCACTACGGGGTGACGCTCTTTGAGCCGAGCCGCCGTCATCGTGGCATGGTTTAAGCCGCGATCCAGAGGTTTTGCTTGTCGTAGTTGGTTGCGCCGTCATTGCGGCGTGGTTTAAGCCGCGATCCAGAAGGTTTTGCCTGTGTTGTAGCCGTCATTGCGGCGTGGTGTAAGCCGCAATCCAGAGGTTTTGCTTTTTGCTTGTCGTAGTTGGTTGCGCCGTCATCGTGGCGTGCTGTTAGCCGCGATCCAGAAGGTTTCTATCTTTACATACAGCAGGATATTCTTCATGACCAAAACATTTACCTGTACTCAGGCACGCGCCAGACTCGCCAGTCTCTGCAAAGATGTGACGGATGACAGTGATTACGTCATTATCACCCGTCGAGGACAGGAAGATGTCGCTCTGATTTCTGCGTCCGAGCTTTCCAGCCTTATAGAAACTGCGCATCTTCTCAAGTCACCCAAAAACGCGGAACGACTGGCAACAGCACTAAACCGAGCCAAAGCCGGCACAGAACCCTCTCAATCTATAGAAACGCAAACGCATTAAAAAAATAAAAGGATCTTATGGATGGCAAAGACAACGGTCGAAATTCCGGATCAAAAAATGGCGGAGTTGGAAGCCTATAAAGACCGGTTGGGAGAGCTTCTGTTGCTCGGGTTGTCTCAGGTCAAAATTCAGGAAGCCCTGTTGCTCTACCAGCGCGGGCTTATATCAATTGGCAGAGCAGCAGAACTCGCCGATCTAACAGAGCAGGAAATGATACATCAGGCTCGGATCGTTGGAATCCAGCCCCGTTGGAGCAAAACCCAGGTCCAGGAAGAAATGGCGTGAAGGTCTTTTGTAATTCTCGCGAAAATTTGATTTCTCTTGCTGAAGTCTATACCTTGATGGAGACCATCATCGCCCATGACGCTATCTGGATATCAGCTGATCTGTGTCGAGAAGTGCTTAAAAGAATCGAAACAGATTAGCACCTTATATATTGTAGGGACGGTCCCCGTGCCCCGTATAGAATCATTACGGGGTGACGTTCTCTCTTTGAGCCGCGCCCCCGTCATCGCGGCATGGTGTAAGCCGCGATCCAGTGGTTTTTGCTTGTCGTAGTTGGTTGTGCCGTCATCGCGGCGTGCTGTAAGCCGCGATCCAGCGGTTTTTAGCTTTCTTCAAGTGCCTCCAGGTCGGTCAGGTCTTTTTGCCGACCAGTGAGGCGTTTGTTTTTTATTAGTTGGTTGCTTCAGATGGCAAAAAGAAGGAAAACAAGAAGGACGCGCCGAGAAAGAGGGCAGAGGTCGTCAGCCTCTGTGGCAGATGCCTTATTGCATTTGCAGACGCCCGATGAACGGCCATGGCGATTTTTATTGCCGGTGCTCGCGCTGGCATTTGTGGTGCGTGCGGCGATTGCGCTGGGTGGCGATTTTGTTTTGCATCCGGACGAGGTGATGCAGTATTTGGAGCCGGCGCATCGTCTTGTTTTTGGTAATGGTGTTACTTATTGGGAGTTTTTTTACGGTGCGCGGGCATGGCTGGTGCCCGGTGTGGTTGCCGGTGTGTTGAAGGTGTTCGACTTTGTCGGACTTGGCGAGCCGTTCTGGTATGTGGGCGGTGTCAAGTTGATGTTTTGTGCGATTTCCCTGCTGATTCCGGTGGGGATGTATTTTTTTGCGCGGCGGCATTTTGGAGAGATATCGGCGCGGGTCGCATTGGTGGCTGGTGCGTTCTGGTATGAGTTGGTCGGGTTTGCCCACAAGCCGATGACGGAGTTTGTGGCTGCTGCACTGCTGATGGTGTTGCTCGCGTTGTGTGTGCGACCGTCGGTGGATAGGGTGGGGACGGTCTGGTTGATGGCACTTGTGGCGGTGCTCATAGCGGCGGTGCGGGTGCAATACGCGCCGTTCGCGCTGTTGCTTTTGGGTGTGTTCTTTTTGAGGACGGAGAAGAAGGTTCATCTGGCGCTTGCTGCGGTCGCGTTTCTGCTGGCGGTGGGGGTGTTCGATGCCATAACGTGGGATGGGGGTCTGTTTTATTCCTATATTACGAATATTCGTTTCAATTTTTTGGTTGATGAAGGACGTGCGGGTGAGACGCCCGGGTACCAGTTTTTGTGGTGGCTTTTGCTCGCGAGTGTCGGGTTGGGTGCGCTTTGTGTGGTTATGGCACTGCGCGATCTGCGGCGTTACGGGTTTTTGCTTGCGATGGTCGGTCTGGTGTTGCTCATTCATTCCGTGCAGGCGCACAAGGAGTACCGGTTCGTTTTTGCGGTTGTTCCGCTGTGGCTTTTGGTTGGTGCAGATGTGGTGGCGCGAGTCCGGGGGAACGCGCGCGTTTGGGGGCTGGCTGGCGTTTTGTTCGCGGCGGTTTCGATAGGTGGGATTCTGAACACGCTACCCGCTCAGGATCAGGTGTATCGCGCTTTTTCCAAAGAGACTGGGAAGGTGGGGTTTATCCGCGGTCAGGATCCGATTTTTGCCGCGTATCGCTATCTTGCCCACGCGCCCGGTGTTCAGGGCGTGTGGCAGGTTGACCGACCGTATTACAATTTGCCTGGTTATTATTATTTGCACCGGGAGATACCGTTTTACGATGCGTATTCAGGGCGTGTGATTAACAAAGATATGGAGACGATTTCGGCTTCGGTCAGCCATATTGTGTCGGGAGATATCAATCTCACTATTCCCGGTTATACGGTAAAAAAGAAATTCGGCGATGTCCAGATTTGGCGCCGCGACGAGAATGAAGTGCCTGTCCGTCAATGGGAGGTGTACAATCCGATCGTCGTCGGTGGTTTGGAACAGATTATGAAGCGCATCAATCCCCATGCGCCAGAACCTCCGGACAATATGGGCATCCGCTTCACGACAGAAAGCAGGTAAATTGTAGGGGACGGTCCCCGTGCCGTCCGTCATCGCGGTATGCCGTTGAGCCGCGATCCAGCATTGAGATAAAGATACATATTTTTCACAATTCCCATCCTCCCTGAATCAAAACTTACACTTTTACCTCCCAATGCGTTCCATGTATATGTGCCTCCACAGGCGATCCTTACATTCAGGTTACAGTATATTAAAAGCATGATGAGGCTACTTGAGCTTCTATCCGTACAATTCATCACTCAATTTCTGTGATGTTGGCTTGATATTTGCTCAGGGTCTGACTGTTGCGTGTAAAATTCACCTATCAGACTCAGGGCATTCCACATGGCCGAATATGATTCCGTCTCCAAAGATCTGATCCAGACCTATCCCAAAGACTTCATCCGCCTCACACTTGAACGAGACGATGTAGAAGTCCTGGACATACTCGGTACGGAGCAAAACACGGTTGATACACGACACACCGATAGCCTCATCCGCGTCCATATCGCAGGCAAGGAGGCATTGGTGCATCATGAGTTTCAGACGACTGACGATCCATCTATGCCGCTCCGCATGGCGGGGTATATTATACGTGCGATAGAGCAGCATGGCCTGCCGATTTATTCCAGCGTGATCTATTTACGGCGCAGTGCAGGTCGGCGCGATCCGGGGTACTTTATTCATGAAATATCCGGCCGTCGCGTTTTGATAGAATACACAGTGGTTCGGTTGAGTGAGATCGAGGGACAGGACATTATTGATGGCGGGCCTTCGGGTTTGTTTCCATTCGTTCCGTTGATGAAACGGCCTGTTGGGATAGATTCGGAGGTGTGGTTGCGTCACTGTGTTGACGCGACGAATGCGTTGCGGGTGGATGAACCAATAAAAGTTGACATTTTGGGCAAGTTGATGATATTAGGTGGATTAGAGTATGATCCAATACTAATCAATCGTATTCTATTACAGGAGGGTCTTATGGATGCCATTATGCGCGAATCATCGTTTGCACAATACATTAAGCAATTGGGTATTGAGCAAGGTATTGAGCAAGGCAGAGAGCAAGGCATTGAGCAGGGGGGCAGGCAACGCGCCATTGAAGATATTCTCGACGTGTTGGAGATTCGATTTGACCTGAGCGAAGCGCACCCGCTATCTGCTCGCATTGCGGCCATTGACGATTTGCAACGTCTGAAGCAGTTGCTCCGTGCGGCGGTCCAGGTGTCCAGCCTTGAGGCATTTGAGCAAGTGATGGATGCGTGACGCGATTTCCCTAATGTACACCATCAAAAAACTGTTCTTTAACATAGAGCGGTTTTTTGTTTTTTGATCTATGTGATACGGACTGGACCCCGTATAGAATCACTACGGGGTGACGTTTTCTCTTTGAGCCGCGCCGTCGTCATTGCGGCGTGGTGTAAGCCGCCACGCGCACGCCGAGGGCATGGCGTAGCCACACCCTGACGAAGTAATCCAGTGGTTTTGCCTATTGCTCGTCGTAATTAGTTGCGTCGTCATTGCGGCGTGGTGTAAGCCGCGATCCAGTGGTTTTGCCTTTTGCCTGTCGTAGTTGGTTGCGCCGTCATCGTGGCATGGTGTAAGCCGCGATCCAGTGGTTTTGCCTTTTGCCTGTCGTAGTTGGTTGCGCCGTCATCGCGGCGTGCTGTTAGCCGTCACGCGCACGCCGAAGGCATGGCGTAGCCACACCATGACGAAGTAATCCAGAAGGTTTTTAGCCGTCACGCGCAGCACAACGCCAGTAATCCAGTATTTGTGAACTGAGGGAAAGGCCGCTCGCTGAAGTTATTGCGCGCGGCTTTTTGCTGCGGTGATCCCAGTGACGATACGATGAGGTAACGGAGCAAAACACGGTTGATACACGACACACCGATAGCCTCATCCGCGTCCATATCGCAGGCAAGGAGGCATTGGTGCATCATGAGTTTCAGACGACTGACGATCCATCTATGTCGCTCCGCATGGCGGGGTATATTATACGTGCGATAGAGCAGCATGGCCTGCCGATTTATTCCAGCGTGATCTACTTGCGGCGCAGTGCAGGTCGGCGCGATCCGGGGTACTTTATTCATGAAATATCCGGCCGTCGCGTTTTGATAGAATACACAGTGATTCGGCTGAGTGAGATAGAGGGACAGGACATTATTGATGGCGGACCTTCGGGTTTGTTTCCATTCGTTCCGTTGATGAAACGGCCTGTTGGGATAGATTCGGAGGTGTGGTTGCGTCACTGTGTTGACGCGACGAATGCGTTGCGGGTGGATGAACCAATAAAAGTTGACATTTTGGGCAAGTTGATGATATTAGGTGGATTAGAGTATGATCCAATACTAATCAATCGTATTCTATTACAGGAGGGTCTTATGGATGCCATTATGCGCGAATCATCGTTTGCACAATACATTAAGCAATTGGGTATTGAGCAAGGTATTGAGCAAGGCATTGAGGAAGGCAGAGAGCAAGGCATTGAGGAAGGCAGAGAGCAAGGCATTGAGGAAGGCAGAGAGCAAGGCATTGAGGAAGGCAGAGAGGAAGGCAGAGAGCAAGGCATTGAGCAGGGGGGCAGGCAACGCGCCATTGAAGATATTCTCGACGTGTTGGAGATTCGATTTGACCTGAGCGAAGCGCACCCGCTATCTGCTCGCATTGCGGCCATTGACGATTTGCAACGTCTGAAGCAGTTGCTCCGTGCGGCGGTCCAGGTGTCCAGCCTTGAGGCATTTGAGCAAGTGATGGATGCGTGACGCGATTTCCCTAATGTACACCATCAAAAAACTGTTCTTTAACATAGAGCGGTTTTTTGTTTTTTGATCTATGTGATACGGACTGGACCCCGTATAGAATCACTACGGGGTGACGTTTTCTCTTTGAGCCGCGCCGTCGTCATTGCGGCGTGGTGTAAGCCGCAATCCAGAGGTGTTGTTTTAGTTGTTGTCTTTTGCCTTTATGTTGTCATCGCGGCGTGGTGTAAGCCGCGATCCAGTGATTTTGCCTTTTGCCTTTTCATCTGCGTCATCTGCGTTCATGCTCGGATTACTCGCCTTCATTCTGCGGATGCTTTATGCCTTTGATTTCCGATTTTGCCTGTGCTTTTATCACTGGATAGAATCATTCCAGTGCAGGCTCTGCCCATCCTTTAATCCTGTAAATCCTGATTCTGATTGCCTTTGCTCGTCGTTGTAGGTCGTCATCGTGGCGTGTAGTAAGCCGCGATCCAGTGCCTTTTGCCTTTCGCCTTATGCCTTTATGCCGTCATCGCGGCGTGTAGTAAGCCGCGATCCAGTGGTTTTGCCTTTCGCCTTTTGCCTTTATGCCGTCATCGTGGCGTGTAGTAAGCCGCGATCCAGTGCCTTTTGCCTTTCGCCTTATGCCTTTCATCTGTGTTCATCTGCGTCATCTGCGGATGTCTTTTGCTTTTGCCTTTCGCCTGTGTCTTTTATCCTGTCCATCCTATAATCCTGTAAATCCTGATTCTGATTATGGTTGTATTTGCGTTTCTTTTTTATTATCATATCATTATCGTAGAAAAAAGGCTTGACACTGTGATTTTGATTGCATATAATTAGCCCGTCATATCTAATGTGGAGTAGTTCCTATGAATCAAACATCAAACAAAACAGAAGGGGTGTTGATTTCTCCTAACGCATTACTCCTTAAGGCTATTGTAAGGATGTTGCATTGGTGTGTGTTAGGCTGTTTTTGGAAGGAGGTACTTGAATAAAATGGGTAATTTATAGTCGTTCGTAACCTGTTGTTTCTACGAGGAATAAAAGAAAATGAAAACAAGTCTGTTGAAGGGAGGGATATAAATTTGGAATTTGGTAGTTCTTCTTCGCTGTGTCGCAAAGGTCGCGGCTCTCACCCTGTTCTGGGGTCCGGTCTTAAACAACACGAGGGACAGCGCGAGAAAGTAGGAACTGGTCTCAGACCAGTTCAGCAGTTTCGCATGAGAATAAATTCGTTCGCAAACAAATACTTACTCGATCCTAACATTTTTTTAGGAGGTCGATAGGATGAATCTTCACAAAACAATTGGCTTTTTGGCGTCTCTATTGCTCATGGTGGGCATTGGAGTGCCAGATAGTTTTGCACAAAACACGATCACACTTACGCTTAGTCCAAGCACGGTGCAAGATAATGTTTCAGCCACGACCGTAACAGCGACTGCAGCGTTAACCAGAAATGCAGCGGTTACAGCTGACACGGACTATACTGTGACCGTGCAACTGCCATCCAGTGCTGCATACGTAGGCAGGCCCTCCGTTGCCATCACGGTGACGATCAGTAATGGCGGGAGCAGTGGTTCCGAATCCGGTGAGTTTGTTGTAACGCCCATACAAGATAAAGACGCAGATGATACCGTGGTTATGGCGAGGGCTACCGCAACGGGTTATACTGCTGACACGGCTGAGCTTACCATAACCGATAATCCAGTGGTCCTTGCAGCGGAAGCAGATGCTGTTTCAGGATACCGCGTTATCATCACGGCACCAGCCGTGGGCAAGTGGGCGAATGTCGGGAATAATAAGGTCAAGGTTCAGGTGCTTCGCAGAGAGGGCCCATCCTTCCAGTGGGGTTCCTTTGATGCGATTCGGATTGGGTTGTACGATGAGTCTGGGGATGGTGAGGATGTAGATACTGACACTAATAGTAAACGCCCTGCCACTGCCGAACCAATCTATTCTATGACCATTTCAAATGGCACAACTGGTGAACTCGCTAATTTGTCTTTGGATAGTGTAAAGAGGGATACTCTGACTGCGGAGAGTGGCAGCAACGGCACTACAGCATACTATACACGGAGATCCCGGTCTGGCAACTATGACAAGCTTGAGTTCTGGATGGCTATACCAGCGGGAACCATTGACACGGATGCGGATTTATTAAAGACGTATGCTGTTGCGAGATTTACTGAAGGTGGTGATACGGTTGGTGAACTCGAAAGCCGGGACACCGAAACAGCGATTCACCCCGTCTTTCCGAACGAAAAAGTCGGTGACGGGAAGCTTATCAAGATTGACCGCACGCGACCTGCTGCCATTACTGTTACCAATATGACTGTTACGGTTATAGATGGTAATGATACTGATAATGGATCATTAGGCATTGGCGACGAGCTTGAGATAAGCGCGGATGTCTCTGGTGTTTTCCAGGAGACCAGCGTACAGTTTCAAATCATTGTGCCGGAAGCGATGACTGTAGATACAACTCCTGCTGATCTAACCGATGATGAAACGGTTGTCATCGCAGCAGATGGTGCTCTGACTGGATATACCAAGACATTCACTGGTCAGGAGATATTTAGCAACAGTAATAAACTGACCGACAAGTTTAAAGTGACTGCGAATCAGTTTAAGCGCAAATATACCATCAAGCAGGATCCGTTGAATGATCCGCCAAAGTACGAGAAGAACGATCTGGTTGAGCAGAATCAGTTGAGCGTGCGCGCTCATGCCATAGTGAAGGACAAGGCGGGTAACGCTCAGGACCAGTATGTGGGTTCTGAGACTGCTCTCAATGATGAAGCCGGCGATAATGATACCGAAAACGAGACTGATGGCTTATCCGGGCGGTTCACGTTGGATTCCAAGCCCCCGAAAGTCACGATCGTGTATCCCAAGCCGAGTGCTCCCGATAGCAATCGCTTCACGGCACTGGATGAGCAGACCTATGCATTCCTCGGAGACGATGAGGTCACAGTGGATCTCAATCCGCTGAAATTCAAAGTCGATGAAGGCGTGGAAAGTGCGTATGTCGTCATTGATGGCGGCGGCGCTGCGCTCAAGGATACGACCGATCTTCTGGGTGCAGGTGCTCCAATTCAGGGCGAAAACACTGTTAATCTGGCTCTTGCAGCGAATAAGCATCGGACGTATGAAAGAACCGACAATGGGAAGAATGACACCAAACGGGCAAGCGCAGAGGGTGGATACAATAAGGGCACCAAGACGGCTAAGGTCACTGTTGCCGCAACGGACTTGTCCGGTAACACAGGGAAAGCCTCTCCCTCTGGTGGAGACCCGATTTTCGACAACAAGAAAGCCGCGCTTACCAAATTGTTCCCCAACAATGCCGATCTGGAACCTTATGACAACAAGATCGGTGGTCCAGAAGGTACGCAGCATCCGGTCTTCCGCCTGAACGAAAAGGTGGATTCGATTCTGGTTCGCTACCTGGGTACTGATATTCTCGATGTAGCGGGTACTGCTGCTCAAGAGGCAACGGTGAACAATAATATCAGGGTCAAGTTCCTCGGCGATCAGGGGCTTCAGCAGAACGAGGTCTATGATCTGCAAGTCTATGTTCGCGACCTCGCTGGTTATGTGACGCTCAGTGTCGAGCAAACAAATCTGACGTTTGACAATGATCTCGAGAATCCGGCGGCTGGTGCGTTTAAACTGGCGACCCTTGTTCGCAAATTTAATACTGCGGCCCAATTTGCTATGGATAAGGGACATGTAAAGATGGACTCTGTGGTTGCGAATCAGGGTATGCGGTTGGATATTACCGCGCTTGACGCAGCGCTGTCAGAGTCGGCTGGTGAAGATCGCGTGGCTGTTACCTATGCCAACGCCGGTGTGAAGGTCGTCGTGGAGAATTCCGATGGCAATCCGGAGCCTACCGCAAAATTCTGGGGCGGTGCATCGGGTAATGGTACTGCCACGTTGAATGACCTCGGTTGGTCAGGCGGTAAGCGCAGTATTTTCTTCCGGGTAACGAAGGCGGGTTCTTACACGGTTGTCGTGCAAGATATGAACGCCGACGGTACTCTGAACTTTAAGAAGACGACAGATATTGTCGTTGACGCCGCTGACTTCCAGCAGTTTGAGATAACTGCCTGGGAAGAAGGCGTAGATGGATCTGTGACCAATGTTTGGGGAGATTTCGATCTTCGGGTGACGCCGACTGACAAATATGGCAACGCTTCTTTGAAGACGTTCCATAATTTCGCTGGCACTGGAAAAGTCAATCCTGTGGCTGCCCAGGACTCTCTGGACATTCTGGATACCCGGGTAGGCAAGACGGCTCCGACACCAGAGAACGCGGCGAACTCTACCAAGAAGTATGCCCAGGTTGACGTTAGTTTCAATGCCTCTTTGATCGAAGACTTGCCGTTTGCCTGGTCTGTTAGGGAGGCTGGTGAGACGTTCTCTGTGAGGACTCAGGAGAACAGGACCAGAGGTACTGCGAGGGTTCGCGCTGTTATAGATAATAGTTTTCTCCTTTTAACCGATTCTCGCAGCCGAAATAAGTCCGGTGATGCGTCATTCACCATTCAGCAGCCTCTGGATATTTCCATTACGCTCTGGGTTCCCGGTGTGGAAGGGGATCAGGCGGGTAATGATGTTGCGGTTTCTGCTGATGGCGTAACGGTAACTGCTCGCGCAGAAGGTCTTAACGAAGGCGATATGGTTATCTTTACGGTTGACGGCGACGGTCAGGATGCAGTGGAAGCAGATGCCGATGGTTATGCTGGATTGGATATTACCAGGAGCGCGGCAGGCACTGTGACGGTGTCAGCGGCGAGTGGTCAGTATTCTTCTGACGATCTTACCATCACGTTTGTCGAAGCACCTGCTGAGCCGGTGCGCATGGCGTATGTCGATGCTGAAGGCGATCCCGTGTATCTCATCTCTGATCTTGATATGGTAGTTGGCGTGGATGACTTCCTTGCCCTTGTCGCTGCATTTGGTACCAGCCCGGGTGATGAGAATTACAATATCCAGGCCGATATCGACGATAATGGCACGATTGATGTGGAAGACTTCCTCTTGTTTATCCAATCCTTTGGCAAGACAGCTGTTGGTCCGGCGACGAAGCCTCTCGTTTTGCTTCCCGGCATAAACGAGAATGCCGAGTTCGCGCTGAGTCTGGGTAGTGATCGCGTGATCGCTGGCGAGATGGTGGCTGTCGATGTGTCAATCGCCAATGTCGAATCTCTGATCGGTTATGGGTTCACGCTCAATTACGATGCCGACAAGTTCGAGTTCATCAGTGTTGCCTCTGCCGATGAAGATTTGCTCAAGTCAACAGGTGGCGAGACGCTGTTCCATCACGTCGCAGGCGACGGTCAGGTTGAAGTTGCCACGGGTCTGTATAATGGTACAGCGGTTTCCGGCGGTGGCGACATTGTCCGGTTTGTCTTCCGCGTGTTGTACGAGTTTGAAGATAACGCCAGGTTTGAAATTGCCAACGGTCTGGTCTTTGACCCGAGTCAGCTTCAGAATCCGGCGGTGGTCGCGGGTGTGTTAGAACTCCAGAGCACGCCCAGAGAGTTCGCTTTGCACCAGAACTTCCCCAATCCATTTAACCCGGATACGACCATTAAGTACGATTTGGCCGAGTCCGCTGACGTGACGCTCCAGATTTACAATGTGTTGGGTCAGGTGGTTCGGACGCTGGTCGCCTCCGAGGCGCAGAATGCGGGTCGTTATCAGATTCGCTGGAACGGAATGGATGAGCGAGGAGTGCCGGTTTCGAGTGGAATTTACTTCTACCAGATTGCGGCAGATGGGAAGTTCAGTGATGTGCGGAAGCTGATGCTGCTCAAGTAATTCGCCGATGGATCGGGAAGTTTCCCAGATGAGGCTTCCCGATTCCATTTTCAATAGAGGAGTTTGTAATGTTTTTGAAAAAAAGTCTTTTGTTTATGACTGCGTTGGCATTGCTGATGTTTGCAGGGCAGGCTTCTGCACAGTTGTCGCTCTCTCTTGGTGAGGGTGGCTCTGCCACGGTTGAGGGAGAGGGCACGGAGATTACGGTTGATGTGTCCCAGATGGGTGTTGCCCAATCCGTGAATGCCATACAGGTTGTGTTTGATATTAATACGGATGTTGTGACGCTTACGGGCGGTACTGCTGGCAGCTTTATAGCCTTTCCTGTTGTTGGTGGTAATACGGCTTCCTTCGGTTCTATTACGGGGGCGATGCCAGTGCCCGCAAGTGCGTCTTTTACTTTTACCACAGCTTCAGATGTAACGGGTGTGGAATTTTCTATTGGTATTAGCAGCGTTTCACTTGATGGTAATGCGCTTCCGGTTCCAGCTCCCGCTGCACTTGTGTTTAATGCGAGTGATACCGAGCCGCCAGTTGATCCGCCAGTTGATCCGCCAGTTGATCCGCCAGTTGATCCGCCAGTTGATCCGCCTGTGCCGAGTGACATGGTTGTTTCTCTGACGAGTGGTGGCGAGACTATCGTTCGCGACATAGGTGCAGGTGCTGAAATTACCGTTGATGTCGTTGTTGGTGGGATGGAAGAGTCATTTGGTGCTGAGATCGAATTTGCTTCCGATGCGGCGATGATCACGGCTGTGAATGAGGGTGAGGGTTTGCACAAGGTCGAAATGGACGGTCTGAAGCTCACCATTTTGGGGGCACCAGCAGGCGGCAATTACGGGTCTGTGGTGTTTACCACGGGTGCCGATTATGATGGCTCTGAGTTTTCCATTAGTGTTACCACGTTTAATGTGTTGACAAGAGAAGGAAGAAAAGCCGTAAGTGGCGGGTCTTTGACCGTTAATAAGCCGCTTCCTACGCTGATGGGACCAGAAGGCGATGTGATGATTATGCCTGGTGGCTCGGCATCGGCGATGGTGACAGCGGCGGGATTTGATGGTGACGTGATGCTTGATGGTGCCGCAGAAGACGGTACTGTGACGGCGACTGAGCCTGGTGAAGTGACGGTGACAGCCACCGATGGCATAGATCCAGCTACGGCGTCTGTGACGATTACGTTTGTTTTGGGTCCGCTTACAGCGGAGGGACCTGCTGAGGCTGTGATGGTAGCTCCGGGTGGCAGTGCATCGGCGACTTTGACCGCGAGTGGTCAAGCCGAAGGCGCAGAGGTCGCATTTAGGTTAGAAGAAGGTTCCGACGAAGGTGCGACGTTAGACGGTGCGACGGTATCGGCGAGTGGTCCGGCCACAGCGATGGTGACTGCCTGGGTTGGTGAAGTTGGATCCGAGCCTATTTCTATTGAATTTGTGTGGGGTCCGCTTACACTATCAGCAGATGCGACTGAGGTCGCGATTGGTGCTGATGGTGGGATGGCGACTGTGACCGCGAGCGGTCAGGCCGAAGGCGCAGATGTTGTGTTTGCCGGTGAAGGTGTGACCGAGAATGAAGACGGTACGTCTGCGACGGTATCCGCGAGTGTTGCAGGTACATCGACTGTGACGGCATCCGTTGGCGATGTTATGTCCGATGCCGTTGAAATTTCGTTTGTGACATCTCTGGCAACAGATATGACAGAGGTGACGATTCCTCGCGATGGTCCGGCGATGGCGACGATAACGGCTTACGGTTTTCCCGCAGATGCCGATATTAATTTTATTGTCACTGCCGGTACAGATGTCGTGTCTTCAGATGATGGTTCAACCCTGACGTTGACAAAGAGTGCGCCTGGTGAAGTGACGGTAGTCGCTACCGATGGTACAAATACAACTGCTTCGCTTTCGATTGCTTTTGTGCCAACGCCTCCTGAATTGGTTTCAGATGCCGCTGATAATATGGCTACAATTCCAGTAGGTGGCAGTGCTATGGTGGTTATTACGGCGTTGGATTTTGGTGAAGGGATTTCCTATCAGACACAAGTAACGGAAGGTGTCGCTACGGTTGATACGCAGCGAGACGGTGCCAACCTGATGTTGACGGTAAGTGGGACGGGTAGTGCTACTGTAGCTGTGACAGCCGATGATGGCACGAATACGGCTACTATAGCGATTGGGTTTACGGCAGGAGAGCTTACACTTACGGCGGCTAAGAGTGAAGTTATGGTTCCCGTTGGTGGCACTGGTTCTACGACGGTGACAGCGAGTGGTCAGGCCGATGGCGCAGAGGTCGCGTTTGCCGTAGATGGCGAAGGTGTGACGTCTGAGTCTGACGGTGCGACCGTGACGTTGTCGGCGAGTGGTGCAGCCACAGCGAGTGTGACGGCAAGCGTTGGTGATGTTTCAGCCACCACGACTGTTGAGTTTGTGGATGGTGCGCTTACGCTGGCACTGGCAGAAGGTTCTGCAGCTGAGAATACAGTGCTTCCCGGTGGTAGTGCGTCTGCGACTGTGGCGTTGATGAATCTTGCCGAGGGCGACGAGGCTTCCTTTGAGGTAGTTGGCGAAGGCGTTGAGCACTCTATAGAGGGTGTGACCGTGACGTTGACGGCGAGTGGTGCAGGCTCGGCGACTGTGTCGGCAATGGTTAATGGTCTTACGACTGGTTCTGTTACTGTTGAATTTGTGCTGGGCGAGCTTACGCTGGCACTGGCAGAAGGTTCTGAAGCTGAGAATACAGTGCTTCCCGGTGGTAGTGCTTCTGCGACTGTGATGGCGAGTGGTCAAGCCGAGGGTGCAGAGGTCGTGTTCGCCCTGGAGGAAGGTTCCGAAGGTGCGACGTTAGACGGTGCAACGGTATCAGCAACTGGCGCAGGCACAGCGATGGTGACGGCGTGGGTTGGTGATGTTGGATCCAATGTCGTTACGATTGCGTTTGAACAAGGTGCGCTTACGCTTGCACTGGCAGAAGGTTCTGAAGCTGAGAATACAGTGCTTCCCGGTGGTAGTGCTTCTGCGACTGTGATGGCGAGTGGTCAAGCCGAGGGTGCAGAGGTCGTGTTCGCCCTGGAGGAAGGTTCCGAAGGTGCGACGTTAGACGGTGCAACGGTGACCGCGACTGGCGCAGGCACAGCGATGGTGACGGCGTGGGTTGGTGATGTTGGATCCAATGCTGTTACGATTGAGTTTGCGCAAGGTGCGCTTATGCTGGCTGGAGATACTAAGGCATATATTCCTTATGGTGGCAGTGCGTCTGCGATGTTGACCGCAAGTGGTCAGGCCGATGGCGCAGAGGTCGCGTTTGACGTGCAAGGTGAAGGCGTGATGTCTGAGTCTGATGGTGCGACCGTGACGGTGTCCGCAAGTGCGGCTACCACAGCGATGGTGACGGCATCAGTTGGTGATGTTATGTCCGAAACTGTTGAAGTTGCCTTTATGGATGCGCCGCCTGAACTGCGCACAGATACGCCCACAGTGACGTTTGATGATTTTGGTGCCACGGCTTCAGCGTCTGTAACAGCTGTCGGTTTTCCCGAAGGTGCCACTATCATGTTTAGGATTACAGGTGGTGCCGGATTTGCAACGGCAGATGGTGCTGCAACCTGGACGGTATCGACGGATAAGGCCGGTGTTGTGACGTTGGAGGCCACCGATGGTACGAGTACGACTGCTGAACTGGAGATTACGTTTTTGAATCCAGCTCCTTATCTGACGGCGGATAACAGTGATGTTATTATTCCGGAAGGTGGAGATGTGACGGTAACAGTTACAGCGACTGGTCTGGGTGATGATATTGATTGGACAGTCAGCGAAGTAACCGGCACAGCTACGGTTAATAGTAGTACGGATGGTGCAACGGCGACGCTGAACGCGATGGATTCTGATGATTTATCCCAGACATCCACAATGACGTTGACCGCCACCGATGGTACGCTTACGACCGCTCCGCTTACTATTACCTTCAGGAAGATGCCCGAGGTTGCAACAGATATGCCTGAGGTCGAAGTTCCTCAGACTACGGTTGGCAATAATTCGTCAATGGTCGTGGCAAATGGCTTTCCTCCCGATGCTGAGATTACGTTCAATGTCGAGGTGACGAGTGGAGAAAGTTATGTTTCGCATTCGTCAGATGGCAATGTGCTGACGGTGACGGCTACTGGTACGGCTACTGTGAGTGTGACTGCTACTGGTGGAGGCGTTACGACGTCTGCGGTTGAGGTTACGTTTACGCAGGCATTACCCGCTGCTCCTGCGAGTGTGGTTGTGCAGGATCAGGAAGGGGATAACGGCCATTATGTGATGGTGAGTTTTGCCAATTCGGCAAATCACGCTGATGTGAGTCAGTATCGCGTTTATCGCGAGATGATGGTGAATACCACGATGGATGCCGGCGGCAAGGTGGTGGTAAGCGATGAGCCGGTGGCAAAGTGGGTTCCCTGGGCTGTTGTCGATGCGATGGACAATGATGAAGAAGAAGGTATGACGCGCGCGGTTGTTCCGGTGACGGATGCAACGGCGACTCGCTGGGGCGTTGCTGCCGAGAAGGGTATGTCTTCGGTAGAGATTACGCCTTCTGCTGGCAAGCGCGTGTTCTCCAAGGAGAGCGTGCAGGCGATCGTTCAGCTTTTGGGTGTTGATCCCAATCTGGTTGTGACCGAGGATGCGCTCAGCAAGATGTTTATGCCTTCTGCTGATTATATTAATTCGATTATTGGCGGCAGGAAGAATGTGGTGTTTGCCGCTCTGGATCCCGATTTGAGTGTTCTCATTGGTGGCGACCTGTCTGTTCCGCAGAATATCCGCACGGATGGATATGGTCCTATTGTTTCGTCTCCAATTACGGCGACGGACGGTATGGTGGGTGCAGTAGATGATACAGCCCCTGCTGCTGCGACCGAGCTTGCTGCTGATGTGGAGACCGGGATGGTTACCTGGACGGCGTCCGCCGATGATGGTGGCATGGATGCTGTGATGTATCGCGGTCACGCGATTATGATTCCGCATGTGACGGGCTATATCATCCGGGGTGGTGCCAGCGAAGATGCGATGATCGATATCGGCGATGCTCCCGCTGGTTCGACCAGTTTCCAGGTTCCGCAGGCTTTGATTGAGTCTCTGATTAATCAGGGTTTGCCCGCGGTGCTGGTAACCGTGACGGCGATGGACGGAACCAATATGACGTCGAGTGTGCCTCTGGTGGTTGAGCTTATCCCGACGCGCAAGGCGTTTGCGGATGCAGACGGTGGTCCTGTTTATATCGTCAGGCTCCCCAGGCACGGGGATACTATGACGCCGCTGACGGTTGACTTTGAAGACTTTGTGGCCTTTACGATGGCGTTTAATACCGATGAGACGCACGAGAACTGGAGAGTCTTTGTTCAGGCTGACCTGAATGACGATAAGATGGTCAATTTCGATGACTTTATTCTGTTCTTTAGCTCTTATGGTAAGGAAGCGCAAGGTCCGGCTGGCAAGTCTCTCATTCCGCCTCCTGGCGTGAATGAGACTGCCGAGTTGTCGTTGCGTTTGGGCAGTGATCGCGTGGTGGCTGGCGAGACGATGTTTGTGGATGTGTCTCTGGCCAATGTGCAGGCTCTGATGGGTTATGGGTTTGTGCTTCACTACGATGCCGAGAAGTTCGAGTTTGTAGAAGCGATGCCGGCTGCTGAGGATTTGCTTATGTCTTCAGGTGGTGAGACCCCGCTGTTGAGGGGTTGGGCACCTGAGGCCGGGCAGGTTCACGTTATGAATGCGATCGTGAATGGTTCGGAGGTTTCCGGCGGTGGCGATATTGTTCGGTTGGTGTTCCGCGTGTTGCGCGATTTTGAAGATAATGCGCGGTTTGAGATTGCCGAGGGTCTGGTTTTCGATCCGAGTCAACTCGCCAATCCATTGGCTGGCGGTGTGCTGGATATTCAGACGACGCCTACAGAGTTTGCACTGCTCCAGAATTTCCCCAATCCGTTTAACCCCGACACAACGATCGGGTATGAATTGGCCGAGTCCGCCGATGTGACGCTCCAGATTTACAATGTGGTGGGTCAGGTCGTTCGGACGCTTATGGCTGCTGAATCGCAGTCGGTCGGCCGTTATCAGGTCCGTTGGGACGGTATGGATGATCGCGGAGTGCCGGTTTCGAGTGGGATTTATTTCTACCAGATTTCGGCAGGGAAGTTCCAGGATGTGCGGAAGCTGATGCTGCTCAAGTAATTCGTTTTGGTAGGGGCGAAAAATTTTTCGCCCCTACCTATTTCCCCTCAGAACTTACAAGGAGTAGTTTTCAGCGAAGGAGTTTTGCAAATGTTGATTAAAAAAGGATTGTTATTTTTTACTGCCCTTGCGTTTCTGGCGTTTGCGGGTCAGGCTTCTGCTGGTCCCAATGCAAATGCGACGGTGACGATTGATCTGGTTGCCGATGGCGGGGCAGGCAATCAGATGGATGAAGGTGTTCATTCGGGTAATGTCTCCGGAGAGGGCGCGAAAATTGTGGTTGAGGTTTTCGCCAAGGGCGTGACCACGGCGCTGATTGGCGTGAAGATTGAGTTTGATTTTAAAGCTGAAGAATTAAAGCTCGATAAGGTCGAGAATAGTGCGTTTCTGTTTGCTATTCCCGAAGCCACGGGCGTAAATTTTGCAGCTACTGCGCCTGTCACCCTGCCCGAGTCTGGTTTTATCGGACGCGCCGAGTTTTCTACCGTTGCGGATCTTACGGATAAGGAATTTTACCTGGGCATTAAGAGCGTGACGCTTGCTGAAAGTGCAGCGTCGAGCGATGTTATCGCGCCGGAAATGATGGCGATGATGAGTACGATCAATTTTAATGTCAAGCCCAGGCTGGAGGCAGATGAAACTGTGATCCCGGTGCCGCCAGGTAGTACGGGTACGGCGACGGTGACGGCGGTGAATTTTGCTGCGGATGCGATGATTACGTTTGAAGTGCAGGGCGAAATGCTCGATAACGTTATGAGCGCGCCAGAGGGTGCCAAATTGACGCTGACGGCGAGTGGTCCGGCAAAGGTGACGGTGACGGCGAGTGATGGTATGGCTACGACCGATCCGATTACGATTGAGTTTGTCGAGATGAGGATTCCCGCGCTGGATATCGCAGGCATGGACATGATGAATATGATGGATGATGGCATGCTCGCGGGCAGTGCTGGTGCCAATGAAGAGATTGCTATTGAGGTGTTTGCAGGTGATGTAGATGGCGGTCTCGGTGGTGCGAGTATTGTGTTTGTGATTAAGCCGGATGAATCGGCGATGGTTGAGCCATCTGCGGCGGCAATGATCACGGGTTTTGAGCCTGCTGAGGGTCTGACGCTGCTGGGTATTTCCGGTAATCAGGTCGATATTGGTGCCGAAGAAGCGGTGATGCTGTCCAATGGTGGTTTTTTGGGTACGCTGAAGCTGATGACGGGTGCCGAGGCTGTGCCGTTTTCGGTTGGGGTTGAGTCGTTTAGAGGCGTTCTCGCTTCCGGCGAAGAGACGATGCTGATGATTCCCGCACCGGTGATGTACAATTTCGGTCCGCGGCTGGAGGTGTCTGCGCATATTGCGACGATTCCGCGCGGTGGTGAAGCGACGATTAAAATTACTGCGCTGGGTTTTGCCGAGAGTTCGAAGATTACCTTTTCGCATACTGTAGAAGGCGCGGCGATGGTCGATGGTCACCCGGAAATGGATATGCTCAATGTCTATACGTTGACCGCGACTGGTTTGGGTTCCGCTGTTGTGAAGGTGACGGCTTCCGATGGCATGGCTTCTGAGGAAGTGACTGTTCAGTTTGACGAGCAGGTGCCGATTGAGTTGTCGTCTTTTGTCGGATCCGTGATCGAAAATCGCGTGGTGCTGAACTGGGCGACGGCTTCGCAGACCAATAATGCGGGTTTCCGCGTGCTTCGCAGCACGGATGGTGAGACCTACGAGGTGGTCAGCGCGCTCATAGCAGGTGCTGGTACGACCGATCAGTTGATGGATTATGTGTTTGAGGATACGAGCCTTCCCGCTGTTGAGAAGGTTTATTATCTGCTCGAGCAAATTGATCTGGATGGGACGATTAATCGTTCGAATCCGATTGAGGTGCTGCTGGGCGCGCGTTTCACTCTGCCCACAGAATTTGCTTCGACGGTTTATCCCAATCCGTTTAACCCGAGAACGACGATTTCCTACGAATTGCCCGCTGACACAGATGTGTCTATCGTGATTTACGATGCGATTGGGCAGGAGATTCGCCAACTCGTGAGCCGGCATTATACAGCAGGTCGTTATAGTGTCCAGTGGGATGCTAAGGATCATCTGGGCCGCAGTGTTGGTAGTGGCGTTTATATCGCCGAGATTGTGGCGGGTTCAAATACCGCGATCCAGAAGATGTTGCTGTTGAAGTAGGGGCGAAAAATTTTTCGCCCTACCGGTGCCGATTCCTGGGACGGTACCGATTTAAAAAGGCCATTGGACATATTGTCCAGTGGCCTTTTTTTATTATTGCGGTATTGTATATGTGAAACTATATTCGAGCACGTTGGTTGAAGTGTGAAGTGTGAAGTGTGAAGTGTGAAGTGTGAAGGGTGAAGTGTGAAGTGTGAAGGGTGAAGTGTGAAGTGTGAAGTGTGAAGGGTGAAGGGTGAAGGGTGAAGGGTGAAGGGTGAAGTGTGAAGTGTGAAGGGTGAAGGGTGAAGTGTGAAGGGTGAAGGTGTCGTGACAGTAGGGGCGAGGCATGCCTCGCCCGTCATTGCGGCATGTTTTAAGCCGCAATCCAGAAGGTTTTGCCTTTGCAGTTGTTTTTGTCGTCATCGCGGCAATGTGTAAGCCGCGATCCAGAGGTTTTGCTGTTGGTTTTGTTTTTGAATTTGCCTGTCATTGCGGCATGCTGTTAGCCGCAATCCAGAAGTTTTTGCCTTTGCAGTTGTTTTTGTCGTCATTGCGGCATGTTTTAAGCCGCAATCCAGAAGGTTTTGCCTTTTATCTGTGTTTATCTGTGTTAATCTGTGGTTGCTTTTGATTCAAAAGGAGACATAAATGGAGAAGGTGCGAATGGGCTTGATCGGGTGCGGTGGCAATATGGGCGGCCATATCGGGCGTTTGATGAAGATGCAGGATGTGGAGGTTGTGGCGCTGGCAGATCCGAGTGAGGCGAGTTTTGCGCGGTTGTTTGAGCGCGTGCCCCAGGCAGAGGCGTTGCCGAGGTTTGCAGATCACAGGGAGATGCTGAATAATGTGGAGATGGATGCGACAGAGATTTCTACGCCGCATACGTTGCATTTTGAACAGATTATGGATAGTCTGGATAAGGGTCTGCATGTGCTGACGGAGAAGCCGATGGTGTGTACGGTTGACCACGCGCTTCAGGTGATGGATAAGGCAGAGGAGGTGGATCGGGTTTTGATGGTGTCCTATCAACGGCATCTGGCGCCGACGTTTCGGTTTATTCGGAATCAGATTCAGGCAGGGGAGATCGGAGAGGTTCAGTTTATTCAGGCGATGCAAGATCAGCATTGGTATGAGAATCAACAGGGGAAGTGGCGACAGGTTCACGCGCTGTCGGGCGGGGGGCAGTTGAATGATTCGGGAAGTCATTTGCTGGATATTGTGCTGTGGATGGTGGATCAGGCACCCGCGCGCGTGTCGGCGTTTATGGATTATCTGGATACAGAGGTGGATATCAATTCGGCGCTGTCGATTGTGTTTGAGAATGGCGCGTTGGCGAATTTTTCTATTGTTGGTACAGGTCCGGGTCCCGGGATGTGGGAGGATATTACGATTTGGGGCACAAAGGGGGCGATTTATTCTCGCAATGGGAAGGTGACGTGCAAATACGGTGGCAGCGCACCCGTAGAGGTGGATGCCAATAGTTTGCCTTCGCGGTTTGTGAGTCCAGATCAAAATTTTGTGGATGCGATTTTGGGACGCGATGAGGTTCAGGTGCCGCCGGTGTGCGGTTTGCGCGTGATTCAGTTGACGGAAGCCGCCTGGGAGTCGGCAGAGAAAAACGGGCGACCAGTGCGGGTGAAGCGCGTGCGAAGGCGGTAGGGGCGAAAAATTTTCGCCCGTACGTACCGCCCGTCATCGCGGCAATGTAGGGGACGGTCCCCGTGCCGTCCCGTTGCGATCCAGGAGGTTCTTATGCGTGTAAAATTAACGATTATTTTCGGTTTGCTCATCGGTGTTGCCGCCGATTGTTGGGCACAGCCCACAGCGTTGGAGCTGAAGTTCCCAGAAGGGCGCAAGGCGCGATATAAGCACAAGTTCCGGGTGGAGTATTTTAGCAATCAGGGCGAGCAGATTGTGATGCAGAGCGGGCATATTCGCGTGATTATAGATAATGAGTGGCGCAGTCATGAAGAGGTGATTGTGCCACAGGCGTTGCCGGGAAGGACTATACCCGAGGGGGTGATGGGGGTTCGCGCTGAGATTAAAAAGGGTGCGAGTGCAGCGATTTTTTTGGGGGAGAAGCAGACGTATGAGCAGTTTCCGTTTACGTTTGATATGTTTAATGATAAGGTTTTTACCTGGCAGGTGACGCCCGAGGGTATGGTGCAGAAGTTTGAGCCCGATTTTCCAGCGTTTCGCGTGGATCGGCAGGATTTGATTACGGATATGTACCAGGGGGCGATACCGGCGTTTGCGCCCGTTTTGCCAGATGAGCCGGTTAATAAGGGCGATACCTGGACGGGTGAGCGCGTTTTTTGGCGTCCGTTTGCGAGTATGGATATGCTGGGGCGCGATTCGCAGATTAAAATTAAGAGTACTTATGAGGTGAAGAATATTAAGAATGAGAAGGGGCGCGTGGAGGTGTCCATTGATGAGGATAGTGAGGTGGAATACGCGGGGTGGATTGAGGTGAGTGTGGCTTCTTTGTATTATAATGGGAAGGGTACAGGCGGGGGCTCGTGGGTGATCGATGCGACGCGCGGGCTGGTGCTGGAATATAAGATGCATTTTGATATCAATAAGCCTGTGGTTATTAAAGCGGGGAAGAGGGATCCGATTCCCAATATTGTGGCTGAGGTTAAAGTTGATATGGAACGCAAGCTGGAAAAGCTGGAGAAGGAGTAGGTTCACGGCTTGACACGGGTTTTGAGATATGGTATTCTTGACGTGAGAAATGAGATCCGCAGATGACGCAGATGGACGCAGATGGTTGTAGGGGCGAGGCATGCCTCGCCCGTCATCGCGGCAATGTGTAAGCCGCGATCCAGAAGGTTTTGCTTTTGATTTTGCTGTTGTTTGTGAATTTGTTTGTCATCGCGGCAATGTGTAAGCCGCGATCCAGAAGGTTTTGCTTTTGATTTTGCTGTTGTTTGTGAATTTGTTTGTCATCGCGGCAATGTGTAAGCCGCGATCCAGAAGGTTTTTTCGAGGTTTCAGATCTATCAGGGTATGAAGATCGGTCCAGATGGATAGGGGCGACCACTGCAGGTCGGGTGTTAGTTGTGGTCTATTCTGACGAAGATGTACCTCTGCTTCGTTTGATCACCGCATTTGATGCTATAGGGAGTTTGCGCGATGAATACTACAGAAGACGTGGAATTTGATCATGAAACTTATATGAATGAAATTTCATTAGATTCAGTCAAAATTTATCATGGAAAAGATGCGCGTGAAAAACGGCGAAAGGTCACTATGCGTGCCATGACCTATTTTAATCGCGGTTCTGCTTATAGTATCGCAGATGCCTATGATTGTGCTATTGCAGAGTACTGCAAGGCGATAGACTTGCAACCCAATTACATTGCGGCCTATAAGAGTCGCGCCATTGCGTACGTCAGAAAAGGTGCGTATGACTGTGCTATTGTGGACTTTGACAAAGTGATCTCGCTGAGGCCAGATGATGCCCTGACTTATTTCAGTCGCGGCATGGCTTATTTAAACAAAGACAAGATTGACCGTGCTATTGAGGATCTGACCAGAGCCATAGAACTTGATCCAGAACTTGCCGTGGTCTATTTTGTTCGGGCCAATGCTTACAAAAAAAAAGGCATATATAACCGTTCTATCGCAGACTACAACAGAGCGATAGAACTGAACCCAGACTATGCCGATGCCTATAATAGTCGCAGCCATGTTGAAGCCATAGGTGAACATCCCGACAGGAGGTGAGCCATCAATACCAACGATTCTGATCGTCAGAGAAAGTCACCTGAAGATTTTCTTCAGGATTATGTGGATATGCAGCATACGTTTCAGTCGCTGTCCATTATCGATCAAATTTTGATGACGATGGATGAGACAGACCGACGGCGACCCCTGTTGTACCAGTTGCGCCGGCAGCTTCAGGAAGATGAGATTACTTTTGAGGAGGCGAGGCGCACGATTGTGGAGTTGGAAGGGGCGCTGGAGAAGGTGACGGCTCCGGCCAATCGCGTGGGTACGTTGTTGGCGCCGCCAGAGAATGGTGTGGTGTATATTACGGTGGGGGGGGCGGAGTATTATGCCAATGTGGATGCGCGGTTGGATGATCGCAGTTTGAAGGTGGGTACGCGGGTGCTTGTCAATGAGGCATTTGCCGTGGTGGGCGAGATGGGCGAGTCTCCGTCGGGTACTGTGGGTAAAATTGTCGATGTGCTGGACGATGGGCGTTTGCAGGTGGGGCAAGAACACGGCTCGCAGACGCATATTCTCCTGCGGGGGGCAGATCTGGTGCGCGAGTCTTTGAAGGCGGGCGAGGAGGTGCGTATCGATCCCCTTTTTCGCGTGGCGCTGGAGAAGATGCCGCATTCCGAGGTTAAGGATTTTTATCTGGAGGAAGTTCCCGATTTGCCGTGGGAAATGATCGGTGGGCAAAAAGATGCGATTCAGGCGATCAAAGATACGATTGAGATGCCGGTGTTGCATCCGGAGTTGTTTCAGCGGTTTCACTACAGTACGCCCAAGGGGTTTTTGTTATATGGTCCGCCGGGATGTGGCAAGACGCTGATTGGGAAGGCGACGGCGTATAATCTGGAGAAGCAGGTGCAGGAAGACGGACTGAATCTCAAGGCGTGTTTTATGCATATTAAGGGTCCCGAGATTTTGAATATGTGGTTGGGAGAGTCGGAGCGCAAGGTGCGCGAGATTTTTTCTCAGGCGCGCGAGAAGCGACGCGAGGGGTTTTTGCCGGTGGTGTTTATCGACGAGGCAGAGTCGGTTTTGGGTACGCGGCGGGCGATTCGGTCGCACAATATTTCAAATACGGTTGTGCCGATGTTCTGTTCCGAGATGGACGGGATCGAGTCACTGCAAGATGTGGTGATTATTTTGACGTCCAATCGTCCAGATTTGATCGATCCGGCGATTTTGCGTCCGGGGCGTATCGATCGCAAAATTAAGGTTCTTCGTCCGGATGAGGATGCGGCGCGCGAGATTTTGGGTATTTATTTGACGGCTGATTTGCCGCTGTCAGAGGCTGAGTTAAATGCGCAGGATGGCAATGCGCGAGCAGCGGTTGACGATCTGGTGGCGCGTGCGATTGCCGAGATATATGCGAGGCGCGACGATACGCGCTTTTTGGAGGTGACGCTTAGGAGCGGTCGAAAGGATGTGTTGACCCGCGGAGATCTGTGCAGTGGGGCAATTCTCGAGTCTATTGTGCAGCGCGCGAAGGAGATTGCGATTAAGCGGTGTATTGCTTCTGGCGCAGAAGATGGGATTGGTTTTGACGATTTGCTCGCGGGGATCGAGATGGAGTATAGCGAAAATGAGATTTTCCCGCCGACGGATAATACAGAGGATTGGTTGAAGTTGCTGGATTACGATCCGGAAAATGTGGTGCGCGCAGCACCGATTCGCCCCAGGCGAGAGCGCCGCACCTCCGGGCATGGCGTTGTGTGATCCGCAGATGGCCGCAGATGGCCGCAGATGGAACACAATTGTAGGGGCGGGTTCCCGTATAGAATCATTACGGGACAGACCCCGTGCCCGCCCGTCATTGCGGCATGGTTAAAGCCGCAATCCAGAAGGTTTTGTCATTTGGCCGCAGATGGTCGTGGATGGAACAATTGTAGGGACTGGCGTTGGCCGTCATTGCGGCATGGTTAAAGCCGCAATCCAGAAGGTTTTGTCATTTGGCCGCAGATGGTCGTGGATGGAACAATTGTAGGGACTGGCGTTGGCCGTCATTGCGGCATGGTTAAAGCCGCAATCCAGAAGGTTTTTTGTCATTACTGGCGTTGTGAGATAATATGACGCGCTTATTCGGGTTGGAAACGGAATACGGGATCACGATTGACGGGGTGGATAGGGTCGATGTGGTGGAGGAGTCGATGCAGTTGATCCGCTGCTATCAGCAAGGGACTTTTGTTCCGTTGTGGGACTATCGATTGGAAAATCCCCGTCGGGATGAGCGGGGGTTTGAAGTTAAAAATCTGTTGAATGATGCCGATGAAAAGGTGCATTTGCAACAGGATCGCAAGCGGAAAATTCCGTTTGTGGAATTGAAGAGCGATTTGATTATTTACAATGGGTCCCGGTTTTATAACGATCATACGCATCCGGAGTATTCCACGGGTGAGTGCGTGAGTTTGTTCGAGCTTGTGGCACAGGATAAGGCGGGGGAGCGCATTGTCGATATTTGCGCGCAGCGGCGAACGGAGGTGCTGGATCAGGGCACTGTGCGGATGTATAAGAACAATACGGATTTTGAAGGGCATAGCTATGGGTGTCACGAGAATTATTTGATGGATCGTTCGGTGCCTTTCGAGCGTATATTGGAGGGGTTGTTGCTGTTTTTTCCCACGCGGCAGATTTTTTGCGGGGCTGGCAAGGTGGGTGTTGAGCGGGAGGATCGGGCGCCGATTTATCAGTTGTCGCAACGCGCGGAGTTTTTTGAGGTGATCGCGAGTGTGGATACGATGCACAAGCGTCCGGTTGTGAATACGCGCGATGAACCCCACGCAGATGCAGCGCGTTATCGCCGGTTGCATGTGATTGTGGGCGATGCCAATATGTCGGAGTATATGACGGCGCTTAAGGTGGGGACAACGGCGCTGGTGATCGATTTGATTGAGGCGGATTGTTTGCCCGATTATCGGTTGAAGGATCCGATTGCGGCGATGAAGAATATCGCTCGCGATCAGTCGCATGCGTGGTTGGTGGAGGTGGAGGGTCCGGGCAGTCGCCTCGTTCCCGCGGTTGAAATTCAGGATGCGTTTTTGGGTTTGGCGCGGCGCGAGTTTGCCGGGCGCGATCAGGAGACGGATTGGGTGTTGTCGGCGTGGGAAGATGTGCTGGGGAAATTGAGCCGCGATCCGATGGATCTGGTGGGTGTGTGCGATTGGGTGACGAAGAAGTGGCTGATCGATAGTTTTTGCGAGGCGGAGAATCTGGCGTGGGATAATCCCGATGATTTGTTCTGGATGCAGAGCCAGGATCTGGAATATAGCAATGTGGATCGGAATGAGGGTTTGTATTATTTGATGGAGTCACAGGGGCAGATGGTGCGTCTGGTGGGCGATGATGAGGTGGCTGCGGCGATGTCGGAACCGCCTTCGGGTACGCGGGCGTATTTTCGAGGGCGCTGTTTGGAGAAGTTTGGCGATTATGTGTCGTCGATTAATTGGGATCGCATTGTGTTTAAGCGCAATGGCCGGCAGCATGCGGTGGATATGAAATTATTGGTGGATAAAGAGCGGGTAGCGCGTTATAATGAGGTACTTGATCAATCCGATACACTGGAGAGTTTTCTGGCTGCGCTGGAGAAAGTGTGATCCGCAGATGGGCGCAGATGGGCGCAGATAAAAAAGAGAGGCTGTGAAGGGTGTAGGGGCGAGGCATGCCTCGCCCGTCATCGCGGCAATGTGTAAGCCGCGATCCAGAAGGTTTTGCAGTTGTTTTTGCTGTTGATTGTGCTTTTGCCCGTCATCGCGGCAATGTGTAAGCCGCGATCCAGAGGTTTAGCTTTTGTTTATGAATTTGCCCGTCATCGTGGCAATGTGTAAGCCGCGATCCAGAGGTTTTGCTGTTGGTTTTGATTTTGTTTTTCATCCTGCACATCCTATAATCTTGTAAATCCTGATTCTGATGGTTTTTTCATTAAGGAGGCCGTATATGGATAAGGTCTTACAGTTTGAGCGACGGACGAAGCCGGTCGACCCGGGAGGACCCGGTCCGGGCGATGATGGCGATGGTGGTCCTGCACGCCCGAAGGTGGAGCGGCCAGATACACGCGATTTGATGCGGCGCATGCGGCGCGTTGATCCCAACCAGGCGCGGCGTTATCGCCAGCGTACAGGCGAGTAGATTATGCAATCGGGTGGGGATTTTGTCGATTTGCTGCGGCAAACGGGCTACCGGTTTCCGGGTGAGAATTTGGGCGATGTACAGTCCGAGCGCGATTTGCCTTTTGAGCCGACGGATGCGACGACGATTCTGGCATTTCAATATGCCGATGGCGTGCTCGTTGCAGGTGATCGCCGCGCCACTGCGGGCAATATGGTGCTTTATGACCGCGCGGATAAGGTGGTTGATCTGGATGCGTTTTCGGTGATGGCGATTTCGGGGTCACCTTCTATTGCGTTTGAGATCGCGCGCATTCTGGAGCATGCGTTTCAGTATTATCGCCGTCGGTTGCTTCAGGAGATGAGTTTGCAGGCGAAGTTGCGCCGGTTGTCGCTGTTGATTAAGGATAATTTGCCGTTGGCGATGCAGGGTATTGGTGCTGTGATTCCCATTTTTGCGACGTATGATCGGGTGGATGCGCGGGGCAAAATTTATTTTTACGATGCGCTGGGGGCGCAGTTTGAGAGTGCCGATTTTACGACGACGGGGTCTGGGTCGCCGGCGATTCGCGGGGCGATGTATTATTTGAATCGCTGGGGCGGTCGGCGGTTTGTGGAGATGGATCGCGATGCGGCAATCGGGCACGCGCTTCAGCTTCTGGATACGGCGTCGGAATACGATTCGGCGACGGGGCGATACGAGCGTTCGGCTGATATTTTTCCGTCGGTGAAGACGATTACGGCGTCGGGTCTGGCGGAGATTGAGACCGAGGCGTTGCGGGAGCTTTATGTTCAATATGTGGATGGGGAGGAGGCGGGACGCGCATGATGTTGTCAGATGAGCCGTATCGCTGGGCAGAGGCTGTTGCGAATCGGCGCGATTATATCGAAGATCAGATTCGGGCGGGGAGTCCGGTTGTGGGTGTGGGATACGAGGATGGGATTTTGTTGCTGACGCTGTCACAGAACCAGCAAAAGGTGTTTGAGGTGTACGATCGCATCACGCTCGCGGGAATTGGGCATTCAACGGATATCGAGAAGCTCAGGCAGGCTGCGATTGATATGGCGCATTCGATTGGGTTTAATTATTCCGAGGACGATGTGACGCTGCGTCAAATTGTGTATTTTGGTCTCGGTCCTGCGATAAAGGCGGGGTTCGACGATGTGGTGCATTCTCCGTTTTTGGCGCGGGTGCTTCTCGCGGAGCTGGACGGGCAGGAGGGGGCGCAGGTTTTTTATTCTGTGGATTACGATGGTGCGTTTCACCGTCACGAGGGATGGGCTGTTGTGGGCGGCGTTGCAGAGGCGGATGTGATGATGGGGCGCGAGTTGTCGGGTCTGGATACGGGCGCGTTGTCTTTGTCGGATGCCGCGGGTGCTGCGCTGCGCGCCTGGGCAATGGGACGATGGGTTGGGAAGATGGATGAGGTGCCCACCGATGCAGAGCAGCTCGAGCATAAGGCAGGGGAAGTCGATGTGGCTGATGTGCTTGAGACGGAGTTGAAGGACATGGAGGTGGAGGCGGTGGTGCTCGGGCGGTCGCAGTTGGGAAAAAACAAGTACCGCAATGTCGATGCAGAAGAGATTGCGCCCGCTTTGGCAAAGTTTAAAGAAACGGATAAGACGTGAGACGGAGGGAAAACCAGCCGTCATTGCGGCAGGGTTTAAGCCGCAATCCAGGGAGGGGGTTGGGGGTCGTCTTACCTTTTAGGTCTTACTTCTCACCGATTGAGAGGCCCCATGAGAGATCGCATTTTTGGCATAGAAACCGAATATGGGTGTTTGGCTCCCGAGCACGAGGGTTTTGTGAGTCCCGATACGATTTCGGTGAAGGTGAAGGATCACATTTTTCACGTTGACCGAATGGGGATTGTGGATATTCACTATCGCGGACGGGATGAACCCCCGGGCAATGGGGGTTTTTTGTTTAATGCGGGGCGGGTTTATATCGATATGGGGCATCTGGAATACGCCACGCCGGAGTGTATGGGGTTGTGGGATATTGTGGCGTTTGATCGGGCGGGTGATCTCATTTTGTATCGGGCATTGCACGCGCTGGGGTTGGCGAAAGAAGCTTCGTTTTTGAAGAATAATATCGATCATTATACGGGTGCGACATTTGGCTGTCATGAAAATTATCTGGTCAGACGCAATGTGCCGTTTTCAACGGTTGTCATTCCCGCGCTGTTGCCGTTTTTGGTGACGCGCCAGATTTTTTGCGGTGCAGGTCGCGTGGGCAGTTATGACGACAGTTTTTATTATTATGGGCAAAATGTGCGAGATGCCGCCGATCCAGAGGATTCTGTCTCTTTCCAGATTTCTCAGCGTGCCGATCATATTGTGACAGAGATTTATCAGTGGATTCAGTTTTCGCGCGCGATTATCAATACGCGAGATGAGCCGCTGGCCGATCACAGCAAATACCGCCGTTTGCACCTTCTGGTGGGCGATTCAAATATGTCGGAGTATGCGACGGCTCTGAAGGTTGGCACGACTGCGATGGTGCTAAATCTTCTGGAGCGCAAAATTTTTCCCCAGGATATGGGGGTGGGCGATCCGGTGTGGGCACTGAAGGAGATTTCGCGGGATCCAACACATAAGTGGATTTTGGATCGGCAGAATGGGCGGTCTATTTCGGCTATTGATATACAGCGCAATTATTTGGATTTGGCGCAGCGCCACTTGAGAGGTCTGGATGAGGAGTCAGATTGGGTGCTGGATGAGTGGGAGCGCACGCTTGATGATCTGGCGTCCGATCCGATGCAGTTGACAGATCGCGTAGATTGGGTGGCTAAGAAGTGGTTGTTGGATGCGTTTCGCGAGTCGGAGAATTTGAGTTGGAACGATCCGTGGTTGCAGAGTTTGGATCTGGAGTATCACAATATCGATCCCAATCGCGGGTTGTATTTTGACCTGGAGCAGCAGGGTAAGATGCAGCGGGTGCTGACGGATGAGCGCATTGAACAGGCTTGTGTGATGCCTCCGGCTGATACGCGGGCAAAGGCGCGTGCGGCGATGGTGAAGACGCTGTCGAAAAATCGGGTGCGGTATATTGTGGATTGGGATTCGGTGTATTTGGAAAATGAATTCCATTTGAGTTTCCGCGATCCGTTTGATACGTACGACGATGAGGCGAAGGCGTTTGCCGAGGAGGTCGAGATCGCGTCGAAGATGATGGGGTTGAGAAGGGGGAAGTGAGAAGGATTGTAGGGGCGAAAGATTTTTCGCCCCTACTTGCCAACATCGGAACGGCAATAAATGCAAATTAGGAATTAAAACCTCAAAAGCCGTCCACACAGTGGTCGGCTTTTTTATGTACGCGACAAGCACCCTTATCCCGCTTTTTGGTTTTGGTTTTGATTTTAATTCTTAATTTTTAATTCTTAATTTTTAATTCATCTCCTGCTTCTCCCGCCGCGGCGTCCAGAGTAGTGGCGAGAGCTCATGGGCAGGTACGCGCGGGCGTTTTTTTGACTGGCGCGGTCGAGTTTGGTATAGTCGAGGATTTTGTAGCGTTTGCGCGTTATGGCGTCGGTGAATACGATTTCGGGAAATGCGTTGAGGTTGAGGTTCTGATCGCCGCGGAGTGTGAAGCTCATAGGTCCCGCGTTGGTGTCGATGTCCCAGTTTGTGCCGCCTTCTTTGTTGCTTTCGATGTTGAGTATGGTCTGGATTTGGGGGATGTCGTAGCGGTTTTTGAGGTGTTCTTCAACGAGTGCCCGCGATTGTGTGTTTAACCCGTCAAGTGTGGATAAGAGGCCGAGTTCGGTTCCGTCCCGGTCGCGGAGGCTAATCCATTGTTCGGGCGTGGAAAAGGGGAAACATCGCACGATGTGATCGATGGCCAGTTCTTCTCCGTCGGCAAAAAGGAGCAGACCATCGCCGTTTTGACGTATGTCAATGGTTTCGGGGATGAGTTGTTGTATCATGAGGTCCATGTCACGCCTCTTCCAACGCGAATTGCATGTCGCACAGGCGGGCGTAGAGGCCGTCGCTGGCGAGTAGCTGGGTGTGTGTGCCGGATTCGACGATTTTGCCGCGGTCGATGACGTAGAGGCAGTCGGCGCGACGCACGGTGGATAAGCGATGGGCGATCGCAAAGGTGGTGCGGCCTTCCATGAGGCGTTCAAGGGCGTTTTGGATGAGCATTTCGGTTTCGGTATCGACGGAAGATGTGGCTTCGTCCAGGATGAGGATGCGCGGGTCGTTGAGGATGGCGCGGGCTATGGAGATGCGCTGTTTTTCACCGCCGGATAAGCGTACGCCCCGTTCCCCAATGTGGGTGTCATAAGCGTCGGAAAATCCGCAGACGAAGTCGTGTGCATTGGCCATCATGGCGGCGTTGATGATGTCGGCTTCGGTGGCGTTGAGTTTGCCATAAGCGATGTTTTCGCGGATGGTTCCGTTGAAGAGGAATGGTTCTTGTAAGACCATGCCTATTTGACTGCGCAGGGATGCGCGTTGCATGTCTTTGAGGTCATAACCGTCAACGCACACGGTGCCGGAATCGGGGTCGTAGAAGCGGCAGATGAGGTTGATGATGGTGGTTTTGCCCGCGCCGCTGGGACCGACAAGGCCGATGAGTTGGCCGGGCTGCACGTTGAGGGAGACGCCCTGGAGGACGGGGGGTCCGTGTTCGTAGGCAAAGGTGACGTTTTGAAATTCAACGCTGCCGTTCAGGCGGTCAAAGGGAAGCGCATTGGGGGTGTCTTTTATTTCGGGTTGGGTGTCCAGGATTTCAAAGATGCGACGCGCTGAGGCGGCTGCGCGTACGATGGTGTCGTTGATGCGGGTGAGGCTTTCTACGGGGCCGTAGAAGCGCCAGAGAAAGCTTTGAAAGGCGAAGAGGGTGCCGATGGTGAGATCGCCCGAGATGACTTGTCGCCCGCCAAAGAGGAGGATGAGGAGGGGTCCCATTGAGATGACCAATCGGGCAACGGGGAAGAAGGCGACGCGGGTTTTGATGATGGTGATGCTGATGGTGAGGAAGGCTTTGCATTTTTGGGTGAAGCGAGATAGTTCGTGGCCTTCGCGGGCAAAGCATTTGATGACGCGGATGCCCGAGAGGTTGTCTTGCAAAAGGGCGCTGATGTCGGCTATGCGTTCGCGTGCCATTGTGTAATAGGGGCGCACTTTGTGGTTGTATAAGATGATGAGTGTGCTGTATAGGGGCATGGGTAACAGGGTGATGAGGGCGAGTTCGAAGCTGAGGCCAAAGAGGATGCTGCCAAAGATGACGATGGTTGCGATATTGACGAGTACGCGTTCCAGGGTGTCTGTGACGGTGTATTGGAGGGATTCGACGTCGGCGGTTACGCGCGACATCAATTCGCCGGTGCTGCGGTCGTTGTAAAAGCGCAGTCCCAGGTGCTGGAGGTGGTCATAGACCTGGACGCGGAGGCTGAAGAGGATGTCCTGGCCCGTTCGGTTGAGTAAGTAGCGGTTGATGAAGCTGAAGATGGTGTGGAGTATATAGACGCCGAGGAGGAGCAGGGCGTAGAATTGGAGGCGGTCGAAGTCGGCTGCGATTTTTGTGTCGGGGAAGTCGCCGCCAATATAATTCCCTTCTGTGAAGTAGGGGGTTAATATGTTGTCGATGACCTCGCGCATGAGCAGGGGTTGCGCGGCATCCAGGCCAATAATGACGAGGGTGGCGCTGATGCCGATGCTCACGCGGCCCAGGTAAGGGCGAACATAGGTGATGAGGCGGAGGAAGACGTTCATGGGAATTGAGAATTAGGAATTAAGAATTAAAAATTGTTGAAGTGTGATCCGCAGATGACGCAGATAAAAGCAGATGAAAAGAGGGCTGTGAAGGGTGTAGGGGCGAGGCATGCCTCGCCCGTCATCGCGGCAATGTGTAAGCCGTGATCCAGAGGTTTTGTAGTTGTTTTTGAATGTTTTAGCAGTTGATTTATGTTGTCATCGCGGCAATGTGTAAGCCGCGATCCAGAGGTTTTGTTTGTTACGTGTTGATAATTTGTTCCGTCGATACAATTTCCACGCCCTGTTGTCGCCATTCGGCTACCATGTGGTCGCCGCGTTCGGGGTCAATGGCTTGTGTGGCGTCCAGGACGAGCTGGATGGGTGCTGTGTTGCGTTTTAAGAAGCCGTTAATGGCATAGGCGTTGCAGACGTCGAGGGCTACGCCGTAGAGGACGATGCGGTCTGGTTTGATGGCGTTGAGTACGGGTTCGACGTTGGGGTTGGTGAAGACGTCAAAGCGCTGTTTGCGAAAGATGATTTCACCGCTGTGTTTTTGTACCTCTCTGATGAGGTCGGCCGGGGCGTTCGGGTCGATCCAGAGGGGGTTTTGCGGTTGGGTTTCGGGTACTTTTTCCTGTCCGGTTGTGCCGGCGATGCAGTGGGGGGGAAAGGTTTCCCGAAAGTCCGGGTTGTCGGAGATTTCAGGGTCTGCTATCTGGTGGTTGTCAACCGAGCCGTAGATAGGGATGTCCTGTTGTCTGGCATAGTCTGTGAGTTTTTTGAGGTTTGGCAAGCGTTTTTCCGATGCGGTGACGTAGAGTTTGCCGTCGGGCATGATGAAGTCGTATTGGGTATCGACATCCCAGAAGATGATGCTGGGCATGAGAGACTCCTTAGCGAATCAACGAATCAACGGAACGGGGTACAACTGGCCGCCTCTCAGGCCAGTTCATCAACGATCAATCCCAACCATCGTCATTGCGGCATGTTTTTAGCCGCAATCCAGAGGTTTTGGGTGGTGGGGCAGGGTTCGTCTATTCGTCTATTCGTGTTTTGTACAGCAAGTACTTTTCCCTTACCATATAAAACTTTTCCAGTCCCACCTCCCATCGCTCCCATATTTCCCGCGCGCTTTCGCCTTTCAAGAGGGCTTCGCGCACGGTGCTGGTTCCCATGGCACTGTCAAATCGGCCATACCGGTCTTTTGGGATTTTGAATTCGGGATATGTTGCCACAAGATGGGCGAGTATGGCTACTTCTGCGCGCGTTGGGCGAAAGGCGATGGGGTCTGTTATGTGCAGGAATATAGCTTCTATTTTTTGGTTGCGAAAGAGCCATGTGTCGGGTACAAGTGTTATGGGTTGAAATTGTACGCCGGGCAGTTGCATGGCGTTCAGGTCACGGGCTGTTTTTTTTGCGTTGATCCACGGCGCGCCGACGATTTGAAAGGGCATGTCGGTGTCTATGCCGATGTGTACTGTTCCCAATGTGCCAATGGTTCCGGTTGAGGCAAAGGTTATGGCAGCCTGGGGCGATGGGATATTGGGCGATGGGGGAATCCAATCGCGTCCGATGTCCGCCCAGCGCGTGTTGCGCCGGTAGTCTTGCATGGGTACGACTGTGAGGGAACACGCGAGCAGGTGTTCTCTGTTGAGATACCGCGCGAGTTCGCCTACTGTGAGTCCATACGCGCGGGGTACTGGATGTAGGCCCGCGATTAAGGATAGCCATTTTTCTTCGGTTATGGGACCATCTATTGTTCGCCCGCCGAGGGGATTGGGGCGGTCGAGGACGATGACGCGTTTGTCGTGTTCGCCCGCGGCTTTCAGGATTTTGGCAAGGCTCCAGATGTAGGTATAGGCTCTGCTTCCCACATCCTGTATGTCGTAGATTATGACATCGATTTTGTCCAGTGCGGCTTTCAGGGAGCGGCCGCTTCCATAGAGTGAATATACGGGCAGGCTGTCGATGTGCGTGTCGCGCACATATTCGCCGGCTTTTGCTTTTGCTTTGATTCCGTGTTCAAGTGCAAATAGTGCGACGAGATTTATATCGGGGTGTTGCTGCAAGGCAGCGATTGTTGTTGTGCCTGTTTTTGTGCGTCCGGTGGGGTTGGTGATCAATCCGACCCGTGCGTCCGCTACCAGATGGGTGTGGTGTTCCAAAAATACATCTACGCCCATTTGTACTTGTGTTGCTGAGACAGATGTTGCGAAGTATAAAAGAAAGAGAATGGAGGTACACCATTTACCCGTTCTCACGCTTCGTTCTCCAAAAAAAACGGGCAGTTGCACACAGGCGACTGCCCATCTTGTTACATAAATCCGTTTTTGCTTTTTCTATACGGTTTCAACGGTTTGTGCCAGTTTTTTCCATTTGCCAAAGGCTTTCCAATTGATGGTTTCGCGTTCGCCATTGCAATTTAAGATGCCTGCATGTAAATATTCTCTGATTCGTCCTTTAACCTGTTGGGGAGAAATGTTCAGTTGTGTAGCCGCAACTTCTTCGCCAATCCCAGCCGCCAGCAGTTTCAACAATGCCGTGTCGTCCATGACGGGATTCCTTAACAACAGATGTGAGACATACTATACCGCTCTCTGATAGAAATAGAGAGTCGGAACGAATTGTAGAAGAAAAAAGCGAGATAATCGGAAGGTGAAGAGGGTACAGTTAGCAGAGATAGGGGAAGCTCTGCGAGAGAATGACCAATACCCGCAATTCCGCGTTCTCACTCAATATGCAATATAGCCATTCTCTACCTATATGCAAGGTAAATCGTAAAGGTGAGACCTGAGACGTGAAAAGGGCCATCAACAAAGCCGTCATCGCGGCATGGTGTAAGCCGCGATCCAGAGGTTTTGATTTTGCCTTTCGCTTTTTGCCTTTCATCCTGCATATCCTCTCATCCTGCATATCCTGATTCTGACAATGTTTTTCTCATACCCCAGGCAATGGCGCGTGGTCGTTTGTTTCGTGTTGCCACAGGCGAATGCGGGCTGCGATTTCCCGCGCCCGGTCGCGATGAGCGGGGTCGTCAAACAGGTTGGTTTCTTCATAGGGGTCGTTGTTCAGGTCGAATAGTTCGCACTGGTCACCGGCACATAAGTTGAGTTTCCATCGGTCTCCGGTTACGGCACAGCGCCAGGGTAAGGTGGCCATGAGGTTGATTTTGGGATTGCCCAGGTTGCGGTCGCCAATGCCGTTCCATTCCATGAATGCGGTGTGGTCGCGCAGGTCGGCACCGCCGGTCAAGACGTCGGCACACGGGCGGCCCGGGAGGGCGTCTGGGAGTGGCTGATTGGCGAGTTCTAATAGGGTGGCGATCAGGTCCGCGTGTCCAAAGACGCCGTCGATGCGCTTTTGCGTCTGGGTGAGATAGGGGGCGCTTAAGATCATGGGTACGCGTGCAGATTCTTCGTAGAATGCGCGTTTTTCCAGCATGGCGTGGTCACCTGCCATTTCACCGTGGTCGCTGGTGACGGCAAAGATGGTGTTTTCCATTTGTCCGGTTTCTTCCAGTGCCTGTACCATGCGGCCTATGGCGTCGTCGATGATTTTTACGTTGCCGTAGTATTGCGCGCGCAGTTTTCGCCAGGATTTTTCTTGGCGCAGGTCTTCGCCTTCAGCCCTGTTGCTGAGGTAGTGTTCTGCGCGTGCGCGGTTAAACAGGGCGTGTCCTTCTGGTTTTTTCATGAAGGTGGGACCAACTGGTAGGGTATCGGGGTCGTACATGCCGTCGTAGGGGCCGGTCATTGGGGGGTGCGGCTCAAATGTGCTGAATACGAGGAGCCACGGGCGGTCTGTGTTTTCCCGGATGAATCGCTCGGAGTGGTTGGCGATGAAGGTGGCCATCTGGTATTCTGCGGGGAGTTGGGATCGCTGGCGCGGTGAGAAGATGATTTCTCCGGTGGCGCTGTTGTTTTTGGGTTCAATGCCCTGTTCTTTCATCCAGTAGTAATAGCTGCTGAAGGGCAGGCCGGGGCGGGAGTATTTGTTGCGGTGGTCGTCTTCTGTGCTGATCCATTCGTCAAATCCGTGTTGTCGCACGGAGTCGTCGCCGAGGTGCCATTTTCCAAACATGGCTTTTCGATAGGTGTCGGGTAGCATTTCTGCGATGGATGGGATTTCGTCGCGCAAGTGGTCGCGGTTGACCATGCATTCGTGGTTGTGCGGGTACAGGCCGGTCATGAGGGATCCGCGCGCAGGGGTGCATACGGGCTGTGTGACGTAGGTGTTTTCAAAGACGAAGCTGCGCTCTGCAAGGGCGTCTTGATGCGGCGATTGTATCCAGTCGTTGCCATAACATTTCAAGGTGTCTGTGCGCTGTTGGTCGCTGATGAAGAGGAGGATGTTCGGTTGTTTTGGCATGGGTTACTCCTTTTTGTGGGTGAGGTAATTCGACCAGTTACAAATACGAATATTGCCGTAATCGGGTAGTGTATCTCCCTGATAGACCAGTGTCGCTGTGTCGGCTTGGGAAGCAAGTGTGTTGAGTGTTTTTATCAGACGAGGTCGGAAAGTCGCGGTTTTTTTGATTTCAACAAAATGACGGGTTTGTCCCATGTCAATAACGAGATCGATCTCTAAGCCATGACTGGTTCGGTAAAAATAAAATTCACAACGTCGATTGGTGTGTTTGTGGTGTTTGAGGACTTGAGATAGGATATAATTTTCAAAGAGCGCGCCAGCCATCGGTCCGCGGTCATACATTTCTTCAGTCCGAATGCCCGTAAGAGCCGATACGAGTCCAGTGTCGTAAAAATATATCTTTGGGCGCTTGATAACCCGCTTGCCGAAGTTCCGAAAATAAGGGGGCAAGAGAAAGATGACATAAGACATTTCTAAAATGGAAATCCACCGTTTGATCGTGGGCATTGTCACGCCCAGATCACTGGCAAGGCGAGACATGTTGAGTACCTGTGCGGTATGTGCCGCGAGCAACTGAATCAAGTTCCGAAAATCGCGCAGATTGCCAATTTGTGCCACGTCTCGCACATCGCGTGCAAGGTAGGTCTCAATATAGGAGGCATACCAGTCGTCGGCATTGCGATAATGGCGTGTGACCAATTCGGGATAACAGCCGCGCCATATCGCCGTTGCACAAAGTGCTTTGGGCAATTCCCGATGATCAAAGGGAAGAAGTGACAGTAGGCCAATGCGCCCTGCCAAACTATCCGCTACATTTTGCATGAGCAAAAATTGGCTGGATCCGGTGAGCACAAATTTGCCATAGGTATCGCGGTCTCGATCAACGGCGAGCTTGATGTGGTTGAAAAGTGCAGGGGCTTTTTGAACCTCGTCAAAAATAACGCGGTGGCGATACATTTGCATAAATTTTTCGGGGTCGTCTTCAAATAACGCCAATTGTCTTATGTCGTCAAATGTGACATAAGTGTAAGCATCGCGCAGTACCTGCTGGAGGAGCGTAGATTTTCCAGACTGCCGGGGTCCTGTAATGCCGACCACGGGAAATGCGTTGAGATAGTCGGACAGGACGGGTTCAATTTGTCGAGAACGATAATTCATGGGCGAGGTTTTTTGTGTAAATTCAAAATGACAAATTAAATTTACACAAAACATGATCCTGTATCAAGGGTCATTTTTTGTTGCCGTGACGAGAATGAAGCACCACTCCGTCAAGTGGTTTGGGATATGGAGAATCTCCTTAGAAGCTGTTTTAAAACTCATTCTGCCCCTCCCCGTCTATGCTCTATTGCCCTGTCATTCTGAGCGGAGCGTAGCGGAGTCGAAGGAGCGGGGTACAACTGCGTAGCAGTTCATCTCTTACCAACTCAGGTGGAAAAGATGCTTCGGCTACGCTCAGCATGACAAAACGCCTGACATGCGTAACATCAGGTATTAATTTTAAAACAGCTTCTTAAAATTTGACGCAGGAGTATCGGTTCTCTATATTTAGTGCAGGATAAGGTATCTAACCTTAAACCTTCCCCTTATATTCCCCTGTGTAAGGAGGTCAAGATGGTCGAGGATAAGGTTTTCGTTTCCGACAGTGATGTTCCCGCTTTCAATGAGTTAAAAACCGTACAAATCGCTGCGTTGTTGGCAAAACGCAATGGTGGTGCGATTGATTTATACAAGCTTGTTAAGCTAATATATTTGATTGATCGACACGGTTTGGAAACTTCTGGCGATCTTGTGACTTTTGATAGGCCGTATAATATGAACCATGGCCCAATCATGACTAATACCTACAATCTTGCCCGCGGAAAAGAAAAAGGGCAATACTGGTCAAATTACTTTTTGTATTCTCCGCAACCTGATTTTATCGTGAAATTAAAAAAAGATGACGTTGGTTACGGAGAACTATCGGATAGAGAAATTAGGTGGGTAAACGAAGTGTTTGACCGATTTGGCCGGATGACTTTTAGTCAGCTAAAACGTCACACACATTCCTTACCGGAATATGAAGAGGTTGAGGGAACTTCCGAGAGAATATCCTGGACAGAACTGTTTAACGCTACAGGGTGGGAAGGTGAGGACTTAAGGTTAATCAAAGAAGAGATGCGTGTTATTCGGTTCTACGATAAGCTGGTTGGTTAAGTATGATGGTGGCAGGTACGTGTTACTTATTTGAAGATGTTGGTGGTCGCCATTTACATATAATTCTTAACAAATCCAGCAGGAAGTCAGTCCCAGGTAATAATGGTAAATATTACATCTTGGCGAAAGGGGGCGGATGAGACGTGTATCATTTGGGCTGAAGATCACCCGTTTATTAGAGGTCAGTCCGTTGTTTTCTATCAAAAAGCCAGTATGGTTAAAGAGTCTAATATTGCACTAATAAAAAGAAACAGCAGGGCTCTCGAACCTCTATCTGATAGATTGCTGACTAAAATTTGTGAGGGTATATGTAAGTCCGACCAAACGCCGACGCAGGTCAAAGAGTTTTACCGAAAATACCACACTTGACCTACTCAAAGCCCGAACTTTGACAAAAGTCTGGATACACGATATGGTATCCAGACTTTTTGCTGTTGGTTTTGTCTGTCATCGCGGTGTTTGTAAATGTAGGATCCCACGTATAAAAGCCCCTGCTTAAAATATGCAGGGGCAGTCTCTATGTCGCCCATTGAGGTGATGATATTTGTTTTTTGTCTTATACAATGCAAATTTATTTACGTCATGTGTGACTTCAAGATCAAAGGTCATAAGAGCACTGTCATTCTGAGCCTTTCGGCTTCGCTCAAGATAAACTCCGCGCAGCGGAGTCGAAGGAGCGGGGTACAACTGGCCGGTGAACGAGCCTGAAAAGCGGCTCGTTGTACACCATCCTCAGGCCAGTTCATCTGCTACCTCAAAAGTGTGTATGGGTAACAGATGCTTCGTCAGCCTAGTGCATCTCGGCAAAAGAAACTGGTCATATCAATTTGACTTGCGGTTGTCATTGCGGCATGGTTTAAGCCGCCACGCGCAAGCACAACGCCAGTAATCCAGAAGGTTTTGCTGTTCACTTCTATATGGGGCATGACTTACGCCACGATGCACTAGCGGGTGTTGGGCGCAGAAGATTCATTGCGCCCGCCTCAGCATGACATAGCGTAGTAGCACATTTACTTTTAAAGTCACACATCGCGTTTTATTTATATTCTTTGAACCATTTTTCGAGGAGCGCATTTTGCAGGTGTTAAGAGCATATATCCGATTTGTCGATGGTTTAAATGAGCGGGTTGGGCGTGTTGTCTCGTGGCTTACTGCTGTGCTGGTGGCGGTGGTGTGTTACGATGTTTTTACCCGGTATTTGCTGAAGAATAGCCTGGTCGCTGTTCAGGAGTTGGAATGGCATTTGTTCGGGCTTATTTTTTTGCTCGGCGCTGCTTATTCGCTCAAGCACGATCAACACGTGCGCGTGGATGTGTTCTATAGCCGGTTTTCGCCTCGCAAACAGGCGTGGGTGAATTTGATTGGTAGCGTTCTGTTTCTGATTCCTTTTTGTGTTATTGTGATTGTGAGTTCACAATTTTTTGTGGTTAGTGCATTCCATATTGGCGAGACGTCACCCGATCCGGGGGGCCTGCCCGCGCGGTGGGTGCTGAAGGCGGCTATTCCCTTCGGTTTTGTTCTGCTTTTGCTACAGGGTCTGGGTCTGGCGTGTCGGTCTTTGCTCAGGGTCCGCGGGTGCGATGAGGAGGTGGATGGATGATTGAGGCGATGCCCCTGATTCTGTTTGGTGTTCTTTTTCTTCTTCTTTTGCTCGGTTTTCCCGTTGCGTTTACGCTCGGCGGTGTTTCTTTTATTTTGGGCTATTTCACGTTTGGTCCCGCTTTTTTCAATCTTTTGCCCCTGCGTATCTGGGGCGTGATGACGAATTACGTGCTGATTGCCGTGCCTTTGTTTGTGTTTATGGGGGTGATGCTGGAGAAGTCCGGTCTGGCTGAGAATTTGCTGGAGACTATGGCGTTGCTTTTTGGTCATTTGCGCGGGGGGCTGGCGATTTCTGTGGTTGCTGTGGGGGCGCTGTTCGGGGCTTCGACGGGTATTGTTGGGGCGACTGTGGTTACGATGGGGTTGCTGAGTTTGCCAACGATGCTGAAGCGGGGATACCGTGCGGAGGTGGCGACGGGGACGATTTCGGCGTCGGGTACGCTGGGGCAGATTATTCCGCCGAGTATTGTGCTGGTGCTGTTGGGTAGTGTGCTGAATGTGTCGATTGGGGATATGTTTGTGGGTGCTGTGGTGCCGGGTTTTGTTCTGGTTGGTCTCTATGTGGTTTATCTCATTCTGGTCGCGATTTTTAAGTCCGAGTGGGCACCGGCGATGCCAGAGGAAGAACTCGCGCAATTTCACGGCAGGGCGATGGTGCGGCGCGTTTTTCAGGCGTTTGTTCTGCCGGCTGTTCTGGTTGTTGCGGTGCTCGGTTCTATTTTTGCGGGGGTTGCTTCTCCTACCGAGGCGGCAGCCGTGGGGGCGTTTGGCGCGACGCTTTTGACGGTGTTCCAAAAGAAGTTTTCTTATGCGACGCTCAAGTCGGTGATGGTGGAGACGACGCATCTGACGTGTATGGTTTTTATTATTCTGGTGGGTGCCACGGCGTTTGGTCTGGTGTTTCGCGGTATGCACGGGGATGCGTATTTGACGAATCTGATTCTTTCGGCAAATATGAGTCCGGGGGCGTTTCTCGCGCTTGTGATGGTTATGATTTTTGTCGCGGGCTTTTTTATCGATTTTATCGAGATTACGTTTATTATTGTTCCGGTTGTGGCGCCTATTTTTGTGGCGTTGGGGGTGGATCTTCTGTGGTTGGGTATTTTGATTGCGATGAATTTACAGACTTCTTTTTTGACCCCGCCTTTTGGTTTTTCACTTTTTTATCTGAAGGGGGTCGCCCCGCCCGAGGTCCGCACGGGGCATATTTATCGGGGGATTATTCCGTTTATTATTATTCAACTGATTGGGCTGACGCTCGTGATCGCGTTTCCCGAGATGGCGACTTCTCTACCCAGGTATTTGGGGGGATAGAATTGGGAAGTGTGAACACATGTAGGGGCGAGGCATGCCTCGCCCGTCATCGCGGCAGGGTGTAAGCCGCGATCCAGAGGTTTTGATTTTTCATCCATCAATCAAGCCTATCCATAGCACCGTCATCGCGGCAGGGTGTAAGCCGCGATCCAGAGGTTTTGATTTTTCATCCGTCAATCAAGCCTATCCATAGCGCTGTCATCGCGGCAGGGTGTAAGCCGCGATCCAGAGGTTTTTGATTTTTCATCCGTCAATCAAGCCTATCCATAGCGCCGTCATCGCGGCAGGGTGTAAGCCGCGATCCAGAGGTTTTTGATTTTTCATCCATCAATCAAGCCTATCCATAGCGCCGTCATCGCGGCAGGGTGTAAGCCGCGATCCAGAGGTTTTTGATTTTTCATCCATCAATCAAGCCTATCCATAGCGCTGTCATCGCGGCAGGGTGTAAGCCGCGATCCAGAGGTTTTTGATTTTTCATCCGTGGTTGCTTTTGCCTTTCTCCCAGCCCCCGCAGTCATGCACTCAAGTTCTCGTAATAGATTTTCTCCGATATCGCTGCCCAGCCGTTCATATTTTTGCGAAATGTCTCAAATGATTCATATACTTTTTTGCTCATGGCATCGGCTGCGACGAGTTCATCTACGACTTCTCCGGCGTATTTTTGAAGTGTGTTGAGGACTTCGTCGGGGAATTTTTTCAGGATTACGTTGTGGTCTTTTGTGAGGGTTTGCAGATAGATGTTGTTTTTTGCTTCAAATTCCGATAGTGCCCAGGCATTTGCGCGGGCTGCGGCGGTTCGCACGATGTCTTGCAGGTTTTTGGGCAGGGTTTGATATGCGGCTTTGTTGACGATGAGTTCTATGACGGTGCCGGGTTCGTGCCAGCCGGGATAGTAATAGTATTTGGCGGCTTTGTAAAAGCCCATGAGTGTGTCGTGATAGGGTCCGATCCATTCGGTTGCGTCGATGACGCCGCGTTCGAGGTTGGTGAAGATTTCTGCACCGGCTGATAATATTGCGGATCCGCCGGCTTTGGAGATGACTTTGCCGCCGAGGCCCGGGATGCGCATTTTGAGGCCTTGAAGGTCGCTTACGGCGTTGATTTCGCGGTTGAACCAGCCGCCCATTTGCACGCCGCTGTTGCCTGCGGGTATGGGGATGAGGTTGAATGGGGCGTAGAGTTCTTCCCATAAGGCGAGGCCTCCGCCGCTGGTGATCCAGGCGTTCATCTGTTGGGCGTTCATGCCAAAGGGGACAGAGGCAAAGAATTGGGTTGCCTGCGCTTTTCCAGCCCAGTAATACGCGGCGCCGTGACACATTTCTGCGGTTCCCGCGCTGACGGCGTCAAAGCCTTCGAGGGGGGGAATGAGTTCGCCGCCGCCATAGACCTGTATTTTGAGCTGGCCTTCGGACATTTCTTCTGCCCATTTGGCGATGTGTTCAGCGGATTCTCCCAGGATGGGGAAGTGCGGCGGCCAGGTTGTGACCATTTTCCATTCGTATTTTTTGCGCGTTTGTACGGCAGGTGCCCCGGTTTCCTGTGGGGATGCACAGCCCGCCAATAGTGCAGCACCACCGGCAAGTCCAGCTTTTTTTATGAAGTCGCGACGTTTTACTCGGTCCACTGTTGCCTCCGATTTATTCGATGTTCTTGCAAGTTCATGCTTTGAAAACCTTTTTTAAGAATTGATGCCGTTTCTTCAGGTGCAAAGAGACGTTGTTTTTGTATTCTTCCATGATTTGAAAATCGTCAAGCACAACCTCTGCTAAGTTGTCCAAAGCATCTTCCATATTACCACCATCGCTATCCGCAATAATACTCGGAAAATCCTTAAAAAACACTACCCATCCATCTACAAATTCTTCAAAAACGATAGGCCACTTTCCAGTCGTTAATGGCAAATCAATTTGGAATGTGTTGATTGGCTGTTCAGTGTCTTTTAATACTTTTTCACTCATTCCTTCTGTAATACCGGGAAAGCTAAACGCTTCATGTTTTTCATCAAATCGACCCCTCCAGCAATGATAAAGCAATCGAGAGGCAGCTTCTTCCTCTGGTGGCTTTGTAATGGTGGCTTCCATGGATTACTCCTTGTGGGGTATTTCTCTGAGTGCTCATTTACCGTCCCTACTTTAAGAAAATATGTCTTTTTGCGTCAAGTAAGGCAACTCATTTTTAACGCTGAATAAAAAAGTTTGAACTTTTCGACACAACAGGTGTATGCAATAGGTAGAGACGCGCAGTAAATCACGCACCGTTTGGATTTTTATGTTCCCGAGATATCACACGCTTACCGATGAAAAGCTCATGGCCCGCATTCAGCGGGGCAATACGGCCGCTTTTGACGAACTCTATGCCCGATATAGCAAGCGGATGCTTTACTATTTTTATCGCATGCTGGGCGGAAACGAGGAGAAGGCGCAGGATTTTCTCCAGGATTTGTTTTTGAAGATTGTCGAAAAGCCCGCCCGATTTAAGCGGGGTAATGCTTTTGCTTCCTGGCTTTATACGGTTGCACACAATATGTGCAAGAATGAGTATCGCAAGCAGAGTGTGCGCAAGGTCGTGGTTAATGATCCCGATATCGATATGCATTGTGGTTATTTTGACGGTGCTTATGCCATAGAAAAAGCGTGTGATGAACGGGCATTTTTGCGCGCGCTGATGGCTGAGTTGGATAAGCTCAGCGTGGATCAGCGCACGACGTTTTTATTGCGGCATCAGGAGTGTCGCAGTATTCGAGAGATTAGCCAGATTCTCCAGTGTCCGGAGGGGACGGTTAAGTCGAGGCTTCACCATGTTACGCAGAAGTTGGCAGAGAGACTTCAGGGGCGAAATTCCCTGTGTGGATGAGGAGATGGATATGAAGCGGGTTATTCCTATTGAGTTTAACAATAAAGAGGATGTAGATGGGATGTTGAGCCAGGTGCTTGCGGTTCCCAGGTCCGGGGGTCTTGAACCCGATCCGGCGATTCGCAATTCTGTTGTTGCGCAGATGTCTGCGCGAGAACGGGGTGGGTTCAATATATGGCGTGCGCTGTCGAATGTGTTTCCCGTGCGCTGGCCCGTTTATCAGATGGCTTTCGCTATGGGGATTGTCCTGTTTGCCGTTTTGGGTATCCGCAAGTCGCAGCCCGATCCCGCGGCGACGGCACGGTCTCCCGAATCGCCAGTTGCTGTTATGGATACGAGCCGGACCGATTCTCCCCGGGTTTCGTTTTCAGATTCGCTTACGCAGCACGTTATTACTACTATTTTTCCTGCCTCCAGTCCTGTAGATAGTCTTTGAAAAGCGTGATAGATCAAAGGTCATCGCGGCATGCTTAAAGCCGCGATCCAGAGGTTTTGCCTTTTCAACCAGTCCCCAGTCCCTTAGAAAACGATCAACCCCCGCGCGACTTCGCCAGCGGATAGGGCGTCAAATGCTTCGTTTGCGCCTTCGAGATCAAATCGTCGGGTTACGAGTTCGTCGATTTTTAGTTTGCCAGCCAGATAGAGTTCTACCATGCGCGGGAAGTCGTCCCATGTTCTCGCGCTTCCGTATTTGCAGCCGCGCAAGATGCGTTCGTTGGATTGGAGGTTGCCGGTGTCAAATGTTACGGTGGATCCGGTTGGGGGCAGGCCGATGAGCAAGCACTGGCCCCTGGATGCCAGACAGTCCCAGGCTTGATTGATGACTTGCGCGTTGCCGACTGCTACAAATGAATAATCCGCCCCGCGTCCGGTGAGGTCTTTTATGGCTTCGACCGGATTTTCTTTTCTGGCGTCGATGGTGTGTGTTGCGCCAAAGGATTTTGCGTATTCCAGTTTGGCGGGGTTGATATCGACCGCGATTATCGGGTGTGCCTGGACGAGGGTTCCGCCCTGTATGACGTTCAGGCCGATTCCCCCGGTGCCGAATACGGCCATGCTCGCTCCGGGCGTTACGGCGGCGGTGTTGATTACTGAGCCTACACCTGTCATGACCGAGCATCCGATTAATGCGGCTACTTCGAGGGGCATGTCGTTTCTTATGGGGATGGCACAGGAGGCGGGCATGACAGAGTATGAGGCATAGCTGCACGCGGGTCCGTAATGGTACACGGTTTGTCCTTTTATTTTCATTCTGGATGTGCCGTCCATCAATACGCCTTTGCCCGGCATCTGGCGTTCACACAAGTGCGATAGTCCGGTTACGCAGTAGTGACAGCGTCCGCATGCCGGTGCCCAGGATAGGATGACGTGGTCGCCGGGTTTTACATGTCGAACGCCAGGTCCTATTTCTTCTACGATTCCAGCCCCTTCATCGCCGAGTACCATTGGCATTGGAAATCCGGTCCAGCTTCCATCTACGACGTGTAAGCAACTGTGACATACGCCGGTGGCGATCATGCGGACCATGACTTCGTCTTCTTTCGGTCCTTCCAGGTCGAGGTCCGCCACTTCCAATGGCCTGCCCGGCTCATGGAGTAGTGATGCTTGCATTTTCATGGTGTAATCTCCTTATAAAAAGATGATATGTTTCTTGTCTTAATTCATGCCTATTAACAGAGCCGTCATCGCGGCATGTTTTTAGCCGCGATCCAGAGGTTTTGCCTTTATCCTTAATTCATGCCTATTAATAGAGTCGTCATCGCGGCATGTTTTTAGCCGCGATCCAGAGGTTTTGCCTTTATCCTTAATTCATGCCTATTAATAGAGTCGTCATCGCGGCATGTTTTTAGCCGCGATCCAGAGGTTTTGCCTTTATCCTTAATTCATGCCTATTAATAGAGTCGTCATCGCGGCATGTTTTTAGCCGCGATCCAGAGGTTTTGCCTTTATCCTTAATTCATGCCTATTAACAGAGCCGTCATCGCGGCATGTTTTTAGCCGCGATCCAGAGGTTTTGCCTTTATCCTTAATTCATGCCTATTAACAGAGCCGTCATCGCGGCATGTTTTTAGCCGCGATCCAGAGGTTTTGCCTTGCCTTTAATCTGTGTTCATCTGCGAAAAACGCTCAAATGAACTGTCCTGAGAGGCGGCCAGTTGTACACCGCTCATTCGCGTTTTTTTCTGCGGATGCCTTACACCACGACCTCCGGCGCCTCATTCGGCGAGCGGCCGTCGGAATTATTGACCTGAGAACCGCCCGGTGCGGCGATGTGTCCGTCGGGCAAGAGGGGGTCATTTGTTTTTTCCATCCATGCGTACAATCGATGGCTCAGATCCTTCCGGATAGGTGCCATGTCTTCCCGGTCGATGATGTTGTGCGCTTCATCGGGGTCGAATATAAGATCGTATAACATTTCCTGATCTCGCGGCAATTTTTCCCAGTTTTGTTTGAGTAAAAAGGCTTTTGTGGGTGTGTCATCGACGTTGGGCAATACGAGTTTGTCGCGGTTGTCGTATCGCCGGATGTATTTGTATCGCTCTGTGCGGATGCTGCGCATGGGTTCATACGCCGCGTGATAGGTTACTTCTGAAAAGATTTCCTCCCGATGGCGGTCTTCATTTATCAGAGGGTGTAGGGATTTTCCCTGTACGTGGTCGGGTATTTCTATACTGGCAGCCCGATATGCTGTGGGCAACAGGTCCATCAGGCTTACCATCGCGTTTACGACTTTTCCGCCTTCAAATCCACCGGGTCCGCGTATGATCAGGTACACGCCAATGCCGTGGTCTGTCAGGTTGCACATGTTGCGCGGAAATTGCAAGCCGTGGTCGGCAAAGCAGCATACGAGGGTGTTGTCTGATAGGCCGGTTTCTCGAAGTGCTGTGAGTACGTTGCCGTAGTGGTTGTCCATGATGCGCGCGGATGCTTTGTAGTCTGCTGTGTCTGCGCGCGTTTCTGGTGTGTCGGGCAGGGGCCGGGGTGGGATGCAGTATTGTTTGCGTTCTGCGGGGTATTTGTGCGGTTCGGCACTGTGAAATGGTCGGTGTGTTTCGTTTAATCCCAAATTTAAGAAGAAGGGTTGTTGAGGGGCATTTTTTAAGAAATCTACGATGGCATCCGCGGGTTCAATCCATTTGGGCTGTCCGGGGTAATTTGTGTCCAGTCCGGAGAGGATTTCGTCGTAGCCAATTGTGTTCAGGTCCGGTGCCGTGTGTTCCACGCCAGCGGTTGCTGTGAAATAGCCATTTGTCTTAAAGATGCGGGCTGCATGCCAGTCGTAATTGGACATGGCAAAGCCGCGGTGTGCGAGTCCTGTCATGCCACAGGAATGGGGGTACATGCCGGTTAAAAAACTCGCTCTGCTGGGCGAACACGTGGGGGCTGTGGCATACGCCCGACGAAATAGTACGCCTTGTTCTGCCAGTTGCTGTAGATGCGGCGTTGGTACGGCGTGTCCGTAAGGTTCGATACAGGTTCCGGTGTTGTGCGAGTGCATAAATAAGATGTTTGGTCGGTCGTTCATATAATCCTTCCTTGTGGTGGGTCTTGTTTGTTTATATCTTAACCCGCCCATTGTAATGGATTTGTCGCGCGATTGAAATAGTTTTTTTACTTTTAACTTTACATTCCGAAAGTTCAGGGCCATTTCACAGGAGAATTGGATCAATGAAGAAGGTTTTTATCTATTTGGATAATTCCAATATTTTTATTAGCGCGCAAGAGGCCGCTGTAGAGCGCGAAGGGGAAGTCGCTCGCGCTCGCGTGCGTATTCATTTTCGCAATCTCCTCGCTTTAGCACATGCGGACCGACCGATTGAGCGGGCCATTGCTGTTGGCTCTATTCCACCAGAGTTGCGCCAGGTGTGGAATCGCCTCGAGAATGAGGATGTTGAGGTGCAGTTGTTGGAACGCGGGGCATTGCACGGCAGCGAACAGGGCGTGGATCAAGTTCTGCAAACGATTATGCTCCGCGATACAGTGGATTATAACGGTGTGCCGGGCATTGCTGTTCTCCTTACTGGCGATGGCAGTGGCTTTGTCGATGGCGTTGGGTTTCACGCGGACATAGAGCGCATGCATGGCAGGGGCTGGGATATAGAAGTGCTGTCGTGGCGTCACAGTTGCAACCGCCGCATGCGAGAATGGGCAGAGGAGAACGGAAAGTTTATCGCATTGGATAATTTCTACAATAACATTACGTTCCTGGAAGGCGCGTGGCCCGGACAGCCTGTTGCCGACCCGCGCTATGCAGAGCCGTTGCAACTCGACTTGCGTCCATAAAGATTTCCTACCGCGTTATGGATATCCACCCTCTTGTCGCACATTTTCCCATTGTGTTGTTGCTGATCGGCGTTATTTGCGATGCGATTGGGATATTAAATGACCGCGATTTTTTTTTGAGAGCGGGATTTTTGCTCTTTTCGCTCGGTGCTTTGACCGCGATTCCGGTCGCGCTTACAGGGGATAGTGCCGCCGAGGTCGCGCAGCATATTGGTGATATTGCCGCGGATTTGGATGACCACGATACGCTTGGAACTGTCACCGCGTTTCTCGCTGTTGCTCTGGCGTTGGTACGCACGCATTTTGTTTTGAAGAAGAAATTTGTCGGGGTTATTCGCTATGTGTATCTCGTTTTCGGTCTTGTTACCGCGGGTCTGGTGTGCGCGGCGGGATATACGGGTGGGCATCTGGTTTATTTTTACGGTGCTGGAACAAAGCCAGTTAAGTCACAGATTGAGTTGGAAAAGCGCGTACCGCGAGTCGATAGGTTTGAGAGCAGGTAAATAATAAGGACAATATGCCGATTTATCTCAAGAATCCGCACAGTATTCTGGCGGTGATAGAAAAGCGTCCGCAGGATATTTTCGAGATTCGATTGCCTGCCAAACAGGGCGGTGGCACATGGGGAACTGTGCGGGAACGGGCAGAGAAGATCGGTGTGCGGGTGTTTTTTGGGCGTGGCGAACAGGAGGCTGTGCGGCAGGGGCGGTCCCGTGGCGGAGATGCTGAAGCTGCGGTTAAAGAACATCCGGGTTGTGATTTGTCCGAGTTGTTTGCCGATAATGCGGGTCTTTTTTTGGCGCTGGATACGGTTCAGGATCCGCAAAATCTGGGTGCGGTTTTTCGCACGGCGGCTTTTTTTGGGGTGCGCGGTGTTTTGCTTAGCCGAGATCGTTCCGCTTCGCTGACGGGCGCGGCATACGATGTTGCTTCGGGTGGCGTCGAGTATGTTCCGTTTTCTGTGCAGACCAATTTGAGTCGGGCGTTGGATGTGGCCAAGGATGCGGGTCTGTGGGTTTTGGGGACTTCTGAGCATGCGGAGAAGGATTTGAGTGCATTTGCGGCGGATCGCTCCTGGCTTCTGGTGCTGGGGAATGAAGAGAGCGGCATGCGACGCCTTACGCGCGATAAGTGCGATGAGATATGCCGCATTGCTCCGCGCGGTGCTATCGGGTCTCTGAATGTGTCTGCCGCCGCTGCGATTTGTATGCATCACTTTCAGAAGTGTGAAGTATGAAGTGTGAACAATCGTAGGGGCGAGGCATGCCTCGCCCGTAAGGTGAAGTGTATAGAGGTTTTTGTTTGTCATCTCCGCCTTTGCTTTTATTTGCCTTTATCACTGGATAGAATCATTCCAGTGCAGGCTCTGTTCATCCTATAATCCTGTAAATCCTGATCAGAAAGGAGATTATAATGCCAGATAAGAGACCCAATATTTTACTTATTATGACGGATCAGCAGCGCGGCGATTGCCTGGGTATTGAGGGCCATCCCGTGTTGCAGACGCCCAATCTGGATTTTATGGCTGCGTCGGGGGTGCGTTTTAGCAGTGCTTATTCGGCTTGTCCGGTGTGTGTGCCGGCTCGCCGCACGGTGATTACGGGTCGCAAGCCGAGCAATCACGGTGCGCTTCAAAATGCCCAGGCACCGCTGCCGTGGCCGACGTTGCCCGGGGTTTTGCGCGATGCGGGGTATCGCACCCATCTTTCGGGCAAGGCGCACTGGGGTCCGCCAGCAACGGAACTCGGGTTTGATTCCGCAGAATGGGCGGATAGTCCGATTTCCGGGGTTGATAATGATTATCAGAGGTATGTGCGCGAGAATGGTGCGCCGTGGCACCGCGCTTCCGATGCGCATGGGATGTATAGCAATGGTTTTCCAGGGCGTCCGTGGCATTTGGATGAGCATTTGCATTTTACCAACTGGTGTACACAAAAGGGGCTGGAGTTTATCGATTCGCAAATCGGGGATCAGCCGTGGTTTCTGGCGGTTAATTTTATCCATCCGCACCAGCCGGTTACGCCGCCTGCGCATTATTTTGATAAGTATATGGCGATGGATTTGCCCGCGCCCTATGTGGGGGATTGGGCGCGGGTTTTCGATGGTCCGGTGCGGGGGTTGCAGCCGGAGTGCTGGCGGTTGTGTCTGGATCCACCGGTTATGAAGGCGACGCGCGCGGGCTATTACGGGTGTATCGAACATATTGACCACCAGATTGCGCGTCTGGTTAGCAATCGCGTGTTGCCGGACAATACGATTGTTGTGTTTGCGTCTGATCACGGGGAGATGCTGGGGGATCATCAGTGGTTGCGAAAGCGCAATCCTTTTGAGCCGTCTGCGCGGGTTCCGCTGTTGATGAAGTTTCCCAATGGTTTGGGGTTGCCGCAAGAGCAGGTGATTGATCGTCCGGTTGAGTTGATGGATATTATGCCGACGTTGCTCGATGCGGTGGGTGTTCCGATTCCGGATACGGTGGATGGGGAGAGTGTGCTGCCGATTATTCGCGATTCACAAGCGGGGTGGCGAGATTATGTTCACGGGGAGTGCGCGAGTGTGCCTACGTCGAATAGCGGGATGCAATACGTGACGGATGGCAAGCGCAAGTTCGCTTATTTGCCAGGGCAGGGGCGGGAGCTGTTTTTTGATGTGGAAAATGATCCATGCGAGATGACCAATCTCGCCGATGATTCCGGATGGGCGGACGAGGTCGCTATGTGGCGGTCCCGTCTTGTTGGGGAACTGGTCGGTCGCCCAGAAGGTTTTACAGATGGGGAACGGCTTCTGGTAAAAGATGGTTCAACTGCGGGGACGATTCCGGTGTGGGAGGAATATGAAGGGTGAAGCACTCGTCATCGCGGCATGGTTTTAGCCGCGATCCAGATTGTAGGGGACGGTCCCCGTGCCATCCCGTAGGAGGGAAATCCTTTGAACTGCTGGCGCAGTTGTACCCCGCTCCTTGACCCATCAACAAAGTCGTCATCGCGGCATGGTTTTAGCCGCGATCCAGAAGGTTTTGCTGTTGATTTTGATTATTCTCGCAGATCATCCCCAGTCATTTCATCGGGTTTTGGCAGGTTGAGGAGGGAGAGCAGGGTGGGGGCAACGTCGCGTAAGGTGCCGCCTGTGCGGAGTTTTCCCTTGTAGGTGGGGTCAACGAGTACAAAGGGTACGGGGTTGGTGGTGTGTGCGGTGTGGGGTTCGCCGGTGTTGTAGTGTAGCATTTGTTCGGCGTTGCCGTGGTCAGCGGTGACGATGGCTGCTCCGTTTGCGTTTTCTATGGCTTTGAGGACGCGACCCAGGCATGTGTCAACGGTGGCGACGGCCTGGATGGCGGCGTCGAGGATGCCGGTGTGGCCCACCATGTCGGGGTTGGCAAAGTTGCATATTGCGGCGTCGAATTGGTTGGATGCGATGGCTTTTGTGAAGCGGTCTGTGATTTCGAGTGCGCTCATTTCGGGTTTGTGGTCGTAGGTGGGGACGTCTTTGGGGGATTGGACGAGGATGCGTTCTTCGCCGTCAAAGGGTGTTTCTCGTTGGCCGTTGAAGAAGAAGGTGACGTGGGCGTATTTTTCTGTTTCTGCGATGCGAAGCTGTCGTTTGTTCGCCCGGGCGATGACTGATCCGCAGATGTTGGGCATGTTTTGCGAGAGGGTTTCGGGTGGATACGCGATGCCCGTGACGGGTACGTCCGCTTCGTATCGGGTGAGGGTGGTGAAGTGGGTGTTGGGCGCGGCGCGGCGTTGAAAGCCGTCGAAGTCTTTGAGTGCAAAGGCGCGGGTGAGTTGCCGGGGTCTGTCTCCGCGGAAGTTGAAGAAGATGACGCTGTCCCCATCTTTTATGGTGGGTTTGCCCGCGCTGTTGGCGATGGCGATGGGTTTGATAAATTCGTCGGTTTCGCCGCGGTTGTAGGCGTTTTGTATGGCTGTGATGGGGTCGGCTTCGGTGATGCCTTTGCCCTGTGTGAGCAGGTCATAGGCTATTTGGGTGCGTTCCCAGCGGTGGTCGCGGTCCATGGCGTAATACCGCCCGGATATGGATGCGACGCGGCCAATGCCATGGGTTTTGAACATGGCGAGGAGTTCGCGCATGCGGTGGATTGCGCTTTGGGGCGGTGTGTCGCGTCCGTCTGTGAAGGCGTGGATGAAGAGGCGATCTGGCGGGAGGCCGCGCGCGGCTGCCATTTTGATGAGGCCCTCGTAGTGACTGGGCCAGGCGTGTACGCCGCCGTCAGAGACGAGGCCGATGAGGTGGAGGTTGCGGTTGTGGTTTTTGATGCGGTCTATGGCGGCAATTAAGGCTTCGTTTTTGTACAGGCTGCCGTCTCGCACGCGGTCGTCTATCTGGGTCATGGCTTGCATGACGGTGCGTCCCGCACCGAGGTTGAGATGGCCGACTTCGGAGTTGCCCATCAGGCCGTCGGGTAGTCCGACTGCGCGTCCGGAGGTGTTGAGGGTGGTGTGGGCATAATTGGCCCAGATGCAGTCCATTGTCGGGGTGCTGGCAAGGGCCACGGCGTTGTGGTCCCGGCGCGGGTTTAAGCCCCAGCCGTCAAGGATGATGAGTGCGATAAAGCGCTGGTTGGTCATGGTATTAAAAGCAGTGAGATGTGAGAAGCAACCGTAGGGGCGAGGCATGCCTCGCCCGCGTCATCGCGGCATGATGTTGTAGGGGCAACCCTCGTGGTTGCCCGATTGTAGGGGCGAAAAATCTTTCGCCCCTACGTTAACGAGAGAACATATATATTCTTTCCATTCCAATCAAGAGCGAAGCGTACAAAAAGAGTTTGAAAATATGTGTTGTTGTGGTATTTTTTATCTTCGCACAAAAAGTAAATGAATAACACGAAAAGAGGACTTGTTTATGAGTCAAACGCATAATCCTTTGAATACGCGCGATACACTTTCTACTATGGCGGGTGATCTCGCAATTTTTCGGCTGGATAGATTGGAAGTGGATGGTGTTGGGTCTGTGTCGGATTTGCCGTTTTCTGTGCGGGTGCTGCTCGAGGCGGCGCTGCGAAATCTGGATGGGTATCAGGTGCGCGAAGAAGATGTGGGGACGCTGGCGAGTTGGAATGCGGTCAATCCCAATCCGATAGAGATACCGTTTAAGCCCGCGCGGGTTGTGTTGCAGGATTTTACGGGTGTGCCTTCGCTGGTGGATTTGGCGGCGCTGCGTTCGGCAATGGGACGCATGGGGGGCGATGCGAGGCGGGTTGAGCCGTTGATTCCGGTGGATCTGGTTGTGGATCATTCGGTGCAGGTGGATAGTTTTGCAAATTCGGATGCGTTGCGGAGAAATGCAGAGATCGAGTTTGATCGCAATCGGGAGCGGTATGAGTTTTTGCGCTGGGGAGCCAATGCGTTTGAGAGTTTCAGGGTGGTGCCGCCACTGACGGGTATTGTGCATCAGGTCAATCTCGAATATCTGGCGAAGGGGGTTATTGCCCGCGATGGCGTGGCTTTTCCCGATAGTCTGGTGGGGGCAGATTCACATACGACGATGATCAATGGCCTGGGTGTGGTGGGTTGGGGTGTGGGGGGTATTGAGGCGGAGGCGGTGATGCTGGGGCAGCCGATTTATATGCTGACGCCCGAGGTTGTCGGGTTCAGGTTGTATGGGCAATTGCCCGAGGGTACGACGGCGACGGATTTGACGTTGACGGTGGTTCAGATGTTGCGCGAGAAGGGCGTGGTAGATAAGTTTGTCGAGTTTTACGGCACGGGTTTGACGGGTATTGGGCTGGCGGATCGCGCGACGATTGCAAATATGGCGCCGGAATACGGGGCGACGATGGGGTTTTTCCCGGTGGATGATGAGACGTTGCGTTATTTGGCGCGTACTGGACGCACGGCGGAAGAGGTGGATGTGGTTGAGCGGTACACAAAGGAACAGGGGTTGTTCCGAACAGATGATACGCCCGAGCCGCAGTTTACAGATACGCTTGCGCTGGATTTGAGTACGGTGGAGCCGAGTTTGGCGGGTCCAAAACGCCCGCAGGATCGCATTGCGCTGGGGCAAATGAAGGGTGCGTTTGAAGGCGCGTTGCGCGCACCGGTGGGCAATAGTGGTTTTGGGCTGGATGATGAGGAGGTTCAAAAGAGGACGAATGGCGTGCTGGGGCACGGGGCGGTGGTGATTGCGGCGATTACGAGTTGTACCAATACGAGTAATCCTTCCGTGATGGTGGCTGCTGGCTTGTTGGCGAAGAAGGCGGTGGAGAAGGGGTTGAAGGTTCACGGACATGTCAAGACGAGTCTCGCACCGGGTTCGCGCGTGGTGTCGGATTATCTCGATCAGGCGGGTTTGACGCCGTATTTGGAGCAGCTCGGTTTCCACACGGTGGGGTATGGCTGTACGACGTGTATTGGCAATAGCGGGCCGTTGCCCGATCCGGTGGTTGCCGCGATTCACGAGGGGGATCTGGTGGCGGCGTCGGTGTTGAGTGGCAATCGCAATTTTGAAGGTCGCGTGCATCCGCATGTGAAGGCGAATTATCTGGCGTCGCCGCCGCTGGTTGTGGCTTATGCGCTGGCGGGTCGGGTGGATTTGGATTTGACTGCGGAGCCGATAGGGGTGGATGGGGATGGCAATGCGGTTTTTTTGAGCGATATTTGGCCAGGTCAGGATGAGATTGGCGATACGGTTGCACGGGCGCTCAAGCCGGATATGTTTGAGGCGCGTTATGGCAATGTGTTTGAGGGCAATGAGATGTGGAATGCGGTTGGCGGGCAAGAGGGGGATCTCTATGCGTGGCAGGCGGATAGTACTTATGTGCAGGAGCCTCCGTTTTTTGTGGATTTGTCGCCTGAATTAGACGCGGTTTCGGATATTACGGGCGCGCGGGTGCTGGCGAGGTTGGGCGATTCGGTGACGACGGATCACATTTCTCCGGCGGGTTCGATTGCGGTGGATAGTCCGGCGGGACAGTATTTGATTTCTCGAGGGATTGAGCCGAAAGATTTCAATTCTTATGGTTCTCGACGGGGCAGTCACGAGGTGCTGATGCGGGGTACTTTTGCGAATATTCGCATTCGCAATTTGCTCGCGCCGGGGACAGAGGGCGGTGTGACGGTGCATCTGCCTTCGGGTGAGCAGATGAGTATTTACGATGCGGCGATGCGGTATGTGGATGAGGGTGTGCCGTCGATTGTGATTGCGGGGGCGGAGTACGGTTCGGGGTCGTCGCGCGATTGGGCGGCAAAAGGTCCGTTACTTTTGGGCGTGCGCGCGGTGCTTGTGGAGAGTTTTGAACGCATTCACCGCAGCAATCTGGTGGGTATGGGGGTGTTGCCGCTGGAGTTTGTGGCGGGTGAGAATGCCGAGTCGCTGGGGCTTACGGGGCGGGAGGTGTACGATATTACCGGGCTGAGCGATGATTTGCAGCCTTTGCAAGATGTGACGGTGACGGCGACGGATGAGGATGGGAATGTGAGGTCGTTTTCTGCAACGGTGCGTATCGATACGCCAGTGGAGATCGATTATTATCGCAATGGGGGGATTTTGCACACGGTGTTGCGGAATTTTTTGAAGGATGATTAATGGAGATCTCGGATATGGAAACTGTCTTGCATTTTCAGCCGGTGATCGAGGTGAACGATGAGGATTTTTACGCGTTCTGTCGGCTCAATCGCGATGTTTGCATTGAGCGCAATGCTCAGGGGGATGTGATTATTATGCCACCAGCGGGCGGTGAGACGAGCGAGCGCAATGCAGAGATTACTATGCAACTGCGAATTTGGGTAAAAAGGAATGGTACGGGTGCGAGTTTTGATTCGTCAGGTGGGTTTCGGTTGCCCAATGGGGCAGTGCGGTCGCCCGATGCCGCATGGGTTGAACATACGCGGCTCAATGCTTTGTCTCTGGAAGACCGACGCAAGTTTATCCCATTATGTCCCGATTTTGTTATTGAATTGCGTTCGGAAAGCGATCCGTTGAGGCCATTGCAGGAAAAGATGCAGGAGTATCTCGATAATGGCCTTGGTTTGGGTTGGTTGATTGATCCCTATACACAGCGCGTTTATGTGTATCGCTCTGGATTGTCCATAGAAGAATTGGAGAAGCCCTCGCGCATTTCTGGAGATCCTGTTTTGCGCGGTTTTGAACTGGATCTGGATGAGATTTGGTGAATAGATCGGTTGACGTACTCCCAAAGCTGAAGCATGAATAGCTTTCGCCATTTTGTGTCTAAACAAGGATTGAAACCATGCCGTCCTCCCCAACCCCGACTGCACCACGCATACCACGGAGCCCCGGTGTCGGCGCATCCAGGTCATTGGTGTACGTCCTGAACCGGCGGGCGCGCAGGCTCATGACCATGATCAAGCACATCGTCTACCGGCTGCCGGTGCTCCGCAACGCGATGCTCCCCGAATACCGCTATTGGGTCGATCCGGGCGAGCTCTCCACCATGGTCGGGCTGATTGACGCTACCCGCGGCACCGGCGGAGCCATCGTGGAGATCGGCGTCGCGCGGGGAGACACGTCTGTCTTTCTTCTGGAGCACCTGAGGACCACCGGCGATCCGCGCCCCCTCGTGCTGGTCGACACCTTCAAGGGCTTCACCCAGGAGAGCATTGACTACGAGGTGGCGAACCGACAGAAGCGCGCCGTCGAGATCTCTGATTACTCCTACGGCAGCGCCAGGATCTTCAACTACAGCCTTGCTCGTCTTGGCTATACCAACTACCGCATCATCAAGGGCGACTGCTCGAAGGTGGACTGGAAGGAAATCGGCCCCATCGGCGCGGTCTTCCTCGATGTCGACCTCTACATGCCCACGGCGATGACGCTGAAAGCCCTCTGGCCCCTGATCGTTCCCGGCGGAGGCATCGTTCTGGATGACTGTGTGGAGCCCGCCTGGTGCGACGGCGCTCTCCAGGCCTGTCGCGAGTTCATCGACCGGCACGGTCTGCCGTTCATTCGCGCCGGCGGAAAGGGGGCGCTGCTGCAGAAGCCCGGTGCGGAAATCGACGCTGGAAACGACTGACCGGCGCAAAGGCGATGTCGCTAAACAGCCACGACCCGCTGATGGCCGCTCCTATCTTCTGAAGGCGTAATGCGAATCTCGATGTTGCGGTTCAGTCGATTCAGAATCGCAAACAGTCTCTCCACACTAAAACGACTAAAATCGCCGTTCTTTAGCCGGGATACATCGGACTGATTGATCCCAAGAATTTCTCCCGCTTTTGTCTGTGTCAATTTCCGCTCTTCAAGAATGCTGTAAATTTCAAATGCGAGATCTGCTTTCAATAATTCACGTTCAGCCTCTACGTCTGAGAAACCGATGTCCCGAAACACGTTGTCAGAACTTTGCTCGAATTTGATTGTTTCACTCATTTTTTACCTCAATTTATGGTAAATTTACCATATTTATATGAAAAATTCAAGGTTTTTCTACTGACTACTGACCGCTTGTTTTATAAAAAATGCGCGTCCTGTTCTTTGCGAAGCGTCCAGAGAGGGTCGTTGTTTTTGGGTTGTATCGCGCTTGCGGTGATGAATGCGCCGATGGGGACATCCCGACTCAATGTATTGCCGTTGGCCATGTGAAAGGGCAGGGGGTTGTCGGGCGCGACAGGTAGCGCGGGGCGCATGAGGTATTCGATATTTCTGCTGTGGTCGGTGCCGATCTGGTCGCCGGCTTTGAGGTGTTCTTTTGCGCGGCCTACAACGTCGAAGGATGGGCGGTAGTCGGTGGTGCCCGTGGGCAGGTTTAAGAGGCCTGCGACGAGTGTTGTGATGGGTGTTTCAACGCCGCAGAGGTGATAGGGGCGGTAGATGAGGGCTGTGGTGCCTTTTTTGTTGGGGATGAGTCCTTTGGTGGTGAGGATGTGGCGGGAGTAGGCGTTTTCACAGGCGACGACGATGAAGACGCCGCCGCCGAGGCCGGGTTCGTTTGCCTGGCGCAGGCAGGAGACGCAGTCGATGACGCCGCGGTGGGATAAGATGCCGCCGTCTTCTCTGGGTGCGAGGACTTCGGGTATTTCAACGGTGCGGACTACGGGTGTGTGCAGGGTGTCTGTGTCGGGTATGAGGCCGGTGGCATTGGCGGCGATGGTGAGTTCGGTGATGTCGTAACCGGCACTGGCGCCGAGTTCGCCCATGATCTGGCGGCGCTGTGCGATGTAGGCCGAGGGATTTTGGGCAGAGAATATCCGTTCGTCGGGGATCTGGATTTTGCCTTTGGACCAGACGATGGCGTTGGTCTGTGGGTCGTAAACGCGGTCGGAGTCCAGTGATTTGCCTCCGCAGAGTACTTCGAGGCCCAGGCCGCGCGCCCATTGCACGAGGCCCATGAGCAGGCCGTGCTGGTCGCCGTCAACTGCGGTATAGACGAGTCCGGCTTTGTCTGCGAGGTGTTTGAGGATGGGTCCGACGGTGACGTCGGTTTCTTTGGATACCATGGCGACGTGTTTGCCGTGTCGGATGGCTTCTATGCCGTGTTTCGCGCCTGCACTCGGAACGCCTGTGGATTCGACTATGACGTCGAGCGGCAGGTCCATCATTTGCATGGCGTCGGTGAGTATGACATATTTGCCCTGTTCTATGGCTTCGGCAGCCTGTGCGGTGGTGTCGCATAAGATGGTTTTGTCGGTGTCCAGGCCGGCGTGATGATATGCATTTTGGGCTGCGTCCGGGTTTGTGTCGCAGACGACGGGTACGTGGAGTTGATTGACGACGCGCGATTGTGTGATGAGGGCTGTGGCGTAGTGTCCGGTGCCTATGACGCCAACGCGTACGGTGCGGTCAATTTGGGCGAAGAGCTGGTGATAGATCATGGTGATTTTCCAGGGGTTATTGAATCGCGATGACGCGAGCCGGTGCGCCGTCGGCTTCGGGGATTTTTAAGGGTAGGGCGAAGAAGGATACGCGGTCCGTTGCTATCATGCCTGTGTTGCAGATGTATTCGATGAGTATAATGCCTTCGCGCAAGAGGATGTCGTGGGTTACAAATTCGGCGAGGGGTGCTCTTTGGTTATTGAGCAACTGGCGTATGGGATAGTCCTGCGGAAAGTCAAATGCGATGGCGCGGATGTTTTGCGCGCGTAGCCATTTTGCGGCAGCGCGCGACATGTAGGGGGCGCGGGTCCAGAATTCGGGGGTTTGATGCGATTCTACTTCGTCCCACCGCGTTTTCATGACGACGATGTCTCCGGACTGTATGTGCTGTCCGGCAGCGCGAATTTGTTCTTCGGTGATCGGCGTTTCCGGCGCGATGCCCGAGAGATCGACAACTGCGGCCTGTCCCACGATTTGGTCCAGTTCGGTGTCGCTGGTGGTGGGTCCTTGCGGGAACATGTGACGAGGTGCATCGACGTGCGTGAATCCGTGAACAGCCCATCCCATGTGGGTCACTTGCGCCATGTCGCCTGTTTCAAAACTGCTTTTGAGGCTGCGCTCAACGGGCCAGCGGAAGTGATCGGCAATGGGCATGGTGAGGTCGATGATGGGCATGTCTATATGTTTCCGCGCGTTTCGAGTAGAGAGATGATTTGCAATGTGGCCTCTTGTGGGGTGCTGTCAACGGTGTGTATGACGAGTTCGGGATTTTCGGGCGGTTGATATGGGTCGGAGATGCCCGTGAAGTTGGGTATTTCACCTGTGCGCGCTTTTTTGTACATGCCCTTTGGGTCGCGTTCTTCGCATACGTCGAGCGGGGTGTTGATGAATACTTCGATGAAGTCTGTGTCTTCCATTAGTTCGCGTACGCCGTCGCGGTCGGTGCGATAGGGGCTTACAAAGCTGGACAGGGTGATGATGCCAGCGTCGGCAAAGAGTTTGCCGACTTCGCCGATGCGGCGGATGTTTTCTGCGCGGTCTTCGGCTGAGAAGCCGAGGTTTTTGTTGAGGCCGTGGCGGATGTTGTCGCCGTCGAGGACGTAGGCCATGCGTCCGCGTTCGATCAGGGCGTGTTCTACGGTGAATGCTATGGTGCTTTTGCCGGAGCTGGGCAGTCCGGTGAGCCAGATGAGTGCGCCTTTTTGTTCGAGCAGGTCTTCGCGCTGTTTGCGCGTGACATGGCCTTCGTGCCAGACGATGTTGGTGGCTTTGACTTCGGTCAAGAGATTCCTCCTGGTAAGGGTTAAAGTGCGTTTTGGACGCTTTAAGATACCAAATTTTGGGTAAATGATTAAGAATATTTAGCAGTCAGCGGTCAGTAGTCCATTGTAGGGGCGAGGCATGCCTCGCCCGTCATTGCGGCATGCTGTAAGCCGCCACGCCGCAGGCACAACGCCAGTAATCCAGGGAGGGGGTTGGGTGGTCGTCTTACCTAAGAGACTGTTTTAAAACTCATTTTGCCCCTTCTCGGCGATGCGCTATTGCCCTGTCATTCTGAGCCTTTCGGCTTCGCTCAAGATAAACTCCGCGCAGCGGAGTCGAAGGAGCGGGGTACAACTGGCCGGTGAACGAGCCTGAAAAGCGGCTCGTTGTACACCATCCTCAGGCCAGTTCATCTCTTACCAACTCAGGTGGAAAAGATGCTTCGGCTACGCTCAGCATGACAAAACGCCGGACATGCGTAACATCAGGTATTAATTTTAAAACAGCTTCTAAGAAACAGTATTGGTTTTGCTCGAAATGTTGTATAATTTACGACTACAACGGAATATTACGCAATTGGAGGAGAAAGCCATGGCTGATCGAAAGAAGATAGCAGCGGTGATTACGTCGTATTTTCCGCGGTCACATGCGGATGTGATTGTGACGAAGTTTTTGAAGGGGTTTCCAACCGATGACGGGTTGCTTTCGCCAGAGGTGGATGTGGTGTCGATGTATCTGGATCAGGTGCATTTCAGAGATGATATCGGGTGCGCGATTGCAGAGGAATACGGTGTGCCGATGTATGGGAGTATTAATCAGGCGTTGACTTTGGGTGGTGATGAGCTGGCGGTGGATGGGGTGTTGCTGATTGGCGAGCACGGCGATTATCCGTGGAATGAGAAGGAGCAACATATGTATCCGCGGAAGTATTTTTTTGAGCAGATTTGCGGGGTGTTCGCGTCGTCGGGTCGGTCTGTGCCGGTGTTTAGCGATAAGCATCTTTCGTATAATTGGCACGATGCAAAGTGGATGTGCGATCGCGCGCGGGAGCTGGAGGTGCCGTTTATGGCGGGGTCGTCTCTGCCGCTTGCATGGCGCAAGCCGTGGCTTGAGTATGATTTGGATACGGAGATTGAGACGGCGATGTCGGTGGCTTTTGGTGGGCTTGATTCTTATGGTTTTCACGCGCTGGAGACGCTGCAGTGTATGGTTGAGCGCCGCACAGGGGGGGAGACGGGGATTGTGGCGGTGCAGTGTTTGGAGGGGGATGATGTCTGGGCGTCGGATGCGTGGGATCGCGATTTGTACGCGGCGGCGGTGGCGCATATTGAGGCGAAAGAAGATGGCGATGTGCGCGAGCATTGTGAGAATCCGGCTGTTTTTTTGCTGGAGTATGCAGATGGGTTGACGGCGGCGACGTTTATGTTGAATGGGTACACGCGGGGGTGGGGTTTTGCTGCTCGGCGCAATGGTGAGGTCGATAATATGCGCGTTTTTTTGCCGGATAATCCGCATGCGCATTTTAGTTATTTGAGTTTGAATATTCAGCAGATGTTTTTGACGGGGCGACCGCAGTATCCGGTTGAGCGCACGTTGCTGATTTCAGGTGCGCTGGAGGCGTTGATAGATTCGCGGTATGAGGGGTACAGGCGGGTTGAGACGCCGCATCTGGATGTGGCTTATCAGTCTTATGAGGAGATGCCGATTCGGCCCACGAGTCCCGATCCGATGGGCGCGAGTAGGGGCGAAAAATCTTTCGCCCGTACGGTGCCGTTTGAGTGATTTTATGTTGGTGTGCGTTGACAATCCCGAGCGCGAGCGGGATTATACGATTGAATTTGAGACGTCGGAGTTTACGGCGCTGTACGCGGTGACGGGGCAGCCGATTTTTGCCGCGATTTCGATTTCTTATGTGCCGGGAAAGGTGTGTGTGGAGCAGATGTCGTTGAAGCGGTATTTGGGGTCGTTTCGGGATGAGAAGGTGTATTACGAGGGTGTGGTTAATAAAATTGTGGATGATTTTGTAGCGGCCTGCGATCCTCTGTCGTTAGATGTGACGGGTGATTTTACAGTGCGAGGTGGTATTGTGACGTGTGTGTCTGTGACGTATGAAGTATGCAGGGTGTAGGGGCGAAAAATCTTTCGCCCCTACCGTTTCAAACGGCAATATGAATTACGAACGCGAGGATGAGGTATGAGTTCCATATTAGAGGCGTTTGATAATCCGAATCCAGAGCGGCGTTATACGATTGAGTTTACGTTTCCAGAGTTTACGTCGCTGTGTCCCAAGACGGGGCAGCCGGATTTTGCGACGATTGTGATCTGGTATGTTCCGGGTCCGCGATGCGTGGAGTTGCGGTCGCTGAAGCACTATTTCTGGTCGTTCCGAGATCAGGGGATTTATATGGAGCCTGTGACGAATCAGATTTTGAACGATCTGGTGGCGCTGTGCGATCCGGTCGAGATGGAGGTGATCAGCCGTTTCAATATTCGCGGGGGTATAGATCACGAGATTACGGCGTCGTATCAGAGGGAGGAGGAGTGAATATTTCTGGCTCTGGCCTGACCGCCCAATTCACCAATGTAATCGTGGATGAAAATGATGGACAGGTTACTGTTGATCTGAATAAGAGGGAATAGTACCACCTGTAAGGTCTTTGTATATATCGATCAGATTTTCTCCCACAGTTCTTCTATGGTTTTGCCTCGTCCAGTAATCGAGATAATCTTCAAGATATCCGAGGAACATGAGATCATCTTGCCAGTAAATGTATTTTTGCATAAAATTATTCATATTGTATTTAGCCCGACTAATTCATGAACAGTAATTGTTGGGTGTGTTTGGCAGGCGGCATCGGTTCCAAGCATCAAAATTAGTGTGCTTTCTGTCTTGTCAGTCCTCATAGGCGTCTTCATAGGGTTCAGGCAGGCCAGCATCGTCCCCTGACCTGTGCAGAGGGTGTCCAAAAGTCCAGACGGCTCCCTTGCCTGCTCTTTGTATGGAGGAAGAGGCGGAACTGATTGGCAGTAAAAGTATGACAGGACGTACGGTCTGAGTGGAGAAAGGTTTTGTGATTTTTAATGAAGTTTTCCATCTGTCCGCGCGCACAATAGATGTTTTGGTAGATAAAGGAGGCCCTTGAACTTTCAAGGTTGGTCACGACAAAGCGTGTGTTTTGGCCTCGGGTGGTGATTTCAGCTTTGCAGATGATGCGTCTGGCACAGGTCCAAGTCTGAGCTTGGTAATAAAATGAGGTAAAAAGTCGCACGGGCTTGTTGGTTTGTGCATAAAGGCTTTTGGCCTGATCCATTACAGGCTTTGAAAGGGCTAAGAGTCGGGTATTTGAAACACGCGCTGTTTGATCAACTCTGCCACACTATGCGCCACATAACTTTGATGCCGATGGTCTTTAATCGCGCGACTCAAACGTGATAAAATGCCCGTTTTGGCCTCAACTTCTCTCAGCAATAAGACACCGCTATCGCTGGTGAGTATGCCGCCATCAAAGGCGAGGTCGAGACGTTTTCCGAAAATGCTTGCCAAAGGAACCTTGCAATGATTATCTTGTGTGCTCACGGTAGTTTCTCCCAAGTTTATTGTTCAATGGTTATGAGTGTAACCTAATATAATACAATAACTTGAATAGGGAAACTACCTTTTTTATGAATTTTTCGGGTTAGGATGGGTACTTCACAGACATAAGACAAAGGTGGATATATGAAAACTCAAAAATTGAAAGTCTGGAGATGGACATCAACGGGATTTCGAACAGCAGATGGTGCTTCGGTTATCGCAGAAGGGCAGACCACAACTTATGCGACACCGGCGGGGTGGCGTTTTCAAAATCGATCTGAAATGATTGCAGCAATAAAAAAAGGATTGCCAGTAGCGACATTTGACGCATTAAAAAATGCTATGGGGATTTCCGAACAAGCTCTGGCTTCTGTGACTAAAATTGCGGTACAGACACTGGTACTTCGAAAAAAAGAGGGACGGTTGCATATCGATGAATCGGAACGATTGCTGCGTATTGGTATGCTGTATGATCGGGCTGTAGAGGTTCTGGGAGGACAGGAAGTTGCTCGTCAATGGTTTGCAACGCCATTAACTGCTCTTGGTTGCGTTTCTCCACTGGATTATGCAGATACAGAACCAGGTGCTCGAGAAGTTGAAGACCTTCTGGGACGAATTGAGTATGGGGTATTTTCATGATGCTGACAGCCTGGCGAATTGTGCAGGCACATCACATAACTTCAGCTTTTAAGGGTGAAGGGTCACGACGATACGGCGGACGCTGGAATCACAAAGGCATACCCATAGTATATACAGCATAAGTATGAAATTTCTCCCTGGTCTCAGTTTAAGATCGGGTTTTTTGTTGTATCAGGTCACTTTATACTTTTTTCACGATAGGTAAGTGCCTATAATTGGATTGAGACAGTATCAATCGCATAAAAAAAGGAGAGAGTCATGTCTGCGCTTACGGAAGACGAGATCCGGTTTTTCAAACGCGAGGGCTATCTGGTGAAGAAGGGTGCTCTGGATCCGGAGTTGTGCGCGCGTGCGCGAGAACGCCTGTGGGACGATCCGCCGCCGAGTCTGAAGAAAGACGATCCGGATTCGTGGGTCGGTCCTATTAAGCCGGAAGAGGAATCAATGGATAGCAGCAATTACAAGCGCGGTTATCGCTGGCAATACCGCAAGGTGGGCAGAGAGCCCTGGATGATTGAGTTGTTGGCAAAGAATCCGGTTGTGTGGGGTGCTGCGGAGCAGATGCTGGGTAAGGGCAATTTTCCCGAACCCGGTGGTGTGCGCGGTATTTATTGTACGTTGCCTTACGGCGATGTGGAGCGCCAACCGCGGCATTTGCATGTGGATGCCCATGCGTTCAATTTTGCCGTGGTGGGTTATATCGATCACGTTCCCGAAGATGGCGGCGGTTTTACGGTGTGGCCCAAAAGCCATCGCACGTTTTTTTTCGATTACCAGACGCGCTATCTCAGGGAGCCATTGCCCCGGATGGAGAAGCATAGAGAGCAGTTTCAATCTTGTGACGAGAATTCATATCAGACGCATGGCGAACCCGGCGATATTGTTTTCTGGCATCACCGTATCGGGCATATGGCGTCGCAAAATTTTTCGCGGCAGATTCGAAAGGCGGTGTTGTACGATTTCAAGCTGAACAATATGCCCCAGCTTCAGGAAGAACCCCCGGGGGATGATATCTGGGTCGATTGGACAGATGATGTACGGGATGTGTCGATTGAGGATGGAGAATAGCAGGCGGAGGTTTTCCGGATGGATGTTCAATTTTGGGCACTGATCTGGGTCGGTGTTGTGGTTATTGTGCTGGGTGTGCTGTTGTATTATGTAATTAAGTCATATAAATAATGCAAAACAAGCTATCAGCAGTCAGCGGTCATTGAAACAAGCGTTGTAGAGCCGTCATTGCGGCATGGTTTTAGCCGCCACGCGCAAGCACAACGCCAGTAATCCAGTGGGTTGTGGATGGGTGGGGGCTGAAAGCTGATAAATAACCAAAGGAATTTAGCCAATGGTAGAAGTGCAGCAATATGCGGTGTGCGATTTTGAATTGAGCGCGGATGTGGGTGATAAAAATCCGTTTGCGGTGGAAGTGACGGCAACTTTTACACACGAACTGGGCGGGGTGATTGAAAATCTGCCCGGTTTTTTTGATGGGGATAAGTGGGTTGTGCGTTTTAGCCCGGGTATAGAAGGTGTTTGGACGGGGTGTTCGAAGTCCGAGCATTCGGGTCTGGATGGTGCTGAGTGGCGCGTGCAGTGTGTGGCAAATGAGAACAGAGATGTGCATGGTCTGCTGGGTATTGATCCGAAATATCCGCAGCGATTTGCCTGGTCTGATGGTACGCCATTTTTATATTTGGGTTTTGAGTGCGATTGGTTGTTCAGCTATCACCAGGCTGATGCGGCGCGGTGTTATCGGCATGTCGATCTGGTTGCGAGTCGGGGGTTCAATTGTTTTGTTATGAATTTGTACGCTCACACGGGTTTTGGTTCGCGACCGAATGACGATACGCGTCCTGTGTTGCCCGAGTACCTTTTTGGGCCGCCGGAGATGTATTTGTTTGAGGGCACGAATGATGCACCGGATCACGAGCGGATGAATATCGATTTTTTTCGGGATTTTGACCGGTTGATGCGCTATTTTCACGGGAAGGGGATTGTGGTTCATCTGATGTTGCAGGTGCAAAATAAGCAGGTGAATTGGCCGGCGCGCGAGACAGAAGCAGATGATCGGTTCTGGCGCTATGCGGTTGCGCGGTACCAGGCTTTTGGCAATGTGATCTGGGATGTGGGCAAGGAGAGCAAGAATCTGTATCGCGAGATGGGCGATCACGATTATGTTCTGGATCGTATGGATATTATTCGCGGGGCGGATGCTTATGGGCATTTGCTGACGGTGCACGATGTTGAGATCCGAAACGCGGGTACGCTGGCTGAACCGGATCGCAAGTCGGATTTTGTGACGGATCAGGTGCATTTGTCCGATGCTGCGCGCTATAATCGGGAGGCGATTCGCAGGATGCGGAATTCGGGTACGCCGTATGTCAATGTGGAATATGGGTATGAGCTTGCCGAGGAACAGCTCAAGACCTATCGCGGGCGCACGACTGCCGAATGGGATGATATTTTAAAGTGGACGTGGGCTATTTACGCGGCAGGCGCGTATCCGTGTTATTATTACGATAATACGTCGTGGGATTTGATCAAGTTTGAGCCGGTGCCAGAGAGCTGGATGAGGTATCGAGAGTTGCGCGATTTTTTGGAGGAGCTACCGTTTAATCAGATGGTTGGGGATAATGAATATGTGGAGCGGGGTCTTTGTCTGGCGCTGGCAGGGGATGCATATCTGGTGTATTTGCCCGAGGGCGGCGATACATATATCGATTTGTCCGATGTGGGGGAGGAGACGCCAATAGCGGTGGATTGGATGGCGATTTTGACGGGTGAACGGAGTAGTGGAGAGATGAAAAAAGTGAGTGATTGGGGCGGGTTTAATACCGATTTGATCAATCCGTTCGAGGATAAGGATCAGCCGTGTGTTGTGGGGTTATGGGTAGGAGCTATACGGTAGAAAGTGCCTGTTGGTTTTGAATGAGTATAACGTCATGTGTGACTTTGAAATAATGGTCAAAAAAACAAGCAATCAGTGCTCAGCAGTCAGAAAAACAAGGATTTTAGAGCCGTCATTGCGGCAGGGTGTTAGCCGCCACGCGCAAGCACAACGCCAGTAATCCAGTGGTTTTGACTTTCTTATATCTGTTTATCGGTATTACTATATGGCGGTTTTGAAGTCACACATCACGTAAGAGTCAATAATCCGATTTGGATCTGTTATGAGCATTGATCAATATTTTTTGGGCTGTCCAGTTTGGGGCAATAAAGCGTGGGTGGGCGAGTTGTTTGCGCCCGATGTTGTGCAGAAAGATTTTTTGAGACAGTGAGGAGCCTGTGCAGATGGATTTGTTTTGACCCAAAAATGATGAATTTAGATATTGAGCAAAATGCGTAGTCGATCCTCAATAGCTGTTAGAGTTTCTACGGAAACCGCACCCCATCTATTTTTTAGCCGTCCTGTGCTAACGGCTCGGATGTCTTCGCACTTGATAAAACTCAGTGTTTTTATTCCACCTTCTGGTGGAGATACTTCCACATGGAAGGGAATTCTTTTATTTTGAGTCGTGAGTGGAAGAACGACAACCAGACCTGCTGGTCCCTGGTTAAAAATATCTACTGATACAATTAAACAAGGACGTGTACCTGCTTGTTCATGGCCTCGGGTTGGATTCAAGTCAACCAACCAAATTTCTCCTCTTAATATTTCTGGCATTCTTAATTTCTCATGGTGTAGATGTTTACTCATCCTCAAGGTTGTCTGAAAGTGTTGCATCCCATACTGCACGCTCTTCTAATTCTTCTGCCCAGGCCTTTTGATTCTGACGGAGCGCGTTGTAAGCACGATTCGCATCTTCCAAGAAACGCTTGCGGCGATAATCTTCAATTGCACGCTCCAGAATAACGTGTATAGGCTCGTTTTCGCTGTTCGCAATGATTCTGAGTTTGTCCCGAGTTGCTTCGTCAATTCTCACGGTTGTGGTTGCCATATCTATCTCCTTTCACAAAATTATACCACATAATTACCCAAAATGTATGCACAATTCTGTACACCATCAAGGATTTCTTTGAATAAAATTTGGTTTCAAAGTTCAGTTTAAAATAGAATGTATCTCCTGTGCCGTAATTCTCTCCCTGTGCTCTGTCGAAAAAAATTGACTTTTGGAAATTTTAGGTTCATTCATACTCATGTTAAAAAATATTAACCTGTCTCAAAAGGAGAAGTCTTATGAATGCGCGCGAGCGATATTTCTGGGATTTGACGGGATACCTCGTCGTGAAAGGCGTGTTGTCAGAAGAGGAAGTTGCGCGGGCGAATGATATTGTGGATCGCTACTGGGACCGGGTTCAGGTCGGCGGTTCAACGGCGAGGGAGTCGGTTGCTTTTGCCGGTACAGGGCGTCCTATGTTGCCCGGTATTCTCGAATTTCCAAAACCGGATTGTGAACCTTTCCGGGAGATGCTGGCACATCCTGTGCTGGTGAAGTATCTCAATGTGATGTGCGATAAGGGGTTTCGGCTCGACCACGGTCCGATGTTTATTGTGAGTAATAAGGGTACGGCAGGTCATACGATGCACGGAAATGGCGATCCGCATCGGCCGCATGTCGCGTATCACCATCAAAATGGCAAGACGTGGGTTGGCGGTGTGACTGTGGCGTGGCAATTGCACGATTGCAAAGAGGGGATGGGTGGGTTTGCCTGTGTGCCATCCAGTCACAAGGCGATGTTTCCGATGCCAAAAGGTGTGCATACAGGAGACGATGACATGGATTTGATCAAGCAGCCCGTGGTGGAGGCTGGCGATGTCATCTTTTTTATGGATAGCGCGCAATCACACGGCGCAACGCCGTGGAAATTGGATACGACGCGGCGGTCCATTTTGTTCAAATACACGGGTCGCACATGTGCGCGGGGCGGTCCTTCTCAGGAGGTGTCGCCGCCGGAGATTTATTGGGATCGAGAAATTGTCGAGGATATGACGCCCGAGCAATTGTCGGTTATGTATGGTCCTTATTCCAATCACAAAGGCCGCGTGCCATCTCTGGAGGTCTGTGAGGATGGAAGCGTGCGGATAGAGGGATATCAATAGGAGAGTTTCACCATGGGCAACAATCTTTATACAGTGAGCGAAGAGGAGAAGTACTTTTTTGACCTGCGCGGTTATCTGGTCGTGCGGGGTGCTCTGTCTGCGGATGAGGTTAAAACTTGTAATGATGCGATTGATCACTATGGGGATGAAATCAGGACGCGGTCTATTGAAGATGGCGGTCTGGCGCGGGGTTCGTCCGCGCTTACGGGCAAAGAGGGCCGGCGCGAGCTTACGGGTATGTTGGGTTGGCCCGAACCCTATCGCGAGCCGTTTCGGAAATTGCTCGTTCATCCGGTTGTGGTGAGCCGTTTGAATGAGTTTAGCGGCAAGGGTTTTCGCCTGGACCACGGGCCGCTGTTGATTAGCGCGCTCAAAGGCGCAGAGGGCCACCAATTGCACGGTGGCGGCGAACCGTTTAGCCAGTCGGTGTGGTATCACCAGCAGAATGGGAAGATTTTCTGTCGCGGTATTACTGTGGCGTGGCAATTGACAGATGTCAATGATGGCGATGGTGGTTTTGCCTGTGTGCCGGGGAGTCATAAGACGGCTGAGCCAACCCCCGCTGAGGTGCGTTCTGTAGAGGACGATATGGGGCTGGTCTATCAACCCGTGATGCAAGCGGGTGATGTGCTCTTTTTTGCGGAGACGATGACGCATGGTACGCTGCCGTGGCGCGGCGAGGGCGAGCGTCGTTCTGTGCTTTATAAATATGCTTCTCGCGCAGCGGCGCGCGCTGTGGGCAAGTATTTTACGCCCCAGGAACGCTATGGGGATTGGGTCAGTGAGTTGACGGCAGAACAACAAGCGGTTTTGTACGGTCCCGGCGTCCATCACAGCGGTCGGCTGCCCCTGCTGGAGTCCGATGGCGAAACAACGCGGGTTGTGAAGTGAGTCCGCAGATGACGCAGATGTGTAGGGGCGAAAAACCTTTCGCCCGCTTACAGGGAGCAAATAATGGATGCCAAAGAACGATATTATTGGGATGTGACGGGGCATCTGGTGGTGCGCGATGTTCTGTCGCAGGAAGAATTGGATGGGGTGAACAATGTGTTGGATTATGTTATTGGCACGGGTATTGTTCACCAGAGCGAGGATAATCACGGGGCAGCAGATTCTACTTTTTTGCGGGGGACTGGTTCGCGCTGGGTACACGGGACGAATTTACTGGAGTTGCCCAGGCCATACTGTGAGCCTGTTCGCGACTTGTTGGCTCATCCGGTTATTGTGAAGTATTTGAATGTGATGTGTGGGAAGGGTTTCAGGCTGGATCACGGTCCCCAGTTTAATAATGCGGTGAAGGGTACGGCGGGTCTGGTCCTGCACGGCGCGGGGGAGCCGCATCGGGAGTACGTGGCTTATCATCACCAGAATGGCGAGATGTATTGCGGCGGGGTTACTGTGACGTGGAATTTGACGGATTGTCCAGAGGGCAAAGGGGGGTTTGCTTCGGTGCCCGGGTCACATAAGTCGAAATTTCGGATGCCGATTGGGGTTCGCAATTGCGATGAGGATATGGGTGCGGTTGCCAATCCGGGGATTCGTGCCGGTGATGTGCTGTTTTTTATGGATGGGGCGCAAACTCACGGGACGCATCCGTGGCAAAATGATCACGATCGTCGGTCTATTCTTTTTAAGTACGCTTCCCGTACAGCTATACGACAGGATCTGTCGAATGCGGTTTGTCATCCCGAAGTTTTTTGGGATGGCGAGATTGTTGATGGGATGACGATGGAGGAGCGTGCGGTGATGTACGGCCCGTGTTCTGCGCCGCCAAACGATGAGATGTTTCTGGTGGTCGAAGATGACGGTGTGGTTCGGCTGGAGAATACGCGGGAACAACAGGCTGCGGATTAGGGAAGTGTGAAGTGTGAACAACCGTAGGGGCGAGGCATGCCTCGCCCATTGTTGTGGGGGCAACCCTCGTGGTTGCCCGCCGTGTAGGGGCGAAAAATTTTTCGCCCCTACTTTTTTTTATGCCGCATATTGATTGGCGAAGATGATAAAGTCGGTAAAGTTGATGTGTCCATCTCCGTTGAGGTCAAAGTGACGCTGATAGCTGGTGTCGCCCCGGTTCAGGCCAAAGTTCTGGACGAATAAGAGGAAGTCGGCAAAGTCCTTTTGTCCATTGCCATTGAAGTCTATGCTTATTTCGCCGCCCCTGCCAACGGTGAGGGCGATGTTTTCATCGCCTGGTCGGTAGGGTATGTATTCCATGACCAGCAGGAGCATTTCATCGGTGGTTTTTTCGCCCCAGGTCAAGTTGCGGGGGGGATAGTTGGGATTGAGTGGGTTGTTTGTGGTGTTGTCGTAGGTGGTAATGGCGTGAATTTGGGATCCCGCAGCTATTTTTTGATATTGGGTGAAGGTGTAATTGCCCTGCCAGTTAAAATCCCAGTCTTCGATACGGATGAGGTTGGTGCGGTTGCCCTGTGGGTCCGTGGCATAGACTTCCCAGGATTTGCCCAGCAGGTGCATGTGCGGGTAGATGGACAGGAGGCTGATATCCCGATTGATGAAGAGTGTTGTGCGAAATGTTGTGATCTGATCTTTCGGGATGACAAAGAGTTTGTCGATTTGAATTTTTTCTACGGGGGTGCCGCCGTGTCGTTCCTCTCCGAGCAGGACTCTGAATATTCTGCTCAGTGTTTTACCGTCCGTGGTGAGCGGTGCAAAGCTGATAAAGCCGACTTCTCTTTCGATGGGTTCTTTTTTGAAGAATATGTTGATGCTGGATTGATCGGATTCTGCGAGTGGCCAGGGTGCGTAGTGTACCTGGATCAGTAAGTCGGAGTTTTTGGGCAATATGTGTCCAACGCCTTTGGGATATATCGGGGGTTTTGCACCGGGTGTATATCCGGGGAGGACAACAGCGGTTGGCGCGCCGAATGCACCGAAGGATTCGTAACCGTATTCCGGGGTTTCGAGGTCTCTTTGGCGGGCCGTGCCCGTGATGTCTGCGCCGATGAGGGCGTGGTGAACGATTCTGCTGTTGCCGGGGCGAAATTCAACGGCTTCGATTTCCCGGTCTTCTGTGAGGTGGGTTGGGATGACGAAGACCTGGTACTGGTCCTCATTGTTGCCGCGGATTGTAAAGGGTTCTGCCATGGTGAGTACGAGGTCGGGTGTGCCGAGTACAGAGCCTGTTGGAAATTCCGGTATGGAGGCTTCAAGGGCGATGTCGCCCTGGGGGAAGCCGGCGTTGACCCAGTTCGAGATGGTGTTGATTTCCGTTTTGGTGAGTGTTCTTGCGCCGATGTGCTGGCTGTAGTTGTAATCGGGTTTCCACGGGGGCATGTACTGGGTTTCTGTGACGTGTTTGATCATGTCTGCATAAGCCGCGATTTCGCTGTAATTCGTGAGGGGCATAGGCCCTATTTCACCGTCTCGATGGCACGATGTGCAGTTGTTGTATATGATTGACGAGACGTCTTTGCTAAAGGTGGGGGTTTCCGCGCGTGGCGAATCAAAGGCGAGGAGGATCGCGAGTATGGAGAGCGTAAGTGGTCGCATGGCTTTATTCCTTTGTTTTTTGCCATGAGGTTATGATGCAGCCAATGGCCTGGGTCTGGCGAAATGCCGGGGGTTTTTCGTTCCTGAGGGTTTTCAGTACATCTGCGAGGTCGTGGGCGGTGACGATGCGGCGTCTTTTGCCCAAATCCGCAAAGGTGTTGTCAATGCGACCCCGATAGATGGCGGTGTACGATGTGTCGGCAACGACGACTTCTGGCGTGATCGTTGCTCCCAATCGGTTCACCCATGTGTGGGTGGAGTCTCCGATGCAAGTGAATGGCAAGGCGTATTTTTCTTTGAACGCGGCAATTGTGGCTGGCGTGGAGAGTCGATTGGGGAATATGCCGATGAATTCGAGTTTTTCAGATGCGTATTCTGTGTGCAATTCTTTCAGGGTTAAGGTGTAATGCCGCGAGACCGGACAGGTTTCTCCCATAAAGATATAGATTTTATACGGCGTACACAACCCCGTTCCGAATAATAGGAAGAGGGCGATGGTTATGGCTGTGATGTTATAACGCCAGTTCATGGGATTAGTCCAGTAATTTGCCGCCTCCAAACATGGTGGCGATGTCGCGCTGGATGTCCGCCGGGGTGAGGGGCCAGCCCGCGGCGCAGAGCGATTCGTATTTGTCGATGAAGACGGGTGCTATGACGCCGATGGAGTGCGTCCATTTGTAGAGCAGTTGGTCCAGGATGCGGGCGTCGGAGTGCTGGGGTACAAAGCTGGTGCCGAGGAGTTCGAGGCGTTCGGCTGTTATTTCCCGGATGATGCTGGGGTTGTTCAAGAACCACCAGCAGCCAAAGGGGTGTACGTTGGGGAATTTGCGTCCGGTGACACAGAGTTCGTGCTGGTTTTCGCGCGAGAGCAGTGTGATGAGGAAGTTGACGTCGGGCCAGTCGCGCGCGATGCGTTCGAGGTTGGCGATGTCCCATTTGCCCAGGCTGTCGCCACCGTCTTTGAGGAGTGGGTTGACTTGCCGGGTGACGCCGATCATCATTGCCGAGGGGATCTGTAGTTCATGGGCTGTGGGATACACGACGTTGCCCATCATTTGTGTTATGCTGTCTTCAGATGGATAGGCAAAGTCCGGGGGGAGCGATATGGCCATGTATCGGGCGTCCATTTTTTGGACCCAGTCGGTGAGATAGCGACGCAGTTCCGCAAAGGTTTTGTCGGATAGGCAGTCTTCTACATTGTATCCCATAGCGCGGAGTTTGTCGGCGGGCGCGGGCCAGTTCATGAGCGCGCTGTCCAGGCGCAGGACTGCTTTGAAGCGCGAGTCAATGTCGATGCCCTGTTGCCACATGGGACCTTCGGTAGCGTCGAGGGGATCGTTGGTCATATAGACACTGGCGACGCCTGCATTTTCGAAGACCATGTCGGTGTATTCTTCGGGTGTTTTTGATTTGTGGAATGCGCGAAATTCGGACAGGTTTTTTGCACGGGGGTTTAGTCCCAGGCGGTTCATGACGGTGACGATGCCCAGTTGTGCTTCGGATATTGGCGAGCTGTTGCCTACAAAGAGTTGTTGCCAGATCATGTCGGCTTGTTCTGTGGTGGGCATGTTGTTAAATGTGTCAACTGCGACGCCTTCGGGCAACATGCGCGAGCATTCGGCTTTGAGATAGTGATAGGTGAGGAGTTCGTCGGGTCCGGCCAGGTAGAGTTCGCCCATGGAGGCGGGATAGAGATGGGTGTGTATATCGACTATGGCGTGGTTTTCAAATGCGTTGTGTACGGCTTCTGCGATTGAAAAATCGGACATCGTGTTTCTCTCCTTTATAAGCGGTCAGCTATCAGCAGTCATGGGTTTTAGAGCCGTCATTGCGGCATGCTTAAAGCCGCAATCCAGAAGGTTTTGACTTTTACTCTGTGTTCATCCGCGTTCATCGGTGGTTGCTTTTTATTCGCATTTATATTTTTAAATAAAAGCCTTCAACTAATTCTAAAAATTCGCGCCAGCTTTTGATTTCGACATGGGGGTCAGGTCCATCGAGGGGGTCTTCCAGACGGTTGTACCATACGGCGCCCATGCCGGCGTTGTGCGCGGCTGCGATATCGTATTGCGGCGAGTTGCCCACATACCATATATCGACGGGTTTGATCCCGAGTTTGGCGGCGGCTGTTTCCAATATGAGGGGGTGGGGTTTGCGCACCCAGTAGTCGGCGCTGGACATGAGGAAGCGGAAGTAGTCCGCGATGCCCTGTTGTTCGATTTCCCACATTAATGTGTTGCCGCAAAATGCGGCGTTGCTGACGATGCCCATTGGTATGTTTTTGTTTCGCAATATTTCGAGGACGTATTCTATGCCCGGTTCGGGCTGCCAGGATGTTGCCGCACGCCAGAATACGCGTTCGACTTCTTCAGGGGTGCGGTCAAAGGTGATGTGCAGGGCTTCATAGACGTGGCGCTGGATGATGTGGGGGTGAAATTCTACCTGTGCTTTTTCCCTGCGGGGTATGAGGTCGCGGTTGAGTTTTTTTATGTGGTTGTCAATGTCTGCGACTGTGTATCCCGATGGGTTGTTGGCGATGTTAAGTGTGGCTGCATGCCCGGCTTCTGGGTCGAATTTGAGGTATGTCAAGAGGGTGTCGCCCAGGTCAAATAATATGCCGAGCGGTTTCCGCAGGGTGAGCCGTTCCTCGAGCAGGGGTTGCGATTCTTCTTCTGCCTCGATGAGCTGTTCTTCCCCGGTTTCTTCACCGCGTATGGATTCAGGCGTGCGTTCACGCATGTTTTTTTGGTTTTGTGGTTCCATGGTTTGGATATTCCTCACGGTATTTCCAAAGTATATAATGAGATGGGTATTGTGGCAAGTGTGAAGTGTGAAGGAAGATGCGGTGTATGAACTGGCCTGGGGGGCGGCCAGTCATGCTCGGAGCGGTGTAAAACTGCGACGATTCATCAGCAGTTCATTACTCGCCTTCATACCCCGTCGTAGGGGCGGGTTTCCGTATAAAGGCATTACGGAATAGTCTTCCGTGCCCGCCCGTCATCGCGGCAATGTTTAAGCCGCGATCCAGAGGTTTTTGCTGTTGATTTTGGTTGTCATCGCGGCATGATTAAAGCCGCGATCCAGGAAGGTTTTGCTGTTGGTTTTGGTTGTCATCGCGGCAATGTTTAAGCCGCGATCCAGGAAGGTTTTGTTGACTGCCAAAAATTGATATGGATTTTAAGCGTGTAAGAGTTTATCATAACTTGCGATATGAATAGAAATGTTGACAAGGAGTGTGACAATGGTTTCAGATCTCGATGTTTATTTGTTTGATTTGCGAGGATACCTGCTTATGGAGGGGGCGCTGACGGGTGATGAGGTTCAGGCGTTGAACGATTGTTTGGATGAGATTCCCGCGCTGAAGCCGGGGGAGTGGTACGGGTATGTTCAGGGACATGCGTATGGCGATGTGACTTCGGGGATCAATTATCAGCAGATTTATGAGGCGGGCGAGCCGTTTGAGGATCTGATTGATCATCCGTCGTGGTTTGAGCATGTGAAACTTTTTATCGGTGCGGAGGGGACGTTTGATCACCATCACGGGCCTATGTTTATCGATGAGTGTTTGGCCAATTTTCGCGAGCCGGGCGAGGCGATTGGGTTGCATTCGGGTGGGTTTCCGCCGATTGCGAGGAATCAGTTCCGGTATCACGGGGGGCGGTTTATGTGCGGGCAGGTGAATGTGCTGATGGCACTGACGGATATTGGTCCGGGCGATGGCGGGACGATGTTGATTCCGGGGAGTCACAAGTCGAATTTCAGGCATCCGTATTACGATGAGCAGAGGATGGGGAAGGACAGGTCTGTGGAGGGTACGGTGGGTGCGATTGAGGTGTTTATGAAGGCGGGCGATGCGCTGGTTTTTGTGGATGGGATTTCACACGGGTCGGCGAAGCGGGTCAATGCGGGGACGCGGCGTATCGCGGTGTATCGCTACGGGCCTTCGTGGGGGAATTTCCGGCACGGGTACCAGCCGTCGCCAGAGTTGCTGGAACGCCTCACACCCCAACGCCGCCGTATTGTGCAACCACAGGTGTTGCTCCCAAGGGAACCGCAGGTGAAGAGGGGTGAGGGATGACAATAAGCAAGTAAACGTTGACATTCGTCACGACCTATCAACCAGGTCGTCATCGCGGCATGGTCCCCGTATAAAAGCACTACGGGGCATGCTTAGCCGCGATCCAGAGGTTTTTGACCGCCCCGCGGAGCTAACCGAAAATAAAAAGGAATAAAGGATGACGAAAACGAGTGTCGATTTTGGAGGTGTCCAATGAACTATAGCGACCAGGATATTGCACGCCAACTGCGCTTAGGCGAGGACAGCCAATGGGAATTTAAGCAGATCGCGTTTTCCGGGAATCGGCCCACAAGCCCCCGACGCGATGATCTGGCCGATGAGATCGCGGCTTTTGCTAACACGGATGGCGGGATACTGTTGTGTGGGATAACTGATAGGGGTGATGTTCAAGGTTTGTCGCGCGAGCGGATGGATGAATTGGAGAGGCTTCTGGTGGATATTTGCACCGATGTGATCAAGCCTCCAATCCGTCCCACCATCCTTCGACGCATTGTAGATGAACGTCCGTTGCTGCTGGTTGAAATACCACAGGGCCAGGCGCAGTACGATAGCCCCGGTGGCAGCTATCATCGGGTCGGCAGTTCGAAGCGCAGGATGACAAGCGAGGAGCGGTTGCGTCTGGCGCAGCGGCGGGGACAAGCGAGGTTTCGCTGGTTCGACGAGCAGCCCGTGCCGGATACCGGGTTCCGCACGCTGGACGAAACGTTTTGGAAACCGTTGTTGAGCGCGGAAGGCAGGGCCAATCCCGAAATGGCACTGGAAAAACTCGCGCTGTTAGGTAGGGATGAAAACGGCGCAATACGGGCCACGGTGGCGGGGATTCTCCTGTGTACTCACGCGCCAGAGCAGTGGCTTCCCAACGCCAGCATTACAGCCACGCACTACCGCGGGCAGGACCGGGCATCCGGCCAATTGGATGCACAGATCATCACTGGTCCGATCAACCAGCAGGTGGCGGACGCAATGGCCTTCGCGATGCGCAACATGCGCGTCGGTGCTTACAAGAAACCCGCCCGCCTGGACCTGCCCCAGTACAGTGCCGAAGCACTTTTCGAGGCGATGGTTAATGCTGTCGCCCATCGGGACTATTCGATTCGCGGCAGCCGAATTCGAGTGTCCATGTTTGCAGACCGCATAGAAATCAATTCGCCGGGTGGGCTGGCGAATAACCTCACCATTGATAGCATGGCGGCTCGGCAAGCGACGCGTAACGAAACCATCACATCTGTGCTTGGACGAATGCCCGTTGGTGACATTCCCGGGTCCGAAAAGCGTCAATTTTTCATGGAGCGTCGCGGCGATGGCGTTCCCATTATCCTGCGCGAGACCGAGGCGTTGAGCGGAAAAGCCCCCCAATATTGGCTTCTCGATGAGTCAGACCTCTTTCTGACGCTTCCCGCTGCAGACACGAATGCCACGCCAGCCACTGTCGCGATGACGGTTCATAGCGATGGTCGTCCGGTCACTGGAGCCGATTTGCTGGTGCTGTTTCCGGACCATACATGGAAGCGAGCTACGACGGATGATAATGGAGAAGCGACGGTAGATTTGTACGCGACGAACCTGCCCATGACTGTGTTCGTCGCCGCCAGGGGCTTTGCCGCACACCTTGAACGTGGGTGGGTTCCGGCGGATGGTGCGCTGGCTGTGGAACTCAACCCTCTTCTCAATGGCGGTTCGGTGATTTTTCCCGAGGCAACTGGTACTATTCCGGGGCTTAAAGGGCAAATCAATCCCATTCGCGGTGCCCATGACCGAACCTATCTCTATGCCTCGAATATCACCATCAACCAGGGTGAGCACCAACCTGTTCACTTTTCTTTTGGTGAAGACTTGCGGCTGATAGATGCTAATGGTGTCGAAGTGTGGGGGCGCATCATCCATATCGCAGGTCGATCAGCACTGGTTGAGTATCGGCCATTTGAGCCCTGATTATCAGATTTACCTGTTGACGTAGAGGTCGCGGACTATCACTAACAGGGAGTAAGATCATGGACGAAAAAAACGGTATGAGACTTGTGCATCCTGGTGAGATATTGAGCGAGGAACTCGAAACACTCGGCTTGTCGGCTAACGTGCTGGCTAAAGCACTCGATGTGTCGCTCGACCGCGTCACTGCGATCCTCAATGGTCAGCAGAGTGTAACCGCTGATATCGCACTCAGGTTAGCACGCTATTTTGGAATGACGCCGCAGGTCTGGTTGAACCTGCAGAAGACCTACGAGCTTCGTCAAGCTGAGATTGATGTGGGCGAGCGCATTGCTAAGCGCGTGAAACCCCGGCAAGTAATGGTGTAGAGGATGACAATAAGCAAGTAAACGTTGACATTCGTCACGACCTATCAACCAGGTAGTCATCGCGGCCCCGTATAGAGTCACTACGGGGCAGGCTATGGTTTTAGCCGCGATCCAGGAGGTTTTGCCGTTGGTTTTGATTGTCATCGTGGCATGCTTTAAGCCGCGATCCAGTAGGCAAGTAAACGTTGACATTCGTCACGACCTATCAACCAGGTAGTCATCGCGGCATGGTTTTAGCCGCGATCCAGGAGATTTTGCCGTTGGTTTTGATTGTCATCGTGGCATGCTTTAAGCCGCGATCCAGAAGGTTTTAGCTGACCGCTGACTGCTATGATTTCAACAGACAAAAAGGAATAATGGATGACTAAAACGAATAAGGATAAATCCACTAATTACGAAGCGGAATTGTGGCAGATGGCCGATGCACTGCGCGGGAGTATGGATGCAGCGGAGTACAAGCATGTTGTGCTCGGTCTGATTTTTCTGAAGTATATCTCCGATGCTTTTCAGGAGGCGCACGCCCAGTTGGAGTTGGAGCGCGATGAGGGTGCTGACCCTGAGGATCCGGATGAGTACCGCGCTCAGAATATTTTTTGGGTGCCTCCCGAGGCGCGCTGGGCGATTCTTCAGGCTGCTGCGAGGCAACCGACGATCGGACAAAAGGTGGATGATGCGATGGTGGCTATTGAGCGCGATAATGAAGCATTGAAGGATGTGCTGCCCAAGGATTATGCCCGGCAGGCGTTGGATCAGACCCGTTTGGGTCAGGTTATTGACTTGATCAGCAATATCAATATTGGCGATTCAGAGGCGCGTTCTCGGGATATGCTGGGCCAGGTTTATGAGTATTTTTTGAGTCAGTTTGCTCTGGCTGAGGGACGCAAGGGAGGCGAATTTTATACGCCGCGCTGTGTGGTGAATTTGCTGGTGGAGATGTTAGAACCCTATAACGGGCGGGTTTATGATCCGTGTTGTGGTTCTTCCGGTATGTTCGTGCAGTCTATCGCGTTTATTCAGGCGCATCAGAGCGGGAATGGCAATGGGGGCAATGCGCGGGCTGATATTTCTATTTATGGGCAGGAGTCTAATTATACGACGTGGCGTTTGGCAAAGATGAATCTGGCGATTCGGGGGATTGAAGGGCAGATCGCGCAGGGGGATACGTTTCACAATGACCGCTATCCCGATATGCGGGCGGATTATGTTCTGGCGAATCCTCCGTTTAATGTTTCGGATTGGGGCGGTGATCGGTTGCGCGAGGATCAGCGCTGGCAGTATGGCGTACCGCCCGTGCGGAATGCCAATTTTGCGTGGGTGCAACATATTGTGCATCATCTTTCGCCGACTGGTACGGCGGGTTTTGTGCTGGCTAATGGCTCGATGTCGTCCAGCCAGTCTGGCGAGGGCGAGATACGCAAGAGTTTGATTGAGGCGGATCTGGTGGATTGTATGGTGGCGTTGCCAGGGCAGCTTTTCAGATCGACGCAGATTCCCGCGTGTCTCTGGTTTCTGGCGCGTGATCGGCATAATGGAAGGTTCCGCGACCGCAGGGGTGAGGTCCTGTTTATTGATGCGCGGAAGCTGGGGTATATGGTGGATCGTACGCAACGGGAATTGACGGAGGAGGATATTGCCCGTATCTCGGATACTTACCACGCCTGGCGATCTGGTGTGGATTATGCCGATGTTCCCGGCTTTTGCAAGGGTGCCACGCTGGAAGAAATTAGCCGACACAGCCATATTCTTACGCCTGGTCGCTATGTGGGCGCCGAGCCGCAAGAGGATGATGGCGAACCTTTTGGGGATAAGATGAAGCGTCTGGTCGCGCAATGGCAAGAGCAACAGGCCGAGGCGAAGAGACTGGATACTGCGATAGATGCGAATTTGAAGACGCTCGGATTTGGGGGAGGACACGATGCCTGATCGTCTGGATCTGCCCCGCCGCTATCGGGATCAGATTGAGGCACTGTTGCGGGAGCATGTGCCCGGTGTGGAGGTGTGGGCTTATGGTAGCCGCGTGAGCGGTAGAAGTCACGAGGGCAGTGACCTGGATTTGGTGCTGAGAGGTCCGGACTTGAAGCGGATACCCAGCGGCCAACTCGCTGATCTGATTGAGGCGTTGGAGCAGTCGAACGTTCCCATCATTGTGCAGATACATGATTGGGCGAGACTGCCGGAGAGCTTTCACCGAGAGATTGAGCGGGAATATGTAGTGTTGGTGGAGAAAGAAGATGAGCGGTGTCTGGCCGGTGATTGGCAGTTGTTAAGACTTTCCGATGCTGTACATTTGATTGGTGGTGGGACACCGAAACGAAGTCATACTGAGTACTGGGGTGGGTTGATTCCTTGGCTTTCGGTAAAAGATTTTAATAATGACAATCGTCATGTGGAATCTACAGAGGAATCCATTACCGAACTTGGACTTATAAAAAGCAGTGCCAAAATTCTGAAGGAAGGTCAGTTAATCATTTCCGCCCGAGGGACAGTTGGTGCTTTAGCACAACTGTCAAAGCCTATGGCTTTCAATCAGTCATGTTATGGAATAGATGCAAAACCTGAATATACAACAAACGATTTTCTCTATTATCTTATTAAGCATTCTATAGTTGATTTCAAACAAGTTACCCATGGAGCGGTGTTCGACACTATTACTCGAGAAACATTTGAGCATATATGGATAAACCTACCCCCTCTCCCTGAACAACGCGCCATCGCTCACATCCTCGGCACGCTGGACGATAAGATCGAGTTAAACCGCCGTATGAACGAAACACTGGAAGAGATGGTCCGCGCCCTGTTCAAATCGTGGTTCGTCGATTTCGACCCCGTCCGCGCCAAAATGGAAGGTCGCGATCCCGGTCTGCCAAAACACCTCGCCGACCTATTTCCCGACCGCCTCGTGGATTCGGAATTGGGACCGATACCGGAAGGGTGGGAGGTTGGATGCTTTGGTGATATAGTTGATCAAATTCGAGACAATGAAAACCCACTCGCTTCTCCAGATACTGTCTTCCACCACTTCAGTATTCCGGCCTTCGATAAAAACCAATGGCCACAGATAGAATGTGGCGAAGATATCAAAAGTCAGAAATCTCGTGTGCCACCGGAAGTGATTTTGTTATCAAAGCTTAATCCGGAGGTTGAGCGCGTCTGGTTCGTGGATGTGGCATCTGATGAGAGGGCAATATGTTCGACCGAGTTCTTGGTGCTTCAGGCTCGACAGCCGTTCCAACGGAGCTACGTCTATTGCTTTGCACGCTCCCCGTTCTTTCGCCAACAGATTGAATCTCTCGTAACAGGCACGTCGAAAAGTCACCAACGGGCACCAGCAGGAGCCGTTCTTGCCCTGGAAGCCATAATACCATCGACACCAGTCATTCGCGCGTTTGACCAGCAAGCTTCGGTACTCTTGGACAGGACTGTTGGCTACCGCAGAGAGACCATCACCCTTGCCGCTCAGCGAGACGCGCTGTTGCCGAAGCTCATTTCTGGAGAATTGCGAGTAACGGACGTAGAAAGACACATCTCGAAAGAATACACATGAAACACTGTTGCCAAAATTGCCACTTTCTGACCAAAGACCATATTTGGCCTAACGGAGAAGAGCGTTCCTTCTCATGGACTACGGAAGAACGAAAAAACTTTCGTCTTGCGATTGAGGAGGATCACAAGGCTAGGTGTTACAAAAACGTTTGGAACACAGAAATTGACTCGACACTGCAAGACAAGCTCAAAGAAGTCTTGTTGCAAGATCGGAAGGGCGATTGTTTCTTTCTCGAAGAGCATCAGGGCATGTCGTTTCAAGCGGCCCACGAACTGTTTCAGATCCGCAATGATAACCGACAACTAAAGCGCAGCTATAGATACACACAAATCGGTTTGTGGATTGCGGCTGTCGGCCTAGTTGCAAACGTGGTTGTGAAGTTACTCGAAATATTGGGATGGATTCCGCAGTAAGTGTAGTTTCAAGGCGAGATTAATCTTGAAATCCCAGACCGCTGCGAAATCCGCACACTCGCCATCCTGCGTGACGCGCTATTGCCGATGTTGGTATATGGGGAGTTGTGAGTTAAACAAACGGAGATGAAAACACTGTGATTGATCCAGTTCATTCATTAGCGTTCTCGGTTCAGGCCAATCCTGGCGTTTACGCTGTCCTTTTAGGTTCGGGAGTGTCCAGAGCAGCAAAAATTCCCACAGGCTGGGAAGTGACGCTTGATTTGATTCGCAAATTGGCAAAGCTCCACGAGGAGACGAGTGATCCCGACCCGGAACACTGGTATCGAGAGAAGTTCAATCAGGAGGCAAATTACTCTGATCTTCTCGACGCACTTGCTAAAAAACCGGCCGAGCGACAACAGCTACTACGTGCGTACTGGGAACCGAGCGAGCAAGAACGCGCGGATGAGGAGAAACAACCCACAGCGGCGCACCGCGCTATCGCGGCATTGGCAGCGCAAGGATTCGTCAAGGTCATCATTACGACGAATTTTGACCGTCTTGTGGAAACCGCTCTCAACGATGAGGGAGTTGTTCCGACGGTTCTGAGTTCCCCGGATCAGGTTCAGGGCGCGCTTCCATTGATTCACACACAATGTTGTGTCTTTAAGGTGCATGGCGATTACCTCGACACCCGCATTAGAAATACGCCTGCCGAATTGGATGAATATCCACCCGAGTTCGATCAACTCTTAGACCGCATCTTTGATGAATTCGGTCTGATCGTATGTGGCTGGTCAGCAGAGTGGGATGAGGCGTTGCGTTCTGCGTTTATTCGCGCGCCATCGCGTCGATTCACGACATATTGGGCGGCGCGAGGCGAACCAGGCGACAAGGCCCAAAAACTTATTGATCATCGCAAAGCGCAAGTGATTCCCATTGAGGATGCTGACACATTTTTTCAAACCGTTCAGCAAAACGTCGAGTCCATTGAGGAGTTTTCGAGACCTCACCCGCTTTCTACCGAGGCTGCTGTAGCAAGTCTGAAGCGATACATTGTCGAGTCCCGATACCGGATTCAATTTTCAGATCTTATTGATCAGACAGTTGAGCGAGTTATCGAACTGACTTCTGGCGAGGCTTTTGCCGTACCAGATGATCCAAATCTGTCCAGCGAGCGCGTTACTGCGTGTGTACGTGGCTATGAGAAGGCGTGTTCGACATTACTGGCAATGGCACTAACCGGGGGCTTTTGGGCAGAAGAGGAGCACTATTCCGTGTGGCAACGGGCACTACAGTATCTCGTTTCAAGAACACCAAGCAGCGGCTCCGGTTTTGGAGTATCTGGCATTATCCAGGACACATGGCTTGAGTTGCAACGATATCCGGCGACGCTTCTGCTCTATGCGTTGGGACTCGGTGCTGTCGAGGCTGATCGGCTTCGGTTTCTCAAACACTTGCTGGCTACCACACTTCGTGGAAGACGCCAGGAGGATGTGTCTGCAGTACAGATACTTCCACCTTTCTGCTTGTTTTCAGGAGGTGGACAGATAATGCAGCATCTGGAAGGAATGGACAGACGCCACGCCCCACTAAATGACTGGATACACGATACATTGCAGTCACACGCCGAACTCATCATTCACGACAACAATCGATATACCCTGGTGTTCGATAAGCTCGAGATACTGATGGCACTCAGCTACGCATATCATGACGAAAGGTCTCTAGACCGGTACTGGGCACCTGCTGGTGCTTTCGGATACCGGTCTGATAACAGAGGTCGAATTTTTCAGGAGATTGAGGAATCGCTCTCAACCATGCAAGCCGAGTCCCCATACGTAACATCTGGGATTTTCGGCGAGACCGTTGCGGAGTGTAAACAAGGCGTGGAGGCTTTGAAACAATTTATTCCGAGTTTGCGTTGGTATTGAAGGTGGCTCGTGCTTCTTTACCAAATCTATCATAAAAAGACCCGCCCTTGCTTATCTGTGAAGTTCAATCGGTGCGGTGTCGCTGGTATATGCGTCACAAAATATATTAGGAGAACCCACCAATGGATCGGCCATTAGGATTTTCAGTAACAATCTTCTTCCCTTCGGGTCAGTTAGAAGGCCTGCGTGTAATTGAGAAGTCGAATTGGGCAGGACAAGGTCTTATTTTTTCTCGCTCGGTCTTCGCCGACGAAGTTCGCCACCGAGAAGAACTCAATCTTACCGGCGTGTATGTCCTTTGGGGACCCGGCGAAACAGAGCAATTGCCTCGTGTCTATGTAGGTGAGGGCAATGTATTGCTGCAACGACTGGATAGCCATATGAGAGACAAGGGTTTCTGGACCCATGGGGTTGTCTTCACGAGCAACCAGAGCCTGAACAAGGCACACGTTCAATACCTCGAAGCCCGGCTGGTACAACTCGCGAGTGAAGCGAAGCGCTGCAAATTGGACAACACAAATACCCCACAGAAGCCATCGCTATCGGATACGGATATGACGCCTGCAGAGCAGTATCTGACCGACATGTTGCGATGCCTGTCTATCGTAGGGGTGAATTTTTTCGACAAACCGCGGGAACCAAGAAAAACAAATCAAGACTTTTTCCTGAGTGGTAAAAATATAAAGGCGCAGGGTTCTGAAGATAAGTCAGATTTTGTCGTACGCGCCGGTTCTCAAGCGGTCAAGACCGAGGCTAAGTCGATACCTGTCCGTCATTCTAAACTCCGAAAGGAACTACTGGACCAGGGCATTTTTCAAGATACAGGTACCGCGTACCGGCTTGTCAAAGACTGCCGCTTTAATTCACCTTCCGCTGCAGCTAGCGTTCTACTAGGAACATCCAGCAATGGGCGTATCCTATGGAAGGATGCCAACGGGAGATCTTTGAAGGAAATCCAAGAAGAAGAGACAATTGACGAATCTGATGTCGAATAAAGTCGTCATCGTCTAGAGGAAGAATCCTGCACACGCGCCTCTCTACGGAATGCGCTGCCAAGGCTGGTTTAGGACAAGTTGTAATTAAATCCTCTACGCCTATTTTTTCGAACGAACTTGGGAATTAGAGAGATAAGGTAAACATGGCAGATCATAGCGAGAAGATTTGTTTCGTAATTGCGCCTATCGCCGAACAGGGAACGGATATCCGCAAACGGTCTGATCAGGTTTTAGAATACATTATTCGTCCGGCAGTGGAGTCTTGTGGCTACAAAGCTGTTCGTGCCGACGAGATTGCCGAGCCAGGTATTATTACTAATCAGATCATTCGACATGTTGTTGATGATCCTTTGGTCATAGCCGATTTAACAGGACAGAACCCCAACGTTTTTTATGAATTAGCCATTCGGCATGCCGTCCGCAAGCCGCTCGTCCAGATCATTGACAAAGTCGAGGCTATTCCTTTTGATGTCAGGCCAATGAGAACAATAGGGGTTGATCACCGAGATCTCGATAGCGTTGAAAAAGCCAAATCCGAAATTAAAAAACAAATTCAATTCTTTGAAGAAAGTTCATCAAGTTTGGAGACTCCTATTTCGGTAGCACTTGAGGGTAAATCTATTGATAAGATTAATCGGCGTATGAACGCCGAAACAGTTGCCGATAAACCTGAAGAAGTGCGAAAGGTCGTTACTAACGAAGGTAAAAAATACACGGTATCGCCGATAGATAAGGCAATTGTCCAGGCCGTTTTTCTCGATCAGCAAGGCAAGACAGACGAAGCAATCGAGAAATGGCGTGCCGTTGCCCTGGTCGCGGAAGAAAGCGACGGTGAACTCGCTGCCAAAGCCTGGTATTCTGTTAGCTATCTGTCCTGGGATAAAAATACGGAGGGTAGCTTATTGGCCAGCGACGAAGTGATTCGTTTGAAGCCAGACTTCGCTGAGGCATATAACATCCGGGGAAATGCGAAGGCCGTACTAAATCGGAACGAAGACGCCATCGCTGACTATGATGAAGCGATTCGATTGGAATCAGACTACGCCAATGCATATTATAACCGGGGGACTGCGAAGGACGACTTAGGCCACCATGAGGATGCCATTGCCGATTTTGACGAAGCGATCCGTTTGAAACCAAACTTCTTCCTGGCATACAACAACAGAGGGAATGCGAAGGCCGTACTGGATCGGAACGAAGATGCTATCTCTGACTATGATGAGGCGATTCGATTGCAACCAGACTACGCCAATGCATACGCCAACCGGGGTAATGTGAAGGCCGTACTGGATCGGAACGAAGATGCTATCTCTGACTATGACAAGGCAATTGGCCTGAAGCCGGATTTTTCCGAAGCATACAACAACCGGGGTATCGCGAAGGCCAACTTGGAGCGTTATGATGATGCCATCGCTGATTATGATGAATCGATTCGGTTGGAACCATACGATGCTGGAGCATACAACAACCGGGGAATTGCGAAGGCTGACCTGGGTCGTTATGAAGATGCCATTGCTGACTATGATGAGGCGATTCGGTTGAAACCAGACGACGCTGAAGCTTACTGTAATCGAGGGGATGCGAAGGCGGAACAGGATCGCTACGAAGGTGCCATCTCTGACTATGATGAGGCGATTCGATTGGAACCAGACGACGCCGATGCTTACTGCAATCGAGGGGATACAAAGGCCGATCTGGGTCGTTACAAAGACGCTATCACTGACTACGATGAAGCGATCCATTTGGAACCAGACGATGCCGACGCTTACTGTAATCGGGGTGCTGCGAAGGACGAATTAGGCCAGCATGAGGACGCCATCGCTGATTATGATGAGGCGATTCGGTTGAAACCAGAAGCCGCCGATGCTTACCACAACCGGGGGAATGCGAAGGCTGCATTGGGCCGAAACGACGAGCACGGCAGGACTTGGAGACTGCGCTCGAATTGGCGCAGAATGCCAACGATACGGACTTAGTGGACGAGGTGAAGCAATTACTTCGCGACCTCGACGCCGATGACACATGATTCCCTGGGAAATCACGTTACGCATCTAATACGCGCTGAAATGCCTCGATATTGGGCACCTGTATCGCCGCACGGTGCAACTGCTTGAGGTGTTGCAAATCGTCGATGGCGGCAATGCGAGCAGATAGGGTGTGTGTTTCGGGCATGTCAAAACGAATCTCCAGCACTTCAAGGATAGCTTCGATCGTGCTTCTTTTTTCGCCTTGCTCAATGCCCTCCTCAAGGCCCTCCTCTCTGGCTTCCGCTCTACTTTGTTGGGTAAGGGATTGAAAAAGAGATGATTCGCGCAAGATGTCCATGATGCCCTCCAAAAAATGAGCGATAATTTGCGTTGGCAGACGTCTAAACACTGCATTGTGCTTTAAATATGCTGTATTGCGCCCTTGTTTACAACCTGAATTTAAATCCGCAGATGGACGCAGATGGGCACAGAACAATTTCGGATGCGAAGGGGTACATTTTGAGCAATGAATGGACGGTTATGTGAAAGATATGTACCGCTGGATCATGTGGCTACCGCGGTGGTTCTTGCGTAATGTCAGTGGTTTATCCATGGTTTAGGCTGATCGTGCTACCGTGAGTGTCTATAGTAATACCAGCCTTGCACGAAAGGCCGATATGGTCTATTATTTATTGGGATAGGGGAGAACTGAGATCGGATGAATGGTCTCTCAGGGAGTGGATGACTACAATCAGGGAGAATGAGATGCAAGTTGAGCGTAAAACACCAAATTTGGAAGCGATATTGGAAGTATTTCGAGAACTGGGATTAGGAGGATGCCAGGGTAAGAGACAAGTTTAAGAAATTGGCTGAGTTAGGCGATTGGCATACGTGGAGAAGAAGGCGCCTTGAACCCCAGGAAATACTGAGAATGAACAAGGAGATAATTATGCCTAATTGGAACCAATTTCTTGACGAAATTCGCGTTGCCCAAATAGGTATCGAAGGAGGTGCAGATGGTAGATGCGAGAGGTAACAGATATGCGCTACCTGAATATTTGGCAGACGTAGCCCGGGAAATGGCGTTTAAGTCTGAATCAATTAGGCGGGATTTTGCCCATCACCGTCTGTCAGCCGGAGAACATCGCGAAGACCTAGTCAAGAACTTCTTGCAAGGACACCTACCAAAACGATTTGGGGTCAGTAGTGGCTTTGCTATTTCAACCGAGGGCATGTTTTCTTCTGAGGCAGACCTTTTGGTTGTTGACCATCAGAATAATGCCCCACTCTACCCCCACAATCGCAAAAGTCTGTGGCCTGTTGAAGCTATATATGCACTCATTGAAGTAAAGACCTATTTGAGTAGCACCGAATTGAAGAACGCGATTTCTAAAGGACGTAAATTTAAGTCATTGCAGCGGCAGTTTTGTCAGGTCTCCGAACAACCATCTCAGACTCAAAGAATTGAAGATTCGTTATTCGTCATATGGGCATTCGAAGTCCCTGGTACCCAAAAGCTAAAATCCAATCTCATAGAACTATTGTCTAGTGTACCAGTGAATGAGCAACCCGATTTTATTATTGTTCCTGAACGCTTAGTTGCCCAATCCGGTAGCTATAGGGAACTTGTTAAACTCGGGCAACCAGACAGTAACCACCGGCGCAAGTTAGAAGAACAGTATGGACAGGATCTTTCGGGGATCTTGTCTGAACCTGTTCAAGTAGATGATTTCAGAGAGAACGCGCTATCTGCCTGGTACATATGGTTTGATTCATGGCTCCGTAGGGCAGGGGATCGCTTTACTGATCCAATTTTATATTTGCCGCCAGATAAGATCTGGGGGAATAGAGTTTGAAGGGAACGAAAATGACCACCAGCAAAACACAAATAAAGGATTGAAGATTAGTGGCAAATATTAACCTTACCCAAGCAGAAGCAGACGCTTTAATCGCGATGGAAAAACACCGGGTAACAGATGAGGGGACAGGCTTCCCGAACATTGATCGGGGGCTTTTCACATGATTAAAGACATTCAGAATCTGATTGATGACTATCATGTTTGGCTCAAGGACAAGACGGTACTGAACCAGATTGATCAGTGGATCGAAATTACAACGCCCTATCTTGATCGCCACAACGACTATGTGCAGATCTATGTCAAGAAGACCAACGGGGGGTTCTTGTTGACGGATGATGGGTACATTATAGATGACCTGAAGCAAAGCGGCTGTAAGCTCGACAACCAAAAGAACCAGGAACTTCTCCAGATGGTGCTCAATGGTTTTGGTGTAAAGAAAGACGGCAATGAGTTGCAGGTCCATGCTTCGGCGGAGAGTTTTGCTTCATGTAAACACAATCTCGTACAGGCGATGCTTGCCGTTAATGATATGTTCTGTCTGGAAATAGAAACCTCCTGATTCCCTTCACTTAATCCACCATTTAAGACACCACTCTCGCCTAACAGAGATCCCACCACCAGTGCCTTCCCGATGCAGACTGGGTCAGGCCAAAGTGAATTTTTGTGACAGTGCTGACCTTGCAAAGACAGTCGATATGGTCTATTATTGTATATTGCGGACTGTAGTTCGCTCCAGATCAAGCTTAAAAAATTATGCGCATACGTTATACAGAAATTAAAATTACAAGGAGAATTAATCATGAGCATTGATATCATTCGAGGCACCAGTCTCAAGCCCGCTGCCAGCAAAAGCCTGGTTGATCTCATGTCTCGTGAGACCGATTTTTCCGGTCAATTATTTATTGGATTTCCGGTCATGGCGACACCCGGCGGCCCACATCTGATTGACGCTCTCCTGGTGTCCGCAGATAAGGGAATCATCTTATTCGATCTGATCGAAGGATCCAATATCGAAGACTATGAGTCTCGGCAAGACGACTCGGCCAATATTCTCGAAGCCCGGCTCAAGACACATCGTGAATTGATGGATCGCAGGGACCTCCTGATCGATATTCATACGATTTCGTTTGCGCCGGGAGTTCCTAATCTAAACCCAGAAGATCAAGACGATTATTTGATTGTGAATTCCCAGTCACTAATGCCAGAACTACAAAATCTTACGTGGGAAGAGCCTGATGAGAAGGTATATGAAAAAGCTCTATCGGCGATTGAGAGCATTTCTACGATTCGCCAGAGTGGGGTGAGACGAACGATTAAGAAAAAAAATTCTCGGGGCGATAAACTGAAAAATTTGGAAGACTCAATCGCTACACTGGACAATGATCAGCGCAGAGCCGTTATCGAAACCGTCGAAGGGGTGCAACGCATTCGTGGGCTGGCTGGCTCGGGTAAGACGATAGTTCTGGCACTAAAGGCGGCTTATCTGCACGCCCAGCATCCCGAGTGGCGTATTGGTGTCACCTTCAATACACGTTCGCTCAAAGGGCATTTCCGCCGTTTGATCGAAAGGTTTACCCTCGAACAGACAGGTGAGGAGCCGGACTGGGACTATCTGCAGATTATACACGCCTGGGGGGCTCCAGGTAGCCGTGACCGTGATGGCATCTATTATCAATATTGTCGTATCCACGATATTACATATTTCGATTTTGGGATGGCGAGTGACAAATTCGGTCGGGAAAATGCATTTACCGGAGCTTGCGAACACGCGCTTGGTCAGGCTCGTGAAAACATACAACTCTACGATGTAATTCTGGTAGATGAGGCACAGGATTTTTCTCCGGCTTTTCTCCGGCTTTGTTATGAATTATTGAGGGGGAAAGACTCCAAAAGACTGGTTTATGCCTACGATGAGTTGCAAAATCTCTCTGGAGACGCCCTACCTTCACCGGAGGAGATTTTTGGGAAGAAGGTTGATGGGTCTCCCAAAGTGCGATTTGACGATGTAAGCGGTAACGAGGCTCAACGCGACATCATTTTAAAAAAATGCTACCGCAATTCGCGTCCCGTTCTCGTAACAGCTCACGCGCTCGGGTTTGGGATATATCGAGATGCACTTCCGCCAGGTGGAACGGGACTTATCCAAATGTTCGACCATCCGGAGCTGTGGGAGGAGATTGGTTATCAGAGACGAGACGGGAAATTGGAAGAAGGCTCCTCCGTAACCCTCTACAGGCCGGAAGAGACAAGCCCAAAATTTCTCGAAGATCATTCGCCTATTGACGACTTGATACAGTTCATTCCCTTCAACAGCCAGGAGGAACAGGCCAATTGGCTGTCAAGTGAGATTAAAAAAAATTTGGAGATAGATGAACTACGATCCGAAGACATTATTGTAATCAATCCCGATCCTCGCACGACGCGGTCGAGCGTTGCGCCTATACGCAGTCGTTTGCTGGAAATGAACATCAACTCTCATCTTGCCGGAGTTGACACTACTCCCGACACCTTTTTTCAAACGGGTCAAGATTTAGTGACCTTTACCGGGATTTATCGCGCTAAAGGCAACGAGGCTGGAATGGTTTACATCATCAATGCTCAGGACTGTCACTCGTCATTACGAAATTTGGCAAGTATTCGTAACCAACTTTTCACGGCCATCACGAGAAGTAAAGCCTGGATTCGCGTACTCGGTGTCGGTAGCAGAATGAAAGAAATTAAAAAAGAATATGAAGAATTAAAATCTCAGGACTTCAAGCTGCAATTCACCTATCCGACCGAGAAACAACGCGAGCAGTTGCGGGTCGTTCATCGAGACATGACAACGGCAGAGCGCAAGCGGATAGAACAACGCCAGAAGAGTTTATTTGGTCTGATTAAGGACATTGAATCCGGTAATATCCATATTGAAGATCTGGATGAGACAGCAGTTGCCAGACTGAGAGAATTTTTAATGCAGAAGAGATAGCGACTATGCTCACACCCAACGAGATTGAAGAGCAGATCAACAAACTCATCGGATACCTGGTAAAAATTAGTCTCTCGAACATTCAATATTATGCATTCCAACGGCAGGGGAGTGGTAACGTTGTGGAGATCACTTTTGACAAAGCTGGATATGTACCAATAGCTTTAAAGGATCTTCCCTATAATGAGATTTATAAACGTCTGGTGGAATCAGATGCCTACAATGTGAAAATGCTTGATGGTGCATTGATTCAGATGATGTATGCATTCTCTGATGGAACGCTTCAAAGCCACCGACTGGCATTTTTCCCTGCGCCCCATCTTGAAGAGTACCAAAATAATCCGGATGTCTATCGAGATGATGAAATCTATGCCGATGTGATCGCCAAAAACATCGTTCCATTCCCGGTGCGTTTTGACTATAATGCCCGGGACAGTCTCCACCAGGAGTTGGTACATCCCAAATCTCACTTGACGCTCGGTCAATATGAGAACTGCCGAATCCCGGTGACAGCCCCAATGACGCCTCTATGGTTTATTGATTTTATTCTTAGAAATTTCTACAATACTGCGGATGAGCGATATACTGATGATCTCTTTGCCCAGAGTGGCTCGTTTGCGGAATCAATACATCCGGACGAACGGGGTGTGGTTCACATGGTGGTCCCGGCATGAATGGTGTGAGTAGCTTGAATGAATCCACTGTCGAGGACGCTGCGCTCGATTATCTGAAGAGTCTTGGGTGGGGCGTTGCCCATGGTCCCGATATTGCTCCTGATACGCCGGGTGCAGAGCGAACGGATTATGGCGATGTGGTTCTGGCGCGGCGGTTGCAGGATGCGCTTGGGCGGCTCAATTCTGATCTTCCTATGGGCGCGTTGGATGATGCTTTTCGCAAGTTGACTCGTCTTGAGGGAACCTCGCTGGAATTTCGCAATCGCGCTTTTCATCATTTGATGGTGGATGGTGTTAATGTGGAATATAGGGACGGTGGGGGTGTGCGAGGGGCGCAGGTGAAGGTTATCAATTTTGATGATCCCTCCAATAATGACTGGCTCGCGGTCAATCAGTTTACGGTTACTGAAAATAGGAAAACTCGACGTCCGGACGTTGTGCTGTTCGTGAATGGCTTGCCTCTGGGGATTATTGAACTGAAGAACCCGGTGGATGAGGATGCTACGATATGGACGGCTTGGCAGCAGCTTCAGACGTATAAGGCGGAGTTGCCGTCTCTGTTTGCGATGAATGCGGCTTTGATGGTTTCGGATGGGGTGGAGGCGCGGGTTGGTACGCTGACTGCGGGGCGGGAGTGGTTCAAGCCCTGGCGTACGATTTCAGGTGAAGATCTGGCTGATTCCAATATGCCCGAATTGCAGGTGATGCTCGAAGGTGTCTGCGATGTCGGGCGTTTTCTTTCGCTGGTGCGCGATTTTGTTGTTTTTGAGGATGATGGCAGCGGGGTGCTGGCGAAGAAGATGGCGGGGTATCACCAGTTTCACGCGGTGCGGGTGGCTGTGGGTGAGACGCGGCGTGCTGTGGAATTGCAGCAGGCGGGGCGTGGGGTTGCCGAAGTGGGCGGACGTTACGAGTCGGGCCAGCAGCCGGGTGGCGCGCCGGGTGATCGGCGGATTGGCGTGGTGTGGCATACGCAGGGGTCGGGTAAGAGTTTGACGATGGCTTTTTATGCCGGGGCTATTGTCCGGGATCCGGTGATGGAGAATCCGACGATTGTGGTTTTGACGGATCGCAATGATCTGGATGATCAGCTTTTTGGTACGTTTTCTCGTTGTCGGGATTTGCTGCGTCAGACGCCAGTACAAGCGAGCGACCGCGCTGATTTGCGTCAAAAACTGTCTGTGGCATCCGGGGGCGTGGTGTTTACGACTATTCAGAAGTTTTTTCCGGAGGAGAAGGGCGATACCCATCCGATGCTTTCGGCGCGGCGCAATATTGTGGTTATTGCCGATGAGGCTCACCGGAGCCAGTACGATTTTATCGATGGGTTTGCGAGGCATATGCGCGATGCCCTGCCCAATGCTTCTTTTGTCGGTTTTACAGGGACACCGATTGAGTTGCAGGATGCGAATACCCGCGCTGTGTTTGGCAATTATATCAGCGTTTACGACATCCAGCGTTCCGTAGAGGATGGCGCTACGGTGCCGATTTACTACGAGAGCCGTCTGGCGAGGCTGTCGTTGGACGAGCAAGAGAAGCCGACGGTTGATCCGGAATTTGAGGAGGCGACAGAGGGTGAGGAGGTTGAGCGGAAGGAGAGACTCAAGACCAGGTGGGCGCAACTTGAGGCGATTGTGGGTACGGAAAAACGGTTGAGGCTTCTTGCCAGGGATATGGTTGCCCATTTTGAGGAACGCCTTGAGGTGATGGACGGCAAGGCGATGGTTGTTTGTATGAGTCGTCGGATATGTATTGATCTTTATCGCGAACTCGTGCGTTTGCGTCCGGAATGGCATGATGGAGATGATGACAGGGGAAAGATCAAAGTTGTGATGACTGGCTCTGCGTCTGATCCGGGTGACTGGCAGCCGCATATCCGCAATAAGCCACGGCGCGAGGCTCTGGCGCAACGGTTCCGCGATGCGTCCGATCCGTTGAATATTGTGCTGGTGCGCGATATGTGGTTGACGGGGTTTGATGCGCCCAGTTTGCATACGATGTATGTGGATAAGCCGATGCGCGGGCACGGGTTGATGCAGGCTATTGCGCGTGTCAACCGGGTGTTTAAGGATAAACCGGGTGGTCTGGTGGTGGATTATCTGGGGCTTGCTCACGAACTCAGGTACGCACTGGCGACTTATACTGAGAGTGGGGGTTCGGGGAAGACTGCGCTGGATCAGGAAGAAGCGGTGGTGGTGTTGCGGGAAAAATACGAGATTTGTTGTGGTTTGTTTTACGGGTTTGATTGGTCCAAATGGACTACTGGTACGCCTCCGGAGAAGTTGGGTTTGTTGCCTGCGGCACAGGAGCATATTCTGGCGCAGAGGGATGGTAAGGATCGCTGCATGCAGGCAGTTCGGGATTTATCTCGGGCTTTTGCATTGGCGGTGCCACATGAGGAGACACGGCGTATTCGGGATGATGTGGCGTTTTTTCAGGCTGTACGGTCTGTGCTGGGCAAGCGCGCGCCAGTTGATGCGCGGCCCCAGGAGGAATTGGATCTGGCCGTGCGTCAGATTGTTTCGCGTGCGGTGGCGTCCGACGAGGTGACGGATATTTTCGCGGCGGCGGGGTTGGATAAGCCCGATATTTCGGTGTTGTCTGACGAGTTTTTGGCTGAGGTACGGGGTATGCCGCAGCGCAATCTCGCTGTGGAGTTGCTGGAGAAGTTGCTCAAGGGCGAGATTTCGAGTCGCATGCGGAAGAATGTGGTGCAGGCGCGGTCGTTTGCCGATATGCTGGAGCAGACCATTCACCGCTACCAGAATCGCACCATTGAGGCGGCGTATATTATTGATGAGTTGATTGAGCTGGGGAAGGAGATGCGCGAGGCTCAGGCGCGGGGTGAAAGTCTTGGCATGAATGAGGAGGAACTGGCTTTTTACGACGCGCTTGAGACCAATGATAGTGCGGTTCAGGTTTTGGGCGATGAAACGCTTCGCACTATTGCCCGCGAATTGGTGCGGACGGTGCGGGATAATGTAACGATTGATTGGACGCTGCGAGAGAATGTGCGCGCGAATTTGCGCCGGTTGGTCAAGCGCATTCTGCGCAAGCACGGGTATCCGCCGGATAAAGCGGATGGCGCGACGCTGACGGTTTTGAAACAGGCGGAGATGCTTTCAGAGGGGTGGGCTGTAGGATAGCTAGCTCAGCACGTCACGCCGAGTTCGTCGCCGCCGTATATGGCGAGGCGTTCTTTTGTGGTCATTTCCACGGTGCTTTCGGGGCGGTAGTGATATTGCAGTGCTCTGCGGCGGTGGGCGGATTGGTTGGTCGGGCTGCCGTGATGGGTCATGCCGTGCCAGAAGAGGCATCCGCCGGGGTCGAGTGGGACGGTGACGTTTCTGGGAACGGCGACGTCGGTGTCGCATATTTGCCAGTCGCGCCGCCTGAAGTGCGGAATGGGTCCTTCGCGGTGTGATCCGGGGATGATGTGCAAGCACCCGTTTTCTTCTGTTGCGGCGTCAATGGCGATCCATACGCCGACGACGGTGGTGCCAACGGGGTAGTTGAAATAGGCGCAGTCCTGATGCCAGGGTTTTTCGCGGCCTATGTGCGGGGGTTTGATTAAGCCCATGTCCTGAAAGAGTACGGGGGTGTCGTCCATCATGCGGGAGAGGACGGAGAGGATGTTCGGGTCGTGGGCGAGGTCGTTGAGCCGCGTGTCATAATCGACGAATTTCCAGATTTTGCGCACGCTATCCCGGCGCGCTTCGCTCGTGAGTTTGGAAAAATGCCCGCGTTTGGCGGCTTCGGCCATGATGCCTTTGAAGTCCTGGCTCTTGCCGTCGATGAGGTCCCACATGGCCTGGCCCGCGGATTCGATTTGTTGCGGCGTAAATGCCTGTTGAATGGCGAGGTATCCCTGTTCGTGGAATCGGGCGATTTGACGGTCGTCGATGTCGGCGAGGGTGTCGAGATAGTTTGCCCGTCTGGTTGTTTCGTAGAGGGATGGTTCATGCATCGCGATGGGTGTTTCGCTGGTTTCGGCCATGGGAGGTTCCTTAAAGGCAGGTGAGAAGAGAGAGGGCCTCACACAAAGACACAAGGAGGCAAAGACGTTAAAAGCATCCGTCATCGCGGCATGCTTTAAGCCGCGATCCAGAGGTTTTGTAGGGGCGGTGCCCCGTGCCCGCCCGCTGACCTTTTCGCCTACCGCATTTTACACATCTTTCAATGAAGTGTCAATACTATCGGAGTGCATTATGTCCAAACCTCTTCCAATTCCCCCGAATTTCAATCCCGATACCTGTATGATAGCCCGACAGGAAGAGGGCAAGATGTATCACGCGCCGCGTCTGGCGGCTGAGTTTGCCAATGATCTTTTGGATAATGGTACGCGCGAGGATATTGATTTGGCTGAAAGCGTGCTCGATGCGATGCTGGCATGCCAGGAGACCCGTGAGGGCGATCCCCATTTGGGGAATTTTCTCTGGGAGCGCGAGGACGAGGTGGTGGAGGATTTGAATGCGGTTCAGTTTTGTCTTTTTCAGCTTATTCCTTTGATGATTAACTATGGGGATGTGCTTTCTGCGGATATGCAGAATCGCGTCTGCCGGAGTATTCGCCTGGGGCTGGAAGAGGTTCGGCGGATTGACGTTCATTTTCGCTATACGAATATTGTGGTTAAGGATATTACCAATACGTGTTTGGGCGGGGAATTGCTCGGCGATGAGGCATTCAAAAATCGGGGGTATGAGAAGTTCCGGGCGTGGATGGATTTTACGACCCGAAATGGCTGTGCGTACGAGTTTAATAGTCCCAATTATGCGAATGTGGCGATGCGCGTTTTGCACCGGCTGGGTGAATTGGTCCAGCACGGGCCCACGCGCATTGGTGCCAGGGCGATGTGCGCGCGTATTGGCCTTTCCGCAGCTCTGCATATTCATCTGCCTACTGGTCGTTGGGCAGGTCCTTTTAGCCGGGCGTACCGTCACGCGCTTTTTTGTCAGATGCCGCCGGAGATTGGTGATTTTCGTGCGTCTATTGAGGCGGGTCTTTTGCCCGCCTGGCTGTTCGATGCGCTTGATTACCGGCCGGAGACGCTCTTTTTCTCGGAGACTGCTGATTCGGAAAATGGCGTGGGGATCTCCACGTATCACAGTCCCTCTTTTGCATTGGGCGTTTCTTCTCAGGAGCTTCGCAGTCAGACGAATCGCTTTATTACGGGGCAGTCGAGTGTTTTTATCGCGCATCACAAGACAGATACGGATCAGACGGGTATTATTTATTCTCGGTATGTGCTGGATGATCACTGGCTGGGGTCGTTTCGGTCAACGCCGGCGCGGTCCAATGATCAGATTCTTTTTGAAGAGGGTCAGTGCCACAATGTCCAGGATGGTTCCCGGGCGATTGTGCTCTATTCGCCGAAGGATCTGGGTGCGATGGCGCCGCGGAGCAGTGCCAAAGCTGTTGTGTGCTGGCACGATCGCGGTCTGGTTGATGAGATTTGGGTTGGTGATGAAAAGGTTGAGACCTTGCCGTTCGATGTTCCGGAAGATGCTACGATTGGTGTTGCGATTGGTCCCGTTATTTCCGCGATTCGTCCGCTGGCGCGTACGGATCTGGGGCGCAACGCGCCTCTTCGTCTGGTGGCATACGATACACATCTTTTTTTAGAGCTTTACAATTATCTCGGTCCGTCCAAGACCTTCTGGGAGCAGGGGCATCCCGGGTCTTTTTATCAGGGTAAACCCCGGTGCGGTTTTTATGCGGAGATGGCCGAGCGGTCGGATTATGCCGATGTGCAGTCTTTTGTGCGGGCGGTTGCTGGCGGTGCGCTGAGAGATGACGCTGCGCCTCCTGTGACTTATGAAGCGGGGAAGACGCGGCCGTGGTCTGTGGAATATACTCGGGATGGGGAGAGCCTCGGGATCGAGATCGATTTGCTGGGGTGGGATCTGCAGAAGCGATGGACTCACGAGGGTGCCCTGGGTTGGCCCCCGCTCGAGTCGCCTTTGGCTCGGCAGAGCAGTACGGGCGAGATTTCGGTTGGAGACGTCAGGCTGATTTGTGGAAGACAGCCCGCATGGCTTTTTGCATGTTCTCAGACCGACCGCTATGTGGCGGCTTTTTATGGGGTGGAGCCAGAATCTTTGACGCTGACGGTGCCCGAAGGCGAGGTGCATGTCGAGGCGATGGGGACGGGTACGGTGATTTGGGATAAGGGCGATGTTACCATTGAAGCGGTTCAGTGCGCGGGCGTTGAGATTACGGGCGGGCGTATGGTTTCTTGTATTACAGCGGAGGAGGTCGCGTGAAGATTTTACTGACGGGTTTTGAACCCTGGGCAGAGTGGTCGTCCAATCCATCAGGTGCTGTGGCGGAGTCTCTGGATGGGAATTCGATTGGTGGATGCGAGGTTGTTTCGGCTGTGTTACCGGTGGTTCACGGTGCGGATATTGATAAGGTCGCCCAGCTTATTGCAGAACACGAGCCAGTGGCGGTGGTGTGTTTGGGGTTGCACGGTTCTGCGTCTGCGCTGCATGTCGAGCGCGTTGGGATTAATTTGAAGGTGATAGATGGGGTCGATTATCCGATTGTTGAAGGGGGTCCGGATGCCTATTTTTCCACGTTGCCGACCCGGGCTATGGTTCAGCGGATGGAGGATGTTGAGGTGCCAGCGAGGCTGACGTATTCGGCGGGTACGTTTTTGTGTAATCACATTATGTATTCTGTGTTGTATCTGGTCGCTGAGGATGATCTGCCTGCGGGGTTTATTCACGTGCCGCCTACGCCAGAGCTTGTTGCGGAACTGGGCAGGTCGCAGCCGAGTATGGCGTTGGAGACGATTCGAAAAGGTGTGGTTGCGGGGGTTACGGCTGTGGTGGAAAATATAAAGGTCAGGAGGGTGTGATGTCGAAGATCAAAATGGGGGTTATTGGTTGCGGCGCGATTGCACAGGTGCAGCATATGCCAAATCTGGGGATTTTGCACGCGCTTTATGAGGTGACGTGGGTGTGCGATATTTCGCCGGGGTTGGCGCGGTGGCTGGCAGAGGTTTTTGGTGTGCCGAATTTTACGACTGATCCGCATGAGTTGTTACAGGCGCGGGATGTGGATGCGGTGATTTTGTGTCATGCGGATCCGAAGACGGAGCTGGCGGTGGCGGCATTTGCGGCGGGTAAGCATGTGTTTATTGAGAAGCCGATGTGTTATTCGCTCGAGGAAGTTGATGCGATATGTGCTGCGAGGGAGGAAGCGGGTACGGTGGGGCAGGTGGGCTATATGAAGGTTTATGATCCGGCGTATGAGTTGGCACGGGAGGAGGTGGGGGATGCGGGCGATGTGCGTTTTGTGCAGGTGAATCATTTGCATCCGAATAATAATTTGCATTTGAAGCAGTTTGAGTTGACCTATTTTGACGATTTGCCGCCCGAAGCCGCAGCCGCGAGGAATGAAGCGCGGCGGGTTGCTTTGAATCAGGCGGTGGGCGATGTGTCAGATGATGCTGCGCGGGCGTTTTTTACGCTGTCGGGGAGTATGATTCACGATTTGTACGGTTTGCGTCTGATGCTGGGCAATCCAACGCGGGTGGTGAGTACCGAGGTGTGGCAAGGCGGGCGGGCGATGACGACGATTTTGCAATATGCATCGGGGGCGCGGTGTGTGGCGACATGGATCGATTTGCCCGATTTGTGGCATTTTAAGGAGACGCTCGAGGTTCACAAGGACGATAAGCGCGTTATTTTGTCGTATCCCACGGGCTTTGCACGGGGGATTTTGTCAACGCTCGATGTGCTGGAGATCCACGCCAATGGGTCTCACGGTACGCGCAGTCCCGAGATTGATTGGGAGAGTCCGTTTGTGCGAGAGCTTCGGCATTTTTACGCGTGTATTACAGATGGTGAGCCGTGCCGCACACCCGTGGAAGATGCGCGGTATGATATCGCGTTGATTATCGATATTACAAGGGGGTATGTGGATGGGGGTGGATAAGTAAAAATCACATCTTCAATTACAAAAATCAGCCCGTCAATCAATGAGTATTGACGGGCTTTGTGATGTTGACCGCGCGACAGCTATCCAGTGACCGTTTTGCCAAAGGAATCCACAAAGATGAGGAAGTCGGAAATGCCAATGGTTCCATTGCCGTCGAGGTCGTATATTGGATCGAAGTTTTCCTGTCCGCTCTGGGTTCCAAACACTTCGACAAATAGCAGAAAGTCTGAGATATCGACCTGTCCACTGCCATCAAAGTCGGCAGTGGCAAGGGGAGTGTCCGTTACCTCAAAGCGGATGATTTCAGTGAAGTTCACCCGAAGGATATTCCGTGCCTTGTCCCCTACCGTCATTTGAGCAAGTCCCCAGGTTCCGGGGATACTGCCGACGGGCAAGATGATCGTTTTATAGTAGGTTTCATAGACAGCAGGATCGCGTGTAAAATAGACTTTGTAAAAATCCGAATCGTAATGTCTAAAGAAGTGCATTACACCATTGGGGTCGCGTAAATACATGCTTGTCAAACGATATCCACTGATGTTGTCCTTAACTCTAAAGCTAATATCGACCTGTGTTTCGCCATTTGGTTCTTTCGGATTGGTCGGTTCTGCCTCAATAGTGATCTGGTTCAAATCAAGCACGGGTGGGGTATCGTCCGGGTTTGGTGTTTGAACGTCAATAGTGACGGGTGCTTCATCTATTACGACATCTTCGTTTTTTAATCCATACCCTGGATCGGTGAAATACACGCCTCGCCGGTTTCGCGCAATATCCTGCATAAAAAGGTAGTTGATTTCGTACCTCCCGTGTGAGAAGTAATCCGGGATTATAAGGTCAACTTTCGCTTCCCCAGTCTGCGGATCATATTTCCCCTGGTCCTCCGAGTGTCGAGAATAGGTTTCGGCATTTGCATCGTTTAGCTGTGCAAAGATTGTTTTTACACCGATTTCTTCAAAAATCCTCCAGCGTGCGGTGAGAATTTGCACGGATTTGCCTTCTGCCGTGCTTTGTGACAATGAGAGTTGCATTGTATCTTTGACATAAGCTGGCGGTTCATAATCGGCAAGCGGGTTGTTGAGATAGAGCTTCCATCCGAAATCGACTTGAGATTCGTGGCGTTCATTGCCCTGGGCATCCCTTAGGCTAATTTGATCTGGGCCCCAATAACCGTACGCTGCGTGTTTTGATAGTGTCTTGTGCCCTCGCAAAACGTGGCCTGCATTGATGTGCTGTCCATCAGAGCTTACAGGATAAAGCCAGAGGTCAAAGGAGGTGCCTTTTGTGCTGTGAATTTTCAGGTTTGATGCCTGGGCAGTGTCAAAGTCATTTTCCCGGTGAAGCTCAAGCTCTATTGTTATGTCCTTATCCTCTTCTGGTTCACCCACAACCTGTATGTCAACCCGTATGATCCGACCGGGATACACCACATCGGGATACAGATTATAGACCTGAAATGTCAGGTCTTCGCGTATCCGAGATATGTAGCGCGTGCCGTGCATGATTCTATCTCGAATAAATTCGTATTTGGCAGGGGAACGAGAGCGCAATTTGTCGGGATCCACGATATAATAACTGATCGTTTCTGCCATGTCCTCATTCGGATTTCTCTGGTGTGCATAAGCGGATACAAACTCGACCTGTTTGGTCGTTGACCAGCCATCTTTGTCGTCCGGGTTTACATACCAGCCGCCGAGTTCAATCCAGTCCTGTTTGAGCTGGTCGTCAAAGAGATGTTCCCATAAGAAGTGCGCTTTTTCATGGAGAATTAAGCGGTGGATGTAGTCGAGGCCCTGTCCCTTAAAAGCGGATTCCATGAACTCAATATAGCCCGAGGTCGTCCAGGCTACAGCAGGAGCAGTAGGATAAAGTGGATGGGGTGTTCCGTCCAGTCGCCGCACCAGATATTGCAGGCCTGGCGTCGTGAGCATGCCCTGTGGGTATTCTTCAAACATACTCACGAGAGTTATCAATTCTTCGTTTTTAAACTCTCCGAAACGGCCTGCCTGTTCCTTCGTTGTTCTTCGTGTCAATTCGGTATAGTCCGGCACATCTAAACTCACGCCGTAACGTTTTTCTAATATCTGCTTCAGCGCATCTCTGTCTCTGCCATCGTCGGTTACATAGCGAACGACGGCATGATGTAGTCTTTTGGAGAAGAAACGACCTCTCACACCCTCTATTTCTGCCAGCAATGGGTCGGCATAAGTAAAAACCTCCCGGGACAGGGTGACGATTTTTTGTCCGTCCTGGATACGGATCTCTATGTCATTTTGAATATGCTGGTCTGTCAATTGCCATAATGAGGATGATACTTCGGGCGTTTCATCGGAAAAGTTGTTTCTCTCTTGTGGGATGGACTCAAAGGTCTGGAGCAGTCGGTAAGCATGTCCGTCACTCCATTCGGTGCCGAGTAATACCGAATAGTGTTGCATGAGACGCAGTGATGAGCTATGCGGCACGACCTGTATCGGCTCATCTAAGAACATGACCTGCACGGGTTGGACGAGGGTTGCCGATTCTACCCCTTCGTAGGTCTGATCGGTTTTCCATTGATAGGCGAATTGGGCAAAAGCAGGTCCGCTGAAGATGAGTGTCAGCAGGAGGATCATGTTCAGGGACGCAAATTTAGAGATGAGGTGAGATGTTTTGAGGGTCATTTTGTTATCCTTTCTGTTGCAGGAGGACGCACGGGGGCGTACCGAAATTTGGAGACCGTTTAGAAAAAGGAAATCTGAATTTAATTTACATACATGCAAAAATCGTGCCAATATGAGCGTTGTCCAGAGATATATATTCGTAACATGTTGTTTTACATAAAGAAAAAGAGCTAATCTGACTATATCATATCGTCGCAGAATAGTCGGATTGGCTCTTAAAAAAAGACTGTATATGGTCTAAAAGACGTAATATGGTCTCAATGGTCCCGCAACCGTCGAAGTCTTCTTCACCCCAGGCTGTGATAGTATTTCTGCTTTATACCACACAACTTGAGTTAGATAATACACTGTTAGGGAACAGGTAAGTTTAACCAAAAGAATTGACATATTATAACTAATTAGCTATAATCAAAGCATGGAACGTGAAGGGGTATTCCTCAGAAATGTCCGGTGGGTTGGAGATTCGAGAGCGCAATTACAGCGTTTTCCCAGCCAGGTCCGCAAAGATATTGGACATTTGCTCTAATCTTGTGCAGACTGGACAAACGCCGCCCTCTGCCAAGCCGATGAGAGGTATTGAGTCCGGCGTATTTGAGATTGTCAGTGATTATGTTACAAATACCTATCGCGCTGTTTACACGGTCAAGATTGGCAGAAGTCTTTATGTGCTTCATGTATTTCAGAAGAAATCAAAAAGAGGAATCGCCATCCCTAAGAGAGATATCGACTTAATTAAAAGACGATTGAGACGAGCTAAGGAGTTGGCTGAACAGGAGGAAAACCATGGGTGAGGATATTAAAATTGAAGAGAGTAGTGGCAATATCTTTTTAGATTTGGGCTTTGGTGAAGAGGAGGCGAGAGAAGAGTTGCTCAAAGCCCAACTCGGTGCGGAGATTTTTCGCATTCTCGAACACCGCAAGCTGACTCAGACAAAGGCCGTGAGGATTCTGGAAGTTAAGCAACCAGAAATTTCTCGGCTTAAGAGCGGTAAGTTTTCCTATTACAGCGTTGAACGGTTGATGCGGTTTCTCAATCGGCTCAATTGCAAGGTGAGTATTCATATTGCCTGGCCGGAGAGTGAAGGGGCCAAAAGGGTTATTACGGTATAGTTTATCGAGTTGAATCAATAAAGAAGCACCCGATCAATTTCATCTGATCAGGTGCTTCTTTTTATTTTAAACTATGTCCGCGCGACAGCTATCCAGTGACCGTTTTGCCAAAGGAATCCACAAAGATGAGGAAGTCGGAAATGTCAATGGTTCCATTGCCGTCGAGGTCGTATTTTGAATCGAAGTTTTCCTGTCCACTCTGGGTTCCAAACACTTCGACAAAAAGTAAAAAGTCTGCAATATCGACCTGTCCACTACCATCAAAGTCGGCAGAGGTAAGGGGGGTCCCTTCTACCTCAAAGCGGATGATTTCAGTGAAGTTTGCCCGAAGGAGGTTATATGCTTTATCAAATACTTTCATTTCAGCAAGTCCCCATGTTCCGGGAATACTGCCAACGGGCAAGATGACCGTTTCATAATGTGTTTCATAGACAGTGGGATCGCGTGTAAAATAGACTTTTTCAAAATCCGAATCGTAATGTCTAAAGTGGTGCATCACACCATTGGGATCGCGTAAATACAGGTCTGTCGAACGATATCCACTGATGTTGTCCTTGATTCTAAAGGTAATATCGATCTTTGTTTCGCCATTTGGTGCTTCTGGATTGGTGGGTTCTGCCTGTATGGTAATCTGATTCAAGTCGAGCACGGGTGGGGTGTCATCCGGATTTGTCGTTTGAACGTCAATAGTGGCAGGTGCTTCATCGATTATTACCTCTTCATCTCTTAATCCATGTCCCGGATCGGTAAAGTACACGCCCCGCGCGTTTAACGCGCTATCCTGCATCTTGATGAATTGGAGTTTGTACGTGCCATTCTGGAAGTAATCCGGAATCACAAGTTCAACACTCGCTTTATCGGTCTGCGGATCATAATTTCCATGTCCCGTTGAGCGACGAGAGTATGTTTCAGCATTTGCATCGTTTAGTTGTGCATAGACTTCCCGTACATTGAATTCTTCAAAAAGCCGCCAACGTGCGGTGAGAATTTGCAGGGACCTGCCTTCTGCCGTGCTCTGTGACAATGAGAGTTGCATTGAATTGTTGACGTAGGCAGGCGGTTCATAATCGGCAAGCGGATTGTTGAGATAGAGTTTCCATCCGAAATCGACCTGAGATTCGTGACGTTCATTGCCCTGGGCATCCTTGAGGGTAATTTGATCTGGTCCCCAATAACCGTACGCTGCGTGTTTTGATAGTGTCTTGTGCCCTCGCAAAACGTGGCCTGCATTGATGCGCCTGCCATCGGAGCTTACAGGAGAAAGCCAGATGTCAAAGAAGGTGCCTTTTGTGCTGTGAATTCTCAGGTGTGATGCCTGGGCAGTGTCAAAGTCATTTTCCCGGTGAAGCTCAAGCTCTATTGTTATGTCCTTATCCTCTTCTGGTTCACCCACAACCTGTATGTCAACCCGGATGATTCGTCCGGGATACACGACATCGGGATACAGATTATAGACCTGAAATGTCAGGTCTTCGCGTATCCGAGATATATATCTCGTGCCGTGCATGATTCGATCTCGAATAAATTCGTATTTGGCAGGAGAACGCGAGCGCAACTTGTCGGGATTCACGATGTAATAACTGATCGTTTCTGCCATGTCTTCATTCGGGTTTTTAGCGTGTGCATAAGCAGATACAAACTCGACCTGTTTGGTCGTTGACCAGCCATCTCCATCGTCCGGGTTTACATACCAGCCGCCGAGTTCAATCCAGTCCTGTTTGAGTTGGTCGTCAAAGAGATGTTCCCATAAGAAGTGTGCTTTTTCATGGAGAATTAAGCGGTGGATGTAGTCGAGGCCCTGTCCCTTAAACGCAGATTCCATGAACTCAATATAGCCCGAGCGAGTCCAGGCTATAGCAGGAGCCTGCGGATTAATCGGGTGGGGTGTTCCATCTAATCGCCGCACCAGATATTGCAGGCCTGGCGTCGTGAGCATGCCCTGTGGGTATTCTTCAAGCATACTCACAAGAGTTATCAATTCTTCATTTTTGAATTCTCCGAACCGGCCTGCATGTTCTCCCGTGGTGTTTCGCGTGAGTTCGGTATAGTCCGGCACATCTATGCTTACGCCGTAGCGGTTCTCCAAAATTCGCTTGAGAGCATCTCTGTCTCTGCCACCATCGGTTACATAGCGAACTATGGCATGGTGGAGTTTTTTGGAGAAGAAACGGCCTCTCACGCCCTCTATTTCAGCCAGCAATGGGTCGGCATAGGTGAAGGCTTCCCGGGACAGGGTGACGATTTTCTGTCCGTCCTGAATACGGATCTCGATGTCATTTTGGATATGCTGGTCTGTCAATTGCCATAACGAAGATGGCACTTCGAGTGTCTCTTTGTACGGGTCGTTACTCAATTGTGGGATGGATTCAAAGGTCTGGAGCAGTCGGTAAGCCTGACCATCACTCCATTCGGTGCCGAGTAATACGGAATATTGTTGCATGAGGCGCAGTGATGCGCTGTGGGGTACAACCTGTATCGGCTCATCTAAGAATATGACCTGCACGGGTTGCACGAGGATTGCCGATTCTGTTCCTTCGTAGGTTGTATCGGTTTTCCAGGTATAGGTGTATTGTGCAAGAGCGTGTCCGCTGAAGATGAGTGTCAGCAGGAGGATCATGCTGCTCAGGTAGGCAAATTTGGAGATGCGTTGAGATGTTTTTGCTGCCATTGGGGTTGTTCCTTTCAAGTATATCTACATGAGGTTCTTACATACGTTTGTGTTAATATAAAAAATATAGTTTGCGAGTCAATAGGTAATACGCGGTCAGCGAATTTGAGCGTTTTACACTGCGGTAGAGCGGTACATATCTTTCACATGACCACGCATTTATGGCTCAAAATGTACCCTTTCACCTTCATCTGTGCCCATCTGCGGCCATAAATTCAGATTGTAAACAAGTGTGTAAAACATCATATTTAAAGTATTTAGACATCTGCCAACGCAAAATATCGCTCATTTTGTGGAGGATTACCATCTTTTGGCTTGATATTTGCTTTGTGTCTGACTGTTGCGCGTGTCCCACGCGCTCACCCCACCAGACGCGAGGCATCTCACATGGCCGAATATGACTCTGTCTCCAAAGATCTGATCCAGACCTATCCAAAAGACTTCATCCGCCTCACACTTGAACAGGACGATGTAGAAGTCCTGGACATACTCGGTACGGAGCAAAACACGGTTGATACACGACATACCGATAGCCTCATCCGCGTCCATATCGCAGGCAAGGAGGCATTGATCCATCACGAGTTTCAAACCACTGACGATCCCTCTATGCCGCTCCGCATGGCTGGCTATATGATACGTGCGATAGAGCAGCACGGTCTGCCGATTCATTCCAGCGTGATCTATTTACGGCGAAGTGCGGGTCGGCGCGATCCGGGGTATTATATCCAGGATTTTCTCGGCCGTCGCGTTTTGATAGAATACACAGTGATTCGGCTGAGTGAGATAGAGGGACAGGATATTATTGATGGCGGGCCTTCGGGCTTGTTTCCATTTGCGCCGTTGATGAAACGTCCTGATAAGATAGATTCAGAGACGTGGTTGCGTCACTGTGTTGACGCCGCGAATGCGTTGCCGGTTGATGAATCAATAAAAGTTGACATTTTGGGCAAGTTGATGATATTAGGTGGATTAGAGTATGATCCAATACTAATCAATCGTATTCTATTACAGGAGGGTCTTATGGATGCCATTATGCGCGAATCATCGTTTGCACAATACATTAAGCAACAAGGTATTGAGCAAGGTATTGAGCAAGGCAGAGAGCAAGGCATTGAGGAAGGCAGAGAGGAAGGCAGAGAGCAGGGGGGCAGGCAACGCGCCATTGAAGATATTCTCGACGTGTTGGAAATTCGATTTGACCTGAGTGAAGCGCATCCCCTATCCACACGCATTGCCGCGATTGACGATTTGCAACATCTCAAGCAGTTGCACCGTGCGGCGATACAGGTGCCCAATCTCGAGGCATTTGAGCGCGTGTTAGATGCGTAACCAAAAATAAAAGCGGCAAGTTTTCCTATTACAGCGTGGAACGGTTGATGCGGTTTCTCAATCGGCTCAATTGCAAGGTGAGTATTCATATTGCCTGGCCGGAGAGTGAAGGGGCCAAAAGGGTTATTGCGGTATAGTTAATCAAATTAAATAAACAAAGAAGCACCTGATCGCTCATCAGATCAGGTGCTTCTTTTTTAACCTATGTCCGCGCGACAGCTATCCACTGACTATTTTGCCAAAAGAATCCACAAAGATGAGGAAGTCGGAAAAGTCAACCACCCCATTGCTGTCCAGGTCGAATTTTGGATCGAAATTCTCCTGTCCGCTCTGGGTTCCAAACGCATCAACAAAAAACAAAAAGTCTTCGAATGCGACCCGCCCATCGCCATCAAAGTCGGCAGAGATAAGAGGCGCATCAGTTACCTCAAAGCGGAGGATCTCAGTAAAGTTCGCCCGCAGGAGGTTATATGCTTTATCAAATACTTTCATTTCAGCGATTCCCCATGTTCCGGGGATGCTGCCGACGGGCAAGATGATCGTTTTATGGTAGGTTTGATAGACAGCAGGATCGCGTGTAAAATAGACTTTGTGATAATCCGGATCGAGATGCCTAAAGTAGTGCCGTACACCATTGGGGTCGCGTAAATACATTTCTGTCAAACTATATCCACTGATGTCGTCCTTGACTTTAAATTCGATATCGACCCGGGTTTCTCCGTTTGGTGCTTCTGGATTGATCGGCTCTGCCTGAATGGTGATCTGATTCAAATCGAGCACGGGTAGAGTGTCATCCGGATTTGTCGTTTGAACGTCAATGGCGGCAGGTGTTTCATCTATTACGACATCTTCAATCCTTAACCCGTGTCCTGGATCGGTAAAGTACACGCCTTGTGCGTTTAACGCCATATCACGCATCTTGACATAGTTAACGATATATGTGCCATTCTGGAAGTAATCCGGAATTTTAAGTTGAACACTCGCTTCACCGGTTTGTGGATTATAACTTCCATACTCCTGTGCACGACGAGAATAGGTTTCGGCATTCGCATCGTTTAGTTGTGCATAGAGTTTTCTTACACCGAATTCTTCAAAAAGCCGCCAACGTGCGGTGAGGATTTGCACGAGCCTGCCTTCTGCCGTGCCTTGTGACAATGAGAGTTGCATTGAATTTTTGACGTAAGCAGGTGGTGTATCATCTGCAAGCGGATTGTTGACGTAGAGTTTCCATCCGAAATCGACCTGGGATTCGTGGCGTTCATTGCCCTGGGCATCTCTGAGGCTAATTTGATCTGGTCCCCAGTAGCCATGTGCCGCGCGCTTTGATAGTGTGTAGTGCCCTCGCAAAATGTGACTTTCATTGACGCGCTGTCCATTGGCATCTACAGGAAAAAGCTTGAGATAAAAAAACGTACCTTTTGAGTTGAAGATCCGGATATCTGTTGTTTGTGCTGTTTCGAAGCTATTATCCCGGTGAATTTCAAGCTCTACTGTTATCACCTTATCCTCTTCCGGTTCGCCCTCAACCTGTATGTCAACCCGTATGATCCGTCCGGGATACACCACATCGGGATACAGATTATAGACCTGAAATGTCAGGTCTTCGCGTATCCGAGATATGTAGCGGGTGCCGTGCATGACTCGATCCCGGATAAATTCGTATTTGGCAGGGGAACGCGAGCGCAACTTGTTGGGATCCACGATGTAATAGCTGATCGTTTCTGCCATATCCTCATTCGGGTTCTTACCGTGTGCATAAGCGGATACAAACTCGACCTGTTTGGTCGTTGACCAGCCATCGTCGTCGTCCGGGTTTTCATACCAGCCGCCGAGTTCAATCCAGTCCTGTTTGAGCTGGTCGTCAAAGAGATGTTCCCATAAGAAGTGTGCTTTTTCATGGAGTATCAGGCGTTGGATGTAGCCGTAGTCTGTTCCCTTAAAAGCTCTTTCCATGAATTCAATATAGCCCTCGGTCGTCCATGCTATAGCAGGTGCAGTTGGTTTAAGTGGATTGGGTGTTCCATCTAATCGCCGCACCAGATATTGCAGGCCCGGCGTGCTGTGCAGGCCCTGTGGGTATTCTTCAAGCATACTCACAAGAGCCATCAATTCTTCGTTTTTGAACTCTCCAAAACGACCTGCATGTTCCTTTGTTGTTCTTTGCGTAAGTACGGTATAGTCCGGCACATCTATACTTACGCCGTAACGTTTTTCTAAAATCTGCTTCAATGCGCGTCTGTCCCTGCCGTCGTCGGTTACATAGCGAACAACGGCATGGTGGAGTCTTTTGGAGAAAAAACGGCCTCTCATACCCTCTATTTCTGCCAGCAATGGATCGGCATAAGTAAAAGCCTCTCGAGATAAGGTGACGATCTTCTGTCCGTCATGGATGCGAATTTCTATGTCATTTTGAATATGCTGGTCTGTCAATTGCCATAACGAGGATGATACTCTGGGCGTTTTATCGGAAAAGTAGTTTCTCAATTGCGGGATAGAATCAAAGGTCTGGAGCAGTCGGTAAGCCTGACCGTCACTCCATTCGGTTCCGAGTAATACCGAGTATTCTTGCATGAGACGCAGCGATGAGCTGTGGGGTACAACCCGTATTGGCTGTTGTAAGAACATGACCTGCACGGGTTGCACGAGGGTTGCCGATTCTGTCCCTTCGTAGGTGGTGTCGGTTTTCCATTGATAGGTGAATTGTGCAACAGCATGTCCGCTGAATATGAGTGTCAGCAGGAGGATCATGTTCAGGGACGCAAATCTCAAGATGCGGTGATTTGTTTTTTGTGCCATTGTGTTGCCCCTTTTGCGTTTAGAAGTATTTTTTTGCATCAGGTTTTCACATACGATTGTATTAATTTAAAAATTATAGTTTACGTGTCAATATTTATCGGCTTCCTTATCGACATGTAATATAAAAAAAAGCACCCGATCAATCTCATCTGATCAGGTGCTTTTTTCATTTCATTTAGCTCAACCTACGCCGCACTCCGTCCCTGTCTCGCTTTTGCCTCCCGGCGGTTGTGCCATTCGACCACGATGGGCGATGCGACAAATGCCGAGGAGTAGGTTCCCACAATGACGCCGATGAGCAGGGCGAATGCAAAGTCGCGGATTACTTCTCCGCCCAGAAGGATGAGGGAGAGGACAACCAGCATGGTGGTGCCCGAGGTGAGTACCGTGCGGTTGAGACACTCGTTGATGGCGCGGTTGATTACGGTACTAAAGGTATCGCGGCGATACAATTTGATGTCTTCGCGGATGCGGTCATAGACCACAATTGTATCGTTGAGGGAGTACCCCACAATGGTGAGCAAGGCCGCCACAATGGCCAGGGAGATCTCCCAATTTAGAACTGAAAAGATTCCCATGGTGATCATGACATCGTGGAAAAGGGCGATGACGGCTGCAATCCCAAACTCGATCTGCCTGAAGCGCCACCACACGTAAATGATAATGAGTATCATTGCGACGAGGATGGCATATACGGCATTGGTCTTGAGTTCTTCGCCTATTTTGGGTCCGACGGCTTCCTGCCGCCGCAGCCACTCGGTCGCATCTTGAATATTGCCAGAGAAATCGGATTTGAGTCTGGTCTTTATGGCGTCTGCAATGGCTGTGCCTTCTGCCTCTTCTTCCACGCGTATGAGGATGTCGTTGACCGTGCCGAATTCTTTGATTTCGCTGTTGCGCAGGTCCATGCTTTGATCCCCAACGCGGACGTCGCCCAGAGATTGGCGGATGTCGCCGACAGAGGCCGGGGGATCAAAGTGCAATTCGAGCAATGTGCCCCCGGCAAAGTCGATGCCCAGGTTATAACCGCCTTTGGTGATGGTGGATCCCAGGCCGAGCAGGATGAGAACAGCCGACAAGATGAAAGCGCCCCTTCGAACACCGAGAAAGTTGATGCTGGTATCGCCAAATACGCGCAGCCTGCCGATGCTGAGGCGGGGATTGGTCTGGCGCGAGACAATGGTGTCGTAAACGGCGCGCGTGACAAAGATGGCGGTGAACATCGAGGAGATGATACCGATCATCAGGGTGAGTGCAAAACCCTTGATGGGACCGGTGCCGTATTGGTAGAGTACGATGGCGGTGATGATGGTGGTCACGTTGGCATCTACAATGGTCTGGACGGCGCGCGCATAACCATTTTCAATGGCTACTCGCACGGTTTTTTCCGCGCGCAATTCCTCGCGGATGCGTTCGAGAATCAGCACGTTGGCATCCACTGCCATACCAATGGTTAAGATAATACCCGCTATGCCGGGCAGGGTGAGCGTGCCTTGAAAAGCCGCGAGTATGGCCATGACAAAGACGAGGTTGAGCACGAGCGCGAGGTCTGCGACGAGGCCCGAGAAACCGTAGTAGATGACCATGAAGATGATGACTATGACCAGGCCGATGAGGGCTGCATTTTTGCCCTGCTCTATAGAGTCGCGCCCAAGCGATGGCCCTACTGTGCGATCTTCAACGATCTGGACATCGGCGGGTAGCGCACCTGCGCGCAGGACTATGGCGAGGTCTTTGGCTTCGTCAATGGTGCCCGTGCCTTCGATGATGCCCGATCCCTGGCTGATTTTGGAGCGGATTGTGGGCGCGGAATAGACCTGATCATCGAGAATGATGGCCATGCGTTCGCCCACGTTGGCGCCTGTGACCCGTCCAAAGAGGCGCACGCCCTGGCTGGTGGTGGTAAAATTGACTATGGGCTGGCCGGCGTTTTCAAAAGATTGTCCGGTTGTGACAGAGGCATCGGAGAGGATTTCACCCGTCATCTCCACGCGTCTTTTGAGATAATAAAGCGCGCGGTAGAACTGCCCATCGCCCATTTCTTCGACTTTGGAATTCCACAGGAATTGCGCGTCGGGTGGCAGGAGCTTTTGTATGTCCGGGCGATTCAGAAGTTCTCGCACGGTCAGTATATTGTCTTCTGTTACCACGAAGTCTCCCCGAGAAGAGAGCATATAGCCAGAGAGAGATGGGGTGTCTTTAGCTGTTTGTCCGAGGAGGGGGTCTTCGGCTTTCGCGGTATCAACAGGTGCTTGTGCCGCGAGGTGTCGGTCAATTTTTTCGATTATGCCAGCGCGCTCGTCGTTGGATTTGAGGATTTTAAATTCGAGGCGCGCGGTTTTGCCGATCAGGCCCTTGGCGCGTTCGATGTCTTGCACACCCGGCAATTCGACCACGATGCGCCAATCGCCTTCGCGGTGAATGATGGGTTCAGAGACGCCAAATTGGTCGATGCGATTGCGGATAATTTCGAGGGCGCGCGCAACCACGTCTGTTTTTTCATCTTCTGAGAGATTGGATTGATCCACTTCGAGGACGAGGTGGATACCCCCTTGCAGGTCCAATCCCAGGTTGATGGCTTGCTGTTTTACGCGCTCTCGCTGGTCTAAATTTTCCGGAGGTGCGTAGTAAAATTGGTAGGTGGGATAGAGATAAAAAAGTGCGAGCACTATGGTCGCACCTATAATTAACAAGCGCCAGTATTCTCGGGTCATCGCAGGGAGTTACTCCGTTTATAGTGTGATTTACTGGTCGCGTTCAACCACGTGTTGAACCGCCAGTGCGAGCGCGTCTCGCGCGCTGGAGGTGTGTAGCGCATTCAGGTTATTGAGAGCGGATTGGGCATAAGAACGCGCTTCTTCTCGCGCGGCTTCTACGCCCCGATAGCGCTGGACAAAGCGAATGACTTCTCGCCAGTCGCTGTCGGTTTCTACGCCATTGATTACTTTGTTGCGAATATGGGCAGCTTCGCCATTTTTGCAGTTTGCCAGTGCTCGAATTAGGGGCAAGGTCAATTTTTTTTCGCGAAGATCGTTTCCCGTGGGCTTGCCCATGTTATTTGCACTGCCCGTCAGGTCGAGGACGTCGTCGGTAATCTGGAAGGCGACGCCAATTTCGCTGCCGAAAGACGCCATACGCGCGATCTGGGTAGGCGATCCATTTCCCAAAATAGCACCCAATTCGCAAGCCAGCGCGAGCAGAGATGCCGTTTTTTTGTTGATCATGCGAAAATAGAGCGATGCTTCACCCGAAGAAGATATTTCGCCTTCGAGAATTTCCCCTTCGACGACGCGCTGTATCGCGTGGGTCGTGGCGTCCATGACCGGTAGAGAGTTGAGGCCAACGAGCACTTGCATTGATTTGGCAAAGAGAAAATCGCCCATCAAAATGGCTGCGCGGTTGCCCCATTGCAGATGCAAGACATCGGCACCCCGGCGCGTTTCCGAGTTGTCGATCACGTCATCGTGAATGAGCGATGCCGTCTGTATGATTTCAACGCCCACAGCAGCATCGATCACCGCGTCTGAACACTCGCCTACGGCCTGCGCTGTTAAGAATGCAAGGGCAGGTCGAAAACGCCTGCCCCTGTTTTTAACAGCGTGATAGGCCATTTCTTGTATGCCTCCGACATCAGAGGCCGTCATAATTTCTTCGAGACGGGTTTCAAAACGTGCGATCTGATATTGGATAGGCGCGAAAATTTGGTCTAACATGGCGCGTTTGTAAAGGGGTGAGACAAACGAATTTAAACCATCGACGAAGTGATGGGTTTAAGGCGTGAGAAATTAACAAAAAAGGTCGTAAAAGTCAATGATTAGCAATTGGCGGTTGCCCGCGCGAGTACCGCGCGGGGATATCCCCCCAGGTCGGTGTGGGTAGCGATGTGGGCCAGACCAATTTGTCGCCCGAGCATTTGGGTGACGGCGCGAGCCTGGTCGTGGCCGATTTCCAAACCCAATAATCCGCCCGGCGCGAGCAAAGGGACGCTTGCGGGAATGATTTTGCGATAAAAATCGAGGCCGTCGCAGCCTCCGTCCAGAGCGAGGCGAGGATCACTGGCGCGGACTTCGGGTTGTAGCGCGTCAATTGCATTGCTGGGAATATAGGGCGGGTTGGAGAGGATGGCGTGGAAGCTCTGTGGCGTTGCAAAGGGGGTGAGGAGATCGGTTTGTAGAAAAGAAATGCGATCGGAAACGCCGTTGAGATGGGCGTTTTGACTGGCGAGGTAGAGTGCTTTGCGCGATATGTCTGTGGCGATTATATGCGATCTGGGGAGTGATTTGCCCAGGGCAATGGCGATGATCCCCGATCCTGTGCCAATATCGAGGATGCGGGGGTTTGTGCAGTTTTTTAGTTGATTGAGGACAATTTCGACAAGGGTCTCTGTTTCCGGTCGGGGGATCAGGGCATCGGGCGAGGTGTGAAAGGGGAGGCCGTAAAATTCGGTGTTGCCCAAAAGGTGTTGCAGGGGTATGCGATCGGCGCGGCGGTGAATCAGGTTGCGAAAGGTGGCGTTTTGTGCAGGTGTGAGCGGCTGGCGCGCCCGCATAAACAGTTCTGAACGCGGGCATTCGAGCACATGGGCAAGTGTCCATTCGGCATCTACCTGTGGACTGGGTACACCCGCTTTGGTGAGGATATCTCTGGCCCAGATGAGGAGATGGTGAATGGAGGTCGGAGAGGACATGGCGTTAGAAGACTTGTTCTTGCTGTTTGAGTTTTTCCGTTTGGTCAGAGAGGCGAAGGGCTTCGATGAGTTCTGCGATATTGCCGTCCAGAATATCTTCAAGTCTGTGCAGGGTGAGTTTGATACGGTGGTCGGTTACGCGTCCCTGTGGGAAATTGTAGGTGCGAATTTTCGCGCTTCGGTCGCCGCTGCCAATTTGTGAGCGGCGGTCGGCGGCGGTTTTGGCCTGTTGTTCGCGGATGGCCTGATCGAGCAGGCGCGAGCGCAAGACTTTGAGTGCTTTGGCTCTGTTTTTGTGCTGGGATTTTTCGTCCTGACACGTAACGACAAGTCCCGATGGCATGTGGGTGATGCGCACCGCCGAGTCGGTGGTGTTGACGCTTTGACCTCCGGGACCTGATGAGCGAAAGACATCTATTTTGAGATCGTTGAGGTCGATGTCTATATCGACGTCTTCTGCGTCGGGGAGAACGGCTACGGTAGCTGTCGAGGTGTGGATGCGACCGCTGGATTCGGTTTCGGGAATGCGCTGGACCCGGTGTACGCCGCTTTCGTATTTCAACCTGCCATAGATGCCGTTGCCAACGACTAAGAAGATGATCTCTTTGTATCCACCAATTCCCGTGGGATTTGAGCTGAGGATTTCACAGCGTCCACCCGTGTTTTCTGCATAGCGCGAGTACATGCGGTGAAGATCGGCGGCAAAGAGGGCGGCTTCGTCTCCTCCCGCGCCTGCGCGTATTTCGACGACGGTGTCTTTGCTGTCGTTGGGGTCTTTGGGGATCAAGAGCATTTTGAGCTTGTTGGACAGGTCTGATTCGCGCAGCGCGAGATCCTCTTTTTCCATCTGGGCCATATCGACAAGTTCGGCATCATCTGAAGTGCTGATGATGTCATTTACTTCGGCCAGATCTTCGCACACGTTATTGTAGTTGCGATAAGTTGTGACGATTTCTTCGAGGTCGCTATATTCTTTGCCGAGTTTGCGAATGCGGTTGGGGTCTGAGGCGACTTCGGGCCTGGCCATTTCTTCGCCGAGTTTGAAATAGCGGGTCTCAATGGTTTTGAGTTGTTCAAACATGGTGGTTCTTTCGGAAATGAGCGGGTGAGGGAGCCTCACACGGAGACACAAAGACACAAAGATACAAAAGGGGTTTTACTTACACAAAAAGGGCGAAACAGTCGCGGCAGGCGACTATTTCACCCTTTTGAATGTGGATCGCGTTGCTAACTGTCCGCGTTTTCTTCTTCCGGATTTTCAATACCATATCGGCGGCGATAGCGCTCGACCATACCGGCAGTGTCAACGAGCATCATCTTGCCTGTGAAGAAGGGATGGGTAGCCGAACTGATCTCGACTTTGATCAGTGGATAGGTGTTGTCGTCGTCCCATTGGATGGTTTCTTCAGAGGTGCGCGTCGAACGCGTTTTGACCCGAAATGGGGGGTTGGCACTGACGTCTTCAAAGATCACGTCGCGGTATTCTGGGTGAATATTAGATTTCATGCGATTATCCTCAAGTTGTTCAAGTGTTCATAAAGTAAAACAGGTTGCGGGACATCCACAGGCCGCAAAATATACCAAAATGCCCAAAAATAATCAAGTCCCGCTTCTTAGAGACTGTTTTAAAACTCATTTTGCCCCTTCTTGGCGATGCGCTATTGCGCTGTCATTCTGAGCGGAGCGCAGCGGAGTCGAAGGAGCGGGGTACAACTGGCCGCCTCTCAGGCCAGTTCATCTCTTACCAACTCAGGTGGAAAAGATGCTTCGGCTACGCTCAGCATGACAAAACGCCTGACATGCGTAACATCAGGTATTAATTTTAAAACAGCTTCTTAGAAGACGTGAATCGGTTCACTCATGGCATTGAGGAAGTCGTCGTTGGTTTTGTTTTCTTTGGTGCGTTCTGTGAAAAATTCCATCGCTTCCAGAGGTTGCATCTGGTTGAGTAGTTTTCGCAAGATCCAAACGCGGTTGAGTTCTTTTTCTTTTAGCAAGAGTTCTTCTTTGCGCGTGCTGGACATGGATACGTCAATGGCGGGGAAGACGCGGCGATTGGAGAGCCTGCGGTCCAGTTTGAGTTCCATGTTGCCCGTGCCCTTAAATTCTTCGAATATGACCTCATCCATACGGCTTCCGGTTTCGACGAGGGCGGTTGCCATGATGGTCAGGCTGCCGCCTTCTTCGATGTTGCGCGCTGCGCCAAAAAATCGCTTGGGCCACTGTATAGCCATCGAATCGAAACCCCCAGAGAGAATGCGCCCACTGTGGGGGGCAACGGTGTTATAGGCTCGAGCTAAGCGGGTAATGCTGTCGAGCAAGATGACGACATCCTGCTGATGCTCGACCAATCGCTTGGCTTTTTCAATGACCATGTCGGCGACCTGTACATGTCGGGTTGGGGGTTCGTCAAAGGTCGAACTGACAACTTCGCCCTCGACCGAACGGATCATGTCTGTGACTTCTTCGGGGCGCTCGTCGATGAGGAGGACAATGAGCGTGATTTCGGGATGGTTTTTGGTAATGGCGTTGGCAATTTTTTGCAAGAGCATGGTTTTGCCCGTAAACGGGGGCGCGACAATCATGCCGCGTTGACCTTTGCCAATTGGCGTCAGGAGATTCATGATGCGCGTGGAAAGGTCCTGTGAATCGTACTCGAGGTCGATGCGTTCGTCCGGGTGCAGGGGCGTGAGATTGTCAAATAGGATTTTTTGTTTTGCGATTTCCGGATCTTCAAAATTGACGGCCTCAACGCGAATGAGTGCGAAGTATTTTTCGTCGCCTCTCGGTGGACGAATATGTCCCGATATGGTGTCTCCAGTTCGCAGGTTGAAGCGTTTGATTTGCGAGTGGCCCACATAAATGTCGTCGGGGCCGGGCAAATAATTGTACTTTGGCGATCTGAGGAAGCCAAATCCGTCTTCGAGGATGTCGAGAACACCCTGTGCGAAGATACGTCCGCTTTTTGCGGTTTGGCTCTGGAGAATAGCGAAGATAAGTTCTTGTCTTCGCAGACTGCTGTAGCCTTGAATATTGAGCGCTTGCGCGTGTTTGTTGAGTTCGGGAATGCTGAGTTCCTGCAACTCAAACATGTTCAATTTTTCTTCGGTCACTGCCATTTTTTGAGGTTCCTGATGGGTTGGAAAGGGGAGAAGTAATACATACCCGAACGACACCATGCTGTGTGGGGCGCAAAACAGACGCTGTACGAAATCATTGGATTACTGCGAAGCCTACGGAGAACAATGTTTTGGAAGCTTAAGGGGTAGGATGCGGAGCATTAGTGCGAGGGAATGCATTTTGAAGTTGGCCTAAACGTAAAACAAACAATGTGACTTGTCAAGGATTTTCAATCGCGTGCGTCAGTTCATGGGTAATGTATTCGAGCAGTGCGGTATCTGTGATTTTATCGCCATTTTTACGCACGTAAAAGGCATCCACAGCGCGGTCTGCTTGTGTGCCAATGCGAGCGGTGTAGATGTCGAGGCCAAGGTCTGATAATGTGCGCGTGATGCGATACAGGAGGCCTGTTGCATCTTGTGCGAGAATGTCGATGACGGTAGAGCGCATGGAAACATTATTGTCGAATGTGATTTCAGGAGAAATGGGAACTGTGGGTTGCCGCCTCAGGGACCATCTCTGACTGTAATTGGCGAACAGGTCTGAGACGCGCTCTTTTTTTTGAAAGACATCGGTCAGGGTTTGTTGAATTTTTTCTCGTAATGCGGCGTTATTTTCCGCGTTGGAAGTGACTTGAAAGATGTCGATGACTGTACCATCATTGCGCGTATAAGCATGTGCGCTGAAGATGTTGATGTCGTGGGTTGCCAGTACACCACAAATTTCAGATAGGCGAAAGGGCTGGTCGTGCGTACAGATGGTGATTTCCAGAAAGAGTTCGCCGGGTTGTACGCTAACGGCGACCAGGGAGGATCCCATTGCGTCGATGAGTTGCAGGTGCTGTGCAATTTCTTCTGGGCTATTTTGTTCGGGATAGCGCGGGGGCATGTTGTTGAGATGTTCAACGAGGGTCTGATGTGGAATGCGCGGTTCCAGAGCAGCGAGGATTTTCCGAATGTCTTGTTGTTCGGGTTGCTCGCGGTTGGGCAGGGTGCTTTGTGTGAGGAGATAAAAGGTGTTTTCGTAGAGTTCTCGCAAGAGGTGACCTTTCCAGGCGGTCCAGGCAGTTTGGGTGACGGCAGATAGGTCGGCATAAGTGAGTACATAGAGCATACGCAAGACATCGGGGTGTGAAAAGGTGTTGGCAAATTCGGCGATCATGCGCTGATCTGAGAGGTCGCGGCGCTGGGCAATGCCGGACATGGCGAGATGGTGTCGCACGAGAAAGACAACGGTTTCTATCTGGTCGTCGGGCAATTGGAGGCGTTTGAGAAAGTCCTGTGTCATTTCTGCACCGACAATACTGTGATCTTTGCCGCGAACAGATTTTCCCACGTCGTGCATCAACAGCGCGAGATAGAGAAGCTCTTTTCTCGGGATTTCATTGTACACGCGTCTGAGGTGCTGCAAATCGTGGGGCAGAGAAGGAGATCGCGCGAGGTAATCGAGGCGCTCTACAGCGACCAGGGTGTGTTCGTCTGCTGTGTAGATGTGATAGCGATTGTATTGTACCAAACAGGTCAGGCTGCCGAATTCGGGTACATAAGTGCCCAAAATGTCGAGTTCGTGCATGGTGCGAAGGGTCGCGCCAATGCCAGCGGGCATGCGGAAGATGTCGAGAAAAATGCGACTGGCTCGCTCAGAAGACCTGAAGCTGTCGTCGATGAGATGGAGGTGGTCTTTGATTCCTTGTTTGGCCGCTTCATTGAGGGGAACGCCAAATCGCTGTGCATTGAGGAAAAGGGAGAAGAGGCGATGGGGTGTGTCAATAAAAAAATGGCGCCGCTTTTTGGGCAGGGCAATGTGCGTGTGGTGTAGTACGGAGCCGTCATCGAGTTGACGGCGCGTGAGCAATCCCACGGCTCGACCGGTGGAGGATTGACCTTTGAGGCGTTCACATATCAGGTCGCTGAGATGTTTAATAGCACGCGCATGGGTGTAGTAGTCTCGCATAAAGTGTTCCACGCCCAATTCATTGCCCCGGTCTTTGTAGCCCAGATTTTTGGCAATAGCAGGTTGAAGATCGTGCTCGAGCACGTCAAAGGGTTTGCCCGTGTGAAAGTGCAGTTCGCTGCGCGTGCGCAGCATGAAATCAAAGGCTTTGATATAGATCTCGTAATTTCTGCGGGTGAGTATATTTTGCAAGCCTTCGGGCGCGCGAATACCGCGGCGCGCCATCAAAAACCAGCCCGCTGTGTGAATATCTCGCAATCCCCCAGGGCTTTCTTTGACATTGGGTTCGAGGAGTTGGGTTGAAAATTTGAATTTGCTGTGTCGCTGGATGCGTTCCTGGGATTTTTTGTTGATAAAACCGCTCGCGCGCCGACCAAAAAACCGACGCGCAAGGGCGTCTTGCAGTTGGGTCTTCAGGGTGGGATCACCCGCGAGATGGCGCGTTTCGAGCATTGCAGTCATGGAATCGGTGTCGTCTTGCGCTGCAATAATGCAATCGGAAAGGGTGCGCGTGCCGTATCCCACGTCAAATCGCAGGTCCCACAGGGTGTGGAGAATCGCGCGCGTTATGGGGTCGCCTTCATGGACTTTTTTGCGAAAGAGAAATAACAGGTCGATATCCGAGTGGGGATTGAGCGCGCCCCGGCCATATCCCCCTTGCGCGATTACGGCAAATCCGGTTGGTTCTCCGTGTTCTTTAACTGCTTCGGCATACAGTGCCTGGATGAGTGTATCGACGCGCTGTGTGAGTGCTGCAACTATCGTGCTGCCCGATGCACCGTCTCGGTGCTGTGTATGAATCGTTTCCCAGGAGGTGTCGAGATAGGTTCGCAAGTGCGACAGGCGTTCGGTGGGCCAGGTGTCTGATCTTTTTTTTGCGTTGAGTAGATCGCGTTGAAGGTTATTGACGATTTCTTTATTCAATGGGCAATCCTTTGGAAATGGCTACGACGCCGCCATCTGTTACGGTGAAACGCTGGCGGTCGTCTTCGCGGTTAATCCCAATTTGGGCACCATCTGGAATGATGACGCCTTCATCTGCTATGACGCGGTGGAGCCGGGCATTGGCACCGACTTTGACGCCTTCCATGAGCACTGAATCGGTAATTTGTGCGCCGGAGTCTATGTGAACACCTGCAGAGATGACTGAGCGCTCGACCCGCGCATTGGCAATAACACATCCCTGGGCGACTACGAGAAGAGAATTATTTTGCGGTTGAATGTGCAGACGCGAAGGCGGATACGGGTGTGCGTGTGTGCGGATGGGCCAGTTCGGGTCGTAAAGGTCGAATTCGGGGGTTTCAGAAACGAGGTCCATGTTGGCTTCCCAATATGCGTCGAGGAGGCCGATATCGCGCCAGTAAACGGTCGAATTGCGATTGCCGTGCTTGAAGTTGTACGCAAAGACGCGTCCCGAATCGACCATTGAGGGGATGATGTTTTGACCAAAGTCGTGGGCTGTGTCGCGTTTGGCATCTTCAGAGAGCTGGCGCACGAGAACCTCTGTGCTGAAGATGTAGATGCCCATTGAGGCCAGGGCGAGATTGGGATTGTGTGGTGTGGGTTTGGGGTGGTCGGGTTTTTCTTCAAAGCCGACAATGCGGGATTCATCGTCGATTGCCATGACGCCCAATTCGGTGGCGTTTTTGATGGGTACTTCAATGCAGGCTACTGTGAGGTCGGCATTCGCGTTGTTGTGAAAGGCGAGCATTTTGCTGTAATCCATTTTGTACACGTGGTCGCCGCCCAGAATGAGGACGCGGTCGGGACGCTCGCGTTCGAGGATGTCGATATTTTGAAAAATGGCATCGGCTGTGCCGCGATACCAGTTTCCGGCAAGGCGAAATTGGGGCGGGACTTCAAAGATAAATTCGTCGAGTTCGGGATTGAAAATGGACCAGCCGCGTTGCAAATGCCGGTCGAGAGATGTTGACATGTATTGTGTGAGAACATAGATGCGGCGCAAGTTGGAGTTGAGGCAATTGGAGAGGGTAAAGTCAATGATGCGGTACATGCCGCCAAAAGGTACGGCGGGTTTGGCCTGATTGCGCGTGAGGGGATAAAGCCGCGATCCCTGGCCTCCGGCGAGGATCATGGTTAGTGTGTTTTGCAGTTCATCTGGCATGTCAAACCTCTTCACCGGTCAGTACATCGTTTATAGCGGTTTTAAGTTTTGATAGGTCCGATGACTTGACCACATAAGCATTGGCCGACCAGGTGAGATAATTGTCTTTGTGATTGCTATAAGCGGTGTTGAGAATAACGGGTAACTGGTTGTTTATGCCCAGAATGTGGTTGAGGGCTTCAATGCCGTCCATGCCGGGCATTCGGATGTCGAGTATTAAGAGGTCCGGTGGGTTTTCTTTGACGCGCTCGATCGCGGTTTGCGCGTCGTGAACCACATCGACGCGATATCCTTCATCGGTGAGTTCTTGTTCGTAGAGGAGTGCCAGATTTTGATCGTCGTCGGCGATGAGGATATTTTTCATAATGGTCTCCTTGAGGAGAGATCGGGCAGATGGATGAAAATGGAGGCGCCAGAATCGCTGTGGCTTGCGAATGAGAGGGTTCCCTCGTGGCGTTCGACGATTTGTTTGCTGATGACCAATCCGAGACCCGTACCGGTGGTTTTGGTGGTGAAATAGGGCTTGAAAATTTCGTCCTGGATTTCGGCGGGAATCCCCGGTCCCGTATCTCGTATTTCAATTTCGATATGTGGTTGATTCTCTTTTTTTCGAATATGGACGTGCAATTTGCCGCCGTTGGGCATTGCTTGAAATGCGTTTTTGAAGATATTGATGAGTACCTGCTTAAATTGTGCGGGATCTACGGGTGTTTCGGGCAGGTCAGATGGTGCGTTTTGTCGATAGGCGATGCCCCGGTCCTCAAGGCCCTCGCCAACTTGATGATAGACATCGGTGATGAGGTCCGGGAGATTGACGGGTTCGAGTTCGAGTTCGCGCGGTCGCGTGTAGTTGAGGATGTCGGTCAGGAGTTCTTCCAGGCGCGTGACTTCACAAGATATGATGCGCGCTGCCGTGTCGATGCGGTCGGGCGTTGGGGCGCGCTGAAGAGAGCGCGCAAAGCCGCCAATTGTCGCGAGTGGATTGCGAATCTCGTGTGCAATGCGCGCAGACATTTCGCCGATTACAGATAGGCGTTCCGATTGCACGAGTTCGTCCTGGAGTTCTCGCGTTTCCTGGAAGAGATGCGCGTTGTGGATGACCCATGCCAGTTGATCGGTCAAGACCGTCAGCGATTGCACATCGGTCCAATTAAAGCCATTTTTTTTGCGACTGAGCACATCGAGTGCGCCCAATACGCGGTCTGCTGTTTTGATCGGTACACAGAGTTCTGCGCGCGTGTTTTTTTCTTGTGGAAAGGCAATGATGCGCCTGGGGTCATTGCCCACGTCATTGGCCATGATGGGATTGCCAGACGCGACGACATGGCCTACGATGCCTTCGCCCACATTTTGGCGATATCCCTCGGGGAAGTGCTTTTCGTAAACACCGGCTCTGGCTTTCATGATCATCTGGTTAGAATGCGTTTCGACAAAATAAAGCGAGACATGCTGGTAATTGAAACTCTGCTGCACTTCGTGAACAATGCGCCTGAAAATTTCATCTGGATCGAGGGTTGATAGAGCCATTTGTGCAATGCGATTGTTGGTGGTCAGGTGCGCGGCACGCTGTTTTTCCACTGCGAGGAGGCGGGCGATTTCGATATTGCGCTGGCGCAGGTTTTGAGATTGGCTTTGCGCCAGGTTTCGATAACGCATTTCGTGGTAGTACGCCGATATGCGCAGCAAGATTTCGTCAAATATGGCTTCGGCATTGTGCGTAAAATTTTTCAGGCGTTTCAGGACTGTTTTCTTTAGGGCAATGAGCAATCGACAAGCTGCATCGGGGGAAAAAGCATTGATTTCACCTGAAAAGATGCGCTGGCGGAGCAGGTGATATTCCTGTTTGGTGGTGATTTGTGTGACTATTAGATCGAAGAACTCTTCGAGTACGTCGTCGGGCGCGTGGCCGTCAAAATCTTCGCGCAGTTGCAAGACAGATGTATGGCGAACTCGCCTTTGCCATTCAGATAGCAGGCTTGCGCGTTGTGTGGTGAGCACATGATAGAGGTTTTGTTCTGTGTTTTTCATGAGATAAGAGGTGGGTTGTTAACCTATAACAGTTAATAATATCACGCCAAATGTATAAGTGTCAAGATATTTGGGCTTGCGCTTTGGGTCAAAATATGGAAAATTAACGTTAGATGTCTTTTATAGTTGTATCGGGAGAACGCGCATGGCTACGGATTATAGTGCTTCAATTCTGGAGGGGCTGGGGGAGGGTATCGTGGCTTTTGATAAGACACATCGGGCTGTGATGGCCAATGGACATCTGATTGCATTGATGGGGTGGGACAAACAGGCTGTTTGTGGCGCGTCGCCAGAGGTGCTATTTGCCCAACGCCCCGAGTTGTTGCGGATTTTGAACGAGGGTATGAAAAACAAGGTGCTGGTGTCGGACATAGATCTGGTACACCACAATGCCGATGGTGGATTGCAACATCTGCGCGTGAGCACGTCGTTTTTGGATGCGGATACGCGGTGCGGACTGGTGCTGGCGGTGCGCGATGTGTCTGAGATAAAGCGGATGGAGTGGGAGATCTTTCAAGTTGAAAAAATGACGGCGTTGGGGCGTTTGGCCGCTTCAGTTGCCCATGAGGTGCGCAATCCTCTGGGGGCGATTGATATTCAATTGCAGTTGTTGGAAGAAGACCTCGACGAGTTGGCAAGTGCGTTAAAAGAGCGTCTTGTGGGGCGGCTCAATATTGCGCAGACAGAGATGAAGCGGCTCGATCGCCTTGTACATAATTTTTTGCGTTTTTCGCGCACGCCCAAACTCCATTTGCGGCAGGTGTCTCTCAACGATGTGGTTCGCCACGTTTTTGAGCTGGTCTCGCCCGAAGCACGCGAGCGCGCGGTTGTGTTGCGTCTGGAACTTTCCGACGGTCTGCCCGCGATCAATGGAGATGAAGATCAACTCGGTCAAGCTGTGCTCAATATTGTGGTGAATGCCTTTCAGTCTATGGCCGCCGGTGGCGATTTGATTGCTCGAACACAAACGGAGTCGGGGCAGGTGTGTTTGATGCTTACAGATACGGGATGCGGGATTCCCGAAGAAGAAGTGGATCGCATTTTCGAGTTTTATTATACGACCAAAGATGAGGGTACCGGGTTGGGGCTATCTATTGCCCAGCGCATCATTTATCAGCACGGTGGACACATTGACGTTGAGAGCCGTCCCGAATGGGGAACGACCTTCCGGGTGTATTTGCCCGAGCATGAGATAAAATAATTTGAGGCAATCGCGGCAGGGATGCCGCTCCAACAGCAGGCGGATCGTAGGAGGGAAATCCTTTTCCCGACTTATAGATAGAGGCGACTTATGGACGCGAGTGAGATTCGGATTTTAATTGCAGATGATGAGTACTATATCTGCGAAGGTCTGCGAGAGGCGATGGCCAAAGACGGTTATCGGGTTGATGTGGCTTATGATGGGAATCAGGCAAAAATACTGATGGAAGCCCATGAGTACGATGCCGCGATTTTTGATCTCAAGATGCCGGGGCAGGATGGTCTATCACTTTTGAAGTGGGTGAGTGGTGCAAATCGCGAAATTGGCGTTATTGTGATTACGGCTTATGGCGAGGTGGAGACGGCTGTTGAAGCCATGCGGCGGGGGGCTTATGATTATTTGACCAAGCCGGTAGATCTGAAGCGATTGCGCCTGTCCTTAGAGCGATTGCTCGATCACCAGGCACTGGTGGCGGAGAACCGCGTATTGCGGGCGCGTCTGGATTCCAATGGGGAAAATGGGGATATTGTGCATCGAAGTGCTGCGATGGAACACGTTTGTGATACTGTAGCGCAGGCGGCAATGACCGATGTGCCGGTTTTGATTACTGGAGAAACGGGTACGGGGAAAGAACTCGTGGCGCGTGCGATTCATCAGGCGAGTGCGCGGCGGAATGCGCCCCTATTGGCGATGAACTGCGGGGCGTTTGCCGAGACATTATTTGGCAGTGAGTTGTTCGGTTATGTAAAAGGGGCGTTTACGGGGGCGACAGTGGATAAGGCGGGGTTTTTTGCGGCGGCTGAAGGCGGGACGCTCTTTTTTGATGAAGTGGGTGAAATCCCCTTGCCCAATCAAGTCGATTTGCTCCGGGTATTAGAAGAAAGAGCCTATCGACCAGTGGGCAGTACCAAAGCGGTGGCCGCAGATGTGCGAACCATTTTTGTCACCAATCGTGATCTCGAGCGAGAAGTGGCAGAAGGGCGATTTAGAGAAGATTTGTATTATCGCATCAATGTGGTGCCCATTCGCCTGCCACCGCTTCGCGAGCGCGTCGAAGATATTCCGCTTTTGATCGATGTGTTTTTTGACAATTTGTGTGTGTTGCACCACAAACCGCGCAAGGAATTAACGCCCGATGCGATGGATAGGGTTCTGGCTTATTTATGGCCCGGCAATGTGCGCGAGTTAAAAAATACTATTGAGCGTATTGTGGTAACCTGTGCAGATCAAAAGGTCGAGGTCGATCATTTGCCTTCTCGGGTGCGCGATGCCCAGAATGCAACAGATACGATAATGGTCGAACTCGGTTCGTCGCTTGAAGACGTAGAGCGCGCGCTTATCGAAAAAACACTTGCACATGTGACGGCAAATCGCAAAAAGGCCGCAGCTTTGCTGGGGATCAGTGTTCGCGCGTTGCAATACAAGATCAAGGCGTATAATTTGCGCTAATTTCCCAAAGCGCAATTTTTGCATTTTGGTTATAGATGGGGTGCAATTTTTGCATACTAAATGAAAGAAAAAAGAACATGCAGATCGAATTTTATGATTTTTGTTCAATATAAACAATAATTTATGAGTACGGGAAATTTTTTGGCACGGATATTGCTGTTATATTAGGGTGCGTTTATCGCGGTTTTTGATGTTGGAGATTAACCTTATGTTTTTATTGATGTTAATGTGTTATTCTCCTTTTCTAATAAATGTCTTATAGTTTGAAGGTGCAAATTCTGCATTTTTGTCGCGTGGGGGGGTCAGGTGAATCAAACGACAATTTTACCGGAAGACGATGTTTTTCATTTTGATGTTTCGCTTCTTGTACCCGAGTTGCAATCCCAGGATCGCATGGGAGCGATCAAAGAACTGGTTGATCGGCTCTATGGGCGCAGGAAGGTGGTCGATAGTCTGAAGTTTTTGCAAACTATTCTGGATCGCGAAGATCAGATGAGTACTGTTTTGGGCCGGGGTGTTGCATTGCCCCATGCGCGGTGTCGTTCGGTTGCTCAGCCCGGTGTGGCATTGGGTATTTCTCAGACGGGTATTGCTTTTCCCCCAGATGCAGAACCCGTTCACATGATCTGCATGGTTGCAGTACCCGATGTGGCTCCTGTGCCTTATCTGTCGGTTTTGAGCAATTTGGCCCTGTTGTTTAAAAATTCAGATGTGCGAGCGGGTTTGATGGCCTGCGACACATCGATGAGTATGTATCAATTTATGACGGAACATCTCGCGCAAATTCGCAAGGTGTCGTCTCCCCTATAATGCGAATTAAAAATTAAAAATTAAGAATTAGAAATTAAAACCTGAGCTGAACCGTCTCTAATTCTCAATTGGTATTTTATAGCATATATATTAGCTCCCCATCCTTTTACAGGAGGTTCCCCTTGCCTGGAATTATGATTCAAGATAGTGAGTCTCTGGATTTGTATCTGCGAGACATTGCCTCGTCTGAACCCCTTTCGAGTGCGGAAGAGATTGACCTGGCAAAAAAGATTCATAAAGGTTGCCAGAGATCCAGAGATAAACTGGTTTCTGCCAATCTCCGTTTTGTGGTGAGTGTGGCGCGCGAATATCAAAATCACGGGGTGCCTCTGGCCGACTTGATCAGCGCGGGCAATATGGGCCTGATGACGGCTGCCGAGCGCTTTGATGGCACGCGGGGCTTTAAGTTTATTTCCTATGCTGTCTGGTGGATCCGCCAGGCGATTCACCAGAGTCTGGCACAGGATTCGCGGGTTGTGCGGTTGCCTATTAACCGCATTGATTTGTTGCACAATATTTCAAAGGTGTCGCGCGAACTGAGGCAGTCAAGCGAGACCGAACCCGAACCGGAAACTGTGGCAAAAGAACTCGGCGTGTCGGTGGAGATGGTTCAGGATACGTTGATGCGCGCACGCGATGTCTGGTCTCTGGATGCGTCTTTCCGCGAGGAGGATGACCACAGTTTGCTGCATGTGTTGCCGGACAAGACGCAAAAGGCACCCGATGAGGAAGTTGTAGAAGATTCGGTGCGCGAACAGGTGAGAGATGTGCTCACATCTCTGGATGACCGCGAGACCGAGGTTTTGCGCCTGTATTTTGGTCTGGGCGGTGAGGAGCCGCTTACGCTTGAAGAGATCGGCGTTCGGTTCAATTTGACCCGAGAGCGCGTGCGGCAGATTAAGGAGAAAGCGCTTCGCAGATTGCGCCATCCGCGTCGTCGCTCGCGGCTTGAGCCGTTGCTGGAAGTGACTTGATACATGGACATGGACTGGTTTTGATTGTCATTACGCCAGTAATCCAGTTTCACAAGAAGAGTACCGTTGGGTGCTCTTCTTTTTTTTGGCTTGACAGCACGCAAATCGAAAAATATACTGTAGCTGTTCATTTTTGTGACCTACCCCCTAACCCCTTTCCTACAAGGAAGGGGGAATCAGGTCTCCCCGTGTCGGGGAGGGGCCGGGGGAGGGGTCAGTGCATTTAATTTGCATGGAGGTCGAAATGAAACGCCTGATGATATTCCTCCTGTCTGTGTTCGCAATGCAGGGATGTAGTGATCGTCTGTCAGATATGCAAACACAATTGGCGGGTACCTGGGTTTTGCAAAGTCGCGAATTGCAAGATGGTACTGTGTTGAGTGGCCCGCATATAAAAGGGTCGCTTTTGTGGGAGCCGATCAGTTCTCGAAAAGCACATGTTACGCTCAATCTTCTCGAAGATTTAAAAGATGGTACGCCCCGGCGATTTAATTATGCTGCCAGTACGTATGAAATTTCTACGTCGGCGATTACGCGAGCCAGGCATGTGCTGGTTCGCCAGGGGTATCGCTCTTCTGCCGAATCACCGATGTCGATTTATCCCAAAGGCAAAAGTGTGAAGGGCAAAATTACGGTTGAGGGCGATAAAATTGAGATTGCACACGATGAGCAGCAGTGGGTTTTTGAAGGCAATACGATGACGGCATCTTATGAGGGGGCATGGGTTGATACATGGATGCGGATTCAGTAGGGTGTTGTGAAAAAAACGAGGCGCGGCTATGCCGCGCTTTTTTTTTGCCAGGTGCGACTATTCTTTTAATATTGGCGAAACACTTATGAAACCTGCTCGAAATATATTAAGCGTAAGTTTTGGCTATTATTTCCGCGTTGTTTCACAGGTTAAAATACGGGATAGAACTATGAATGATGGAAGCCGCGAATACGTGCTGAATGCCGCGTCAGAACACGGGGTCAAATTTATCAGGCTCTGGTTTACGGATATTTTGGGATTTCTAAAGAGTGTCGCCATTCCCGTTGAGCAACTCGATGGCGCTTTGACCGAGGGGATCGGTTTTGATGGGTCGGCAGTTGAGGGCTTTGCGCGCATTGACGAGAGCGATATGATCGCCATGCCCGATCCCAATACTTTTCAGGTGTTGCCTTTTCGCCCGCAAGAAGGCGGCACTGTTGCGCGTATGTTTTGCGATATTCTCCAGCCGGGGGGAAACCCATATCAGGGAGACCCTCGCTGGGTGCTGAAAGAAAATTTGAGACGCGCAGGCGATATGGGCTTTGCGTTTTACGTAAGTCCAGAGATGGAGTTTTTCTATTTTGAGAAACCCGAGGTTCCGCTCAAGGGTCTGGATGAGGGTGGGTATTTTGATCAGACGTCTCTGGATGTGGCGAGCGATTTGCGCCGGGATACGGTGTTGACGCTGGAGAAGATGGGGATTGAGGTGGCGTCCAGTCATCACGAAGACGCGCCCAGTCAGCACGAGATCGATTTGCTTTATACCGATGCGCTGACGATGGCGGACAATGCGATGACTTACCGTTTGGTGGTGAAAGAGATTGCCGTGAAACACGGCGTTTGGGCGACGTTTATGCCCAAACCCATTTTTGGTGTCAATGGCAATGGTATGCATACGAATATGTCGCTGTTTAAGGGGGAAGACAACGCGTTTTACGACGCTGAAGATGAATACCATCTGTCGGCTACGGCGCGGTATTTTATCGCGGGCTTGCTCAAACACGCCTGTGAGATGACGCTGGTGACCAATCAGTGGGTCAATTCGTATAAGCGGTTGGTGCCGGGTTACGAGGCGCCTTTGTACACGACGTGGTCGGTGGTCAATCGATCGGATCTGGTGCGCGTGCCGGCCTATTCTCTGGATAAGGAGAGTACAACGCGCATCGAATACCGGTCGCCCGATCCGGCCTGCAATCCCTATCTGGCATTTGCGATTATGCTATCTGCGGGATTAGAGGGTATTGAAAAACGCTGTGAAGTGCCGCCGCCTATGGAAAAAAATGTCGCTGAGATGTCCAGTGCCGAACGGGAAAAAGCGGGAATTAAAACCCTGCCTCTGGATCTGTCACAGGCTATTGATCTGGCTGAGAGCAGCGATCTGCTTCGCAATGCTCTGGGCGATCACATTTTTGAGAAGTTTATTGCGAACAAGAAGATCGAATGGGCCAATTACAGGGCGCAGGTGACGGGTTACGAACTGGATCAACATCTTAAAATTTTGTGAGGTACAAAGATGGGAAAAAAACGCAGGCCATGCCCCCGCGGGTTGTACGATGGATGCCCGATTCCACGAGAGTTGTGTAGCGAAGATTACGCGCGCACAGGTGAGTGGCATTGTTTGAAGTTTTTGCGCGAGTTTGAGTGGTTTGTGTTTGGAACCTCTGGGGAAGACGCGGCGCCACAAGCTCTTGCCGGTGCTGGGGAAGAAATTGTATCGCTGGAGGATTTGATGCGGGTGCTGAAGGGGATGGATAATGGGTGAACGCGAATCAGCGAATCAGCGAATCAACAAAGCCGTCATTGCGGCATGGTGTTAGCCGCCACGCCGAAGGCACAACGCCAGTAATCCAGAGGTTTTGGGTGATTGGGTGGGGTTCGTCTATGAACTGGCCTGAGAGACGGCCAGTTTTACACCACTTCGTCTATTCGTCTGTGCTGAAAAGGATATGTTGCATGTCAGATCGTTTTTTAAAGGCGTGTCGTCGCGAATGTGTGGATGCGACGCCTGTTTGGTTTATGCGCCAGGCCGGGCGGTATATGAAGGCTTATTGGACGTATCGCGATCGCTACAGTTTTCTCGATATGGTGAAGACGCCCGAGATCTCTACGGCGATTACGATGCAACCTGTGAACGCATATCCTGTGGATGCTGCGATTATTTTTCAGGATTTGCTGCCGATTCTCGAGTCGATGGGGTTGGATCTGGACTATGTAAAGGGCGAGGGTCCGGTTATTCACAATCCGATTCGCACGGTGGCAGATATCGATGCGTTGATCTTGAGACCCGCCGAAGAGGCTATGCCTTATGTGGGCGATGCCATTCGGATGGCCGCAGGAGAACTCAATGGTCGCGTTCCGTTGATCGGTTTTGCAGGTGCGCCTTTTACGCTGGTTTGTTATGCGGTGGAGGGCGGTTCGTCGCGCAATTACGAGATTGCCAAGGGGTTGATGTACGGCGAGCCAGCGCAATGGCATCGTTTGATGGATATGATGGCGACGGCTATTGGCGATTATCTCATCGCGCAGGTTCGGGCGGGTGCTCGGGTATTGCAGGTGTTCGATAGCTGGGTCGGGGCGTTGAGTCCGGCTGATTATCGCGAATACGTGTTGCCGCATTCGCAGAAGGCGATTGCGATTGCGAAAGAAGCGGTGGATGTGCCGCTTATTCATTTTGGTACGGGTACGGCGGGTATTCTCGAGTTGTTGAAGGAAGCGGGAGGCGATGTTATTGGCGTTGATTGGCGCATTGATATAGATGTGGCGTGGCGCCGTTTGGGCGATGATGTGGGTGTGCAGGGCAATCTGGATCCCGTGGTGTTGTTCGCGCCTTTTGAGGAGATAGAGCGGCAGACAGGGCGCATATTGGATTCGGTGAGGGGTAAGCCGGGGCATATTTTTAATTTGGGTCATGGGATTTTACAGCGCACACCTGTGGAGAATGTGCGGAGATTGGTTGATTTTGTGCATGAATATACGGCGCGATGAGAAAATAGTGGGCGTGCTTTTAATGGCTTATGGCAGCCCCGATTCGCTGGACGATATGGCGGCTTATTTGAGCGATATTCGGGGTGGTAGGCCGATGTCGCCAGAATTTGTGGCGGAGTTTCGCAATCGCTACGCGCAGATCGGTGGCAAGTCGCCGCTGAATGAACGCACGTTTGAGCAAGCGGGATGTGTTGAGGCGGTGTTGAAGAAGCGCGGGCGGAATGTGAAGGCGTACACGGGGATGCGTCACTGGAAACCGCGGATTGTAGAGGCGGTGGCGAAGATGCGGGCGGATGGTGTTGAAAAGGCTGTGGGTATTGTGATGGCGCCGCATTATTCGCGGATGAGTATTGGCCTTTATCAACAGAAGGTCGAGGATGCGCAAAGAGAAGTGGGGAGTGCTATTGATTTTGTCTATGTCAATTCGTGGTGCGATCAGCCCCGGTTGATCAAAGCGCAGGCGGCAAAGGTGAGATTGGGGTTGGAAAAATTTCCGGAGGATGCGAGGCGGAAGGCAAAGGTGGTTTTTTCGGCGCATAGCTTGCCGGCCCGGTTGTTGAAGATGGGCGATCCCTATGACGATGAATTAAAATGCAATGCTCAGGCGATTGTCGATCAGTTGGGTCCGGTAGATTGGATGTTTTCGTATCAGAGTGCCGCACATACGGGCGAACCCTGGTTGGGTCCGCAGATTGAAGATGTGATTCCCGCACTGGCTTCTGGCAATTATCGCGATGTTCTGGTCGCGCCAATTGGTTTTGTGTGCGATCATGTGGAGGTGCTTTACGATATTGATATCGGTTGCCAGGAGATTGCAGAACAACACGGGATTCGCCTTGAGCGCACAGAGATGATGAATAGCGATCCCGTGTTTATCGAGGCGGTTGCAGATGCGGTGGAAGAGGCGATTTGAGAGGCGGGTGCTGATAGCGATATGCATATAACTATTATTGGCGGTGGCATAGCGGGTCTTGCGACCGCTTTTTATTTGGAAAAAAGAGCGAGAGAACTGGGGCGGGAGATCCAGTGTGTTTTGCTGGAGAGCAGTGACAGGTGGGGCGGGAAGATCGCGACGGAGTCGGTGGATGGTTTTTTGATTGAGGGCGGTCCGGATTTGTTGCTGACGCAAAAACCCGCGGGTGTTCAGTTGTGTAAAGATCTGGGGTTGGCGGATCGGTTGATTTCGACGAATAATGATCGGCAGCGGACGTTTTTGGTGCGGGATGGGAAGCTGGTGGCTTTTCCGGAGGATTTTTCGCTGGTGCCTTCAAAGTTCTGGCCCCTTGTGACTTCGCCTCTGTATTCGTTTTGCGGGAAGGTGAGGATGGGGCTGGAGGTGTTTGTTCCGCGGCGGAGGGACGAGGGCGATGAGAGTCTGGCGAGTTTTATTGGGCGGCGGTTGGGCGTGGAGGCTGTGAATATTGGCGGGGCGATGCTGGCGGGTATCCACAGTGCAGATGCAGAGCGTTTGAGTATGCGGTGTGCGTTTCCGATGTATGTGGCTATGGAGCAGCGTTATGGCAGTTTGATTAAGGGGGTGCGGGCGATGAGGAGAACGCGCGCGAAATCCTCTGCGATGTTTCAGACGCTGATTGGCGGGATGGGGGAGTTGGTCGATGCTCTGGTCGCGCAGTTAGATGGGGATTTGCGCCGGGGGGTTGCGGTTGGGGCTGTGCGAAAGACGGATGGTGGATTTGAGGTGGTCGCAGGCGATGAGGTGATTGAGACAGATGCTGTGGTGATGGCGACGCCGGCTTATGTGTCCGCTGATCTGGTGGCGGATTTTGCGCCGGGTTTGAGTCTTTTGTTGCGCGGTATTCGCTATGTTTCTACGGCGACGGTTTCGCTGGCGTATCGGAAGAGAGATGTTGAGGGTCAACACGATTTTGAGGGCTTTGGTTTTTTGTCGCCGAAACACGAGGGGCGGCGGATTACGGCGTGTACATGGGTTTCGACAAAGCTGAATTTTCGCGCGCCGGACGATGGGGTTCTGGTGCGTACATTTGTGGGGGGAGCAGGGCGTGAAGATCTGGTGGATCTGGATGATGAGGCGCTGATTGCGCAGTCGCGCGAGGAATTGGAGGATTTGATGGGGTTGACGGCTGATCCTCTGTTTGCGCGCATTTTTCGCTGGCAAAGAGGACGCCCCCAGTTCGATGTGGGGCATCTGGATCGCGTGGCTGAAATGGAGCATCTCGCCGCGCAGGTGGGCGGGTTGTTTTTGACGGGGAGTGCGTATCGCGGGTCGGCGATTCCCGATTGTATTGTGCAGGCGGTGGATACGGTGGATCGGATTTTAGGGACTATCGATACAGGGTACCGCGTAGCATAAACCCGTGTACAGGTGGGGTCTCGGTGCGCTCGCGGCGGTAGCCCGTCATATCTACTCTGAAGGATTGTCCCAGATTCAGGCGCCAGCCCAGGCCGTAGGCACGCATCCCTTTGTCCGATAATGCGAAATCAGCGTAAGGTGTCAAAAGACCGCGTCCGTCAAATGCATCCATGCCATAGCTCATTTCCGCATCAAAAACACCCGCTGGGCTGGCATAAGCGTTCTGCCCTGTGATGCGTTGCGAATAGAGGCGATTTATTCCATTGGAAGCATCACCCCAGGACGACCGCAACCTGAGTGATAGGCCCCGCTCCGAAGCACCCGGATCAAAATTGACCGAACCGCCCACACCCCATTCCCGATAGTTGCTGTCTTCGTGTGCGAGGAGTACCCGCACATTTGTCTCCATTGTCAGGCCCGAATTTGGGTCGGCATAGCGAAGACCGCCGCCCATCTCTGCACCCGTGCCCGTTTCTGCATCGCCGCCATCGTGCCGCACGCCAATCTCCAGAGAGGGCGCCAGCGCACGGCCTTGACCGAACACCACATTGCGAGTGCCTTCCAGCACGAGGCGCAACCTCCGCGCTTCTGCCTCTACCGACGGCAGGTCAGTATCTGCATCCGACTGCATCCGCACCATAAAGCCATCGGATTTCAGCGCGAGATTAAAGCCTCCTGTCCCGGGCAGCAACACACCGCGCACGCCCAGGGCGCCCATTTTCATCCCGATACCTGCATCCCCTGCTGTCAGCGATAGATCGCCGCGCCCATAGCCTATCAGGCCCCAGGCCGACAGGCGTTCGTTTAAGGCGACGCGCAGATAGGGATATACACTCGTCAGAGGGCTTTCTACTTCGTCCTCGCGCGTCGGCAGATTCTCGCCCGGTCGCAGATCAAAATCACCGGATCCCATGCTATGCGACACTGCTATGCCGCCCAGCATTCGACCCCGTTCATAATCAATGCCCAGCGTGCCGGTTACAACGCCACTGTTGAGGGACAGATCGACCTCCTCTCCTCTGAACTGCGTTGTCGCGCCCCGGCCCCAGAAGGTCCACCGCGTCTGCGGAGACACGACAAAAGAACTCCTCATCAGGAAGTCGCGCAGGCTCATGCTGCGATAGTTATAGGGCATCTCCGCCTGTTCAGGCCCTGATGGGCCGGTGAGATACAGCCCTGGATCAATCCCTGTCGATAAGTTGCCGGATGAGTTTAGCCGCTGACCGCCCAGCGTCATATGTGAGGACCGACCGACTATTCCGCTCAACCGTTCGCCAACTACATCTACGATATGACTCGCTACGGTGCGGCCAAATCGCGCGAGATATGCCTGCACCACAGCGACATCGTCGTCGGTGATCGTGCCTGTGGCTTCGCCATCTACTACTGTGGCGTTTTCCGCATTGCTCAGTTGTAATGTGAATGTCTCATCCGCTTCGTCCAGTATGTCGTTGAGGACTACCACGCGGATCGTTTTTTCTACTGCCATTGCCTCAAAGCGCAGTGTTCCGCTCGTTCTTTCGTAATCCTCACCCGCTATGGCCGTGCCATCCATTGTTGTCCAATCTACTGTCACATCACGGGCACTGGCTACCCCCAGTGTTACGGTGAATACCATTTCGCCATCGCCTTCCACAGCACGGGCATCCGATATCGTCATTTCCGGTGCATTGTCGTCGTCCATAATCAGGACTGTTGCATGTGCAGGTTCAGATAGTTCATACGCCTCGTTTTCCGCGATAGCCACGCTCACCGCGCCGTCAGGTTCGTCGAGGTTATCGTTCTGTGTTGCCACCTGAAGCGTCGCCACTGCCGAACTTTCTTCGAATATCACCGTCGTTGGAGGTGTTTGGGAGAAGAACGCGCCTTCCTGGCTTACCTGTAGTGATATGCTCAGTGGCACTGTCAGAACACCTGCCCGCGTCAATGTGAATATCGCGGTACTACCTTCTGTCACTGTCGCTGCATCTGCCGCAATGCTCACCTGGGGCAGGTCGTTATCGGCAATCACCCCCATCGCCTCGCCATCTACTACTGTCGCGTTCACGGCATTGCTCAGTTGTACTGTAAATGTCTCATTTGTCTCGTCCAGTATGTCTTCGAGTATGTGTACGCGGATCGTTTTTTCCACTGCCATTGCCTCAAAGTGCAGTGTCCCGCTCGTCCTTTCGTAATCCTCACCCGCTATGGCCGTGCCATCCACCGTGGTCCAATCTACTGTCACATCACGGGCACTGGCTACCCCCAGTGTTACGGTGAAGATCATTTCGCCATTGCCTTCCACGGCGCGGGCATCCGATATCATCATTTCCGGTGCATTGTCGTTGTCCGTAATCAGGACTGTTGCATGTGCGGGTTCAGATATCACATAATTATCGCTTTCTGCGATAGCCACGCTCACTGCGCCATCGGGTTCATCGAGTTCATCGTCCTGTGTTGCTATCAGGAGTGTCGCCACTGATGAACCTTCCTCGAATATCACCATTTTTGGAGGCGTTTCGGAGAAGAACGCGCCTTCCCGGCTCACCTGCACTGGCACGCTCAGCGGCACCGTCACATCACCCTTCTGCGTCAACTTGAACACCGCTGTCCCGCCTTCCACCACCGTCGCCACATCCGTCGCAATGCTTACCTGGGGCAGATCATCATCGATAATCGTGCCCACGGCCTCGCCATCTACCACCGTCGCATTCACCGCCCTTTTCAGCACTATCTTAAATGTTTCATTTGCTTCCAATACATCGTCATCTATAATCAGCACCGAGATAGTCTTCTTCATCTCCATCGCCTCAAAGCGCAGAGTACCACTCGCCGCCTTGTAATCCTCACCCGCCTTCGCCGTCCCATCTTTTGTTGTCCACACCAGCGTCACTGGCTTGCTGCTCACCACGCTCAGCCGCACCGTGAATACCATCTCACCGACTTTCTCTATCTCTTCACCATCCCTATCCGTCACCTCACCGATATTCACTATCTTCTCACCGCCGTCAATCGATAATACTGGTATGGTGGTCTCTGTAATTCTCACCGCGACATCGGATGCGGACACGCCCTCGTAATTTCCCCCGTTCACCGCATGCGTCAGTATCGCTGTCTCATCCACCACTGCATCTTCATCCATACCCGCGCTTACCATCACCGTCTGCGCCTGATCCCAGTTCTCTGTTGTGAATACCAGTACTGTCTCATCTAAGGACACCTCTGCATGCTGCGGTACTCCCACTGTGATCCTCACATCGTCTGTCGGCTTTGTCTTGAGCACCACTGTGTAACTCCCGCTGTCGCCTTCCCTCAACGCCAGCACCGTCGGCGTCACTGTCACTCCTGGCGTGTTCGCGTCGTCGTCGATAATCGTCCCAATCGCCTCGACGTCTCCCGGCATCGCGTTTTCCACACTACTCAGTACCATCCTGACCGTCTCATCTGTCTCTTCCACATCATCATCTAAAATCGGTACGCGAATCATCCCCTCCATCTCTCCAGGCATGATTTCCACTATGCCTGTGGATGCCATATAGTCCTCGCTCATCGTCGCTGTCCCGTCTAATGTTCCGCATCTCGCCGTTACGACTTTGCTGCTCGCCATGTTCAGCCGCACCCTGAACAACATCTCACCGCTGCTCTCCATCACCGTTACATCGTCAATCATCAGCATCGGTATGCTGGTCTCGATAATGCTTACGATTATATCGCTCGCGTCCTCGCCCGCATAGTCTCCGCCGCTGACTGCATGCGTTAGCGTCACCCCACTGTCATCCATCGCGTCGTTGTCGTTCGCAGCACTCACCGTGACGGTCTGTGCGGTGTTATAGGTGTCCGTCGTGAAGGTCAGCGTCGTCTTATCTACCGATACATCCGTGTTCTGTGGAACTGTCACCACCACCGTCACATCATCGGTCGGCTGCGAGGTCAGAACTACTGTGTAGGTTTTGCTGCTCCCCTCATCTATTGTCAGAGTTGTCGGATCTACTGTCACGCCGCGCACATCGTCGTCGGTGATCGTCACTGTGGCAGGCGTCACGGTCAGACCCGTTGCGCTTCCGCTTACTGCCACTGTCTCGCTACCTTCCACGATCCCATCATCTACCGGTGAGAAATCGAATGTGCCTGTCCCGCTCGTCTGTCCGGCGGCGATGATCACTGTGAAGTTCGCCACTGCCGCAAAGTCCGACGCCGAGGCCGTGCCGACCCCAACCGATACCGCCACCTCTGTCGCTACTTTGTGCGGCTCAGTGTTCATCGTCGCCGTTACTGTCACTTCCGCGCCACTCGCTCCTACGTCCTCCGCCACTGTCGTCGGGCTGACCGTGAGTGTGACCCTCGTCGAGGCCGCCACGTGGTCATCCACAGTTACTGTCACCCCGGACGCCGCCAGATTCGCATAGTCGCCCCCCAGCACCCGGTGGATCAATCCGACCCTCTCATCGTTCGCGTCCGCGTCCACGACCGCGCTGACTGTGACGGTCTGCGCTATATGCCAGTCGTCAGTGTCGAATTCCAGACTGACCGGATCAACAGTCACGCCGACAATCGAATTTTTATCTACGTTGACCGTCACTGTGGTCGTCGGCTCACTGTTCAACTCGATTGAGTAGGTCTTTGACGGGCCACCTTCGACGAGTGACAGTGAAGTTGGCGTCACCACCACCCCACGCGTGTCGTCGTCCTGAATCGTCCCGGTCCTGGCAAGCGTCGCTTCTCCACCGGTCAGTGTGGCGTTCACCGCATTGCTCAGCGTCACAGTGAAGGTCTCGTTTTCTTCATCTATGTCGTCATCCGCAATCGTCACGCTGATCGTCTGCGTCCTCGTGTTGGGCGCAAAGGTCAGGGTGCCGCTCGCTTCCGTGTAGTCCTTTCCGGCTTCTGCAGTTCCATCCTTTGTCTCATACGAGACCTTCACCGTCTGTGCGCTCGCCTTGTCCAGGGTTGCCTCGAAAGACATCGTGCCCGCGTCCTCCAACCCACCAATACTACTCATCAATACCACTGGTATATCCTGCTGGACCACCGGGCGCGTCACGGTCACGGTCGCTTCGTTGGATTCTACCCCGTCCAGGGTTGCCGTGGCTTTGTTCACCACCTGCGATACATCCACGTCTGTCTGCACTACGGTGTATGAACCCGTACACGTCAGGCTCGTCCCGGAACCCAGACCACTGGCAGGAACCGCAGGACAGGTGATGCCCGAAGCCGAGATCTTGTCGTCTGTGATTGCCAATGTGCCGGTCAAGGTCACTGTGCCGCTGTTGGTCACTTTGTAGCTGTAAGCGATCTGATCGCCGACACTGGCAAAGTTCGCCACTGCCGCCGTCTTGCCCAGGGTCAATGCCTTTTCCTGTGCCACTGTTGTCGTCTGGCTCGCTGTCTGGTCGCTGAGCCCTGTGGCGGTGGCGGTCGCCGTGTTGGTCACTTCGCCAGCATCTACGTCTGTCTGTGTCACTGTGTAGTTGCCGGTCAATTCGCATTTTTCGTCCAGGTTGAGTGAGGCGCATGCCACTCCGGCACTGTTCACGAGCAGGTCGCTTATTGTTACATTTGTCAACGGTACGTTGCCGCTGTTTGTGGCTGTCGCCGTGTAGCTCAGGAGGTCTCCGAGGGTTATGTCGCCAGAATTATCGACGTCATTGTGGTTGGGTGCTTCAAATGTGAGGGTGAGTTCCGGCGTTGGTGTGTCGGTTTCGGTGATGGTGACCACGACGTTTGAGGCGGTCTCACCACTGTAGTCGCCGCCGCTGACTGTGTGTGTGATGGTTACGGCATCATCCGCTACTGCGTCGTTGTCTTCGGCTGCGCTGACGGTGACGGTTTGTGCTGTGTTATAGGTGTCTGCGGTGAAGGTTAGACTCGTTTGATCTACAGACACATCCGTGTTCTGCGGTGCGTTCACTGTTACCGTCACGGTCGCTGTTGGCTGTGAGGTCAGAACCACTGTATAGGTGTCGTCGTCGCCCTCATCTATTGTCAGGGTGGTCGGACTGACCGTTACGCCGCGTGTGTCGTCGTCGGTGATCGTTCCAGTCGCCTCAAGCGTTGCTTCCCCGCCGGACAGGGTCGCGTTCTGCGCATCGCTCAGGGTTATGGTGAAGGTCTCGTCCGCCTCGTCTATGTCGTCGTCGCTGATTGTGATGCTGATGGTCTGCGCGTCCGTGCTGTTTTCAGGGAAGGTCAGCGTGCCGTTGGCTGCGGTGTAATCCGTTCCTGCGGTCGCTGTGCCATCACTGGTTGCCCATGTCACGGTTATGGCATTGCTGCTGGCCGTACTCAGATTTACCGTGAAGGTCACGCTGCCGGCGTCCTCAGTTGCGCTTGCATCACCTATGCTCAGTGTCGGCGTGTCGTTTTCCACTATCGTCACTTCGACGCTCGCTGGTTCAGCGTTGTAGTCGCCACCCGTGGCCGAGTGCGTCAGTGTTACCGCCGCATCTGCCAAAGCGTCGTTGTCTTCGGCTGCGCTGACTGTGACGGTCTGTGCTGTGTTATAGGTGTCTGCCGTGAAGGTCAGCGATGTCTTATCTACCGATACATCCGTGTTCTGCGGTACGTTCAAGCTCACGGTCACAGTCGCTGTTGGCTGTGAGGTCAGGACCGCCTCGTAGGTTGCGTTGCCACCTTCCGGCACGTTCAATTTTTCAGGTGTTACGGTCACGCCGCGTGTGTCGTTGTCGGTGATTGTTCCGGTGGCTGAGGCTGTGGCAATTGTCGCGTTTTGCGGGTTGCTCAGGGTTATGGTGAAGGTCTCGTTTTCTTCATCTATATTGTCGTCGGAGATTGTGATGCTGATGGTCTGGCTCAATGCACTCCCAGGGCTGAACGTCAGGGTGCCGTTGGCTGCTGTGTAGTCCGTTCCTGCGGTCGCTGTGCCGTCCGAGGTTGCCCATGTCGCTGTTACTTCATTGCTGCTGGGCACGCTCAGGGTCACTTTGAAGCTCACGCTGCCGTCGTCCTCATCTGCACTTGCATCGGCAATGCTCAACGTCGGTGTGTCGGTCTCTGTGATGGTGACTACGACATTGGAGGCGGTCTCACTGTTGTAGTCACCCGTGCTGCTGACTGTATGGGTGAGCGTTACGTCCGCATCCACCACTGCGTCGTCGTCCTGTGCTGCGCTGACTGTGACGGTCTGTGCGGTGTTATAGGTGTCCGCGGTGAAGGTCAGCGATGTCTTATCTATCGATACGTCCGTGTCCTGTGGGACCGTCACATCAACTGTTACATCATTGGTGGGCTGCGAGGTCAGAACTACTGTGTAGGTTTTGCTGCTCCCCTCATCTATTGTCAGGGTGGTCGGACTGACCGTCACGCCGCGTGTGTCGTCGTCGGTGATCGTACCCGTAGCAGAGGCGGTCGTGAGGGTCGCATTCTGTGGGTTGCTCAGGGTCACGGTGAAGGTTTCGTTTTCTTCATCTATGTCGTCATCGCTGACTGTTACGCTGATTGTCTGGTTCAGCGCATCTCCTGGGCTGAATGTCAGCGTGCCGTTCGCTGCCGCATAGTCTTCCCCAGCGGTCGCTGTTCTATCACTGGTTGCCCACGCCACTGTCACTTCATTGCTGCTGGCTGTGTTCAAGCGCACTGTGAATACCACGCTCCCGTCACTTTCCCCGGCATTCGCATCGCCAATGCTCAGCGTCGGCGTGTCGGTCTCTGTCGGTGGGATGCTTTCCGTCGGTGTGTCGTTCTCCAAAATCGTTACTGCTACCGGGTCTGCTGTCACGCCGTTGTCGCCATAGTCTCCGCCGCTGACCGTGTGTGTGATTGTTACGGCTTCATCCTCTACCGTGTCGTTATCGTTCGCAGCACTCACCGTGACGGTCTGTGCGGTGTTATAGGTGTCCGTCGTGAAGGTCAGCGTCGTCTTATCTACCGATACATCCGTGTTCTGTGGAACTGTCACCACCACCGTCACATCATCGGTCGGCTGCGAGGTCAGAACTACTGTGTAGGTTTTGCTGCTCCCCTCATCTATTGTCAGAGTTGTCGGACTGACCGTCACGCCGCGCACATCGTCGTCGGTGATCGTCACTGTGGCAGGCGTCACGGTCAGACCCGTTGCGCTTCCGCTTACCGCCACTGTCTCGCTACCTTCCGCGATCCTATCATCTACCGGTGAGAAATCGAATGTGCCTGTCCCGCTCGTCTGTCCGGCCGTGATCGTCACCGTGAAGGCGCTCACCGCTCCGAAGTCCGTCCCCGATGTCGCTGTGCCGGATCCCACGCTCACGCTCACCACCGTATCTACCGTCCGTGCCGATCCCCCCAGCGATGCTGTCACTGTCACTGCCTGTGTTCCGCCGTCCTCTGTCACGCTGTCCGGACTCAGCCCCAACTGGATTCCCGTCGAAGTCTGGTCGTTGTCGGTGATCGTTCCGATCGCCTCAAGCGTCGATTGTCCGCCAGCCAGTGCCGCGTTCTGCGGGTTGCTCAGGGTTATGGTGAAGGTCTCGTTCGCTTCGTCTATATTGTCGTCGGAGATTGTGATGCTGATGGTCTGCGCGTCCGTGCTGTGCGCCGGGAACGTCAGCGTGCCGTTGGCTGCGGTGTAGTCCGAGCCAGCTTCTGCCGTGCCGTCCGAGGTTGCCCATGTCACGGTCACCGCGTTGCTACTCGCCACGCTCAGGGTTACGGTGAAGGTCACACTTCCGTCGTCCTCATCTGCGCTTGCATCACCTATGCTCAGCGTTGGCGTGTCCTTTTCCACTATCGTCACTTCCACGCTCGCTGTCTCAGCGTTGTAGTCGCCACCCGTGGCCGAGTGCGTCAGTGTTACCGCCGCATCTGCTATTGCGTCGTTGTCTTCGGCTGCGGTGACTGTGACGGTCTGTGCTGTGTTCCAGTTACCCGTTGTGAAGGTCAGTGATGTTTTATCTGTTGATACGTCCGTGTTCTGTGGCACGCTGACCGTCACGGTCACATTTGCGGTTGGCTGTGAGGTCAGAACTACTGTGTAGGTGTCGTCGTCGCCCTCATCTATCGTCAGTGTTGTCGGATCCACCTTCACGCTGCGTGTGTCGTTGTCGGTGATGGTTCCCGTAGCTGAGGCCGTGGCAATCGTCGCGTTCTGTGCATTGCTCAGGGTTATGGCGAAGGTCTCGTTCGCCTCGTCTATGTCGTCGTCCTCTATTGTCACGCTGATGGTCTGCGCGTCCGTGCTGTTTTCAGGGAAGGTCAGGGTGCCGTTGGCTGCTGTGTAGTCCGAGCCAGCTTCCGCCGTGCCGTCCGAGGTTGCCCACGTCACGGTTATGGCATTGCTGCTGGCCACGCTCAAGGTCACTTTGAAGGTTACGCTTCCGTCGTCCTCATCTGCACTTGCATCGGCAATGCTCAACGTTGGTGTGTCGGTCTCTGTGATGGTGACTACGACATTGGAGGCGGTCTCGCCGGTGTAGTCCCCGCCGCTGACTGTGTGCGTGAGTGTCACGACATCATCTACTACCGCGTCGTTGTCTTCGGCTGCGGTGACTGTGACGGTTTGTGCTGTGTTCCAGTTACCCGTCGAGAAGGTCAGTGATGTTTTATCTACCGATACGTCCGTGTTCTGTGGGACGCTGACTGTTACCGTCACATTTGCGGTGGGCTGTGAGGTCAGAACTACTGTGTAGGTGTCGTCGTCGCCTTCATCTATCGTCAGTGTTGTCGGATCCACCTCCACGCTGCGTTCATCGTCATCGGTGATTGTTCCGGTCGCCTCAAGCGTCGCTTCCCCGCCGGACAGGGTTGCGTTTTGTGGGTTGCTCAGGGTTATGGTGAAGGTCTCGTTCGCTTCGTCTATATTGTCGTCGGAGATTGTGATGCTGATGGTCTGCGCGTCCGTGCTGTTTTCAGGGAAGGTCAGCGTGCCGTTGGCTGCTGTGTAATCCTCTCCTGCGGTCGCTGTGCCGTCCGAGGTTGCCCATGTCACGGTTATGGCATTGCTGCTGGCGGTACTCAGATTTACGGTGAAGGTCACGCTTCCGTCGGCCTCATTCGCATCGGCATTGTCTATGCTCAGCGTTGGCGTGTCCTTTTCCACTATCGTCACTTCGACGCTCGCTGGTTCAGCGTTGTAGTCCCCACCCGTGGCCGAGTGCGTCAGGGTTACCGCCGCATCTGCCACTGCGTCGTTGTCCTGGGCTGCGGTGACTGTGACTGTCTGTGCTGTGTTCCAGTCGTCCGCGGTGAAGGTCAGCGATGTCTTATCTACCGAGACATCCGTCCCTGTCGGCACGCTCACGCTCACGGTCACAGTCGCTGTTGGCTGTGAGGTCAGGACCGCCTCGTAGGTCGCGTTGCCACCTTCCGGCACGTTCAATTTTTCAGGTGTTACGCTCACGCTGCGTGTGTCGTTGTCGGTGATCGTTCCGGTGGCTGAGGCTGTGGTAATTGTCGCGTTCTGCGGGTTGCTCAGGGTTATGGTGAAGGTTTCGTTTTCTTCATCTATATTGTCGTCGGAGATTGTGATGCTGATGGTCTGGCTCAATGCACTCCCAGGGCTGAATGTCAGGGTGCCGTTGGCTGCTGTGTAGTCCGAGCCAGCTTCTGCCGTGCCGTCCGAGGTTGCCCACGTCACGGTTATGGCATTGCTGCTGGGCACGCTCAGGGTCACTTTGAAGGTTACGCTTCCGTCGTCCTCATCTGCACTTGCATCCGCAATGCTCAACGTTGGTGTGTCGGTCTCTGTGATGGTGACTACGACATTGGAGGCGGTCTCACTGTTGTAGTCGCCCGTGCTGCTGACTGTATGGGTGAGCGTTACGTCCGCATCCACCGCTGCGTCGTCGTCCTGTGCTGCGGTGACTGTGACGGTTTGTGCTGTGTTCCAGTTACCCGTCGTGAAGGTCAGCGATGTCTTATCTGTTGATACGTCCGTGTTCTGTGGGACGTTCACCGCCACGGTCACGGTTGCCGTTGGCTGTGAGGTCAGGACGACGGTGTAGGTGTCGTTGTCGCCCTCTTCCACTGTCAGTGTTGTCGGATCCACCTCCACGCTGCGTTCATCGTCATCGGTGATCGTTCCGGTCGCCTCAAGCGTCGCCTCCCCGCCGGACAGGGTTGCGTTTTGTGGGTTGCTCAGGGTTATGGTGAAGGTCTCGTTTTCTTCATCTATATTGTCGTCGGAGATTGTGATGCTGATGGTCTGCGCGTCCGTGCTGTGCGCCGGGAACGTCAGGGTGCCGCTCGCTGCGGTGTAATCCGTTCCTGCGGTTGCTGTGCCATCACTGGTTGCCCACGTCACGGTTATGGCATTGCTGCTGGCCACGCTCAGGTTCACCGTGAAGGTCACGCTGCCGGCGTCCTCATCTGCGTTTGCATCACCTATGCTCAGCGTTGGCGTGTCCTTTTCCACTATCGTCACTTCGACGCTCGCTGGTTCAGCGTTGTAGTCCCCGCCCGTGGCTGAGTGCGTCAGGGTTACCGCCGCATCTGCTATTGCGTCGTTGTCTTCGGCTGCGGTGACTGTGACGGTCTGTGCTGTGTTCCAGTCGTCTGCCGTGAAGGTCAGCGATGTTTTATCTGTTGATACGTCCGTGTTCTGCGGTACGCTGACTGTTACCGTCACAGTCGCTGTCGGCTGTGAGGTCAGGACGACTGTGTAGGTCTCGTCGTCGCCCTCATCTATCGTCAGTGTTGTCGGATCCACCTTCACGCTGCGTGTGTCGTTGTCGGTGATGGTCCCCGTAGCTGAGGCCGTGGCAATCGTCGCGTTTTGTGCATTGCTCAACGTCACGGCGAAGGTCTCGTTCGCTTCGTCTATGTCGTCGTCCTCTATTGTCACGCTGATGGTCTGCGCGTCCGTGCTGTTTTCAGGGAAGGTCAGGGTGCCGTTGGCTGCTGTGTAGTCCGAGCCAGCTTCCGCCGTGCCGTCCGAGGTTGCCCACGTCACGGTTATGGCATTGCTGCTGGGCACGCTCAGGGTCACTTTGAAGCTCACGCTTCCGTCGTCCTCATCTGCACTTGCATCGGCAATGCTCAACGTTGGTGTGTCGGTCTCTGTGATGGTGACTACGACATTGGAGGCTGTCTCACTGTTGTAGTCGCCCGTGCTGCTGACTGTATGGGTGAGGGTTACGTCCGCATCCACCGCTGCGTCGTTGTCTTCGGCCGCGGTGACTGTGACGGTTTGTGCTGTGTTCCAGTCACCCGTAGTGAAGGTCAGCGATGTCTTATCTGTTGATACGTCCGTGTTCTGTGGGACGTTCACCGCCACGGTCACGGTCGCCGTTGGCTGTGAGGTCAGGACGACGGTGTAGGTGTCGTTGTCGCCCTCTTCCACTGTCAGTGTTGTCGGATCCACCTCCACGCTGCGTTCATCGTCATCGGTGATCGTTCCGGTCGCCTCAAGCGTCGCCTCCCCGCCGGACAGGGTTGCGTTTTGTGGGTTGCTCAGGGTTATGGTGAAGGTCTCGTTCGCTTCATCTATATTGTCGTCGGAGATTGTGATGCTGATGGTCTGTGCGTCCGTGCTGTGCGCCGGGAACGTCAGGGTGCCGCTCGCTGCGGTGTAATCCGTTCCTGCGGTTGCTGTGCCATCACTGGTTGCCCACGTCACGGTTATGGCATTGCTGCTGGCCACGCTCAGGTTCACCGTGAAGGTTACGCTTCCGTCGTCCTCATTCGCATCGGCATTGTCTATGCTCAGCGTTGGCGTGTCCTTTTCCACTATCGTCACTTCGACGCTCGCTGGTTCAGCGTTGTAGTCCCCACCTGTAGCTGAGTGCGTCAGGGTTACCGCCGCATCTGCCAAAGCGTCGTTGTCTTCGGCTGCGCTGACGGTTACTGTTTGTGCTGTGTTCCAGTCGTCCGCTGTGAAGATCAGCGATGTCTTATCTACCGATACGTCCGTCCCTGTCGGCACGTTCACGCTTACGGTCACGGTTGCTGTTGGCTGTGAGGTCAGGACCGCCTCATAGGTTGCGTTGCCACCTTCCGGCACGTTCAATTTTTCAGGCGTTACGCTCACGCTGCGTGTGTCGTCATCCTGAATCGTTCCAGTTGCTGAGGCTGTGGCAATTGTCGCGTTTTGTGGGTTGCTCAGGGTTATGGTGAAGGTCTCGTTTTCTTCATCTATGTCGTCATTCGCTATCGTCACGCTGAACGTCTGCGATGTCGTGTTGGGCGCAAAGGTCAGCGTGCCGCTCGCTGACGTGTAGTCCGAGCCGGCTTTCGCTGTGCCATCAGTGGTTTCGTATGAGACCTGTACTGTCTGCTCGCTTGCCTTGTCCAGCGTCACCTCAAAAGAGAATGTGCCAGCATCTTCCGGTGCAGCAACGCCATTTATCGATACTGCTGGTTGCTCTTCATTCTTCCCTTGCCAAAATACCGTCACCGTCACCTCGTCCGATTCCACCCCGTCCAGGGTCGCCGTGGCTTTGTTCACCACCTGCGATACATCCACGTCCGCCTGCACCACGGTGTATGAACCCGTACACGTCAGGCTCGTCCCGGAACCCAGACCACCGGCGGGAACCGCAGGACAGGTGATGCCCGAAGCCGGGATTTTGTCGTCTGTGATTGCCAATGTGCCGGTCAAGGTCACTGTGCCGCTGTTGGTCACCTTGTAGCTGTAAGCGATCTGATTCCCGACGCTACTAAAACTCGTCGCCGTTGTCGTCTTGCCCAGGGTCAGTGCCTTTTCCTGCGCCACTGTTGTCGTCTGACTCGCCGTCTGGTCGCTGAGCCCTGTGGCAGTGGCGGTGACCGTGTTGGTCACTTCTCCGGCATCTACGTTGGCCTGTGTCACTGTGTAGTTGCCGCTCAGTTCGCATTTTTCGTCCAGGTTGAGTGAGGCGCATGCCACTCCGGCACTGTTCACGAGCAGGTCGCTTATTGTTACATTTGTCAACGGTACGTTGCCGCTGTTTATAGCTGTCGCCGTGTAGCTCAGGAGGTCTCCGAGTGTTATGTCGCCTGAATTATCGACGTCATTGTGGTTGGGTGCTTCAAATGTGAGGGTGAGTTCTGGCGTTGGTGTGTCGGTTTCGGTGATGGTGACCACGACGTTTGAGGCGGTTTCGCTGTTGTAGTCGCCGCCGCTGACTGTGTGTGTGATGGTTACGGCATCATCCGCTACTGCGTCGTTGTCTTCGGCTGCGGTGACTGTGACGGTCTGTGCTGTGTTCCAGTTACCCGTTGTGAAGGTCAGTGATGTCTTATCTACAGATACATCCGTGTTCTGTGGCACGCTGACCGTCACCGTCACATTTGCGGTGGGCTGTGAGGTCAGAACTACTGTGTAGGTGTCGTCGTCACCTTCATTTACTGTCAGGGTTGTCGGATCCACCGTCACGCTGCGCTCATCGTCGTCGGTGATGGTTCCGGTCGCCGCCAGCGTCGCCTCCCCGCCGGACAGGGTTGCGTTCTGTGGGTTGCTCAGGGTTATGGTGAAGGTCTCGTTCGCCTCGTCTATGTCGTCGTCCTCTATTGTCACGCTGATGGTCTGCGCGTCCGTGCTGTTTTCAGGGAAGGTCAGGGTGCCGTTGGCTGTGGTGTAGTCCGTTCCTGCGGTCGCTGTGCCATCACTGGTTGCCCACGTCACGGTCACGGCGTTGCTGCTGGCCGTACTCAGATTCACCGTGAAGGTCACGCTGCCGTCGTCCTCATTTGCATCGGCATTGTCTATGCTCAGCGTTGGCGTGTCCTTTTCCACTATCATCACCTCGACGCTCGCTGGTTCAGCGTTGTAGTCCCCGCCCGTGGCTGAGTGCGTCAGGGTTACCGCCGCATCTGCTATTGCGTCGTTGTCCTGGGCTGCGCTGACTGTGACGGTCTGTGCTGTGTTCCAGTCGTCTGCCGTGAAGGTCAGACTTGTTTGATCTACAGACACGTCTGTGTTCTGCGGTACGCTGACTGTTACCGTCACGGTCGCTGTTGGCTGTGAGGTCAGGACCGCCTCGTAGGTCGCGTTGCCACCCTCCGGCACGTTCAATTTTTCAGGTGTTACGCTCACGCCGCGTGTGTCGTCGTCGGTGATGGTTCCGGTCGCCTCAAGCGTCGCTTCCCCGCCGGACAGGGTTGCGTTCTGTGCATTGCTCAGGGTCGCGGTGAAGGTCTCGTTCGCTTCATCTATATCATCGTCGCTGATTGTGACGCTGATGGTCTGGCTCAAGGCGCCCCCAGAGCTGAAGGTCACGCTGCCATTGGTCATGGCTGTGTAGTCCGAGCCGGCCGTGGCTGTGCCGTCCGAGGTTGCCCATGTCGCTGTTACTTCATTGCTGCTGGGCACGTTCAGGGTTACGGTGAAGCTCACGCTTCCGTCGGCCTCATTCGCAGTGGCATCGGCAATGCTCAGCGTTGGTGTGTCGGTCTCTGTGATGGTGACTACGACGTTGGAGGCGGTCTCGCCGTTATAGTCACCTGTGCTGCTGATTGTATGGGTGAGCGTTACGTCCGTATCCACCACTGCATCGTTGTCTTCGGCTGCACTGACTGTGACGGTCTGCGCCGTGTTCCAGTCGTCCGCGGTGAAGGTCAGCGATGTCTTATCTACCGATACGTCCGTGTTCTGTGGCACGCTCACTGTTACCGTCACGTTCGCGGTCGGCTGCGATTTCAGCACCACCTCGTAGGTCTCATCGTCGCCCTCCTCCACTGTCAGGGACGTCGGCGTTACGTTCACGCCGCGTTCGTCGTCGTCGGTGATGGTCACTGTCGCGCTTTCCACTGTCAGGCCATCCGCGGTTCCAGATACTGTGACCGTCTCGTTTGTCTCCACTACCGCGTCATTCACCGGCGTCAGCGTGAAGGTCCCGCTGCCGCTTGTCTGTCCCGCGGCGATGGTTACAGTGAAGTTCGATACCGACGCGAAGTCCGACGCCGAGGCGGTGCCTGATCCTACCGATACGGTTACCTGCGTGGCCACGATGCGCGTCGCCTGATCCAGTGTCGCGGTCACTGTCACTTCTGCGCCACTCGCTCCGATATCCTCCGCCACTGTCATCGGGTTCACCGCCAGCGTGACCTTCGTCGAGGCTGTTTCGTCGTCATCTACCGTCACCGTCACCTTGGACGCCGCTATATGCATATAGTCGCCTCCCAGTACCCGATGTATCAGTTCGGCGCGCTCATTGTTTGCGTCCGTGTCCTCGACCGCGGTCACTGTCACTGTCTGTGCTATGTGCCAGTCGTCGGCGTCGAATTCCAGGCTGACCGGATCAACAGTCACGCCGACAATCGTACTTTTATCTACGTTGACCGTCACCGTAGCGGTCGGCTCGCTGTTCAACACGATCGAATACATCTTGGACGGGCCACCCTCGACAAGTGATAGCGAGGTCGGCGTCACCAGCACCCGATGCGTGTCGTCATCCTGAATCGTTCCAGTTGCTGAGGCTGTGGCAATCGTCGCGTTCTGTGGGTTGCTCAGGGTTACGGTGAAGGTTTCGTCATTTTCATCTATGTCGTCATTTTCTATGGTCACTCTGATGGTCTGCGATGTGGTGTTGGGCGCAAAGGTCAGTGTGCCGCTCGCTGCGGTGTAGTCCGAGCCGGCTTTCGCTGTGCCATCAGTGGTTTCGTATGAGACCTGCACTGTCTGCTCGCTTGCCTTGTTCAGTGTCACCTCGAAAGGGAATGTGCCTCCATCCTCCGGACTAAGAACACCACTCATCGACATCGACGGAATGTCCGTTATAACCTGCGGGCGCGTCACCCTCACCGTCGCTTCGTTGGATTCCACCCCGTCCAGGGTCGCCGTGGCTTTGTTCACCACCTGCGATACATCCACGTCCGCCTGCACCACGGTGTATGAACCCGTACACGTCAGGCTCGTCCCGGAACCCAGACCACCGGCGGGAACCGCAGGACAGGTGATGCCCGAAGCCGGGATTTTGTCGTCTGTGATTGCCAATGTGCCGGTCAAGGTCACTGTGCCGCTGTTGGTCACCTTGTAGCTGTAAGCGATCTGATTCCCGACGCTACTAAAACTCGTCGCCGTTGTCGTCTTGCCCAGGGTCAGTGCCTTTTCCTGCGCCACTGTTGTCGTCTGACTCGCCGTCTGGTCGCTGAGCCCTGTGGCAGTGGCGGTGACCGTGTTGGTCACTTCGCCAGCATCTACGTTGGCCTGTGTCACTGTGTAGTTGCCGCTCAATTCGCATTTTTCGTCCAGGTTGAGTGAGGCGCATGCCACTCCGGCACTGTTCACGAGCAGGTCGCTTATTGTTACATTTGTCAACGGTACGTTGCCGCTGTTTGTGGCTGTCGCCGTGTAGCTGAGCAGGTCTCCGAGTGTTATGTCGCCAGAATTATCGACGTCATTGTGGTTGGGTGCTTCAAATGTGAGGGTGAGTTCTGGCGTTGATGTGTCGGTCTCTGTGATGGTGACCACGACGTTTGAGGCGGTTTCGCTGTTGTAGTCGCCGCCGCTGACTGTGTGTGTGATGGTTACGGCATCGTCCGCTACCGCGTCGTTGTCTTCGGCTGCGCTGACTGTGACGGTCTGTGCTGTGTTCCAGTTACCCGTTGTGAAGGTCAGCGATGTTTTATCTACCGATACGTCCGTGTTCTGTGGCACGCTGACCGTCACCGTCACGTTTGCGGTGGGCTGTGAGGTCAGAACTACTGTGTAGGTGTCGTCGTTGCCCTCATTTACTGTCAGGGTGGTCGGCGTCACTGTCACGTTGCGCTCATCGTCGTCGGTGATCGTTCCGGTCACCTCAAGCGTTTCTTCCCCGCCTGCCAGCGTCGCGTTCTGCGCATCGCTCAGGGTTATGGTGAAGGTCTCGTCCGCTTCGTCTATGTCGTCGTCGCTGATGGTTACGCTGATGGTCTGCGATGTGGTGCTGTGCGCCGGGAAGGTCAGCGTGCCCTCCCCTGACGTGTAATCCTCTCCCGCTATGGCTGTCCCATCATCGGTTATCCACATCACTGCTACGGCGTTGCTGCTGGCTACGCTCAGGGTCACGGTGAAGGTTATAGTCCCGGCGTCCTCATCTGCATCTACATTGTCTATGCTCAGCGTTGGTGTGTCCTTCTCCACTATCGTCACTTCGACGCTCGCTGGTTCAGCGTTGTAGTCCCCGCCCGTGGCTGAGTGTGTCAGGGTTACCGCCGCATCTGCCAAAGCGTCGTTGTCCTGGGCTGCGCTGACTGTGACGGTCTGTGCTGTGTTCCAGTCGTCCGCTGTGAAGGTCAGTGATGTCTTATCTACCGATACGTCCGTCTCTGTCGGCACGCTCACGCTCACGGTCACGGTTGCGGTCGGCTGTGAGGTCAGGACCGCCTCATAGGTTGCGTTGCCACCTTCCGGCACGTTCAATTTTTCAGGTGTTACGCTCACGCCGCGTGTGTCGTCGTCGGTGATCGTTCCGGTGGCCGAGGTCTCGGCAATCGTCGCGTTTTGCGGGTTGCTCAGGGTTATGGTGAAGGTCTCGTTCGCTTCGTCTATGTCATCGTCGCTGATTGTGACGCTGATGGTCTGGCTCAATGTGCCCTGTCTGAAGGTCAGGCTGCCATTGGTCACGGCTGTGTAGTCCGAGCCGGCCGTGGCTGTGCCGTCCGAGGTTGCCCATGTCGCTGTCACGGTCTGGCTACTCTCGATGTTCAAGCTCACCGTGAAGGTCACGCTGCTGTCGTCCTCATCTGCGCTTGCATCCGCAATGCTCAGCGTTGGTGTGTCGGTCTCTGTGATGGTGACTACGACGTTGGAGGCGGTCTCGCCACTGTAGTCGCCTGTGCTGCTGATTGTATGGGTGAGCGTTACGTCCGCATCTGCCACTGCGTCGTCGTCTTCGGCCGCACGCACCGTCACTATCTGCGCCATCCTCCAATTCGACGGCGTAAACGTCAGGCTTGTCTGATCTACCGATACGTCCGTGTTCTGTGGTACCACGCCCACGCTCACGGTCACGTTCGCCGTCGGCTGTGAGGTCAGAACGATTGTGTAGGTGTCGTCGTCGCCCTCTTCCACTGTCAGGGAGGTCGGCGTTACGTTCACGCCGCGGTCGTCGTCATCCAGGATCGACATCGTCGCGCTTTCCACTGTCAGGCCATCCGCGGTTCCCGACACTATGACCGTCTCGTTTGTCTCCTCCACTGCGTCGTTCACTGGCTTCAGCGTGAAGGTCCCGCTGCCACTCGTCTGTCCCGCGGCGATGGTTACAGTGAAGTTCGCCACCGCCGCGAAGTCCGACGCCGAGGCCGTGCCAGCCCCTACCGATACGGTCACTTCTGTCGTCACCGTGCGCGTCGCCTGGTTCAGCATTGCGGTCACCGTCACCGCCTGCCCCCCCGTTCCCACATCCTCTGTCACCAGCGTCGGGCTGACCGCCAACGTCACCTTCATCGAAGCCGTCTCGTCGTCCTCCACTGCCACTGTCACGTCGTCCGCTTCCACGTTATTGGCTCCGTAGTCCCCGCCTCTGACCACATGCTCGATGGTCGCCGCGTCATTCTCTGCGTCGGTGTCCTGCTCTGCGCTGACCGTTACCGTCTGTGCCGTGCTCCAGTCGTTGGCCGTGAAGGTCAGACTCGCTGGCAAAATCTTCACATCGTCGTCCGAACCGGCTGCCTTCGTGATCCCCAGCGTTACGTCCGCCGTTGGCTGTGAGGTCAGAACCACTGTATAGGTGTCGTCGTCGCCCTCATCTATTGTCAGGGTTGTCGGACCGACCGTCACATCCCGCGTGTCGTCATCGGTGATCGTTCCGGTTACCGCAAGCGTCGATTGACCACCGGCCAGCACTGCATTCTGCACATTGCCCAGCGTCACTGTGAAGGTCTCGTTCGCTTCGTCTATGTCATCGTCGTCGATGGTGATGCTGATGGTCTGCGCGTCCGTGCTGTGCGCCGGGAACGTCAGGGTGCCGTTGGCTGCTGTGTAATCCTCTCCTGATGTGGCTGTCCCATCACTGGTCGTCCACGCCACGGTCACGGCATTGCTGCTGGCCGTGCTCAGGGTCACGGTGAATACCATTGAACCGGCATTCTCAGCAGCGCTTGCATCACCTGTGCTCAGCGTTGGTGTGTCCTTTTCCACAATCATCACCTCGACGCTCGCTGGTTCAGCGTTGTAGTCCCCGCCCGTGGCTGAGTGTGTCAGGGTTACCGCCGCATCTGCCAAAGCGTCGTTGTCCTGGGCTGCGGTGACGGTTACTGTCTGTGCTGTGTTCCAGTCGTCCGAGGTGAAGGTCAGTGATGTCTTATCTACCGATACGTCCGTGTTCTGCGGTACGCTGACTGTTACCGTCACGGTCGCTGTCGGCTGTGAGGTCAGGACCGCCTCATAGGTTGCGTTGCCACCCTCCGGCACGTTCAATTTTTCAGGCGTTACGCTCACGCCGCGTGTGTCGTCGTCGGTGATCGTTCCGGTGGCTGAGGCTGTGGTAATTGTCGCGTTTTGCGGGTTGCTCAGGGTTATGGTGAAGGTTTCGTTCGCTTCGTCTATGTCGTCATCGCTGATTGTGACGCTGATGGTCTGGCTCAATGTGCCCTGGCTGAAGGTCACGCTGCCACTGGTCACGGCTGTGTAGTCCGAGCCGGCCGTGGCTGTGCCGTCCGAGGTTGCCCATGTTACGGTTACTTCATTGCTGCTGGGCACGTTCAGGGTTATGGTGAAGCTCACGCTGCCGTCGGCCTCATCTGCGCTTGCATCCGCAATGCTCAGTGTCGGTGTGTTGGTCTCTGTGATCGTCACTTCAACATCGGAGGCTGTCTCGCCGGTGTAGTCGCCCCCACCGACCGAATGCGTGATGGTTACGGCATCATCTACTGCCGCGTCGTCGTCCTGGGCTGCGCTGACTGTGACGGTTTGTGCTGTGTTCCAGTCGTCCGCGGTGAAGGTTAGATTCGTCTTATTTACCGATACGTCCGTGCCCTGTGGTGCGCCCACGCTCACGGTCACGTCCTCTGTCGGCTGTGAGGTCAGAACTACTGTGTAGGTGTCGTCGTCGCCCTCATCTATTGTCAGGGTTGTCGGACTCACCGTTACGCCGCGTGTGTCGTTGTCGGTGATTGTTCCGGTTGCCTCAAGCGTCGCCTCACCGCCGGTCAGGGTTGCGTTTTGTGCATTGCTCAGGGTTACGGTGAAGGTCTCGTTCGCTTCGTCTATGTCGTCATCGCTGATTGTGACGCTGATGGTCTGGCTCAAGGCACCCCCAGAGCTGAAGGTCACGCTGCCATTGGTCACGGCTGTGTAGTCCGAGCCAGCTTCCGCTGTACCATCACTGGTTGCCCACGCCACGGTCACCGCGTTGCTACTCGCCACACTCAGGGTCACGGTGAAGGTCATACTTCCGTCGTCCTCATCCGCGTTGGCATTGTCAATGCTCAGCGTTGGTGTGTCCTTTTCCACTATTCTCACTTCGACGCTGCTCGCTGGTTCAGCGTTGTAGTCCCCGCCCGTGGCTGAGTGCGTCAGGGTTACCGCCGCATCTGCCACTGCGTCGGGGTCCTGGGCTGCGGTGACTGTGACGGTTTGTGCTGTGTTCCAGTCGTCCGCGGTGAAGGTCAGCGATGTCTTATCTGTTGATACGTCCATATTCTGCGGTACGCTGACTGTTACCGTCACGTTTGCGGTGGGCTGCGATTTCAGCACTACTTCGTAGGTGTCGTCGTCGCCCTCCTCTATTGTCAGGGTTGTCGGATCTACCTCCACGCCGCGTGTGTCGTTGTCGGTGATCGTTCCGGTTGCTGAGGCTGTGGCAATTGTCGCGTTTTGCGGGTTGCTCAGGGTCGCGGTGAAGGTCTCGTTCGCTTCGTCTATGTCGTCATCCGCTATGGTCACGCTGATGGTCTGGCTCAATGCACTCCCAGGGCTGAACGTCAGGGTGCCGTTGGCTGCTGTGTAGTCCGAGCCAGCTTCTGCCGTGCCGTCCGAGGTTGCCCATGTTACGGTTACTTCATTGCTGCTGGGCACGTTCAGGGTTATGGTGAAGCTCACGCTGCCGTCGTCCTCATCCGCGTTTGCATCCGCAATGCTCAGTGTCGGTGTATTGGTCTCAGTGATCGTCACTTCAACATCGGAGGCGGTTTCGCCGGTGTAGTCTCCGCCGCTGACTGTATGTGTGATCGTCACGGCATTATCCATTACCGCGTTGTCGTCCCCGGCTGCGGTGACTGTGACTGTCTGTGCTGTGTTCCAGTCGTCCGCGGTGAAGGTCAGCGATGTCTGATCTACCGATACGTCCATGTCCTGTGGTACGTTCACGCTTACGGTCACGGTCGCTGTTGGCTGCGAGGTCAGAACGACTGTGTAGGTGTCGTCGTCGCCCTCCTCTATTGTCAGGGCTGTCGGATCTACCTCCACGCCGCGTGTGTCGTTGTCGGTGATCGTTCCGGTTGCTGAGGCTGTGGCAATCGTCGCGTTTTGTGCATTGCTCAGGGTCGCGGTGAAGGTTTCGTCGGCTTCGTCTATGTCGTCATCCGCTATCGTCACGCTGATGGTCTGGCTTAATGTGCCCTGGCTGAAGGTCAGGCTGCGATTGGTCACGGCTGTGTAGTCCGAGCCGGCCGTGGCTGTGCCGTCCGAGGTTGCCCACGTCACGGTTATGGCATTGCTGCTGGCGGTACTCAGATTTACGGTGAAGGTCACGCTTCCGTCGGCCTCATCTGCGCTTGCATCTGCAATGCTCAGTGTCGGCCTGTCGATTTCGGTGATGGTGACCACGACGTTGGAGGCGGTCTCGCCGGTGTAGTCGCCGCCGCTGACCGTATGTGTGATCGTCACGGCATCGTCTGCCAATGCGTCGTTGTCCTGGGTTGCGCTGACCGTTACGGTCTGCGCTGTGTTCCAGTCGTCCGCAGTGAAGGTCAGCGATGTCTTATCTACCGATACGTCCGGGTCCTGTGGTACGTTCACGCTTACGGTCACGGTCGCTGTTGGCTGCGAGGTCAGAACGACTGTGTAGGTCTCGTCGTCGCCCTCCTCTATTGCCAGGGATGTCGGATCCACCTCCACGCCGCGTGTGTCGTCGTCGGTGATTGTCCCGGTCGCCTCAAGCGTCGCTTCCCCGCCAGCCAGGGTTGCGTTCTGTGCGTTGCTCAGGGTCACGGTGAAGGTCTCGTTCGCTTCGTCTATGTCATCGTCGCTGATTGTGATGCTGATGGTCTGCGCGTCCGTGTTGTTGACCGGAAACGTCAGCGTGTTGTTGGCTGCGGTGTAGTCCGATCCCGCGGTTGCGGTTCCATTGCCAGTTGCCCACGACACGGTCACTGCGTTGCTACTCGCCACGCTCAGGCGTACGGTGAAGCTCACGCTGCCGGCATCCTCATCCGCATTGGCATCATCTATGCTCAGCGTCGGTGTGTCGGTCTCTGTGATCATTACTTTTACGTCTGCGGCGGTCTCGCCGGTGTAGTCTCCGCCGCTGACCGTATGTGTGATGGTTACGGCATCGTCCACCACTGCGTCGTTGTCTTCGGCCGCACTGACGGTGACGGTCTGCGCCGTGTTCCAGTTGTCCGCAGTGAAGGTCAGCGATGTCTTATCTACCGATACGTCCGTGTTCTGCGGTACGCGCACTGTTACCGTCACGTTTGCGGTTGGCTGCGATTTCAGCACTACCGTGTAGGGGTTGCTGCCCCCTTCGCTCACCATCAGGGAGGTCGGCGTCACGGTCACGCTGCGCGTATCGTTATCGGTGATGGTCACTGTCGCGCTCTCCACTGTCAGGCCGCCCAATGTCCCGCTTACTGTCACCGTTTCGCTTTCCTCATCTACATCGTCATCCACTGGCTTCAGTGTGAATGTCTCGCTTCCGCTCATCTGTCCCGCGGCGATGGTCACTGCGAAGGGCGTTACCGCCGCGAAGTCCGACGACGAGGCCGTGCCGGCTCCTACCGATACGGTCACTTCTGTCGCCGCCGTGCGCGGCGCCTGATCCAGCGTCGCGGTGACCGTCACTTCTGCGCCGCTCGCCCCCACGTCCTCCGCCACTGTCATCGGGTTCACCGCCAGCGTGACCTTCGTGGAGGTTGTTTCGTCGTCGTCCACCACCACTGTCACGTCGTCCGCCTCCGCGTTATTGTCCCCGTAGTCCCCGCCGCTGACCGCGTGCTCAATGGTCGCCGCGTCATTCTCTGCGTCGGTGTCCTGCTCTGCGCTGACGGTTACGGTCTGTTCTATCGCCCAATTGCCCGTGGTGAACGTTAGACTCGTCGGGGAAATCCTCACATCGTCGTCCGAACCGGCTGTCTTTGCTACTCCCACCGTCACATTCTCAGTCGGTTGTGAGGTGAGCACTACCGTGTAGGTCTCGCTGCTTCCCTCGGCGAATGCCAGCGAGGTTTCAGACACCTCTACCCCGCGTTGGTCGTCATCGGCGATCGTCCCGATTGCCTCAAGCGTCGCCTCCCCTCCGGTCAGGGTTGCGTTTTGTGCATTGCTCAAGGTCACGGTGAAGGTCTCGTCCGCCTCGTCTATATCGTCGTCCGCAATCGCAATGCTGATGGTCTGCGCGTCCGTGCTGTGCGCCGGGAACGTCAGCGTGCCGTTGGCCGCGGTGTAGTCCGATCCAGCGGTTGCTGTGCCATTACTGGTTGCCCACGTCACGGTCACGGCCTGGCTGCTGGCCGTGCTCAGGCTCACCGTGAAGGTTATTGAGCCGGCGTCTTCGTCCGCGCTGGCATCCCCTGTGCCCAGGGTCGGCGTGTCGTTCTCCGTGATCATTACTTTCACGTCTGCGGCGGTCTCGCTGTCGTAGTCCCCGCCGCTGATCGCGTGCGTGATCGTTACCGCCTCATCCGCTATCGCGTCGTTGTCTTCGGCCGCACTGACAGTGACGGTCTGCGCCGTGTTCCAGTTGTCCGCAGTGAAGGTCAGCGATGTCTTATCTACCGATACGTCCGGGTTCTGCGGCACGCTCACTGTCACCGTCACGTTTGCGGTGGGTTGGGATTTCAGCACCACCGTGTAGGGCGTGCTGCCCCCTTCGCTCACCATCAGGGAGGTCGGCGTCACCGTCACCCCGCGCGTATCGTTATCCGCGATCGTTCCGGTCGCCTCGAGCGTCGATTGATCGCTGTCCAGCGCCGCGTTCTGCGGGTTGCTCAGGGTTATGGTGAAGGTCTCGTTCGCTTCGTCTATGTCGTCGTCCTCAATCGTGATGCTGATGGTCTGCGCGTCCGTGCTGTGCGCCGGGAACGTCAGCGTCCCGTTGTCTGCGGTGTAGTCCGATCCTGCGGTCGCGGTTCCATCGCCAGTTGCCCACGTCACGGTCACAGGCTGGGGGGTCGTCGGGCTCAGACTGACCGTGAACACTATCGTCCCGTCATCCTCGTCCGCACTCGTATCTGCAATCGACAGCGTCGGTGTGTCGTTCTCCACGATCAGCACGCCCACGTCCGCAGCCGTCACGCCGTTCTCACCATAGTCCCCGCCGCTCACTGTATGGGTGATTGTCACCGGGGCATCCTGCACCACGTCTTCGTCCCGCGCCCCGCTGACAGTGACGGTCTGTGCCGTGTTCCAGTTGTCCGCGGTGAAGGTGAGTGTCGTTTTATCTACGGATACGTCCGTGCCCGACGGCACGTTCACCGTCACGGTCACATTTGCGGTCGGTTGCGAGGTCAAAACCACGGTGTAGGGTTTGCTCCTCCCCTCATTCATCCCTATCTTATCCGGTTCCACCGTCACGTTGCGCTCATCGTCGTCGGTGATCGTTCCGGTGGCCTGAGCGGTCTTCAGCGCCGCGTTCTGCGGGTTGCTCAGGGTCACGGTGAAGGTTTCGTCCACTTCGTCCATCTGGTCGTTGTGCAAATCCACCCGAATGATCTTTTCCGTTTCCCCGCTCTCAAAGGTCAGGCTGCCGCTCTTTGCCACGTAGTCCGCACCCGTGGTCGCGGTGCCGTCCGCGGTGGCGTAGTCAACTGTGACCTCCCCGGAAGACATCCCGGTCAGCGTCACCTTGAACGCGATCTCGTAGTCGTAGGCTTCACTCGCGCTGGCATCGGCGATCGACAGTTTCGGCAGATCGTCGTCGATGATGGTCACGGTCGCCCCGGTCACGGTTAGTCCGGTCACCGTGCCTTCCACCGTCACTGTTTCGTCCAACTCATCTGTGTCGTCATTCACCGGCGTCAGCGTCAGGGTCGCGGTGCTGCTCCTGTGCCCCGACGGAATGGTCAGGGTCGCCGTGCCCGCAGTGTAGTCATCGGTCTCCGTTGCCGTGCCCGCGCTCACCGACAGCACTGCCGTCGTGTCCGCGGCAAGCGTCGCTCCGTCCAGCGTCGCCGTCACCGTGAGATCCGTCGGGCCGGCCCCTTCGTTCACCTCCTCCGGCGACACCGACAGGGTTATGCCCGTGGACGCGGGGCGATCATTGTCGATCACCAGTACGGTAACGGTGGAGGGATCGCCGACCCCGTAGGGTGTGACTCTCCCATGCCTGGATTTACCGCTCTGGCTCTGCGCGGATTCAAAAGGGATGATTGAAAATGTCCACACCCGGTCGGGATAAACGCCACCATCATCTTCAGCAATCGTCCTTTCCACGTCATGAAATGTCAATCCCTCGTCTATGTCCTGGTACCATCGTTCTGCCGGGTGCTCTATTCCATTCAGGTTACCTTGCACGGTGAAGTTGACGTTAGTTAAATACCCGGTCGGGCCGCTGCGGTGTATTCTCAGATCGAATTTACCCCCTTCGAGCACGACGGATGGAAGCGCCTCGAGCGTCAGCACGGGCGGGCTGTCGTCGTACACGAAAACGGTAGCGCTCACGGGGTTGCCGAGTCGGTAGGTCAAGGGGTCGCGAACGATTAGGGTCGCAGTCACGTTGCGCGACGACTGTCTCGCCTGGTCATTGGTGGTCGGAATGGTCACGGTGGTCTGCAACTCGCCCTCTCCGAACCGCGCCCCGGTGGGCAGTGCGCCAGCGGCGGCGGAGCCGGGATCGCTGACGTTTACGGTCACGTCCAGGGCAGCCGTGGGCCCGTTGGTGCGGGTCAGGGTAAAGACCACGTCCTCCCCTTCTACCACGAATTCGGTGTTCCCCGCGATGGTCACCATGGCGAGGTCGTCGTCGTCGGTGACGGCGACCGTGGCGCGGCTGTGGTTCACCCCATCTACCTCGTAATTCTGGATGACGTAGGTCGCCTCGATCGACCCTGCGGTCAGGTCGTCAACCCCGTTGAGTTGCACGGTCACTGAGCCGCCGTCGCCGACGACGGCGTTCTTCAGGGTCGGAATGCTCAGGGTTTTGTGGGTCTCCGCGAGGGAGAAGGTCACCGTGGTCGGCGGGGTGCCGCTGATGACGTTTCCGTCCTGGGTCACCTCGAAGGTCACGGCCGTGGTCTCCTTCGCCAGGTTCTCCGTGTTCCAGATCCGCTCCAGGGTGAATACGGCGGGGTCGCCCTCCTCCACCGATTCGGCATCCGCCGAGACAAAGACGGTGGGGAAGCGGTTGGCCACCCGGACCGTGGTGGCACTCGGTTCGCCCACTGTGTACCGGGGGGTGAAACAAGGTTCGGTCTGGCAGTGATAGGGGAGGATTTCGGCGAACGCGTGGCCTCCCGCGGGGCCGACATAGACCCTCTGGCCTGAATCGACTTCAAACTCCCGTCTTGAGATACCTGGACCAAAAGCATGCCCTGCTGCGCTTATGTGATATGATTGGTTATAGCCGAACTGCACTCGTGGATGATTGAACGTCCGAGATGACGCCCAGTTGAAGCGCAACAGAGTGCTCGTATAACCCGTGCGAACAAATGTGTACACGAGCGGATTCCCTTCGATGATATCGATCTCGCTCTGTTCCATCGATATCACGGGAATATCGTCGTCTTCGACCAGAACGTGGGCCCGGGCGTCGCCGCTGATGCGGTACGTGGGGTAGCCTTTCAGTTCCGCGTAGATCTGGCCGTTTCCTTCGTTGATCTCGTCGGCTTGCGTCGTCAGGGTCAGGTCGGTGCTGGCATCCCCCGCGCCGAATTCGACCCAGAAGACCGTTCCCATCTTGTCCTCGGTCTCGGAGGTGGCGATCTTGGTGTGCCCGCCCAGGCCCACGATTACCCGCAGCGGGTTCGCGGTGCTGCCGGTTCGGGTCAGGGTGAAGACCGCGTCATCCCCTTCGGTGACCGTCGCTTTTTTGGGGGTGATGGACACGGCCTGCGCCTCGTCGGTCACCACGATGGTGGCGCTGGCGGGATCGCTGACCGTATATCCCGTTCCGGCGACGACCGTGGCCGCCGCCGAGCCGTTGACATCCGTGGCGGTGACGCTGGTGGGAAAACGCAGCGTGGTCGAAGTCGCCCCGGCATCGAAGGTGGCCGTGCTCACGGGTGACGCGCCCGACAGGGACGGGCCTGTCAGAGTCACCTGTACGTTCACGGTCAGGGACCCTCTCGTGTTGTCCTCGTAACTCTGTAGTCCAAGGATCGTATAGCGCTTGAGGGTGAAGACGGCGTCGTTCCCCTCCGTCACTGTTGCCGATTCCGCCTCGAGGCTCACGGCTTGCTGCAGGTCGTCGTCGGTCACACTTACGCTGGCGCTGGCGGGACTGCCGACCGTATATCCCGTTCCGGCGACGACCGTGGCCGTGACCGGGCCGTCGGCTTCGTGGAAATCGTCGTCATTCAGGGGCACCGTCAGGGTGGTCGTGAGGTCTCCCGACGCAAAGGTGGCCGTGGTGCGCCCCGGAGAGAGGAGAAAGGCGCCGGTCTCGGTCATATCGACCTGCACCTGCATCTGCCCGGTATCGCTGGTGCGGGTGAGGGTGAAGGCCGCGTCCCCGCTCTCGGGGACCGACGTGGCCGCCGCGGCGATGGTGACCGCGGGTGGGTCGTTGTCCTTGATGAGGAAGGCGATCGCGTCTCTCCGCCAGTCGGTCCGGTACGCGTGGCCGGCATTTTCAGGGCGTTCAATGCTCGCGCTGATTTTTATATTCGGTTCATCGAGATCGTCGTCGTCCGTGGGCACGGTAAGGGTGACCGTGGCGTCCCCCGCCGGGAAGGTCGCGCTCGTCGGCCGCGAAGCGGAAATGTGGGTCGAATACTGATCGGAGAGGCTGGGGTCGATGGTGATGCTCCATACCAGGGGCACTGTCAGCGCATCGACGATGTAGCCCACGCGCATCACGGTGAATTCGATGTTTTCCCCTTCGAACAACTCGTGCGGCGGGCCGGTATGCGTCCAATCGACGATGGTGATCAGCTGCTTTTCGTTGTCGCGCACGGCAATGCGGGCTTCGCCGGCTCCCGTCGCGATTGTGTAGGCATCCGCCTTCACCGGGATCGTCGCGATCACTGCCCCGGTGTTTTCGGACTCGTCGTCGTCGTCCGTGGACACGGTAAGGGTGGCTGTGGTAGATATCGCTTCGAAGGTTACTTCGCTCGGCGGTGTTCCGTCGATGAAGTCGCCATCGTCGGTCACCGCTACGTTCACCGTCATCGCCGTCCCGACGGTGGTGCGGGTGAGGGTGAAGACGGCGTCGCCGCCCTCGGTGATCTGTGTCGCGTTCGCGGTAATGCTGAGCTGTGGCGGGTCGCTGGCCGCGATTGTGCCAGTGGCGGTCAGGGTCTCCCCATTGCCCCTGAGTACGGCGTTTTGCGGGTTGCTCAGGGTGAAGGTGAAGGTCTCACCAGGCTCGTACAGGACATCGTCCGCCACGGGCACCCGGACCTGCTTTATTGTCTGCGACGATTGTATATCCTCCGGCGCAAAGGTCACCGTGGCGCTCGCCGACGTATAGTCGTCGTCCGCAGTCGCCGTGCCGTCCGCGGTCTGGTAATCCACCGTCGCCGCGCGCGCGATGCCGTTGGTGGGGGGGGTCATGGACAGTCTCACCGCGAACTGGATGTGGCCATTCTCTTCGGTCCCGGTCGCATCCAGGACGCTCAGCACCGGGATTTGTTCGTCGTCGAGGACCGTCACCGTGGCGGTTGCCGGATCGCCGAGCAGGTACCCGTCACTCGCGGTGATCTCCACGGTCACCGGGTGGTCGTCCTTGTAGATCAGGTCGCCTTTCGTGTTCACCGTCAGGGTGGCCGTGGCGCCAGCCTCGCCAAAGGCGACCTGCGACGGTGCGGTGCCGCTGATGGTGGCGCCCTCGTCGGTTGCGGTCAGAGCGACGGTCAACGCCGGCAGGCCTTCATCGAAGCAGGTTGGACCAGGGGGGTTGACAACTATGGGAGTGAGGTAGCGGCAGCGGGTGAAGGTGAAGGCGATCGGTGAACCTTCTCTTACCGACGCAGGAGCGTTGGAGATGAACACGGTCTGGGGAGAAGCATCGCGCACCGCCATATCGGCGTTGCGTCTGTCTTTGTCGATCATGTAGCTGCGGCTGCTGAGGATCCGCACCGTCAGGTATCCTTCGGAATTCGGGTCTTCGTCGTCGTAGGTCGGAACGCGCACCTCGGCGGTGGATTCGCCCACGGCGAGGGCCACCGTTCTGTGTTCATTGTAGGGGAGGTCCACGTACACAAGCACGTTCAGTGGGGTGTCGGTGCGGTCGCGTCTCAGGGTGAATATCGCGTCGTTTCCTTCCCAGACCACGTCTTCGCCGCGCCATCCCTCGGGATCATAACCGGACGCCTCGATCGACACCACTGCCTGGTCGTTGTCGATAATGGTGGTCGTGGCGCTGGCCGGATCGCCGGCCGTGTAGTCCGCATCCTCGGCAACGCTCACCGTCAGCGTGACCGAGCCGTTGTCTTCGGTGACCGCGTCGTCTTCGAGTCGCAGCGTGACATCGGCGGTGAGATCCCCTTTCGCGAACGTCACCTCGGTCGGCAGTGTTCCCCTAAGAAATCTGCCCTCAATGGCCACGCTGATCTTCGCGGTGAATGCGACCCTGCTCTCCTGGCGGGTCAGGGTGAAGACCACGGTGCCGTCGCCTTCGGAGCGCGTTTCGTCCCTGGCCGCGACGGTCACTTCCTCCAGGTCGTCGTTGACGATGGAGACCGTAGCGTTGGAAGCGGCCGCCCCGGCGACATAGGAGGCCCCGGATGGGGGTTCTATCGCGACCTCGAGATGGTCCCCCTTTTCGTATTTGTCGTCACTGGTGACGGTGACAGTCAGGGTGGCCGTGGAGGATCCTGCTGCGAAGGTGACCGTCCGGTATGCACTGGTCGGATTGTTGAATGGCACGGCATCGGGATGCTGCGGCTCATGGGTGTACACCCGCACGTCCAGCGCTTGACGGTTGTCGCCGGTACGGATCAGGGTGAATGTCGCATCTCCGCCTTCGGCCACGCTCTCCTGGTCCTCGGTAATGACCACCAGCGTCGGGTCGTCGTCGATTACCGTCACCGTGGCGGCAGAACTGCCGTGGACCTGGAACGATTCGTCCGCCGTGATGGTCGCCGTGACCGATCCGTTGTTTTCGGTGACCTCGTCGTCGTCGATCGGCACCCGGATGAGCTTCGAGAACTGGTTCTTCTCCAGGACCACCTGCACGGTGGTGATGTCGCCGTCGATGAAGCTGCCGGTCTGGATCACCGACGCACTGACCTCCACTCTCACCCCGGTGTAGTTGATCACCTTGCCATCCGAGGTGCGCACGTACACCCTGCGCACCTTGAATTCTGCATAGCCGTCGCCTTCCGACACTGTCGCTTCGACCGGCGCAATATCCACCGTGACGGGGTCGTCATCGACGATTCTGATTGCAGCACCCGAGGCGGAAATCCTGTAGGTATCGGTGTCCCACGGGGATACAAACTCCGCGACGGCGAAGGGGGTGTAGCGGTACCTCGGTGACGTCAAGTCGTCTTCGGGAGATGTCGGCCAGTCATCCGGCGACGCCCATTCGTTTTGCGCGATGGCAACCGTCACCGCCACTTCCGCGCTGCCCGCGGGAATCGTGTGGTCTGCGTGGTTGACCTCGCCGTGTGCCAATATGCCCAAGGGGAAATAACCTGTGAACAATTTCACGGTAATCGGGTCGGTGGTGCTCCCTTTTCGGCGCAGCTTGAAACTGGCCGTGTCTCCCTCCGGCACGGTTTCAGAGTCGGCCACGATGCTCAGCACGGGCAGGTCGTCGTCGAGCACGGTCGTCTTCGCGTTGCCGGGCGAGCTGATCGTATATCCTTCACTCTCGGCGATGGTCGCGGTCACCGAGCCGTGGGCTTCACCCGCGTTGTCATCTACCGTGCGCACGGTCAGGGTGGTCGTGGAGGACTGGGTCGCAAAGGTCACCTCGCTCGGCGGCGTTCCGTTGATGAAGTCGCCTTTGTCGGTCACCGTCACGTTTACGGTCAGCGTCGCCCCGAACGTGGTGCGGGTCAGGGTGAACGTCGCATCTTTGCCCTCGGCCACGCTCTCCTTATCCGCGGCAATGCTCACTTCGGGGCGCGGATCATTGTTGGTTATGGTCGTCTTGAGGCTGGAAGGGCTTCCGGCCGTGCATCCCGAACACGCACTGATGGTTGCGGTCACGGAGCCATCGGTCTGGTATAAGTGGTTGTCCCCCGTCGTTACACTGAGGGTTTTTTCGTCTATTAAACCCCGGTTGAAGGTCACCGTTTCCTGGGTAGGCTGGGTGAGAGTGAAGTATTCTCCTTTCAGAGTCCAGTCAATCGTCACGGTTATGTCGGTGCGGTCGCCGGTCCGTACCACCTTGTACTTGACAAGCGTGCCCTCAGGCACGGATGCTCCCTGTCCCTCGGTTCTCTCCAGATGCACCTGCGGGTTCTGTGTCTGTTGCTGTGTGACAAACGCTGTGACGGTGTAGGTTAATGAAGCTGTATTGGGATTGTTTGCCGCATCGGTGGCAACGCCCGCAGGCACACTGAGGGAGACCTGACCCGTGTTAGCAGGTGTAATCGTGGCGGTGTAGGTGGTGTTGTCTGTGGTATTCCACGAGGTGATGGACGCATTCGCACTGCCGGAGATGGAGACATCGGACTGCACAAAATCGGACACGGCTTCGGTGAAGGTGATGGTCACAGAAAACGCACTCGTCTGATCGTCCGATGGTCCGGAAATGCTCACATCCGGGGGATCTGTATCTGCAGGGGGTGGTGGATCCTGAGGTGGCGGATCCGGTATGGTAATATCGATGTTGGTCAGATTCGGAAGACTCGAAAGCAGATGCGCATTCGCAAGCGCATTCCCCGCAAGACGCAACGTCACAAGATTGACCAGCGTTGTCAGCGGCGAGACATCGGTAATTTGATTGTCGTTCAGGAATAACTCGGTCAGATTCGTCAAGCCAGAAAGAGTGCTGAGGCTCGTAATATCGTTGTCCTGGAGCCGCAGCTTTGTCAGTGATGTCAACCCGGAGAGCGGACTGAGGTTCGAGATCTGATTGTGCGCCAGCCTCGCAATGGTCATGTTGGTGGCGTGCTGGATGCCCGTGATGTTGCTTATGCCTCTGGCAGCGGCGCGCAGTTCGGTGAGATCTGACATTTTCGCCTGTGTGAGGGCTTCGCCATCCGCGAGTCCAAGCGAAGCGCGCACAGCGGTGCGCAGATTCTCATCAGGCATCCAGGTTGAGACATCCGGATCTTGTGCGTGTGCGCTGTGGGGGATCCAGCAGCCAAGCGCAAGTAAAATCAAAAAAACGAATGTAAAACCGCCGATGTCCGCAAACTTAGTGTCGCGGCGGTAGCTTTTTGCGCGAAATCGGAAGGGTGGGATAGAGTCGCAGGCGTTTGATCTTTTCAGACACAACCCAACAAATTTCTTGACAATAGTATTACAAGTTTTATTATTTCTCACATAGACGAGGATATTTCGTATAACATATTGAATTAAAATGGATTGCCTCCTTTCCTTGCCGGTGTGACCCATTGGTATCGAGAGGAGCAAAGGTGGGTGTGTAGTTGCCTCTACGCACCCACCGCCTTAAATCACCGATAACGGACTGCCCCTCTCGACACAAAAATAATTACCCGATTTCCTTTTTAGCATATATTTTGGCTATTGTATTCGGCAAATCCTCCCATTATTTTTAGAACGTCATGTGTGACTTCAAGATCAGTGGTCAAATGAGCCCTGTCATTCTGAGCCTTTCGGCTTCGCTCAAGATAAACTCCGCGTAGCGGAGTCGAAGAATCTGCTGCCTCAACAGTCTGTATGGGTAACAGATGCTTCGTCAGCCTATCGGGTGTTGGGCGCAGAAGATTCATTGCGCCCGCCTCAGCATGACAGGGTGTAGTAGCACATTTATTTTAAAGTCACACATCACGTTATTTTTAGAATTTCACATCGGTTTATACACACGTTTTCAGAATATACCGAATACTATTATTAAGGTCAATGCCTCTTTAAACGTACATTTATTTTTTTTTAAAAATTACATCTCAGACAGTTTTCACCTTTCTTTTTTATGTTCGTTACAGCCCATAAACATTTTAAGACGATTGTCATGGTTGCCACCCGATCCCTGGATGACAAGGGGTGGGTTCTTGTCGGTGGCTCTGGTTTGCGCCTGTTGCGTGTGGTGTTTCTGCTTTCTCTGTGGCGGATGTTGTTGCCCGAGACAGGGGAGGTTTCCGGTATGACGCGCAGTGCGGTGCTTACCTATACGCTGATTGCAGAGGTTTTTGCCGGGCAGATTTCTGTGCGTACAGGTCTGGATGGGGCGCTCTGGCGCGGGGATATTGCCAATCGCTTTTTGCGTCCGGTGGGTATTTACGGTCAGTTTATTGCGGAGATGTTGGGCGCGGGTTTGCCCAATCTGATTTTGTTTTCACTGCCGCTTTTTTGTCTGGCGCCGCTTATGGGGGTTGATCCTCTGCCGGAGAGCGCGTCTGCGGGCGTTTTGTTTTTGTGTAGTTTGATGCTGGGCATTGCCATTGGCGCGGCGTTTGATTTCATTTTTGCGAGTTTTATGGTTTTGCTGGAGCAACATGTCTATGCTTTGACGCAGATTCGAGATGCGGTCAGTGTTTTGTTGTCGGGCGCGATTATCCCGCTCGCGCTGATGCCCTGGGGTATTGGGGATGTGCTGACGTTTTTGCCTTTTGCATCGCTGGCTTCTGCGCCGTTGCGCATTTATACCGGGACGGGGGATCCCGTTTTTCTCATTGGTCTTCAAGTTTTCTGGGCTGTTGTTCTGTGGCCCGTCGCGCACTGGCTCTGGAATGCCAATCGCGAGCGCCTGGTTTCGCACGGGGGATGAAAGAGAATTAAGAATTAAGAATTAAAAATTAACAGGATAGACAGCACAACGAAGTAATCCAGTGGTTTTTGTAGGGGCGGGTCCCTGTGCCCGCCCGTCATCGCGGCATGGTGTAAGCATGTCCCGTAAGGGTGTAATACGGGGCCGCGATCCAGGAGGTTTAATTTTTGTGAAGACTTTGAGAAAACTTATCGCTCGCTGGCGCGTACAGGCTTATCTGGATTTTATGTGGATGACGCGGGATTTTCGGTTTTTTTTCATTAATATTGTTTCCGATATCATTCTCAATCTCGCGGGTGTTACAGCGGTTTTTCTGCTGGCCGAACGGTTTCAGGGTATTGGCCTGTGGTCGCGCGATCAGATTATTTTTATGCTGGGTTATGCCGCGCTTGTTCGCGGTCTTTTAGATATGGGGTTTAGCTATAATGTTTTGCATATCAGCCGCCGCATTGGGCGCGGTCAGATGGATCATACGCTGGTGCAACCCCAGCCGGTGTGGATGGGGTTGTTGACCGAGGGTTTTATGCCGTTTTCCGGGTCGTGGTCTTTGCTGACGGGGATTGGTATTTGGACCTGGGCTATTTTTCAGCTCGATGCGGTATTTCCGCTGTACTGGTGGCTGATGTTTTTCTGCAATCTCGCGTCTTCCTGCGCGATTGTGCTGGCTTTTTCTTATGCGTGGGGAAGTCTGGCTTTTTGGGCGCCGGTTGCTGCTGAGGAAATTAGCAGCCGCGCGGTCAATTTTATGTTTCAGCTCAAGTCTTTTCCTCTGGATGGTTTGAGTGTTTATGTGCTTACCAGTATGCTTACGGTTTTGCCCGTTGGATTTGTCGCGTGGTATCCCTGCCGCCAGTTGCTCGGCATTGCGCCGGCGAGTTTGTGGCATACGCCGCTTGTGGCGATGGTTTTCTCTCTTATTGCCTGGATTTTGTTTAAAAAAGGAATGCAGCACTATGAACAGACCGGATCACAGCGCTACCTCGGTTTCGGACATCGCGGTTAAGCTGACCGAGGTCGATAAAATTTTTTATCAGCGCCAGCGTTCGGAGAAGGTGCGGGATGTTTTCAAGAATTTGTTTCGGCCCAATGTCCGGGAGATTCGCGCGTTGCAGAAGGTGAATCTCGAGATTCGCCGCGGGGAGATTGTCGCTTATGCGGGTCCCAATGGTGCGGGAAAATCTACGACTGTGAAGCTGCTTTCCAGTGTTCTTGCACCTACTTCTGGAACGGTTCAGTGTCTGGGCATGGATCCGATGAAGGACCGCGTGCATTATGTCGAGCGCATCGGCGTGGTTTTTGGTCAGCGGACAGAGTTGTGGTGGGATCAGCCGGTTGCGGCGAGTTTTGAGTGGAAGCGCGTGGTTTGGGATATTCCCCGGGACCGGTATAATACGATGCTCGATTTTGTGAAGGATCTTCTGGGTATTGGCGAGTTTTTCAATAGTCTCGCGCGTCAGCTCAGTCTGGGGCAAAAGATGCGGGCGGATCTCGCGCTTATGCTTATGCACGAGCCTGAGATTCTCTTTTTGGATGAACCCACTATCGGGGTTGATGTGCTTGCGAAACGCAATATGCTGGAGTTTATCAAGAATCTCAATGGGGAAAAGGGCGTTACGGTTATGATCACGAGCCACGATATGGATGAGCTGGAGCAACTCGCCGGGCGCATTGTGATGATCGATAAGGGACATATCGCTTTTGACGGAGATTTTGGGCAATTGCGCGGTCAATTTGGCGACCGTCGGCATCTTATTATTGAGACTGCCGATACGTCTCCGCCGCAACTTTCAGGCGTTCAATTTATCGAGAGCGAAGGCAATCGCCATCACTTTACGTTTGATGCGGCACAAATATCGATACCCGCGCTGCTCGATCAAGCAGCCGAGCAAACCACGATTCGCGATGTGGAAACACACCGCGCCCCGATTGACGATGTGATTGCGGATATGTATGAGGGTTGGGACGGAGAAGGAGGGGAGGAATAGGAGGGAATGGATTTGTTAAAATAGTATCAGGCGACCTGTTCCTTCTGGAAACCTTTTACAATTTTACGCGATGTGTGACTTTAAAAGTAAATGTGCTACTACGCTATGTCATGCTGAGGAAGCCGCTAGTGCATCGTGGCAAAAAAGGCTGTGCATATCGATCTTACTTGCGGTTGTCATTGCGGCATGGTTTAAGCCGCCACGCGAAGCACAACGCCAGTAATCCAGAAGGTTTTGCTGTTCGCTTCTATATGGGGCATGGCTTACGTCACCATGCACTAGTACATCTCGGCAAAAGAAACTGGTCATATCAATTTGACTTGCGGTTGTCATTGCGGCATGGTTTAAGCCGCCACGCGAAGCACAACGCCAGTAATCCAGAAGGTTTTGCTGTTCATGTCTATATGGGGCATGACTTACGCCACGATGCACTAATTGACGGATTTGACGATTTCGATCTTGACTCTGGCAACGCCTTCATTGACCATGTCGAGTTTTTTGGCCGCGCCGAGGGAGAGGTCGAGGATGCGATCCCCAACAAAGGGCCCGCGGTCATTTACTTTGACGACGACGGATTTGCCGTTGCCAAGGTGGGTGACGCGGATTATTGTGCCGAGGGGCAGTTCGCGGTGTGCGGCGGACAGGCCGTTCATGTCGTAGATTTCACCGCTGGCTGTTGGTCGTCCGTGAAATTTGTGCGCGTAGTAAGATGTGTAGCCTATTTGAGAAGATCGGTATTTTGGAGATGGAGACACGGCTTTGGCGGGTTTGGAGGGTTTGGGTTTGTCTGTGATGGGTTTTGTGCGATAGCGGGGGTGCGATGCACATCCCATGATAGAGACGCAGAGGAGGATGCAGAGCAGGTGGGAAATTTTATTGCGCCGCAGGTGGTTGCATGCTGCCGACGAGGTCGGATATGCGGTCGATTTCATGTGTTTTGCAATAGTCTGCAATGCCATCGAGTATCTCCAGGGCTGCGAGAGGGCGAACAAAGGTTGTGGTTCCGACTTGAATGGCGGATGCGCCAATGATGAGAAATTCAATGGCGTCGCGCGCTGTGGCTATGCCGCCCATGCCGATGACCGGGATAGAGACCCGTTCGACGACTTTCCAGAGCAGGGCGAGGGCGACGGGTTTGATCGCGGGGCCAGATAAACCGCCTGTGATATTTCCGAGGGTAGGGCGGCGCGTGTCTATGTCGATGGCCATGCCCAGCAGGGTGTTGATGAGGGCGATGCCGTCCGCTCCGCCTTCTTCGACTGCGCCAGCTATGGCGGCGATGTCGGTTACGTTTGGGGTGAGTTTGACGATGATGGGTAATTGCGATACGGCTTTGACGGCTCGGGTTACGTTGTGGGCGGCGCGCTCGGAACAGCCAAAGAGCATGCCGCCGTCTTTCATGTTGGGCGATGAGATGTTGAGTTCGAGTGCGTCTATTCCGTCGAGGTCGTTGAACCGGGCGGCCATGTCGGCAAATTCCCGGTCCGATGTTCCCGCTATGCTGACGATGCGTCCGGTGTTGAGTTTAGCGAGGGGTGGGACTTTTTCGGCGATGAATGCGTCGATGCCCGGGTTGGTCAGGCCAATGGCGTTGAGCATGCCGGATGGGGTTTCGGCAGTGCGCGGCGGTGGGTTGCCCGCCCGGGGGTGATAGGTGATGGTTTTTGTGACGATGCCGCCGATTTTGCTCAGGTCAAAGAGGGATGCGTATTCGGCGCCGTGTCCAAAAGTTCCCGAGGCCATGATGACGGGGTTTTTAAGGGTGAGCCTTTTGGCGATTTTTGTCGAGAGATTCAATTGTTTGGCAGAGTTGGACATTTGATTCAGGGCATTCCCTTTTGCGCTGTGGCTGCAAGCCCTATATACTATTTTTTTGTTCTAACTTCGTCAAGGAAAAAGCGCAAAATTTGGAGGGTTGAACCATGATTATTGACGCGCATAATCACATTTATTATCACGGCTTGAATGCCGAGGGTGTGCTGAATGAGATGGATCAGTTCGGCTATGATGTGGCGTGGTTGCTTACGTGGTATTTGCCGCCGGGTGAGCATGTCGCGAGTAGCCATCGCGTGTTTAATCCGGTCAATGCGCGGGCCGATGGCACGCATGCGGGAACGACGTTGAATGATCTTTCGCGGGCGTGTGAGAGATATCCGGATCGTTTTGTTGCGGGATATTGTCCCTGTCCTTCAGAGGGCGATGCGGCAGGGCTTTTTGAGGCGGCGTATTATTCGCATGGTGTTCGGGTGTGTGGGGAGTGGAGCTATCGGATGTTGTTGAATGATCCGCGTGCGATTTTGTTGTTCCGCAAGGCGGGCGAGTTGGGTGCGCCAGTGGTTTTGCATATCGATACGCCGTTTTTGAATGGGGTGTATCAGGAGAATTGGTATGGCGGGGAGATTGGCGCGCTGGAGCAGGCGTTGCAGGCGTGTCCGGATACGATATTTGTCGGTCACGCGCCCGGGTTCTGGCGGCATGTGAGTGGGGATGAGGCGACGGATGCGGAAGTATATCCTTCGGGAGAGATTGTGCCGGGGGGGCGCTTGTTCGATTTGTTTGCACACTATGCGAATCTCTGGGCGGATTTGTCGGCGGGTTCGGGTTTGAATGCTTTGCAGCGGATGGCGGATGGGGGGCGGGATTTTTTGATTGAATATCAGGATCGTTTGCTGTTTGGGCGCGATGCTCCGGGGAATGCGTTGCAGGTGCATCTGGAGGCGTTGGATTTGCCGCGGGATGTCAGGCGGAAGATTTATTGCGAGAATGCACTGCGTCTGGTTCCTTTGGAGAGGTAATAATATAAGGGAGAAAAAATGAAAACAAATGTATTTACCAGTGGACAAGATGGATATCACACGTATCGCATTCCCGCGTTGCTGGTGACAAAGGCGGGGACGTTGCTGGCGTTTTGCGAGGGGCGGCGCACGGGGCGCGGGGATCACGGGGATCTCGATTTGCTGGTGAAGCGATCGGAGGACGGTGGGGAGACGTGGTCTGAACAGTTGTTGATTTACGGGGAGCCTGGAGAGGTGACGATTGGCAATCCGTGTCCTGTGGTGGATGGCGATACGGGTGTGATCTGGTTGCCGTTTTGTCGGGAGAATGACGATGTGTTCATGACGCATAGTGGGGATGATGGGGAGACGTGGGCCGATCCTGTGGATATTACTGCGGATGTGAAGATGCCTGCGTGGGGTTGGTATGCGACGGGTCCGGGGGTTGGGATTCAATTGCAACGCGGGGAACACAGGGGGCGGCTGGTGATTCCGTGCGATCATCGCGAGGATGGGAATTATGGGAATGGTTCACATGCGATTTATAGCGATGACCACGGGGCAACTTGGCAATTGAGTGCGTTGATTGCGCCAGGTGCGAATGAGTGTCAGGTTGTCGAGTTATCAGATGGGTCGTTGAAGATGAATATTCGGATGCAGACGTATAGCGAAGGGGTGCGGGGGATTTCGGTTAGCGGGGATGGTGGACACAATTGGTCAGAGGTTGTACACGATGCGAATTTGCCGTGTCCGAAATGTCAGGCGAGTTTGATAGGCGAAGGCGACCGGTTGTTTTTTTCAAATCCCGTGTCGCTCACGCCGCCGGAAGAACCCGAAGCAGGAACACGGTTTTATCCGGGCAAGGGACGAGGAGAGCGCGTGAATATGACTGTGCGGTTGAGCGAGGATGGCGGGCAGACGTGGTCCCGGGAAAAGCTGTTGCACGAGGGTCCGGCAGCGTATTCCTGTTTGGCTCTGTTACCCGATGGAGATGTTGGGTGTTTGTATGAGGCGGGGGAAGAACATTCGTATCAATATCTGGTTTTTGAGCGGTTTAGAATTTGATCTAAGAAGCTGTTTTAAAATTAATACCTGATGCTACGGATGTCCGGCGTTTTGTCATGCTGAGCGTAGCCGAAGCATCTTTTCCACCTGAGTTGGTATGAGATGAACTGGCCTGAGAGGCGGCCAGTTGTACCCCGCTCCTTCGACTCCGCTGCGCGGAGTTTATCTTGAGCGAAGCCGAAAGGCTCAGAATGACAGGGCAATAGCGCATCGCTGAGAAGGGGCAAAATGAATTTTAAAACAGTCTCTAATTAAAGGGAGTTCAATGTGACCAGATTAATCTCTCAAATTGGCAGTGAACGCGCGACTTCTGGCGCGGGGAATAAGGTTGTTACGTACGAGGATAGGACGCATGTGGTCTGGCAGGATGTTACAGGTGAGGGCTATTTTAACAGGGTTTGCACTTTTGATCGCGATACTGGGGAATGTTCGGGACCGTTTACGCTTAATCAGGGGCGCGATAATCACGCGCGTCCGATTATAACGGTTGATCACGAGGGCTATTTGCAAGCCGTTATGAGCGGTCACAATTCGCCAGTGACATATCGGCGGTCGGTTCGTCCAAATGATGCGAGTGAATGGACGGAGGGAGAGCCGGCTGGGTCGGGGACTTATCCGGTTGTTGTGTGCGGTTTGGACGATGCGCTCTATTTAACGTTGCGGTCGCCCAATCGCTGGGATGGTGTGGATTTTTATTCTAAGAGCAGAGATGGTGCCTGGGAAGCACGCGGAAAATTGGTCAAACGGCGTGAGGATTATACGGGTTACGGTGCTTTTCAGACTGGTATGGCTGTCGGTGCAGATGGCGTTCTTCATCTTGTGATAGATTTTTACGAGGGTAGGGGGATTCGCGATCAGCGAGGGCTACATCAGGCTGTGTGTTATATGTGCAGCCGAGATGGTGGAGAGACATGGGAGAGAGCCGATGGTACGCGCATTGAATTGCCAGCGCGGCCCGAACAGCTCGATATTCTCGTTCGGACTGAGGAGGATGAGCGCCACGAACCTATGCCCCGTCCCGAGGTTCTCTCACAGGGTTGTATCGTGGTTTCTTCTCAGGGACCACATATTCTCTATGTTTCGCATCTGGATGAGCCGGGTGAGATCGTTCATGCCTGGCGCGATGCAAAGGGCGTCTGGCAGCGAGAGTCCATTGATACGGGTTTTCCAGGCCACCGGCCAACGGGATGCCGCGGTGCATTTAGTATGGATGAAGCAGGTGCTCTTTATGCTTTGCTCGAGCTTCAGCCTCTCGGCAAGGGCTGGAATGATGGCAAACCCACGCGTGGATTAAATTGGGAGACAGAGGATAAGCGTCTGGTCTGGTTGACTTTGAACGAGGGGGATAGGGATTGGAAGACACGGCTCGCGTTGCCTCAGGGTGCGATTTTTAATGAGGCGAATCTGGAACGGCCTACTGGCGCCAATACCATTTCCGGGGGACAATATCCACCTTTTGTTTTTTTTGATGGGGAGTCTCGTTATCCAGATAAAGAAGCAGGTGAGGTGATCAATAATCGGGTGTTTTTTTTGTGGTTCAATCATTAGAAGCTGTTTTAAAATTAATAACTGATGTTACGCATGTCCGGCGTTTTGTCATGCTGAGCGTAGCCGAAGCATCTTTTCCACCTATTTTAGTATTAGATTCTTCGACTTCGCTGCGCTCCGCTCAGAATGACAGGGCAATAGCGCATAGCCGAGAAGGGACAAAATGAGTTTTAAAACAGTCTCTTAGTTTCTGGTTAGGGATTTGCATGGAGGAGATAGCGAGGAAAGAAAAGGATTGATCTGGCAGAAATTACCATATATATTTTAAATACAAGCGTGTGTATTAATCAGCCTGCCTATACTGACTAAGAGAGGTCGTTTTTAATTGTGTGAAAACGTTTGTGTTCCACTCTATTTTCCTGGAGAAAATAATGATTTATGACCAATATTCCAAATGTCGCCTCTTCACACTCAGTATCGCCTGTTTGCTGAGCCTTCTGCTTTTGATTTCTCCCTTGTCCCTTTTTTCACAGGATAGTAGCCCGCCTTCTTCGGACTTTAACAGCAACGGGACTGTGGATATTCCCGATTTTTTGCTCTTTGTCGATGTGTTTGGGTCAAAGGAAGGTGAAGAGAAGTATGATGAGAAATACGATCTGGATGGGAATGGCGAGATTGGGATTCCCGATTTTCTGATCTTTGTGGATAACTTCGGCAAGAAGGTGAGCAACACGCCTGTTTCTACGCCAGAGCCTCCCGGGACGGGATCAGAAGATGAGAATATGTTAACTGCTGCAGTGCCTTCGAATGTTGTGGTGGAAAATGGTGATAGCAAATTGACAGTGCGCTGGGATGCTATGTCCGACGAGGAAGGCAAGCCGTCTATAACCGGGTATGAGGTGGGTTATCGGGAGCGCGATGCCGAGGATAGCGATGAATGGTCAGGTATTCAGAAGACAAGCAATCGGTTGGATACGAGTGTGACGATCATGGATTTGCTCAACGGTCAAGCGTATTTGGTGAGCGTGCGCACGCTCGTCGATGGCGGCGGGAGTGAGTGGTCCTCGCCTGTTTTAGGCATTCCTGTGATACCGGCAGCGGGGCCAGTATTTATAGGTGGCGGGGGAGGTGGAGGTGGTAGTAGTGGTGGAGGTGGTAGTAGTGGTGACAGTGGCACCGAAGGTACTGCCGCGGTCGTCGAGACTCCACCGCCGACGCCACAGGTGACAATTTCGGCGGGTACTACACCCGTGACTGAGGGTACTGCTGCGACGTTTACAATCACCGCGTCCTCAGCGCCGACTTCTGACCTGACGGTGAATGTGGATGTGGACGTCACCTATGCCGACCATCTGACCAGTGAGACACCACCCTCGACGGTGACGATCAAAGCCAACGAGACCACTGCTACGCTGACGGTCGCAACGGACGATGATGATGTAGTTGAGATCAGTGGTCAGGTAATCGCGGAAGTGCAGACCGGGACAGGCTACACGGTGGGCAGTACATCTTCTGCGAGAGTGATCGTTCAGAGCGATGACCGTTGGACGCCGGTGGCTTCAATAGAGATCGATCCCAGTTCGATAGAATTCTCGAAGGTAGATAATTCTGTCGCCTTGACGGCACGCATCCTGGACGAGAACGGCGACGAGACTCGGGCCTCGTCCTGGGGGTGGTCTTCATCCGACGAGGGAGTGGCGACAGTAAGTACTCGTACTACTGCCACGCCGATAAGGGCGTGGGTGAGGTCTATTGGAGCCGGGAGCACCACGATAACACTGAGCGCAAGCGGGAGAGGAGGAACGGCGACCGGGACAGTCGCGGTGACGGTGACGATATCCGGGTCCTGGGTGGAGATCTCACCGGGTTCGCTGACCTTTGAAGCGCTGGGCGAGACCCAAACGGTGACGGTCAAGGTCCTGGATGAGAATGGCGATGAGGACACTGAAGCGTCATGGGAGGCCTTCGTGTTGTTCTCTGTAGTGGATGGTGGGAAAATCGGGGATGGAGGAATAGACTTAAAGGAGGTGGGTGGTGGCCTGGAGATCACGGCGAAGCAAACAGGGAGCGGAAATGTTACGATAAGTTCGGGCAGTGCCGAACCCGCCATTCTGTTCGTGACGGTGTATCAAAAAGCAGCGTCTCTGGAGCTTTCGCCAAGTTCGGTGAGCCTGGCGGTAGGCGGGACGGTGACGCTGAGTGCGGCAATCGCGGACGCGAACGGCCATGACATGGGGAAGGTGAACGTGGGTAAAGGAGGTCTCGTGGTGTATTGGGAAACAAGCGACTCGACGGTGGCGACGGTCGATGGTGTTACTAAAGACGACGAGAATACGGGCGGCACTGCTACGGTTACCGCGGTGGCCGCCGGTACTGTCACGATCACTGGGCGTCATGCCGGAACCGTTGTGGGTACGGCTACGGTGACGGTGACAAGCAACTGATGTGGTTGAGGGGCCTTTCGCGTGATCGGTTCGTTGATGGTTTATGTATGGTGGCCCCATTTGGACTTGAAGCCTATGCTGTTGCAGGGAAACGATGAGTCGCTGACAGCATGTAGCGGCGCTGGTGATATTTATCGCCAGTGCCGCCTTTTTTTATAAAGGGATTGAAATGATTGACCAATATACAAAATGTCTGATTTTTCTGATGCTCGTGGGTGCGAGTGCGTGTTTTGCGGCAGAGCCTTTTACGCCTCGTCATCCAGACCCTGTGCATGAGTCCTGGCGCTGGCGATCTTTTCCAGAATTGAAGGGGCAGGGGTTGTCGTGTTTGGCGCAGGATGGGGATGGCAATTTTTTATTTGGGACGGATGAGGGTATCTATCGCTATGACGGAATAAACTGGCATCTCTTTCCGTTTGATGAGGGGATGGTTGGAGCGCGGATCAACGCGCTTTATGTCGCTCGGGACGGAAGTGTTTATGTGGGGTCTGATCGGGGTGTTGGTCGTTTCGAGAATGGGATGTGGGAACGGGTATTTCCATCTGAGGGAGAATGGAATACATGGGATTTGATGGAGGCACGGGATGGGAGTTTGTGGGCGGGTACGGAATGGGGTGCGCTCAGGTTGACGCCGGATGGGGCAAGGCTGTATGTGGCTGCGGAAGATACAACAGGTATTCGGAAGATGGTATCCGATGCCGTGACTTTTGTTGCGGTTCCAGGTCGCGTTTTGCCCGGGAGGCCCGATCAGCGTTTTATGGTGTATGATGTGTGTGAAGCACCGGACGGAGCGATCTGGTTTGGAGATCTCCACGGCGATTTGATTCGATTCACATCAGGAGATGTTTATCAACGTTTTGACGGGGAGATAGATCAGGGCGTGTATCCGAGTATTTGTGTGACAGGAGACGGCGCTGTTTGGGTTGTGTATGGCGATAATAGCAAGAGTATCAACCGGTTTGACGGCGAGAAGTGGGAAGCTTTTGAAATTGGTGATGTCAGGCGTGTTCACCATTATACATCGATCATAGAAAGCCGCGATGGGACGCTCTGGATTGGCGGTAGTCGTCTGATTGTCCATAAGGATGGTGTGTGGCGCATCTATGATCCGAAGGATACTGTGCCTTTGCCTTCGAACCGCATGGAACTTCACGAGGCGGCGGATGGGGCGCTATGGATTATGGGAAGGGGAGAGGAGACCGTGCGTTTGGATCTGGGTGAGAGCTACTATCAGACTTATGAGGGTCTCATTTTTCAGTGTGAGACCGACGGGGCACAGTGGTTTATCTCGCAAGATAACGGTGTTGTGCGTCGTGATGGGCAGGGGTGGACGCGGTTTGGTGTGGTGGATGGTTTGATGGATATGCCGAGTAAGCTGATTGTGACCCGAGAGGGCGCGTTGTGGGCTGCGGGGAGTCATGAGCATGTCGCCGCTACAGCGCGGTTGGATGGTTATAGATGGGTTATGGAACGCCATCCCTATCTTTCATGGAGTGTTGATCCGCGCGCGGTTTACGAAGCGTTCGATGGCACTTTGTGGTTTGCCGCGGCGGCGGATTGGTGGTTATATGGCTTTCTCGGCGGGGTTGTGGTATTTGATGGGACGAGCTGGACGCATCACATTCCTCCGAGTATGACGAGTTATGCTTATGGGATCGGGCAGAGTTCTGATGGGGTCTTGTGGTTTGGCGGGCAACTGTTCGGTTTTGACGGGACGCGAGAGGTGCAATTTACTGGACCGGGGGAACTGACCAAAGATTTTATTGATGTTGTTTATACCGCGCCACAGGGAGACCTCTATCTGGGGTCTCGAGCTTTTGGGATATCCCGGTATGATGGGAGGACCTGGCAGCGGTTCGATTATGGAGACGGGTTGGCGGACAACAGGGTTCACAGCATTTTCCAGGATCGAGATGGCGCGATCTGGGTGGGGACAGCAGAGGGTGTCAGCCGGTTTGATGGGCGCACCTGGTTCCCGCAAGTCTTACCTCGTAAGCTCCCGCGCACGGAGTTTTACGATCCGATTCTTCAGTCTGGAGATGGAAAATTCTGGCTCAATTTTGTATCTGATACAGATGCCTGGATCAGACGATCAGAACCTGAGCGTGTAGCAACGCCTTATACCCTGCGTACTATTCGATATGTGCCAGAGACCGACCCACCTGAGGCCCTGATGACCATTGCTCCGGATGAAGTTTCTCAGGGCGGAATGATAACTTTCGCCTGGACAGGGATAGATCTTTGGCGAAACACATTGCGCGAAGATCTGCAATACGCCCATCGTTTGGACGGTGGGGCGTGGTCGCCGTATGGCGGGAACACGATCCGATCTTTTGAGGGTTTGGATGTAGGGACGCATCTGTTTGAGGTTAAGGCGCGCGATCTGGCGTTTAACGAAGATCCCACACCGGCTGTGAAGTCGTTTCGCGTTGTTCCGCAGGTGTGGCGCCGTCCGTGGTTTATTGGGTTGATTCTGGGATTTGTGGTCATCACGGGGTATCTGATCACGCGGATTATTGTGAGGGATCGGAGATTGCGGCAGGCAAATGAAGATCTCGCATCTGCTAACGAGACGCAGCTTTTGCAGTCCGCGCGTCTGGTGTCGCTGGGGCAGATGACTGCGGGCGTGGCGCACGAACTCAATCAGCCGCTGACGGTTGTCGAGACAACGGCTGGGGATATTTGTTTGCGTTTGATGGAGGGTAGGCCGCTTGAGACAGACGAGTTGAGGGAGATGATGGAGGATGTTCGGGATGTGGTCGATAGGATGGCGGGTACTGTTGATCACTTGCGCGTGTTTTCGCGCGATGTGTCCGAGGAGCCGCGTCAGGCGATGGATGTGAATGAGGTGATCGAGAGTGGTCTGAGGTTGATGGGTACACAGCTTGGAAATCACGGGGTCGATCTGGTGCTGGATCTTTCTGACGCGCTTCCAAAGGTCTGGGGGCATCCGCATCCGCTCGAGCAGGTGGTTCTCAATTTGCTGTCGAATGCTCGGGATGCCGTGGATGATCGCGCTGAGATGGAGGGGGCGGGTTATGATAAGCGGGTCTGGATCAGAACGCACGTTGAGGACGATGCGGTTGTTATTGAGGTGGAGGATAATGGGGTTGGGATGGATGAAACGATCCGGCAGCGTCTTTTTGAGCCGTTTTTTACGACAAAAGAGGCCGATCGGGGTACGGGTTTGGGGTTGTCGATTATTTATGCTATTGTTCGCAAGCACGAAGGACAGATCACCGTGGAGAGTGAGGTGGGTGTGGGGACGATGTTCAGGGTGGTGTTGCCGGTGGTGGAGTAGCAGGGTTTTCTATATAGGAGGCATAAGCCGATCGCACGATTTCTTCGGACCGCTTGCCGCGGATGGCATAATTGCGGCGGCGTGCCCAGTATCTCGCCCATTGTTCGTTGCTGGCTATCCAATTATCCCAATAGAAGACACCATTTACTATTCCGGGGTACTGGTCTATGGTGTTGATGAGTGCCTCGTAGATGTTGGCCTGAGTTTCTCGCCCGTCATCCAGTCCATTGCGGTTTGAGTCGGTAAATACGAATCGTCGGTTTTGCGCTGATGTATCACCTGGTCGTTCGGGTGTTTCAACCACATCCATAGCACCGTATTCGGTAAACACAATGGGCCGGTCGGGATTTGTGTTCGCAAGCGGAATAAGCTGATTTTGGAATATCCACCTGTAACGCGCCTGGAAACTCTCGACGCTCAGTACCGTTGACGGACGCGAGTCCGTCAGTGGAAACCACGCACTGATCCCCACGATGTCGAGATCGAGGTCTGCCCATAGATGACCTGCGCCCGATCCCGGTCCGTAAAAATGGGATGCTGTGAGTACGTCGTAGTGCATGTCATAGGTTAGCAGGCCACTGTACACGGCGCGCACACTTTCCACCATTGATCTGAGTTCTCGGCCAAAATCATTTGTCATATAACGTCCTGAACGCGTGCGAAAGAGCCGGTCAGTCTCCGTGCCCAAAGAGTATAAACGCACGCCTTCGTCCTCTGCTATTCTGGCAAAGTGTACCGCCTGTTGCGTATAGGTTGCCCAAAATTCGGCGACAAAACGCTGGTGATTTGGATGATCGGGACGCCAGGGCCAGTATTGGGGCAATATCTTCCCGAAGACATTCGGATCATCGGGAGGAACGCCGGTAGGTGCCGGGTCTCCGAGTTGCCACCTCCGTACCGGGCGTGCGGCGGTTTCAGCCTCATAGGCCTCGAATGCCAGGGTCAGATATACGTCAATCCCGTGATTTCTAAATTCCCGGATCAATTGTCTGAGTGCGCTATCTGAAAAAGTGCGAATATCTACATTTGATGAGTACACGCGCTCGACCGTGCTGTCCATGCTGTTGTCGTAATGCAGCGCGACGGAAAGGCCGATCCAGTTTATATGCAGGCTCTTTAGCCATTCGATATAGTCCAGTGGGATGAGCGCTCCAACCCTCCCAGCGGCTTCCCATCTATCTACGACATCGCCAGTATCTCCCCAATTACCCGCGGCATGAATGGCGCGCAGTGGAAATTTTATTATTGTGTCCATCGTCTGGGGTACTGTTTTCCCAAAGTTGCTGGCAAAGATCAGAAAATCTGAAAAATTAATTGCGCCATCGCCATCCAGATCGAATCGGTCTTCATAAGTCTCATCACCACGACTTGTCCCGAAGTGTTCGACAAATAGCAAGAAGTCTGGAAGATCCACAACGCCGTTTTGGTCAAAGTCGGGGAGAGGGCTGGATTGTGATGCGTGTGCCCAGGTCCATAGACAACTTGCAATGATCACAAGCTGGATACACAAATGCTTCATACTTCACCTTTTCTAAGTAGTAGATACAACGTCATGTGTGACTTCAAGATCAAAGGTCAAATGAGCACTGTCATTCTGAGCGGAGCGCAGCGGAGTCGAAGAATCTGCTGTCTAAACAGTGTGCATGGGTAACAGATGCTTCGTCAGCCTAGCGCATCTCGGCAAAAGAAACTGGTCATATCAATTTGACTTGCGGTTGTCATTGCGGCATGGTTTAAGCCGCAATCCAGAAGGTTTTGATGTTCACTTCTATATGTCGCAAGACTTACGCCACGATGCACTAGCGGGTGTTGGGCGCAGAAGGTTCATTGCGCCCGCCTCAGCATGACAGGGTGTATAGCGTATTTATTTTTAAAGTCACACATCGCGTTAGATACAATGAAAATATATTGAAAATCGAATTTATCAAGACCGATTTTGCATCTCTCATGCAGTGTAAATGTGCGGACTTGTGTAAATTATCACAAATAAAAATAATAATTTATATTAATTTTTGTTTTTACAACAAATCGGTTGACAACAGATTTGTTGTTTAATATATTATTACAACAAACTCGTTGACAACAATTTTGTTGAATAAAAAAGAAAGCGAGGAGCAATGAATTCATCAACCGGCCGCTGGGTAAGCGGCGATAACTTTTTTGATCGCGAACGCGAGTTGCAGATATTGGAGACGCGGGTCCGCGACCGCAACCACATATTGTTGACTGGTCAGCGGCGCATCTCGAAGATAGTGACGATGGGTATCGCTTTCCATCGCGCCTGCTTAAGGACTGGTGGTCAGCGCGTTTCCGCGATCACCACATCTCCCTCGAAAACCGCCATTCTGACGACGAATCACCGGGAGACGCGCAATGAACAAGTCTAATCAACGAATTCGCAAGTTCAATCCGGGAACATTCCAATCCGACGAAGAAGTGATTGAGCAGTTTGAGGTCAGGAAACGCGAACTCGATATCGTGCTTGAGGTCCTGCGCGGAAATATCGATTCACCATCGTGCCAGCACGTTCTGGTCGTTGCGCCTCGGGGGCGGGGAAAGACTATGTTACTCGCGCGGATCGCGGCGGAGTTAAACCCTCAGATCGCGGCAGATTTGAAAATTGATGACAAACTCTCTGAGTGTCTTCTGCCTGTTCGATTCATGGAAGAGAGTCACGAGATATTCAATATCGCTGATTTCTGGCTCGAAACCTTGTTTTACCTTGCGCGGGAGAGCGTTAAGCACGATTCTGCCCTCGCACTGGAACTGCGAGAAACGCACGCCGACCTGATCGATCACTGGCCCGAGAAAATGCCCGCGGATCGCGTTCTTGCCACTGTTCTGGACGCAGCAGACCGACTGGGCAAGAAACTCGTTCTCATGGTCGAGAACCTGCAGACGCTCTGCGAAGACGTAGATGAAGATTTCGGCTGGCAGCTACGCGGCACATTGCAATCAGAGCCTCAGATTATGCTGCTCGCCACCGCCACGAGTCGCTTCAAGGGTCTGGACGATGCGGAGGAGCCATTCTTCGAGCAGTTCCGGATACTGGATCTGGAACCATTGAATACCGAAGAATGCCGCCATCTGTGGCAGGTCGCCACCGGCGACGCGGTGAGCGAAGACGGGATCAGACCGCTCGAGATTCTGACCGGAGGTAGTCCTCGCCTTCTGGTAATTGTCGCCGGGTTCGCGCAGCACCGATCACTGTGCCAGTTGATGGAAGAACTGGTGACGCTGATTGACGAGCATACCGAATATTTCCGCGGTCATCTGGAGGTCTTGCCTAAGAGCGAACGTCGCGTGTACCTTTCGGTGATTGACCTTTGGCAGCCGTCGAGTGCGGGCGAGATTGCAGTGCGGGCACGCATGGATGTTCGGTACGTATCGACCATGCTCGGACGATTGGCCAACCGGGGTGCGGTCATCTTTGAGGGTACTGGCAGAAAACGACTGCACGTTGCCTCCGAACGTCTCTACAGCATCTACTACAAGATACGGCGCGAACGCGATGAGGTGGCGGTTGTAGCAAATCTAATCCACTTTATGGCAGTGTTCTATAGCGAAGCGGAATTGGCTAAAATGTCCGACAAGCTGATTGCGGAGGCGGCGCGATTACCGGTGATTCGCGAGGGTTTTGAACGGGCAATCGCTGAACAGCCGCAAGTCGGCAATGTGTTCTCTAACATAGTACGGCCAAGCATTGATCAGGCATCTAACCTCGCTACGTCAATCGAGAATGAGAGCGTCGAACGACTGTTCGAAGAGATTACTACAGCTTTAACAGAAGGGGCATTCGAGAAGGTTATCGAGACTGTGGGGCAAGCTTTTACTGCTCGGAGTGCAAATTGGTCTCGAGTGCCAGAACCATTAATAGCTTTGGCATTTATTCACAAGGCGTTAGCACACGAACAACTGAGCGATTACGCTGCGGCGGTAGAGAGTTACGATGAAGTGATCGCACGCTTTGGTGATAGTGATGTTCCCTATCTCCAGGTTCTGGTCGCTTTGGCGTTGTGCAAAAAGGGTATAGGACAAATCAATATGGACCAGGTGGAAGAAGCGCTACACACATGTGAAGAGATTGAAATAAGACTCGGTGCCTTGACTGGCAATGAGAAGATCGAGTTTACATGGCGCGTAAGGTATGTGCAGGCTTTGGCACTGATGGCCCAGAAAAAATATCGAGTCGCCATGGACGTGTTTAGATCGGCGTATGCTGCGTTCCCACTCAACAATGAAGTAACCATGGACGATATGCAAAAAATTGTGCCCGATTTTATTGCAAATGGTGCTTCGGAACGCGAGCTTTTAGAAATCCTGTCCAGCGATAGGGAGAAAGCGGACGCATTAGTACCCCTTATCGTTGCTCTGAGACTACGTACCGGCGAGGAGGTTCGTGCGCCTGTGGAAGTCCTTGAGGTCGCGAAGGATATTGACAAGGATATCGAGAGGAGAATGGCGGGTTGAAATGATGTCGATAATCATTAAAAAAAAGCCCAACGGTCTATAGGAGGCCGTTGGGCTTTTTGTGTGGTTTTCTATGCTCATTACATTCAGTACTCTTTCAAAAAAATTTGTTGATATGTTTTTTCGATAGACTGGATTACTGGCGTTGTGCCTTCGGCGTGGCGGCTAACACCATGCCGCAATGACAACCGCCGTTCGTCACTCCGGCGCAGGCCGGAGTCCAGTGAATTTAGACACAAAACTTATTTGAAAGAGCATTCAGGGTTAAGGCCGAAAGATTTTTAGATTGAGTTCGTTGATTTGGCGGCCTTTTCTCAAATTGCGGACGTAAGCATCGACATCTGTCATGTCTTTTCTGTCTCGCCACATCCCAAAAGCTTCGTGGTCTTTTACAGATTTGTCTGTTCGCTGTCGGCTGGGAGATAGGATGGCTTTTTCTTTGCCGCGATAAAAAATGGTGACCGATTCGTTGCGGTCAAGCGCGCGCAAGACATCTTTCATGCGTCGTCTTAAGTCGAGAATAGATGCTTTCATAATTCCTCCTTAAAGTGTACACATAATGTGTGCACTTTAAGATAAAATGTCAAGCGGTGAATGGGTTTCTGCGAGGAGACCGTTGGGCTTTTGTGTGGTTTATTCTCATTTATTGCGTGTCATATCTCAATGATATAGAACGATTTGTATTATTTCTCGGTTTTTGTCAACTATTTTGTTGACATTTTTTTTTGGAATATTATTTTGTCAACAGTTTAGTTGACAAAAATTTAATGAATCACCGGGAGATGCGTAATGAACAAGTCTGATCAATCAATCCGCAAGTTCAATCCGGGGACTTTTCAGTCCGATGAGGAAGTGATTGAGCAGTTTGCGGTGAGGAAACGCGAGCTTGATATGGTGCTTGAGGTTTTGCGCGGAAATATCAATTCCCTATCGTGTCAGGATGTTCTGGTGGTCGCGTCTCGGGGTCGGGGAAAGACGATGTTGCTCGCGCGCGTTGCGGCGGAGTTGAATACTGATGAGGGATTTTCCAATTTTCTTTTGCCGGTTCGGTTTATGGAAGAGAGTCACGAGGTATTTAATCTCGCGGATTTCTGGCTCGATACCCTGTTTCATCTTGCGCGGGAGAGTGTAGAGCACGATCCCGATCTGGCAGGGGAATTGCGAGAGACGTATGCCGATCTGACCGATCGCTGGCGCGAGGAGGCGCTTGCGGATCGCGTCCTTGCCGCTGTCTTGGATGCGGCGGACCGGTTGGGTAAAAAACTCGTTCTCATGGTGGAAAATCTGCAGACGCTTTGCGAAAATGTGGAAGATGATTTTGGCTGGAAGTTGCGCGACGCGTTGGCGTCAGAAGCCCGGATTATGCTGCTTGCTACTGCGACGAGTCGCTTTGAGGGTTTGGAAGATGCGGGCGGGCCGTTTTTTGAGTTGTTCCGAGTCGTCGATCTGGAACCGCTGAGTACCGAGGAATGCTGCCACCTTTGGGAGGTCGTTAGCGGCGATGCGGTGACTGAGCAGGAGATCAGGCCGCTCGAGATCCTGACGGGTGGTAATCCCCGCCTTCTGGTTATCGTTGCCGAGTTCGCGCAGCACCGATCACTGCGCCAGTTGATGGAAGAACTGGTGATGCTGATCGACGATCATACCGAGTATTTTCGCGGTCATCTGGAGGTCCTGGGCAGGGGAGAACGCCGCGTGTATCTCGCGTTGATTGACCTTTGGCGACCATCGAGTACGGGCGAGATTGCGGCGCGCGCGCGTATGGAGGTTCGGCCTGTATCGGCTATGCTCGGACGACTTGTCAACCGGGGTGCGGTCGTCTTTGAGGGGACTGGCAGGAAGCGATTGTACGCCGCCGCGGAACCTCTCTACAGTATTTACTACAAGCTGCGACGCGAGCGCGACGAGGTGGTTGTTGTGAGAAATCTGATTCATTTCATGGTGGCGTTCTACGGGATAGGCGAATTGTACCAGATGTTCGGTCAGCCGGGTTTGGAGGCGGCGATTGTTCACGAGGGTATCGAGCGCGCGCTGGCCGAACAACCGCATGTTGAGGATAGTTTTTTGCGCGTGGCATGGTCGGCGATCAGACATATATCGGACAAAGCAACGGAAAATGTTCAATTCACGGCGGAACTGCGTTTAAAAGAGGAAATCCAAACAGCGCTCAAGGAGAAAGAATTCGAAAGGGTTATCGAGATTGGTGACCATTTTATGGCTTCAGGAGGCGTGGATTCATCTCTTATGCCAGAGTCACTCATCGCCTACATATTGGATATGAAGGCTATTGCTTATGAGAATTTAGAAGATTTTCAGGGGGTGGTCGCGGTTTGCGATGAGATGGTTGAGCGATTCGACGATACGGGGGACCAAACACTCCTGGCGCGGATGGCCCGAGTATTGATCCACGGGGCAAGAGCGCGGCAGGAATTGGGAGAGTTGGGATTGACAGTAGGGGCGTATGAGGAAGTGATCACCCGCTTTGGCAGCAGCAAATCTCCCGACTTTCAGTTCCCGGTCGCGTTGGCGTTGATAAAAAAAGGAGATGTGCAAGTCCAACTGGGCGAGTTGGGCCTGGCGGTAGGGGCGTATGGGGAAGTGATCACCCGCTTTGGCAGCAGCGATACACCAGAAATCCAGGTTCTGGTCGCGCTGGCGTTGTCCCAAAGGGGAGATATGCAAGTCCAACTGGGCGAGTTGGACCTCGCGGTAGGGGCTTATGGGGAAGTGATTGAGCGTTTTGGCAGCAGCGATATACCAGAGATTCGGGTTCTGGTCGCCTGGGCGTTGTCCCAAAAGGGTATGATGCAAATCAAAATGGAGCGTTCGGAAGAAGCTCTGCAGATGTGTGAAGAGCTTGAAGGAAGACTTGGTGCCTTGACCGATAATGAGAAGGTGGTGTTTACATGGCGAACAAGGTATATACATGCTTTGGCACTGCTGCTGAGGAAAAGACATATGATGGCTATGGGTGTGTTCCGTTCGGCGTATGCTGTGTTCGTAGCAGATAATGAGATGATGATGTCCGAGATGCTACAGTTTGTGCCCGAGTTGATCGCTAATGGCGTCTCGGAGCGCGATCTTATCGAGGTCCTGTCGAGAGAGAATGCCGGCGCGTTGGCACCTCTTGTCGTTGCTCTGCGACAGCGTACTGGTGAAGTCGTTCGCGCGCCGGTGGAGATGCTTGAGGTCGCGAGGGATATTAACAAGCGGATTGCGTTTTGTCGCAATGTATAAGGACATTAAAATGCACGAAAACATAAAATGCCTATGTTCTGAATGAGTGATCTTGCTTTTTGTAAATTCCGTCTTATTTTCCCAAAAACAAACGATTGTAAATGGAGAGAATAAGAATGGTCGAGCAAGTCAGCATGACGATTTTGGTGATTGATGATGATGTGCATATCCGAACTGCGATTGGGAAGTTTCTCATTGCGAGGGGTCATACGGTTATCGAAGCGGCAAATGGCGAGAAGGGTGTGGCGGTGGTGGAGAGCCAGGCTGTGGATATTGTGATTACGGATGTGAAGATGCCCGGTGTGGATGGGTTTGAGGTGCTTCGGCGGGTGCGGTCTGTTGCTCCTGAGACCGAGGTGATTGTGATTACCGGGGTCAAAGAGGCGGAGAATGCGTTTCGGGCGTTGCGAGAAGGAGCGTTTGATTTTTTTAATAAGCCTTTCAAGGTAGAAGAGATAGATGCCGCTATACAGCGCACGGTGCGCTATCAGGTGCTTCGCAAAGAAAAGGACAGGGTACAGGCGAGGTTGGACCGGTTTGAGGCGCAGGAGCGAAAGAAAAGCGGTTTAAATGCGATTATAGGGGAGAGTGAGGCGGTTGTGAAGATGAAAGCGGAGATTCTGCAGGTGGCCGCGACTGATCATACGACGGTGCTTATTGTTGGGGAGACGGGTACGGGGAAAGAACTGGTTGCGCGGGCTGTGCATTTCGAGAGTGATCGCGCTGGCGGTCCGTTTGTTCCCGTGAATTGTTCTGCGATTCCGGGCAATTTGTTCGAGAGCGCGTTTTTCGGGCACAAGAAGGGCGCGTTTACGGGCGCGATGGCAGATCAGAAGGGCCATTTTGAGTTGGCAGATGGGGGTACGCTGTTTCTGGATGAGATCGGAGATATGCCGCTCGAGATGCAGGTGCGCCTGTTGCGTACGCTGGAGGATCGATGCATCCGACCCGTGGGGAGTAGTCGTGAGATAGAAGTGGATGTGCGCGTGGTTGCAGCGACCAATAGGGTGCTTGCTGCAGCGGTGAGGGAAGGGTCTTTTAGAGAGGATCTCTACTACAGGTTGAATGTGTTCGCGATTCAGGTGCCGCCATTGCGCGAGCGGGTGGGAGATGTTCTGTTCCTATCGCGGTATTTTTTGGCTGGTTATGCCCGCGATTTGCAGAAGCCGCTGGTGGGGTTTTCGAAAGAGGCGGAGGATTTGCTCCAGCGGCAGATGTTTCCGGGTAATGTTCGCATGTTGAAGAGTGCGGTTGAACGGGCAGCTATTTTGTGCGGGGATGGGGAGATTGATGCGGATGATCTGGAGTTTGATCTATTTGAGGGTGGTTCGACCGCAGATAGTGGCGTGGACAGCATGGTGCAAGCTCTTTCCGAGGACCAGATGAATCTGTCCGTGGTCGAGAAGGCTATGCTCAGGGAGGCGTTGCGGCGAACAGAGAGGAATCAGGTCCACGCTGCCGCGCTTCTGGGTATTTCGAGGATGGTGTTGAGGAATAGGATGAAGAGGTATGGGTTGTAAAGCCGTCATCGCGGCAGGATTTCAGCCGCGATCCAGAAGGTTTTGGTTATCATTTTTGGCCTTATGACATGTCTCCCGGTATGCGAATAAATAATGTGCCGCTAAATCGCATTTGTGTGCGTTTCAGTGTTTCGATTTTTTGTTTTTTTTCTGTAAGTTCTTGTTCCATTCGCCTCAGTTCAAGATAGTGAATGGGTGGATAAGCCATTTTTGCGGTTTCCAGTTTTTCACGAATTCTCCATATTTCTTCTGATAGTTTTTTTATGCGTTCTGATAAATTTTGAAGAACTGGCTGAAGCCGCGAGATGTCCCCTTTTCGGGCAAATTGAAATTTCAATGACCGGGGTGTGATGGTGATGGTACTGGTGGCTTCATGCCCGGGGGAGAATGTATCAGATGCTTTGAGCTGTCCAGATACAAAGCTGTTTTCGGGGAGCTGATTTACCAGTTGCTCATAGGTTTTGTCTTTTAACTGGAGCATCTGCACTTGCACGGGGCGATCTGTTTCTCGCACGCGCACTTTGTCCGGTAAGATGGCGCCGTGTTCTCCGCAGGTTTGAACCTGTCCGTTGTATATGATCCAGAACATGGCGGGTCTGGCATCGAGGATTACGCCTTCTCCGCGTACGTGCTCCCGCGTGTGTCGCCAGCGTCCTTCAAAGGTTAAGATGGTTTCTGTGTCAGCGCTTCGGTAATCTGCATACGCAGCAGAGGGCGTGGCCATCAGGTATCTGAATGATTTCCAGATGCCTCCCATGTGCAATATAGGCATGAATATTAGGAGCATAAGCAGAAGTCCGATTAACAGAATACCCTCTCCAGGAGACCCAGTTTTGATTCTGTATTTCGCGCTGCCGGGGAAAACACAGGCCGCGGGATGGGGATAAAACACAGGTACACCGCTTTTGGTGGCGCAATCGGCGACTATATGGCTCATATAGCCCAGGAGTACGGCTGCATAACACGCGGGTTGCCAGATGAGCAGGGGCCAGGTCATAACCGATAGGGCGAACAGACAGAGCAGCGAGTGTGTGATGGTGCGATGCCCCCATTGCTTCTCGATTGGGATGGACGCATAAGGGAGCACGCGACCGATATAACTGTTCGGAGAATCCACATCTGGGAGCACGCTTCCTATGATGGCACATGTGACCGCGGGGAGGTTGCGGTGAAGGGGCAGGGAGAAGAATGAAAAGGATCCCGCTACTGTGAGCAGGCCAAAGGCGATGTGTGTGGGTGCTGTCATCGTTTGAACCTGTACATGAAGAATCGAATGCCTACGAGTATCGCGCTGCCAATGCCGGCGAGTACATAGCCTTCCATGCTCCCGATGCCACGCATAAAGAATCGGGCCGCGACGACTGCGAGTAAGAGGAGGACGACTACGACGGTGAGGTCGATCTGGTTTCGGGCACCTGTGTGAGATATATGTCGCACGGCAGATCGGGTTACGGCGGGTTCTTTGCGTAGCCGTTCCACCATTTCGATGATGGCGCGCGGGTTGCCAGCACTTTGTTGCAAGATGTAAGTTTCGGTCATGTGGTAGTCTTCTATGTCGGCGCCAATAGCACATTGTTGGATGAGTTGTTTTGCTTCGGGGGTGGATAGGTTCTCTATCTCTATGCGGTCGAATTTCCAGAAGTGTTTTTCATACGTTTTTTTGATTTCGTGCAGGGCGGCTATGATGATGAATTTGCGGTTGAGTTTGTCGATTAGTCGCCCGACGGAGGGTGTTATGTAGGACAGGTCATCTACGATTAGTACGAGTTCGTTTTTTTGTACTGAGTCGAGTACCATATCTGTCCAGGCTTGAATGGTTTCGCGGGCGTGTCGTTTTTTTATTTTTTCAAAGTCCTCAATATGCGGATAGAGTTTTCCGTGTTTGTGAAGTTCTTCCGCAATATTTATGAGGGCTTCTTTTATTGGGGATAGGGTTTTTACTTTGAGCGCATGTTCTGCATCGAGTTGCGCGAGGAGATGACTTTTGCCTGTGCCGATGGGACCGATGAGCAGGGTGTCGATGCGTTTTGTCAGGTTTTCTTTTAACAGAAGCAGTTTTTCTTCGCGTGTCACTGGCTGATGTATCATGAGAAATGCCCTCCTGTGTGGGTTGGAATTGAAACTTCGTGCCCTTTATATGGTGCAAAAACCGTGCCAAAATCTGCAAAAAACCCGTAACTGCTTGCAGGAGAGCGTGTTTTTGAAAAATGCCGCGAAAAGGGTATGTGGAAAACTGTTTCAAATGAAACAGTTGGTGTGTCATATGACACAGTAAGTGTTCCAAATGAAACAGTTGGGATAGGAATGAAATAGGGGAAATTACAGGGGGAGATCACGCGAAAAATGCCCTGAATAACACAGGGCATGTTGGAGGGTAGTAATGGTGATCGGATGAACGCCATGCTGGAAATGTCGCAGTCGTCCGAGGCAGTAGCCAGCGCACCGTGCCACCGAAACGGGTCAAGTCCAGTTCCGTATTCTGCCCTCTCCTCACCTGACTACTCGAACGCCACGGTGTGCTGCCCGATTATCCAATACGCAGGGTCGCCTGGCAATGTGGTAGCGGACCTCTGGAATGGCGGCGCATCAGGAAAATACTTTTTTGGGGCTATTTGTTGAGTGTCAAAACAATTGTGATGGCTGTGCCGATATTGGCAAGCAACACAGTGATCAACAAACCAACAATCCACTTGAAATTGCTGTCGATTCGATTGGACAACTCACTCCGTCCTTGTTCGATTCGATTGGACAACTCATGCTGGCCTTGCTCAATGTTGCCCAAACGTTCATTGATTTGCGCCTGGACAGCTTCGAGAGAAGCAACGCGGCTTTCAAGGCTTGGCATCTGCATGGTAAAACTCCCTTTGTGTTGAGTTTTTTAGGGAATACTGGCAAAAAAGGCGTGGAATAAGGTTTCAAGGCCAGCAAAATCATTGGCCTCCAGCAGGCGGTAGAGTTGGACGCTGTTCGCCATCTGGCTCGACGAGTCTTTCACCAGGTAGCGCAATAGGCTTCGGTTGAGGCTCTGGCGCACTTCCCGATTGGGATAACCCAATCTGTACAGGGCTTCGCGCAGATACGCAATGCCTCAATGGATATTATCCGAGGAGGGGTCGCTTGAGATTCGGGTGTTTCGGCGATGGCAGACCACCTGTTCTCTCTGGATAGAGGGGCAGATCCATATGAAGAAGATATGCTCTCACAGCAAAAAGTCAATGGCCTATGCCCGCTATCACCACACAATTTCGTGTGCGTTGACGACGGGTCCTTCGAGGCAGACGCAGCGATAGCGACGGTCTTCGGTGGGATAGGTTTTGTATTCGACCACGCATCCGACACAGGCGCCAAAACCACAGGCCATGTGATTTTCGAGGGAAGCAAAGCAGGGGGTGTTTTGTTCGGCGGCGATGTCTGCTACGCGCGCCATCATGGGATGCGGTCCGCAGGTGAGGATGGTGGTGTGGTTTGGAAGGGTGTGTTCGGCAATGAGTTCTGTGACAAATCCGCGGTGTCCTACACTGCCGTCATCGGTGGCGATGTGGAGGGGTAGATCATCGGGCAAAAGTGCGGACATGTCGGGCAGGCGCGAGGCATTTGCCGCGCCCATCAGGTAGATCATGTCGGGACGGTGGTCGGGGTGTTCCCACGCCAGAAATGCGAGGGGGACGAGACCAACGCCACCTGCGACGAGGAGGATGCGTTTGGATTTTGGAGGATCAAAAGGGTTGCCCAGTGGTCCGCTGATATCAAATTGGTCGCCGCATTGGGCGGCGGATAAGCGCTCGGTGCCGGGTCCGATGACGTCGTAGATGAGGTCGAGCCAGCCGGCTTTGCGATCTGCGCGCAATACGCTGAAGGGTCGGCGAAGAAATGGGGATAGGTCAGGGTCGGTGAGGATTTGCAGGAATTGCGCTGGGCGAGAGGCGGTTGCAAGTTCGGGCGCGTGCAGGCGCATGAGATAGACGCCCTGTGCAATGGGGTCGTTTTTTTGTACGATGGCAGTTTCGGAGATGAAATTTGGGATTTCGGGCATTATTACTCTGGTGGTTCAAAATAGATGGCTATATCTATCCACATATCGCGCGGGGTGTCTTCGTGTATGCCGGGTTCAAAGGTGTATTGTTTTGCTGCTTCCACTGCGGCACTGTGAAATAGTTCGGGTCCAGAGATTACGTGGACTTCGCCCACGCTGCCGTTTTTTACGACCAGCAATCGCAAGAAGACTGTGGCGGGTTTGCCATCGGCTCTGGCTTCTTCGGGATATTCGGGTTCGATTTCTTCTATGATCTGAGGTTCTTCATCGGCATCTACGGCTTCCATGATACCGCCTCCGATAGTCACGTTGGGTTTAAAGGCGGGTTTTGGGGAGACGGTTTTTTGTGTTCGGGTTATTTTTTGCGTTCTCGTCTGTGTTGTGTCGGGCTGGGTATCCGACGGTTGCGTCTGGGTGGAATCTGCTGGCTCAGGCGGGGGGTCGAGAAATTTGCCTTTGAGTTTGTCGGTTGCAATTTTGCCGTATTGTGTGAGGGGGTATCGCTCCTGCACTTGTTCGTAAATGGTTTTTGCCTGTTCGCGTTGGTCCAGGTCATTTTCATAGGTCCAGGCGAGGGCAAAAAGTGCCTTTGGAGCAAAGAGGCTGTTGGGATATTCGTCGGCTATTTGTCGATAGATGGGTGCGATATCCTGTGCGGGTATGCCTTCCTGGATGCGTTTTTCAGCTTGCAGAAATTGTGTTTCAGCCAGGGCATCATCGGCGTGTTTTTGGTTGAGGCGCGTCCTGGCTTCAACGGTATAAGGCGTGTTGGGGTGTCGGTCGAGGAGCAGTTGGAAGTGTTCGCGCGCTGCGCTTTCGTTTTTCAGGCTGTCGGCGTAAATAAGCCCGATGACATAATGCGCTTTGGGCGCGAGATCAGAACTGTCGGACAGGGTCAATACGCGCTGATAAATACTCAGGGCCGAATCGGGTTCGCCGAGATTAAAGAGGTATAGTTCGGCGAGATCGACAAGCGGTCCCAATGCTTTTTGCGGGTCTTCGACTTTCTCGATCTGATTCTGATAGCGTTCGAGTGCTACGAGATCTTTTTGCCGTTGTAAGGCCAGTTTGCCCTCGTCCGAGCTTCGATCTTCGCGAACGGCTTTTTCGAATAGCTCTTTGGCTTTTTCCAGGTTTTTACGCGATTTTTGTTCGATGAGGCCCAGGCGATAAAAAGCTTCTGCGCTGTATTCACTGCGGGGGTATTTTTTTCCGACGTCGCTGTAGATTTCTTCCGCGGTTTCAACCTGATCTTTCAGTTGGTATATACGCGCCTGTTCGAGGCGGATTTCGGCTTCGTAAATGCGAAGCCGTTTGATTTTTAATATTTTTTGGTACGCGTCCAGCGCCCCGTCGTATTTCTGCTGGCGCTTGAGGGTTTCGCCAATTTTGACGCGGGTTTCAAAATTTGTTCTGGTATCGGGTTTTGATTTTAGGACGTTTTCGTAGGCTTCAAGTGCTTCGTCGTATCGGTTCAATTCGAGGAGGTTATTGCCCACGCCTTGCCAGGCCCGCGCGCGCAATTTGTGCTTTTTGTCGAGTGTTTCAAGCAGTGCTTTATAGGATATGATCGCGTCTTCTCTGTTGCCCTGTGAGGCTTCCATTTCCGCGAGTGCCAGATTTGATAGACCGTACAATTCGGGATTGGTTTTTTTGTCGAAAAGAGAAAATGAAGTCCGGGCTTCATTGGTGCGGTTCATTGCCCAGAGTGCGAGGCCCTGCCAGTAGCGCGTTTCGGGGATTAGTTCGCTTTCTGGGAAGAGTTTTTGCAGTTCTTGAAATTTGGTCAGTGCTTCGGTGTAATCTTCGCGCCGATAAGACGCTTTGCCGATGAGTAGCAAGCTGTCGTCGAACCATTTGCTATCGGGAAAGTATTTGAGCACGATGGATGCTTTGGCAATAGCCCGCTGGTAGAGCGCGTTATAGGTCGCAGATGTTATTCGGCTGCCGGGGTTTTCGGATTCGACGCGTTTTTGCTCGGCGATATTGTACTGTTGTTTGGCATTGTAAAACGTGTTGTAATACACGCTTTTGCAGGATGCCAGACAGAGGAAGCAGAGGAACGCGATGTATATGAGACGAGACATGGGAATTAATAATTAGGAATTAGGAATTAGGGAGTGGTTTTCAACTGGTCGATGTTCAGACCAGTTCATTGTGAAAGTCCTGGAGTGAACGGATGCGAATTGTGCTGTTGTTTTTGAGCGATTGGATGCCGGCAACAGCGGCGGCGGCTCCCGATAAGGTGGTTGTGTAGGGCAGGCCATATTGAACGGCGGCCTTGCGAATTTCAGGGTCGGCGGCTTGAGATTGTTCTCCTGCGGGTGTGTTGATCATGAGAGAAATTTCGCCGTTTTTGATGGCGTCGAGGATGTTTGGGCGCCCTTCTTGAATTTTGAAGATCCGATTACAGGCAATGTTGTGGTTTTTGAGAAAGGCGCATGTTCCCCCTGTGGCGATCAGGCGAAAGTTCATGTCGGATAGTTGTTGGGCAATCGGTATAAGTCCTTCTTTGTCGCGGTCGTTGACGCTTAAAAATACCGTTCCTTCCTGGGGCAGGCGCACGCCTGCGCCGAGTTGCGCTTTTTGGAAGCTGAGGCCAAAGTCGGTATCTATGCCCATGACTTCGCCCGTGGATTTCATTTCGGGACCGAGTACGGTGTCAACGCCGGGAAATTTGTTGAAGGGCAAGACGGCTTCTTTGACAGCGATGTGGTTGATGGGCACTTCCCGGGTAAAGCCCTGTTCTACAAGTGTGCGTCCGACCATTGCGCGGACAGCGACTTTGGCCAGGGGCACGCCAATGGCTTTGCTGACAAAGGGTACAGTGCGCGATGCTCTGGGGTTGACTTCAATAATAAATACGTCTTCGCCTTGAATTGCAAACTGAATGTTCATAAGGCCGACCACGTTGAGTGCTCTGGCGAGTGCGTGGGTGTGACTTCGCAGTTCATCGAGGTTGGCGTCGGAGATCTGATAGGGGGGCAATACGCAGGCGCTATCGCCAGAGTGAACGCCCGCACTTTCGATGTGTTGCATGATGCCGCCGATGACGACTGCTGTTGGGTCTGCTACGGCATCGACATCAAATTCGTGTGCGTCTTCTAAAAATCGGTCGATGAGGATAGGCCGTTCAGGAGAGGCTTCTATGGCATTGCGCATATAGGCGATGAGGGCTTCGCGGTCATATACGATTGCCATTGCGCGGCCCCCGAGTACGTAAGAGGGGCGCACGAGGACGGGATATCCGATTTGTTCGGCAATGGCGATTGCTTCGTCGGTGCTTACTGCGGTGCCGTTTTCGGGTTGTCGGATGCCCAGTTCTTTGATGAGTGCGCCAAAGCGCTTGCGGTCTTCGGCCAGGTCAATGGCGTCGGGGGATGTGCCGGCGATGTTGAGGCCCCCGCGTTCGAGGTCGCGCGCGAGGTTGAGCGGTGTTTGCCCGCCGAATTGAACGATGACGCCGTCGGGTTGTTCAACGTCGGCAATGCTGAGTACGTCTTCGGCAGTGAGCGGTTCAAAGTAGAGTTTGTCAGATGTGTCGTAGTCGGTGGAGACGGTTTCGGGATTGGAGTTGACCATGATGGTCTCAAAACCGTCTTCTTTGAGGGCATAAGAGGCGTGGCAACAACAATAGTCGAATTCGATGCCCTGTCCAATGCGATTGGGGCCGCCGCCGAGGATCATAATTTTTTGGCGATTGGATTGAATGGCTTCGGTTTCTGTCTCATAAGTTGAGTAGTGATACGGTGTATAGGCTTCAAATTCGGCCGCGCATGTATCTACGGTTTTGAAAACGGGTGCGACGCCGAGTTCTTTGCGCAGGGCGCGAATAGTCCATTCATCACTTTGCCACAGGTGTGCCAGTTGACGGTCGGAAAAGCCGTGGCGTTTGGCTTTGAGCAGGTCTGTGCGGGAGATACGCGATTTCAGGTCGTTGAGTGTGTGCTGTTTTTTCATGGTTAGTCCATCAGGGCAGCGAGTTCTTTTTCGACTTCGACGAGTTGTCGCATGTTGTCGAGGAACCAGGGATCTATTTTGGTTGCGTCAAAGATTTCCCGTACGGATAGTCCGGCGTCATAAGCCGTTTTGAGATAGGCCAATCGCTGCGAGTTGGGTTCGCGCAGGCCGCGTTCGAGGGCTTCGCGCGAGAGGGTGTTGGGGTGGATGTCTTTGCCGTCTGCGCCAAAACCCGCGCGCCCGATTTCGAGAGAGCGCAAGCCTTTTTGCAGTGCTTCCTTAAACGTGCGACCTATGGCCATGGTTTCACCTACTGATTTCATTTGTGTGCCCAGGAGGTCAGCGGTTTGGGGAAATTTTTCAAATGTCCAGCGCGGGATTTTGATGACGCAATAGTCGATGGTGGGTTCAAATGAGGCGGGTGTTTCGCGCGTGATGTCGTTTTGTATTTCATCAAGGGTGTATCCAGTGGCGAGTTTGGCGGCTATTTTGGCAATGGGAAAGCCCGTGGCTTTGGAGGCGAGCGCAGAACTGCGGGATACGCGGGGGTTCATTTCTATGACGACGCGCCGGCCCGTGTTGGGATCTACTGCGAACTGGATATTGGAGCCGCCGGTTTCCACGCCGATTTCACGGATGCAGGCGATGGCGTCATCGCGCATTTCCTGGTATTCTTTGTCGGTGAGCGTTTGCGCAGGCGCCACGGTGATGGAGTCGCCCGTGTGTACGCCCATTGGGTCGAAGTTTTCTATGGAGCAGATGATGACGACGTTGTCGTTTTGATCGCGCATGACTTCGAGTTCAAATTCTTTCCAGCCGATGATGGATTCTTCTACGAGGATCTCAGATGTGGGCGATAGGCTGAGTCCGTGTGCGGCAGCGTGTCTAAATTCTTCGATATTGTACGCGGTGCCAGCGCCTGTGCCGCCCAGGGTGTAGGACGGGCGGATGATGGCTGGAAATCCGATCTCAGCAGTGATGGCGAGTGCTTCTTTGAGGGTGTAGGCGAATCGGCCTTTGGGGAAGTCGAGGCCAATTTTGCCCATGGCTTTTTGAAAGGCTTCGCGGTTTTCCGCTTTTTCAATGGCGTGTGGTTTTGCGCCGATCATTTCGACATCGAATTTTTCGAGTGTTCCCTGTTCGTGCAAGGCCATGGCGGTGTTGAGGCCGGTTTGTCCGCCCAGTGTTGGAAGAAGGGCATCGGGGCGTTCTTTTTCGATGATCGCAGCGCATACTTCGGGTGTGACGGGTTCGACATAAGTCTGGTCTGCCATTTCGGGGTCGGTCATGATGGTGGCGGGGTTGCTGTTGACCAGCACGACTTCGTATCCCTCTTCTTTGAGGGCTTTGCAGGCTTGCGTGCCGGAGTAGTCAAATTCACAGGCTTGTCCGATGACGATGGGACCAGAGCCGATGAGCATTATTTTTTTGAGGTCGGTTCGTTTGGGCATTGAGAGCTTTCAGTAGTCAGTAGTCAGCAAAAGGTGGTTAGAGGTGAAACCCCAGTACCCGTCATCGCGGCATGCTTAAAGCCGCGATCCAGAAGGTTTATTGTCATTACTGTTGCATATCTGGTGAATGGCAGAAGCAAAATTTTCGATGATGTCGCTGGCAATGAGGCTTATATGTCCGGTTTTTTTTGCTGCGATATCAGCGGCGAGGCCGTGGAGATAGACGGCTGTGCATGCAGCGTCTGAGGTGTTGAGTCCTTGACCTATGAGTGCTGCCAATAGGCCCGTGAGTACGTCTCCTGTGCCGCCAGTGGCCATTCCCGGGTTGCCGGTTGGGTTGATGTGCGTTTCGCCTTCTGGCGTTGCGACAATGGTCGGCGCGCCTTTCAGGACGATGGTGGCTCCGACATCGGCGGCGAATTTCAGGGCGCGTGCTATGGGGTCGCGCTGTATTTCGGCGATGCTGTATCCGGTCAGGCGCGCAAATTCCCCGATGTGCGGGGTGAGCACCAGAGGTGTCTCGCAGGCGCGGATTGCATCGAGGTCGCCGGCGAGGGCGTTGAGTGCGTCGGCGTCGATGACTGCGGGACAAACGCAGTCGCGCACGAGGCGGCGGATGAGTTCGACGGTTTCTCTATGGGTGCCTAACCCGGGACCTATCGCCACACTGTCGGCTGTGCGACATGCGCGTTGAATATCGCCCCGAGCGCGCAGGGATAGGCATCTGACTTTTTTTACTTCGGGTAGCGGTTGGGTCATTGCTTCGGTGACTTTGGTTTCGAGTATGTCGTTGAGGCTTTTGGGTACGCCGAGTGTGACGAGGCCCGCGCCTCCTCTTATTGCTGCGTTTGCAGAGAGTGCGGCCGCGCCTGTGAGTCCCACGGATCCGGCGAGGATATATATTCTGCCGCAGTCTCCTTTGTGTGCGTCGGGTTCCCGGTGGGGAAGCAGGCGCGCGCAGCGGCGGTTGTCGATCAGGTACGTGCTGATGCGTTCGCGCTCAATCGCCGAGGGGGGGATCCCGATGTCGATGAGGTGCAATTTGCCGCATTGGGCGCGTCCGGGGTAGAAGAAGTGTCCAATGCGAGGTAATGCAAATGTGACTGTGCATGTTGCGGTTGCACAGGGTCCTTCGATTTTGCCTGTGTCGGCGTTGAGTCCAGAGGGTATATCTACGGCGACGATGGGGCATTTGACGCGGGTGAGTGCGTTTATGAGGTCGGCGTATATGCCGCGGGCAGGACCTCGAATGCCTGTGCCCAAAAGCGCGTCAACGGCGATGTCGGCATTGGTCAGGGCGTTTTGCACTGTTGCGATACGGTCAACTGACTGCACAATGTCCGGGGACAGTCGGTCGAAGTTGGTTTTGGCATCGCCTGTTATTTCCTGGGCGGATGTGGCTGTGAATACCTGGACTTTGGCACCGCTTTGGGCAGCTTGCCTGGCGACGACAAAACCGTCGCCACCATTGTTGCCTTTGCCACAGAGGATGACGATGTGCTGATTTTGGAGTTCGCCCAAAAGGTTTTCTACAACCCGGGTTACGCCTTGCCCGGCGGTTTCCATAAGTTCAATGCCCGGCACACCACTGTCAATTGCCCGACGGTCGATAGATGCCATCTGGGAGCCGGTGATTAGCTCAGTCATTATGGGAGGGTGCGAGGTTGTGCGCGCGGTGTGAGATTCTCTGGGTTGTTTTGCAGTTTGAATTTCCTAAAAATACAGGAAGGGCACGGGCAACGCAAACCCTTTTTTGGCGGATGGAAGCATTGGAGATTATTGGGTATGTGATTGCTAAATAAAAGAAAAACAAAGTTTAAGTGTGGTAAAGCGGAATTGATACAAACCGCTTGACAGAGATGGTGCGCTTGTCTATACTTTTCGGATGATGTGGTGGGGTGCGAGAGCGGTCGAATCGGGCGGTCTTGAAAACCGTTGACCTTCACGGGTCCGTGGGTTCGAATCCCACCCCCACCGCCATATTAATTAGGAATTAGGAATTAGGAATTAAAAATTGGTAGTGCATCTCGGCAAAAGAAACTGGTCATATCAATTTGACTTGCGGTTGTCATTGCGGCATGGTTTAAGCCGCAATCCAGAAGGTTTTGATGTTCACTTCTATATGTCGCAAGACTTACGCCACGATGCAGTAGTAGGGCGAGCTACACGCGTATCACAACGCCAGTAAAGCTGATGGCTGATCGCTGAAAGCTGCTTTTACTTGCCTTTACACACTACCTTTGTTACTTTCTGCTGTTCGTTTTTGATCGCGGAGAGGTGCTGGAGTGGCCGAACAGGGCAGACTGCTAATCTGTTGTAGGGGTTTTCCTCTACCGAGGGTTCGAATCCCTCCCTCTCCGCCAAATAATTCACAGGTCACTATCAATGTCTGATACGGTTTTGCGTTTCGCGCCGTCGCCTACAGGTGGGTTTCATGTGGGGAATGCGCGAACGGCGATTTTTAATCATCTTTACGCGGAGCACTACAAGGCAAAGTTGTTGTTGCGCGTTGAGGATACGGATCGAGAGCGTTTTACAGAGTCGTCGCTTCAGACGATTCTGGATGGTTTGAACTGGCTCGGTGTTGATTTTGACGCCGAGCCAGTGTTTCAGTCGGATAATGCCGAGGCGCATAAGCAAGCTGCGGCGCGTCTGGTGGAGACGGGTCATGCGTATTATGGCTATGAGACTGCGGAAGAGCTCGATGCGATGCGCAGGCAGGCGCAGGTCGAGAAGCGGCGCGTGCGCTATAATCGGGATTTGACGCCGGAACAGCAGGCGGCTTATGAGGGGCGGCCCAGGGTTGTGCGGTTTAAGGTGCCTGTGGGTGAGACGGTTTGGCACGATCGCATTCGGGGGGTGCAGCGTTGGGATAATGCGGAGGTTGAGGATTTTGTTTTGTTGCGGCCCGATGGGTCCCCTGTTTACAATCTTGCGGTGGTGGTGGATGATCGCGATATGGGTGTGAATCTGGTGTTGCGGTCTGCGGACCATTTGTCGAATACACCCAAGCAGATTATGCTGTTTGAGGCACTTTCGTGGATGGTGCCGGAGTATGGACATTCGACGCTGATTTTAGGTCCCGATGGCAGCAAGTTGTCAAAGCGCCATGGTGCGACGACGATTTCGGAGTATCGGGAGCGGGGTTTTTTGTCGGATGCGATGTTCAATTATCTCGCGCTGTTGGGATGGGCGCCCGGGGATGAGCGCGAGGTGTTTGCGCGGGATGAGTTGGTGGAGGTGTTTTCTGTTGAGGGGTTGCTCAAGAGAGACGCGATTTTTGATGAGAAGAAGCTGGTCTGGCTCAATGGCGAGCAGATGCGTCTTCGTCCGGTGGATGCGGTTCTGGACGATGCTGTTCCGATCTGGATTGCGGAGGGGTGGCTTACAGAGGCAGAGGCTTCTGAGCGGCGGGATGAGTTGATGAAGATTGCGGAGTTGTTGCAGCCGCGGTTGCATACGCTTGAGGATTTGAAGCATACGGGTTATTTTTTTGTGGATCCGGATGTGTATGATGCAAAGACGGCAAAGAAGAACTGGAAGACGGATACGCCCGAGCGCGTTGAGTTGATGATTGAGCGTTTGCAGGATTTGGATTCGTTTGGCGAAGGCGAGATTGAGGGTGTGACGCGCACGCTATCTGGTGAATTGGGGATTTCGGCTTCCAGGCTGATTCATCCAACGCGGCTCGCGCTTTGCGGCGTTGGGTTTGGGCCGGGGTTGTTTGAGTTGATGGCTGTGCTCGGGCGGGAGACGTGTGTTCGCAGGCTGAAGAAGGCTCTGGAGGTTTTGGGGTCGTGATGGGGAGCGTCATCCCGAAACATTAATTATATATTTTTGCCCCCTCGTCTAATGGCAAGACATGCGGCTCTGGACCGTAGGATCGGGGTTCGAATCCCTGGGGGGCAACCAACTACATCTTCTCGCTGAACTTTGATTCTGTCCGTTTCACTGGCAGAATCAAACAAGGCGAGTTGAATCCCATCAGGGGTATAGATCAGATGGTTGATATGCATTTTTAGGAGGTCTTTTCGTTCCTCTGGTGTGGCTTCACCATATAGTTCCTCAAAGGTCGTAAGTTTTTGTTCCAACTGAGCAATTCTTGCGGCCTTTTGTTTTACCTCTGCCAGAGTTACTTCATTATCCATCATCTCCTGCTCTATTTGGCTTTTTTGCTTTTCTAAGTCCATAATTTTCTGAATGATGGTTTTAATGACATCCTTCCGTCCGGCGATACTTTCCACCAGAGCATCCAGCTTATTCTCGATATCTTTGAGAAGTCTTTGATAATTTTTCTGTGCTTGCATCAAGGATTTCATACGCTCTGAGTTATTTGTTGTCGCCTCAGCAACAAGGTCCTGGACACGTTTTTGATCATCACTGAGTTGAATTAACCGACCAGCGACTACTTTTTCAAGGGCTTGTGCGGACACAGGCTTCATTTTGCATTCCTTGTTGCCACGATGAATTTTGCAGGTGCATTGATAGTAGAAATACGGCTTTTTCTGGTGGTTCATGCCGTAATAGGGTGTCATATAGAACTTGCACCATCCACATTTCACCAGACCTTGCAATAAGAAGGTATGCAGGTTTTGTTTTCTGCTTTTTGAGCGTTTGGCCCGTTTGGATTCTATAATGGCTTGCACTTTATTCCACAATTCCATGGGAATAATGGGTTCCTGCTGGCCTTCATATACTTCACCGTTGTAATCAATTTTCCCAATATAAAATTGATTTTGCAGAATACGCATAATGTGTGTGTTATTGAATTTTTTGCCAGAATGGACCTTATCCCTTCTCGATACATACGATTTCGTGCGATACCCTTTTTTGTTTATAACCTGTGCCGTGGCTCTAAAACTCTGCTCTTTCACATACGTACGAAAAATCAAGAGTACCAATTCTCGCTCTGCCTCATTGGGCTTTGGTACGCCTTTGTCATCTGGATCATTGTCATACCCAAGAACCTGCCCGCCATTATGCAGGCCCTTCTCTGCACGCCACAGCATTTTTTCTTTTGTACGCTCACTGGTGCGCTCCCGCTCAAATTCTGCTAAAGCCAAAGATTGTTTGAGAAGATACCGGCCTTCAGCGATTGATGTATCCCAATTTTCGTGTAGAGATATCAATTTTACTTTATGTTGCTCCAAAAATTCGTGAAAATGGCAAAAGTCGATGAGAGACCTGCTGACACGATCACTCTTTGTGCATAACACCGCGTCAATCTTCCCCTGCTTAATGTCTTGAATCATTCGCTTGTATTCAGGACGATCCACGTTCTTGCCAGATTTGCCTTCTTCACGATAGATTGCCACCGCTTTCCATTCTTCCTCTGGCGGTGTGGTATTCTTGAGTTCGACATATTTTTGAAGCTGATCAATTTGGGTATCCAGACTGCCATTTTTCACTTCGGCTTGCAGGTCGGTGGAAACCCGTGCATACAGACCATATTTAATCACATCTGCCTCCTTTGCCCTGTATTGTTTTATTTGGGAATTATATCCGATAATAACCATAAAACGGATTACGAATATATGCCCTGTTTATTTATCACAAATATAATTAAAAACAATACTTTATGCAATATCATTATTGTATATAATCTCCTTTTATTCTCTCGGGGCTTCCACTTATAGGAATACTGTTCATGAATGGTTTTCCAACCATCGGAGATAAATAGTTTGGCAGAGATTTCGCAAGTGAGTTGTCCGCTCTTCGGGAGATAATTGAGCATAGGGGTTTTCGAGATTTGGAGAGCCTTCATCTATGACCGTAACAGGGATATTGTCCCAGTCGATTTTTTTTCGTTTTGCCATAACCACACTTGCCTTTCTTATCAGGTGTGGTTTTTCCTACTCCCTGATATGGTTTTTTGGGTTTTACTGCGGTTATTTTTCGAGTCTTATTTGTGTTGCATATCTTGCGCCGGGGCGTCTATTTTGATGCTTTGTTCTTGTACGACATTGACCAGCTCACCTCGTTGAATGCGCAACGTAATCGAACCCCAGAAAGAGGTATCGAGTTCTTCCAGAAGTTGTGAAATTTTTTTGATTGTTTGTGTTTTCATTTCTTCATCTCCTTCTGCTTGTTTTGTGAATTTTTAAATTTTAATTTGCGTTTCTTGGTATGCACCAGCATCTACGTTGCCGCACGCAGCGTTGGCATTCAGCTTGGCCCACCCACTCGTGAGGGCTGACTCTGTCAACGTCACCTGCCAGTACAGGGAATGCATTAATTGTTCACGCTAATAAAATAAGCCCTACGAAAATAGATTTCCAACAAATTTAAGTGTAAAAAATGAACCGTTGGCTCAAGCAGACGCATACGGGGTAGCATCATTTGCCCCTTTGATCCCAGCATAATATCCCGTGCGACTGCATGGGGACAACGCCTGCTGGGACATCATCTAATAGGGTGTCGTTTTGAGTACAATACACAAGCCCGTTGATCACAAACGATGAACAGGCCTGGGGGATAGGGTAAAATAAGCCGTCCCTCAGGCTCATTTACCGACCTGTTTTATACCGATTGATGGGCTGTTTTATTTAATCATTGATGCCAGCGCATGGCAGGCGTTGGGAGGTTAGCAAGTACGAAGTGAGGCGGGAAAATAAGACTCGACAAGGCGGGACCACCTATACTTCTCCTGTATAAAAAAAAGCGGGCCGTGTTTACGCACAGCCCAACATTTTAAATATGTCTTGGCACCAGACATCTATACGATACCAAATTCAGATGTTTGGGGTAAGCAAAGAAGTGTAGGAGATTGTAATATGATCAAAAAAATGCTTAAAATCTTTGGTTGCCTCTTGGTCATCGTGATCGTCTTTCGGATATTTTTCCCATATAAGAGCCACGACACACAAGGGCAGTCACAGCAACCCGATGTATCTACGACTACACAACAGCCAGCACACACTCAAAAAGCGAAAGCTGCAATACAACAAGTCTTAAATGGCACACCTAAAGCCTCTACAGAAAAAATAACTGGTGAATGATGGGATCCAAAATGGAAACATTCTCTCAAGATTTACAAACGATCAGATAAGTTTTTTATGGATGACAAATGGGGCACATCAGAAATGGAAAAGTGTTCTCCACCAAAATCTCACATGAAATTATCTGACTGGACAACATTTACTGAGATAGATCGTATCGGAGATCCCGACATCAAATATGCCATCAAGCATAGCGATGGGAGATTGTATTTTCATCTGAACTGTGAATTCGGACCTTGTGATCTCAACAGGGTTATGGAGAAAATTAAAAAATAAGGAAACTTTTCAATGGGGCGATAGTCAGAGTCAACGCCTTTCTCTCTTTCTTTTTTTTTCTCTTTGCCTACGTCTTTCTGCGACAATCTCGTAATATGGCCTTTTTCTTTTTGGCCGATCAATTAGCCAACATATGAGTGCTCCAGCACCTACTGATAGTGTGACAAGCCCAGCCTCCAATAAGTTACCACTGGACTGCGTTGTTGTAGATGTTTGGACAGCCAAATTGAGAGAATCGTTCTCGTTCAGGAATGAACTATCTCCGGTAAAATACTGTGCTTGCTCCTCTTCTGTGGCAAACTTTTGCATATCACTCCTGGCAGCATCTTCTGCCAAGCCCATCGCATAGTCTCCATCGCCATATTCCTGTCTATAATCCTCGTAATACTCATCACGTAAGGCAAAATAATCGGGCATGGTTATCTCCTTAGAAATTAGACGCGGCTGCCTCATACTTCTGTCTCGCTGCTTCCCTTCTTTGTGCGAGCTCCGCTTGTTTCTTGGCTTTGTTTTCTTTCTCCTTTTTCGCAAAATGCACTGGATCCCTCACTGGCAACTCGGTGCTACTATAATGGATTGAGACCCCATATTTACCGCTGTTACCTCTCAAAGCTTCATATTTATCATAGTTATGTGATAAGCTAATGCTTGTCTTACCATCCCTTGTATTCCAATACCAGGTAGGCTCTTTTGAGCTTATCCTATATACTCCATATTTATCTGCCAAAATGCTTGCAATTTGCACTTTAAGCGCAAAAGCCTCTGATTTTTCTAAACCATCGAAACGATACATCCCCGTCCGAAGAGGTTGATCTTTAATAGGCCCACCATCCACATATAGGTAATACAATGAACATTTTTTACCGAAAATTTTCCCATCATACGTATCTGGCGCTAGTTCATCGGGCCCCCACGCCTCAGAGACTTCAACTTGCGCCCGCGTCATACCCCAATAAATGTTACGAAAATCACGGGCACGGTCCTTATCAATGGACTCGAGAACAGCAGCTTTTAGTTCTGCATCCTGATAGTGGTCTGCTATAAACAAAAAGCATACCACTGCAAGACATACGGCGGCAAACATCGTTTTGCGATATTTAAGCTTAAACACGGGACACCTCCCTTTGTAAGATGAACCGCCGCACCCACCTGTGAGTGTAAGGTAAAGTGCCTAAAATTCAGCACCTTGACACAAAGTCAGCATTGACTTACCTTGCATCCACATTTATGATCTTGGTGAGTGCGATGGCTAAAAAATGTTACGGACATTTATGCTATGTATTCGCCATCTGCTGGAGGTCCCTGCACGGATCTCCAGTTTTTTATAAAATTATGGTGAAAAAGTTTAAGCTACCGACAAACAGAAAGCCCTGGCATTGCAAACTGTTTTGCAACTTGTCCGCCAGGGCTTAAGGATATTTCAGGAAGAAGAGTAAGGGTGTAACGGGTTGCCCCTATCGGCACTTAAAAAGGTGCCGGGCGGAGTTCACCATTACGCAAACACATCTACGGAAGGTCCTACCTATTCACCTGAGCCGGGTGATCAAGACCGACCTTTGGTAAGGCTCTTATATTTAGTAGGTCACCCGACCTGCGGGTGTTTGCCTAATGATGAACAAGAGCAATATAACCACACAGTGATACGTGTCAAAGAAATTATGGTACTGAACCTTCGGTACTTTTGTCTATGATCCCAGAAAAATGGCACAAAAAGGCCCGTCAGTCATCACAGATTGATGGGCTTTTAGTTTTCTACATGAAGCATGCGCTCGTATGTATCGGCAGCAGGCTACGCATCCTTTGCCATTTTTGGGGGATTTTGTGGAGAAACGCGCTCTATTACCATGGCAACGCTGTTTTTTTGCTTTGCCCAACCCATTTATAGCTGTTCAGTGCCGACCAACGCACAAATAGACCGCGCAGTGAAAGCCTCAAATGTTGTCCAAGGCCCCTCGATAGCCCCTTTTCGCGTGTCACAGGCCCGCAAGTTGGCAGTTTTTTTCTGCAACACACCGCCAGGAAGGCCCCGAAAAAATAGATTTCCACCAAAAAGAAGGTACTCATTGAGAAAAAAATCGGTCAGGTGTCTGGACTTGACCCATTTTGGATGCTGTTGCCGAATGAGGAATTGGCAACAGGCGTCATTGCCACCATCCTGGGCGAATAGACTCGCCCTCGAGTACAAACAAAAGCCCGCCGATCTGTCATAGATCAGTGGGCTTTTTCTTTTGCGAATATCAGCATTTCCTGGCACAAAAACATTGACGGGGAATTGCCCGCCCTCAGTGACAGGCAAAAAAGCTCTGGCAAGTGCCGATACACTCACCAGAGCAGATGAAACATGCACACCTTGACAGGTGCATCACCAAGAAAGGACAAGGCTATGGACACCGCAACAGAAAAACCCTCGCCACGCCAACGCGCTTTGCTCTCAAAGCTGATATTGTCCTCGGTCTTTTCGGCAGAGGAAGCACACAGAATAGCCGTATGGCTCGCTTCACCTGGCGCAACCAAAGAGAGAGCGACCGAAGTGATCGGCGACGCATTGTCGCGCATCAAAAAGCGGAATGAGGCTCAGAAAGATTCTGCCGGCCGCAAGGCCGAATATCACGCCAACAAAGACAATGGCGGTGGGGAATATCCCCCCAAACGCTACTCGCAAGATCATCCCCCCAATGGTGTAGATTCGGCCAATGGATCCGCACCTGAAACTTCACCAGTTCCATCACCAACTCGCAAAGCTGAAGATGAGCAGAAAATCTACCGCATCAATGGCGTGGATTACACCGACAAAAACAAAGCTGCCGCCGCTGCATCAAAGGCAATTTTCGGATAAGGAGACTGGCATGTATAAAATCAACGGAGTCCACGAAGTCGAACAGCCGATCTACAAGATTCAACAGCGCGGTGCCGAGTCTCTACCCGATGAGGAATTGTTAGCGCTCGTCTTGCGAATCCCACAAAAGAATGACTGCAATGTGCTGGCAAAACTGCGCGGCTTCTTAAGACGTAATCCCCTTCAATCCCTTGCCGACTTTCAGCTTGCGACACCACCAGGGCAAATTGTCAACCGCCAGCTTGTCGGCAATGATTTGACAAAAGCGCAGTTGTTGAATTTGAAGGCCGTCATCGAGTTTGCCCGCCGCGTGCTTGACAAAGGGTTGGGCACAGAGCCGAGTATCACTTCGCCTGTTGATGTACTTCCCGAACTGCGCGGCATCAAAGACAAAAAGAGAGAATATTTTGTCGCTGTCTTTCTGAATGCTCGCAATCAGATCATCAATACGGAAATCGTCAGCGTTGGCAGTCTATCTGCCTCTCTTGTGCATCCCCGCGAAGTTTTCTCCCCTGCCGTAGCATCTTCAGCCGCGAGTGTGATATTGGGACACAACCATCCCAGTGGTGATGTAACACCGAGCCGTGAAGATATTGAACTTACGCGCCGCATTGTGCAGGCCGGTGAGATTATGGGCATTGAGGTACTTGACCATCTAATCGTCGGTTCAGAGCGATTTCTTTCAATGAAAGAGGCCAACGTATTTTGAACACTCCCAGGCGGCGACCTGAAAAGTCGCCGCCACACACAAGAGGACTTTGACCATGTGGATAGAGAATGGCAGACGATTGATTGCTCTTGAAGGCCGAGACATCAAACTGCATTGCCACGATATAGTCTTTGAAGGTGGCCGGAACATCGAAATTCTGCGCTATGAATCACCACAGGCCGCCAGCGTCCAATATGAGGCTATACGTGAACGTCTGGCCGTACAGAACAGAATCATTGTGCAGGAATAGAAAGGAACGTACATGGCAGAAAAGACACCCCCCATCAGCCCGAAAAGTTCGTTGTCCGTTTGAAGTTCTTCGGGCTGGTCACATTAAAGCCAGAGGAATTTGTCGATAAACTCGAAAAGCTATGCCAGGAGTACACCGAATCGAAAGAGGAATACAACTTTTCGTGGGATACAGACTTTGCGGCCTGACCATTGAAAGGATCGCACCAATGGCAAAATATGAAGATGCACCACCAGAGATCGCCGAGGCAATCAAACAATCCACCATCATCAAGGAGCCACACATGCCACAACCAGAGATCACATTCCGACATGGTTTGTGCAGTGCGAGTATCTTCGAGCAGGACTTCGACCGAGGCGGTGAGAAATTGACCGTCCGCACCGTCAGCTTTCAGCGCAGTTATTTGGACAAAGAGGGCAACTGGCAACAGACCAATTCCCTCAAGGTGAACGATATTCCCAAAGCAATTCTCGTTCTCCAAAAAAGTTACGAGTTTCTCACCAGCAACAGCTTTGCCGATGCTGGCGCCGATGTTGAACCAGATGTGGCGGCCTAACGACCACCTGGGGCGGCCTTGTACCGCCCGCAATCATTGAAAGGATCCAAAGTGTTCGAGGATACCGACACACACCCCGCAAAGACGGATATAAATTTCATCAACTACGAATACGGCCCGTCGATCTGCGTGATGCAGGAGGGCTTTTCAATCAAAGCCCACAGGCGACTTTGCGCCAAAAGACACCTTGATCCAGGCAGCCCAACGTGCGCTTTCCCTGACGCACAAGACGAAGTTTAACAACCACCCCAACCGATAAAGGAAATTACAATGGCTATAACCGACGCCGATCTGCTTCCTGAAGTCGATGTTGAGCAACTTATCGGAGAGTGCTATACACCCTTTCCTCAAAACGTGATAAAGATTCGCCAGGATGCAGGTACAGGCAACAAGCCGCTGTCCTATGTTGGACACCCCGAATATACCCGGCGCCTCGATGCGCTCTTTCCATTCGCCTGGGACTTCCTAACCGAAGTGGCAGGATTGACTGACACAACCGTTGCAGTCAAAGGCTCGCTGTCTATCACCCTGGCCGATGGGCGCACGATCACGCGAGAAAACTTTGGCAATGGCGCAATCAACCGGGGCTTCCCCCTGGGCGATGCAATGAAGGTCGCCGCTGTCGATGCCCTCAAGAAGTGTTGCAGTACGTTTGGCATTGGTCTGCACCTCTACGATGGGGATACCGAGCTTGACAATCGCCAGCACCAGGCCAGCAACAACGGTCAGCACAACAACGGTCAGCATTATGACTCTCCCCAGGATGATCCCTATTCTCCTGATTGGGAGCCGCCGCCGCGCGAGCAAGGCCCTGAGCGTTACGAGTTTGGTGATGATCCGTCACCGGCTACCAGCCGCCAGATCGTAGCGTTGCAGAACATCGCAAAGAGCAACAAAACGGATCCGGCCCTGGCGAAAAAAATTAAGCATAAGCTGGAGACTCCCGCGCCAGATGGTGGTGTGCGCGTCAGTAAGAAAGAGGCCAGCGATTTGATCAGTAAGGCATTCGATAAAGATTAGAAGCGTCTGAGAGCGATTAATCGAAAGTGTTGTTGGGGAGACTTGTTAATTGCTCTCAGATAGCTTAAAAATAGGGGTTTCAGCCCTTTTTGTGCATCGAGGACGTGAGCCGCGTAGAACAGTCCCCTATCATCGGCGCCGCGCGCGCGAGCAGACCAACACACACAAGCCCCTGGTAGCGATTACCAGGGGCTTTTTCTGTTTCCATCAACCCTATCAATGGAGAACACACATGACAACACCAGCCCGCCCGATTGAGCGACACGACAAAGACGAGCTTCAGATCGTTGCTATCAAAATCCCGCGCGTCCTTATTGCTCTGCTCGACAATGCCGCGAGTAATGATTGGGATACTCGCAATAGCGTCATTCGGCGCATTCTTGAGAAACACTTCGAGAATGCCCAAACGTCCACAGACGCCGGTTAAGGCGTTCTAATGCACGATCTGTCTGACCCGCCCCACCGGAACAATACTGACCTATAAAACACGCCCCACAGGTTTAAGCCTGGTGGGGGTTTTTCATTGGAGAACTGTATGGGAGAAAACACCTATTACACAGATGACGACTTTTGGGAGAAGCTCAACAGCTATGCCAGAAAAGCCGGGCGCAAGGTTGTCGAGAAAGCCCTACAACTCTACTATGCCGCCGCCGATCCAAAGACGCCCGCATGGGCAAAGAGCGTGATATGGGGCGCGCTGATGTATTTCGTTGCGCCGGTCGATGCCATCCCTGACGTGGTTCCGTTTGCTGGATTCAGCGACGACATGGGGGTGCTGGTCTGTGCGATCATAACCGTCAATGCGCACATCACGGAAAAGATTGAAAAGCGAGCGACCGAGAAATTGAAGGAGTGGTTCGGCTGATTTGTGTTGACGGCCCCGTCTATCGTTGTATTCTGACAACGATTCATTGTCAGGCAGACACCCGTTTTGTCGGGTATCCTGCTGAATACAACAGCCCACCAACGGGACGGATTAGCTACCCATCTCAGGGCAAATAGGCGGGGGCTTTCTCGCATCACTCTGCGTGACGGTGAATCGTGCCCGGCACTCATTTTTGTGAGTGCCACAACCACCTCACGCGAAAGCCCACCATGCGGAAAACAACCGTAAAGCTGCACAGTTCAACTGGTAAGAACGACTGGCCCTACTGCTTTAACGAAGACAAGAAAGCGAGCGTCACGACGCGATGAATCTTCTCAGGAAATGATCTTCTTCTTGTCTTGTGTTACAATGATATGTATCTCTGATCATCTTCCTAAGTGTCTCTCCATTTGGGCCGCATACCTTCTCAGCTTCCGAAAGATCTACATTGTTTAGTTTCTCTTCAGAAATTCCTCCCTTTGGCATAGGATTGATTGTCCATATTTCGGTCAATCCTATGTGTTGATCATTAGACAATCGAATGTTATCTAGTTTGTCCTTTAGGGCAACTGGTCCGGCACCGTATGCAAGGGCAAGGTTAATCTGGGAGTCAATCTTCACGTCTATAGCAGGCTTACGCTTGAAAAAGGTAATGTCGCAGGGATGCCCTGTCATGGAAAGCTGGCATACCTGATAGCCAAGGAAAGCCAAACGGGATCCAAAAATCTCTTCCAGTTTCTCAATATTCATTTGTAATCCTTTCTTTGTCCCGTCTCCGTTCTGTCAGTGTCTTTCCCCTATATACCCACCATCTCGGCCCATTCCCGCCACTTTTTACATTGCGGATGATTGTCGTCGCTCTGCTCAGTGACATCTTTTCGCCATTGAACAGAATGTGGCGATCATCGTAGACTTCGGCAATGATGGTGGGATTATCCTTGAATGATATGATGGTGCCAGGGCTTATATTAGCCATCGAAAAACGAAACTTTGGTCGCATGGCAAAACCTCCTCCTTCAAGGTGCTTGTTGGTTTTTGGATTGAAAGGACCGTGTTCACGCATGGCCCTCTCTTTTTGCCTTATTGTTCTTGTTTTCCTCGCTCCTTTATTTGTTATATTGTAAATAGTGATCTTCCGCGGCACTAATTGCCTCGTCCCAGGAGCCGTAAATGCCGATGCGGGAGCCAATACTCTCTGCCGGATCATGAGGGCCGCGCGGTACATCATTTTCGGAGGGTGATTCCGTTGTCTCTTTGTAGTACAAGCTGTAACGGTCATCTGGCCCTGATCTTTTGTGATGGTGAATGTAATAGTATCCGTCCTCTATATGGCAAACTCTCATGCATCCATTGAGTATGTCGGAAAAAACTAGCTTTTTATCTGCCTGTGCCTCCATGTTTTACCTCCATCCGAGAAAATTTTGTTCTCTGCACTTCCCAACGTTAGCATAACCCTCCGATCTTGTCAACCCTGATTGATCTCACCTTACATTTTGGTATTATCGCACCTATCTTTAGAACAACTCACGGTACTATTTTCGGCACTTTCGTATATAATTCCTAGTCCAGTCTCACCTCGCTAAAAGTCCATTGATTCCTGACTCACCAGATCCAACAAATATCCCATCGTACGATTTCCTTTACTCCCATTACAAGTGGGACACAACAACGGTAAGTTCTCATCAACATTAAGTCTTTCTATTTTTCAGAACGTTCACGCAAATACTGAGATACTGCAAGAATCTTATCCGTACTGCTATAACGGGGTACCTCCATGTCCGTATCCTTAAAAATGACATCTTGTTCCATGTTCATTACTAAGGATTTTAATTTCTCTTTTTCAGATTCAGATAAATTATATGTCTCCGTCCATTCTTTAATGTTGTAATAATAGTAATTGCCGACTTGAAAGTAACATCCATTCTCCGCACATCTCTCCGGATAAAAGCACTCTCTATCTGTTTTATTGGGACACATGTTTCTCTCTGATTCTGCAACACATACAGGACATTGAGCATTTCCTGTATAGTCAAAATATTCATTGTGAGACGGACAAAAACGAATCGAACATTTGTCACATGGCCCATACGCTTGTCTTTCTGTCTTATTTAGATTAAACCTATCGTGATAAGGGTCCATATACAGAAACCAATTTCCTTGAATACTATCACAATGAGGACAAACATTGGCAAGATATTTTGCCTTAAGTGTGTTGCTAAAACGACGTTCTAACATTACTCCATTATCTCTTGAAAATTTAAGTTCTTCATTGGTAAAATAATCCTGCATTAAGTCATGGCCATCTTTGTAGCCTACTGCCACATTTATATTTTGGTCACATTTCCAACAATTTTTGACGTTAATAATTATTTTTCTTTGTGGTAGTGGTGATGAACACTTACTACATTTTGGACGTTGACATAACAAGGTATGTGCATCAATTTCAAAACGCTTTTCCTTTAGGTCTTGTAGTCTGGACTTCACTGTTAGAGAAGCGTCTAATGCCTTATTTCTTCTCTGTCCGGTAAATTCTTTTCTGGCATTCAGGTGGAATTCAATCACTTCAATCTTGTTTTCCAGCGCATATTTGTGGACGTTTGACTCTGGCTTGTGGCTGTCCACGATCTCAATGAATCGTATAGGACGATCATTAGAGTCAAAGATTGATAAGTCGGGACGCACAGATCCTACATTCTTATTCCTTGCCACTCTGTTTGCATCTTCCACAAGATTGATTCTGAGTGAATCTCCGCACTCGTTACATATAGCACCCGCTTCTAAAGTCGCACCGATGCTTTCCATAATGTGTTGCTCCATAATTGAGACTGCCTGTTCATGGAGGCTGTCATTGCTCTGTCTTTTCCTATTCATTGATAGTTCTCCTTACCAACATTTGGAATTATCCCACTTGAGTGGATAGTGTAGAAGGTTCTACCCAATTATCCTGAGCCATTAGTTTTACATAGGATGGATGATTTATAATGTTATACACCAAAATGGATCAAGTCCACTTGCTACATAATCGTTGAGAATGCATGGGATCAAGATATATTAAAAATCATGGACAAGCATGAAAAATGAGTGTAATTTTCAATGCCCAATAACCACAACTCCTTCAACGGGACAGACTTTGGAATAAAAAAAGGAAAGAGATGCCCAAAACCAACGAAATCGCCTTCAATGTCCGGCTATTAGATGTACTACAGACCAAGCATCCACGCTGGCGCGATCATGTCGGTGTGGAGCAACGGGATGTCTTCCGCGAGACCGCCCTGCAACCGGATATTGTCATTCGTCCTCCAGGCGGTGTACCAGTCATTATCGAGACAGAGTTTATGCCAGCGCGTAGCGTCGAAGCAGACGCTACGGCCCGTTTGGGGAAGTTCTTGGAGTACAACGGCGACTTGATAGAGCAGACTATAGCTGTCCAGGTCCCACAAGAACTGAGCCGTGCGCCGCAGAAAGACCTGGAGCGGCTAATCGAAGCCGCTGAGTTCCGTTACTGTACCTTTTCACTGCAAGAAAAGGATACTGTCGTGCGCTGGCCGTCTGAGGGTTGGCTTATCGGCAATATTGATGATCTTGCTGCCTGCATTGAAAACGTTGCATTGTCCGAACGGCTGCTTGCTGAGGGAACACAAATTCTGGAACAGAGCATAGGCGAAGCCGCAGGCAAACTGCGCGAAACAGCCAGCATCCATGCGCTGGAGAGAATGGCGCAGTCCCTCCATCAAGAAGATGGCGAGCAAACCTCGCGTATGGCCATGGCCATTGTTGCCAACGCCCTCGTATTCCACACCGCTATTGTTGACGCTCACGGTATCCCAACCATCGACGAATTGCGTATTCCTGGCCGCAATGATGTCAGCAAGAGCCGTTTGCTCGAATGTTGGCAGCATATTCTCGACAACATCAATTACTATCCGATCTTCCGCATTGCCTCCGACCTGCTCCTGCCTATCGCCGACAGCACCGCGCATGCAGTTCTCAATCGTCTCGCTCAGGCAGCCGGTGATTTAGCGGGCTTAGGAGCTACCACCTTGCACGACCTCTCAGGGCGCATGTTTCAAAGGCTTATTGCTGACCGGAAGTTCCTCGCCACGTTCTACACGCTACCGACATCTGCTGCGCTACTCGGTGAGTTGGCCGTATCACGCCTCGACGAGGTAACGGATTGGTCCAACCCCGATGCTCTCACCCGTCTTCAGGTCGCTGACCTTGCCTGTGGAACCGGAATTCTGCTCTCGGCGGCGTATCGTGCCCTGGCCTCGCGCTACCGGCGAACAGGCGGCGACGATCAGGTGCTACACACTCAGATGATGGAACGTGCTCTCATCGCTGCCGACATCATGCCAGCCGCAACGCATCTGACCGCATCCATGTTGTCGAGCACTCATCCGGGCACGACCTTTGGCAACACTCGTGTCCACACTTTGCCCTATGGACAGCAAAGCCAGGAAAAGCGGCACACCATGGCCTTGGGTGCTCTCGACCTCATTGAGGATGACACCGCACCATCGCTGTTTGGGACTGGTATCCATGTAGCGCGAGGTACGGGCGCAGATGTGGAAGCCGAGGGAAGCCAGGACATGATCCTGCCCCCCGAAATGGCTGATCTGGTAATTATGAATCCTCCCTTCACGCGACCGACCAACCATGAGAAGGCCGAGGTGCCGGTGCCGTCATTTGCCGGTTTGGGCACAAGCAAAGACGAACAACAAGCCATGTCCAAGCGGTTAGCTGAGATACGTCGGCGGTTAGCCAATCCAGTAGGACACGGTAATGCAGGACTGGCCTCTAACTTCATTGACCTCGCCCACGTCAAGACTAGGCCCGGCGGTGTCCTCGCGCTGGTACTGCCAGCGGCGTGTGTGAGCGGTAGTTCATGGAAGAACGCTCGTCGCTTACTGGAAAGCAAGTACAAGGACTTGGTCGTGCTGACTATTGCTGCGCACGGTCAGACAGATCGAGCCTTTTCGGCTGACACAGGCATGGCCGAAGTCCTCGTGGTAGCCAACAAGTGCCGCGGTGGACAACAGGGATGTGGAGAAACGCTATTTGTCAATCTCTATCACCGACCACGCAGTCTCGCGGAAGCCTTTGAGGTAGCGCGGGCGGTGAGTCACCTCTCACCTCAAGATCGGCAGGGGCGGCTACAGGTGGGAGATCACCAGACCATCGGCACGTACATTCGGGCACCTTTAAGCCAGGGCGGTTGTGCGTCCCTCCGCGAAACCACGCTCGCCGATACTGCCCTTGGGCTGGAAGCGGGAAGGCTCCGGTTGCCCCAAGGCTACTCCACGCCACTTTCCACAATTCATCTCGGAGCTATCGGCAAGACGGGTCTGCTTCACCGCGACATCTCCGGAACTACCAATGGAGCACCGCGAGGACCGTTTGAAATCATCCCCATTCAAGGCGTGCCGCAGTATCCGGTTTTATGGGGCCACGATGCCCAGCGTGAACGGAGCCTCGTCGTCCTCCCCGATAGCGAGGGAGAAGTACGCCCCGACTGTGATGCTCACGCTATTGAGGTGTGGAACATAACCGCCTCGCAGCTACACTTCAACCTCGATTTCCAGATCAACTCACAAAGCCTCACCGCCTGCCTCACGCCGACTGAAGCCATCGGCGGCACAGCGTGGCCTAACTTCATTCCGTCTCAAGACAAGTGGACCTTACCCCTCGTCTTGTGGGCCAACACTACATTGGGCCTCCTCGCCTTCTGGTGGATTGGATCTCGACAGCAACAAGGCCGCGCACGGCTCACGATCACTCAGCTACCTCGTTTGACGGTGTTGGACCCACGCCATCTCAGCGAGGGACAGATCGCTCAAGCCGAGGACATCTTTGAAGCATTTAAGGGAGCGGAGTTTCTACCAGCCAACGAAGCGTATCGGGACGACGCTCGGAAAGCTCTCGACCGTGCGGTCCTGGTGGACCTGTTGCGCCTGCCCGAAGCAACTCTTGAACCCCTCTCCATTTTGCGCGACCAATGGTGCGCTGAACCGAGCATTCATGGCGGTAAATCGACGCGGATTGACGTTTAAATAATAGGTGTCGAGGGGATAGAGGACCTATACGGTAAAAAGTTTAGTGAATGCATCAGGCGGTAATTTTTTAAGGCCGTAAGTTTTTGCTGTAAATGCACAGCACTTACGGCCTTTTGTTTTAGTTCTGCCAAAGTTGCTTCATTGCGTAACAATCACAATAAAGGCTCTGTAAGCCCTAAATACTCCACCAAAGCGGGGTAAATCCAAGGGAGCATCATGTAGGATAGTGCCGAAAAAAATAAAGGAAAAAGGTGCAACTTTTTTGCAACTTTTTGTGGGACCTCAAAAATACTGCTCAACAGCACGCACTGATGGTGGTATATTCTGCCTCAGTGCGTCAGGTTCCACGAAAACACTGCTCGACAGGATCGCTCTTGTATGGTATCTTTGTCGCACAGTGTAGAGGTGGGTTGACTTTTAGCTGTTGAGGTATTTTTCAGAATCCTTAAGACATTTATTCATTCTTTTTTCCAAAGGAGGTAGATCACAGTGTATAAATACTATCCCCCGAGCAAAATGAATGAATGGTGTCCTATATGGGATACTCCAGCTTCTTTTATGCCCTCTGACAGCTATGACGGAAAATACGTAAGCTCCCCGCGGGCAGGTGGTCAGTATCGTATTGACAGAACAGCTATATCCTGTATGTCCCGGTTAGATGATCGTGCTAAAGCTCGGCTAACCTCGTGGTTAGTAGAGCAACGAGACAGAGAAGGACAGGATATTCCAGTCGTATCGACAGATACACTCAAAACAGAGGGAGAACAACGAGAAAGTCTGCCTATCCCTATCCGTGCAGATCGGCTTCTTCAGTGGATAGAAAGCGAAATAGAAAATATAGGAACAATTTTGGTTTTTACAAGCCAAGAAATGAATACGACAACAGCAGCTGCATGGTCTGAATCTATAAACTTTCAGGAAGTGAAATTTTTACTAGACCATTTGTGCGAACAAGGTTGGCTAGAAAGACCTCAGCCATCTCTTACCAATAACTATCTCGTAACAGTTGAGGGTTACAACCGGCTTGCAGAGCTTAAGACAATGAATGACGATTCAACATCAGGAGATGAGAATGATGATTCGTCAATTAGGGTGTTTGGACTAAAATAATGATAAGTTAGATGCTATAATATAGAAAGGAGAATACAGTGTTTGGGGGAGAAGCAAGTGTTGTTATTGCTCTTATTGGGATTATTAGCGCCTTTGTAATAGCAGGGCTATACATAGGAGAGAGATTGGTATATTATTGTATTGCGAGAAAAGAAAAGAGACGGAATAGGGCAATAGAAGATTTAGATAAGATGCTTAGTGATTTCCGTGTTCTTGCAGAGCGTGTCGTATCCGGTAAAGAAAAAAAGGAATGGCTACAGGTAAAAGCACAGGGAAAAGTGATTAAGCATAGAGAAAGAAGAACAAATGATTTGCTAATAGGGCAAATGGCATTTGATGATCTTTCAAAAAGAATGTCGAAAAAGTTCGATGAGTCTCGTGAATGGGAGTTTAAGATAATGGAAAACCAATTAAATCACTATTTTGTAAACTTATATGATTTAATTGAGCGAATCGAAAAAGATAAAAATCTCGATAAGCAAGATAAAATCTTTTATATAGACCGAGTGAGACGGTCCCTATCTACCCATGAGATACTTACTCTGTTTTATTTTTGTATGGGGGAGAATGATTTTTGTAGACAGCTAAAGTGTTGGGTAAAAAAATACTATCTTTTTGAAGCTTGGCCTTTCTATTTATTTGACACTGAATGGAGTCATATAAAATATTTGAAATGCTACGGTCCCAGCGCTTTTGGTAAAAGAGGAAAATTCTTGTCACAACTCAATGGCGCAACCCCTAACCATAAGGAAGATATTTAATGTCTGCACATAATCCACCCGAATACAAGAAGACAGCATTTGATTGCCCTTATTGCGAAGCGTATGCACATCAACATTGGTATGATTGTTTGATCATGGATCCTGAAGAGCACATTTCCTCGGCACTGATTACGGAGACAAATAATACAAAAGAAATAAAAGTTTCTAAGTGCTCACACTGTAATAATCCAACATTATGGTCGGTCTTTCCTGATAGGGGTGTAGGTGGGATAAACGGGCAAATTATATATCCCCGTATTCGCACAACACCACTACCAAATGACGATTTGAATGAGAAAATAAAGGAGATTTACAATGAGGCTGCTGACATTATGAATCAGTCTCCCCGTGGGGCCTGTGCTTTATTGCGATTAGCGGTGCAGATGCTTCTTAAGCAGCTAGGAGAAAAGGGTGATAATATCTATGAAGACATAAAAAATCTGACGGAACAAAAAGTGCTTGATCCGAAATTGCATAAAGTATTAGAATCCGTGAGAATAATAGGAAATAACGCAGTTCATCCGGGAAAAATTGATTTTGACGATACTGTTCATACTACTTTGAATCTTTTTAAGTGGATCAATCTAGTCGCAAATGATTTAATTACTCAACCTAAACAAATTGACGAGGTTTTTGAGAATCTTCCAGGCAAGACGAAGAGATGATGAGACGAAAATGACTTAAAAGCCGATCTACTTGCGAAGTGGCTCGACTTCTTTTTTCGAAGTTACATATTTGACGTTTCTCTTGCTATGGCGTCAGGGGTTTCAGAAATGGTCACAGAAGTTAAAATATTGGGAGAAACAATTGCTTCTGGCCAATTTTCGCGGGATGACGTTATAAAAATTTTGGGATACTGGACGGCTGCCAAAATAGTAGTCAGAAAAGTTTTGGGAAAGAAAAATACTAACAAAATTACCAAAAAAGCCAAAAAGTGGCGTGATGAAAACATCAACAATTTGACCAAATGAGGGAGGTGATGCCCGATGAGCTCTGAAAATATCAGCCAGCTTGTAGCAGGAATAACGGCAGAATTACAAAACAAAGGAGATATGTAAAAAGGGGCAAGACCAAGGATTTGCGGTCTTGCCCCTAATTTTAATGCGCACCAAGCAGAGGAGGGGTAACGCATGGACAAATCATACAACATTGCTATAAAACGTAAATCTACAGAAAAGACAACCCACCTCTCAGGGCAAATTCCCAGCAAGTCTTGGGAGACGCTACTCAGGTTCCGGGATGAAGTAAAAAAACTACTTTCAGTCCTTAGAGAATGTGAGAACTTGAACGTCAGCTTTAACCTACAATGGTCGCGGGATGATAATGTTTTAAGGTCAAATCCGAAAGCAACTGTCAAGGATCGAGACCTTGCAGCTATTCTTCACAGCTTAAGACCATTTATACTTCAGAAGGAGACGATAGAATTTAATAGAACAATAAACACAATTCAGCGTCACATAAGACATGAAGTGATAAAATCATACTTTCAATCTCTTAAGGATTTGTTTTCTGGAAAAGAGTTTCAGGGCTATGTCCAGGTTTCTCAAGAACAGCGGGTAGGAGAGTTAGGAAATTTAGAAGAATTACAGGTCGTAAACAGTGAGAAAATTCTGATGACTTGGTTAAATGCCTATGAGTATCACAGAGACGACGACAAACAAAAATTGATAGATCAAATTGATAGCGTGCTTCCAAAGGACTTTACGCGAATGTTATTTGTATCAATGGTGTTGGACAAAGTTAAGGTGATTCTCCAACTTGGAGATATTATACATGTGATTGAGGAAAAAGGAGGGTTTGGGATCGAAATTCGTTAAGCCATGTCTCCACAAAAAAACCTGAGTACAAATGGAGTTGCCCCGCTCTGGATGCCGTTGCCGAATTACAAATTCTGTCCCGATATAATAAAATATAGGGCTTATAGAACCTAATTTCCGGCCACAAACAGCCGTTTTTCCAACCGCAGGCTCCCTCTCGATCAATTCGGCAACAGCATCGCTTTGGTGGAGTATTTAGGGCTTAAGTTTCAAGCCTATGATTGATGCAGTTTTCCGTATAGAATCATTTGTTCCGTAGGCTATCGGCGCATTGTGTATGGAATGGTCTGAAGAGTGGATCTCAGGCGAACGTTATCTGGACATGACGTAATTGAAACAAAATCACTGCGCCCTATCACGAAGCTACCTTTTTACAGAACTTTTTGGACTTGACCGGAGGAATTTTGGCTATGAATAAAATACAAAGAAAACTCAATCAGTATTACGAGGACGTTGGTATTGCACCTATTACTGATATACCTGTTACGCCTGGCAACCTCGACACCATATTTGCGGCCTTCCGTTGTCCTAAAAATAATAAAGAGAGTTGTCGAGATGCCTGCCAAGAAACCTCACAAGGAAACGTTCACTTTTTAGCTCGGACAGAGGGCGTTACCGTTAGCCAATACTATAAAAAAAGAAAGTATAGAGGCCATCGCATACCCCGTATCGTGGTTGTCTCCTTGTCCGCCCCAAAGCCAGATTTTTCTTCTACAGAGAGTACAGAGAGGAAGCCGTTGAATCCGCACTGGCGGGGAACGACAACGACCGTCCGGAGCCTTCTTCGTCCCTTTATTGAACTAGCTCCTGCAAAGGACTTTGGAGACAAGAGTACAAGAATAATTGAGCAACTCTTCGTTCATGTGAGAACAGCGAAGTGTTGTTCCAGCGCAGGTGGAACAAATCAAGAACCCTACAGAATGTACCAGAATTGTGGTCCTTATCTCGGGAAGGAATTACATATCCTTAAGCCCGATGTGATCGTTACCCAAGGCAATAATGCACACGATCAGGCAGAACAGCATGTTTTTGAAATTACCCAGAGAACCGCAGTCCAGCCAGTACAAGGTATCCCTAATTCCATCGCACGTATCGTGAATCTAAAAGGAGATGGCCGCCGGATCTATTGGCTACGGTCATACTTCCCTATTGGCCGTTTCTATTCAAGCCACGCAGGTCCACCAATTCACTCTGAGTGCAATTTAGTGGGCGCACATCGAGAGTATTTAGTGCGCTATGGAGAAGACATCCAGCGGTTCATGAATGAGGAAGATAGGTGGACTAATTGTTGAACATATCTATCTACGCGATGTGTGATTCAAAACCGCCACAGAGTAATACCGATAAACACCGAGTTTATTTATTAGGGGGTATCGCAGACCGTTTAATGCAGCTATCAAGTCCTGATAGTGCAACCTGCTCATACCAGGCACTTTGGTAGCTTTGGCCTGGATATTACTCTTCGATCATTTTCCAAAATTTCCTTCTTTGTCGCTCCTTACTTTTAACCTGGAATAACGACTGCAACCGATAGACAGTCAGGGAATTCAGTCCTGGGTCTGAGTCATCTATCTTCAAGATAAAATCTTTAATTTCTTCATCCAGCTTGAGCATCTGTAGAATCAAGTGGATTTTGGGCTGAGAAATTCCCACCTGTTTCGCAAGTGCCCTCTGAGATTGAACATGGCCCTTTTTAAGAAGCTCCTGATAATATAAGGCTCTTTTGAGATAGTTCGGATGTCGTAGTTTTTGAGTAACCAATTTTTTGGAGGGCTTATGTCCGATTGCGATTATGGGCTTATTGTTCCTGCGGAAGTGATGTATGGGGAAGTGGTCCCATACGGTAAAAAGTTCAGTGAGTGTAGCAGTCGGGCAACCATTTTTTAAGGTCGTAAGTTTTTGCTGTAAATGAACAGCACTTACGGCCTTTTGTTTTAGTTCCGCGAGAGTTGATTCATTAGTGCATCTCGGCAAAAGAAACTGGTCATATCAATTTGACTTGCGGTTGTCATTGCGGCATGGTTTTAGCCGCAATCCAGAAGGTTTTGCTGTTCATGTCTATATGGGGCATGATTTACGCCACGATGCACTAAGAAGCTGTTTTAAAATTAATACCTGATGTTACGCATGTCAGGCGTTTTGTCATGCTGAGCGTAGCCGAAGCATCTTTTCCACCTGAGTTGGTAAGAGATTCTTCGACTCCGCTGCGCTCCGCTCAGAATGACAGGGCAATAGCGCATCGCCGAGAAGGGGCAAAATGAGTTTTAAAACAGTCTCTAAGTACTTTTTCTGGTAATCTCGCTCAGTACTCTCAAAAAATACTGGCACGGTGACACAACCGCAACCCCTTTTTAGCCCATTCTAACCCTTCTAAATAACAATGCGCCTATCTGTATAAAATTCGAATCCCTGGGGGGCAACCATTTTTTAAGGTCGTAAGTTTTTGCTGTAAATGAACAGCACTTACGGCCTTTTGTTTTTCCTATGTTTTTCTATTACGTAACTGTTTTTCTTGCCATTTGCCGAAAAATAACAATAATTCTCATTTGATAATCATTTTTCCGGGTTGCATAAAAAATGAGGGGACGGCAGGGAGGGATACCATTTACCTTGCCGCCCCCGAAGACCGGGCCTGGAGTGAAGGGATATCTCGGCCCGGTCAGTGTTTTCATGGGGATCTGTATTAAAGCTGATCGAACACTTAGACGGACTGCAAGCGCATTTGGTGTCAGATTTGGAGGGAAAAAGAATCCCGGTACAAAAATTTTGTGTTGTCCCGTCAGATGTGACAGAATCGTTCACGGAGCAGTTTAAAAAAGCTGAGTATTTGTGGGGAATTTCTACTAAATTATGATACCCGCAATTCTCGTGTTATATGTGGCATGAATGATTCCTTTTCCCACCCTTTTTGGAGATTTCCTATGATTTACGACATGCGGACCTACGATTTGAATCCCGGCGCATTGCAAGCCTATATGGATGCGGTGCGCGAGGTGGCGCTTCCTCTGCGCGAGGATTATGGTATCAAACTTGCCGGGTGGTATTATACCGATATTGGAAAATTAAATCGCGTGGTTCACATTTGGGCGTATCGCGATTATACCCATTTTGATCAGGCGCGGCAGGCTGTCCGCAGCGATCCCCGATGGGTCAATGACTATCTGCCTCGCGTCAAAGGGCTGGTCGCGCGCCAGCAAGATCAAATTATGCTCGCGTCCGATTTTTTCGAGGCCCGGGTTCCGGCTTTGTCGGAAGATGCGTAATCCCATTTTATTTAGTGGTCTGTCAAATAAGTTTCGCGTCTAAACCCACTGGACTTCGGCCTGCGCCGGAGTGACGAACGGCGGTTGTCATTGCGGCATGGTGTTAGCCGCAATCCAGTCTTTCAGAAAAACATATCAGCAAATTTTTTTGACAGAGCATTTAGTCGTGGGAAAAAAAGAACGGGTAGAGAGTATTACAATTCTCTACCCGTTGCTTTTTGCCTGGGAGATTGATTAGTCAGGCAATGTCAGTCGTCATCCTGGCTCGGGATTTTCAGGCGGAATAATACGGGGTGGTGATCCGAGTAGTATTGTGCAAATAAGCTCCCTTTGTACGGGTCGCCGGGATAGGTTTCGGAGCCTCGCCAGGTGTCGCGCATCTGGTCGATGAGGTCGATGACTTGAAAGTCAAATTTCTCATCTATTTCGTCTAATCTGGCAGGGCGGTACATGACGTGGTCATAGGGTTTGCTGCTTTTGGCCGCTGTGTTCGTTTTTCGGCATTCGTCGTTGAGCGATACAAATCCCCGCGGTGTTGCTGCTTTAAGTTCTGCGGCGTTTTCGATGTTCATATCTCCTACGATGTAGAAGTCCTGCTCTTGCGCGTCATTGAGATCGATCCACTGGGCGATGCTCAAAAGTTCTGCTCTGCGTGCGTTTTTTTTGTTTTTGCCGGGGGATAAGTGGACGTTGATGACGACAAAGTCCATTTTGCCATCTACGGTGCGGAAGCTGTGGGCGTGCGGTACGCGGGGATATATGGGATGGGCAGATCGGTCGTCTGAGAGGAATCCATTGGGCAGGTCATGGGCAATTTTCAGTTTGCCGGGTTTGTAAAAGACTGCGGACCATTCGGTGCTCGATCCGGCTTTGTGGATTTTTTCGCCTCTTCCCGTGTCTTCGCAAGATAGGGAGTAATCAAAGCCCTGTGCGCTCATGGCATCGAAGAATGCATCGGCTTCGGGGTCTTCGCGATAGGATGTGCCATCGCAGTATCGACCGTTATCAGGTGGGGCAACGAGTTCCTGGACGATGACCATGTCGTATTTTCCGACCAGCTTTGCAAGTGCGTTATTGTCCTTTTTTTTGTACAGACCGACGAATTTAATGTTGAAAGAACAGACGGTGATTTGTTCGTCAGAGACTTTTGGTTGACAACCGAATAATAACAGTAGAGTGGAGAATAAAAGATATTTTTTCATAGCTTTTCCTGTGTTGGGTACAATTCTTAGCGCGGCTTTTTTTATAACTGATGTTACGCATGTCAGGCGTTTTGTCATGCTGAGCGGAGTGGAACGGAGCCGAAGCATCTGTTCCACCTGCGTTGGTAGGAGATTTTTCGACTCCGCTGCGCTCCGCTCAAAATGACAGGGCCATTATATTGTGCAGGTGCGTAACATCAGTTATAAATATAAGTGGGTGACAAATCCAGTACGGAAAAAAATACTTGAAGTCCGCCTGAAATTTCTCGACCATGTGCGCGAGTAATCATCTGACAATTCTGGACAGGAGATTTATGATGAGCGATGGACAGATCATTTTTCAAGATACATTTGACGGCGCGCTCGATAGCGGCTGGTCGTGGTTGCGGGAACAACTCGATGATTGGCGGATTCGGGATGAGGGTCTGGAGATTTGCGTGCGTCCCGGTGTGAAGGATACGGTGCAAAATGCTTTGCTCCGGTCTGCGCCAGATCGCGGTGACGGCGCGTATGCTGTCGAGGTTACGATTACCAATCACAGCCAGCCGACGCAGCAATACGAACAGGCGGGTATTACGTGGTATCACAATGGGGAGCCGGTGTTCAAAGAGGTGAAGGAACTCATTGACGGCGATCTGTACATTATCCCCGGGAAGCAGCCGATGCCCACACAGAGCGTTCGTTTGCGGCTTGTTGTTACCGCCAGCACATGGGAGGCGCAGTATCGCGCCGAGGGTGAGACCGCGTTCCAGACCGCTGCCGAGGGTGAACTTCCGCCTCCGGGCAATGATCAGGTGAGTATCCAGTGCTACAATGGCCCGGAAGAAGGCGATCATTGGATACGATTTTCGGATTTTTGTATTAGGCGTGTATAAAAAAAGCACCATCTCGTTTTGAGATGGTGCTTTCCGCTTAATTCTGAATTTATTTCAGATTATTGCTTGGTGACATTCGCAGCCTGGAGCCCTTTAGGACCCTGGGTAATGTCAAATTCGACCAAATCACCTTCGGACAAAGACTTAAAGCCTTCGGCCTGGATCGCTGAGAAATGGACGAAAACATCTTCGCCCCCTTCTTGCTCGATAAAGCCGAATCCTTTGGCGTCGTTAAACCATTTAACTCTTCCTTCTGCCAACGTACTTCACCACCTTTCTACATCGAAAATTGCACATCAGAACGAAAAAAGGCAAGAATCAGAAGTTTCGATTCTTGCCATACCGTCTTTTCAAGCCGATTGTACAGGAAACAAAACAACACATTCTTAATGCTTTGGGCACAAATCCCCATTATACATGGGCAAAGATACCCTTTATTATCTTAGAAGTCAACGCTTTTTCCAAAAAAAGTTCCATTTCAAATTGTAGCCCCAGCGAGCATCATCTGTCCTTTTTCCGTGTACTGCGCTTTATCCTCTGGTGCTACGGTGCGCCAGATCAGGAATTGTTTGCGTAGCGCGTTCATAAAATTCTTGTTGACCCGCCGCCATGACGAGGCATCGCCCGACAGCCGATCTATGGTCAATGTCATGGCAAAAATATTGTGTTCACCTGTGGGTATAGCTTCAAAATGCACCTGCTGGCTCACGCCCAAATCAAAAGGTGCCAACCAGATTGTTGTGTCAATGGTATGTCCCTGTCCGGTTGTGATTTCAACTGAGCCGAGTCGCGCGCCGTTTGTGTAAAATGTGCCCAGGCTTTCACCTGCGTGTGCCTGGAAATAATCGACGAGGAACACGGACAGGCCAAATACGTCTTTGCCGCCTACGGTAAATGGAAATTCAAAATGCCATCGGTCGCCATCTGGATCGGGAAATTTCCAGCGGCGCGTCACGTCGGGCACGGCCATCATGGATGCCTGGCGCGCGGGATAGATTGACGAGAGCAAGACCACCAGCATGACCAGCATTGAGGATGTCACGGTCGAGAGTGCCGAATAGTTCACGGTAAGGCCTTGTAAGGCATCTTGCCACAGTAAAACTTTGACGACACTTTGTCCCAAAAGATACCCGCCAACGGTCCCCAAAACAGCGTAAACACATGCCTCGGCAATAAACAAGAAGGCGATGTGTACGGGTGCTAATCCCACAGAAGAATAAATGCCGATCTCTCGGAAGCGTTCGTACACCGATCCCATCATGGTATTGAGCACGATCAGCGCGGCGACCAGAATGGGGATAAACAAATTGGCCATGCCTTGCAAAGATGTATTGCCCAGCGAACTGTAAACCGCGACGCGTATGCCGCCATCTGCTGTTGGAATGCCGGCAAATAATACCACCGATAAACGGGATAAAAACGACTTGATCTCGGCTTCTACATCTACTTCTTCGTGAAATCGCACGGCTACGGACTGCAATGGACTGCCCACATCGCGCAGCAACGAGTATGGTACGATAAAAATATCATCGGGGTCCAGATGCTCAAATGGCATGGTCTCGACTTCGGGTCGCTCCAATCCTTGCCGCTCGCGGGTCTCGGTTTGCGACATGACGGTAATAAATTCGTCTTCGGTTACTTGAAAATCTGCCGGTGTCAGCGGTTCCTCATCCAGATCGACAAACAGGCGCATTTTCTCCGAACTGATCAATCCAATCACCGTGAGTTGCTTGCCAAAGAGGCGAATGTGCGTTTTGCCGACGTCTTGTTCTGTGATACCCAGAGTCTCTGCCATTTGATCGGGCAAAATACAGGCAGACTCGCCCGGTTGAAACCAGCGTCCAGCCCGCAACAGGGTATCGATCTGCGTGACTTGTGCCTCTTCGGGTGCCGCCCCCAGGATCCCCTGGATGCGAGAATTTTTATTTTTATAACGCACCACGGCTTTTGATTTTTTGTCTTCTCTTGTGGCAACATACCAGCTTCGGGGGGTTACGGTGCCTCTGTCTTTGAAATTTATGCGCGCATAATCATAAGCCGTGTCTTCCAGTGGTCCCCAGAATTTGCTTCTGATCAGTATGCCGGGATACGCGCCTTCCGAATCGCGCTGAAGCTGGTGGAATTCCAATGCCGATTTAATAGATGTAAAGGATAGCACGGTAAATGTCAGCAATACCAGGGTTGCAAATGTCAAATAGGTGCGCAATTTGCGCTTTTTCATATTGGCGATGCCCAGTTGAAACGCCGCTACTGATGCGCTGATCCGTCCCACGTCGGTTTCGTGCAGTAATACCTCGGCACTGCGGAGTCGCCGAATATTCTCGTTGAATCGGCCCGATAAAATCGAGATTACAAAGATCGCCAGTGCCAGAATGACAAAAGCCAGCAAAATCACAAAGGGGTTGGAGAGATCAAATGCGGGGTGTACCTGAGATAGGAAAATCCAGATGATCACAAAGACGATGCCGATCCCGCCGATTTGCAGGCGAATATCTGAGAAGGTAAAGATCAACCGCTCGAGAAAAAATGCGCAGGGAATGACGAGTAGCATGAAGAAAATCACGCCGCGGATCACATCGTTTTGCGTTGTTTTTACATCTGGATATGCCCGCGATTCAATGCCCATGCCCGCGCGCGTGTGTTTGACAAAAGCATCCCATTGTTTTTCCTGCATTGCGGTTTCTGCTTCGTCCAGATGTTGTTTGGCCTGTGCGTGCAATATTTCCAGTCGCTGGTTTTCAATTGAGTACTCGCGCAGTTTTCGCATGCGCGACTCGTTCAGCATCCACATATCTCGCGCTGCCTGATAGGGCGTGCGGATTAGTGATCCCGATGATAGGGTTTGAAATCCCTCGCCCCGGGCATCCCACTCGGTGTCTGCGCTTTTTGAGTTGAGCAACAAATAGCGCACGCCAATCGCCCCTGCGCGCATGGCTATTTTTACTTTTTCACCGGGCGATGTATAGACCACGCCGACGGGTTCGTCTGGCCCAAATCCGATGTCATAACCGTATTCTTGTGGCGCGGTATTGCCCACGCCATAGACGCTGATATTGGATAGTGTGTTCAAATATCGGGGATCGACTGTGCCGTAAAAATCGGTTGCCACGCAGGGGAATAGGATGACGGTTTGCTTTGTGATCCACCAGTTCATATTGAAATGGCCGCTGTAAATTTTACCCTGCCGTCCCTGATTGGGCGCGTATGAGATTTCGCCACTGTGCGGGTCGATATAGTATGCCCGCACGTGTACGCGGCGCTCTGCCACGCCCGGGATATAGTATTCGCCGTTTTCATCTGCGAGGTCGTAGTAAATGCGCCGCACGCCTTTGACCGATTTTTCCAGGCCCATGCGCATGGCGGCTATCGCACCTGGGCGCGATTTATCAGGGGTGATACTGCGCCGCGGAAAGGTGCGTACATATCCCTTGAGGCCGCGCATGCGGTCGATGGGGTCCAGTTTGTAGTCGGGCAAAAATTCCGCGTCGTTGAAGGACAGGTCCAGCAGGCCCGCGAGTACGCGAATCTGTTTGGTCAAGTTGGTGTAGTTCACATGCTCGGCCTGGTCCAGGGGGGTATCTACCCTGAATCGCGCGTCGTTTATGGTTGTCAATGACAGTGCCGGGGTGCCGGCATAAAGTACGACTTCGCTGTCGCTTTTGACATTTTCGCCGGGGATGTACATGTCCCAGGTCATTCCGCCTTTGGGGTTGATGCCATCGACCATGACGTCTTTTGAAGGTACGCCCATGCCTTCGGCAATGGCGGTTGCATAGCGTACAAAGGATTTGCTAAATGTGGCAAAAAATCGCGTGGAGAAATAATTGACCGCTGTATTGACCCCAAATCCCGCTGTCTGGGTCGATACGCCCATTTCATCTGTTTGGCTCGATAGGTCTAATCCGATGAACAGGTCGATGTCAATGGGTTCGGTCATGAGCGCGGCAAAGTGTTCTTCTTTGCGCGAGTGCCGGTTTAGAAAGTCGCATATACCCCGGAATCCCAGGTGGTGCGCGGAAGATGCGAGGAAGAGTACGGTGTATTTGGGGCGGTGCGCTTGAAAATATTCGGCGAGGCGCATGAGTCCGACGATGCCACACGCCATTTCTGCGCCGGGTGCCTGTGCAGGTACGACAGACATGGCGTCGTAGTAGGCATTGATGACTACGATTTTTTGCTTCATTACTGGATCCGATCCTTCGATCCAGCCCAATACGTTGGATGCGTCGTTTTTCTTCCAGGGCATCTGGGATTCGAGTTGTACTTCTATTTCGCCCTGGTCTGATAGGAGCGCGCGTAACTTCTCGCCGTGTTCGCGGTCGATCCAGAATCGCTCTATGGTGTTGGGTACTTGCAAAAATTTTGTTTCCGCTTGTGTATAAGATGTGGTGTCTGGCGCGATGAAGATGATTTGTTGTGCGCCCAGGACGGCGGCGTTGAGCCATCTGTTCCAGGTGTTAAAGTTCATGAGTACGACGGTGTTTTCCACGTCTTTGCCGTCATAAGCTTTAAATTCGCCGTTGCCGCCGTCAATTAAGCGCGTTCGCACACCGCCCGGTGGCAATGTGGAGGTTTTTACGAGGTTGGGCCATAGTCCGGAGAGCGGAAATACTTCGCCGGAGGAGATGATGGTCAATTGGCTGCCTTCATCTATGGGTGAGGTCACGCCGTATGTTTCTGTTTCTACGTTTTTTAAGCCGAGTGCGCGGAAGCGTTGTTCGATAAATTGCGCGGCGGCATCGTGACCCGGGTAGCCCGGTACGCGAGATTTATATTGGGTAAAGGTCGCCATTAATGCGCGCACTTCTGCTTCTGTGATTTCGCGTCTGACGCGATCAGCGACGACTTCGGCACCCGGTACAGGGGTTGGTTCTACGGGTTCGGGTGTTTGCAATCCCAGTACATTGCGTAGCAACGGGTCAACCGTATCGGGTCCCAAAATGACCGCGCCAAACCCAAATACAGCAATCCCGATCAATGCCAACCAACCGATGCGACGATACATGGAGGGTCCTTTCAAAAAATCAGATGTGTCCATTGTTTCAATTACATTCCAGGGCGTGACTCTTTAGACACGATGTCAATTTCCACAACTGCGTCCAATGCTTCGGCGACCTTTTTAAGGGTACTGATGGTACAATTTCCACGGTTTTCCAATCTGCTAATTACCGGTGTACTGGTGTCCAGCTTCGCTGCTAATTGCGCTTGCGTTAATCCTCGACGTTGCCGCAGTTGGGCAATTTTAACCGCAAGCCGCAGTTCATCAAGGCCTTGATAGAATGATTCCGCAAATTCTCTGTCTTTCAACTGTTCTTCGAGAAATGTCTGAGCACTTGTCTTTTGGCGTGCCATATTTTATCCCTCTTGTTTCTTTCGGTCAGCTATCATGCGTTCCATCGCAATCCGAATTTCTCGTTGCGGAAGTTTCTGACTTCGTTTTTCAAATGCGTGCAACAGGACAAAAATCCGATTCGCATCACAGTAGTACAAAACGCGATATTGGTTTTTGCCATAACGCGCTCGCAGTTCTCTCAACCTTCCCTCAACTTGGCTCGAATAAGGAAAGGGTAGATCGATACCAAACTCTGAAAGAATCTGAATCACCTGCACGATCTTTCCTCTCGGCTTTACATGAAGCGAAAGCAAAAAGTCTCTGACGGGTTCTTGTCCGTTTTCATTTTGGTAAAATTCAACAGGCCACATATCGCCTATATTATCTGACTGACGTTACGCATAGGCACAATATAATGCGCCTGTCATTCTGAGCGGAGCGCAGCGGAGTCGAAGAATCTTCTATCACGTATTACTTCATGGGTAAAAGATGCTTCGTCAGCCTATCGGGTGTTGGGCGCAGGAGATTCATTGCGCCCGCCTCAGCATGACAGAAACGCGAGACCTGCGTAACACCAGTTATCTGATATGTTGTGTAATCGAAAACTCACATACTATCATGCACAAAAAGATAGATTGTTCCAAATAAAATTGAGGCTACTAAACTTTGGTGCAGGTTATCTACTCAACCGTAACCTTCGCGTAAAAGCCGTCATCGCGGCATGCTTTGAGCCGCGATCCAGAAGGTTTTGCCTGTCATTACTTTTTTAATCTCGGATGATTCTAAAAAAGGTCTCATTATGAGCCACGGTTTTGCCCACTTTGTCATAGGCTGTTACCGTTAGCTTGTGAATGCCCGAAGGAACTTGAGATACATCGATCTGTAGATACGTAAACTCATCCTCGCGATTGCCGAGATAGTCCGCCGTTACTGTTGTTTCATGCGCGACACCTTCTTTGAGCACTTTGACCAATTCCTCTGAGGTCTGTTGTTGAGGCACGACATATTTGACGACTGATGTCCCGGTATCATATACCAGTTCAGATAACAGTTTCTGTTGTTCAAGCGCGTAATCAGGACTTTCCGATTCTTCATCATCATCAACATCTGGATTTGGGTTTTCGCGTCCCAAAGAGACTGCATCCACTCTGGCGGCAGGTGTAGATAGTTGATCTGGAGCTTCTGGTGGTTCAATTCGTTCAATAAATGTGGGAAGGGCACGTTGGCGGGTGAAAAACATATCGGGGTCTATTTCTTCTACGGAAGGTTTGGATAGTGTATAGGAAACTTGAAACTGGGTCTGGTTAAATTCGTCCTGTGACAGATTGTACACCTCGAAATACACATAGACCGGTGAGGCGTGTCCATAAGTCCGCAAAGGATTCGGAATGATCTCCAAATCCTCTCGGCTTTCTGAGAAAGCAGTCTGAGAGCGAATAACACTGGCCAGAAGTAAATCGCTTACTTGAAGTGTGGAATCTGAATATGTAATGGTCTTCTGATTTCTAAATTCTCCTATCGAACCAGAGACCTTATCGCGCACTTCACCTCGGATTTGATACGTGCCGGGATTAACAGCAACATCTTTGAAAGTTAAAAAGTATGCATTTTTCAAACTGTCTATGGGACTCTTATATTTGCGGATAGGGGAAAAAAGCAGGACGTTAGGCTCAACACTGCGATAGACCATCTGGTCATTGTTGTCGAGCATAAAGAGGCCGTCGTCAATTGTGAACTGTTTTTGATCTAATGAACCGAATCTCGCTTTGGGAAGTGCGTAGGAGACTTCAAGGCGGATGCTGTCTGCGCGCTTAAAGGCGGTCATTTGGTTGAACAGGTGATATCTTTTGTTTGCATAAGGATCGATAAATCGCGGTGGTAGGGATTCCAGAACGCTTTTGGGTGAAGCGGATACTTTTCGAATGCGGTTCACATACTTCCACTGCTCTTTTTTTCTCCAATACACTGCATTGGGATTGCGAGGGTTCGGATCCTTAAGGTAAATATAAGCAACATCTATCATAAAGGGTCTGGCAGTTCTAATCAGACCAGAAAAAGTATCGAACATCCAGCCCGTGGTGCCATCCGCACTGCGAAACGCCATCTCAAATCCCTCGTAATACCACATCTGACGATAGACATGGCTGTCCAATTCTGAACGAAAATACACGGGTGGCATGTCGCCAGTGCCCTCTCGTATATTTGGACGCACCATGCGTTTTCCCAGTGGCTTTCCAAACTTGAGAAAGGTCTGTCCACGATCTGTTTCCCAACCCTTGATACCCTTTTCGGGACGTCCCAGACATAAGATCACATACGCGGCGCGACCATAGCGCTCGAGCACATGTTCGTTATATTCCGTTAATAACAGGGGATCTACTATGTCTGAGACCGTCGAAGTATCCAAATCCGATACATAAGCCAGGGCATTGGAAACATACCGATCCTCCTCCACGGCTTTTATGACCGCGAGTTCGGCTTCAGGTAGTTTTTTCTTCGCTATCAGGAAAAACTGCTCGGCCATCTCACCTTCTTCGCCCAGATGATGACTTAAGCCACACAACAGTAAGGTCTCCCAATCATCGGGAAAATGGCGCAACATACGCCGCGATAAACTGACCAAAGGCGCTATCTGATTGCTCTCAAGATATGCCACAGCCAAATGAAGATATGCCTCCCGGTAACTCGGATGCGCTTCTATCGCGCTGTCAAAATACCTCACAGCCTCTTGAAAGTCCTTTCTCGCAAACTCCTTATTGCCAGCAATATTCAGATTGCGGTATTTCAAAAACTCCCCGAGATGAAAGCGTCCAATGCCCACGAGCGCAGCAGGCTCATTGGGAGATCGCTTGAGTACCTTTTTATATTGACCCAGAGCGAGTGCGTGCTTGTCCTGCATTGAGAAAAAGTCCCCCAATGCAATCATATAGGTGATATTTTTGGGTTCCAACCTGAGTGCCTGTTTTAATGCTCTGTGTGCATCTTGATAGGCTTCTGGCGTGTGATCCTCAACCAGTACCTTGTGCAAATCATAATGGGCTTGTGCGTATTTGGGATGTGCGCGAATAAAATCTCTTATGGCCTGGCGGCGTGCCTGTTTGGACAGCGATTCGAGGTTCATTTGGTCATACGCTACATCTGGCTGGTCCTCAAGCCCCCACAAGATTTGTGGAAACAAGAAGACGCAAAGTATCAACCAATAGCTCTTGCCAGTCATGTCAGCCTCCTCTTGGAATATGATGGACAATCAAATTCAAGTCAGTGTGAAAATCAGAGTTGGAAAACGAATCCGAATACCCCTCTTAATTATTGTTCCATAATTCTTTCTATGGCCCCTTGGAATCTATCTGAAAGAGCTTCTTCTTCTCGCTTTGTTACGCGTTCATTGATTTCATTTTTGTTTAAAATAAAAAGTGCATCTTGAGAGCTTGTTTGCTGGCTTATCAAATCATGAACCTCGACTTCAAGCTGATATAGACCCGGTTTTAATTTGCGTGTATCCAATTCAATATATACCGGCTCAGTGGCGCTGTTTCCATTGTAGTCAGAACTAATCGAGATCTCTGGCTTTTCATCGGTGACTAATTTACCCAGGAAATATGATATGTTGCCCAATAGACTGGCATTTTTTCGTACATCTTCCCATATCGTGTATTTAATGCGGAATTTCGTTTGACCAAATACATCTTTTTGCAAATTGTAAATTTCATAATAAATATTGACTGCTTGGTTTCTGAGATAATTTCGGGTGGGCATGGGAATGACCCAAACATCACCCTTTTGAAACTTGTATGATTGGGGTTCAGTGAAGATGTGATAGGCCATTTCAATATCGCTTATGCTCAGTGAATCAACAGCGTAATTTGGGATATGAATTTGCTGTTGATAGAACCCCCATTTTCCAGAATTTTGGTCCGTGAGATGAACGATGAGGCGATAGTCTCCCGGTAGAGCTTTAAGAGACATCGCATCAATGGCGATACCACCTTGCATACTTGAAAGAGATACAGTGTGTTGAGCACTGTTGATGACTGAGCCTTCGTCATTCACGAGAGATGCCGTCCAATTAACAAGTGCAGAGGTTGTTGTGGTATCATTTTGGGCAAAAATATCTTTTGGCAATAGTCCAAGATAAATATTCTGATCCGTTTCGAGATTCTTTCCCCGGAATGTCGCCATATCATAGTAAAAGTTCAAAACTTCAGTGCCAGGTATTCCATTATAAAAATCAGGTGTCTCTTTGGCATGGTGCCCAATAATAACTTGAGGATGGAAATTTTGTGACGCTACTGCTAAAAGAGGATTCTTGGGAGGGAGCGGATAATCCCAACTGCCATTCATGAAATGATCTGTAAATACAATTTCTATGCCTTTGCCAATACCGAGATAAATCCACGATTCCCAGGGAAATCTGGGTGAACCATCGGGGTGGCGATCTATAGGATAAATAGGATCTGTCAGGGCACCTTTACTCTGCTTGCGCTTCAATGTATTCCACTCGGGAACCTGTTCTACGCGCTCAGCCCTTTGCAAATTCAAAGCAAGTTCGTAAGCCAATCTTTCCTTCAAAAATTCAACAGATAGGGGCGGAACTCTGCCTCCATGATCCCCGCCAAATTTGTAATCCGGTTCACCAAATTTGATATACACTTCGCCGCGCCGATCCCAAGGTTGTTTACCATTAAAAAACTGGCGTGCATACCATACTCTTCTATAGTGTTCCACTTTTCTGATATTGGCCCCTGCACTCAATAAGGGGTCTCGCTTCTTCCAAAACTCATTTATGAACTGTCCTCGTTCTTCTTCTTTCAAGCTACTAAAGGTATTTTGCTCTTCGGGCGACATCATCAATGCGATGTTATCGTAATATCTGCGCTCATCTTCTGGAATTAGACGCAGGAACTTTTGAAATAAATAATCAGCCACCTTTACTTCACCCATAGCTGCGTAGGCTTGCGCCTGAAGCGGTAACCAATTGTCCTTGTCCGCGTGACTTGCTGGTAATTGTTCAATAATCTCCAAAATTGGCTTGTATCGATAGTCCTTTGCGTAATTCAGTGCCATTTGATACAGAAAGTCCGCATCTTGTGGAACTAACTGAAGATATGACTTAAAATATGCCAGCATTTTCTTTTCGTTTTTTTGTTCGGCGTACCATTCGGCAAGTGCCATATGAGCAGGTGCGTATAGAGAATCATCTTTGACAATGCCTTTTAGAGTTGATACGGCATCGGTACTTTTGTCCTTCAGTTGAAGACGTGCAATATCCATTTTTACTGCCGTCATATTTGGATCTATGGCAAGTGCGCGACGAAAATTATAAAAGGCTTTTTGAAGTTTGCCTTTTTGATTGGCGTATGTTAAGCCCAATCCGCGATACGCCTGTGCTGATTTTTTGTAACGAATGGCTTTTTTAAATGCTTCTTCAGCCTGTTTAAAGTCGCCAGCCGAGAAATAGGCATATCCCAGCCTGACCCACAGGTTGCCATCTTTTGGCGCACGCTCAATCGCCTCTTTGAGTTGGCGCAGTGAATCGGTTTTTACCTGCGAACGCATTTCATCGGTCGATACTGCACTTATAGGGCCTGTTAGGAGACAAACGACAAGCGTCACAATAGATATAAATGAAAGTAAATAACGCATGGCTGAAGTTATCCCTTTCTTTGCTCAGTCCCGGATAATTCTAAAAAAGGTCTCATTATGAGCCACGGTTTTGCCCACTTTGTCATGGGCTGTAATCGTCAGCTTGTGAATGCCCGAAGGCACTTGAGATACATCGATCTGTAAATACGTAAACTCATCCTCGCGATTGCCAAGATAGTCCGCCGTTACTGTTGTTTCATGGGCGACACCTTCTTCCAATACTTTGACTAATTCCTCTGAGGTCTGTTGTTTGGGCACAACATATTTGACGACTGATGTCCCGGTATCATATACCAGTTCAGATAACAGTTTCTGTCTTTCAAGCGCGTAATCAGGGCTTTCAGCTTCTTCATCATCAACATCCGGATTTGGATTTTCGGGTCCCAAAGAGAGTGCGTCGGTTCTTGCGGCAGGTGTAGATAGTTGATCTGGAGCTTCTGGTGGCTCAATTCTTTCAATCCGTGTGGGGACAGTGCGTTGGCGGGTGAAAAACAGATTGGGGTCTATTTCTTGTACGGAAGGCTTGGATAGCGTGTAAGAAACTTGAAACAGGGTCTGGTTAAATTCGTCCTGTGCCAGATTGTACACCTCGAAATATACATAGACCGGTGAGGCATGCCCATAAGTCCGCAAAGGATTCGGAATGATCTCCAGATCCTCTCGGCTTTCTGGGAAAGTTGCCTCAGAGCGAATAACACTGGCCAGAAGTAAATCGCTTACTTGAAGTGTGGAATCTGAATACGCAATGGTCTTCTGATTTCTAAATTCTCCTATTGAACCAGAGACCTTATCGCGCACTTCACCACTGATTTGATACGTGCCGGGATTAACGGAAACATCTTTGGAGGTTAAAAAGTACGCGTTTCTCAAGCTGTCTATGGGGCTCTTATAGTTGCGGATAGGAGAAAAAGGCAAGACGTTAGGCTCAACACTGCGATAGACCATCTGATTATTGTTGTCGAGCATAAAGAGGCCGTCGTCAATTGTGAACTGCTTTTGATCTAATGATCCAAATCGCGCTTTGGGAAGTGCGTAGGAGACTTCAAGGCGGATGCTGTCGGCGCGCTTAAAGGCGGTCATTTGGTTGAACAGGTGATATCTTTTGTTTGCATAAGGATCGATAAATCGCGGTGGGAGGGATTTTAGGACGCTTTTGGGTGAGGCGGATACTTTTCGAATGCGGTTCCTATATCTCCACTGCTCTTTTTTGGCCCAATATTCTGCACTGGAACTTGTGGGATCTATCATAAAAGGTCTGGCAGTTCTAATCAGGCCAGAAAAAGTATCGAACATCCAGTCCGTGGTGCCATCCGCACTGCGAAACGCCATCTCAAATCCCTCGTAATACCACATCTGACGATAGACGTGACTGGTAAACTCTGAATGGAAATAGTCTGGATCCTGAATAGGAGTCCCCTGATTTATACCTGGACGCACGATGCGCTTTGACAGTGGTTGCCCAAATTTGAGAAAGGTCTGTCCCCGATCTGTTTCCCAGCCCTTAATACCCTTTTCAGGACGTCCCAGACACAAAATCACATACGCTGCACGACCGTATCTCTCGAGCACTTGTTCGTTATATTCCGTTAATAACAGAGGATCTACTATGTCTAAGACTGTTGAAGAATCCAGATCCGATACATAAGCCATGGTAGTGGAAGCATACCGGTCCTCCTCCAGGGCTTTCATGACCGCGAGTTCGGCTTCAGGCAGTTTGTTCTTTGCAGTCAAGAAAAACTGTTCGGCCATCGCACCTTCTCCACTCAGGTGATGACTCAAGCCCCCCCAGAGTAAGGTCTCCCAATCATCCGGAAAATGGCGCACCATCTTCCGCGATAGGGCAACCAGAGGTTCTGTCTGATTGCTCTCAAGATATGCCACAGCCAAATGATGATATGCCTCCCGGTAACCCGGATGCGCTTCTATCGCGCTGTTAAAATACCTCACAGCCTCTTGAAAGTCCTTTCTCGCAAACTCTTTATTGCCAGCAATATTCAGATTGCGATATTTCAAAAATTCCCCGAGATGAAAGCGTCCAATGCCAACGAGTGCAGCAGGCTCATTGGGAGATCGCTTGAGTACCTTTTTATATTGACCCAGAGCGAGTGCGTGCTTGTCCTGCAGGGTGAAAAAGTTCCCCAATGCAATCATATAGGTGATATTTTTGGGTTCCAACCTGAGTGCCTGTTTTAATGCTCTATGTGCATCTTGATAGGCTTCTGGCGTGTGACCCTCAACCAGTACCTTGTGCAAATCATAATGGGCTTGTGCGTATTTGGGATGTGCGCGAATAAAATTTCTTATGGCCTGGCGGCGTGACTGTTTGGACAGCGATTCGAGGTTCATTTGGTCATACGCTACATCAGGCGGGTCCTCAAGTGCCCACAAGAGTTGTGGAAATAAGAAGATACAAAGTATCAACCAATAGCTCTTGCCAGTCATGTCAGCCTCCTCTTGGAATATGATGGACAATCAAACTCAGGTCCTTACCCTTATACAGCTTTATGCAGCAATAGTTTCGTTCAATACCATTTGTGAACGGTGTGTCCCTGAGGCATGAACCAGATTGCATCTACGATGAGGCCCAGGGCGGTTGACAGGACATAAGCCACGAGCATGCCGACGAAAAACGGCTTTGAGCGGCGGTAAAAGGGCGCGCCGCCGATGCGCAATAATGTGAATTTGATGAGCCATGCGACAAAGATGGTGAAGCTGGTGAGGCGGGCGAGGCCGGTGCCCGATAGGGCGAGTCCAATGGGGTGCAGGGGCCACCAGGTGAATTGGTATCGCAGGAATAGCAAGGTGTACATGGCGAGTGTCCCGATGAGAAAGAACCAGTAGTCGATCTCTTCCATCGGTTGCGGCGATATGATCGCGTTGACGGAATTTTGATATCCGCCTATGCCTGCGCGAATGATGAGCCAGTTTGGCGAGAAGTTGTACCCGCCAATGCGATAGCCCAGCCAGATTGTAAAGAGGGTGGATGAGACGATGCCGACTACAAAAGCCACGCAGAGGCCGCCGAAGAGAGGGCGTTTGTTGCCATGGATGAAGTCGGACAGGCGGTTGATGTGCGTGCCCACGGAAAAGGTAAATCCGCGGAAGTGATCGATGGCGACAGATGCCGGATAGATCATGGCATGAGACGCCGCTGGGATGGCGCGGGCACCGCCCATGAGCGCGGTCGTCAGTGTCCAGGCGGTAGATGGGGCCTTGACGTAAATAAGTCCGGAGTCGGCCAGAATTTTCGATACGGCGCCATAGGACAAAAACATAAATGGCAACAGGATGGCGAGGACTTTCCACGCCATGCCCGCTGCGGACAACCAGACCAGTGCGTAGGCGACTGAAGCGGCGAGATAGCAGAAGGCTGCGCGATAGGATATGAGTTCCCGGCTGTCGTCTATATGCTCGCTTTTTGGATGGAGAGCTTTTTGAAATGCCTGTTTTAGATGCGCCCGCGCTATCCACACCCACCACAGAGATAGGGCGACAAACGCGCCCGTTGTTTGCCAGAGATAGCGTTTGGAGGCGTAGTAGCGGTTAAAGGCCGTTATGCCCAGTTGATCGAGGATGCCGGATTCTACGATGAATATGAGATCAAAGAGCCACATGCTGAACAATAATTCCAGGCTCGCAAAATACGAAAAGCATATTCCCACGGTGCTTATGAATACCCACTGCGGCGGAAAGTTCCGGCCTATGGGCACCCAGGTGCCGCCAGCGGTTGGAAATTTTGGCAGCGCGGGATGAAACCACGCGATGATGTTCCAGACGAATATCACGCCTACCACGCCAAATCCGGTCCAGAACATCCGTCCCTGCATAAACTCGGGCAAATAGGTCCGTCCTGTGCCGGGCTGTGTGGTCAGTTCGACGATGGGTTCCATGGCGGGATAGACCAGTTTTTCGTATTCTGCCCATTGTTTGCGCATGATGACCGAGGCACAAAAGCAGGCGAGTGCTATGGCACATATAAAGGTGAACCACCAGAAGAGGGGACCGATCCAGACAGACCAGGGTACGGGCGCACCGGCGGGCAAGCCGTCGTAGAACCAGTTCATTGCGCCGTCGCGATTGGACGGTATGATCCATTCGGGCAGGTGCGGGTGCAAAAACTCTGCCCACCGGTTTTCGGGCGAGGAAAAATAATAGGGGGTTACGATGACGCCGACGAGATATCCACTTACGCCATAGGTGGGACCGAGCGAACAGATAAAGCCCATTGAAAAGATCGCGAGCCATTCGCCCGGGGAAAAGGCAAAGGGTTTGCCAAAGTACCGCGCGAGCACACTGCAGACGATCAAACACAGCAGTGTGAGCATCAGATTGCCCATGGGCATGTGACTGTATGCCATGAAGGAACTGTGCATGATGTATCGCGCGACTGTGGCCAGTGCGTTGATTGCAATGACCAGCACAAGCCCGAAGATCAGCGATCGGACTGTGACCCCTTTGTTCGCATGATCTGGCGAATCTGCGATTGAATATGTTTGTTCTGCGGTCATAAAGACGTGAAATGGAACCACCGATGATAGTATAGTTACCCCGGCAATCCCGCGATCAGTTCCTCCGATATCAGAGAGTAGTGTCCGAACATTTCCAGGAATAGTACGGCGCCCCGCGTCTGTCCGAGGCTTTGATGGGTTTCAAAAGATTCCATTCCCGTGGTGCAGTCCCGCAGGAGGATGATTTCATATCCGCGGTGGCCCATTGCGAGGGTTCCGTAGTCTCTCATCAAGATGCAGGCGTTGGTGTTGAAGCCGAGGTAGAAGAGGAAGAGTATGCCCTGTTGTTTGCACCAGCGGTGGAGTTCTTCACCAGTGGAGATGACGGCTTCTTTGCCTTCTACCTGTACCAGGGGATGCATTTCGAGTTTGGCGCGGATCTCGCCGAGTTCTTCTTCGCGCGGTTCTATGGGCCGCGCATAGTTTTCATAAATTTCCGTTTTGCTGCGAAATGCGGCTGGGGGCCAGTTGTCCCTGTCTTCGGCGTTCCCTTTTTTGATTAGTTTTACCCAGGATGGATGCGCTTCGGCCAGTCGCGGTGCCGGTGCGTGAACAATGGGCATTTCCGCTTTTCTGCAGGCGGATAGGAGGGGGACAATTTTGTTGCGTACGATTTTCTCGGACCGGGCTGCGGTGTCTTTCAGGTAGTGGTGCGACCAGATATCGACGAGTACGAGTGCGGTTTGCGCTATCGGGATTTCCCAATTGAGGTGGGCATAGTTCGTATTTTTTTCGAGCCAGACCACGCCTTTGTCAACGTGCCAGCGGTAGTAACGGGGTTTGATTGTGATTTTTTTCTGCATGTATCCTCCTTCACGCTATTCGCCTGGATTCTCCTTATGGTGTGCCAAAGGCCCGCACGAAAATCAAAAAATGTCCGAACTATTGTTTTCAAGAGCAGTAAATTCTTGTGACTTATCGCCGCTGTATATGACTATATTAGCGCTACTCAAACGGAAAGTTACATGACAAATTTTGAAATACAAGAAAATTTGGGTTTGCTTCAAAAGCCCATTCTTTGAAAACACTATGGTCCTTCCCGAACCCCTGTCTCCCATATCTGAAGATGCCCAAAGAAAAGCGGCGCGCATTACGCCTCGCAGTGTCGCGCTGGGGCTTCTGATTGCATGTCTGGCGAGTGCATGGGTGACGTATTCCCGCACGGCTGCAAATACTTCTGCGGTCAATATTACGCATCTTCCGGTTTCCATTTTTGCGATTTTTCTGTGCGTTTTTATTGCTAATACGCTCTTGAAGATTCGGTTCGACAAGCAAGGTTTGGCTTCCCGAGAATTGGCTGTTATTTTCGCGATGGGCCTGATTGGTGCGATTATTCCCGCGCGTGGGTTGACCGGTATCTGGCTGGGGTTGATGGCTGCGCCTTATTATCTGGCAACGCCGGAGAATGGGTGGATTGACAATGTGCAGCCCTATCTTCCGTCCTATCTTTTTCCTTCCAATGATCACCGGCAGACGACGTTTTTGTACGAGGGTTTGCCATCTGGCGCGTCTATTCCGTGGGAGGTGTGGGTCGGTCCGATTTTCTGGTGGGTTACGCTGATTTTGGCCGGGTTTGTGGTGTGTTTTTGTCTGGTGGTTATTCTTCGCAAGCAATGGGTTGAGAGCGAGCGCCTGGATTATCCTTTGCTCGCACCGATTCTCGAGATGGTTGCCGAAACGCGCGATTCTTCGGGGCGAAGTGGCTGGCCGGTCCTGTTTCGGGGATATCTCTTTTGGATTGGTTTTGGGCTGGCGTTTGGGATTATCGGGTGGAATATTATTACTTATTTTTATACGACGGTTCCCCGCATTAGCATGAGTCCGAATGCGGGGCTTTTTTATTTTGCGCGCCTTTTTCCGCCGCTGTTGACTCATATTAATACTTATACGATTGGTTTCGGATATTTTGTGAATTTGGAAATTCTTTTTTCGATATGGTTTTTCCACTTTGTGCTGATGGGCGAGATTGCGCTTATTCGGAAGACGGGTTTTCAGTTTGGGCGCATGCACCAGAAGGGCGGTGGATGGGGCGATCCCCTGGTGCAGTGGCAGTGTATGGGCGCGCTTTTTGTGTTTGTGGCATGGGGGCTGTGGACAGCGCGGCGGCACTTGAAGGCGGTTTTTCGAAAGGCCTGGAATGACGATCCCGATGTGGATGATGCGGATGAGCTTCTTTCCTATCGCACGGCTGTGATTGGCCTGATTGTCGGCGTCGCCTATATCGTGGCCTATCTTTTGAAGGCGGGAGTCGCGCCGGGGCTTTTGATGATTACGATACCGGCGGCGATTGTTATTTATATCGCGCTTGCCCGCTTTGTATGCGAGTCGGGTACGCTGTATTTGGGTATTCCCACGACGCCTCTCAATATGGGTTTTCAACTGATCGGTACGGTTACTATTGATCCGAGGACGGTTGCCGTAGGTTCTACTGCTCATGCGCTGCGCTGGATGCTGTTTATGCCTGCTCTGTCGCAGTGTGCCAAAGTTTTTGACCGCGTGCCGGGCAATAAACGCGCGCTTTTTTGGGTGTTGCTTCTGGGGTTGGGCGGTGCGCTGGTGGTCAATATTTCTATGGTGCTCTATCTGGGCTATACACACGGGGCGTACAATTTTACGGAGTATCCCTTTACCCGGTATGCACCCCGTCTTTACGATGCTGTTGTGAATAAAATCAAATCGCCTGAGCCGGCCTCATGGGAGCGGGTGGTGCTGTTCGGCTTTGGGGGCCTCATTTTTGCGATTCTCACGGCTCTTCGGTATCGCCTGCCCTGGTGGCCCATCCATCCCGTGGGTTTTATTATTACGACGACGAGTATTCTTCACGAGATTACGTCTCTTATTATTGTCTGGTTGTTCAAAGCTATCGTCACCCGGGTGGGCGGTGTGTCCCTCTACCAGAAATACCGTCCGCTTTTTTTTGGCATTATTGCGGGTAGGGCCACGGGTGTGCTCGTTTCGTTTGTTGTCGATTTGATCTGGTTCCCCGGTGGGGGTCATGGGGTACACGGTTGGGCGTGATGGGAAGTGTAAAATAAAAGCCCCGTTTGACCTTTGTCAGACGGGGCTTTCAATATTGGCGGGTATATCTGCGGCGTCATGCATTCTTTAAGGCATTTACCGCTTCTATCAATCGCCGGTCGGCTTTGTAGCGCAATTCTAAGATCGCGTCTATATCCGATAGTGCGTTCGACTCGGCCTGTAGTCGGCATACGTCAATGCGGTCTGACAGGGCATTCATTACCACGTCGAGCAACATCAAATCTGTAACATCATCGGCAACCATACACTCATCGGCCAGAACTTTGCGGATCATTTCCAGGGGCTTTTTGAGCCTCTCGGCGTCCGGGATGGATTCGCTATTTCCATTGTTGACCAGTTCGGGCGACAAACTGCCGAGAAAGCCTTCGCTGATGAATTGCCGCGTTTTGTCTTCTGTCCAGGATTGCGCCAAAATTTGTGTCAGTTTGTTCGACGGTTGATTGGGTTTCTGGCTGCGACTGCGATCGCTTGTGCGCTTTGAAGGCCGCTGTTTGTTCTGAGTGCTCTGTTCGTTGCGCTGGCGTCCTTTAGGTGGACGAGACACATTGCGCGTGTCTTTTTGCGCATTGCGAGTATCTTCTTTTTTGGGTTCATCCCGCTGGGCCTGAGCAGGTGTTTCGGTTCGCGCTTGCGGTGGTGCTTCTGGCTTCGCAGATGCTTCAACGGGTTGGTTCTCTGCATTCGCGTCCTGCCGTCGAGCGGGTTGAACAGGTGTGTTTACACCGACGCGGTCTTCCCAGCCAATTGGTGCAGACCGCCTTGTTCGACGCCCCCATTGCATTTCTTCTGTTTGTACATTTTCTGGGGTCTCTTGCGGTGTTTGCACGGCTTCTACAGATTTTTGATCTCGATCAACAGCGGTCTTTTTCTGTTCTCTGCGCTGTCTGGATGGCGGCGATGAGATCACCGTGCGCTCTTCCTGTGCAGCAGCCCTTTCGATCTTTTTCGCAGGTTTTTTGGATTTCTGCGCTGGCTTTTTGGCCTGTTTTACAGGCTTTTTGGCTGTTTTTTTAGTTGCCTGCTTTTTGGCTGTTTTTTTAGATGGCTGCTTTTTTGCAGGTTTTTTGGACGACCGCTTTTTCGATACACGCGGTGTAGAAGACCTGGTGTTCGTTTTCTTAGCTGGCTTTTTGGCTGTTTTTTTGCTCGCCTGCTTTTTTGACGGACGTTTTGCTTTTTTTGCTGTGGATGTTGCGCCTTCAGTTTCCCGAGGTTCATCAGTCTGTGATTTCGTTTTTGCCATACTATCCTTTCACAAAAGTTAGATCAAATTTGGCTTAAGTCTTTAGATAATATAGATAAAACTGCCCACAAATTCAACCAAACACAAAAAAAAGGCTGACCAATGGTCAGCCCTTTGTGGAAGTCGAGCATATTTTGACAGTCCGATTTAGTGCATGTGCCCGTGGTCGTGGGCGGGCGCAGCACCTTCGTTTTCTTCTGGCAAATCTGTCACCAGGGCTTCGGTTGTCAATAATAATCCCGCGATGGACGCTGCATTTTCCATCGCAGTACGCACTACTTTTGTGGGATCAATCACACCGGAATCTACCAGGTCTTCATATTGCTCGGTGCGTGCATTAAACCCATAAGCACCTTCGCCTTCGGTCACTTTTTGCACGACAAGGCTGCCTTCTAAGCCGGCATTATCGGCGATCTGACGCAGCGGGGATTGCAGTGCGCGACGCACGATATCTACGCCTGTGCTCTGGTCGCCATGCACATCCGTTTCGTCCAATGCGTCAAGACTGCGCAGGAGAGCGACTCCGCCGCCGGGCACAATGCCTTCTTCAACTGCAGCACGCACGGAGTGGAGTGCGTCTTCGACGCGGGCTTTCTTTTCTTTCATTTCTGTTTCGGTTGCCGCACCAACGTTGATGACGGCTACACCACCGGCCAATTTCGCCAATCGCTCTTCGAGTTTTTCGCGGTCATAGTCAGAGGTGGTGTCTTCAATCTGCCGACGAATTTGACTCGTTCGGCCTTGAATATCGGCTATGGACCCCGCACCTTCTACGATTGTGCTGTTGTCTTTGTCGATTACCACGCGCTTGGCCTGCCCGAGGTCGCTCAGCTCGACGTTTTCGAGCTTAATGCCGAGGTCTTCTGTAATTACGCGCCCATCTGTCAGCACGGCGAGATCGCCCAACATCTCTTTGCGGCGGTCGCCATATCCCGGTGCTTTTACCGCACAGGCAGCGAGGGTGCCGCGCACTTTGTTGACGACAAAAGTGGCCAGAGCTTCACCCTCAACATCTTCAGCGATTACCAGAAGCGGCTTGCCTGTGCCAGCGACTTTTTCGAGGAGAGGCAATAAGTCGTTCATGTTTGACAATTTTGCCTCGTGAATGAGGATCAGCGCGTCTTCCAGTATGGCTTCCATGTTTTCCTGATCGGTCACAAAATAGGGCGAGAGATAACCGCGGTCAAACTGCATTCCTTCGACCACATCCAACGTTGTCTCGATGCTCTTGGCCTCTTCGACTGTGATGGTGCCGTCTTTGCCAACTTTGTCCATTGCATCGGCTATAATCTCGCCAATACTGCTGTCGCTGTTGGCGGAAATTGTCCCTACTTGTGCAATTGAGTTGCGGTCTTTTACCGGTTGGCTCTGGCTTTCCAGTGCTTTGACCACGGTTCCAACGGCCGCATCAATACCGCGCTTGAGGTCCATTGGGTTGGCTCCGGCGGTCACATTGCGCAAGCCTTCACGGAAGATCGCTTCGGCGAGTACTGTCGCTGTGGTTGTGCCGTCGCCCGCAATGTCAGAGGTCTTGGAGGCGACTTCTTTGACCATTTGCACACCCATGTTTTCGTAAGCGTCTTCGAGTTCGATTTCTTTTGCAACGGTCACGCCGTCTTTTGTCACGGTGGGGGACCCCCACGACTTGGCGACAACCACATTCCGTCCAGCAGGTCCCAACGTGGCTTTCACGGCTTTGCTCAAGAGCGTTACACCATCGAGAATACGCCCGCGAGCATCTATTCCATAGGCAATCTGCTTTGCCATAATATCAATCTCCTCTACTGAATAATGCCCAATACGTCATCTTCGTTTACGATTACGTAATCATCGCCGTCAACTTCAATTTCTGTGCCGGCGTATTTGCCGATTAAAATTTTTTCTCCAGATTTTACCGCTGGCGCGATCACGTCGCCATTCTTATTGCGTTTGCCCGGTCCAACGGCAACGACTTCTGCTTCCTGTGGCGTTTCCACAGCGGTATCGGGGATGATAATGCCCCCCTTCACCTGCTCATCAGCATCCACCCGTCGCACCAGGATGCGATCGGAAAGCGGACGGACATTCATGAGAAACCTCCTTGAACGACAGTTGGTTAAATGTAATAAATTTAACTTGTTATATGTTATTAGCCACTCATCCTGTTGAGTGCTAAGGGAGGAAAATATATAGAAGCACCAATATTTGTGCAAGGTAATATTTTGGTAACTATTTAGGTCATTTGGATGATTAGCCACAAGCGGGGTACAACTGGCCGTCTCTCAGGCCAGTTCAAATGCACAAAAATCACAACAGGATGCTGTAGGAGCGGCATCCCTGCCGCGATCAAGGTCGGGAAAAGGATTTCCCTCCTACGCGACCACAAGAACCTAAATAATTACATTCTATCAATACCTTTTTTACGGTTGCGAGACTTTTGGTCCTTCTCGCAATATTCGAACGCCTACAGATGGATAGCCATAAATCTCGTAAGCAGGGACATGCATGAAAGATGGTGTACTGTCCGTTGATGATAGATAACTGCTTCCGTATATAACACGATATTTTATATCTGGATATCCTGAGTCGTGTACCCACTCAGCCACGTTTCCATACATATCATACAGTCCCCAGGGATTGGGCAATTTAGTACCTACTGTGTGAAATCCACCCTCAGAATTGCCGCTCCACCAGGCGTAATCACTTAAAGGACCAGAGCTATTTCCAAAGAACCAGGTGGTTGTTGTGCCCGCTCGACAAGCATATTCCCATTCGTCTCCGGTTGGTAATCGATATATGCCGTCATTTTGAAGGGCAGTCAACTTTTCTACATAAACTTGTACGTCACGCCCTGAAATGTAGGCAGCAGGAAAATTCGGCCCAGTGGAATCGACTTCGGCTTTTCCTGTCCAGGGTGCAGTGAGCATAACTTGCTTCCACTGTTGCTGAGTGAGTTCATATTTCCCAAGATAAAAGCCTTTTGTAATTGTAATTTCATAGAGCCACTTTACGGTGCCAGGCTCAATCCATACAAAGGCCATTTTTATCCCGCCCGGCAGGTCAATCACCAGATCACCTGCCTCGTGATTGGGGATAGGTTCTGGTTTTTCTTCTATTTCTGGCACTGGCTCTAGCTTTGGTCCTGTACTATTACCGCCACAACTCAGGATGCAAAACGCAAGCAGAATACACCAGAAGCACCTCATGGCAACCTCCGCTATTTAGCGGCTTGTCACATCGGTTTTCAATCCATTGACCAAACCGCGAAAGTCTGTCACCAACCAATCATCGCCCACTCGCAACATTCGCAGTGTGAGAGATCCAGGTGAGCGATTTTTGTAGGGACGGCTCAACCGGGTGGCCTGACCTATAATATCATACTTCCACTGCGCTGTAACCGTGGCTGATTGACCGTGATACTGTATGCTTCCCGATTCGAGTACGATGCGCACATCCGGAGGCAAGCCATCAAACATGCTCAGGAAGGTCTTGCGAATCTCCCGGCGTTCCGCCTCAGTATAATCTCGCTCCGCCGTTGTGGTCACCTTGTGTCCTTCACTGAAGAATATAGAGCGACGGTCAATCCGATGGGTGATGATATGAGGGATAGAGATAGAGTCCGATTCCGTCGTCCCAACCGACGGGGTATCGTCTGAAGTTATGCCGCCGGGAATAGCTCCTGGACCCGGGGGCGTCGCTGTACTGTCAGTGGTTGAACCCACTGGTCCGCTAACTGAATCTGCAAGTCCCGGCACTCGTGTGGTTACTATGCGGGAGCGGTCTTCTTCAATTGGCCCCGTCAATGCTCCCAACTCGAAATTTCTGAATTGTTTGGCAAATATTTTTGCGGTATGCCAGATGAGTCCTTCGTCGTAAATCTGCTTAGCTGATTTATCGCTGTTGGGAAATTGTTCTGCAATCTGGGCAATTGCCATTGCGCGAAAAGATTGTTGTGCATCGGCGGTATGGCTCAGCACAATTAATCCCAGAATGGGTATTGTCCATCGCTTCAAAAATCGTTTCATCTATAACCTCCTCGTTTGGGTTGTTCGTGTCAAAAAATGTTTATCCTGAACCTGATAGAGACCTATCTCCTGCCATTGATCAAAGTCAGCTTGTGTCACATTGCCGTTGTCATGTTATCCTCCTTTCAGGCAAAAATCTTAGTGTCGTCACCCTTCTTATGTGGCAAAATACACACCTAAAACGTTTGTGTTTCAACAAACACTTAAAGACACTCAAGTACTTGAAAAACAAAGTGATAAATAATGATTGTTCTTTCAATGCCTTTTTTATGGCTGCACAACTTTTGGACCTTCTCGCAATATTCGCACGCCTACGTCTGGAACGCGTGCGTTATAGTGAAAAATCTGAATCGTGCTAATTATGTCTGCCGGGGACGTCGTATCATAACTGCCGCCTATTCTATAAGTCCATATACCCACGAAATAAGCACCGTGGCTATCCAGTACCCACTCCCACACATTACCATACATATCATAAAATCCCCAGGGATTGGGCAATTTAGTACCCACGATTTGCGCGCTATCCACGTTCTTGTCCCACCAGGCGTAGTCACTTAGAGAATCAGAGCTATCTCCAAAGAACCAGGTGGTTGTTGTGCCTGCCCGACAAGCATATATCCATTCCTTGAAGGTTGGTAAGCGGTATATCCCGTCATTTTGAAGGGCTGTCAACTTTTCCGCGAAATTTTGTGCATCAAACCAGGAGATATTGTAGGCGGGATAAACCGGTTCCGTGAAGCCGACGCCCTCTCTTTGGGGCCAGGGTAAGGTGTGCATCACTTGCTCCCACTGTTGCTGCGTGAGTTCATATTTCCCAAGGTAATAGCCTTCGCCAAGCGTGCCGGGTTCTACCCATATAAAGGCCATTCTTACCCCGCCCGGCAGGTCAATGATCAGGTCACTTGTCCTCGGTTTGGGGATGGGTTCTGGCACTGGTTCTATTTCTGGTCCTGTACTATTACCGCCACAACTCAGGATGCAAAATGCAAGCAGAATACACCAGAAGCTCCTCATGGCAACCTCCGCTATTTAGCGGCTTGTCACATCGGTTTTCAACATAAATAATAGAAGTGTAATTCATTATTTGGGAAATAGGCTGTATAATTCAATGCTCTCTGTCAAGAACTTCTTTTCACATAATTCACACGTTTGCTGTGTCTGGTGATTTTTCAGGCACGCGATGAGATAGGTGAGGCTCGTGGTCAATAGGATTTCCACATCGCAAGATGCGTGCCAGAAAACGGTTTCAAAGAAAAAAAAGCATTTAAAATTATTCAAGTGCTTGAAAAACAAAGAGATAAAATTTAAGAATTATTCGTGTCGCAAATGCGACAGTCAGTTACAAGTGTATACGGCAGGATACACTTGTAATCGCTTATTTAAGTAAAATGTAAATAAATAATTGATTTATATAAAGATAAGAAGGTGCATCCGATGGGATGCACTACTGCATACAGTTGGATGCACCTGTTTTGCGTTTATTTTCACTCTATCGGTGGGGTGATGGGAAGTGTGAAGTAGGAAGTGTGAAGTAGGAAGTGTGAATTTCTTCCTTCTAACTTGCTTTTCACTTGCTTTCAGCCAATTTTGTTTTTTTCTGAGCCAACACTTTTTCTATATGATCAATTTGCTCTTTGAGCAGTTCGGGGTTTTCCGGCGCACCCGTTTCTTCCGGTGGCGGCGGTATTTCAGCCGGCAAATGTGCATCTTCCCAGTCTCCGTATCCGCCGTCCATTGAGATTACCTTTTCGTATCCCATCGCTTTCAGGGTTTCGCCAGCGAGGAGAGAGCGCACGCCGCCTGCACAGATTACAATGACTTCACGCGACTTGTCGGGTATTGTCGCTTCTGCTTGGTATTCCAATTCACCGCGCGGGATGTGTACTGATCCTTTTAAGTGCCCGCGCTCCCATTCATCCAGTCCGCGCACGTCGAGTAATACGGGATTATTGCCCTCGTTCAAATGCTCATGTACTTCCTGTACGGTCATTTCCGGAATATTTTGACGCGCATCATCTAACAAATTTTCACGCGACTTCATAGACTCATCTCCTCATTTTCAAACTCTTCCATGGCAGTGTTTGTACTTTTTTCCACTTCCGCACGGACAGGGCGCGTTTCGTCCTATCTTTTTTTCAACGCGCACCGGCTGTTTTTTGGGCGCATCGCCTTCTGTAGAATTGGCGGTCAATTCATCGGTACCCGGTTCGGGCATGCCGGCAAAGCCCATTCCCGTGGCATCGCGGTGTTCCAATGATAGGCGTGCGGGCTGTTGGGTGCGCGGTTGTGCGGGTGTTTCTTCAATAGAAATGCGGAATAACAATCGCAGGGTTTCGCGGTTGATGTCTTCGAGCAATGCCACAAACATTTCATAACCTTCGCGCTTGTACTCGATTAATGGATTTTTTTGTCCATAACCGCGAAGGCCAATGCCCTCTTTCAGATCGTCCATTTCGCGGAGGTGTTCTTTCCACTTTTCATCAAAAACGCTCAGGTAAATCATGCGTTCGATCTGGCGCATGCGGTCTTCCCCAATGACCCTTTCGCGGCGATCATAAGCCTCGCGAACCCCGCGCAATACGCGATCTCGCAAACCCGCTTCGCGCAATTGGGGCAAATCTTCATCGGGTATGATGGGTGCTTGCAAAAACACATTGCGCAAATCGTTCATTAATCCATCAAAATTCCAGTCTTCGGGATGTGCGTCGGGCGGTATGTGAATATCGAATAGCGCATCGATGGTTTCGTCGATCATCTCGCTGATCATCGCCGAGATATCTTCTTCTTCCAGCGCGTGTCTGCGTCTGTCGTAAATTACTTCGCGCTGTTGATTCATGACGTCGTCGTAATCCAGCACCTGTTTTCGAAATTCAAAATTGCGCGCTTCAACCCGTTTTTGCGCGGTTTCAATGGATTTTGTCACCCAGCTGTGTTCGATCACTTCGCCTTCTTCGGCTCCCAGGCGGTCCATGACGCGGGCGATGCGCTCGGATCCAAACAAACGCATCAGGTCGTCTTCCAGTGAAATGAAAAATCGCGAGCTTCCCGGGTCCCCTTGTCGTCCGGAGCGACCGCGCAACTGACGATCGATGCGCCGGGATTCGTGTCGTTCGGTGCCGATGATAGTCAAGCCACACGGGACTTCATCTCGACACCCGTATTCGTCTATGTAAGGACACAGGGGCTGGGTGTTATCGGGATCTGCGATCAATGCACACTGGTGTCCTTCGGGTGCTTTTACGATGCCGGGTCCCAGTTTGATATCTGTACCGCGCCCGGCCATATTGGTCGCAATTGTCACTGCACCTGGTTGCCCGGCCTGTGCGATGATCTGCGCTTCTTGTACATTTTGTCGGGCATTGAGCACCTGGTGTTTAATTTTTTTGCGCGCGAGCATCCGCGAAATCAACTCGGAGGTTTCAACGGAAATCGTGCCGACCAGGACCGGCAAATTTTGCTCGTGCAGATGCTCAATTTCATCGATTAGGGCATTGTATTTTTCGCGTTTTGTGCGGTAGATCCAGTCGTTAGAATCGATGCGGCGCACCGGCTCATGCGTTGGAATCGATACCACATCGAGCTTGTAGATTTGATGAAATTCTTCGGCTTCTGTTTCGGCAGTGCCCGTCATGCCCGCCAGTCGGTCATAGAGCCTGAAGTAATTTTGCAATGTAATCGTCGCCACTGTTTGCGTGTCGCGTTCGACTTTTACCTTTTCTTTTGCTTCCAATGCCTGGTGCAATCCATCGGCAAAACGGCGTCCGGGCTGTGGCCGCCCCGTAAATTCATCGACGATGACGACCTTGCCGTCGTCGATCATGTATTGCACGTCTTTTTCGTACAGAGAATAGGCTTGCAACAATTTTCGCACGCTGTGGATGGATTCATTCTTTTCTCCGTAATCCTGATAGGCGGCTTCTTTTGCCCGGTCTTGTTCCGCGTCTGATAGCGATGCGTTTTGCTCGATATCCCGAAGCACTTCATCGAGGTCTGGCAATACAAAATCGTCTGGGTTGCGGCTGATTTCGTCGCGTCCTTTTTCTGTCAGGTCGATGATATGGCTTTTTTCATCGATGCTAAAATAGAGATCTTCGTCGAGTTCCCCGGTGCGTTTGTCGCGGATATAATCGGCTTCAACCCGCTGCACGAGACGCTTGATGCCCTCTTCCTGAAGTCGCTTCATGAAGCGACTGTTTTTGGGCATTCCGCGCTGGACCTGTAATAACAAGATGCCGGCCTCGTATTCGTCGCCGGCCTCGAGTTCTTCTTCTGCTTGCTTTAAAATATTATTGACGATTCGGGTTTGCGCGCGCACCAGTTTTTCGACCAGCGGACGCATTTCTTCATATCGATGCGATGTGGATTCCGACACGGGTCCCGAAATAATCAGCGGCGTGCGCGCCTCGTCAATCAAGATGCTATCTACTTCGTCAATAATTGCAAAATAGTGCTCGCGCTGTATCAAATCTTCGGGGCGAATCGCCATGTTATCGTAGAGGTAATCAAAACCAAATTGGTCTTTTGTGCCGTACACGATATCCATGAGACAGGCGTCTTTGTGGTCACACACGCGCATGTGATATCCGTCTTCGCCCTCTTCTTCCATAATAAAACCTTCCACGCCCAGGGCGCGGTCCTGTATCACGCCTACGGTGAGGCCCAGGAACAAATACACGGGTCCCAGCCACATGGCGTCGCGTTTGGCCAGGTAGGAGTTTACGGTGACGAGATGTACGCCGCGCCCGAGCAAGCCATTCAGGTACAAAGCCAGGCCCGCGGCCAGTGTCTTGCCTTCGCCCGTGGCCATTTCGGCGATTTTGCCCTGATGCAATACGGTCGCGCCGATCAGTTGCACGTCGTAAGGTATTTCATGCCACATGATTTGATCGCCAGCCCGGTCCCAGGACTTCTCCCGCTCTTTGAAGCGGCGACACGTTTCCTTAAAGACGGCGAATGCTTCTGGGTGAATTTCATCGAGCACATCGCGCTCAATATCCTTGATTTCGGCTTCGACTTCGGCAATGGCTTCCAATTGTTCGGTGCGGTCTTCGTCTCGCTCTAACGCGGCCAGTTCTTCCTTGAGCTGAATGAGATGTTTTTGAGCATCATCAGTCGCTTCGGCAATGCGCGTGCGAAATTCTGCTGTTTTGCCTTTTAATGCCTCGTCGGATAAAGAGGCATACTCTTCGTAGTATTGGTTAATTTCATCCACGACCGGTTGCATCTTTTTGACATCCCGATCGTGTTTGCTACCGAAAATTTTTGTCAGGAAATTCATTGTGATTCGTCCTGTGAATAAAGAGGTGTCACATCCCCAATTCAATGCGCTCGGCTAAAAAAGGAGGAAGTCCCGCGGATAGAATTTTGGCCTGTGCTGCTGCCACATCGTAAGACACGCGGCGCAATTGGAGGTTCCCTTTTTCTCGATCCCATACGACAAAAGCTGCCCGCGCATCGCCGTCGCGAGGTTGTCCCACGCTGCCGACATTTACGAGGTAGCGGTCATCAGTGGATAACTGCACTTCTCCTTCGCTCAGCAGCACTGTTTTTTGAGATGCCGAGCATACAAATGCGCGGTGAGAATGACCGACAAAACACATCTCAAAGTCGGTTTGATCGAGCATTGACCAGCCATCTTCGGGGTCGAACAAATAGTGCCACAACTCGGGTTCAATTGGCGAAGCGTGGGCATAACAATAAGCAGATTCATTTTGAAAGGGTTGGTAAGATCGCAATAGCGAGGCGTTTTCATCACTCAGCATCTGAGCAGTCCATTGTATTGCCGCCAGTGCCACGGGGTTAAAAAATCCTGGATCTTCCAGGCCCACAGCTGCCCAATCGTGATTGCCCGCCAGCACGAGGTCCGATACTTCGCGCACGCGTTCTATACACATATTGGGGTCTGCGCCGTATCCAACCATATCGCCCAAACAAATAATTCGATCTACCTGTGCTTCTGCAATTTTTTCCAGCACTGTTTGCAAGGCTTCGAGGTTTCCGTGTACATCTGAAAAAATTGCAATGCGTCCAATATTATCCATTGGGTTGTTCCGCATTCATCTTGGACAGGGTATCGAGAATACCATTGATAAAGTTAGAAGCATTGGCTTCGCTAAATTGCTTGGCCAGTTCTATGGCTTCGTCAATAGAGACTTTGTAGGGAATATCTTCGAAATAGCGCATTTCCGCAAGTGCCATCCAGAGGACGATGCGATCTATGCGCGAAACCCGATCTAATGACCAATTTTCCAGCACGGGTTCAATAGATGCATCCAGTTCTTCGCGGTGTTCCCAGGCTGTTTGGGCCAGAGTTATCGCAAAATTCGAGGTGGATGCCGAAAGGCGCGCGCGGATGCACATGGTCTGCGCTGTTTGTTGTACCGGATCGCCCACACTTGCGGTCCAATAAAGTGCTTGCAGCGCAGCCTGACGCGCTTTGCGTCTCGATTTTATCATTTTGCCTCCCAGGCTGCGATAACCCCAATCATTTCAATTGCGCCCAGCGCGGCTTCCCAACCCTTATTGCCGGCTTTTGTACCCGCCCGCTCAATCGCCTGTTCAATGGTATCGGTTGTCAAAATGCCAAATATGGTGGGCACACCTGTTTCGCGACCGACAGATGCCACGCCTTTTGCGGCTTCATTGCATACGTAGTCAAAATGCGGTGTGCTGCCTCTGATTACTGCGCCCAGACAGATCAGCGCGTCATATCGACCGCTTTGCGCCATTTTTTGTGCTATTGTGGGAATTTCAAAACTTCCCGGTACCCACACCACGTCTATGGCATCTGTATCGCCACCGTGTCTCGCAATACAATCGAGCGCGCCGCCGAGCAATTCTTTGCTGATAAACGCATTGAATCGCCCTACTACAATGCCAAATCGTTTGCCTTCTGCCGATAGCTGACCTTCATAAACTTTGGGCATCGCGATCTCCTTCTTCGCCTAATTGCAATTCGTCCTCTTTAAATAAATGCCCCATCTTCTCCTGCTTGGTTCGCATATATGTCAAATTCCACTTGTTGACTTGAATGGCGACGGGGATGCGGTCTATAATTTCTATCCCATACGCTTCCAATCCCACGCGTTTTGATGGGTTATTGGTGATGAGTACGACTTTTCTGATCCCCAAATCCGACAAAATTTGCGCGCCAATGCCGTAGTCTCGTTCGTCCATTTTAAACCCGAGTTTCAAGTTGGCTTCTACAGTATCATATCCCTCTTCTTGCAGTTTGTACGCATGCAATTTTGCCCGCAGGCCAATACCTCGCCCTTCTTGCCGCATATACACGAGTGCCCCGCGTCCTTCTTTTTCGATCATTTCGAGTGCGGAGTGTAAGTTTTTTTCACAATCACATCGCAATGAGCCGAGTGAGTCACCCGTCAAGCACTCGGAATGCATCCTCACCATTACGGGCGCATCGTCGGCAAGGTCGCCTTTTACCAGTGCGACGTGCTCGCGTTCATCCACATCGCTTTCATACAGGTGCAACTGAAAGGTACCAAATCGCGTGGGCATATCCACTCGCTCGACACAGCGCACCAGTTTTTCGGAACGGCGGCGATAGGCAATCAGATCGTGAATTGTCGTCACTTTCAAGCCGAATTGATCGGCAATTTCCAAAAGCTGTGGCAAGCGGGCCATGGTGCCATCTTCATTCAGAATTTCACACAGTACACCGGCGGGATACAGGCCGGCCAACCGCGCCAGATCTATTGCAGCTTCTGTGTGTCCCGCTCGTCGCAACACGCCGCCGGGCATTGCGCGCAGTGGAAAAATATGCCCTGGTCGGCCAAAACTTTCAGACCGAGATTTGGGATCTACAAATTGTCGAATTGTTTCCGCTCGATCTTGTGCGGAAATACCGGTCGTCACACCGTAGAGTGCGTCAATGCTCACCGTGAATGGCGTGCCGTGAAGTGCTGTATTGGTATTGACCATCATGTCCAGGTCGAGTTCTTTGAGGCGGTCGGGTGTTGCGGGTAAGCAGACCAGTCCGCGTCCATGGCGCGCCATAAAATTAATGGACTCAGATGTTACTTTTTCTGCCGCCATAATAAAATCGCCTTCATTTTCCCGGTCTTGGTCATCAACGACAATGACGATTTTTCCCGCTCGAATATCTTCGAGGGCTTCTTCTATTGTTGCGATTTTGCCCATACATATCTCCCTGCGAATCAGCGGAACGGTGTACAACTGGCCGCCTCTTAGGCCAGTTCATCAACAGCCAGCAATCAGTCCCCACCTATCGTCATTGCGGCATGATTTAAGCCGCAATCCAGAGGTTTTGGGTGGTGGAGCGGGGTTCTATTCGTCTATTCGTCTATTCGTCTATTCGTCTATTCGTCCACGCTCATCATCGCCCGAATGCGATCTTCTGTGAGCTTATTTTTACCATCTCCCGATTGCACCAACCGCTCCAGATAACGCGCGATCATATCCACTTCGATATTTACCCGGGCACCCGGATATTTTTCCGATAATGTCGTAACTTTTAGTGTGTGCGGAATTGCCGCGATCGAAAAGGTGCGGTCGGTTACTGAAACCACTGTCAGGCTGATTCCGTTGACGGTGACTGATCCTTTCTCGGCAATATAAGGGGCCAACTCAGACGGAACTTCAAATTCAAATATAATTTGGTCAGGAGATTCTGTTCGGCCTTTCACGCGGCCCACGCCATCGACGTGTGCGGCAACGAGATGGCCGTCGAGGCGGTCGCCGAGTTTTAATGACCGCTCCAGATTAACGCGGCTGCCCACGCGGCAATCACCCAATGTGGTTCTTTGCAGTGTTTCTGCTATGGATTCGATCACAAATGTGTCGGCATCAAAATGTACGACGGTATGACACGCACCTTCGATGGCAATGCTGTCGCCTATTTTTACGCCATTGAGCACCTGCTTCGCTGCAATAGTCGTGCGCTGGTAACCCGCGCGCGATTCAATATGCCGAATCGTTCCCACTTCCTCTACAATGCCAGTAAACATAAGTAATTAACCTTATTGAACGGGTGCGGGCTTGGGGTGCTGAGCCGTAAATCGTTCGATAAGTCCTGGTTGGGCCTTTAAGCGAGCGTATGTACGGGAATCGTACCGAATCCCATTAAAAATATCCTGTCCTCGTTTTTCTTCCCGCCGGATGAATGAGTCAATCTGACGAACAGCCCAATCTACAGCGTCTCCATCCTGTGGACTATGGAAGGCAGCGCGGTCGCGGATAGATTGCCAGACTGAGCGCAGGAGTCGCTCATCGTCTCTTGGGAGGAAAAGTAGCGGCAGCATAATGTTTTGTAGGACACCGCCAGCCCTGTGCAAATTCTCCTGCAATAGATCGGCCCAGGCGAGTTCCACTATTCCCCAGCCTCGCGGCTGATCCAGCATCGCATCGGTTATGAGGAACACAGTATGACGACATTTCAACACGCCGTCACGGAGTGCCGCGAGTGAAGTGCGACCATAGGGGTAATCATGGCGATCAAGCCAAGGACTGATGTCTTCTTGGCGCAATGCCTCACACAAAGGATCTGCCAGCCATTCCATATCCTCGCGACAGTAGGACAGAAATACATGATGGGTACAAACAGGGAAGGACTGAAGTTGCCAGAACACGACAGTTCCTTTACGTTGGCAGTGCCGGCAACTCCGGCACTCGAACTACCAACGCACTTTGACCTGTAATGATACCGATCAAGCGCTCGCCAAGCTCTGTTGGGCACACAAAATTAGTGTGTTTAATTTCGACTATGTCACGTTGCGCTAGCTGCTCGCATGCCTGGATGATCTCTCCAAAACTGTAGCTCTCCAAATCTACTTCAAGAGTTTGAAATGTTTGCCCGTAGCCCGGTCCGCGGCTGGGAGCTATTCGCGGAAAGGCGGCCAAGATTTCCCGATAAATGGGCGGGAGCGATTCGGCATAACTTTTCAATTGTTCATCGGTTGCCATTTTGCATCTCCTACGTTGGTAGCACAGGCAATTCCGGAACTTGAATTACCGGCGCGCTTTGACCCGTAATGATACCGATCAGGCGCTCTCCAAGCTGTGTTGGATGCACAAATATTTTGTGTTTAACCTCTACGAGTTCGCGCTGCTCTAACTGCTCGCATGCCTGGACGATCTCTCCTAAGTTATAGCTTTTCAAATCTACTTCAAGAGTTTGAAAAGCGAGACCGTAACCCTGTTTGCGGCCGGGTTCCAGGCGCGGAAAGGCAGTCAAGATTTCCCGATAAATAGGCGGGAGCGATTTGGCATAACTTTTCAGTTGTTCATCGGTTGCCATTTTGCGTCTCCCTGATTTACGATATGATCAATCAGTGCGGTTTCGCAACGCGAGCAGTGAACAAAAAATCATCGCCGATGGATTCGACTTTTACATTTTCGAGTGCAATTGCATCGGTTATCGAAACAATATCTAAGGATCCGATTGCGGGTATTCCAGCACCCAGTATTTTGGGCGCGACAAATGCGGCTATTCGATCTATCAGGCTCAGGCGCAATGCCGATGCAGCCACGCGACTGCCGCCTTCGATCAGGATGTGTCGCAATCCTATTTGAGCGGCTTTTTGCAAGACCGCCTTCAAATTAATTTGACCATTCAGCATTGGCAACTGCCAGATCTGCGCGCCTTTTTTTTTACGTTCTTCTATTCGTTTTTTGCACACCTCTTTAGCGGTTGCTATAATCAGTGGTGCCCCGCCAAAAATCCTGGCGTTTAATCCGATTTTTAGCTGAGTATCCAGAACGATTTTTGTCGGGCTGCATCCATCGACATAGCGCACGGACAATTCCGGGTCATCCGTCATCACTGTGCCGCGTCCGACCAGAATCGCGTCGGCCTCTGCGCGAAGTTGATGCCCGCGCACCCGCGATGCTTTTGATGTGATCCACTTCGAGTCACCCGTGCAGGTGGCGATGTTGCCGTCTAATGTTTGCGCCAATTTTAAGGTGACAAAGGGCAATCCGGTTGACCGATATTTGGTTTCGAATTTGTTCATTATGTAGCGGTGAGACGTGAGACGAACGCCCAACCAGCCCCCAGTCCTCTCCAGCCTCTCGCCTTTTATCTGCGTTTATCTGCGTTCATCTGCGGATACTATTTTACTTCAAAAACGGTTTTTCCAACACCCACGTTGCCCAGTGCATCTTCCGCTTTTACTACGAGTGTATAAGAGCCGGTTTTCAGATTTTGAATAGAAAAATTCAGTGTCTCTGTCGGCGAATCAAAAATCTGGTCAGTGGGAAAGACCACCTTCCAATCGTCGGAATTGAGCGAGTACGCTGCCTTGTGAATCGCAGTGGCGGCATCTTGAATTGTACCGGTTACGCTCACCTTTTTGTCGGTCTGCCTTATGTTGTGCAACTGCACAGTTGGTGCCGAATTATCAATTTCAAAGGGCGCACTGACCGCTTCGGCTGTTAATTCGATGGGGTTGTCCAATCGGTCTGATGCTATGACCTTGACTTCGACTGTGCCATCGGGAACAGCTTCGGTGTGCCAAAAATAATGTGAGGTCTTCAAATCGTCTTTTAATAGTCGCCAGTGCGATTCGCCAATACTTCTAAAATACAGGGTATAAATCAAGGTGTCGTCGTTGGCATCACCGGCAGTCCAATCAATTTTCCACACGCCTTTTTCCACAAACTCCGGGTTTTCACCTTCGTTGCCAGACTGGTCGGCCTCGGCTTTAACCCTCAATATTCTGGGATGAACATTGTCCTGCAAGCCCGCGAGTCTGATAGAACGCACCAGAGGTGTCGCATTTTCCGATCGCGTTTTCAAGACCAACCGATATTGCAAAAAGCGCCCCGGGCGACTGGTAATGGATTTTCCCGATGTGGTGATTGGCTCTGACCACGCGCTCCATGTATCATCGGGTTCTTCACTGTTGCCGGACCGCGTTTGAACAGCGACCGATGTTTCTGGCGGTGTTTCGCTTTGCCATGATACGCGCCCCCAATGCGATACCCGGTCAAAGTCATGGGGTTCAGAAGTGAGTAGTCCTTCTCTGGCAAATCCTTTTTCTATTCGATAAATTTCACCTGATCCACTGCATCCAATCCACAATGCGTCTTTGTGCGCGGCAACCATAACATAGGGATTTACATCTTTTAATTCTGCGAGCAAAGTGGCGTTGCCATCGGGCCAAACGCGATGTATGCGGCCGTGTTTTCCCGTGATCAATTTTACTGTTCCATTGGCATCTATTACGGAATCCAACAACATCGGGTCGTCGGTGTTCCACAGTCGCATTGCCGATCCCGAAGGTCGGATCGCATACAGTGTTGCGCCGGATTGGTCTGACCTTTTTTCCTCTCTTCCATTTCCTTCTGTCCGACCGATTTGCGCCATTGCTGTCGCATAAATTGTGCCATTTGGCCCTATACTCAGCGAGTGAATCTCTTTTTCACGGGCGTCGTAAAGCACGTCTGCACCACCCTGATTGTGTACCCGATAAATCAGGCCGCTGTTATCTGTGCCCGCATAAACCTCACCCTGAGCACCTATCGCGAGCGATACCACATTGGGGTCCTTGCTCGCGTAGAGCGCGACGACTTTGCCCTGTTTGTCAATTTTCAAAATGCGCCCGCGGTCACCACCTGTGCCCGCGTATAACCCACCGTCCGGACGCGCGATTAGTGCAAATACATGGCGATCACCTGTCTGACAAAATTCCGTGGGTTCTCGTCCCGGTTCTATGCGATAAATCAGCCCGCCCGGCGATGTGCCTGCGTAAATAGCACCATCTGTGCCAATGGCGAGGCTAAAAATGTGAACTTCGGAGGAATCAAATAACAATTCTACCCGATCGCTATCGGGTTTGAGCATGTAAATTCGACCTTTGTTGCCGGTTCCGATGTACAGGGTTTGGTCCTTATCTACAGATAGTGCCCACACAAAGTCTTCACCTGTATCAGCTGCCATTTTATAAGCTGGCGCCAATGTAACCGTGCCTTCCCGCGTGAGCGACACGCCATCGGGTTCTCCTTTCAGGAAAGCCGTCTGTGAATCTTCTCGCCAAATTTTGGGCGAGACCGCCTCGGCGATTGTCCCAAGGAAAACAAAAAGCAGCACATGTGCGATACCTGTCTTCAATATTTTATTGCTTCTGTTCACCCGAACCTCTCCTCCCTAAAAAAGTTGCTCTACCATCTTTGCCCACGACCAGAATCGCCGTCTGACTACCGGTCAATACATAATCGGTCATCAGATGTTTTTGACCATATACCGACTGCTGTGATTTTTGCACGACATCTGATCCACGCGCCAGTGATAGTGCTGACATGACCGATGTGGGCAATCCCGAAATTTCGCGTCCGCCCATTGTCACGCCAGGACGGGAAGCTATGAATCTCGCAACGAGCACATCATTGCGCCCCGATTTCTCGATTAGACCAATCAGTTCTTCCAGTGTTTTGGGTTGATAAGCGATACGCTTTATATCTTGTAATTGCTGTTGGTGCTCATTTACAACCTGCAATATCAAACGTCCCGGTGTTATAAACCCGGGGATTGTCAGGGCGATATCTACGATCTCGCGCTTGCCCAGCAACGGAGTCAGGGCAACAGAGACATGTACTGTATCGCCCGGTTCGTAGTGCAAACGATCCAATCTCAACCCCTCAATATGCGCACTTTGTGTGTGCTCCTCAACGAATAATTGAAACACAGCGGAGTCAATATTGGCTTCGACAAAGGGATTCTGAATCACTTGGGCAAGGGGTTGTGTTAAGCCCAGCACCGCCAATCCGAGTCCCTGAGTACCTGCGTACTTATTTTTTATGATCACGGGTTCGCGTTTGGGCATGTGCAATGTCAATTGTCCCACAACAGTGGTTTCTCCCGTCAATTTCTCAGCGGAGATAACAGAGGTCGCTACAGCCATCCGCACCAGCAATGGACCTAATTCTCGGTGGCGAAATACCTCCATATTAAACGAAGCGTCGCGGTCGGAAGATACGACAGAGATACGCACGGGCATCATTTCTGCTTCGGACCCTATTACGCCAGCAATGCCCGGTGCGCGATCTTGTAAAATCACACCGATATGCCGCGATGCAGTGCCCACCTTAAACGAAAGCATCTGGCTGGAAATCACTTCGTGAATAAATGCTGCGGTCATAGACATGGCTGTGCGACCACCAAATAACAGGGGATGCCCAAATCCCACTACCTTATCACCTATGCGATGTGTCAGCGTGCCAATACCCGTGACACTGAGATCGCCCCGAACCAATTGCACGCCCAGAGGCGCGCCCGGTTCAAATGCACCGACAGACAGGGATGGGTCTGTTCCACCGCCACCCTGCATGGGCAATAAGCCGTATTGTGACAATTCTTCGCGAAATTCCGCAACGACTTGCGGGGCAAATCCCGAAAGCATCAACGGTATAGATACGGGTTTTAGCACACCGCCATGTACACCAGCTATTTGTCCATCCCACGGCGCAGATCCATAAGTCGCGCTCGAGGATAGGGTGTCACGCGATGTGCGTTGGAGCACCGTCATCATTTCGCCAATTGGCGTGATCCCCGCAATTGGCTCTTCGGCGAATGCACCAATGCTGTAGCCGACTGCACCGATGAGTTTGCCTTCGATATATACCGGACTGCCACTCATGCCGGCGATGACGCCAGTTTGCGCCATGGGACCGCCGGATAGCCGTGCGAGAATCATATCGCTTTTTGGACCAAAAACATTGCGTAAGACACCTAAAATTTCAACGCCAAATGTATCGATGCGGGTGCCTTGAAATACCGTGCGACCGACGCCTTTCATGCCGCGCTGGATATCATCTACGGACATGTACAACTCGGCACTGGTCGATCCATATAGCATGCAGATCGTAAAAAATGTCAAAAATCGAGAAAGCATGCGTTCACTTCCGAGTATAATGGGTGAGAGAAAATTTTTGCATTCTGATATTATACCGTTTTTTGGGGCGGTGAACAAGTTTCTTGTAAAACATATCTAATCTGTGTATAATGGCAAATATGCAGATCACTTTGATCACTGTGGGCAAGTTCAAAGACGCCTGTTATCGAGACGCCGCACAAAATTATATCAAACGACTGAAACACTACGTCGCTTATGATGAAATTGAAGTGCGAGAAGAGCGCGGTGGCAAAAATGCCCGTGTGTCTGATATTATCGAAAAAGAAGGCCATCGCCTTTTAAGCGCGTTGCATCCAGATGCCACTGTGGTTGCTCTTGGGCCTTCTGGCAAATTGTGTCGTTCTGAAGCCTTGGCCAAACGCTTGACAAATCTGCGCGTACAAAGAAAAAGCCGCCTCATTTTTCTCATTGGCGGCCCCTTTGGGCTTGCATCTCGAGTTTTGTCGCGTGCAGATTGGCACCTGTCTCTTTCACCTATGACCTTCCCGCACGAATTGGCGCGTGTTATTTTGCTCGAGCAACTCTATCGCGCCTTCACGATTATTAGAGGTGAAAATTACCACAAATAAAAAAGCGGTAAGAGGTGAGACGCAAAAGGTAAGAGGACCACCCAACCCCTCTCACGTCTTTCGTCTCACGTCTCACCGATTTAAAATCAGCCCGGGGGCAAACGACTCACACAGCCTGGGAGAGATGATTCCGCAGAGAATCCGGCTACGTTAAGTCAACTCGCCCCCGGGTTTTAACATGTCAAAACCAAACATGTGCTGACAAGAGGTAAGTCAGTAATGGCGTGTTCACTAATCCAAATGTATGGTAAAGAGAATAGGAACGGGGAGTTCAGATAAGCAATTCAACACTCAGATGACTGAAGAAAATCCGATGGGGAATCGGTGTCATCTGCTTGTTTTAGGGGGATCAACAAGTGTTTTCCGCAAAGACGGTATTAAGATAAGCCATTGTTTTTATTAAGTCAAGATTACTTTTTTTTTATTTGGTATGCGCCAGATATTGTGTATCTGGTCATCAGGTGCCACAGCCCAATGTGGTCCTATTTTCGAAATAATCGCGTGTACACCGTCGGTTCTTCAAAAATCCCTCCGCTTTGATCGTAGTAGTTCTCATCCAACACATAAGCACCACCTCGAGGTCGCAACCACGATGCATTGGGCACGGGATATTCTGAGAGCATGCGGTCCCAGGTGCCGTAATTTTCCGGGCCGTTGGATTCCATCAATCCCCCTTTTACTCCCGGGAATGCGGGCAGTCGCGCCGCTACATTTTTGTTCCATTCCACCAGCACGGGCACACACGCATTATCCGCTACAAAACACGGCACATTAGATAGTATTGCCGCTTCGATCATGCGAAAAGCCAATGACAGGGTTTTGCCCGCGGGTTTGATCGCCATAGCACCATATCTCTGCTCCAATCGGGTGTGTACATCTGCAACGGTTTCGATGCTTTCATCTCCAGCAAAACGCGCAGGTAAGCCGTGTACATCGATATCTGCCGGGCGTGAGAAAGGCTCTTCAATCAGAACAATGCGATTTAGCATACCTTCATTGTCCGCATGATCTAATAAGCGCGCCATGCTGTTTTTTTCGCCATAACGACCATTGGCATCGAAATAATAAAGCACATGGCCCGAATCGGTCATTTCTGTTTCGTACTGAGATGCCAGACTGTGGATCTGCGACAGACAGGCCATGTCTTTTTCAACCATTTCGGCTTCATCCCCAGGATGCCCAATTTTGATTTTTAGTATGTATGCCCCGCTATCTAAAATCGCCCGCAATTCATCAATGGGCAGGGTATAACTCACCGCAGGTACAAGCGCGACATGCGATTGGCGATGAGATAAAAATGAGCGAAATTTTTCTGGGATTAAGTCATTGAATGTCGCCAATCCCATCCGCTTTGCATACAAAATCCATGCGGCGTTGTCCAGTGCTACCAGCGCAATCAGCGCGAATGTTCGGCGCAGATCTCTATAGCCCGTGATGGCTTTGGCATAAGAAAAGACCTCGTTTTCAACGGCGTCGAATAATGCCATTGGGTCGGCAAATTCTCGCCCTTTGACGTTCTGTAGTGCAAATTCCAGAAGAGACGCCTGGAGCAAATTGCCGCCCATTTCCGTATGTGCAGCAAATACCGCAGCGTCTGACCACAGCACAGCCAGACCGCCTATCCCAAAAGCCTCATATCCATCGGCATCTTTCAAACGCACGACGAGATTCCACTTTTCGTGAAAAGCCGATCCCTTAAACGCAAAGGGTCGCGCGAATGGCTCGCGCTGAATTTCTAAATCTGTTTCGACAATGTGCATATATTGTATCCTTATACCAATCGTAAGAATTAACTATGCATGGTCTGTTGCCTGCTCAAGCTGTCGCAGAGTCGGGAAAAGGATTTCCCTCCTACAACTCGCTTACTGTGGGAGCGGCATCCCTGCCGCGATTATCCAGTTTCGAGAACCTGATGCAAGATTTCTATATCTGATTAGTATTAGATGGCTGACGCTGTGCTGCGCGTGGCGTTCTATCCTCCGCCATCTGTGTTCATCTGCGTCCATCCCTGCTTACACCCGCAGGGACATGCCTGTGGATGCTTTTTCATCAGCATGGATAATATACATGCCCAACGCGATTTGCAAGCCCTACATAGTTGGTATTGCCGGAGGCACCGGTGCGGGTAAGACCGCACTGGCCCACATACTGTTTGATCATCTCGGTGAAGACCGTGCTATAGGCATTGCCCACGATGCGTATTATCGCGACTTTGCCCATGTCCCGGCAGACCAGCGCGCGCAAATTAATTTCGATCATCCCGATGCTCTCGAAACAGAGTTGCTGGTGCAACACCTTCAGGCACTATCCCGCGGAGAAACCGTATTGATACCAGCGTATGATTTTATCACCCATTCCCGCGCTTCTGAAACCCTTGAGGTATCCCCGCGGCCCGTTATTATTGTGGAAGGTATTCTCGTATTGGTCGAACAAATACTGCGCGATGCCCTGAATTTGAAAATTTTTGTGGATACGCCGCCGGATATCCGCTTGATTCGTCGCGTCAACCGCGATGTCGATGAACGCGGACGCACTCCTGAATCCATTATCCATCAGTACCTCGAAACTGTGCGCCCCATGCACGATACTTATGTCGAACCGTCCCGCAAATATGCCGATTTCATCGTTTGCGGAGATCGCGATTTTACCATTGCCGCGGATTTGATTTTGGGACATCTATATGCTCTGAAAAAATAAAGGGGAGATCTTTTGAGATCTCCCCCACCTCGCCTGGTCGCATCTGATTAACCACGCCACGAAGCAAACCAGAAATGCCGACCCGGATCGAGAATTGAATAACTTAACGCGAAAAGCCGATGTTTACGCCTCCCCAAAAAGTGCGGTTGTCGGGGTTGATTTTTGTATCGGCATAAGAAAATGCAATGGTTGGCGCAATCGCAATTGCGCATGCATTACAACTGAGAGAAGCTGTAACCGTGACATCGTTAAAACCTATTTTATTAGCATCCGTTTCATCTACGTAATTGCTCATGGCAACACTTGCACCGATACTCAACACTTGCCCATCTTCTGAGCCGAGCGGAATGTCATAGCCACCGGACAAAGATACATACCATGCATCGACCAGACCAAAGTCGTAGTAAAATGTCACTGCCGGTGATATGGCGTTGTCCAGAGATAGCCCAACATAAGCTTCTTGGGAGAGATTTGAGTCTTCAGACGCACTGGGAAATACGTATTGGATATAACCGATGGAAATGCCCAGGCCCATGTCTTCGCTCAAGGACCTCGAATAGTCGGCATAAAAGTCGAGTTCATCGGCATTTTGGGTTTGTGCATCGGGATTTCTGTCATCAATGCGGTCCTGCACAAACCACGATCCCCACGCGCCTAATGACAAACCCGTTTCACCGAATCCCACCTCAATACCCGGCTGGGCCACAATTCTGTCATCGGCCCCAATCACATAACCGCGCCAAATATATCCCGTATAGCTGTCCAGAGTCACACTGACCGACATCTGAGCGTTTGCGGGGGCGATTAGAAAAATTCCTGCAAGTAAAATGCCACATAATTTCTTCATAAGTCCCTCCTGATGGATTTATACTTAGTGATGCATTATGACCTGTATGCCAAACTTTGTGGCGTACACACAGACCATATTTTGGATTTTGAAGCTTGCACTGTCAGTTTTCCATTTGCTCCTTTCTATAATATATGAGAGAGATGTTTCATTGGGATTTCTTAAACATAAAAAAAAGTAAAATAAAAACCAAAAATAAGTCCAATGTTTCAAATGTGTAAACGGTTTTTAAAAATAATAAATCAAATAAATTGCCAGAAAAATAATAGCGATGAGCACATTGCTTTGCGATAACCACGAGCGTCCAAATAATCCTCTATTGTTGTGTTGCGCCCGAATAGCCGCAATGAGCTTTTGAATCAACGCCTTTGCTCCCGCAAAAAAACGATCCACGATCAGCCCACCTGTGCGGACAACAGCGCGAATACCTCTTGGTAAAGCGCGTCGATAAATCCAGTCCGAGTCGAGATTTACACCGGGCAATTCGGGAGGGTGATGACCTATCAACAGAAGCACCCCAACAGTTATTCGCTGCGTTCGCGTTTTCAGCGATACGTCGATTTCGCTCGTCAACATCAGTGCCACAAATGCCAGTACTGCGAAGAAGACCAGTTGAAGTTGGAGCACGACATGGGTCGTGGTATAGGGCACGTAATCTACGGGATGCGGCAACAGGTTGTAGAGTAGCGGTGGATAGGAGCCTATGACGATACAGAGTATGGCTGAGATCGTCATGGCGATCCGCATGTTGAGGGGTGCTTCGCGACAGCGAATCCCGGCGTCGTGTGCAAAGAATGAAAAAAATGGAATTTTGACGCCCGCGTGGTGAAGTACGCCCGCCGATGCAAATAAGAGCACCAGCCAGATTGTCACAGCACCGCTGTCGGCAACGCCCTGCATGACCATGGACTTGCTGATAAACGCGTTGAACAGGGGTATTGCGGATATGGATGCGGCACCTATAATACAGCAGGCACAGGTCCAGGGCATGGACTTGTAAAGGCCGCCCAGATCTGAGGCATTGATACGCCCGCTGGAAAATAAGACAGCGCCCATGGACATGAATAGCAGTCCTTTGAAGATTACGTCATTGAATGCATGCGATACTGCGCCGTTAATGCCCAGTGCGCCTCCGATGCCAATGCCTACGACCATAAATCCGATCTGGTTGATCATGCTATAGCTCAATACGCGGCGCATATCGTTTTCGATGGCTGCGTAGAATATCGGGAAGATGGTCATGATGGTGCCGATGTAGATGAGCAGGTCTTCACCGGCAAATCCGCGCGCGAGGGCATATATAGCGGCTTTGGTGGTAAATGCACTTAAAAATACCGTGCCCACGGGCGTGGATTCTGGATAGGCGTCAATCAGCCAGTTGTGCAGCAGGGGAAAGGCGCATTTGATTCCAAAGGATAGAAATATCAGGTAGTGATGTCCCTTATCTAATCCGATGTGGTCAAAGGCAAGGGATTTTGTGTTCAAATAGTAGAATACCGCGCCGAGCAGCAGCAGCAATCCCGAGGAGATGTGCATGACCAGATAGCGCATTCCCGACCGCAGTGCGCGCTCACCGCCGCGCGCCCACACCAGAAATACCGATGTAATTGCCAGCAATTCCCAGAAGATGAATAGTGTGATCAGATCGCCGGCAAATACCGCCCCAACCGCGGATCCCGCGTAGATTAATCCCGTACCGATCTGCAACCGGTCTTTGAGATGTAGCGCGTAAATTGCGCCGATAAAGGCCGCCAGATGGAACAGGTATCCAAATAGCATGCTCAATCGGTCCGCGCGCAGTACGGTCAGTTCGTAGCCGCCCCAGGTGATGTGCCACAGGGTGCCATCGGCAATGGTCAGGAGGTTTAAAAATCCAAATACCGGCAAGATTACCGACACGATGCGGCGCGGTGTGGTTGGCAGGCAAAATAAAAGCAGACCGCCCGCCAGCAGGATCAGTGCGGGATGAACCTCACTCATCGTAATAGTCCTCCGACCGTAGCAGCTTTTTTCTCAAAATTATGGAGCCCCAGACGATTAGTAAATAAGCGACAAATCCGTAAATGGCGTAAAATCCAAATCGGCCTTCAATTGGCAGCTCGCCTTCGGCAAAAGTCAAGTGCCGATGCACGATGAGGTCGGTCAGGATCAATAACGCACACCATACCACAAAGCCCAGGATCAACCAGCGCACGGCCCCGAGATGGGCCAAAAAGCGTTCATTCTGTTTTGGGGATTCGGGATGGTTCATGGCATGGCCCCTCCGATCAAGCGCAATAGGTTCAGTACAGGGTCGGGATAGATATAGAGCACCAGGCAGCCGACGGCTGTAAATGATAAGGGGAGCACACATGCAAGCGGTGCTTCGTGCAGACCGTCGTGGTCATTTGTTGCGGTGGCAAAAAATGCATAGATGGGAATTGGCAACAAATAGAGGACATTGAGTAGCGAACTCATCAGCAATACACCCGCTGCCACATATTGATGGGCCTCAATAGAAGCCATGACCAGATACCACTTGCTCCACGCACCCGCAAAAGGCGGAATTCCGATAATGCTCAGAGAGCCGATCAAAAAGGCGAACATCGTAAAGGGCATCTGCCGTCCAATGCCCTTCATGTCGCTGATTTCCGTTTTGTGCAAGGCTACGAGGATGGCTCCGGCACAGAAGAACAGGGTGATTTTGCCAAAGGCGTGCGTTACAATGTGCATACTGCCGCCCAACACACCCAGATCATTTGCAAGCGACGCTCCCAGCACGATGTAGGATAACTGGCTGATTGTGGAATACGCCAGTCGCGCTTTCAAATTGTCCTTTGTCATCGCTACCAGCGACCCCACCAGAATGGTGAAGCCAGCGATATAGGTCAGCCATGTGCTGAGACCCGCACCCGAAAGCAGGTCTGTGCCAAAGAGGTAGATCACCACTTTCATTATTGTGAATACGCCGGCTTTTACTACGGCCACTGCATGCAATAATGCACTGACCGGTGTGGGCGCGACCATTGCGGCGGGCAGCCATCTGTGGAATGGCATTAAAGCCGCTTTCCCGGTTCCAAAGGCATAGAGACCGAGGAGGACGATTACAATTCCTTCGCTCGCTTTGCCGGTTAGAATACCGCCAGGCGCAAATTCCAGCGTGCCGGTCAGTTGCCAGGTCCACACCATGCCCAGCAACAGAAAACCCACCGATGTACTCATCAAAATGCCCATGTAAATACGCCCGGCGCGCATGGCTTCTTCACTGCGGTGGTGCGTTACAAGTGGATATGTCGATAGGGTCAGCACCTCGTAAAATATGAACAGGGTGAACATATTGCGGGCAAAAGCCACGCCCAGAGCAGCCGAGATCGCAAATGCGAAGAACACAAAAAACCGGGTCTGGTTTTCTTCGTGATGCCCGCGCATGTACCCGATGGCATAGACTGTGGTGACAATCCACAAACCCGACGCGATGAGGGCAAATATCATGCCCAATGGCTCTATCTGAAATGCCAGTGATAGGCCCGGCATTACGTCTATGACATGCGCGGCGGGCTGTGCGCCGTCCATCACTGAAGGCAAAAGTGAAATTACAGTGCCAAAGGTCAATACAGCCGTAATCAACGTGATTGTTTCACGCATATTAGGGCGGCGCGAGGTCAGTGCAATAAAGGGCATGCCCAAAAGCGGTAACGCGATGGATACGAGTATGGCGGTTGATCCACTCACGGCGTTACCCCCAGCAATAATCCGGCGGCGCGTTGTGCTACGTTGACGGTCAAGTCCGTTTGAATACCAAAATACAATGTTGCTCCCGTCAAAACCCACATGGAGATCTGCATCATTAACGGCGCTTCCTTCACATTGGAATCATCATCGGCTTTCTGAAAATAAGCGACTTCAACGACGCGCCACACATAAATCACGGCGAGGAGAGAACTGAGCAGGGCCAGCAGTGCTATGGGCCACCATCCCTTTTCCAGCGCGGCCAGGATTAAATACCACTTGCTGACAAAGCCCACTGTTAGAGGCACGCCAATCAAGCTCAAACCCGCGAGTACAAAAGCCGCCATTGTCACGGGCATGCGCCGCCCCAGGCCTTTCCAGTCGGCGAGGTCAGATGAGCCGAGGCGCAACACCGCGCAGCCCACGGATAGAAATAGGGCGGCTTTCATCAGGGCGTGATTAAACAGGTGAACAATCCCGCCGGTCAATCCGGTTATGGAAACAAAGCCGATGCCCAGCATCATATACCCGATTTGTGCCACGCTGGAATAAGCCAATAACCGCTTTATATTGGTCTGGTAAATGGCGGACAGAGATGCTACGTAAATCCCGATGAGGGATAGGGGGATTAAAAAGGCATCGAGTTTGAGTTTTTCAAACACAAACTCGGCACCCCATACGGTAAATGTGAATCTCAGAAATACGTAGATGGATACTTTTGTCGCTGTTGCAGCCAAAAAAGCTGTGACCAGAGAGGGCGCGTAACAATAGGCATTGGGCAACCACATGTGCATCGGGAACATCGCCAGTTTGATCAACATGCCCACGGTCAAAAAGGCGAATGCGACCATTGCTGTGCGGGTTTCGAACATGGCGGGCAAGCGTTCGGATAGGTCAAACATATTTAGCGTGCCCGTCATCATGTACATCAGTCCGATACCAATGACAATAAACGTGGCTCCCAATGTGCCCATGATCAGATATTGATAAGATGCTGTCAATGCGCGCCGATCGCGTCCCAGGGCAATCAGAGTATAGGACGATAGCGATGATATTTCCAGAAATACAAAGACATTAAACGCATCGCCCGTGATCGCAATGCCCATCAATCCGGTAAAGCAGAGCAGATAAGCTGTATAAAACAAATAATGCTGCTTACCGGAAATTTCATCGGCCACGCTCGGCAGTGCAAAAAACATCAGCACGGCGGCGATGATCGAAACCAGTAGCAGCACAAAAGCATTGATTGTATCGACGCGGTATTCAATGCCCCAGGGCGCAATCCATCCGCCTATTGCATACGAGATGACGCCTTCTTCCAGCACGCGGATGAGCAGCATAGATGCTATGCCCAAAGAGGCGACACACACGAGAGATGCAAACGCCCATACCAGCGTTTTTTGCCGCAATAATACGCACAGGGGAGCTGATACAAGGGGTACAACGATCAACAATATGGGCAAATGCATATCAATCATTCACAACGTCCCGTTCTATAATTTCATCTTCCTCAATTGTATCATAAGCTTCCCCAATTCGCACGACGAGTGCCAATCCCAGGGAAAGCGTTGCGATGCCCACGACAATTGCTGTCAGGATGAGCACATGGGGCAATGGGTTGGAATATGTGTCAATCCCTTCACCCAATATTGGCGCAGTACCACCGCTGACTTTTCCCATGCTGATATAGAGCAAGAAAACCGAAACTTGGAAGATACTCAGACCAATCAATTTTTTGACGAGATTGGGACGCGCAATAGCGGTGTACAATCCAATCATCATCAAGATCATGCAGGCCCAGTAGTTGAATAATCCGACAGAGATCATCGCAATCGCCTCCGGCCTGCAAAAGAAAAAAAGATTGCTATCATTACGGCGGCTACGGTAATACCCACGCCGAGTTCGACCAGAAAGATGCCCAGATGTTGTCCGTGTGGTGCATTGTCCGGATCCAGAGCAGTATAATCCAGGAAATTGTAACCGAGAAATAAGGAGACCAATCCCGTGCCCGCATAGAGCAAGACGCCAAGTGCGACGAGCGTTTCAACGATGCGGGGTTTTACAATTTGTTTTGCGGCTTGTAGGCCAAAAATTAGCGCGTAGAGCACCACTGCTGCGGCAAAAATCACACCGGCTTGAAATCCTCCTCCAGGTCCGAAATCGCCGTGAAATTGCACGTAGAGCGCGAATAACAGAATCGGAGCAATTAACCACTTGCTCACCACGCGGGGAATACCCTGATGTCTCACTGCTCGTCCTCCTTGCGCCAGATATGTCCCATGAGCAATATTACGCCAATACCTGCTGTAAAAATCACGGTCACTTCACCCAGTGTATCGTATCCCCGGTAGCTCGCCAATACCGATGTTACAATATTGGGTATGTCTATTTCTTTTTCCGATTTTTCAATATAGCGATCGGCAACGTGCTGGTGAACGGGCGCATTGGGGTCACCGAACTGCGGCATATCCAATGTGCCGTAGATAAGCGCGCTGCCCGTAATGAGCACCACGAGCAATGCCAGTGCATTATTTTTTTTGACAACTTTTTCTTCGTGCGTCGTTAATGATAGGGTGCCCAGCAGGAGTACTGTTGACACGCCAGCTCCGACAGCCGCTTCGGTAAATGCGACATCGACGGCGTCGAGCAATGTGAACATGATAGCCGATAGAAAGCTGAATATACCCATCATCATTGCGGCCATAAACAAATTTTGCATTCGGGAGACCGCAACCGCGAGTACTATCATAAAGGACAGCAGGACGATGTCCAGAATTTCAGTCATGCTCATTTTTTCCTTTGTTGTCGGGATTGTTCAAAAAAGGCTTGAGACCCGACATCAATGCCGCTTTGCCCACTGCGTGAGTCGATGTTGGGCTGGTGAGGAGCAATATTACCAGGATCATCACCAGTTTTACTGTGATCATTGTCAGGCCGCCCTGAAACATCAATCCCAGGAGAACGAGGCTCGCCCCCAGGGTGTCGGTAACACCACCGCCGTGCATGCGGCTGTAAAAATCGGGTAAGCGCAACAGGCCCAGGCCGCCAATTATGCATAGAATACATCCCGGGATGAGGCAAATCCAGCTCAGTACATCGATAATCATCATGGTGTTTGCGTCCTGTTTTATTTTTCGGGATCAGCACCCAGGTCATTATAGGTCACAAATTTTAGAACGGCCAATGTACCGATAAAGTTGATCAATACATAAATAAGGGCGAGATCCAGAAAATCCGGGCGACCAGTTAAAAATCCGAGCACAGCAATAAATAATACGGTTTTGGTGCCAAACATATTTACCGATAGGATGCGATCGTACACAGTTGGTCCCAATAGGGCGCGGCAAAGTGCCAGTGCCATGGTGACCAATATGCCGATCATTGCCGCAATAAACATCTCATCGCTCCAGTGCCGTTACGCGGCGGTCCATATCGCCGCTCTGTACATCGTCAGCGGCTTCTTCTGTCAGGGCATGTACCACAATTTCTTCTTCGTCCAGGTCGAGTGATACGGTGCCAGGGGTCAGGGTTATTGAATTGGCAAAAATGACGCGACATAGATCGGTTTTTTGCGTTCCTGTTACGCGCACTATGCGCGGGGCAATAGGCAACCTGGGGCTCAATATTCGCTTTGCCACGTCGATATTCGCTTTGAAAATGGCCCAGGCCAGCCACGGAATATACAAAACCATGTGCCGGGCCAGATGAATCGGGATCCCTTCTTCATCTACAATATCCAGACGACTCACCAGATAAACGACAAAACCGCAGGACAACATACCCATTGTGAGAATAAGTGGGTGATGAAGTGCGTAATGTCCAGACCAGAGCAGCCAGATGACGAATGAAAAAACGCAGAAAAAGATGTAACGCATGTAATCCTCGGGTGGATTAAAAGCGGTGAGACGTGAGAGGTAAGAGGAGAGTACGCCGCCCAACCGCCCGGTCCCTTAGAAGCTGTTTTAAAATTAATACCTGATGTTACGCATGTCCGGCGTTTTGTCATTCTGAGCGTAGCCGAAGCATCTTTTCCACCTGAGTTGGTAAGAGATGAACTGGCCTGAGGATGGTGTACAACGAGCCGCTTTTCAGGCTCGTTCACCGGCCAGTTGTACCCCGCTCCTTCGACTCCGCTACGCTACGCTCAGAATGACAGAGCAATAGAGCATAGACGGGGAGGGGCAGAATGAGTTTTAAAACAGTTTCTTATAGTTGAAACCTGATTGGAAAAGGCTTGAGAATTTCTCTCATCCGCTCGAATGGGGTGGATGAGAGAAGCATCTTATTTATATTTATGGACGCGAAAAATCAAGCGAAATATCGCGTTGTGTCCTATTTTTTAGATATAGACAATCTTAGATTTAATAGAAAGGTGCGTTCTGTGTCAACTATTTTGATCGCGTATTTGTTTACAGCACTTATTTTTGGATTTTTTATCTATTATTTTGTTTGGCGCAATCGCTATGTCACACAGATTCGCCTATCTGTTTACAAAGTTGAAGGGCGGGTTGTGAGTATTGAGCGCGTGGTGAGGGAGATTCATGTGAATGAGCATCAGAATCTGCTGGCGTTAAAACGCATTGAGTGGAAGGTTATTTACAAAGATCGGAATGACAATCTTCGCGAGACCCGTTGCCGCGTTCAAGGAGGGCAACTCGACTGGCATCCTCCGCTGGGCTGATTATCCCACTTTTTCCGCGATGGAGACGGTGTTCTGGTCTTTTTGCGCTTTTTTGCGCCGAGGACATGTAAAGCAGGCCGAGTCTTCGTCGGAACTCTGTTCAGGGGTTTCTAAGACGTCGCCACAACAACTCTGCTGTTTTTTTTTGTACTGTGCAAATGTCAACGCTCCTGCCATAAATGCAAATGCCACGACGAGAAAGATCGTCGCTGTTAATATTGTTTCCATGGTAAAGTCCCTATTTGAGTAATGCCTCAAATCTATCCGTCATTTTTTCTACGAACCCATCCCCCTGTCGTACAATCATAAATACGGCGAGATTGCGTTTTTTGGCATAAGCAAATCCCTTTTCCGGTCCCATTACGTTGATCGCCGTGGCCAGTCCATCGGCATAGGCGCAGCTTTTGTGTAGTACTGTTACGGAGGCCAGGGTATGCGTTATCGGCCGTCCTGTGCGCGGGTCGATGGTGTGGGAATACCGCACGCCGTCGCGTTCAAAATAATTGTGGTAATCGCCCGATGTTGCCATTGACATGTTGTTCAGGGCGAGTGCTTTTTGTAGTTCGCCCTGTCCCGCCGGGCTTGCAATGCCTATCCGCCAGAGTTGTCTCAGGTGGTTGTGTCCCTTTGTTCGCAGTTCTCCGCCAATTTCGATAAAATAGCGATTGATGCCCAGGCTGTCCAGATAACTCGCTATGCGATCTACACCAAATCCCTTGGCTATTGCGGATAAGTCGCAATAAATTTCGGGCAATTCTTTTTTTATTGAAAGAGCAGATATATCGACGCGAATTTTTTCATAGCCGACCAGTGCTCTGTGAGCTTGTATTGAGTCGGGCGATGGTACGCGTTCGGGGATGGCGTTGGGTCCAAAGCCCCACAGGTTGACCAGGGGACCAATGGTGACGTCAAACGCGCCGTCGGACCAGGTGCTGATTTCACGCGCGATATGTAAAACATAAGCAAAGTCCGATGAAACGCCAAACCAGTCTGTTGTACGCGAGCGATTGAATTGGGTGATTTCAGAGTTGTCCTGATAAGTGGACATCTGGCGATTGACTTCTGTTAGATGCGCGTTGATTTCTCGCTCCAATACATCCATGTCCAGGGTTATCTCACTTTGGACGATTTTCACCTGAAATGTCGTTCCCATCGTCGAGCCGGAAATCGTTACCAGTTGATCCTGACATCCGATAATAGCGGAGATCAAGATTAAAAAGAAGCAACGGCAAATTCTGTCCGTTACCCCAAATGTCGTGTTGAAAAAACGCATCGCTGTGTCTCTCTGTCTCATGCATTATGGTATCTGAAATATATATAACATTGGACAGAAAAATAAGGAAATCTGGATGACACTACCTGGATTTATTAATAGAATATTAATAGAAATGCGTTAAGAAAATAAACGTATTTGACACGGTGTTTTGATCTCTTTATATTCTTCAAAACAGCGGATAATCCGACAATTCAATGAGGAGGTTGAATATGTTGCCCAAACCCGATTCATAGTTGGGTTGCTATAAAATATTTGGTGGAGATTTTTCGGCATATAGCCCGTGCATTTGCTCAATGGGCGGGTCTTGACAACTAACGTGTACACAAGGAGGAGGGCCATGCCACCAACGAATTTATGCGGCTCCGATGGAAAGTCATACTGAGAACCACTTTTGATCGAGGCCGCTTTTTGTTTTTTCTGAATCCGTGAAATTTTTCCCCGAACTCATGGAGGTATGATCATGACTATTCAAGATATTCTCGACCAAAAAGGCTGCCGCGTGATTACGACTGCCCCTTATCACACGTTGGATTCGGTACTGGCTACGCTGATTCAAAATAGCGTGGGTGCGCTTGTCGTGCAGAATCGAGCAGGTGATTTGCTCGGTATTATCACTGAGCGCGATCTGATGCGCGAGGTGTATAATGGCACGGATTTGCGTGCTGCGTGCGTTGAAGATGTGATGACGCGCGATCTTGTTACAAGCAATCCGGATTGCGATATTGAGTATGTGATGGCAGAGATGACCGAAGGGCGATTCCGTCACATGCCGATTGTTGATGAGGTGGGTCGTCTTGCTGGCATTGTGTCGATTGGCGATATTGTTAAGGCCAAGTTGGAATCTGCTGAGGAAGAAGTGATGATATACAAGGATTTTGTCACGCTGGATTGGCGGGCATCGTAACACAGGAGGTTGATGTGTCTGAAGAACTACCCGACAAAAAAGTCTTCGGTTGCTGGTGAACCGAAGACTTTTTTGTTTATCCACCAAAATCGTCGAATAAGATATTTTCGGGTTCCACACCCATATCGTCCAGCATATCCAGGCAGGCCACTAACATCAGCGGGGGACCGCAGATATAATATTCACAGTCTTCGGGAGCTGGATGATCTTTTAAGTACTCATCGTAGAGGACCTGGTGGATAAATCCGGTCAGGCCCGTCCAATTGTCTTCTGGCATGGGGTCGGATAGTGCGACATGCCAGGTGAAATTATCATACTCGCTCTGCAAGCCGTCGAAGTCATCGACGTAGAACATTTCATTCAGGCTGCGCGCGCCATACCAGAAGGTTACTTTGCGGTCTGTGCCAATGCGTTTGAATTGATCGAAGATGTGCGACCGCATCGGCGCCATGCCCGCGCCGCCACCAATGAAGATCATTTCTGCGTCGGTCTCTTTGGCATAGAACTCGCCGTAGGGTCCAGATATGGTCACGTCATCGCCGGGTTTCAAATCGAATGTCCACGACGACATTTTGCCCGGTGGGATGCCCGTTGTGCCCGGCGGTGGGGATGCCACGCGGATGTTGAGCATAATAATCCCTTTTTCTTCGGGATAATTCGCCATTGAATACGCGCGGAAGACGGATTCATCAACTACCGAAATATTGTCCCATACATTGAAATGATCCCAGGTACTTTTAAAGCGGTCTTCACCATCGGCGGCTTTGATATCGAAGTCGCGATAGTCAACGGTGTGGGGTGGGCATTCAATTTGAATAAAACCGCCGGCTCGGAACCCGACATCTTCCCCTGGCGGTAGTTCGAGAACGAGTTCTTTGATAAATGTGGCGACGTTGTAATTTGAGAGTACCTTGCAGTTCCATTTCTTGATGCTAAATACCTCGGCAGGCACTTCGATATCCATATCGCCTTTTACGGTTACTTGGCACGAAAGCCGACACCCTTCCCGCGCTTCTTTGCGGTTGATGTGCGAGATCTCGGTAGCTAAGATATCGCCTCCCCCGTCGTTGATCGTCACTTTGCACTGTCCACAGGTGCCGCCTCCGCCACAGGCGGAAGACACAAAAATTTTATTATCGGCCAATGTGTTGAGCAATTTGCCGCCTACGGGAACAGAAATGCTGTGGTCGGGGTCGTCATTGACGGTGATGTTAGCCTGTCCTGAGGCAACCAATCGCGATCTGGCCATGAGTATAACCGCTACCAGCATCAGTACAATGGTGGTAAACATCCCTACACCGAGTAAAATTAGCCTTACGTCTTCCATATTATCTCCACGCTTGCCTGGATCTAAAGTTGAATCCCCGAAAAGAGCATAAATGCCATCGCCATCAATCCAACGGTCATAAACGTAATGCCCAGCCCGCGCAGTGCAGGTGGCACATTGCTGTATTTCATTTTTTCGCGTATGCCTGCCAGCCCGACAATGGCGAGTGCCCAACCCGTGCCACTGCCGAGTCCAAATACGACACTTTCTGAAAAATTAAAGTCGCGCTCGACCATGAGTAGAGAACCGCCTAAGATCGCGCAGTTCACTGTGATGAGGGGCAAGAATATGCCCAGGGCGTTGTACAGGGTGGGTACGTATTTGTCCAGTACCATTTCCAGAATTTGGATCATTGCGGCGATCACGCCGATATATGTAACCAGACCCAAAAATGTGAGATCTACGTTTGGCAAACCCGCCCAGGCGAGCGCGCCTTCGGTCAGGACATGGGTAAAAATGAGATTGTTGATCGGTACGGTAATCGTCTGCACCACAATTACCGCAATGCCCAAGCCCACAGCGGTTGTCACTTGTTTGGAGACAGCGAGATATGTACACATGCCCAGGAAGAAAGCGAGGGCCATATTTTCGACAAAAACGGCTTTGACAAATAAGCTGATATAGTGTTCGGCCATTTTAATCCTCTTCCACTTGCTCGGGTTTCCACGCGCGCACAACCCAGATGAAGAACCCGATTAAGAAAAACGCACTCGGCGATAGCAACATCAAGCCGTTGGGCATGTACCAGCCGCCTTCGGTAATGAGTGGCAAAACGTCAACGCCCAGAAGTTTACCCGATCCCAGAAGTTCGCGGAAAAACCCCACCACAATTAAGATGGTACTATAACCAAATCCATTTCCCAGGCCGTCTAATAAGCTGTGCGTGGGTGGATTTTTCATCGCAAATCCTTCGGCGCGTCCCATGATGATGCAGTTGGTAATGATCAGGCCGACAAAGATCGACAATTGTTTGGATATATTGTAAGCAAATGCCTGGATCGCTTCGTCGGCGATAATCACAAGCGCGGCAATAATGGTCATTTGAACGATGATGCGCACGCTGGACGGAATGTGATTTCTGATCAGGCTTACCGATATATTGGAAAGCGCCATAACAAAGATGACCGCCATAGACATGACGATTGAGGTTTCCAGCTTTGTGGTCACCGCGAGTGCCGAACACACTCCCAATACCTGACGTCCGATGGGATTGTCATCAAAAACGGGCGTAAATAACAGGCTTTTGGCTTCTTTCGCCGTCAATGACGGAGATGATGGCACTTCTGGCGCTTGTTCTTCCCGTTCGATTACTTCAGCCACGAGCACCTCCTTGTTTTAGCGTGTCTAGAAATCGACCGTATCCTTCGTTGCCCAACCAGTACTTGAGCATACTGTCTAAACCCCGCGTGGTGATGGTCGCACCCGATAGACCATCGACCTGGTATTTTGCTTTTGCACTTTTGGGATTGACCTGGCCTTTGATCACAGAGATCGCCACATCGCCCGCATCGTCATAAGCCTGTTTGCCGGGCCACAATCCCTTCCATCTGGCGTTATCTACCTCGCCACCCAATCCCGGGGTTTCGCCGTGTTCGTAAAATGTGATGCCCTGAATGCTTTGCAAGTCACTGCCCAAAGATACAAAACCGTAGAGCGTGGACCAGAGGCCATAGCCGTAGATGGGCAAAATAATGCGCTGCAATTTGTCGTCTTCCATCACTTTATAGACGAAGATATACTTCGGACGGTTGCGAATATTTGCAATGTCTCTATCCGAATCAACAGGGTGCCCAAAAGTGGGGTCGGCGGCCATTTTTTTTATATCATAAGTATCTACGTCGATGCCATTGGGGTATTCTTCGCTGTTCAATATCTGCCCTGTGTCCAATTTAATAAGCAGTGGTACGACCTTGTTTTCGTAAACGGACTGGATATCGACTGAGGGATCGTATAGCCCACCAGCAATCAGGATATTTTTCACTTTGTCGAGGCGTTTGTTTTCTTTCTGGATATCGTGTAAGGATACCGCAGCTAATGAGACAAAAAGCGAACACACCAGACAAAGGGCCACCGCAACAAAGATCGTTTTTTGGATGCTGTCATTCTGCACGGGCCAGTCTCCTTTGGATATTGCGGTTGATAAAGACGCGGTCGATGATGGGCGCGAATACGTTGGCGAATAATATGGCCAGCATGATGCCTTCGGGATAGGCCGGGTTGGTCACGCGGATCAATACTGTCATGACGCCTATTAAAATGCCATAGACCCATTTGCCCTGGCGCGTCATGGCTGCGCTTACTGGATCGGTTGCCATGAATACGGTGCCAAATGCAAAGCCGCCGATGACCAGATGCCAGGCTGGAGATACGTTGAGCAGCGGATTGGTGGTGCTGCCGATCCAGTTGAAGAAGAGTGCAGATACAATCATGCCGATGGTTACACCGGCCATGATCTGCCACGAGCCAACGCGTGTGAGAATTAGAACGGCGGCCCCCAGCAAGCAGCAAAGGGTTGAGGTTTCACCCATGGACCCTGGAATTAGACCGATAAATGATTCCCACCATGTGTAATCCAGCTGGATATGGGTATCGGCATAGGCCGCGAGTGGGGTTGCCTGGCTATATCCATCGACGGCGATCCAGACCGCATCGCCCGAGATTTGCGCGGGATAGGCAAAATAGAGAAATGCGCGGCCCGTAAGCGCGGGGTTTAAGAAGTTCATCCCTACGCCGCCGAAGATCTCTTTGCCTATTACGACGCCAAAGATGATGCCTATGCCTACCTGCCACAGGGGAATCAGGGGGGGCATTGTCAGGGGAAATAGCGTGCTGGTAACGAGAAATCCCTCGTTGATCTCGTGCTTGCGAATGACTGCAAAGATGGCTTCACATAAGCCGCCCGCGGCCACGGTTACGAGTTGTACGGGTACAAAATAAATGGCGCCGATCGCAAAACAACTGAGTACGTCGGAGGGCAGAAAAGACAAGCCCAGTGCGTGGGCGAGCCAGATGTGCCAATCGCCAGTGCCGATTGCGCCGATATTTTGATAGGCCAGGCTCGCTTGCAGGCCCGTATTGTACAGGGCAAATAAAATACACGGTTGTAGTGACAGGACGACTGTGATCATCATCCGTTTTAGATCCATGCCGTCGCGCACATGGGCATCGGCCTGGGTGACTTCGCCGGGGGTGTAAAGGAATGTGTCCCCGGCTTCGTAAAACGGATACAGTTTTTCGAGTTTGCCGCCTTCTTCGAAGTTCTCTGCCTGTTTGTCCAATAAATCGCGTAGGGGCTTCACTATCCTTAACTATCCTTCCTTTTCAATTTCGGTGAGATTTTCACGCAAGATAGGCCCAAAATCCATTTTTGACGAACACGAAAATGTGCATAGTGATAGATCTTCTTCATCCAATTCCAGAATGCCGAGTTTTTCGGCGTCGTCGAGGTCGTAGGTGACGAGTGCCCGAATCAAAAAGTTGGGTAAGATGTCCAGCGGCATGACGTCGTCGTAATTGCCGTGCGGCACGAGTGCGCGATGGCTGCCATTGGTGGAGGTGTTTAATTTGAGGCGTTGGCCGAAGAACATTTTGGACAGGGCCAGGTTTTTGATGGTGAAAAATTCGAATCCCGGCGTGATCCAGCCCAAAAAGGCGCGTTTGTTGCCTTCTTCAAGTGCGGTAATTTGCTGGTGATACCGCCCCAGGAAGGCGCGGGCTTCGTCTGCTTTGCGCCCGGAGAGAACAGAGCCGCTGATGATCCGGTTTTCGACGTTTTCGAGTTCACCTTCTACCAGGTCCATTATTGAAGCACCCATTCGCGTGCGGATCAATTTGGGGTGTTTCACGGTAGGACCGCTCAGAGCGACCACGCGCTCGGTCATAATCCGCCCGGTTGTGAACAGATGCCCCCATGCTATGACATCCTGAAGGCCGATGTGCCAGACTGTTTTGTTGCGGTGAACGGGATCTAAGAAGTGGATGTGCGTGCCGACCAATCCGGCGGGGTGCGGTCCGGAAAATTCTTCGACCTGGACGCGGTCATCATCGATTTGGGGCAGGTCCAATTCGGGGTCTCTGCATACAAAAATCGTCCCATCCACGAGTTTTGAGACGATTTTGAGACCCAATGTGAAATTTTTTTCCTGTCCGGCTAATATACGCGCCATGTCTGGGGATAGGGGGTTGGTGTCCATTGTGTTGACAAAAATGGACCGCGCTTCTGTCGCGGGGTCGGCTACTTTGCTAAATGGCCGCGTTCTCAGGGCGGGCCACTGTCCCGATGAGATGAGTTGTTCTTTGACTGTTTCCCGGTCGAGATTGTCGATTTCGTCTTCTCGATGGGATTCAAAGGTGATTTCATCGTTGCCTTCCAGGCGAATGACCGTTGATAAGAAGGCGCGTTTTATTCCCCGATTTATGGCGATTACTTCACCTGCGCCGGGAGAGGTGTAAAGAACACCTTCCATTTTTTTGTCGGTGAACAATACATCGCCGAGCTTGACGCGATCTCCTACTTGAGCCACGATTGTGGGACGCATGCCCACATAATCTTCACCTGAGAGTGCCACGGTCTGGACTGGCTTGCCATTTTGTATTGTGGATTGATCAGGTACGCCGCTAATGGGAAGGTCGAGTCCTTGTTTAATTTTTGTCAATGCCATTATGGGCCTCAATTTTTTCCAATAAAAAAAGCAACCACAATTGTCAAATGGCCTTAATAAACAAGGGGGAGACAGACAGTGCAGTTGCTGTTTTGCAGGTGCTGTGAACACCTACAGGCATTGGAAACAAATCCATCGTAATCCAGATAAAGAACAGATGTGTTGTTCAGAAATGCAATAGTTTTTTTGTTTCAGGATAAATTTATTATAAGCGTTTTTAATTGTCAAGCAAAAGGCGTTGTGTCAGGAGAAATAAATTGTGTGAGGGTTTTCAGGGTACAAGAAGGGAACCCGTATGTTCCCCAATTCGTTATAAAGTTCAATAGAAGATTTGCACTTGTGCAAATGAGGTAAATAGGGTATGTATGAAAGCGGAGGAAAGGTTCTCGAAAACTTTTACAGAAATGGATTTGACATGAGATATTTGATACTGAATTTGTGGATTATTTTGTTTCTATCATCCGCGGGATGGGCAACATCTGAGGTCGCGGATTCGCTGTCTGTTTTGGAAGAAGCCGTGAAAACTGCGCCCAAAGATGGCGATGCCTGGGTTGTGTTGGGTAATTTGTATCTCGATGCGGGAGAGATCGAGAAGGCAGATAATGCGTTTCGCAAGGGGATTCGGTATGCCGGGTCGGCGGACGCTTATGTGGGGTTGGGGCGGGTGTTTATGGCGAGGGGACCAACGCGAGCGCGACAGGGATTGCCGTATTTTCGGATGGCGCGGGCAAAGGATCCGAAGTCGATAGATGCCGAGTTGTATCTGGCGCGGGCAAAGGTGATGCTGCGCGATCTGGATGCTGAGGATGCGTTTCGCCGCGTGATTGCACTGGCGCCGGATTACGCGCCAGCGTATTTGGAATTGGCGGATTGGTATGTCAATAACAATTTTGAAATGTATTACGGCGAGATTCGCCTGTTGTACGAAAAGTATCTGAGGCTGAGGCCGGATGATGTCGAGGCGCTTTACGGATTGGCGGTGTCATATACTGAGGAGCACAATTACCAGTCTGTCGTTGGGATTGGTGAGATGGCGTTGGCGAAGAATCCGGGCGAAGCGCGATTGTTGGCATTGCTTGCACAAGCTTATGCAGGTATGGGCGATCCGGATCGGGCATTGGCGTTGTTCGCGCAGTATTTCGATGCGATTCCGGCAGAAGAACGGGCGTTTTACAAAGATTTGCAGTTGGTGGCAAGGCCGGAGGAGTTAGAGGTTTATGAATCGCTGCCCGAAGATGAACGCGCGGCGTTTTTGACGACGTTTTGGCGCAAACGCGATTTGACGTTGATATCGGGGGGGCTTGCGCGAGAGGCAGAACACTATCGCCGGGTGTGGTTCGCGCGGACGCATTTTGCGAAAGGTGTGCAGCCGTGGGACAGGCGAGGCGAGGTGTATATTCGGTATGGGGAGCCGGATTATCGGTCGCGGTCACACGCGCCCAATGCGGTGCCGAGTGCCGAGGCTGAGGCGGTGAAGGAGCGATTGGCTCTGGATATTGAGGGTGGTTTTGTGGCGTCGGGTGAAATGACTGCGGAGTCGTTTTTTGGCGGTGTGGATGATGATGAACAGGCAGTTGGGGATTACGAGAGTATCAATCTAATTGAACCGGTTTATCCCGTGACGTTTAACGAGCGGTCGGTGCCGTGGGAGTCGTGGATTTACACGCAGGTTGGCGGCGGTGTGGAATTTGTTTTTGTGGATGAGTTGCTCAATGGCAAGTGGCAGTTTCCCTCGCTGCCAGATGGTACGCGGATGTCGGGCGAGCGGTTGACCGCGCTTTTGCGAATCCATCCGGGCGCAGTGTTGAACGATGTGGTGGCTTCTACACCGGAGTATTTTGATTTGCCGCCGGGGATTGAACCGCTGGAGTTTTATTACGATGTGGCGCGTTTTAGAGGAGAAGAGGGCAAGACCGGGGTCGAGGTGTATTACGGCGTACCGACGCTGGAGGTGGGTATCGAAAATGAGAATGGGCATGTGCGCCGTTCGGTGGTGATTTCAGACGATGAGGGTGAGGAGGTGTTTCGGACTCGGGATGATTTGTATTTTGGGGGTATTGATCCCAGGCAGTTGAAGAAAGGGACATTTGTGCCCGATGTGGCTTATCTGGAGGTGCCGCCTGGTACCTATCGCATGGCGGTGCATCTAATCGATGTGCATTCGGGTAAGTGGGGGGTTTATGTGCAGGATTTGGAAGCGCCGGCATTTTCCGATTCACTGGCGATGAGCGATCTGGAATTGGCGTGGGCCATTGGTGATGAGGAGAGGTTTCACGACAAGTACCTCAAGGGCGATGTGTGGGTGATGCCCATGCCGTCGCGCAGCTTTGTGAATGATCGCAGTGTGTTCGTTTATTATGAGGTCTATAATTTAAAACGCGATGAATTTGGGCAGACGCGATACAAGGTGTCCTATACGATTCAACAGGATGTGCGGTCGGGTTCTTCAATTTTTGGGTTGTTGAGTGGGGGATTCAAAAGATTGATGGCCAGGGGTAAAAAACCACAGGTAGCGGTGAGTTATGAGCATGTGGGGCGAGATGTGTGGGAGCCGATCCATCTGGAGTTGGATTCAAAAAAGATGATTCTGGGCCTCAATCAGGTTGAGGTTGAAGTGACGGATTTGTCGAGTGGTCAATCTGTGAAGCGCGAGGCTATTTTCAGGTTGGAACCAGCGCCGCAGGTAGCTGAGAGACAACGGCGAATTCAGGGTGATGATGTGCGGCAGGGCAGGCGCGGGAGGCGGGGTGGTGAACGATGAGTTGTCAGAGAAAGGCGAGAGGCGATCACGTAACTGTGATCGCCTTTTTTCATGCGCCGGGTGGTGTCCTTTCGCGGTCCTGCTTACTTCAAGTGCCGGTCAAAAAATTCAATGGTTCTGGGCCAGGATGTGTGGTCGCCTGCTTCGTTGTAGCGAGAGCCGGTAAAGTCCATGAAAGCGTGGCCGGCGTTGGGGTAAGCGAAGAATTCGTGTTCTTTGGCGTGGCGGGTGAGTTCGGTGTCGAGAATTTTCATGTCTTCGGGGGATGGGTTCTGGTCTGATTCGCCAAAGTGGAACATGAGCGGGCAGGCAATGTCGGCGGTTCGCTCGAAAGGAGACGGGATGTTTTCACCCAGAGCGGTCATTGTGTTGCCGCCGTAATAGGCAACAGCGGCTTTGAAGCTGGGAATGGCGGCGGCCATAAGATAGGCTACGCGACCACCCATGCAAAAGCCAGTGATGCCGAGGGCGTTGTTATTGACCCTGGGGTGATCGTTCAGGAAAGCAACGGTGGCTCCGATGTCGGCGATCATTTCCAGGTCTTTGAGGATGCCTGGACTTCGCGTGTCATTGATGCCCAGGCGGTGGTAGAGGTCGGGTGCTGCGGCGACATAGCCAGCTTCTGAGAGACGGTCGCACATGGCATGAATGAAGGCATCGGTGCCACCGGCATGCATGCCGACGACAACACCGGGAAAGGGACCGTCGCCACCGGGAAGGGAGAGATAGAGGCCCATGTTTTGGCCGTTAATAGGGATGGTTTCTGTGAAGGTTGGCATTGGGCGTCTCCTTGTGTGTTAAGCTGGTGCCCAGGCGCGGGGTGCAATGCCTTCGATGTGTGTTTTGACATCGATGATGGCGGGTTTGTTAGAGGCAAGTGCCTGGTCTAAAGCACCCGATAGTTCACCGGGATGATTTACTGTGGCGCCAAAGCAGTCCATGGATTGTGCGATTTTTGCAAAGTCGGCGTCGGTGAGTATCCAGAGTTCACCGGATCCTGGGGTCTGTGCGCCATAAGTTCGCTCGTTGACTGATTTTTCCTGGTTGAGCGAGCGGATGGTCGTAGGGGAAGGTTTCTTTCGGCGAGGTTGGCCGCGCCGACAGATTGGGCCATGCAGATGCCGGGTCCCCGGTTGACGCGGGCGTACGCATCGGCCATGTAGGCAGCGGCTTTTTCACCGTGTGTCATGATGCGTTTGATGCCTAAGTTTTCCATTTCATATAGTGCTCTGGGTGCGATTACGGGCATGAAGAAGACATGGGTAATGCCATATCCTTTGAAGGTTTCAGCGATGAATCGGCCGCCGGTCATTTGGGGCATGGTGTTCTCCTTTTTAAGAATTAGGGAGCGGTGTACAACTGGTCGCAGTCCAGACCAGTTCATTAAGAATTAGAAATTAAAAATTAGAAGCGGTGCATAACTGCGTAGCAGTTCACAAGTGCGTAGTGCATCTCGGCAAAAGAAACTGGTCATATCAATTTGACTTGCGGTTGTCATTGCGGCATGGTTTAAGCCGCAATCCAGAAGGTTTTGATGTTCACTTCTATATGTCGCAAGACTTACGCCACGATGCAGTAGTGCCAGTAATGAACTTCAAAAATGTCTGAATTTCAAGATAAAAAAACGGTCAGTGGTTAAAGGCGGTGAGACGTGAGACGGAAAAGGAGAGTACACCACCCAACTCATCAGTCTCCATCATCGGTACTGACGTTGTGCTCTACATGCAGCCCGCTTTACTCCCTATTTTTAATTTTTAATTCTCAATTCTTAATTCCCTTGCCAGCGCGACTGCGCCGAGAAGTACAGAGCGGTTTTTGAGTTTGGCGGGGGCGATTTTGAGGTGTGGACGGTGAACCGGCATGAGGAATCGACGGGTTTCTCGTCGTAGCGGTTGAAAAAGAACGCGCCCGGCGTTTGAGACGCCGCCTCCGATGACGATGACGTCGGGGGCGAATGCGTTTATGGCTATTGCCAGACCCTGTCCGAGGTCGGTGCAGATTTCATCGACGAGTGCTCTGGCATAAGGGTCTCCAGAACGCGCGGTGTCAAAAAGGGTTTTGGCTGTGATGGGGTTGTTGTTTGCGACTCGCGCGATTGCGATGCCTTTGCGCGGATGTTTTTGCACTGCTGCTGTTGCGCGCCTGGCGATGGCAGTGCCCGAACAGAGGGCTTCGAGGCAGCCGCGGTTGCCGCAGTCGCATTGGGGTCCGTCGCGCAAGATGGGCACATGGCCGAGTTCGCCAGCATATCCGTTGCCACCGCGGTAAATTTCGCCGTTGATGATAATGCCCCCGCCAATGCCGGTGCTGACGGTGTAGTAGATGATGTGGCGACTGTTTTTTCCCGCGCCAAAGGTAAATTCTCCCAGTGCGCCCACGTTGGCATCGTTGTCGATTATTGCGGGTACGCCGAGGTGTTGTTCGACCATTTTTGGCAGTGGGCAATCGTCCCATCCGGCGACGTGGGTGGAGTTGACGATGCGCTGTGTGTCGAAGTTGACGGGACCGCCAAATCCAATGCCGCAGGCCAATACGGGTGATTGTGAGATCAGGGTTTTACTTTCGGCGAGGATGCGGTCAATTCTTTTGTCGGCGTGGTCGTTTGTTTGGTGCTGGATGTGTTTGATGACGCGGCCGTTGGGCGAGGCGAGGGCAAGACCAAATTGGGAACCGCCGATGTCAATGGCGAGGATCATGATGCGGCTCCATAAGGCAATAGGGTACGGCGCACGAGCAGGGCAAGGATGCCTGAAATGGCAATGGCTGTGACCATGGAGATGGATGAGGCGCTGTAGAACTGACTGAAGAGGGTGACAAATAATCCCGCGGTACTCATTTGTATAAATCCCATGAGCGCAGAAGCAAGTCCGGCTTTTTCCGGATAGGGTACGATTGCGCCAGCCATTGCCTGGGGGCGCACCATACCACCGCCCATGGTGAACAAACACATTGGGGCGATGATGCTGATGACCGAAAATACGCCTGCGAGTTTGAGTCCCAGCAGGAGCAGGCCCGCGCCCGCTGCGATCAGGCTGCCAATTTGAATGATGCGTGCGCTACCGAGGCGATTGTTGAGACGGCCAGATAAAAATGCGCCGATCATGAGTCCCACGGCGACCGATCCAAAACAGAGGCCGTAGAGTTGGGGAGAGACGCCCAACTCGGTGATGAGTACAAAAGATGAGTTTGTGATAAAGGCAAACATGCCCCAAAATAAGATGGCGACCATAAGGGTATATCCGAGGTACTGGCGGCTGCTCAGGAGGTCGCGGTAATTGGCTATCATGCGCGTTGGATTCAGGGCTGTGGGGTCTATCATGTTATTGGTTTCGGGTACTGCCCATAGGTAGCCGAAAAAGAACAGGCCGCCCAGCGCACTGAGTACGACAAAGACGGCTTGCCATCCGAAATGGGCTTGCAAAAATCCACCTATTATAGGTGCGAGAATGGGGGCGAGAGCAATGGCTGTGGCCATGTAGGACATTATTCTGGCGGCGTGGATTTCGCCGTATATGTCGCGTACTACAGCGCGGCTTACAGAAGGACCACTGCCTCCGGCAAATCCCTGCAATACACGGGCTAAGATGAGCGCGCCCACTGTGGGTGCAAATAGGCAACCCAGGCCCGCGAGCGCGTAACAGGATAGGCCGATGAGCAATATGGAGCGACGGCCATATCTGTCAGAGAGTGGGCCAAAGACGAGTTGTGCCGTGCCCAGTGCTATTAAGAAGAAGGTGACGGCGGGCTGGATGTGGGTGGGATGGGTTTGAAACTCCTCAACCATTGCGGGCATTGAGGGCAAAAACATGTCAATGGACAGGGGAGGCAGGCCAGATAGGCCGGTTAGCAAGATGGGAATGAGGATGCGAGATGTGGGAGATTGTCGTTCTGAACTCAAATTATGCCCTTTTATGGGAGAGGGGACTAAATCAGGGATATGATGAACCAGATAATGACGATGGCGATAAAGGGCGATATGTCCAGCCCGCCCAGGTCCGGCAATAGACGGCGAATGGGTACGAGCACCGGATCTGTGATGGCGCATATTATTTTGATGAGTGGGTTGTATGGATTGGGATTTATCCACGAGATGAGTGCTCGCGCAATGATGATGTAGCCATAAATTTTGAGCAGGTTTGCCAGGAAGAACATAAGAGGACCTTTCGAATGTGGTTTCAGAGGCGATGTGTTAAATTATCAGTTTGTGCGAGAAAAGCAACGGAAAAGCCAGGACTGATCAATCCGCCTCGAGTACGCGCAAACGGCCTTGAGTCGTTGATCACTCAAGGCCGTTTTTTGTCAAAATTAATACATCAAGACGTCATGTGTGACTTTAAAATAATGGCGAAGAAAACAAGCAATCAGTGCTCAGCAGTCAGAAAAACAAGGATTTTAGAGCTGTCATTGCGGCAGGGTGTTAGCCGCAATCCAGTCTATCGAAAAAATATATCAACAAATTTTTTTGAAAGAGTATTAAGGCTTCCGGTCTGCTTAGCACGTTTCTGAAATGGCAAAAATCCCTTGATGGCATTGATCACTTGTGAGACAGCAATTAGGAACCCCCAAATTATGCCATACTCATTCCAAATAACCCATCCACCAATGCTCGAACTGGAGGTGACAGCCAAAAATATCTGTATCCGGTTATCCCATTTTTCTAAGAGACTGTTTTAAAACTCATTTTGCCCCTTCTTGGCTATGCTCTATTGCCCTGTCATTCTGAGCGGAGCGCAGCGGAGTCGAAGGAGCGGGGTACAACTGGCCGCCTCTCAGGCCAGTTCATCTCTTACCAACTCAGGTGGAAAAGATGCTTCGGCTACGCTCAGCATGACAAAACGCCTGACATGCGTAACATCAGGTATTAATTTTAAAACAGCTTCTAAGTGTATCTGATAGGCTTGTAAATAATAAACATTAGCCCTAAGTTGTACTAAGGTATCCCAGTATAGGCTTTGATAGTTCAAGTTAAATTACCCCTTCCCGTCCCCACTATTCGCCGGTTCACGACACGCGCAGAAAGTATAACGTGTGTGAAATTTTTTTCAAAAAATATAGAGCTATTTCACTCTCTGTCAAGCGGTAGTATTGAAAGCAATAACGGATCGTCCGCAATTCCCGTGATGCACGTGTTTTTTTTAGTGCCAGAGGCTTTTTGTATGTTGCACACGTTGGAAAAATTTGATATTAATAAGTGATTGTCATCGCGGCATGATTAAAGCCGCAATCCAGGAGGTTTTTAGCTGACTACGAGGACTTTTTTTATGCATTCCAGATATTTTTTTCTTCTACTTTGTCTTTTGCCGCTTCAGGTGCTGGCAAGTTCGCCGGCATATCAAAAGGTCGCCGATGTTTCGCTTGCAGGGTCGCTTTCTCTCCAGCATTATCGCCTTACCAATGGTCTTCAGGTTGCGATTGTGGAGGACGATACCCGCCCCGTTGTGACGTGTCAAATTGCCTATCGCGTGGGGTCTTCTCACGAGGCACCCGGTCGGCAGGGCATGGCGCATCTGGTCGAGCATCTCGCGCTGGATCGGTCATTTTTAGAATCGCTCCATCTTTTGGGCGCGCCACACGCCAATGCCAGCACATCGAGAGACGGTACGAAATACTACGCGACGATTCCCAAAGCGCAGCTGGATACGCTGATCGCCTATTTTGCACAGATTATGACACAGTTTGACGTTCCGCGGGAAGCATTCGATCTCGAAAAAGAGGTGGTTCTGGGTGAATGGGCACGCAGCGCCAATAGTGCGCGTCGGCTTCTTTATAGAAAATTATATGCCCGCATGTTTGCAGGACATCCCTATCGGTACGATATTTTGGGTCACCAAGATACGATTAAAACTTTTACTCTGGAGCAAGCGACCGCATTTCACAAGCGTTATTACGTGCCGAATAATGCATGTCTTGTAATTGTTGGAGATGTGAAAGGGGCTGATATTTTGCCCGTTGTGGTTCAAAATTTTGGAGGGATTCCGGAGGACGAGGGGTTTATTCACGATGATGTTGATACGCTGGATGTCGCGTCTGTACCCCAGGATTCCCTGCAATCTACAAGTGGGTTGCATACTTCTGTTTGGGGCGTTTGGCGTATTCCGACAGGTATGCATCCCGACTCTTATCCTTTGTATTTGTTTGATCAAGCTCTTTTTGAAGGTGAATATTCTCTTGCGCGTCAAAGACTAATCGGTTCGGGAAAGGTTCTTGGGATAAACTCCTATTTTCTCTCTCTGCGCGATAAAGCACTGTATTATTATATCGTCGAATTACCTTCGGGTGCGGGTTATGACGTTAGGGCAATGCCACAAATTATTCAAACGGCTGTCGATTCTTTTTCTGAGGAGCACCTCTTGCTGGCGAAAAACGAAGCGCGTAAGAGTTTATATCGCACGATAACCAGTCAGTCCCGTCTGGCAAATGCGATGTCTTCTGGATTTATTCGCACCAATGATCCTGCTTATGATCTCAAATGGATACAAAATCTCGATGGTGTTACTGTGGCGGATATCAAACGGGTGGCGAAGCAATATCTTTTAGACCAGCCGCCCCACACCTTTGTTCTGTACACATCACCAAAGCGACCCCCATCGCGGCGCGTGTGGCTTTATGTGGGTGTTGTGTGGGTTCTCGTGGGACTGGGAGGATGCTGGTACTGGCGACGGCGAGCATTTGCTGTCGGGTTATTTGTAGTCCTTTGCAATATTTCGGCGGCAGATGCAGAAATCCCCAATCACAAGATATATTACGTGCAGGATACGCGCGTATCGCAAACGCGACTTTGGATGACGTATTATACCGGAGGCTATCGGCAGGAGACAGTAGAGACGCACGGTTTGTCCTTTGCGTTTCTACGGCTGAGTGATTTGGCATTACACGAGGAAGATAAAAAAGAAATGGATCGACTTGGCGCAGAGTTCTGGTTCAATATTTCTGACCGATATGTCACCGTTGGCATGACCGTGTTTAGTGAAAATTTTGAGGCGGCTTTGAGACATCTGAAAGCGATGATGGAAGATCTCAAATTTTCTGAAGAACTGCTGAACAGGGAACGGGCGCGAATCATAGACGATTTTGAGGATTATATCGATGACCGCGAGACGACAGAGCTTTTTCGCTATCACCTGTACAAATACAATAAAGACCGGCGGAGGGGCACGCGCACAGCACTTGAAAATCTGACTGTGCAAGACTTGCAAAAATTTTGGGATAAGACTTTGCGTGCAAAGGTGCTTTTTTTCTATGTGATTTCCGATCTCAGTGAATCGGAGATTGATCGCAGTTTACGCGTGATAACGCACAACCGACCTCGAGATGGTTTTTCGCCACATCCCCGGCCAAAACGCAAAGAAATTACGGGTATACGTGCTATCATTTCTCCGTCTTCCCATTTGACTGATAATTGCCATTGGATAACCAATGGCTTGCCCCGCACAAATGAGGATTGGTTTGCACAAACGATTCTGGTCAATGCATTGAACCGCCTTTTGTTCATTCGGCTGCGTGAACAAAAGGGCTGGTGTTATTCGGCAGGCGTGAGTATTAGGGAATGGGTGTCGCCGCCAATAATACGCTTTTCGGCTAATCCTCGAGATGCTCATACCTCTAAGCTTGTTCCCGAGATGTTTCGATTGATTCACCAGTGTTTGTCTGAGCCAGATTTTTGGGCGCAAGTGGAGAAAGGACGCGAAAGGCTCAAGCGGGCGTATCATTTGCAACTCGGTCCGCAGACCAGGCTCAGCCAGCAGGTGCGCTATGACCGAGATGGGGTGCCTGTTCTTTCTCTGGCGGAATACGAATCGGCTATTGATGGGGTGACAGAAGAGGATATTCGCCGCGTTTTCAAAAGGATGCTAAAAGGTCAGAACAAATTGCCACTGCTGATGTTTATTTATGGGAATGCCGACAGCATTAAGGACGCATTGAGGCGGGGGGATATCATGGGCAGGACAACGGTTTTTGATATTCAGACTCTGCTTGAGTAATAATTTTCTTTTAGACTCTTGACGTTGTTTTTGAAGTTGGCTATGTTTTATATGCCGCGGGTTGCCTCAGCATTTCTGTTTATTTCCTCCCTCCCGATAAATAGAGTGCTGTTGGCAGCCCGCTTTTTTATTGACAGGGTTATTTTTGGAATTTATTTTGCTTTTGTAGCAGAATTACAAAGCCTTTGAGGGTGTCGGGAGGGAGCCCTCAAAGGCTTTTTTATTTTATAAATAAAAAAGAGGCGCCGGTTGGGAGGGTATAACCAACGCCTCAAGGGATGTTGCATGGTACCGGATTAGACGCATTTGTACAGAAAAGAGTTCCAAGAAAGAGTAACGGCGTTGACTCAGCCGGGGTATAGGAGTCAACGCCGATATTTTTGCGACACGCTTTGTCGCATATTATTTTACTTTTAAGGGCTGGAAAGGTTCCCGAATGGTGTGATTTTTTGTTGGCTCAAACAAGTTTTAACTTTTTGTTTTATGGTATATATTGTTGAATCTCTAAAAGATGTGACCATGGAGAATACATGCTAAACAAAAAAATAGAACGCTGGGGGCTGTGGCTCGGTCCGATAATTGGGCTGGGGGTCACGGTTTTTGGAGATCTCAAGCCGGGACATCCCGAGGTGACACATACGGCAGGTGTGGCCTGCTGGATGGCGATTTGGTGGATGACAGAGGCCGTGCCTCTGGCGGCGACGGCTCTGTTGCCCGTGGTGTTGTTTCCCCTGCTGGGTATTATGAGCGGGCAAGAGGTTGCGCCGCTTTATTTGAATCACATTATCTTTTTGTTTGTCGGTGGTTTTATGGTGGCACTGTCCATGCAGCGCTGGAATTTACACCGGCGAATTGCCCTGCGCTTGCTGCTCCTTTTTGGGGGGTGTCCCCGGTGTATCCTGACGGGTTTTATGCTGGTAACGGCGTTTTTGTCTATGTGGATTTCCAATACGGCTACAACGATGATGATGGTGCCTATTGCGCTTGCAATTGTGGTCAGGATGGAAGAGCAGGGTGTGGCAAATAGTTCTTTTGGCACAGCCGTATTTTTGGGGGTGGCTTATGCGGCTTCGATTGGCGGAAGTGCAACGCTTGTGGGCACGCCGACCAATTTGTCTTTTGTGAGGATTCTATCGATTCATTTTTCAGAGGTTCCCGAGATTTCGTTTGCGACGTGGTTTGCTTTTGCTCTGCCTCTGGCATGCGTGATGCTCGTTTGTGCGTGGGGTGCGCTTTGTCTCGTTTTTGGCATTCGCGGGCGAGGCGATGATATTGATATGAGTGCGGTGCGTGCGCAATATGTCGAGTTGGGACCAATGTCATTTGCCGAGAAGGTCGTGCTGGCCGATTTTGTGTTGTTGGCACTGTTGTGGTTGTCGAGACGCCCCATTCAAATTGGCGATTGGACGTTGCCGGGCTGGTCTCAGTTTTTTGAATCTGGCGGATTGATAACCGATGGGTCGGTTGCTATGGCAATGGCTCTGATTTTGTTTGTCGTGCCCGCGCGAGATGGCGCGAAATCTAGGGTGATGGATTGGCAAACGGCTGGCAATGTGCCCTGGCATATTGTGTTGCTGATTGGCGGTGGTTTTGCGCTGGCAAGTGGGTTTAAGGAGTCGGGGTTGTCGCTCTGGTGCGCGCAGCAACTGGAGGGTATGGGTAGCTTACATCCTCTATTTTTGGTCGGTGGTTTGTGTGTGATGATGACCTTTTTGACTGAGTTGACTTCCAATACGGCAACGGCAGAGATGTTTCTTCCGGTTTTGGCGGCGTTATCTGTGGCTGTGGGTCTCAATCCATTGTTGCTGATGATTCCAGCCACGTTGTCGTGTTCTTGTGCGTTTATGTTGCCGGTAGCTACGCCACCCAATGCAATTGTGTTTGGCACAGATAGAATTTCTATGCGCGATATGGCGCGTGTGGGCGTGTGGTTGAATTTGGTTGGGGCTGTGATGATTACTGCTGCGATTGCTGTTGTTGGTCGCGTTGTGCTGGGTATTGAACTCGGGGTGATGCCCGATTGGGCGCAATTAGAGTAGGGACGCGAGAGGCAGAGTCAATCCGCGACCTGCGGCTCGCGGGTTGCAATGCGCGATAGTATTTTTCCATTGCGCGTGAGGTCTTGCGCCCGAACCATGCGCGCATAGAGTCCACCGCGGTCGATGAGGGAACGGTGGTTGCCCGTTTCGACTACGCGGCCTTCGTCGAGTACAGCAATGGTGGGTGACCGGCGCACGGTGGATAGGCGGTGGGCAATGACGAGGGTGGTGCGGTTTTGCGTGAGGCGATAAAGGGCTTCCTGGATGAGAGCCTCGGTTTCAACGTCAACAGAGGATGTGGCTTCATCGAGGATGAGGATGGGGGCGTCCTTAAGCAGTGCCCGGGCAATGGAGAGGCGTTGTTTTTCACCGCCGGATAAGCGCACGCCGCGTTCTCCAACCACGGTGTCATATCCTTTGGGCAGGTCGCGGATAAAGGCATGGGCATTGGCTGCTTGTGCGGCTTCTCGCACTGTGTGTTCGGTTGCATCTGGATGACCGAAGACCAGATTTTCATATACTGTGCCGTGAAATAAGAAGACGTCTTGAAGGACTGAGGCGATGTTTTGGCGCACAAAAGAGAGGGGCAGATCGCGCAGGTCATATCCGCCAATGCGAATCGCGCCTTGCTGGGGGTCATAAAATCGGGGCAAGAGGTTGGCGAGGGTTGATTTGCCCGCTCCCGTAGGTCCGACGAGTGCGAGGATATCTCCTTCGCCAATGTACAGGTCGATGTCGTGCAAGACGGGTGTGTTGGGATCATAGCCAAATGTGAGCGCGTCAATGTCGATATCATAGGTGATGATTTTGGGCACGGTGACACCGGGCGCGTCGGTAATTTCCGGACGGATGGCGAGGAGTTGAAAAACGCGTTCTGTGCTGGCGGCGGCTCTTTGCAATACATCGTTAAAAGATGCCAGTTGCAAAAAAGGCTGGTAGATGTGGCCCATATAGACAATAAAGACGAATAGATCGGCTACCGAGATGCTGTCATTGAGGGCCATGTTGCCACCGCTCCAGATGACGAGTACAATGCCCAATCCGCCTGTGGCTTCGATGATGCCAGCAGGCAGGAGCGAGACTGTGTTGGCTTTTATCAAGCGGTCGTGAAAGGTGGCGCTGCGGTGGGTCACCTGGCGGGCGCATTCCCGCTCGCGGGCAAATGATTTGATGACGGCAATGCCCGACATGTTATCTTGCACGAGGGCGGCGAGTTCAGAGAGACGCTCGCGCACTGCATGCCACATGGTGCGCACTTTGGATACATAGCGATATACGAGAAATGCCGTGAGCGGAATGGGCAATATGGCGATGAGGGCGAGTTCTGGGTTGAGGTAAAAGAGCACGGCGACCATGGATATGGGGATAACCGTGGCGAGTGCGGTTTCGGGTATGCCGTGTGCAATAAAGTCTTCGATGGCTTCGATGTCGTTGATGGAGCGGGCCATGAGATTGCCGGTGCGCTGGCGATTGAAAAAGCTGTGGGATAGGTTTTGCAGGTGCTTGTACACGCGCGTCATAAGTGCGTGCATCACGCGATAGGCGGTAACGTGGGAAAAGAAGCCATAACCATAACGGGAGACACCGCGAAGCAGGTAAATCCCAAGGAGTAAGAGGCTGATTTCTATGAGGTCCCCTGCGGGTTTTGCTTCGGTGAGCCACTGGATGAGTTTGCGAATGAGCAATGGTGGGATAAGATTGGCCGCCGCAAAGATAAGTCCACAGGCGATGCAGCAGGCCATAAAGAGACGGCGACCTTCGAGCAGGTCGTAGATTTGTTTGATAAAGGTCATAAATTTATTGTGCCTTGAAGTTTAATTATGATTGTGGCCCAAACCTATTATCTGATGGCATAGAAGTCAAGAGAATAGAATGGAGAGAATGACAATGGTGATTAAAACAGAAGAAGAATTGATCGATCAGATGACAACCCCATCGCCCGAGGTTGTCGAGGCGGTGTTAAAGTTAGATGGTCCCGTGATGATTTTGGGTATCGCGGGAAAGATGGGACCGACTTTGGCAGAGTTGCTGTTGCGCGCTGGCGCAGATGAGGTGATTGGCGTGTCGCGGTTTTCCAATCCGTTGGATCGCGATGATCTGGAAGCGCGGGGTATTGCGACGATCAAGTGCGATTTGCTGGACGATGAGGGTCTGGCGCGGTTGCCTCGCGTGCCGTATCTGTATTTGATGGCCGGGCACAAGTTTGGGGCAACGGGCAATGAGCCGTTGACCTGGGCGATGAATGCGGTATTGCCCGCAAAAGTTATGCAACAGTTTCCAAATTCGCGCATTGTTTATGTATCTTCTGGGAATGTTTACGAATTTGCGTCGGTGACGGGTTCGGGTGCCCAGGAGGATGCTGCTGTCAATCCGATTGGCGAATACGCCATGTCCAGGCTGGGTGGTGAACGGCTTGCCGAGTTTTATTGTAAAGAGAATCAAACACCTCTGGCAATTGTGCGTTTGTTTTACGCGACTGAGTTGCGCTATGGCATTGTTTTGGATATTGCCGAAAAAATAAAGTCCGAGATACCTATTGATCTGTCTATGGGTCATGTCAACCAGATCTGGCAGGGCGATGCGAATGCGTATTTGGCGCAGATGTTTCCGCTTTGTGCATGTCCCGCACGGGTGGTGAATATGACGGGTAGGGATGTGTTGTCGGTGCGCGATTTGGCTTTGCAACTGGGTGAGCATATCGGTATTGATCCCGTGTTTGAAGGAGAAGAGCGCGAGACGGCGCTGTTGGGCGATGCTGGGGTGCTGTTTGAGGAGATGGGAGCGCCGCGGGTTCCAGTTGAAGAAATTGTCTCGTGCGTTGCACACTGGGTTATGAACGATGGACGCACGCTGGGTAAGCCGACAAAATACGAGTCGAGGACGGGGGCGTTTTAGAAAGAGGCAAAAAGCAACTACAGATGAACACAGATGAACGCAGATGAAAGGCGAGAGGCAAAAAGAGGCTGGGGAATGGGGACTGTGGACTGACAGCTAAACTGAGAGGATAGGACCATGATAAAAGCAGGGATTTCAGAGGTGAATATCACGCCGCCAGTGGGGATTTCGATGTGTGGATTTGCCGGGCGCGAAGGGCCATCTGAGGCGATACACGACGAGTTGTACGCCAGGGCACTGGTGCTGGATGACGGCAAAACGCAGGTCGCAATTGTGGGGGCCGATGTGATCAGTTTTGCGCCGGATCTGGTCAATCGAATCCGGGATATAATTGAACAGTCAGTCGGGATTCCCGGGGGACATGTTTTGCTCAATGGGTCTCATTCCCATTCGGGACCCTCGGTGATGGCTTTCCGATGTATGGGCGACCGCGATGCAGCTTATGAAGATGTGTTGTGCCGCAAGATTGTTGGGGCAATTAAAATGGCGGTAGAAGGGGCAATACCCGCATCGCTTTCTCAAGGGCGAGCGCCCGTGCGTATTGCGCATAACCGCAGAGAGATGCGCGATGGACGCATTGTGCTGGGGCATCATCCCAGAGGTCCCGAAGCACCCTGGGTTGATGTGGTACGCGTGGATACAGCAGGCGGTGTACCTGTGGCTGTTGTATTTGCGACTGCGGCGCATCCCGTGAATTTGAATGCGCTGTCGATCAGTGCAGAGTTTCCGGGATTTGCCGCGCAATTTGTGCGGGATAATTTGGCAATGCCTCTGTTTTTGCAGGGTTGTTGTGGGGATATTAACTGTGCGCCAAAGGACGGGAAGTTTGAGGGGTGCGAGTTGTTGGGCACGCGCCTGGGCGCGGCAACCGTGACGGCTGCGTTATATGCCGAGAGGCTGGAGAATGATGAGTTGGCGGTGAATAATCGGGTTGTCGAATTGCCTCTTATGGTACCCGATGTCGATGAGGCAGAGAGAGCACTTGCAGATGCCACAGCGAATTTGCAACGCGTACGAGGGGACAAAAATATAACGCGCTACCGACGGCGCCAACAATTCGAGGGGATGGTCGGGTGGGCAAAAGATTATGTGCAGGCTGCGAGAAGAGGTGGAAGTCCAACGGAGTCGTTTGAGATTCAGACCATGCATATTGGCAATTTGGCAGTGGTGGGGTATCCGGGAGAGATGTTTGTCGATTACCAGTTGTTTTTAGATGATGCTTCTCCTTTTGATAGAACTGTCGCACTGGGATATACCAATGGGTGTATTGGGTATGTTCCGACTGCCGATGCCTATCCTGTTGGTGGATATGAAGTCGAACAAGCTTTTAAGTATTATGGAACATTAATGATAGGTGCGGAGTGTGAAGAAATGATTAAAACGACGACTGTCAATCTGCTGAGAGAGATGTAAAAAGTGGCTATATATTGTATAATAACGCATTTGCACCACTTGAAATTGTAGAAAGTGCTTGACAGATCGCGCGTATTGTTATAGATATGTTTTTTGGGAGAGTATTTAATTGTTGGTGGCTCTTTATAAGCGCGGGTTATGTACACACGAAGAGCTACCACATCGCATCAAGCCATATTCCGACAGTACACATGGTACAGGGAGCCATTATGGGTACTGTTGCGGGGGCTGCAATGTATCGAAAAGTTGTTTTTATGATGCTGGTCGTGCTTTTTCCCCTTTCGGGATACGCGCAATCAGACATCGATATTGATTTTGACGATAACGGTGTCGTTGATCTGCAAGATCTTTTGGCATTGACCGAGGCATTTGGCTCAAATCAAGCGCAGTATGATTTGCACCCGGATGGCGTGATTGATATCAAAGATCTTATCATTTTCGCCAGTGCTTACAATCAGGGCGATAACACTGAACCCGTCTTGCCGATTACCGAGGATGCCGAGGAGCGTGAGGCCTCTGCTCAGGTCGAATTTTTTGAGCTTTTGACGTCGAATAGCCGGCCAAATGATCTGGCGATTGACCCGCGGGGATATATATGGTTTACGGAGATGGGGGCCAATGCGATTGGTCGATTAGAGCCGCGCACGGATATGATTCTCCGATTTTCTTTAACCACGCCGGGTGCGCAACCACACAGTATTGCCCTCGATAGCCAGGGGCACGTCTGGTTTACAGAGATTGCCGCCAACCGAATTGGCATGCTGGACCCCTTTTCCGATGATATCCAGGAGTTCACTGTTCCGACTCCGGGCAGTCGGCCAATGAGTTTGAAATTTGACGATCAGTGGAAGCTCTGGTTTATCGAGAGTGCGGCAGATCGCATTGCCCGGTTGGATCCCGTCGCCGAGACAATAGAAGAATTTTCAATTGGAGAACAAGATGTCGCGCTCGGTTCGCTTCAGATAGATGACAGTGGGCAGGTCTGGTTCGTCGATCGCGAGCAAAGTCTGTTGGGTACGCTCAATCCCGAAACCGAAGAGATTACGACCTTTTCGGTTTCAAATGATAGTCTTATAATTGGACAAATGGGATTGGATTCAGTGGGTAAGGTGTGGTTTACGGATACGGATTCGACAAGGCTGGGCATGTTTGATTTTGTCACCAGGCAAACGCGCTATTTCCGATTTCCCGAAGAGATGGAATCTCCTTATGCTTTGCAGGTCGATTCGAATGATCGCGTGTGGGTCGGTGGACAATCGTCGGGATGGCTGACCAGTTTTAGTTTGCAAGATACAACGTTTACGCTCTATGAGATTTCCGATGATGATGTTGAGGTCAAAAACTTGCGCGTCGATCCCAGAGGTATTGTCTGGATCGTCGATTCAACCGGGAACCGGATTGGGCGTATTGAAACGTCTAATTAGCTGTTTATCTCATTACCAGAGGAAAATTCGGTTTTAAAGATAAGCAGGGAAGACAAAATTCAGGTTAAAGCACCCTTAGATAATTGGGGTGCTTTTTATTTTTTTGACCAAAAAGGCGTTGACACACCGGATGGGGCATACTATATACTTTTACGCTAAAATTATGAGGAGCCAACGGTTATGAAATATTGCAATGCCATTTTTTGTTTTGTTCTTATCGGGTTGCTAATTTTGCCATGTGACGCCGATCAATTGGTGCTGATGTCGCCACATTCAGATGAGATCCAAAACGAGTTTGAGTCGGCTTTTGTGGCTTTTTATCAAAAGACCGCAGGACGAGATGTGCGGGTAGAATGGCTCGATATCGGTGCGGGCACGAGTGCGATTTTGCGTTATATCAAATCGGAATTTGGACGGTCGCCAGAGGGCATTGGTATCGATATCTTTTTTGGCGGGGGCACCACGCCTTATGTGGATTTGTCTGAGCTTGGGCTGTGTCAACCCTATCGGTTGTCCGATGCCGCGCTCAATCGATTGCCAGCGCAGATTGGGGGGGTCCCGCTTTACGATTCGGCCTATCGATGGTATGGCGCAACGCTGTCTGGTTTTGGCATTGTGTATAATCGTCGCGTGCTTGAAATTTTGAATTTGCCCATCCCCCAAACCTGGGCAGATTTGGGCGCGCCGGAATTGTTCTCGTGGGTTGGTTCGGGTGATCCGCGCAAGAGTGGCAGCGTTCACATGGCTTATGAATTAATTTTGCAGGCTTATGGCTGGGAAAAAGGATGGGAAGTGATTACTACAATGGGGGCCAATGTGCGAAATTTTGGACAAGGTGGTTCTTATGCCCCCAAAGAAGTTGCCGTGGGCGAAGTGGCTTATGGTTTATCCATAGACTTTTATGCATGGGCACAAGTTGCAGAAGTGGGCGATGAATACGTGGGCTTTGTGATGCCCGACAATTTGACCATTGTCAATCCCGATGGTATCGCCATATTAAAGGGTGCGCCAAACCTGGAGGTGGCACAGGTATTTTTGGAGTTTGTGATGTCCGATGCGGGGCAAAAGCTCTGGTTTTTAAAAAAGGGCGTGCCGGGCGGTCCTGTCGCGAAGCAGTTGAATCGATTTACCGTATTGCCCGATCTATACACGCGCTATCAGAGTGATGCTGCGGTGACGTTAAATCCCTTTGAATGGCGTTCCGATTTGATATACGATGCCGAATTGGGCGGCGGGCGCTGGCGCGTGTTGAACGATTTGATCGGCGTGATGGTCATTGACTCACAGCGGGCATTGCAAGTAGCATGGAAGGACGCGATGACAGATGGCGTGTCAGAAGAAGAACGCAAGGCGCTATCATCTGTTCCCATTTCAGAGGCCGAAGCAGTGAAGTTGGAACAATTATGGGGAGATGCCGAGGCGCGCAATCGCACGATGGCTGATTGGACGGATTTTGTGCGCGACAAATACGGTGCTCGCGATTTGCCTTTGTCTGTGCGTGTCACCAATGCGATTACTCTGTTTTTCCCTATGGGTATTGCCGGTTGTGTGGTGGCTTATTTGTGGCGTTTGCGCAGGAACTAAAAAGGGTGCGACATGTTTGGGATTAAGCTGGAAAATGTGACCAGGCGTTTTGACAATGTTCTGGCATTGGATCGCATCAATTTGGAAGTTGAAGCGGGGGAGTTCTTTTTTTTATTGGGTCCCTCTGGTTGCGGCAAAACCACATTGTTGCGCATTTTGGCGGGTTTTGATCAGCCCGAGAGTGGTCGGGTGTTTTTTGACGAGCGCGATGTGACTGCTGTGCCTCCGCACGAGCGCAATACGGGCATGGTGTTTCAGAATTATGCGTTGTGGCCTCACATGACGGTTTGGAAAAATGTGGAATACGGCCTTACGATGCGCAATATGCCGCAACACGAGCGCGACCAAAAAGTGAAGCGCGCTCTGGAAATGGTTCAGATGAGTGGTTATGCCGAGCGGTCGCCCAATCAGCTTTCGGGGGGGCAGCAACAGCGCGTGGCACTGGCGCGGGCGCTGGTCATAGAACCGGGTGTTGTGTTGTTGGACGAACCGCTTTCCAATCTGGATGCGCGATTGCGATTGGAAATGCGCGAGCAGCTACAGGATTTGCAGCGCACGTTGGATGTTACGATGATTTATGTGACACACGATCAAAAAGAAGCGCTGGCAATGGGGGCGCGCATTGCGGTTATGCAAATGGGCAAGGTGGCGCAAATCGGCACGCCGCGGGAGGTTTACAGACAACCGATCACGCGATTTGTCGCGGATTTTATTGGCGAGATCAATTTGATTTCCGGGGAGATAAAATCTGTGGAATCCGATGAGGTGGTTGCTACAACAGATGTGGGAGATATTCGCGGGCAGGCGGGATATGAGGGTATTCAGTTGGGGGATCGGGTGTTGTGCGCGATTCGACCCGAGGCGATGGATTTTCTTTCGGATGAAGTTGGGGCGACAGATAATGTCATTTTTGGGCACGTGCGGCGTGCGATTTATCTGGGAGAGGTCGAGCAATTTTTTGTTGAATTGGCGAGCGGTGATCAGATCAAACTGATTCAGTACGGCGCGATCCCGCAGCACGTACAACCCGGCGATGAGGTGCGACTGGGATTTTCGCAGGTGGTCATGTTGCGCGATGAAGCGGAGGACCGAGATGAGGCGGTTTGACCTCAATTGGCCCACGCTTGTTTTTTTGGTGGGGTTGATCGTTTTTTTTGTTTTGTTTTTGTTTTATCCCCTGTGGTATGCCTTTGTGCAGTCGCTTGTGGTCAATGGCAGGTTCACGTTTGCGTTTTACGAATTGATGGTGACGAGTCCAGTTTATCAAGAATCCATTCTCAATAGTTTTCGGCTGGGCATGATTACGACTATTGCGACTACGTTGCTCAGTTTGCCTCTGGCGTTTTTGCTGGTGCGATACGATTTTGCTGGCAAGGGGTTTCTCAATGGTTTGATTCTGGTGCCGATGGTTTTGCCCCCGTTTGTAGGGGCGATTGGCATGAAGCAGATGTTTGCGCGTTTTGGCTCCATCAATTTGCTGCTTCTGGATTTGGGACTTATAGATCAGCCTGTAGATTGGTTTGGTGGCGGTGGCTTTGTGGGCGTGGTGATTTTAGAGGTGCTGCATCTCTATCCTATTATGTATCTCAATGTGGCCGCTGCACTTGCCAATGTCGATCCGAGTTTGGAAGAGGCGGCGCGCAATATGGGTAGCAGCGGGTTTCGGCTTTTTCGCACGGTGACGTTTCCGCTGATGTTGCCGGGCTATTTTGCCGGGGCGATTATTGTTTTTATCTGGGCGTTTACCGATTTGGGGACGCCGCTTATTTTTAATTATCGGCAGGTCGTGGCGGTCGAGATTTTTAATTCTATTGAGGATATTAACGAAAATCCGATGGCTTACGCGCTCGTTGTCTTTGTGTTGTTGTTGACGGTTTTTTTCTTTTATCTGTCAAAGGCGACGCTGGGCAATCGCCGCTATGAGATGATTGCGCGAGGGTATATCAGTTCGGGGTCGCGCCCTGCCTCTCGCGGGATGACTGTGTTGATTTACGCCGCGATGTTGTCGCTTACGGGTATTGCTCTGATTCCGCATATGAGTGTGTTTTTGACGTCTATTGCCGAGCGCTGGTTTATGGCTGTGTTGCCCCAGGAGACGACCGGGCGATTTTATACGATGGTTTTTGAACATCCGATGTCTCTGTCCAGTATTGAGATGAGTTTGATATTGAGTGTGTTGAGTACGACCCTGGATATTGTTCTGGGGATTGCTATTGCGTATTTGTTGACGCGCACCCGCATCCCGTATAAGGGCGTTTTGGATGCGATGGCGATGTTGCCCTTAGCCCTGCCCGGTCTGGTGCTGGCTTTTGGGTATCTGGCGGGGTATTCGGGCACTTTTTTAGATGCGCGGCACTATCCCGTGCCGCTGCTGGTTATTGCTTATGCGGTGCGACGGTTGCCCTATATGGTGCGTGCGGCGTATGCGGGATTTCAGCAGACGAGTGTGACGCTGGAAGAGGCTGCTCAAAATTTGGGGGCTTCCCGGTTGCGCACGCTTTTTCAAATTACATTTCCGCTGATTTTAGCCAATCTGGTGGCTGGTGGTATTTTGTGTTTTGCATTTGCAATGCTCGAGGTGAGCGATAGTTTGATTTTGGCGCTTAAGGACGAATATTATCCCATCACAAAAGCGATTTACGCACTTATGGGGCGTATGGCAGATGGCGCGTATTTGGCCAGTGCGATGGGTGTTTTTGGTATGGTGTTGTTAATTGTGAGTTTGTTTTTGGCCGGGCGATTTTTGGGCAGGCGCATGGGCGAGTTGTTCCGCGCCTAAAAATGCAAAGGGGCTTGTGATGAATTTACATAGATTGGCAATTATTTTTGCAGGGGGTATGATAGGCATGGTCAATGCGGCGATGGCACAGAATACACCATGGCGCTATGATTTTGAGGAAGTGTCGGAGATTTATCGGGTAGATGCAGGCAGTCAGGTTTCGCTTTCGACGAGACGTTATAAGGCGGGGCAGCAATCGCTCAAATGGACATGGCAAAATAACGGACGGCTTGTGTTCACGGATCCGGCAACACAACGCAATCGGACGCTGAACGGATTTCGGGCGTGGGTGTACAACGAGGAGGCTCTCGATGAGGTGTTGACGTTTGGGTTTGGGACAGAGTCTGAATTGGCGGCAAATAATCCGCGTTATCAGTTTGAGTTTGGCTTGAATTTTACGGGCTGGCGGACGATGTGGATCCATTTGCAAGAGGATGCGCGGAATAATTCTTATACGGGTCCGAGAAATGGGCGGGTGACGGCATTTGATATTCGTGCGCCGAATAAGGGGGCTGTTTATCTGGATCTAATGGAATTGGTGGAAAGGAGTGACTGGAGGCGGTCTGCCGACGCGCAGGTTCCTTATGTCAATGCACGAAGAGAAGATCGAACCCGCGAATATCGATGGAGTCTGAACACATTACCGGGTTCGCTTCCTTCACAAATCACCGATGAAGAATTACGGGCTTTTCAAACGATTGCCGAACGATATGAGGCCTGGATGTTCGGCGATGAGGTGAAGAATGACGAGCGGGAGCCAGTGAGGATTCGGCTCAATGAACTTACAGCATACATAAGGCGCGGGCATCGCAATCTAACAGATTACGAGATTCGACGGGAGGATGACCGCATTTTGGGAAAGCCTCTGTTTGCGGCCCTATCGCCATACACGCCCTATTTTCAGAGTGTTTTTCAGAATGTTTTGTTGCGTCTGGTGCTGGATTATCGGTTGAATGGCAATAATGAGGCCAGAGGTCGCGTGATAGATCTCTTCGATTATCTGCACGATCAGGGATGGGCCGAAGGCAGTGGCCTCGGTGCGGTTCATCACGAGTTTTTGCGGATTGCGAGCTATGCGCATGCCGTGTATTTGATGCGTGATATTCTGGAGGATACAGAGCGGCTGGAACGGGAATTGGCGAGCTTGAGATGGTATAGCATGTTTGGCGAGTTGTATGAACAGACCTGGGATCCGGGTGCGAATGCAGATTTTTTGCGTTCGGTTGCGATCTATCGCTTGTTGTGTATTTTGATGATGGACGATACGCCTGAGAAGGTAGCAAATATGCGTCGCTATGTGGCCTGGTTAAATAATGCGCTGGATATTGCGCCGGGGTGGTTGGATACGATTAAGCCGGATTTTGTGGGTTTTCACCATCGGGGTATTTACGCCAATGCGTATGCGCCCAATGCTTTTCACGTGGCTTCTGTGCTGGTGTATTTGTTGCGCGATACGCCTTTTTCTGTTGCGGATGATAAGCGCGATAATTTGAAGCAGGCGCTGTTGACGGCCAGAGTTATGACTAATACGTATGATATTTCGACGGCTATCGGTGGTCGTTTTCCGCTTAATACAACGGTAGCTGATGGGCTTTTGCCAGCGTATATGTATATGGCTTTGAGTTATCCTTCGGTGGATGCAGAACTGGCGGGTACGTTTATGCAGCTTTGGAGACCGGATTTGCAGTTGCTGATAGAAGGCCTGTTCGAACAAGTGGCTTCGCGGATTATGTATTTGCATACGCCGGGTGCGATGCAGATGATGATGGATTTTGCAGAGGCGGGACATCTTCCTGTTGCTGCGCCTTCTGGGCACTGGACGTTGCCTTATGGCGCGTTGTCCATTCATCGGCGTGGGGACTGGATGGTGAGTATGAAGGGGTGGAGCAAGTACGTTTGGGATTTTGAATCATCGGGTAGCGAAAATCCACTCGGTCGTTATTTGAGCTATGGTTCAATGCTGATTTATGGCAGTGGCGATCCGGTTGGCCGCGAGGCGAGTGGGATTGTTCGAGATGGGTGGGACTGGAGCATGTGGCCCGGTACCACGGTGATTCGCCTGAGTCATGCGCAGCTCAACCAGAAGATGGACCATCGCAATTTTTCGGATGAGACTTTTGTAGGTGGGGTAAATATAGAGGGACAAAACGGTGTGTTTGCACTGAAGTTGCACGATACAGAACACAATACGAGTTTTCGGGCGGTTAAGACGGTGTTTTGTTTTGATGATGTACTTGTTTGTCTGGGGTCGGGTATTGAGAACGATGACGGCGGGCATGCGACTGTGACGCCGCTGTTTCAGGCGGCTATATCCCAGGATCGTCCTACAGAGGTGAATGGGGAGCGCGTGCGTGCGATTCCCTATACGTTTTCGGGGACGAAGGGGCAGACGACGTGGGTGATGGATTCATTGGGCAATGGGTATGTGATTCCGGATGGGGGCGACTTGCGGGTGCAACGAGAGGTGCAAGTTTCTGAGAATTATGGCAGAGATAGCGGGGGTACAGGGGCTTTTGAATTGGCGTATCTGGATCACGGTTCCAGACCTCAGGACAAGTCCTATGAATATGTCGTGCTGGTTCAGAGGTTACCGGATAGGGTCCGCGCGTTTGCCAATGCACCCGAATATGATGTCTGGCGGCAAGATAGCAAGGCACATATTGTGCATCATCGAGGGATGAAGATGACGGGTTATGCGCTGTTTGATACGGATGCGAGGCCGATGGATGGACCTGTTGTGGCTGTGTCTTTGCCGAGTGTGGTGATGACCCGCGAGGTAGGTGATGAGTTATTGCTTTCGACTGCGGATCCGGATTTTGGATGGAGTTGGGAGATTCAAACGCCGCACCGGCAAGATGGCTCGTTGGTTGTCAATCAGGTGAGCGAGCCTCGAAAGGTAGTGGTGACAGTGCGCGGAAAATGGACTCTGGATCAGTCCTATGATCTGGTAGAGATTGTAGATGAGCGCGAGGATCAGACGGTTGTGGCGTTTATCTGTCAGGATGGCAAGAGCGTAGAGGTGAAACTGGTCAGGCCAGGCATCAGTGTCGCAAGTCTGGATTTTGATGGGAATGGAGCGGTCGGGTTCACGGATTTTTTGCTTTTTACCGGCAAATTTGGTCTGTCGGAAGGTGATGCGGGTTTTGAAGCAAAATACGATCTGGATGGCAATGGGATGGTAGGGTTCAGCGACTTTCTGATTTTTGCACAGGGATTTGGCAAACCAGTGAGTGGAAAACCCGTGGCTCTCCGGAATGGAGGAGACAGATTGGGGTCGTGACGGTCTGAGGCTGCTGTCGTTCACTTCCATTTCGACTGGGAGTTGTATGAACGGCTCAAAATATTTTATTAACAAGGGCTATATATCGTTTAAAGACGATATATAGCACGTTAAGTGGGATTAAAAACCAGTCTAATTATCTCTTGGACGATATATCGTCCAAGAGGTGTAAAATTTAGTCTGGTTTTTAATTTTATCTTAAGTAAAAATAATATCTTAAAAAATATAATTACTTGAATAAATTCACATTGGGATATATATTTTATATATAATTTTGGCTCAGGTAGCAATGAGCCTGTCTTGAACAGAGTTGGGCCTATCCGGTTTTCTTTTCCCATATCATAAGGTTGTTTGCTATGATCAATCCACTTGATTGCACAGGCACCTGGCGGACTTATTCCATGGACAATGGCCTTCCGGGGCAACGCATTGAACACATCGCCGAAGACAGCGAGGGTTATCTCTGGTTCGCTACCTGGGACGATAGTGCTATCCGCTTTGACGGGGATGAATTTCAGACATTTACTCGACAGGACGGTCTTTGCGGTGACCGGGTTTTTGTCATTCACAAGGACAGTCAGGAACGGTTGTGGTTCGGTACAATGAATGGGGTCTGCTGGTACGACGGAGCAGCGTTCCACCATTTGGAGGACGACGGCATTGCAGACCGATCCGTGCAGTGCATCTACGAAGATCGACAGGGCCGTATATGGTGCGGAGGAACCCGTACTCTGGGATATTACGACGGCACAGCTTTCCACGACCTGATTCCGCTCTATCTGCAGCACTACCAGCAGCCACCTTCTCCCCGGTGGAACAACTATTGTTGGGGCATCACCCAGGATGTGGAAGGTCACCTGTGGTTTGGCTTTAATTACCTCATCCGCTTCGATGGTGTATCCTTCCACCGCTACGAAGAGGAAGAGGGTTTTCCCCCGACCAGAGGTAACTACATATTAGGCCAGGACCATACTGGCAAGGTGTGGGTTGGTCTGCTCGGACCTCGAGATGGACTCTGGTACTATGCCGATGGTGCCTTCCATTCGGTTCGCGTAGATTTAGGTGCCAGACTGTACAATATTCAGTGCGACCGCGAAGGCCGAATGTGGTTTTGCACTTCAGAAGGAGTGATCTACCAGGATGGTGACGGATTCAGCAGGTTTATCCCTGCCGACGGTCTGCCCCATCCCATAGTCAAAGCCGTGTTCCAGGATCGCGAGCATCAGTTTTGGTTCGCCACCTGGGGCGGCGTTGGGCTTTACGATGCACATAGTATCAACGTTTTCTATCCCAGTGAGGAACTCTCCAAAGATGAGAGTGAGATCTCGCAGATTGTGCAAGACCGGCGAGGTGATATATGGATTGGATATACGTCTCCCATTCTCAAACGCCTGACCACAAGTGCTGCCCACTTTGATGGCGAGCACTTCGCATTTTTAGGCCCCGAGCATGGCTTTAATATCAACAACTGTTTCGCCATACACGAGGATCACGACGGGGACCTGTGGTTTGGCAGCCGCAATGGCCTGTTCCGCCAGGAAGCACAAAAGCTTAAAAAAATAAGTACCGTTGCAGGTTTAGACAGAAGAGGTGTCAGTGCCATTGCTCAGGATTCGGAAGGGCAATTCCTTTTTGGCCATTGGGATAACGACCTCGGAACAGGTAAAAAAACGCTTTTGGCCAGTCCATTAAAGATCATTTATCAGCGGGGCGAGCAGTTTCAAACCATTTTTGTAGAGGAAAAAAAGCAAGATCCTTTCAACCGCATCGGCACTGTGATTGCCGGGCGCAATGACGAGGTCTATTTTTATCTTTCTCACCAAAATTTCTCAGATGTTGACAAGAGCTTTGGCCGCTGGCATCCCAAAGATGGCCTTAAATTTTATGGGGTTGAAGATGGGCTGATAGACCACCAGGTCACTGACCTGCTGTTAGACCGCGCAGGAAACCTGTGGGTTGCTACTCAGTGTGGTCTCAGTTGCTTTGATGGCAATGTTTTTCGCAACTTTACCACCGAAGACGGTCTGCAAAGCAATTACATCCGTTGCTTGTTCGAGGATCGTCGGGGACACTTATGGATTGGCACAAATAGCGGCGTGATTCACTACGATGGTCAGCATTTCCAGACCATCAAGTCACCGCATATAGGACCGGTTTACAAGATACTCGAAGATCGCGATGGATCCTTCTGGTTTGGCACTGCCAAGGGGGCTATGGTACGCTACCGTCAACGGCAAGTTCCGCCCGGGATTCGCTTACTTCAAGTAATCGCCGATCAGGTCTATGAGAATCCCGAGAAAGGCATCCTATCTACAACAGAGCAGAATGTGATTTTCGAGTATAAGGGAATGAGTTTTTCCACCCATCCCGGTGACATGCTCTACATCTATCGCCTAAAGGGACACGACCTCGACTGGCAGCCAGTGACTCGGGAGATGCGGGCCTATTATCGAGACCTGCTGCCGGGCGACTACACATTTCAGGTCAGGGCAGTAGATCGCGATCTCAATTACTCAGAGATGGCACAAGTGCAAATCACAGTAGAGCCGGATCCGCATATCGAAGCTCTGACAGCCGCACTCAACAGTCAGGAGGGCAACGAATTTATAGGTCATAGCGCGGTTCTAAACCAGTTTTTAATAAAGCTCAGAAAAGTGGCATCGATTGATATAACCGTGTTGATTATAGGCGAGACGGGGGTGGGGAAGGGATTGGCTGCGCGGGCATTACACGCGCTGGGTCTCCATAGTGATGGTCCTTTTATTCAGGTCAACTGCGGTGCATTACCTGAAACATTGATCGATAGTGAACTTTTTGGTCACGAGAAAGGGGCGTTTACCAGCGCAGTGTCTCGCAGGCTGGGCAAGGTAGAACTGGCCAAAGATGGCACACTCTTTTTGGATGAGATCGGCGATATGACCATGGAAACGCAGGCCAGGCTGTTGCGATTGATGGAAGAGGGCACGTTTGAGCGCGTTGGGGGTAGCGAAATACTGAAGGCGCAGACGCGCATTGTGGCAGCGACGAATCGCAATATCGAGGAGATGGTCAGCGCAGGTACTTTTCGCGAGGATCTCTATTACCGCATCTATGTCTTTCCGCTCTATTTGCCTCCCTTGCGCGAGCGCAAGGAGGATATACCGGACTTAGCTGAATTTTTTAAGAATCGGATGGCAGCGCATTTGGACAAGCAAATTGATCCTTTGACGGTAGAGGTTATAGAGGTGCTACAAGCCTACAATTGGCCTGGGAATGTGCGTGAATTAGAGCATACGATACAGCGAGCCGTAATCGTGTGCCAGGGTTCTCGAATTGCATTGGAGGATATCGGTCTCATAGACAATAATCCTCCTGTTTTTACAGACCGCGAAATGGTACCTTTAGCTGAATATGAACGCCTCTATATCCTGAAAGTGCTCAAAGCGACCAACTGGCAGGTAAAAGGTGCTCATGGTGCAGCGGCACTGCTGGGATTACCGCCTTCTACCCTTTTCAGTAGAATAAAAAGACTGGGCCTTAAACGCCCTTAAGGGCGAAATTTCGTCTAATAGTCATAACTATTTGATAATAAGTAGCATACGAGCCAGACTGATTATGTCTGGGGCGATGTATTGTCCCTTAATATAAAATTCAGTCTGGCTTTTTTGTTTTCAATAATAATTCTATCCTTTTAAAAAATAATACTTTATGAATATAATTGTTTGGGTCTATTCACATTGGCACGCAAATTGCACTCTATATCATTCACATCTTTAATGCCATAAAGGAGAAGGTCAGACTTCAGACGAGGAAGCTCGAGGCGCGCTTTTTTAAACTACTCGTTTGATGGACAAAAGCAATACAAACAGATCATTGGTTTTATAAAATCAAAGAATTGATGGGTGCCTTTAACTGAGGAGCGCACTATGTTTAAGCTGTTATTCCGTATGCCCTCATTGGCTGCCTTGATCTTTACAATTATATTCACCACTCTGTTGGTGCAATCTTTTTCTCTTTCCTCACAGACAAATAGTTTTTCCCTCTCTCTGGATTTGGACAGTTCCGAAGGTGACCAGGCTGTCCAGTCTCTCGATGTATCCCCCAATCAGGATGTTTCTATTCAGATTTTTGGCACAGATATTCAGTCTGCGAGTAGTCTTTCCGTTCGCTTTGAATACGATATGAATCAGGTTGTTTACGAAGGGTTTGATGCGGGTAATGTATTGCCAAATCCCGATGTGCGTGTAGAAGAGGGCACAAATCCTCCTACTGTCTCAGACGATAGCACAAGCACTATTTTACCCCACAACGAGACAAGCTTTGTAGAGATCACTATAGCATCTATAGGATCTGCAACAGTCAACAGTGGTTTGATTGGTACATTGCATCTTCGCACAACAGATGCCTTTTCACAGACCGAGATTTTATTGGTGCGTGCCGAACTTGGGCGAGGTGGGCAAGTTGAAAGCGCGATGTTGAATTTACATGTAGAGTTACAAATCGCAGGGGCACCTTCTCCAGATTTTGACGGGAGTGGGTTTGTGGATTTGCAAGACCTTTTGCTGTTCAAAAAGGGGTTTGGCTCTCGTGTGGGACAAGAGCATTATGAGGTCAAATACGACCTGAATGGCGATGGTGCGATTGGGGTAGAGGATTATTTGATTTTTATCCAGAGCTATGGCAAATGGGTGAATCGCGCACCGGTCTTCACGTCCAAGACTTATGTGACATACTTTATAGATGAGAACACGCCGGGGGGTGAACCGATAGGTGATCCCATCTCTGCCACGGATGCTGACGGCAATATTGTGACCTACCACCTCAGTGGTACGGATGTAGATCTTTTTGCCTTTGACGCAGGCACGGGTCAGCTTCAGACAAAGGAAGGCATCACGTATGACTATGAACATCGGACGACCTACTCCGTAATTGTTGAGGCGAGCGATGGGCAGGGGGGGACAGCGCGTCTTTTGGTGATCATCAAAATTAACGATTTGAAAGAACCGCCTTCTTCGTCACCGTCGAACTTTCTGGTCATTCCGGACAACGAGTCCCTCACCGTCCACTACGCTGCGGTGCCAGATGAGCGGGGGAGGCCGCCAGTAAGGGGGTATCATGCTGAGATTCGCAGGGGAGAGAAGGGTCCCTGGGGAACCCGCAAGACGATCTATGGTCGTACGAATACGTCTGTTTACTATCATAAAATAGATGTGCCTCGGTATCAAAACAGCTTCCTGGAAAATGGTCAATTATATCAGGTTCGAGTTCGCGCCTATAATTCTGATGGTGCAAGTACCTGGTCTGAGCCTGTTTCGGGCATACCAGTCTATACGCCACCCAAAGAGGAACCGAAGCTTGTGCAGTTTCAGGATGGCTATGCGATTATTGATCTGTCCCCTGTCACTGGTGAAGGGGGTAAAATCGTCGTCACGCAAGCGGATCTTCCTGCTACTATCCCGCAGGAGGAGGTTGAGGGGGTCTTCGCAGAAGGCGTCGTGGTTGCGGTTTCCAATGCTCCGGATGTACCTGCCTCTGCAGGCTTTATCCTTCCTGTTAGAGCATCACTCTTTGATATAGCTCTAAAGGCTCGGATTAATAACCGAGATGTTGATATCGGCGATGTATTGAGGGCACCTGTGGAGATTTGTTTGTCTGTGCCTGAGGATATTTTTGATCCGGTCATTGTCCATTACGATGATGGGGCGAGTGCCTGGGAAATGCTTGAGAGGCAGCGCGTAGATAACGATGTGGTCTGTGGTTATACCGATATGTTCTCGCTCTTTGGGATTGGCGTGAGTGTCAACCGCGCGCCAGTGGCGGTGGGAAGGTTTGAAGCGCAGATGCTGCGGGTGGGTGATGAAGGTGTGACAATAGATGTATCGGGCAAGTTTTCTGATCCTGATAACGATGTTTTGACCTATGAGGCCGTGTCGAGTGATGAAGCTGTTGCAAAGGTGGATGTGTCGGGTTCTGTGGTGACGCTCACGCCTGTGGCTGAGGGCACAGCGACGGTTACTGTGACTGCGCGAGATGCAGCAGGTTCGAATCAGACTGCGGAGCAGACCATAGCTGTGACGATAAACAAGGCGGATGTGAAACTGAGCTTTGGTGGTGCGACAGTGTCTGCTCAGACTTATACGGTCGGGAGAGAGATTGACGATATCCAATTGCCCGAAGCGACGGGTGGCACGGGTATAATTGGCTATACGCTCACGCCAGCACTGCCTGACGGTCTGGTGCTGGATGGAGAGACGCGTACGATTAGCGGCACGCCGACGGTTGCAATAGAGGCAAGGGATTATAAATGGAGAGCGACAGATGCGGACGAAAACACGATCGAACTGCTATTCTCCATCGCGGTGGAACCGGCCAATCGGGCACCAGTCTTCACCGACATATCGCCGCTCAGTGTGCGTGAGAACAGCACAGGAGTTGTGGTCACAGTCAGTGCAACAGATGCCGATAGCGATGATAGTATTACAGGCTATGGCATTGCTTCAGGTGCAGATGGAGATCAGTTCTCTATTATGGCAGCAACTGGCGTGTTGAGCTTCACGATAGCACTGAACTATGAGATGCCTACTGATGTAGCAGTGACAGATCCAGCCAATGCTGCAAATAACAATGAATACATCGTGTATGTCACTGCAACTGGAGGCGTGGATGCAAGGGCACTGACAGCAAGAGATACGCTGACCATCTCTGTGATGGATGTGACTGAGGCACCGGGTAAACCAGCCATGCCCGTGTTGTCAGATGCCACATTGAACAGTCTGAAGATCAGTTGGACAGCCCCTGCGAACACGGGTCCTGTGATCACGGCTTATGATGTGCGTTATATCCACAGTAGTGCCAGTGATGCAGATAAGGCAGATGACGATAACTGGACGGAGGAGGAGGATGCCTGGAGGATTGGTGGTGGAGCGCTTGAATACACGATTAGTCCGTTGGACCCCAACACTTCTTACGATGTGCAGGTGAGAGCGGAGAATACAGAAGGAGAAAGTGACTGGTCAGATACACTTGAAAAGATGACATCAGCCAATGTTGCCCCCGTGATCACGAGTGTATCGGCATTTAGCGTGAATGAGAACAGCACAGGGGATGTTGCCACGGTCACAGCAACAGATGCCGATGATGATGACGACATTGAGTCTTATGGCATTGCTTCAGGGGCAGATGGGGATCAATTCTCTATTGTGGCAGCGACAGGTGTGTTGACGTTCACGGCTGCACCGAACTTCGAGATGCCCACTGATGTGGAGGTGATAGACCCATCCAATGTAGCGAACAACAATGAATATATCGTGTATGTCACGGCAACGGGAGGAGAGAATGCACGAGCGTTGACATCAAGTGATACGATCACAGTGACCGTAACAGATGTGAATGAAGCACCGGTCTTCAGCAGTGCAGCGTCCGTTGATGTGTCTGAAAATAAGCAAGCTGTCGGCACGGTGGTCGCCGAAGATGTGGATGCAGATGACAGCATCACGGGCTATGCGCTTACCGGTGGAGCAGATCAAGCCCTGTTTGAGATCACGAGTGGGAACGTGTTGCGTTTCACGACTGCACCAGACTTTGAGTCTCCTGCCGATGCGTTAAGCACAACGCCGTCAAATGCTGATGCTAACAACGAATACATCGTGGAGGTCACGGCGACGGGAGGTGCGGGTGCTCGGACGATGAGTGTGGTGCAGACGATCACGGTGACTGTAACGGATGAGAATGAAGCGCCGATCTTTGCTACTATCTCACCGCCGTCAGTGAGTGAGAACAGCACAGGGGCTCTTGTGACGGTGGTTGCGAGTGATGAAGATACGGCTGACAACATTGAGAGTTATGGCATTGATACCAACGCTGCCGATGGGTCACAGTTCTCTATTGATACATCTACGGGCGTGTTGACGTTCACGACAGCGCCGAACTTTGAGGATGCGAAGGATGTTGCGGTAACAGACCCTGCCAGTGGTGCAGGTGATAATGAATATATCGTGATCGTCACAGCGACAGGTGGAGAGAATGCACGTGCACTGACGGGGAGAGATACGATCAAGGTGACTGTGAAGGATGTGGATGGGGAAGCACCGGGTAAGCCTGCTATGCCGACGCTAGTACAAGCAACCGTGAACAGCCTGAAGATCAGTTGGAGTACACCGACGAACACAGGACCCCCTATCAGTTCTTATGATGTGCGCTATATCCTGACCAGCGATGATGAGACAGATGATGATAATTGGACAGAGAAGGATGATGTCTGGACAAGTGTTACTGGCGGAGATCTTGAATACACGATAGATGGTTTGGACCCCAACACTCCTTATGATGTGCAGGTGCGTGCGGAGAATGCGGAGGGAGAAAGTGATTGGTCAGATACACTTGAAAAGATGACGACAGCTAATGTTGCCCCCGTGATCACGAGTGTATCAGCCTTTAGCGTGAATGAGAACAGCACAGGGGATGTTGCCACGGTCACAGCAACAGATGCAGATGATGATGACAACATAGAAAGTTATGACATTGTTGCAGGTGGTGATGGGGCACAGTTTGAGATTGTTGCATCTACTGGTGTGTTGAGTTTTAAAGCCGCACCGAACTTCGAGGATCCAAAGGATGTTGCCTTTACTGATGCTACCAATTCAGCTAATGACAATGATGCCAACAATAATGAATACATCGTGATCGTGTCTGCAACAGGTGGAGAGAATGCCCGAGCACTCACAGCAAGCGATACGATCAAGGTGACAGTGATAGATGTGAATGAGGCACCGGTCTTCAGCAGTGCAGCGTCCTTCGACGTGGGTGAAAATAAGCAAGCCGTCGGTACGGTGGTAGCTGATGATGTGGATAGTGAGGACAGTATCACGGGCTATGCACTTACCGGTGGAGCAGATCAAGCTCTGTTTGAGATCACGAGTGGGAATGAGTTGCGTTTCACGACTGCACCAGACTTTGAATCTCCTGCCGATGCGTTAAGCACAACGCCGTCAAATGCTGCTGCTAACAACGAATACATCGTGGAGGTCACAGCGACAGGAGGTGCAGGTGATCGTGAGTTGACAGCCGTGCAGACGATCACAGTGACTGTGACGGATGAGAATGAGGCACCGGTCTTTGCGACAGTCTCACCGCCGTCAGTGAGTGAGAACAGCACGGGGGATATTGTGACAGTCAGTGCGAGTGATGAAGATACGGCTGACAATATTGAGAGTTATGGCATTGATACCAGCGTTGCCGATGGGTCACAGTTCTCTATTGATACATCTACTGGTGTGTTGACGTTCACGACAGCACCGAACTTTGAATCTCCTACCGATGTGGCGGTTTCAGACCCAGCCAATGCCTTAGAGAATAATGAATATATCGTGATCGTTACAGCGACAAGTGGTGCGGATGCGCGTGTGCTGACATCAAAAGATACACTTAAGGTGACAGTGATGGATGTGGATGGGGAGGCACCCGGTAAGCCTGCTACGCCGACGCTATCACAAGCGACAGTGAACAGCTTGAAGATCAGTTGGCGTGCGCCAACGAACACAGGTCCTCCTATCACAGCTTATGATGTGCGCTATATCCTTACCAGTGCAGATGAGACAGATGATGATAATTGGACAGAAGTGACAGATGCCTGGACGAGTGGTGATGGTGCGCTTGAATACACGATTAGTCCGTTGGATCCCAACACTTCTTACGATGTGCAGGTGCGAGCAAAGAGCGATGAAGGGATGAGTGATTGGTCAGATACGCTTGAAAAGATGACCTCAGCCAATGTTGCCCCCGTGATCACGAGCATATCAGCCTTTAGCGTGAATGAGAATAGCACAGGGGATGTTGCCACGGTCACAGCAATGGATGCCGATGATAGTGACGACATTGAGTCTTATGGCATTGCTTCAGGGGCAGATGGGGATCAATTCTCTATTGTGGCAGCGACAGGTGTGTTGACGTTCACGGCTGCACCGAACTTCGAGATGCCCACTGATGTGGTGGTGATAGACCCATCCAATGTAGCGAACAACAATGAATATATCGTGTATGTCACAGCAACGGGAGGAGAGAATGCACGAGCGTTGACATCAAGTGATACGATCACAGTGACCGTGATGGATGTAAATGAAGCACCGGCCTTCAGCAGTGCAGCGTCCTTCGATGTGTCTGAAAATAAGCAAGCTGTCGGGAAAGTGGAAGCTGATGATGTGGATAGTGGGGACAGCATTACGGGCTATGCACTTACAGGTGGGGACGATCAAGCTAAGTTCTCACTTGTGCCAGAGACAGGTGCCTTGAGTTTTAAGGCCGCTCCTGACTATGAGGTTGCAGGGGATTCGGATACAGACAATGCCTACCTTGTGGAGGTCACAGCGACGGGAGGTGCAGGTGCTCGGGCAATGAGTGTGGTGCAGGCGATCACAGTGAGTGTGCAGGATGAGAATGAGGCGCCGGTCTTTGCTGCTGTCTTACCAATCAGTGTGAATGAGAACATCACAGGTGATATAGTGACAGTCAGTGCGAGTGATGAAGATACGGCTGACAATATTGAGAGTTATGGCATTGATACCAGCGTTGCCGATGGGTCACAGTTTTCTATTGATACATCTACGGGCGTGTTGACGTTCAAGGAAGCCCCGAACTATGAGGATGCGAAGGATGTAGCCTTTATCGATGCTGCCAATTCTGACAATGACAATGCAAAGGAGAATAATGAATACATCGTGATCGTCACAGCGACAGGTGGGACGGGTGATCGGGTACTAACAGCGAGCGATACGCTTAAGGTGACGGTGACAGATGTGGAAGGGGAAGCACCTGGCAAGCCTGCTACGCTGACGATAGCAGAAGCAACATTGAACAGCTTGAAGGTGAGTTGGAGTAAGCCGACGAACACAGGCCCTGCGATCAGTAGTTACGATGTGCGGTACATCCTTACCAGTGCGAGTGCAGACGATAAGGCAGATGATAGCAACTGGACAGAAGTGACAGGTGCCTGGACGAGTGGCGCGCTTGAATATACGATCAGTCCATTGCTTCAGAATACAGAGTATGATATACAGGTTAGAGCAAGAAATGCGGAAGGGATGAGTGACTGGTCATCATCGGTGACAGGGACGACAGAGCAGAATGTGGCGCCAGTCATTACGAGTGTATCATCGTTCTCAGTGGATGAGAACATCACGACAGCGACAACGGTTGGCACAGTGGCAGCCACAGATGCCGATGAAGGTGATGACATCACATATGGCATTGCTTCAGGTGCAGATGGGGATCAGTTCTCTATTGTGGAAGCGACAGGTGTGCTGACGTTCAATGCATCCCCGAACTATGAAGACCCCAGGGATGTAGCGTTTAATTATCCTGATAATACTGTCAATGCAGCGGAGAATAATGAGTATATCGTAATCGTCACAGCGACAGGAGGTACAGGCGCACATGCACTGACAGCGAGAGATACGATCACAGTGACAGTGATAGACGTGACTGAACCGCCAGGTGTGCCTGATGCGCCGATGATAGCAGAATCAACATTTAATAGCTTGAAAATAGAATGGAGAGCGCCGACAAATACAGGTCCTGATATTAGTAATTATTATGTGCGCTATATCCTGACCAGTGCCAGTGATGATGATAAGGCAGATGATGATAATTGGACGGAGGATCCTGATGCGTGGAAATCAGATACAAACACGGACCTCACCTACACCATATCACCTCTGCTTCAGAGTACTTCTTATGATGTGCAGGTTAGAGCAAAGAGTGATGAAGGGATGAGTGATTGGTCAGATACAGTGGTAGGGACGACAGGGCAGAATGTGGTGCCTGTGATCACGAGTGTATCGGCATTTAGTGTGAATGAGAACAGCACAGGAGATGTTGCCACGGTCACAGCAATGGATGCAGATACGGAGGACAGCATCACGGGGTATGGCATTGCTACGGGTGCAGATGGAGATCAGTTCTCTATTGGATCATCGACAGGTGTGTTGACGTTCAATACTGCTCCCAACTTTGAAGATCCCAAAGATGTAGCGGTTACCAACCCTTCTAATGATGCGGAGGATAATGAATATATCGTATTTGTCACGGCGATGGGTGGTGCAGATGCACGAGCGCTGACGGCAAGAGATACGATCACAGTGACCGTGATGGATGTGGATGGGGAAGCACCAGGCAAGCCTGATGCACCGACAGTATCGGCAACGTTTAACAGTCTGACGGTGAGTTGGAGTAAGCCGACGAACACGGGTCCTGACATTAGTTCTTATGATGTGCGCTATATCCTGACCAGTGCCAGTGATAGTGATAAGGCAGATGATAGCAAGTGGACCTTGCAGGAGGATGCGTGGAAATCAGATACCAACACAGATCTTACCTACACCATATCACCTCTGACACAGGACACTTCTTATGATGTGCAGGTTAGAGCAGAGAGTGATGAAGGGATGAGTGATTGGTCAGATACAAAGGTAGGGACGACAGTGCAGAATGTGGCCCCTGTGATCACGAGTGTATCGGCATTTAGTGTGAATGAGAACAGCACAGGGATCATTGCCCTGGTGAGTGCAACAGACGCAGATAATGAGGACGACATCACAGGGTATAACATTGTTGCTGGCGCTGATGGGTCACAGTTTGAGATCACGTTCTCCAGTGTGGCACAGACGGGTGCGTTGATCTTCAAAGCCGTACCGAACTTTGAAGTGCCTACTGATGTGGCGGTTACCAACCCTTCTAATGATGCGGAGAATAATGAATACATCGTGATCGTTTCTGCCACAGGTGGTGCAGATGCACGAGCGCTGACGGCAAGAGATACGATCACAGTGACCGTGATGGATGTGGCTGAACCGCCTGGCAAGCCTGATGCACCGACGGTTGTGGCGATGTTTAATAGCCTGAAGGTGTCCTGGACAGTGCCGACGAACACGGGTCCTGATATTAGTTCTTATGATGTGCGCTATATCCTGACCAGTGCCACGGATAAGGCAGACGCCAACTGGACAGAAGTGACAGAGGCCTGGGAGGCAGGTGATGGCGCGCTTGAATATACGATTGGCAGTTTGACTCAGAGCACTTCTTATGATGTGCAGGTTAGAGCAGAGAGCGATGAAGGGATGAGTGATTGGTCAGATACAAAGGTAGAGACGACAGGGCAGAATGTGGCCCCTGTGATCACAAGTGTATCGGCATTTAGCGTGAATGAGAACAGCACAGGAGATGTTGCCACTGTCACAGCAATGGATGCAGATACGGCTGACAACATTGAGAGTTATGAGATTGCTACGGGTGCAGATGGAGATCAGTTCTCTATTGGATCATCGACAGGTGTGTTGACGTTCAATACTGCTCCCAACTTTGAAGAGCCTACTGATGTGGCGGTTACCAACCCTTCTAATGATGCGGAGAATAATGAATATATCGTATTTGTCACGGCGACGAGTGGAGAGAATGCGCGCGCCTTAACTTCAAGAGACACGATCACAGTGACCGTGATGGATGTAGCTGAACCGCCTGGCAAGCCTGATGCGCCGACAGTATCGGCAACGTTTAACAGTCTGACGGTGAGTTGGAGTAAGCCGACGAACACGGGTCCTGATATTAGTTCTTATGATGTGCGCTATATCCTGACCAGCGATGATGAGACAATGGATGCCAACTGGACGGTGCAAGAGGATGCGTGGAAATCAGATACCAACACAGATCTTACCTACACCATATCACCTCTGACACAGGACACTTCTTATGATGTGCAGGTTAGAGCAGAGAGCGATGAAGGGATGAGTGATTGGTCTGATACGGTTGTCGGGACGACAGAAGCTAATGTGGCGCCTGTGATCACGAGTGTATCGGCATTTAGTGTGAATGAGAACAGCACAGGGGATGTTGCCACGGTCACAGCAATGGATGCAGATGGCGATGACAGTATCACAGGGTATGACATCGTTGATGGTGCAGATGGAGATCAGTTCTCTATTGGCGCATTGACAGGTGTGTTGACGTTCAATACTGCTCCCAACTTTGAAGCTCCTACTGATGTGGCGGTTACAGATCCAGTTAATGCTGCGAGTAATAATGAATACATCGTGTATGTCACTGCCACAGGTGGTGCAGATGCACGGGCCTTAACTTCAAGAGATACGATCACTGTAACTGTGATGGATGTGGATGGGGAAGCACCTGGTAAGCCTGATGCGCCGATGATAGCAGAAGCTACGTTGAACAGCTTGAAGATCAGTTGGCGTGCGCCGACGAACACGGGGCCTGATATTAGTTCTTATGATGTGCGCCATATCCTGACCAGTGCCACGGATAAGGCAGACGCCAACTGGACAGAAGTGACAGAGGCCTGGGAGGCTGGTGATGGCGCGCTTGAATATACGATTGGCAGTTTGACTCAGAGCACTTCTTATGATGTGCAGGTTAGAGCAGAGAGCGATGAAGGGATGAGTGATTGGTCTGATACGGTTGTCGGGACGACAGAAGCTAATGTGGCCCCTGTGATCACGAGTATATCGGCATTTAGTGTGAATGAGAACAGCACAGGAGATGTTGCCACTGTCACAGCAATGGATGCAGATACGGGTGACAGCATCACGGGGTATGGGATTGCTACGGGTGCAGATGGGGATCAGTTCACTATTGGATCATCGACAGGTGTGTTGACGTTCAAGGTAGCACCCAACTATGAAGAGCCTACTGATGTGGCGGTTACCAACCCTTCTAATGATGCGGAGGATAATGAATATATCGTATTTGTCACGGCGACGAGTGGAGAGAATGCGCGCGCCTTAACTTCAAGAGACACGATCACGGTGACCGTGATGGATGTAGCTGAACCGCCTGGCAAGCCTGATGCGCCGACAGTATCGGCAACGTTTAACAGTCTGACGGTGAGTTGGAGTAAGCCGACGAACACGGGTCCTGATATTAGTTCTTATGATGTGCGCTATATCCTGACCAGCGATGATGAGACAATGGATGCCAACTGGACGGTGCAAGAGGATGCGTGGAAATTAGATACCAACACAGATCTTACCTACACCATATCACCTCTGACACAGAGCACTTCTTATGATGTGCAGGTTAGAGCAAAGAGTGATGAAGGGATGAGTGATTGGTCAGATACAGTGGTAGGGACGACAGGGCAGAATGTGGCGCCTGTGATCACGAGTGTATCGGCATTTAGTGTGAATGAGAACAGCACAGGGGATGTTGCCACGGTCACAGCAATGGATGCAGATGGCGATGACAGTATCACAGGGTATGGCATTGCTACGGGTGCAGATGGAGATCAGTTCTCTATTGGCGCATTGACAGGTGTGTTGACGTTCAATACTGCTCCCAACTTTGAAGATCCCAAAGATGTAACGGTTACAGATCCAGTTAATGCTGCGAGTAATAATGAATACATCGTGTATGTCACTGCCACAGGTGGCGCAGATGCACGGGCATTGACAGCACACGATACGCTTAAAGTCACGGTGAGCGATGTGAACGAAGTGCCGATCTTCAGCAGTGCAGCGTCCTTCGATGTGGATGAAAATAAGCAAGCCGTCGGCACAGTGGAAGCCGATGATGTGGATAGTCAGGATAGCATCACAGGCTATGCGATTACGGGTGGGGACGATCGGGCTAAGTTCTCCATTGTGTCGGGAACAGGCGCATTGAGTTTTAAGACCGCTCCTGACTATGAGGTTGCAGGGGATTCGGATACAGACAATGCCTACCTTGTGGAGGTCACAGCGACGGGAGGTGCAGGTACTCGGGCACAGAGTGTGGTGCAGGCGATCACAGTGACAGTGGTGGATGAGAATGAGGAGCCTGTTTTCGCTGCTGTCTCACCGATCAGTGTGAATGAGAACAGCACAGCGGCTCTTGTGACGGTCAGTGCGAGTGATGAAGATACGGCTGACAATATTGAGAGTTATGATATTGCTACGGGTGCAGATGGATCACAGTTCTCTATTGATGCATCTACGGGCGTGTTGACGTTCATGACAGCGCCGAACTTTGAGGATGCGAAGGATGTAGCGGTTACCGATCCGGCTAATGATGCGGAGGATAATGAATATATCGTATATGTCACGGCGACGGGAGGTGCGGGTGATCGGGCATTGACGGGGAGAGATATACTCACTGTAACTGTGATGAATGTGATTGAACCGCCGGGTAAGCCTGATGTGCCGACAGTATCGGCAACGTTTAACAGTTTGACGGTGAGTTGGAGTGCGCCGACGAATACGGGACCATCTATCAGTAGTTATGATGTGCGCTACATTCTGACCAGTGCCAGTGATGATGATAAGGCAGATGATACTAAGTGGACAGAGGTTATGGATGCGTGGACGAGTGGTGCTTTGGAATACACGATTGGGAGTTTGGACGACAACACTTCTTATGATATTCAGGTGCGTGCAGAGAATGATGAAGGGATGAGTGATTGGTCTGATACAGTGGTAAGGATGACCGAGGTCGCTCCAGGGATATGTGGTCGCACGCCGGCAGTCCAAACTGCGATATTGTCCAGGACTGCCTCAGCTGGTGTTGTTGACTGTGCCCTGGTCACGGACGCGCTCCTGGAGCTTCTCAGTGGGACTTTGGATCTTAATAGTCAGGATGTTAACACCTTAAAGGCAGACGACTTTTCCGATCTGTCCAGTCTGCAAACCCTGCGTCTTGATCAGAATTCTTTAGAGGCACTGCCCGAGGGGATATTCTCCGGCTTGTCCAGCTTGCAAATCCTGCGTCTTGAACGGAATTCTTTAGAGAGACTTCCCGAGGGGTTGTTCTCCGGTCTATCCAGTCTGCAATTCCTGTATCTCGACCGGAATTCTTTAGAGACATTGCCCCAGGGGATATTCACTGGTCTGTCCAGTCTGCAAATACTGAATCTTGCTCGGAATTCTTTAGAGACATTGCCCGAAGGGATATTCTCCGACTTGTCCAGTTTGGAGAGGTTAGAGCTTGATAGAAACGATTTGAGCACACTACCCGAGGGGATATTCACTGGTCTGTCCAGCCTGCAAATACTGAATTTTAAGGATAACGACTTTAACACTCTGCCCAATGGTCTGTTCTCTGGGCTGCCGTCCGCTCTGACAGAGCTGAATTTATCTGATAATATGGGTGCGCCCTTCACCCTTACAATGGTATTGGAACGCACAGACAATACGGCTTTGACAGCGGCGGGACCCGCCACGGTTGTGGTCAAAGTTGCTGAGGGTGCGCCGTTGGATATGACTGTTAGCTTATCGGTAATGGGTGGCACACTGACGGATGAGAATATGAAGCCGATTTCGCAAGTGACAATTTCAACGGGCAGCATCCAGAGCATCCCCATAACGGTGAGGAAGAGTGGTGCATCACAGACCACACTTGCTTTGGGGACTGCACCTGCACTACCGGGAAGCTACAATAGTATTCAGACCGCTGTGGGTATGTCGCTCGACCTGTTCGAATCGGGGATATGTGACCGTACACAGGCAGTCCAAACAGCGATATTGTCTGAGATAGCAAGTATTAGTGACTGTGCTATGGTCACAGACGCGCATCTGACCGGGATTACAGGGACTTTAGATCTTAGCGATATGAGTATCACTGAGTTGCGGGAAAACGATTTCTCTGGTCTGTCAAATCTGGGCATTCTGCGTCTTTCCAGAAATTCTTTACAAACATTGCCCTATGGACTGTTCTCAGGCTTGTCCAGCCTGGAAAGGTTAGAGCTTGGTAGAAACGATTTGGCGACCCTTTCCGATAATGTGTTTTCGGATCTGTCCAGTCTGCAAGCTCTGCGTCTTGAAAACAACCCGTTGGGCGAACTTCCGGATAATGTGTTTTCGGATCTGTCCAGCCTGCAAACTCTGCGTCTTGATAATACCGCTCTGACCAATATTCCAAGGGATCTATTCATCGGTCTGTCCAGCCTGCAAACGCTGGATCTTAGCATGAACGAGTTGGAGATGCTTTCCGATGACATATTTTCAGAGCTATCCAATTTGAGCTCCCTGAGTCTTAGCGACAACTCACTGGACGTGCTCCCTGATCGCGTATTCTCCGGTCTGTCCAGCCTGGAAACCCTGTATCTCGATCAGAATTTTTTAGAGACACTGCCCGATGGGGTGTTCTCAGGCTTGTCCAGCCTGCAAGGGTTAGAGCTTGACAGAAATCTATTGAACGCATTACCCAGAGGGGTATTCACTGGTCTGTCCAGCCTGCAAAGGATAAAGCTTGACAGAAATAAATTGAGCACACTACCCAGAAGGATATTCGCTGGTCTGTCCAGCCTGCGAATCCTGAATCTTAAGGACAATGACTTTGAAACCCTGCCCAATGGTCTGTTCTCCGGCCTGCCGTCCGCCTTGAGAAATCTGAATTTATCTGATAATACGGGTGCGCCCTTCACCCTTACAATGATATTGGAACGCGCGGGACCTGCCACGGTTGTGGCCAAAGTTGTTCAGGGTGCGCCGTTTGATATGACTGTCAGCTTATCAATCACGGGTGGCACACTGACGGATGCGAATGGGATGTCGATTTCGCAAGTGACACTTTCAACGGGCAAAATCCACAGCGACCCCATAACGGTGACGCAGAATAGCTTATTATCACAGGTCACGCTTAGTTTGGGGACTGCACCTGCGCTACCAGGAGGCTACAATGAAGATGGTATTCAGACCGCCGTAGGTACGTCTCTTAAATTCCAGGCAGGGGGGATATGTGGTCGCACGCAGCCAGTCCAAACAGCGATATTGTCTGAGATAACAGGTGTTAGTGACTGTGCTCTGGTCACAACCGCGCATCTGACCGGGATTACGGGAACTTTAGATCTTAGCGATAAGAGTATCTCTGTGTTGCAGGCAAGCGATTTTACTGGTCTGTCAGCACTTCAAAACTTATGGCTCCACGATAATGATTTAAGCACCCTTCCCGCTGGTGTGTTTTCGGGTCTGTCCAGTCTTCAAACCCTGAGCCTTTACAGAAATAATCTAAGCGACCTGCCGGATAATGTGTTTTCGGGTCTGTCCAGTCTTCAAACCCTGAGTCTTGACAATACCGGTTTGACCAGTCTTCCGATGGGTATATTCACTGGTCTGTCAGCACTTCAAAACTTATGGCTCCACGATAATGGTTTAAGGTCCCTTTCCGCTGATGTGTTTTCGGGTCTGTCCAGTCTGCAAAATTTGAGCCTTAGTAACAACAGGCGGTTGCGGACCCTTCCCAAGGATGTGTTTTCGGGTCTGTCCAGTCTTCAAACTCTGCGCCTTTACAATACCGGTCTAACCAGTCTTCGGAGGGATGTATTCACTGGTCTGTCCAGTCTTCAAACTCTAAATCTCGATGATAACAGTCTGTCCAATCTTCGGATGGGTATATTCACTGGTCTGTCCAGTCTTCAAACTCTGGGTCTTAGCAACAACACGTTGGGGTCCCTTCCCGCTAATGTGTTTTCGGGTCTATCCAATTTGAGATTCCTGAGTCTTGACGGCAATGGTCTGGGCACGCTCCCGGATCGCGCATTCTCCGGTTTGTCCAGTCTGCAAACTCTAAATCTCGGCGGCAACACATTGAGCGCACTTCCCGATAGCGCGTTCTTCGACCTGTCCGGCTTACAAATACTGAATCTCAAGGGCAACATGTTGACCACGCTACCCGATAGTGTGTTCTACGGTCTATCCATATTGAGAGAGCTGGATGTGTCTGATAATACGGGTGCGCCCTTCACCGTTGCGTTGGCGTTGCAACGCACAGACAATACGGACTTGACAGCGGCGGGACCTGCCACGGTTGTGGTCAGTGTTGCTCAGGGTGCGCCGTTTGATATGACCATCAATCTATCGGCAAGAGATGTCACAATGCCGGATGAGAATCCATCGTTTTTGCAGACGACAATTTCAAAGGGTAGTATCCAGAGCGACCCCGTAACGGTGACGCAGAGCGGTACATCACCGATCAGAGTTAGTCTGTTGGGCCAGGCACCTGAGGCGCCAACAGACTATGAAGACATCTATACAGCTTTTGGTTCATCGCTCGTTTTGTTCGGTGAAGCGGCGAACCGCGCGCCCGAGGCGGTGGGTTCAATTGCCGCACAGATACTAAAGGTGGGAGATGCCGCAATACATGTGGAGGTACAAAATAATTTTTCGGATCCAGATGGCGACATTTTGAGCTACAGCGCGACTTCAGATATGCCCAGCGTAGCTTCGGCGAGGATGAGGACAAATGTGCCGTCTGAAGTGAGGATAAATCCAGTGAGTGCGGGGCGTGCAACGGTGACGGTGACGGCAAGTGATCAGACCAACAGTGTCACGCAGGAGTTCGAGGTGATCGTGAAGAATACGGCGCCTGTGGTCGATAAAGGGCTTACCGATCAGATCGCATTATCGGGCAGCGCGTTTACATACACCTTTCCAGCAGATGCGTTTAGCGATACCGATAATGATGCTCTTACCTATACGAGTAGCGGAGAGCCGGCGTGGTTGACTTTTGCTCCGGCCTCGCGCACGTTCAGCGGCACGCCATCTAATACTGAGGGTTCGCCCTTTACGATTATCGTAATAGCTGATGACGGCAAAGACAGTCAGGTACAGACGAGTTTTACTCTGACAGTTCCCATAGGGATTTGCGGTCGGACTTCACAGATACAAACTGCTATCCTGTCTGTGATAGACGGGGTTAACAACTGCGCCCATGTCACAAAGGAGCATTTGTCCGGGATCGTGGATTCTTTGGATCTTCGAGATCAGAGTATCACCACCTTGCAGGCGAATGATTTTTCTGGCATGCCCAATCTGAGGATCCTGAATTTTTACGACAATGACCTTGCCGCACTGCCTTCGGGTGTGTTTTCTGGCCTGTCGAATTTGAGATTCTTGAGTCTTTATAAAAATGCATTGACCGCATTGCCTTCGGGTGTGTTTTCTGGCCTGTCGAATTTGAGATTTGTGAGTCTTGATAGCAATTCGGTGAGTACACTGCCCGCCAACGTGTTTTCCGGTTTGTCGAATCTGGAGGCTCTGAGTCTGAATGGAAATACGTTGAGCGCGTTACCCGCTGGCGTATTTTCCGGCTTGTCCAGCCTGAGTCATCTGGATGTGTCTGGTAATACGGGCGCGCCCTTTACCCTTACGCTGGCGTTGGAACGCACAGACAATACGGACTTGACAGCGGCAGGACCCGCCACGGTTGTAGTCAAAATTGCCCAGGGCGCACCGTTTGATATGACCATCAGCCTGTCGGTAATAGATGGCGTACTGACGGATGAGGATAGCAACCCGATTACAGAGGTGACTATTTCAAAGGGTAGTATCCAGAGCGAACCCATAACGGTGACACAGAGCGGGACAATAGCGACCACAGTCAGTCTGGCGTCTGCACCTGACCTACCGGCGAACTATGTTGGCATCCAGATTTCTGTGGGTACTTCGCTCGTTCTGTTCGGGCCATAGAACCAATAGTGGAAAGCGGGAACAAAAGGAGCATGTGATGAACTTACAGAGATGGGTAATGATTTTTACAGGCGGTATGATCGGCATGGTCAATATAGCGATGGCACAGGATACGCCCTGGTGCTATAATTTTGAGGAAATGTCGCCGGCCTATCAGGCAGATACAGGTAGTACGATATCGCTCTCGACAGACCATTACAAGTGGGGAGCGCAGTCTCTAAAGTTTGTGTGGCAGAATGGCGGGCGTCTTTTTTTTACAGATCCCGCACCGAGGCGCGACGAGGCACTGACCGGATTTCGGGCGTGGGTGTACAACGAAACAGCACTCAATGAGATGCTGACCTTCAGGTTTGGTACGGAATCCGAACTGGCTACAGATAATCCGCGTTACCAATTTCAGTTTGGCTTGAATTTCACGGGATGGCGGACGATGTGGATCAGATTGCAAGAGGATGCGGTCAATGATTCTTATACGGGTACGGATAAAGGACGGGTGACGGCGTTTGAAATCGTTGCATCGAATAGTGGAACTGTTTATCTGGACCTGATGGAACTGGTAGAAAGAATCCATTCCAGGCGGTCTGCTGACAGTCAAGTTCCGTTTATCAAGCAAAATGTTGAGGAGAAACCATCATTTTCCGATGCGGAAATAGACTTCCTGGCCGCACAAAATCGCGAATATTTTTGGAGTCTAAACATATCTCCGGGCCCCTTTCCTCCGATTACCAATGAGGAACAACAGGCTTTTCAAACAATTGTCCAACGATATAAGGCCTGGGTGCTCGGCAACGGGGTGAAGGCTGACCAGCGGGAGCCGGTGCAGACCCGGCTCACTGCGCTTTCAGAGTATATAAGGCGCGGATATCGCAATCTGGCAACTTATGAGATTCGGCGCGAAGACAATCGCATTCTGGGAACCCCCCTATTTTCCGAGCTATCGCCATATACGCCCCATTTTCGAAATGTTTTTGGAGGCGTTTTGTTGCGTCTGGCACTGGATTACAGGTTGAATGGCAATAATGATGCGCGCGACCAGATACTGGATGTTTTCGACTATCTCCACGATCAGGGATGGGCAGATGGCAGTGGCACAGGTTCGCTACACCACGCATTTTTGCGCCTTGCGAGCTATGCTCACGCGGTGTATTTGATGGAAGACGAGTTGCGTAGTTCGGGACGGTTGGCGCGGGAATTGGCGAGCTTGAAATGGTATAGCATGTTTGGCGAGTTGTATGAACAGACCTGGAATCCGGGTACGAATGCAGATTTTTTGCGTTCGGTGGCGATGTATCGGTTGTTGTGCATTTTGATGATGGACGATTCGCCTGCGAAGGTGGCAGATATGCGTCGCTATATCGCCTGGCTGAATAATGCGCTGGATATTGCGCCGGGGTGGCTGGATACGATTAAGCCGGATTTTGTGGGTTTTCACCATCGGGGTATTTACGCCAATGCGTATGCGCCAAATGCTTTTCACGTGGCCTCTTTGCTGGTGTATTTGTTACGCGATACGCCCTTTGCGGTTGACCAGGATAAGCGCGATAACTTAAAGCAGGCACTGTTGACATTCAGGGCTATGACGAATACGTATGATATTTCGACAGCTATCGGTGGTCGCTTTCCGCTTAATACTTCGGTAGCAAATAAGTTGTTACCGGCGTATATGTATATGGCGTTGAGCTATCCCTCGGTGGATGCGGAACTGGCGGGTACGTTTATGCGGCTCTGGAAACCAGGATCGTCGTTTCTAATAGAAGATTTGTTTGAACAGGTATCCGCGGGGATCATGTATTTAGATACCCCGGGCGCGATGCAGATGATGGTGGATTTTGCAGAGGCGGGTCACGTATCAGAAGCTCCGCCGTCTGGGCATTGGACCCTGCCTTATGGCGCGCTGTCCATTCATCGGCGTGCGGACTGGATGGTGAGTATGAAGGGGTGGAGCAAGTACGTGTGGGATTTTGAATCGTCAGGCGGCGGAGAAAATCCACTCGGTCGTTATTTGAGCTATGGTTCGATGCTGATTTACGGCAGTGGCGATCCTGTTGGCCGCGAGGCGAGTGGGATTGTTCGAGATGGGTGGGATTGGAGCATGTGGCCCGGTACGACGGTGATTCTTCTGAGCCATGCAGAGCTTAACAACAGGACGCGCGATCGCAATTTTTCGGATGAGACTTTTGTGGGTGGGGTGAATATAGAAGGGCAAAACGGTGTGTTCGCGCTGAAGTTGCACGATACAGAGTACAATACGAGTTTTCGAGCGGTTAAGACGGTGTTCTGTTTTGACGATGTGCTGGTTTGCCTGGGGTCGGGTATTGAGAATAATGATGGCAGGCATGCGACGGTGACGCCGTTGTTTCAGGTCTCCATCTCCAGGGACCACCCCACCTGGGTAAATGGGGCAGGCGTGTGGGCGATTCCCTATGCGTTTTCAGGGACAACGGGACAGAGGGCCTGGTTGATGGATTCACTGGGCAATGGGTATGTGGTTCCAGATGGTGAGGGATTGCAGGTGAAGCGTCAGGTGCAAGTTTCTGAAGATTATGGCAGAGATGGCGGCGGTACAGGGACTTTTGAATTGGCGTATCTCGATCACGGTAGGGTGCCTCAGACAAAAAAGTATGAATATGCCGTGCTGGTGCAGAGGTCGCCGAGGCGAGTACGCGCGTTTGCCAATGCGCCGGAATACGATGTGTGGCAGAAAGATGATCAGGCACATATTGTGCATCATCGGGGGATGAAGATGACGGGCTATGCGCTATTCAATACGAATGCAAGGCCAACAGATGGATGGGTTGAGTCTGTATCTTTGCCGAGTTTGGTGATGACCCGCGAAGTAGATGATGGCTTATTGCTTTCGGTAGCTGATCCGGATTTTGGGTGGAGTTGGACCATTCAAGACCCGCACCGGCAAGATGGTACGCTAATTGTCAATCAGCCGAGTATGTCCCGTACAGTGAACGTGACGTTGCGAGGAAAATGGCGTCTGGAAGGTGTGTATGCCCTTGCGACCGCAATGGTTCAAGCCGACCAGACGGTTGTGGCGTTTACGTGTCAGGACGGCAAGACCGTAGAAGTGAAACTGGTCAGGACGGGTGTCGATCTTGCAAGCCTGGATTTTGATGGGGATGATGTGGTCGGAAGCACGGATTTTTTGCTCTTTGTCAGCCAATTTGGTCTGTCGGAAGGTGATGCGGGTTTTGAAGAACGATACGATCTGGATGGCAATGGCATGGTGGGGTTCAGCGATTTTGTAATTTTTGCAGAGGGATTTGGCAAACCGGTGAGTGGAAAACCTGTGGCTCTCCGGAATGGAGGAGAAAGGTTGGGATCGTGATGGTTTGAGAGCACCAATAAAAAAGCCGCCACACAATGTGGCGGCTTTTTTATTACTCAGAATGCGACTTGTCCCAGATGGGTTTTACTTTTTCGATGACTTCGGCATCGGTCGGACTGGATGCGACGATGTTCGTGAATTCTTCGGCTTCAACTCCAAGTTCCTCCAGGAACTTTCTGTCAGCTGGTCACGGATAGATGTAGTCACCGATGCAGCCTCGCAATTTTGCGCGGGCTTTATCTGTAATGCGCGGGAGCCAGGGCATGTCGCCCATGTAAAGCTGGCGGCTACGCGGTCTAAAATCAACAGCGGAACTGAGTTTGTCCATTGTAGATTCCTCCTTATGTTGTGATTAGTTAGAACTTAGTGATTTTGGCGATGGATAGCAAGTTAGAAATTAAGGGTGTATGTGCTCAGCGTTGTGTCGCCATATTTTTTTTCTCGGGAGAGGATGAGGTTGGAAAAGGATTTGGGTAGCGGTGTACGAGAGGCGTGTTGGACGAGAACGCGGGCGTTGGACGCGAGTATCGGAGTTGTTGCGAGGCGGGTGAGCATGGCGCAGGACATGGGTTGCCCGTCTAATTGTTGTTGGTAGGGGGGGTCGAGGTAGATGATGTCAAATAGGGCTTTAGAATGCGCGAGTTGGGGCAAGAGTTTTTGTGCGGGACGCGCGTAAAGATAGATGCGGTCGTTGAGATGCCAATTTTCTATGAGTTGTGCGATGAAGCGGTTGCAGCGGCGGTCGGGTTCATTGATGACCACCTGCGCACCGCGGCTGCAAGCTTCAAGGCCGATTTGACCAGAGCAGGAGAAGAGGTCGAGGAAATATTTGCCGTAGAGGATTTCGCCGAGGGAAGAGAATACGGCTTTTTTCACAAAGTCGGATGTGACGCGGGCATTGCCGTACTTTTTATTGTTAAAGGGGATGCGGCGGCCCTTGAATTCGCCAGCGATGATGCGCATAAGAGCGTGTTTTAATTGCCATACCGGAAGCGCACTTCGCGTTCGACGATCTTGCCACTGACCAGGTCGGTTACGATGACTTCGAGTGCGTTGACGCCGGGTCTGACTTTGTTGAGTACGATTTCGACGTATTCGCGTTCGTCGGCTTCGCGTCCCGTGAGTTCGTTGGTGATGGCTACCTGGGGTTTACTGGTTCTAAAGATGGTTCGCAACCCCGTGGCCACTGCGCCAAATACGCCAACAGCAGGCATGGCGCTGGAGCGAATGCGGTATTCGGTTTTGTATCGGGTTTGTCCAAAGGTGTCTTTGGTCAGGTTGTAGATTTCAAAATAGGCATAGACATTTTGCTTCATAGCATAACTGCGCGTGGGAATGGGAATGATCCACACGTCTTCTTTTTGGAATTTTGCCGCGCCTTCTTCCGAGATGCTCGAGGCCAGTTGAATTTCGCTGACTTGAAGCTCTGGGATTTGATAGTCTCTGACCTGGAGTTCTTGCCTGTAGAGTCCGGTGCGTCCAGATATGAGGTCTTTCATTTGTACTTGAAGTTCGTATTTGCCGGGCGGTACCTGTGTTCTGATGATTTCAGGGACAAAAGCACCCTGTTCGGTTGTGCTGGGTACTTGTGCGCCGCGATACGCGAACTCATCGGTTGTGCGATAGATGGATGTGTGACCTTCATTTGCCAGCGCAACGGCCAATTGTACGTGTATGAAACTCGAATCGGCTTCTTGTTCAATTTTGACCTGCTCGGGCGGGATGCCGTAATAAATCTCGAGGTTGGTTTGCCCGTCAGGACCGCGGAAGTGCGCCAGGTCATAGTAAAAATTGAGTATATCGCCGGGAAGGCCAGGGCGATAAAAGTCGGGCGAAGTCGATACGGCTTGCTGGTAGATGACTTCTGGCATGTGTTCGGTCATGCGGGCGATATAGACGATGGCTTCGGGATCTTCGGTTGTGGCTTCGGGTAATGGGGCAAAGTCATAGCGTCCATTGCCCCATTCGTCGGTGAATGTGATCTCTATGCCCCCATTGAGTTGAATATAGGTCCAGGTTTCCCAGGGCACGGTATCGATTTCACTGCCAATGGTAACAGGCGAATAGCGGCCAAATTGCAAGCGGGTGTTGAGCTGTCCCGTTTGCTCATCAAGGACGCTTTCGATGGTGCCATCGCGCTCAAATGGATTGCGCTCAAAACCGAGTCTGAAGTCCGCAGCCTCACCGCCTTCGGCCTCGGGGAGTTCGCCCATACTTTCATCGACGCCTTCGCCAGCTTCCTCGGACGTAAAACTCTCGTCTGCTATGTCGGTAGGATCACCTTGTTCAAAAAGGGAGCCTGTTTCGCGGTTGGTGCGAATGGGAAAGACGGGACCTGTAAAGGTGAAGAAGGCCGCTTCGGGACCGTAGATGTCAACGGCCATCTGCGTGCGCACGCGCTCTACTTCGGTGGTTTGGACAAAATTTCGGTCATTGGAGCGCGAGCGGTAGTCGGGTTCGCCATATCGGATATAAACGGCACCTCGCTCATCCCAGGGATAGACATTGGATGAAAAATAGGTGCGCGCATACCAGGTGCGGCGGTAGTGTTCGATGACGCGCTCGTTGAGTTTGGTGAGAATGTCGGGGTCGCGCCGTGCCCAGAATTGCTCGCGATATGCCTGTTGTTCGGGTCCCGGTGTGGTGGCGTGATATTCTTCGAGTTCCGTATCTGAGGCAACGTAGGCAATATTGGTGTAATGTGCGCGTTCACTGCCTTCGATGTTGGCGAGATAACGCTCGAAGAGTTCGAGGGCTTTTTGCGTCTCATCATTGTAAAAATGGCCCTGTGCGACAATGGGCAAGAGTTGAACGACATCGGGGTTTGCCGAGAGGTAAGGGGCAATATGTTCGCGAATTTTGTCAAATGCTTTGGCCTGTACACAGGCTAAACCGTAGTAATAAAGGCCCTCGGGATTATCGGGTTCGAGTTCGACGTATTTCTGATAATACTGCATAGCCCTGGTGTGGTCTTCTTGAAATCGCTCATAGACTTCGCCGAGCAAGCGATAGGCCGGGCCATAGTTAGGGTCCAGTTTAGTTGCGCGCTTGGCTTCGCGAATGGCTCTGCGGAAATTGTAATAAGATTGCATTCCTCGCGTGGGTGCTTCGGCATACGTAAGGCCAAGCCCGACATAGGCTTCGACGAGGCTTTTGTCGAATTTTTTGGCTGTTTTGAAGGCGCCTTCGGCTTCTTTGTATTCTTTCCGTTTGAGATAGATATAACCCAGTTGAGAATACACATGGGCGTCTTCGGGGAAAAGTTCTAAAATGCGTTGAAGGGTCGCCATGGCCTCGTTGATTTCACCCGCTTGAATCTGACGCTGGCCCAGGGCAAACATCGTATTTCGATAGGCTTTGTCTTGTTGGGGTGTTTCATTTTCTTCGGCAAAAAGAGGCAGTGCAATGCAAGAGGCACAGCAGACAACCATCCAAAATCGCAATCCAATTTTCATGGTATTCTCCCGATGGAAAAGTCGGAGGACCAGATGTGTTTTAGTATTTGTTAAAATATTGTAAGAACCTGTCTTTGTCAATAGATTCCAATCCGTTAAACCTCATACGTGAGACTATTTTGGTAACGCTTGACTGATGGGTCGGTTCCGCTTTTTACGATTCGGTACTTTCCCCTTTAAAAAAAGAGTCTTATGTTGAGTCAAAGGGCGAGAATTGGAGCTAAATCATTTTGGAGGCGATCTTATGCGGTATCGATTTTGTTGGATTGTCGCGTTCTGGGGGCTAATTTTTGAAAGTATTTCTGCAGATGCAATAGGAATTCCATTGGACTTGTCTGCGATACTGGGCTCTGTAACGGTTGAGCAGGAGCAGAGGCAACGCTATAATATACAGCCTCGCATACGCATTGGGGACTTGTCTGCGGCTTTTGATCTGGAGATTTTTTTGGATCATGAGGGGCGTATTCGGGATAGTGGCTGGGATTTTTCGAGCCGCCGAAAAGGTGTGGAGAGTCTGTTGCGAAAAATTCACTACGTGCGCTATGGAGATATCGATGATCGCAATCGGCGGTTGTCTCTGTACGTCGGTGCTTTAGAATGGGTGACATTGGGCACGGGGCTGGTGATGCGCAACTATCGCAATACGCACGGTTCGCCAGGAATAAAACGCGCGGGTTTGGACGTGAGGATTCGCCATATTTTCAGGCGTTTGACAGCACGCGCCGTGATCGGCAATTTGCTGGATTTAGAAGGCGGTGGACCCGTTCTGGGGGGGCGCGTCGAATTTCAACCAGTTCCGCTATTGGATATGGGCGTCACTGCGGTTGTGGATGCGGATCAACTCAGTGCTCTGCCCGATTCGATTCGCGCAGATCTGCCGCGCGATATGTTTGCAGCCGCGAGTGTTGATGTGGGCTATCCGTTTATCGATAGGCGGCATTTAAGGGCGAGGCTGTATGCGGGCGCTGGGCGAATTTTGGATGGGGATAGTGGCACGGGTCTCGCTTTGCCCGGTGTGATGGTTGATGTGGGGCCAGCGCGATTGCAGGTTGAGTATCGATGGGTGAATGGTCGGTTTCAGGCCGGGCATTTTGACGCGCTCTACGATGTCAATCGCGCACTTGTCGATCCGCGTACGGGGGCTATCACAACGCGCGAAGCCACGTTGCAGTCTGCGTCGATGCAAGGGGTGTTTGGCAGTGGTCTTGTGAGATTTTACGGCATTTTTGTGGCAAGTGGGTCCTATCAACACTTGCGCGGAGATGTCGGCGGTGCCCAAATTGTGGAGGGTCGCGCGGGTATGATACCAGAGTTTTTGAAGCAGTTGCCCAAAATAAAAAAAGTGACACGGGCTGAGGGGTATTTTGAGAAGCGCTTTCGAAACGTCAGCCTGAGAAATTTGTTCGATGGCACGCCCAATACGCGGTTTGGATATGTGGTCGCGCTGGAACCTGTAAAGAATACGGCGGTGATAATGGAGGCTGAATTTACTTATTTGCCAGATGGCTCCGGCGGATTTAAGCGCGAACGGATTTTGAATATTCAGACGAAGATAAAGCTTTAAGAAGTTAGAAGTTAGAAGTCCACCCAACACCACTCCAAAGCGGGTGCATCTTCACCTTTCACAGCCTTCTTTTTCATCTGCGTTCATCTGCGTTCATCTGCGGATCAGAAGCCTTCAAACTGGCTCAGGTCTGCAATGCCGTCGGGCAGGGCGGCGATGTGCTGGGCAAGGGCGAGGCGCGATTGCTTGAGGTCGGGATTATCGACCATGATGAGCACGTCTTCAAAGAAGCGGTTGATGGGGTCGCGCAATTCTGCCATAACCTGGATCAGGGCGGTGAGTTTGTCGTCGGATGTGTCCATTGTTTTGCGCGCGACGAGATAGGCTTTGTGCAGTGCATTGGAGGCTTCTTCGGGGTCGCGGTCGGGATTGAGGTCGTAGTGTTCCGAGAGGTCGCGCACAATGCGTTTGCACCGCGCATGGGCGTGCAGAATATCGAGCCATTGATCGGAATGGATTTGCGCGGTAAATGCCCGGGCGATGCGCTGGATTTGATAGGGGTCATCCAGATGCGCTGCAATCGCAGCGGAAATTGCGTCGTGGCGCAGGCCCTCATCGCGCAAGACTACTTCGAGGCGACGGATGATGTAGTCAAAGGCTTCGTCGAGAGCTTCTCGTTTGACCACAACGGGCAAGTGATTGGCGGCTGCGTTGAGGCCATGGCGCAGTGAAAAATGCATTTTGTAACTGAGGAGATTTGAAAGCAGGCCCAGGGTATCGCGCCTGAGACCGTAGGGGTCGGCATTTGATCGGGGTTTGATGCCCACGCCAAAAAGACCGGCGAGGCTGTCGAGACGGTCGGCTATTGAGACGGCGAGACCGGGTTGTGTTTGGGGCAGCGAGTCGCCCGGGAAGCGCGGATGGTAATGGTCTTCAATGGCGCGCGCAACGGCTTTCGTTTCACCTGAAGACAGGGCGTAGTAGCGGCCCATGATGCCTTGCAGAGAGGTCATTTCGACGACCATGCTGGTCGCCAGGTCGGCTTTGCACAATTTGGCTGCACGCAGAGCCGTTTTTTTATTTTTTCCACGAAGATCAAGCGCGGCAGATAAGTCGCCGACGAGTTTTTCAACGCGGCGGGTTTTGTCGCGCATAGAGCCGAGTTTTTCTTGAAAGGTGAGGGTGTCCAGGCGCGTGAGAAAGTCGCCGAGTTTTTTGTTAGTGTCGTCTTCGTAAAAGAATCTGGCATCGGCATATCGGGCGCGAATGACGTTTTCATTGCCTTTGACGACGAGACCGGGGTTGTCGGGTAGGCCGTTGCACACGGTGATGAAGTTGGGTTTGAGGTCGCCGTTTTTGTCGAGCACAGGGAAATATCGCTGGTGTTTTTTCATGACGGCGATGAGCATTTCGCGGGGTAGGGAAAGGCGCGCGCTTTCAAAGGTGCCGCAAAGCGCGTGCGGGGCTTCGACGAGGTCGGTGACTTCGTCGAGCAAGTCGAGATCGTCGGGTACGTTGCCGTCAATTTTTCGGGCCAGTGCTTCAACTTGCTGTTTGATGGTTTCGCGCCGTTTGTCGCGGTTGACTGCTATGCCGTGTTTTTGCATTTGTGCGCGATAGTCGGAAGCAGAAGCGATTTCGATTTCGGGCGAGGCATTGGGGCGCAGCCCACGGCTCGTGCGACCTGCTGTTGCGCGCGCATAGGTAAATGGTATGATTTGATCGCCAAAGAGGGCGACGATCCAGCGGAGGGGGCGCGGATATGCGATGCCTTCGGAATCCCAGCGCATGGTTTTGCCAAAGCTGAGTTTGGCGATGAGTTCGGGCAGCAGTTCAGAGAGGATTTCCTGGGTTTTGCGCCCGTAAATGGTGATGCCCGCCCAGACGTAGTCGTCGCGCTGTTCCACGGCTGATGGATCAATGCCCTGTCCGCGGGCGAATCCCTGAAGTGCTCGGGTGGGGTTGCCGTCATTGTCGTAGGCGATGCGGATGGCTGGCCCGCGCGCTTGTTTGTTTTCATCGGGTTGCCGCCCCTGCAGATTTTTGACGATGGCGTATTGCCTGCGCGGTGTGCCGCTGACTTCGATGCTGTCGTAAGAGAGATTTGCTTCGCCGAGGTGTTCGGGTAGCAGTTTTTCGAGTTGTGCTATCGCGCTGACCACATCGGCAGGTGGCAGTTCTTCAGAGCCGATTTCGAGCAGGAGATCGGCGGTATCTAATTCGGGCAGGTCTTCGGCTTCGGATACCAGTGGGGGCTTGTCCCTTGATGGTTCTGCAAGGGGATGTCCCTGGTCTTCGCGCTGTTTGAGATATGTTTCGGCTATTTGGCGCGAGAGATCGCGCATTTGGGCAAAAAAACGGGCGCGTTCGGTTACGCCAATTGCGCCGCGCGTGTCGAGCAGGTTAAAGGTGTGCGAGCAGCGAATGACGTAGTCGTGTGCGGGTATGACGAGATCGCGGTCGAGGGCTGCCTGGGCTTCGGCTACAAAGATGTCGTACATGGATTTGAGGCGGTTGACGTCGGCCCAGTAGAATTCGTAGTTGCAGTATTCTATTTCTTGTTTTTTGAGGATGTCGCCATAAGTTACCGTGTCATTCCACTGTAGTTTCCAGACTTCATCCACGCCTTGAAGATACATGGCAATGCGTTCGAGACCGTAGGTGATTTCAACGGCAACGGGATCGAGTTGCATGCCGCCGGCTTGCTGGAAATAGGTAAATTGCGTGATTTCCATGCCGTCTAACCACACTTCCCATCCCAGGCCCCATGCACCCAGGGCGGGCGATTCCCAGTTGTCTTCGACAAAGCGGATGTCGTGTGCTTTGCAATCGAGTCCCAGGGCTTCGAGGCTTTTGAGGTACAGTTCCTGTGGGTTGCCGGGGTCGGGTTTGAGGATGACCTGATACTGGGTGTGCATTTGCATGCGGTTGGGGTTTTCACCAAAGCGCCCATCGTCGGGGCGATAGGAGGGTTCAGTGTATGCCACGTTCCAGGGTTCGGGTCCGAGTACGCGCAATACAGTGGCGGCGTTCATGGTGCCTGCGCCTACTTTTTCGCTGTAGGGTTGCCATATTATACAGTCGTTGTCGGCCCAGAAGCGCTCGAGGCGCATGATCAGGTCTTGAAAATTCAGGTGGTTGCTCACGGTTGGTTCCTCAGTTGGTGGATCGATCTTAGGGGACGGTCCCTGTGCCGTCCCAGCGGTCAGAGGTCAAATGATACTCTGATTTTTCGTTTGTGTCAACTTGCGGTCGGTTTTCACACGTTTTTTCCTCTTGCAAAAGTCAATGTTCTCGCCTATATTTTAAGCAGATGACGACTGGCAAAATTAAATACAAACGCTCCCTCAATGGGGGCGTTTTTTTTTGCGAGGAGGTAAGAGATGGATAGTCTGTTTCACGTAATTGAGGCGCAGCAATTTAGTCGAGATATCATGGATGAGATTTTTGGCGTGACGCGAGAGATGGAGAATGTGGTCAGTCGCTACGGTTCGAATATTTTGAATCGGCGAATTATGGCGACTTTGTTTTACGAACCGAGCACGCGCACGCGGTTGTCTTTTGAAGCGGCGATGTATCGCCTGGGCGGCGAGGTGATTACTACAGAGAGCGCGCGGGAGTTTTCTTCGGCGGCAAAGGGTGAGACGCTCGAGGATACGATCCGGATTGTAGAGGGGTATGCCGATGTGATTGTGTTGCGTCACTACGAGAGCGGCTCTGCGCGGCGGGCAGCAGAGGTGTCGAGGGTTCCCATTCTCAATGCGGGTGATGGTCCGGGGCAGCATCCCACGCAGGCGCTTTTGGATGTGTACACGATTCAGAAAGAGATCGGCAGGTTAGATGGTATTCACGTGGCATTGGTCGGCGATCTGGCCAATGGTCGCACGGCGCGGTCGCTGGCTTATTTGTTGACGAAGTACGAAGGTGTGAAGTTGTATTTTGTCGCGCCAGAGATGGTGCGTATGAGAGATGATATCAAGGCGTACCTGACAGAACACGGGGTGGCGTTTGAGGAAGAAGACGACTTGATGAGCGTGATGTCGAAGGTAGATGTGGTGTATCAGACGCGGATTCAGCGCGAGCGGTTTGGCGATCGGATACAAGATTATGAGAGGGCGCGAGGAAAATATATTATCGATGTGGAGACGATGTCGACGCTTTCGGAGAATGCGATTGTGATGCATCCTTTGCCCCGGGTGGATGAGATTGATCCGGCTGTTGATACAGATCCCCGCGCTGCGTATTTTCGCCAGGCACACAATGGTGTCTTTATTCGTATGGCACTTTTGCAGATGGTGTTGGAAGCGTGAGTGAGGGATTTAAGATAGGTTCCCAGTTTCTCTTTCAAATATCATGAGGACAATAGATCCGGAGAGCGATTCCGTCACGGCAATCCGACTTTGTTTGTCGTAGAAAAAACCCGAAAAATTTCTTCCTGTGGTGGAAAACGTAATTTCAAGTTTTGAATTTACAGCGTATTTCCCATTTGTCTCCCAAACACTTTGTTCTGGACTGCCAAAGCTCGCATATAAGCGGTAGGTTCTGTCGGGGTTTAATTCGATAAATCCAGTAGGCGGATTTTCTTCCGCCTCATGATTCAGATAGACCTGGGCACGTCCGCTACCCGAATCAATTGTCACCGCCTGCAATGTGTAAATTCCCGCCACGGCCTGTGGCGATATGGGCGATTCTGCGCCACAGGTGCTCAAGAGTAATCCCAAAAATATAATTGCGATTCGTTTCATGAGAGCCAGTCCCCAGGTGCCTTTTTTCCTGGATGCGTACAATTTTTAGCTAATTTTTGTTGAAATCATGACAATTTTTAGCTAAATTTTGTTAAAGAGAGAAGATCTATCCCTTTAAAAAGCGGTTGAGCATGATAAAAAGAAATCTGGAAAAACGGCTGATAGCACATCTGACCCATCGCGTTGAGCATCCGAATGTTGCCCTGTTGGAGGGCGCGCGGCAGGTTGGGAAGACCACGCTTGTAGAATCTATCAGACCGAAACTCGACCGCGAGATTCTCTATTTGAATCTGGAGGAGAACAGCCGCGCAGTTCACGATCTCAATTCTTGCAGGGATTTTGCAGATTTTGAGATGTATCTTGCGACTGTGTATCAGTTCAAAGGCGATGGGCAGCGCGTTCTGTGTATTGATGAGGCGCAAGAGAGTTCTGTGCTGGGTGGGTTTGTGCGGTTTATGAAAGAGAAATGGCAGCACACACCGGTTATTCTCACGGGCAGTTCTATGACGCGTATCTTTGGATCAGAGACGCGCTTTCCCGTTGGAAGGGTCACGCGCTTTTTGCTGCAACCCTTCAGTTTTAGAGAGTTTCTTCGCTGTGGCAAAGAGGAAGAATTGCTCGCTTTTGAAGATCTCTTTCAGATACCCCTGTTCTTACACGAACGCCTTCTCAAATACGTGCAGTCGTATCTCGATGTGGGAGGGCTACCGGCGGTTGTCTCGTCATTTTTTGACGAATTGGATTGGCGGCAGTTGCGTCGGGATTTGTATCTCGACTATCGCAGTGATTTTGCCAGAATTTTTTCGGCAACCGAAGCCTCTTTATTCGATCAGTGTTTGCGCGGTGTGGCATCAAATCTCGGCAGTCCGAGCAAGTACGCGCAGATGGTTCGGACGACGTCGGCTCTTTACAGGAGAGTACCGGATTTTCTGGCGTTGCTCGAGTCGTGGAAACTGATTTACAAGTCCAATATCCAGGGCACACGCCCAGAGCAGCAGGGTTTTTCGCCCAAACGCTATCTTTACGATCCGGGATTGGCCAATGATCTGCGACTGACTGCGCTGCCGCGTATTGATATTCTCTCAAGTCTCGATGCCGCCCATCGCGCGCCCCTTGGGGGTATTATCGAGAATATGCTGGCGACAGAACTCGTGGCATTGGGACAGGATTTAACGGGTTGGAAAAAAGGTGTCAATAGTTCCGAGGTCGATTTTATCTTTCGCACGGTATTGGGCGATACCATACCCATCGAGTGCAAAGCGTCGCTTGTCACAAGGTCGCGGGATACAGGTGGTCTGTCAGAATACGCCGCGCGGCATGGGAGCAAATTAGGCGTTCTCGTCAATCTCGATATGCCCGGGAAACTCACGACATCTACAGGACTAAACACGATCCACATACCGGTTTATATGATTGATCGGCTTGCTAAAATAATAGAAGGTGAGATGGAGAGTTCTTAATTCCATCCACATCAATCAGCCCTATCAGCAAAGCCGTCATTACACATCAATCAGGCCCATCAACAGAGCCGTCATTGCGGCATGATTTTAGCCGCCACGCCGCACGCGAAGCATGGCGTAAGCCCACGCACAACGCCAGTAATCCAGAGGTTTTGTAGGGGACGGTCCCCGTGCCGTTCCGTGTGTCATCGCGGCATGGTTTAAGCCACGATCCAGAAGGTTTTGGTTGTCATTGCGGCATGATTTTAGCCGCAATCCAGAGGTTTTGGGTGTCATCGCAGTATGGTCCCCGCTTAAATCATGCAGGGGCATGCTTGAGCCACGATCCAGAAGTGTCCAGAACGATCATGACAAATCTTTCCATTCGTCAATGGTCGGTGCATTGATGTCTTCGCGATAGATGACTTTGCCCTGAATGGCACCGAGTACTTCTTCAGCCGGTATAGGTATGGCACCGAGTTCTATAAGGTGGGCGTTGTCGGGTGAGTCCAGGGCAAACACCGGCTTGCCTTGAGCCAGCGCGTTCTTGCATAGCGTCTCTGTTTTGCCACCTGGTTCCGCATGGGCGATGAGGATGCGGTCGGCGAGTGTGGCGATGTACGCGTTGCGCCGGGCTGCTATGGTTGCGGTTGGGCGGTGGATGTTGCCGTTGAAAAAGGAAAGGATTAGCATGCGTCCTTCGGCGAGCGGGTCCTTCCAGCTTTTTGGCGTTCGCATGCGATTGAGTCCTCGCGCCGGGCAGAGGACGACGGGTGCCGTGCCCCGCAACAACAGGTCCAGGCACTCCTTTTCCATTGGCGACTGAAAACCGCCGATGATCGTCGCGTCTGTGTCTCGTAGTGTCCGCGCAAGGTCGTAGGTTTTGAGGATTGTGTCGCCAGGAGAGCGAACCGAGCAGAAGAAGCCGAGCAATGTGCTGTCGAGTACATTGAGGTTGCCCTGCGCTGTGATCGTCAATAGCTGCCCATCATCGGAACAACGCTTTAATGCCGCTGGATAGTCAGGGGTATCGGGCGTTAAAAGTATTCTGTTCTCAGGATTCATAGCAAATTTATGACTCAACGGATTTCACCGAGTGCGATATGTAATAAAAATCCCGCGCTGGAATGTCCAGACGGGATTTTTGTAATGTACGCCAGTGTTTGGAACAAAAAAACAAATTACGTCCTGTTTTCGCCACTCGCAAAACACCTGCCATTGTTTATCCGAGTTTGACCAGAATCAGCGTTCCAAGCGTGATCAGCGTGGTTAGCTGTGTGCTGATCATAATGCCGATAAGCCAGCGAAAGTCTGTTCTGGCTTCTCTCTGACCTTGCTCAATGCGATTTTCAATGCCTGTCAAGCGGTTCTCAATGCTGCTTAAGCGGTGGTTGACCTGCTCCATAACCGCTTCGAGAACAGCGACACGGCTTTCAATAGTTGGCATTTGGATAACTCAAATATCCCAGTGAAGGGGTTAAAGATTTTTGTGGGTATCGCTTGCGGTGTCGGTTGCGTGTTCCATTTTTCACAATTATCATCTCTGAATGATTTAGCCTACTAACAGAGATATGTCAAGAGGTATTTTTGTTTCACTGTGTTACAATATCGTGATCATTCGGTTCAGTCATTCATAACCTCTTGTATTGCTCACCGCCCCATACGATACTTAATGTCGTATTTCACGATAAAATCAGTTTTTGCGTCGGTGAAACCATAGCGTTATTCACTTCTTTGCTTTCGGGAAATGGCACTGTCTCATCCCTCCAATCCAACTCCTCGAGCGACATTTCCAATAATGAGATTATTTGGTGCAGGAAACAAATCGTAATTATCGGGTAGGAGCAGTTTACTTCTAAGTTGCTGTTCGTACGACCGCAGTCCATCGGTTCTGCCCATTTTTCTCAAGTGCTCGACTCTGGCGGGGTTCACATGGATTGAGTAGTCACCTTGGTCCTGGACATACTGGGCATAGAGTAGTCCTGTGTCGAACGAACGATGATGCAGGGCGCAAAGAGCCAAGCCATTGTTGACTGTATCAAACCCTTTTGGATGGGAATGTGGAATAATGTGAGCCGCATCTATAAGGTCTAATTGAATCCCGCACATTGCACACCTGTAGGCGTACGCTCTCAATACATCTCGCTTGAACCGCGGGCTCCGAGGATATGCAGTGCGGGTCACCGAGATTCTCTGTCGTTTAACCACGATTGGTCGCGCAGAGGGTTGTTGTCCTGATTGGGTGTTACTATAGACTTCGGCTACCCTTCGCAATATCCGAGTAGTAGCTTGGTGAAGTGCCGTCGAGTTCTCCACATACAAACCGAGAAGATCGGGGCGAAACATGATCACATTTTGCTCATTGGTATCAGTATAAGTTGAGAATCCCTCTACGTTAGCCTTTTGCATGCCCGATAATCGAGTATATATAGAAAACGTCTGAGCTCCCGCATGCCGAGCTAAGAATATATCTGGGTCCCATGCACTAAAAACTTGTAAGTCTGCGAAAAACCCTAAGACGAGTACTGTGTCCCCCGTATTCCTTGACATGTTCAGCGTCTCCAGTAGACTGCCTTGGCATTGGATCCGGTATTCATCTTGATTAACACGCTGAGCAGAGTGAATGTTGCGAATGAAAACAGTAACGAATTTGCCTTTGAAGGAGAATCGATACGGGTTCTCTCCATCTACAAAATAGACAGAGTCTGTGTGCTGTCGAAAAGCGTCGAACAGTGAATGGAATAAGTCTGTTTTGTTTAGTATGTTCATTTCAAATTATCCTCAATAGTCACGCTGATGAAATCTCATCAACCAGTCCAGGTTCAATGGAATAAGTCGTTGATATCCACTCGTCAATTTCGTGCAAACGGCAGTCAGTGTAGGAGTCAATGGGATCCGGTGGCACGAAAAGTTCTTTTACAGACGTGGGTATATTCTTCTCACCTGCGTCCTGATTGATACCGCGCACCATGGAAATGAAGGAGAATAATTCCCTCAAATCAGCCCAACTGGCACCCAGTCCTGATAAAAATACGAAGTCGGCTCTTCTCGTTAGTGAGAGCAGTTTTTGATAGTTGAAATTTCCAACATATTTGCCCGCGTTTTTCTTAAAAACAAGCGCAGAATATCTGTGCTGATGCAGTAATTCTCCGATGGTAGCCAGCTTGTGTAAATGATCTGCTGGAAAGGAAGTAATGGGAGCGAGGAGGTCCTTGAGTAACCAGTTTGTAATGTGGAATCCATCTCCTCGTGTTAGCCAATACCAAAAACATGCATCTCCTGCTGTGATTGCGAGAGCCGCAAATGCTTTTTCATTAGAAGGCAGAGCCACCCAGCCGCATGTCGAGGGGGCAAGGGCACTTCTATTATCGGCATGCAATACCGGCGGCGGCTCAATATATGTGGAGATGAAATTTCGCGCTGTTGTTGAAAATCCTAATTTGACCGAATCGCCACTCTTATCGTGGGGCGAGATTAACTTTGAAGAACATGACTTAATGTGCAGTGATAGCAGTTTTGCACCGAAACGATTCGACAGGCGGGGAATGCCGAAAGTTTTGGTGGAGATGCCATTAGCCGCCTTGTTGTAGGTTAAATTATCCAACAGAAAAGCCCGATAAGCAGAGCGCCATCTGAAAAGACGAGTAGCAAAAGAATCACTATCCGTTGAGGAACTGATCCAGATTGTGCATCGCTGGCTCACTCCGGAAAAGAGTGCTGCAGGAATGTTATCGAAAGAAGAAAACCAATGGGTCCCGCCCTTGGCTAACTTCTCCCGTAGATCAGAGAATTCAAAGCTAAAGGTCAATGAAAGAGGGACAATGAATCCGCATCGGCCACTTTGACTTGTGATGTGATGTGATCGTAAAACCACGTAGCCATAAATATCTGGAAATTTCAGAGAATCGGGAGACTGTACAGCATATCCAAGCGATTTACAGTTGACATACGGCGGATTTCCGATAATTACATCGAATCCGCCTCTATTTATAATCCCGTAAAACTCGACAAACCAGTGGAAGGGCTGGTGGCTGTTGCGCCATTGGGTGTACGCTTTTTCGTTTTTTACCTTGACGCCGTAATCATCAGCCAGGTATTCGTCTAATTCCTCGCGCAGGTCGCCGAGTCGTTCCTTCAGTTCCAATTTTGCGTTGGTGTATTTGTCGGCATCCATGCCGTGGGTGATTTGCATTTCCCTGAATTTGCGGAATGCGCGGTCGGCGATTTCTGCGCGTTCTTGAATTTGGGGAAGCGACAATTGTTTTATTAAGTCGGTGCTCAATACCTCTTGCACTTCTTTAAGCGATGTGAAGCCGACGAGTGTGTTGCCTGCGCGGATGTTGAAGTCGATGTCAGGTAGTGGTTCAATCTGGTCATAGCTTTCCAGTTGTGCGACGAGTTTCAGGAATAGGCGCAGTTTGCAGATTTCTACGGCTTCGTCCATGATGTCAACGCCATAGAGGTTGTCAATGATGATGGATTTGAGGATGAAGTAGCGTTCGCTGGCGTGTTCAGAGACCTGTTTTAATACATTGGTGAAGTCGCTCAGTTTATTTGGACTATGCTGGCGTGTTGAACGTTTCAGGTCGTCGAGGAATCCTCCCATGGCCTCCAGACAGGCTGTGTATATAGGCTCCAGGATGTTGAGTGCGGCGAATAGGAATGCGCCGGAACCACAGGTTGGATCGAGGATAGAGACTTTGGCAATTGCTTTATAGAACGCGCGAATCAGTTCTGGGCCTTCGCTGCCTTCGATTGCGTTCAGGGCAAATTTTTCGATGTCCAGGTTATAGGTGATGAGGTCGTTGATGGTTGTGACTTCGCCAGCGGCGAGTTTGGCGTGGATTTCTTCGTAGCGTTGGCGGCGGGCAATGTGTTCGCGCCACGTTTCGGTTGGCAGGGCATAGTCGGATGGTGCGGGTTTGTTCCATTCGCCGCGTTGGGATACATCGTTTAGACCAGCAGCTATTTCAGGCGGTAGTTCGCGCTTCTCTGCAAGGTCTTCTTTTTGGTGAATGTCGTAAGTGATGCCGTGGCGTACGGCTTCGTAAAAATACCGGTCCGGGTCGTCTGATAACAACCGCCATATTCCACCATTGGGTTTGAATGCGATGGCGCATTCCTTTTTCGCCTGGTCGAATAAGAATGGGATAATGGTGTTGCGGCTGATGTACCCGGTGATGTCTTCTTTTGTGTAATAGGCTCCCATTTGTTTCTGGTTGATGTACTTTTCGAAGATGTAGCCGAGCACATCGGGATTGATTTCGTTGTCGTTGCGAAGTGGGCGGTCGTCGAGGTGCCACTGGTAGGCGTCGAAGAAGTCAAAAATTTTCTGGAATGCTTCGTCGGGTATCTGGATTTCTGGATTGTCTCGCTCCAGGTCGTGTACGTCGAATAAGCCGCCGTTGAGATATGGAACTTTGCCGAGTAAGGCCGCCAACTCGGGGGAGCGGTCGGCTTCGGGCTGGCCCAATCCCTCGTGAAATAGCCTCAGCAGGAATAGCCGGTAGAAGCTGTGGAAGTTGCCGCCGCCTTGCTGCTGGCGCACCTTTTCCAAGCGGTCGCGCAGGTAATTGAGGTTGTTGTCGAGAAAGCCGCGTTTTTGGATGAAGTAAATGAACATCATCCGATTCAACATCAAGGAGGCGTACCATTCGCGGTCTGTAAGGTTTTGGATGCCCGTGATGAAGTCCAGAAAAGCAGTGTGCTCTTTCTTGAAACGGTCATAGAATTTTTTGGTGACTTTATCGACATCGAAAGCTGCACGTACCCGGCTCGCAACATGGCCAATGGTAAGGTCTCCTTCTTCGTCCAGCGCAAAGGCTATTTGTTCCAGCTTTTGTATCAGGGCTTCGCCCGACTGATCCTGGTGATAGATATGCTGACGAGATCGGTCTGTATGTCCCGGTTCGCGTTTCACCCATTGCCAGTACAGTGTGTTGCTGTCGTGGGAGATATAGATGATGATGTGCTCGCGGACAGTCTTGGCGACGGCCCTCTCTATTTTTTGACGGGTAGGATGGTCGGGGAATGTATCGTCTGAGGCCGGTATGTACTGGTAGGCAACCATGCCGCGCTTGTGGGCGATGGCTTCGAGAGTGTACGTGTTGTCTGCAACCGTGGCTTCGGTATTCGTTCCGCCGTAGTCCCAGCCGAGTTCTTCAATGAAGAGTGTCTGGAGATCGAGGTTCTGCAGGTGTTGGTTGACTCTTTTTCTGTCGAGAGTTATCGGCATTTTGTATCCTTATTGTCCAATCAAGCCCATTGAACAGATAATCTGGGGTTCCTGGTGTTCGTCTTCCTGGTTTACAATACAAAGTCGGTCTTCATCTCTGAGGGCGATGACCAGTTGTGCGAGGTCCCCGTCGGCGATGCTGCTACGCAACTGGCGGTTTAGCGTATCTACCGCGGCTTGACGCAGGGGATAGCGGTATATGTCATCTACTGCTCGACGTAGTAGCTCTGTGTCAAATAGCGTGCCTTTGACGTTTTCGGCATAGTTTTTGAGCCGTTCGTAAGTTTTGAATCGGGCACCCGATGGGCGTCCGAGTTGGCCACCGACCTGCCCTTCCTCGCGGGCGATGTGTTCTGCGGCTTTGTACACCAATTCATGGTGGGTGTCGTGGCGCGGTAGGGCTGGCTCGTCTGGTAAGCAGGCTGCGGTGCGCAGGATGTCGAACTGGCTCTCGGTTACGCTATTGCCGTTGCGATCCATCCACGCCAGGGCATCGTGTCCCTCTGCTGTACGCATATAGACGAGAGCACCTTCGGGATGTTGCGGCGTTTCTGCGTAGGCGCGTGAAGAATGGACGACGGATGGCATATCTTCGATTTTCTTTTTAAGTGACGGATCGGTTGTTGTCGCGTTTTTCCAGATCTGGTAGGCATAAGAGGAAAGATCGACGTCGGTTTCTTCTTCGCCATCGAGGATGCCTGCTTGCTCGTGGTACAGATTGCGAACAGCGCGCTCGTCTTCGTCCTCAAAAAAGGCTTCGTCGGTTCCAACGACTTCGGCATTTTGATCGAGGCGGGTTCTAACGCGCGCCCGAAGCCGGATGAGACGTTCAATGCCATCCGCGGGGAGAAAGGAATAGCACAGAATGTTTTCCGCTTGCTGTCCGATGCGATCAACACGCCCGGCGCGTTGAATCAGGCGGATGATCGCCCACGGGAGATCGTAATTTACGACAATGGCGCAGTCCTGAAGATTTTGTCCTTCGCTGAGTACATCGGTGGAGACCATGACTCGAAGTTCATTGTCGCTCGTAATGCGATCCTCTTTCTCGTTGCTCTTTGGACTGAAACGCCATGCCAGCCTTGTCGGATTGTCCGTGTCTCCGGTTACGGCTTCCATCTGCGATACGCCGCGTGCTTTCAGCTCGTGCCTCAGATAGCGCACTGTGTCGGCGAATTGTGTAAAGACCAGAACCTTGTGGTCCGGGTGTGTGGTCATGAGCAAATCTTCCAGTGCGCGGAGTTTTGTATCTTCCTCCGCTTGCCATGTCCCGAATTGAACGAGGAGGTCGCGTAGCGTTTTGGCGTCGTTCATCAGGTCTTTGCGAAGGCTGTCAAGAAAATGATGCGAGGGCACCCAGCGAAATCGCCTTCTGTATGCAGAGGCATAGCGGTTATAGACTTCAGCGGCTCGTTGGCGGAAATCCTTTTCGGTTCTCAGCACTTTCGCTTCGCTGAAGTTTTCGTTTGTATTGTCGTGATCTTCCTCAAAGATGTTGCCCGTTGTGCTTTCCACATCTTCGTCATAGGAATGCGAGTCGAGTAGTCCTGCGTCCGTTGTTCCGATTGGAATCGGCAGGTCATTTTCAATGGCGTGCAAAAAAATGAAGTTCCGCAATATGTGTCTTTCAACCGATAGCAGGAAGGCGTGGCCGCTGCTTTCGAGCCTTTTGAACAGGTTGGTTCGGCAGAAGCCCATGAGTCGCCTGCCCGCGCGCGATAAGTCCTCGAGGATTTTTTCCTCGGTTGATGTTGGCGAGGTGTGTGGCGAGGATGTGACATATTTGCCAAGGCCATACCGCGGAAGTTCCAGGCCATTTATGGCACCGACCACTTTTCCCGTGAACAGGCGGGTGTACTGATCGCCAATGTCGAATTGGATTGTTTTGGGAACCCGGGTGGGAAAATAGGAGCGACTGCCGTCTTCAAATGTCAGGTATTTCTTTTGAGTGGTCTCGTCGGTGGCGGCATAGTTGTCCCGGATAAAGCTGCGGGTCCTACGCACGAGATACAGACGCATGAGCTCCTGCCAGTCTGCCGCGTGTTCGGATCGCTCAAACGCGGCCAGTGTCCGCAACCCTGCCTGGTGTTGGCGGATGAATTCTGTCTCGCCCATTTCCCGCAACAGGCGTTCTGGCCGAATCCCCAGGTCTTCATCTTCGGGTACAAACAGGCGAAGTTGGCTGGACAGGTCCAGATATGTCTTGTTGTAGGGCGTTGCGGATAGCAGGATGCACTTGCTGTCGTTTTCCTGGATGTATTCCTGGATGGCGCGGTATCGCTTGCCTTCGCGATTTCTCAGATTGTGGCTCTCATCAATTATGATCAGGCGATAACGGCGCATGTCGGGTAATGAGTTGATCACGCTGGTGATTGACAATACGTGGGCGTGCATCCGGTACTGATGGCGGTAATCCTCCCACATCGGAACGAGGTTCTTCGGGCATAAGATCAGCGTTTCAAGGCCGTGATCGTCCTCAAATACGCGCGCCAGGGCAGTTGCCATGAGCGTCTTGCCCAGCCCGACCACATCGCCGATGATGACACCGCCCCGTCGATTGAGGTGGTGTGCGGCGATCTTCACGGCAGCCGCCTGAAAGTCGAGCAATTTGTTGTCGAAGTCTTTTGGTATGCGAAATTCCGTCAGGCCAGCCCGTGCTTCTTGCGACAAATGGTACGCCATTTTGATGTAGATCTGGTGGGGCGGGATCAGTTCTTCGCGCGCCCAACTTTCCTCAATAATCTCGCTGAGTTCTTTTGAGATATCGACGCACCAGCGGTCATTCCACCTGTCTTCGAACCACGTCGCCAGCTTTTGACAGGCATCGTGATCCAAAACATCGATGTTGAGTTCGCCTTGATAGGAGAGACCCGATAGTGTGAGGTTGCTGCTTCCGAGGTATCCAACTGTGGGGTTGATCGGATCTGGTCGGAACAAAAGATAGAGCTTTGCGTGCAACGGATGTCTGAGGAAAAGTTTGACGACGAGTTTCTTTGCCTTAATCTGCGCCGCCAACCTCCGCAGACCCGCCTCGTCCTCGTTGGTTGGGGCACCCAGGATCAGTTGTTCCCGAAATTCTTCTGCCAGCCTTTTTTTCAGCCGAAAAGCGGTCTGTTGGTCGAGTCCCCCCTGGTCGGCTGCAAAACTCCTGGCAAGCCGCAAATCTTCGTGTGGCAACTGTTGCATGCCAACGAGCAGACGGCAACATTGACCATCTCCACCCGCCCACTTTTCGACATATTCGTCAATGGAACGCCAGCCCCGAAGATTAAAATAGCCGACACAGAAATCCGCACGTTCTGAGACTTCCATAGTCTCGGCCAATGCGGAATGAAGATGCTGTTCGATGTTGTCGAAAATCCGGGGCATATTGCGATCCTGGGTTTATATATAAATTGAGGGGAATAAATCAAAAATTACCTAAGAAGCTGTTTTAAAACTCATTCTGCCCCTCCCCGTCTATGCTCTATTGCCCTGTCATTCTGAGCGGAGCGTAGCGTAGCGGAGTCGAAGAATCTCTTACCAACTCAGGTGGAAAAGATGCTTCGGCTACGCTCAGCATGACAAAACGCCGGACATGCGTAACATCAGGTATTAATTTTAAAACAGCTTCTAACAAAATGGTCCATCAGCCAAAACCATCACGCACAGCGCGCGAGTCCGTCTCGCAGCGGACATTTTTATGCCATTCCCATTGTGCAGGTCATTGTATGGTGTATTACCACAAAAACGGTTGAACTGGCCTGAGAGGCGGCCAGTTGTACCCCGCTCGCGCTGTGCTTAGCCCCTCGGCGTTTGAGAGCGGCATTTTTTGCTTACTTTTTTTTGCTGCTGAAAAAAAGTAAGTCGCCGCACGCCGTAGGCATGGCGTAGCCACACGCATGAAAAACAATATAATAAAAAAGCTATATAGGTCGTTTCACCACAACAAATGAATTATGCACACTCTTCATGATAAACAATCTCATTCGTCCATGGTCTTTATAACCGCCGTCAGAGTCTATTTAAAAATCTCCTTACTGTCAAGGGTCGGGCATTTGATCTTGTAAAGACAAAGACCTATCTTTCGAATGATGCAGATACAGCGCATATCGGGTTTGCGTTCTCTTATGTGTTGGGTTATACTCTGTACGTATGTGGTTGAACAGCATCTTGAATTCAAGGAGGCATGACATGGCAGATACACTGATTGCCGAGGCGGGTATAGAAAGGCGCGAAAAGACAGCCGTGATTGATTGCGATGTTCATGTGACTATGAAATCGGGGGATATGTGGTTTCAATATCTGGCGGAGGAATGGCACGAGTATCACCGAACCATTGGTGGGCGCGGACGCATCGGGTCGGCGTATCCCCGCGCTGTGCCAAATGCCGCGCGTCACGATGCATGGCCGCCTTCGGGACCGCCGGGATCCGATTTGGAATTTTTGCGCGCGCAATTGCTGGATGAGTGGGACATGGATTACGGTATTTTAACGCCGTTGATCGGCGTGGGTGGGCAGCAAAATTTGCGTTATGCAGAGGCGATGGGACAGGCTGTGAATGATTGGCAAGCCGATGCGTGGCTCGGGCGCGAACCCCGGTTGCGCGGGTCTGTGATTGTGCCTTATGAAAATGGCGAGTTGGCTGCGGCAGAGATTGACCGCATGGGCGATGATTCCAGATTTGTGCAGGTGCTTCTCATCGTGCGGACAATGGAACCCCTGGGCAGTCGCAAGTATTGGAAGGTGTATGAGGCTGCGGTGAGAAATGGTTTTCCGATTGCGATTCATTTTGGCGGTACAGGCGCAGGCCCGATTACGGGCGCGGGCAAACCGTCGCATTATATTGAGGATCACTGTGGCATGCCCACGGCATTTCAGGCGCAGGTGACGAGTTTGGTGTATGAAGGCGTGTTTGAGCAGTTTCCCGATTTGAAAGTGGTGTTGATTGAAGGGGGATTTGCGTGGATGCCCGCATTGATGTGGCGGCTGGATAGTTGTTATCAGAAGTTGAAGGTGGAGTTGCCGCATTTGAAGCGATTGCCGTCGGAGTATATCCGAGATCATTTCTGGATCAGTACGCAGCCTATGGACGAACCCCCACAACGCGAGTACTTTTTTGAGATGATGGATCATATGGCTATGAATGATAGGTTGATGTTTGCCACGGATTATCCCCACTGGGATTTTGATGCGCCCGATGTGGCTCTGCCTTCGGGTATGGATAAGGATGTGCGACGCAATATTCTGGCGGAGAATGCGCGGGCGTTGTATCAGTTGGCATGAGTACGAGTTATGGCAAAACACATTATTGGAACTGTTGATGAAATTCCGCCGGGCGAGCGGAAGCTGGTGAAGATTGAGGGGCGGGAGATTGGGGTGTTTAATGTCCACGGGGAATTTTATGCCCTGAGGAATCGATGCCCTCATCAGGGAGGCGCATTGTGCAAGGGGCGGGTGTCGGGGTTTGTGACGGCACGAGTGCCCGGAGAATACGAGTACACGCGCAAGGGGGAAATTTTGCGGTGTCCATGGCACGGATGGGAATACGATATTAAGACGGGGCAGTCGTGGGTCGATCCTTCCAGTGTGCGCGTGCGAAGCTATGAGGTGGAAATTGCACAGGGCGCAGAGATAGAGGGCGAGGGAGATATGGCGGGACTGGTGAAAGGACCCTATGTGGCGGAGACTTATGAGGTGACGGTGGAGGAGACGTATATCGTTGTGGAAATATGAGAGGAGTATTCCCGATGCGCGTGGGTATTATTGCGCTTTTGCACGAGTCGAATACGTTTATCAGCACGCCAACGACGATGGGTTCTTTCCGACAGGATGGGATTTTTACGGGTCGGGCGATGTATGATCATTATTCGGGCGGACATCACGAGGTCAGTGGATTTTTAGAAGGATTGGAGTCGGCAGGCATAGATGCACTGCCGATTTTTCATGCGGCTACAACGCCTTCTGGACGGATTACCAGAGAGACGTGTCGAGAATTGATGCAGTTGATGTTTGAGCAGGTGAAGGATGTGGGTGATGTGGATGGGTATCTCGTGGCACCTCACGGGGCAAATTCTGGTGAGGGCGATGAGTATCGCGATCTGGATGGGCACTGGCTGTCGCGTTTGCGCGAGGTGGTTGGGTCCGAAAAGCCGATTATTTGCACGATTGATCCACATGCCAATTTGTCGCCGCAGATGGTTGCGGCGTGCGATGCGACCATTGCCTATCGCTCGAATCCCCATCTCGATCAGAAACAGCGCGGGTTGGAAGCTGCGGCGTTGATGGTGCGAACGCTGAAAGGGGAAGTGAAGCCGACGCAAGCGGGTGCTTTTCCCCGTATTGGGATTAATATCGAGCGTCAATCGACTTTTGCGCCACCGTGTTTGCCGATGTATGAGTTGGCGGATGAGATGTTAAAAGAAACAGGTGTTTTGTCGAATAGTATTGTGCTGGGTTTTCCGTATGCCGATGTAGAGGAGATGGGGTCGGCATTTGTGGTGGTGACAGATGGTGATATGGATCGGGCACAGGTGCTGGCGAATCGTCTATCGGATTATTTGTATGCGCATCGCGCGGAATTTGTGGGGGAGTATATCGCTGTTCCCGATGCTGTGGATATGGCGGTGGGACAAGAGGGACCTGTTTGTTTGCTCGATATGGGGGATAATGTGGGTGGGGGATCTGCTGGTGATGGTACGGAGATTTTGCACGAGTTGCACAGGCGGGGGAATACCACGGGTTTTGTGTGTATTTTTGATCCGGAATCACAGCAGCGAGCGCGGGATGTGGGGGTTGGAAATCGCGTGGTGCTGGATATCGGTGGCAAGACGGATGATTTACACGGTGCATCTCTGAATGCAGAGGTGCGGGTGCGCAGTTTGCACGAGGGGAAGTTTAGAGAATCTGAGGTGCGACACGGCGGGCGAACGTCTTTTGATATGGGTTCCACGGCGATTGTGGAGACGGATACGGGTATTACAATTAGTTTGACTTCGCGGCGCGCGGTGCCCGTGAGTTTGGGTTTGATGACGAGTTGCGATCTCGATCCTGCTGCGTTTCAGGTGGTGGTCGCCAAGGGTGTACACGCGCCTGTTGCGGCATACCAGCCGGTGTGTACGGCTTTGATTCGCGTGGACACACCCGGCGCAACAGCGGCGGATATGCGAGGTTTTGAATACGAGTTTCGCCGCGAGCCGATGTATCCTTTTGAGGAGATTGGGGTGTGATTTTTGAAAATTTTATTGACCAATGACGATAGTTTGGATTCTCCTTTGTTTTTGTTTGCCGTGGATTATTTTCAGGTGATGGGAGATGTGAAAGCCGTGGTGCCTGCCGAAGAGCAGAGTTGGAAAGGCAAGGCGATGACGCGGTTTGGCACACGTCATGTCGAGCCGTTGGATGGATTTGCGTGTGAGACTTATGCTTTTTCGGGGACGCCAGCGGATTGCGCGAATTTTGGCATTTATCATTTGTTTGATGGCGATAAACCCGATCTGGTGATTTCGGGTGTTAATATGGGCAGCAATTCGGGGTTGAGCTTTACGCTTTCTTCGGGGACGGTTGGGGCTGCTCTGGAAGCCAATATCGCGGGGTTGCCGGCTGTGGCATTGTCACAGGTTTTGCCCAGACAGGTGTTTCGACAGTGGGTTGAGGATCGCGCGATGCAACCCGATGTGCTGGAACTGCTGTTGGAAGATTGTCGCGCGATGTTGCAGCGGGTATTTGCATTTTTGAACGGTCAGACAGATTTTCTGTCTGATCCCGTGACGTGGAATGTGAATATGCCGGCTGAACCATCTGATGACTGGCGCGTTATACAAACGGTGCTCGGGCATACGTTTTACACTTCGTGTTTTGAGGCATCAGAAGACGGTTATTATCACAATATCGATCAGCCAGAGGTAGAAGATCGCGTGGGTACAGATGGTATGGTTTTGCGCGAAGGACATGTGAGTGTTACGCGATTGGATATTCGCACGCTGGGGCAATGACACAGGAGATTAAAATGGGAGATTTTGAAGGTGTAGTTCCTGCTATTGCAACGCCTATGGGACAGGACGGGCGGTTTAATGAAGCGGTGTTTCGCAAAATTGTAGAATTTAATATCGATGCCGGTGTACACGGTTTTTGGGTCGCAGGAGGTACTGGCGAGAGTGTGTTGTTGGACGATGATGAAAATATGCAGATTGCATCGGCGATTGTGGATCAATCGAATGGGCGTGCAAAAGTTATTATGCATGTGGGCGCGCCAACCACAGATCGCGCAGCGCGATTGGCCGAGCACGCAGCGCGCGTGGGTGCAGATGCGCTGTGTTGTGTGCCGCCGTTTTTTTATCGGCGCGATGACGACGATATTGCCGAGCATTATCGGATTGTGGCAGGTGCTGCTGATCTGCCGCTCTTTGTGTACAATTTGCCGGGGGCAACAGGTGTGGAAATTACGCCGGGAATGATGGCAAAAATTCAAGACCGAGTGCCGCAATTACAGGGGTTAAAGCATTCGGCACAGACGTTTGCAAATGTACGGACGTTTACGGGAATGGGATTGTCGTGTTTTATTGGCAATCATCGGTTGATGTTGCCGGCTATGACAATTGGTGCGTGTGGGTGTGTGGATGGGCCGCTGAATGTGTTTCCCGAATTGTGGGTGGCGATTTGGAAAGCGTATCGGGCAGGTGATTTGAAGGCGGCAGAAGTAGCACAGGATAAAGCGTCGCGTGCTTATGAGGCGTTGAGTGCCGGCGGTGGCTTTCATTCGGTGATCAAGGTGGCGTTGAGTGCGCGATTGGGGGTTGATTGTGGAGATCCGAGGTCTCCGGGACGACCGGCGAGCGATGCACAACGCGCACAGATTGAGGAAATCGTGAAGGGTCTGGTGTAAGTGAGCAGGTAAATCCAAAATCAGAGATAAATCCCATGGCCGATCAGACGATTTTGCTGGTTGAAGACGATAGGGAATTGGCGGAATTGACGCGAAATTTTTTGCAGAATGAGGGGTTCGTGGTCTGGTACGAGGCCGAGGGCCAGGCTGCGCGAGACCGCATTTTGGCTGCTCCGCCCGATCTGGTCATTTTGGATATTATGTTGCCGGGTATGAACGGATATACCGTATGCCGGGAAGTGCGTCCAGAATACAATGGGCCAATTTTATTTTTGACGGCTCGAGATGAAGAATTAGATGAAATTTTGGGTTTGGAGATGGGCGGTGATGATTATGTGACCAAACCCGTGCGGCCCCAATTGCTGGTGGCAAGGGTGCGCGCGTTGCTGCGCAGGGCTGTTGGTTCGCGGAAATCTATGCCTTCAGATCGGGTGAGAGTGGGAGATCTGATAGTGGATGCAAATCGGCGGGAGGTCAGGGTGGGAGCGCATGTCGTTGATATTACGACTTATGAGTTCGATTTGCTCTATTATCTGGCCTATCGAGCTGGTGAAGTGGTGAGCCGGCAGGATATTTATCAGGCGTTGTTTAACTACGATTACGATGGATTGGATCGCAGCGTGGATGTGTACATTTCGCGCCTCCGCCAAAAACTCTGCGGAGATAATTCGACATCTGTTTCGATCAAGACCGTGCGCGGTGTGGGTTATCTTCTGTCAGTGCCAGCGCAGGGTGAAGTGTGAAGCGAGTGACCGATGAGAAGACAATTTATCCGTATTTATGCGGGAATTGCCATTGTTTTGCTTTTGAGTGTGTTTGGACTTTTGGCAATGTCAAAGCAATGGGTCGCCTCTGTTCGGCAGGCTGATTTTGAGGACAAGACCCAGGCGCTTATCGCAATGGTTCGCGAGGAGCTTGAGGTTGTGGATGTAGATCCGGTGGCGCAGTTGCTGGTGCTCAATATGTTCAGTCTGACACACCGCATGCCCATTACGCTGGAGCCGTTGTTTGTTTTGCCGCTTTCTTCGGCAGAGAAAGGCCGTTTGAAAGCCGGAGAGGTTGTGACTATTTCCATAGAGGAAAGATTGCAGACATACCAGATGGCACCCAATGGCGATGTTATTGTGTTGGGACCATACCTGCTCGAGGAGATGATTCGATGGCAGGATAATCTGATTGAAGAAGGAGATGGTGAGGGAGATGGCGGCAATTTCTTTTTTCAGATCGATGTTTTATTTTTTGGCATTTTGGTCGCGATTTTGTTGGGTATAGGTGTGGCGATTTATTTTTTGATTCACCCTTTTGAACGTCGAATTTACGCATTGTCGGATGCTGCCGAGCGATTTGGGAGGGGTGATTTGAGTAGCCGGTCTCCGGTTGGGAAGGGTCAGGCTGTGGCGGATTTGGCGCGCAGTTTCAATGGTATGGCCGATCGCATTGAGGGGATGGTGGATGGGCAGCGAGAGCTTTTGAGGGTGGTGTCGCACGAACTGAGAACGCCTCTGGCACGTATTTTTTTTCTTCTCAATCAGTTGAAAAGTGATCGCGTATCGGGAGGGGAGCAAACAGATATTCAGCGCATTGAACGTTCGGTGTATGAACTCAATGATCTGGTTGAGGAGTTGATGGATTTTGCGCGATTGGACCGGGATATTTCACATCGCACGGAAATTGATGTTTATGCACAAATGCGAGAACTGCGCGAAATGGTAGCAGAATTGCGCCGAGATATTTCTGTGGATATTGATAGTGAACATCTAATGGTCTGGGCAAATGAGACGCATTTCAAACGCGCGCTTACCAATCTGGTTACCAATGCCGTGCGACATGCCAGGCACCATATCTGGATTAAGGGAAAAAAAGTGGATGAAATGGTTCATATCAGTGTAGAAGACGATGGTTGTGGTATTCCCGAACATTTGAGAGAGAAAGTATTTGAGCCTTTTTATCGGATAGATGAAAATTCCAATAGCAATAGTACGGGTTTGGGGTTGGCGATTGTGAAGCGCATTGTGATGCAAAACGAAGGGCAGGTATGGGTGGAGAACAGGACACAGGGCGGGGCGAGGTTTACGTTGATGTTTCCGTTTGTAAAAAAATAAAGACGGACAGGGTAGAACAGGTGTCGGGATGAGCGTTACAAGATGGGTAACGAGTTAGTCAAAATAGATGTTAGCCCATAACTATGGATTTTACAGGAAATGACAGATATGAAACGATATTTAATCGCAATACTTTTGATGACTGCAATGCTATGGTGCGATTTAGTTGCTCAGGCGCAAGAAAAACAGGAGGAGTCGCCGCCGGCTTTTGTCGATGAGGATGGCGATGGTATCGATGATCGCGTGACCTTCCGCCATCGTCTAAGTCAGCGGTCTCGGGGAAGTGCGCTGTTGTGGGTGCTTTCGGCGCCATTGACGGAAGCGCAGCGCATGGCTCTGCAGGCGAAGATCAATGAATTACTCGAGGGAGGGGCAGAACTCCGTGAGATTAGAAGGGCTATTTTTGTCGAACTCGAGGATTTTGGCGTAGATTTAACAGAAACATTTTTGACGCGATTAAGTGCGGTGTTGACAGAAGATCAGATGGCTGCACTTCGCAAAAAGGCCGAGGTTCTAAAAGCGAATGGCGCAACCTATCAAAGGATTTACAGAGAGATACGCGACGAGTTGGCTGTTATGGGGATTAATTGGGAGGGGCAGAGACCCGATTACTCCAGTTCTCAGTTGACAGAAGACCAGATGTCTGATCTCCAAAAAAAAATCGACAAACTAATTGCCGATGGTGCATCTCGTGTTGAAATTCAAAAAGCCATTCATGCAGAGTTGGAAGAGATAACGCGGCGCAATAGACGCAGGAGTCGCGCTGCGGGTGACCGCGGTGGTCAGCCTATGTCATCTGAGCGAAAAAAACAAAGAAGCGGGAAGCAGGGAAACTGAATCAATCCGAGAAGGGAAAAAGCGTTTCAAATATTTTGTCCGTTCGGTTTCGCCAACTCGCCCAACCTGCACCATCGTTTACTTCGCCTCCGGCAAAGGCATAATTTCTTTTTTTGAGAAGTTGCGCAAACGATGCCGTGCTCTTGCCCAGATCATTTCCCTCCATTGGGCTTCGCAAGTCGTATTTTCCCCAGTCCAGATAAATATCTATGGGCATTTGTTTTGTTGCCTGAAAGATCAGGTCTGCATCTTTGGCTTCTGCGGTCTGATCCCAGGATAGGGATTGTATGCCCAGTTTGCCAAATATGTCGGGATGTGTAAAGGTGGCGTAAAATGCCATAAATCCACCGTAAATTGTCCCGATATTTGCCCGGTTTTCGCGGTTTTTGATCGTGCGATATGTCCGGTCGATGTAGGGCACGATCTCTTCTGTAAAGATCTGATTGTACGCATCGCGGTTTGCCCCCACGTACTCTGCGTATCCACCTCTGAAGAGAGATGGGACAAATACCGCGATTACGGGGCGCACGCGTTCGCCGATGATATTGTCCAGCGAGATGTTCATCTTTCCCAGTGACCACTGCCGGCGCGCAGCGTGAACATAAGCAACGGGGTATTGTTCATCGTTTTTATCGTAACCCGCTGGGAGGTAGATTTCCAATTTTCGCTGTCCTTCAATTTTCTCACTTTCAAAATGTATGGTATCAATTTTGCCGTGAATACCATCTCGTCGCGCTTTGAGATGGTCGGGAGCACGCCAGCGCGGCATGCCGAAATAGGATGCGCGGCCAAAGAAGAGGGTTCGAATCTGTCGCGGGTTGAGCGGGTCGGGGATGGATCGCTGTAAGTCCAGTGTGTAGCGATAGGTGATGCGGGCGTCGGGTTCGAGTTGTGCAGTGGAATAGAAGAAGTCCGTTCCCTCAACTCGGTGCATGGGGTGGTCATATCGCCGCCCTACGTGATCGCCGGTTATGGTTACGTCTTCCGCTTTGCCGCGATATACAAAATGCACGAGATTCTCGCCTTCGAGGATTGGAAAGGTTTTTTGTTTTGCCATGAATTGATCAATCCGCGTTTTCTTGTCTGCGGATTGTTTCACTTCTTCGACAAATTGTGCAAAGTGCGAGTTTGGTGCGATGTCATCTGTGTCTGATTCTGCCACTTGGGTTTCTGGTACGACTTCGATACAGGCGATTTCCGACATGCTGCGCGCATAAAACCTGCTATTGGCCAGGGTGGCGTGTGACCAAACAATGTCGTTGAAGAGTTTCAAACGGGCTGTTTCGCGGTATCCCTCACCCGAGGCCTGCGCGACGGCGAGGTTGCCTTCTTTGGTGATGATGACGAGGTGGTTATCTATGATGATGGGGAAGCCATCTCCCGGCTCGCGCGATCGCCATAAGCGTTCACCGGTGTTTGCATCGATGCAGGTGAGGATGCGACCGTTATAACCGAACAGAAGTCCTGCGTTAAAAACCGCATAGCTGTACGTCCCCCGAATGTGGCGCGTCCGCCAGATTTCCTCTGCGGCAAAGGTTTCGCTATCGGCTCTCAAGCCGACCAGCATGCCGCCGTTTTTCACAAAATATCGCCCTTCACCAATCTCGACGGGATGCCCGCTGGTATGCCCCGCGCCGGTCTGCCCGCGATGTGCAAATTGCCACAGGATTTCACCGGTTTCGGGCGATAAGCCTGCGAGATATTTGTTGCCGAAGAAGACGAGGTGTTTGCGGTTGTCAAAGGCGAATAGGCCCGGGGATTGATAGTTGACCGAGTCGCTAAATGCCGACCAGATCAAATCGCCGGATGCGGGATTATAAGCGGAGACCGCATGTGTTCCCCCCGTTTGGACGATCAGGCGATTGTCGTGTAAAATTGGGGATGATGTAAAGCCCCAAAATGGTACGGTGGCACGATGGGCTGCGACGAGATCTATGGTCCAGAGTTCTTTTCCTGTATTCGCATCGAGCGCGAACAATTTTCCCCGGGGACCTAATGCGATGACTTTGTCCTGTGTCAATATCGGCGTTGATAGGGGACCGCTCTGCGAGCCGTAGTGACCGAGATATGCAGCGCCGATTTTGTATTTCCATCGTTCTGATCCATCCTGGGCATTGAGGCCGATTACATAGTCAAAGGTCTCGTCGGAATACATGGTCACAGCGAGGTCGCCGAGAACCGAGATGGGTGAGTAGCCGGGGCCGAGGGGCTTTTTCCAGACGATTTTCAGCGCGTAGGGTTGGTCAGAGGGGAAGATGCCCGCGTCGTTGACTCTGAAGTCTCTATTGGGTCCGCCCCAGTTCGTCCAGTCCGTTTTCGCGTCTGCTGGTTGGCAGAAGAGGAAAATTAGAAGAAGTATTTTTGCGCGACTGTTCATAATATTTCCTTCTGATTTACAAGTTGACGGTTATCACCTCGGATTAGAGGTTCTGTAAATCATCTAAATCTTTATGTTTTCCACTGGCCTGCTTGTTCTTTTTTAAGTGTTCCAAACTGATAATATGAACTTCCACATCATCTATCATATCAATAATCCGTTCTGAATAACAGTTTTCAAAACGAACACCCGATATTGTTGTCAAAAGCTCAATTCTCAGGGGGGGAACACCCATTCGGACAATTTGCTCCGCTTTCAAAAAGAGATTGACTGATAATTGTGGTACGTTAAAGCCAAATTCCCTCAAGACGGCAACCAGCTTTTCGGCGTTATTTTGATGGACTGCCACCCATAAATCCATATCAGCGGTTGCACGCGGATACCCATGATACCCAACGGCATAGCCACCGACAAGTAGATATTCAACGCGATGTGAGTTGAGTAACTTCAAGAACTCTTTGAAGTCGTGAGGTATTTGGATCGTAGCCATAATTAATCTGCCGCATCAACTCAACGGCCTCCAGGCGTTCATGTGGCGTTTTGGTCTGCCAATATGCCTTTTCATCTGATTCTTCAGAAAGGGATGTCACTGAAAGGACGCTCTTGTCCATTTTGAAGGTCTCTATGGCATTCATGTGTTTCTCCTGATCAAAGTTGCGATGTGCCATCATGACTTCTTCTCAAATTAGACCCGGCATCTCTTGCCTCTGTTTTGTCGAGTTCGATAAAACGGGCATCAGCAACTTGCACAAGTGCTTCATCTGTTAAAGGTGGAAAATCTCGTTTGGCTGTCCATCTTATGATCTCAGAAGCAAACTCGTGCTTTTCCATTTCTGGAAGTTGACTGAATAAATCCAATATGTTTTGTGTGGCTGTACTCATAGTAATCCTCCTTGTAGATTATTCTGCCCTTGGAGAGTGGCTGGATGCGTTTGTTAGCCCTAAAAATAAAATATACCAGCTAATAAGACATACAACAGACCAAAGCACACCGGTACCCACTTTTCTACATGAGTTAAGTGGGCGATAGAGTTTTCTATCCTTCCCTTCACCGAGTGCCGCCCGATGCAGTTGCTTGTTAAGTATGCTATTTACTCTTTTGGCTTTGCGAAGGCTTTGCAGGGGACTTCGCAGACGGTTTAGGCCGTTGCTGACCTGATTTGTTCGGGCTTGTATTTGTGCTCATTGACCAATCTTTTTTCGATGGTCTGACGGACATATTCTTCGGGCGTGTCCCTTCGGAATTTACCGTCAATATAATCACAGATTTTGCCATCTGGCACTTTTATGATTTTTCTTTCTGGCTTTGTAATCATTTATTGTCTCACTTATTTCGTGTGTTATCAAACGCACTAATGCATCGTGGCGTAAGTCTTGCGGCATATAGATTGCCGTCACTCATGCACACTGACGGTTTAAAACCTTCTGGATTGCGGCTAAAACCATGCCGCAATGACAATCGCAAGTAAGATTGATATGGATAGTCACTTTTGCCACTATGCACTAAGGAAATATGCCTTTCATCTGCGGCGATACTCGTTTCGCTGTGTTGCATCTCCTCTTGCTTTTGATTTTTCATCTGCGTCTATCTGCGTCCATCTGCGGATACCTGTGCCTTTCATCCGCATCCATCCGCGTCATCTGATTCATCTGCGTTCATTTTTGTCGCCAGATTTCCCATACGAGGTGCGATAATTCGGGTACGATGAGTTTTTCCATGGCGAGTTGCACGGCGCCAGATGATCCCGGCATGCAGAAGATCATGGTGTCTTTGTACACGCCTGCTACGGCGCGCGAGAGCATGGCGCCCGAGCCGATGTCTTCCCAGGAGAGAAAGCGAAATACTTCGCCAAATCCGTCGAGGCGTTTGTCGAGGAGGCTTGTGACGGCTTCATAGGTGGTGTCGCGCGCGGCAATGCCGGTGCCGCCATTGGTGAGGATGACGTGGCATTCGCCTTTTGAGGCGATTTGTTTGATGAGCGCGCGTATCTGGTCGGCTTCGTCTTTGACTACGCGGTAAAACGCGATGCTGTGACCGGCGGCTTCGACCAGTTCTTTTATGATTTTGCCGCTTTTGTCGTCGGCTTCGGTGCGCGTGTCGCTGATGGTGAGTACAGCGCAGGTGACGGGGTCTTTGGCCTGCGCTATGTGATCTGTGTAAGGCATGGGGTACTCCGGGATGAAAAGGGTTACGATAGACCCATGGCGCGGAGGTTGTCGTAGCTGATTTTGAGGCTGTCAAAGGGGTCGCGGTCATAGCAGCGGTCTTGTTCGACGATGTACCAGCGCGTGCCGGATTCGCGCCCGGCTTCAAAGATGGCGGGCCAGTTGAGGTTGCCTTCGCCGACTTCGGCAAAGCGCGTTTCGCGGCCTTCAATGGCCATGTCTTTGACGTGGATGAGGTCTATGCGGGTGTTGGCTTTGCGGATCCATTCGGCGGGGTCGGCTCCGCCTGCCTGGACCCAATATACGTCGATTTCGAGTTGTACCGCTTTGGGGTCTGTTTCTTGCAGGATGATTTCAAGGGCGGTGCGGTTGCCGAATTTTTGAAATTCAAAGTTGTGGTTGTGATACGCAAAGGTCAGGCCAGCGTCGGCGAGTTTGTGACCGACTTCGGAGGCGTCTTTGGCAAAGCGGATATAACCGGCTTCGCCGTCTTCCCGATAAGACGGGGGCAGGCTGCCAATAGCGGGGTATTTGCAGTTCCAGAGGAGGTGTTCGTCTATGACGGCCTGGGTGTCGTCGCGCATGCGGTCAAAGCCGGTGTGTGTGGCGCAGATTTCAATGTCGTTGTCGTCGGCGATTTGTTTGAGTTCTGCGGGATCAATGGGACCAAAGCCGGAGACTTGCATGGCGTCGTAACCAATGGCTTTTACTTTTTTGACAGATTCGGTGATGTCTGAGATGGTTTTGGTGAAGTCGCGCACGGTGTACATTTGCGCGGCAATCGTGGTGTGTGGCATGGAAGGCTCCTTGGATGGAAGTGTAAAGTGTGAAGTGTGAAGTGTGAAACATAATATAGACTGGGCATGGATGCCAGAATTTTGTGTATGGGATTTTTCTGGATTGTTGTGGGGTGAACGTTTATTTTAGAATTGTTCCGTATGAAGATCTGTTTATCACTGGCTGGGGAGAGATTATGTCGAATATGAAGGCGTTGGCAGAGAAGCAGGGAGAGCGCAATGATGCGCTGTTGAAGAATACGCAATTTCTCGGGGATGAGATTGCGTCCGATGTGTTGGGGCTGCATATTGATATTGCGGCGACTGAGGGACTTGGTGAGGCGGAAGACAGGGCGTTGACGGCGTTGCAAATTGAGGGTGCGCGCACGGCGATTCGGTCGCTGGCGTCGTTGGCCGAGATTGGAGAGTTGGATCATCTGGGTGGGGGGTTGGAATTGATCCCGGGGTTGTTGATGACGCTGTCTGTGGCGGATTACGATACGCGTACTTATACGATTGAGCACGCGCATACGAGTGTCGGGTATTATTCGGCACTGGCGGCGTTTGGGTTTGTGGAGGCAGAGGGCGTTGTCGAGAGGTTTCGGCGCGGGTTGGATTTTCCCGGGCATGTGGCATGGTTGCCGGGGGGGACACAGCTAAATGGTGGGCGTTTGGGGGTGATGATTCCGGTGGCTGTGGGGCTGGCATTGGGGAAGAAGGCGTTGTGTGACGATGCGTGGGTGATTGCCCATTGTGGGGATGCGGGGTGGATTTCGGGTCAGGGGCTGAATGGTTTTAATGGCGCGAGTGTACACGGTGCGCCGATTACTTATGTGATGCACCGCAATGGCATTCAGTTGTCGGATAGTACGGCAAATATTATGGATGTGGATCCGCGAAGTGTTATTTCTGCGATGGGTGTGGAGGTGCTGGAGATTGCGTCGCTCCACGATAATGTCGCGCTTTATAAGGCTTACCGAGAGGGGTATGGTCTCGCGCAGCAGGGCGTGCCGAGTCTGATTTATCCCACGGGGTTTGTGGGTGAAGATGTGACGCTGAGGAGTTTTGGCGAGCGCTATGGGGTGACTGAGGCTGTGGAGGCGTTTGCCGCGCAACACGATGTGCCGATGGATAAGCAGGTGTGGGTTCCGGGGTCGCTGATGAGTTTCCGGGATACGGTGCCGATGATAGAGTGTTTGTTTTTGGTGAATGATTTGCCGGGTGGAGAGAATCATCACGATGGGAGTATGCAGGGGCGCGTTGAGGCAGAGGTGCTCGGTGGGCCGATGTTTGAGGCGACGGCTGAACAGGCCGAGGTGCTTGCAACGCTGCGGCAGAATGGATCGCGCACGGTTGTTACGAGGGCGCGGCCAGCGCCCGGTAGTGCGAATTTGGAGATTCCCGCGGGGAGAGCAGCGGCGGCTGATTTGCCGACTGAGAAGGCGAGTCCGCGCGATGGTGCTGCCGCGGCTTATGCACTGGTGGCAGAGGCGCATCCCGATCGCGTGTTTGTGGTGAGTTGCGATTTGGATCCTTCGACGAAGTTAGCGGCTGCTCGGGCACATTTGTCGGATGATCACCAGTTTGAGATGAGTATTGAAGAGCAAGCGGCAACGCTTATTGCCAATGGTCTGGCGATGAGTTCGCACGAGCCACAGCTCAATGTGGTATCGACTTTTGCCGCGTTTTTTGAGGGGATTGCGCGCGAGGGGTTTGATATGTGGCAGTATCAGCGCAATTTGAATGGGGTGAATGAGGGTATTAATGTGGTGTTTCATCTCTCTCATGTGGGTGCGTGTACAGGGCGCGATCACTTTTCGGGTTGGGGGCTTGATTGGATTAATGTGGGGCTGACGTATTTGCCCTATTTGCACAGGTTTTACGCACCGGCAGATGCGCGTGTGGCATTTTTGGCGGTGAAGGATATGGCGGCGCATTACGGCGGGCATATTATTGGGGTGCCGCGCGATTCGGGTTTGCCCGTTTTGCAAAAACAGGATGGGTCGGGTTCTTTGTGGAATCCGGGGGAGGCGTGGGAGCCGATTACGATGTATCGCAAATACGATGGGGCAAGGCATGCGATTTTGGCTTTTGGCGCGCCGGCTTTTTTGGGTGCGGAGGCTGCCGAGGTTTTGCTGGCGCAAGGGAATCCGACGGATGTGTATGTGGTGAATGGGTTGCCACTACCCGATGGGGCGTTGAATGATGTGCTGAGGAATTACGAGGGTGTGGCGACGATTGAAGATGGAAAAATTGGGACGCCACAGACGGGTTTGCGCGGGTTTGCGGGTCTGGTGGGTTCGTCGTGCAGTATTGCCCACGCGCATGTGGGGATTACAGATCCGAGGATTGCGCCGTCGGAAGGCCTCGAAGCGACCTGGGCACATTTTGGGATTACGGCAGAGGCACTTGTTGAGGCGGTGGAGTCGTTGTCGTAGGTATAGGAGGAACTGATGCGTAAACAGATTCTGTTTGTTCTGGGTATCAAAAATACTGCTAATTATTTCGCATTCTATCCTTGACAACGAGTTTTTAATTGGCTATTTTTTTTGAAATTTATATGCTAATTATATCGCACAACATCATTATATAGAAATGAATATGCTCGCATTTTCTGGAGGTATGCTCATGTTTAAGTATGTCATGGTATTGATTTTCCTGCTTCTACCTGTATATGTACACGCAGCACCAACCGCAGCAGATTGCGATTTCAATAACAGCGGCAAAGTGGATTTTGCCGATTTTATCGCATTTTCGCAGGGATATGGGACAACCCAGACCCAGTTTGACTTGAATGGGGATGGCGCAGTCAATTTTCGGGACTTTGTCATTTTTGCCCAGTTCTACGGGCAGACAATCACAACTCCTCCGCCAACCACCGACGCTCCCGTTGGCATTCAAGTTGGGATGCAAGCCCCTGATTTTACGCTGAGAACCCTCGCTGGCGAATCGTTCAATCTCTATGAACAACGCGGCAAACCCGTGTTCCTCAACTTCTGGGGAACCTGGTGTCCCCCCTGTGTTGCCGAAATGCCCGCCATACAAAGGTTGCAAGATACCATGGGTGACTCTATCCAGATTGTCGGCATTGGCGTACGAGACACGCGCATCCAGGAACTGCGTTTTATCACGAGATATGGCTATACCTGGACTTTTGTTCTCGACTCGACGGGAGAAGCGCGCAATGCGTATGAGGTCTCGTCCTATCCCACCTCGCTGTTCCTGGACGCCAAAGGTGTGATTGTCCGCGTATTGCGTAGTGGTCGGAATTACGAAACGTTCCTGGAAGCGGCACGACAGGCGATTAACAATTAAAGGCGATCAGCTTTAAAATTTGTAACTCAGGGAGAACCCGATGCGGAATATAGTTCTGTCAATTTTATCAATACTCGCGCTTCTGATGTACCCCCTGTCTCTTTGGGCACAAAATAGCTTTTCTCTCTCGCTGGATGTGGATGGTGCGGCGGGCGATCAAGCAGTCAGGTCCCTGAATATGTCCGCTGATCAGGTTGTTGCTATCCAGATATTTGGCACGGGTATTCAGAATGCGAACGGCCTTGCTGCGCGTTTTGAATACGATGCCGCGCAGGTTGTGTATGAGGGCTTTGATACCGGCGATGTGTTGCCCAATGCTCAGGCACTCCCGGAGCACGGTACAGGTTTTGTCGAAATTGGCATTGCATCTCTGGGTGGTCAAGCAACTGCCAATAGCGGTCTGGTGGGTACAGTTCGCTTTCGCACAACGGCTGCGTTTTTGGGCACGGCAATTCGGTTGGTGCGTGCAGAACTCAGTCGGAGTGGGCAATTTGAAAGCGTAACTATGGATGTGCGCGTTGAATTAAATTTACAAGACCTTACCTCAGACTTTGATGGGGATGGTCAGGTTGATTTTTCGGACTTTTTGGCGTTTGCAGGTCAGTTTGGGACCCGTCAGGGCGATGGGCGATATGAAGCGAAGTACGATCTGGACAGCGATGGCGCGATTGGCTTTGGCGATTTTCTGATCTTTAGCAGCAGCTTTGGCAAAGAAGAGACAGGTGGCGGTGGACCGGAAACGCAGGTTACCATTCCGGATGCGAACCTGCGCGCAGCAATCGAGACAGCACTGCGTAAGGCGAGTGGTGCGTCGATCAGCAGGGCAGAGATGGCGAGTTTGACACGCCTTGAGGCATCGGACTCGGATATTCGCGATTTAACCGGACTCGAATTTGCAACTGGTCTGACATCGCTGATTCTTTCCGATAATGTCATCTCGGACCTCACACCTCTGTCGGGCTTAATCAACCTGTCAGTGCTGAATCTTCCCGATAATAGTATCTCGGACCTCACACCTCTGTCGGGCTTAACCAACCTGTCAGTACTGATTCTTTACGATAATATCATCTCGGACCTCACACCTCTGTTGGGCTTAACCAACCTGACATCGCTGATTCTTTCCGGCAATTTATTCTCAGATATTTCGCCGTTGTCGAGCTTAACCAACCTGACATCGCTGAATCTTTCCTATAATAGTATCTCGGATATCTCGCCATTGTCGAGCTTAACCAACCTGTCAGTGCTGATTCTTTACGACGACACCCTGATCAGGGACAGGTCAGTACTGTCGCGTCTGTCCAACCTATCAGAAGCAGATATCCCGGATGCCAACTTGCGTGCGGCGATTAAGATCGCTATGGGCAAGGCATCAGATGATCCGCTCACCGATTTTGAGATGGCATTCTTCCCAGAACTTGAAGTTCCGAACTCGAACATCAGAGACTTGACCGGGCTTGAGTTGGCAACCAGTCTAACGAGTTTGGACCTCGGCACAGAGTTAGTGTCTGGTGTGGGTTATGTTAATAGTAACCATATTTCCGATTTCTCGCCCCTATCCGGCTTGACCAACCTGACAAGGCTGGATCTTGGCGGCAACTCAATCTCGGACCTTTCTGTGCTATCTGGTATTATATCGAGATTGACCAATCTGGAACGGCTATATCTTGACAACAACAGCATCTCGGATGTGTCCACACTGTCAGGCTTAACCAATCTGGGATTGCTGAATCTTGACAACAACAACATCTCGGATATATCTGCCCTGTCAGGCTTGACCAATCTGATATCGCTGTATCTTCGCAACAACAACATCTCGGATGTGTCCACCCTGTCGGGCTTGACCAATCTGCTACAGCTGTTTCTGCGCGGCAACAACATTTCGGATATATCAGCCCTGTCAGACTTGACCCGGCTGATATCGCTGTATCTTCGCAACAACAGCATCTCGGATATTACGCCCCTATCGGGTTTGACCCGTATGAGAACGCTGTATCTTGACAACAACAGGATCTCGAACATCACGCCGTTGTCGGGCTTGACCCGTATGACAAGGCTGGATCTTGACAACAACAGCATTTCCGACCTCTCTCCACTGTCAGGCTTGACCAATCTGGAGGGACTGGGGCTTTCCGACAATAGCATCTCGGATGTGTCCGCCCTGTCAGGCTTGACCAATCTGGAGGGACTGGGGCTTTCCGACAATAGCATCTCGGATGTATCCGCCCTGTCGGGCTTGACCAGTCTGATAGGGCTGGGGCTTTCCAGCAACAGCATCTCGGATCTTTCGCCCCTGGTTGCAAATACGGGATTGGGTACTGGAGATGTGGTTGATATACGGAATAATCCGTTGAGTGATACATCAATCAATACGCATATCCCAGCCCTTCAGAGCAGAAGAGTTGAGGTGCGCTTTGGCGCGTTGAAGCCCGCGGTGGAGAAGATAGAACAAGACATTTTCCGTGAGATGACGGAATTGTTGGAGGGTGGGGAAAGGAGAAACTGATGCGCAAACAGATTCTGTTTATCTTATCAACATTCGCGTTTTTGATGTATCCGCTGCCTCTTTCGGCACAGGATAGTACGGCGGGCGATCAAGCCCTTACCCCGGACTTTGATGGGGATGGTCAGGTTGGCTTCCCCGACTTTTTGGCGTTTGCAGGTCAGTTTGGGGCGCGTCAGGGAGATGAGCGTTATGATGCCAGATACGATCTGGATGGCGATGGCGAAATTGGATTTTCCGATTTTCTGATTTTTAGCAGCAGTTTTGGCAAAAGTGGTGACGAGGCGGTGCCTGTTGACATTCCAGATGCGAAGCTGCGCGCTGTTATTGAGGATAGTCTCGGCAAGGCGAGCGGTGCGCCGATCACGCGGGCAGAGATGGCGACTTTGACGCGCCTTAGAGCACGGAATGCGAATATCAGGGATTTGACCGGGCTTGAGTTTGCCACCCGTTTGACATTCATGGATTTTGGTGATGAGATAGTGGAAGGACGTTATGCCAACAGCAATAGTATCTCGGATATTACGCCCTTATCAGACTTAACCAACCTGATGTATCTGAATCTTTCCGGCAACAGAATCTCGGACCTCACGCCTTTATCGGGTTTGACCAATCTGATATATCTGAGTCTTTCCCGCAATAGGCTCACGGATCTCACGCCCCTATCGGGTTTGACCGGCCTGGAATGGCTGTTTCTTACCGACAACAACATCCTGGATATCACGCCCTTATCGGGCTTGACCAATCTGGGAGTGCTGTATCTTTACAACAACAGTATCTCGGATGTTACGCCTCTATCGGACATGACCAGTCTGGAGAGGCTATATCTTTTCTCCAACAACATCTCGGACGTCACGCCCTTATCGGGTTTGACCAGCCTGAAATGGCTGTATCTTCACAACAACAGTATCTCGGATGTTACGCCTCTATCGGGTTTGACCAGTCTGGAGAGGCTGTATCTTTACAGCAACAGGATCTCAGATATCACGCCTTTATCGGGCTTGACAAACCTGACAGGGCTGAGGCTTCACTATAACTACATCACGGACGTCACGCCCTTATCGGGTTTGACCAATCTGACATATCTGCGGCTTTCCTTCAACCCAAACATCTCAGATGTCACGCCCTTATCGGGTTTGACCAATCTCACAGAGCTGTATCTTACCCGCACCAATATCTCAGATGCCAGGCCCCTATCGGGCTTGACAAACTTGACACGACTGTCTCTTGCCCGCACCAGTATCTCAGACGCCACGCCCTTATCGGGTTTGACCCGTCTGGAATGGCTGATTCTTTATCGCAACAGTGGTATCTCGGACCTCACGCCCTTATCGGGTTTGACCCGTCTGAGAGGGCTGGTTCTTTACGCCAATAGCATCTCGGACCTTTCGCCTCTTGTGGCAAATACGGGATTGGACACTGGAGATTTGGTTGATCTGAGGGGTAATCCGTTGAGTACCATATCATACAGGACGCATATCCCAGTCCTTCAGGACAGAGGGGTTGTTGTGCGTTCTGAGAGCACATGGAGGCCGGACAACTGATGCGTAAACAGATTCTGTTTATTTTATCGACATTCGCGCTTTTGATGTATCTGCTGCCTCTTTCGGCACAGAATAGCACGGCGAGTGATCAAGCCCTTACTCCAGATTTTGATGGGGATGGTCAGGTTGGTTTCCCTGACTTTTTGGCGTTTGCAGGTCAGTTTGGAGCACGTCAGGGTGATGGGCGTTATGATGCCAGATACGATCTGGATGGCGATGGCGAAATTGGATTTTCCGATTTTCTGATTTTTAGTAGCAGTTTTGGCAAGGGCGGCGACGCGGTGGCGCTTGTTGTCATTCCGGATGAGAATCTGCGCGCTGCTATCGAGGATATTCTCGGCAAGGCGAGTGGCGCGCCGATCACGCGGGTTGAGATGGCGCGCGTGATACGTATTGAAGCAAGGAATGCGAATATCAGGGATTTGACCGGGCTTGAGTTTGCCCCCCGTTTGACATTCATGGATTTTGATGATGAGATAGTGGAAGGGCAGTTTGTCAATAGCAACAGCATCTCGGATCTTACGCCCCTATCAGGCTTAACCAACCTGACGCATTTGTATCTTACCGACAATGACATTTCGGATCTCGCGCCCTTATCGGACTTGACCAGTCTGGAGAGGCTGTATCTTACCGAAAACAGCATCTCGGATCTTACGCCCCTATCGGGCTTAACCAATCTGACATCACTGAGGCTTTCCAGCAACATCATCACGGACCTCACGCCTCTATCGGATTTGACCGGTCTGATATCGCTGTTTCTTTCCAACAACAGTATCTCGGATCTCACATCCCTATCGAGCTTGACCAGTCTGGATCTACTGATTCTTAACTTCAATAGTATCACGGACCTCACGCCTCTATCGGGTTTGACCAGTCTGAGATACCTGTCTCTTTTCAGCAACAGTATCTCGGACGTCATGCCCTTATTGGGTTTGACCAGCCTGAAAACACTGGTTCTTTCCAGCAACAGGTTCACGGACCTCACGTCCCTATCGGGTTTGACCAGTCTGAACAGGCTGTATCTTAACGACAACAACATCACAGACGTCACGTCTCTATCGGGTTTGACTAATCTGAGATTGCTGTCTCTTTCCGTCAATAGCATCTCGGACATTACACCCCTATCGGGTTTGGCCAACCTGACAGATTTGTCTCTTGATCGCAACGGGCTCACGGACCTTACGCCCCTATCGAGCATGACCCGTTTGGAGAGGCTGATTCTTTTTTCCAACAGTATCTCGGACCTGTCGCCTCTGGTTGCAAACACGGGATTGGGTACTGGAGATTTGGTTGATGTGGAGCGTAATCCGTTGAGTGCCATGTCATACCAAACGCATATTCCAATCCTTCAGGATAGAGGCGTTATTGTGCTTATTGGCGCGTCGAAATCCGCAGTGGAGAAGAAGGAATTGTTGGAGATTGAGGAATGGGAAAGAAAGGACGTGATCAGGTCAAGATGAGTGTCTGTCTGAATGAAGACGCTGTAATGAAAAAGAGCGAGTCTAAAAAGGCTCGCTCTTTTTTTGATAAATCGACGCGATTATCCTGCCAATGCGCGCATGGTTTCGACACATCGGGTCAGGGCGGGTACGGGGTTTTCGGCGTCGGCTTCGTATTCGATGACGGCCATGCCGTCAAAGCCGCCTTACGGTCTGTTGACACCCTTTTGGATTTGGGCTATATTGCTTGAAAGAGCACTCTAAAATTTTTTGGCATACGACATTATAACACACAGATACAACAAACGCCACAGTTTGTAAAAATATAAAAAATAATAACTTAAAAATCTATCCTGGAGTTCAATCATGGCGACATTTACTGTTGATGAATTAGTCAAAGCTGCTGAGCAATTGCCTCAAATGGATTTGGAAAATTTGACGGCGCAGGTACTCACACTCAAGGCAAGACGCACAGCACCAGAATTGTCAAAAAATGAAGCCGAGGTACTCCGGAATATCAATCGGGGAATGTCCGATGCGTTACAGAATCGATATCGAGAACTCATTGCTGGCAGACGGGCAGAAACACTGACCGAATCCGAACATGCCGAATTGCTTCACCTGACAAATCAGGTAGAAAAATATGATGCAGAACGGCTGAAATATCTTACCGAACTTGCCGGTATTCGAAAAATTTCTCTAACAGAACTTTTGGATGAACTCGGCATTGAACCAGCCTATACATAAGCTGTGAACGAGAGACTGAAACAAGCTGTTATTCATCGTGCCCAAGGATGCTGTGAATACTGTCAGAGCCAGGCTCGTTTTGCAACCCACCCATTCTCTATTGAGCATATTCATCCACTTAGTCGCGGAGGTGAAGATACGCTCAATAATTTGGCTTTGGCTTGCCAGGGATGTAATAACTACAAATACACCAAAGTCGAAGCACCTGATCCCGTCAATGGTCAGCCTGTTCCACTCTTTCATCCAAGACAGCAACTTTGGATAGATCATTTTAGATGGGCGGATGGCTTCACCCACATTGTCGGTATTACGCCAACAGGTCGCGCGACTGTAGAGGCTTTACAATTGAATCGTAGAGGTCTAGTAAACTTGCGCCGAATCTTATTTTCCGCAGGTGCACACCCACCATTAAGTCCTGATCATAGTAGATAAATTCCCATAAAAATTCCTCATCAATAAAGTACATTCATTCTGGGCATAAAAAATTCTGCTAATTATTTCGCATAACTTTGCTGAAGTGATCAACTTTAATTGCGAGGAATGTGTAACAAAAGGAGAAACCGATGCGCAAACAGAGTCTATTTATTCTATCAACACTCGCGCTTTTGATGTATCCGCTGTCTCTTTCAGCACAGAATAGTACGTCGGACGGTCAAGCCCTTACCCCGGATTTTGATGGGGATGGTCAGGTTGGCTTCTCTGACTTTTTGGCGTTTGCAGGTCAGTTTGGAGCACGTCAGGGTGATGGGCGTTATGATGCCAGATACGATCTGGACAGCGATGGCGAAATTGGATTTTCCGATTTTCTGATTTTTAGCAGTAGCTTTGGCAAAAGCGGCGATGAAGTGGCGCTTGTTGTTATTCCGGATGTAAATCTGCGCGCTGTTATCGAGGATATTCTCGGCAAGGCGAGTGGTGTGCCGATCACGCGGGTTGAGATGGCGCGCGTGATGCGTATTGAGGCGAGGAATGCGAATATCAGGGATTTGACCGGGCTTGAGTTTGCCCCCCATTTGACATTCCTGGATTTTGGTGATGAGATAGTGGAAAGGCAATCTGTCAATAGCAATAGCATCTCAGATCTTACGTCTCTATCGGGTTTGACCGACCTGTCAGTGCTGAATCTTTCCGATAATGTCATCTCGGACATCACGCCGTTGTTGGGCTTGACCAATCTGACATTTCTGGATCTTCACGACAACAGCATCTCTGATCTTACGCCCCTATCAGGTTTGACCAGTGTGAGATGGCTGGATCTTTCCAGCAACAACATCACGGACCTCTCGGCCCTGTCGGGCTTGACCAATCTGGTACGATTGTGGCTTTACAACAACAGCATCTCGGATGTGTCCGCACTATCGAGATTGCCCGGGCTGAGATGGCTGTATCTTTACAACAACAGCATCTCGGATATCACACCTTTGTCGGGCTTGGCCAACCTGAGAGATCTGTATCTTTCCTACAACGGTATCTCGGACCTTACGCCTCTATCTGGCTTGACCCGTCTGGATAGGCTGATTCTTTTTACCAACAGGATCTCGGACCTCACGCCTTTATCGGGTTTGACCAGTCTGAGATTGCTGTCTCTTTCCGACAACAGGATCTCGGACCTCACACCTTTATCGGGCTTGACCAATCTGACAACATTGTATCTTTCCATCAACAGGATCTCGGACCTCACACCTCTATCGGGCTTGACCAATCTGACAGATCTGACTCTTGATCGCAACAATATCTCGGATATTATGCCCCTATCGGGTTTGACCCGTCTGGATAGGCTGGTTCTTTTTACCAACAGTATCTCGGACCTGTCGCCTCTGGTTGCAAACACGGGATTGGGTACTGGAGATTTGGTTGATGTGGAGCGTAATCCGTTGAGTGCCATGTCATACCAAACGCATATTCCAGCTCTTCAGGATAGAGGCGTTATTGTGCTTATTGGTGCGCCGAAATCCGCAGTGGAGAAGAAGGAATTGTTGGAGATTGAGGAATGGGAAAGAAAGGACGTGATCAGGTCAAGATGAGTGTCTGTCTGAATGAAGACGCTGTAATGAAAAAGAGCGAGTCTAAAAAGGCTCGCTCTTTTTTTGATAAATTGACGCGATTAGCCCGCCAATGCGCGCATGGTTTCGACGCATCGGGTCAGGGCGGGTACGGGGTTTTCGACGTCGGCTTCGTATTCGATGACGGCCATGCCGTCAAAGCCGCCTTTTTCGAGGCCGGCGACAAAGGCCGGGAGGTCGAGCGTGCCTTCGCCGACGACGGTGTCGTGCCATTGGCCGTTGGGGTCAAAGACGAAGTCTTTGTAGTGGATGCCGTAGATTTGTCCGGCGAAGTCTTCTGTCCATTTGACGGGGTTGCCCTGACGGGGACCGATTTGCAAGGCCCAGGCTGTGTCGATGCACAGGCCAACTTCGGGCGCGCCGAGGCCGATGAGGTGTTTGAGTACGCCGGGTTGTCCGCCAAAGTGATATCCGCCGTGACAGTGAATGCCCACGCGTATGCCGTATTCTCGACACCATGCGCGTACTTGTGTGATGGCTTTGGGGTAGGATTCGAGCTGGAAATGGCAGGAGATGTGTTTGGCGCCGGCAATGGCGGCGCATTCAAAGAAGGATTTTTCAGCGGGGTTGCCCGTGAAGGTTTGTACGCCGATGGAGATGACGGATACACCTGCGTCGTTGTAGGTTTTGACGATGTCTTTCCATGCGTCGGGGTTTTGGAAGTCGGCGTGAGCACCACAGACTTCGATTTTGTCGAGGCCGATGTCTTTTACTTTTTGGGCGACGTCGGCGTTGTCTTTGAAGTAGCGAAAACAAAAACTTTGGACTCCGTAATCCAGTGCTGCACTCATGTAAAACTCCTTGTATTGGGTTGTGTGTGACAGTCTAACCAGCTTTTTCCAGTTTTTTGAATACGTCGGCAAAGATGGCGTTGCGGTTGAGTTGCGTGGCTACGCGCATGAAATGCCGATTGGGGTCATGGCTCCAGGTTATTTGATCGGTGAGTATGGGGCTGTGTACCAGTTGGGTTGTGACCCAGTTTGGGTTGACGAGATAAGCGGTGGCCGAGAGGTCCCAGATTTCTTTTGCCCATGCATAGTGGTCTTTGTGGTAGCCGCGGACGGTTTCGGTGAGGAAGTCGCCTATGGCGCTTTTGCCCGCCACATGGGTTTCGAGTTCGGGCAATGTGGTGAGGAGGTGAGAGGCGACATTGCGGCAGGGGATTTGGACGAGGGGTACGCCGCTGTCAAAGATGATGCGCGCGGCGAGGATGTCTTGTCTCAGGTTAAATTCGAGGGTGTTGGCCCAGTTGTGTTCGTGTCCGCCCAGCCAGACGACGACGATGCGGTTGATGATTTCGGGTTCGAGTAGGATGGCGGAGGCTACGTTGGTTATGGCGCCGATGGCTGCGACGTAGAGCGGGGCATTGGATGCCATGGCTTTGTCGATGAGGTCGCGCACGGCGTCGTTGTCTTGCGGTGTGTCTGGTTCTGTGAGGTAGTTTGTGGAGCCGCGAAATACGAGGTTGTCGTTGGGGATGTTGAGGCGGTTGAGGAGGCGGATGATTTCTTCATAGCTTCGTTCCATGCCGTCGCCCGGTCCGCTGGAACGCTGGTTGTGAAACGGCGCGGCATAGAGGGCTTCAACCGAGATTTTCTCGGGCGATAAGAGCGCGTGTGCTACGGCGAATTGATCATCGACTTCGTTATAAGTATCCGTGTCGAGCACCACGCGCACTTTGCCTGATGGCAGTGCTAATCTGTCGATGCGCTGAGCGTGTGTGAGGGTAGGGAAGTTCATGGATATTTTATTTTTTAAGTGGTTCAGCTAAGGTGTTGGTTGAATAGCGACATGGCCACCATCCATAACTTGAATGTGCAGGTCATAACCGTCGAGTAAAGCCATTCCCACAAGCGGTGTTGTATCTACCGAGCCTGTCTCAATATATCTTGGCTGGCCATCCCACAGCACTGTGACTCCATAGATATCGAAGATGTCTTCAGTGCCATTGGCTAATATTGCTCGACCGCGACTTAGGCGAGTCAGTCCCAGTGCCGTGATGAGAACAGGTGGCAACGTGAGGAAACCGTTGAAACCCGTGTCAATGACGGCGTTAATCTCGCGCTCCTGTCCTGCTGGGCCTTGTACCAAAAGATGAATAACTGCTTCGTAGTCGGGATTGACAATGCCCGTGATCATGGAACCCTCTTCAGGGGGCGTCCGCCAATCCGGTGCAGTCCCCGATGGCCAACGCGCACGCACCAGATTTCAGCTTTGGGGTATTGCTTAAGAAGACGCTCTGATGCAGCAAGGGCATTATCGGCAATGATATAGCTCTCAGTGTCAATGTCAATGGCAACGACTTTCCCATAGTGTGTTGTTTCCACATTGGGACGGATAGCTCGTTCGTATATTTGATCGCCACGCCGCGCTGTTTCCTCGGCTGAATAGCGGGATTGATCAGTAGGCATGGTAGTTCTCCTGGAAAAAATTTACTGTTTCGGAATAACTATCGTTACACAAGTACAGCTACACTCTCGACATATTCCTCGAAAAGTGCGATGTCTTCTTGCATCATGTCGGGGTTGTCTTTAAGGAAGAAGCCGACGAGGGCCACGTCGTTTTCGCGCATGGCTTTGCCCATGGTTTCAAAGGCTTCGAGGATGGGTTTGTTGCCGCCTGCGAAGACTTTGTAGTGTACGACGGGACAGGGGATGGTGGCGATGACGTCGAGCATTTTGGCGCGGTCTTCTTCATACCATTTTTCGCCTTCGTCACTGTGGTGCGCGCTGCGAGAGCGGTCTGTGGGGTTGTAATAACTGCACATCTGGAAATTGGGTTCGAGGTTGTCGCGCACCCATTCGTGTGCTGCGGGTTGATGGGCTGCAAATCCAGATGCGACGCCTGCATTGGACATTGTGTCGAGAGCTTCGTAAAAATTGTCCCACTGTTCTGTGGCATACCAGTTATCGACCACGCCGCCGTGGATATAGGTGCCGCTTGCGCCCAGTTCGATGGATGCTCTGAGCCATTTGCGCCAGGCGTCGGGGTTGCCGCGTTCGATGCATACTTGTGCAAACCACTGGATGCTGCCGCCTTCATCCCAGTATTCTTCGAGGAGTCCCATGATGTGATCGTCGGTGCGCCCAAAGAAGGTGTTGATGCCGAGTTCTTCTGCCTGTCGCCAGGTGTCTTTGATGCGGCTGGGGGTGTAATAATCGGTCATTTCTTTGCTGCGTTCTCTGGTCTGGTGCGAAAACCCGCTGAATGGGTTGCCGCCAATACAAATGCCCGAGACGCTGACGCCGCCTATGTTTGCGTATCGCATGTTTTGCTCCTCTATGGACGCATAAAGCCCGAGAAAAAGTCGTTGCCTTTGTCATCAACGACGATGAATGCGGGAAAGTTTTCGACTTCAATGCGCCATATAGCTTCCATGCCGAGTTCGGGATATTCCTGGCATTCGACTTTGCGAATGGCGTCTTTGGCGAGGCGTGCGGCGGGTCCGCCGATGGAGCCGAGGTAAAATCCGCCGTGTTTTTTGCACGCTTCTGTCACTTGCCGCGAGCGATTGCCTTTGGCGAGCATGATCATGCTGCCACCCTCTGCCTGGAATGAATCGACATAGCTGTCCATGCGCCCTGCGGTTGTGGGACCAAATGAGCCGGAGGCGTATCCTTCGGGTGTTTTGGCGGGTCCTGCGTAATAGACGCACAGGTCTTTGAAATATTGCGGGAGCCTCTCGCCGCTGTCTATGCGCTCCTGGAGTTTGGCGTGGGCAATATCGCGTGCGACGATCATGGGTCCAGAGAGGGATAAGCGCGTGCTGACCGGATATTTGCTGAGGGTTTCGCGCACTTTGTCCATGGGCTGGTTGAGGTCGATTTGTACGACCTCGCCGCCGAGAGCTTCTTCATCGACTTCGGGGAGGTATTTTGCCGGATCGCTTTCCAATTCTTCGAGGAAGATGCCGTCGCGCGTTATTTTTCCCAGGATTTGTCGGTCGGCAGAGCAGGACACGGCAATGCCGACGGGGCAGGATGCGCCGTGGCGGGGCAGGCGAATAACGCGCACGTCGTGGCAGAAGTATTTGCCGCCAAATTGCGCGCCAATGCCGAGTTCGTGACTCATTTCCAGGACCTGTTTTTCCATTTCGAGATCGCGGAATGCCTGGCCGTATTCATTGCCCTGTGTGGGCAGGGTGTCGAGATATTTGGCACTGGCGAGTTTGGCGGTTTTGAGGGTGTATTCTGCGGATGTGCCGCCAATGACGAGGGCGAGGTGATAGGGCGGGCAGGCGGCTGTGCCGAGTTCTCGCAGGCGCTGGTCGATAAAGTCGCGCAGACGTTCGGGATTGAGCAGTGCTCTGGTTTCTTGATAGAGCAGGCTTTTGTTGGCGGACCCACCGCCTTTGGCCATGAACATGAATTTGTACGCATCCCCTTGTTCGGAATAGATCTCGATTTGGGCGGGGAGGTTGGTTTTTGTATTTGCCTCCTGGAACATGTCGAGTGGTGCCAGTTGGCTGTAGCGCAAGTTCGTTTCCAGAAAGGCTCTGGTAATGCCCTGTGCGAGCGCGGCTTCGTCGCTGCCATCGGTCCATACGCGGTTGCCCTTTTTGCCCATAATAATGGCTGTGCCCGTGTCCTGACACATGGGGAGGACACCGCCTGCGGCGATGTTGGCATTTTTGAGCATTTCAATGGCGACAAAGCGGTCGTTGTCCGAGGCTTCGGGGTCGTCGAGAATTTTGGTTAGTTGTTTTAAGTGTGCGGGGCGGAGCAGGTGCGCGCTGTCTCGAATGGCGCGGTCCGCCAGCAGGGTCAGGCCTTCGGTTTCGACTTTGAGGATTTCCTGGCCTTCAAATTGACTCATTGAAATATAATCAGTTGTCAACAACTGGTAGGGGGTTTCGTCTTCTCCGAGGGGTATCATTTCGCGGTGTTCGTAGGTGTCCATTTTTCCCTTTCTTTTTTATTTTTCCAGCCATTCGAGGTCAAAGCGGGCGACTGTGACATATCGCGTGTCGTTCTGTCGCGTGAAGATCTGGTTTTCATAGATGCAGCATATTGTGCCATCGGCTGTTTGCGCGAGATCGGAATAACTCGATGGTCCCGGTTCGAGGATTTTGGAGACGGGCCAGGTCTGGCAGTCGTCGGTGCTCAATTTGACTGTGAGGCGTTTGCGGTCACAAGAGACGCGGCCCGGTCTGGTAAATTCGCGTTCGAGGTTGTCGGGGTTGGCAAAAACGATGCTGCCGTTTTGGAGCTTGAGGATACTGCCCATGCACACGGGTTCAAGCAGGGCGTCGTCAAATTTTAGCTCTGACCAGTTGGTCGCGCCATCGGGGCTGGTGGTGATGAGGCGGCGGTGGCGTTTGGATTCTGTGCGGATGTTGAATAAGACGCGCCCGTCGTTGAGTTCAACGGGGAGTGTTTCGCTGGGGTTGATGTATTCGCCTTCTGTGCGCACGATAATGTCACTGCGCTGCCATGTTTGCGCGTGGTCGTCGCTGTAGATGCCCGCGACTGTGGAGGGGCGATGCCCGAGTTTGCCCGAGCCGAATTCCGTGCCGCTGCCGTCCGACATCCAGATGGGTACGATGAGGCGACCGTTTTGAAGTTGTATGCCGTGCCCGGGTCCAGTGGCAATGACGCGCCAGGGATATTGTTCGCGGAAGGGTGTGAGGGCATCTGTGATTTCAGTGGGGTCAGACCAGGTGGCACCGTCGTCTTTGCTTTGCATGTAAAAGACGCGGGCGTAGTTGTGGCAATAGAGGACGTGAACTGCGCCGTCTTTGCGGTCGGAGATCATGACGAAGTTGCTGATGGGACCTTCGCCGTATGTGTCGTAACGGGCGACGACGGTGAGCGGTTCCCAGGTTTGACCATTGTCCGCACTTCGCCTCATGACCACGTCATTGCCATCCCAATCGCCGCCTCTGCCGCGTCGGGCCTCCGCTGTGGCGAGGAGGATGTTGTTTTGCGTACAGAGAATGCCCGGTACGCGGTAGATGTGGTATCCGTTTGTGCGACCTTCAAAGAGGTGGGTTTTGTCTATCATATGATGCTCCGTTTATGTTGGAGAGTTTTATCGGGATATAATTATACTATAAAAGATAAAGAACAAGCCAAAAAATTGCGAATGGGTTGAAGAGATGAACCACATAGAACATATTCCGCTTGTAGAAAGCAGTACAGACCTTATATTGTCTCCTCGAAAACCGCACAGGAGGCAATATGTCTGCTCCACGTATCGATGACCGCGACTGGTCCGCCCTGACTTCGGGCGAGCGCATTCGCCAGATTGAGGTCGAGGGCTACCTTCTGATCCCCGATCTATTGATGCCCGAGCATCTGGCCCGGCTCAAGGCGATAACCGACTGCTTGGAAACTACCCCGGTGGATTACAGCATCCACCAGCGGGGACGGAGTGACATCCAGTTCCTCGGCGGCGAAATCACCGACCTCATCGCCCATCCCCCAACGGTCGCCTTCCTGAAGGAACTCCTGGGGGAGGACATCATCCTGTCGCACTACGGCTATGCCCGCTCAGAGCCAGGGCACCCCGGCATCAGCCTCCATACGGACGGTCAGCCCTACGGTTCGCGCATCTTTGGTTATCTGGGCAGCGTACCGGTCATGGTCCGGGTGCTGTATTATCTGGACGACCTGACCCGGAAGGTCTCCCCATTCCGCGTCATTCCCCGATCGCACCTTTCCATGCACGCAGACGGCAATCCCTACCAGCGCTTCGAGTCCCATCCAGAGGAGGTCATGGTCACTGCAAAAGCCGGTTCTGCCATGTTCATCAACCACAAGGTCTTCCACGGCAACTTCCCCAATGTCGGTGACCGACCCCGCTCGATGCTGGCTATTGCTTACCGCCCAGCCTGGGCTGGTCCTGTCCAGAAAGTTGAAGGGTGGGATCCGCAGGCCGTCGCCGCGTTGCCCGATGCAGTGAAGCCCTTCTTCGGTGACCGCAACACCCGCCACTGGATCTTCGAGGGGGGCAACAAACCGCCCAACATGACCAGTCACGCCCCTGGTATCAATCCCAGCCGATGGGAACGCAAGTGAGGAGAATAAATGTATCCCAACCCCCTTAAACAGAAACTCAGAAAGGGCGATATCGTGCTGGGGACCTCCCTGCCGGTCCCCTCATCCCTCGTCCTTGGAACCATCATGCAGGCCCGACCAGACTTTGTCTGGATCGATACCGAACACGCCCCATTCGCCACCGAATCCCTGGACGCCATCCCCGTCCTTGCCAGGCAGAGCGGCGTGGCGCCGATGATCCGCGTGGCCTGGAACGACCCGGCGCTGATCAAGAAGGCCTACGATGTCGGTGCTGTGGCCGTGATGGTGCCCCAGGTCAATACCGCCGAAGAAGCCGCCCGGGCAGTGCAATATGCCCGTTACCCCCCTGAGGGACAGCGCGGGCTTTCCCCGATGTGGGCCCGCATAGCCGGCGAAGATTGGAACCACGTCATTAAAACCGCAAATGCAGAAACCGTATTGATCCTCCAGGTCGAGAGCCAGGAAGCCTACGACAACATCGATGAAATCAAACAGGTCGCGGGCATTGACGTCCTGCTCGTAGGGCCGCTTGACCTGTCCGCATCGGTCGGGAAGATTACCGAAACCAGCGCCGGGGAAGTCCAGGAGATTATGCGGGATGTTCCCGGTCAGCTGGAAGGGTCCGGCATTGTCGCCGGCACCACGCTTGTGGATCTCTCCGAGATCCAGGAGAAACTCCGCTGGGGCTACCGCTTTATGAACGTCGGCAATATTCTCGCTTATGGCACGCAGGTCCTGACCCAAAATCTCGAAACTTTACGCGCCAATCCAGGTGGGGGGACTGAAGGATGACAGAATCACTACGCCTGCTCTCCATCGGGGCGCATCCGGCCGATATCTTCGACCAATCGGGCGGCACCATGGCCCATCACGTCAGCCGCGGCGACGATGTGCGGTGTGCGGTGCTGACCCACGGCGCACGGGTACACGATGCCGTGATCAGCGACGCGATGTTCCACCGTGAGGAAGTGCCGGACGGGACCGAGCTTCTGAAGCTGATGCAGGAACGCTCCGACGTCAAAGCGGCGGAGGTTCGCGCGGCCTGTGCGATTCTGGGTGTAGAAGAGATCTACTTTTTCGGAGCCGATGATTCAGTTCTGCTCGTCAAGGACGAGATAGTGAGGCGCCTGGCAAGGCTGCTGCGGGAGCTCCGTCCCGATATCGTCCTGACCCACTTCCCCAAAGAAGGTGACGGCCTGACCAACGCGCACGCCACCGCCGGGCAGATCGTGATGCACGCTATCGGGCTGGCCAACAGCGTTGATCCCGGTGACCGGAATTCCCCTCACAGGGTCGCGCAGGTCTTTTATTTTGGGGGAGGCGGTGCGGGGATTCCCCGGCAGGTCTGGGGCTCCGAGGGGGGCTACTACAACGATGTCTTCATCGACATCACCGATGTTGTGGAGAAAAAGCTGGCAGCGCTGGACTGTCTGGTGAGCCAGGGATACGGCGGTGCCTATGCCCGGAAACGGATCGAGACCAACGACGGCGCGTTTGGCAGCGCGGGGCGCTGCGCGTACGCAGAAGGCTTCATTTCCCTGCACGCCGAAACCCATTCCTTCCTTCCGCTGACCGAGCACGCGCTCAGGGTTGCCCGTTCATCCGACCACGAGAATATCAGTCGCAGTTCCTACCGCATTCCGGTGGATTGAGAAGCTCTGCGATTCTGCGTGGACTGCTCGCGGATTGAAGGCCGGTCAAATTGTGTTAGATCTTAATCACACGTAGCGTGTCTCGCGCGATCATCAGTTCTTCGTCGGTGGGGATGACGAGGACGGATACTGGGGCGGTCTCATGGTGAATTGCTTTGTTCATGGGGTTGCCCTCATTTTTTACCTGGTCGAGATGTACGCCCAAGAATCCGAGTTTTTCACAGATGCGCGCCCGTATGAGCGGCGCGTTTTCCCCTATTCCGGCGGTGAATACAAGCGCGTCTATTCCGTCGAGTACCGCCGCGTATTTTCCAATGTATTGGCGGATGCGGTAGCAGAAGATGTCGATTGCAAGTGCCGCACGCCGATTTTTCCCATAGACGGCGATTAGATCTCTGAGGTCTGATCCGATTCCAGATACGCCGATGAGACCGCTTTGGTGGTTGAGCATCTGGTCGATTTGATCGGGCGTCATCTGGTGTTCTCTGATCAGGTAGAGGATGATCGCCGGGTCGATGTCCCCGCTGCGCGTTCCCATTACGAGTCCCTGAAGGGGTGTAAAACCCATGCTGGTGTCGATTGATTTTCCATTTTCGATAGCGGTGATGCTACAGCCGTTGCCCAGATGGCAGGTGATTAATTTTAGTGTTTTCAAAGGTGAATTGAGAATTTCCGCTACACGCATGGCGACATATTGATGTGATATGCCGTGGAAACCGTATTGTCGAATTTGGTACTGTTCGGAAATCGCGTGGGGCAGGGCGTACGTGTGGGCGTAGTCCGGGATGGTCTGGTGGAATGCGGTGTCGAATACCGCGACGTGTGGGATGTCGGGTAGTATGGTCTGGCAGGCGCGAATCCCTCGCAGATTGAAGGGGTTGTGCAGTGGGGCGAGGGGGGCGCACTGTTCGATTGTTTTTTCGACTTCGGGTGTGATCCGGGTCGATGCCGCGAAGTGGCTGCCGCCGTGTACAACGCGATGTCCGACTGCGTGAATTTCATCGGGTGTGCAGAGGATTCCCCTGTCCGGGTGGAGAAGGATTTCAAAGATGTGTTGAAATACTGTCTCGTGAGCGGTTTGAGGCACGGGGACACGGTGGGTGACGCCATCCCGCCGCGTGTAAAACAATTCTGCGGATGAAGAGAGCAGTCGTTCGACGTGTCCTTTTGCGAGGCATTCTTCGGTGTCCATGTCGAAGCACTGGTATTTAATCGAGGAACTGCCGGCGTTGATGGTGAGTATTACAGGCATGGTCGGTCCGCTATCTGTGGCTCCACGTAAAGGATTCATCGCTGTTCGCCTTTAGCCAGGTACGCAGAGGTACGTCCTCTTCTGAAGGCAGATAGTAGCCAGCCTGTTTGGTTGTCGCCCCGAGGAGTTGTTGGCGAATCGGGTCCAGATGCTCGAAGAGATGGTCAACTTCCATTATGCACTTGGGCCGGATCCAGCGATATGCATAGCCGTAGAATAGGACTTTTCTCGGTCTATTTAAATAGTTGGGACTCGAGGCGTGCCACAGTCGTCGGTCGAACAGGACGGCCGATCCGGCACTGACCCGTATGGGCATGCCATTGATGGGCATTTCGTCATCGGAATAGGTGAGTTGCTTGTTTGCCTGCTGCCCTGGTGCAATATAGAAGTTGGCCACGCCGACATCGGTGGTATGGGTCAGGAAGAAGGCTACCTTCAGCGACAACATAGGATTCACTGGAAGTCCCTCCATATCGAGGTCGCCATTGGATCGATTCTGGTCCTGATGCCAGCCTAATTTTTGACTGGTAGGCGGTGATTTGCTCGTTGGCGGCGTAGTAACCATCTGCGTGTGGAATAGATATATATTCCATCCCATGAGGCCCCAGACCTTTGGGAAGGTGGTGGGATAGTCTATGAGATCCAGGAGCGATGCGTCCTTGCCAATGCAGTCGTGTGCGTTTACCCGCTGCGCCGGATTCATGCCCTCCTCTTGCCGAATGCGTGCGTCAATGCGATCGACTGCGGCTATAGCTGTCTCGAGCATCTCTTCATCGAGTGCGTTTTCTATGACGAAATAGCCGTCGCGCTGAAACTGCTGACGTTCCTCGTCTGTGAGTCTGTGGTCCAGGCAAGATCTATCCATTCGTCAATCTCCTGTAATGTCTTAGATGTCTTCTATCAGTCCCTCATCTCTCTATACTTCCTCCGATTTTTTTAACTGCTTAAGCCACTCGGCATATTCTTGTTTCGCTTCTTCGTTCATCGGGTGGTATTTCGCCACATTTCCCGTTTCCTGGATCTTCATCTTCTCAAATATCTCCCGGTCTTCTTTGGGCTGACACCATTCGATGACTTTCTCAGCCATCTTCGGCGGCACCACTACGGCTCCATCATCGTCGGCTACAATAATGTCGCCGGGAAACACCAGTACGCCGCCACAACCGATGGGCAGGTTGTAATCCCAGGGATACATCTCGAAGAATCCGGCATTGGCCGGTGTTCCTCCCCGGGCGAACAGAGGCAATCCCAGATCGAGCGCGCTGGGCAAATCCCGCAGGCATCCATCTACTACGATCCCTTTTCCCCCGCGTGCCTGCACTCCCGTCATCAGCATTTCTCCCAAACAGCCCGTTTGCATGTGTCCCCGGGCGTCAATTACCAGCACATCGCCCTGTTCGATCGACATAATTGACGCCCATAATGCCGATGTTTTTTCTGTTTGTTCCTCACCCAGGCCCTCGATAATATCTTCCCGTTTGGGCAAGAATTGCAGGGTCACTGCCGTACCCACGGCTTTCATCCCGGGTGTCAGGGCTTTTGGTCCCAGCATCGCATGCCTCAATATTCCCCGACTTCGCAAAAACGTCGAGATGCTGGCTACGCTGATATCCCAAAAAGGATCTACCAGTTCGCGGGAAGGGCGGATTTTTTCTCTGTTATTCATGGGGATTCCCCTCTAAGGTAGCACACGCACGCGTTGCAGCCGCTGTTCCTCTTTGATATGTGTGTACTGCGTCTGTTGAATCCGGTGTGTCAGCAGGCGTTGCACAAGATCCAATGTTACATGTTCGTAACCAGCTACGCCTGCCAGATTCTGCTGTTCCAGCGGATCCACTGCCAGGTTATACAGGTGCTGTACGCCACCCTGTTCCGGATCGAATACCAGTTTCCAGTTTCCGGTGCGCACCATCGCACATGTAGCCAGTTCGGCAAATACCGCGTTTCTCCCAATGTGCGGTTCCCCCCGGACCATGGCCGGGATATCCAGCCCGGGCCGGCGACGGTCGAACGCGAGCTTAGCCCCCGCAATCCGAAGTATCGTCGGATACAGGTCGAGGTGAGACACCAGCGCCTTGCTCACCCGCGGCCCATTCATCCTTTCTTCTTTTGGGATTTCCGGACCGCACATCAAAAACGGCACGCCTGCACTGTTCTCGTAGAAATACCTCTTGTCCCATATCCCATAATCGCCCAGGCAATCTCCGTGGTCCGAAGTGAAAATGATTACCGTATTATCGTATATTCCCTTCGCTTTCAGCGTCTCCACCAGTTGGCCCACATAAGCATCGATTAGCGCGCATTTGTCCATATAGTGTGCCCGCCTCAGTCGCACCGACGCTTCGTCCGGTGCTCCCAGGGGTGGCGACATTGCCTCGGGGTCGTGTTGCAATTCGCCCGGATGCCACATCGGCGGATGCGGCCCGATAAATGACAGATTCAGATAAAAAGGCCGGTCCTCTATATAGTCCTCCACGAATCGGATCCCTTTTGTCCCGATAAACCCGTCGGCCGTCTCGTCTGGGTCGTCGAATACGTGCCGAAATCCCCCTTTGCGAAGTGCTTCCCGGAACGTCTCTAGCTTTCCTTGTTTTTTCAGGTAATTCGTGTACTTATCGTCATTGTGTCCGTTTTCTCCGTCGTCCTGAACCTGGAATATATAGTCGAATCCATAACGTCTCAGTTCTTCGTCGTTTTCCGTTACATCAATGCAGTACCCGTAGCTGTCAATATAATGGTGCTTGCCAATCATTGCCGTATAATATCCCGCCTGCTGGAGGTGATGCATAAACGTATCGTCCCGAAGCTCTGGGTGAATCACATCGGCCTGGTTCCCGCATACTCCCGTTTGCGATGGGTACATCCCGGTGATGATCGATATCCGCGATGGCCCGCACAGCGGCGTGGCGCAATACGCGTTGGTAAACTGCGTTCCTGCTGCGGCTAAAGCCATCAAATTGGGCGTGCTCTTTCCCAGCGCATCGCGCCGGAAATGGTCGGTAAGAATGAGAATAATATTAGGGTGTTTGGCAGTGGACATACAACGCACTCCTCTTGTGTTTGTTTCCTGGGAAATGGGTTGTTCAATCTCAATCAGACTTTAACTCCAGATCCAGAAACGCCTGTTTCTCTTCTCCCGAGTGCAGGTCTTTCACCCGCATATTCAGCCGGAAATCCCCCTTCCCGGCATTGCTCAGATCCAGAGCCAGATATTCCGCAGAATCGGGCGTATCTCCCAGATATTCTACTTCTACGGAGGTTGTGGGTTTGTCCTTGCTGCCGAAGATCCTGAGCAAATTCTCGAGCACTGTATTCGTTTCTTTTTCGATTTTTGCCACCGTATATTCGATCGCAAAAGACGTCGTCCCGAACTCATCGGGTGTCAGATTATAGACCTCGAAATACACATACATCGGCCGGGCCGGGTCGAACCGCCGCGTCGGATTGGGTACCAGGCGGTGGTCGCGGAAGGCAAATCGGCCGGAATCCGCAGCCGCAATTTCATAGGCCGGTACAATGCTGCTCACATCCAGCCGCATCTGCGAGAATGCCGGCACCTCCAGCGTTCCCTTCCACCCCCCGAAGCGTCCTTCCCGGGTCTGTTGAATAAAAAAGGCATTGTTATAGGTATCGGGCTTCACCCGAAATCGAACCGTGCCGAGTCCCATCCCCTCAAACCAGCGCATATCCCGCCGGATCACGCCTTCCCGCTGCTGGACGACCCGGTTCCAGTTTTGATCGTGCAACGTCATGCCATATTCGTAAACCGCAGACGTATCGGCCAGGTTCTCCAGATTTTTATTTGACAGTGGAACCCCGTAAAAACACACGGCATCCGTCTTCTCTTTCCCTTTGAAAAATCCGATATATATATGAAAAGGGAGCGGGTCAACATCCAGCCACGTATGGCGGTCCGTACGCAGCGCCACATCCACCGCTTGCCGACTCTGAAGGGTAATCTCATTTTGGATCTGCATCTGGTAGAGCGGGTCTCGGAACCGATCCGGATACAAATAGGGCGGCCCCCACATGTCCCGGTCCTCCAGCGTGGGCGGATAGGGTGCCAACCGCCAGTTGTTCCGCGTCCCGTGCCGGTCGATATTAAAATGAAAAATCATCTGGGGCAGAGCGGGCGTCGGGTCGTAGAACCAGGACTCGTTTTGGATCAGATCCTGGTCGATAGTCCGGGCACGGTCGGCCGGATCCCCGTGGCGAATATAGATCAGCCCTTTGTCGTTCAGCCGGTCGTTGAGCGCAAAAGCAGGCGGAAAATTGAATACGCTCAGTTTGTCGGGATTGTTGAACCACGCGCGCAGTCCGTCATACCGGTAGTACGTCTCGGCCACCATTAAACGCCTGTAATGTTCTGCCAATCGGGCGTTATGCGACAGGGCCGGTGTGGGGTCTCTGCGAAGCCAGAAGCGTCGAAAAAAGTCGGCATAGTCCTCCGGTGCGACCAGGGACAGGAACCGTTGCAGTTCCTTATCTGTCACAATATACTTCACATCCTCGAAAATCAGTTCGGCATCCAGGCGATTGCGGATATGATCGACCGCTTCAAAGAAAAACCCCTCGGCCGTTTGCGGCGAATTCAAGGCGTAGTACACCCGGGCAAGAGACAATCTTGCCGGCGCCGGGCTGATGGCCGAATCCGATGCCAACCAGGCCTTCAGCGCCTCGCCAGCCTGCTCCAGATCTCCGGCCAGCCGTTCGGCTTCCCCCACAAAATAGTCCGCGTGCTCGGTCCCCTGAATCTCCAGCCAGCCTTTCGCCTCCACCGGATCCCCGTGGTCCAGCAGGTAGCGGTAGAGCCGAAACAGCCCTCGCTGGATGGCCGTCAGATGCGGCTTTGCCGCTGCCTGTCGGTGTCCAAGATAAATCGCCTCTCGGTACTTTCTCCGGTACCGCTCTAACGTTGCATACTGGTAGAATCCATCCAGGTAGAGCGAATCTGCCACAATGAGCCGCTTAAAGTATTTCTCTGCTTTGTCCCATTCCCGCTTCCGAAACAGCGTCGCCTTGAACTTTCCCGTTTCGCGGTGGCTAAGAGCCAGGTTGTAAAGTGCCTCCGGGTCCTCTGGAATCGCTTTTAGAACCTTTTCGTACCACTTCTTCGCCTTGCCCCAGTCCTCCTGGAGAACCCCTACCTTCCCCAGACCCTTTATCGCCGGGATCAGCTTTCGATCCCGTTTCAGGGCACGCTCAAACGCATCCTCGGCCTCGCGGAACTGTTTCTGCACAATCAGTGCATGGCCTTCATCCACCAGCCGCCTGGCCTGAGGGGCCCCTGCCTCGTCAGCCGGTGCCGTGCCGGACGCCAGGATCAAAACGACAAATACGCGAAGCCAGAAGCGCCAGATATCCATAAATATCTCCAAAGGAGTCAACGCGTTTCTGCAACCACCGGATTGCGCAAGATTCCGATCCCCGAAATCTCAATCTCGATCGTATCGCCGGGGGCAAACGGCCCCACTCCGGACGGTGTTCCGGTCATGATCACGTCGCCCGGCAGGAGGGTCATCGCCTCGCTGATGTAGGAAATTAGCTGCGCAACCGAAAACAGCAGATCGGATGTATTGGCCTGCTGCCTGACCTCACCGTTCAGCCGGGTGGTCACGTCCAGATGGGTCGGGTCCAGCCCGGTTGCAATCACCGGACCGAGGGGACAGAAGGTATCGAACCCCTTCCCGATGAGCATACAGCCCAACGCCATTTCAGCCGCCTGAATCACGCGTTCGCTCACATCGTTGCCGCAGGTATAGCCCAGCACACAGTCCAGGGCTTCAGCATCCGACACTCTTCGGGCTGTCTTTCCGATGACAACGGCCAGCTCGCATTCGTAATGGATCTCCTTACCTTGATGGGGATAGACGATTGGCTCTTCGGGGCCGATGACTCCGGTAGAAGGCTTCATAAATAGCATCGGAAACGGGGGCGGATCCTGGCCGCTTTCGCGGGCGTGTTCTGAGTAGTTCAAACCCACCCCGATGACCCTGGGGGCTTCGACCGGTGCGAGCACACGCAACCGGTCCAGATGTGTAACCACATCGCTGGTATCCAGGCTTTCGAAGGGAGAACCGGTTAGCCTACGAACCGTATCATCATCCTCCAGAATGCCGTAATGGATTTCCCCATCGGCGCTATACCGCAGAATCTTCATTTTTTTCTCTCCTTTCAGACGACATTGTCCTGTTCAGGCCGGTCGGCGCTTTCCACAAAAGACCGGTAGCATGCGTTCACATCTGCTTCCTCTGCATCGCCGTCGTGAACAACAACCCGCACGGCCAGATCCAGGACCTCATTCCGGTTGATTGCCACTTGTTTTTTCGCAAATGGATTCAACGATAGGATGCCCCAATCGGAAACGTACCAGGTCTTGCAGGTAGCAGACGGATAGGAAAACAGGGCCACACCTGCCCGCTTTTTAGCTGCAATCGTTCCCGAACAATCTACCCAATTGGCGCATTCTCCCGAAATCACCTCGCTGCTAGAACGGCCGGCAGAATCGGTCAACCTCCCCCTACTGGTTGCCCGCAATGCCTCTGCCATGCGGACTCCGAAATAGGCGTGTCGCGTAGGACCAATATGGATATCCCAATCAGTCGGCCGTAACTGCGAGCGGATGTCGATCTGATTATTTACTTCGCCAGGATAGATATTGATCGTCCTTTTTTCGACGAGCAGGGTGCGCCCCTCAGGAGCGGCCCACTCGGAGGGCCCCTGCCAGTTGAGCGTCTGAATCAACCGGAGGTGCGCTTGCGAGACTTCTGTGCTTTTGATCGACACGCTCAGAATGCGTCCGGGGGCGCGTCCCTGGAAGGTTTCGTTGACGTAAAAATTATAGGTAGCCTCTTCATAGGCGCTCGTGGAGAAAGGCAGGTGGCAATGCACATGGTCGGCGCCGATCCAGAGCGAATTGTGGTGTGGGTGATCCACCGGACTCTCGGTGGTCACGGCAAAGCCGGAAGGCGTGTACACCGGAAAGAGATAAGCGCGGAATGCCCCCTGGCCCAGAGACGCAATATCCCGTCCACGCCAGCGCACGTTCAGCCGATGGGACTTGGCCCAGGCTCCTCTGGACAGAGAGATATCGTCTTCTTCGACAGAGAAGAACGGCATGTTTACCCCTTTCATTAGTCCGCTTTTTCCGATTTAAAAATAATCCCGTAAGGGTCATTTGCACAGATCTTTTCAGGTCTCTACTCAGAGCACTTCTATTGTCCGTCGCTCCACTTCCTCCCAGTCCAGTTCCACACCCAATCCCGGTCCCTGCGGCACAATCAGGTACCCGTCTTCTATCTGTATGGGATTCTTCACGAGCGGATCATCAGTCGGTGCTTTGGGATTTACTCCGTTCAGCTCAAAAAACTCGCAATTGCTCATCGCGGCCAGCGCCTGTGCATGGGCAAAGCAGAACATTGGCCCGCGCTCGTGTACCTCGCACGCCACTCCGAATGCCTCGGCCACATGCGCTACTTTCATCAATCCCGTGATCCCGCCCGATACGATCGCGTCTCCCCGCACAATATCCGCTGCGCCTTGAGCCAGTAGCGTCGCTACATGGTGAGATCCTCCGAATACCCATTCCGATGCCGCAATTGGAATATCCAGGGTATCGCACAGTTTTTTGAGCGCTGTAATGTCCCACTCCTGAAGCGGCTCTTCCAGCCACTTGTAGTTCAATTCCTCCAGTGCCCGTCCCACTTGCACTGCTTCCGGATAGGTGTATATCTGAACGGGATCGTGCATCAAGGTGAACTCGTCGCCCAGTGCTTCTCGTACGTTTCGCGCAACCTGGATATCCGACTCGGGTCCCAATCGGCTGTGCAACTTGTAACCTTTGTACCCCTCTTTTTTTACTTCCAATCCAAATTCCACAAATCGCTCCGGGTCTGGATAATTTCCCGAACTCACATACGTCGGTATTCGGTCGCGAAACGCCCCCAGGAGTTTGGCCACGGGTAGCCTGGCATATTTGCCGGCGATATCCCACAGTGCCACATCTGCATAGCTCATATTCCACGGGTGTAGCCAGTTGAAGCGGTTGGCGAACCACATTTTTTGAAAGATGTATTCTCTATCGAGGGGATCTGCGCCTACCAGTTCGTGCCGGAACGCATCCAGCCAGGTCTCTGCAAAGGCCCGGGCAGGTCCCCATGTATAAAATGCCGTACACCAGCCTTCGATCCCGGCGTCGGTAATTACCCGGATAAAACACAATTGGTTCGGCTCCTTACCCGGCGTTGCCCGCCTATCGAATTGAGACCGGAGTTGTCCGGGTATCACGAACATGGTTCTTATAGGGCGCTTTCCTTCCATTTCCAGGAGATGGATTTTGACCTCTTTGATTAGCATTGCGGATACCCTCCGTTGGAAATTACTGGTGGACCTGCCGCAAGCGGTCGCGAATGATGCGTTTTCTGTCTGCGGGGTCTTCTGTTGGGAATTGCATGCCGATGCGGGTGAACAGGGGTTTGTACCCGCGGGCGTGGTTGAGTTGCGTGTCGGTGAGAAATGTGAGTAGTCTGTTGCGGAGACGCTGGGTTGTGTCTGCATGTGCGGGTGATTGGGCCAGGTTCTGCATTTCATGGGGATCGTTTTGCATGTCGTACAGGCGTTCATTCTGAGCCTGGATGGACCATTTCCACCAGGTGTCGCGGACCATGTAATAGAACTGGTCCTGGCGGGAGATTTCAGAGAAGACGGCGTCGTGAACGCGGTCGGTTTTGCCTCTGACGATGGGCAGGAGTGATTCAGCCTGGCAGTAGTCCGGGATTTCTGCGCCCGATAGGTCCAGGAAGGTGGGGAACAGGTCCAGGAAGGAGACCGGCGAGGCGTTGCGGTGTCCGCTGGCGACGGACGCAGCCGGTCCGCCGATGATTAGGGGTACGCGCGCCGATCCTTCCTCGAAGCCAGTTTTGGAGACGAGGCCGTGCTCACCCATGCGGTCACCGTGGTCAGAAGTAAATACGACGACGGTGTTTTCCCAGTTGCCGCGTTGTTTCAGGGCGGCTACGATTTCTCCCACGCGGTCGTCGAGATGGGTGATTTTACCCATGTACTGGGCGGTTATTTCGGCGGTGGCCTGGCGGCCGTATTTGCAGCGTTTCTCGTTGTAGTTTTCTGGCAGGACGATATCGGCGGGGTCGTACATATCGGCGTATTTGCCGGGTGCGTCCAGAGGCGTATGGGGTCCGGGAAAGCTGGCGAAGAGGAATAGGGGTTTATCGGTGGGGGCGCGGTCGAGGTATGCCAGTGTTTGTCGGCAGACGTAGCCGTCTGGCGTCATGTCTGGCGGTAGCGGTGAGGGCCGGGGGGTGTATTGTCCATCTACGTATCGGTCGCCAATGTCGGCGATGAAGGTGTCGAGGAGTCCCTCTTTTTTTAGCAGGCGGCTGTAGCCCGTGTTCAGGAAGGGTCCTTGAAATGGTGTCGAGGTTTCTTCTGCCCAGTCCAGGCCGAGCTGGTCGTAATAGTCGCGGTAGTCTTCATAGTCCTGGCCCCATTCCAGGCTGAAGTAGTGGTATTTCCCGATTTTAGCTGTGGTGTAGCCGGCTTCTTGCAAGCAGCGGAAGAGGGTGACTTGTTCGGGTGGGAATAGTTTGCCGGTGTAGTTGCAAAAGAATCCGTGCGCGTGTGGATAGAGGCCGCTGGCGAGCGATGCGCGCGCTGGCATGCACACGGGCGATGGCGTGTAGGCCGTGTCGAAGATACAGCCGCTGGCCGCGAGTGCGTCGAGGTGGGGAGTCTGGACTTGCGGGTGTCCCGCGCATCCCATGTAGCGCGCGTTCCATTGATCGGAACAGATGAAGATAATGTCGGGTTGGGTATTCATGGGTGCTCCTCATTTGGCTCTGGTTATTGGGTCATGTTCCTTTTGTTCATTTTGCCTACCACGAATAGACATGGTGCCCGCGTTCCGGGAACCAGATGACATCTACGAGGCAACTGCACCCCACTGCGAACACGTAGCCCACGATCAGCCCGTAGCAGCAGGGCAACACACGCCGGTAAAGCTCAATCCCGCCCAATCTCAGCACCACCAGCTTGGAAACCCACACGAGAAATACGTTCAGCATGTAAAACTGCAAATAAGGCATCCCAAAAAGCATCAGTCCCAGCGGATGTGCAGGCCACCACAGCACCCGGGTCTGCAGCACGCCGAACAGCACGACCAGTAGTCCTCCCGTCAACCAGATCCCCATTTTATAAGGATCGAATACTGTTCGCTCTGTTTCGACTAACATACCTGCGGCGCGGTTATAGACGTTCCGGGCGGCGCCTTCCGTGTTCCAGTAATCCAGATTGGCACCTCCGTCCGCGTAACAGAGCCAGATGGTGGAAAGCGCCGAGGTCAACAGCCCTACCAGCAGGCCGATACAGATCAGCCGCACGCTTCCCTTTGTTTTGCCCCAAATTTTGGCTACCTGGGGCAATGCCGGCGGCACGCGCCAGCCAGCCAGGCTGCGAGGGTGAACCACCTGCAGCCCAACCAGGCTCGAGTCCGACATTCCGGTTGTGCCCAAAAGCGTCATTGTGTTGGTTTTGGACAGGCCGCTCCAAAAGGGATGCACAAAGGCGTATCCGCTGACCGCCAGAAGTTTCATGGTCGCAAGCAGCACCATGCAGAAGCTGAGCAGAAAGAACGCGATCACCAGAGGATCACAGCCCACATTGTGCAGCCAGAAAGCCATGTAGATCAGGCCACTGGTCAGGACTACTATCGCCATCCTGGGAGAAAGTACCGCTGTCTCTGGTGCCTCGCCTGGAATGGGTGCTGCGATTTGCCGGAATACGCGTTTTAGATGACCTCGCGCGGCCCAGATCGCCCAGACCACCAGTCCCGCGATTGCGCCGTTTGCAAAGATGGGTGCCGCCCCCCAGTAATCCACCTGTTGTCCACTCAATCCCACAGCGATCCCGGTTCGGTTCATCCAGTACTGAATGGCGCATCCTACCACGTACGGCGCCCAGATTCCAAAAAGGATATCCAGATTGCACAGAAACGTAAATGCGGTCAGGGTGGGCAGAATGCGGTAGGTCAGCGCGTGAATCGAGAGATAGCGGGATAGATGAATTTTTCGCCTTGCGTGATGGTCGTAAATGGAAATACGGGGAAAACCCGGTACCCAGTATGTCGCGATGTTCCAGAGTACTGGAAAAGCCGAGGCCGCAAATCCCACCCAGAACGCCCGGGTTCGCACAAATGGCGGCCAACCTCGGCGCCGGTCAAATCCCTCGGTCAGCGATAGGGAGATATTCGCCAGAGGGAATGCCAGGCGTTCGTGCTGCACCCAGTGTTTTTGAAACAGTGCCGTCAGCCCCAGGCCAATCGCGGTAATCGCCAGTGCTGTGGTGACTGACCAGAAAAGCGGCATTGACCAGGCTCCCCAGGGGACGCTTCCGCCAGATCCCAGACCCTGGTAAAATCCCTCCAGGACTCTGGGGGCGTTGATCGGGTACATCCACCAGGGTAGGTGGTCGAAAATCAGTTCCTCCCAGCGGTTCTCGGGCGACGCCAAATACCTCGGTCCGGCCATTTGCCCCACCCATTGGCTCGCCCAATTGTACCCGACGAATAGTCCGCCGATCCAGAGCACGCAAAGCAATAATCGAAGTTCCGCAGAGGTCAGCGATAACCGCGGCATGAACCGCTTCAACAGTGTATTGCCCAGGAGCCAGAACACAAATGGCAGCAGCGCGGTCATCGGCAGGTTGGACACGGCCATTCGCACAGACCGGGTTCTCATTTCCAGGTACATAGACGCTATGCAGCCCAGAGCCAGGGTGACTACCGCAATCAGCACCATCCACCACCGCACGCGCTCGGCCTCGGCTACTGCTTCTGCTGCTTGAACTTCGTGGCTCAACGCTCCCGATGGCTGTGCCATGGCACAATCTCCGGTGGTAATTCCCGACACGCTATGCCGTCGAACAATGCTAATCTCTGGGTACTCCTGCTTCTTTGAAAGCGTTGCTCAGGGCTGTGTAGGAACGGCGCGCGGTATCCATGGTATCGAATTCCTCCTGTGACCAGATACGGGCGCTGACCTCCAGGGTGATATAATCGTCCCAGCCAGCCTGCGCCATGGCCCGCATATAGGCGGTAGAATCGAGTTCGCCGTCACCCAGAACGCGAAAATCAAACGAACCATCCGCATGGCGTTTCGCATCGGTGATGTGGGTGTGGCCGGTGATGGGGACCAGATCCCTGACGCACGCTTCGATGGAATCTCCGGCAAGGTAAAAGTGAACAATATCAAAATGGAGGCGAAGGTGGGGGCTATCCACTTTCTGAATGACCTCCAGTGCCCGCACCGACCGATCAACGGCCGCGCCGCAGTGAGCCTCTCCCGCAATGACAATCCCTTCTTTCTCGCCCAACTCTGCGTAATCCTGGAGTCGGGCGACGATTCCATTTTTGTCCCTGTCCCAGGCTTCGGTCTTCCCGCCAATGCCAATGGAAATGGCGATGGGTTCGCGGTATCCGAAGTCCCGCGCCAGCTGCACGGTCTCCCGGGTTGTCTCCAGATTTCGAGCGTGGAGATCCGCATCGGGCTCCCAGGCTTTGGGTCCCACCAGCATCAATGCTGGCACGCCGAGTTGTTGTGTTTCGAGAATTTTCCGGATATTGCTTCGTCTGGTAGAATTGTAATCGGCGGGAAGTGCATTCTCGTGCTTATCTCCAATGTAGATCTCAACACCGTCATACCCAATGGACCGAAGCAGTGGAATGGACTCTTCCAGGGGTATATCGGGCATAGCGTAGGTGCCGTAGGCAATTTTCATGGCGTTCCTTCAATCGAAGACACTTTCTCCACATTTCCGCTCGCTATGGAAGCTTCGATGGCATGGAGCAGTGCTGTGGTGCGGGCCGCATCTGCAAAATCCGATCGGATTGCAGAGGACAACGAAGGGTTGCGGATGGCGTTCAAAAATACTTCTATTTCCTCAAAATGTGGGGGGTCGGGTGGATCTTGCGGTCGTCTGTTGGGATGGATATCACCGCTTCGCCCCATGGCTGGTCCCTGCGGAAATTGTTCGGAAATACTTCTAACTTTTTCATCCGGTGCTCCGATTGAGCCTTCAATTCGGGGGGGGATGGAAGAAAGCGAAAGCCGAATATCCCTGCCGAAGAAGGTGAGGTCGTCCCGCCTTTGTGCGCAGGCCCAGGATAGGAGAACACAGCCGATTGCCCCGGAGGAGAATTGGAGATTGATCGACATGCTGTCTTCGATGGTGAAGCTGTCGCTGATGGGAATTGTCAGGTTGCTGCCAAAAGCGTGTACAGCGTCAATATCACCTGCAATATAGCGGATTACATCGAGGGTGTGGATTGTATTGTCGAATAATGATCCGCCTTTTTCTTTGAGGTAAAACCAGTCGGCTCCAAGATTGCGGGTCAATCCCGGGCTGGTGATTACAGAGGCATCTACCAGATTGATCTGTCTGCTATCCAATAGCTCCAGACATCGATCTACAGAGGGCGCGTAGCGTTGGTTAAAGCCGACGCTGTGAATTAGATCAGTGTTTTGCAGGAGTGCGACGATTTCACGCGCTTCTCGCAGGGATTGAGCGGGGGGCTTTTCGCATAGGAAGGGCACGTTGTGCTGTATGGCGGCCTGTATGACTGGCTTGCGAAGAACGGGAGGCGTGCAGATGAGTATAGCGCCCAGGTCCTCGACTTCTTCGAAGATTTTTTCCCAATCTGTGTATGCCTGTGCTCCGTAAGTAGCGGCTTTGGCGCGCGCCAGGTTTTCGTCCAGGTCGCATATCGCGGCGATGCGATTGCCGCCGAGAAATGCGAGGTTTTCGAGGTGTCGCGTGGCGATGTTTCCCGCGCCTATTACGGCTATATTGATGGGTCTATTTGTCTCTCGTTCCATAGTTCTACCTTTATATTAGCGCGGCCTCCCGCACGCCTTCAAATTCTCGCCAGATATCTGTCATCACTTCGGTCCCGTTTTGCTGGATATCTACGTGGTTTAGACGGAAGATCACGGCATACCGGATATGCGGCGATAGATTGGGGCCGGCAGCGTGTATCATCTGGTGATGTACCAGTACCGCATCTCCCGCCTTTCCAGTGATCTGCACCGGTCCGTGGGGCAATTCTCCTCTCAGTCTGGGAAGGTCCTCGAATAACTGACCGTGCCCATTTGTTTGAAAATACGATTCCAGATAGCGGTGGGATCCCGGCCACACCGTAAAATTGCCCATATACGGCTCGGGCAAGTCCGACAGCATTATTACGCAAATAGCGGTAAAGTTTCGCCAGAATTCTCCTTCGGGCACTTTGGTCTTTTTTCCGCCCATCCCGTCGATGTGTCCCGATAGCGTCACAGATGCCCGGTCCTCCATCTTAGGGAACGGCAACGCGATCTGTCCGCTACTAACAGGTCGAAGCTTTCCTTTTCCCATCAGGGATTCGGCGATCTCGAAGATCGGCGTTTTATTCACCAGGCTGGCGTAGAATGGGTCCGGATGGTTTTTGTAACTATAATATCCATTGTACAGCGTAAGCGGATAGTCTCCCCCTGGAATCATCCCTTCGCTGCCCAGTTGATGGTTGATTTTTTTTATTGCTTGCGCCACCCTGTGCTCTGGAATCACGCCTTCCAACTTGAGATAGCCCTGTTCTTTGAAAAGTGCCTTCTTCTCGGCGGTCATTTCCATGTTATGGTCTCCTTGTTATGGACATCCCGCTTGATAATTTCCAATGGCTTCCGATGTGTGCAAGTACCGGTTGTAAATCCGCAGGGCTTGAAGTCCGGAGCCGATTTGAAGCGTTTCAGCCCCGTTGGCGTGTCTCAGATTCGGGCTGAACCGCCCCCAGCCAAACTGGCGATTCGTACCTCCATCGCAGAGTTTGCCATCTACCACAAATGTGATGATCCTGGGACCGCCATCTACAATTGCCGAAATGTGGTGCTGTTCGCCTGTGCGCAGATAACCGGAATCGCAGTCCCACCGGTTCTCGGTTCGCCCGTCGTTTAATACAATCTCGACTGTGCCTCGTTCCGTGGTTTGCACGCACATTCCCTGTCCGTTTTCCAGCCTGCTGTCCAGCAGTACCTGTCCTGCATCCAGCGATGGCAGTCTCAGCCATAGATCAATAGTAAATCCCTGTCTCAGATCTCGCGTTGGATAAGGACTGGCGCTGTCTCGCTCGTTGAATGCCGGCAGTTCCGGTATTTTCACTTCGCCCAGATTTGGCTGAGACAATTCCAGTACGAGACCTTCGGTGGCTATTTCCCTATTTTCAGCCTGTTCCCACAAGCTCTCCAGCAGGGAGGTGTCCAACTCGTGTACGCGGGCGATATCCTTTTGAGTTTCTGTAAGATAATACTTCCCGCTGTCTTCCACCAGATCTGGATAGCTCATGCGGATGTACGGGTCGTCGTCATAAAGCGCGATTTCTGGTTGTGACCACTGGATTATACGGCCCTCTGGCGCGTCTGCTTCGATCCCGCCGCACAACCACACCGGGTTGCGGTCCTGATAAGATAATGAGCGCCGGTCCGGGTGCTCTCCGATAAACCGCCCCCCGTGGTTGTGAAACCAGTAGAGAAATTTTCCATTTTCGCATTGCCACGCGAAATTAGCCGCTCTCGGATGTTTCATGCGTCGTCCGTCCGCAAAGCACTGATATATCGGCTCTGTCCAGGTATGCCCGTTGTCCCGGCTGTACGCGCATACCGGGTACCCATCAATCGAACGGTACACGCTGTAAAACGACCCATCGCTCAAGCGGCTGTAGCTGTGTTCTTCGGAGACTGGACCGCCTTCCGGTGGCGTCCGCAGTCCTGCATCGCCATCTGGCAGTGTCTCCCAGGCAATTTTCTGCGGGTCCTGTTCTGTCAGGATATTTTCGCTTTTTAGAAGTACGCCTTCCGAACGGGTGAAAAATCCCATCCCGAATCCTCCCACTTTGTGCAGCGATACGTACGCGGCCCGATCGTCGGCTATTGCCTTACCGACGTTCCAGAAATACCGCAGTTTGCCCCCGTCCGCGTTCTCCCGGTCAATCGCCATTTCTCGCACCGCAATCGGGTAGCGCTGTGCCGACCACGTCCGCCCGTGATCGTCGCTGTATTTAAATACAAAATGTCCCAGTGAATCTACCCGGGTACAATATCCGTCTCTATAAGGTGGATTGTCTCCTTTTACTTTCCGGACATTGTCCGTGTTGTGATTGTAAAATACGTAAATCCGTCCGTATGGAACCTTCAGCACTACTGCATACGATGCCTCAGGTCCGTGTGCAGGCTCAATATCTACCAGATCTGCCCAGGTCTGTCCTCTATCAATACTGCGTGCCGACACTACGTGCTGCCCCTGCGCGCCTTCTCTGCCCGTTCCCGTTGTCATAATGCACAACCAGGCCCCGTCGTCCGTTTTTACGACATAGGGCTGATCGCAATATCCTTTGCTGGGAATTTTCCAGCCGTTTGCAATGTGACGCCAATCCGGAATCTCGGAGATGGTTTCCGCGGTCAGGCTCTGGTCTGCAAGTGCTGCTGCGTTCTGATTTTTAGGCATATTCTCTATTGCCCCTCTTTCCAGTTCGGGTTGTACAGTTCTCCCGGCATTGTCGAGTGAATTAACTCATACACGCCGTAGCGCCGCCGGTCTTGAAATACGAAGAGATACCGCTTTGACCGATCGTAAGTCCATTTTTCTATTGCGCCTGCAAAATTCTCCGACGATTGTTCGAAGTCCCGGTCATCGGGTGGGCCGTATTTGATGTACACGCGGCCCTTGTCCGTGTCTGATCCCCGTTTATGGGCTTCTGACCCAAAGTGTTCATCGGCAAACTGTACCCGTGTCATGTGTTCTCGCAGTCGCTCGTTCAACGGCGTGCCGGGCGTTGGGTCCATCTTTCTCCAGAATGCTTTTAAGAAGTCCATGCGTTCCGCTTCGGTGGTCAGTGCTGCATAGCTGTTGAGATCCTTGTTTGATGCTATATACCGGATATCCTTAAAATATCGGAGTTGATCCTGCGCCTCTTCGCTCAACTCATCGGAAAACAGGAAGATCGCTCTGCGCTGTCGCACATGCTCCCGGGTGCCCCGGTCAAATGCCTCTATTTGAAAAAAATAGACGCCCGCATTTAGTCCGTCTGTGTCGATTGTCTCTGTTTTGACAAAACTCTCTCCCGATACCCGAATCCGACGGGAAGGAAATTTTTTTATCTGCATTCCGGACGAATCCGTAAAGCTGTATCCCAGAATTAGCGGCTCTGCAGGTTGGTCTTTTTGGCGTTTCAAATTGTAAATTTCAAAATAAACGGGCACTGGCTCGCCCGCCCGGTACCGATGGGTGACATTGGGTACTATATTCCACCCGTTTTTTACAAATTTTCCGGCTTCCTCTTGCGGCGTGATTTTTGTAGCAAATAACAAATCGCTGATCGATAGGTCTTTTCGATCAAAATTTCGCACCTGGAGCCACGCCTCAAAAATCCCCGTCTTTCCGCTGTAAATATCCTCGGCTGATAGCTCGAGCCGATACGTTTTCGGGGGCAGGTCCAGTCCCACTATCTCCCGAACCACGGCGCCTGCTTGTCGGGGCGCGTTCATATCTGGAACTGAGATATTCTGTGTCCAGGTTTTGACCTTTGCCTTTTGTCCTGCTGAATCCGATAGGGTTACTGCATACTGCAACTGAGCCACAAAAGCGTCTTTCTGGGGTACAAATTGGAGCGACTGGGCATCTACGACCGTACAGATATCTACTCGTGTGAATCCCTTTGGGCCTCGAAACCCGGTTGTTTCTACAACGATTTGCAACACCTCAAGGGTCTTCAACGACGGGTCTTGAATATTCTGTGCCCAAACGGGCGAGATACCCGACAGATGGATGAGTACGGCCGGAACGATTGTAAACCAGACCACATAACAGAGTTTCATGGCTTACCTCCAGCGCTGGATGCAGATACGGGTCGAAATCACCAGCTGTGAATCAAATGCCCCTGGTCCGGGAACCAGATAAAATCGATTAATGCTCCCACGGCCAGCGATAAAATAAATCCCACAATTAGACCATAGCAGGCCGGTTTGAGACGTCGATAAAGCTGAATCCCTCCGAATCGCAAAACGATAAACTTGGCCAGCCACACGAGGAAGATATTCAGCATGTACACGCGGATCGGATATAGCGTGAATAGCATCAGTCCCAGGGGGTGCGCTGGCCACCAGGGTAGTCGCGCCTGTAAGAGACCAAATAGTACGGCTACCATGCCCCCTAAAATCCAGGTCGTGGCTTTGGGCAGGTCAAATACTGGGCGCTGCGTATTGGCCACTTCGCCGGCAATGCGGTTGAGGGTGCTTCGAGGTGCCCGCCGCATCAACCACTCGTCCATGTGAATTCCGCCGAACTGATAACACAGCCAGACTGCGTATATAATGGTGACCAGCATGCCCAGGATCACCCCGCCCCAGATCAATCCCGATGTGTTCCGGGCACCTTCTCGGAGCCTGGCCACGTGGGGGATGGCCTGTGGTACTCGCCAGCCAGCCAGCAGATGGTTGTTTACCAGGCCCTGCCCCACCAGTGAAGATTCCGAAAATCCCCGCGTGCCCAGCAGGCTCAGGCTGTTCGCGGGAAAGGGGGGATAAATATAGGGGAATCCACTGGCTGCCAGAAACTTCATCGCCGCAAATAGTCCCATCGCAAATAGCCCCACCCACAGAAGTGCCAGATGCGGTTCGTAGCCTGCGTGCATTACCCAGAAGAACAAATACAAAAGGCTCCCTATCAGGATAGCCAATGCCATCCGGGGCGATAGTATTGCTGTTTCGGCCTCTTCCCCCGATACCGATGCCCGCACCTGCTGGAATACCCGCTTCAAGTGTCCTCGTGCCACCCACACGGCCCATACCACCAGTCCTACCATCGCTCCGCTGGTAAAAATATTCAGAATTTCTGCGCCATCGGCTGTTTGCCCGGCCAGCCCGATGGAAAAGCCCGTGCGGTTCATCCCATATAGCGCCGTCATTGCTATTGCATAGACCGACCATATCCCGAAGAGGATGTCTAAGTTGCACAAAAACGTAAATCCCATCAAGTTGGGTAGCAGGCGAACCTGAAGCGTATTGGGCGGCAAATGCCGCGATATGTCGATCAATCTCCGCTGGTGAATTGCCCATAGCTCATTGCGGGGAAAATCCGGCACAAACCACGATACCATATCCCACAGTTCCGGCAGGGCAGCAATAAAAAACCCCACCCAGAACGCCCAGGTGCGCATAAAAGGCGGCCACCCCCGGCGCCGGTCAAACCCGGCGGTTAGTTCCAGCGCCACTTCTGCGAGGGGAAAGGCCAATCGCTCGTGTTGCGCCCACTGTTTTTGAAAAATCGCCGTCAGTCCCAGTCCGATGCCCGCAATCGCCAGCGCGGCCGACATAGCCCAGAAAGATGGTGCCACCCACGCGGCCCACGGTACGGCTTCGCCGTATTCCAGGCCTTCGTAAAATCCCCGCAGGACTCCGGGCGAGTCCGCCAAAAACATCCACCAGGGCAGATTGTCAAAGATCAATTCCTGCCAGCGGTTCTCCGCGGATGCGAAATACCGTGCCGCCCCTACCCGCCCAGCCCAGGCCGTGGCCCAATTTGTGCCCGGAAATACGCCACCTACCCACAGGGTGCAAAATAACAGGCGAAGTTCGCCCGAAGACAGCGATACTCCGGGGCAAAACCGTTTGAGCAGGCTGTTGCTCAGCAGCCAAAAGACAAATGGAAATAGTACGGCCATTGGCAATGTCGCCATTCCCATTCGCACGGTGCGGGGTTTCATCTCTACATACGTCGCCATCACACAGGCGAGAATGAGTGTGATACCCGCCACCAGCCAGACTTGCTTGCGCACGCCCAGAGATTCGGGAGGAGCAATCGCGGCGGCATTGCGTCTCAGCGTTTCAGAAGGTTGAGCCATGTCGTAAAAAAAAGAAGCGTATCCCCTGCGATAGCGCATACCAGGTATGGCTCAGGATACGCTCTGGCTGTGATTTATGCAAAGGAAATCCAGAGAAATCAGCGCCATATCCATAAATTTTACTGCGATTATAACTGTTTGTTATCTTATCTAATCTATTAACAAAATTCTTGCATAGTGTAATAATGTGAAATATATTATTGGCATGCTATCATTATTTTATCAGTTCTATATGTTCTTTTTTAAGTATTGAAGAAATATGATGTATCCGAGATATATTACTTATTTTTCATTTTTTCAGGAGGATATCTTATGAAAAAGATCGCAATCGTGTTTCTCGTTATTCTGTGTTCGGCATCGATGGTATATGCCGGCACAACCGGTAAAATTACCGGGACCGTCAAAGATGCAGCCGGGCAAGTTTTGCCAGGAGCAAATGTCGTCGTACAGGTAGAGGGCATTCTGGTGGGTGCTACTACCGATGCGAATGGACAGTTCTTCATTCTGGCCGTTCCGCCAGGCCTGCATACTGTCAAGGCATCGATGGTCGGATACCACGATGTCACGCAGACCGAGGTTCGCGTGAAAATTGACCAGACCTCGACGCTGGACTTTAGCCTCCGCGAAGAGGTTCTCGCTGCCGAAGAATTGGTTGTTGTGGCCGAACGGCCACCCGTCGAAGTCGATTTGACCGGTAGCAAAGCCGTTATGTCATCTGTCGAACTCGATCGGAGCTTTGTCGCCAATATCAAGCAAGCCGTAGATACGCAGCAGGGCGTCAACTACAACGGCGGTATCCGCGGTGGGTTCGGCCTGGATGTTTCCTATTATGTAGATGGTATGGAGTTGCGCGATGGTGCGTCCAACTCCAACTGGACAGGTATCAACACTTCCACAGTGCAGGAACTGGAGGTTCTGTCGGGAGGGTACAATGCCGAATACGGCCGCGCCAATGGTGCTGTGATCAATATGGTGACCAAATCGTCGAGGACCAGGGTCCACAGTACGCTTGATTACAAAATGCGCCCCGCTGGCATCTATCACTGGGGCGGGCATATTTACGGCCCTGAGCGCTACGAAAACCGCGTGATGAGCAACCCGGACTGGTGGAATAATCACCCACCACCCGGCTGGTTCGGGACGGGCCACGTCACTGCGGCAGACGAGTATAAGAAGGGACTTCGCGATAATCGCGATGGCGTGAATACGGCTCTGGCGCAGCACTGGATTATGAACTATCTGACTGCGCCCTGGATACAGGATTTAAAAGAGTACGACAAACGCACGCAGCACGGATATGAAGGCACGCTTTACGGTCCCCTGACCAAAAGGGCGTCTTTTATGGCTTCGGGCAGGTACCACAAGGGCGTTCCCAAGTATCCTTCCGCATTGAATTACAACCCGGAATGGAACTTACAAGGGGCTCTGACTTTTGATGTCACTCAGAATTCGAGGGTCAAACTTCAGGGGATGCACGGCGGGTTTAACAATACGGATCAGTTCCGCACGCTGTACGGTTCTAGCGAGGACAACGGCTTATGGCAGAACCGCAGCGGTGCACATATTGCGTATCCCTCCAATAGTTGGAAATTTTTCCCCTTTGTAGCTCAGGGCACCCCAAGCCCGACTCCCCGATCGCCCGAATACGTGCGGATGTGGAGCGGGCAGGCAAAGCTGACCCATATCTTTGACCCCAGAACATTTCTGGATGTCAATTTGAGCTACTTCTGGTATTTCCGCGAGGCCAATTACAGGCGGGACAATTTGTGGAAGACCAGCCACGCCGCCTATTCGAAGGGCTTTGACTGGAACGAAGTGCTGGTGGAGGAGGAAAACAAACGCCTGACCAGGGGCCTGCCATTTCACGGCGTTGGCAGGATCTCCGGGATTCCCGGTTGGGGCCTCAACTACCCGGGCGACCACGCCCAGGATTACGCCAAGGCCTATAACTATACCATCAAGGCCGACTTTACCAAGCAGGTCGATGAAGTGCATCAGCTGAAGGCCGGGCTATACGGATCTTACCAGTTTTTCGACCGGTACTTCCACTTCGGGTATATCAGCACAGCCTGGGTCACAGATCCGATCGCCCGGGATACCAATCCCTACGAGGGTGCGATCTACATTCAGGATAAGATCGAGACCCGGGGCATGATCGTAAATGCCGGGCTGCGGGTGGATATGTACAATGTCAACGCTTATGTCAGTGATGATGTTTTCGATCCACTGAGAATTGATGAGGATACGCCGGGCAATGTCAAACAGAGCGAGATATCCATCGGCGATCCCTATGGGTATAAGAATATTTCCAGTACTGATGAGTTTGCAGTACACACGCCCACGCAGTGGGCGATTTCGCCCAGAATCGGCATTTCCCATCCCATTACAGATAAGACCGTGCTGCACTTTATGTACGGACATTTCAATCAGCGGCCTTCGTGGCAGAAGATGACCAACACGCCCTTTATGCAATTGAGGCCCTATCCCGAGACGGACCCCATCCTCACACCGCTGCCGGCGGACTACGGGCAGAAGTACGGCTATTCTTATACGCACTGGGCCGGCGCCGGGAATCCCGGCCTGGAGTTCGAAAAAATGATCCAGTATGAGGTCGGCTTTGATCAGAATATTGCCGATTTGCTCAATCTGGACGTGACTTTGTATTACAAGGATGGCAAGAACCTGACGGCCGCTGGATTCAGGAACGATGAGAGTTTTCTCGCCTATTACGGGACATATACTGGTACGGGCCACCGCTTGTTCCCCGACTTTAACGGCCTGGGGTCCAGGGGACCGGGAAAGAGCGGGAGTCTGGTGGTTAACGGCAATATGTTTTTCCAGGATGTGCGCGGGCTGGAAATAACGATGGATAGCCGCTTCCGACAGTATGCCCACTTCAAGTTCCATTACAATCTGTCTTACTCGAATACCGGCATCTATGGACTGCGGAATGTCTATCGCGTCCAGCCGGATGGCCAGAAGGCGCGTCCGGACAGTCGTCACGGTGCGAACAACAGGGACAAGGGGGTATCTGGCAGAGACAACGCGTATTGGAACCCTCGGAACAGTGCCAAATTGACGGCTACGGTGTTTACGCCTGCGAATTTCGGACCTGTGGTGGTGGGCGGTTGGAGACCTCTGGGCGACTGGAACGTGAATCTGCATTCCACCTGGAATCAGGGCTTCAAATACACCTATCACTCGCCGGGCGATCCATCTACTGAGCCGTTGAACATGCGATGGAAACCCATGTGGAATACCAACATGATGGTCTCGAAGGGATTTGACAATATTATTCCGGGCACGCGAACGGAAATCAACGTCACGGTGATCAATCTCTTCAATCAGAAACAATTGCGCCTCCCCTCGGGCAACGACCTGCAGCAATACCACGAGCAGGGCAGGCTGCCATTTGTCGTGTATGGCATCGGCGAATTCCGGGAGGAAGAGGACGATGTCTGGCGTTGGTACAACCAGCGGCAGATGCCGCGCGAAGTAATATTTGGCGTTCAGGTGAGGTGGTAGAGCCATTTATAGCTGAAAGGAGAGGATGATTTATGCGCTCATATTTCAGGCGGTTTAGATGGGCACTGTTGACCTCGCTGCTCGGGTTGGCGGTTGCCGCGTCCGCGGTGCGGGCACAGAATGTGAATAACGAGGCCCTGACACGGGCGAAAATGTGGATGGAATCCTATGAAGCGGGTATCCCGGTTTCGGGCAGTATTGCAGGATGCGGACAGATCTCGTATCCCGGTTATCAGGGGAGTCTCAAAAATTCTTTGAATGGCGCGGGTTCCTGGACCACAGGCTCGGTGCGGGCGGTGCGAAACGACAGCTCTTTCGTGCATGGGTTTGATGGCAACCAGTACCAGCCTCCCTGGGTCAGTATCGGCGAACCCACGAGGATTATTAAGAATTACAATTTTGTCGAAAGGGGTATCCATTTCCCTGAAGAAGTTATGGAGGGGGGGCTGATTTCGAATCATACCGGATGGCCCCCTGGAACCGACGCAGACAACCTGAAGTATATCCTCAGGTCCCGAAGTATGGTCTGGAGCATTCCCAAATATGACGATTTCGTCATTACGGAATACACGATTATCAATGACGACGCAGCCCCTTTTCGCAACATGTTCTTCATCCACAGCTTTACGATACAGGTCACGCGGCAGGGCCGCGTTGGAGAATTGAAAACCCAGTATGATACCGAGTATATCTGGGATGAAAAACGAGAGGTCTTCGTCTTTTACGATGATAACTCCGTTCCGATCAATACCGAGCAGCCGGTCGCTTACGATATTGCACCGGGTAATGTCACGGGAGATGTCGGAGATCCGGGCAATATCAAGAGCCAGGGATCAATCGACTATCAGCTCTATTCTCCCCAGGTCGTCGGACACGGATTTGTGAATGTGCCGCCAAATGCGTTCGGCGAGTCCAGGGTACACCACTCAATTACCAATTACGATTGGAGCCTTTCCCCCACTGGCGTACATCCGACGGCTCCAGAGGCGGAAAACGCAAAATGGGTGTGGGGAACGGGCGCACCAAATGTGTTAAACCTCGATAGATTTTCGAATATGCCCAGTCCGTTCGCCTATTCCCAGTCGAAAATGAGCTATCGGGCTGCCGCACAGGATCCGACGACCTCAGATGGTGGCATCTACGAACGGTGGCCGGTCTATGCTATGGGTATCGGACCTTATAATTTGGCCCCCGGAGACTCGATCACATTTACCCGCATTATGTGTGCCGGGGAAATGGACCGCAACCTCGCCATGCTGGGCGGCGAAGCGGCCACGCGACTGATCGACATGGACTTTGCAAGTGAGGTGGAAGGAGCGGGTAATGAACACGCTTCTATCAAGGAATTTCGCAAGAACTGGGACGCGGCTCTGGAATTGATCGAAACTAAGAATACGACGGGTTTTTACACGCCGGCTGCTGTTCCTCCACCTACGGTGGGCAATCCACCCAAGATGCTTTTGGGTGATGAACTGGAAGCGGAGATTTTCAAATCCGAGGAAGGCGGGTCGTTCAAGTCCGGCGTCGAACTTCGGTGGATACCCGTTCCGAGCAATTATGTGGATCCGCTCACGGGCGAAGCAGATTTTGCAGGCTACAAGGTGTATTCGTCCCCCGTCGGCATCGAAGGTCCCTGGGAGTTGCGGGCCACCATCAACAAAGGCCAGGAGAACATCCAGGACGGGCGGGTGGTTTTCCAGCTTGAAACCGATCCCGGCATTCCACTGCGGTATGGCGTGACCAGTTTTGATACGCAAGGACTGGAAAGCGGCATGACGGCTTATACCTACGATTCGATCACGTCGAAGCGAGCACCCTCAAATGATTTCGCAGATGTGCGCGTGGTGCCCAATCCCTTCCGACAGGTCAGTGGACACCCCGATCCCGGGCAGGCAAAGCGGTTGACGTTTGTGAATGTGCCGTCGCAATGTACAATTCGCATCTACAATCTGGCGGGAGATTTGATTCGCACCATCCAGCACAATGACGGATTCGGCGAAGAAGCCTGGGGATCTACCACGGATAACGATTATATGCTCACGCGGTTTTTCCACAATGTGATGCCAGGGCTTTATATTTATCAGATAACTTCGGAAGTGCCTGGACATGAAGGCGAATCTTCTACGGGCAAATTCGTCGTCATCAAATAACCCTGTTTCGGATAATTGGAGGGCAGAATAATGAATCGCCATTTCTACATCTTATGCGCAATATTGGTCGTATTCGTCCTGCCGCACAGGGCCAGCGGGCAGACTACCTACGGCGAACAGGCATTTGGTCTGGGCATTTCGCCAGCGCCTTTTGAACGCGTTGGCATGTCCGGCTGGCAGTTTCTGAAAATTCCGACCAGTGCCCGCATCGCTGCAATGGGTGGTGTAGCTACCGCCATTAGCCACGGCGATGCCAGTTTTGCATTCAACAATCCGGCTTCTACAACAGATGTTGAAGACTTAGATATTTTCGTGGGTAGAATCAACTGGATTGCCGATATCGGATACAATGTGGGCAGTGTTGTCAAAAATTTGGACCAGTGGGGCTATGTGGGGATCAACGCGACCGCTCTGGATTACGGCACCATGTACCGCACAGAAAATATTGAAGTTCTGGATGCTGCGGGCAGGCGCACTGGCAATGTATCCATCAATCTGGACGAAGGCACATTCAGCGGTGGCAATCTCTCCATTGGCCTGACTTATGGCAGGAAAGTGACAGACCGGCTGCAAATCGGTGGTAACCTGCGCTATATGGAAGAACAATTAGACGATGTGCAGGGGGCAAAAACAGCCAACTGGGCGCTGGATATCGGCACTGTGTATTATACCGGGATCAAAAGCTTGCGGATTGCAATGGTCGGTCGGAATTTCGGTCCGGATACGCAGTTCTCCCAATACGACGAGCGCATCCAGACGCCCCCGGTCAATGTCCGCATGCCCATGACATTTTCACTGGGTGCAGCCATTGATTTGTTCGAGGATGAAGAAGATCCGCATTTCATGACTCTCGTGGGCGAGTTTGTACACCCGAACGATGGTCGGGAAAAATTGAATTTTGGTGCGGAGTACACTTATAATAATATGGGGATTTTACGGGCTGGATACAGGTACAACTACGATGAGGAGGGGTTGACGATTGGGGCAGGTGTTCGGCACAATACCGGACAACTGGGTCTGCGCGTAGATTACGCGCTCGTGGATTTTGGGCGGTTGGACTATGTGCATCTCGTAACTCTCGGTATTAGCTATAAGTAGAATCGTTCGAGATTTTCAAATATGCAAACGCCGGTGCAGGGTTTTATTGCACTGGCGTTTGTTTTTGTCTAAAGAAAGCCCGTTGATCGGTTGTGATCGACGGGCTTGTTGTGTTGCACTTGAGGCGGCACGCGGTCTGCTCTTTCACAGTCTTAAAACCCAGGCCCCTAAACACTCTATCCCTATCAAAGCAGGGTTGTCATTTGTATGAAAGTTTGCCATATTTCTTTTTGTAAACTATCGTTTTTTATTGACAAGCATTCAGGGCAGGTTTACCGTAAAACGATGCCTCAAGTGATTATGTCTTGAAGAAAGAGACACGCATTGCAAAACAGTTCTGTTCGGGAGAAACTGGAAAGCGAGGATCATTGATATGATTAAAATAGAGGAAGGCCAGACTGTGGATCAAGCCATCGAAATTCAACCTGAAGACGATGACCACACTCAAAAAATAAAGAGCGATTTGCAAAAGATAAGAGCGGAAAAAGCCGCATACGAAACTATGCGAGAGGAACTTGAGCGCGATCATCTTGGCAAGTATGCTGTCGTTCGAGACAAAAAACTCCTCGGAATTTTTAACGATTTCCGTGAAGCATGGATAGCTGCTGCAAAAAAATATGGCGTTGGAGGAGATACACACTATCTAATCCGACGCGTGGGACCAGATCAACCCCCATTCATCTTGCCGTCATCAGTTCAATTTGGAGCTTTCGGTGAATCAAATTGAATGTGGTTTTCCTATTGACACGGCTTTGGTTGAATATGGGCCCTATCTCAATGTCTATATTGGCACTGATACAACTTTTTATCCTGACAGTTCTAATCAGTTAAAAGGTCCATATCGAGCGTTGATTGATACAGGTGCATCACAAAATTGTATTGATAAAATTCTGGCCCAACAAATAGGCTTGACTCCCATTGAAGAACAAACAAGTTATGGGGCATCAGGAGCATTCACAGCCACTATATATTCAGGACAAATTTGCCTTCCTGACCTTCAGTGGGAAATTTATGGCGAAATTGTAGCTGTTGACCTGAAGGCATTTGGTAATTTTGATATTTTGATTGGTCGGACTACTCTTCAGCACTGCATAATGACCTACAATGGACCAACAGGTAGTGTATTGCTTTCTCGCCCCTTGGACTTGACCCATCAGCAGGGCTTGTAACAGTTATGGCGAGACGGCGGTCCGTGGCAGCCGCGCTCCCGGGTATCTCGAGAATGGTTTTGAGATACAGGATGAAAAGGTGCGGATTGTGACCCATCTCTCGCTTCAATCGCCTACTACGCACCAATGGCTAACGTAAGATCTTTAGTCGCTCTTAGATGATTCAGCGTAGGACGCATAAGCTGACCGTATAATGTCTTCAGCCAATTTCCCTTTAATTGAAAGACTCCGATTATATACCCATGTATCATTCCACAATTCCTCGGTAGTGATCCAATTGTCAAAGAAGAACGCACCATTAACCAGTCCAGGATTGTCGTTCATGGCATGGATCACCCCCTGATATATATTTGCCTGTGTTTCTTCTCCATCGTCGAGGCCGTTCCCGTCTGCGTCAGTAAATATGTATTGGGAAAAGTGTGAGTAGCCTAACAGTGATGGCGCAGCCACATCATCCTGTGCGGCAAATTCAAGAAAAAGAATTGGCTTCGTGGGCGGTTTTATCAAAGGCTTTTGCATCGTCTTTTTTGGCGGATTGATAGTGCTCGGCATAATCATTATCCTTCTGCTGGCTTAAAACCTATTTTATCTCCACCGTCACCTCTGGTGCGTTTGCCATGCCCCTAATTTTTATGCGTATGGGAATGGTCCCGCTTCCCAAACGAAATCCTGCAAATTGGATCGGCATTTCCACATCCAGCACATAATCCAACTGTCCCCCCCGAGTACTCTTACCATTCAACCCACAAACTATATCTGAAGCAGTGAACTTTGTCCCATCCAAAATCACCTCATCGTCCTGCACCTGAAAAACCACCGTCACATCTTTGAGCGGAACCTCATCGGTGGCTATCAAACCCCATTGTGCCATCGGATGCAACAACCGCTGCAAAAAAGCCCACTTCACAATGCGCCCCTCGGTCATTTGTGCGGTACCGCTCACGCCTGCATCCGAAACCTCAGTCATAATATCAACCGCGCCGTAAAGCGGAATATCCCAACCAATCGAACGCACCACTTGTTCTGCCTGAGCATCCGCAAGCGACACAGAACCATCCCACGCGCCACTATCCCACACCAGAGACCCCTCGAGCGTACCCTCGCTCATCTGCCCTTTTATCTGTGAGAGATATAAACGCCCATTTTGGGGGTACAAATCCATCTCCAAACGGCGGAACACAAACGCCAGGCGCCGCTGTCCTCCAGGGGAAACAACCACACCTTCCATCACCAATTCGCCCCACCATCTATCTCCCAACAACCACGCGCTCGGCGACACGGGTACCTGCGCATGCTCCGCAACCAACAGGGGATCAGAACCATCCCCATCTTCCACCCTTAAACCCGAAATCACCACCCCATCAAACAGCCCCCACTCTATACGGTCGAACATCACCTCTCGCCCCAAAGCCGACGACAAATGCGGTTGCACAATCGCCTTTAACCGTTGCGGCGTCACATACCAGTATGCACTGGCGACCACAACGATCAGAACCGCCATACTAATTGGAAAAAACCACTTGAGAAAACGCATCTTCACCCCTACCTGCGCAACACGCGGGCGCGAATCTGCTCGAACCGCGCGGATGTTTTTTTCAGTCCCGAAGTATTCGGAAGTTTGGCAATTTCAGACCGCACAAAATCGATGCGCGACTGCGTTGGGGGATGCGTTGCAAACCACCCCTCGACCCCTTTGGGTTCGCGTTTGTGCAACTTCAACAACGTCTCAAAAAAACGCGCTATGCCCTCGGGATCAACTCTCGCATTCACCATACACCGCACGGCAAACGCATCGGATTCGCGCTCTGCTTCTCGTCCGTATCTCAACACGCCCAATCCTCCGCCAAATCCCACTAATTGGGCGATGACCTTTCGCTTCAACGATGGATCCCCGCTCCCGGATATCACATCGACCAGCACGGCAACACCATACTGCTGTGAAATTTTCTTCGCTCCGTGATGCATCTCCACATGCCCAATCTCGTGCCCGATCACCCCGGCCAGTTCCGATTCAGTTTCAGCGGCTTTAATCAGGCCGAGATTCACATATATAAATCCCCCCGGCAGAGCAAAAGCATTCACCTCGGGCGCATCGACCACCTTAAAATAATATCGAAACTGTGACCGTGCCGACACCCGCACCAGAGCCTGCCCCAGGCTATCTATATAAGCGCGCACCAGCGGATCCCTGTATAGGCGCACTGACCGCTCCACCTCTCGCGAGGCTTGCCTGCCGAGTTCCACCTCTTGCTCGGGCGTCAACAAATTCAGTTGATTTATCACCGCGCACGACAGCGTCATGGCGACAAAAAATATCAGAGGTATTTTTTTCATAGATCAAATTCCAACACATCCCGTGCAATCCTGACACCCAGCCCAATCGGCAACACCCGCCGCGCCTTGCCATGCCCATAAGGCAAACCACAAAAAACAGGACAAGACACCCGCGCGGCAAAATCATCGATCACATCTTCGATTCGGCCTTCTAACTCGCGCTCGGGTTCGCAATCCACAAACTCGCCAAACACCACACCTGCGCCCCGATCAAACACCCCGGCCATCGCCAACTGATTCAGCATCCGATCCACGCGATACGGCGGCTCATTCACATCCTCCAGCACCAGCACCGCACCGTCCAGAACTGGCAAAAACCGTGTACCCACCAGCGACACCACCAGCGACAAACACCCCCCAATTAGTGGACCACTCACCTCGCCACCGCGCAAAGGCGTTAAACCAACGCCCTCAAATTCGTGCGAACATACCGCCGCCCACAATGCCTGCTCCGTCTCCTGATCAACGCCTTCTGCCGTCGCATCTGAACACAGCAACCACCCGGAAAATGTCACCAGCCCCGTTCGCGCAAAAATCGCCAGCTGCAACGCCGTCGTATCGCTCAGCCCCACCAGCACCTTTGGATTTTGGGCAATACACGCCCAATCCAAAAACCCCAAAATGCGCGCAGCCCCATACCCGCCGCGCGCGACAAAAATACCCTTCACATCCCCATCTGCAAACATCGCATTCACATCATCCGCACGCGCCCGATCCGTCCCCGCCAAATACCGATCCTGAGCGTAAAGCGACACCCCCTCGCGCACTTCAAATCCCTTCGCGCGCAAAAACGCCAACCCGGGCGCCAACCGCTCGCGTTCAAAGGACCCGGACGGCGCAATCACCCCCACCGTATCGCCCGGCTGCAATTCAGGAGGCAAACTCATCGCGCCCTGCTCTCAATCTGAGATAATATATCTCTTGCAAACTCTGTCAGCGAATCATCCCGTGCGCCCATCACCACAACACGGTCGCCATCCCGCGCCTCCTCTGCCAAACGCACAACAATATCCTCACGCCTCTCAATGTACTCAGCCCATCGCCCTGCACGCGCAATCTGCGCGATCAAATCCCCCGACGAAATATCCTTTTGCGCTGTCCCGCCCGCATAAAAAATCTCCGACATAATCACCAGATCATCTGCATCCATCCCATTGACATAAGCCGAAATCAGCCCATCCCTCAAAAACCGCGTTGGTCCAAACCCGTGCGGCTGAAACACCGAAAGCACGCGACCGGGCTGCGCCTTTAACGTAGCCAAACTCGCGGCAATTTTATCCGGATTATGTGCAAAATCATCAATCACCGTCACCCCCTGCGCCTTGCCCACCACCTCCAACCGCCTGCCAATCCCTCGAAAATCACCCAATGCTTCTGCCCCATCCCGCACACTTATTCCAAGCACCCCACACGCGGCAATAGCCGCCACTGCATTGGCAACATTGTGTCGCCCAGGCACGCGCAACCGGCAAGACTGCCCATTGACAACACACCGCACACCATCGGGCAACAACGCGACAGCGGCAGCATGCACATCTGCCCCTTCGCAATCCACCCCAAAAGTCACCCGCCGCTTCAACCCCTGCGTCAATACCATCGACCGCTCGCACAGACGATTTACCACCACCGCATCTCTTGCCCGCGCGCAAAACGTCCCAAAAAGCGACTCCAACTCCGCCATCGGCTTGTGATCCAGTGAAATATTCGTCAACACCGACACAGTCGGCTCGTACAGCGCAATCGTACCATCACTCTCATCTGCCTCAATCACCACCAACTCCGCATCACCGCACAGGGCATTGCCCAACCGCGGTGGCTGCACCGCATCGCGCATCATCCCCCCATTGATCACCGTGGGATCGCGTCCGATCCTGCTCAAAATATGCCCAACCATCCCCGTCACCGTCGATTTTCCACTCGTACCCCCCACGGCTATCCCCGTTCCCCGATGAAATAATTTCGCCAGCACCTCAGCCCGCTTACAAATAGCAATACCGCGATCCAGCCCCGCCTGTACATCTAAAATCGTCGGCTCGACCGCACTCGACACCACCAGCACATCCACATCTGCATCCACGCCCGATCCATCTTGCGGAAACAATACCACCCCAAGCGCCTGCAACCGCGCGTACAAATCCGCATTCTGCCCCTGGTCATAACTGCGATCCGACCCGCGCACCGCATGACCCTGGTGCAACAACACCTGTGCAATAGCACTCATGCCACTGCCACCAATACCGCAAAAGAAAAAAGTTTGTTTCTTCATTTCACAATCGCCAATGCCTTAAAGCTACATAACATCTGTTAGAAAATTATACGTTCTTCTATCCATTTTGGCAACCACCCCTGCAGCGTCAGGCCGCGTCGCCCCTACGTTGCACTTTTCACCTCGCGCATTTTCCCGTATATTCTGATGATCATACACAAAAAAATAAACATCCCCCTTTGTGTCTCCGTGTCTTTGTGTGAGGCACCTTCAGAAGGAAACTCCCATGGAAGGCATGTATCGCTTCGTTCTCACCAACGTCGAACGCGCACTCTGGACCGAATCGTGGGCCATAGATGAATCCACCTTGCCACTTGGCACAGAACACACATGGCGCGTGCAAAAAACCACCCTTAAAGGCGGCTTACAAGACGGGATCGACCTCATTGAAATCGACAACGGCGCACTCTCCGTATTCATCGTCCCCACGCGCGGCATGGGAATATGGAAAGGCACCTATCGCGGCATACCCCTCGGCTGGGAATCACCCGTGCGCGACCTCGTCAACCCGGCCTTCATCGAACTCAACGACCGGGGCGGCCTGGGATGGCTCAAAGGCTTTAACGAATGGATCGTGCGCTGTGGCCTCGACAGCAATGGCGCCCCCGGCAACGACATCGTAATCGACAACAACGGCAACGAAGCCGAAGTCTTTGTCCCCCTGCACGGCAAAATCGCCAACATACCCGCGCGCCATGTCGAAGTGCAAATCGACCTGACACCGCCCCATCGCATCACCGTATTGGGCATCGTAGATGAAACCATGATGTTTGGTCCCGCGCTGCGTCTCACCATAGCCATATCGACCGAACTCGGCAGCAACAGCCTCACCATAGCCGATCAAGTCACCAACCTCAACGACAAACCCGCTGAAATGCAACTGCTCTACCACTGCAACTACGGCGCACCCCTCCTCGAAGAAGGCGCGTCTATCGTTACGCCGCACAAAACCGTCTCCCCACGCGACCCACGTGCAGAGGAAGGCATCAACACATTCGACCAATGCCCTGGCCCCACTCCGGGTTATATCGAACAAGTTTATTTTTACGAACTCGCTGGCAACAGCGAAGGCAACACATCTGTCCTGCTCAAAAACGCCGAAGGCAACCTCGGCTCTTCGCTCCATTACTCACTCAAACAAATGCCGTACTTTACCCTCTGGAAAAACACCGCAGCAACCCGAGATGGATATGTCGTGGGCCTCGAACCCGCCACCAACTATCCCAACGCCAAAAGCTTTGAACGCGACGCCGGGCGCGTCATCACACTCAACGGCGGCGAAACCCGGCACTGCGACCTCACCATCGCCGTTCACGACACCAAAAGCAGCGTACAGGCTGCAGAGCGTGAAATCGAACAAATGAAATAAGGAACAGGACTTTCCCATGCCCAGAACCTTTGGCAAAATGTGCGAACAAGCCGTCGGCAAAGTACGACGCTTTTTACTGCTGCAATTTCGCAAAGCCTATGTCGCGCAACAACAAAAAAACCGACAGGGCGAATGCAACCAGTGTGGTAATTGCTGCGAACTCCTGTTCAAATGCCCCTTTCTCATCAAAAATGACACCGGAGACACCCTGTGCAGCATTTACGAAAACCGCCCAAAACAATGCGCGGCATTTCCAATTGACACGCGGTGTTTATCAGAAGTTGACTTCGACTGCACCTATACCTTTAGCACAGAGCCTTCCATCCTGCAAATAGACAAAGTACGAGACCACTGACGGAACCGAAAACCGCCTTTTCGCGTCATAAAAACCATGCGCTATTTCTACCTCTTACTCCTGATAATCTCTGCGCCCAGCCTGGCGCAATTGCAAGACCCGCCCGCGGCATTCACCATCGCGCGTCTCAAATACGACGGCGGCGGCGACTGGTACAATGGCCCAACGGAAATCCCCAACCTGCTCGCATTTATCAGACAACACACGCCCATCCGCACCGCAGAACAAGAAGCCCAGGTCGCGCTCACCGACGAACACCTCTTTGCCTATCCCGTACTATTTCTCACAGGACACGGCAATATCCGATTCTCAGAAGAAGAACTGCGGCGCTTGCGCCTCTATCTCGAACGCGGCGGATTTCTCTTCGCCAACGACGACTACGGCCTGGACGAATCCTTTCGCCGGGAACTCAAACGCGCATTCCCCGACAAAAAACTCGTCCAATTGCCCCCGTCTTTTGACCTTTTTAAGACGCCGTTTCACTTTCCAAACGGCTTGCCAAAAATCCATGAACACGACGGCGACCCACCCCAGGCGCTGGGACTATTTCACGAAGACCGCTTGATCGTCTTCTACAACACGAGCAGCGACATCGCCGATGGATGGGATGATCCCGACGTACACAACGACCCGCCCGAAAAAAGACAAGAAGCCCTCAAAATGGGCACCAACGTCATTGTCTGGGCACTAACGCATTGAAAAGTAAAAATTGAGAATTGTAAGGATAAAAGATGCTTCTTAATTCTTAATTCCTAATTCCTAATTCCCATGACCTCACACTCCGCACATCAAAAACTCACCCAACGCCTCACAAGACTGCGCACACTGATCGCGGCGAATCGGGCGCTAACAGGCGTGGGCCTCGCGCTGGTATTTATACTCAGCGCGGGGATTATCCTCGTCATCCTCGAATCGATATTCTACCTGCGCCCAATCCTCAAAATTGTTTTAGAGAGCCTGTGCGCCCTGTGCTTCTTATACTTGCTCACCCGCTTCTGCATCATGCCATTTATCAGACCGCCCAGTCTGGACCTGATTGCACTGCGCGTGGAACAACACTTTGGCGGCCTTCAGCAACACCTGATCAACGCACTCCAATTGTGGCGACAAAGGGACCGCGAAGAACACGCCAGCGCACTCGTCGATGCTGCGATCATCCAGGCAGAACGCACCACGCAGCATCTCCCTTATGAAACGCTCATCAATCGCAAGCCACCCATTCGCGCTGCCACGGCGGTTGTTGTGCTCGCCCTTTTGGGCCTATTGCTCCACGCAGGATGGCCCACGGCCTTATCCGGCGCAGCCCAACGCCTCGCAAACCCGCAAACCCCATACACCCGCCCGCCAGACACGTACGTAATTTTACAACCTGGCAATGTCGAAATCGTCGGCGGGGACTCCCTTGCCATCACCGCACAATTCTCGGGCATTATACCCCGCACTGCGCGGCTGTATATCCGCGAAAAAGAGACACAAACATGGGCCTCCTTTGTCTTGCCCATCAAACAAATGGGCGCATCCCATCACTTCCCCAATGTCACGCGAACCTTTGACTACCGTCTGTCTGCCCACGACGCGCAAACCCCCACCTACACCGCGACCGTACACCCGCGCCCCATTGTCACGCGCATCTCGCACCACGACCGATTTCCACCGCATACAGCAATGCCCGACCGCATCAATCAACAGGGCGGCGATATAATTGTACCAATCGGCACAGAAGTCTCATTGACTATTGAAGCCAACAAGCCCCTCGAATCAGCCGCACTCGTATTTGACGACACAACCGAATTGCCCGCCGCAGTATCTTCATCACTTGCACAAACGACCCTGACAGTAAAAAAAGATGTACGCTATAGCGTACACCTGCGCGATCCGCAAATGGTCATCAACAAAGACCCCGTAACATATCGCATTGTCGCGCTACCCGATCAACCGCCCGACGTGCGCCTGTTGCACCCTGGACAAGACATCGACCTCACAGAATCGATGCGCGTCTCTCTCGTCGTCGAAGCCTTTGACGACTATGGCATCTCGCGCCTGCAACTCAGATACCAGAAAGATGGCGACACAGACCACATCCTTCCAATTATCACAACGTCCGGGCGCGAAATTGAGACATCCTATCACTGGGACATGTCCAACCTCGACTTGCTACCGGGTGATCAAATCACCTGCAGAATCCGCGCTTATGACAACAACCCCAGGCCTTCTTATGGGGAAACAGCCACCTTTACAATTCGCATGCCCAGCCTGTTTGAAATCCATCGGGAAGCAGATAAAACACAGCGCGAAAGCATCGACGAGATCGAAGCCGTGCAACAACGCGGGCGCGAACTCGACGCACGCCTCAAAGAACTCGCCCGCGATATGCTCTCCAAAGACAAACTCGATTGGCAGGAAAAACGCGAACTCGAAAAAGCGCGCCAAACGCAAGAACAACTCGCCGAACAAATTGAATCCACAGCCGAACAACTCGACCGCGCACTCGACCGCCTGCAAGAAAGCGGATTGCTCGAAGACGACACCCTGCAAAAACTCGAAGAACTGCAATCATTGCTCTCGCAAATCCGCACGCCAGAACTCGAAGACGTCATGAAAAAATTGGATGAAGCCATCAAAAGTGCCGATCCGGACATGGTGCGTGACGCCCTCGAACAATTTCAGATGGAGCGCGAAAAATTCCGCGAAAGCATCGATCGCGCCCTCGCCCTTCTCCGGCGCGTTCAACAACAACAAACCCTCGACGCGCTCAACCAAAAACTCGAAGAACTCGCCCAGGCCCAGGATCAGATCACACAAAATATCGAACGCGAACCCGCCGAAGAACTCACCCGCCGCCAGACGCGAATCGCCCGAGACACCGAACAGTTGCACACAGAACTTCAACAAACATCGCAAGAAATGGACAGCCCCACCGACAGCGAACTCGACCAAATTGCCAACGCAATGAAAAACAAACAACTCACTCCCCGCATGGATCAAGTGCGACAGGACCTCGACTTTGGGCAACGGCAAAACGCGCGCTCAGGTAGCGATTCTCTCGCCCGGGATTTGCAAAACATGAGCCAGAGACTCGCACAGGCCCGCCAGCGATTTATCCAGCGACAAAAAGATGAGATCGCCCGAGAACTCAACCGCGTATTGCACGATCTGCTCACCTTATCCCAGGCGCAGGAACGCACGGCACAACGCGCAAATGAGGCGGGAAGCCGCGACGACACCGCGCCCCTCGCGCTGGACCAGGCGCGTGCAATAACCGGGGCATCGCGCATGGCACAACGCCTGATGGACGCCTCGCAAAAAACCTTCTTCATGCCCCCCAGCGCACAGGCAGCCCTCGGTCAGGCCCTGAACAAAATGGATGGTGCTGCCGAACAACTCAACGCGGGCAATGCCAGTCAGGCGGCTCAACTCGCCCGCGAAGCCATGGGAGAAATCAATCGCGCAGCCATGATGGTGCAAAACGCGCTGGGACAACTCGCATCGTCAGAATCGGGCACGGGCTTTGAAGAAATGATGGCAAAAATGGCCCAACTCTCCCAACAACAGGGATCACTCAACGCCCAAACCGAAAATCTATTTGGGCAACCCGGGCAAAGCGGCCAACCCTCGTGGCAAAAACTCGCGGCTCAACAGCGTGCCATCCGGGACGCGCTCAATGCCCTGCGCGGCGAATTGGCGCAACAACAGCGCGAAATGCTCGGCGACCTGGGCAAAATTGCCAGCGACATGCGCGAAACCGCACGCGAACTTCTCCAGCGCCAGGTCGCCCCCCAGACCCTCATGCGACAGCGGCAGATACTCTCCCGCCTGCTCGATGCCCAACAGGCGATGAAATCGCGGGGAAAGAGCAAAAAGCGACAGGCGCGCACGGGCGAAAATCTGACCTATCGCGGACCGGGATCGCTCCCCGCAGATTTGGGCGAAGCCGACAACCCCCTGCGCCATTTGATGCGCGACGCCCTCAAAGAAGGGTATTCACCCGAATACCAGGCCCTCATCCGGCGGTATTTTGAAAACTTGATTGAAGATGCGAAAAAGACAAATGCAACCACAGATGAACACAGATAAACACGGATGCAGTTGTACACCATTGCGTCTATTCGTTGATGAATTGCTATCGCAATTGTACACTGTTGCGTCTATGAACTGCTGGCGCAGTTGTACACCGCTCCGTCTATTCGCCATCCTCCTCTTATGCGCGGGAACTGCCATCGCATCTACCGAGCAGATCAACGCCGCACTTCAGCGCGCAATAGCCCTTGAAGCAAAAAAGGACTTCACAAGTGCGATCTACATCTACCGCGGCCTTTACATCCAGCATCCCCATCGCGCCGATCTTCTCATGCGTCTCGAATCCGCACTATCGCGGGCGGGCAGGTATGACGAAGTCGCCGTGCTACTGCGCCAGCGTCTCTCGTCTGTTCCAAACGATAACAACGCGCGCCTTCGCCTGGGCATTGCTCTCTTTGAACTCGGCCAAATAGATTCCGCAACTGCATTCTGGGAACCCCTGCTTCAGCAGGCGACCACAACACATCCCTTTGCCATTATTGCCGACCGCTATCGCAAACGCAACCTCGACAAACGCGCCGAACAAACCTATCGCCGCGCGAGAACCGCACTCAAAGACACAATGCTTTTTGCCCGCGAACTCGCCGAGCTCGCCGAACGCCGCGCCCATTATCCCGATGCTGTGCGCGAATACCTGATCTGGGTTCAGAAAAACCCACAGTATCGCGCACACGTCGAAGCGCGCCTGCGCGATTTTGCCCAAAACGGCGACCAGCACGCCGAGGTCTTTGACCTGCTCTCATCGCCCAGTGATCAAACCCATCTCAGCTTGCTCATCGAATACGCCCTGCCCGCTGGATTTATCGCGCAAACGCTCGATCTTTTGCTCTCGCCCAACGCGCTCATAAAAAATAATTGGAATGATCTGTTCCGCATTGCGAGCTATGCCCTCGACAATGACAATCCCCCAACCGCCATTGCCGCTTATCGGGCGATATGTGACCGCGCAGACCGTCCCGACCATCTGGCACGCGCGCAACTGGGCCTGGGCAAAGCATATCAGCTTGCAAACCGGCCCGCCGATGCACAAAACCACTATAGCGACCTCATCGCCCGTCATCCCAATCGCGCAGAGGCCGACGAAGCCCGTTTTCTTATAGGTCTCATCTTGCGCGACTACCACAACGACGCCGAAGGAGCTCAACAGGCATTTCAAAACTTGATCCAGACCCATCGGCGCAGTACCTGGCGATACAAGGCGCTATTTGCACTCGCCGAAGGACATCTACAGGCGAACAGCATAGATAGAACGCGGCTCATCTACCACCAGATCATCGCCGAAAGAGCGACCGCCCCCGAAGCAATCGAAGCCCGCTTTCGCCTCGCTGAATTGCATTTTCTATCAAACCAGATCGACCAGGCACAAACCCTGCTCGACGCCGTGCTCAAAACACAACTCAACCGCGACATCATCAACGACGCCATCGCCCTATCCGCGCTATTACAAGAAGGCCAGCGCGCAGATTCAACCCTGCTCAGCGCGTATGCCAGTGCCTGCCTCAAGCTGCGCCAAAAAGATCAAAACGAAGCATTGCGCGCATTTGAAACTCTTCATCGCGCCCATCCGCAATCCTTTCTCGCGGATCGCTTGCTCGACCATCAGGCCAAAATTTACACCGATCAAAAGCGCTATCCACAAGCCCTTCAGACCTATCGCAAACTCATTGCCACACAGCCCGAAAGCCCACTTTCCCCCGCCGCATATATCGCACAGGGCGCGATCTACGATAAATACCTCGGCCAATATTACGACGCGCAAAAAATCTATGAAACCCTGCTCGTCAACTATCCCACAAGCCTCGAAGCCGACATCGCCCGCGAGCGATTGCGAAACCTCCGACAAAAAATCCAGACCCTCGAAAAAACAAAGGAAGCGGGATGATATTACAACGGCAAATCACACCTGGTGAAATTTTCCTAAAAGAGTATCTCAAACCCATGAGAATTTCGCAAAATGCCATGGCCCGTGCCATCGGTGTTGCGCCGCAGACAATCAACGAAATCGTTCACGCCCGGCGTTCGATCACGCCAGCCATGTCAATTCGCTTTGGTGCCTTCTTCGGGCAGTCAGACGAATTTTGGCACGGACTTCAGGTCGAGTGCAACTTTCGCAAACTGGCCAGTGAAAAGTAGCGGCTTACTGCTGGCATCCGCCCGGCCTCAACCTTGAGCCACCTATCTTGATTACGGTCCATGTGATTTCTGGTTACAAGGATTTTGAATTGATACGCTAGCTCGTGGTGCTTGACCACACAGGCTGACAGCAGATCAACAGGAGGAGAATAAGTTCAATGCCAGATTTTACAGAAGAAGAGTTGCTGCAAATCATCGCAACTGGCGAATCTGACCGCGTTGAGTTCAAAGAGTCCTTGTCCAGCGTTTTGGCGTGGGAATACCAATAGCCAAAAAACAGTTGGCGGAAGCGGGACATCGGGAACCTGAATTTGATATTTCCAATAATTTTGTGCGGGTAACAGTAAAAGCAAGAGGTGCGTAAAGATGAGCACACCTGTTTTGACTTTTTTTAACCACAAAGGCGGTGTCGGCAAAACTGCCCTTGTCTATCATTTGGCGTGGATGCTGACCGATATCGGCTATCGCGTATTGACCTGCGACCTCGATCCACAGGCCAACCTCACCGCCGCATTTCTGGATGAAGATCGGTTGGAAAAACTGTGGGGAGAAAGCCGAGACGAACACGGGTGTACCATCCTGCAATGCGTCCAACCTCTGACACAAGTTGGGAATATTAAAGATCCAGTATTGACGAAAATCACACCTGAGTTGAGTCTGATACCAGGAGATCTGGCACTGGCCGGATTTGAAGACACCCTATCAGCAGAATGGCCTAACGCATTGGGGTCTAGTGAACTATATCGTCCCTTTCGCATTTTGACTGCCTTTTCAACCATCATGCAGTCCGGGGCAGAGCAGATGAATGCCTCTGTCATCCTGGCCGACGCCGGCTCCAATCTCGGAGCGATTAATCGCTCCGCGCTGATAGCTACTGATTACATCATCGTTCCGCTAGGTGCCGACTTGTTTTCCCTCCAGAGCCTGTGCAATCTCGGCCCGACGCTGAACCGGTGGAGACAGGACTGGGCGCGGCGAAAGCACAACTGGGAGCAACCGGACTTTCCACTACCGGATGGTGCCATGCACCCCATTGGCTATGTCGTGCAACAACACGGCATCCGCCTGAGCCGCCCTATCAAGGCGTATGACAAGTGGGTTAATCAAATGCCGGAAGAATACGCACGGAATCTGCTGAATGACAACAAAGGCCCTTACCCTGCAACACCAGCGGAAGATGAAAAACACGCCCTTGCCACCGTCAAACACTACCGAAGCCTGGTGCCAATGGCCCAGGAAGCGCGCAAGCCCATTTTTCACCTCAAAAACGCCGACGGAGCCATCGGCAGTCATGCCGCCGCTGCGAATGACGCCCGCCGAGACTTCAAGGTGTTAGCAGAAAAGATCGCAAAAAGAATCGAGATCGGGAGAACTTGAAAGAGGGTAGGTAGCTAAGATCAGCTTGACCCACGTCAAAACAAAGGAAGCGGGATGACATTAAAACAGCAAAATGCAAGCACTCACTTCACACTTCTCACCTTGCTCTTTATTTTCATAACATCATCTCCCTGCACAGCGGCGATAGGTGGTGGAAGCGCGAACGTCGGCAAAATTCTCATCCCCATGGACATATCGCAAACCGATCACCTCAAAGCCTACGGCATTGCGTATTGGTCATTGCAACAGGGCCATCCCGTCGAATGGTTGCTCAACTACCGCGGCGGGTCCTTCCTCATCGACAACCACGAAACCATCGCGCGCGAAGCCCGAATACGCGCCGTCTCCTTCCAGGCCATCTCAGCCGCGCAGGCCACGCGCATCTACGCCGATATTGAATCCGGCAACATGAACCGCATGCGCCTTGAAAAAGCCCCCCGTATCGCAGTCTATACCCCCCCGCACAAACAGCCCTGGGACGACGCCGTCACATTGGCCCTCACGTATGCGGAAATCCCCTATACCACCTTGTGGGACGAAGAAGTTCTCACCGGCAAACTCGAAAACTTCGACTGGCTGCACTTACATCACGAAGACTTCACTGGGCAATACGGCAAATTCTATCGCAGCCACGGCCATACCCTCTGGTACCGACAACAACAGGCCGCATTTAAAACCCTCGCCCGCAAACTGGGCTTTGCCAAAGTCTCTCACCTCAAAGGCGCGGTTGCACAGGCCATTTACAACTACGTCGCACAGGGCGGCTTTCTCTTTGCCATGTGCTCGGCTACCGATACCTTTGACATTGCCCTTGCCGCGCGTGGGATCGACATTGTCGATAGCGTTTACGACGGCGACCCCGCAGATCCAATGGCGCGTCAAAAACTCGATTTCTCGCACACCATAGCCTTTGAAAACTTCAACCTCGTTATGGACCCCCTCGAATACGAACACGCCGACATCGACCTGTCACCCATTGAAATGAGCCAGGTCAAAAATGCCGATATCGATGCCTTTTCACTATTTGAATTCTCGGCAAAATACGATCCCGTGCCCACCATGCTCACGCAAAACCACACACCCATCGTCCCCGGCTTTTTGGGCCAAACAACGGCCTTTCGCAAAAACCGCATCAAAAAATCCGTCACCATCATGGGCGACATACCCGGCACGGACCACGTCAAATACATCCACGGCAACATCGGCAAAGGCACATTCACATTTTATGCCGGACACGACCCGGAAGACTATCAACACTTTGTCAACGACCCGCCCACACAACTCGCACTGCACAAAAATTCGCCGGGCTATCGCCTCATCCTCAACAATATTCTCTTCCCGGCGGCGAAAAAGGAAAAACGCAAAACATAAGAAAGGAAACAAAATGCCCGAAGCATCACCTCACGAAGACCTCCAGGCCGTTGAACAATTAAAAACCGCGTATGACCAGATCGTCGCCGAAATTGGCAAAGTCATTATTGGACAGCGGGAAATCGTCGATCAGCTACTCATCGCCCTCCTCTGCGGGGGCCATTGTTTGCTCGTCGGTGTGCCCGGCCTGGCCAAAACGCTCCTCATCAGCACCCTCGCGCGCGCCCTCGACTTGTCTTTTAGCCGCATCCAATTTACCCCCGACCTCATGCCTTCAGACATCACGGGCACAGAACTCCTCGAAGAAGACCAGACCACCGGACACAAAGCATTCCGCTTTGTCAAAGGTCCCTTATTTGCCAACATCATCCTGGCCGATGAAATCAACCGCACCCCGCCCAAAACCCAGGCTGCCTTATTGCAGGCCATGCAAGAACACGAAGTCACCGCCGGAGGGGGGACCTTCCGCCTCGAAGAACCATTTTTTGTCTTAGCCACGCAAAATCCCATCGAACAAGAAGGCACCTATCCCCTGCCCGAAGCCCAACTCGACCGCTTCATCTTTAACCTGTGGATCGATTATCCCACCCGAGAAGAAGAACGCGCCATTGTCAAAGCCACCACAGGTGCCCAAACACACGACGTACGGCCCGTACTGAACGCCGCACAAATCCGCAACCTCCAGCAACTCATCCGCAAAGTTCCAGTAGCCGATCACATCGTAGATCATGCGGTAGATCTCGTCCGCAAAACCCGCCCGCAAAATACGGACACATCCATTGGCCACATGCTCAGATGGGGTGCTGGCCCGCGCGCCTCGCAATGCCTCATCCTCGGCGCCAAAGCGCGCGCCGTACTCAGCGGACGCTATGCACCGTCCATCGACGACGTATCTTTTGTCGCCAGACCCGTCTTGCGCCATCGCCTCGTCACGAATTTCAACGCCGAAGCCGAAGGCATCACCCCGGTCGATCTCGTCGATCAATTGTTAAAAGAATAGCCCTCACCTGGAGATTTTCCGTGAACCTGAAAGGCCAGCGCGTCACAGTAATGGGATTGGGATTATTTGGCGGGGGCGTGGGAGCGGCGCGTTTTCTGGTGCGCGAAGGCGCGGTGGTGACAGTGACGGACTTGCGCCCGCAAAAAGACCTGCGCGCTTCGGTGCGCGCCCTGAATGGATTACCCATCGCCTTTAAGCTGGGGGGACACGAAGAAACGGATTTTCGGAACGCAGATTTAATTGTCGCCAATCCCGCGGTACCTCGATCATCGCAATACTTGAAAATCGCAGAATCTGCGGGCGTGTCCATCACATCGGAAATATGTCTATTTGTCGAACGCTGCCCCGCACCTATAATCGGCGTAACGGGCAGCAGTGGAAAAACGACGACAACCTCGCTCATAGGAGAAATGCTCAAGCGAAAAGATAAACGCACGCGAATTGGTGGCAATATTGGCGGATCTCTGCTCGATGAATTGGAAATGCTACACGCCGATGTACCCGTCGTACTGGAATTATCGAGCTTTCAACTCGACCGCTTAGGCGAGTTGCCGTGGAGTCCCCACATCGCTGTCATAACCAACTTCGCGCCAAATCACATCGACGTTCACGGATCTTTACAAGCGTACCGAAAAGCCAAGCAACAAATCGTCATACACCAGACAAAAAGCGATTGGACGATTGTCAACGGAGAAGATGCCGAAGTATCTCGTTGGGCAGGCACAGGGCAGCGGGTGGTATTTGCCGTTGAAGGCGAGGGGGATGTATTTGTACGCGAGGGAAAAATTCAACACAGAATCGGTGGCGATGGGCAAACCATCTGCTCTGTAGATACCATATTCTTGCGCGGGCGGCACAACCTCTCCAACGCACTATCAGCCACAGGTGCAGCAATTGTAAGCGGTGTATCTGAAGAAGATATCGCCGACGTATTGCGAACATTTCAGGGCGTGCCGCACAGATTGGAGCAGGTGGCAGAAGTGAACGGCGTTCTCTATGTAAACGACTCAATAGCCACGAGTCCCGATCGCACGCGGACAGCGCTCATGGCTTATGACAAGCCGATCGTACTGATCGCCGGCGGCTACGATAAGGGCATTGCATTCGACGATCTGGGGATGGCGATAGAGGAAAAGGTCGCACATCTAATTGCGATGGGCAAAACCGGGGACGCGATTGCGGCAACCGCAAAAGGCAAAACCAATATTCACCGCGTCGAAAATTTGGAAGAAGCAATGGGTTGCGCGACGGGTCTCGCACAAGCTGGCGATGTGGTATTGCTATCGCCAGCATCGGCGAGTTACGACCAATTTCGCAATTTTGAAGAGCGCGGTGATCAGTTTCGAGAATGGGTACAAAAATTGGGAGATTAGCGTTTCAGTTCAGGTATCTTCGGCATAGGACATCAGCTTTCGCCCGCGCGTGGGATGGCGCAATTTTCGGAGTGCTTTTTCTTTTATTTGACGAATCCTTTCGCGCGTCAGGCGAAATTGCTTACCAATTTCTTCAAGCGTCATCTCCGCACCACCACCCAATCCAAAATAGAGTCGAATGACTTTTTGCTCGCGTTCATCGAGGGTACTCAAAGCACTTGAGATTTCAGCTTTGAGGGTATTTCTCAATGCCATTGCGTCGGGCGACTCTTGTGAGTTGTCGGGCATCATTTCAAGAAGGCTATTTTCCCCATCGCCAAGAGACGTATCGAGAGACAAAGTGCGCTGTCCACTCTTGAGAATATCCGTAACCTGCTCCACTGGAATATCCAATTCTTCGGCAATTTCTTCTTCGGCAGTACGCGTGGAAGTCTCGTGCTGTCGGCTACTTTTATAGCGAGATATGCGCCTGAGCAATTCCACGCGATTGAGAGGAAGGCGCACAACCCGGGCGTGTTCCGCCAGCGTTTGCAAAATAGATTGGCGAATCCACCAAACTGCATAAGAGATAAACTTAAACCCTCTCGTCTCGTCAAAACGCTCTGCCGCGGTGATCAAACCGACGTTGCCCGAACTGATGAGATCCACGAGCGGCACGCCCTGATTTTGGTATTCGTAAGCCACAGTGATTACAAAGCGCAGATTGGCTTCAATGAGTTTTGCCCGCGCTTTCTGATCGCCTTTGCGAATGCGAATAGCAAGTTCAACTTCCTCTGCGGAAGACAGGGGTTGAGACGAAGCCACATCTTCGAGGTAGTGATGCAGTGCATCTTTGGTAACATTTCTGGCCGATGTAGTCAAAACAATCACCTCACTAAAGAGAAAGTAAAGGGTCTGTTAAGTTTTATTTATCAACCGCCCTGATATATAGTGATTTTACCACAAGAGTCAAGAAAAAAAACACACAGCTTACCACATCTCAATCTCGCTGGTCGCGACAGTTTTGCAGTCGGTAGAAAACGTAAATGTAGCTCTGACGCGCTTATTCTCCAGCACATAGGGATACCAATAGATAGCATCATCCCACATGGTATCAAAGGGCAAGTGATCGATTTCAAACCACACAGGGCGTATTTCCCCTGTTTCCATTGGCTCACCTTTCCACCTGCGTCCTATAAAAATACGGGTCGTGAGATTCCACTGGGGGCGTGCGGGAAAATAAAACGCCAAATGCCCGGCATCCACGAGGTCATGGGGCGACATCACAACGCCTGTTTCTTCACGCATCTCGCGCACAGCGGCTGCACGCACTGTTTCGCCGGGTTCAATTTTCCCGCCAATACCCGTGTATTTCTCCACGCCAAACCCGCGTTTTTTATAGCCGAGCAAAACATGGGTTATGGGATCGCCTCTGACGAGCAGTATCAGCGTGGTGTGGTTTTCGATACACATGCGATTATGGAATCAACAGCACTTTTCCCGTAGTATGCCGACCTTCGAGGCGGTTATGTGCTTCGGCAGTATTTTCAAGAGGATGCTCTTCACCTATACGCACATCCAGATCGCCATCTTGAATCCAGCCCATAACCTCGCGAGTGCGCTGGAGATATTCTTCGCGGGTCTGCGTGTAGCTATTGAGAGTTGGACGCGTGAGATAAATAGACCCTTGTTGCGACAGAAGCAGGGGATCAATTGGCGGAACCGGCCCGCTGGCATTGCCAAAAAAGACCATATAACCGCGCGGTTTGAGGCAATTGATGCTTTTCTCCCATGTGGCTTTGGCAACGGAATCGTAAACGACCTCGACGCCCTGACCAGCCGTGAGATGCAGAACATCGGCTTCAAAATCCCGTTCGGTATAAAGAATAATATCATCGGCACCTGCACCCCGCGCCAGAGCCGCTTTTTCTTCGGTAGATGTGGTGCCAATAACCCGTGCCCCGCGCATTTTTGCCATCTGCACGAGCAAAAGGCCAACGCCTCCTGCGGCTGCATGGATGAGGCAGGTATCGCCTTCGCGAATCGGATAGGTGCTATTGACCAGATAATGCGCGGTCAGCCCTTGCAACATCACAGCGGCTGCGGTCTTGGTGGCGACATCTGAGGGAATTTTCACCACCTCGGCTGCGTCTGCGACAACTTGCTCGGCATAAGAACCCGCCACGCTTTTCCAGGCCACGCGGTCGCCCTCAGCCAAATCCGAAACCCCTGCGCCTACCGCGTTTACGATGCCAGCGCCTTCCAGACCCAGCGTCAACGGCAAATTCAGAGGATAAAGGCCCGTGCGGTGATAGGTATCGATAAAATTGACACCCGCTGCTTCTATGGCAATCCGCACCTGTCCCTCGCCTGGCTCTGCTACATCAATATCTTCAAAACTCAAAACTTCTGCACCACCGTATTGCGATATGCGAATGGCTTTCACCTGAATCTCCTTTTGATGAGAATAAGAATCCTTTGACAAAAACGGCGTTTTCAAAGTATATAGATATTACCACGATTAGGCAATAGGAGGATAGAATATATGTCATCACATCGAAATGTGGAAACACAGTACCGTGCCGTTCGAGAAAACGCGGGGATATTCAACCGCAGCAAGCGAGGCAAAGTGCGTGCAGAAGGCGCGGATTGTCTGAGATTTTTGCACGGCATGGTGACCAATACCGTTGAATCCCTCGCCGAAAATGAGGGCAATTACGCCGCAGTCACATCGGCGCGGGGACAAACGCTATTAGATATTTGGGTCCATCGCCTACAAGATTGTATCTATATGGAAACAGAGCCGGGGCTTGCGACAAAGTTTATTGAAACCCTGGACCGCTATCTGATCGCCGATGATGTTGCGCTATCGGACGAATCCGACACCTGGGCCATTTTGGGGGTACAGGGTCCCACAGCCCTTGAACTGGCCGGTCGAGTTGTTGGGCGCATACCTGCTGATCTCCCCGAACATCATACGGTTATACGCGCTTTTAAAGGTACCCCAATTTGGGTCACAGCGCGGTCATACACAGGTGAACCGGGTTGTGATCTCCGCATTGCACAAGACCACGCCGATTCATTGCGGCGGGCACTCGTTACAGCGGGGGGAACGCCAATCGGATGGCAAGTGGGAGAAATATTGCGGGTCGAAGCCGGTATTCCCCGTTATGGCGCTGAAATCGACGAGTCGGTCGTTCCCCTCGAAGCCGGCTTGAATCGCACAGTCGATTTTGACAAGGGATGCTACATTGGGCAAGAAGTAATCGCCAAAATGCACTTTCGTGGACGCCCCCGCCGCTATCTAACGGGCTTATTATTGAGCGGCAATACGCCTGTGAGTGGCAATATAATTGTCAACGATAAAACCGTCGGACGGATAACGACATGTGTGAAATCGCTCCGCCTCAATCGCGTGATCGCCCTTTCTATCATCCGCCGAGGCTATCACGAAGCAGGACAGCGCGTACTACTGGACGACGGATCAGAGGCCGAAGTGGTCAACCTGCCATTTGTATGAAAGCATCCACTGCACAGGCGCAGCCTACAATGGAGCGCAGCGAGTATCCGTCTCCACCCTGCTTCCGACTCTTAATTCTTAATTCTCAATTCTTAATTCTCAATTCGCTTTTACAGCAAACCGCTTGACTTAACAAATGGAATTGTAAATATTAGCACCATGACAAATGACGTACTGAGAATAAAAAATATGGCTTTTTACGGCTACCACGGACTATTTGAGGAAGAGGCTAAACTCGGTCAAAAATTTGAAGTTGACGTAGAAATCTATGGCAATTTCAGGGGGTTTGCACACAACAATACACCTCAGGCCGTAGATTATCCGCGCGTCTGTGAGATAGTTGAGCAAGTGGTGACAGGCGAGCGTTTTGGTCTCGTCGAAGCCCTGGCAGACCGCATCGCTGACGTTTTGCAGTCGGAATTGGGATTGACAAAACTCCTCGTGCGCGTTCGCAAACCCAACCCACCGGTATCCGTCAATTTCGATGGCGTTGAAGTTGAAGTGAGACGTGAAACGTGATCTACATTGGCATTGGCGCGAATTTGGGGGATCGGGAAAAAACGCTCCAGAAAGCGACGGGTATTCTAAATGCAAAACCCGAAATCGCCGTTGTCGCTGCCTCTGCAGTCTATGAGACCGCCCCGATCGGGGTGACCGACCAGCCGTATTTTCTCAACGCCGTTCTGCAAGTCCATACCAGTCTCTCTGCGCGAAGTTTATTAAATTGTCTGTTGGCAATTGAGAGCAAATTTGGTCGCATACGCGAGACGCGGTGGGGGCCGCGCACGCTGGATCTCGATATTTTACTCTACGGCGATGCCATCATCGACCAGCCGGGCTTGCAGGTGCCACACCCACACTTGCACGAGCGCGCATTCGTTCTGGCGCCGCTTTGCGACCTCAAACCCGATCTCAAACATCCCGTTTTGGGTCAATCGATTCAATTTTTAACCGAGTCTTTGGGCATGGATTTGTCCGTGCGAAAAATTGAAGGTCTCAATTTGATAATTGAAAAATAAGGCCAGGGGATTTAGCATTGCGATATATAGCTATTGAAGGAGTAACAGGTGTGGGCAAAAAGCGTTTGGCTCGCCTGCTGGGGCGTCGTCTAAATGCCCGCCTGCTGCTCGAAGAACCCGAAGAAAATCCCTTTTTGCCTTTATTTTACGAGGCGCCAGATCAATATGGCTTTCAAACCCAGGTCTTTTTTATGCTAAGCCGCTATCGACAACAACAAGAACTGCATCAGATGGATTTGTTTGAAGACGCCGTAGTCAGTAATTTTATTTTTGAAAAAGACCGCATCTACGCCAATGTGACGCTCAACGATACGGAATTTGCGCTATATGAGCGACTGGCCGAAACATTGAGCGAAAAACTTCCCCGTCCAGATCTGGTGATTTATTTGCAAACCACAGTCAATCATCTGATGCGGGGTATAAGGTGCCATGAACGCGGATATGAAAGAGAGATAACAAAAGAATACATCGCGCAGTTATTAGAAGCTTATAACCATTTTTTCTTTCATTATTCGATAACGCCACTACTCGCAGTTAATGTATCGGAAGTCGATTTTGAAAACCGCCCGGAACACCTGGAGGATTTACTGGCACAAATTAAATCGCCTCCTTCTGGAACCCGTTATTATCGGCCAGCGCACACGGAATCTGGCAAGACAAGGCGGACCTGACTTATGGGAACGCGGGTAAAACCAGAAACCCTCGCGCTGATGAAACAACGAGGCGAATCCATTGCGATGTTGACCTGTTACGATCATCCCACGGCTGTTTTTCAGGATGCTGCGGGTGTCGATGTCATCTTTGTGGGGGACTCGGTTGGCGTCAATGTGTTGGGGTATAAAAGCCCACAGCAGGTGACAATGAATGATATGCTCCACCATACGCGCGCGGTGCGGCGCGGAGTGGTGAGTGCCCTGTTGATGGCAGATTTGCCCTATCGATCTTACGAAACGCCAGAGCAAGCATTAGAAAATGCGCGGCAATTGGTTTCTGCTGGTACCGAAGTGGTTAAACTCGAGGGGGGGCGCAATATAATGCCCCAGGTCGAGGCACTCGTCGCCGAGGGCATTCCCGTAGTTGGACATGTGGGCTATACGCCTCAAACGCGCACGGGTAAGCGTCCCGTGTTTGGCGATCGCGCCGAAGAAGCACTCGACGTCCTGTATGATGCCGATGCACTGGCGTCTGCCGGCGCGCTGGCAGTGGTTTTAGAATGCGTGCCCGAGCGCGTCGCCGAAGTTGTGACCAGGCGGTTGTCCATGCCAACCATTGGAATTGGCGCCGGGCGCGTATGCGATGGGCAAGTGCTGGTTGCTCACGATATGCTGGGCGTTTACAAAAGCCATTATCGGTTTGTCAAAACATACACCGATCTCAAAAGGGTGATGCATCAGGCATTTGCAGCCTATGTCGCAGATATCAAGGCGCACCGATTTCCAGAAGACAGACATCGTTTTAAGATAAAGAGCGCGGAACTGCGCCGATTTAGAGCGCAAATAGACGAATAATGACCATAAAAATTATAAAAACCGTCCACGAGATGCACCGCGCAGCAGACCGTATCCGACAGGCGGGCTTGCGCATCGGGCTTGTACCCACAATGGGATATTTGCACGAAGGACATCTCAGCCTCGTGCGCCAGGCGTTAAAAGTGACAGACCGGGTTGTGGTGAGCATTTTTGTCAATCCGCTGCAATTTGGTCCCGCCGAAGATCTCGCCGCCTATCCAAAAGACATAGATCGGGACATAGAATTGCTCGACCAACACGGCGTACATCTCGCATACCTTCCCGAAAAAAAAGAAATATATCCCAAAGATTTTGCGACATCGGTGAGCGTGGCAAAGCTGACCGAGGGGCTCTGTGGCGCAAGTCGTCCGGGACATTTTGAAGGTGTGACAACAATCGTCACCAAACTGTTTGCAGCGGTAAAACCCCATGTGGCTATCTTTGGACAAAAAGACGCGCAACAAACAATAGTCATTCAACGCATGGTGCGCGATCTCAATTTGGATGTGGAAATACTTATGGCACCCACAGTGCGCGAAGCGGACGGATTGGCGATGAGTTCGAGAAATGCTTATTTAAGCGCAGAAGAACGGCGAGAAGCCCCCGCGCTTTACCGCGCATTAATGGTGGGAAAAAAAATGATCGCTCGGGGCGAAAGGCGTGCCCAAACGGTTATTGAAGCCATGCGCGATGTCATTGCACCTCAGCGCTGTGCAGAAATCGACTATATCGAAGCCGTCGATGCGAAAGACCTCACACCTGTTGCCGAGCTAAAAGATACCATCTTGCTGGCCGTGGCTGTGCGGTTTGGCAATGCACGCCTGATAGACAACGCACTGGTTCACGTCAAATGATTTTACCTCATGTATGTCAACTTATTGTAAGCATTTATGTTATATAAAATAAAAGACTTGTATAAGGACTTGACGCCCTTATGGGAGTTCATTATATTTTGAGTTCAAACTCGGTAACGGTATCGGAATTCATTTCTAAATCATTCATCTCTACACAAGGAGTTTCAAAATGGCATATCAATTGCCCGACTTGCCCTATGCTTATGATGCACTCGAACCACACATTGATGCGCGGACAATGGAAATTCACCATTCCAGACACCACAATGCCTACGTGACCAATCTCAATGCCGCACTTGAGGGGCACGATGACCTGGCAAATCAGTCTATCGAAAGTTTAATCACCAATCTGGACAGCGTGCCAGAAGATATCCGCACGGCTGTTCAAAACAACGGCGGCGGCCATGCCAACCACAGTTTGTTCTGGACAATTATGAGTCCCAATGGCGGCGATCCGGGAGGTGCAGTCGCCGAAGCCATTGTGGCCGATTTGGGCAGCATGGAAGCTGCAAAGGAACAATTTGTCACCGCTGCAACAACGCGCTTTGGAAGTGGATGGGCCTGGCTTGTGGTCAAAGATGGCACACTCGATATTTTGAGCACGGCCAATCAAGATAATCCGATCATGACAGGCGACGGAACGCCTATTCTCGGCCTCGATGTGTGGGAACACGCTTATTATCTCAAATATCAGAATTTGCGTCCCGATTATATTGAAGCCTGGACCAATACAATTAACTGGGACGAAGTCAACCGCCGTTACGCGGCTGCGCTGTAAGTTTTTTAGAGGATATGCAAAATGGGTATTACTGTAGGTAACCGTGCACCCGATTTTACGCTGAAATCAAAATCTGGTGACGATCTGAACGATATTTCTCTGAGCGATTACAGAGATGAAAAAAACGTCGTGATTCTATTTTTCCCCCTCGCTTATACCGGCGTCTGTACCGATGAAATGTGTTCGGTCAGTAGTGGTTTGGCCGATTACGACGCACTCGATGCACAGGTTTTAGGCATCAGTGTAGATAGTCCCTTTGCCCAGGAAGCATGGGCAGAGAAAGAAGGTATTACCATTCCCCTGCTCAGCGATTTCAACAAAGAAGTCAGCGCAGCTTATGGGTCGCAATTCGAAGACCTGATTGGATTTAAGGGCGTGGCAAAGCGTTCGGCTTTTGTCGTAGATAAAAGCGGTGTGGTGCGCTTTGCTTCTGTGTCCGACGATCCGACCGAGTTGCCCGATTTTGATGCGATCAAAGCGTGTTTGCAAGCGTTGAGTTAATGGAGGCATTTATGGTTTGCGTCACAGAAACAGCAGCGGGCAAAATCAGAGAACTCATGGACAGAGACGGACGCTCCGAAGATCATGGTTTGCGCCTGAAAGTGATCGGCGGCGGATGTTCTGGCTTTCAATATCAGCTCGATTTCGATGAGACAACCCGCACAGATGACAGCGTAATCGAAGCTTATGGCATTCGGGTTTTTATCGATATGAAAAGCGCGCTCTTTTTGACAGGCACCGAACTGGACTACGACGATGGCCTGATGGGAACGGGATTTCGATTTAACAATCCCAATGCCAAAAATCAATGTGGCTGTGGAGAATCGTTCAGCGTTTGAGCATCGCTTTGTAGAAATGCCAATGTGCAGAAGGGAGGGGTCGTCTCGCGATTCCTCCCTTTTGGGTCCTTTAAAATATTTGGGTTAACTACATAACCCCTCTATCGCTTTGTGACAGCTTCTGAGAGACTGTTTTAAAACTCATTTTGCCCCTTCTTGGCTATGCGCTATTGCCCTGTCATTCTGAGCCTTTCGGCTTCGCTCAAGATAAACTCCGCGCAGCGGAGTCGAAGGAGCGGGGTATGAAGGCGAGTAAATCGAGCATGACTGCGTAGCAGTTCATCTCTTACCAACTCAGGTGGAAAAGATGCTTCGGCTACGCTCAGCATGACAAAACGCCGGACATCCGTAGCATCACGTATTAATTTTAAAACAGCTTCTGAGGAACAAAAACGCATGACGTCTATTTTTGACATACTTTTTTTTCTTTGCGGTGCATTATACGCATCGACGCAGTTTGTGCAGAAGTTTTTTGGAGACATCTTCAAACGCACCTGCGTTATGGATATAAAACCGGATTTGAATTTTGACAGGAGGCTCCAATGGACATGCTATTTCAGGGAGCTTCAATGGCAACGAACATTATCATCTATCTGGCAGTTGCCATTGCCCTTATTACGTTTGGAATCGGGTGGTTTTTTGGCACCCGCATTCGAGATCGAAAAATGCGAGATATTGAGCAACAGGCAGAGAAACGCGCAATCAAACTCGCGGAAAAGGAAGACCGAAATCGCAAGGCTACTTTTTTAGAACTTAAAAATCGCTGGTATGAAGAGAAGGCCGAAATTGAAAAGTCTTTTGATCAAAAACAGCGTGTCTTCGATCGCCGAAACGACGAACTACACGAACAAGAGAACCGCCTCACAAAACAGGCCGAAGTCGCAAGCCAACGCGAAAAAACCTTAACCCGGCGGGAACAAGAAGGAAGTCAAAAAGCCGTCCGTTTGGAGAAACGAGAACTGGAACTGACCGATATTCTCGATCAGCAACGGGCGCAATTGGAGCGCATTTCGGGCATGAATGCCGATCGCGCCCGCGAGATGCTGCTCGAAAATATCCGAAATTCACTGCGGCAGACAGCCACAAATATCGGCCGAGAAATTATCGATCACGCCAGAGAACGAGCCCATCGCGAGGCTAAGAAAATTCTGGCACAGGCAATAGAACGCTGTTCCACCGATCAAACCGTTCAGTCATCCATATCGGTTGTCACATTGCCCGATGATCATATTAAAGGGCGGATTGTCGGCAAAGAGGGGCGCAATATCATTGCTTTTGAAGCTGCCACAGGAGTGAAAGTCATTGTAAATGATACACCCGAGGCGGTTGTCTTGTCCAGCTTTGATCCGGTCAAGCGCGATGTGGCGCGTCTGTCTATGGAGCAATTGGTGCGCGATGGTCGCATCAATCCAAGCCGCGTTGAAGCAGTTGTTGCCAACTGCGAAAAAAAGATCTATTCGCTCATTGCAGATGAAGGCCGTCGGGCAGTGCGCGAATTGGGCATTGATTCATTGCATCCAGAACTGGTCAAACTGGTCGGTAAGCTCAAGTATCGCACAAGTTATGGGCAAAGCGTTTTGGGGCATTCCAAAGAAGTGGCTTTTCTGGCCGGTGCAATGGCAGCAGAATTGAGCATGGATGAAAAACTCGCGCGGCGATGTGGGCTGTTGCACGATATTGGCAAAGCCGTGGACCAGGAACTCGAAGGAAAACACACCGATATTGGCGCGCATCTGGCTGGCAAATACGGCGAGGGCCCAGAGGTCATCAACGGCATTTTTTATCACCATGGCGAGGCAGAAGCTTCCACCCCGCTTTCGTTTTTGGTCAAAGCCGCCGATGCGATTTCTTCATCGCGGCCCGGTGCTCGGCGCGATGATGCCGAGGGATATATCAAACGGGTGCGCGATTTAGAGGAGGTAGCGCAATCTTTCGATGGCGTGCGCGATGCTTATGCCATCAATGCAGGACGCGAAGTGCGCGTGCTGGTCAATGCCGGGCACGTGAACGACGAACAGGCCAAAGATCTGTCCTTTGCGATTGCCGAACGCATTCGCGAAGAAATGACCTATCCAGGCGAGGTTCAAATCACGGTAATTAGACAAACAATTGCCACAAATTGGGCTGGCCGCTCTGGCAAACGCATCTCGCGCAGCCGAGGACGACGCTACGGGCGACGCGGGCGCAATAGCAATTACCGCTCGGGAACTTCTACACAGGCCAGCGCGTAATCCCATGTCTGACGGTTATTCCACAATTGTGCGGGATCACTTTGAACATCCCAGAAATGTCGGCGTATTGGACACCCCCGATGCAATTGGATTTGCCGAAAATCCAGCTTCGGGTGCGACCCTATCCCTGCATCTTGCCATCAAAGATGGCATTATTGACCGCGCTCTTTTCCGCGCGCAGGGATGTGCTGCAACCATTGCTTCGGGATCTGTGCTCACGGAATGGGTGAATGGCAAGACGCCCCATCAAGCTTGTAAAATCGCTCGTGCCGATATCGAGACCGCGCTTGGCGGCTTGCCCCCCACGCGAAAACACGCCGCTGATCTGGCGGTAGATGTGATTCACAATGCACTTGGCAAACTGGCTCGTCAGACCTGAGAATCACGGGGCAGGGCATTGTTGTGTCCTGCCCTCTATTTTGGGAGTGCCTGCATGACCCATCGGATTAAGAACGCGGCGCGGCGTTTGGGATTTAATCCCGTGGGAATTGCATCCGTAGATCCTCCGCAACACTGGGCGTTTTATCAAAAGTGGTTGGGGATGGGCTACGCGGGCGAAATGGGGTATTTGGCGCGCAATCTGGATCGGCGGTCAGATATACGCCAAATCCTTCCAGATGCAAAATCAGTACTGTGCGTGGGTCTCAATTACCAACCCCATTCCGATGGGTCTGAAAATGGCGGTGCGCCTGAGGGGCAAATTGCACGTTATGCGCGTGGCGATGATTATCACATCGTCATGAAGGACCGCTTATTTGAATTGCTGGCCGAAATTCAAAAAATAGAGCCCTCTGCTGAGGGACGGGTCTATGTAGATACCGGACCTGTTCTGGAGCGCGATTTCGCCGCCCGGGCCGGGCTGGGCTGGTTTGGAAAACACACTTGCTTGATTGACAAAGGCCGCGGGTCCTGGTTTTTTTTAGGCGAGATTATTCTGAATCTCGATCTAAAAGTCGATCGCCCGCAACCCGATCACTGCGGCACCTGTACGCAGTGCCTGGATGCGTGTCCAACAGATGCTATTCCAGAACCTTATGTCGTGGATTCGCGGCGGTGTATTTCCTATTTGACCATTGAATTGAAAGGCGCTATTCCGCGGGATTTGAGATCGGATATGGGCAACTGGGTTTTTGGATGTGATATCTGCCAGGAAGTATGCCCCTGGAATCGCAAACACGCAAAGCCAACCTCTGAAAATGCTTTTCAAGCACGCGAGGGTTTGAATGCGCCCGCGCTGACCGACTTGCTGTACATGGATCAAGAGGCTTTCTCAAAGCGATTCAAAAACAGCCCGATAAAACGCGCCAAACGGCGTGGATTATTGCGCAATGTTGCCGTGGCACTGGGCAATGTGGGAAGCAAATCCGAAGTTCCCGCCCTATCAGATGCCCTGAAAGATAACGAGCCGCTCGTGCGACAACACGCGGCCTGGGCACTGGGCAAAATTGGGGGCGGACGGGCGAGACGGGAACTTGACAAAGCACTGTTGTGTGAACGCGATGCAGAAGTAATAGCAGAGATTCGTTTGGCAATGAAAAAAATAAAAAGGAAATGAACGTGAGCGCATTGCTCGATATTGAATTAGACAGCCGCGCTGTACAAACCGAACCCGAGATACCTGTCGCGTCCGTGTCTGGACAAAAGATTTTTATTGAGACGTACGGTTGCCAGATGAATGTATCGGATACGGAACTGATGCTGGGCATTTTAAAGCAATCGGGTTATACCTTTGCTCCTCGTCCAGAAGATGCCGATGTTATCGTGCTGAATACCTGCGCGATACGCGAACACGCCGAAGAGCGAATAAGGGGCAGATTGGGGCAATTGCGCAGGCTGAAATATCAGCGTCCAGACCTGATTATGGGGGTATCGGGATGCATGGCCAAACACGTTTCAGAGTCCCTGATGAACGACGCGCCATACGTCGATCTCGTCGTGGGACCAGATTCGTATCGGCGACTCCCCGAACTCATTGCCGAAGCGCGTGGTGATTCGGCTCTGGATGTGCGTTTGGATCGCGGCGAATATTATATGGATATCGATCCTTTGCGCGAAGAGGGCAGCAATGCCTGGATCACCATTATGCGCGGATGCGATAAGTTTTGCACATTCTGCATTGTGCCCTACGTACGCGGCAGAGAGCGCAGCGTACCGGCGCGCGAAATTGTCAGACAGGCTCGTGCCGCCGCCAATGCGGGTTTTCGAGAAGTCACCTTATTGGGCCAAACCGTCAATTCTTATCGCGATAGCACCTGCGATTTTGCCGATCTGCTTTCGATGATTGCGCGCATAGACGGCATTTCCCGCATTCGCTTTACCTCACCCCATCCGAGTGATTTCTCTGAAAAATTCATTGAAACGATGGCGCGCGAAAAGAAAATTTGTCGCTTTATTCATTTACCCGTGCAGTCGGGATCAGACCGCGTTCTAAAAGCGATGAAGCGCAGCTATACCGTCGAAGAATATCTCGCACTGGTCGATGATTTGCGCAACGCAATACCGGATCTGTGTTTGAGTACGGATATCATCGCTGGCTTTTCCGGCGAAACGCAAACTGACTTCGAGGCCACGCTGGCATTGATGGCGCAAGTGCGTTATGATTCCGCATTTATGTTTAAGTATTCTGCACGTAAAGGCACGGTCGCTTTCCGCGAGATGCCCGATACGGTACCAGAAGAGGAAAAGGCACAAAGGCTCGAAACTATTATTGCACAACAAAACCGCATTTCTGGAGAAATCAATGCGACTTATATCGGTCGTACTCTTGAGGTCCTGGTGCAAGGAGATGCCCGCAAAGGCGAGGGATTGGCCGTGGGAAAATCCGATGGTTTCAAGACGGTCGTATTTCCCCGCGAGGGCGTCGCAAACAACGCGCTCACCGATGTCGAGATTACCCAAACGACTTTGCGCACACTGACTGGGCGAAAAGTGCAATGAATGACCTGATGGATATAAAAACACCTTCTGTGCGCCGAAGGCGATTGCCCAAATGGTTTCGCGTGCCAGCCCCAGGCAGTGAGGGATACCGCACGTTGAAAAATTTGATGCGCGGGTTAAATCTCCATACAGTCTGCGAAAGTGCGCGTTGTCCCAATATCGGCGAATGCTGGAATTCGGGCACCGCAACATTTATGATTTTGGGAGATGTGTGTACGCGGAGTTGTGGCTTTTGCGCGGTGAAAACCGGACGTCCAGAGGGCCTTGATACAGAAGAACCCGAACGGGTCGCCAAAGCTGTGCAGACAATGGGACTGCGGCATGCAGTGGTCACGTCGGTCAATCGCGATGAACTCCCAGACGGGGGGGCGCGCATTTTTGCCGAGACGATATATGCGATTCGGCGGTTGTGCAGACACACAAAGGTCGAAGTCTTAATCCCGGATTTTCAGGGCAATTGGCAGGCATTGCGCGCGGTTATAGAAGCAGCACCCGATATCTTAAACCACAATGTCGAAACCGTACCGCGCCTGTATAAAACCATGCGCCCCCAGGCAAAATACGACAGGTCGTTGGTACTTTTGAAACGGGCCAAAGCGATGGGGCGCGGTATGCCCACAAAGTCGGGTATTATGGTCGGCGCTGGCGAAACCTCAGACGAGGTCCGCCAGACGATTCGAGATATCGCAGATTGCAAAACCGATATTCTCACGATAGGCCAATATCTGCAACCGTCTGCCCGACACGTCCCTGTGGGGCGCTTTTACCATCCCGATGAATTTTTGGATCTCAAACAATTCGCGCTCACGCTGGGTTTTCAGCATGTCGAATCCGGCCCACTGGTGCGCAGTTCCTACCACGCTGCAGATCAAGTGGCTTGATAACGCTTGATTCCATTCTCTCAACTCTTTATACTGTCTTAAATTCCAGCCGGGGAATTGTCGTATATACACCTGGAGGATCGTCATGCGTTCCATAAAATGGTATGTTGCAATAGCTGCCACCTGTTTCTGGGCAACGGCATACGGGCAAGAGGATGCGCCAATATATCGGGATATGCCTTTGCACTCAAAGGGTGAGTTGCGCGTTTTTGCCGAAACTGCCTCATTTCGGGGGCCTCAAAATCTCACGCGTCTGGAAGTCTATACATTAATCGATGCGCGACAATTGCAGTTTGTACCCGAAGACGGCAAATACATTTCACAAATTGACTTTGAGCTTTCTCTGCAAGATTCCGCGGGAAATCCCATGGTGCAAGAGTTGTGGACGCGAAATGTTTCAGTGGCAAATATCCGAGAATTGAAACAGGATGGCGCGCTGGTGCGCGATATCATCGCACTTGATATCGCGCCGGCTCCCTACAAAATGACGCTGAAAGCCGAAGATATTTACGGAGATATTTCAGGCACTTGTGAAGGGAATATGCGCGTGCGTCATTTTGAGGGCACAGAGTTGGTCGTGAGCGATTTGGTTTTCGCTTCGGAATTAAAAAAAGCCGAATCTGCCGGGCGTTTTGTCAAAAATGGATGGCGCGTCGTGCCCAATACCACGCGGTTTTTCCGCGCGGGCAAGCCGATTCAGATCTACTTTGAGGTTTACAATTTTAAACTCATGCCCAACAATCCCAATGATTCATTTGTCCTGGGATACAGTCTGATCGACACCGCCGATGTCGTTGTCAAATCGTATCCGGCAAAGCGACTGATCAAGCCCGGCGAAAGCGTAGTAAAAACAGAAACTTTGGAAACAGAAGGATTATCGGGTGGCGCATACGATTTGCAGGTCGAATTATTTGACCGCGGCACGCGCGAACACCTTCGCCACAAACGCACAGTCTTTCTCCTTTCGGATGAAAACGAAAATCCACAATTGACAGAAGCACAACAGGAGCAATTGCGATATTTTCAAACCATTCATCACGTTGCATCTGAAAAAGATCTCTCTATTTACGAGTCTTTGCCAACACAGGCGTCAAAAATGAAATTCCTCCGGACATTTTGGAAAAAACTGGATCCGACCCCAAATACGCCCTTAAATGAACGGCTTCGAGATCATATAAATCGCATGAAATACTCCGACGATACGTTTACGTCACAACCTGGTAAACGGGGGTCAAATACAGACAAAGGACGTGTTTATGTCAAATACGGGCCGCCCAGCGAGCGCGACTATACCACATCAGCTGCTATAGGAAAAGCCATAGATACCTGGACTTACGAAAAGTCGGGGCGATATATTTTTGTATTTTTTGATCGCCGAGGAACCGGCGTTTACGAATTGGTACATTCGACCATGTCGGGTGAAATCTACAACCCCGATTGGCAAAGCACAGCATTTTAAAGGATATCGATGGATCCTCGATTTACTATAGAAAAAGGCTCGGGCATTTTTACGGGCAATGAATTGATCGTCAAGGGTTGCCTCGAAGGCGGCATGGGATTAATGACGGGATACCCCGGCTCACCCGTGGCAGAAGTATTTGATGCAGCGGAACGCATCCGCGAGTTGTTGGTGGAAAAGGGCGTGGTGGTGCAAATTGCCAACAACGAAGCCCTGGGAGCTGCGCGTCTCAATGGGGCGCAGATGGAATCTATTCGCGCCATCGCGGTAATGAAAAGCGTGGGCGTGCATGTCGCTTCAGACGCGCTGGCACTGGGCAATATGGCCGGAACGGGTGAGGGCGCTGCTGCTGTTGCTGTATTTGGCGATGATACGTGGTCTGAGGGTACACAAGTGCCCGCTGATTCTCGCTTTATCGCCAAACATCTGTACATGCCCATATTCGAACCCAGCACCTTTCAGGAAATGAAAGACTGGATCAAAGTCGCCTTTGAGTTGTCGGAAAAAACCCGGCTTTATATCGCCTATCTCGTGACGTCCAATCAGGCAGATGGCGGGGGCACAGTCGAGTTACACGCAAACCAATTTCCCGAAAAAACATTTAACCACCCCATCCGCCTGGATCCACAGACGATTTCTCCAGATGATCGAGTGATCATTCCACCACATACAGTGATAAAGGAAAAGGAGGTCCTCGAGCAGCGTTTTCCAAAGCTGCTCACCCTCGCAAAAGAATACGGGCTGAATCGGATCTTATATCGGCCAGACTCTGGCAAAAAGCGGATCGGCTTTGTCACCAGCAGTTTGGCCTATTGTTATTTGGAACACGCGCTCAATATGGTTGGATTGGGGGGCAGCATTCCCATTTTGAAATACGGGATTACCTATCCGATTGATTCGGAAATTTTGCGCGAATTTACAAATATTGTCGATGAAATTTACGTGGTAGAAGAAAAACGCGGTTTTCTGGAAGAACAAATTGCCGCTGCTTTGCAAAACATGTATCAGGCTGGCAAAACAAATGCGTTTCGGATATGGGGCAAACGCTTTCCCGATGGATGTGGTTTTCCCGACAGTTGTGGCCTGAATCCGAGCATCACACTCAATGTGCTGGCCCCAGTTTTGAAATCGCTCGACGATCCCACAATACCCGTAAATGCCGAGCGCATTGATGCCGTTGTCGCCTTGATGGCTCAGACAGAAACTTATGACCTGAACGCATCGGTCCGCACACCCTCGTTTTGCCCGGGCTGTCCGCACCGCGATTCTGCCAGCGTGCTGGACAAGATGATCGATGATTTTCAAGATGACAATTATATGCAGCGCAAGCACGGCACAGACCCGATGGATCTGATTTTTCACGGGGATATCGGATGTTATTCCCTCTTGAAATACGAGCCATTTAACCGGCTGATGCACAATTTGTCGGGAATGGGACTCGGTGGTGGCACGGGTGCGGGTATCGATCCTTTTATCGACAACAAACAACTCGTGTTCATGGGCGATTCGACATTTTTCCACAGTGGGATGGCGGCGATTTCCGATTCGATTAAACACGGGCAAGATATTACCTATGTCATTTTAGACAATAAAACCACGGCGATGACGGGGCACCAGCCCACACCAGGAGTAGATATTGACCTGATGGGACGCCCGACCTTTGCCCAGGATATCGAACAGGTCGTGAGCGGTTTGGGAGGCGGCACAAACGGCCCGGTGATGGTCGCCCGCATGAACCCGGCAAATCGGGAGGCGTATCGCGATGTCCTGGAACAAGCACTGCTAAAAGACGGCGTCAAAATTGTCATTGCCGACAAAGAGTGTGGTATCACATATCACCGTCGCGTGCGCGCAGAGCAGATTCAGACCGTTCGAGAAAAGGGATTTCTCCAGGAAGAAACCCACATCAACATCACCCCAGAAGTCTGCGAATATTGTCTGGAATGCACACAGGCAACCGGATGCAGCGGCTTGACCGTAGAAGAAACCCTTCACGGTCCAAAGGTCGCGACCGATCTGTCTTTGTGCGTTGCAGATGAGGCGTGTACAAAGGTCGAAGTTGCCAATGGCGATAAAACATGTCCCTCTTTTGAACGCCTGACGATTCACCGATCGCGCGCGCCCGAGGTGCAAACCGAATCAATTGATCTATCTAATATTCCCGAACCCAAATCCCGCGACTTTGACACGGCGTGGTACGCTTATGTGGCCGGCGTAGGTGGCATGGGCATCAATACCATTTCTGCGATTATTGCCGTTGCAGGCGCGAAACAGGGATATACCGTGCGATTTACAAATAAAAAAGGACTGGCTATTCGCAACGGCGGCGTGTATTCGCACGTCAGTTTTACCAAAGACGAGCGGGTGATTTCGCAATTGACGCCCTATGGACATGCCGACTTGCTGTTGGGGTTGGATATTCTGGAGGCTGTGCGCGGGTTAGACCCAAATGGAACCGGCCGCGTGGGCAGCCCACAGCGCACCACAGCCGTTGTGGAGACCGGCAAGCGCGAAACCATTTTGTCGATGATTGGACGAGACGATTTTGATACAGATCATCTGGAGGATATGTTGCGGCGTTATACCAATGCCGACACGTATTTTGGGATGGACCTCGGTGAAATATCCGAACGGTATCTGGGCAATAAAATCTATGCCAATAGCATCTTGCTGGGCGCGGCATTTCAACGGGGGGCATTGCCCTTAACACTGGAAAATATCCGGTGGGCGATGAAGCAAAATATCAAATCGAATGAACTGGAAGCCAATCTCAAAGCATTTGAGATGGGGCGCAAAGCCGCATTGGATCCCGATGCATTTCTCAAACCCAAATCCGTAACCACATACAGTGGACTTATTGACGATAAAGCGAAAATTTTGGCGAATACGCGGGGCAAAAAATTGGCCGAGACCTATCGCATCCTCTCTGATACAGTCGCCAACTGGTCACTTTCTGACGCGACAAAATTGCAATTCGCCCTCGGCGTTTACGACCTCATCCAGTGGGGCGGCGTCGAATACGCACAGTCTTATGTCGTCCGCGTAAAAAGGATTTATGACCGCGATGATGCCCAATATCAGTATCGCGCAACCGATACTGTGGTGCGCTTTCTCGCCCGCGTAATGGCTTATAAAGACGAAATCTATGTTGCCCATCTATTGACGAGCGAAGAAAAATATCGCCGCGATCGTGCGCGTTATGATGTCGATCCAGATCGCGGCGATCGGATTTCTTACAGGCACCTAACACGCCCGCATTTCACCGTCCTGGGACTGGATATCAGATTCGATATTCAAACCCGCGACTGGATGCTCAATATCATGAAACGCGCGCGCTTTTTACGCAGGCTTCCGGCCTGGCATCGCGAAGAAAAAAACTATCGAGACTGGTATATCGATCTGGTAGATGATTTTGATTTTGACAATATAGAGCGATACGATACTTATGTAAAAGCGCTACGCCTACCCGACGATGTGCGAGGCTACCGCGAAGTGATCTGGCCCAAAATGGCCGCCGCAAAAAAAATGGCGAACTACTGGCTCAATGGCAAAGGAACACCCCCCAAACTCGACCGCGAGGTCCTCGACATCGAGCCTGTGGTCGAAAACGCTTAAACTATCTGCCAACCGCCAGCCTCTAACACAAAACGAGATTTTCTTGAAACAAACACTCTGGTTGGTTATATTCCACATTCGCAATTTTCTGAACAGAACGCATACTTAAAGGAGGACGTATTTTGAGCACCAATGACTGGAGAACACACAACGAATCGGGCAGCAAGCGCGTAGTCGTAACCAAAGAATTGCCCGGCGACCGCTGGCTTGAGATTCTCACGGCTGCTGATTGCCGCGTGGAGATTGGCACATCAACGGAAATTTTGAGTGTCGAAGAAATCAGTGACAAAATCGGCGACCAATGCGATGGAGTAATCGGACAGTTGACGGAAAAATGGGGTGAAGAACTGTTCACCGCCCTCAAGAATGCAGGTGGCAAAGCGTATTCCAACTATGCCGTGGGATACAATAATGTAGATGTTGGCGTAGCGACAAAATACGGCATTCCAGTGGGCAATACGCCGGGCGTATTGACCGATACCACGGCAGAAATGGCCGTCTCGCTGACCTTTTCGTCGGCGCGTCGGGTGGTCGAAGCCGATGCTTTTATGCGCGCTGAAAAATATCACGGCTGGTTGCCCACACTTTATCTGGGTGAGCTGATGAAAGGGAAAACCGTGGGGGTGATTGGTGCTGGTCGCATCGGCTGTGCTTATGCCAAGATGATGGTTGAAGGGTTCAAGATGAACGTGGTTTATTTTGACCCATATCCCAATGAATATATGGAAAATTATATCGCGGCTTATGGCGAGTTCTTAAAATCTCAAGGCGATGAACCCATAACATGTCGGCGGTTGGACTCGGTCGAAGACGTGTTGAGGGTTGCAGACGTGGTGAGCTTGCATCCGCTATTGGACGACACCACCTTCCACTTGATGAATACCGAGCGTCTTTCACTGATGAAGGACAATGCCATCTTGATCAACGCCAGCCGCGGCCCGGTCATTGACGAAGTCGCCCTGGTCGAACACTGCAAAACCCATCCCGATTTCAAGGTCGGCCTCGATGTGTTTGAAGACGAACCCCTGATGAAACCCGGACTAAAAGAGTTGCCCAATGTGGTCATTGTGCCGCATATTGCATCGGCAACCATCTGGACCCGTTCGGGAATGGCCACTTTGGCGGCCTCAAATGTGGCTGGTGTTCTGAATGGATATAGCGCGTGGCAAGATCCGGATGACGTCTTGCCCTTCCTCGGCGACAACCCGCCACAGGCAGCCCCCAGTATTGTCAATGCAAGTGAAGTCGGGCTTTCCGCCTATGCGTGATAAACACTGGTATTAATCCAAAACGAGTCGGTTGCCCATGTGATCGACTCGTTTTTTTTTGAGTTCTTACATGGATATCGAACGCAGCAGACAATTTTCAATCGCGCCCATGATGGATTGTACAGATCGGCACGAGCGGTATTTTTTGCGCCTGATCTCTCGACGGGTTTTGTTATACACCGAAATGATTGCCACCGGCGCTATCATACACGGCGACCGCGCGCGTTTATTGGAATTTCATCCGATTGAACATCCCATAGCACTACAAGTGGGCGGAAGCGATCCCGCCGACCTCGCACTGTGCGCCAAAGTGGGAGAAGACTGGGGATATGATGAGATCAATCTGAATGTGGGATGTCCGAGCGACCGCGTGCAATCAGGGCTTTTTGGAGCGTGTTTGATGAAAGAACCCGAACGGGTGCGCGATTGTGCAGGCGCAATGCGCGACGCGGTGAATATTCCCGTGACTGTAAAAACGCGAATTGGCGTTGACAATCGCGATTCTTATGCGGAACTGGTACATTTTGTCCAGACCGTTGCCGAATCGGGATGTCGCATCTTTGCGTTTCACGCGCGCAAAGCATGGCTTCAGGGTCTGAGTCCAAAAGAAAACAGGGAAGTCCCGCCATTGTCTTACGACGTAGTCTATCGCATCAAACGCGATTTTCCAGATCTGGACATCGTGATCAATGGGGGGATTACATCGCTCGACGAAGCCGCCGGGCATTTGGCGCATGTCGATGGTGTGATGGTCGGGAGGGAAGCCTACTCAAACCCCTATTTTCTATCCGATGCCGACCATCGATTTTTCGGTGAGACGCGTCCAATACCTTCTCGGCATGAAATTTTGCAGGCATATCTGCCATACATATCCGATCAACTCGAACGCGGTACGCGATTGCACCATATTGCGCGACATCTCATAGGACTATTTGCCGGCCTACCGGGTGCAAAAACCTGGCGGCGATATATCAGCGAAAATGCGTACAAAAAAGATGCGGGGATCGATATATTAAAGACTGCGGCAAACTTTATTCATTAGAGACTGTTTTAAAACTCATTTTGCCCCTTCTCGGCGATGCGCTATTGCCCTGTCATTCTGAGCGGAGCGCAGCGGAGTCGAAGGAGCGGGGTACAACTGGCCGGTGAACGAGCCTGAAAAGCGGCTCGTTGTACACCATCCTCAGGCCAGTTCATCTCTTACCAACTCAGGTGGAAAAGATGCTTCGGCTACGCTCAGCATGACAAAACGCCTGACATGCGTAACATCAGGTATTAATTTTAAAACAGCTTCTTAGAACCCTTGACTTTTCGCGCTCTATCTTTGATGTTTGGGTACCAATACTTTGGTCAATACTATTGGGTACATTAAAATGGAGGAATAGCCGATGGGAATGACCTGTATCGAAGGGGTGGCCTCGGGGACAGATGACCAGCGAGTAACGGTGCGCTTTCTGGTAGATAGCGGTGCTACCTACTCGCTACTGCCGTATGACGACTGGCAGGCGATTGGGCTGGCACCGAAGCGGTCAATGACTTTTTCTTTAGCCGATGGAACAGCAATCGAACGCCAGATATCGGAATGCCATATCGAAATTGCCCAGGGCGAGGGGCACACACCCGTCATCCTGGGAGAACCAGGTGATCAGGCTCTGTTGGGAGTCGTCACGCTGGAAATTCTCGGTCTGGTGCTGAACCCGTTTAAGCGCACTCTGGAGCCGATGCACATGTTGCTCGTCTGAACCTTTTAATTTTATTCATCAGGAGCGTGTCCCCATGCGTTTTCACTCCTCTTGACCTCAGGCTTCAAGTTGATCCACCAGGCGGATAGAGTGGATAACATCTCGCAGGTCGTTGTGAGGCACCTCGTTTTTATTGATACAATCGACAAAATGCTGGTGCATGGTCAAGACACCCTCATAACTGGCGACATCTTCCTCTTCCCCCCCATCGATTTCCCATCCCCCCAGGGTACGCACCTGATTGTCTTCGTGAATCTCGATCTCCTGGGGAATTTTCATATAACATCCAATTCCTACGCCGTGAAGCTCAGAGCGCAGCACGCGCCCACCAGAAGCGCGGTTGCCCAAAATGACACCGGTTGCGTTATTCTCAAAGCGTATGAGAGCCGTGTAATTATTGTAGCTTTCCCCACCAAATTTGTCTTGATAGGCAGTCACTTCCACGGGTTCACTCCCCGCCATATAGCGCGTGAGATCTACAATATGGCAGACATCATTCCACAGTGTAGAGGTGAATTCTTTGCCATCGCCACCGAGCATTTGCTTATTGAATGTCGTCACAATAGATGAGACGGGACCTTTTTCTGCCACGAGGCGCATGGCTTCGCGCGTGACCGCTGTATAGCGCCGCTGGAACCCAACCATAGCGAACACATTGTTGGACACAGCCGCCTCGAGCAATTGCTCGGTTTCTTCGAGATTGGCACCGGGAGGCTTTTCAATAAAAATGTGTTTCCCCGCATTCATACAATCAATAGCCGTTTGCAAAATCCATTTTTCATTCATAACGCAATAGATGATATCGAGATCGGCTTCGTCGAGCATCTTTTTGTGATCTGTATATACTTGCGGAAACTCGTATTTTTTTGCCACCTGATTCAGGCGTTCTTCATCGAGTTCGCAAACCGCGCACATCTCGACATCTTGCTCCAGGCGATGAACATTTGGATAATGCGCGCCCTGACTGCGCCCCCCTGCTCCGATAAATCCGGCTTTTAACATGTGAATCCTCCAGAAGAAGTAAGAAGTAAGAAGTGAGAAGGCCCTACCCCACTACCCCGCGTTTCACACTTCACACTTCACCCTTCTCATTTATGCTTGCTGTGTCAAACAATGTCAAGTCGATTGTTAAGCGGATGTAAGAGCACTTTGATATTTGGTCTGTTGGAGCTATAATTGTTTTCTAGTTCATCGCGGCAAAAGAGACTACCCATATCAATCTTACTTGCGATTGTCATTGCGGCATGGTTTTAGCCGCAATCCAGAAGGTTTTGCTGTTCATGTCTATATGGGGCATGATTTACGCCACGATGCACTAGATAGGGAGGTCACTCATGGAATTTATCGATGCAGTAGATAAACACGTACAGGAGATATTTGCGCGCTGTACACACAAAAACGGTGCAATGCTCGCAGATGGACTCGATCTATTGACCGCACAGCCGCTGATTTGGGAAGAGAATATGCTTTCCAATCTCGCGTGTCAGCAAAATTTTTTGCGGGCACTGGATGCATTGGGAACATTGACCGCGCAGAACAAATACCACAAACGGGCAGATGAATGGATTGGCTATGCGCTGGACAAAATTCACGATCCAGAATCCGACCTGTTCTACTGGGGAGGTCATACCAGCTATGATCTATTGACAGATGCGCCGGTGCTGGGCAATCACGAAATGAAGTGCGTCTATCCGCATTATGCGTACCTCTATAAAGTTCATCCCGAACGCATGCACCGCTTTGTCAAAGCGGTCTGGCACGCGCATATCTGGGATTGGCCCACCTTGCTCTTTAATAGACATGGAATTTACGAGCCGTGGGAAGAGAAATGGGATGCAGAATTTGAAGGAGGTCCATTGCCAATTGTGGAGAACACCGCGCTCTCCTTTGTCAACACGGGAAGCGATTTAATCCTGAGCGGGGCAATGCTACACGCGCTTTCGGGGGATGAAACGCCTTTGAGATGGGCGAAGCATCTGCTTTCCCGATACGATCAAATCCGACATCCCGAAACGGGATTAGCCGGGTATCAGTTTAATCACCGCGATCCCTGTCGGGTGCGAGAGTCGTTCAAACCACCATTTAGCGAACGGGCAGATGTCAACGAAGTAACAATTATCACCAATGGCGTGATCCAAGTTCGATACGGGCGAGCCGCCGTCACCTTTCTCAATGCGGCGAGGATCCTGGGGGAAAAAAAAGGCAAAGCATTTCTCGATGTGGTAACCGCGGATTTAGAAGCACTGGCAGCCCACTGTTATAATATCGATGACCACTGCTTTTATCCCGCAATCAATGACGGCACCCGCCTCTATCCAGAAAACAGCAATGAGGGAATCGGCTATTGTCCACCCACAAAGCTGAGAAAAGTACCTGCGAATGGACTGATGTTCTTGTCTTACGCGCGGGCATACCACCTGACCGGCATTGCGCGTTTTCGAGAAATGGCGTTTTCTTTGGCACGGGGAATGGGCTGGGGCGACTTAAACGCACCTGTGGATTTTGGAACTGGCGGTTCGCCTGCCAGTGATGAAGCGTGGGTAAACAAAGGACAGAACGACGCATGCGCGTTATTCGGTTTATTAGAACTCCACTCGGCAACAGGTGATGCTGCGATATTGCAGTCTGCCACCTCTCTTGGAGAGCGATTGCTGCGTCAATATCAGGTAAATGGCCTGATTGTCTCAGATAGTCGGGAAGGCGAATCGAACATCGATACCGCGCTCCCCCTCGCACTATTGCATCTGGAAGGTGCGAGACAGGGGGATCGCACCTCACTACCCGATTTTTATCCAAACAATACCTATTTTGATCCCAAAATTGTGATTCGCCGCTGGGAAGAAGAAAGACGATAAGCGAATAGACGAATAGAAATACATACTGGTTTTGGGAGGATGGGTGGGATTCGTTGATGAACTGCTGACGCAGTTGTACCCCGTTCCTCAATTCTTAATTTTTAATTTTTAATTCTATAAGGAGGTTTACCATGAAAGCCGCTGTTTTGCGCGAAGCGCATCAGCCAATAAGTGTAGAAGATGTCGAAATTGCCGATCCAATCGGGCGCGAGGTCTTAATTCGCACCGCCGCCGCGGGAGTCTGTCACAGCGATGTCCATTATCAGCAAGGGCATTATACCTGCGAACTACCTGCCGTGCTCGGCCACGAGTCAGCGGGTATTGTAGAGGCGGTCGGGCCAGACGTGACTTATGTAAAACCCGGCGACCATGTAATCACCTGTCTATCGGTTTTTTGCGGGCATTGTCGCTACTGCACCACCGGGCGTCCAAATCTATGTGAAGACAGAGAATCGACCCAGCGCAAAGAGACAGATAAACCGCGCCTGTCCCAGGATGGTCAAGCGTTCTTTCAGTTTGCTAACCTCGCCTCTTATGCAGAACAGTTGCTGGTACACGAAAATGCTGTGTGCAAAGTGCGCGAAGACATGCCACTGGACAAAGCAGCCCTGATCGGATGTGGCGTAACAACCGGCGTTGGTGCCGCGCTCAATACCGCCAAAATGGAACCGGGTAGTGCAGTAGCCGTTGTCGGATGTGGTGGCATTGGACTGAGTGCTGTACAGGGCGCGCGAATAGGTGGCGCAGGGCGTATTATTGCAGTAGATACCGTCTCTTCCAAACTGCAACTGGCCCGAGAATTGGGCGCGACAGACCTGGTCAATGCCAACGATGGCGACCCCGTTGAACAAATTATGGATCTGACCGGCGGAAAAGGCGTGGCCTACTCTTTTGAAGCCGTGGGACTGAAACAGACTGCGGAACAGTGTTTTTATATGCTCGAAGAAGGCGGCACCGCCACGATTATTGGCATGATTCCCGAAGGCGTTAAAATTGAGCTTACGGGGAAAAACTTTTTGCGCGAGCGCAAAATTCAGGGATCGAGCATGGGATCTAATCGTTTTCGCGTGGATATGCCGCGGTATGTGGATATGTATCTCATGGGCAATCTCAAGCTCGACGAAATGATCTCACACAATATTACCTTAAATGATATAGACAATGCGTTCAACGCCCTGCTCTCGGGTGAAGTCGCGCGGCAGATCATCATATTTGACGTATAACCAAATGGATGCGCTATGACCCTAAACACCGATCTAAACCGAATCCGCAGAGACGGCTGGACCGTAATAGAAGGCGTGATCCCGGAAGATGAGGTAGATGCAATACGCGATTGCGTATTGCATTCGACCGGGACACACGGCAGAGCGAAGGCCGCAGAACAGGGAATCGGACACGTGCCGGGATTTATACGCTATGACCAGTCCCTCGCGCCCTATCTCGCCGACACAAGGTTGATGGCTCTTCTCGAAGCACTTTTGGGCTCCTTTGTCAAAGTGTCTTATGTCTCAGCGACCATCAACCGCCCGGACAACCCGCGGGGCAGATGGCATGCAGACTGGCCGTTTAATCAGATAAACGCCGCGCATGTGCTTGCACCCTATCCAGATGCGGTAATGCATATCACAACCCTGTGGATGTTATCTCCTTTTACCCATGAGAATGGCGGCACATTAATTGTGCCGGGCAGCCACCGATGGTCGAATAATCCAACCGGAAATATAGATGTGGATCCGCTCGCGCCTTATTCAACCGAGATGCATGCAACGGGTCCAGCGGGAAGCGTCCTCGTGCTGGACAGTCGGATATGGCACGCAACCGCACCCAATCAATCCCAAAAGGATCGGGTATCCGTTGTCGTTCGCTACGCCCCCTGGTGGTTGAACACGCGCGTGTTAATGCCGGGGTCTGAAGAGCGGAAAATGATGGTGGATGAAACCGGCTTGACCGAAAACGATCAAGAACTGGTACCGCGCCGGGTTTACGAGGAATTGCCAGAAAACGCGAAACCCCTGTTCCGGCACTGGATAAGCGAGTGAAAGGAAAAAGGATGAGCACTGTCACCGAACGACATATCCGACAGTATCGAGAAGAGGGATACTGCCATGTGGAGGGATTGATCCCCGCTGAACTCATGGCGGACACCTGGGCGCGAGTGCGAGAAATAATAGATCATCCGCCAGATTGGAAAAAGGGCAGATTTCAAGTTCTCAATCCCGAAATATATCGCGCCACATCAGGCGAACCATTGCCCAAGGGCATTCAACGTCCGGGCCTGGAAGAAAAGGTATTTGCCACGGTCGCAGAACACAACAATATGGCAAATGCAATGGCAGCGGTTCTGGGCGGCGATGTGGAACTCTTTACAGATCAGATTGGGGTTAAACACGGGTGGATTGACACAGAACAGGGTGGGTGCAGTTATTTTCACCAGGATTCGTGGTACTGGAAAATCGATCCGGAATTGGGCTGCAATTGCTGGATCCCCATGCAAGAAGTCGGAAAAGACGCCATCGCATTATCGGTCATGCCGCGCAGCCATATTGGTTGGGGACTCGTGCCACACGAATCTTATTACGACGATCCGCCAATGTTCAGAAAATCCCGTGTGACTTATGAACCCTTTAAGCGACATCGCATCCCCCTGGACCAGACCGATTACACCAATGAAATCCTCGTCGCAATGAAACCGGGTGATGGCCTCTTCTTCTCAAATTATACCTGGCATCGGAGCGAGCCAAATCGCACGGGTAAAACAATGGCATTTTACGCGATTGCATATCAATTGAAAGATCGGGTTTCAAAACCTTGAATAGCTTGGAAAGGAAAGGAAAATCATGGCGCGTGTTGGGCTGATCGGTGTCGGAGATATGGGCAGTGGGATGGCTGTAAATATCTTGAAGAACGGACATGAACTTGTCGTGTATGATTTGCGCCCCGAACAAGTGGAACCTTATGTCGAGCGGGGAGCTTATGCGGCCAAAAATGTAGGCGAAGTGGGCGAGCGCGCGGACTTTGTGTTCGTCATGGTCATGAACGGCGACCAAATTAAAGCGATCTTAAACAATGGCTTGTTGGACGGCATGAAACCGGGATCGACATTTATCTGCACAGCAACCATCTTGCGTTCAGAGTTAATCGAAATCGCGCAATGCCTAAAAGAGAGAGAGATTCGCGTCATAGATGCCCCGGTAAGCGGTGGCGCACCTGGCGCAGCGGCTGGCACACTGACAATGATGGTAGCGGCACAACAGGATGTTTTTGAGGACGCGACAGAAGTTCTCAACGCAGTCGGAGAAAATATCTACCATGTCGGCGAAGAGATCGGCGCGGGACAAACCGTGAAAGCGTGTCTGGCGGTTCTGACGGGCGTAACCTATGCGGGCATCTTCGAGACCCTTTCACTGGGCGTAAAAGCCGGTGTAAAACCCGAGACCCTCTACGAAGTGATCAACACGAGTGTAGTCGGCAGTTTTTTGTTTCGGGACACAACGCAAAATATTATGGAACGAAATTTTGCGGGCCAAAGCCGCATTGGCACAATGTACAAAGATCTCGGAATAGCAAAAACACTGGGACGCGAATGTGGCGTGCCTTTGTTCACACTCTCAGCGGCGGCAGAGTGGTTTCAGGCGGGTATCAGCGTGAACCCCGAAGAAGCAAACTGGGCGATTATCAAAATTTTTGAAGATATGCTGGATATTGAAGTGAAAAGTGAGAAGTAAAAAGTGAGAAGTCAGTCCCCTTCGCTCCTCGTCTTTCTTCGTGTCCTTTGTGTCTTTGTGTGAATACCTCAATTGGAGCTTACTTGTGAAACTCGGTGTAATTACAGATGGAATCAGCAGGAATTTTGAACACGCGTTGAATGTCATGGCGGAATACGATCTGAAATATCCAGAACTCCAGTTTGTATGGGACCGGGAAGTAGGAGACCACGACGCCGAGCAAGTGGCGCGCATGAAAGCACTACTCAATCAGCACGACATGGAAGTCTCATGCATCTCGCGACACGCTTTTGGCGGCTTGCCCGTATTGCAGACCGAGATAGGAGATGCCGTATTTGAAGATCACGTATCGGGCTTGCGGCGGTGCATCGCCCTTGCAAAAACCCTCGGCACGAATATTGTCAGAATTATGGGTTGTAAAAAAGAAATGATCCTTTTTGGGTACAACGGCGCAGAGGATTGGATTGTGACGGCTGGTGCCTGGGATAAACTGGTGAAGCTGATGGCCGTACCCGTTCAAATTGCCGAAGAAGAAGGCATAACACTCGTCGTTGAAACGGGCAATAATGCCATGATAACATCGGGATTTCTGGCGCGAAAGTTGATCGACGAACTGGGCAGTTCCCACCTCAAACTTCTGTGGGATATTCCCAATACGATGTATTGTACAGACGTCCCCTTTCCCGATGCCTACAATGAAATTCGCGATTATATCGGCCATATTCACATCAAAGACGCAAAAGCCGATATTGCGCGTGCCACCGTTGGATTCTATCCCCTGGGCGAAGGCGACGTGGGACCATACCTAAAACCCATTGCAAACGCGCTCAAACGCGATGGGTATGCCGGGGCGATCTCTTACGAAAGCGTCTATCGCCCCAAAGGCGGCACATTTGAAGACGGGTTCAGGGCGAGCGTTGCGAAATTTTTGGAAATTTTTGGTTGAGGAGGCCCACCATGGCTGATCCAATGCGGTTATTGAATGATGAAGAGGTACAGCGATTTATCGTAGATGGATGCATGACAGTTTGCGCGGATTATCCACCCTCATTCCACGCGAATATCTACGACCAGATAGAGACAGTCTTTCAACAAGAGGGCAATCCCGGCAACAACATCTTGCCCCGGATACCGCAAATCGGACAGGTCTTTGAACACCCCAACGTAAAAGGGGCACTCACCAGCTTACTGGGACCGGGATACATTTTGAACCCCCATCGACACTGTCACCTGAATCCCCCGGGACGAAACGGACAGCGATGGCATAAAGACTGTTATGTATATGACCACAATTTGCGGCACCCGAGATTCTACTGGGTGCTCGCTTTTTATTTTCCGCAAGACACAACTGAGGATATGGGACCCTCGGGCGTATTGCCCGGCATGCAATTATATAAAACCATCAGCGATGTAGATCCCACACAAACACAAGAAAAAGCGCGCGCATTTTGCGGGCCTGCAGGCACCGTAGCACTTATTCACTTCGATTCCTGGCATCGCGCAACCGAAAATATCAGCAATAACAATCGGTACATGCTGAAATTTCAATTTGCGCGCACACAAGAACCGCAAAAACCCACCTGGAACCACCAGAGTCGCGCGTGGTCGCCGGGCATTAACGACCAGCATCCAGCCATCTCACAAGATGTATGGAACTGGATGTGCGGAAACGCACAAAAAGAACGCGACACGCGACAGGGCAATCTGAAAAATTTGATTCAAATCTTAAAAGATGGAACGGAAAGTGAACGATTGGACGCGGCGTATAAACTCGCTGAGTCTGGCGCGGAAGCCGTACCTGAACTAATCGCCGCAATGCGAAAAGAAACACTCGCGACAATTGAGGAAACAGAAGCCAAAACACCAGACAATGCCCATGGAACAAATCCCACGAGCGGATGCGCAGCTCTATCCCTCGCATCCATAGGAGCACCCGCAGTTCCGGCCCTGATAGAAACACTATCAGACAATCACTGGTGGGTACGGGCGGTTGCTGCCAACATATTGGGCCGTATGGGATCAAACGCCATTGCATCTCAACCCGCTTTGAAAATCGCGATGAATGACCATCACTGGTGGGTGCGCCGCAATGCGATCGAAGCCCTGGGCGCAATCGGCGATTTCTCCTCAGAACTAATCTCAGATCTGACACAGGCACTTGGCGATGAAGACTATCGCGTGCGCCGCAACGCAGCCCTCACCCTCGCAAAATGTGGTAAATCGGGCGATATAGCAGTTGAATCGCTGGCACCAATGCTCGGAGACGAAAATCGCTACAACCGCTTTTACGCTACTTATGTATTGCAGCAAATCGGCACACCTGCTGCGCGAGATATATTATTCCACACCCTATTCAATGCCCGCTGGTGCCCCATCACGACAAAAGACAATATGTACTGAGCGGGACTGGGGACTGGACGGTTTGGGCGAGCAGATACTCGCTTTCAGCGATCAGCTTTTAGCTCCCCAACCATCCACCTTACCTACACTCCTCTAAAAAATGATGCGGAAATTTTATTTTTTTTTACATTAAATAAATGATGTAATATTTCGGGTAATGCCACACCAATCCAATGAGCAAGATCCGCACAGGCTTTAGCACAAGATGGGGGAAATATTAGACACGTAGAAGGAAGGGCACAGGTCAATTGGCATGGATCCGCGCGTGCTTTGGAACTACTTCGAGCAGGCGTTGCAGACCCAAGCGCAGAGTTCCGAGTTGGTCAGGAAGACGCCATCCGGCATGTGGTACAGGGCGAGGGACGGTTGCTAGTAGTGCAGAAGACCGGGTGGGGGAAAAGTTTTGTTTACTTCATCGCGACGAAGCTGTTGCGAGAGGCGGGGATGGGGCCCGCTCTGCTGGTCAGCCCGTTGCTGTCACTCATGCGGAATCAGATTGCTGCAGCGAACCCCACTATCGGCTGATCCAACGCATTATCCAGGTGCTCCCGCCCAATCTTCGATTGCTGGCGACGACCGCAACGGCGAACAATCGGGTAATGGCGGACTTGAGGGATATCCTCGGACAGAATGTGCAGATTTCCCTCGGAGATCTCGCTCGACCATCACTTGCTCTACAAACGATTCGCTTGTCGGATCAAGCCGAACGGCTCGCGTGGCTGGCCGAACAGCTACCAGAACTTCCCGGCAGCGGGATTGTGTACACGCTCACAATTCGAGACGCCGAGATGGTAGCACGCTGGCTCAAATCTCAAGGAATCAATGTTGAGGCATACACGAGCAATACTGGAGACCGCCGTCCGGAATTGGAGCAAGCATTACTCGACAATAAGGTGAAGGCTCTGGTGGCGACAACAGCGCTGGGAATGGGCTTCGATAAGCCAGACTTGGCTTTTGTCATTCACTATCAGGCTCCGGGTTCCGTAGTGGCCTACTATCAGCAAGTGGGGCGCGCAGGGCGAGCACTTGATGAAGCATACGGCATACTGTTGAGCGGTACAGAGGAGACCGAGATCACCGACTACTTCATTGAGAGCGCGTTCCCGACCCGTGATCAAGTCGAGATTGTTCTCGGGGCATTGGAAGATGCACCGGCAGGGCTGTCGCTTCGCGAGCTCGAAGCTGCGCCCCAAGTCAACCTCAGCAATGGCTGCATACAGAAAACCATTCAACTACTTTCTTTAGAGTCTCCGTCCCCCATCGCGAAATTAGATACAAAATGGCAACTTACCGCTGCGACACTAAGCGAGTCATTCTGGGAGCGAGCGCAGCGGCTTACAGAACTGCGACGTGTGGAGCAAGACCAAATACAGAATTACGTAGAACTATCCTCTGGTCACATGGCCTTTCTGATCGATGCGCTGGATGGTGAGCCAAGCAACTTTACACCGCCGGATCTGCCGGACTTGCCCACTTTCGTGGATCCACAGCGGGTCCGCGATGCGGTCGTATTCTTGCGCCGTACCAGCGTGCCAATTGAACCAAGAAGACAGTGGCCGCCCGGCAACGCAATCGACGTCAGCCATCAATTGCAACCTGGCAAGGCACTCTGCGTCTGGGGCGATGCTGGTTGGGGTTACTTAGTGCGCCAAGGAAAATACCGAGATAATCACTTCTCCGACGAACTTGTAACCGCATGTATCCATCTGGTGGAAGAGTGGCAACCCGATCCCTTCCCGAAGTGGGTGACTGCCATTCCATCGCATCGCCATCCCAAATTAGTGCATGACTTTGCTCAGCGTCTCGCAGCAGAACTCCAGCTTCCGTTTATTGAGGCAATTGTGACAAAAGAGAATCGGCCGGAACAGAAAACTATGGAAAACAGCGACAAGCAGGCACGCAACGCTTTTGCTTCGCTGGATGTCAACCGACATAAGGTACTTTCTAGCCCTGTTCTGTTAGTGGATGACATGGTGGACTCACGTTGGACCTTCACGGTCGCTACCTATAAACTCCGCAAGTCCGGAAGCGGGGAGGTATTTCCGCTTGCACTGGCCTATGCAGGAGGTACCCAATGAACGAGGTTCTCTCACCGAACACTCGAGCAATATTGTTGCTGACAGCCCCATTGATCGTCAAACGCAGCAAACGCGAGGTAAAATTGCTCACCCATCGGGAATATCATGGACTGGCCAAGTGTTTACACGAAGCTCACGCGGAGCCAGCCGACTTGCTGGAACGGGGGGCAGATAAACTGATTGATAAGTGCGGTTGGATTATTGATAAGACTCGGTTGAAGGCACTGCTGGGTAGAGGATTCGAACTGGCCCAAGCTGTCGAAGACTGGCATAGGCAGGCCATTTGGGTGGTAAGTCGCGCAGATGAAGATTATCCGTCAATGCTCAAGAAACGGTTGAAGAGCAATGCGCCTGCCTTGCTTTACGGCTGCGGCGAAAAAGGGATCGCCGCGACGGGTGGGCTGGCCATCGTCGGCTCGCGTAATGCGGACCAGTCATCGCTCGATTACACACGAAAAATCGCTCGCCAAGTCGCCGAAGCTCAATGCACTGTGGTTTCAGGGGCTGCACGAGGCGTTGACAGAGAAGCTATGAATGCGGCCTTGGAAGCGGGGGGAAAGGTCACTGGAGTGTTGACGGGAGATCTCAAACGAACGGCCATGAATCGCGAACATCGAAACCTGCTCATAGAGAAACGGCTACTACTGGTCTCCCCTTATGATCCGAGTATAGGATTCAATGTGGGTCACGCAATGCAGCGAAATAAGGTAATCTATGCCTTAGCAGATGCTGGTCTAGTCGTACACGCTACTGAGAACAAAGGAGGAACTTGGACGGGTGCCCATGAGCAATTGACCAAAGACTACTCTGTGCCGTATGTGCGTTCGACTGGTAAAGCATCCAAAGGACTTGAGGCACTGAAACGCATGGGAGCTAAGCCCTGGCCTAATCCGACCAATGTAGATGGCATCAAGGATCTACTTCAGATCCAGCGAGATCAAGGAGTGGCGCAATCGGAGATATTCTCGGATACTTTGCAACCGACTAGCAAAGATTACGCCGAGGAATTATATAGCGCGATACGTTCACTGGTGCTACGCATCTGTGTAGTACCAAGAGAAAGACAGGAAATCGTTAGCGCACTTAATGTGTTAAAGAAAAGGCCTAATACTTGGATAGATCAGTTCGTCGAAGAAGGCGACTTGAAGAAGCAAATCATGCCAGTGCGCTATGTCGCACTACAAAAAGAAATACCGGAAACATCTGCGGATGCTTTGAATCCAACTACTGACACTGAGGATTATGCTGAAGAATTATATGGCGCAGTGCGCTCATTGGTGCTACGCATCTGTGCAGAACCAAGACAAAAACAGGAGATCGTTAGCGCGCTGAATGTGCCGACAAAAACTGCTGATAACTGGATAAAGCGGCTCGTCGAAGAAGGCTACCTGGAGAAGCAGAATAGTCATGTGCGCTATGTCGCACTACAAAAAGAAATACCGGAAACATCTTCGGATACTTTGAATCCAACTACTGACACTGAGGATTATGCTAAAAAGTTATATAACAAGGTGCATTTATTGGTACTACGCATCTGTACAGATCTCTGTGCGGAGCCAAGAAAAAAACCAGAGATCGTTAGCGCACTTAATGTGTTGAAAACGCCTAATGCTTGGATAGATCAATTCGTCGAAAAAGGCGACTTGGAGAAGCAGACCAGGCCAGTGCGCTATGTTGCGCCGCAGAAAGAGTTGCCGGGAATACCGCCTGAAAAAGAAAGGGGCAAGGAGCACGATGATACGTGATACAATTTAGTGAAGACTATCGCGTGCGCCGCAACACAGCCCTCACCCTCGCAAAATGTGGTAAATCGGGCGATATAGCAGTTGAATCGCTGGCACCAATGCTCGAAGACGAAAATCGCTACAACCGCTTTTACGCTGCATATCTGCTGAAACAGATCGGCACACCGGCTGCACGAGATATATTATTCCACACCCTATTTAACTCCCGCTGGTGTCCAATCACAACAAAAGACAATATGTACTGAATCCTCCTTACTCCCCTGCAAAAAAAGATGCGGAAATTTTATTTTTTGTTACATTATGTATAAGTAAGTAAGTTCTTACTTGGAGCCGCTATCCACTATCCACCGGCTCCCAACACTATCCAGGAGCAAAAATATGATCAGAGCGTGCTTGCTTGGGCTTTTCTGTATAGCGATCTGCGCGCGGCCGGCTGAAAGTGAAGACACAGCCGGCATTGTGAAAGAAATCACGGGCGATCTCGCTTATGTATCTGGCCTCAACGGGGCGGCAACTCTGGGCAGTCAATTACAGGTGGATAATGGGTCAACGCTTCATGTCATCAAAAAACTCGACGACGATTTGCTCGTAGCTCGCGTAGTCGAAGAAAACGGCTCACTTGTAAAAGTATCGGATCGCATTCGCGTTGTCACCACACAGACTTCTGGCGATGCCCCGCGCGCTGTTTATGCCACCCGCGTGGATAAAGGTCCCAAAATGGACGGACGTTTGGACGACGCTGCGTGGCAAAATGCAAAACCCATTGAGGGATTTGTCCAGCGCGACCCGGGCTACTGGGTGCCGAGCACAGAACGCACAACAGCCCGTATTGTTTACGACCAGACAAAAATCTATTTCGGATTTGAATGTTTTGATTCAGAACCGGACAAAATCGTGGCAAATAACATGCGGCGCGATTCGCAATTGTGGGGCGATGACAATGTGCAAATTCTTCTGGACACTTATAATGACCGCCAAACCGGCGCATTCTTCTTCGTCAACTCCCTGGGTGCAAAACGCGATCTGATCCTATCGCGGGAAGGCCGCACCTACAACGATGATTGGGATTGTATCTGGGAAGCCAAAGGGCACCGGGACGACAAAGGATGGTCAGTTGAGGTCGCGATTCCATTCGATCAACTGCGCTTTAAGGAAGAAGAAGATGCGGTATGGGGTATCAACCTCGCGCGATTTATTGCCCGCAAAACCGAATCGACAGCATTGATGGTGGGGCAAAGATCAACGTCTCCAACGCAGCGCTATCGCACAACAGACCTCGCAGAACTCAGGGGGATAAAATCCTTAAAAACCCGCCGTGTATTTCAGATCAAACCCTATGTATTGCCCGGCGCGCTAAAAGATTTGCGTGCGGAGGACCCATCTGCACAAAGTACTTTTGAATCCGGTGTAGATGTGCGGTATGGCCTCACACCCAATATGGTGCTGGACCTGTCTTATAATACAGATTTTGCCCAGGTTGAAGGCGATCAAGAGGAAGTGAACCTGACGCAATTCTCGCAATTCTTTCCCGAAAAGCGCGAATTTTTTCTGGAGGGCTCCAGTCTCTTTGATTTTGGCGAAGCCGCCACGAGACGCGGTGGGGACAGCCGCCCGCCCACGATTTTGTTCTACAGCCGCCGCATCGGCCTGGAATCTGGGGAACCCGTACCCATTCTTTTGGGCAGCAAACTGGCGGGCAAAGCCGGCAAAACGAGTATTGGCGCATTGAATGTATTGACGGATTCCAAAACGCTTCAGGACGATACATTTGTCCAGCGCAGCAATTTTTCGGTGTTGCGCTTGAAACACGATGTGCTGGGGCGATCAAATATCGGTGCGATTGTCGTGAACAAACAAACCCCTGTTCCGGGTGCAGGTTGGGACCAATACAACCGCGCTGCCGGGCTTGATTTCAGTTTTTCGCCGTCCAATGCCCTCAATTTTCAGGGATTTTACGCGCAAACCTGGGATTCTGCTGAAGGCGCGCAAACAGGGGCTGCGGGATTTTTAGAGGGTACTTATACGGGGGGTGTTTATTCCAGCACTATAAAATACGTCGATATTGGAGAGCATTTTCAACCCAAAGCCGGGTTTGTCAACCGCCGCGCTGGATTGAAGAGACTTCGGCGATACGAGGCGCGAGTCAGAGCGCGAATACCCGCCAACACGAATCTCATTCGCTATGTTTCCACGGGACCGAGATTTCGGCTCATTACAGACCCCAGTGACCCCCTGAACAAAGTCAAATTCTGGGATTTGCAGGTATCTACTTACACGCGATTCAATGCCGGAGACTGGTACCGAGTCGAATTTGCGCGAACGCACGACGTGGTCGAACGCACGTTCAAGCCATCTAAAAAACGACCAGATATAATAATCCCACACGGCACATACAATTTTACGAAATTCGGAACCGGTCCCTATCCGAGCCGCTCGCGGAAAGTCCGTCCCGAGTTCGACATTGAGATCGGCAACTATTACACCGGCAAGCGATATAAACTTTCACTCGAAAATACCTTCATGCCTTCTGGAAAACTTTCAATTGAGACCGACTATGAAGTCAATTGGCTGCGCTTGCCCCAGGGCAACTTCAATATTCAGGTATTGAGCAACCGCTTGATCTATTCATTTTCTACGGACTTTTATGTCAAACTATTTGCCCAATGGAATAATGACCGCGAACAGGCCAGCGTAAACGTACTGCTGAATTACCGCTTCCGCCCCGGCAGTGATATTTACTTTGTCTATGACCAGGGCTTTGATGTGACTTACGATCACAACCTGGATAACCGGGATGTCCTGCGCGAATGGGGCGAAAGAAATCGAGCCGTTCTCGTGAAATTTTCATACATGCTGGGGATGTGACCCCTCTCTCATAATAAAAAAAGACCGGACGCTTTGTCCGGTCTTTTTTTCGTCACCTATCTTACCCGCGCCCAATATAAGGCATTTTGGTCGCCATAATCGTCAGAAATTGAACATTTGCATCTAACGGAAGGCTCGCCATATTGAGCACGGCTTGTGCGACGCCCTTGACATCCATCGTAGGTTCTACCAGAGTAGATCCATTGGCTTGCGGAACACCGTCTTTCATGCGCTCGGTCATATCGGTCGCTGCATTGCCAATATCGATTTGCCCGCAGGCGATATCGTATTTGCGCCCATCGAGCGAAGCGGATTTGGTCAGACCAGACACTGCGTGTTTGGTCGCCGTATAAGGCGCGGAATTTGGACGGGGGACATGCGCTGATATCGATCCATTATTGATGATCCTCCCACCCCGGGGCGTCTGGTCTTTCATAATTTTAAATGCCTCCTGAATACACAGAAAGACACCCGTTAAATTGGTATTGACCACGGTTTGCCATTGCTCAAAAGTCAGGTCTTCGAGATTGATGCCAGGCGCGCCCACGCCCGCGTTGTTAAAAAGCACATCCAGGCGTCCAAATTTCTCTTTTGTCCGTGCAAAAAGATTTTCCACAGACGCGGGATCGCCGACATCTGTCGGCACAACGAGCGTTTTTGAATCATCTACACCCGCTTCACGCACCGTGGCTCTCAAGGGATCTTCGCGTCGTCCTGCCAGGGCAACTAAATATCCCGCATCCAAAAAGGCAAGCGTGGTGTATTTTCCAATCCCACTGCCCGCGCCAGTGACAATTGCAACTTTGCTACTCATAGTCAAATCTCCTGATGGGTTGTGGTTTATATCTGATGCATGATAACATACAGAACGCATAAGTCAAAAAATTTATATACAGCCGAACGCACGGGAATCTAAAACAATTTCTCGAGTTCGGGCATCCTGGATTTTTAGTTGGCAAATCCATGCCTCTCATGTTATCATGCCTTATGAGATCTAATAAGAACCCTTAAACTCCAACAAAAGGAAGGAAACCATGCGTTTATTAATCCTTGCACTCATACCCATCGGTCTGCTAACTCAGCCGCTTCAGTCCAGTGTTGAGTTACAATCCGGTAATCCAGACTTTGATGGAAGCGGCGTTATCGACTTTCCCGACTTCTTGCAGTTTGTGAGCAAGTTCGGAGCACGTCAGGGCGATGAGAGGTATGAAAGTCGATTCGATCTGGATGGCGATGGCGAGGTCGGATTTGGCGATTTTCTGATATTCGCCGGGAGCTTTGGCAAAGAAGCGCCTAAGGCTATGGGCAAGATATACTGGACAGACTCCGGCACGGGTGCCCCCACTCCCATGCAGGATGATAAAATCCAGAGTGCCAACCTCGATGGCTCCAATGTTGAAACCCTCCTCACCTTCGAAAACTTCTTGCGACTTCCAACGGGCATTACTCTGGATGCGACCGGGGGCAAGATATACTGGACAGACGCCACCAGGGATAGAATCCGCCGTGCCAACCTCGATGGCTCTGGCGTGGAAGATATCATCAACACCAGAACATTCGGCGGGCAGTCACTCGGCGGTCCAGCCACCACCCCGCGCGATGTTGCCCTGGACCTGACAAGCGATCCCCAAAAGATGTACTGGGTAGATGCTGGCACGGCCAACCTCGAAGAAGGTAAAATCCAGCGCGCCAATCTCGATGGCTCCAGTCCCGAAGCCCTCGTCACCACTGGATTGGTCAATCCACAGAGCATCGCCCTGGATGTGGCCGGAGGAAAAATGTACTGGACGGACTCCGGCACAGGTGGCTCCAACGCACTGGAGAACGATAAAATCCAGCGCGCCAACCTCGATGGCTCCAATGTCGAAACCCTTCTCACCTACGACAACTTCTTGCGGGTTCCAAGAGGCATTGCACTGGATGTGACCGGGGGCAAGATGTACTGGACGGACATCGTCAGGGATAGAATCCGGCGTGCCAACCTCGATGGCACTGAAGCAGAAGACCTCGTCCTCACCAGAACAATCGCTGGGCAGTCACTCGGCGGTCCGGCCACCACCCCGCGCGACATTGCTCTGGACCTCACAAGCGATCCCCCAAAGATGTACTGGGTAGATGCTGGCACGGCCAACGTCAATAACGGTAAAATCTGGCGTGCCAACCTCGATGGCTCCAGTCCCGAAGCCCTCATCACCTCCGGATTGGTTAATCCACAGGGCATCGCCCTGATGCTCACGCCTTAGCCTGTGAAAACCGCGGGTTCGTCCAGCACAGGGCGAACCCGCTTGCAGTCTCAACCCGCCCCCTTCCCACACACAATGCATCCGCATTTTTTGGGTCTTGTTTGTCCAGGCAAGACGCATTATCTTTCCATTTATAAAAAACAATAATGACGTTATTTTTGATAATCAATAGAAAGGACGAATAATGGCGATTTTGTTTGCTCGGACAGAAAATCTGGAACGATCGTGGCCATTTGTACCAGAGGCACTGATGGCGCGGCTAAATGAAATAGATGAAGTGCGCGTGGTACAGGTGGAACGCGGCGCACCACTTGGAGAACTGACGGATTTGTCGCATATATCCGCCATCGCGTTATTCGGCGGACAGTTGACAGAAGCGTGCTTGACCCGAGCACCCGAATTAAAAGCAGTGGGAGGAGTCCTGGATAATTGGGGCCATCGCTCTCTTCCTGTCGATGGCATGTTTGAACGCGATATCCCCATCATTGATGGCACGCGCGCGTGGGCGGCGTCTGTCGCAGAAATCACGCTCGCGCTGACATTAAATGCCCTGCGCATGATACCACAATGGCACAAACGCATGGCATCGGGGGAACGCCTGTGGAATTTTGAATACGTACAATTTTGTGACAATCCAGATTTCGTCAACGGCACATTGGGAACCAAAACCGTCGGTGTCATGGGACTGGGACAAATCGGCGGACGGATGGCATCGTGGTGCAACGCGCTCGGCTCGCGCGTGCTGGGCTACGATCCATTTATTCCAAAATCGCGATTGGATGAACTGGGCATAGAAGGTGTGGAAATGGACACCCTCGTAGATGAATGTGAGATAGTCGTTGTCACCATACCGCCAACGCCTTCTGCCAGAAAAATCCTATCGCGGGAACGCATTTATCGGTTGCACAAAGGCAGCCTGGTCGTAATAACCACGCGCGCACATGCCGTCGATATGGACGCATTGCGGGAACGCATTATCGCCAATGAGCTCGCCGGCGCATTTGACGTATATGACAACGAGCCAGTACCTACAGACGATCTATTGCGCAACCGGGTCAATGTCGTCCACACACCCCACATTGCCGGGCGCACGCGAGATGCAAACTTGCAAGTCGCCGAAGTAATCGGCGATGATTTTGAGCGAATCTTAAATGGCGAAGCACCCCAGGCTCGGCTCTCCAGAGAAGCGATAGACGTACGCGGGGCACGCACGGATCTACCTGCGATGCAATCATAATAATCAATAAACCCCTTACAGGAGGAAACATGAAACTCGGACTCAACTCTGTTCTTTTTGGCGCATGGGACATGGAAACCGCTTTTAAGTACACGGCCATGGCGGGATACGACGGCATAGAAGTCGCGGCAATTGGCGGCATGAGCCAGCATCTCGTTCTCGATAACTGGCGCGAAACAGCCCGAGAAGCCAGGCGTCTGGGACGTGAATACGGCCTCGAACTCCTCGCCATGGAACAACCCAGACAAGATCCCAACATGATGGAAAAAGCATTTCAAGCTGCAAACGAAGCCGGTATCCCCGTCGTCAATTGCGGTCCGGGTGGAAAATCAGATGACGAAGAAACCTTCCAACAAAGCATCGACTCCCTCGGCAGCCTCGCCGACATGGCTGAAAAATACGGCGTAACCCTCTGCGTCAAAGCCCATGTGGGGGCAGCCATCTACAACACCCCGACCACCCTGCGGGCGATGGAAGCTATCTCATCCCCCGCCTTTGGCATTGACATGGACCCCTCGCACATCCACCGCGCAAACGAAAATCCAGTTGAAGCCATCGCAGCCGTCGTCTCGCGCGTCAAACACGTCCACATCCGCGACTGCAAAGGCCGCGAACGCGGACCAGGCGACCCCGAAAACCAGGCCAATGGCCGAGGCGACATCGATCTCGTCGGTTATATCCGCGTCCTGCACGAAAACGGTTATGACGGACCGGTCAACCTCGAAGTCATCGGCACAAGAGCACAGGGACACAGCCTGGAACAATGTTGCATCATCGGCGCGGAAACCCGCGGACACATGCAGGCATCCTTGCAAGCGTGCGGCGCGCGATAATCTGGACGAATCAGACTAATCTTACCATCCAACATAGAAAGACCTCTCACCATGCCCGATAAACCCAACATCCTCTGGATCTACGGCGAAGACCTCTATCCCGACCTGGCCTGCTATGGCACGCCAGCCGTGCAAACCCCCAACATCGACAAATTCGCCTCGGAAGGCACGCTATTTACAAATGTATTTGTCACCTGCCCGGTGTGTTCCCCGAGCAGATCAGCCATCATCACCGGCCGCTATCAAACCAGCTTTGGCGCGCACAACCACCGCAGCAAACGCGACACCCCATTGCCCGAACACATTCGCCTCATCACCGACTACTTCCGCGATGCGGGATATTACACCTGCAACAGCCCGGGACCGCCCTTTGACAAACCCGGCAAAACCGACTTCAACTTCCAGCGCAATGGCGTCTTTGACGGCATCGACTGGACCCAACGCGCAGAGGGCCAGCCCTTTTACGCCCAGAACAACATCACAGACACCCATCGCAACTTCACGCCCGACCCGCAAAACCCCGTTGATCCCGACGCCGTAGAAATTCCGCCTTATTATCCCGATCATCCCCTCATCAGAAAAGATTGGGCCATGTATCTCGAAAGCGCTCAGGTCTTTGACCGCAAAGTCGGACAGGTGCTCCAGCGCCTCGAAGACGAAGGCGTAGCCGACAACACCATCGTCTTCCTCATCGCCGATCACGGACGTGCGCATATCCGCGACAAACAATTCCTGTACGACGGCGGCATTCGCATACCCTGCATTGTGCGCTGGCCCGGGCATATCGACGCAGGCGTCGTAAGCGACGAACTCGTCAGCGGCATAGACCTTGCGCCCACCTCGCTCTCGCTCGCGGGTTTAGACATCCCCCCGGAAATGGAGGGCAATATCTTCCTCGGTCCCGATGCAAAATCCCGCACCGAAATCGTCTCTGCCCGCGACCGCTGTGACGGCACAGTAGATCGCATCCGCTGCGTGCGCACCAAAAACTACAAATACATACGCAACTATCACCCCGACCGCCCCTACATGCAATTCAATCGCTACAAATACCAGCAATACCCCCTCTGGACACTCCTGCCCCTGCTCGGCAAAGAAGGCAAACTCACCGAAGCACAGGCAAAATTCCTCGCACCCTATCGCCCCTACGAAGAACTCTACGACCTGCAAGCCGATCCCCACGAAGTCGAAAATCTCGCAGGGTCTCCAGACCATCAGAACGCGCTCAACGACCTTCGCACACGCCTCGACAACTGGATCGAAACTTATGGCGACCAGGGCGAAATCCCCGAAGATCCAGAGGTCATCGCAGCACAAGCAGAAGACATGTACGACAAACACCAAAGCGCAACGGACAGCGAGCTATCGCCCGAAGAATACATAAAAACATGGGAGCAGAAATTGGGATTAAGAATTGAGAATTAAGAATTAAGAATTGGGTGGTCGGCTCACGTCGTGTAGCTTAAAAGAGAGACGAGGGGCTGGGGGCTGGTTGGTGCTTCTCTCACTTCACACTTCACACTTCACACTTCTCATGTTCTCTGCCCCACAAGAATCCGTCATCCGGCGCATGACCCGCCTATCCCTTGAGTATAATGCCATAAATCTCTCTCAAGGGATCACAGACGAACCCGTACTCTACGACCTCGCCTGGGCGGGCATCGCCGCCATACTGGGTGGCTCAGATGAAGGTGCGGAACAATTGCACACTCTCACTCTCCGCGATCTTCTCTCGCGCAACGAGGGGAATGACCACCACAACCGCTCTCTCAAAGACCTCTGCGCCATCCTCCAACCCGAATACGACCGCTACAACCAGTATTCCTTCCCCTACGGACTGCCCGAACTTCGGGAAGCCATTGCAGACTACACCCGGCGATTCTACGCCTTTCGCCCCAACCCCGAAACGCAAATCACGGTCACCGCAGGCGCGACCGAAGGCCTCTCCTCAACACTTCGCGCCCTGTGCAATCCCGGCGACAGCGTCATCGTCTTACAACCCTTTCACGAAATGTATCCCAACCAGGCCAGCCTTTTCGGGCTGCATTGCGAATATGTCACCCTGCATGAAAAAAGCGATGGCTGGGCAATCGACAAAGACGAATGGGCTACCGCGGCAAAACGCGCGCGCGCACTCATCCTCAACACGCCACACAATCCCACGGGCAAAGTCTTCTCCGAAGCAGAACTCGCCTTCATCGCAGACCTATGCTGCAAACACGATCTATTTTTAATCACCGACGAAATCTACGAACACATCCTCTACGGCGATTGCGTTCACACTTGCCCCGCAACACTCGCCGGCATGGCCGAGCGCACCATTGTCATCAACGCCATCACCAAAACCGCCAACGCCAGCGGCTGGCGCGTCGGCTGGGTCATATCGCCCGAACAACACACCCCACGGATTCGCGCCATACACGACACCCTCGTCGTACAAGCCCCCACCCCATTGCAAAAAGGCGCCGAGCACCTGTTGCGGTTGCCCGACGCCATCTTCAAAAATATTCACAAACCATTCTTACAAAAACGCAACCTGCTCCTCAACGCACTCCAATCCACCGGATTCAAAATCACCCCACCCGACGGCTCCTACTACCTCTTTGCCGATTACCGCTCCATCCCCACCTTATGCGACATGAACGCAACCGACGCCGCCCTGTACATGACCCGGGAAATCGGCGCCACCCCCGTACCCGGCGACAACTTCTACGCAACGGGCAACGAAGGCGACCGGTACTTGCGATTTGCCTTCTGCCGCACCCTCAATAGCTTGAGCGAAGCAGCAGAGCGGTTGAAAAGGCTAAAGACGTAAGAGGTGAAATCCACGAAGGGCACGAAGAAACACGAAGGGATAGAACGTAGGGGTGATCCGTGAACGGGGTCGGGACTCATTGTAAACCGTTCGTGGTCGCCCGTTTTTTAAGATACAAAAGGTGAGAGGGGGTGCCTTTCACTTCACACTTCACACTTCTCACTTCTCACCGCCGCTCGTATTCAAATGGGAACGTCACAGGTTCACCATCATTTGCCCACGATTTCGCCATCGCCACGTCAATCTCCCGGTCCTTACGACCGTTGTAAGCCCCATATTCTGGCTCGGTATCGTTGCGAACGGCATTTGCGATACTCATCAACTCTGACGCCACGGTAATTTCGCCATCACTGAGCGGATAATTTTGCAACGGATTTTCCCACACCACTTCCGGCGTTGTATCCGCCACGAGTGCGGCGAGGGTCTCAAACCCATCGACATCGTTGGTTTTTCGGGCAACCGTGATTTTGCGTTGCCCATCGGCGGAGTCGTTCAGAATAACCGCTTCATCGCGGAAACACATCCCACGCTCGGCGTAGAACTTCGTGCCGTTGAAACCGCGAAGTGGCGAACCGTAAGACAAACTGCTGAAATTGAATACCCCGACTGCGCCATCGGCAAATTCGATGACGCCTTGCTGCCAATCCTCTGAGTCGCGCGTCGGCTGACCTTGCCGCCAGACGTGCTCCTGCACTGTGAAACTCTTTCGCAAACCGAACACGCGAAGGGGTTCGTTATCAAAACCGACATAACTGCGAATCAAGCCGACCCCGTGATACCCGTGTCCGCGAAATTCGTTGTAGGCAGCATTGATTTTGCCGAATACACCCGCCAGAATCATCTCGCGTTTAATCCGTTCCGATGGCGCGCGATAATAGTTTTCGTTGACCTCAATCTTCGTCTCGTGCTGCTTTGCGGACGCGATCATCTTGTCCGACCAGCCGAGGTCCGTGTCGATCGGCGTCTCGGTGCAGTAACTCACGCCATGTTCAGAGCACACCAGCCCCGGGATATGATTATTACTGGGGGTAATTACGATGGAGCAGATATCTGGCTTCTCTTTTTCCAGCATCTCAGCGGTGTCTGTGTATGCAGCAACGCTATACTTTGCGCCCTGCACTTTGACGGAATCTTCGCTTACATCGCAAACAGCGACCAGTTCAAGGTCGTCCTTCAACTTGGCGATGAGCGGAAGGTACACGCCTGTCCCACGATTCCCTGTGCCGATATGTGCAATTTTGAGCTTGTCCATTGATATGCCTCCAATTGAATCATTTCTCACTTCACACTTCTCACTTCACACTTCACAAAGCATCTTAAACAACGCATCTGCAATGATAAAATGCCCTGTCCGATTGGGATGCACAGGCTCTGGACAAAAAGTTTCTGAACCTCTATATTTCAAATGCATCTGGAAGAGATCGTGCAACCGCAACAGCTTTGTCCCGTACTTTTCGCTCATCTTTTCCACAATACCGATATATTCCGGAATCAACGCCATAACCTCGCTCTGGAACGTCTGTCCGGATGTATCTGTTGAAATATAAAAAGGCGTAATCAGCACGACTGGACATCCAATCTCCCGTTGCGTCGTATCCAGAATAGCATCGTACAACGCTTCAAATCGCGCGGGCGGAACCGCATCTTCCGCCTGTCGCAAAAGGCTGTGCAAATCGTTAATCCCGATCTTAATCGACAACTTATCCGGCGCGTGCTCGATCACATCTTCTCGCCAGCGCTCGTGCAAATGCGTCACGCGATTACCGCCTATTCCTCTATTGATATAAGTAATATTTCGCTCGGGAAACTGCGCGGTCACAATCTCTGTAAACGCCCGCACATACCCATTGCCCAGCGGTGCCTCAGCCGCCCGCCGGCCACAATCCGTAATACTATCGCCAATAAACAACATCGTCTCGCCATCTTGAACCCAAAAATCGGACATTCTATTCTCCTTATCCCATGAAAAAACTGTTCATCTACATCTTCATAACAACCTGCCTCTCAACGCGCGGAATCGCCTTTGCCGAACCCGTGACCGTATATGCGGCTGCCAGCTTGACGAGTGCCTTGCAAGACCTCTCCAAAACCGCAGAAAAACAGGGCATACCGCTGCGACTGTCTTTTGCCGGTTCTTCGATCCTCGCCAAACAAATAGCCCAGGGCGCGCCTGCGGACATATATCTATCGGCAAATATAAAATGGATGGATTTTTTAGCGAGAGAAAAATTGCTCGAACCCAATACCCGAATCAACCTATTGGGCAACGCGCTCGTAATCATCTCCCCCAAAAATGAAAAATTCAATATCAAACCCCACGCGGACTTTGACTTCCCCAGCGCATTCGAAGGACAATTAGCCCTGGGCGACCCATCTCATGTACCTGCGGGTATCTACGCCGTAGAAGCCCTAAAAAAATTGGGCTGGTGGACATTGCTCAAAAACCGCATCGCCCCGGCAATGGATGTGCGCGGCGCACTCACACTGGTCGCTCGAGGAGAATGTGCAGCGGGCATTGTCTATGCCACAGACGCGACAATCAGCGATGGCATCGCAGTAATCGCCACACTCCCCGATTCCCTATTGCACACGCCCATTGTCTATCCAATCGCCATCGTAAAAGGACGACACACACCAACAATCGAAGCCGCCATGCAATTCTTTCAATCAGACACAGCGGCTGCGGTATTTCAGCGATATGGATTCCGGGTGTTGGGTTCAGGATCGAAAAAAAATTAGTAATGATTCAGGTTCTTAAAGTATGGTTCGTTTACTTTTTAATTGGGTTTAGATATATTTACTGGTGATTACTATTTTCAATAATACAGAATTATACAGATAGATGTGATTTGTGAACTTATTGGGAGGCCATGAACCGATGGCAGTTGCTGATCATATCAAGCAGGAGGAAGGTAAGACGCTGGAATTTAAGCGGGACTTATCTTCACCAAAAAATCTGCTGAAAACTCTGGTGGCATTTGCAAATACAGCGGGTGGGCGGATAATCATCGGTGTGGATGATATATCTCGTTTGCCTGTAGGGGTAGAAAATCCGCTTGATGAAGAGGAACGGCTTTGTAGTTTGATCGCCGACTCGATCAGACCGCGTTTGGTTCCCAATGTCGAAATGACGACAGTTGATGGTAAAACTCTGCTTGTAGTAGAAGTTTTTCTGAGCGGAGTCCGTCCACACTATTTGGAAGCCGAAGGCCCTGATCGCGGTGTCTATGTCCGTTTAGGCTCCACCAATCGTGTGGCAGATAGGGAATTGATCGCCGAGTTGGGCCGCTCAGTAGAAGGGATTGCTTTTGATGAACTCCCGATGCCCGAGTTATCGGTTGATGATCTGGACTTGAGGGTACTGGAAAATCTATTTCAGGATCAGCGCGACTTTGGCGAATGGGAATTGCACACTCTGAGGCTATTGACGAATGAGCAGGGGCGACAGGTGCCGACAAAAGGCGCGATTTTGCTCGTCGGAAAAGAGCGGGAAAGACATTTCTCCGATGCCTGGGTACAATGCGGACGTTTCATTGGTCGGGACAAAGCGGATATCTTTGATCATATAGAACTGCACGATCCGTTGCCCCTGGCCGTGGAAAGCATCATGTTATTTCTCAAAAAGCACGCCATGCGCGGTGCTGATTTCTCCGAAGTCCGGCGCAAAGACACCTGGAATATTCCCCTTGGAATTTTGCGCGAAGTGGTCATTAACGCGCTTGTTCACGCTGACTATTCACAAAAGGGAACACCCATTCGGGTCGCTTTTTTTGATGACCGAATAGAGGTCGAAAATCCCGGCATATTGCTGCCGGGTTTGACCTTTGACGATATTCGCCAGGGTATCTCTAAAATTCGCAACCATGTCATTGCACGCATCTTTCGCGAACTGAATCTGATTGAACAATGGGGCAGCGGCATTCCCCGCATCTTTCGCGAGGCTGAAGCACTGGGGCTGTCGGAGTTGCGTATTGAGGAAATCGGTATGCGGATGCGTGTTACCGTACCCTTACTTGAGAACATCGCGGTTCACAAGGAGCCTGAACAAGTAACCGAACAAGTAACCGAACAAGTAACCGAACAAGTAACCGAACAAGCAAAACGCATTCTGAACTGCTTAAAAAATGAACCCTTGAGCGCACGCGAGGTAATGAAAGCACTTGGATTACATCACCGCCCCACGTTTTTTTACAACTATATGCAACCCGTTATGACAACAGGGCTTGTTGAAATGACACAGCCCGAATCGCCGAGGAGCCCAAATCAGAAATACCGCCTTACAGCGAAAGGAAAAATGGCGATTTTTCAGAGTAGCCTACCGGAGGATTAGACATCGGCAACGTCTATGTCTTGAGAAGAGCCATCGGTGTTCAATTGCTCCACTCGAACTACGTGATAATTTTGGAGGCATGGCGTGAACACTGTGAATAATACCGAACCTCGCATCGAAGCCATCAAGATAACTGAGGAATTGATCATCGCGGATTTGGTGGATGGCCGAACAATCAGTGTACCACTCGTTTGGTCCTGGCGACTTGCAGATGCAACGCCTGCTCAATGCGAAAACTATGAATTTATCGGCGATGGTCAGGGCGTTCATTGGCCGGATATTGATGAAGACATCAGTGCAGAAGGCATGTTGATGGGCGTACCTGCACGCCCCGCCAAGCAGCGTGTGTAACGAGATACTAAGGCATTATTCTTAGGCGACCATCAGAGTCGCCTTTTTTGTGTACGGACTTATTCTTCGCCAACCTCAATATTGCAATCTATTCTCATGAAACCACCCCATCTGTTTGAGCAGATTTTGGGAACCATTTAAAACCGCAACGTAGCCACCGCCGACAAATTGCCCTCGCGGTCAGGTGCAAGACCGACAGAAAAATAGCTCGCTTCAGGCGGTCTGCGCGACAACTCAGAGCCGATTGCCGCACCGATAATTGGAAAAAATACAATGGCCTTCGCCGCTAAACCAACATCAACAGAGATCAGCCCCATACCTGCGCTGGCTCCTATAAAAGAGCCCACAAACGAACTCGCAAACTGATCGTAAGGATCCACCATGCTCACACCGACCGCCACGCCGAGTGTATAGCCAGCCATAAAACCTATTAACTTCTTGCTATAACTGGATCCTGTATCCAAACCCAGGCGTGCTAAAGGGATGCCTACCACAAACCCACCACCCACCTTTATGGCGATCCGACTGTAGGGATCCATCATCCCTATGTGGTGTGTGATACCTGAAGCAGGTGTTACAATGGGAGTAGGTTTTGCAATGACTGTGACAAGGCTTATGACGTTGTCATAGGCGATGACCGTTCTATTTCTAATGTCTCCACTGCCAATGGTGAACGTGCTGTCTTCAATCGCACCAACCCATCCCTTCACAACTTCCTGCTCACCACTGTGGTCGCTATAGGTGACTTGCACATAAGTGTCTCGAACAAGCGTATTGGCATTGACCCGTGCTCCTTGCAAGAGTGTTGCGGCGTGTACAAGGATGGGGGCTATCGCGTTGATCAAAAGGGCTATGGTGATAAAAACGATTGGTTTCACGATGTTCTCCTTCAACATTGTCAATTTGATGACATGACTTTACCAAAAGCATTGGCAAAAATCAGAAAATCTCCAAATCCAATCATGCCATCGCCATCCAGATCAAACCGCGTTTCATAACCCTCGTCGTCCTCACTGACCCCGAACTGTGCTACAAAAAGCAAAAAATCGGCAAAACCAACAGCACCATCGCCATCAAAATCAGGAGTAGGTAGTTGAGGCATGATGTATGGAGACATATCCCACAGCAGAACTGTGTGGTCCCAACTTCCACTGGCAAGGGTGCTACCATCCGGTGAAAACATCACAGAACTGATAACACCGCTATGTCCCTCAAGAGTTGTTATGGGTTGACCAGTGACAACATCCCACAACCGAATCTCCACTGAATTAGGACCACCACTGGCAAGAGTACTACCATCCGGTGAAAACGCTACGGTACTAACAGAAATGCCATGTCTAAGAGTCCTTTTGAGTTGGCCAGTAACAACATCCCATAACCGAATCGTTCTGTCATCACTACCACTGGCAAGCATGCCACCATCGAGGGAAAATACCACAGAATCGACATCGTCCTCATGTCCTGTAAGAGTCTTTTTTTGTCGGCGAGTGACAACGTCCCACAATTGTATTGTCCCGTCTTCATGCCCACTGGCAAGCGTGCTGTCGTCCGGGGAAAATGCTACAGAATTAACCCCTGATGGAAACCATATAGGGTTCGCCGTATCGCGGCCAGTGATAGCATCCAGAAACCGAATTGCGCCACTTCCACTTCCACTGGCAAGCGTGCTACCATCCGGGGAAAACGCCACCGATCTAATCGCCGATCTAGGCCATCTATGAGTCGCCCTGCGTTGCCAGGTAACGGCATTCCACAAATGTACTGTCCCATCATTGCTCCCACTGGCTAATGTACTACCATCTGGGGAAAATGCCACGGAACGAAAAGGTATCTCATCTCCGCCTACAGGCACGTCGCCAAGTGTCTCTATGAGTTGACCGGTAACAATATCCCATACTCGAATCGTACTGCCCCTATCCCCACTGGCAAGCGTGCCACCATCCGGAGAAAATGCCACGGATCTGACAGAACTCCAATGCTCAAGTGTCTGCTTGAGTTGTCCAGTGGCAGCATCCCAAAACCGAACAGCCCCGTCATCACTCCCACTGGCAAGCGTGCCACCATCCGGGGAAAACGCTATGAACGCCACGGAACTAAACCTCGTTGTACGCTCATCAAATAGCTTCTCGCGTTGCCAGGTAACGGCATCCCACAATAGGACAACTCCGGTTTCAGTCCCACAAACAAATATGTCGCCATCCGGGGAAAACGCCAGGGAATAGACATAAATCTCATGCGTCTCAAGTGTCTGCTTGAGTTGCCCGGTGGCAGCATCCCACAATCGAACTGTCCCGTCTCTACTCCCACTGGCAAGCGTGCCACCATCCGGGGAAAATGCAATAGCATAAACCCGTGATGTATGATCTGTAAGCGTCGCCTTATGTTCTCCGGTGGCAGCATCCCACAACCGAACTGTCCCGTCTCTACTCCCACTGGCAAGCGTACCGCCATCCGGGGAAAACGCCACAGAAGCCACAGAACTCGTATGTCCTTCAAGCGTCGCCTTATGTTCTCCAGTGGCAACATCCCACAACCGAATCGTCCTGTCATTACCCCCACTGGCAAGCGTGCCACAATCCGGGGAAAACGCCACGGAAACTACAGAACTCCTATGTCCTTCAAATATTGCTTTCTGTTGTCCAGTGGCAGCATCCCACAACCAAATCCCTCTAAAACCCCCACTGGCGAGCGTGCTACCATCCGGGGAAAACACCGGAGAAGAAAATCTCGTGGAAAAAGGGCTAATCGAACGCCCCTTGAGCAGGACAATTTCGGCACCAGTATGGGCATTATAGATCCAAATACCTATATCCATGCCACTCGCCACTACGAGTTGAGAGCCATCGGGTGAATATGTCATACCGGTTATTACGCCTTTACCCAGACGCGCTTTAGCCCCTTTGGGCAAACCCCACGTTTGATAACTACCGTCAGTAATTGATATAGTAGGTGTTTCAAGCTGCACCCATGTAGATGTACCCCACAGTTCGACCAGGCCATCCCCATCCCCTGAACTGAAAACGAGCATCGTACCATCGGGCGAAAACGATACAGAACGAATCCAACCACTGCGCGGAAGGTCAGCAATATGTCGTCCAGTAGCAACATCCCACAGCTTGAGTGTGCCATTCGCTGCTCCCGAGGCGAGAATCTTTCCATCGGGCGAAAATGACACAGAAGCAACATCACTAATATGTCCTTCAAGGGTGGCGATATGTTGTCCGGTAGCAACATCCCACAGCTTGAGTGTGTCATCTCCTGACCCGGAAGCAAGCATTTTACCATCAGGCGAAAACGACACAGAATTTACAGTATATGTATGTCCTTCAAGAGTCGTGATATTCGTCTTCGTCGCAACATCCCATAGCTTGACCGTATTATCAGAAGACCCAGAAGCGAGCGTTGCGCCGTCAGGTGAAAACGCCACAGAATTTACATTATGTGTATGTCCCTCAAAGGTAGCGATATTTTCTCTTGACACAACATCCCACAGCTTAACCGTGTTATCCCCTGCCCCGGAAGCAAGCATCGTCCCATCGGGAGAAAACGATACAGAACGGACCCCCCAATCATGTCCATCAAGGTCAGCGATATGTTGCCTTGTCTCAACATCCCATAGTTTGATCGAATTATTCCTTGATCGTGACCCGGAAGCGAGCATTTTTCCATCGGGCGAAAACGATACAGAATAAACATAGCTCGTGTGCCCTTCAAGGATGGCGATATTTGTCTTCATCGCAACATCCCATAATCTAATGGTGTTATCTCTTGACCCGGAAGCGAGCATTTTTCCATCGGGCGAAAACGCCACAGAATAGACCCTATCCGTATGCCCTTCAAAGGAAGCGATACGGTTTGCGGATGGCTGATCAGTATATCCAACAGATACAAAACAGAGCAATGCAAACAAGTACACGCTCATCCTGAGCATTATGCAAAATATCTTCATGAAATCACCTCATCTGTACAGTCAATTGGATGATACGACTTTGCCAAAGGCATTGGCAAAAATCAGAAAATCCCCAAATCCAATCATGCCATCCCCATCCAGATCAAACCGCGTTTCATAACCCGCGTCGTCCTCACTGAACCCGAACTGCTCTACAAAAAGCAAAAAATCGGCAAAATCAACAGTTCCATCTCCATCAAAATCAGGCGTAGCCATAGACTCTATCAAAAACGTCACCGGCTGCTCAATCCCTATAACCATGACCGAAACAACGATTGGCTCCAAACTGTTACCAAGCGTCAACACACTCGATGCTCGACCGCTCGAATCCGTCACAGTGGTCTCTACACTAAGCGCCCCATCCCCTGCTGTAACTACAAACGCGACTGGCGCACCTGCGAGCACATTCCCATCCTGATCTCGCACTTCAACGACCAGAGGCGTCTCCAACACCGCACCGGGCACGCCTACCTGTTCACTCTCTGAGATTTTCACAAGCGTCGTATGTCTGTCAAACAAGACCTCGACACCTCTCTCTTGCAGGGCTGGAATATGCGTGTTGAGGGATGGCGAACTCAGCGGATTATCCCTAAGATTCAATTCTGTCAGACTGGTTGCAGACTCCAGTCCTGTCAGATCTCGGATATTGCGGTTGCTCGCATCAAGAGTTGTCAAACTCGCCATGTCAGTGGTAGTAATAGGTGAAAAACGCGATTTGCCCAGCGCACTCCGAATCACCACTTGAAGGTTGGCATCGGGAATATTGACCACAGGCGTTACATACTCCGACACATCCCATAGCAGGGCTGTGCCATCCTCTGACCCGGAAGCGAGCTTTGTACCTTCGGGTGAAAACGCTATAGAACTGATCTCCTCCCTATGCCCTTTAAAGGTAGCGACAGACTGTCCGGTTGATATATCCCACAGTAGAACCGAACCATTCGCTGATCCAGATGCGAGGATCGTACCATCGGGAGAGAACACCACAGAATAGCCCAAATTATGCGCCTCAAAAGTGGCGATATTTTTTTTTGTCTCAATATCCCACAGTTTGACCTCACGCAGTGACCCCGAGGCAAGTATTGTCCCATCGGGTGAATACGCAACAGAATTGACCCCAGCTGTATGGTCCTCAAAGGTAGCGATATTTTCTCCTGTGACAACATCCCATAACTTGACCGTATCATCGTCTGACCCAGAAGCGAGCATTGTGCCATCGGGCGAAAACGACACAGAACTGACCCTAGATGTGTGCCCTTCAAGGGTGGCAATATTTTCTCCTGTGACAACATCCCACAACTTGACCGAACCATTCCAGGCCCCGGAAGCAAGGGTCGTCCCGTCGGGTGAAAACAACACATCAAGGACCGGAGACCTGTGGCCTTTAAGCATGGCGATATTTTCTCCTGTCGCAAGGTCCCATAGCCAAATCTCGTGCCCAGTTCCCAAAGCAAGAGTCGTCCCATCGGATGAGATCGAATCAAAACCCACATTCCCTTTGAGTGCGGTGATATGTTCTCCACTCACAACATCCCACAGCGTGACTCTGTAGTCTCTCGTTCCCCAGATAAGCGTTGTGCCATCAGGTGAAAATGCAACAGACTCTACCTCAGATGTATGCCTTAGTATCGTGATATTGTGTGTTGCAACATCCCACAGCTTGACCCTATTATCCTGTAAGGTGGAAACAAGTGTTGATCCGTCGGGGGAGAAAACCACAGACTTGACCCAATAGGTATCTCCGGTGAATAGCGCAAGTTCGCGAAAGGTCGCCACATCGTAAAGATAAATACCAGTGCTACTTGCCGCAGCAAGGCTTCGACCGTCAGGTGAAAACGCTACAGACTGGGCCTGATGCGTCTCAAACGTGGCGATATTTGTCCGCATCGCAACATCCCACAGCGTGACCTCATTCCATGATCCTGCAGCCAGCGTTGTGCCATCAGGCGAAAACGCTACAGACCAGACTCTCGCTGTAAGCACATCAAAGGTGGAGATATTTTCTCTGGTTTCAACGTCCCACAGCCTGACCGTATCATCTTCTGACCCGGAAGCGAGGATTTTGCCATCGGGCGAAAATGATACAGAATAGACATGATTCGTATGTCCTTCAAGAGTGACGATATCTTCCCCTGTCTCAACATTCCACAGCTTGATCGTATTATCCCGAGCTCCAGAAGCCAGTATTTTGCCATCCGGCGAAAACGACACAGATTCAAGTCTATCTGTATGCCCTTCAAAGGTAGCGATATTTGTTCGCGTCGCGATATCCCACAGCTTAACCGTTCTATCAGCAGATCCGGAAGCAAGCATTGTGCCATCGGGTGAAAACGACACAGATTCGACCCAACTCGTATGCCCGGTGAATAGCGCGAGTTCACGATATGTCGCCACATCGTAAATATAGATACCAATGCTACTCGCCACAGCGAGACTTCGACCATCGGGCGAATATGCCACAGATCTGTCGGAGCCACGAATGCGTCCTTTTCCCAAGCGAAAAATCGCACCGTCGGGCAAACTCCACGTTTGATAACTACCGTCAGTGATTGATGTGGAAGATGTTCCAATGCCCACAGCATTAAAGCTCACCTTAACCCCAGCGACAGATACTTCAACAGTATTTGTTCCTGGATTGTCTCCAAGCATCAGCGTACTCTGTGCCCTACCATTGGCATCGGTTATTGCCTTCTCAACCGTGAACCGCCCACTGAGCTTACCGTCTCCTTCCGTGACAGTAAACGTGACCGTAGCACCTTCAAACACAGCACCATACTGATCTCTCACCTCAACAATTAGAGGATTCGCCAACTCTGAATCCGGCGTGCCCCGCTGGTTATCGCCTGAAATCTTCACAAGCATTGCAGGACGGGGAAGCTGCCACTCAGAAATATCCCATAATCTGACCGTATGATCCCATGAACTGGAAGCGAGGATTGTCCCATCGGGCGAAAATGCCACAGATTCGACACCACCCTCATACCCTGAAAAGGTGGTGATATTTGTGCCCGTCGCAACATCCCACAGCTTGACCGTTTTATCTTCTGATCCAGAAGCAAGTATTGTCCCATCAGAGTAGAATACAACAGAATTGACAAAAAACGTATGTCCCTCAAGGGTAGTAATATTCTCTTTTGTCGAAACGTCCCATAATTTAACCGTATAATCGAAAGCTCCTGAAGCGAGGATTGTCCCATCGGGTGAAAACGACACAGAAAGAATTCTATCCTTACCTTCGATGGTGGCTATCTCTGTGCGCGTCGCAACATCCCATAGTCTGATCGTTCTATCCCCTGAGCCTGAAGCGAGCATTGTCCCGTCAGGTGAAAACGACACAGCACTAACCCAATCCTCATGTCCCTCAAGCGTGGCGATACTTGTACCTGTCGCAACATCCCATAGCTTGACCGTTCCACCAGAAGCCCCTGAAGCGAGCATTGTCCCATCGGGTGAAAACGACACAGAAACCATTGCGCCCCTATCCCTATCTTCAATGGTGGCTATTTCTGTTCGCGTCGCAACATCCCATAGTCTGATCGTTCTATCTTGTGAGCCTGAAGCGAGGATTGTACCATCTGGCGAAAATGATACAGTGTTAACCTTATTGTTATGCCCCGAAAGAGTAGCAATATTTGTTTTCGTCGCAACGTCCCACAGCTTGATTGTGCTATCCTGTGACCCTGAAGCAAGGATTGTACCGTCAGGCGAAAACACCACAGAACGGACCGCTCTCGTATGTCCCTCAAGGGTGGTGATATAGTTTGGCGGGGTTTCCCACAGTTCAAAATACACGCTACCCACATTTCCATCAGTATCAACTGCTTCGATATAAATTGGATGAATGGTGGGATTGGAAAGACTCGGTCCCGTAACAGATGGAATGACGCCGTCATACTCAAATTCAATGACGGTATCTTTCTCTCCTGCCAATCCACGACATGTCTTTACTTCACGAAATCCAGCGGCAATGTGTGGTTTTCTCGTTCTAACGAATAAGAGTACTTGATGGAGTCCTTCTAAATCGCTGACTTTAAGTTGAACAGAAACGCTCTTTGAGCCTGCGGAATATCCCCGTGATGAAATGAGTTCTATATTAGGCAACTGCGCCTCTTCAATTGAGGCATCGGGATTGAAATACGGATGCACAGCCAAAAATTCGGCGTGGCACATAGATAACCGATTTCGTCCTGCTCCATACGACATGATGTACGCATTGTCGCGGAAATCGTGCTGCAATCCAAAAGCGTGGCCAAGCTCATGTGCTACCACATGCCAGATAAATTCGCCGGGAAACAAAGCAATGCCACCATTTTTTCCCATACGACTTCCGGCACCTCTCGCACTCTGACCAATACTACCAATTGAATTTGTACCGTTATCAATGACAGTGAAGTAAATATTCGCATCGAGATTAAACACCTGTTCGATCTCGTTAAACACAGTACCAACTGTGTCGTCGAGATAGTAACTATCGGGGTGTTGACCATCTAGGCGATGAACCAGTGGATTGCCCTGGGCGTCGGTCTCAAAGCGAAATGTCTTGTCCCCGTAGCCGTGCATCTGCTCGGCATAAAAGGTCTGAATCTGGCGAATTGTCACTTTCATCGAATCCACCACTTCCTGGCGAAATGGACGATCATTCGGCAAAAAGTAGATCATCCGCACCGTACGGGGTTCGCCAACGTTCAGATTAAGCGCGTGCTTCGTCGCAGCGTAGATACTATCGCGTACCCGCATGTCTTCGAAATCGAGAACCTGGCAAAAATGCACATCAGTCGATGGTGGCGAAGCATATCCAGCAGACGATAGACAGAGCAAAGCAAACAAGCACGCGCTTACCCTGAGTATCTTGCATTCTATTCTCATGAAATCACCTCATCTGTATTTGAGTCGAGATTTTGGAGAGCCAATTAAAACCGCAACGTGGCAACCACGGACAGATTTCCATCGCGGTCAGGTGCGAGACCGACTGAGAACCGGCGTGGCTCAGACGATTTGCGTAATATTTTAGATGCCAGGTCAAAAATTAAACGTAAGCGCGGTGCGAAGCCCTTTTGTGGATGTGGGTGCAACGCTTAGGTTGAGGCGTTGAGGCGGCACTTCGATCCATTTGTCGGATTCTATTGCAGTGCCAATGAGAGTAGAGAGAGCACAAAGAGATAGGGTAAATATGCTGATCATGTATGTGCCATATCCTCGATATCTGCCACTCCCCCCTAAGTCTATAAGTGCGACAGGGACAAGGATGGCAAGGCCGAGGCCCAAACCGATTTTAAAGCCTTTACCTGTGTTTCTATACTGACCGGTGCTGACTTCAAGATTGGAGATTGAAGAATAGGGTATCTGATAAAATGTACGTTCACCCTGGATAACAAGAGTGTCAAAAGTCACTTTAACAGGTCGTGGCCGGAGGCCAGGTCGGCGTCTAGGTGTGAAAGGTCGTAAAGGCCCCTCAATAACGAGTGTGTCTTGCGTCATTTTGATGAGCCTGCTAATCACCCATCCTTTTGAAACTGAAGGTACTTTGAAACGTACTTTGACATTTTCTCCGTGAAGCAGTTGTATAGCCTGTCTTGCATTTTCCTGTGACTGTCCTATATTCCGAATAAACCGATTCACCTCATTCATCTGCTTTAACGTATTGGTTTCTTCGCTTATGAACACTGACACGACTTTATCATAAGAAATAGTCTTCTTGTCCTTGATACCTCCGCTCCGAATCGTGAATGAAGTTTCACCAACCGCATCAATCCACCCCTTCTCCAATTTCTGTTTGCCTTTGCTATCGTAATATGTGACTGCAACGTAAGCATTTTGGACCAACGTATTGGCATTGACCTCTGTGCCTTGTAAATATGTGGCTGCGTGCGCGAGCGTGGGAGTCATCGCGTTGAGCAAGAGAGCTGTCGTGACCAGGATGGCAATGGCCCTACTCGCGTTGTATTCGGCATGCATGGATTTCTCCTTTTGTGTCGTACAAAAAAATCGCATTTCTTTCCTCATCTACGCAAGGCGCAGTGTGACGAGTTGACAACTGCGTGTTTCGACACCCCAAAAAAGGGGTGTCGGGCATTGTCAACAGTCACGCAGGAATAGAAATGCGGGAATGTCCTACCTATTTACCGAAACATGGGGGATCAGTCCATGTCTATACTCGGCTATTGTATTTAGCAGATACCCGACATAACGGTACCTGCTTGACTGTTGACAAAAATAAAATATATCATTCCCGCGGTTTTTCAAAGATTTTTCAATAATTTGGACAACCCCAGGCCGCAATTTTGCCATATCTAAAAATAAGCATGTACACCCCCGCCTGCATAAACACCGGCAAGCCCCTTAGATTGAGAGCCGGTCTTTTCCAGACCAAATCCCTGACCGATTTCCAAATTCAAGCCAAGCGGAATCCCCCCAAGCGAAAACACAATCTCACCTCCAAAAGCGAGCCCAGTTCCCAGCGTCGTAGTTTTGACAGTCTCCTGGCGAAGATCCTCCTCTTTTTTTTCTTGCCAGCCACCTTCGAGAGTGAAATGAAGTCGGGCAATATTCCACCGGCTTTGATGCTCAAATATGGCGTACGAAACGCCAGCGCCTAACATATGGTCGCTATACTGACCATTGAGAATAAAACGCCCAACGGTTTGAAGATATACGGGTGCCAGTCCGTTATAGCGAAAACTAATGCCACCAAATGTGGGTGTAGCTCCCTGAAGTCCAATACCATAACTTTTGGTGAGGTCAGTCTTTTTCGCCTGAACTGAAAAACTGAAGGTTACACTCAAGAGGATACAGATCAGGTAAGAAATCGAACGTGTCATTATTTTCTCCTTTTTTTAGATATTCGTTGACAAACGTCTGTGCTGGATGATGCACTACATCTACACCTGCTGAAGACTATCATTTTTCGGCGCTGCATCAGCCCCCTTGCCCCGCGGCCCGATCAGCAGCAGCGTTAGACCCACCTGCATCCAGAAAAGCCTCCGAATCCGCCGAACAATGCCCACAGCCAGACCCATCTTTGGATCCAAACCCATCAAATGAAACAGAAACACATGCCCACCTTCAAAAACACCCATCCCGAGCGGAACAAAAAAGAACGCCGCGTTAATCACGACCATCAGCGCGTGGAACAGATACACCCAAACAAACGGCATGGGTTCGCCGAGCACATAAAGAATCACATAGATCTCCAGCGTACCCAGAAACCAGCCCAACAGATGTAAGCCCAACACCCCCACCAAACGCCATCTATTCAACCGATAAAACTGTGCCAAATTCTCGTCAATCTCCACCGCGCGATCGCGAAACCGCTCCAAAAACCTGAGCCGCAACCACAGCATCAAATTCAAAAACCGCGCAAAAGGACTCCGACGCTGCCTGAAAACAGTCCAAACAACCCCCAGAACAGACAACGCCAGAACGGCGATCAGAGCACCTCGCACCTCAGCCGGCCACGAAAACCGCTGCAAACCCAGCACAACACCACCTATCACAAAAATCACCCCACCGATCATCTCGCTCGTCTTATTGACCACCAGCGATGACACCCCGCGGGAAACGCACATCTTATCTTTCAGCACAATCGCCTTGCCGACCTCCTTACCAACCTGCGATGCCGGCGCCACATTGCCCACTGCCTCGCCAGCCAACTGCACCCACAGCAACTGCCGCAACCGCGGCCTCTTCTCCCCGCGATCAAAGCACGCACGCCATATCCACGCATGATGAACAAATACCACCAGCGACAGGCCGATCACCGGCACATAGCCCCAGCCCATCATCAAAACATGCTGCCACACCTCTGGGGTACTGAGTTGATGCAAAAGCACACCCAGGCCAGCAAATCCTATCAGACAAAGTACAATATGCGTTCCCTGTTTCATGTCGTTCTCCCAAAAAACGAATACCTTACAAAACAACCCGTTTAGCAGCCGTAACAACTGGAATCGCCCGAATAACACAAAGCGCGACCGTCAGATACGTCGCCGCCACGGCAACCAGTTCGAGCCAGGATAAAAACGCAGGCGTCAAACCCGACATCTCCTGCGCCGCATTCAGGCTGAACAACAGCACAAACGCGACCACCTTAGAAGTCCCATACGTCGCCCGGCTCACGCGCGAAGCAACCAGCGCGAACCCAAGCCGCGACTTCATCATCGTTGACTCGCCAAACGCCGTGAACCCTTTGGTCAGGGCACAACTGCGAATCGCATCCGTCACAAACCCCCTGCTAAGCACCACAATCGGCACCCACAGCGGAATAACATGCAACCACGCAAACACCACCCACCACACATTCTCTGCAATCCGATCCCCAACAATATCCAACAAACCCCCGACCTTGCTCTCGCAACCCAACCGCCGCGCGAGATACCCATCCAGCCAATCCATCACCAGCGCGACAAAAGCGAGCGGCACCGCAACCCAGGCCAGCATTGCATCTCCAGACACGGCAAAAGCCGTCGCCAGAAACAGCAGAACCACTCTGCCCGCGGTAATCAAATTGGCAACCTGACCTGGAAACGCGGTTGCAAACGTCGATGTAAGCGTTGACATCTCAGCCTCCTTCTTAAAGGTTTGGGCGACCCTGTGGGATCGCCCCTACGGGATTCGGGCGAAAGATTTTTCGCCCCTACGTTTCGTTCACCCCCGATATATGCAAATCCCGTGCCAAAACCATTTTACCCCCCAAAAAGGCTGTTTTCCCTGTTATCCACCCCAAAAATCGCCCAATTAGTGCAAACTAAATATTGCACCTGCAAACTGAGTATTGCACGGCAGGCACAAAAAAATCCGGAGATACAATGTGTATCTCCGAACCCGTCAAACAGAATCGCCCCACGTTTTTTTACAATTATATGCAACCCGTTATGACAACAGGACTTGTTGAAATGACACAGCCCGAATCGCCGAGGAGCCCAAATCAGAAATACCGCCTCACAGCGAAGGGAAAAATGGCGATTTTTCAGAGCAGCCTACCGGAGGATTAGACGGTTAGTTTTTTCATGAATTTATCCTTCTTTCCTAACCAGAGAACCGCACTCTAAAAATCAAAAGCAACGCTGAGAATATGCACCCGTTCATCATCGAGAAAGGCGTCAAAGGACTTGCTTGTGTAATCCACCTTCAAACCGATACCATGGGTCTTAAACAACACGCCAATACCCAGAGTGTTGGGATCTATGAAGCTCCGGGACCTTTTTTTCTGTCCTGCTCGCAGCGAAAATCCCAACAGGTCGCCTATAGCAGTCTGGTACATATATGTATATTCAAATCCTATATCTGTGTAGAAACCATCCTCAGAATCGTTTGGATTATTCACATCTACGACCAGATCAAAATTGTGAGACAAGAGATCGAAATTCATTAGCGCAATCAAATCGAGGAGCACACCCAGCCGCATATTCTTCGGAAGTCCCCATTGCTCTGGCTCGCCTAACCCGCTCGTGCTCAAGTTCTCCACACCCATCGCGATCACCGTATTCCGAAATCCCGTGGCAAAATACGTGCCCAGATCAAAGGCAAAAACATTTTGCGTGTATTCTGGAAAGCCCTGATGAATCAGCTTGAGGGTGGTCCCCACCGCAATCCGGTCAATAATCATGCCTCCATAAGCCACGGAAATGGCATACTCACTGATCTCTTGCGTGGTATCCTCGAACCTGATAGGACCGATATCGTAATTCACAACAGAAAGTCCAAATGTCCCTATACGCGGCACATTTCCTGAAACGCCAGCTACGTAGTTCTTGATATCACTAAACCAATCTACGTACGTAAAATACGCTTCTCGACCTTCCATAAAAGCCAGTCCCGCTGGATTGTACAGAATAGCTTGCCCACTCCCGATCAACCCCACGCCAGCCTCACCCAGAGCTGCCGTGCGGGCATTGTTGGGAAACTTTAGAAAAGTGAATCCCGTCCCCGTTATCCCGTCGGACTCCTGGGCAAATCCCTCGCCTGCCATTACCCCAATCAGTGTGTATAACCCAATTAGCGTATATCGTCTCATAATCATTCACCTTTCGCGATTGGCTTTTTAAAAAATCGAGGATGAAACGCTATCGATAAGATGATATGTCCCCTCGTTGTCTCATTCAGACTCCGGGAAAGTGCCCTTTCCTCCAAGAACAACGCCAAAGCTCAAACGAACCGAGATATGGTTCTCTTTTGCCCTGAACCATCGCATATACGACGTCTCTAACCTCATAGCCATCCTGTTCTGGAAAACGTGACGATACCCAAGACCTCCCCCCGCACCAAATTGAGTGCTGGAATTATCCGTGCCCAATGCCGCCATGACAGACCTGACGTAAACAGAGTTCGAGGCTGCTCCTTGAGGAAAGTAGGTGAATCCGCTGCGCGTCACCCAGGAGGTATTTTTTCCCCCGTCATAGGACCAGGCAGTAAGCCCCAATCCCAGGTCGAAAGCCAATTTATTAAAAAAGAAACTGGACATATAGATTGATGGAGATGTTCTTACCAGACCACCTCCCAGATTGATAAGTGTCGTGGAAGCGTACTGACCAGTCTGGAATTCGACGGACAAAAGTTCTGCCCCGAGCTCGAGCGATGACTTTCTTTTTTCGTCCCGAGCAGACGTTGCAATGATCAGCTTTTGAATACGCTCTAATTCTATTTCCTTCTTCCAAAACCGTTCGCCAATAGTCAGAGTTTCTGCATCAATAGCTTGAATATATCCCCTTGCCGTATCCAGTCTCTCCCACTCACCTGATACTGGATTCCGCTCCCCCCTCCCATAGATGACCTCGACATAGGCACCGGGTTTAACCGTGCTGCTATCAATTTCACCGGCTTCAAAGGTCACCCAGGCCAATAAGGTCTCTGGCATACACAGGCCCAAGACCACAACGATTGCCGCTATTCGCGCCATAAATCCCTCCTGTTGAAATACGTGAACACAACCGCTATCTCGATGCCGCTTGCCCAAATAGGACGAGCGAATCTCCTACGGCGGTCTGGATACCAGCGTGGTTCAAAAACAGTGGTAGTGCAGGCGCAGGACCCAGACTGATTGTGACCGAATTGCCCTCACCTGGGGGTACCATAACAGTTTCGCTTTTAATCTCACCCGCTACAATCGTAGCTGTATTGGCCGACAAGGTGCCGCCCTGTGCCGACAAACTGACGGTCATATCGAACGGTGCCCCCTCGGCAACTTTAACTACAATGGAAGCGGGTCCCGGCGCATTCTTGTCCATATTGTCTGTCCGTTCCAATTCTATCGTCAAGGTAAAGGGCGTTCCAGGATTCCCTTGAAGCCATAGTACCTTCAGCTTGGACAAGTCAGAGAATATACCCTCGGGTAGCCTGTTTAAATTATTGTCGTAAAGTTGTAGTGTTCGCAAGCTGGACAGGTCCAAAAATATATCCTCTGGCAGTGTACTCAGTGTTTCATTAATAGCAAGATGTAGAATTTGCAGACTGGACAGGTCCCCAAATATCCCCTTTGGCAGTGTGCTCAGTATTTCATTAGCATAAATATTTAAACTTTGCAAGTTGGATAAGCCGGAAAACACGCCCTCTGGCAGTGTACTCAGCCGATCATTGTAGAAAATGTCTATCCTATGCAAGTTGTTCAGGTCCGAGAATATGCCCTCTGGCAGTGTACTCAGCCGATAATGAAAATAAAGAGATAGGTATTGCAAGTTGTTCAGATGTGAGAACACGCCCTCTGGCAGTGTTTGCAAAGAAGTTCTGGAAAAAGATAGGCTCTTCAAGCTGGACAAACCGATGAACACGCCCTCTGGTAATGTGTTTAAACCGTTAGAAGAAAGAGATAAGTGTTGCAAGTTGTCCAGGCCGGAGAATACGCCCTCTGGTAGCGTGCGGATACCGGTAGTTTGCAGCCTTAATGTTTGCAAATTGGTAGACATACCTGAGAACACATCTTCTGGTAGTGTGTGCAGGTCCTTGAAGCTAATATCTATCTTTTGCAAGTTGTCCAGATGTGAGAACACGCCCTCTGGTAATGTGTTCAGAGCATTATTTTCCAGATTGAGAACTCGTAAGCTATCCAAGCCCAAAAACACACCAACTGGTAGGGTATTCAGAGCATTGTTTTGCAACTCCAGTTCCCCCAGTTTGGACAGGCCCGAGAACACGCCTTCTGGTAGCGTGTTTAGATCATTGCTGTCAAGCCTGAGAAATTGCAAGCTATCCAGGCCAGAAAACACACTGGCTGGTAGGGTGCTTAAAGAGTTGTAGTCAAGACCTAACCATCGCAAGCTATCCAGGCCAGAAAACACACCGGCTGGTAGGGTGTGCAGACTATTGAAGCTAAGATCTAAACTTTTCAAACTGGATAAACCGGCGAACACGCCCTCTTTTAGAGTGCTTAAAGAGTTAAAGGAAAGAGATAACTCTGGCAAGTTGTCCAGGCCATCGAAGTCGGCTCTCCGCAAATCGGTGATACCCTGATCATTCAGATCCAGACGCGTGATTGAGGATAAATGCACCTTCGTGACCAGGGCACAATTATCGACGTCGGATAGCATAGTCAGGATAGCGTCGCGCACCTGTGGAGTTCGTCCACAAATACCCATTGTGCCCGCTGTTATCTCGTCCAAATCCCCTGGCCCCAGCGTATCTTTGCTGTTTCCTCCACAGGCCATCAGGCTAAATAGCACGAATAGAACTGTGCTTTTGATAAAAATTTTCACGGGAATCTCCTGTGTGTCCACCCTCCCGAGAGCAGATTCTGGGATCCATTTAAAACCGCAACGTAGCCACCGCCGACAAATTGCCCTCGCGATTAGGCGCAATTCCCACCGAGAAATGATGGGATCCAGGCCATCTACGTGATGTTCTAGATGCAATGTAGGCCCCAGCGATTGGACCTATGAAAACGGCAGGCCAGAGCTCCTTCGGGGCAGAAAACATCATACCCAAGCCTATTCCAAATCCCCCCAGGCCGCCGATAAGTGTATGTCCAAATTGGTCATAAGGATCAAATGCGCTCACGCCGATAGATGACCCGACTATATAGCCCCCAATAATGCTTAATGGTACGAGGATATCCAAGTTGTCGTAGTCTCCGCACGCATTATTCTCATCCGATATCTCAATAAGGCAATAGTCCTCTGGCATAAATGGCAGCATTGCCATCCGTATTGGCACTGCCATTCCCATTACTGTTCGCATAACTACCTTCCAACAACAATCCCGTAGATGGAAAGAACGGCGACTGAACGCGAGGCGAAAAATTCACAAAATCATCACCTTCGGCGGCTGAAAAACCCACAACGAGTAAACCGAGCGTTATCCAAAATAGCTTCATAAAAGTATCCTCCTCATCCTGGTTCGCAACTGACGTCGTCAACAGGTGCATTTTCAGACCGTTCACAATCGGGCAATATACATAGATGCCTTCGATACCTTCAATTTGACGATACGGCTTTGCCAAAAGCATTGGCAAAAATCAGAAAATCTCCGAATCCAATCATGCCATCGCCATCCAGATCAAACCATACGTCATAACCCTCATCGCCCTCATTGAACCCGAACTGTGCGACAAAAAGCAAAAAGTCAGCAAAGCCAACAATCCCATCGCCATCAAAATCTGGCGTTGGCTGCTTGTCAAACAAGACCTCAACACCTCTCTCTTGCAGGGCTGGAATATGTATGTTGATGGCTGGCGCACTCAGCGGATTATCCACAAGATTCAACTCGGTCAGATTAGTTGCAAACTCAAGCCCGGTCAGATCGCGGATATTGCGATTGCTCGCGTTCAGAGTAGTCAAACTCGTCAGGCCAGTGGTAGTAATGGGTGCAAAACGCGACTTGCCCAACGCATCCCGAATCACCGCGCGAAGATTGGCATCGGGGATATGGACCACAGGCGTGATATACTGCGACACATCCCACAGCAGAACCGTGCCATCTCCTGATCCCGAAGCAAGTGTTGTGCCGTAAGATGAAAATACCATAGCAGTGACGGTACTTGTATGCCCCTCAAATGTAGCGATAGATCGTTCTGTCGCAACGTCCCATAATCTGATCGTTTTATCATCTGATCCGGCAAGCGTTGTGCCATCCGGCGAAAACGATATAGAAATAACCGGACTCATATATCCCCCGAATGTGGCGATAGTTTCCCTCGTCGCAACATCCCATAATCTGATCGTTTTATCATCTGACCCGGCAAGCGTTGTGCCATCCGGCGAAAACGATATAGAATTGACCCAAATATTGTGCGGAAGGATAGCAATAGTTTGTTTTGCCTCCAAATCCCACAGCCTAATCGTGTTATCGAATGATCCGGAAGCGAGGATTTTCCCATCGGGCGAAAATGCCACAGAACGAACCTCGGACATATGACCCTCAAGGTCGGCGATATTCTCTCCTGTCACGATGTTCCATAATCTGATATTACCATATCCATATGTACCGGAGGCAAGCATTTTTCCATTAGGTGAAAACACCACTGTCTGGGCTGAACCTCGATGCTTAAGAGTAACAATTGTTTGGCCCGTCTCTACGTCCCACAGCTTGATACCATCCCATGAATTCATAGCCAGCATTTTTCCATTGGGTGAAAACACCACTGTCTGGGCTGAGCCCGCACGCGTCTCAAGTGTGGCAACAAGGCGTCCTGTCGCCACATCCCACAACGCGACCTTACCATCTGATCCCGAAGCGAGAATCGCGCCATTTGGTGACAATGCTATAGAACGTCCCACGGATAGATGCCCCGTAAGAGTAGAAACATTTTGTGTCGCCATGTCCCACAGCCTGATTGTACCATCACTTGATCCAGAAGCAAGGGTTGTTCCAATAGGTGAAAATGCAACAGAATAGACCCAACCCGTATGACCCTCAAGAGTGGCGATATTTATCCCTGTTGCAACTTCCCATAGCTTGACCGTATTATCATTCAATCCCACGGCAAAGGTAGCTCCATCGGGAGAAAACGCGATAGAAGAGATCCACTGTTTCATACCCGAATTGTCTATATGCCTATAGGTCGCGATATTTTCTTTCGTCGCAATATCCCACATCTGGACTATACCATCCTGTGAGCCTGACGCCAGGATAGTCCCATCGGATGAGAATGCCACAGAATAGACCGTGCGATTATACCCCCCAAAGGTCGCGATATTTTCTCTTGTGGCAACGTCCCATAGTCTGGCTGTTTCATCCCATGAACCCGAAGCGAGGATTAGTCCATCGGGAGAAAATGCAACAGAAGTGACAAAATCTGTATGCCCCTCAAGGGTCGCAATATTTTCTTTTTTCCTGACATCCCACAGTTTGATCGTCCGATCATAAGATCCCGAGACGAGCGTTATTCCATCAGACGAAAATGCAACAGAAGTGACTCCACTCCGATGCCCTTCAAGGGTGGCGATATTCTCTCCTGTAAGTACATCCCATAGCTTGATCTTGTTATCCCTTGAACCCGAAGCGAGTGTCATTCCATTGGGGGAAAACGCAACAGAAGTAACCTCATCCCTATGCCCGACGAATAGTGCGCGTTCACGGGCAATCCCCACATCGTAAAGCCACACACCAATGCCACTTGCCACAGCGAGACGTTGACCATCTGGCGAAAATGCCACCGCCCTATCGCCTTTTCCCATGTGTCCTTTTCCCAGGCGGATCATTGCGCCATCGGGTAAATGCCATGTTGGATAGTCACCACCTATGATCGGCGTGGCAGGCATTCCAACGCCAACAGCGTTAAAAGTCACGTCAATACCATCAACAGATACCTCAACGGTATTTGTGCCCCGGCCAGGGGTAAGTGTCCTCTCTACCCTGCCACTGACATCAGTTATTGCATTCTCAACAGTGAACCTCCCACTAAGCTTACCATCGCCTGCGGTGATAGCAAAGGTGGCCTGAGCACCTTGTAAGGGATTACCATACTGATCTCGCACCTCAACAATAAACGGGTTCGCCAACTCTGTACCTGTTGTACTTTGCTGGTTATCCCCCGATATTTTCACAAGTGTTTGAGGACGAGGCTGCGTCCATTCAGATGTATTCCACAGTCCAATCTTGCCATCCCCTGTCCCTGAGGCGAGCATAACTCCATCGGGTGAAAACGCAACGGATGCCACATCAAGCATATCCCTTCTAAAAGTAGCGATATTTGTTCGTGTCAAAACGTCCCACAACCTGGCCGTTTGATCATAAGACCCAGAAGCGAGCGTCCTGCTGTCAAGTGAAAATGCAACAGAGGTGACCTGACCTCTATGCCCCTCAAGAGTAGCGATATTTTCTCCCGTTGAAATATCCCATAGCTTAATCGCACTCCCCGCCCCTACGGCAAGTGTCGCACCATCGGGTGAAAATGCAATAGACGTAACATTATCCCCATGCTCTCTAAGGGTGGCGATGTTTGTTCGCGTTGCAATTTCCCATAATGTGACAGTGCCATCGTCTAACCCCGAGGCGAGTGTTGTCCCATCGGGGGAAAACGATACAAAAAAGATAGTATCCGTATGTTTAAGAACAGCGATATTGCTTCTTGTGGCAACATCCCATAACCTGACTGTTTGATCCCAAGCCCCCGAGGCGAGTGTTGTGCCATTGGGGGAAAATGCTACAGAATGGACCCTATCCGTATGCCCCTCAAGAGTGGCGATATAATCTCCTGTTGAAACATCCCATAGTCTGACTGTTTTATCATGTGATCCAGAAACGAGTATTGTCCCATCGGGGGAAAATGCTACAGAATGGACCCTATCCGTATGCCCCTCAAGGGTGGCAATATTCGTTTTTTCCTCCACCGTCCAAAGTTTGATTGTGTGATCCTCTGCGCCCGAAGCGAGCATTGTCCCATCGGGTGAAAACGACACAGAGTGGACCCTGTTCGTATGCCCTTCAAGGGTAGCGATATAGTATGACGAGATCTCCACAAGGTCAAAAGGTACTCCGATCACATTTCCGTCAATATCAACTACTTCGATATAAATCGGATGAAAAATAGGGTCGGAAAGACTCGTATAGCCAAGAGATGGAATAACACCGTTATAATCAAACTCAATAACAGTATCTTTTTCACCTACCAAGCCACGACAAGCCTTCACTTCAAGAAATCCAGCGGCGGGGTGTGGTGCCCTTGTTGTAACGAAGAGGAAAACTTGATGAAGCCCCTCCAAATCACTGACTTTGAATTGAATAGAAATGCTCTTTGAACCTGTTGAATATTCCTTTGGTGAAAGAAGTTCGATAGTTGGCGACTGCGCTTCTTCAATTGGGATATCGAGATCAAAGTAAGGATGTACAGCCAAAAACTCGGCATTACAGGCCGATAATTGATCGCGATGTGTTCCATAGGACATCATGTACGCATCATCGTTGAAATCGTGCTCCAATCCAAAGGCATGCCCAAGTTCATGTGCGGCCGTTTGGAAGCTAAATTCGCTGGGAAACAACGTATCACCACTATCTTTATCTCGTCGTCCTCCTACACCTGAAACACGCCAACCACCCTGAACAATTGCACTTATACTATTGTCAATGACGATGAAGTAAATATTTGTATTGAGATCAAACACCTGTTCAATCTCGTTAAACACAGTATTTGTCGTATTGTTGAGATAGTGACTATCGGGGTGTTGACCATCCACGCGATGAACCATCGGCTCGTCCTCTGCATCGGTTTCAAAGCGAAAAGTCTTGTTCCCATACCCGTGCGCTTGCATCTGCTCGGCAAAAAAGGTCTGAATCTGGCGAATGGTCACTTTCATCGAATCCACCACTTCCTGGCGAAACGGACGGTCATTCGGCAAGAAGTAGATCATCCGCACTGTGCGGGGTTCGCCAACATTCAGGTCAAATGTTTGTTTTGGCGCAGCATATAAACTATCGCGCGCGCGCTGGTCAAGCGGCAGACAGAAATGCACATCTGTGGATGGCGGCGAAGCATAGCCAACTGACGATAAACAAAGCAACGCAAACAGGCACACGCTCAGGCTGAGCATCTTGCAATATATTCTCATGAAATTACCTCCCTCTCCGTTTTTTCCTGGCCGTTGTGGCCGCGATATGTGACTGCAACATAAGCATCTTGGACCAGCGTATCGGCATTGACCTCTGCGGCTTGCAGATATATGGCTACGTGTGCGAGTGTGGGAGCCATCGCATTGAGCAGGAGATGTGTAATGACAAAGACTACGGTTAATTTTTTTATAAATTTATCCTTCTTTCCGAATCAGTGAACCACGCTCTAAAAATCAAAAGCAACACTGAGGATATGCACCCGTTTATCAAAAACAGATTTAAAGAACTTGCTCGTATAATCTACCTTCAAACCTATACCATGAGTCTTAAGTAGCACGCCTATACCCAGGGTGTTGACACCAGAGATACTACCTGACCTTCTTCTTTGTCCTGTTCGCAGCGAAAATCCCAACATATTGTCTATAGCGGTCTGGTGTATATATGTATATTCGATACCTATGTCCGTGTAGAAGCCATCATTATAATCGTTTGGATTATTCACATCCACGACCAGGTCCAGATTATGAGGCAAAAGACCAATATCCGTCAGCGCAATTAAATCAAGAAACACTCCCAGCCGCACATTCTTCGGAAGACCCCATTGCTCTGGCTCACCTAACCCGCTCGTGCTCAAGTTCTCCACGCCCATCGCGATCACCGTATTCCGTAATCCCGTGGCAAAATACGCGCCCAGATCAAAGGCAAAGACATTTTGCTCGCGATCCTCCCCGGGAGAACGCCCACGGATCAGCTTGAGAGTGGTTCCCACCGAAATCCGATGGGTAATCATGCCTCCATAAGCCACGGAAATGGCGTAATCGCTGAATTTTTGTGTGGTATTAAAATCGAGATTCATCGCAGAAAGTCCCAATGTCCCTATACGCGGCACACTTGCTGAAATGCCAGCTACGTAGTGCTTGAAACCACCTATCCAATCTACATACGTAAAATACGCTTCCCGGTCTTCCATAAAAGCCAGTCCCGCGGGATTGTACAAAATAGCCTGTCCACTCCCGATCAAGCCTACCCCAGCCTCACCCAAAGCTGTCATACGGGCATTGGTAGGCAACTTCAAAAAAGAGAACCCCGTCCCTGTTACCCTGTCTGACTCCTGGGCAACCCCCTCACCTGTCATTAGCCATATACACAGTATGCATAACCCAATTAGCGTATATCGTCTCATAGTCATTACCTTTACCAGTATCGGATGATTATCGAATAGCACTGATCCTGAATTCCAGAGCATGTGCGCCCTCTCCACCTGACCAGGTAATATGATCTCGCACTTCCAGACGCAGGCTCTTGCCCTTATGAGACCACCATGTGATACCGGCCCCGACATTGAACAGACTCGTGCTTCCCTCCCTCACCAAGGCCGTATAGCCAACTGACAAAAAAGGAACGCCAGTATTCAGACGATGTTTTTTTATAAAATGAAAATTTCCATTTATCGAAAAAACACCAACTCCCCACTGCAATGCTTTAATTGGTGCGCCATACCCTGCCTCTATACTCGCGCTAAATTGCCCAGCTCCAAGCTCATATCCGGCAAAAACGTGACCAAAACTAATACTAAAATTTTCCTCATTCAAAATAACCGTACCAAGCGCGATACCCAAAAAGGGCCAAGCTCTCCGATACTCTGTCGCAACAGCACCGCCAATCTCAACCCTTGACCTACCGCGGACAGAGTCTGAAATGATCAGTTTTTGAATCCGCTCCAATGCGATCCACTCTTCCAAAAACCGTTCGCCAATAATCAAATGCTCCGCATCAATCGCTTTGACATATCCTTTTATAGTATTCAGTCCCTCCCACACTCCTAACACCGAATCTCGCTCGCCCTTCCCATAAATAACCTCGACAAAATCACCGACTTCAACCGTGTTGCTATCAATCTCACCGGCTTCTAAAACAATCTCCGTCTGCAATCTCCGTGACCCGAAAAACGGGTCTGGTATCCCACTGACGTTACTCATCTCGTGGGTAGCATCTGGAATCGTCAACTTTTGGATGCGTTCTAACTCTATTTCTTTCTTCCAAAACCGTTCTCCTATGACCAACCGCTCTGCATCAATCGCTTGAATATATCCCCTTGCCGTATCCAGTCTCTCCCACCCTCCTGACACCGGATCCCGCTCGCCTCTCCCATAGATAATCTCGACATAGGCACCGGGTTTAACCGTGCCGCTATCAATCTCACCGGCTTCAAATTCTGCCCTTACTTCTCTTTTGGCCTGTTCTACCCTTGTCTTTGCCCCTTTTTTAGCCTGCTCTATTTCTCTTGCTTTCATATTCCGAATAAAACGATTCACCTCATTCATCTGTTTTGCCCTTACAGTTGATTCGTCGCTCATGATTACTGACACAACTTTGTCGTATGCAATGGTCCTCTTACCCCTGAATCCTTCCTTCCGAATCGTAAATGAAGTTTCACTAGCCGCATCAATCCATCCCTTCTCCAACTTCTGTTCTCCATTACGATCATAATATGTGACTGCAACATAAGCATCTCCGACCAACGTATTGGCATTGACCTCCGCGCCTTGCAAGTATGTAGCTGCGTGGACAAGTGAGAGAGCCATCGCATTGAGCAGGAGATTTGTAATAACAAAGACTACAGTTACTTTTTTCATAAATTTATCCTTCAGAATTTTTGGCATATACCTGCCCCAAATCCAAACGATTGTAGTGATTCGTACCATGAGTTTCCCTTTTCGGATCAGTGAACATCGCTCTAAAAATTGAAAGCAAGGCTGAGAATATGTACTTTAGAATTAACCGTGAAACCAAACCTTTCAGGAACCTCGCTATGATAATAAAATGCCTTGCGTGCGTAATCCATCTTTAGTGCCCAACCTCCGCTGGTCTTAAACTGCAAGCCCCCTCCCCAGGCGGTGGGATTTGTAGCACGCCAGTATCTTTGGGACCTTCGCCCTGCCCGTAGCGAGACACCCAGAGAGTAGTCTGTAGCCCGGTACAAATACGTATATTCAATGCCCATGTTCAGTTCAACAGGCCCATCGAAATTGGTCTGCGTATTCACACCCAGAACCAGATCCAGTGTATGCGGCAAGGACCTCATATCCATCAGTGACATCAAATCAATGAGCAGTCCCAGACGGATGACCTCCGAAAGTTCCAACGCCTCCGGCTCGCCTAACTCCCTCGCACTCAAGTTATGCACACTCAGCGACAGCACTAAATTTTGAAACCCCACGGAATACGCGCCCACATTAAAAAGAAAAAAATTGTGAACATATTTTTGAGTTGAATCTGGATATTCGTGAAAAAGACCATCTTGAAATTCATGAAAAATATCATTTTGAGCATATAGCATGCCTGTTTTGGAATAGTCGTGATGCGCCAGCTTGACAGTGGCCCCCACCGCAATCCGGCGGGTAATATTGAACGCATAAGCCCCAGAAATAGCATATTCGCTCTCATTCTCATTCGTGTTATCGAAATTCACAGCAGAAAGCCCAAATGTCCCTATACGCGGCACATTTGCTGAAACACCAGCTACGTAGTTCTTGATACCACTAAACCAATTTACATACGTAAAATACGCTTCCCGACCTTCCATAAAAGCCAGCCCTGCGGGATTATAAAAAATGGCCTGCCCGCTCCCGATCAGTCCCACACCGGCATCACCCAAAGCCGCTGTGCGGCTATTGTTGGGAAAAACTAAAACGAGTGATCTAACCTGCTGGGCAAACCCCTCACCCGCCATGAGCCATATACACAATGTGCATAGACCGCTCATAAAATATCGCCTCATAATCATTCACCTTTCACGATTGATATTTGTCAAAAGAGCGACCATCAGAAATTAAACGTAAGCGTAGCGCGAAGCCCTTTTGTGGATGTGGGTGCTACGCTCAGGTTGAGGTGTTGCGGTGCCACTTCGACCCATTTGTCGGATTTTGTATTGTAGCCAATTAAAGTGAAAATAACGAAGATAAGTCCACACATAGCCCTCCCGCCTAATACAACTTCAAGACCAGCGAATTCTACCTCAGGATTGGCTTCCGCAATGTTTCCCGCATGTTTAGCGCTGACTATGAATACAGCAAGTCCCGTTCCCAGTCCTGTCAACAGGCCCTTTCCCGTATTTCTCTGTCCAATGTTCACTTCAAAATTGGAGATCGAAGACACGGGCAATTCAAAAAATGTACCTCCTCTTTGGACAACCAGTGTGTCCGGTGTCATTTTGATGAGTGTGCCAACCACCTGCCCCTTCCAGATTGAAGGGGCCTGGACACGCACTTGGCACTTGGTATAGTATCCATTTTCAAGGTGTCTTTGGACCTGGTGTTTTGCTTTTTTCCATGCTTCAATACTCAGCGTGTATTGTGAGATAACGAGGGTATCAATGTCCTTGTATGCTATTGTTTTTAAAACACTCAATACACTCTCCTCCTGCACTCTAATCACAATATGTACAGAGTCTTGCCTGGTAATTCTTCCAGTTACAGTCTCTTCTTCACCTTCTGATGTGTAAATAACATGGGCATACCACCCCTTTCTAATCTTTAAAAAATCAATCTGCTCACCTGACATGATCGTAATGGCCTTCAACTCTTCCTCTTTTTTTTGCTCTCCTATAAACCGATTCACCTCATTCATCTGCTTTAGCGTGTTTGATTCGTCGCTCATGAACACTGATAAGACTTTGTCGTAGGCAATCGTCTTTTTGTCCTTGATACCTCCACTCCGAATCGTGAACGAAGTTTCACCAATCGCATCAATCCAACCCTTCTCCAATTTCTGTTTGCCTTTGCTATCGTAATATGTGACTGCAACATAAGCATCCCGAATTAGCGTATTGGCATTGACCTCTACACCTTCCAGATATGTGGCTGCGTGGGCAGGTGTGGGAGCCTTCGTGTTGATCGGACTGAGCCATCGTATAACGTGATCTTCTGCCTTTGCTCCTTTTTTAGCCCGCTCTATGTCTCTTGCTTTCACATTCCGAATAAACCGATTTACCTCATTCATTTGTTTCGCTGACTCAGTTGATTCGTCGCTCATAATCACCGACAGGACATTTTCATAAGCAATGGTCTTCTTTCCAAAAAGTGCTCCACTCCGAATGGTGAACGAAGTTTCACCAACCGCATCAATCCATCCCTTTACCAATTTTTGTTCTCCATTGCTATCGTAATAAGTAACTGCAACGTAGGCATCTTGCGTCAGTGTATTGGCATTGACCTCCGCGCCTTGCAAGTATGTAGCTGCGTGGACAAGTGAGAGAGCCATCGCATTGAGCAGGAGATTTGTAATAACAAAGACTACAGTTACTTTTTTCATAAATTTATCCTTCAGAATTTTTGGCATATACCTGCCCCAAATCCAAACGATTGTAGTGATTCGTACCATGAGTTTCCCTTTTCGGATCAGTGAACATCGCTCTAAAAATTGAAAGCAAGGCTGAGAATATGTACTTTAGAATTAACCGTGAAACCAAACCTTTCAGGAACCTCGCTATGATAATAAAATGCCTTGCGTGCGTAATCCATCTTTAGTGCCCAACCTCCGCTGGTCTTAAACTGCAAGCCCCCTCCCCAGGCGGTGGGATTTGCCGCACGCCAGTATCTTTGGGACCTTCGCCCTGCCCGTAGCGAGACACCCAGAGAGTAGTTTGTAGCCCGGTACAAATACGTATATTCGACGCCCATGTTCAGTTCAACAGGCCCATCGAAATTGGTCTGCGTATTCACACCCAGAACCAGATCCAGTGTATGCGGCAAGGACCTCATATCCATCAGTGACATCAAATCAATGAGCAGTCCCAGATTGAACGCATAAGCCCGGAAATAGCATATTCGCTCTCATTCTCATTCGTGTTATCGAAATTCACAGCAGAAAACCCAAATGTCCCTATACGCGGCACATTTGCTGAAACACCAGCTACGTAGTTCTTGATACCACTAAACCAATTTACATACGTAAAATACGCTTCCCGACCTTCCATAAAAGCCAGCCCTGCGGGATTGTAAAAAATGGCCTGCCCGCTCCCGATCAGTCCCACACCGGCATCACCCAAAGCCGCTGTGCGGCTATTGTTGGGAAAAACTAAAACGAGTGATCTAACCTGCTGGGCAAACCCCTCACCCGCCATGAGCCATATACACAATGTGCATAGCCCAATTAGCGTATATCGCTTCATAATCATTCACCTTTCACAATCGGTATTTGTCAAAAGAGCGACCATCAGAAATTAAACGTAAGCGCAGCGCGAAGCCCTTTTGTGGATGTGGGTGCAACGCTTAGGTTGAGGATCTGGGGCGGCACCTTGACCCATTTGTCGGATTTTGTTGTGGCACCAATAAGAGTGGAGAGAACACAAATAGGTATAGATATATATACTAAAACAAAGAATAATGCTATGCCCCCCGAAGGGTCGTCAGGAGTGTCAAGATCAAGACCTGTATATGCGGCCCCAAAAATCCCAGCTCCAACACCAAGGCCAATAGCCATTCCTTTCCCCAGGTTTCTATGCTGTCCAATGTTGACTTCAAAATTGGAGATCGAAGACACGGGCACTTGAAAAAATGTACCTCCTCTTGAGATAACCAGTGTGTCCGGTGTCATTTTGACGAGTCTGCCAACCACCCGATCCTTCCAGATTGAAGAGGCCTGGACACGCACTTTGGTATTGTCTTTATTTTTCAGGTGTCTTTGGACCCGCTGTTTTGCATTTTTCCATGCTTCGATACTCTGCGCGTGTTGCGACATAACGAGGGTATCAATGTCCTTGTATGCTATTGTTTTCGAAATGCTGAATGGCACTCTAATCACAATATGCACAGAGTCATGCCTGGTAATTCTTCCATTTACAGTCTCTTTTTCACCTTCTGATGATGTGTAAATAACATGGGCATACCATCCCTTCCTAATCTTTGAAAGATCAATCTGCCCGCGAGATATGACCGTGACGACTTCCAGAAATTGTATTCCCATATTCCGAATAAATCGATTCACCTCATTCATCTGCTTTAGCGTGTTTGATTCGTCGCTCATGACCACTGATATTACTTTATCGTAAGAAATAGTCTTCTTGTCCTTAATACCTCCACTCCGAATCGTGAACGAAGTTTCACCAACCGCATCAATCCACCCCTTCTCCAATTTCTGTTTGCCTTTGCTATCGTAATATGTGACTGCAACGTAAGCATCTCGAACCAACGTATTGGCATTGATCTTTGTACTGTGCAAGTATGTGGCTGCGTGTGCGAGTGTGGGCATCATCGCATTGAGCAGAATTGCCATAACCATAACAACAGCGACTGTTTTCATCGGTCTCTCCTTTATGTGTAGGTATAGAACCGAACGATTGTCCGAGCTTGTTGAGGGACCTTTCCATGAATATCTGAACTTATTTTTGATCTAAAAAACGAATGCCATACTGACAATGTGCTGGTCTGGGTAAGCAGTCACGGGCGCGTAATCCACCCTTATGCCACGTCCACCTTCCGTCTCGAATTTCAGCCCAACCCCCCAGGTCGTATCACTTAAACCTATGCCATATATTGATTGCACTCCTCCACGCAACGCGATTTCCAACGCATAGCTTGATAGCAGGTATCTGTACTGATACTCAATGCCCAGATTCGTCCAGAAACCTCTGTCATCATTGATATAATCGTTCACATCTACAGCAAGGTCCAGATAGTGCGACAAAGACTCCGGCTCCAACAACGACATCAAGTCGAAGAACAACCCAGCACGAAGTTTAACATGTCCAAAACCTGTCCGCCTCACATTCTCCACGCCTGCTGCAACAATTGTATTCCGCAACCCGGTCACGAAATATGTACCCAGATCAAAATAGTCGATCTTCAAATCTCCCGAAGCAAACAGACGGAGAGTCGCTCCCACCGCAAGTCGGTCAGCGACCATGACCCCATATCCGCTGGAGATGGTATAGTCACTTGAAGAAAAACCGTAATTGAATGCGGAAAGTCCGAAAGTCCCTATGCCTGTGTTCCCCGCAACACCAGCTATGTATTCCCTGCGATTATACTCTCTATCCACAAATGTGAAATATGCCTCCCAACCATCCATAAAAGCCAATCCTGCTGGATTGTACTGAATGGCCTGCCCGCTCCCAATCAAGCCTATGCCCGCACCAGCCAAAGCTGTTTTTCGAGCATTCAGCCCCCGTGCAAATCCCTCACCAGCCATCAATCCCATACACAGTGTGTATAGCCCTATCAGAAAATATCGTCTCATAATCATTTACCTTTCACGATTGGTATTTGTCAAAAGAGCGGGTTCAGAAATTAAACGTAAGCGCGGCGCGAAGCCCTTTTGTAGATGTGGGTGCAAAGCTCAGGTTGAGGCGTTGAGGCGGCACTTCGATCCATTTGTCTGATTTAGTCATCGCGCCAGAGAAAGTGAAAATAACGAAGATAAGTCCACCCATAACCATCCCACCTAATGCAGTTGCAAGAGCATCGAGAGAATCATCAGAAGTAGTTTCGTCAATGTGTTCCGCCCGTCGGAAGAAGACCGCGACTACAGCAAGGCCCGTTCCCAGTCCTATTAACAGGCCCTTGCCTGTATTTCTATACTGTCCAAGGCTGACTTCAAGATTGGAGATCGAAGACAGAGGCACTTGAAAAAAAGTACGCCCTCCTTGAATAACAAGTGTGTCTTCTGTTACTTCGACCAGCTTGCCAACTATCCTTCTTTTTGAAACAGAAGGCGCTTTGAAACGCACTTTGGTATTGTATTTCGCACCGCTTTCTCGATACCTTTCGATATCTCGCCACTGTTTGGCAACAATGAGTGTATCAATGTCATCATAAGCGATTGTGCTGGTTGTCATCCGATCCCGTCTATCTTTTATTCTCCCTATCCTACCCTTGATCACCGGGCGGACCGATATGCGAAATACATCTTTATCTAAAATCCATCCGGATATAGTTTTTTTTGCATCTTCGGATGTATAAACAACATGGGCATACCATCCTTTCGTGATTCTTGAAGGATCAATCTGTCCGCGTGACATAATCGTGACAGTCTGTTCGCGTAATTTTTGTATAGCCTGTCCTGCATTTTTCCACCCCGCAATGTCTTGCTGGTATTTCGCAACAGCGAGTATATCAATATCACTGTATGCTATTTTCCTGTATCTCCCAGATCTATACTTAGTCTCTTGGATCATAAGATGCTCTGAATCTTTGTCGGTAATCTTTCCAACCGCGATTTTTTTCTTTTTATCTTCGGATGTATAGACGACATGGGCATACAGCCCCTTTGCAATTTTTGATAAATCAATCTGTCCGCGAGTCATGACTGTGACAGTCTCTGCCCATTGTATGGCCTGTTGTGTATCGCCCATAGTCCGAATAAACCGATTCACCTCATTCATCTGCTTTGCTGGCACAGTTGATTCTTCGCTCATGGCCACTGACAGCACTTTATCGTAGGCAATGGTCTTCTTGTCCCTGAATCCTCCTTCTCGGATTGTGAACGAAGTTTCACCAATCGCATCAATCCATCCCTTCGCCGTTTTTTTCTGGCCGTTGTGATCGCGATAGATGACTTGCACATAAGCATCTCGGACCAGCGTATGGGCACTGATCTCTGCCAGGTCTATGGCTGCGTGTGCGAGTATGGGCATCATCACATTGAGCAAGAGAGCTGTCGTGACCAGGATGGCGATGGCTCTACTCGCGTTGTATTCGACATACATGGATTTCTCCTTTTGTGTCGTACAAAAAAAATCGCATTTCGTTCCTCATCTACGCAAGGCGCAGTGTGACGAGTTGACAACTGCGTGTTTCGACACCCCAAAAAAGGGGTGTCGGGCATTGTCAACAGTCACGCAGGAATAGAAATGCGGGAATGTCCTACCTATTTACCGAGACATGGGGGATCAATCCATGTCTATAAATCGGTTATTGTATTCAGCAGATACCCGACATAACGGGACCTACTTGACTGTTGACAAAAATAAAATATATCATTCCCGCGGTTTTTCAAATACTTTTATATAATTTATATTCAATAATTTGGACAGAATCAGGCAGCAATTTTGCTATATCTCCACTTGCTGAAGGCTATCATTTTTCGGAACCGCATCAGCCCTTTTGCCCCGCGGTCCGATCAGCAACAGCGCCAACCCCACCTGCATCCAGAAAAGCCTTTCATTCTCCTGAAAGTCGCAAACGTCGATGTAAGCGTTGACATCTCAGCCTCCTTCACAAAGGTTCGAGCGACCACGAGCGGTTTACAACTGGTCGCATTCCAGACCGGTTCACGGATCGCCCCTACGGGATTCTGGGCGAAAGATTTTTCGCCCCTACGCCCGATATACGCAAATCCCGTGCCAAAACCATTTTACCCTCGAAAAAGGCCATTTTCCCTGTTATCCACTCCCAAAATTGCCCAATTAGTGCAAGCTCAATATTGCACCTGCAAACTGAGTATTGCACAGCAGGCACAAAAAAATCCGGAGACACAATGTGTATCTCCAGACCTGTCAAATAGCTTGAAATAGTTCAGATTTTTGTCGTCTCCCCTCCCCGCTTCGGGGAGGGGCCGGGGGAGGGGTCTAACGGTAAATCCCGGGATCGATCCCGTGCTCCTTCAACTTCTGTTGCAGCGCCTGCCGTTTCATGCCAATGGCCGGTGCTGTGCGACTAATATTGCCGTTGTAGTATTCCAAAGCGGATCGAATAAACGCAACCTCAAAAGACTGCACAACCTCATACTTTGCATCTTGAAAAAACACCCCATCCCGCCAGACAGGTTCAGTGTCCTCCACAGACTCAACGCCCCGAACCTCCTGGGGAAGCAAATCGCGGCTCAACTCAGCCCCATCCGAAAAAATAACCGCCCGCTCAACCGCGTGCATCAACTCCCGTATATTGCCCGGCCATGCATGCACCATCAGCATCTTCATCACATCCGGCGGCACATCTGTCATCTCCTTGCCGTGCTGATCATTAAAACGCGCCAAAAAATGTTGAACAAGCAGCGGAATATCCTCGCGCCGATCCCGCAGCGGCGGCAAAAAAATATCCACCACCTTCAAGCGATAAAAGAGATCCTCCCGGAACCGACCTTCCTCAATCTCCACCGGCAAATCCTTATTCGTCGCGCTGATAATCCGAACATCCACCGTCACCGTTTCCGAACCGCCCAGCCGCTCAAACTGTTTCTCTTCCAGCACGCGCAACAACTTCGCCTGCGTCTCGACATGCATATCGCCAATCTCATCCAAAAACAACGTCCCCCCATCCGCAAGCTCAAACTTGCCCTGCCGCCGCGCAGTCGCCCCGGTAAACGCGCCCCTCTCATGCCCGAACAACTCGCTCTCGATCAACTCCGTCGGCAACGCCGCCGCATTCACCGCGACAAAAGGCCGCGCCTCTCGCCCGCTCTGCTCGTGAATCGCCCGTGCAACCAACTCCTTACCCGTACCGCTCTCCCCGCCAATCAGCACCCCGGCATCGGTCATCGCCACCTTGCCGATCAAATCATAAACCTTCTCCATCGCACGGCTGCGACCGATAAGCAATCCAAACCCCGACTGCTGCCTAATCTCGTTGCGAAGCGTCTCATTCTCCCGCCGCAACCGCACCGTCTCTATTACATTCTCCACCAAACAGCGCAACTCATCCACATCGTAGGGCTTGCTCAAATAATCGTACGCACCCGCCTTCATCGCCTCCACGGCAATCCGCTCCGACCCATACGCTGTAATCACAATAACCGGCCGCGCATCCCCCTGATCAGCCAATCGCTTCACCAGCGTCAACCCATCCATCTTTGGCATCTGGATATCGCAAATCAACAAATCGGGATTGCCCTGTGCCACAGCCGCCAGCGCCGCCTCACCATCCTCTGCCTCGACAATCTCACACCCCAGCGCAGCGAGTGCCCGCTTCAACCCATACCGCGCCGCAGGGTCATCATCCACAATCAGAATTTTATACAGCATCATCCCCCCCGGGAAGTTGAACCGCAAACACCGCCCCCGCCCCATCTGCATTCGCTACCTCAATCGCACCGCCCATCCGCTCCACATCGCGCTTCACAATCGCAAGCCCCAACCCCGTGCCCGAAGCCTTTGTCGTAAAAAACGGCTCAAAAATGCGAGCCTGATCTTCCTCTGAAATCCCCGGACCCGTATCCGACACCCGTACCTCCACACCCCCCTGCAACCGCCGTGCCTGCACCGTCAACCGCCGCTCTACCTGATCGCCTTCTATAGCCTGAATACCGTTCAAAATCAAATTGAAAAACACTTCCTTTAAATCTTCAGAATCACCCTTCACCGCGAGACCATCATCCACCTCGAAACAAATCTCCACATTCTGTCGCTCTGCCTCGTGGAACAAAATCAACACCACATCTTCCAGCACAGCCTTCAGGTCCAACACCTGAAACCCATCGCCCTGCTTGGGTTGGGCAAACCTGAGCAAGCGATCCACTACGCGATTCAGCCGATCAATCTCGCGCAACACCACGGACAAATCGCCTGACTTTGTCTGGTCCTCTTGCAAATCCTCCCGCAACACAGTCGCAATCGCCTTGATCGAACTCAGGGGATTCTTCACCTCGTGTGCGATACTCGCCGAAAGCAACCCCAACGCCGAAAGCCGCTCCGCCTCGTACATCTGCCGCTCCAATTGCAACCGCCGTTCCACCAGACGCGTATTTTCAACCGCCAGTGCAATCTGATTGCAAAGCGTACCCAGCAAATCCCATTCCTCAGACGAAAAAGATCCCCCGCGCTTTTTCTCACCCAAACACAGCAAACCAACCGGCTTCTCCTCTTGCAACACCGGAATACACAACTCAACCCCCTGCTTCGCGAGTATTGCAGTAAGTGTCGGATGGTGCAAATCGCCTACATCCAGCGGGCGGCGATGGGCCAACAGCCAGCCGACCACTGCCCCAATCTGCGCCCCATCCCCATCCCCAAACGGCGTGACAGGCGGATCAAACCCCGGCAAACCACTGCTTGCGATCACCTGCACCTGACTCACCCGCCCCTCCTCGTACTCGAACCCCACCAGCGAAACAGCATGCACCTTCAGTACAGTTCCGACCGCATCCACCACCGATTTCAACCGCCTCTCCAATGCGTGCGGCACATTCAGCGTTTGGCTCAGCGTCCCCAGCAAATGCTGGTATTCGTATCTCGTCCTGAAAAACAGGCGATTGATTATCCCTTGCAACCGATTCTTAATCGGCTGAAACAGAAAAATCAGCAACGAAATCAAAATAGCCTCAACTACCTCTACCCTGAACCCACTATCCAGACGCCCAAGCGCCTCTGCAACGCGCCGGATCACCAGCAAATAAACCGTCAACACAATACCCGTCAGCGCAGAATAAAACAACGCGGGATTCACCACAATCTGGAAAAAGCTGTACCGATAAATAAAATACCCCAGAATATACGCTGGCGCGATAGGCGAAAGAAAAAGCACCAGAGCGAGCACCGGTCCCACAACATTACTTTGAAGCAACCCAAGCGGATAGGCAAAAACCGTCAAAACCGCGATACCCGTCAGCGCGAAGGCCATCAGCCGATAAAACACCTTATGCACCTCTGTCTCAGACCGCATCGCAAATCCCCGACAGAGATACGCAGAAAACAGAAGCATAGCGATGGCGTACAGACTAAAACTCACGCGCTTGATCGGCGTTTGAGACATGCCAATCAAAAAGATGATCACCCCCGGCACAAAAGTGATAGGCACAAGATACCGCCGCAACCCACGCGCCATCTTGTGCTCATCTGCAAAAGCCAGCACCGTTGCCAGCAGCGCAGAAGGCAAAAAATCCAGCCCAAAACGCGCCACATGCGCCGCATAATTCACCGCACCCGCATCCGGTGCCGCCTGCTCAATCAAAATGCGCAGCGCATCCCCGGTGTACCAGAGTGCCCCCGCTGAAATCAACAACAACAACGGAAGCGGCGTGCCCCTCCGCTTTATGGCCGAGACAAAAATGCCCCAGAGCAACCCGGCGGCAAGCGCCGCGCCGACCAGCCAGATTGTCTCGTATAACGATAGATCCATCAATACCCCTTCGCCAAATCCGCTCGGCTTTGCGCTTCGGCATCTTCGGGATCGCGTCTCAACTCCTTCGCCAACAAATCGTGCAACTGCGCGATGCGATCTGCCTGCGCGGGATCATCTGCCAGATTGTTAAATTCTCCGGCATCCTCTTCCAAATTGTACAACTCGCGTTCGGGTCCGTGTACCTCGTCAAACCGCGTGTGATACACGTATTTCCACGGACCCTGCCGAATCATCGCCATGCCCGACGCAATATTGTGGGCGTAGTATTCGCTCACCGCAACATCTCGCCAATCGCTATTCCCATCGTCCAGATAATTGAGCAGCGACTCGCCATCCCAGTCATCCGAGCGTTCCGCCCCGCCGATCTCCGCTATTGTCTGCGCCAGATCCACCAGCGAACACACACCCGTCCGCCGCTGCCCACCTGTCCAGCGTTTTGGAAAAGACACAATAAGCGGCGTCCGCGAAGCGTGTTCATACATATTATTCTTCCACCACAACCCGTGATCGCCCTTGTTCTCGCCGTGATCCGTGCAGTAAATCACAATCGTATTATCCGCCACTTCGGAATCATTGAGTGCGGCGAGCAACCTGCCTATCTCATCGTCCAGCCAATTCACAAACCCCCAGTAAAGCTCGCGCCCCAACTTCGTCTGCTCTGGCGTCGCCTTTGTCACGCCAAACCCGGCTCGCAAATGCTTGTAATTGGTCGGCAGCGTCTCCAAAAAACCCTCGGGAATCTCGGGCATGGGCACCTTGTCTTTATAAGGCGCGTAATACGCTTCTGGAATAGTCAACGGAAAATGCGGCGCCACATAACCTGCCAGCAAAAAGAACGGCTTATCATCCGCAGATCGATTCTGCAAAAACGCACTGCACTCCGCTGTCACCTTGCGGTCCCTCTCCAAAACGGGCGATGTATCACTCGTCTTAAAAGCCGCCACCCGCCCTTCCCAACCAAAACCCGATTCACTCAGATCATCGAACGCCCGCCGCCCGCCCTTCCCACTCCTATCCCCTTGATTCGCACCGGGATAAACATCGCGAAAACCATAGCGATGCGCACCCGCAAAATGCATCTTGCCGCCCAACCAGCATTCATAGCCCACCGCATTCAGCGCGTGAGGCAGCGAAGGATAATCGTCAGAGGGCAACTGACAATCATTGGTCCACACCCCACAACGACTCACGTATTGCACCGCCGTAAAACTCGCACGCGCAGGCGCGCAAAGCGGTGAAGTCGTATAAGCCGCATCAAACACAATACCCTCTTCTGCCAGGCGGTCCATATGCGGCGTTTGCACAATAGAATCGCCATAACACCCCATCACTGCCGGGTCGTGTTCATCGGACATAATCACCAGAATATTTGGACGGTCAGACATAAAATCTCCTTTCGTTGGGTAAATATCTCACACAAAGACACGAAGACACAAAGAAAGACAAAAAGCGAGATGCAATGAATCTGCGACCTAAAGCAACTGATCCAACACCTGGGCGCGATTAATACTTATACGCCAGAATTCTTCGGGCGTATCCGCACTCCACCTCGCCCAAATTAAAGATAGGACCAGACCCCATTTGATAATTCGCTCGCGCGGGATATCCAATTCTTCGGCCATAATCTCCACGCGGCGAACATCGATTTCACCCCGGTCACACCCTTCACAGGATGCATCGGGATAATTCGCCAAAAAAGCACCGACCTCGTAGCCCGGATCGCCAAAATAACCTTTGGGATCAATAACGAGATAGGGTTCGCGCTCTGAACGCAAGATATTCCAGTGATGCAAATCGCCGTGCAGAACAACCGTTTCTTTACTCGTACTCATCAACTCATCGTAAAGTGTTTCGGCGCGCACAACCCATTTTTCGGGCAGCGGACCAGTGCTGCCATTGTATTTTTTACGCAACTTATCAAAGCCATCTATCTCATAAGCCGTCGGCCGAAAAGTGTGAATTTTTGGAACGGGTCGCCAGAACTTTTTCATCAGGCGAGCGGCAATCCGCGTATTCTCCTCGTCATCTGAGCAAACACCCAGAGGAACCCCTGGCCGGACGCGCTCGAGCATCAGCACGCCCAATGCCTCGTCAAAATCGAGCAACTTGACCGTACCATTTCCATTGCAAAGTTGCAGCGCGTGGCACTCTTGTTGCCACATTTCCGCCAGTTGCACGGGCGAACCAATTTTCAGAACAACCTCTGTCCCCTTCGCATCCGTCGCTGGCGCGATATAGCTATAGGACATTTCGGCGTAATCTTCCGTCATAGGATCTTCAATGCGAAGATCCCACTGCTTTGCACACGCAGCGACAATATCTGGCAGTTGTTCGATCCATTCAGCCCATTTTGGGTTGGACGATAGAGTTTCTGGAATGTACATAGATTTCCTACTTTATAGATATTGATAAGTTTTGGAACAGACAGGGATGTACAGGATGGATGATGACGAGAGGACAGATAGGATGGCGCAGGCTCATGTGGCGTGGGATAGTATCCAGAATAATGGTACACCTGAACTTCTGTTGAATTTGTACACCACTTCGATAGAAGTTTATCCCAAAATCCTGCCCATACTGATCCAGATAGGATAAAGATGGTTCAATCCAGGAATATGGCCTGTATATTCAGAACCGGTCATGTTCTTCTGGTTCAATGTGAGGAACGGCCTTTAAGACTTTTTCAAAATCCGCACGTTTACCTTGTTTCGCCTCTTGAGTCAGATAGTCCTCTGGAAGTAATGCAGCTATCTTTTCAGCAGCAGCGGTCACCATAAACTGATTAAATGATAAACCTTCTGCTTTGGCCAGTTCTTCAATTTTGTCATGCAGTGAATTTGGCAAGTGAATAGTGAACGCACCCATCGTGCTTAATCCTCAATAAGATGTAGAAAGTTCTGCGGGCTGACAGGCGTAATACCGAATTGTTCCTCGATACCACGGTCAGAAAAATGACGCAGATTGTGAGTGACAATATAACGGCTTTGAGAAGCTATGGCTGCTTCTAATACCATATCATCTTCTGGATCGCCAAGCCTGGGACGCCACAGAAAGAACACTTTTTGTTGATGTGCAATGCTGCACAGATAACGAAGAAAGTTGAAAATGTCGTTCCGATTACTCGCACCAGTCATGTTTTCTGGACGTGTAAGAACAGCCTGATATTCCAAATACAAAGGGACAGTCAGTGCGATCTGAAAATGCTCGGAAGGCAATTGAGATACAATCTTATATGAAGCTCCCATGTCTGATCGCAGTGCAGAAACAAGCACATTGGTATCCAAAATAATTCGCATAGAAGAGTGCCTGACCATTCTCTTTTGTTTTTAAAATATCAAAATTTCAAACTTATACAAGCCCAAATACCCTTCATCCCTGTCTCGACGAGACGTAAAACCGCGTTTGATCTCGGTGGCCGATCTCGTCAATTACTTCGAGCGTGTGTTGGCCCGTCGGTAGGGCCACAGATTTGACATGCCGCGTATTCGTCTCCCCCAGATAGCGATGATTGAGATACCAGTACAACGTGCGTTTTTTATCGCGATGTGTCACCCGCAACACGACATTCTGCACGGCACCGTCAAAGTCTCGGGGTAAATAAAGACGCGCATTCCGCGTTGGATACACAATATGCACAGGTGCGCGATCTGCTTGCGCCGTACAATCCGCGCGATGCGGTGGCAAATCCCCCGCGCTCTGCCCCCGTTGCCGCAAGTGGTGAACAACATCTGGCGGATACACCAGACGCGCAACGCGACGGTGTTCACCCGGTTGCCAACACAGAGAGCATACCCGCTGTGTACTATCGGCATTCACCGTTATAACCCGGTGATACGGGCAAATTTGCAAAAGTGAGCGAGGTGCTTCCACAGAAACCCGCTCTGGACAATGTGGCGCAGCGCGATACCCCGTATCTGCACAGACATCGCGCCGGATCAAATCGGCCTGAGGTGGGGCGAACCACCGTTGATCGGGATCGTGGGGCAAGCTGTTAAACAGATCGAAAAACAAAGGCGCGGCACAGCGCGCGCCCGTGAGTTCAGACACCCCTTCACCCGCGAAATTGCCCACCCACACAGCAATCGTCCACTGCGGCGACACCCCCACAGCCCACGCATCTCGGTGTCCATAGCTCGTACCCGTTTTCCAGGCAATGGGCCACTGGTTTTGAAATTGGTGCCAGTAAAATTCTATTCCGGGCCGCGAGAGATCGCGCAACGTATTCAACACCAGATAACACGCACCGCGACTGAGCAACGATGGGGTTTCAGACGGACGATCTGCCGGATTTATATAAAGGGGCTGAAACACGCCCCCATTGCCCAAACCGCGAAAAAGCACCGCCATATCCCAGCCCGTCACCTCGGCACCGCCGAGAACGAGGGGCAAGCCGTAATCATTCGGTGTGCGGAACAACGTCGTCAAACCCGCCGCGCGAAGCCGTTCGTAAAACGCTACCACGCCATACGTATAAAGCAAGCGCACCGCAGGTACATTCGCCGACAAAATCAAAGCATCGTGCGCCGAAACAAGCCCCTGAAAGGTGCGACTGGCATTGTGTGGTGAAAACGAGCCGTAATACGTCGGGATATCCCGAATTTTGCTCTGCGGCAGAATCAGCCCCGCATCCATACTGAGCGCGTAGAGAAATGGCTTGAGCAACGAACCCGACGACCGCGGCGCGCGAATCCCATCGACATAACTATCTGTGAAATTTTCAGACCCGACATAAGCGCGAACAGCACCCGTTTTGGTATCCGCAATCAGCGCAAAACCATTGTGAATCCCGCGCTGCTGCAACCTGCTGACGTGACGCGCAACAAGCGTCTCTGCCCGGATCTGAATATCCCGATCAATCGTCGTTGGATAAACAAACGCTGTCCGGCGATCTTTAATGTACCGCGCCAGATGAGGAGCCAACAGGGGAAAGGGATGCGACTTGCGCGGTACAGATTCTTTTTTCGCCAGATACAGTGTCTCAGAATCAAAATATCCCTCACCGTGCAGTGCGTTGAGCAACGCATCGCGCTTCTTTTTTAACAAATCGGGATTTGTCTGAGGCGAAATTTTTCCCGGCGCATTGGGCAACACCGCGAGCAATGCCGCTTCTGCCCAGGTTAGCTGATCCGGCGATTTCCGAAAAAAACGCAACGCCGCCGCCCGATAGCCCACCACATTCCCGCCATAAGGCGCGTGATCGAGATAAAGTTGCAGAATCTCTTCTTTTGAATACTGCATCTCGATCTTCAGTGCCTGAAGCATCTCCAGTGTCTTGTTAAAATATGTGCGCGGCCTGGGATGCATCAGCCGCGCCACTTGCATCGTCAACGTACTCGCGCCACTCACAGTTTTGCCCTGTCTCAAATTCTGATACAGCGCGCGCACCACAGACACGGGATTGACGCCAAAATGATAATCAAAATACCGATCTTCAAAATAGAGCACACTCGCTTTGAGCTTCTGCGAAACGCGCACATCCTTCTCGGGCGGAAAATGCCACTGCTGGCGGTTATTGAGAAATACGCGCAAAACGCGCCCATCTCTATCCAGCACAACCGCGCTATAATCCGCTAAAAAATGCGGCAACGGAACGACAAAAAACAGAAGTACTATTCCCACAAAAATACCGATTAAAATTTTGTATCGACGTCTCATGATCAGTAGTCAGTAGTGCATCGTGGCGTAAATCATGCCCCATATAGACATGAACAGCAAAACCTTCTGGATTGCGGCTAAAACCATGCCGCAATGACAATCGCAAGTAAGATTGATATGGGTAGTCTCTTTTGCCGCGATGAAGTAGTCAGTTACCCCACACCCCACCAGTCCCCAGTCCCCAGCCCCTCGCCTTTCATCTGTGTGCATCTGCGTACATCTGCGGATCACCTAACCACCACAGTTCTCCCCGTCACAACCGCTCTGCTCGCATGATTGTACATCGCCTCAACCAGCGTAGGCGGCAAGGTGAATGTGCCAACAGTGACGGCATTGAGCTTTACGACAAAGTCCCGCGTGAATCCCGGCCCCGCGGGCGTAATGTCAAAAAAATAGGTCACGCGGTCGTCTCGGATATCGAAATACGTCTCGTGGCCCAAATGCAATTTAGAAGTCCACCTCGGCATTGGCGCACCCGACAAGCGCGTATTTTCGATTTCCCAACCCGAAGGCAACAACTGTGTCAACGCCATCTCGCGGAGATACGCGGCAGAGGTATTTCTCACGCGGAAATGTCCCCAAAAAGTCGCCCCCTGTTTGAGCGTATCCGGATACACGGGAAAGCCATTGTCATCGCGCCAGCGCACGTCGAGTTGCAAATTGCGAGATTCGGCCACCGCATCGGCATTGAGCGGCACGCCCGACCACGCGAGGGTTGCAAATGCCCGCGTCACCGTACTCTCGGCATTGAGCTGCACGCGAACAGATTGTCCAAATCCAGATTCGATATCGACATTGTAAAAACGCGAATCCGTATCAAACGGCACGACCTCCCCGCCGGGCAATGTCACCGAACCCGTCAAACGCAGCGGTTGATCTCCTTCAGTCGCCCGAATATGCTTGCCCAATGCCAGCAGCGCGAAACTACTCGTCTGTGTCGAATACCACCTGTCCGACGCCAGTGCCAGCGCGATTTCATCAACCAGAGGATCGGCTTCTTCCCAGCGTTGAAAATCGATCATCGCCCCCAAAATCATCGTGCGGTCTCTCAGTGCAGACCCAAAGGTATGTTCCCACCTCTTGTCCTGAGTTGCAAGCGTCCCCGCGTTCCTGAGAATCTCATCAGCTATCGCAGAACTGCCCGCGCGGTGATACGCCGATGCCAGCAACCATTTCTCCACATTCGTCATATCCCGCAAACTGCTTTCCTTCAGTAAATTCATCGCCCCCAGCGCGGGCTGATTTGCCAGCGCGAGCAAATAAACGCGATAGGTTCGGATCATGAGATCATCGCGCGTGGTCAAAGCGCGAGACTGCTCGTATTGCACCCAGCTTTCAAACAAATCGTCGGGCACATAATAACCGAGGGCATTGGCCTCAATCAAAAAATGCCCGGCATACAGCGTGCCCCATATCGATGGCTTAGACCGCCCCGGCCAATAACTGAGTGCGCCGGACGACAGCCGAAATCGGCGCAACCGCTGAATCGCAGCATTGATATGCTCGTCGATCTCCCGCGCAATCGCATTCGATTGATCCGATACGATGAGAATGTCCTTGAGATAAAGCTGTGGAAACGCCGCCGACACCACTTGCTCCACACAACCGTAGGGATATTGCACCAGCCAAAGCACGCGATTGTCCAATTTCATATTCGGGCGCGTGTGCAGGGTGAGACGTGCGCGATTGGAACCGGGAATGCCCCGGTCGGGAATGGGGAGAACAACCGCATCTCCCGGTCGTATCTCCCGCGTCTCATCGGCACTGATGCGGGGCGACGACGGTGAAATAGTCAGATCCGTGGTATGCGTGGCAATCACATCGCCCGCAGTCGCAGTAATCACAACGCGCGCATCTCCAATTGCATTGGGCACCGCACACATAAATAGCACATCTTCTTCACCGACTTTTTGAAACACAATGGTATCCCGCGTCTGCCCATCGACATTGAGTAACCCCTCTGTACTGATCGCCACATCAACAGGCCCCAAACTATCTCTCATGGCAAATACAGTAGCTGGAACAGCAATGTGATCGCCGGGGCGCAACACGCGCGGCAAAGTGGGCAAAACCATCAAATCCGTTTTCACGGGCACTGTTTTTTCCGCGCTACCATAAGCATTGCCCCGCGCTGCCACAGCCATGATGCGCACCGAACCGACGTAATTGGGCATCACAAAAGAAACCACAGCGCGCCCCTGGTCGTCGGTAGCAATCGGACCTTCAAAAAGCGATACAGACTTAAAACGCTGTTTTTGCTCTTCGGGGAGCCTATCGCGCCGATAAGCAGCCAGGGCGGCATCGCCACCTATCGCAAAGGTCTTAAACACATCGCCGATATTGACACCTATAACCTGCCCAAACAAATCGGAAATATGCAGCCCCAAACGCAACTTGCCGAAAAACGCGCGCCATGGATCGGGCGTGGAAAATTGCGTGATATCCAGCAAACCCTCATCTACAACTGACAGCGTCAACTGCGCGGGTTTTCCATCATCCGTTTGCACGACAACCTCAAAAGAATCGTCGGGTTTGAGTTCATCGGGCGCAGTCAGCGTGAGATCGAGCCGCGTATTTGGATCAACCACGCGCAAAGGCACAATCCCATACATCCGCAACGGGCGATCATTGGCCGTCTGTCTGTGCGGCTGAATGACGGATATCGTCACGTACGCATTCGGTGCCATATCTGCTGTAATGGGAATCTCGACTTGCGCGGTATTTCTCGTCCGCGGCGTATGCCACCGCGAATGCACCACATTTCCACCGCGCGACACAGTCACCAGTACAGACGACGTATCGGGCACGGGAAAAGACACCACAGCTTTTTCACCCGGCGCGTAATTTTCGCGGTCTGTCTTGAGCACCAGTGCGCCAGCATCTCGCCCACTTGCGGGCAAACTGCCCCAGGGATACGCGCGGATAAAAAGTGACGCCTTATGCCCATCCTCATCCGCCACCTCGATCAAATACTCTCCTTTTTTTTCAGGCTTAAACGCAACTGGCACCGGGCGATCTTGAGAAATAATCGATGTTTCGAGAATCTTCTTCGTACTAAAATCCCGCTTAAAACGCAGGCGAAACTGATCCCTCGAATCGTATTCCCACCACCAGTAATTCTCATTGTGAAAAACGCGATACATCAACGTGCGTCCAGACGCGGCCTCCCCATCGGGCGTCACTGCAACAACGGGCACCTCAAGAGAGGCATTGATGCGCGTAAAACCGTAATCCAGGTCTGGCTTGTGCAAGCCCACATAAACCTCAAACGGATCGATGTGTACCGTGTGCGCTGTGCTATTGGGTCGCCCCCCTTTTTCGAGCACGCGAGCGCGCAATACCGCAGACAGGCGTGAAGGTGCTTCGCTCAAAGAAGGAAGCTGCCACGACACAGCAGCCTTGCCCTCCTCGTCCAGAGCACCCGTAAAAATATTGGTAGTAATCGGCTTGAATTGAACCGCCTGATTGACAAACGAAAAACCCTCAAATTTGGGAAATACAGGCGGAGAACTGCGCAGCGTAACATCGACACTGGCTTTTAAGCCCGCCGCTGGATTGCCAAATAAATACGCACTCCTCAGATCTGCTTTCAACACGCGATCCCGCTCTGCAAGTTGCGGATCGAGAAAGACTTTAAGGCGAAAAGGCACAATGGTTTCGACCTTGACCCTGTGATTAAACTTGCGGCTACCCACGTCAATTTCAGCGCGCCAGTTGCCCGTTGGCGCGTCGGCCGAAGTCGATAAATCAAAGGTGTAAAATCCATCTTTTCCCTCGCGATTGGTCTGCGTGAGCACGCGCTGTCCCAATGGATTGTAAAACGCGAGCGAGACCGGATGCCCGTCTGGAAACGTGTGGTTGTGATTTCGCACAATCGCCGATAGATGAATATCATCGCCGGGCCGATAAACCCCGCGCTCCGTGTAAAAAAACGCCCGAATACCATCGGGTGCAGGGTCTTGTCCTCCCGTATCAAAAGTCGATAGATTCCACGCCATATCCCCCGATTTGACAAAACTGCGCTGCCCATCTTTCTCGGCTTCGATATAAAAAACATCTGATTTTACAGGACTAAAATCCGCCAGGCCGTTTCGATCTGTAACTTTTTGTTCCACAACCTGATTCTGGTATGTGCGCAGGGTTATGGTGACACCGGACAATGGCCGCGCATCTTCCAAATGGGTGGCATAAACGAGATGCCGCTCGTGCGTCTTTTGATGCATAAGACCGATATCGCTGACCACCACCGGCTTATAGATGCGCCCGTGCTGATAGACATAACCGCGCGAATAGGGATTGTTAAAATAATCAGTCCCGCGGTACCGTCTGCGTTGTTGCCGCGCCTCTGCCGCTTCCACAGGGTCTCCGTAGAGCATATCCTCTGCCCCAAAAGTGAGCCCGATCAAATAAAGCCCCTTCTCGTCTTTGGAAATCAGATCGTTCAAATCGAGTTCGTGTTGCAACCACACATTTTTTTGGTTGCCAATATCCAGTGTGGTATCTGCCACTGTCACGCCCACGCGCCGAATCTGATAAGAGGAAAATACTCGCGTGCGATCCCGCGCCCCATCCACCCCTTGAATTTGCAAGAACTGCCCCAGATTCGATTCAAAAACTTTATCGATCTTGAGACGAACGCGCGACACATTTACCGTCTGAAACCGGATTTTTCGATTGCCAGAAGTGGGCAAAAACACACCGTCACGCGCAAAACGCATGCGGGGCTTGATATCGTCAAAAGCCACCGTCTCTGTACGCGGTTGTGCCAGTGCGATGCCCCAGCGACTGCGAACCCCCGGATGTACTGTCAACGCATAACTCTGTCCGTGCTGAAAATCGCCCACAACACTCACTGTTTTGCCAAGCGCGTTGAGCTGAAGCTGTTGCGGTGGGTCGGCAGTGATTAACCCCGCGATATCCTGACCAAAATCGAGATCATCTGAAAAAATAATACTTACGCTCGGGCGGTCTCGGTCCGTGTGTTTTTCAATCTCGACAACGGAAAATGCCGATAAAGGAGGAAGCACCCATGTATTGTCGTAGTCTTGCGAGAGTTCCAAATCTGTTCGATCAATATGCATCGCGAGTTCCTGGGACTCTCTCGTGCGCGTAATCTCGGCACTCGTAAAATCGTGCGTCTTGCCATCTGATAACACACGCCAATGGAGTGCAAGCCGCTGATCTCCCAGACGCAACGCCACCGCATCACTCACAGCCGAAGAATCCGCGCGTTCGTTAAAGCTAATCTGACCGCTAAAAACCAGACGCTGCGGATCGTTCGCATCGGGCAACTCAAAATCTGCCTCGAGTGCGACGAGTTCCCGTCCCGCGACCTCAAACTGGATGATGAGCGGCTTCAGATCTTTGTGCTGGGGAAACAAATCGGCTATGCTGAGCTCGCCGCTATAGACCGTGCGCAATGTCAACGGTGCGTTTGGCTTGAAAACAAGCGTACGCACATCTTCCCATGTCGCCAAACCGTCAATAGATGGAATAAAGCGAAACACGCGCGTTCGCAACACCTGCCCAACCTGACTTTTACCGATAACAGGCGATACAAAGCGCACGCGAATCGGATCAGTCGATGTGAGCACACCCTCGCTCACATGGCTCACCATACGCGCCGTCTCCATAGGATAGGATTGCGGTGCGTCTTCGGGCGACTTTTTGCTACACGCAAACAGCGTCAGCAACACAAGGAGAGAAATACGGTATGACATAGCAACCTCCTGCCCATCCTGAGAAACCATCGTAACGGACACCCTACTGCATCTCGGCAAAAGAAACTGGTCATATCAATTTGACTTGCGGTTGTCATTGCGGCATGGTTTAAGCCGCAATCCAGAAGGTTTTGATGTTCACTTCTATATGTCGCAAGACTTACGCCACGATGCACTACCCTCTCCCATCAGCCGCATCGGCAATCCACGTCAAATAGGACCTGTGTCCGTGCGACACGGGAAATGACATAGACATATTCCTCAACCGTTTTTTCAGTGATCTCAAGCGACCCTTTACAGTCATCACAAATAGCACGATATCTCCATCCCGATTCGGCGACAAAAAATACTGCGAAAAAACATCCACCCGCGCAGCCAGCCGCTCGGCAACAAGCGCGTTCCCAACGCGACTTGCCTCCGCCTCAGATGGCATGGGAAGAGCGAGAATATAAGGCGCAGCTCGCAACCCACCCTGAACCGTGACATTGAGATCATCTTTACCCAGACGCCGTGCCACATCGATCTTTCGCACAACCGTATGCACCACAAATAACACCAGACAAATCATCACGCCAATAGCAACGTGTTTCATCAGCCCGCTGAAAAACGCCCCTTGCTCCCGATCCTCCTCCTGAAAAAACGCATGCTGAAAACGCCCATCCGACTCCGCAGCCAACTTTCTCGCAATAACGCGCACCTGTGCATTCGCCACGGGTGGCAACGGCTTCACCCGCTCGGAACTGTACAGCGAGCGAACCATCTCGCGCGCAATACGCGAGGCATCCTCATCCACAGCCGCTACGGATGCAGCCGAACAAAACCCAAATAGAATGACGATCCAGACTTTTAACATGCTATTGACATCCTTTCACGGGCGGGCACAGGGGCACCGCCCCTACATTCTTTCGTCTCACATCTTGTATCTTTGTGTCTTTGCGTCTTCGTGTGAGGCTCTCTCACACCTCACGTATCACAACGAGCTCTGGCGTCTTGCCCTCGCCCAATTCCTCTGCGCGGCCAATCAAATGGCTGAGTTGCGCCCGCGTCGTCTTCAAAAAAACCATCGCCTCCGCAGCTTCTCGCACCCCATCCTCTCTACGATAAATTGAACGGATACTCGGTGCAACAGTTCCGCCCGACGCCAAATTTTCTTCGACAAGAACCTTGCCGAGTTTTTGCGCCCGCGCTTCTGTGCGCATCGCAATCAACACCCCCAGAGAATCATCTCCCGACTCGGCACCCACTCCCCTTCTAATCACACGGAAAATCGCCCACAAAACCAGCAGCGCAATCAGAACAGCGATCCCTTTGGCAACCTGGCTCGCGATATTCCGAATCGACGCATCTCTTTCCCTGCGCACCTCTTCCAACCGCTGTTTTTGTTCGTCGAGAAATACCACATCCTCTGCCAATTGTGCGGTCATGCGCTCGACCCATGCAACCTGCTCTGCCGTCAGAGAATCCCCCTCTGCCAAAACCGCCCGCGCTACATGTCGCGCAATACTCTCAAGCCGTTCCACATTCACCTGTCCCTCAGCGGGCATACTCATAATAATGAACAGAACGATAAGCGCACCCAACCCAAAGATATGTCGATATCTCATAAAATGATCTTCCCCTGTCAAATTTTCCTTGTTTTTGTCTCTTATTTTAGCAATATAGGACACAGAAATGCTACGTGCAAGAGGCTGACGAATTAAAAATTAAAAATTGGGGGTAGGCGACCAAGAAGGATCGTCCCTACATTATGGACGGGCGAAAAATTTTTCGCCCCTACTTCACACTTCACACTTCACACTTCACAAATGACACCCGAACAACTCGGTTTTGATTCGCAGAAACTCGACCGCGCCCGTCAAGTATTACAACACCATGTGCATACGCGCACCACCCCCGGTGCCGTCGGTCTCGTCCTGCGCCGCGCTGGCATCGTCATCTGCTGGCCTGTGGGTCACCACACCTATCAACCCAACGCTACACCCGTGCAAATCAACACCCTCTACGACCTCGCTTCTGTCACCAAAGTCATCGCCACCACAACACTCTGCATGTTATTTGTCGATAAAGATCGTCTCAACCTCGACGCGCCCGTGCAATTTTATGTACCCTCCTTCACAGGAAAAAACAAAAATCGCGTCACAATTCGGCATCTGCTCGCCCATTGCAGCGGCTTGCCCGCACATGTTCACCTGTACGAAAACCAACGCTCAACGTATGATATTGACATCCGCGATGCCATGTTCAACGCTGCCTGCCACCACCCCTTAATTTACGAACCCGGCACAGACACCGTTTACAGCGACCTGGGCTTTCTCACCCTGGGTAAAATCCTCGAAACCATCGGCGGCCAGCGTCTGGATCACCTCGTCAAACAGCACATATTCGAACCGCTCAAAATGAACGACACAGGGTACTGTCCACCACCCCATCTCAAACACCGCATTGCGCCCACTGAAAACGGCTCCGACTTGCGCGATCACCTCGTACACGGTGAAGTCCACGATGAAAACGCCGCCGCAATGGGCGGTATCGCCTCCCACGCTGGCCTATTTTCCACAGCGCATGATCTGGCGAAGTGCCTGCTCGCCTGGCTCGGTGCAGGCATCTTTCCCAAACGGAGCATTCCACAATTTACCACCCGCGCCAACCTCGCGCCCAACAGCACCTGGGCACTCGGCTGGGACACGGTCTCATCCGACGAAAGTTCGAGCGGCCATTACTTTAGCGAACAATCCTTCGGCATCCTCGGTTTCACCGGCACATCCGTATGGGCGGACCCCATACGAGACCTCGGCGTCATTCTCCTCACCAACCGCGTACATCCCACCCGCGAGAACAATCAAATTGCCCATCTCCGACCCGAATTTCACGACGCCATTTCCGAAGCCTTAATCGAATAGACCGATAATAAAAAAGAAGCAAGCCCTTAATAACCTTGCTCCTTTTTTGACTTCTGAAGATGTACTATACAAGCGGTAAAATTTCAATCATATCCGAAAATCGTTCAAAATCAGACACATTGTTTGTTAATAGCCGAACAATACCATAAGTCTGCATTGTGGCTACAATATTCGCATCATGAATCTGTTTACCACCTACGGGAATTCGCTCAACCAATGACAGTAATTTTTCCGTTACTTGTGGAGTATCTTCAGCAACATGAAAATATTTCTCAAAAAATCGAATACGTTCAACCAGAAGTGAAGCAGGTTTGGGTTCTATAATCACATCTCTTCTTGTAAGAACAGCCAAATATTCGCGCAGAATTTGACGACTGATCCAAATATCAACACCAGCAGCATATCGAGATACAATTGCTGAAAGCGCAACCTCGTGTAATGGAGAGTCTGCGACATTCGCATATATGAGAACATTTGTATCTACAAAAACAACATTACCGCTCGTCATCACCGTACATATCCTCGCGCCGTAAAGATAAATCTGAAGGCCAGAAACCATAATGATCGACGGGAAATTGCAAATCTAAACGTTTTTGATCTGTGTTTGCCTGTTCATCAATCAAAATTACTGTGCGATGTTCACCAGGTTTTACATCTAATGGCACCTTAGCTGTTAATATGCCATCTTCCGAAACTGTGGCCTTTGTCTCTATTGTTTTCATGTAGCAACTCCTGTTGTAAACTACTCGAAACCTATTCTCACCGCGTCACTCGAATCGTCCACTCGCCCTGTGGCTCGGGATTTCTAACCGTCAGCGTGATTCTTTGCAACAGATCGCCCCAAACCGTCTTCAACCGCGCGTCTTCAATCGCGATATCCTCAATCGCCACATCGAACACATCTGCATCGTAGTGCAAACGCCCCGCGCCAGACACGCGTCCATCGGCCAATTCAACCTCGTTCAACGCGATTGTGCCATCGCCACGATCTTCTGCACCACACGCCGTCAATACATTCATCACAACATCGCCAGTCACGGCTTTCAACGCATATCGATCTGCAATCGTCACACCTTCGCCGCGATGCAAAACAACCGTCCGCATCCAGGAATTAATCTGAGCCTCTGGCGGATAGGCTTGTGCCAGATCCAGTGTAAACGTCGCATCTGCCTCGCTCGCCGCATAAGACACATCTCGAGCCGCAATATCGTAGTGATAATCAATCCCCGCCTCGGAATAAACCCGCCCGGGAATCTGCATCTGTCCATTCACCGTCGGCAACGTGTGATATTGAGATTGCATCGTCCAAATATCATATCGCTCGCTGCTAAACGTCTTAGCCGTATAAGTCTCGACCCCCGCATCCACGAGTACTGGCTCACCATCCAGATAGACCACCACATGCCCGATATCATTGTGATTGTGGCTCTCGGCATTGTGCCCACCCTTTGCCCCCACAAAAAATCCATCTGCCGACCCCCCTTGATCGCGTGCGACAAACACCTCAATCTCATCCAAAAACACATCGCGCGGCAACGGCGGCGCAGCATCTGCATCGAGAATTTCATTCAGCGAAAATAGCGCGGGCAAAGCGCGCCCCATACTCCCAAAAGATTCCGCAATACCCTTCTCCGCAGCACCCTGTTGTTTTGCAACCCACGCGCCGAGAGACACCATCGCGTCATCGCCAATGCGCTTGCCATAGCCATAGACAACCGCAAAAGCCGGCATCACCACGGGCGACGCATCGGCAAAATTGATAAAATATCGATCCGCAATTTGCACCCGATAGATAAACTTGCCAATATTCTGAACAAGCGGTTCATCGTACACATCAATCGCGCCACCCGTTGCACTGTAAAGCCACTCCAAACAATCGTAAAGCGATGCCCCTGCACGCCCCCAATACCCCGGTCCCTCATCACATCCCCCGTCTTTCGGATACGGATCGATAAAATTATCCACCGTCTGCATCGCCTTAAACACCGACGCAACCCGCCGTGCCTCATCGGTCTCCATCAACAAAGTAGAAGTCAACCAATTCGACACAATCCACGGATTCCAATTATTCACGCGCGCACCCGAATACCCCATCCAGCCAAAATCTTCCCGCTCCAATAATGGTGTCAAAATGCGATACTGCATCTCACGCGCAATACGCGGCACAATCAAAGGCGAAATTGCGTCGAGTTGCGCGCCGAGCAAATAAACTGTCCACGCCAGCAATTCCGATGTCTCTGCGGCAAACAAATCGACAATCGGATCGGCCGTATCCGGCAGACCACTACCCGCCTTTTGCACGCCAATATGCGCGGGCACGCCCCAAAAAGACTCCTCGCAAATACACCAGATACCATTGGTAATATCATCCAAAAATCGGCCTTTGCCCTCCACGCACTCTGCCAGAACCAGATCGGACAGCGCCGTGCGCCGCCCAAAACTCAAGCTCTCGTACCGCGAGCGATTCCCATTGCGCGCATAATCCAAAAACCGCACCGCGGGCACACCCGGCCAGTCAAAATTCAGGCGTTCTTCCCCCCGTGCAATTTGCGCCTGCCGAACCGCGTCTGGCAACGCATCCCACGCATAGCGCGTCAACGCCGTGGGAAAAGGCCGCCAGTCATCCCGCGAAATCAAAATATCTTTTAACACGTCTTCCGAATACTTTTGCGAAAGCATTTATTCCTCCGTTTAGTAGATAGACCCTATCCATTTTCCTCTGTTCATCTCACCCATTCATGACTTATTTTCCATGGGTCACTATACATCTAAACGTCATGTGTGACTTTAAGAATAATGGTTAAAAAAACAAGCAATCAGTACTCAGCAGTCAGAAAAACAAGGATTTTAGAGCCGTCATTGCGGCAGGGTGTTAGCCGCAATCCAGTGGTTTTGACTTTCTTATATCTGTTTATCGGTATTACTATATGGCGGTTTTGAAGTCGCACATCACCTACATCTAAATATCTGACAGAAAGGAATAAAATGCCACTAAAAATCGCACAAATCGGCAGCGACGGACATCAGAACATGGTACTCGACGGCATCGCGCACATCCCCGAAGCACAACTCATCGCCTGCGCCAAAGGACACCCTGATGACACCCTCGCCAAAGTCAAATCGCACGTCACCGCACACACCCGCCTGTATGACGACTATCGCCACATGCTCGACACCGAAGAAATCGATCTCGTCAGTATATGTCGCCCGTATTCCCTCAATGCCGAAGCCTCAATCGCCGCTGCAAACCGGGGAATTGACATCGTCAGTGAAAAACCCGTTGCAACCACTCTGGAAGATCTCGACACTCTTGAAACAGCGATCAAAAAAAGCGGGATTCGCCTCACAGCCATGTTTGGCCTGAGACTATCTCCCGCATTTCGCGCAGCACACCAGGCTGTGCGAGACGGCCTTATCGGCGAACCCATTCTGGCGACCGCGCAAAAATCCTATCGCTTTGGCACGCGCCCAGACTTTTTCAAACAACGAGAAACCTACGGCGGCACAATCCCCTGGGTCGCAATCCACGCCGTCGATTACACGCGCTGGACAACCGGACAAGAATACACACAAGTCGCCGCGCTTCACGGCAACCTCGCCCATCCCAACTATCCCGGCTGTGAAGACCACGGCGGCATGCTCTTCCGCCTGAGCAATGGCGGCACAGCAATGATCAATCTCGATTATTTGCGTCCCTCAACAGCACCCACCCACGGCGACGACCGCCTCCGAATCGCCGGATCGGAAGGCGTCATCGAAGTCATCGATGACCGCACACATCTGATTCGCTCGGGCAAAGCCCCCCGCGACCTGCCCTTGCCACCCGAAGAAAATTTCCTCGTCAACCTCCACGGCGAACGCACGGGCAAAGCCCCTCACATCATCGGTCCTGACGAAGCCATAAAAGTCACGCGCCTGTGCCTGCAAGCACGCGAAGCCGCGGACACGGGCAAAGTACTCGCGCTCTGAGCAGGTTATGAATTGGCCTGAGAGACGGCCAGTTGTAACCCCTCTATTCCGCAACATCGATGATGGCGATGCTCACCACAACACTCACCTGCCCACCGTTGTCATCAATCACGCGCACGATTGGAGAACACCAGTTCCGCTCCTCAAAATTATGTGTCTCTTTCGTCTCAAGCTGACCTGTATTCGCATCAATAGCAAAATACTCGGCATCCACACCCCACAGACTATACATAAGCGTATCGCCATCGGCACCCGTCGCTGAGATCGGATCGCCTATGGGCTGTCCAGGTGGCGTGTTCTCCTCTAAGAAGCGCGTCACAGGAGGGGCTGACGTGAAAACCGGCACCTGGATCACCACCTTGCCAAAGTTATCGACAAAGATCAGAAAATCCGGAATCCCTATCTCGTCATTACCGTCCAGATCGTATTTTGTCTCATACCTCTCTTGGCCTTTCTTCAACCCAAACACATCGACAAAGAGCAAAAAGTCCGGGATATCTACTGTTCCATTCCCGTCAAAATCCGCAGAAGCCTCGCCAACTGGTAAGTTAGGAGAAGACCCCTGTAAGGCAACGCCGAGGAACATCGGGATAGTATCAGACTGTCCCCCTCCCAATAGCTTAACCCGCACCAACCGTATCTCTGTCTCTGATATCTCATCCATCGCGCGAAAGCGAAGCGTGCCCATAAGACCACTATCCACCCTTGTTTCACTATCGGATAACGTCATCCCAATATTCACAAAATCCTTGCCAGAAAGCGCTGACGTGCCTGATAATACAGGACCCCGCTTAAATCCCTCGTAGGCCACCTGCGTTGCATCGTATTCAAAGCGAACGGAAAGATCATTGACAGAAATAGCTTTAAGACTTTTTCCGAAAATCTGGATAGACGCAATGCTATCAGGAGAAACAGAGAGAAAGGACATAAACTGATCTCCTTCTGATTCATCCATATCCAGAGAAAGGGAAAATCGGTCATTCGGAATAGGCGTGCTGGTCTGTACAGTGACCAATCCCGACCAATCGCCATCACCCGTAGAATTGCTCGCCCGTATCTGCACCTCGTATTCCGTATCGGGGCTTAGCCGGGTGATGATCGCTCTTGTCCCGATGACATTCTGTGGACCCTCTATAAAGTCTCCTGTGCCGTCCTGTCGGTAGCGCAGGTCATAGCTCGAGACGACCGATCCTTCCGGAGCCTGCCAACTCATCCTCACACTGGTCGGTGCTGTCTCCATCACCATAGGTGCAGAGGGTGGCGGTGGCGGCGGTGGTGGTGTTACTGGCGGCGGTGGTGGTGTTACTGGCGGTGATGGCGGTGATGGCGGTGGCTGCGGTGGCTGCGGTGGCTGCGGTGGTGGTGGTGTTACTGGCGGTGATGGTGTTACTGGCGGCGGTGGTGGTGTTACTGGCGGTGATGGCGGTGATGGCGGTGGCTGCGGTGGCTGCGGCGGTGGTGGTGGTGTTACTGGCGGTGGATCGGGAGGAACGATTGCGCTACATACTTCATCTGGCAGCGAAACGTCCAGGACCACAACACTCCGTCCTACCTCTCTCTGTTTGGCCTGCAGCCTGCACAGCGGCGACAAATCCTTGATTGAATTACGTCTGATATATAACTCCTCCAGACTGACCATGTCTTCGAGCGGCATCAGATCACTAACCTGCGTGGCAAGTATCGATAATCCCTGCAAATCCAGGTCTCTCAGTGGTTCAAGGCTACTGACATCATTGAAATCAAGATTCATCCACTTTAGACTTTCTATGTCTTCGAGCGGGCTAAGGTCGCTAATTTTATTCGCAGGGGCGAGCAATTGAGTCAGTTTGAGGTCTGCGATTGGGGTGAGGTCTCTAACTTCGTTCCCCTGGATTTTCAGTAACTCTAAACTGTGCAAGTTCTCAAGCGGCTCCAGGGAGCTTATGCTATTAAAACCGAGTGCCAGACTCCTCAACTTCGCCAGATTGGATAGCGGCATCAGGTCGCTGACACGGTTGCTATAGAGCCATAATTCACTTAAGTTTGCCAAATTGGATAGTGGCATCAGGTCGGCAACGTCATTATCACTCAGATCCAGGATCTGCAACTTAATCAGTCCCGCGAACGGCGTCAGATCGGTGATACTATTGTCGCCCAGATCCAAAGTCTCCAAATTCAGCAAATTCCGGAGAATCTCTACATTATCTATTCCACTGTCATGAAGGGATAGTACCTCCAGGCTCAGCATATTGCTGATTGGCTCAAGATAGGTTTCGTCTGATACTGTGATACGGAGAGATCTCAAAGACAGCTCTCTGATTGGTTCAAGGTTGTCAATCGCCCTTGAACGGTAAATTGTCAACTCTTTTAAATTTCGTGCATACTCCAGTCCCGACAGATTGCTTATAGCGGGAGCAAACACCCTGGTCAATTCCAGCAATTTAGCTTCCGTCAGGTCAGCGTCGTTCTGCACGGAGAGAGCATCCTTTATCGCTTTTCTCAAGTTCACGTCCGGTATTGAAACGGCCTGTGCAGATACAATGTCGGGCCAATTTGCCAGGCACAATAGGACAAAAGAGAAGACAGCGTGGCGGACGGACCGCTGGTGCAGTTGTACACCGCCTGTACGCAGATGGACTCTTGTCCGCCGCCAGATTTTGAAAAACGGAAACATAATTGCTCCACAGAAAAGCGCGCTCGAAATCGCTGCTACCGCTTGTGGCGGCTTTTTAATGTGAGTAAAAAGGAAACGTGTGCAATTTCATTCATCAATACGACATTCTGGTTCTGAGACAGTACCCCTAAAAATCCTTTATAACGAACGATTGCATTAAATTTAGCGGATGCTCGCGGATTCTCTCATCAGGCGTCATCGAAGTCATTGACGTCCGCACGCATCTGATTCGCTCGGGCGAAGCCCCCCGCGACCTGCCCTTGCCACCCGAAGAAAAACGCGCTCAAAATCTCGGCTGTCGATAGGTGTTTCAAAGTGAGCATAACACACAGATCTTCTATGAAATTTTACTGGTAAATTCCATTATACTGCTAATTAAGTGCAAAAAAAACAAACGTTTGTAATTGTATTCATCAATATGACGTTCTGGTTCTGAGACAGCACCCCTAAAATTCCGGAAACACAAACGATTGCATTGAATTATAGGATAAAACAACGAGTTAGTCAATTTCACCGCTCTAACATCTTCACCGCTTTAACATTAGCGGATAATCCGTCAAATTTTGCACACCATCTTCCGTCACCAAAAACGTATTCTCCAACCGAATGCCCCCATTCAGTGCCTCGCTATACGCACCCGGCTCACAGGAAAAGACCGTGCCCACCTCAAAAATACCCTCTCGGTCGCGGTTCAAATCGGGCGGTTCGTGTGCGCGGATCCCCACACCGTGCCCCGCGTGATGAATCAGCCCAATATCGGACAGATGCGGATGCTCGCGGATCCTCTCATCAATCGCGTGCCACAAGGCTGTTCCCCGTCCACCGGGTCTTACCAGATTGGGAACATCCTCCAAAATAGCTTTCAAAAGATCGTACACAGACGCCTGCAAATCCGTGGGATCGCCCACCGCAAAAGTGCGGCACAGATCGGACCAGTACCCGTGATATTCTGTCTGCGCGTCAATAACATACAACTCTCCATCCTCAATAATCCGATCTCTGGCTGGCCCGCCCAATTGCCCGCACTGGTAATCGCCCCCGTGGTGCAGCACCTCACCTGCCGCATGCAGCGCCACCTGCTGCCCAGCCGCGAGCACATCCAGCTCATTCATCCCCGGCGCAATCACCCCTTGCACGCGGTCATAAGCCCGCAGATTAATATCAATCGCCTTTTGCAACATCGCAACTTCATCGGCGTCCTTACTCATCTGCTGTGCAATCAACAAATCGTCTATCCCCACCCATTCGCCGCCCAGAGCATCTGCCACTGTATCCGCGAGCAACTTGGGCGTAGCTTCCTGCTGCCAGCCCAAACGAGAAATACCCCGACAATCGCGTAGCTTCTGCGCCACCGCCGCATTCAGCAAGCGCATCGGATCGGGATTCATCGTATAGAGCACATGCGAATCGTACACCACGCGCTCATCCACAGCCACATCCCCTTCGTCGGTCGTTGACGCCAACCACGATCCCCCATCGGTTTCCAAATAAAGAAGCGCGGGAAACGAAAATGCCGGATACGCCGACAATAACGCGCCGGTCAAATAGTAAATATCCCGAGGGTCTGTGATAATAACCGCGTCGATCCCCTCCTCAGAGAGACGCGCTCGAAATCGCTGCTGCCGATTGCGACAACCTTCTATAGTAAGCATAACACCATGTCCTTTCCGTGAAATCCTGTTGGTAAATCCCTCTTTTTTTTGCATAATACAGGACGCATTTTTAAAATCAACCCAATTTAACAACAGGAGTGCATCATGCCAGAAAAAAAAGTCCGCGTATGTGTCGTCGGTATGGGCATTGGAAAACCCAATGGCCGCGCCCTTGCGAAAAATGATCGCGGTGAAGTCGTCGCATTGTGCGATCTCATACCCGAAAGAATGGAAGAATTTGCCCGCGAATTGCCCGGCGAACAAAAATTCTACACCGATTACAAAGAAATGTGCAAAGCCCCCGACATCGACGCGGTTTTTGTAGGCACCCCAAACCAGTGGCATGTGCCCATCGCACTCGAAGCCGTCAAAAACGACAAACACGTCCTGGTCACCAAACCGCTATCGGACTCTGAGCAGGCAGCGCAAAAACTCGTCGAAGCCGCCGAAGCATCTGGCGTCGTCAACATGATGTCGCTCTCCACCCGGTTTTCCGACCAGTGCCAGTACCTCGGCAACCTCGCGCGCGAAGGCTATTTTGGTGACCTTTACTACGCCCGCGCCCGCAGCGTACGCCGAAGCGGCATCCCCGCGTGGAACCTCGGATTCATCCAAAAAGGCGGCGGCGCATTCCGCGACATGGGCGTCCATGTCCTCGACGCCGTGTGGTACTTGCTCGGCATGCCCAAACCCGTCACCGTCACAGGCGTGTGCGGCGCGAAATTTGGACCGCGCGGACGCGGCTATTGGGGCTTTAGACAAGTACCGCGCAACACCTACGAACAATACGCCGCAGACGACTATGCCGGCGGATTCATCCGCTTTGAAAACGGCGCGGGTCTCCAGGTCGAAAGCTTCTGGGCATCGCACCAGCCCAACGAACTCCAGATCGAACTCTTTGGCGACGAAGCAGGCGCGCAATTTCGACCGCTCAAAATCTACAAAACACAGGACGGCGTCCCACACGACATCGCCGTCGATATTCCCCGTGCCACTCAGGCCTGGGACCGCATTGCGGGCCACTTTATCGACTGCATTCTCGACGGCAAAACCTGCGAAGCACCCCTGCGCCACGGATATCAAGTGCAACAAATGATGGAAGCCGTACTCGAAAGCGGCGAAACCGGACGGGAAATTCGCATTGATTAGGAGACTCTCATGACTGGCTTACACATCACTGTCGGACAGAAAAACGCCGACATCATCGGCAATGACAACCGCGCGTTGCAAGCCGCAATCGATTACATCGCCACACTCGGCGAGGGCACGGTTGAAATCCTATCCGGCACGTACATCATGCGCGACGCGCTCCACCTTCGCAGCAACATCACGGTCAGAGGACAGGGCGAAAATACCATATTGCAGAAGGCAGATGGCATTGAGACCCCACTGCTTCTCGACGGGGATTTTGGCGAAGAACAGATCACCCTTGAAAATCCCGATGGATTCAAAGTGGGCTATGGCGTCAGCATCACAGATGATCAGGGCGGTGGATTTCACACCGCCGTCGGCACCACCCTTTGGCAAAAGGACAACACCTTTGGCGTCAATGTGCCCATGGGAGGCGATTACCTCGTCTCTCGCAATGCGCGCGCGGCTACTACCTTCCCAGTCATCAGCGGCTACCACATCGAAAATGCCCGGGTCGAAAACCTGACTGTAGATGGCAACCGCGAAAACAACCCACACCTCAACGGTTGCCGCGGCGCCGGCATATTCCTCTACCGCGGGCACCATACAGCGATACAAAGCTGCGGGGTCAAAAATTATCACGGCGATGGTATCAGTTTCCAGCAGAGCCAGCATGTCACAGTCGAAAACTGCACCTGCACGGGCAATACCCACCTGGGCCTGCACCCGGGCAGTGGCAGTCAGCACCCCACCATCCGCAACTGCCGCGCGGAAAACAACGGTCGCATTGGTCTTTTCCTGTGTTGGCGCGTCAAACACGGCATTTTTGAGAACAACGATCTCATCGGCAATGGGGATACGGGTATTTCCATAGGTCACAAAGATACCGACAATGTGTTCTGCAACAACCGATCATTGCGCAACGGTTGTGAAGGCATACTCTTCCGCAACGAATCCGAACCTATGGGCGGGCACCGCAACACCTTTGAGAACAATCAGATTCTCGACAACGGCGACAACAATAAAGGCTATGGTGTACGCATCTTGGGCGAAACTCACGACCTCACCTTCACAAATAATCGCATTGGCAATGACGAAACAGCAACACAACGCATAGGTGTTCACATCGGCGAAAAAGCCGACCGCATACACCTCAACAACAACGACCTGTCGGGCAATCTCGACGCCGAAATCGAGGACACGCGACAAGTCGTTTCTGTCTAAAATCCCACGAAAAAATATCAAATACAAAAGCCCTCCTGTTTTAGCAGGAGGGCTTCTTTCTTCGCTGATTAATCAATATACTTCTCTACGATGACGAAAAGAGTATAGGACAACTTCCTGGCCGAATATATCGTAACGCAGACGATAGTCGCCATGCCGAATGCGTCACTGGCCCGATCCCGGTTTTATATCCTTGAGTTTTGTGATATGGTATTGCCTCGTGCGATTGTAGGGATCCTCGCCGAGAATGGCACGCAACCCCTCAAGTGCTTCCACCAGTTCGGGATTTTGTCTAAGGCGTTTTCGGGCATCGCGCAGAAATCGGGATGAAGTATGAATGAAAAATGATTGCGGCATTATAGATAGGGCCTACGACTGCGTTTTTGCTTTTTCGGTATCGTCGCTGGCATGTAGTTCAGTCAAAAAATCATCCAGGGGTCTGGATGTGCCTTGTCGATATTCTTTATACCCCTCCGCAATCTGTTCCTGCATCTCAGGATCCTGGAGTTCTAACCAATCTTCCATATCGTCTATGTCCATAATACCAGCAATGGGAATACCGTTTTTTTCCAGGATGAAACACTCATTGTTGAGGTGTGCCCGCCTTACGATCTGTCCCAAATTGGTACGGGCTTCGGTTAAAGGAACGCGATGTACCATAGGAGTTGTTTTTTTCAAGATGACCACCTCTGTGTAACATTGATTAACGTTAGCAAATCTATGATCAAAAATATATACGACTATCCAAAAGGCACAAGCCTTAATCGACGACATGGGTATCATCTCCCAGCCTCTTCCTACTTCCTACTTTATGATTATCCAATTATATTCATGAGACCATTGACTTTTTGTTGTGATCGCATATAATGGACAGAAGCATTCGCCTTAGAAAAACTACTCGTAGTATCACAGATCGGTAAGGGGCCCATGCAAGGTGTGCCAATCAATATTGATAATCTGATCCACGCCAGATCGGTTGAAGACAACCGCAGAGAGTTCAAAGCGACCTGGAATGACGCCGTAAAGGAATCGGTTGTCCGAAGCGTGTGTGCATTTGCGAACGACTTGCTCAATCTAAACGGCGGGTATGTTATCCTGGGTATCGACACAGATGAACAGGGCCTCCCCATATTGCCCCCGCGTGGTCTCGGTCATCTCGATCTCGATCACGTCCAAAGAGAGATATACGGACAGTGTAATCGCATTGATCCCATGTACCAGCCACTCGTATTCCCCGAAACATACCGCGGTGAGACGATACTGATTATTTGGGCGCCCGGCGGCGATAATCGGCCCTATCAAGCTCCGAAACGCGGACGCGGTGGCGAACGGGAATACTACGTGCGGCAAGGCTCCAGCACTGTCGAGGCGAGGGGTGAAATACGCACCCAACTCATAGAGCAAACAGCACGGATACCGTTCGATGACCGGCGCAGCCTGATCGCCAAAGTCGAGGACATATCTCCTACGTTGGTGCGCCGATTTCTTTCGGATGTACGAAGCGATTTGATACAGACCGGAACAAATGTCGCAGATATCGACTTGTATCAGCGGATGCGAATCGTCGTCCGTCTCAATGATCACTACGCGCCGCGCAACGCAGCCATCCTGTTCTTCAACGAAACTCCGGACAGTTTCTTTGACGGTGCGAGAATCGAGATTGTGCAGTTCGGCGACGATACGGGAGGCGATTTAATTGAAGAGAGAACAATTACTGGACCGCTCAACGAACAGATCAAACGCACTCTATATTATCTAAAGTCACTCGCAGATGTCATGCTGAAAAAGCGACCGCAACAGGCCGAAGTAGATCGCACAGTCGCATATCCCTACGAAGCGATGGAGGAAGCGGTCGTCAACGCCGTGTATCATCGTTCTTATGACAACCTGCGCGAACCCACCAAGATATATCTATACCCGGATCGCATGGAGATAATCAGTTATCCAGGACCACTTCAAGGCATTGAGGCACATCATCTCATTCGGGATGGTGTTGTACCTCCTGTACCTGCGCGAAATCGCCGAATAGGTGAGTTTTTGAAAGAATTGAGACTGGCCGAAGGCCGGGGAACAGGACTGCCCAAAATTCGTCGTCGAATGGCAGAAAATGGGTCTCCAGAACCGCTATTCGACTACGATGAAGGGCGAACGTATTTTCGCGTTATCCTGCCTGCTCATCCGCGTTACAAGGTTATTCATGCTTTGAGAGAAAGCGCGTTGCTGTGGTCAACAGGCGAGCGTGACGCGGCACTTTCACACTTGAAAAGAGCCTTTGATGCCCAGCCGGGCTCGGGCGCATTGGCAAGTCAACTCATAGACTATCTGATAACGATGGATGACCTCGCAACAGCGGAACACGTTTTTACGCAGTTTGATTCTCAGCCCGTAAAGGCCGAAACCGCCCAGCCATACCTGGTATATGCGGCAGCATTACTCGACAGAAACCAGCCCGAAAAAGCACGTCAAATTTTAGATATGATGCCGTTATCCGTCGCATCAGAGAACACACTTGAAATAGCAAGACTCCGGAAACGGTTGGACGAGTTTTGACAGGGAAACACATGGCCCAAAACGTTTTCTGAGCGCATAGTAAAGGAGAGGCTCATGGCTCTGATCGAGAATCTGGAACATGAAGGCTGGGAGAAATTTTTTCGGGATAGTTTCCGGTATGCACTCGAAGTCTTAAAAAATGACCGCTTCCGATCCGTCGGCAGTTCTGTAGATGACCTGAAAAGTTGGCTTACTGCGGGTGGGGTCGCCCGGGTCCGCGAACACCTCAACAAGCAGATGGAAATGCGCCTTTTTCCCTTATCCCGCAAATCGGCAGTCAACGACTGCATTGAGCAGTTGGCACGAGAGAACCGAAGTGCGCTTTTAGACTTGATGGCCGATGGTATTATCCCTGATACAAGGCAGGAACGACTCGAGGCTTGTGGCCTTATTGTTAAATCAGCCACTTTTGTTGCGCCTGCCGGGACATTCGAAGAAGTCATTTTTCAGTGCCTTTCTCAAAAGGAACATTAATAGATTCGGGAAAGTCTGGAAACAAGGCGGACGTCGATATTTTGCCCTGAATATCCCAAAAGGTGATGGCACCCGATTCTTCGCAAATCCAGACTTCTAAAGCACCGCGCTCCATATAAAGATCTTTCTTCTCTTCCATTTCATCCATGGTATTGCTCGGTGACATAATCTCAATGCATAATTCGGGCGCAACCGGATAAGGTGTATCCAATTGATGAACAGAAAAAAAATCACTGCTCCCCCAAATAACATCCGCCACTTTCACGCCCTGTGATGTTTCAACAGAACATTCGTTAAACGTGTGCCCATCCGATTTTTGCGCTGCCAATAACATCGCAATCGCCATCTGGAGGAAACTGTGTCGATTTGAAGCTGGACTCATAACAATATTCCCCCATTCATTCAGTTCAATTTTATACGGCAGATCCTGCAAATTTTTCTCTGCAATCACTTCTGACCATTTCATGGGCGACCTCCTCTCATTTTACACGGCGAATCGAGGCAAGGATGCCTCTCTTACAGGTATAGACAACGGCGTTTCTATTTTTGTCGCGTACTCGCCTCTACAAATCGACAACTCGGGGTTTTGGTTGTCCTTTGCGCCCGTGCAAATACGCGTCGTTTTCCGAGGGCCATCGCATGCGATATTGTTTGCTACGCTGGCGTTTGTATCCGGCATTATAATAATTGCTCGTCGCCATCCAACTGAGCAAATCGGCAAACATCTCGCCTTTCACATCGGCGTATTCAGACCTATCCCAAACATTCCACAACTCTCCGGGATCGCGGTCTAAATCATACAACTCGCCTTCTGCTTGCCCGATATAATACACCATCTTATGGGCCTGTGACCGCATCATAATCTGATAATTATCCTCGCAGAAAACGTATTTTCGAGGCACGGGCGTCTCCCCATTCAAATACGGCATCAAAGAGCGCCCCTCCAAATAACCCGGAACAGCTACCCCCGCAGCTTCTAAAATTGTCGGACCCAAATCCATAAGCGAAACCAGATCGCGCGTTTCGCCTGGATGGTGAACAGATTGCGGCGTGCGAATCATCAGCGGAATATGCACAATCGGATCGTACATCAACCACTTATACGCCAACCCGTGATCGCCCAGCATCTCGCCGTGATCGGAACAAAAAATCAACAAACTATTCTCCAACCACCCCCGCGCTTGCAGGGCATCCAGAATCTCGCCGAGCTTTTCATCAACCGTCGAAATATTCCCGTAATAATGCCGCTTCATCTCCGCGAGTTCATCATCTGTGCGCCCGCGCAAATCGATTTGCGATTCGTGATCGGTCGTCGCGTGCATATCCAGATGCGCCGCATGTTGCGGCGGCTTATCCTCCAACTCCCCATCGCGCTTCACACACGGCGGCATATCTCGATCACGGTACAAATCCAAATGTCGCGGCAAGGGATCCCAGGGCTCGTGAGGTCCCGTAAATCCAACCTGGAGAAACAGCGGTTTATCGCCCCGGTGATTGCGAATCCAGTTCAACGCAGAATTACCGATAAATACATCACTGTGAAACCGCTCCTCCTCATGCCAAACAACCCCCTGACATTTGTTGAGCCATTCGGGATCTACCTTATTGCGATCATTGGGCCGCTTCACATTGTGAAACGTCATGTACCTGCCCCAATCGTCATCTGCCCCGCCACCGTCCAGCGCCTTATTGGTGGGATTTTCTACAATAACGCGCTCGTGAAATCCACCGGGAACATCGCGCGGGGTCAGGTGCATCTTGCCAATATTCACGCAATAGTAGCCCGCATCCGATAAATCCTGCACCCAGTTGCGGTGATTTGCCCAGTGATCAAAACTATAAACCCCCGTCGTATGCGGGTACATACCCGTAAAAATCGCCGCCCGCGACGCCACACACGTCGCCCCGGGACAATACGCCTGCCGAAACGACACACTCTCACGCGCGAGCCGATCCAGCGTGGGCGTCATCATATAATCATATCCCCAGGCCTGGATAGTATCAAAACGCTGCTGATCGGTGATGACAAAAATGATATGGGGCTTGCCATTAAACATAATCTCTCCTCATGTCCCCAACGCAAAATGCGCCCCTGACAAAACTTGTGATGAAGCCACGCGGTCGAGAATCCGCAGGCGCAGTTGATTCTCAACCTCGGCCATCTCGGGCAAACCCGCGAGATTATTCACCTCACCGGGATCTTCTTCCACATCGAAAAGCAAATAGGGCTGTCCGTCGCGATTCAACACGATTTTCCATTCGCGATTCAACAACATAATTTCTCCGCCGTATTCCGATATCGCTTCTGTGCGGTGTTCCCGCGTCGGATCTTCCAGAACGGGACAGGCCGATTTGGCAAACTGCCTGTAGTCGAGTTCACCACCTGCGAGCGCGACCAGCGTTGGTCCCACATCAAACCACTCAATTGGACTGTCGCACACAGAACCAGCGACATCACCACTCGCCGTCTCGGGCGTGCGAATCAGCAGGGGAACCCGCACCGCGCCATTTAAGAGATTGCTCTTGTAAATAAAACCGTAATCGCCATTCATCTCGCCGTGATCCGACATCAGCACCACAACCGTATTATCCATCTCGCCGCGCTGTTCAATCGCATCGAAAATCTCGCCAATCTGATCGTCAATCAACGTGACATTGCCCGCGTAATTTGCGCGCAATAATCTCTCTTCTCCCGGTTCAAACGGTATTTTTTGCTTGGCGTCTAACAACCCTTGTGGACGCTCGCGGTCATCATCTATCGGGACCACCGGATCGGGCATATCCTCCGGGTTGTACCGGCTATAATGGGGTTCTGGCGTATCCCACGGTTCGTGCGGCCCGCCAAAACTCACCCAGCAAAACCAGGGCTGATCGCGGTCATATCCCGCCAGGTATTTCTTCGCTTGCTGCCCCACATACACATCCGCATATTCTTCAAAAGGCAATGTCGATGCCCGCGTCACCCAGGGCTTGTTGCTAAATCGCTCCTCGAAATCTGCCCGATACGCATCCCACAAACCCTTCTCTTCCCACATCGCCGTCATATATGACAAACATCGCGCGCTCGCCCTCGGTCCGCCGATTTCATCCACATCATCAAGCCCATAACTGTGCATCAGATGCTCGCGATCCCTCAGATCGCCCCCGTGCGGGTGTAAATGCGTCTTGCCAAACAGACTCGTGCGATACCCCGCATCGCGCACCGCCTGCATCCACGTTGGACAATCCGGCGATAACGTGTGGTTCTGATTATCCCACACCCCCGTATTGTGCGGATAATGCCCCGTTGCCAGACTCAACCGCGTTGGAATACACACCGGCGAATTGGTCACGCAATTTGAAAACCGCACGCCCTCTGCTGCAATGCGGTCCATATTGGGCGTCTCCAGCCAATCGCTCACACAACTCAGCGCATCCCACCGCTGCTGATCGGTCATAATCATCAAAATATTCGGCTTGCTCATTCAATATCCTTTCAGAATTTGTTTTTATTAAAAATTTTATTGACGTGCTACAGGCTTTCCCAAATTGCTCGACTGATATCCGCTTGCTGCAAAATCCTGAGAAGCTGTTTTAAAACTCATTCTGCCCCTCCCCGTCTATGCTCTATTGCCCTGTCATTCTGAGCGGAGCGTAGCGGAGTCGAAGGAGCGGGGTACAACTGGCCGCCTCTCAGGCCAGTTCATCTCTTACCAACTCAGGTGGAAAAGATGCTTCGGCTACGCTCAGCATGACAAAACGCCGGACATGCGTAACATCAGGTATTAATTTTAAAACAGCTTCTGAGCAAAAGCCCACGATCGATATCACCCCGATGCAGATTGGGAATGGCAAGACGTGTTGTTTCTCGAATCATATAATGATGCTTGCCTCCAGGATACGGACCTTCAAATCCCAGTTGCCTCAAATAGCGAATTAGATTGCGGCGACTAATTGGCCCAAATTTGGGCATCACACAGACTCCAATACGGCATCCAAACGCACCCCATCCACTTCCGGAAGCGGATGTCCCATCCTCAAGCCAAGAATGATCCAACCTTCGAGCACGGATTGCAATTCCTCGCGACACATTTCTAAAGTATCCGCATTGGCATACACGCCTTGAAAGCCCACAATTTCTCCATAAAACGTTTGATCATCGAGGATCTCGTATCTTGCGTGTTTCATAGCTGATTGGATATAGGTAATTAGCATAGAACGCCCACTTCACTCTCTCGATATAAGGTTAAAACAGGAATCGTTTGTCCAATATAAATGCCCCCGTTGAAATTGGCAACCATTCTTAAGAATCCGTATCGGCATCTCGATTTGCCTGCTGCAACAGCAAAATAATCTGATCTAACCGCTTCAAAAATCCGTAGAGAAAGGCAAAAATCGTACACCACAATCCCACGATAAAAAGCCCGCCTGTAATCGCCATCAAAATCAAATCATAACGCGTGAGTTCTGGCATCTTTCCTCCTTAAAATAGGGTATGTTTGCTTGCTCGCCTTGCTATTCTAATTCAATTGCCTTATGTTCCCACTATTATGAGGAACAAACATTTATCTACAATAGTCAAAAATAAAACAACTCAAAGGATAGTATCATGCGCCAATACCTGTGGATCGCAATATTTTTAATCGGGTGCGGCGGTAGCACCACTGCGCCGATGCCGACCGAACCCGAACTCACCGCCCAACACGCGCGTCTGGAACCCGTGCAATTTCAAACGCCAGACGGATTTCTGTTATTTGGCACGCTCTTTTCTTCCCCCAACCACCCCACACCTCGCCCTGCAGTCATCCTGCTCCATCCATTTAACGAAAACCACGTTCAATGGGCGGACTTTATTCCCGAACTCGTTGCCCAGCGGGGCTATGTAGCACTCGCTTTTGATCTTCGCGGACATGGCAACAGCATCTTTCGCAATGGGCAACCGTACACACTCCAGAACTTCTCCCTTGACGACATCAACCAGATGCCGCTCGATGTCGTCGCTGCAATTGCATTTCTCAAAACCCGCGCAGAAGCCGACCCCAACCGCATCGGCGTTATCGGTACAGACCTCGGTGCCGATATCGCCTTTGTGAGCGCGGGGCTATTCCCCGACATCAAAGCAACCGTATCCGTTTCACCCAACTTTCTCGGAGACCAGGTTCAGGAAATTCTCATTGGCACCAATATCCCCGGTTTTGCACCGCGCAACATTCTCTATCTCGCTGCTTTCGGCGATGGATATGCCTACACCACATCCCAAACCCTGTCTGAATTGACCCAGGGAGTTACTGCCGTAATCGGCTACCAGGGAACGGGACGTGGACTCGATTTACTCGCTCAGGGCAACGCCTGGACAACCGTCCTGGACTGGCTCGACAAAAATCTTTGAAACGATGTATGAAAGCGCATCATCTCTTCACACGGGAGGCAATCATGCGATTTTCAAGATGGCTATCGATCTTACTTATAGGCGCGGCATTATGCGCCTTAGACCTGTCAGATATTTACGCACAGCGCGGTGGTGGCGGTGGCCGCGGTGGTGGTGGTCGTGGAGGTGGTGGCGGAGGCCGCGGAGATTTGCGTCCCCAGCAACGCGGACAATTTGCCGACTTTCCCTGGGGTGCCCAAAAACTCCTCGAAGCCAACGGGCAGATACTCAGCCAAATGCCGGCACCCATACAGATGTACATACTCGATCAGGCAAAAAAATGGGATGACCTGTTTCCCGTTCGCCACCAACAACTCGAACTCTTTTTTCGCAAAATCCTCAACACCGATCGCCAGGAATTCAACGCGGTTTTCGGCAATATCTTGCGCGAATTTCAGGCACTTCAGGGCGGCAGACAGGGACGTCGGGGGCAAGGGCAAGGAGCACGCGGTGGTGGTCGCCAAGGGCAAGGGGCACGCGGTGGTGGTGGTCGCCAAGGGCAAGGAGCACGCGGTGGTGGTCGCGGAGGTCCCAGTCTGAATATCACCGATTTTACACCTGCTCAATACGCCATGGTCGAGCGCGCTTTCCAATCTTTTGTCTTATCAGACCAGGGTTTGTCCAAAGGCGTGGTCATCATTGCGATCACCGGATCGGGAGAATCGAATATCCCCGCCTATCTGACGTACAGAGGGGCATTATTCAACAATATTGACTACGGCAAAAATTCGCGCGAATGGATGACCACGGTTCAAACGGCTTCACCAAATGCAATCAAAGGCAAAAGTCTCAAAGTCCCTTCGCTATTTGAATACCACAACAAAGCCATCGAGGACAAAACCCATACGCGCACACTGGCTTTCTATCAGTCCGGGGAAAAAGAGATCCCTCCCATAGTTAGCAAAACCAAGGGCTATGGTACCAGATACAGCCCTTATGCCGTCAATGCACCCAGCCTTGAAAAAATCGCAGGCACCATAGAAGAACAACTCGGCACAGCCATAAAACAGGGCAAATCGCAGCGATACATAGACCGCATAGTCAAACCCAAGCTGACCCCGGAAGCACTCAAATTAAAAAAAGTCATCAAAGATGAAGCGTTTGGTCGGCTGGTATCCGGCGTACTGATGGACAGCGAAGAAAGCCGCAAACTCGGCACTGCATTCATCACCGAGGTCGCACAAAAAGCCATGGATGCCGCACTTCCCGATATTGTCTTCATCGAAATGAAAGCCGGAGATGTCTCTACCCAGACCATCTCCCAATTTCACGACACAATGAGTGCTATGGCGCGCTATGGCAGCAGTGTGACATTCGCCCTATTCGATCAATCTGCCGGTCAGGCACTCATTGTCAGTCCCAAAATCATTGGCGGTCAATCCTTCGACGGACAAAGCCTCGAAAACATATCCGCCACCCTGGCCAGAGCGAGCAGTCTCATGCTCGATGGGGCGGCGGGAACACCTGTTGCAGAGGTGAGAATGAGATAAAGGCAAGAGTTAGTATCTGATCCCGGCGCTACCGGCTTATGCATGCAAGAAACTCAATATGTCATTCCTGCGAAAGCAGGAATCCAGAGGAGTGGGGCTGGTTGTGGCTTTCGTCGGAGTAGCAAACGAGGATACGCTCCAAAAATAGGTGTCGTAAGTTGCTACGATACAGTAAATTTTTCAGGCGTATTCAGTCGTAAGGGTGTACGCGCCACGCTGTGGGCCTAGTTCATCGCGGCAAAAGAGACTACCCATATCAATCTTACTTGCGATTGTCATTGCGGCAGGGTTTTAGCCGCAATCCAGAAGGTTTTGCTGTTCATGTCTATATGGGGCATGATTTACGCCACGATGCACTAGTGCATCGCGGCAAAAGAAACTGGTCATATCAATTTGACTTGCGGTTGTCATTGCGGCATGGTTTAAGCCGCAATCCAGAAGGTTTTGATGTTCACTTCTATATGTCGCAAGACTTACGCCACGATGCACTAGCGATAGTCACACTACCACATAGTAATCCAGTCCGTTTTTCCCTCTTTCCATTATCGGATAGCCCGTAAAACCCAACAGCTTTAGCGTTGGGAGTAGTCACCGCTACTGAAGTACGCCGCCGCCGCGAAGAATCTCGCCGTCTTCGCTCCGAAGCCGAATCCGGCTGGCAGGACGCTAAGCGATGGCTCGAGGAGCAACTATTGGAACAGAGGAAAGAGGAAAGAGGAATCCCCATCGAACTTCGGGCAGTCAGCCATTTTTTCTTTCTCAGACATTTTTGCGAATTTTGCGAATGCGGATGGCATCCTCTATCCACCCGGCGATTTTGCTCTTGACGTAATGGTAAGCGTCCTTGCTATCGCCATGTGGCGGATTGTACGATTTTACCACGTTTGATAATATCTGACCATTGATATTAATGTTATCAAAAGGATTTTTTCCTTTTGGGGATTGTTTCCCGTATTGATCCTTAAGCTTGTGAACATAGATGCCAAGCAGTCCTTTGCCCTCATCCCAATGATTTTTTTATTTCATAATGGATCCAGTCACTTTCGGCAGTATAACTTCCAATCAGAACGATTGTACAGGATGCTCCGGCAAGCTGGCTATCTACCCATTTCTTGATTGAGGCGGTGTCGGTATAGCTTTCCCACTGGTTATCGCTGACGAGTTTATTGCCCTCGACGACACCAGCATTTCTAATTTGGGCAGCCCGCCAATTGTCGTGTGCATAGTGAAAACTAAAAAAGACCCATCGTCTTGTCATTGCACTCTTTGCTCCTACCATTGCTTCCCAAGTTTTTCACATTTCATTGTACCAGAGTACCAAACAGTCAGGCTGGCATGTACGCAGCCTCTGCTATTGGCATACTTGGGAATCAAAAATCTAACATTTTTAAATAATATAGTCAATCCCATCATATCGCTACCCTGAAATGCTCGACAGCTAAGTACTGAGTCCAAAACTGCAGGTAGAACACTAATTGGAACTCCCTGTCCATCCCGGAGGAGCACTATCGTGTTGACAGAAGAAGAGTTGAACGTGTCCACAGTTGTCACAAACGAATATCTTGAAGGCACGTCCTGCCGCTGGCTTCAACCCAAAATTCTGGATTGCGGCTTAAACCATGCCGCAATGACGGCAGGGCATCGGGTCGCTTTTGGATGCCACTATCCTTCGCCCAAAGGTGCAATAATACCAAAAAATTTTGACTTATCATCAAACGCATCACACCGCCACCGCCTGCCTGCGTCTTACCGACTCAACCTCCACAAAACACAGACGCAGCGCGTCGGCAGCACTCTCACCAGAAATTGCTCTGGCGACCTCGCCGCTTTCCACAGCATCTACCGCAGCTTGAATCTCGTTGGCAAATGCAACCACGGGATCGGCATCGCCCAGACTCGGTTCTCGCACCTCGCCATCATCCGTCAACAAGGTCACGGGCATTGTCACAACCGGCTTGCCGCCCAGAGTCGAAAATTCGTAAAGCACCGTTGCGCGCTCCATATAAACCTCAAACCCGTGTGTAAACGCCCTGCCCTGCTGAGAAATAGCACCCGAAGCACACGTCACGCACAAATCCGGCTGGCTATCGTATTGATAACTCGTCGAAATATATTCCACATACCGGTCTTGCACCAGCCTGCCCGAAGACACCACCCGATCTGGCCGACCGAGCGCCACCAGGATATAATGCGTATCGTGAATATGCAAATCGACGCCCGGTCCCCCGCTCTTTTCCATATTGGCAAAAGCCGATGTCCAATTCGGCTGCGAAATAACGCGCTTAAAATGCGCGCCGAGCACATTGCCATATTCCCCGCCATCTATCACCTGCTTGAGATAGGCAAACTCCGGAAAAAAGGGCAAAACCTGTGCCACCATCATCAACCTTCCCGTCTGCTCGGAAACCCGCACCATGCGGTCGGCGTCCTCGAGACTCAGCGCAATGGGCTTTTCGACCAGCACATGCTTGCCCGCGCGCATCGCAGCGATTGCCACCTCACAGTGTTGCGAGGTCGGCAAACAGATATCGACCAGATCAATTGAAGCATCCGATAGCAAATCATCAATCTTTTCATACGTGCGAATACCCGACAGGTCTTCCACCCCTCCCGGCTCTCCAAAATTACCGCCCAACCCCCGCCAGTCTCCCGCCCGCTTTTTGGGACTGCGCGTGCATATCGCAGCCACTTTGCCCCCGCGTACCCTCTGAATCCCCCGGTAATGCGTCATACCCATAAATCCCAATCCAATAATACCTATCGAAACCATAACAAACCTCCAATACAATAAGTAAATGTCAGCGTTCAGCGATGCCTAATTTTTCGCCCTGATAACGGGCTATCAGGGCTGTGCCACACGAATCGCTCCAGACATTGACAGTGGTGCGAAACATGTCCAGGATGCGGTCTATAGTTAGGATCAGGCCGATCCCCTCCAGGGGCAGACCCACAGAGGACAGGACAATAGAAAGCATCACCAGGCCCGTCATAGGAATGCCAGCCGCGCCGATGGAGGCCAACAAAGCGGTAAGGACGACCAGGAATTGCTGGATAAAGCTCAGATCAATCCCATAAGCTTGAGCAATAAACAGAGCGGCGACACATTCGAACAGGGCTGTACCGTCCATATTAATAGTTGCACCCAGCGGCGCGACAAAACTGGTGGTGCGGTTGGAAACGCCAGCGCGTTGCTCCAGCGATTCAATAGTAATGGGCAAGGTCGCCGAAGAGGAACTGGTGGAAAAGGCGGTGAGGAGGGCCGGAGCAAGGGCGCGAAGGAAGGATAGGGGCGATATGCCGCCAAAAAAATAAAGCACCAGCGGCAGGGTAATCGCCGCGTGGATAATCAGACCAACCAGGACAGTGAGGGCGTACAAACCCAAATCGACGAAAATCGACAGGCCGGTGGTGCCAACGGCTTTGGCGACCAGGGCAAAAATGCCGATGGGTGCCAGACGGATAATAAAATGGGTCAGTTGCATCATGACTTCGAAAGCAGACTGAAAAAAATCACGCAGGTGCTTCTGGTGCGGATCGGGCAAGCGGATGATGGCAAATCCGAGAAGGAAGCAAAAGACGATTACGGGCAAGATCTGTCCCTCGGCCATAGCCTTGAATACATTATCCGGCACCAAATCCAACAGCAGCCGCTCAAGGGCGGCTTTGGGACCGTCGCCGAATTGAGCTATGGAATCGGCCAGTTGTTCAGGAGGGGCTTGCAGAGACAACTGTGCCCCCTTGCCTGGACTTATGGCATTGACCAATACCAGACCAGTGATAATGGACAACAGGCTGGTGCTCAGGTAGTAGGTAAAGGTCTGGGCACTCAGGCGTCCAAAATGACCGACCTGGCCTATGCCGACCACCCCGAAAACAATAGAGGTGACGATCAAGGGGACGATGATCATTTTAAGGCCCTTGAGGAAAAGAGTTCCCACAAAGGCAAAGTGAAGAACGGATTCCCCTAACAGCATGCCACTCATTGCGCCGAGGAACAACGCGATAAGGATTTGTACATGGAGCGAGCGAATGTTCATTTTGCGGTATCCTCTGGTCTGATGTATAAAATAAAATAACCCTACTGTCTGCTTTTACACCATTGTTTTTTCACCCTCTTTGTTATATTTTATATTAGTTGACCGTCCCTACGTATAACAATTGAAAAGTCGGCTAAATCTCAATCTCCACGAGGTACTCTCATGAAAAAACTGCTCGCACTATGGCTCTGCCTTCTCATCGCATCATCTGCCCGCGCAACCGAAGCCCCCGATTTCAACCTGCCAGGCCTCAGTGGCAAGCGGGTACAACTAACTGCGCTCCTCGAAAAAGGTCCTGTGTTACTCGACTTCTGGGCCACATGGTGCAAACCCTGCATCAAAGCAATGCCCAAGCTCGAAGAAATCCACGCCAAATACGCCGACAGAGGACTCACCGTTCTCGGCGTGAACGAAGATGGACCCCGTGGTCAAAACCGCATTCGCCCATTTTTGCGAGGGCGCAACATCACATTTCCAATCGCCATTGACGCCGATGGATCCGTTATGCAACGCATGCAAGTTCGCGCCCTGCCCACCACAATTCTCATTGCTTCAGACAGGGAAATTGTATTGCGAGAGGCCGGTTTAACCGATGGGAAGGCCATCATCGACGCTTTAGAGATCCTGTTGCCCGAAAAAGAAGCATCAGAGGAAAAAGAAGCATCGGAAAAAAAGGAAACCCCAGATGAAAGCAAGTAGCCTGCTCCTCGTCCTGCTCTTCACAGCCCCTATTTCTGCACAAATTACCATCACGGGATTGACGGAAATGCAGCGCGGCGAAGTGCCGGGATCTGACTCTACAGCCATCTCTACCGCCTACAACCAGATGAATATCGACTTTACGCAAAAGGGCTTGCAGGCCGGTTTAAGAGCAGAAATTTACAACACCTGGGGTGCAGATCGCAAAACGTATCAAATCACACAGAAATACGCGCGGTGGAACCATGGTGCTGCGAATGTGGAAATCGGCAATTACTATGCTATTCTCGGGCGGGGCCTCACACTTCGCGCATTTGAACTGCCCGGCGTCGTGCTCGAAAGCCCCATTTATCGCCTGCGCTATGCCCCGGCTCAGGATCTCGAAGGCGCGACAGCCTCATGGGCTGGCAATCGCGTAGAAGCCAGAGCACTCATCGGTCGATCAGCACTCAGCGATATTCCCCCAGGTGCCAAAACCGGCACCCCGCCGCGCAGCATTTCCCGCCGCGGAGATTGGGTCACGGGCGGCGAACTCGCCATCAGACTCTCTTCCAACCTCAAAATAGGCAGCACAGGCATCTACATTACTCCCAGAGATTCCCTCATCGACAAAAATTGGGCCTGGTCTGGTTTTGCCGATCTCGACCTTTCTAATATTCTGCAAAAGGCTGGCCTATACGGCAGCTTCTACGGCGAATACGCGCAGCGCGAAGGCGAATATGCACGGCGCGAAGACGACGAAAAAGGAACCGCCCTCTACTTATCGAGCAATATGGGCTGGAACAATCTGGGGTTGAGTGTCGAATACAAAGATTACGACAACATGCACCTCCATTTCAATGATCCCCCATCTCTCGTCCGCGAACACACCGCATCTTTGCTCAACCGCAACACACATGTACTGCTACTCGCCAGTGAAAAAGGCTATCAGATCGAAGGCACTTATACGCAACTGAGCCTGGGCAATTTCACGGTCAATATCAGTCACGCACGCAATGATTTGGCTCCGACTGTACAGACCTTTTTCAAAGAAAGACATTTCTCTTTTGATCTGTACAAATTTGACAACCTGACCGCCACCTTCTTTTTTAACTGGGGCAAAGACGACCTCGAAAGCATCGACAGCCACCGCACAGGTGGCGCGATTTTTGAAACCACAACCGCCCGCGGCCATACCCTCGGCCTCGACCTACAATATCAACGCGCCGTCCATTTTGAAGATGAACCGCATTTTTTCAATACTTATGGCGCGCTCTCCGCACACCACGCGCGCGGTTTTGGTGCTGCCCTTGTCTTTGATCACACAACCGACCCTTTTGAAGTTGACCGCCCAGAAACTTTCGACATCGAAACCGGCAGCCGCACCTTCGTGTCTCTCAACCTCAATGCGCGTTTTGGCACGCATTACGACGCCGTCCTCTTTGTGGGCGAGCGGCGCGGGGGCACCGCCTGTACATCGGGGACTTGCTATCTGGTACTCCCCTTCAAAGGCCTGGAAATGCGCCTCAATACCTACTTTTAGTCACAAGCGTATAAAACGGCTGTAAATCCACAGCCGTTTTTTATTTCATTTTCCATAAGTGTACAAGAAACTTCAGACGCGATTCAGGCGTCCAAACACTTACAATATGAAATCCGACATGTCCGTACAGAAAATGGATATTCTACATCGCGTTGAAGCCTATATCCAACGAGAACGCCTCCTCACACCAGGTGATGGGGTGGTCGTAGCCCTGTCTGGCGGTCCCGATTCCGTCACCTTATTCGATCTGCTCCACCGCCTCAAATCAAAATGGAACCTCACACTTTATATCGCGCATCTCAATCATCAACTTCGTCCCAATGCCGAAAGTGATGCCGCGTTTGTCAAACAAATCGCCCGAAACTATCCCATCTATATCGAAAAGGAAGATGTTCTGCAGCGGGCAAAAGATAAAAAGCAATCTCTCGAAGAAGCAGCGCGCGATGCACGACGGGCATTCCTCGACACCGTAAAACAGAAAACCGGCGCAAACCGGATCGCGCTTGGCCATACAAAAAGCGATCAGGCAGAAACCGTCCTGTTGCGCCTTGTCCGGGGTTCAGGACTCACCGGATTAGGGGGTATGCGTCCAATTTCAGAAACGTGCTGGATTCGTCCCCTGCTCTCATTTTCCAGGTCGGAAATCGAACTTTATGTACGCACTCGCAATTTGCAGGTGCTGCGCGATGAAACAAATAGCGATCCAAAATTTCTGCGCAATCGCATTCGCACAGACCTTATACCCCACTTGCAAAAGACATATAATCCCCAAATCGAAGACCTTCTTTCACGTTCGGCAATCCTGCTGCAAAATGACGATGCACACCTCGAAAACATTGCGGAACAGGCACTTTCGGAAACCCTCCTGTACCGCGACAATCGAAAATTTATCCTTGATGTTAGGCGATTTTTCGGTTATCATATATCACTTCGGCGTCGTCTGATTCGGAAGGTGCTCTTTGCCCTCCAGGCCGGTGCCGAGGCCGCGCGTTTCCAGGTTGTTGAACGAATTCTCGAAATTTTTTCCACCCCTGGAAACAGCGTTCAAATAACGCCAAAAATCTCAGCCTATCGCACGCATGACACACTTATTATCGCTCAACCCGCCCGAGCTTACTGCTTTTTGGTTGAACCCAATGTGCCGCTCAATGTCAACGGCAAATTCTCAATGACCATATTAAACCATGAGCACCTGCAAGCGGTGTACAACTGCTTCAACAGTTCAAAAACAGCGAATCATACCGTCTTTTTTGATCTGGACCAACTTCCCAACCGGGCGTTGTATCTCCGCTCACCCCGGCCGGGCGACTGGTTTCACCCTTTTGGCATGCGGGGGAAAAAAAAAGTCAGCAGACTTCTCGGCGACAGCAAAATACCGCGCCCACTGCGCGGCGAAATACCACTGCTGGTAAGTGGTGCGACCATTTTGTGGGTCGTTGGCCTTCGGCGTTCACAAATTGCACCCATCACGCCAGCTACTCGGCGCGTGCTCAAAGCAACCTATAGTAACATGATCACACAATGCGAAAAGAGGCATTTATGACCGACCCCAAGGACAGGGACTCGAAACCGGATGAAGAAACACAGTCATCCGACGAGACGCCTGATCGCGCTCCCACACAGCCTGAAGATGAAGCGCCTGAAACAGAAAAAGAGCGGCGCCCAAACTTGTCAGTGCTCAATCGGGATAATGCTGATCGCAATGGGGCTTCGGAGAATGGCAAGCGGCCCTGGCGGCGCATCTCAAAACCACTGGCTTTCTGGATATTTTTTGTACTGGTTGCCATTTTTGCTTCCAAATTTTTTGGTAGCGACCCCTCCAGCGATGTCGTACTCAGCTACAAAGAGTACAAAATGCTTCTCGAAGAGGGAAAAATTCAGAGCGCGGTTATTATTGAAAACGAATTTCACGGCCACCTCGTCGCAGAAGAGCTTACCCCACCAGGGCGAAGACAACAGCACACCTTTCGCGATTTTGTTGTTGACCTCGGCGTCGTAGATGCCCAAACCCGCGACGAATGGCTCAAATACGGCGTTGACTTTCGCTTTCAAAGACCCTCCAACTGGCTCAACATATTTTTTAATTTTTTGCCCTGGATCCTGTTCATAGGGCTCTGGCTTTTCATTTTGCGTCAGATGCAAGGAGGACCCAAAGGCGCGTTCAGCTTTGGCAAAAGCAAAGCAAAGCTCGTCTCTGAAGATAAAACCCAAATCACATTCAAAGACGTTGCAGGCGCCGAAGAAGCCAAGCAAGAACTACAGGAAATCATCGAATTTCTGAAAGATCCGCGCAAATTTCAACGTCTGGGCGGGCGCATTCCAAAAGGCGTACTCCTGGTTGGCCCTCCCGGTACGGGCAAAACGTACATGGCACGCGCTGTCGCAGGCGAAGCAGATGTCCCATTCTTTTTAATGAGCGGCTCGGACTTTGTCGAAATGTTTGTCGGTGTGGGTGCTTCGCGCGTGCGCGATCTCTTTGAACAGGGGAAAAATCACGCTCCGTGTATCATTTTTATCGACGAAATAGATGCTGTGGGACGGCATCGAGGCGCAGGTATTGGAGGCGGTCACGACGAACGCGAGCAAACCCTCAATCAACTCCTGGTTGAAATGGATGGTTTTGAATCCAAAGAGGGCCTCATCCTCATTGCAGCTACCAACCGTCCCGACGTGCTCGACCCCGCACTGTTGCGCCCCGGACGCTTTGACCGCCAGGTCGTGGTGGATCGTCCCGATATAAGAGGACGTGAAGGCATTCTGAAAGTCCACACCCGCAACACACCCCTCTCCGACGACGTCAACTTACATGTGCTGGCGCGAGGAACCCCCGGATTGGCAGGCGCAGACCTCGCCAACCTGGTCAACGAAGCCGCACTTCTCGCTTCCAGACATAATCGAGACCGCGTAACCATGGACGACTTTGAAGATGCGAAAGACAAAGTCATGATGGGTGCAGAGCGACGCAGCCTGGTCATTTCCGACAAGGAAAAACGCCTCACGTCCTATCACGAAATTGGTCACGCGCTGGTAGCCAAACTCATACCAGAAAGCGATCCCCTGCACAAAGTGACCATCATTCCCCGCGGGCGTGCCCTCGGTGTCACACACACCCTGCCCATTGACGAGCGTCACACCTATCCCCAGAGTTATTGTGAAGCGGTTCTCGCTTACGCCCTGGGAGGCAGAATTGCCGAAAAGCTCGTTTTTGGCGAAATCACAACAGGCGGGCAACAAGACTACCGCATGGCCACCAATCTCGCCCGGCAGATGGTTTGCGATTGGGGCATGAGCCCCAAACTCGGCCCCATTGCTTATGGGCAACAAAACGACGAAATATTCCTCGGGCGCGAAATGGCACAACGTCGAGATCACAGCGACAGAGTGGCCGAAATGATCGACGAAGAAATTAAAAACTTCGTGCTCAAAGCCGAGTCCCGCGCCGAACAATTGCTCGGTGATAACATCGACAAAGTCCACATCCTCGCCAAAGCACTGCTGGAATTTGAAACCCTCGACGATGTACAGCTCAACCAGTTATTAGAAGGCAAAACCCTCGAAAAACCGGTGCCAAACGGGCGTGCAAAACAGTCAGAAGAATCGGAAGAAGAACAGGACGCAAAGGACCAAACATCGGAGGAACACACCTCTGAAGAAGAAAAACAGTCATCAGATGACTAAACCCAAAAAAGAGATCGCGATTGCCATCTCTTTTTTTTTTCCCATGAAACACATACGCCCTATTTACCAGCTTTCATGCTGTGGCACACCCCTTCAATTGGGTCATCGAACACTCGTGATGGGCGTTCTCAATGTCACGCCAGACTCGTTCTCAGATGGCGACCTTTATTTGGAACCGCACAAAGCGATTGAGCGGGCACTGGCACTGGTTGAAGCAGGTGCCGACATGATCGATATAGGGGGTGAATCAACCCGTCCAGCCGGACCTTATGGAAAAGGAGCGGCTGTCGTCTCTCTCAAAGAAGAACTGGATCGCACCATTCCCGTTATTGAGGCCCTTGCCCCACAACTCGACGTACCCATCTCCATAGACACGACCAAATCCGAAGTCGCCCGACAGGCCATCAACAAGGGCGCATCTATTGTCAATGACATCAGTGCTCTGCGTTTTGATGCCGGCATGATGCATCTGATCGCAGAAACGGGAGCGGCTGTCGTCCTCATGCACATGCAGGGAACGCCCTCGACCATGCAGCAAAACCCCATGTACGACGATGTGGTGTCCGATATTCTCAACTTTTTAAATGCACAAATTGACCTCGCAAGAGCAATGGGCATTTCCCGCTCTCAGATTGCGATTGATCCGGGTCTGGGATTTGGGAAAAAATACACGCACAATATCGAGATACTCGCTCGACTGCCTGAATTTCACACGCTGGAATATCCTCTTCTCATGGGTGCATCGCGCAAGCAGTTTACCGCCCCCCAAAGCCAATCTCACGAGCGCCTACCAGGTAGCATTGCTGCAATCACATTGGGTGCTATCGCAGGAGTACACATTGTAAGGGTTCACGATGTCGCTGAAACTGTCCAGGCATTGACATTATCGGACAGCCTCTGCCGTATTAATTTGTGAAAAACCTTGACAATGTACGGCAAAACCCCGTAGATTTTCAGGTAAACAGTATCCCCACCAAATTTCGATCCCCCCAAATGCCGATGGACTATATATCTCTTTGCCGATGGTTGTGTATCATCGGTCTTCTGTTCCTTTTTTGTCCCCTCTCCAAAGCCTATTCCCGGTCTATTACACTCGAAGAGAGTTTGCAGCACGCGCTATCGCACAATGAAGCCCTGCAAATTGCGCGCGAAGATCTGGACAAATCACACCAACGGATTCGCCATGCAGTAGCCGATGTTCTGCCCCAGCTCGATATCACCATGCAGTACACGCGCAACTGGTTGCTGCCTGCGTTTTTTTTTGATACGCCAGCAGGCCAACAACAATTTACCATAGGCGCGCACAACAACCTCATCGGCACGGTTGGCATTCGACAATCTATTTGGGGCGGGGGCAAATCTTTTTCAGCCATGCGCGTTGCGCGTCTGCTCAAGCAATTTATGATGGAAAAGGTACGCGCTGCAAAGCAGCAGGTACACACTCAGGTCGAAACGGCTTTTTACGACCTGCTACTGGCTGGAGAACTCACGCGCGTCAGCAAATCTTCTGTAGCGCGCGCGCGTGCAAATTTCAAGCGCGTCGAAAAACTGCGCGAAGCAGGGCGCGTATCGGACTACGATTTGCTGCGCGCACAAGTGCAGGTCGCCGAATTGCTGACAGACTCCATACGCGCGGAGAATGCGCATATATTGGCAGATCTCGCGTTCAAAAACCAGATCGGTATTGACCCCAACGAACCCATTACACCTCGTGGGACTTTCCGCGAAGAAATCCACCTTTTATCGACTATTACCGAGACAGAACTAATTGACCTCTCAATGCAAATGCATCCCATTGTACGTCAGTACTCCCTCGAGATCGAAATGCTCCAGCATGCAGAGACCATTGCCCGATCAGAATCCCGTCCAACCATAGATTTAATTGTCAATGGACAGTGGCAGGCTCAAAAAAACGAATTTGATTTTGTAAAAGACGATTTTCACCAGAGCTGGTTTTCGGGCATCGCCATCAACATTCCCATTTTTGATGGCTTTCGCACAAACGCGCAGGTTGCACAGGCCCGCTCAGACACGCGGCAAGCCGAACTGGTGCAAAAACAAACCGAGCGCGACGTGCGTTTCAACATCCTGCAAGCGCGGCGCTCTTTTTACGAAGTTCGCGCCAGAAAAAACGCGCAGATACAGGCTGTGGGTCTCGCCCGCCGGGGCCTGCAAATCGCGGAATCGCGTTATGAGAATGGCGTTGGCACCCAGATCGAAGTCATCGATGGGCAAGTCACCTTACAACGCGCCGAAGCCGAACTCGCGCGCGCAAAGCGAGATCTCGCGGTCACCCTCGTACAATTAGAACTCAGTGCGGGCATTTTGGGTGAGGAGGATAAACCATGAATTTGTACAGGCTTTTGATACCCGGTCTTTTGATCTTGATCAATTTGGGCTGTGGCGATGAATCTTCGGCGCAAAAAGAAATGCCCACAGAGCGCACCACCAATGTATCTACATTTGTGCTCAAGCCCGATTCGCTCGTCCAATACAGCAGGCTATCTGCCACAGTAAAAGCCTGGCGCGATGTGACCATCAGCGCGCTCGAATCTGGTGAGGTCATCAACACGTACAAAGATGTGGGTGATTACGTCAAACGCGGAGAGAATCTCGCACAACTCAACGTGGAGCTTCTGCAAGCCGCATTAATCGAAGCCGAGGCCAACCTGAAGTTTCAAACCTACAATTACGAGCGCAGCAAACAACTTTTCTTGGAAGGATCGATTTCCGAACAGGCGTATTTTGCCACAGAATACGACTTCCAGCGAGCCAAATCAACAGCGCAGACCTTAAAGCATCGGCTCTCTTATGGACAGATCCAGGCGCCTTTTTCAGGCTATATTGCAAAGCGGTACCTCTCACAGGGGCAACATATCGCGCGAGATGGCGCAACATTTCGCCTCGTTCAAACCGACAGCCTGCGCATTGCGGCCTGGGTAGCCGAGAGCGAAATCATCGACTTTGTCGAAGGCAGTCTCGTCACCCTCGTCCTCGATGCTCTGCCGCACCAAACTTATGAGGGCACAATCGCCCATGTTGGCCCAGCAGCAGATACAGACCAGAGAGTTTTTCCCATTGAAATCTACCTGCCCAACCCAACAGGGCATATCCGCCCCGGCATGATCGGCACGCTGAAAGCCGTGCGCCGCATTCACCGACAGGTCGTCGTCATTCCCCGAGAAGCCATTATCGAACGCGAAACCGGGCCTGTGGCCTTTGTCGTAAAAGACGACATGGCCCTTATGCGCCCGCTCAGCCTGGGGCCGTCAGAAGCCGAGCGCGTCGTCGTCCAAAATGGGCTATCCTTTGGCGATCAAATTATCGTCAAAGGCGGACGCGACCTCATTGATGGCGATCGCGTGGCAATAAAATATGCGGAACCCATCCCATGACCATCACCGCGTACGCACTCAGACATCGCATTACCGTTTACGTCTTTGTCGGCATCCTGATCATCTCGGGCATCTCGGCCTATCTGTCGCTTCCCCGCGAAGCCGCGCCAGATATTACCATCCCCCTCATCATTGTCAGCACGCCGTATATCGGCACTTCTCCTCAGGATGTTGAAAACCTCATCACCCGGCCTTTGGAAAAAGAACTCCAATCCATTGAAAACGTCAAAGTGGTCCGATCGAGTTCGGTTGAAGGCGCTTCGTCAATTACAGTCGAATTTAATCCCAATGCCGACATTGACAATGCTCTCCAGCGCGTCAAAGACAAGGTCGATCTCGCCAAATCAGAATTACCCGATGATGCTGAAGACCCCGCGGTTCTCGAAGTCAATTTTTCCAATATTCCCATGATGATCGTCGCATTGTCGGCCGACTATGGGCTGATTCGGCTCAAAGAAATTGCCGAAGACTTTGCCGATCATATCGAAACCATCCCCGGCATCCTCGAAGTACGCGTGGTGGGTGGTCTCGAACACGAAGTCAAAGTCGATGTCGATCCCGACCGTCTCATCGCCTACAAACTCGCCATCCAGGACGTGATTGAGGCCATTCAACGCGAAAATTTGACCCTTCCCGGCGGCAGCGTGGATATAGGCGCGTACAAATACGCCGTGCGCGTGCCCGGTGAGCTTGAAACCGTTCCCCAAATTGGCGACCTCCTCATCAAAGCGTCGCAAGGCCGCCCGGTCTATATTCGCGATGTTGCCGATGTTGTATATGGGTTTAAGGACCGCGCAAATTACGCCCGCCTCAACCACAAACCCAGTGTGAGCCTCGAAATTGTCAAGCGCAGTGGTGAAAATCTGATTGCCATCGCCGATCAGATTAAAATCGCGCTCGACGATTTGAAACCCACCCTTCCCGCAGGCACGCAAATCACCATTTTGGGCGACCAGTCCGAAGACATTCGCATGATGGTCACAGACCTCGAAAACAATATCGTATCCGGCCTGATCCTCGTCATTCTGGTGCTTCTCTTTTTCCTGGGCCTCCGCAATGCCTTTTTTGTCGGTATCGCCATTCCGCTCTCTATGCTCATTGCCTTTGTCATCATCTCTATTATGGGTATCACGCTCAATATGATCGTTTTGTTTAGCCTGATCCTCGCACTCGGCATGCTCGTGGATAATGCCATCGTCATTGTCGAAAATATCTATCGCCACCGGCAAGAAGGCCAATCTCCCATCCAGGGGGCGTTGGAAGGCACTGGAGAAGTAGCATGGCCTGTAATCACCTCAACACTGACGACATTATGTGCTTTTGCACCCATGATTGTCTGGCCCGGCATTATGGGCGAATTTATGAAATATTTGCCCATAACCCTGATCATAACCCTGTCTTCATCCCTCTTTGTTGGCCTCGTCCTCAATCCCACATTTTGTGCATCTTTCATGACGGTGCGAGGAACGGTCAAAGAAACATCCCCCCGCCTCCAGCGCAGCCTCAACGCCTATCAGCGTCGCCTCGAACTGGCACTCAATTACCCGGGAATAACCCTCTCTCTTGCAGCGAGCACACTCATTCTCGTGGTTGTAGCGTACTATTTTTGGGGTCGCGGCATCGAATTTTTTCCCGAAATTGAACCCAACACAGCCTATATCGATGTGCGCGCGCCATCTGGCACAAACCTCGAAACATCGGATCAACTGGCCCGCCAGATCGAATCCATTCTCGCCGGTATTCCCGATGTTGAAACCTATGTTGCCAACGTGGGTGTCTCCGGCGGCGATGTATTTGCAGGCGGCGAAGGCGTTTCAAATGCCAGTCGTATTTCCGTCGATTTTGTCGATGAGAATCTTCGGCAGCAATCCTCTTTTGAGACCATTGAGGAAATTCGCGGCAAACTCAAAAACCTGACCGGCGCCGAAATCGAATTGTCCCAAGAACGCGGCGGACCCCCCGTAGGCCCGCCCATCAGCGTTGAGGTATCCGGCGAAAATTTCGAGATTTTGGGTCAACTATCCGCACGCATCAAACGCATCGTAGCCAAAGTGCCCGGCGTTGTCGATCTCAAAGATGACTACGACCGCGGGCGTCCCGAAGTCCGCATCGTTGTAGATCGAGAAGCCGCTGCAATAGCGGGCCTCAATACGCGCCTGATTGCCGCTACGGTGCGCTCAGCCGTTTACGGTTCAGAAGCATCTGAATATCGGCTGGGCGAAGACGAATACGATATCCGCGTGAGATTTAAGTCCGACAAGCGCAACACCCTTGCCGACCTCAAGCGCATAACTATTGAAAAAGATGGCAAAATTACGCCCATAAGCGCGGTTGCACGTATAGAAACGGGTGGGGGATTTGGCAGCATTCGGCGCAAGGATCTCAAGCGCGTTATCTCCATTGAAGGCAAAGTGCAAGACCGCACATCTGATGCGGCCATGCGCGATGTGCAAGCGGCCCTATCCGATTTTCCCCTGCCACCGGGCTATCAGATCGCCTATTCCGGTGAAAATGAAGAACAGCAAAAAGCCACTGCCTTTCTTTTCAGAGCTTTGCTCATAGCATTGGCGGGCATCGCGCTCATTCTGATTACGCAATTCAATTCCCTGGCCCTGCCCTTTACCATTCTCACATCCGTCATTTTGTCTATGATTGGCGTGTTGATCGGCCTGATTGTCACCGGAACCCCATTTGGCATTCTCATGACGGGCATTGGCGTGATCAGCCTTGCAGGTGTGGTTGTCAACAACGCCATTGTACTAATCGGCTATACCCTGCAATTGCGCCAGCGCGGCCTTTCAGCGCGCGAAGCGATCATACGCGCAGGCGTCGTAAGATTTCGCCCTGTCATTCTCACAGCCATAACCACCATTCTGGGGCTGTTGCCCCTGGCCACGGGTATAAGTTTTGACTTTTTTTCTTTTTCATGGGAAATTGGGGGACGCAGCAGTCAGTGGTGGGGTCCCATGGGCGTGGCTGTAATCTTTGGTCTCGCATTTGCCACTGCCCTCACACTGGTCGTTGTACCTGTTTTGATCAGCCTGATCTGGCGGTGGTTTGGCGCGCCAACAATTGAATCCACATCCCCATATCGCCACACCGCCGCAGATTGAGCCATTAAGGCTATGGAGACACCTATGTTGCTTCGCCTATTTCTCATTGCCCTTGTCCTGGTCCTATTTTTCCGCTTTGTCGGTCGTCTGTTTCTCGCCATACTAATGCGCTCGACCACGGGTACATCATCTAAGAAAAAACCCCTGCGCGACATTGACGATTCACAAATTCAAGACGCGGACTTCAAAGACCTTTAAAACCCAAAGCAACCACAGATAAACACCGATAGACACAGATAAAAGAGGCAATGTAGCATAGTTTCTGTGTTATCCGCGATCCGCGTTCATCTATGTTCATCAGTGGTTCCAGACTCCTCGGATAACACAGATGGCTACTCGACGCCCTCGCAAAACTGGCCCATCCCCAACTCAGGTTCTCGATGCCGTCAAAAAAGGCGAAATCTCATCCCTCTACTACTTCTACGGGCAGGAAGACTTCCAACGCGATCAGCTTTTAAGCACCCTCGTTGAAACCCTCATTGAACCCGCAGCGCGCACCTTCAATCTCGACATCTATCGCGCCGAAGACATCGATATTCCGCAAGTCATTGCACAAGCACTCACCTTTCCAATGATGGTGCAACGCCGCTTGATTGTTCTCAAAAACGCCGACCGCTTACTCGATTCAGCCACCCCCGAACTCTTGCCCCTCATTGAATCCCCACCCGAAACAACGACCATAATCATCACAGCCACCAAACCAGATGGCCGCAAAAAACTATTTGCCGAACTTAGAAAACGCGCGGTTGCAATCGAATTTCGTCCGCCCTACGACAACGAGATCCCGACCTGGATCCAGACACATGTCAGAACCCTGGGTAGGCAAATCGCGCCCGATGCGGCTCACCTGCTTCACATGAGCATTGGATCAAATCTGCGCGAATTGAACGGCGAAATCGAAAAACTCTTTATCGCTACCCAATCCAATCCAATCTCACGCGAAGACGTCGCTCAGGTAATCGACAATACGCGGGGAGTCACGGTTTTTGAACTCGCCGACGCACTCGGACACCGTCAACTGGACAAAGCACAGATCCTCATTGGACGGCTTTGCGAACAGGGAGAACACCCCGCCGGCACGATCGCACTACTCATCCGTCACTTTGGAATTCTGCAGCGCGCGCGATGGATATCGGGCCAGCGCCTGCCCAGAAATGCTCTATCTTCGCGTCTCAAAGTGCCCGCTTTTTTTGTAAATAACTACCTCGCTCAAGCCCGTTTATTTGACGAAAGAGCACTCTGGAATGCCCATGATGCCCTTCTCGATGCAGACAACCGCCTCAAGTCCAGCGGCGGGACACCGCTCGAAATTCTCGCTCATCTGGCATACCGAATTTGCCGCGCATCCCCTTGACAACCCCATAAAAATCTGGTAGTTTAGCACATTCTCATCAGAACAAACCCAATCTGAAAGGAGTCTCAAAGTGGGAAGCCCATTGAATGTTACAGATGAAAATTTCCAAACGGAAGTTGTGGATTCCGATCTTCCGGTACTTGTGGATTTCTGGGCAACATGGTGCGGTCCATGCCGCATGATTGCCCCCAGCATTGAAGAACTCGCTCGTGAATACGACGGTCGTGTTAAAATCTGCAAAGTCGATGTCGATAACGCGCAGCAGACAGCACAGGGATTTGGCATTCGCAGCATCCCCACATTGCTCATCTTCAAGGACGGCAAACAGGCAGATCAGCTTATCGGCGCTGTCCCCAAAAGCGCGATAGAAGACAAACTCAAAGCTGTGCTCGCTTAAAACAAAGAGGTTGGAGAACCCTGCCTGATTGAGCTGCAACAGAGTCGGGAAAAGGATTTCCCGATTACGACGTGCCTGCTGTAGGAGCGGCATCCCTGCCGCGACCTGGCACTTACCACCTAAATAGCATTAAAAAAGCCCGGTATCATAAAAAGATACCGGGCTTTTTGTCTAATCGAAGTGCGTCTCACCGAGCAGGTTGCAAATCGCTTTGGGTGGGATATGATTCGAGGATTGCTTCAATCTCTTGTTGAAACCGTTCAAGAGGTTCAGCAACCTGGTGGCGAAATTCTTCGCGGATCAACTCGCAGTATTCCTGAGCCGCTTTCAACATCACCTCGGCGTTGTGTTGCAAAGTGCGATAATCGTCCTGAAAATGATCAACCCGCCCGTGCAAGGCGTGCATCAACTTGCTCGCGTAATCACCTACACTCACCTCTTTATATCCCTCGCTAAATCGCTTCAGATGATCCAGCGCCTCATCCAAAAATGTCTGCACCTCATCGACTTGCAGGGCATCGCGCGTGGTGAGAATCAAGTGACGGCCATGAATGGACATGCGTATGCTATCGCCAAAATCGCGGGGATGGTGCACGAGCATATGGGCCATAAACTTCCAGAACGTCCACCGATAAGTCCCTACCACACCTTGATGCCAAAAAGAGCGCAATCCCGCCCTGAGTTCTGTCCAACCAATAGGCATTGATGGTATCGGTCTGCGCGCGCGATGTGCATAATGCGTGCGGCAGCGTTCAAAGAAAATCTCTGGACTGTTCAGCGTTTCGAGAACCTTGCGGTGGCGCGCCAGCAGTTCGTCGGGATCAATGAGGGGCACATAACTCAACTCCCGGCTGAAAACACCCGAATCGCCCGTATATTTTACGTCTTCACGCAGGCGGCCCAACCGCTTGTAGCGCTTGAAGTCGGGCGTGTCGCGCAGCACGCCCAAAACCCCCACCATAGCCACCGGAATACCCGCTTCTCTGATAAACGCAATCATGCGATCGGCAATATCATCTGGATCTGTATCCAGGCCCATAATAAAGCCGGCCTGAACTTCCATGCCGTATTCTTGCAGAATCTTCACTTTGTCCAGCAAAGGCGTATCGCCCTGCAAATTCTTTTGCGCGCCCATAAACTTCAGGCTTTCTTCCACTGGCGATTCAATCCCCGCAAAAATTTTATCAAATCCAGCGAGGTACATCGCCTCTAATAACGCGGGATCATCACTCACGCGAATGCTGGCCTGCGTAAAGAGTTGGAAAGGATACCCGCGTTCTCTTTGCCAGGGTACCACTTCTTCTTCCAGTGTTTCTCGAATCTCGTCGCGGTTGCCAACAAAATTATCATCAACCGCCATAACCGAACCGCGCCAGCCTCTATCGTAAAGCGCGTCCAATTCCTGAATCACGCGGCTGCTATTTTTTAAACGCGTTATCTTGCCGTAAAGCGCGGGGATATTGCAAAATGTACAACTTTCTGGACAACCCCTTGTAATCTGAATCACCATCACAGTATAATCGTCAAAATTGATCAGATCCCAGCTAGGAAGCGGTGTTGTTGAGAGGTTTTGAAAATCACCTCGCCGATCAATATACTCTCGCCCCCCCTGGTAAGGCTCAGATACCAATCGCTCGACCACATCCATAAAGCCATTTTCAGCCTCGCCCAAATAAAAGACCGCATCTCCCTCAATATCTTCGCAATACTGCGTGGGCAGCGGACCACCATTGAGCACGGGCACGTCTGCGACATTGCACTGAGCAATAATCTCTTCGAGGGAATGCCAGTGAATAATCATCGACGATGTAATCACAATATCCGCCCAATCCAGATCTTCATCTGTCAATGAATGCACATTCACATCCACCACGCGCAAACTGTAGTCATCGGGCATCATACCGGCAATCGTCAACAACCCCAAAGGCGGAAAAGCCGACTTCTTTCCGACCAACCTCAAAGCTTCATCAAAACTCCAGAACGTCACTGGATTTTTGGGATATACAAGCAACGCATTGGGCATACAGCTATCCTTTCACAAAATACATGCAACAAACAAAGAACTCCAACTAACTTCAATATACTACATTTTTTTTCTTACTCATAGAAAAAACGAGAGCATCCAGATTGGAAAAAATGAATACCTCGGATCATCGCGAACAATAAACCTTGATTTACACCGCAATTTGAGATAATTTTCTGTACCTATCCATTGAGACGGTAGCCGGGGCAAGGAGGCTAAAATGAAAATGATACAAAAGCCATATAGAATGGGCTTTCCCCTTTTCATCAACTATTTGCCTGCCATAATACTATCAACCTCACTACTCGGATGCGGTAAATTACCGGAGATCTCTCCCACGGCACCCCCTCCAACCGAGACACCATCTGCGCCAGCGACAGAAGAAGTGCGGTCTGAAAAGACGCGAGTAACTATACCCCTGGCGACAGACTCAGAACTAACAGACCTGGTACGCGGAAACAACGACTTCGCCTTTGGCCTGTACCAAAAATTGCGTGAGGAAGATAGTGGAAACCTCTTCTATTCGCCCTACAGCATCTCGCTGGCACTTGCCATGACGTATGCCGGTGCCAGAGGCGAAACAGAACGCCAGATGTCAAACGCACTACACTTCATCCTGTCCCAGGACAAGTTGCACCCCGCGTTCAACGCCCTCGATCTCCAACTCGCCTCTCGCGGCGAAGGCAGCAGCGGCACAGAGGGTAAGGGGTTTCGACTGAACATCGCCAATGCGATCTGGGGGCAGCAGGGCTATGACTTCCTGCAGGACTTCCTGGATAAACTCGCTGAAAATTACGGCGCTGGAATGAGGATTGCAAACTTCATTGAGGCACCCGAGAACTCGCGCGTCACAATCAACGACTGGGTTGCCCATCAGACAGAAGAAAAAATCAAAGACCTGATACCTTCCGGCGCTATCGATAACTTGACCCGATTAGTCCTCACCAATGCCATCTACTTCAACGCGGCCTGGCTCCACCCCTTCGACGTAAGGGCCACTGCTGAAGGCGACTTTCACTTGCTAAACGGCAGCATAAAAGTACCGATGATGCGACAGACCGGGTCATTCGGCTATGCGAGTGGCACGGGATATCAGGCCGTGGAATTGCTCTACGATGGCAGCGAGATATCCATGGTCATCCTGCTCCCCGACAAAGGCAATTTTGATCCGTTTGAAAATTCGCTAAACGCCGAACTCGTCAGTCAGATATCGAAAGACCTGAGCCACAACCGCATAGAACTCACCATGCCCTCATTCGAGTTCGAAGCCCAATTCAAATTGGGCGCAATGCTCCAGAAGATGGGAATGTCAGACGCCTTTAACCCGCAATTAGCGGACTTCTCGGGCATGGATGGAACAAAAGACCTCTCCATTTCGGACGCCTTTCACAAAGCATTCGTCCTGGTCAATGAGAACGGCACAGAAGCCGCTGCGGCTACCGGCGTAGTCATAGGGGTGACATCCGTTCCCCCCAGAGTCACGGTCGATCGGCCATTCATCTTCCTCATCCGGGACATAGCGACCAACACCACCCTGTTTGCCGGGCGAGTAATGGACCCGAGGTGAGGGGATTCTCACTCACAAGGATATCTCAACATGATCACAGAAGAAGACCTCTGGTATTTCAAAACCACTGGATTTTACAAAGTCCGCGAAACCCTGCCTGACGATCTGGTCGATCGTCTAAACGAAGTCACTTCCCGGCAAATCGCGGACATGCGCGAACCCATTGTTTGGGAAGAAAAAGAAGCGCGCGAACCGAAAAATGTTCGCCGTCTCTCAAAAATTTTCTTGCGAAACCCCGTCTATTTTGAAGCCGCGTCTCACCCCATCATCCTCAACGCCCTCGAAGGCATCATCGGCCCAAATATCGAAGTGCTCACCAACAAACACAACCACGTCATGGTGCGCCCATCCGGGTCTTATCCCGTCCCCTGGCACGCCGGCGAAGAACCCTATGACCACACGCTCATCACTGGCTTGATCTACCTCGAAGAATCAACCGTTGAAAACGGCTGTATACGCATCGTGCCCGGCAGCCACAACCGGCCATTTCTCAACCCGCGCCGACCACAGAAACAAAGAGACAACTTTTACCACAGCGACAACTATTACCGCGCAGTGCCAATCCCCATGCCGCGCGGCGGTGTAATCCTCTTTAACGACTGCTGTTATCACGGCTCTGACACAAATTGTTCCGATCATTCTCGCCGCAGCATGACGGTTGCCTATCGCGCCCACGACGCCCACGACGTGATCAAAGACGACCCGGAAAAAATTCTCGTACGCGGCGAAAAAGTCTATACGGGACATCCCCATCCCTATTCTCTTCCCGTTCAGGAGTAGGACATGCCCTCACTCACCATGCGACAAATCCAGCTCTTTCGGAACAACGGTTTTCTCTGTCTTCCAGACCGTTTGCCAGAAGAAATGGTTGAAAATCTGAAGACCGCTATTATGGACGATATTGACCGCAAAATCGAACCCATCGTACGCAATAAAGATGGCCGCGCCGTGCGTATCTCTGCCCTTATGGACCGCGCGCCGATCTTCCGAGAAGCCGTCACACATCCACTCGCGCTCGACCCACTCGAATCGCTTCTGGGACCCAATATCGAAATCCTCACCAACCGCCACAACCACGCCACTTTACGCACAGCAGAGGACAACAAAGGCGCGTATCTTCATCGCGATGTCAGACAGTGGACGCGCAACATCTACACCATCATCTTTTATCTCGAAGAAACCACCCTCGAAAATGGATGCACCCGCATTGTACCCGGATCGCATCACTTCCCCGGTGTCTCCACATCTATTCACGATGCAGACTGGGCAAGCGATGTCCTCGGTCAGGCACTCCCCTTACCCATGCCCGCAGGTGGGATGCTCGCTATCGATAGCATGGTCGTCCACGGTGCAGGCGAAAACCACACCGACGACACGCGCATGAGCATGACAATTGGCTATCACAGCGTCGATGAACTCATGGACATTCCCAACCCCAAACGCCTGCTCGTACGCGGAGAAGGTCTGTACAACGGGAATGATGGAAAATAGGGTCGGGATTGATCAGTCTGGAACGCGCGAGGCCATTTTCTCGTCTAAGAATACGAAACCGGGGATCGCTTCTACATGGATGCAGGTATATCAATTCTCAATGAACTGGTGCATCGTGGCGTAAGTCATGCCCCATATAGACATGAACAGCAAAACCTTCTGGATTACTGGCGTTGTGCTTGCGCGTGGCGGCTAAAACCATGCCGCAATGACAATCGCCAGTAAGATTGATATGGGTAGTCTCTTTTTCCACAATGAACTGGACAGCGACCAGTTGTACACCGCTCCTTAATTCTTAATTTTATGTCTTCCAATATTATCATCATCATCTCCGACCAGCACAACCCCCATGTAATGGGATGTGCGGAAAATCCCATTGTGCAAACGCCGAATTTAGATACGCTTGCGCGTCGCGGCACCCGGTTCCGCAATGCGTATTGCCCCTATCCCCTCTGCGCGCCTTCGCGGTCGGGCTTTATGTCTGCACAGTACCCCAGCGACGTGGGCGTCTATGACAACAGCGGCAGCCTGTCTTTTGACACCCCCACATTTGCCCATGCATTTGGCGCGGCCGGCTACGAAGCCGTACTATGCGGTCGCATGCACTTTAGAAACCCCGACCAATTCCACGGCTTTGAAAAACGCATCCACGCCGACTGCGGTGGGCTATCCGCAGAAATTCTCGGCGCGGGATACAACCGCACAACGGGACAAACCAAATACGGCGTTCAAGTATCTGGTCATGGCGAAACGGGCTATCGTTACTTTGACAAATCCGTCACCGAAACAGCCTGTAAATTCATAACTGATCGGCAAGAGGGCGACAGACCTTATGCCCTCGTCGTCGGCTACATGAACCCGCACAATCCCCTGATCTGCGGCAGAGAAGACTTCGAGTATTACATGGCACAGATACCACCGCTCGAACCCGAATCACCCGAATACCTGAACGCCCTGCATCCAGCCATGAAAAAATGGCGCGAGCGACGCGGCGTTGACGACATCTCCCCAGAACAAAATCGTCGCGGGTTAGCCGCTTATTACGGCCTGACCACCGAACTCGACCGGTACATCGGTCAGATCATTGACACCGTACAATCCTCCTCTAATGCAGATAATACCGTCATCATCTACACCTCGGACCACGGCGATATGGCCCATGAACACGGCATGTGGTGGAAAAGCAGTTTTTACGAAGGCTCTGTGGGCATTCCCTTAATCTGCTCATGGCCGGGCCATCTTCACGAAAACCACACAGAAGATGCCATCGTCAGCCTCATCGACGTAGGCCCCACGGCTCTGGACATTGCGGGCGCAGACCCCATGCCCGATGTCTCGGGCAAAAGTTTCGCCTCATTCCTCCAGGGTACCCCGCCACCGGACTGGCCCAATGAAGTCTTTGCAGAATACATCGGCTTACTCGGCGACCAACCCGCGTGCATGATCCGCACGGGACCGTGGAAATTGAACTATTACTCGGAACATGACTCCTGCCAGTTGTTCAACATCGACCAGGACCCCGAAGAACGCCGCGACCTATCCAATGATCCCCGCTATCGTGACGTAATCAAATCGGGTCTCGAAAAAATTTTTGCACGCTGGTCTGCCAATGATATTGCAAGAAACGCCGAACGACAAGCACGCGCCCGAGCACTCATCGCGAGTTGTGGACACAGCCATATCCCCCACGCTATCCCCCCATTCTCACCAGACATCGACGAAGTAAATGCATTCGATTTTTCACAACTACCAGAAGACCCGAGATAGTATTGCAAAAAACTGATATTGGCGTATCTTAATAAAGACAAAGGAGGATGTTATGAAAGATTCTATCCAGATTAGTTTACCTGGTTCGTTGCGTACACGATTGGACCAGATGGTTGAGACTGCCCAGATTACTCGCAACGAAGTGGTGAGCGAAGCTCTTCGACAATATCTTCAAAGAGAAGAGTTTCAGCGACTCAGGCGTGTGATGATTCCCCAGGCACAAGCTCAGGGCGTTTATACTAATAAAGATGTATTTAGGAGGACATTATGACACGAGAACGAGTGCCGATCTTGCTAATCGGCCTTCTGTTATTGTGCGGGTGCGGCGGAGAACGCGATCCCGTCGTTGAAATGCAAAAATCGCTTGCCTCGGCACCGGCATATATGATTGTATTGGATGATATACGTGAAGAAGGCACAGTTTTTACCGCATATTATCATCGGTATTTAATTACACAGGGCGAAAAAAAGGTACAATCGGACTGGATAGAAGTATCGGAGTCCATCTATCGAAAATACGAACCATTTTTGGGAATGGCGCTCGTTGCCAAATCTGAGCAAGATGGCGTAAACAATACGCCACACCCGCCCGGATACCACTATGTGGGCAATCCGAGCTACGGGCGTTGGTCGGATCGTGGAGGCACGTCGTTCTGGGAATTCTACGGCCAATACGCGATGATGAGTCATTTGCTCGGTTGGGGCGGCGGATTTGGCATGAGTCGCTACGATTACGACGATTATCGGTCTTATCGCCGAGATGGACGCCCGTATTACGGGCGCAATCGGGAGTATGGCACGCAGGGATCTGTCACACAAAAACAAAAACCAACGACATTCCAGCGACGCAAGGCAGCCATAGCCCAAAAGAGACAATCGTTCACACAAAAAGTGCAAAGTCGCACGAGCCAGAGTCGCAGCGGATTTGGCAGTTCGCGTTCAACGAGTCGCAGCCGATCTGGATTTGGCAGCCGCAGTTCTGGAGGGTTTGGAAAATGATTTTACAAGATTTGATTGCAACGGGTATTTATCTCATCAGCGCGTTTATATTGTTCTGGCTCGGCAAATTGATCAAGGATTTGACGACAACGAGTTATAGCGTGCGGGAAGAACTGGTCGAAAAAGACAACGCCGCACTGGGTGTGGCCATGGCGGGATATTATTTTGGATTGATATTGGCCATTGGAGGCACCTTGTCTGGACCATCTCAGGGATTGGAAAACGATTTAATCGACATCGGCATATACGGATTGCTGGCAATCATCTTGCTCAATCTGTCGCGTCTGGTCAACGACTGGGTGATCTTACACGGGTTCAAAGTACGGGATGAATTGATCGACGACCAAAATGCGGGCACGGGTGTCGTGGTCGCCGCGTCGTATATTGCAACGGGATTGGTGATCTTTGGCGCCGTCTCGGGTGAGATTGGCGGAATTGTGACAACAGTGGTATTCTGGGCATCGGGTCAAATAGCCCTGGTACTGGCCGGGCTGGTGTACGAATTGATTACCCCGTATAGTATTCACGACGAAATCGAAAAAGACAATGTCGCCGCAGGCGTCGCTTTTGCCGGTGCACTGGTCGGCATTGGCGTTATTGTATTTCACGCATCGGCGGGCGATTTTATTTCATGGACTATAAATCTGCAGGATTTTGCGATTGAGGTAGTCGCCGGATTGATATTACTACCCATCGCCCGATTCATCTCCGATGTGATCCTCTTACCCGGACAAAAACTGACCGATGAAATCGCCAATCAAGAACACCCCAATTTGGCCGCGGGCTTCATCGAAGCCACGTCTTATATCGGTGCGTCGTTCCTGATTGTATGGAGTTTGTAAAAAAGGAAGTTGTATTAAATCTGTGCAACTCGGCGGACTGATCGCCCGCCGAGTTGTTTATTTTTTATGCGACAGAGTTATCTCTTAAAAGCCTGTATATTCGCCACTGGGTGCGCTGGTATTGTAGCGGAATTTACGCTATCGACGCTGGCGAGCTATCTATTGGGCAATACGACATTGCAGTGGGCGGTGCTCATGTCGTTAATGTTATTTGCCATGGGCCTGGGCAGCCGATGGAGCCGATTGTTGACGGACCGATTGCTGGATCGCTTTATCGCAATCGAATTTTATCTCTCGGCCCTGTGCGCCACCTGTGCGGTTGTGGCGTATTTTGGATCGGCATTTGTGTTGTCGGCAGGCGTTTTCATCTATGTTTATGCTTTTGCAATCGGTGTGCTAATCGGCATGGAAATTCCGCTGGTCGCACGCATGAACGAAGCGTACCAGGATCTGAGCACCAATATCGCCTCAGTAATGGAAAAAGACTATTTTGGCGCATTGATCGGCGGACTATTGTTCGCCTTTTTTTTGTTGCCAGACTTGGGCCTGACCTACACGCCGCTGGCATTGGGCGCGATTAACTTTGTCGTGGCATCGGTATTACTGTGGCAATACCGACACTTATTGGCGCGTCGCGGGTGGCTGTTGGCGGCATTCTGGATCCTGGGCGCGGGTCTTTTAATACTGGGAATTTATATCCGCCCCATTGTAATATGGGGCGAGCAAAGTCGGTATCGCGACCGCGTGGTCTATCAAGATCAAACCGCTTATCAACGCATTGTCATAACAGAATGGAAAGGCCACCACTGGCTGCACTTAAATGGCAACGTACAATTCAGCACCTATGACGAAGAACGCTATCACGAATCGCTGGTACATCCGGCCATGCAACTATCTGGATCGCGGAACAACGTGCTCATTTTAGGCGGAGGGGATGGACTGGCTGTGCGCGAAGTTGTGAAATACGCAGATGTGAAAGAGATTACGCTGGTAGATTTAGATAAAGCGATAATCGATCTGGCGCGCACATATCCAATTTTTGTAGAAGCGAACGCGCGGGCACTGGACGACCCGCGTGTACAGGTGGTAATCGGCGATGCCGGCGCGTTTTTGGCGCGTTCAGATGCATTATTCAATATCATCATCATCGACTTGCCCGATCCCAAAGGACCAGACCTCGCCAGATTGTATTCGCGGGAATTTTATCGCTTATGTGCGCGTCACCTGACACCCGATGGCGTGCTGGTAACCCAGGCGTCGAGTCCTCACAACGCGCGTCTTGCTTTTCTGTGCATTGACCGCACGATGGAAGACGCTGGCTTTTCGACAATCCCCTATCACACCTATATACCGACGATGGGCGATTGGGGATGGGTACTGGGGATGAAAACACAGGGAATTCGCAAAGAGGATCTCGTTCGCCGAACGCGACAACTCACCTTTGTGAATATTGAAACGCAATTTTTGAATGCAGAAGCAATGCGGGGAATGTTGCACTTCTGGAAGGGCATGTTCGATGAAAAACATGCGGTCGAAGTAAGCACAGAAATGGAACCGACAGTAGATCGATACTATCGGAAATCAGAATGGGGAGTTGAGTAGAGGTATTACGCTACTGGCAGGATACTGCTAAATTGATATTCTTCGACCACCTCACCCACTGCGGCATCATAAGCGTCTTCGTCCCATTGCTCGACAGACAAAGTGAGCTTTCCCGACTCGTCGAAATAATTCCAGATGATAAACTCCTGTCCTTCATCCCCGCCATCTTTGTGAAAAGATCCAACGGCAGATGATTCTCCGTAGTAAATAATACCGTTGCAAGTGACTTCATCTGGAGGATCATCGTAGTTGCTCATATGCGCACGGATATTGCCCTCAATATTGGAAACGGGAATTTTGCGCGTCAGGCCCCAGGAAATACTATCGTCTTCTGCCCGCTCGAGATATGCCACGTCATCGCCACAGGAGAGTTCCCATTCATCCACGCGATCACCTTCGTAATCGTAATAATGCTGCGCTGTAACCTGCCATGTTTTGAGATCGTAGTCGAGAACATAACCCGGCTTGAGATCGGACAGCGTAATACTGAGGGGATCGAGGACTTCGGGTTCTTCTTTCTTTTTCTTAAAAGGATTCCAATTCATTTTCTCTCCCTGCAATGCAGCGAGTAAAAAAACTCATCCGGGTGCGCGAGTGTCTCATTCACAGGCACACCCAGAGTCAGTCCACAGCTTCTAAGAAGCTGTTTTAAAATTAATACCTGATGTTACGCATGTCCGGCGTTTTGTCATGCTGAGCGTAGCCGAAGCATCTTTCCACCTGAGTTGGTAAGAGATTCTTCGACTCCGCTGCGCTCCGCTCAGAATGACAGGGCAATAGCGCATAGCTGAGAAAGGGCAAAATGAGTTTTAAAACAGTCTCTAAGAATTCATTCCCATCTTTGCTTTGAGTTCAGCAAGGCGTTGATCTGTGCCGCTTGATGAAGTACTCAGTGCCGCGTCAATTTCCTCATCAACGCTCTTGGATTCATCGGCCATTTCACCATACGCCTGCGAGAGCGATTCATCTTCTTCAACCCGCTCTTTCATGCGCTCGAGCATGGCGATTGTACCAGACGAATCGACTTTGGCGAGTTGCTTGTTGATTTTTTTCGTCGCAGCGGCTGTTTTTGCACGCGCACGCAGTGAAATGAGTTCATTTTCATGTGTTGCAATGGTAGATTTGAGTTTCTCCACCTGGCTTTGAAGCTTAGCGGCCATATCTTCCTGCATCTGGGCATCCTGCTCAAACTGAGAGATACGGCTGTCGGCCTCTGTTTTGCGGCTGAGTGCTTCGGTTGCCAACCGATCGGCTTCCCCAGCATCCAGATCGCCGCTCTGGGCTTTTTGGAGCAAAACCATGGCCTTCCGCTCCCAGTCGGCAGACGCCTTTTTGTTATCTTCAGCCTGCTTTCGCAATCGAATGGCTTGCCCTTTGACCTCAGCCAGGCTGGTCATCGCGTTATTGAGGTCTTGTTTTAGATCGCGAATGCCCTGTTCGGTCATTTTTATCGGATCTTCAAATTTGTCAATAGCCGAATGGACTTCGGACTTGCCCACATTGAAGAGACGTTGAAAGATGCTCATAAGATACTCCTTTTTTGAAAATGGTCAGCTTTTGTACGGGTGGGTTTGGAACGGTGTACAACTGCGCCAGCAGTTCAACCCGCCCCTACTGATGGCTATATTCGAGTAATTCTGCGGCATTTTCGGCCAGGGCGAGTTCGAGCGCAGTGATCGAGCCTTCAAGCTCAGATCGGTCGAGTGTATCCAGGCGCAGGGTATCGCGGAAAAGAACCGTGCTGGTTTCATCGTCCAGGGTAAACGCCCCGTGAACAAGTGTGCGATTCATTTCGAGCAACCTTTTGTACAGATCTCCTGGAACATTGGGAACGGGCATAATCGCCTGCTCAATAATGAGGATGGGATCCTCGCAATCGACAATGAGATGATTGATACCGCGATCTTCGTCGCTCACCACAACGAGTTCTTCAGCGGTATCTTCCTCGTCAACCGCGAGATTGAGGTCTTGAAGATAAGATTTGACTGTATTGAAATATTCTGACATTTTAAACTCCTGAAAGCGGTTAGCGAAAGGTGTAACGTGATCCACCGTTCAGCCTATGAGATTCTCAAGCGAAATATTAGTTTCAAAAATTAACGTTCAAATTGGCTTCAAGTCAAGTATAGATCGCAGATGACCAACCACTCTGGAGATTTTATGGACCCCAAATACCCGATATGGAACATACGCCATAAGGGCGATTATCATTCTATTGCTGATGTCATTCTCAAAAATCGTTCATTAACAATAGAAGATTTGACCGATTCTCCCGATATTTTGAATGACCCCTATTTAATGAAAGATATGCCCCGCATTGTCGAACGCATATCAGAAGCTATTCACAATAAAGAGCGCATTGTGGTTTTTGGCGATTACGATGTAGATGGCGTCACGAGCACGGCTGTTTTGCTCGATTTTTTTGATCTGGTAGGTGCCAATGCCACATTTTTGTTGCCCGACCGTTTTCGAGATGGGTATGGCATGAAACCACCGGGCGTAGAGAGGGCATACGCAAACGGGGCACAACTCATTGTAACCGCGGACAATGGTATTTCAGCTTTTGAAGCTGTTGAAACTGCCAATGATGCTGGAATTGATGTGGTAGTCATTGACCATCACCATCCACAGGACAAATTGCCAGACGCTCTGGCACTGGTAAATCCCAATCGCGCAGATTGCGAATATCCCTTCAAGGGGCTGGCTGCGGTGGGGGTGGCATTCAAGGTGGTACAGGCTCTGGCACCGGAGTTTCTGTCCGATTCAGAACGCCGCCGGTATTTGAACTCGCTTTTGGATCTGGTCGCTTTGGGCACCGTGGCTGATATGGCCCCCATGGTTGCAGAAAATCGCCTGCTTACGCGAAAGGGGATGCAGGTACTCAATACCACCGAGCGCCCGGGCTTGCAGGCACTCAAAGCCGTCGCGGGTACGACCAACCGCCCCGTTGACACGATCTCTATTGGATTCTTTCTGGGACCGCGCATCAACAGTGCTGGCCGCCTATCATCGGCTGATCTGGCACTCGATTTGTTGCGCTGTCAAAACCGGGTACAGGCGGCAAAACTCGCCGAAGAATTAAACGGTCTAAATGGCGAAAGACAGACGCTGCAAAACGACGGCATAGCCGAAGCAGAACGCATGGTAGAAGATAACTGGTTGGATCAACATCGCATTCTGGTCGTGCGCGGCGAAGATTGGCATCTGGGTGTGGTCGGACTGATCGCCGGGCGATTGGTCGAAAAATTTTCGCGCCCAGCGCTGGTATGTACCAACTTTCGAAAAAATGGCATCTACACGGGTTCTGCACGCACTGCGGGTGGATACAATATCGTCGAGGCGATTTTCCGCGTCTCGGATTTGCTCACCGAATTTGGTGGGCACGCCGATGCCGCGGGTTTTTCAGTCCCCGCTGAAAATTATCTCGAATTTCAAGACCGGTTGATCGCAGATGCTCAAGCGCGGCTATCAGAGGACGCACTGACGCCACAATTAGAGGTCGATGTCGCACTCAAACCATCCGATATTTCGCTCGCGACCGTTGACACCCTGGACACATTGGCACCTTTTGGTTCTAAAAACGAATTGCCGCGCTTTATAACCCGCAATTGCCGAATTGCAGATGCGCGCGCCATAGGCCGCGGGGCGCATTTGAAACTCAGCGTGGATACAGGTGCTGATCTGTGCGATGCAATCTGGTTTCGCCAGGGCGAGCGGGTTTACGAATTATCAGTGGGCGATCGCGTCGATCTCGCCTTTGCACTACAGGCCAATACCTGGCAGGGAAGAACCAACGTGCAAATGCTGGTAGAAGACATGCGCCTGTCGAGTTCTGGTAAGGGATGAAATTATAGTGGTTAGCAGTCAGCAAAGCAAAGGATCTGAAAACGTTGCTCCAAAAAGGTACACTTGCCCAATAAGCCATCCAGGATATTCAGAGGAGGCAACAATGGCGACATCAGAAAACAGAAATCTGACGCTATCGGTCAAGGATTTTGGACCAATTTATAGTGCAGAAGTTGAACTGCGCCCACTCACTGTGTTCGTCGGACCGAGCAATACGGGAAAGTCTTATTTGGCGATTTTGATCTACGCGCTGCATAAATTTTTTAATAGCCGCAGTAGAAAGAGACCTCCTTATTTTTATTCTAGTAACACGAATTTATTAGACGCGTTTGCATTATCCGAGGATCTGCCAATCGGGATATCTGAGGAAAATATCAGGCGTTTGGTTGGCGAAGCGAACGAAATCGTTTCGCAAGTAAACGATAAGACGTCTGCTATTCTACCAAGCGAAATTGCGTCACTGATCCGAGCTCTGTTCAGTCATCTTCTCCCCGGCGATGATCTCGCTTACGAAATAATGCGGTGTTTTGGTATTGACGAGACCAGAAGGCTCATTCGCCACGGAAGCAAGGAAAGCGCCAAGATCGCTATCTCACCAGAAGCTGGGTATAACCACGGTTCATTGTATAAATTCAATATTCAAAAAAAGATTTTCACCGCTTCAATTCCCGACACAGCACCTTTGCAGATCGAAAAAGATGTTATTGAAAAGTATGTCCAATTCATAACCAAAATCCAACAGTTTGAACCAGACTATCCAAGCAGTGACGACCCAATATTTTTTCAAAAACGATGGATAGATAGCCTTTTTTCCGGGGACATCATTTCTTACTTCTTTGCCCCAGTAAGTCAACCCGCCTATTATCTTCCAGCGGACCGCACGGGCATCATGCATGCGAACAAAGTCGTCGTGGGATCTTTGATCCAGAGAGCATCGCGTGCGGGCCTTCAGCCCGAACAGGCGTTACTCTCTGGTGTTATCACCGACTTCCTTGAACAGCTTATTGGATTGGGCGATTTGTCAAGCAGAGGGAAAAGGCTGAATGAGAATCTCACCCAACGCCTTGAAAAAGAAATCCTGAGTGGTTCAATTCGCAACGAAAAATCAGAAACGGGGTATCCCGTATTTTCTTACCATCCAACAGGGTGGAAAGAAGACATGCCACTAATGAACACTTCGTCAATGGTATCTGAACTCGCGCCTGTCGTATTGTACCTGCGCCATGTCGTTTCACCTGGAGAAGTCCTGATCATTGAAGAACCCGAATCCCACCTGCACCCTGGAATGCAAGTCGAATTCATCCGGCATCTCGCTGCGGCGGTGCGTTCTGGCATACGGATTATTATTACCACACATAGCGAATGGGTACTGGAAGAACTCGCCAATCTGGTGCGCCTCTCGGAACTTTCGGAATCTGACAGAAAAGGGATCGGTGGAGCGGACTACGCGCTCAGTCCAGACCAGGTAGGCACATGGCTATTCGAGCCTAAAAAACGCCCCAAAGGTTCGATTGTAAAGGAGATACCCCTTGATGTGGATTATGGTGGATTCCGATCTGACTACGACGATGTTGCGATCGGTACCCACAACGATTGGGCAACAATCTCCAATCGAATTGAGGAAAGTTGAACCTGATGACGATGATGGAATCGGTAAGAGGGAAATTGAATGCTCGGTGCCTGAGAAAGCAGTGTAGGGCAGGAAAGTGTTCGATTTCGCTCAAGGGGGTTTCGCGTCAATTCGTCCTGATCCACATGGATTCTCCCGGTACACCTCCAAGCCAACATGAAACGCGATGCCACTACCTGTACATCGGATATTTAGACGATATAGATGGAAGTCCGTGGACCGTACCCATAGAGCTGAAATCGGGTGGAATCAGTGCCAGTGAGATTGCAAAGCAACTTCAGGCTGGTGCTGATGTCGCTGATCAGATTGTTCCAGATAACGCGAGTACGAAGTTTACCCCGGTTGTTGCATCGGGCAGGATTTCGAAAATTGAGCAAAGACGTCTGAGACACAAGTCCAACAAAGTCCGATTTCGCGGGAGATCGGTAATCGTTCAGAGAACCAGATGTGGAACTTCTCTGACACAAGTGCTGAGAGACGCGGGATGACCAAAAATAAACCGATAGACTTTAAAAACAACACCTGGGAGTAAAACCATGAGCATCGCTGAAAAATTAAACGTGGGCATTGTGGGAGCTGCTGGGCGTGGGGGCAGTTTTCGAGTCGCTTTTGAAGCGCAGAAAACGGCTCGCATTCACGCGGTATGCGATGTGCGCGAAGAGGAACTCGACGCGGCTGCTGAGAGATTGGGAGCATCTGAAAAATATGCGGATTACGAAACCATGCTGGCGCATTCTGAACTCGATGCGGTCGTCATCGGCACGCCCATGCATTTTCACGCTCAGCAAGCAATTGAGGCACTACATCGCAATATCCACGTCTTAAGCGAAGTCACAGCCGGGGTCTCCGTAGCGGAATGTCGCGGACTGGTACACGCCGCTACGTCGTCAAAAGCAATCTATATGATGGCAGAAAATTACACCTATACCCGCCCCAATGTACTGGTGAAAGAACTCGTGCGGCGGGGTTTGTTCGGCGATGTATATTACGGAGAAGGAGAGTATTTGCACGAATTGAAAGCCCTGAATGAAATCACAAAATGGCGGCGCAAGTGGCAAACGGGCATTGATGGTATAACCTATTGCACACACAGCCTGGGACCTCTTTTGCAATGGATGCCGGGCGACCGCGTGGTGCGCGTGTGTTGTGCGGGCAGCGGACACCATTACACAGACCCCCGGGGAGATCAGTATGAAAATCAAGATTCGTGCGTCATGTTGTGCCAGATGGCGCGTGGCGGGCTGGTAAAAATCCGGGTAGATATGCTATCGGAACGCCCCCATGCAACCGGCAATTTTCAACTACAAGGGACAAAAGGGTGTTATGAATCGGCGCGCGAGCGCGGCGGTGTCAATCGCGTATGGCTCGCAGATATCTGCGACAAAAAAAATGAATGGATGGATTTGACAGATCTGGAAGAAGATTATTTGCCCGACATGTGGCGCAACCCCTCTGAAGCGGCACTAAAAGCCGGACACGGCGGGGGCGACTTTTTCGAAATCATGGATTTTATTCAAAGCATTAACGGCGAAATCGCCTGTCCGATTGGCATTCACGAGGCCATGGACATGACTTTGCCGGGATTAATCAGTCAACAATCAATTGTGCAAGATGGCGCGTGGTTAGACGTGCCCGACTCGCGCACATGGGTAGAGGAGTAAATATGGGAATCCTAAATGCTATTGATCTAAAACAAAAAATAAAAAAATCGGACTACAACGCCCGCATGGAAAAGCTGGAAATAAAACTGGGGCAACTCGAGCGAAAGGCACTGGAAAACAAAGTGCCCATCACGATTGTGTTCGAAGGCTGGGGTGCTTCTGGTAAAGGACGACAGATCAATGAGTTATTGCAGGTACTCGATCCCCGCGGCGTCAAGGTATATTCGACTCAGGTTTCCAATGAAGAAGAGACTTACCGACCGTTTATGTGGCGGTTCTGGACCAAAATACCCGAACGCGGGCGCCTGGCGATTTACGGGCGAAGTTGGTACAGTCGATTCATCGTGGAAAAATTAGACCCAATGATGAGCAAGCTGCCGGTTGATAAGGCGTATCAAGAAGTGAATAGTTTCGAGCGACAACTCGTAGATGACGGCCACGTAATCATCAAGTTTTTCCTGCACATCTCGCGCAAAGAACAAAAAAAGCGTTTTAAGCAACTCGAGAAAAACCCCCTGACATCCTGGCGCGTGACAGATTACGACTGGAAAAAGAATAAGCAATACGAATCGTATGGAGAAGTCATCGAAGAAATGATCGCACGTACGGACAATGAATACGCGCCCTGGCATATTGTGTCTGCTCAAAATTGGCGTTTTGCAACAGTTTCAGTATTTGAAAAAGTGATTGAAGTCCTCGAAAAAAAACTGGCATCTCTGAACAAAAAGACGCGGACCAAAGCGGTTGCCCTGCCCCCAATCCCGCACTCTATGCTCGAGACTTCTGATTTATCCAGAGAACTCACGCGCAAAGAATACGATCGCCTGCGCCGCGTTTATCAAAAAAAGATATGGGAAATCGAACACGAAGTGTATTTGAAAAGGCAGTCAGTCGTCATTGTGTACGAAGGCTGGGATGCTGCGGGCAAGGGCGGCAATATCAAACGCCTGGTGCGCCGCATGGACCCGCGGGGATACGACGTGTTCCCCATCGCCGCGCCAAATGATATTGAATTGGCACATCACTATTTGTGGCGATTTTGGATCAAAATGCCCAAAGCCGGCCATTTTGCCATCTTTGATCGATCGTGGTACGGACGCGTTCTGGTCGAGCGCGTAGAGGGATTCGCGACAATACAGGAATGGCAACGCGCGTACCGCGAAATCAACGAAATGGAAGAACAGATGGCAAATTACGGCACCTTATTATTCAAATTCTGGATCGATATCGACAAAGACGAACAATTGAAGCGCTTTCGAGACCGCGAAGAAGTCCCGTCCAAACAGTGGAAAATTACAGATGAAGATTGGCGCAATCGAGAGAAATGGAATCAGTATCGCGACGCAGTGGATGAAATGTTGTACCGCACAAATACAGATTACGCACCATGGACCATTGTAGAGTCCAACTGCAAGCTATATGCGCGCATTAAAACGCTGAGAACTGTGGTCAAGACCCTGGAAAAGCACTTGATTAAGCATTGAATGAAGTGAGAAGTGAGAGGTGAGAAGTAAGAAGGATGGGATCCACGAAGAACACAAAGGGACACGAAGGGGCTGGCAGGCGGTTGGGCGGACTGACTACTGACTACTATGAACGAATTAGCCATTGAATTGCGGGATATTCACAAAGTTTTTGTGACCGACAGCAACCGCGTAGAGGCACTCGCACAAATTTCGCTGCAGATAGCACAGGGCGAATTTGTCAGTATGATTGGTCCTTCGGGATGTGGCAAAACGAGCTTAATGCGGATTGTCGGCGATCTGGAAACACCGACGAAAGGCATGGTTCGCGTACTGGGAAAAATACCCGAAGCCGCGCGGCGCGAACGGTTGGTGGGCTTTGTGTTTCAACAGCCCTCGCTTCTCGCCTGGCGCACGGTAGAAGAAAATGTGCGCCTACCCGCAGAGGTTTTTGGAGACGCAGAAATTTTAAGCCGGGTCTCTGAGATGATCGACATTGTCGGACTGGCTGGATTTGAGCATGCGTATCCGCGCGAACTATCCGGTGGCATGCAATCGCGAGTCGCCATAGCCAGAGTCTTGACCTTCCGACCATCCGTTTTGCTCATGGACGAACCTTTTGGAGCATTGGATGAAATGACGCGGGAAAAGATGCAAATTGAACTATTGCGAATCTGGCAGGCAACCGGTGCTGCTGTCTTATTTATTACCCACAGCATTTCTGAGGCATTGCTCCTCTCCGACCGCGTTGTGGTGATGTCTGCCAGACCCGGCAGAATCGCGGAAGACCTGAAAGTCAATTTTCCCCATCCCCGAGAAAACACCTTGCGCGCCGACCCCCAATTTGTAGCAATGGAAACCCATTTGCGCGAGCAACTGGAAGGATAAACCAGCCAGTCTCCAGCTCCACCAACTCTCAGCAGTCAGCTATCAGTCCACCCAGCCCCCCTCTTTTATCTGCGCTGCGTCCATCTGCGGATCACACCTCTCCCATATCCGCCCCCCAGGGCTGTATGAGCGCGAGTTTTTTGCTCAGGGCATCCATCAAATCGGGCAGATCATAAGATATGAGAACGCCCCGAGGGATATTGGCAGCAGGCCAACTGACCAGGGGCGTTTGTGTCCAGGCGTGATAGGACAGCGGATAGTTTTTCAGGGTAACAGTCGTTACTGAGGAATGGAGAAATCCGGCAAATAGTGCGTGAATCGCACCCTGCCCGCGACCGTAAAGATGGATTTTTTCCGCGCCTTCATAAGCCAGCAGATCAAGTGTGGATAACACATCGTGTACCCGCCGTCCGAGAAAACTTTGACCGAGCATCAGACCATAACCATTGCACATATAGTCATTGCCATAAGGATGAAAAAAGTCGCGTTCATCATCGGCAAGCGACTCCCCCAGGCCGCGCACATCGAGTGCATAGAGCGGGTGTTGTTCTTTGAGTTTTTTCGCCAAAGAATCTTCGATCAGATCCACTTCGGCAGAAACATGCGGCAAATAAAGGTGGACTTCGCGCTCGACATCAAGCGTATGTGCATAAGACGGATTGGCCAGGCGTTTCCGCATAATAGCGCGAATATTGCCCTCAGTTTCAACCGCGTACCGCGCCAGGCGAACGCCGTCTTCCGTCGTCCCACGCAGACAGCGGTGGTGGGGCAGGTCGCGATTGTCAGACAAGTTGAGCGTGCTCTGAACACGACGGGTGAGTTCGTCTTTCCCCAACTTTTTGCGTTTTGATGCAAGAACATCTGCTTTTTGGGCAATCAAATCGTAAATAGGAGTAGCACCTTCGGGCACAACCTCGCCTTTGGGGGTGACATTTAAGACATCGCCCAGATCTTCGGTCTCTTCCAAATGGGCAACCTGCTGAATGCCGGCATGTGTTGCAAAAAATTGCACCATAGCTTCCTGGTTATCGCGGAAAAAGCCGTGGCCTTCTGACCCGATGAAAATATCTGTCGCATTGGCTGGTGCGCCAATGATATCGTAAAAACGACGGACTTCAGAATAGGCTTGTCTGAGACCGCGTCGGTCAAAAAAGCAATAGGCTTGACCGAGCAAGATAACGGGAGCCGGTGCTCGAGCAATAAAAAAATCGGCCATGTCCAGGCCCGTGCCAATCACACCCGGCGGATACTGTTCCGAATCAGCGGGCAGTTCATTTTCGAGATTGGCGGCAAAAGTGGTGACAAAGCAACTGGGGGCAGCCATAGTAAAACGATCTTCCACCGGCCATATCCAACTGGTCATAGTACCGCCGCCCGAATTGCCCGTAAGCCCGATACACATAGGATCGACTTCGGGACGGGTAAGCAGATAATCGAGTGCGCGGATGCCATCCCAGGCGCGCCACGCGCCAAACCATTCGCCCACGAGTTCGAGTTGTTTGCCCATCATATTGTGGGCATGTGTTGATGACCGCACACTCTCGCGACTGTGCAGGGCATAATATTGATCGCGCTCGCCCTGATTGAAGGGATCATAGATCAAGACGACAAAGCCATTGCGCGCCAAACGCTGACAAAATGCCTGATAAAGCGATGCATTTTTGCCTTCGGCAGCATGACCACAAGAGCCAATAATACCGGGTGCTGGCCCATCGAGGTTGTTGGGCACGTAAAGGTGGGCGGTGACCAAACAACCCGGCCGGCTCTCAAAGATGATTTTTTCAATGCGGTAATTGCGGTGTTCAATTGTACCGACGACGCGCGCACAAAGAGGTGTTTTGCTCGGCCATGGACGATAGGCGTTGTCAATGGCCTCGCGCACCGTATCCTGGTATGCGAAAGCTTCTTTTTTTGTGCGGATGGACGAGAGGCGTTTTGCGCGGTCGGCATTTACAGCCCGCACGCGCGCAACATAATCATCCAGCACCATGTGTCCATAACCATTTAGCGGCATAAGAATAACTCCTGATTAGAAGGATAAGACAGAATATAAAAGGACCTGTACAATACATATATCTCCCGTGTGGGGTCAACGTTTTTTTAGCCCACAAAGCTAAAAATCTCACGCGGTTTGCCTCAGTATTCCAGGCCGTTTTTGTTGCCATTACACTGGTTTTTACCTAAATTATGAAATCTATATTTTAATTTTGAGACCGAAACCTATGTCGGCAATTGCTGAGAACTTAAAACGCCTTCAAGACCGCATTGATAGGGCTGCCCATCGGTCCGGGCGGTCCGAAGATGCGGTTAAATTAATTGTTGTAACAAAGACCTGGCCTGCCGATATCGTGCAACAGGTCGTAGATGCGGGGACACGGATTTTAGGTGAAAGTCGCGTGCAAGAGGCACAGCACAAGGTCGCAGAAGTAACGAACGCGGTATCCTGGCATTTGGTTGGGCACTTACAGCGCAACAAAGTCAAAATTGCATTGCCGTTATTCGACCTGATTCATTCGGTTGACACATTGCGTCTGGCGAAAGAGATCAGCCGGTGGGCCGTGCGGAGAAACACCCCAGCTCGCGTATTGGTACAGGTAAACACATCGGGCGAAGCATCCAAATTCGGTATATCGCCCAACGCGGCATTGGACCTGGTCGAGCAGGTCGATGACCTGCAGGGCGTTTCGGTGGCAGGATTGATGACCATTGGCACCTTTGATCCAGACCCCGAAACAGCGCGACCAAATTTTGTCCTGTTGCGACAAATCAGGGACCGCATCGCAATTCACAAGCCTCAGGTGTCTGATCTGTCTATGGGGATGACCAACGACTTTGAAGTTGCAATTGAAGAAGGCGCGACAATGGTTCGCGTGGGCACGGCGATTTTTGGTCAGCGGACGGTATAAACTATGGTTGATGTGGTTGCTCAGGCGATTATTTTAATCCAACAAGCCATTGACTGGATGCTTGTTGCATTGGTAATCGGCATGGTGGCGTTGTTGCTATTACGCGCTGTTTTGGTGCGTATGAATTCTTTTGGCTGGTCTCAATATTATGTTCGGCGCATAACCGACCCGCTCGTGTGGCCCATTGCGCAACACATGCCCGGAAATGCCGCCGCGGCACCATTGATTCTGATAATTGCGACATTGATTGGAGCATTTTTTTTTAAATGGTTAACCAACGATGTGCTGCTTGCACTCATTGGATTGTTGCACGGAATTTCTTCTGGCAAAATCCTGCACATCATCGGGTGGTTGCTCTATGGGGCCGTTGCGATCTTGCTGGTTTTAATTATCGCGCGTATCGTATTTTCCTGGTTGCCCTTTGTGCGCGGAGGCAGATTTATGTGGACGCTTTACAGCTTGACTGAGCCTATTATGGGGCCTTTTCGGCAAATCGTTCCGCCACTGGGCATGTTCGATTTGTCACCTATTTTGTTAATTTTGCTACTGCAAGTTGTTCAGAGTGCCATTCAAAGTGTATTTGAGTTATAAATAGCCCCTGGGGGAGGGAAATTGTGAACATCACACCGCTGGATATTCGCAAGCAGATTTTTAAAAAATCTTTTCGCGGTTATGATCAAGAGGAGGTGCAGACATTTCTCGAAATGCTGGCGACAGAAGTCGAACATCTCAACGGCGAAAATATCGAATTCAGAGAACATCTCCATGCATTGCAATCAGAAGTGCATCACTATCAATCAATAGAGCAAACCCTCCAGGAGATGCTCAGAACTGCCCAACAAACGGCTGAAGATGTAAAGGAAAATGGGCATAAAGAAGCACGGCTGATTGTGAAAGAAGCAGAGATCCGCAGCAATCGGGCCATTGAAAAAGCACGCACGCAGGTACACGAGATCCGCACAGAGCTTGTGGAGTTACAAAATCAACGCGATATGTTCTTGTCCAAGTTTAAGGCTCTGGTACAGGTTCAGACTGATTTTTTGAACCAGTTGGAAGTGACCACCTTCGATGCGGTAAAAGAGGATATCCCCAAAATAGACGATAACGCCACAGAGCAGGATAACGAAGATGCCTGAACAGATTGTTCGACTGGGTGTTATAGGCGGATCGGGTGTTTATCACATGGAAGGTGTGGAAATCATAGCCGAACATCGTCTTGCCACACCTTTTGGCGAGCCCTCAGGTGCAGTTGTCGAAACGCGTATAGGCGACCAATCGGTATATTTTTTGCCCCGTCATGGACGCGGGCATGTGCTGCTGCCTTCTGAAGTGCCCTATCGCGCCAATGTATATGCCATGAAACAGATGGGCGTGACGCATCTGCTGGCGATAAGTGCTGTGGGAATTATGCGGGAAACCATAAAACCGGGTGATATGGTGGTGCCCGACCAGATTTTTGATCGCACCCGCGGCAGCCGTACAAGCACATTTTTTGGTGAGGGCATTGCCGGACATGTCGCCTTTGCCGATCCTTTTTGCGGCGAATTGCGCGACTTACTGCTGGCCGCTGCAAAAAATTCCGGAGTGACCACCCACGATGGAGGAACGTATATTTGTATGGAAGGGCCGCAGTTCTCCACGCGCGCAGAGTCTCATTTTTATCGCCGAGAAGTCAATGCGACCGTGATCGGAATGACGGCTTTGCCCGAAGCCAAGCTCGCACGCGAGGCTGAAATGTGTTATGCGATGCTGGCTATGGGCACCGATTACGATTGCTGGCATGAAGCCGAAGAAGATGTGTCCGTAGAAGCTGTGGTCTCTGTGTTAAAAACCAATGCCGAACACGCAAATCAAATTGTATGCTCATTGGCTGCACTGTTGCCCAGAACATCGGATTGCGATTGTCTCAATGCCGCACAATTTGCGATTATTACATCGCCAGATGCAATTTCCAGCGCGGCAAAAGAACGACTCAGTCTTTTATACGATAAGTACTGGGCGTGACGTAGATGTGGGTTTGAAACCCACATCTACAATAATTTTTATGATCGACAATAGCTGGTACATACGCCCCAAAGGGTTGCGAGAACGTCATGCTGCAGGCGGTGTGGTCGTGCGTCGGGATGGCAATCAGGTATTGCTGGCTCTGGCTCGCGAGAAAGGGTATACCGACTATGTGTTGCCCAAAGGACACGTTGAAGCGGGCGAAAAAATCGAATGTGCTGCCAGACGAGAGATCGAAGAAGAAGTGGGAATATCAAAACTGCAACTCATAGAAAAACTCGGCACAAAAGAACGGCTTGATTTTCGCAAGAAAGAGTGGAAGATAACACATTATTTTTTATTTTTGACCGATCAGATTGAAGCTATACCAACCGACACAACACATCATGGAAGCATGTCCTGGGTACCATTTGATCCACTGCCTGCTTTTTTTTGGCCGGAACAACGCGCGCTAATAAAAGAAAATATATGTCAAATTTGGGAAGCTGTGAATAGAAAGGAATAAAATGACAGACAAAGACCTGAAGTATTTCGAAAAACTTTTAGAGACCAAACGCACCTCTATCGTTAAAGACCTGGGCACGTTGCAGAGCCATTCCATGCAAATTACCTCGGCAGAATCGTCGGGCGACCTGATGTATTCAGATCACATGCCCGATTTGGGCAATTCGACCATGGAGCGCGAAAAGGCTTTTCTATTTGCAGCACGCGATGGTGCTTATCTGGACCAAATTGAAGCCGCTTTAATGCGCATCAAAAATCACAAATTTGGCGTGTGTCGAACGTGTAAAACTCCCATCCCCAGAGCAAGACTGGAAGCGGTGCCAACCACGGAAGTTTGCGTCCCGTGTAAAGAAAAACAAAACAAATCGGCATGAGGTGTACTTGTGAGATTTTTGTGGATTACAGGTGTAGCACTGGTACTGGATCAACTCACCAAATGGTGGATATTGCAAACCATGACCCTGGGCGAATCCGTACCGGTGTTGGGATCTTTTTTTAAACTGACCTACATTCACAATCCAGGTGCAGTATTCGGCATCCAATTGGGCAACCCATACCTGCATCTGTTATTGGCCTGTGTGGCACTTCTCGTGGTTGGCGGGTTACTGTGGCGCATCTCTCCCGAAGACCGCCTCGCAGCCATTGGTTTGACTCTGGTGCTGGGAGGTGCAATTGGCAATATCATCGACCGCGTGCGATTTGGTGTCGTAATTGATTTCCTCGATTTTGGTATTGGAACTACGCGGTGGTGGGTTTTTAATCTCGCGGATACCTGCGTCAGTGTGGGAACCGCCCTCTTAATTTTTGCTTTTGGCATCACATCTAAACGCCGTGAGACGGTGTATAACCGTGATTCATCTAAAAATTCTGCCCGAACATGAAGGCCAGCGTCTGGACCGCTATTTGGCCGATCAACGCCCCGAACTTTCGCGTTCACGCCTTCAAAAACTGATTGTCGAGGGTGCTGTTTGCATTGATGGGAAGACAACGCGGTCGAGCTATCGGGTGGTGGCTGGCGATAGCATCACAATAAATATACCCCCTCCAATAGATAGTGCAATTAATCCAGAGGATATTCCTCTGGATATTTTTTTTGAAGATGATCATGTGCTGGTGCTCGACAAACCTGCGGGTATGATTGTGCATCCAGCGGGGAGAATAACCTCGGGAACACTCGTCAATGCCCTCCTGTCACATTGCACGCATTTGTCGGGTATCAACGGGGTTTTGCGACCGGGTATTGTACATCGGCTGGACAAAGACACATCGGGGCTGATGGTCGTCGCCAAAAGTGATGCCGGGCATCGCGGATTGGCTGCCCAGTTGGAGGTCCGAGCGATGGAGCGGCGTTATCTCGCGCTGATATGGGGGGGCTTTGAAGCAGATGAAGGGCGCATAGAAGCACCTGTGGGAAGGCATCCAAAAGATCGAAAACGAATGGCTGTTTCTCAGAATGGTAGATTTGCGGTAACGCGCTGGAAAATAAAGGCGCGTTACGACTTTCTCTCTTTGCTATCTCTCGCACTGGAGACGGGTCGTACGCACCAGATCAGAGTGCATCTGGCGCATCTCAATCGTCCTGTATTTGGCGATCCGCTATACAGCGGACGCGAGGAGCGGCTGTCTGGGATTGCCCCCCTGTTTCGGAGAGAGGCAACCCATCTGCTCGCGCAAACTAATCGACAGATGCTCCACGCAACCCAATTGACATTTGTGCATCCCGTAACAAAAGAAGAAATGATGTTTGAAGCACATCCACCAGAAGATATGCAGAAGATTCTTGCTTATTCCTCATCATCTTCTTCTGGCATAAGCACAAATTCAGGATAGGCGTCAATTCCCAATTCCCCAACATCCTGCCCCAATTGTTCGACCTGGCGCGACACGCGCACACTCAACGTCATCGCAATCACGCGCCACGACACCCACGAGGTCACAAACACGAATGCACCAATCGCCACGATGCCGATCAATTGTACGCCCAAGTTGCCACCACCAGCGATGCAGACCGCTATGGTGCCCCAGATACCGGCGAACAGGTGAGCCGGTATCGCCCCCACCACATCGTCCAACTTGATTTTTTCCAGGAGCTTGATCCCGGCAGTACACACAACTGCGCCAATAGCACCAATAATGACCGACCAGTAGTGATCGACAATATCAGGTCCCGCAGTAATCGACACCAGCCCAGCAATTGCGCCATTCAGCCCTGCAAACAGATCTAGGCGTCCCAGGATGGGTCGAGAAACGGCGAGGGCTGCCATAACACCGGCTGCGGCTGCCAGATTGGTATTGACCAGTACATGACTCATCGCGACCACATCCGCCGCGCTTCCCAATGCCAGTTGCGATCCGCCGTTGAAGCCAAACCAGCCGAACCACAGGATGAAGACGCCCAATGTTACTATCAAAATGTTTGAGGGCGGCGTGGATTTGATCGTGCCATCGCGGCGGAATTTGCCGAACCGCGGCCCAACGACCATTGCGCCAGCAAGAGCCGCCCAGCCACCGGTGCTATGCACGATGGTCGAACCAGCAAAATCCTTGAAACCCATCGCACTTAGCCATCCCTCGCCCCATGTCCATGCACCGACGATGGGATAGATAATCGCTGTCAGCACCGCAATAAAAACGAAAAAGGACCACATCCTGACTCGTTCGGCCAGGGCTCCAGAGACAATGGACGCAGTGGTCGCGACGAAGACCATCTGGAAAAACCAGTCGGACATGGTGGAATAGCCGTTCTTAACCACAGCCGCCTTCGCGGCCTCATTTCCCGCCAGCAAAGCAACTTCATCACCTGACGGTCCGTATAAGAATTTGAATGAACCAATCACACTCTCCACATCGACGTACATGAGATTATAGCCGATGAAATAGTAGGCAAGCCCGGCAATAGAATAGAGGCCTATATTCTTCAGGCAGATCATGGAGGCATTCTTGGTGCGTACAGAACCGGACTCGAGCATGGTAAATCCCGCGCACATCCACATCACCAGCACGCCCCAAATGAGAAAGGAAAAAGTGTTGAAGACAAACAGGGTTTCCTCGTCAACCGCTGCATGCACGGCGGTTGTAGCACACGCAAGGAACCCGAACACCGCAAGTGTTTTCCCCACCAGGGTAGTGAACCGATGATGAATAAGGGCTTTAGAAAACGTTCGCATATCTTATCTCCTCCCATAGTGATGAGACAGTGCCTCCACTCCCTTCTATCTCTCTACCTCTTCAGTCGTCACCGCGGACGGCACCAAAGGCAATTCTACTATCATCTCGGTGAATTCACCGGGTTCGGATACGACCCGGATGGTTCCCCCGTGTTCGCGCACAATATCATTGGAAAGGGCAAGGCCGAGGCCGGTCCCCTTGTCTGTCGGTTTGGTGGTAAAGAAAGGATTGAAAATTTTATCGACAACCTCGGGCGGGATCCCATTCCCATTATCTCCTATGCTTATCTCTATCCGATCATCCAGGCGCCTGGTGCTCAGCGACAGGGTCGGGAAATAGGTCACACCATCATCTGCTTCGATAGCACGCCGTTTCTCGTCGGTAGCATAACAGGCATTGCCTACCATATTGAGAAAGACGCGCCCCAGGTCCTGCGGCACTGCCTCGATTTGCCCCGCATCTGGGTCGAAATCCGTCTCGATGGTCAAGTTAAAATCCGCGTCAGTCGCCCGTGCGCTGTGGTAGGCAAGGCGGGCGTGTTCATCGAGCAGATTGTTAATTTCAATGGGCAGTCTCTCACCAGAGCCGCGCCCCATCATGAGCATATCGTGAACAATGCGGTCGGCGCGGGTGCCGTGTTGGAGGATACGACCCATGTTGTCGGTGAGGTCTTGGCATATCTCGTCAACCAATTCGCGCTGCTCCTCGCTCAATGCTTCGGGATTTTCGTCCAGGACCTCCACCAACTCCTCCATGAGTTCTTCCGAAGCTTCCGAGAAGTTTTTCACAAAATTCAGCGGATTCTTGATCTCGTGCGCCACACCTGCAGTGAGTTCGCCGAGCGCGGCCAATTTCTCGCGCATGACAATCTGGTCCTGCGCCACCTGCAAATCCTCCAGCACTTTTTCGAGCTCTGCATTCTTAGATTGCAACTCTTCTGCCAGTTTTTCCACCAGATTCAGGCGCTGCACCTCCAGAGCGTGGCGGCGAAAGACTTCAAGGGCTGCGGCCATGTCTGCCACTTCGTCGTGCCCACCGATCTCGACCTTGCCCTCCAGGTCGCCATCAGCCATGCGGCGCATCCGTTCGGATAGTCGCTCGAGACGGGGCAACAGCATTCGTCCCACGAATAAATAGGCGATCAACAACGCGCCAGTAATGCTGATCACATTCAAAACCAACAGAAGACTGCGCCCGGTGCCGATGGCCAGCGTAGAAGCGCGGGTAGCTTCCTTCGCACTTATGCGGGCAGCATTTACCAGCCCTTCGGCTTCGGCGACCAGATCGAGGGCAAGAGACTGATTGCGCGCGAGCAGGTCCCGCTGGTGCGTGGCGTGTTCGAGTTCTCGTGTTCGCAGGTCGAAGCCCCCTTGCTCTTCCAGCCCCAACTGGTACAGGCGGGCACATATCGGAGCGATCTGACTGCGTGCGCTGGCCGTTCCAAGTGCCGACAGACTCCATTCAATCCTGTCTTTAGCAGCCTCAAATCGCTCCCGCAATGGCTCAATCAAGGGCGCATCTGAAAGATTGAAAGCACTCGACAGAAGCTGGATTGCTGTGGTGGCGTCTGCTTGCAATGCAGTCAGATGGCGATAGTGGTCGAACTCTTTTCTCGACAAGTGCTGTGCAGGCGACGCGGGTGCTTCGCCGAGATTGCGATACCCCGTCATAGCGTAGAATAACTGATCGTCAATAAGCGGACCCATGACACCAACCAGTTCGTTGCGCACTTTGGTCAGTTCTGCACGCAGGGCTTCACTCTGTTTTTGCAGCACAAAAAACTCGGCCAAGGAGCATTCAATTTCTTCGATATTTGAGATCAGAGTATTACCCTGGTCGCGAATGCGACTAAAGCGTTCTTCTTCTCCATTTTGCTGCGTCAGAGCCGCCAACTGCGCTTCAAAAGTGTTTCGCTCTGTGGCGATCTCGGCAATAACCTGATCAAATGTCTCTGGCGTTGCAGCAGCGATGAGACGCGGTGCTGCGGCTACAATGGCACCGCTTTGTTGAGCGACTCCAAATGCGGCTGCCATTCCGGGCACACTGCCTTCATTCACGCGACTTTGCGCGTCACCCACGCTGTTGAAGGAAAACCAGCCAACCAGACTCGCCCCCATAGTGAGAACAACAGCACCACCAATACCCAAATAGAGTTGCGTCGAGATTCGGTAGCGGCCTTCAAGCAGGTGTTTTAGTATGTCAATCATGGCTTTATTGCGTCTCGTAAAGTTTGGATCGAGCGATAACTGCCATCTGTGCCAATCACGGTGAGAAAAACAGCGTCTGAACCCTGATTGTCATTTGCGCCATAGCGAAGTACAAAGCCACCCAGATCAATAGTATCGGCATGGTGCAAACTGTTGAGAAACCGGGTGCGGTTAACCTCTCTCCCACAACGATCGAGAGCGGCGATAGCCAATCGACCCGCCAGATAGCCTTCGTAGGAGACAAAACCGGGAGTCGCTTCGGGCGCGTAGGTCGCAAGGGCACGGCGGTAGGCAATACCAACGCGGAGGATCTCATCTGTTGGAAAAGGTACGACCTGAGTGACAAAGACCCCAGCACCAGCGCGACCGAGTTCCCTGGCCAACGCATTGCTGCCCACAAAGGAGATGGTCATGAATACGGGATCCAGCCCCGTGTGTCGCGCCCAGGCAATCAGCGTTGCTACCGGCTGGTAGGCCCCGATCAGGATGACTGCATCGGGATTTGCACTATGCAGGTTGAGCAGACCCGTCTTCACCGCCGTGGTATTGCGCGGGTACACGCCTATCGTCACAGGTTCCATGCTACGCCGCTCAAGTGCCTGCCGCACGCCGCGATAGCCCGCCCGACCAAAAGAGTCATCCTGGTACATAACGGCAATGCGTTTAATACCCAGGTCTGTAGTCAAACGAGCGACCATAGCCTCGGTCTCCTGGTTATAAGACGCCCGCAGGTTAATCACGTTTTGCCACCTATCTTCACGCAGGAAGGCAGCACCGGTAAAGGGGGCGATGTAGGGGACACCCGCAGCGGCGGCCACAGGGGTAGCGGAGAGCGAAGTAGGTGTACCGACAGCACCGATCAGCGCAAAAATACCTTCCTGTTCAATCAGACGACGGGTATTGGCGATAGCAGCTTCGGGTTCGTATGCGTCATCGAGAGACGTCAATATTAGCTGCCGACCATGCACGCCGCCCCGCGCATTAGCCTCCTGAAAAGCTGCCTCAATACCAATCCGCATGTTCTTGCCCAGTTCCTGAGCGGGACCACTAAAGGCGGCGGACTGACCGAACAGAATGCGCTCGTCAGAGATTCCCGATTCTTCCGCATGGATTTCTGCAATTAGCAAGACGAGTAGTAAAACCACACAACTGTAGCGCGTGCTGCTCATCCATTCCTCCGTTTAATCAGAGTAAGATGGTTCTTATTCTGCTCGCGGCGATAGTGTACATCGTCCATCATAACGCGCATCAGATGGATGCCAAGCCCCCCTATCGGTCGATCTTCTATCTCTGCGTCCAGATCTGGTTCGGGGGCATCATCCAGTGGATTGAAGGCATGCCCGTCGTCTATAATCTCAACGGTGAAGACATCCTCATCCGAAGTCAGCGTGACCTCAATCTCGTGGCGTGCATCGTCATCGTAACCGTAGTTCACTGTGTTGACGATCAGTTCTTCGAGAACGAGATCAACCTGGTACACGAGATCGGGAGACCAATCCCCCACTTCGCCGAGTTCTGCCACGGCATCGTGAAGCCGTTCCAACTCGCTGAGATCCGACTCAATACATAGAGAACGTTTCACCTTCATGTGTCTAACTCTCTGCAAAAAAGTGTCATACAGGTCATATCGTCGAACTGGGGCATATCACCCGCAAATGCCTGCACAGCTTGAAAAATCGCCTGATTAATTTCGCGGACATCACACGAACAATGCTCGGACAATACTGCACACAAGCGTCCCATCTCAAACTCCTCATTCTGGGCATTCATGGCTTCGGTGACACCATCTGTGTAGAGCACGAGGGCATCGCCAGGCGACAGAGTGACTGAGTTTTGTTCGTATTCGATGTCTGGCATGATACCCAGAGCAATTCCGTTGGTCTGGGGGAGCACCGTCGAGCTACCATCTGCGTGGACGACAATCGGGGGATTGTGTCCCCCATTGGCGTACGACAGCACCCTATTCGCCGGATTGAATTCGGCATAAAATACGGTGACAAACATCGCAGCGTCGTTGTCTTCCTGCAGGAGATTATTGACCTCACTCAACACCTCGGCCGGATTCGATCTGCCAATTGCAGCTCCTTTCATCAACGTGCGACTGGACATCATGAATAGAGCAGCCGGTACACCCTTATCGGAAACATCGGCAATTGCCAGACCGACACAGTTATTTTCCAGATTGATAATATCAAAAAAATCACCCCCCACTTCGCGTGCAGGCTCCATGTTTCCAAACACCTGGTATTCAGGTTTGTCGGGAAAGGTCTTCGGCAGGATCGACTGCTGCATCTCATGGGCAACGCGAAGCTCGTTTTGCAGCGCCACCAACTTATCCCGCGAAGCCACAGCCTCGCGCCACATTTTCAGGTGTTCCAAAGTGCGCTCAATCGTGACCCTCAGATCCTGAAAATCAATGGGCTTGGTAACAAAGTCGAACGCCCCCCGATTCATGGCCGTACGGATGTTTTTCATATCGCCATAAGCCGAGACAATGACAGCCCGGAGGTCTGGATCGACTTGGGGCATCTGTTCGAGCAACGTGAGACCATCCATCCGCGGCATATTGATGTCCGAAAGCACCATATCGATATCCGGATCCGCGTTCAGCACCTCGAGAGCCTCAACGCCGTTGTAGGCAAAGACGAATTCGTAGTGTCCGGCGCGAACATCGCGCCGCATGCGCTGCCTCACGAGATGTTCGAGATCGGGTTCATCATCAACCACGAGTATTTTGTATTGCGCCTTTTTCATATACGCGCCTCTTATATTAATGGTGTCTTACTTATACTGATGTTAAGCACTCTTTGATCGGAGCACAATCATTGCGATAGGTTTCAGAGACCTATCTTTTTTCTCACTTGTGTGGAAAGGGTCCCGGGGAGAGTCACTAAAGTGGACAAATGCCAGACCGGTCATTTTGTAATGACAAACTGCGCGACACGAGATAGAAGGTTGGCTGTTATTCGGGAGGTTTTGAAAGCGGATATACAGGGCATGAGAGATACCCTGGAACAGTGATCTATGGACAAGATACACAGGGAAATCGGATCGGCGTGCGAGTTCGATAATATGGCCTCGCCTGCAACCCGATTGTGGAACGTACATAACCGGCGAGTCTAACCTGGTCTGTGCAATAAGTTAAAACACGCCAGTCCTCCATCTATGGCTTGAGAGCACACGCGATAAAGCTAAAGGTCAGGTTATCCGCCCAGTGCGGCGCAAGCCTCTGCCTGTGAGTCGTAGATCGAAATGATCTTGTCAAATCCGCTGATTTTGAAGACCTCTCCGATGGGACCAGAAAGCGAGCAAAGCGCGAATTCCGCATTGCGATTCCGGAGTGACTTGGCAACCAGCAAAATGACCCGCAGGCCCGAACTACTAATGTAAGAAAGCCCCCCAAAATCTACGATCACGCAGGTATCGTCGTCACTGATTGCAGAGCTTAATACATTTTCGAACTCGCGGGCATTGGCACTATCAACCCGGCCATTTACGTTCGCGATTAAAATTCCATTTTCTCGTTGGGTCTTAATCTCCATTGAACTTTATCCTGATGTGTGAAATTATATACGGAAATTCTTGCCGCACGTCGCGTGCAGAAAATTCGACTTTTGCATAAATCGAAACCCGATCAAGCTATTCGCTCAATAGGGACTTGAGAAGTTCAGCTAAAATATTACTTGTCTATGCGAAAGTCAAATCTTTTTTTTGGACAGAATTTGTACCGCCTGGCTTTACTAAAAGTTGTAATTTGCGCACAGCGGTCAATATTTGCTAATACCTCATCACGCAACTGTGGTTCCTTCTTTTCAATCGCTTGACAACACAGCATCCCCGCAATACTTTCATCTTATGCCATTATTCGATCCCAATCCCCTCGTCCTCGAAGCCCAGGCGCGCGTGTGTACAGGCCCCACGCAATCTCGTCCTCTGGGAAAAAAATCCAGCGATCCACAGCCACAACCCGTACTGGACGCCATCCTCAACACGCTGCAAAACAAAGCGCGTCATCCGGTCTCCGATATCCAGATGGGAGCCTTTTTTGCCGCGATGCGTCTGCGGCGCAATTACCCGCCCAAAACAGCCTGGAGCCAGGCTGAAATCAATGCCTTTGAACAATATACTCCCCTTCTACAAACCCACCTCCCACCAGACCTGCAATATATCTTCGGCCTTAAAGATCACTGTCCCACAGAATCGCCTGATGAGCAAACCGTCATTACCGCACTAAAAACTATTCTCGCCGGGGGGCATCTCGCCTACGACCAAACGCGCCTTATGTGCGAAGCCATTCTCACCGACAGCGTTCGCGGCAGCCTCAAAGGTGCCGCGCTGATAGGCCAGCGCATGAACCTCGAATCCTATGACGAGGTACGCGGATACCTCCACTCGACCTTTGCACCCGAACGCATCCACACAGTACAGGTGAATAACCTCACCCACTTTGGTCAACCCTACAATGGCTCAACTCGCTACTTCAAACCCACCCTTTTTGTCGCGGCACTGCGCGCGGCCCTTGGTCGTCCCACCGTAATTCACGGTGTAGATGCCATGCCACCCAAATGGGGTGTAACCGACGAACAGATCCTCAACGCGCTCAACGCCCGCACCAATTTGTCGCTTTCAGAAGCAGCAGAACGACTCGAAAATCCCGGGATTGGCTTTGCCTACATCAGCCAGCGCGAATATGCGCCATTAGCTTACGCAGCCCGCGACCTTCGCGCCCACATTGGCAAACGCCCCCCGTGGTCTGCCACAGAAAAAGCGCAGCAACTCTTCACCTGTGCCGGCAGCAATCACATTGTCATCGGTTATTACCATTCGGGATACGAAATCCCCCTTCTGAAAATCGCACGCGAGACCGGATTTACATCTGCAGTCGCAATCAAGGGGGAAGAAGGCACCAGCCACTTTTCCCTTCGCCTGGGAAAACCCACCGATAAAACGCGCAACGCCATCAATTTTTCACAGGGCTTTCGCGCCGATCAAACTTACGCCTGCGACATCAATCCCGCCACTTACGGCTTTCACTACGCACAAAATCCACGTCCCAAAGCCGTCGATGCACAGACCTTTGCCGAACTCGGCCTTGCAGCTCTCTCTGGGGAAAAAGGCCATATTTACGACCGCATCGTACTCAATGCCGCCCTCACAGATTATCTGCTCGGTTTCACCGCCGATCCCCACGATGCAATTCAACAGGCCCGAGAAGCAATAGACAATGGCCGTGCCCTCAAACACCTTCGAGCGTACTATAAATAATCACAGGAGAATGCAATGTCCCATCCAAACATCCTCTACATCCACTCTCACGACACGGGTCGCTACATTCAGCCCTTTGGGCATGCCATGCCCACCCCGAATTTTCAGCGCCTCGCCGAACAGGGCATTTTATTCCGCCAGGCATTTTGCGCCAATCCGACCTGCTCGCCGAGCCGAGCCGCACTCCTGACCGGACAATGGCCCCATAGTTGCGGCATGCTGGGGTTGGCACACCGCGGTTTTCGACTCAACGATTATAGCCATCACCTCGTTCACACACTCAAAAAAGCGGGTTACACAACCGCTCTATCGGGTTTTCAGCACGTTGGTCGCCCCCCCGCAGCCGATCCCTCGGAAATCGGTTATGACGAAATATTCGACACGGCCAAAAATCAACGGGCGACCTCAGATGCTGCCATTGAATTTCTCAACAGATCTCACGACAAGCCCTTCTTTCTCGACGTCGGATATACCGTCACCCATCGCAGCTTTCCCGAACCGGGTCCCGGAGACGATCCGCGCTATTGCATACCCCCTGCGCCTTTGCCCGACACTCCCGAAACCCGATACGATACCGCCGCTTACAAAACCTGCGTTCGCATCCTCGATACTGAAGTCGGGCGCGTCCTCAACGCCATAGATCGTGCCGGACTTGCCGAAAACACCATCGTCATCAGCACCACCGATCACGGCATCGCATTCCCCATGATGAAATGCAACCTCACCGATCACGGCATCGGCGTCTTGCTCATCATGCGAGGACCGGGTTTTTCTGGCGGCAAAGTCATCGATGGCATGGTCTCTCAAATTGATCTCTTCCCCACCTTGTGCGATGTGATCGGCATAGACCATCCCCACTGGCTGCAAGGCAAATCCATACTACCACTCGTCCGCGAAGAAACAGATGAAATCCACGATGAAATTTTCGCAGAAGTCAACTATCACAGCTATTACGACCCACAACGCGCCATTCGCACAAAAAAATGGAAATACATCCGCCACTGGTACCCCACACAGCGCCCTGGCGACATCAACTGTGACGGCAGCCCGAGCAAGTCCTACTTTCTCGGCCAGGGATGGCGGCAGAAAAACCAACCCCCTGAACAGCTCTACGACCTCATTTTTGACCCATATGAGACCAATAATCTCGCCTCGGACCCCAACCATCAGGACGCGTTAAACGACCTGCGCCATCGCCTCCAAACCTGGATGGAAACAACCGACGATCCACTGCTCGCAGGCGCAGTTTCTGCCCCTGAAGGCGCACGCATCAACGACCCAGCAGACCTTCAGGCTTAAAAAGCAACGCCAAAAAAATCCGCCCTTCAGCAAGGCGGCTTTTCACTTCACACTTCTTATATCTTGAGCAAGGGCGACCACAAGAGTCGCCCCTACGATCCCTTCGTGCTCTTTCGTGTACCTTAGTGGATTTCAATCTTCCTTCACACTTCTTCCTTTACACTTCTCACGGCATCATCTGCACGGCGAGGGCGAGCGATAGCTCGATATCTGTGATCGCCTGCGACATAGCCTGACCGATCAAATCCAGCTTTCGCACCTGATCGATACGATCGGCAACACGCGCCAGTTCGCGTGGGGACAGAATTTCCTTAAATATATCGCACGCATGCGCCAGACCAATAATCACAACATCGCGCGGATCTGGAATCTGGTCGCTAAACAACACCTCCATAATCCTCAGCTTGACCTCGCGCTCGGCTGTATTGTCGATAATGGGATAGCGCCGCCCCTGAATCACCCATAAGAATCGGTCCTCTTCTCGATTGAGAATGCCCCGTTCTACGAGCCGATTGAGAGCCTCTTCTCGAATCGTATCTGCGCGAAGCGCAGTGCGTTCCACCCAAAAGCGCGCATCCTTGGTCTCGTTCAGCTGGGCAATATCTGCAAGCGTGGGATCGAGCAAACTATCCCCAACTCGGGTCGAATCGACGAGGATCAGTTTTTCGAGGTCTGTGTCAATTCGATTTTCCAGTGCCAAATCCATCAACACACCGCCTGCCAGCGCATACCGCATCAGCCGGTCTGGCACGCGAGCAAATCTCCCATTCTCGTCGTCGAGTATCAGTAGCATGAGTTCTTCGGCAAATCTAAGCATTACGAGTTCCCTCCAGTCCACCTCACGCCCTGCGTCACCAATTGCTGCATCCCCGCCCGCTCAAATGTACCTGGCCCGTGTCCCAGAGTCGTGTAAAATACCCGTCCTTCGCCATAATCCTTTACCCAGGCCATGGGATGCTGCTTATCGCTCCAATCCGCGGTTGCCAAAATGTGAACAGCGGGATCCCAGGCCGACATATAAATCTCGTCCTCCACTTCAAAATCATCCACACCCTGTGTAATGGGGTGCGCGTCATCCGCAATATTCACGGTGAACGTCAATCCCGGCGGATGCCAGTTTGCGTGTCCGCCAATCAAATCCACCGCTTTCCCACCAATCCACCAGGCCGTACCGTGAATACCCACCAGACCTTTGCCACCTGCCACAAAATCGAATAGCCCCTCTTCTTGCTCGGGCGTCAAATCCGGCAAGCGATTTACCGTCCCATCCGCATCCCGCTCTGTGCGCGTGAATCCCGTACCGTGTACCAGCACGTCAAAATCGTCCAAAGCGTCTGACGTCAGCACATCCTTATCGTCTTCAAGCGTCACAGACAAATCGTCCTGTGCGCCCAAAAACCCATTGATAACCTCGGCACTTGCATCAAACCGATGGTTCGGCCCCGACAAAACCAGCACTTTCATTTTTTTCTCCTTTGTAGTGGTAAATTCCAAACTCGTATGAGTGTGTTGAAGACGACCTCGCTGTGTCCCATTCTCGTTGCGACAAAGGCGTAGCACCAATATACAATGTCATCTTTGAGTGCAAGATTAGCCCTGTAAACCTCTGATACTCATTGCCTGATGTCGAGCCTATCAATACACTGGCACAGGATAAGCCCGAATCATTTCGTCAACAGTCACAATAGTTAGGTGATGCTCAAGTGCTTGGCAGATAAGCATACGATCAAATGGATCCCGATGTGTTGAAGGCAGTTTGGCGAGTTGAGACACGCTAGCTTCATCAAGAGGCAAACTTGCAATCATGTGTCTTTCGCGTTGTACAGACAGATAATTCTCCGGTGATTCTGGCAAGGGTAGCTTGCCCAGTTGGTATTTTACGGAGATTTCCCATAGTGAAATGACACTTAGATACACTGCGTTCTCAAGATTGAGAATATCCCTCTGCATGACTTCTGGCAGGCGTTGATCGCCGGTTATGAGCCAGAGGAAGATGTGAGTATCTAGCAGAAGCCTCATTTATCTTTTACCTTCAAATTCTTCAATCACATACTCAGGCAATGGATCGTCGAAATCATCAGGCACTGAGAACTCCCCAGCGCACAACCCAAAAGGGCGCGATGGTTCGTCATTCAATCTCAGCTCCGCTTTTGCCTGTTTCCAAGCAATCACTTTTTCATCTGGGTCGCGAAGATGGCGCATATCTTCTATATCTTCCAAGTCATCCAATAAGGTCAGTAAAGCCTCCCAAGCCGCGTAGTCAAGCAGCACCGATTTTTTTTTGCCGCTGGCATCTACGACAAATTGGGCTTTTTCGAGTAGTTCAGGTACACTCATAATCAGTCTCCTTTTCAAACTTACATTGGCGTATATAATACACGCTTGAAATTCGGTCAAGTTCTTTTCAAAATGAGCGATCTACTCGCAGTTCTACTTTGGCCTGTTCCCAGGGAATTACTTCTTCACCTGTGTCGCGAAGATAGCGAATCTCCTCTGCATCTTCCAGATCTTTCAGTAAGGCCAGTAAAGCCTCATAGACCGCGCAATAGCCTTTCAAAAGATCAGGATCCATTTTCAGATTGCTCCGATAGCTTGTTCATCATGAACCGTATCATTTCGTTAAACATCTTCTTGAGTTCCTCTAAATCTTGCCCTGTATATTCTTTTTTGTACTCATCCATATAACCTTTAGCATACTCATACCGAGAGTCGAATTTCCAGATGCAGCCACTTGAGTCTGCTTCATTTTCAATTATAAAATAAAAATTGGCGCTCCGTGTTCCTTGAAAACTGTATAACCTAAATCTGATACCGGTAAAAATAGAAAGCGCAAGTTCCGGCCATGCCTCATTCTGATCTTCTAAATAAAAAGAAACGTTTTTATTGTTGGCCCTTCTCACCTCAGAAAGAGCATCATCTGTACGAATACGCCCAAACATATAGGAGAACTGCTCTACCTTCTCTTTGCAATAGAAAAAAAATGGATACACTACCTTATTCGCATATTCTCTTGCCCCGATTGTCTCGCCTGTAACCTTTTCCAAAGAACGTTTGAAGAGCGCGATCTCTTTATCTATATCCTCCACATCTTCAATATCCTCTCCACGGGCGGCTTTTAGATGGAGATTAAGGGCATATTTGCAACAGTCTGCAATATAGGTAATAAACTCTGCCAAATCTTCGGTCTTATCGGCTTGCGCCAACGAGTTAATGTATTGACCTCTCTCCTTGGTGGGTATGATAGCCACCGTGTACCCGTGCTTAATCAAAATCATATTCATCAAAAGCCGCGCCATGCGGCCATTACCATCGTCAAAAGGATGAATACGGATAAATTGATAGTGAAACGTAGCGGCTATAACAATCGGATGCTCACCCTCGTCCTCTTGTTTTCTGTACCAATCTATGAGATCTCCCATCGCCGGTTTCACCTGATCCGGTGGCGTAAAATAATAAATTTCTCCCGTAGAGGTCCGCACGTTGTTTGGCTGTGTCTTATATTCTCCAATGGCAATGCGTCGTTTGATGGGCTGTCCATCTGGCGTTATCGCGTCGTTTTCATACGGCTCCTTCAGCAACACTTTATGGAGATTGCGGATAAAAACCTCGTTGAGTAATTCGTTTCTTTTTACCGCACCCTCCATCGCCTTTACCGCCTCATCATGTCCCTTAATATCCAGATGATCGCGCATCGGTTTCCCGCGAGCAGTAAGCCCATGGAGAATCAGACTTCTCGTTTCTCCGAGCGTCAGGCTATTGCCTTCTACGGCATTGGAGTGATAGTTTGACTCAATTCGGAGCTTTTGTTCTATCTGGCCGAGGACATCAGGAGGCAATGGGCGCAATGCGTCCAACTCCTCTTTCAGCCGATCAATTTCTTTAATGACATTGCTCATGGTATATTCTCACACAAAGACACAAAGACACAAAGATACTAAGACACTGACACAAAGATAGAAAAATAAAAAAATAACGCGATGTATGACTTTAAAAATAAATGTGCTATACACCAAGTCATGCTGAGGAAGCCGATAGGCTGACGAAGCATCTGTTACCCCTGCACACTGTTGAGGCAGTAGATTCTTCGACTCCGCTGCGCTCTGCTCAGAATGACAGTGCTCATTTGACCTCTGATCTTGAAGTCACACATGACGTAAAAATAAAAAAATTGTTCACGTAATTATCCCATTGATAATGCGGGAAATTCCTTCTTTCATCGTCGCCGCACCAAAATTCAGAAGGTAGCCGAGCTTCATATCGGTTAATCTCAGATATGTCAGGACTTGTTTCTTGTGCGCTTTAGTGACATTCTCGACTGATTTCAGTTCCAAAATAACGCTATTTTCTACAATTATGTCCGCTCTAAAACCTTCAGAGAAGTGGATGCCTTGAAACTTGATCGGTATTGGCACCTGACGTTCAACCTTCAAGCCTGCCTTCTGAAGTTGATGTGCAAGAATCACCTCGTAAACCGTCTCAAGAAGCCCTGGACCAAGTGCGATATGAAGGCGAACTGCACAATCCACAACCACTGCACCAATCTCATTCTCATTCATTCGTGTATCCCTTTTTTTCTCCCTTTGTGCCTTTGTGCCTTCGTGTGAGTTTACCTATCTCCTCAACTTAAACCCCTGCGCCGTCAGAAACTCGTCCAGTTCCTCTCTCACATGAAATTGCCCGGTGCGTCCTCCCACCACCGTAGTCCATCGCTGATCTCCTTCGTGCATCCCCTGTGACGCATAAAATTCCACCATCTTCTGATCGTAATCCTTCATAATCGCGCAATGTGTCTCATCGTCCAGATAACGCTCCCGGTGCAACACCGCATCAAGCGGCAACCGCGGTTTCACCTCTGGCTCTTGCGCGGGATATCCAATACAAAAACCAGACACAGCCACAACATAAGGCGGCAAACCGAGCAATTCACCCACACCCTTTGGATTATTCCGCATTGCCCCAATCATACAAATGCCCAACCCCATAGACTCCGCCGCAATCGCCACATTTTGCATCATCAGCGCGACATCCACCGTCGCAATCATCAACGCCTCGACATAATCCCCATCAAACCGCTCGACCCCGTGCATCTGATTCGCCATCCAATCCCGATGCAAATCCGCACAAAAAGCCAAAAATGCCGCACTCTGATGAATCTGCACCTGATCTGCACACAACTCGGCCAGCTTCTTTTTTCGCTCTGAATCAGCCACATGAATCACCGTATAAGCCTGTAAATTGCTCGACGTACTCGCCTGTTGCCCGCACTGAATCAGAGACTCCAACACGCCATCTGGCAACGGCCGATCTTCAAACCTCCGAATACTCCTGTGCGACATCAACAAATCAATCGTGGAATTCGACATAATAATCCTTTCTAAGAGCGGGCAGGCACGGGGACACCACCCTCCATGGCACATTATTTTTCAATGAAGTCATGAAACCAAACTTTGTCAAGAAACTTGACGCGAGTTTCCTTTTCCCTTTTTTTACCATCTACCAATATTCTTCCAAAGGAGAAAACATGACCCTCACCTTAAACCAAAAAGACACGGGCTACCGGGGGATATGGTATTACAACCAGCCATCCGGCGATGAATACGTGTACAAATACAGCGGCGGATTGGGCACCTACTGTGCCAAACATCGCCCCTTTGCCGTGTACCGTCCCGAAGTCGAAAAAACCTTCTTCTGTTACGGCGGCACACCCCTTGACGCCCATCTCAAACACAGCAAAGAAGACCTCAATGGCGACCGCGCATTCTCGCGCAATCGCAGCGGTTTTCTCCTGCACATGATCTCCTACTTCGACCACAAAACCCGACAGGTTCCCCGGCCGACCATCCTCCTCGACAAAAACACAGCCGACGCCCACGACAACCCCGTCATTTCCATAGACGACAACGGCTATATCTGGATCTTCTCAACCGCACACGGCTTATCGCGCCCTTCATATATCCACCGAAGCACAGAACCCTACGCCATCGACGCATTTGAACAAATTGACGCAACCTATCGCCTCAATGGCGCAGAACAGCCCATGGACAACTTTTCCTACATGCAAACCTGGCACTTACCGAATCGCGGCTTCATCAACTTTGTCACCCGCTACAAAGACCCGGCCGACCGCACCCTCTTCTTCACGACCAGCCCCAACGGCGTCAAATGGTCCGAATGGACGCGCCTGGCCGCCATTGAAAAAGGCCATTATCAAATCAGTATATGCTCCAGCCACAAAGCCGTCACAGCCTTTAACTACCACCCCGCCCCACAAGGTCTCAACTGGCGCACAAACCTCTACTATCTCGAAACCCCTGACTTTGGACAAACCTGGCAAAACGCAGCCGGTGACCCCGTCGAAATTCCGCTTACAACCCCACACAACAACGCCCTCGTGCGCGATTACGAAGCCGAAGGATTGAAAGTCTATCTCAAAGACATTCGCCTCGACCCACAGGGCAATCCCGTCATCCTCGTCATCACCAGCAAAGGTTATGAATCGGGCCCGGAAAACAGTCCGCGCACCTGGACCCTATTGCAATGGAATGGGAGCGACTGGCACACCCACCCCATCACCATATCCGACAGCAACTACGACATGGGATCCCTCTACCTCGAAGCAGACGGCACATGGCGCGTCATCGCCCCCACAGAAACCGGACCACAACCCTACAACCCCGGCGGAGAAATGGCGATGTGGGAACGCAGTGAACAAACGTGGAAGCGCGTCAAACAACTCACGCAAAACAGCACCCGCAACCACACCTACGCCCGAAGCCCCGTCAATGCACACCCCGACTTCTACGCCCTGTGGGCTGACGGCAATGCGCGACAAGCATCCAAGTCATGTCTGTATTTTTGCGACAAAAAAGGCAACGTCTATCAACTCCCCGAAACAATGGAAAGCGATTTCGAGCATCCGATCTCTCTTTGAAAAAATGCGGGTTGGTAAAACTCAGAAAAAAATTTGGATTGTCTGCCCAAATCCCTTAAATTTACAGAAATCTCCAGTGTAACTGGCGGAAACGTGGAAATAACCACGAGGAAGCACTGGACTATAAACACACGCCGACCGCCTGGGCTAAAAACAATCACATCGCCCGGGCGTATTTTTATTTTGGGCATTCACATGGGAGAAAGCGACCATGGCAAAAATCATAAGCGGCACAGACCTGTCCCAAACCATGCGCGCTGAAATGGCCGAAGAAGTCAGGAACCTCAAAACAAATCACAACCTCATCCCCGGCCTCGCGGTCGTACTCGTCGGCGACGATCCGGCATCCATATCCTACATCAAGGGCAAACGCAAAGCATGTGCAGACATCGGCATATATTCTATTGAACACACCCTGACAGCCGACCAGCCCGAATCCGACCTTCTCGACACCATTGAACAACTCAACAACGACCCCACCATTCACGGCATCCTCGTTCAACTCCCCCTGCCCGAAGGCCTTGACGAACAAACCGTCCTCAACAGCATATCGCCCGACAAAGATGTAGATGGCCTCCACCCGGTCAACCTCGGTCGCCTCATGCGCGGCGAAGAAGGCTTTTTGCCATGCACGCCGCACGGCGTTCAACAAATCCTCAAACGCGGCAACTTTGAAGTTGCGGGCAAACACGTCGTCATCGTAGGGCGCAGCACCCTGGTGGGTCGTCCACTCGCCAACATCCTTTCGCAAAAAGCCACAAATGCCACCGTCACCTTATGCCATACCGGCACGCGCGATCTCGGCTACTTCACCCGTCAGGCAGATATCCTCATCGTTGTGACAGGGCATCCCAACACCATTACTGCCGATATGGTTCAAGACGGCGCAGTAGTAATCGACATTGGCGTCAACCGCGTACCCGACGAATCCAAAAAAGCGGGTTATCGCCTCGTTGGCGATGTCGATTACACCGCCATCAGCAAAAAAGTGCGCGCCATCACACCTGTCCCGGGCGGCGTTGGTCCCATGACCATCACCATGCTCCTGTACAACACCATAACATCGGCCAAACGCATGCACCATCTCGCGTAAAGCCGTCGCATTCAGACACAAAAAAACCGCCGATTGTTCAAAATCGGCGGTTTTTCGCGTTTCCCGCTAAACATAATCCTCAGCATTATCTACAGGATCATATCCGATCTCTTCGCGCGCATTCTGAATATCCCAATACGCCCGCGTATTGCCCGAAATACCGTAATAAATCGCAAAATCAATTTTCTCCGACGCCTCAATGCTTCGCCAGGTCAATTGCACCGTATCTTTATAACTCAGCCAGGACGATAAAATGCGGTCACTACCTCGATTGCGAACAGAAGAAACAGGCTGAAAAGACCCAATGCGATGGCAAATCACAGACAGTTCATATTCATCGACATAATACCGTCCCAACGCTTCGCCATAAGCTTTGCTCGCACCGTAATAACTATCGGGACGCACGGGCATTTCCCAGGTCGTATAAATCGGACCCTTCTTCTCGTACATGCCCGTAACGTGATTCGTACTGGCAAAAATCACCCGCTTCACCCCCCTGCGCTTGCACGCCTCATAGATATTGTAGGTGCCGATAATATTTGCCTCAACTGTTTCTTGAAACGTCGCACCGCCCGACGGATTCCCCGCCATGTGAACCACCGCATCCATTCCATCCACCGCCTCTTCCATCTTCTCCAAATCCGTGATATTTGCCACCATCACTTCCTCGTCGTACTTCTGATCTAAAATCGTGCGATTGTACAGCACTCTCAGTTGATACCGCTCGTACAAACCATCTGTGAGAACCACGCCAATTCGCCCTGCTGCACCTGTAATCAACACCTTCTTTCGCGACACAATATCTCCCTTGAAAAAATAAAAAATCTTTACGAATACTCCCCATCCTCGCGCTTGAGTTCACGAGGCGAGACCATCACGGTTTTTTCATTGCGAATCGTGACCAGGCCCGGCGGTGCCCCGCGCGGTTTTCGCACATAGCGCACCTCCGTATAGTTGACCGACACACTTTTGGCACCCCGCGCTTTGCTCCAATAAGCCGCCAGACTGGCCGCTTCTTCAAGCGTTTTTCGAGAAGGGCGGTCCGCTCTGCCATCGCGTTTGAGAATCACATGGGATCCCGGACATCCGTGAACATGCAAAAAAAGATCGTCGCGGCCTGAACTTTTGGTAAGCCTATCGTTTTCCGCATTATTCCGCCCCACCAGCACGCGCCAACCATCTTGTGTGCGATACCGCCTGGGATGAATATCGCCAGGCTGGCGTTTAGACCTGACTTGCGGTCTCTTTTTGGGTGCTTTGATCAGACGTGCGTCTTCCAGTTCCCGCCGTATTACACCGAGATCAGCCTCTGAACGAACAGCGTTGAGGCGATCTATGTACTGCTGGATTTTGTCCTTCTCGCCTTGCGCGGCCTCAAGGCGTTTGGCGAGAATGGGTGCGCCCCTTCGCGCTTTTCGCGCCCGTTTGAGATATTCGCTGGCATTTTCCGACGCTGTGCGTCTCGGATTGAGGGGAATGACCATATCCCCACCGGATGGATTAAACAGATCGGGCAGCGTGATAGTATCGACATTCGGCGGGATTTGCGCGATGTGACACATCAGCACATTGCCCATGTTTTCATACAAATCTGCATTGCTCGCATCGTCGATATCTGTGCGGATACGCCCCATTTTCCGTTCGCAGATGGTCAGGCGATTTTTCAGATCTTTCTCGATATTTTTTTCCCGCCCTTTAAGTGCTTCAGCCTGGACTTCGCACGCTGCAACATCCAATATGGCTTCGCTGAGCGTACCATACGTCTGTTCTATCTGTGTATGTCGAATATCAAGGGCACAAACCGCGTTGTGATTATCCCCATCGCGCACGCGCAAGCCCCCGTCATAAAATGGTGGATTCGCAAAAAAGGCGCGAATAATCTCTGCAAAATTTGCGAGATCGCTGGTGGAAAGCTGGCGTTTTTCCACAAAACCAGCAATATGAAGCAATTCGCGTGCAGATATAAAATCAAGCCCCGCAATATTTTGTACAAGCGCGTTTGCGCGCGCATCTTCGGGAATATCGATCAAAAAGGAAAGCTTCGCGTTTTCCGGCGGTGTGCGGTCAAGTGCCGGCGGCGGCTGATAGAATTTTCCCGGGGATATTTCTCGCACGCGGTTCTGACGCGCGCGAACAGACCTGAGCGCCCCCAAAATTTTTTCCGTTCTGATATCGACCAGAATGACATTGGCATACCTGTTGATCAACTCGCAGATAATGCGGCAGTCGGTAGCTGTGCCAATGCGATCGCGCTTGCGAACTATGATATGCACGATGCGTTCGTGAGGAACATGCTCAATGCCAATAATACCCGCACCGCGCAAATAGCGATCTGCCCAGGGGATGCGTACACGCTGGGCCTCGATGGGTGGTCGGGTCAGCATCAGACAACTTCGACTCGGATGTGCAGAAAGCAAAAGATACCCGGCATCGCCCAGATGCAAAAAGAGATCGCGTTGACCAACGAGGTACACATCGCGGATCAGGCGATGGTCAATCTGAGGCCGCAATTCATCGCATAGCCTGCGAAGTGTTAGTGGACTGAGATTCATACCTGTGTCTCATCTCCGTAGTATGCTCTGATGATAACTTGACAGTCAGAAGCAGTATTGGTATCGTTTAGAAGCTGTTTTAAAATTAATACCTGATGTTACGCATGTCCGGCGTTTTGTCATGCTGAGCGTAGCCGAAGCATCTTTTCCACCTGAGTTGGTAAGAGATTCTTCGACTCCGCTGCGCTCCGCTCAGAATGACAGGGCAATAGCGCATCGCTGAGAAGGGGCAAAATGAGTTTTAAAACAGTCTCTTAGGTGCTTTCAGTTATTACTACTCTGGATGGACTGAGACCTGTCCCAGTCCCAAGCCTCTTGACCCTGGAGCTTTTTTATGTCTGAAAAACAACCTTTTTCTCCAGCAGAATTGCAAAAAGATCTCAAAAATTTCCTCGAACAAAAATACGGGAATCAGGTGGTCTTTCCCGAAGGGGAGACTGACGGGATGCAGGAAGGTCCCCGCGTGGAAGAACCCGCAGAACAAACCATAGACTTTGACCTCAAACCCGAAGAACTGGAGGCTTATTTAAACGAGTATGTGGTGCAGCAAGCCGAAGCAAAAGAAGTATTAGCCACCAAGATATGTACGCATTACAACCGCATGAAACTCGACCACGAAGACCCGGAATTTTCGCACAAAAATGTGGGGCAAATCAAAAACAATATACTCCTGATTGGTCCTACGGGCGTGGGCAAAACGTATTTGATCAAGTTAATTGCACAACGCATTGGCGTTCCATTTGTCAAGGGCGATGCGACAAAATTCAGCGAAACGGGATATGTGGGTGGCGATGTCGAAGACCTGATTCGAGAACTCGTGCACGAAGCCGATGGCAGTATTGAAATGGCACAATACGGCATCGTGTACATTGACGAAATAGACAAAATCGCATCGAGCTCAAATCAGGTCGGTCCAGATGTATCGCGCACTGGCGTTCAGCGCAACTTGCTCAAGCTCATGGAAGAAACCGATGTCGATCTCAAAGCACCGCACGACCTCACATCGCAGATGGAATCCATGATGCAGTTTCAGCGCAGTGGCAAAGTAGAGCGTCAAAAAATTAACACGCGCAATATCCTGTTTATCGTAAGTGGTGCCTTCAGCGGACTCGACGACATCGTGCGCAAGCGTCTCAATCTGGGTAAAGTCGGGTTTCAATCGGGACGCGACATTGCCCACGAACAGGACCACACAGAACTTTTGCAATACGCCAAAACAGAAGACCTGATCGAATACGGTTTTGAATCTGAGTTTGTGGGGCGGTTGCCCGTAACAGCAATTTTAACGCCCTTGAGTGTTGACGATCTCTACGCGATCTTGCAGAGCCCGACCAGTTCAGTGATTTTGGGCAAGAAACGCGACTTCAAAGCCTATGGCATTGATCTGACTTTTGATGGCGACGCCCTCAGATTATTGGCCGAACAAGCCGCCCTGGAACAAACCGGCGCCCGAAGTCTGGTCAGCGTATGTGAACGCACATTGCTAAAATTTGAAAAATCATTGCCATCGACAGACATCGATTCGTTTCACGTCACGAAAAATGTGATTGAAAATCCCGAACACGCACTTCAGCAATTGCTGGTCTTGCGGGGCACGAGCGCATTTGTCAAGCGATTCCAGAGCGCTTATGGCATCGCACTCATCTTTGACGATGAAGCACTGGCCGCGCTTGCCGAAAAGGCAGCAAAAGAAAATCGCACAGTTGACGAAGTGTGTCCGGATTTATTTGACGATTACGGGCACGGGCTAAAACTGTTGGGACACCAGTCTTTTGTCATTACCGCAGAAGCCGTGCGTCAGCCCAAAGACTTTCTCAACGGCCTGGTAAAAGCATTCTACCAGGGGGAGCATAGTAAGTCTTAATCCGCCAGGACCTTGTTGATAACGCCATCGTTTTGCCGCAGCAACTCGCGGGCTGTTTCTATGGAGACAGCCCGCTTTGTCATGACAATAGCCGTTTTGAGATCGCCCACTGCATCGTCAAGTGCCCGACGACTCTCCTCAGGCGTCAGATCAGATACGATCCCCAAAATGCGTTCGGCGCGGTCTATGAGTTTGTCACAGGTCGGCGCGAGGTCAACCATCAAATTTTCATAGACCTTGCCCACGCGGATCATGGCCGTTGTCGTTATCATATTGAGCACGAGCTTGGTAGCCGTACCCGCTTTCATGCGCGTCGAGCCCGCAATGACTTCTGGCCCTACAACAGGGACAATTGCAATATCTGCGCGTGCTTTTTCTACGACAACGGGATTGCAAGTAAAAAACACGGCCTTCGCGCCAATGCGTTGTGCGTATTCGAGCGCACCGAGCACAAAAGGCGTAACCCCACTCGCCGCAATACCCATAACGACATCATCGGATGTGCAGCCGCGATCTTTGAGTGCTGCTTCTCCGTCTTTGGGATGGTCTTCCGCACCTTCTTGTGAATGCGTCAAAGCGGGAATACCACCGGCGATAATACCCTGCACGAAATCGGGTGACACGCCATAGGTCGGAGGACATTCAGACGCATCGAGAACGCCGAGGCGACCACTGGTTCCCGCGCCAATATAAAAAAGGCGGCCGCCCTTTTGAAACGCCGATACCACGAGATCGACAGCACAGGCAATATCATCTATCACATCTTCAACAGCACGCGCTACTTTTTGATCTTCGGCATTGATAAGACGCAACGCATCCACCGTTGAACACCGGTCAATATGGGTGCTATTGGAATTGCGCTGTTCAGTGAGCAAATCGGCCCACTTTGAGACCTGTCTATTCATTTTCATTCATGCGCCGAAGGGTTTCGCGCAATGCCTCAACGCTTTGTCCATAATCGGAAAACGCGCCCGCCTGCAAGTGCTTTTGCGCCGTTTCAAATTGGCGATAGGCCTGACGCGCAAGTGCTTTGAGATCTTCTGGCAAAATTTCAGTATCCCGAACTCGCGTACCCGTTTTTTTGGCAAAAACTCTGTTGAGAGCATCGTTGAGATCTTCGCCCATAGCGAGGCGGTCACCGTGAATAGCGAGCACGCGCTTGAGCTCTGGCATGCCGTGTTGGGACGCGCGCAGATAAAGCGGCTCGACATAAATAAACGAATTGCGAATGGGAATAACCAGCAAATTGCCCCGTATGACATCTGACCCACGCTGGTCCCACAGGGTAATTTCTCGAGAAATATCAGTATCCTGATTGATGCGTTGTTCGATGAGCATCGGCCCGTAAATGAGCTTTTCCTTGGGCAATTTATAGACCACGAGTCGTCCGTAATTTTCTCCGTCACAGCGCGCAAATATCCAGCCGATCATATTGGGTTTGTTGGAAGGTGTGGCCGGCAACATGAGGATATATTCCTCATGGTCCTCATCCGGCAAGCGCGCCATCACATAATACGGGCGCATGCGAATGGGGCGATCAACCGTGCCGTAGTATTCGGTGGGAATTTCCCACACATCCTCGCGGTTGTAAAACACAATCGGGGTGGTCATGTGATACGTATTGTAAAGCGACGCCTGAATATCAAAAAGATCTATCGGATACCGCAAGTGCACGCGAAGTGCGGGACTGATTTCATCGGCTGACTTGAACAGATGTGGGAAAATCGCCATATAGGTCTTGAGAAGGGGATCGCTCGTATCCCAGGCGTAAAAGGTGACACTGCCATTGTACGCGTCGAGCACCACTTTGACAGAATTTCGGATATAATTCATCTCTCGCACATAAGGCCGCCCATAAGGCATCGAATAGGGAAACATATTGGACACGGTATAGGCATCCTGTATCCAGACCAGGCGGCCTTCAATCAGGGCGAGATAGGGATCGTCGTCAAAACGGAGAAACGGAGCAATTTTGTCAAACCGCCGCGGGGCATCTTCGCCAAAGCGGGTGCCGATGTGCCGGTCAAACACAATGCGACTTTGAGGCGTTATCGCATCGGTAAAAAGAATAAATGGATCGACAAAGCGAATGGCAAATGCAAGGCGCGTCAAAAATCCGCCCAATGGTACGCCACCGCGCCCCTTGTAGGTCGTGTATATATTCTCATCGCCTTTGGGATAGTCAAATTCGGGTGTGTTGGTCTGAACGATGACATAATCGCGCATGTCTTCCCCATAGTAGAGTTCGGGGCGGACAACTTCCAGGCCATTTGATGTAACCGGTGGAATATCTTTGAGCAAAAACCCCGGCAGCCCCTCGGCTGCAATCTCATTGGCCGGACTCATGACCAGACCGTATCCATGCGTGTACACAAGATGCCGATTAACCCATGTATCCCCTGGCAAATCGCGCGGATTTCTCGCCAGTTCGCGGGCGGCCAGCATAACCTGCCGATACGTGCCATCAATGCGATACCGATCCACATCGACACTTCGAAATTTGTAATAGGACCGAATTTCCTGAATCTGCGCATACGTGTCCATAAGCGGGCGGCGATCCCACAGCGGAATACTTTGTATGGTAGCCTGATTATTTGCGATATCATCCGCAGTCAGATCAGATTCGCCGGGAAAAGGCACCTCCTCGATCTTGTCCAGACTATATGCTTTGCGCGTGTAATTAATAGCATGTTGAATATAGGGCTTTTCTCTGTCAAACTCATTGGCCCGCACAATCACCAATTCAAAGACAATAGGGATAAACCAACTCACGACAATGAGCGAACCGAGATAGCCCGCCGCGCCAAATCCGGGAATCGTCCATGTGCGAACACGCACGTTGTAAAAGAGCAAACCCGCGAGAACAATAAGCCCCAAAAGCATCAGATAGTAGGCCCAAATCTGGATATTGAGATCTGTATAACCCGCGCCAAAAAAAGCATCTTTGCGAAAAGAATAGAGCAGTTCGTATCTTTTTAACCAATACCCCCATGCGAGCAAAAGAGCGAGAACAGCGCCGAGACTCGAGACGTGTGCCCGCACATACGGGGTCGTAATCCAGCGCTTGTCATCGAATCGAATCGCCCTATCCTGATGATAGGAAACAACCGTAGCAATCCCCGTCACAATAATTGCAGAAATCAACCAACCTTGCAGAAAATTGTACAGCGGCAGGCTAAAAACATAAAATCCTATGTCGTGCCCAAATATGGGATCGGCCAGGTCAAAAGAAGTGGGATTGGCGTATTTGAGAACAACTGACCAGGCCGAGGTGCCCGCAATACCCATAAAAAAGGACAACAGCGCAACAATCCCGATCCAGGCGTAGCGCTGTCGGAGGGAGTGATCAGGCGGTATGGGAATATCGCCATCGATAATAACCTCAAGCGCCATGATGCGCGTGGGCTGTCCATAGCGCCGGGCAGCGACAATACTAATACCGCAAATCAGTGCAAAAACACTTCCAAATGCGAAAAGGGCGAGGGTTTTGGTGCGTATAATGGTGACAAATGCGTTTTGAAAGCCGAGCTCTGAAAACCAGAGATAATCGGTATAAATCACCGAGAGCAGCCTCAGCCCAACAAAAGCTGCAAAAACAGTAAAACCCAGAATGAGGACAATAAACGCGCGTTTTGGCATGGAAAATTCCGTTCAGAATGATGGCAATGGATTTCCTAAAGTAAAATAAACAAACAGGTTGAACAAGGCTTTTGTCCGCGCCCAGACTTGACAGACATATACTGTGGGTGTATTATAGATAGCCTGCACACAGGCGTAACCACACCTTGCATCTCAATAAAAAGGCAGAAAGATGGCCATTACCGAAGAAGTTTATGCCCCCCGCACAAAACCGCCCGTCGATCCCGAAGATCTCGCACATCGCGAGTTGCGCCGGGACGAATTTTGGCGACATATTCCCGCATTTGCAGACATAGACGCGCACACCTTTCACTCGCACATCTTTCAGATGCGCCATTCAATAACCAGCGTGGGTAAATTGATGCGAGTCCTTGAAAATCGGGTATCCAATGACTTTTATCAGGAAGTTGCAGCGGGCCTGCAACACGCGCCCATGAGCGTGCGAATTTCGCCGTATATCACGAGCTTGATCAATTGGGATGACCCGTATCGCGATCCGCTTCGCAAACAATTTTTGTCTCTCAGATGCGAGCAAGAGCGCGATCATCCCGAACTGCACCTCGATTCGCTCAACGAATTGGGGGATGCCCCCGTTGCTGGCTTGACACATCGCTATCCAGACCGCGTGTTATTCCTCGTACTCGACACCTGTCCCGTATATTGCCGATTTTGCACCCGCAGCTATGCCGTGGGGCTGAATACAGAAGATGTGGAAAAAGTTAATCTGCGAGTCAATCGCGAACGATGGGACAATGCGATTGAGTATATTCAATCGCGTCCCGAAATCGAAGACGTAGTGGTCAGCGGCGGCGACATGTATCAACTCAAAGCCGATCAGCTCGAAGAACTGGGCAATCGCCTGCTGAATATTGACCACATTCGGCGATTTCGCTTTGCGACCAAAGGCCCGGCGGTCCTGCCGCAAAAACTCGTCACAGATGATGCCTGGGTAGATGCGCTGACGCGCGTGGTGGATCGCGGGCGCAAAATGCACAAAGAAGTGGTTCTGCACACCCATTTTAATCACCCTGCCGAAATCACTGGCATTACACAGGACGGGCTTAATCGGCTACAATCGCGCGGAATAACAATACGCAACCAGGCAGTACTTCAAAGCGGTGTGAATAACAGCATCGAGACGATGAGACTCCTGATCAAGCGGTTGAGCTACTTAAACGTACAACCCTATTATGTGTATTTTCACGACCTCGTGCGCGGCGTTGAAGACCTGCGCACAACCCTCGACGATGGCCTCGCCATTGAAAAAGCTATACGCGGCACCACATCCGGATTTAACATGCCCACATTTATCGTAGATACATTGGGCGGCGGCGGAAAACGAGACGCGCACTCCTATGAATACTACAACAGGGAAACCGGGATCGCCGTTTATATCAGTCCCGTCGTAAAACCCGATACATTTTTCTTTTATTTTGATCCACTCTGGCGTTTGCGCGAAGATATACAAGCGCGATGGCAGGATGATGTGGAGAGGGAAAAAATGAAAGCCGAGGCCATAGAGGCTGCGCGGTAAGACACAGCAAATACAACAAAAAGGGGCAACCGGAAAAGGTCGCCCCTTTTTTAGAACACATCTGCAAGTGGCAATTTCCACCCGGGCACGACATCGCCACCGTCAATTGTATCGCCCTCTGTGAGAACGCGAACATCATCGAACCCGCGATAGACGGTTGCTATACGCGTTTTGGGATCGAGTACAATAACCATCTTCGCACCTGCCCGCAACCAATCAAAAGCTTTCTCCGTCACTTCGGATGCGCGGTCATTTGGCGAGACGACTTCAACGGCGAGGTCGGGCGCGCCAGGGAAGAACCCTTCTTCATCTATGGCTTCCGCACGTTCTTTCGACACAAAACTCGCATCGGGTGCGCGCACCGTATCGGGGGCAGTGTCGATAATAAATCCGGTTTCGGCGGCATACGTTGTACCAAGGTCATTGTTTTCGACAAATAATCCAAGGCGGATGCCAATTGTTGCTGCAATTCGTCCGTGCTGACTTCCCGCTGGAGCCATCTGGCGCAATTCTCCCTTTATGAGTTCATAGCGATAGCCATTGTGCGGCATCACCAGAAGCTCATCGGCTGTCATGGTGGCAACGGTTTGTAGGGCCATACCTGAACCTGTTTTGTTTGGATGAAATGATGGTTGTTGATAAAATATAATACTCAGGAATAACAGATCTGTCAATCTACTGCGCTATTCAGCCAGCGCACCAGAGCCTTATCGGGATCGGCAATTTCATTCAGAGACGTAAAATAATAATCTTCCCAGCCGTGTTCTGGCAGGCCTGTAAAAAGCATAAGGTTAAGCGCATAGTCTTCAGAATCGGTGCAACGGCGAAAATCGTCTCGAAAGAGAAAGGTCTTTTTGTTCAAAGCAATAGCAATCCCGAGTTCAACCATCACACCTTCATCGGGCGGCGTACCATTGACAATGGCAAATATCGCGTCTGATTCTTTGACATCACGCACATCTGCCTGCCCAATTTGATACGCCCATCCAGGCTGTGCCTTATCAATCTGGTTATTGCGTTCAAAGGGTTCCCACACCTCTGCGCCGATAGATTCGAGCACCTGAACAAACTCGGGCAAAAGCTGCTGTTTCTGTTGAGACGAAAAACCGTAGGGACTGGCGAGATAAATAATTTTGGACATAGGATTCTCCTCATACTGAATTGTGATCTATAACCAAGATACGCGATGTGTGACTTTAAAAATAAATACGCTATACACCCTGTCATGCTGAGGAAGCCGCTAGGCTGACGAAGCATCTGTTACCCATGCACACTGTTGAGGCAGCAGATTCTTCGACTCCGCTGCGCTCCGCTCAGAATGACAGTGCTCATTTGACCTTTGACCTTGAAGTCACACATGACGTAACCAAGATATAGAAATGAGTTTTCCGATTGTCAAGAAGCTTTATATTGTGGAACAGCGTATAATTATTTAGCAGTTCATTGGGTGTGGGGACAATTCCTAATTCTCAATTTTTAATTCTTAATTCATTAAATGAGCTTCTTACCTGAAAAGGGCAATGCGCGGTTCAACTTTATTGTGGGGACATTAAATGGTGGCATCTTCGCATTTGGCACGGCGTTCTTAGACCCTACCACAGTCTTACCCGTTTTTATTCGGCACTTCACAACCTCAGATACGCTGGTCGGTTTGGCCTCTTCTCTGCATCGCGCCGGTTGGCATTTGCCCCAATTGCTCGTAGCGGGATATCTGGAGCGGCGTACGCGTCGGCTACCTGTTTACAGACAGGCCAACCTCATGCGAATGTCGCTGATCTGGACAATAGTGCCACTGCTGGCGTGGTACGGACTCGAGCACCCCAGTCTGGTATTGAGCAGCTTTCTCATTCTATATGGCATCGCCTCTCTTTTTGGCGGCCCCGCGGGCAATGCCTATACAGATATCGTGGGCAGATCTCTGCCGAGATCGCACACGGGACTATTTTACGCATCCCGTTCATTTCTCGGCGGCGTATTGAGCATTCTCGCGGGCATATTGGTCAAATATTTTCTCGACTCAAATAGCGGTTATGACTTTCCTATCAATTATGTCATGATCTTCGCGATGGGCGCCGGAATGATGAGCCTGGGCATCGGGTGTTTCTGTCTGGTTCGAGAGCCAGAAGACGAGATGAGCACGACCCGTCGAAATGCTCTTCAGGTGATTCGCGGTATTCCTCAATTATTGCGCCGCGATCGCAATTTTGCTCGGTTTCTCCTGGTTCAAATGCTGGCATCGGGCATCGGTTTTTCTCTCCCTTTTTACGTGGTACTCGCCCGAGAGGAATTTTACATCTCGGAAAGCACAGTCGGCCTGTTTTTAGCCATACAAACCATAGGCGCAGCTATTTTTAACGTGATATGGGGAAGACTCTCTCTCAATTACGGAAACCACCGCGTGGTCTTATTCGCCGTGCTGGGCGTGGCTTTAATTCCGTGTATGGCATTGATCTTGAGCAACCAGACGAGTTTCTTAAGACAGGCTTCTGAGTGGATAATCGCCGCGTCTTTTTCGCCGATTTTTTTCTTAATAGGCGGAACGACAACAGGTATTTTTATCGGATTCAAAAGTTATCTTTTGGACATTGCGCCAGCAGAGCGCCGCCCAACCTATATCGGCATCACCAACACCGTGCTGGGCATTGGTTCGCTCTATCCCATATTGGGCGGCGTACTCGCAGACCTCGTACACCTTCAAGGTGTGTTTGCCCTATCTGCCATAACCGTTCTGGTGGGATTTTGGCTGTGTTTTTACATGAAAGCGTCGAGTTATTAAAACATGTGCTGACGTGGGTTAAGTCAGTATTCTACAAGGAGTGAAGAATGCCCAAACAACCCAATATTCTATTCGTATTTACCGACCAGCAACGCTGGGACACCATTCACGCGGCAGGCAATCCGCATATTCGCACACCAGTGATGGATCGATTGTGTCACGAAGGGGTGAATTTTGTCAAGGGATACACCCCATCACCCGTTTGTGTATCAGCCCGTGCATCCCTTATTACCGGGCAGTACCCGCACAAAAATGGGTGCTTTGACAATGGATTTCCACAACCGACGGACCGCCCATCGCTGATGGATCTCCTCGCACAGGGCGGGTACCTCTGTCACGGAGTGGGCAAAATGCACTTTACCGGTGATCGTGGAGGACTGCGGGGATTTCACGCACGAGATGTACAGGAAGAAATTTCGGGAACGATTGATACAAACGATTATCTAAAATATCTTCATGCACACGGCTATGACTATGTACACGATCCAATGGGCGCAAGAGGAGAAATGTATTATATTCCGCAAATCTCTCAACTTCCCGCACGCCACCATCCAACAGCCTGGGTCGCAGATCGCAGCATTGACTTTCTGAAAGATCGCGATACATCCAAACCATTTTTCCTCTGGTCGAGTTTTATCCATCCGCATCCGCCCTTTTCACCGCCAACGCCCTGGAATAAACTCTATCGCGGTTCCCTGATGCCCTTTCCCAAACGCCCCGATAACATGGAAGATCTGTGGACGCATTTCAATCGCCATCAGAATCGATACAAGTACCGCGATGCGGGATTGGATAATCGCATGTTGCAGGTCATGCGCGGGTATTACTGGGCGTGCATATCGTTTATTGACTACAGCGTGGGCCGGATCATTGACGAACTAGAACAACAGGGCGAACTGGACAATACCCTCATCGTCTGGTCATCGGATCACGGTGAACTACTGGGGGATTACAACTGTTTTGGCAAGCGCAGCTTTCTCGATGCAGCAGCCCGAGTGCCCATGCTGGTGCGCTATCCCGAGCGCTTCCCACGCGGTGTTGAAGAAGAAACGCCGTGTGGATTGATGGACCTGATCCCGACATTTTTGGGCGCAGCAGATATTTCCGATCACAACGCAGATTTAGACGGTCTGGACATGGCAGATCTCGTCGGCAATGGGCGAGAACGAATGATTTACGGTCAGATACAGCACGGACAACGCGGTATGTACATGGCCTATAACGGCAATTTGAAATACATCTATTCGGCGGGCGACCAAAAGGAATATCTCCTTGATCACCGCACAGATGCAGAGGAAACGCGCAACTGTGCGTACAATATTTTGTACGCCTCGGAGATAAAAACAATGCGCGAAAAACTAATTGGCTTTTTCCAAAACGAAAGCTATGCCGACCCCCTGGATGGCAACCAGTGGAAAGACTTTGGCGCGATTGCCGAACCCAAAAGCGTGGATGCAAATTTGTTAATTCAGGATGCGGGATGGGCGGTTCCTCTCTACGATATCCCCGGGTATTCAGTGGAGAGAGGCGAGAAATGAAAGGCTGTCCCGCTTTCAAATATTTCAACCCATCATCCGCATTGTGAACAAAAATTTCACATCAAACAGAAAAAAAGCCCATTTTACGGGCTTTTTTTTTGGCATAAACATTGCTTTATGTATTTCTAAAAACGCTCATCTCAAACGAGGCATTATGTGCGATCATGCTCTACCCTGGCTGGTACTCTACGCCGTACCGGGCCTGGGTCCCGCTGCCTATTGCGCTCTTCTCGAGCACTTTGAAACGCCGGAAAATATTCTTTCTCAATCTCCCAGAGCACTGTGCGAGATCCCTGGCATTGGTCCCAGCACCGCGCACTCTATCTCTACCAATCGGGACTGGGCATGGGCGCGGGATCAAGTCGCACGCGCAAAAGACCTCGACATCCAAATCTGCACGCTCACCGATCCCCTCTACCCCGAAATACTAAATCAAATCTACGCCCCGCCACCTCTGCTCTTTGCAAAAGGCGACATAAGCCTGTGTCACAGCCCTACCATAAGCATTGTCGGCTCGCGCTCTTTCACGGCTTATGGACGGGAAACCGCGCATCGCCTGGGAAGTGATCTCGCCAGAGCGGGCATAACAGTAGTCAGCGGAATGGCCGTTGGCATTGATACCCATGCACACCGGGGGGCACTCGAACACGGCGCAACAGCAGCAGTGCTTGGCAGCAGCCTGGATTGTCCCTATCCACCTGAAAATCGCACCCTATTTCAACAAATATGTGAACGCGGTGTGGTCTTCTCAGAATTCCCACTGGGCACCAGCCCTGAAGCCCACAACTTTCCAAGACGCAACCGCATTATCAGTGGCTTGAGCCTCGGCACAGTCGTTGTTGAAGCGGGCAAACAGAGCGGCGCACTCATCACTGCCCAGTTTGCACTTGACCAGAACCGCGATGTCTTTGCCGTACCCGGCCCAATTTACTCGGGCAAAAGTCAGGGCACAAATGGCCTTCTCAGCCAGGGAGCCATTCTCGTGCAGACGACGCAAGACATCTTGAATGAAATTGAACATCGGTCAGCACTCCCCGCTCAACCTTCTGAGGAACCTGCGCTATCCGACCGAGAACAACGCGTATGGGACGCTCTTGCCAACCTGTCTGCCGATGCGAACCCGGTACATATTGACACCCTCGCCAAAACCGCGGGATTCTCTTCTGGAGAAACCCTCAACATCCTCTTGAGCCTTGAAATCAAGGGCAGTGTCGAACAACTGCCGGGCATGCATTTCAGGATCCACACATAAAAAAGAGAGACCTGTTAAGGCCTCTCTTTTGTTCTATTAAACATTCTACCCCGATACATCCCACATCGTCTAAAAAGACCGCATCAAACCCACAATTTTACCGGCAATTCGGAATGACTCGTGGTTTTCACCCACCACAATGGGTTGATAGGCTTCATTTTCGGGCATCAGCTTGACTTGCGCTCCCTCTCGATAGTAGCGCTTAACCGTCGCTTCTTCGCCAATCACAGCCACTACAATCTCACCTTGATGGGCGGATTCTTGATGGCGCGCGAGCACAAAATCGCCGTCTAATATCCCTGCATCGCGCATGCTATCACCTTCAACCTCAAGGGCAAAAACATCGCCTCGCGGCACAAACCCGGAATCAACCGCAAGCGTACTCTCGATATTTTCCGTCGCCAGGATCGGTTCACCGGCAGCAACGCGCCCAATGACCGGCACTTCGCGCACATCGCCGGAAAGCGATGCATCGCGTGCCTGATAATCCGTCAACTCAATGCTGCGCGACAACATGGCAGTTCGCCGAATATACCCTTTTTTTTCCAATGCAGACAGCGTGGTTCGCACACCATTGGTTGAAGCAATACCAAAAGCCTCCATAATTTCTCGGATCGTAGGCGGATATCCCTGATTGCGAATCACCCGGGCGATAAAATCGTATATCTCCTGTTGGCGCGCAGTTAATTTTTTTCGCATAACACACCTCCTTATTTATTTTTAAAATGCGTACATCCATAACCTGCACATTTGAATATAGTGAACGTTCGTGCATCCGTCAAGTTTTCATCTCAAATAATTCTCTAAAAATGTATTATTTTTCGCTTTCTCACCCATTCTAAACACCGTAAATACATCTATATATCTCTGCTTGACACCGCAAATACCCCCTTGTATCTTATCTTTAGTGATCACAGACACGCGGTGTATCACCAACCTTCGCACGAACTCTGAATGGAAAGCACACCATGAAAAATCTCATATTTGACGAATACGTGCCCTTTGCCTGGCATGGCGTTGGTCTCACCATTCCATCAGAATGGAATCCGGGCAAAATATCGGGAGAGGCGAACTCGGGCGAAGTGCGCCTCGACGATTCTCAAATTGCACGCCTTGAACTCGAATGGAAAGAAGCGCGGGGGGATGACCGCGTGGAACAAATCGTGGATCGCTACATCGAAGGTCTGGCAAAAAATGCCAAAAAACAAAAAAGCCGCCTGCGCGTTGAACGCAGCCCCAAAGCCATTGACCTCGACCTTCCCGCCATGCAAAACACGCAGTATTTTGTGTGGGAATCGCGTTACACAGTACATACGATTGCGACGTATAGTCCCGCCTCGGACCGTCTCATTTTTATTCGAATTATGGGACGCACAGATGAAAATCTCGATGCCGTTCTGCCGCCCATCCTCAACACCCTTCGGGACACTCCGCCCGGCGGTCCCCTGACCTGGGCACTCTACGACATGATCTGCCAATCTCCCCCAGAATACGAACTCGAAAATTTTGAACTCAAATCCGGGCATATAGGCTTGAGATTTCAAAAAGACAGCACGCGACTCAATATCGACCGCTTCAGCTTGGCGCGCACAATCCTCAATAGCAAAGATCTCGATGAATGGTACGTTGAATTTTTTACAAAAGACCTTCGACATATTCACGTTGAAACCGATATCCAAACCCGGGACACCAACACCGTGCTCTCGGTCAATGGATACCCCAAAAGTCGATGGCAGGGCCTTCTTCAACCCTTGCCCTTTTGGAATATGCGCCCCCGTCAGAATCTTTCGGGACGGGTATGGACCGATATGGAGACCAATAAAATTTTTGTTGTACAGACCTTCTGGAAAAAATCCGAAGGTGCCCCAAACCTCGATGCCTATTGCAAGGATGTAACAGCCATTTCCTGACAGAATATTATCCATCCTGTCTATTCGCCCACAAGCGGAGTCCTGTTATGCTATTCAAAAAACAACCCAAAATTGGCCGCGAAGCCATGTTCAAATCCAAACCCGTTCGCAACAATCAGGTCGAATGGGAAAAAAATGACGATGGCGAGATCCACGTCACACTCACCCGCGGCGATTCGTGGAAAGTGCGCACTCTATCTAAAATTTTTTGGATTCCCCAACAAAAAACACTGGTGCTCGACGAAATTGGCGCACAGGTCTGGGATATGTGCGATGGACGCACAACCGTCGAAGCCATCATCAAACGCCTGAGCAAAACCCACCAACTCAATGTGAAAGAAGCCGAAATTTCACTCCTCGCCTATCTCAAAAAACTCGGGCAAAAAGGACTGCTCGGCTTTGCCGTTGCAAAAAAAGACCTGCCCGGCAGTAAGCGTCGCAGGCGCGCCAGCGGCAAGGCATGGGGATAGTGATGTCGAGAAAGTCGCATTCTAAATCGACTTTACAGCCTCTAATATGTTACTTTACAATAAATTATTTCTTGATTTTTTTTATACTTTTAATCTTGACATTTTTGTATGCTTTGGGTAAATTTTGCCATTGCGCGACTACTTTTTAGACCTCAAAAGGAGTGCTACAATGAGTTCACAAGCCCAGGAGCTTGAAACGCTCGCAACGAGCGACTACAAATTTGGATGGGTGACAGATATCGAGCAGGAGTCTGCCCCCCCAGGTCTGAATGAAGACATTATTCGATTTATTTCTGAGAAAAAGAATGAACCCGACTGGCTGCTCGAATGGCGCTTCAAAGCCTATCGTCACTGGCTGACCATGACAGACCCGCTCAAACGCAAAAAAAGCGAACAGTGGGCCATGGTTACCTATCCCGATATCGACTATCAAAGCATGGTGTATTACGCAGCACCAAAAAACGCAGGCGATGGCCCCGAAAGTCTGGACGAAGTCGATCCCGAACTGCTCGCCACCTATGAAAAACTCGGCATACCTCTCGAAGAGCAAAAAATGCTGGCCGGCGTGGCTGTCGATGCGGTCTTTGACAGCGTCTCCGTTGCGACCACCTTTAAGGAAACACTGGCCGAAGCAGGTGTTATCTTTTGCTCTTTTTCAGAAGCCGTGCAAGATCACCCCGACCTCGTGCGCCAGTATCTCGGTTCTGTCGTCCCACACACCGACAATTATTTTGCCGCTCTCAACTCGGCTGTCTTTAGCGATGGATCCTTCTGCTATATTCCCAAAGGCGTGCGCTGTCCAATGGAATTATCGACGTATTTCCGCATCAACGCCGCCAACACCGGACAGTTTGAGCGCACGCTCGTCATCGCTGAAGAAGGTGCTTATGTGTCGTATTTGGAAGGTTGCACAGCGCCCATGCGCGACGAAAATCAGCTCCACGCAGCCGTGGTCGAACTCGTCGCACTCGACAATGCACAGATCAAATACTCCACCGTCCAAAACTGGTATCCCGGCGACATAGACGGCAAGGGAGGCATCTACAACTTTGTCACCAAACGCGGCGCTTGCCGGGGCGCAAATTCCAAAATCTCATGGACACAGGTCGAAACCGGATCGGCCATCACCTGGAAATATCCCAGTTGCATTCTTCAAGGTGACAACTCTGTCGGCGAATTTTACTCTGTCGCCGTCACCTCCCTCAAACAGCAGGCCGACACCGGCACCAAAATGATTCACATTGGAAAAAACACCCGAAGTACCATCATCTCCAAAGGCATATCCGCCCTGCTCGGACAAAACACCTATCGCGGCGCCGTACAAGTCCTCAAAGGCGCGCACAACGCCAGAAATTTTACCCAGTGCGACTCCATGCTCATCGGCGACCAGTGCGGTGCACACACCTTTCCCTATATCGATGTACGCAACCCATCCGCGCACGTCGAACACGAAGCCACCACATCCAAAATTGGCGAAGACCAGATCTTCTATTGCAACCAGCGCGGCATCTCCACAGAAGACGCCGTCTCAATGATCGTCAACGGCTTCTGCAAAGAGGTCCTCGCAGAACTGCCCATGGAATTTGCAGTCGAAGCCCAAAAACTCCTCGGCATCAGTCTCGAAGGCAGCGTCGGGTAATTAGCTAAGGAGACACAGATGGCGCGGATTTACACAGCCAAAATCCAGGAACGGGATGGCGTAGAAACCTATACTGCCCAAATTCAAAAAAACGGCGAAGGGTGGATTGGAAGAATACGGGAAATCCCCGAAGTAAATGGTCAAAAAAGAACGAAAAAAGAATTGCTGGACACTTTGGAAATTGAGCTTCACGAAATTTTGGAAGCCAAAGCAGATGCCTGGGATAAGCAATTTGAGGAAGATGTGAAAACGGGCAGGCTCGATCATCTCGGCAAAAAAGCTCGTGAGGATTTTCGGGCAGACAGGTGTACCGATCTATAAAGCGACCCCTGATTTTTGGACGTGTTATCAAAACCTCCCGCGGAAGATACAACAACTCGCAGATAAAAATTTTGAACTGCTGAAGCAAGATTCAGAACATCCGTCCCTGCATTTGAAGAAGGTTGGTGCGTACTGGTCTGTAAGAGTTGGCACTCATTATCGAACGCTGGCATTTGAAGATGAGGGCGTTTTGGTCTGGTTTTGGATTGGAAAACACGATGAATACATGAGGCTGCTACGATCACCCTAACTCAAGGAACCAAATAATATGCTCGAGATTCGAAATCTGCACGCAGGTGTGGAAGGCGCGGAAATTCTTCACGGTATCGACCTCGCGGTCAACGCGGGAGAAATCCACGCCATTATGGGACCCAACGGGTCGGGTAAGAGTACATTGGCCCAGGTGCTCGCAGGTCACGAAGCCTATAGTGTTACAGCGGGCGAAGTCATCTACGAGGGCCAGGACCTGCTCGATATGGACCCGGATGAACGCGCAGTACAGGGCGTCTTTCTCGCCTTTCAGTACCCGGTAGAAATACCCGGTGTCAACAGCGCGTACTTCTTGCGCACGGCTCTCAACGCCCTTCGAACGGCCAGAGATGAAGAAGAAGTCGATGCCATAGACTTCCTCTCGCTGATTCGCGACAAACTCAAACTGGTTGAAATGGACGAAAAATTCCTCAAACGTTCGGTCAACGAAGGCTTTTCTGGCGGAGAAAAAAAACGCCATGAAATTTTGCAAATGGCCGTTCTGGAACCCCGCCTCGCCATACTCGACGAAACCGATTCTGGACTCGATATCGACGCTCTGCGCGTTGTTGCCAACGGCGTCAATACACTTCACAGCGCGGACAAAGCGACCATTGTGGTCACGCACTATCAGCGCTTGCTCAACAATATCGTGCCCGACGTAGTCCACGTTATGCTCGACGGACGCATCGTCCAATCGGGCGACAAAACACTCGCCATGGAACTGGAAGAAAAAGGCTATGACTGGATCAAAGAAGAACACGCGACACACAGCGTCTAATCACGCATCCTGGGTTCAAAAATTTGAATCCAGCCTCAATGGCCAGTCATTGCGCGCATTGCGTCAACAAGCAATAGCCGACTTTGACCGCCTGGGATATCCCACCACCGCAGATGAAGCCTGGAAAAGCGTGAATCCATCCGCGCTTATCAGACCCGATTTTGAGCCTGCAATCCCTGCCACCCTTGCAGATGCAGAACTGGAACCTTTTATCTATCCCGACCTGCAAGGCATCCGTCTCGTATTCGTCAATGGGCATTACGCGCCAGAACGCGCATCTGACATACCAGAAGGCATAACCATCGCCAACCTCGGCGACGTTTACGACCATCCACTCGTCAAAGCGCACCTGGGAAAGCTCGCACAAACCACAGATTTGGCATTCACCGCCCTCAATACGGCATTCATGCGCGACGGTGTATTCATCCATGTTCAGCCAAATATCATCGTCGAAGCCCCCGTGCATATCCTCTTTATCACAACGGCATCTGAAACCCCCACAATATCTCATCCGCGCAACCTGATCATCGCAGATGAGAACAGTCAGCTCTCAATTGTTGAAACCTATGCTGGAACGGGTACAGAGACTTATCTTACCAATGCGGTCACAGAAATCATCGCCCGCGACAATGCCAGCGTGAATTGTATCCGCCTCGAATTGCAAAACACAAAGGGTTTGCACGTCGCCAATTTTCAAGCCCAACTCGGGCGCAGCAGCAGGATGACCTTTCACGATTTTACATTCGGCGGGGCATTTGTTCGCAACGACGTAAGCGCGTACCTGCGCGGCGAAGGCAGCGAAGCCACCGTCAATGGATTTTATGCCCTCGAAGGATCGCAACAAGTCGATAATTATACCCTGCTGGAGCACGCAGAACCCCATTGCCCCAGCCATGAACTCTACAAAGGGATTCTGGGAGGGTCATCTCGCGCAATTTTTCGGGGAAAAATTCACGTACACCAAAAAGCACAACACACAGATGCCTACCAGCAAAACGAAAATATCCTGCTTTCGGACAATGCGCGCGTCAATACCAAACCCCAACTCGAAATCTACGCCGATGAAGTCAAGTGCTCGCATGGCGCAACAATAGGCCAGCTCGATGAAAACGCGCTCTTTTACCTGCAAACGCGCGGCATTCCCAAAGCCGAGGCAAGACGGATATTGCTCCGCGCTTTTGCCGATGACATTATCGGGCGCGTGACCCTCGCCCCCGTGCGGTCGCACCTCAGCGATTTAATCGACACGCGCCTCGAACACATCTATGCAAAGGACATGGCATGAGTTCGCCCCTGGACATATTAACACTTCAACCACCCGAGCCAGCCGCGCGCCCGGCACCGCCCTTTGACGTGCGCCGCATCCGCGCGGACTTCCCCATCTTGGGCCAACAAGTGCAGGGGCAACCTCTCGTGTACCTCGACAATGGTGCCACAGCCCAAAAACCCCGCGCGGTCATCGATGCCCTCTCGCATTATTACACCGACCAAAACGCCAATGTACACAGAGGCGTACACCACCTCTCGCAAATAGCGACCGATGCTTATGAAGCCGCCAGAAGAAAAGTGGCGACCTTTATCAACGCGGCCTCAGACAGAGAAATCATCTTTGTGCGCGGAACCACCGAGGGCATCAATCTCATTGCTCAGACCTTTGGACGCGAACAAATTGGCGAAGGCGACGAAATCATCATCACCGAAATGGAGCACCATTCCAACATCGTTCCCTGGTGGATGCTCTGTCGGGAAAAGGGAGCCAAACTGCGCGTCATCCCCATGAACGACCGGGGCGAACTCTGTTTGGACACATATCAAACTCTTTTTACCTCGCGCACAAAACTCGTCTCCATCATACACATCTCCAATGTGCTCGGCACAGTTAATCCCGTGCGAGAAATCGTACAAATCGCGCACGCACACGGCGTACCCGTACATATCGACGGTGCCCAGGCCGTGCCCCATCAGCGCGTGGATGTTCGCGCCCTGGGCTGCGAGTTCTACACCTTTTCGGGACACAAAATGTTCGCGCCCACAGGCATTGGCGTCCTGTATGGCAGCGAAACATACCTCGATACCATGCCGCCCTACCAGGGCGGAGGCAGCATGATCCAGAGCGTTGACTTTGACAATATTACGTACGGAAACCTGCCCAACAAATTTGAAGCGGGAACGCCCAATATCGCGGGCAGTATTGGCCTGGGTGCCGCCATTGATTACCTCAACAGCATCGACTTTGATGGCGCGGCAAAATACGAAGCCAATTTGCTGGAATACGCACACGATGTCCTGCGCGGTGTGCCGGACCTGAAAATGCTCGGCACAGCCGAGTGTAAAGTAGGCGTGCTCTCATTTACCCTCTCCGATATTCACCCCCACGATGTGGGCACCATTCTCGACCAGGCCGGTGTTGCCGTTCGCGCCGGGCACCACTGCGCGCAACCCGTTATGAAACACTACGACATACCCGCAGCAACGCGCGCTTCCCTATCATTTTACAACACGCGTGAAGACATTGACGCGCTGGTCTCTGGCCTTCACACCGTGCGAAAGATTTTTGGCTGATGTCAGATTTGCGCGAACTCTACCAGCAACTCATTCTGGATCACAACAAAAACCCCAGAAATTTTCGCGTACTCGATCCAGCAGACCGCTTTGCCGAAGGCTACAATCCACTGTGCGGCGATAAAGTGGAGGTTTATCTCCAACTCCACGGCGACCGCATAAAAGACATTGGCTTTCAGGGTTCGGGATGCGCCATTTCCAAAGCATCGGCTTCTCTAATGACCGAGACCATCAAAGGCAAAACCCTCGGCGAATCGGAAACCTATTTCAAAGACTTCCAGGCAATGCTCACCGACCCATCCAGCAATCTCGGCCTCGACCAGATGGGCAAATTATTCGCTTTTTTCGGCGTGCGCGACTATCCCACCCGCATCAAATGCGCGACCCTATCGTGGCACGCGCTTCGGGCAGCTATGGACGATGTCCAAACGCCTATAACCACAGAGAGATAACACATGAGCCTCCTGAACATCTTCCGCAAAGATACAAACGCACAGCCCAGCGATGACGCCAACCATGCTGAAGAAATTCACAATATTGAAACGCCAGAATCACCGCCCGAAAAATCCGCACCAGAAGGACCCATCGACCCCGAAGCCGTAAAAGAAGAAATCGTAAAAGCACTCAAGACAGTATATGATCCAGAAATCCCTGTTGACATTTACGAACTGGGCCTCATCTACGAAATCAAAGTAGAAGAAGATGGCAATACCTACGTTCAAATGACACTCACAGCACCCAATTGTCCCGCCGCGGGTATTTTGCCCGGACAGGTCGAATCCGCAGCCCGATCTGCCGAAGGCGTTTACGATGTCAAACTCGACCTCGTATTCGATCCCCCCTGGACGCCAGAACGCATGTCAGAAGCGGCCAAACTCGAATTGGGCATGTTTTAACAATGCCTCTTACTGAAAAGGTTTTGGTATGAAATTGAGTACACAAGAAGAATACGGTCTGCGCTGTCTCATGCAGGTAGCACAGCGCGCATCTGAAACCGGTGGCAGCATTGCAATTCCCGAAATCAGCCGCGCCGAAGGATTATCCACCGCTCATGTCGGCAAACTCGTCCGCCTCTTGCGCCTGGGCAACCTCGTCGAAAGTGTGCGCGGTCAAGCCGGTGGGTATAAATTGGCTCGGCCCGCCAGTGAAATCCTGATCTCCGATGTACTCGGCGCCCTCGGTGACCCATTCTTCAACGACGGCTTTTGCGACGAACACACCGGTTACGAAACCTGCTGCACACATTCTGTCGATTGCTCAATTCGCTCCCTATGGAACGCCATCCAATTTGTGGTTGACCAGATGCTCGACCGCATTACATTGCAAGACCTGATGGGAGATGGACACCAACTCGAAAATCATCTCGCGCATAAAGCAGACGAACTCTTGCAAGTCACAATGCCATAAAGGCAAGTGTGAAGTGTGAAATGTGAAGTGTGAAATGTTATGAAGCACCAGCCGTAAACTGGCCTGAAAGTCGGCCAGTTGTACACCGCGGGGGCGGTTGGGGGCGGACTTCTTACTTCACACCTCTAACTTCTAACTTCTACAGGAGAAACTTCATGGAAATCACCGTCACAGACATTGCACAAACAGAAATCACCCGCTTGATACACGAACAAGAACAGGTGATTACAGGCGTGCGCATCTCTGCCGAAGCAACATCGCCCTTACAGGCCAACTACCGCCTCGCTTTTGTAGCCGAGGGACAGGACACCGACCGCGATACCGCGATACCATACGATGGTTTCAATGTTTACATTGATGAAAACAGCGTGCCTTATGCCCAGGACATCACGCTCGATTTTGTCGATGGCCTGATGGGACGCGGCTTCAAAATTGACAACCCGCACAAAGTTCCTCCGCACCTCAAAGGCAGTGTGGCAGAAAAAATCCAGATGGTAATTGACGAAAAAATCAACCCGGGCATTGCCGCACACGGCGGTCATGTGTCATTAATCGATGTAAAAGAAGACACGGCCTATCTTCAATTTGGCGGTGGATGCCAGGGCTGTGGCATGGTCGATGTCACCCTCAAACAGGGGGTGGAAGTCATGATCAAAGAAGCCGTTCCCGAAATCGCAAATATCCGCGATATCACAGACCACGCCGAAGGCACCAACCCGTATTACCAGACCACACAATAGAGCGTGGATTCCATCTCTACAAAAGCGAGTGCCCGATTCTCAAATACAAGAACCGGGCACTCTATTTTTATGCAAAATCACATCTTGCGTGATTCGTTCAGTAAAAAAAATCCCACAAACCAAAACACACCCGCCGGGATACCCGTCTAATAAACACAAAAAAATATAAACCCCGCACATTGCGCCATGCCTCACATCATTGTCGAAAACCTCGTCAAAACCTTCCAAATCGCCCAACGCCAGCCCGGTGTGTGGGGTGCTCTGCGCGGTGTCATGCACCGCAGCTACCGCCAGATAACTGCCCTCGACGGCATCTCCTTCACCATTGAACCCGGCGAACTCATCGGTTATATCGGCCCCAATGGCGCGGGCAAATCCACCACCGTCAAAGTTTTGTCCGGCATCCTCGTGCCCGATTCTGGCCGCTGTGAAATCCTTGGGCGCGTGCCCTGGAAAGAACGCATCGCCCACGTCGCACACATCGGCGTGGTCTTTGGGCAACGCACGCAATTGTGGTGGGACCTGCCCGTCATCGAATCTTTCGATCTACTCCGCGACATCTATCGCGTCAACCATCACCAATACGCGCAAATCCGCGATGAAATGATCGCCATTCTCGACCTCGAATCGCTACTCGACATACCCGTGCGCCAACTCAGCCTGGGCCAGCGCATGCGCTGTGACCTCGCCGCTGCCCTCATTCATCGACCATCAATCCTCTTTTTAGACGAACCGACCATTGGCCTCGACGTCGTCTCCAAACTCGCCGTGCGCGACTTCATCAAACGCCTCAACCAGGAACGCGATGTCACCGTCATCCTCACCACCCACGACATGGACGACATCGAAGCCCTCTGCACGCGGGTAATGGTCATAGGGCAGGGCCAGATACTATCCGACGGCCCACTCGAAAACCTTCGCGCCCGCGTCACAACAGAGCGCCGCCTCATCGTCGATCTCGAAGGCACAGAAGACATCACCGACCCCGACGCATCTGTCGTATTGCGCGACGGCCACCGCGTACATCTCACATTTGACCCCGACCGCATTGCCACGGCAGACCTGATCGCCCGCATCACGGCGCAGCACCCCGTGCGCGACCTCTTTGTCGAAAACACGCCCATCGAAGAAATCATCTCGCGCCTCTATGCCGAAAATCGCTAATGGAGATTTTGACAATGACCCTGGATATCTATGCTGATTTTGCTGAACGATACGAACTTTTCTACAAAAGTGACCCCAATATTGAAACCTTCTTTGCCGCGTTATTTGCCAAATATCAGATTAAAACCGTCCTGGACTGCGCTTGCGGAACAGGTCGAGAACTCATGCTTTTCGATAAACTCGGCTGCCGTGCTATTGGCTCTGACCTCTCTGACGCTATGTTGGCACAGGCTCGCTGCAATCTGACCGAAGCCAGCGTAGATATCCCGCTTCACAAAGCAGATTTCCGCGAACTGCCGCAGCATTTTTTTCAACACTTTGACGCTGTTGTCTGCTGGTCTGCTGCTATTATTCATGTGCCCAATGATGACGAAGCACTCCGCGCTTTTCGAAGTATGTACAGCGTATTGAACGCTGGCGGTATTCTCATTCTCGACCAAGGCATTACAGATAAACGTTGGAACGATAAAAATCGGTTCGTCCTTAATCGCAGCAGTGCGGACATCTCTCGGCTCTATGCCATCGACTATACTGGTAAAAGGAACTGTCGCTATCATGTGCTCGATATTTTTCATCAGGCAGATCGCAAGGAACTCAAAGTGTGGTCAACTGATACCCACGTTCTTCTGAAGGATGACCAGGAGAAATTGCTCAAAACCGCTGGTTTCAAATCAATCGATTTCTTTGGCACCTACGATTTTGGTCCTTATGAGAAGGCGACGAGCCTTCGACTCATAGCCATCGCGCAAAAATAGCAATTCATTCTCTGACTCGGCTCTCATGGCACTTACGCGCTTACTCATCCCTTACGTTGCCTTTTTCAGCGCGCAATTTCGCGTTCTGCTACAATACCGCGCTGGTGCCCTTGCCAATGTTAGGTCAAGAACTTCAACTCATGCGCATCGGCCACTTTACGCAGGGCTTCCTCGTTCTCTGTTATGCCGCGTACATACTCGACATCACCTGGACCGTCCCTAAAATCACCCTTGTTATGGCATCCACACTGGCCTGTGCCTGCGTGTTCGGCGGCATCTTTATCCTTCGCGCCACCCTGTGCTTCTGGACTACAGAAAGCCTCGACCTCATCAATGCCGTCAGCTACGGCGGGCAGGAAACCGCCCGTTATCCCTTAAGCATCTACCGCAAATGGTTCCGTCGTTTCTTTACTTATGTCATTCCTCTGGCCTGTATCAGCTACTACCCCGCGCTGATCATCTTAGACCGTCCCGACGCTCTCGGCAGTCCCATCTGGTTCCAATGGACGGCTCCAGCTATTGGTTTTCTTTTCTTTTTTTTGACTCTTCAATTCTGGCGTTTCGGCACCCGCCACTACCGATCAACTGGAAGTTGAAGAATCGAACAGTCTCAGAACCCAGAGCTACTTATGATCCTCAATTTATCTGTCATAAAATCCTACATAGCCGTCCTCTCCGCCAGATTTCGCACGCTCTTGCAATACCGCGCCGCGGCATTCGCGGGATTCGGCACCCAACTCTTCTGGGGCCTCATCCGCGTCATGATCTTTGAAGCCTTCTACAGATCAACCACCGCGCCACAACCCATGACCGCCGATGAGGTTATTACCTATATATGGCTCGGCCAGGCATTTCTCGTTCTCATTCCCTACCAGGGTGCCGACCCCGATGTGCGCGCCATGGTGCGTTCGGGCAATGTCGTCTATGAACTCGTGCGCCCGACCAACCTGTATTTCTTCTGGTACAGCCGCGCCATAGCACAACGCACCGCGCCCGGTGTCTTTCGCGCCCTTCCCATGTTCATCACGGCCAGTCTTTTCTTCAACTTGCAAATGCCCCCCAGTTTTTCAGCTACCTGTGCCTGGCTCATATCGATGCTCTTTGCCATCCTCATCAGTGCAGCCATCACCAATCTCCTGAACATTTCCCTCTTGTGGACCATATCTGGCGAAGGCCTGGGCGTACTCCTGAGTAGTTTGACCTGGCTCTTCAGCGGCATCATAATCCCCTTGCTCTTTTTTCCCGACTGGGCACAGACAGCCATCAACATCCTCCCATTTCGATACCTCATGGACATCCCCTTCCGCTTCTACATGGGCCACATCTCACCAGAACAAATCTGGTATCACCTGCCGTTTCAAATCGCCTATCTGATTGCGCTGATCACAGCCGGGCACCTCATCCTCACCCGCGGTATTCGCCGCCTCGTCGCGCAAGGGGGATAATGCAATGACCAACGCACTTCGCCTCTACATGCACTATCTCAGCCAATCTGTTCGCAGCCAAATGCAATATCGCGTATCATTCATCATGCTCTCTTTTGGGCATTTCCTCACCACCGGCATCGAATTTCTCGCCATTGCCTCTCTCTTTGCGCGATTCAAACACATTCAGGGTTGGACGCTTCCCGAAGTAGCCCTTCTCTACGGCCTCATCAACATCTCCTTCGCTTTTGCCGACGCTGCCTCGCGCGGCTTCGACATATTCGGCACCATGGTCAAAAGCGGCGACTTCGACCGCCTTCTGCTTCGTCCCCGCAGCACCGCCCTGCAACTCGCGGGCCATGAACTCACCCTCCGCCGCGTCGGCCGCCTGCTCCAGGGCCTCGCAGTCTTCTCCTGGGCAAGCTACACCCTCGACATTGCATGGTCCGTGCCCAAAATCTATCTCGTCTTCACCGCCATATTTGGCGGTGCTTGCCTCTTTATCGGCCTCATGGTCATTCAAGCTACCATCGCGTTTTGGACCACCGAATCTCTCGAACTCATGAACACCATGACTTACGGCGGCGTGGAAACCGCACAGTACCCCTTACCCATCTACCGCATCTGGTTTCGCAAATTTTTTACTTACATCGTACCCCTCGCGTGTGTAAATTACCTGCCAGCACTGGCAATCCTCGAACGCGGCGACCCCATGGGATTTCCCATTGCTTTGCAGTGGGTCGCGCCCTTAATTTGCATTATATTTCTCATAGTCGCCCTCCAGATATGGAAAATCGGTGTGCGCTATTATCGCTCCACCGGAAGTTGAACAAATAGAACCAAAAAGGAATTTTCTTTGAACAACACCACCTTATTTGACGCCGCGTATGCAAATCGCAAACGCCCGCTTCTCGAAAAAGTCGTCGATCAAATTCGACCGATTTACACAGAGGAGGAACTGACCGCTCTGCGCATCGACCCCATCAATCGCGCGATTCTTTCACAGCGTTCAGGCCGCGGTTTTGTCAATCGCGATCTGCTCGAAACCGTCCTCGGCAACCTGCTCGAATGCGTCGCCCCCGGCTCCCACAATGCGTCTGAAGCCGCACAGGCGACCCTGACTGAAAATATCGAAGAAATCGCCGACCAACTCTACGCCATGATCTACCAATCGCTTCAAGCCGCGCAGGGCGAAAACGGCCCGATAGAAGATGTGGCACTCCAATCGGCCTTCGCGCTCATTTCTCGACTGCCCCAACTCAAAACCCGCGCACTCTGGAACCGCTTTGCATCGCTCAAAGACCCCGCCGTGTGGGATGCGTATTTACGCAAAGTACACAATCTGGATAACAGCGACCTCGCCGCCCTCGCATTTGCGCCCGTCATTGACAAAGCTATTGAAGCGCGCACTTTTGATCTCTACGAAGCATTTCTCGCCGAAAAAGGCGTGCAATCTGCCTTTGCATATCAGATGCAACTCGTCGCCAGTGCGTATCCCGGATGGCGCGTCTTGTTTTATCACGACATCGCCAATGCCCTCACGCAAAGCGGCGAGGTTGAAAATTTCGACTGCACACCCATCCCCCTCCTGCCCCGTGCCATCTCAGAACTCGGTGGGCGTTATTATCAAGCCGATATTCACCCGGAAACCACCATCGCAGACGCCAACTTTCTCGAACACCCGCACCGCGGCCTCACAACCGGTCAAACAGGTATCATAGGCTATGGGTGCATCATCTATCCCTGCACACTCGGCGGATTGACAGAAAGAGCGCGGCAGCGACATCCCACCATTGGCAATTTTGTAAAAATTGGCACAGACGCCACCTTGCTCGGTCCCGTCGTCATTGGCAACCGCTCCACGATCGGCAGCGGCACAGACATATACGGCTATGTCGAAACGGGCACAGGCTGTCAAATCGCATCATCAGTCGTACTCGGCACCGTGCGCTCTGGTTCCCGAAATCCGGGAAAGATCATCCTTGGAGATCACGTGCGCGTGGGCGACGGCACAATCGTCGAAAACAGCACCGAACTGGATCTCATCATCCCCGACAAATCCGAAATCCCCGCGCGCTCCCACATCGTCAACGACGGCTTTGGCAACCCCAAATACGATAGGGAATAAAAAACAATCATCCCGCATCCTCAAACGGCATCACCGCTGACGCTTCACCAGAAGCATCAAAAGAAAGCACCCTATCATACAGCGTTGGGCCGTACAACTCGCGATAATACGCGAACAAATACTCATTGCAATAGCCCGCCCACTTGCCCCATCGCGCCTCGCCCCACCGGCATATCTTCGCATCTGAACCCGTTACGCCATACCATTCCTGGGCAAATTTTCGCACCCAGGTATCAACGGGAACCGCATAGAGCCGATCCAGTGAGAACAGATCAATACACCGCGCCACCTTAATACCAACACCACTACCGGACAGCGCGTGCAAATCATCCGAGATACACCGCCAATTATTCAAATCTGTCCCCCCATCGCATACTGCCTCGGCGATAAACCGCGCTGTTTCAGCCACCCGCTCCGAACGCCAGCCAAAACGGTGACGCCTGTAAAATTCGCCATCCAACTCAGAAAGTGCATCGGGTTCTGCGAATGTCCAGTACGTCTCGCCCTCAAAAATCCGTCTCTCGCCCAGGGTTCGCGCAAGAAATCCGATCCGCTTTTTGGTCAACGACATATGTGCTTGAACCGAGAGAACATAAGAAATAATACACTCGAATGGATCTTGACGAACAAATTGTAGTCCCTTCAACAAATCCCGCGCCTTTCGCAAATAGGTATCCCCACGCGGCACTCTGATCCGGGGTAGGTGATCCAGCCTTAAATACCACCTTAAAAAATCATCAATCGCCATCTCGCCACAGTACGTAGCCACCCGCTCAGACGATGCGCGATACGCGATCTGGTCTCCCTTTTGTCTCAGATGCACAACCACGCCATAAGCAATACCCTTCCACCACCCATCGACATCTCGCCCCCACCGAAACACCTGCCCCGATCCCAGTGTCAATCCTATATTAACCGACGTGCTCTCGAGCAGGCCTTCAAAACAATGCGTCGCCATAATCTAATCCTCTCCGATTGCGATATATATTGACAAAAATAAAACTTTCTTTATGATAGGCGCAGTCAGCAGTCCGCTTCTTTCAGGAGATCGAGAATGAACACCCACGCGGCATGGCACTTTTTTGCACTCTGCTTTGCACTTATGACCTCATGTGCATCCGCGCCTCGCGTGCAACAAACCCCCATTTCGCCACCTCAAACTTATCAGACGGAGCCAGCCACCACAACACCCGCAGACACCCTCTGGTGGGCGACATTTAACGATAGCCATCTCGACAGCTTGATCGCGCAGGCACTGGCGTACAACCACAACCTGCACGCTGCTGCAGCGCGTCTCAAAGCCGCACGCGCCCAGGCCAAAATGGCCGGCGCACCACTATACCCGCAAATCAGCGCGGGTTCATCGGGATTGAGACGCAAACAAAACTTCATCGGATTTCCCATCCCCGGTCAGGCGGATGGTGAGGTGCTCTCAAACACCAACACCACCTACGGCGTTTCCATCAATGCCACGTGGGAAATCGACCTCTGGGGGCGGCTCGGCGCAAGTGCTGCGGCTGCACAGGCCACATATCAGGCAACACAGGCCACATATCGAGGCGCGCGCATGTCACTGGCTGCACAAACCGCCAAAGCCTGGTTTGCCACCATCGAAGCCAGGCGACAACTCGAACTCGCGCAGGCGACATACGAAAATAGCCTCACCAGCCACAAACAGGTACGCACGCGCTACGAACGGGGGGTGCGGCCCTCTCTCGACATGCGCCAGAGCCAATCCGAACTCGCATTATCGCAAGACCGCCTGCACCAGCGCGAACAACGCTATGAAATGGCTATTCGCCAGCTCGAAGTAATCATTGGTCGCTATCCCTCAGGCACATTCGCCATTGCCGGAGGCCTTCCCCAGGTGCCGCATCCAGTGCCCGCAGGCCTTCCGGCAGATCTCATTTCTCGACGCCCCGACCTCATTGCGGTTGAACGCCAATTTGCCGCGTCTCAGGCCAATCACAAAGCCGCCAAACGCCTGCGTTATCCGCGCATCAGCCTGACCGCTTCGAGCGGGACCAGCAGCGACGCATTGGGCAGCCTGCTCAACGGAGACTTCAGCGTGTGGAGCCTGATCGGCAACCTCACACAACCCCTCTTCCAGGGCGGGCGCATACAGGGCAATATCGACCTGGCCAGTGCCAGAGAAACCGAAGCCGCCGCGCTATTTGCCCAAACCGTTTTGCAAGCATATAGCGAAGTTGAAAATGCACTCTCTGCAGAAGCGCATCTGGCAAAACGCCAGACCGCTCTGGAAACCGCCGCTGAACAGGCGCGGGAAGCACGTCGATTGGCAGAAGACCGGTATTACAGAGGGCTTATAGACATGTTGACCGTGCTTCAAACGCGCAACACGGCTTACCTTGCCGAGAGCCAATTGCTCGTTGTGCGCCAACAACGGCTCCAGACGCGCATTGACCTTCACCTCGCACTGGGCGGCGGGTTTCCCGACCGCGAAACCATAACAACACCATAAAAAGGGAGGACCTCACAGTTTCACCATGTAACTAATCCAGAGCGGGGACAGCCCCACAGAAAATCTCCTGCTCTCCAACACCTACAGCCCTCATTTTTTGCAACCGTTTCTCTTTTGGAGGTAATCATGCAGAACAACAAGCAAATCATCCTGGTGGTTGGCATAGCCGCCATTGCAGTGGCCCTTCTTTTGTACATCGCGTTTTTGCCCAGCGAAGAGGAAATTATTAAAGAAAGTCCCTACGTTATGCAAATAGAAGAAGAAGCCAAACGCGATGAAGCCCTGATAGACTCTCTAAATATGGTCGTCGAGGGATTAAATGTCCGCATCGATTCTGTACGTGCGCAAATGGATAGTACCAGCACATCAAATAAAGTTTTGCTGACCACTCTCCACCGCGTTACCAATGAGATGAAAGAATATCAGCGTCTCACCACCAATCTGCGAGGTGATCTCGAACATGTCACAGCCGCCCGCGACAGCCTTCGCAACAACCTCTTCGAGCAAACCAATCGCCTTCAACGCGTAACAGAGGCTCTTGAAAAAGCTCATCGGGAAAGCCAAAAATTGCGCGCAGACCTTCAGGTCACCAAAGAAGACCTTCAAGTTACCAAAGAAGACCTTCAAGTCACCAAAGAAGACCTTCAGGATGCCAAGGAAATTATCAGTTCAGTCCTCGTCTATGTCGGCATTGAAGATAACCTGAAAGAACAGGGATATCTCCATACCTGGCGAAGGATTCGCAAAAACTACAAAATTATAAATTTCCCCGATGTTGACAACACCGACGTTAAAAAAGTTTCCATTGGAGAAAACATTACTGTACAGGGCAAACTCGCCGCCGTGTGCGACGACCATGGCAAACTGGGCAAAGACAAAGAATACACACTCAGCGAGGATAAAGAAGCCCAAACCCTCACCATCTCCTTTTCCGATCCTTTGCTCGTCGGTCAGCGCATCCTCATTGTGTTGAAAAATTAGACCGCGTAGCGAGGGATAATATGACGAGCTTCCACTACAGAGGAGGGTTGAGAATCGCAACCCTCCTTTGTTTTTTCTTTACACTGGATTGGCCAGCATGTGCAAACGGCGTGCGTCCGGGGTATCAGGTGGTGAGTCGGGCAGAGATAATAGAGGCGATGCGGCAGTGTAGCGATTACGACCCGACAGCAACGACCAATGGTGCGCGGTTTCAGGGGGAGATGATACTTTATCTCGCGCAAAAGGCAAGAGCGCGCGATCCGCAGGGGTTACCGCTATTTATCGGGTACGAGAACTGGTTTCAGGCATTTATGGAAGTGACCACACGCACAGAAGACGCGATGCCCCAGTACGCGCAGTTATCCTATCAATACAAACAGATTACGGAAGTAGATTATCGGGTAGATCGGGTCATCCGCGAAGTAAAGAAAGCCCCAACGCCAGAACTGGCAGTAAATGTACGAATTTGGTGGGAGGACCAGCCCGGCAAGCCGGATCGGTATTCGTATCTGGACACGCTTTCGACGCCGAATCTCAAAGTAACCAATCAGCGGGTGATGACCTATCGATTGCTGGATTTTGGGGATTGGGTCATCTATGATGAGATCGAAGGGCTTACAGGCCGCCCAACATCCGGCATCCTGGGTTTTCTTTTTCGCATTATCGGCGAGGGACGCGTTTTACAGACTCGCATGGCAATTTCAAAAGACGGCCTCCAGATCTATCACGCGACAGCCAGGAAGGGATTCATAAAAAGGATAGACACAGTAACCGTATATCCCGACGGAAAGATGGAGAAAGACGTCCCACCCGGCAGGTCCGATCTCCTGGAAATTGCGAAGCGAATCACCCAGCCACTGGAAATTGAGTATGCGAAGTTATCGGGTGATAGATAAGGTAATCCCACAGAGAACAGAATGAACGAAGCTACTGCACGATTAAAAATCAATAAACTACTCGAGTCAGCGGGATGGCGATTTTTCGACGAAGGAGACAAACCCGCCAATATCCGCCTCGAAGCAGGTGTTGAGATTAACACCCTCGGTGACAACTTTGAGAAAACCCGCAAAGGATTTATCGACTTTCTACTGCTGGACGACAGGGGTTTTCCGCTCATCGTTCTGGAAGCCAAGGCAGAGGAGAAAGAACCGCTGGTGGGAAAGGAACAGGCGCGAAAGTATGCCCGCTCACAGAACTGCCGCTTCGTTATCCTCTCCAACGGAAACCTCCACTACTTCTGGGACCTCGATCGGGGCAATCCCTACATCATCACCGCATTCCCAACACCAGATTCAGTCACTGGCTACCAGAAGACTGCGCCCAACCCGCAGCGTCTGGTAGATGAACATGTCACCGACGACTACATCGTCCTCACCCAACGACCCAATTATGCGTCAGAAGCCGCGTGGAAGAATGAGGCCGAACGCCCCCGCTTCATCAATGCCAACAAACTGCGCTTCCTCCGCGCATATCAATTACAAGCTGTTCACGCTCTGCAACGCGCTGTAAAGGACGGCAAGGACCGCTTCCTATTTGAAATGGCTACTGGCACGGGCAAAACCCTCACCGCTGCCGCCATCATTAAGCTATTCCTCCGTTCCAGCAATGCCAGCCGCGTGCTCTTCCTGGTGGATCGCCTCGAATTGGAGGACCAGGCCAAAAAGGTCTTCACAGAATTGCTCTCCGCCGACTTTGAGACAGTCATCTACAAAGAGAACCGCGACGACTGGCGGCGAGCCGAGATTGTGGTCAGCACGGTCCAATCCTTCCTATTCGACAACAAATACCAGAAAATCTTCTCGCCCACGGATTTCGATTTCGTCATCTCCGATGAAGCACATCGCTCCATATCGGGCAATGCCCGCGCAGTATTCGACTATTTCGTCGGATACAAACTCGGCCTGACCGCAACGCCCCGCGACTATCTGCGCGGCGTCAAAACGTCTGACCCGGCAGTGCGCGACCCGCGCGAAGTTGAACGACGCTTGCTACTCGACACCTACCGCACCTTTGGATGCGAGAGCGGACAACCCACCTTTCGCTATTCCCTACTCGATGGCGTAAAAGATCGCGTCTTAATCAATCCAACCGTCGTTGACGCTCGCACCAATGTAACAACGCAACTCCTCTCTGAGCAGGGCTTCGTCGTCTCGTTCACCGATGCCGAGGGCGAAGATCACGACGAAACCTACAAACAGCGCGAGTTCGAGAAGCGATTCTTTTCCGACGCCACCAACGTACTTTTCTGCAAGACCTTTCTCGAAAACGCCCTGCGCGACCCCGTCAGCGGTGAAATTGGCAAGTCCATCATCTTCGCCGTCAGCCAGAACCACGCCGCCCACATGACCAACATACTCAATGAAATGGCTCATCGAATGTTTCCCGACAAATACCAGTCCGACTTCGCCGTGCAGGTCACATCACTCATACAGGATGCGCAACAATTCACCATCAACTTTGCCAATAACAACCTGCTCGGCACCGCCAACTTCCTGCCCCAATACCGCACGAGTAAAGCCCGCGTATGCGTCACCGTCGGCATGATGACCACCGGCTACGACTGTCCAGACATCCTCAACCTCGGCTTGTTTCGCCCCATCTTCTCACCCACAGACTTTATCCAGATCAAAGGCCGCGGTACGCGAAAGCACGATTTCCGCGATCTGCTCTTAGACGACAGCCACAAGGACCGCATCGCGCACCCAGAGAAAACCGCCTTCAAACTCTTTGATTTCTTCGGCAACTGCGAATACTTCGAGACCGAATTCAACTACGACGAGATACTGGAACTACCTGCGTACAGGCAGAGAAATGAGGGCGAAGGCGATCCCGGGCCAACGACACGCTACGGGTATGAGCATCTGGGTAGGGATATTCTCTCAACAATCACAGAAGAGCACATCGGCTACGACGGCATGAAAATTGACCGCATGTTCTTCGACAAATTCGCAGACACAGTGCGCGAAGATGAAACCATAGTAAAAGCCATTGAAGCCGGACAGTGGGATCGCGTAATTGACTATGTGAACAGTGAAGTCTTTGACAAGCCCGAAGAATACTACACCCTCAACAAACTCCGCCAGGCAGCAGCCGTGGATCGTCGTCTGACCCTGCGCGAAATATTGGAAAAAGTCTTTGATCTCATCCCGCATTTCAAGTCCAAGGACGAGTTATTGGAAGAGGAATTCAACAAATTTGTCGCTGATAACAAGCCGGAAGACGCCCATTCCATTCCCGCCCTCAAAACCTATTTCAAGGCATACCTCACCAGCGATCAGGTGCGTCACATCATCGAAAACCGCGCATACACCGAACTCGCCACCAACCCGGTCTTTTCCATCCGCGACTTCCGCGCTGTACCAGAGAAGTACCGCACACTCATTCCTGAGTATGTCAAAGATTACGTACCATTGAATCAGTTTGTTGCCTAATGATCCACAAAAAATGATCCACGAAGGACACGAAGATGCACGAAGAAAAACCCTGTGTACCCCTTATGCATGTCGTGGAGAGACATAAAATATGAAAGAGTTGGTTCTAAAAGAAGAAGTGTATGCCATCGTGGGTGCTGCCATTGAAGTGCATCGCGAACTTGGCCCCGGGTTTCTGGAAGCTATCTATCAAGAAGCAATGGAAATCGAATTGAGTACGAGAGGAATACCATTTGATGCTCAGAAACCAATTCAGGTTCGGTACAAAGGCCAGATACTCAATAAGAAATACGTTGCCGACCTGATCTGTTTTGACCTGATTATTGTTGAACTCAAAGCACTTAATCGTCTCTCTGGAAATGAACAAGCTCAAATTCTCAACTATCTGAAAGCAACCGGCTTCAAAGTGGGTGTTCTTATCAACTTTGGGAGCTATGGTAAACTGGAATGGAAACGGTTTGTAAAATGATCCACGAAGAACACAAAGATGCACGAAGAAAAACCCGTAATGACTCTTTGGCCCCTTCATAAACCTTCATAACCCTTCGTGTCCTTAGTGTCCTTCGTGGATAGATAATTACTTAAAGGAAGTCCCATGCTCGATACCGATACCAAACGCCGTATTGACACTGCCCGCGATATTCTGGTGGGCAAAGTGCCCGACCCAAAAAGTCAGGTTGAGCAAATCACCATTGCGCTGATTTACAAGTTCATGGACGACCTGGACGCCGAAAGTGAAGAACTCGGAGGTGAGCGACAATTCTTCGCTGGGGAATTCGCCAGTTTCGGTTGGGCAAAACTCATGCGCTCTGGCCTGGGTGGCTACGAAATGCTCAACCTCTACGCCGACGCCATCACCAGGATGCCTGAAAACCCCGGTATTCCAATCCTCTTTCGGGACATTTTTAAGAACGCCTTTTTGCCCTACCGCGACCCCGAAACCCTGCGCGCCTTTCTCAAAATCATTGACGAGTTTGAATACGACCACTCCGAGCGACTCGGCGACGCTTTTGAATATTTGCTCTCTGTACTCGGTTCGCAGGGAGACGCCGGACAATTCCGCACACCGCGCCATATTATCGACTTCATCGTCACAGTCATTGACCCCAAAAAAGACGAAAGCGTACTCGACCCGGCCTGCGGCACCGCCGGATTTTTAATCTCCTCCTACAAGCACATACTCAAAGCCAATACCAATGAGCAGGGCCAACTTACGCTTACACCAGACGAGCGAGGGAAACTGGCGGGCAATTTTAAGGGCTACGACATATCGCCCGATATGGTGCGCCTATCGCTGGTAAATATGTACCTGCACGGCTTTGCCGATCCGCATATCTCTGAATACGACACCCTGACCAGTGAGGAAAATTGGAACGAATACGCCGATGTAGTTCTCGCTAATCCACCATTCATGTCGCCAAAAGGAGGCATCCGCCCGCACAACCGCTTCTCCGTTCAGTCCAAACGCAGCGAAGTGCTATTTGTCGATTACATGGCCGAACATCTAACACCTGCGGGACGCGCCGGCATCATCGTACCCGAAGGCATCATTTTTCAGAGCCAAAACGCGCACAAGCAACTCCGCAAAATGCTGGTAGAAGAATACCTCGTCGCCGTCGTCTCACTCCCCGCTGGCGTGTTCAATCCGTACTCAGGCGTCAAGACTTCCATTCTCATACTGGACAAAGTACTGGCGAAAAAGACAGACTACATCGCCTTCTTCAAGGTAGAAAACGACGGCTTTGATTTGGGAGCACAACGGCGGGAGATTGACAAAAACGACCTACCACAAGTAGCAGAGGAACTTTGCGAATATCTCACGCGACTGCGGGCGGGCGAAGCAGTAGATGATTCTCAGCCCACACCAATGGCCGCAGAATCTGGAGCGCAGTACACAACAGATGGCCCCATCACGCATGGACTGATCGTTGAGAAATCAAAAGTAGCAGAGGGCGGAGAGTATAACTTGAGTGGGGAGCGGTATCGAGAAACTATTAATTACGCCAATATGAAGTGGCCGATGGTAGATTTGGGTGAAACTGTAGAAATTTTGGATTCTCTGAGGCGACCAATAACCAAACACAAGAGAAGACCGGGACCATATCCGTACTATGGAGCGACAGGTATCGTTGATTATGTTGATAGTTACTTATTTGATGAACCTTTAGTGCTCGTCGGTGAAGATGGAGCAAAATGGGGACCAGGAGAAGATAGCGCCTATGCTGTTGAAGGCAAGGTTTGGGTCAATAACCATGCCCACGTCTTACGGCCTAAACGAGAGCGTATTCTTGACAGATTTCTAATTGAGATGATAAATTTTTTGGACCTGACGCTATATATTACGGGTGTCACGGTCCCTAAGCTCAATCAAGCGAAGTTGAAGAGCATTCGAATACCCTTACCACCGCTTGAAGTGCAGCGGGAGATTGTCTCGGAAATAGAGGGCTATCAGCGAGTGATTGACGGAGCGCGGGCAGTGGTGGAGAACTATCGACCACAGATTGCGATTGATCCCGAATGGCCGGTGGTTGCACTTGAGGATGCGTGTGAAATTAAACGCGGAAAGTTCTCACATCGCCCAAGAAATGAGCCGCGATTTTACGGCGGTAAATATCCCTTTATACAAACTGGTGACATAGCCCGTGCCAATGGAGGAAAGATCTCATACACACAAACTCTGAATGATGATGGACTATCTATAAGCAGACTGTTCCAACCGCCCGTCGTGGTGATTACGATTGCTGCAAATATAGGCGACACAGCAGTTCTCGATTTTCCGTCATGTTTTCCAGATAGCATTATCGGTCTAATTCCAAATTCGAGAACTGACGCTTGGTTCTTGGAATTCATCATGCGAACGAAGAAGCAACACCTCAATGAAATTGCTCCGCAAGCGGCTCAAAAAAATATCAATATTCAGATTCTGAAGACTATAACGATCCCCCTTCCACCTCTCGCCATCCAGCAGGCCATTGTCGCCGAGATTGAAGCCGAACAGGCACTGGTAGATTCCAACCGAGAATTGATTGAGCGATTTGAGAAGAAGATACGGGATGCGGTGGGAAGGGTGTGGGATGAAGGCTCTGCTTAATATTTTTTATAGCAACATACAATTTGGATGGAGGATGGACTATGATTCTTGTTTTCGTAGGTGCAGGGGGATCTGCCGCTGTTGATCCCGAACAGTATCCAACCACTGTCGAGTTTTTCAATCGTCTTCCCAATGATATTAAAGAGGACCCTTTATTTTCTTTAGTCCATGATTTTTTAGAGATTCAGAAAGATGAACAGCCCATAGATATTGAGGAAATACTGTGGACTTTGGATGAACTTCGAGACTATTGCAAAGTATCTCTCAATACTGAGACCATAGCTGGATGGATCTTGGAAGGAAATCGAATTAATCAACTCATGGTGAATGCGTCTGACCTCTCGAATCTTCTGAGAGGGATGAGGCATTTGGAACGGACTCAGATCGAAACTCTAAAACACAAAATCAATGTTCTGGTATATGATTTCTATGCAACAATCCCCAGCGATGACATGCTATCGGATTGGATAGAATTACTTCAAGGGCTCACAGAGCACGAATTACCCGTTGAAATTTTCACGACGAACTATGACCGAGTGTTGGAAACGGCGATTAAGGTGGGAAAAATAAATGTGGAAACAGGCCGAAGGCCCGATGATGTACAGCCAATCCAAGATATGACTATCTGGGATAACCCTAGTAGACCCCTGACCAAAAAACGGAGACGGTTGACCAAGCTACATGGTTCTGTGGACTGGCAACGCAATCAAGAGGGTATTATTATCAGAACGGGTTCTGCCTTAGAAAATGAAGAACACTTAATCTTGTACCCAGGATATAAAGGAGAGCCTAACGAGGAACCCTTCTTCCAATTTCATGAGCACCTGCGAGCTGTAGTACAACAAGCGGATGCTGCGATTTTTATTGGGTATGCTTTTCGCGATGACTATATCAACACCATTCTCTCCGAACTCCCTTCAGAGATTCCAAAATTCGTTATCAACAAAGATGACGCACTTCCCGATTCCCCTTTTTTAGAAGGGTGTAAGCATTTGAATGATGGACTCACGAAAGAATCGGTTGAGACCTGTCTCAGAGGTTTGTATATCAACACTTCGGACAGTTTTTAGGTGTAGAGGTTCTTTGAAATCAATAGGTTAGATGAGGCTCCATGTTTTATTTGCAACTTAGACCTGTACCCTGAGTTTAATAAAAAAACAGGTGATTCTATAACTCTTTGTATTATATAGACTTAGGATTTTTGAATAATTGAAGACCGATCAAAAAGTGTCCGAACCATTGTATATGGAACTTGAATAATGAATTCTGAGGTTTAAGGATCATGCAAAATGGCTTTATCGCACTTTTCAGTACCAGAGAAATAGCGTCCGCTCTCTGGTTAGGTATTATCCTGCTGGCTTTTATGAGCTATAAAGATGTCCGCCAAAACATGTGGCAGGTGGTACGCGCATTTTGCTGTCGCTACATACTCGTAGTAACATTCCTGCTCTTGGCCTATGTTGTTGGTGTTGTTTGGAGTCTCCACGCGACTGGAGCTTGGACCACAACTATATTAAAGGAAACCATCATCTGGTTCATATTTTCTGGCATGGCTCTCACATTCAATCTCGCGACTAAAAAGAATAATGAGGGATTGTTCAAGACAATAATGGTGAACAATCTGAAGTTAATAGTGGTCCTTGAGTTCTTGATTGGCACATACACATTCTCGTTTCTTAGTGAATTAATTTTTGTGCCAATGGTAACATTCATTGTCATTCTAAGTGCCGTTGCAAAATCAAAGGATGAATATGCATCAGTAGCTAAATTTTTCGGAGGCATAGAGGCTATTGTTGGTATTACAATTGTGGCATTTGCCGTTAGCAAAGCCATTACTGATTTTGAGACCATCCGGAGTATAGATTCGATTCGGAGGGTTCTGCTTGCACCCGTTTTATCAATTTCACTCGTGCCCTTCATCTTTTTTCTAAGCGTCTATGCAATCTATGAAATACTTTTTATGGGACTTCGGACCAACCCTCCAAAGGCTCCGTCTATCACCCGATATACAAAGCGAAGACTCATTGCCAAGTTTGGTTTTAACACCAAGAGAATTAGACAGTTTCTTCGGTACCATGCGTTCGATATGAGAAGAATTCGGACAAGAAACGACATTGATAGGCTTCTCGACGATGAAACAGAAACCAACGGATAGCTAACGAAATCATAGGGATAAAGATATTACGAATGCCTTTGCCACTTGATCAGTACCCAGCAAGCCATTGTCGCTGAGATCGAAGCAGAGTAGGCACTGGTGAATGCGAACCGCGAGTTGATTGAGCGATTTGAGAGGAAGATACAGGATGTGGTGGGAAGGGAAGGGTGTGGGGCGAGGAATGAGGCCAAAAATTGGCTTGGCAATAAACTGGAAGAATTGCCGAAAGCCAAAACGCTTGGGGCGCATTTACATAAAAAAAAGAAGACACAATGGCTAAATTTGAGTTCACTATGAAAAATCCATGTCGAGGCTATGCTGCCGAAAATGCACGACAAGAAGAAGATTTTAGGGTTTGTATGATGGATTTTGCAACTTCTTCAGATTGGGACAAATTTGAGATATTGGCTGGTCTTGTTGATGAATTTTTATCCAAACTGCCTTCCGATTCTTCATTTGACCCCTCTCAGACCAATCACATGCTTTTTGTTTCGCACCTGGATGGCCGGGTTCAGGCTTATATAGACGAGCTAAAATTTATCTCGTCAGCCAAACTCAGAGGATCAATAAAAAAAGGAGATCTTATAAGAAAGAGCGATATAGCAGGCATAGAGTCGTTGGAACTTGTCGTGGATACATCCAATGATGCTAATGTCATAGATATCAATGATGCTGATATGATAGAGATACCCAATGATGCTGGTATCATGTTTGTCTTTTCGCACAGATGGAGAAAAGCAATTTTTTTTGATCATATCCCTTTATGGCTTCCTCATCATAAGCGTCAATATGATATCAAAGTGCAATTAGGCAGTCTATTAGGATATACTGTATTTGAGGAAAGGCACAGAATTTCTTCAGAAATCCATGCCGCGCTGCATAAAAAAGGATGGTTTCCATTTATTGGGCTGTCCGAAGAAACTCTGGATATGTTAATCAAGTGGACAAAAGACCCGAAGTTTGATCCAGATGAGGGGGGATTTGTTGATATAGTTGTCTCAGAAGTTCAAAGTCGCTGTGACCAAATGCTGGCGGGGTGGAAGAACAAACCTTCTTTTTTTATACATCTGGAAGATTTGGTGTATGGCGTAGAGAAATTCAAGGAAGAGGAATGGAGGAGTTGCATACAAACACTATATCTGAAAATAGAAGGTATCATCCGATCACAGGGATTACACAAACTGTCCAGCGATCCTCGTAGCGAAGACCTTATAGCAAGAAATCCTCGTGATAAAGACTTGAGAAAAATTGCGGTGCAGGATGAGATAGAAAAACCTCTGAGTATTCTTTTGCCGCATCAGTTTTCGGAATACTTGAAAGAATTTTATTTTCGAAATTTCAAATCTTCTGAAACAAGGGCGAAGTTGTCTCGTCATAGCATAGCACATGGGGTTTCAGATCCATCGGAATATAATAGCAAAAATGCGGTTATTGGACTCTTGATTTTGGAACAATTGTTTTATTTATTCGCACCTGATAAATCTTCAGAAAAGCCGTCTTAAACCCATATTGTAAGAAACCTCACGACTGTAGTAGGGCGATTACACGCAACATAGATTGGTCTATCAGGAGAGAATCACATGGTAACAGTCACTTTTGAACTGCCAGAAGACACGCTTTCTTCGGTGCGAAAAGACCCGGATCATTTCGCCCAAGAATTGCGTTTGGCTGCTGCTGTGAAATGGTACGAGATGGAAGAGGTTTCTCAAAGCCAGGCGGCTGAGATTGCTGGACTATCCCGCAGTGAGTTCATTGAGGCACTGGGCCGGTTTGAGGTTTCAGCATTCCAATACAGTGTGGACGAAATAGCAGAGGAAGTAAACAGTGAGTGAGGGGTGGATACTCTATGCCTCGCCGATCATTAACCCTTGCCTGAGCAAGGAGGCTGGACCGGAGGAGTGAAACGTGGAATCCTATTGTACAGATACGACCAGCGAATATCCGAATGAGGAGCGCACATCACTCAAGCGCGAAGTTCACAGTCTGCTTGAAGATGCTGGAACCGAAGACTGGGATGGCGAAGGTGCTCTTGCCCTTGCTCCGGAGACAGTAGATCTTGCCCAGAAACTGATTGACGAATTCCCGCCTCATATCGATAGGCCAGATGTGAACGCCACACCACACGGCGAAGTGGATTTCGATTGGGTCATTGACCGAAACGTGATGCTTACTGTCAGCGTTGGTCCCTCAAAAGAGATTGCATTCGCCGGTTTGTTTCAGGGCACACGCTTGAATGGTTGCGAAACATGGAACGGCACGCTACCACAATTTGTGAATTACTGCTTTGATCGGCTGCGCGAGGCTCAGAATTTATGAGAATAAGGGAAGCAGGGACACTCGCAAGGTTTGCTACATGAATTACGTGATTCGAGAAGAAGATATGGGATGCGGTGGGATGGGTGTGGGGTACAACCTCCTATACGCCTATATCAAGAGTTGATAAATCTGTCAAAATCAATATCTGGCTGGCCCTGACGAGCGTAGTATGATGAAAAACGCGCCACAATATCCTTCACAAAAGATAACGAGATTTGTATTTCAGGAGGTGTGTGAAATTTTTCTTGGAATTGCCCAATTTCCCAAGTGAAAAGTTTTCTAAAATTGAGGAACCCGCCTTCAAAGAAATCCGTCTTAGGAAGCCAGTGATGATAGGCTGATTTGTTATTCCCAAACGCTCGTTTCAACTCTCCCTTTCTGGTGTTACTCAGATTTGTATCATCAAACCAGGGAAATAACGTCGTTCCGAGGTCAACTTCGACAATAAGAATCCTGTCAGTATTACGGCTGCCATCTTCCCTCACGACAAGGTCGCAGGCTGGACTCATGACAGCAAACCACTTCCCACTTTCCTTTTCTTTAACAAGGCTACCAGTCCGGATGTCGTCATTAAGCGGCGGGTACAGATAGACTTCTTCGGGAAAGCAACTGTCTGCGTCATCGTCGAGAAGCTGGAGCAGATGATTCAGCGTGTGCCGAAGAAGAGCCTTTTCGGTTCTGGAAGAATTGTCCTCACCATAATCTATCCATTTATCTATCTGAGGGATAAGGTTTTTCAAAAACACTTGGCTCAATGTTTGTTCTATGATGCCCCTGCCCCCCATAATGCGAGTAAGCCCCGTGTTATAAATATCCCAGAATCTGTCCAACAAATCATCGTATCCTGCTCCAGGGTCCCCTTTTTTGAAAACTTTTATATGTGCAAAATCCGTATTGACAGGGGTTCCAGTCAGAATAAAGACTGGAATCCGAAACTGTGAATCTTCAATTTTCCGTATAACTTGATTGCCTGCATCACTATCATTTCCAAGTGTCAGATCAATGATTGCACCGTCGAAGGAATTATCAAGCACGGAGAAAGCTTCCTCGACATCTTTACATTCGACAAGTTTGACCTCCCGCTGCTTTTCATTTTCGTATCTTTCGACAGTATCTCTACAGGTAGATAGATCCTGTTCATCATCCTCAACTATAAGCAGTCGCAATACACTCATTCCTCATCCTCCATTTTCGGTTGTAACCTGAACCAAGCTCCTTCTTCAGACTCAAAAGCTTTCAATTCAAGATCGTTCCGTGCGGCGGCTTCACCAGCAATTGCCAATCCCAGACCAGTACCAGATGGTTTGGTGGAGAAATGGGGTTCGAAAATCACTTCGTTTGCAATGAAGCGTGGTTCAATGCCTGGACCGGTGTCTCGATAGTCCACATGCAGTAGAGAATTACCGTCTGTTGAGAGTTCAATAATAATTTTTCGTTTGAGAATTTTTTTTTCACTCATCCAGTACAGACTGTTGTCCACAAGATTTGTGAAAATCGCATTGACATCCTGACGCCAAGAGGAAAATCTAAAGTCGTCGGATCCTGTAATTTCAGCGATTACCTTCTGAGACTTCATTCCTTGTTCGAAGACAGCAAGCACGTTTTCTATCTCTTTCTTCAGCGCAAGCGGCTCTTTCTTAGAGCGCTTCCCCGCTGCCAGAGGATCAAGTTTGTTGAAGAGATTGACAAAAAACTCTGCATTCATGCCTATGCCCTCAACAATTGACAGAGATTTCTCAAGATTTTTTAAATTCTCAGTTTTCCGAAATGATTTGTACCAGTATCGGAGGTTTGGTATCTGGTTTCGGAAATAATTGAGTGGCCGTCTGCCTTCATGAAGGATCACGTTAATAATTTTTCCCAAGGTGGCCTGCCCCTGATAAATGGCAACAGCTTGGCGTATTTCATCAGCAATTTTGTTCTTGCCTTCCTCTTCCCCACTGATGATTTCAATAATCTTATCAGAGGTTCTTTGGTCAATTCCGGATCCAGTAAGTCTTTCCAAAACATCCCGTTTCAGTTCATCGAATGAAAAAAGGCGTTCCAATTCACGTTCGACTTTGATAACAGGCCTGCTCAGACCTGCTTTCATTCTGAATTCAAACCGTCGTGTTTCGAGTTCAGCGATGACCTTTGCGGTGATTTTGTTCAGTTGAACAAAGGCCGCATTTTCCCTGAGTCCATCTCGCGCGCTCTTTTCAATCAGACCAGATCGCTCATCCGACTGAATCTGCACATACCCTATTACTTGGTTGCTACCGATCTTACGCGACGGATTCTGGATACGCTGCTCGTTCAGCCTCAACCAATCAAATTCTGGATCACCCAGCGGCCGGATACGAAATCCGTTTCGGTAAACACCTATGCCGTTAGAGGCGTTGAGAAGCCGCCTTGCCTCGAGTTTTCCGACGTAGTCACCGAATTCATCCTGAAGACCACGTCCTATCAAAGAATCAATAGCATCCTTGTCACGATCATACACCCGTACATCAATATCAAGTTCACCGCATCCGGTAGGCTCACCAAAATCAAAAGGAATACTCTCGTCGGCGGTGTTACGAACTTTCTGCGATGAATAGGTCAGTGTGCCTTTTCCATCAGCACCAATTTTGCCAGCTATCTTGTAATCAAAGAGATCAAATAGAGGAAATGGCTCAATAGTTTCAGTGATGTCCTCTACACCGGGAAAGCCTTCAACTTTCAGGTTTATACAAAAGTCATCACTGCTAAGAGCAGAATTCACTGGCGATTTCAATTTTTTTAGTTCAAAACGAAGTTTTTTGAACTGTGCCTTGTCCCAGCCAGCAAGAAGTTCGCTATCTCCTTCCATAGTCAGTTGGGTACCCGGTGGTTCGGATACCTCAGTGGTTTCAATGAGGATTTCCACGTCATCCAGATATTCGGCATCCTCGAAGTTGCCCCACACGACATAGACCGTTGTCTTCTCGCCTTCATCACTGACTGTTTCGAGAAGCATGTCTGTGCCGAGAAGGGATGCCGCGTAACGTCCTATCCCTTTACGCCCCTGCATGAGCCTTCCGGAAGGACTCGTGCTCCGATCAAGTTTGTCTCGGGTTGACGGTACCATCCACTTGTTAATGACAGTATCCCTGGACATCCCGTGACCATGGTCTGAGATAATGATGGAATATCCGCTGTGGTCAGGGTTGGCCATAAATTTGATATTTACATCAGGAGAATCGGCGTCATAAGCGTTCTTCACCAGTTCTACGACCGCCGCATAGACATCCTGAATCAGATCGCGGCCAATGGTCAGGATATGCCGACCAGCCGGTCTTATTCTGTATGTTCCGCTTGCGCTCACAACCAGACCTCCTTCAATTTATCAGCTATTTTTCGTGCCAGAAGCACAGGCACTGCATTGCCGATCTGACGGAAAGCAGGCGTGCGCCTTGGAACATCTCTGACGCTCTCAAAGTAATAACCATCCGGGAATGTCTGTAATCTTGCAGCCTCTCTGGGTGTGATTGATCGATTCTGATTAATATCTGGATGAATGTAATAGTGACCGTCCTTGGCGATATGGGCAACTACGGTATGAGAAAATGGCAGATCCCAAGCGACGACTTTGAACCTATCCAGAAACGAGTTTCGGTGCCTATGTGTTTTCAGACGAGCCGGAAGCATATTGTAATTCAGACGAGTCTTTTTTTTATTCCATTGATCAACAGCGATCCGGTAAATTTCAAGGTCTTGTTCCGTATTAGGTCTCGCTTGATGCCAAGTGACCGGGAGATCGTCATTTCTTATGCCTGCCTTATACTGATATGGTCCATGATATGGTCCGACATTACATGGCCCCGGGACACCTTCACCTGCGGCAATAGTGGGAAGATCGCAGAATATTTCTCTGACACAGGTATCGGGATTCCACTCGTCTGGCTCTGGATAAAAATCAGTCTCTTTACCTCTTCTTCCGACAAGAATTATTCTTTTTCGTCTCTGTAGAACGCCATAATTCTCCGCTGACAGATTCAGAAAATCGGTTTTATAGCCACATTCACGAAAAAGGCTTAGCATGGCGTCAAAATAGCGGCTGCCATCCTCATTTTTTGCAGATAGGAGACCCGTGACATTTTCGAAGACAAAGTATAATGGTTTGTATCTCTTCAAAAATTTGGCGTAATAGTTATACAGATAGTTACGCTTATCTCCCTTCATCCTATTCAAGTCACGTGAACGTCCTATTAGGGAATAGGCTTGGCAAGGAGGTCCACCGACAATCAAATCAAGCCTACAATTATCCAGTAGAGCGTCAACCCGCCGGAAAATATCTGGCAGTGTTTCGTCACCTATCTCAGCATTGATGACCGATTTGATAATCCGTTCCGGAACCTGTTCATAGAAATCTGGGCGGCTCAGTATTCCATTCAGATAGTCTGCATACAGTTCTACCCGGTCACGGTCCTTCAAATAGTGGTATGCCATCCGGGTGCGTAGAGTAAAACAGGCCGCTTTATCTGATTCAATGTGTGCGACAGGCTCGAATCCCGCTTGTATAAATCCCTCGGACAGCCCTCCAGCACCCGCGAAAAGATCCAGAAATTTTAGGCCCCTATTCATGCTGTGATTTCCATTTTCTTTTATTTATCAGGGCAATAGACAAGACAGATAGCTTGCCAATGCCCTTTCTTCCCATAACGGGCCGCCCCTTGCCCAGTGTTTGATCACCACTTCCGTTGACCGCGATTCCAGCCCTTTTTAGCCTATAGGTCAAACCTCTAATACTGCAAAACATATCAAACACTTATGCACTGAATGGACTGCTATCGCAGTTGTAAACCTCTTGATTAAGAGATTCATTCATGCAACCACCTCCAATGTACAATTAAAGGTTGACATATATAATTAGATTGAGATTGGCAATTTGTCAAGGTCGTAAGACCTGTTTTCCTGATTGGCGGTGCATCCGTGTGTAGGTTTCCGTCAGCAGGTCGCGTAGTTCCTCAGCGATTTTCGGATAAGGTTCTCCAGCAAGAGCTTTGCAGGCCAGTTGCTCTGCCAGGCGTGGCCGATTGCAGTCCAAAGCCAACCAGCCAGCACTGCGGTGTAGTATCGAGTAAGTCGGTTCCACAGGCTCGGTTATCTCATTAAGGGCCTTAAGTTCCAGGTCCAATGCTTGCTCAAACAACTCCGCCGCCTGTTTCTCATTACCCCGCCGTCGTTCTTGGTCAGCGAAAAACGCCACTTCCATAGCTTTATTGTGGAATTTGTCAAGAGCACTCATTTTTTTGTACCTCGGCAGGTGGTCGTCCAAATTCTACGACGACCACATAAATTTCCAATCCATTCTAAAATAAAAATACTCCATACTTGTTCTTTGGACAAGAAAAAACTATACTTATGTGCAGTAATTGTTTTTAGTTATTTCAAATGGCACACAGGAGAATTGCATGTCGCGCAAAAGCACTATTGAGTGGACCAACAGCACCTGGAACCCGGTCACTGGCTGCACAAAGGTGAGCGCAGGTTGTGATAACTGCTATGCCGAACGATTATCGGAGCGTTTCCGCGGCGTTAAGAGCAACCCTTTTGAGACTGGTTTTGATCTCACGCTTCGTCCCGAACGCCTTGAGCACCCCAAGCACTGGCGGCGGTCGCAACTCATCTTTGTCAATTCGATGAGCGATCTGTTTCATAAGGACATACCAACTCAGTACATCCATCGCGTATTTGACACGATGGAACAGGCGGATTGGCACATCTATCAAGTGCTGACCAAGCGCAGTTCGCTAATGCGCGATTTTGTCCATCAACGCTATGGGAGCCTATCCGCTCCGCCACATATCTGGCTTGGTGTTTCTATCGAAAATGCCGCGGCCATGACGCGCTTAAGACACTTGAAACAGACCAACGCCTTAACGCGCTTTGTTTCATTCGAGCCGTTACTCGACGCGCTTGGTTCGGTGGATCTTACAGATATTCATTGGGTAATTGCTGGAGGGGAGAGCGGACCTGGAGCGCGTCCGGTCAAGATAGAGTGGCTACGTGAATTACGCGATCAGTGTCAGATGCAAAATGTCGCTTTCTTCTTCAAGCAGTGGGGTGGTCGCACGCCCAAGGCTGGCGGCAACACGCTGGATGGAAGGCAATGGCATGAATATCCCGATATTGAGCACGATCAATCCGATGAGATGCGCTCAACCCGAATCTCATCAGCCTTCTGCATGGCCTGAGCCAGGTCATAGGCTGCCTGCATTCGGTACCATGTAATTGCGCCTCCCCCGAAGGCTTTGTCCAGGCGAATTGCCATCTCGGGTGAGATACCAATTCTGCCATTCACAATATCCGATAATTCCTCGTAGTCAACGCCAAGTTTTTGCGCGGCTACCGTCACACTCAACCCGAGCGGCTCCAAGCAATCGTAGCGTACTGACAGCCCCGGATGGGGCGGATTCTTCATCGGCATTTTTTCTCCTTAGTGGTAGTCAATCAGATCCACGTTACAGACATTCTCTCCTTCAAACCGAAACACGATACGCCAGTTACCAGACACTCTGACCGACCAATATCCCGTGCGGTCACCTTTTAACGGATGAAGTCAGAAGCCCGGCAGGTTCATGTCCCCAGGCACTGTCGCTTCATCAAGGCGAGCTAAAATACGCTCTATTTTGTCAGCGTATTCAGGTTGAACATATCGCCGATTTCCTTCCTCATAGAGAGATTTAAGACCTTTGTGACGGAAACTGATTGAGGTATATTCAAAAGTTGATGGGTCGGCAAAAAGTCAGAGATTGCCCTGCTGTGTATGATGATCTATCTTTGGTTTATGCTTACCTTACGAGACCACACTTCCGCGGCCCCATCAGATCTGTGGATACAGCTTGGGGCCAAACGCAGGCAACTTCTTGATCGTTCTTGGGCTGGCGTCTTCCGAGAGTATCTGCTTTTGGAACTGCCCGTTGAGGCACTGGCCCCCCATTTCAGCAAAGACTTTGGACGTCCGAGTAAAGACCACCACGTTGTGCTTGGGGCACTGGTGCTACAACAACTGCATGATTTGACCGATGCACAGACGGTGGAAGCCATTGCATTCAACATAGCTTGGCAGTATGCCCTTGATGTGCGCAGCGAAGCCGACTGTTATTTTTGTGAGCGCACCCTGCGAACCTATCGTCGTTTGGTGATAAAGCATCACATAGACGAGGTGCTCTTCCAAAGTCTGACCGACAAGCTCATCCACTCGGTTGGCGTTAATACCCGCAAGCAGCGGATCGACTCGACGGGTGTTCAAGGCTTTATGCGCAACCTGACGCGCTTGGGCATTCTGGTCGAGTCCACCAGTAAATTCTTGCGACAGTTGCGTCGAACCTATCCAGAGTTGTATCAGGGCCTGGATCCTGAACTATGGCGCAAGTATGTTGTCCGAACAGGCGATGGGTGTTTCGCCTCCACCCTGCCGAGTCAGTCAAAGCGTCGATTGCCAGAAGCCGCTGCCGATATAGATGCACTGCTGAGGCAGTTTTGTCCAACCGAGGCAGCGCAGTTGGACAGCTACCATCTGTTGGAACGTGTTTTTGAAGAACAGTGCGAACGCATCTGTGAGGCATCTGGTCAAAGCAGCATAAAGATGCGGGATCCCCATGCTATATCGTGTGATAATACGCTTAATCCGGCAGATCCGGATGCCAGCTATAACAAGCGTCGGGGGGTAGGCTATCTCATACAGGTCATGGAGACCTTCTGTGATGATACCGACAAAGACGAGGAGGCAGAGGAAGCTACATCAGCCGTGTCTGAAGTAGCCAAGCCAGACCTGATCACGCATATGGCCCTTGGCAAGATGACGGTCCATGACAGCAAAGCCCTCTTACCTGCTATAAAGGATACACAAGCGCGTGGTGTGGCACCCGAGCATCTGCTGGCCGATACGCACTACGGCTCGAACCAATGTATTGCTTATGCCAAAGCCAAAGGTGTCACCCTATTGGCTCCGTCGATGCCCCCCAAGGGCAAAGGTCAAGGTAAATTGACATTGGAGGACTTTGAAGTAGATGCCTCTGGGCACATCCAGCGATGTCCAGCAGGCCACGCACCCCTTGAGATGTCTGTGAGCAAAAAACGCCTTCAGGTTCGATTTGCCATAGATGTGTGTGACCAATGCCCCTTGCAGGAGGGCTGTCCAATCCCTGGCAAAGAGCGTCTCCAATACACCCACGAACGTGTCAAGCAACGTGCCCGGCGTCTATCTGAACAGTCTGCCGCCTTCCGCGACCAATACCGCTGGCGCGCAGGTATCGAAGGGACCATATCGCGTCTGAAGCATCAAATGGGACTGGCAAAACTGCGGGTGCGTGGGCAAAGTGCGGTTCAATACCGGGTATTGCTACGCGCATTGGGTCTCAATATCCATCGTGTCGCTGCCTGGCGGGGGTCATTTTACCCTCAAAGACTTTTTGATAGGCTTTTGAGTGCCTTGCAAGGTCATCAACGGGTTCCTGGGCCGTACAAACCTATATCAGGGAATACGAACAGACGATTTGAAGTACCCACGACAAGGGTTTACAGATGCCTTTCTCCCTTGCTTGCAAGACTTTTTGCCGACCCGTCAACATTTGACAATATCTCGGAAACTGAGAATCATAAACCAAATATAACCTATCTTCTTCCAGAATCAAAATATCACATACTTGACTTGAAAAAACCGTGAACGACATCCATTTCAACCTATCTATTCACTAAAATTTATTAATTTACCATGAACAGAATCCATTTTACCTATCTATTCACTAATATTTGACAATTTATCGTGAATAGGATATTCTAATGATATGGCAAGCACACAGCCGATAAAAAACCGCATTCAGGCTCTGAAACGAGATTACGATATCTTGCGCCAGAGTAAGGAATCGCTACTGTCGATGATTGACGAAGTAGAGATGCCCGAGAGTGTGTACAACTCGAACGCCATTGAAAACTCCACTCTCACCCTCAATGAAACAGAGAAGATTCTGTTAGAGCAGATGATATCTCGAAATGTATCTGTGCGGGAAGTCTTTGAGGCGAAAAACCTGGCTCGTGTCACAGAATATAAGCGCAACAGAGCCAAAGACAGCGAACTGAACAAAGACCTGATGCTACTCTTACATCAGATGCTTATCGGCGGCATCAACGATGACATTGCAGGCCGCTTTCGCCAGCAGGGAGAATACGTGCGGGTGGGCACTCATATTGCACCGGCACCCGAGCATGTAGAGCGCATGATGGATAATATCCTCGTCGAGTATTCCAGTGATCTCGACACCTACTTCCTGGATAAAATTGCCCGATTTCATCTGGATTTCGAGACCATCCATCCCTTTTGTGACGGCAATGGCCGCATGGGGCGGGTCATTATCAACTTTCAACTCCTGCAACTCGGTCTGCCGCGCCTTATCATCCGCAACTCGGAGAAGGAGACGTACTATCGGGCATTTAGAGACTACGGAGATAGCAGAACGACCAGAACGATGGAAGGGATCCTATCACTGGCTCTCACAGAGTCATTGCACAAGCGACTGAGCTATTTGAGGGGAGAGGCAATCATCAAGCTATCGGATTATATCAGGCAGAATGGACTTTCGGCACCCGCTGTCACCAACGCCGCCCGCCGCCAGACCATTCCCGCTTTTCGTGAGAAGGGGGTATGGAAAATCGGCCAAGAATTCATCTACTGATTCCACAACTGGCGCATCTCCGGCGGCACATAACCAGCGGCAAATGCCTTCTTCAAAGGACGGTCGGCATGCGCCAGGCGCAGTATATTGTCAACGTTAATACGCACGCGATAACGGGCATTAGGACCTTCGCGCCGTTCCTTCGCCAACCGTTGTGCCTCATGGAAAATATTGGAATTGTCCCAATAAATGAAAACACTGTTCATGCCGCACCACCTCCTTTTATCTGACAAAATAGCGAAAAACCTTCTGGATTACTGGCGTTGTGCTGCGCGTGGCGGCTAAAGCATGTCCCTGCATGGTGTAAGCAGGGACCACGCCGCAATGACAATCAAAACCTTCTGGATCGCGGCTAAAACCATGCCGCGATGACAAGACAGGGGCGAGGGCACGGCAGCCCATTTCTTTGCTGCCACTATCCTTCCTGTGAATATACCCAAAAAACTCCTGAATGACTACTTAACTATCCCAAACAGGCGCACACAACATCACGTCGGGACATTCGGCTCTGCCTTGGTCATAACCTCCAGGACAGCGGTTTTGCCCTCTCTATTCGCGGCGAGTGCGCGGTGAATCGCGGGTGCGAGTTCGCCGGGCGTATCCACGCGCTCGGCATGTGTGCCCAAACCCGCGCTCACCTGGGCGTAATTCCCGCTCATCTCATTGCTTCCAAAGCGATCTGACGCATACGGCATATGCGAATCGTACTTCGTCATCACGCCATTATTGAGCACAACCGTAAAAATCGGAATCTCTGCCCGAACACCCGTCTCCAGATCCAGCCCCGCCATCCCAAACGCCGCATCACCCATCAAATTGATCACCTGCTTCTCCGGCGCAGCCAACTTCGCGCCCAACGCCAGCCCCAGACCATATCCGAGCTGCGTTGACTTGCCCCACCCCAGGTACCCGCGCGGCGTCACGGGCTTCCACGTCGGAACGAGTTGATCGCGCGGATAACCCGAATCGTGGGTAATAATCGTATTGCCCACATCGACCGCATTCTCCAACTCTCGAATCACCCGATAAGGACTGATCGGAATTTCATCGGACGTAAAATGAGGCTCCCACAGATCGGCAAACTCGCGGGTCACAGCGGCAACCCGGTCCTCGGCATCGTTCTCACGCCCACCCTCGCCAATTTGTCGTTTGGCCTCTTCAATCATCTGCCTCAACACCAGCTTCGCATCTCCCAGTGCGCCCACTGCAACCTCGAAATCCTTGCCCATATCCTCGGCACAATTCGTCACCTGCCCGAGAGGAACCCCCTCTGGCATAGGCGTGGTAAATGTATTGCGCGTAAAACTCGTACCAATCCCCAGCCCAAAATCCATCGTCTCCAAAAACCGCTTGACCATCAACGTATAGGTATGCCCGCCAGTGCCCAGTGATAGTGGATGCGTCTCTGGAAAAACACTCTTGCCAGCAAGCGTCGTCATCACGGGAACACTGGCCAACTCGGCAAACTCGATCAGTTCCTCCGTCGCCTCGGCATACAACACCCCCTGACCCGCAATAATAACCGGACGCGAAGCTCCGAGAAGATCTGTAATCATATCCCGCACATCCTCAGATGCAGCGGCAGAGCGCCGGGCCTGAACCGGCGTATAAGCGACCTCCTCACCGGGATATTCGGCAGCCATAGCCTCCCTGTGCATCTCCAACAACACCGGACCCAAACGCCCGCTCTTCATCTGCACAACCGCGCGACGCATCATAACCGGAATATCCTCTACCGCGTATATTTGCGCCGCCCACTTTGTAATATGACGGTAGTTCCGCACCGCTTCAAACGTCGGATGAATGCCCTGACGCGACAGTGCTTCTCCGCCGGGCAAGTGCAACACGGGCACCGAATCTGCATAGGCCTGTGCCACGCCCCCAAACGCATTTTCCGCGCCGGGACCTTGCTGCATCGTAAAAACGCCAAACTTTTTTCCATTGGACACGCGACTAAAACCATCGGCCATATTGACACCCGCGCGCTCCTGACGACAAATAATAGGGGTAATTCCCGCCTTCGCCGAGGCTTCGATCAGCGTCTGATGGGGAAATGCCACCAGAAATTCAACGCCTTCTGCCTTGAGCACACGCGCCATAGCATCGTAACCAGTCATAGACTTCTCCGTTTTGTATATTGTGAAAAATGGATAAATTGTTACCTTATGCAGGGTCGGAGCCAAAGATATTCTGATTGCACGAATAATACAATGGGATTTTGAGACGCCACATCATTTAATCTATAACTATGTACAAAGTGATGTGTGACTTCAAAACCGCCACATAGTAATACCGGTATACAGATATAAGAAAGTCAAAACCACTGGATTGCGGCTAAAACCATGCCGCAATGACGGCTCTAAAATCCTTGTTCTTCTGACTGCTAACCACTGATTGCTTATTTTTTTGACCATTATTTTAAAGTCACACATGACGTTATGTACAACTCTCCAGCGGATACCTGTCCGCTTTGCAAAAGCCAGAACACAACCCACTATTTCCGCGACTCATTCAGAGAATATCTAATCTGTACGGATTGTTCCCTGATCTTTGTCCCCAAAACTTTTCACCTATCGGAAAAAGAGGAAAAACAACGCTACGACCTGCACAGAAATGATCCCACAGACCCAAAATACAGGGCATTTTTATCGCGAATTTGCAACCCCCTGAAAGCGCGCCTGTCCAAACGCGCGCACGGCCTGGATTTTGGATGCGGTCCCGGACCGACATTATCCCTCATGTTGCAAGCGTGCGGATATACCGTCGATATATACGACAAGTTTTACGCGCACAACCCCGAAGTCTTCCAGCGCGAATACGACTTTGTAACCGCAACAGAAGTCGTCGAACACCTGAAAAACCCGCAATATGAATTGCAAAGACTTTATCGCCTTGTAAAACCGAACGGCATACTCGGCATCATGACCAAACTCGCAATCGACAAATCCGCATTTGAAAATTGGCATTACAAAAGAGACCCAACACACATCTGTTTTTTTTCAAAAACGACATTTGAATGGCTGGGAAAAACCTATGAATCAGAAATCGAATTCATCGGAGCCGATGTGATTTTAATCCACAAAACAAGAAAAGGACACAGATGAAAAAATCATTAGACGCAAAACTCGCCGACATACGCAGCAACCCCAACAGCGATGCATTTATCATTGCGTATGCCGCTGATCCCGACATGTCAAAAGGCCTTGCAACACTCACAGATGCCACACCATCTATACAAGCCTATTACGATGACCTTGTGGATATCACTGAACAAGCCAAAATCGATGTTTTACTCACCTCTGTCTCCAGTATGGATGTGCTGGCACGAGAAAAACGGCTTTTTGATACATCGCCTGTAACACCTGCCGTACGCGCCAATGACACAACCGACCTGTGGGATGCAACAGGCGCAGGATACACCTCTCTACCATCCCGCCCCTTTGCCTCACCCACAATAGAAGAAGCGCAATACGGCACGCTATTGCCCCAACCAGACCAGAAACCAGACATCGACCTCGGCCTGTACTCGGTCACATTCAACAACAATCTGGACACAGACTGGCTCACACTAACAGAGTTTAAGGCATTCAGAACAGAAGCCGTACGCAAAGGATTTCGATACTTCCTCGAAGTCTTTAATCCCAATGTAGCGGACTGCGGGTTGAATCCAGAAGACATCCCCACTTATGTCAATGACCAGATCGCCCGGATGCTCGCCGGCATACCCCGGGCATCGCGTCCCGAATTTTTGAAAATCGCCTACAACGGCCCAGAATCTATGGAGAGCCTCGTCAATTACGATTCCACAGTCGTCGTCGGCATCCTCGGCGGACCAACGAGCACCACTTACGATTCATTCAAACTCATTTCAGAAGCAAAAAAACACGGCGCGCGCGTCGCCCTCTTTGGCCGCCGCATCAAAGGTGCCGAAAACCCCCTGGCATTTGTCGAAGTCTTGCGCAATGTGGCAGATGGCCTTGTCAGCCCAGAAGAAGGGGTAAAAATCTATCGAAACACACTGAAAAAACTCGGCATCGCGCCATTGAGAAATTTTGAAGACGACATGGTAATCTTCACGCCGGGACTGCTATAATCACAAGGAAATAACATGCGCGTCACACGACTTCACAATGCACCCATCATCACCCCGGATTTGCACCCGAGTATCGGACACAACATCCAGGGGCCATCGCTAATCCGCGTACCCGACTGGGTACCCGAGCCACTCGGAACGTACTACCTCTACTTTGCCGACCACAAAGGCAGGTACATCCGCCTCGCATACACAGATGACCTGCGCGGACCATGGAAAATACATCCACCGGGAACCCTGCAACTCGCCGAATCTCATTTTCCCACGCAGCCACTCCCAGCATCAGAAAAAGACATAGCGCAAATCAAAGCACTCTGGCACGCGGAAAAAGGACCCCAAAAATTATCCCACGACCTGATGACAGAAGCCACCACACCGCATATTGCATCACCGGATGTACACGTCAACCACACCGATCAAACCATTGTCATGTACTATCACGGCCTTGAAAAACTCGCACATCAAATCAGCCGCGTCGCCACATCTCCCGATGGGATCAATTTCACAGCACGCCCAGAAACCTTTGCCAAAAGCTATCTCAGAATCTTTCGACACGCAGATTATTTCTATGGCATGGCAATGCCGGGTCAATTTTATCGGTCAGCTGACGGATTCTCCCACTTTGAAGAAGGTCCATTGCTATTCAACAAAAACATGCGTCACGCGGCTCTGTTAAAGCGCGAAAATACCCTGTATATATTCTGGACGCAGGTAGGGGATGTGCCCGAACACATTTTGCTAAGCACCATTGACATATCGGTTGACTGGCAAAATTGGCACGCGACAGAAAGCATAGAAATCTTGCGCCCAGAACAGCCATGGGAAGGCGCGGACGCACCTCTGGAACCCTCTATCCGCAGCGTGGCTTATGGACACGTCAATCAGCTACGCGACCCGGCAATCTTTGAAGAAAATAACCACACCTATTTGCTATATGCCGTCGCTGGAGAAAGTGGCATAGCCATCGCCGAAGTCGAACTATAGATCAAACCACCTATTCACTGTGAGGGCTAATAATGTCAGATTTACTCCCTGATAAACTCCTGGAATACTCTGTCGTCTATACAGACCGCGCACTCAACCACATGTCGCAATCCTTCCAGGGCGTGATGAAAGATATCTCCGCCACACTCAAAAAAGTGTATAACGCCAGTGCGGTCATCGTCGTTCCCGGCAGTGGCACATTCGGCATGGAAGCCGTAGCGCGACAATTTGCCACAGACAAAAAATGTCTTGTAATTCGCAATGGATGGTTCAGCTATCGCTGGACCCAAATTTTCGAAATGGGCGATATACCATCCCAATCCACTGTCCTCAAAGCGCGGCGCACGGGCGATGACAAACACGCCCCTTATGCACCCGCGCCCATCGAAGAAGTCGTGCAAACAATCGCAGCAGAAAAACCGGACTTTGTCTTTGCACCACATGTCGAAACCGCATCCGGGATCATACTCCCCGACGACTACATCTGTTCCGTAGCAGACGCCATACACGCTGTTGGCGGCCTCCTGATATTGGACTGCATCGCCTCGGGAACAATCTGGGTCGATATGAAAGCCTGCGGTGTCGATGTCCTGATCAGTGCCCCACAAAAAGGCTGGAGCGCCTCTGCGTGTTGTGGCCTGGTCATGCTCAGTTCCGCTGCGCTGGCGAGAATTGAATCCACAACCAGTTCCAGTTTTGCCTGCGATCTGCACAAATGGCTCCAAATTATGGAAGCTTATGAAGGTGGCGGCCATGCGTATCACGCGACCATGCCCACGGATGCCCTCACAGTATTTCGCAACGCAATGCAAGAAACCGAAAATTACGGCTTGGATAAAATATGCGCGCAACAACGCGAACTCGGCCACAAAGTTCGCGCACTCTTGAGCAGCAAAGGCATAAAAAGCGTGGCAGCAGAGGGATTCCAGGCACCGGGAGTAGTAGTCAGCTACACCGAAGACCCCGACATACAAACGGGAAAAAAATTTCTGGACGCTGGCCTTCAAATCGCCGCTGGCGTACCATTGCAATGCGACGAACCAGAAGACTTTCAGACCTTTCGCCTGGGCCTATTCGGCCTGGACAAACTCCAGAACATCGACCGCACCGTCCAAAAACTCGACGACGCCCTATCCCAAATGCGAATAGACGAATAGACGAACCCCGCCCAACCACCCAAAACCTCTGGATTGCGGCTAACACCATGCCGCAATGACGGCTTTGTTGATTCGTTGATTCGTTGATGAACTGCTGGCGCAGTTGTACCCCGTTCCGTTGATTCGTTGATTCGTTGATTCGTTGATTCTTTACTGCGTTCATCGGTGATTGCATTTTGAAAAGGAGAAATATCATGTATGTAGGCACACAGTATTTTGGCACATCAAAAATAGAAATGGAATTTCTATCACGCCATGGCGTCACCCATTTTGACGCCACAGTCGAGGGCATGGATGCCGACACCCTCGCGCGTCACAGAGAAGAAGCCGCCGCTTATGGGGTCGAACTCGAAATGATTCACGTCCCCCCAATGGACAGCATCCCCATGGCAAAGGATCCGCAACGCGACAAAGACATCGACCTGTTCTGTCAATACATCGAAAACGCGCACAAAGCCGGACTGCGCGGTCTGAACTACAACTTCTGCGTCTTGCGCGCCCCTTCGGGCGGCCTTGTACAGCGCACCGGACGCAGGCCGGGTCGCGGCGGGACAACGTACAGCTCTTTTGTCCTCTCTGAATACGACAACGACACCCTCACCGAAATCGGTCGCGTGAGCCGGGAAGAGGCTTTTGAACGGGCAGCGTATTTTCTCGAACGCGTAATACCCGTCGCCGAAGAATACAAAATCCAGATGGCGTGCCACCTCAACGACCCGCCAGCACCCGTGCTAAACGGCGTGGAAAAGTGGAATTATCCCGTATTTGAGGGCCTGAAGCGATTCAGCGAACTGGTTGACAGCCCCTATCACGGATTCAATTTCTGCTGCGGCGTGGCCGCCGAAGGATTGGAAAATCCAGCCGAAGAACTCCCGCCCATCATAAAATATTTCGCAGAAAGAAAAAAAATCTTCAACGTACACTTCAGAAACATCCGCGGAGGCCTGCACGACTTTTGCGAGACCTGGCCAGATGAAGGCGACGTCAACATGTACGAGATTGTAAAAGCTTTACACCAGGCAGGCTATTCGTACATGCTCATGCCCGACCACGCCCCCCGCCATCCCGACGACACAGCCCCCGAAGGCGTCTCGAGCCGCGTGACCCAGGCCTGGGCATTCCAATTTGGGTACATCATCGCATTGATCCAGGCAGTCGAAAACGAGAGCAAATAGAACAAAAACAGGAGAATATATGGCAATCGTACAACCCACCCCCGATCACGTACTGGACAAAGCGACGCGAGAAGCACTCAAGCGCGTGAACACAACCGCTGTGGTCGATGTGCTCGCGCGCAATGGGTATGACGCGCGGTACACGTATATGCCCAATCTGCAAACCATGAACCCCGGGGAGCGATTGGTCGCCAGAGCAGTCACCGTGCGCTTTGTGCCCTCGCGCCCCGACGCCGACGAAGAAAAACCGGACGGCGAAGAATCCCCTGAATACGCCGCTTTTGAACTCGCCGGGCCAGGCGACGTCATCGTCATGGAATCCATGCGCACCAAATTGATGTCCATTGGCGGAGACATCAAATTTCTTCGCTTAAAACAGCGAGGAGTAGATGGTCTGATCTGCGATGGCGGCATCCGCGACATGCACACCGTCAAAGACTATGGCATCATGTTGTGGGGATATGGCAAAACATCAAACCTCGGCACCCGCGTTGGAACGCCATATTCGACCAATGATTGGGTACAGGTCGATGGCGTCCTCGTCAGACCGGGAGACTACATCGTAGCCGACGACGACGGCGTGGTGGTCATCCCGCGCAAAGTCGCGCCGGAAATGGCTCAAAAAGCGATAGAATACGACGACCTCGAAGAATGGATCAGAAGGCGCCTGGACACTGAAAATCTCTCCCCGGGCAAATACTATCCGCCAGATGAAGAAACATTCGCGCTATATCGCAAATGGAAGAAGGGATTATGATTGAGATTCGTCGGGGGCGACGAAAAGACGCATCCAATATCATAGATTTTCAAATCCGGATGGCAAAAGAAACAGAAGACTTTGCACTGGATCGCCCAACAGTTGAAAAAGGCGTACACGCCGTTTTTGACGACCCGCACAAGGGGGCGTATTGGATCGCCGAGTTAGACAATAAAGTCGTCGGCTGCTTGCTCACCGTCCCCGAATGGAGCGACTGGCGCAACGGAACAGTATTGTGGATTCACTCGGTCTATGTGATTCCCAGCGCACGGCGGCGTGGCATTTTTCGGATGATGTACGAAAACTTAAAAACCACAGTCGAACAATCTGCCGACTTGCGCGGACTCAGGCTTTATGTCGAGCGGGAAAATGAACGGGCGCAAAAAACTTATAACGCAATGGGAATGGATGGCAACCACTACAAAATGTTTGAGTGGATGAGAGAGGGATGGTAAAACGCACTAAAAATCAAAATTTCCCAAAATACGCAATGCGAAGTTCCCGGTCGGGATGTGGATTTTGCATGCCATTGCGGAAAATATTCTTCAAATCAAATTCCAGAGCAAATGTCCCAGACAGCGTCCATCTGATACCGGCATTTAAAAATCCCTTTCCAGAACCCAGGCTATTGTCCGAGTTATCGTTCAACCCAAAATCGTATTCCGCCACAGCCACCACATATTTCCCAAGCCCTGTATCTACCCCGATATAACCCGTAAAATCACTATCGCCATCGCCGTCTTCAAAACTTCGGTTCGCGCCAACGTGAAGACCCGTATGCCCCAGAGGCAACCTGAAATTTTTGCTGGCAACGAGATAAATACCCTTGGACTTGCGGGTATAGCGCTTCAACTCATCATCGAACATCCCGTATCCCTGCGATGTATAACCCACTGCCAGAGCCGGGATTGTATATCCCTCTTCAATCACCCGCAGGCGGCCTGAAAATTCGACCCGCGGGTTTAAATTCACCGCCTCGTTGCCCAAAAGATCGCTACCGCCAAAAGACACCCCAACCATACCCCGGCTGAACAAACCGACCGATACACCGCCCAAAATGCCATCGTCTCCATAAAACCGAAGATCCAACCCCAAACTGCGACTGGGCAACAAACCCGCCGTGGGGGCTTCAACCAATTGCCGCGGCTGCAAGTCTTGCTGTGCCCAAACCGGTACAAACGCCATAACGTAAACGCACATGGCAAGCGTACCGTGCAGAAACCGGCACATCCAAATGGTTCTGCGATTATATCTTTTTTTCAACACGTCATCCCTCTGAAGCGGTGTACAACCTCGTCCTGGTCGAGATCATCAGGTTCCGAACCATCTCCCCCGCATGGGAAAAATGCACATCAATAGCATGGTCGGGAATCAAATCGCCCCCCAAATCTGCCCACTCAATCAAACACACACCCTCGCCATAAAATAAATCATCGCACCCAATCTCATAGAGTTCGTCGGGACTGCCCAACCGATAAAGATCAAAGTGATACACCGGGATCGGCTTTCCATCGGGCGAAACCCCCGCGTATTCGTTAACGATTACAAAAGTCGGACTCGTCACATAATCGGTCACATTCAAACCCGCGCAAACACCCTGTACAAAACAGGTTTTGCCACTGCCCAAATCTCCTGTCAGAGCAACGCAATCGCCCGGTTCGAGCCGGGCCGCGAGATCGCGTCCAAACCGATGTGTTTGATCGGGTGACGAAGATACCCGTGTGATCGTTCTATTTGACATAGTGCCCGATTATTTTCCGCGCATAATAGCAACCGGCAAAATACACTCTTCGAGGGAGATCCCCCCGTGTTGAAAACTATTGGCGTATTTGGCCTGGTACTCATTGAAATTGGTGGGATACACAAAAAAGTAATCTTCCCTACAAATAATGTAATTAGTCCCTTGCCCCACACTCGGCAGGCCAAAAGCCTTGGGATCTCGAATATGCATCGCGTGACGGTTATCGCATCGCAAATTTTTGCCGTATTTGAAGCGAATCCCCGTCGAAGTATCCCGATTGCCATAAGCCAGAGAAGCCCGACTACTCAGCATACAGCCGTGATCTGTCGTCAATACCACTGTCGAGTCGGTCTCGGACAGCTTGCGCAACATCTCAAAAAGAGAAGAATGCGAAAACCACGACCGCGTCAAAGACCGATAAGCAGGCTCATTGGGCGCCATTTCCTGCAACAATTCGGATTCGGAACGGCCGTGCGTGAGCATATCCAGAAAATTGACCACCACTGCCATAAGCGGAAAAGACCGGTAAGAATGCACCTTCTTCGCCAGCCTGTTGCCCTCTGCAATATCCAGTATTTTGACGTAGCGCGTATCCAAATCCAATTTTGGATCAATTTCTGCGAGTTGTTGATCGAGCAACTGATGTTCGTGTCGGTTGCGACTCATGTCGTCGTCACGCGCGACCTGCCACTCATCGGGGTACAATACCGCGAGATCAATGGGAAAAAGACCGCTAAAAATAGCATTGCGAGAATACGGCGTCGCAGTGGGCAAAATAGAGTAATGGTAGTGTTGTTCAATATCGAAAATATCGGACAACAACGGCAAAATGGCAAGCCAGTGATCCAATCGCATACAATCGACCACCACAAAAAACACCTGTTGCCCATCTTGCACACAGGGCGCGACAAATTCGGATACAATATCCACAGAAAGCGTGGGTGAATCTTCTTCGTCTTGCACCCATTGGCTGTAATTATCCTCGATAAACTTGCCAAACGCCAAATTGCATGCACGGCGCAAATCGTCGTGCATGGTGCGCAAGCCCGGATCGTAAAAGCGGTCCAATTCCAAATCCCACTCAGACAGGCGCACATGGAGATCGATCCAATCTCGCCATGACTCCGCCAGTATGAGAGACTCGCGCAACCTGTTGGATGCAGCCGCATAGTCCAGACCCATGCGGTCTTTTTGAATTTGACGTGTATCGAGCAATTTTTTGCACGCCAGCAAAATCTGACTCGGATTCACGGGTTTGGTCAAATAATCGTCAATCCGCTGTCCAATGGCCTGTTCCATCAACCGTTCTTCTTCGTTTTTTGTAATCATAATAACCGGAATATGCGGATTGATATCCTTAATCGCCGCCAGAGTTGACAACCCATCTCGTCCAGCCATCATCTCATCGAGCAATACCGCATCAAATCCGCGTTTCTGAATCATGGCAATAGCATCGTCGCCATTGGTCACAGGCGTTATATCATACCCCCGGTCTTTGAGAAAAATTTGATGGGGTCGCAACAAATCAATCTCGTCATCTGCCCACAAAATCTGCTTGGCTTCTTGCGTTTGGTTCACATGCACCTCTTTTGTTGATTGATAAAGGATTATGAGTCATCTAAATCTGCCGGAGACAAAGGCAGCAAGACGACAAATGTCGTACCCTGACCTGGCGCACTTTCTTTGATATATACTTTTCCGCTGTGATAGTCTTCCACAATGCGTTTCACAAATGCCAGACCAAGCCCCCACCCGCGTTTCTTGGTACTGGTACCCGGCAAAAAAACTTGCTTAAACATATGCGAAGACATGCCTTTTCCCGTATCGCGCACCTCAATAACCACCCGGTGTTCCTCCACACGCGACGAGACATCGATGCGACCCCCTCGGCCTTCCATCGCATCGGCGGCATTTCTGAAGAGATTTTCAAACGCCCATCCCAAAAGTTCTCGATTGAGCGGAATAACTGGTACATCGTCCAGTTCCTCGACAATTTGCACATTCTCCGGCAAGCGCGCACGCAAATAACCCGCTGTTTCAGCTACCACATCGCGCACCTGATCCAATCGCAATTCAGGCGTGGAACCAATCAGACTAAAGCGAGAAGCAATCTTGTCCAATCGAATCGTATCCCGATCCATTTCTTCCAGAATATTTTTCAGCCTTTGACTACTCTCTCTATCCCCCTGCGCATCCAACTCGTCCTTCAACAATGCCAACCAACCATACAGAGAAGACAGCGGCGTTCCCAACTGATGGGCTGTTTCTCGCGCCATCCCCACCCAGATAGATCGCTGTTCTCTGTTCTTAATATACTGAAATCCGAGATATCCACCTCCAGTAAATACAATTGTCACCCCAAAAGCGACCCAGGGCAACCAGTTCAAACGCTTCTCCAGCGCAGACGCGCCCCAGTGCAACTCCCAGATTTCCGGTTCCTTGTTGATAGGTTTTTTATCCGGGCCCCATTCTGTCCCGGGCCATTCAAACGGCAACGGGTCATTTTCCCGGTCGAGCGCGTAAGCTTTGTCCATCACCTTGCCCAGAGTTTCCGGACTGTGGTCATCAAAGGGAATGCCAACCGCTTTCCAGTATCGGGGAATACCCTGTTCGTCTGTGATTACGACCGGAAAATTGGGATTTTGGACAGTATCAAAAATGACATCCTTATAAAATCCCTTGACCTCAATGGTGTCCAACGTAGCCACACCATGCATAAAAGCGTAGAACTCTCCCATACGCCTGGCTTCTTGCCGCATGGGTTGTACCACATAGAGCTGTGTATAAATGAGGAATACAATGACAATAATGACCGCCAAAAGAAAAAAATAAGCCGTTAAAAAACTCTGACTGGATAGGCGTAAGCTCAGGGTCCTGAGCTTGTCGTCGATCTTATTTTTATTTGTTAACTGCATTCGCCCCTCCGGCTGGTGTTCCTTCCTCCTCATCCAAAACGCCCGACACTTTTTTGAGTTCCCATTCAAAACCAAAGTCCCACAATTTCCGCATTAAAAATAAAACACGCCTTGAAATGAACAAAGACGTTTTTTGTAGCGAGCAAATTCTGAGTTGGACGACATGGGAAAAACGGGTTGCAAAAGTGCGGGACATTTTATATGTTATATAAATTGAAATTCGTTTTGATAATTCATTACATTCTCCAAAGAAAGGGGTGAGTCCCAGCATGCCTGGTGTCCTCGTACGTGACGACGAACCGTTCGAAAGAGCACTCAAGCGGTTCAAAAAGGCCTGCGAAAAAGCCGGTGTTATTTCCGACATGAAGAAAAATCAACACTTTGAAAAACCGAGTGAACGTCGGAAACGCAAAATTGCCGCTGCAAGACGCAAGCGGATCAAATTGGATCAGCAATACACCCGCTAAGTCTTTCGCAATTATTTAATTAAGCGATAATCACTCAGGGTGGCTATCGCTTTTTTTTTATCCATTCCCATTTTGCACTTCAAATGAACATCGTCGATCTCATTTTTGCCCTCGGCCTCTTCTGGTTCGCTCGAAAAGGATGGCAAATTGGGCTGGTACAAAGCCTCATCATGCTGCTCAGTGTGATATTGGCCTATGGTTTTGCCCTCACTTATGGCGAAACAACAGCACGCGCTTTGTTCGATACAACAGAAGACCTCGGCACGGGCACCGCGCTAATCGGGTTCTTTGTGATATTTGCGGCTGTATTAGCTGCCTGCTATTTCCTGGGCCGCACCCTTCACGGAATGCTGCGTGCCTCGCCCCTCGGCGCGATTGACGCATTTGGCGGCATTGCTCTGGGATTGGTTCAAGGCGCATTGATTTTAGGTTTGATCGCCATATTTTTACATGCAAAGCCCATCCACAGCCGCGTGCCCGAATTCATCGACAACTCCGCCTTAGGAGCACCGCTTCAAAAATCCGCTCGGGTGATTGCCGATGGTGTACAGGCCATGTTCCCCGACGTAAAAACCCTGCTCGAAACACTGGGCATTCAGATCGAAAAAACGCCTCCTCTTATCGAAAAGCTAAACAAAGAAGCCGGTGAAGCGCGAAAAAAAATCAACGAAATGCTTGAGAAATCTAAGTAGGTGCGGGTTTTAAACCCGCACCTACATGGACCATTATTCACATTCACCAAAACGACCAATGTCTATAACCAACGACCTGCTCGTTTCCCCGGGCAAATATTGCAATTCGCTCACGGAATACGCCCGCTTCAAAACCCGCGAAGTCGATATCGGGGGCGTGCCACTCGGCGGCGACAATCCCATTCGCGTGCAGTCAATGACCACAACCGATACCATGGACACCGATGGCACGGTTGCCCAGTCCATCCGCATGATCCGCGCCGGATGTGAATACGTGCGCATAACAGCACCCAGCCAAAACGAAGCCCGCAACCTCGAAAACATCCAAAAAAAACTCAGAGCCGCGGGCTACCACACCCCACTGATAGCCGATATTCACTACACCCCCAATGCCGCTGAAATCGCCGCCCGAATTGTGGAAAAAGTGCGCGTGAATCCCGGCAATTATGCCGACAAAAAAAAATTCCAGATCATCGAATACACCGATGCACAATACGCCGAAGAACTGCACCGCATCCGCGACAGATTCGCGCCACTGGTCAAAATCTGCAAAGAATACGGCACAGCCATGCGGATTGGCACCAACCACGGATCGCTCTCAGACCGCATCATGAGCAGGTTTGGCGACACCCCACTCGGCATGGTCGAATCCGCACTCGAATTTGCGCGGATATGCAGTGACCTCGACTATCACGACATCGTGTTTTCCATGAAAGCCAGCAATCCGCAAATTATGGTTCAAGCCTACCGCCTGCTCGTACACAAAATGATGGTCGAAGGCATGAACTACCCGCTCCATCTGGGGGTCACAGAAGCCGGCGATGGCGAAGACGGACGCATCAAATCGGCCGTGGGCATAGGCGCGTTGCTCGAAGACGGCCTGGGCGATACCATTCGCGTCTCCCTCACCGAAGAACCCGAAGCTGAAATCCCCGTGGCGCAAACACTGGTCGCCCGCTATTGCAACCGAAGCGATCACGCCCCAATACCGGAAATTCAAACACCTCATATCGATCCATTTTCGTACACGCGCCGCACAACGCGACAGGTTGAAAAAATCGGCAAACCGAGTGTCCCAATCGTCATTGCCACCCCACAGGGCACTATCACCCCCGAATCCCTGCAACCTTTTGGGTATTCGTATGACGCTGCACTCGACAAATGGCATATCGCCGATATGGCCGTTGACTTTATTAACATCGGTGATCGCACCCTGGACTTTGAATTGCCGGGCACACTTGGCATCATTCAAAATGCCCGGGTTTGGTCGCCCACATCCGCCGCATACCCGATTTTTTCTGCAACTGCATACTTGCAAGCCAATCACACATCCGACCGCATCACCTTTATCTGTGCCGAACTCGCCGAACTCGATGCACCGCTTATCTGCGCGCTCAAGGCCGATCCTTATGCCGTGCTCGCCCTGCAAACCCACAACACCCACGCCATGCCCGAACTGCGCCGCGCATTCTGTCTGATTGCAGATCGACATTGCGACATACCCGTAGTCATCCGCCGAACGTATAGCGCAAAAATGTACTCAGCCAATGACGCCTTCATGCTCTACGCCGCCACAGACTGTGGCGGACTGCTCGTCGATGGCCTCGGCGATGGCTTGTGGCTCGAAGCATCCGATCAAATAGACGACCACACCCTCACCCGCACGGCCTTTGGCATCTTGCAAGCCACGCGCACCCGCATATCCAAAACCGAATACATATCCTGCCCTTCGTGTGGTCGCACCCTGTTCGACCTGCAGGAAACCACCGCCCTGATTCGAAGCCACACCAACCACCTCAAAGGCGTCAAAATTGGCATTATGGGCTGCATTGTCAACGGCCCCGGTGAAATGGCCGACGCCGATTACGGTTATGTAGGCAGTGGTCCTGGCAAAATCACGCTCTACAAGGGCAAAGACATCGTCAAACGCAATATCCCCACAAAAGGTGCGGTTGACGAACTGATTGACCTGATACGCGCCGGTGGCGATTGGGTTGAGCCAGCTTAAAATTAGCTTACAACACCTATTTACAGCCTCCTCTCCCCGGGGAGTTCCTTACATGCCGCGCATTCCAGAAACTGTCATCGATCAAGTGCGCCTGTCCATTGACATCGTCGATGTCGTGGGCGATCACGTTGCACTGACCCGCCGGGGCAAAAGCTTTGTCGGCCTGTGTCCCTTCCACGACGATTCCACACCCTCCTTAAACGTCTCGCAAGAAAAACAGATCTACAAGTGTTTTGCCTGCGGTGCGGGCGGCAACAGCTTTACATTTCTGCGCGACATAGAAAATATCAGCTTTATCGAAGCCGTCCGCCAACTCGCCGATCGCGCGGGCATAGCTCTGCCCGATGCAAAACCCGCAGACCCGGACCAGCAGGAAGTCTTTGACCAACTCTACCGCGCCAATGAACTCGCGGTCAAATATTTTCACCACCTGCTCACACAAGACGAGAAAGCCGCCGATGCCATGGCCTACCTCGAAAATCGCGGCATAAACCGCGATGTAATCGACGCCTTTTCCCTCGGTTACGCGCCCGATCAATGGGATGGCTTCTTGCAAGTCGCCATCCGCCGTGGATTCTCTCCGCAAATACTCGAACGCGCCGGTCTGGTCTCACAAAGGCAAACAGGAGACGGTTTTTACGACCGCTTTCGCAATCGCATCACCTTCCCCATTCACGCCGCCACAGGTCGCCCCGTCGCCTTCGGCGCGCGCGCCCTCGACCCCAACGAACAAGCCAAATACATCAACTCGCCGGAAACCCCTGTGTACAACAAAAGTGCCACCCTGTACGGCTTGTGGCGCAATAGAGATGCCATTCGCGACGCGGGAACAGCACTCGTCGTAGAAGGTTATATGGACCTCATTGCCCTTGCACAATATAACATTGAAAACGCGGTCGCATCCTCTGGCACAGCACTCACAACCGACCACGCGCGCCTGCTCAGTCGTTACGCGCCTAAAATCATACTCATCTTTGACGGCGACACCGCCGGTGCAACCGCGGCAATGCGGGGGATAGAATCGCTGTCTGAAGTAGACCTCACAACAAAACGCCGACCAGACCAATTCGAGATGGAGATGCGGGGGATCGTATCACCGCTTGAAGTGGGTCTCGGAGTTGGCGTTGTCACCCTGCCTGAAGACCACGACCCCGACAGCTACGTGCGCGCCCATGGACCCGATGGCTTTCTGCGCCTCACCGAAAACGCCGTCCCCGTCATCGACTTTCTCATGGAACAATTTGCCCAACGCGACGACCTTTCAACTGTAGATGGCAAAACCCGAACAGCACACGCATTGGCCGAACTCGTTGGGGGCATCAAAGACAATACGCGCAAACGATTTCTCATTAAAGCTATCGCCGAAAAAATGGAAATAGATGAAAAAACCCTCATCAGCATTGTTCAAACACAACGCCGCACCACAAGACCGCAAAATGGACAACCAGAACCAGAACCTTATGATACGCGGCCCCGTTCTGAGCGCGAACTGCTCACCTTCCTGATGCAACATCCCGAAACCGCCGATAGCGTATTCAATCAAATTTCTCCCGACAACTTCACAAATAGTGCTTATCGACAAATCGCTACTATGATTGCCCAAAACCGACAGCAGAAACAATCCATTGAAACCGCGCACCTCATCAATCAGTGCAACGATGATCGCCTGAGCCGCATATTGACCGACCTATCTCTGGAAATTGGCATTGAGAATCCCAATATCGATATTCCCATTCGAGATTATATTCACAAGTTTCAGCTCAAAAGTCTCGAAAGCGAAATCGAACTACTCGAAAAGCAATTGCGCCAACCGCTTTCTTCCGACGACCTGCGTGCCACACTGGAAAAACATCGCCACCTCACCGCCCAGCGCAAAGCAATGGCTGAGCCAAAATAACTTTTATAAGGTATCCAATTTTCGGTTGCACAACTTATCGCTGTTCCTTATCTTTGCTTTTCAGGTTGGATTAGCAAAACTAAATTTTGGGGCGCATAGCTCAGTTGGTTAGAGCGACGGACTCATAATCCGTTGGTCCGGGGTTCGAGTCCCTGTGCGCCCACCATAAATCATCGCGGTGGCCATCCGGCGAGGTCGCCGTTTTTTTGTGAATAGTCACTTCATTATTTTCTTGATACTCTGCCTTGTTTTTAGCAAACTATTCAGTGTATTTGATATTTTTTGTGGAGGGTAGCGAGTGCAAACCATCACCAAAGCAGACCTGGCAAAGATACTTGCAGATGAAATAGATTGTAAAAACACGATGGCGAAACAAGCCGTAGATGTACTCTTTGAAACTCTTGCAGAGGCCATCGTCGAAGGTGAACGAATCGAAATTCGAGGCTTTGGAAGCTGGGAAGTCAAACGCACCAATGCCCGTCCTCGCGCACGCAATCCCCGAACGGGCGAAGAAGTCTATGTACCTGCGCGACGCAAAGTCGGATTCAAACCCGGCAAAATCCTTCGAGACGCCCTTTCAATACCCCTCAGAGATCTGGAATAAACGAGGCAAGACAGTTTAAAAACAAAAGCACCGCAACAAATCTGTTGCGGTGCTTTGTTGTAATGTTGACAATATAACTTACAAAGCGTCGTAGAGGTTTTCAATCTGCTGTTCCACCAGACGCAATCGACGGCTGAGGCGGTCTCCTCGTTTGAAATCTCGTTTTTCAAAAGCCGATGCCATCCCCCGTTCCAGTCGCAATTTCTCATCTTCCAACGCCTCGATTTGTTTTTCAACCTCAGAATGGATCTCTCCATCCGGCGTTTTACTCGATCTCCATTTTGCCCAAAAATCTGAGAAATTGCCTGCATGGGATTCCAAATTCATGTCGCGCACTTCAATCACCCGCTCGGCAATTTTATCGAGGAAATAGCGATCGTGTGAAATCACTATGAGTGTACCGTCAAAGTCTTCAAGAGCATCTTCCACCTGCTCGCGGGATGCGATATCCAGATGATTGGTTGGCTCATCCAATAGCAACATATTGGCCCCAGACACCATCAAACAGGCCAACTGAACGCGGCTTTTTTCCCCACCGCTTAAATTGCCGACTTTTTTGTCCAGATCGCGCCATCCAAATAAAAACCTGGACAGCACCCCACCTCCCTGATCGCGGTTCAACTCACCCGACAAACAGATCTCTTCGAGAATGGTTCGGTTGTCATTTAAGGTCTCGTGTTCTTGTGCGTAATATCCCAATTGAATGCGTGGACCGATTCGCATTGTGGGATGTTCCCAGGCACCCTCGGCAACAATATCCTTAAAGAGCATAGATTTGCCTGTCCCATTATCCCCGACCAATCCGACGCGCTCGCCCGATTGCACCAGCAAATCAACATCTCGAAACAGCGTGCGCTTACCTGCCTTGCACCCGTACTTTCGCAACTCTAAGGCAATTTTTCCACTGCCCTGAATTGCGCCAAATGCGGGATCAATGCGCTGGCGATCCATGACTGGTCGATGGATCCGGTCTATGCGGTCCAACATTTTTCCCTTGTTTCTCGCACGCCGTATATTTTTTTCTCCACCCCACAATTCAAAACGCTTGATCATATCCTCCAGTCGTTGAATTTCCTTCTGCTGGTTGTCGTATGCCGCTTTCTGCAAGAGCAACTGACGCATTTTTTCTGCGCGGTAGGCCGAATAATTGCCCATATATGTGCTGGCTTTTCCATCTTCAACTTCCACGGTCCGATTCACAACCCGGTCCAGCATATAGCGATCGTGTGATACCAGAATCACCGTTCGATCCAAATTTTGCAAAAATGCCTCTAACCAGGCCAATCCTTCAAAATCGAGGTGATTGCCCGGTTCGTCCAGCAACAGCAAGTCTGGCTCACCCAGCAGAATTTTTGCCAATCCCACCAGATTCTTTTCGCCGCCACTCAATACATCGACAGATTGGTCCCGCCAGGCCCCTATACCCAGTCCATCTATGACCGCATCAATTTTTGCCTGACGAGCATAGCCATCTGCCCGCTCAAAAGCCTCCTGTAAGCGCCCATACTGTTCCATCACCGCGTTAATCTGATCGGACGCACCATTTGCCATCTGCGCTTCCAGTTTGCGCATTTTGCGTTGCATCTGATTGACTGCTTCAAATACCGAGGCGATTTCTTCTTCAACACGCCTTCCCGCCTGAAATTTCAGGTGCTGCGCGAGATACCCCGTAGATATGCCTTTTACCTTACTCACAGTGCCAGAAACGGGTGTTTCAATACCTGCAATCAGTTTCAAAATGGTGGTCTTTCCACAGCCATTGTCACCAATTAAACCAACCTTTTCGCCTTTATTGATCTTAAAAGACACATCGATCAGCACATCCTGAGCACCGTAAGCCATTGCAATATGATGTAATTCCAAAATGGTCATTGGTCGCACTTTCAAAAAAAAAAAAAGGCTGTGGTCACAATGTGTGCCACAGCCTTAGAAAACAAACTACGATCAAGCCTAAACCGTTCATTTTATTTGTTTTATGAACGAATCAGGCAAAGTCTCTTCTTTCACGCATAGACACACCTATCCCCTAAAACCCGTCTTCAGGACGCGGCTTTTCTCACCAGTAAAACGATCATAGTATGGTGAGCGATAGATGTATGCGTGTCAGAGGATGTCATTAGATTAAACCTTTAAAGGTGATATTTTTTAAAGCTACATATATAAACAGCCAATGTCAAGTTTTCTCAAATGTGAATCGCCTCATTTTCCACATTCAACGCCGCCTCCTTCAGTGCCTCAGGAAGTGTGGGATGCGCGTGCATTGTTCGCGCAATATCCTCTGCACTCGCAGAAAATTCCATTGCCAGAACCCCTTCCGCGAGCATATCGGACGCACGGGCGGCCAAAATGTGAATACCCATAACGCGATCCGTCTTCTCGTGGGCAATAATCTTCACCTCTCCATCCACCGCCTGTAGCGTATGCGCGCGACCATTGGCAGCTATTGGAAACTTGCCCACCTTGTAGGGAATGTTATCCGCCACAACCTGCTCCTCTGTCAGCCCCACCGATGCCAGTTCTGGATGCGTGTACACCACATTGGGAATCGCGCCATAATTCACATGCCCCGCCTTTCCCACCATACATTCCACCGCAGCCACCCCCTCTTCCTCTGCCTTGTGCGCCAGCATCGGACCGGGAATCACATCGCCAATCGCATAGACACCGGACAAATTTGACTCAAACGCCTCATTGACCAGAACGCGCCCTTTGTCATCCATCTCCAATCCCACATCTTCGCCACCCAGCCCATCGGTATTTGGTTTTCGCCCAACAGCGACCAACAACCGGTCACACGTCTCAGAAGTCGTCTCATCGCCCTGTGCGAGAGTCACAACCACTTTGCCATCGCGAACCTCGGCCGACTCCGCGCGCGTCTCAAACGAAAACTTCAGCCCCTGTTTTTCCAGCACCTTCTGCAAACCGAGGGACAATTCTCGGTCCATCGTCGGCGTAATCCCATCCAAAAATTCAACCACATGCACCTCTGCACCCAGGCGATGCCACACCGACCCCAGCTCGAGACCGATCGCACCCGCGCCAATAACAATCATCTTTTCGGGCACCTCGTCCAGTGCCAACGCCTCGGTCGAACTGATCACATACTCGCCATCAAAAGACAAATTGGGCAACTCAATAGCAGAACTGCCCGTAGCGATCAAAATGCGTTCTGCCGAATAAATATCCCCGCCGACATCGACCTTTCCATCGCCAGCCAACCGCCCCAGCCCCGAAATATGCGTCACCTTATTCTTCCGAAACAGACCGCGAATACCGCCCGTCATTCTTCGCACAATACTGGACTTGCGCTTCATCATACCCTTCAAATCCAGTTCCACACCACCGGTCTTCACACCGTGAATACCCAACGAAGACTCTGCCTGGTGAAACAACTCACTCGACTCCAAAAGGGCTTTACTCGGGATACAACCCACATTCAGACAGGTACCACCCAATGCCTGTTTCTCAACACATGCCACGCGCATGCCCAATTGCGCCGCCCGAATCGCAGCGACATACCCCCCCGGTCCAGCACCGATAACAATGAGATCGAATGTATTATCTGCCACGATATACTCCTCTCACCTTTCCCGTCTTGTATCTTTGTGTGTGAACTGGCCTGAGATGCGGCCAGTTGTACACCGCCCGTGTCTTCGTGTGAGGCCCTCTCATCTTTCACATTTCACCTGCCTTTACACTTCCAGCATCATACGTGCGGGGTCTTCGAGCAGGTCTTTTACGCGAACGAGAAATGTAACCGAAGTTTGGCCATCAATCAGGCGGTGATCATAAGTCAATGCCAGATACATCATCGGGCGAACAACCACCTCATCCCCCACCGCGACAGGCCGATTCTGAATCGCGTGCATGCCCAAAATACCCGTCTGTGGCGGATTGAGAATAGGCGTTGACAACAGCGACCCAAACACCCCACCATTGGTAATAGTAAACGTGCCCCCGCTCAACTCATCCAAACCTAACTTGCCTTCTCGTGCAGAGAGAGCCACGCGCTTAATTTCGGACTCAATAGTAGCAAAAGACATGCGCTCTGCCGACTTCAAAACAGGCACGACAAGACCGCGGTCTGTACCCACAGCAATACCCATATTGACATAATCGCGATAGACAATATCAGAACCATCGATACTGGCATTAACATCGGGATATTCCTGCAAAGCAATAACACAGGCGCGAACAAAAAAGGACATCAGACCCAGAGATATGCCGTGTACATCTGCGAACATCTCTTTGTATTTCGCGCGCAAATCAAAAATACCGCTCATATCCACTTCATTAAACGTCGTCAACATCGCCGCTGTCTGCTGTGCAGAAACCAGACGCTCGGCAATGCGCGTGCGAAGTTGACTCATCGGTTCGCGCCGCTCGCCATCGCCCGAAGCAGCGGGCGCAGGAGGTGGTGCAGGAGCTTCTGGTTCAGAAACGGGCGGATCTGCCACCGAATCGAGGTACGACAGCACATCTTCTTTTGTCAATCGCCCGTCTTTTCCCGTACCCGTAATCGCCGCGGGATCGAGGTCGTGCTCTGTCACCAATCGGCGCACAGCCGGACTCAAACCATCGGCCTCCTCCGGTGCTGGGGCCTTTGTGACGACCTTGCCGTCCTCATCAATTGTGGCAATAGTCTCGCCGACCTCAATCGTATCGCCATCGGCCCTCAATGTATGCAGCACGCCCGCCGAAGGCGCGGGCAATTCGACATCGGCTTTATCCGTTTCAATAACCGCAAGAGGTTCATCTACCGCCACCGCCTCGCCATCCGATTTCAACCACTCGACCAGAATGGCGTCGGTCACTGACTCCCCCAATTCGGGCAAAACCACATCAACAGGCATGTACGCGCCTCCTTAAGAAAAATCCAGAGCCGTTTCCACGATCTCTTGCTGTTCGGCCAAATGCACCGACTGAATACCCGTGGCCGTTGCAGCCGTAGGCTTTCGTCCCAGATAGCGCACTGGCTCTTTATTATCGAGCAACCTGCGAAGTTTTGGCTCCATAAAATCCCAACTACCCATGTTTTGCGGCTCTTCTTGCCCCCAGAAAATATCCGCATCACCGTATTTTTTGAGCACAGCACCCACCTCGTCCCACGGAAAGGGATAGTGTTCCTCAATCCGCACCAGTGCGAGCCGTTCTTCGCCCTTTTTATCTCGCCCCTCTTTGAGATCGAAAAAGACCTTTCCCGTGCAAAAAACAATGCGCTTCACCCCGCTGGGGTCGGGCTGTGCTGGATCGTCTAAAACGGGATAAAACGCACCCTCGGACAAATCCTCGAGCGTCGAAGTCGATCCTTTGTGCCGCAACAAACTCTTTGGCATCATCAAAATGAGGGGCTTGCGAAATGTGCGCAACATCTGGCGGCGCAGCAAATGAAAATACTGTGCGGGCAACGTGGGACAACCCACCTGCATATTGTCTTCGGCACACAGTGCCTGAAATCGCTCTAACCGCGCGCTCGAATGCTCTGGTCCCTGGCCCTCAAACCCGTGCGGCAACAGCATCACCAGCCCGCTCATCTTATGCCATTTGGCCTCAGAACTGGAAATAAACTGATCGATAATCATCTGCGCGCCATTGGCAAAATCGCCAAACTGAGCTTCCCAGATCGTCAATTTATTGGGATTGGCATAACTCACGCCAAACTCAAAGCCCAGCACCGCCAATTCAGAAAGCATGGTATTGTAAACCCTGAATCCTCCCTGACCATTCGATAGGTGATTCAGCGGTGAATAAATCGCGCCATTTTCGATATCGTGCCACACCGCTTGCCGATGGCTAAATGTACCCCGCTGAGAATCTTGCCCGGCCAATCGCACCGGAAACCCATCGACCAACAAACTGCCAAACGCAAGCATCTCCGCGCAGCCCCAGTCCATACCCACCTTGCCGCGGACCATTTGCATGCGGTAATCGAGCTGGCGCACCAATTTGCGATAGGCATGAAATCCCTCGGGCACCGTTGTCGCCTTTTGGGCAATATCAATCAATTTTTTTCTGCTCACCGCGGTTTTTGCCGTGCGATCTGCGCCCGCCTTTCCAAACCCCTTCCACACACCCCCAAATGTCGGCTCGCGCGGTTTTGTCTTTTGATTTTTTGCATCGACGAATGCCGCCTCGAGTTTCTCGCGCGCAGCCCGCTCCATAGCATCGACATCATCTTCTGTTGCAATATTCTGCTCAATCAAACGCCTCGCATACAAATCGACAACCGTTGGATGCCCGGCGATTTCGGCAGATTGCAGGGGCTGCGTAAAAGCGGGATCGTCGGATTCATTGTGACCGTATCGGCGATAACACCACAGATCGATAATCACATCGTTTTTCACGGCCTGGCGATAGGCCATAGCCATGCGCGCTGTATGGACCACAGCTTCGGGGTCATCCGCATTGACGTGAAAAATGGGCATCTTAACGATCTTCGCCACATCTGTTGGATACGCTGTAAAACGGGATTCCCGAGGCAGTGCAGTAAAACCGATCTGGTTATTCACAACAATGTGAATCGTACCCCCATTATCATAGCCATCCAGATGGGACAAGCAAATCGTCTCTGGCACAATACCCTGCCCTGCAAAAGCCGCATCGCCGTGGATAATCAGCGGTACGATATGCTCGTGCTGAACATCGCCTTTTGTCTCTTGCTTTGTGCAAACAATACCCTCAATTACGGGATTGACCAATTCGAGGTGACTCGGATTGGGCGTCAAACCCAAATGCACGGTGCGACCATCGCGCGTGACATACTCATGGGCGAACCCCATGTGGTATTTTACATCGCCCGACCCCTCGGAGCGCCCCACCTCAACGCCCTCAAATTCACTGAATATCTCCGGATAGGGCTTTTGCATAATATGCGTGAGCACATTGAGCCTGCCGCGATGCGCCATCCCCATCACCATTTCTTCGACATTTAACGCAGCCCCCGTTTCAATAAGCGCGTGCAACATCGGGATTAGTGCTTCGCCGCCTTCAATAGAAAATCGCTTTCTCCCAATATATTTAATATGCAAAAATTGTTCAAACTCCTGGGCCTCGATCAATTTTCTCAGCAGGTCTCGGCATTGTTCTGCGCTGAATTTTGGCCGATTTAATATTGGCTCCATGTGCTGTTCCAGCCACTCGTGCTGGCTCTTATACGGAATATCGGTGTACTCTACCGCCACAGAACCGCAATATGTTTGCCTGAGCTTTGCAACGAGGTCGCGCAACGTACCATCCGTGGGACCGAGGAACCCGCCATTGCCGACAATTTGATCCAGGTCCTCTTCTGTAAAGCCGTATTCTGACAACTCCAATAGCGGATACGGTGGGCGCGTATAACTCATCGGCGCAATATCAGCGACAAGGTGCCCCCATGTGCGATAGGCATTGACCAGAGCCATAGCCCCCTGCTGCCTATTCGCATCCATACGGGTATATTCCTCCAACGTGTCATAAGCATCGAGGAACGCCATCGCATCTTCCTCAGCCTGGCTTTCACCTGACGTATCCCGAGCCATTTCGGCGCTGTCGCGTTGCATCCCCAAATCAAAACCCGCAAAAAATGCATGCCATTTTTCATCCACCAGATTCGGGTCTTGTTTGTATTTCTCATACATCGCGTCGATATAATCGGCATTTGCAATCGCAGCAATATCGAATGACATGGCAATCTCCACTTTTCTGAATGCCTTTATTAAGTATATGTACACACCCGGAAAAAGTAACGTCTGTGAGGCATCATGTCAAGATGGCAGCGGTCAGAAATCCGGTCTTCAGCCCTCTTTGTGCCTTTGTGTCTCTGTGTGAGAACTCTCTCACCTCTCAATCTCTCCACAGAGACCTTGTCTTCCGCGCGAATTGATAGAGCCTGAAAGAATGGCGCAGCAGGGGCAGCGCTCCCCATCCGAGACAGTATTTTCTTCGAATACCCCACATAGCCCTATCCCTATCTTCGCGCTGGCTTACACTGTGCGGATGCACGCGATAATGGAACAACGGCTCGGGCACATACTGCCCAATCCCCCCCTGTTTGAGCGCAATATTCAACCACAAATCCCAATCCTGATACCGGCGCACAGCGGGGTCGAATCCGGGAAATCTATCAGCTCGAATCAACGCGGCGAGATCGATATAATTTCCGGCGCGCAATCGCCGCACATCAAACGGACCAGACACCTCGCGTTCGCCCTGCGGTATATCGCCATCCGCAAACACAATGCGATCCCCATAAGCATAAGTCGCGTGGGGAACCTCTTGCAACGCACTGTAAAGCACATATAGAAAGCGCGGCATCATCACATTATCGGCATCAAAAAACGCGACATAAGAAGTCGAAACCTTCAAAAAACCAAAATTTCGAGCGCGGTTGCCATTGCGAAAATTGACGCGGCAATACTGTACATCGGAAAAAGCTGCTGTTACATCTGCCGCATTATCTTCACTCGCATCGTCAACCACCAACACCTGACGGGGCAAAAGCGTCTGTGACAAAACCGATTCCAAACACGCGGCGAGATAATGCCCGTAATTGTGCGTGGTAATCACCACCCCAATGTCTGCTCGCGCACTCATACAGACCAATCCGCCAGCTTTAACAGGGCAATTTGATATTGCAAATTCTTCAACGCATCTGCGCCAGAAACAACAACCCGCCCACCCTCGCCGCGTACATGCTTGCCAAATTCATCGATTAAAATATGCATAAAATCGCGGCAAATCACAGCCTCGTCTCCATGCACCAATCGCGCGCGATAAATACCCTCATCATCGGCAAATCCCTCCCAATTCACCAAAAAACCATTCGCGCCAAATTGCCGTGCGGGCACCCCCTCATCGATATCGCGCAAAACAAACCGCACATCGCACCGTCCTTCGGACGTAATCACATCAAAACGCGCGCGATTTTCCCGCTCGCCTATTGCACATGAGACCGTTGCCCAATCAATTTCTCCCCCAGGCAAAAACCCCAAAACCAAACTCAACGGATGAGAAGCCACATCAATCCAGATATCTTCCCGCACCTTTGGTCCCCTGCGCCCCTTCACCTCCATCTCCATCTCAAGCGACTCGACCTTACCCCACACCCCCCGCACACGCGCATAAAAATCGCGATAAATTGAAATCCCCGCGGGATACTGTGCAGACATCACCAGTGATCTACCCGCCTGTTCTGCCGCACGCACCACAGCCTGTCCATCGGCCAAAATATCGTCCAAATCCCTATCCACATCCCAGCACAAGGGCTTTTCACACACCACATGGCATCCGCTTTCCAGAGCCATAATTGCATGCTCTTTATGCAAATTAAAAGGACTTGAAACATCGACCACATCGGGCTGTTCAGCCGCCAGCATGTGCGCCACATCCGTATATGCGCGCCCATCAAATCCAAAATACGCTTGCAATTGCGATCGGGTTGTTGCACACGATTCTTCCGAAGTGCCCGCAAATGCCACCACCCGGGACCCCGACAAATGGTGCCATCGCGCGTGGTGCTGTCCAATGCCACTCGCACCAATCACAGCGACTTTTAATTTATCAGGCATTTTACTCTCCTCGCATTGAGATCGGAAAACACTGCGATATAATAGGTACTTACCTCAAAAATTCAACCCTTTTCAGTTGATCGCCAAAGCTAAATTAACCTGACTTATCATAATTTGAGAGAAAAATTAAAAAATTTGTTGACATATACCCAACATTTGTTTTGTTTGTTGGGCGAATGTTTTATTAGTAAAACATTTTCATATACCGCCAAACAAAAAAGGGTGATCGGTTCTGACTTGCCCGGCCATCACCGAATCACCCGCACGCACGCGCCAGAGAGATCAAACCCTCTGCGCTTGCAGGATACAATATAACAGCACGCCTTTTCAGCGTCAATACTCATACAGGGAGATTTATGAACCGACTTCTTTTGCGTAGTATCTGTCTAACGGTCGTGCTGCCCATAAGCATCATGGCAGAAGACCACAAGTCAGCACCCAAAATTAAAATCACGGGATACGGTGAACTCATCTACTCCCACTTCGATTACGGTCCCGACCAGAAGAGCGGCCCAGCGGGTTCGCCGCCAGATAGCCGCGCTACCATAGACATTGCGCGTTTGGCACTCGAAATGGAAATCCGCCTGCTGCGCGGTGTCGAACTGGAAACCGAAGTGGAAATCGAACACGGTGGTACGGGCGGCGCCCTCGAAATCGAATACGAGGAATTTGGCGAATACGAAACCGAAGTGGAAAAAGGCGGGGAAGTCATCCTCGAAGAACTCTACATCAAACGCGAATTTAGCGACGCCTTCAACATCCGCCTGGGCCACTTCTACGTCGCGGTGGGCCTCACCACAGAGCAATACCACCCCACGGACTTTTTCGGCACCCGCCGCCCCGAATCGGAAACCGCGATTATACCGGCAATATGGCACGAGACAGGTATCGAAATCAGTGGTCATACCAATCGCCTGACCTATCAACTCCAACTCGTCAACGGCTTAGACGCCACGGGCTTCAATTCGCAAAACTGGATTGTGGGTGGGCATCAAACGCGCTTTGAAGAAGTTCGCGCATCCAACATGGCCCTTGTGGGCCGGTTGGACTACCGCCTCATTGATGGTCTCACCCTGGGCGTATCGGGCTATCGCGGCAACAGCGCCGACAACCGCCCCAAACCCGACATGAAAGATACGGACGCCTACGTATCCATTTTTGACGTCCACACTGTGCTGCGATACAATCGCTTCCGCGCACAGGGCATGTACCTCTACGGAAACCTGCAAAATGCGGACATTGTCAGCGAGCGCAACCGCACATTGTCCAACAACCTCGACGTCTTGAGAACACCCGTTGCCAGTGCAGCGTACGCATTTTACGCCGAAGCCGGTTACGACATCATGCCCTTTTTCACTTCGCGCAAGGAGGATCAATGCCATTTGTTCTTTCGATTTGACAGCTACGATACAATGGCCAAAATGCCACAGAACTTTTTTGACAACCCACGCTTCCAACGCCGCGTTTACACACTTGGTCTCAACTACACCATGGGCAATGCCGTCGTCCTGAAAGGCGACTATGCCATGCGACGCCTGGGTGCGGAGAACTTCAACGGCGAAAACACCGCCAGTTTTGCACTCGGTTTTCAATTCTAATTTTTACGGAGAATCACCATGAAACACATTACCCTCGGTATCATCCTCGCCTTTTCCCTCGCGGCCTGCAGCAGCGACGACAACCCCGTCGCACCAGAACCCGAACCCGGATATGATTTTTCACCCATCTTGACCGACTTTTCCGACAAAACAGTTATCCCGACCTACAAAGACCTCGCCAACGTCGCCACAGAACTCCTCACCGCGGTGCAAAATCTCAAGAACAATCCCTCGACCGCTACGCTGGCAACAGCCCGTGCAAAATGGGTAGCCTCGCGTACTCCCTGGGAAAAAAGCGAGGGTTTTTTGTTCGGTCCCGTCGATTTTAGCGGCTTTGACCCCGCGCTGGATTCCTGGCCAGTCAACCGCACGGATCTCGAAGGCGTTCTGGGCAGCAGCGATCCCCTGACCAAAACATCCGTAAACAACCTCGCCAACGAACTCAAGGGATTTCACACCATTGAATTTTTGCTCTTTGACGAAGGCGGCAGCAAAACCATCGAAGACTTCACCCCGCGCCAATACGATTATTTGATCGCAGCAACAGAATTGCTCAAAGATGCGGCTGTATCTCTGCACACCAGTTGGATTGCCTCCGGCGAAAACTTCCGCGCACAGGTGGTCAATGCCGGCGCAGGGAGCAGTACTTACACCACGCAAAAAGCCGCTGTCCAGGAAATGGTCAACGGCATGATTGGCATTGCCGACGAAGTCGGAAACGGCAAAATTGCCGATCCCTTTACCGAGAAAGACACGCGCCTGGTGGAATCGCAATTCAGTTTTAACTCCCTCCTCGACTTTCAAGACAACATGCGCAGCATTCAAAATGTTTACCTGGGTGGGTACAATGTTGAAGCAGTGGGCCTCGATGAATTTATCAAAAGCAAAGACTCCGCCCTCGACCAGCGTTTCCAGGCTGAAATTCAGGCGGCCATCACAGAAATTGGCAAAATATCCTTCCCATTCCGCGACGCCCTCACCACCGATGCAGCGCAAATAACAGCAGCGCAACAGGCCATTGCAACCGTGCAACAAACACTTGAGGGAAATATTATGCCTCTGGTATTAGCAGAACAATAATCTGGGGACTGGGGATTAGAGGCTGGGGGCTCGCCTCTTGCATCTCGCCTTTCTTGGTGTCGTGAACTGGCCTGAGAGACGGCCAGTTGTACCCCGTTCAGTGTCCTTCGTGGATCACCAAAGATGAAAATACATATTTTATACACCATTGCTACAATGCTGTTCTTCTTTGCGTGTAGCAGCAAAAATCCCGTTGCACCCACTCCCTCGGAGGACAGCGCTTTATCTGGCGGGCAGGCAACCGTCTTTGACGCATCCAGCCAGGCTTTTGAAATGCCCATACCAACACTCTCGCCCGACGAACTCGACAAATTTTTTGCGGGTGACACTGCCTTTGAACAAGTCTTTGTCACAGCCCCTGCAGAACTCAACCCCGGTCTGGGTCCCGTATTTAGCCACACCTCATGCGTGGGATGTCATCTGCGCGACGGGCGAGGGCGCGGTGCATTCGGCTCTGAACCGCCCTTTGTCGGCTCCATGCTCATGCGCGTCAGCCTGCCAGGATTCACCTCGCACGGCGGCCCCGTACCCGTTCCCGGCTTTGGCGTCCAACTCGGTGACCGCGCAAATTTTGGTGTCGCACTCGAAGCGCGTGTTCAAGTCAGCTTTTATGAAACAACGGAAACCCTATCCGATGGCGAAGAAGTTTACTTAAAACACCCCATCTACACCATTGTTGACGCATATCAGCCACTGCCCGCGGGCGTACTCCTGTCCGCGCGCATGGCCCCGCCCGTATTTGGACGCGGCCTCCTGGAAGCCATCCCCGAGTCCGATATTCTCGCCCTATCAGATCCCGGAGATGCCAACGGAGACGGCATATCGGGCCGCCCCAATTATGTGTATAATTTCCGAACGGGCCAAAGAGAACTGGGGCGCTTTGGACTGAAAGCCAACAACCCCGATCTTTTGCAGCAGACCGCTGGCGCATACAACGAAGACATGGGCGTTACCAACCCCTATTTCCCTCAGGAATCCGTCCTGGGACAACCCCAGCACGACGGCCGCAACGACGATCCAGAAATCCTACAGGAAACACTGGACATCACCACATTTTACTTACAAACCCTCGCCGTACCCGCTCGGCGTCTGTGGGACGACCCACAGGCATTGCAAGGCGAAGCACTCTTTGAATCAACTGGTTGTGCAAATTGTCATACCACCACATTTAAAACGGGCAACCACAGCATCTCATCACTATCGGATCAAATCATTCATCCCTACACCGATTTGTTGCTCCACGACATGGGCGAAGCCCTCGCCGATAATCGCCCGGACTTTGAAGCCGATGGCCGCGAGTGGAAAACGACCCCACTGTGGGGCATTGGACTCACGGAAACCGTCAGCGGCGTTCCGGCTTACTTACACGATGGCAGAGCCAGAACCTTGCTCGAAGCCATTATGTTCCACGGCGGCGAAGCCGAACAATCGCGCGAAGCCGTGCGCAACTTATCCAAAACAGACCGCGACGCATTGCTCGCCTTTTTGCAATCCTTGTAGCGTCCTGCACAAAAAAAAGTGCCCTCAACATCTGAGGGCACTTTCTATGCACATCGCTTTATCTTTCATCCCATATCTCGATCCAACAAAAACAATCCATAAGCATCATCGCCCACCAGCTTCAACTTTTGCACCATACTGCTGATTTGGGCCTCCTCTTCTACCTGTTTCTCGATAAACCACTTCAAGAAAATCTCCGTTGCATGGTCGCGCTCATCCAGCGCGAGATCAACCAGATCATTAATCATCCCACTGGATTTCTGCTCTTGCCGATGAGCGTCTTCAAAAACCTCCAGAGGTGATGCCCACTCAGAAGGTGGTTCGGCGATCTGCTTGAGCAGGACCCGACAGTTTCGCGCATTGATATAATCCACGATCTTGAGCGCGTGCTGCCGTTCTTCCTTGTATTGCTCGCGCATATAATGGGCAAACCCGTGCAGATTTACCCCGTGAAAATATGTCTCCATGGCGAGATAGTGAAATGCCGAATGGAACTCAAAATTGAGTTGCTCGTTTAAGGCCATGAGGACCTTTTCGGGAATCATAATAAAAAACAAACCTCCTGTCGGGTGGCTTATGGGCCACACTGGGGTAGTCAAATACTCCGCGTTTAGAAGTTGCTAAAGTTTTACGCAATTTCGCAAAAAGAATCAATAGAAAAATTCGCTACTCCATTGGGGATTTATTGCTCTAACCAAAGTATAATCAACCAATTATTTTAATAGGTTGACAAAACCCATATTTTTCTTATACTTATCCCCCCCTTGGTACAGCTTTTTTCTCCCCGTCGCAACAGGAGGACATCATGATCAACACAAACATAACTGCTGCGCTCAACGAGCAACTCAATATGGAATATTACTCGGCGTATAGTTATCTGGCAATGTCCGCGTATTTTCTCACGCAAAATCTCAATGGCTTTGCCCATTGGATGCGCGTTCAAGCCCGGGAAGAACTCACCCATGGCATGAAGATATACGATTTTCTCGACGACCGCGAGGCCGATATACGCTTTGGCGCCATTGAAACCCCCAAACAATGTTGGGACAGCCCTCTGGAAGTATTTGAAGATTCCCTTGCCCAAGAGCAAAAAGTTTCTCAAAGCATCTACAACATCGCCGATCTCGCCCTGTCCGAACGCGATCACGCCACCCATACCTTTCTCCAGTGGTTTATCACCGAACAAGTCGAAGAAGAAGCCATTGTCAGGGAATTGATCGATACGCTCAAACTGGTCGGCATAGAGGGCAACGGCTTGTTTTTGCTCGACCGCGACCTCGCCCAGCGAGGACTCAACGGCACGGATACTACCGAGGGGCCAGTAGCAACTCTGTAACTTGTTAAACAAGAGTTATTTATTGACAAATAAAAATCTATTTATTATTTTCTCTCAACATGCCAATAAGTATTTCATTAAAAAAACTTAAAAATACGGCCTTGAGTTTCAAAATATCAGGAGAATAGCATAGAAAAAGGGTTGCATTCTAAAATTGAATCCGCTATCTTGTCTGCCCAAGTATTATTTTTCCCCTCAATACTTGCCACACACACGATGATTTGGTCGAACACACCGCTCCCCTGCGGCTCGTGATCATTCCCCATCCAGATCAACTCCCCAAAGTAACACTCCCCTAAACCAGGTTGTCACATAATCAGGCCATTGGTCTCCCCATGATCGATGTGCCATATATTCTGGCAACAACCGATTCTCTCCCATACAGGAGTCGGAAGGTGTCACAGCGTATGTTATTGTACACCTTTGACGAGTTGACACACAAGACACTCGATCAAGAGAGTCGATTTCTCAGTCACGGGGGAAATACATGTCTGCCGCACTCATGAGTTCCAGCACCTCAACCAGAACAAATGGAGGCAGTAGCTCCGCACTGGAACTCTATTTCAAAGACATTGCCTACGGCGAATTGCTCACGCCACAAGAAGAAATTGATCTGGCCAAGCGCATTCGTGCAGGAGATCGCAAAAGCCTCAATAAAATGATCGAATCCAATTTGCGATTTGTCATTACCATAGCGAAAGAATATCAGGGACGCGGCTTGCTCCTTGAAGACCTCATTGCCGAAGGCAACATGGGGCTTGTTCGCGCGGCCACCCGCTATGACGAAACCGTTGGTGTCAAATTCACCACGTATGCAGTCTGGTGGATTCGGCAGGGCATCTTATCGGCATTGGCAGAAAAAGCCCGCATGGTGCGACTGCCCGTCAACAAAATCAAACACCTGAGCAAATTGGAACGCATATCTGCAGAACTCAAACAATCGCTGGGGCGCGAACCGCGCATCGAAGAAATCGCTGCACAGGCCGAATTGCACCCCAAACAAGTGCAAGACCTCCTCAGCGCTTCGCGATGGCATGTTTCATACGACATGCCCCTTGAAGACGGCCCTGACACCAGCTTGCTGGAAATGTTGTCAGACAAAGACCAAGAAAGCCCCGAAGAGGCCATGCTCGAAAGATCTATGGCAGAGGAAATACGCACTGCGCTCAACACACTGGCCCCGCGCGATGCCCGCGTGTTGCGTCTCTATTTTGGCATTAACAGCGGTGAAACAATGACGCTGGAGCAAATTGGCAATATCCTCAACTTGACCAAAGAGCGCGTGCGCCAAATACGCGACAAAGCTCTGGCGGCACTCAAACATCCCTCGCGCATGCGAAAAATGAGAACCTTACTGATGGAGAATTGATCCGGTGGCCAATCGCATGGAATCGGCTGGCATGGGCATCACGCGCGTCAGCCATATCACATTGGTTACAGGGAACCTCGAGCGCGCATCGGCATTTTACGAAAAGCTTTTGGGGTTGCAGCCCATTCCTCGGCCAGATTACGATTTTGCAGGTGCCTGGTATCGCTGTGGCGACCTCGAAATCCACCTGATCCTCGCCGAAGAATACCCCCGTCCCTCGCGCCGCCACATCGCCTTTGAAGTCGCCGACTTCGATCGCGTTATCACCTCGCTCGACCGCGAACGCGTGCGCGTGGCATCTGGTCCCGGCGTGCGTCCACACGACGGCACGCGCTATGTTTTCGTACACGACCCGGATGGCAACCTCATCGAAATCGGTCGTCCGGGAAAGACGTGAAAAGCAACCACCGATAAACACAGATAAACACAGATGAAAGGCAACAGACCTGAGTTAGCGTTGAGTGGTACAGCTAAATGAGAGGAAACAAAACAGGCCGCGATCTCAAGGGATCGCGGCCTAATTTCTTAGAAGCTGTTTTAAAATTAATACCTGATGTTACGCATGTCAGGCGTTTTGTCATGCTGAGCGTAGCCGAAGCATCTTTTCCACCTGAGTTGGTAAGAGATTCTTCGACTCCGCTGCGCTCCGCTCAGAATGACAGAGCAATAGCGCATAGCTGAGAAGGGGCAAAATGAGTTTTAAAACAGTCTCTTAGCAGTCAGGTATCGGAAAATGCTGATTTTTTTAAGGAGCATCGGCATTCAAGTCAATTAGAAATTCACCGAAACCCCTCTCGCTTGAAGTGCTGGAATATGTGTGTTGATAGATGTAGAATTCAAGGGATTGTTCCAGACATTAACCCGATCCCTGCCATTTAATCCCGTGTTGGCCACCAGCGGTGCGAGATCCGAGATACTGTTGTCGGGAATATTCAGCCCTCTCAAGCGGAGTAAGTTGGTCAATGGTGCGATATCTGAGATGTTGTTATTGTCAAGATGCAGCCATATTAGGCGAGTCAAGTTGGCAAGCGGTGTGATATCCGAGATGCTGTTATTGTCAAGATACAGCCAGTTCAGGCGAGTCAAGTTGGCAAGCGGTGTGATATCCGAGATGCTGTTGTCACTAAGATACAACTCGTACAAGGTGTTTAAGTTGGTTAATGGTGCGATGTCTGAAATGCTATTCTTGCTAAGAGTCAACCATTCTACATTGGGCAAGTCGGCAAGTGGTGCAAGATCCGAGATGCTGTTATTGGAAAGGATCAGCCATTTCAGACGAGTCAAGTTGGCAAGTGGTGTGATGTCTGAAACACTGTTGTCGTAAAGAAACAACTCCGTCAAGTGCGCTAAGTTAGTTAGTGGCGTGATATCAGATATCCCGTTGTTCCAAATATTCAAATCTGTCAGATTGATTAAGTTAGCAAGCGGTGCAAGATCCGAGATGCTGTTGTCGTTAAGTGCCAGCTTCGTCAAGCGGATTAAGTTCTTCAGTGGTGTTATGTCCGATATTCTGTTTCTTTCAAGACCCAAATCTGTCAAGTTGATTAAGTTAGCAAGCGGTGCAAGATCCGAGATGCTGTTGTTTCCAAGATACAACTCATTCAGACCGTTTAAATTGGCAAGTAAGGTAATATCCGATATGCTATTAAAATAAAGATCCAGCACTGTCAGGTTGCTTAAGTTGGTCAGCGGTGTAAGATCCGAGATGCTGTTGTCCCTGAGATTCAGCCTTGTCAGGCCGGTTGCAAACTCAATCCCTTTCAAATCGCGAATATTCATACCCGCCGCCTCAAGACGAGACAATGTCTCCATCTCAGCGGCAGTGATTGAGGCACCGGGCACTTTGCCAAGAGCGAATTCGATAGCCGCACGCAAATTGGCGTCCGGGATGTCCCCACCTTCACCAGATGACAGAGATTTTGAACAACCGTAACTAAAAAACACAAATGCCAAGCCTAAAAAATAAATATTCCAGGCTATGATACGGTCTCCTTTTAAATAATTTTGGGACAACTCTTTCACCTCCCTTCATCTGTAGTTGCGTTTGTCCCTCACGCCAAACCCCACATGCGATCAATATCCTCCTGATACGCGCTGACCTTTCCGGATACCACATCGCCCACCTTGACGACCTGTCCGCTTTTCCCAGACTCGTAAATAGCTTCGCTCACAGCCTTGCTCTTAAGCCCCTCTTCGGCGTCAATTTCCACCTCGCGCCCAATACTCAGAGCATCGATAAAATCCCACAATTCAATCGCCATGCCATCCGTCAGACTGTATGGAAACAGGCGATCCTTTTCGACCTGGCTCAGTGAATCGAGAAACATATCTTGCAGTTGGGACACGCTATAAGTCGTGCCATCTATAAAATTGCATTCGCCGCGCGCCTGAGAAGCCGCCGGGTGAAAAATGTCGCTCTCGACAATCGTGCCCTTGCTCCCGGTGAGATTGAGCTGGGTAAATCCCTTACCGGGCGCGCTAATCGTCCACGACCATGTGCCGATCACACCACTTTCAAAATTGAAAATACTGCTCCAAAAATCCTCGCGACTGTCATCGACCAGACCGTCGCCTTTTTTGTGTGGACGCTGTTCCATCTGCTCCACACGCGCATAAACACTATCCACTTCCCCAAACCAGTAGCGCATGGTATCCACCCAGTGCGCGCCGCTATCCATAACCATTCCGCAACCGCCGAGTTTGCGGTCCACGCGCCAGTGCCAATCGGGATAATTCGCGGGATCCTGCCATCCCGACCTGATGGCGTACCACAATCTGGGTTCGCCGAGCGGACCACCGTTAAACGCCCAGTGAATCGTGCGCTGTCCAACACTGCGGCGACACTGTTCCGCATTCGCTGCGATCTTATTGCAGCGTTTGGCTGTATCGATAATTTTTTGCGTGGCTTTAACAGTTATACCAATGGGCTTCTCACACAGAATATTCACACCGCCTTCGAGCAATTCGCAAGCGAGCACATGATGCAAACCGTGAGGACTGCATATATCGGCACCATCGAGATTGGATTCTGAATTGAGCAGATCCTCAACCGAGGGATAACTCTTGACTTCCCATCCGGTCTTGCCATTGATCTGATCGGCATAAGCCTGCGCGCGACTAATATCGCTATCAACCGTGGCCACAATGCGAAAACGGTCTTCGCCACTGTCAATAAGCTCTCCATACCGCCGAAGATGCCCGCCGGCAATACCGCCACAGCCGACAAGCGCGAGGTTTACGATTTTTCCTCTGGACATTACCCTTCCTTTCTCTGGTGATATTCTGCTATCGCCTCCCAATAATACGGCGTGGGAATCGGACTTTTGAGCGACGGATCATTTACATCTTCCATCCATTGCCACAGGCGCTGGCTCAACGCATTATAAACATCCCGGTATTCGGGTTTATCGGCTACATCGTCAAATTCGTCGGGATCTTTTTCCAGATCGTAGAGCTGTGCCACCGGTTGTTTGATGCGCGGCCTTGGCGGATCGGTCATATCCACGGGCACATCTATCAGGCGCCGCGGACTGAAATTGCGAATAAATTTGTAGCGATTGGTGCGAACACTGCGACTATCGCTACCCTGAAAAATGGAAAAGGCAGCATCCCGCGCAGGTTCCGCATCGGAATCTTTGAACACACTGGCAAAACTCAAGCCCTCCACATTATCGGGAATAGGATGGTCTATGAGATCCATAAGCGTGGGCAAAAAATCGACATTGCTGAGCAGATGGTCACAGGCCTGTCCACCCCGAACACCCCCACTGGGCCAGCGCATAAGCAATGCAACGCCAATACCCGCATCATAACAAAACCACTTCGCCCTGGGAAATTCAATACCGTGATCAACCGTAAAGACCAGCAGCGTATCGTCTTCCACACCACTTTCTCTCAATGCATCGGTAATAATCTGAACAGCCTCATCAACGCGACGAATCGCACCTTGTTGCAGGGCGAGTTCTCGCCGCGACGTCTCGTCGTCAATTAGATAAGGCGGCACATCAATACCCTTGCTATCATCAGGCCCCACATCGCCAAAATCGTGCGGACGATGCGTCTCAAAAAAACCGACTTGCGCGTAGAACGGCGTTTTTACATCTGTCTTGAGAAAATCCGCCAAAGCACGGGCAACCACAAGCGCGTTTGCACGGCGACCAGTATCATCGCGCTGTGCAAAAGTCGCTTCAAAACCCAAATCCTCAGTATTAGACGCTTCGTGTTGCAAACCAAAAAGAGCCGTATAATATCCCGCATCGCCCAAAATATGCGAAAGATGTCGCTCCCCCTCATTAAAACACCAATCCCACGGCGAATGCGTCAGCCCAATCAACCCATTGCTCTGCGGATAGCGCCCCGTAAGCATAGCCCCCCGACTTGGACTACACACCGGACTCGTCGTGAAATAATTGGTAAATTTAAACCCATCTTCGGCAATCGCGTCAATCGCAGGTGTGTGTACCGCATCGACACCATAACACCCAAAATGCCGCCCTGTATCGTGCGTGGTAATAATTATAATATTCGGCATAAAAATCTCCGGAAACTTGAAAGGACCACCCAACACCTCCCAAAGCTGGATTACTGGCGTTGTGCTGCGCGTGGCGGCTCAAAACCATGCCGCAATGACGGCTTTGTTGATGAGTGCTATCACTTCCCACTTCTAACTTTTTTTAAAGTGCTCTATAAAATGACAACGGCTGCAACAAACAATCACATCTTCCACGCCTTCTTTTCCCAGTGTCTTGTAGTGCAAGTGATGCACATGCAAATGCTCTTTGCTCCCGCACAAAACGCACTGACAATTGTAATGCGCGAGAAACTTCTGCCTTTTAATTTGCCAGGACTTGGAACGCATATAGCGGTCATAATCGGGCGGCGGATCAGCGCGAGCCAATTGCGCCAGTAGCCGTTTTCTATCGACCTTGCGAATCCCCTTTGGGCGCGGTGTGGATTGCAGAATTTTCTTTCGCGTCTGTTCGTTCATACGCTCATGATAATTAAAAATTGAAAATTAAAAATTAAAAATTGATGTTACGCATAGGCACAATATAATGAGCCTGTCATTTTGAGCGGAGCGCAGCGGAGTCGAAAAATCTTCTACTGACGCAGGTGGAACAGATGCTTCGGCTCCGTTTCACTCCGCTCAGCATGACAAAAACACCAGACCTGCGTAATATTAATAAACTCGCGTGGGTCGCGTTTTTCTTTGACTGTTCAAAAAGATGTTATATGATATGTCATCAAGTCATTTTAACCACTCACAGGAGGAACGAATGGAACTGTGTTATTTTGCAGATGAAATTGACAAAGCCGATTTTGATAAATCTGTGCGCCTGGGCGTAGAAGCGGGCGCAACGGGAATTGAACTGCGCGGCGGCATCTGGGGCAAACGCGTCCAGGAAATCGACAACGACGAATTGCAGCGCGTCCAGGACGTACTGGCAAAGTACAACGTGACCGTTATGTCCGTCGGCTCGCCCGTGGGCAAATGCGCGCACGACAGCGCTGAAGAAAAATCCGAACACCAGCGCATGTTTGACCGCATGATCGAACTGGCAAAAGCGTTTGATACAACCGTCATCCGCGGATTTTCCCTGTGGAATCCCAATCGACGAAAAGGAGACCGGGCAAATCGACCCGGCGTTGAGAATTACCTCGACGTCATCGTGCCATTTCTCGAACCCATTGCCAAAACAGCCGAACGCGAAGGCGTCACCCTATCACTGGAAAATGAAGGCGCGACCATTGCCGGCAGTTGCGCAGAAGCGAGAATGGTTGCCGACGCCCTGGGCGACACATCGGGATTTAGCTTCTGCTGGGATGTGAACAACGGCATCGGATGTGGTGAACAAGCTATCCCCGATGGCTACGAACAGATTAAAGGACGAATCACCCACTTACACGTCAAACCCAATCCCGATAAAGAACTGGATCCCATTCGCGACAGCGATATAAAATACGAAGACCTGCTCAAAATGGTCCTATCCGACGGTTATACGGGCAATGTGAGCATTGAACACTGGGGGTCGCCAGAGCTAATGCTAAAAGGCGTGCGGCAACTGCGCGCTGTATTGGACAACTTGTAAAATGGACTTACACAAATTATTCACAGATGTATTTCATCCCGAACCCGATGAAACAATAGCCGTCATTGCCGATGTGCCGCACGGTGAACTGCGCGATAGCGAGACCTGGCGCGAGCGCAGAGAAATGGCCGCCGAATGGCGTGCGGCCTGGGTATCGCTCGGTGAACAGATTGGCTTTGACGTCCTGCCTCTCATCACCTTTCCCGCGACCGGTACACACAATGGCAATTTGCCCCTCGACAAAGGCGACCCCATCCCCTTGCGCGACGGCCTGGCGCGAGCGACAATCGCACTCTCACTCACGCAATTCTCCGCCACGGCACCGCTATCTATGTGGGCGCGTTCACACGATGATTTTCGCGCGGCGTCATTGCCAGGCGTTGCCCGACGCATGGAAGAAACCGCGCTCTCTGCGGATTATACCGAAGTGGCGCGCCGCTGTCAGATTTTAATGGACTCACTCTCCGAAGCAGAATACGCACGGGTTATTTTTTCAACCGGCCACAAATGGACGGTTGACCTCCGCTTCCGCGAGGCACACAAAGACGATGGGCAATTGCCCCGAGAAAAGGCAAACTCGGCCTTTCCCATCATCAACTTGCCGAGTGGGGAAAGTTTCCAGGTACCCTATGAAGGTGAAAGAAAGGGTGAACAGAGTCGCACAGAAGGCGAAATACCCGTCAGCGATAACGGCGATGTCATCGTATTTCGGGTCGAGAACAACCGGATAGTAGATGTCGAGGGCAAAACAACACAAGCCGCGAACTTCAAAGCCTATTTTGACGAAGACCCGATGCGCGGCAACATCGCCGAACTCGCCCTGGGATGTAATCCCAAAGCCGTTGTTTGGGGCAATGTGTTAGAAGATGAAAAAGCGGGCTTTCACTGGGCTTATGGACGCAGCGAACATCTCGGCGGCACAATTGGGCCAGAACAATTCAAATCCCCCGCACATATTGTTCACGAAGACATCGTCTATGCCAAAGACAGCCCGATTCAAGTGGCGTCACTCCTGTTGGTTTCAGCAGACGGGAAAACACGTCAAATCATTCGAGATGGCGCATATCTGGTTTGAAAGGAGCTTCACATGTTAATCGACGCGCACAACCATCCGAACTGGCACGGATTCAATGCAGAAAAAATCTTAGAGACTGTTTTAAAACTCGTTTTGCCCCTTCTCGGCGATGCGCTATTGCCCTGTCATTCTGAGCCTTTCGGCTTCGCTCAAGATAAACTCCGCGCAGCGAAGTCGAAGGAGCGGGGTACAACTGGCCGGTGAACGAGCCTGAAAAGCGGCTCGTTGTACACCATCCTCAGGCCAGTTCATCTAATACTAAAATAGGTGGAAAAGATGCTTCGGCTACGCTCAGCATGACAAAACGCCTGACATGCGTAACATCAGGTATTAATTTTAAAACAGCTTCTAAGGGACACTAAGGGACACGAAGAATATGAATAATGTTTAAGAGAATGCCGCCTCCTTCGTGTTCCTGGTGTTCTTCGTGGATAAACCCTAAAGGCGCGTCTGCAATGCATGGATCAGATTATTTGCTGGTTCGCAGGGTAGTTCTACAGGCCGATGTTCCAGTGCGCTTGTGTAGATTCCCAGAATGATGTTGAAGTCGCGCAAGGCGAGGTCCAGGTTCAGGGGATGGACTTTTGTGTCGTCTTCAATCCATTGTAGCATGGCATCTGTCATGGCCGCTTGTCCGAGTATGTCTTCGTCAGGGTATTCGTGCGTGCCCCGTTCAATGTGGCCATCGATACCTGTTTCCCACGACCACATGGTCCAGTGTACATATCCCCGCGTGCCATAGGCGGCGATCCGCTTGTGAACATTGGTGCGGTCTTCATTTGTTACGCGGGGGGCATAAGGTCCCGAGATGAGTTGGGCGCGCAGGCCATCGGCATATTCTATCGCTCCGATGCACTGGTCGGGCGCAAAGTGTTTTTTGGGCGTATCCTCCAGGCCGTCTGTGCCAGAGGCTTGTCCCATTACTTTTATTGGGAGGCCGTCTGGATGAAAGGCGGCAATGGATTGCAAGGCATGCGTGCCTTGATACGCCAGGTTCATGCCACAGCTCGCTTCGATAAATCGGATGTCGCCGATTTTTCCTTCCTGTACGATATTTTGCAAATGCTGTCTGCGCGGGTGAAAGTGTAGCTGGTGATTTATTGCGATTTTGGTTTTCGCGGTTGCCGCAAAGTTTTTGATCGCGCGCCAGTCTTCTCCCTGAATTGCTATGGGTTTTTCCACGAGGACAGCGGGTACACCGGCGTCTTCCGCAGCTTCGAATATCTCCAGTCGCACGCTGGGCGGGGTATTTACGTGTACCAGGTCCGGTTGTTCTTTTTCAAACATTTCCCGATAGTCCAAATACCGCATATCGACGTCAAATGTATTGCCAAATGCGTGCAGACTTTCTGCTGTTCGCGTGGAGATTGCGGCGAGTTTGCCGTGCGTTACGTGTTGATACGCTTCCGCCAATCCCCGCGCCCGCCCGCCACTTACGCCGATTATTGCACATTTAAGCATTTCTCAACCTTTAGCCTTTCTTTGTGTCTTTGTGTCTTTGTGTGAGATACTCTCACCTCATTCCCACGGTTTCAATACGACTTTTGCACACGCGCCTGTGGTTTGTAATTCCCAGGCTTTTTGCACTTCGTCCAGTGAGAATATATGTGAGATCATCCGATTCAATTTGTCTGTGTTTGCGCGGACGACTTGCATGAGTTTTGGCACGTCTTTTAAGTTGTAATGCCAGGAGCCGATGAGTGTGATGCCTTTTCGGATCATGTCCTGGCTGATTCGCAAGGGGGTGTCTTCTCCGCATTCGCCCACGAATGCGACTTGTCCGCGTCGTCTTGAAGCATCGATGCACAGGCGGTGTGCAGATACGGCGCCCGAGCAATCTACGGCAGCATCCACGCCAACGCCATTGGTGAGGTCCATTATTTGTTGCAGGGCGTTTTCTTCGAGTGGATCGATTGCTTCGTCTGCGCCCAGTTCGAGGGCTTTTTCGCGTCGATAGGGGTTGATATCTACGGCGATTACGCGCGCGCCCAGGTGTTTGCCATTGATTACGCCTCCAAGTCCTACGGGACCGAGACCGGTGACCATGAATGTGTCATAGGCGTTTACTTGCATGCGCTGTATGGCGCCAAATGTGGGACCCAGACCACAGCAGGCCATTCCGCCGTGTTCATAAGAGACGTCGTCTGGGATTTTTGGCAGTAACCAGTCGGGTTTTAAAAGGTACTGCGCCATGGTCGCTCGGCCCTGGTCTCCGCCCGTGAATTCGGCAAAGTTGGCACTTTGCTGGCAGTGGATATAATCGCCGCTGATACACAGGGGACAGATGCCGCAAGGATATTGGGGCATTACGGCCACGCGGTCGCCGACTGATACGCGCCCGGGTTGGGCGATTTCGACGACTTCACCGGCTGCTTCGTGTCCCAGAGAGGTGGTTTTTCTGCCGCCTGCAAATCCTTTGTATTCTGTACACATCGGCGCAGCGTGAATTTTTACCAGTACCCAGTTGTCTTTTGGCTTTGGGTCTGGTACGTCTATTACGCCGCCTTTGCGTTCACCAAATATTGCAGCTACTTTCATTTTTTACCTCCAAAATAGGGTTGACAAGGGTTCAATTAGGAATTAGGAATTAAGAATTGATGTTACGCATCTGCACAATATAATGGGCCTGTCATTTTGAGCGGAGCGCAGCGGAGTCGAAAAATCTATTACTGACGCAGGTGGAACAGATGCTTCGGCTCCGTTCCACGGAGTTTATCTTGAGCGAAGTCGAAAGGCTCAGCATGACAAAACCACAGACCTGTGTAACATCAGTTAAGAATTGTCTTCAGTCTCCAGTGAAGGGTTATAGCAGTTCATTTATTCGCCAGGGGGATATATCTATGGACAAAATCCGAGTTGCATTTATCGGCTGTGGTAATATGTCGTCGCAATTGCAACGGTGCATACCGCTGGTGCCGGAGTTTGAATTTGTCGCTACTTGCGATCTCGTCGAAGAGAAGGCGAGATCAAATGCGCGCAGGTTCGGTGCGCTTCGCCATTATACCGATTACAATGAGATGTTCAAACATGAAGATCTCCACGCAGTTGCTGTTGTGGGCAGGCCAGAGGACAAATTGCATCGGGATATCGGTATTGCGTGTCTTCAGCGGGGTTATCATATCTATACCGAGAAGCCGCCTGCGACCACTGCTGAAGGCGCGAAGATGCTGGTTGATGCCTCAATTGCTGCCAGTAAAACGGGGATGGTGGGCACAATGTGGCGGCATGCCCCCGCGCATCAGATTGCCAGGCAGTTGATGGATGATGAAGAGTTCGGTAATGCTTGTCAATACCATACCCGCTACATGGCGCCAGGTCCCCGGTTACAGGAGATGGGATCGCCTTTTGCCTGGCCCTTTATGCTCGATCAGGTTATCCATCCTACCGATTGCATGCGTTTTTTTATGGGGCAGGTCAGCGAGGTTTTTGCGCTGGGTTCTGTTACATCTGGTACGGTGTCGATATCTGTCAACCTGCGTTATGAAAACGGTGGCATCGGTACGATGACACTTGGCACGGGTCCGGTTTTGGAAGCGATGGTTTTTGTCAAGGGTACGAATAGTCAAGCAATTCAGGTGTTTGAGACGCGCAAGTTGCGCCGTTATCGCGTTCCGACATGGCTCGATTCTGGCGGCGGATACGCCGATACACCTACCGAAGAATGGGATCTCAATACGGCGTTTCACAGCGTTGGTCGTCCCGGCTATCTCGAAGAGATGCAGCATTGGGCGCAGTCGCTGCAAGCCGACATACAGCCGCACTCAAGTCTTGAAGATGCTTATGAGAATATGCGCGTTTTGGAGGCGATTAGCCATAGTGTTGAGACGAGAGAGGTCGTTCAAATTTCCGCATAATTTGTAATAGAGGAATTTTCTATGAATAAACCCATTCGCATGGCCGTGGTCGGTGTTGGGCGCATTGGCGTTTTTCACGCCCGGCATGTTCAGGAACTCGCCCGGGAGACGGGTGTGTGTGAACTCGTCGCTGTGTCCGATACTTATGGCGATACGGCCAGTCGCGTTGCAGTAGAGATGCAGGCAGATCAGGCGACTGAGATTCACGCATTTAACGATGTGTCTGATCTCGCGGCGTCGAATTTGATCGACGCCGCGCTTGTTGCATCGCGTACAGAAGATCACGAACGCGATGCGCGATTGCTTATTGACGCGGGTTGTCGCGTGCTTTTAGAGAAGCCGCTGACCCATTCGCTCGCGTCTGCCGAGGCTTTTGTTGCCGATTTGAATCGGGATCCCAGCAGGAAAAATGCACTGATGCTGGCTTTTATGCGCCGGTTTGACGCTCCGTTGCTGAGGGCAAAAGCATTATTGGAACAAAACGCTATCGGTAATGTGTTCAAAATTGTCTCGGTGCTGGAAGACCCAATTCCACCACCCGTTGGTTATAATAGCGCGGGTTTGCTCAGCGATATGGCTGTTCACAATTGCGACGAGATTCTCTGGTTGCTCGGCGGTCCTTTGCCCGAATATGTCGCTGCGTTTGGGTCCAATCTTTACAATAGTACTATCAGTTCTGTCAAAGAGGATTACGACGATGCTTTTTTGCAGATGTGGTTTCCCGGTCGTTTAATTGGTCAGGTTATGGTCAGTCGCAATCACGTTGCGGGATATCGCAACACGACCTGGATTTATGGCGATGGTGGGGTGATTCACGTCGGTCATTTTCAGGAGGATCCGCACAGGGTTGAGGTGGAGGCTTATGGTCGCGATGGTGTGATTCATAAGGAGTCCATCCTTTTGCGCGATTACGGTCCCGATGTGCCCGTGTTTATTACCCGATTTGGCGAGTCGTATAAGAATGAGCTCGAGTACTTTATTACGCAGTGTATCAATGATGCGCCATTTAGCGTTACGCACGAAGACGGTCTCAGTGCGATGCGCGTCGCCATTGCCGGGGGCGAGGCGATATGTCCCAGAGAAGACGCGAGAAAGGTGTGACATACGTCTAACACGTCACGTCCTTGCCTTCGCTGCCATAGACGGCGAGGCGTTCTTCTGAGGAGATCGTCTCGATGGAACCGGGTATGTAATGCAGTTGCAGGGCGCGGCGACGTCGGTCTGTTCGATTCTCCGGAGAGCCGTGGTGCAATCGCCCGTGCCAGAGCAATACGCCTCCGGGTTGCAGGGCTACTGCGGTGATGCGGTTGCGGGCGACGTCGGTGTCGCATATTTGCCAGTCGCGTCTTTTGAAATGTACAACGGGACCTTCCCGATGGCTTTGGGGGATGACGTGCATACACCCGTTTTCGGGATCCGCGGGATCGAGGGCGACCCACGCGCTGACGATGCAGGTGTGCATGGGCAGGTCAAAGTAAGCGTGATCCTGGTGCCAGGGTTTTTCGCGTCCAATGCCGGGCGGTTTTAACATGGCCTGGTTGGCGAATAATTTGGGGGGTTCACCCATGATGCGGGTCAAGATATTCAGGAGATGAGGGTCTTCGCCAAATGCGTCCAGACGCGGATCATATCCGACAAATCGGGTGAGTTTTCGCACGAGTAGTTCGCGGGCATGACCCGCTGATCGTTTGACTTGTTGGGCGCGCCCGCGCTCGAATTGTACGCCCCGGAACTCGCGATTTTGCCCTGCGATTAATTCTTTTACTGCGGCCATGCCGTCGTTGATCTGTGCGCTGGAATACGCGCTCTGTATTGGCAAAAAGCCCTGTGCGTGAAATTGTGCGATGTGTTCATCGCTCACGTTTTCAAAGCCGTCAACACATTCGGCTATGCGGGCGTGTTTGTAGAGCGCGGGGTCGTATTCGCCAGGCTCGTACGTGTCTTGTAAGATTTCTGTTTCTTCACTCACAATAACCTCCTTTGGAGATCCTTATGCTCGATCTCGAACTTATTGAACCGTCAGAAGTTGACCGCGCTGCCTCTGTTTTTCATCGCGATGGGCTTGCCGTTGTGACGGATGCGCTGACCGATGAAGAGTTTGCCTTTCTCGTGGATGGCGCGCATCGCGTTGTTGCGGAACAGACGAGCGCGATTCCGCTGGAGAAGGCGAACAGGGGTTTTGCGCGTTATTCGTTTGGTTCGCAGATCCATCACCCCGAATGGGCGATGCTGGTTGATCTGCCTACTATTCTACCTATTATTGAAGCTATTTTCAATAGTAATCAGTTTGTGTGCAGTGGTGCTGGCGGTGATTATTCGCTGCCGGGTGCAGAAATCCAGAAACTTCATCGCGATATGTCCGATATGATCAATGATCCCGAGCAGCGGGTGACGATTTTGGATGTTCCCGTGCCGTTTATTGTGGTCAATTTTCCGATGATTGATTTTAGTGTGGAAAATGGGGCTACGCGATTTATTCGCGGTACCCATCGCTCGCGCCAGCCGGTTCCCAGTTTGGAAGAGGAACCCGATTGGATGAGGCATTCCGTGGCTTGTGCGCCGAGTAAGTCGGCCATTGTTCGAGATGTGCGTTGCTGGCACGGGGGTACGGCCAATACGTCCCGGGATGTGCGTATTATGACGAGTGTGGGCTATTACGCGCCCTGGTTTCGCCGACCCGGACGAGATGGCGAGATGCCCCGCGCGATTTACGATTTTCTGTCAGAGCGCGGTAAAGTGCTGTGCCGGTCTATTGTGGCGTTGGAATAAATTGATCGACAAGCGGAATCGAGAAATGCATTAATTCTATCCTTCAATTAACCCCATCACCGAAGTCGTCATCGCGGCATGGTTTTAGCCGCGATCCAGAAGGTTTTAGCGAATTTTTTTGAAAGATCACTAACTATGAAACTGGTCGTTCTTTCCTATAGTCACCACGGGCGAGGTATGGCGCGTACGGCGCACGGTCTCGGTTATGATATTGTCGGTGTTATGGATGGCGATGCAGGTCCCCGGCAACAGTTGGCAGAGGAGTTCCAGTGCCGTGGATTTGAGACGGCAGGTGCGTGTCTCGATGCGTGCCAGCCAGATGCGGCGCTTGTCGCGGGAAAACACGTTGAGATGCCGTCTCATGTGCAAGCATGTGTGGATCGCCGCGTTCCCTATCTTCTGGATAAGCCGTTTGCCGATTGTGCAGATCGCTTGCGTCCCGCGGCGGAGGCTTCGGAGAAGTACGGTGTGTTTAGTGCGCTGGTGCTGCCCAATCGCGCGAGCCGAATTGTCCGTGTGGTGGAAGATATGGTGGCAGATGGCAGTTTGGGCGATCTCGTGTTGTATAATAGCAGGTTGAATAACGGTCCTCCGTCCCGCTATGATTCGACGCCGTCAGCGTGGCACAATGATCCGGGTATTTCCGGTGGCGGTTGCTGGGCTGTCGAGGCGGCGCATGGGATTGATACGTTTTTGCAATTTGTTGGTGATCGGCGTATTACTGTGGTTGGTGCGGTTATGTCCAATGCGATGTACAGCCGGGGTGTGGAGGATAGTGGTGTTGGTGTGTTGCGGACGGATGACGGTATTACCGGGATTGTTGAGTCCGGTTATACTTATCCGTCGGGTGCGCGCAGTGGGGATCATTTTTTTCGATTTATTGGTACAAAGGCTTCGGTTTTTGAGCAGTACGGTCGCAATGGCGAGCCTTTGATTGAGGTTCATACAACTGAGGGTGTCCAGTTTAGCGAGGATATTTCGCACGGCGAGCGCATGCAGCGCGTGATGGGCACGGCTCTCGATGCGATCTGTGAGGGCAATGCGTTCGAGCCGACGATTGTTGATGCGGTGCGTATTCTCGAGATTCAAGATGCGGTTTATGCCCACGCGCGACAAGGTGTGATGACGCATGGTCCGCATCCAATGGGGGCGACGCTATCGCAGAATCTGTGAAAGCATTAGCCCTCCCGCGTGCAGCATGGGGTCATTGCGCGTTTATATTGCGAAACTGCGTAGCAGTTCATAGGGGTGGCGGGGATAATTCTTAATTCTTAATTCCTAATTCTTAATTCCCAAGGAGAGTACTATGTCCAAAACGGCTGTTATTTCAGGGGTCGGCTCTGGTTTAGGTGCCGCGTTGGTGAGGAAGTTTGCAAGCGAAGGCTATCAGGTAGGGTTGCTGGCCCGGTCCCCTGATTATATCCAGGGATTAGCCGAAGAACTGCTGCAAGAAGGTGTGAAGGCTCTGGCTGTACCCACGGATATCACCGATCCCCAGCAGGTGATCCAGAGTTTTGCCCGGGTGCGCGAGGAACTGGGTCCGGTTGATGTTCTGATCAACCACGCTGGCAATGCCGCATGGAAAGGGTTCCACGAACTGACTCCAGATGAGTTTGAACTATCCTGGCGCGTGTGTGCCTATGGATCCTTTCTATGCGCCAAAGAAGTGGTCGGCGATATGCTGTCTGCGGGCAGCGGCGCCATCCTTTTCACCGGAGCCACTTCGTCCATTCGAGGACGAGCAGGTGCGCTTGCCTTCAGCAGTGCCAAGTTTGCGGTGCGCGGTTTGGCCTGGGCGTTGGCCCGAGAGCTGTGGCCCGAAGGCATTCATGTGGCTCACGTTATCATAGACGGGGTGCTGGATACCCCCTTATTGCACGAGCGAGGGGATGTCGAGGAGAGCGAACCTCTCATGAATATCGACGCCGTGGCCGATGCCTATTGGCGTCTGGTGCAACAAGACAAAGGTGCCTGGGGTTTCGAGATTGATTTGCGGCCCCACGATGAGGGGTTCTTTGAGTGAGGTCAACTGTGTGAATGTCGTAAGTTATGTCGCAAGATTGTCGCAAGTTCAGTTTTCAACTCATCGTCCGATCACAGACGGATCCAATCCGCCAGGTTCTCGTGCTGGAAGATCATGGTTTCCTGGATGCTCGACATCCGTCCCTTTCCCGCTTCTCTGGCTCGTTGGTACATTGCATAAGCAATAGCCACATCGACGTATGCCAGACCGACTGCGTTGAAGTAGGCCCGTTCTTCGGGGGTCTCCCTTCCTTCTTTTGCGCCGGAGACGACTTCGACGAGGTCCGCGTAAATGTCCTCGTCCGAGAGTTGTCCGTCTTTATACATACGACTGAGAGTTTGCGTTCTGTGCTTCACGGTTTCCCAATCGTCGCACACAATTTTATCGCATTGTCTCGCCACGTCATACTCGTCCTCCCAACCGCCGATATGGCTGTAGAAAGTGCCGGGCTTTATCCATGCCGCCTTGAGAAGCGGGGCTTGCGCGCTCGTGGCTGTGACGAGAATATCGGCGCCCTCTATGGCCCGCTGTGCGTTTGTATGGGCGGCGGAAAAACGCATGTCGCGAAAGAGTGTCGCCATTTCGTCGATGAACTGCTGTTCTTCGTGGTCATACTTGGCAGAAACCCGGCACTCCTCAAGGCCTGGAAACACCGTTTTCATGGCGATTAAGTGCATCTTGGCCTGCTCTCCTGCTCCAATAAAAGCAATGCTCCTGGAATCCGGTCTTGCGAAATGTTTGGCGGCAATGCCACCCATCGCGCCCACGCGCATATTCGAACACAGGGTGCCGTCCATAAAGGCAATGGGGTAGCCTTTCTCGATCTCGGATAGGATGAAGACCGCAGAGAGGTTCTGCTGGCCGTATTTCTCGGGATTGAACGGGAATACGGATACCCACTTAGCCCCGCATATCTTTTCAGGCAAGAGGGTTGCCGGCAGGCAGTTAATGCGTTCCTGGGTGTCTTCATTGAAGATCTGAACTACTTTTTCTGGAAACAGGATGTCATTTTTTTCGAAGGCGAGCATGGCGTTTTCCGCCGCGCTCATGGCAAGCCGTATGTCCAGGCATCCGGCTTGTAGGAGGTCTTCTTGCGAGAGAAAGAGACATTCGATGCGATGCTTATCCGTCATGGGTTCTCCTTTTCTAAGAGACTGTTTTAAAACTCATTTTGCCCCTTCTCAGCTATGCGCTATTGCCCTGTCATTCTGAGCGGAGCGCAGCGGAGTCGAAGAATCTCTTACCAACTCAGGTGGAAAAGATGCTTCGGCTACGCTCAGAATGACAAAACGCCGGACATGCGTAACATCAGGTATTAATTTTAAAACAGCTTCTAAAGATTGACCCGCGCATTTCCTGCGTGATGCGAGTCCAGTATGCCGAGCATGATTTGAAGTGTTTTTCTGGCTTCGCGTGCGGGTGAGACGAGTGTGCCGCCGTTTTCCAGGACGTGGATGAGTTCTGAGACTGCGCCAATTTGTCGGATCGCTATATACGGCTCCACGGGAACAGTTGCATGCGACCACCAGCGCGGCTCTTGTTGTGTAATGACCTCGAATTTTTGATCTGAGATTTCAATCCGTCCATTTTCACACGTCAGAGAAAATTTCGATCCGTTAAATGCCATTTTGTGGCAGTTGTAAAATGCGCGTACGCCATTGTCAAAATGGATGTACGCAGAGGCATAAGGATCGGTTGCCGGGTCGTGCCCGCCATCGCCTTTGTATTCGGTGAAGTGTTCGAATCCGGGTTCCAGTTCGCCGACCAACCATTCGGGGTTTGCTTCGGCAAAAAAGCACATCATGTCGATCATGTGCGTGCCGTTTCGGAACATCATGGCGCGGGTTCCAAATTGGTCGCAGACTATGGTTCGCAAACGGCCCATTTCGCCGGACCGGATCATTTCTCGCGCTTGTAGATAGCTCGGATACCAGCGGCGCGTGTGTTCAATTGAGAGCAGGACGTTATTTGCTTCTGCGGCTCCGATCATGCTGTCGGCATCGTCCATGGTCGTTGCAATGGGTTTTTCACACAGGATCGCCTGTGCGGATCCTTCGGCGGCGGCTACTGTGATATCGGCGTGTGCGTGATCAGATGTCGCGACACTGACGAGGTCGGGCTGCTCTTTGTCCAGCATTTCCTTGAAATCTGTGTATGTGTTCATATCGGGCCAGACGTCGCCCCATCGCTCAGAGAAGTCATCCAGTGCGTCCTGGCGCAGGTCGCATACGCCGACGACTTCTGTTTGAGCGTGTTTGTGATATGCCGATGCGTGCGATGGCGGCATGGCGCCAAAGACAGGTCCTCTCGTTTCATGCGGGCGGCTGGCGCCAATGCCTGTCAATCCTACGATTACAGCGCGGTACGTGTTCATCTTATACCTCCTAATCCAGTAAACGGTCAACTACATGATCTTCTGCGTCAATTAAAGGATGTTGTTCATTTTGCAAGGGCAAGGTGACGGGTTCGCCTGTATGTGCGGCTTGATAGGCGGCTGTCGTGAGCAGGGCAACGGATAGTCCCTCTTCTGCACTGGTGACGGGTGTCGCGTCTTGTTCGATGCAGTCGATGAGATGCGCCACACCTGCTGCCATACCCGCCGCTCTGGGCGGTGGCGTATCGACGAGCTTTCCATTGACGGAATATCCCAGGCGATCTACCTGAACCCACGCGCCTTCGCCCGTGATGTTGACGCAGTCGAATGTGGCATCTTTGCTTCGCGCCTTTGATCTTCCCGCGGTGAGTGTTGCCGTAAAATCGGGATATTCACACCAGAGCGTGGCGATGTCTTCTGTGCCAAATTGCGCGTATTCCTCAAAGTAGAGATTTTGCACTTGACAACTTACCCTGTTGGGCATGCCAAAAAACCAGAGCAGAGCATCCACTGTATGGCTACCCAGGTTCATCAATTCACCCCCACCATTTTGCACGGCTGGCGTCGGATAGCTCACATAAGCCATGAGGTCGCCAAAAAATTGTTTTACGCTGTTGTGGGCATACGCGGAAATACGTCCGTATTCGCCCCGGTCAAAGGCTTCTTTGAGTCTTATCATCGTGGGTGAAAATCGGGAGGGGTAGGTCAGCAGTACTTTGTTTGATGCGCCGGCGACAGTATCGACTATTTCTCTGGCTTCAACAACGGTTCGCGCGATGGCTTTATCGACCAGTACGTGTTTGCCGCAGGCGAGCGCTTTTTTGATCAGGGTGCGTTTGAGATAAAAGTCCGTGCAGATGGAGACGATATCTACGTTCGGGTCTTCCAGAACGGCGTCGTAGTTTCGCGCGACCTCGAGGCCATAAAGTTGAGATAGTGCCTCGGCTTTGCTTTTGTGGTGCTCTGCCGCTGCGACGATTTTGCAGTCCTCTCGTTCATGCCAGATCGGGCCGTAGGTATTCTGATGCGCCCGATTGCCAATTAGTCCAATGCGATACATGGGTTATTTTCCTCCGTAAGATGGCGATACAAATTCGGGCTGCTGCGACCAGTGATCAATTTTTCCCATGATGCCATAGAGTTCGGGACGCCGGTCGCTCAGATGGTTTTCATCCGATGCGTCCTTTAGATCGACTTCGTGGATTAGTACATCTGGTATGTTGGATTGCAATTTTGCCGCCACTTTGCCGCGCGGATCTGTGATCAGGGCTACGTTGGGATGCGTGAAGCACACGAACATCTGATTTTCATAGGATCGCGTGCGCATCCACCATTCATTTTCTTCATGCCACATGCCGTAGGTTGGCATGAGACAGATTTTCGCGCCTTTGAGCCGCAATGTGCGAATCGATTCGGGCCATCGGCGGTCCGCACAAATGACTATGCCCACTGTGCCAACGTCGAGGTCGAATACGGACAGGTCATCGCCGCGTACAAAACGGTGGTCGTGCGATTGTAAATGCGTTTTGTAATATGTTCCGACAATTTTTCCGGTGCGGTTCACCAATATAGCGGCATTGTAAAAATATCCCGCGCGTTTTTCAGTGTATCCAAAAACAATATGGGTGCGCGATGCGCGTGCCATCTCGCATACTTGTCGGATGTACGCGCTCTGATCGACGTTCTGAGCGACTTCGGCAAAGCGCTCTGCGGTCCAATTTTTCTCTGTTACTGCGTATCCATCCAGGAAACATTCCGGGGTTATGAATACGTCTGTATCTTTTCCATGTGTTTCAAATTGTTTTTCAAATATCGCCCAATTCTTTGCGACATCCCACTTTTTTGGCATGGCTTTTAGCATTCCAATTTTGATTTGCATGTTATTTCTCCTCCTCTACGCCTCTCAGAGCCTGCTCAAAATCCGCGCATAAGTCCTCTGCGGCCTCAATGCCGACTGCCACGCGAATCAGTCGTTCGGAGATTCCCGCATCGCGTCGTTCCTCTTCGGTGAGTCCGGAGTGCGATGTTTGTACGGGGCGGGTGATCAGTGTTTCGATACCGCCCAGGCTGGGCGCGGAGATTGGCAATTGTAGTTTCGATATTACCGCATCAGCTATGCGGCTGTCGCCGGCCATTTCAAAGCTCAATACGCCGCCGCATCCGTTAAATAGTGTTTTTGCACAGTTGTGTTGTGGATGGGTGGATAAGCCCGGGTAATTTACGCATTCTACGGCGGGATGTTTCTCGAGGAAAGCAGCCAGTGCGTGTGCGTTTTCGTTTTGTTTTTCCACGCGCAGGGCGAGTGTTTTCATGCCGCGCAATAAGAGAAAGCAGGCGTGTGGGTCCAGGCAGCCGCCCATGATATTCAGACGATGCACAATGCGGGTGATTAGTTCGCGTGATCCAATTGCGCAGCCGGCTACGATATCCGAATGTCCGTTCAGGTATTTTGTGCAGCTATGCAAGGAGAGGTCAAAGCCTATGTCTAAGGGGCGAAAGTTCACGGGCGAGGCAAAGGTGTTGTCGATCATGGAGATGAGGTTATGGGATTGGGCAAAGGCGACGACGGATGGGAGTTCGGCGACTTCCAGCAGGGGGTTGCTCATGGTTTCGACATAGATGGCGCGGGTTTCTGGGCGTACCAATTTTTTCCATTCATCTGGCGCGTTTCCCGATACGAAATCCACGTCGATCCCAAAGTCGGCGATGTCGCGTGCCAAAAAAACGCGCGTTCCGCCGTAGAGACAATTTTGTGCAAGGAGGTGGTCGCCTTTTTTTAGTACGGTTAATAGGGCGGTGGTTATCGCTGCCATGCCCGATGCGGTGACTACGGCGGCTTCTCCACCCGCAATTTGCGCCAATTTTTCATGAAGTACGGTGTGATTGGGCGTGTTGTTCAGGCGAAGATATTTTGTGTCGTGGTAATTGTCTTCATTGCTGTATGCAAATGTGGCACTCTGAAATACGGGTAGAGCGACTGCCCCTTCGTATTTTTTTTCTTCTTCTCCTGCATGGATCAATTGTGTTTCAAGGTTCATGAGTGGTTCCTCATTTTTAAATTTTTAATTCGCTCTTTGCTCTATGATTATACATTCTGGCGTTGGGGGCAACCCAAAACACTATTGCCACTCGCTCTCTGGAATAATAACCCGTTTCCGCTTGACAGTATTTGGCAGTTTTGATACCTTTTTTTGCCTTACAGCGTTATGATGTATCGCAAATATACTAAGTACCTGATTTTAGCGGACGTAGCTCAACTGGATAGAGCACCTGACTACGGATCAGACGGTTCCGGGTTCGAATCCTGGCGTCCGCACCAGATCAAGAGAAAGGGTTGCATCGCAACGGTGTAACCCTTTTTTATTTGCATAATAAAGGAGAGTATTTATATGACGCGCTTTCTAAAACGTAGCCTGTTTGCTCTGCTGGCTGCTTTTCTGTCTTTCCATCCGATTTTTGCGACTGAGATTCCCCAGGGAGATCCCGCAGAGATGGGGTTTTCTGCAGAAGGTCTTGCGAAGATTCAACCGGCAATGCAGGCGCTTGTGGATTCTGGGAAGTTTGCAGGTGTTTTGACGCTGATCGCCCGAAAAGGCAAAATTGTGCATTTCGAGACTGCGGGTTTGCGCGATAGGAAATCGAATAAGCCGATGACTGAGGATACGCTTTTTCGCATTTATTCTATGACCAAACCGGTTACCAGTGTTGCGATTATGATGCTTTACGAAGAGGGCAAGCTGAAGATGGACGATCCGGTGTCTAAGTTTATTCCCGAATTTGCCGAGACAAAGGTCTATACGGGTGGTGGGACCGAGAATCCAGTTCTGGCGCCGCTCAAACGTGAGATAATGATTGCGGATTTGTTGTCGCATACATCTGGTTTGACGTATGGCATTTTTGGGCAGACATCCGTGGATACGCTTTATCGGATTGCGAATCTGTATTCGTTCAATTCAAATGTCAAATATGCGCAGAAGGTGGCACAACTTCCCTTGCGTTTTCAGCCTGGGAGTCGATGGCTTTATAGCGTAGCGACTGATATCCTCGGCAGTGTGGTTGAGGTTGCTTCTGGTATGTCTTTGGGGGAGTTTTTCTCACAGCGTATTTTTGTGCCTTTAGAGATGGTCGATACGAGTTTTTATGTGCCGGAGGAAAAGCGCGATCGCATGGCTACACTGTATGGGAAGGACGATGAGGGTAATTTGGAGGCGCGTAGTCTTCGGAGCAATACGCGGCGCGATGCACGGGAGTCCGGTGGCGGCGGGTTGGTGGGTACGGCTCGGGATTATCTCCGTTTTTCCCAGATGTTGCTCAATGGGGGCGAGTTGTACGGTACGCGTATTTTGAAGCCGGAGACGATTCAGCTGATGACGGCTAATCATCTACCGGAAATAGCACGTTACCGACATCGCCAGCGCAAGAGCGATGGTTTTGGCTATGGTTTTTCTGTGATTGTAGATGAGACGGAGACTGCGTGGGAGGATAGAAATGGGACGTATTACTGGTCGGGTATTGCCAAAACGCATTTCTGGATTGATCCGCAGAATGAGATGATTTCTATGGTGTGGACCCAGTTGCGCGGATCGGGCAATATTACGCGGCCTTTCCAGCCTCTGGTTTACAAGGCGCTTGTTGAGTAGGGAGGCTTGACAAAACTATCGAACTTTATTAGGTTGTCGCCATCTGTTGTGAGTGACCCCGTCGTTCAGTGGCCTAGGACACCAGACTCTCACTCTGGAGACGGGGGTTCGACTCCCCTCGGGGTCACCAAAATATATTGTTTTTCAGATATCAAAAAGGTCGTGGGGATTTATTCCTCACGACCTTTTGTTGTTGATTTTTGTAAACTTTTCAGATCAACCCTGCTACTTTCCTCCATTTAATACCGAGGCGCGCGGTGCGGTATTTGTCTTGGGAAACAAGTAATTCGCGACAACAATGAAGATGCCGAGGATATTGATAGTCGTGCCACCGATCAATGTCATCAGAACGTTGTCTGAGATACTGAATCCTGTCTTATCCGAGAACCCTTGCAGTCCAACTACGGCCAAGATAGCCAAGATCCATCCGACGACGAGCCAGAAACTTCTATTAGCGTACTTCTTTCGCTCAGTAATGTCTTGTTCTAACTGACGATTGACTAATTCGTTATATGCTCTTTTCAAAGCTTCGTTTGCTTCAGAAGTCTCTGGATCGGGATTTTTCGCCGGTACTTGCGATGGCGGCTTAATGTTTACTCTCAAGGCAGAATCAGTAGTATCGTCCATCTATTACTCGTTTGGAGAATTCGTATAGTAATGTTGAATGATGGAGTCATCTATTACTGCTTTGTCCCGAGCACCTTTATTTTTGTTATACCAAACCTGGTGCCATGGCGATTTTTTAGTATGTGTCAGGTTCGCAAGCTGTATGCCAGTATATCCTCCATAGACTTCCCACACTTCATCAAGGAATTTTCTGGTGTCTTTATCATCGGCATCCACTTCAGGAATATCTTCAATAATATCGCGAGGATCCTGACCCATCCTGTGAATCATTGTCCCTCGACTTGTGATTGGGTTGTTCCCATAATACTTGAATACATCATATACCGGGCTAATGACCGGTCCCCATCGCCGAGCCTCTACACGCTCCGATATAAGCGGTTCCTTATAGAGTGCCAGATGCCATCCATGGGCGATAAAAACGAGTTTCTGAAGCTTTAGCGGCGTTAAGTACTGGTCTTCAGCTTTGGCAAGATCGAGAAAGTAGTTTGCAATTGCGATTGATGGGTGCACTTGATTCCCCCTTTCCTATATGGTTACGGCAGACGACAGATATGATTATGAATAGCGTATAGAGGTTGCCTGTACGAGTCATTTCACACTTCAAGGCCGTGTGGGGCTGATTTATGCACACCCCTCATATAATTCCCAAATTTTAACTCGTTTGTCAATATTGTTTTCGCCTACAGCCCCCGCAGAGCCGATAGTGCTTCAGACAACCGCCGCCTCATCTATGGAAAAGAGATTTTGTTCAGAGTCAAGCGTCGCTTTGATGCCATTTGGAAGAATCATTTGAGGACTCGTGTGCCCGATATCTACTTGTGTGAGGATGGGAAAATCAAATGCCGCTGTATAATAACCGATCAATGATTGAAGTAACTCTTCCTGGGCTTGAGATAGGTTGTTCATTTTTCCTATGATCAAACCAGAAATTTCCCTGAAAAGACCAATCTGCTGGCATTGTGCAAGGGCTTCCTCGGCATACATAAGAACCGTGTTTCCCATATTGGCTTCTTCCAGATAAAGAATTTTACCGTGGAATGAAGGCCAAAATGGAGTACTGGCCAATACCGGCAGGGTATGGAGATTGCCACCTATAAGAGGTCCTTGCGCTTTACCATCTTTGAGCCAATGCCAACCAGAATTATTTTTCATCTTGCGCGGGCTGTTTTCACTGGGCGCATCATCTGTCCAGGTCTCCGGTGCCTCCAATAAGCCCGGGGCGGTTGGCGTAAACAGGACATCTTTTAAACTTTCGAGTGTATAACTCAAGGGTTTCGGAAATTCGCTAAGACCGTTGAGCAGGGTTGGACCGTGGAAAGTGACCATATTGAGACGTGCGTAGATGCCGAGTAGCAGGGCTGTATTCGCGCTGTATCCCATCAATATCTTAGGGGAACGCGCAATTAAATCCCAGTCGAGCAAGGGAAGGAGTGCGTTGGTACCAGCTCCTCCTGAGAGACAAAAAATCGCTTTGATATCCGGGTCAGCAAATAGGTCGTGGAGATCATCGACACGCAATTCGGGGGCTGGATTCAAATGTTCGCGTTGATGGAGTGCATTATTCGCTAATTGAACTTTCAAACCGAGATCTTCAATGGCTGTCTGGGCACGGGAAAGCCAATTGTTAGTAAAAGAAAAAAATGAGGCAGCGGGCGAGGCAATCCCCACAGTATCACCCGGTTTTAATCTCGGTGGTTTGATTGTGTTCTTCATACTCTGATATCTCTATTCACACAACGCCAATCGCCATGGAGTTTGTCCATCAATTTGGAGCGATAGCTGGATAGGGCAACTCTGCCATTTATCTGATGGAGAACTTCAGCTACGAGGAAATATCGGGCCGCGGTCCATTCTATGTTTCTGGTTTTATTTCCAATTTCTTACACACTGTGTAATAAATCTGGTCCGTTGGCAGAGATATTCACAGGGATTTTGGCATGGTGAAAAAATAAAGGAATTATATACAAAAGGGTCAGGCGAATGGCTCAATGATGTGGTAACAGTCTGAAATAGAAATCATGAATTAAACGAATAAGCCTGTTTGTCCTTCGCTTTGTTCTTGTTTGCTTTCTGCGTCAGTAAACCATAACCACTCGCTATTTTTTATCAAATGCAATATACTAAGACCCTGACCATTAAGACCCCGACTAATTCCATAAAAATCTTCCGTATCAACTTCGAGAACATAATATCCCTTTTTTTGTACTTTCAATTTGAATTTATCATCCTTTTTATTTTTGTGTCTGACCTCGATTATTAACTGGTCGAGTTTCTTAGATTCAGTTTCGATTTTTTGGAAAATTTCGTTCTTCCAAAAATATGGATGTGTCTCTCTAACAGTTGCAGGTTTACGCTTGAAATGATCTTCATACAGGTGCTTAATGGGATACATAATTTTAGTGTACGTCGTCATTCTATCCAACATTTTATCTGATGATTTTCCTTTAGACGGAGACGCGAATGTGTCTCTTAATTCCTTTGAATAATATTCGCCACTCCATGTCAAATATCGGCAAAAATCCAGAACGCGGTTAGCGTCAAGGCTGTTGGCGTCGCCTCTGTAAAAATCTGGATTCCAGTAATATGAATGTTCAACGGGTTCACCTCCGAAGTCATACAAAAATGATTCTCTGTTAATATATTTGCTAACATCGTACGAATACGAGAACTCTCCCAGAACGCGAATATCGAACTCGTTTATCTCTCCTTTTGAGTTGTCGTAAAATTCAGTTTCGCATTTGTATGCTAAAAACTCGCACGGATTTTTTAATACTGGATGGGGAGGTAATGGAAATATATTGGACGGTACTGCTTCTTCGATTCACAATTTAACTGTTTTATGAATGCGCGATTCTGGATAACAAAAACTTTTTGAAGCATGTACAAAATGCGGGAACAAGGCATCTTTTTTTAGAATAAGTGGTTTGTCACAATTTACACAGATAAAACCATTTTTTTCGCGTGATATAACTCCTTCGTCACTTGCCTCAACGAGTTTTCCTTTCCATATTGCATGGTAAATAGAATTAGACATAAAAATTCTCCTTAATGAACTATCAGATAAAGCGATTCGTTAAAGCTATAGCTCAACGCACAGCGCGTGAGTCCGTCTCGCAGCAGACATCCATTGTCCATCCAAACTCGAAAGGCTACCTTCTTTTTTGTTTGCATACAAACGGTTTGCGCTGTGCAAGCCTCCCGGCGTTTGAGGGCGGCATTTTTTGCTTACTTTTTTTTGCTGTTGAAAAAAAGTAAGTCGCCGACGGCATAAAAAGAAAAATAGTAAAAAAACTCTATACGTCGTTGCACCACAACACGAGAATTATGCACACCCCTCATATATTTAGTGCCTGAAAATGATACACTATGTGTATGTTTTGTGCAATAGGATTGCAGAATGAATAAAAGAATTGACGTCAAACCCATGGTGATCGGTATTTCGGGAGGGTCTGCCGCGGGCAAAACGACCTTTACGGATATACTATCTGATAGGCTCGCAGATTTTGGACCTGTCGTGCTCAATCAGGACAGCTATTTCCGCGATTGGTCAGCGCTGCCAGAAGACGAGCGCGAGATTAAGCGGACGTCAAACCATCCGCGGGCTGTGTTGTGGAAGCATCTGATCGCGCATGTTAAATGTTTGCGCGAAGGACAGGCGATTGAAGTACCACCGCCCGGTACACGCGCTTTTCGGCGAGGCAATGATCCCCAAAAGATCGCGCCTGATAGACTAATTATTGTGGAGGGACACTTGATTTTTTCGCAAGAGGCTCTGCGGTCTTTGCTGGATATCAAGCTGTTTTTGGATGTGGATACACACGAACGGGTGCTCAGGCGTATGTTGCGCAATACAGGGAGTGGGATGTCACTGAAAGATGCTGTGGCATGGTATCGCCGGGATGTCGTGCCCAATTATCGCATCTATACTGAGCCGACAAGTGCGTACGCGGATTTGATTGTGCCGTTTGAAGGAGATGTGCAAGTAGCTGTAGATGTGGTGGCAAATGGCGTGGAAAGGATGATTCACCATAGATAGCAATATGGCTTGCCTCGCGTGTGTTCAGGTCGTAAATTTGTCTGTGCATACATTACGAGTCAACGAAAGGAGATGATCGCTATGACTGTTCAATCCGATTGGGCTGTTCTCTCAGATGAACAGCGCCAGTTTTTTGACGACAATGGGTATCTCATGATTGAAGACGCGCTACCGCCCGATGTTGTTGCCGAACTCAACGCGGCGGCGGATGAGATTTACGACCGGGAAAAGGCTGAGGGTCGCCTGGAGAAAACTGGCAAGCTCAATTTGCGGAACTGCATTGTGCATCACGATGCTTTTCTTCAGTTGCTCGACTGGCCGACTACGGCTCCCCTGGCGTGGCAGATTCTCAACTGGAATATCCAGATGATTACCTCGCACCTCATTGTTTTGCCCTCTGGCCCAGAGCCTCCGGAAGAGGTAAAGCGCAAGGGTGGGTATCACCGCGATGGCGGTTCGTCTTCTCGGGAGATGACCGAACCCCATCCGCGCATTTTGCTCAAAATTGCCTATGCCATCAGCGACCAGACAGATCCCGCATCAGGGGCGACGCAACTCGTGCCCGGGAGCAATCGGCTATTTGGCAGGCCTGCGATTGATCCGGCGACGGGGCATCCGAGGGGGGCGATCAATATGAATGTCAAGGCGGGTTCGGCATTCATTTTTGAACAGCGCACCTATCACGGTATTGGCAGAAATTGGTCGGGTTTTCCGCGCAAGACCATTTTTATGGGCTATGCGTATCGCTGGGTCAAGCCTATGGATTATATCAATATGCCCGATGAACTCGTTGCCCGCGCAAATCCCATTCAAAAACAACTCCTGGGCGCGGTCTCCGATCCGCTGAGTTTTTATATTCCGCAAGCACAAGATGTGCCTCTCAAAGAGCTTGTGGAAAATGGTGTTTGATGGGCGAAAAATTTTTCGCCCCTACTCGTCTGTAACACACCCCTCGGAAGCCGTTTTTACGTTTTTGATGTATTTGTAAAGGGTGCCGCGGTTGGCTTTGTACGGCGGTTGGGTCCAGGTTGCACGGCGTTTTTCGAGTTCTTCGGCAGAGACATCCATGTTGATCTCTCCTTTTTGACTGTCGATGGTGACCTGGTCGCCGGTTTGGACGAGGGCGATGGGGCCGCCTTCGATGGCTTCGGGAACGACGTGGCCGATGAGAAAGCCGTGCGATCCGCCCGAAAAACGTCCATCGGTAATCAGCGCCACATCCTGTACCAGTCCTGCGCCGGCCAATGCGGACGTGGGGGTGAGCATTTCCGGCATGCCGGGTCCGCCTTTGGGACCTTCGTAGCGGATAATGATGACATTGCCTTTTTCGATCTTGCCCTGTTCGAGGGCGGCGAGCATGTCTTCCTCGCAGTCGAATACATTGGCCGCACCTTTGAAAACCTCGCCTTCTTTGCCTGTGATTTTTCCGACTGAACCTTCCGGTGCCAAATTCCCACGCAAAATTTGTAAGTGTCCCGTTGGTTTGATGGGGTCATTAAAGGGGCTTACGATGTCTTGCTGTCCTTCTCCCGTGCCATAAGGGGGAAGGCCTTTTATATCGGCGAGATTTTCGGCAATTGTTTTGCCCGTTACGGTCATCTGGTCGCCGTCAATGAGGTCGGCGTCGAGGAGGAGTTTCATCATTGCGGGTGTTCCGCCGATGTCGTGAAGCTCTTCCATGACGTAACGGCCGGAGGGTTTGAGGTCACACAGGAGGGGTGTTTCGTTGGATATTTGCTGAAATTCATCGATGTTGAGGTCTATGTCATAAGCTCTGGCAATGGCGAGCAGATGGAGCACGAGGTTGGTGGATCCGCCCGTGACGATGGCGAGGCGGATGGCGTTGAGAAAGGATTGCTTGGTGACGATGTCGCGCGGTTTGAGGTCGGCTTCGAGCAGGGCGCGAACAGCGTGACCGGCGTGGATACATTCGGCGTGTTTGTCGGGGTCTTCGGCGGGTGTGCACGAAGAATAGGGCAGGGAGAGGCCCATGCACTCGATGGCGCTGGCCATGGTATTGGCGGTGTACATGCCGCCGCAAGCACCGGCACCCGGACAGGCGTGTTCGACAATTTCCTGGCGTTCGGTATCGCTGAGCGAGTCTGTGAGAAATTCGCCGTAGCTTTGAAAGGCAGAGATGATGTCGAGTTTGCGTTCTTCACCTTGAATGGTGGCGCAACCGGGCTTTATTGTGCCGCCGTAGATCATCAAGGCAGGACGGTTGAGGCGGCCCATTGCCATGACGACGCCGGGCATGTTTTTGTCGCAGCCGGGCAATGCGATCAGGCCATCGTACCACTGCGCTCCCATGAGGGTTTCGATAGAGTCCGCTATGAGATCGCGGGATTGGAGGGAATAGGACATGCCATCTGTGCCCATGGATATGCCGTCGGATACGCCGATGGTGTTGAAGCGCATGCCAACGCACTCGGCTTCGGTGACGCCTTTTTTGGTTTCGGCGGCGAGGTCGTTGAGGTGCATGTTGCAGGGGTTGCCTTCGTACCAGACCGAGGCGATGCCGACCTGTGCTTTGTCCATGTCGGCGCGCGTCAGTCCCGTGGCATAGAGCATGGCCTGCGATCCGCCCTGGGATTTTTTTTGGGTGATTTGTGAGCTGTATTTATTCAGTTTTGCCATTGAAGAGTTCCTTTTAATAAGAAGTAAGAAGTAACAAGGAAGAAGTAAGAAGGCCGCCCAATACCGCCACACCGGAGTTGATCTCTGCCTGTTAGCCTTTTAATCGGTGGTTGCTTTTACGCATTGTCTTATTTTTCCGAGGTTGTAATTTAACCGATTTGTGGGAGATGTGTCAACAAGGGTGTGAAATATGGCTGACTATGTGTTGCAGGATTATTTGCGCGTGGGACTGGATCTGGTGTTTGTGGGGTTTAATCCGAGCTTAAGATCTGCGGAAATAGGGTATTATTATGCCGGGCGCGGCAATCAGTTTTGGCCGTTTTTGTACGAGGTCGGGTTGACAGATCGATTGTTGGAGCCGCGGGAAGATGCGACTATTTTGGATTATAATATCGGGCTGACAGATATTGTGAAGGGGCGAGCGACGCGGGGGATTGGAGATCTGACGGATAGTGATTATGTGTCGGGTTTTGAATTGTTGAGGGAAAAAATGCGGAGGTATCGACCGCGGGTGATTTGTTTTAATGGGAAGAGCGGATATGCTAAGGTGATGGGTGGGAAGCGAGATTACGGTTTGCAAGATGAGTTATTGGAAGGCGCGAAGCTGTTTCTCGCACCGTCAACGAGTGGTGCGCTGCCCATGCCGAGGGTTGAGAAATTGCGGTATTACCGAGAGTTGAAGTCTTTTGTTGATGTTTGTGTCCAACCTGTGAAGGAGTGAAGATGAAGCGACCGAATATTTTGTTTGTGATGACCGATGACCACACGCCGCGCGAGATGAGCAGTTATGGCAATCCGATTTTGCATACGCCCAATCTGGATCGCGTTGGGAATGAGGGTACGCGGTTTAACAATTGTTTTTCGACTAACGCATTGTGCGCGCCTGCGCGGGGTACGGTGCTGACGGGCTGTTTTTCACATGTCCACGGTATTCGGGGAAATTCCGAGAGGGCCGATGCGATTGAGAATCTGGATCCGAATGTGCCGACGTTTCCCGAATTGCTTCGCGCCGCGGGATACAAGACTGCGTTGTTTGGCAAGTATCATATCCGGCAGGATCCGCGTGGGTTTGATACGTGGTGTATTCATCCCGGGCAGGGCGTGTATTTTGATCCGACGTATATCGATAATGGGAAGGAAGTCGTAAAGGAGGGGTATGCTACAGATATAACGACGGATATGGCACTTGAATTTTTGAAGGGGTTGGATGGTGAGCAGCCCTTTTGTCTGGTGTATCAGTTTAAGGCGCCGCATCGACCGTTTACGCCAGCACCCCGGCACGCGCATCTTTTTGAGGATATTGAGATTCCTCAGCCGGAGACATATCGCGATGATTTTGCGACGCGAAAAATTGCGGCTCTGGCAGAAGATATGAAGTTTGATATTAGTCTGGCGCCCGATTATGACGATATACCCGAGGGCTTGAGTGACGAGGAAAAGAAGGATTGGATTTACCAGCGTTTTATGAAGGATCGGTATCGCACGATTTACGGGGTGGATGAGAACCTGGGGCGGGTGCTGGATTATCTGGATGAGACGGATCAGGCTGACGATACGCTGGTGATTTACACGTCGGATCACGGGTATTTTTTGGGTGATTACGGATGGTACGACAAGCGGTTTATGTACGAGCCGTCGATTCGCATTCCGCTGGTGGTGCGTTATCCAAATGGGGGTATAAGCGGGAATGTGACCGATGCGTTGGTAATGAATGTGGATTTCGCGCCGACGATTCTGGATTTTGCGGGTGTCGAGATTCCCGAAGGCGTGCAGGGCGAGAGTTTGCGTCCACTGCTCCAGGGGACAGAACCCGATGATTGGCGCAGGTCTGTTTATTACGCCTATTTTGAAGATTCGTGGGTGTTGCACGGCAAGGGGGCAGAGGCGATGTCAGAGCCGTCGTTTCAGTATTTTACGCCGCACCGTATTGGCCCGCACCGCGGCGTGCGTACAGACCGCTACAAGCTGATTGAATATTATGCCGAGGGCGATTACTGGGAGTTGTTCGATTTGCAAGAAGATCCCAATGAATTGCGGAATGTGTATGAAGACGCCGCGTATGCAGATCTGGTGATGGATTTAAAGGCTGAGTTGCGGAGGTTGCAGGTGCGGTATGGGGATTTGGAGGAAGACAGTCGTTAGGAGTAGGAGATTTTTGCACGATAGCTCTTGATATGAAGTTCAAAAAGATATATACTTTGATATATACCAAATGTGTCGGATTATTTTAATTAGGAGATAGATATGAAAACGGCGAAACTATTTGCAAATGGAAGAAGTCAGGCTGTTCGCTTGCCAAAGGAATTTCGGTTTGAGGGTTCCGAAGTCTATATCAGGCGATTGGGAAAGATGGTTGTTCTTTTGCCTCGGGATGATCCCTGGGCACCCCTTATTGAAAGTTTGGATATGTTCAGCGATGATTTCATGGCAGAACGCAATCAGCCTGTGGAACAACAAACGCGAGATAATTTGTGATGCGTTATATGCTCGATACTGATATCTGTATCTATATAATGAAAAAAAAGCCCGTCCAGATTATTCAGAAATTTCGGATGATGGATGTAGCAGATATTGGAATTTCTTCTATCACTTTGAGTGAATTGGAATACGGCGTTGAAAAGAGTAGAAATAGAGAACGAAATCGGTTTGCATTGACCCATTTTCTGGCCCCGCTTCAAATTGTATCTTATAATGTTCGGGCTGCACAGAAATACGGTTTTATCCGCAGTCATTTGGAAAAGCAGGGCCAACCAATCGGACCGTTAGATACTTTGATCGCTGCACATGCGCTATCTTTGGATTGTATCTTTGTCACCAATAACGCAAGTGAATTCAAGCGCGTTCCAAATTTAACTGTAGAAAACTGGATGGCCTAAATTGCGTTGTTTTTATTTTTTTGGCATGTAAACATCGGTCGCGGAGCCGAGGTGGATTTCTGAGGCAATGCCGATGGATTCGGCGAGTGAGGGGTGGGGGTGAATGGTGTGGGCAATGTCTTCGGCGACGGCAGCCATTTCAATGGCGAACGCGCCTTCGGCGATGAGGTCGCCCGCGTTTGGTCCCACGATGCCCATGCCGAGTACGCGCTGGGTATAGGGATCGACAATGAGCTTGGTTTGGCCTTCGATGCGCCCAATTGCATGCGCTTTGCCCAGAGCGGCCCAGGGGAAGCGTACGATATCGACTTTTCGGTTTTGTTCGCGGGCGTCGGTTTCGGTCAGGCCCACCCATGCAATTTCGGGATCGGTGTACACAACTGAGGGAATGAGTGCGTCAAAAGACGCGGGTTCACCGGCGAGAACTTCGGCGGCGATTTTGCCTTCGTGCGCGGCTTTGTGGGCAAGGCCGGGACCTGGAATAGCATCGCCGATTGCAAAGAGACGGGGATCGTTTGTTCGCATCTGCGAATCGACTTCGATGAACCCGTGGTCATTGGGTTCTATGTCCGTGTTTTCAAGGCCGATATTATCTGTATTCGGGCGTCGGCCAATGCAGAGGAGGACGCGGTCGAATATTTCGGATGTTTTTGCTCCTTCGCCTTCCCAGTGTACTTCAATACCGGTATTGACTTCTTCGATATGCGTGACGCGCGTGCGGGTGTGTATGGCGCTGAATGCCTGACGCAATCGGGTTTCGAGGGGTTTGATCAGATCGGGATCGGTGCCGGGCAAGAGGGTGTCGGTCATTTCGACGACTGTGACGGTGCTTCCCAATGCGGCGTAAACACTGCCGAGTTCGAGTCCGATGATGCCTCCGCCAACAACGAGAAGGCTTTTGGGTATTTCGTCGAGATCGAGCGCTGTTGTCGAGTCCAAAATGCGCGGTGTGTCGAGCGCGAAAATTGGGAGGGAAATAGGGCGTGACCCCGTGGCGATGATGGCGTGTTCAAATTCTACGCGGTCGATATCTCCATCACCTGAGATAGATGCGCTTTGCGAATTCTCAAATTGCGCGTAGCCCGTCAGGTGGGTGACTTTGCGCTGGCGCACCAGACCGGATAGACCGGTCGAGAGGCGGGTGATGATGTTGTCTTTCCAGCCTCGAAGGGCGTCCAGATCGATTTTGGGATCGCCAAAGGTGAGGCCATAAGTTCTTGCTTCACTGGCTTCGGTGATGAGTTCGGCAACGTGGAGCAGGGCTTTGGATGGGATGCACCCGCGCAATAAGCAGGTGCCACCGAGGCTGTCGTCGGCATTGACGAGAGTAACTTGCAGACCCAGGTCAGCAGCGCGAAAGGCCGCTGTATATCCGCCGGGACCGCCGCCTATGACGAGGAGATCGGTTTTGTGCGTTTCGGCCATGTGATTTCTCCAGTTTATCCGCCCATGAGCATGAGTTCTGGGTTTTCGAGCGCATCGACGATTTTTCGCATAAATCGCGCACCGTCGGCGCCGTCAATAACGCAGTGATCATAAGACAGTGCCAGGGGCATGATGAGGCGAGGTTCGATGCGCCCTTCGCGCACGGTGGCTTCTTCTCTGGCGCGTCCAAGTCCCATAATTGCAACTTCGGGGTGATTGACAATGGGGGTAAATTCGCCCACGCCCAGGCTGCCCAGGTTGGTGACGGTGAATGTGCCGCCTTGTAATTCGTCGAGGCCAATTTTGTTGGTGCGTGCGCGGTTGCTGATGTCGCCGAGTTCGAGAGCCAGTTCCAGGATGTCTTTGCGATCGACGTCTTTGATGACGGGAACGAGTAAGCCGCGCTCGGTGTCAACGGCGATGCCGAGGTTATAGTAGTGTTTGAGAATAATCTCATTGGCTCCGGCATCGAGGCTGGCGTTGAATTGCGGAAAGGTCTTGAGCGCGGTGATGATTGCTTTTAGCGCGAGGACGGTCGGCGTCAGTTTGGCCCCCGATGCTTCGGTTTTGGCTTTGTTGCGCTGCCGAAATGCTTCGAGATCTGTGACATCTGCGCGATCAAATTGAGTGACATGAGCCACCTGTTGCCAGGCCTGGCTCATATTTTTTGCAATAATCTGCCGAACTCTGCTGAGGGGTTGGCGTTCGATGTTGCCCCATCTCGAGAAGTCGGGTAATTCGACAGGTGCTGTTGGTGCGATACCACCTGTTTGCCGATCGCGCACAGCGGCTTTGACATCGTCTTGTGAGATGCGTCCGCCGGGTCCTGAGCCAGCGACCTGTGTGAGATCTACGCCGAGTTCTCGCGCGAGCCGCCGCGTGGATGGGGCTGCGGGAATGGGGTCGCCGTTGGATGTGGGGGCAGGTGGCCTGGAAGGTGTTGGTGCGGGAGCTTTGGCGGTGGGTACGGGTTCTTCTTTTGATGCAGGAGCTGGTGCTTCGGCTTCCGGCTCAGGGGCTGTCGGGACGGATTGTTCGCCTTCTTCAACGGAGATCAGCAAGCTGCCCACGGGCACGCGGTCTCCGGCACTGATGTGTATTTTTGTGACGGTGCCAGCAACACTGCTGGGTACTTCAACGAGGGCTTTGTCGGTTTCGAGTTCGACTACGCTCTGATCGATTTCAACGGTGTCGCCCTCGGCAACAAGTACGCCGACAACATCGCCAGCTTCCACACCTTCGCCGAGATCGGGAAGTTTAAATTCGGTTGCCACGAGATTTCCTTTCTACGCAACGAGGTATAGACATAAGGAATATAAAATGTAAGAATATTACCACTTTATGTCATTGCATTCTTGCGTGCCAAATTTCGATTCGCTAAAAGTTCTTTTTTTAACGCCACTTTGAGGGCTTGCTAAGGATATACCCATCGGTTTTGGTAATCTGATCTGGTAACTGACTGTCACTGAGTTTCTTGCGGCCTATAGTAAACCACGCAGTTGCCATCTGCTGTAACTGGAAAGAACTGCGTTCTGGCGGGAAGGCAACAATTATCCGTTTTTTTGAGTAACGTTGGCAAATAGAACTTATTGGGCCTGCCAAGTCACTATCGCCAGAGATGATGATTGCCGTATCGAAAGCATCATCCTGCGCGTCGCTGAGCAACTCAACGGCAATATTCACATCTGTCATTTTTTCCTCATAGGTCTGCCAGGTCGCGCCGCATTGCGAGCAGGTTCTATTTTTTGAGAGGTAGTAGCCGTAATGAATGTGCAGGTCTGGAAGCGTAGCCAGTGCTTCCAGGTAGGTATTCTGCCGCCTCTTTTTTTGCGGGTCGTCGGTCTGGTGCAGAATCTTAGCGGTAAAATACCTGACCGCTACCAAACGCTGGCCGGGGATCAGCAGTTTCTCAGCCAGACGACGAAGGTTAAGCCAGTAGTACCGCCGCCAGCCTTTGGATCTGAGGCCGTAGTAGAGATTGAACCCATCAATGTACACCGAGACTCGCTGCATCAATGGCCTCTCCTGCCTGAGAAAAAAAGTGAAACAAATATTGACTTATTATATTACGTTGAGTATTATTATTACACCACCTCAACGAGTAGTATCGTTGGGCCGACGCCCCGTAAGGGGCGTTTCTTTTTTTGTACTGCCATTTGTCTTGATAGGATATTCAGGCACCGATCCTACCTTCACTGCCTCACTTCTGTCACGCTGTGTCCACCGTTCACTTGCTGTGTTCATGGATGTGAACCTCTATTGAACAAGTATGTCCAGAAACTAATAGTACGTCGTGACCGGGCCTGCCGATACGGGATCGATTTTCTCGGGATCTATTCCGAGTTCGTCGATGGCTGTGGCGACCTGTTCGCGTTTGATTTTGCCCTGTTTTGCCAGGGCGTAAAGCGCGGCCACAGCAATGCATTCGGCGTCAACTTCAAAATGCCGGCGCAGAGCCTGGCGCGTGTCGCTGCGCCCAAATCCATCTGTGCCGAGCACCGTCATGTCTTCGGGTGCCCAGGGGCGGATCATTTCGGGCAGGGATTTCATGTAATCGGATGCGGCGACGATCGGGCCATCGGTTTTTTCGAGCACTTTGACGATATACGGCTTTTTCTTGCGCCGCGTTGGGTGTAGCATGTTCCACCGCTCGGTCTCAAGCGCGTCCCGTCGCAATTCTTTGTATGAGGTGACGCTCCACACATCGGCGGAAATATTGTATTCGGCGGCGAGGATTTCTTGCGCGCGCAGGGTTTCGCGAAGGATGGATGCACTGCCAAAGAGCTGAACTTTGTGCTGGCCCTGTTGCATTTCGTGCGTCTTGAGCGGATAAATGCCTTTGACAATGCCTTCTTCAACGCCTTTGGGCATGGGGGGGTGTTCGTAGTTTTCATTGCCCAGGGTCATATAATAATAAACATCTTCCTGTTCCTGGTACATGCGCCGAATGCCGTCCTGGATGATGATGGCTATTTCGTAAGCATAAGCCGGATCATAGGCGATACAGTTGGGAACGGATGAGGCCAGAATGTGGCTGTGTCCGTCTTCGTGCTGAAGGCCTTCGCCGTTGAGCGTGGTGCGCCCGGCTGTTCCGCCCAATAAAAAGCCCTTGCAGCGGATATCGCCGGCCAGCCACATGAGGTCGCCCACGCGCTGGAAACCGAACATGGAATAATAGATGTAGAATGGGATGGTGTTGACGCCGTGCGTGGCATAAGCTGTGCCAGCGCATATAAATGAGGACATGGCACCGGCTTCGTTGATGCCTTCTTCGAGAATTTGGCCGTCTTGCGCTTCTCGATAGTAGCTGATGTTGCCCGCGTCAACGGGTTCGTATATCTGCCCCATGTGCGAGTAGATGCCGAGTTGCCGAAAGAGGGAATCCATACCAAAGGTGCGGGCTTCGTCCGGGATGATGGGGACGAGCAGTTTGCCGATGTCTTTGTCGCGGGCGAGTTTGGCAAATAGGCGCGCAAAAGCCATTGTTGTAGAGGCCTGGCGGTCGCCTGTGCCTTTGAGGGCTTCGTCGAATACGTCGCGCGAGGGTGCTTGAATGGGTTTGGCACGCACGCTTCGGCTGGGCAAATATCCACCGAGTTCGTTTCGGCGTTGTAGCAGATACTGCATTTCGGGGCTGTCGTCGGGGGGACGATAAAAGGGTGCTTTGCCCACTTCGCTGTCGGAGATGGGGATGTCAAAGCGCCGCTTGAATTCTCGCATCTCGTCTTCTTCGAGCTTTTTTTGCTGGTGGGTCATGTTGCGGCCTTCGCCAGCTTCGCCCAGGCCATAGCCCTTGATGGTTTTGGCCAGGATGACTGTTGGTGCGCCTTTGTGTTCCACAGCGGCTTTGAAGGCGGCGTACACCTTTTCGGGATCGTGACCTCCGCGACGCAATTTTTGAAGTTGTTCATCCGAGAGGTGTTCGACTATTTTGAGCAGGTCGGGATGGGTGCCAAAAAAGTCGCGGCGGATGTATTCGCCGGATTCGACGGTGTATTTCTGGTATTGACCATCAACGACTTCTTCCATGCGTTCCTGAAGCAGGCCCTGGGTATCTTTTTCGAGTAGTGCGTCCCAATCGTCTCCCCATATTACTTTGATGACATTCCAGCCAGCGCCGCGAAAGACTTGTTCGAGTTCTTGAATGATTTTGCTATTGCCGCGCACGGGACCGTCGAGGCGTTGCAGGTTGCAGTTGATCACAAAGATGAGGTTGTCGAGTTGTTCGCGGGTTGCCAGACTAATGGCGCCGAGGGTTTCGGGTTCGTCTGTTTCGCCGTCGCCAACAAAGACCCAGACTTTGGAATCGCGAGTCGATTTGAGGCCGCGGTCTTCGAGGTAGCGGTTGAAGCGGGCCTGGTAGATGCCCATGAGTGGGCCAAGTCCCATTGAGACCGTGGGGAATTGCCAGAAGTCGGGCATGAGGTAGGGGTGTGGATAGGAAGACAGGCCGCCGGGATTGCGGAGTTCTCGGCGGAAGTTTTCGAGGTGTTCGGTGCTCAATCGCCCTTCGAGAAATGCGCGGGCATACATGCCGGGAGAGGCATGACCTTGAAAGAAGACCTGATCTCCGGAGAAATCGCCATTGGGTGCTTTGAAGAAGTGATTTTGACCTACTTCATACAACGTAGCAGCCGATGCAAAGGTGGAGATGTGACCGCCAATGCCATCGGCTTCTTTGTTGGCGCGGGTAACCATTGCCATGGCATTCCAGCGCACGAGACTTTTGATGCGGCGCTCAATTTCTCGGTCGCCCGGATAGGGCAGTTGTTTGTCGCGCGGGATGGTGTTGACATAAGGTGTATGGGATGCGAAGGGAATGTCAACGCTCAGACTTTGCTGGGCTTCTTGTTCGAGGCGGTCGAGCAAATAGCGCACGCGGTCGGGGCCGCCGTTTTGCAGAACATAAGCCAGAGATTCGATCCATTCTTCGGTTTCGATGGGATCGGTATCGCGAAATGTACCTGATGCGACAGTATCGGCCATGGTAAAACCTCTTTGTTCTGGAGTGCAATGACAGGTATTGATAATAATATACGCGCGTATCCAAATGTCTCTTCTGTGCGTGAAATTTACGAGGGATAATGAATTTTGTCAAATGTACAGAATATTTCTGCGCGAAGGAAAGGCAATTTTTAAGAGGATGGATTTATATAAAATGTTGTTAATTATTAAAATAATGTATTTAGTTGACCGGTTGGTAAAATACTGAAAAAAAATGCAAAACAAAACTACGAGGGATCTCGGAGATGGGCTTATAGGAGAGGCAAGCCTATCGATAGATGTCAGGCGTCTGGTACTTGTTGTCCCCGATGGCAGGTCTGGCAGGTGACCTGGGTGAATTGTCCTTCTTTGAAGTCTTTGAGGATTTCGCCATTGATTTTTTGTGTCATGGTAATCATGAGGCGCGCGATGTCTTTGCGGGGGTTTTCATCTGATGCGAAGTCGTAAGTGGATAGGGATTGGCCTTCTTCTCCTTTGTGGCAATCGTGACAGCGCACGCCCAGTGCTTTGCTAAAATCTTTCATGTACTGCATGAGTTGCGCTTTTTTGATGTCTTTGGGCAGGACTTTTAAGTTGGTGTAGGTGTCGGGAATTTGGGCGAAAGATGCGGTGACGATGAGAGAGATGAGGGAGCTGAGTGTGAGAACGAGTGCGATGAATAGCGAGCGGTTCATGGTGCCTCCTTTTATTTATCTGTGATTATCCAGCCATTGTAGTTGATCTGTGGATGGAAAGGCGACGATGGGGTTTTCGAGCGGGCCAATGCCTTCAAAGGTCATGCATACGCGGTCGCCTTCGCGCAAGCCACTTTCGAGATCGTCGTCGGAAAAAACAATGGGTGTGCCCCAGTAGAGAATTTGCAGGGTGTCGGGTTCAAGAGGTAAGCGAGAAAAGAGCGATCGTTCGAGGTGAAAGAGGCCGTCGGGCATGTTGAGATGGTTTTGTCCGGTATGTCCTTCTTTGTAGGCTATGCGTGCATTGTTGCGAATCACTTCGCAAGAGACGGCCACGCTGCTGTCGTCATAAGCGGAGTCGGTGACCATCAGCGGACCGAGGCTGGCACAGCCGTGGGACCAGTTTTTGGCCTGGGGTAAGTTGAGGGGGTTTTCGGCTTCGATGCCGTTGTCGGTGTAATCGTTGCCGCCGGTATATCCCAGGCGTTCAATTTGACCTGTGGTGTTGAGGCCGTAAATGGTTACGAGTTCTGTTTCGGGTACCAGGCGCTGGGTGTTGTGCGGGTGGGATATAGGGCCGCCGTGTCCGACGAGGGCAGCGGTGTCGTTTTTGGCAAAGAGTTCGGGAGTGCCGCCCTGCGCGCATTCCCGGTATTTTTGATCATAGACGTTGACGGCGTCACCCGTGGCCTGTTTGGCTTCTATTTCGCGCAATTTCGCGCTGTCTTCATGGGTGACCCCCGCCAACCAGATACGCAATTTGTGCGGTGCATCTGTTGGTGCTGTGACCGGGCTGATGAGGTGCGGTTGGTCGGGGTCGGCCGTGTTGTTCAAGAGGTCGTGGAGTGAGAGGCGGGGCGCATTGCGGGTATTGATTGACTCTACTGTGATTTCAATGCCATTTTTGTTGCCTCCGTGGCGGTAATAGAGGTCGTGAAGCGAAGCCGGGTGTGGGGCGCACGCCGTGAGGTCAAAGACATCGTCGTCTTTGACAAGCCCCAGGTGAGATCCTTGTTCGGGTTGTGCGAATTGCAATAGTTGCATAGTTGCCTCGGTGATTGTGGGATGGGAAACAAGAATAGTTATAATCGGAACGCCTGTAAAGCAGATTTATCATTCGCGGTTGCGCGATTTTTTTTGCATATTGAAGGATAAAAGGAGGCGGGTCTTATGGCTATAGCACTGATTACGGGCGCGTCGAGTGGTATTGGTCTGGAACTGGCGCGGGTGTTTGCGGCTGATGGGGTTGATGTGATTTTGTCGGCGCGGTCCGAGGATAAGTTGCATGCTCTGGCAGGAGAAGTGCGGGAGAAATACGGTGTGAAGGCCAGGGTAATTGTGGCCGATTTGTCGGTGCCGGGCGAGGCTGAGAAGGTTTATGATCGGGTTGTGGAAATGGGATGGAATGTGGATTATCTGGTGAATAATGCCGGGTTTGGGGTCTATGGTTTTTATGCGGAGACAGATTGGTTGGCCGAAGCGGATATGTTGCAGGTCAATATTGTCGCTTTGACGCATTTGACCAAGTTGTTTTTGCCTGGTTTGATTGATAGGGGTCGGGGAAGAATTTTGAATGTGGCTTCGACTGCGGCGTTTCAACCGGGTCCGAGGATGGCTGTGTATTTTGCGACAAAGGCGTATGTGTTGTCGTTTTCAGATGCGATTGCCAATGAGTTAAAGGGTACGGGTGTGAGCGTGACAGCGCTGTGTCCAGGGGCAACGGAGACGGGATTTCAAGATGCTGCGGGTGCAACGGGTTCGCGTTTGTTCGATATGCGCGGATTGCCCACGGGTGCCGATGTGGCAAAATATGGGTACAGGGCTATGCAAAAGGGAAAGCGCGTGGCTATTCACGGGTTGATCAGTAAGATGCTGGCTTTTACTGTGCGCTTATTACCCCGACGGATTGTGGCCGCAACGACGAGAGCGTTGATTGCGAGAAGTGGTTAAGCGAGTGCATCTGCCTGTGTGCGGCTCTCAGATAGGAAGCGGTCCAGTTGCAGGCGCTCTGCATGGTTGGAATTGAGGCGAACGCGCAGGTGTACGTCGTTGCCCTCATAATCCCGGGTCAGTATTTCGCTGTGGGCGTAAAGTTGCGAGAGGAGTTTGCCTTCACTTTGTGGCACATGAAGTTTGAGGGTGATAGCATCGGCAGCCACAAAATCGCATATCCGATTTTTGACCGCGTCGAGATCAGCGGCGTCGAGCGCAGAAATTGCAAGCGCATTGGAATTTTTTGCGCAGCGTTTTGCAATTTCTTTTTGTCGTTCAGAATCTGCGAGGTCCATTTTGTTATAGACAATCAGGATGGGTTTGTCATCAATTTTGAGTTTTGTGAGGACTTCGCTGACTGTGATCATTTGCATTTTGTATTGCGAATGGCTGGCATCAACAACGTGAAGGAGCAGGTCTGCCTGTACGGCTTCTTGTAATGTGGCGCGAAAGCATGCAAAGAGGTGGTGCGGTAAGCGGTTGATAAAGCCGACGGTGTCGGTGAGCAAGATGGGGCGATGGCTGTGTACATCGACGCTGCGCGTGGTGTTGGTCAAAGTGGCAAAAAGCTGATTTTCGACCAGAACATTTTCACCTGAAAGCCCGCGCATAAGCGTGGATTTGCCCGCGTTGGTATAGCCAACGAGCACAACGTTAAAATTATGGCTGCGTCCTTTGCGGCTGGTGTCCATTTGACGTCTCACCCGTTTGAGGCTGTCGTAGAGGGACTTTCCGCGCTGTTCGATCCATCTGCGGGTGGTTTCGGTGTGCGTTTCACCCGATCCGAGGCCTGCGCGACGTTCTGCGTGGGGATTAAATTGGCGAATGCGTGGGCGCAAATAACGCAGGTGGGCCATTTGTACTTGAATTTGCGCGGTGCGTGTGCGTGCGTGTAAAGCAAAAATATCGAGAATGAGCAGGCTGCGATCGAGGATGCGTACCCCAATATCGGTTTCGAGGTTGCGCATTTGCGAGGGCGAAAGGTCATTGTCAAAGATGATCGCGTCGATATTTCTCTTTTGGGCCATTTCTCGAAGTTCGTCGATTTTGCCCGAACCGATATAGGTGGCTGGATCGGGTTTGTCGCGATTTTGCAATGTGCGATCAATTACCTCAAAGGTGGCGGTGATGGCCAGGTGCGCGAGTTCTTCGAGAGATTCTCTGGCACTGCGTGTGGAGATACCGCGTTGCGCCACCCCAACGAGAATGGCACGTCGTATGCCCTGTGCGTCAAAGATATGGTCCATGTTGCCTCCTGAGTTTTTAGTTCATATCCTTATGATAAGGTGAAGATATGTTGATGCAAAGCGAAATCGCCGGTATGGGACGGCGTCTGTTGGCAACGGTGTTGGATTTTGTGATTTTGCACCTTGCTTTGACGGTGGTCCTGCGCAATATGCTACTACCGCCTGCGGGCGTGAGTATAGTGGGTTTTATTTTTCTTGTGATGTATTCCGCAATATTTTTGGGGCTTATGGGCCAGACGCCTGGCAAGATGTTGTTGAGATTGCGCGTGATTGATGCCCATGGTGGCGGGTTGAATTATGTGCAGACGTTTCAGCGTGCAGTGGTGAAGTGGGCACCGGTTTTTGTGCTGTTTATTGTGATGGCTCTGTTGACGCCAGAGGAGTTGTATCAGCTTCCCGCAGATGGAGAGGGGATTGAGATAGTGGAGGTGGAGGCGGAGTCAGATCTAACTTTATCGACCGCGATGGTGATCGGCACGGTGGGCTGGTTGGTGTTGGTTTACGCGGCGCGCCGCCATCCCGATGGGCAGGGGATTCACGACCGCGTGGCAGAGACGTATGTGATTAGAACGGGGTGAAAGTTACCGGGTGCCAGGAATAAAAAAGACAGCATCTTTTTTTGTGCTCTGACCGGTGTTTTTGTCTGTGATTGTGAGTTTGAGGGTGTAGCGTCCGGACGCGAGATTGGTGAGGGGCATTTCGAGATAGGTGTTTTCGTCGGGGTTTGTACCGACTTGATCAAAGCTGAGGCCAACGGCCTCGGTATTTTTTTTGCCCAATTTGGCGAGGAGAGATACGAGCGCGAAACCGGTTTCCTGGCGTTTTTGCACTTCGTAGGAGATGGTGTAGCGCGTCTGCCCAAATTCGTCGCGTTTGAGGTTGTAGATTTCAAAGTAAACGTACATGGACATGCCGGGGACAAAGGTTGCCGAGGGTTGCGGCTGAATGTAGAGGTCGCCGCGCACAAAGGATGTGTCGGGTGCGCGATCGGCTTCGACGATGCGGGAGGCGACCTGGATGTCGCTCATCATCAGACGGCTTTTGTCGTGATAGGTCGGAAAGTGAAGATTGGGCTGGCGATACGCGCCAATGCGGTTGGTATTTTGACGCCATGCTTCAACGGCCAGTTCATATTCGCCGGGTTCGGCGATGTGGCGCACGCTGCTGAGGGCTTGTAAACCGCGACCGCGATGGTCGTCTGTGATGTCGATGGCCAATGCGCTTTTGGTGTTCTGAAAATCGAGTGCGCGAGGGTAGAGAAGCGCGGTGCGACGCTCGACGACCACAGTGGTATCGGGGTCTGTGAGGAGGGCCACATTGTCTAAAGGCAGGCCAAATATGACCTGCAATTCGGTTTTGTTCTCCGGTCCCCGAAAGGTGAGGGTGTCGAAGTAAAAGTCGAGGGGTTCGAGCGTTTCTATGCTGTACAATTCGGGTTCTATTGCCGCGAGCGATTGGGCGAGAGTGGCGGGGTTAAATTCGTTGAGGCGCTGAATCACGCTCATGTACGAGCGCCCGGAGGACTCGGCATTGGCGAGATCTTCTTCGGTTAGCGATGGGACGGGGGCAAAATCGTAGTTCCCACCCAAAAATTCATCGGTAAATGTAAATTCTGCGCCCTGTCCGAGGTTTTTGTATAGCCATACTTCCCAGGGTACAGAGGTCCAGCCACTGGTCGTTGTAACGGGACGGTAGTCGGTAAAGCCCATATCGCCTACGCGACCTGTGCTGCCTTGCTCCATGGTGCGAATCGGATAGACGGGACCGACAAAGTTGGCCTCAATGCCCGCATCGCCGTAAATAGCATACGCTCTTTGTTCTTGAATGCGCTGTACATCGAGTGGGACAATGGCATTGAGTTTTCGGGAGGTGGAGATATAGTCGGGTTCGCCATATCGGATGTAGATTTCTCCTCGGCGATCCCAGGGCCACTTTTTGCCAAAGTGGGTTCGCGCATGCCATACCCTGCGATAGTGCTCCGCCCGGCGCAGTGCGCCCCCTGAGGTTTTAAAGGGATCTTTTTGCAACCAGAAGCGTGTGAGAAAACGCTCGCGTTGTGTTTTGTCGTCTGAGGCCGACGCGAGTCGGTAAGCGCGGGCTTCGGCTTTTGAGCCGATATAAGAGATGTCGTCAAAGAGGGGCTGTTCCTCTTTCGGCAGGGTCTCGATATAGCGTTGAAATGCCGTTAGCGCGCCTTCGTGGTCGCGTCTTTGAATGAGGGCCTGGGCGAGCAATGGCAGTGCGCGGGGGTCTTCTCGCATGCGAGATGTGATGTCTTCGAGGTCGCGGTATTCTTTGGCTTCGTATAGCGCGTAGGCAAATTGGTACGCGGTTTCGTGATCTTCGGGGTTGCGTTCGAGGTATTTTTTGTAGTAGTAAAGTGCGACCTGATGCGCGCTACCTTCTTCGCGATGCGCGCGAGCGAGCAGGAGATAGGGAGAAGACAGGTCGGGAAATCGCGCAATGGTTTGCGAGGCTGCTTTTCGCGCGTGGCTTCCCGTATTTTCAAGTGCGAGCAGGGTTTTGATGAGGCGGTTGTGGGCGTCGGCATCTGTGGTGTCGATGGCGACTGCTTTTTCATAGTGTGACAGCGCGCGGTCGGGTTTGTTGCGCAGGTTTTGGTAAACGCGACCCAGGCCCGTGTGGGCAATTGCGAGGTTGGGGCGCAAAGCGAGCGCATTTTGAAAGGCTGCTTCGGCGCTGTCGGCTTCTTCAAGGCGCAAATAGAGCAGACCCAGGCGCGCATAGCTCGCCGATGAATCAGACGCGGTAGCCAGATCTGCTTTCAACCGGTTGATGACGTCGTGGAGGTCGCGGTTTTGCGCGAATCCCGTGCTTGCAAAACTGATGAGGAGCAAATAAATGGTTGAGTAGAGGACTTTGTGCATGGATAATCCTTTGAGTGTCGCGGCAGTTTTTACACGCCTGTTTGGATTTTTGGTTTCTTTTAAACGTTAAACACTTTTGCCAAATTTCTCAATGACTTTTGCGACTTATGAGGCTGTAAAGGTATAAATATATCTAATTTTCTTGACTTAGTTGAAGGGGCGTTTTATTTTCCGTCTAAAAGGGATGTGTGCGGATAGGCGTGCAGACAGGGATGTCTATGCTCTCACTCGAATGAAAGGGCATTTATGACGTTGATGGAGATTCTGTCGGGCAAATCGGTCATTATCGGGCTTAAGGGGCAAAACAAGCGGGAAATTCTCGAAGAGCTTGTTAATGAACTCGAAGTAGGCGATAAAATTACGGACCGAGATAAGGTACTCCAGGCGGTTTTGGACCGCGAAGATATTATGAGTACGGGGATCGGACACGGTATTGCCATTCCCCATGGGAAGTCGGAATATGCCACGACGCTGGGTGGTGTGTTGGGCATCAAGTCAGAAGGTATCAATTTTAATGCTTTAGATGGTAAAAAGACCTACATTTTTTTTCTTTTGGTCTCGCCTCTAAATGTATCGGGGCCACATATTAAAGCCTTAGCGCGTATCTCAAGGGTACTCAAAGGAGAGGATTTTAGACAGCGTTTGATTGGCATTCGCAATAGCGAGGAGGCTCTGGCAATTATTGAGGTAGAAGATAAGAAATACTAATAAATTTCATAAGATTTGATCCTGTGCCTGCTTTTCTGCAAAGCGGGTTTTTTTGTTTGAGTTTTTTTCATGTTCGGTCTTTCATTTACAAATCCGATGTTGCTATACGGTTTGTGGGCGGCACTGTTGCCACTTGTGATTCATTTGCTGAATCGGCGCCGTACGGTAACGGTGTCGTTTTCAAATGTAGCGCTTTTGCAGAAGCTCCAGCACGACCGTATGCGGCGGCTAAAGTTAAAGCATCTCGCGTTGCTCATTTTGCGAACCCTGCTCATTATTTTGTTGGTGCTGGCTTTTGCGCGTCCGACTTTGAGCGGGGGCAGTAGGCAGGTGGGCGATGCGGGTACGTCGGCGTTTATTTTGCTCGATCGTTCGTTGAGCATGCAATACCGCACAGCAGAAGGCACATTATTTGAGCGCGCGCTCCGCAGGGTGCAGGCGTTGTTGTCCCTGTTTGATGAGCGCGACGATGTGCGTATGGCACTGATCGATAAAGGTGTTGAGGAGGTCGATGTGGTTTCGCCAGAGCGGTTGCGGCTGCTTATGGATGCGCTGCAACCCGGATTTGGCAGTACAGATTTTGAGGCGGGATTGCAATTGGCTTTGTCGCATTTGTCCAGGTCACAGATGCCCAATCGCGAGTTGTATTTTGTAACGGATCGCGCGTATAATGGATGGACGAATTTGCCCGATACACTGTCTGATTTGGACGATGTATCGGTGTACATCATTTCCGAGCGGCCTTCGCAAGTTGCCAATATCGGCATTGGGCAGATCAATACCACTTCCCCCGAGGTCGGGCGTTCAACCGCATTGGGAATCGAACTGATCAATTATGGCGAAGCAAATCGAGGCGATGTGCCTGTGCAGATATTTTTGGATGGTCGGCGCATTGGCCAGGATATTGCCCATGTACCTGCGGGTGGGCGTCGCAAATTGCATACGTCGTTTGTGCCCAAAACAGGGGGGGATGTTGCCCTGCGCGTGGAAATAGGAAAGGACGATCTCGATGCAGATAACACGCGCGTGACGGTGTTGCGCGTTCCAGAGCGCGTTCGCATTTTGCTGGTGAGCCAGGCGTCCCACGAGTCTTATTATCTCGCAGAGGCTTTGTCCGTTGTCTCAAGCGAGGTGGTGCATGTTAAACCCGAGCGCGTATCAGATCAGGTATTAGAAGGTGTTGATGTGGTTTTTTTGTGCAATGTCGCGCGGCTTTCTACAGGTGCAATTGCCGCTTTGCAAAATCGGATATCGCGCGGGGTTGGTCTGGCTATTTTTTTGGGGGATCAGATTGACGTCCGATATTATAATGAGCATGTGTTGCCCGCGCTTTTTCCCGCTAAATTGCTCGGTACGCGGGGCGCGTTGTCGGGTGCTTATCAGGCTTTGCAGACGGTTTTGCCCGATCATCCCATGCTATCGGGCTTGGAACTCAAAGGGGCATTTCAAAGTCCGCGTTTTTTCGTTTCTTATCGGGTTTTGCCCGCGCAAAATGCACAACCTGTGTTGTCTTTTGCTTCGGGGGCACCCGCGCTTATCGAGTCTCGCAAGGGCAATGGGCGCGTCGTGCTGTTCGCGTCTTCGGTGAGCGCGAGTTTGGGATGGAATGATGCGCCGCTTTCCGGTTTTTTTGTTCCATTTGTGCATCGCCTGAGCGGATATCTGGCGTCCGGGGCGTTTGGCCAATCTGACTATCGCGTCGGTCAGGTCGTGTACAGAGATATCCGGCGGGAAAATGCTTCTGAAGCTGTTTTGCAAGCGCCGGGTGGAGAACCCAGAACAATTTGGCCTCAACAACGAGGCTTGCAATCAGTGTGGCCGGTTGGCGTGGTAGATACGCCAGGGCTGTGGGAGATTTTTGCGCGCGAGCGCGTCTCTGATCGCTTTGCCGTTCAGACTGATGAGCGCGAACCCGATTTGACCCCGGTTCCGATGGCGCGCCTCGAGGCTCTGTTTGGTAAAGATCGCTTGCGCGTGGTGGATGGCGAGGTGGATTTGAAGGAGGCGATCCTTTCCCAAAGGCACGGCCAGGAGCTTTGGCGATGGGTGTTGTTGGCAGCCTTGATGGCGGTGGGCGCAGAGATGCTCATTGCGCAGTCTGCGCGCACGAGCCGCAGGACGCAACCTTGACTTTTGTAATTGGTGCGCGTATTTTTTGATTTTCGCGCAGGGCGGACACCGCCCCTACTTCATTTGACTGACAAAGGATGTTTTGATGGCAAAAAATTTGATTATTGTGGAATCACCTGCTAAGGCACGCACAATTTCTCGATTTGTGGGCAAAGACTACAAAGTCGCTGCTTCTATGGGGCATGTACGCGATCTGCCCGCACGCGAATTGGGCTTTGATGTAGAGAGTTTTGATCCCAAATACGTCGTGTCGCAAGACAAGCGCAGTGTGATTCAGGTGCTAAAAAAAGATATTAAAAAAGATACGACTGTGTATCTGGCAACGGACGAAGACCGCGAAGGAGAATCTATTTCGTGGCATCTCATTTCTGCACTCGGGCTCAAGAATCAGCCCATTAAGCGGATTGTTTTCCACGAGATTACCCAATCTGCGATTTTGCACGCGCTTGAAAATCCCCGCGAACTGGATCAAAATTTGGTTGATGCACAACAGGCGCGTCGCATTTTGGATCGCGCTGTGGGCTATCAGTTGTCGCCTTTGTTGTGGAGAAAGGTAAAGGGCGGATTGTCGGCTGGGCGCGTGCAGAGTGTGGCGGTGCGGATTGTTGTTGATCGGGAACGGGAGATTCGGGCGTTTAAGCCAGAGGAGTATTGGAGAATTAAATCCGATTTTAAGGATCCCAAATTTCAGGCTGAATTGACGCGGCAAAATGGCAAAAAAGCTGCTGTCAAGAATGAAGCCGAGGCCAAAGCTATTGAAGCGAGTGCGCTGAAGGGGCAATTTGTCGTGGCAGAGGTGGTCGAGCGCGAGGGTGTGCGGCGGCCCGTGCCTCCGTTTACGACATCGACGTTGCAACAAGAGGCGTCTCGCAAGCTGAGTTTTTCCGTGTCGCAGACAATGCGGGTTGCACAACAGCTTTACGAAGGCAATTTTGAAATTCCCGGATATACCGGCGGTTTGATTACGTATATGCGTACCGATTCGGTGAATTTGGCCGAGCAGGCGGTGAATCAGGCGCGGGAGGTGATCGCGCAGGAGTTTGGTCGGGATTATATCGTGGAGAGACCCCGACAATTTGCCAATAAGACCAGAGGAGCACAGGAGGCGCACGAGGCGATTCGTCCGGCGGATTTGTCGATTAAACCCGCCCGCGTCAGGGCACATCTCGATCCGAGACAATTTCGGCTTTACGATTTGATTTGGAAGCGTACGCTGGCGACGCAAATGGCCGATGCGCGCATTGCCTATACGACGATTCGCATCCGGGCTGGTGAAGCGGGTGAATTGATTTTTGAAGCCAGGGGACAGCGCGTTTTATTCCCCGGGTTTTTGAGGGTTTATGCCGAGGGCTCCGATAATCCAGATGCAGATGTTAGCAATAAAGATGTGATTTTGCCAAAGGTTGCAAAGGGGCAGGTGCTCAATTTGGAGAAGTTGCATTTAGAGCAGTTGTTTACCAAACCGCCCGCGCGTTATACCGAGGCTTCGCTGGTGAAGAAGCTCGAGAGTGAGGGTATTGGGCGTCCTTCGACTTATTCGCCGACGATTTCAACCATTCAGAGCCGGGAGTATGTGGAACGCACGCGAGATAAGAAACTCAAACCAACAGATATCGGCGAGGTGGTGAACGATTTTTTGACGGCGCACTTTCCCGATATTGTCGATTTGGGTTTTACGTCGCACCTCGAGGACGATTTTGACGAGATTGCTCAGGGCAAAAATTCATGGAAGGCGATGTTGGAGGCGTTTTATCCGCCGTTTAATAAGCGGGTGGAAGACAAAAAGTCGGTCGATAAAATTGGGCGCAAGTTGGGTAAAGATCCCAATACGGGGCGCGAGGTGAGTGTGAGTTTTGGGAAGTATGGTCCCTATGTTCAGATTGGTAGTGCGGGTGAAGAAGAAAAGCCCTTGTTTGCATCTTTGCCCCCCGATCGAAGTATTTTTGATATTGAATTGGCCGATGCTCTCAAGTGTTTTGAATTGCCGCGCAAACTCGGGGAAAATGATGCGGGTGATGAGGTACAGGTCAATATTGGCCGGTATGGTCCTTATGTGCGAATAGGTCGCAACTTTTTTTCTCTGCCAGAGGGAGAGGACCTGTTTGAGGTGACGCTTGCTCGCGCGCTGGAGATCGCGGCTGCTGAGGAAGATCGCAAAGCCAAAAATGTGATTCGCGATTTTGGCGATTTCCAGGTGCTCAATGGGCGGTATGGTCCTTATATTCGCAAAGATGGCAAAAATTACAGGATTCCCAGGGGGATGGATGCGGCGACATTGGATCGCGAGACGCTCGAAAAACTCATGCAGGGCGGGCAGAGCGGCAGGCAGTCGCAGCAGGTGATTCACGATTTTGACGGGATTCAGGTTCTTGCCGGGCGCTATGGTCCTTATATTAAACACGATGGGAATAATTACCGGATTCCAAAGGACATGGAGGCGTCGTCTCTGACAAAGGCGGCTTGCGAGAAAATTATCGCTGAGAACCCGGCGACGAATAGGAGAAGGTCGAGAAGAAGAAGTAGGAAGTGAGAAGAGGGAAAATTAAGCCGTAGGAGCGGCATCCCTGCCGCGATTGGGGCTGGTGAGAAGGGTGAAGGATGAAGGATGAAGGATGAACAACCGTAGGGGCGAGGCATGCCTCGCCCGTCATCGCGGCAAAGGTTTGTAGGGGACGGTTCCTGTGCCGTCCCGTGTGTCATCGCGGCATGGTGTAAGCCGCGATCCAGAAGGTTTTGAAAGGCGGTGTGAAGTGAGGTGGGCTATGGAATGGGATGACATTGCGCGGCGCATCAAAGCGGGCGAGGATGGCAGTACGGAATTTAAACGCGACCTGAGAGAGTTCTCGGGAATCGGCCGGGCGATTTGCGCCTTTGCCAACGCGGAAGGTGGGCTGATTATCCTGGGGGTTGATGACCAGGGAACGATTGTCGGGGTGAGAGAGGACCCAGATGCGGTACAAGAACGGCTGACGAGTTTTCTGCATTCGGGCTGTAGTGCGCCGGTTTCTGCGCGCTGTGGGCGGTACAATGATCCGAATGGATGGGTGCATTGGATCGAGGTGCCTCGCCAGCGGGGGTTTGAGCCGCTTCACTATCGAGGGCGCGTCTGGATTCGGCGCGAACGCAGCAGCGTGGAACCATCTTCGACCGAACTCCAGGAGTTGTATAATACCTTCGGTTTTGTTCTGACGGAAGAGCAGGTTATTCCGTCCGCGAGGATGGATGACATTGACTTCGACACGTTTCGGTCCTTCCTGCGTACGCAGGGTCTCGAGACAGAGGAGGAACCACAGCCTGCAATTGCCGATGATCTGTGCAATAGACGCATCCTGTTAGAGTTCGACAATGCTTTACGTCCTACAGTCTATGGATTGATGGCATTTGGCAAAGAGCCGCAGGCGCATCCGCAGACAACGAACTTTTTTGTCGAGTGTGTAGCCTATCTGGGCGAGGATCGGGCATCGGATGTAATTCTCACCGGCGAGGGGAAGGGACGTCTTGAAGAGCAAATACGCCGGTCGGTCGGATGGGTTCGAGGTTTGGGATGGAAGGAGAGCTATCAGGGCATTGATCGAGAGGAGACACCGCTCATTCCCGAGAAGGCACTGCGCGAGGCAATCGTCAATGCCGTTGTTCACCGGGACTACGCGATTACAGGATCGAAGGTGCTGCTCGAAGTATTCCGCGATCGCATTGATGTGACCAGTCCGGGGACGCTTCCAAATCACATGAGTGTCGAGAATGTTCGCTCGGGCGGCAATCCCCGGTCCCGCAATGAGTTGATGGCAAATGCCATTCTCGTCGCACGCTTGATGGAACAGCGAGGACGCGGATGGCCCGTGATGCGGAGAGAGATGCGGGAATTTAATGGTACTGAGCCAGAAATCGTGCAAGACGAGGGTGGGAAGTTTGTGCGGGTGACGTTTCGCAAAGGGGTAGGATGAAGGGGCAGGCAGGGTAACAAAAGGCTCTCCCGCTGAAAAAGCTGGCCTAAAAGCCTGGGACCGCATTGTCAGTATCAACGGGGAAAATGACTGGGAATCTGCTAAAGATTTCAAAAAACTTCTGGAAAAAAATTCTTCCGAAAAATATTTCAATCACCATCACGGTTTGGCTATTTTGGGGGTAGAGAGAGATAACCGGTTTCTTTCAATTCGGATCAGCATGGTTCAAATTTTAGACTCCAACATCATTCAGAGACTGTTTTAAAACTCATTTTGCCCCTTCTCAGCTATGCGCTATTGCCCTGTCATTCTGAGCGGAGCGCAGCGGAGTCGAAGGAGCGGGGTACAACTGGCCGCTTCTCAGGCCAGTTCATCTGCTGCCCGAACAATATGCATAGGTAAAAGATGCTTCGTCAGCCTATCGGGTGTTGGGCGCAGGAGATTCATTGCGCCCGCCTCAGCATGACAAAAACGCGAGACATGCGTAACGTCAGTTATTATTTAGAGCACTCCCATGAAAACATCCATTACCCAATTCCTCACCCATCTATCGCGGCAGCGGCGATTGTCCGATCATACGTGTGCGGCATATAACACGGACCTGGATCAGTTCGCCGCTTTTTTGCATGGGCGTCAGTTGGATCGCGTGGAACAGATCGATCGGAATGTGGTACGGGATTTTTTGGGATTTTTGCACAATAAGGGATTTGGCCGGCGGTCTGTTGCCCGAAAGCTGGCGGCGGTGCGAACGTTTTTGAGTTATTTGTGCAATGTGGGCGATTTGGATCGGAATCCAGCGCTCGATGTGCGCCCGCCCAGGCAGGATAAGATCTTGCCCGTTTATCTGGATGTTGACGAGGTTGCCCGCGCGATGTCCCTGCCGTCGCCCAATACGGTGTTGGGATTGCGCGATCGGGCGATATTGGAGTTGTTTTATAGCGCGGGGATTCGATTGCGCGAGCTTGCGGGTCTCAAAATTGAGGCTGTGGATCTGGCAGATAAACTGGTGCGGGTTGTGGGCAAGGGCAACAATGAGCGATTGGTTCCTTTTGGGGAACCGGCCCGGGTCGCATTGGTGGCTTATTTGATGCGGCGGGAGGAATTGATTTCTGAACAGACGGCTGATCGACGGCATTTGTTTTTGGCGCGGTCCGGGCGTCCGCTGAGTCCCAGTGGTATTCAAGGTCGCGTTGCCCGGTATCTAAGCAAAGCGACTGGACGCGCTTTGTCTCCCCATGCATTGCGCCACGCTTATGCAACCCATCTGCTGGATGCGGGCGCAGATCTCAATGCGGTGAAGGAATTGCTCGGCCATGCCAGCCTTTCAACCACACAGGTTTATACGCATGTGAGTGTTGAACGGTTAAAAAGAGCCTATCGACAAGCGCATCCACGGGCGTGAAAGGCAATTAAAAATTAAAAATTAGGGAGCGATGTACAACTGCGATAGCAGTTCATTGGGAATGAACACAGAACAGACGATAGATTACAGAAGGAGTGATCCCTATGCTCACAACAATTGAAGGGATGTATCGCGGTGGTAAAATTGAACTTTCGGAAACACCCCGGGATGTGTGTGAAGAAACCCCCGTCATTGTAACATTTCTGCCAACACATTCTATCGATTTACAGAAACGAGGTATTGACAAAGCGCAAGCTGCAGATTTGCGTGAACGCCTTGCGACCTTTGCCGAAGACTGGGAAAGCCCTGAAATGAGTATTTATGACAACTACGACGCAGCCAAATCCAACCTATAAACGCGGTGATGTCATTTTAGTGCTCTTTCCAGATTCTAACTTGCTTACAGCCAAGCCACGTCCGGGGTTAATCGTTCAATCTGACGATCTTCAAACCGGCTTATCGCAAGTGATCGTGGCGATGATCACCAGCAAGATGTTTCGCGCCAATCATTCGAGCCGTGTTACCATTTTACTTTCTACCCCCGAAGGACAACAATCGGGACTACTCACGGACTCGGTAGTAATGACTGATAACCTCGCCACAATTGCTGAATCGGCAATTGATCGCGTTATTGGTACCCTTCCAATGACCGAAATTGATGTGGCTCTACGACATACGTTGAATCTATAAGTGCAAAGTGCAGATGACAGACGATAGATTACAGATAAGTGAGGGCTTTTTTTTTCTTTTATGCACTCTCTGTTTTTTAATAGCCTGTGCGCGGCAGATGCCTCCGCCGGGGGGACCGCTCGATAAAACACCGCCGAGGGTGATTGACACAGTGCCCGCAGATGATTCTGTGCGAGTCGGGTTGGATACGCCGATTCGCATTCGCTTTTCTGAGGGGATGGATCGCAGGTCGGTCGAGCGGGCGTTATTTATTTCGCCGCAGAGTGCTCGGGAACTCGATTTCCGATGGCGTGGGGATGCGTTGGAGATTCGATTGCCCGATGGCTTGCAAGCCGACCGAACATATCTGGTCACGGTGGGGCAGGAGAGCGCGGATGAGTGGCGCAACCGCATGCGGTCTTCTTATAGTTTTGGATTTGCGACGGGGGATCGCTTAAATCGCGGGGAACTCAATGGGCGGGTGTTGAAGTCTAAGGAGGAGAGGGGACAGGTTTTTGTTTGGGCTTATGATCTGTCTGTGGTGACGGCACCCGATCCGGGAAGAGATCTCCCCACTTATGTGACGCAGCCCGATGAAACGGGTCATTTTGTATTGCCGCGTTTGGGCTCTGGGAATTATCGGATATTTGCTTTTGGCGATCAGAATAATGATCGCACGTATTCATCTGGGGACTTATTGGCTCTTCCGCCGGGCGATGTGATGCTCACCGATGAGGGGCGCGTTCGTCTGGGCGATCTCAAACTCGCGGTGCGAGATACGTCAGCACCTGCGCTCGTTGCTGCACGCACCCCCGATCAACAGCATATTTTGATGCGATTTGATGAACCTGTGCGCGTTTGGGGCGTTGAAATAACCGACCTGTCGGTGTTGGAGATATATCAAGATCCCGTTGACTCGAGCGGGGTGGGGTTGATTACCGGACTGCAAACGCAGGGTGTGGAATACAGGATGCGGGTTGATATTGTAGATCGGTGGGGTAATCGCGATACCACAGACGCAACCGTGCGAGGTGATGGTACGCGCGATCGACGCGCGCCAGAGGTGCTGGCAATCGCACCGGCGGAGAATGCCGAAAATGTTTTGCCAACGGCTGTGATTCGCATGTTGTTTTCCGATGCGATGCGCTTAGATCCCGTGTCCGATTTGTGGGTGGCATCGGATTCGACGGTTGTTCCCCGGGGACATTTTGAATGGGTTGCGCCCAATCATCTCGTGTTTACGTCGGATGGTCTGTGGACGAGTGGTGAGACGGTCAGACTCATTGGAAATCGCGAAAGGCTATTGGATATTGGTGGCAATGTCCTCACTGAACCGATTTCATTTGTTTTTTCTGTGATGGATACCGCGGCACTGGGGCGCGTTTCTGGGAAGACGTCTTCTTCCGATGTGGTGATATGGGTGGAGGGATTGGCACATGAGTTTTTCCGGGAACAGATTTTGCGGGATACGACGTTTAGTTTGACGAATTTGCTTCCGGGGACGTATCGCATTTCTGGATTTTTAGATCGCGATCGCAATGGTCAGTGGATGTCTGGACAAATCCATCCGTTTTTGCCCGCAGAGCCTCTGGTCGCGCGTGCCGATACTGTGGAGGTGCGGGCGCGGTGGGAGACGGAGGTCGGAAAGTTGGAATCCAAAATCTGGTGGATGTTGCCAGCCAGTGAGGAGAGTCCGTGATGTTCTTTTGGAAATATCGAGATCAGTTGCCTCAGGTGGGTATTGTTATTGGTCTTTTGGTATTGATGTGTGTGTTGTTTATTTATCAGTTTACATATCGCACACCCGAAGACGCAGAACGAGAACGCGCCCGTATTATGTTGCAACGCATTGCGGCTCTACAACACGCATATCGCGCAGAATATGGCACTTATTTGCCTATTGATGAAAAAAATAACGGTCGTATTTTACAACTCAATAACGCGCCCGGACGATTTCGCTATCGGGTGACCGTCTCAGAGGATGGTTTCGTGGCGTATGCGGAAGCGGATTTTGATCGAGATGGCAAAGCCGAGGTCTGGGTGGTGGATGCAAGGGAATCGGAACCGGTACTCAAACATGGGGATTAGTATTGTGAAAAAAATTTGCGTTGTTGGCCTTCTGCTCGTTCTGTGGGTTGGTGTAGAGGGGTATGTAATTCTTACAGAACAAAATTCTCGTGGACGTATTGTGACAAATCGCTGGTCACCTTCTCGGGCTGGGGCTGGTATTCCCTTTGTGGTCAATGCCGGGAGTTTTCCCTTTCCCGAGGCCGATGTAGTGAGGATTGCACAGCGTGGGTTTAACGACTGGGGCGCGGTGCCATCGGCATTTATCACATTCGAATCTGAAGGTACAGCACAGCTTGAAGCATCGGGTAATGATAATCGCAATGTAATCATTTACGATGCGACAGGAGAGATTATAGGAGCACCCGAGGGCACGGGCGTCATTGCATTTGCCCGGATCAACAATAACGACGACGGTTTTATTACGGATGTGGATATTGTTTTTAATGGGCGGGATTGGAAGTTTTCGATTGAGGAGAATAACACGCCTGAAGATCTGGTTGATCTTCAGGGTGTGATGACGCATGAAATTGGCCATCTTTTGGGGCTGGACCATAGTCCTCTGGTAGGAGAACCCGAAGAGCGTCCTACGATGTATCCCTATAATACGGCCTCGGCGCCGCGTGAGGAGCGTTCTCTGGAACCCGATGATTTCGCCGGGATAACGGCGATATACCCGGTGGAAGGGCTAACCGGTGGTGTGCGTGGGCAGGTCTTGAGTGCGGATGGATCCGCATTTGGCGTGCATGTGGTGGCTTATCAGGCGGGAACCGAGACGTTTGTCGCGAGTTCTCTGTCGGGGACGGCTGGCGACCAAAAGGGAGCCAATGGCGATGGTCGGTATGAAATTCTCGGTTTGCCCCCAGGCGATTACCACATTGCGATTGAGCCACACCATCGCGCAATTTCTGCTGATAATTTTGGTGGTATTTTTCAGACGTTATATGAGGAAAGATTGGACAAAGAGTACTATAACAATGCGTTTTTGCAGACCGGTGCTCAGATTATACGCGTTGAAATCGATCGCGTGATAGAAAATATCGATTTCGCGATTGGGCCTTCTGTGGCGGGCGCGCCTTTTATTCGGGAGACTATTTTTCCGGCCAATACGCCCGATCCCAATGGTCCCTATCGCTTTTCGGCAAGAGTGACTGATGATAACGGGGTGGCAAATGTCGAATTGCGTTATCGGATCAATGGTGGGGGCGAGCAGGTGTTGCCTATGACCCCCACGGGTGACGATATTTTTGCCGCTGAACTCGACGGACAGAGTGTGGGATCGAAGGTTGAATATCGGGTGATCGCGCGAGATGGCGATGGCAATGAAACGCCTTCACCGCCACCTGAATTGCCCATGTTGCAATTCGATGTGATATCCCTTTCTGGATCGCCCATACTTTTTGTTGCATTGCGAGATGCAGATGTCGTGGCCGCTATCGATATGGGACCAGGCGAAGAGGTGGCGCGTATTCCCACTGGCGCGGTGCCCTTAAGTGTTTTGATGACGCCAGATCAGCGCTATTTGTTTGTCGCCAATACAGGAGGGAGTGAAGGCACATCTGAGAATCGGGTCACGGTTATCGAGACCGCTACTCATCAGGTGGCGGCGAATATTAAAGTTGACACTGCGCCGTTGGATCTCGCGGTGAGCGCAGGTGGGCAACTGGTCTATGTCACCAATTCACAGTCTAATAGTATTTCGGTTATCGAGGTGGCGAGTTTGACTGTGCGTTCTCGCATTCGGGTGCCAGTTATACGCGGTCCTTATGGCGTGGCAATTCACCCAAATGGATCACGGCTTTATGTCACAGATATTGACGGCAATCAAGTGCTGGTTGTCGATACCGCACGCAGGGCAACGGTTGGGCGCATTGATGTGATTGAGGAACCTCGATCACTGGTTATATCTGCGGATGGAAAGCGGTTGTATGTGTCGGGGGGGGACTTCGGTGACGATGGCGGTGGCGGTATTGCGGTGATTGATACCGAGTCGGAGTCTGTGGTGACAACGATTCGTATAGATGCCGGGATATTTCGCCTCGCTTTATCGCCAGATGGTTCGCGGTTATACGGGACAGACCGCTCGAATGCCCAATTGGTCGTCGTCGATGTGGCGCAAAATCGCGTTGTGAATACTGTACAGGTTTTGCCTGAAGGTGAAGAGACGCGCGATTTGTTTGTGTCGCGCGACGGGTCGCAGGTGTATGTGGCGAACCAGAATTCAGATGATCTGGTTATTTTTGATGCGGAGTCGCTGCAGATTCTGAGAACGCTGAGTTTTGAGGATGGACCGCGCGGTATCGCGGTGCGCTCTCAGCCAGCTGTGTTTCTGCCTTTGAAGGAGATAGCCGCTCAAGCGGATTTCGATGGTAGTGGGGAGATCGACTTTGGCGATTTTCTCCTGTTTGTTGCTGCTTTTAGTTCTGAGAGTCCCGATGCGCGTTTTGATTTAAATGGGGATGGGCAGGTCAATTTCGGCGATTTTATTTTGTTTACCAGTGTTTTCGGAAGAACGGTAAGTGCGTGATATGCGATAATCCCAAAGAAAGAAAAAAAGCTCTGGATTTCCAGAGCTTTTTTTTGTTTTTACCCTCAAATTGTAGTGTATATTGTAATGACGTGTGACTTTTGTAACTATTTAGGTCATTTGAATGATTAGCCACGAGCGGGGTACAACTGGCCGTCTCTCAGGCCAGTTCAAATGCACAAAAATCACAACAGGATGCTGTAGGAGCGGCATCCCTGCCGCGATCAAGGTCGGGAAAAGGATTTCCCTCCTACGCGACCACAAGAACCTAAATAATTACTGACTTTTTAGCTTTTTTATAAGGAGGAAGTGATGACGTTTGGACAAGGTGATTATGTCTATACGGTGCAGGAAAATTGGTGGACGTTGCCCGAAGGCTGGTCGTTTGGATGGGTACCGGCGGTGGCTGTTGATTCGCAGGATCGCGTTTATGTGTACAGCCGTAGCGAGCACCCGATGGTGATATTTGATCGCGAAGGCAATTTTTTGTCTTCGTGGGGCGAAGATGTGTTAAAGGACGCGCACGGCATTTATATCGATGCGGAGGATAACGTCTATTGTGTGGAGCGCAACACGCATTGTTTGCGAAAGTTTAGCTGTGATGGCGAGTTGTTGATGACGGTGGGGACGCCCGACCGGGAAGGCGATGAGGGCGAGCCGTTTCGGTTGCCAACCGATGTCGCGTTTGATTCTCAGGGGTTTATGTATGTGTCCGATGGGTATGGCAATGCGAGAATGCACAAGTTTACACCCGATGGCGAGTTGATCAAGTCCTGGGGTGAACCGGGTACTGGGCCGGGGCAATTTGATCTGGTGCATTCTGTGCGGGTCGATAAAGATGACCGTTTGTGGGTGGCGGACCGGAGCAATAATCGCATCCAATTTTTCGATACTGAGGGCAATTTCCAGGGGGAGTGGACGGGCTTACACCAACCCGATACCGTTTATATTGATGACGATGATGGCGTAGTTTATATCGCGGAACTGGACCAGCGGGTGAGTATCTGGACGGTTGATGGCGAGAAATTGTCTGAGTGGGGGCGCGGTGTTGAAAGCGATATCCCGGGGGAGTTCAAAAAGTGTCCGCACGGTATCTGGCTGGATTCACACGGCGATTTGTACGTGGGGGAAGTGCAGACAGATGCCCGATTGCAAAAGTTTATCCGGGAAAGATAAGAGGCGTACAGAGATGGTTGGGGGTATTGTCACTTATGGCCGGATGATTAAATTCGGTCACAGTATTTTTGCTTTGCCATTCGCGCTTTCGGGTGCGGCATTGGCGGCGGCTGGACACGGGATTTCGTCCGAACAGGTGTTCTGGATTGTGGTGGCGATGGTAGGCGCGAGAAGTGCGGCCATGGGTTTTAATCGGCTTGTGGATCGGAAAATGGATGCGGCCAATCCGCGCACATCTAATCGCGAGTTGCCCCAGGGGATTATTTCTGCGGGTGCTGTGAAAGTGTTTGTGTGCGTTTTTTCTGCGCTACTCGTTTTTGCGGCTTATAAGTTAAATCCACTGTGTTTGATGCTGTCGCCCGTGGCATTGGGCATTGTGTTTTTTTATTCTTATACGAAGCGATTTACGTGGGCTACACAGCTTTTTCTCGGTTTGGCATTGTCGGTCGCGCCAGTGGGGGCGTGGATTGCGGTGACGGGACAATTGGATGCGGAAATTTTGTTGCTCGGCGGCGCTGTGTTGATGTGGGTCGCGGGGTTTGACGTGATTTACGCCTGTCAGGATGCCGAGTTTGATCGACAGTTTGGCGTGTATTCGATTCCGCAGAAATTTGGAATTGGTCCCGCGTTGTGGATGGCGCGAATATTTCATCTGATTGCTTTTGGTTTGATGGTGTGCGTGGGGCAGGTGTTTGAACTGGGGATGATTTATGTAGCTGGCGTGGTGTGCGTGTGCGGTTTGCTGATTTACGAGCATTATTTGGTGAGACACCGGGATTTGTCAAAAGCGGGCATGGCGTCTTTGACGATGAATGGTGTGGTTAGTGTGGTGTATTTTGCGGGGACGCTGGCCGATTTGTTGTTGTCGTAATCCGCTGTATCTGGGGTTCTGTTTGCTATGAAACGAATTACGGTTGCAATTACCGGGGCAAGTGGGGCTATTTATGCGTTGCGCACATTGCGCGCATTGCTGATGCGCGAGGTTGAGGTGGATGTGGTGATATCCGAATTTGGCTGGATGCTGCTGCGAGACGAGGCGGGCTTTGGAGGCAAACAGCGAGATTTTGGCGGGTTTATTCGGGAACTTTACGGTGTTTCGGTGGATAATATGGCACTGCATCCGCTTAAGAATCTCGCTGCAACGCTGGCAAGTGGTTCGGCGCGGTCAGATGGCATGGTGGTGGTGCCGTGTTCGATGAAAACACTGGCGAGCATCGCGCATGGATTATCGCGCAATTTGATTGAGCGCGCCGCTGATGTCACGTTGAAAGAACACCGTAAGCTCATTATTGTGCCGCGCGAAACGCCCATGAATTTGATTCAACTGCGCAATATGGTGGCGGTGGCCGAAGCGGGTGCTGTTGTGGTTCCGGCGATGCCGGCATTTTATCAAAAGCCGGAGACGTTTGACGATTTAGCGGATTTTGTCGTTGGCCGAATTTTGAGTTTATTGGGCATCGAGCACGATTTATATCCGGCGTGGGAGGGGTAAAGGTGGGAGGCTAAAAGCCGACTGCTGATTGCTGGTAGTTTTTTTCCGTAAAGTGTGCCCAGCCTTTCCAGCGATCAATACCCGTCAGGCGCAGGTCAATTTCGTCGCCGACCTCTACGGGATAACCCGGGTAGATGACTGTTTTAAAGGGGTGGTCGAGGAGTTCGACGAGGACACCGCGCATTTTGTGGTAGAGAACAACGGCGCGAAATTCCCTACCGAGTTGATTTTCCCATGATTGAAGCATCAATTTGCGGGTATGGCGGTGAACCAGATCGTCGATAAGATCCTGCGTTTCCCACATGCGATAGCGCAGGGTATTGAGGTCGTCAACCGAGTAAAGGTATTGCTCCGCTCGAAGATAATGATCGATCTGGCGTTGCATTACCAGGTCGGTGTATTGGGTGGTGGGTTGGGTGATGGGACAATAATGCGAAATGCCATAGCCGTGATGTGTTTCTGGTGTTGTGTCGAGGTCGATGTTCGGGGTTTGGCGGCGAAGTTCGTGGCGGCGGACGATGGGGTGAGGGATTTGTATGATGGACTCGATATTTTCAATGGGATCGCGCACTTCGTAAATCGCGGGGATATTTTTATTATCGCACCACCGACCAACAGCTATGCCAGCGAGCAGGGATAGTTCACGGGCAATGCGAAGGGCGTGGTTTGAGGGTGATTGTTCCTCAAGGTCGAGACTGGTCGTTTGACGCTTTTTTTGGAGGCGCGTGGATAATTGCGAGAAGAATTGTATGGCGCGATGCTGCGGGTGAGTGGAGTCGTTCAGTGCTCGATCGATGTTTTCAGTTGAAAGGTCTGCTTTATTAATTGCGGTGGTTTGCGCGATACAATAATCTTTGAGGTGCCCATCCCGATTCACGCGCCAGAAGATGCTGAGTGCTGGATGCGCTTTGTCGCTTTGGAATTGGCCCAGGTCAGGTAGCATGGGAATGGGCTGATCGGGAAAGGGGATGTGTGCCATGCGCTCGGCAGCGTCGCGGTCGATGTGTGAATCTTTGGGAATGAGTGCGCCGATATCTGGAATATGTACGCCAAACTCTGCGCCTCCAAAGAGCCTGCGACGGAATGAGACGGCAATGTTCGGGTGATCGGGCGGATGTATCGCAAAGACGGATTGTTTTTTGCGGTTGCCACAAGTGGGCGCGAGTGTTTCTGCCTGGCGGATGGCGAGGTCTGAAAATGCGGTTGGAATTTCGGCGCGGAGCAGGTCGAGGTTTTGATCGCGTTTCCAGACCTTTTTTTGTATGAGCAATTCGACTGCGGATTTTTGGCGGTTTTTTTTGGTTTTGCAAATTTCAGAGATCAATGCCTGAGCGTGAGTTGCGTGTTGGGATTCGCTGCCCCACAATGCGTATTGTCGGATCTGTTCCAGATAGGTTTGCTGGCGTTGGGTCAGGGTATGTTCTGCAATGGATTCGGCATTGTTTGCCATGGCGTGGATAAATTCTTCGCGTTCTTCATCCCGATCTTTTCTGCGGCTGCTGTGTTGACGGCGGAAGTATGCCTGATCAACCGTATAGGGCGAATACGAGTTGGAAGATTGAGGTTGAAAATAAGGACAGGCATGGTGCAGGTGAAGATAGAGGGCGATCCACTGTGTGGCATCGATTTTTGTGTTGTAGAAGAGGTCGGCGATTTCTGAAAGTGGAAGCGGGGTTGCAGATTCAACGGCGATTTCCCAGACGTCTTTGAGGTTTATTTTTTGGCTCAAAGCGCGGACGGCCATTGTGTAAGTTTTGAGTGGTACATCGGTTGATGAGGTTCCGGTGAGATAAACGAGGTTGGTGTGGTGAAAGCGGAGGCGCCGGCCATCTTCTGATAAGACTGTGATTTCAGAAATTTTGCGGGATAAGACGGCTTGACATATTCCCAGGAGCAGACGCTTTCGAAAGCGAAACAGGACAATTTCATCCTGGACAGGTGTGCCGGGTAGTCTGCTTTTTGTATGGGGCGCATCCTGGGAAATCGGTATTCCATCTTCATCCAGACGGCCCGTGTAGCGCTCGTTGGGTTGGTTTTTGTGTTCATTTCGGATGATCAGACCGTAGATGCGTTTGACCAGGCTGGCGTAGAAGTAGAGATAGCGATTGGAAATTGTGATTTCGCGTTTGGGTTTTTGCATGGTTTTGCCTCGTCTCTGTTGCCCATTAGTAAAAAGCCCCGGTGAGTGACCGGGGCTTTTATGGTTTCAGACGATGCTGAATGCTTAACGGTTTCGGTAGGCATCGACAAATCTCAGGAAATCGCTAAAACCAACTTTGCCATCGCCGTCTAAGTCGAATTTGGACTCGTTGCTGCCGAAAGCCTGTGTAAATTCGAGAAAGTCGTTAAAGTCGAGTTTGCCGTCGGCATTAAAGTCAACTTTGGCGAGATCGAGGGGTGGCGGTCTGAGAATGGGAACGTGAGACGTATTGGATGAAAAGATGCTTGAGACAACATCTCCTGGTACGTCAAACCACTGGTTGAGCACCGAGGCATAGACATGGCGGAAATCGTGATCGTAGTAAAAGTCACCGCGTCTGTCAACCTGCCCAAAGTTGGGTTGCGGACCTGCAATGCCCGCATTGACCGAAGGGCCAAAGAAGAACATGGGCGCTGATGTGCCGTGATCGGTACCTGCGCTGCCGTTTTCTTTTGTTCGACGACCAAATTCCGAAATGCTCATGCCGAGCACGCGGTCTTGTAACTGGTGTTGCCGCAGGTCCTGCACAAAAGCCGTGACTGCTCCGTTGAGATATCCCATCAGGGTGTTGTGGCGGTTGAGCTGATTGGAATGTGTGTCGTATCCGCCTTGTGAGACCAGATACACTTTGGATTTCAAGCCACCAGCGATCAATCGCGCGACCAGACTGAGCTGGTTGGCGAGCGAGTTATTGGCGGGATATTCAACCCTGTTCGCGCCTTTAGCTGCGGCATCCTGGACTTGTGAGGAGTATTGCAGGGATTCAAAATTGATGCGGCGGATAAAGTCGAGTTCAAATCCAGCAGGTGTGGGGATTTTACCGTCTTCGATAATTTTGTTACCCCGTTCTACGAGATAGACAAATTGTCTGGGGTTGCGCAGAGCAATGCCCATGGCGCCGTTTTTGCCCAACAGGGCAAGGGAAAGTACGGGGCCGATGTCAACTGCGAGCGGATGTTCTGGCAGGGTGTCTGGAAAGCCCGGGGTCTGGGACTCAAAATAGCGTCCCAGCCAACCGTCACTTAGAAATTCGTTAGAATCCGATGCGGTCATCCAGATGTCGGTCGAGCGGAAGTGCGATCGGTTGGGATTGGGATATCCCACGCCCTGCATGACCATCAACTGCCCTTCGTCATAGAGTTCTTTGAATCCTGTGAGTTGGGGATGCAGGCCCTGTGTTGGGGTGAGTCTGAGGGCTTCTTGTTTTGTGATGTGGATTTTTGGACGGGCCTGATAATAGGCATCGTTTTCAAAATTGACCAGGGTGTTGAGGCCGTCGTTACCGCCATTGAGGCGAATAATAACGAGGACGCGGTCGGTCTCGCTGAGGGCTGCAGCAGCCAGGGGGCCAACAGCTTCGGCGCGTCCATAAGCCCGCGTCATAAAACCGCCGAGTGCAAACCCGGCACCACCGCGGGTCGCATTTTTCATAAAGTCGCGTCTGTTCATAACGAGCTCCTTCTGGAGGCTAACAGGCAGGCCTCAATTCTAATTCAGTTGATAGTCGGGCAATTCAAAGATGAGTTTGAGAATATTCTTGATGCGTCGGGGTGCTGCAATCGCGTCGGGATTCCAGTCATAGACGTCGGCGCCTTCGAGGAGCGTCTCCAAAAACATTTTCTGGCGATATTCGTCAACTGGAAAGGCGGTCAGGCACTCTCCCATGGCGCGAACGAGTTTTTCCGCGTCGTAGGGTTCGGGAAATGCCTTGACGAAGCCCACGGTATCCGGGTTGATGATGGTGTAACGGTTGGGATTGCGCGGTTTGGCATCGACAATCTCGTCGGTCATTTTGTGGCGTTCGGGCAATGTTGATGTGCTGATCCAGATCCGATACCCCGGCCATCCGGCCACATTGGGAGGATCGAGCAGTTTCTGACCGAGCACCTGGGCGATATAGACGAGGTACTCGGAACTGATGCTCCTGCCTCTGCCAGCTTTGAAACCGAGACTGCGCGCTGTGCCAGCGACCAGTTCGACGGGATTCTTGATTTTGGCGCCGATGATAGCTGGATCGAAAAAGTGCGCACTCAGGAACAATGCCTTTAGCACAGGTTTGATTTCGTAGTTGTTGTCGCGCATGATTTGCGCGAGTTCCGAGACGACGTCTTTGTCTGGATGCTCATAGACAAATTCGCGATAGAGTTTGCCGCATATAAATTCAGCTGTGATTTCTTGCTGGAAGATGATGTCGATAATGTCTTGCTCATTGAAGTTGCCGGTTTGCCCCAGGAATGTCTTCTGGCCTTTGTCGAACCGACCTGTTCTAAAAACGGGTTGTTTTCCTACGACAATCCAACCTGTGAGCGCGCGAGCCGCTTCTCCGATGTCGTGTTCTGTGTAGGTGCTACCCTCGCCCATGGTGAACAATTCCATGAGTTCTCGGGCGTAATTTTCATTGGGTCTTCCCACTCTGTTGGTATTGCTGTCGAGGTAGTAGATCATGGCTGGATCGCGCGTGACGCCCTCGACGATTGTTTTAAAATTGCCGACAGCGTGTTTGCGAAACAGGAAATTTTGGAGATACATCCACTGCGGGCGTCTGACATCTTTGGCCTGGGTGGCAAAGTGATCGTGCCAGAAGAGCACCATGCGCTCTTGAATTGAGAACCCCTGGTTGACGATGAGTCCCATCCACCAGGCGCGGGTCTGGTCAACGCGCGCACGCTCGATTTTGCGCTGATCTGCATTGGGTTTTTGAAATGGATCTTCGTTGACCCATTTATCGGGTGGATTGGGGGGCAAAAAAGGTATTTCCAGAAGGCGATCTACAACGGCTTCTGGCGTGCTTTGCGCGGCTTCTGCAATTTCTTTTGGCGTTGGGCCAATCAGGGTGCGCCGCAAGAGGTGTGCCGCCCGGTGCTCATCCCACGGCTGTTCTGCCGAGGGGATATACGGTTCGAGTCCCGTGGATGCATACGCAAGTTTGGGCGCAACAGGAAAATGTTCGCGATTGGACACGGATGCTCCTCCTCTTGGTGTAAATTTTCGGGATGCCGTTTAAGCGCAGGTATATATAGTGCAATATGACAAATTTGCGCTATTAGGGCAAGTTAATATTTTGGGTGTGCAAATGTTTGTGATAGAACATTATATTTTCAAGAATGCTGGTGGTGCGATTTGATATTTATAAAATGATAAATTTGCGCTATTAGAGCAAGTTAATATTTGTAAATACCGAAGCCTCAGGGAGAATACTTTGTGAGCGAATCGAGCAATGCGCGTTGTGCTACCAGATTTTTTTCCGATGCCACGACAATGGTTTCCTGAATTTTGATACGGGTGTGTTCTATTTTTTCTGCCTGTTCTTTTGGAATGCCCAGCGCGATATTGCGATGAATTTCGCTTTTCAGGCTGTCGCGCAGGGTTTGCAGGCGGATGCGTTCTTCGCGCAGTGCCTTTTGAGCTTGTGAGACCTTCATCTTTTGACTTTCGAGAACGGGATTGGTTCCCGAACATGCGAAAATCAGGGTGATGGCGAGAAAAAAAAGAAAGCGAGGCATGAAATTGACTATTGACTATTGAAATAGTGCTGTATGTGACGGCGAGCGCGGTAGGTTTTTACGCGGCTCACCCAACTCTTTTTGGGATGTTGGTTCGGATCGGTGTCTATTTCAACGGTATCGCCCCAGGTCAGTTTTGAGAACGGATAAGCTCGCGCGCCGTTGATACGGCCTCCTTTGCATTGCAAGCCGAGGTCGGTATGTACAGCAAAGGCAAAATCGACAACAGTCGCATCTTCGGGTAAAATAAAGGGATCACCTCTGGGCGTGAGTGCGACAATTTCTCGGGTAAAGAGAATGCGTTTGAGTTCAGACATCAGGTGATGGGTGGCGTCGGCGCGGTCGTACCAATCGACAAAATCGTGCAACCAGCGCGTGCGCCGCTCTTCGTGCTGTACATCTCCACGCAATGCGGCGATGCCAAATTCGCCCAGGCGATGCATTGCAGGGGTTTGAATGTGGAACTCGTAGCGTTGATCCCTGTGGTGGACACGGGTATGCAGAGCCTGATAGCCATTGCGTTTGGGCAGGGCAATAAAGTCTTTGAAACGCTCCATTACGGGCAGGAAGTGCTCGTGCAAAATGCCCAGAGTGGAATAACACAACCGACGACGCGAGACAATGACTTCGATTGCGTATCGGTCCTGAATTTGATTGAGGGGACGATGTTGCATTTTGCGGTAAATGCTGCTCAAACTTTTCTGTTGTACGCGCACACTTGTCCGCACACCATTGGCGTTGAGCAAGTTGCGAATTTTGTCCTGGCATTTCACGAGGTGCTCGGTAGGTTCTGTTTTAAATGTAGTCTGTATCTGATTTGCAATGCGCGGTTCGAGACAGAAAAGACTGCGGTCTTCAAGCTCGCGGCGGATGCGGGCCATGCCCAACAGGTGCGATAGGGGCGCGTATATATCAATGGTTTCTCGCGCAATGCGTTGTCGCCTGTCGAGTTCTGCAATGCCGTCGAGGCTACGCATGTTGTACATGCGGTCAGCCAATTTGAGAATGAGTACGCGCGGGTCTCGTCTGGCGTGGGTGAACAGATGTTGCAAGGTGGCAATGCGCCGCGTGGTGCGGCTTGCTTGTGATCCTCTTACTTTTGTAACGCCGCTGACGAGGGTGGCAATATTTTTTCCAAAGGTGGGTTCAATGTCGTGGAGTTCCAGGGCAGAATCTTCAACGGCGTCGTGCAATAGTGCCGCCGCCATCATTTCCGCGTCGCGTGCAAAGCCCAATTCAGAAGCCAGAATGAGGGCTACGCCAATGGGATGGGTGATATACGGTTGCCCGGCGTCGCGGTCCTGGCCTTCGTGGCTGGCATTGGCAAAGTGATAGGCATGCCCGACGAGCGGATGATAGCGCTGGGGAATTTGTACCAGCAATTTCCCCAGAGGCTCGCGTATGGCAATCAGGTGTTTGGTATTCACGCTGCACTCACTTTGTCGAACCAACTTTTGATGGTTTGTAATAAATGGTCTGGCGCTCGAAACGCCCGATGTTGAACTGGTAATGCTTCGAGAAAGGCTCGTCCATAAAAGGTGGATAAAACCCGACTGTCGAAGACGATGACAATACCTCTGTCGGATTTGTTGCGAATCAGGCGGCCAAAACCCTGGCGAAATTTGAGAATGGCTTCGGGTACGGAATAGTGTAAAAATGGATTTTTACCCTGTTTTTCGAGTTCTTCCATGTGCGCTGCAACGAGGGGTTCAGAGGGCACGGCAAAAGGCAGGCGAATAATGCCCAGTATTTCAAGGGCTTCACCGGGGATATCTACCCCTTCCCAGAAACTGTCGGTGCCCAGAAGCATTGCGCGGCGATGGGTCTTAAAGCGGTCGGTAATGCTGCCGCGCGCACCGTCTATACCCTGGCCCAGGAGTAAGATACCATCGGACGACAGATCGTTTTTGAGTGCGTCATAAGACTGGTTGAGCATGTTGTAGGATGTAAATAATGCCAGCGTGCCCCGTCCGACTTCGCGTGCGAGATGGCGCAGCAAATCGTCAACGGCGCGTTGAAAATGAGGAGATTTGGGCGATGGCATAAATTGCGGTACGCAGACAAGGGCTTGTAAATCGTAGTCAAAGGGCGAACCGAGGCAACTCGTTTGTACGCGACCGTCGGACATGGTGTCGAGCCCCATGCGCTGAAGAAAGTAGATGAGTTTGCCGCGAATGCCCAGAGTGGCAGATGTGAAGACGATGGTGCGCATTTTGTCATAGAGTGCCTCGCACAATACATCGGCGACGTGCAGGGGCGCAGAAAACAGGCGCGTGTCACTGCTGTTTTCCCGGGTTGGCAATTCGAACCAGTAAACGCATTGTTCGTCTTCGGGATGGGTCAAGTGATTGAGGGTTGCGATCAGGTCGCCGCATTCTTGTGCGCGTCCGTCGAGTTCACTGACGAGTTCGTCCTGGTTGGGAAAGGTGTCGTCGGGCAAGTCTTTGAGCCAATCACACAGATTTTTTAAGCTGCTGTTGAGTTCTGAACCCGCTTCGGCAAAGTCATCAAGACTTTCTCTGACTGCTTCAAACGTATTTTCACCCGGACGATAGCGCTCTTTTGGCGTGTAGTAAAACTTGCGACTGCCCTGTTTGCCGTACAAAAATTCCGTGAGATCTTGAAAAAAGACCTGCGCTTTGAGATAGATGTCTTCGGCGGCGTTTACTGCCCGCCCAATGCCTGTGTCAAAGGTGGCAAAGATATTGTCTTTGAGATCGGCTACACCGATCCAGTGGCGCAATGCGGGCAGGGTGCCGGTGCTGTGAAAGCCCGGACTGCGCAGTTGATCGGAAAAATTTTTGACATGCCATATATTGAGTTCGCGCCCCAGATATTGTGCGGCAATTTTTTCAATGTTGTGGGCTTCGTCCAGGATGAGGTCTTCGTATTCGCCCAGCACGGCATTTTCCGAGACGATGTCGGAAAAGAGCAGGGAGTGATTGACAACCACGATATGTGCTTTTTGGGCAGAGCGGCGCACGGTGTTGGCAAAACACTGCCCGTTGGTGCGGCATTTTTGCGAACGGCAATAACCCGAGTCGGAACACACTTTTGACCACAGGCCAGCATGACGACGCATATCAAAGCCATTGTTTTCCGAAATGTCGCCGGTTTGCGTTTGTTCTGCCCATATAACGAGGGATAAGGCTCCTGCGCGCTCGTCTTCGGTAAAGAAGGTATCGATATTGGCGAGTGCTGCATGCCACCGATTGAGGCATATATAGTTGTTGCGACCTTTGAGCAGGACATAGCTGAAGGGTACATTCAGAGTGCGTTCGAGGTGGGGCAGGTCTTTAAAAAACAATTGTTCCTGAAGATTTTTGGTATTGGTGGAAACAATGATGCGGCGGCCATTTAGTGCGGCGTGGTGAATGGCCGGGGTGAGATAGGCCATGGATTTGCCCACGCCTGTGCCCGCTTCAGCGACGAGGAGATGGTTGTTGTTGAAGGCATCGGCAATGGCGCGCACCATTTCGATTTGTTCGGTGCGAACTTCATATCCTTCGGTTTGTCGGTCAAAGGTGCCGCCGGATTCAAACAGGGCGCAGAGCATGTCGATGTCGAGGGGCTCGCTGGTCTCTGATTCTGTTCGGGGTTCTTCGCCGCCCACATTGGAGAGGGGGAGGTCATCTATCCCGCCACCGCGAATGCGGCTCATAAATTCGCTTTTGGCCGCTTCATTGCCCAGATCGACGAAGATGTTGAGCAAGGCGTTATTTGTGCTTTGCAAAAGCTGGAGTATTTGTTGTTTGGTGCGGAATGAGGTGTCGCGCAAGACCCCGACGACGCCCGAGTATATGCCTGCGAGTTGCTCGGCGTCGCAAAGGGCTTTATGCTCTGCTGAGGATTCGACTTGAAAAAAGTCTGCAAGCGTATTCGCCCTGTGATCGGATAAACTGGGCAAGGCAACACGGGCGAGATCGCGCACACTGTATATGTTGTTGCCAAAGGGCAGGCCAGAGGCTTCAGATAAAAAGCGGGTTTCGAATCGACCCTGGTGTACGATGAGGGGCTGATCGCCGGCAAAGGTCATAAAGTTTTCGATTGCCGCGTTGATGCGGGGTGCATTTCTCACGTCTTTGAATGCTATGCCCGTCAGGCGCGTTGTTTCCTCGGGTACCCCCATTTTTGGGCGCACATAAGTCTGAAAGTGATCGATAATTTCGCCGTCTTTGACTTTGACAGCACCGATTTCGATAATTTCGGCTTCTTTTGGATTCAGACCCGTGGTTTCGAGGTCGAGAGCTATGAAGGTGTGGAGAATGGACATGGAGAAAATTGCAAAACCTTATGTGTTGACTCTTAGATTTCTGTTCGGTATCATAAATGCCGACCGGTTTTAGATTTTCCGATCGGCTCTCGATGGGTAGCGATTTGGCATGGTGTTAAATTATACATTACAATGCCCTGAATTTCAAGCGTTATTGAGGAGGTGTGATGAAAGCGTCTGTTTATCTGGGACCCGAGCGAGTTGAATTGCGCGATATTGAGGAACCCAAACCGGGTGGTGATGAGGTGCTCATCAAGGTGACGCGGGCGGGTTTATGCGGCACGGATTTGCATATTTATCAGGGGCATATGGATCAGCGGGTACAAATTCCTCTGGTGATGGGGCACGAGATGTGTGGTGAAATTGTCTATGTTCCGAAAGATGCCGAGTTCAAAGTGGGGGATCGCGTGGTGGTTGAACCCACGGTAGCATGTGGGGCGTGTGCGGCTTGCCGGCGGGGGCATCAGCATATTTGTCAGAATCTGAATTTTTTGGGTATTGATTCTGCAGGTGCATTTCAGGCTTTTTGGAATGCACCGCTCGATCGCTTGCACCGCGTACCCGATGCACTGAACGACGATGCCGGCGCGCTTATTGAACCGCTTGCAGTCGCTGTCCACGATGTTCGGCGTGCCAAAGTGGAATTGGGCGACCGCGCGGTTGTGATTGGCGGTGGTCCGATTGGGATGCTGGTTGCAATGGCGGCGCGATTGGATGGGGCCGAGGTGGTGGTTGCCGAAGTGAATGCTTTTCGTTTGGCAAAAGCGAGAGCATTGGGATTTGAGATTGTGAATCCGTTGGAAACAGATCTTATCGCATATACAGAAGATTGGACCGAGGGTGCAGGCGCAGACCTCGTGTTTGAAGTTAGTGGCAGTGCGCCCGGTGCACAGGTCATGACGGCGTTGGCACGGGTTCGCGGAACCATTGTGCTGGTTGGGGTACACGCTGAACCGCCGCCTGTGGATTTACAGCGTTTTTTTTGGCGGGAATTGCATCTGGTGGGGTGTCGCGTGTACGAACCTATAGATTTTGAGCGGGCAATTCGATTGGCGGCATCTGACGCGGTGGATGTAAAGGCGCTGGTGACGGATACGCTGCCGTTGGATGATGCGGCAAAAGGGTTTGAACAGATGGTGGCGGGAGGCGAGGTGATGAAGGTGCTTTTGGACTGTCAGGCGTAACAGGGGTTATTATGGGAATTTTGGAACGGTTTGATTTGAGTGGTAAGACTGCGCTGGTGACGGGGTGTCGGCGCGGTATTGGTCGCGCTTTTGCACAGGGATTAGCCGAGGCGGGTGCCGATATTGTGGGGGTGAGTGCATCGCTGGCGTCGGGGAGTGAAGTAGAAGGGGATGTCGCGGCATTGGGCCGCAGTTTTCGCTCTTATGCATGCGATTTTTCCAATCGAGATGCTTTGCGTGCTTTTGTTACACAGGTGAAAGCGGATGTCGCTCAGATCGATATATTGGTGAATAATGCGGGCACTATTTTGCGGGAACCCGCGGCGGATCATCCGGATGAGTACTGGGATAAAGTCATTGAAGTAAATTTGAACGCGCAATTTGTTCTCGCACGGGAGTTTGGCAAAGAGATGGTGGCGCGCGGGTGTGGCAAAATTGTTTTTACAGCGTCTTTGCTGAGTTTTCAGGGGGGTATTACAGTGCCGGGTTATGCCGCTGCCAAAGGGGGTATTGCGACTTTGACGATGGCGCTGTCAAATGAGTGGGCGAGCAAGGGGGTAAATGTCAATGCTATTGCGCCGGGTTATATTGCAACAGATAATACCGAAGCTTTGCGCAGTGATTCTGTCCGTTCTGAGCAAATTTTAGCGCGCATTCCCCAGGGGCGATGGGGGCAACCGGATGATCTGAAAGGCGCGTGTGTGTTTCTGTGTTCGGAGGCAGCCAATTATGTCAATGGTGCGATTTTGACAGTGGATGGCGGATGGATGGGGCGGTGATTAAACAATATTTTTCTTGGAGGTTCGATATGGAATACAGGCCGTTTGGAAAGACCGGGTTGGACGTTTCGGCGATTGGATTTGGGTGCTGGGAACTCGGTGGGAATTATGGTTATTTTGACGAAGGAGAGGTGATTGCGGGCATTCACAAGGCACTGGATTTGGGGATTAATTGTTTTGATACAGCCGAAGGCTATGGGAAGGGGAAATCAGAGGCTTTGCTCGCGCGCGGCCTGGGAAATCGACGCAAGGATGTGATTGTGGTGACAAAGGTCGGTATTGGATATACAGATTCGGGACGGGAGAAGGGACGCGACAGTCGCAGAGAGCGGATCATGACGTCGGTAGAGAATAGTTTGCAGTTTTTGAATACGGATTATATCGATGTCTATTTGATTCACTGGCCCGATCGGCACACGCCTTTTGATGAGCCTATGCAGGTACTGGACGATTTGATTCAGCAGGGCAAGGTGCGCTTTGGAGGGGTATCGAATTTCAAGGCGGAAGAGATCGATGCGTGCATGAAGACGCGGCGGGTAGATGTGGGACAATACGGCTATCACATGTTTGATCGGCGCATGGAGAGAGATGTTTTTCCATATTGCGAAGCGCACGGTATTGGGATGATGGGATATGGATCTCTGGCGCATGGGTTGCTCGCCGGAGCATTTGATGAGAATACGACATTTGACACAGAAGATTGGCGCTCTAAGGGCGGGTTGTTTAATATGCCTTTGTTTGCAGAGGAGAATTTTCCGCGCAATCTGAAGGTGGTGGAAGAATTAAAACAGATGGCAGCGGACCGCGGTACAGCTATATATCACCTCGCGCTGGCGTGGGTGTTGTCCAATCCCGTGATTAGCACCGCGCTGGTTGGCGTGCGTAAACCCGAGGAGGTGGTATCGAATATGGGTGCATTAGAGTTGACGCTGTCCGAAGACGATAAGTGCGCTATTGATGCGATATTTGAGAAATACGGGGTGGATACGCGCCCGGATATATGGGTGGAGTAAACCTAAAGAGACGCAAAAAATGGGGAAAGGGCAATCTATACTTGACAAATCAAAGTATGCTGGACTATAATTAGGATATAGCCTTCAGCCTATCTGCCTTCGCGGGGGCATAGGTTTGAGATTATAAATCCATTTTCACAAAGGGAGAGAATTATGCCGCAAGCTGAAGCTGTAACAAAACGATGGAGCAAAGCCCAAATTGTAGGCGCGATCGCAGAAGGCACCGGTCTGAGCAAGAAAGATGTGGGTAGCGTTCTCGATGAGTTGGACAGTGCCATTGAACGCCATGTCGCACAAGGTTCCGTCGGTGAATTTGTATTGCCCGGTCTGCTCAAAATCAAAAGGGTCGAAAAACCAGCCCGCGCAGAACGAGAGGGTGTCAATCCTTTTACTGGCGAAAAAATAACAATTTCAGCCAAACCCGCCTCGTCGGGCGTGAGAATTTCAGCTCTTAAAAAACTGAAAGACATGGTTTAGCAATCGCCGCATTTAGGGAACCATCGTAAAGCCCAGCCTTTTAAGGTTGGGCTTTTTTATGTTTATAATCACTTTGGGTATATTTTGTGGGACTGGACAAAATACCGCGAAATGATTACTTTCAAAGTTGGAACTAACAAGCGATAATCCAATGGCCAAGGAGGCAAAATGCGGCGGTATATTATGGGAATATTTTTCATCGTGTTTGGGGTCTTAGCTTGTCTGGCCGATACAACTGAGGCCGTTGAAGTCGTTCTCAAATCGGGTCGTGTTGTGCGAGGCGAACTAATTCGAGAGACCGCGACTTCTATTACGCTTCAGCTATCTTCCAGCCGGATCGAAATTTCGAAGTTGAGTATCAAAACAATTGATGGACGCTCTCCTTTTGAACGGCGCAGACCCCGTGCGGCAGTGTCTTCCGATAGTACAGGTAAAATGGAGGTGCAAATTCCCGCAGGTCATTTTCTTATGGGAGATACCCAGGATAAAAACGCGCCTGTACACAAGGTTTATCTCGATGCGTACTGGGTTGATACGCACGAAGTAACCAATGCCCAGTATCGCGAATTTGTGGCGAGCACAGGGCATGCGGCCCCCCGGTATTGGGGCGAGGCCAAATACAATGATCCCAACCAACCCGTTGTGGGTGTTTCGTGGAATGACGCCAATGCCTATTGTTCATGGAAGGGCAAACGACTGCCCACTGAAGCAGAGTGGGAACGCGCAGCACGGGGGGCACAAAGCCGTCTTTACCCCTGGGGTGACCGTTTTGATGTCACGCGAACAAATACTCGAGAAACCCGAAACCGGCGCCCGCTGCCTGTGGGAACCTTTCCCGAGGGTGCTACCAGTGAAGGATTGCTCGATATGTCGGGCAATGTGTGGGAGTGGTGTTGGGATTGGTTTGACGAAGGATATTACCGCGTCTCTCTTCTCAATAATCCCACGGGGCCAGAGGCCGGGAAAAAGCGCGTGATAAGGGGTGGGGGCTGGAGTGCGCCACACATCCACATGGCCCGACGGCGCGGTGAAAAGCCCGATAAAACCTATCCTTCTCTGGGTTTCCGGTGCGCCAGGTCGGATACTGAAGCGCGGGCGAAACAAAAGTAAATAGTGAGTTAAAATAAAAAAGCCGCTAATCAGCGGCTTTTTTTTGAAATGACCATTTGGAAAACCATCACAGATCGAGATCGTCCAAACCCTCCAGTTCATCCAATACCTCGTCTTCGCCCACCACGGTATCTGGCTCTCGAATCACGACGAGAATAGAAGCCTGGGGTACAATGAGATATTTCTCGCCTTCAAAAGAAATTTCCATCGCGGCTTTTTGCAAAAATAAGGCAAAATCTCCTTCCTTAACTTGCAGGGGCAAATATCGCGTTTCTTTTGGCGTATTGCGCCAGGGTTCATCGTCTTCGGGCGTTTCTGGCAGTGGCAGACCGGGCCCTGTGGCCATAATGCGACCGCTCTGTACTTCCTCTTTTTCGACCACAGTTTGAGGCAAATAAAGCCCCACTTTGGTCCGCTCTTCCAAATCTTCCCGCTTGACCAAAACGCGGTCGCCAATAACGACGAGTTCTTTGTTTCCTATTTGCATTGCATCTTCTCGCTTAATGAGTTCCGCATATATCCAAACAATTGTGTGTCAAACTTAAAAAATTGTATCGCAGGTGTCAACTATTTAGAGAAAGAACAAATTCAATAATAAAATCTTGACAAATGGAAGGATAAGGCATATTATTTTCCACCGCGTATGCGATATACTTTTGATTATGGAGCCGTTCCATGTTGTTTTTTGTGCCAACAATGCAAATGCCGATGCCCGTCACTGTACGGGCTGCACATGTTGTACATTCTCATTGTGAGCAGGAGCATGGATAGCGGATCATTTTAGTCGTTTGCATTATGAAACAAAGCCGTTGGAATGTTCCGTTCCAGCGGCTTTTTATATGAGAGGCGATATTGAAACGGGTGATTGGACAGGGGCGAGCGGTTCGGTTTTTGACCGAATTGATTGAAAGGGACCGAGTCCCGCACGCGCTGTTGTTTTTGGGCACTTCTGGTACGGGTGCTGTGGCGGCAGCTTTGGATTTTGTGCAGGCATTGCATTGCCAGGCAGGTGGTGCTGTGGCCTGCAGGCGTTGCGCCGCATGCCACAAGGTGACAAATCTCAATCATCCGGATAGTACGCTGCTCTTTCCTTTTTCTCGGAGCGTGAAGGAGGAAGATAGGCAGACCGCACTGCTGCAGGTGTGGCAATCGCCTTATTACTATCCATTGCCCGACAAGAATGTGGGGATTACCATTGACCGCGTTCGGCAGATGCAGCGGCAGTTTACGCACAGTGCTTTTGCGGGGGGCTGGCGCACGACGCTTATTTTATATGCGGATCAAATGCGCGCAGAGGCGGCCAACGCCATGTTGAAGACTCTGGAGGAACCGCCTGTTCGGTCGCTGATAATTTTGATTGCATCCCAGGGCGATGCGTTGTTGCCCACTATTGTGTCGCGGTGTCAGTTTGTAAAATTTCCCGCGCTTTCACCGCATGATATCAGTGCCGAGTTGGTGGCAAAGGGCGTTGATAAAACGACAGCAGATTTGATTGGACGCACGTGTGGTGGCAACTTTCGTCGGGCATTGGATATGACTGATGGCCATATCGCAGACAGACAAGATCGCTCTTTTAAGTTTTTGGAAGCCTTGTTGTGGGGGCAGGACGAGCGCACATTTGAAGCACTTGCAAAACTCGACCGACAAGAGGCATTGGATATTTTGGCAGGTGCAGAAATTTGGCTCAGGGACGCGCTGTTGTTGCAATGTGGTCGGGGTGATCATATTGTCAATGCTGCACAGGAGGACAATGTCGGGCGATTGGCGGAGGTTTTTGATCTCGATCACCTGACCGCAACGATAAAAAAGATTGAATCTCTGCGAGAGATGAATCATCGCAATGTGAATATGAATCTGGGCTTGATCTCGCTCTGGCGGCAGATGAAGTCCTTTTGAGTGGGTGTAGAAAAATGGGCACATTTTATATTACAACACCGATTTATTACGTCAATGATGAACCCCATATCGGACATGCGTACACGACGATTATGGCCGATGTGCTGTCGCGTTTCCATCGCCTGGCCGGCGATGATGTGTTGTTTTTGACCGGTACGGATGAGCATGGGCAGAAAGTGGATGAGGCTGCGAAAAAACGCAATCTGTCGCCGCAGGCACATGCGGATGAAATGGTGGTGCGATTTCAGGCGTTGTGGGCGGTCTTAAATATTTCTAACGATGATTTTATTCGCACAACCGAAGCGCGGCACAAGCGCGTTGTCTCCGAGATTTTGCAACGCATTTACGATGCGGGCGAGATCTATTCCGACAATTACGAGGGCTGGTATTGTGTCCCGGACGAGCGGTTCTGGACGGAAAAGGACCTGGTCGATGGCAACTGTCCGGATTGCGGGCGGCCTACGGAGAAGATTTCGGAGAAGAATTACTTTTTTAAAATGAGCAAATACCAGGACTGGCTCATTGGGTATATTGAGACACATCCCAATTTTATTCGACCGGAAAAGCGGCGCAATGAGATCCTCGGGTTTTTGCGCCAACCGCTGGGCGATTTGTGTATTTCTCGCCCCAGGGCGCGTTTGGAATGGGGGATTCCACTTCCTTTTGATGAAGATTATGTCTGTTATGTGTGGTTCGATGCCCTGATCAATTATATTACGGCACCAGGTTATATCGCCGATGATGCGCGTTTTGAGCACTGGTGGCAGGCGTCTTGCCATCTGATAGGCAAGGACATTTTGACCACGCATTGCGTGTATTGGCCCACGATGCTCAAGGCGATAGGTGTGTCATTGCCCAAAACGATTATGGGACATGGTTTTTGGCTCGTGGATGAGACAAAGATGGGGAAGTCGCTGGGCAATGCGATCCGGCCTCTGGATCTGGCGGATAAATACGGCGTGGATGCGTTTCGGTATTTTCTGGTGCGCGATATGACGCTGGGGCAAGATAGCGATTTTAGCGAAGAGGCTTTTGTCCAGCGTTATAATACCGAGTTGGCGAATGAGTTGGGCAATTTGCTCAATCGCTCGGTGGTTATGGCCGCGCGGTATTTAGATGGTGTTGTGCCTGCTGTTGATGGCCGCCATGCAGCACTCGACGCTTTGAAAGCGCAGACGGATGAGACGCTCAATGCGGTGGGCAAAGCTATTGATGCGATGAATCCCAATGCGGTGCTGGATGCGGTTTGGAAATTGGTGCGGGAAGCCAATCGGTTTGTCGAGGTGCAGGCGCCGTGGCATTTGGTGAAGGATGCAGGCAAAAGGGCCGAACTCGAGGTGACGATTTACGCGCTGTTGGAGACCATGCGACAACTGGCCGTGTTGCTGTTTCCCGTGATTCCTTCAAAGGCGTGTGAGATTTGGCGGCAACTCGGCGCAAAGGGTTCGCCGGAAGATGTTCATTTGGATGACTTAAAATCATGGGGAGGTCTGGATGCCAATTTGCAAGTTGCACCTGGCGATCCGGTGTTCCCGCGTATTGAGGAGGTCAATGTGGCAGAAGCAAAATCAGAAGAAGATTTGATTTCTTTTTCGGAATTTCAGAAGCTCGAGTTGCGCGTGGCAAATATTGACGCAGCCGAGCGCGTGAAAGGGGCAGATCGCCTGTTGCAGTTGCAAATTAGTTTGGGCGATGAGCAGCGTCAGATCGTCGCCGGGATTGCTGAATATTATGAGCCGGATGCACTCGTTGGACGGCAGATTGTGGTGGTTGCCAATCTGGAACCTGCGACTATTCGCGGTGTCGAATCCCAGGGTATGTTGCTGGCCGCTTCTGATGATAACGGCCTCACACTCGTAACGCCAGATCGTGAGATTAGTGATGGAGCCGAGGTTAGTTGAGGGCGGTGAGAGGTGAAATGTGAGAGGAACTCACACAAAGCACAAAACGCTAAAGGCGATTGTCATTGCGGCATGATTTTAGCCGCCACGCGCAGCACAATGCTAGTTCATCGCGGCAAAAGAGACTACCCATATCAATCTTACTTGCGATTGTCATTGCGGCATGGTTTAAGCCGCAATCCAGAGGGTTTTGCTGTTCATGTCTATATGGGGTATGACTTATGCCACGATGCAGTAGCGGCTCTATTCGCATAATAGAGGAATAGTCCAGATGGAGCAATTAGAGGTTAAAATTCGCCCCTTGCGGCTCAGCGATGCAGCAGGAGTACAGCGATATGCCTCTGATGAACGCGTTGCGCGTACCACCACTATACCTCAGCCATATCCGGAAAATGGTGGGGAGACTTTCGTCGGGAAAGGCGTTAGAGCACATAGAAATCGAGAGGCTTTCTTTTTTGCTATTGTTGCAGATGGCGATATGATTGGGGCGGTAGAACTCGGGGCAGTTGACTATGAGAAATGCAGTGTCCGGTGTGATTACGGGATCGCATCGTCGCACTGGGGCAAGGGAATCACGACCAGGGCTGTTGCTCTTGCGCTACACTACGCGTTTTGTGAACTCGGTATGGAGATCGTTCATTCGGCTTGCCTGAAGCGCAATCCGGCTTCTGCTCGTGTTCTGGAGAAGAATGGGTTTCAGGAGACGGAAGGGTTTATCTACAATAGTTCTAAGTTCGAGAACGAACCTGCACGCCGATTTCAACTGACCCGGCAGGCGTGGATAGCGGCGAATAAACAAAAATTGGGGGAATGACATGAAGCTAAAAGTCATTATTCACGAGGCAGAAGAAGGTGGATACTGGACAGAAGTCCCATCAATTGAAGGCTGTGCGACTCAAGGAGAGACTTTTGACGAACTGCTCGAAAACATTTATGAAGCGGTTGAAGGCTGTTTATCCGTACGGTGGTAAAACAATGAGACAAGTGATTATTTATCCGGGTGAAGATGGCTATTGGGTTGCTGAATGCCCCAGCTTGCCAGGTTGTATCAGTCAGGGAGAAACAAAACAGAAAGCTGTCGCCAATATCAAAGAGGCCATTGAGGGATACGTGCTCTCTCTTGAGGAAGATGGATTGCCGGTTCCCGATGAACACTTTGAGGCATTGGTCTTAGCAGTATGAGCAGATTACCCAGGGCTTCAGGGAGAGACTGCGTCAAGGCACTTGGCAAAGTTGGATTTTACCTGAAGCGACAGCATGGGAGTCATCTGATTTTGCGTCGAGATGATCCCTTTTCTCAGGTTGTAGTTCCCAACCATAGGGAATTGGACAGAGGTACTTTGCGTGCCATCATCAGACAATCAGGTCTCAGTGTAAACGAATTCGTGCGTTTATTGTGAAGTTGCATTGGTGAAGAGAGTAAGTGGAGGGAGTACATGGATAACGAACAGTTTCAGAAAAAGGCACAAAAGGCGTTTGAGAATGACACCACGAAACTCAGAAAGGTGTATGGACTACACAAGAAAGGCCTTTCTCGTCCCGAAATAAGAAAAAAGTTAAATATAAAGAGCATTGGGGCTTATAGCAGGTTGATAGAGACCATTGAGAAGGGTGTACCTAAGGCGAGTGCTAAGGATCTGCAACGTTTCATAAACCGCCACCGTAAGGACTTCTCGGAAGTGGATATTCAGAAACTTGAAAGACTGGCGACAAAATGTGATCGTCGGGCAAATAAAAAAAGCACTAAGTCTAAAAAAGAAACGAGCCAAGCTGAGGAGGCTTTAGAGAAATCCGACATCGCAGGGATCTACGTGTACACCTATCCCAAATACTACCACCATCCAGATGTGCCGGAGACGAATGATACTGACGCCCGGATACGCCTGAAAATTGGGATGTCTGAGAAAGATGCCTTTAAGCGCATTATGCAACAGAAGACAGGAATGCCAGAAGAACCGAAGACTTTGCAAATATGGAAGGTTGAAAACGATGGTGACTTGCGGGAAATTGAAAGGAAGATACACGACCATTTGCGTATCATTGGTCACGGAGGTCACCAACATAAAGAATGGTTCTTGACAAACGAAGATTCCGTAGAGTCAACTGCCAACCTCTTGGGTCTCAAGCTCCACTATAAACATAATCCTGAGACTGACGATTAGCCAGCACTTGTATCTCGCATGAAACTGATCGTATGAACAAAAAATATCTGGATAAAATTACACAGGGCGATTGTCGGGACCATATTCCACACCTGGTGGATAATAGCATTGAACTCTTCCTATCAGATATTCCCTATGGCATTAACCTGGATGATTGGGATGTTTTGCACGACAATACGAATTCTGCACTTTTGGGACAGTCGCCCGCACAGGTTGGGAAGTCTGCCTTTAAGCGACGAGGCAAGCCCATCAATGGTTGGTCGCAGGCTGATAGGAATATCGGAATTGAGTATCAGCGGTGGTGTCAAAGTTGGGCTGAATTGATTTTTCCGAAACTGAAAAATGGAGCTTCTGTCTTTGTCTTTGGCGCACGGCGCACAATACACCGTGTCGTCAATGCATTTGAAGATAGTGGTTTTCTTTTAAAGGATATGCTCGCCTGGAAAAAAGGATCGGCACACCATCGCGCTCAGAGGGTGAGCATTGTCTTTCAACGGCGCGGATTGGAGTCTGAGGCCGAAGCATGGCAGGGCTGGCGTTTGGGGAATATGGCACCTGTATATGAGCCGATAGCCTGGTTTGTGAAGCCCTACAAAATTGGTGGAACCATCGCCGATAATGTCCTCGATCACGGCGTGGGCGCAATGAATATAGAAGCGTGTCAGATTCAAGGGACGAGTCCAACAAATCTCCTTGAGTTTGGTTTCCAAAAGAGCGAACAAAAAATTCACGAGGCACAAAAGCCATTGAAGTTGATTGAGTTCCTTATCAAACTTACAACGAGAGAAGGCCAGGTAGTGATGGACCCGTTCATGGGAAGCGGTACTACAGCTATTGCCGCTAAGAAGCTGTTTTAAAATTAATACCTGATGTTACGCATGTCAGGCGTTTTGTCATGCTGAGCGTAGCCGAAGCATCTTTTCCACCTGAGTTGGTAAGAGATTCTTCGACTCCGCTGCGCTCCGCTCAGAATGACAGAGCAATAGCGCATAGCTGAGAAGGGGCAAAATGAGTTTTAAAACAGTCTCTAAGCGACTTGACAGACATTTTATAGGCTTTGAAATCGTACCGGCGTTCCATCAAGGCGCGCTTCAAAGGCTGGATTCAGAATGTGGTACGGAATATACAGAAGCCTCTGAGGCGTTCCAACCAATGCTTTTTGAGAAAGCAAAAGATGAAGTGTGACGTTACGCAGTACTTCAGATAAGCCATTACTGGATTGCGGCTTAAAGCATGCCGCAATGACAACCGCCGTTCGTCACTCCGGCGCAGGCCGGAGTCCAGTGGTTTTGAGTATTTGAAAAATTACCATTGTCTCGATTTTCAGGATTTCTACATGCTTGTTGATTCGCACGCACATTTGATGTTTCCTCAGTTTAGAAAGGATCTGGACGATCTGCTCGCTCGGGCGCGTGCCGCGGGGGTGGGGCGGATTGTGAATGTGGGGACAAATTTGGATACGAGCCGTGCGGCTATTGCTCTTGCTGAGGCAGAAGCTGATGTGTTTGCTTCGGCGGGGTTTCATCCGTCGGATTCTGCAAAGGCAGATGAGTCGGCTCTGAAAAAGTTACCCGCGCTTTTGAAGCATCACAGGGTTGTTGCGGTTGGCGAGACGGGGTTGGATTTTTATCGCAAGTACGCGCCGCGCGAGGTTCAGGAACGAGCGTTTCGGGCGCATATTCGTCTGGCGAGGGAGATGGCTCTGCCACTGATTATGCACAGTCGGGGGGCTGAAACCCGGGTGTTAGATGTGTTGGCGGAAGAAGGAGGATCGGAAGTGGGCGGTGTGATGCACTGTTTTGGCGGGAATGTCGAAGGAGCCAAGCGTGCGGTGGATCTCAATTTTTATCTGGGTTTTGGCGGTATTGTCACTTTCAAAAATTCGGGTGCGTTAGAGGTCGCATTGGATGTGCCCGCTGAGCGATTGCTTTTGGAAACGGATTGTCCGTTTCTGGCACCGGTGCCAAAACGCGGCAAGCGCAATGAGCCAGCTTATGTGCGCTATGTCGCCGAGTGCTTCGCCGATGCTGGATGGGGGGATACTGAAGATGTGTGTCGGCAGACAACGCAAAATGCTCAGACCTTGTTTGGGTTGACATCGTGAAAACAAAGACGCGGCTGGGCCAGCATTTTCTCACAGATGGCGCATCTATCGAGCGAATTGTAGAGGCTGCACAGATTAAAAAAGAGGATCTGGTCGTAGAAATTGGTCCTGGACGGGGCGCGTTGACTGGACTCCTGATTGAGCAGGCAGATCGGGTGGTCGCTATTGAGGTTGATAGGGATTTGTGTGATCTGCTTTCTGGTCGATTTGGTTCGCAGGTAAAAATTGTATCAGATGATGTGCGGCGGGTCAATTTGCCCGCGCTTGTTGGAATTGAAAAACGAGAAAAGGCGGTTCTGGTGGGCAATTTGCCATACCATATTACGGGTGCGCTCATCAGGCAAATTACGGATGCTCGAAGGGTTTGGAAACGCGCTGTGATTACGGTGCAGCGCGAGGTGGGACAACGCATGATCGCATCGCCGGGCAGCAAAATATATGGCGTGCTGTCGGTTGTTATACAGGTGCGGTGTGTCGCAAAACGGTTGTTTGATCTGCCTCCCGCGCATTTTTATCCGCAGCCCAAAGTGCATTCTTCTGTGTTGATGCTGGATTTTGAAGCGAATTCTGCTTATGATATTGCAGATGAAAGGCGTTTGTTTGGCGTGGTGCGCGCCGCATTTCAGCAGCGGAGGAAAATGGTGCGCAACGCACTTGCCGGTGTGGTAGATGACGAGATTTTGATGGAAGCGAATATCGATGGTCGAGCGCGTCCTGAAACCATATCAATAGATGGATTTGAACGGATTTGCCGCGCATTGGCTATGAGATAGTTTTATAGAAAGGGTTTTCTTATGCCCATTCCAAAGTCAGACAAGATCTGGTTTAATGGGAATTTTGTAGGTTGGGACGATGCCAAAGTTCACGTGCTGTCCCATGTGGTGCATTACGGTTCGAGTGTTTTTGAGGGGATACGGTGTTATCATACCGAAAGAGGACCGGCCTGTTTCAGACTACGAGATCATGTGAAGAGGCTTTACGATTCGGCCAAAATTTATCGCATGGAAATTCCCTATACGCAAGATGAGTTGGAAGCGGCCATTTTGGAGACGATTCGCATTAATAACTTGCAAGCGTGTTATATCAGACCTGTGGTTTTTCGGGGATTTGGCGAATTGGCCGTCAATCCAATGCCATGTCCGATCGAGGTGGTGGTCGCGGTGTGGGAATGGGGCAAGTACCTGGGACCAGAAGCTCTGGAAAAAGGCGTGTCGGTTCGGTTTGCGTCGTGGAATCGCCTGGCACCCAATACCATGCCTTCGCTTGCTAAGGTGGCGGCAAATTATATGAATGCACAACTGATCAAAATGGAGGCAATGGCCGATGGATATGCCGAGGGTATTGCTTTGGATACACAGGGTTATGTGAGCGAAGGCAGTGGCGAGAATATTTTTATGGCGAAGAATGAGCAGATTTATACGCCTTCTACCGGGTCGTCTATTTTGCCCGGTATTACGCGACATTCGGTTATTACACTTGCCCGAGATTTGGGACATACGGTGACGGCGCGACCAATTCCACGAGAGTCCCTTTATATTGCCGATGAGGTGTTTTTTACGGGTAGCGCGGCAGAGATCACGCCGATCACGGCTATTGACCATATCGATGTTGGCTGTGGTTCTCGAGGTGAGATCACAAAGAAGTTGCAAGATGCCTTTTTTGCTGTTGTGGAAGGGCGTGCGGAAGACAAGCGCGGCTGGTTGACGTATGTTTGAATTAAGAATTAAGAATTAAAACAACCACAGGCATGTCCTTGTGGGTGTAAGCAGGGATGGATACAAAATAAGAGGCGAGGGGCTGATAGCTGACCGCTGAAAGCTGATTGCTATGATAAATAAAAAAATTGCTGTTATTGGTGCAGGCAATATGGGAGGCGCGCTAATGGCCGGTTGGATTCGGTCGGGAGAGATCGCGCCTGAAAATATCACGGCGGTGGATCTGATTGCTGAGGTATTGGATCAGAGAAGGCGCGAGTTGGGGATCCATGTTGCAGCGGATGCGCGCGAAGTGGTGGGCCATCAGGATATTGTGGTGTTGGGTGTGAAGCCGCAGTTCTGGAAGCAAACCGTTGTGGGATTTCGGGATTTGTTGCACGGTGATCAGGTGGTTATTTCCTTTATGGCGGGTGTGCGAATTGCAGCATTGGAAGCGGAATTGGGTTCATTGCCCGTCGTTCGCGTGATGCCCAATATTCTGGCGCAGGTCGGTGCTGCGGGTTCGGGCGTGTGCGCTGGTGCGCATGTGGGTGAAGATCACCTGAGTCTGGTGTTGTCTTTGTTCAACGCAGTTGGCGCCGCAGTCGTTGTCTCAGAATCACAGATGGATGCGGTGACCGGGCTTGCGGGTAGCGGGCCTGCATATGTGTACGCGATAATCGATGCGCTGGCAGATGGGGGGGTGCGGTCTGGTTTATCAAAAGATATGGCGTTGACACTGGCGGCGCAGACCGTGCTTGGGGCGGCGCGTATGGTTGCCGAGAGCGGCGAACATCCGGCAATTTTGAAAGATCAGGTGACGTCGGCGGGTGGAACTACTATTGCGGGTTTGCACGCGCTGGAGCAGGGCGGTTTGCGCGCCGCTTTGATGGATGCTGTTTTGGCTGCGACAGAGCGGTCGAGCGCGTTGGGGGAATGAGATGATTGCGATTGTCAATTATGGGATGGGGAATTTGCGAAGTGTCCAAAAGGCATTTGAACACGTTGGGGCGAAGGCTGTTATTGTCGATAGACCCGAGGATATCGATGCCGCCGAGCGCGTTGTGCTGCCCGGCGTGGGGGCGTTTGGCGATGCGATGAATAATCTGAAAACATCGGGATTGATCGCGCCCGTTGTAAGGGCTATCTCAGAAGGCCGACCCTTTTTGGGTATTTGTTTGGGATTGCAATTGATGTTTGCCGAGAGTGAAGAAATGGGGCAGCACAGGGGATTGAACATTTTGCCGGGAACAGTGAAGCGTTTTCCCGGGGGGCAGCGCGTTCCGCAAATTGGGTGGAATGAGGTGCGAATTCAGCGCGAGACATCACTTTTAGATGGCGTGCCCGATGGGTCTTATTTTTATTTTGTCCATTCTTTTTTTGTGGTGTCTGAGCGCGATGAAGATGTGGTGGGGGTGACGGATTACGGGATTGATTATGCGTCAATTGCCGGAAATGATCGGGCTTTTGGCGTGCAGTTTCACCCCGAGAAAAGTCAGGATGCAGGTTTGAAAATTTTAAAGAATTTTGCGGAGAAAGTTTAGGATGTTGGCCAGGCGAATTATCCCGTGTTTAGATGTGAAAAACGGTCGCAATGTGCGCGGGGTCAAGTTTTCAGCCGATAAAGACGCTGGCGATCCCATTGAACTCGCGAAACGCTATGATGCAGAAGGTGCCGATGAACTGGTGTTTTACGATATTACAGCATCGGCGGAGAAGCGCGATATTGTCGGCAAACTCGTGCGGCGCGTATCCGAAGAGGTGTTTATTCCCTTTACGGTTGGCGGGGGCGTTCGCACATATTGGGATATTCGCACAATTATCGAAGGGGGCGCGGAAAAAGCGTCGATCAATTCGGCGGCCATACACACGCCTGAAATTATTACGCAGGGGGCTGAAAGTTTTGGATCTCAGGCAATTGTGGGGTCGATTGACGCCATTCGAAGACCGAATCCCGACCAAATAGAGGATGTATGCTGGGAAGTGGTCATCAATGGCGGGCGCACATATACTGGACGGGATGCCCTCGAATGGGCTGAAGAACTGGTGGATCGCGGCGCGGGGGAACTGGTTTTGAACAGCATTGATGCGGATGGCACAAAAGATGGATATGATATTGAATTGAACCGCACGGTTGCCGAGCGTGTGGATGTGCCGATCGTAGCGTCTGGAGGTGCTGGTGGGCCAGAGGATATGTACGCGGTGTTGTCCGAAGGCAAGGCGAGCGCGGCACTGGCTGCGTCGATTTTTCACTACAATCAATACAGTATTGCGGAAGTCAAAACGTATCTCGCAGAACGCGGGGTGCCAGTGCGCCCCAAAATCGAAATTGATTTGACATGAGTGAGACGAAAGAACACGAAAGTGATCGCAGAGCTTTGCTTGCCGATGTGCGGCGGGTGGTGGTAAAATTGGGTACGCGAGTGGTGACGGCAGATAGCAATACGTTGAATCTTGCGGTGATTGACCGCCTGGCCGCTGATGTGGCGTCTTTGGTCGCGCGCGGTTTACAGGTGGCAATTGTGACATCTGGAGCCGTTGGTGCCGGCATGGGGCAATTGGGGCTGAGTAATCGGCCGAGGCGTTTGGCCGATTTGCAAGCTACGGCTGCGGTGGGGCAGGGATTGGTGATGGATGCTTACAAACGGGCATTTGAAGCACACGGTGTTTGGGTGGGGCAGGTGCTGTTGACATCGGATGATCTGGACAATCGCACGCGATATGTGAATGCGCGCAATACATTGGATCAATTGTTTCGGTATGGCGTTGTGCCTGTTGTCAATGAGAACGATAGCGTGGCGGTGGAAGAATTGCAATTGTCTGTGGGCGAAAATGATCGCCTATCTGCGATGGTGTCGCATCTGGTGGATGCGGACATGCTGGTGTTGCTGACCGATGTTGATGGGTTGTTTTCAAGTGATCCCGCAAAAGATCCAAACGCGCAATTGGTTCGGTTTGTGCGCGGGATGCCTGAAGAAATCTACGCCACTGTGGGGTCTTCGGGAAGTGCGCTGGGGCGCGGGGGAATGCGCACAAAACTCAGGGCAGCCGAGGCTGTGATACAAGGTGGACAGATGGCGGTGATTGCAAATGGATGTACAAACGGTTTGCGCGAAATTTTGGATGGTGCAGATTGCGGTACGTTATTTGTGGCGGATAATCGCAGTTTGAACAGCAGAGATTTGTGGTTGGCGCATTCTCGAAAGCGAGGGGGTGTGGCTGTAGATGATGGTGCTGTGGTTGCTTTGAGCGATGGTGGCAAAAGTTTGTTGCCTTCGGGTATTGTCCGCGTTATTGGCGATTTTGAAGTTGGCGAACTCATTGGCGTTGAATCAGAACAACGCGTTGAGATCGCGCGCGGCTTAACGCGATTTAGCGCCGATGATGTGCGACGTATTTGCGGAAAAAAAACGCCAGAAGTTGCAGAAATTCTCGGCATCAACAATGGCGCGGTGGTTATCCACCGAGATGATATGGTTGTGTTAAATCGGAGGTAGGACAACCGACATTGGAGATTGTGTTATGCGCTCATTTTATCGGGGACAAAGTACGGTGTTGCCGGAAAACAGTCCGATTTTACCGGGAAGTGCAAGGCGACGCCTGAATAAATTTTTAATATTTGCACCAGTGGTGCTTTCCATTTATTTATTTGTTGCAGGAGACAGTGGATTTTTTCAACTCATAATGCGCAAGCAGCAAATTGCCGAAATGAAACGGGAAATTGCAACTATTCGCCAGCAGAATGCGATGCTGGAACGCGAGGCGAAGCTGCTGGAAAACAATTTGGATGAGATTGAACGCATTGCCCGAGAGCGCTATGGCATGGTGTATCCCAATGAATCGATTTATATGATCTATCCCAATCCACCAACAGCATTGGAGTCGCCGTGATTTGCCAGACCGATGGGTTGGTGTTGCGCGGTTTTCGCATGAGTGAAAGCAGCAAGGTTGTGGTGCTGTTTTCTCGCGATTACGGCAAGTTGCGCCTGGTCGCCAAAGGAGCGCGACGGCCCAAAAGCAAATTTGGCGCGAGTCTTGAACCCATGACATGGGGGCGCTATGTTTTTTATCGGCAGGATAACCGAGAGTTGCAAATATTGAGCGAAGGCGATATTGCACACGCTTTTGAACCGGTAAAACAACACTACGGTCGAATGGCAGCCGGAAGCGCGATATGCGAATTTCTGGATCATATTACCGAAGATGAAGACCGCAACCCACTTTTGTTTAGTATTGCACTTGAGGCGATGCAATGGGTGGGGAGCGTTGCTGAAATAGCACTGGATGTGCCGGTGTGGTATTTCCAGATTCGCGCTGCGGGTGCGGTGGGTTATCGCCCCCATCTGAGTGGGTGTGTTCAATGTGGTGCCCGGCTCCAGGGACACCGCCTGGGGTTCAGCCCCGGCCTGGGCGGGACACTGTGTGACAAGCACGCAGGGGCGGGCATGCGCGTGCAGTTTGAGACGGTCAATTTTATGGCGCATCTACAAGTAGGGCACCCCGACCGCATTGATCTTTCCCTCTTGCGGGGAGTAAACCGCACAGAGGTAACGCGAATATTGCGCGCATTTTTTGATCAACACATTGAATCGCGCTATCGTCCAAAGGCATTGGATTTTTTTGAACGCTTAAGGGCGGCAGAACCTGCGGTGCCTTATCGCGCGGGGATATAGGATTTGTGATAAATCAACTTCTACAGCGATGGTTGGAACGCGAAAAGCCGCTATTTCCCAAATTGCGCGCTATTCCACTCTTTCGGGAACTGAATCGCCGAGAGTTGCAGGCGGTAGTGGAACTTATAGAAATTCGCAGGTATTCAACAGGTGATGTTGTTTTTGAACAGGGTGCTCAGGGAGATGGGGTTTACGTGGTGTTAAAAGGGTGTGTGGATGTGATTCAGAAGGATGGCGAAGACGGTGAGAAAGTGCTGCTTTCCCAATCTGAATCCGGATCCTTTTTTGGTGAAATCGCACTTTTGGAAGATGCGCCGAGAACGGCAGCAGCAGTTGCGGCGGAAGATACCAGATTGGCACTTTTTTCGCGAGATGTACTGCACCAATTGGCGGAAAAGCGACCACACCTGGGGGTAAAAATCGCCATTCAACTTTCGCGGATTGTCGCCGAGCGATTGCGGCAAACCAATCACAGTTTGCAGGTTGTCCGAGATGAACTGGCGGCAAAACAAAAAGAGGACGGGGAAGACGAGTCATGAATGAACCCTCTTCTGGCGGCATGGGTACTGCTCAGATTTTGCGTATTGTGATTTTTTTGGGCCTCATCGTTGTGATGATCTGGTTGCTATATACTATTCGAAGTACGCTGGTCCCTTTTTTTATTGCGTTTGTGCTGTCGTATTTTCTCATGCCCGTAGTTGATTTTCTCGAATCGCACCGCTTAAACCGTCTTATCGCCGTGGTTGTCGTCTTGCTGGCTGTTTTTGCAATTGTGGTCATTCCGCTTATTGTGGTCGCGCCTATGATTGTGCGCGGTACGGAGGATATGGTCAAGAGCATTATTGGTGAGCAGGGCACATGGTACTGTGTGGTGGAAAATACGGGCGATGCAGTGGTAACGATTGATCGGTTTGAGAGCGAACTCGAAGATTTTAAGGTTGATGGCCTGCCCTTGGAATTGACACCCGGTGGGGGAGACGCGGAATCCACTGCACCACAGGCCAACCCAAAAGTGGTCGATGGGCGAGATACACTGCGCGTGGTATTTTCTCCACAAGTGCCTGAGCTGCGTCAGGCATTTTTGAGATTGTACGGTTTTTCTGGCGGGCAAGAAGATTCTATTGTGTTGACGCTTAAAGGGAATATGGAGGATGTGTCATCGGTTTCAGACACAATGGTTTCGGTTCAATTTGGCACATCTAAAATTTTAATCTCGGCGACAAAACATGCGTTTGGCAAATACAAGCCCAGTTCTTTGATGGCACTCAAGTCAGTTTATGAAACTTCATTCCTGCCGTGGCTGAAATCAGTTCAGACCTATCTCGAAGAAATTTTGCCAATGCTCAAGGGCCGCGATTGGGTGGAAGAAATTTTGCCTGTGCTCAAGGGCCGCGATTGGATACAGGCGGCGAATCAGTATCTGCAAAACGTTGTGACAATTTTGCTTAAGGAAACTCCCGGATTGGTCGGGCAATTGCTATCGGGACTTACCTTGTTCATCATTGTGCCGTTTGCTTTATTCTTTTTTTTGGCAGAGGGCAGAACGATCAAACGCGCGATTATCGAGCAGGTGCCAAATCGATATTTTGAACTGATATTAAATCTGTTGCATCGCATTGACGCGCAATTGGGTAGCTATATGCGCGGGATGGTGTTGTCTGTGATGATTGTCTCGCTTCTGTCAAGTACTGGACTTTATATTATCGGTCTGGAACATTTTTTGGTGATTGGTCTTCTCGCTGGTTTGGCCAATGTAATTCCCTATATGGGACCTGCGATTGGGATTATTGCCGGTGTTGTTGCCGCTGTATTGCAATATTCTGCGCTGAGTTTTGGTGTGGTTATTCCAGTGATTATTGTGTTTGCGATCGTTCAACTCGTAGATAATGTTTTTGTCGCTCCTATGGTGGTTGGGCGCAGTGTTAATTTGCATCCTCTGCTCGTCATTTTTGCGGTGTTCGTCGGCAGCGAGTTGTTTGGCGCAGTTGGCATGTTATTGGCCGTGCCCACAACAGCGGTGATTAAAGTATCTGTGCGAACGATTTATGAGGGGTGGCGAAGTTATTCGATTTAGGAAAGAAGGAGTAATGGAGACGATGAAGAATAAAGCTTTGGAGCGTGCCTACGATCCAAAAGATATCGAAAAGACGTGGTATGATTTCTGGTACAGGAAGGGATATTTTCGCCCGGAGTTTCGCGAGACAGGTCCCGCCTATACGGTGACGATTCCGCCACCCAATGTGACGGGGGAGTTGCACATGGGCCACGCGCTACAGCACGCGATTCACGACGCGGTGATTCGGTACAAGCGGATGCGGGGATTTCGCACGCTGTGTTTGCCCGGTACGGATCACGCGGGTATTGGCACGCAGATGAAGGTAGAGCAAGAGATCTGGGAAAACGAAAAAAAGACGCGCCGCGAAATTGGGCGCAGAGACTTGTTAAAGCGGATATGGGCCTGGCGGGAAAAATACGGCAGTACAATTTTGCGACAGTTGCGCGAGTTGGGCTGTAGTTATGATTGGTCGCGCGAGCGGTTTACAATGGATGAGGAGTACGTTCGGGCGGTGTTGGAGACATTTGTGCGTTTTTACGAGAAGGGCTGGATTTATCGGGGCAAACGCATGGTGAACTGGTGCCCACAGTGTGGTACTGTGATTTCCGACCTCGAGGTAGAAGAAAGAGAGATTGATAGCCATCTGTGGCATATTCGATACAAAGGGATAGACGCTGCGCCCGATGTGGTTGTGGCGACAACGCGTCCAGAAACCATGCTGGGTGATACCGGGGTGGCGGTGCATCCATCCGATGCGCGATGGCGCGATGCCGTGGGTAAAATGGTGATGTTGCCGCTTATGGACCGCCCCATTCCCATTGTGGCAGATGACTATGCCGATCCGGAAATGGGGAGCGGTGCGGTGAAGGTGACGCCAGCACACGATCCCAATGATTACGAGATAGGGCAGCGTCACGATTTGCCCGAAATCGCGGTTATTGGTCTGAATGGTGAGATGACGGAGAATGCGGGTGTTTACGCCGGGCAGGACCGGTATGCGTGTCGCAAAGCGGTGGTCGAGGCACTCGGCAAGCTGGGGTTGATGGAAAAAATTGAGGATTATACCCACGCGGTACCTCATCACGATCGCTGTGGCACGGTGATTGAACCGATGCCTATGGAGCAGTGGTTTGTGGCGATGCGCGATTTAGCCGATTTAATTTTGCCCCTGATGCGTGAAAAAAAGATCGATTATGTGCCGGATCGGTTTCGGGAATATTCGATTGAATGGCTGGAGAATATCCGCGACTGGTGTATTTCGAGGCAATTGTGGTGGGGGCACCGCATTCCGGTGTGGACGTGTGAAAATTGCAGTGAGGTGATTGTGAATGCAGAGCCTCCCGAAGTGTGTACAACGTGTGGCAGCCAGCAGTTGACGCAAGACCCGGATGTGCTCGATACGTGGTTTTCCTCGGCGCTGTGGCCTTTTGCAACGCTGGGGTGGCCCGAAGATACAGAGGATTTGAAACTGTTTCACCCGACAGATTTGATGATTACGGGACGGGATATTTTGTATCTGTGGGTGATTCGGATGATTATGACGGCTGTTGAATTTGTGGGCGAGATTCCGTTTCGGGCGGTGTTGGTTCATCCCACGGTGCAAACGCGCGATGGCAAGCGCATGAGCAAGTCGTTGGGTACGGGGATTGATCCGCGCGAATTGATCGAACGCTATGGCGCAGATGCCACGCGCCTTTCGCTTTTGTATCAATGCGGTAGTGCGCAGGATATTCGGTTTGATGCCGATGTGAAGGACAATAAGTTGCAAGATTCCCCTATTGCCGAAATGTGTCGCAATTTTTGCAACAAAATTTGGAATGCGGCGCGGTTTGTGCAAATGAATCTGGACGATCGCGACATCCGCGATGTGGCGTTGCAGACGGTACCCGAGCCGGTTACGGACCTTTCTGATCGGTGGATTTTGAGTTTGTACAACCGCACGGTGTTGCAGGTAACAGAGGCTTTGGAGGCGTATCGCTTTGACGAAGCGGCGCGTGCGCTGTACGATTTTGTGTGGAGCGCGTATTGCGATTGGTATGTGGAGATGGCGAAAGTGCGCCTGTATGGCGATGATCAAACCGCCCGTCAAACCGCGCAGTCGATTTTGTGTGTTGTATTTGAAGGCACGTTGCGCCTGCTGCATCCTATTGCGCCTTTTATTTCTGAGGCGTTGTGGCAAACATTTCCACGCGAAGGCGAAGCACTTATTGTCGCGTCCTGGCCCAAATGCGACAAAACGCAATTTGATAAAGCAGCAGAGCGAGAAATGGTTTTGATGCGAGATGTGGTGGGGGCCGTGCGCCATATTCGAGGTACTATGCGTATTCCACCGGGCAAGCGCGTGGATGTGGTTTGCAAGACGAATTCTGAGGAGGCGCGTGCGATTTTGACGTCTGTTCAGGACTATATGAAGGCGTTGGGGCGCATTGAAAATTTGACCCTCGGCGCGGCTTTGGAACGCCCGGCAGCGTCTGCGAGTGCTGTGGTTGGCGATGTGGAAATTTTTGTGCCTCTGGCCGGTGTGATTGATCTCACTGTGGAACGCCAGAGATTGGAGAAGGAGATTGGGGGATTGGAAAAGGCACTGAGTGGATTGGAAAAGAAGTTGAGCAATGCGGGTTTTTTGAACAATGCCCCCGCAGAGGTCGTGACAAAAGAGCGCGAGCGCGAGCGCGAGTATCGGGATACACTGTCGAAGTTGCGGGAAAATCTCGCGGTTCTTTCAGAGGGAGATTCAAATGTCGAGCGTTAGGTTTGGTATTATGGGATTGGGGCGCGGCCGCGCAGCAGCAAAACAGGTGGCTGCAGCAGAGGGCAGTGCGCTGGTTTGCGTGTGCGATTTACAGGAAGACAAGGCCGTGGAGCAGGCCGAAGAGTATGGATGCGACTGGACGACGAATTACAAGGCGATGTTTGCGCGCGACGATATCGATGCGATCGGTATCTATACGTCCAGTGGCACGCATTGTGATTACGCCATTGAAGCGATAGAAGCAGGCAAACATGCATTTGTCACCAAGCCGATGGATGTTCTCGTAGAAAAGTGCGATGCGGCGATTCAGGCGGCAAAAGATGCGGGGAAGGTTCTGGCAGTGGATTTTGGGAATCGCTATTCTAAGGAAAACCAGCAATTGAAGGCCGCCATTGATCAGGGGATCATTGGACAAATTTTTTTGGGTGATGTGAAGATGAAGTGGTGGCGCGAGCAGAGCTATTACAATGGGGGCTTTCCCCTGGGGTGGCGTAGCCGCAAAGAGACAGAGGGCGGCTCGATAGCCAATCAGGGTGTGCATTTTGTCGATCTCATCTGCTGGTTGCTCGGTCCGGTAAAGGAAGTTTATGGGCGCAGTGCAACCATGACACACGATATTGAAACGGAAGATATTACAATTGCACAGTTGACATTTCAAAGCGGCGCGTGGGGGCTGATTACGACCACGACATCGAGTTATCCAAATTTGGGGACACAAGTGGAGATCAGCGGCACGGATGGCACTGTCCGGTGGGATCAACGCGGCGGTATAGAAGTGATGACAAAGGATGAGGAATTGGTAGATTTGAGCCGTTTTGAAGTGCCCGATGCGCCTGCCGATATTGCAGAGGATATGGTTTCTGCAATCACCAGAGGCACGGCCCCTGTGGTGTCGGGTGAAGAGGGCCGAAAGTCTGTTGAGCTCTTTTGCGCAGCTTATGCGTCTTCAAAATCGGGTTCCCCTGTGGTTATTGATCAGCGGTAATATGCGGTTTCAAACATGTCTGAACAGTTAGAAGTAAAGCTCGGAAAATTGCTTCGAGAACGAGGCTGGACTATTGCAGTTGCAGAAACCACAACAGGGGGGTTGATCAGCGCCCGCATTGTTTCGGTTCCGGGTAGTTCGGCTTATTATGAGCGAGGGGTTATTGCGTATAGCGCGTTGTCCAAATGCGATATGCTGGGGATAGATGTGGAGGTGATGGATACGTATGGTGCCGTGAGCGCAGAAGCCGTACGCGCAATGGCCAAAGGCGTGCAAAAGATGAGTGGTGCAGATTTGGGATTGGCGGAGACAGGGATCGCAGGCCCCATTCGCGGTCGGTCGGCCAAGCCCATCGGTACGGCGTATATCGCACTTGCCGGTGCAGAAGGTGTGATTTGTGAGGTCTTTCAGTTTGATGGGGGGCGCGATGCGATTCGCAATGCGATAGCAGATGCTGCTCTGCAGATGGTGATTGAGACGATACAAAAAGCAATTGATAACTGATGTTACGCAGTTTATGAAAAAAGCTTCATTTTACCACCATATCTTGTATATCTTATTTCAAATAAATCACAAGATATAGAGTCGTTGCATAATATCAACTGATGACTTGATTTTTTGCGCGTTCAGCCGTATTTTCAGTGCCCTGCGCGATATTCAATGAGTTTTGGAGGTTTGTATGAGAATTTCGGAAAAGATCCGCGGCGATGTCGCTGTCTTAACCCTGTCGGGTGAATTGATGAGCGGCCCCGAGGTTGCCCCCTTCCAGGATCATATTAAGAAACTTGCAGGTGAAGGGGTAAAAAAGGTAGTGGTTGATTTTTCCAGGGTGAGATGGTTTGGCAGTGCCATGTTGGGCGTGCTAACGGCGAGTTTGACGACGCTGCGCGGTGAAGGCGGCGATTTGAGATTGACGGGCGTTACCAGGAAGATTGAAAGTATTTTGATGGTTACGCAGTTGGCAAATATTTTTAAGACTCTGGATACGGTGGATCGGGCTGTGGAAAGTTTTGCAGATAATGACTCATAGCGGTTTTTTTGGTCGTTCAATTTTTGAAGAGTTGTGCGCAAAATTGATGAGAATCAAAGTTGACATTCGCGACCATGTCGCGGTTTTGACTGTATCGGGTACCCTGATGAGCGGTCCTACAGTCGTTCCTTTTCAACACTATGTCGAAGAGGTCATGGCCGATGGCATTACAAATGTCGTGGTTGATTTTTCCAGGGTGAGATGGTTTGGCAGCACGATGTTAGGCGTGTTGGCGGTCAGCCTGGAGATGTTGAGAAATGCCGGGGGCGATCTCAGATTGGCTGGTATTGCAAACCGGATGGAGAGTTTGATGATGGTCGGAAAATTGTCGTCGCATTTTCGCACGTTGGAATCCGTTGATGCGGCTATCGAAAGCTTTGTATCCGACCCACCGGTGAGACGAGAAACGTAAATTGCCCCAAAATTATCATCCGTATTTCGCAAACAAAAAAGGGGTGCGATTATATCGCAATCCCTTCTTCTTTGGGAGTGGGAGGCAAATACCGCAAAGTAATCCCTCATCGACCCGGCGATGAGGCTACATTATTGAAAGGAGACACATCGTATGTTGCATCGTATGATCCCCCCAGCACTGATGTTCTTATGTGCTTTTGTACAGTGCAGCGAAAAACAACCCATATCTGCACCGCCCAAATATACGGGCGACCTTCCGCAATTGCAGGCTCGCGGCGTATTGCGGGTGATCGTTAGCGAGGAGCCGATTACCTATATTCCCCGGCAAGCGGAGCCGGTGACCCTGGACTACGATATTGCCCATAGTCTGGCCGACGCACTCAAGCTGAAGTTGGAGCTTGTAAAGGCCGATAATTATGTTCAGATGTTGGAAAAACTACTCGAAGGCGAGGGCGATATTATTGCCTCCAGCTTGACGATTACACCAGATCGGGAAAAGCTGGCAGCGTTTTCCGTTCCATATTTATACGTCGATGAATATTTGATTACAGCGCGGACAGATAGCCTGCCCGAAACAGTAGCTGATCTCGCCGGTATGGAGATCAGCGTGCGGCAATCCAGTTCGTATTATCAGACCTTGATCGATGTTCAGAAGGAGGTGCCTTCTTTACGCATCCACACTGTGTCAGATACGCTCGGTACTGAGGATCTGGTCAAAGGCATTGCTCAGGGCGAATACAAAGCGACCTTATGCGACGCGCATTTATGGCATGCTATTGCCAGTTATTACGATAATCTCGTCGCGCCGCTCGTTGTGGCCGAAGAGCGGCCGCTCGCCCTGATGATGCGCCCGAACGATACACAGCTCAAGGTCATGGTGGATGAGTATTTGCTGGCACATCAATTTACGCGCCATCGCCAGCAAACATTTACCGACGATTTACCCGGCTTAAAAGAACGCCGCCGGTTGCGGATGATCACGCGCAATAATGCGATGACTTATTTTATTTATCGGGGGCAGCAGATAGGGTTCGAATACGAACTTATGAAGCGATTTGCCTCGCAGCACAACCTGGGCCTCGAAATTGTTATTCCGAATAGTCATGCCGAATTGTTGTCGTATTTGAATGAAGGTAGGGGCGATGTCGTAGCTTCGGCAATGACCATCACTGAGGTGCGGCAAGAGCAGGCGGCATTTACGCAACCCTATAATGAGGTGAGTGAACTGGTGGTGGTGCATGCGGATGGCGATTCGATTGCCAGCCTTCAGGATTTGGCTGGACGGACGATACATGTGCGTGCCAGTTCTTCGTTTTATACGACGCTGATGGCGTTGCAGGATTCCATCAAAGGTCTCGAGATTGCGATCGTACCAGACGATGTAGAAACAGAAGATATCTTAGCCGGGGTTGAAGAGGGCATCTATGATCTCACGATGTGCGATTCCCATTTGCTCGATATAGAGCGTGCGTATGGCCGCCGTCTCAAAGCCGCTTTGAGTATTAAGCCTACAGCACTGGGCTGGGCGGTTCGCAAGGACAATTCAGAGTTGCTGGCAGCACTCAACGAATATATAAAAGAAGAAAAAGGTGGTTTGTTTTTTAATATGATGAAAAAGAGGTATTTTAAGAGCACGCGCGCTGTCGCCAGAGCCAAAGATTCAATGCGGGTCGGGTTGAGCGGTCAGTTGTCGCCTTATGATGAATTGGCAAAAAAATACGCCTCTCAATACGGGCAGGACTGGCGTCTGATTACCGCACAGATGTACCAGGAATCCAGATTCGATCCGGAGGCGGTTAGCTGGGTCGGCGCGCAGGGGCTGATGCAGGTGATGCCGAGCACCGGACAGGATTTGGGTTTTACCGATCTTCACGAACCTCAGGAGAGCATTCACGCAGGGGTCAAGTATATGCGTCAGCTTATCAACCGGTTCGACCACAATCTCCCGATGGAAGTGCGGATTCGCTTTGCGCTGGCTTCTTATAATGCGGGATACGGCCATGTGCTCGACGCTCGCCGTCTGGCGCGGGAAATGGGATGGGATCCCAACCGCTGGTTTGGCCATGTGGAAAAGGCGATGCGCTTGCTGTCCCAACCGGACTACTACGAGCGGGCGCGATACGGTTTCTGCCGAGGCGGTCAGCCCGTACACTATGTCAGAAATATTCAGAATTTCTACGATGCTTACGTCGAAATTCTGAATACGACGATACCTGCGAAGGCAACTCAGCCGCTTAGCTCGGGCTTCGTCGGATCTCCGCCTGCTGCAGAAGATCGTCGCTGAGGCTCTATCCGTTTTTTAACAGGTATTGCTCTATTTTTTTAGAGCAATACCTGTTCTCATTTCTCGGTTTTATTTTTTGCCTCAATCCGCGGTCTGATAGATCTCTGACCCTTTTTCTTTAAACTCCTGCGCTTTTTCAGCCATGCCAATTTCGAGGGCTTCGGCTGATTCTATGCCTTTTTCTTCGGCATAGGCGCGCACGTCTTGCGTGATTTTCATGCTACAAAAATTGGGGCCGCACATGCTGCAGAAGTGTGCGATTTTGGCACCCTGGGCAGGTAGTGTTTCGTCGTGATAGGCGCGGGCTGTATCGGGATCGAGCGAGAGGTTGAATTGATCTTCCCACCGGAACTCAAAGCGCGCTTTTGACAGGGCATCGTCCCAGTCTTGCGCGCCTTTGTGCCCTTTGGCGAGGTCGGCGGCGTGAGCGGCAATTTTGTACGCGATCAGGCCGTCTTTTACATCCTGCTTGTTCGGCAAGCCGAGGTGTTCTTTGGGGGTGACGTAGCAGAGCATAGCCGTGCCATACCATCCGATCATTGCCGCACCAATGGCCGAGGTGATGTGATCATAGCCCGGCGCGATGTCTGTGGTGAGCGGCCCCAGGGTATAAAAGGGGGCTTCGTGACACCACTCCATTTGTTTATCGACATTTTCTTTGATGAGGTGCATGGGGATGTGCCCGGGGCCTTCGTTCATAACTTGAACATCGTATTCCCAGGCGATTTTGGTGAGTTCGCCCTGCGTTTGCAATTCGGCAAACTGCGCTTCATCATTGGCATCGGCAATGGCTCCGGGGCGCAACCCGTCGCCGAGAGAGAATGAGATATCGTATTGTTTCATTACCTCGCATAAGTCGCGGAAACGGGTATAGAGAAAACTTTCCTGGTGATGGGCGAGGCACCATTTGGCCATGATGGAGCCACCGCGAGACACGATGCCCGTGACTCGTTTGGCGGTGAGGGGCACATAACGGAGCAGTACGCCGGCATGCACAGTGAAGTAATCGACGCCTTGTTCGGCCTGTTCGATGATGGTGTCCATAAAGATGTCAAAGGTGAGGTCTTCAGCAATGCCCCCCACTTTTTCCAAAGCCTGATAAATCGGCACTGTGCCAATGGGTACGGGGGAGTTGCGGATGATCCATTCGCGGGTTTCGTGGATGTCTTTGCCCGTGGATAGATCCATTACCGTGTCGGCACCCCATTTGGTGGACCACTGCATCTTTTCGACTTCTTCTTCTATGGAGGAAGTGACCACCGAGTTGCCTATATTGGAATTGACTTTGACGAGGAAGTTGCGCCCAATGATCATGGGTTCGCTTTCGGGGTGGTTGATATTTGCCGGGATGATGGCGCGGCCTCGCGCGACTTCTGAGCGCACAAATTCGGGATCGACATTTTCCCTGATGGCGATAAATTCCATTTCGGGCGTGATTTCACCTCGCCTGGCATAGTGCATCTGCGTGACGTTGCCCGTGCCGCGAAGAACGGTTTTCCTTTCCGGGATTTCCGGTGCCCCGGGTTGCGGGACATAAGTCGGGGCGATATCTTCGACATCACCCCGCGCCCGAATCCACGGTTCGCGCAAAGGAGACAGGCCATTTCGGACATCCCCACCTTGTGGTCCGCTGGTGTCATAGACGTAAACGGGATCTTCACCATTTGTCAGAGAAATTTTACGGGCAGGGACGCGAATTCCGTGTTTGCCTTTGAGATAAACTTTTGTAGCATTGTTGCCATTCTGGTTGCTCATGGCCTTCTCCTTAGAAAAAAATAACCGACGATGTGTGCGAAGGCATCGGCGGTTTGTATCTCCATAATGCGCCGTGTTCCCTTCGCTGGCATTACCCAGAGCAGGTTCGTAGGGTGTGTTCTCAGCCTTTCGGCACCCCTGTACGGTCCGCGTTGTTTTGGAAACGTAAGGAATATGTTGGTGTCTGTCAAGACATAAAGGGAACGTCTTGACCTGGGGATGTGAAAATGGTATCTTTGCAAAGTTAAAAGAAGACAGGGGTGCTTGCTGCTGCGAGCTGAGATCATACCCTTTGTACCTGATCCGGATCATGCCGGCGTAGGGAGTTTGTTGAACGGATGGTGAGACCACTTTTCGACTCTATGCGAAGGGTGGTTTTTTTTACCTTGAGGTTGTGATGGCACAAAAGCGCGTGCTCATTGTGGGGGGCGGGGCGATTGGGCTGGCGATTGGCTGGCGGTTGGCGCGTGCGGGGTCTGCTGTGGTTCTGTTTGATCGGGGCCGCGTTGGGCACTCGGCGAGTTGGGCTTCGGCGGGTATGTTGTCGCCGCTGTCAGAGGTGCAATTTGAAGAGGAAGATCTGTTACATCTCGGCTTGAAGGGACTGGCGGTTTATCCCAAATTTGTCGGTGAATTGGAGGCTGAGACCGGATGTCGTGTGGGCTATCGCCGCGATGGGGTGCTGCTGGTGGGCATTACGCAAGACGATCTGGAGTACTTAAAATTTCGGTATCGATATCAGCGCGATTTGGGATTGTCTGTTACCTATCTCTCGGGTGATGAGGCGCGGGAACGAGAGCCGCATTTGTCGGCTCAAGTGAGTGCTGCTGTGTGGTGTCCGGGCGATCATCAAGTGGATAATCGGCGTCTGGTGATGGCGTTGAAGAAGGGGCTTGTGGCGGCAGGTGGCGAGGTGTTTGAAGAGATGGCCGTAGATGAACTTTTGATAGATGGGACGCGTGTGCGCGGGGTGCGGGTTGGCGAGGAAATTTTTGAAGGCGATACGGTGGTGTTGGCTTCGGGGTGCTGGTCGCGCCTGATACCGGGGTTGCCCGATTGTGCCAGGCCTCCGGTGCGACCTGTGCGCGGGCAGATTATGCGCCTGGTCATGACAGAGGACTTCGCGCTCAATACGATGGTCTGGTATTCGCGGGTGGCGACTTCTACGGTGGCGTATCTCGTGCCCAAGGATAATGGGCATCTCGTTTTGGGTGCTACGTCAGAAGAGATGGGGTTTGATGAAGATGTGACCGCGGGGGGGTTGTTTGAACTGTTGCGCGCCGCGTGGGAAGTGGTGCCGGGGGTTTACGATTTGCCTCTGGTGGAGTCAGCGGCAGGATTGCGTCCGGGTAGCCGGGATGACGCGCCCATTTTGGGCAAGACGCCTATCGAGGGTTTGATTATGGCAACAGGCCATTATCGGAAAGGTATTTTGCTGACGCCGTTGACTGCGCTATCTATTGCAGAAGTGATTTTGGAGCGGCGCACTCCGGCACTTATTCGGCCTTTTGGGATTGACCGATTTGGATTGTAACCCATGCAACTTACAGTGAATGGTCAAGAGCAATCAGTGGATGATGCGTCAACGCTGCTCGATTTGCTGATTGAGATGAATTTTAACGCCGAACAAAAGGGCATTGCCGTGGCCCTAAATGCCGAGGTCGTAGCGCGGGCACTGTGGGCAGATACGCGGCTGTGCAATGGTGACCGGGTGGATATTATTCACGCGGTTCAGGGGGGATAGGGAAGTGTGAAGTGTGAAGTACCAACCTTTGGGGGGTTGGGGCGGGCCTTCTTACTTCTCACTTCTAACTTCTTACTTTTTTTGAGGATATTATGACTGGAGATTTTAAGATAGCAGGTGTAACATATTGTTCACGGTTGTTGATAGGTACTGCGCGTTATCCCAATATGCAGGTGATGCTGAAGTCCGTTGAAGCCAGTGGTGCAGAGATTGTAACGGTGGGTCTTCGGCGGCTCAATATGAATGACGAATCTGGCGAGGGTGTTCTCAATTTGCTCGACCGATCGCGGTACACTATTTTGCCAAATACTGCCGGCTGTTTTACAGCTCAAGACGCGGTGCTTACTGCGCGGTTGGCCCGCGAAGCGCTGGAAACCGATCTGATTAAGTTAGAGGTGATTGGCGATGAACGCACTTTGTTCCCAGATGTGGTGGGGTTGCTACAAGCAGCAGAGACCCTGGTGAATGATGGGTTTACTGTGTTGCCCTATTGCAATGACGATCCGATTACCTGTAAGAAGCTGGAAGATTTGGGGTGTGCCGCTGTGATGCCTCTGGGTGCGCCCATTGGTTCGGGAATGGGGATTCGGAATCCGTATAATATTCAGATTATTCTGGATTCGGTCAGTGTGCCAGTCATTGTCGATGCGGGTGTGGGAACCGCATCGGATGCTGCTCTGGCGATGGAATTGGGTTGCGATGGTGTGTTGTTGAATACGGCAGTGGCAGGTGCCCGGCATCCGGTGAAGATGGCGATGGCTATGAAAAAAGGGGTTGAAGCCGGACGGTTGGCTTTTGAAGCTGGGCGGATTCCCAGAAAGCTGTACGCAACGGCTTCGACGGCGATGGAAGGACGGGTGGAAGTGTGATCCGCAGATAACGCAAAAAAAACGCGAGTAATTTGAGCGTTTTACGCAGATAAAAAAGAGGGGCTGGGGTGTGCGGGCTGACCGCTGACTACTGACTACTAACAGCGAAATGTTATGCTTTTTTCTTTACCTCCTCTTTATTTGATTGCCGACCGGGCAACGTGCGGTGATCGACCGATGCTGGATGTGCTCGCGCGTGCGCTGGATGCCGGGGTGAGGCTGGTGCAGTTGCGGGAAAAAAATCTGGACAGAGATGTATTAGAAGCTCTGGCTGAGCAGGTTTTGTCGTTGACAGCGCGTTATGATGCGATGCTGTTGATTAATGAATCGCGGTTGTACACCGCTTCAGTAGCAGATATTGCCGTAAAAATTGGTGCGCAGGGTGTGCATTTGCCAGGTGGTACATTGCCGCGGGCGGTCCGAGATCGGGTTGGACCATCATTTTTAGTTGGCTATTCTACACATACCCATGAGGAATTAGATTGCGCTGGGGGGGCAGATTTTGTCACTTATAGCCCCATTTTTACACCGGGGTCCAAACCCGGGTATGATGGTGTGAAAGCAGGGCTTGCGGGATTGGCAAATGCGGTGATATATTCTCGCTTACCCGTTTACGCGCTGGGTGGTATAACGCCCAAGCGTGCAGCCAAATGTCGCACGACGGGATGTGCGGGCGTCGCGGTGATGTCGGGTATTTTGGCAGCGCGAGATCCGGCCAAGGCGGTATGTGAATTTTTGAAGGTATGGGAATGAAACAAGCTCTGACAATTGCGGGTTCGGATTCTGGTGGTGGCGCGGGTATTCAGGCGGATTTGAAGACATTTCACGCCCACGGCGTGTTTGGCCTGTCTGCGATTACATCGGTAACTGCTCAGAATACTCAAGAGGTGCGTGCGGCTTGTGATTTGCCCGAAGAGATGGTTCGCGCTCAGATAAGTGCTGTGTTTGACGATTTTGAGATTTCTGCGGTTAAGACGGGGATGTTGTCTTCGCGTGCGATTGTAGAGGCTGTGACCGATGAACTGACAGTTCGAAATGGGCAACCGCTCGTGGTCGATCCGGTGATGATTTCGACAAGTGGGTTTTCGTTGCTCAAGGACGATGCGATACAATGTATTATGGACCGCTTGTTGCCGCTTGCTACGTTGGCGACGCCCAACCTCTACGAAGCGGAATTATTGAGTAAGACAAAAATAAAAACGCGAAGAGATGCCGGATTTGCCTCGCGGAAAATTGCCGCTTTGGGCGCGTGTGCCGTGCTGGTAAAGGGGGGACATTTGAAGGGCACAGCGATGGATGTGTTGTGGGATGGGGCGTGTGAAACGATTTTTGAAAGTGAACGTATTGATACCGGGAATACACACGGGACAGGTTGTACACTGGCATCGGCGATAGCGGCCAATTTTGCGTTGGGATATGGGTTGCACGATGCGATAGATAGGGCAAAAAATTATATTACCGAAGCTATCCGACATGGCTTAAATATTGGCAAGGGCAAAGGTCCTACAAATCACTTTTATTTTTTTCGATTTTAACATGAAAAAAATTGGCAGACTTCACGTCATAACCGATGTTGTTTTGCAAGATCGCTTTTCACACGTAGCACTGGCGCAGATGGCCGTTGCTGGGGGAGCGGATACGGTCCAGTTTCGGCAGAAAGAGGGTTCGACTCGCGCGTTGATTGAGACCGCCATTGCCATGAAGAATGCGTGTGGCGATGTGCCTTTGATTGTGAATGATCGGATCGATGTGGCGATTGCCGCAGAGGCAGATGGAGTGCATTTGGGACAGGATGATTTTCCCATTGAAAAGGCACGCGATCTGCTCGGTGAAGATACAGTGATTGGCGGTACGGCAAAGACGCTTGCGCAAGCGCAGCGGTGTGTTGTCGAAGGTGCGGATTACATCGGTTTTGGGCCGATTTATGCAACTGGTTCAAAGGTAGATGCGGGGATAGTGAAAGGTCTGGAGGACTTGCGCGAGATGGTCAATGGGGTCAATGTTCCGATCATTGCCATTGGGGGTATTGGAATAGAAAATGCTGGCGAGGTGATGCGCGCAGGGGCGCACGGTATTGCGGTGATTTCAGCCGTGTGTTGCCAGCCCGATCCCACAGAGGCGACCCAAAGGTTGGTGGATCAAATTTAAAAAAATAAAATTTATTCCAGGTGTTCAACATCTGCTTTATCTTGCGTGCGACCAGATGCTTTTTTGTTGCGAATCAGATCCTCTCTTCTAAAAACCCTAACAGTTCTTCGAAGTCGGGCTGGGTAGTCATATAGAAATTTTCCGGATTGGATGCGCAATTGCTCTACAAGGTCAAGGCGTTCTTCGGACGTAGAAGCCTGATTTTCTTTTTTGCTTTTTTCGTGTAGCTTTTTTACTGTGATTTTCATGGCGTGTTTCTCCATTTTTTAATGATAATCAAATATAGGTACGATTTTGTCTAAAAGCCATTTGATTATTCATACGCTGATTCTGGTCCCGTTTTTTGCGGGGTGTCAGCCGGGTGAACAGGTGACGGTTTCGGGTGCGGTTGCAAAGCCGGGTACTTATGTATATCAGCCCGACAAATCGGCGAACAGTTATCTCGAAGATGCCGGTGGCATGACGGAAGAAGCACTTCACGATAGTGCATATCTGGTCCGCGGTTTGGTTGACTCTTCTGGCAAAGAGATAATCAAAAGTGTGACGATTCCCCTGTCGGAGCATCCAGAAGTTTTGCCCGATGATGAGATTAAAGTGCCAGTGCGTGTTTATGATGTGCGATTGGATACGGTTCGCGTTTTGCGCGATGTCCGATTGGTTCAAGAGAATCGGATTCTCAAAATTCCCACAGGCGCCCTGGTGTCTGGGTGGACAGAGCGCGGCGTGCTGGTCGCGTTGTTACTTGGGCGCGGAAAAATTTACGAGATGGCTGATACCACGAAGGCAGTGTGGGCTTTTCATTACTTATACGTTCATTTGCACCCCGATGAATACGGCCGCCTGAGGGGTTTTACGGGAGGTGTGATTGACAGTTTAGAGGCTCTGGAAGATGCACACGTCATCCATACACGCACCAGAACGCAGTTGGATTATGAGCATTACGAAGGGTTGCAACTCCCGCCCGGAGGTTATTGGCGCGTGTTGCTGGGGATTTTGCGAACGCCCAGGAGTGCATCCTCTCCGGGTCAAGGATTGCGCCGGCGTCGTTTTGAGGACGGGCGTGTGTGGACGACTTTTCCCAATGGGCGACAACGCTGGCAGTATCCGGATGGACGGGTAGAGGTGACATTTCCCGGGGGCGCGAAAGAAACCCGATTTCCCGATGGGCGGGTTGTATCTGCCATGTCTCGCTTGAAAGATGAGTCGGCGGTTCGCAATGGTGTAGCCAGCGGCGCGGTGAAGGAACGCACTTCGGAAAGGGTGACGGAGATTTCGGCAGAGGTAACATCCGATGGCACTACAGTAACCCGCAAAAAAGAGGGAAATGAACCTGCCGTTCAGCCCGATGGGTATATGATTGTGAAAGGGGTGGATGGTTCAACTCGGGAAACATTTCCCGATGGGCGTATTTTGCATCGCAGTGGAACCGGGTATCAAATGGAGATTTTCCCCGATGGGCGAGAGATCGAGAGTAACCGTTTTGGACAAAAAATCACCTCGTGGCCCGATGGTCGAAAAGAAGTGCGAATGCCGGCGGCATACAGTTATCCCGGTTCGTTGCGAACAGATCTCGCAGCGGTCAATTTGCTTCCAGACTCGGTTGCTGTAGGTGAAGAACTGACGGTTACAGGGCAGTTACACAGCGATGTGGAAGATATATCTATCTCGGCCTTTCTCGCGCCCGATGGAAATGTGATCAAAGGGACTGTGCGAAGGCAGGGGCGGCGGTTTCAGGCGCGGTTTCGGTTTGGAGAGGTGGGACACTGTCGCGTACAGGTTCAGGTTGTATTGCCCAAAGCACGCACCTTTACGGTTTCGCACCAGGCGGTGGTTGTTGGCAATCCCGAGAAGTTAGAAGACGAGGTTTTGACAATAGCCCCTTATCCGGGCGATGAGGCTGCCGAACAATTTTTGATTGATCAAATTAATGCGGCGCGAAGGCGGATCGGACGTCAGGCTGTACTTCCACATCCCAATTTGATGCAGGTAGCGCGCATCCGCCTCGAGGAAATGTTGGCTTTGGGTGAGGTATCCCACTTTTCTTTGTCGAGATTGAATGTGATGTGGCATGTAACTACCCGACGCTTGCCATTTCTTCAAGTGAGCGAAAATGTGGCAAACGGACATTTTGTCGAAACGATGCAGGCATGTTGGATGTTAAGTGCGAGCCATCGTTCAAATATATTGGCGAGACACTGGACGCATGTGGGGGTAGCTGTTACAAAAGGCAAGGGCATGGTGTGGGGCGTCCAGGTGTTTGCACGAAAATAAAAGCGAGGCTTGGCGTGAATAAAAAACAGGCCGATGTGCCCGATTTGCTTCAGATTGGCGGCGGATTAAATTCAGGCGTGTCGCGGGAGGTGTCGCAACAAACGGGTGTTCCCGAAGCGCAGGTCTATGGCGTGGGTAGCTTTTTTGATTTGTTGACTGATACGGACAAAAAAGTGCGGGTCTGTACGGGTTTGTCGTGTCGCATGGCGGGTGCAGATCAGGTGTTGCAGGCGATGGAAGATGCGGGTCTGCCCGCGATGGGGTGTTCATGTCTGGCGGCTTGTGATCGTCCGCCTGCGGTGTTGCGAGATCGAGATGTGTTGCCCGCTGTATCGGTCGAAGATGTGGCACAGGCAGAAGGCGATTGGACAGTGCTCAGGTCAGAAATAGAATCCAATGGCAAAAGCTGGTTGGGGCATGTGGGACCAGAGGTGGATGATCCAGATACCATGGCGATAAATTTGTTGGGGCGGGCCGATTGGTCGGGTAAAGCGTTTGCTAAGGCCGCGAAGATGCGTCCCGAAGAAATTATTGAAGAAATAGAGACGTCGGGGCTGCAGGGGCGCGGTGGCGCGGGTTTTTCTGCATCTTTTAAGTGGAATGCCGTGTGTTCAGAAAAAGAGACCACGCGTTATGTGGTCTTAAATGGCGATGAGAGCGAGCCAGGTACATTTAAAGATCGGGAGATTTTGATGCGCCGTCCCGATCTGGTCATTGAGGGATTGGCGATTGCGGCTTATACAATCGGGGCAAGGGATGTTTATTTGTACTTGCGGGGCGAGTTCGCATTTCCAAAGGCTGTGATGGCAAAAGCAGTTGCGGAGTTTGAATCGCATAATATATTTCCCGATATCCGTTTTCACATGCACTCGGGGCAGGGTGCGTATATTTGTGGTGAGGAGACCGCGCTTTTAGAGGCTTTGGAAGGTAAGCGCGGGATGCCGCGTTTGCGCCCACCCTATCCCACAGAATACGGTCTGTGGGGAAAACCCACACTTATTCACAATGTGGAGACTATTGCGTGCGTGCCTTCGATTATTTCAGGAGGTGGCGATTGGTTTCGCGATCTGGGGCGCACCGAAGCGGGTTCAAAAGTGTATTGTATTAGCGGGCATGTGGAGCACCCGGGCGTCTATGAATTGCCGTTGGGCGTGACGTTGGATGAATTGGTCGAAGAGGCGGGCGGATATATTGGTACTCCAAAAGCGTTTAGCCCCGGAGGTGCGAGTTCGGGCTTTTTGCCGGCTAAATATAGAGATCAGCCATTGGATTTTGAGACCATGGATGGGTTGAGTTCGTTGCTCGGCTCGGCCGGTGTTGTTGTGTTGAACGACACGGTGGATATGAAATGGTCGGTCAGTCAACAGTTGAGATTTTTTCACGATGAAAGCTGCGGACAATGCGCCCCCTGTCGCATTGGTACGCGGTATTTACACGAGGCACTTGAAAATCGCATTTGCAATCGGGAACAGGGCCACAAACCTCACTTGCAACACGCGGCGGACGTGGCGTGGCAAATGAATGAGGGTTCGATATGTGGTCTTGGGCAAATTGCTTCTCTCCCCCTGACGAGTGCCCAAAAATTCTTCCCCGAGGAGTTTGATGAGTAAATTGACATTGAACGAACAGACGATATGCTTTGCCGAAGGCGAGACCCTGCTGGATGTTGCATCTCGTCAGGGATTGGAAATTCCGACCCTGTGTCACGATCCCCGTTTAGAACCCGCGGGTGCGTGTCGCTCTTGTCTTGTGGAGGTTGCCGGTGAACGGTTGATGACGCCTGCCTGTGCGCGTGTCGCGCAAGAAGGTATGGTGGTGGCGACCGAAAATGAGCGCATTGATCGGCACCGCCAAACCCTGATGGCTTTGTATATGACCGATCATCCACACGAGCGCGAAATATCGGAAGCCGGTTCGCCGGATTTATTGCTGGATATGGCCGCCGAGTTCGATGCCCCAATGGATTGGGGATGGATGGAGCCGATGCGAGGAGATAGGGAGGATCGCAATCCCTATGTCGATTTTAATCCCGATACCTGTATTGCGTGTGCGCGATGCGTGCGCTATTGCGAGGAAATAGAAGGTGTTTCGGCGATTACTCTTGCGGGTAGAGGGTCGCATACGACGATTTCTACGGTGGAAGAAAAATCTCTGCTGGATACGACGTGCGAGTTGTGCGGTGGATGTATTGATGTGTGTCCGACCGGCGCGATGAATGAAAAATTGCCACTGATGCGCGGGCAAAAACCCGAGCGCGAACTGGTAAAGGTGCGGTCAACCTGCAACTTCTGTGGGGTGGGCTGTCAGCTCGATCTCAATGTGGATTTAGAAGGACGCGATGGTCAGGGGCAGATTGTAAAGGTGACGAGTCCACCGCCGGGCACGACGACTAATGATGGCAATTTATGTGTCAAGGGACGCTTTGCTTATGATTTTGTCCATCACAAAGACCGGTTGACGCAGCCGCTTGTGCGGGATGAGGATGGTGTATTTCATCCAACCACATGGGACGATGCGCTTGAAAGAGCAGCGGAGGGGTTGTTGGGCGTTGCAGAGCGACACGGCGCAGATGCCCTGGGTTTTGTGAGTTCGTCGCGGTGTACGATGGAGGAAAATTTTCTCGTTCAGAAAATGGCGCGCGCACTGTTTCGGGCAAATCACGTCCATCAGTGCGCGGCTACGTGACACGCGCCTACTGTGGCCGGTCTGGTCGAAACATTTGGTGCAGGTGCTATGACGAATTCAATTGGCGAGATACGCGATGCCGATTTTCTGTTTGTGATTGGCAGCAATACGAGCGAGGCGCATCCGATTATCGCCATGGAAATGAAGCGCGCGATTCGCAAAGGCGCGACCCTCGTTGTCGCCGATCCCCGGGCGATATGGATGACGTCTATTGCGGAAAAGCATTTGCAACTCAATCCCGGAACAGATGTGTGGTTGCTCAATGCCATGGCGCATGTTATTGTGGCAGAGGATTTGATCAATCGCGAGTTTATCGAGAATCAGACGGAAAATTTTGAGCAGGTCAAGGAGACCGTTGCGTCTTATACACCCGAAAGGGCGGAGGAGATAACGGGTATTTCTGCAGATGATATTCGCTGGACTGCGCGTCAGTATGCGATGACGGAAAAAGCGGGTATATATTATACGCTGGGTATTACGGAACACGCACACGGTACGGATAATGTGTATGCGCTTGCAAATCTGGTTTTGATGACGGGGCATCTGGGCAAACCAGCAACTGGCATGAATCCACTGCGCGGACAGAATAATGTGCAGGGTGCGAATGACGCGGGTGCCACGCCGATGTTTTATCCGGGTTATCAGCGCGTGGATGATCCCGATGTGCAGGCAAAGTACGAAAAGTCATGGGGGGTTCCGCTGTCCCCTGTGCCGGGTCTGAATCTCAATGAGATGATGAAGACGGTGGGCGAACAGATGCGCGGCTTTTTTGTGATGGGTGAAGATATTGTATTGTCCGAACCCAATGTTCTCGAGTTGGAAAAGGGATTGAATAAGGTTGATTTTATCGTGATGCAGGATGCGTTTATGAATGAGACGGCGCGTTTTGCCGATGTGATTTTGCCCGCAGCCGTGTTTGCCGAGAAAGAGGGGACGTTCACCAATTCAGAGCGTCGCGTGCAGAGGGTTCGCAAAGCGGTTGAACCTCCTGGGGAAGCACTGCCAGACTGGGAAATTCTGGTTATGCTGGCGAATAAGATGGGCGCGAATTGGTCGTACAAAGATCCGGCAGAGGTGTATGCCGAGATGGTTAAAGATGTTCCTCAGTTTGCCGGTATCAGTCACGAAAAGTTGGAAAAGATAGATGCAGGAGAAGAGAGCATAGCGGGCTTACAGTGGCCGTGCCCCGATGCGGATCATCCGGGTACAAAATTTTTACACGAAGATGGGATTTTGCGCGGTAAGGGGTTGTTTATGCCCGTGCATTATATCCCACCGGCGGAATTGCCGGATGAAGATTACGGTCTTTTTCTTTCGACGGGACGCACGCTGTATCACTACAATGCCGCAACACAGACGCGCCGAGAGTCCGGGCTCGATGTAAAACAGTCCGAGGCTTTTGTGGAGTTGCACCCGAGCGATGCGCGGAAACGGGGTGTTCATCACGGGGATATAGTGGAGGTGACGACGCGGCGCGGGAGTGTGCAGTTACGGGCTATTTTGTCGCGGCAGGTGCGTCCGGGATGTATCTGGATGCCATTGCATTTTGCCGAGGCACGCGCCAATGTGCTGACTAATGATGTGGGCGATGCAGTGACGGGAACAGCCGAGTACAAGGTGTGTGCGGCAGAGGTGCGATTGGTCAAGTCGATGCCTGGCAATGAAACGTTCTTTCCGGGAAGTTATTATTTTGAGAAGGGACCGGGGTTGCAGCGCGTGGGTGATTGAATTGAAGATATGGCGATGTTTTCCTTTAAGATAACGCCTCGCGTCCGAATCGCTCGGCGGCCTCAAGGGTCTCGCGCACATCGTCCCATGTCGTGGTGTGGTTGACGATGCACAGCCGGAGTGAAAACTTTCCATGGAGGAGCGTCGAGGATATAAAGGCTTTGTCTTCCCAAAAGATGCGGGCGAGTACCGTCTTGTTTATCTCTTCGAGTTCGTCCTCGTCAATAGAGGTGTCGGCGGGGTTGATTCGGAAGCATACGACCCCCAGCGATGTGGGGTTCAACATTTCCAGGGTTTGACTTTCACGGACGAATGCCTCGGCGCGGGCGGCCAGTTCCATTCCCTTTGCTACGGCGCGCCGGAATGCGTCCATTCCGAAGGTCTGGACGGACATCCAGATCTTAAGAGCGCGCACGGAGCGGCTCAGTTGCAGACCGCGATCCGAGAAGTTCGGGTGGTTCGCACCCCATATTGTGTCCTGGAGAATGTCGTGGTGAACGCCGAAGGCGTTTTCAAGTGTGCTCAGGTCTTTGACCAGCAGGCAGCCGGCCTCATAAGGCTGGAAGAACCATTTGTGCGCGTCCAGGCCGATGGAATCAGCCCGTTCGATCCCGCGCAAGAGTTCTTTGCCCTGTTCGGTCAAGACAGCGAAGCCGCCGTACGCAGCGTCAATGTGTAGCCATATTCCTTCTACCTCGCAGTAGTCTGCCATGGTTTTGATCGGATCAATGGTCCCGGTACTGCTCGTTCCAGCATTGGCGCATATTGCAATGGGGGTGAATCCCGCTGCACGGTCGTCTGCTACAGTCTGTGCGAGTGCTTCCATGTCCAGGCGGAAGAGGTCGTCGCTCGGTATCAGGCGTATGCATTCTGGTCGAATGCCGATGATTCTGGCTGCTCGTATGTGCGCGCTATGGCTCTGGTCGCACATGTACACTGTGGCGCGTTCGGGATGACCCGCGGCTTCTCGTGCTGCGACGAGGGCATCGAGGCTGGCTGCGGAGCCTCCGCTCGTCAAAAGCCCCCCCGCGCTTTCTGGATAGCCGACCCACTGCCGCAACCAATCGATGACGACCAGTTCGAGTTGACTCGGACCGCTTCCGACCAGCCAGGTACAGGCGTTGACGTTGTATCCGGCGGCCATGAAATCGGCCAGCACTCCGGGCCAGGTGGGCGATGTTGGGATGAAAGCGAAGCAACGCGGGTGGTCCAGTCGCATCGCAATCGGGAGGATTTCGCGCGCGGCTTGCTCAATGACTTCCACTGGGGGCCGTCCGTTTTTGGGCGGGTCTTTCAGGAGTTGTTTTTCCAGTCCCTGCCTGAATTCTCCATCCCATGCTTCTTCTTCGGGCAAGGTCTCGATTCGTTCCACCACAAGCTCCGCGGCTTTGCGCGCGAGGTCGAGCATGAGTTCGGGAGCCATCTGGAGGCTGTTGCCCGTTTTGTCTGAAAGTTCTCGTTTTTCCTCTGGTTGTTTTTCCATACTTCTTTCTTTCTTGAGTTTTTTATGCCGTACGAACCATTTGTATGGATGATAAAGATACGCCCAATTATGGAGAAGTTGTAATTTTTTTAGAGTTGCCTTTACAACCGTTTCTGAGCTATCAATAGCCGGGGTTGTAGCGTGTGGGCGATATTGAATCAAGGAATGAAAAAAAGCCGCGAGCATAACTTAATTCGCGGCTTTTGTGTTGCCAGGTAGTCCGGTAGATAGAAATCGACCAGATTATCCGTCTTGTACCTGTGGATAAAAGCCAGAGAGCAGGGTTAATTGCATGCCTGTTTGCGGGTCAGTGATTGGGACGGCATAACCTATTTTTGGTGAGCCAATGGGATCGCCTACCAATTCGCCATCCCCATTTTCATCTACCGCTGGATTATCGAAATAATACTCGACAAATCCGCCACCTGCAGCGGCTGCAGCGATGAGTTCCTGGACGTATTTGACGCCATTGGGATCTTCAAAATCAATCAGGTTTTGTCCCTCGAGATCTGCATTGGCTGCGTGATATACTATGACACCCTCGCTGTTTAAAACTGCGAGGTAGATGGATTCGTGTTTCCACTTTCCTCCTTCTTGTCTGAATTCTTCTGCGATGTCTTCGGAAAAGGGGAAGCTTTTCGCGTATTTTTTTGCGGATCCGACAAATGCTTTGAGGGTTTCTTTATCTACCACAGCACGAGCCGTGACTGGATAAAAGCCAGAGAGCAGGGTTAATTCCATGCCGGTTTGTGAGTCAATGATCGGGATGGCGTAACTTATTTTTGGTGAGCCAATGGGATCTCCGACCAATTCGCCATCCCCATTCTCATCTATCGCTGGATTATCGAAATAATACTCGACAAATCCGCCACCTGCAGCGGCTGCAGCGATGAGTTCCTGGGTATATTTGACGCCGTTGGGATCTTCAAGGTTAATCAGGTTTTGCCCTTCGAGGGCTGGATTGGCTGCGTGAAATAATATGACGCCATCGCTATTTCCAATTACGAGATAGATGGATTCGTGTTTCCATCTGTCTCCCTCTTGCCTGAATTCTGCTGCGATTTCCTCGGAAAGGGGAAAGCTTTTTGCGTATTCTTTTGCGGCCTCTACAAATGCTTTCAGAGTTTTCTTATCGCCGACATCCCTGGCCGTGATCTGTTTTGTTGGCTCTTCCAGAGAGTATGAACCCTTCACCTGCGCTTTTCCACCAATAGGCAAATTGAGTATGACCTTATAGCCTGCGTTAATTGGTATGCTGGACCAGGAACCGATCTCGCTATCATCTTGCGAGGCACGCGCTTGATAATAACCATTGCCCGATGTGATTTCCACCAGCGTTTGACCTTTGTCATCGGTTGTGCCCGACCACTCATAGTCGGGAGCCTGTCCGGCAATAGAGCGCGAAAATTCTACGGTTGCACCACTTACTGGTGCGCCCTCACGATGCAAAGTGACCGTGACTACGGCCTGTGCTTTGTGATGGGATACCGCCAATTTACTCAGGGGGCGTCCGACCTGTTCGTCTGTTCCGACTTCCGATTGCGTCACGCGCCGCTCTCCGCCGCAGTTCCACACCAGCCCTGCGGCGAGAGCTATGACAACTATACTGCGAATGTGTCTCATCACCGGTCCTCCCCGTTTGTTGGATTTATTTTTTAAGTGGTTCATGGGTTATCGGTTGCCTGGCTTCAAAGGGTTACTGCGTTTATATGCTTCAAGATGATTCCCTCCCTATTAATTCTGATACTGTGAACTTGCCTTTCTATGGCTGATGTGGGCACATTTTAGACTAAAAAGCACTATTTGTCAAATTATATTAGAAGCGAATCTTCAAGGCCCTGTGCTTCAAAAGGCGATCTAATAAAAACAACCGCTCTCCTGTTGGGACGTGCAAGAGAGCGGTTGGGTGTAGTAAAGAATGGATTGTTGATCGACTTTAGGACCTCACGGCGAGAACCGATAGACCACGGGCAATTGCGCGGGGTCTGTGATGTTCAAGTCCGTGTGGTGGTAGATGTTCACACGCCCGGTGCCACAGTCTCCGAATTCGTCGCAGTTAAGCGTGCCCAGGAGACCCTGAAAGCCGGATGTGGCGTGGAGTTCTCTGCGCAGCGCGGCGCGATCTACATACAACTTTCCGTCATCTTCCCTTGCAACAATCTCGATGGCGTTGAGCAGCAGCGTCGCAGCGTCGTAAGAGTGCGCCCAGAAAGGAGAGGTATGAGATCCGCCGTACGTAGATTGGATCTCGGCGAGAACCGCATCTCCGTTTTTGTCGGTCGCAATATTCACGTTCGCGCCGTGAACTGGCTCTGGTCCTGCAAAGTAGATACCCTCCGACTGCGGTGTGACGAGGAATTGCGACAAGAGGAGGGCAGCGTCCGTGATGAGCGTCGCGTCTTTCAGGATGTCGTGTTCTCTCACCTGCTCGGCAAATGGCGAGCCTTCCGATTCGAAGAGTGGGAAGTAGATGCCGTCCGGCCCGGCTGCCGCGAATTCCGTGAGGACATCCGTCATGTCCGTTTCGCCCTTCTCAATTCGAGCGGTGGCTGCGACTACACCACCCAGGGCTTGGAATGCATTGCCAAACGCGATAGTGAGGCCCATGGTGTATGGGTCGCCATCGTCGATGGCCGCCATGCGTCGCAGGCCCAATTCATTGTATGCAAACTCGGCGGCCGCTTGCCCTTGATAGAGGTCGTTGTTAGCCGTGCGGAAATAGCCGGGATGATAGTCGGGACTCGCGTTGCCTGCGAGGTCAGATGTGAGCACAGGCGACGTGTTAGTTGGCGAGATCATCACCAGCCCCGCCGCACTGATCAGAGGTGAGGCCGCCACTGCCGAGCCTGAACACAATGTGCCGATGACGCCGACTACCTGCGGGTCAGCGATGACCTGCTCGGCACTTGTGCGTCCGCCCTCTGGCGAACACATGCCGTCTATTGGTTCGCCGAGTTCGACCTCGTGACCGTGGATCAGGCCGAAGTCCCGGATAGCTAACTCGATGCTATACCGCGCCCATGTGGCAACTGTCGGCACGACGATGTGCGCGAGCACCGTACGGATCTGCACAGCCTCGCCCTCACCTATCGTGACTAAGGAGCGCATGGATGAGCCGGTCACCTGTGCTTTTCTACCGATGGGCAAATCGAGCATGACTTCGTAGCCTGTGTTAATTGGAATGCTGGACCAGGAACCGATCTCGACCCCGTCCTGCGAGGCACGCGCCTGATAATAACCATTGCCCGATGTGATTTCCACCCGTGCCTGACCATTGTCATCGGTTGTGCCCGACCACTGATAGTCTGGAGTCTGTCCAGCGATAGAGCGCGAAAATGCGACGGTTGCACCACTGACGGGTGTGCCATCACTGTGCAATGTGACCATGACCATGGCCTGTGCTTTGTGATGAGCTACTGCCAATTTGCTCAGGGGGCGGACAACCTGCTCTTCTGTTCCGATTTCTGACTGTGTGACGCGCTCACCGCCGCAGTTCCACATCAGTCCTGCGGCAAGAGCTATGACTACTATACTGCGAATATTCTTCAACATGGAAACCTCCTAAGAAAAAAAGCGTTGTCGCAAAATAGAAATCATCACGGCGAGAATCGATAGACCACGGGCAATTTTGCGGGGTCTGTGATGCTCAAGTCTGTGTGGTGGTAGATGTTGATGCGTCCGGTGCCGCAGTCTCCAAATTCGTCGCAGTTGAGTGTGCCGATGAGGCCCTGAAAGCCGGATGTCGCGTGGAGTTGCCTGCGCAGCGCGGCGCGATCTACATACAATTTCCCGCCAGCTTCGCCTGCGACAATCTCGATGGCGTTGAGCAGTAGCGTTGTGGCGTCGTAAGAGTGCGCCCAGTAAGGCGTGATTGGAAATCCGCCATACGCGGCTTCATACGCGGCGAGCGCTTCATCTACGCTCTTGCCGGTTACGGCATTGACATTTGAGCCGAGGTCTGCCTCCGGTCCTGCAGCGTAAACACCCTCTGACTGCGGTGTGGCGAGAAATTTTGAGTCGAGGAGAGCCGCACCCGTGATGAGTGTCGCGTCTTTCAGGCTGGCGTGTTCCCTCGCCTGCTTGGCGAAAGGTATGCCTTCTATATCGAAGAGCGGGAAGAAGATGCCGTCTGGTGTGGCTGCTGCAAATTCCGTGAGGACGGCTGTCATGTCTGTCTGCCCTTTCTCGATCGTGGCGGTAGCTGCGACCTCGCCGCCGATGGCGCTAAACGCATTGCCAAATGCGATGGTGAGGCCCATGGTGTATGGATCGCCATCGTCGAGGGCTGCCATGCGCCGCAGGCCCAATTCATTGTATGCGAAGTCGGCGACCGCCCGCGCCTGATAGAGGTCGTTGACCGAAATGCGAAAATAGCCGGGATGATAGTCGGGACTCGCGTTGCCAGCGAGGTCAGAGGTGAGCGCAGGCGAGGTGTTAGATGGCGAGATCATTACCAGACCAGCTTCACTGATCACCGGTGAGGCCGCCACTGCCGCACCCGAGCAGTTCGTGCCGATGACGCCGAGTACCTGTGGGTCGGCGATGATCTGCTCTGCGCCCATGCGGCCGCCTTCCGGCCCACACCCGCCGTCAATTGGCTCGCCGAGTTCGACCTCATGGCTGTGGATCATGCCGAAGTCTTGTACGGCTAACTCCACGGCGTTCCGCGACGGCACACCAAGCGACGTCGCGATTGTATGCGCGAGCAATGAACGGATTTGCACGGCTTCGCCCTCGTCAATCACGACTAAAGAGCGCATGGATGAACCGGTCACCTGTGCTTTTCCACCAATGGGCAAATCGAGCATGAACTCGTAGCCCGCGTTGATTGGAATGCTGGACCAGGAACCGATTTCGACCCCGTCCTGCGAGGCACGCGCCTGGTAATAACCATTGCTTGATGTGATTTCCACCCAGGCCTGACCATTGTCATTCGTTGTGCCCGACCACTGATAGTTGGGGGCCTGTCCTGCAATGGAGCGCGAAAATTCTATCGTTGCACCGCTTATTGGTGCGCCCTCACGATGCACAGTGACTCCTATCGTAGCCTGTACGGCATCTTCGTGCACTGCTAATTTGCTCAGGGGACGTCCAATCTGCTCTTCTGTTCCGACTTCTGACTGCGTGACGCGCTCTCCGCCGCAGTTCCACATCAGTCCTGCGGCAAGAGCTATGACAACTATACTGCGAATGTGTCTCAACATAGAACCCTCCCTTTGGGAAAGAGTTGTGTTAAAATTCTGTCTCGATAAAGCTATGACAGCCAACTGCAAAAATATAGAATCCTCCTTAAACAAAGCGCCAATGTTGTTCACGCAAGTGCCAGAGCTTCTCTGGCAGCTTTGGCTTGAGGTGAATTGGGATCGCGTCTTATGGCGCGATTCATAGCAATATGTGCGCGTTTATCTCCTGCTTTAGCCAGTTCGAGCGCTTCTGAAAAACCTTTCTCCGAATAGCTGAGGTCGCGGGGTATGATGCGATTATCCTGGTTTTCCCAATAGTATTTGAGGTCGTCGGTTTTCCAGTCTTTGTACACGTCTTCCCAGGTGAGATTGTTGAAGATGTTCAGGTGAGGTTCGAGCATGTGCTCAGATAGGGTATCGCCGAGTTTTTGATAGCGGTTGTCGAGGGATACGCGAAGGCGGTCTTCGGTGAGATTTGGCAGGGCCTGGTGTACTGTGAGAGCCGGGAAGATGAGGGTATCGCCGATTTCGTAGTTGGTGCTGTGCCATTGGCCTTCCAATTCGTCGGTGTGGATGCACAGGCTGCCCGCGCCCAGGGAGAAGTGGTGGTTCATCACGGCATTGATTTTGTGAGAGCCGGGCATTACGGCGAGGCCACCCAGTTCAATGGGACAATCGCCAACAGGCGCCCAACAGGTGTAGGTGTCGAAGTTGCCTTGAAAGTGTACGAAGTCCTGGTGAATCGGTGTGGTGTGCGCCGTGTATTTGGGAAACCAAAGGCGCGCGACTTTGTGAGGATGCGGAAAAACAGGAGTGTCCATCACTTTTTCGAGCAGGTCGAGTACTTCTGGTTCATGGGCAATGCGGTGAAAGGCTTCGAGTTTGTACACTTCGTGATATACGTCGGTGTATTCGGGGTCGCCTTCGGTACACTGCCTGGATATATCGGCAATGCCATCTATGGGATCGGTTCCCTCGACGAGCCAGGGTGTCATTCTGTTGAGCATTTGTCGCCGCAAATCCCAGAGTTTGTCCGGGTTCTGCAATTTGTGAAAGAAGAGATATCCTTCTTCACGGATGCGCCGCCGCAACTCTTCCGAATCGTTGATCGCGTCGTTGGATACGCGCAATTCTGCAATCTGGTCAGTCATGGCCTGCTCCTGGGTTAATGAGAAGATCTGGGCGATTTCTCTTTGGGGAGAGGATCTTTCAAATCCCTTATAATTTATGTACCCTATATTAGAATGCAACTTAAATTAGCAACGAGAGTTTTAATTTACATAACTGACGTTACGCAGGTCTGTGGTTTTGTCATGCTGAGCGGAGTGGAACGGAGCCGAAGCATCTGTTCCACCTGCGTTGGTAGTAGATTTTTCGACTCCGCTTCGCTCCGCTCAAAATGACAGGCTTATTATATTCTGCCTATGCGTAACATCAATTACATAATTATTTTTTTGATTGCATCTGACAGGGCATCGCAAACTCTGTTTGCCAAATTTGTGCAAATCTTCGATAATTAAGAGTGATACTCTGGTGACGCTAACTAACCACTGAGTTTACCATGCATCCCAAATCTTCTCTTTTGCCGCGTATTTCGGTGTTGCGACCCGTGTCCGTTACCATGTGCCTTGTCGCGCTATTGGTGCTGGGGGCGGTGGCGTATGTGCGTATGCCCGTGGAGATGATGCCCGATGGTTTGACGCCGCCCTTTTTGGCTGTGTCCATTGGGTATCGCAATGCCTCTCCGCAGGAGACCGAGCAACAGATTACCCTGCCGCTGGAAGAGACGCTGCGTACCGTAAAGGGTATTAAGACCATGCGTAGCTACAGCTCTCGGGGCGCACGCGTGCATATGGAGTTTCGCCAATATACAGATATGGTGGCCGCGTACAATCAGGTTTCGGATCGGCTCGAGCGCCTCAAGCCCCTGCTGCCAGAAGAGGCGCGAGACGAGGTGCGTATTCACAAATACGATCAGGATTCGTGGTCTATTATGTATGTGGCTGTGGCAGTAGATCCGGCTATTGCGGAACCCTTTCAGTTTATCGAGACCTTTGTGCAATATCCTTTGGAGCGCGTGGATGGGGTTGGGCGTGTGGATATATTTGGCGCAGATCGCAAGGAAGTGATGGTGGAGGTGGATCAAGAGCGCATGAGGGCGCGCGGTGTGCGCATTGGCGAGATTGTTTCGACCTTGAGGAGCGATAATTTCGCGCTTGCCGGGGGCTATGTGCGCGAAGGCACAAAGAAATTTTACGTGCGGTCACTGGCGCAGTATGTCACGTTGCGAGAAATTGAAAATATCCAGATTCAATCGCGGGCAGGCAAGGTGCGCCTGAGCGATGTGGCGTCGGTGGTTTTCGAGGTGCCAGAAAAGTCGTGGACTCAGCGCATTGATGGCAAAAGAGGTATTAGTTTTGGCGTCAAACAGGAATCGGGTGCAAATGTCGCGGATGTGACCGATCGGGTTGTGGCAAAATTGAAAGCTATCGAAGAAGATCCGCGCATGGCCGGGCAGGTGTCGTTTCAGGTGATGTTCAATCAGGGATTTTTTGTTAAGGAATCGATTCGCAATCTTCGGGAAACCGGGCTTTGGGGCGGGTTATTTGCCGCGCTGGTGTTGTTGTTCTTTTTGCGTACCGTACGGATGACGGCCATTATTACACTGGCTATTCCGCTGTGTGTGATGATTGCGATGACCGCGTTGTATTTTATCGGCTGGTCGCTCAATGTGGTAACTATGATGGGGCTTATGGTTGGGATTGGGCTGGTTGTGGATAATGCTATTGTGATTTTGGAGAATATTTATCGCCGGCGGGGCAATGGCGAAGCACCTGAAGATGCCGCTATATTTGGCGCGAGTGAGGTGGGGCAGGCCATTACTATGGCGACGTTTACGACGGTGGTGGTATTTTTGCCTATGATGTTGTTTAGTGGCAATATGTTTATGACTTTTTACATGACGCGCCTGGGCGTTCCGGTTGGGGTGGCTCTGGTGGGGTCGCTATTTGTGGCGCTGTTGTTTATTCCCCTGGCGTCGGTGCGATTGGGCAAAGGTCGGGTGCGTCCCAGTGCCAAAATTATTGTGAAGGCGCGAGGAATTTATGAACGCATGTTGAGTTGGACATTGCGACACCGGCGGGACGCGGTGTTGATCGCGCTGGCACTTGCGGCAACGACGATGTATCCGATGGATAATCTGAAGCGCGCAGACCGCCACCGCGGGGATAAGTTTAACGATTTGGATGTGCGGTTGAAGTTGCCGCGTCACTTTTCGCCAGAAGAAACCGAGAATATTGTGGGAGAGGTCGAGGAATTTCTGGAGGCGCGGCGTGAAAAATACGGTTATGAAACCCTGCGCGTTTACTACCGACCAGGCTATGGTAATCTGAGTCTGTATATGCCGGCTAAGAGCGATGATCCCTGGTGGTACGTGGCGTACAAAAATACGCGCAATGCCCTGGGGATACCCGTTGCTGGACCAATAGAACGGGCTGAGATCGTGGAAGATATTAGCAAAAATATGCCCAGATATGTGGGTGTAAGGCATTCCGTGGAAGGGCGTGGCGATGGGGGCGGTGGCGGCGAGCCGGGTGTGTCGATTTATCTGATAGGCGATGATACCGAGGTTCTGGTCAGTCTCGTCGATGAGGTGGAGCGGCGTTTGAGACAAATCCCGTCTCTCGTTGGCGTTGACACGGATCTGGAACTGGCCGATGACGAGGTGCGAATCGTGATTGATCGGGAGCGGGCGAAACGACTTGGGATTTCTGTACGGGATGTTGCACGCTATATTTCTTATGGTTTGCAAGGCGTTTCGTTGCCCCGTTTTAAGTCCGATGACGGCGAGGTGCGGGTGCGGCTTTTTCTGGAGAGAGCAGACCGACAAAATTTGAATCAGTTGCGCAATTTTCCGTTTGAGACCGCCGATGGTACAGAAGTGGCTTTGAGCGAAGTCGCCTTCTTCCAGGTCTCGCGGGGGATGGGGCGCATTGCGCGGTACGATGGCAAGGTCAAGTTGCGTGTCAGGGCTTATACGACGCGGGGAGATACCAGGGGTCTGGCCGAGGATATTGACAAAGTGATGGCTGGTCTCGAGTTGCCCCGCGGGTATTCGTGGGACAAAGGAGAGAGTTTCAGGCAACTTAAAGAGGACGAAGCCTCTGAACAACTGGGAATTGTGATGGCGGTGACGTGTGTGTTTTTGTTGATGGGCGTTTTGTTCGAGTCGTTTATTTTGCCGTTTTCAGTGCTCTTTTCGATTCCATTTTCTTTTTTCGGTGTTTACTGGACGCTGTATTTGACAGATACAGCTATGGATCGAATGGCGTCTGTGGGGGTGATTGTGTTGATCGGTGTGGTGGTGAATAATGCGATTGTGCTGGTGGATATGGTCAATCGCTTGCGTGCCGATGGCATGAATCGCTTTGATGCAATTATGGAAGCGGGGCACAATCGCTTTCGCCCCATTTTGATGACGACGTTTACAACGGTATTTGGCTTGTTGCCGATGGCTGTAGGCGATAGCAATGCAATGGGTACGTCTTATGCGCCTTTGGGACGCACGATGATGGGCGGGCTGTTGGCCTCGACGTTCCTGACTTTGCTGGTCGTGCCTTTGTTTTATACTTTGCTCGACGATTTGCGTCTGGCGATTCGGCGTTTGGGTGCTGGCGTGTTTGCCTCTCGCTCGGGCGATGAGGCTTATGATACGGCTGACGATGATTGATGTTTGAGAGGATGCGTAATGGAAACAGTCATTGGCATGATCGTAGTAACGGGCCTGTGTGGGCTTACCGCCTTGCTGGTAAGGTGGCAAGCAAAAAAGAAGAAGTAACGATTGTGGCGGTTTTGAGACCGCCACTTTTTTGTTGGATTTATTATGATAGAGAACGACGATTTAGACAAGCGCCCGCTGATGGGTATTACGATGGGCGATCCGTGTGGTATAGGACCCGAAGTGATTTTGAAGGCTCTGGCGCGTGAGGAAAGCTATCGCGTGTGCAGACCACTGGTTATTGGTCATCCGGAAATATTGAAGCGCGATATGGCTATGGCCGGTGTGCAACTGGATGTGCGGGTTGTGAAGCGACCCGAAGATGGTGCGTTTGAGTTTGGGTGCGTTGATGTCTGGTGCCCGGTGGATGTGGATGTGGATCAGATTGCTATGGGCGAGGTGTGTTGCGAGGCGGGTAGAGCAGCGGCTGAGTGGGTGATTTGCGCGGTTGATCTGGCGATGGCGAGTCGCATTGACGGTATTGTGACGGCGCCTTTGAATAAGGAGGCGATGAATTTGGCGGGTTATCCCTACGCAGGGCATACGGAATTGTTGGCTGAGAAATCAGGTGCAGGACGCGCACATCTCATGCTGGTCTCCAATCGCATGAATGTGTCGCATGTGACGGGGCATATTGCGTTGCACGAGGTTCCCGATAGGCTTACGGTCGATCTGATTTACGATACGATTCGGCTGACCCGCGATGTGCTTATCGGCATGGGGAAATCAGATCCCAGGGTTGCGGTATGCGGGTTAAATCCACACGCGGGCGAGAATGGTTTGTTTGGTAGCGAAGATGCGGAGATCGTGCGTCCGGCTGTTGAAAAGGCTTTGAGCGAAGGCTGGCGCATTGATGGGCCTCTGCCTGCGGATACGACTTTTTTGAAGGCCTACAATGGGCTGTACGATGGCGTGGTGGCGATGTATCACGATCAAGGCCATGTGCCCGCAAAACTGGTGGCGTTTGACGAGGCCGTCAATGTGACTCTGGGCCTGCCGATTGTGCGGGCGTCTGTGGATCACGGTACGGCTTATGATATCTCGGGCAAGGGCGTTGCCAAATCCGTGAATATGTTGCAGGCGATTCGCGTGGGGAGTAAGTTGGCGATTTATAGAAGTTTGAAGTGTGAAGTGTGAAGAAGCACCCGTCTGGGGGTGTTGGGTGGGCCTTCTCACTTCATACCTGCAATGACGTCGAGGAGTATGAGGTGTGCGCCGGTATCGCCGAAGATGGGCGTGCGTGTAGGGGCGTTGTCGGGGAAAAATTCGGCGTAGGCGTCGTTGAAGTCCGAAAAGAGAGAGCGATCCTGGAGGATGACGGTTACTTTTAGAACGTTGTCGAGCGATGTTCCCGCGTCTTCGAGTATGCCCGCGATATTGGTGAGTATGCACCGGGTTTGCGTTTTGATATCGTCTCCGACAATTTCATCGGTTTCTGGATCAACCGGGGGTTGAGCAGAGATGAAGATGAGATCGCCGTAGATTATGGCTTGGGAGTAGGGGAATTTGGGGATGTTGCCGCGTTTGCTGGTGAAGGGTTGTTTTTTCATTGTTGTCTCCTTTTGGGAATGAATGGTGAACGTTTAAATATAATTCTCTATGAAAAAAATAAAAGGTTTAGATATGGGATGGGAGATGGGAACGTTCTGGCGTATTGGGTGGTCTAAGGATTAGTGCTAAAAAAATAGGAATGCGCTTTGGATATTTCAACCCAACGATCTCGAAGAGAAGACGCCGACCTGCTTCGGCGTTTTGTTCTCGTTATTTTGATAATGGGAATTGTCGGCACGGGAGCCGAGCTTGTTCTCCTTGAACATATAGAGGATTTCTGGCAGTGGGTGCCCCTCGTGCTCTTTGTGGCGGCACTTCCATGCGCCGGCTGGCTCTTTGTCTCGCCTGGCGTGGTGAGTGTCCGCGTTTTTCAGATTGTTATGGTGTTGTTCGTTGTTTCGGGTTTTGTCGGTCAGTGGCTTCACTACAAGGGAAATGTCGAGTTCGAGTTGGAGATGTATCCATCCCGCAGCGGACTTGAGCTTGTCTGGGAAGCTCTGGGCGGTGCCACTCCGTCGCTGGCACCAGGTACGATGACGCTTCTCGGATTGCTCGGTTTAGCGGTTTGTTTTCGCCACCCCGGTTTGAGGGCTGGCGGAATGGGAAATTCTCAGGAGGGAACATGAATATTTGTGGAAGAAGCGTGAAGTTTATCAATATGGCGGTGTTACTCGTGTGTTTTTCGCTGGTCTGGGGTTTTGGTAGGTCGAATGCGGAAGAAGCCGCGAGTAGCGCGATGGTGGTTGTCAATCCGAATCTCGCGGGTGCCGATGATCTCGGCGCGCTTCCCGGGATGAGCAAAGGACTCGTTGACTCGATTATGGCGCAACGCCCGTTCCTCGGTATGGAAGCATTGCACCCGGTTGTCACACAGCATCTTGGCGAGGAGGAGGTTGAAAAACTCTACGTTCAGATGTTTATTCCGATTAATCTGAATACCGCCAGCGAGGAGGAGATTCTTCTGGTGCCTGGCGTGGGAAAACGGATGGCGCACGAGTTTGAGGAGTACCGCCCTTATACGGCTATCGCCCAATGGCGACGTGAGATAGGTAAGTACGTAGATGATACCGAGGTTGCGCGGATGGAGAAGTATGTTTTTGTGCCTATTGATTTGAACACCGCTACCAGAGAAGAAATCCTCGCCGTTCCCGGCGTGGGAAGGCGGATGGCACGCGAATTTCAGGAGTATCGTCCGTATGTGAGTATGGAGCAGTTCCGGCGCGAGATTGGCAAGTACGTCGATGATGGCGAGGTCGCACGTCTGGAACGGTATGTAGAAATAAGGAGGCAGTGATGTCTGTTAATCGCCGACGTTTTCTTTATCAATCCGCTGCATTGGGTGCGGCGGTTTTTGTGACGCCAGGGGTTTTTGCCGAGCAACTGACGCTTACGCCCCGGCAGACCGAGGGTCCGTTTTATCCGGATAAGATGCCGCTGGATGTCGATAATGATCTCGTGATAATCAACGATGCGATTACGCCCGCAGTGGGGGAGATTACGCATTTGACCGGGCGCGTTCTGGATGTGAATGCCAATCCCGTAAAGAATGCCATAGTGGAGATCTGGCAGGTTGATCGCAATGGCGTTTATATTCATACCGAGGCTCCGCGGCGCAATAGGCGGGACACAAATTTTCAGGGTTTTGGGCGTTTTGAAACGGGATCTACGGGTGAATACCGCTTTCGGACGATTAAGCCCGTGCGGTACAGGGGGTCGCGAACCGCTCATATTCATTTTGCGATTAATAAAAATGGGCACCGGATTTTGACGTCGCAGATGTACGTGAAAGACAATCCGGACAATGAGTGGGATTCTATATTCAGGAATACTGGTCGCGCGTCTCACGATTTGCTGTCCGTGCCGTTTAAGCCGTTGCCAGGATCTGAGGTTGGCGAATTGACGGCAAATTTTGATATTGTGATTGGCGAGACACCCGAAGATCGGGGAAATGACCGCGGACGACGAGGCCGGCGACGCGGGTGGTGGTAAAAAAATGCGTGTCTTGACGAAATAAGCGTTTTTGGCTATTCTTCTTGTGTTGATGGTTCACCCCGGCGACTTTGGTAAAAAGCTCTGACCAAGGATTTGCTTAATGCAGAGAAAACCCGAGATTGTTTTCCGGGCAATGCAAGAGGATTCTGATGGTAAACCGCGGACGGGAAATTCGGCAATAACATTAGGAGTTCGCATTGAGGGAAGCCATGCTGATATTCTTATTGATAGTCAAGGACAAGTACATCCAGAGACAGGCGGGATGTCCGTAACGCCTGATGATTATAGACGACTACCGAACCACAGATTGCCTGAATCTCTGGGCGGCAGAGGACGCCATCCTATTTTTTCTTTTCAAGTCGCCAGTTTACCTTCTTCTTTAATGCTGCGTAGAGATAAACCAGGCCACGCGCTTGTTGAACCATCGAAGTTCTGTTTGTTCGGGGAATATGAGCAGAATTTACGTAGTACCAGAGAAGATTGGGTGAAATGTCATGAGTGAAGCTTTCAAGCGATATCGTTCTTTAGAACGCGATCTCATTTATATCCGCTGGCAACATGCAGGATTTGAATCTGATGAAGAAGAGTCGATTTTGGAAGACATGGATGTGGTGTGGTATGAATTGAGCGAGGAAGAGCAGCAGTTACTATACAGTGAAGGGACGAAGTCTCTAATTCGCGATGCCAGCGCAACATTATCGCATAGCGATTGGGTCGGTGAAGATATCCGGAGAGATTCTAATTCCAGTACACCGGTTCGCACTCTTAGGGAGGTGGCCTGATGTATCTTACCGCTCACCGCGTTTACAAAAAAAAACATAATATATGTGGTATCAACGCTTTCCTCCACCGGCACGAAGATCGTGGTTTTCCCGAAGATATGCGAGAAGATAACTGGGTCATTGACCAAGTCGCTAATGAAAATCCAGGAAGACCCATTGCGGAATCTTTAGACTTAGTGCCGGGAGGTAATGCAGTTCTCAGCTTTGTCGATATCGTTGGCAGGGAGGGTCTCGCCAAAGATCGCATACAGTACTTCCTTGACCAAATGGAACGCGATATTGAACACTATTTTAACGAGACAGGTGTACCCATTACCAAATTTGAATCAGATATCGCCGTTAAATTTGGAGTCACTTATGGCTTAAATGGAAATGAGGTAAGAGAGTATAAAGCCCTCACGGAACGGGCGATGCGTCTTTTAGAATCGCCGGAGCCTCCCATTATGATGCAAAAAGCCCCATGGATAGAGATTATATGTACTATTTCCGATCAGAAACGAGTATACAGTTTATCACCAGAGACTGTCGAGAAACTCAAACAGATGCATAATAAGTTTTGGGAACCAGTGAGGGTTTTGGATGGTTTAAATTACGGAACAGAGATTGCCTTTAAATCTCTGCACGGTGGCTCGATGAATGATATTGCAACGAACTTAACCGGTTTAACGCTTGAACAGATTGATGCACAAGGGGGATTGATACTTTACAATCCAGCTACCCAAAAAAAAATTAAATGGCCTGAGTTGAAGGAAATATAGCTCAGGTAGAAATAGAGGATATTTTTTGCGACGTTTTACTCACATTGTTATTGTCGCACTGACGCTCATTGGAACGGTTGCGCCCTGTCTGTGCTGGGCGCATCAGGCTGCGATGCCAGAGTGTCATGCTGCGGCAGAGATGAAAGATTGCTGTTGCAGCAAAGAGGCGACAGTCGATCAGGAGATGCCGGCGGGCGATGTGGCTGTTTTGCCCGGTGGATGGCAATATCCAAAGTTGGATTTGACTTGTGTGACGTTGTATCCCGCTGTTGTTCTTTCCCAGAGTAATTTCCTTCCTTTTGTGGCGTATGATCGGCAAGATGTTCTGCGATCACCGCCCGATCTGTACCTTCTCCACGCTACATTTCTCATCTGATTTTTCCTTCCTGCGCTTAAATGGCGTTTGGGGATAGGTGTGTACAAATCGTTCCCCGATTGTCGTTTTTTCTATCGCATGTTTTACAGACTTTTTCCTTTTTAAATACTCTAAATACAGATTCTTTGGAGGTGGCTTGTGTATGCAATTCGAGCCATGATCGGGCTATGCCTCATGGGTATATCTATTTTGCCTGTGCGGGCAGATGAACTGGATCTGGATGCGCTGATTCAGGAGGCTTTGGAAAATAATCCCAATTTGTCGGTTTTGCGGGCGCGGTTGGCGGCTTTTGAAGCAAAAATTCCGCAGGCGGGCGCGCTGGAAGATCCGTCTTTTCGCTTTGAGGTGAGCAATGTACCGCTGAGTAATTTCAATTTGAGCAGTACGCCGATGAGCGGGAATCAATTTGTGCTCAGCCAGAAGTTTTCTTTACCGGGAAAACAGCGGGCGCGGGAGCGATCAGCGGAGTTTGCCTCAGATTCTGTTGCATGGCTGTTGCGCGATCGAGAACTGGCAATTGTCAATGCAGTCAAGCAGCCTTTTTTAGAGTTGGCGTATGTGACCCGCGCTATTGCTATAATGGAAAAGAATCGGGTGTTGTTGCAAGACCTGGTTCGCATTGCCCGCACGAAATACGCCGTTGGAAAGGGTTTGCAACAGGATGTGTTAAAAGCCCAGGTCTCGCTGTCAGCACTGGATACGCGGTTGATTGCGCTTCGGGCTGAGAAACAATTGGCAGAGGCGCGTTTGAATCTGGTGTTGAATCGGTCTCCACAAAGTCCTCTGGGCGCGCCGCCAGATACTATTGATCTTTCGGGCGTGCCGTTGACGGTTGATGCTTTGCAGGCGCAGGCCGATGAGGGGCATCCATCCCTGAAGGCGATGGAGCAATCGATTTTGATGTGGCAGGCGCAGGTTGAGGTCGCGCAAAAAAATGTTTGGCCGGATATGACGGTGAATTTGGGGTATCGCCAACGTGTATTTACGCCCAATGATCCGGTGAAAGGAAGCGATTTTATATCTGTTGGTGTGGGCATTCCACTTCCCGTGTTTGGCGGGCGCAAGCAACGCCAGCAGATTGCAGAAGCGCGGGCTAATATGCGAGAGGTTGAGGCTCAAAAGGCCGCTGAACGCCAGCAGATTCACTACGAGATTCAGCGTCTAATTATTGAGGTCAGGCAACACCGGGAGAGTGCCGAGTTGTTTCGCACGGCGATGTTGCCTCAAGCAGAGCAGTCGCTGGCGTCGGCGTTGTCGGGATATCGGGTAGATAAGGTGGATTTTTTGACGTTGTTGAACAATCAGATGACGCTGTTGAATTTTGAGATCGCACATTATCGACATGTGATTGAGCATGAAAAACGGGTGGCAGATTTGGATGCGGTAGTGGGGCGGTAGGGGCAGGTTTTAAACCTGCCCGCCCGTCCGTTTAACAAGGAGTTGAGACATGAAATATCTCCTTCCAATTTTAGTATTGATCGCGGTATTGATCGCGGGATTTGTTGGCGGGGTCTGGATTTCGGGAGATACGCATATAGAGCAGGATCAGGCGTTGAAAACATATATTTGTCCGATGCATCCGACGGTGGTGTCGGATAAGCCCGGATCTTGTCCAATCTGCGGTATGGATCTGGTGGAGAAGAAGATAGATGGTGGGCACGGTCATGAGATGCATGCGGATCGCGAAACATATATTTGTCCGATGCACCCGACGGTGGTGTCGGATAAGCCGGGCAGTTGTCCAATTTGTGGTATGGATCTGGTGGTGAAGGAGGCTGATGCGTCTTCCGCACAAAATGGAAGCGTGCAGATTGATCCCACGACGATTCAGAATATTGGTGTGAAGACGATGGTGATGAAGAAACAGCCTTTGAAGCGTACGGTGCGCGCGGTGGGCAGGGTGGATTATGACGAGACGCGGATTATGGATGTGAATAGCAAGATCGCCGGGTGGGTTGAGCAGTTATATGTGGATTATACCGGTCAGTGGGTGGAAAAGGGGCAGCCTTTGCTCGCGCTTTATAGCCCTGAACTGGTCGCGGCGCAGGAGGAGTATTTGACGGCTCTGGATTATGCGGAGAGAATGCGCGATGGTGCGGTCCGAGAGGTGGCTCAAAGCGCCGACGATCTGCTCGCTGCTGCGCGGCAGAGGTTGTTGTATTGGGATATTTCGGCGGGGCAGATTGCGGAGTTAAAAAAGATGCGACAGGTTGGGCGAACAATGCCCATTCTGGCGCCTCGGTCGGGCATTGTGACGCATAAAGATGTGCTGGAGGGCGCGTACATCAGGTCGGGTCAACATCTGTATCGCATTGCGGATCTGTCGGTGGTGTGGATTTATGCAGATGTGTATGAATACGAGATGCCGTGGATTTCCAAAGGGCAGCGCGCAGAGGTGTCGCTGTCTTATTTGCCGGGCGAGCAATTTGAGGGCAAAGTGGATTATATTTTTCCGTTTATGAATGAAAAGACGCGCACGGTTCAAGTGCGGATGATTTTTGACAATGCCGACGGTGCGCTTAAACCGGATATGTATGCCGATGTGGTGATTCGCTCCGAGGTGGGGCGTGAGGGCGTTGTGATACCAGTTCAGGCGGTGATTCATTCGGGGACGCGCAGGGTTGTTGTGATGGCTCACGGAGATGGCAGGTTTGAACCGCGCGAGATTCATACCGGGGTCGAAACCGAAGATGGCTATGAGGTGCTGCGCGGGCTAAATCCGGGGGAAGAGATTGTGACTTCGGCGCAGTTTTTGATCGATTCAGAGAGCAATTTAAAGGCTGCACTGGCGGGGATGCGTGGAGACCCTGTGAAACATGGTGGACATGGCGGACATGGTGGACATTGAAGCGCGTATTTTGAGGGGGTCGGAACGCGATGTTAAATCGAATTATTGAAGCGAGTGTGAAGAATCGGTTTCTGGTGGTGATTGTCACTTTGATGGTGATTGGGTGGGGGGTGTATGCGATGTTGAATACGCCACTGGATGCGATTCCCGATTTGTCGGATGTGCAGGTGATCGTGTTTAGCGAATATCCGGGTCAGGCACCGCAGGTGGTGGAAGATCAGGTGACTTATCCGCTGACGACGGCGATGCTGTCCGTGCCCTATGCAAAGACTGTGCGAGGTTATTCGTTTTTTGGCATTTCTTATGTGTATGTAATTTTTGAAGATGGAACGGATATGTACTGGGCGCGCAGTCGGGTGTTGGAGTATCTCAATTCCGCGTCTGATAGATTGCCGCAGGGGGTGACGCCGAAGCTGGGGCCAGATGCGACGGGTGTGGGCTGGGTCTATCAATATACGGTGCTGGATACGACTGGGAGATACGATCTTTCAGAGTTGCGGTCTATTCAGGATTGGTATTTGCGATATGAGTTGAGCAGTGTGCAGGGTGTGTCGGAAGTGGCGTCTGTGGGTGGATTTGTGAAGCAGTATCAGGTGATTGTGGATCCCAATCGCTTGCTGGCATACAATATTCCTTTGCAGAAGATTCGGACGGCGATTCAGCGCAGCAATAATGACGTGGGAGGGCGGCTGGTCGAATTGGCAGAGACGGAATTTATGGTGCGTGGATTGGGATATATCCAGTCTGTGTCGGATATAGAGCAGATTGCCCTGGGCGTGGATGAACACGGTACGCCAATTCGCGTAAAAGATGTTGCGACTGTGCAGGTGGGGCCAGAGCTTAGAAGGGGATTGGCCGAGTGGAATGGCGAGGGGGAGGTGGTAGGGGGTATTGTGGTGATGCGGTCTGGGGAAAACGCACTCAAAGTTATTGATCGGGTGAAAGAGAAGTTGGCGTCACTCAAACCCGGTCTTCCCGAAGGCGTGGTGGTGGTCGCCAATTACGACCGCTCGGCACTTATTCTGCGCGCGGTTGATCATTTGCAGAAGAAGCTGATTGAAGAGATCGCGGTGGTGGCTGTGGTGTGTATTGTTTTTTTACTTCATTTTCGCAGTGCTTTTGTGGCTGTTTTTACATTGCCGATGGGGATTTTAATTGCGTTCGCCGCGATGTATCACCAGGGCGTCAATTCGAATATTATGTCTCTTGGGGGCATTGCGATTGCAATTGGGGCGATGGTGGATGCAGCTATTGTGATGATCGAAAATGCACATAAGCATATCGAACGCGATGGCGGGATAAAGTCGCATAGTGAGATGATAATTGCCGCTTCGAAAGAGGTGGGGCCTGCGCTGTTCTTTTCGCTGTTGATTATTACGCTGTCGTTTTTGCCGGTTTTTACACTGGAGGCGCAGGAGGGACGGTTGTTTAAGCCGCTCGCATATACCAAAACTTATGCTATGGCGGCGGCGGCATTTTTGGCGATTACGGTTGTGCCGGTGCTGATGACTTTTTTTGTGCGGGGCAAAATTCGGTCTGAGTCCGAGAATCCCATCAGTCGCGTTTTGATGTATCTGTATCGGCCTGTGATTGATTGGGTGTTGCGACATCGGGTGCTGACGATGGTGCTGGGCGGGCTGGTGTTGTTTGTGACTATATTTCCCTTTCGCGATATTGTGGTGTCGCGTTTTTCAGATCGGCCACAGAGTTTGACTTATAAAGCACTGGTGAAGTTGGACGCGCTGTTTCCTATGGAAAAAATTGGATCTGAATTTATGCCGCCTCTGTACGAGGGCGATCTGTTGTATATGCCCACGACATTGCCGGGGATATCGATTACGAGAGCGCGTGCGCTGTTGCAACAGACGGATAAGATTATTCGCACTTTCCCAGAAGTTGAACATGTATTTGGCAAAATTGGTCGGGCAGAGACTGCGACAGACCCGGCGCCGTTGTCGATGATTGAGACGACGATTATGCTCAAGCCCGAGTCCGAGTGGCGAGAGGGCATGACGCCGCAAAAATTAATTCGGGAATTGAATCAGGCGGTAAAATTTCCGGGATTAACCAATGCGTGGACTATGCCGATTAAGACGCGCATCGATATGCTTTCAACGGGTATTAAGACGCCTGTGGGTATCAAGGTGGTGGGGGATGATCTGGAGACATTGCAGATGTTGGGTGAGAAAATCGAGACGGTGGTGCGCGATTTGCCGGGTACGTTGAGTGTGTTTGCCGAGCGTGCAGTAGGCGGCAATTATCTGGATTTTGAGATCGATAGGCGGGCTGCTGCGCGTTATGGACTGACGGTCGGGGATGTGCAGGATGTTATTATGTCGGCATTGGGCGGGATGAATATCACGCATACTGTGGAGGGTTTGGAGCGCTATCCGGTGAATTTGCGTTATGGGCGAGAGTTGCGCGATAATTTGCCCGCGCTTCGGCGCGTGCTGGTGCCCACGCCGATGGGGGCACAGATTCCCATTGGACAGTTGGCAGATCTACGCATTCGGAAGGGGCCGCCGAGTATTAAGAGCGAGAATGCGCGGTTAAATGCGTGGGTCTATGTCGATATCGAAGGTGTGGATGTGGGGACTTATGTGGCGCGGGCGCAACAGGCGGTGTTGGAGCAAGTGCAGATGCCACCTGGGTACACCGCGATCTGGAGTGGTCAGTATGAATATATGTTGCGGGCAGAGAAAAAGCTGAAGGTTGTGGTGCCTGTGACGCTGGCGATTATTTTTGTGCTGTTGTATCTGAATTTTAGAAATGTGGCTGAGACCGCGATTGTGATGCTTTCACTGCCCTTTGCACTGGTCGGTGGGATATGGTTGATGTATATTTTGGATTACGATATGAGCATTGCCGTGGGTGTGGGGTTTATCGCGCTGGCGGGATTGGCTGCCGAGACGGGGGTGGTGATGCTGATTTATCTGGATCAGGCTTATGAGAGTATTAGACGTGAGAAAGGCGATGTATTGACGCTATCAGACTTAAATCGGGCGGTGATGTCCGGTGCTGTGGAGCGGGTGCGGCCCAAGTTGATGACAGTGTTTTCAACGATGATGGGCCTGTTGCCGATTATGTGGTCAACGGGCACGGGGTCCGAGGCGATGAAGCGCATTGCAGCACCTATGGTGGGGGGGATGGTGTCATCGACGATTTTGACGCTGCTGGTGATTCCGGCGATTTATGCGTTGTGGAAAGAGAGAAGGGTATCCGCAGATGGACGCAGATGAAAGGTAAGACGTAGGGGCAGGTTTTTAACCTGCCCGATGTAGGGGCAAACCCCAAGGTCATTCACTTATCAGGAGGTGTGTTATGAAGTCTCGTATTTTTGCATTATTGGTCATTGGCGCGACAGCTATAGGTATGGCGGGATGGGTCGGCTGTTCGTCAAAGTCGGAGGCGACGACTGTCGAGGTGAAGTTGTCCACGATGCAGTGTTCTATGTGCTCGAACACCATAGAGGAAGCCCTGAAAGAGGTCGATGGCGTTCAGAGCGTGGAAGTCAATCTGGATGCGAAAACGGCGAAGGTGACGTTTGATGCGAAGATGACCGATGTTCCCGCTCTGGAGCAGGCTGTTGTCAAGGTGGGGTATGCGGCTAATGACAAAAAGGCCGATGCCGATGCGTATGCAAATTTGCCCAGTTGCTGCAAAGTTCCTGAGAATTAATCTGCCGATTGTTGGATCAAAGCCCCGGATGTTTTGATGCGTTCGGGGCTTGTTTTTATAACTGTGCAACACCCAGCCCCAGCAATGCCAGAGTGATAGCTGATAAGACGCCCAATATCACCGGTTTTATACCGCCAGCTTTCATTGCAGCAAATGCCGTAGATAATCCCACCCCGGCCATCGCGCAGATAATAATCCACTTGCCGCTCTGGCTCAATAAGCCAGCCAGATCAATATGCCGATCGCCTGCACCAAATACAAATTGCTCAGATAAATGTAATGTCACTTCCGGCAAAAAGCCCAGGGTTCGCAGCAGAGCCATTGCCAGAAACAACACGACAAAACCCGGTACCAGCCTGGAATAACGCACTGGCTCATCGATATAAATCGTCTGTCGCTGCGTATAAGCAAACCACGCCCCCAGCACAAATACTACAGGTCCCAAAAGTGAAATGCGCACCAGTTTTACAATGGTCGCCATTTCCCCCGCTGTCTGCCCATCTCCTGCATGCGCGAATCCCGCGGCAATTACCTGTGGTGTTGCGTGAATGCCCAACCCACACCAGATGCCATATATTTCTGCGTCCAGCATCGCCAGAGATCCAACCACTGGAAATAGCAGCATCGCCACTACGCCCAGCAGATTGATCACCCCAATCGAATATGTTATTTCTTCGTTGTTGGCTTTGATCAGGGGCGCGAGGGCTACAATGGCAGAACTTCCGCAAATCCCTGTGCCCACACCAATCAACAGTCCTATTTTTTTTTCGATGTTAAACCAGCGCGACATCAGATGGGTCAATACAACAATTACCGCAATCAACACAGTCGCACCAATCAGGACCTGCACTGCGACGCGAATCAAATCGTAAAAATCCAACCGCGCACCCAGGAGCACAATTCCAACGGGTAGCCACTTTTGCACCACCGTATCTATGCCGGGCTTCAATTTTGCTGTTGACGGCATCACATTGCACAATAGCATGCCCAATAACAATGCCAGTAATACTGCGCTCAGGGGATGTTGTCCCGAGGTCAGTGTAAATGGAGGAAAAGGCAATGTGTTTAAATATATTGCTGCCCACGACAAGATCACACATACCCCAATGCCTGGCCAGGCGCTTTCTTTGGGCCAGATAGAGATTTTTTTGCGAAATTGCGCTTCAAATGATCGCTCTTTCCCACTCAGATTCATACCTTCATTTCCTTATAGAAGCGCATTCACATTTTGCACTTCGTCGCGCCGAAAATATTCTTCAATACTGAAATATCGCGTTCCCGTATCACAAAGCACTGTCACGACTATGTCATCGCTCGAAAGTCTCTGGGCCACGCGCCGGGCTGCCAGTACATTTGCTCCCGAAGAAATCCCGACCAACAGTGCCTCTTCCCTCGCCAGAGTTTCCGTCATGTCAAATGCCTCGCGATCCTCTATTGTGATTACCTCATCCAGTATATTGCAATTTAAAATCGATGGAATAAATCCCGCTCCAATTCCCTCGATCGCGTGAGGACCCCGGTTTTTACCACTCAATACAGCCGAACCTGCAGGCTCAACAGCTACCACTTTTGCATTCGGTACTTCTGCCTTGAGGACCTCACCTACACCCGTAATTGTCCCTCCTGTCCCTACTCCCGACACAAAAGCCGTCACCTTTCCCCCTGTTGCTTTCACAATTTCTGGCCCTGTGGTCTGTCGATGAGCTTCTGGATTGGCCGGATTGTCAAATTGCTTTAACTCAATGCAATTTGCATTCTTTTTTACTATTTCCTGCGCCCGCTGTTTTGCCCCGTCCATATCGCCCGATCCGGGTGTGATGACCACTTCGGCTCCGTATCTGGTTACCAGTGCCCGCCGTTCAAAACTCATTGTCTCAGGCATTGTCAATACCAGCCGGTATTTGAGTTTGGCACACAACATCGCCAGACCGATCCCGGTATTTCCACTGGTCGCCTCTACAATGGTCATGCCGGGTTTGAGTGTTTTGGTCTTCTCAGCATCTCGAATCATATTCAGCGCAATGCGGTCTTTTACGCTGCCACCCGGATTGAAATATTCCATCTTGGCCAGAATGGTAGCGCCCCCCGCTGGCGACAAATTCTCTAACCGAATCATCGGCGTTCCACCAATGATATCGGAAACGCGACCCACAATAGTATCTGGCATAGCATTCTCCCTTGAAGGACGAGATCAATCCCGTGCCCGGTGTGCCGACGCGAAGGGTTGAGAAATACGAGGTGTGCGCCGGTGTGACAATATAATTCTCGGCGTTGAAAAATAAACAGGTTTATGGGTATTTGGGTTAGAGGCTGGGAGGTTTTGTGAATCAGTTGTTGAATTATTTTCAGGTGATGAGTATATTCGGCGTGAAATAGTCTTCTGTTTGGTGAGATGCCTGATGTGCAGGCTAAAGGAGGGGTTTATGGCCCTTGCGATGACAGAGCAGCAAGAGAGAGATTTTGATGAGAAGGGATTTATTGTTCTTGAAGATTTTTTTTCTCAGGACGAGGTCAATCGGCTTTTGATGGCTATTGATGAGGTGGCAGAGCGGATTCGAGAGGCTGAGGGGTTGGGGCCTGATGATCCTTTTGCCGTGCGCAATGCCCTGTCGCAGCACGAGGCGTTTCTCGATTTGATCGATCATCCGCGCATGTTGCCTCTGGTGGTGGATGCGATTGGCTGGAATATTCAGATACGAACGACGCACCTGGACTATCGACCACCGTATCCCGAGGGTTTGAAAGCGGGCGATGTTGGCGTTGGCAAGGGCGAAGATCAGGAGGTTGGGTACCGCAATGTTGCATGGCATCCCGATTTGGCGAGCGATATGCTGTTTCTGGGTCCTTCGCTCGATGGGCGTCTCCCGTTTATGGAGATCAAGGTTTTTTATGTGCTTTACGACATGACCGAATCCAATTGTGGCAATCTGTGGTTGGTGCCGGGCAGTCACAAGCGCAAGCCCGAAGAGTTGCGGGAAATGGGGCGCGAGGTCAATCCAGAAGAGGCGGTTGAACTCAAGTTGCGGGCTGGTTCTGCGGTGTTGTGGCGAACCGCTGTTTGGCACTGCGTGGGTCCCAATTTGTCGAGAAAAACGCGAAAGATTATGCATGTGGGGTATAACTACCGGTGGCTTCGTCCAACTGATTATATCGAGCAAGATGCCGCGCTCATTGAACGGAGTTCACCAATTCGGCGTCAGTTGTTGGGCGCGCTGGCATCGGGAAAAGACCCGCTTGGTCCAGAACCAGATTTTCACCCTTCGTCACAATACTGGCTGACAAAAAATTGGGATGATGTCCCGTTGCGAGCGTGGTCACAGGCGCGAGTTTGAATATTAAAAAAATAAACCCCAGGAGCGTACTTCTGGGATTTGTGGTGTGTCAGGTGCTATTTTTGATTATCAGGGTGGATCAAATTTGTAGCCGACACCGCGCACTGTGGTAATGGCTTTGCCGGATTCGCCGAGTTTGGAGCGCAGGCGGCGAATGTGGACGTCAACGGTGCGCATGCCGCCGTAATAGTCATATCCCCAGATGCTGTCGAGCAGGTCCGACCGGGTAAATACGCGGGCCTCGTGGGTGACCAGATGCTTGAGTAGTTCGTATTCTTTGAGTGTGAGTTCGACAACACTGCCCTTGACGCGCACTTCGTAGCGCGCCATATTGATGACGAGGTCATCTATTTTGAGGGTGTGGTCGTCGGGGGGATTATCGTCGTTCCAAAGGGCCAGGCGCAAACGTGCTTCGAATTCGCGCAGGCTATAGGGCTTGATGACAAAATCTGAAATGCCGAGTGAAAAATCGAGATTGAGTGCGGTCATTTCATCGGTGATGACGAGCAGGGAACTGTCGTTGGTAGAATGTTGTTGTTGCAGGTCTGCAATGGCCTGTGCGAGACGATCGAGGGAGGATTCGGGGTCAATAATGGTCAAATCAATGCCATTGGTGGGTATGGGAGGCAAATTGCTCCGCCCGCGCAGGATCACATGTTCAACCTGATGCCCGATGTATTCGAGGTCTGATTTGAGACGCGCGCCGTAGGCTTCGTCTGCGAGAAGAAGAATATTTGCCATTAAAATTAAGAGAAAACAGGATGTTATGCAGTTTAATGCGCCTCATTACCTGGAACCAGAAGATATTGCAAATTAGTGACCGCAAAGAATTTTGTCAAGGCGTATATAAGAATACGCACACAGGCACTTATAAAGAGAGTAGCGAAACACTTTAACCAAAAACCGTCTCAGGAGTACATTATGTCTTCCCCTCATGCTATTACCCATCCCGCCTTCAGGCCATCCATCATGAGCAAGAATGGCGTGGTCACATCGGGACACCATCTCGCTTCTCAAGCAGGTATCCAGATTATGATGGCCGGAGGTAATGCCATTGATGCCGCCATTGCTACAGCTGCTGCGCTCGGCGTGGTTGAACCGCAATCTTCAGGCGCAGGCGGCGATGGTTTTATCTTGGTTTATTCAGCTAAGACGGGCACAGTATCTGCCATCAATGCCACGGGCGCAGCCCCAACAGGTGCGACCCGGGAGTTTTATCTCAAACGCGGTGGTATCCCGATGAAGGGTATTCTGAGTGTTTCCATTCCCGGCCTGGTAGATGGCTGGGTCGTTGCTCACGAGCACTTTGGCACGCGCCCGCTCGAAGATATTTTTGCGCCGGCAATCGCCCTTTGTGAAGAGGGCTTTCCCCTCAGTCACAAATTGGCGAATAGCTTGCGGGGGGAAACAAAACGCTTTGCATCTGATCCATATACGCGGGCGGTCTTCACAAATGATGGTCAGCCCCTTAGCCCTGGAGATATTGTCTATCAAAAAGACCTGGGTAAGACTTTGCGGACAATCGCGGCAGAAGGACGCGACGCCTATCGCACGGGTGAAATAGCCCGAGCACTTGTTGCATTCAGCCAGTCGCGAGGTGGGTTGCTCACCGAAGCCGACTTGAAGAACCATCGCGCCCGCATTGGCGATCCCATTGCCGTGACCTACAAAGGTTATACTGTGTATGAAGCGCCGCCCAATTCGAGTGGGCATATTTTACTTCAAGAACTCAATATTGTCGAAAATTTTGATCTTCGGGCACTGGGTTGCAATACTGCCGAGAGTATCCACCTTATGGTTGAGGCGAAAAAACTCGCTTTTGCAGACCGCGAAAAATACGTAGCCGATCCAGATTGGGTCGATGTGCCAATTGATGGACTTCTTTCAAAAGATTATGCAAAAGAACGCGCCTCGTGCATTGACCTTGAACGCGCTGCTATCCATGTCCCGCCTGGTATCCCGGAATCGGTAGAGGATACCACCTGTTTCTGTGTGGCTGACAGCGAGGGCAACGCGGTTTGTCAACTGCAGAGTATTCAATCTGGCTGGGGGTCAAGTCTTATTGCGGGTGATACTGGTATTCTCCTCAATAATCGCATGACGTACTGGCATCTCGAAAAAGATCATCCCAATTGTCTGATGCCCGGCAAGCGGGTTCGCCATACGATGAATCCCGTTATTGTTGCGAAAGACGACAAACCTGTTCTGATATGTGGCACGCCGGGCGCAGATACACAGGTGCAGACCAATTTGCAACTGGTGACACATATTCTGGAATTTGGCATGACACCTCAAGAGGCTGTTGAAGCCCCTCGCTGGCGTTCTCTACAAAATCCTATGGAATCCACTGTTCCCCATACTTGTGAAGATGTGCTGCAACTCGAAACCCGATTTCCCACAATTGAGTGCGAAGCTCTGGCTCGGAAAGGTCACGACCTTCGCTATCTCTCAAATTGGGGTGGTCCGGGAAATGCACAGGCCATTCAGATCGATCCCAAAACTGGTGCTCTGATGGGCGGTTCAGATCCCAGGCGAGATGGATATGCCATTGCTTTTTAAGAGGAACGATTATGAAAATTAAAGATATTCGCGCAGTTGCCGTCAATATTTCTCCCGCGCAAAAAACAGAACCTCGCGTCCCGAAGCTGCCCACAGATGGTTTTATAAGTCCTATGGCGCGGTATCCCGAATTTAAAAAATCGGAGTGGAATCCAAATTGGACCCGCGCAGCCTGTGTCGTGACCGCGCGAGACGGCACATGGGGGGTTGGTTTTACCAATCACAGCGGCCCGGTGCTCAGTGTTATCAACGATCACTTCGCCCCTTTGCTCGAAGGGCAAAATTGCATGGCGACTGAAAAGCTATGGGACATGATGCGCCGCGCTTCTTCGCCTTATCATACGGCGGGTTTGTCCAGCTATGCCATCAGTGCCGTGGATAATGCCCTGTGGGACTTGAAAGGAAAAATTTTGCAGCGTCCTGTTTACGCGCTCTTGGGCGGTCCTCAAAAAGACAAAATTTTCTGTTATGCCAGCAATACAGATATATCTTATGGTACGGAAAATAGCATTGAGTGGTTCCTCGAATTGGGTTTCAAGGCGGTCAAGCTCTTTGCGCGATACGGACCGGAGTCCGGTATTGAAGGTATAAATAAGACTGAAGAGCTGGTTGCCAAAACGCGCGAGCAGATCGGCGATGATGTCGAACTCATGCTCGATGCTTGGATGTCGCTCAATGTGGAGTACACGGTTCGCCTCGTTGAAGTCCTGAAACCGTATCGCCTCAAGTGGCTTGAAGACTACGTGTTGCCCGAAGATATGGAAAGCTATATGAAGGTGCGCCGACGCGTCCCCGGGCAAATTCTCGCAACGGGCGAACACTGGTACACCATCCATCCCTTTGCCACAGCTGCGAGCCAGGGGCTTGTCGATATTTTGCAGCCCGATATTCAGTGGGCAGGTGGTGTAACGGCCTTGATGCGGATATGCCATATTGCCGAGGCGCATGGGCTAACAGTTATCAGCCACGCGGGTATGAATTATCCCTACGGGCAGCACCTTTCTTATGCAATGCCAGCGATACAGTGGGGCGAGCGCTCTGAAGGGGTATCACCTCCGGGTGTTCCTCTGGAAGAACGCGTTGCGCTGCCGGGAACCCCTGTGATAAAAGACGGTTATCTCATTCCGAGCGATGCCCCCGGTTTTGGTCTTGAAATTTCGAAAGACTGGTTGGAACAAAAGGCTGTATAACTATTGGAGACGATATGGCGCAAGAGTGGAAACACTTGCTCAAGTTTCGCTGCACTCGCTGTGGAAATTGTTGTCGAGACCCTATTGTTCTGGTTACTGACGAAGATGTGCGCCGCATTGTTGAGGGCACAAATCAAGCGGCTTGTGATGTTGTCGATTTTTATAAACCCAGCGAGATTGAATGGGGCGAAGACCAGCCCGGCTGGATACGTCTGAGGTATGGCCAGCGCATTATGGGATTGCGCCGCACCGAGAGCGGATGCCAATATCTGGGTGAAGACGATTTGTGTACTATCTACGATTATCGCCCGGTGACTTGTCGAAGGTATCCATTTGATCTCGAGTTTGATGAAGAGGGCGATATCGAGTTGCTCAGCATTAGCCAATCTACCGATTGTCCGTATGAACTCGATGGGTATAATCCATTGGGCGAAATTAAGGCTATTGCAAAATGGGAGACGTGGGAAGAAGAACCCTATTATGCCAGACTTGAAGCGTGGAACGCGCGAAAAGAGACGGGTGGAAAAAAGACTTTTCTCAAATTTATTGGGTTGGGGTGAAATGGTCTGGATCAGGATGGAAGATAGTTTATGAATCATAACATTTTTGATCGCGCTGAAGAATTTATCTATAACAATGCGCGGTTACTCGAGCGGCAGTTGTTTGCCTATCATTTCAAAGGGGGTTCGCGAGAGCAGGTACTTACCGCGCTTCGCGCCTATCAAAATGAAGATGGCGGATTTGGGCATGCGCTTGAACCGGATATTCGCTGTCCAGAAAGCCAACCTGTGCCGGTGCAGCACGCGCTTGAATTTCTCGATGCCGTGGGTTTGGATGTCGAGATGGTGCAGCGTGCCTGCGATTATCTGATGGCGATTGTGACGCCCGAAGGCGGTGTTCCGTGGTTGTTGCCTTCTGCACATCGCTATCCGCGAGCATCATGGTGGAATACAGTTGAAAATCCACCGGCGTCTCTGAATCCAACGGCCGCTATTGCCGGTTTGTTGCACAAGAATTGTGTACAACACGCATGGTTGGATCACGCAACAGCGTACTGTTGGTCAAAGATAGCCGACCTGCAACCTGCAGAGATGCATGAAATGGGTGTGGTGCTGACGTTTCTCTATCATGTGCCGGACCGGGCGCGCGCAGAGCGCGAACTCGACCGTCTGGTCGGTGGGATGTTTTCTGCGGGTCTTGTCGCCGATGCACATGCTACGGGCTATGTCCGCAAACCGCTCGACTGGGCGAATACGCCCGATCATCCCCTTCGCAAGTACTTTCGAGAAGAGGATGTTGCGGCAAATCTGGAGACAATTGTTGCGGGACAACAAGCAGATGGAGGGTGGAATATTACCTGGCAAGCCGTGAGTCCGAGTTGCGAACTCGAATGGCGCGGCTGGGTGACGTTGGGAACACTGCTCACGCTACGGGCGAATGGGCGGTTGGTTGTAATATAGAGGTTGCGTTATCATGTTGATTGCCAAGACCGAAGGACATTACCACTTTCTCAAGGGTATTGATCCCTATTCTTGCGGCGTTATTGCCGATTCCGGGTGGGAGATCGTCCATGTGACACTGGAACAGGTGCTGCCCTGGCGCCAGGGGTTTGACCAGGTCGAGGCGCATTTACGGGAGGTCGGGCGGGATCGGCAGGCATTGTGCGGCATGGAGTTGCGCTCGCCAGCGCCTTTTACTATGGCGGGGTTTATTGCCTTCAATCGGGATTATTGTCGGGTGCTCAGGGCATGGGACCTGTACGTGGGGGAATTGAATCCGGTGGCTCGCACCAATGTGGCACCGCTGTTCGATCCGCCCGGGGAGCCGGTGCTGCACGCATTTTCCTACACGGTGCCGGCAGCGGTTGATGCACCCCGGACTCTGGTGATCGCCGGTGCTGGGGAATTGCGCGAGGGAGTATTATTAGAGCAGGGCATTGTCCGCAGCGGGGATACCAGTGAAGAAGCTATGAGGGAGAAGGTTAGTTATGTGGTGGATGTAATGGTCGAACGTTTGTTCGGTCTGGGTGGATCATGGGAGATGATCAATGCGGTGGATGTGTACACGGTGCATTCTCTGGACGGGCTGGTAGAGGATATTTTGTTGAATCGCATGGAACCTGCTCGGCGGCACGGCTTCCGCTGGCACTTTACCCGGCCGCCAGTGGTCGATATTGAATTTGAGATGGATATGCGCGGGGTGCGTCGGGATCTGGTGATATAGGTGAATTAAGAATTGAGAATTGGGAGTAGGGCGGACTGACAACTGACAACTGACAGCTAAATAATATTTTTTCTTGACATATTCCACTGAGATTGCGTAAGTTATTCAATCTAAGATACATTATTACTTCTATTCCCAAAGTCTTCTATTATGCGCTCAATTTCCACATTGGCGATTTCCACAATGCGAGGCGGTGTACAACTGTTCATCCGTTCTTCGCGCCTTTCTATTGCAGGTCGAGTAGATGCGCGTCTGCTTATTCTGCACCTTCTCCTGCTCGTGAGCCTTTTTCTATCTATTCTCACTCATTAGTTTCAGGCTCTTTCCCTACTCTTGCGACAACACCCATAAAAGGACAGAGCCTGTGATTTACTCATAGGTCGTTGTCACCTCATGTATTCAGGAAATGTTTAATGACTCAAAAACACACGATAAGTGCTCTGGTCGAAAACCATTTTGGCGTTCTGTGTCGCGTTGCTGGCCTTTTCTCCAGTCGCGGATTCAATATCGATAGTCTATCCGTTGGCGAGACAGAAGATCCCAGTATTTCTCGGATGACCATTGTCGTCGGTGGCGACGACAGTGTGCTCGAACAAGTGGTCAAGCAATTGGATCGCCTCATTGATGTCATTCGGGTGATCGATATTACGCAGGGCGCATTTGTCGAACGCGAACTCATGTTGATCAAGGTCAAAGCCGATACAACAACGCGTGCAGAAATTATCCAAATTGCCGAAGTGTTTCGCTCAAATATTGTCGATGTATGTCCCAGATCGATGACCATAGAAGTTACGGGCAAAAATGATAAGATTCAGGCTATCATTGGCATGCTCAGTTCTTTTGGCATCGAAGAAATCGCGCGCACAGGCACGGTTGCCCTGTTGCGAGATTCCGCGATACAATAAGGAGGTGATGCAGATGGATCCCGACCTCGGTGATCTTACTGAAGAACTCGCTCTTGTTTGGCAGATGGAAAAAGACAGCCAGAGCGTTCCATCTGCCCATTTCCACTTTGATTCTGGCATGTTTTAAGGAATAAAAATGTCAAACGCCAAAAACAAAGACCGCGTCATTATTTTTGATACTACTTTGAGAGATGCGGAACAGACGCCAGGGGCTTCGCTCGCGTTGCGCGAAAAAGTTGAAATTGCCCACCAACTCGCGCGGCTCAATGTCGATGTTATTGAGGCCGGATTTCCCATATCGTCCGATCAGGACTACAATGCTGTGCGGCGTATTGCACACGAGGTCGAAGGCCCTGTTATTTGCGGTCTGTCTCGCGCAATTTTCAAAGATATTGACCGCGCAGGTGAAGCCCTGAAAGGCGCGCCAAGACCGCGCATACACACGTTTATTGGCACATCGCCGCTCCATATTTCCATGGTTGGCAAAACGCCCAATCAAGTTTTGCAAATGGCTGTTGATGCGGTTGCACGAGCCAAATCGCATTGCGAGGATGTGGAATTTTCACCAATGGATGCTGCGCGTACTGAGCCGCAATATCTCCACGATGTGATCGAAGCTACCATTGAAGCGGGTGCTACGACGATCAATATTCCCGATACCGTGGGCTACGCAGTACCCGACCAGTTTGGTCGTATTATTCGCAATATTTGTGAGAAAGTGCCCAATGTCGATCAGGCTATTATCAGTGTCCACTGCCACGACGATTTGGGCATGGCGACTATCAATGCTCTCGAGGCACTCAGAAATGGCGCGCGTCAGGTCGAATGCACCGTCAATGGATTGGGTGAACGCGCGGGCAATACCTCGCTTGAAGAAGTGGTCATGGCTGTCAAAACGCGCGGGGATTATTTCGACCTCTATACGGATATCAAAACGCGCGAAATCGTAAACACAAGCCGTCTGGTCAGCCGCCTTATGGGTATTGTCGTTCCGCCCAACAAGCCCATTGTAGGAGCCAACGCATTTGCACATAGTTCTGGTATCCATCAAGACGGGGTGCTCAAAGACCGCGAAAATTTTGAAATTATCGATCCCAGATCTGTGGGATGGGAAGAATCGAGTATTGTGCTCACGGCGCGTTCTGGCCGCCACGCATTGCGCCATCGCCTGGAAGAACTCGGCTATCATCTCAATCAAGATGAATTAAATATTGCTTATGAGCGCTTTGTCAAAGTTGCAGATAAAAAGAAGGAAGTGTATGACGAAGACCTCATGGCTATTGTGGAAGATGAAATTCGAGATTTTCCCATGCGGTTCGTGTTGGACTATTTACATACTGTGAGCGGTACTGGCACGGTTCCCTCTGCGACGGTTCGCATTGGTATTGACGGCAAAAATCACGTTCAGGAATCAGCTTGGGGCGATGGGCCGGTAGATGCAACGTATCGGGCGATTAAGAAAGCCACGGATAATACAAATACAAAAGTGGAAGACTATACTATCCGCGGCGTTACCGGGGGTGCCGAAGCAATGGGAGAAGTCACGGTCAATGTGTCGTGCAATGGTCGCATATCCAGGGGGCGCGGCGTTTCAACTGATATTATTGAAGCCAGTGCCAAAGCTTTTCTCGACGCTCTCAATCGCATGGCGATTCAGCAAGATAATCACAAGGAGCGAGAACCAACCGTTTAGTATCCGCAGATGGACGCAGATGGACGCAGAAAAAAACGCGAGTGAGCGGTGTACAACTGGCCGCCTCTCAGGCCAGTTCATTTGAGCGTTTTTCGCAGATGAAATACAGGGGCAGTGCCTCGTGCCTGCCCATAGGGTTTTAAGAAAAGAGGCCATAGATGGGTCATAGTTTATTTCACAAAGTTTGGGACGCGCATGCGGTGCGAACGCTGCCATCGGGGCAAACGCAATTGTTTATCGGCCTGCATCTCGTTCACGAGGTTACCAGCCCGCAGGCTTTTGATATGCTCAGAGAGCGCGGTCTCACTATTGCATATCCAGAACGCACATTTGCCACGGTTGATCATATTGTACCTACAAGCGATGTTGCCCGTCCATTTGCCGACGGTATGGCCGAGGACATGATGATCGCCATTGAAGAGAATGCCCAACAGTTTGGCCTTTCTTTTTTTGGGCTCGACGACGAGCGTCAGGGTATTGTCCATGTTATTGGTCCCGAATTGGGCCTGACACAGCCGGGGATGACCATTGCCTGTGGCGATAGCCACACCTCAACGCACGGAGCTTATGGCGCCATTGCATTTGGCATTGGCACCTCGCAGGTGCGCGATGTGCTCGCTACGCAGTGTCTGGCGATGGATCCTCTCAAAGTGCGCCGTATTGAAGTATCCGGCACGCTGGGTAATGGGGTTTACGCCAAAGATGTTATTCTCAATATCATCCGCAATCTCGGTGTAAAAGGCGGCACGGGCTATGCTTACGAATATGCTGGATCCGCTATTGAAGCTATGGATATGGAAGCGCGCATGTCGGTGTGCAATATGTCGATTGAAGGCGGCGCGCGCGCGGGGTACGTGAATCCCGATCAGACGACTTATGACTATCTGCGGGGACGCACTTATGCACCTTCGGGCGAAGCTTTTGATCGCGCGGTTTCCTGGTGGCGTTCTATGGCTTCCGATACCGATGCCGATTACGACGATGTTTATCACCTCGATGGCTCTGCCCTCGAGCCTACCGTGACATGGGGTATTACGCCGGGACAGGCGCTTTTTGTATCAGAAAAAGTGCCTGCTTTGACGGATCTGCCCGATGATGAGCGCGATGTTGCAGCCGAAGCATATAATTATATGGACTTAAAGCCGGGCACGGCCATATCTGGTATGCCTATTGACGTGGCTTTTGTGGGTTCGTGTACCAACAGCCGTATATCCGACCTCAGAGAAGCTGCCAGAGTTGTCAAGGGACACAAGGTGGCCGATGGCATCAAAGCACTGGTTGTGCCGGGGTCCAAATCCGTTCTCAAGACAGCGGAAGCGGAAGGCTTGCACCACATTTTTGAAGATGCTGGCTTTGAATGGCGCGGTGCTGGGTGTTCGATGTGTTTGGCTATGAATCCCGACAAATTGCAGGGACGCGAAGTGTGCGCGTCGTCGAGCAATCGCAATTTCAAAGGGCGTCAGGGTAGCCCCACGGGGCGCACGCTCTTGATGAGTCCCGCAATGGTTGCAGCCGCGGCTATTGCCGGTGAGGTTATTGACGTACGCGCTATGTGAAGGAAGGGTTATTTATGAATTCATCTGTGATCCAGTATGTAGAAGGGCGCGCGATTCCGGTTCGGGGAAATGACATCGATACCGATCGCATTATTCCCGCGCGGTATCTTCGCGCTATTACGTTTGAAGGCCTGGGTGAGCACGCCTTTGAAGACGACCGCAAATCAAATCCCGATCACCCATTTAATAATCCGCGCTATCAGGGCGCGTCCGTACTCATCGCCAATGACAATTTTGGGTGTGGGTCTTCGAGAGAACACGCGCCCCAGGCTCTGATGCGCTGGGGGATTTATGCCATTGTGGGCGAATCTTTTGCCGAAATTTTTCTGGGTAATTGCACGGCTATGGGCGTGCCTTGTCTGACGGCTTCAACCGAGGATATTATCAAGATGCAGGACGCAGCCGAAGCAGATCCGCAACGAGAAATGGCGGTTGATCTCAAAGAAAAAAAATTGACATTTGGCGATATCGAAGTCGATCTGCAAATTGCCGAAGGCAATCGGCTCCAACTCATTGAGGGGGCGTGGGATGCAACGGGCATGCTCTTTGAAGGCAGAGATGCAGTGCGGGATATCGCCAACAAACTTCCCTATGTTACGGGCTTTTAATCTTTTTTACGCCCGCATCTCGCGGGTTTTTTTGCGAGTTATTATGCATTCTCACATGCGAACAGGCAGGAGATATTATCCGGGCACTCGTTGCCCGGAGGCCATTGGTTTGGGCATTGGATTGTTTTGCATGACCCAACTTTTTTAATCCCAAACCAGAGGAAATCACATGTCTGAACTTGTACAAATCTACGATTCGACCCTTCGAGACGGCGCGCAGGCCGAGGGTATTTCATTTTCGGCTGAAGACAAAACCATGATTGCACAACATCTCGATGCTATGGGCATTCATTATGTTGAAGGCGGTTGGCCCAATCCGACGAATCCCAAGGATCTCGAATTTTTTGACCGCGTGCGCGATCTCGAATTTCACAATACCAAAATTGTTGCTTTTGGCAGTACATGCAGGGTTGACAATCCGCCCGAAGACGATCCCACTCTCACCACTTTGCTCAGGGCAGGTACAGAAGTTATCACGCTCTTTGGGAAAAGCTGGACGCTTCATGTAACCGATGTGTTGCGGGCGACACTGGACGAAAACCTGCAAATTATCAGGGATTCTTGCGCCTGGCTCAAGGAAAACGGGCGAGAAGTTATTTACGATGCCGAACACTTCTTCGATGGTTACAAAGCCGATCCCGAATACGCACTGGAAACTTTGTTGGCCGCGCAAGAAGGCGGAGCCGAGGTGCTCGTCTTGTGCGATACCAATGGCGGCATGATGCCGTATCAGATACAGGAGATTATCAGTGCCATTCAACCCAGGCTCGATGTGCCTTTGGGCATTCACACACACAACGACGCGGGAATGGCCGTAGCGAATAGTATTGTCGCACTCGAAATGGGTGCTACGCATGTGCAGGGGACTATCAATGGTTATGGGGAACGCTGTGGCAATGCCAACCTGTGTTCGGTGATTCCCAATATTGAATTTAAGTTGGGGATGAAAGCTATTGGCGCGAAAAATCTCAAAAGACTTATGGAATTATCGCGCTTTGTCAGCGAAATCGCCAATGTCTATCACGACCACCGCCAACCTTATGTGGGTGAGAGTGCTTTTGCACACAAAGCAGGGGTTCACGTAGATGCGATGCTCAAACAACCCGTCGCGTATGAGCATTGCGATGCAGAAGCTGTGGGCAATCAGCGCCGGTTTTTGCTTTCAGAACAATCGGGTGGCGGGGCTGTTGCAGCAAAATTGGACCATTTGATTCCGGGTCTGGATAAACGCCATCCAACTGTCCAAAAATTGTTGCAAAAAATTAAGCAGCTCGAACATGAGGGCTATGTTTTTGAAGCCGCCGAGGCGTCGTTTGAAATTATCGCCCGGCAGATATTGGGTAGTATTCGCAAACCGTTTAAGCTCATCAATTACAGGACGATTAATCGCAAAAGTGCTGCAGGCTCTGAAGTGGAAGCCATTGTCAAGATAGAAATTGAGGGACAGATTTACCACACGGTTGGCGAAGGCGATGGTCCTGTCAATGCCCTCGACTCGGCATTGCGCCTGGCACTGGAACCAAAGTATCCCACGCTCAAGGATGTGCGCCTCGAAGACTATAAAGTGCGCGTGTTATCCAGTGCCGATGGCACGGCGGCCAAAGTGAGGGTGCTGATTGAGTCCTCTGACCGGCGGCGCGTGTGGAGTACTGTAGGTGTATCTGAAAATATCATTGAAGCCAGTTGGACAGCACTGGTCGATAGTTTGACTTATAAATTGTTGCTTGACGATATTATCGTTATTGACTGACCCTTTTCAAAGAGTATCGTATGCAAATCAATTCTCGCCGGATTGAACGCTTGCCGCCCTATGTTTTTCACGAGGTCAATGCCCGCAAAATGTACCTGCGGCGTAAGGGCGTTGATATTATTGATCTGGGCATGGGCAATCCCGATCAGCCGACACCGCCACATATTATTGACAAACTCACCGAAGTTGTCCGCGATCCCAAAACGCATGGATATTCTCCATCGGCGGGCCTTCCGGCTTTGAGGCGGGCGATTTGTCGCCATTACAAACGCCGTTTTGACGTTGATCTCGATCCGGAAACAGAAGCGATTGTCACTATTGGCTCGAAAGAGGGGTTGGCACATATTTGCCTCGCGCTTCTCGATCCGGGCGATCTCGCCATTGTGCCAAATCCGGCGTATCCCCTGCATCTTTATGGCGTTGCGATTGCCAATGGCAATGTCTTCAGCATGCCTTTGCGACCGGAAAAAGAATTTGTTCCAGACCTGCAAATGATCCCGCGGGAACTGTGGCCCAAACCCAAAGTGATGATTTTTAATTTTCCTCACAATCCTACGACAGCTACCGTTGATATTTCTTTTTTTGAGGAGATTGTGGATTTTGCCCGCCGCCAAAATATTATTGTTATTCACGATATGGCATATTCGGATATCGCGTTTGACGATACCCGCGTGCCCAGTCTTTTACAGGTTAAGGGTGCAAAAGAAATCGGTGTTGAATTTTACACCATGTCCAAGTCCTACAATATGGCCGGTTGGCGCGTCGGATTTTGCCTTGGAAATCCAGAGGTGATTAAAGCACTTGCCATTATTAAAAATTACTACGACTACGGCGTTTTTACCCCTATACAGGTCGCAGCAATTTCCGCGCTTGATGGACCGCAAGACTGCGTTCAGCAATCGGCCGCTATGTATCAGAGCCGCAGGGATACGCTGGTAGAAGGTCTCAATCGCATTGGGTGGCCCGTCAACAAGCCCAAGGCGTCGATGTTTGTTTGGGCGCCTATTCCAGAAAAATATCGGTATCTCGGTTCTATGAATTTTTCCCTCAAGCTCATGGAGGAGGCAGAACTCGCGGTTTCTCCGGGTATTGGTTTTGGCGATATGGGCGAGGGCTATGTACGCATTTCGTTAGTCGAAAATGAACACCGAATCCGCCAGGCTGTGCGCAATGTCAAACGCGCGCTTTTCTAATGGAAAGAGGATCTCTTGTGACGATTAATGAAAAAATTATCTATTCCCCGAAAGGTTATAAGGCCGCTGGGCTGCATTGTGGTCTCAAAGAAGGGGATGAAAAAGACCTCGCCCTTATTATCTCTGATCGGGTGGCTTCGGCAGCGGGGATGTTTACGACAAATCGCGTGTGTGCAGCACCCGTGCATCTCAATAGGGAACATTTGCGAAATGGACGGGCGCGAGCCATTGTGGTCAATAGCAAAAATGCCAATGCGTGTACTGGAGATCAGGGCATGGCAGATGCGCGCCAGATGGCGCAATGGGTGGGCAATGGATTGGATATTGCACCAGAAGACGCGCTCGTCAATTCGACGGGGGTCATCGGTGTGCCTTTGCCGATGGGGTGCCTTGAAAGGGGTATTCAAAACATTATTCCGCAACTCGATGTTGAGGGATGGGACGATGCTTCAGAGGCGATTATGACTACGGATACTGTGCCGAAGAAAGCATCTGTGCGATGTGAAATAGATGGCTGTGAAATTACTATTGCCGGGATCGCTAAAGGCGCGGGTATGATTGCGCCAAATATGGCGACTATGCTCGCTTTTGTGCTCACAGATGCAGCCCTTTCCTCTGGGGTACTGCAGGATGCGCTTTGTGAAGCTGTTACACAATCTTTTAATTGCATTACTGTCGATGGCGATATGAGCACCAATGATACGGTTCTGGCTCTGGCAAATGGCGCGGCGAGCGAGCGCGAACTCACGGGCGCAGACCTTCGCACCTTCCAGAGTGCACTCAATGCAGTCTGTATTAGTCTGGCCAAACAAATTGCTCGCGACGGCGAGGGGGCGACCAAACTTATCACGGTTCGCGTTGATGGCGCAGCGACCGGGGCTGATGCACGCACTGTGGGGCTGTCTGTCGCCAACTCAAATCTGGTCAAGACCGCTGTTTTTGGGCGCGATCCCAACTGGGGGCGAATTTTGTGTGCGGTGGGTTATGCTGGCGTGGCGGTGGATCCTGACCGCACAGCCGTTTCAATGGCCGACATCCCTATTTACGCCAATGGCAGTGGTCTTCCTTTTGACCAGGACCGCGCTATCGAAGCTCTAAGTGCTTCCGATATAGATATTGACATCAATTTGAATATCGGCGAGGCATCGGCCACTATTTATACGTGTGACCTGACTTATGACTATGTTCGTATAAATGCGGAATACACGACCTGAAATTTTCGTTTAAAGGAGCAAAACGTATGGATATCAAACAAGCTGCAGAGCAGCTAAAGGATATGTACAACAATGCACCGGATAGAGAGGCAGTAACATTCATCCACTTATTTGGAATCAAATACGCCAAAGAAATTATATCACTATCGGTTCCTGAATTGGTCAAAGAATCGGGAATTCGACAGTCGTATACAACTGAAGTCTATAAGGGCATTAGGCTGGCAAAATATGTGAATCTAAAGATAGATCTGTAAAAATAGACCGTTTTGATTGTTCCATCTGTGTTCATCTGTGGTTACTTTTTATGCCTAATTCTCCTTTTGCACAGCGCGTTCTCAATATTCAGGCATCTGCGACGGTATCAGCTTTTGCCAGGGCAGGAGAACTGAAACGACAGGGTGTTGATCTCATTTCTCTCGTTGCGGGTGAACCCGATTTTGAGACCCCTGAACATATAAAAGATGCTGCGATTCGCGCTATTAAAGCGGGCCATACGCGATATTCAAATCCCGCGTCGGGTATTCCCGAACTCAAACTCGCGATATGCGACAAATTTGAGCGCGACAATAATTTGCATTATACGCCTTCACAAATTATCGTGACATGTGGGGCAAAACAAACCATCTTTGACGCCATTATTGCTTTAATAGAGGAGGGAGACGAAGCCATTATTCCCGCCCCTTATTGGACGAGCTATGCCGATCAGGTGCGCTTAATGGGTGGTGATCCGGTCATTGTGCCGACTACACAAGACTCGGATTTTTGCATGACGGCGCGGCAACTTCAAGATGCTATCACACCACGAACAAAATTTGTGCTCTTAAATAGCCCCTGTAACCCAACGGGAACGGTTTATGTCCGCGAGAATCTGAATGCACTGGCCGATGTGATTGCGGGTGCTAATGTCTATGTGATTGCCGATGAAATCTACGAAAAGCTCCTCTACGAAGATGCCGAGCATATATCTATTGGCGCTTTGTTGCCGGAATTGGCAGACAGAACGCTGACTGTCAATGGCGTATCAAAATCCTATGCGATGACCGGATGGCGCGTGGGGTATGGCGCGGGTCCCCAGAATTTGATTGATCTGATGATCAAAGTTCAAACTCAGGAAACTACTAATACCTGTACCATTTCTCAATACGCCGCGTTGGAAGCACTTACAGGCCCTCAAGACTGCGTCGAAGTAATGCGGCGAGCTTATGTTAAACGACGCAATCAAATCGTTTCTCGCCTCAATCGGATGCCGGGTGTGTCTTGCAATATGCCCCAGGGCGCGTTTTATGTTTTTCCCGATATCTCTGAATATATTGGCAAGTCTTCGTCTTGTGGGCGTGTTGACAGCGATGTTGCGCTTTGCAACTTCCTGCTCGAAGAAGCGCGTGTCGCCTGCGTTCCCGGCACGGGTTTTGGAGCGCCGGGATATCTGCGGTTTTCCTATGCCGCATCGCCCGAGCAAATTGCCCGGGGCATGGACCGCATTGAAGCGGCGTTGACCGCACTTTCATAAAGGACGATCATTTATGAGCGACCGATCTTATCTGGACTTTGAACAGCCACTGGCCGAGTTAGAGAAGAAAATCGCCGCGCTTCGGGAACGGGCCAAAGCGGAAGGCCTGGATGTAACTGACGCAATTGAAGTTCACGAGAAACGCCGCGAGAAACTCGAACGCGATATTTTTCGCAATCTCACGCGGTGGCAAAAATACCAGCTATCGCGCCACCCTCAGCGACCGTATTCACTGGACTATATCGACCGTATAACTTCTGATTTTATCGAATTGCACGGCGATCGCTGTAGTGGGAATGATCGGGCGATTATCGGGGGGGTGGCGTATTTTGAAGACCAACCCATCGTCGTTATCGGGCAACAAAAAGGGCGCAATACGAGCGAGAATCTCAAGCGCAATTTTGGCCTTCCACATCCAGAAGGATATCGCAAAGCTCTGAGGTTGATGCAATTGGCTGCCAAATTTGGTCGGCCCGTGCTTTGTATGGTCGATACGCCGGGTGCGTTTCCCGGCCTGGCCTCGGAACAGCGAAGCATATCAGAAGCCATTGCGCGCAACCTTTTTGAGATGGCACGGCTACCCGTTCCCATTGTCGTTGCAATTATCGGTGAAGGCGCGAGCGGAGGGGCACTTGGCATTGGGGTAGGCGACCAAATTCTCATGCTCGAAAATGCCTGGTACTCCGTGATCAATCCCGAATCCTGTTCGCTCATTCTCTGGCGCAACCGCGACAAACGCACAGAAGCCGCAGAAGCCATGAAAATTTCGGCCGATGATCTCCTGGACCTCGGTATTATTGACTGCATTGTACCAGAGCCTTATGGGGGGGCACATCGCAACTTTGATCTGGCCGCGCAAAATCTCAAAAAATCCGTTTCAGACGCTCTTGCAGAGATTGTTAAAATACCCGCTGAAAATCTTCCGAAATTACGGGTTGAAAAATTCAATCGAATGGGGATTTGGGAAGAATCTCATAAATAGCGGGATCGTACATCCAGCCTGCATATCCGTTCGGAAAACCCCGTAAATTTTTTTTTAGATAGCGATGTTCTTAAGTTTCAAGACCTTATTTAAATCACTCAAAAAAAACCGACATTAAAGGTCAATTTAGTAGTTGACGCGCGGACTTTCACAGTATATATTCTATGTGTGCTTTGAAAGAAATTTTTCCCATATCTTCATATTTTTAATATAGTTATGGGTATTTATGTTTTGGTGGATGAGGGTTGCTCTTACCTTCACCCCCTGAATTGGTCCAGGAGGAATTAGGGTTGGCCTTTAACGGTTAAACTATGGTATTACCGGGGGAGATAATACTATGGTAATGGCCGAAAAAATAAGGAAATTGCATCCCTGTTTCGATGTATCCCAATATGCGGAGGCTGATGGAAAAGACGCTTTCATCCACCATAAAAAAAAGCGGTCCTATATGGATCGCTTTTTTTTTGTTTTGTCCAATAATGCCTAAGGTTTATTATTTTTTATCCACGGCACGATATCGATGTGTCTGCGATCTATTCTCACTGCGATTGCACCCGAATGATCGGTTCGCCAAATTTGTATCCCCATATCGCGAAAGCGCTGTACAACTTCTGGCGAAGGATGTCGGAACTTATTGTTTTTTCCGCACGAAATGGCCACAATGCTGGGCGTGACACCCGCGAGAAACTCGGGTGTCGAGGAAGTGCGCGAGCCGTGATGCGCTGCTTTGAGGATGTCTGAGCGCAGGCGATGGCCCCAGCGCATCAGATCGCCATCTGTCTCGTGTTCTATATCTCCGGTCAATAATATCGATGTTCCCCGATAGACGATTCGAATGACGACCGAACCATTATTCAAGCCATCAGGCGCCGATCCCGAGTCGGAGACATAAGCCGATGTTGGATGTAGTACCAGACCGCCAATACCCACCAGACTATCTCCTGCAGCCACAGTGTGATATCTGATGCCTTTTGTCTTTACGACCTCTTGAAGCCGTTTGCCCGTAAAAGAATCGACGTGCTGTCCCGCATCGAGATAATGACCTACCGACATTTGTCCCAAAATGGATATCAGGCCACCAATATGATCGGCATGCGGGTGAGATCCCACCACGACATCTATATGATCAATACTCTGATTTTTGAGAAATGGCAAAATCACGCGCTCTCCCATGTCGGTGTATTGCGTGCGAATGCCACCATCGACCAGAAGTGTTAGTCCATTCGGATATTTAAAAAAAATAGCATCGCCCTGACCGACATCGAGGAAATAGACTTCAAGGGCTGACTCTGTTCGCAAGATATTTTGCCAGATTCCGATATTTGCCAGAACAAGGGCGATTATGACACAATAAGTACCCCAAAGCCGTCTGGCAGCAGGGTGAATCAGAGGAATCAGGACCAGATAAATAGCAAATATAACCCAGGAGGGACGCGCAACTTCAAAGGCAGACCACTCTGGCTCGGCCATAAGTTCTGTACATTTGATTGCCCCGCTTAAAATTAGCCAATTCGCGGCGTTTAATATCGTCGCCATGGGTTCCCAACAGGCGAAAGCCAACACGGTCAGGAGTCCCAGTCCAACGCCAACGCCTATGAGTGGTACGACAATCAAATTTGCAATTAAGCCAATAACCGATACCAGACCAAAATATCCCACAATAAAGGGAAGAGTCGTTGCCTGAGCGGCGATAGAAACCGCCAGCGGTCCTGCGACACAAGTACTGTACCATCCCTTTTTTTCGGGTAAGAGATCACGCAATGGTCGATAAAAAATCAAAATGCCACCTGTGGCTACAAATGATAGTTGAAAACCCACATCGAATAAGTCTTGTGGTCGCGCGATCAACAACCCCAAACCCGCTATGCCCAGGATATTTCCACCGTCTATATCGCGTTGCCCCACCATACCCAAAAGAGCCACGCATCCCATTGTCGAAGCGCGTACGACCGAGGGGGGCAACCCGGTTATCAGCGCGTAAAATACCAGCGCACAGATCGTCAATGCGGCAGTGATACCTCGCCCAACCCCCAGTATCTTCAGCATAAAAAATACAGCTCCAGCAATCAATCCCACGTGAAGTCCAGACACTGCCAGGACGTGATTGACGCCCGTTTGTGCAAATGTGGTTTTAACTTCTTCGGGCACCGCATGCTTTGCACCTAAGAGCACCCCTTTTAAGAGGCCAGCAGGCCCGCCGGAAAGATTTTGCTCAATTGCCCGGCGAATGAGATTTCTGGCGGGTAATACGATCAGCGCCCACCAGTCGTCTTTTTCTTGTCGATGTGCAATAATCTGAGCGCGTTTTTGCACCGTGCCCAAAGCATCAATGCCCCGTCGTTTCAGAAATTCACGGTAATCAAATGCGCCCGGATTTCGCGGGGGATCCGGTTGATAAAGTTGTATCTGCAATTGCATTCGGTCCCTGTAGGCGGGCAATGCGGTACCCGCCTTAAATCTGATCAGTGCCCTGCCACTTACCGCGCGTGACGTGTCTTTGACGACGAGTTGAAGTACGTCAAAGACGATGCGATAATCGCCGTCGATGCGTTCGGGGTCCGATGAGACCAATCCCTCGACTTCGACAAGTGTGCGGTCTGCGGGTAAGAACTGGGCAAAGTGATCTGCAGGGCGTTCCAGACTCTGCGCGCCGTTCAATGCGCCCAGCAAAACGATAAGGACCGGGAAAAGGATGCTCATCTTTCCCTTATTCCAGTGCCACCACAGCCCCACGCCGCAAAGACAAATAACCGCAAAGGCGCAGAGCATGGTGGGTACTGGAGATATTCCAACATATCTGTTTAAACCGATTCCCAAAGCAAAGTACAGCGCAGTCCACAATGCGGGTCTTCTCATGTTTTATCCTTTCTCGAACCCGTATTGTGGCAATTTTCGTGCCATCTCTCATGGCGCGCTCATTTCGCAATTTCAAGAAAAAATTGTTCACATGTCTGAAAAAAATGTTCCCCTTTTCGTCATTGACTTTCCCCATGTGAGATGGTATATTTGCAAAACTATATGCTTTTGGTAGAAGTTGGAATTGTTCTCTTTTTGCGTTTGGTGCAGGCCGTTATCATGCAGATTCGCCTGACGCTCGAATACGATGGAACCGACTTTAAGGGCTGGCAAATTCAGCCCGACCAGCGCACGGTCCAGGGCGAACTTCAGGCACGCCTTGAACAACTCTATAGCGCACCGGTCTCGGTTATGGCGTCTGGTCGCACAGATGCAGGTGTTCACGCACTCGGGCAGGTCGTCAATTTCGCGCCTACACGCGATATTCCGCTTGATCGCTTGCAGCATGCACTCAATGGCATGTTGCCACCCGATGTCGCTGTCAAAAGAGCCGATTATGTCGGCCCTGACTTTCACGCGCGTTTCGATGCCCTGCGCCGTCATTATTTTTATCGCATTCGGCATAACAAACAGCCCATCGGCCGGCACTATGCGTGGTATATGCGCAGTGAACTCGATCTGAATGTGATAGAACGGGCGAGCAAAATTCTCATTGGTCGGCACGACTTCACGTCTTTTTGTGTGGCGGCCTATGAAAAAGAAAATCGAGTCTGTCATGTTTATACCTGCGATTGGCAACGGCAGGACGACGGACTCATATTTCATATTTCCGGTAATCGTTTTTTACGCGCAATGGTGCGCAGTATCGTTGGCACCCTCGTAGAAATGGGTCGAGGGGCGCGGCCAGCCGAATCTATGCACGATATTCTCGGTGCTCGTAACCGCCAAAGTGCCGGAGAATCCGCTCCTGCTCAGGGCTTGTTTCTCGAAAGGGTGATTTACGACGATGAACTCCCGTGAGGATGAGTGCCGTGAAGCACCCTCTGCTGATTTTGCTATTGGGCCTGTGCATTGGTCTGGCACTATTTCCTCTGCTCAATCGGTCTTCGTCCAACACGAGCGCGGTAAGTACAAGTATTGAGACTTCGCGCCGAAATGCCATTGTTCGAGCGATTGAAGATGTGGCGCCAGCAGTCGTTAGCATCAATACGGTTTACGATCGGAATTATCCCCGATATCGCGATCACTTTTTTGAACCCTTTGAACCCTTTTCCGACAGGCGACGCATTCCCGGAATCGGCTCGGGGTTCGTGATCCAGACCGATGGTTATATCCTGACCAGCAGCCATGTTGTCGATGGTGCTAAGGAAATTTTTGTAATTTTTCCCGACGGTCGTGGTTTTGATGTTCTCGACGTTTTTATAGATCGTCAATGGGACCTCGCAGTTGTGCAGATCGATGCCGATAGCCTCTATGTTCCCGAGATTGGGACATCTGAAAACGTCATTATTGGCGAATGGGCAATCGCGCTTGGAAATCCTTTTGGCTTGCACTTTGAAGATCTCAACCCCACCGTTACGGTTGGTGTCATTAGTGCAGTAGATCGCATTGTTCGCCCAGAGCAAAACGAACGCGCGTACAAAGGTATGATTCAAACGGACGCTTCAATTAACCCGGGCAACAGCGGCGGTCCTCTGGTAAACAGCCTCGGTCGAGTTATTGGCGTTAATTCGTTTATTTTTTCTCAGGGCGGATCGTTGGGTATCGGTTTTGCAGTGCCCATTGATCGCGCAATCCAGGTGGCCTGTCAGCTCATTGACCAGGGTAGCCGCGAGTTCTGGACCGGCCTGGATATTCACAACCTCAACCCGCACATTGCTCGCACCCTTGGAGTTTTGACAATTAAAGGTGCTTTGATCACCGTCGTCGATCCTCTCAGCCCAGGCGAAAGTGCTGGATTGTTGCCCGGCGATGTGATTGTGATGGTCAATGACAAAAATACCAGTAGTGCCGATGATGTCGTAGATGCTTTTCGATACGCGGCTGTTGGCGATATATTTAATCTCAAGATTTTGCGCGGTCAAGGCCGCGTATTTGATGCCCAACTCGTCTTAGAAGCCGACCCGCGCAATAATGAGTAATCCTCAATTGGAGCTATGTTAATGAATGCCAAAGCAGCCCTGCCCAGCCTGTTTACCATTAGCAGTTTGTTTTGTGGCTTTTTATCTATGTACTATGCTGTGAATGGGCGTTTTATCGGTGCAGCCCTTCTCATCGTTATTGCGGGATTTCTCGATGCGTGTGATGGGAAAATTGCGCGATACTTTCATACGTCCAGCAACTTTGGCGTCCAATTTGACTCCATTGTCGATGTCTGCTCTTTTGGCGTGGCTCCGGCGCTACTCATGTTGTACTATCTCAAGCCGTACTATCTCAATGCCTTGCCGGCTATTCCCTGGCTGCATTTTGTCGTTTGTTTTTTATTTCTCTTGTGTGGTGCGCTCAGGCTGGCGCGTTTCAATACACAATTAAAGGGATTTGAGAAAGAAAATTTTTCTGGCCTCCCGATTCCAACGGCAGCGGGTACCCTGGCCGCATATATTCTTTTTACAGAACGTGTGTGGCAAAGTAGCACACACGCACCTCATCTTGCTATCGGCCTGTGTGTTATACTCTCACTTCTCATGATCAGCACAATCGAATACAGCGCGTTTTCGAGGTTATCAATCGAAACCAGACGCGGTCGCGTCCGCTTGATTTTTTTGCTATGTGTTATTGTGCTCATGGTTTTTTATACTTATGAAGTATTCTTTCCCATAGCACTCGCCATTTCCCTATCTGGCTTGTTCAGATGGTTGTATTATGCCATCACAGATCGTGAAGTGGCAGATGTACGGGACTAAGAGTTTACCTGTTTTATTTTGAAAGCGTGGTTATGGGGCGAAGAAGTCTGGGAATTCTCATTGTTGCGATCTTGATCGGCATTCTTGCCGGCAATGTAGTTGGTCAGGTTCTGGCTGTTATTTTTGACGGTCTTGGCCTGGATAATAATGTGGTCGAAAAAGTACTTATTGATTCTTATGTCTATAAGCTCAAGCCCATTGAGGTCAACTTGATCGTTATGACCCTTACATTTGGTTTTTCGCTCAACTTCAATGTGTTGAGCTTTCTCGGTATTGGGATAGCCTGGTACTACGTCAAGTATTCCTATTGAGTTTATTTCTGGAGGTGTGACATGTTTGGCATGGGACCGTGGGAAATCGTATTGATTTTGGTCGTTGTCCTGCTGGTGTTTGGTGCAAAACGCATTCCCGAAATTGCCCAGTCCCTCGGCAAGGGCATTACCGAATTTAAGCGCGGCGTAAAGGACGTTCAGAGTGAAATAGAAAATAACGTCAATACTGCTCCGCCCCCCGAACCACAACCCACACAGACGACATCGGGTACAGAAACAAAATCGTGACCTGGAGGTAGGGTGGCTGACGATTCTGTTTTTTCCGCCCAAACAGCGCGGGGGCTTGTACACGGCATTCGCAGGGAAAAGTACACGGCCCGCGAAATAACGGAAAAGATCCTCGCGCATATCCAAAATACAAATCCCGATATCAATGCCTTCATCACCGTTGATGAAGCAGGTGCACTCGAAGCAGCGGATGCCGTCGATCAAAAGGTAGCAGCGGGCCAGGCCCTCGGCCCTCTTGTCGGCGTTCCGATAGCGCTGAAAGATGTGTTGTGTACCAAAGGGCTACGCACGACCTGCGCTTCAAAGATTCTCGACAATTTTGTCCCGCCTTATGATGCAACCGTTGTTACCCGCCTGCGTCAGGCCGATGCAATCATCCTGGGCAAACTCAATATGGATGAGTTTGCCATGGGCTCTTCCAGCGAAAATTCCCATTTTGGTGCGGTCAAAAATCCACGCGATCAAACCCGTGTGACAGGCGGATCCAGCGGTGGTTCTGCTGCGGCTGTCGCTGCCGGTCAGGCTCTTATGACCCTGGGATCTGACACAGGGGGTTCTGTTCGTTTGCCCGCATCTTTCTGCGGTGTGGTGGGCCTTAAACCCACTTATGGTCGCGTTTCTCGTTATGGCTTGATCGCCTATGCCTCTTCGCTCGACCAAATTGGCCCATTTGCACGTACTGTCGAAGATACGGCCACTCTGCTCGGTGTCATTGCCGGGCACGATCCTCGCGATTCTACTTCTGCCCATGTACCGGTACCCGATTATCTTTTGGCTTGTCAAAGAGGCGTTGATGGCCTCACCATTGGTTTGCCGACAGAATTTTTTGGCGCAGGTCTGCAATCCGATGTTCGCGATGCTGTTATGCAAGGGATTGAGGTTTTGGAAAAAAATGGCGCGTCTATTCGCGAAGTTTCGCTGCCAACTGCTGGACATCCCGCGTTTGCAATTGCCGCCTATTATATTATCGCCACGGCTGAAGCATCGTCAAATCTGTCGCGTTATGATGGGGTGAAATACGGCTTTCGCGATGAGGCGGAAAGCCTGATTGATATGTATGTTCAAACGCGCAGCAAGGGTTTTGGCGCAGAAGTTAAGCGTCGCATTATGCTGGGGACTTACGCGCTGAGTGCGGGTTATTACGATGCGTATTACCGCAAAGCGCAACAGGTGCGCACGCTTATTCGTCGGGATTTTGACCGCGCGTTTGAATCCTGCGATCTCCTCGCTTCGCCCGTATCGCCTACCCCGGCGTTTAAGCTGGGTGAAAAACTCGACGATCCGCTTCAGATGTATCTCTCCGATATTTATACTGTTTCCGTTAATCTCGCTGGTATTCCCGGTATTTCAGTGCCTTGTGGCACATCGACCGAAGGCTTGCCCATAGGCTTGCAGTTGCTCGGCAATGCCTTTGCCGAAGAAACCATTTTGAGCGCGGCTGCGGTTGTGGAAAGAGAATTGGCGTCATGACTTACGAATCTGTCATCGGTCTGGAAGTACACGCCCAACTTGCAACCACTACCAAAATTTTTTGCGGATGCAGTGCCGAATTTGGCGCCGATCCCAATACCCATGTCTGTCCGGTGTGTTTGGGCTTGCCGGGTGCGCTTCCCGTGCTGAATCAGAATGTGGTTGAAATGGCGATGCGCATTGCGCTGGCCGCAGGTTGTACGATTCAACCGCGCAGTCGTTTTTTGCGGAAAAATTATTTTTATCCCGATCTGCCCAAGGGGTATCAGATCTCGCAGTTTCAATCGAATGAAGAAATGCCACTGGCCACTGGTGGGGGTGTTGATGTGCCCTCGGCTGACGGCGGTACAAAGACTATTCGCCTCACGCGTATCCACATGGAAGAAGATGCTGGTAAGAGCATCCACCAGGAAGCCTTTGTGGCTGCAGGGGAGTCTCTCGTCGATGTCAATCGCTGTGGCGTGCCGCTTATCGAAATTGTGAGTGAGCCAGATCTCTCGACGTCCGAGGAAGTTTTTCACTATCTGACGAGTTTGCATCAACTGCTGGTGTACACGGGTGTTTCTGAAGGCGATATGGAAAAAGGACATATGCGGATTGATGCCAATGTGTCGATTCGGCCCGTTGGAGAAACCCAACTTGGCACGAAGGTTGAGATCAAGAATGTCAATTCTTTTCGCAATTGTCAGCGCGCTATAGAGTCCGAGATCCAACGGCAGATTGATTTGCTCGAAACTGGCGGTGAGATTGAACAGGCGACGATGCTCTACGATCCCGATCGCAATATTTTGCGGGCTATGCGTACAAAAGAAGAATCGGACGATTATCGCTATTTTCCCGATCCGGATCTGGTTCCTCTTGTCGTAGATAGTGCCTGGGTCGCGCGCGTTCAGAGCCAGATTCCAGAGTTGCCAGAGGTCAAGCGCGTGCGTTTTGCAGAAGATTACGATATTTCTGCCGATCAGATCGATGTGCTTACCGCAGATCGAGATGTTGCCGATTATTTTGAAGCTGCGGTTGCGGCGGGTGTGCAGAGCAGGCTCGCTGCCAATTGGATACAGGGCGATGTGATGCGCGTTCTGAATGATCGGAAGATTGCGATTGGCGATTTGCGTGTTTCAGCCGAAGATCTCGCGGAATTGATTGGTTTGGTCGATAAGGGCGATATTAGCACCAGTATCGCCAGAACGGTTTTCGACGATATGGTGGAGACAGGGGATAGTCCTGCGGCTATTGTTGAGAAAAAGGGGCTTGTGCAGATCAGCGATACGGGTGAACTCGATGGCGTGCTTGATCAGATTATTGCCGATAATCCCAAAGAGGTTGAGCGGTTCAAAGGCGGGGACCAAAAGCTTATGGGTTTCTTTATGGGCCAGCTTATGAGGGCTACAAAAGGCCAGGCGAATCCCCAAAAAGCCAGTCAGTTGTTGCGGGAGAAGTTGGGATAAAATACGCGGAAATATCAGGGTGCGGTTTGTCGTACGGCTGTTGAGGAGGGACTTATGGGCCTCGAGTTAAAAATTCAGAATTTTGGGCCTATTGACGAGGCGACCATCCAGGTGGGCCGGTTCACGGTCTTTGCTGGACCAAACAATACTGGCAAGACCTTTGTGGCGAAGATGCTCTATTCGGTGCTTGGGGCGATAAACGCGAATCATGCGCTCGTGTTTTTTGAAGTGCACGCCAGTATGATTTATCGCGTCTTAGAAGCTGTTTTAAAATTAATACCTGATGTTACGCATGTCCGGCGTTTTGTCATGCTGAGCGTAGCCGAAGCATCTTTTCCACCTGAGTTGGTAAGAGATTCTTCGACTCCGCTGCGCTCCGCTCAGAATGACAGTGCAATAGAGCATAGCTAAGAAGGGGCAAAATGAGTTTTAAAACAGCTTCTTAGAATTGAATAGAGATTTTGGTGCGACAGGAGAACGCGCCAGGTCTGTTATTAGAAGGGCATTGCAAAAAATTGAATCTCTCTTGCGGGAAGCGGCCTCAAGTCGTGTGAGCCAAAATGAACTTGATGTGTTCAAGTCGGTGCAACCCGAAATGATAGATGAAATCGAGGCGATGAAGACCCATTTCCAAATCCTGAAAAACAATATTGAAAGAGAAGAAAACCGCTCTGAGGTATTACAGCTTCACGGATACATCAAAGATAGCATAGATAATTTGGACAAGACTTTCAGAGATGCGGAACTGGCGATTTATAAAGGATGGTTCTGGAAGTTTCTCCGGAACGTAAGCGGAAATTTTCAAGTATCTGATATTTCACAGCTCAAAGGATCTGATGATACCCCCTTGTTTTTTAGCGTCCCAGGATTGGGGGATTTGGAAGAAGCAAATGATTTCATGTTCAGTCCCGATCCGCAAATCGTTCAAAATTCGCAATCATTTTCCAAAGCCTTCTATTTAGAGTCCCAACTCTATTGGAAGCTGAAAAATCCTCTGGAATCAATTAAGCTCGACTCGCGTTCCTCTCCCTCGGTCTCCTTGAACGGAGTCCCATCTTATTTTTACGATGTGGTCGTCGCTCTCAGAAGACAGCGCGTTGATCATTCTTTCGCCGAGATTCACAAAGGTCTGCACAATGCGATTGGAGGGAAAATTGTGCTGAGTGAGGCGGGCGATCTCGAATTTCAAACAAGCGGCAAGTCATTTCCGCTCTCTCTTACGTCGGCTGGGGTTGCTAACTTGGGTATGCTGGCGTTGCTAATTGAACGAGGGGCATTAGAACCCGATTCTTTCCTGTTCATTGATGAACCCGAGGCGAATCTGCATCCAGCCTGGCAGGTTGAGATGGCGGAGTTCCTTTTTGAGTTGGCTCGTAGGGGAGTCCGGGTGGTGATCTCCACCCACAGCATGACGATCCTCAAGTGGCTTGAGGTGCATCTAAAGAAAGAATCGAAAGACCGGGCACTCGTCAGGTTGAATAAGTTTCCGCCAGATGCCGAATGGAATGACGATATGGACGCGGTGATGGCAGAGGCCAAACAATCGTTGACTCAGCCTTTCTCCGACCTCTACATCACGGGGTTGTAGAATGCGCTTATCCCAATTTACTGAGGAAATTAAGTCTGTCAGCGGCTTCAAAGCATATCGGATGGACAACACAGCAAACGACATGCGCGGCGCCGCCGGGCTTGGAACCTGTGAGTGCTGCGACTATGTGACGGTCAGCAAAGATGGACAAAGCGTTGTTTTGATTGAGGAGACCGATTTAGGGCGGACGATAGTTGATTTCAAACAAAGACATGACTAGCTCAATAGGCGCAACAAAAGTTGCCGATTTAACAATTGATGAGTTTAGAGAACTTGTGCAGGAAGTTGTCATACAAACACTCTCAGAAATGATGAGCGATCCCGATGAAGGGCTGGAATTGCGCGATGACTTCGTCGAAGAGATGAAGCAATTCCTTGCTGATGTGAAAGCTGGTGGCAAAACTGTACCTGCACAGAAAGTCGCTGAAAGACTGGGACTGATCTGGTGATGTATGGTGTGGAATTTACGTCCAATGCCGAATCCGATTTTTGTTTCTAAGTAGTCATTCAAGAGTTTTTTAGTATAATGGGAGTCTGAAAAATGGCTATATTCAAGAGCCATAGCTCCCTGTCTGCGCCCTTCAGGGGTAAAGACTTATCCACTCTTATTGATGAGGTCGTTATGAAAGTTGCCACGAAATTTGTCTCTGCGTTGACGCCTGAAGAGATGAGGCACTTGCAGCATCTTCTCGACACAGCGGTCGCCAAACGGGTTCGCAGACGTGCCCACAGTATTTTGTTAAGTTCACAAGGTCAAAGCATAGATGAGATTGCCCGCATTTACCGCGTGCATCGAGACACGGTATCTGCTTGGATCGATAGATGGACCACATCTGGGCTATCAGGCTTGTATGATCAGCCTCGCAGTGGCGGTCCTCCCAAGCTGAATGAGCAAGAACAAGCCGTTGCCCAGGCCCTCATTCAGGCACATCCGCAAGCTCCCAAGACAGTCTTGGGACTCTTAGCGGAAAAGACCGGGAAAACCATCAGCAGTTCCAGCCTGCGGCGGATTGCCAAACGAAGCGGTTTACGTTGGAAACGCGTGCGAAAATCTGTGAAATCCAAGCGAGATGAACAGGCGTTTCGCACCGCGCAGCAAGAGCTTGAAACATTAAAAAAAACATCGCGTTAAAGCCATTGACCTCTTCTACTTTGATGAGGCTGGCTTTTCGCTTGATCCGGCCATTGCTTATGCCTGGCAACCTGTGGGGCAAACGCTGGAAATTCCGGCCGCAAAAGGCAAGCGTCTCAATGTCTTAGGATTTTTCAATCTCGACAATGATCTGATCTCCTTTTGTGCGGCAGGCTGTGTCAATACCGACCTTGTGATTGGATGCTTTGATGCGTTTAGTCAAACGCTGAAGCGAAAAACCATCGTTGTCCTTGATAATGCGTCCATCCATCGGTCAGCGGCCTTTCAGACACAGGTGCCGATTTGGGAGGCGAAAGGGCTCTTTCTTTACTTTTTACCCGCGTATGCGCCAGAATTGAATCTCATCGAAATCCTGTGGCGTTTGATCAAGTATTCTTGGCTCCCCTTTTCGGCTTATGTGAGTTTCGATGCCCTCAGCAAGGCTGTTGCTGATATTCTCGTGCAGGTGGGCACGCAATATCAAATTGCTTTTCAGTAACGTCTTCATTATACCATAAAACTCATGGTTAGATACTTAATGTAAAAATAAGGGGCTACGAGAATTCACTCGTAGCCCCTTGTTGTGTTTGGTTGCAAATGGATACTGGACTTGCGTCATCTCCTTAAGCCATCATCGGAGCACTCCGGCCCTCGCGCTCATACTTTTCCAACAAGGCCGTCAGTTCTGCTACCACTTCGGGATGTTCTTCATACACATTCGTGGTTTCTTCTTTGTCTGTTTCCATATTGTAAAGCTGGCCCTCAGTCTCAACCGTGCGATCGGTCTGCCCCCCCGACTCCTGTCCCAACACCAGCTTCCACTTGCCCTTCCTGATTGCAAACATCCCCTGACCGGAGTGATGGACCGTCGCCTCTCGAATCGGTTTCTCAATTTCTTCGCCCAACATCAGTGGCAATACATTATAGCTGTCCTCACCCGCATCTTCAGGCAAAGTCTCGCCCAAAAGTGTCGCCACAGTCGCCAGCATATCCGTCATGCAAATCGTTTCATCACAAACTGTTCCCGCCGTCACCTTACCTGGCCAGCGTACCAAAAAAGGTACGCGGTGTCCGCCTTCATATATATCTGTTTTATAACCAAAAAACTCTCCGTTGCACCGATGGCTATACGTCAAATGTTTTCTTCCGCGCACATTGTGAATCCCTTCATCGATTCTACCCAACAATTGCTGGGATGGCCAAACCTGACCATACCCATTGTCCGCCAATTCCTGCAACGCTTGCTCGGGATCGCCTGCAAGCGCACCGTTATCACTTGAAAAGATCACCAGCGTGTTATTGAGTACGCCGTGTTTTTCCAATTCTCCTAACAAACGCCCGACAATATCATCTAATTCTGCGACCTTATCACCTCTCAATCCCGCCTGACTTTTTCCAATCCACTTATGGGATGGCAAACACGGACGATGGATCGCCGACGATGGAAAATACAAAAAGAAAGGATCATCCTGCCGCTCTTCAAAATGCGTATTTAGCCACGCTTTTGCTTTGCTAAACAAAACCTGATCAATTTTCTCCGACGTATAATCCGGCGACATCAATCCCACAGGCGATTCGGTGTCATACACTGGCCACTTCCGCTCATCCGGTTCTAAAACTGCGCGATCATTTTCAATAAAACAATACGGCAGCATATTGTTTGACGCGTTCAACCCAAAAAAATAATCAAATCCGTGATCCAGTGGGCTTCCCTTTAATGGTTTGGTAAAATCAATCGCATCAATCTGATGCGGTGTCCAGACCTCTGGATCAAACGTCTCGCCATCTTTGGCCTGCCACCCCAAACCCAGATGCCATTTGCCAACCGCTGCGGTCGCATATCCATGCGACTTTAAAAGCGACGCCAGCGTCATTCGTCCTTCGTCTATCAGTGGTTTCGAAAAGTGTGGCAACACGATCCTCTTTAACCAGGTGCGCCACGCATACCTTCCCGTCATCAATCCGTATCGCGTAGGCGAACACATCGCCGAATTGGTATGCGCATCAGTAAACCGCATCCCTTCCGCTGCTATCCGATCCAGATTTGGTGTTGGAATCTTCGACTCGGGATTATTTGCTCGTACATCACCAAACCCGAGGTCATCTGCGAGAATAAAAACGATATTGGGTTTACTCATTATTATCTCCTTTCTCAACCGCGCAACCAGGCTCCTTCTGTGAATCTCTCGCCTAACCGACGGCCCAGTTCGTTCACTATATCTGGGTTTTCACGCGCGATATTGTTCAGCTCATGCGGATCATTTTTTAGGTCGTAAAGCTCATTCATATCGTTTTGGTTTTCGACCAGTTTGTGTGTTTTCGTGCGGATCAATCTGAAATTGCGAATTTGGCTGACCGATTCTGTGCGGTGATCATCCGTCTCGCCTCTCAAAACGGGTCCCAGTGACTGTGCGTCGATATTTTCCTGTGGTGGCAACCCGGCCCATTCGCAGATCGTCGCGTTGGTATCGATCAATTCTACGGGTTCATCCGATACCCTGCCCCCTTCAATACCAGGTCCGGCCACAATAAGCGGCACGCGCAACGAAGCCTCATAGGACACGCTCTTGCCATAGAGCCCGTGATCGCCCAGCATTTCACCGTGATCACTGGCAAAAATAATGTACGTGTTGTCCATCATCCCCCGCTTTTCAACCGCGTCTAATATTTCGCCAATTTGAGCGTCAATCAGTTCGATATACGCACAATATTGCCGTCGCGTCTTTAGAATCTCGGCCTCGGTCAGACCTTTTCTGCTGCTTTCAACATTTCTGGGTTTATCTTTGCCCGTTGCTGGAATCGGCGCTGGCATTTCGGTGTTGCGATATCGTTCGGCATATTCGGTCGGTGGATCAAATGGACTGTGTGGCCCCACAAAGCTCACAAACAAATGATAGGGGAAATCGTCGGGAATGTCTTCAATCCACTGTACAGATCGCTGTCCGATGTACGTATCTGCAAACGCTTCGGTCGGCAGTACCGAATCATGACTTGTTCTGGGACCACTTCGCGCCGAATAATCATCGACAAACGCATCGAGTAATCCTTTTTCCTTTAAAAAATGATTATAAGGTCCCTGGGGAATTCTGCCCCTACCAGCATGGCTTTTGCCTTCGACTTCAACGGGGTGTGTAAACCCCCACATATACGTAGCTGGCCTGTCGCCATCGCGTCCGTTGTACCCATCGGGTTTTGCCAGATCCAGTTTGCCCACGCAGCCTACGTAGTAATTGTGGTCGCGTAGCCGTTGATAATACGTTGTGGTTGTGCGTGGTAGAAAATTGTTGTTCCCCAGCGCGCCCAGGCGAACGGGTTGCAGTCCCGATGCGACCGCAATGCGAGATGGCGCGCAAACCGGGCAATTTGTTGTACATTGTGTAAACTGAATGCCGCGCTCGGCCAGCTGGTCCAGATTGGGCGTTTTGACAAAATCAGCGCCCATTGATCCCAGATAATCCCATCGGTGCTGGTCGTCCATAATGTAGAGAATATTCGGTCGATTTTGAGACATAGGTTCTCCTTTGGGGTTGAGAGAGAGACTCAATAATTTGATTTTTAGATCTTTTTCCGGTACTATGTCCATTGGCTTTGTTATGATACAAAAATTTGGTGTTTGCGTAAACTGCCTATCAATGCGACAATGGTGAGATGAAGCATTGGGGTAGTGTTGGATGGTACTTCAACTTCACACTTCACATGACATCTCTAATCGTCTTTGTCAAAAATCCAATTCCCGGAGCGGTTAAGACCCGCTTGCAGACGCGCTATGCACCCGATCAGGTTGCAGCCCTTTATACCGCGTTTGTGCGCGATGTGCTGGCGCGGACAGAGAGTATTGATGTCGATAGACGGGTGATCGCTTTTGATCCGCCCGATGCAGAGTCCGAGGTTCGCGCACTTTTTGGTGGTGGGAAGGCTCAATGGCAGTACGTTCCCCAGGTGCAGGATGATCTCGGTGCTCGCATGCGAGAAGCACTTGTTCAACAACTCGACGCAGGTGCATCGGCAGCGGTTCTCATTGGTTCGGATATCCCTTCTCTGCCAGCCTACCATATTACACAGGCATTCGATCTGTTGCGTACAAAGGATGTTGTTTTGGGTCCGAGTACAGATGGCGGATACTATCTCGTTGGTGTCTCGAGACCTATACCGGAAATTTTTGAGGATGTGGAATGGAGCACGCCCAGTGTTCTGACGCAGACCATTGACCGGGTTCAACGCGCGGGGAACACGCTCGGTCTCGTTTCCCCCTATTTTGACGTGGATACGCCCGAGGAGCTCGATTTTCTTCTCGCCCATGCGCGCGCTACAATACTCGCTACAGGTATAGATCCCCTACCATACACCCATGCCTGCTTGTCTGGCTTGACTTGATCTTTTTGGGCGCGTATCTTGCGAAGCCATCATTTCGAGATAGGAGTTCTCAATGATTATTCGCTATGTTCTCGTGCTTTTCTTTGTCTTTTCTTGCCTGCATCCCTCAATCGCTCAGGAGCGCTACAAATTTGCTTTTGTCACGCATGGTGGGCCGGGAAATCCATTCTGGAATGTCGTGATCAAGGGTATGGAAGATGCGGCCAAACGCTATGACGTGGATGTGCAATGGCTGAGCAATCCCACATTTTCTATTGCGGATATGCCCAATTTTCTCGACGACGCTATTGCAAATAAGGTCAATGGCATTGGCATTACGTGCCCGGATCCGGAGGCTATTCGGGAGAGCGTTGAGCGCGCACACGCGGCGGGTATTCCCATTATTGTGCTCAATACGGCGGATCCCAACGCGGGGGGAGATCACGCACTGCCCACGCAATTTTACGTGGGTGCCAGCGAGTATCTCGGCGGTCAATCCAATGCAAAAGCCATTCTCGCCGAGGCGGAAAAGCGCGGTGTCTCGGTTCAACGCGCGGTATGTCCCATCCAGGAACTCGGGCACAGTGGTCTCGAAGCGCGGTTTGCCGGATTTTCGAGCATTTTTGAGGAAAGGGGCGTTGTCGTTGATGGTTTGACCATATCTAATGATGTCGAGCAATCTGCGGGCTTGTTGCGCGACTATTTTCTCGGCCATCCACAAACCAATGCCATCGCTACTTTGGGACCACTGCCAGCAGATGCTTTTTATCTTTTTGTGGAGGAAGAGGGGAAAGAGGCTGGCGAAATTTTGCATGTTACCCACGATACGAGTACGTCTATATTTGACCATATTCAGAGGGGATATACGGTGCAGGCTGTCGATCAACAGCCCTATTTGCAGGGCTATCTGACAGTTTCTTTTCTGTATTTGAACAATGCTTATGGTCTCACCCTCGCACAGGATGTGCTCACAGGTCCGTTCGCCATCAATGCAACAAATGTTGACCGCATTGCCAGATTAGTGGCCGCAGGTTATAGATAGGATTTCTGTTGAAGCGTTATGACGCCATTCGCACCCGCCTTGCGCGCTCTCCCGAAGCTGGCGCTGCAGCGGGTTTTTCCGTTATATTTTTGGTTTTCGCACTCGCTACGCCAGATACATTTCTCTCCCATAGCGCGATTTCATCCATTCTCAATAGTCAGGCCGTTCCGGGCATCCTCGCTATCGGTATTACGCTTTTGATGATTTCTGGAGAATTTGACCTTTCAGTTGGCTCTATTCTGGGGGTGTCATCTCTCGCTTTTCTCTATGCAACCGTAAATGATGTGCCTATTTTACTCGCGGCAGCCATTGGATTAGTTATCGGCTGTCTGCTCGGTCTGATCAACGGCTTGCTTCTCATATCGACGGGCATTCCTTCTTTTATTATTACGCTGGGGACGATGCTCGCTTATCGCGCCATTCCACTTACGGTTATTTCTGGGGGGCGCATTATTCGATACGCGGACTATTCGCGCGAGTCTCCAGTTCTCGAAGTGCCCGGTCTTGTATTTTTTATTCTGACGCTCGCACTTTTTTTTCTTGTTCTGTGGATAGCGCGGGATATCTGGCGGGCGAGAAATCAATCCATAAAGTCCAAAATCCTGCTTGCTGCCGCGATTCTTTTTTCTGCCTATCTCCTCCTTCAGGCACTTGTCCCCCATCCTTTGACGCCGGTTAAAATTGATTTTTTTGACGCGCTCAACGGGCGCGTTGGGACGGGTAATTATCGCACCAGCATTCTGTGGTGGATAGGGCTTACTTCAGTTTTTGCAATCGCGTTGAGTCAAACGCGTTTTGGGAACGCTGTTTTTGCCACCGGAGGCAATGCCCAGGCGGCGCGTTTGCAGGGTATTCGTATTGACCGCGTGCGCGTAATCAATTTTGTCATTTCGGGATTTCTCGCCGCACTCGCGGGTATTATTCAGGTCGCACGTCTCAAGAGCGTGGATCCGTTGCGCGGCACGGGGTTGGAGCTTGAGGTTATCGCTGCGGTCGTCATTGGTGGGACGCTGCTTACAGGGGGTTATGGCAGTCTGATTGGTTCGGCTATTGGCACTGCGCTGACGGGCATGTTGCGCACGGGGCTTGTTCTCATGCAGATTCCTTCCAATGCTTTTAGAGGTGCTATTGGCGCTATTATGATCGCGGCTGTTGTGATTAACAATTTTGTGCGAAAAGAACGCTGAGGCTATATTTGGTTTTACTTGAGCTAAAAAATATCGGTCGTCGCTTTGGGCATATTGTCGCGCTGAAAGGCATTGATTTCACGCTCGAGGATGGCGAAGTTCTCGCGCTCTTAGGTGATAATGGGGCGGGTAAATCTACGCTGATTAAGGTGATTACGGGTGTTTATCCGCCAAGCGAAGGAGATATGTATTTCGGGGACGAGGTCATTCGGTTCGACTCGCCACAGGATGCCCGAGATCAGGGGATTGAGACCGTTTATCAGGACCTCGCGCTCGTGCCGAGCATGAGTATTTCGCGCAATTTTTATCTGGGTAGAGAACTCGTCAAGCGGCTCGGTCCGTTCACGCTTTGCGACCAGGCGGCGATGGATACAGGCGCGGCTGCGGCGCTGGGTGAGATAGGTATTCACATCCGCAATGCGAGTGAATCCGTTGCCCGTCTTTCCGGTGGCGAGCGACAATCGATTGCCATAGCCCGCGCCCTTCACTTTGGGTCTCGCGTGCTCATTCTCGATGAACCGACTTCTGCGCTTTCCGTTGGCGAAACGCGCAAGGTGCTCAGCTATATTACGGCTGCTAAAAAAAAAGGTATAGGTGTTGTTTTTATTACCCACAATATTTCCCATGTGTTTGAAGTTGCCGACCGGGCAACTATTCTCAGCCACGGTGAAAAGGTCGGCGATTTTTCGATTTGTGATGTCACGCAGGACGATATCGCAGCTATGGTGATGGGACAGGGTATCCCCGAACATCTTTAGACGAATGGGAGACTCCCCCAACCCCAGCCTTTTTTTGTGACTGCCTTTAATGAGTTGCTATGCAGTTACCATTCCTCAATTTTTAATTCTCAATTTTTAATTCCCATGTCCAAACCACTCGAAACGACAATAGAACCCACCGGGCGCAAAGTCGATCTTTCGCTTACCCGCAAGATTCTCTGGATGACCATCCCGGTTGCTCTGGGAGGCCAGATCGAGAGTATTGTACTGATGGTTCAACTCATTTTTATCGGGATGCTCGGTCCGGCCGCCCTTTCTGCGGTGGGTATTGCCCAGGTGTTTACGCGCGTGCTCTTTACCGCGATGATGTCTATTTCGAGGGGCGCGCTGACGATGGTCGCACAGGCGATTGGCGCAGATTCTATGCGCGAAGCCAGTGCAGCGGCGAAGCAGGCGTTTTCCCTGCTTTTTTTGTTTAGTATTGCTTTTGGCCTGGGCAGTTTGGCTCTTTCGCCTTTTTTGATTCCACTGATGACCTCTGATCCGAAGGTAGCAGCTATGGGAACGCCATATTTGCAGGTCTTTTTTATCGGTGTTCCTTTTATGACGCTGAATCGCGCGATTGCGAGTTGCTTTCAGGGTGCTGGGGATACGCGCACGCCTTTTTATTTAAGCGTTATCAGTAGTAGCATTCAAATTGTAATGTGTTATCTTCTCATCTTTGGTTACTGGGGTTTGCCAGAATTGGGTGTTGTGGGGGCTGCTGTTGCCGGTCTTTTGGGGCGCAGTACGGCAACTTTAATTGGGCTTGGGTGTCTTTATAGCGGGCGTTTTGCGCTCACACTTTTGCCCGATACGTCCTACCGGTTTGATTGGGGAGTTGCGCGCCGCATTCTCAAAATTGGCGTGCCTTCCGGGCTTCAGGGGATTTTGCGCAATGGCTCAGGTGTGGTTTATCTCAAACTCATTGCCATGTCCACATTATCTACAACTGCGGTTGCAGCTTATACCATTGGGAATCAAGTGGAACACATTTTGCGGCGAACCGGGCTGTCTTTTGGTACGGTTGCAACGGCTATGGTGGGGCAGCATTTGGGGGCGAAAGAGCCCGAAGGTGCAGAGCGCCACGGTTGGACTATTCTCTTTATTTCTGTTGTGACCAATATCGCCCTGTCGCTGCCCGCCGTGCTGTTTGCCGGGTTTTTCATGTCGGTATTTACGGATGCACAAGAGGTGATCGGCACGGGTATCATTTATCTTTATGCGATGGTTATTGCCGAACCCTTTTTGTGTGCTGCCAATACGAGTAGCGGTAGTCTCAGAGGTGCCGGCGATACGATGCCTCCGATGTATTATACTCTGATCGCCCAGTGGCTGGTTCGCCTGCCCGTGGCCTATGTTCTGGGGTTTATTCTTGGGTTTGATATCTATGGTATCTGGGCCGCGCTCATTGTTTACAGTATTGTACAGGGCACGCTTACCGTTCGCAAATTTGCCCAGGGCCATTGGAAAATGCACCAGATTTAACTTTTTACAAATTGTATATAGACAATTGGGCGGTTTGGTGATATAATTAATTTTCCGGATTACCTTTGATTGTCACCGTTAAGAGGATGATTGATGCTCAAACTATGCTATCGACACGCCTTCGTATTGTGTGGCCTGATATTGATGTCATGGACGACACTGGTCGCTGAGACAACGGTGCTGGGAAATGCCCGGGCCAGTGTCGCGTTAACGCGTTTTGTACAAGCTGTTGTCGATTCCAATCACCGCGTGCAGGCGGCACGCGCGGGTTTAGAAGCGAGCAGTGCGCTTAGGGATGCGGCGTCGCGTCCCATCTACAATCCCGAGTTTGCGTTCGAAGATGAAAATTTAGGGCGCAAGTTGCGCTTATTCGCAATTAGTCAGACGCTGGACTGGGGCGGCAAAGGCAAGGCGCGTACCGCAGTGGCGGAGTTGGATCGTCTCGTTGCCGAGATGGAGTATCTGGATGTCCGATGGATGGTTGCGATAGATTTGCTCAATGGTCTCGCGCAATACCAGACAGGCGTTGAACGCAATCGCCTGGCCGAGACGCGCCAGCAGTTGATAGAGGAGTTTGCGATGTTGGCGCAGCGTCGGTTTGAGGTCGGCGAATTAAACCAGGTGGAACTCGATCTGGCTCTCCTTGCTTCGACAGAGGCGCGCATTCGAAAAGCAATGACGGCCGCCGATCTGGCCGAGGCGCGGCAAGCGGTGTACAGGCTTGGTCCGCGCATACCCGAGGCGCAGTGGCCCCCTCTTCCCGAAAAACTACCGGAGGTAATTGAGCAGAGTGCTGACCCACAGGTGCTGGTGCAGGCATTACCCGGGGTTGTCGCCGCGCGGCACCGGGTCGATATGGCTGATGCTGTAGTTTCACTGAGGCGCCGCGAACGTCGCCCAGACCTGACGCTGGGTATCCACACTGGTGCCGAAGACGAAGACAGGTTTTTTGGCCTGGCTCTGTCCATTCCGCTACCTATCCGGAATCGCTTTACACATGAAGTTACCGCGGCCATGGCAGAGCGCGTCCAGGCGCAACAACTCGCCGATGACGCGATGAAGATGGCACACGCCTCCCTGACCAGTGCGGCAGAGCGCTACCAGTTATCGCGCTCTGCCTGGGATGAGTGGGAACATACAGGGCGGAAAAGGCTGGACCGACAAAGCGAGCAACTGCGCCAACTCTGGCAAGCCGGGGATCTCAGTACAGTCCACTATTTGGCGCAATTGGAACAAACGATACAGGTGCGAGAAAGTGCCATCGAGTTGCACGAGCAGGTCTGGCGTGCCTGGTTCGGGTGGCTTCTCGCAGCGGGCCAGGTGGATGCCTGGGTCGGTCTTAAATGAATTACAACACACAAAGAACCGCATTGGAGGCCCTGATGACAATGTTGAAATTTTGGGCGGTGTGTCTGTGTTTGATACTGATTCAACCGGTGTATGCCGAGGATGCTGGTCATGATGCGGCAGTTGAGCTGAGCGCAGAAGAACAGCACGCGACGGGCATTGTTATTGGCACAGTTGAACCGCGTGCGCTCAACGAGACCCTTCGGATTCCGGGCGAGGTTGTGATCAATGCGTACCGGTCTGTGCTCGTTACTCCGCGCATTACCGCACAGGTTGTGGCGCGTCATGCGAAACTCGGCAATGAAGTCGAAGTCGGTCAACCTCTGGTGGCGCTCTCGAGTATTGAGATGGCCGAAGCGCAAGGGGCATTGATTCTCGCGAATCGAGAATGGCAACGTGTCAAGACCCTCGGTCGGCAAGCCGTGTCTGAGCAGCGCTATACCGAAGCGCATGTTGCACAACAACATGCGCTCGCCAAAGTTCTCGCTTACGGTATGACTATGGCTCAGGCAGAGGCGCTTATGCAATCGGGAGACGCCAGCAAAGCGACCGGTACCTTTGACTTGCTCGCCCCACAGGCGGGCACGGTGCTACAGGACGATTTCATCGTCGGTGAATTGATCGAGCCTGGTCGGGTACTCATCAATATCAGCGATGAGTCGGTGATGTGGGTGGAAGCACATATGGTGCTGACCGCGTCACCCAAAATCGATATTGGCTCCAATGTGCGGGTCAGCGCTGATGGTATCAACTGGTTTCAAGGCACGGTCATTCAACGCCATCACCACCTCGACGAAAAAGTTCGAACTCAGGGCTTGCGCATTGAGGTGCCCAACACGGCTCATAGCTTGCATTCGGGTCAGTTCGTCGAAGTAGAGGTTGTCACCGCGACGCGCACACCAGAACTCGCTGTGCCGAGTGCGGCATTGATAATGATCAAAGGCTCACCGAATGTATTCAAGATCGAGGACGGACACGAGTTCCATGCCGAGGCTATTGAGGTCGGTTCCACGGTGGGAGAGTGGACGGTCGTTCGCGGTGGGCTTATTGCGGGTGATGAGATCGCTGTGTCTGGCGTTTTCCACCTCAAGTCATTGATGCTCAAGTCTTCGCTTGGTGCAGGCCATGCACATTAGGAGAACTGCATGCTACAAGCACTGGTAGAAACTTCTCTGCGTTATAAATTCCTGGTGTTGATCGCCTTTGGTATCGTGGCTTTTTTGGGTTGGCGCGCAGTTGTCACCGTGCCGATCGATGCGTTTCCAGATGTGACACCCGCTCAGGTCAATATCTATACCGAGTCGCCCGGGCTTGCCGCTGAGGATGTGGAGCAGCTTCTCACTTTTCCCATTGAGTCCGGCATGGCCGGGTTGCCAAAGGTGAAGGAGATCCGCTCGGTGAGTCTCTTCGGCTTGTCCTATGTCGCGGTCTATTTTGAAGACGATATGGATATTTACTTCGCGCGGCGTCTGGTGATGGAGCGGTTACAGGAAGTAGGGGAGCGTATCCCAGAAGGTTATGGCACGCCCGAGATGGGTCCCAACTCGTCCGGACTCGGTCAGGTTTTCTGGTACACACTGGAACGGGCGGATGAAAAGCTCAATGCGGCGATTACCGATATGGACTTGCGGACGCTGCACGACTGGAATGTGCGTTTGATTTTGCGAACTGCTTCCGGTGTTGATGATGTCATTTCATGGGGGGGGCAGGAGCGACAATTTCAGGTCGTGATGGATCCCCTGAATCTCATCAAATACGACCTGACCTTCACCGATGTCATGGAAGTGATTGAGGCCAACAACCGCCAGGTTGGCGGTCAATATATTAATCTTGGCTCAGAGCAATACCTCGTGCGCGGCCTGGGCTTGGTCAGAAACGAGCGCGACATCGGCGATATGGTCGTCAAGGTTGAAGGCGGCGCGCCGGTATATTTGCGCGATATCGCCGAGATCCGGCAGGGGGGCGCACTCCGTTTTGGTGCTGTGACACGCGATGGCAAGGAGGTTGTCCTCGGGATGGTGCTTTCGCGCATCGGTGAGAATGCCGCCCGGGTGGTTGAAGCGACGAAGGAAAAGGTCGCCATTATCGATCAGTCGCTGCCAGATGGCGTCGTCCTGCGACCCATTTATGAACGCACCGACCTCGTTGAAAAGGCAGTGGGTACGGCTACGAATGCATTATTTCAAGGCGCGATTCTGGTGGGTGTTATTCTGTTTTTGTTTCTCGGCGAATGGCGACCAGCGGTGGTTGTGATTGTCTCTATTCCGCTCACGATGCTCATTGCATTTGTGTTCATGGACGAAGCGGGTCTCTCCGCCAACCTCATGTCACTTGCCGGCCTCGCCATTGGTATTGGCATGATTGTCGATGGTGCAGTGGTCGTCGTGGAGAATTCATTTCGCGTTATGGCAGAACGCAGGGCAGAGACAGAGAGGGTCAACCGCACTGATGCGGTATTGGCTGCTGCCCGCGAAGTCGTGAATCCGATGACTTTTGCTATCTTGATTATTATGGTGGTATTTCTGCCTTTGTTTGCGCTCGAGGGACTGGAGGGCAAGCTGTTCAAGCCGATGGCGTTTAATATCACGTTTGCCATGGGTGGAAGTTTATTGCTCGCGCTGACACTGATTCCCGTGCTCGCGGCCTTGTTGTTAAAACCGCAAAGAGAACGCGAAACATGGCTCGTACGGGTTATTAAACCGCGCTATCTATCCTTGCTTACCTGGTCATTGGCGAATAGAAAAGTGGTGGTTGGCTGTGCCGTGGGTTTGCTCGTTGCGAGCATGGCGCTGTTCCCCTTCCTCGGAAAAGAGTTTATGCCGCAACTGCAGGAAGGGTCAATTATGTGGCGCGTGACCTCGATCCCTTCGGCTTCGCTCCAGCATTCAATCGAGATTTCCAAGGATATCGAGAACGCGCTGTCGAAGTTTCCAGAGGTTGAAACCACCGTGGCAATGATCGGCCGTGCCGAGAAAGGCGAAACCGCCGACGCCAATTACATGGAGATTTATACGGCACTCAAGCCCGAGAGCGAATGGCCCGGAGACCGCGATATCAAAGAGCTTGCCGAGGCCATGCGCGAGAAGTTGGAAGTGGTAGTACCGACGGCTGTTGTCGCTTTTACCCAGCCGATTCAGATGCGCGTAGAGGAACTGATCTCAGGGGTTCGCGCCACGCTTGCCGCCAAGATTTACGGTGAGGATCTGGCAGTGCTCGATCAGTTGAGCGAGGAGGTCAAAGACGTCATTGCCGAAGTTGAGGGTGTGGCGGATCTCTCGATTGAGGCCAATGTCGGTAAGCCTCAGATCCGCATTCAGGTCAAGCGCGAACAACTCGCCCGGTTTGGGGTGAATGCAGACGATGTGTTGTCCGTTGTGCGCACCGGCATCGGCAATGAGCCAGTTACTACTATGATTGATGGCGTGCGCCGATTCGATATTACAGCGCGATTCGATGATCGATCAAAAGCGTCGGTGCAGTCGATTCAGCGCATTCCATTGAAAACAAGCGATGGGGCGATTGTTCCTCTCGCGACTGTTGCTGATGTCAGTGTTGCGGAAGGCTACTCTTTTGTGCGCCGCGAGCAATTGCAGCGTTACGCAGTGATCCAGATGGATGTACGAGGGCGCGATGTCGATGGTTTTGTGCGCGATGCCAATGCGGCTATCGATGCACAGATTGACTTGCCTCCGGGCTATTGGATCGAGTGGGGTGGCGCGTTTGAGAATCAACAGCGGGCGTTGGCGCGTTTGTCGGTGATTGTGCCGTTGACGATCTTTTTTATTTTTGTGTTGCTCTATACTGCATTTAATTCGGTTAAGTACGCCGCGCTGATTATTGCCAATGTGCCGTTTGCAGCAATTGGAGGGATGGTGGTCCTTTTTATTAGTGGGCAATACGTATCTGTGCCTTCGGCGATTGGATTTATCGCGGTGTTTGGCGTGGCGATGTTGAACGGTATTGTGCTGGTGAGCTTTATCAATGAGTTGCGCGAAAAAGGACTCGGTGTTGCAGAGGCCGTGCGACGGGGGGCGGAGTTGCGTTTGCGTCCTGTTTTGATGACCGCGAGCACGTCCATTCTCGGATTGGTGCCTTTGTTGTTGGCGACGGGTGTTGGTGCAGAAACGCAGCGTCCGCTCGCTTCGGTAGTGGTCGGTGGTTTGATCACTTCGACGTTGTTGACGCTCGTGTTGCTACCGGTGATCTACGAGTGGATTGAAACGCGGCGGCAGTAAATATCCTTATTTTTATTTCTTGCAGTACGGGAGATATTATCTTATAATCCGATATTAGACTTTTCTAACCCGACTAATTCATGAACAGTAATGTTTGGTTGTGTATGGCAGTCGGCGTGGGTTCCAAGCATCAAAATTAGGGCGTTTGCAGTCTTGTCTGCCTGCATAGGCGTGTTCATAAGGTGCAAGCCGCCCAGCATCATCACCTGCCCGTCCCTGACGGTGTCAAAAAGTACAGACTCGCCCTTGCCTGCTCTTTGTGTGGAGCGGTCGGTGTATTTGTAAAGTCAGCCAATGATGGTGCAGCCCCCTTCCCCTCCCCGGTTGACAAGTTATGGCACAGCTTTTGCCAGATTGCTCAGGATTTTATCATACAAGTGTGGCAATGGAAATGACATAGGCAGATGGAAGGTGATCTTGGTTTTCAACTCACAGACGCGTCCGGCGACTTTAAGGAAGCGATTTTGGAGTGTATCAAACTGTGCGTTTATCCACATTGTGCCTTGTAATCCGATGTGCGCTAAGGTGTGCAACAAGACATAGGCAGCCGAATGGAGGAAGAGGCGAAACTGATTGGCTCCAAAAGCGTGACAGGATGTGCGGTCTGAGTGGAGAAAGGTCTTGTGATTTTTAATGAAGTTTTCCATCTGTCCGCGCGCACAATAGATGTTTTGGTAGATAAAGGAGGCCCTTGAACTTTCAAGGTTGGTCACGACAAAGCGTGTGTTTTGGCCTCGGGTGGTGATTTCAGCTTTGCAGATGATGCGTCTGGCACAGGCCCAAGTCTGGGCTTGGTAATAAAATGAGGTAAAAAGTCGCACCGGTTGCCCGGTATCTGCATACAGGCTTTTGGCCTGATCTATAAGGGGCTTTGCCAAGGTTAAAAGTCGGGTATTGGCGGTCTGTCCGAGGATAAAATAGAGGTCCTTTGTCGCACAGAAGTCCTGGACTTCTGGACTTGAGAAGTGGGCATCGCCTCGCAAAAAGAGTGCCACATGAGGCCAAGCCTGACGAATATAAGCGACTAACCGCTTGAGAATCGTGACAATCTGTTTGCCATCAGGACGCACACCCGGACGCAAAATCGTCGTGATTAGCTTACCCGATTGCCCTTCGTAAATGTGCAAGGGTTGGTAGGCGTAGGCACCCAAATACCCATTGAATAAGGACAACTGCTGCGTCCCATAAACCGTGTCTTGTGTATCATCTATATCTAAGATGATCGACGAAGGCGGCTTTTTATACGAGGCAATAAAACAATCGAGGAAGGCACGCGCAACGCGATACAAATCGCTTCTGCTCATCTGATTCTCAAACCGACTCATCGTGGGTTGACTACTCAGATCTTTCCCCTGCAAGGGCAAGCGACCACACGCCGCCTTGAAGCCGGGATCGCTTTTTAAGGCATCGCAATCATTGGCATCTTCATACCCGCAGGCGATTTGAAACACCCGCTGCTTGACCAACTCTGACACACTGTGAGCCACATAACTTGGATGCCGACGGTCTTTGACCGCCTCAATGATGCGTGATAAAATGCCGGTTTTGGCCTCCACTTCTCTCAGCAATAAGACACCGCTATCGCTGGTGAGAATACCCCCATCAAAGGCGAGGTCGAGACGTTTTCCGAAAATGCTTGCCAAAGGAACCTTGCTATGATTATCTTGTGTGCTCACGGTAGTTTCTCCCAAGTTTATTGTTCAATGGTTATGCGTGTAACCTAATATAATACAATAACTTGAATAGGGAAACTACCTTTTTTATGAATTTTTCGGGCTAAAGACGATATATCGTCTATCTTGGACCATTTTACAAAAATAAAAATATTCTGTAATCAAACATATCCTTCCCATCAGAGGAGGTGAGGGCTATTGATGCTCCAATTAGTACAAGTATTGGCTTAATACAAGCAGTGACCAGTTTCTTTGATTTTCTTTTGATGTCGTTCCTGTTATTAGCACCTATGCTAATGCTGGGGCTATTTCTGTCTGGTCTGATTCACGTATTTATCTCGCGTGAGGCCATTCTGAGGTGGTTGCGCGAAGATAGCTTGAAATCCGTGAGTACGAGTGCGGCCGTTGGTGTGCCCGTGCCGCTTTGTAGTTGCTCGGTTGTGCCAGTAGTTGCCGAGATGCGCAATAAGGGCGCGTCCCGTTCGTCCTGTATGTCTTTTTTGATAACGGCGCCGGAAACAGGTGCGGACTCGATTCTGGTCACGAATGCGTTTTTTGGATTCATCGCTGCTATTGTCAGGCCCTTCATCAGTTTTATTACCGCGGTGGTAGCTGGTATCTTTTGCATTGGTCTCATACGAGATGATAGCGACGAGGCCAGGGCGAGAGATCACGACCATGATCACGACCATGATCACGATCATGATCACGACCACGATCACGATCATGATCACGACCATGATCACGACCATGATCACGACCATGATCACGGCCATGACCACGATCACGATCATGGGCACGAGCCTCTGGTGCCCGGAAGCGATGATTGCTACGTCAGTCCCTCACAGTTGAAGGCATTATTTTATTCCTATTTGAAAGGGCTTACTGAGACGGTCAGCCAGCACAAACTCGGATCATGGGTAAAACCGGATTTTTATCGCGACATGATTCCGGCCGACGACAAACAAACTTCTGAGGATGACCCGTCCAAATATAAACACGATCTGGATTTTAAGGAGATCGTCAGGCATATTTTCCGCTATGGCTTTGTCGAAATAGCGGATGATATTTTGTTTGCGCTGCTCGTGGGCGTGGCACTGGGAGGTGTGCTCTTTCTGGTGATTCCGAGCGATTTGATGTCAAATGAGTATGCGCGCTGGCTGTCCTACCCCGTTATGGTGCTGGTTGGTGTTCCTCTCTATATTTGCGCGTCTGCGAGTACTCCAATAGCTGCCGCGCTGGTCGCCAAGGGGTTCAGCCCCGGAGCGGCGATGATTTTTCTTATGACTGGGCCGGCGACCAATACGGGTACTATTGCGATTATCGTCAGTCAGTTTGGGGCGCGCTTTGCGACCATCTATGTGTCAGCGGTGATCGCTGTTACCGTTGCTCTGGGCATTGTAATCGATATTGTACTTCTCGCCATCGGCGTGACGGTGCCCCTGTACCTCGGTCCCTCGGAGTCAACGACTATTCAGCTCATACAATGGGGCAGTGCTTTTGCCCTGATCGCCCTGATCATCTGGCGGTTCCGCGCAGGTGCTTTTAAGAGCGGTTATGAGGATTTGCTGCTCAATCTCCGCCCTGTGGCCGAACCCTGTAAAGCGTTCTGGGGACGCGTGACGCGCAACCGGTCTTTTATGGGCATTTTCACTCCCGCCACGCCGTTGGGAATGACGTTTTACGGTTTGCTGATCGCTCTATTCCTCGGTAGCGGTTTTACTGTGATTCCTCCGGGCCATGTCGGCTATGGGCGTCTGTTTGGTGCGGTTTATTGGCAGGACTTGCAGCCGGGATTGCAATATCTCGCGCCTCGTCCCTTTGTGCAGGTGGATAAATGGCCGGTGAAAGAAGTGAAATACATTACAAACGCGAGCCCGTACGAATTGATTTCGGGCGATCTGAACATCCTCTCTCTTACCATCAATGCGCAGTACCGTGTAAAGGATCCCTATATTTATCATTACCAGATCCAGAATCCGACAGAGATCATCAAAGATGCCATCAAGGATCATCTGCGCGAGTTTGTATCTGCCCGCAATCTGGATCATCTGCTCAGTGTTCATCGCGCAACCCTGGAGCAGCATATCAGACAGTTGTTTGCGGGCACTGTCGAGGCGTCGCGCCCGGTGTTCGAGAGCGTTGAACTGATTGATGTAAATCTGGTAAGTATTAACCCGGCGGCAGAAACAATGAGTGCTTTCCGGGAAATCTCGAGTTCTCAGGAGGATCGAGAGCGAATCATCGTCAATGCCCAGCGTTTCTTGACGTCGTTAGTTCCCCGTGCACACGGAAATGCGATTTACGAAGTGGAGCAGGCGAACGGCGAGGCGTTCAGGAAAGTAACCACTTCTGCCGCTGAAGCAGATGCGATAAAAGCCGTGGCTAATGCAGTGCAGCGTGCGCCCAATGTTCTCCAGACCATGCTGTGGCGAGAGAAGCTGGAAACCGCGCTTTCTGGCAATGCCAAAATTATCGTTCCCAACAAGCGGAGCCTGGAAAAGGTCGCGCTGTGGAAGAGTAAGCCGGCGAAGACAAACGCGAACGCCCAGCACTGATAGGGAGAAAAAATTATGACTTTTAAAAGAATTGTCACAGCCATTGTCGTGGTTTTGGTTGGTGTAATCGCGTATAGCTGTTTTTACACCATCCATGAAACGCAACAAGGCGTGTTGACCCACTTTGGCAAAATCTCGCCGCCCGTCAAAGGACCCGGGCTGCAGGTCAAATGGCCGTGGCCAATATCGAAGATATACAAGGTTGACCGGCGCATACAGACACTCAACGGCCTTACCCACGAGTTGATTACGGAAGACCAGAAGAATGTCCTGGTTGACGGTTATACGATGTGGCGTATTGATGATCCCATCAAGTATGTCGAAGCTATCCGAACCGATGTAAATGCCGTTGATCGTTTGCGGGAGCTCTATTTTGCAAGTAGCGGTATTGTCATCAGCAATAGGGCACGCGATGCGTTCATCAGTCTGGGGTTGGAACACGAAGACCTGCATGAGGCGTGCCGCGAAATGCACAACAGAATCGCGCCAATCGCCAAAGCCAACTATGGGATTGAGGTGATACGGGTCGGTATTGTCGAATACACCTTGCCGGTGGAGAACCGCCCGAGCGTGATCCAGCGAATGATTTCCGAGCGTGCGCGCATTGCCACCCGCTATCGCAGCGAGGGAGAAGAGAAGGCGATAACTATCGAGGCTCTTGCCATTAACGAGCACGAAAAAATTATGGCTGACGCCCATGCAGAAGCGACGACTATTCTCGGCATTGCCGAGGCTCAGGCAATGGCAGTGCTGGGCAAAGCCTATCGGGAAGATCCGGAGTTCTACAAGTTTATCCGCGCACTCGACAGCTACGATCTGATTATTGACAAAAACACGACGCTCATGTTGCCGGCAGACAGTGAATTATTCAAATATCTGGATAGCAAATCTATACCCAGGTAAGATGGGGCTATGACGATGAACGAACAACAACCATTACCGCGCAGTACGCGCATGATCTATGCCGCCTTTGATTTCGTTGGGCAGTATCCCAAAAGGCGGATCCTCACAGTGCTCACCGCGATTGTCCTCGCTGTGGTGTTGGGCAGTGGTTTCTACGTTGTAAAGAAAGAGGAAGAGGCTGTGGTTCTGCGTTTCGGGAAGGTCGTGGCTACAGACGTCGGTCCCGGTATACACTACTGCATCCCCGTTATCGACGAGGTTCAGATTCGCAAAGTCAAACGGATCGTCCAGCATCAGATAGCCAGTAAGAGCGGCGGCACAGCCAATTTTACAATATTGTCCGGGGACACGAACCTGTTTGAGGTGGATATCGCCCTTCAATACCGGATAGATAATCTGAGGAATTTTTTGTATGCAACTGTCGATCCCCTTCAGGTGACCTCCATGCTCTTGCGGGAAGAGTTGATCAATATCATGGGGCAGAATTTTATTGATCTGATCCTGACTTCCAACCGCAATATTATTCAACACCACCTGCTGCACGAGATTACCAGCCTTCTCGAAGAATACGACGTTGGCGTAGAGGTTGTCTCTCTCAACATCGTTGACATAAGCCCGATTGAAGAAACGATTGCTGCATTCCGGGATGTCAACGATGCGATTGCCGAGCGTGAGCAAGCAGAGAGCAATGCCAACCGCACGCGGGAGAAGATGCTCGCGCACAGCAGGGGACAGGCGGAGGCAGTGGTGATGGACGCCCACGCCAGGGCGCGAGAACGCATTGTGCAGGCTCAAAGCAGTGCCGACGCATTCCTCGCTCTGCTCGCCGAGTACAAAAATCAACGAACGCAAGTAGCTATTACGCGCTACTGGCAGCGCATGCGCACGATTTTCGCGGAAGCGAGTCTGTCGGCGGTCAATCCTCGCAATGAGGCGACAATAGATATCAATATGATAGAAGGTCTCGCGGCATCTACTCCTCCAGACCTGTTGTTGGGTACGCCTTCAGGCGATGCTGCCGATAGACCCTCTTTTTCAACGGCGCGGCAGCAGGATACACATACTTTTGAAAATGTCGATGAGGACAAACACTTGCTGGACGGGCAATTCCACAAAAGGCGCGTGGAACGACATCACCAGAGGGTCGCCAATATGAGATCGCTGATATTCGACCTGCCCAGTGTATTTTCTCATGAGCACACGTCAACTCATCCCCAGACCACCGTGCGACAGGCAGACCAGCAGGCGGTGATTGAGACGAAAGCTGCAGAAAGCGTGCAGGATAGCAGCAAAACCGTGGATAAGGAGAAAAAAAGTGAGTCTGCTCAATAAACCCATATCGACGGGCATAGCTTCCTGTCTCATTTTGCTGGTGCTCACCCTGCCCTCTGCGGCGGCTCCGGGAGTTACTGATAGTACGATTGTGTTCGGACAAACCGCCTGTTTCTCGGGTCCGAACAAAAATTTGGGTTTGTGGTATCGAGCCGGCATTTTGACCGCTTTTGAGGAACAGAACAATCGGGGCGGGGTGTATGGCAGGTTGTTGAGGCTCATTTCTGTAGATGATGCGTACGAGCCTGATCTGGCAGCCGCAAATGCCGAAAGGTTCGCTTCCGAAAACAATGTGTTCGCCGTCATCGGCGGCGTGGGAACGCCGACTGCCAAGCGCATTGTACCCGTGCTGCGAACGGCTCAGATTCCCTTTGTGGGACCGTTTACGGGAGCCGACTTTCTGCGCGATGCTAAAAAGTATCCCAATATCATCAACCTGAGGGCTGGCTACTTTGACGAGATCTATGAACTGGTGCATCACATGATTGACGATCTCGGCAAAAGTCGTTTTGGCATTATATATCAGGATGATGCGTTTGGACGTTCCGTCTTGAGAAACTACAAGGAGGTTCTCGATAGTCGCGACCTTCCCTTACTGGCGAAGACCTCCTACTCGCGGAATACACATGCTGTCCATGCGAGCCTGTTCGCATTGGACAAAGCCGATCTGGACGCCATTCTGATAGTGGGAGCCTATGCCGCCAATTCGGAAATCATCAATCTGGCTAATTCTCTGGGCCATAAATACATAATAGCCAATCTGTCCTTTGTCTTATCCCGCGAACTGAAGAAGAGGATCCATGCGCCGAGTGATAAAATCCTGGTGACTGAGGTGATGCCCGACGCGCAAGACCTGAGTAGTCATGTCGTGCGACAGTTTCAACAAGCTATAAGATCGTCAACGGAAGGCCACCAGCACGAATTCAATGAGGTGTGTCTGGAGGGGTATATATTGGGCCGATATCTCATCGCTGTGCTGGAGCGTATGGCCGGTGAGTTGACGGGCGTGTTGCCATCGTCATTGTCGCAGGAATATAAAACAGACGTGTTGGAGCGTATGGGCGATGAGTTGACGCGAGAGAAGTTCTTGAAAGATGGAATGTCGCCAGCTAAGCCTGTCGTGCTTGGCGATTGGGTCCTTCATTTCAAATTCGGTGAGAATGCGGGTTCAAGCTATATCAGGTTGACCCATATGGGTGACGGTCATTCTGAAAAGGAGAATAATCCTTGAAGAATATAGACGAATTTTCTGTCGAAGAAATCGGCGAAGAGTGGTTGCGCGAGCTTTATAAGGTTGTTGCTTTGCGGCGCGGTACCATGTTCAGGATGATTACCGAGACAGCGCGCCTGTTGTTGTTTGGCAATGCGGGTGGTGCCGCGTTGATTATCGGTTTCATGAGTGCATCCACAGGTGGTGGTGAAGATCCCGCTTATCACTGGGCCTCCTTGCTGACGCTGCTCATGTTTGCGGTTGGAACACTTGCATCAGCCATAGCTATGATCCTGGTCGCCGTAGTCTCGGTAAAGGAGGCTCACGGTGCGGAGACTGCATTGAAACAGTTTGTCGATGGCGAGATTGATCGAACACAGGTGATGTTTACGGTTGAAGAACAGACTTTTCGCCTGGCCAATTACGCCACAGCGGCCGGTGTTGTCAGTGCTGTGGGATTTCTGCTTGGTGGATTGAGTAGTATTATTCTGTTGATCTTGTTTTTCTAATAATAGTCTTGAGGTGTACTGAAAGTACCTGTCTGTATCTGTTTCTTTTTTCCATCCATTCTAATTCCTCACGCCCATCCTAACCCAGATCACCACCATGAGCCAGGTTCCGGTTTAAACCACTGTGGATTCAAATTTTCTCATACTTTTGTTGGGATACGCCCTCGCTATCCTTGCCGCGTCTTTGCTCGGTGGATATTTGCCGGCAATTGTTAAGATGACGCATACGCGCATCCAGATGGTGATGAGTTTTGTTGCGGGTTTCATACTTGGCGTCGCGCTGTATCATCTCCTGCCGCACGGTTTGGTGATGATTCCCGGGCCAGGCGCTGTTGAAAAGGCCGTGGGATTGATGATGTTTGGCATCATTCTGATGGTGTTGTTGTTGCGTATCTTCCATTTTCATCAGCACGAATTTGGCGACGAAGCAGGTGATTTTCTTCACGATCATGCTCACGATCATGCTCACGATCATGCTCACGATCATGCCAGTTCCGAGAGCAGGTTGATCGGCATCGGCATGGGGCTGGGGTTGCATACGGTGACCGAAGGCATTGCTCTGGGTACCAGCATCCGGGTTGGTGAAATACATGGGGGCGAAGCCGGTTTAGCGGGTCTCGGAGTGTTTCTTGCGATTCTTTTGCACAAGCCACTCGACGCGTTTTCCATTATCGGTTTGTTGCAGGCCGCTGGCCATAGTCTGCGTACTCGTATAGCAGTCAATATCGGCTTCGCCATGCTCTGTCCGGTGGTGGCTTTGTTGACTTTTTGGGGGATTGGGCTTCTGGGGCATTGGGAGGAAGAGGTGGTCGGTTATGTGCTGGTTTTGGCAGCCGGCGCGTTTCTGTGTATTTCCCTGAGCGATCTGTTACCGGAAATCCATTTTCACAGTCACGATCGCGTCAAGCTCACGGTGTGCTTCCTCATGGGGATTGCGCTTGCGTATGGGCTGTATTTTATCGAGTCCGAAGCGGTGCATGGATTAGAGACGCACGAAATGCATTGACCCAATAAATAAAATAATCCAAAACAAAAGGCGATTCATCAGGCGATGGATCGCCTTTTTGCTAATCAAAAAAGGAGACGTTATGGGATCGATAAAGGCGGCAGTAGTGGGGCTTGGGTTGGGCCAGCATTTTGTTCGTGGACTGGTTGGGCATCCGGATGTTGACAGGCTTGTTCTGGTAGATCTGGACGCCGATCGAGCCGAAATGGTTCAAAGGGAGCACGACGAGGTGGATGCCGTCTATGAGATGCTCGAGGTCATGCTCGAAAAGGAGCGTCCCGATGCGGTGTGTGTCGTGACCCCCGACCATCTCCATCGGCCACATTCAACGGCTTGCTTTGAGGCTGGTGCCCACGTGTTGCAGACAAAACCGCTTGCGACGAACCTCGAGGACGCGCGTGCAATTTTGGCCGCTGCGAAGGCGACAGGGAAGAAAGTGATGGTAGCGCACGAGCGCAGGTTCCGGCCACTGGTCAAGCGAATCAAAGCGATTCTCGATGCTGGCGAAGTGGGCGATCTGATCCACCTTCGTATCGATGCGATTCAGGACAAGCGCGGGCAGTTTGCGCGTTCGCCGTGGTATGCGTCGGTAGAGGCGGGTCGGAGTGCATTGAACGGTTCGGGTATTCATGAAGTGGATCTTGCGCGACATTACGCAGGACGACCTGTCGAGTCTGTCTGTGCTTTCGCCAATCGGCTCGGTAATCTGGAGTTCCCAAGAGATAAAACAACATCTGCTCTGTTCCAGTTTGCAGGTGGCGTCGTGGGTCAGGTCACGGTGACCTATGAGGCGCGATGGTCGCGTTCGAATTTTTTCGACGATACGTTCCGAGTGGTTGCTTCTGCAGGCATGATTGTGGGACCGCATGTCTATCGTGAAGGGGCAGAGGACTGGGAAGATTTAAGCGGTTTGGACAATAGTACAGCGTCAGGGATCGCGGGGGCCGTTCACGCGTTTGTCGATTCGGTCGTGAACGATGCACCGATCGCGGTGACAGGTGAAGATGCCTTCGACTCGCTCGCGGCGGCATGCGCGGCCGATACATCGGCCGAACGGGGCGAGATGGTGTGCCCAGAGACGCTGGACTGACTTATCCACTTATGCCCGCCACAATCTGCATTCATCTGCATTCATCTGCATTCATCTGCATTCATCTGCGTTCATCTGCGTTCATCTGCGGATAATTTTCTTTTTATGCCCGCCACAATCTGGGTACTCTGACGGGTGTTTCCGTTACCGGCCAGTATTCGGGAGGCGCGTCTTCCCAATGGGGTACGGTGCGCGCGTCTCGATCAAAAATGATTTGTCCATTGCGAATGGTGAGCCGACAGATCAGGCGTTGATCTGTATCTATTCGCGTATAACCGCAGTCTTGAAATGAGAATTTTCCCGATTCGAGAGCGAGGACTGCAACGTCTGCGTCTGTTCCCACCGATAGCGTGCCCAGTTCCGGGCGTCCGATTGCACGCGCTGGCGTCGCGGTTGATCTGTAAATTACGTCTTCGAGGGTCATGCCCATTGCCAGGCATTTTGACATGGTGTCTTGCATGCTGAATACGGTACCAGAAATATTGCCCATGTGCAGGTCTGTGCTGATGGAGTCGGGGGCAAATCCATTGGCAATAGCTCGCGCTCCGTTTCGATACCAGAAACTCGCGGCACCGTGTCCCAGGTCAAACCAGATTCCGCGTTGTCTGGCTTCAAACATATACGGCTGGACGTTTCCGTTGTCATCTACTACGGGGAATTGCCTCGCATAGACATGGGTGTGAATATCACCTGGGCGGAGTTTTTCGAGAATCAACGTGGGATAGGGCCGTTCGGGACGCGGCCAAAAATCGACCATGACGGGCATGCCGCATCCATCTCCCGCTTCTACTGCTTTTTCCACCGATTCCCAGGGCGGGTGCATGTCGTCAAATGGCGCGCTTGTCCAATAATGTGCTGTTTTGATGCCGACGACTACTTCGCTGTGTTCGAGGGCGGCTTTTGCCGCGCTATCTACGTCAAAGGTCCGGATATCTTGCTCTGGCGCGCCCATACCGGGTGCAGAAATATTTACATAAGCCAGCACTCGCGTTTTTGCATGTTCCATGACGGTTTGGCGAAAATGCGCTATTTCTTCGCATCCCGCGGTTCCCGTATCTACGCATGTTGTTACGCCAGAGAGTGGAAAATGGGCATCTGGATTCAGGCTCGAACTGAAGAGGCCCTCTCCTGGTGCACGGGTGAAATAGGCGTGGATGTGAATGTCGATTAACCCGGGCGTTACTATCAGACCTGACACATCCACCACATGGTCTGCTTCTTCTGCGGCGATATCCGCTTCTACCTTTGCAATTTTGCCATCTGCAATTCCCACATCACATAATCCATTCACCTTATTGGCAGGATCAATTACTCGTCCGCCTTTCAACAGCAGGTCGAATTTACCTTCGGCCATAATTAACCTCCAATCGCGTTTTTTGGAAATTCATCCTCTTGAGTATTATGCGCCATAATCGTATATTTAACAAGAACGGTATGGTGTGAGCCAATTGGTCGGGGAGCGGGGTACAACTGCGCCAGCAGTTCAAAGGATTTCCCTCCTACTGCAAAACGTTACAATCAGAAAAATTTTTGGGATTAAACCATTGATTGCCAATGCTAAAAGATGTGTTCGCGTTTTCTCGGTATTTTCGTGCATATTGTTTTTTTCGACGTGCAACCAGACGCCGCCCCTTCCAGGTGCTGATTCACTCGCTTCTGAATCTGCGCTTCCGTCTATCTATACCTACACTATTGTCAATACTTATTTACACGATCCCAATGCTTTTACTCAGGGGTTGGTGTTTGAAGATGGGTTTTTTTATGAGGGTACCGGGCACTACGGTGCTTCAACGATTCGCAAGATTATACCTGCTACAGGCGCGATTTTGGCGCAGAAAAGTGTTGCACCCAATTTTTTTGGCGAGGGCATCGCGATTTTTGGTAATCGCCTGTATCAACTCACGTGGAAATCGGGTATATGCTTTGTGTACGACAAGAACACATTTGAATTACAGGTCCAATTTACCTATTCCAGGGAGGGTTGGGGGCTTACACACGATGGTGAAAAGCTGATTATGAGTGATGGCACGAATATTATTTATTTTCGGGATCCCAATACATTTAGAGAAATTGGGCGTATCGAAGTGACCGATAACACGGGTCCTGTTCATTATCTCAACGAGCTTGAATATATCAAGGGACAGATTTTCGCCAATGTATGGCAAACCGATCGCATTGCCCGTATCGATCCCAAAAGTGGTAGGGTTACGGGATGGATTAATCTCAAGGGCATTTTATCTCCGGCTGATCGTTTGCACCATCGCGTTGATGTGCTCAATGGCATTGCCTACGATGCCGCGACTGACCGCATTTTTGTTACGGGCAAGTGGTGGCCCAAATTATTTGAAATAAAACTCGTTCAGTAAAAGGTGAGGGGATAAAGGAGGGCGTCTTGTTAGTCCGGTTATTGCTGTTTGTGCTCGCTATATGTGTATGGGGGTGTGGCGATGATTCTTCGCCAACGGCTCCAGAAGACGATGTTGTGCGCCCAACAGGGGAATTACAACCATGGCCTCTTTCATCCATTGTTTCGGTTGATTCGGTTCGTTCTATGGCACCGGGTACGCCCGTATTTATGCGGACCGAATTTGCCAGTGGACAGCTTGCAGATCTCGAAATGACATTCATACAGGTGGTTGACGATTTTTTGCCGCCAATGCCTGTTTATATGGTTGAAGCCTCCGACCCCGTTTTGATACAGCTCGGGGGAATTGCCCAGGGTATGAGTGGTTCTCCCATTTTCACTGAACAAGGCACATGGGGCGCTATTGCTTATGGTTTTAATCAACAAGATAGCCCGCCGTACTATTTTTTTGCAACACCGATAGAATGGGTGATTGGCAATCGGGGAGCGATGCCATTGGCTAAGAGCGCGGCCACCTGGGAAGAGAATGGTATTACACCTCTGACTATTCCCTTGTTGGGTACGGGATTCAATCCTGCATACGAGTTAGATGATTTGCCCTTTCAGAGTGAGTTGACGCCAGCCGGAAGAGCCGCGCAAAATCAGGATAGTTTTGAGGCGGGTAGGCCACTGGCTGTTGGTTTGATGCTGGGTGAGGTTACGATCGCTTCGTTGGGAACTATATCATATATCGATGGCAATCGGATATATGGTTTTGGGCATCCAATGTCCGGTTCGGGTGCGGTAGAACTGCCTATTATAGAAGCAGTAGTGCTCGGTCCAATATCCAATCTCTCTGCGCCGTTTAAGTTTGCAACGCTGAATCCAACGGTGCGGGGAACACTGACCGAAGACCGTTTGCCCGCGGTTCGCGGTATGCTCGGCGAGGGGCCAAAATTGATACCTCTCAAGAGCGTATATACGTTTTCTTCAGGAAATGTGCTTGAGCTTACGCACAGGTTGGCAACAGTTGAACCATCTACCACGGCTGGTCTTGTTGCGCTGGCTTTGGCCTCACCTTTGCTTAACCGAGTTGAAAACGAATCGAATCACAGTGTGCGCGTCAGGACGGATATTTCTTTTGTTGAAACAGATTCAATACTGGCTCGCTCCCGCCTCTATGCAGAGCCAGAAGGGCAGCTTTTGTCTTTAATTTTTAATGCCTCTGCCGATCTGGGAGGGATACTCTCGCAACTTATGACAAGAAATGATTACGTCTTGCAGATGCGCGAGGCCGAGATCTATATTGATATGCTGTCCGAATCTCGTTTTGGAAAAATAGTAGGCGTTGCTGCGGATACGGTTATCAGTGCTGGGAGCACATTGTCTATCAGGACTTCGCTACGCGTGGGGCGACGTGAGGACAGGGAAATCGAGATGGCATTTAGCATACCCGATACGCTTCCTGTGGGTGTTTATCAGCTCGAAGTGGGTTCTGTCGCAACATTAGGGGCAGGTTTTGCTGGAGAAAGTAGCGATCCTTTTGGGGGGCTGTTTGATTTTTTGGGGAGCGATGAAACGCTCGAAGATTTTTTTGCCCGCGTGAATGGAATAGATGAAAATGTCATCTTAAAGGCGCGTTTGACATCTGATATTCCAGCTGAAGAACAGGCGTTGCGCGATAGTTTGCCAGACAATTTTCCAAGCAATTTGCCGCTTGATTTTCTCGGTCTTCAGTCCGCGACTGCACCTGTTTCTATGGAGAAAGATGTCGATTTATTTTTGGAAGGTTCTCAAATGCTTCGGATACGCGTGGCTGGGAATTAACAATACTCAGGAGCTACTCATGAAATGGACAGATGAACAACTCGCACAATACGATGAACAGGGTTATCTTTTTATGCCAGGTCTGCTCTCAGCCGACGAGGTCGATGCACTCAATAGCGATGTTCCGCTTTTGCTCAATGGAGAGAACGACGGGTTGCATCGCGAACGCGAACGCGGTGGTGCTGTGCGTCAGGTTTATCTCGCCCATCGGAGCGTTGATACCTTTCAGTGTCTCATCAGTCATCCGAAAATCCTGCATCCCGTTCGGCAGATTCTCAAAGATGACGTGTATGTCTGGCACTCGAAACTCAATGTCAAGGATGCTTTTGAGGGTACGGTCTGGTTGTGGCATCAGGACTATGGGTACTGGATGTGGGATGGGGTTGATCCGCGTCTCGTCTCCGCTATGGTTTTTCTCGATCAGGCTACGCTCAACAACGGTTGTTTGATGGTGGTATCGGGGTCCCATAAATGGGAACGTCAGGAGCACTATGCGGACACGGTTACGACGAGCTATAAGCAGTGGTGTATTGATACAGGTACTCTGAAAGAAAAAATCTGCGAAGAAGATATTGAGCACATCACGGGAAAACCGGGCGATGTGCTGTTTTTTGATTGCAATATTGTGCATGGCTCTGGTCACAATATGTCGCCATTGCCCCGCAAGACCTTTATTATTGCGTACAATGCCATTTCCAATAAGCCTCGTGAGGTGGATAATCCCCGACCCGATTGGGTGGTAGCGCGTACGTTTGATATTGTTTGACTTGACATTGAAAAGGAAGTAATCTATTCTCCTGACCATCACATAGGAGGCTGCAATGTCTGCTACAGAAACTGCTCCACGCACAAATGGCAGGGCTAATGCTCTTACAAAATTCAAAATTGTAGATTGCGATGTACACCATTCTCCGGGCAAGGGCGATGCGCTATATCCCTATATGCCGCGTCACTTTGTCGAGTATATCAAAGATTTTGGTACGATGATGCCCAGGCTCGGGTACACCAATATGCCGGGAGGCGGTGCGCGAAAAGATCTGTGGGAAGATCCAAAGCAAAATCCCTCCCATCAGCCGCAAGTTTGTATTGAGAAGCACCTCAATGCCTATGATATAGATTATGCGGTTCTCACGGGTGGACCTTATGCAGCAGCTGTTCACAACAACCCGGATTACGCATCGGCTTATTGCAGTGCTTTTAACGATTGGACAAAAGACCACTGGATCAGTGCCGATCCGAGGTTTCGGGCTTCGATTCATATTTGCCCCGTAGATCCGCAACTCGCGGTAAAGGAAATCGATCGCCTGGGTCCCGATCCGGATTTTGTGCAGGTTATGATGCCCGCTGGTGCTCGCATGCCTTTTGGCAACCGCCACTATCATCCTATTTACGAAGCCTGTGAAAGACACGGGTTGCCCGTTTCGGTTCATTTTGGGGCTGAAGGCGCAGGTCTTGCAGCACCGCCCACTGCTGCGGGATATCCCACCTATTATCTCGAAATGCGCATGGCGCGGCCCCAAATTGCACAGGCTCATGTCACGAGCCTCGTTGTGGAGGGCGTGTTTGAGAAATTCCAGAATTTGCACTTTATATTTGTCGAGATGGATACTTTCTGGCTGCCGGGTCTTATGTGGCATCTCGATCTCGATTGGCGCGCGCTGCGCGATTACACGCCGTGGGTCAAACGCCTGCCCAGCGAATATATTCGCGAGCATATCCGCCTGGGCACGCAACCTATGCCCGATATACCCGGCGGGAAAGAAGATCTGGAGACGTATTTGCGCTGGATGCACGCCGAAGATACCCTTGTTTTCGCCAGTGATTATCCACATTGGGACTGGGATGAACCCGGTCACGTCCTTCGCAATATTGATCGCGATCTGAAAAAGCGAATTATGGGCGAGAATGCCGCTGAGGTACTTGGGCTTTTCTAATGTCGAAACACAGGGTAGCGAAAATAGCGGATCTGCCCCCTGGCGAGCGCAAAATTGTGACGGTTAATAACCGGGAGATCGGTGTTCTCAATGTGGATGGCAATCTGTATGCCCTGCGCAATATTTGCCCGCACCGCCTGGGTCCGATCTGCAAAGGCCGCATACGCCCACTCGTCGTGTGGGAAGGTGAGACCCATATCGGCCATGAACGCGAAAACGAAATTATCAAGTGCCCCTGGCACAACTGGGAGTTTGATCTGAAGACCGGCAAATCGATTACGGATGACAATTTGCGCGTGCGTACCTATCGCGTGGAAGCCGAGGGTGATGATGTTGTGCTTTATCTGAGGTGAGATGTGAGAGGGCCTCACACAAAGACACGAAGCCACAAAGATACAAGAGGTGAGGAAGGGTGGACTTGGTTACTGATAACTTTTTAAAGAGATACCTTATGCAACTTACTTTTAGCACCACTGTTTGTCCCGATTTACTTTTGCCCGATGCTCTGAAAGTTGCCACAGATGCGGGTTTTAATCGCATTGAACTTTTTCGTACATGGAGCGAGAGTTCGCCCGTTCACGCGGATACATCGGTGCGTATGGTGCGGGAGCGTCTGGACAATGCGGGCGTTACGCTCACGGGTCTTAATATTCGCAATATCACAGGACGCAATTCCAGCAAGAACGAACGCGATTTGAGCTACAATATGCGCCAGGTCGAATGGGATATCCACCTTTCTCGCGCTCTGCGGTTACAGTGTGCCAATCTCAAAGGCGGTGATCGCACAGACGAAGCGCGCGAAGATTTTATCAAGGGCATTAATCATGTGCTCGGGCGCGTTTCCGATTTTACTCTCAACATAGGAAATCACAAGGGGAATTTGTTCGAGAATATCGAAGATTATCAGGGCATTTTGCCCGAGCTTCCCGATCGCGCCAAAGTGTTGATGGATACGGGTCATCTTCTTTCAGCAGGGGTTGATGTACGCGCTTTTGCAGAAGCTTTTGCCGACCGCATTGGCCTTGTTCACCTGAGAGATCAGAAGGGAGAAACTCCCGTGCCTTTTGGCGAGGGCGATTTGCCTTTTGAAGATGTTATCTGTATTCTCAAGGGCGTGGGTTATGATGGCGAACTCGTCATCGAATTGGAAAAAGTCACCTGGGGTGAACCAGCCCGGGCTTGTGCTGCAGCGCGTGAATACGTCGAAAAAATCCTATCTTGAATGAGCCTATGTCCCATGCACTGAGCAAACATCTGCTCGTCGATCTGTACGATTGCTCCGCTAACTTGCTCAATGATGTCACCGCGCTTGAAAAGGTTATGATCGAAGCTGCTCACCGCGCAGGTGCTACGGTGATCAATAGCATGTTTCATCACTTTTCGCCGTTCGGTGTATCGGGTGTTGTGGTTATTCAGGAAAGCCACCTGACCATCCACACATGGCCAGAGCAGGGTTTTGCTGCTGTTGACCTGTTCACCTGTGGCACGCAGACCAAACCGCAGCGCGCGTTGACCCACTTAAAACGCGCACTTCAATGTACACGGATCGAAGTTCGACAATTCAGACGTGGGCAAGGTGATTCATTGGCTGCAAAGACCGACCGCAACTTTGGGGAAGATAGTGATCCGTAACTTTGTGAGATAAAAAGTAAACGCCCGTCATTTGGTGTGCAACTGTGGTAGCAGTTGATCCCGACGGGCGTTTTTTGCATAATTTGACACTTCTATTTTTTTGGAGGCCCTCATGACAGTAAGCCAGGCCACTGAAATTCGATCTACGCTCATCGAGATGTTTGAGGCTATTGACAAAAAAGAAAATATCGCCGAGCATTTGCTCAAACTCGACGATATTCAGCGCAGCCTTGATCGGGATACGCCGGCACAACTCAGACATTTTCTCGAGCGCCGTAGTTATACCAAAGCTCTCGAATATCTCGATACGGGTACGTTTATCGACGATCCCAACCGGCCCGACTGCGACGACCATCCCCATTAATTTCAGGAGTTCAGCTATGTCTGTCGAAACCCGCACGAATATAAAAGGCATTCCCCGTTTTCTATTTACCGATGGCACAGATGCCGACCGTCTGCACTTGCATGTTTCAGAAGTTGGTCCAGGTCAGCGCGCCCACCCGCCACACCGGCACGATGGGTGGGAGATTTTCTACGTTATCAAAGGCAATGGCGAAGTTCTGTACGGCGATCAAACACATCCAGTCAATACAGGTGAAGCCATGCACCTGGAGTGCAGTATTTTGCACGGAATAAAAAATATCGGCGATGCCCCGCTTCAATACGCTGTGATTATCAGAAAATGAGTGGGCATCAGTTGTGTTTTCGCAACACATCCATAATGTGTGCAGAGAGCGATTGCACGGTTTCATCAAAATTTGCATTCTCAACAGTCATGATGCGATGTGCTTCGCCCACCTCTAAGATATGTTGTTGAATCTGTAAAATGGCATCGAGGTTTTCTACATAGCGATGCGACGCTCTTTGCATTGCTTCTGTACTGCGAAATTCAAAACGCTCGGCATATTGCTTTTTGTCATCTAAGTACAAGATCATCCAGATAAATGTTGCCTGATCTTTATAAGTGCTCAAATCGATCAAATCGGGCAGGAGATGCACGCCGTCAATTATCAGGTTGACATGCTCTTCAATGGCGCGCTCAATCATTGCTCTCACGCCAACACCAACGCGAACAGCCTGTTCGCGAAATGCCTGCACAACCGGTGGGTGCTCATCGCCCAATTCTGCACCTGTATGTTGCCAGGCGGAAAATGAAGAGGCGTGCAATGCGGGCATCAGTTCGGGTGAGATCATCAATCGCATAATCTGTCGAATGGCATCGGTGGATGCAACGCGCGAAATTTTTAGTTGATTGGCCAGTGCCAATCCCACAGAGGTTTTGCCCACCCCAGTTGCGCCGCTGATGAGAATAATGAGTGGTTTGTGCTGTTGGTCCCTGCGAAATTGATACCATGCCTCATAGCGTTTGGCATACTGAGAGCCATAGCCGTCTTTTAAGCTTTTCAGCGTTATCTTGAATAGCTGTGGTCGCTTAATCACTCTGTTTTGTGAACTCAAAAGTTTCTGTGCGACCTCCGAGGCAATCTGGTGTGCGAGATCGTGATCCAGCCCAATGGCTTCAAGCGAATCGGCGAGTCGCTCCAGGGAAAATAGTACCCTATCTTCGCCTTCTTCGATAAAAATTTGCCGCGATGAGGGTTCCCAAAAGATGGCATCGCCAATCATCCGATTTCCAAATTCGCGCTGCACCTGTTTCCGCACCAGATCGGCCATATCTTCGGCGTTGATGTCTTTCGCTTTTTGAAGTGACCGACGGATGCCATCTGCGAATTTGTATGCCTCTTGAAATGCGAATCCATGCTCAATTAAATAGTGCGCCAGCATGCCCCGCAAAAATGGAATCCTTTTTTTGCCATCAACAATTGTCGCCATGGCAATCTCCCACAAAACACGGATTTTTGAAAGACAACAAATAGCTAATAATCGAACTTAGCGAACCTTTTGCACGATGTCAAGTCTCTGTATTACGGCTCTCCAAAGAGCCGAGAAGGGGTTACGTGACCAACCAAAACGCGAGGAATTTTATGTCTGTACAACCGAACGTCTTGTTGATTTCGACAGATCACTGGCCAGCGCATCTTTTGGGATGTGATGGTCATCCTGTTATTCAGACGCCGACGCTGGATGAATTGGCGCGAAGTGGTGTGCGTTTTACCAATTGTTATGCCGAATGTCCGGTGTGTATTCCGGCGCGGCGCACGTTGATGACGGGCACCACACCGCGAACGCACGGGGATCGGGTGTTTAAGGAGACGCTCGAAATGCCCGATATGCCAACGATGGCGCAGACTTTTCGCAATGCGGGATATCAGGCGTATGCCGTGGGTAAGTTACATGTGTTTCCGCAGCGGGACCGCATTGGGTTTGACGATGTGATTTTAGACGAAGAGGGACGCACGCAGTATGGGGTTCTCGACGATTACGAGCTTTTTTTGGGCGATCAGGGCTATGCGGGCGAGCACTTCAATCACGGTATGAGTAATAATGAGTATAGCGCGATGCCCTGGCATTTGCCCGATGAAACTCATGCGACAAACTGGGCGACTCAGAACATGGTGCGATTTATCAAACGACGAGATCCCTCGCGCCCTTCGTTCTGGTTTGTTTCTTATCGGCATCCACATCCGCCGATTGTGCCGTTGCAAAAGTACCTGGATTTTTATCGGGATATGGAGATTGATACGCCGTTTATGGGCGATTGGGTTCAGTCTGGAAATCTTCCCTATAGTCTTCAATCGATGACAGCGCGAGGAGACAAGCACAGTGCAGTGCAAATCGAGATGGCGCGGCGTGCGTTTTATGCCCTGTGTACCCATATTGACCACAGCCTGCGCGTGTTGATTGGTACGCTGAGGGAGGAGGGTTTGCTCGACAATACGATTATTTGTTTTACGTCGGATCACGGTGATATGTTGGGCAATCACAATATGTTGGCGAAGCGTCTTTTCTACGAGGGTTCGGCCAATATTCCGATGATTTTGTTGGGGACTGCTGGCGATGAACGAGTCGGGTTCAACCGCGTGGATGATCGCCTAATGGGGTGGCAAGATGTGATGCCCACGTTGTTGGATCTGGCTGGTGTAGATATTCCCGATACTGTGGAGGGGGTGTCGATGGTTGGTGAGCAAAAACGGGATTGGTTTTACGGCGAGGTAGGCGAAGATGCCCACGCGACGCGGATGATTTGCGATGGACGCTACAAGTTGATTTACTATTCTGTGGGAAATTGCCGACAGCTTTTTGATCTGAAAGCTGATCCTCAGGAACTCGTGGATTTGTCGTCTGATCCGCGACATGCCGAGACTCTGGCGCGGTTGACAGAGCTTTTGATTGGCGAACTTTACGGCGAGGATGAGGCATGGGTCGAGAATGGACAATTGGTGGGCCTGCCAGACCAGCCATATCACCCCGGTCCCAACCGGGGGCTGACCAGCCAGCGCGGACAACACTGGCCCCCACCCCCAAAATCCGATATGCCTCAGATACAATGGCATGCGTGAGTGGATAGAAGCCGAAAAATGTCAGTGGAGGAATTATGCCATCGCGATTGTTCAATTCACATCCAGACCACGGGATTCGCGTGCCTTGTGAGGTGATGGAAGCTTATGTACGCGCGCTTTTTCTCGCTGTGGGTACGTCTGAAGAACACGCGCAGCACATGGCGGTCACGTTGACGGCAAATGATTTGCGCTGTGTGTTCAGTCACGGCACGCGGCAGGTGCGTAGCTATATATCTGAAATGAAAAATGGGCATACCAATCCGCGGCCCAATGTGACGGTGGTGTCCGAGTCAGAGGCAACTGCTATACTGGATGGGGATGGTGGGTTGGGGTATTTCCCATCGCATCGGGGAACGGAGATGGCGATTGAAAAAGCGTTAAAAGTGGGTGTGAGTACTGTGACGACGCGCAATCACTTCCACTTTGGCGCAGCGGGCAATTATTCCCGCATGGCTCTTGCCAGCGATTGTATTGGGATGGCTCTGTCTTCCCATCGCTATCGCCCGCGTCCAGAGGCGACGGTTATGAGCGCGTCGGGAGGGTCGCCAATTAGTATCGCCGTGCCCACTGGCGAACAACCCCCTCTAATTATGGATATGTCGGCGAACTTTATACCTTATGACGACGCATCATTCGCAAAATTTCCCGCCGCGGTTTTCAAGGGGCTGGGATTGGCGGCTGTGCTACAGGCGATGGGAGGGATTTTGGCAGGTATCTGGAATGAAGGGTATGAATTTACCGGTGAAGGCAAAGGTGCAGCGCCACATCAAGGTGCGTTTATTGCGGTGTTTGACGTGAGGCGATTTGCCGATGTCGAGATGTTTAAGCGGGAGATAGATCGCTATATCGGCGAGGCGCGCGCCACAAAACCCCTGCCGGGACACGATCGCGCAGAGTTGGCCGGCGGTATGGAATGGCAATGGGAAAGAGAGCACCGCGAGATCGGTATTCCCATGACTGACGATCACCGCGATCTGCTGGAGAAAGTAGGCGATAGTGTTGGTGTTTTGTCGCCGTTTGGAGAATTTGAAGGATCGCGATTTTAGGATTCAAAACTGATGTTACGCATGTCTGGTGTTTTTGTCATGCTGAGCGGAGTGGAACGGAGCCGAAGTATCTGTTCCACTGATCACTAACACAAGGAGCAAGAGATGAGCGATAGACCGAATATTCTTTTTCTTTTTGCCGATCAGATGCACGCTTTTGCAATGGGATGTATGGGAACGGAGGATATTCACACGCCAAATCTGGATAAGCTGGCGCGAGAAGGGGTCTTGTTTCGCAATTGTTATTCCAATGCGCCGGTTTGTACGCCGTTTCGCGCGACGCTCATTTCAGGGCAATATGGATCGCAGACAGATACGTTGCGCAATGGACGGTATATTCCCGAGGGGACGCGCACGCTGGCAGGTGCGCTGAATGACGCGGGGTATCGAACCGGTTGGGTGGGCAAGTGGCATTTGGGCGCAACGGGTAATGTGTGGATCCCACCCGAGTTGCGGGCGGATTTTACGGAGTTTATCGGGTATCAGTGTTATAATGATTTTTTGCACAGTGTGAAATTTTACGATGAAGCGGGTGATGAGCATTGGTACGGTCATCACAGGACAGATGTGACGAGTGATATTGCGATTGAGCGCATGGAGAAGATGGCGGAAAACGCGCCTTTCGCGCTGTTTGTGTCCTATCAGAATCCGCATTATCCCGAGCAACCGGGATATGAATACGACGAGATGTATCGGGGCGTGACCATTGCGCGACGCCCAAATTGCGAGGAGGTTGATCCCTATACGAGAACGCATAGCCCGCCGAGTCCCAAACCCCAGGGGAATGATCCGATTTATCAACGCTATGGCAATGATCTCGATGAATATCTGCGCGCGTATTACGCGATGGTGACGCAGTTGGACGCAAATGTGGGGCGGATGATGGATGCGCTGGATCGCATGGGGTTGCGGAATAATACGGTGGTGATGTTTACGTCGGATCACGGGGATTTGCAGGGTAGCCACGGAGAGACGAATAAGGGCAAGGCCTGGGAGGAGTCGAGTCGGATTCCCCTGATTGTTCGCGCACCGGGTGGTGCAGCAGGTGCGGTTGTGGATGATCTGGTATCTGGTGTGGATTTTTTCGCGACTTGTGTAGATTACGCGGGTCAGCCCCCCGAGCCTTCGGTAGAGGGCGATAGTTTCGCGCCTCTGATGAGCGACCCTTCGCAAAGCTTAGAACGACCGGTGTTTTCAGAAATGCAGCCCTGGTGTATGGTGCGCGAAGGGGCGTTTAAGCTGGTGGTGGAGAAAGAGGGTTTTGAGGCGACACATCTGTTCGATTTGGAAAATGATCCCTACGAGATGAATAATCTGCTGAACGATCCCACAAACGCCGAGAAACAAGCGCATTTGTACGATGTGTTGCAAAATTGGTACAGGCGCGTGAAGAGGTGATTGTGGATAGTGCTGGGAATGGAGAGAGGAGCAATGGAGGACCGGCGTGGAGAGATTAAATAGTAAAGGTCCAGATTTGAAATTTTGGGAGCGCTTTTCGAGCTACAAATACACTATTCTCGCCCTTTCAGTGGTTTTGCTTTTTTTTACAATGCCGTTGTTAGAGCACGAGAGAGAGCATTTTTTACCGTTTCTTTTTTTACCTATTATGGCCGCGGTGCTCTGGACGTTGGGCCTTCATAGAGGGCTATTGGTGTTGTGTTTGGCGCTCGGGTTTCTGGGATTTGGGTTTCATTTAATTGTCGAGAATATTGGTCTGTCTGGGGACGTATCCAGAGTGCTTGAGATGGCAGAGATGGGTGTTTATAAACTGTTTTACGGGATATGCCTTCTGGTCTTTTTGCACAGGATTTTCTCTGAGACGACGGTCACAGCAGATACCATCCAGGGGGGGATAGCCGTTTATTTTTTGAGCGGCTTGTTGTGGGCATTTTTTTATCAAACTCTGATATTACAATACTTCGGACAGTTTTTTTGCGAAAGGTTAAAAAAAATCATAGACAAAAAAGTGCCGTTCACGCAGATTGGATGTCAAAGATTTTCCGAGTCAAAGACAATCCAAACAAGTGAGACGGCACAATGGAACTGGCAAAAAAGATACTCAATCGGCTCGACATTTGCAAACCCCAAAAAAAGTTTCTCATCACCCTTTTTACCACCATACTCATTGCACGAGGCAAAATCAATTTTCGCAACCTTTCACGCTATTCCCATTACAGTGAGCGCACATACGCCCGTCAATTTGACAAATCCTTTAACTTTATGGGGTTCAACCGTGCCATCATCAATGAATGTATAGATCAAGACCAGGATCAAGGCCAAGATCAAGACCAGGATCAAGACCAGGATCAAGACCAGGATCAGGCATCTGCACGTATTCTGGCCTTAGATGCCTCTTTTATCCCCAAGTCCGGGAACAAGACGTATGGATTAGACTACTTTTTCAATGGCTGCCATTGCAAAACAGAAAAAGGCTTAGAAATCTGTGGGGTGGCAGTAGTTGATGTAGAAAAAAACACAGCCTATCCGCTTTCGGTTCGACAAACCACCCCCATCCCTGAGGCCGAAAACAGCCAACAAGGAGATGATGAAAACCGTATAGACCAGTATTTACACCACTTACGAGACATAAAACCTTACCTGAACGAGGATGAAACCTATCTGTGTGTGGATGGCTTCTTCTCCAAAAAGAAATTCATCAATGGCGTGACCAACCTCCACCTCCACCAAATTGGCAGATTGCGGCGCGATGCCAACTGTCGCTATCTTTATACAGGTCCCAAACGAGAAAAAGGCTCTGGCAATCAGAAAACATACGACGGCAAAGTTGATTGGCAGGACTTATCGCGCTTTACCTATCACCACACAAAAGACGGCATTGCCTCGTATAGCAAGATACTCAATCATCAATGTTTCAAGAGAAATCTCAAAGTCGTCGTCCTCGTCAATGAGAAGATCAAGAGCAAGAAAAATTATGTGATCTTGTTTTCTACCGATCCGCATTTAGATGCCCAAAGCCTGGTCACCTATTACAAAGCACGCTTCCAAATTGAATTTATTTTTCGCGATGCCAAACAGTTTACTGGCCTATCAGATGCTCAGACGAGAGACAAAAAACGCCTTGATTTCCATTTTAATGCATCCTTGACAACTCTGAATCTATCCAAAGCAGAGCACTTGAAAACCCATTGGGATACCCCGACAAAGCCCTTTTCTATGACCAGCATAAAAGCCTGTTATTTCAACACTTTTTTCCTCGAAAAGTTTTTTTCAATGTTTGATCTTGAACCTAAGCACATAAAAAAATCACCCAAATACACATATCTCATCAATTATGGCAATATTGCCGCTTAATTCTGTCCGAACCATTGATATTACAATACTTCGGACAGTTTTTGGCTGTAGAAGGTTCTTTGAAATCAACAAGTTAGATGAGGCCAGATGTTTTATTTTAAACTTAGGTCTGCACCCTGAGTTTGATAAAAAAACAGATCATTCTATAAACCTTTGTTTTATAGAAACTTAGAATTTTTGGCTGGTTAAAAATCTATCGAAAAGTGTCCGAACCATTGATATTATTTAATCCAGATGCGATTTTGTTTTCGGATCATGTCCTGGGTGAGTTTTCAGATCTAATTTATTTTTCTTTTGTTACAATAACCACTCTGGGCTATGGAGATATAACGCCTGTGAGCCGGATGGCGAAAAACCTGGCACTTTTGGAAGCTGTTTGGGGACAAACCTATCTGGCGGTGCTGGTTGCTCGTCTGGTGGGACTGCATTTAAGTGGCAGCGGTCGATTCGATTGAAGGTGGTGTTTGGGCAAAAAAGTCGGGGATATCGACGGGTTCGCCCAGAGACAGATTCATGAGCATGTCGTGCATGCAGAATGCAGGTGCATTTGGAGCGGGTGCGATGTGACGGTCTGTGCCATCGGGCAGGAGTTCGCGCGATTTGACATTGTCGGCAAAACAGGCACTGAGGAGTTCTGATTTTATCCGATCGATCAGGTCCGGATCTTCGATGGGGCAAAGCGTTTCTACACGGCGACGCAAATTTCGAGGCATCCAATCCGCACTGCCAATGTACACATCGGGATTCCCGTCATTTTCAAAGTAGTAGATGCGGCTATGTTCCAGAAATCGCCCGATGATGCTGCGTACTCTGATGTTGTCGCTTATACCGGGAACCCCCGCACGCAGACAGCATATACCGCGCACAATCAGGTCAATTTGCACGCCGTTTTGCGATGCGCGATACAGCGCGCGAATGACTTTGGGGTCTTGAAGTGAATTCATTTTCGCAACAATGCGGGCTGTGCGTCCTTTGCGGGCATGGTGGATTTCGCGGTCGATTTTTTTGAGGATGGAATCGAGCATGGTAGAGGGTGCAATGAGAAATTTGCTGACCTGGGGATGTGCAGATTGTGTGGTGAGCAGGTTAAAAATTTCCGCCACATCATTTGTGATGTCTTCGCGTGCTGTGAACAATCCCAGGTCCGTATAAAGTCGGGCTGTTGAGGGATTGTAATTGCCCGTGCCGATGTGGGCATAGCGCCGCAGGCCATTGTTGGTTTCGCGCCTGACCAGCAGCGAGAGTTTGCAATGCGTTTTAAGGCCCACGACGCCATACACGACGCATACACCCGCATCCTGAAGGCGGCGCGCCCATCGAATATTGGATGCCTCGTCAAATCGCGCTTTGAGTTCAACAACTACTGTTACTTCTTTGCCCGCCTCTGCTGCGCGAATCAGTGCATCGATAACGGGCGAATCTTCGCTGGTGCGATAGAGCGTCTGTTTGATGGCGAGCACATCGGGGTCGGTTGCCGCTGAATTGACGAATTGAACAACGGGTGTAAAGGCATCGTAGGGATGGTGAAGCAGTATATCTTTTTGTCTGATCTGATCAAAGAGGGTATCGATTTCTTCATAAGTCTGGTCGGGCGGGTGATAGGGTGAGTATTTCAAATCGGGTCTGGGAGTCGCGCTATAAAGTCCCATTAAACGGTTGAGATTCACCGGTCCGTTGACCTGATACACCTGATTGTTTTTTAAACTGTATGTCGATTGTAAGCGCTTGACAAGTGCCTTGCTCGCATCGGCTTCGATTTCGAGGCGGACGGTATCTCCTTTGCGCCGATTTTGCAATTCGTCTTCAATGGCGAGTAATAAGTCGTCGGCTTCTTCTTCGTCCAGATAAAGATCGCTGTTTCGGGTGATTCGAAAAGCGGCTGTGTCGAGAATTTGATATCCCCGGAAGAGTTCGGGAATATGCGCCTGGACAATATCGGCGAGGAAGACAAAGTCGATGCGCTGGCTGTCTTCTTCGCGGGGCAAGCGGATCAGACGCGGCAACAGACGAGGAACCTGCACGACGCCGAGCAGTGTTTCACCTTCGCGGTTTTTGAGCAAAAGGGCGATGCAAAGGGCTTTGTTGATCAAGCGTGGCAATGGGTGTGCAGGGCTGATGGTGAGCGGAGTTAAAACCGGGTAGAGTTCTGCGTGGCAATAGTCGTCGAGGAAGGATTTTTCGCGATCGGAAAGCGTGCTGATGGTGCGGATGTGAACATCTGCATCGCGCAATGCGGGAAGGAGTTCGTCATTCCAGCAGGCGTATTGCTCATCGACCATGCGATGAGCTTCTTTTGCTATGGCTGAAATTTGTTCCTCGGGCAGGAGGCCATCGGGGCCATAGTCGGAAATGCCCGCTTCTACTTGTTGGAGCAGTCCCGCTACGCGCACTTCAAAAAATTCGTCGAGGTTGTTGGCCACGATGCCCAGGAATTTGACCCGTTCCAGCAGGGGATTTTCAGAGGTGCGGGCTTCTTGTAATACGCGCTGATTGAAACGCAGCCATGAAAGTTCTCTATTGAGATAGAGACTGGTATCGCTGAGGTCCATAACACACTCCGGGGAAGAGGCGACGGAATTGCGTTAAAGGTCTGGTATTATAATGCGATGTGGGGTAGATTGTCAAATGAAAACAGCGGTCATCAGTTTGCTTTTTATTGTGCAAAGTCCTGTAGAAAGGCCGTTATTGCCTGGAGACTTTCGGTTTCCCCGTCGCGGCGAAGGGCTGTGGCATAGGCGAGGGCAAAGTTGCGGGTGAGGCGCCGATATCGCGCATCTTCTGGATGGATGAGGTGAGCAGCTAAGGCATATTGGAATGCATAAGGCATATCGCGGTGTTCATAAGCGGCAAGGGCGCGGTTGTAGAAAAATACAGCGAGAATCTGCACGGGTGTCAGGATACGTTGGCGTTCCCGGTACGCTTTAAATAGAGCATCTATACCGGATATTGATAGATCATAAGGTGTAATCAAACCTGCGTTGAGCAGATTTGAAAGCACGTCGTCGCGGGTCTGTGAAAAGCCAAATCCGCGTTTGGGAAGTGTGAGTTCAATTACGAGGGATGGATGGGTATTGAGACGGATGTAGGCGTGCATCGGGGTTTCGACAACTGCAACGGGCAGGTCGTAGCGACGGGCGAATATAAAATAGAGATAGGAGGCTGTGATACAGTTGTAGTGTCCGCGCGTCCAGAGGTCGAGTAGCGTGACGGGACGGGTTTCAAATTGACGGAGAATTTGCCGGTGAAGATAATAAAAAATTTCGGCTGCTCTGTGTTCTGTGTGCAGGAGGTAGGGGATGGATAAGAGCGCGTGTTGTTGGAGGTATTTGAAGCGGCGGCGATTTTGGGAAAGGGACACTGGCGTTGTGGCGCCAGAAGCAATTAGACCGGCATCGAGCAGTGTAAATGAGTTGAGAAGGCCATCGGATGTGTCGGATAGAAGTTGAATTTCGAGGGGTTTAAAAAAGACGGGTAGATCATCAATAAGTTTGGGGACGCGATCGGGGGTATAGAGTTGGGCAAAGGAGTTTGTCCCAAATAAAAAAAATAGGCTGATGCTTGCACACATCAGCCCGGTAAAAGAGATTTTTGAGAAGTTAGTCGTCATAACTCAATAAACGGTAGTATCGCTCTTTTTCGACAACAGAACCGAGGATGTGCAGGTCGCGTTCTTTGCCTTCGGGCGTTTTGACGGTGAGGACCGTGCCTCCACGCAGTTTAAATGTTTTGTAGTCGCGCGTGGGCCTGGTGAACCGAATGCGCACAAAGTCGTAATTTTTGCCGCCGTAATTTTGCACCCATTTTGGAATGCCTTTCAAATTCCTTTTGTTGAGGTTGCTCCAGGCAAATTCAGCGGTAAAACTGTTGTGTTTTGATGGAAATTCTGGCCAGAGTTCGTCGATGTACTGGTCTTTATCTACGCGCAGGTGGAAGAGGTTTTCGGCTGATTTGGCGTTGAGTGCCGACACAACGGCGCGTCCCAGTTTTTCGGGCGTTTCGCCATATCCGCGTTTCAATGTGGCGTCACCGCAGGCGCACACGACAAGTGTGCAGCATGCGATAATAAGTTTAAGACATTTCATGTGATACTTCAATCCTTTCATATCAGTGATTCTTTAAGCTGAAAAAATATAACAATTTTAATTTTCAAAGTCTATGATTCCAGAAAAAAAGGTCGGATGAATTTTCGCTCATCCGACCTTTTTGTGGATCTGCTGCGTGAACTTTACTGACCTGCAGGTCTTTCACTGGTCGTCCAGCCAGCCAACCAATTTCGCATGGGATCAACGCCACCGATAAAGTTGACGGGTGTGAAAAATCCGTCGTCGGGAGGCGAGGCCACAGGTACTGTGCCGTCAACAGCAGGGGAATTAGCCTCGGGTGTGAAGTCGGGCGTAGATGTACTGTAGGGTGCCCTGAGCATGGGATTGACTTCGGCATTGTTGAAAGATGGCATTCTCGCCCAGGCCGCTTCGTCAATATCATCGCTATCAACTTCAAAGTTGCCAGGTGTACCTTCAGTAGCACCACCAACCTTGTTGTTGTAGAAGATGGTGTTCTGTACCGACAATTCACCACTGTTGGCCAGTTGGATTGAGGAGCCAGTATCGATGTCCAACCCACCTTTGTTGAAGCCTATTACGATGAAGTTGCGCAATGTGGCTGCTGTGCCTTCGCGCAGCAAGAGTCCTGTGTCAGATTCGGGACCATTGGGATCACCGACGAGGGTCACATTGTAGATGGTGGGATTGGACCTTGGCATGGCTTCGTTGTTGTCGCCTTCGTTGTCAGATTCAAAGCCGTTGTCAGCGTCGTCACCGCGCTGCTGTGCGACCCAGAATTGTCCTTTGCCTGTCCATCCGTCTGTCCAGTCGAAGGAATCATCTCGGATGCCCGTGCAGTAGAGGTGCTTGGCATTGACTGTGCCACCGAAGAACTCGATGCCGTCGTCTTGATTAAAGTGAACTTGCACATAGTCAACGACTGTGCCAGAGCCGACGCCCTGGAAAGCGATGCCGTTGAGTTCGTTGTCTGGAGAGAATTCGATGCCGGCGAATTCGACGCGCACGTATCGCAGGATGCCTGAGTTGTCCGTTGGGTCAGAGCCACCATAGGATCCTGTGTCGCCTTCACCCTGAGCGATAGCACCTGTGTTGACGGGTGCGCGGCCATTGATGATGAGGCCACCCCACTGGCCGCGGTCTTTTTCACCGTCCAATGCATCAGAGGTGAAGACGATTGGTCTGTCAGCACGGCCATTGGCGATGATTTTTCCACCTTGCGCGACGATGAATGTGCCGTTTGTGGCACCTTCACCGAAGACCTGTGTACCGGGTTCAATGGTGAGTGTGGCTCCGTCTTGTATGAAGACTGCGCCGGATAGAAGATAGTATTTGTCAGATGTGAGGAGGCGATCAGAGGTGATCATGCCTGTGAGGACTTCGGGCATACCAGATGCCATGCCTGAAGGGGTGGTCATTGCCGTAGCAGATGAACCAGGTTCCGAGGAGCCTGCAACACTGATGACCACAATGCGATAATCATAGTCGGTTCCGGGAACCAGACCGGTATCAGTATAACTTGTACCGGTCACATTTTCAGCAACAGTTGTGAAGTCAGACAAACCCTGCATTCTGCGCTCTACACTATAACCTGTTGCATTGGCAATAGATGCCCAACTTACGGCAATGGACATGTTGCTTTCTACTGCGAGTGTAGGAGCTGCAGGGGTTATCCCGGATGATTGCCCGAAAACAGAGACAAACAGGAGAAAGTCTGGAAAATCAATCGCTCCATTGCCGTCAAAGTCCATCCTGCTATCAAAATCTGGGTCTGCTGAAGTCTTGCCGAAAACAGAGACAAACAGGAGAAAGTCGGGAAATTCAACCATTCCATTGCCATCAAAGTCAGCTTGTGCCGGGTCTATTTGTGCATGGGCAAAATCTGCCAGACCAAATGTTAACCCCAGAATGAGGCATACGCGGTAAAAACGTCTCACAAGTGTGTCCTTTCATTTTGAGTGATGAGCTTTGCAGATTCGGGTATTAACGATGGGTGTACAGGATATAGACAGGATATGGGGGCTTATCCTGTCTTGTTGTCTGTCACCCTTAATGTGCTAAATGGCGTCCGCGACTACGCCAAATGCGATGATCTGTTTTGGCCCGGGGGTGAAAATTTTTAGTTAGAAGCTGTTTTAAAACTCATTCTGCCCCTCCCCGTCTATGCTCTATTGCCCTGTCATTCTGAGCGGAGCGTAGCGGAGTCGAAGAATCTCTTACCAACTCAGGTGGAAAAGATGCTTCGGCTACGCTCAGCATGACAAAACGCCGGACATGCGTAACATCAGGTATTAATTTTAAAACAGCTTCTTAGTATTCATAACTTATGCCAAGCGAAAGGGAGCGCCCGATTTTGTATTCTCGGAAAACGCCTTCCTTTTGCTTAAAGAGTACTTTGCTGTCGAGCACGTTTTTCGTCGATACCTTCAATGCGAAGTGACCGAACTTTTTCTTTATATTGAAGTCAAGTTGATGCCGGGGTTGTTCAAAAACATCGGGCAACCCCTGTGCGCCTACTTCGCTGATCCGCCTGCCAAATACATTGTAGAGCAAGTTGGCTTGAAACTCTTGATTGAGTTTGTCGTAGCCGAGGGTTACGTTGACTGCGTAAGGAGATTGGCCCTGAAGCGCGCGTTCGTTGGATGTCTGCACACCAATGTCGGGATTGATTTCAATCTGCGATTTGACCAGTGTGATATTGGTGTTGATGGATAGTGGTTCAAGGGATGGGGATAGTATGTCGAGGCGGCGCCGAAATTCAAATTCGATACCGTAGTTTGTTGCTGCTTTGGCATTTTGAAATGTGACGCTGAGTTGTGCGGTGGGGCGAATGATTTGCTCAATGGGATCGTGGAATTTTTTGTAGAAAGCACTAATCGCCACCAGTTCGCCCAGGCGCGGAAACATTTCGAATCGGAAATCAAAATTGTCGATGGAACTGCGCTGGAGTTCGGGATTGCCAGAAACTGCCCGCCCGCCGATAAAGTCCGTAAATTCAAAAGGCGCGAGTTCGCGAAAATCCGGACGCGCCAGTGTGCGCGAATAAGCCGTACGGAAATTGGTGTGGTCATTTAGCTTATAGACCAGATTGAGTCCGGGCAGGAGATCTGTGTTGTCCAGGGTCACTTCGATAGGGTCAACAGTTGTGCTAAAAGGATCAAAGGATGTAAGCTCCTGTTTGGATTGCTCAACGCGCAGCCCGCCTACAAAACGCCATTGGCCCGATAACTGGAGGTCGGTCATCGCGTAAGCTGCCCGGGTGGTCTGTGAGGCACTGTAGTTATCGACATTGCGGGTGGTTTCGCGCAGTTCAAAGCGGCCGGGCGCGATATTGTCTGAAATAAAAATTTCTTCGGGGTCGAGTGTCAGGTCAATATGTCGCTGGATGCCGCTGGATTGTTCAAAGCGAAATCGGCGGGCGTCAAAGGTGCGGTCTTTGGAGAGCGTTTTTCCACCCAGTTTAATTTTAGAAGAGAGGCTATTGAAACCCGCAAAGGGAATTGTCCAATCAATTTTGCCACTTTGAGCATTGTCAACAAGGTCAAAGAAGAAGCGGCTGCCGCTTTGCGTGATGTCAAAAAAGGTCCAATTGCCATTGCGGTCTTCGTAGAGTACTTCGCGGTTATCGGGTTCGTCGCGCGTGGCTTTGGACAAACTGTACAACCAATCGATATTGGAATTGAGAATGTGATGCTCTCCCGACAGTTGTCCCGTGAAAATACCGCGCTCGACAAATCGCAAGCGGAAGTCGCGCAAGTCAGTGCCCCGGTCGGAATTGTAACCGGTGTACGTGCGCGCCTCGTTGTCGGTGTTGCGATTAAAGAGGGTTTTTAAGCTGATTTTGTGGAGCGGAGACATCCGCAGACTGCTGTTGAACAATAGGCCCCACAGAATGTTGTTGGTTGTGCTGTTTACTTCATATGAGGTAAAAGGCGTGAGTATTTGTTCGCCCGATGCATCAGCAGTTATGCGGAAGGAGTTCCAGTTTTCACTTCTGTTGTTAAAGCTGTTGTCATAAGTAAATGAGAATACATAACCGAGTTCCCGTTCGCTTCCGCCAATGGCATTGCCAATGCTGATGCTATAGCCCTGATTGACCGGCGCGCTTCTGGTTTTGGGCTGCCATACGTTAGCAAAGGCCTGTCCAAATTGCTGGATTTCTTCAGAGGAAAATCCGATTTCTGGGGTAAAACGCCCACTCTTGCGCACTGGCTCCTCAGCGGCTTGAGTTTTGATCTGTTCGGGCAGAGAACGCGTGCCGTCATCCACACCCAAAAAGTCCCAGGAGCCTCCATCGTAGGTCTGAATATCTTTGAAACTGGTTTGGCTGTGATATCCGGCTGATGTGGAAACCGAAAATGTAAATTCACTGGGAAAATCGCGGGTTTTGATCTGTACGGAGCCGCCTGAAAAATCTCCCGGTTGATCGGGGGAGAAGGTTTTGGATACCTGGATATTTTCCAGAAGGCCAGCGGGGAAGATGTCCATGGGTACAACGCGTTTGTTTGGCTCGGGGCTGGGAATATCTGCGCCATTGACCTGCGTGTTGCTGTAGCGTTCGCCCAGGCCGCGCACGTACACGAATTTATCTACAATGGTGATTCCCGTTACGCGCTTGAGTGCGTCGCCCGCATCGGAAGACGAGGAGCGACTCATCAATTCGGCACTGATGCCGTCCGTGACTACGGGTGCTTTTTGCTGTATGCCAAGCATCGATACTTCGCTGTCTTGTACGGCTCTGGCCGTGACGACTATTTCATCTGCCTGCATGGCTTCGGGGGGTAGTGATATATTGAGTGATGCGGGGTCGTCGGTTTTGACTTCAACGCCGGTGACTGTTTTAGTGGCGTAGGAGATGTAGCTAAATTCGACGTTGTGTATGCCTATTGGTGCCGTGAGGACAAAGCGACCATCGAGGTCGGTGGAGGTGCCATACATTGGTACGCCAGTTTCATCTTTGATGACGATGTTGGTGCCGATGAGCGGTTCTCCTGTTTCTGCATCCACGACAACACCCTGGATTTTACCCATGTCCTGTGCCTGGATTGAAATGCTGGTGAAAGTAAGGGCAAAAAAGAGCAATAATATTCTTTTCATGCGACGTATCCTTTCGGCGTGTGTAAACTGTTGTTCCGCGACAGGAGTTAAGCACCCTAAATAATTTTGTGTGAATTTAGTTTGACTATGTTGAGTTAGAGTTACAAATGAGTTACGATTTTGCGACAACGCAATGATTGCGGTTCCCTTTTCTTTTGAGAAGAGGGCTAGCGATATGTAGAGGTCAAAAGTTTGAATTTGTGGGAAAAATCCCTGGAGGATGGGGAAATGGCGTATTTGTAACACAACTGTCACAATTCTGTGACCAAAGCGTAACCGTTTTGGAGCTAATTTGTAACATTAGGGCGATGTCTTGTCGCGGAGAACGTCGTTTATCCACCAATTCGGAGGGAGAGCACATGCGCCTTTGTAAAACAATTTGGGGAATACTGTTGTGTTTGGGTTTCGTATTGGCGGGACGGAGTGAAGCTGTAGATACCAGGCTCCAGGGTGTTATGTTTGCCGATTATTATATTGTCAGAGGAAATGGGGAAGAAGAGAATGGCTTTCGGTTTCGACGTATTTATCTCACCCATGACCTGAAGTGGAGTGATGCTTTTTCTGGACGGGTTCGGCTGGAAGCCAAAGATGCGGGATTTAATAGTGGTCAAAAAATAGAACCTTTTGTAAAGCACGCGTATTTGCGCTATCGCAAAAATGGGCACGCGATCTATATGGGGCTGTCGGGTACGCCAACATGGAACGTATCGGAGTCTGTTTGGGGTTATCGCTCGGTCGAGAAGACCCTCATGGATCGAAAAAAAATTGCTTCTTCGGCTGATATAGGCATTGCATATCGCGCGCGATTGGATGAAGCTGGAAAGTTAAATGCCCAGATTATGCTGGCCAATGGCAGCGGGCAGCAGTCCGAGTCAGATCACTACAAAAAAATTTACGGTCTGTTGCATTTTGAGCCTGGTACTCTGAATGTGACGACTTATGTAGATTGGGAAAAACGCCCAGATAATCGAGACCGCACGACTTTTGCTACGTTTATCGGGTTAAAAAAGAAAAATTTTCACGGTGGATTGGAAGGATTTGTGCAATGGCGCAACCATACCGCACAGACGCGGGGGCTTTCACTGTTCGGCGCAGGACAGTTTAGCGAAAAGATAAAGGTGTTTGCTCGCGGCGATTTCTTTGATCCAGACGATAAATCTGACGACGATGGGGAATATTGTTTTCTCGGAGGGCTTGACATTGAGCCGGTAAAGGATATTCACATTATGCCCAATGTGATGGCCACAAATTTTCAGGCTCCAGATGTAGATATTGAGATGATCCCCCGGCTAACGCTATATGTTAAGTTTTGATTATCACATAGACGTCATGTGTGACTTTAAAATAATGGTGAAGAAAACAAGCAATCAGTGGTCAGTAGTCAGAAAAACAAGGATTTTAGAGCCGTCATTGCGGCAGGGTGTTAGCCGCAATCCAGTGGTTTTGACTTTCTTATATCTGTTTATCGGTATTACTATGTGGCGGTTTTGAAGTCACACATCACGTTATCACATAGATGTCGTGCTTTTGTCACATAATTGTAACGCGATACAGGTTTATTTTTTGTATCCTATATTGCATAACACAAGGGAGATTGAATGACCAGATTTATTTGTATGATTGCATGTATGGCTGTTTTGATACCGGCTGCGGCTCAGGCACAACAAGATTCGCCTGTTTCCGCGTATCAAAAAGTGAGTGGAATTTCCGGAAGTGCCAACAGCATTGGCTCCGATACGATGAATAATTTGATGACGCTGTGGCTGGAGGGGTTCCGCAAGTATTATCCCAATGTAACAATTCAGGTTGAGGGTAAGGGATCGAGCACAGCACCGCCCGCGCTGATTGAAGGTACCGCGCAGTTCGGGCCGATGTCACGCCCGATGAAGGCTTCCGAAATTGATAAATTTGAAAAACATTTTGGATATCCACCAACATTGTTGCGCACCTCGCTGGATGCACTGGCTGTTTTTGTCAATAAAGACAACCCGATTAATGGGTTGACTTTGCAGCAGGTAGATGCGATTTTTTCCAAGACGCGACGCGGTGAGTATAAGGAAAATATTGCGAGATGGGGGCAGTTGGGTTTGGATGGCGATTGGAAAAATGCCGCATTCAGCCTTTACGGGCGCAATTCCGCGTCGGGCACTTATGGGTTTTTCAAAGATCACGCGCTGTTTAAGGGCGATTTCAAAGATGAAGTGAAAGAGCAGCCCGGGTCTGCGTCGGTGGTGCAGGGCGTGGCCGAAGATAGGTACAGCATGGGTTATAGTGGCATTGGTTACAAGACATCGGGTGTGCGCGTCGTACCTCTGGCGTTGGAAACGGGCGAACCCTTTAGAGAGGGCACCATAGAAAATGTGATAGATGGATCTTATCCTCTGGGGCGTTTTTTGTATTTGTACATCAATAAGGCGCCCAATAAACCCCTCGATCCGCTTGTACGGGAATTTTGTAAGTTCATTTTTTCCAAAGAGGGGCAAGAGATTGTCGTTAAAGATGGCTATATGCCCGTGCCCTATCAGGTGGTTAAAGAAGAACTTGAAAAATTACAGTAGTTAGCCACTCAAATACCCAACTTCAAAGGTGAGACGTTAGACATTAGAGGGCTACCCAGCTTCCATTCCAGAAGCGAGAGAAAGTCCCCCGCCCGTGTCTCTTACGTTTCACCCTTTGTGTTTCACCTCCTTATTATGGCATTTTCATTGGAACCAACATCAAAGCGACAATTGCCCGGCATCACGCCAAAGGCACGTCTGATGGACCGCGTTGGGCAGTGGGTGATCACTGCTGGGGGCATCGGGGTGATCCTGTCGGTGCTGGGCATTTTTCTTTTTGTGTTGATGGAGGCCTATCCCCTGTTTTTGAAGCCGAGTGTGTCCAGGGTGCATACCTTTGATTTTTCGCACCGTCAGCCCGTCCTGTGTACGGGGGTGGATCCCTATCAAGCTGTGATGTTTGTCGTGCATGAAGCGGGGATTGATTTTGTGGATATGACTACAAAGTCTGTGACAAAGTCTGTGTATCCCCCTGAACTACAGGGACGGCGTATTCGATCGGCTTATCGCGCTCTGGATAATAAGCATGTTGGCCTGGGTCTGGACGACGGTACAATGCTGGGCTGCCGCGTAAATTTTGTCGTGGATTACGATGCGGAGGGAAAGCGGATTGTGACACCGTCTTTTTCTGTTGAGTCGGCGATGGATTTAACTGATGAAGCTCTTGTGCATCTCGTATTTCGGCACGATGGAAAATCTCGAGGCACAGTACTTGGCATCGCGGATTCCGGGCAACTCGTTTTGGGAATTTCCGACAGGCAGCGCGGTCTTTTAGGTGATGGCAAAACGACTATTCATACATACGATTTGACCGCTGAGATTAAAGGGCGCGCCAGGGTGGGTGCTGTGGCGAAATCGGGACGCTATGTTCTGGTGGGCACAGATCGCGGTGAAGTATTTCGATGGGAAATTGGACGGGCGAGTTCCAATCCCAGAATGTTGGATTATTTTCGGGTCTCCGATCAGGAGGTGACTGCGCTGGATTTTGTGCTGGGTGATGTATCTCTCCTCATGGGTGATGTGGGTGGTCGTGTGTCTGTATGGATGCCCGTCAGGATGGGTGAAGGCGACAATAAAAAGATGTTCAAAAAGATCCACGATTTGCGATCTCATCCAGCGGCGGTGACGGCACTGGCGTCGTCTGCTCGCGATAAACAGTTTTTATCGAGCGATGTATCGGGGATGGTTGCGTTGCATCACATGACATCGGAACAAACGTTTTTTCAATTGCCTGTTGATGGCTCCATCCAAACCATGGCTTTCGCGCCAAAAGCAAATGGCTTTTTGACAGTGAGTAAGTCGGGACAAATAACGGATTTCGACCTCCAAAATCCACATCCCGAAGTAACGTTACAAACGCTTTTTGGGAAAGTATGGTACGAGGGATATACGGAGCCTCAATACGTGTGGCAATCTACGGGTGGATCAGATGATTTTGAGCCTAAATTGAGTATCGTACCCCTGGTATTTGGCACATTTAAGGGTACGATTTACGCTATGTTATTCGCGCTGCCTCTGGCTATTCTGGCAGCGATTTACACATCGGAATTTGCCTCTCCCAACGTGCGCAATCTGGTCAAACCCGTGGTGGAGTTGATGGCCTCGCTTCCCAGCGTGATTTTGGGCTTTTTAGCTGGTTTGTGGTTGGCACCGCTTCTGGATACGAGAATTGTTGGTGCGTTATTGTTATTACCCTGTGTACCCGTTGTCGTGGTGATATGCGCGTGGGCGTGGGGGCAGGTGTCCGAAGATTTTGCACGCAGAGTACCGGGTCACTTGATTCTAACTTTGTTGACTGGCATTGTGTTGTTCGCGCTCTTTCTGTCGTTTGCACTCGGTCCAGCAGCCGAATCGCTTTTGTTTGATGGCAATTTTCAAAGCTGGCTGCTCGGCACAACGGGTACGCGCTACGATCAACGCAATTGTCTCGTGGTGGGGTTTGCCATGGGATTTGCCGTAGTACCCATTATTTACACGATCAGCGAAGATGCCCTGTCAAGTGTGCCACAGCATTTGCGCGCTGGGTCCCTCGCGCTTGGCGCAACGCCCTGGCAGACGGCTATCCGCGTGGTGCTGCCCACAGCGAGCCCGGGTATTTTTTCCGCGACTATGATCGGTTTTGGCCGCGCTGTGGGCGAAACGATGATTGTGTTGATGGCCACGGGCAATACTCCAATTCTGGATTGGACCATTTTTAACGGCATGCGCACGATGTCGGCCAATATCGCCGTGGAGATACCCGAAGCACCCCATGAAGGTACGCTTTATCGCGTGTTGTTTTTAACAGGGGTTTTGCTGGCGGCGATTACTTTTTTTGTGAATACGCTGGCAGAAGTGGTGCGGCAGCGTTTGCGCGAAAAGTATAGCAGGATTTGATGTTTTGGAGATGGATGTGAAAAATTTACTGAATAGAGGTCCCTCAGCACAGGTCTGGAAAACAGGTGTGCCATTTATCTGGTTGACCGGTAGCGCGCTGGCGCTTTGTTTGCTCATGATTACAGGGCTGGTCGCACTGGTTATGTACAATGGCACCGGATTTTTTTGGCCCTCGGATATCGAAGCAGTAATATTCAAAGATGGTCGGAAGGCGATGGGACAGCGGTGGGACAAACAGGAGATTCCCGCATCGAACCGAACGGGGTCTGGGCAATTTCGCATTCAGCTCAAAGTGGGCAATCGCGATGTGTATGGCAGCGATTTTCAATGGATAGATGAATCGGATATTCAATCGACGGATTATCCCGTAGATGCGGTGGTTTTTGAACGGCGCGAGTGGGGTAATTTTTACGGGTTTGTCGAAGCGCTGTACGAAGGTGAAAACCGCGTGTCGAACACATGGGATGTTCTGCAAGCACAATTGGATAAAACCCGAGAACGGCACGAACAGATTCGGCAAATTGAAAAAGATGCGATTGGCGACTTAAATCGGCAAATTGAAAGTCTGCGACTAAAAAAACGCGAGATAGAATTTGGTGATGGGAATGCCGATGAAATAGATGCGATTGATCGAGAGAGCAGATCCTATTGGGAAGCTTATGAACGATTGGCCGACCAACTGGCGCAGTTGCGAGCAGCCAACGAGATTTACCGCATAGATGTACGGTTAATTGGCGGTGAGGTGCGGCAGATTGCCACGGCCGATGTCGTGCGTGCATATCGACCCAACCGACTGGGAATGTTGGGAAAAACGAGCGTTTATCTTTCGCGTGTTGGGGAATTTTTATTTGATGAACCCCGCGAGTCCAATACAGAAGGTGGGGTATTTCCCGCGATCTTTGGTACTGTTATGATGGTTTTTCTGATGAGTTTGGCGGCTGTTCCATTTGGCATCTTAGCCGCGCTCTATTTGCGCGAATACGCCAGGCAAGGTATCTTGGTTAGAGTGATTCGCATTGCGGTTAATAATCTGGCGGGTGTCCCGTCTATTGTTTTTGGTATGTTTGGACTGGGATTTTTTGTTTACGGCATTGGCGGAAGTATTGATCAGTTCTTTTTTTCTGAGGCGTTGCCCGCGCCCACGTATGGTACTGGCGGCATTTTGTGGGCGTCATTGACCCTGGCATTGCTGACAGTACCGGTGATGATTGTTTCAGCCGAAGAAGCGCTTTCTGCTGTGCCGAGTGATGTGCGTGCCGGGTCGCTGGCACTGGGAGCGACCAAATTGCAGACTATTTTGCGCGTGGTTTTGCCCGGCGCGTTGCCGGGGATTCTCACGGGGATTATTCTCGTGATTGCACGCGGTGCTGGCGAAGTGGCTCCGCTTATGATTACTGGCGTTGTGAAATTGGCTCCTGCATTGCCCGTGGATGGTATCTGGCCCTTTTTTCATCTGGAACGCAAGTTTATGCATTTGGGGTTCCACATTTACGATGTGGGTTTCCAGTCGCCCAATGTCGAGGCAGCTCGCCCCATGGTATATACGACGACTTTATTGCTGATGGGGATTGTGCTGGCTCTGAATCTGGTGGCGATTCTGGTTCGCAATCGGCTTCGCAAGCGCTTTGGTGGCGCGACGTTCTGAATAGGTGAGAGAAAGGAATCACGATGGCTGAAGCAGAACTTGCAAATACACGGTCCGAAGCAATTGTTCCAGATATTCAGAATCCCATTGTCACCGTGTCGAATCTGAGCCTATATTACGGCGAGACGCAGGCTCTTTTTGACATTGACATGCAGATTCCCGAGCATCGGGTAACGGCTTTGATCGGTCCTTCGGGGTGCGGGAAGTCAACGCTGTTGCGGTGCATGAATAGGCTGAACGATTTGATCGACTCGGTGCGTATCAAGGGTGTGGTTGAAATTGACAATGACGATATTTACAACTCTGGATACGATGTGATTTCGTTGCGCCGCCAGGTCGGGATGGTATTTCAAAAGTCCAATCCCTTTCCCAAGTCGATCTATGAGAATCTCGTTTACGGTTTGCGAATTGCAGGTGAAAATCGGCGGGCGGTGCTCGATGAGGTGGTGGAACGCAGTTTGCAGGCTGCCGCGCTTTGGGATGAAGTAAAAGACCGGCTCGATGAGAGTGCTCTGGGCCTTTCAGGAGGACAACAGCAGAGGTTGTGCATTGCGCGTGCAATTGCCGTTGAGCCTGCGGTGATTTTGATGGATGAACCCTGTTCGGCACTGGATCCAATTGCGACAGGACGTATTGAAGAGACAATTGAAGAGCTCAAAAAGCAATATACGATCGTGATTGTAACACACAATATGCAGCAGGCATCGCGCATTTCGGACTATACGGCGTTTTTCTATTTGGGGCGTTTGATTGAGATGGCCGAAACGAGCGAGATGTTTACCAATCCGCAACTCGAACAAACCGAAGATTATGTGACGGGACGGTTTGGCTAAAACCGGAGTGTTTATTATGGAGCGTACTCTTGACCAGCATCTCGATCACCTCAAAGGTGAGTTGTTGAAGATGGGCAGTGCGGTGGAAGAGTCGATTGAACAGGCAGTACAATCGCTTGTAGAACGCGACAATCACCTCGCCGATGTGGTTGAAGAAGGTGGGCATTACATTGACGATTGGGAAGTGGCAATAGAAGAAGAATGTTTGAAGTTGCTGGCTGTACAGCAACCGGTGGCTGGCGATTTGCGCCTGGTGGCGGGTATTATGAAGATCAATTACGATCTCGAGCGCATCAATGATCAGGCGGTCAATATCGCGCAACGCGCCCGTTTGCTCAATCAGATGCCGCAATTGAAACCGCTGATCGATATTCCTCGGATGGCCGAGTTGGCACGGGGTATGGTCAGGGATGCACTGGATGCTTTTGTCAATCGAGATGTGGAATTGGCCAATAAGGTGCGTAAAATTGACGATACAATGGATGCATTGCGCGATCAAATTTTCCGCGAGTTGTTGACGTACTTAAACACGGGTGTTCCCGCGACTGTAGATCAGGCAATTTTGCTCATTCTCGTGTCCCGACATTTGGAGCGCATTGGCGATCATTCATCCAATATTGCCGAAAATGCCGTCTATCTCGTAGAAGGGCGCATTGTGAGACACCAACAGGAGGAATTGCGCGGAGGCGCGTAATTAACGGTTTTGTCGCATAAACGACACGCGATTGTAACACGGCAATGATATTATACCTAAAGCACGACGTATTCTCCCTCTTGGGAACCGGCCCGCGACCCGGTTCCCATTTTTTTTGCCCCGAGTTTGAATTCGGGGCTTTTTCGTTGACCCAAAACTATTACCTGTGTATTTTTTGGAAATACTATATATTATAACAATTAAAAAATAAGGTGGTTGATCTCTTTGCCCAGTTGCATAAAATCCGAAGCCCGGTTTTGCGAGCGCTGTGGGACTTTGCTGGTTGTAAAAGCAGTTGAAGATCGGGAGAGGCCGTGTTGTCCGGCGTGTGGATTTGTGGTTTATCTCGACCCCAAGGTAGCGGCCGGGGTTATTGTGACTCTCGATGGTGGCGTTGTCTTGCTCAAGCGCAATATTGACCCCGGGTTTGGCAAGTGGGTGTTCCCCGGTGGATATGTGGATGCGGGCGAGCCAACCGATGTTGCGGCTGTGCGCGAAACCCGCGAGGAAGTGGGGTTAGAGGTTGAGATTGGCGAGTTGCTCTGTGTGTTGTCTTATGAAGGGGAACGGGTGGTGCTGATTGTTTATACTGGACGGGTTGTGGGCGGAAAGTTGGAGGGCAATTTTGAATCGCAGGCTGTGGCTACATTTGTACCCCGGGATATTCCCTGGAATGATCTGGCTTTTGACACGACCAGAGAGGCATTGCAAATTTGGGTGGCGCAGTATGGCGAAATGTACGAAAAAGAAAGGTTATTATGCTGAATTCTATTGAAGATGTTGAGGAGCGGTTTGCCGAGCAGGGGTATATCACGGACCGCACATTGGCAACGACGATTTTTTTGGCGCAGGCACTTGGCAAACCGATTTTTCTGGAGGGGGAACCAGGTGTTGGAAAAACAGAAGTGGCCAAAGTTATGGCCAGTATTTTTGGTACCGAGTTGATTCGATTGCAGTGCTATGAAGGCATTGATGCCAATACGGCATTGTACGAATGGAATTATCCGCGCCAGATGTTGGAGTTAAGGCTTGAAGAAGCGCGAGGAATCGACAAGGCCGAAATTGGTCAGAATATTTTTCGCGAAGATTTTTTACTCAAGCGTCCCCTTTTGTCGGCTCTTGAGGGCAGCGCAAAAAAGCAACAGGTGTTGTTGATCGATGAGGTGGATCGGTCGGATGAAGAGTTTGAGGCGTTTTTGCTGGAGGTGTTGTCCGATTTCCAGATTACGATTCCCGAGATTGGTGCGATTAAAGCAATGCAAGTGCCATTTGTCGTGCTCACGTCCAATCGAACGCGCGAATTGCACGACGCGCTGAAGCGCCGATGTTTGTATTTGTGGATTGACTATCCCACATTTAGCAAAGAAATGGATATTGTGCGGTCGCGTGTGGCGGGTGTGCAAGACGAATTGGCACAACAGGTTTGCGGGTTTATGCAATTGTTGCGCAATCGCGATTTTTACAAAAAACCCGGCGTTGCCGAAACGATTGATTGGGCACTGGCTCTGATGGCTATGCGTGTTGAAGAATTGAACCCGCAGACAGTTGATGCGACATTGGGATGTGTTTTGAAGTATAAAGAAGATATTGAAAAAATTCAGGAAGACGGCCTGCCACAACTGATTGAGAAGGCCCGATTGTTAAAAGAACGCACGCAAATTGGCGTTTAGGAGATCACATGCCAGGAACTATGCTGGGACGAGTTGTCGGTTTTTCAAGGGCATTACACACCGCGGGCGTTGAAGTCAATGCGGGCAATCTCATCGATTTGTGCGATAGTTTTCGACATATCAGCCTGCACAATCGGAGCGATTTTTACGCTGCTGCGCGGGCAACACTGGTGTCGCGATACGACGATCTGGAGACTTTTGACGAAGTTTTCAGGGCTTTCTGGGCGCGGCCGATTTTGCCCGACGATATGACACTGACTGATACGGAGGCCGGAGGAGATCCGGACCTCGATGTTCAGGCAGATGTCAATGAGGTGGTGGATACCGCAGATTTGCAGGAAGAGGCCGAGGGGGAAGGCGAATCCGAGGAGGTTGGGTATAGTCCCGATGAGGCTTTGATGGGAAAAGATTTGGCCGCAATGTCCGATCGGGAGATTGAGCAGGCCCGAAAGGTGATCCACGAAATTGTGAATATTATTGCCAATCGCCGCAGTCGCAGGCGCGTGCCTGAGAATCGAGGGGCTGAACTGGATTTCAGGCGCACCTGGCGGCGCAATGCGATATATGGTTCTGATGGTGTGGAATTGATGATGAAGCGGCGGCGCATTAAAAAGACCAGGCTGATGTTGTTGTGTGATGTGAGTGGGTCTATGGATTGTTATAGTCGCTTTCTAATCCGCTTTATCTACGCGCTCAAGCGCGAAATCCGGGATGTGGAGGTCGGGGTGTTTTCCACGCGGATGACAGCAATTTCGCGACTGCTGAAAACAAAAGGTATTGAAGAATCGCTCGTGGAAGTGGCTGATACAGTACACGACTGGGCAGGTGGAACAGATATTGGCGGGTGTTTGCGCGAGTTTAACGACCAGTTTGCACGCGATATGTTGCATTCGCGCACTGTGATGATTATTGTGAGCGATGGCTGGGACCGGGGCGATCCCGATTTGATGCGGCAAGAGATGGCGCGATTGCGAAAGCGCGTGCATAAGTTGATGTGGCTCAATCCGCTTTTGGGCACGCCGGGATATCAGCCCCTGTGTTTGGGGATGAAGACAGCATTGCCCTATTTGGATTATTTTTTACCCGCACACAATCTGGAGAGTTTGATTCAACTTGCTCGCACACTGCGGTCTGTTTGGAAGTAGGGGGATGTTATGGCTGGTCAAGATGTTTTTCAAGAGGCGTTGACCCTAATTTCTCAGGGGGAAAAAGCCGCCTTATCGACGATTGTGTCGAGCAAGGGGTCTTTGCCGATGAGCAAAAAGGCCAAGATGCTCGTGCGTCCCGATGGCGTAATTATAGGTACGGTGGGGGGCGGGTGTTTGGAAGCCGATGTGTGGGCCGAAGCCCGTCATGTGATGGAAACCGAAGCACCGACATTGCAGAAGTTTATTTTGACGGAAAAACACGCGGGCGAAAATGGCCTCAATTGCGGCGGCAATGTCGAGATTTTTACCGAACCGCTGCTGCCCGGTCGCGCAGATGACATGCTCGGCGATATTGCCCGGGTTCGCAAAGTGCGCGGTTCGGCTGTGTTGGCAACGCTGGTTTCGGGCGGCGATCAGGTGGGCGCGAAGTTATTGGTACATCCCGATGGCAGAACAGTGGGTGGCCTCGGCCATGCCCTTGCTGAAGCCTGTGTGCGAGAAGAGGTGGCGGCTTTTGAGGCGATTCCGGAGAGTTTGCTCAAAGTCATAGAAATCGGCACAGAACCCGTTGTGGTCTTTTTGGAATCTATTTGTCCCGAGCCTACGCTGTTTTTGTTCGGCGGGGGGCACGTGTCCTTTGCCATCGCGCAGATCGCGCATTCGGTCGGGTTTCGGATTGTGGTCATTGATGACCGGCCCATGTTTGCCAATAAAGAGCGGTTTCCCATGGCGAGTGAAACGCTGACGCTGGAGATGGAGACGGCTTTTGACCATCTAATCATTGACGATTTGTCTTATGTGGTGGCGGTGACGCGCGGGCACCAGCACGACAAGCCGGTTATTGAGCAGGCTATTCATACCTCTGCGGCGTATGTTGGTATGATTGGCAGCCGTCGGAAGATCGCGCTGATGTGGAAAGAGTTTGAAGCCAAAGGCATTCCGCGAGAAAAATTGGATGCTGTTCACGCGCCGATTGGATTGGATATCGGTGCAGATACGCCCGAAGAAATTGCAGTGAGTGTTGTATCCGAACTCGTTCAGGTGCGCCGGTCACAGGGAAAGCCCATTCACCAGGGTATATCGCTGTCATCGGTGTGAGGTAAATGACTTGTTGTCGGGGAAACAAGGAGGTGATGCAAGCGACATAGCTGAGAACGGTTTACGTGAGGGAGGGATGAATGAGAGGCGCGCGAGCGTCTTTAAGTCTGGTTTTCGAAATTATTTCTGAAGGGAGTTGACCATGACGAGATGGATAATCGCACTTGTTGCGATGTCGTTTTTATCCGCGTCGGCGATGGCCGGGGTGACGGGTAAAATTACGGGTCAGATTGTTGACAAAGACGGCAGTGGCGGATTGCCCGGTGCCAATGTGGTGGTTCTGGGCCTGTCCAGTGTCTTTGGTGCGACATCAGATCCCGAAGGTAATTTTGTGATTTTGAATGTGCCAGCAGGCACGTATGACGTAAAATGCAGCTTTATCGGGTATCAAGACGTGGTGTTCAAGGGCATCAAGGTGTTGCCCGATTTGACTACCGAAGTAGATTTTGTGCTTACAGCGCAAGCTCTGGAAGCCGAAGCTATCGAAGTGGTGGCGGTGCGCCCGCTGGTACAGAAAGACAATACCAGCTCGATGCGCCTCGTGACCAGCGAAGAACTCGAATACATGCCTGTGCGCGGATATGCAGCGGCCACGTCCTTGCAGGCGGGTGTGACGACTCGGAACGGCGTAATTTATGTACGCGGCGGACGGTTTTCCGAAGTTGACTATATCGTCGATGGGGTATCGCAGAAGGATTTGCAATTCGGCTCATCGACCACGACCCTGAGCAATGGTGCTATTGATCAGGTATCTGTAATTGTGGGTGGATTTGAAGCGGAGTATGGTCGCGTGATGTCGGGCGTTGTCAAGGTGGTGACGCGCGAAGGCGGGCAGAATTATTCGGGGTCTGTTGAATACATCACCGATGAGATGAATGATCGCAGTTGGGCCGGTGCGCCTTCTTATGGGTATAATACCACCGATGCGACACTGGGGGGGCCACTCATTCCCGGGACGAACGGGCCTTCGTTTTTTGTCTCTGGAGAATACATTGATCGCCTTGACCGCAGCCCGCGCTGGGGAGTGGAAGTCCACGAGTGGGAAAAAGATCTTTTGCCACAGGAAGAGTACGATTTGCTCAGCGAGGGCATATTGCCGCATTATACGCTCGAAAGATGGGGCTGGCAGGCCAAGCTGGCGTATCGGTTGTCCGACGAAATCGGTCTGAAGGCAGGGATTGTAGGCTCAAAAACGGATCGCTTGAGCTATATTCACTCCTATCGCTATAATTTGCGGCATGCGCCGCGTGTCAAAAGAAATAACAACTCGGCATTTGCCCGCGTGACCTATACGCTCGGAGCAAAGACCTTCTTCACTTTGCAAACGAGTATGTTCGACCAGAATTTTAAGGTGGGCGACGGGGTCCATTTCGACAATTTGCACGACTATGCCCGTCCCCAGGGCAATTCGCGTTATGACGCGGAAAGTTTGTTTGCCCGCGGCGATGTGGATTCCACCGAGATTACGCAGACAACGGACACCATCAATGACCGCTCTATAACGTTTTTTGAAGGCGATGAAGGGCGCGTGTATGACGACTTTGAGCAAACCAGCTCATTTTATCTCACGCCTATCGACTTTGATTTGACCAGCCAGATCAGCCGCAATCACCAGTTTAAGCTCGGGTTTGATGTGCAGATGCATCGATTGCGTTATTATCGGCACCTGACCCCCATTTTGCTCTTCCGTGGCCCATTTGTCAGCACAGACGACAGGGGTGGCTTTCAGGATGTAGATCGCTACGGGTATCAGTACGACTGGAATAATCAGATGGTCGAGCCTCTGGAATCGACCCGCGACGCGCAAAAAGAACCCATTTTGGCCTCGTTTTACGTACAGGACAAGATGGAATACGACGGGTTGATCATCAACGCGGGTGTTCGATACGATTATTTGAATGCGAGTACCGATGTGTTGGCCAATGAAGGCGTGCCATTGGGTGGCGATTCCACACTCGATCCATCGGATCTCGCTGGCAACAGCGTGTATCACAAGATCAGCCCGCGCCTGGGTGTTGGGTTTCCCGTTACAGATAAGACCGTGTTTCACATGAACTACGGCATTTTTTACCAGCAACCCAAGCTGGAAGACCTGTATGTGGGCCTGGATTATCTGGAATACAAAGTGCCGCTGGGAGGGTATTATTACGCCTTTGGCAATCCGAATCTCCGGCCGGAAAAAACCACGGCTTACGAAGTGGGCGTGGTACAGCAGGTGGGCGGTCATGCCAGTGTCGATGTCACTGCTTATTACAAAGCCGTGGAAAACCTCGTTCAGGTGTCGACAATTCCGTCTGATCCCACGGCCTTTTCCTCGTTCCGCAACAACGACTACGGAACCATTAAGGGGCTGGACTTCGGTTTGTTGATGCGGCGCACAGGGCGGACAACTGTACGTCTGTCTTATTCTCTCGCTTATGCGACAGGCACGGGATCAACCCCACAAACCCAGCGGCGGATCGCCTGGGGCTTCCAACCCGGCGTGACCGAGCCGCCCAAATCGACCTCACCACTCGACTTTGATCAACGCCACAAAATTTCGGCGTCAATTGACTATCGCTTTGTAGATAAAGATGGGCCGAGGTTCCTGGGCGGTCAGCCATTGTCAAATGCCGGGATCAATGTGTTGTTCACTGCCGGGAGTGGGTTCCCCTATACCCCCACGTTCACGTTTAATGAAGTGACCACAGGGGCTTCGGCGTCACGTCCTTCGGGACCGGTGAATTCCAGCTATGGTCCCTGGACATTCAGGACCGATGTGAAGGCGAATAAGCGTTTCAAAATTATAGGGCTTCAGGGTGATCTGTACGTCTGGGTGCTCAATTTGCTCAACCGCGCCAACGCAACCAGCCCCGTGTATTCGAGCACGGGCAGCCCAATGACTTCGGGCTGGTTGAATACAGACGAAGGCCGCAAATTTGTGGAGCGCTTTGGTCAACTGGGCGAAGACAAATACAAGCTCAAAGAGAAAAGCCCATTCAACTTTGGCACGCCGCGACAGGTTCGTTTCGGACTCGCGCTCAGCTTCTAAATGGGAGATTAGAACATGAAAAGCTTTTTGAATATTCTGACGCTGGCTTTGATGAGCGCGGGCATGGTCGGCATTGCACTGGCTGCATCGCCCTCGCAACAGCCGCGGCTGGGTAAAATTAGCAATGACCAGGTGATTGATGTGAACAATATCAGAATGTTTGTGACAAACCAGGGATCATTTGCCTGGGACCTGGCGACTGGATCTTCGGGTCTTGAATTTCCCAAGGGCACGGGTAAAACCGCGGTATTTGCCTCTGGCCCGTGGATTGCCGGCAAGGTTAATGGAGAGATTCGCGTGGCGATTGCCGAGTATTCATTTGAGTATGCGCCCGGGCCGATTTTGCCCGACGGCACACCCGCCGACCCGCAACTCGACCGCTATCGCGTGTATAAGATCAACAAAGGCGATGGCATGGAAAATCCGGATTACGCGCAGTGGCCGGTTGAAGACGGAGCGCCGGTCAATCCCGATGGTACGCCGATGGTGCTGGGGGATCAGACCCTATGGGCGGTATATAACGATGCCGACCCGGGTTCCCACACCAATATGCAGACCGCGCCTTTGGGCGTTGAAATACAGCAGACGACATTTGCGTTCAACCGCACGGGTCCGCTCGGCAATGTGATATTTGTCAAATTTTTGCTTATCAACAAGGGTGGTAATACCATCGATAGCACTTATGTGTCGCTGTGGTCTGATCCCGATCTGGGTCAGTTCGATAACGACCTGGTGGGCTGCGATGTGGAGACCAGCTTTGGGTTTTGTTATAACGGGTCAAACATAGATGCGCAGTATGGTTCGTCACCTCCGGCCGTGGGGTATGACTTTTTTAAAGGTCCTATTGGCGATGACGGTCTGGAATTGCCCATGACGTCGTTTAACAAATACATCAACGGCACGGACCCTCATACTGCAGAAGAGACCTATAACTACATGAAGGGCCTTGACCCGGATGGCGGCGTGGCCGATCACACCGATCCAATTACGGGTCAGGTGAAGGCTTTTATGGTCGATGGAGATCCGGTTGCGGGCACGGGCTGGCTTGACGAAAATCCAGCTGACCGCCGCTTTATGCTCACGGCGGGTCCGTTTACCTTCGCGCCCGGCGATTCACAGGAAGTGGTGGGTGCCATTATTATCGGTCAAGGTCAAGATCGGCTCACGTCGATTACGGCTGCGCGTTTTAACGATACATTTGCCCAATCGGCTTTTGATGCCAATTTTGCATTGCCATCGCCTCCGCCTGCACCCAAAGTGTCGGTGGCTGTGACGGGCGATCACCTGGGCAATGGCAAAGTTCAGTTGACCTGGGGAGATGATTCAGAAGTTACCTCGGGCGATTATGCATTCGAAGGCTATAACGTGTATCAGGGCGAGTCGATCGCTGGACCGTGGCGGCGTCTTGCGACTTATGACGTGGTCAATGGCTCGGCCATTATTTTTGATAATCAGTTCGATGAAGGTGCCGGTGTGGTGGTCAACTCGCCCGTGCAATTTGGCGGTGACTCGGGCGTTCGGCGCTATATCGAACTTAAGGAAGATAAGGTTTTGGGTGGTAGGCTGGTGACGGGTAAAACCTATTATTTTGCGGTGACGGCCTATTCGTTGAATGAGGGCAGGTCGCCCAAGACACTCGAGACAGCCATTTCATCTCTGGCCGATGGGCGCATGACGTTTAAGCCTCTTTCGGATGAGATGATTCCGGCCACTGGCATTGTGCCGCGCGGGCCCACTGCGGGTACGCGATTTACTGTAGGTGTGGATAGCACTGTTGAACACACATCGGGTTCAAGCGATGGTATCGTGGCTGTGGAGGTGGTTGACGATACACAGGTCACGGGTGCGTCTTACGAAGTGCGCTTCCGCGAGACCGATGCCGGAACGATTTGGGATCTGATCAATCTGTCGAGTGGTCAGGCCGTGCTTTCAGATATGCAGCAGCACGCAAATCTAAATGATGCGGTTACCAATCCAATTGTCGAGGGTTTGCTCGTGCGCGTGACGGGTCCTCCCTTCGGCATCAAAGATTGGGATATTCCGTCGGGCGCGCGCTGGTACACCTGGGCAAATACCAACTGGGGTGCCGAAGGTTTTAACGGCGCGATGACGGGTGATGTTGCCCATATGTGGTTTGGTCCGACGAGTGTGTCGCCTGCGCAGTTGGTCAATGTGGAATTGCGATTTACCAGTGTGATTGAAGATGAGGGCGAAGATCAGTACAAACCCATTGACTTGACCAATCCCAATGTGTCTTATGGGTATCGGTATTTGCGCGGCGCAGGTGCTCCTCCTCCTGCACCTGCCGATCAGACGACGACACAAGTACCTTATGACTGGAGCCATTATATCATCAATACATCGGGTCCCGGTGTATATGTGTATCAGGAACGCAATCCAATCGCGCTTTCGGCCTGGGATGTGGAAAATAATCGCCGCCTCGAAATTGGTTGGCTGGAGAATAACCAACCCGGCGGCCTGGTCAACGGTGCGTATGGTCCGGGCTGGTACAACGCTGTTAGCAATCTGGCTGGCGGTGGACCGCGCGAGTGGTTGTTCATTTTTGATCGGGATTATACCGAGCCGGGCGATGATTCCAATGTGGCAGAGTTGTCCCAGGGCTTGATTAATGATGCGCCGGCACCGCCCATTATGTATATCATTTGGGCCGCGCGCCGCGTGGCAGATCGGTTCCCGCAGGATGGCGATTCGTTTTTGATTCTGGCCAATCACGTCAATGGCCCCAACGATGTGTTTTCATTTGGAACGCAGGGTGCTATCCGGGGCGATCAAGAGTTGGCGGTGGAGGATTTGACAAAAATTCTGGCAGTGCCCAATCCGTATCTGGGGCGTTCATCTTATGAATTTAGTTCGCTCTCACGCCAGATGCGTTTTACCAATCTTCCCGCGCAATGCACGATCCGAATTTTCAGTCTGTCGGGCGATCTGGTGCGAACGATTAACCACAATAACGGTCTGTCGTTTGACACCTGGGATCTGAAAACAGATCAGGGCGTGCTGGTTGCCAGCGGCATTTATATCGCGCATTTTGACGCGCCAAATATCGGTACGCATTTTATCAAGTGCGCGGTGTTCATGGAAGCTGAGACGCTGAACACATTTTAACGAACCGCTGAATGGAGGAATTACTTATGTTCAGGCAGATGATTTTTCTGTTTGCCGCGCTGGCATTGATCGCTCAGGATGCCCGTGCAGGCGATAAGAGCCGTATCGGCACAGCCGCGGCACAAGAGTTGCGCATTCCAATTGGATCGCGCGGTACAGCACTTGGGGGCTCAATAATGGCCCATGTAAAAGGCGCCGAGGCGTTGCAGTGGAATCCTTCGGGATTGGTATTTGGAACGCACAAGCGCGAGGCCGTGTTTTCATATCTGGATTATATCGCGGATATGAATGTGAATTATTTTGCGATTACCACGCGTCTGCGGGATGATATTTCGGTGGGGATCAGTGCCCGCGTGTTTGCGGTGGGCGATATTGTTGTGACGACCGAGGAATCGCCCGAAGGCACGGGTGAGATACTCTCGCCGAGGTTTTCGTGCGTGACATTTACGTATTCGCAGTTGTTGACAGACCGCGTGTCGTTTGGCACCACGATCAAATACATCCACGAGGCGATTAAGCGCGAGACTGCCAACGGCCTGGCGTTTGATTTTGGTTTCCAATATAAAACCGCACTCAAAGGTCTGACGCTGGGAATTGCCATGCAAAATTTTGGTCCCGATCTGCGATTTGATGGTCCGGATCTGGACCGGGTGGTGAGATTGCAAGATGCGGTCCCAGAAGCTGATCCCCAATCCGGATCGCGCAGTTTCCGCACGTCACTGGCAGCCGCTGAGTTGCCCACGTCCATAGAAATTGGTTTTTCCTATGCTTTCTATGAAGATGCGCTGGGCACAGCTGCTTTTTCAGCGACTTTCCGCAACAATAATCTGGCGACTGACGAGTATCAGGCTGGTGTCGAGTATTCGATGAAGCAAATACTTCAGTTGCGCGGAGGGTATGTGACTTCCCCAACCGGTGATGCCCTGCCCAACGGGTTTAAGAAGGAATATATTCTCGGCCCGACGTTTGGCTTTGGTCTCAATGTGCCCATGGGCAATATGGCTTTTCAAGTGGATTATGCCTATGGCAGAACCGAGTACTTTCAAGATAATCACTGGTTGACTGTGGGGCTTGGGTTTTAAGAAGCTGTTTTAAAATTAATACCTGATGTTACGCATGTCCGGCGTTTTGTCATGCTGAGCGTAGCCGAAGCATCTTTTCCACCTGAGTTGGTAAGAGATGAACTGCTACGCAGTTGTACCCCGCTCCTTCGACTCCGCTGCGCTCCGCTCAGAATGACAGGGCAATAGCGCATAGCTGAGAAGGGGCAAAATGAGTTTTAAAACAGTCTCTAAATAGTTTCTCATAGGTGTATTTAACCGCCTGTGTTGGTTTATTTTGCCAATACAGGCGGTTTTTTTGTGCCTTGAAAACCTTTATTTATATAAAAAACAGTAAGATAGATCTTGAAGGATGTTTTGGCACAGATATTGCAGAAAGGTAGATGTGCATATGATCGATAACCAAAAATCAAAAGGAGATATACCATGGGTACCTTTTCGAGAATAAGCAATGTTGTCCGCGCTGAGGTTGACGATGTTCTGAATAAGATAGAGGATCCTAAGAAGATGGTGCGGCAGATGGTTCGGGATATGGAGGACGCGCTGGATGATGCGGTGGTTGCCGTGGCACAGGCGATGGCAAATGAGAAGTTGCTGGCGCGCCGGATTGCTCAGAAGCGGGAAGATTCGGCTTTGTGGGCGCGCAAGGCAGAGGATGCTATGGCTGCCGGTGAGGAAGAACTGGCGCGCAAGGCACTGGTTCAGAAGGTGGCGGTTGATGAAGCGGTCAATACACTGCAAAAAGCACGGGAGGAAGCAGAAGAGGTGACGGCGATGCTGAAGCAGCGACTCGCAGATCTGAAGGCGAAGTTGGCGTCTGCCCGCGCGCAACAAAGCACGCTGGCGATTCGCAAACAGGTGGTGGTGCAGGAGATGCGACAAGATGCGCGTGTGGCGGCTTATGATCGGTTTGTTCGGGATGTGGCGCGCGAGGAAGCGACTGCTGAGATTTATGCGGAGATGGTGGATGATGCACAGTTGCAAGAAGAGTTTGATCAACTGGAGCGAAAGCAGCGCGTTGAAGCTGAGATGCAGGTGTTGAAGGAAAAAGTGAAACAGAGCGTGCGCCAGGATGATGAATCTGAGGAGGGGAAGTAATCATGTTGGCAAAATTATTTGGCATTGCCCTGCTGGTCGTCGGCGGGATTGTTGCATTTTGCTTGCTGATGGCGCTCATTGGAACGATTTTTAGTATTTTGATTTTTGCATTGAAGGTGGCAATCCCCGTGGTGCTGGTATATCTGGGGTATCGATTGATTACGCGAGATAGGCATCAGGTTATGTATTGAATTAATGTTTAGCTGACAGCAAATGAATAGAAGCCCTGGGCGTTAGATAACGTCCAGGGCTTTTGTGTACAAACACTTGACAGAGAGATATATTGCAGATTATTTACTGTTAATTATTCAGTAGAGTGGTTTATAGTTGTTGATGATTGATAAGGTGGGTGTATTGGAAAATCTTTTTTTTAAATTGCGATCGCGAACTACTGACCCGTTTGCGCGAGTAAAAAATTATCTGAAATTTCGCGTTGAGCGACTGTTGCTGCTGGGCGTCCACTTTCATCTGCTGGTCATTGCTTCGGTAATCGGGTTGGTCGCCGTTGGTGGTGGTTTGCTGGTGCAGGCTACGGACGCACCTTTTGATGATCGCGAGACAGCCATCTGGTGGGCATTTTTGCGCTTGACCGATCCGGGTTATTTGGGAGATGACGAAGGGCTTGCCCGCCGCGTGATTTCAACGGTGGTGACGGTGCTTGGATATGTGCTTTTTATGGGGTCGTTGATTGCAATTATGACGCAGTGGCTCAATCAGACGATTCGCAATTTTGAGCGCGGGCTTACGCCGATTGTGCGTCGCAATCATATTTTGATTTTGGGATGGACCAATCGCACGTCCGAAATTGTCAGCGAGTTGATGCGCGCTGAGGAGCGCGTGCGCCGGTTTTTGCAACTGCTCGGTGCGCGTGGGTTACATGTGGTGATTCTTTCCGAAGACGTGAGTTTGGAGCGCACAATGGAATTGCGGAGAGCACTGGGCCCTCTGTGGAATCCTAAGAAGATCACATTTCGGTCGGGAATACCTCTGCGGATAGAACATTTGGAGCGCGTGGATTTCAAAAATGCGAGTGCTATTATTTTGCCCGGTGCTGATTTTGCTTATGGCAGTGCGGATGAATCGGATATGCGCATTATAAAAACATTGATGTCGATATCGAATCAAGGTGAAAAAGGGGATGCTAAAGAGGTTCTGCCCTTGCTGGTGACAGAAATTTTCGATTCCGACAAAGTGGTTATGGCAAAAAGAGCCTATCGGGGTGTTTTGGAAATTTTGGCGAGCGATGTTTTTATTACGCGATGTATGGCGCAAAATGTGCGTCATCCGGGATTATCGCATGTGTTCCACGATATTTTGTCGCACGGGCTTGGCAATGAGGTCTATATTCGCACCTCCGAACAGTTTACGGGTTTTCGTTTTGGCGATGTATCAGGTGCGTATCCCAAAGCGGTTTTGCTGGGCGTGGTGCGTCCCAAGGGTGAGGCGTTTTGTCCCATGCTCAATCCACCCGAGGATCTAATTTTGGAATCAGAAGACCGTCTGGTCTTTTTGGCAGAGGGATACGAGAATTGTGAACCCCTGAGAAATTATCAGTTAAAACGCGTGTCGCGTAAATTTCAAGAGGTGCCCTATGTGAGGGAAAAGGGCAAACGACGCGTCTTAATTTTGGGATGGAATCACAAAGCAGTGGATTTGCTCAAAGAGTTCGGCAGGCAGGTGCGCGAACAGTTTGAGGTCGTGGTTTTGTCTCTTATACCCTCGGCACAGAGAGAAGCTGAAGTGGCGCAAAAGGGCATTGACCCGCGCCGCGTGGTTGTCACCCATCGCGAAGGTGAGCCCACTTCGCGATCAAATTTAAGAGAAATGGATCCAGGTGGGTATGACAATGTGGTGATCCTGGGCAGTGATTGGGTAGAGACACAGGAAGAGTCGGATGCGCGGACGATTGTGGTACATCTGGTGCTGAGGAATGTACTGGAGGAGAGCACCCATAAACCAGAAATTCTGGTCGATTTGATGGATGCCGACAATGTGGCGTTGTTTGAAGATTACAATACCGAGGTATTGGTTACGCCAATGATCGCAAGCCACGTGCTGGCACAAGTTGCGTTGCGTCGGGAGATCAATGTTGTTTATGAAGAGTTGTTTGCTGCCGGTGGTGCAGAGATTTTCTTTCGCCGAGTTTCAGATTACGGCATAGCAGGTCAAGATGTGAGTTTTGGGCAGATCAAAGAGATGGCGGCATGTCGGGGCGAAATCGCGCTGGGGATTCGCTTGCAAAACGGCGGAGTTGTACTCAATCCAGCGCATGATGAGCCATATATGCTAAGTGAATCGGATGATCTTATTGTATTGGTTCGGGAGGATCAGTCATGACGACCTGGGACGAGTTGCGCGCGGTATTTGAGAAACAGCTCGTAGCTTTTGGCGAGATAAAAATAACGCCCGCCATTTTGCTGACGGCTGTGCTGATTATCCTTGTCGCGTATGGAATATCGCGGTTGTTGCAGCGCATGTTGCGGCGTGGCGTATTTGAACAGATACATCTAAATCATGGTTCGCAGTCGGCTATCTGTCGCGTATTGCACATTATTATCATGTGCATCGGCACATTTATCGCTATAGAATATACCGGGATTGATCTGACGACATTGGCTGCTGTCAGTGCGGTATTGTTGGTGGGGATTGGTTTGGGGCTGCAAAATATTACCCACAATTTTATTAGCGGACTCATTTTGTTATTTGAGCGGCCCGTGCAGGAGGGAGATTTTGTGGAGGTGGGTGGCGTGCAGGGCAGTGTGCAAGCAGTCAATGCATATAGCACAAAAGTTGAGACCCTGGATAAGGTGACGATTATTGTGCCCAATTCGCATTTTCTATCTGAAAATGTCATAAACTGGAGTTTTCAAGATTCAAAAGTGCGTATTCATGTATCTGTGGGGGTGTCCTATGGTTCCGATGTGGAACTGGTCGCAGAGATGTTGCTGGAGGTAGGGCAGGCGCATCCAGAGGTTTTGTCCGATCCCGAACCACAGATACAGTTCCTGGGCTTTGGCGATAGTTCGCTAAATTTTGATTTGCTGGTGTGGATTGCGGATCCGACCCGTCAATATTTTGTGGTCAGTGATTTGAATTTTGCAATTGTTCAGGCATTCAGAACGCGGGATATTACTATTCCATTCCCGCAGCGGGATTTGCATGTGCGAAGTGCTGTGCCAATGAGTGTGGCTACACAATCGGATGGTGAGAAAGAAATAGAATAAGAAACAAAAAGGAGGGGAGGGATGTCGGATACGTTGAAGGTGGTGCAGGATACCTTCAGCATCTAAGGAAGTGGCTATTGGACAATGAACACAATATATCGTACAGTTCTCGATGAGGTGCAATTTTGGTCTGTTGTGTGGGAGGATGCATGAGCGCGGTGCTGCAGCGGGGAGTCTATTGTATCCTCGCTTGTTTTTTCTTTGCTTCTTCTTTATCTGCTGAAGATATACGGCTTACGGTGATTCACAGCAATGATGTATCAGGACAATTGACGCGGCGAAGTGGCCGCGGTGGCATGGCTGGGCGCGTGGGGTTGATTCGCAAATTGCAGACTTCTGAGCCGGCAATTGTTCTGGATGCCGGGGATGCTCTGGGACCCAATGCGATGTCCCGATTTGACACGGGTGCCACGATGTGTGCGGCGATGAACCGCGCAAATTATGCGGCTATGGCAGTGGGGAATCACGATTTGTCTTTGGGATGGGATGTTTTGGAAGCGCGGCAAAAGGAAATCGATTTTCCGATGCTGGCGGCGAATCTCGTGCGAAAAGATGGTGAAAAGCCTCCTTTGCCGGGTTATACTACGGTCGTGGCTGGCGGTGTTCAGGCGGGGATCATAGGTGTGCTGGGTCCGCAGGTTGCACATAAAATTGACCCAGGGCATCTGTCGGGTCTGAGGGTTGGCGATCCCGTAAAAGTTGTGGATTCATTGGCCGTTGTGTTGCGCGAAAAAAAGGCGCAGTGCGTTATTGTATTGGCGCATATGGATGAAACGAGTGCTCTGAATTTTGCCCGCGAGGTTGAGGGGGTGGATCTGATTGTCGCTGGTGGGTTTAGCGATCTGGACCGCGGTTTACGGGTGCCGGGTCTGATCCGTCTGGTGAATGGTTTGGCACTGGTCGTCACGCCGAGCAATGGGATGTCTATTGGTCGCGTTGTGCTACACCTTGCGCCGGATACTCAGGGTAATATGAAGGTGGTGGATGTTTCGGCAGAGCAGATTCCGGTGGATCGCTCTGTGGAGCGTGACCCGGAGGTAGAGCAATTGGTCAACGATCTCAGGCAAAGATACGAACTGGTCGCGAATCAAAGGATAGGTCGGATTGCGGGCAAGACATATCGGGATCAAGGGCGCATTGTCACGGGGTTGATGCAAATGACATAGGGGCGGAAGTGTATTTGGACTATCGGCAATCATTGGGTAGCGGCAAATTGCGGTCGCGGTTGCGCAGTTTTACAGGGTTTACAGATCGGCATGTGGTGTCTTTAGAGAATTATAATTCGCTCGCTTTTCCGCTGGTTGGCGAGTTGAGTTTGTCTGTACAGCAGAACAATTTTTTGTATCGCGTCAACAGAATTGGCAATACGCCTATTGATGGCATTGCCAATCGGTGGAATCTGACGCTCGGTCTGGTTTATGATTTGGGGTGGAAGTGGTATTGAGATCGAGCGTAACTATGTTGGTTTACCTCATCAAACAAGTTCAAACTTGCGAACCTTTATGTCGCTTGTTTTTGTTTGTATCTGGGCCAGATCATAGTTTATTTGCTGACGCAACCAGCTTTCTGCACTGCCGCCAAATGCTTTAGAGAGACGCACTGCCATTTCCGTGGAAATGCCGTTGTGCCCGTGAATTAGCCGAGATAAACTCGTGCGGGTTACACCTAATCCTTCGGCAGCTTCTGTAATTGACAGGCCAAGCGGCTCAAGGCATTCTTCGAAAATAAATTTACCGGGATGAGGAGGATTCTTCATGGGCATGATATTCTCCTTCTAATGATAGTCTTCGTAACGTCAGGTGTGACTTCAAGATCAGAGGTCAAATGAGCCCTGTCATTCTGAGCGGAGCGTAGCGGAGTCGAAGAATCTACTGCCTCAACAGTGTGCATGGGTAACAGATGCTTCGTCAGCCTGTCGGCTTCCTCAGCATGACATGGTGTATAGCGCATTTATTTTTTAAGTCACACATCGCGTTCTTCGTAATCAAATGCTATGTCCCTGAAATTCTAAATTTTAACAGATAATATAACACCTGTCAATACTAACGAGACGACATAAGTGTGTGAATGTGTGTATCCCTTAATGGTATTTCCATGTTAAAAAACAAAAAAAATAGGCGACCTGTTGCTGGCGCATTGATGGTCGGTTTTGCTGCGAGTTTTTTGTTGTGTGGATATGAGTTTGTGCGAAGTGTATCCACGTCGTTGTTTATCGGTGCGTATGGAGCGCACAATTTGCCTTTTGTTATGACGCTGGCGCCTCTGGGGACGTTTGGTATGGTTTGGGGGTATGGGGTGTTGTTGTCGCGATTTGGGACGCGGCAGACTTTGTTTTTGACGTCGGTGATTTCGGGTGGGGGTATTCTGGCGTGTTATGGGGGGATTTTATCTGGTTTTCATCCGGCGGTCGGGGTGTTATATGTGCTGCGCGAAGCGTATATTGTGTTGATTATTGAGCAATACTGGTCGTTTATCAATAGCGTCTTGCGCGAGGAACAGGGGCGAAAGTACAATGGACCGATCTGCGGTATTGCGTCGGTGGGTGCGATTTGCGGGGGTTTGATTGTAGGACAAACGGCAAAGGTGATAGGGAGTGAACATCTGCTGATTTTTGCCGCACTATCGCTTTTGCCAGCAGCGGTTCTGGCGTGGTGGGCTTATGGCCTGGGGGGTGTGCCGGTTCAAGAGTCGGAAAAGCGAGGCAAGCTGGCATTGGGTTTGTTTCGGGAAATTCCGACTTTGCGCTATCTCGCGGGATTGATTTTTGTCACGCAGATGGTGTCGGCGGTGTTGGATTTGCGGTTCAGTGGACTGGTGGAAACGGCTTTGCCGATGCAGGACGAGCGCACCGCGTATTTGGGGCATTTTTATGCTTTGTTGAATGCATGTGCATTTGTGTTTCAGTTTGGCGTTGCGCCCCTGTTGCTGCGCTTTGTGTCGTTGCGAACTGCTCATCTCGGTATTCCGGTGATTCATTTGATAACGTGTGGGGTGTTGTTGGCCTATCCGACTCTCACCACTGGTGCATTGGCCTATCTGGTGTTTAAGACGCTGGATTATTCGGTGTTTCGGGCTGCAAAAGAGTTACTCTATATTCCGCTTTCGTTTGATGCGAGGTACCGGGCAAAAGAAGTGATTGATGCGTTTGGTTATCGCGCGTCAAAGGGAATGACTTCGGGATTGATCGCACTGGCGGGGACTATTACTTACAGGGTTTTCAATATTGGACGATTGCCGGGGTCAGTGTATCCGCTTGTCGCATTGGGTGCGCTGGGAATATGGAGTTGGCTCGCGTGGGCAATTACAAAATCGGAGGGTGATAGCGATCGGCGACCACTGGTCTCAGAGGAAGTTGCTGATTTTTAGAGTGAATGCTTGACACAAAATGTCAAAACTTCTATTTTTAACCGCGCTGATAGGAAAAAGGATTGGAATATGACTACAACCCATCAAACATCTTCACAACTGAAAAAGGGTCCTGCCCAGGTGACAGGTTATCTGACACCGGGCAGTGCCATTGGGGTTATACGTATATACACTGAGGAGACGCTTGTGGGGTGTTGTTTGTCGTGAGCTATATACTTTTTGTATGACACACCGCCAGGGGCGTTTGCCGTGGCGGTTTTTTTTTGCAATAGTTTGGGTAGTTTTTAAAATAAATCTTTGGCATCTAATCCAATGGGTGTGGTTGGGGGTATTCTGCTTATCCTTTCATCACTGGATAGAGGCGTTCCAGTGCAGGCTCTGCCCATCCTGATAGGAGTTTTTAATGTTTGAAAAAGTAGATACAAATGTGAATTTTCCCAAAGAGGAAGAAAAGGTGCTTGCTTTTTGGGATGAGATCAGAGCATTTGAAAAATCGCTCGAGATTAGAAAAAATAACGATGAATACGTTTTTTACGATGGACCGCCTTTTGCGACGGGTCTGCCGCATTACGGACACTTGCTGGCCGGGACGATCAAAGATGTGATCCCGCGCTATCAAACCATGAATGGCAAATACGTAGATCGCGTCTTTGGATGGGACTGCCACGGGTTGCCCGTAGAATACGAACTCAGCCAGGAATTGGGCTTGAATAGCAAAAGCGAGATTGAGGAATACGGGATTGCGGAATACAATGAGGCCTGTCGGGGCATTGTTTTGCGTTATACTGCCGAATGGCGACAATTTGTCAAACGCATTGGGCGCTGGGTTGATTTTGAAAATGGGTACCGCACGATGGACCGCGATTACATGGAGTCCATCTGGTGGGTGTTCAAACAGCTCTGGGACAAAGGCTTGATCTATGAGGGACACAAAATTTTGCCTTACTGTCCCCAGGATGCGACACCTCTGTCCAATTTTGAAGCCAATCAGGGTTATGAGTCTGTGCAGGACCCGGCTATTACCGTTGCGTTCAAGCTCAAAGATGAACCGGATGCATATCTGCTGGCGTGGACGACAACGCCCTGGACACTGCCGTCAAATTTGGCTCTGACTGTGCATGAAGATGTGGATTATGTGTATGTCAAAGATGGGGATGTGACGTACGTTCTCGCTGAAGCGCGTGTGGATACTTATTATCCCTCGAGCAGACCCGAGATCGTTAAGACTATAAAGGGAAAAGATCTCCTCGACATGCAATACGAACCGCTTTTTCCCTATTTTGAAGATTTGCGCGCTCAGGGGGCGTTCCGCATCATCACAGCCGAATTTGTCACTACTGAAGAAGGAACGGGTATTGTCCACACGGCACCCGGGTTTGGCGAAGACGATGCCGAAGCCGGTCGCGTTTACGGCGTTCCGTCTGTCTGTCCGATTGATGCAGAATGCCGTTTTACCTCTGAAGTGCGTGACTACGAAGGGCGTTTTGTCAAGGACTGTGATAGCGATATTGTGAATCGCTTAAAGGAAGAGGGCAAACTCGTACATCGATCTACACATCACCACAGTTATCCCCATTGCTGGCGGTGTGAGTCGCCCCTCATTTACAGGGCGATTTCGACGTGGTTTGTCAATATTGAGAAGATTAAAGACCAGATGCTTCGTGCAAACGCGCAGATCCACTGGGTGCCCGAACATATCAAAGCGGGGCGTTTTGGCAATTGGCTGGAAAATGCGCGAGATTGGGCGATTTCCCGCAATCGCTATTGGGGTTGTCCGCTTCCCCTGTGGCGAAATGAAGAGACGGGTGAGACTGTGTGTGTTGGCTCTATCGGCGATCTCGAAGAGCGCACGGGTGGAAAGTTTGACGATATCCACAAGCATTTTATAGATCCTGTGATTATCGAAGGTGAAACCGGACCTCTTACCCGCGTGCCCGAAGTTCTCGACTGCTGGTTTGAAAGCGGTTCTATGCCTTATGCTCAACGCCATTATCCGTTTGAAAACAAAGATTGGCTGGACGCGCATTTCCCGGCAGATTTTATCGCTGAGGGATTGGACCAGACGCGCGGCTGGTTTTATACGCTTGTCGTGCTCGGTGCTGCTCTTTTTGACCGTCCGCCGTTCGAAAATGTCGTTGTCAACGGTATGATTTTAGCCGAAGATGGGCGCAAAATGTCCAAGCGATTGAAGAATTATCCCGATCCCATGCATGTTATGGATACTTATGGTGCCGATGCCCTGCGTCTCAATATGTTGTCTTCACCTGTGGTGCGTGGCGAGGACCTCGCTTTTTCGGAACAGGGCGTTCAAAAGACGATGCGCAGCGTATTGCTACCTTTGTGGAATGCTTACAGTTTTCTCGTCACTTATGCGCGTGTTGATAACTGGCAGCCCACGTCGGAACGGTCAGACCATCCGCTCGATCGCTGGATCCGCGCGCGTTTGAATCATCTGGTGCGCGATATTCGCCAGGGTCTGGATCGGTGTCATTTGCAAACAGCGGCTACGAGATTTGCGACATTTATCGACGATATGACCAACTGGTATATCCGGCGCAGCCGACGGCGTTTCTGGAAGAGCGATAATGATAGCGATAAATTGTCTGCTTATGCGACGCTCTATCATGTGCTCTTAACGCTGGTCAAAGCACTGGCGCCTTTCGCGCCGTTTATCACGGAAACCATCTACCGGAATTTGCGAGCGAGCGATATGCCGGAATCCGTGCATTTGTGCGATTATCCCGATGTGATCGAAGCCGATCTTGACGAAAAGCTCGAGCAGCAGATGGCGCACACGCGGACAGCGGTCGGGTTGGGCAGGTTTTTGCGCAGTCAGGCCAATGTTAGGACCCGACACCCGTTGCGTACAGCGATTCTTGTGTCCATGCAGGAGGATGTGCGCGAAGACCTCAGGGTATTACAGGATATTATCGCGGATGAGTTAAATGTGAAAGATGTGGATATTCGCGCCAATGAAGAGGAAGTCGTGACGCTTTCTGCAAAAGCCAATTTCAGAGTGTTGGGGCCGCGTTTGGGCAAAAATATGAAGGCGGCTGCGGAGAAGATTGCGGGTCTAAGCTCTGAAGAAATCCGATCTTTGCGCCAAGGCCACACGCACATATTGGATCTGGATGGTGCGGAGTGCTTAGAAATCACGGTGGATGATATTTTGATCCAGCGCGAAGAGAAAGAAGATATGCCTGTGGCAAATGAAGGCGATATTACGGTGGCGCTGGATTTATATAGGGATGAAGATTTGGTGCGCGAAGGTCTAGCGCGTGAGATTGTTCATGTTATTCAAAATATCCGCAGGGATAAGGAGCTGGATGTTTCAGATCGGATTGCAGTGACATATAGCGTGCCAGATGAAGTGGCACCTGCTTTCGATCAGTTTCGAGATTATATCATGGGTGAGACGCTCTGTACGACATTGGTTCGCGCAGATGAGGTGGAAGGCGATGCGGTTGACCTCGAAGGCCAGGTCGTGCGGTTTCTCGTCGAGAAAACAAGTGCGTCATAAAATCAGCGGCGTTATGCAGCGCTGATATTTCTTCACCGAAAGGGCTACAATGCAACATCACGCCCGAGTCGTTATTATCGGTGCCGGTATTGCCGGTACCAGCGTCGCCTACCACCTGGGGCAACTGGGCTGGAAGGACATTGTGGTTCTGGAAAAGGGTCCGCTGTTCAAAACGGGCGGCTCGACATCCCACGCCCCCGGCCTTGTTTTCCAGGTCAATGTCTCACGCATGATGTCGGTCTTTGCCCGCGAGACGGTGCAACTCTACCAACGCCTTAGTCCCTCCAATGGCGAGCCATTGTGGTTCGGGATCGGCGGAATGGAGGTGGCGACGACGCCCGAGCGGTTCGAAGAGCTCAAGCGCAAGGTCGGGGCTGGTCGGACCTGGGGCATTGATACCGGCTTGCTCGGTCCGGCAGAAGCCCGCGCGAAGATTCCCCTTCTGTCGGACTCGATCTACGGCGCGCTGTACACGCCCAGCGACGGCATTGCACGGGCCTGGCAACTGGCCGAGGCCATGGCCGACCACGCCCAGGCTGGCGGGGCCGCGAGGTTTTATGGAAATACTACAGTAACCGGCATTGAGGTGGTCGGAGGCCGCGTGTCCGGAGTTCACACTGATCGCGGGTATATCCGCACCGAGGCCATTGTCTGCGCCGCCGGGATATGGGGACGCCTCATCGGCCAGATGGCCGGTGTCTCCCTGCCGCTGGTGCCTTTTTGCCACCTGTACGCCGAAACAGCTCCCCTGCCCGAACTCGCTGACGAGACCATGCAGTACCGGCACCCCATCCTCCGCCATCAGGACCGGGCGATCTACTGTCGGCAGGAGGGCCAGGCCTACATCATCGGCTCCTACGACCACGAGCCTGTGCGCGTCGAGCCGGAGGACATTGAGTCGCACGAGCAAGCACCCGAGATGCCTTCAATGCGGCCCTGGTCGGCCGCGGCCTTTCGCGAAGGGATGATTTCGGCCGGCAAACTGCTGCCTGCACTCAGCCGCGCCGCGCTGACCCGCAAGGTCAACGGCCTGTTGCTGTTTACGCCAGACGGAATGCCCGTGCTCGGCGAAGCTCCTCACGTCAAGGGGTTTTGGTCAGCGGAGGCGGTGTGGATCACGCATGCTGGCGGTGTCGGCAAGGCGGTCGCCGAGTGGATGGCAAACGGCCAGCCGACTATGGATCTGCGCTATGCCGACCTCGCCCGCTTCCTTCCCTTCCAACGCACCGCGTCCTACGTCTTCCAGCGCAGTACGCAGCAATACCGCGAGGTTTACGACATCATTCACCCGGCCCAGCCGATAGACGCCCCGCGCGGCCTGCGCCTTCTCCCATACCACCAACGCTATCGGGAACTGGGGGCCGCCTTTGTCGAAAGCGCGGGGTGGGAACGGCCCAGGTGGTTTGAGACCAACGCGGTCCCCACCGACCACAGCCACACCCGCAGCGGCTGGGCGGCGCGTTTTTGGTCGCCGATCATCGGCACAGAGCACTGCGCTGTCCGCGAGCGCGTGGGGCTTTTTGATCTGACTCCGTTTGCCAAATTTCGCGTATCCGGGCCGGGGTCCCTGGCGTTTTTGGACTATTTGGCCGCCAATCGCATGGACCAACCCCAGGGCCGCATTACCTACACCTCTATGCTCACACCGCAGGGGGGCATCCAGTGCGATCTTACTGTAACACGCCTTGCCGAAGATCAATTCCTCATCGTTACAGGCGGCAGTACCGCCGAACGCGACAAGGCATGGATCCGCCGCTACATGCCCACTGATGGCTCAGTTGTCCTGTCCGATGAGAGCAGTCGCTGGTGTTGTGTAGGTGTTTGGGGTCCCAGGGCACGCGAACTGCTGCGTCGCACCACCGATGCGGATGTGTCCGACCGCGGTTTTCCCTACCTGACCGCGCAGCGTCTCTCCATCGGCGCGATTCCGGTCCTCGCTTTGCGGATTTCCTACGTCGGCGAACTCGGTTGGGAATTTTACGCGCCGTTCGAGTTTGGGCAAGCCCTGTGGGATGAACTTTGGCAAGCTGGGCAGCCTGATGGCGCAATTGCCGCCGGGCTGGGGGCCTTTGAGTCCCTGAGGCTCGAAAAGGGCTATCGGCTTTGGGGTAACGAACTCCACACCGAGTACAATCCGCTGGAGGCCGGGCTTTCTTTTGCGGTGCGGATGGAGAAGGGGGATTTCATTGGCCGGGAGGCTCTCGCCAGGGCCCGTGTGCAAGGCCCGGCGCGAAAACTTTGCTGCCTGACCCTTGACGCACCCAACGCGGTGGTGATGGGGAACGAGCCGATTTGGATTGATGGGCGCATAAGCGGTTATGTCACCAGTGCCAATTACGGCTACTCTATCAACCGAGGGATCGCCTACGGTTATCTGCCGGTGCAACACGCCCGCGTGGGAACCCATGTGGAGATCGAATACTTTGGCGAGCATCTCCCAGCTACGGTCGCCGCCGAACCCTTGTGGGATCCGCAGATGACGCGCCTCAAGTGTTGAGGGGTATCACGTCCCCGTCCGCCACCCCATGAGATATCCACGAAGGACACGAAGAGCACGAAGGGCACGGAACGGGGTACAACTGGCCGCTTCTCAGTCCAGTTCACGGTATGAAGGACACGGATTCGCTTGTGCGTTTTGCCAAAAAAATAATACGCCCTCCTTTTGAAGGGCGTATTTTTGTATCCAGTAATTGGCGCGTCCTGTTAGTTGACGTAATCGCGGCCTTTGCGCCGCGCCACTTCGCGGATGTTGGGGTTTACCGATGGGCGGAAGGGCACTTCGACGATCTCGGCGGGCACCGCGCAGTCGCCGTATTCGGGGGGTAGGTGGACGCTCAGGGCTGTTCCGATGGCCCGCATTTCCCAGGGCACATAAGCCAGCGCGATGTTGGTTTCCAACTCGGGCGAAAACCACGGCGAGGTGACGTAGCCGAGCGGATCGTCGCCCTCTGCGGCACTAATCAGCCAGAAATCGTGGGCATAGTCTGTCACCGGCATGCCTCCGAAGATGATCCCGACCAGCACATTGCGAAATGGCGGTCTCCCGGCCTCAATAGCCGCCCGTGCCTCGTTGAGTTTTTGTTTGCCGATGTAATCGGCCTTTTTTTTGCGGGGTACCTGGTAGCCGAGGTTGCACTGGAACGGCAGGGTTTCCTGGTCCATGTCCTGACCCCACGAGAGGATGCCTGCGGCGATGCGCCGATGATGCGCTGGGGCAATGACCATCAGTTGGTGCCGCTCGCCGGCTTTGAGCAGCGCGTCCCATAGGTCTTCGGCGTACAGGGTGGCGTCTCTGAGGTAGATTTCGTAGCCCTTCTCGCCGGTGAAGCCGGTTTGCGAAACCACGACTGGGCGTCCGGCCACTTCTCCTTCCATCAAGCCATAATACGGAATATCGCGCACGCGCTCGCCAAACAGATCGACCATCAATGCCTCGGATTTCGGTCCTTGAATTTGTACGGGTGCCACGTCAATCTCGCCGATAGATATGTTATGCTGTAGTCCTACATTGACGCCGCGCAACCACAGTTCCAGATCGCTGTCCGCCAGTGAAAACCAGTATTCGTCCTCGGCGAGACGCAACAGCACCGGGTCGTTGAGTATGCCGCCATCTTCGTTGCAGAGGATGACGTACTTGCCGTGCATTGGTTTGATGAGGGTGGCGTCGCGGGTGATGACGTAGTTGACAAAGGCGGCAGCGTCTGGTCCTTTCACCTGGATCTGGCGTTCGACTGCCACGTTCCACAGCGAGACGTGATTGACCAGCGCGTCGTATTCGGCCATGGCCCCACCATCTTGTGGGCGCACATAGCCGCGCGGGTGGTATATGCGGTTGTACACGGTGGCACGCCAGCACCCGGCTTCCATTGACAGGTGCCAATACGGCGATTTGCGGACGCGGGTGGAAATGAGCATTTCCACCGGGGTCGCGCCGGACTGGCGGAGGTTAATGGGCACGCGCCGGTCAGACTGATCCACGCTGGTGCATTGGGTAACTGATCGAGGGCGGTTCATGGAAAATCTCCTTTTGATGATGCACTGGGGCTCGCCCGGCTCAGATGATCCTTTGAGCAGTTCAGTTGTTATAATTTCAGGTTCTGCTTTTGTACAAACCAAAGATACCCACCGCGATCAACACGCCCGCTGTTGGTCCCGCTATGTCCAATCCCAGCCAGAATCCTTCTTTCCATTCGACACTTTCAGTACCAAACATTTCATCTACTACTACCACTTGCTGCTTGTTCTTTGTAAAGATCTGTGTTCCGTCTATTACCCACTTTGCACCTATACCTATCGCGAGTATAAATGCGATTACGCTGATGATTTTCCACATGGGTTACTCCACATAGGTGTTAATAAAACACATGCAATTGCAGCGCGTAGCGCGATGAGCGGAAGGTCTCTGTGTCGAGGATGCGATATTCGGGGCGCAGTTCAATTTGTGGCGTTAGAAAAATTTGCATGCCAAATACAGCTTGCCGTGTCATCAAATCAACAGAGCGCGTTGAAGTGCGGATATGCGTTACTTCACCGCGTTCTCCTCGCGCAAACAAAAGCCACCCGGGTATTGCTTGAAGCGTGATATCAACCGAGGCGGTTTTTGCCTCGCGTGTGCCATCCTTATCGGATAGGGCATATTCGGCCATGAGGGCGATCTTGTCTTGCAATCCGACGCCTGCAAAGAGATTTGTCATCAGAAAGTCGCCGTTTTTGAGCCACGATCCTCCCAGATAAAAATTCATTTTTTGTTCGACCAATTTGGGCCACAATACTATACGCCCCAGGAATGAGGGTTTGTCGCGGTCTTCGATCAAGGAGGCGTTTTGTACGGTATTTTCGGAGAGTGCGCGGGCAGAATAAATACCTGCGGTTAGCGATAGCCACAATTTTTTGTAATAGTGTACTTCTGCGCCGTATTCTGCGTAATTGGGCGCGATAAGCGATGTGGCTCCGGCAACGTCGGGTGTTTGGCGCACGAGCATGGTGTGGTCGTCATACCGCATGCCAATGGATGGCTGAAAATGCCCCACGCGCAATGCGGGCCAGTTGTAATTGGGCTGATAAATCGCCGATGCTGTCCACGCGCGCTGTCCCGCGTATTTCTCTGGACCAAAATTATAAGAGCCTTCGATCTTCAGGGCATTTGAGGGGCGGACAACACTGTATAGCGCGACTTGCATTGGAAATACTTTGCGCTCGGCTTCTGGCGATGTATGTGATCGCGCCATTTGTCCGCGGAGATCTGCACCCATGAGTACCAGGCCATCGGCATAAGCGGTTTTGCCCGGTAAGACGTAATTGGGTGCGAGCAATCCCACGCCGTCCATCGAATACTGCCCCAATTCGTCTCGCTGCGCTCCACCCTGCGCGGTGATGTGACAGTTCACACACCGATTGGCAGTCAGCAATGCAAACTGCGAGAGGGCATCGGCCTGGCCCGTAGAGCACAGCAGGATTAATAGTCCCAATAATCTAAAATACGCGGTATTGCTCATGTTATGCCTTTATTATTTTGATTCGTGGGGCACAGTGGTTACCTGACCTCATCCTGTTCCTCCATAAGTTTGCCCATCTCCGGGCGGATTGCCGCCGAAGGTTACTGGTGTGCCGGTCAGGTCGCGCAGAAAGATCTGCAGGCGGATGATGTGTACATTGCCCGCCCCCATGCGCATATTCAGACCATCTATAACTGCTGGCGTCATAAAATCGAGATTTTGCCGCAGAAAAGTGGCCCCATCGAGATAATCTGCGAAAGCGGCTTCAAATTCCTCGGTGTGCAATCTGAGTAGATACGGATTTGCGGGGCGCATGTCGTGTAGGGTAGATTGAATGGCGTTAAGCCGCGCGATCATGTTGCTTATAAATTGCCGCGACCAATAGATAGGGATCAAGTTATTCGTGACTTCGACAGTTACGCCGCCGTATTCCGCAAAAAAGACGTCAATAGATAAAAACGCCCGGTTGATGTCGGCGATATAGGCGTTGGCTTCATCCACAGTGACATGGTCATAGACCTGTTCAGCAGGTGATTCGGGCGCGGGTGTCACGGGATTTGAGGAATCGCATCCCGTGTACAACGCCAGCAATGCAAAACACAAAAGCCATCGTTGCATAAAATGCCTCATTTGTTTTGTCCCATATAAAGCAGACGTCGTTTCTGATATCTTCTGGTATTGTTCAACAAGCGTGTGACTTCGTCATCTGACAATGTGCGACGCGGTTTGGCGGGTACACCGGCGACAAGTGTGCGCGGCGCGACCTCAGCACCTTCCAATATCAGCGCGTGAGCAGCTACCAGTGCAGATTCGCCCACTGCCGAGCCAGTCAATACGGTTGCTCCCATTCCAATGGTCACGCCCTGTTCTATTCGACAACCGTGCAAGATCGCATTGTGCCCCACGGTTACATTTTTGCCAACATTACAGGGATAGCCCGGGTCGGTATGCACCACAGTGCCGTCCTGGATATTCGAGCCTTCACCAATTACAATGGGTTCAACATCGCCCCGAATCACGGCATTGAACCAGATACTCGCGCACGCACCGATTACCACGTCGCCAATTACAACAGCACCGGGCGCGATATAAGCCGACGGATCGATGTGAGGGGTTTTGTCCTTATAAGGCAAAATCGTCATTGGGTTATTTCCTTTTGTCACCCTCAACAGGACCCAGTGTGAAAGTCTTGCCGCTTTGCGTGGCTTTGGCACCTATTACCAGTCCGCTTACAAAACCGAAGATGCCAAAAATTGCAGCGGCCCAGATTGTCGTTTCCTTGACATCGGCATTGGTCTGCCAGGCGGCAAGTGCCCCGGTCAATGCGCCTGTTACGGCTCCTCCAATCCCCTGTAAAATTGCCCGTTCCATCGCCACTGAACCGCGTTCTCCAAAGAATTGTACTTTTTGAATTTTATCTATGGCGACTTTTTGAACGCTCAATTCCGTCTCGATCAAAATGTTATCATCTTCATAGGCGGGCAAAAATTCGCCTTTGATTTTTTTACCATCCTTCAGGGTGATCATTCCGGGGAAGCGCGTTTGCACCCGGAAGCGCGTCTTGCGTTCTTCAAAAGAAATAGTATCCTCGGTATATTGCGGATAGGTCTCGTCTATTTTGGAGGAGTCAGTTATCGCGTATTCGCCCTTTACGATTTCATCGAAGTGTTCGATGTATTCTCTCAAGCGGCGCAGATCATTTTCACTTTGCAAATTCATCAGTTGCGTTTCAATGCGAGGGCCTGACCGATATTGAATTTTAATGGCGAGTTTGCCATTGTCTTGCTTCATAAATTCGGCAAATTGAAATCCCGCTACGCCCAGATGCAAGATTGGAAGATCTATTTTTTGAGAATAAATGGTTGCTCCCTGAAACAAAGCGTAGCGATTGCTCTCCTCTAAGTCGATTTGAGGACCCACCCGGGGACTTAATACAATGCGCGTGCCCGATACCTGTCGCACATCGACAATCTCCCAGCCATCATGTCCCAATTGGTAAATCCCGCGCTCGTATTGCGTTTTCTTTTCGCTTTCTGCAGCCCGAACAGGGCAAACCGAAAAGAGTAAAAAGCTCATCGCAGTAATGAATGAAACCGATTTTTTAATCATGAAAATCTCCTCTGATATGAACAAACAATAGCGGTCAGACACAGGACACAGCCCTTATGACTTTCATCCGCGTCGATCCGCGTCATCCGTTTCATCCGTGTTCACTATTGCTTCGGAAATGCCATCTAAAATATACGGACGATACTTGCGAAATTGCAGGCGGGGATGAAACCAGGTGCCTTCAGGGTCTGATGTACCGGGGATCGGGACCATACTGGTCAGATCAATTTGGGATAATGTCGCCTCTCCCAAAAACCATTCTGCAATTTGTTTTGCCGTGCGATTTGGCCGACCATTTTCGATGGCAATTTCCCTATCCATAGGAAAAAATAACGCGCCATCTCCCAATACGGATACATCGTTTTGGTATGCCAGTGCGGCTTCGGTTATTTGGCCGGGTTCCGGTATGACAACACCTGTTACACACGCAATATCCTCTTTGGATACCACGTCGCTAAATAGCGTGCGAATGCGATTTAGCAGTCCGCCATAGTTATCTAAAAGATGTGACGACCGGGGGTTTACGCCAGCTTGAAGAAGGCCCAATGTATTGTAGCGCGAACACTCGGATACAAAATCGTCTTCATTGTCAAATAGTCCCACGCCTATCAGGTTTTCGCCATCCAGGACATTGAGTTGCGTGAGGCCCAAATCTGACTTGTGCTGAAGTAAATCGTAAAAACGCCGCACATCCCGCTCGTGAAAACGCTTCATCCAGACGCCTCTCCATCGGTCAGCAAACGCCGCCCTGCTTCGATCTGTCTCAAAACAGAATCGCGTCCTGTTCCGCCATCCAGATTGCGCTGTGCTGTACTGGCTTCTGCGGACAAAATTGCTTGCGCATCGGTATCGAATACCTCAGATGCTGCGCGCAATGTCTGCATGTCCAATTCTTCTAACTTTTGCCCACGCGCCAGAGCAGTTCTTACCAGTTCCCCAACGATGCGGTGACATTTGCGAAAAGGTACGCCTTTTCGCACCAGATAATCGGCCAGGTCGGTGGCTAAAATGGTGCCGTCTATGGCATCGGCCATCCGCTCGCCTTTAATTTTCATGGTCTGCCATACACCTGCGAAGACAGACAGGGACATCTGTACGGTTTCTGCGGTGTCGAAGACGGGTTCTTTGTCTTCTTGCATGTCTTTGGCATAAGCCAGCGACACGCCCTTCATCACGGTGAGCAGAGACATCAGATTGCCGTACACGCGCCCTGTTTTGCCGCGCACCAGTTCCAGTGAATCGGGGTTCTTCTTTTGCGGCATCATGCTCGATCCGGTGCTGAAGGCGTCGGCCAGTTCGACAAATCCAAATTCAGAAGACGACCAGATAATCAGATCTTCGCAAAATCGGCTCAAGTGCCCCATCAATATGGATGACGCCGATAAGTACTCCAGAAAATAATCGCGATCACTGACTGCATCGATGCTGTTTTCAGTAATGCGATCAAACCCCAGTTCCTCGCGCAGAAATTCTCGGTCAACGGGATATGCACTTCCGGCCAGTGCGCCCGATCCCAGGGGCATGGCATTTGCGCGTTTCCAACAGTCTTCAAACCGCGAGCGGTCGCGTGATAACATCCAGAACAGGGCCATGGCATAATGCGAGAACCGGATCGGTTGTGCCTGTTGGACGTGCGTATATCCCGGCATCAGGACATCGATATGCCCTTCGGCAACATCCAATACCACCCCCATTACCCGCTCGATTTGCGCGATCGTATTGGCGATTGCCTCGCGCAAAAATAGACGCTCGTCCAGGGCGACTTGATCGTTGCGACTGCGTCCTGTGTGAATTTTCGCGCCGGCATCGCCCGCCAATTCCGTCAAGCGCTTTTCCACTGCGGTGTGTATGTCTTCCAGATCATCCGTCAATGGCAAGGTGCCTGCGTCGAGTTCACGCTCCACACGATTTAGACCTTCAAGTACGCGTTCCAGTTCCTGTTTTGTCAATATACCCATTCGGGCCAATGCGCGGGCTTGCGCTCGGCTGCCTTCAATGTCCATTTTGTACAGACGCCGATCAAAACCAATGGATGCATTGAATTTTTCCATTAGTTTTTCCGTCGATCCCGCAAATCGCCCTCCCCAGAGCTTTTCAGCCATGGTACATTTCCTCTCAACAGAGCCGTCATCGCGGCATGGTCCCCGTATAGAATCACTACGGGGCATGCTTGAGCCGCGATCCAGAGTTTTGCCTGTCATCGCGGCATGGTGGTGAGCCGCGATCCAGAATTTTTGTTTGTCATTGCGGCATGGTTTTAGCCGCAATCCAGTCTATCAAATAAGAACAACAAATATTAGCTAATTTTTTAAGACCGATAACTACTCCACTCACTGGAATTTAGCGAGCACGGTTCCCAGTTCGCGGAGAGAGTTGTTACGTCCTGGTGCCTCCATCAAGTCTTGTAGCAATGCGCTATCGAAAATAGCACTGCCAATGCCGAAATCTGTAATCCAACCATCCAGTGCTGCTTGGTCACCGCGGATATCCTCAAGGTTGATGACTTCTGTGCCGAGTCCGGGAACGTTTTGTAAGAGTAAAACACCGAGCGAATCCGATAATTTCTCAGAATTAAAGGCATCGAGGAGTTGAGAGCTATGGGTTGTGATAATCACCTGAGAATGTTCGGAAATTTGCTCAAGAACATTTGTAATGTCCGTTAAAGCACCGGGATGTAGGTTTCGCTCTGGTTCTTCAATGGCAATAAGCGGCGGCAATTCAGATTCGTTAAGCAAGATGTAATATGCAACCAGACGCAATGTGCCATCCGATGCTCTCTCTAAAGGTATAGACTTCTCGTATCCTTCTAAAAGACATATCTGGTTATCTCCGTCAATTTTGTACTGGTCCAGTCTAAGATTAGTAGAAGCAGCGAGAGAGTTACTAACGCTTTGGAAACGATCTGGCGTATCCTCGTACCAGTCCGAGAGTAGTGCCGATAATATCGAACCATCATCATCGAGCTTTGGAGATTTCCCCAACTCTCCTGATAAAAGTAAAGATAATGGAAGCACCTCGAAATGCTCTCGTATGAGGTCTGGTCGAAAGTCGTAAAATTTCCACTCCCTAATAAACTCTGTCAAGGCTCTTGTTGTAGGCTTATCACCATAATCACCTGCGGATTTCAAAGCGAGTTTATTGGACTTATATGGCGTCTCGTTCTTTCCATCTTCATCCTTAACTTTGCCCTGTCCGTCCTGAACTGATATGACGTTTACATCGTTAACCAATAATTCTTCAGCAACAACCGGATTGTCAGTCTCCGCTTTCAACTTTAGTTCATACACAGTTAGGGTTTCTTTCACTTTTGTCTGTACTTGGAAAGTGATATGGCTCGCTTCACCTGCCCAAAGGCGATTTTGGATAAATTCAACTGGAGGCAGTTCTTCTTCTTTCATCATATCATTGAGAAGGTTCAAGGCGTTCAAGATATTCGATTTTCCACTTGCGTTGGGTCCGACGAGTACTGTCAAAGGCTTTAGCGGTAGCTCAACATCGCGCAAGCTAAGAAAGTTTTTAATATGAAATTTCTCTAAAAATGCTTTCTGTTCAGACATGGCTATTCACCTTTCCTTATTTCAGCATCGTCCTTAATGGGCTTGGCCTTTATTCATTCCACGGCGCCAGTTGTCTGACAATCATGCGGGTTCAAAGTATCGGCCTTCTTGGACTGCTTCCCATTCAGACTTCTCGACGAATGACTTGCTCAGGAATAGCACTTTGTCCCGCTGCGTGTTGGGCTTTTGCGCCGACGCCGAGGACGTTTAAGAAGCCCTCGGAATCGCGGTGGTCATAGTCGCCGATGTCTTCCATTGAGGCGGTTTCTTCGGAATAGAGCGAGTGCGGTACATCTTCCGATGACTGAAATAATACTGTGCCCTTGTATGCGGCGACTGTTATTGTGCCAGTCAATAATTTTGCTATGGGCGCGAGCGCGCCTTGCATCATTTGAGTGGATAAATCGCAGTAATATCCCTGATAGATTTGTTCGGCGAGGGATGAAGAAATCGAATCGTAGAATTTTCGCGCGCGTCTGTCCAGAACTTGCTGGAGCAAAAACTCGTAACACACGCCGAGCAGGCAAAGCCCCGGGCTTTCATATACGCCGCGCGATTTAATGCCGACAAAGCGGTTTTCTACGGTGTGAATACCAATGCCCACGCCGTTTCGCCCGCCAATTTCATTGGCTTTTTGGATTGCGGTCGCGATATCGGTGTCCGAACCGTTGATTTGCACCGGGCGCCCCGCGTCTATTCTGACGCAGAACAATTCGGGTTTATCCGGCGCTTGCGCGGGAAATACGCCCATGCCCGGTTCGATAAAATCGGCGGCGACATCGAGGTATTCGAGTTTGCCCGCTTCGTGTGTGAGGCCCAAAAAATTGGCGTCGGTAGAATACGGTTTTTCATACGTAGCTGTAATCGGCAAGTTGTATGCATTGCAAAAATCGATCATTTCTTTGCGCCCGCCAAATATGTCGAGAAACGCGGGGTCGCGCCAGGGGGCATACACGGTTACGCTGGGCTGGAGCATATTGGCGACGAGTTGAAAACGCACCTGGTCGTTGCCGCGGCCAGTTGCGCCGTGCGCGAGCACATCGATATTGCGGCGTTCCATTTCCTCCAATAATCCCCGCGTGGTGACATAGCGCGCAATGCCCGTTGTATTCCAATATCCGCCTTCGTAACGCGCTTGTCCAATCAGCATTGCTATGCCCGCTTCTGCCAGATCGGTTTTTAGATCGATCAGCACGGCTTCACGCGCACCACAAGCCAGCATGCGTTTGGATATATCATCGATATTTTCCTCATCGGGTTGTCCAATATCGGCGGTTAAACTCACGACATTTACGCCGCGGTCAGCCAGCCATTTTGTCACGGTGCAACTGTCCAATCCTCCCGAGGATGCCAGTGCTACTGTTTTTCCGCGCAGTTCATTAAGCGTCATGGTTCATCCCTCATCTAAAGCAAAACCCGCACTATTCAGTAAATCTATCACATTCTCGCGTGCGTGTCGGATGCGAATGTCGATTTCTTCAGCGGTAAAATCGCCACCCGTGCCATTTACGCGCTCGACCACCACTGGGCCATCAAAGCCCGATTCGAATGCCGTGGCAAAGATGCGCTCAAAATCCACATCCCCTTCGCCGGGAATAGGGAAATTGTTTTCTGCTTTCGGGCCGATGTGATCTTTGGCAATTATTTTACAGGTCTGGTCTGCAATATGGGGAAAATCATCTTCGGGAGAAATCCCTTCGTAAAAATGGACATTTCCCGGGTCGTAACACGCCCGCACCGAAGGTCGGTCAATTTCGGGTAATAACCGGGCCAAATGTTTTGCGGTCGCGGTATTGCCCGTATGCGGTTTGGGGGCGAGGATAATGTCTCGTTCCTGTGCATAGGTCCCCGCTTCTTGCATGTCTGCGATGTATGCTTCGTGGGCAGCCTGGAAAACTTGGGGCGCGAGCGGTTCATCGGGAAATCGCCGATACCCGCCCGCACCGGCCAGCTGAATCGCCTCGGCGCCGAGTGCTCGGCACACATCAATTCTGCGCATAAGATAATGTGCGTTATCTCTTGCCGGGGTCGAGCCAAGGCCGATCACGACAGGGGTTAAACCCGCTTGTTCACACAGGGTCTTCGTTCGATGCACAAGTGGGCCATCGGGATCAAAACCCAGCGTATCTTCGCCTTCGTGGGACCAACCCAAACCCACATAGGAATATCCCGCGCGGGCAACACCTTCAATTCCTCTCTCGAGGGAGAATTTTGAGTAAGGCAATGTGAGACAGACGAGTTTGACCAAAAGAGACCTCCACGGGTGTTAGTCGTTTTTCCGCGTTATAAATAGTGCGAGAAATCCGGGTAAAAAGGCGATGGTCCAGGAAAGCAACTTGTAGAGATAATGCGGTCCGCCGAGTGCGTGACGGGTCCATATACCTAAAATTAAGAAGGCGATCCCGGAAGTCACGGCGGCCAGGATACCCCGGAACAGCGTGCGCTTCAGGTTTTCAGAGATGGTGCCCACCCACCAGTGGAGCAGGGCCGCGAGGATCCACAATTCCATCCACGCGACGACGATTGCGTTAGCGCGAATGAACGGGCGCAAGAGATAATATCCACCGGCGGATAATATGCCGACGGCGAGGCCGCCGAGTGCGCCTAACAAGATCGTTTGTGTTGTTTTGCCGCTGTAGCCAAGGACAGCACCCAAACAGAGGCACAACAGTGCGCCGTGAAGGATGCCGGCAAACATGCGGTGTTTGATCCCGTGGTGCGCCCACAAAAAATCGCCCAGTGTGCTGAGTGCGGCGAGTATGATCGCGGCGACGAGTGCGCGTAATATTCCGTTGAATTGATTGGTCATGTGCTCGCTCCAGAGATTTATTCCCGATACGCGGGATTGGGCGTGGGTATCACAGCGCCGGTATCTGTCAGGAATTGGTCTATCAATTTGTCCAATTCGCAGACCAGATCGGGGTATTCGTCCGACAGATTATTTGTTTCGCCAATGTCTTCCGATAGGTTGTAGAGTTCTACGCGGTCGCTCAGGTCGTCGTTGTCGCAATAGAATCGGATGAGTTTCCAATCGCCTTTGCGAACATAAGTCGATGGCAGGCCATCTGCTGCTGGCGTATAGTGCGGGAAGTGACAGAAAATGGTGTCCCGCGCAAGGGGTGCGCCGCGAAGGGCGGGTGCAAAACTGATGCCGTCAACCGATTCAGGGGCGTCGAGGCCGCAGAGTTCGGTCAGTGTGGGAAAGAAATCGATGCTTTGCACGATTGCCTGGTCGTTGCGGCTGCCCGCTTCAATCTGGTTGGGCCACGCGACAATCAGTGGTTCGCGGGTGCCGCCTTCATAGATATTTGCCTTGCCACCTCTCAGAGGTGCGTTGCTCGTGATGGGTATATCGACATAATCGGGATGGACGTTTTCTGTCGCGCTCCAGTGTACTCCGCCGTTGTCGGAAAAGAAGATCACGATGGTATTGTCTAAAATTCCCTCTTCCTCCAGCGTTCCAATTAATTGTCCTACCGCGTCATCCATTGTTTCAACCATGGCTGCGTAAACGGGATTGTGCTGGGGGTCTTCGATATCGACTTTTTGCGCGTATTTTTCTATTACATCCTGTTTGGCGTGCCAGGGTGAATGTACGGAAAACTGCCAGAAATGGAGATAAAAAGGTGTGTCTTTGTTTTCGCGAATAAATTCCATGGCTTCTTGTGCCATGCGATCTTCCAGATGCTCGCCGGGTTCGCCCTTATTGGGATAGACTTTCCACGGCGCAAACCAGCCATCGGCCAATGGACTGGGGGCAGGTGTGTGCGGGATATCGATATCGAATCCGTGTTCAAACGGGCTATAAGGCTCGGCACCCAGGTGCCATTTCCCGATGTGTGCGGTTTTATATCCCGCATCGCGAAATACTGACGATAGGGTTTGATATTCTGTGCTCAAGCGGGTGACGCTTTGCGCGACCAGGGCTTTGTTGTGCGGCGGTCCTTTTTCGCTTAAAAAAGATTCGAGTACAATGCGGTCCAGATGGCATCCCGGTGTTGTAATGCCCACGCGTGCGGGCCACAATCCCGTCATGATGCTCGCGCGAGTGGGTGAACACAGCGGATTGGCTGCGTACGCATTGGTAAACATCATGCCGCGTTTGGCAAGGGCGTCGATATTTGGGGTTTTGCAAAATGCGCTGCCGTATAAGGACGTATCGCGCCAGCCCAGGTCGTCTGCGAGAATGAATAATACATTTGGTTTGTTTTTTTGCATGAGATCCTCTATTTCAGACTTTATCAATTCCCTCTTGGGTTTCGGCAATCAGCAGATCGACAACGTCGCGCAATGCCTCTATTTCAGTGGCACCTTCCAGGGTGCGGATGCGAAAATGGTCAACCTGCCGGTCCGCACTGCTGCCGTCGCGGATGATTTCGGATACGCGGTGTAATTCGTCTTCGCAGCCGAGTGCGCGGGCGTCTTCGGCTAATTGTTCAATTAGTCCGCGTGCGTAGTCGTCGATGTCCATGCGCCCGCCGTCGTGCGTATCACCCAGGAACGCAAATACCCCGTAGCGCTGTGCAAGCCAGCGATTTTCGGCGATGATTTCGGTGCGCGGCTCGGGAGGCAGGGTGCCTGCCCGCGCCTGTCGCAGCAGCATGCGGATGAGGGATGCGTAGAGTGCGGCTATGCATACTGCGTCTTCAACGCGCGAACAGGTGTCGCAGATGCGTATTTCCACTGTTGGATAAGCGTTGCCGGGGCGGATGTCCCACCAGAGTTCGCTGCCGTCTTCGATGAAGTTCAGGCGCTGGTAGTCTTCTACGAGTTGCTCGTATTCGGCAAGAGAATACAGGGCCCCGGGGAGGCCGGTGCGCGGGAGGGCACTGAAGATGTTCAAGCGATAGGACTTGAAGCCAGTGAGGTTTCCGCCGCTGAACGGCGACGAGGTGGATAGCGCGTGGAAGAGGGGCAGGTACCGGCGAAGTGCGGTCATGACGCGGATGCGTTCATCCTGGTTGCCGAAGCTGGCGTGGATATGCATGCCCCCGATGAGCAACCGCCGTACGGATTCCTGGTACGTGACTGCAAATTCCTCATAACGCTCTTTGGGCGTGGGCGTCTGTGCAGACCACGACGCGAAGGGATGAGTAGAGGCAGCTATCACTGCGGCACCGTATTGTGCGGCACCCTCAATGACTATCCGACGGGTCTCTATCAGTGCCGTGCGGACTTCGGCTATTGATGTGCAGACGCGGGTATTGGCCTCTATTTGGGAGCGGAGAAATTCTGTTACTACTTTGTGCGGTCCGCTGTTCTTTTCGCAAACGGTGAGGATGCCCGGGTCGGGGTCGGCAAGCAGGTCGCGGGTGTTGGGGTCAACGAGAAAGAATTCTTCTTCGACGCCGAGGGTGATTTTGAGGTTTTTATCCATATTGGGCCTTTTATGCGATTGCTTCAGCCAATTCTGTAAAATTGGCGACGGTTACATCTGCGCGATACGGCGAATCTTCGTATGGCAGGTCATAGCGGTTCACGTAAGCACCTCGCAAACCGCAGGCGCGGGCACCCACCACATCAAACGAGTTGGCGGATACCATCATGCATTCGCCTACTTCCAGTCCCAGGATTTGCGCGGCGCGGCGATATACGGCGGGATGTGGCTTGAATGCGCCCATTGTCGTTACTGAGATGACGTCGTCGAAATTCCATTGGATCCGGTTTTTCGCCAGGTGATCGAGAAAGGCGGGGTCGCCGTTGGATAGTCCGACGAGTTTGTAGCGCGCGCCCAATTTTTCCAGCCCTGCTCTGACTTCGGGAAAGGGTGACAGTTCCTGCCAGCAGGCGAGAAATGTCTGTACTTCCTCTTTTGACATTTCAATTTTATTCAGGGCGAGCACATATACAAATGCCCGTCGCACTGTCTCCAGGTAGCCTCCGTGCCCGAGCATCATGATTGTGTCCTGAAATTGCTCCAATCGCTGGCGATAACGCCATTGCTGCCAGAACTGTTCTGCTGTGGTGTCGGATCCTTTTTCTCGCAACATGTCGTCGATAAACGGTGTCAAACTGCCACCCAGATCCAAAATCGTGCCAAATAAGTCGAATGTCAATGCCTGTACTTGTTCTAATTTTGCCATTGAGGCCTCCATCAGCTATATCCCTGCACTTCCACTTTGCGACCTGTTCGCGCAGATTCATGCGCGGCGAGGGAAATCGCAATGGTGCGCCGACCGTCGAGGCCGTTGGACTGCGGTTGTTCGCCTGTGCGAATGCACTGCAAAAAATAGGTCATTTCTTCCAGCAGGCCGTTGTTTCGCTCATGAGTCATGTGTTCGGGTTTTTTGCCTACCCGGTTGAGCGTGAGTTGCGCGCCCGTTCCACTGGTGATTTTTACCGAGCCTTCAGTGCCGGCCACGCCCAGTTCATAACTTCCGCCTGGATAAATTCGACTGCTGCTCAGAGATCCAATTGCGCCTGAGCAGAATTCCAAATTGATAAAAATACTTTCTTCTACAGTATTATCTGACTCATCGTCGTATCGCATCACAGCCTGAACAGCGCGCACATCGCCAGCCATCCAGGTCAGTTGATCCAGTTCGTGGCTGTGCATTGAAAAAAGCCCGCCATATCTCTCCCGGTCCAACTGCCATCCCGCTACGCCTCCAGGTGCGCCCGTGCCCAAACGCACGGTATGCGCCATACGCACTTCGCCAATTTGTCCTTCATCGATCAATTGTTTCATTTCGCGGTAGGCATTTTGAAATCGCCGCACATATCCGATCATTAAAAAGACACCGGCATGATCAGCCGCTTCAATCATTGCGTCGCAATCTTCAGTTGTGAGTGCCATTGGTTTTTCGCAAAATACATGCGCGCCTGCTTTGGCGGCATCGACTGTGATGGGACTGTGTACAAAATTGGGGGTTACTACCAGTACGGCGTCTGGAGATTGCGCCGATAGCATGGTTCGATGATCGTCGTAAACTGCCGGTTGGGATGTGAGTTTAGCGGATAGAGCCTTTGCCGAAGCGAGTTCATAATCGCAAACTGCCACCAGTTCTGCGCCTTCTATGCTCTCTACATGGGCGGCGTGCCGCGATCCCAGTCCTCCACAGCCGACGAGTCCTATTTTGAGCATTTGGTCTTCCCCGTTTCTATCTCAGGTGAATGGGCGTACCCCGATCCCGCGCAGATGCTTCAGCAGCAAAACATGCCAGATGGGTGTTGACCGCTACGGATAGATTATCGTGGGATTCCGCGTCGGTCGAGATACAGTCGATGAAATGGTCGATCATTTCCTGGAAAGGATGGTGTGATACTGCGCCGCTGTCTGGCAATACGGTTGGAATTTCAGCCATATCCTGTTGTCCTACGATTTGTTTTGTGTAGAACCGATTGTTGCGGATTGCGCCTTCGTCGCCGAATACTTCGAGGTTGAATACATAGGGCATGAAAAATTCGGTCGATCCCGAGATTTTTCCCGCGGTGCCGCGATTAAACTGTACCGTAGCCGCGGTTGTTGCGAGATATGTTTCGGGATGGCTGGAATTACGAGCGGATACTCCGGATACCTGAACGATGGGGTCATTATCCAGCACATATCGCGCTGCATCCATTGCGTGACAGCCCCCGTGTACAATAGCCCCGGCAGTCATGGAATTCCACCCGGGTTTTTCAAATTTTTTGGGGTGCTGATGGGTTGGGCCGTGCCAGTAGTCGGCCTGTACGAGAAGCGGCTGTCCGACCCATCCTTTTTCAATGGCCTGTTTGATGGACAGCACCATTGGGTTCCACCGCAGGACAAAGCTCACGACGGTTTTTACCCCGGCTTTTTGAACCGCAGCATCCATGGCGTGTAGTTCGTCTGGATTCAGGGCCACGGGTTTTTCGATCAGAATGTGTTTGCCGGCCTCGGCTGCTGCGATGGTTTCTGATGCGTGCAAATCTGGAGGTGTGCAAATCGATACCAGATCCACGCCTGGATGGGCGAGCATGCGGTCGTAGGAGTCGAATAATTCACAATCTATACCGCAGGCGATGGCCTTTTTTTTCGCGCTTTCCATTGTGCGACTGCCAATGGCTACGACCCGGGTATGGGGATTATTCTGATAGGCTTTGATGTGTTCGGTAGATACATTTCCCGCGCCTTGAATTGCCACTCCGATCATTGGGTTTCCTTTTTAATAATTGTGTACATTGTGCCCGCGAGCGGGGAACCACACGCAATCGATGGCAAAAACCAGGGCTGTGCTCACAGCCTGGGCGACGATTAATCCAATAAAAAAGGGCTTGCCGCGTTCGTAGAGATCCACGCCGCCTATTCTCATCAGTAGCGATTTGATTGCCCAGACAATCAGAATTGAAAATACGACCTTTGTGACGCCGTAGTTGCCCTGTATGGCCAGGCCAATGGGATGCAGGGGCCACCAGGGAAGCCAATAGCGGGCCATCGTGAACGCGGCCATAGCTGCCGCACCGATTAAAGCCCATATTGCCAACCCGCCTTTGCCACCCATTGGAATTGGGTTGCGGATGGAGTTGATCGCTTTGTTAAATGCGCCAGGCGCGGCGTTTTTGAGTCCCATGTTGCCCAGGTTGTACGCGCCATAAGCATATCCCAGGTACAGTGTGTTGGCGATAGAAACCACATAGCCCAGGATGAGTGATACCCCGATCATCAGGGCAATCTGTCTGGGTTTTACCACGCGATCTACGGCTTTGACCGATTGTGTCATAGCGGGCATGACATAGCCCTTGCCAGCGCTGTTAAATATCCGCATAAACGACAGGATTGTGACACTTTGCCCGCTGATTGTTGGCGTGCCCCAAATTTGCAACGCCGCGTCAAAGGGCTGTACCTGATAGTACACGTACACGAGGCCGAGTTCGGCAACTACGCGCGAGAGCCCCAAAAATGTCAACAGGGCAATTGGCAAAAATGTGAGAATGACGAATAGTGCCAGGCCCGCAGCGTATAACCAGGTAGCGACAAATAATAGGGAGACAGCCAGGCCGACCACAGCCGTGCGATACGATAGCAATTCGCCGCTGTCATCGACATCACAACCTGGATGCACGGCTTTTCGCCAGACATCTGTGAGGTGTGCGCGGCCCATCCACAGGCTCCAAATCGCCAGAAAAATGAGCGCCCCCCCGCTTTGCCAACCCAGTGCCGGACTTTGCCACTGTCGGTCTGCTGCGCCCGGCGTGTACCCAAATTTGTTGAATAGAAGGACCTCAAAGCCAGACAAAAATACCCATACCCAAACGCTGAACAGCACGTCCAATCGCGCAAAATAACCAAAGCCTATTGCGTAAAAACTGACTCTGCGAATTAAAAAAGGATAGTCGGGGTAGAACCGAAACTGCCCGCCTTCAAACGGGATGTGCGGAAAAATCGGTGTGAAGTACGACCCGATGTTCCAGACTTTCAGCAGCATCACGAGTCCAAATGCGATCCAGAACAGAGGCGACGAAAAAACCTGGGATAGCCTGCCCCCTTTTTGGGTCTCGGTCAATAGGGTGCCCACTTCTACGATGGGATAGGTCAAGCGTTCGTGATCTACCCACTGTCGGCGCAACATGACGACCACACAAAAGACGGCGAATGCGACTGCGCCGAGGAAGCATGTCCACCAGAAAAGTGGGGTTATCCACGCGCCGAGTGCGGGAACATGGCCTGCGGGCGTGCCCTCGTAAAACCAGTTCATCGCGCCCGTATCATTTTGCGGTGCCAGCCAGGTTGGGATATTGTGATGGAGATAAAAATTCCATCCATTTTCTGGCGTGGCAAAATAGTACACCCCGGCTAAGACACCGATGAGATGCCCGGTAACACCGTCATAAGGCACAATTGCGGCGACGAGTCCCATACCCAAAACCACGCGCAATTCCGGTGGTGTGAGCACGAGAGAAGGCAAGAACCGGCGCGCGATGATGTTCAATACGGCCAGCGATAAGAATGGAAAGAACAGCGCCAGAGGAAAATGGCTGCGGCTGATATTGGAGCCGCCCATGTAGTAGGCCATCCACTCGTCCCACAGGACGGTTGCGACGATGATCACGATGGCCACAAAAATGGCCCGGGGCGTTACGGCGCGCTCGCTTTGAACCTCAGTTGTCCGATATGTCGATGCTTCTGCCATCTTATTCCAAATGCCAATCGGGTTCTTCGAGGGCTTCGTAAACCACGCCGCCTTCAACCTGCATCGGCATGGGTACACCGGTGAGATAACAGATTGTGGGGGCGACATCAATGGAGCGCACTTGTTTTGTGAGCAGGCCTGCCTGTTTAATCCCCGCGCCCGCTATTACAAATGTCGAATGTTGCCCAGCCATGCCAAAGCTCACCGAGGGCAATTGTTTGCCGTGCGCGCCGTCAAATTCGGGATGCAGTGCATAGACCACATCGCCGACCAGATCGCTCCACAAGTTGACCATTTCGGCATTTTCGCGGCTCAGAGCCAGCGCGAAGGGGTGGCGCCCGGTGGCTTCGTCTTTGTATTCCATAAGCGCGGCAATCAGCTCTCGGCGCACAGTTTCGTAATCGTCCTGGGAAACAATCCCGTCGGGTTCGCGTCCTTCCAGATTGATGAAGATATGCACCAGCCCCACGTCGCAGGCGCGCGTTTTGCTCCAGTCGATTTGTCCATTTTCGTGGTATTTCACAAATCCCGTTTCTGCGAGGACCTTGCGGATGTTGACTGCGGGGAATTGATTGGATGTGCCGCCGTGATCGGCTACGACTGCGACGACGGTATCGTCATCGGCAATATCGTCAACGATGCGCCCGATCATGCGATCAATCGACTGGTAGGTGCGGAAGACGCCTTCGCGCGATCGTTCGAGGACCGATTGCTCGGCACCGCTCGTGGGATCGGCCTGACCCAGGAAGAAGTGGCTCGTATAATCCGATGCGTGCGTCTCAATCATCAGCAGATCCCAGGTGCGAGATCCCGTCAGGTACTGCGCCACATCGGCCAGTCGCTGGTGGTGGAACTCCAGCAATTCAAAATACGTGTCGTCGTCAATTGTGCCCAGGGCATCGCGGGCGGGATTTTGCAAGAAGTTACCGACGTTTTCATCGATTTCTCGCGCGATTGACGCCGGTTTGGTATAGCCATCGGGAGGCCAGATTTGCGGTACGAATAGCTCGAACATATCGGCATTTTCGGTGAGGGAGATCAATTTCATCTGTACGTAGCCGCTTACCTCTTCGCCGTCAATTTCAAATGTGTCGAGCCACCAATCGCTCCATTCGCCCGCGCCGAGGTCACATACTTTTGAACCTCCATCGCGCGCGCGACAGACGGATATGCGATCGTATCCCTTTGCGGTTGTCGCGTAGATCAAACCGTAAAACGGTTTGGGCGTGCCTTTCTTTCCCCGGTTCATGGGTCCGCGCCCGCGCGCCAGGGGCGTGATCACCATTTCGACCTCGAGCGGCGGCTTTTCGGAGTCAGGTAGTGCGGTCCATCCATCTGCCGCTTTGGGGGTGACGGGATCGAATTCCGACACTGTTTGCAGGGCGCTCGGGTCCAGTGTTTCGGGATCGCGCTGTACGACCAGTCGCCGCGGTGCCCACTTTCCCCCTACAAATAAGTGATAGCCCGCGACCTGATGGTGATTGGATACACCGGGTCCCGTGCCTTCCACCTGGATCCCAGTTGTCACGGTGGGCGGCCATGACATTTCCCATTTGACCAGAATCGGCGTTTTGCCCGCACGCTCATAAGTGTTCCAGATGTATTCGGATTTGGACAGATCCGTATTGATGCCCCAGACGGTCTGATCCAGTTGCTTGCCCAGGGCGCGGATGTTAAAATCCATCACTTCGTGATTGCCCGGCCATGATCCCGTGGCTACAGCCGTCCATCCCGGTGGCGTGAGGGTGGGAAACACGCCAATCATGGGTCGCCATGCCCCGCGCTCGATAAGTTTTGCGACATTGGGCATGTGCCCCCAGTCGGCCAGATTTTTTACAATTTCCATGCTCGCTCCATCCATCCCAATAACAATTGCCTTCTTTGCTGGACTTTCCATATACTCCTCCTTGTTGAAACCACGGATGAACACGGATGAACACGGATGGTTACATTGTTGCTCATCACGAAATATGTGCAAACATGCGTAAAAAGCCTTTTATCTGTGTCTATCTGTGTTAATCTGTGGTTGCTTTTGAATTTTGACTATAGTGTTTGAAGAACGTCTCGCGTTTTTGAGAGCGTCTCATCTATATCCGCTTGTGAATGTGCAAACGAAATACTGCCTTGTTTTGTTGCCAGTGGAAAGTGATAAATGCCCTTTTCAATCAATGCGCGGCGATAGCGCTCGTCAAGCGCGAAATCGTGGTGTTCGGCAATATCGTGCCAATCAACGGGCGCGTGGTCCATAAAATAAACGCAAAAAGCCGATCCCTGTCGGACAATTGCCACTTCTATGCCGGTTTCTTCGAATAATGCCGTCAATTCCGTTTCCAATTGTTCGCCTACGGCGTAAAGTTGTTCAAATTCTGCCGATGCCAATTTTTCCATTGTGGCTATGGCGCCCGCGCATGATATGGGATGGGCATTGTACGTTCCGGCAATTAACACGCGCTTTGCTGGATCATTGTGGACAAAATAATCCATGAGCGACGCCCGCCCACCAATCGCGCCAATGGGATAGCCATTGGCTATTGCTTTGCCAAATACGGACAGGTCTGGCATGATGCCACATACGCTTTGATAGCCTCCCATCGCATGGCGAAATCCCGTTTTTACTTCGTCAAATATCAGTACAACTCCTCGCGTATCGCACAAATTGCGCAATCCCTGCAAATAGCCCGTTTGCGGATGTACGATGCCGATATTTTGCAAAATTGGCTCGAGAATCAGCGCGGCAATATCGTACTGATCCATTGCCCAGCGCACGGAACTCAGGTCGTTAAAATTTACCACATGTATATCGTCTAATACGCTTTCGGGTACGCCAGCAGAGAGTGGTATTTTTTTGTATTCACCCGGCGAGACCCGCGGACCAATCGCATCTATCGGCGTCATCACATTCAAAGCCACGTCATTGTGCCAGCCATTATATCCTCCCTGCATTACAATGACGCCATTGCGCCCCGTGTGCGCCCGCGCGATTCGAATGGCGTGATAGGTGGCTTCCGATCCCGTATTTGTGAGCATGACCTTTTCGACGGAGGGTACGTGTTTTACAATTAACGCGGCACAACGCCCTTCCCACGGATTGGTGCCCGATCCCATCAGTGTTGAGCCGTCGGCGAGCACTTTTGCCACTGCTGCGTTCACATCCGGGTCGTTGTGTCCCAGAATAAATGGCGCGAATGCCGCGTGATAGTCGATGTATTCATTGCCGTCTGCATCCCACACATGGCTGCCCTGCCCGCGCACAAAGGCAATTTCCGGCGCGACGGCGCGGTTGACTGATACCACGCCTCCGGGGATAACTTTGCGGTTTTTTTGGAAAATTGTTTTGGAAGACGACATAGTTTATCACACTTCGCGTTTGTAATAATTTTCCCAGCGTTCAGCCGGTTCGTAACCCAAAATGCGTTTTGCTTTTTCCAGGTTGTATTTCTGGTGCGCTGTCATGCTCACCATGTTGAATTCCTGATAATTGTCCGGCACGGATTCGATATCCAGCGCGAGGCAACACGCATGCGCCAGGTCTTTCCAGAATATGCGAAATGGGGGGAAGTCCTCGCCTTTGATCGGCTCATTCGGCTCTGGGCCCAGACCGTTGAATACAAAACAAATTGTTTGAATATCGTAAATCCGCGCATACGTGCGACAAATCTCGTAACTGAGCATTTTGGTCACGCCGTAATACCCGGTGCCGGGTGCGCGAGGGACATCGGCGATTTCAAAATCCTGATCGTAGTAACTCCGCACCAGTTGCGGCCCCGTATGCACTACTTTTTTTATGCCCAATTCGGCCGCGGCTTTCATGACGTGTAATGCACCCAGTACATTGACGTGAAAGCTCAAGATGGGATCGGGACGGTTCACCGTAAAATTCATCACCGCATCCATGCCCCGCATGGCTTCTCGCACCTGGTCGTACTGGCGCATATCTACATGTTCGATGGGCCTGCCATCGGGATAGGGCTTTATATCGGTCAGTATGAGATCGCAATGCGATTCCATGTCCGGTATAATATTGGGGGCAATCTGTCCCGAAGCACCCAGCAGAAGTACTTTTTTCACGCGCCACCTCCACGCCAGATGGCTTCAAAATTGTGTTGCGGTTGAAAACCGCGCAACTGAGATCCACTAATTTGGCCGACCAGATATTTTGGATTCGAAATGTCTGCACAAATGTGATGGATGGCAAAGCGCCTGTTCCACTTCAATTCGGATTGTGCATCTCGATTGAGAGATAGGCGAAATGCCCGCGCCGCATCGCGGTAATCGACCCACATGAGGTCTGGTGCCTGTGCGGAAGCGTCTTCTTCTGCCATCAGCTTGCCCAATCGCAATACTGTGACGGCTACGGGAAAATCGCGTGCAAATTCGCGCGCTGTCATTTCGCCGAGATACCGCGTGAGCTGAAATTTATCTGTCGATGGCATGGGTCGCCACATTTCGCTGATATACACATCATCGGGATAAGCTTCAAATATTTGGAGGGTGCTTCCATATACAAATCGCTTTATACCCGCATCCACACCGGCTTTGAATAAGACATGGGTGCCCCGCGTTGCCAGGTCCAGCAGTTCTTGTTCGCAGGCGAGGTCGTCTTCGGGCAGATTGGGCGGTGGCTCACCTGTGTATATAATAGCCTGGATGTTTCGAACTGCTCTCCACGCTACGTCTGGGTCGCGCATGTCGCCTTCAAAATAGGTGATATTTTCACCCTGTTCGGAAGGCGGATCGCCCGTTCCCCAGAGTCGCAACCGGTTGCCCGGTGCCAATTCTCTGGCGATGGCCTGTCCCAAATGGCTCTCGGCTCCTGTGATCAATACATTCATAAGTCGTCCTCCAGATCTAATTCCCAGCCAAATTGCTGGAATAAGCACTGAATTGGACCGGGGATTGGCGCGAAAATAGTGAAAATCGATACCAATTCCTGTAAAAAATAGGGCAGACCATGCGTCTGCCCGTCAAGACTTCAGATTATATGTCCATTATTTGATCTCGAGCAATTCCAATTCGAATATAAGCGTTGAATTGGGGCTAATTTGCCCGGCCTGTCGCGCACCGTAGGCCAGATAAGATGGGATATAAAGTTCCCATTTCGATCCCGCGGGCATGAGTTGCAGGGCTTCTGTCCAGCCGGGAATGAGTTGATCTACGCGAAATTGCGCTGGTTCTCCTCGGCTATAAGAACTGTCAAATTCCGTGCCGTCGAGCAATGTCCCGCGATAGTGGCATACTACTGCATCGGTTTTTTGGGGTTTCTGCCCGTCACCGGCTTTGATCACTTTGTATTGCAAGCCGCTGTCCAATGTCACCACGCCTTCTTTTTTCATGTTTTCTGCGAGAAAAGTCTCGCCAGCCTTTTTGTTTTCTGCTGCCATTTTGTTTTTCTCCGCGAGTTGTTGTGCCCTTTGTTCTTCTTGTGTCTCCATTAGAATTTTTAGTGCTTCGTCAGAGGAAAGCAGGGGAGATTCTCCAGTATAACCGTCTTTGAACCCCTGTACAAATACATCCACATCAATTGGCATGTCCAGTTGCTTTTTCAAATTATCGGACAGATTTAAGCCCAGCGCATAACTCAGCTTGTGTTCCTTGTCCTCGAGGTTGACTTCTACAAATTCGGGTTCTTCTTTTGCCTGGCAACCCAATAAGCCAGCGGCAATGAATACGGCAAAAAGACGCTTCATAATTGCTCCTAAATAAACAGGTAAACGTCCGCCTGCGAGGTCTGTCCCGGCAGGTCTGTGAGGACGTGTACAGACTAAATAGCCTGAAATCGCGTTTTTACTTCCGATAGCACAATATGTGGAATATCTTCTGTGCGTTCAACCGCATAAACGCAAATGTGATCTGCAGCTGCAGCCCGCTGGCGAAATCGATGGGCGTCCCGATTTTGCGCTACATGAACAGCGGTTACCCGGTTTTCTTTTTGGATTAGAAATTGCATGAGGGCATCGAGATTGGTAATCTGCATATCTGTAATGAGAAAAATATCCACATGATTTTTGAGAAGGGGTTCCAGATCGGGCAGATGTAATGCGGTTCCACCGCCGAAGTAGCGACACAGTGCGAAAAATACGCGCTTGCGATCTCTTGAGAAATCCAGGATCTCTTTCCCCCCTGCCTGTGCATCGCTAAAATTGTAAACGGCCACGCGCTTTCCCCGTCGCAAATACGCGTCGGCCGCGCATCCGGCACCTAAGACAGCGTGGGATATTTCTCGGCACGGATCGACCATACTGCCCGAGGAATCGACAATGACCACACAATCGGGTATGCCATCGCCATCGCCGTGGGTTTCGCCATCTCGCCAGTTCCACATCTGGGAAATGCCCGGCATGACCCGCCCAAAACTCGTCCACACATCGATGTGCTGGACGGGTTTGCCAATTTCCCAGGGCGAATGTGAATGCGGATGTAATCCGCCTACCTTTTCCAATGGCATGGTTTGCACGGGCAGGCGAAATGCAGATGCGCGCGCCATGTAAAATAAGAGGTCGGCATCCGTGGGCGTGCCTTTGCCCCGGCCCATATCGGGCATCATATTGGCATCTTGTAGTTCGTCGGCAAAATCGCGCACCATTTCTCGAAAGGCATAAAATCCCTGCTCGGCAAATTGCGCCATTCCCTCCGCGAGTTCGCCTGCGGAATACTGCTGGGTATCGCCCATCATGCCACCCTGTCCATTCCCATCGTCCATTTCTTTTTGGATCAATGGGGCAATTACCTGTGCAAACGACCGAAGGCTGTCACCCCACTGCGAGGCGTCCAGATAGGGTATGCGGGCGAGCCGATCTACTTCGCCGCGATCTTCCACACCCAAATTTTCACCCCAAAGGCGCTGATACAATGCCCGAATTACGTCTGTTGCTTCATTTGATTCAGTATGGCGATACACTTCGGGCAATTTCGATTCGCGCTCGCGCACGGCATGGGTATCGACTACCACGTCCGAGAAATACTCGACCACCTGCTTGACCAATGCCCCATCTAATAATACGGGTTTGAGCGCGGCATATAGTTTTAAGTGCGTCTCAAAATCCCAGGGACAAATGGTGTGATGCCCCACGCCGTGATCCAGGAGTGCAGAGGTGGCGTCTTCTATGTCCATTACTTGCGCGAGGGCGGCCAGCCGATTGGCATTCAATTGGATCACTTTGTCCGTCATTTGAATGCTCGCGGCTTCGTCGCCTGTTTCGATTACTTCTGGCGTCGGCAATTCGGGAAATAGGTGTCGCTTGCGAACAGCGGGCCAAACGCGCTGGATGATGTCGTTGAAGTTCATTTTGTTTTGGTTCCTCTGAGCATCTGGTCGCGGTGATAAATCGCGCCGCCTTCTGCATTGCCCACCCCCCCCAGGCGTCCATTGATGTGGATTTCGCCAGCTTGCATTTGTTCTCCGATAGATCTGCCAGCGTCTCCCGAGACTTCGATCCGTCCGTCTATCATGCCTGCGCCGAGGTAGTGACGGACATTTCCCTCGACCTTCAGGTAGCCTCCCATGAGCGAAATGCCCGTGAGGTCGCCCAGGTCGCCCACAATGGTCAGTGTGATGCCTTTGCGAAGGTGATATCCCATAAGAGATAGGCGCAGGTCGTGACCCGTGAGATCGAGATGAATATCCTCTTGGGATGATGCGTTGCAAAAGGCCGATAAGAATAAGCCGAGGGGTTCCATGACAAAAAAAGCCGCGTCATTGCTTTGCAGGGCGTGCGCGCAAAATGCTTCGATATCGGTCATTTCCCAATCGATTTGTCCCACAATCCGCAAGGCCACAGCATAGGTCGATTCAATGGTTTTGCGATCGGCTTGCCAGAGTCCCTCGCCTACGCATTCGTCGATTAGTGCGCGATAAGCTGCTGTCAATCGATCCATTGCCGCGGCATGAGAGGCGAGAATTTCATCCATGGGCATGGCGCGTTTTTTGCGTGTCTCTTCGACAAATTCGACAAAGGGATTGCGCTTTGTAGATAGCAAGCCGTTGACTTGCACTGCGTTTTCGGGGTTCAAATCGGATGGTACAATCCGTTCAAATTCTCGAAATGGATTTTGTCGCATGTCTGGCTCTGTAAAATTGGAATTACGAAAATTCTGGACGCACAGGCTCTTGTCCCAGATCGCGCATAATTTCCATGTAAATGGGGTGTTCGCCCTGAATGGGTGTCTCGTCTTCACCATTCAAGATGCGATTGGCAGTCATCAGAGCCGTTTGGATGCGTTCGCTCTGTTCGGTATAGCGCCGAAAGACCTGGCGCACCGCTTCTCGCGCTCTGTGAATGGGCAATACATCATCCCGGTGATCTTGCGTTTCTTCTTCATCTCGCCATTGGATGCGATGAGCACATGTGTATGGCAATATCGTGCGAATATGTTCGAGATGCACTTCTTTGTCGCGCAGTACCCAGGCAAGTGCCTGTGCGTAGCGCCGGATGGAAATGGGCAGGCGATTGGACGGGCAGGTTTGTACTTCGTAACACAGGTAGCCCGTGTAGTGACAGCCTTCGCCACAGACTTCATTTGTGCGTTTTTGTCCGTATTTGCAGCAGAAAGACAGTTCGGCCAAAAAGGTCCGAATATAGGCACTGGCATCGGCCTGGAAAGGCAATGCGCTCATTTCACTGCGAATGGTTTTGCGTTCGGCACGCCCCAGGGTGGGCACGGACAAACGCTCGGAAATCGCTTTTCCGTAATCCGTGCAAATCGCTTCTACCTCTGCTTCGGCATTGGGATTGAGCAGGCACGCCTGAAGTGCTTGCTCGCGTTGTGGATCTCGCAGGAGATGTGCAGGAGAGGATTCGGTGCCGATCATCCAGGACAAATTCGCGCCCGGATATTTGGATTCCACCATTACGTCAAAGCGATCCAAAAGGGGTACAACGATGGTATTTGTGCCGCGGTCCTGATAATTGGCCGTTGCAAACAAACAGTATTCATCATTGATTTGCATCTGGTTCAAGTAGGACCAGTTGCCGCGATCCACGCCATTGAGGATCAAGCTCTGCTTTGTTTCTGGCAGGCGGTTGATTTCATCTACAACTTTGACGGGTAAGACGGAAAATGCCGACCAGACCACATCTTCTTCGCCGCGGTTGAGTGCGCCGAGGTTTGGGCGTCCGACAATTTTTTCTTCGGTCTGTTCGGGATGGCCGCTCACTTCGGCTTCCCAAACCGCCCCCAATGGCATGCGGTATAGCAGTGCGCCGATATACTCCGCCGATGTTGTTTTGCCCAGGCCGGGTTCGCCCACGATCAGAATTTTGCCGCCCAATAATCCCGTTAGTGTGCTGAGGAGCAAAGCGGCATTGTGTTTTTGTCCTTCGATCTCCAGGTCTGCCCGATTAAAATACAACCGATCCTGGATAAAGGTCAAAATATCGCTTACTGTTGTTTGTAAATCGGCCATGTTTTGATCTCAGTCTGCCTGCGGAGAGGCGACAGAGCGCCGGCGCAGCCATTCGACGGTGAGCAGTAGCAACACGGCAAAGGCGATCAGGAATGTTGCGACGGCGAGGATGGTCGGGCTGATTTGCTCGCGGATGCCCGCCCACATCTGGCGCGGGATTGTGCGCTGTTCGATGCCGCCCATAAAAAGGACTACGACTACTTCGTCGAAAGATGTTGCAAACGCAAAGAGCGCGCCAGAAATAACGCCCGGTGCGATTATCGGTAGTTGTACTCTGCGGAACGTGAGTAATGGTGAGGCGCCGAGGCTTGCCGCAGCGCGCGTCAGGTTTGTATCAAAGGCGGATAGGGTAGCGGTTACGGTAATTACGACAAATGGCGTGCCCAGTGCAGCGTGAGATAGGATCAATCCGATGTGGGTCTGTGCGAGGCTCAGGGATGAGTAAAAAAAGAACATGCCCGCCGCAGAGATGATCACTGGCGTGACCATCGGCGAGATTAATAGCGCCATTGCGAAGCGGCGACCGGGCATGGCGGGGCTGGATAGCCCCAGCGCGGCGAGTGTGCCCAGCGCGGTTGCCAGTGCGGTAGAGGCGATGCCGATGATCAGGCTGTTGATCAGTCCGCGCGTCCACAGTTCGTTTTCGATGATCTGCCGGTACCAGCGCAGGGAATACGCTTCGGCATCCAGGCGCAGCATGCCTTCGGTGAAGGTGAAGTAGGGTTCGGCATTGAAGCTCAGCGGTACGATCACCAGAATTGGCGCGATCAGGAACGCGAAGATCAGGGTACAGGAGGCCAGGTAAGCGCCCCGGCCAATGCGTTGTGTCGAGATCATGTTAGCCCAATTTCATGCGGTCAATGCCGACTATGCGGTCGTATAGCAGATAGAGCGCGATTACGCATACCAGCAAGATGCCGCCAAGTGCCCCAGCCAGACTCCAGTTGAGCGAGGTCTGCATGTGGTAGGCGATCATGTTGGAGATGAGTTGTCCGGTGCTGCCGCCTACCAGAGCGGGGGTGATGTAGTAGCCTATGGCGAGGATGAATACCAGCAGTGATCCGGCACCTACGCCGGGCAGGGTCTGTGGCCAGTACACGCGCCAAAATGACTGAAAAGAACTCGCACCCAGCGATGCCGCGGCACTCATCTGGCCCGGTGGGATGGCGCGCATGATGGAGTAAAGGGGCAGGATCATAAAGGGCAGGAGCACATGGGTCATTGCCACGAGTGTGCCAGTCATATTGTAGATCATGGCGAGGCGGCCATCGTCGCCGATCAGCCCAAGTGTGACGAGCAGGTCGTTGATTACGCCCTGGGTCTGGAGCAGTACGATCCAGGATGTTGTTCTCACCAGGAGCGATGTCCAGAAGGGTACGAGTACGAGGATGAGGAGCAGGTTTGCGATGCGCGGAGGCGAATGCGCGATCAGGTGGGCGATGGGATAGCCGAGCAGCAGGCAAAGCGCGGTGATGCTCAGGCTGACGATAAAGGTGCGCCACAAGAGGGCCAGATAGATGCGGCGTTCTGGAGGCTGACGATCGATGGAACCGTCGGACAGGGGTTGCAGGTCGAGGGCATTGAGATAGTGCCGCGCGGTGAAATGCGCCCCAGCACTGCGGATAGCGTGCCAGGTTTGCACGTCGCCCCATGCGGTATTAAGGCCGATCATGGCGTCACGCCAGGGACCTTCGCGGACATCTTGCAATTCTCTCGCGCTACGCGTGAAAACGCTGCGAAGTCCCGAATGCACGCGGTTGACGCGGGTGGCGACCCGACCCAGTGAGCGATCCTGGCGCGCTTTTAATAGTTCGCGTGCAGCCGTTGCGTACACCACCTCGTCAGGCGTACTATTTCCATCCCACTCTTTCAGCAGTTTGAGGGTTTCGGGCAGGGCATCCGCGACGGTGGGATCGTACACACTGTGGACGAGCATTGTCGCCAAAGGCGCGATAAAGGTGACGGCAATGAAAGCCAATAGCGGTAGCACCAATCCCGTAGCGCGTAGCCGCGGGCGGAGAGTGTTGGTTTTAATGTTTGTATTTGATTGCATAGGTTAGTTTTGATTTCGTGGGAAAACTCGTGACACTGTTGCGAGTTTTTACCCTAAATCACTCGAAGTAGCCGGACTTAGGGGGTAACTTGGGGGGTAACTTGGGGGGTAACTTCCCCAGTCCGATCTTTCCCTCCTGAGTTAGACGCCTTCGTACTTTTGGATCTGGCTGATAACCTTGAACAAGCTACGGGCTTGTGGGTTGCCATTTGGTTCGAACATTTGGATGAAGCTCTTGGGTGATTTATGAGTGAGATTGCCGAGTTCCTCAAATCCGATTGTCGCGTTGATATAGTCGCGCATCACGGCTTTACCAGTGTCCCCATCGCCAGAGCGTATGCACCGGATGGCTTCTTTTATCAATTCCTCCCGAAAGGCTGGGTCACGCTGAACACGGGCCTTTATCGTTTCTTTGAAATCACATGTAAGTGCCATATTTTTTTGTATTTTATACCATTTATACTCTCACCACAGAAGTTATCGTGCGCTTCGCTGACCAAGCTCTTGGAGAACTACACCGAGTTGATCTATTGCGTTGAGAGCTTCTTCTTCAAGGGCTTCAAACCGCCGATGTATTACCTCGTTTCTCATGGTTATCAGGACTTTCGCGGCCTGCTCTGCCTCCTCCTCAATGTATCCCAAGAATCCCTTCCTTGCTACATCCTTTCCAGCATATCCATAACTGCTATCCCTCCACAGCGTGACAAAGCGCTTGTGTGGTTTATTGTCTCTATAAAAGATAATTGATTCCCGAAGTTCTACCCCCAATACATAAGAGGCGAATATCTTATCTTCGTTCCATAAAGCGTCAATAATAAGCAAGAGATAATAGGGGTTGGCGGAATTCGATAATGGCACACCATATCGTCTCAGCGTTAACTCGAATTTGTCCTTCGCACGTTGTTCGGGAAGTATATCCTCAGCCGCCTCATTCATTGTAACATGGACTTCTATACTGTTCAGACCTGAAAAGCATGTCTCCTCATCAGCGATAGGTGCAAGCGACTCGGCAACCAGTTTTTTCAACGCATTCTCGTAGAACAAGGGTATCTCAGCAGGCACTTCAACTCTCTTTATGACTTCTTTCTCCACCAACGTAGTGTCTCGTAAGATAATCTTCTTTTCCACCAACATAGTATCCACCACTACAATGGTATCTCGTAAGGTGATGGTATCTCTCACAGTAAAAGTATCTACTCTTGATCCAGAGAACCAGGAGCCAGTTTCTCCTTTCTCTCCTGCGCGATCACAGCCTGTCATCAACATCAGGCTTACAGCAAGGATGGAAAGGATACCTGCTATTCTTGAACAGCGTATTAATGCTGGTTGCAACTGGCTCATACCCTGTCCTATCGCAACTTTTTTCTCTCGCTCACCCTGAGTACTCTTTCAAAAAAATTTGTTGATATGTTTTTTCGATAGACTGGATTGCGGCTAACCCCCTGCCGCAATGACAACCGTCGTTCGTCACTCCGGCGGAAGCCGGAGTCCAGTGGGTTTAGACACGAAACTTATTTGAAAGATTACTGAGTTTTTTCATTCAACCAGATCGTCCAATTCCACGTTTAAAACGGCCGAGAGTCGATGGCGACACAATCTGAGTTATCATCCAGCAAGTCGATCATGCGGCGGTAATCCTCAAAGGGAAGGACAGCATATTCGGGCCGGTCATCCTTTTTAGCCCTCTATTCGCACCTGCCGCCGATCACGAGCAAAAAGGCACTATCCTCCAGAGCTTTGACACTATGGGGTAAGTGGGCAGCGCAAACCGCAGCGTCACCTGTTCTCAATGGTTTAGATTCAGTGGCTGTGGAGAACTCGAGATGTCCAGATAGGGCTGTGACGGTGATTGGTCCAGGGGCGGTATGTTCATGAAGCACGGCTTGGGCCTTTAATACTATCAAGACAACCGTCAAATCATTTCCATGCACTAAGGACAAGGAGTTTCGTCCCGCATGGTCAATAACATCCTCCGTCATGAGTTGTTCGGCCATACTCAACAGCGAAAAAGACGTAACGGTAGAATCGATTATTTCGACAGGCCGAAAAGGACGTTCATAGGCTTGGCTCATGATTAGAGTTCCTTAAGAATTTATGTGAGTTATCTCAAATGCCGCGATGTTGCGACTCTCTCGGCTGAACTCTACTTACCTGGCGATTTCAGACGTCTTACTTAGATGGGCAGCATGATACTTGTCTCACTGAGCCAGCCAGGCACTGAAGCGCTCGTTCATTTCGTCGATGTGATCGCTCCACCATTCCCAGGAATTTCGCAGGGCGCGCTTAGAATTTTGCGGGTTATTGGGCATGTGGGGGTTCATGTCCACACCCTTCTCGGCGTGTGTCGATATCAGTGCCTCCGCAGATATGCGCGTGGGGCTGTAGGCGATGTAACGGCCGACGCCAGCTATGGCTTTCGCTGTTGCGGAAAAGTGGAGAAACTTCTTTGCAGCTTCGAGGTTCCGCGTTCCCGCGACAATCACCAGTCCGCCCGTGTCCAGTATTTGCCCGTCCCACACAATGACAAAGGGCTGATTTTCCAATACCTGTGCATTGAAGATGCGCCCGTTGTAGGCTGTGGACATCACTACCTCGCCATCGGCGAGCATCTGCGGTGGCTGTGCTCCGGCTTCCCACCATACGATGTGGTCTTTGATGGTGTCTAACTTGCGAAAGGCACGATCTACGCCTTCGGGCGTATTGAGGGTGGGATATACTTTGTTGAGCGGTACGCCGTCGGCAATCAGCGCGAATTCCAGGTTTGCCAGAGGTGTGCGGCGCATGCCTCTGCGTCCGGGGAATTTTTCGAGGTCAAAGAAGTCGGCCATTGTGGTGGGTTTTTCACCCGGGATATTCTTCTCGTTGTACGCATATACGGTGGAGTAAAATATCGTTGCCGGGCCGCAATCCGTCATCGTTCCGAGCGGAAAATCTTGTGCCGCAGGCGTTCCATCGGCTCCTGCTGGTAGCGATTTGACAGGAATGGGTTCGAGCAGGCCCTCATCGCAGCCTCGCACCATGTCGGGAATTTCCATATCGACGACGTCCCAATGCACATTGCCCGATTCGACCTGTGCGCGGATTTGTGCCAGCCCGCCGTTGTAGTCTTCGAGGTTGATTTTAATGCCTGTTTCAGCGGTGAACGCTTCGTGGTAGCCTTTGACACAGGCGCGCGCATAAGATCCGCCCCAGGAGACCACGGTCAGGGGTCGGTCGTTGGCAACTGCCCGACTCGCAGTTAATATCGCCAGTGCGGTCAGTACAATTAGATAAAATGCCGTTTTACACTTGTTTTTCCACTTCAAGTTATGTCCTCCTCATATGGTATGGTTAGAAGATGCAGTAGTCTATAGGTGTTCAAACATATTCCTTACTGCGCCAGCCAGGTGCTGAATTGCTCGTTTATTTCGTCGATGTGAACGCTCCACCATTCCCAGGCATTTCGCAGGGCGCGCTTAGAATTTTGTGGGTTGTTGGGCATGTGGGGGTTCATATCGACATCCTTTTCGGCGTGTTTCGATATCAGTGCCTCCGCAGAGTGGCGCGTGGGGCTATAGGCGATGTAGCTACCGACGCCAGCCATGGCCTTCGCTGTTGAGGCGAAATTGAGAAACTTTTTTGCGGCTTCGAGGTTCTGCGTTCCCGCGACAATAGCGAGTCCAGACAGATCCAGTATTTGTCCATCCCACACGATGACAAAGGGCTGATTTTCCAATACCTGTGCATTGAAGATGCGCCCGTTGTAAGCCGTGGTCATCACCACTTCGCCATCGGCGAGCATCTGTGGAGGCTGCGCCCCGGCTTCCCACCATACGATGTGGTCTTTGATGGTGTCCAATTTGCGGAAGGCGCGATCCACGCCTTCGGGCGTGTCGAGGGTGGCATATACCTTATTGAGCGGTACGCCGTCGGCGATTAGTGCGAATTCCAGGTTCTCCTGGGGTGAGCGGCGCATGCCTCGGCGTCCGGGAAATTTTTCGATGTCAAAGAAATCGGCTATTGTGGTGGGTTTTTCACCCGGGATATTCTCTTCATTGTACGCGTATATAGTGGAGTAAAACAGTGTTGCTACGCCACAGTCTGTCGATGTCCCGAATAGAAAATCCTCTTCCGCAGGCGTTCCGTCGGCTCCCGCTGGCAGCGAGTCGATCTCAACGCGTTCGAGCAGGCCCTCATCGCAGCCTTGCGCCCATGTCGGAAATCTCAAATCGACGACATCCCAATGCACATTGCCCGCTTGAACCTGTGCGCGGATCTGCGCCAGCCCACCGTTGTAGTCTTCGAGATTGATTTTAATGCCTGTTTCAGCGGTGAACGCTTCGTGGTAGCCTTTGACGCATGCGCGTGCATAAGATCCGCCCCAGGAAACCACAGTCAGCGGTCGGTCTTCCGAGATATCACAGCCCAGAGTCAACATCGCCAGCGCGGTTATTATCGCGGTGCATAATGTCTTTCTCTGTTTGGTATTCATGTCGTATCCTCCTCGTCGTCCGGGTCGAGTACCCGGCAGTCTGTTGGTGTCCAGCCGATGCGAATTTTATCGCCTTTCAACACGGCTCCGTGTCCCACGATATTGGGTATTTTTGCGATGAAATCCGAGGACTCACATACGTTCATGCGAAAGCGCAGATGGTCGCCTAAAAAGGTGATGTCCTCGACTTTTACTTCGAGTTCGTTGGTGTACAGGCCCGGTTCGGGTTCGATGGCGACGCGTTCCGGGCGAATCGATAGCGTGGTGGCGTCGCCGCGCTGGCAGGGTGCAACGCGCAATGCCTGAATGATTTGGCCGCCGGTTTCCACTTCGCAGATGTCTCCATTTACTTCTATCACGCGGCCGTGCAGGCGGTTGTTTTCGCCAATGAAGCGGGCTACAAATGAACGCGCTGGCTCTTCGTAGAGGGCCTCGGGTTCGGCAATCTGCACAATGTCTCCCTCCTGCAGGACAGCGATGCGGTTCGACATTACCATGGCCTCTTGCTGGTCGTGCGTGACGTAAACGACGGTCACGCCGAGGCTCTGGTGGATACGGCGGATTTCGTACTGCATCTCTTCGCGCAGGCGCCGGTCAAGTGCGCCGAGGGGTTCGTCCATTAGCACCAGATCGGGTTCGAATACCAGCGCGCGGGCGATTGCTACGCGCTGCTGCTGACCGCCAGAGAGCTGGTTGGGGCGCCGGTCTTCCAGGCCGCTGAGGCGAACAAGGTCCAGGGCACGCGCTACGCGTTCGCGGCACTGTTCTCGGTCAAAGCCACGCACCTCGAGGGGAAATGCGAGGTTCCCGCCTACTGTCATATGCGGGAAGAGCGCGTAGCTCTGAAATACCATGCCAATGCCTCGCTTTCGCGGGGGCAGTGCGTGTACAGAACGCCCGTCAATGCGGATGTCGCCCGATGTGGGTGTCTCGAAGCCGGCGAGCATCATCAAGCAGGTTGTTTTCCCCGACCCGGATGGGCCGAGCAGGGTCAGAAATTCGCCCTTGCGGACGCTGAAGGTGACGTTTTGGACAATTAGAGTGCGTCCATCGTAACTTTTGCAGACATTCTCAAATTCGACGTAGTTGTTATCATTTGCATTCATTCGGATATCCTATCCGAGGTTTGAAATCTCGTAAAAAATAGATTGATAAGCCTGCGGAATCACGTTTGAAGTTCGTTGAAAATGAATCAAAAGTCAACGTCTTTCCTCTTTCGCCATATCTCGCTTCGCTATATATTTTAGAAGCTATCATTAACATTTATTATTTTTTCAGAGGAGTCAGATTATATGCGGTATAAACGCGTTGTTCTCAAACTCAGTGGCGGTGCTGTTTCAGGTGCTTTGGAATCGGGGTTTGACCCGGAGGCCCTCGAACATATTGCTGATGAAATTCTCGACATTCGCAGCCGGGGTATTGAAATCGGCATTGTGATTGGAGGGGGCAATATCTTTCGGGGCGAACAGAGTGTGCGGTGGGGTATTGAACGCTCCGAAGCCGATAATATCGGCATGCTCGGCACCATTATCAACAGCCTGATGCTGCGCGGTGTGCTCAATGCCAAAAGCGATGCCGAGGTGCGCGTGATGACCGCGATTCCGATTAACGCAGTGGCAGAACCCTTTATCCGCCTGGTTGCTGCTCGGCATCTCGATAAGGGGTATATTGTCATTTTTGCCGGTGGTATTGGCAATCCCTTTCTCACGACTGACTATCCCGGTGTACAGCGCGCGCTCGAGGTGCGTGCAGAAGCCATTTTGTTTGCCAAGCACAAAGCCAATGGCATTTATACAGACGACCCGAACAAAAATCCCGATGCCAAGCTCTATCGCCGCATCAATCACGATACAATTATTCAAAAAAATCTGGGTGCGTTGGATCAGTCCGCAGTGATTCTCGCGCGAGACCATCATTTGCCGATTCACGTTTTTGACTTTGAACAAAAAGGCCTGATGCGCCGTATTGCGGAGGGCGAGGATGTCGGCACACTGATTACCCAAACGCCAGAAGATGTGCTCGAAGAAGAAAACAGCTATGACACCGTGTGAAAAGAGTCTCAAACTCGCAAAAAAAGTCAAGCTACTGTTGATCCAACGTGGCATTTCCCCCATTAAAACAGTCATGTTTGGATCCAGGGCGCGTGGTGATGCAGATCCAAGATCAGATCTGGACCTTTTGGTTGTTGTCGAGAAACGTACGCCAGAAATTCGAAAAAAAATTAGCCATTGTGCTTGGGAAGTTGGATTTGATGCCGAAGTTATCATCCAAACGGTTGTTATGACAAACGATCAGTTAAATGGCCCAGAGGGGTCATCTTTACTCATAAGTGATGTCAATGCAGAAGGAGTGGCCGTTTGAATCAGGACGATGTAAAAGCACTTATTCAAAGCCGCTTTAAGCAGGCCAGAGAAGCACTGGATGATGCTCAATTTTTATCAAAAGCAGGACGAGGGAATCGCACAATTGTCAACCGGGCCTATTATGCTGCGTTTTATGCATGTCTTGCGCTATTGCAAACCGTCGAGCTAACACCTCGCAGACACCGAGGAGTGTTGTCATTTTTTGATCGAGAATTTGTTAGAACCGGTCATTTTTCGAAAGAAAATTCCCAACAATTTCATCAACTTTTCGACCTGCGTCTGGAAGATGATTATACACGAATGGACCTCATTTCAAAAGAAGAGGCCGAGCAGGCTCTATCATTATCCAAAAAATTTGTAGAAGCCATCCGCATATACCTCGTACAAAATCAATATCTCGATTCGGAGGACCCCACATGAAACTCCTGGTCATTGGTAGAGGCGGGCGCGAACACGCCTTTGTCTGGAAGCTCGCTCAGAGCAACAAGATTACCAGGTTATACGCAGCGCCCGGAAGCCCGGGTATGGCACAATATGCCGAGTGTGTCGATATCTCGGATAGCGATCTCAATGGTCTGGCAGATTTTGCACAACGAGAGGGCATTGACATTTCGGTCATCGGTCCCGAAGCACCCCTCGCAGATGGTATTGTCGATATTTTTACAGAACGGGGGCTTGTGGTTTTTGGTCCCACACAGGCAGCGGCGCAAATTGAAGCGGATAAAGATTTTGCGCTTGAACTCATGCACAAATACGATATTCCAACCGGTGCTTACGAAACTTTTGTGGATGCGGAAACAGCCAGAGAACGGCTCAGGGAATGGCAACACCCGCTCTATCTCAAAGTGAGCGGCCTCGCTGCGGGTAAAGGGGCGATTTATTGTGAGACTCTGCAAGATTCGTATAAAACCGTGGATGAAGTGATGGTGCAACGCGCTTTTGGCGCATCGGGTGACAAGCTGGTTGCAATGGAGTTGCTCGAGGGGGAAGAAGCGTCGATATTTGGATTTTCAGATGGCAAAAATATTGTTTGTGTTGTGCCTTCGCAGGACCACAAGACGATTGGTGAAGGTGATGTGGGGCTAAACACGGGCGGTATGGGCGCGTATGCGCCTGCTCCGGTTGTTACGCCGGAACTCTTTGACGATATTGTTCAGCGCATTATGAAACGCACGGTACATGCCCTGTCACAGGAGGATCGTCCATACAAAGGCATTCTCTACGGTGGTATTATTGTCACGGCTGATGGTCCCAAAGTAATTGAATTTAACTGCCGCATGGGAGATCCGGAAACGCAGGTGGTTCTCCCGTTGATCAAAACCGATTTCGTAGATATAATTGAGGCTGTGTGCAATGGTTCGGTGGCGGATCTCGATATTGAACTCGACAATCGCGCGGCGACCTGCGTGGTCATGGCATCGGGGGGCTATCCCGAAGCATACGATACTGGCTTCCCCATTTCCGGGATTGACCGCGCCGAGGCACCGGGTGATGTGATTGTTTTTCACGCTGGCACGGGACGCAAAGATGGCCAGCTCGTCACCAATGGCGGGCGCGTTATCGGCGTTACTGCAATCGGTGATACCATCAAATCTTCTATTGACCGCGCTTACGGGGCTGTAGGTAAAATTGATTTTGACAACGCCTATTGCCGGCGAGATATTGGGCATCGCGCTTTGACAAATGTTTGAGCAAGAGAGTCCTCTTACAATGAGGAGGTAAAAAATGGCACTTATAGAACATGGTAAGGTACAAGACGGGAGTATTTTGCTCTCAAAGCCTTTGCCCTTACCCGAAGGGACAGAGGTGGTCATATATGTTGAAACGATTAACACCGCCCACCAAAGCACTACATCCGATGAGCGCGAGGATTTTACCGCCTTACCTTTCTTTGGTATGTGGGCAGAACGCGAAGATATGAGTGATAGTGCATCATGGGTGCGAAAGGATAGAAAAAAGTGGCACCAACGAATCATACCCCAGGAGTGATTGATACTGATATTCTTATTGATGCGGCGAGGGGTATCGTAGATGCGGTCACGTTTTTGGTTGCTCAGCAAGTATCGGGCATCCAAATTAGCACCATTTCCGCTATGGAATTAGTCGTGGGATGTCGCAACAAGACTGAGTTAACTCAGGTACAGCAATTTCTTCAAAAATGTACTGTTTTATCCATTACTACCACCGCCTCACAGGTCGCCTATCAACTGATGGAGTCATTCTTCCTGAGTCACGGGCTACTTATGCCCGACGCGCTTATTGCAGCGACGGTTAAGGAACGTGGACAGACTCTCTATACCAAGAATGTGCGCCACTTTGATATGATTCCAGGATTAACGGTTATGCGACCATACTGAATACGAGTTTTAGTTGCCAACCAATTTGGCAACTAAGCGTTATAACGTGTATCTTTCTTAAATAAATTTATAGGGACATACAATGTATAGAGCAGCGGTTATTGGTCTGGGGCGTATGGGCAGTACATTTGATGACGAAATCACGCAGGGCGGGTCTATTTTCTTGCCCTATTGTCACGCGCCCACTTATTGCGCGCATCCGCAAACCGATCTTATTGCGGGGGCTGATCCCCACGATGAGCAGCGCGCTCTGTTTGGCGAGCGGTGGGGTGTTGATGGCGAGCACTTGTATGCCAATCATCACGATTTGCTGGAAAATGTAAAACCCGATATCGTCAGTGTGACCACCACAGCGCGTTACCGTCCGCAAATTGTGCTGGATGCTGTTGAAGCCGGTGTGAAAGCCTTATGGGTGGAAAAACCCATTGCCTTTAGCCTTGAAGAAGCCGATGCTATGGTTAATACTTGCCGGGAAAGTGGCGTTCCCATTGCCGTGTATTGCTCGCGTCGTTACAATCCCTATTTCAGTGAAGCCCGTCGCATGGTCGAAGCCGGGGAACTCGGCGATATTCTCCAGATCACGGCTTATGCCCAGTGCGGTTTGTCGCACAATGGCAGCCACGCGATAGACACTATTCGCTATCTTGCAGGTGGCGATGTTTCATGGGTTTTTGGAGAGATGGCGTCAGATGAGGAAGCGGCATCTGATGATGATCTGATGGGCAATGGGTATCTCGCTTTTGACAATGGCGTTCGGGCATATCTTCGCGGGACATCGACGGGTGTTGCTTCGTGGGAATTTGATATTATTGGGACACAGGGCAGGGTGCGTACGTTATCGGATGCGCTTGAGTTTGAGTTTTTCCAGAGGGTTTCAGGCGGCTTGGGAAACCGGGGTGTCCCCGCCAGGTCTCCTTTCCCGCAGCCAGCGCGTCCCGTAGGGCAGGGTATTATCACTGTTGATGATTTGATTGATGCTATGGAGAATAACCGTCCGCCGCGTTGCTCGGGAGCTGATGGTCGCGCTGCTCTCGAGGTTGCTATTGCTCTGCGGGAATCCCATCGGCGTGGTGGCGTCCGTATTGATCTGCCGATTGAGGACAGGTCGCTCAAAGTTTTTTCCAGCGAGACTCAAGGAGACCACACACCTGCGCGCGTGCGCCGGTTGAATCAGTGAAAAACCAAATACTAAAGGAGATTTTTATGGCAGATCCAGTTGTTGGCATTATTATGGGCAGTTCATCGGATGAACCCACGATGCAAAAAGGCTGCGCCATTCTCGACGAACTTCAGATTCCCTACGATATGATCGTATGTTCCGCCCATCGCAATCCCGAGCGTACCGCTGAATACGCCAGTACGGCAAAAGCGCGTGGTTTTAAGGTGATCATTGCAGGTGCTGGATTGGCCGCAGCACTGCCCGGTGTGGTTGCCGCGCATACGACCTTGCCGGTTGTTGGCGTTCCATGCGCTTCGGGTGCGCTCAACGGCGTTGATGCTTTATACGCTATTGTTCAGATGCCTCCGGGGGTTCCCGTTGCGACTGTGGGTATTGACAATGCGCGCAATGCCGCTGTGCTGGCAGCACAAATTCTCGCGCTTTCAGACGAGGGCATACAAGAGCGCCTGCAAGCCTATAAAGACGCCCTGGGTGGATAATACACGGAGGTCTTTTTTGAAACGTCATATATTTGTTTTTGTTGCTCTTCTTTTTATAAGTTGCGACGCACCCAAAACAGATCGCGCATCGAATACCGACGAATATCTCATTCCCGCTACCGCGGAGGAGATTCTCAAGAATGTCAAAAATGCCGATGCCAGGGTCGTTCTCGTCAATGTCTGGGCAACGTGGTGTCAACCATGTGTTGAAGAGTTTCCCGATTTGATGGCTGTTTATCAGCAATACAAAGAACAAGGCGTAAAGCTCGTCTTTATTTCTGCTGATTTTGAAGGTCAAGCCGATGGCGCGATTGCCTTTCTCAAAGCGCAAGGTGTTGACTTTCCGAGCTATCTCAAGTTGAGGAGCGATAGGGCGTTTATCAATACATTAGACCCCAACTGGTCGGGCGCAATACCCGCTACATGGTTATACGATAGCGAGGGCAATAAACGCTATTTTTGGCTTGGGAAGACCTCGCATGAACAATTTGAGAAGCAAATACGCGATGTATTGATGGAGGGCGATCAGCAATCAGGTCTTCATACACCCTTAAAGGCGAGAGGCGAGACGTGATAGCTTGCCCTGAGGATGCGTCTATCTGAGAATCCAGATGCTCTCATACCACCAAATATCAGGAGGATTCCATGCGTAAATTATTAGCTATTGCACTTGTCGCAGCGATGGGTTTCAATGCCGAAGCAGGCAAAAGCGAAACCCTCGCATTGGGCGCGGAAGCACCGGCAGCCGACCTGGAGATGAAAGGAACCGATGGTAAGATGTACACTCTGGTTAGTGTGCAGGGCGAGAAGGGCACTCTGGTCATTTTTTCGTGTAATTCCTGCCCGTGGGCCGTCAAATGGGAAAGTCGCGTAGCCAGTATTGGCAATGCGTATCGCGACAGGGGCTTTGGCGTTATTGTGATTAACCCCAATGATCCTGCACGCGTTGCAGAAGATAGCTTTGATGAGATGGTCACTCGCGCTAAAACCCTATCTTACGGATTTCCCTATGTGGTTGATCCCGAATCCCAGGTCGCCCGCGCATTTGGTGCCAGTCGTACGCCAGAAATTTTTCTTTTTAATGATAAAGGCAAGCTGGCGTATCACGGTGCGATTGACGATAATGCTTCGGATGCCAATGCCGTGGAAGCGGCCTATCTCAAAGACGCGCTCGACGCATTGTTGGCCGGAGAAGAGATTTCAGTATCTGAGACCAAAGCCCTCGGTTGTAGCATCAAGTTCAACGAAGACTCGTAAGAAGCTGTTTTAAAATTAATACCTGATGTTACGCATGTCCGGCGTTTTGTCATGCTGAGCGTAGCCGAAGCATCTTTTCCACCTGAGTTGGTATGAGATTCTTCGACTCCGCTGCGCTCCGCTCAGAATGACAGGGCAATAGCGCGTCGCCGAGCAGGGGCAAAATGAATTTTAAAACAGTCTCTAAGGAAGGAGGATGAGAAGATGAGTGTATCATCTGCTTATAGAGAAATCATCGATTTTATTGCAGAGGGGATAACCCCCGAAGATTTGGTAGCTTTTCATCCATCTGAAACTGCCAAAAAGCAAGTCGCCGATCTGGTCTATCGCGAGAAAACAACAGGACTTACTGCAGAAGAGACGGCTGAACTCAATCATTATTTGGAACTTGAGCATCTGATGCGTCTTGCTAAGGCTCGTACTCGCCACTATTTGAAAGATGAGTAAAACCTATATCAGCGTTGCCTTGCGACAACTTGTGATAACACGCGCCAGGAGTCTGTGCGAGTACTGCCTGATTCACGAAGATGATGCTTATTTCGGATGCGAAATTGATCACATCATTAGTGAGAAACATGGCGGACCAACAGAAGATAGCAATCTGGCCTATGCGTGTTTGTTCTGCAATCGCAACAAGGGCAGTGACATTGGATCTATCGTGAGACAAACGGGGCAATTTAGTCGTTTTTTTAATCCCCGTATTGATCATTGGGCAGACCATTTCGCTTTGAACGGCGTGAGAATTGATACCCTTACAGAAATAGGCGAAGTGACTGCTCGTATTTTGGATTTCAATCATATAGACCGTTTAATTGAGCGTCAGGAATTGGAGGCATTTGGCTATTATCCTCCTCCTGACGCTCTTATATTAATCTCAAGGTAGCATAACAGAACGCCCGAGTTGTATCGGATTTTACCCAGACTAAAAAAGTCGCGTTCATTTTGAAAGGAGTTCTCATTATGACTATACCGATCACCCCATCTCTCAGCGAGCAACAGATTGCGGATTATCATGAGGATGGTTATTTGATTATTCGCAATATGTTATCCGTAGCTGAAGCGAATGACCTTCGTCGCGTCGTGCAAGAACAGGTTAAACGCGGTGCGTATCCACCAAAGCTTTCGTATCCCGAGCCTGCGAAGTACACAGTTAGTGGCAACAGACTATCAGAACCGGGGCTTACTCCGATTGCCGAACATCCGACGGTTATTGGTGCGGTAGAGTCCGTGCTGGGGCAACCGGCTCATTTGACGGCTTTTGTCGCGTATCTGAGGACGCCGGGCGATAAGGGGGGTGGTGCCCACTGCGATTACAAGCGGTGGCGCCCCGTGGGGTCGTCGATGAACTGGGTGTTTGCCATTATTCCGCTGACTGATTTTGATCCGGTGTATGGTCCCTTTCTGGTGTCGCCTAAATCGCATAAACTGACGCGGGTAATTGACGAGGAGGCACATATTTTAGATGTCAACCGTCCCGATAGGAGCCAATTGCCGGATTTTATCGATCCTGAGCTTAAAGCAGGGGATTTGCTGATTGTCAATGAGCATGTCTGGCATGAAGCACCTGCGGGTACGAGTACAGAGGACCGTTGCGGTATTTTTAATAAGTATTGTGCGGTAAACGCGCCGCCTGCCGCAGGGTATTATCCGTATAATCCCGCTGCGCTTGAGGCTTTGAGCGACGACGGGAAACGGCTTATTCCCGTGTGTTTTGACAAATCGATTGAGACGACACGTTTGCTGATTGAGTGTCCGAATGGTGGGGAACCGAGGTTCTTGCTGAGACGCGATGATGAGACAGGTTGTTGGGAGTTGCCGGGAGGCGAGGGGTGGGAAGAGGAAAAGTTGGTCGGCTGGGATGTCGGCGCGCGTGTCGGCTCTTTGCAAGAACTTACTAGGACGCAGCTCGGGATAGAGGTGCCGTGGATGTCCTATATCGAAGATGTCGAAGAGGAAGATGGCATTTGTCGCGTTTATGGATTTTCGGATGAGCATATAGATGCCGATGCGCTGGCAAATGGGCGCTGCGATTGGTTTACCAGAGCACAGATACAACGTCTCGGCGAGAGCGATGCGATTAGTCGCACTGTTGGGCTATGGCAACAAGCAGATATTATCCGCGGCAAGGGCAAGGCGTGCAATCAGAGTAAAAAACAGTTTGAATGAAAAAGTGAATTATTCTTTTTTGAACACGACGACTCGGTTGGTATTTGTCCCCTTTGTCGTATTATCGATGCCCCAAACATTGGCGGTTTTGGTGAATTTTTGATCGTTGATTAAGACGAGCAATGGCGTGAGTCTCGCTTCGATGCCGCAGGGGATAACCGCTTCTTCGAGTTTTACTTTGCCGTGTCTGACTTCGCCGACTTCAAAGGCGATATGTCCGCCGGGTTTTAAAACGCGCTCTAATTCCAAAAAGACCTTTGTCATCTCATGTTGCCACTGTTCGACTTTTCTCGCCATAGTGATGGGTACAGTTGCAGGGTCTATCCCGCAAAACCAGCACCGCAACCAGTTGTCCTGTGCGTAGTTGACGACATCGAGAAATGGTGGGGAGGTTACGACAAGGGAGACGGAGTTGGACGCGATTTCGGGAATGCTATCTGATGGTTGCGTAAGAAAACGCGCCTGATTAGAAGCATATCTCAATATCTTTCGAATTTGGTCGTCGCAGTCTTTTAAAAGAGTACGCGTTTTTTTAAGGATGTTATTTTTGATATCTCTTAACGGTGGTTCTTGATTTCTTTTTTCGTTGATTTTTTTTTGCGAATCAACTGAGACAGCTTGATTGGGTGGCAGAGTATAAACCGAGAAAAACCCCGAAGAGTGACCTGTCAATCTGCTCAGTGCGACCAGGCGAATCCATTGATCAACCTGATCAGATTCTCCATTTTTTTCTTTTTCTTTAAGATATTTTTTTAAGGCGCAAATCTGCTTTAGAGTTTCCGGGTGATAAAAGACCAGTAATTCTTCCGGATCTTCATCGACATCTTCGAGTTCTATATGGGATAGTCTGTCGGCGACTTGATCAATGGTGGGTGGATTCAGGCGGGGAAGCGTCATAATGGAACTCAACGGATTAATATCGCATCCTATGGGAACGCGCCCCAAAAGAGTAGATTCGATGAGTGTAGTACCCCGTCCAGCAAAGGGGTCATAGACCACGTCGCCCGGTAAGGTCAACCGTTCGATAAAGAATCTGGGGAGTTGGGGCTTGAAGCACGCTCGGTATGATATTTCGTGGAGTGCATTGGCCTCTCTTTGTTTTGAGGTCCAAAATTCGTTAATGTATGTTTCAATTTGACCCTGTTTGAATTCGGTCTCGACTTCTGTAGAAGTCACAATTGTATTTTTGCCAAATGCGTTGAAGTCCGCCAGTTCTCGTTTGAGCCAGTCAGATTCAGAGGATTTGGAGCGCGTGTTTATCGCTAATGTAGGTTGTTTTGCAGTCATATATGTGTTCGTTATAGAGAAGTTTACCGCAAGTATTTATAGATACAAAACTGCCTGATGTCAAGGAGGAGGGAATATTCCATTCGGTGAATGGAAACGGATTATGAGTATTTTTATTAAAAAAGAAATATGCCGAGATCTCGATCAGGCGATGGGACGGGAGTGGCTTGAAACCAATGGTATGGGTGGTTTTGCGTGTTCTACGATTGTCGGGATGAATACGCGGCGGTACCACGGCTTGCTCATTCCCGCACAAAATGAGTCGCACGGTCGATTTGTCGCGCTGTCCAAATTCGAAGAGACGCTTATTGCGCCCGATATGGGGACTTTTGAACTGAGTAGTAATTGCTACGCTGGTGCCATCCACCCGGATGGCTACCGACATCTCGAACACGTTCGCCTGGATCCCTTTCCCATCTTTACCTATTGCGTCGGCGATTTGAGTTTTGAAAAGCAAATTTTTATGGTCTATGGTCAAAATACCACTGTGATTTCTTACGGTCCCTTTGATCGCTCTGTTACGCTTACGCTGCGTCCGCTCGCGGCCTTCCGGGATTATCATCACCTGACGCGCCGGAATGATATGCTCAATGGCGATGTCGATATTTGTGATGGTTTGATGAGTTTTCAGCCTTATTCGGAATACCCGCCTTTGTATATCGCGCACAATGGAGAATTTCAATCTCGTGGCGATTGGTATTACAATTTTGAATATGCCGTTGAAGCCTATCGCGGTCTCGACAACCGGGAAGACCTGTATTGTCCCGGAGAATTTACCTTTGATCTCGAAGCGGGTGAATCCGCGCATTTGCTCGTTAGCCTTGAATGCGGCACATGCGATCAGGTGGATGCGCTTCGGCAGGCTGAGATAGATCGGAGAAATAAAATTGTCCAAACAGTTCCCAAATGCACGGGTCTCAGTTTGAGTGCGGATGCTTTTCTCGTCAAGGGTAGCGACGCACGCGCTACCATTATTGCGGGTTATCCCTGGTTTACGGATTGGGGGCGCGATACGATGATTGCGCTGCCCGGTCTCGCGCTGGTGACCGGACGATTTGAAGAGGCCCGCGATATTCTCGCTGCTTATGCACATTTTTGCGACAAAGGGATGATTCCAAACCGTTTTCCCGATTGCGGTGATATACCCGAGTACAATAGCGTGGATGCAACGCTGTGGTATGTCTATGCGGTGGATCGCTTTTTGGCGTACACAGATGATTATACTTTTGTGCGTGAAACTCTCTGGCCGGTGCTACAAGAGATCATCCACTATTTTGTTCGGGGAACGCGCTATAATATTCATCTGGATTGCGATGGGTTGCTCTATGCCGGGGAACCCGGTGTGCAACTCACATGGATGGATGCCAGGGTCGAAAATTGGGTCGTTACTCCGCGGCAGGGCAAACCCGTTGAAGTCAATGCGTTGTGGTACAATGCGCTGTGTGTGATGCGGGACCTATCTGATAGATATGGCGAACCCGATCTCAGTGCCGAATACGCTGGCCTTGCAGAAAGAACAGCCGCGCGCTTTGTGGAGGCATTCTGGAACTCCGATGCCGGATGTCTGTACGATTGCCTGACCGATACGGTGCCCGATGCGGCGATTCGTCCGAATCAGATCTTTGCTCTTAGTCTGCCGCATCGCATGCTCAATGCCGCGCGTGAACGCAGTATTCTCGATGTGGTCGAACGCGCATTGCTCACGCCTTACGGTTTGCGAAGCCTGTCGCCATCCGACGCGGCATACAGGGGCACTTATGGCGGGGATCCGTATAGTCGCGATAGCGCGTATCATCAGGGGACGGTTTGGGCATGGCTTATGGGTTCATTTATCACTTCCTGGGTTCGCATTCACGGCGACGAGGCAGATGTTCATACCAATGCGAGACGCATGTTGTGCCCTTTGTTGCGGCATGTTGAAGAGTCGGGTCTGGGACATATTTCTGAAATTTTCGATGGCGATCCTCCCCATGTATCTCGCGGTTGTTTTGCCCAGGCGTGGAGCACTGCCGAAGTTTTGCGCGCTTTTGTAGAAGATGTGCTGGACCAGGGACCTGAAAAATGAAATAGAGGGAAATATGAACGAAATAGATCAAAACGGCCACGCGCCAGTTGTGACAAAATGGGGACGCATTGAGATCGATTTTGAAAGTGATAAAGATTACGGGAATCCCATTCAAGAAGCGGCATTGCAGGTGGTATTTACCTCGCCTTTTGGATCAATTTACAATGTGATGGGATTTTGGGATGGCGGGCGGCAATGGCGCGTGCGTTTTTGTCCAGAGGAAGAGGGCGAGTGGTCGTATGCGACGTTTTTTTCAGATGCGGAAAACGCGGGATTGCACAATCGCGAGGGGCGTTTTATATGCGGGCCATCGCAGACGAGCAGTGAATTTGATGTACACGGCCCGATTGCGCTGGCCGCAAACAGGCGGCATTTTGTTTATGCGGATGAGAAGCCGTTTTTCTATATGGCGGATACGGCGTGGAATGGGTGTTTGCGGGCGACGCGAGATGAATGGCGTTATTATCTCAGCGAGCGCGTGCGGCAGGGGTTTAATACCGTGCAATGGGTGGCTACGCAGTGGCGTGCGGCTCCTGATGGCGATATCGAAGGCAATCTGGCGTTTTACGGTGTGGAGAAGATCGCGATAAATCCGGCCTTTTTTCAGCGTTTGGATGACTGGGTGGAGATGACTTTTCAGGCGGGCCTGGTCAATGCGCCCGTGATGTTGTGGGCACTGGGGGGGCGCAATCATCCGGAAAAGAGTCCGGGCGTATCGTTGTCAGAGGACCAGATGATTCTATTGGCTGAGTATATGGTCGCGCGCTGGGCGTGTTATCCCGTGGTGTGGATTCTGGGTGGGGATGGCAATTACGATGGCGAGAATGCCGAGCGGTGGCAGCGCGTTGGTAGCGCGGTTTTCGGGAAAGGTCCTCACGCGCCTGTGGCGATGCACAGTTCGGGGCGGCGATTCCCGACTGATGAATTTCGATCTGAAAATTGGCTCGATGTGGTGGGATATCAAAGCGGTCACGGCGATAGTGACGAGACTTTGCAGTGGATTGTGACGGGACCGCCTTCGGAAGATTGGAAAAAGACGCCGCGCCAGTTTTATATTAATATGGAGCCTTCTTATGAAAATCACGTGGCCTATCATTCAAAGCGGCCACACGATGCAGCGTCGGTTAGAAGGGCGATGTACTGGAGCCTGCTCAATGCGCCAACCGCTGGCGTGACTTATGGGGGGCATGGTGTATGGGGATGGGACGATGGCAGCGGCCCGCCCGTTGATCATTCCAATTCGGGAACGCCTCTGCCCTGGCATGATGCGTTGTTGATGGATGGGGCAGAACAAGTGCGCCATCTTGTGGATGCATTCGATTCGATCAGGTGGTGGACGTTGCGCCCGGCTCCGGAGTTGTTGGGCGCGCAGCCCGGTGAGGAAGATGTACATAAACACATTTTGATTTCTAAATCTGTGGCAAACGATCTCGTGGTTGCCTATACACCACAGGGCGAGGCAGTGGTGGTGAAGATGGCGGGTTTGGCACCACATTTGCGGGGTATCTGGTACAATCCGCGCGATGGCGATGTCGAAGCAGCAGAAGTGTGCGAGGTCAATGGCAGGCGCGTTTACGAAGCACCGGGAGATGGCGATTGGCTTCTGGTTTTGGCATGAGGAGATGATATGGATCACACTTTTGAACAGAATTGCACAGTGTCTTATAAGGTTCTCAGTCCCAATACCCGCGGATCAGACCACCATTACGAAATAGATGTTTATGCATCGGCAGAGGAGTTGCTGCAATTTGACCGAGAGGGATATCTGGTGCGCGAGGGATTGTTTGCGGGCGAAGCCTTGAAAGCATTGCAAGACGCGCTGGATCGGTTGGAGGATCGGGAATCGGGCGCGTTTCGAGATACTGGAAAGCGGTCCTGGGGGCGTATCCCGCGGCATTTGATGGATAAAGATCCGGTGTTTTTGGATTTGTTGAAATTTCCTCCTGTGTTATCTATTGCGCGGGCGATGATGGGGCCGCTGGTCAGGCTTCGGGGACTGAGCGCGCGGATCAGTTATCCGGCTGTGACGCCTCATCAGACTCCATGGCACCAGCATTTGCGCGTGGTTTCCGATCCTTTGCCGCCCTGGTTTTCCAGACCCCATGGGCTGGATGCCCTGATTTATTTGGATGATTTGAATGACGATACGGGAGCTGTGGGAATTGTGCCGGGGTCGCATAATTGGTTGGACAGAGCACCACCTCCTGATGTTTATGAGCCGGTTGAAGGTGAGCTTGTGGTTCGCGTGAAAGCCGGGGGCGGCGTGTTGATTCACAGCAATCTGTGGCATCGCGGATTGCCGACGTTGAGAACAAAGCGCAGGATGTTGATTTTGAGTTATACGCCGACCTGGTTGCGCCGATCACCCCACGGTGGCCCGCCTCCCGATGGCGGGTTGACGCAGGCGATTTTAGAGGGCGATGACGAGGAGGCGCGTATTTTGTTGGGCAAAGGTGGATATACTTGAGTTTTCAAAGGAGTGGTATATGAGCAGGATAGCTGTTGGAGAATTGAATGTAGATGCCGCGCTCTACGCATTGGTCAAAGATGAAATCGCGCCCGATACGGGCGTGGATGCAGAGGCTTTTTGGCAGGGGTTGGAAGAGATTGTAAGAGATCTGGGGATGGAGAACCGGCGTTTATTGGAAAAACGCGATGTCTTACAGGCAAAGATCGATGCCTGGCACAAGGGGCGCGAATCTATTGATCGAGAAGCGTACAGGACATTTTTGCAGGAGATCGGGTATTTATTGCCCGAAGGGGATCATTTTCAGGTGTTGACGACTGGCGTTGATCCAGAAGTTGCGACGGTGGCCGGACCGCAGTTGGTCGTGCCGGTGGATAATGCGCGTTATTGTTTGAATGCGGCCAATGCGCGCTGGGGCAGTTTGTACGATGCACTGTATGGGACAGATGTGATCCCGGAAGATGATGGCGCGGATAAGGGAACGGCGTATAATCCCATGCGCGGCGAGAAGGTGATTGCCAGTGCGAATGAATTTTTGGATGCGACTGTGCCGCTGTCCGATGGGTCTTATGCAGAAGTGACGGCGGTTGTCCTGCGTGAAGAGGGCGGGCAGAAGGTGCTTGTCGCAGAGGTTGATGGTCGGGATGCGGGGCTGTCAGATCCGAGTCAGTTTGTGGGTTATGCGGAGCGAGATGGGGAATTGTCCAGCGTGTTGTTGGCGCACAATGGATTGCATATTGAGATTCAGATCGATCCAGACCATCCCATTGGAAAAGAGCATCCGGCGGGGGTAAAAGATGTGGTGCTGGAGTCCGCTATTACCACGATTCAGGATTGTGAGGATTCCGTATCGGCTGTAGATGCCGCGGATAAGGTGCTCGTATATCGCAACTGGTGCGGTCTGATGAAGGGTACGCTGGAGACGACTTTTGAAAAGAATGGACAACCCCTGAATCGCAGATTGAATCCCGATAGGAAGTATATCCGACCAGATGGCGGTGCATTGACATTGCCGGGGCGAAGCACGCTGCTGGTGCGAAATGTGGGTATTCACATGTACACCGATGCGGTGACGACTGCGGATGGAGAGGCGATTCCCGAAGGGTTTTTGGATGCGATGGTAACGTCGCTGGCGGCTATTCACGATCTGAAGGGCAATGGCGTGTTCCAAAATAGCCGCTCGGGTAGCGTGTATATCGTAAAGCCCAAGATGCACGGGCCTGAAGAAGTGGCGGCGACAGTAGAATTATTTGGGCGCGTGGAAGATGCGCTTGGCCTTGAGCGAAATACGCTAAAGATCGGCATTATGGATGAGGAACGGCGCACGACTGTCAATTTGAAACGCGCTATGTGGGAAGCCCGCGAGCGCGTCATTTTCATCAATACGGGATTTTTGGATCGCACGGGTGATGAGATACACACGAGTATGGAAGCCGGTGCTATGCTTCCGAAGAGTGAAATTAGGGCACAACCGTGGTTGACTGCTTATGAAGATTGGAATGTGGATGTGGGGATTGAGACGGGGTTGATCGGCAAAGGGCAAATTGGCAAGGGGATGTGGGCGATGCCCGATGCGATGCGGGAGATGGTGGAGACGAAGATGAATCACCCCGAAGCGGGAGCGACAACCGCGTGGGTTCCTTCGCCAACTGCGGCCACATTGCACGCGATGCACTATCATCAGGTGAATGTTTCGGCGCGGCAGGCAGAACTCGCAAGGCGAGAACGCGCGAGTCTGGATGCGATTTTGACGCCGCCTTTGCTGGATAGGGATCTGACGGCTGAGGAGATTGTGCAAGAATTGGATAATAATGCACAGAGCATTTTGGGCTATGTGGTGCGCTGGGTTAATCAGGGCGTTGGCTGTTCTAAGGTGCCGGATATTCACGATGTGGGCCTGATGGAAGATCGCGCGACATTGCGTATTTCGAGCCAGCATATTGCCAACTGGCTGCATCACGGGATTGTGAGTGCAGAGCAAGTCCGAGAGACATTTGAGAAGATGGCCGCGGTTGTGGATCGGCAGAATGCGGGCGATGCGGCGTATCGCAATATGGCTCCAAATTTTGATGAGAGTATTGCGTTTCAAGCGGCGCTCGATCTGGTTTTCAAGGGCCGCGAAGTTGCCAATGGATATACCGAACTGGTTTTACACGCGCGGCGGCGAGAGGTGATGGGATCCGCAGATGAACGCAGATGAACGCAGATGAACGCAGATGAATGCAGATAAAATGCAAGATACAAGAAGTGGAAAATGGAAACAACTGTAGGGGCGAGGCATGCCTCGCCCGTCGCGTTGTGATATGCAGATGCAAAAAGGGCTGGTTGTGGGGGCGTCTCGCGTCTCACCCGTCTAAACAGGACCTGAATAATGGGGCGAAAGCTGCTGGTTTTTGATGTGGGTAATTCGCGTTTGAAGGCGGCTCTATACGATGATGATCGTCTGATTGCGCGTGCGTCTCTGAGCGGAGTGCGAGACGGGACACAGGTCGTGAATGTTCTTGGATCGCGTTTTGCCCCAAGGGGGATGCCCGACCGTTGCTTGATTGCTTCTGTGGTGCGCGGTGCAGATGCGGTGATCCACAAGGCGGTGCAGACGGTATGGGAGATAGCGCCGCAGGTAGTCGATACGGATATGGATCTGGGGATTGATGTCGCTGTGCCTCGTCCCGACCATGTTGGCATTGATCGGCTATTGCAAGCTAGCGAGGCGTTTCGCGTATGCGCGAGTGGTGTGGTTGTCGCTGCTTTTGGCTCTGCGCTGACTGTGGATCTGGTGACAGCAGATGGTGTTTTTTGCGGGGGGACGATTGCACCGGGTTTGGGTATGGGGTTGCGCGCACTGCACGATGAAACGAGTTTGCTTCCCCATGTGGCACTTCAACCGCCGGATTCGGCTGTTGGGACGGATACTGCTTCTTGTATTCAGGCGGGTATTGTTTATGGGGCTGCAGGTGCCGTAGAGCGACTGTTTTGTGAATTGGTTCCGGATGGGCGCGCGACGCTTGTTTTGACTGGGGGCGATGCCGAGTTGATTGCGCCTTTCATAAACTACCCTCACCGTGTAGAGCCAGATCTGGTCATGCGTGCGCTGGTTTCGTTAGATCGCAGGATTTTTTGACTATTAAGAAGCTGTTTTAAAATTAATACCTGATGTTACGCATGTCAGGCGTTTTGTCATGCTGAGCGTAGCCGAAGCATCTTTTCCACCTGAGTTGGTAAGAGATGAACTGCTACGCAGTCATGCTCGATTTACTCGCCTTCATACCCCGCTCCTTCGACTCCGCTGCGCGGAGTTTATCTTGAGCGAAGCCGAAAGGCTCAGAATGACAGGGCAATAGCGCATCGCCGAGAAGGGGCAAAATGAGTTTTAAAACAGTCTCTAAGGGTCAAAGGTGGTGGCGTTGAGAAGAATAATGCGGTCGCACGCGATGGCGGGATAGTCTCGCACGGTGATGGATTTTTTCGAGGCGGATTCGATTTCGTAGCCGGTGTCTGCGGCTAATAGATAGGTTCCGGGGAGGTTGTTGGGGTCGGGCACGGTTTGCGATAGGTGATAAGTGCGATTGTCAACTGAGGTGACGTTGAGCGGGGTCTGTGCCTGCGAGAGTGTGAGGGTGTGATTGCCACAGCGGAGTTCAGTGCCACAGAGCAGATAAGCCCGTTGGAGATTGCCCTGATTGTCGATGGATGCATAAGCGAATTGGCCTGTGATGGAGACGGGGCCGAGGTCGTGGGTTGTACCTTTTGGGGCTGAGAGGATGTAGTCGGTACAGTCATCGCGTTTTACGGCGATTGCCATGGCACTGGTGTCGGGGTCGTCCAGGATCAGGTGTGCGGATTGGATGGGTGATTTGTCGGTGTAGGGTGCGATGACGGCGGCGTACCTTGTGTTCGCATCGTTTTTGCGTTCGGCCAGGATTTGCTGGACGGGTGGGGCTTTGAGCTGGTTGCCCAGGTCTGAGCGCCAGCCAGGGGCGTCTGCGAGCAGGAGGCGATGGATGGGGTTGAGCAGGGTGAGGTCCATTCGCAGGTCCTGGTTTTGCCATGTGGCGGTGAAGGGGTTTTGAGGATGGTCGGCACGGATGTTGTCGAGCCATTGGATTTGTTCCTCAATGGGTTGGGGATCGGCCCCGCGAATGCCGATAAGGCGGCCGTTGCAGTGGAAGCCATACTGGTGGAGATTTCCGCCGTTTATTCGAAAGAAGTCGATGGCATAGGTTTGTTCGCCGGGGACCTGGATGAGTGTGCAGGTGCGCTGGTAGAGATCGCACTGTTCATAAGGGGTGGCGGATGCTTGGACGATTTCGATGCCTGCACCCGTGCCGAAGAGTTTTAGGGTGGCGGGTTTTGGGTTGCCGCTTTGATTTTGGGCGTCAACGGTGACGATGTTGTGGGAGAGGGTGCTTTTGGTCCAGGCATTTCTGGGGTCGTCCCAGATATAACCCCTGTCTGCAGCCATTTCTCGCCCATGGGTGATGTAGATGATGCCGAGGCTGTCGTAGTGGCGATGGCCGCCATAGCCGTAACCGTTGAAGTAGAAGGCGGTGTGACCTTTTGGGTTTCCGCCGCGCAGGACGGCAACGTGCCAGCCGGGGAACCATTCGGTGTGGTGGGGCAGGTCGATGTTTTGTTCGGCTACTATATCGGGATTTCGATGCCAGAGGGCGTATTCGTCGCCTTTTTGTGAGAGCGGGGCGTTCTGTGATTTTTCTAGCAGGCTGGCGTAGCGATTGCCGTAGTGGGCGGTCAAAATTTCGGCGTATATGGGGTCGATGCTTCGGCCTTCTCGGGAGTCTCCGATGACGGGGTCTTGCAGGTTCGGGTCGAGCATGCGGACCATGCTTTCCAGGGCGAGGCGGTATCGGTCAAAGTGTTGAAAGGGGTCCAGGTTTTTAAGGGGTGGGCCGGTTTCGGGTTCGTAGCCGTCTGGGTCGGAGTATCCGGCGAGCAGTTCTGGTATGTCGCGCAACAGGTTGAGGTGCATGGCGGAATAGGCGGGAGATTCGGTGCAGAAGCCGTCGTAGTGGAAGGCATTTTCGAGGAGGGCTTCAAGGCCTTCGATGGCGCGGCGCACGCTTTGTGGTTTATTGAAGAGTATGCCGACAGCGGCGCTTAGTGCGCGGCCGGGACCGCATTTGTTGTTGATTTCGCTCCAGTTTTCGGTGTCTGCACAGCCGGCGAGGATGAGGTCGTTGACGATGCGTTGATCCATTGCGGGTGTGATGACGGGTGAGCCATCCGGGTATTGGGCAGTTCGGATGAGGTCGTAGGATAGGGCGACCTGAAGGATGCTTCCGCCGTCGGAGCCGCTGCAGCCAAAGCGTCCGGCGCCCCAGAAGCCGTTGTTGAGTATTGCATGGTCGGCCTCTCGATGGCGGCCTTCAAAGGCGGTGATAATGGTTTCGACGGGAAAACGTCCGGCGCGGGGATATTTGCCCAGGGAAATAGCTACTTCGGCCGGTGGACAATCTGCCATGGTGCCGTCGTAGGAATGGAAGAGCCAGTTGGGATATCGCCGCGCCATGCAGTCCATGATATAGGCGCTCCACTGGGCGTATAATACGTCATCGGTGAGGGCGTATAATTTGGCAAGTGGCAGGATATGTTCGAAGCACCAGCGGCTTTTTTTTGTGCGGATGATACCGGTCCAGCTCGTGTGTACGGGCCAGTTGACCCATTTGAAGGCGTGTTTGCCCGATTTGTCTTCGGGGTGGGCGCGTTCTTCGTCGGTGAGGTAGAAGGTGAAGGTCTGGCTCATTCTGGGCGCGGTGATACTGCCGGTTTCGGGATAGTTGGCGTTGGGGTACTCGGTTTTGCAGTATTTGCATAAGAGTCTGTCTGGATCGGTGGGATCCCATTCGTACAGGCCGGTTTCACCCATGGAGGAGAGGCGGTTGACGCAAACGGGACAGTTCTGGCCGTATTCGGGCCAGGGGGTGAGTTCGGGCATCATGGCGTCGATGAAGTAGCGGCTCTGGCCCATGAGGTAGGCGACCTGTTCTTTCCAGCTTTCGAGGATGGCCTGCGCCCAGGGGTAGCGGCTGAGGTTTTCGCGGGCGTTTTCGACATTGAGTAGCGGCATGGGTATTCCTGCAGATTCATCCAGCGGCACGTCTCGCGCACAGTCAACACACGCACCAAACCACGACTCAGAACCCATCCCTTCAGGCGGCTTCATCAATGAGGCAAACGGAAGCAAGCCCGAATGACCCGCTTCAAGAACGCGATGTCCTTCTACTTCAGTCAGTCTGATCACCTTGTATTGGATAATGAACTGGCAACCATAACGATCTTGGGCATAGTACCCCGGATCGTTTCGCCCTGCATCGGGACGCAAGTAAATGACAGCGGAATGGATGGGCAGGCCATATATTGGAAAAAAGAAGCGCAAACATCTCATTTTTCCTGAAATATGCAGTATTGCGCCGTTGTTCACAACTTGAATTTAAGGACCCCCTGCTGAAACACAAGCGGATGGGAACATTTTGAGCCATGAATGGGCGGTATTGTGAAAGATATTTGCATCTGTGACCTGGAATTTGGGCGATGTGTTGACGCACATTGAGTTAAAAAGGGGTTGCTTAACGTGTGTGTGTCGGTATCTTTTCCAATGCTTCGGACAGTTTGGTAATTTTATAGCTGATTGTCTCTCATTTCTTGCGTGTTGTGGCTCATTTTTGTAATATCTCCACTGATCAGACGCATAATACCCATAATACGGACTATTGACTTTGGAGGAGTACGATGGGAAAGCAGCAAATAGCAGCAACAACGCTCAACAAAGACGATTTGATCGTCGTTTGTGGGGCGGGCGGTTTTATTGCCGGTGCATTGACGCGATATTTTCACGATCAGGGGTTTGTGCGGCTTCGGGCTGTTGATAAGAAGCCTTTGCCCGAATGGTACCAGCGCGTGCCGGGGGTGGAGAATTTGTGTTTGGATTTAAGCGATGAAGACAATTGCAAACGCGCCGTTGAAGGTGCTGTCGAAGTGTACAATCTCGCGGCGGATATGGGGGGAATGGGATTTATTGAGCGGTTCAGGGTCGAGTGTTTGCGGAGTATTCTGATCAATACCCATCTGATTGAAGCGGCCTATTGGGCAGGTGTTGAGCGGTATTTCTTTTCTTCTTCTGCCTGTGCGTATAATACCGAGTTGCAGGAAGATCCCAATGTGCGGGCACTCAAGGAATCAGATGCCTATCCAGCAATGGCCGAGCGCGGATACGGTTGGGAGAAGTTGGTTTCGGAAATGTTTTGCGAGGAATACTGGTCCGAGCGCGGCATGAAGACCGCGATTGCGCGGTTCCACAATGTGTATGGTCCTTATGGGACGTGGGATGGCGGACGAGAGAAGGCACCTGCAGCGCTTTGCCGCAAAGCGATTGAGGCCAAAGATAGCGGCAATTTCGAGATTGATATTTGGGGCGATGGCAACCAGACGCGCAGTTTTATGTATGTTGACGATTGTATCAGAGGCGTCGATATGATTATGCATAGTGAAGACCTGGTTGCAACGCCTATCAATCTCGGTTCGAGTGAATTGGTTTCTATCAATGAACTGGTCAGTGTTATTGAGGAAATCGGCGATGTTAAACTCAATCGCACGTATGATTTGACCGCGCCTCAGGGCGTTGCTGGTCGCAATAGTGACAATGCGATGATTAAAGAAATTCTCGGCTGGGAGCCTGATACCTCTTTGCGCGATGGTATGGCTAAGACTTATGCCTGGATTGCACAGCAATACGCCGACCGCAAAGCGGGTAAGCGGACGGTGAGTTAGGAATTAGGAATTAGGAATTAAAAATTAAGAATTAGGAACTGACGTTACGCAGGGCTGGGTTTTTGTCATGCTGAGCAGATTGGAACGGAGCCGAAGCATCCCATCTGTGTGCATCTGCGTTCATCTGCGGATGCTTTTGGAAAATTTTTATGAGTAAAGATATTACGAGTGTTATTGGCAATATTCCTTTTCGCATGGCTTTTGCTGGCGGGTGGATTGATCAGCCGTTTTTGTCACAGCGCAATCCATCGCCTCCCGGGTCTATGGTTGTGGTTTCTCTCAGACCTTCCAGCCGTTTTATGAATCGCTGCGGTATGGCGACGAGTACGAGGGATGTTGCGATGAATCTCTGGGGAGCTACCTTTCCCGATCGCGCGCCGTCTGATCTGGTGAAGGAATTGTACACGGTTGAAAATGAGGGGAAGTCCGAGCCATCGGGTTCACAGGATATGATTGGGTTGCTTTATCCGGGTGTGAGCAGGCTCGACTACGATTGCGAATATGAGGGGGGGTATTTTCCGGTTCATATTGAGTCTAATAATGATCCCGATGTCGCGCGTTGGCTCGAGGATGTGATCTATATGGTTCCCGTTGCTCCGCGCCCCGATGGCTATGAGCCGCTGGGTGAGAAGAATTTAGATCCGATATGGATTGAGAGATTGAGTCAGTCGGGCAAAGATTGTTATGATGCGATTATTGCCAGAGATGCGCGGGGGTTGGGCGCGTCTCTGAATGAGTGTATGGTGTGTTGGGTGACTCTTTTGCCGCATACGGTGCGTCATCCGACTATTCGGATTGATTTGATGGGTATTTTGGAATATTATCAATCGCGATATATCGGGGCGATGTATTCGGGGTGTGGCGGTGGGTATATTTACGTTGTTTCTGAGGAACCCGTGCCGGGCGCACTTCGCGTAGATGTTCGATATGATAAAGGGATGTAATATGAAGACTGTCATTGTTTCAGGCAGTTTTGACGATATGAGGGCGCGCGATATACGTTTTTTGCAGGAAGCATCCAGATATGGATATCTTCACGCGCTGGTATGGGGCGATGATGTCATTGAAGGGCAAACCAAATTTCCACAAGAAGAACGCATGTATATGATGGATGCGATTCGCTATGTGGATCGCGCGACGCTTGTGACGGGATTGGGAGATAGGGATGGTCTGCCCGATAAGATTCAGGCGGATGTTTGGGTGGTGGATGAACGAGATGATACACCGCAAAGACGCCATTTTTGCAAGGCGCATAATATTACATACCGCGTTTTGACCGCAGATGATATTAGAGGGTTTCCGATAACGGAGATAGCGGATGGAGATGGGAAGAATAAAAAAGTAATTGTGACAGGGTGTTTTGACTGGTTTCACTCCGGGCATATCCGTTTTTTTGAAGAGGTGTCGGAGTTGGGCGATTTGTACGTGGTTGTGGGGCACGATGCAAATGTCCGTCTGCTCAAAGGCGAACATCATCCCATGTTCGATGAATACGAGCGCCGATATGTCGTGCAGTCTATCCGTTTTGTCACACAGGGCCTGATTTCCTCTGGCGATGGGTGGATGGATGCCGCGCCAGAGATCGCGGTTCTCAAACCCGATATTTACGCGGTGAATGAAGATGGCGACAAGCCGGAGAAGAGAGTTTTTTGCGAGGAACACGGTTTGGAATACGTTGTGTTAAAACGCGCGCCGAAGGAGGGATTGCCCCGCAGAGAAAGTACGGTTTTGCGGGGGTTTTGATTTTTTACAATGAAACTTCATGGCGGAGCGTTTTGTCTTTGTATGTAGGTGCGGGTTTCAAACCCGCACCTACATACACAAATAACAGGATTGTGCGATGTCAAATGTTCTTCTCGATAAACCCGATCTCGAATCCCATTTTAAGACGCTCGGCTTTGACAGGGTGCTCGCTTATAAACTCTGGTGTTACCGCAATGGGTTGGATACTGGTCTGGATAAAACTGCTGCTCAGCGTCAGGCAGAAATTGATCTTTTGCAACGCGAGGTTGAGCAGCGCGATCCCGATATTAGCCCGAGGCACAATGCCCACCGCGCCAAATTTATCGCCCGTATCTTCAAAGGCGAGCTTCAGGACGAGACTGTTTCAGATTTGCTCTTTCGCATTCGCGCGATTTACAATAATCTCGACGGTGATCCCGACGCACAACAAGCACTGGGGCACCTTGTTCTTCACGTTGAAAAATACGGCGATTTGATGCGGCCCGCACGCGCCTGCAAGCGTTTTGGTCATACGGTTGTCAATACCTATATTGCCGCTCTTGAGCAACTCGCCCGCAATTATGAGAATTGGATTCGGCCCGTTGAGGATTGGCGACCAGATAGCTATAAACCAGTGCACCAATTCTATAGCCTTGCGCGCCATCTCCTGGCACAATACGATGTGCCCGCATTTTTTGATACGGCATTTTTGCAGGGCAATACACCAAAGGCGCGACAGGAACAAGCGTGGTTCATACACGTTGGCATGGGGCAAAATATCCGCACAGCCGGTGTGCAGATGCGGATCACAAAGCGCATGGCGCATTTGCTTTTGCAAGAGAGACGCAATTATCACACTGTTGTTCAGTGCCTTCGCAAGGTTCAGTACATAGCTTATGGCGGCAACCCGAAAAGTGCCTGGGAAATTGCCCACGGACCTCTGGGGGAAGGATTCGAGAACGAAGATTTTTGGGAGACCGTTGTCCATTTTCTCGCCAATCAGGCTTTTCTCGAACGCAGCTATATCAATCCCATCATCGATTATATCCGCAATCAAAAATTCACGCCTCAGCGCATGCCACAACCCGATGGCACGGAGATTGAAGGGCCGCCGCCACATCCCAATTTTTGCATGAAGGGCCGCAGTATTAACAAGCTTCTCCGCCAGGTTGATCAGTGGCATCAAGAACTCACGGGTTTGGAAGATGTCGAGTTGGAAATCTGGAAGCCCTCTGGATTCAGAGAATTTGAACACGTTGCGCTGGATCCCAAGCTCAAACGCAATATTCAGTGGACGGTTCACGAGCTCATTACTTCGCAACAACTCTACGCCGAGGGGCGCATTATGCATCACTGTGCTGGGTCTTATACCAGACGCTGTGCCTCGGGTGAGAAATCTATGTGGTCTTTGCGCGCGCTCGATCTCGACGCTGCTGAGGAAAATCAGGTGCAGGAACATGTGCTTACCATTGCGGTTAATAATAAGAAAAAAGCCGTCGAGCAGAACGCCGGCAAATTCAATCTCAAACCCTTTGGCAAAAAACATCTCGCCAAGCAACGCCAAACGGGGAATGTTTACCTCCATCTCCTCCGCGAGGCGCCGACGATTATGCGTCTGTGGATGAATCGCGAAGGGTTGTCCCATGGATGATACTGCGATAGCCGGTCATGCGTTTCCTTTTGTCGAAGTATCCGGTACGGCTTATGACCTGGGTTATCAACACGGCAAACAGGCCGCGGATCTCGTTCACAAGTATCTTTTATGGATTGATAAACTCACGGACAAATCTCGCGATGAACTCTGTCAGAATGCGCGTGCTTTTCATCCCTTGATTGAAAAGCTGAGTCCGCCGCTTATGGAAGAAATTCGCGGGCTTGCCGATGGTGCGGGTATTTCTTTTGATGAAGCACTCTTGTGTCAGGCGCGGGGTGAGGCTGCTTCTGTTCCTCCCGAGGGTTGCACGGCTTTCGCGCTTACTGGCTCTGCGACTGCCGATGGGTATCCCCTGGCTGGTCAAAATCAGGATCTCCCGCCCGAATACGCGGATGTGGCCATTCTCTTGCATGTCTGTCCTTCTGATGGTCGTCCCCGGGCATTGCTTTTTACTTTTGCTGGACAATTGGGTTATTCGGGCATGAACCAGTACGGTCTGGCTCATTTTGCCAATGCGCTTTACGATTGTCCCTGGCAAATGGGCTTGCCCCACTATCCGCTCAAACGCATTATGTTGGAGCAGAAGAGCCTGAATACCTGTCTTCGGATTCTTAGACGACATCCCACCTGTTCGGCTGGCAATATGGTTTTTTGTTTTGGCGATGGACAGATTGCCGATCTCGAAATCCGCCCCGAAGGCGTGATGCAATTTACCGATACACATCCCGATGCGATTGTTCACGCCAATCACTATCTCACTCCCGAATTTGCACCCTGTGAAACCAATAGTCTCGTGGATTCCTGTCCCCGACGCGATAGGATGCGCGATCTCGTCAAAGAACATTGGGGCGATATCACGGTGGATACGATGAAGGCTATTCTCTCGGATCACGATGGCGATCCCGCGGCGATATGCCGCCACGGTGCTGTAGATATGTATTCTATTTCGGGTTATATCGCCGAACCCGCAAAGGGGTTGCTCCACGTTAGACGGGGATTGGGCTGCACGGGAACGTGGACGGCTTATGAGGTATAGTGTTTTTACAGATGGGTTCAGGGGGTCCAGGTTTTGGCGCGTTCGGCATAGTCGCGGGCCTGGGCGGGGATATCTACACCGACTTCTTTGGACCAGGTTGCGAGGAGCTGTTGATAGATAGGACCAGGTTTGCCAGTGCCGACGGGTTGGAAGTTGAAGCGGGTGATGGGCACCATGCAGATGGTGGTTGAGGTGTACCAGGCTTCGTCGGCTTCTCGCACATCGTAGGGTTCGATGTCGGTTTCATAGACGGGGATATTCAGTCTTGCAGCGAGGTCCATGCAGACCTGCCGGGAGACGCCACGCAGGATATCGTGTGGTTTGGGTGTGTGGATTTCGCCATTGCGGGCGATGAAGAAATTGGTGCCAGTGCCTTCGGTGATAAAGCCGCGTTCGTCGGTGAGGAGGGCGTTGGCATCTTTTTCCATGCGTTGAGCCTGGAGATTGGCAATCTGGTAGTAGATGCGGCTGCGGTTTTTGGCTTTGGGGTCGATGTACCGGGCGGGTACGGATTGCTGGGGCGTGATGACAAAGTGAGCGCCCTGTTCGTAATAGTGGGCACTGCCTCCAATGTGGCGCACGAGCGGGATGACGTTGATGGTGACGATGGGACTGGCACCTTCTGTGACGAGGGTGTCGTAAAAACCCAGGGCACCCCGGGTGACGTTGTGCATGATCTGAAAGTCCAGATTTTCCAGGGCGGGCAGATTTTTTTTTATGGTTTTGTGCGTGGCGTCTTCCATCTGGTCGATGCTGAGGCCACAGTCGATTTCGGCGTATTTCATGGAGGCGTACAGGCGTTTCAGGTGGTTGCGAAGGCAGTAGGGTTTTTGCTTGAAGGAGCGGGTCATTTCAAATACCATGTCTCCAAACATCAGGGCGGAGTCGAAGATGGAGATACGGGCTTCGCGTTCGGGAACGAAGTTTCCGTTGAAATAGACGAGGCGCTGGGGCATTGGGAGACCTTTCGTGAGGGCCAGAGGTTGGGAAACGGGTCGTTATATATACGATAATTTTTTTAAGATTCAAGTTGTCCTGAAGGAGGATGGCGATGAAGATCACGGATATCGAGGTGATTTCGCTTCGGGTCCCGTATGAGGCGCGTATCCGGAAGGCGTATTATCATTTTGCGATGAAGGAAGAGGTGACGGTTTATAAGTTTCATACGGATACAGGGCTGGTGGGGTTGGCAGAGAATGTGGGGTCGCCGTTTGGTCAGGGGATGCTGGAGGCCTATATCGGGACGGATCCATTTGACCATGTGATGGGGCAGGGGCGATTTAATCTGGATATGGCGTGCTATGATTTGATGGGCAAGCACCTGGGATTGCCGGCGTGGAAGCTGATGGGGCAGCAGGTGCGTCAGTGGGTGTCTATGGGGTGGTGGATGCCGTGTATGTCGGTGGAGGATACAGCGGCGGAGGTGCAGGTAGCGGCAGAGCGGGGGTACCGGGGGTTGAAGTGCAAGGCACGGGCGTTTTACGATGTGGTGGCATGCGCGCAGGCGATCCAGGATGTCGCGCCGGTGGATTTTCGGGTGGAGTTTGATTTTAACGGGGCGCTGATTTGTGTGGAGAAAGCGTTGCCAGTGCTGCGGGAGTTGGAGAAGATTCCGGTGGTGAAGGGGGTGGAGGAGCCAATTTTTGCGTATGATATTGAAGGATGGCGCAGGTTGCATGAGGCGATTCGGATACCGTTCTATCTGCATGGGGTGCGGGTGCTGTGTGAGGCGGCGTCGCGACAGCCGTCAGGACCGTGGATAGGACTTCGAGCGGGCGATTTTGATGGGGCGCTTTGCAGCCACGAGTGTGTGCGGGATGCACTGGCGGCGGCCTGGACTTTTGCAGCGGCGAATACGCCGATTTTGTTGCAGTATGTAGGAACGGGGATTACGACGGCGTTTGCGCTTCAGTTGGGCGCGGTGATGCCGACAGCGACGCTGCCGGGGGTGACGGCGAGCCATTCTTATGAGGACGATTTGATTGTGGATGCACATTTGGTGCAGCGAGGGTTTATGAAGGTTCCAGAGGGGCCTGGTCTGGGTGTGGTGCTGGATGAGGATGCAGTGGCGAAGTATCGGGATACACCTGCTGTGGAATGGCCCCGGCATGTTTCGGTGGTGACGCTGCCGGGCGATGTCAAACATTTTTATCGAAATTTGCAGCAGGCAGAGCGGCTGATGAAACAGGGGGTAGATGAGTCGTTTGCGCCTGGTGTGCGTCTGGATGAGTTGGAGGACGATGGGAGCGAAGCATTTGACAGGTTGTGGACCCAACTGCAAGCGCAGGATGTACCGATTTGGGATGGGTGAAGATGAGATGGTTTTTAACAGTATTTTTGCTGTGGCCCCTGTGTATGCAGGCTGAGGAGCGCGCGGTGATGCAGATTGCGACGACGATTGATTTTGGCAAAGATGTGGGGCAGAACTGGGGCACTCTGTTTGAGGCGCGAGATGCAGAGGGTCGCGTGGTTTTGGGCGCGGGATTTACTGGTGTTTATAATACGGCGTTTCGCATGGATCGATATACGTTGCAGTTTTTTGTGCGGGATGATGAAGCGGATATGAAATTTGAGACGCTGCCGCCTTCGACGGAGGATGGGGGGAGTTATTTGTTCGATCTGGATGGTCGGGTGTACGCGTGTAGCTACCATCAGGACCGGACTGCGAGAGCGTGGGACGATGTAGCAGGTGCCTGGCAGGTGGATGAGCGTTTTGGCGTGGGTGAGATGGTGAGCGGGGAGGGCAAGATGCGGGTTGGCGGGAAGGTGCTTCAGTTTAAGGGGGGTGAGGCGTGGTATGATAGGGAGCGGGTTCTCGCCAAACCGATGTCTGGATATTACCATCATTTTTATTACGCGCTGGGCTATCTGACGTTTTTTTATAAGAACGAGGAAGTGGAACAGCCGTACACGAAATTGTACGCAGTGCCCTATGTGCCGGGAGATGGGGCGGTTGATCTGGAGAAAGCGGTGGTGCTCAATCTGAAGTACGATCGGGAGACGCCGTTTGCTATTGGGCAGTTGGGGAATGAGATTGTAAATTCGTCCAATATGGGCGGGATATATGCGTTTGATGGGGTGAGGTGGAAGGTGTTGCGCGCATCACTGGAGGGGGTGAGTTTTCAGCTTTATTCGATGTTGAACTGGTATGATAAGTTGTTGATGTCGCAGTATCCAACGGGCAATTTGTTTATTTACGATGGGGAGGAGGTTCGTCATCTGAAGGATTGGCCGCCTGTGATGCCGGGTGTGTCGGATAGGGCGCGGGAGGCGCAAACAACGGGGTTTTACGGTGGGGATCTCTATGTGGGCGTTTGGCCGTGGTCCGAGTTGTGGCGGTACGATGCACACAGGGATGACTGGCAGTTTGTGAAGCGGATGTTCCGGCGTCCGCCAATTACGGATGAGATGAATCACCCGTGGGAAGATCGGGTTGTGGCGTATAATGAAGATCACGATGGCGATATGGTGCTTAATAATTGGGGGCAGCGCGTGACGGGACTATCTCCGATGGGAGACGCGCTCTATCTTTCCGTGAGTGCTAAGGGGTGTCCCGAGCGAGATATGCGGCTTGCGTTTTTGCACGATGACGAGGTGTGGGATGAGTACCGCGTGGTGCATCGGTTGAAAAAGCCGGGTCATGTTTCTGTGCCGGTTGCATGGCGCGAAGGGCCGACGACGCTGTTGTTCACGGTTGGCGAGGCGGAGATTAGTGTCAGGCAGGATGGGAAACTTCTGGGGACGGCGCCAATTCGACGGGAACAGGTGGAGCGAGTGGTGAAGGATGCCGAGGTTCAGTGGGAATACGGGATGTATGGACCGCTGCGAGCGGGGTTGCTGTCAAAGAGGGTGGAACGGTAGTTTGTGCGAGGATGGTCAGGATCTGCGGGCTGTTTCTATAATCACATTTTAATTCTGGAGAAGACGCATGGCTATTACATGTGAGGATTTACAGGCTGCTATTGATCGGTTTCCGCGTACGGAACTGGCGGATTTGCCGACGCGGTTGGACGATTGTCCGCGATTTTCAGAGGCACTGGGCGGGAAGGTGCGGGTGATGGTGAAGCGGGATGATTTGACGGGGTTGGCGTTTGGGGGAAACAAGACGCGAAAGTTTGATCTGGCACTGGGAGATGCGGTGGCGCAAGGGGCTACTGCGATAATAACGGGCGCGGCGTCACAGTCGAATCACGCGCGGCAGGCGGCGGCAGCGGCTGCCAGGCTGGGGATGAAGTGCGTGCTGGTGAACCGACACGATCACCGGAGCCAGATGGGTATTCAGGGCAATCAGTTGCTGGATAATATTCTGGGCGCAGATATACGGTTGGTGGTGGATGGCGTGAATCAGAATGAGGTGAAGGAGCGGGTTGTGGAGGAACTGACGGCGCAGGGAGAGAAGCCCTATCTGATCGGGCAGCGTGCGGTGGTGCTGGGTACGGTGGCTTATGTGGGCTGTGTGCTGGAGATTTTGGCACAGCTTGAGGCGATGGATGCACAGGCGGATTTTATCTGTACCGCGTCCGGGCACGGGACACATGCGGGGCTGGCATTGGGTGTGAAAGTGCTGGGGTTGCCGATCCGGACGCAGGGGTTTTCGCCGAGCAAGGGGGATGAGGCGCAGCGGAAGGTGAGATTGGCGGAGGTGGCTAACGAGGCGGCAGAGCTTCTGGAACTGGATGTTCGATTGCGGGCAGAGGAGTTGGAGAATACGGATGCTTACGTGGGTGAGAATTATGGTATTGTGACAGAGGCAGGACTAAATGCATTGCATTTGCTGGCGCGGACAGAGGGTATATTGCTCGATCCGGTATATACGAGCAAGGCGATGTCAGGGGTGATTGACCGAATTCAGACGGGAGAGATTCCAGAGGGTTCTACAGTGGTGTACGTGCATACAGGTGGAAATCCAGCGCTATTTGCTTATGCGCCAGAGTTGATTTCACACGGAGATTACCGGCAAAATCTCGTGACGAGTTGAGGCGGGTAGTGCTCTTTATTTAATGGGAACTACGTCCGGAAATAAGGTCAAGTCCAAAAAGTTCTGTAAAAAGGTAGCCCCGTGAAATAGGGGTCAGAGATTTTATTGGTGTGTTGGAGGGGTGTCCGACCAGCCTCCCAGCGATTGCCAATTTAACCCACAGAAAGGAATTTAAAATGGCAAGAGTGAAAGATCCAACCGTTTCAATTGCTGTTGTTAAGGAGATGAAAAAGAATTGTCTCTCACTCAGAGAGGCGGCGAAATCCCTTGTAGCCAACAATCTGGCCAATGATATACAAACAGTCATGCAACATCACGCTATTCGCAAACTTCCGATTAATAGTCAAACAGTAAGTACCTTTGAAAGATATGTTGATGATGGAAGAATTGTTGATTTGCTTATTGAAGTTCATCCCGACTCAAAAGATCGTATAGAGAAGGAACTCAACCCCCTTTTTAATTAACTCTTTATAAGGGGGCGATTGCTCCAGAGACATAAACGTGTCCGCCCTTCGTTGCGAGTGACCGTCTCCCAAATCCCGCAATTTGCAGGCGCAACTTTAAGCGTTTTGCCGCGCCGTGTATGCGGTGAAAATTGGAGAGAGGGTTTATATATTGTATTGTTTTCAAAAAAAATCAAGGCGTGGAATTAAAACTTCCAAGAGGGATGTCGCCCTTATCAAGAGGCGTTTGAGATTGGCTCTGGAACTGGAGGCGATTTATGAACAAGAAAATTAATTTTGAGAAAAGCTCGGGCAATGTATTCAGGGATCTGGACTTGCCAGATGCGGAAGAATTATTTATCAAGGCAACGCTTGGATTCGAGGTGTTTCAGATTATAGAAGAGCGGGAGCTGACTCAGACAGAGGCAGCGAACATTTTAGGCGTGAAGCGTGAAGCAACCCGAAATTTTTCGGCTAAAGAACGGGAATTTTAATCATTACAGCGTTGCGCGATTAATGACATTCCTCAACTGGTTAAATCGCGATATTGAGATCCGCATTATTCCTTCAAAAGATAGAAAGGGACAACAGCGAGTTGTTGCTGTTTAGTCCCTTGAGGAGACACTAACCGCTGGGAGAATTAAGCACCACTTCATCTGGAACAAAAGATGCCTTGTAATCCAAAATCCCTATATCATCCTCTCGGATATTCTGGGAAGGCTTGAACTCAGGTGGCAAGATTTTTTCCAATGCCTCCGTAACAGCACTTTGATTTGAAAACATGGCGACCAATTCTACGGTCCTGTTTGTGACTAGTTGATTGTATGCATAAATCACTGCTAAAGCCCTCTCAGTCATCTCTTTGTCATCACCAATCATTTCTATAAACTCTTTAAACAGTTCGTGGACTTTAGAAGCGTGAAAGTCGATATGTTCCGCAATGGGCAGATTTTTTTCGATAAGTCTAATACCTATTCCGACGCCAATGGCCTCTAAATATGGTAAAAGATCTCCAAAGTGGATATCTTGGAGTTCTGCCATTTCAAAGGCTAAAACTTGGTCTTCTGTCCACCCAAGAGTATCGGCAATCTCTTTTTCGGTGTACCCCGAAGAAATTCGGCGAAGGCGCAACCACCTTAACATCTCAGAACACCTTTTCCATTGCTCAAATTCGCGAGCAGCATCCTCTCCAATAGCCTCGTCCCATTCTTTTTGGAAAGTTGCATAATCAACCATTGATTGCACTCCCTTGTTTTTTCACTTCTCTTTTGCAATAGTTTATATCTTCAGATTGCCTTGTTTTTGTCCCAAGACACAATAAGTAAAGAATTTTTTTCGACTCGTCAATGGAGAAATACAGGCGGATTGGCTTCAGCCCTACGCCCCCACCCTGCGGGGATAACCTAAAAACATTTCCAAATTCACATTTAAGAGGGCCAAACTTGATCTGGTGAATTGGGAGCGACAACTCACCAAGCATTTCGAGTGTGCTGTAAAGATTTTTTCTTATGGCCTTCATCTCCTTCTCATGCTTTTTTGTATATCCTTTGAAGCGCGAGCGAAACCTCTCAGATTGCTGCACTTTGAAGCCGTACACAAATCATTCCTTTCTGGGAGAGAATTTTCAAAAATATAAAGGAATTTCGTCAAGCAGGCAAGCTGGGGGTTGTCTTACAGACTTCATGGATGCTGTTTGGGCATTCCGGCACTATACGATCACTATACGATATTATTCCCTCGAAAGATAGAAAAGGACAACAGCGAGTCGTTGCTGTTTAGTACTCTGTCAGAAAATTTACTGATATATTTTTCTGACAGACTGGATTACTGGCGTTGTGCCTTCGGCGTGGCGGCTAACCCCCTGCCGCAATGACAACCGCCGTTCGTCACTCCGGCGCAGGCCGGAGCCCAGTGAGTTTAGGCCTGAAACTTATTTGAAAAAGTATTTAGTCCCTTTCTGTTTCCTATTGATAGACACCATCGATAAGCGTCTTTCCAAATTCTGCGACAAACAAAAGAAAATCGCTAATACTTATTGTTCCGTCAAAATCTAAATCGCCATGTCTCGCCCTGAAAAGAGAGTCTTGTGTCGTGGTAGAAATAGGAGCTATGCGGTTCGGGTCACTCCACACGCCCTTGTTTTGGGCCTTTGCTTCCTCTTGTGCTGATACAAACTCATTTCGCTTTTCGTATTCGTGTTCAACGTCTGCTACTCCATATCCCTGCCTTACCAATTCAAGGTTAAACAAAACGCCGTCCAAATACACATAAACGAGCAACCTGTCAAAAGCGTCTTTTTGCTGGTGGTCAAAAGATAATTTTACTTCTTTTTCGTACAGTCTTTGTCGTGTGTATTCTTTCGCTTCGGGGCCGTAAAAACCAACGGGTTCGAATGGGTGATTTGTCTCTGGCGTATCTACTCCTAACAAGCGCACGGTCACTGTGTATTCTAAATGCGTAACCTCTATTGTATCGCCGTCTTTCACGTCGGTTACTGTAAAATACACGTCGTCAAGGTCAACGCATCCAGAAGGCGCATGGCAATGGTAAGTGTTATCCGATGTGTCAAAGTGACCGCCCTGTGAATCTTGCCCGCCTCTGTGGGCAATCGCTAATGAAGAAAAACAAAATAAACTGCCAAATATCAAAACCTTTTTCATGTTTCTACTCGCTCCTCAAAAATAGCAATTCTAAGCGTTTATCTCGCCTTTCAACTGCAAGCCGCGCGATACAAACACGCGCTCAAATAATTCAAACAGTCCCTGTACAATGAGCGCCAGCAATGCCGCGGGTACGGCTCCTTGTAAAATCAGACCGATATCATCTAACCGAATACCCGTCAAAATGGGCTGCCCATATCCCCCAGCGCCAATTAACGCCCCCAAAGTCGCCGTGCCGACATTGATCACAGCAGATGTTTTGATACCCGCCAGAATCGACCGCGAGGCCATGGGTAATGTCACCAGTCGGAGTTGTGCCCCGTCGGACAAACCCAATGCCGCTGCTGATTCTCGTATCCCCACTGGAATATCGTGCAATCCCGCGTATGTATTTCGCACAATGGGCAGCAAACTGTACAAAAACAGCGCCACAATCGCAGGCGCCCCGCCAATACCCAATAACGGAATCATAAATACCAGTAGCGCCAGGGATGGAATGGTCTGGATAATGCCTACCAATCCCAAAATAATTTGTCCACCTCTTGCCCACCGGAATGCCACAATCCCCAGGGGAATTGACACCACAATCGCCCCGAAAAGAGAAATTCCTACCAGGGTCAAATGATCCCATGTGTGCCGCCAGAATCGAGCGCCAGCAGTTTCTTTTTTTATTTTTACCTGTACATTGAGATTTTTAGCCAGAAAATCAGCCGCAACCTGAGCTTCTGGTTTTTTCTCTAACTTGACCTGTGCATTCATGACCATCATTTTTTTTTCCGAAATCAGCCCCTCTAATTTTAAAATTTCCCTCACCACTTGAGGTGCTCGGTCTATCAAATCTACCCGATAGACAATGACGGCATTGTAAATGGGGAAATGCTGCAGGTCATCTACCAGCGACCGCAACCCGTAATACTGGATCTCGGCATCTGTCGAATACATATCCATCACGTCAATTGTACCGCTCTCCAACCCGCGATAGGCCAGGTCGTGATCCAATCCGCTCACATTCTGATGCGGGAGCACGTACCGGTTTTGCAAGCTCGGCCATCCATCTCCTCTATCCATAAACTCATTGCCAAATCCCAACTTCAAGTCTGGATGCTTTTTTAAATCCGAAATCGTTCGAATTCCCAGCGCTTCAGCCCTTGTTTCCACCATGCCCAGTACGTATGTATTGTTAAATCCCAAAGGCCGACTCATCACAAGACCCATCTCCGCCAACCGGGCGCGAATATCCGCTTCATCACGCAAATTTTCTTCTGCCAAAATTTCCCGACTCAGGGTACCTGTATAATCCGGATAAAGGTCAATATCGCCCGCAATCAATGCATTCCACAACACCCGCGTCCCTCCCAACTCGCGCCGATGCGTAACCGATGCGTTTACACTGCGCCCGATATGAGACAGCACCTCACCCAAAACGACCGACTCAGTGAACTTCTTTGATCCCACAACAATTTCTTGTGCCTGGGCTGAGGTGCAGAACAAACAGCAAAATAGAATACACAGGGCGGTGAACTTTGCTGGCGTTGTGGTGTTGGGCGTGCGCGTCATTTCGCTATGTCTCCTGGTGCCATACTTTCCAACGGACTTCTCTGCGCATGAATAAATTGCGTCACAAATTTATGCGCCGGGTTCTGTATTAAATTTTTCAAGCTGCCAATCTGAACGATCTCCCCTTCCCGCATCAATACAATCTGATCCCCGAAAAATCCCGCTTCGCCCATGTCGTGTGTCACCATCACTACTGTTTTGCCCAATGTCTGAAAGATAGAACGCAAATCCGATTGCAAATCCGCCCGAATCATCGGGTCCAGGGCACCGAGCGGTTCGTCTAATAGCAATACGTCGGGATCTAACATCAATGCCCGCATCAACCCCACGCGCTGCTGCTGACCACCTGATAATTCTCCTGGAAATCGGTCCAATCCATCTGCTGGAAAATGCGTTAAAGTTGCCAATGTCTCGATCCGAGCATCGATTCGATCCGCCGCCCAACCCAGATAATTTGCCATCAACGCTACATTTTTTCGCGCCGTTAAATGCGGAAACAAGCCCCCCTCTTGTATCACATAACCCATTTTTTGCCGCAGAGACAACACATTTGCTGGCGTCAGCATTTGTCCTTTATAAGTCACCGTGCCCTCATCGGGCCAGACCAGTCCCACCATCAACCGGATCATGGTTGACTTGCCACACCCACTCGGCCCAATCAACACCGTCGTCTGCTCAGGATGCACGCTCAGGTCAACTTCGCGCAGCGCCTGCAAATCACCAAATGTTTTCGAAACACCTGTCACCTCAAACATAACGTCTCCGTTCACACGTGATTTCTCAACATCAATTCCATGGGATATGGATTTAAGTACACTTCTTCGCCCAGCAAACACGCGCTTACACCGAGCCTCAGTTTTGATGTTGCCGCTTGCGGTTCTGTCATGTTACCATTATCTCCAATGCGCGAAGAAAGCATTACAGATCTACAAGTCAAACACGAGGAGACCAACATGCCCCTCCAATTCTCTCAACTCACTGAGCACCTGTTCGTCCACCGCGATTGTATCAACGTTGGTATTTTGTGCGATGGCGAGCGTGCTCTCTTAATTGATTGCGGCAACGGCGATGTCAAAGAAACGCTCAATACGCTCGGGATAACGACTCTCGACACCATCCTTTTTACGCATCATCACCGCGATGGAGCCTCTGGTTTTCGGCATCTGAAAACACGCCTTTCGCCGGAGACGCGCGTCGGTGTCCCCGCAGGAGAACGCCCGTGGTTCGATTCGGTCGAGACGTTCTGGAATGAGCCGAAAAACCGGTGGCATCTTTACGACTATCGTCCACACAATCTGATGCTCACAGAATCGCTCGCCGTGACCGACACCTACACCGAAAATGATTTGATTCAGTGGGGGAACGCCCAAATTACAGTCCTCAATACGCCCGGACATACGGACGGGAGTGTCTCTTACATCGTTTCGGTTGATGGCAAACGCTTTGCGTTCTGTGGTGACACCATCTACGACAAAGGGCAGATTTGGGATGTGCATAGCCTCCAAAAGGGGGAACAGACGCGGGATTATCACGGCTTCCTCGGTGCGAGAAAGGCGTTGGCGTCAAGCCTCCAGAAGTTGCGTCAGGTGGAGGCAAATGCGCTCATCCCTTCACACGGAAAAGTGATGACCCGGCCAGCAGATGCGATTGACACACTACTCGAACGCATGGATACGTGCTACGATAAGTACGTCGCCATCTCTGCTCTGCGGCATTATTTTCCCAACCTGTTCACCGAATTTGAGGGACGAGAAGGACACATGTCCATCCGCGAGGGAAAGGACGTGCCAGCATTCCTGCGCCATTACGGGACAACATGGCTCATCATCTCAGAGACGAAAGAAGCGTTTGTAATGGATTGCGGCAATACCCGTATCCTGCAACAGATTCAGCAACTTCAAGTTGATGGTGAAATCTCAGATGTGACACAATTTTGGCTCACACATTACCACGACGACCATGTAGATGCTGTTCCCCAATTTCAAGCGGTTTATCCGTGTAAGACGCTGACAGACTGCGTTGTTGCCCAGGTCATTGAAAAACCGCAGCGATTCCGCATCCCTTGTATTTCCCCTTCTGTTGCACGCATTCACCAGCGGACGCGTGACGGCGAATCGTGGCATTGGAACGAGTTCCAGATGACCGCCTACCACTTCCCCGGTCAGACGTATTATCACGGCGGATTACTGGTCGAAGGGAACGGGGTGCGCTTGTTCTTCGCAGGGGATTCGTTTACAATGGCGGGAATTGATGACTACTGCACTGGGAATCGCAACCTGCTCGGCAGTGCCGTTGGCTATGACCGATGTCTCGCCCTCATTGAAGAGTTGAAACCGACGCATATCTTTAACTGTCACGTTAACTGTGCCTTCGATTTTACCCCTGAAGAGATTCGACTGATGCGGAAAAATCTCGCCGAACGGGAAACACTCTACACCGATTTGTGCGCCTGGGACCACGCGAATTACGGACTCGATGAACATTGGATTCGGGCTGATCCCTACGAGCAGGAAGTCGGGTCAAAGCACTCCGTCAATTTGCACGTCTATTTCACCAACCATTCCGAAGAGGCGCGACGAGCGGGGTGTTGCCCCGTCCTGCCAGAATCGTGGGATATCCGCCTGCCGCAACAAGAGATAACAATTCCCGCCAAACAAGAGGGGCATATCAATTTTGCCATACCCATTCCAGAGGGGAATCACGCCCGGTCCCAACGTCTGATCATTCCGATAGAAGTGACCTATGGTAGGCGTTTACTCGGGCAGTTTCGCGAAGCGGTTCTGGTTTTTTAGTTTTCTAATATCAGACTATCACGCCGTGCGAAAAATATCGATGTTTCTGCTGCGCTACCATTCTCCTCACAGACCCACTGTACTCGATGCGAGCCACAAGTTGGGATTTGTTTCCAGAATCAAATCTGCCACCTTTTGCACTGCTTTTTTTACTCCCCAGGTGGGGCGCGGCTGACCCATTGGCGCCAGTTTGACCAATAGCTGATTGTTTTTGCGAAATAAGAGGGATATGCCGAAATAATGGACGAGTTCTCCTTCGCGTACCATGACGGAGATGAGGCCGTGATTGTCGGGCAGTTGGCAGTAGATGTCTGTCATTTTGATCACGACCTGCATATCCCGATGGGTTTCGCGCCACACTTGATCTGTGGCACGCGCGATATGCGTCAGAATATCTTCGCGTTGGTATGCGCCTTCTAAAACGATATTTGGCATATTTCCGACCTTTTGAATGCGCGTTTCGACTGATGGTTCCGATTTTTGACGCCAGACAAAATAGTGAATGGGCACGCCCGCATCTATTGCCTTTTGTTCGTATTTGGTTGGGGTGCGTCCGGGTAATTTGTGAACAGATGGGGTTGCGTAAATGGATTGCAAGTGCGATTGTCGCGTCAATATATCGGTGATCCACGTTGCGTAATCTGCGTGATCTGTCGCAATGGTTACTGTGCCGCCCGGTTTTAATCGCTCGGCCAGTATTTTTACAAATGCATCTTGAATCAGACGCCGATTGCGGTGTCGCTCTTTGGGCCATGGATCTGAGAAGTTGATCCATATTTCCGATAGGGATTGCGGGGCAAATACGTGTTGTAATAAGAATGCGGCGTCGCCTTCTATTGCGCGCACATGATTTGTGTTTTGAGCGTTTAAGCGCTTAAATAATCGGCGCATGGATCCCCAGGCGCGCTCGATTCCGATAAAATGTGCATCGGGACGCGCTGCTGCCATATCGGATAGAAAATGCCCATTGCCAAATCCGATTTCGAGCACGAGGTCGCCCGTCCGGTCAAAAATCTGTGGCCAATTTATCGGCCAATCCAGTTGCAGCCAGGGAACGGTATATTTTTGTATTTCCTCGCTCAGCGGTAGAGACATCATGTGTTTAACTCACCTGCGAATTTCCGTAAACCGCTTGATCTGCTCCGTAATCGCCACTTCCGTCGGCAGGCGTTCCATTGAGCTGGCGCCGTAGAATCCATCGACTTCGGGGACCCGTTCGAGGATGTAAGCAGCGTCTTCTGGTTCGGCAATAGGCCCGCCGTGGCAAAGCGTGATTACATCGCCTCGGATTGACTTGCAGGCATTGCAAATTGCCTTTACCTCTTCCACACAGTCATCGAGTGTTTTTGCCGTGTGCGCGCCAATTGTGCCCTTGGTTGTCAATCCCATGTGTGCTACAACGATATCGGCGCCTGCCTCTGTCATGAGTTGGCCTTCTTCGACATTGAACGCATAGGGCGTTGTGAGCATGTCCATTTCATGGGCCGCCGCGATCATTTCCACTTCGAGGTGATAGCCCATTCCCGTCTCTTCCAGATTGGCGCGAAATAACCCGTCAATGAGTCCTACGGTTGGAAAATTTTGAATCCCCGCAAAGCCCAGGTCTCTCAATTCCCGCAGGAAGTGATCCCGCAACATGAATGGATCTGTTCCATTTACTCCGGCGAGTACGGGTGTGTGTGTTACTGCTGTGATGACTTCATAAGCCATTTCTTTTACGATCTCGTTGGCATTGCCATAGGCCAGTACACCCGATAGCGATCCTCGCCCCGCCATGCGATAGCGTCCCGAATTGTAAATTACTATTAGATCAATGCCGCCCGCTTCTTCGCATTTTGCCGAGATTCCCGTGCCAGCACCACCGCCGATAAGCGGTAGTCCATCTGCGATTTTTTTTCGCAAGCGTTCTAAAATTGATGTTCGGCTCTCTGCTGCCATTTTGGTCTCCTTTTATTTTATCTCCTTAAAACTCGCCACCAGTGCTGCTGCAAATTCTGGATCATTGATATTGTTCGCCAGGCGTTTGATCTGGCGATTTTCCGTTTGGTCAATGCGCGCTTCCAGGGTTTCAAATAATGCTTTATCTGCATCTGGGTCGTGAAAGGGTTGTCCTTCATCGTCGATTAACGATACGCCATTTTCCGGAATTAGTATTTGAATTGGTCCCGTTGATCGGTTCAATTTGTTTGCAATCCATTCGGCGAACTGGCGGTTTTCGTCCGCTGTTGTCCGCATCAGTGTGACCTGTGCGTTGTGTACGTGGAGTGTGCGGTTTTTAAATTGTTCGGGCACGGTTTCCACTGCGCCAAAATTTACCATGTCGAGCGCGCCCAGGCTCACGACATAAGGTATTTCACGCGCGAGAATGCGATCCATTCGCTCAGGCCCGGCGGGAAATACGCCGCCTACTACTTCATCGGCGACTTCGGTTGTGGTAATATCCAGGACGCCGTCTATCATCCCGCTTTCGACCAGTTTTTCCATTGCCTGTCCACCCGTCCCTGTGGCGTGAAATACCAGGCAGTCATATCCGTCTTTTTCCAGTGCCTCGCGGACCATGGTTACACATGGCGTTGTTACGCCAAACATGGTCATTCCAAGCGTGGGTTTGTCTGCGGCCTCTGCAATCGTATTTGCGACCATTCCCGCTATTGCATGCGCTGCATTGCCCAATACTTGCCGCGATACGCGGTTGATCCCGGCTACATCTACTACTGAATACATCATCGCAATATCACAACACCCCACATAAGGTTCGGTATTGCCACTGGCAACGGTGGATACCATGACTTTGGGTACGCCAATGGGCAATGCCTGCATTGCCGGCGTGATGAGTGCCGTGCCCCCGCTTCCCCCAATGCCAATAATACCTGCTACGTCGCCTTTGGCATATTCTTGTAGCAAGTAGGCGCACAGTGCTTCTCCCATCGCTGTGACGGCTTCGCCCCGGTCCGTATGTCCGATTACTGCGTCTGTTCCTCCCGCGTGACAGGCGGCTATGATTTCCCGCGATACATCCGGTGTGCCGCCCTGCGCGTCGCTTTGCGTACCTACATCTATGACTGTCACCTCTGCGCCCGCGTTTCGGATGCACTCGGCGACATACCCGATTTCTTCACCTTTGGTATCCATTGTAGCTATTGCGTATATACTGCCCATTATGCCCTCCTTGATATTGTTTTTTAGCTGTTATTCCATCGAATATTACCCGGTTCGGGAGAAGATAGCAATATCATTCCCTGTCTGCGCGCCCAGATATGGGCAGCCCTGGCCAGCAGGGGGTGGCCGGCATTTAGATATGTCAGGGCCATTTCCTCGGTGCCATACTGATTCAGAGCCTGGACGAGCAGGGGTTCTGCTTCGGCCATCCCGTTTCTGATAAAGAAGGCGTGCGCGGCTGCTACGATCAGGGTGCGTTTCTGTTCCAGGGCTTGCAGGAGTTTCTGGCTTGCCCCTGGCGTGGCAATTTCTCCCAGAGCTTCGGCAGAGCGCCATTGTACTTCCGGCTCGGGATGGTCGAGATGTTCCAGAAAATAGGTTTCTATCCGCAGAGCCGCTTCGCGTTCTCGCCAGTTGGCATCCAGGCGGTCCAGCACCCGCACCATTCGCCGCGCCCATATCCGTCCTTTTCCGATAATTGCAATGAGGGAATCCGCCACAGACGCATCGCCGATTGATCCCAGAGCATCGGCCGCTGCCCAGCGCACTTCGGCGGACTGATCGTTCAACATTTTCAGCAGAGGAGCGATGGCACCGCGGTCTCCAATCTCTCCCAAAGCCTCGGTCGCAATGCGCCGAACCTGTACCGATGAATCGTCTAATTGATTAATTAGCAAGGCAGTTGCACGGGGGTCCTTCAGTACGCCCAGAGTTTGTATCGCTCCCAGGTGAAATACGCCGGGTTTTGCATTGGCGAGGATAGTCATGAGTGGTTCGGCGGCGCGTGTATCGCGCAGTTCGCCCAGAGCCAGTGCAGCGGTTGAAACGATGCCGGGGTCCGGATGTTCGAGGGCTTTTACCAGGGGTTCAACGGCTCGCGTATCGCGCAGTTCGCCCAGTGCTCTTATAGCGATATACTGCACTTGTATGTTCGGATCTTTTAGGGCCTCGAGTAGAGATGGAACGACCCGGGCATCTCCGATCTGTCCCAGGCTCTCGACAGCTTGTATCCGCGCCATTATATCTTCCGTCGCCAGTTGTGCCACAAAGAAGTCCATGGCCGCCCCAGCATTCGCGCGCTTTCGCCAATTGGCATCCATTTCCGACAGTACCTGAACGGTCCGGTAGTGCGATTGGTTTGGCAGCTTCAATCCGTCAATCAGGCGATTGATCGCTTCTTCAGTGGGTGCGGAAGTTTGCCACGATGGATCGATGGCGTTGAGTGCCCACATCATGACGCGGCGCAGTTCTCCATCCGCCTGTGGCAGTGCCTCTATCAGGGGAAGGAGCGTCTGTGGATTTTTCAAACGGGCGAGGGTCAGTGCAGCTACCCACCGCACGTCGCGTGCGCTATCGGATAGGGCCGTGGTCAGGGCCTGTAGGGACCGGTCGTCGGTACCCAGACTTCGCATTGCCCCCAGGCTCAGGGGCCTTTCTCGCGCCTGAGCAATCCGGAGCAAGGTTTCCACGGCTTTTTCGCCTCCGATGTTGCCCAGGGCTTCGACCGCGCTCAGGCCCACCATAGCGTTCGGATCGCGGACAACGGCAATGAGCGAATCCACTGCCTGTCGATCTCCCAATTTACCCAGGGCTTCGACTGCGGCCAATCGCACGGGCATTTCCCGATCTTTCAGTGTTTGGATGAGGGCTGGAACCGCATGCCGGTCGCCCATTTCCCCCAGTTGCATTGCTGCGCGGGCGCGTTCCGCAGCATTGGGATGGTGCAAAAGTTGTATCCATTCGTCGGCTTTGGAAGCGCAGCCTGTGGTTAGCAAGCCCAGAATAATCAACCACAATCCGCTTTTTATGATCACGTCTCGCCTCCTGCATTGTCTCGTCTTGACAGCGATTATTTTATCCGGTATCATTGAGCATTCACTAACTATTTGTCGATGGGGAATGCAGTCATGAATCGTTTACTGATTTGTCTGCTATTTATCTGCTTCGCGGTCGCCTGTGGTTCGTCTGACAGGGGTCTCCAGCCCGAAGAAATCATTACCTTATCCGAAGGCGACATTTTGCTCACCGATGCTGCCCAACGCGCGCTTTTCCGCATCCATCCCGGTACGGGAAACCGCACCGTTGTCACCGACCGCATCGGCGGTGTTCCCCGTCAGATTGCCCGGGATGCCAATGGCGATCTCCTGATGACTCTCTCTGAAAGTAGCCTGCCCATTGTCCTGCGGTTTGCCATCCAGACAGGCGAACTTTTTATTGTGTCTTCAGGCGGCAGTCTCGTTGATCCCAATGTCCCGGTCATCGGTTCAGGTCCCCCATTTCTGGGTCCGGTCGGATTGGTGCGAGAAACATCTGGCCAACTCATAGTTGGCGATCAGCCTTCCGCCACGATCTTTCGCGTTAATCCCACCAGTGGTGACCGCGCAGTTGTCTCTGGCCCTGGCCGAGGTGATGGACCGCCCTTTACCGGGCGCATCAAGCAGTTTGCTCTGGAGGCCGATGGCAATCTCCTATTGGTGGTCGGCTCAGTTTCACAGGGGGGCGAGGGGCGTATCTTCCGCATTGATCCCAATAGTGGCGACCGCACGGTCGTCTCTGGTCCAGAAATGGGTGAAGGGCCCCGATTGATGGACCCGGAAGGCATTGTTCTAAACAGCCTGAACACCATTTTTGTCACGGATATCGGTCAGGCCGCTGTTATTCAAATCGATCCTATCAGTGGAGACCGCACCATCATTTCAAGCCCTTTTATGGGCGAGGGTGAACTGCCCGATATTCCCTCTGGCCTTGCTTTTAATATCCTCGACGAGCTTCTTGTGGCTGATCGCACGGTTATCTACCGCGTGGATATCAGCACGGCTGATCGCACGGTTATTTCTGCGCCGATCATTGGTCAGGGCGAACCCTTTCTGGTGGCGGATGATATTTTTGTGATTAAGAATGCGAATTAAAAGCATCCGCAGATGAACGCAGATACACACAGATAAAAGGCAAACATGTAGCGATCAGCCTTCAGCGGTCAGCTAACCGCTTGTTTTGCAGTGCGCCGTGATTTCTACTCTTTATGGGCATTATCCCGAATCCTCAGCAGACCCCGCCGCGCATCTGGATGGGTCGGGTCAATTTGAATCGCGCGTTCGAAATACACCTGTGCTGAGTCTGCGCGGCCCTGATTGAGTAATAGCATTCCCAACCTTACATGGCCATCGTAGAACCGGGGTGCCAGCTCGATTGAACGGCGAAGTGCCGCTTCTGCACCTGCCGTATCTCGGAATCTTTCCAGGGCCATGCCCAGGTCGAAATGCGCTGTGAAAAGCGTTGGTTCCAGATCGAGGGCTTTTCGAAATTGGGCAATGGCGAGGCCGAGAAATCCCCGCCGATCCAGTGCATATCCGATTTGCAAATAGGCTTCTACATCTCCGGGGGCCAGCGCGTCGGCTGCTGCTTGTTCTCGCGCGGCTATGTCCATCCGACCATTTCCCGCGTGGCGCGCCGCCCGCTCCAGATGCATCATGTAAGCCTCGCACTGCCGGCTCAATGCCACTCCCGAGCGATAAACGCCCCAGCCGATGCCCACGAATAATGCGACTACGCCGACCCGAAAAAGCCATTGTCTGCTCCACTGTGCGCGTCCTTGCAGGAATAAGACCGCCGCTACTGGTGCTGCGACAAAACCCGCACCGAATCCCTCAGCTATCCAGGCAATAACTGCGGAGGCCAGAATATAGGGCATCGATACTTTTGGCAGTGCCATCAGACACAGGAGGCCCAGCGGGATCAGCGAAATTAGTATGTCTGGTCGCCCGCCAATGCCCACCTGCGCTATGACCATCACTGCTGTGAACAGCCCTATACACACCCACATCAATTCGTGCCGCGGCCCGTGCTTGTTTTCGGCTGTTTCCACGGTTGTCGAGCCTGCACCGGTCAGTGCCAGAACGCCCAGCGTCAGGATGCTTAGCCAGTGCCAGAGTACAAAAGGCTGCGTGGGCACCGCGCGTGAAATCGGATCGGAAAGCAGGTGTAAGAACATGTGAAAAAGAAATACGCCCCACAGCGCGTGCGCCCAGACTCTGCGCCGATAGGGCGTACAGAATGCCAGAAAATAGGGAATAAAAAACTCGAACCCGACTGCAAACCACTCCGCTATCCCCACAGTTGGCACACCTACAAAGAAACGATTGTACGTCGGTATGCTCCACAGCCACCAGCCCGCGGCTGCCGCTCCACCTTCTACCCCATATCCAACTGCTGCCATCCCCACGCAGGCCATCCCCACTGTGGCCATCAAATCGCCTTTAAGTGCGGGTATTCGCGCCAGCACCCGCTCGGCCAACCACCAGCTCACATAGAGGGCAAAAATCCATCCGATTATCGCCTGTAAAGACGCTGAAAAAATTTGCACTACCGGCTGCGTGAATACATAGGGCATCACGCCTCCCTGCGATTCGACTGTAATCCAGTGAATCACATTTCCCCGCACGACGCCAAACAAAAATGCCGAGATAAAAAAACTCAGCGCAATGCGACGGCCTCGATAGGACCAGGCGTGCCACATCAGCACGGCTATCGCCACAGCAGAGGGCACAAAAAGCAGAAGCGTCTTCATGGCTCCTCTTGTTTTATATCACGATATCTGACTGCGTATGGGGTGCGTGGTTTTTGATAAACCAGAGATAGAGCACCCGACTATAGGAAAAAAATACCATTTGTTTGCGTTGAAAAAAAGGTTCCAGTTCTTTTTGCAATTTTCGCAGGTTGTAAAACGGCACACCTGGGAAATAGTGGTGTTCCAGGTGATATGTCGAAAATAGATAGAGAAAATTCCACATCCAATTGGCTCGCATTAGCGTCGTCCAGTTGGCAATTTCATCCGGGTTTATCACATAGTGCTGTCCCAGGCGGTTGACCGTAAAAGCAATGGGAAAGATAAAAAATACTGGAAAAAGATGCGCTTTGAAAGCAAACCACGGATCCAGCGTCCAGAACCACGCCAGAATCCCCAGGTGCAGGACGATTCCCACTGTGCGTTCCCGTTTAATCTGGCGGCACAGATGTTCTGGATAGCCTTTGAAGGTTTCGGCTACTGCTCGAAAATAAATGGGGAATAGTATTGGCGTGCAGTAAAGCAGCTTGAACCACGGCGAATTGATGCGCGGTGACAGATGCGCCCGTTTGGGATCGGCGTGCGATGACCCCAGATGATCGTGATGGTCCAGATGCCACCGCTTGAACTGTGAAAATGCCAGCCCTGAAATCCACCCGTACACAAGTCCCAGAAGGTCGTTGAGCCGGGGCTTCTTGCGGAAAATGCACCGATGCACGGATTCGTGTAGCAAAACGGAGAAGCTGAAAATCACGAATCCCAGGAGTACGCTTGCGGGAAACCACGCCCAGAATGAATCGACGTGGTAAATCCAGATCGGTAGTCCCACCAGCAGTGCTACCTGTCGTATGGCGATCCAAAAATGTCGCCAGGGCCGCCGCCGGTGCAGGTTTGTCAGCCGTTCCTTTGTAATTGCCGCCCGCAGTTCTCGGTTTAAGTCTCGCGCATGGTCGTGATACGTCGGTTCCGCCATAGCAAACCTCCGCGTTATCCGATTGCAAACACACACACAAACCCCACATGTCCCGCCATCAATAGCAAATACATGTGTTTCCATGAAATGTGATTGGATTCAAATGTCAAAGCCTCGGGACGCTTCAACATCAACCAGCCGACATATCCCCCCCAAAGTGCCAGAAAACCCAGCCACTGCGCGCTCGACGGCACCCATTCCCACATTGCGCCAATGGGAATGAGGAGAAAAGGCAATACCAGAAAAGGCAGTATCATCCACGCTGCTCGCCGAGGTCCCAATAGCACGGGTAGGGTGTTCATGCCGAAGGCGCGATCTCCTTCCACATCTGCGAAATCTTTGGTGTTGCTGGCGCCAAACACATAGAGGCCGAATATCAGGCCCACAAACCAGGGTGCCGGATGCCATATAGGTTCCACAGCCGCCCATCCGCCCACCGGCAGCAAACACCCCCGTCCAAATCCCAGTGCCACGCTTGAAGAGAGTGCGTGTCGTTTTAGCCGCAAGGGCGGTGCTGAATAGGCCAGGGTGAGCAATGCGCCCACCGCGAAGATGCCCAGCAGCCGGGGATGTACCAGATAGGCCAGGCCAAGGGCAATGATATAACACGCGGTTCCCAGCAGTGCTGCCCCCCGCATAGATACGCTCCCCAGGGGCAAGGGGCGGGTGGGTTTGTTGATCCGATCAATTTCCAGATCGCAGCACTGGTTGATGATGTTCGATCCCGCATTCAGTATTGCAACAGCCAGAGTGCCTATCAGGGCTGCTGCTGGAATTTCTCCGCCGGTAGCCATTGCCGATCCTGCGAGAAAGCCCACGGCAGGTGCCAGTAGCGTGAATGGTCGCGCAAGTACCACAAAGGCGCGGAATCCATTTTGTTCCATAGAATTGCTCATTCGCTTTGGGCCTTTGCTCCCTGCTTATCCACTACGTAAAAACGGGCTGTTTTGAACACTTCAATGTCGCGGTTTAGATCTTTTACGGCTACGACCACCTCGTGTTGACCGGGTGCGATATCTCCCAAATCCAGTTCTACAAAATTTTCGCTTTTCGTTTGCGTGCCCGTCTGCTCGTATCGAATCGTCACCTCCTCTCTGCTACCGCCCGATAGCATTCTGCCCAGCCCCGACAGCGCGCGAATCAGCATGGGCGTATGGTTGGCGTCTCGCACCGTATAGGCGACTTCGTAGCGGGTCTGTCCAAATGAATCGCGCAGCAAATTGTAGATTTCAAAATAAAGAAAAAACGATGTCCCCTGGTAAAATATCCGACCCGGCGAGGGATCGACGCGGAAGCCCGATCTCACAAACTGGCCCGTAGTTCCCGAATCTATTTGAGCCACTGCACGGGCTACTTGAATGCCGCTGACCATCAGCGTATCCCGGTTGTATGAAACCACCGGTACAGCTACTTGATAAACGCCCATCAAATCCACTTCTGGTCGCCAGGCTTGGACGGCGAGCATATAATCGCCCGGGGGTACGTCCATTGGAAATTCTTCTACCAGCACTGATCTGCTGCTCCGCGGTGCCATGACCTCAACATTGCCCTGCACGCGGTACACCTTTCCAGATCGCTCGCTGATCAGGGCTGCCCGCCGCTGCACCCGCGCCGTGTCGCTGGCACCCTGCACATAGAGGTTGCGCGTGGGTATCCCCATTAATACCCGCACTTCTGTATTGTTGTCTGTTCCCTTGAAATCCACTGTATCAAAATGAAAATCCAGCGGTTCGTAATAATTGATATTATAGATTTCGGGTATATCCCGGGTGATGCGGGGCATAAAGGTGGCCGGCGAATAGTCCGAGAATAGTTGCGATACCCGCAGTGTCTGGTCGTGTCCAAAACGTTCCAGGCGATTGCGGTCTTCTGTAGTCAAAACCGGCGGCGGCGCATAATCGTAACGCCCCGAGGTAAATTCGTCGGTAAATACTACTTCGATACCCCCACCGATACGGGTGTAAAACCACACCTCCCACTTCACGGTCATCCCGGCAATGCCTATTGTCACTGGTTTGTATCCGTAAAATCCCAGCGTGTCCTCAGCTGCCATGCCGGCGCGGGCCTGCATGGAGCCTTCAAAGGGCATGCGGGGCAGGTCGTCCAGTTCGGGGTTGTCTTGGTCTATGATGTTGATAAATCGTTCTGTTCGCACTGGATATACAGGTCCCAGAAACGTGTGGTGTACACCATCGGGACCGTAGAGCCGGCGGGCGAGTTCTGTCTGGATGATACCGACTGATTGGGGCACGTTGTGGTTCAATGAGCGGGAAGTCGAGCGGTAGTCTGGCTCTCCGTAGCGGATATAGACTTCTCCACGTCGATCATAGGGAAACTGCTTTCTCCCGTAGTGTTCCCGCGCATAGAGCACCCGCCGATAGTGTTCGCACCAGCGCATCAGCCCACCACTGGCTTTTAAGGGGTCTTTTTTTAGCCAGAATCGCCTCAGAAAATCGCGCCGACGCTCTGGAGGAGTTTGTCGATAGGTCTCCGCTTCTCTGGGCGTAGCCACAATCGAAATATCCCAGTAGTGTGCTTGCGCGTCTTCAGGTAGTGTGGAAATATACTCTTCAAAAGCGATTAGCGCGTCTTCGTAATTGCCCCGCTCCATGAGTATCTGTCCCAGAATCGCATAGCCCCTCGGGTCTTCCAGCCTGCCCAGCAGGCGTTCGGCTTCTGCCTTTTTGCCGGATTCGGCCAGGCTGCGGATAAATAGATAAGCCGCCTCCTGGTCTTTAGGCTGGCGCTTGAGGTACTGGTCGTAATAATGAATTGCCACTTGATCCAATTTATCGTCCTGATAGAGCTGGCCGAGTAGCAAATATCCCGGTGCGTATTCCGGATCGATCTGGATCGCCCGTCCCGCCGCTTTTATGGCATTTCCGGTTTCCGATATTCGATAGAGGCGGGCCAGATGGTAATACATTTTTGCTTGAGTCGAATCCAGGGTCACGGCTTTTTGCAAATGAGAGCGGGCACCCCGCCAGTCATTTTTCAGATCCAGGTAGGCCAGACCCAGACCCAGGTGCGCCTCTATCCACGCCGAATCGGCGCGCACTGCTTTGCGAAATGCTTTGATAGCGTCGTCGGCCTGTTTAGATTGCAGATGAAGCTGTCCGATCATGGTCAACACCCGCACAGGCTGGGGTTGTTGCCCGGCGATCTTTTCCAGGTCTTTGATGGCCTGTTTTACACTGTCTTTGTGCGAGGCCTGCAATGCCCGGGCGTAAATCGATTCGGCGTCCTGGGCATGTACAGTTTCGGTCCCGCATAATCCAAGAAAAAGGCCAAGCGCAAAATAGAAATAACAATTTTTCATTGTGTCGTGTTCACATAGAGATGTGATTCTTCGCAAGGTGTTTATAGAGTATAACAAAAAACCAAAATGGAATCGCTGTTTTTTCGCGCTGGTCTCTCTTAAGGTAAGGCAGTAATTGCATTTTTTGCATACACGCCTTAGATTGTGGATTGAACTGTCCAGGAGCTTTCCATGCGTGTCATTATTTCATTTTTTATCCTGATAATGCCCCTGTCGGCTCACAGTCGCCCGGTGGTCGCGGTTTTGCCTTTTGAAGAGGCGAATACCGATTGGCTCTCGGAGGGTATGGCCTGGAGTTTGTCAGATAAGCTCCGCCGCGTGTCGGCACTGCAAATGGTCGATTCCGATCGGCTGAATGCGGCTCTGTCTAAATATCAGATGCCTGTGCAGATTGGCCAGTCGGCAGGTGCAACACTGGTCCTGTATGGTGCCTGTCGGCTGCAGAAAGACCAACTCCAGATTTCCGCCCGCGTTTTGCGGGTTGATACCGGCGATGTTCTGGAACTGGAAGAGGTGGCAGGTCCTCTCGATTCTCTATTCGCCCTGCAGGACAGCGTGATTCGCCGCTTCTTCGATAGCGCCGGCTTCAGCCCCACCGCCATCGAATGGGAGGCGATTCTTCGCAGACCCACTCGATCAGTTCGGGCGTATATCCACTGGGTGCGCGCTCGGACAATCCTGACTGGCAATGACGAAAATCCCGATGTGGTGCGCGGTCACCTCGACCGCGCCCTTGCCGAGGATGCCGATTATGCCGATGCCCACAGCCACCTGGGGTTGCTCTTTGTCGCGCAACGCCGGTTCAAAGAAGCGCTCGGTGCCTTGCAGACCGCTGTGCGCCTCAAGCCGGATGATCCACTGACCCGCTACAATCTGGGCGTGACCTATGCCAGTTTGGGGCAGACCGATCGCGCGGCTATTGCGTTTCGGGACGCGATCCGCCTCAAGCCGGATGATCCCATTACCCACTACAATCTGGGTATTCTACATCATCTTCAAAGCAACCACGAGGCTGCTATTGCGCCTTTGCAGACGGCGATCCGCCTCAAGCCGGATTTCGCGGTTGCTTATCTGACCCTGGGCATTGCCCTTGCCAATACGCAATCCCACACCCGCGCAGAAGACGCATTGAGAGAGGCGATTCGCCTGTCTCCCGAAAATGCCGATGCCCACTACAATTTGGGCGTTGTCTATATTGAGATGGGGCATCGCGATCAGGCGGTCGAAGTTTTAGCGCGAGCTATCTCGCACAATTCCGAGCATGCCGATGCCCATTTTAATCTGGGGCGCGCTTATGAGGCACTGGGACGCTATGATGAAGCTGTCGCTGCCTTCAAAAAAGCCGCTCAATTCAACCCCGATTATGCCGATTTGCACTTTAATCTGGGCATTGCCCATACCGAGGCCGGGCGTTTTGAGGAGGCGATTCGCACCCTGCACACTGCCCGACGGATCTATCCGCAAGATCCGCTCATCTATCACAATATGGGCATTGCCTATCGAAATGCCACGCGTTTTGAAGAGGCGGAAAATGCTTTTCGAGAAGCGCTTCGTCTCAATCCCCATCTGGCCGATATTCACCTGTCTCTGGGCAGCCTGCAACTGGATATGGGACGCTATGAACAGGCTCTATCATCTATTCAAGAGGCTGTTCGTCTGACGCCCAAAAATGCCGATGCTCACCGCTATCTGGGCGAAGCCCTGGCCTATTTGAAACAGTATCCGGATGCGATTCAGGCTTTCCGAAAAACTATTGAGCTTAAGGGCGACGATGGAGACGCATATCTCGGTCTGGGCATGGTCTATTTGCATACCGGGCAAAAAACCGCGGCTGCTTCTGCCCTCAAACGAGGTCTTGCGCTCTATCCGGATCACCCCGATTCTCTGGCTATTGCCCGCGAAATCGCGCGGTTGCAGAATCAGCCTGAGCAGGTGAGTACCTATCTGAATCGCGCCCGCGCTTTTGAGGATGCCGGGCTTTTGGACAACGCGATTGATACCTATCGCAAAGCCGCCATTCTCAGTCCCGAAAATGCCGATATTCAACACGCACTCGGCCTGGCCTGCCTGCGAGCCAATCGCCCGGAAGACGCGCTGCCCGCTTTTCGGAAGGTTCTCAGGCTTCGTCCGGATCATCCCGATGCAAATCTCATTCGGGATTTTATCCGCCGCATGGAAGAGGAATAACGGCCATGATTCGCGTCGCGTTGTTCCTGTTTTGTGTGCCCCATTTTGTTGCCGCCGATCCTATCCGTTTTACTGAAATAGCGGAGAAGGCGGGCATCCATTTTGTCCACAGTACCGGGGCTAAGGGTGGCTGGCACTATATCGAGACGATGGGTTCTGGCTGTGCCCTCTTCGACGCGGACGGCGATGGGGATCTGGATCTCTATCTGGTCAATGGTGCCAATCTGCCAGGGCAACCGGTTCAGGGTATCAATGCGCTGTATCGCAATGACTCAGACAGAGCAATTCGCCTGACCGATATTACCGAATCTTCGGGTACGCCTGGACGGGGCTATGGCATGGGTTGTACTGTCGGCGACGCGGACAATGATGGCGATCTGGACCTCTACGTTACCGGCTATCCCGAAAATATTCTGTATGTGAACAATGGCGATGCTACTTTCAAAGACGCTTCCCGGCAGGCGAATGTGGTTGCCAGCGGATGGAGCGCGGGGGCGGCTTTTTTCGATTTTGAAGCCGATGGGGATCTGGATCTCTATGTGGTGCGCTATCTCACGTACGATCCCTCCCGAGAGCCGGTGTGTGAACGCAGTGGCGTGCGGACCTACTGCGCTCCGTATCGGTTTCGGGGTGCTCCCGATTTGTTGTATCTGAATAGTGGCGACGGCACATTTGAAGATATTTCTCAGAGGACCGGAATCGCCGATCCCCGGGGCAAGGGCTTGGGCGTGCTCACCCTGGATTACGACCGGGATGGCGATACCGATCTCTATGTCGCCAATGATACGACGCCCAATTTTCTCTACCGGAATGATGGCGAGCACTTTACTGAAGTCGGCCTCGAAGCGGGTGTGAGCACAAGTGCTTCGGGTCGCCCACAGGCCGGCATGGGCGTGGATGCTGGCGATGTGGATGGCGATGGGCACACGGATCTCATTGTCACCAATTTTTCCTATGAGTCAAATGCCTTTTATCACCATGCAGAACAGGGTGTTTTTGCCGAGGCCAGTGCCCGTTTGGGGCTGGTGGGACCAAGTACTCTTCCTCTGGGCTTTGGCACACATTTTTTCGACGCGGATAGCGATGGTAATCTGGACCTTTTTGTCGCCAATGGTCATATTTTTCCCAATGTCTCGGAGTTTTCTTCTGCCGAGTCCTATCCCCAGACCGATCAGTTTTTCCGCAATACCGCAGGCGTTTTTGAAGACGTTTCCGAATCGGCGGGTTTCATATCGCCCGCTGTCAGCCGGGGTTCGGCACTGGGCGATATAGATACCGACGGTGATCTGGACCTTGTTGTAGTCGTCGCCGATGCCCGTCCGCATCTTTATAGGAATGACACCCCGCCTGCCCATCCATGGGTTATTGTTCAGCTAAAGGGCGCGAATCGCAGTGCGATTGGTGCGCGTGTCACCCTTACTGCAGGTGGTGGTGCCCAATCTCGAGAGGTGCGGAGTCAATCCGGCTATCTCTCCTCGGGAGATCCGCGTCTCCACTTCGGTCTGGGCGATGCCGAACAAATTGACCGCCTCGATATCTGGTGGCCCTCTGGACGCATCCAAACTCTGAACAATCTGTCTCCGAATCAGATTCTGGTCATTGAAGAATAGGTTTACCATCCGTGTACAAAGTGTCCACTTCCGGGAAACCAGATCGCATCTACGACACTCGATACGCCCACGCCCAACAGGTATCCCACTACTATTCCATAGGAAAATGGCATTGATCGCCGGTAGAGTACTACGCCCCCAAATTTGAGGGTCAGTGCTTTGACGAGCCATACGACAAAAATAGCGAATCCGTACGTATGACTCGGGAAGGCGAGTCCCACCGGGTGAATCGGCCAGGAAGCAAACCGGGTATTCAAGACTGTCAGCAGTCCCGCTTCTCCAACTCCAAACAGCCAGACCAGCAGCTTCTGAAAATCAAAATATGTGGGTTCTGTCCCTTCAATTATGCCTACCTGCCCCAGCATTACGGTCCAATCGTACATATAGGCCGCGTTCAGGCCGCCCTCTGTATAACACAAATAAAGCTGAGCACCGCAGGCTATGGCATAGGCTCCAAGCAGAGAGATGGGCAGAGCACATACCACCAGAAAACGGCGCTTCAGGGCTTGTTGCAATAGCCGAAAAAAATGTGGAATGGCCGGAATCGACAACATCCGCCCCGAATGCGCGGCCAATCCACCCCGGTTTAACACCATTACTCCCGTCAGGTCGGAGGGGGAAAAATTGGCTGTTCCCAGAAGCGTCTTTAGTATCGGTCCACCTTTCTGGCCCTGGGGAGATAGAAACACGAATCCCGTGGCTGCCGCGTATTTGGTCACGCCAAAGTAGATCACGAAAAACAGTGAAAGCTGTAGCAGAGCCACCACGGGTCGCATGTCCAGAGATATCATCCAGCCTGTGAGAAATGCAAATGTCGCGCTGAATCCCAGCCAGGCCGTGCGGTAGGTCACGGGCGTTCCATCGTCTTTGCTCCGGTCGTCTGATAATGCTTTTTGCAGGGTTTCTTTCAGGTGTCCTCTCGCCACCCAGACCGACCAGACCACGAGAAATACCAGTGCGCCGTGCGCCTCCAGCATCCGTATTTCTCCCGAGGTTGCCGCCTGTCCCTGCATGCCCACTGAAAATCCCGTTCGATCCATCAGTGCTTGTTTGAAAATGTTGAGCACAAAGAAGGTCCACACGCTCAGCAGTATATTTAGCGGACACAGGTAGGCCAACCCCATTAGAAGGGGCTGAATCCTCAGGTATAAGGTCGGAAAATCGCGCCCGATGTGTACGGCTTTGGTCAAATAGTGATCGTAGATCCCAATGCGCGGAATTGTCAGAATAAAATATCCGGCAATATTCCAGAAGATTACACCGGCTGTACACGCAAAACCCATCCAGAAAACGGGCGTTCGGAATACGATGGGCAATCGGTGCGCGGGTTCTTCCCGAAGCAACTCCAGGGGCATGGTTGCCAGGGGAAACGTCAGCCGTTCTCGTTCTACCCACTGTTTGTAAAATAACACACTGGCAAAGAAGCCAGCCATCACCAGTGCCACAGTTCCGGCAAACCACCAGAACAGCGGGGTTAGCCAGTTGCGCCATGGAATAGATTCCTCTGATCCCAGTCCTACGTACAGCTTTTCTACCACCATATCTCCTGGCTCAAAAAACAGCCAGCGGGGCATATAGGCTCCCACGACCTCCCAGAATCGGTTTTCCGGTGAAGAAAAAGCGGATGGTGCTGAAATATCCGTAATCAAGTACCCGGCCCAGCCCACTGCCGGTGCTGTACCCACCATCCAGACCATTCCAAAAATCACCATTACCTCTGTGCGCGACAGGGCAATGCGAGGCAAAGTTAGCTTTAAAACTGTGTTGATCCCCACCCACAATACCAGTGGCAGCAACGCGGTAACGGGCACGAAGCTTTTCATCAAATTCCGCCCGAAGTAGGTCGCGTACAAACACATGCCCGCAATCGTGATCAGCCCCAGTACAAAAGCCCGGATGGTGAGCGATTCAGATGCTGTTGATGCTTTTCTTTCAGGTTCCAGTGCCGAAGCCATGTTTGCAAACCCCATCTCTCAGGGCATGGGTTCTGTAATATTTACAATTTGTCCTGCGGATAGGTCTTCTACGACCTGCACGGTTCCGCTCGGCCAGACCACTTTTAGTCGCGTTGCGCGGTCGGCATCTCCCAGTCCAAAATGGATTGAGTATGGATCGGTTGACCCGAATCCGACGCTTCCGGGCACTTCTCGAAAAAGGGTGCGGTTTCCCACTGTCAGGCGCAATTTTGCGCCTATGCCAAAACGGTTGCTTTGACGCCCCTGGAGTGTGACCTGTAACCAGCGATTCTGATTTCCCGCCTCATTGCGGTAAAGTGCATTTTCGAACAAGTCTCCGTGGTACCATCCGCCTTGCGGTGCATATACATCCAGGTCGCCATCTGCGTCGTAATCGGCAAATGTGATGCCGTGTCCTTTGCCCAGGTGCCCCATTCCCGCGTATTCGGTCAGGTCGGTGAATGTCCCGTTCCCGTTATTGCGATAAAACCGGTTTGGCTCCAGCCGTCCCAGGTCCGGATCACCCGTCCCGAAGTACACGTCCAGGTACCCGTCGTTATCTATATCTCCCACATTGCCGCCCATCACGCCGTGGGCATAGATGAATCCCGCTTCGTAGGATACATCTGTAAAGCGCCAGCCTTCGGCCGGTCCCTCGTTTCGGTACAGTTTGGGCGTTGGATAGGCCGGGTCGGTGGGTGCGGTATAGCCGACCAATTGTCCTTCTAAGCTTTCCTGAAACCCGGCCAGACAGGTGGTCAGGATATCCAGGTCTCCGTCGTTGTCATAGTCGAAGAAGAACGATACATAGCCCCGAAGTGTGCCGCTTCCGGCGACGTTGGAAGCCTGTGCTACATCGACAAATGTGCCGTCTCCGCGATTTCGATACAGGGCATTGGGTGTCTCAAAACCGGTGACAAAGAGGTCCAGGTCGCCGTCTAAGTCATAATCGCCGAAGGCTGCGCCTACTGTACCCAGGTCAAAATGAAGGCCCGCTTCGTCTGTAGTTTCGACAAAGGTTCCATTGTTGCGGTAGTGCGCGTTTGAGGAGCCATCTCCGGCAATGCCATTTGCTATAAATAAATCCAGGTCGCCATCGTTATCCGTATCGCCCCACAGGGAGACAAATCCCGATCCCCCGTCATCTGTGCCCGAAGCTGCGGATACATCGGTAAAACGACCTCCATCATTGCGGTAGAGCGCGTTTGGGCCGGGGCCGGACCATCCGCTGCGGGCGATGTAGAGGTCCAGGTCGCCGTCGTTGTCGTAATCCACAAGATTTCCCGAAAATCCCGAATCCACGTCTTTCAGGCCGATCTGGTTGCTGATATCCACAAATCGCGTCCCGTCGTTGCGGTAAAATGCGAGGTACGTGTCGCATCCCTGCGCCAGCAAATCCAGGTCGCCATCGCTGTCGATATCTCCCCAGGCACTCGGCCCGGCTCCGTCCAATTTGGCTACGCCCAGATCGCGGGCCACATCTGTAAAGCGCACGGGTGCGTCTGCGGTTTCGGGGCGCTGGTCGAAGCGATAATAAGACCACAACCACCAGGGATAACCGCCGAGTTTATCGTAGGCTTGTTTCAAATTCCACTGGGTGCGCAAAAACCATTCGTCTGTTTCCGGCAGGGCGCGCAGCAGATTTAAGAATGTCTCGGCTGATTTTCGGTAATGTCCTGCGCGGTAATAGGCCACGCCCAGACGATCGGGTACGCGCAGGTCCAGGCGGTCCTTTTGCATCTGCATCGCCACTTTCAAGCGCTCAATTGCCGCTTCGTAATCCCCCATTCTCAGAAGGGCGAGGCCGGCCAGATAGCGAGCTTCTGCATCGTTTAAGGCGTTATCGGATAATTTATCGGCGTGGTGAAACGCGCGTTCCAGCAAGATGCGGGAATCGTTCAGGGGCATGATCTGTCCGCTACTTCCCATCTTCTGATTTTCAAACCAGATGGTTTCCCCGCCCAGCAGATAGGTGACGTATTCTTTTCGCACGTCCAGCATCAGGGGTTGTTTTATGAGAGCCGCTTCAAATTGCGCTGCTGCACGGGCGGGTTCTCGCTGTGATCGGTAAAGCCGCGCAAGCCATGTTCGCGCTTCAACTGCATTCGGATTGCGGGCTACAGCTCGCTCAAATGCGGTTATCGCTTCGGGGCGGTCTTGAATTGCGAGCACTTTGCCCAGGTGGAGATAGGCCGCGCTTTGCGTTGAATCGATTTGAATACATCGGCGGAACTCGGCCTCAGCCGCTTCGTACTGCGACCGCCGCATGCTTTCCATTCCCTGCTGGAGATGCGTGGCATAATCCATCCGCATGCCCGGCGAAGTCTCTCTTTGCCCATCGCATCCGATTGACAGGACAATCAGTAGCAGAAGGATTATAATCATGTCAGACCACCCGTCCATCTACGAGTTTTATCTGGCGGTCTGCTCGATTTGCCAGATCCAGGTTGTGCGTGGATAGCACGATTGTCACTCCTTCGGTGTGGTTCATATCCCGCAACAACGCCACAATCTCATTCCCCCGTTTTGAATCCAGGTTGCCAGTTGGTTCATCTGCGAGCAAGATCTCGGGGTTGTTTACGAGTGCGCGTGCAATGGCCACCCGTTGCTGTTCACCCCCCGATAGTTCGCGGGGCAGGTGATCTGATCGGTGCTGCAAATCCACGCGCGCCAGCAAGTCCCTTACCCGGTCGCGTTGATGTAGTGCGCGAGAAAAGAGGAGGGGGAGTGTCACATTTTCTTCGACGGTCAATGTGGGTACCAGGCAATAGTCTTGAAATACGAATCCCACGTATTGCCGGCGCATGGTTTCCAGGTCTTTGCCGCGCAAGGTACTTACATCTCGACCCAGCAATTTCAAAAGGCCCGATGTGGGGCGGTCCAGACACCCCAGAAGGTTCAATAGGGTTGTTTTTCCCGCGCCCGACGCGCCCGTGATGGCTACAAATTCGCCGGGTTCTACGATCAGATCTACACCGAATAACGCTGCGATTTCCTCGGCTGAACGGCGGTATATGCGGGTGAGTCCCTGTGCAAAAATAGCCGCCATCGTCAGCGCATCCACGCAATGGGATGCAGGCGGGAAGCCCGCCACCCCGGTATGATTCCAGCCAGTATGCCCATGCCGACTGCCATTGCGATCCCGCCGATTAGTAATACGCCATCAATTTGCACCAGTACGCCTGGGGGGGCAAATGGGAGAATCGCGCGTACGGCTTCAGATGCCATGCGGCTGCCCAGAATCGCTATTCCGCCACCTGCGATTCCGCCTATGGTGCAGATTGTCAATGCCTCTGCACAGATCAATGCAAATACATCGCCCCGAGATGCTCCTATTGCTCGCATTACGCCGATCTCCCGAGTCCGTTCAAAGACCGCGATTAGCATGGTATTCATCACGCCGAGTACTGCAATTGCCACAGCTACGATGGCGACTGTTCCGATGAAAAACCGCGCTGTGCCCAGGAGGTCGAGAAGGGTTCGCTGGACCTGCGCCATGGTGATAACCTGCACCGAGGGTATTTCGAATACGCGTTCCGAAAATTCGTCTATTCGGGACAGGTCTTTTAATTTTACGCCGATGCCTGTGAGCTTCTCCTTTTTGTCGAAGAGGCGTTGCGCTACCCCAAGCGGCACAAAGATGGTGCCGTCGTCCTGCGTTCCGCTGCGGTCAAAAACGCCGCGCACGCGGAATGTTTGTCCCATTCCCTTGAGCGGAAAGTCGTCTCCGATATTTTTCCGATAATACGCCGCTACGCTGTATCCCAGAATTACCTCGTCGGTTGCGCCTTCGCCGAACCACTCGCCCCGCTGGAAGGTCAACCAGGGTTTCATTTTCAGAAAGCTGTCTTCTATTCCCGTTACCAGAGAAAATCCCTCCCGGTGTACGGGAAGCGATCCGAGGAATAACCGCGTCGTGGTCGCTACATCGGCGTCTCGAAGAATTTCTCGGTGGATGGCTTCATCCATATACATTGGAATTACCCCGCCTTGCATCAACAGGGTCGCGGCTTCGTAGGGGCATCCTTTTGAGGTGACCAGTACGTGATAACCCAGGCGGTCAATGCTGTGGATGAGGGATGTGCGGTATCCGGTTCCCAGGCCCAGGAGGCTGACCAGTACGCATACGGATAGGGCCACGCCGCTTATTGTCAACGCGCTTCGCGTGCGGTGTCGCCGCAGTTCTTTCAGGACGACGCTTATAAATTGAAAAATGACCAAATCCTTGTCCTTTTGCGGTGGATTTCTACGCCTTTTCCCATCAGGCGCAGATCGCCTGCGATGCGTTTTACGACGCCCACGACGCGCAGGGAGTCGCCAGAGATATTGCGGGGGACGGTTATGGTCCGTCCCTGTTCCAGGTCAATCAGTATATGTTGCATGCTGTCTTGTAGTACAAACCAGCATCCCATGTGCTGGCATACCTGTCCCACGCGGCCCGATAGTACTACGCGCTGTTCGAGAAATGCGGCTGGACGATCCAGGACTTCTTTGATCCGGGTCGCGCGATTGGAAGGCACGGCTTCGCCCACTTGCTGCATTTTCGCAGAATCGCATCCGATTATCAGGATCAGGAGTAGCAGATACAGACGCATCTATATATCCCCAGTTTTTGCGTGACGCCTGCCATAAGAGATGATATTTTGTTTATGGGATAAAATCAAGGGATTCCCCCATCTATTTTCTGTGACGGGAATATGCCCATGAAAAAAGTTTCCGCTATGCTATGGATCGTTGGCGTCTGTCTGGCGTGTAAGCCCTCTCAACCCGATGTATCTACGGAGTTCGTCGGCGTAGAGGGCTGTGCGAGTTGCCACATGGAAGCGTATCAAAAATGGCAGCGCACGACCCATGCGACTTCGATGCAAGAAGCGACGCCGCAGACTGTTAAGGGCGATTTTATAAAAGACAACGTCTATACTTTCGGCGGTGTTACTTCCACGATGAGCCTTCAAGATGGTCGCTATTTCATTACGACACCGGGGGCCGATGGGGCGCAAGGTACCCACGAAGTTCTCTACACTATTGGCGACCGGGATACACAGTGGTACATTACCGAGCTTCCCGGAGGGCATTTGCAGATTCTTCCGGCTTATTTCGATGTTCGCAGAAATACCTGGTACAATCCCGTTGAAGGTATTATCGCCTCGCCGTCCGAACAGCCCTTAGACCCTGGCGATATCTCGTTCTGGATGCATTTTGGGCGCAATTGGAGCGCGCAGTGTTTTGATTGCCACGCCAGCCAGATTGCGGTCAATTACGATCCCGATGTGGGTACTTATGATTCCCGCTGGGTAGATTTGAGTATCAATTGCGAGACCTGCCACGGTCCCAGTCAGGGTCATGTCGCGTTTTGGGAGAGAGCACTGACAGATGCCGAAGCCGCCAGTATGCAGGATACTTCGCTGGTAGATTTAAAAACACTGACCGCAGAACAATCCGTAGAACTCTGCGCGCAGTGCCACGCGACCAAGCGCATTTTGAAATTGGGCTATCGACCCGGCGACAATTTTTACGATTTTTACGAACCTATTGTTCTGGATTTTGGAGGTATGTGGCCCGATGGGCGCTACCGGCATCTCGCGTATAATTATACGGCGCTCACGCTCAGTCCCTGTTATACAGAGGGCGGGGTGACGTGTTTGACGTGTCATCCGTCCCATGGTCCGGAGGAAAAAAAGAAGACAAGGGCAGATTTCGACGGTATATGTATGCAGTGTCACCGGGATATAAAGCCCCAGGAACACAGCCACCACGAGCAGCCCATCGCCTGTGTGGATTGCCACATGCCCCCTATTCCAGAAGTGCGCCGGGTGCGCGTGTTTGACCATCGCATTGCGTCTCCGGTTCCGGCGAATACGGTGCGTTTTGGCATTCCAAATGCCTGCGGCGAATGCCACGGGGACCGCACGCCCGAATGGGCTGTGGAAAAGACAGAAGCCTGGTGGGGGAAACAGGATGATTATCTTTTTCAAACAGCCGCTATCGCACTGGGGCGACAGGGCAACCCGATGGCTGTATCGCCCCTGAAAGACGAGTTGCTCGATCTATCCAACAATCCCACGCGTCGGGCGTCTGCAGCCCTTCTTCTGGGACGCACCCGTTCCGCGCAGGCAGTGCCTGTCCTCCTCAACGCTTTGAAAGATCCGCATCCGCTCATCCGCGCAAAGGCGGTAGAAGGTCTGGGTTTGATCGGTCAGGCGCGGGTTGTGCCCGCTTTGATTCCATTGTTAGACGATCCAATTCGGATTGTGCGGTTTGCCCTCGTGCCGGCTGTCGAAAATCTGGGTGCATACCATCTCAAGGGCCAGGACTACGAGCGCTATGAAGCTGTTTTCGCCGAATACGAACAAGCGGGTAAAGAGGTCTGGGCGACGGATCCCTATGTGCATACTTTTCTCGGATGGTGTTATATGAGGCGGGGGAATACGGAATTGGCCTGGCGCGCTTTCCAGCGGGCACTGCGGATATGGCCCGGTATTGAGGATGCGGCCAGAGGACTGGCGCAGATACATAACTTAGAAAAAAATGACCGATGAGTACAGGACTCACCGGTCGTTTTTTTGGATTTGGAGCGTTCGTTAGAACGATCCGGTTATCGATACGCGCAAGGGCGGATCAAACAGTGTACCGAAACTTATATATGCAAAATCGACGCCGATCTTCCGCCCTACGCCCAAATCCTTTTGGACGCCGCCGCCCAATGTCCAGGTACCCAGGTCGTAGCGCCCCCGGTAACCGGCCCGCAGTGCCAGCGTGTTGGCCACCCATAATTCACCGCCTACGTGCCAGCGCTCGCGGTCGTCAATGTGATGTATCAACTCGGCCGCTACCGTCAGATACGTGGGGTCGCCCTTGCGTCCATAAGGCTCCATGGCCAAAGCGATGGTGTAGAGCAGGGGCTGGGCAATTGACGTGCCTTGCGGCAGAGAACCGGGAATTACGAGTTCCTGGTCTTTGCCGAAGTTGCGAAGTGTCATGGCCAGGCGCGAACTGCCAAATCCGGTATAAAAAACACTGGAAAAGTCGAATGAGGCACTGTTGATCTTGTCCTGGTCCAGCGTCTCTTGAATCCACTTTACAGACACGCCCAGCGACAATTTGTCCGTCATCTTATAGGCATAACCGAAGTTTATGAAAATATCGCCGGCCGATATATCCCGCGTGAAACGCCCTTGCGGATCCAGAGGCGTGGTCTCGCGGGAGGTGCCCGCGTCAAACTGAACGACCGACAGTCCAAAGGTCTGCTGGCCGTATCGCCAGGCGACCGCGCCGTTGAAAAATTTTGAATCTACCATCCAGCGCGTATATCCCAGGGTATATTCGAATCGCTCAATGTGGGTCAATGCGGCTGTGTTCCAGAACATCGCATTGATGTCGTCGGCTGCGGCTGTAAATGCATCGCCCATTGCTGCTGCCCGCGCGCTTTGCCCCACCTTCAACGCGTGGAACGATGCCCGCCCGGTTCCGTGGAACTCTTTTGTTCGATGCTGCCCTGCGCGCACGCCGGACGGCAATTGATATTGCTGTGTCCAGGCTTCTGAACCCATAAGTCCGACAGCCAGGAGCATCGTATAAATCGCAGTTAATCGTTTCACATCCACTCTCCTTTGTTTGTAGAGAGACGGAACAGAGTGTCCGCCTCTCCTGTCGGTCTTTACTGGATAATCAGAAAACTGCCCGTCTGAACCTTGCCTTCTTGCCCGGGCACCAGCGATTCCACGGCGAAGAAATAAATCCCCGGAGACGCATAAGACGTGCCAGAACGCGCCCGCTGAGACCAGCTCACTTCTGCCGTGTGTTGCGCTCCGCGCGTCCCATCGTGTACTATCTCCATGACCAGGTCTCCCGCAGACGTGAAGATCGAGATGCGGGCCAGACGCGGCAGGTTGGTAAACCGCATGCGCTTGTTGTTGTCGCCCTGTGCGCCAAAGGAGTGTAATCCGTCATCTTTCCATGGATTTGGCACTACGAGCACTTTTTCGTCTAAGGCGTCAAACCCGTCTGAGGCAGCCACAACAGGTGTAAACTGACCACCGCTTGTGTTGTGTCGCGCAGCCGTCACAATATGGCTCGACTCGGTCCCCGCGCGGATGTGGTTTTGAACTATGGCAGGCAGATCTGCAAGTGTTGTCGGGACGGGCATTTGCGCGCCTGGAATCGCGTTTTTCTGTGCATTCGTGTTTTCCCAGTTCGCGTGTCCGTTGGCATAGGTTACGATATTATACCGATACCCGAATCCCGTAACAGAGTTCTCATCGGCAAAAGTATAAGTCCCGGTTGATGCATCGTAATAATTCGGGTCTTTTGCCTGAATTGTGGCGATCAAATTCCACGGACCCAGGGGCGAGCCAGCATGCTGCACGGGATCTGTTTGGATCAGGGCCGTGTTTCCGTAAATTTTGTAACCGGCCACATCCTGCGCCTCTCCGCCCGAATAATCCGGATGCACCGCATCGTCGGCACCATCGCTCCAGGACAGTTCCACGTTGCCATTTGCATTGCTGCGAAGCAAAACAGCGCGGTCGGTTTCAGCACGCGCAATCGATTCTACATCTGGCGGTTGATTGGGCAGGTCAAATCCCATTGCGTACAATTGACGCGCGCGGTCGATGTGGTTGAACAAAATATCCTCACCGCCGGGTACCTGCCCCTGCGCGCCTGGCGTCATTGCCCACAGTCGGAAGTCCATCGGCTCACCGCCCGTACCCGCATTTTCGGCGGCCATACCCGCGGCAAAAACCACCACGATTTTCGCCTTGTCGCCCGGTGTCAACTTCCAGGGACCGAACATTTGCGAGTGCAATTGCTCCTGCAATTCTCGCTCATCGGGATTTGGGCCACCTTCAACCGGGTTGTCGTCATAGGGCTTGCCCGGCGTGATGAACTTTTTCCACAACTCTTCAACCGTATCAATTGTCTCATGCGGCTCAAACTCGATATTCGTGCGGCTTCGGCGTTTCCACCAGTGTGCAAAAGCGGGCTGACTATTGGGAATGTCCTCGCCTCCCATCGCCGTGCCCCTAATCGGTACATAGACGTCTGGATCGTTGATAAAGGGCGGTGTCACATCCACAGGTCCCCAGCCTATGTATTGTGGCGAATACAATTCTTGCTCTGCCCGATATCCGATTACGCCAATGGCTTCTGCGCCGAATCGGGGTTCGCCCATGTCATTATTTGAACTGGTGGGCGCATCGCCATCGTACTGATACGATACCTTCTTACCCCGGTATTTCCCACCGTAATTGGCGGACTCGGTAAACTGATACCGGTCGTCTTCCAGGCGCCGCCCCGGCTCGGAAAACCAGTAGCCATTCCACTTGCGATAGGAGTGTCCGGGCTTGTTCACGCTGAAGTAGTTCAAGTACCCCATATACACTTCTTCATAAGATCTGCCTGAGGTATTCTCTACGACCAGTTCTACAAAAAAGAAATCGTCGTAATCCGGATGGCTCCATCCATACGCAGTTCGCGTAATCGTCATCCCCGTCCCGTCTGGCTCGATATTCGTATTGCTGCGCCATTTCGTAATCACGGTCTCTTCTGGAAAGTGATCGAATTTGGGCAGCGTGTACTTGCCGTTCTCGCGGTAATTATCCACTTCCACAGGCTCGTCGGAAATCGGCTTGGATTGCTCGGTGATTCCGCCACGGTCCGTGTTGAACCACACGTTGGCGTCCTGGGTATCATATCCCAGTCGAGCGGCTACGATCGGCGGATCTTGTCCGTTCCGCAAGCGCAAATTGCCCGATCCAGGCGTCAGGTCTGGTACGACCTGCTCCACATCTCCGGTGTTGGACACTGGTCCCGAGGATGTGACAAAGGTGTTTCCACTCGCATCCCGCGCGAGTATCCACACCCCCTGGCCCTTCGAATTGTCGTAGTCCTGGTCTCGACCGCCGAAACTGCCCGATGTCGAAGATCCCGTATAAATATACGGATATGTCATCGAACCGTTTTCCCGCGCCACATACCCTTCCGACCCCAGGGCAAATGTTCCGCCCTGCTGTCCTGTGTTGCGAAACGATTCCGACAGCTTTGACCGATCAATCTGTTTCATTGGCACTGGCTCATCCACCGCCTGAACCCCTGTCACAAATAGTCCAGTCAGAAAAATGCCAGCAAGCGCCTTACCAACTATTTGTTTAAACATAAAATCACTCCTTACTTATGAGGCGCCAGGGCCAGAGCTCCTGTTCTGGTTCTCTGGCCCACCGGTTTACATGCTCGTGCGCACGCCGAAATAGATTTCTCGGGTGCGATTCGTATAGCTGTTCCACTGATCCCAGATCTGGTTGTTGTCCCGCACCACCACTGGCGTGGGCTGGTTCTCAGCCAGACCGTACTTCGGTATGTCGTGGAAGAAATTCCACCTGCGGATCGAACGCGGCTTTTTGGCGTTGAACAAATTGGTCGCCTCAAAGAATACGGTCGGACGCAATTTCCCGATCCGGAAGCCCTTCTGAATGCCAAGATCCGTGCGGAATGCCGTTGGGTTGGTGTACAACAACTGGTTCCTGATCAACTTGTTGGCAGTCGAAGGAGCTGGCGTAGGCTGGCTATAGCGGAAGAATGTGCCCGGCTCGATTCGCAGCACCAGGTTCACGTTCAGATCGCTCAGCACCTTGCTTCCGCCCACCTTTGGACCATATCCTTCGGGCGTGGCAAACAGGAATGTGATGCTTCCATCGCCTGTGGCATCGCGCATGTTGGCGGGACCGCGCACCGAACCCACGGTAGCTATACGAGCCGCGATATTCCGCTCGTTGGTCCAGGGGAATCCAACCTGTGCATCGGGCACCTGATTGGCGAATTTTTCGGTAATCCACAATTCCCGATTGGCGTCGATTTCCTGTTGTACCAACTGATCAGCAAACATGCCAATGGCATTGACCTCGGCACTCGACAGGGGTTGCCAGACGCGCTCACCCGTGTTCTGGTCGATTACAAATTTGAAGCGATAAGCATCTTTGGCCAGGAAGTCCGAATCTACGTACCAGCGCGACACCCATTCTCGACCGCCGTAGAAGTTGTTCTGTTCCCAGTACCAACTCCACGTCGCGCGGAATGAGAAGAAATTGGTGAATCGCTTGCTCACAGCCAATTCCAGGCCGCGCGTTTCGCCGCTGTACGCGTTCTGATACCAGTGTGCGCGCTTGATCTGCTTCTCTACCGGATCGTGCAAAAACGTGTTGTTCTGCTGGAGATAGTCTTCTGTGCGGCGGTAGAACATCGTCGCATTGGCCGTGTAGTCCGAAACAAAGTTCCAATCGACACCCACTTCGTAGTTCACCGTACTGCCCGGACGAGAATTAGTCGATCCTCGCTTGGTCGATCCCATTTCCAGGCCGCCGTAATACTCATAAGAACTGTATCTGCCGTCTGCGTTCAGGTCTTCGGCTACGCTTCGGCCCGAAGCCGACTGCCAGGTTTGTCCATACATCGAATAGAAAATCGGGAGGACGAAGAACCGGCCATAGGAGAAGTGAATCGCAGACCGCGCGGTAATCGGGTGAGATACCCCAAAGCGCGGCGACAGCTTGAACATATTTAGACCATCATAAGTCGGGAATGACTGCGGATTGTTGGGATACGGCGTTTGCCCCTGTCGCGCCAACGACGCATCTGCATCGGAAAACCAGCGGTTTTGGGGCAGCACTGACCACACGGGTTCGGGACGCGTCTGCCCGCCGTGATTGAACGCATCCAGACGCACGCCCATGTTCACGACCATTCCCTCAAACTCCATCTTGTCCTGTGCATAAGCTCCAAGCTGGAATGCCTTTCTCGGGTGATCCCGAAAGGCGTTCCAGGCCGGGTCGTCGAGATTGCTTGCTCGACTTAAGTCGGGGAGTTTAACGCCATTTACAGTCGTGGCGGGTACAAAGTCCATCTGACCATCTGCACCCAGGCGGTTCTGAGCCGATGCATAGTAGTCGTACATCGACCAGACCCGATAACTGCCCGATGTTCCACGGCTCTGCGACTCCCACTGATAGGTCTGGAACCACGTTGCTTCGGCACCTGCCTTAAAGAAATTCCCCTTTGTAACCTGACTGGAGAAATCAAATTTCAAATTGTTGCGCGTTTGACGATTCAATCGGTAGTCCAGGACCTCGCGAGGTGCTGCCGTAAACCACTTGTCGGAGTCCCGAACCACATTGAACGTTTCTATAGGCATCCCCGATGTGTCCTGCTCGCTGTCTGAACGCGAGATACGCAACTCATACAGGGTGCGCGAAGACAGAGAGTGCGTCAAATACGCGTACAACATCGAGTTCCATTCGATCTCTTTGCCAGCACCATCTACATTTGCTGGCAAAAACAGGTCTCGACCGGCTGATAATGCCGACTCTCGCGTGTTGCGGAAATTCTGGTTCGTTCCATACACACCACCCAACTTCAGGCTGATATTGGGCGTCACGCCAAACGTCAGTTTGCCCGTCATTTGATAATTGGGCAAGCCCTGAAGCGCGGGGTCGGGACGCTGTACGGGTTGTCGATTTGTCTGCGCGCTCACGTGGAATGAGGCCTTGTTTCCAAGAGGACCGGAAAAGGAGCCTTCAACGCGATGTCCCGATATATCTGTATAATCGTCTGGTTGGATATGCACCAGACGTCCCGAATCATCCCCTGTGCCGGGCAATCCATCGGCACCAATATCTTCCTTTTCCTGCAACCAGGCCGGATCGTCCAGGCGGATGCGGCTCTTGCCCGTGCCCTGGTTCAGGTGAATGATTGGATCGTAAGCATTAAAGCCATAATGCCGCTTTCCGGCAACCGTGTATCGATACTCGAAGAATCCGTGGTAGTCTCGGCTACCTTCTCGCGTCACGATATTGATGATCCCGGCGTCCATGTTTCCGTATTCGGCTTCTGGAACACCGGTTACCACAGAGATTTCCTGGATCGATGCGCGGTTCACACCCGTGAACATATTTGCTGCGCGGCGGTCATTGTTCACCATCCGCACACCATCAACAGTATAGGTGAGTGAAATCGGCTTTGGCGTTGTCGTGTACCAGCCCGCACGGCGTTCGCCTTCGTCCATTTGAAAGTTGCCCTGCCGCACTGACCGTCCGTCTTTCTGTACGCCCGGCTGCAAGCCCGCCCACGCCCGAGCATCTTTGACCACGGGCTGCAAGTCGATCTCGTCAGCCGTTACATAGTATTTGCTCGCGGTCTTGTCCGGCTCTACGGGTGGACGCTCTGCTGTCACGATCAGTTCTTCGGCTTCCAGTGCTGTCTCGGTGAGCCTGAAATCCACTGTGGTGGTATAGCCCACCACCACTTTCACATTTTGTTGCACGACCTTCTGGTACCCCACCAGCGAGGCTTCCAAACTGTGCGTTCCCGGCAGGACCAGCAAGATGATATAATATCCTTCTGCATCTGCGGTCGCACCCCGATTTGTTCCCACAATCACGACGTTGGCACCGGGCAATGGATCGCCCGTTGTATCCATTACCCTGCCCGCTATCTTACCAGTTGTTGCTGCCTGTGTCCAATCCTGGATACCCAGGATACAAACCAGCAAAACGGACAAAAATGCTAACTTTCTTATCATCTCTATGCCTCCTTATATAAAGAGTTATTACATCACGTAGTATTTGACCGAAAGTCCGATCTCGAAATAGTGCAGCGGAAAGGTCCGCGCGACGCCATAAGACTCCAGCTGACGCAATTCCCCGATCAGCAAGTTCCACCGCGCCCGCGCATCAACTGCTGCGCGACTACTTGCCATTACCTCCACGCCTAAACCCACGTTGAGCCCCCACGCCACATCCGTATCATCAAACGGCGCCAGTTCCAATGTCGTATCGATCCCCCCGCCCAGGTTCGGTTGTCCTGCAAAGATCAGGCCCGATACCGAATTTTTATAGTGGTAAAACCCACCGCCATAGGTGATGAAGGGACCTCCGGTCACGCTATCCGAACCACCTGTTCGCTCCTTCAGGTGATACAGGCCGTTGATCGTAAACGCATTGACTGTCATAGAATTGCGCGCCAGCGGACTTGTGATTTTCTGCCACTCTTCCGGCTTGTCTTCGGGCCAATAAAAGGTGGCTTCCTGGATTTTGCCGGGATCAAAGCGCGTGCGGTGAAATTCTACCTCTAAGGTATTGCGCGCATTTCGCGCATAGGTGAGATACAGCCCGAATGCTTCCTGTGCGCGGAAACGATCCTTCATGCCGAACACGGGAAAGTTGAAGTTTCCGCTCAAACCCAGGCCAACTTTCCCCACTACGCCTGTGTCCTGCCCATGGGCATCGCCATAGCTATTGCCCGGAAGCGCGAAGAACATCAAACAAACTGCGGAAATTATCACTCGTTTCATACGCAATCCTCCTTTGAGATGCCCACGCAACTCAATAACCTGCAGGTGGAAGTGGATGTTAATCGTTACGGAGCATTATTTATTTTTATAGCTAATAAAATTATGCTCTAAATTTAAACATAAATAATGAAATTAATAATAGTAAGTATTAGCTTACTAAAATTTAAAACGCCTGTACTCAGATGTCAAGCGGTTTCGCAAATAAAATTCTGCCTTTTGGCAGAATAAAAATCAGTGGGAATTGATTTACAGATCGGGAATGGATACAAGGCGGAAGGCGGACTCGCAGATTGTGATATGATGAGTTTCACTGATAGATTTTTGTAATATGATTTTTGTAATAGATTATTTGAATCACTTGTAATATTAAATAAAATGCACTGTCGCTTATCGAATCCCAAAAGTCGTTTTTTTAGTAACCTGCACGCCGCTTACCAGGTCTTCTACGGTTACCTGCACCTCATGGTCACCTTTTCCTGCCCCGTCGAGGTTCAACTCCACATAAGAGAGACCGTCTGTAGTATTTCCAGTCTGGTCGTAGGTCACGCTCACGCCCTGTTCTCTTTCCTCTTTTCCCAGCAGGTGCCCCAGGCCGGCCAGCACGCGGGCACCCCGGCCTTTGTCGTCTTTGGATTGGATGTGATATGTCACGCGGTAATGCGTTTGTCCAAATTCATTTTTACTCAGGTGATAGATTTCAAAATAGAGAAAGGCCGGATGCTTTTCCGGGAATGCCCAGACCGACATGGGCATTATGCTCAAGCCTTGTTTGATAAAAACATCTTCTGACTGTGGCTCGTCTGAGATTGACCAGGCCAACTCGATGTCGCTCAAATTCAAGTCGGCTCTGGAATAGTCTTCCAATATTATCTGTTGTTGGTAAATCTGAAACCGCCGCGTTTCCATTTCCCGAATCCGCAGGCCGAGTTCATAAGTTCCCGGCGGTGCTTCTATGGAGGCCATGTCGAGTACCAGGCTTTGCCATCCCTGGGATGTATCGACAGAGGCTTGTAAAAAGGTTTCATCCAGGAAAAATTTTCGCTCGTCTCGATACGTCTGATCCACTTCGGGATCTGTTAGTGCCGCATTGCGTACCACCCATGTGCCCTCCTGTTTTTTCAGAAGTGAATCCGGCGGAATGCCGCTATAGATTTCCAGGCGCGTGCGTCCATTCTTTCCCTTAAAGCTGGCGGTGCGGTACCAGAAATCCAGGGGCTGGGCGCCCCGGGCAAAATCGTGAAAATCGGGAATGCGTCCGGCCATTTTGTTTACGACCAGTTCTGGAGAATGGTACAGAAAATCCGTCAGGTCCCGCACTGCGACATAGCGCTCTTTTAATTCATTGGGTACATGCGTGGGTACAGGGGCAAACTCGAAATTGCCCTGAAAGTATTCGTCGGTAAATGTGACTTCCAGGCCCTCTGCGACCATGGTATATACCCAGGATTCCCAGGGTACAATGCTGGCATCTTCTCGGTTGGTTACAGGCATGAACAGGCCCATCGCCTGCTCGACAAACCGCTCCTGGCGCACCCGCGACGGCGAGAAGCTCAGATCACCCGTGTTCACATCGCCCAGTGCGGCCAGGGTTTGCTCTTGATCCACAATTCGGTTCACCTGGTCTCCTTCACCCGCGTCGGCAGCCTGTACCCGTTCAGACAATTCGGTGCGTTCGGCATCCTGGGCGTCTTCGAGTAAAAAAATGAGTTGGATCTCATCCGAGGTCAAACCGAGGTCCTGTAGATCGGGTGCTTTCGTGCTGAAAGCGCGGTTGCTTCGAACGGGATATACTGGTCCTGTGAAAAATTCGCCCACGGCGTCCGGTCCGTAGAGATCTACGGCCATTCGCTCCTTGATGCGCTGTGCTTTGGCTGGCATATCGGCATTTAGACGGTCGGATGTTGACCGATAATCGGGTTCGCCGTAGCGGATGTACACTTCGCCCCGACGATCCCAGGGGTACATCGCTTTTGAAAAGTGTGTGCGTGCGTGCCAGACCCGGCGGTAGTGCTCTGCCTGGCGCAAAAACCCGCCGGATACGCGCGATAGATCGTGCCGAATCCAGAAACGGCGCAGAAAGGCTTCGCGTTCTATAGCTGATGTGACTCTGGCATAGGATTCCAGTTCGGGTATGGAGGCCAATAGAGAAATATCCCGGTAAAGTGCTGCTTCTGCGGCATCGAGAAGCGCGATGTAATTCCGAAAGATGCGTACGGCTCGTTCGCCATCGCCTTCATAGAGAAAGACCTGGGCTATTAGAGGCAGAAAACGACGCGTTTCTGCTGCGTCGTCCAAATAGACCAGCAGGTCTCGCAACTCGACAAAGCGTTCGTGCATGGCGTAAATCACTCCCAACTGATAAGCTACATCCAGGTCTTCGGGGACCTGCCGCACACAGCGCTCGTACAGGTTGATTACCCGATCCCACTCATCCTTTTTTTTGTGATGTTCCGCCATGATTTTGCAGGCTGCAGTATCCATAGAGTCCCGCTCAAGTGCCCGTTCGGATGCCCGTTTCAAGGAGCGCTCCTCTTGCAGGAGTCGCACGAGGCCGAGGTGATAGAGAATTTTTTGTGATTCGGGTGCCAGAGCGATTGCTTTCTCAAAATGTGCCCGTGCCCCGTGGGTATCTTCCTTCTGGTAGAGCGCGATCTGTCCCAGCCCGTCGTGCGCTTCTGCGAGAGCAGGATTTAAGCTCAGTGCCTTTTCAAATGCTTGCCTTGCTTTTTTCCACTGCTTTTTTCGCTCGCGGGATTCCAGATATGCCGTGCCCAGGCGAGCGTAGCCTTCGGGCAATTCCGGGTCCAGTCGCACAGCCTCCTGCAAGAGATCTATTGCGTGCCGCGCATTGTCCAGCTCAATCCGCACATCGGCAGCCAGCATCAGAGAATCCGACCGGGTCATCAGGGTTATAAAGGGCTGTTCTGCCTGCGCTCCGCATGCAATCAGGACGAGGTATATGGGTATCAGTCGAATCGCAAAAAACTTAACGTGATTTCTCATTATGTCCTCACTCGATTTTAAAGCTCGCGGTTTTGGTCACTTTTTGTCCGTCTTTGCGATCTATTGCGGCCACTTCGATGACGTATTCCCCAGGTTCGGAACCAGATAGGTCAAGTGCCAGATAGTTGACTACGTTGTCGGCATCGCCCGTCTGATCATAAGAAATCGCAATTTGTTCTTCGTTCTGGTCTATGCCCACCAGTTTTCCCAGGCCACCGAGTACTTTTGCGCCAAACGACTGTCCGGAACGCGGTTTTAAGCGGTAGGAGATCTGGTAGTCCGTCTGTCCGAATGCATCCTGGCTTAAGCCGTAAATTTCGTAGTAAAGATAGACCAGATGCCGCTGTGTATAATGCCGCGTGGCCAGTGGAATGACTTCCAAATTCTGTTTGACAAAATGTCCTTCTCCGGTGGACTGTTCAATTGACGCCGCCATTTCGATATCGCTCAGCCTGAGTTTGCCGTGCCGATAAGACGGGACCCGCAAGGGCATGCCATAGACCTGCGTGCGTCCAGACCGCTCTTCGATGGCTTGCACGGCGAGATAGTACGATCCCGGCGGCACATCGAGTGCGATTATATCGGGAATGATCCCGGTTTTTCCATCTACCCGCAATGCGACCCGTTTAGCTGCTTTGAATACCGGATCGCCTTTTGCATTGTAGAGAACGGCTCCCCGGTTTATCCGAACATCCCCGCCATCTCGCGTCAATGCGGAGGCGGGAAATCCGTAGTACACTTCTACGCGCGTGCTGTCGCCCAGTCCTCGAAATGTGGCGGGATAGGCCGCGTAATACAGCGGTTCGGCGAGAAATGCCGGTACATAGATTTCTCTGGGAGCCTGGCTTATAATTTGTTCGGGAATGAGCGGTCCCCACAGGTGGCGCATTTTAGTCGCCATTTCCGCGGGCAATACGGCGTAATCGAAAACCCCATCGGGCGCACCGGGTACCTGGCGAAATACGATTTCCACGCCTTCTCCCAATCCCGGATAGATCCAGTATTCCCATGCCCGGCGATCCTGGATCGGAAAGATGGGACGTCCCAGAAACGCACCCAACCCTCCCACGGCCATTGCCGATTCGGCCCACTTTCGGATCTGTTCGCTTTTTTGATTGCGCTCAGATGATCGGCTGTACAACCGCTGGAATTGCCTGTCCAGTTGACGTTGTGCTCGTTCTGCTCCGGCTCCGCGATGGGTCAGGCTGTCGCCATCAGAGGCGGCGTAATCCGATAGCAGTATTTCGGCAGCCCAATCTACGCGGTCTAATAGCCGCTGCTTGATGGCCCAGTCTTCGGGATGGGATTCGCGCTGCCGATTCCCGGACGCGCTTTTGTGGGATGGCGTGCCGTAGCGCACATACACTTCGCCCCGTCGATCCCAGGGAAAAACCACCGATCCGAAATGCTCTCGCGCATAAGCCACCCGTCGAAAGTGTTCGACCCGTCGTTCGTTGACTTCTGTAATGGGTGTGGGGTCTCGCCTTTTCCAGAATTGTTGCAGAAGTACTTGTCTGTCCTTTGCCTGCTTAAAAGCCTCTGTTTCTTCTTCTGAGGCAAATAGGGAAATATCTTCATAAGGCATCCGCTCCCTGGTGCTCAGGCCGCTTAGATAGGTTTCGAAAAGGGTCTCAGCTTTTTCGTAATTTTTTCGTTCCAGATAGACTTCGGCCAGTTCCAGCATGTATTGCCGCTGGTTTGTGCCCTGAGTCTGCATGAGCCGCGACAAGGTGCGCGCGGCCTGGTCCGTGCGGGATAGGGTGCGGTAGAGTTGCCCCAGCCGCCACATGGCGTCCTTATGTGCGGGGTTGACCGCCAGTTGTTTTTCGTAAAATTCAATGGCGCCGTCTTTTTTTAGCAGATCGTATTCATACATAAAGCCCAGGCGATAATACGCATCTGGATGGTTTGGGGCCATTTCGACCACGCGTTCAAAAGCTCTGATGGCGTCGCGATTCATCAAATTCAGATGCGTCAGGCCAATATGGTACTGGGCTTCTACATAATCGGGTTTTTCGGCCAGGGCACGGCAAAAATAATCAATTGCACGCACCCATTGACCTTTTTCACGGGCATAGGCCAGGCCCATGCCGAAGTAGGCTTCGGGCATTTTTCGCTGGTATTTTTCCGCATTTCGAAAGGCTTTTCTGGCTTTGTTAGGCTGATCCTGGACGAGATACACATGCCCCAATCCACAGTGGGTTGGGGCGTGTTTTTTATTTTCCTTTAAAGACTGCTCAAACAAAATTTTCGCGCGGTCTATTTCCCCTGCTTTGAGTGCTTGATCACCCAGCAGATAGAGAGAATCCGCAGCAGTAGGATCCGCCCAAATTGGCGTCCAGAATATCCCAAAATTCAGGGCGAGTGCAATGCACCCGATATGCCAGCCTATTTTTGACATACTCAATCGCCTGTGTGTTTATTTTGCCAGCGGTCCTGTGGGTGCCTCTTTGCTGTAAAGCGCGCTTCCCCGCTCGTAGGATACTGCCACCTGCCCGTTTTCCACCTGTAAGCGGGGTACATTACTTGTGCCCACATCCCGGTCCGGTCCTCTCATTACAGCGAGTTGTGCATCGCTCATGCCCGCTGCCAGATCGCCCCATCGGCTTTCTGGATGTACCATTTCGCCTCCGCTGCGGTGGAAGTTCCGGGACGTGTATTTGATCAGGATCCCCCGTCTCGAGATGGGGTTCTTCCAGGCGAGCGCACCGTGGGTCGTAGCCCCATCTCCGAAGAAGAGCACGTCGCCCGCCTTCATCGCCGGTTGCACCACAAGCCCCATATCGTCGTCGCAGGTGCGGATGCCCGGCGGCATGGGATAAAACGCTTTGTGGCTGCCCGGTACACAGGCGAACCCTCCCAGACCGGGTTCCACGTCTCGAAGTTGCCAGGCCACTGTTACTGCCTGATCGTAACTGCGCCCGTTTTGAAACACATAACCCATCGGCGGATAGAGCGGTTCGTTGTTGCTGTGCAGCGAGTGTCCGCTGCCGCCCAGAACCGAGCAAAATGCCGTGGCGCCTCCGCACCGCCCTCCGCTGGCGCCCATCCAGTTCAAGCGATGCTCGACAACCGGATGCGCAATCATCCGCCGGAATAGCTCGCAATACGGTTCTGGGAGTTCGAGCAATCCCGACAATAGGGGGCGCCCTGTGCCAGCCAGGCTTTTCGATCCCCGTGCGAGTTCTTCGCCCACTACAATGCGGTCTTCAAATTTATCGATGGTCTCGTTGGCCTTCGCCAGCCATTCTTCGTCCATTACGCCGCGGAGTACCAGATATCCGTTCAAGTCCCAGAAATAGAATTCCTTGTAATCAATTTCCGAGTCCGGGTCCAGTTTGTAAATTGAGGGATGAAATACCTCGCGCGATTTGTCCATCTTTACCGTCTTTCCATCCGTGACTATTGTCGGGGGAGGTGTCGTGGATTTGTAACCCGGCTTGTAAAGCGATGCGCGTTGTTCCTCACTCAAAGCGTCGTGCCATTCTGGATGTGGCTCTTCCTCAGTCATTGGACCTGTTCCGGCAGACCGGATCACGCCTCTGCCCACGTATTCATAAGATAGCAGTCGCTGCTGTCCGTCTCCCTGCCACGGGCGCATTCCCTGTAATGCCGATAGTGCTACTATTAGTAAATCTCCTGCCTTTAGCACGGGCTGGTGTGTCAATCCCATATCGTCTTCGCCCGTGGTCACATCTTCTGGCGATGCCACATTGCTTTTGTGCGAGCAGGGGAGCAGTACGAAGCCTCCATCGTCTTCATTCACATCTTCCAGCGCCCAGATTACGCGCACGCCTTCGCAATAACGCCGACCGTTTTGGTGGTAATACGCAATGCCCGGCATCCGCGGTTCGTTGCCGCCTATTAGCGGTGCTGTGGTGTCGCAGGTCTCGTCGCACAAGATCTCGGGTTCCCGGTCCAGGCGGAAGCCGATTCCTACAATCTGATTGAGATACCACACCAGGTGCGGATGTACGAGTAGATCCCGGAACGGTTCTTTTAATTCGCCTTCCCATCCCAGCATGCCCGATAGTTGGTCGGCTTTGTCAATGGTCTGGTTTAGTTGTTCGACTTCGCCCCGGTTCAACACGCCCGGCACATGGAGATAGCCAGCTATATCAAAACAGTAATTCTCTTCGTTGCTCATGAGTTCCTGATCCATTTCAAATCTCCCTCAGGTTGGAATGCCTATTGATGAAACAGAGAGCCAATCATTAATCAATCTAAAACATGTGTTAAATTATATTAAAAAACAAGAAAAATACAGTCTAATCTGGCACTTCCACGACGTAAATCTGGCTGCTACCGGTTTGATCCGATGTGTAGATGACCCGTTTTCCATCGGGGCTGAACGATGGGTGCGGGTGAGACCACTGAGGTCCATAGGTATCGGCCTGGACTTTGTCATCGTCCGCGGGCATTGTTTCAGCCCACTGCGTTCCCCCATTGGAACTGCGGGGGTAACACAGGGTTTTGTGTTTACCTGTTTCTGGATCGATCAGTTGTAGCCCAATGTCTGGACATGTGGTGTCGCATACAATGCGCGATCCATCTGGACTGGGCGATGGATGCCAGGTGTTGAATTCGGCGATTTTTCGATCTTTGTCTTCGCCCACCCGAATGCCCCGCAATGCATAGGGCCAGTGTACGAAGATGACTTCGTCAGTGTGCCCCAGGAATGTTTCGTGGGTAATCCACACGGTCTTGTCGTGTTTGAATAGGGGGCGCTCGTTGCTCCCATCAATTCGCACTTCCCACATTCGTTGATTGATATCGCTGGAATACAGGATGAGGTCCGGATCAGTCGGGCAGACCTGCACATGGCCCACAGCGCGAGGGGGTTCACGGACGATCCGGTGTCCCGATCCGTCTGTGTTCACCGCTACGACCGCCGAATGCCCGTTGTGTTGCAAGGGGGTTACCAGCCGTTCCCCATCTGCCGAGAGGCTGCATCCACCCACGCGGCCTTCGCCAAAATCGGCCAGGATGGTTTCTTCCAGTGTCTGGATATTCACGGCTCGGACCTGTCCGCCTGTGTTGTAAAATACCCGGTGTCCGTCTTTGGCCGGGCAGGCGGCAAATCCACCGAATCCCTCCATGTCGGTCAATTGCGTCATTTCTCCGCTGTTCTCATCCATTTTGAAGAGGTTGGGATGTCCAGAGCGATATGAGGTGAATACAATGGTTTTTCCATCCGGCATCCAGGATGGATTTGAAAAATACAGGTTGTGGCTGATCGCGGGGTGATCTGTCATTTGTCGGATCGCCGCGCCCGTTTTTTTGTCTTTTAATGCTTTTGCTTCCGAAGAATACGTCTGTCCTTTTGCCATGTCTGATGCCTCCATTAATCATCGCTTTGGGAAGAATACATCCACACACGCTTCCACATCAAATGGGTCACATCTGTAGTCCCGTTTAAATTTTTCGAGATGTTCTATTTCGTGTATTGTCGGTTCTTTCAATGGCAGATCGACCGGTTTTCGCCCTATGCGTCCGGATTCTTCTACTGCGACCTGGACTTCGATATCCCGCCGCGCTCTTTGCGCGTCATAGCGCGTGGGCAGGCCTTCCCGAACTGCTCGGGCAATGCTGTCCATTTCTTCTACAATCGCCAGTCTTCCCGGCGATGTTTTGTATTGGGGCCATGGATTTTCCCACATTAGCGGGGGGTCGGTTTCGATTACCATTCGGTTCAGTACCTGTACTCCGTCTTTTTCTCGGGTTTCCGTGCGAATGGGATAGGCGGTAGCTCGTCCTCCGCTCAATCGCTGTGCTTGTGTGGTTATATGTACTTCATTTTCTACAATGGTTCCAGTTGTGCCATCTACCTGGAATAATGTCTGGCTTTTTCGCCCGAGCGCCCGACCGTGATACATCGAAGAGTAGGACATTATCGCCAGTGCGCCGTTCTCAAACTCGACGAGGTCCATTGTCCAGTGTTCGGTGGTAAATTGCCGAATTTCACTTACATTCACGCGCGGGATTGGCGAATCCATCACCAATCCCGTTACTCGAATGGGTGCCGCATCGCCTACCATCATCCGCACGCTGCTGACGATGTGATAGCCGCCGGTTTGAAATAGGGCAAAAACCCGAAGTACGTCTCCAATGGCTCCGGCGTCGATGGCTTGTCGTTTGATCAGGTGAAGGGGGTCTCGGCAATATTGCTCTGCTATTTCGAGTTTTACGCCGTTGCGTGCCACCGCGTTGATCAATACATCTGCGGTTTGCAGGGTGGGTGAAATGGGGGTTTCTACGATTAGATTTACGCCGTGTTCGGCCAGATATGCACCGATGGCGTGGTGTGAGTCGGCTGGTGTGCTTATCGCCGCAATGTCCAATTTTTCATGTGCGACCAGGTCCTGTATCCGCGAATAAGCGGGTACTCCGTGTTCTGCGCCTATTTTTCGCGCTTTTTCCCCATCCACATCGCATATCGCGGCGAGTTCGAATACATCCGACATCAACAAAATCGCGGGGAGTCGCACCCCCAGCCCACGGCCACCGCAGCCCACGAGGGCGATTCTCAATTTTTCTTTTGCGGCCATGGTGATCCTTTCTCAATTGACCTATGGCGGTAGTCGCGGTGGTATTGGTTGAATAATTTTTCTCTGTTCGGGGGTCAATCGCTCCAATAATTCTTCTGAGGGGACATAGTGAAACCGCGTGCGGATGAACCGCGGGGAATACCGATAGACCACTGTGCGGCGATACCCTTTGTTCGTGCGCTCGGCTGATCCATGTGAGATTGCGTCTGTAAAAAATAGCGCGTCGCCCGCTTTCATGTACATTTCTTTCATGCCTGCGGCAGTTCCAGCGGGTTCTTTGCCATAACTCACTTTTCCTTCGCCATCTACGAGCAATCTGGGATGTACTTCTGTGCTTTTATGACTGCCGGGTATCAGGACCGTTGGTCCGTCTCCGGGTTCAATATCTGTCAATGCGACCAGCACGTTGATCTGGCCCACCATCCACGCGCCCGTGTTGTGTTGCCGAAAGGTCAGATAGCACAGGGGCGCGTGACCGCCGCAGTGGATGTTGATGAATCCGCCGGGTCCGCGTATGGTTAAGAAATTTTCGTGGATTGAGATGCCATTCACGTCGGCGTTGATATAGCGTTTGGCGAGATCAATCCAGGATGGGTGATCAATGAATCGCTCGAATACCGATCCGGCTTCGATGATGTTTTGAAAATTCAATCCGTCTCTTTCGCCGTAGGTATGCGTCTCTACACGGCCGATCCAAGCGCCCGAATCATCACTCGCACCCCGACGCTTTTTGCCATGCGCGTATTCCCAATGGCCATCTACCCATTGGTTCATTTCGCGGACATCCTTCTGGGATACCGCGTTTTTCAGGTGCAAATAGCCCTGCAGATCAAACAAATAATCTTGCAATTGCTGGTCTGTTAAAAACTTATCGGTCACTGTACGTCTCTCTATTTCAAAAAACTAACGTGATGTGTGACTTGAAAGCAACCACAGCACAGGTACAGCACTGGATTACCAAGAGTTAAAAGCATCCCATCCGAGACGCCTGCTTAAGGCATGTAGGCGTGACGACAGGAATAGCGATTGTCATTGCGGCATGTTTTTAGCCGCAATCCAGTGTTTTTCATTACTGACATTATGCTTCGCTATCAGCGATCAACTAACCGCTTGTTTTGCTGACCACTATAAATGTTCCTCGTAAAGTCCTTCGCGGGAAACCGCGTAATCGGATAACGGTGGGCAATCGGGACCAACGTATTTCATAAATTCATCGGCCAACGCATCGGCCAGGGCCTCGAATTTATCATCAGATAGCTGTGTGGTGTTATTTATTGCTGTTTTTTGTTTTGACATGACGAGATTAACTCACTTTCCACTAAACCGGTTGTGCAACTGTTATATCTCTGTCAGTTCTGGAACGTGCTCATCCTCGTATTTCTCAATTAGCACCCCAATGACCTCCATCAATGAGGCGAGGGGATGATTTTCATTCTCGCCCACCACGTCAATCAAATCGTCCAGTAATGTCACAAGCTGTTGATATTCGCTCTCCGCATGGGGTACAAATACAACAGGTGCCATCCTGGGCCATACCTCTTGAGAGACTGTTTTAAAACTCATTTTGCCCCTTCTCAGCGATGCGCTATTGCCCTGTCATTCTGAGCGGAGCGCAGCGGAGTCGAAGAATCTCTTACCAACTCAGGTGGAAAAGATGCTTCGGCTACGCTCAGCATGACAAAACGCCGGACATGCGTAACATCAGGTATTAATTTTAAAACAGCTTCTGAGCGGTTTGTATTTTTGCATTGATCATAAAATCTACATCATCTATCACGAGTTGAGTCCCGGTCTTTCAGCTACTATCTCTGCTGTCACAGTTTTGCCACCTGCTTCCATATTGACGAGGGATTGGTTAAGTTTTTCGGCGAAGTCATCCCGCAATTCCAGCTGTTCATCAAGGTGCCCATTATTTTTTATAGCGTTTGTATGACAACTCCCTGCAAGTTGCCAATGGCGGGTTAGAACAACCTGCCTTGTTCTGGTTCCTGCGGAACGATCCTTCTAAAGCTATTGAAAGAGTCCTTATTTTTGTCATTTTCTAATATCTGTTCAAGCAATTGTTGTTGGTGCCTGGACAATGAAACAAATATTGCAGCGGCACGTGCTTGACAATTGATAGAACGTTTCGGATTAAAGGCTATATCTGAAAAGCCTTGAAAATTTTTGAGTTCTCGTGCCAGATTTTGATTTTGCCCCAGTGCCTGTATGTATAACCAGTTGTAGAAACCCGTTTGAGGTTTAATGGGAAAGTCTTCACCGCAGAATTTAAAAGCGATTAACTCTCCTGAATTTCGCAACCGGGGATCTGTTTTCGCTTCGCGACTTGACCGGAAATATAAATCCGTGTACGGACCACCTTTTTCAAATACTTTGCTGCCTTGATAGGCACATTCCACTGACATTCTGTCGTTTATCGACAGATTAAAAGCACTCAATGACACTCCAAGGTGTTCTGCCGATTTTCCCGATATTTCCAAAATTGGGGAGATACCCGACCTTTCGGTAGCCTGGTGTAAGGACTTGATAGATTTCTGTGCCTGCGATTTTGCAAAACCAGGATACCATTGGAACTCTATATCTTTTTCTTCCACATAGGGATAACTTGAATCCGGTATAAAAATAGGCCGTCTTGCCATTTTTTGTATCTCCGGGTAATTTATTTAATTGGATTATTTTAGTAGCCGCCATAACGTTGCAAGATCTTTGCTACTTCAAGAGCATTGTTCGACCGTGCAAAGTGTAGAGGTGTCTCGCCATCTTTGTTTTTTGCGTTGACATGCGCCCCTTGGTTCAGCAAGACTGCTGCTGTCTGATAAGCATTTTTTAACGCCGCATTGTGCAGTGGCGTGTCGCCATCTTTATCTTTAGCGTTGACCTCTGCATCATGAATCAGCAAGACTTTTACTGTCTGATAAGCATTTTTATATGCTGTAATGTGTAGGGATGTAGAGCCATATTCGTTCTTGGCGTTGACCTCTGCATTATGAATCAGCAAGACTTCTGCTGTTTGATGAGCATTTTCTGTCGCTGCAATGTGTAGGGGCGTGTTGCCATATTTGTTCTTCGCGTTGACCTCCGCACCATGAGTTATCAGGAATGTAGTAAGCGCGGGCAAGTTCAGTTTTGTTGCAATATGCAGGTCGGTTTCACCCTTATCATTTACCCCAACTGGGGATGGCTCGTAACCCACCTGTGCGATAAATACCCGTTCTTGACGTTGCCTTTCGGCTTCCTCTGCGGCTTGTTTCTGACGTTGCCTTTCAGCTTCATCTGTCCATACTTTCCAATCGCATCTTGGATGAAAGTATTGTTTGCTGACCAAAAATGTTTCGGTATCCATTCCTGAATTTTTGGAACACCATTGTTCCAAAGCAGGTTTCTCATAAAAGTGGACTTCCTTGATATACGCTACTGGAATTGGATTACAGACAAGGACTTCTGCTTGGGGATACGTTGGATAATGGTCAGGTATTGACAAGGATTGACGGCTGATGCTGTCGTAATCTATAAACATATTGTTTAATGCATCTGACTTTTTTCTTTCCTTCAAGGGAATAGTATAAACAGCATTAGAAGCGGCATTTTCCTGGCAAAATGCACAATCCAATTCCCATAGCAGTTTTGCATCAAGCAACAAAACAACCCATTGTGACTGCTTTTCAGATGCATATTTAAAGAACATTTTATAGTTTGGAAAACCGATACTCAGGCAAATAGCTTCTGGATGCTTGTCAAGTCGATTCGGGTCGTTGAAGATCGGCTTCTTCTTCAGTGGATCGCGTATTGTTTCTAGTGCATCGTGGCGTAAGTCTTGCGACATATAGAAGTGAACATCAAAACCTTCTGGATTGCGGCTTAAACCATGCCGCAATGACAACCGCAAGTCAAATTGATATGACCAGTTTCTTTTGCCGAGATGCACTAGGGTCTCACGACTTAATAAACCTTCTCCTAAAATGCGACGCAGATTTTCGATATGGGTAAAATGAACCAATATTTTTATGCCGCGGTCATGGCAGATCTGTTTTATGTTGGATGTGCGATTCATTCTGGGATACCGCGAAATCAAGCTCTCTGAGCAGTTGAAACTATATTCAATGTAACCGTAAATAAGCGATTATAAATCTAAATCCGAGTTCAGATTGGAAACTCTTTAAGAGATTCGTCAAAGCATTCGAAGAGTTTGTCTCCTTCTTCGGGAGAAATATCTTTGGTATCTTCATTTTTTGAAAAAACATACCCAAACTCGTCCTCTGCCAGTAAGTGGTCAATGGTTTTACAGATGGTCTTTTTGGTCAGGCTTTCGACAATTATCAGGTCAGATGCCCAAAAATATAGACCACCCGCACACTCCCCTGTCTTTTTGTACCGCTTCATCAAGGCTTCAATATTCCGCATGGTAAAGAAGACGGCAGAGAAACGCTCGCCATTGGGAAAGGCGACTTGGACATCGACGTTATCGTTATCGGAATCCAGAGGTGTGGTTCCACGATAAATCGTCAATTTGTACTTGTCGCGTTGAACAATCGTGTAAGGTTTACCCATAGGCCCCCTTTTCATGCCGTCCCAATAACCGCTGCATTCGCGCGTTGGTTCCTGTCCAGACGTATTCTGGCATTCGGTAGTCAATAAATGGATATAACCGCTGCGCGATGATCCGCTGGCTGTACACGACGGAGCCTACATAGCGCACCTGATCGGATTTGTTTTGCGATCCTCGATGCCACACTTGATTGTGGAACATGCACAGATCACCCGGGTCGGCAATCATGGATACTGGTCCCTGGCCATCAAACTCGGGGGCTTCCGTTTTGTCCGGTCGCCTGCCCGCGTAATGGCTGCCGGGCACCACTTCTGTGACGCCGTATTCGATGGCATCAGCTCGGCTTAGCGGGAATAATACGTTTAACACAAAACACGGCAATGGGATCTTTTTGTTGTGTCGGGATACATTGTCTGGCAATGGAAAGAGTATGCGGTCATCCAGATGCCATCCACCGCCCTGACCGGGTTCATAACGCAGGGCATTTTGCGACATCATGTGGCAATCATCACCCAGGATCGCTTCTGATAGGCTCACAAAAGGTTCCCGCGCAATCAGGTCCCGGAAATTGATGTCATACTCAAACATCCGCATCATACTGATGCCCCGAATATGGTCTCCTTCGGGTTCGTGCATTTTCGGGTCCTGATATTTTTGCTCCATTGTCTCCCGCAATACCAGTACTTCTTTCTCGGTTAATACGCCTTTTAAAAACAAATACCCATCTCGGTGAAATTGCGCGACCAGATCCCGGGTTTTGTCTGCGCCATAAGGTTTGGCGTTTTTGTCGATTACGCTGTTTGTGGTGTACATTGGTACCTCATTATTTCATTAATCCCAATATATCTTCATACACGGCCAGGCCTCCAAAATAGGTAAAGGCGAGGCCCGATATTATATTGAGCGCGACGAGAAACCAGCCCATTTGCAATGGAGGTGGGACGAATTTGCGGTCGATATAAATTATCGCAAAGCACCAGGGGCCAGCGAGGAGCACCCCGGTGATGTGTAGTGGGATTGTCATAATCGAAATTGGGTTCCAGCCTATGCCATTCGGGTCCTGGGTGGCTGTCCACCAGGCATATAGCACCAGTGCGCTACCTGCAATAGCGGTGTATGCCAGTGTCCATTTTCGCACATCGTTCAACGATAGGTTGCGCCATTTGGGGGTTATTGCGCGAATGCTTTCATGCGCTGTGCGGACGTATAGTTCATACGCGCCGTACACGGTGCCAAAAATTGCGAAGAATACGCCGAGCTTGTACAGTCCCGAGAGAAATGTTTTGACGCCCGCGCTTTCGTGCAATTCCGTTAAAAATACGACCTGGTGGTTGTAGAGATCCATGCCGGACGGTACGATCTCTCGCGGATGTAACAGAGCTGCACCCAGGATCAAAAAGGCCGCTGTGAATAATAACACGCTGGCAAATGATACGAGGGTATCGACCAGCGGTGCTTTTAACCACGCTTTGCCCAATTCGAGATTTTCTGGAGTTTCCGAGATGATTTCTTCTCCATTGCTGCGTCGGCCAATCATTCCCCACACCTTTTCTCGCAACATGCCCACATATCCCACATAGTCCTGTACCCCGCCGCCGATTACGCCCATGTACGCGACCATTTCGACAATTAGCGTGCGGTCTGCAAACATCGGGTTGCGCGATACCCATTCTGGATATACCGGAAATGTGGGGACTACTGCACCCATTAGTGCGGCAACCCAATCGGGATTTGCCGCTACTGTCGCTATTAACATGACCAGCAACATCAATCCCACGAGTGAGGTCTGTGCCTTTTCCAACAAGCCATAGCTCTGCTTCAGGGTTAGTACAATTAAAAATGCGATAAATATCAGGGCGATCAAATGCGGATATCGCGCCGGGTCGTCAAATAATATCCACGACGAAATTGTGCCGAGCATAATGGGCAGGCTGGACAGATAAAACGGAAAACTCACGACCATTACCACGCCGACAACTGCCGGGAATAATCCTCTTGGGCCGGGCAATTGTGCCCAGCGTTCCATTGGGTGCTCGCCAGTTAGTGTCATATATCGCGCCGCGGAGTACACTTGAACGACTTTTGTGATGCAAAACAGGCTGAATGCCCAGAACATCGCGTAGCCAAAAATCGCGCCGCTGCGCGATGCCCACACGGTTTCCCCACTGCCGATCGTTACCGATGCGATAATTGCGCCTGGTCCAAAGAATTTTAAAAAATCGCCGACCTTCCGCGAGCGCAATGCCGCCGCCAGTTCTGGAAATTCCAGTTTTTTTGATTCTGTCATGATTTCTCCTATTAAAAACCCCAGCCCAACCGATTTTACGGAGGACTGGGGATTGGAAGGTGCGACATTATTTTACGGCGATTGGATTTCCCGGGGAACCTGTTCCGCCTTTCAGGCGCAATGGCGAAAATATAAATGCAAATTCATACGCCTGATCTTTTGCCAGTTCTTCCAGGTCCAGGTTTTCCAGGATGTAAATTCCATGCTGGACGATGAGCAACTGATGTACGGGAAAAGCCAGCGACTCATCCTCGCCAGGTACGACTTCGAGGCCCCAGGTATCGCCTGCGACCATCGCAATTTTTTGATCTACCAGCCATTGGCCCACGGCCATTCCAATACCCGGCTGGCCTTTATTGAATGTTTCGTTGTCTTTCATCCACAGGGTGCCGTGTCCCGTGCGGAAGATCACTACATCGCCTTCTCCCACGGATACATTTTGTTTTTTGAGTGCTCCCTCGGTATCGGCCACTGTGATTACGTATCCGACCTCCAATCGCTCGACACCTTTGTATCCCGCCACGTCTATCAGTACGCCGCGCGTGAAGAATGCCCCCACCTTTTCCACGCCCAATTTTTCCAGGCCATAAGGTTTGCTAAAGTCCGCGCTCTTAAAGCCATTGTAATACACATCCTCGTTTCCTACCCGCGTACCAATATGCCCCAATCCATCGAATTGTGTACCGATTTGACCGATTTCGCCACTGAACATCTCGTCGTGCCACACGAGTTGGTTATCACCGAGCGGCCCACCGCTTGGCCCACCGACGATTGTCAAACTGTAATGCCTTGAACCAAATAGTGGTATCCCGTGTTCATATACCTTCCCCAATTGGTAGATTTTGCCGGTTTTGATCAATTTGTTCGCTTCCATCACTTTGGCGGGTGTCAACCGGTTTGCGGCACCCCGTTCATCTTCGGGACCCCACTCCGATGGCGATTGCTGGGCATATACTGGCACCAGCATCAAATTGACCAGTAGTGCTATAAACAGTATGCGGTTCACGATTTCCCTCCTTTGAAAAGATACCGATTCGCGATTAAGCCTTCTCATAAAGTGCGATGCTTACCTGTGTGCCGGGAAATAGCGCAGATGGATATACCCACATTTCGTCTCCCCGAATGTACACCCGTTCATCTCCTGATCGAATGTGTAAACGCCCGCTGTTTTCCTGGCAGATTTGTTTCACAATGTATAGACCCAGCCCCCGTGTATCACCCCGCGAGACGGTCTTTTGGATTGCCATTTTTATTGCCTGACTGTGCGACCAGTGCGCTGCATCGTGTCCTGTTGACAAGCTTTCGCGAATGCCAATACCCAGGTCGCATACGCCGATAATCGCAAATTTCCTGTTCAATCTGTGATTGGTATAGCGCTGCGCGACCACAAATCCTTTATCCCCGCTGTGGTCCAGAATATTGTGACACAATTCGGCTACGACGTTTTTAAATCCTGTAATTTCCCGCACGGTATAGTGCAGTTCTTCGCTCAAGATGGCGCCGACCCGCGATTCAATTACACTCAGAACTTGCTCGATATCGCTCCGTTGCTCGATGGTCGTGATTTCCAGCAGGCTTTCGTTGTGTGTTCTCGGCTGTCCCGTTTGCGGTGCTCGCGCCACTGTTACATAAGACTTGAGCGCGTCAAATACTTTCATGCGGGTCAAATAACGCTCGACGTCTGAATTTTCGGGTATTCGGCACGTAATATCCCAGTATTTGGCACTCAGATGCCGGCCAATCAAACACAACATCCCCATGCCATAGGGATCGACAAAACCCAAATTTGACAGATCCAGAACTATATTATCTTCCTCTCGTCGCGTCCGGAACGCCTCGAGATCGCGCAGTACATTGTCACACGAAACAGCCGATAAATTCTGTTCCGCTATCGCCAGCGTGTCGTTATTCATGTGTTTAGTTGCGCACGCGGAATATGGCTCGGCGCTTGGCGCGTTTTTTGACCTGCAAATCCGTTATTGCGACTTCGAGTTTGTACACGCCGCGCGGCATTTTGGACAGGTCAATTTCCAGGAAGGTGAAGTCGTCGGATTTGTCGCCGGCATATACAGAACTGATCGATGTGCGGCTTTGCTGCCCGGCTCGGCGCAGTTCTTCGAGGGACTCGGCCATCAGGTTGCGTTCGGCAGGCATGTATTGCACTTCAAAATCTACGGTTTTGGCTTTGAGATTTTCTTCCCCGCCAGCCATGGCATCGCCTAACTGGGCTTCTTCATCTGGCATCTCGTCTTCGCCAAATGTGCCATCTGTGCCGTCGAGCGCGCTGCCTGCGGCGAGTATTTCACTACTGGAGCGATCATCTTCTTCTACTTGCGCCAATTCTTCGGCAGTTGGCACAATTAGCAATCCGCCTACCTTTTTGAGGGCTACGGCGCCAAACATCGCGGGATTTACTTCCTCATTATCGGGAACGCTAATGGTGTAGGTGATTTCGTATTGGGTGCGTCCAAATTCGTCTTTTTTCAGGTTGTAGATTTCCAGATAGACATAGGCCGATTGCCCGGTGCGATATGCGCGGAGAGGATTGGGTGCAATGCGCAAATCCATTCGCGTTTCGGGAAAGGGTTTGGCCAGTTCAATTTTTTTGGCGAGCAACAGATCGCTCATGTCCAGGCTTGATTCAGATACTGTCAAAAGGCGTTCTGTGCGGAATGTGCCGATGGAGCCGCTGGTTCTATCGCCCACTTCGACCACGATATTATAAGTGCCCTGGGGAAGTGTCATGGCGCGTTGGCTCAACAAATACTGCGGGGCATTGCCTCCTTTGGGCTTCTTTTGCTCAATCGGTCGCACATTGCGGTAGATGTCTTGCCACCGGTAATCGAACATAAATAACCCTTCATCCATGACGATCATCTGGTCGTTCTTTGCTTTTAATTTGCCCGTGGGAATGGCATAAGCGATTTCCATGCGCATGTTTTTTCCCGAGCGGAAGGCGGTGATCTGGTGTGGCATGGAGTATTTTCTGTTCTGGAATGGATCGACAAAACGCGCTTCTTTTTTCTTAAATGCCGCTCGGTTTTGTATTTCAAAATACTCTTCGCGCATCCTGTCGCTCGCCCATCGCGTGTTGGTAGATCTCCTGAAGAGCGTTTGTTCTACTTGCCTTGAATCCACATTGCGGGTTCTCAGGGCATTGGGGTCCGTGCCTGTGATATCGACCGTGCTGCTCGGTCCGACTTCGCCTGCAAATCCCCAACCGTCAACGCCATTCACACTTTGAAATGTGAACCTGTATCCCCCGTAATACCACGTTTCCTTGAACATGGGAAATACGCCCGTTGTTCGCCGCTGATATTTTCCGTATTTGATATAGGTTTGTCCGCGAATGGTCTTCCACCCTTCGATGTTTCTCGCAGGCACGCTAAAGCGCAGATTTGCATAGGCCACGCGACCGTAGTGCTCCATCCGACGCTCGTTGTGATTGGTCAGAAATAGCGGATCATTCTTGTTCCAAAATTGCGTCAATGCCTCAGAATCCTTCCACTCGCTATCGTCGCCGACTTGCATGGCTTTTGAGATGCGCGCACTGTCTTCTTTTGATGCGATGAGATCCACGGATTCCATCATTTTGCGCTGTTCGGGATCCATGGCTGCAATGGCCTGTTCATACAATTTGTTCGCCTCTAAAAGCTCTCCTTGAATTTGATGGGAGTAGGCCAAAAATAACTGCGCGTTGGTATCGCCAGGAAATCTCCGCATCATCCGCCGCATCACCCGTTGCATGGCGGGGATTCTCCTGTGTTCCAGATGCGCCAGTCCCAATAGATAATAGGAGTCCTGATAGTCTGGATCGACCTCCAGGCTCTTTTCAAACAGCATCACAGCCTGGTCGTATTCGTTCTTGGCAAAAGTTCGAATGGCTCGCCGCTGCGGTATTACCCGGTCGCGCGTGATCATGTATTCGCCGAATATATGGCGACCAGCATCGTAGGCTGCAATAGCTGCATTGGGAAATTTTTCTATGACTTTTTCATAGTGTGCCTTGGCCTCGCGCTGAAATCCCCGGTTCCACAATGCCTCGCCGTGCAAGAGTTGATATTGCAGATTTTCCGTGTCAATCCGAATTGCTTTTTCACTGGCTTCTACTGCGCGGCGTCGAAACTCGGGCGTGTCCAGACGAATGTAGAGGCGGGTCAGTTGTGCAAGTGCCGGGGTATATTTGCCGTTTTTCTTTAAGACCTGCTTAAATTCTTCCACGCTTTCTTTTGGTTCAATTTCATTCATGCGCGACAGGGCAGCGTGATAGAGCGAATCTACTTCGCCAGTCCATGCCGGTGCTGCGACCAGGCAGGTGAGGATCAAAAGCGAGAAGGCTTTCATGGTAATCTCCATTAAAGGGTTCTTTTGCGAGTGGCGTTTACTCACGGACTCGGAACACGGCGTTGCGCTTTACTTGTTTTTTTACCTTCAAATCCGTTATTGCGACTTCGAGTTTGTAAATGCCACGTGGCATCGTAGATAGGTCGATTTCCAGGAAGGTGAAGTCGTCGGATTTGTCGCCGGCATATACTGAACTGATCGATGTGCTACTCTGCTGACCGGCCCGGCGCAGTTCTTCGAGGGATTCGGCCATCTGATTGCGTTCGGCCAGGACGTATCGGACTCTCAAATTCGCTCGCTTTTTGCGCGTTTGTGTATTTCCAGATTGGGCTTTCTCTTTTGACGCGTCGCTGGTAACACTTTGTCCGGGCGGCGACACAATGAGCAATCCGTCTAGCTCTGTAAGGTCTATGGCGCCGAACATCGAAGGATCTACTTCCCCTTTATCGGGTACGCTGATGCTATAGACAATTTGATATTGGGTGCGTCCAAATTCGTCTTTTTTTAAGTTGTAAATTTCCAGATAGACAGATGCCGATTGCCCGGTGCGATATGCGCGGAGAGGATTGGGTGTGATGCTCAGGTCTGTGCGCTTTTCGGGAAAGGGATTGATTGTTTCAATTTTCTGGGCGAGTAACAGGTCACTCATGTCCAGACTTGATTCAGATACGGTCAAAAGGCGTTCTGTGCGAAATGTGCCGATGGTGCCGCTGGTTCTATCGCCTACTTCGACTACCACATTATAGGTGCCCTGAGGAAGTGTCATGGCACGTCGGCTCAACAGATATTGCTGTGCATTTTTCCCCGATGGTCGTTTCTGTCCAATCGGTCGCACATTGCGGTAGAGGTCTCGCCACAGGTAATCGAACATAAATAACCCCTCATCCATGACGATCATCTGGTCGTCATTTGCTTTTAATTTGCCCGTGGGAATGGCATAAGCGATTTCCATGCGCATATTTTTCCCTGCGCGGAAGGCGGTGATCTGGTGCGGCAAGGTGTATTTCCGACTGTGGAATGGATCGACAAAATGAGCTTCCACTTTTTTAAACGCCGACCGATTTTTAATGTCGTAATACTCGTCAAGGATTCGTTTACTCCTCGGTATCGAACTTCTCGAACTCGAACTTCCCAACCTCCTCGAGCTTCTTCCGAACGAGCCCATTCTGGCTGCACGCGTCACATCGACCGTGCTGCTCGGTCCCACTTCACCCGCAAATCCCCAACCGTCAACGCCATTCACACTTTGAAAGACGAAGTGGTATCCGTCGTAGTACCACGTTTCCTTGAACATGGGATATACGCCTGTTACACGTCGCTGATACTTTCCGTATTTGATGTAGGTTTGTCCGCGAATGGTCTTCCACCCTTCGATGTTCCGCGCGGGTACGCTAAAGCGCAAATTGGCATACGCCACGCGCCCGTAGTGTTCCATCCGACGCTCGTTGTGATTGGTCAAAAATAGGGGATCGTTCTTGTTCCAGAATTGCGTCAATGCTGCAGAATCTTTCCACTCACCATCGTCGCCGACTTGCATGGCTTTTGAGATGCGCGCACTGTCTTCTTTTGATGCGATGAGATCTACAGATTCCATCATTTTGCGCTGTTCGGGACCCATGGCTGCGATGGCCTGTTCATACAATTTGTTCGCCTCTGGAAGATTGCGCTGAAGCTGGTGCGAATAGGCCATGAACAACTGCGCGTTGATGTCGCCAGGGAATCTCCGCATCATTCTCCGCATCACCCGTTGCATTGCGGGGATTCTCCTGTGTTCCAGATGCGCCAGTCCCAACAGATAATAGGAGTCCTGATAGTCTGGATCGACCTCCAGGCTCTTTTCCAATAGCATCACGGCCTGGTCGTATTCGTTCTTGGCAAAGGTCCGAATCGCACCTCGCCGCTGAATGATCCGGTCGCGCGTGATCATGTATTCGCCGAATATATGGCGGCCAGCATCGTAGGCTGCAACGGCTGCATTGGGGAATTTTTCTATGACCTTTTCATAGTGCGCCTTTGCTTCGCGCTGAAATCCCCGGTTCCACAATGCCTCGCCGTGCAAGAGTTGATATTGCAAATTTTCCGTGTCAATCCGAATTGCTTTTTCGCTGGCTTCTACTGCGCGGCGTCGAAACTCGGGCGTGTCCAGGCGAATGTAGAGGCGGGTCAGTTGTGCAAGTGCCGGGGCATATTTGCCGTTTTTCTTGAGTACTTGCTTAAATTCTTCCACGCTTTCTTTGGGTTCAATTTCATTCATGCGTGTGAGTGCGTCGTGATAGAGTGAATCTACTTCGCCAGTCCATGCCGGTGCTGCGATCAGGCAGGTGAAGATCAAAAGCGAGAGGGCTTTCATGGGGAGGCTCCTTGTGGTAGATGCTGGTGGGGTCTTAAAATCTATAAAATGTCTTTGCATTTTCGTACAGGATTTTTCCCAGCAATGCATCTGACAAGCCTCTGGGAATTGCGTCTATCGGCGCGTCGAAATGATAGTGTGGATAGTCCGTGGAAAACATCAGCATGTCATCGGAGTCCAGATGTCCTATGACTTGCAACAGATGTTCGGCTTCGGGCGGGGCGTCCAGGGGCTGTAGCGTCATCCGAATGTGTTCGCGGATGTATTCCGACGGTGGGCGTTTGACCCACGGGATATCGCGTCGCAGCCCTTTCCACTCTTTATCCATGCGCCACATCCAGGCAGGCATCCATGTCCAGCCGCCTTCGATGAGTATCACGCGCAGTTCTGGAAACCGATCAAACGCGCCTTCTACCACCAGACTCATGACCTGTGACTGAAATATTTGCGCCATACCGACCATTTCTTCGGCGTAGGTCGAAGGCCAACCAACGGGCGTGGGCGGCAGACTCGATGCACCGCCGTAGTGTATCCCGATGGCGAGGTCGCGTTTTACCGTTGCTTCGAATAATGGGTCGTACACGCGCTTGCCATAAGGTTGATATGATCTGACCGGCACAATGACCTGCACAAAGCCCGGATGGTCACCAAATCGTTCAATTTCGCGTGCGGCGAGTACTGGATTTTGGCTGGGTACTACGAGGGAGGCGCGCAATCGGTCGTCTTTGTTTAACCACGCGTCGATTTGCCACTGGTTGATCGCGGTTGCAAGCGATGCGGACAGGTCCTCGTTGTGTACGCTTTGCACGCGGTAAGCACAGGTTAAGATCCCAATTTCGACATCCCAGGTGTCCAGCGCCTGTTTTTTTAGCAATCCAAAATCAGACCCCGGCGGACCATTTTTCGGCTTTGTTCCTTTTCGCGCAGATGTGGGTGCTCGCGCGGGATAATCACTCGCATTGGGTCCCACAAATGCCGATTCGTTAATGTATGCAACCCAGTGTTCTTCCAGATATGGAATCAGTGTTTTCAAACTGGGCAGTTCATTGTGAATATCACAATCGATGATGGGATGGTAGAAGGGGTTGGCAGGTGTATTGCGCGCCATGGTAACTGTCCTGATTAATATCCCGCTCCGCGACAATACTGATACATTTTGGCACTGCGGGTCGCTTCATTTATCGCGTCTTCGCCTTCGTAAACTGGCGCGCCGGGGCAGGCTGTGACCCAGCGGTCATATCCCGTGTCTTCAAGTACGTTTGCCAGGTCTGGAAAATCCAGGGCTTCGCCGACGCCTACAGAGACCCATTGGGGCGTGAATCGTCCCTCTGCATCCCGCGTGATGTTCTCATCTGCCCAGTCCTGCAAGTGTACGTAATTGAGCTGGTCTTTAAAGTCGCGCAAGGATTGTGCAGCGTCATAGTCCCAGAGTTGTGCGTGTGATACGTCGATACACAGTTTTGCTTTTTCGAGGTGTTGCATATACAGCGTCCAGTCTTCTTTGGAATCTACCAGCAGATTTGTGTGGATGTGATAACTCAATTCCAAATCGTATTGCGCCGCGTAATCAGCCCAGTTGTCTGCCGCTTCAGCCGCCTGTTTGATATCGTCTTCGGTGATGTCCCGATCTTTGGGTTTGGGACCGCTCATGTACATAAAGCAATCTACTTCCATCTCGGCGGCAAAATCTATTCGCCGTTTGTTGCGTTCCTGGTGTTCCCGATCGGATATTTCGGGCGATCCTTGCGCTGTGTACACGGCCATGGGCAATCCGACATTGTCGCAGATTTTCCGAATGCGACTCGCCGGTCCCAACCAATCCAGCGGCAACCGACATTCCCAGCCATCCCAGCCCGATTTTTTCAGGGCTTCAAGGGCTTGCTCCAGGTCTGGATTTCTCCATCGCAATGCACAGTATCCGAGTTTAAATGCCATGATGATCTCCTTTCTCCCACTTTATCCAAATAATTCCCGATATTCTCGATCAAATGCGTCTGTTCCGTCGTCCAGTTTTAATTCCAGGCGGATGCCCGGTAGAAAGCCCGTTAGTTTGCCCGACAGGAAATCGTCGCGGTAGCTTCCGTCTGGATAATGGGTCTGTGGTCCGTCGGGCCAGCATATTGTGTGAATCTGGCGCTTTTCTTCGAGCTTAAAATCCGGATCGACGCGATAGCGTTCAATGACGTCCCAAGCGAGTTCAATACCCAATCCGGGTGTGTTGGGTACGCGTATATGCCCGCCTTCTACTTTGAAGTCTTTGACGAGTGGATGCGTCCAGATGTTCACACAGGGGATCGCGGGCCAGCGTGCGTGAGATAATACAGCGCCCAAATGTACGCCCCACATGGTGGTCAATCCCGATCCCACCAGTTGCAGCCAGAATGGCATGTTGGCCTCAGCGGCGAGGGTGCCCTGTTTCATTACGCGACTCGCGCCACCACCTACGACAAATCCATCGCATACGCCTTCGCGCACTGCTGTCATAAAGGGGGGATTGCCAAAGTGCATGGCAATGGGGCTGGCGATTTTTTGTCGCAGCAGGGCGTTGCCCGCTACGTCGTTTTGCGGGATTGGCGTTTCGACCATTGCCAGTTGGCTATATGTGTCTTCTAACCGGCGGATTAAGGGTGCGGCTTGATCCACGCCGAGCAATAGGCCGTTGAAATCCGCGTCGATTTTGAAATAGTTCGGTACAGATTTTCTGACGGCTTCAAGTTGTTCTTCGGGATAAAACCAGGGGCGTGTTTTCACCTTCATTGTGGTGAATCCGTGGTCTATCGCCGCCTGTGCTTCCATAACCCATTCTTCGGGGGTGCGGTCCTGTGACCACCACGATACGGGGCATGTTTCTCGATATTGCACGCCCAGCAGTTTGTGACACGGTACGCCGAGTGTTTTCCCAGCGGCATCGAAGAGGGCCATCTGCAAGCCAGCGCCCAGGCTGTCATCCCACAAATGATCGAATATGTTCTTTCCGCGCACGCGGGCAAATTGCTTTTCATTCGATTGCCCCCACGTATATCGCGTCAGGGTTTCGCCATATCCGGTTACTCCCGCAGAGGTCGTTATTTTGCACACATCTACAAGTGACCAAAATGGTACCCGAGTTTGTTTTACTTTTGCACACCGCGGATGAAATGGGACGTGCAGAAGGATGTGTTCAATATCCGCAACTTCGCAGTCTTTGGAGGTCATTTTGGATTCCCTTTGTTAGACAATCAACCGACCGATAGTACAATTGTGGGCGTCGCAGTACCACAGGACGCCATCGTGCATGGTCATGCCGTGTACTTCATCGGGTGCTTCTACGCGGATTACGTCGTACACGCGCCCATCTGCTGTGCCGAGTAAATTTACCGTGCCTGCAGATGTATCCGCCACCCACAGTTTATCGTCTTGCCAGGCCAATCCGTGGTTGCGGAGGCCAGGTGTCCGAAATGCGTGTTCTTCTGTCCAGGTTTCGGTATCTACCACATGTACAAATTGCGAGGGTGGGGACGCAATGTAAATTTTGCCGTCGCGCCATTCCAATCCGTGTGCGCCGGTTTCTGAGGCGCCTTCCATGCCTTCGCGCCAGGACGCGACGCCAACGCCGGGAGAATCGTATTTGGCAATGGTTTTGCCCGTTTTCATATCGAGTTTTGCTATTTGCAATTCAAATGTGGATGCAATCCACACATGTCCGCCACCGAGTGTGATTCCGCTCGAATGCTCTGTGTCTGTTTGCGCCTCAAATAGCACGTCGCCCGTTTCCCAATCTACTTTGTAAATTTTCAGATCTACCTGGTCGATAATCCACAGGCCATCTGGCGCGGCTTGCAAACCATTTGGTTGGGGACCCGGACTCTTGAAATGCTTTTCGACCTTTGCTATTTTTATCATGGTATGGCTCCTGTTGTTAAGCTGTTAGCAGTCAGCGGTCAGCAAAACCTGTGCTGTACATGAAAGCCGTCATCGCGGCATGTTTTTAGCCGCGATCCAGAAGGGTTTTGTCATTACTGTGGTTGTGGTATTGTAAGCGGTCTGTTTCCCGCCTCTACTCATCCTAAAACCACGTATGACGTAATGTAATACATCTTTTTCTTGAGGCAAGACATTGTACTATGCTACATTTTCTTTGACTTGTCGATTTTCGAGTGCCATTTTGTTTTTAGCATGATTCGACTTCCCGAAAATATCAAGGCAATTCTTTTCCGTTGTCGCGTAAGGTACCTGCGTCCGTTGGCGGTGACGCTGCTTCTTGTAGCCGTGCTCGGTGCAGGTGTTGCCTGGAGCGAATATCAGACCAATTGGTTTGCGCGACGCCTTGGGGTATTTTTGCTTTCGACCAATGCTTTGCGCCCTGAAAGTGGTGCGATCTGGAAGGATATTCAAGCACAGGCGCGAACTCAGCAAGCCATCGATACAGCCGATCCTTTACCTGTGCCACGAGCGGGTTTGCCCGATGCGGTTATACGCAGTCGTTTTGAGGGTTCGCACGTGCCCGAATCTGGTATTCCAGGCTATGTCGCTATCTACAAGATACCACTGCCCGGTGTTGATCTCAATACCAGACCGCTCGGCGATGTGATCGCTAGTTTGCGGGTTTACCGCCAGGGGCTTGCGATTGTCAAAGCATTGCATTTGCCGGATGTGCATTTCCACGCGGAGGTACGCAAACAGATTGATCACCTCTACGCCCAGGTGGGCGATATTGAGGCTGTGGCGCCAGACACCCTGGGCATAACCAATCCCGATTCGCTCAAGGCTGCTGTTTTTTTGGAACTCGCCACCGCGGTTATTCCCGATTTGAGACTGCGCGAAAAAGATGCTCTGATCAATGCGTATCAAAATGGGCAGATTGTGCAAATTTTCTTGTATCGCGACCTCGGGCGTTTTCGCGGCGAACTTTTCCGCGAAGGAAGCCAGATTCCTGTTATTTTTGAAATTGAGGCGGGTGCTGTTTCTGAAATTATGGAGTAATGGCACATCCTATGAAATTAATCTCACATCGCGGTTTCTTCCTTATCATTTTGCTCATTGCCGATGTTTTGCTCATTGTATTGGGCGCGGCATGCTGGCTTGTGATTACCCTGCCGAGGCTGCCCGACGATCCCGATAGCTTATTGGCGGAGTCCGGCATCAATATTTACGCAGCTTCTGGGGAGTTGCTCTATACTGTTAATCAGCGCGTGGGGCGCGTTGGTCTCGACGAGGTGCATCCGCATTTTGTTCAGGCTGTGCTATCTATTGAAGATGCGGATTTTTATCATCACCGCGGGTATAGTATTAAAGGCATGATCGGTGCTTTTTTTAATAATATTCGACACTGGGGCAGGGTGCGGGGAGGGAGCACACTCACGCAGCAGATTGTAAAAAATATCTTTCTCACGCGAGAAAAGTTTTATGTGCGAAAATTGAAAGAAATACTTCTCGCAACGCAACTCGAAGCCCTTTTTGAACGCCACTATGGTGCGGGCTATAAAGACCGATTGTTCGAGATTTATATCAACGGCAGTTTTTACGGTGCCAATGCTTATGGTATTGCCGATGCGGCGCAGACCTATTTTGGCAAAAGTGCCGCGGATCTTACGCTTATCGAGTCTGCAATACTTGCCGGACTTCCCAATGCGCCGAGTGTGCTCAGTCCTTTTCGCAAAGACCAATCTCGCGTTCTGGCGCGTGCTACGCTTGTCTTGAACCGCATGCAGGCATTGGGTTTTATTAGCGGAGAAGAAGTCCAGGATGCACTAACTTCGGAATTGCAACTCGTTTCTGAACGTATGCCCCAAAATCGGACGCCGTATTTTGTCGAGACGATTAAAGCCGAGGTTACACGCTTGTGGGGCGCTCAGGCACTGAGTTTTGGCGGTTTGAATATTTATACGACGCTCGATTTGTCTATGCAACAGGCTGCCGAACGAGCCGTGGCCAGAGGGTTGGCTGATCTGGATGCGCGTTTGGGATTTTCAGATTATGGCAGTGCATCATCTGATCAGCGCGCCGATTATGTTCAGGGCGCGTTAATTTGTCTGGATCCGCGCACTGGATATGTCAAAGCTATGGTGGGTGGGCGCGATATTTTTATTAGCTATTACAACCGTGCCACGCAAGCGCGTCGTCAACCGGGTTCGGGTTTTAAGCCTTTTGTGTATCTGGCGGCTTTTGAAAGCGGTGCTTTTTCGCCGGTTTCTCTTTTTAATGATACGCTGCGTACCTATCGCGTGAATGATGAGGACTGGTCGCCCAGGAATTTTGCAGACAAATATCTGGGGCTTACGACTGCGGCGAATGCGCTGGTCAAATCGGCAAATGCGACGAGTGTGCAAATTGCAATGGATATTGGTCCCGACCGCATTGTCGATCTGGCTCAACGTCTGGGTGTTCAGAGTCGGCTCAGACCGTATCCGAGTATTGCACTGGGCGCGCAGGAGGTCACTTTGCTCGATATGGCTGTTGCCTATGGCGCGATTGCCAGTTATGGTTTTCGCGTGATGCCGACATTTATTGCGCGGATTGAGGATGCCACAGGGCACACGCGCTATGTACATCGGCCAAATCCCATGCTTGTTATCGATCCCGGACATGTGGTGATTATGGTCAATTTGATGCAACATGTTGTCAACCGCGGTACGGGTCGTGCGATTCGCGCGCTTGGGTTTCAGGGTGCTGCTGCGGGGAAGACGGGTACTACAAATGACAATACAGATGCCTGGTTCACGGGTTTTACGCCCGATCTGGTTGCGAGTGTGTGGATTGGTTTTGACAACCGCGAGGGCGGGCGGCTGATCGAGAAAAGGAGCAGACGCCAGATTACTGGCGGTAGTGGTGCTGCACCGATATGGGCTGCGTTTATGAAGAGTATAGATAAACCATCGCGGGACTTTATTACGCCCACAGGTGTTGCCGCGCATACTGTGAATTTGCGGAGTGGTGTTGCCGATACTTCTGATGGGGCTGTGACCCTCGTTCTGCCCGAAGGTGTGGTGCCCAATACGCCGGCAGATACGTTGCGGTTTCTGCGGTTGGAGAGAGAAGTAACCCCTTAGCCTCTCTTGGTACCCTGCTGGCGTTCCCGGAAGGGGTGTTGCACTCAATCTGTGTTTCAATGCTGTTGCGGTAAGCCAGACTGGTTGTATCGTCGGACGATATGTCGTCTGATGATACAAGACCCTATCTGGCTTTTATTTTTTATAAAAAAAACAGGTATTTAGAGTGCGTCTAATATTTCGTTTAAACAAGGGATTTGCTTGTCGGATTTGTATTAGGCGATATATCGTCCAAATGGTATGAAATATCGCCTATATTATTTTTATATCTTAAATAAAAACAATATTTTATATATAAATTACTCTTTACGTAAACTCATATCGACATATATTTTCAAAGGTATGCATATTTCAACGACGTAAAGGGAGGGTACAATGATATTCAAGAGAAAGTCTATTATTGGATTGTTGGTGGCGATGGGGCTTGTTTTCGCAGGGGTTGCTTATGCCCAAACCGCAGCGGATGTGGATTATGATGGCGATGGCGTAGTTGGGGTTGGCGATTTCTTGTTGTTTGTCGCCAGGTTTGGGACCAGTCAGGGTGATGGAAAGTACGAGGCAAAGTACGATCTGGATGGTGATGGACAGGTGGGTGTGTCAGACTTTTTGGTGTTCGTTGGGTTTTTTGGTCAAAGTACTGTTTCCAAAGAGGCTCCTCCGATATTAAAGCGGATCGGCGACCAAAGTGTACCAGCGGGCGTTAAATTGACTCTGAATTTGATCGCTTCCGATCCAAATGGGGATAACCTGACCTACTCGGTGAGTGGTCGCCCAGCGGGATCATGGCTGTCGGGAACTACCTTCAGTTGGACCCCAACCAGCGGTCAGTCTGGAACGTATCGGGTCACGTTCACAGTAAGAGACGGCAAAGGGGGAACAGATACCGAGACGATCACCATTAGTGTCGTAGCGTTCCGGTTCAATTTGATCAGGTACCAAGTTGAGACCGAGTTGCCCAGCTTTGTCAATATTATGTTCCAGGTGCAAGACTCCGATGGGCAGGGAGTGAACTTCCTGAGGACCGAACACTTTGAAGTGAAAGAGGATGGCCGGGCGGTATCTCCTACCGAGTCGGCGATGCGTATTCGTAAGCGGGATGTCATTCCCTATTCGCTGAAGACTGTTCTGATGCTCGACACCAGCACGAGTGTAAGGGATCAATTAGAGGATATTAAAGACGCGGCGATCGCTTTGGTGGAAAACATGACCGATCAGCAAGAGTTCGCGTTGTACGAATTCTCTGAAGAACCGGTTCTCTTGCAGGATTTTACGAATGATGTAGAGGTCCTGACCAGGGCGATCCGGGGTATCCGTTTGGGGTTTGCGACCACCAACCTGTACGGTAGTGTTATTGAGGGAAGTGCGCGGTGGAAGGATATCTATGCTGTAACCGAAGTACAGCAAGGGTTTATGATCATCCTGACCGACGGGAGTGACACACAAGCGTCCAGTACCCTGGATGAGGCACTCAGGGCGCGGGGAAACAAGAATATCTACACAATCGGCCTGGGGGACGAGATCGAACCGGATGTCCTGCGACGGCTTGGCAATGCCGGGTTTTTCGAACTCGGTGATGTGAGCGAACTGGCCGCCCAGTTTATCGAGATTCAGAACGAGATTGCGTTGTTTGCGGATAGCTTCTACCAGCTAAATTATATGAGCCCTAAGCGGGGAGACAGAGATCATACGCTGGAGTTGCGTGTGAAGGAGAACCAGAACAATTCCACAGTCCGAGGGGGGTTCAACAGCAGGTGTTTCTTTTCGACGCGCGACCCGATCGTGGTCGTCAATCCTTCGTGTTCCAATAATAGAGGGATTGAGGAACTGCGAATCCCTGAGGGCGATGCAGTGCAGCTCCAGGCTGCGACATACCTGGGTACCCAATCCCCGCAGTATAGCTGGACATCGAGCGATAACCATATCGTCGTGGTAGTGCAAGATGCGGATGATCCGGCGATGGCGTTGGCAGCAGCGGTTGGGGACGGCGGACAGACCGCGACTATAACGGTGTTTGACCATGCAAATGGGTTGAGCAGACAGGTGAAGGTAGAGGTATTACCTCTAATTTCCTTCACATTATCAGGGGACGCATCGCTGGAGATGGTATGGATAGAGCCGGGAACATTTCAGATGGGATCGCCTTCCTCCGAGCAGGGTCGATATAGTGACGAGGGACCAGTGCATGACGTGACGATCAGCCAGGGATTCTACTTGGGGACGTATGAGGTGACGCAGGAGCAATGGGAATCAGTGATGGGTACTCGTCCTTGGCAAGGTGAAAGTTATGTGCGTTCGGGATCGAATTATCCTGCGGTATATGTATCGTGGGAGGATGCACAGGAGTTTATCCGCCGTTTAAATGCGTCTCAGGGTTCGAATGTGTATCGTTTGCCAACAGAGGCAGAGTGGGAGTATGCGTGTCGGGCTGGGACAACGACGCGCTGGTCTTTTGGAGATGATGAGAGCCAATTGACGCATTATGCGTGGTATCATGATAATGCGTGGGGTGTGGGAGAGCAGTATGCTCATCTCGTAGGCACAAAACGAGCGAATCCCTGGGGCTTGTATGACATGCATGGCAATGTGTGGGAGTGGGTGCAGGATTGGTATGGTAATACTTATTATCGTTCTTCTCCATCGGTGGATCCGGCTGGTCCGTCGTCAGGCTCGTTTCGCGTTATGCGGGGCGGTTTCTTCTTCGACGGCGCCCGGAGTTTGCGGTCGGCGATTCGCAACCACAATTATTCGCCCAGCTACCGCGACGGCACCGTTGGGTTTCGTCTTCTGAGACAGGCCCAGTAGCTCTTTTCTCTTTTACGCTTTTGCGCTTTGTTGTTTTGAGTTGGTATAAATTGTGAATATGTCTGTTAGCTTATGTGTGTGTATGTTTTGGAGGGGTAAACTGGCGTGAGCGCAATGCCGAGCGTGTGTAACCGCCGTGCATTGCGTGTGCGACAGTTTGGTGGGGGTGTTTCCCGCGAAGCGGGTCAATTTTTTGAGGGTATGAATGAATGTGCGTGTGTTTACACTGCCTTTCAGTTCGGCTTTGGGTGGTTTTGACGATGGCGCGGTGCGTGAATTTGTCAAGGACAAAGAAGTGCTCGCGGTTCGAGATCACTTCTTTTTAAAAGATGAATCTCCCCACCTTGTTCTTGTCGTCACGTATAATATGCCGCGCCCAGAGCAAGAGATATCCACCCGAAAACCGCAGGTCAAAGAGGGTGGTCGTGATCGAGAAGCGTGGCGAAAGACATTAGAAGAAGCCGATTGGCCCTTGTTCAACACGCTCAGAGATTGGCGCAACGGACAGGCAAAAGAAGAAGGCATCCCGCCTTATGTCATCTGCACGAATCAGCAACTGGCTGAAATTGCACACCGCCGCCCTCTTAGCTTAAACAAACTTGCGGCTATTGAACGACTGGGAAAGGCCAAACTCGAACGGTATGGAAAGGCGATGCTGGGTTTCGACTTCTGAGCACATGGTATTGCCCGATGAGGCCGTTTCAAGGATCGGTCTCCTGTGCATAAGGCCCTGTCCCGGGCTTCATCCTGCGCCGACATAGTTCGGACAAAGAGAACCGCTCGGCTCCGGCTGGTAGGTTATATCTCGAAGGCTGGAATCGATAGCAAAAGCCCGATCTGGTTAGGACAGGTCGGGCTTTTTGTTTCTGTTTAAGGCGCAAGATTGGGAGATCGCATCACTCCTCTAACATATCCCGAAATGCCTCCAGACTGGACACCTGTATCGCTGCACGGTGCAACTGCTTGAGGTGTTGCAAATCTTCGATGGCAGCAATGCGAGCAGATAGGGGGTCTGTTTCGGACAAATCAAATCGAATCTCCAACACTTCAAGGATTCCTTCGAGTGTGCTTTTTATTTCTCCTTCCGCTCTGCCCTGCTTAATGCCCTGCTCAATGCCTTGTTGCTTAATGTATTGTGCAAACGATGACTCGCGCATAATGGCATCCATAAGACCCTCCTGTAATAGAATACGATTGATCAGTCTCGGATCATACTCTAACCCACTCAATATCATCAACCGACCCAAAAAGTCAACCTTTATTGATTCATCCACTGGCAGCGCATTCGTCGCGTCAACACAGTGACGCAACCACGTCTCTGAATCTATGCCAGCAGGACGTTTCATCAACGGTGCAAATGGAAACAAGCCCGAAGGCTCGCCATCAACAATATCCTGTCCCTCTATCTCACTCAACCGAATCACTGTGTATTTGATCACAACAAGATGGCCGGATATTTCCTGAATATAGTGCCCCGGATCGCGCCGACCTGCACTGCGCCGTAAATAGATCACACTGGAATAAATCGGCAGGTCGTGCTGCTCAATCGCACGTATAATATAGCCCGCCATGCGGCGCGGCATAGATGGATCGTCAGTCGTCTGAAACTCGTGATGCACCAATGTCTCCTTGCCTGAGATATGGACGCGGATGAGGCTGTCCATGTGTCGTGTATCAACCGTGTTTTGCTCTGTGTCGAGTATGTTGAGGACCTCTACATCGTCCTGTTCAAGTGTGAGTCGGATAAAGTCTTTGGGATAGGTCTGGATCAGATCTTTGGAGACAGAGTCATATTCGGCCATGTAGGATGCCCTGGGTCTGATGAGTGAATTTTACACGCAACAGTCAGACCCTGAGCAAATATCAAGCCAACATCACAGAAATTGAGTGATAAATTGTATGGACAGAAGCTCAAATACCCTCATCATGCTTTTAATATGCTGTATTGCGCCCTTAACGTGAATGTAAGAGTCGCCTTTGGAGATACATACAAATGGAAGACGCTGTGATACAAAAGTGTACATTTTGATCCATGAATGGACGGTATAGTGAAAGATATGTACTTCTTGTTCTGTTTGTGACCGCGTGCGTGAAAGTCGTTGACAAGGCTGAGGGGTCGCCCATAATTTTGATTTGAGAAAGCGAATATTACAAACAGTTATTCAAAGGAGACACCATGGAACCCTGGTCTTTTCTTCATATCTGCGATATGCAACCCGGTTCGCCCCGGTCTTTTCGCTTTAATCAGCGAAATATGGACAATTGGCAGACAGCGTACCGGCAGATTCAAGGTATTACCGATGTCGATCTTCTTCTCGTGGGTGGCGATCTCACGCGGGATGGGGCGCTCCACGACTTTGAGTATGAAGTTGCCAAACGCGAACTCGATGCTTTGCCGTATCCGTATTATGCGGTTCCCGGCAATATGGATACGTGCAACAAGCATACCGATAAAAATGGTGCTACCGGACGCGAGGATATTCGCCTGAATGTCACTGCCGAGCAACTGGATTCGTTTGTGCCTTTTTTTGGTGATTTTCCCTGGAGTTTTGTTCATAAGAATGTGCGTTTTAGCGGATTTTATGCGGCTGTGGCGGGTTCGGGATTATCTTATGAGACGCGCATGTGGCACTGGCTGGAAAGTGAGTTGCCGTCCCTTCCCCGTGCGGCGCATCACGTTGTGACCATGCATTATACCCTGTTTATGGATACGCTCGATGAACCCAAATGGGATATTACAAAAGCGGACGAGTATAGAGATTGGTATTTTTCTATTGATCCGCCACACAGACAGCGCATTTTTGAGGCGTTTAAAAGATCCGGTGTGTCCATTGTTCTCAGCGGACATATTCACTGCCGACGTCCGCCCCAAATTGTTGAGGGTATTTCTTTTTATCGCTGTGCTGGTATAGCGATGCCCCAGGCTGCCGACCGGTGGGATGATGGCGATCCCACGTTGGGGTTCTATCGTTTTGACGTGACAGACGCTGATCTAACCCCTACATTTATTCCTCTAACTGAAGAATCGCAATCTAACGCGGGATATGGTCCAGGGGGACATCCCAGACCTGAAGAACGCGATTATTCGCTCGCGTGGGAGACAGGTTAGAGGCTGGGCAACTATGTAAAGAGGAGAAATAAGATGAACCATATGCGGAGACTCGACCCAGTTATCGAGGTGTACAAAAAGGATGTTGATCGAACACTCATTCGCAGAAATCTCAAACTTTCTCATGAAGAACGGTTGCAAAATGCGATGGAACTCCAACGTTTTGCACAGGAATTGCGAAAAGCTGGGCGTCGTGTCAAGCGAGCGGCAGGCAGACCCAAAGATCTTGAAGCAATTTCAGAACTTGAGACTATTCGAGAAGAGGAACAAAAAGAGGAGTAACTTTCATGTCTGTTTTACATATTACGTCACCTGCTGCCCCTCCAGAGTGGGCACTTTTGCAACGCGAATTGATGCGCGCGCAGGCCACGGCCTGCGAGGTTTTTTATCACCGATATTTTGACAGCCGGGGGTATCTCAAGTGTATTCCGCGGTGGGGGGGTAATGATGGTCCGGATGATGCGATAGAAAATCTTACCGGATATTCAATGGTGCATACCCTGGGGGGACCAGCGCATATCCTCGATCTCTACAAGCAGGCGTGGGAAGGGCATATTGAGCAGTATTCCGAGGCGAAGACCGAGGTTGTGCCTATCGGGCGCGATGGTATGTATTACAAGGAGTTTCCCGCGTGTTTCGATTGGTTCCACCACGGGGAATCGCTCACTATTTTCAATTTGCAGGGGTTGTCCGATCCGCATGAGGACACATTTGGTCACCGCGTGCGTCGCTACGCGGGTTTTTATATGGATGAAGATCCCCAGGCGAAGAATTACGATCCCGAGCACAAGGTCATTCGCAGCCTTTTTAACGGTAGTCGGGGACCTTTATTGCGAAAAGCCACGGGGCTCGATTGGGCAGGGGATCCCTTTGAGGTTGAGGGTCGCTTTCCCGCACCGCGCCACGGTGAACGCAATTTTGAAGAGATGCTTATGCATTTTGAAGATTATACCGATGTGATCGGCGACCATCCCCTGAATCTCGCGGCTACTACGCTGGGTCTGAATGCTTTTGCGCTGGCCGGTGAGGAGAAATACCGCTCATGGTTGCTCGGATACGTCGATGCGTGGGCTGCTCGCGCGGCTGAGAATAACGGTGTTCTTCCGTCCAATATCGGTCTTGACGGTGCGATTGGCGGTGCGTGTGATGGCAAGTGGTATGGCGGTTGTTATGGCTGGGGATTTACTGTGGTTGTTCCGCAAACAGGTGCGCTTTCCAACCGCAATTCCATAGCTCGTGGTATAGCGGGTTTTGGCAATGCCCTGCTTCTGACGGGTGACCAGAAATATCCCCATGTCTGGCGTACGATGATCAATGCGGTGAATAGCAATAGCAAAAATGTCGATGGGGAAATACAGTATCCGCACATGCACGGCGATGATGGCTGGTATAGCTATAGCTCCCAGCCCTTCAGTCAGGGTGCGCTCGATGTTTATTATTGGACGATGGATGAGGCCGATCTTGAGTACATTTCCGCTGATCCATGGATAGACTATCTTCGCGGGAATAATCCCGATCATCCTGCACGTACCTTGCGAAATGCTTTGAGCGCGATTCGCGGGAAGATGGAGAATGTGCGCAATGATACGTCTTCTACGGATACCCGATTATCCGATGATCCATTGCCCTATAATCCCGCAACTACTGTGAACGCGCTTATTCAGCTCCAGCTCGGTGGTCTGGCGCCGCGACACGGCGAACCCCTGCATTGTCGCGTGCGTTATTTTGATCCCGAGAATCGCCGTCCCGGGTTGCCGTCTGATGTGGCTGCTCTCGTAGAGACGCTGACTGCGGATCGTGTTGTGCTGTCACTCGTGAATGTCAATCAGACCGAATACCGCGATCTCATTATTCAGGGTGGTGCTTATGCCGAGCATCAGATTACTGCTGCGGAGGTTGATGGTAGTGTATTTGATCTCGATGCATCCTGGATGCCGGTCCGCCTTGGTCCCGGTTGCGGAGCGCGACTTGTACTTAAAACAGAACGTTATGTCAATTCACCGACTTTTGCGTTTCCTTGGGAGAGATAAATTCAGCAATTAATAAGTGACGTTACGCATAGGCACAATATAATGCGATAATGCGCCTGTCATTCTGAGCGTAGCGTAGCGGAGTCGAAAAATCTTCTACCAACGCAGGTGGAACAGATGCTTCGGCTCCGTTCCACTCCGCTCAGCATGACAAAACCACAGACCTGTATAACATCAGTTAATAAAAGGAGTTTCTTATGTCCAGAATTAACGTCAGTCTTGCCCGCCGCGAAAATCGCCGGCAGAATGTATTTGGTGCGCTCGATCTCATTCGCGATGATGTGGTTCCCAAACTCGCCGAGCAGGTGATGCTCAAACCCAATTTTCTTTCGTCTAAAAATCAACTGGCGTCTTCTCATCCCGATGCGATACGAGGGGCTATTGATTTTTTGCTCACTACGCCCAATCCACCGGATGAAATCCTTATAGCCGAGGGAGGTAACGAAGATATTCCGGGAGAGGCTTTTGACAATTTTGGGTATCACGCTTTGAAAGAAGAATACGATGTTCCCATTCGACTTATTGATCTCAATTCCGAGACCCGATGGGAAACTGTGCCGATTCTCCTCGACGACCGAACGGAATACCAGGTGCATATGCCCAAAACCGTGCTCGAATGCCCCTGCACGATTTCAATGGCGGTTGCCAAAACCCACGATGTTACAGTTGTTACGCTCGCGCTCAAGAATATGATTATGGGAACGATTCGCAAAGAGGACCGCGTTAAAATGCACGGGTTTCCCTCGCATCCAGAGCGCCAGCGTCCCAATGAGTCCAAGCGCCTCAATGTCAATCTCATTCGGCTCGCCAAATATCTGGCACCGGATATCGGCGTGATCGATGGTACTGTCGGTTTGCAGGGCAATGGCCCCGGGGGGACGGATTCGGTTGATCTGGGCGTTGCTGCAGCGAGTGTGGATGTTTTTGCTGTGGATGCGGTTATGACCAGTGTTATGGGTTTTGAACCCGCTAAGCAAGGGCTTCTCTATTATGCCAATCAACTCGGCATTGGTGTGACTGATCTCAACAATATCAATATTCTCGGAACTGCTATCGAAGATGTCGCCACGGCGTTTAAGCCACACAAGTGGATCGAAGAACAACGCCAGTGGCACGAACCAAATGCCATGGCCGATATTTTTGCGTAATAGTACAGGAGCTTTTCTTGCCTACTATTGTTCTCATTGGGGGCGGTACCGCAGGGCATGTTACGCCCAATATTGCGCTGTTGCCCGCTTTGCGCGATGCGGGATACGATGTGCATTATATCGGTACGCGGGACGGTATTGAGCAAGAACTGATCGCACGGGAGGGCATTCCTTATTATGCGGTTCCCGCAGGCAAACTCCGCCGCTATCTGGACTGGCAGAATTTTACCGATCTGGCCCGCATCAAGTTGGGGTTTCTCAAGTCGCTGTTGCTTCTCGTTCGTATCAGACCCGATATCATTTTTAGCAAGGGGGGATTTGTCACGCCGCCCATTATCTGGGCTGCGTGGTTGTTGGGCATTCCCGTTGTGTGTCACGAATCAGATCTCACGCCGGGGTTGGCCAATAAGCTCTCTCTTCCGTTTGCAAAGCGCGTTTGCTATGCTTTTGCCGAGACAGCCAAATATTTGCCCGCTGGCAAAGCGGTTCACACGGGTATTCCGGTTCGGGCAGAACTCGCAAATGGCGATGCTCAAAAAGGGCGTGATTTGTGCGCTTTTGCGTCCGAGAAACCCGTTATTCTCATCATGGGGGGTAGCCTGGGATCGCGTGCGATTAACGCGGCGGTTCGCGCTGCACTTCCCGATTTGCTTGTCGATTACCAGATTTGCCACCTGTGCGGGCAGGGCAATCTCGATTTGGCTCTCGACCAGACCGAAGGCTACGCGCAGTTTGAATATGTCGCGGATGACTTGCCCCATCTTTTTGCGGCGGCCGATTTTGTTGTTTCTCGCGCAGGTGCTACCGCGCTCTTTGAACTTCTCTCGCTCCAAAAACCCGCGCTTTTGATTCCCCTTTCTCTGCAAGCCAGTCGCGGAGATCAGATCGAGAATGCCGAAGCTTTTCGAAATGCCGGTTATAGCCTCGTCCTCTCAGAAGAGGGGCTTACGCCCGACAGGCTTTGCAAGGCTATCCGCGATCTGCGCGATCAGTGTGATGCGCTCCGTCGATCTATGTCCGATTGGCGCAGGCGCGACGCTGTTGCGGAGATCCTTTTAATCCTCGCCGATTGTCTGAATAAGAATTGAGTACTATGGCACAAGGAACACATCCATCTGCTGAACCCACTCGGTTTGTAACAGAAGCCGTTACGCTGAAGTCCATTTTGGTGGGCATTGTGGTTGTGCTGCTATCCGAAGCCTATATCACATGGGGTATGTTGCATCTGGCTTCTCGTATGAATAAGTCCTATCTGCCGATGGGGCTGTTTTTTGTATATGTGGTTCTGGTGTTGGTAAATATCGCGTTTGATCGGGCAAAGAGCAAGTGGGCACTTTCTCAGGCCGAGTTGCAGGTTGTGCTCGGTATGGGATTGATTGGGGCGTTTTTTCCATTTTTTGGTCTGGCGAGTTTTTTGCCCACGGTGATTGCGGCGCCTTTTTATCTGGATACGCCGGAGAATGGATGGCGCGAGCTTTTGCACGAGCATATTCCAAGCTGGATTGTTTTGCACAATGAAGATGGGGCAGCAACGCTGTTTTACGAGGGTCTTGCCCCGCATCAGCCGATTCCGTGGGGTGCATGGGTGGTGCCACTTTTCTGGTGGGGGTCTTTGATTTGTGCTATTGGTTGGTTGACGTTGTGTATCATGGTGATTTTGCGTAAGCAGTGGGTGGAAAATGAGCGGTTGGAATATCCGCTGATGAATGTGAGCATTAAGATGGCTGCCGGGTCAGATGATGCGGAGGGCATCGCGCATATGGTTCGGCAGCGTGGGTTTAAAATTGGCTGTTTTCTGGGTGCTATAGCTGTTTTGTGGAATATTGTGACGTTTTTTTATCCTTTGATACCGCGATTGCCCACAACGCCAAATGCCGCCAGTTGGTTGCGCTGGATGGAAGGCGCGCCGACGTTCTGGGTGCAGATAAGTATTTATATTATTGGCTTTGCCTATTTTGCGCGTGTGGAGGCTCTGTTCAGTTTTTGGGTGTTTTTTGTTTTGACGGGTATTGAGATGTCTGTGTTTGACCGTCTCGGAGTGGGGTCTTCTGTTGGGCAGGGAGGGCTGGAGGCGGTTCGGTCTCAGAGTTTTGGCGCGTTTGTGATGATTGTGCTGGTGAGTTTGTGGATGTCGCGTGGGCATTTAAGGTCTGTTTTTCGGAAGGCATTGAGGGGGGATGAGGAGGTCGATGATTCGCGGGAGGTTTTGTCTTATCGCACGGCGGTGTTTGGACTGGCAATAGGGTTGCTTTATGTGGGTGGGTGGTTGCATCTGGCGGGTATGGAATTGAAGGTGCTGGTGCTTTATATGTTTTTTGCGCTGGCTGCTTATATTGGTCTGTCGCGAATTGTGGCTGAGATGGGGTTGCCTTATGCGAATATCTCGGATACGGCACTGAATTTCGCGCCTATTTATATTTTGGGGTCGCGTGCGATTTCCGCACCTTCTATGGTGAGTCAGGGTTTTATCTACGCGCTTTTTGCCACGACGCGCGGGTTCCTCGGTCCGCCCCTGGCACAGACGCTGAAGCTGACGAGTGGGTTGAAGTTTCGGCGCAATCGGTTGATTGGTGCGATTGCGATTGCAGTGATGCTGGGATTCGTGGGATCTATTGGCGATACGGTTTACACCTCCTATCGGCACGGTGGATATAATCTGGGGGGGTTGACGAGGGTGACGGGTGTTCGGAACAATTATCAAAAAGCTGTAACCTGGATCCGCAATCCCCAACCGCCGGATTGGGATAGGCTCACGTTTGCCGGTTCCGGTATGGCGATTGTGTTGTTGTTGACTTTTTTGCGCTATAACTTTATCTGGTGGCCTTTGCCCGCTGTTGGTCTGGCGCTGCAAGGTATGTATATGGCGCGCCGTCTGGTGTTTCCGGTTTTTATGGTGTGGGTCTATAAGTCGCTTATTCTAAAGTTTGGTGGTGTTGCAATGTACCGCAGGGGGCAGCCGTTTTTTATTGGCTTGATGGTGGGCTATGCTTTTGCGGTGTTTTTTTCGACTTTGATCGATCATATCTATTTCTTTGGGCAAGGCCATGTGGTGCATGATTTTTGAGGGCAAGCAATTTCTACAACCGATAGGAGCGTACAATGGGAAAGAAACGGATTAACAGATGTATCGAGCTTCTCGATCAGGGCGAGTATCTCTATTATACGGGTGCTGGCCCTCTTACGTATGAGAATGGGAAGAAGCAGGCAAAGACGTGGGCGGATTTTTTAATGGTGGATTACGAGCACAGTCCGTTTGATGTGGTTGGTCTTCGCGCGTTTATGCAAGGGCTGGTGGATGGCGGTCCCACAAATTCGGGGCATCGCACGCCGACTGTGTTTGCGACGTTGCCGTCCAATTGTCGCACTGTGCAGGAGGTTCGCGCCAATGCGTGGCAGATCAGGCATGTTTTGAGTTCGGGGGTGCATGGTATTTTGCATACGCATGCGAGGCAGGCCGATGCGGTGAGGGCGTTTGTCGAGGAGTGCAGGTATCCCTTCCAGACGGCCGGGCTGGATCGTGGGCTGGTGCAGGGTCAGCGCGGGGCGGGTGGTCAGGGATATGCCGCGGGTATCTGGGGGCTTAAAGGACCGGAGTACACGCAGGTAGCCGATCCATGGCCGCTGAATCCAGATGGCGAGTTGATGCTGGGGCTTAAAATTGAGGACAGGGAGTGCGTTGCGAATGCCGAGTATATATGCAAGGTGCCGGGGCTGGCATTCGCGGAGTGGGGTCCGGGAGATATGGGCATGTCCTACGGTTTTGCCGATGCACACGATCCGCCTTATCCGCCGGTTATGGAGGAGGCTCGAAGTATTGTGAAGGGTGCGTGTGATGATAATGGGATTCATTTTTTGTGTTCGTGGAAGGATTCCTCGAAGAGTGCGGAGGAAAATATCCGGTTTTTGATGGATTGGGGCGTCAGGATTCTCTCTGGCGGGGGAGAAGATCAGGCGAAGATTGGTCGCGCAATTTCAGGTAGAAAGATGCCTGTGTGAGAGGGGAGAGGTCAATGGGAAAGAGCTGAAAGAGGACGCAGGAGTGGTCTTTCAAATCAGTTTGTTTATTAACTTAATCCAGAAGATTTTGATTGTCATTGCGGCATGATTTTAGCCGCAATCCAGTGGTTTTGGTTGTCATTGTGGCATGGTGTTGAGCCGCCGCGCGCAAGCACAGTGCCAGTAATCCAGTCTATCAAAATAAAAAATGTTAGCTAACTTTTTGGGGATTATACACCAAAAGGCCGGAGAATTTTTGTGTCTGGTTTACTCATCCAACATGCCAGATGGCAAGGGGCACTCGTTACGCCAGATGACACATGGCTTGAAGGCGGAGCAAAATGTGGTTGCATCTGCATAGGTTGTGATGAACCGCTCGTCCTGCGACGAGGAGAAAAAAAGCGGTGGCACTTTGCTCACCATGCAGAAACTTCCTGTGGTGGAGAAACCTATATCCACAAAGTAGTTAAAGCATGGATCGCTGAAAAACTGATCGGCCAGGTTATTCCATTATCAGCACATCCCGAATTAGATAGTCCTCAAGAATTTTGTGTTGAAGAGGGATGGCAAGAGGAGCACAGTAAGGAGACTGATAGAATATATGACGTGGTTCTCGAAGGTATGTTTCTATACGAAAAAACCGAACAAGAGAAGCGGGGACGCCTCATATTTGAGGTGTATTACAGCAATGCAAAAGATGATGAATTTAAGTTACAAACGCAAAAAGAAGGGAGTTATATCCTTGAGGTCAATGCGAAGGAATTTTATGGGGATGGACGAGAAAATCTTACCGTAGAAAGGCTCGTAAAAAATAGTGATTGGATATGGTTTACGGAAAATCAGAAACTTTGGGGATATAATTCAAGCAAAGATGTGCGTGAGATTGTAAGAGATTGGATCGCTAAAGAAATTTGGATCAATGAAGAAATAATGGACGAGCCTGTGCATTCTAAAGAAAAACAGGATCCTATAAGGAGAGGACCATTTTACCGCCAATTTCCTTTTGGAGAAGAAAATGATCATATAATGGATGGGCCATTTAAGGAATGTGGTGTTGGATTCTATAATGGGTACTTTGAAAGAGAGGTTCCTTTTTATTTTTATGGAGAAAAGTGCTGGCGAAATAGATGTAGCCAGAAAACTGGTAGAATATATGACATTGTTTTTCAAGGTTGTTTTGTAGGCATATTTGCCAAAAATAGTAAGAGAGGGCATTTGATATTTCAGTTGGTAGATCACTTTAATGCACATGATGATGATTTTAAGCTACAAATACGAAAAGCAAAGTTTTGTGTTCTTGAAGTCGATATACATAGGTTCTTTGGGGATGGATTGAAACCTCCTACTGCTGAGAGGCTCATGGCAAATAGCCGGTGGGTATGGTGATAGACGAACAAGACAAATTTAAAAAGGACAATTCGGCTGTTTAGTAGTGCCTTAATTTTTTTAAGGACCAATGAGTTTCAAGAACGAATATGTCAGAGATTAAGGGAAACTTGCTTGGCGACATTTATCAGGGCAAACTACCTCGTTTCTGCCGTCGCCATGATTGATAGTTTGAGGAATATATGACACAAGCTGGTGGGCCCGCTGCGATAAACGGATTTCTTTATCAGATCCTCCATCATATTGAATGGGTAGCCGATGTTAGCTTGAAGGAAGCCGATCAAGAGGTAGAGAACGCTCTTCTTGTACTGGAGCCACGAAATGGTGGCGACGCACGGATGGAGGCACCTGACCACTATCTCGTCGAACAGTATAAGACGCGGGCCAACGCCCCTTGGTCACTTACTGACATGGAAACTATCCTGCGTGATCTTCGCAAGGCTGTGCCGTCTTCACTGCCCGGGAATGCCCACTATCGCTTTGTGACTGATGGGCGTGCTGCCGAAAGATTAGGAGAGTTCAAGGCTTTCTTGGACGCATTAAAGTCGGTAGAAGGGCCAGATTATCTGAATAATGACGAAAAGAGAAAATTCAAAAACGGGCTTACTGTAACTGACCGGGAATTTTTCGACCATATAGTCAAGAAAACGCGAAGCGGTGATCCCCAATTGCATGCCAATGAACGCGCTGTTGTCTTCCACTTGCTTTCCCGCTTTGAAATGGAATTCTGTGTAACCGGTAGTAGCCTGATCGAAAAAATCGAGAAAGGCCTGCGTCCTTACGTCGCCAATCTTGGTGATGAGTGTAGGGTTCGACATGATTTGGTTGGTCGCCTGATGGATAGATTGAGCGAGGGGGTACTAAAGCTGGACTCTGCCGATCTTGATAGCTTGCTTCGAGAGGCCCACCTTAGTCCAGAACGGCTTCGTAAGCTTAAGAGGCTTTCGGAAACGATGGCTAAATTGAGTCGAGATCGTTTGGGCCGCATAGGATACCAGTCCGAGAAAGATGTGCGGGAGGTGCTGGCCTGGCCGGAGGCGAAGCCAGTATTGCTGATTACCGGTGAGAGTGGTGTGGGTAAGACATGGCAACTTGGCAAGTACTTAGAAGAGTGTGTGAAAGCGGGGCGGACTGCTACATTAGTACTTGGTGCTAAGACCACTGGAGACATTCTAACACAAGCGGCGTGTGATATCTGGCAAAGCGGTCTTGGTGAAACGTCTGAGAAGACGTTGATCGCCGTATCCAACTTCTTGAGTGAAATTGCCCCTAATATCCCTATTCCGTTGCTTACTGTTGCCGTTGACGACATTCAAGAGGACGATGTCGCTCGCAGTCTCATCCGACAGGATTGGATAGATTGGGGTATGCGCCTGATATTAACCGTTCCGAATACGGTGGCCCGTGCGCTTGAACATACAGATAGCGAAATCATACATGTGCATCGTATCGATGACTTCTCCGATAACGAACTCGATGTACTACTCAAGCGACATGGGCAGCGATGGGCGGATCTCCCGTCAGACCTGAAGAAGCTGTTGCGTAAACCCATCCTCGCGGGGATATACTTAGAACTTTCCTCTCAGGACATGCCGTGTAGTGAATATATGTCGTTTCAGGACGCGCCGTATAGCGAATATGAGATATTTGAAAAATACTGGCAGAAGATGGTAGCCAAGTGTCAACTCGGTGACGAAGGAATCGTAACGGTGCTCGCTGCCCATACGCATGAAGGTAAATCCTATCCACTTCTCCGATCAGAGTGGCGAGGGATCGGACTGAATGGTGAAAGTTTAGCGCGGCTCCAAGCTTCAGGCTGGCTGCGTAGCCTCGAAGACGGCGAGGTCGAATTTGTCCATGACCGTTTGCTCAATTGGGCAGTAGCAAAATCTCTTGCCCGGAAATTTCAACGTAAGGAACTGTCTATTGATGAACTTTGTGACACCTTAGTTGCCGAGAGCCACGGACATGAAGAGCGTCTCTTTCGACGGCTCGGCTATGTACCGATGGATACGTTTTGGTTATTGGCAGACGGGGCTACACACTCTAAGACACTCGGTAAACTCGTGGCAAAAATGGATAACTACATCTCGGAAGGCTACATTCATCGCCTGCCGACACTTGGGCAGCGATCTATTCCTATTCTTCTTGAGCTACTTAACAGGACTACCTCCGACTCGGATTGCAGTTACAAAGTCAGTCTGATTCGCAAAGCCTTTGTTAATCTCGCCCAGCAAGAAAAAATCGAGTTGGAGGAGATTACGGCATTATTGAACAAACCGGACCCACTTCAGCAGTCCGTGGCGATGGCCGTGCTTGACGCCGCGCCCGATCCTCGTCATCTTGATCGTTTATGGGACCTGCACCAACAATGTGCAGATGCACGGGATAACAACATAGATGGTTACAATATAGCAGATTACCAGACCAGCTTTGCAGCCTTGCAAGCTGGGATCAAGCTGGATCCAGAGTGGCTCCGTAACCGCATCCTTGCTGCTGATAAGAATGGGGAAAGGGTTGTTGAACTTGGATATCTGCTGAGTGGGCTTGAGCATCCCGATGCCATCGCTATCTGGCAAGATACGTCCGATGTATTGATGTGTAAGCTTTTGCCAAATAAACCGCGGAGCCTTATCAATTGTATCGCACGTTTTGGAGATCGTGAGAAGATTGACTTTGTGATCGAACACCTGTCGTGTTCGGAAGATTTTGCGAGCTGGGCGGCTTTTAGGGCGTTGACAATTCTTGCTCCGCAGGAGGCAATTGATCGGCTTGTTGAGATTGAGGAAAGTGACCGGTATTTAACACGCAATGAATGGCTTCCGCATCTTTTACGGGTTCATCCTGAACAGACACGCCAGAGAATTCTCGAACTCGCCCAATCTGATCCGAAGGGATACCGGCTAATTACCAACATTTTTTGGGAACGACCGAATGAACTGGATGAGACCATGCTGCGATTCGTACTTCGTACGCTTGAGACAGACCTGCTTGATATCAGGGAAGCCTTCACAGAAGACCCCCCTATACTCTATCATCCGCTGGAATTCTTCAGTCGTATTTCCTGTCCGAAACTCCTAAAAATATTACAAATGGAGGCGGGCGGCGAATTGGAACGGCTTATTATCGAAGTTGCATTTAGCCGCCTGCATACGAACGATGGTTACTTAGATTCTGTCTTGGAGAATGCTCGCCGTATCCTCATCCTCATAGAAGGCCAAGGCATCACCACTCTAATCAACCGGGAGTTAGCATCCGAGCATTTCTGGGTACGACATGGCGGGTTGAAGTGGGCCTTCGTCCGCCCCGACGACATTACTATAGAACAGCTTGCCGCTATCGTACAACGTCCCATTCCCCGCGACGCTAATGGGAATCTGGAATCTGAACCCTTCCGGGATTTTGACCAAGCCCTGACTGCCCTTGCAGCATCAGGAGTTGATTCGGTTCTGGTTGAAATACTAACAGAGATACTAACGCAGACTGACATAGTGGATATGCTGCCAATTCGTTTGGCTCACCTTCGAGCACACTGTGGCCCAATGCCCAAAGCCCTGACCGATCCCGCACTACGGATACTGCAAGATACGGCACTACCCGAAGATTTGTTACTACCCTCTCTGGTGATTGCTTGGCTAAGTGCCGATACTGATTTTATCCCAACGGTGCGTACAGTCCTTGAGCGAGCAGGTCCAGGAAGCCAAATCGCAAAATATGCTTGTATAGCTCTCCAAGAGCTTGATGATCAATCGGATGAATTTGCGCGGCTGGCCGCGCAATTGGCCCGGACGAAAGAGAATGCCTATCAGGGCCTGAGAGCCTTGAGATGCCTTGAACATAGAGGGATAGAACCTCTACAGAATTGGGTACAAAGTCCGGGTACTGCGGAGCGAACAAAATATATTGATGGCGTGATTCGTACCCTTTACCGCTATGTCGAAACCCGGGAATTTGCTGTTGATGCTGCTGTGGAGCAGTGTCGGCGTCTGCACAGAGGTTTCATGGATGATCCGCTCTACGACATTGCGGCCGAGTCGGACAATCTCGACCTGCGGAAGCAAATCCTTGACGTGGCTTTCGCTGAACGTGCATACGTGGCTATGGAGTCGCTTAGAGCTATCCAGGGTCTGGCAAAATTCGATGTTGCTCGCGCTATAGAGGCAATTGAACGCGGGCTTCAATTTCATCCAAATATCGAACGAGATTTATGCCTTCTCCTTGTACGCATTGCGCCTGAGACAGCGGCGAAGAAGCTCCTTGACGCTATAATTAAGACCGAAAGGAAGTCCTTGATTCCTGTGGTGGGACGGGCATTGCGCCGACTTGACCCAACAACTGTTGCGCCATCTGTCGTCGAACAAATGTCTATTCCATTGAGCAGCAGACGAGAATCCGTAGCTGAGTTGGCGGGATGGCTACCTATCTCTGAGATCACTGAAGCGTTGGACCATCTCGCTGACCATGACAGTTCGATAGATGTCCGCCGCGTCGCGTTAGATGCGCTAGAACGTCAGCACCTGGCGAAAATGGTCTGTGAACTTCTTGAAGACTTTCCAGTCGCCAAGCCAGAACATCAATGGGCACTACTTATCGCGATCTTGGAAGTCGCCGATCCTTATCTGCTCACTGACCGCGAAGATCCGTTATGGCTTGGACATGTTTTTAAGGAGAGTGTCCCTCGTGCTTTTGTGCATCACGCTAAAGAGGTGCTTGAGAAGCGAAAGCAGGAAGAATCACGCGCGAATCGGTCACGCAATTTCAGATAGGAAAATGCCTGCGTGAGTGTATGCAACTTATTGGCCTTTCAAATAAGTTTCTTGCTTGAATCCACTGGACGCCTGCTTAAAACATGCAGGCGTGACGAAAGACGGTTGTCATTGCGGCAGGGTTTTAGCCGCTACGCCGCAGGCACAACGTCAGTAATCCAGTCTATCACTATCAGAAAAAATGTTAGCAGATTTTTTTCAAAGACCACTTATTTTAGGAGGAACTATGGCAGAGTCAACCGAACAGCCTGTAGGCGGAGAACCAACCGTTACACGACAGCTCTCGTTTCACGGTCAGGGCGGTTCTTTATTTGGCATTCATATCGTGAATATTTTGCTCGCGATTATCACGCTGGGTATCTACTATTTCTGGGGTAAAGTCAGGGTCCGAAACTACATGCACAGCCAGACCGAATTTGAGGGTGATCGCTTTGCATATCACGGAACCGGCAAAGAACTTTTTATCGGCTGGCTGAAAGCAATGGTTTTTTTGATTGTGATCGGCGGGCTCTCCTTTGGCATACAGCTTTTCGGTAAAAGCTTTACCTCGCAGATCATCGGCACGCTCATCTTATATGTGGGTATCCTCTTTTTGCTTTTCCCTGTTGCCATTGTCGGTGCCTGGCGTTTCAAGTTGAGTCGTACGTCGTGGCGGGGGATTCGTTTTTCTTTTAGAGGCCATACGCGCGAATTTTTCCGCATCTATTTTCCCGGCATGTTTCTTACTCTGATCACATTGGGCTTTTACAGTCCCTATTTTGAAGTGCGCCTTCGGAAATTTCTCGTCAATCAGTCTTATTTTGGCAATGCCCAGTTCCACTTTGATGGCGATGGTCGAGATTTGTTTTGGGGCAATTTTTGGGCCATTGTCCTGGCCATTCCCACGCTGGGAATTTATCCCTTCTGGTATGCTGCCACCCGACACAGATATTTCTGGTCACGCACGACATTTTCAACAGCGCAATTTCGTTCCACCATGTTGGGCGGTGATCTTTTTGTGTTTCAGCTCGTCAATGGTCTGTTGCTTATCTTCACGTTGGGGTTGGCGCAGCCCTGGGTGCTTGTACGCAGTGCGCGATTCACTTTTGAACGGATTCTTCTTGAAGGGGATCTCGACCTCGACGTCATTGAGCAAGACGCACGGGATGCCTCGGCTACTGGAGAAGGCATGACTGATTTTCTGGATACGGAATTTCTGGATATCGATTTGGGGCTCTTGTAGTGGACACATTGCGACAGAACAGATGGGATGGTCGTTATTTCGATGGCCAATCTACTACCCCTCACCTTGTTAGCATTACCATCTCAAAAGACGGCCTGGTGATTGCGAAGGACGATGGCACGGAATACCAGTGGTATTTTCATCAGATCAGACAGTCTCAGGGTGCTTATACGGGTGAGCAGGTGCGCGTGGAAAAAGGGGATGAAATGCTCGTCGTTGACGACTCTGATTTTTTGCGGGCTATTCACGAAATCGCACCGAATCGCAGCAGTTTTCACAACCCGCGTTTCCGCAGACACAGAACGGCACTCACAGTGCTATCTGCTGTGGCAATTATTGTCATCGGTCTGGTGCTCTATTTTCGCGGCATTCCAACGCTAACGGATCTTGTGGTGGTTTATTTGCCCGTCCGTTGGGAAGAAAAACTCGGTGCTCAGGTCGTTTCATTGCTCGCCCCCGAAGATAGACGAATTGACGATCCAAATTGCCAGAAAGCCATTGAAGGCATTGCCCATTTGCTCATGGAAACCGAACAGTCATCCCCCTACAATCTGCATATTATTTTGAAGCGAGATCCAGTTATCAACGCCTTTGCAGCACCTGGCGGATATATTGTCATACACGATGGATTGCTCAGAAAAACCAAATCGCCCGAGGAACTCGCCGCTGTGCTTGCACACGAAATTCAGCACATCCTTCAGCGCCATTCAACGCGGGCAATTCTCCGCGAATTGTCAATTGGCATGCTCTTTTCTGCCCTGTCGGGAGATGCGGGCGGGCTGCACTACGCGCTTGAAACAGTGCGTACATTGGGCGGGCTGCGCTTCCGCCGCCAGGATGAAGCCGAAGCTGATCAAAAAGGCATGCAAATGCTTCAGAAGGCCAAAATTGATCCCAAAGGCATGGTTGCGTTTTTTGAAACACTGGAAAAAGAAGTGGGAGATATTCCCCGTTTTTTGAGCTATGTATCAACCCATCCGCGCACCGAAGAACGTATTGAGCAGTTAAAACAGATGGCCGATCAGAGCGATTACGAATCTGTTGTCCTCTTGCCAGATACCGACTGGTCAGATATTCAGAAGATGTGTGTCAGAAGGCCAAAATAGGAGATGTAATTTATACCTGTTTATCGGTGATTTTGAAGGGTTTTGAGGAGAGTTTATGAAACAACCCAATATTCTATTCATTTTTAGCGATCAACACCGCCACGATGTGCTGGGCCGTGCCGGGCATTCGCTGGTTCAGACGCCGAATTTGGATCGGTTGGCGGATTTGGGTATGCGTTTTGAACGGACGTGGACGCAGTGTCCGGTTTGTATGCCGTGCAGGGCTACGATGATTACGGGACGATATACGCATGAACTGGGGTTTACGTCCAATGTCACGGCTGATCGTGGGGATACGGTTGATGATAGTCCTTTTAAACCCGCGTGGCCGACGATTATGAAGCAGTTGCAGGGCGGGGGGTATGAGACCGCGTCGATCGGCAAGACACATTATCACGGGCGTCCGGGTTCTCTGGAGGCGGGAGAGCGTGGAGAGCGTTTTGATACGCGGCAGTTTGGGGATTTTGTGAAGGGTTTTGGATGGGATTATGTGATGGAGGAATACGACAGGTATGGACATGTTCAAAGCCATGTGAAAAGCCCGTATATGGATTTTCTCAAAGCGCGAGATCTCCTGGAGGCGCATCAGGAACAGATCAGAGGGATTTTCAGGCTTACGCCCACGCACTGGCGGGGCGAGACGAGTGTGTTGCCGCAAGAATGCGAGTTGTCCAGTTTTATTGCCGATCACGCGATGGATTGGCTGCAATCGCGCGATTCCGAGAAGCCCTTTTATCTCCATCTGGGGTTTGTGCAGCCGCATGTTCCGCTGATGGATGATCCGATTTGGGCGGCTTATTATGCCGATGCCGATATCGAATTGCCCGATATGACGATGCCGGTAGCCACGAATGAGGTTTGGACAGAAAAGGTCAAACGGCTCAAAGCGCATTCTCAGGTTCAGACCATGACGGATGATTTTGTGCGCGAGGGTATCAGGCATTACCTGGGTGCTGTTTCTCTGGTTGATCAGAAGATTGGCGAGGTGATTGATACGCTGGATGCATTGGGGGAACTGGATAATACGTGGATTATTTACAGCGCGGACCACGGTGAGATGCTCGGCGAACACCATTTGTGGGCAAAGCACTGTTTTTACGAGGGTTCGGTTCAGGTTCCGCTGATTGTCAGTCCGCCGGATCGCAAGGGTAGAGGGGTTTGTAGCGATCTCACGCAGTTGATCGATGTGGTTTCGACTATTGCGGAGATCGGACAGGTGGCACCGCCGGAGGGTGCTCGCGGGCAGTCTTTGTTGCCGTTGTTGGGACACGGCTCTGGGGGATATGAGTACGTGTTTTCTACGATTGAGGATTGGTCCGGGATGAGGAGTGAAGACTATCGCTTTACGCTGCATATTCCAACGGGGACGCCCTGTGAGTTGTACGATTTGGCAAGAGATCCGGGCGAGTTGAATAATTGCGTGGAGGATCCCACTTATCGGGAGATCGTGGCTCAGTTCAAAGCGGTCGTTTTGGACCATCGCGCCGGTTGAGGGCTATGCATATGAATGAAGAGGCAGAGATATTGATTGTTGGTGGTGGGGCAATCGGTGTTTGCTCGGCTTATTATTTGAATGCTGCGGGTAGAGATGTCGCGCTGGTTGATAAAGGCGATATTTGTTCGGGGTGTTCGTATGGGAATGGGGGGCTTGTTGTGCCGAGTCATAGCATACCTTTATCCGCTCCGGGGGTGGTGTCTCAAAGCTTAAAGTGGATGTTGAATCCAGAGAGTCCGTTTTATATTAAGCCGCGATTGGACCGGGATTTGATTTCCTGGTTGTGGCATTTTCGCCGTGCATGCAACGAGAAGCATGTTGTGAGGGCTACGCCTGTTATTCGAGCGATGAATATGGCGAGTGTGTCGTTGTTTGAAGAGATGACATCGCTCGATGGCATGGATTTTGGGTTTGAGAAGAGGGGGACGATCACGGCGTATAGAACCGAGAAGGGTTTGGCAAAGGCGGTCAAAGACGCGCGTTTTTTGTCGGAGATGGGGGTTGAGACGCGGGTTCTCGATGGGGATGAAATGGTGGGATTAAATCCCGGCATTCAGATACGGGCGATTGGCGGGATATATTTTCCCGAGGATGCCCATCTCGTGCCGCATCGTTTTGTGCGTGGGTTGGCGCAGTATGTGGGTGAAAAGGGCGTTCGCATCCATAGGGAGACAGAGGTCCTGGGGTTTAAGACTTCGCGCGATCGCGTGGTTGCTGTGCAAACGACTCGAGGTGATTTTCGGGCGGAGCAGGTTATTTTGGCGGGTGGGTCTTGGTCGCCTATGATTGCTAAAGATCTTCATATCAATCTGCCTATTCAACCTGCCAAGGGATATAGTATTACTTTTAAGCGGCCTGACGTTTGTCCGACAACGCCATTTTCTTTGGGGGAAGCCAAGGTTGGTGTTACGCCTATGGGTGATATGTTGCGGTTTGCGGGTACACTCGAATTGGCGGGGCTTGATTTTTCGATCAATCAACGGCGCGTGCAGGCCATTCTCAAGGCTGTGCCCGACTATTTTCCCGATTTGAATCCCGACCATCTCGATATGATAGAAATTTGGTGCGGTTTGCGACCCTGTACGCCCGATGGTGTGCCATTTCTGGGTCGCACACGCGCGTTTGATAATGTGATTGTCGCTGCTGGTCATGCTATGATCGGCATTTCTCTGGGTCCTATTACCGGAAAGCTGGTGGCAGAACTGATTTCTGATGAAGTGCCTTCTATTGATTTGTCTGCACTGAAAGTGGATCGGTTTGGGTAGGAGGGAAAAGTCGGGAAAAGGATTTCCCTCCTACTGTTGGAGCGGTATCTTTGTCGCGATCACCTGGCTCTTGCCATGAAACCACAAGACCTGAATAGAGAGGTGAAATATGGTGAAGATGTTGCTGAGGGATGTTGCGATGTCCGATCTGGCGGAGATTTACGAGCGGAATGCAGATCGGTCCCCCGCGCCGTATCTCAAAGATGCAGAGGCGGTGGAGCGGGCGAGGGAATTGGCGAAGAAGAATGGGATGTGGGATGATTTGAGCGAGAATTTGGATGGGAGCCGGGAGATTCCCGTGTTGAAGCGGTCGGCTTTTCGCAATTATCAGCGCGTTGGAGATCGCAATTTGCCACAGGCTGTAGCGGGCAACCGCAGACGCGAGTTGGAGCGGGCAGTGATGGCTTTGTGGCTGGGGCATCCCAATGCCGATGTAGATTATTTGCAGGATTTGCTCTGGGCGTATTGCGATGATCACACATGGGTGATGGCCGCGCACGAGGGGCGGGCTATTGATCTGGGGTCGGCTGCGTTGGGTGCTGCGTTTGCAGAAATTTTACATGTTCTGGGAGATCAACTCGAGGCGGAGGTGGTAGAGCGCGTTTCGCGGAAGATTGAGGAGCATATTTTTGAGCCGTTCTGGAATTATAGACATCTGGATTTCTGGAAGACCGTGCGGATGAATTGGAATCATGTTTGCAATGGCGAGATTATCCGCGCCGCGCTGTATCAGATTGAGGATCCCGTGGTGTTGGCTCATATGACCCACGCGGCGATTGTGAATTTGACGTATGCGATAGATGGCTTTACTGATGATGGCGGGTGCGAAGAGGGTCCGGGTTATTGGGAATACGGTTTTGGGCATTTTTTGTACGTTGCCTATGCTCTGTATTTAAAGACCAATGGGGAATTGAATTTGATGGTGGATGAAACAGGCAAGATTCATCGGATATGCGAGTATCCGCTCGCGGCGCATATTCAGGGTGCGTTGCGCTCGACGTTTGCGGATTCGAGCCACGGATATACGGGTGCGCGGTCTGCTATGATTGTCAATGCGTTTTTTGATATGCCCGAACTATATGCCCTGTGCGACAAGCATTCGGATAATACTTTGAAGGTGCGGGATATGCACAGTTTGGCGATGTATTCCGGGTTTGAAGTGGAGACAGAGGCGGATGATCGGGATTATGTTTTGTCCGATTTGGGACAGGCGAAGTTGCGAGGGACACCCGGGAAAGAGCAACTGACGCTGATGTGTCTGGCGGGAAATAATGGGGTGCCGCACAATCACAACGATATAGGGAGTTTTATTGTGCATCGCGGAGACGCGCTCTGGCTGACGGATCCCGCAGGTCCTGTTTATAGCCAGAAAACCTTTGGTCCCGATCGCTACGATATTCTGTTTTGCAATGCATTGGGCCATTCTGTGCCCGTGATCAACGGGCAGTTGCAGCAGCCCGGCGGCGAGTATTTCGGTACGTTGGTGGTGGAAAATTTGAATGGCGAGGGGGAAAAACGCGCGGTGATAGATATGACGCATGCGTATCCCGAAGGTACGGTGAAGAGTCTGACGCGCACCTTTATGCTGGATGGGAATGTTCTGACGATGGAAGATCGCTATGTGTTTGACGGTGTGCCGCAGACGCTGGAGGAGGGGTTTATTACGTTTGAGGATGTGCAAGTTGACGGGGGTTCGGTTCAGATCGGTCCCAGAGGTGAGGGGATTACACTTTCAGCAGTGGATACGCCGGGTGCGTTTTCGGTTAAGAGGTTTGAAGAGGAATCAAAAGAAGGGCGCACAGATGAGGTGGTTACGCGCGTGATTTTTACGCCCGCAGAGCTATCGCAAGATCTCTGTTTGCGGTTTGCGATGGGGTGAGTTTCTGGGAGGATTAGTCATGTATAAAATTTCTTATGACGGTAGCAATAAGAAGGTGATGTGGCAGGAGATGTGGCGGCACGAGTTTTTGGACGCTTTGGAGCGCGATCCCGTGGTGATTGTGCCTGTGGGATCTGTGGAGCAGCACGGTCCGCATTGTCCAATGGATGTGGATATTTCAGCACCGTTCTATATGGCGGTAGATGTGGCACAGCGCGTGGATGATTTTCCCGTGATTGTCGCGCCGCCGGTGTGGTCGGGGTTTACGCATTATAATATGGGATTCCCCGGTACGATTAATTTGAGCTTGGAGACGTTTCAGAATTTGCTGGCGGATATTTTTCGCAGTATTTATGCGAATGGGTTCAAGCGGATTATTTCCGTGAATGGACACGGGGGCAATGCCGCGCCCTGTCGCGCTGTTTCGTGGCAGGTGGCAGAGGAGAATATTTTTACGCTGTCATTTAGCTGGTGGGATATGGTGGATAAGGAACTGCGGGAGTGGAGTGCGACAAACGAAGGCGTGGGGCACGCCGGGGAGTGGGAGACGGCTGTGCAGCTTCATTTGCGGGAACATCTCGTTGATAAGAGCCGTATTGATAGCGATATGACGGGGACGAGACCGTTTAGCGATGAGCTGTCATTTGCGGAATTTGCCGAGCGGCGCCGGGATACGAAAAAAGATACGGGTATCATGGGCGATGCGTTTGCTGCGAGCGCGGAAAAGGGCGCGCGCATTTTTGAACTGGCTTGTGAACGCCTGGAAAAGCTGGTGCGCGAGTATCACGAGTTGCCCGTGCGCGAATACCGGGAGTTCGGGTCTCACTGTATTTGAGAGCTAAACGCTTGGTGTGGGTATCCGCAATGTTCATAAGATTGTGGAGAACGAAGTGCATTCATTTTGGACATCAAAAATACTGCTAATTATTTCGCACGCTGGTCTTGACAACGAGTTTTTAATTGGTTATTTTTTTGAAATTTATATGCTAATTATTTCGCATAATATCATTCAGAGTAATAAAAAGGAGTTAAACGCTTGGTGTGAGTTAAGCTCTACGTTGAGTTGAGAAGGTCTTGAAGAAAAAGGTGTCAGTGATTATCATGCGTTAGTTTTGTTGTCTCCCAATCAGGAGCAGATGCTATGAAAAAATTAGTTTATCTGTGTGTATTTGTGTTCATTTGTGGTTGCTTTTTGTCTGTCAGCTATGCTTCATCCCCACCGGCAAATAATGTCCATATTTGCGAGGTTTTCGACTACGAAGACATGCGGACACGCGATAGCCTGTATGCTGCCGCAAAGCAAGCATTAAATGTGGGCGAACCGCGCACCGTGCGAATGATCTACTTCTTGCCGAATGATCGCCCGTTTCAGGAAGCAGTGGTTGATTCGATGAAAGTTACAATTCGCCAGGTTCAGACGTTTTATGCCGATCAGATGGAGGCACATGGCTATGGTCGCAAGACCTTTCGCTTTGAAACCGATGCACAGGGCGATCCAGTGGTCCATCGCGTGGATGGGCAGCATCCCGATAGTCAGTATCTCGACGATACATTTAACGCTTTGTTTGACGAGATTGGACAAGCATTTGATGCCACACAGAATATTTACTTTATCGTCGTTGACAATAGTACGAATCGAATTGGGCAGGCAGCCGGTAGTGCAAGACTGATGGGGAAAAATGGTGGCGTTTGCTTTGTGCCTATCGGATTTCACTGGACAACGGCGGCCCATGAACTCGGACACACTTTTGATTTGCGTCACGATTTCAGAGATGAGGCTTATATTATGTCTTATGGAAAAAGCCGACGAAGCTCTTTATCTGCGTGCCATGCTGAATTTTTGTTCGTGCATCCCTATTTCAATCCCGATATACCAACTGAAGAGACGCAGCCACCAATTATCGAACTCGTTTCGCAGACTGGATATCCAGCCAGTTCAAAGAGCGTTTCTATCCAACTCAAAGTCAGCGATTCGGATGGGCTGCATCAAGTGATCTTATTTATTACAACAATCCCCCCACACTCTGCTACTGGATCTTATGAAGTGAAGTCGTGTCGTGGATTGACAGGCGAAAGTGATGCCATTGTTGAATTTGATTATGATGGCGTTATTCCATCTGATAGCAGCACGAATCTTTCTGATCCTTTCGAGCATCGGATTTATGTCGAGGCTGTTGATTCTTTTGGGAATGCTGGCAATACGCGTTTTGAGCTATTTGATATTTCGACTCAGCGCAATCTCATCGCTACCCTTGAAGGACATACGAGGAGAGTCAATTCAGTGACGTTTTCACCTGATGGTACCACCCTCGCTTCTGGGTCATGGGATCCCTCAATCAAGCTATGGGATGTTGCGACACGGGCAAATATTGCCACGCGTACACGGTTTACGAGTGGCGTTTATTCAGTGTCATTTTCACCCGATGGGGCCATTCTCGCTTCTGGGTCTGGGGACACGGTCACTCATCTGTGGGACGTTGCTACGTGGGCAATAATTACCACGCTTCAAGGACATACAGATGAGATCAATTCAGTGTCATTTTCACCCGATGGGACCATTCTCGCTTCTGGGTCAGAAGATCGCACAATCAAGCTGTGGGATGTTGCGACACGGACAAATATTGCCACGCTTGAAGGACATACAGATGATGTCACTTCAGTGTCATTTTCACCCGATGGGGGTATCCTTGCTTCTGGGTCTTGGGATGACACAGTCAAGCTGTGGGATGTTGTCACGGAGACAAACATCGTTACACTTACAGGGCATGAGGGCAACGTCACTTCAGTATCATTTTCACCTGGTGGCAGAATCCTTGCTTCTGGGTCTTGGGATGATACAGTCAAGTTATGGGACGTTGTCACGGGGACAAATATTGCCACGCTTGAAGGACATAGGGGTAACGTCACTTCAGTGTCATTTTCGCCCGGTGGGGCCGTTCTCGCTTCTGGGGCAAGGTCATGGGATCGTACAGTCAAGCTGTGGGACGTTGTCACGGGGACAAGCATCGCTACGTTTACAGGGCATAGGAGTAGCGTCACTTCAGTATCATTTTCGCCCGATGGGGCCATCCTCGCCTCCGGGTCATGGGATGACACAATTAAACTGTGGGATATGTCGCTGTATATCACCTCTCCTACGCCAGCCTCTGCATCCGACTTTGATGGCGATGGAACTGTTGGCTTTGCTGATTTTTTGCAGTTTGTGGAACAGTTTGGGTTAAATCAGGAAGATGAGGCGTATCAAGCGCGATTTGATCTGGATGGGGATGGTGTGATTGGGTTTGGGGATTTTTTGGTTTTTACTAACAACTTTGGTAAAAAAGTGTCATGATGTGTGCCGCCGGTGTTGTCGGGGTTTACGCATTATAACATGGGATTTCCCAGGACGATCAATATGCGTTTGGAGACGTTTCAGAATTTGCCGAACGTAGGCCAATACCAAAAAGGATACGGATATCATGGGTGATGTATTTGCTGCGAGTGCAGAAAAGGGCGTGCGCATTTTTGAACTGGCATGTAAACGCTTGGAAAAACTGGTGCGGGAGTATCACGAGTTGCCCGTGCGCGAATACCGCGAGTTTGGGTCTCACTGTATTTGAAATTTCAGGGAGAGAGGGTACGACGATGTCAAATTTAAAAGTGGGGATTATCGGTGCGGGAGGTCACGCGCAGAGCCACTTCAGGATGATCCAGGATGAGCGGGAAATGGAGTTGGTTGCGGTTGCAGACCTGGATCCAGAAAGACTGGCGCACACGCGAGAAACACACGGCGTGACGTCCCTTTTTACGGATTACCGGGAGATGATCGAGAAGGTGCAACTGGACGTGGTCTATGTTGTGACCTTTCCGGGACCACTGCCCGACATTGTGATCGACTGTCTGGAGGCCGGACTGCATACCTCGGTAGAGAAGCCGCCGGGCATCAGTTCAGATCAGACCCGACGAATGATGGAGGCCGAACGGCGATCCAGCGCCAAGGCGATTGTCTCGGTAAACCGGCGGTACATTCCAGAAGTGCTGGCGATTCGGGCCATGCTGCAAGATCGAGGTGGACCCGTTCATGTGGCGGCGACGTACAACAAGCCGCATATTGGGGATAAGGTCCGGGATGTCGGACATCTTATCCGATTGGACGCGATCCACCACGTGGATCTGTTGCGGTGGCTGGCAGGTGACGCGATCGAGGTGTACTCAGAGGCGTGGTCTGCTCCCTCCCACCCTGCCGAGATGCGCCACAATGCCGTGATCAAGTTCGAAAGCGGATGCCGGGGCGTGATGATGAGCCACTACGCTGTTGGATACCGCATTCAGCGGTTTGAGGCGCATGCGGAAGACTTCAGCGCGTACGTGGATCTCACGAGTGGCCCCAGGTGTGAGATCTATGCTGACGGAGGACCGTTTGAGGGCGAGTTGGATCTGGAATCGGTCGGTGGTCCCAACTTCAACGAGACCCGGCATTTCGTGGAGTGCATACAAAACGATACGCAGCCGTGGAGCACGCTTGAGGATGCGATCAAGACGATGAGGTTGTGCGAAGCGATTGAGGCGGGACATAAAGGTCAACTGGAATGATTTTTTGGGTTTGGGTCGCGGTATGAAGATCGTCGATATAGATACTATTATGATTAATTCTCCTGGCCGCAAGTGGACGATTGTTCGGGTCCATACCGATGAGGGACTTATGGGTTTGGGTGAGGCCACGTATTCGAATAAGGAACCCGTGGTCTGTGCGGCGGTTGAGCATATGAAGCAAGAACTCATCGGGTGCGATCCCGCGCGGATTGAGTATCTGTGGTACTATTTGTTTCGGCAATCTTCTCTCAGTGGTATCTGGCGCATGAGCGGGCCAGTGTGGATGAGTGCGCTGTCGGGTATTGATCAGGCTTTGTGGGATATCAAGGGCAAGGTGGCGGGTATGCCGGTTGTGGAGTTATTGGGCGGTGTGTTCCGCGATCAGGTCGAGGTGTACACGCATTTTGGCGGGAGTACGCCAGAGGCGGCTGCAGCGCACGCGCAACGGCTGACGGAACTCGGTTTTCGGGCACTTAAAGGCGGTATGGGTAGCGATAGTGATGATCAATTTGATCCGTATGTCGAGACGGGCGATCCCAGACAAACAGCCGCCCGTTTTGAAGCGGTGCGCCAGGCAGTGGGTCCCGATGTCAAGCTGTTTATCGATTGTCACGGGCGTTTGACTGTGTCCGGTTGTATTCGTCTGGCACGAATACTGGAGCCTTTTGATCTGTACGCGTTTGAAGATCCGGTACCGCCAGACGATTTGAGCGCTTATCCCAAGGTGCGGCACGCTATTAATATTCCGGTGATGGGGTCGGAGCGGCTCAATACGAGGAGCCAGTTCCGCCAGTTGTTGGATCTGGATGGCGTCGATATTGCCCAGCCGGATTTGATGTATGCCGGGGGGATTACAGAGGTGCGGAAGATCGCCGCGATTGCCGATACGTACCACGTTCCCATTTCGCCGCATAATACCAAGGGTCCGGTGGGCATTGCCGCGGCAACGCATCTGATGGCGTCTATACCCAATGCCGCGCCTATGGAATTGGTTACCGGTATTGATTGGCGCGATGAGATTATCACTGAGCCGCTGAGAATTGAAGCCGGGTGTATATTGCTGCCACAGGGACCGGGCTGGGGCATAGAACTCGATATGGATGGTGTTGAGAAACACCGCTGGCGGCTGGGGGATCCGCGGTAAAGATACCTATTACAAAGGAGATTTTTCATGCGTCACTTCACGCGCACGCCCCATTATAGCGGGCCGGATGATCCGGCTATTGGCGAGGTGCGCGGTTCTCTCGCTCTGGGTGAGACCGTGGTTATTGAGACGATTGGTGGCGCTGACAATGATTTTGAGGCTGCTGGTGAGACCCGTGCGGGGATGATTACTTCTGGGGAAAGCCACCGCCGCTACGCCCGCCCTGGCGGTCCTTTCCGCATTGAGGAGATTGCGCCCGATGACTGGGTCGCTATTGAGATTATCGATATTGAGGTGGGTCCTTACGGCTTTTATCGCAATGGCGGTCCCAACTGGGGCAACTGGCGTTGCGTGGCGCCTGTGCGCGATGGGTTGATCCACTTTCCGCCGGATTTTGTGGTGCCTGTGCGCCCTATGGTTGGTGTGGTTCAGTTGGAACCGTGGGCTGCCCATTCGATTGATCACGGTGGCAATATGGATTTTAACGCGATTCAGCCGGGTAGTACTGTGCATATTCGCGCCCAGAAGCCCGGTGGATTGCTCTCTCTGGGCGATGTCCATGCGCGGATGGGCGATGGCGAGTTGACTGGTGCGGGTGTTGAGATCGACGCGGCGGTTACTATAAAGGTGGATCGCTCTCCCGGGTTTCCCAATAGCAGTCCGGTGGTAGAGACGACTACTGTGGTAGAAGCCGCTGAGGAGTATCTGACCAGTGCCCGGGCGACTGAGTGGGGCGAGGCTCTCAGGCTGGCATGGTTGGAGATGGTGGCGCTGATTATTGATCGCTACGATACCACGTATGAATACGCCAATATGATTGTGGGCACGATTGGCGATGCGCGGCCCGGCTTTGCTACTGGTTATATGGGTAGCTATGTTACATGTCAGATTGCTGTGACCAAGGAATTGCGGCGCACCGGAGTGCCGTATGAGGCGTAGGGGTTTTGAGGTTTACAACATTAACGAAAGGATTTGCTATGTATTTGTATGGGATTCGCAATGCGAGTCTGAATATGGATTGGGGAAAAGATGCTTTTGCCGCAGCAGGGGATATTGGGTTTGATGGGGTGGAGATTGTGCTGCGAGAAGAGGAGCGGTTGGATTGGCTTTTGAGTGCGGCGGGTAGGGAAGAGGTTAGGGGATGGGTTCAGGAGACGGGCGCGCAAGCGTGTTCTATCAGTTTTGCCCTGTTTCGGGCATACAAGGGAAATGAGGAAGATGAGGCTGTGCGTGACCGCGTGGTGGGTCTTGTGCAAAAGGGGGTCCGCGCATGTAAGGGGATGGGGGGTGTCGGTATTTTACTTCCGTATTTCGATGCGGAGAATCTCGATATGTCGAGCGCGCATGCAGAATTGCTGATTGAAGATTTGAAGCGATGCGCTCCTGTCGCTGAAGACGAGGGCATTGTGGTTGCTCTGGAGACGAGTTTTTCACCGGGGTTGTTGAGGACGATTTGCGATGGTGTGGGGTCTGAGATGGTGGGGGTATATCAAGATACTGCGAATGCGCTGCAATACGGGTACGATTCGGTCGATATGCTCGTTACTTTACCGGAACATACCAAACTGATTCATCTGAAGGATACACAGCGTTCTGATCTGGGCGAAGGTACTGTGGATTTTCCCGCGTGTCGAGATGCGATTGCACAGATCGGTTATGAGGGTTGGCTGATTTTTGAAACGCCAGGGGGGGCCGATCCTGTGGCTTCGGGAGAGAAGAATTTGGCGTTTGCAAAAGATATGTTTGGGTAGGTTGGCAGAGGGTGAGGGACTCGAACCCTGTGCGGTTGCCCGCACCACCGACCAATGTCAGGCGGCCCACCACGGACCGTTCACCCCCTACCTATTTTGACAAAACTGCGCGCTCAAGGGTTTCTTCAAGGGTGAGGGCGCAGTTCACCCAGGGATTGTTCACCGGGTTGAATATATTCTACGGCTGGGCTTTCGATGCGTCCGTAGGCATTCCACACTTTGAATCCGAGCAAAGACAGGAGATCGGGCGATGCCTCGGCGAGGACTTTGGTATCCGTGCCTACGGTAAAATTCTCCTGTGGACGGAATTGGGGTCCGCAGAATGTGGTGAGTATGGCCCAGCGCTGTTGGTCGCTTATATTGGCTCCTGTGCCGTGCCAGATGCGTCCGTCGAGGAATCCAACTGTGCCGGCCGGACCTTCGAGGGCGACTGTTTCGATGGTGTTGTCATCGGGGTTGTCTGGCCGTCGTCCCCATAGATGACTGCCGGGAACGATGCGGGTGCCGCCGTTTTCTGCTGTGAAGTCGCCGATCATCCATACTACGTTGAGAACTACGCGGGGCCAGATGGATGCGGTATCGGGGTGATCTGTTTGCTCGCGGGTGATGGAACCTGCGGGTAGATGCGTTCGGTCCGGGCGCGTTGGCATGGGCATCCACCACTGGTCTGTGTGCAGGCGCATGGGAACGCCGCCGGGTTTGGCGATATTGGCGGAATGGCTCGATAGCAAATAGTTATCACCGAGTGCGTGATCTACGATGTTGCGAACGCCCGTGTGTAAGAGCATGTCTTGAAATACCTGACCCTTGTTGATCAGCATCCACACGCGCTGGTTTACGCCTCCTGCAGATTGTGTAAACGCCCCTCCGCGCACCTGCCCTTTTTTATTTCGAAAATCTCCCCAGTTCTGTTTTGAACCTCCGTCTTCAAATGCGAGCCCGCGCTGTTTTTCGGCTATGGCCTGTTCTTTTAGACGGGTTTTTATTTTTGAGAGTTCTTCTGCATTGAGCGCGTTGGCGAGCAGGCCATAACCACAGGTGTCGAGTTGGGTTTTGACCTGTGCGAGATCTTCGGTTGGTTGTGGGAGTTCAGACATGTGTATTCCTCATAATTATCGGGACAAAATGCCATACTGGCGCAGGGTGCTCTCCAGTGTTGGCCTACTAAGGCGAATGCGGTCGTCGTTTAGCAAATAGGAGAAGACGTAGCCGAGGCCGAGCATAAAGATCCCGATTAAGAAGCAATATATGACTGCGCGGTCGGGGTATTGGTCTTTCAGGTATCCCACATAGAGCGGTCCGCAGATTCCCGCTGCTGCCCAGGCGGTTAGAATTGCCCCGTAGATGTTGGACATTTTTTTGCTGCCAAAAACGTCGAGGACAAAAGATGGCATTGTGGCAAAGCCACCGCCAAAGCACAAGAGAACATAACAAACGAGCGCGGAAAAGATCCAGGGGTTGCGTTCTGTCATCAAGATACCGAAGACGATCATCTGACTGGCGAGCAAAATTCTGAATACGCCAACGCGACCGATGCGATCCGATAGCAATCCCCAGAACAGCCGCCCCACACCGTTGCACAGGGAACTGACGGCGATCAGTGTGGCTCCATACTCGGCGAGTGTTACCGGCTCCAGGGACGGATCTGCAAATCCCCAAACTTCTTGCAGGAGTTCCGACTGAAAGCTGATGACGGAGATGCCCGCGGCGATGTTGAAAAAAAATACGATCCACATGAGGACAAATTCAGAAGATCGCAGATAGGGCGCGACGGAGTCTTCGAATTCCATAGGTTCATCGTCAGCAACGGGTACAACGGCGGTTTTGGGATCGCTCAACACAAAGCTGGAGGGCAACAGAATACAGGCAAATACTATGCCGAGCCACAGGAAGACGAGGGTCAGATCCGACTCTGTTCGCAGCACGAGAAAGGGTGCCAGCACTTTGCTCAAGAGAAATGCACCCACGCCAAAACCCATTACGACGATTCCGGTTACCAGACCCTTGCGATCTGGAAACCACTTTGCCGCGGTTGCAACCGGCGTCACATAGCCAAGCCCAATGCCTGCACCGCCGATAACGCCGTATCCCAGGTAAAAGAGTGGGATAAAGTCCAGATGAAGGGCGAGGCTCGCAATCATATAACCGCCGGAAAACATGACGCTGCCCGCGACTGCGAGTTTGCGAGGTCCGAATCGCGGTAGCATCGCGCCTGCCCAGGCCGCGGATGTGCCGAGGGAAAAGATCGCGATACTAAAAGCCCACGCGGTTTCTGTGAACGTCCAGCCGAGTTGTCTGACCAGAATTGTTTGAAAGAAACTCCACGCGTACACGGTGCCGAAACAAAGTTGCAGGAGCGTGCATAAGAGCGCGATGACTGAACGTGGAATCTGTATTTCCCGTTTTGCCATTTTTATGTGTCCGGTTGCTCGTTTTTTTCGCCCTTAGAAACATAGAGGAGGAGGTGAGCCAGGTGCCCGACCTCGTCGTCGCGCGATAGCAATTTGTCGTCCGAGGCTCTATTTTCTCCACCTGCGAGACTCACTGCATAAGCGAGGAGATCGCCGAGGGGATTTGCCGCGAGGTTGACGAGCCATATCGCTGCAAAGAAGCCAATCACGAGTATGATGCAGATGAGATAGACCTGTCTTCCGATTGCCCGTTGTATTTTCAGTGCAATTAGTCCTGTGTCCATGCCCACGTGAACCGTGCCGGCAATGCCTGCCAGAATCGGACTGCCAACTTCCACGAAATCGCCCATTCCGGGTAGATTGCGCTCTATGGCTTCTGTCTTAAATGGGTCGTCTGTTCGAATGACTTCGGGAATGCCAGGCACAAATGTGTGGGCGAGAAATTCACCTGATTCATCTGTGATATAGATGTATTTGATGCTCTGAATTTCGACGAACTGATCGATGAGCGACTGCAAAGCCGCGAGATCCCGATTTAAGAGAATATCGACACTGGAATCGGCGATGGTTTTCGCGATGTTCTTGCTGTTGTTCTCGTATTCTTCCGACAAATGCGTATCGACCGTATAAATACACAAAGCGGATGTTGACAGGCTGATCACACCAAATAGCGAGAAAATGCCGAACCGGGTTTTTTGAAAGAGTTTTTTGATTTTCATTTTATGCCAAACCTATCTTCCCAGTTATCCAGCGTGACAAAACGGCCGTTTTCGACAACTGTGTAATAGACTCGCTGTAGGCCCTGTCGTCGGTCTGGACCAAAAGAGACCTGTTCACCGATGCCCAGATCGAAATCTCGAACGCTGAAGACTGCGTCTTCGAGCTGGCTTCGCTGCGGGTTGTCGCCGACGCGACGCAGAATTTCAACCATCAATTTGGCGTTGAGAAATCCCTCGAGGCTGACAAAGCTCTGCGCAAAGGGTGTGTAGTCTTCTTTCACCAGTTCTTCGGGTGGTTGAGGGGCGTATTGTTGCATCATTTCGCGGTACTCCTGGACGGCTGGTGTGGATGTTTCTTCGTAACTGGGCACGACCTGGGAATTTACGAGCAGTTGCGTGTATGGGTCGCTGTTTTCTTGTCCTTCGGTGAGGAGTTTTAAGAGGTTTTCACTTCCAACAAAGGACAAGTTGGCAATTGGAACCCGCAGACCCAGGTCAACGGCATCGCGTGCAAAGGCCGCACAGGCCGCATAGGCTCCGATGCAGATCACCGCTTCCGGGTCTGATGCTTTCAGTATTTCGACCTGTTTTCGCATGCTGCCGGTAAATTTTTCTCCGCGGCGATACGTGGCTTCACCCACTATTTGTTCTCCGTGCCGCTTCAAGGCACTTCTTACGCCTGCCCATCCGCTGCGACCATAAGCATCGGCTTGATAGAATACGGCAATGCGTTTTCGGTTGATGCGAACAAAATTATCGACGAGGCCGGCGGTTTCCTGGCGGTAGGAAGCGCGCAGATTAAAGGCAAAGTCGCCATAAGGCGGTTCTCGCTGGGGTTGCGCGCCGGTAAATGGAAAGAATAGGAAGATGTTTCTATCCTGGAATTTTTTGAGCATGGGAAGTACGCGGGTTACGGTGGGGGTTCCGACATAACCGAAGAGCAAAAATACTTCGTCCTCCAACATCAATTGCAGGGTGTTTTTGACGGAGGGGTCGGGCTGGTAGCCATCGTCATAGGTTTTGAGAACTACTTTGCGCCCCGATATGCCTCCCTGTTGATTGATGTGTGTGAAATACGCACTGGCACCGCGATACAGTTCGATGCCCAATCCCCGGGACGGACCGGAGAACGCTGCGGACACGCCGAGTATGATCTCGGTGTCGGTCACGCCAGATGATGTCTGTGTCATGGTGTGCCTCCTTGTTTGTGGTTCAAGCTGGCCGGTGTTGGCGACCGCTATCAGAGTTTTCAACCAGGGGGCGATCGCGCAACAGGCAAGGCCGGAACGGATGAGTGCTCTTCTCGTTATTGGTTTCATACGGGATGTACTCTTTCGCTGACGCCCAGACCTGATCATTCTTCGAGTGTTGGGCGATTTAGCCGCGTGTGATAGGGCGGTTCCATGACCGCGCGTTGCCGTTCGTTTGCCCATTCGGGTGTGTCGTAGGCGCGTACATAAGCCATGTTGCCGGCGGTGTAGCGGGTGAGCGTTGATCGCCGCGGATGGTCCGCTGTCCAGGGCAGGGTGCCGTGTGTGACGGCTTCTGTGAAGATGATTGCGTCGCCTGCCTTACAGGTGATCTGGCGAATGTGTTCCTGGTGTTTTTGATACAGGCGCATTTCCTGCGGACAGGGATAATTGCTTTTGTGCGATCCCGGGATGAGGGAGAGACCGCCATCGCCCGGGTTGACATCGGTGAGTTGGATGGAGACGACGGTGAGTCCGTTGTGCATTTTGCCATCTTTGAATATATAATACTGGTTGGGGTCAAATCCGGGTCCAGAGGAGCCGTGGAAGCGATGGCCTTCTGCACCTTTGTCCATCCAGAGTAGAAACATCTGGTGATCTATGCGGAAGCCTTTGCCGAGTATTTCGTTGAGATAGGGCACAATGCGGGGGTGCGCCAGCATGTCGCGAAAGGGATTGCACCAGGGTTCGTCCCAGTGGATAAGTTTGCCCAGTTCGCCGCGACCATGCGTGCCTTCAAGGGCTGGTGAGTCGCCGTCAAGACGCTGTTCTCTCGGGCGAACACGCCCCTTGTCGAGGTGGCGATCAACTGCTTCGTTCGCCAGGGCGAGTTCGTCTTCGGTCAAGACGTTTTCAACGACGAGATACCCGTTGAGGTCAAAGAGATATTTTTCGTCTTCGGTCATTGTAAATCTTCCGATTCAGGGGTTTCAATATTGGTGCGGACGACGAGCGTATGTTTGGGCTTATTTGAAAATTGGGTCTGTGGTTCGAAATTTGAGATTGTCTTTTGTCTCAATTTCAGTAATGACCTTCCTCACATCGGTTTGCATCAAAATCCCATGTTCCCATAGCGCACGCAAAATTTCAGTCAAGTTGACGCAATCTATTCCGTTTCCCAGGCAGTGATGTTTAACCCGCCGCTCGTTGCTAACAAAAATGGCACTCAACCGTTTACAAATCGCCATTGACTCGCGCTCACCTGCACCAAGCGTCCAGGGCAAGGTCGCCATGAACCTTTGGTCAACAGCCGTCGGATGATATGTTGCGATTCGCCCTTGAGAATGCAACGCCATGATGTGTTGTGCAAAGTCAAATCCCTTAGCGATGCCTGTTTTTAATTCGTTCTCTACAGCGGCGGAGATGTTGAGCGAATCCTCATTAAAGACGGTAAACAACAAGGGAAGCTGTTGAATTTTAGAGAATATGGAAAGCACATCTGTATCGATAAAAACCACCCCTAAGCCCCTTTGACGCTGTCGTTTGATGAGCGAAACGCCCGCTCACAAAGCTTCGGTTTCATCGACTTCGACGATTTTCGAGATGCCTTTCGCTTCCAACATAGCTTCAAATTCAAAACGGTGGATTCCAGCCAATTCTGCGGCTCTGGCGAGTGTCACTTCATGTTGTTGATAGAGCAAAATTGCGGCATCAAGGCGAGATTCCTTTTTATTAGTGACCAGTTTTTCAAGGGCATCGGTCATCAATGCATGCGAGTCGGCATAAAGCCCCGCGTCAATCAGGGCTTTCACCTCTTTTTCGAGGGCGGGTGAGTGAATTTCAATCTGGAGCATGGCTATCGTTTCTTTTTGTGGCGATCAATCGCCAGGATTTTCACATATGCAGAAGAACCTGCTACGGCATTAGAAGACTGCGATGAGTGGTTTGAAAAGCTCGATGCTCGATAATAGACCCTGAGATTATTTTATCAGACTCGCATACGCTTCTCGTCCCTGGCGGAATAGGTCTTTGACTTCTTCGCGTTGCTGGTCGGTGTTGTAGCGGCCATAGGTGTCGATCCATTTGAGCGCGTCTTCGATGCCGTTGAGAAAATACTGCGCGGATTCATTGCGCTCGGCAGGTGGACGGCCGCAGGCAAAATAAACCGGGCTGCTGTGCGCGTAGATCGATTGGTCAAAGCTGTCGCGCTGGTTGCCCCACAGCCGGGCGGCGACCCAGCCGTCGCGGTCGATATTTACCCGATGGCGAATGGCGCCCTCGCGTTTGCCTTCGGGATAGTTTTCCCTGTGAATGATGTGCCCATTCATCGCGATTTCGGCGCAGTGAATGGGGTGATAGGATGTGAATGTGGATTCTATGTCGAGCGAGCCGCCAGAGGGCAATTCGACTGTGGCGCCCATGGGGTGATCGTTTACGTTCAGGTCAATGGCGGGGCCATTGGTGATAAAGGTGTTGCCCGATTTCATACCGGCAATCCAGTTTTCGTAGGAGAATGCGCCTTTGGTGTTGACATAGACGCGGTTGTTGGAGCAGACGAACCAGTCGGTGCCAGTGGAGGCGGGCAAGGCGATGCCACAATTGAGCAGTTTGTACCACAGGTCGTATTCTGGGTCCATCCAGAAGGGGTCGAACAGGTTGAAGGCGTCCAGTTTGCCCAGTGCTGCGGCAATGGGGGCTTCCATGCCGCGGCCGTTGTGACACCATATTACAATACCACCTTGATCGCGGGCTTCGTCGCAGCAAAAGGACAGCGGCGGATAGTCGGGGTCGAATTGCGCGGTGAGGATGTGGCCGCGGCTGACGGGTTGGATGAGGTTGCGGATGTTGAGGAACATGACGTGTCCATATCCAAATCCCCAGGGCGAGTTTTCGCCGTAGTGGCGGTTTTCTTCGCCGATGTCGAGTACGTGGTGTGCGGTGGTAAATTCGTTCATTACGCCGATGGGATATTTGTTGCTGGCGTAGGGGAGTTGCCTTCTGTCGAGGACGCTTACGACGGTGACGTTGTAGCCTTCTACGCTACAGTCAATGGATAGACGGTCGTCAGGACGGGTTTCTTTTTCGTCGTAGTGGATGTGTGTGTTGCCCGGATACCAGTTGTTTTCCTGCGGGATATACCAGCGGTTGAGGGTGATTTCGATGTCTTTGACGCCGTTTTCCGGCATTTCGACTACGGTGCGGATGGGTTCGTATTCCGTGCCGCGTTCGACCAATATGTCGGTGCGCCCGCGTGGGGCTTGAACTTCAAATTCGCCATCGCAGAAGAAGAAGGGTGTGCCGGGTCCGCGTTTGAGCATGGCGTCGCGCGGGTGGCAAAAACGACCGTTGGCGGTCAGGACGTGTACTTTTGCGTTGATGTGTTCGCCTGTCGCGCTGTCAATAATATGTCCGTGCAGGGTGCCCATAGATAACTCCCGGTTTGGGTGACTGCCTGCTCTGTGGGGGCGTTTACTCCAAATTGAGCTTGTCTGCAAATGCCAGCATTTTTGCTTCAACCTCTTGGGCAATCGGCTGTAGTGTTTCCTGATTGATTTCGATCTGCTGAATCCTTTCATCCACATTTGTCGAGAGACAAAAACGCAGGTTGTGTGTCAGGTCGTGTATCGCGTGCCCGATATGGTCTCGTACCGTTCCGGGGGGATACATCCACTGCCTTGCACGGGTCTGTTTCAGGTTGATGTGGCAGTGGCCCTTTCCTCCGTGTTTTTTTGCTTCTCCAAAGCAGTCCAGACGTAAAACCTCCTGATTATAAGCATACACAGATGCTGCGGGTCCGTAACCGGCGCGGTCATTCCGCCAATAGACGTCCAGCCGCACATCGTCTTGTATCGGATATGTAACCCGATCTTGTCTGCCTGGTTGTGTATCCATGTCATTTCCTTTCTGTTGTGGCGTGTTATGGCCTGTGAGCAGCTTCGTGGATGGCGTATTCTTTCTTTGTCATTGCGGCATGGTGTAAGCCGCCACGCGCAGCACAACGAAGTAATCCAGTGGTTTTTAGTCATCATTCCAACATGATGTTGAACCGCCACGCCGCAGGCCTGACGAAGTAATCCACGATATATCAGATTTTGAACATGTCAGTGTAATTCAAGAAGTGATTGTATGTTCTGATAGTTTGCCGACAAATTCATCGGACGGCAAAATTTCGACCTCATCGACAATTTGGCGTGATAAGACACTTCTGAGGTTGCTGAGTAAATCAATTTTCAGATTATTAAAAAATATGGCATCCTGTGTCTCATTCATGCCGCTGACGATGAGCCAGAACTTGTACTTTTTTGTTCCCAGAAGATCTCTTGCGTCTTGGCATACCGCAGATAGGCGACATAATACAAGCGCTGACCCATAAGCCTTTAATTGATTTTCTTGTCGGATGTACCTGTCGATAAATTGCTTTTGGTCGGTGCTTTCAAGATAATGATATTCGTTTTGCAAATCCCTGTGCTGATCTATGAGCCTGGTTTCTTCGATCAAGATAATAGTATCGTCCTGGCTGAGCATAAAATAATCACAGCAATTACAAGTGCCTAAACCTACTTCAAGCCTCATATCAGGACGTGATTGTTTGTAATCCATACGATATGCATGGTGGTCTTGAAGAGGTGTACCAGCGAGTTCAATCGGTTCCAGGAATTTTTCGAGGTCAATCATATCCCCTCGATGTACAGATCGGAGAACGGCCTGGTCAATTCGTACATAATTTTTCCCATCTTTGTTTCAAAATCCTCTTCGACATTATTGTCATTGGCAGGAAAATGGTTGAGCGCAATGAGTTGTTCATCATCCGGGTTCTTCTTCACGCGGACTTCCAGCCATTTGAGGATATCTACGCTGTGCGTGGCAATCACGACGTTTACTCCTCCTTTTGCAAGCTCAAATAATGCCTCAGCTATGACGACCTGCCATGCCGGATGCAGATGCGCTTCTGGCTCATCAATAAATAGAAATGTCCCTTTGTCCAGTACCTTGCGCTCAATCAACAATGCCAAGATGCCGAGGTTGGCGATTCCCATAGCTGTGACAGGCAATGAGAAATTGCGGCCATTTTCATGGAAGGATAAATTGCCGGTCTCGGAAATTGCAATTTTCCCCCCCATGACATTTTTGCCAGTCAACTTTGCATATACATCCGGGAAGGCCATTTTCCCAGTGTATTCAAATTTCAATGCGCTTGCAAGATCATAAAAATATCTTGGAACACCACTGAGTCTTTCTCTGTTATCCCCGTATCGCTGTTCGTTATCCTTGGTGTTTTCCAACGCGGTTTTCAATTTCCAGTAAACGGGTGATTCCAGATAGATTACTCTGGAGTACTGTTGCAATCGCTGTTCCCAAGATATATCTATTTCAAATCCGTTTTCCTCGTCCGAGAATCCGAATGCTCCAAAATTCTCAACGTTGATCTCTGATGGTGTTTCTTCTTCTCTTATTAGATCAGAAACATTTGGCACTTGAAAATTCCGTATCAAATTCTGTTTGATTTGATACGATATACCGGCAAAAATAGAATTTTCTGCATTTGTTTGGTGAAGTTTCTTTTTTAATTCCGATAATAAATTTGTCACGATGTCCAGGTCTGTCCGCCTAAAAGAGGAGATTCTCAACCCTGTGTTCAAATCTATCCGCTGTCTATCCATCTCTTCTCCCTTTATTCTTTTTAGAAGAGACTTGGGAATATCGACAGCTATTTCTTGCACTTTTTCTGTCTGGCTGATAAGGGCAGATATAATCTCATCCAACTGGTCAATAGAAGCCTCCTTAATGAGAACTTTTAATTTTTCAGCCTCATTTTTCATTCCAGATAACCATGATATTGTAGCTTTATCAGAACGTGTCTCTCGATCTGGCCTCGTCACTATCATCAAGTTGCGATAAACAGGCCCAACCAGATTGTTTAGATATGTCTCGACAGGGTTTACATTCATTGCGTTGAATATTGAATACAAGAGTTTTGAGACAAAGCTCTTTCCCGTATTGTTTGGTCCCGCAAATACAGTGAATTGGCCGATGCTGATTTCTGCATCTTCGAGTTTGCCGATGTTTTTGATTTTTACTTTGAAAGCCATGGCAGGTTTGATTGATAAGTTGGATATATGCTGCGTGGTGTTTGTTCAGGGTATTGCCAGAATCCTATATTAAGATACATATCTCAGGATAAAAAGAAAAGCCCCGCTTTGACCATTGTTTTTTGGGCGGGGCGTTTTGTATTTGATCGCTGGCTATTGGTCGTCAGTTTGGGATTGGACCAGGCATTCTATGTGATCGACGATGATATCCTCTTCGATATTCTCCACGGATTTTGCGATGGTCAGGCCCAGGTGGTTGTCGCCATAAATAAATGGCGGGTTTGATAGCGCGATTGTACACGATGGGGGTTGGTCGTCATTGGGCCAGGTCCATGTCAAATTTTGAGATGGGATTTTTGCGCCGTTGATGTCGATTGTGAGAGCGTCGTCTTTTGACAAGCCCTGTGCAAAGAAAGTAAGGGCGTTTTCTGAGGGAGTGGATTCTGAGGGGAGATGTTCACACAGGCGAAATCTGAAGGTGTCTCGTTGTCCCGTTTTTTGGCGGGAGAGGACAAGTTCTTCTTTTTCATAGACCTCGCCCAAACTTTTGCTATTTGCCCAGAGTGAACGGAATGTGTAGTGTCGGTCTGGGCCGATGCTTTGAGGGTCTTTTAATTCTTTGAGGTCGTTCATCGCCGCTGGATACATTGCGGGGTTTTGTGCGCCACTATTTCCCGGGGGCTCAAACTGAGGTCCCCAGTGAAAGAAGTAATTTTGGGTCGAGAATCCGTCGGCACCTGCGGCATAGAAGTTTTGCAATGCAGCGCGGTATTGGGGCATGTCCATGAGGAATTCTGTATCGATACTGAGCCTGGGCTGCACTTGAGGATAGACATAACAGTTGTGTTGCCGGGCTATTGATACAAAGTCTTCGTATTTTTCGTTGAAGTCGGTGAATCCAAAATCTCCAGGTGCGACATAGTCGATCAGGCCCTCTTTGATCCAGGTGGGTACGTCTAAGCTCAGCTTTTTACAGCCCGCCATTTGCTGGGGTACGCGAACGCCGAGGATGAGGTTCCGCTCTCTGCCTGTCGGGGAACGGGCATTATCCAGCATGTTGCGGACTTGTCGGATAAAGCCGGTCATGGTGCTGTGGCTGTGTGATAGTTCAGCTCTGGGAAAACATTCTGCCAGGCGCGTGAAGTTAAATTCCATGCCGTCGATGTCGAAGCGATTGGCGACTTCTTCCATGATGGCGAGGAGAAAGGCGCGTACTTCTGGTATGGCATAGTTTAAGGAGCATCCGTATTTGCGGTTTTCGGGCGGTGCGCGTCTGGTGGAGGGTTTGTATTCTCTGAGTACCCATTCGGGTTTTTCGTCGCAGAGTTTTTTGAAGAATTCCGTGTGGTGGCCGTGGCGGTCGTTCATTCGAAAACCAGCGATAAATTCCATGCCCTGCTTATGGCATTCGTCGATATAGACTTCGACGGGCATGGTGCCCGTGTCCATTATGGGTATCAGGCGCTGGTGCTGGTGACGGATGTCGTAAGGGCATTTGTCGGTTCGCCAGAACATGGTCATTGCTTCGGCGAATATTTCCTGTACGAGGGTGTCGATACTTCCCGCGGAGGCGTAATTGCGGACGATCTGACGCAGTTCTTCGGGTTTGGCCGCGGGAACGCTGAGGTGGCTGGTGGTGTTTGATGGATCGCTGACGTAGATGAGACGGCGCGTGCCGCGGGGTTGCAAGCGGCCCAGGCGGGGGGATGATGTTTGTGAAGTTGGCATTTGGTCCGTCCTTGTTCGCATTTATGGAGGGGCTGTCTGTTGCGGTTGCGCACCATTGGGCAGGGGAGGAACGTCGATGCCTGCCTTTGGCAGGGTGCCGGTCATTTCCTGCTGGGGATGTGCGATGAAGCCTGCGGCACAGCAGTAGATCATTTTCAGGGGTACGTCTCCCGTGTTGGTGAGTTGATGGTATTCTCCTGGGGGAATGTACACGGCCTGACCGGCTTTCAGGGTTTGTTTTTCAGTGCCGAGACACATTTCGCCTTCGCCTTCGATGACGAAGTAGATTTCTTCCTGTGCCTGATTGTGCCAGGGCACCTGCCCTCCGTTGGGTTCAAAGGTGACATAGCCAACGGAGAATTCCTCTGTGGGGATGGGGGTGCCAGCACCTGCAACAGGCTGTGTTCTTCTGCGTGCGGGAAATTGTCGGCCTTCAATTTTCCGCAGGTCTGAGATGATCATACACTTACTCCTCGTCAGTACACGATAGGTGGTGGGGCGGGGTTCGTCTATTCGTCTAATCAGCGGCGACTGAGTCGCGGGTTTTCATTTTTTCGCGCTCTTTGATGAGCAGGTTCATCCAGTGTTTCATGTACTGTCCGTGGTCATTCCACACGCGCCCACTGACCAAATTGCCGTCGATGACGCACGGTTCATCGACGAAGATGCCGCCACAGACTTCGAGGTCAAATTGGCATTTCCAAACGCAGGCCATGCGCCGTCCTTTGACTACGCCCGCGCGACACGGGATTTCAACGCCGTGACAGACGCTGGCAACGGGTTTGTTGTGTTCAAAGAAATAGCGCGTGATGCGAATGAGGTCGGGGTCGTCGCGGATGTATTCGGGGGCGCGTCCGCCAGAGAAGAAGATGCCGACGTATTCGGATGGATCAACGTCCCGAAAGGCGATGTCGGCATTGATCGAATACCCTTTCCATTCTTCGGTGATGTCCCAACCGGGGGAGATTTCGTGGAGTACCATTTGATAGCGGCGCTTGTCTGGACCGGCGACAACGGGGGTAAATCCGTCTTCTTGTATCCTGAGAAATGGGTATAGCGTATCGACGGTTTCTGTGGCGTCTCCAACGATGATGAGAACTTTGTCCATGACGGTCTCCTTTAAAAAAGGTAAAAGGTAAAACGTAAAATGTGAGACGTTAAAAGCTACCGTCATTGCGGCAGGGTGTTAGCCGCCACGCCGAAGGCACAACGCCAGTAATCCAGTAGTGAAGCAAGTAGCTTGGTCCCTTGTCTTTCATCTGCGTCCATCTGCGGATTAATCCACGATCATGGTTTTGTGTTCCTGAGCAGATCGCACGATGGCGTCGGCCCTGCTCGGATGTGACGATCAGGGATGCGATCTTCAGAGGAGAAGTGGTTGGGTATAAAGAAATGCTACGAGAGGAGAGATAAAAAAAATATTATGGCTTCAACAAACATATATAACCTGCTTGTTCGAAGTGATGATCTGTCGTAAATGCCTCTGTCAGGTGACGCTCTTGCATCAGTACGAAACTCGAGCAATCTACAAGAGTCCACTCCTTGTCATCTCGTTTAGGGATTTGCCAATGTACTGATCGTGATGATCTGCCCAATTGGGAATAGAGCCTTTTAATGTCCCTATAAATTCCTCCAATGGGTCATTCTCAAGACGCTCAGTTGCCTCAGCCAGGAGATTAGCAGCTAAAACTTCTGGGAGTTGCCCAATATGTGCCGCGGATTTTCTCAACGAATTATACACTTTCTCTGGTACTTCGAATGTAAGGGTGTGTCCCATAGCTTACCTCCGGCAATTATTTTAGAACGACAAAATAATACGGGCATTCCCATTGTGTAAATCTACTATGATGCAATCAAGAGTCAAGAAATTATCATATTGATACAGTTACCCCTCCACTGCCCTTCGTATTTGGTCAGCGAGTGCTTCCATTTCACTTTTGGAAATATCCAAAATCCCTTCGCGTGTGCTGATGGCCTTAGTCTGTTGTTTCTCGTAGGGAACTCCGGGGGGCAATGGAGCTATATGCCAGTGCACATGCGCGTTTCCTTGTTTACTCCCAAGAGATAGGATATACATCCGTTCTGTTCTGACGACTTTTTTGATGGCTTCTGAAATGTCGTATATGAGGGATTGGATTCTCAAATATTCGTCTTTTTTAAAGTCACTCGTTACATGCTCTCTATGTCTGATGGGAGACACCAGGACATATCCGTATAGCCGCGTGTACTTGTTCATGAATGCAACTGCAAAGTCGTCTTGATAGACTATGTGATGAGGGTTTTTGCCTGCCAGCATTTCGCATATAAAGCAGGGTCCGTTTCTAACGCGTTCTGTGTATGTTTCAATGTCGTGATGCTTTAGTTTTTGCACATTTTCCATGGGTTGTCTTTCTGGTGGATTGTATTGTCAAAAAAATAAGCGACCGAGAGCAAAAGCCCGGGGTCGCTTAAAATATAAACACAGTGCCTGCCAAATGACAAGCACTGTGTTGGTGGAGAAAGCTTACTCTTTTAAGCCGTATTGGCGAATAAAATCGCTTGTCATTTCGCGCGCTTGATCGTCGCTGAATTGTTTGGGCGGCGATTTCATCAGGTAAGACGATGGTCCCATCAAGGGGCCTTTGAGGCCGTGGTTGAGGGCGAGTTTGCAGAGCCTGACTGCATCGATGACCACGCCCGCTGAGTTTGGTGAGTCCCAGACTTCGAGTTTGAGTTCCAGATTGAGTGGCACGCCGCCAAAGGTTTCGCCTTCCATGCGGATATGACACCATTTGCGGTCTTCCAGCCAGGGGATGTGGTCGCTGGGGCCAACGTGAATATTGTCTTCGCCCAGGTCGTAGTCGAGTTGAGAAGTGACGGCCTGTGTTTTGGAGATTTTTTTGGATTCCAGGCGTTCGCGCTCGAGCATGTTGTAAAAGTCGGTGTTGCCGCCAAAATTGAGTTGGTACGTTTTGCTGAGTTTGACGCCGCGTTCGCGGAACAGGCGGGTGAGCACGCGGTGGGTAATTGTGGCGCCGACCTGTGATTTGATATCGTCGCCGATGAGGGGCAGGCCGCGCTTTTCAAAGCGCTCGGGCCAGTGTCCGGCACTGGCGATAAAGACGGGCATGCAGTTGACGAAGGCACATCCGGCTTGAAGGACTTGTTCCACATACCACTTGGTGGCCTGTTCGCTGCCCACGGGAAGGTAATTGACGACGACATCGGTGCGCGTGGCTTTGAGGACTTCGGCAATGTCAACGGTGTCGCCTTCGGCTTTTGTGATGACTTGATCGAGATATTTTCCCAGGCCATCGTGGGTCATGCCGCGGTAAACGGGAACGTCGAGGTGGGGGACATCGGCAAATTTGATGGTGTTGTTGGGATGTGCAAAGATGGCTTCGCTCAAGTCTTTGCCCACTTTTTTCGCATTGACGTCAAAGGCAGCAGAAAATTCAATGTCGCGGATGTGATAGCCGCCCAGGTTGGGGTGCATCAATCCGGGGATGAACTCATCCTCAGAAGCGTTTTTGTAGTATTCGACGCCCTGTACGAGGGAGGATGCACAGTTGCCTGCGCCGATGATGGCGACTCGGACTTTGGAGGACATGGCGCTTCTCCTTAAAGAGAAAGGTGTTTAAGGTATTGTCAGACAAAATGTCTGTGATTTTTTCTTATTAGACAAATCAATAATTACTATATTATATATAGATAAAATCTATGGACTGCATTCCGAACAGGAGCGAGATATGAATCTTTATCATTTGCGCTATTTTTTATCTGTTGCACAAACCGGGAGTTTTAGCCAGGCAGCACGGGAGATGCATGTGACACAGCCAACGGTGAGTAGTGGTATTGCTGAATTGGAAAAGATGATGGGTGTGAAGCTTTTTAACCGGGGAGGCAAGCGTGTGGCACTGACAATGGAAGGGCGCACGCTGGTGAATTATGCGATGCAGATTCAGGATCTGGTCGAAGAGGTAGAAGACCACTTGCAGCGGCGCGATGTGTTGCCGGGAGAGGGATTTCAGTTTGGCGCGATTGATGCGGCTGTGACGTATTTGTTGCCGGATATTTTGAAGGATTATATGCGCGTTTATCCCGATGTTTCTCTGTCTGTACAGGTGGCGCCGTCGCGTTATCTGGTGGATGATCTGCTGATGAATCGCTCTGAGTTTGCGGTTATTTCACTGCCTTATGATCATCCGCGTGTGGAGACGGTGTCGATTTATCGGGATTCTATGCCGCTTGTGGTGGGGGCATCCCATCCTTTTGCCGCGCGAAAAAGCGCGACTTTGCAAGAGGTGGTGCAAGAGCCGTTGATTTTGTTTCATACGGATTCCATATCGCGCAAAATTGTGGATGAGCGATTTGCCGAAGCAGGCGTGTCTCCCGGCGTGGTGATGGAGATGCGAAGCCCAGAGGCGATGCGAAAGCTGGTGGAGGTTGGTGTTGGGATTTCGTTTTTGCCTATGCTAACTGTGCAGGAGTCCCTGGATGCCGGGGCGTTAAGGGTGGTGGATGTGGAGGGGGTGGCATTTAGCCGCGAGGTCGGTGTGGCGTGGAGACGAGGACGCTATTTTAGCTCGGTGATTCGATATTTGATTGAGGCGATTTTTGAAGCATATCAGGGGCTGGAGGTGTGGCACAAGAAGGTGGAAATTGCAAGATGAGTACGCTAAAACTTGAATGTTTTGCGTTCGGTTTGTTCAAGGGTTTGTGCGATGAGGGGGGCGAGGTCGAGCGTGGATTCGATTTCGCGGACTTTTTCTAAATTGGCGCGCGTTTCGGGGTGTTTGGGTACAAAGACAGAGCAACAATCTTCGTAGGGTTCAATGGAGATTTGATATGTGCCAATGCGCCGCGCTTCGTTGATGATTTCTTCTTTGTTGTCACCGGCTAATGGACGCAAGATGGGCAGTGGGGTCACTTCTTCAATAGCGCGCATGTTCGACAGGGTTTGCGAGGCGACCTGCCCGACATTTTCGCCTGTGACGAGTGCCTGAGCATTTACTTTTTCAGCTATGGCTTCTGCAATGCGCAGCATGGCGCGGCGGTAGAGAATAACGCGGTAGCTCGCAGGTGCTCGCGTCATGATGTGGCGTTGAATTTCGACAAATGGCACCAGGTAAAGGTCAGACACATATTGATGTCGGGTGAGGAGTCGTACGAGGTCTTCGGTGTTGCGCTGTGAATTGCGATTGGTATAAGGCTGGCTGTGGAAATGCACATAAGTGAGTTTGACACCGCGTTTCATAATTTTGTAAGAAGCCACGGGTGAGTCAATGCCCGAAGATAGGAGGCTTACTGCGCTTTCATTAGATCCGACGGGCAAACCCCCTGGGGCAGGAATTTTTTCAGCATAGATAAATATGCGTTGTGGGGCAATTTCAATAAAACAAATGAGGTCCGGGTTGTCCATCAGGACGCGGGCACCCGACAGGGTTTGAATATGTTTGCCCACATCCCGGTTGATTTGATCCGAATTGAGAGAAAAGGTTTTGTCGCCGCGTCTGGTGACAATTTTGAAGGATTCGAAATCGGCTTTTTGTGCAAGTCTCCAGGTTGTTTCTCGAATGGCTTCGATATTGCGTTTTGCCAAGACTGCTTCGGAAAAGTTGGCGATTCCAAAGACTGTTGAGAGTCGTTCTCGGATTACATCTATTGGCGATTCTGAAGTGAGTGCGAGCATCATGCGGCCCGATAGACGCTCGAGTTTTCCACAGGGTACGTCTTTGAGTGCACGGGTGATGTTGGTCATCAGACGCCGTTCAAATCTGCCTCGATTTTTGCCTTTGAGGCCAATTTCGTGATAGTGTATGAGTATGAAGCGGTCGTTGGTCATCATGAGATGGGTCAGGAGTTAAGGGATAAATCGCGCTGGAGAATAACGAGGGTTATATCGTCGGTGCGCCGCGCGTTGCCAATAAAAGATTTGACATCGGCGACGAGGTCGGCAATCAGGTCTGTGGGTTTCTGAGCTATGGATGCGCGTTCGAGGCAACGAATAAATCGGTCGTCGTCAAAGAAGTTGCGTTTGGCATTTTGGGCTTCGACAACACCATCGGAGTATAGTACGAGGCGATCACCGGGCGCGAGTGTTAAATGTTCAACGCGATAGGGAGTTTGGGGACGCACAAGTGCCGGGATGCCAAGGGGATATCCCGCGAGGTCGATAAATTGAGAGCGATTGGAAATATGGATCGGTGGACAGTGTCCTGCGCTTGCAAGCGTGACTTCGCCGGTGGGTACATCGAGCACAGCGATGCAGCAGGTGATAAATGTAGCCTGGTCAATTTGACCTTCCAATGAGTCATTAAGACCGTCGAGAATATCGGCTGGCGCAATGCGATTTTGGCATTCATAGCGGAGCATTTCATTGAAACGCACGGCGGTTACGGCTGCTTCCATGGCTTTGCCAGAGACATCGGCAACGACGATGCCGAGTTTTGTTTTGTCTTCATCCAGCCAGCGGTACGCATAGTAGTCCCCACCGACGCTGTTGGCGGGAATACAAGTTCCGTCGAGTGCAAAACCCGGCAGGTCAGGACTGGATTGCGGCAATAGACCCATTTGCATGTCGTGCGCTGTTTGCAACTCATCGCGCATTTCCGAAAATTGTTGTTTGTAGCTCTCCCACTGACGCGCTTCTTCGCAGAGGGTCTGGTTGTAGGCCGATGCAAAAATCCCGAGTGCGATGGGTTGAAAGAGGGTGAAGACACAGAATGTGGCAAAGGCATTGTCGGCGATACCTCTGGCGAGAGCGACCGAGCCTACGAGAATTCCGAGCGCGGTGAGTATAAGCGCGCAGTGGCGAAAGAAACCGTAGCGTTCAACGGCTTTGCGACTTTCGACATAGGCTTCATCGATGTGTACCCCCCGGTCTGCTGCCAGAAGATAGATGTAGAAGCATTTGACAACAAAAATGAGGCCGGGTAAAAATAAGAGGCAAGCTGCCGGAATGACGGCATAAAAAATGATATTTTTGTCTTCTAAGAATCTTCCAATGTTTTCTGGTGCAGCGGGGATATTCCAGGTCGTTTCCCGGGCAACGACCTGTTTGAATGCATTGAGCAGGAATGCAAAGAAATCACTGTTCACAAAAACCAGCGCTACAATGAGAACGAAGCCGAGAATAAAAAACAGGAAGATAAAAATGTTCATCGAGAAAAAACGGACGAAACGAATGATCTGTCCAAATAGATCTCGCATAGAGGGTTGTTCCCCTTGTTGCGCGCGCAAGATCATGATGGCAGAGCCAGCATATAAGCTGCCCAAGAGCAGAGTGCCCGATATCACACTCAGAAGTATTGCCAAAAATGAAGCGAGACACAAAATGGGTAGATGACTCGCCCAGGTGGATATGCTGTCGTTGAGACAGCGAAGGTATTGGAGATTTGCCCGAACGGGGATATCGAGAGCCATAACAATCAGGGTTTTTCTTTGTTGAGTTTGTATTTGCGGTACAGGTGGCGAAATTGGTCGTAGCTGAGTTTGAGTTGTTTGGCGGCTTCGCGCTGGTTCCAGGAGACTTTATTGAGAATGCGCCGCAATAGACTCATTTCAAAGGATTGCACTTGTGATTCAAAGCCGTCGCTCGATTCGGATGATTGGGGTGCTTGTTGAGAAACTTCGGGAGGCAGATCGCCGGATTCAATCTCAGGTCCACGGGCGACACAGGCTGCGCGTTCGGTCGCAAATTTGAGTTCGCGCACATTGCCCGGCCAGCTATATGTCATCAGGCGTTTTGTTGCCGCATCGGAAAAACTGCGTTTTTGAAGGCCTGGTACTTCCTCAACGATTTGCGCGACAAAATAATCGGCTAACGTGGGAATGTCTTCGCGGCGTTCGCGCAATGGTGGCATGTGCAAGACTTCAAAGCGCAATCTGTCGTAGAGGTCCTGACGGAATCGGCCTTCGGCAATTTCCTTTTCGAGGTCGGTATTTGTGGCGGCAATAACGCGCACATCGACGAAGGTGGGTGTCGCACTGCCCACGCGCTGAATTTCGCTATATTCAATGGCGCGCAATACGTTTTGCTGAAATTCGGGCGTGGTATTGCCAATTTCATCGAGGAATAGGGTGCCGCCACTCGCGGCTTCAAATTTGCCCGGGCGGGCTTCTGTCGCGCCCGTATAAGCCCCTTTTTCGTGTCCAAAGAGTTCGCTTTCGAGCAATTGGTCGGCAATGGCAGCGCAATTGACTTTGACAAAGGGACGGTCTTTGCGGTCACTGCCATAGTGGATAGCAGCGGCGACGAGTTCTTTGCCCGTGCCGGGTTCGCCCGTGATGAGCGCAGGCCGGGGGATGGGGGCTACGGTTTGCGCTCGCTGGAGAATTTGCTGGAGTTTGGGGCTGGAGCCGATGATTTGATAACGCTTGCCAAATTCGTTCCGGTAGAATTGGTTTTCGCGCCCCAGGTCCTGGACTTCGGCCCGCAGTTGGGCATTTTCCCTGAGTGCTTGATATACGCGGTCGAGTTTTTCAAGGCTGAGTTCGATTTTGTCTTCGATATAAAAGTCTTTTTCAATAAAGTCTGTGGCGCCCAGTCGCAATGCAGCTACGGCAGTATCTATTGTGCCCTGTCCGGTAAGCATAATGACGGGCAGGTCGGGAACCGATTCGAGCATTTGCGGTAAAATTTCGAGGCCATCGGGTTCATTGGGGCCGTAATCGAGGTCGAGAATCGCCAGGCCAATCTGATTGGGATGTTGTTGCAGATATGTTAGGGCTTCGCGTCCGGTAGAGAAGGCATGGACGGTGCGCGTGTCGTCTCGCAGGCTTCGAATCAGCATGTCGAGGACTTCGATCTGGTCGTCTGCAACGATAATTTCGGTCATGGGAGGAATATTGGAAAGGGTATTATTGAATAAATTCTTCAGCTATTGGATCGCGCGAGGTGTCGGGTACGCTGTGTTGCAGACCAATGCTGTCGTCTTGTTGTGTTGTGACTTCAAAATCGACGGGCAGGTCAATGCGAAAAACCGCGCCTGCGCCCGGCCGGCTGATTACGCGCAGCGTGCCGCGGTGTGCTGCAGCAATGCGAGAGCATATACTCAGCCCATATCCATTGCCCCGTTCCCGGGTTGAAAATCCGGGGTCAAATATGCGGGTTTGCAAATTTTCGGGAATGCCGGGACCATTGTCTTCCACTTCAATATATACTGAACTGCGCTCTGTATCGGCGCCGACCTGTACTGTCACCACGCCATTATCTTCAATGGCTTCGATGGCGTTGAGGGTCAGGTTTGTGACGGCTTCAGATAACATGCCTGCGTCCGCTTTTACCTGAGGTACATGGGATTCGGCGGCAAAGGCGAGTTCTTTTGTCCCTGCTCGTGCAGAGAGTTTATGGGTCATCTTTGCAATGAGTTGGGGCACATCGACCAGCGCGGGGTTCATGGTGTCTTGTTTCATAGACCGCAAGTAGGCAACCCATTGGTTGTAGATGTGTTCTTGTTCGTGTGCGATGTCTTTTAGATCATCCAGGCCGTCGGTATGAGGTAAATTGCGTATGGCGCGGCGCATTCGGCTGCCGGAGAGGCCCATCAGGTTTTTGATGCGATGGCCGTGCGTGTAGAGGCTTTCATAGACCTGTGCGCGTCCCAGGTCTATGAGTTCGAGAGAGAGCCGCGCGAGAATGCCCGGTGCTCTAACGCCAAATTCTTCGGTGATGCTTGCGTATTCGCGTTCCATTTGTGTCGAACTCATGTGGTGAAAGAGCAATCGGGCGAGATTGCCATAGGGCAGCATGTAATCGGGTTCGAGGTGTATGGCGATTTTAAACTCGCCAAGTGCCGATAAAATTTGCCCATTTTGCATGAGCAAAACGCCCAGGTTGTTGTGCCCGGGCGCAAAGAGTGGATCGGCTTCTAAACCCCGGCGGTAAACGGCAATAGCTCGATATGCGTTTTCCGGAAAGTCATCGAGCAGGCTGCCCAACAAAAAACAGACGCGATCAATCAGGGCTTGTTCCCCACTCTGGTCATCGACAGACAAAATGTATTCGAGGTGTTCAACCGCTTTTTTGTAGTCGTCTGACCCCGGCGCTGCCCCGCGTGCGTGTTGCAGCGCCGTTTGGAAATGGGCTTCCAGATCGGTGGTTGTGTTCAGGGTGTTGACCATGGCTGTACTTGCGTGTTGTAGGCTATGTCTGTGCGTCTTCTGAGGTATCGGATTTGCCGTTTTCCTCAGACGCTTGTTCGCCGTTCATTTTGCCCAAAAATTCGGGCAATTCAAGCCCGGCCAGACGCGCCAGATCGTGCATGGGCGGTATGGCACCCATGAGGCGTTGTCCCAGGTTGGACATGCCACTCTCGCCATTGCCGCTGTCCCAGACCATTACTTTGTCGATGGGCAAGTTACTGATGGCTTTGGCCTGGATGTTGGCGACTTCGGTGAGGCGTTCGATGATCAAGAAGGCCGCTGCTGCCTGGTCGTTGCTGCCACAGGCTTCAACGAGCTGTCTGTATCCTTCGGCTTTGGCATTGAGTATGGCCTGAGTCCCTTGAGCTTCGGCCTGTTTTTGTGCGAGAATAGCGGCGGCTTCACCCTCGGCAATAAGGCGTCGCTGTTCTTTTTCGGCTTCTGCTTGAACGACCTGGCGTTGTTTTTCAGCTTCTGCTTGAACGACAATTTCTGCGCGTAAACGCGCTTCTTCGCGCAGTGCTCGGGCTTCTTCGGCTGCTTTTTCCGCGGTTTCCTGCGCGACGCGAATGGCGCCGTCAGTGGCTTTGGTCGCTTCTTCTGCTTGTCGCCGCGCTTCTTCTTCTGCAACGCGTTGTCCTGCGCGATAGCCGGCTGTTTTTGCTTCTGCTTCTGTTTCTGACTGTACGGCTTCTGCTTCGAGAGCCGCGACATTTTGGCGTTTGTCTCGCCCGGCTTCTGCTTCGCCAATTTCGGCTTCGGATTCGAGTGCGGCAACTTGTCGTCGTCTGTTTCGCGTTGCTTCTGCTTCGCCGACGTCGGCCTCTGACTCGGCTGCGGCGACCTCCCTACGGCGATCGCGCGCGCGTTCGGCCACGCCAACCTGACCATGCCTGTCTTGTTCAGCCACGTCAATAGAGGCCTGGTTGATGGCTTCGGCTGCTGCTTTTTGCCCGATGGCTTTGATGTAGCCGCTTTCGTCGTCGAGGTCTTTGATGTTGACATTGATAACGCCCAGACCAATTTTTTCCATTTCAGTGGAGACGGCATCATTTACTTTGGTCATGAATGCCTGTCGGTCCTGATTGATTTCTTCAATTTGCATGGTTGCAATGACTGCGCGCATCTGGCCGAGGATGATGTCTTGTGCCTGGCTCTGAATTTGATCGCGGGAAAGGCCCAGGAGGCGAATGGCCGCGTTTTGCATGATGCCGGGCTGGTTGGAGATGGCTGCTGTGACTGTGGTGGGCACGGATACGCGGATGTTTTCCTGTGAAAGCGCGTTGTCCAGGTCGATGGGCACGACAAAGGGTTCGAGGTCGAGGTATTCATAGTCCTGCAATAGGGGCAGGACAAAAGCTGCGCCACCGTGTACACATTTTGCGGCTGAGCCACCTCCTGTTTTGCCGTAGATGACGAGTATTTTGTTAGATGGACAGCGCTTGTAGCGCGAGATGAATGTGAGGAATAGCAGAAGTACAACGGCTGCCAGGATGACGGTGAGAATGAATTCGGTGGGCATGGAACCTCCTTTAAGTTCAGGATTGAATGGGTTCGACTTCAACGGTGGTTGTGTCGAGTGTTCGCAGCACGCGAACCGGCGTCTTGTTCTGGATGGACTGTCCGCCTTTGCTGCGCGCAGAGATGTAGTTGACGGCTCCGCTTTCCATCACGCGGATTTGACCGGCGCCATTTTCGGGGATGTCGATATAGACTTCGCCTTCATTGCCAATACAGGACGATAGGTTTCGGTTATGCGATTCGGAGAGTTGTTGCACTTTGTAGAAGAAGTAGGCAACCAGGACCATCCCCGCGCCGCCCCATACGAGGCCGCGAAGAACCGACTCTTCGATTGAGAGACCCAGATCGAGATAGAGTGCGCCGGCCCATCCAAAGAGCATGCCAAAGGCGATCACAGAACGCAGTGAGAGCAGTTGAAAGGTTGCGACACCGTGATCATAAGGACTATTATCGACATCTGGTCCTGCATCGTTGGCATTGAAGTCGTCGGCAAGGCCATCTGCGGAATCGCCCAGGCCGATGAGTGTCGTAATAAATTGCCAGAGAAACAAAAGGGTGAAGAAGACAGCACAGCCATAGAATGCCTGATTGAGAGGCGCGAGTTCTGACCACCATGCCTGCATATTAACCTCCAGAAATCGATTGCGCGTTCTATCAACTGCTTTGGATGGAAAAGCAGGAAACGGCGACGCGCGAACCTGTTATTCTTAAATTTGTCTATGCAAAGGGCGAAAAGCAAGGGTTATTTCTTATCCGGGTTGTAGGCCGAGTTTGCGAAATTCGCTTTTGAGTTGACGGCGGGCGCGGCACAGCCAGGTTTTCACGGTTCCAAGCGGAACGCGAAGTGCCTGTGTGATTTCTTCGTAGGACCAGTCCATGACGTAGCGCAGCCACATGGCTTTGCGGTAGCGTTCGGGTAAGTTTTGAATGCTTTTGTGGACCAATTGTATGCGTTCGCGTTTTTCTACTATTTGGTCTGGTAGTGTGCCGGGGATGATGTCGCGGATGACGTTGCGAACGATTTCGGGGTCTTCGGTTTGATAGACCCAGTTTTGCCGAACTTGCTGCGAGCGCAGGTGTGAGCGATAGACGTTGAGGGCTATTTGTGTGAGCCAGGTCGAAAATGCTGCCTGGCCTTTGAATGTGTGGAGCGAGCGATAGGCGCGGAAAAATGTGTCTTGCATCAGGTCGTCAATGGTGTCGCGGTCTGACATGCGCTGTGCGAGGGTGCCGTAGATTTGATTCTGGTATTTGTGGTAGAGTTTTTCAAAGGCTCGGCTGTCGCCCGAGAGGGATGCGCGAATCAGGTTTTGATCCTGTGTTTTCACTTTTTTCTCCATTCGTTAAGATAATTTGTTTATTACTATTCTATTGTTTGTGACAAGACGGATTTTTCCGTCAGTCTCTTTTGATCAAGCGGTAACCGATCCCAATACATATAACGGCGATGGCGAGTTTGAGCAGGAGAAAGAGTAGCCCAAATAGAGAGCCGATGAGCGGGAAGAGAACCTGGATGGCGAAAATGCCGCCAATGATGATGAGTACGATGCCTATGAGTTTTGCCAACATGGGATATCCTTTTTTTCAGGAGGTGTGAGGTTGTCCGTCAATCCGAGATGGTCTGCGGAGGTGGAGATGGCGCAACGGATGATTGGTTGTTAAGACGCTCGAGTTTATCGTCGTTGGTGATGACGATGTCTTGAAGGTCGATGAGGCGTTTTTCGAGTTCTTTCACGCGTTTTGTCAGTTTTTCAGACAGGTTGTTGTTTTTTGTCGATCTGTTTCTTTTTTGGTTTTCTGACTCAAATGTGAATACAAGGGCGACAATGGTAATGATAGCCATGGCGATCCAGGCCGCCGCCAGGATGAGACCACCTCCAAATGTTGGGTTTTCGATATAGGCAATTGTACCGCCTGCAAGAATAATCAGACTGATACCAACCGTGAGTGTAAGAAAGATACGCATGATGCCCTCCCTTCTGGTTTAAGTTAGCGCGCAATGGGTGATCGGTCGAATTTTTCGTCAATAGTGATTAGAATATCCTGAATGTCTGTGAGCCTGCGGTCGAGTTCGTCCATTCGCTCATTCAAGCGTTTTTCCGCATCGCTGGGGATGGCCCCTTTGGTACGGCGATCGATGTATTTGTGTACCGCTGATACAATGGCTGATACGAGGATGATCATCAATATGCCACCAATAGTGACACCAATAACATTAGTCATGTTACCCCTCCCTTATTTTCTGCTGAGTTTTTCGTCAATGGTGATCATGACGTCCTGAATATCCGTGAGCCTGCGGTCGAGTTCGTCCATTCTCGCGTTTATGCGTTCTTCTGCATCGCTGGGGATGGATCCTCGGGTGCGGCGTTCAATGTATTTGTATGCCGCTGATGCGAGAATGATTATCGCAACCATGATTCCAATTTCAAACATTATTTTTCCCTCCCAAACACATTAAAGTTCATCCACGGGTCTCGCGCGGTGTTTTTCATCCCAGCGTTCGATTTCCGGAAAATGGTAAACGACCATTCCCGAATCTGAGATTCGCATTTCCGCATGACCACTTATGGTTAATTCTCTCAGGATTTCTTCGGTTTTTTCAACCGTTATTCTGGTATCTGTCGCGGCTTCTATCACGGTGAGACTGCCTCCTTTTTCCCGGGCGAGACGGAGTATGCGGTGCTGATTTTTGGCATGTGCTTTTTTGTCTCCCGATCTTTTGACCCGGCGACCTGCCCACCATATAAGTTGAGAGATGATGATTAGAGCGAGGCCACCACTGAGTTCTTCGTGCATGAATGGGTTTGTGCCATCGACCCAGGGGGGATGTTGTATCAATACCATGAGTACGAGCATGAGGCCGGAAAATCCCATAAGTGCGGCCATTCCTATTAAACCATAAGCGAAGAGATAACGCATGGCACAACTCCCATCGGTGGCGAGATCAGAGAGGCGGTCGGGCACTCGCTTGAATGAATTGATTTGGAAATCGCTGCTTGCGCTGTGAACGCGCGCCTCCCAGTTCCCTTTCCATTTCTTTTTTATTTTTCGCTCTGCATCGTTGACCGCGCGGTCAATTTTGCTGGCGATTTCATCGGCGAGTTTTTCCAGGTCACGCATCTTTTTGTCCCATTTTCTTTTTCAGTGCACTGAGTTCGTCTTCTACTGTGCTTTTGCGCTCGAGTTTGGAAAATTCTTCTTCCAGAGAGGGGTCGGCACTCGCCATTTCTTGATGGGCTTCGGCTTCAGCTTCTTCGGTTTCGATGCGCTGGCGGAACCGTTCAAAGCTCGAAAATGCGTCGTCGCCCACTCCCGAGAGACCCCTGGCGATTTGCTTGCGGGCTTCTGCTGCACGGCGGCGAGCAATCAGGGTGCCCTGGCGGGTGCGGGCTTCGTCGAGTTTGGCTTTGAGTTGGGTGAGTTGTTGCTTGAGTTGGGATGAGGTTTTACGGCTTTCTTCGAGGGCTACTTCAAGGTCGTGCGTAGCTTCCTGGGTTGCAGCTTTGCGCTCGAGCGCGCGTCGGGCAAGGTCGTCTTCGCCAGCTTCAACGGCCATTTCGGCTTTTTTTTGCCAGGCTTCGATCTGATCTTGTTTTTCGAGATACTGTCTTTCCAGGCGTTTTTCATTGGCAACAGCCGTGCCGACCGAGGCAGTGGCTTTGTTGACGGCTTCTTCCATTTCCAGAATCATCTGGCGGATCATTTTTTCGGGGTCTTCTGCGCGGGTAATCAGGTCGTTGACGTTGGCTTTGACGATGTCGGCCATTCTGTAAAAAATTCCGCGTGCCATGATCTGCTCCTTTCACAAGGTGCTGCATTTATGGGGATTCTGATGTTTTTTGCTGACGCACCCTTTTTATGCAAAGTCTATGCCAGGAGTGCGATATTATATTAAAGGTTGTTTTTTATATACATAGATATTTTTTAAAATAGGACAGGTCGATAAAGTTGGTGAAAATTCCCATGTGTTCTGGCGAAAGAGACCAAATTTTCCATTTTTGATCGGATATTTTTAGAGGGTCCTATCTTGTCTTTTTTTTCTAAAAGGTCTATTATCTATCGGTTTGTCGCAAGTTGGTCTCAAATGACATCACTTTTTCACCCTATATACTGAATTTTTATAATGTTTCGATATATCCGAGTGTCTTTATTGGCTTGCCTCTTGTTGTCGTGTGCGGCACATGCGCCTGCTTTAACAGAGACTTATGTGGTGCAACGGGGAGATTCTCTGTGGGAAATTGCCGATCAGTTTTCCATGAGTGTGACTGAACTTAAGCGGAGCAATGGGTTGAGATCTCATCACATTTATCCCGGGCAAAGACTGCTCATTCGCTCAGAAGGGCGTAGCACTCGCTCCTCCAGTGGGGTAGAATACGTGGTGAGAAGGGGAGATTCGCTTTCTAAAATTGCCGCGCGATTTTCTATGAGTGTGACCGAACTCAAGCGGATCAATGGATTGAGATCGAATCAAATTTATCCGGGACAAAAGCTGCGCACTCGCGCTTATGTAGCGCAACAGGCTCGCACCCGTCCCTCTCTTAGCCATGTAGAAATGGACTATGTGGTGAGAAGGGGAGATTCGCTTTCTAAAATCGCCGCGCGATTTTCTATGAGTGTGACCGAACTCAAGCGAAGCAATGGCATTAGATCGGATCGCATTTATGTGGGACAAAGGTTAAAGATACGAACTCGGCTGCAAAAGATCGCAATGGATAATGGACCGTATTATTTTTCTCGTCCCAAAGCCGCTGTGCAACGCAGTCGGGGATATCGGGAAGTGCCCCCCAAAAAGCCAATTGAAGATTATAGGAATGCCCAAAATTTGATGGGCGTGTTTAATGCTAATATTACTATGCGTCGAGATAGCAGATCACAGACGTTGAGGGGCTGGCGCATTGTGCTCGACCCCGGGCACGGGGGACGCGATCCGGGTGCTATTGTTTCCAATTTAGATGGTAACAACCGTTCGGTTTATGTGGTTGAAGACGAATTTGTTTACGATATTGCGTTGCGTTTGTACCAAAAGCTGAGGCTTGCAGGTGCCGAGGTGGAGATGACGGTGATTAGTCCAAATCATCTCATTCGGGAAAATAATCCGCCTGCAAGGACGTTTGTACACGAACAAAACGAAGTCTATAACGATGTAAGTGTCAATAGAAGAAATAGTTTTTCAGTGCGTCCGGGGCTTCACAATATTGTACAACGGGTAAAAATAGCCAACCGTTTCTTTGCAAGGCGCGGGAAGACTCTGTTTATATCGTTGCATGCAGACAACACGCCCACTCGCCCAAAGGGTCCGCTGGTTATTTATTGGAGCAGGCGCGGGAAGATCGATTCTCGGTCCCGGTCATTTGCGCGAATTATGGAAAGGGCACTCGATCTGCCAGATGTGCCGGCACAAATTGGTGGGCGCAATCTGGCGGTGTTGCGGGGCAATCTGGCGCAGGCAGAAATTCTGGTGGAGATACGCAATGTACACGATAAAGGCGAAGCATGGGCGTTGCGTTCTCACAAGATACGCGATTCCGATGCGGATCGAATTTTGCGCGGGATATTAAATTATGCGAAGAGGTATTAGGATATTACGGAGAAAAACGTTTTAAGCGCAGGGCATTGGTGACAACGGAGACAGAGGAGAGGACCATAGCGGCTGCGGCGAGCATGGGACCGCCCAGGGGATTGAGCAGACCCAGGGCTGCGATGGGAATGAGGAGGGTGTTGTAGGCAAATGCCCAGAAGAGATTTTGGCGAATGATGCGCATGGTTTGCCGCGATAGCCGAATAGATGTGGCTATGGTCGATAGGTTGCCCGACATGAGAATCATGCCCGCGCTTTCTATGGCAATGTCTGTGCCCGAACTCAGGGCGATGCCGACGTTGGCCTGAGCGAGTGCCGGTGCGTCGTTGATGCCATCGCCGACCATGCCCACGTTCATGTTTTTGTTCTGGAGTTGTGCGATTTTTTGAGCTTTGTCCTGGGGCAGAACTTCGGCAATGACCTGATCGATGTTGAGCTGTTGTCCAATGGCTTTGGCCGTGCGCTCATTGTCGCCTGTCACGAGGGAGATTTCAAGGTCCAGATGCTGGAGGTCTTGAACGGCTTGGGCGGCGTCGGCTTTCAGGTTGTCTGAGATGGCGATGAGGCCCGCGGGCTGATGATCGACGGTGACAAATACGACGGTTTTGCCCTCGGCTTCGAGTGTTTCTGCTGGATATCTTGCGCGATCGGATATGGTGCCTGAGTTGCCGAGCACGACGCGCTGTCCGTCAATTGTAGCGGCGATGCCAACGCCGGGTTTGGCTTCAAAATCTGTGGTTGGATGCAGAGAGAGGTTGGCTTTTTGTGCGGCGCGAACAATGGCTTCGCCAAGAGGATGTTCCGATCCTTTTTCTGCAGAGGCTGCGAGTGTGAGTATGTGGTCGGGGTGGTAATTTTCTGCGGGGATAATATCGGTGACAGTGGGTTTGCCTTCTGTTAGCGTGCCTGTTTTGTCCAGGACAATGGCATTGAGGCGGTGTGCATTTTCGAGCACATCGCCTCCTTTTATGAGGATGCCGAGTTGCGCGCCCCGTCCTGTGCCGACTGCGATGGCAGTGGGCGTGGCCAGGCCCATTGCACAAGGGCATGCGATGATGAGGACGACCACGGCATTGATGAGGGCGGTTTCGATCCCAAAGCCAAAAATCCACCACAGGGTACAGGTCAGCAGGGCGATGGCGAAGATTGTCGGGACAAAGATGCTGGCGACGCGGTCGGCGAGGTTTTGTATGGGTGCTTTGGATCCCTGTGCTTGTCGCACAAGATCGATGATTTGAGACAAGACGGTATCGGCGCCGATCTGTGTTGCTTCGAAGATAAAACTGCCGGTTGTGTTGCGCGTGCCGCCTATGACTTTGTCGCCGGGCTGTTTGTCAACGGGTAGGGATTCACCTGTGAGCATGGATTCATCAATTGCGGATTGTCCGTTTTGTATGAGACCATCGACCGGGATATTTTCACCGGGTCGTACGCGAATGTGATCGCCGACCTGGATGTGTTCAATGGGGGTTTCAACATCCCGACCATTGCGGACGATGCGGGCGGTTTTGGGGCGCAGGTCGAGGAGTTTTCGGATGGCTGATGATGTTTGGCCTCTGGCGCGTGTTTCGAGCAGACGACCGAGCAAGACAAGGGTAATGATCATGGCGGAGGTGTCGAAGTAGGTCTGGATATTCTGGGTGCCAAATGAGGCAAAGGTTGCCGCGGTGCTGTAAAAATAAGCGGTGAGGGTTCCCGCAGCTATCAGGCTGTTCATGTCGGCTGTGCGATGGCGCAGTGCAGCCCATGCCCCTTTGAGAAAACGCCAGCCACATAAGAATTGAACCGGTGTGGTCAATGCAAAGAGCAATATGTGAATGTAATGGGAGGAGATGTTTGCGCCCCAGAGGGTGCGGGTCATGCCGGTTGCCATGATGAGCGCGGAGAGGATTGCAGCGGTTATGAACAGAGAACGCAGATTGCGATATTCGGTTGTGCGTTCGATCTGCTCGGCGTCTTCAGAAGTGTGAGAAGAGGCTTCGTAACCGGCATTGGAGACGGCATTCACGAGCGTGTCTAATAGGACGGCTTTGTGATGAACCGTAGCCCGATGGGTGGCAAAGTTGACGTGGGCATCTGCGACGCCGGGGATGGTTTGGAGGGCATCTTCAACCCGCGCCACACACGCGGCACAACTCATGCCTTTGATGGAGAGGGTAAGGGTTTGCATGGGGTGTTCAGTTTTTGTCATGGGTAGTGGTGAACGCTATTTTATTTGAGGTTTTCGGGGTTTAGACCTTTGAGGTCCTCTACGACAAAACGCCCGTCTTTGCGAATGCACTCATCGTCGAAGTAGATTTCTCCTCCGCCGTATTCGGGGGTTTGGATAAATACCATGTCCCAGTGTACGGCAGAGCGGTTGCCGTTGTCGGCATCATCGGGATAGGCATTGCCAGGTGTAAAGTGGAATGATCCCGATATTTTCTCGTCGAAGAGAATATCGAGCATAGGCGATGTGATATAGGGATTGAATGCGATGGCAAATTCACCAATATAACGCGCGCCTTCATCTGTGTTGAGAATGTCGTTGAGTTTGGCAGTGTCGCTTGCGGTCGCGTCGATGATTTTGCCAGCTTGAAAGGTTAGTTTGATGTCTGAAAACGTCGTGCCGCGATAGATGGTGGGGACGTTGAAATGGATGTGACCGTTTACAGAGTCTTTAACCGGCGCGGTGAAACACTCGCCATCGGGGATGTTGCGAAGCCCCGTACACGGTCTGACAGGTATGTCTTTGATGCTAAAGGACAGATCGGTATCGACTCCTGTGATACGCACGCGGTCGGTTTGTTCCATGCGTTTTTTAAGGGGCACAACAGCTTCGGCCATTTTGCCATAATTGAGCGTGCAGACGTCGAAATAAAAATCTTCAAACGCTTCGGTACTTTGTTGCGCCTGTTGTGCCATAGAAGGCGTGGGCCATCGCAAGACCACCCATTTGGTATGCGGTACTCGGATGGCAAAATGCACGGGTTTGAGCCAGTGTTTTTCGTAGATATCCATCGCGGTACTGGATACATCTGATAATTCTGAGATATTGCGGCTGCCGCGCAGACCAATGTAGGCCTGTACGCGCTTCATTCGGTAGGCTTCATAATCGCCTGATTGTTGCATGGTGGCTATATCACCTGCATGGATGAGTTCGCGTTGGATGCGGTTGTTTTTAATGGATATTAGGGGAATACCGCCAACTTCGCGCACTTTGCGAATGAGTGCAATGATCATGTCTTCGGGCATGTCGTAGCCCTGAATGAGGACGGTTTCGCCCGCTTGTAACTTTGTGGAATGGCGGATCAAGACATCGGCGAGTTTTTCAAGTCGGGGATCTTGCATGGATTCTCCTGGGGATGATTGCGGTTGATATTGATATAAAAATAAAATAATATATGCTATGTTAGCAACCCCATTATGAAAATAAACAGGTATATCACATGAAATTCAGACCGTGTATTGATTTGAAAGATGGCCGGGTTGTACAAATCGTGGGGGGTACGTTGCGCGATGGGGATACCCGGCGCGCGGTGACGAATTTTGAAACCGAGCGCTCTCCTGCGGATTATGCCCGGTTGTATCGCGAGGACGGATTTTTGGGGGGCCATGTGATTGCGCTTGGCCCGGGCAATGATGCGGCGGCATTGGATGCTCTTAAGGCATTTCCCGGGGGGCTGCACATGGGTGGGGGTATCACGCCGCACAATGCGGAAAAATTTTTGCACGCGGGCGCGAGCCATGTGATTGTGACGTCTTATGTTTTTCGCGATGGGCAAATTGATATGACGCAATTAGATGAGATGATACGGGCTGTGGGTAGAGAGCGTTTGGTTCTGGATTTGAGTTGTCGAAAACGCGGTGATGACTATGTTGTTGTAACGGATCGCTGGCAAAGATTTACGGATGTGACTGTCGGCGAGGAGATATTGAGCGCGTTGGCCGGTTATTGTGCTGAGTTTTTGGTACATGGGGTTGATGTAGAGGGCAAACGCGCAGGTGTCGAAGAACCTCTGGTGGAAATGCTGGGCAGATGGTCACCTGTGCCGGTAACTTATGCAGGTGGGGTGCGAGAGTTGTCGGATTTGCACCGCGTCAATGTGCTGGGCCTGGGGCGAGTAGATCTGACTATTGGCAGTGCGCTGGATATTTTTGGGGGCGATGTGGCATATCGAGATGTTGTGGCATGGGCGAGGGGGGAAGTGAGAAGTGTGAAGGAAGAAGTGTGAAGGGTGAAATGGTAGGGGCGAAAAATTTTTCGCCCGTTGTTGTAGGGGCGAGGCATGCCTCGCCCATCATCACGGCAGGGTTATGGATCGTTTTAAAGACATAGGAGAGTTCGGTTTTATTGATCGCATTGCCGCGCACGCACAGCGCAATCGGGTTCTGTGTGGGATTGGAGATGATTGCGCTGTTATGGCTGCCGGGCAGGAGCGCGTGCGATTAGTGACGGTTGATGCGATGGTTGAGGGCATCCACTTTGTGCCACAGGCACCGCCAGAAGGCGTGGGGTACAAATTACTGGCCGCGAGTTTGTCTGATGTGGCCGCTATGGGCGGGAAACCGACGGATGCTGTTGTAGCGGTTAGCGCGTCGGGTGATTGTGATGCGGGTTATGTCGAGCGGATTTACAACGGGCTTTTTGCCTGTGCAGATCGGTTTGATGTGGCTGTTGTGGGTGGTGATACAACGCGCACGTCTGGTGCGCTGGTTTTGAGTTTGACGCTTACGGGTGAGATGGCGCGAGATCAGGTGTGTTATCGGTCTGGCGCGCAAGTGGGTGATGCCGTCTATGTATCGGGCACGTTGGGCGATGCTGCGGGTGGTTTGGGGGTGATATTGGGTGATGTCGATCTGCCGGGCAAGGTGCGAACCGCGCTGTTACAAAGGCATTATCGACCTGAGCCTCGGTTGGATTTGGGACAGGCGTTGGCGGAAACAGGAGCAGTGACAGCGATGATCGATGTGTCGGATGGATTGGCTTCGGATTTGAGCCATATTTGCCAGCAAAGTGGTGTGTCGGCTGTGATTCGGGCAGCGGCGATTCCCATGTCGCGGGCGTTTATAAAATTTTGTGAAGTGAGTGGTAAAGAGAAATTGGATCTTGCACTCACTGGAGGGGAAGATTTTGAGTTGCTATTTTCTGTGTCTCAAACACAGGTCAATAAGGTGGAGGCATTGGCGTATTCGATTTGTCGCATTGGCGAGATTGTGGCTAGCGATGGCAGTGTGATGATAGAAGGTGAGGATGGCAAGCGCGTGCCATTAGAACAACTGGGTTATGATCATTTTGGAGGGGGGTAGCCAGAGGCTGGCAGCTAATTACTGAACGCTGTACGTTGTCGCTGGCGTTTTTTTTCTGAGCGCTGGCGTTTTTTTTCAAGGCGTTTTTCGATTGAAGATCGGTTGGGGCGGGTTTTGATGCGCGGTTTGCGTTTTTTGTTGCGCTCGTTCAGGCGGTTTTGCAAACGCTCGAGGGCGAGTTGTTTGTTGCGGTGTTGTGAGCGGTGTTCTGTGGCGATGACCGTAATACCCGTGGGTATGTGGATTGCGCGTACGGCGGTTTCAACTTTGTTGCGATGTTGACCGCCGGGGCCAGACCCGCGCATGGTTTGAAATCGAACGTCCTTCAGGAGCGCGTTGTTGTCGGTTTTTTTAGACATTTTAAATAAAAAAATAGCGGTCAGTTTTTAACGATCACCCCACGAGATGTGATGGCGCAAAACTGACCGCTGAATTTTAATAGCTCAGGCCAGTCCTGCGCGTCGAAGGGCGTCTGCCATGGCATTGTCGCTTTGTGACTCTTGCGTTTGTTTGGATTTGAATGCGGCCATGTCTTCAATTTCGGCGGTTTGCCTATCTTGTTCTTCAACAGCACGCATGGAGAGTGAGATGCGTTTTTTCTTCGAATCGATTTCGCGGATCAAGGCTTTGACTTCACGACCGACTGAAACGACTTCGCTGGGATTTGAGATGCGTTTTCCCGAGACGAACTGCGAGATGTGGATCAGCCCTTCAATACCGGGTTCAATTTCGACAAAGGCACCGAAATTTTGGATTGAAACGACTTTGCCCGTGATAATGCTGCCCGATCGGTAGCGCTCTGCTACCGTATCCCAGGGATCTTTTTCCAGTGCTTTGATGGAGAGCGATATGCGCTCATTTTTTTTGCCAAGATTTTTGAGGCCGATTATTTTGACGCGTACTTCTTCGCCTTTTTTTAAGACACTGCGCGGATTTTCTACGCGGGTGTGGCTGATTTCCGAGACGTGTACCAGGCCTTCAACGCCTCCGAGGTCAACAAAAGAGCCGAAGCGTTCTATACGTGTAATAATTCCCGTTCTTTCTTCGCCTTCCGAGAGTTGTTGGCGCATCTCGTCGGCTTTTTTGCGATTTTCTTCTTCAAGATATGCGCGGCGTGAAACAACGACATTGTTGCGTCCCCGCAGTTCAACTATTTTGAAGTTGTGGGTCTGGCCCGCATACGAAGCCGGATCATTGCAATATCCCGTGTCAATTTGCGACATGGGGCAAAATGCGCGAAGACCGCCGATATTCACTACAAGGCCTCCGGTATTGAAGCCGGTGACTTTGCCGGCGATGGGCATGTCGTTTTGATGTGCGTGACGCAGGAGTTGACGGCTGGAAACGCGCAGCGAAAATGTCAGGCGTATTTCGCCATCGGTGCTGGCGACAAAGGCTTCGATAGTATCGCCAGTCTTGTATCTTAATTTGCCCGATTCGTCGCGCAGTTCTTGAATGTCTATTGATGCTTCACTGCGGCCTCCAAAGTCGATAAAAGCAGTGGATTCACCGATTTCGCGGAGGGTTCCAGTGACTTTTTCGCCGGTAGAGACTTCGCGATAATTCTGTTTATCGCTTTCTTTGAGCAGTGTAGCAAATTCGGTATCAGGTGTGTCTTCGGCGTATTTTTTGTCGAGTTCTTCGACAGTGGGCGCGTCGTCTGAAGAGGCTTGGGCTGGTGTATCACCAGTCGTTTCGCCTTTTTTTTCGAGGGTGCTCATAGTTTGTGACCTGTGGAATTGTTTTTGAGGGATGGGGATTGTTAGATAGACTAAATAATCTATAAAGGATACCGAAAATAAGCAACCAAATTTTCCTTGTCAGGTATAAACTTAGTGCCTACTCCGACCATGTGCTTGAAAAAAAAGTGACAGTTTGATGTGTGTGATGTGTTATAGAGATAAAGTGATGGGTTGTCTATGAATGTCGAAATATTATATGAAAAATACGGTCCCATGGTGTTGCGTCGCTGTCGGAGGTTGTTGCGAGATGAAGATCGCGCCATGGATGCCATGCAGGATGTGTTTGTGCGGGTATTGCAACGCCGGGATCGTCTAAGAGCGACCTATCCGTCGAGTTTGCTGTATCGCATTGCGACCAATGTGTGTTTGAATTGCATTCGCGATCAACGGCTCGATCTGCCAGGGGATGAAGAGTTGATGCATATTGCGGGGATGGAAGATCCGGAATCCCGGTTGGATGCCCGGGCGATGCTGGATCGGCTTTTTGCGCGGCACAGAGATTCGACGCGAACAATTGCGGTTTTGCATTTTGTGGATGGCTTCACATTGGCGGAAGTCGCCCAGGAGGTGGGGATGTCGGTTTCTGGGGTGCGAAAGCGGTTGCGGGGGTTGCGAGATTCGCTGAAAAAGTTGGAGGAACTATGAGGAGACAACACGGTGATTGGAAGCTGGAGCGTTTTCGACTGGATGAATTGCCAGAAGAAGAAATGAGATCTATTCAAAAGGCATTGGATGAGGATCCAGATTTGAGAGCGCGCCTGAAGGCATTGGAAGGGTCGGATCGAGAAATTCACGAGTCCTATCCGGCTGATTGGGTTGCGCGGCGGGTTGCGCGTCGATTGGAGAGGCGAGGCGTGCCGAGTATATCGTGGGGAGGAGTCGGTCCGCGTTTGGTATTGGCCGCTGTGATGTTGCTCGCTGTTGTTTTTTCGATCTATTTGCCGGGGCCTGAAGTGCCGCCAGCCTGGGATCGGAAAGGTATGGATGGCATTCGGTTAAAAGGCGTAAAGCCGGATTTGTTATTGTATCGAAAAAGGGCGTCTGAGGTTGAACAGTTGGCGGATAGCAGTATGGCGTATGCGGGCGATTTGATTCAAGTTTTTTATCGCGCGGCGGGCAAGCCTTTTGGGGTGATTGTGTCTGTGGATGGGCGCGGCACTGTGACGCGGCATTTGCCCGCATCGGGAACAAGAGCTGTGCGCTTGATGCAGGGCGACCCCGTGCCGCTGGATTATTCTTACGAACTGGATGATGCCCCAAAGTGGGAACGGTTTTATTTTTTGACAGCAGATACGTCTTTTGATGTGCGCGATGTGACACGAGCGGCAAAGGACGGTCTCGATTCATTGCGGGTGGGAAGTGAATTTGAGCAATTTGCCATTACGCTTTACAAGGGAGGCAAATGATGTTGCGCCGATGGACAGTACTGTTGGGGATCGGTCTGCTGGTATGTGCTCAGGGAATTGAGGCATCACAAGTTGTGCGGCGTTTTGTGCTGGCGGCTGGCGCAAATTTTGGTGGAGAGAAACGCACGCCTCTGCGTTATGCCGTATCGGATGCAGAACATTTTGCTCGTGTTTTAGAGATGATGGGCGGCGTTGAATCTGAGGATCAATTTTTATTGGCTGAGCCGAGTTTGGAAAATTTTAAACGGGTTTTGGCGGATTTGGAAGCCCGGATCATAAAAGCATCCCAGTCTTCAAGTCGCATTGAAGTTGTCCTGTATTATTCCGGGCACGCCGATGAAAATGGGTTGCTATTGGGAGAAGATCGGTTGACCTATCGCGCTTTGCGCGATGCAATGAATAGCGTTCAGGCGGATGTGCATATTACTGTGCTCGATGCGTGTGCTTCGGGTGCTATTACGCGCCTGAAAGGCGGGCAAAGGCAAAAAGCCTTTATGGTCGATACGTCGTCGGATATGCGGGGGTATGCATTTTTGACTTCGAGTTCTGAAAATGAGGCTGCACAAGAATCGGATCGCATTCGCGGGTCGTTTTTTACGCATTATCTGGTATCGGGTCTGCGGGGTGCAGCAGATGTGACTGGGGATGGCAAGGTGACACTCAGCGAAGCGTATGCGTTTGCATTTCGCAATACGTTGAAGCGAACGGAAAAAACCCAGGGAGGGGCACAGCATCCGGCTTATGATATTAAAATGACGGGTACAGGTGATGTGGTGATGACCGATGTGCGAGAGACTTCGGCGAGTTTGATTCTTTCAGATGAGTTGAATGGCCGATTTTTTGTGCGCAATTCTCAGGAGCAACTGGTGGCAGAGTTGGACAAGACGGCAGGACAAACGCTCGAGTTGGGATTAGAACCCGAGATTTATGATATCCATTTTGAACAGCGAACGGAATTGTTGCATTCACAGGTCGCGTTGAAAAAGGGTGAGCGATTTTTGCTTGAGAATCGGCATTTTCGCTCTCAAGTGCGCGAAAAAACCACGAGCCGAGGGCCTGCGTTGAGGAAGCCTGAAATCGGGAAATCTGCCCCACATCGCTATCCGTACAAGCTATCGGGCAAGGTGCGTCTGGAACGCAGCAGGGGGGCCTGGCAACTGGGAGATGATAGCAAAGCCTGGATTTTTGGATTCTGGCCCACAGAACATGTTTCGATCAATTATTCTCGTTCGGGATTTTCGATTGCTGACGATACAAAAACGGGCGTGTCATCTGAACTGGTCAGTCTGCGTATTTATATGCCTTTGAATATGTGGCGTTCACCTCTGCGTCCTTATGCCGAAGGAGGCGTTGGTCGGTATAAGGGTAAAGTATTGGATGAGAATGTCGATGAGGTGAACGGATTGTATTGGGGCGGTGGACTGGATGTGCCGTTTATGAAGTTTTTTGTTCTGGGTGGACGCATAGGCTATAATCGGTTTTTCGAGCCTTTTGCTGTGCCGGTGGATGGACAAACGGATTATAGTGGGGTGGAGTACAACGTGGGGTTGGGTTTGTTGTTATTCTGATCGGAGGGGAATATGTACCGAATGATTTTGTACGCGATTGTCATTTGTTTTTTCATTTCTGAAATTGCGAATGCACAACAAGATATTTCCAGCCATTTGGGTTATGTGGAGGTTGAAGCACTGGATGTGTTTAAGGCCAAAGATGTCACTGTGGATGTGTCTATTGGACAATTGATGATAAAAGAGATCGCTGAGAGAATAAAAAATAAAAAAGTCGGTGAAGCCTTATCAGATCTGAAGCTGGTGCGCGTCCATGTTCTGTCGGCTGATACGATTGCAATGCGTATGGACAAAATTGCGCGATATTTAGATGCCATGGGTTGGGAGATAATCGTTCAGTCACGGAAAAAACGCGAGCGCGTATCGGTGTATTTACAGAGGGAAGCGGATGATATTATTGGCTTGTTTGCAATGGTCCATGACCGCAAGGCTGGCACTTTAACGCTGATCAATGTGGTAGGCGTTGTTCAAATTGATAAAATGGGAACTGTTGGTCGAGAATTAGAGGTGGAGGCGTTTGATCGCATTGCTCGTTTATTGCCCGGATATAAACCGTCTGTCTCTAATGTACACCACCGCCTGGGTTCTTGGAAGGCGCGTATCGCTCCATTTTCGAATATTTGGCGCATAGATCATGAGGATTTTTTGGTGCGTTATAATCGGGTGGATGGCGTTTTTGTTGGCTGGCGATTGCCATTAAAATATCGCACCTCGCGCGGCGTGGCGCACTATGGCGAAGTGGGTTATGGATTTGGGAGTAATCGATGGGATTATCAGGCTGGTGCTGAGTTGTTTGCTTTTGCTGGTGCGTCAAAGGACAACATGGTTGCGCTGGGTTTTGAATTGCACGGTTTGACGAATACGCAGGATAATTGGCGAATTGATGAGATAGAAAATTCGATTTTTGCCTTTTTGTTGCGACGCGATTTTAGGGACTATTATCGCCGGGAGGGTGTCAGTACTTATATTTTTCGGGATTTTGACCGTATGGTAGAGGTTCGGGCACAAGTGGGTGTAGATGTGTTCGAGTCGATGCCCAATAGCGTTTCCTATAATCTGTTTGGTGATCGATGGGGCAGTCGAATGAATTTTCGACCCAATCCTGAGATTGAGGCCGGGCAGATGCGCAGTGTAATGGGTACAATACAGTTAGATAGTCGTGCGAGCCGGCGGTCTCGACAGGGATGGCGTTTAATGGCACAGGCAGAGAAAGCAGGTCGTGTTTTGGGGGGCGATTTTGATTTTGAACGGTATATCCTGGATGTGCGCCGCTATCAGTATGCGGGGCGTGGAACCCAATTGAATTTGCGCGTTCGCGCGGGTACTGGACGAGGACGTGTGCCCGTGCAATTTCTCTATCGTCTCGGAGGTCCTTCTTCGCTTAGAGGTTATGGGTTGAATGCTTATGAGGGAGATCGCCTGGTGTTGTTTAATGCGATTTATTGGGTTGATGGTGAAGCCCATTTTAGGGATGATTGGCCCCTGGATGATGTTGGCATTGGTGTGTTTTTTGATGCGGGTAAGGCGTGGTTTGCAGATGGAGAGCCTGTTGGAACACGGGTTGTAACGAGCGCGGGATTTGGTTTAAAGACCGATAATTTGCGCGTGTTTTTTGCCCGTCCGCTGGATGCGAACGATCCGGTTGATTGGCGGGTTTGGGTGCGGTTTCGTCGGGCGTTTTAGATCACAGCCCAAGGAGGGAGAATCGCAATGCCTGGTCGAATTTTGGCTCTTATGAGTATGCTCTGTGTTCTGATTGTTCAAGACCTGTTTGCTGTAGATGGCGTGCGGCGGTGGGTGCTGGCGGTGGGTGCCAATGATGGCGGTGCAGAGCGCGAGACTTTGCAATATGCTGTATCAGATGCTCAAAATTTTGTTCGGGTCATGGAAACAATGGGCGGTGTTGATGCTGGCGTTTTGTTATCCGATCCCCGCATTGACGATCTTGAGATGGCTTTGCAAGCATTGCACAATCGGGTCGCATCTGCTGAAGCAGCGCGGCGAGAGGTCATTATCTATTATTCGGGACACGCCGATGAAAATGGTCTTCTGTTGGGTGAATCACTTTTTTCTTATGCACGTCTTCGCAATGCAATGGATGGGATGGAAGCCGAAGTGCATATTGCTATTTTGGATGCCTGTGCTTCTGGTGCAATTACGCGATTGAAGGGCGGACGACGTCAGAAAGCGTTTATGGTGGATGCGTCGTCAGATATGCGGGGGTATGCGTTTTTGACGTCGAGTTCCGAAGATGAAGCGGCGCAGGAGTCGGATGCGATTGGGGCGTCTTTTTTTTCGCATTATCTGGTGTCGGGATTGCGCGGTGCTGCAGATGTGACCGGGGATGGGCGCGTTACGTTGAATGAGGCGTATCACTTCGCGTTTCAAAATACATTGGAGGGGACGGAACGCACACAAGGAGGGGCACAGCATCCGGCTTATGATATTAAGATGACGGGTACGGGCGATGTGGTGATGACGGATGTGCGGCAAACGTCGGCGGGACTGATTTTGGCAGAGGTGCTGCAGGGGCGATTTTTTATTCGAAATGCCAATCGACAGTTGATTGTAGAGTTGTTCAAGCCCGCTGGACGGCGCGTTGAGTTGGGGCTGGAACCCGGCATGTATCGCGTTCACATGGCCCGTGAGATTCAATCGGCTACAGCTACGGTCGAATTGGCGATGGGACAACGCGAGATACTCGACGAAGATCATTTTGAAATTATTGTGCGAGAACGCACCACAATTCGGGGTGGGGTTAAATATAGTGTAAAACGCTCTCGGGTTGAATTGCGCGGGGGATATTGGAATTCAGGCGGAGAATCTACGACAAACACAGGTGGATTGTTGCGGCAAAGTGTAGAGAATCTGATGGGGTCTATCGCTTATACCTATCAGCTAAACGAAAATTTGTCATTGATGGTTCGATGGGCTGGGTTGATTGCAGAGGTCGAAAACAATGTGAGTGCTCTGGGTTCATCCCAGAGCGTTGTCATTGTTATGCCCCTGCTTTTTGGGGTGCGCTACTACTGGCCTTTGGTACCATCCCCTTTTCGTCCTTATGTTGTCGCAAGTGCGGGTCCGTATTTTTTGCAAGATGTTTGGCAAAATGATATTTGGCAAGGTGATCGAGAGGATGACGAAGAAGACGGTCGGGAAGAAGACGAAGAAGACGAAGAAGAAGACCGAGAATATAGAGGACAATTGTTGCAAGAGGTGAGAGGGCACGCCACTGTCGGAACGTATGTGGGGGGCGGTATTGATTTTGCCATCGGAAGGTATTTGATGCTCGGCGCAAGCGCGGGCTATCATCTGATTGCAAATTTTGCAGAGCCAATAAGAGGTCGCAAAAATTTTAGCGGTCCCGAATTGAGCATCAGTTTGAGTTTGTTGTGGGGGAAAAATGTGGGGGCGGTCAAGAGTATTCGCAGATGAATATGTGGATAAGGAGGAAATCATGTGGAAACGGATTCTGTCCACTCCATTCCTGATTACATTGTTGATTTACCCGCTATCTCTGTCTGCACAGAACAACTTTTCCCTGTCGCTGGACATAGATGGTTCTGCGGGCGATCAAGCGGTCACATCTTTGAATGTGTCTGCAAATGAAGTGATTGCCATTCAAATTTTTGGTAGAGGAATTCAGAATGTGAATGGCATTACCACGCGCTTTGAATACGATGCGAGTCAGGTTGCTTACGAAGGGTTCGAGGCAGGAAGTGTTTTGCCCAGTGCCCAGATGCTTTCAGAGCAAGGTACCAATCCGACCTTTGTGGGGATTGGCATTGCGTCTCTTGGTAGTCAAGCCACTGTCAACAGCGGTTTGGTGGGCACTATTCGTTTCCGCACGACAGCCGCGTTTTCAGGTGCTGAGATTCATCTGGTGCGTGGTGAACTTGTCCGGGGTGGGCAAATTGAGACTATGGCCCTGAATATACGCATTGCGTTACAAGTTTCTAACGCGCCTTCTTCGGACTTTAACGGCGATGGAATAGTCAATCTTGCCGATTTTTTGCTCTTTGTATCCAGATTTGGATCACGTCAAGGTGATGGGACGTACGAAACGAAGTACGATCTGGATATCGATAGTGCGATTGGAATTTCCGATTTTCTGCTCTTTGTGAGAGACTTTAACAAACGAATATCATCACCGGTATCTCCTCCAGCACCCCCGCCTATTGATTCAGTGACGATGCCAAGAATTCGCCTCCTCCAATTGACGCAGAACTATTACGATGTGGAATATCTGGCGTATTCACCTGATGGATCTCAGATAGCTTTTGTTTCTGAGCGTGGGGATAGTGATGCGATTTATGTGATGAATGCCGATGGTAGCAACCCCATCCGATTGACACAGAATTATCGCGATGTGGAATATCTGGCGTATTCACCTGATGGATCTCAGATAGCTTTTGTTTCTGAGCGTGGAGATAATGATGTGATTTATGTGATGAATGCCGATGGTAGCAATCCTGTCCGATTGACACAGAATTATCGCGATGTGGAATATCTGGCGTATTCACCTGATGGTTCTCGGATAGCTTTTGTTTCTGAGCGTGGAGATAATGATGCGATCTATGTGATGAATGCCGATGGTAGCAATCCTGTCCGATTGACGCAGAATTATCGCGATGTGGAATATCTGGCGTATTCACCTGATGGATCTCAGATAGCTTTTGTTTCTGAGCGTGGAGATAATGATGCGATCTATGTGATGAATGCCGATGGTAGCAATCCTGTCCGATTGACGCAGAATTATGATGATGTGGAATATCTGGCGTATTCTCCCGATGGTTCTCGGATAGCTTTTGTGTCAGAACGTGGAGATAATGATGTGATCTATGTGATGAATGCCGATGGTAGCAATCCTGTCCGCTTGACGCAGAACTATTACGATGTGGAATATCTCGCATGGTCTTCGGATGGCTCTGAGATTATCATTTTTTTAGAGCGCGACGATGATGACGACGATGATGACGATTGATAGATCAGTAATGGATGCCGACCAAAGTAAGGCGTGTATTGGGAGGAGAGTTGAGCATGATACTGATTATGGAGTTGATGTCATGGTCAAGTATATCGTTTTGGTCTTGATCGGTTGTTTGTTGATCGCGCAATCTGTGGAGGCTGAGACAAAAAATACACGCCAACTCGGCATTGGTTTCGGTTTGTTCATGATGCGTAGCCAAGATAATTTGGCTTCTCCATTTAAGTACAATGGTGATGGTTGAGGATGGCTCATCAAATATCGCGCTCAAAATGCCAGGCACCGTCATCATATATCCTTCCAATGGCTGAAATTCTCCTTCATTCTCGTTGCATCCGCAGTTAAATGTTATTACAATTTGTTGAACTTTCAGATCGTCAAAATATTTTACCGCACCGCGACAAGAGGGGAAGGAAAACATGTCACAAAATAATTCTGCTATTGCACCAGAACTCGTCAACCAATTTGTCCAAGATGCCCACGGCGACTTCGACAGTGTTAAAAAGCTGCTTGAGAAAGAACCGGCACTCGTCAATTCTTGCTGGGATTGGGGAGGCGGCGACTGGGAAACAGGACTGGGCGCAGCAGCACACATGGGTCGCAAGGACATTGCCGAGTTTTTGCTGAACAAGGGCGCGCGCATTGATTTATTTGCGGCGGCCATGCTGGGTAAGCTCGAAATTGTACAGGCGGTGGTGAACGATAATCCCGCGGTTGTAAATGAAAAGGGCCCACACGGGATTGCGCTGATGACCCATGCCAAAAAGGGAGGCAAGGAAGCCGCAGAAGTTGTGAAGTTTCTGCAGTCTGTTGGCAAGTAGCTTAAAGAAGAAGGCGTAACAGAGAAGCGATTTTAGTGTGAGGAGTCGTTAATCAGGCGGCGAACGACTTCGGCGGGATCGCCAGTGAGGGCGAGGAGGTCCATTTGCCGTTGTGCCCAGGTGGGTTGGTGCGCCATGTCGAGGACGTGTTTGAGAAAATGCACGCAATTGAGCTGTTCGGCCATGGGGAGCAGGCCTTCGACGAGTTCCTCGGTTATTTGTGGGACGGATTTGAGGTCGTGAGAGGTGGAATCGACCAGTTGTGCTTCGATGCCGTATCGCGAGGCGTGCCATTTGTTTTGGCGGATGAGCATGGGGTGGCTGTCGCGTTGATAGATTCCCTGGTCGATTTCGTCGGATAGGTGGCAAATTAAACACTGTATTAGTGCGACCAATCCCAATGTGTCTTCGAGAGTGCCGGGAATGTCGCAAATGCGGACTTCAACGGTGCCAAATGCGTGGTGCGGGCGCACGTCCCACCAGATTTCGCGGATGGATTCGATATAGCCGGTGTCGATGAGGTGGTTGATCAGCCAGACATATTCACTCCAGTTGCGCATTAAGGGGGGCAGCCCAGCGGTGGGGAGGCCCTCCATTACTTTTGATCGCCAGGAGTGCAAGCCCGTGACCCGACCCTCCCAGAATGGGCTGTTGCAAGAAAGCGCCAGCAAGACGGGTAAATAGCGCAGAATCCGGTCGCAGATCATTATGGCTTTGTCGCCGCTGTTGACGCCCACGTGTACGTGGAGGCCAAATGTGACCAGTTGTCGGGCAGTGTCTTGAAGCATATTGACGAGGCCCATGTATCGGTCATTGGGTGTGATTTTTTGTTCGCGCCAGGTGGAAAATGGGTGCGTGCCCGACCAGTAGAGTTGGACATTCTCGGCGGCTGCTACGCTGGATAGCGTCTGGAGTTTTGGCTTGAGGTCGGCTTCTACATGGCTGACACTTTCACATATATCGGTGTTGATTTCGACATAACACTGCATTAGTTCGGGCTTGATTTTGTCGGCATATTCGTCGGGAATGCGATTGAGAATCGCGGCATTTTTGCTGCACAAAGCCATGGTGTTGGCATCGACCAGAGCCAGTTCTATTTCCACGCCGAGGGTGGGTTGGGTACTGGGATTAAATTCAAGTCGGGTCATGGCAATCTCCATTCTTTTTCCGCGATGGATCGAAATAGTTGACGACGCTACGCGCGAGTATTTTGGCACCTATGACCAGGGCGCGTTCATCAATGTCGAAGTCGGGTGCATGCAAAGGCGGGGCACTTCCCCGAGCAGGCATGCACCCCAGGCGAAACAGGCTGCCGGGCACATGGTCGAGATAATTGGCAAAGTCTTCGCCACCCATACTCGGTTTGGCAATGGCCTGAACGTGTGATCGACCCAATAAATCGGTAGCATTTTGGCGGATCAGTTCTGTGAGTGTGGGGTCGTTATTGACCGATGGTGGGCCAGTGAGAAAATGAACATCAATTTGCGTGTCGGTGAGATTGGCTATGCCATTGGCAATCTTGAGAATGTGATCCATGGCATGGGCCTGGGTTTTGTTACTGAGGGTGCGAAGGGTGCCGCGGAGCAGAGCCTGGCCGGGTATGACATTGGGATTTTCGCCTGCAGAGATATGCCCAATTGAGATGACAACCGGGTCATAGGTATCTACATTGCGAGGCAATGATTGATAAAGCGCAATGATGACCTGGGCAGCAGCGGCGATGGGGTCTCGCGTTTCTCGGGGGCGTGCGGCATGTCCGCCCCGGCCCTGGATGCAAATTTCTATTTCGGCACAATTGGCTGTGAGCACGCCCTTGCGTATGCCCACAGTACCTGCTGGACGCGAGGGGTCGAGGTGAAGACTGAGGAGGCCACAGACGTTTTTGAGGGCACCAAAGGCGATCAGGTCCTTGGCGCCGCGGTTGGTTTCTTCAGCAGGTTGAAAGATGACGCGCCAGTACACAGGCCACGGCAATACCTGGTCGCATTCCAGAAGGCCCAGAACCGCACCGAGCACGGTGGCTGTATGACCATCATGTCCGCAGGCGTGCATCACGCCGGGTACGCGACTGCGATAGGGCACGTTTTTTTTTGTATCTTGTATGCGAAGCGCGTCGATATCGGCCCGCAGGCCTATACGCGTGTTTCCCAATGTATTGTCGGCTATAACGCCACAACCTCTGGGACCTATCTGTACATGGCATCTGGTCTGTTGTAACAATTTGACGAGATAACGCGTGGTTTCCACTTCGCGACCGCTGGGTTCGGGATACATGTGCAGATCTCGGCGGACGCGTACAATTTTTTGCCGTTGAGCGTCGATGGCACGGTCGAGTTTTTGCATCCATGTGTTGGGCATGTTTCTTAAGATAGGAAGAATTTTTTTTTGCGCTATAAATTGTTTCAAGCGGTTCGCACGCTTGTGCGCGATTTGACAAGTCAAATACTTGAATGTCTATTTACTCTTGACTTCCTGTCGTGTATGGTTGAAATTAGACTGTCATTTTTGTAACGATAGATAAACCGAAGATTTTTCTAAGGAGCGTATTATGTGGCGACGACAAGAAGTACATCGCGATTTTTTTTGGATTGGGGTTGTTGCTGGCTTTGCCATCGTTGGCCTCGCCGTTGTGGGATTTCTGTTGGGAACGGAAATGGGGCGAAATACGCGTACGCGTCTGGGACAGACCGTTCAACGTGTGCGTAGCCGCATCAATGGGAAATCGAAATCCAATGGTTCAACAGAATCTCAGGAATCACCCGCTGAAGAATATATAGATTAGGAAGCGTTCCAGGATGGGGTGTTTCTGGATTGAACTACCCGAGTGGTTAACCGATAAGAGGTGAGACGCGAGAAGTAAAACGCGAGAGCGTTTTTACTTCTTGCGTTTTTGTATGTGATGAATTTGCTCTCCAAACCCGATGGATATCCCATTTATGCTGTTGTGGAAAATGTTCGTTCACTGTTTAATGTGGGCGCGATTTTTCGCTCGGCAGATGGGGTCAATGCATCGGGAATTTATTTAACGGGGTTTACGGGATGTCCCCCGCGCAAGGAAATCAGTCGCGTGGCTTTGGGCGCAGAAGAGACCATGCCCTGGCATTACGAACGGGATACAGAAGAGGTAATTGGCGGTTTGCGCTCACAAGGTGTGCAGGTGGTTGCATTAGAGCAAACGCCAGATAGTGTCGATTTTCGGACTTTTTGCTATCGCTGGCCGGTGGCTGTAATTTTGGGCCATGAGGTGACGGGCGTGCGTCCTGAGACACTGTGTTTGTGCGACGGCGTTGTACATATTCCAATGTTGGGAACAAAAGTGTCTCTAAATGTGTCTGTAGCTACAGGGATTATGCTTTATGAATTGTTGTCCGTTTTTGAGGGGCAACGAGATGGGGAAGTGTGAGGTGTGAAAGCGATCCGCAGATGACGCAGATGAACGCAGATAAAAAAGAGGGGGTGGGGACCGGGGCTGATTGGGGCACTTCTTACGTCTTAATTCTCAATGAACTGCTATGCAGTTGTACATTGTTCCTTAATTTTCAATTTTTAATTTTCAATTCCAAGGACGTATCCCGATGAATTTACGCTTTTGCGCTGTGCTGTGTATGCTTATGGTCCTGAATGAAGGGGAACTGCGGGCTGACACGCGCGTGTTCTGGGTGGCTAATGGCCCTATGGCATCGGATTTTGATGGCGATGGTAAGGTGACGTTTACCGATTTTTTGTATTTTATCAATAATTTTAATGTGAATTCAGAGGATGAGAGCTATGATCCCCGCACGGATTTAAACGAGGACGGGATCACGAATTTTAACGATTTTTTGGCATTTAGTTCTTCTTATGGTCAAGCGAAGACACCTGCTGAACCGAGCGGAGATCGATATATTATTTATGTGGCGGATTCGGATGATAGTTCGGTTATGGCACTGGATTTTGATTCACACCTGATACTGGATTATATGCCCTATCGCGGTCCGGGTGGGGTGGTGGTGTCTGCGGATCAGCAGTCGATTTATGTGACGGAGGTGTTTGGGTTTTTCAAGATGGACACGCGCCATCAGGTGGAGTTTAGCGTGCCTGTTGAATCGCGGGGCAAAGCGGTGTTGAGTCTCGATCAGACGCGTGCTTATGTGACCGATCAAGTACAGGACCTGGTTCGCGTGGTGGATGTGGTGAATGGCGTTACCGTAGATTCTATCCAGGTGGGAGATCGCCCATTTGATGTCACGCTCGCGCCCGATGGCACAAAGTTGTATGTGGCAAATCTAACCGATCAAAATGTGGTCGTTGTCGATCTGGCAACGATGACGGTTACGGCGAGGATAATTATCGGTGATTTTCCGGGAGAGATATCAATTACGCAGGATGGGGCGCGTGCTTATGTGACAAATGTGAGGCGCGGTGTGATTTCCGTTTTGGATCTCAATACCAATCAGGTGGTGGGCGCGCTTCAGATTGATCAGGGGGGGTCGTTTGGTGCAGAGTTTTCGCCCGACAAAAGTTTGTTGTACGTAAGCGCGCAGGGCGCGTTGTTGGAAATTGATGTGGCGCACAATTTGATTGTTCGCACATTGCGGTTGGGGAATGATTCGACGGTACTCGGGGTCTCGCCCGATGGCTCTCGGGCTTATGTTACAACGCTTGTGCGACAGGCTGGTGGACCGGGACTTACGGTGGTGGATTTGAATGAGTGGAAGATTCTCGGACGGTTACGGGGGTTCTTTTACCCGAGGGAGATCGCGTTTCGGACTGTGCCGAGGATAATGGAACCTCAGTGAGACCAGTGTGATCTATGAAGAGACGAGAAGCGACCTTAATGGTCGCTTTTTTTATTTGGTAGCAACAGGTCGAGACATTCCGCCAGGAGGATATTGATGCGCTCAAACGCGTGTTGATCTGCCAGTATTTCGTCAGGGGGCTGAATATAGGGCGCACCGACGATTTCGTGCCTACAGTGATCGACCAATGCCCGGGCGGCGTTGGGCGTTGTTTCCAGGTGGAATTGCAATGCGAGGATCTGATCGCCTACGGAGAATGCTTGATTCGTGCAGGCACGGCTTTTGGCGAGATGAGTCGCGCCGCAGGGGAGGTCAAATGTGTCGCCATGCCAGTGAAAAACTTCGCCGGCATTGGAGAGTATCTTTTCTATTGAATTGCTGGGCGCCGCTTGTATGCCCTCAATGGGAAACCAGCCGATTTCTTTGTGGTCGTTGGGATAGATTTTTGCACCGAGTACTTCGGCTATGAGTTGGGCGCCCAGGCAGACACCCAATATCCGTGTACCGGTATCTATTGCCTGTTTCAAAAATTCCTTCTCTCGTATGAGCCAGGGGTAGTCGCGTTCGTCATAGACGCCCATGGGTCCCCCCATGACGACCAATAGGTCAATTTCATCAGCTGATGGCAATGCCTCATCGGCAAAGAGGCGCGTGCGCGAAATTTGAGCGCGACGCGCTTTTGCCCAGGATGCAATGCTGCCGAGGCCCTCGAATGGCACATGCTGAAGATAGTGCAGTTTCATGATTTCAAGAAATGTCAACGGGTTGTTGTGTTCTCATGGACTCGTAGATGGCGTCCATTGTTTTCATATTGCCGATGCTGTTTTCGGGTGGGATGCGGTGCGGTTGCCCGGTGTCGAGGCAATCGCACAGATGGTGGAGTTGGTTCAGGAATTGAAAGATGGGTTCAAATTCATGGGTTTCAACGCCGTCGCGGGTGTGAACCTCAAGGGTCGTGGGTTGGTTTTCGTTGTTCCATGCGCGTTCTGTTCGCAACATGCCATTGGTGCCTGAGATTTCAAAATATTGTGAGGAGGCCATTTTGAAGCTAAAGGTGAGTTGTGCAGTGACATGATTGGGAAATTCGTAGATGGCGATAATTGTTTCATCCACTTCTTCTCCAAATTCTCCCGTGGCATAGACGCGGATGGGATCGGCGTTGGCTATGAAGCGAGCGTGATGGGTGTTGTAACACCCCAGATCATAGACTGCGCCACCGCCTTTTTCTTTGTTGAAACGCCAGTTGAGTTCGGGTTTTCGGCGGTCGTCTGAAACACCGGTGCAAAAGGTGCTGCGAATGTTGCTCAGGGTTCCGATTTTTCCACTGTCGAGAATTTCTTTGGTTTTGAGATGTAAGGGGTGATGGCGAAATTTGAAGGCTTCGGCGAGGAGGATATTGTTGGCTTTGGCGCATACAACCATTTCTCGGCATTCTGCAGCGGTTTGTGTGATGGGTTTTTCGCAGAGGATGGCGCGGACTTTTTGCGATTTCGCGATTTGATTGCTCAGGCTGGCGTGAAAGCGGCCCCATGTGCAGATGATGGCGATGTCGAGGTTTTCATTGTCGAGCATCTGGTCGAGATCTGTATAACCTTTTCGGACGTCAAATTCGCCGCGATATCTCTCAACTGCTTCGGGCAAGACATCGCAGACTGCAACGATTTCTGCGCGGTCAGATTGTGCAGTAGCCCGACCATGAGCACGCGAGATACCGCCAGCACCAACAATACCAATGCGATAAGACATGTGAAATTCCCCGGATGTTTAGAGACAATCTCGAATGTTGGTAGCATTCGGATTGCCTTTCGCACAGTGATCAAGGAGATAATAGTGTATTGCCAATTATTATCGCGAGCAAAAATACACAGGCATACCACAAAATGCAAGCTGCCCATCACCGGTCACAATCGCACACTTCGGAATAAAAGTGTTGGGATGCTATAAAGTACAAGCCCGGATTTGCAATGGAAACTTCAGCAAAAGCTCATTCGGGCTTTTAATAGGTGTTTCGTTTATTTGAAAACAGCATAAAAAAAGGGATGCGAGTAGTATGGCATCCCTTTTTTTATGCTGTGTAACGACAAAGTTACGCAAATTTCAATATAATCGTCATGAAACTCATCACCAGTGTCAAAAAAGCAACACCGCCTGTCATAGTCCAGAAGATACGTTGATCAACTTTGTCAAACCGCGTATCGACGTAATTTCTAAATTCCTTTTGTTCTTCCTGGATCCCGTCAAACCGCGTATCGACGTAATTTCTAAATTCCTGTTGTTCTTCCTGGATCCCGTCAAACCGATTATCGACGTAATTTCTAAATTCCTTTTGTTCTTCTTGAATCCCGTTAAAACGATTATCAAAGGTATTTTGAATCCCATCAAACCGCGTATCGACGTAATTTCTAAATTCCTTTTGTTCTTCTTGAATCCCGTCCAATGTCGCTTTAATACTTGTAGTCAGTGACTCCAGTTTGACAAGGCGTATATCATGCTGTTGGATAATCTTCATATTCTGTTGGACTTGTTTATCCAACCGTTTCAGTATATCACCTTGATCTTTGCGACTGTCCTCTAACCTCTCGAGTATTTTAATTTGAGTTTGATTGTAAGAGTCCAGAGTCTGAAGATAGGTCTCAGACACTAACTACACCTGTCCCCTCATCTGTCCCAGCCATGAATACACCTCCGTCAATAGACTATCAACAGTACTAAAACCATATTCATCTAAACAAAGCCTGCACAAAATATAGCCTATCAGGGTGCAAAGTCAAGCCCCTCAGCCTTTTGAGCAAAAACCAAATTCTCAGGCCAATATATCCAAGATATGTCGTGCGACAGATTCAGCCAGTATGGCAGAGCCTTCTTTTGAAAAATGCACATTGGCGGGGAGTTGTATATCGTCAAGGCGTTCTATAGCATAAGTATAGAGGTCATGTGTGGGAATGCCGTGTGCATCCATGACTTTTTGCGCGATGGCGTTGTATTCAACTTCGTCGCCGGGTTTGCGGATGGATGTGCCTTCGGGAACTGGTGTGGTGGCGCACCAGATCAGTTTGGCACCGGTTTGTTTGAGGCGTTTGACGAGGGTGTCGAGGTTTTGTTCGTATTGGTTGGCAGGCACTTGATGTTGACCTTGCGGTGGATCGACGCGCTCACCCTGTTCTGTCATATAGACGATGTCGTGTAAGCCCCAGTTGAAGTGGATGACATCCCAGGAACCGTCACCGAGCCAGTTTTCGATTTCTTCTATGCCGCGTTTTGTCGGTCCGCAGTTGGTGAGCGGGCGGTGGAGATTGGCTTTGCCTTTGAGCAGTTCGCGCACGGGCAGGGTATAGCCAATGGAGATGGAGTCCCCAATGATCAGTACGCGAGGAAGGCCGGGTTCGTCTTCAATGGGTTCAAATGCTGGGTTATTGTTGGGGGGCATGAGGTTCTCCTTTTTATAGGTCTTATGCGTTGTGCCATGCATCTTCCCAGGGCGTGCCTTCGAGCGATTCTGCGGCTATATCCTGGGGGCTGCGTTTGAGCACTTGTTCTTTATATTTTTTGATGCTCAATTTGTCGGGCGATAAGGTGGTTTCTTTGCTGATGGCGCGGGTAAATGCTTCGGCGAAAGTTTCGACGCTGTCTGTTTCATCATCGGGCAAGCGTTTGGGCCAGGGGCCATCGTTGAGGTTGACCGTGCGGCATTCTTCTTCTGTGGGAACGCTGTCTGGACCGGGATACGAGCGCAGCCTGTCGCCGTCAAACGAATCATTCAGGCCGTGTTGTCGTTCCCAGGCGATTATTTGATTGCGAAATTTTGCCGCCAATGTGGGATGTTCGGCGATGAGATTGTGCTGTTCGTGTGGATCGTTTTCAAGGTCGTAGAGTTCTTCGATGCCGCCGTGGGCAAAGAAGGCGTATTTGTGTTTTTGGTTGCGCGCTGAAATCCAGCGTCCTGTGCCTTTGCCGTAGTCTATTATGGCGGATTCTCGGGGATCTGCCAGGCCTCCACCTGCTGCGCCCAGGAGGTTTGACCCAGGCAATGGGCCGTGTTCTTCTGGATACTGGAGGTCGAGTTCTTCAATGAGGGTGGGAAAGTAGTCGAGCAGGCTGACGAGATCATCGCATTGCCGTCCCGCCCGTGTTTTGCCGGGCCAGCGCAAGAGATATGGAATGCGCACGGAGGATTCATACGGGCAGTTTTTTTGCGACAGGCCGTGTTCGCCCATCATTTCGCCGTGGTCTGAGACAAAGAGGACGACAGTGTTATCGGATAGACCGAGGGTCTCGAGTTCATTCAAAATGCGACCGATGCCATCGTCAACATGAGTGATGAGACCATAGTAAAGGGCGCGCAGGCGGCGCAGGCGGTCGGGGTCGCGGTGGGCACCGTCCAGACGCCCTCGGCTGCCGTAAAAATTGGGCGGTAGGGTTTTGATCGGGCGGTCGGCAAAGGGTGGGAGTTCCATGTCGGCGGGGTCGTACATGTCGTCGTACGGTTCGCAGGGCGCAAAGGGCGGATGCGGTGATATCCAGGAACTCCACAGGAAAAAGGGTTGATTGGCGCGGTAGCGGGTGTGTTCGCGGAGAAAGTCAATAGACTGGTCGGCGACCCAGGTATTTTTGTGGTGTTCAACGGGTATGCCACAGGTTTGGGGCTGGAAGAAGAGCAGATCGCGGATGCCTTTGGGAAAACGGGTGCGAACCCCGTTGTCTCGCAGATAGCGAAGGTAGTCATCATCGACCCGGTGAGTGATGCATTCTTCCATTGTGAGGAGGTTTCGGAAGCCGTAGTGCCGACCGTGAAAGTGCATTTTTCCAATGCCCTGCGTCCAGTATCTGGCACGCAGTAGAAGCGTCATGATGGTGGGAAGTTCGGGTAAGGGACCAGGTAGCGCACTGTTGTCTGTCCAGTGGTGTCGGGACATTCTGTGACCCGTGATGAAACTCATGCGCGCTGCAACGCAGACGGGGGTGGGTGTGACGGCCTGTGTAAAGCGAATACCGGAATTGGCGAGTGCGTCGAGGTTGGGTGTGCGGATTGTTGTATTTCCAGCGCAGCCCATGGCATCTGCGCGTTGCTGATCGGTCATTAGAACGAGAATATTGGGGCGATCTGGCATGGTGTTTCCCTCAGTGCTTATGGCAATTCATGACATCGGGTATTTAGTATGTCGAGTCGAGCCGATAGTTGGGTGCTTCTTTGGTAATGGCGATGTCGTGAACGTGGCTTTCGCGAATGCCAGCAGCGGTGATGCGTACAAAACGCCCATTGTTGCGCAATTCTTCAAGGGTGCGCGTGCCACAATAGCCCATACCCGCGCGAAGACCTCCTGCGAGTTGATAGATAAAACCGGAGAGAGACCCTTTGTAAGGTACCTGTCCTTCAATACCTTCGGGTACGAGTTTGTTGGTCGCTTCAACCTCGCCCTGAAAATAGCGGTCTTTGCTTCCGCGCTGCATCGCGCCCAATGATCCCATGCCCCGATAGACTTTAAAGGTGCGTCCCTGGTAGATAACGGTTTCGCCGGGGCTTTCGTCCGTGCCTACAAATAGGAAACCGATCATGACCGAATGAGCGCCTGCGGCAATGGCTTTGGTGATGTCGCCAGATTGCGTGATGCCCCCATCGGCGATCAGGGGAACACCGGTTTTGGCGGCGATTTCGGCACAGTCCATAATGGCTGTGATTTGCGGCACGCCAATGCCGGCGATTACGCGCGTGGTACAGATTGTTGCGGGACCCATACCGACTTTGATGGCGTCGGCCCCTGCCGCGGTTAAATCGGCTGCAGCTTCAGCTGTGGCGATATTGCCTGCGATGAGGTCAATTTCGGGATATTTGTTTTTGAAGTGCTCTATGGCTTCGAGCACGCCGCGAGAATGTCCGTGCGCCGTGTCGATTACAATGACATCTACCCCCTGTTCAATCAGCGCGGTGGTGCGTTCTTCTGCATCTCCACCAACACCGACTGCCGCGCCAACGCGCAAGCGCCCGAGGTCATCTTTGCAGGCGTTGGGATATTGGATTTTCTTTTCTATGTCTTTGACTGTAATCAGGCCCTTTAATACACCCTGGTTGTCGATAACAGGTAGCTTTTCTATGCGATGTTGTTGCAGAATTTCCTGCGCGTCTTCAAGTGAAATGCCCAGTTTGGCTGTTATCAGTCCTTTGGCTGTCATGACGTCTTTGACCTGGCGAGTGAGATTTTTTTCAAAGCGCAGATCCCGGTTGGTCAAAATACCGACAAGGCGGTTGCCCTGGGCGACGATTGGCACACCCGAAATGCGATATTTTTGCATGAGTTCCAGCGCTTCTGAAATATAGTGGTCGGGCGATAGGGTCACGGGATCGACAATCATACCGCTTTCTGATCGCTTGACTTTTTCGACCTCTTCGGCTTGTTCCTTGACGGAGAGATTTTTATGTATGATTCCGATACCGCCTTCTTGCGCCATCGCAATGGCGAGGCGCGCTTCTGTTACAGTGTCCATGGCGGCGCTCACCAAAGGGATATTGAGTTTTATATTGCGCGTGAGTCGCGTGCCGAGGTCGGTGTCTTTGGGCAAAATTTCTGATTTGCAGGGCATGAGCAACACGTCGTTAAAGGTGAGACCTTGTTTGACAATTTTATCTGTTGATTTATCCATCACATGTCCTTTCTATATTTAAAGTCGAGAAAGTTAATGAGGATTATTTTCCCTCTTTGGGTCGAATACAAAAATCCCCTTGACGCAGACACATCAAGGGGATTCAGGCGACAGGCACAGTTACGCACTCCGCTCTGAGGCCTGGCGGAGGTGTAAGCCGCCGTTTTTTCCGGCAGAAATAATTAGTGTAAAACCTCTGGTGCATGATAGTTCTCCAAATCGCGACGATTAGATTTGCCAAATATACCGCTTCTCTTTTGTTCTGTCAATATGTGTGAAATAGAATTTTGTTTACAAAAGTCTCTGGAAAAGGGGTTGACATTGGTCTTTATGGCTTTTATTTTTTATTTTTATTAACTCAAACTTCTAATGTTGCTGTTGATTGATTAGGCATCTTAAATTTTTAAGACCGGGATAATTAACACTCCTCATAACATATTGTTGCAGAGTTGGATATACCGGGAACCCTACTGGTTTGTATTTCGTTTAATTTGAAGCAGATTTTGGCTTGACAGGGTTTTTTTCATTCATTAGATTCTTCAGCCCTGATACCTGTTATCACATTGATTTTTTGCTGTGGATCGTATATTATTAAAGGGAAGCGGCCTGTCTAAACCGTGTGTCGTTTTCTGTGAATTTTCGTCCACAATAATATGGAGATTAAAACCATGATTTTGGATATGAAATTCCGATCGGGTTTGCTAACCTTGTTGTGCGGTTTTTTTGTTTTGGGTACAGCGTCATTTTGTTTTGCCGAAGAAGGCGAAACCGAGATGACACAGGCCGATTCTATTAAGAAGGCCGGCCAACATCTATCCTTTGGTGTTCGGTATCTGAAGAGCAAGCAATATGAAGACGCCGAAACACAATTTTTGAAATCTTTTGGTTTTAATCCCAAAAGAGCACGCACGGCACGAGAATTGGGAAAGCTGTACGAAGAAACAGAAAGATACGACGAGGCGATTACCTGGTTTCAAAAAGCTATTGAACTTGACCCCAAAAGTAAATACACCAAGATACCACACATCGCCCTGGCTCGTATCTATATTATACAGGAACAGCCCGATAAAGCCATTGGGGATTATGAAGCTTTGCTTGCATTTGACCTCACGGCAGAAGAAAAAATTAAATATTATCACGCGCTGGTCAGTTTGAATGTTGAAACTGAAGAGTATGAAAGAGCATTGGATTATGCCAAAATGTGGGGTGAGTTGGCTCCCGATGAGCCCGAAGTGCGGGATATGATTGGTAAATTACATCTGCGAACAGGCGGCGAGGACGAAGCTCTGGCCGAAATGGAAAAAGTGCTGGAGATAAATCCCGATGATTATGCTACGCTGGAAAAATTGGCGGGTATGTATGAGCGACGAGGTGATGATGATAAAGCCTTTGAAGCCTTTGAAAAATTGTATCAAAATGATGTCTCGATTGTTTTCTTTTTGGAAGAGACCATTAAATTGGGCAAGAAGGTGGGGAAATCCAAAAGCTGGATCGTCAATCGGCTTGAAAAATTACACGCTGCGCAGCCCGACAATTTGGCGGTGATTGAAGAACTGGCCGATTTGACCGGGAGCCTCAAGTGGGTCAATAAAGGGCTGAAACAAGATTCAAAAAATGGCAAATATCCCTATATGATGGGCGAGCATTATTTTAACAGGTGGGAAAATTCAAGTGCAAAACAGGATTCGATCAATGCCTTGACCTGGTATAGAAGGGCGTTGAAAGATCCGCAGTGGAAGGGCAATGCCAACGCAATGATCCAGACACTTGATCCACCCTTAACCGAAGAAGAAAAGAAGCGTCGAGAATTTTTTGGAAAACAGAAAAAAGAGGAGGTGGAAACGGAAGGTAAAAAGTAGCAGGGTTGTATGTTGTTAATCCATTTTTTCGAATTCACACGCAATTCATAACCTAACCTGGGAGATGTGGCATGGTTGATCTTTTTATTAAAGGCGGAAACTTTATGTATCCGTTGCTCGTGATGTTATTTTTTGGTGTTGTGGTGATGATTGAGCGTTTTTACACGCTTTTTAAGGCCCATATCAATGCCAAAGAGTTTATGGTAGAGCTTCAGGATGCCCTCAAGCAAAATGGGCCAGAAGGTGCTGCCGAGTTGTGTTCCAATACGCGTGGCCCGGTCGCTACGGTGCTGCATGCAGGGCTGTTGCGTTTAGACCGCGGTATTGAGCATGTGGAAAAATCGATTGAAGAATCCGGCGCTATCGAAATGGCTTTTCTCGAGCGCGGTCTCGTGTGGCTTTCCACGGTCGCAAATCTGGCACCCCTTGTCGGTTTTCTGGGCACGGTGTCGGGTATGATCCGGGCTTTTAACGATATTGCCGCTGCTGGCGATGTTGATCCCAGTGTTGTGGCTGGCGGTATTTCTGAAGCGTTGATTACAACAGCTTCGGGCCTGGTGGTTGCTATTCCAGTGCAGGCTGCATACAACTTCTTCCTGTCAAAAATTGACAAGATCATCATCGATCTCCAGGAGAGCTCCAATCAATTTGTCGATGACCTGATTCAGTTGGGCTACGGCAAGGAGGACTAAGACATGGCCCTTCAGCGACGCGAAAAATCTTCACCTGAAATCCCCACCGGATCTATGGCTGATATCGTGTTTTTGTTGCTGGTGTTTTTTCTGGTGACCACCACGATGAACCAGGATAAGGGTATTGGTATGCACTTGCCGCCGGCAGGCGAGTCCAAGAAAATCCAGAAGAAAAATATTTGCAACGTCTGGGTCAATGTCAATGGGGATATTCTCATCAATTTGGAACAAAGTGTACCGCTGAATCTGCTTCGAGCAGATATTGAGCAGCGATTGGCGCAAAATGAGAAGCTGATCGTTTCATTAAAGGCTGACGAAGAAACGCCCTATGAGAAATTTATCGATGTGCTCGACGAGATTAAATTATCGGGGGCAGATAAAATTTCGCTCGCCTCGCCCAGTGAGTGAGTTCAGGAGGTTTTCATGAATTTTAAGAAAAAAGGTGGTGTCTCACACAGCATCCCAACCGGGTCTATGGCCGACATTACTTTTTTGCTGCTCATTTTCTTTATGGTATCTACGGTTTTTGTCCGCTTCCGCGTGACGGGCATTATTATGCCCAAGGCCGAAAAAATCGAAGAGCTCAAGAAACGCCGTCACATCAACTATTTATGGGTTTCTGCGGATCGCAAAATCTATATTGACGACAAGTTGGCGACTCTCGATCAAGTAGCTGGTATTTTTTATACGCGCCGCGTCAAGGATCCCCGCATGGTCGTGTCACTCAAATGTGACTATCGCGCGCCTTATGGATTGATCAGCCGTGTGATGGAACAATTGCGCGAGGCCGATGCGCTGCGCATCAACTTTGCGACTAACCGAGAGGGGTAAGCTATGGCAATGGTTCGAGGAAAAGCACCAGAAGCCGATTTGCGGCGCTCTTATAATAAGGTTTTAGGATATTGCACATTGATCACGTTTGTCGTGCACACCGCCGTGGCTGTGATTTTTCCAACTTTTGAAGCCTCTGCGAGTAATCGCCAGAAGAAGCAGATCATTATTGAAACGGTGGATATTCCAGAAACCCAACAGATCAAGCGTCCGCCGCCACCGCCGCGGCCTGCTGTGCCAATTGAAACCGAGAGCGACGATGTGCCCGACGATGTGACCATTGAGAGCACAGATCTCGATTTTGACGATGCAATGGTCGATATGCCGCCGCCACCGCCGCCGGGTTCAGGAGAAGAAGAAGAAGAAATCCTCGAGTTTTATATGGTTGAGCAAAAACCCAAAGTCATAAAACAGGTAAACCCGGTCTATCCCGAAATCGCTCGCAAAGCCGGGTTGACTGGAAAAGTGTTTTTGAAGTTTTTGGTTGATAAAGCAGGTCGGGTAAGCAATGTGACCGTTCTCAGAGGTCAAGAAATTTTTCGGCAAGCGGCGATTGATGCTGTTCTGCAATTCAGGTTTGAACCAGCACAACAAAATGACAAACCGGTTTCTGTTTGGATGACACAACCGATGTCTTTCCGCTTGAATTAATATGGCATTATTATTTTTAAAAGGCCATTGTGCAGCGCGTACAATGGCCTTTTTTGTGTAAATATGTAAACAATGCTTGACATATACGCCAAAATTTTACAATATATATTGTCTAATCCGAATTTTAAGTCTTTGTAAAGGTTCAAAATAGAGGAGATTTCCCATGTACATGCGTTCCTTCCTTGCGATGCTCTCATTGTCTGTGCTAATGGCCGGTTCTGTCCTTGCGCAGGGAGTGAGTCCCGAATCGGCTGAAAAATACAATGCCGGACAAGAGTTATTCAAGAAGCGGCAGTATCAAAAAGCGCTCGTATCCTTTGAAGATGCTGTAAAAATCGATTCTAAAAACGCGCAGGCATATCGCGCGATAGGCACGACATATCGAAAGCTCCGCAATTACAAAAAGGCCATTGAAGCTTATCAAATGGCGACTTCAATTAAGTCGGATTACGCAGCCGCTTATTTTGAGATGGGCGAATTGCAATTGCAGACCAAAGACTATACAGGTGCCCAGGCCAGCATGCAAAAGGTGCTGGCGATTGATTCCAATTTTGCCGACGGCAAAGCACGGGATAGGTTAAAGGTGGCTTATCTTCAAGAAGGCACCACATTGTTCAGGCGGCGCAATTACAAAGGTGCAGCGGCTCAGTATGAAAGTGCTACGCAAGTCGATCCTTCGGATGCGACCGTATTTTACAATTTGGGATTGGCACATAGATATGCTCGCAGTGTAAATGCCGCGCGTGAAGCACTTGAAACCGCCGTTGAATTGGACCCGAACTACGGTAAAGCCCATCGCGGTTTAGGAGATCTCTTTAAGGCGACAGGAAAAAATAGCAGCGCAGCAAGAGCGTACTTAAAGGCGATTCAAGCCGACGCAAAAGATACGAAGTCTCGCTTGAGCCTGGCAGCGGTCTATCAAGCGATGAGGCAAAATAGCAAAGCGATTTCCGTGCTTTCAAAAGCAGCACAGGTTGACCCCCAAAATGCAACGGTTCACACAGCACTTGGCAAAGCCTATTCAGATGCCAGACAGTACACAAATGCTATTGCTTCCTACAAAAGGGCACTGGGTATTAAGAATACTCCCGAGGCAAATTATCGGATAGCTGAGCCTTATTTCGGGCTTAAGCAATACCGAAATGCCATTGCTCACGCCAATAAAGCACTGTCTTCGTCTAATTGGAAAGTGCCCGCCAATGTCATTTTGGGCGATTGTTATCGCGAACTTGGCCAAAAAGAAAAAGCGATTGCACACTACAGAAAAGGGGTCACTAATCGCCAATACAAGAAATATTGCGAAGACCAGATTGATCGCATCCTCAATCCAATGGGTGGTGGAGAAGAAGAGGCACAGTAAGTAGCACAATGCTTTTTGTAAAAAAATAAAAAGGGACTCTTTTTGAGTCCCTTTTTTTATAGGAGGCGTCTCTTTTTGTGAAAAAAGACACTTTTTTGTATATCAATGCCTTTTTAATGGATTGTTGTTTTGCCATTGTGGGTGTTTGTGTGCCATTACACGCCCTGCAATTCGGGGCGACTTATGACGATCTGGGGCACATCAATGCCTGGGGGGCATTGGCTTATACTCTGACCAGTCTCGTGTCGGGGCGTCTTGCAGACCGGATGGGTTATCGCCTGGTTATGACTATTGGGTGTGTTTTTCTCGCACTGGCATTTGTGGGATATCTCGGTGTCAATCGCATCTGGCACTTTGTTTTGCTTTCTGTGCTTACGGCGGTTGCCATTGCACATTATTGGCCCCCGATGCAAGCCTATCTTGGGCGTGGGAAATCGCGAGATATGCTGTTACCCGCGTTGGGGCGATTCAATGTGGCGTGGACATTGGGCGTGTGTATTGGTCCGGCTGCTGGTGGTGAGTTGTTTGAATTTCACCCTTTTAGCGGATTTATTCTGAGTGGTTTTTTGGTTGTTTTGTTATTTGTCGGTTTGCTCGTTGTTCCGATTGTGGAATCGGATCCTGATGCTGTAACGAAACGGTCGGTTGCCGCACCGTCGGGACATTTTTTACCGCTTGCATTACTGGCCAATTTTGCAACATTTTTTGCGATTGGGCTTATACGCGCGCTGTTTCCAAAGTTGGCGACAGACCTCGACATTTCACCGAGTCTGCTGGGGTTTTTGCTCGCGCTGATCGCTTTGACTCAGCTTGCGGTTTTTTATTTTATGTCGCGAACAGATAGATGGCAGTTTCGCCTGTCACCCATTATTTTTGCTCAGCTTTTGGCCGCTTTTGGCCTCGGTTTGATCGGTATAGGTACAGAGCCGATTGTTTTTGCATGTGGTTTTTTGCTGTTGGGCGGGCTTATCGGGGTGACGTTTACGGCGAGTATTTTTTACAGTTTGTACGCCGAAGGGCCTGGAGGCCGTCGCACGGGTATTCACGAGGCGATTGTGGGGAGTGGATTTTTATTTGGTCCTCTTTTCGGCGGTCTTGTTGCCGAGCATTTCAATGCGCGATTGCCCTATTTGATGGGTAGTATGGTTATTCTGGTGACGATAGGTATTCAGTTGTTTATCCACAAAATGAAAGCTCCCCGCAGCTTTGCGCCACAGACAGGCGATTAGTTTTCATTTTGTGTGGAGAATGAATTTGAAAAAGCGTTTTAGTAAAGCCGAGAAAGCCGAAAGAATTGCCGAGATTTTGGACGAGTTGTATCCCGACCCCGAAGCGTCGCTGAAACACGGGAGTGCCTATACTCTGCTGGTTGCGGTGTTGTTGTCGGCGCAGTGTACTGATGTGCGGGTCAATCAAGTGACGCCGGTTCTGTTTGCCAGGGCAGATACGCCAGAGAAAATGGTCGCGCTGTCGGTTGAAGAAATCGAAGGCGTTATCCGTCCGTGCGGGTTGGCGCCTCGCAAAGCGCAGGCGATTTTCGATTTGTCCCGTATTTTGTTGGACAAACACGATGGCGAGGTGCCCCAATCTTATGAAGATTTGGAAGCATTGCCCGGTGTGGGACACAAGACGGCGTCGGTGGTGATGGCTCAGGCTTTTGGTGTGCCCGCATTTCCCGTGGATACGCATATTCACCGTCTCGCCTATCGATGGGGGTTGTCCAATGGCAAAAATGTGGTGCAGACCGAGCGCGATTTGAAACGCATTTTTCCCGCAGAAATTTGGAATAAGTTGCATTTGCAGATTATCTTTTTTGGTCGAGAATATTGCCCTGCGAGAGGGCATGATCCGCATCAATGCCGCATTTGCAGTGTGTATGGACGCAGGAGTTTGTTGTGAGAGATAGGAGGTGGAAGTGAAGATTCGAGCGATTTCGATTTCGGTTTTTGAGTTGCCTGCCAATACGGGACGGTTTCGGATGGAACAAGCCGGTCGTGGCGCCCGCAAGCGATGGGAGAATCGGGGTGCGGGTAAGTCGGCAGAGCATATACATGTTTTGCATGTGAAAACCGATGAGGGCGTCGAAGGGGTGTGTACAGTAGGAGATGCGCGGTACACGACGATGCGTCTTGAAGACCTGGAGCAATTGCGGTTGTTAGCGGTTGGCGAAGATCCATTTGATCGCGAACGACTCACTCAAAAATTACACAAAGCAACGCGCGGCATGTTCACACGCCCTGGATGGTTTGGTGCTTTTGACAATTGTTTGTGGGATATTGCCGGCAAGGTTGCGGGACTGCCCGTTCACGGTCTGATTGGTCGAGCGCGGTCTTCCTGTGCGGCTTATTACAATTTTAGAAGTGGCTCAAAAGAAGAGGCTGTAGCCGATGCAATACAGGCAGTAGAACGGGGATTTTTGGCTGTAAAGGATCACTTCAGGGGTACGGCTGATGAGAATATCGCGTGTTTTCACGCTGTGCGCGATGTGGTTGGGAGTGATGTCGATATTTTGCACGATGCCGCAGGGTGTGATTATACGTTGCAAGATGCGATTCGGGTGGGTAAGACTCTGGAGGCGTTGCGGTTTGGGTGGTTTGAAGAGCCTCTGGCAGATCGAGATCAAAAGAACTTGCAGCGTTTGTGCGCTGCGCTGGATATTCCCATTTTGGCGCCTGAGACTTTGATGCACGATGTGGATTTGAGCGCGCAATGGATTATTTCCGGGGCAACTGATGCCCTGCGTGCCAATGCGCGGCTGGGTACAACTCCGACGTTGAAACTGGCACATTTGGTGGAGATGCACGGTGCAAATATTGAATTCAATGGACCGGGTGGGTTGTTTGGGCTGGTGCATGCACATCTGGTTTGTGCCATATCGAATACGAGTTATTACGAGTTTTTCCCCGGAGGCTCCCGGGATGTGCGCGGTCGTGAGATTGGATTGCTAAATCCACCCCTGCCCGAGAATGGCCATATTACACCGCCCAATAGTCCCGGATGGGGTGCCGAATGGGATTGGGAGTTTTTTGAGAAGAAGCGGATTGGAGAGTTGTAAAAAGCATCCGCAGATGGACGCAGATGGACAAAGATAAAAAAGAGGATCTGGAGGCTGGGGGTGGGGGCTGGTTGGACTGACTACTGACCACTGACTACTGAAAGGAGATTTTATGGCTTCTGATAAACCAAATATTATTCTGATTTTGTCCGATGATTTGGGATATGAATGCCTGGGGTGTTACGGAGGTGAATCGTATCAAACGCCCGTGCTGGATGGTTTGAGCAAAGAGGGTATGCGTTTTGACCATGCATATGCCCTGCCGTTGTGTACGCCGACGCGGTTACAGTTGATGACGGGTAAATACAATTTTCGCAATTGGAGAGCTTTTGGGGTGATGGATCCCCAGGAGCGCACTTTTGGGCATCTGATGAAAGCGGCTGGCTATAAGACGTGTATTTCGGGCAAATGGCAAATGTATAGCTATAATCCGCCGGATTTTGAACCCGAGTGGCGCGGCAAAGGACAACTGGCAGAAGATTCGGGTTTTGATGAGTATTGCTTGTGGCATACGGAACACACCGAGGATAAGGGGTCGCGGTATGCCGATCCAGTGATTCAACAAAATGGGAAGTATTTGGAGGATACAGAGGGCAAGTACGGTCCGGATATTTATACGGCTTATATTTGCGATTATATCGAGCGACATAAGGACGATCCGTTTTTTGTGTATTACCCAATGGCGCTGACACACGGTCCGTTTGAACCGACGCCCCATAGCGAAATATGGTCTGAAAACCGGCACGATAGCGGTGTGAAGTATTTTGCGGATATGGTTGCGTATATGGATGTGGTGATTGGGCGGATTGTGGATAAATTAGACGAACTCGGTCTGAGAGAGAATACTCTGCTTCTGTTTATAGGCGATAATGGATCGCCCCGTCAGGTGACTTCTATTATCAATGGTCGCGAGTTCCAGGGGGGAAAGGGTCTTTCGACGGATGCGGGTACGCGGGTGCCACTTATTGCGAGTTGGCCGGGTACGATCCCACCGGGGTCTGTGTGTGATGATTTGATCGATTGCAGCGATTTTTTGCCGTTGATGATGGATATGGCTGGCACTTCTTTGCCCGAGGACGATGTGTTTGATGGGGTGTCATTTTTGCCGCAGTTAAAGGGCGAGATGGGAACGCCGCGCGAGTGGATTTTTGCCCATCACGATCCCCTGCCCGGATGGGGTAAGGTGGGCTACTACTTAAAGCGATGGGCACAGGATAAACGCTGGAAGCTCTACGATACGGGCGATCTATACGATGTCGTAGCAGATGAGTTGGAAGAACATCCAATCGTCGATGGAGGCGCAGAAGCCGAGGTAGCGCGACAAAAATTGCAGCCCGTGCTGGATCGGATGAAGTGAGGCGGCGTTTATCTCGCCGATATTTCCAACTTGACACAGTTTGTGTACAGCAATAAAATTACACGCGAGCAGAAATCACTTACACTCAAAACAGAAGGTGATCCAAATGGCAGATCGAGAAGAATTTCTTGAGCAAATGCAAGAGAGATTGACGGATGTGGTCAAGCCCTATCAACTACAGCAGAACCGTCGTCAAAGAATGGCCGATTTTGTGAAACAATGTGTCCGCTGTGCCGGGCGGAATGACTTTTTTCAACTCGACGAATTGCTGAAGTCTAAAATGGCGCAGGATGTAGAAGAAGAAGTAGGGCTAAAGGACGGTGCAGAATTTTTAGAGCAATTGCGTATTTACGCGGATGAACAGGTGGAGCGATACCGAATCCAATTCATAGAAGACCTGACGACATTAGCCAATGAAGCAAAACTTCCAATAGAGATCGATTTCCCGCGCATTGGAGTACTCAAGGGCATAGAGGGAGAAGTTGACTTTGCTCAGCGGAAAACTGTAATTAACAAAAAAGCCTTGAAATCCGTAGATCCAAAGCGTATTATTACCGCCCTGCGAAGGGTAAAGCAGCAACTCTATGATCGCCCTTATGATCCACAGGAATTTATTGACAAACTATATGACGTATATGCGGAAATTCTAAAAAAAGAAGAGCGAGAGATGGGGCACCCGGTTGCAATGCAGCAGTTGTATCTGGAATATGTGTTATCTCTTCAGAGTCGGGCATTTTTTCAGGACATGGACAAGGGAAAGTTTCGAGGGTATAGCCTGGATCAATTTGCCGTAGATATTTGGCGTTATTTTCAGGCCGGTACTGGGGGCACGTCAAATGGCTATGCTGTGCAGCTAAGACCGGGGCGGAATAGGGCACTTTGGTTGATTGACAGCGATGGAGAACGGCGACAGATTACCACCATTGCTTTTCAAACCTAAAAAAGGACATGACGCATGACACAAAAAGATTTGGAGCAACTCAAACCCTTTGAGGCGCGGGCAATTATTGAAGATCTCCGAAAAGGTAGCGTGCCGATTGAGTATGTGCCCTTTTTTACTGTGGGTCGCCAGAACTGGTTGAAGTTTATCGAAGAAGACCTGGATAACTACATCGCAGAGGGGGGCGCGAAGGTTCGCTTTGTCAATGGGGACTACGGCGATGGCAAAACGCATTTTATGTCGGTTATCAAGCACCTCGCGCTTCAAAAAAAATTCGCCGTGTCTTTTGTGGTGCTCACGCGCGAAGTGCCCATACACAAATTTGAGATTGTCTATCAAACTATTGTGCGGCAACTTTGCGGTTCTTTTGAGGGCGTTGGTATCCGACAACTCGTTGATGCGTGGGTCGAAAATCTGAAAACCGATCTGACAGATGACGCACCCCTTGAAGAACAACTTTTCTCTGTGGGCGAAAGCCTGCGTGCCCTTTCTGGGATGGATCTCAACTTTGCCAACGCTCTGATTGGGTTGGCAGACAATCGCCTCAGACCTCTCGAAGCCAGTGAAGACGAAGAGGCGCGTGCATATCAGCGGGAGATTCTCTACCAGTGGTTTGAAGGTGCGCGGGTGAGCAAGCGAGAACTCAAACCGTTCCAGATTTTTGAAGCCCTTGATAAGACCAATAGCAAGCGATTTCTGACCTCGCTCATTGTCTTTTTGCGGCATCTCAACTACAAGGGCCTCGTGCTGTTGATGGATGAATTGGAAACCGTGATCGCCCAATCGACAACCATTCGCAATGCGTCATACGAAAATGTCCGCTTGCTGATCGACAATGCCGAGCAAGCCGCTTATTTGCACATTTTTATGTCCATCATTCCCGATGTGACGCTCTCAGAAAAGGGATTTAAGTCCTATGACGCCCTGTGGAGTCGCGTGCGTTCCATTGGGGAAAGCAAAAGACTGAATTACCGCAGCGTGTTGGTCGATCTTCACAGGACGCCTTTGGAAACCCGCGAATTGGTTGATCTGGGGCTTTGTTTGAAACGCATTCACGAATTGTCCTATCGCTGGGATGCTCAGGAACAGGTTGATGAATCATTGTTAAAAAAAATGTGTGCAGCGCAAAAGCGCATGGGGCTTTTAAGTGAGGTCCGGCTCTATATCAAGCAAGTCATCCGCATACTCGACATGGCCGAGCAAGGTGTGCCGCCAGACGAAGATATGGATATGGCCGAGCAACTCGTGGTCAGCCAGCGGGAAATGGATGAAGAAAAAGTTGAGCAACTTCAACCGACGTGGGATGCCTGATGACCGACTTTCACACCCCATCCAATGAAACGGGATTCCACCTGCGGCGTGCAACAGAACGCCTGCGGGAGGGGCTTTTTGATCCGGTTGCGGTTCGCTTGCTCACAGCTCGCGAAAGCCGCCTGAACAAAATCATTGACCGCGATTTTCAAAAACTCGATCAAAATAAGGCGACCCACCTGTGCATCTGTGGGGCTTATGGACAGGGTAAATCGCACAGTTTGAACTATATCCAGGACAGGGCCCTGCGCGAAAATTTTGTGACCAGCCTGATCAATTTGGACCCTCGAGAAATTCCCTTTCACGATATGCGACGGGTCTATCATGCCCTGGTCGCCTCTATGAGATTTCCAGACACAGACACCTCATGGGCAGCGCGATGGCGCGTTTTTGCCGCTGGCCTGCCGCACGAAGACTTTGAAGACCGGGTCGCCCCGCTTTTGCACCGTGAAATGCCACACCTGTTCCGATCTGTCCTGACCGCGATGGCTCAAAAAACAATCTCCCTTTCAAAGCGACAGCGCGGCACCAAAAAACACGCCTCATACCGCCCTCGTGAATTTCCCTACCTGCTTTCCCGCGCGCTTACAGGCGATGTGGTTCCGGTCTATCGCCTGCGCCATGCCCTCAAGTACCGACAGGTTGATTTTTACAAAGATGAATCACTTACCTGTAAAGGTGCAGAGCCTTATCTTCAAATGATTCGCGGATTGGGGCAGCTTTTCCAGATGATGGGCTACCGGGGATGGGTGTTGTTGTTTGACGAAGGAGAATCGATTTCTCAAGTGCGCGTGACCAGCCGCAGCCGCAGTTATCAGAATTTGGATCTTATGCTTTTCCCTGAAGTCCCGTCCGCATCTGTTTATCCGGTTTTTGCCTTTACAGACGACTTTTTTCAAAAAGTAAATGAAGAAGAATACGACCGCGTGCGAATCCGCAACGAAGAGGAATTGCCGTATTTCGAGAAAAATTACGCCCGCGCCTGGACGGGTTTGAACCGCTATCTCCTGCACGATTTGTCCGCAAAAGAATGGCAGGTGTTGATCGAAAAGTTGATGCAATTGCATGCGAGTGCCTATCAGTGGCAGCCAGATGCCGATGTGCAGCGCGAAATGACCCGGCGATTATCCCACATGCAAGGGCAGGAGACGCGTTATCGGCTCAAAGGTCTGGTCGATGAATTGGACCTCGCGCATCAAGTCCAAATACTGATTTAAACCCTATCAGCACATGTTTTGTAACCACCATGTCTGAATCCATTTCTCCCCTGCTTCAACTGCCCAATACCTACCGCGCATTCTACGGCTCTTTTCCCCATCTCTATCCCTTTCAAAAGCAAGCGATTGAACCGCTCTTGCAGGGCAAAGATCTGATCTTACAATCGGCAACTGGCTCTGGCAAAACCGAAGCCGTGCTGGCGCCGTGTATCGAGCGCGTGATTCAATCGGGGCGGCGACAAACCGCGCTTTATGTGGTGCCCACCCGCGCCCTGGCCGTGGATTTGGAACGCCGTTTGACGCCTGTCTTAAAGGACAGACTCGGCCTGCAAATTGGGATACGCACGGGCGATTTCAAACGGGCGGGCGGGGCATTGCCCGATTTGTTATTGACAACGCCCGAATCTTTTGATGTGCTCATGGGCAGTCCAAATGCAGATTTAAAACAGTTTGTACAGCGCATTCGCACGGTCATTATCGATGAAGCACATCCTTTTATTCATCAGTATCGCGGGCGGCAATTATCCTATTTGCTCACGCGCTTGCAACGCCGCATCGCCCATCCCGTGCAAAAGATCGCCCTTTCCGCCACGCTTTCCGATGTCGAGGAGGTCGCCCGTTTTTTTGGCTTCCGAACCGATACCGTTTTCCTGACCGAATCTGTCCAACGCGATATTGTCCCCCATCTGATCCATCTCAAAAACGATGAGGTCGAACTCGTCGCGCTCCTGAACGATCTCTACGAAACCTACGAGTATCGCAAAATTTTGTTATTCGCCAACAGCCGGGGGTGTTGTGACCGGCTGTTTTCTCTTTTGTCGCGTCAGGGTGCGTTTCAAGGTGTTACTGACCTCCACTACTCCAACCTCAATGCCAGCACGCGCCGCGCCGTGGAATACCGATTTCGCCGCCGCGAACACGCCCTTTGCATTGCCACCAGCACCCTTGAACTCGGCATAGATATCGGCGATGTGGATAGCGTATTGCTCTACGAACCGCCGGATGCCACATCGGCCTTTCTCCAGCGCATTGGCCGATCCAACCGGCGAGAGGGTCGCACGCACTTTTGGGGCATCTGCCGAGGCGCAGATGCACAGGCGCAATTGCTCAGGTTTTTGGGTATGCTCAACATGGCGCGCCGCGGCCATATTGAAACACCACAACCCAAAACTCTGCCCAGCATTCTCGTCCAGCAAATGCTCTCTTGCCTCTACGAAAAGAAAACTATCACGCAGTCTGCTCTTTGCGATTTGTTTCCAGACCAGCGAGATATGATCGCACCGTTGTTTGAGGTGATGGCGCGGCAACAGTGGTTGCAACGCGATCGCGTGGATGGCCTGTTTAAGGGCGGGCGGCGTTACCGCGATTGTTTTCTGGAACGGCGTATCTGGAGCAATTTCCCCGATACCGAAGAGGATTATGTGCTGGAATTTGCGGGCGAAGCCATTGCAGACTTGCCCAAATTCATCGTTCGGCAATTAGAACTCGGAGACCGCGTGCAACTAACGGGCAAGCGACTGCGCGTTTTGAATATTGAAACGGGTGAACGCAAAAGAGTTATTGCCCAACCCACCGATCAAATAGAAACCAAAGAGCTTTTCTGGCTGGGTGCGGGGTTTCGGGTTTCTTATGAAGTCGCACAATCGGTTCGAGATGTACTTCAGACAGATGTGCAACAAAGCGCGTCTGGCTTATTTTCCCGCACGCGAAAATTGTTCAACGATGCGGCAAAAAGGCTAAAGCGCGTGGTCGTTTTGCACAATGGCATCGAAGTGGAACGCAGCTTGAACAACTTGTATCGCTATCGCACCTATCTCGGTTCTGTAGGCAATCTCGTGCTTCAGTGGATTATTGAACGCGATTACGGCGATCTCAAAGATTTTATGGTGACTTCCGATAGTATCGGTATCGATTGTTCGCATTGGATCAATTTTCAAACGCTCCACCTCCCACAAGACCGCGAAGCTTTTGTCCACTGGGTGGAAGAACATCTCGAATCCCTGTATAGCCTGTTTCAACTCAATGCCTTTTGCGAGGCATTGCCCCGCGCCCTGTTGGTTGAAGAAGTCGCGGATTTTCTTTTTGACCCGCGCATTGCCAGCACCTTCCGGCACTATCTGAAACGCCCTTCGGAAGTCGCGTCTGGTGATTCCGCCCTGCTCGCGGAAAATGTTTATGAGAGCGAATCGCAACTCGTTTTTTTGGATACCAAAATACAAACCGATTTGCTCGCCTGGGAAAAACAGCGGTGGCAGATCGGGACGATCCACGAAGGGACACAGAGGGGCACGAAGAAAGGGGATACGATCCACGAAGAGACACGCATAGGCGAAGTCTACAACGCAGCGAAGCAAGAAGCGGATGCAAAGATAGCGTATCGTCCGCGGTCGCTCACGGGTACGATGGTGGGCGCGTATTTTTTGCACCATCAATGTGAACGGTGGTTGGCCCTCAATTTTGTACCCGCTGAACAAACTCGCTGGCGAGATAGCGATACAGACCTGAACGCGCTTCGGATGGAACGGGGAAATCTGCACGAAAAACAGGTGCTGAATCGCATTCGGGAGATCGATGTTTTGCGCGAAGTGGCGGCGTTTGACCAAACGGGTAGGCGACTTTCCCTCAAATCGCGATTTGAAACGACCTTCGCGCTGTTGAAAGACATGGACACAACCCCCGATCAATCCACATTTTTGTTTCAAGCCGTCCTGATCCAGTCTTCTGTTTTGGGGCAAAAAGACCATTGGGTGAGCCAGGTAGATGGTGTTGGCATTCCCGATCTCATCCGCATTTCAAAAAAAGAGAGCGGCGTTGTGTTGCAAGTGGGCGACATTAAGGACAGCCCAATGCCTTATGAGACGCAAAAGTGGCAGGTTGCATTTTACGCCCATCTGCTCGCCAGCGCGATTGCACAGCACGAGTTGCCCATGCGCGTGGCGTCTTCGGGGTTTCTGATGTTGCGTCCCGCACGGGAAAACGAAGCACTCGAACCGCACGTTTTTGACCTTGAACCCTATCTGACGGCTCTTCCCATGCTGTTCCGAAATATGAGCGGCGTCTTGCAACAGGCGCCTGTCCATGCACGTTATCACCTCCAAACCCACTGTACCGCGTGCCCCAATTTTGAGGCGTGTTATCGGGGGGCACTCCAGGTAGAGGATATTCACCTTTTGCCGCATCTGAGCGCGGGGGCGCTGCAAAAGTTTCGCCAGCGCGCTCTCAAAACCATGGCATCTGCCCATGCGTGGTTTGAATCTGCGTCCGCTTCAGAGGGCGATCTTTTCAGCCCATACCAGAAAATACATCTTTCGGGTCAACTTGCCGCGCTGCAAGCAAATAAAATCAGCCTGAAGGAAGAACAGACTCGGTCTTATCCGGGCAATCTATCCACAGCCTTTTTCATACACATCGCCGAAGATCCGCTTTCGGGACACCCATGTGCGATAGGTTGGCGTGCGATGCAGGGGGCAACGGTAGTCGAGAGCCATATCTTCGAGGTCGCATCGGAGCGCGAGTTATCAGAAGTGTTGCAGGATTTCACGGCGCGTTTTTTATCGCTCTGGCATCAGAGTATTACAGGTGGACGCGGGCCACATATTTTTCATTTTGGAACGCGCTGCTGGCAGGCTTTTGAGGACTGGTGTATGGGATCAGAAGACCTGTCTTTTTTGTTTTCGCCCCATCGCAACCACCGCACAGATTTGCAAAAGCTGATCGCATCGCACTTCAACTTTCCCATGCCGGGAAATTCGACGCTTTTCGCGCTCAACCGCCTGTTGGGTCTCAATGCCGAATTTCCCGAACCGCAAAGTCTGTTTCATTTTGATGAGGACGAGGGGATACAAAAAAAAGAAATAGCCGAGTATCTCAACACCGTATTGCACTTGCAAATATCGCTGTGGGAATGGGCGTCATCGCACTTGACGAGCGAGTGGGAACAAAGCGAATGGGACATGGATGAGATGCAGAGCCAGCAAACAGCGTATCTCAATTTTTTGGCAGAGGAGCGACGGCTTCGGGAAGAAGATGTGCTCGCCATGCAAGCCCTGCCCTTGTCTGAGCGCGTTGAACGCTTTCGCGCGATTGGTCCCATTCGTTTTCGCAAAATCACGCTGGACGACGAAGGCCGCTTTCTCTACGAATTTCAAACAGAAATGGGCCTCTCAAAATTCCGCGCAGGCGATTTTCTCAAACTCGCGCCCGCTGGCCTGTCCGATGTGCAAAACGGTTTGCCTGTCATCCTCACAGCTCACAGCGCGGAGCACTTGTGCGTGCAGTCTCGGCAGGGGCGATTGGCCTTAAACCCGAGACTTTTGTATTCTCTGGAAGAGGACTTGACCGATTGGAATGGTCCTCGCCTGATTCACGCGGTTCAAACCGTTTTTTCCAAAGATCGCGTCCATCCGCTATCGCAACTCTTGTCCGGCACCTGGCGTGCGGCGCGAGAACCCGATGCGCTGAGATGGGTGCAAAATTGGATGCGCGAATTTGGCGCGATCGCAGGACTCAATGAGAGGCAACAACAGGCTCTGTCATTGCCTTTTACACATCGCTTGAGCCTGATTGAAGGGCCGCCGGGAACGGGTAAAACACACTTGTTGGGTTGGATATTAATTGCGTTGATCCTGCAAGCGCAAGCAGAAGGCAGGCCGTTGCGGATTGCGGTGAGCGCGTTGACGCATCAGGCCATTGACCAGGTGCTCAAAAAAGTGGTCGCGCTCGTGGAACAACACAGCTTGCAGGGCTTTCCCGCCCAATGCTTCAAATTGGGACGATGGGATTTGACAGAGCGCGGGATAGAACAATTAGAGGATGTGGAAACACTCGCAGAATCTCCTTATGCAATTGTCGGTGCCACGGGATTTGGCCTCTATCAGCTTTTTGAAGGTCGCAAGGGGACGTTCCCGCAGGTATTTGATTGGGTTGTATTTGATGAGGCATCGCAGATGCTCATTCCCCAAGCGTTGTTGAGCCTGCTCTATGGCAAGGGAAATTTCCTGTTTGCCGGAGACACCAAACAATTGCCGCCCATTGTCCTGTCAGATGGCAAAGAGGAGGAGATGGGCACACACCATTCCGCACTGTCCTATCTGCTCGGTCAATACGACCCCGCCCACCGCATCCGCCTGGATCGCACGTATCGCATGAACGAAGACCTGTGTGCTTTTCCCAGTTACATGTGGTATGATGGCGACCTCCGCGCCCACGCTGGCAATGCACACAACCGACTCGCGCTGCAACACACCGACCACCGCGATCTTTTAGACCGCGTTCTCGATCCGACAAAACCCGTTGTTCTCCTCATTGTCGATCACCAGGACCGTCACCAGAAATCCGATGAGGAAATCGAGATGACAACCCAACTCGCCCATCGTTTGATTGCCGAACACAGTTTGGATGCCGATCAAATCGCGCTGATTTCGCCCCACCGCGCACAAAACAACGCCACCGCCGACCGCCTCGCAAAGCGACTTGGAGATGCCAACGCCAAACTGCCCTTAATCGATACGGTAGAACGCGTGCAAGGCGCGGAACGCGATGTCATTCTATATGCCTTTACCGCATCCGATCCCGATTATGTCACCAGCCCATTTTTGAACAATCCCAATCGCTTTAACGTGGCTATCACACGCGCCCGGCAAAAGCTGATTGTGGTGGGTAGCCAGGCGTTTTTCTTCGCCATTCCACAATCAGAGGACGCATTAAAAGCCAACCGCTGTTTCAAGGCGTTTTACGAGTTTTGTAGGGAACGAGAGAGTTTGTTTTTTTGGAAGTAGTCAGTAGTCAGTCCGCCCAGCCCCCAGTCTCAAGTCTCCAGCCCCATCTTTGCCTTTCTTTGTGTCTTTGTGTCTTTGTGTCTTTGTGTGAGATCCTCGCACCCTGCACTTTCCTCTGCACATTTTGTTCTCTCCGAACTACCCATTGTGAACACATCGTTCAACCCATATCTGTTCCGATATTGTGTATTTGTTTCTATAACAACAAGTTACGCTCCGTGTCGTTCTGGCATAGTCCTTGCCTGTTAGTAGTGCTTCTTTCTGTTGGTTCCTTTCAGGCAAGGAGGTTTTGATGACTGCGCGTGTGTTGAGTTGTGCAACACTGGGTATTGATGCGTATATCGTGCATATTGAGGCGGATATTTCGCGTCGGCTTCCCGCATTTTCAGTGGTGGGTTTGCCCGATAGTGCTGTGAAGGAAAGCCGGGATCGGGTGATGGCTGCGATTAAAAATGCCGGGCGAACATTTCCAAATAATCGGGTTACGGTGAATTTGGCACCGGCAGATATCCGAAAAGAAGGCTCGGCATTTGATTTGCCGATTGCCATAGGCATTATTGCCGCGATGAGCGGTTCAATTTCACCCGAGAAGCTGTCGCAATATCTCATTCTGGGCGAGTTGGCATTAGATGGTACAGTGCGTCCCGTGCGCGGTGCGCTGCCAATGGCTGTGGAAGCCAAAAAGGCGGGCTTAAAAGGGTTGCTCGTTCCTGTGGAGAATGCGCGAGAGGCGGCGATTACAGGAGGGTTAGATGTTTTGCCAGTGCGCGATTTGGGTGAGGCACTGGATTTTTTGGAAGGGTACTGCGATATCATACCCTTTGAAATCAATAGCAAGGCGATTTTTCGACAGGCTCGGATGCATCGGGTGGATTTTAAGGATGTGCGCGGGCAAGAGCATGCAAAACGGGCGTTGGAGGTGGCAGCGGCAGGCGCGCATAACGCGATTCTCATGGGACCACCAGGATCGGGAAAGACGATGCTCGCCAGAAGATTGCCGACCATTTTACCCGATTTGACTCTGGATGAGGCTCTGCAGACGACAAAAATTCACTCGGTAGCGGGGTTGCTACCGCCCGATACGGCACTGGTGGCAGTCAGGCCGTTTCGCTCGCCGCATCACACGATTTCAGATGCGGGATTGATCGGTGGCGGTTCCTATCCCCGGCCCGGAGAGGTGTCGCTGGCACATCACGGGGTGTTGTTTTTGGATGAGCTTCCAGAGTTTAAGAAACAGGTTTTGGAATCTCTCCGCCAACCTATTGAAGATAGTTTTGTGACAATTGCACGGGCGGCGATGTCGCTTTCGTATCCCGCGCGGTTTATGCTCGTTTGCGCTATGAATCCATGTCCATGCGGGTATTTGGGCGATCCACACCACGAGTGTATTTGCTCGCCACCTGTGGTGCAGCGCTATGTCAATCGCATCTCGGGACCGTTGATGGATCGCATTGATATTCACGTAGAAGCCCCGGCTGTGCAGTATGAAGAACTGGCCAATGAACCGGCTGGCGAGTCTTCCGCAGAGGTTCGCAGGCGCGTGCAAGGCGCGCGGCAAATACAGTTGGACCGGTTTGAGGGTTATAGCGATTTATTTAGCAATGCACACATGGGGCCGCGAGAGATTCGGATGTTTTGTAAAATAGATGATAGGAGCGAGGAGTTGTTGCGGATGGCGATTACGCGATTGGGGCTGTCGGCACGGGCTTATGATCGAATCCTGAAGGCGAGCCGCACGATAGCAGATCTGGAAGGCGAAGAGGATATCCAATCGCGCCACGTTGCCGAGGCGATTCAATACCGTAGTCTGGATAGAAGGTTGTGGGAGTGAGATCACAATTGTAAAACTATGTCCAGGACGGTATATTATGACATACCTTATTGAGCAGGAGTATCTAAAATGAAAAAAGAACTGTTTGATGATTTACTCCAAAGTGTGCGCGAGGGAGGTGCTATTATGCGCGGTGAGATGGCACCGAGTCGCGTATTTGATTTTACGCCTTTGGATGTCAAAGCTATTCGCGAAAAGCTGAACAAGTCTCAACATGAATTTGCACTCATGATCGGTATGAGTACGTCAACGCTACAAGATTGGGAAAAAGAGTGTTGCATTCCCCAGGGGGCTGCCCGTGCAGTATTAAAAATTGTGGAAAAGAATCCTCAAGAGTTTGCCGAGGTGTTAGAGGTGTGTAAAAGATCTCTGGTCGAGGATCGTCAGGTCTCGTCCAGTCAACAGGATTAAATTCATCCTGAATTGGTAGGTATAAAAACAAAAAGCGGAGCTTTGAAAGATGCTCCGCTTTTTTGTAATACGTAGGCGATTTGTTTGAATATTTACCATTAGCCTTCCGGCGTCATGAGAGCCTTTTCCACGGCTTCTGGCAAGTTAATAGCTACAAACATGGACGATGGATAGAGGTAGCCATCAAGCTCTGATTTGTCCTCATCAACAATACGGGACAGGCCCTTGCTTTCTGCGTCGGCATCTGGCAACTTGCGATAGGCTTTGCCCACAATTAGACTTGCGGGATTACTTTCATTGCTGATACAAATTACAAAATCATTCATTGAATTACCCTTTTAATTTTATAATCTTTACGCCCTATTCCGTGGGCTTCAAACCAGTGTATTTCAGCTATACAAACCATACCATTTGCGAATCGCACATTTGCTATGCCCTTCAACTTACGCCAATGTCCTCTGCCATAAGTGCGATTCAGATAGTGCCGAATATACACCCCGCGACCTGTGGCGATGGTCTCAATCAGAATTGATACTGCTTCGAGAGGGTGTATATTTCAAAAATAGCGTGATTTTATAACAGAAACAAGTGGAATGTGTAACAAAGAACAAGGTCAATGCATGAAACGCGATGCGAAAAAAATTGTGATAAGAGGTGTAAAGGGCGAAGTGTGTATTCAGCGGATGGCACATGGGTTTCCGCATATCTCGGCGCGGGATGAGGAGGACCGGTATTACGGTCTGGGTTATGCACATGGCCGGGATCGGCAGATGCACATGTGGTTGCTCAAGCTCATCGGGCGCGGGAATGCTTCTGCCCATCTGAAAGCAGATGACGAGTTGATTGAGGTAGATCGGTTTATGCGCTGGCTCAATATCGCGGGTGATGCGGATCGGGAAGCGCGGCATTTGTCACCAGAGGTGCAAGCGATTCTGGATGCGTATTGCAAGGGAGTGAATCAGGCGGTGCGCGCGATGGGAACGCCTTTTGAGTTTAAGCTGATGGGATATCAACCAGATGATTGGACGCCGGCAGATGCACTGCTGATGGTTAAGCTGATCGGGTTTGTGGGGCTTTCGCAAATGCAGGGCGATATGGAAAAGTTGATTGTTCAGTTGATTCAAAAGGGCGTGGATACCGAGCGGTTGAAGGAACTTTTTCCGGCGATTCGGGATGATGTATCAGAAGAGTACATCGATTTGATAAAGAAGGTGCGTCTGGTGCGTCCGATGATCCCGAGATCTGTGGTGTGGCGCGATTTGTTGCCCAATTTTTCCGCGAGCAATAATTGGGCTGTGCGTCCGTCAAAGACGGCGTCTGGATGGGCGATGTTGTGCGGAGATCCGCATCTGCAGTTGCAATTGCCTTCGGTGTGGTATCAGGCGGTGCTGGCTGGAGACGATGAGTATTTGATGGGGGCGACGCTGCCGGGGTTGCCGGTTGTGGCTATGGGACGGTCACAACATTTGTCGTGGGCAGCGACCTATGGTACCGCCGATGTGTGTGATTATTTTGTGGAGGAGGTGAAGGGTGGGAAGTACAGGTGTGGGGATAAATGGGTGCCTCTGCGGGTGAGAGAAGAGGTTATTCGGCCCAAGAAGCGGAATCCGATCAGGTTGCGTGTTTGCGAGACAGAGCGCGGTTTGTTGGAGGGCGAGGTCAATGAGGATGGGTATTATTTGTGTTATGCGTGGACGGGTAAGCAGCAAAAAGGGACGGGTGCGGATGCACTGGATTGCGTTTTGCGAATTACAAAATCGAAGGGTGTTGAAGAGGCACGGGATTATTTTGCCGGGTTGACGTTTGCGCCGTTTAATTGGGTGTTTGCAGATCGGGCGGGGAATATTGGTTATCAACTCGGGGGGCTGGTGCCCAAACAACCCGAGAGTACGTCGGGGTTGCTTCCGTATTTGGGTTGGGATGAGAAACAGAATTGGGATGGGATGGTCGATCCCAAGTTGTATCCGCGTGCGGTCAATCCCGAATGTGATTTTATTGTGACGGCAAATCAGGATCTCAATTTTATGGGGCAGACTGAGCCAATGAAATTGTCGATTTCGTCTTATCGCGCGGATCGGATCTGCGAGATGTTGGAGGAAAAAGATGATTTAACAGTAGAAGATATGAAGCGGATTCACTGCGATCTTTACGCGCTTCAGGCCCGGGAGTTTATGGCGATTATACGTCCGTTATTACCAGAATCGGAGAACGGGGAGCTATTGCGGGAGTGGGATTTGTGTTATGATGCAGATTCTCTGGGCGCGACGCTTTTTGAGCGCGTTTATCGCGAACTCGTTTTGCTCGTTTTTGGGGATAATGGCCTGGGACGCGAGATGATAGTGCATCTGCTGGATGGTACGACGCTGTTCAGTGTTCTGCACGGATATTTTGATCGCATTCTTTTGAGCGAGGCGTCGGTCTGGTTTGGAGATGAGTCGCGCGAAGCTCTGTATCATACGGCGATTGAACGCGGGTTAAAGGAGAAAGCCGTGCCGCACGGCGAAGTGAGTAAGGTTTATATTGAACATATTTTTTTCAGGGGGAAGTTGCCGCGGTTTTTGGGATTTGATTATTCGCTTGCAAATATTGGCAGCCGGTCAACGGTTTCTCAGGCTGGCTTGTTCAAAGGCGGCGCGCTTGCGCCAACTTTTCGAATGATTTGCGATTTTGGGGAGGATGTGCTACACGCGAATGTTGCAGGGGGTGCCTCAGATCGTCGTTTTTCCAAATTCTATACGTCGGGGTTGGATGCGTGGGAACGGGGGGATTACGAGGTTTTAGACCCGTTGGGGAATGACTGCTAAAAGCTGGTGGCTCTACCAATGCCTTTGATTTTTTGATTTGCTTTAGCGCGCTGATCAATTTCTTGGGGGTTGACGATGTTGTGGAGGTCGGCGCGAAGGTCGGAGAGGATGTCGGCACAGGTGGGATCGTCGGCGCGATTCTCGGTTTCGTCGGGGTCGTTGGCGACGTTGAATAATTGATCGGGGAGACCGACGTAGTGGATGTATTTCCAGTCGCCTTTTTTGATCATGAAGCCGCCATTTAGAGCACCCTGAGCGTGGTATTCGCTAAAGATGGGGCGGTCGGGGAAGGCGTGACCGCTGATGGCGGGGAGGAGGCTGCTGCCGGGCAATGGCGCGGGGTCCTGTTCGGCGAGGTCGAGAAGGGTGGGGAGGATGTCGATGAGGTTGGCTCCTGCGGCGATGCGCTGGTTGCCCGAGGTGTTTGGGTGGCGAATGATCATGGGGACGCGTACGGAGTGTTCGTAGAAGCATTGCTTTTGCCATATACCGTGGTGTCCACCCATTTCGCCGTGGTCGCTGACGTAGATGACGACGGTGTTGTCGCGTAAGGGGGAGTTATCGACTATGTCGAGCAAGCGACCGATGAGGTCGTCCGTGAAAGAGATGAGGCCGTAGTAAGCAGCGGTTGCTGTGGTGGAGATGGCGTCGGGCAGGGGTTCTTCGTTGCGTAGCCAGTGGCGGAGTTGTTGGATAGAGGGGTGCTGGGTGTCGCAGGGTTCGGTTCTCGTGTGTGGCAAGATGACGCGGTCGGGATAGTAGCGGTCAAAGTATTCTCGCGGGCACAGGAGGGGGAAGTGGGGGTTCATGAAGCCAGTGTAGAGGAAGAAGGGACGGTCGGCGTATTGTGCGCGAGATTTGAGGAAGCGCTCGGAGAGGTCGGCGGCTGTGCAGTCGTAGTCGTTTTGCCAGTTTTCGCCGGGGCCGCATTCGGTGACGTGGCTGTTGCTGCCGCGCCGGTTGTCGGGTGTGCGCGAGGGGGCACTCATATTCCAGTGTTTCCATTTTTCGGCGTCGTCCATGAGCCGTTTGCCAAAGCCGTGCAGGCGTTCGGGACCTATGAAGTGGGTGCGGCCGCAGATTGCGGTTTCATAGCCCGCGGCTTCGAGGTAGCTGCCCATTGTGGGGATTGTACCCGCGAGAGGTGAGCCGTTGTCATAGGTGCCGATCTGGTGGACGTATTGTCCGGTCATAAAGGACATGCGTGCCGGTACGCATATCGGACAGGCGGTATAGGCATTGTCAAAGGTGGTGCCTTCGGACGCGAGGCGATTTAGGTGCGGTGTTTCTATATGGGGGTGACCGTAACAGCCGGTGACTGCGGGGTCGTGTTCATCGCTCATGATGAGCAAGATGTTGGGACGCTGGTTCATGCTCATATCTCCCATCTGTGTGTGACGGTTTAGCTCTTGCCGAAATCCAGGTCAGGCCTGGTACAGGCTCTCGGTCGGGATGTCGGTGATCATTGCGTGGCCAGGGGTGTAGGATATCATGAACGGGAGCCTGGCCTGCTCGGCGACAATGCGGGGTGTGATGCCGCAAGCCCAATACAAGCGGTCCGTTCCTTCGGGTACTTCAAACGGGTGACCGTCCATGTTGACGTTCAGTTCTTCGATACCAAGTTCATCCGCATTGTTTCTTCCGATTGGGGCGCCGTGACACCCGGGAAAGTGGCTGGTGAATTCCCATACATCGTCGATCATAGCCGGATCGAATGAGCGGATGGTGACGGCCATGTTGCCTGAGAAGGGTCCGACTGTTTCGCACGGGAGCGACGTGAGTTGGATGGTCGGTCCAAATGCGGCGGGGTAGCCTTTCTCGGTCAAGAGGCCGTCGAAGGAGACGCTCGATCCGATCAGGAAAGTAACGGTTCGGTCGTCGAACAGATCTACGATGTCCTGTCGGAGTTCGGTGACTTCGCCATCGCGTACGATGTCGTATGAACCCAGGTCGGTTCGGATGTCGAGCGCGCGTGCATACTCGGGGCAGTCCGTTTGGCCGGGTTCCATTTTAGCGATCAGCGGGCAGGGTTTCGGGTTGGCGCGACAGAATGCCTCGAAATCGTCGGCGTAGTCTATGTCCAGAAAGGCGACGTTGACGCACAGGTAGCCGGGTAGGGCTCGGGATGCGAAGCCTTCGAGTTCGTTGGCTCTGCAAGCGAGTCTGACGTCTAACGGTGTTTTGAATTTCATGTTGCGCTCTCCATTGAAACGCTAATTCATGCTAACGTGATGTGTGACTTTAAAATAATGGTCAAAAAAATAAGCAATCAGTGGTCAGCAGTCAGAAAAACAAGGATTTTAGAGCCGTCATTGCGGCAGGGTGTTAGCCGCAATCCAGTGGTTTTGACTTTCTTATATCTGTTTACCGGTATTACTATGTGGCGGTTTTGAAGTCACACATCACGTTCATGCTAATATCTCCCGATGCGTTCGGGACCGGGATCGGCGCATATAACGGTGTGGTCAAAATTTTGTTTTGTAAGTTGGTATTTTAGATCTGCGTGGGATGGGTCTTCCCAGAGGTTGTGAAATTCATCGGGGTCTTCCCAAAGATCGTAGAGTTCGCCATAGTTTTCGCCGTGATAGACGACGAGTTTGTAGCGGTTGTTGCGCAACGTGGTCGCCCAACAGGGTTTGTGTTTTTCAGAGGCGTGTGGGGCGAATTTATCGACGACATCGTAGTATTCACAGCGCACAAAGTCGTGGTGCGCGTGCCCGGGATGTTCGCCCGTGAGAATGGGGATGAGGGATTTGCCGTGTGTCCATTCGAGAGGGATGCGGGCCAGGTCGGCAAGGGTGGGCGCAATGTCTAAGAGCGCGGTGAGGCCGTCTGCGCGGTGGCCCTGGAGAAAGGTGCCGGGCCACGAGATGATGAGGGGAACCCGCACGAGGGCTTCGTAGAAGCGGCAACCTTTGCCGATGAGGCCGTGGTCGCCGAGCATTTCGCCGTGGTCACTCGTGAAGATGACGACGGTGTTTTCGCGTTGGCCCGTGCGCTCAAGTGCGTCGAGCATGCGACCGACGTTTTCGTCGATGAGGGCGATCATGCCGTAGTAAGACGCTTTGTTGTGCTGTTCGCGGTCGCCGGGCGGATTGCCTTCTTTGTCTGCGAAAAAGCGTTTGAGCCGCGTTTGTGTTTGCTGGTCGCTTTCGCGAAATATTGGCGGGGGCAAGTCGGCGGGATTGTATTTGTGCGTGTCGGGCGCGTCAAAAGGTCCGTGTGGGTCAAAGGGGTTGACGCTCATGAGATAGGGGCTGTCGTGAGGGGATTCGATAAATTCAATGGCGCGGTCCGCGCACCAGGTGGTCTGGTGATATCGGGGGTTCATGTCGGGACGGTAGTTGCCATAAGTGCCGTCTTTTTTTGTTTGGAAGACGTCGCCGAGGTCCATGCCCTGTTCGGTGAGCCAGTCGGTGTACTGGTTGCCGTTTCCGATGCCCTGATTGTGTGAGTGGCTATACCAGAATTTGCGATATCCATCGTCAACGCGTTGTTCTTCGCCGTTCCATGCAGAGGCGAGGTGGAGTTTGCCCGATAAGCCGCAATCGTATCCGGCATCTGCGAGGCGTTTGGTGATGAGTTGTACGCGTTCATTGGCCGGGAAATAGGCATTGCCATTGCGATTGCCGTGTACGGTACTGGGATATAGCCCGGTGAGAAAGCTGGAACGACTGGGCGTGCATATTGCGCTTTGGCAGTGGGCGTGTGTAAATGCTACGCCCTCGGCGCAGAGGCGGTCGAGGTTGGGCGTTTGGATGTGTTCATTGCCGAGGGCGTGGATGGTGTCGTAGCGTTGTTGATCTGTGCAGATCCAGAGGATGTTAGGGCGTTTTGATGTCAATGGGTGATCTCCTCAATCGCGCGCGCCTCTGATAACGCGGCCATTTTCGATCCAGTGATCGCGGTAAAAGCTGATGGGTTCAAAGGTGTCGTTTAGTGCGTCCATGCGCGTCCGAATCATGTCGCGGTAATGCTGGATTGTTCTGGCATGGTCGGGGTTGTTGGCGAGATTGTGCAATTGCAGAGGGTCTTCGCGGTGATTGTAGAGGGATTCTCGATGTTTTTCAATGGCATAGGTATATTGTTTGTCGCGCAAAGCACGCCATTCAAAGCCGTCGTCCCAATCGACACTGGGACCCATGCCCTGCAAGAATGCAGCCTCGGGTTCTTTTCCATGCTGACCAAATACGCAATGCGAAAGGTCAAAGCCATCGATACCATCGGGGATATCGACGTCTATAAGTGAGAGCAGCGTGGGCATAATATCGGGTGTGTTGAGGCAGGCATCGCTTTCAGATTTGGGTGCGATGCGATTGGGCCAGCGCATGAGAAAGGGGACGCGAGCGGCTTCTTCATAGTAGATGTTTTTCTGAACGCGACCGTGTGCGCCAAACATTTCGCCGTGGTCTGATGTGAAGACGACAAGGGTGTCGTGCGCGAGGTTGAATCTGTCTATCGCGTCTAAAATTTTGCCCACGTTCCAGTCGAGGTTGGCAGTCATAGCGGCATAGATTCGCTGCCATTCAACGAGGTTGGGTTTGACGGATTTCATCCACCAATCGCGGTCGAACCATGCGTGCCAGTATTCTCCCGATCCGTCCCGGTAATTTGGCGGCAGATCAAAGGCCATGTCTTTGAAGTGCATACCCCATTCTTCGGGGACGTTGTCCCAGTTCCAGGGCTGATGAGGTGTGCCATAAGAGACGAAGAGCGCGAAGGGATTTGGATTTTCGCTCGCGTTTTCGAGATAGGAGATGGCGAGGTCGGTCATGGCATCGGGTTCATAGGCAGGGATGTCGATGCGTTCAAATTTGTCTTCGTAATAAAATCCCTTGTAATAGCTGTGGTTGAAGTTGTAGGCTGCCCAATAGTGGTCAAATCCCAATCGGTGCGGGCCTGGGGGCACGAATTGATTGGCGGGATTCTTGTGAAAATCTCCGGCCTGTTTATAAACTTTGCCTTCGGTTGCGTAAATGTGCCATTTGCCGATGTAGGCACAATTTACGCCGTTCCGCGTTAAGGTGCCGGCAAGTGTTGGCAGATCGGTGCGGGCGCCCAATTCGTTCATGACGTAGCCATTGGTGGTGGGATAACAGCCCGTAAAGAGGGATGCGCGATGCGGGCTGCATACGGGATAGACCGAGGTGGCGTTGACAAAGTTGATGCCTTCAGATGATAGGCGGTCGATATTGGGGGTGTGGGCGCGGTTGTCGCCCATATAGCCACAGGATTGCGGGCGAAGTTGATCGGCGAAGATGTAGAGAAGGTTAGACACAGATTACGCGCTTTCGTGTTCTGCCCGCATTGCGTTGAAGAAGCGCACATCGATCCGCGCCAGGTCAATTACGGTTTCTATTGGCTCGCCGCTGTATTCGCTGTGGAAACTCACGGGGCCTTCAAAGTTCAATTGATCGAGTGTTTTTACGACTGCGGGCCAATCGCCAAATCCCTGTCCCAGTCGCATTGTTCCACCCGTGGGTGTACCCTGTACGGTTCGTCCCAGAGGTCGCTGGCGAATTAAGTCTTTAAATGCCAGGACTGAGAGGTACTCGCGCACGATATCCAGTGCCATTTCTATGGGTTCGCCACATATTGACAGGTGTCCTGGGTCGGAAAATACGCCGATGTGTTCGGGGTTGAATCCCCTGACCACGTTCATGACGGCACATGAATTTAATCCCATCGATTTGCCCGAATGGTTGTGTACCACGGTTTTTACGCCGTGTTTTTCCGACAATTTCTCAAAGCCTTCCATCCAGCCCCGGATTTCATCCAGTTGATCCCAGTAGTGTTTCTGATCTGACCAGTGCCAGTAGCCGAGTTTCACATGTGCCACACCGGCTTCGCCAAGCGCGCCGTAATAACGCTCGGTGTAATCCATATCCGGGCGATTAAAATCACCGGGAGCTGTTACGAGTGGAATGCACAGCCCCGCTGCTTCAAACTGTTTGGCAGCTTCGGGCAGTGCTTTGTCGATATTGTCTGGATTTACCGGATATCCCTCTCGCACACACAAATCCGCGCCCTGTACGCCTACCGATTGGAGAGCGTCGATGATTTCGGGAACGTCCATGCCTTCGAGGTGTTTTGTGAACATGATGTACGTGAGCTTCATTTTCTTTCCTTTCTCTGGTGTCGTTTGCATTTATGAGCACTTCAGGATACGCAATTGTGCGTCTAAAATCAATGGTGATGCGAAGCACAAATCTTGACATGCTGCGAAATATGTATATATTGTCGTCAAAATGTTGTGAAAAATGACGACGAGATAGTCAAATGACAATTCCACGTATTTTTGAGGCACCCAAAAAAAGTTTTTTTCTTTTGGGTCCGCGCGGCGTTGGAAAAAGCACGTATTTGCGAATCGCTTTTCCCAATGCTTACGTCATCAATTTGCTCGCCGAAGATATTTACCAGCGCCTGCTTGCAAATCCGGGCCTCCTGTCTGCAGAACTTCGGGCTGTGCCCGGCGACCGCTGGGTGGTTTTGGACGAAATACAGAGATTGCCTGCGTTGCTCAATGAAGTACACCGTTTTATTGAGGAAAAGGGGCTGCGCTTTGTGTTGTGTGGATCGAGTGCGAGAAAACTCAAACGGGCAGGTGTCAACCTGCTTGCTGGTCGTGCCCTGTATCGCGCAATGCATCCCTTTATTTCCGAGGAATTGGGAGAACAATTCGTTCTCGACGATGCTTTGCAACACGGTTTGTTACCCATTGTATGGGATTCAGAAGACAGAGCAGAGACGCTGACTGCCTATACACAGATGTATCTCAAAGAAGAGATTCAAGCTGAGGCTCTGGTGCGCAATCTTCCGGGATTCGCGCGTTTTCTGCCGATTGCAGCGCTTTTTCACGGGCAAACCCTGAATGTGACCAATATTGCCAGAGAAGCTCAGGTTGCGCGCACGACTGTGACGGGTTATCTGGATATCCTGGAGGAAACGCTTCTCTGCTTTCAACTTCCGGCTTATGAAACCAGATTGCGCGTGCGCGAACGCAAATTGCCCAAATGGTACTGGTGTGATCCCGGTATTGTGCGCGCAATGAAGAAGGTCACGACGTCCCCAACACCAGAGGAACGCGGTGCCCTGTTCGAAGGGCTGATTGCACAGTTGATTCGATCCTACAAAGACTATCGCAATTTGTGTGACGAATACTTCTACTGGGCAACAGCTGCACAGACTCAAACAGAAGTCGATTTCCTGCTCAAACGCGCGGGAGAATTTGTCGCTATTGAGGTCAAGTCCGGTGGCACATTTTCAGAAGCCTGGTGCAAGGGATTGAGAGCGCTGTCCGACCTGAAGGGTTTGTGCAGACGCATTGTCGTCTATCCCGAAGGGCCTGAATTGCAAACTGTAGATGGTATTGAGATTCTTCCTTTTTCACAGTTCTCCAACCTGCTGGCCACCGATGCGCTGTGGCCCTAACCTCTTTCGCTAAAAAAATAAGCCATGAAACTCAGTCGTTTTGCCATTTTTAAACCCATCAGTACGATTATGATCGCACTTAGTCTTGTGGTGATGGGTTTTATTTCCCTGTTCAAGTTGCCGCTCGAATATTTGCCCAGCGTGACGTTCCCAGTTCTTTTTGTGTCTATCCGGTATCCTTCTTCGTCTCCCGAGGAAATCGAACGGTTTATCACGCGGCCAATTGAAGAGATATTGGGCACTATGCCCGGCATTGAAAATATGGGATCCACATCCAATGAGTCTTCTTCGACTATTCGCCTGGAATTTGCAATGGATGCGGATATGGATCTCGTTGGCATTCATTTGCGCGACAGGCTCGATCAGGTTCGCGCAGATTTGCCCGAAGACGTGGATTATATTGGTATTAAAAGTTTCGATACCGAAGATATTCCGGCTCTCGAATATACTGTTTCGTGGCTCGGTGAAGATCCCGAGGATCTCCTCGCGGTCTATAACCAGCACCTGTTGCCGAGATTGCAGCGGCTCGATGGTGTGGCAAGTGTTGAATTAAGAGGGTTACAGCAAAAGGATCTCCTCGTCGAAGTCGATCAGAGGGCTATGACAGCGCACAAACTGGATTTTCGCACCATCAATCGCGCGTTGCGCAGAAATAATATCAATATCTCGGCGGGTTATGTCACCGATGGCGACAGGCGATTTGCTGTGCGAAGTGTGGGCGAGTTTGAGACCGTTGACCAGATTCGCAATTTGCCCATTCGCCCAAATTTGACGCTGTCCGACGTTGCATCGGTTACTTATGATTATCCCCCCGCTCGTCGATTTGATCGCCTCGATGGCATACCTTCTCTTTATCTTTCTGTGCATAAATCTTCAACGGCAAATATGGTCGATGTTTGCAAGCGTGCCCGCGAAGAACTCGTCCTCATCAATGAGGAGGTTGGCAAAGATAATCTTCGAATGCTTCTGGTTCGCGACCAGTCAACTGCTGTTATTGCCAGTATAACCAGTCTCAGCCAATCGGCGATTATGGGTGGTCTCTTAGCCGTTATTGCCATTTTCATTTTTCTCCGCAACTTCCGCAGTACGCTCATCATTGGCTCCGCCATTCCAATTAGTGCGCTCACGGTGTTTCTCATGATGTATTTTCTGCGGCAATCGGGCACTGATATCACCTTGAATTTGATTTCGATGATGGGGCTGATGGTCGCTATTGGGATGCTTGTGGATCCCGCTGTTGTGGCTCTGGAGAATATCTTCCGCAAATGTTTTGATGAAGGTCAGGGTGCCACACAGGCAGCTCTTGAGGGCAGCGAGGAAATTGGTCTCCCGGTTCTGGCTGCTACGCTTACTACTGTGTGTGTATTTGTTCCGGTCATTTTTGTGACTGATTCGAGTACTTCGCTCTTTATGCGGCAATTCTCTGTGACGGTTGTCGTGTCTGTTATTGCGTCGTTTTGTGTCGCGCTTTCCCTGATCCCGTTGGCTGCATCCCGCGCCTTCAATGATGGAGGGCAGACGCTTGATCGCATTCTCAAAAGTATTTTGGTGCTCGCGGCCATTGTCGGGGTGGTTGCGTATATATATTATACGGATTTCAGTAAAGTTGATTACGCGGCTCTGTGGGACGCAATTGCGAGTACTATCGCTGCTCTGCCTTTGTTTGCCAAAATTGGTTTTCCCGCCGCCATTGCCCTGACGGTTTTTTTGTATTTCCGTTATCGCGCCATTGGTGCCAAAGCCTTCTACGCAAGGGTGGTCGCCAATACGCTGCACTACCGCTGGGCAACACTATCCGCTGCCTGCGTTCTTCTTTTTTTGGGCAATCACATATACGGTAAAATAGAACAAGAACCCTTCCGCTATCAACCTACGCGCGCGATCAGGCTGACGGTTGAGATGCCTCGTACGTACGATTTGGAGCAGGCGAGTAATACTTTCAAAATAGCCGAAGATATGCTCATTCCTCTGAAAGAGGAACTCGACATAGAGGCTATTGCGACGAAGTTCAATACGGGTAATCGCCAGGGAAAGAGAAACGCACTTTTGACCATTTATCTCACGCCTGCAGAAGAGAGCAAACTGACGACAGACGAAGTGCAGAGCAAGGTCATAGCGCTTCTTCCGAAGGATATTCCCGGTGTGCGTTTCAGGTCTCGTGGGGGCAAGTCAGGCGGGACTGCGGGGGTGGGTGTTGAACTCAAAGGGCGCAAGCAGGAAATTTTGGCGGTTCTGGCCGAGGATATTGAAACGAGTATGCAGGGGATGCCCGGCGTTCACGAGATCGAAACCAGCCTTGAGACGGGTATGGAAGAGATTCGCGTGGTTGTAAATCGCGAACGGGCGCAGCGGTATGGTATTTCTCCGCGCGATATTGCTACTAATATCGCTTCGGCACTCGGGTCGCGCGGGGCGTCACACTTTAAAACACCCGAGGGCGAAATCGATATTACCGTTCAACTCCGCGAAGAAGATCGCGCCACACTCGAGCAGATCAAAACAACGGAGTTTGAAAGCGATAAGGGTGGGATGGTTACTTTCTCGAGTCTGGCGGATTTCAATCTCATACAAGGGCCCAATGCCATCTCCCGCGAAGACCGCATGCCCACGCTAACAGTTTTTGCCAATACAGAGCAAAAAGCAGTATTCAGCGTGGGGCAGATTATGAAAGCGCGCATGGAAAGCGTGCCCTTGCCCAAGGGATATACTTATCAAATGGACCGCCGCTTCAAGTCTATGAATGCCGAACAGGCGCAGGATTTTGAGACGATGATTTTCGCGTTGATTCTCATTTATATTATTATGGCTTCGCTCTTTGAATCCTATGTCCATCCGCTCACCATTATGTTCTGTATTTTCTTTGCATTCATTGGCGTCGCGCTCGGTCTCTATACTTTTAAGATCGCTATGGATAGCAATGCGAAGTACGGCCTTCTGGTGCTTTTTGGCATTGTGGTGAACAACGGCATTGTTCTGGTCGATCATATCAACAGATACCGAAAACAAGGGCTTGTTCGCCGCGAGGCTATTATTCGCGGTGGGCAAGATCGCTTGCGTCCGATTATGATGACGGCCACCACCACCATTATCGGCCTGATGCCACTGGTTATTCCGATGCTTTTTGGCCATGCCGAAGGCACAGCCCGCCGCTGGGGTCCTATCGGCCTGGTTGTGGTATCGGGATTGTCCATTTCAACAATTCTGACGCTTGTTCTTCTGCCCACAATGTATTCGCTTATGGATGACCTCTCCCAATTTGCCAAGCGCGTTGTCGCAGTGGCTCGTGCGCGGTAGAATTCACAGCCCAATCTCCTCCTTGATCGAGGACCAGGCTTTTCCTCCACCAGCATCCAATTCCCGTTCTGCCTCAGCAATGTCTTTCAGGACTTCCGGCTCTAAATTTAGCAAAGCAGTTTCACGCCATTCGGCGAGAAAAGTCGAAAGTTCTGCGGCATCTTTTTTCTTTTTTGATATCTGTGTTACCAGCGTGAGCAATTGCGCGAAAAACTCGACGAGTTCCTCGGTTTCCAACCGCTTGAGCCAATCAAAAGACTTTGAAGGCGCAACAGATTTGACGAGTAATTGGTCATTCATGTCTTTATTTTCGCTTCTTACGGTCCTGTTGGCTTGCCCAGTCGCCGTTGTTCTGCTTCCCATCTTAGCGCGGCTTCTCGGGTGGTGCGAAAACCGACCTGGACAATGTGGCCTCTGCTCCAGCCGGTTTTTCGCTGATGCTCAGCTTCGCGGCGATCAATATCTCTGGTGATGCCCGTGTGGACAATGCGATTGCCCAACTTAAAGTGGTATTTGTAAGTGGTTCTGCTGGTCGCCATGTTTTAGACCTCCTCAATAAATTCCTCGCTCAAAAGGATACAGTATTCCACGAATTTTTCGCAGTCCAGCAATGCGCGAGTCGCCGTAGCTATCCATATCAATAGCCTATTGACTTCGTTGTCATGATTACTTTCGGATAAGTTTTTGAAATTCGCATTCATCGCAACTTTTTCATCTGCCAACAACAAAGTAAGCAGTTGGTAAAGGTCACGGCGATAAGAAGGAATGTTTATGATCGGGGATTCGTCTCTGTCTCTGGTCATTCTTCATTTTTTTATTAGATGGGATCAGTTATTGAATACTGAGCTATACCTGCTGTGCAGATGCCAACATCTCACCAACGGCATCGGGCAGGTCAACGCGATGAAAACGATGGTCGCCAAAAGCGTAATCTTCACCGCTTTCGTCAATAATGCGAATATAGCCATGTGCAGAGGCTTCATCATCGGGAATGATGCGATAAACCTTACCCACATCAAGAGACGCCTCGTATCCCTCACTATTGAGGCAGAGGGCAAATTGTTGTGTCCTGTAATCTTTTTTCATTTAGGCTTGGCAAAGGTCCGTGAAGTGCTCTACGGGAATCTGAACTTCTTTGCTCGCTTTCTGACCCTGAACATGAAGTTCGTTGAATCGTTTTTCAATATCCCGCAATACCTGACCTTCAAAATATTGCTCGCCGCAATACGCACACTGAAGACAAGGCACATCATCCACGATAAGAAATTTGCCATCGTGCCGGTAAATGTATTGCGTTTGGCAAGACCGGAGTTCTTTATGACCACAGAAAGCACATCCTGTTTTCATCCTGAACCTCGTTCATAAGGGGTTGTGAATTATCGTCTCTCTATCTCTGAGATGTTTCAACCCTCGCTCTCGTTTAGGGAGCGACTCAGAATATATGGTATATGCTGGTATCGGTCAAAATTTCAATCCACGCCCCAATGATGGGGACGACCCGTTGTACACCACTCCCAGGTCAGTTCATCTGCGATCCACAGACAGTTTTCCGCAATCTCTACTTTCGTTAGTCCGTAAATAATATACCCACATTTTGAAAGAGTAGTCTTGCCTTTTTCAAATCCCGTCTTATTTTGGTAAAACTTTAAGCGCAGGATTTTGGGCAGTCTTGAAAGTTAAAAAAGGGTTGGATTTGAAAAGTACTGTTCTATCAAAAGTGACGCGGCGATCACTTGTTATCGGTTTGATCATGGCGGCGTGGGTCAATTTTTGGCCTGTGTACGCGAGTCTGGTGTTGCATTCCACACGCGCTGACCACGCGCATTTGTCTGTGGCTTTGCTCATTCCATATTTGTTCTTGCTGGTTGGCAATCTGTTTTTGAAAGGACGCAGCTTGTCGCCATCTGAGTTGCTGATCGTGTGTTGTATAGGCATAGTAGCGGCGTGTATGCAGGGGGAGTGGTTGTCGAATTATTTGCTCGAAGCACTCACGATGCCGCATTATTTTGCGTCGGCAGAGAACCGGTGGGGCGAGTTGTTGTTGCCGCATTTGCCGGGGTGGGCTGTGGTAAATGATCGCACGGCTGTGACGCATTTTTATGAGGGACTCCCGCCTGGGGAGGCGTTTCCGTGGCGTTTGTGGATTGCCCCGCTGTTCTGGTGGGGTACTTTTTTGGGTGCTATACTGGGTGTCAATCTCTGCTTGAGTGTGATTTTGCGAAAGCAGTGGGTGGCGCACGAGCGACTATCTTTTCCCGTGGCGCGCGCGCTTTTGGAACTGACGGGGGTGTCTGGAACGCGCGGCACGCTTTCATCTCTGGTGCGGTCGCGATTTTTTTTGGTGGGATTTGCCATCACTTTTCTGATGATTTGCTGGTTTATGCTCACCTGGTTTTATGTGGCTGTGCCGCCGCCGCCCATTTTAAGTGGAAATTTTGCGTCCAAATTGTTACCACTTGCGCGGGGTTTTCCGCCTTTTCAGTTGCGGTTCAGTATTTTGACACTGGTGTTTGGCTATTTTACGAATCTGGAAGTGCTGTTTTCAATCTGGTTTTTTCACTTGCTGGCTATTGTACAGGCCGGGGTGTTTAATCGCATTGGTCTGGAAGTGGGCAGTGTGGATCCGTGGGGGTCTTTTCACGCGGCGGTGGGGTGGCAGAGTTTTGGGGGGATGATCGTCTTTGTCGGCTGGGGTCTGTGGATTGCACGGTCGCATTTGCGGGATGTTTTTCGCAAAGCTTTTAAGGGCGATGATCGGGTGGATGATACCGGGGAATTGATGTCGTATCGGACCTCTGTGTGGATGATGCTGGGCTGTTCTGCATATCTTTTGTTGTGGTTGAAAAGCGCGGGCATGGCCTGGGGACCCATTTTTGCATTTTATTTTGCCACGCTGGTCTTGTATTTGGGACTGGCGCGGATTATGGTGGAGAGCGGGCTTATTTTTTTGCGCGGGCCTATTACGGCACAGGCTTTTACCTGGCATTTGTTCGGTGTTTTGGGCATGGGACCGGGCAGTGCGGTGATTTTGACGCTGACCAATGCGTTTGCGTGCGATGCCAAGACGTTTGCGATGACGCCTATGGCGCATGTGCCGAGGTTGGGTATGGAAATAAATAGCAGGTTTCGCAAAGTGCTCGCGCCGGGGGTGATGTTGGGGGCGTTGATAGGGGCTGTGACGGCGATGGGATTTATTTTGTATTACGGCTATTATGTGATGGGGAGTTACAATTTTGGGACTGTGAGTTTCCGGGGTATCGGGGCGCTGAATCTGGCGGGGTTTAACCAACTCGCTGTGGGGCGCATTCAAGCCGGGACTATGGGTACGAGTTGGGATCGCATCGGTTTTTTGGGGATTGGCGCCGCGTTTACGGGTTTGTTGTTTTACCTGCGGTATCGGTTTCCTGGTTTTCCACTTCATCCAATTGGGTTTACGATTTCAGCTTCTGCACCGCTTCGCAATACAACGCTGACGATTTTTATGGTTTGGGCGTTGAAGACGATTGTGTTGCGGCTTGGCGGGCTGGAGCGCTATCGCAAGTTGACACCGCTTTTTCTGGGGATGATGGTTGCTTATATGGCGGGCACGGCAATCGGTGTTGTTGTGGATTGGATCTGGTTCCACGGGCAGGGGCATATGATCCATGTCGCGTGGTGAGTGGGCGAATAGACGAATAGACGGAACGGGGTACAACTGGCCGTATCTCAGGCCAGTTCATCAGCAGTTCACGACACGGATCCATCGGTGTTCATCGGTGTTCATCGGTGGTTGCATTTATTAGCCGGTACAGATTTGGGATTGTCTCCCGGTGGTCGCCCTGAATATAATAGCTTTCGCCGCCGTCGCGAACCGTGCGGACGAGGATGGTTTTGAAGGGGCGGTAGTAATAACGGGGGTCGGTTTTGGGGGCTTCGGTGTCGAGGTCGTCGCCGAGGGGAATGAGGTCGAAGACGGCCGTGGTAAATTTGGCGATGCTGCGATTTTCCTGACGGGCGACATTGCGGGCCATGGCGAGGGCTTTGAGATAGACTTCGGGACCCATGATGGCCGTGCCGATGTTGAGCAGGACGCCGCCTTCGAGGTGGGAGATGGATTCTGTGAAAATTAAGAAGTCGGTGTAGGTGCTTGCGCCAATCGCGGCACCGTCGCAGTTGGGGTGTTCGTGAACGATGTCATAACCGATGCTGACGTGTGTGGTGATGGGGATATTGAGTCGAACAGCAGCGGCAAAAATACTGATGTCTTTGTGTGGGTAATTGCTTCCGAGGATGTTGCGTCCAACGGCTTCGCCCAGTCCAATGTCTTTTTGCGCCGCTGTTTGGGCAATGAGGTTGAGGTCGCCAGTTTCGGTCCATAGCCCAAATTCTCCGGTGCGGATATATTTCCCCACGCTTTCGGTGGTTGCGCCGATGCGGGCAAATTCGTAGTCGTGAATGGCACAGGCTCCATTGCCCGCAATATGGGTGATGAGGCCGCGTTCCATCAGGTCGATGAGATAGCGCGCGGTGCCAGCGCGAATGACGTGTGCGCCGATCATGAATATGACTGCGCAATTGTTTTGCCTGGCGCGTACAATGCGGTCTGCGACGATGGGGAGGTTAGGGTTGTCAAAAGGGGGTATTGGCGCATTGAGATCGGGAATTTGATCGACAGAGAGGTCGTGTTCCCGCTGGTTGAGCGGCCGGAGTTTGAGTTTGGAGCGATCAAAGATTTTGTAGGGCATGTTTGGGATTTTTAGATGTATTGGTATTCTTTCATCGCGGGATACAAAAACTCAAAATCATAGACGCCGTCATCGGTTTTCCACCTGCCCACGGAATCGGGACGCACGATTACTTTGCCCAATGGAAAGCCGAGAAATTCCTCTACCCGCGCAAATGTCTCATCCTGATTTGTGATCGCATCCTCAAATCGCACGGTGATACAGTGTTTTGGCACGGGCGTGGATTTCATGATTTCATACTGATACAACCAGGAGATTGCCCGCCGCTCGCGTATGTCATCTGTTTGTGGATATTGAATATCGAAATCGCACAAATCATCTGTTTTGTGTCCACTTAAGATGCAGTCTCGGGGATCGCGCACCCAATGAATATATTTGGCATCGGGAAACATGCGCACAATCCACGGATAGACCAGCGTGGTTTCGGGCAATTTCCATCCGTAGTTCTCGTACCGATTTCTGGGGGGAAGTACGTCTTGCAAATAGGTTTCGACCAGGTGGATAAATTCAGGATCGATGTGCATGGTATGCAAGGCATCAAAATCCCACGATAGACCACCATTCCATTTCACGTATTTAGCCATTACGCGGCACGCATCGTACAGCGCCTGGGGAGGCATTTTATCGCCCGATGCATTGATCAAGCGTCCCATGTACATACCGCTGGCATAGAGCGTGTGCGAGATTAACCGCGTGCCCGAATGCCCACGACCGATGACTGTGATTAACGACAATGTTTTTCCTCCTTATAATTTTTTTTCAAACTCATTTTTTACGCGAATTTTATCGGCTGCATTTCCAAAGCCCAGGCTGAACCATCCTTCGTATCCCAGGGTGTTTAAGCGTTTGAAAAGCGCGTCAAAATCGATTGTTCCTTCTCCTGGTACCAGGTGTATTTCATAGTCGCCATTGTTGTCATTTACGCGCACTTGACCGATGTTATCTACGCCAAAGGCATTGAGAAATCCAGCCCAGCCCTCGGGCACGAGATGCCCGTGTGCGACGTTGAAAGCCCACTTGAAGTGATCGGATTGAATGGCATCAAAAAACCACTGTGTCTCTTCGACGTTGTGCGGCAAATAGTGAATTTCGGCGTGTTCGGGTTCCAGATTGTGGTTTTCAAAATAGATCGATACATCGGTTTTTTCCGCTCGATGCACCAGTTGTTTCATGCGTTCTATGGCAGCATCTCGGCGAGGACCTGTATCGCCAAAGTGATAGCCCCCATGGCCGACGATCCAGCCGCATCCCAGTCGAACTGCCAGATCAAAATTGGCGTTCACATAGTTATCGACTGCTTCGGATAATATCGGCACGTATTCGGCATTGTTAATGGCGGAAGAGGGATGTACGCCGATTTGCACTTCGTGTTTTTCACACAGATCTCGAATGTGTTTTACGCGCGCATTGTCAAAAGAAGTTAGATTATTTGGGGGCATGTCGGCCTGAAAGTCGATGTATCGAAATCCATTTTCTGCACCCCACACAATGCCTTCTTCAAGGGGTATATTTTTGTCCATGTTGTATCCAAATCGCCCGCTCATTATTGTCTCCATCAAGTTGATTGTGACTACGGATGAATATCAATAGGCGTTCCATCTTTTACGGAAGTCCAGATCTCATCCATGGCTTCATTTTTCACAGCAATACATCCTTCCGTCCAATCGCGCCCCAAAAACCAGTATCGACTCCACAGCGATGCCGATGCACCCGTTGGATATCCGTGAACCATGATGGCGCCACCTGGATTTACACCAAGGGAGTCTGCGCGTTGTTTGTCAGCTTTGTTTGGATAGGATATGTGTATAGATAGATAGTATTTGCTATTGGGATTGCGCCAGTCCAATATGTAGCGGCCTTCTGGCGTCCGCGAGTCGCCTTCGCGTGTTTTATGGCCCTGCGGTGCTTTGCCCAGTGCAATTGGATATTGTTTGAGCACACTATCGCCCCGGCACAATTGCAATACGCGCTTTTTTTTGTACACAACCACGCGATCTACATTGGGTATATGCTCACCCAAAACGGGTGTTAAAAGAAGGAAAATGATAAATATCTCTATCAGTGCGGTGAATGGTTTCCGATGTAAAAAAATCATTACTCAATCAGTGCCTGATACACCAGTGTCTTAAATTCAGCGCGAATGCGGTAGTAATTTGCGGGCATAAATTGCGTGAGCAATAGCCCGACGAGTTCTTCTTCATAATCGATCCAGAACGCTGTTGTTGCCGCACCGCCCCAGCGAAATGTACCCACACTGCCGGGACCGCCAGCGGCTGCATCGAGCAAAATCGCGCCTCCCAATCCAAAACCTTCACCTGACAGATTTGTCAGTCCCAGGGAGATGGGCATCAGTTCGTCGGGCAAGTGGTTCATTGTCATCAGTTCTACAGTTTTGCGTCCCAATAGCCGTACGCCGTGAAACACGCCTCCATTGAGCATCAGGTGGCAGAAGCGGATGTAATCAGAGGCTGTGGAGACCAATCCGCCGCCACCGGAAAAGAATTTTTGCGGACTGGAAAATTTGCTGGTTGCCGGGTCGTCAATCACGCGAATCCCACCTTCTTGTGCCGGGCCGTAATTTGTTGCAAATCGATGGCCCTGGCCCTCGCGCACCCAAAATTCCGTGTCTTCCATGCCCAGAGGGTCTAAAATTCGCTCTCTGAAAAATGTATTGAGAGGCATGCCGGAGATAACTTCGACAAAATGACCGAGTACATCGGTCGATACGCTGTAGCGCCAGGCAGTACCCGGTTGGTTTGCCAGCGGCAGTGTTGATAGTGTTTGTACCATTTCTTTTGTCGAATGGTCTGGCCGATTAATTTTTGCCTGATTATACATTTGTTCGACAGGTGAATTGCCCATAAAGCCATACGTCATCCCCGATGTGTGGGTCATCAGATGGCGAATCGTGATTTCTCTCTCCAGGTCCTCCGGAGGCACGCCTGTACCCGCGAAGACTTGTACCTCTTTTAATTCTGGAATAAAATCCGATACGGGATCATCCAGTTGAAAAAGCCCCTCTTCATAGAGCATCATGGCCGCGACAGTTGTGATCGGTTTGGTCATTGAATAAATCCGAAAAATTGTATCGCGCGTTGTGGGTACTTTTGTGTCTTGCGTTCCGAAACAAGAAAAATGCGCGATTTTGCCCTGCCGACAAACCATTGTTATAATGCTGACCAGTTTGTCTTCGTCGATATAGCGTTGCATCACGCGATTGATGCGGTGCAGGCGCGTAGCTGATAGTCCCACATCTTCTGGTGCAACAATGGGAAGTCCCGGATCACTGTTCAAAATTCGCTCCTTTCGACTAACTTGATTTGAAACATCCGGCTCCGAACCCTCGTGCCGGTCTTATGGGAAAAGATTCTGTGAAAATATACGAACTCGTCTGAGAAAAAAAAATACTATGTCTTTCTGCACATCTCCTATCGCCTTTTGGCCCGAATAGTCTGTTCTTGACCTTTTCTGTTGCAGGCTTCATGGTAGTGCAACAATTGAAATTGCGCAATCCATACAAAAGGATGAGCTATGGACGCACCTCGCCCGAATATTTTGATTTTCCTGGTCGATGAAATGCAGTTTGACGTTACCCAACCCTCGTCACCCTGTCAGATGCCTGCCCTCCAAAAATTCGCAGAAGAAGGCGTCACTTTTACCCGGGCGTTTACACCCTCTCCTCACTGTTGCCCTTCGCGTGCAACGCTCATGACCGGTGTTTATCCCAGCAGACACGGTATATGCAACAATGTAGAAACCGATACGGCCCACCAGTTTGGTCTAAATCCAGGTGTCCGAACGTTTGCTCAGGACCTGATCAGAGCCGGATACCGGCTCTCGTATGCAGGCAAATGGCATCTGTCAAATGAAGAAACGCCGGCAGACCGCGGCTGGAATGAAGTGACCTCATTTGCAAAAAAAATTCCCCGGGGCCACAGACAGTGGGCCGGGCGCACTGCAAAACCAGTGGTACTCGATGGACCCAGAGCGCACGGACACATGGTGCGTCCCGGTTGGGGCGATCAGGTAATCAACTCGGGTTTTGTCGATGACATCTTGCAAACACACTATTATCAAAATGCCGTGGGACCGGGCATTGAAGAGCTTCGTCGCCTGACCCAGGAAGACGATCCCTGGTGTTTGTGCATCAGCACAGACATGGGACCCAAAAGCGTGGGCGTGAGGGCGCTCTTTGAACAATACGATCCATCTACCTTTGATCTGCCTCCAAACTTCCACGACAAAATGGAAGACAAACCCAATATCTACCGTCGCATACGGGAGCAGGTCTGGGGCCAGCTCAGTCTGGCCGAAGTGCGCGAAGACATGGCGTCTTATTTTGCCAATTGCAGCCTCGAAGACTGCTATTTTAAACGCATCTTGCAAGCTCTCGAAGAAACCGGCAAAGCCGACGACACTCTGGTCCTGTTCATCTCAGATCACGGAGACTACAATTTTGCCCACGGCCTGCAATATATGGGCATTCCGCCTTTCCGAGAAGCCTACCACGTACCTGTTGTCGCCCGCTGGCCAGGGGGCCTCGTTGCTCCGGGCCGAACCGTCGATCACCTCGTATCGCTCTCCGACATTGCACCCACACTGATCGAACTGGCCGGGACAACACCTAAAGACGCCAAAAGCGGGCGCAGCCTGGTTCCATTTTTAAAGAACGAAACACCTTCAAACTGGCGGGACGACCTGTTTTTTCAAACCAATGGAAACGAAGTCTATTATACCCAGCGTATTGCCATGACGGATCGATATAAATATGTGTACAACGCATTTGATTACGACGAACTCTACGACCTGGAAAAAGACCCTGGTGAATTGGTCAACCTCATCCATCCTTCCCGGTATCCACAGCCCGAGCCGTTTGCAGAAACGCCAGAACAAGACGTACATCCCTTGCCTCGAATAGCCCCGCAACTCGAACCGGTACGGCGAGAAATGATGTCTCGCATCTGGGCGTTTGCGATCCAGGAAAACGACACCATATTCAGTGGTTTTGCGCCCATTGCCGTTGCCACATACGGTCCAATGGTCGGGCTGGAATGGATGCAAGGAGATCGCAATGCGCAAACTTAAAATTGTGCTCGTTGGCGGTGGCAGTTTCCGATGGACGCCTCGTCTGGTCTGCAACATATTGGAAAACGCATCGCTCAACGGCAGCTACGTCGTGCTTTACGATATCAATAGCCAGATGCTCGAACTCACCGGCAAACTGTCTGAGAAGTACAGGGCATTGTACAAATCCGACACCACCTTTGCTCACACAACCGATCAGGCCGAAGCCTTAGAGGGAGCCGACTCCGTAGTGGTCACCTTATCCACAGGTGGTCTGGAAGCTATGCAACATGATCTGAAAATACCCGAAACATTTGGTATTTTCCATACCGTAGGCGATACGGTTGGCCCTGCTGGCCTCTCCAGATCTCTGCGCAACATTCCCATTATGCTCGACCTGGCGCACGCCATGGAAACCCACTGTCCAGATGCCTGGATGCTCAACTGCTCCAACCCCCTCTCAGCCCTCACCCACAGCGTAACCTGCCAGACCAGCATCAAAGCTATGGGCGTCTGCCACGGTGTGGTCGGTGCTGCCAAAATTTACGCTGAATTTTTCGGTACCCAGGACAAGGCTTGCGCCTGGTCGCATACTGGCATCAACCACTTCTCCTGGTTTACCCGATTTTTTGTAGAAGGCCGTTGCGCCTGGGAGATCCTCGCTGAAAAAGGCCTGGACGCATGGCTTGCACTTTCGCCTGAACAGGCAAAAAAAGATCCCGTATTTGGCTCGCTCTACGGGTTTCGTTGTGGCCTCAAACTTGGCCGTACATTAGGTGCCATCCCAGCTATTGGCGATCGCCACCTGGTTGAGTTCCTTCCCGGCTATCTCATCAGCGAGGATCGCCTGGCCTCATACGGTCTGGTGCGCACCACTATAGAAGGACAAAAGCGACAGGCCGCTGGATATCGCTCCCGAGTAGAGCGCTTCATCAAAGGGGAAGAAGACCTGCCCCCTGTCGCCAGCCGAGACAATGTGGCTGCCTGGATTGCGGGCCTCTTTGGGGGACCACCTGCCCACGACAATCTCAACGCCCCCAACACAGGCCAGATTCCGCAGTTGCCCGACGGCGTGATCGTAGAAACTCGCGGACTGCTCGATACAGCCGGCATCCATCCTTTTGTTAGCCCAATGCCAAAAGCTATTGAAGCGATCGTTCGTCCCCAGGCACTTCGCGAAGCACTGACCGTAGAAGCAGCATTAGAAGGCAGCTTTGAAAAGGCGCTATCCGTCATGATGACCGATCCTCTTCTTCCCTCCGTAGAAATTGCCCGTCCAATGCTTGAAGCCCTCATCGCAGCCACCCACAAGTGGCTCCCTCAATTTTAAAATTGAAACATCCGGTTCCGAACCCTCAAGGCGCTGTCCCGTTCAGCCCGACCACCAGATCCGACGGTATGGACGCCACGTGAATCTGGGGCTGTCCGCTCAGGTCGGATGTGAACACCAGCCACCGCATATCCGGAGAGGCATAGGCGTGTGGATGCGCTTTTTTGACGAGAATCGAGGTGCGGGCGTCGCATACGACCGCATTCTTTCCCGTCTGGATGGATCCCAGAATGAGCTTGCCGGACCCCTGCCAGTCATCGGCAAAAAAGTACCGGCCACACGGAGACGTCCCCAGGTGATTAAACCGATACCCGCGCGAGACGATTCGGGGTGGTCCCTCGGCCTTTACCCCCAGCAGATTGCCCTTTTCGGCGGTGTAGTCGCCTTCTGCAAAATACCATTCCTCGGGGCTGTGTAGTCCCCGGGCGTTTGGGGCACGGACTGTGAGCAAGATCTCATTAGTTCCCGCAATCCACGCTTCGTGTCCCACGATGCTGGGCGTATAAGGTTCTCCCACCTGTAGCCGCGTCACCTTTCCGCTCGGGATATCCAGGAGAAATTCCGTGGCACCCTGCTCCCCAAAGATCACCGCCCGGGTACCGTCGGGCAGCACCTTGCACCCCCGGTTGTGCTGCACCATAAGCTGTTTGCCCCAGGTGGGCTCGAACTGGGTGTGTGGGTTGCAAATATCCGGATCGGTGTGGATGAGATCCCGCGTGCCAGTCTTCAAGTCCAGCAGTTCGATCCCGAACATCTGGGGTTCCAGGCTGAGGGTGACGCCATAGGCGTAGTAGCGCTCGTCGGGAGACACCGTATCCATTCCCCGATGCTGAAAATCTTCGGGAAATTCGAAAATTACCTCCCATTTGCCCGTGGCGAGATCTACCCGCCGCAGTTCCAGGCATTTTCCTTCCCGAACGTGGCGGTAGTAAAAGATCCCGGTGTGGCTCATCCCCGGCGCCCGCAGCCCCTGTCCTACGACCTCACGCTTCCAGGTTCCGAATTCGCAGGTCACATATTCGTTATAGTTCGGGCCGGGTTCTGGATTTTGTCGTTCGTACACGAAAATCCGGGAGTCCGCCGAGCAGTAGGGCTGTTCGCAGTAAATATTGGATTTTTCGAGTGGGTCGTCGGTAATCTGATAGACGACAGCGCCATTTGTATCTTCCTCAAGTATCCTGGGCATAGCTGATCTCCTTCAGAATGATTTGATTGGGAGATTACCCTTTGCGCCACCAGGCGTTGGCATATTTGAGATCTGGCGCAACGACGAGTTGGCGCTCCCATTCAATAAGACGTTCCCGGTGTTCTTTTAAAACAGATACGTACTGTGGGTCGGCTGATAGATTGCGAGTTTCACCGGGGTCTTCCCGCATGTCGAAAAGCTGATCGACTTCGTCTTTAGCATAGGCGATGTATTTGTAGCGGCTGGTACGCACCATACGCCCCCGGTTGCTGTTGGATTCGCAGACGACGGCGTCATCCCAGGCAGGATCGGGTTTTGTCAACAGAGGGCGGAGGCTGCGACCACGCATGATTTCGGGTAGTGGAATGCCCGCGAAGTCGCATACAGTGGGGAAGATGTCCATCCCTGTGATGAGGTGTGAGGTATTGGTCTGATTTTGCGGCAGGTGGCCTGGCCAGGAGATGATGAAGGGTACCGCCAGTGCTTCTTCGTAGAGCGAGCTTTTGCGTACGGTTTGATGGTGGCCCATGCCTTCCCCATGATCGGATGTAAAAATGACGACGGTATCGTTGAGATGGTCTGTGTCTTCCAGCGACTGGAGAATGCGACCGATTTCGGCATCAACCATTTCGACGTGGCGATAATAGCTCCACCGATAGTAACGCCACTGCATTTCGTCCCAGTTGCCTTTGGGAGGGTCGCGTCGCTGACGGTTGCGCTTTACATAGTCGGGTTCTCGCGGGTCGTATTCAAAGTTGTCGGGCAACGGCGGTAGTTCGGATTCAAGCTCTGCGTAGCGAAGCTGATCGGGTGGGTAGGTGTTGATGCGTAGCCACTCGCAGATATCGTGCGGTTGGAGAAATGAGGCGACCATGAAAAAGGGGCGGTCAGACGTGCGATTGTGCAGATAGGTTTCACAGGCGCGCGAAGCCGATGTGTCGCCAATATTGCCTTGCCCGCCGATGCCGGTGTTTATGACGTCGAATCCGGGGATAAAGTGCGTGAATCCCTCGGGGACGTGCCACTTGCCGGAATAAATTGTTTCGTAATCGGAATGCTGTGAAAGCCACTGTCCGAGGTTGGGGATGCCTTCACGGATGGGGCGACCGTTGACTGGCACGCCGGTTTCGGAGGACGTGCGTCCCGAGAAAATGCAGCTTCGCGAGGGGCCACAAACCGGGTTGCCACAATAAGATTGGGTAAATAGTGTCCCTCGATTTTTCAGCTTGTCCAGTGCAGGCGTTTGGATATGGGAACAGCCTGCGGCGGATATGGTGTCAAGGTGCTGCTGGTCTGTAAGAATCAATACAATATTGGGCATTGAAGGGGCCTCGGCGGCAAAGATGCGTTTTCCCTGAGCTGTGAGCGCCAGTGTGGCGCCTCCGCTGATTTTCATGAAATCCCGGCGGTTGATGGGTTCCTGGGTTTGTTCAAGCATCGCGATCACCTCCCGCGTATTTCTTTTGACGGCGCTTAAACGCGCGTGTTTCCCGAGTTTTCTGATGTGTTAAACGCGCTTCGGCATCGTCTGATAGAATGTAAGTGCGCGCGCCGGTGGTGACCATCTGGAGACGATGGTGATCATCGAGCCAGTATTCATACGGCAGTACACCGTGGCCGATCTGATGAAACCATTGCAGAGAATTGTTCGCACGGGTGTATAGACCGCGATAAGACAGGCGTTGATTGTACTTGTGTACGCTTAACCCTTCGAGGATGTCAACAACAAGCGATGTTGAGGATTCGAAAGGCAATCGCTGCACTGCTTCAAATAAGCACCAATCTGCAGTGATTGGGTTGGCACCCGAAGCGATGCGCGTTCTGTTGTTGATCGTGATTTCCGCAGTCGTGCCGTTGGCTTTTCCCGTTTCTTCCAGTGTTTGCGGATCACTTTGATTGGGGGCTGTGAATTGATTGGATAGTCGCCAGGAAACAGGGCTTGCTGATAGGTCTTTCCGACAGATGATTTCTGCGGTGTACTTGTGTAGTCTGTGTTCGTCGTTGACGATTTCACGATCAACTTGCAGGCGGAAGGTGTCGTCTGTATCGGGGGATTTCGAGAGGCGCAGAAGCCCGATGTCTTCATTGCCATCTTCCCGATAACCATGACAGGTCATGATGCGATAGGTATTGATCCACTGACCATTTGGGTCAAAGTCTGCGGGTGTTTCTGGAAATCCCTGAAGCAAATTCATGTCGCCCAGAAGATCGGGTACTAAGGGATATCCGACAATGGTGCGTTTTTTTGCCATGGGACATACTCCTCAATTTTTAGAAGTGCGACTATCAAAATAGGATGTTAGGGGATAAACCTGAGCGTTAATTTCTTTTGCTTTATCCACAAGATCCACAAAAGGCTCATACCGAATGCTTAAAAAACCCTTATTGGATCCGTTGGGCAAATCTTTTGTATCGCGATAAGTATGCCAGAACCAGCCGATACAGAATTTGGATTCCAGCAGCCCCAGGGTGAAGTTCTGATAAAATCGTCCGCGATCAGCCTGAGACTTGACCACGCCACCTGCCCCATCTGTATTTTTATAGCCGGAATCCTCTCCTTTTACATACCACTCACTAATGACAAATGGTTTATCCCCAGACCAGGTGTTCCAATTTTTTAATTCCGATGTTCTGGGTGTCCAACGATGATAATAATTCACCGAAATGACATCGGCATATTCGCCTAAAGCTTCAAATACCGGCTTGAGACGAATGGCCTGCCCGTGCAAACGCGATCCCAAAAAGAGATGATTGGGGTCGCGGTCCTTGAGCACTTTAGATACAATGCCAAAATATAACCTGGCAATATACACCAGAAATTTTTTCTGCTCATCAGAAGTCACACTTGATTTGAGCGTATCGATGTCAACATTTTGCGACTGAAGGTTTCTCTCTTTTTTTATCCATTCAAATGCCTTTTTAAAGTTGATATCCGATTGCTCCAGGCTGAGATACCGGGTCAAGGCATCCTCTCGCCAGGGTAGTTCATTATCTACAAAATATCCCAACAGTGTCGGGTCGTGTATCATCTCATCTGTGATCTTTTCTTTTACTCGATCCCTGCAAAATGCTTCAAACTCAGGATCAAAAATTGGGATACAATGATTTTGGAACTGCATGTTGTTTGCATTTGATTTTGCCCCATATCGCCTGCCAAAAGGATACATCATATAAATGACCGTTGCCCATGCCTGCGGTTTGTTGTGTTGTGTTTTTAAAAGTAAAGGATCACTCCAGGTGCCAACCACATTGAATCTGTTTGTTCTCAAAAAATCAACGGTCTCATAAGCCCAGGCCTCGGGTTTTCCCCATCGGCGTTCAAAAACAGGTGGTGCTGTCACGCTCCTGTCTTTTGCTGCGCCCCACCGGATGGAATTGAGTGCTGTGCAAAAAAACAGATATCCATCTGGATCTACAAACCACCAGCGATCGTCTATCTTCTGGGTACGAAAAAATCCTGTGCCCTCAATTTTTCGATCTGCCCACCCGCCATAAGGACTGAGTTGTACCTCAACTTGAGGCGTATAGTCCGGTAGCATACTCAAAAGACGTGTTGCACGTGGTCGATAAGATCCAAATATGCGCTCTCCTCTATAAAGCCGCATCCGCATATCTACCATCACATGCTGATTGGGGTCGTCTTTCCACGATTGAGCATATAGATCTGTCACACTACCCAATATCAATATTCCAATCAGAACCATACAGGTAACAATTTCACTCATGCAGTTGTCTCCAGGCTGTTCACTGTTTCGCTTATGGTTCAATCAGATTGTCGTTAATATAGTCCCAGTTGAAATCAAATCCCAGACCTGGTAGTTGGGGGAGGATGACATTGCCGTCGTCATCCAGGGGATCTACAATGGAATTCAAATAGGGTGGCGGGGTTTCGTAGTCGAAGTCGGGGCGCAAGAGGCCGCGTTCATAGTATTCACAGGTTGCTTCTGTTGTTGCGCCCAGGATTTGACAGTTTGCCCATCCGCCATAGTGCATTTCGCACTGAATGCCGAAGGCCTGTGCCACATTCACCATTTTGTAGGATCCCGTGATGCCGCCATAATTGTGATCGATGCGCAGCATGTCGGATGCACCCTGAAGCACCCATTCGGCGCGCGTGAAGACACCGCCGGGAATGTGTTCGGGTGAGAGAATGGCGATGTCCAGTTCGCGTGTCAATCGTCGGTATGCTTCTGTTCGCGTTTCTACCATGGGATGTTCCAGCCAGTAGTAATTCAGTTTTTCCAGTTCGCGGCCGACCCAAAGCGATTGCTCTAAAGTATAGACGCCAAAGGGATCTAACATCAAGACCATGTCGTCGCCGACAGCTTCGCGCACGGCTTTGCATACTTCCACGTCTTCTTTGGGGAATCCGGGAACTTGAGGGGCAGGTTCCCAGGTGTGTGGGTTCCAGCAGATGTACGCGTGAACTTTGTATGCTTTGTATCCCTGTTTTTTGCACTCGAGTGCATGTTCGGCATAATCTTCTGGTTTGCCGATGTTGGGATAGGTGCTGGCATAAGCTTTTACTTTGTCGCGAGCACCACCGAGGATTTTGTGTACGGGCAGGTCAACCATTCTGCCCAGCAGGTCCCAAAGGGCGCAATCGACTGCGCCCATAACATGCTCGGGCAAGCTGTGACCGAAAGTGACGAGTTGGTCCATCCAGTTCCAGATGGTTTCACGGGATAGGGGATCTTCGCCGATTAACATGCGCTTGATCGGGCCTTCGAGGTATCGGCGGTCGCCACCGATCATATACCCTTCGAGACCTTCGTCTGTTACGATTTTGAAGATCGAGCTTGCCGACTCTTTTTGTTCTTCTCCCCAGACGCCGTAGCCCCACTTACTCGGTCGAGACCTGCCGCCTGGCGTGCGGAATGTAATCACTTCGATGTCTGTAATTTTCATGGGGGTCCTCAATTCAAAAGATGAAAAGGAACACAGATTGTTCGCGATGTTTCAATTTAGCTTCTTATGCTGAAAAATCAAGAATAAGCGGATATCTCTACCAGGTATGGATCCAGTGACCTCCCTCGGGAAACCAGATGAGGTCCACGATGGAGGATGCGACGATGCCAGCGACATACCCCACCGTGATACCGATAAAGAAAGGGGCAGCGCGGCGGTAGAGTGCGATCCCTCCGATACGCAGCAGGATGAGTTTCGCTGCCCAGGTGAGGAATAGCGAAAAAGAATAGAATCGCAGGCCACGTGTGTCCTGAAAGGCCAGCCCGAGCGGGTGAATTGGCCACCAGGGAAGACGGTTGCGCAGGAGAATCAGGAGACCTGCCTGGAGGCCCCCGAACAGCCAGACGATCATTTTGCCAGGATCGAAAACAGTGCGATCGACGTGAAGGATGTCTGATCGCATCGCGTTGTAGGAACCGACGGGACCTGCGCTCGAGCTGAATGGAGCAAGATGAAGGTTCTGTCCGCCGTAATGATAGGCGATATAGATGATGGAGACGAATGAGGCGGTCATACCGATGACAAAGGCCAGCAAAGCCAGGCCAGAGAGGCGGGCAGGTGTTCTGGTTTGTCCGCCGAGAAGCTTGAAGTGGTGGGGTAGCGCGGGCCACGCCGGTACGCGAGCGTTACCAAAGAAACCGCAGGAGTTCACCAAGCCGATTCCGATGAGGTCTTTCCGGTCCAGATGCGCTGTGCCGACAAAGCTTGTCAGCAGTTCCCCGCCTTTGGCTCCATAGGGATTGGTGGTGGGGGAAAAGAGGTGGGTGAACCCGGTGGCAGCGGTGAATTTGGCCACGGTGAAGTAGGCAATATAGAGCAGGAGTGTGTGAAACACAGCAATCGGATAGGCCATGCCAATGGCATGCATCCACCCGATGATGTAAATTGTGGCGGCAAAAAACGCGATCAGTACAGCACGATAGCGCCTCCCATCACCCGCTATGAGGTTACCAGTGCGCGCCGACTGCCATACATGGTGGAGATGCTCCCGTGTCGCCCAGACCGACCATATTACGATCAGAACCATAGCACCGTGGCTTTCGATCTCGATGATCTGTTCGGGTCGAGCCTGCTGGCCCGCCATGCCGACGGTGAAGCCCGTCCGGTTCATCATGCCCAGTTTCAGGGTGGCAAGAAGTCGGATAGCCCAGAAACTGAACAGAATATCGAGATCGCAGAAGTATGTGAGTCCCACGACGGAAGGCAGGATGCGAATGGGGATGAACGGGTAGCCTTTGGCGATCTCTATCTGTTTGCTTCCGATGCCGCCATAGATGCCCAGAGGCGGTAGTTCGTGAAGGAAATAGCCCGCGATATTGTATAGAATGACGCCGAACACAGCGAAGAATCCTGCCCAGAAGATCTTTTTTTTGAAGATGGCAGGCACGCGGTCGTGTCCGTCGAACCCCGAAGTCAGGTAGATAGCGAACTGTCCGAGAGGATATGTCAGGCGCTCGGCGTCCTCCCACTGCCGCTGGAAGAGCATGCAGAGGCAGACTCCCGCGGTAAACAGGGCGATGGATACGGACCCCCACCAGAACATGGGTTTGATCCACCCGATCCAGGGGAGAGCCATACCTGGAGAAAGACCGTCGAAGAAAGGTCGAATGACGCCCGTATCTGTGTCTGTAAACGCCCACCAGGGAATAGCGCTGAAAAGGACCTCTTGCCACTGGTTCTCGGGAGACGCGTAATAGGTCGGGGTCGAGACGATAGTGGACCAGTAGGCTGCCCAGCCTTCAAGGGCAATGCCGGAGGAGATCCAGGACATACAGTAGATGACCAGAAGCTCTCTGCCGCTGAGGGCGGTGGAAGGTAAGAAGGCTTTCAGAAAGATATTTACAAAGAGCCAGAGGAAGAAGGGAATCAGCATCGCCATGGGGTACTGTGACTTTACCAGAGCGGAAGATCCCATGACCAGGCCTGCGTGATTGGTATAGATGTGCAGGGCAACGATGGTGACCACACCCAGGAAGACAGAGCGAAGCGTGATGCGAGCCGGCCTGGGGACTTCGACGTTTTCTGTCGGACTTATCCTCGGTGTATCCAGTGCTGACATCTGTAATTCCCGTTGGCTGGATCGGTGCGTACCTATCAGACGATAAACGATTCCCTGAGATTGTGCTGTCCGGAAAGGGGTTGCTGGAGAGTCTCAACCTTTCGACCAGGTGAAATCCTCTTCTTTCAGAGCTGCGAGGCCAGGCACCCCCCGGTGTACTTCCAATGCCGTCCGGAAGATGCGCGATTTGCCCTTTGCCCTGAGGAGAACCGTGCCTCTGCTGTCTGGAATGGGGTTGCCGGGAGTCCGCGCTGATGTGATTTCGAAGGGGCCGTCGGAAACGGCGAGCAGGCGCAGCCAAACTTGATCGGAAATTCGCCAATCTACGCAGAGGGTTTCGTCTGTGGAAGTGGTCTGGCGATCCCTGAGCCAGGCAAACACGCCGTAATACGACAGAGGCGGAAAATCGAGGTCATCGATAACGTTTGATGGACGAACAATCATGCCACCTCTAGCATGAAATACCCACGCATACCGGTGGATGGTATCGGACATGCAGCGATCTTCGATCCATATGTAGGGCGGTCCAAACCGGATGCGGCGTTCCAATTTCACACCCTCGTACGCGTCTTCGATTACGGCAGATGCCAGTCGAGGATCTCTTTCACGGAATTCCAGTCGGGCCTTTTCCACTGGCTGCTGATTTTGCTCATCTACCATCAGGGTGTTATGTGACAATGTGCTTCTGTAATAAGCATGGATGTCGCTGACAGCATAGCCCGCGGTGCCTAGATCGGACGCGATTTGTACTCCGAGGGCTCTGAGATCGATAGACAGCTTATCGGGATGGTCGTGACCGGCTCCGTGCGCACCTCCTTTGAACAAAAGATAGAAAGGGCCTTCGGCTGTGTCTTCTCGAAAGATGCCAAAGCCCATGGCCGAAAGATGGGTGGATTTCTGCGACAGCGGATCTGCATCGATCTCGTCAGGGCCGAAGGCGAGTGCGGTCAGGCTGTTGCGGGGAATACCTCGCTTGTATATGGTGCTGAGCGTTTCTGTGAACAGATCGCCGCCGAGTTGTCCAGCAGCGTATTCGTAAACGTGTCTGTAGATAGCCAGAGAACGTGAACCAGGCGAGCCCAGGTCGCCCACGCATGGCAGGTCGAGATTCTGATCGCACATGTGTACAGGTGATTCGAACAGCTTTTCAAAACGGGTTTGGATATCTTGGGTCACCTGACCTTGCTGGCGAAGCATTTCAAACACAGTGACCATGGGACAGATCGAGTAGAAATGGTAGAACATGGTCCCTTCAAACCAGAATCCATCCACCTTGCCTTCCGGATCGGTCCTCAATCCATCGGTAAGCAGCGCAGATAGGCCTCCCTGGTCGCCGCCCAGACCCATCGAAAGCCAGTCTTCGTGGCCGGTCGCCTCGCCGGAGAGAGCCAGGCACGCACCCACGTAACAGGTCATGTTGTGCGCGCCTGTACGTTCGAAAAATTGGATCTGCGAAGGCATCCCGGCTTCAAAGATCCCTTCGCGGATGGTTTGATGGTCGGTGCTGGAATACGCCTCGCTGTCGCGCGTCCAGGAGTAAGCGTTAGCTATTAGAGCCAGCACTTGGGCATCGTAAAGCGGCTGGAAATAGAGGGCGTCACCGTGGTTCCCTTCGCGGAGATCTTCCCGGGTGAAAAACCGGGCTGTTAGGCGCATCCCTTCGGCTATCCAACTGGCATAGCGTTCATCCTCGGTGAGGCCGTAGAGCAGTCCCAGGCTGCGCATAAGGCGATAGGTACGTTCGTGGGTGAGCAGTGTCCAGGCCCGGTGTTGGACTTCACTTTCGTGGAGTGATTGATCTGCCGGATCCAGAAATCGATGTGGGCTCTGGGGATCGTAGATCAGATGCTCGGCGGTGGTGTGCGAGTAGAAGTCGTGACGCCACCCTATCCGTTCTTCGGGTAACTGCGGTAGTTCTTTGAGTACAATCTCGGCTTCTTCTTGCATCTGTGAGAGAGAATCGGCAGCCCACTGCAGTGCGTCTGTTTTTCTGCGAATCTCTTCCAGGCGTTCTGCGCCAAAGAAAATTGTCGGCCAGACATCCTCAATGATCATACCCGAGTCATAGGGCGATAAAGTGTAGGGCCATTGAAAGGAGCCGGCACTTGGTATTTCGGTCATTTCATCTCCTCAGATTGCCAGTTGTTTTCGACCTCGGCGAAAAAAGAAAAGCCTCCTTCGTTCAGATCTTGGCACTACACCAAACATCCATCAAGCTAAGGAGGCTTTCATAAGGAATATGGACTTATCTCTATTCAGTGATCGGGAGACTCACAGTTAGTTTCGTATTGACGGTGGTATTGTCCCAGGTCTGGTTCAAAATGCAACTCCCACTGAAAACCGGCTCACACTGTCGAAAAATTCGTTCCTGGTAAAGGAATAATCGACCAGGACCTGCGTATCGCCGATACGTTGCTTCACGCCGGCTCCCGCGGTCAGGCTTTCCATATCGTGATTGAACTTGTAGCCAACCCGCAGTGCCAGCATTTCCTGAAACCAGTATTCTCCGCCCAGGTAAATCCGCTCGCTGAAATCGCGCGGGTGGATGGCGTCGAATGCCAGAGACAGAGAATGTGAGGGGGAGTCAAGGAGTTCCATTGCGGCACCGATATGGAATGTCAGGGGAAGCTGAAAGCCGATCTTCTGGTATTCGATTTCTGACGAGAAGTTCCGAATGTAGATCCCCAGTCTCAGGTTTTTCAACCCGGTGTAGTAGATGGTCCCAAACGTGAAGTTTATCGCATCCGCTTTATTATCAACGGCCACGTTGGATGTCCCCACGGGTGAGATTGTGCTTGAGCCCAGGTGCTCGGACACATACTTGATTTGGCCCCCGATGAAGAACTTGTTTGTCAACTGCTTGGAATAAGCAAGTCCCGCAAAATAGGCCCCCACGTCGATGCTTCCTGTCTCGGTAAATCCCTTCTCGTTCCCGGCGACCTGCGTCCCGATCAATTCACCGTAATTGACAGCGCCGAAGTTCACTGCAAAAATCCCGTGAGATGTCTTGTAGGCAGTCCCCAGCGCCGTATAGTTGATGTCCGCGATCCACTGAACTCGGTGTGCGACCATCTGGATCTTAGAGTCCATGCGGGCCATGCCTGCCGGATTGTAGAACATGGCATCGGCACCGTCACCTACCATCGAATACGCCCCGCCCATTGCCTCCGCCCGCGCACTGAGACCAATCTTCAAAAATTGAAACCCCGTCTGGGCCAGTTTCTTCTTCTGAGCCTGGACAGGTGTAAACAGGCACAACAGCAGTATCAGAGTTAAACCCATACATTTTTTCATTGTATTTCTCCTTATCCGAGACCGTCGATCACCTGACGATAACGAATTTGACAAAGCTGGATTCTCCGCTTGGTATCTCTACATGCGCGATATAGACGCCGCTGACAACGATCTGCCTGGTTTCGGTCGTCAAATCGCTCCAGGGTTCATCCCCCGAACCGTCCGTGTGCTCCAGGACTTTGACCAGGTCTCCGCTTAGAGTGAAGATACGGATTGTACATTCTGGCGGCAGCCCTGCGAACAGGATCTTGTCATTTTCTCCTGGGAACTGGAGTCCTGCCTCTGCTGCCGTAATATTGTAGGGATTGGGCACGACTCTGATATCGGCCAATGTATTCCCTGGTGCCCGTGTCAGAGAGACCGGTTCCGTCGTTCGGTTATACAGGATGCCGCTTTCGACGCTCTCGCCGGATCGAAGTCCATTCTCGACGCCCGGCTGATTCTGCGACCCATCGTCAAACGCTGTGACAGCGTAATAATAAGAAACGCCCCGCTGGGCGGTGATGTCGTCAAACGAGTGGACGCTGTTTCCCAGAGACTCGTGGATCACCGTGAACGTCGTGTCGGGACTCCCAATCGCTCGATACACCCTGTATCCGGCAAAGTCGGATGCAGATTCGGATTCGGATCCCCACAAAATCTGGACCTTATCCGGGCGCCCCCATACCTCGATGGATGGCGGCGGCGGAGCCTTGGGGACGTTGTAATTGTGTCGTACGGCCCACTCCGCGTTATAGATGTTCTGGAACAGAGAGTCCTTACCCGTGGCGACCCAGTTGTCTTTGGCGCGATCGACCGCCGTCGGAATGAGATCCGGGAACGCCTGGCCCACGGGCGGGATCTTGTCTTCGCCTTCCCAGGTCAGCGTTCCGTTTTTCCATCTTCGTCCGATATCCCATCTCATTTCGCGGGAGAGGGAGCCACCGACAACGGCGAACACCACCCGGAAATCATCTCCGGCCTTCACTTCGTCGAACGGTCCCAAAGACATATAGATGGCCCCACGTCCCTTTGTCGCATCTTGCACCCATTTGATATTTCGCTCATCCATCCGAGACTGGTAGCGCACACGGCCCTCGGAGGGGACGTTAAGGCCGAAGTAGTAAGCCTTCTGGCCCTCCACCAGTTCGGGAAAACCGTAGTGGAAGGAGCTGTATTCCAGTTCGGTCACCGTTGGATCGTCCTGGTCATGCTGTTTGGAGGTGGTGTATTTCTGCAGTCCGGATGCAAACATGTGCGGCTGCTCTCGGTCGTCGGTAGGATCGTCAACAGATTTGTCAACGTGCAGAATGGCGATGCCAACGTAAGATGGTTCCTTGATAAACCCCGTCGTCTGATCGGGATTTCCGAAGGTGTCGTATTGCTGGCCCCTGTTCCAGGCGGGATAATTGTAGGCGACCCGTAGCGAATCGCCTTCCTGTTCTCCATACGTTGTGCTCCATCCGAAATTCCCCATATCCTGATTGACCCATGCAGCGAGGGCAAAATATACGCCATTCAGGGTCTGGGCGGGCAGATCCACCTGTATCCCGGACGAAGTCGTGTACTGGCCTGTGGTATTCTTGAAAGTCCAGTCATAAAGCACATAGTCGTCGTGGTTGACCTGCGAAAAAACGAACACCTTCTGATGGATCGTGATCCCGACCGAGGTTCGAATCCAGGATTCGATTAACTGATCAGCGCCTTTTCCCCCATTCGAATCGATATAGTCTGGATTGACTTCATCCCCTTCCAATGGAAAGAAGGGCTGGATGGGAGCACCCTGAACGGATATAGATGGAGGCTGGAACCTTACATATCTTCTAATCGTAAACCCATCTACATCGACAGGCATATTGTCAAAGGCCTCTTCGCCGTTATAGACGCTCGTACCGCTGGTCTTGAAGCCCCAGGTGGCACCCCTCTCATCGGTCCAGTCCCTAACCGCAACCCTCCACGCGATATTCTCCATGAATCGGTTTCCATTGTAGTAGAATTGTCGATATGATCCAAGCGGCCTGGACATATCGCCGGAATCGAAAATGGCGCTCCACATTCGCCCGATTCTCACCCACTTGAACACATCTGCCCGGGCAGTATTGTCGAGGATCAGGAAGGCAATCAATCCCAAAACGATCGCCACGAGTGCCTTCGGGATCCTTATCCTTTTCACTGAATATTTCATGGCTTTTCCTTCCTCTTAACTGTCAGACACAGAACAGCTTTTTAAAAACTCACCTTGATCCCGAAAAAGATATCTCTCGGAGGCAAGAAGGTCGCGCTTTCTGCGTTCGGCATTATGATATGGCTGTCCTCTCCTCCGATGGCCCCCATCCTGTCGTTCCCCACCGGATTTTCGTAGGCCGGAGATTCGGGCAGGTTCAAGGATGTCATATAGTCCTCCCTGTCGGAGGTGCTGACAAAACCCGCGTTCCCATTGAAGTATTTCTGGTTGAACAGATTCGTAATATCCACAAACAGGCCGACATCTACTCCTCTCGCCACGAAGTCTTTGGATATTCGCGCGTTCCAGTTCGAATAGTTCTCCCACTGGAGGTTGTTCTGGATGCCTGGAACCTGGTTTGGATTGTAGGTGATCCAGCCCCCGGCTCTCCAGTTGTAGAAGAGGCTGAATCGAAATCTCTCCAGCGGCTTGAATCCAGCCACTTCTGGTCCGGAATCCGGCGGCACCAGGAGCATCACATTCGCCCGGAATGAGGGCCGAGTTTTAGGCCTGCTCTGGTATGGGTTCTGTAGGCCAAAAAGCCTGTGTTGAACCGGGTCCTCGTAGTAGTTCCGGCGCCCGATAAACCCACTGGTCAGGACCATATAGTTGTAGTTCGCCCATCCTGTGAACCACTGTCCCACGCTTTTATCCACTCTAATTTCGAAACCCCTGATGTCCGCGTAGTTGTTGTTTTCAACGGTGGTATAGACCACGCTTCCATCTACATTGTTGTAGGTGACATTGCCAGCCTGGTCGGCGACATCCTTATAGTATCCGGCCAGATGAATGAGCACCGTATTGAACAGATTGTGGTCATACCCCAGTTCATAAGCGATGGTTCGTTCCCACTCTGTGCTCGGGTTGCCCAGATAGGTTATCTTGCCCGGAAAACTCCTCCGAACGCCGTAGTAATTCTCTGTTCTGGGTATGCTGTAGAAGTGACCGTAGTTGAAATAGATTTTCGAATTCACTGTGATGGGGTGCGATACGCCCAGCCGTGGGCTGAATTTGAGGTGGCTCTCGGCCGGCTCCGTGGGAACGACTTCCTCAAAGTCATCCTGGTATTTCGCCGTCAGGAATTTGGAATAGCGATCCACTGAATACCAGTCTGTGGCGGGCGTGGCATAATCCATACGAACCCCAATATTCGCGATCATGCCCTCCACCTCCAGCTTGTCCTGGGCGTACGCGCTGAACCGTTTGGGGATCTTTTCGTACGTGTTGATCCAGGTGTAGGGTGTGATGCCCGGGTTGTAGATGGCATTCCAGACCGCCATGTCGTTATAGACATAGTGAAATCCTGCTTTGGCCTGATTGTAACGGTCGATCTGGCTGGTGATATCCGCCCGGATATTCGTGGTCGTAACAATCGAGCTGTCACGAGCCGTCGAAAGATGCATGCCCATACGCATTCCGTCCTGGGCTTCAATTGAATCAAACCACAAACCCAGCGGTGCTTCATCTACCATCATTGGACCGAACTGGTATTGCAGCGTGCGGTCCCTGATGGGCAGGGCAGTCGTACGGTACTCGGATTCCATCCGATCTACCCTGAGGTTGTAGAAAGTAGATCTGCCCAGCGTGTGTGTGAGTACGAAACCCAACGAGGTCCTCTTGAGGCTGAACAGAGAAAACCTGGATGGTGTATAGATCGTCGCGCCGCTATAGCTGGCCGCGTCCGCCAGTGCCTCGATGGCGTTGTCGTAATAGAGCCCTGTGTTGCCGTCTGCGACCGACTCGATATTGCTATATCCTCCGACAGCAGTGAGTTTCATTGATGGGATGATATTCAGAATCAGCTTCAGCGTCGAGTTGTCTTCTCGATGGTTGTCCCTTGACATCGGATAGGGATAGATATTGATATCCGTACGGTGTGATGCAAAGAAGCTCAGCCTCCTACTGGCGGGAATCAGCGGTCCTCCGATACTCGCGTCTCCAATATGGTCCGCTTTGTCCCCATCCTTCAAAGGGCGTGGTCCTCCTTCGGCGAATTTTCTGAACATAAATAGCTGCTGGGCTTCTTGGGGCGACATGTCATTTGAGGGATCGTCATCTTCTGTATATCGCCTGGCTATTTCATTCCAGCCTACAAACTGCCTTTCCTGCAGCTGGGTTGCCTCGTCCCACTTGCCCGTACCTTCAAAGGCAACCTCAGGATCGAGAAAAGCCCGTAGATAGTAGTTATCTGCGCTATACCATGAGGGTCCGAAATGCTTTTTGGCAGGTGGGCTGTACCGATAATCAACCGACCCGTGGTAACGGTCCTGGGCAGATTTTGTGATCACGTTGATCACACCTGATCTCACGTTCCCGTATTCTGCATTGAATCCACCGGTGATAATCGAGATCTCCTGCACGGCACTCAGGTTGAGGGAGGTCAGCGTGGGCCTGTTCACCCGTTCATCCACCATCAGGATGCCATCTACCATCATCGCGACCTGGTTTTGCCCACCCCCTCGGACCACCATATTCTCGATTCCCGGCTGCGTGTTCAGGAACTGCTCGACTTTCACAACCGCAGGGATCTCCCTCACCTGCTCACCCTGGATAATTACCTCGCTGGCCGAAACGTCCATTTGGACCACTTCCCTTTCAGCCATTACCGTGATCTCCTGTCCCACTATACTACTAACTTGCAATGAGAAGTTGACAGGAACCGTACGTCGTCCCTGCACCAGCACGTCCGTTTTGCTCACAGTGGTGTATCCGACCATGGATACCCGGACCACATGCTTGCCCGGTGAAACGTTCAGGATGTTGTAAACGCCTTCCACATCGGTGGAAGCTCCTGATGATGTACCTTCGATGATCACGTTCGCCCCCGGTAGGGGCTCTCCGGTCTCCGCGTCTGTGACGACACCGCGGACTTTACCTGTCTCTTGGGCTAACAGGTCTCCCTGCACGAGGAAGAGCGAAAGCGCAATGCTAAGTAGCGGTAGAAACCATCTTCTTGTCCGTTCCATATTTCTCTCCTCTTTTTTCCAACCTGTGATGCAACGTGTTAAATTTTATAGCATTTATACCTCCTTCCTGCCGAAAGACCCGATGATGTATCTTCTAAATAGGACAAGGGGTCTATTCGGTTGGCAATTTTTGTTGCTGAAACTGTTTAAAAAAAAACAAAAAATAAGTTTTTCTAAAAAAAAATAGTAGTCTTAATTTATTTTTTTAATTAGCAGATGTCAATATATTTCTCCCCGATGGGTAGCTTTATGGTGGGCAGTATCGGATTCTAACAAAAAAAAGGCCTACGATTTTCTCGTAAGCTTTTTTATTAAATTTATGGTGGGCGATACTGGATTCGAACCAGTGACCTCCTGCTTGTAAGGCAGGCGTTTTTGTAATATTTACAATACTTACAAAAGTGTAACATCAAAAGTAACATTGGAGAATGGGTATCAATGGGGGTCTACAGGTAGCAACAGGTACGATTTCTGGGATAGTGTCCTTATATTTCTGTAAAAAGTAAAAAAGTCACCGTAGCTCCGAGAAAAATCTTAAAATAGGGGTGACAAAGTAGTATAAACCCTAACTTGGAGGCTACGATGACTTACCCCAAAGATATAAAAATTACCGCGCCAGAGCAATTTGCACTTTTGAATGACCCTGATTTTCGACGACCAACCTTTTAGAACGGCTCAACCGAGAGATCAAAAGACGGGCTGATGTGGTGCAGATCTTCCCCAATGAAGAGGCTTGTGAACGTCTCATCGGCGCGTTGTGTATGGAATGGTCTGAAGAGTGGATCACTGGCAGACGCTATCTGGACATGACGGATTTGAAATAAAATCGCTGACCCCTATATCACGGGGCTACCTTTTTACAGAACTTTTTGGACTTGACCTACCTGGGTTGAATGTTGTATTATATGTTAAAGTAGAAAATATTATGTTTAATAGCGATGTGGGCGATAGCGGCACGGAAAAAGACCTGATCGCCCGCTACATTCATCAGCACAGCGATCGGGCCAATCGGCCGTTTGTGCCCGTGAACTGCGGAGCCATTCCAGTTGTGTATTGCTTGTACCACAAGTAGCTGAGTGTATAGGTATTTCAGGCTGTTCGGCTTCGTTCCCTTCAGCGCACATCTCGCAAGTCGAATAACCGCGGGAAATTCAGGCCTATCACCAAAAGGAGGGATGCTTATGCGATTCAAAAACATGCGACTTACCGCAGTGCTCCTGCTTGTACTCCTGCTGTCTCCAGCGATACCCGCTTTGGCTCAGGATAGCCAATGGGGTCTGGGGACAAATCTTAGCTATTCTCTGCCGGTGCTGGGCCTCAGAAGCTGGTTCACTCAGGGCCCCGAACTGGGCGTTATGTTGCTCTATAACTACACCTCCAGAACCGAGCTGGAAGTGGAATATCACCATGTTCGTTTCAACGGTGGGAGTCTGGAGGAACGAACCTTCATGTGGGCGCCGACGGGGACCACGGATCGAAGTCCATACGGCAGCCCGAACGCGCAGTCCCGGATGCGAATAAACAGCTACCTGGTCAATGGGATTTTTTACCTGGACCAGAGGCAATCCGGCAGCGGATGGGCGCCGTATTTTAGCTTCGGGAGCGGTTTTTACCACTACCGGACGCGTGAGACGGGGCTCATCTTTCCCGGCCAGACAGGGGATGCGCTGGACTCGACACTCGTGTTGGAGCCGGATGGGGACTCAAGAGCGGCTCTGGGGATCAGCCTCGGGCTTGGAGTTGGACTTTTCGTGTCCGAGCGAGCGACCATCGATTTCCGCGGCCGGTATAACGTGATGCTGGGTCAACTGCGGCCGATGAAGGCGTGGGGGTTAGAGGAGGTATTTCCATTTCAGATATTGGACTTCGGCATTCGGATCAAAATGTATCTTTAGGGGCTCGCCGTAAATCTGCCCAGGTTGAACCGAACGAGCCAAAAGGAAAGGAGAAACCGGTATATGGGAAACCTGAAACTGCTTGTGGTCTGCGTGCTGGCGCTGGGCCTGCTGTGGGACTACGCCGGGCATGCGGAAGCTGCGACGACCGGTAAAATCACGGGGAAGGTAACCGACGGGCAGGGCAACCCCCTGCCGGGGGCGAACGTGATTGTGGCCGGAATGCGACTGGGCGCGAGTGCGGACGTGGACGGGCGCTACCTGATCCTGGCGGTGTCGCCGGGGAAGCACAGGTTGACTGCGTCGATGGTCGGATACGGGTCGGTGTCGCAGACGGACGTGAACGTGCAAGTCGATTATACGATGACGGTGGATTTCATCCTCCAAGAGGAGACGATCCAGACTGGGGAGATCGTGGTGGTGGCGGAACGACCGCTGGTGGAGCCGGACAAGACGACGAGTAAGTACGTAGTGAGCTCCGAGGAGATCGAGCAGCTTCCTATCGTGCGGGAAGTAGATGAGTTCGTAAGCCTGCAGGCGGGGACGGTGCCAGACGGGAGCCTCCAGATCCGGGGCAGTCGGGCCGACGACGCGACCTTCTATGTAGATGGGGTGCCTATCGTGACCTACGACGGCCAGTCCAGGTTCAACCGGTTCCATGGGGTGAACACCAGTGCCGTGCAAGAGCTTACCGTGCTGACTGGGGGGTGGGAGGCGGAATACGGCAACGCCCAGGGCGGAATAATCAACATCGTGACGCGGGAGGGTGGTTTACGGTATTCCGGACGGTTCGAGTACGTGTTCGAACCGGTGGGGAAGAAGCACTGGGGGAAGGATGTGTACGAGGCGCCGCAGTTCGAGGGCAACCTCCGGTGGGACGATCCGGACTGGGTGAACGAGACCTATGCAGACAACGACCACCCCGGGCCTGACTTCATCTTCGGCACCGCAGACGACAATGACCGCATCCACACGCGGACGGACTACACCGGTGTGACCGGGCACTTCTTCGAGGGATTCTTCTCCGGGCCGCTGACCCGAAGCGCGACTTTTTTCGCCAGCTCGCGCACGGACCGGTCGGCCAGCGCGTTTCCGGGCGCTGCGAAGCGCATCCCGGCCAACACGCAAAACACAGGGAAGTTGAGCTTTGACCTGACGTTCAATATGAAGCTGAATATCGGCGGATTCTACCACCGGACCTGGGGGGACAGCGACGGAAGGGTGCAGATCACCCGCCGTCAGTCCATAGCAGGGTCTAGTGCCGGGATCTCGCGAGGGATGCAGGACGCCGGGCGGAACCTCTTTTTGCCATCGGGATCCACGGTGGGGAAATTCACCGACACGGACAACCTGCTCTACGCATTTGCGACGCACACGCTGAGCCCCCGGACGTTCTACGAGGTTCGGCTGTCCTGGTCCTCCGCCAGTCAGGACACGAGCGGACTGCCGGCGATCTCGGAGGACCCGGTCAGGGACAAGCAAGGGTTCTTCAACCTGCCTCGAAAGGTTCGGGCATTCGAGGTTTCGAGGCGCCACCGGGTCAACTTCAAGGCAGACCTGTCCAGCCAGGTCACTTCGGGGCACCTGCTCAAGACAGGGATCGATCTCACCCTGTTCAACTCCTGGGGGTGGGGGTTCGTGCAGGAGAACCCCAGCATCCGGCGGATCAGCTACTACGGGGACGGTAGCCAGATCAAAGAGGCGATCAGCCCTATCCAGCTCACTTTCTACGCGCAGGACAAGATGGAGTTCGAGGGGATGGTAGTGAACGCCGGGCTGCGGCTGGACGCCTTCTATCCCCGGTTTGATCGGTTCACGGTGCCGGCCTTCCCGTCGGCTCCGATGTACAACTCCTACACCCTCCTGCAGAAAGCGCCCACGACCGCGATGGAGAACCACATAGCAGTCAGCCCCCGGGTGGGGGTGTCTCACCCGATCACGGCCAGTTCCATTATCCGGTTTTTCTACGGCAAGTTCTACCGGTGGCCGGAATTCCGGACGCAGTTTGGGCGGCAGTTCTTCGCGAACGCGCCGGACCGGGATCTGGACAATAACGGCCAAATCGACGAAGACGAGAGGTTCAACGGGCTGACCGAGACGGACCTGGGGACGTGGTTCGGGCACTACGGCCTGCCCGAGCAGACGAGCAGTTTTGAGGTGGGCATGGACTGGAATGCGGTCTCCGACTACGTGCTGTCGATGACGGCGTTCTACAAGAGCACGGACGACCAGCACAGCTCCAGATCCGGCATGAACTGGAACGATCCCCGCACGGGCAGTCCGAACCGCACGGGCGTACCGGTGAACCGGTGGTGGGAGGATATGCGGGGGCTGGAGTTCAGCCTGCGAAAGCGGGTCAGTCCCCGGTTCTATTTCCGAGCGGCGTACAACGTACAGTGGGCGTCCGCGGGTCAGACGAGCCCGAAGGCCTACGGTTGGTACCCGGACTCCACCTGGGTGGCCGCGGGGAACTACTGGTACAAGTACGAGGTCGTGAACGGAGAAGAGGTGCCGGTGCCGCTGACGGAGGCGGAGATCCGGGATATCGGACACAAGGCGCAGGAGCGCATCCGGGGATTCCTCGAAGCGGAGGACGAACGCATCCTGGTCCCGGTGAAGGATGAGCCGGGGTTCTGGGGGCTCTACAACCCCAACGGGGGGAGCCTCTCCGACGAAACCGGGCCGTTCTTCGGCTCGGACATCCGGGCCTTCGGGAGCCTGCAGGCCTTTTACCAGACCCCCAGCGACTGGGGGCCGAAGGTGGGGCGAGCCGGGCTTCTGGGGAACATCCAGTTCAACTTAATCTACCACATCCGAGGGGGCAACCCCTTCGAGTACAGCCCGCCGGAAGGCGGGTCGGAGATCCGGCACCGGCCGATCCGCACCTGGACGGATTTCAACGCACAGAAGACATTCCGGGAGTTGGGCGGCAGGGGCCTGAACCTGACCCTGTTCGTGGAGACGTTCAATATCTTCGGACAGAAGGACCGGAACGCGGGCAACTTCGACTATGTGCAGTACGGGCTACGCAAGCCTCGGCCGAACGACCCGAACTACAAGCTATATGGAGACCCGAACGATCGGAGCTTCTGGGGCCGGCCTCGAGATGTCCATCTGGGACTGCGGGTGAGGTTCTAATAAAAGGAGGACGATACGATGCGTTGTTTGAATAGACGACACATCCTGCTTGGGATCTGTGCGCTGGCCGTGGCCCTGTTTTTCGGGTTCGTTTCGGACCTGAATGCGCAGAACATCCGGCAGTTCGCACACCGGCAACTGACCCGGTCAAAGATTTGGCACACCTTCCGCAACGGGATCTCCGGACGGGTGATCCGCCAGCCCGGCTCCCCCTGGCACGCTGGGATGAACTACCCGGGAGGGTTCTTGGACCGCGATGCGTCCGATTTTAACAACTGGTGGGGGCAGTGGACCGTATCGGCAGCGAGGGGCCGGTTTAATCTGCCTTATTCCACCACCCGAGGGGAGGGGATCTTCATCCTCGTCCCGGACAAGGGGGTCTCTGCGGCCGGCCCCCGCTGGAATACCGATGATATCGTTGGAAAGGTCTATGACGTGGCCAGCGGTCCGGAGTCCCACCTGGGATTCGAGACCTACGCCCACTACAAGGGGGGGTACAACTACGCGGAGGAGCGAAGGCCCGGCCCGATGGCCAATCACTATCCGGGCGCGCCAGCGGTGACGCGCGGCCCAGTGGAGATTCACAACCACATCTACGGGCGCTACATTGGGGACGACGCCTTCCCCGAGGAGATGGTGATCTCTCAGTGGACGACGAAGTTCGGGATCACGGTGACGCGAAAGGCGTATGCGTGGAGCTACCCGGATTTCGACGACTTCATCATCCTGGAACTCATCTTCGACAACAACGGGGATACGAACGGCGACGGCGTGCCGGACGCCGGGCTGCCCGAGCCGCTCAAGGACGTGTACTTCTCCTTCCAGAACATCGGGACCATCTCCTCGGCCGGGATATTTGACACCTGTTGCTCATGGTGGTCGCATAGTGCCTTACACGAGGACGATTACTACCGGTTTACGGGCGCGGCAAACTATGACGGCCCGGCCGAGTACGCGGACCTGAAGATCAGCTACCACTGGGATGGGGACTCGCCCAACACCTTGTGGGACGACACGGGGGGCCCCTACGTCTCCAGCCGGCACCGGCCCGGGTTTGCGCACCGGCCGGACAACGAGCTTACGGACGCGATGTATTTGGGGTTTGCGCCGATCGATACCGAGCCGCCGTTTGTGAACGACCCGGAGGTCTATGAGGCACCGAAGGTGGCGGACCAGCCGGTGGCGGCGAACTGGTTCCAGATCTTCAGCAACAGCAGCTACACCGAAGCCGATCCGCAAAAGGACAGCGACGAAGCGATCTTCCAGAAGCTCATCGAGGCGGGCATCCAGGACAACCCGACGGACATTGGGTCCTACGTGCATTCCCAGAGCTACGGACCCTACGACCTCCCGCCGAACGGGAAGGCGAAGCTCGTGATGGTCTTTGCGGGTGGCTATGGCGGGGAGTTCGAGGACGAGGACGCGGGGGTGGACTCCAGAGGATTGGGGTTCTACGAGTGGGCGCAACTCGGCCGGCAGGAGGAGATTCCGAACGGGTTGCCGGTGATGGTGCGGCACGTGCGCCGTGCGCACCTGGCCTACAACAGCGGCTACGACCTGCCTGATTGTCCACCGGATGTGGCTACCCAGCACGAGGACAACCCGAATGGGCAGTGGCGCCTCATCTGGCCGGACGATGCGGACCGGGCCGAGGACCCCGATTATTCCGACCCCAACGAGGCGCGCGATGTGGTGGCCTACCGGGTCTATCGGTCTATCTTCAAAATTGAGGGACCCTGGAAATTGTTGAAGGAGATTCCGGTGGGGGACCCCGCGCACTACGACGCCGCTACCGGGACATACACCTTCGACGACGAGACCTCTGTGGCCGGGTTCAATTATAGCTACTCGGTGCGGACGGTGGATAGCGGACATTCGACCTGGGTCAACAACGACGGGACGATGACACTTGAGGACCTGCCTCTGCAGCTCCAGAATCGGGTGAAGAATGGGATGGAGTCCGGGCACTCGGCCCCGGAGCAGCGGATGAATCAGCTCGTGGCTCCCAAGGTGCCTGGCACGGTTGAGAAGGACCGGCTGGAGGAGCCCGTGCGCGTGGTGCCCAACCCCTATCGGGACGACGACCTGCACAAGTACCCGGGCAGCGACCGCATCCGGTTCGTGAACATCCCCCGGAAGTGCCGGATCTCCATCTTCTCCCCTGCGGGGGACCTGATAAGGGTCATCGACCACAACGCCGAGGTCGGAGAGACAGCGTGGGAGCGGCAGATCCCGAGATCGTTTATCCAGGAGACGGCCAGCGGGATCTACTACTACGTGGTGGAATCGCTGGTACCCGAGTCGGAGGGGAAGCGGTTCATAGGCACATTCGTAATTATCAGGTAGGAGGGCTCTCGATATGACATACAGGATCTGGCTGATCGTCGTTCCGACGGTCTGGTTCTTCGTCCTCTCCCCTGTTCTGGGGGCAGAGATCGGCACCGAAAGCGATTTTGACATTGATGAGAACACCCGGAGCCTGGCGGGGCAACGGGTGGGCAGGGCGGGGTTTGGATTTTTGAAAATCGGTCAGGGTGCCCGCCCGGTGGGGATGGGCGAGGCATTCGTGGCGGTGTCCGACGACATCAACGCGGCCTTCTGGAACCCGGCTGGCCTGACCGAGGTCGAGCGCCTCGACTACCTGTTTACCTACAGCGAGTGGATCGCCAGCAGTGTGGTGATGTCCGGGGCAACGGCAATGCGGACGCGGTACGGTGTGGTGGGACTCAGCTTCATCAGTCACCAGCCCCCCGCCACTGAGGAGACGACGATTTTAGAGCCGCAGGGCACCGGGGAGATGATGAACATCGGCGACATAGCGGTGGGATTCCTCTACGCCAAGCAGTTGACGAACAAGCTCTCTTTCGGGGTGCATTTCCGATGGATACAGGAAAGCCTGCACCTCGAGAACCTCCAGACGGTAGATATGTCGGTGGGCACCCACTTCGACACCGGGTTCAAATCGGCGCGGATCGCGATGAGCTTCCAGAACTTCGGGAAGGACCTCACGCCCGTGGACCGTGCGTTCCCGATGCCGGCGGTATTCAACTTCGCAGGGGCGATGGAGGCCTATGGAAATAGGGGAGACCCGGTCTGGCTGACGATCGCGTCGAATTTCAATTTCCCCATCGACTACGAGGAACGGCTGGTCGTGGGCTGCGAGCTATGGTTGATGAACACGCTGGCGCTGCGCGGCGGGTACAAGTTCAACACCGACGTGGAGGGATATACGCTTGGCGTAGGGATGAAGTGGGGTCGCGACAATGGCCGCCACATCGCGGTCGATTTCGCCTATTCCCAGTTCGATCTTTTCGATGCCCCCTTGAGGTTCTCGGTCAATGGAAGTTTTTAACGGCTTGCCGGAATGACCGCCTCTTTTCAAGGACATAAGCGCGATTCGGTGTCCCCGAGCCGGGACATCGTGCCCGATGTCCGGTTGCGCAGGACGGTTGTGATCTTCGCTGCGCTGACGGTGGTGCTGGTGGGTGCAGGGGCAACTTATCTCGATTTCAAGACGAATTCCGGGCGTCTGGCGATGTCCAACCTGCCCGTGGTCGTGTTGATCCCTTTTGTCTTCTGGTTGCTCGCCAATCTGCTGCTCAAGGTTTGCATGCCCCGCCTGTCGCTATCTACTGGCGAGCTGCGCTTTGTACTCAGCCTGCTGTGGACGGGCGGCATGTTCGCCGGGTTCAATTGGATCACCCGATGGATCGGCGGCATGACCGCGCCTCGGTATTATGCCTCGCCGGAGAACCGCTGGGAAGATCTGATTTTCGATTACATTCCCTGGTGGCTTTATCCCACCGATGCGCCGGGGGTTGTGGGACGCTTTTACCTCGGCCTGGGACGCGAAGCTTTGCCGTGGGGCGCGTGGATTCCCCCGGTTTTCTGGGTTATCTCGGCCGCCGTGGCCATGACGGCCATCGGGCTGAGCCTCACGGCCCTGTTCCAAAAGCAGTGGATTCAGCACGAACGCCTCACATATCCTCTCGCTCAAGCCTCCCTGGATTTGACCCGCGGTTTCGACCGGCAGGCCGGGTTGCCGAGACTGTTTCGCTCGCGGCTCTTTTGGGTGGGTTTTGCCGTTGCGGCCCTTCCGTTGCTTTTTAATCTGATCGAATATTGGAATCCCGGTTTTCCTCACGTTTCCGTTTTCGACCCGTACTACAGCCGCTGGAGCGGGCATCGCGGCATCCAGGTCTCCCGATTCTTATTCCCGGTCTCTTACCGGATCCTGCCCACCCTGACCGGATTTCTCTTTCTGTGCGACGTCAACATTCTGTTCAGCATCTGGTCGTTATTTGCCGTGGGCCAAACACTACTTCACGGCATGTATCGTATCGGTTTATCCGCAGGTCTGAGCGGTCAAAGCGCCAGTCCGGGCGAACTTGGCAACATCTTTTCGCACGGCGCGATGATGGGTCTGTCCGTGTGGACGGTCTGGACTGCGCGCGGCCACCTCAAGCGCGTATGCCGCCAGGTACTGCGCCCTGAAAGTACGTCGGATGTCTCTGTCTTCGCACCCCGTCCGGCTTTTATCGCGCTGATCGGCGGCCTGATTTATCTGGTGTTCTGGCTGCACGCGGTCGGTTTTGGGTGGCTCGCCGCCCTGGCGTGGCTGGTTTTTTTCTGGGCTGGGGTGCTGACGGCCATGAAGTTTCTCGCCGCCAGCGGCTATGCCTACCTCTTTCCCTACTGGGGCCTCTCGATCGGCGGCGTTACCCAAATCTGGATCGGGTCGGCCAATATGGCAGAATCCACACTGGTGGGGCTGCGCTTGATCAATGAAGGTAGCCTTGCCGGCTGGCGGCTCATGCCCGTCCTGCCCCAAATCTCCAGGTTGCGCACGCACGGCATTGCCCGACTCGTGTTCGCCGGCCTGCTCATCGGCCTGCTATCGGCCGCTCTGTATACGATCTGGTTTTCTTATACCCAGGGAGCAGCCGCCTTTCAGACCTGGACTTTGCGCGGCCAGCCGGTTAACATGTATCAGGGTATTGCCAACGCCGTATCCGATACCCATCTCACCGTCCCCGACCCGGCCAAGATCGCCGTATGGCTGATCGGCGGTGCCACGGTCACTCTGATGATCGTCCTCCAGGTTCGCCTGTCCTGGTGGCCGATCCATCCGGCCGGCTTCTGGTTGATGTTTGAGTGGTACGTGCGCTACTATTCGGTCAATATCTTTCTGGTTTGGCTGGCCAAAGTCATCGTTCTCAAGTTTGGCGGCATCCTCCTTTACCGCCGGCTCAAGCCCTGCTGCTACGGCTTGATCGCAGGCTATGCGTTCGCCTTAGGCTGTTCTCTTCTGGTCGATCTGATCTGGTTTCCCGGTGGCGGCCACTTTATTCACGCCTGGTAATACGAGGAGCATGGAGAGGAGATGGGGGTGAAGAATCCGGGGATAGGGGAGATATGAACAGCTTTTTTTGGAAAATTCAACCCGTACAGGAGTGCGTAGCCCTATGGAAGCCGTGAAATTCGACTCGTCAACCATGCCGCGTCAGCGGCTGCTTTACTTGCATGCCCGCACGCCCAGCGTCTTTTCGGAGATCCTGGGCTTCACGCTGATCGAGCCGATCGAGGGATACAGAGCGGAGATCGCCGCCGAAGCGCAGGAGTGGCCCTACCAGACCGTGCACGATGCCCTGGTGGATGGCTGGCAGATTGTGCAGTTTCCCCACCTGCAAGCGCCCTTTAGCGATCAGGACCTGGACGTGGTCGGCTACGAGTTCATTTTACAGAGACTGGAGATCATCGATGATCAATAAAGAACACCTACTTACCGACGTGGAGGTAGCCCGGTTTATCGTCAACGGCTATCACATTGTGGAGCCCGACCTGCCGGAAGGCCTGAACGAAGGGATCGCGCGGCAACTGGATGAACTGGAATCCAATCCCGGTGCCGCAATCACCGATGTGGTGCCCGACCTGTGGCAGGTGCTGGAGCACCCGGCCTTGAGAGGGGTACTGGTCAGCCTGCTCGGCCCTGACTACGAGGTGCTGTCCCCGCGGCACTGGCACTGCAAACCGCCCGGTTCGGACCACATGCAGTGGCACCAGGATGGCACTAACAACCGGGCAACCCGCATCGATCACTTCCTGGGGCTCTATTACCCCCGCGACGTCACCGCAGAGATGGGGCCAACCATTATCGTGCCCGGTACGCAGTTCCGGAATGCGCCCACCGACCGCATGGCCACCTACACCAATATTCGCAGGCAGGTCCCGCTGGTGGTCAAGGCCGGCACGGTCGCCCTTACCCACTACGATCTGTGGCACGGCACGGCGGCCAACCGCTCCGGCGTCAAGCGCCATATGGTCAAGTTTCACTTCCAGCGCACCCAGGAGAACAGCGAACCGACCTGGAACCACGACCCCGAGGAACTCAACAGGCCGCACGACTGGAACCTGCGCGACAGGGCCGAAGATGTGAACAATATTCTCACGTTCGGCAACCCCTTGGGCGTGTCCCAGAGCGACCACTACAAGGAACGCGCCATTCGACGCAAGTGCTGGAACTCCCTGATGGGAGGTTAGAAGGAGTAATCCCAGAAAACCGAATGTGCTGTTTGAGTTTTAGATTGGCTTCCTTTCGCAAACACAAAAAGGGCTTACAAGAAATTCTTGTAAGCCCTTTATTTTAATTTTATGGTGGGCGATACTGGATTCGAACCAGTGACCTCCTGCTTGTAAGCAAGAACACCTAAAAACTCACGATACGCGCAATGTTTGCTATATCAATAAGTTACAAGATCACTTAAAAAAGTCCTTCAGCTCTGGTGTCGTCTTGTGCATCCTCTATCAATTCTCCAGAAGTTCGACGTCATGATTTTGTTTTTCTATTCTTTTCGGAGAGCATCTACAGGATTTGTACAAGCAGCTTTCCAAGCTTGATAGCTTACTGTCAGGAATGCAACCAGCAACGCCAACCCGCCACTGAGCACAAAAATTATCCAGTGCAAATCTATACGATAAGCAAAATTCGTTAACCAATCTCGCATGGCCCAGTATGCAACAGGCCACGCAATGAGGTTTGCGACCATAACCAGTGTCAAAAAATCCTTCGACAGTAACATCACAATACTACCCGCCGACGCACCCAACACTTTGCGAATGCCAATCTCTTTTGTCCGCCGCTCTGCGGTGAATGCCGCCAAACCGAATAGTCCCAAACAAGCAACAAACATCGCTAATCCCGTTAGAATACCTGAAACATGTCCGCGTATTTTTTCAGCTTGATATAACCCATCTAATCGACTAGACAAAAAATAGAATTCAAACGAACGATCCGGAACAAATACATCCCAGGTCTGTTTTAGATATTCAATCGTATTCATTATATTTTGGAACCGAACGCGAACAACAAACTTGCTATACCAGCGCGGCGTCATAATAAACGCCATTGGCACAATCTCCTGATAGAGCGACTCAAAATGAAAATCTTCGATCACCCCTATCACCTGTCCTTGCCGCTCCACATACGGTATACGCACTGTTTTGCCTAATGGTGCTCCCCATCCGAATTCTTCTATCGCCGCCCGATTAAGAATCACCGCCCCCTCTGCATCTGTTGCCCGAGTCTGTGAGAAATCGCGTCCCATTTCTAAGTCGATCCCAAGAGCTCTAAAATAATCCGAATCTACCATCAATACAGCCATCTCTCTTGGTGCTCCACCTTCAGGAACTACGTCATATCGACGCACAAGGTCATCGGGGGGTACATTGCGGCCCGTTCCTATTCTCAATACATTTGGATTTTTCAATACTTCTGCTTTGAATGCATCTAATTGAGTGTGTACAAATCTTGATCGTTCGATTACCACTACATTTTCCTTTTCAAAGCCCAATGCTTTGGATCTCAAAAATTCCAACTGTTCAAATACTATACCTGTGCAAATCAGCATAACAATTGAAATACAAAATTGAACTACAACCAACGCATTGCGAAATACCACACCGCGACCAACCTTCTGTTCTTGCAAGGCTTGGACAGGCTGGAAATCCGACAATACAAAAGCGGGATAACACCCAGCGACAAGCCCAATAAAAAAGGCAAAACCAACGAAAGACGGGAAGCCAACCCAACCTTGCCATAAAGATACTTGTAGATTTGTTGCCATCAATTTATTGAACCAAGGCACAGAAAATTTAACCAATAACAGCGTGATACAAAGGGCGATACAGGATAACAGTACCGACTCGCCGAGAAACTGAGCAACCAACTGCCACCGATGCGCACCCACCACCTTTCGCAGGCTAATTTCTTTAGCGCGAATAATAGATCGCGCTGTTGACAAACTCATGAAATTCAAACACGCAATTGCCATCACCAATACAGCAATACTTCCGATAGTATACACAAAATCTATAGAACCATTCGCTTTCCACTCCTCTTGGATATTTGAGTGTAAATGAATACGTGTGATAGGCTGCAAAATCAGTTTTGAAAATGGCACATCTGCTTTATAAAGCTGCTTTACAAAGGCGACTAATTTTTCTTCAAGCGCACCAGATGAAATCCCTTTGCGCAATAACACATAAGTATACTGGGTATTTCGCCAGGTATTAAGCGTAGTATTCGAAAACAAATCCTGTGAAACAGACATCGACAGCAGCGCATTGAATCCAATATGCGAGTTATCTGACGTGTCTTTCAATATCCCTGTTACTTTCACCGTAGGCATCGAATCTCCTACCCAGAGTAGCTTCCCCATAGGATTTGCATCGCCGAAATACTTCCTGGCAATCTCTGTATTAATCACAATTGAATAGGGTTCTTTGAGCGCTGTCTTTGGATCTCCCTTTTCCAGCGGAAACGAAAACACATCAAATACAGTGGCATCGGCAAAACAAAATTGACGTTCAAAAAATTGCTTGTTGCCATATCGTACAGATGGGTTTATGCGATAAAAGCGCACAGTTTTCTCAATTTCAGGAAATTGCTCTTTAAGCAACTCAGTTAACAGATAGGGTGTTGTTGCCATCTGATATATTTCGCCAGTGGTCTCATTTTCAAATTCACTTACAATGCGATAAATTCGATCCGCTTTCCCATGAAAGTGATCATAGCTCAGTTCATCTATTATAAATAGTATAATTAAGAGACAACACGCCATACCAACGGCCAAACCGAGGATATTGATCGCCGAATGCAGTTTGTGACGCTTGAGATTGCGAATCGCCACAAGCAGGTAGTGGTGGATCATTGGGTGTTTCCAGATTAGGATAAAGTTCGCTGGTAATATGAACAAACACCCTAAAGGAGTAAATAAGACGCTCCAGCGGGTGGTCGTATGGACTTGACCCAAATTAGCTTCTTATACTAAAAAATCAAGGATAAATAGAGTGATATTTGTTCGTGAAAACATATAATTTTGGCGACCAGAAATCTGTTCGTCATGTACTATTTGCGTTTTAGATTGTCCTCCTTTCCCAAACACAAAAAGGCTTACAAGAAATTCTCGTAAGCCTTTTTTACTGAAGTTTATGGTGGGCGATACTGGAGTCGAACCAGTGACCTCCTGCTTGTAAGGCAGGCGCTCTAACCAGCTGAGCTAACCGCCCGGATAAGGTTAGACCTATCTCACATCGGTTGATGGCTCATCTTCTTTTTTGCCGCTGAGCACGGCTGTTGGGAGCAATACGCAGTAACCGAGCACGAGTAGCAGCGGGGCAAGCGTGAGCGACATAAAACCATCGACTGGCGGTAGGGAGAGAAAAACATAGCCGAGTGCAATGGTGGCAAGACCCAGCGCAAAAAGCCACATATTCCGTTGCGTATAGGGCAACTTTGGTCGGGGTTTGGGTGTGCGGCGTTGTCGCGCTCTGCGAGGAGGCATAATAGAATCCCTATCGACGTTCTGTAATGCGGGCAGCACGACCGCGCAGGTCGCGCAGGTAATAAATTTTTGATCGACGCACTTTACCGCGACGCAGCACGTCAATTTTAGCTATGCGAGGTGTATGCAGTGGAAAGATGCGCTCTACCCCAACACCACCCGTACTAATTTTGCGAACCGTAAATGTCGCGTGAATGCCCTCTCCTCGGCGCTGAATGACCACACCCTCAAAAAGCTGGATGCGTTCTTTTTCGCCTTCTACCACACGCACATGAACGCGCACAGTATCGCCGGCTCCAAATTCGGGCACATTGTCGCGCAGTTGCGCTTCGGAAACAGATTTCAAAATGGCATTCATGATTTACATACTCCTGAAAAAAATGAAAGTTCAAACAAAGTTGGTTATTCCAACAAATCGGGGCGTCGCTCAAGCGTGCGTTGTCGGGCGTTGTCTCGCCGCCATTGAGCGACTTTGTTGTGATCTCCACTGAGCAACGCCTCTGGCACGGTCAAGCCTTCAAACTCACGAGGTCGCGTGTACCACGCACAATCCAACAGGCCGTTTTGAAACGAATCTTCAAGTACTGACTCGGCATTGCCAATGGCACCGGGAATCAACCGAATCAACGCATCGATCAAAATGAGGGCGGGCAATTCGCCACCGCTGAGGACATAATCGCCAATAGAAATTTCATCATCGACATAGTTTTTGCGGACGCGCTCATCAATGCCGCGATAGTGACCGCACAACAACACCAGATGATCCGACAACGATAATTCATTTGCCACAGATTGCGTAAATTGCCGTCCCTCAGGTGTGAGAAAAATCACGCGACCACCTGCGGGGAGTGCTTCTATCGCGCGTGCAATGGGTTCGGGCTTAAAGATCATCCCCGCGCCACCGCCGTAGGGCGTATCGTCGATTGTTTTGTGTTTGTCGTCTGCGTGGTCTCGAAGGTCGTGCGCCAAAACGTCGATCAATCCCGCAGCAATGGCGCGTCGCGGGATACTGTACTGCAGCACATCCCGAATCAAATCGGGAAAAATTGTGATCACGTCTATTCGCATCACAGATATGTCCTACAAAAGTCCCTCGATTTCCTGTACGACAATTTTGCCGGCTTTTTGATCTATACGGACAATCTCACGCACGGCTGGGATCAATACGTCTTCGCCATTGCGATCTACCACATACACATCGTTGGCCGGATACGACAAGACTTCTACGACATGTCCCACCATTGCGCCCGATGCTGTTTCAACTGGCAATCCCTCGAGTTCAAAAACGTAAAACGAGTCGTCGGGCAAGGGATGCACGGCATCGCGAGGTACTAAAATAAAGTGCTCGCGCAATCGCCCCACATGTTCAGGGGTGTCAATGTCTTGAAATTTGATTGTTAGGCGAGAACCATAAGCGCGTACATAAGCGACATTTAATGCAAAATATGTGCCGTCAGGCGCTTCAACGCGCACAGAATCCAAATCGTCAAACCGTTGCGGGAAATCGGTCAGCGGCAACAAAAAAGCTTCACCTCGAATACCTCGAGGTTTCATGATTTTGCCAACCGTGACAAAGCCTGTGCTGGAGTGATTTAATCCAGTGTCCGGCTCCAAGACTTATTCCTCAGATGGGGCTTCTGACTCAGTATCCGCAGGTTGTGCGTCCTGATCCTGAGTTTTTCTTAGCAGACCCTTTTGGCGAAATAAACTGAGTACTGTATCGGAGGGCTGTGCGCCCACGTCCAACCAATACCTCACGCGGTCTTCTTTCAACTCGATAACCTGGGGATCTTTTGTCGGATTATAATGCCCCAGAACCTCGATGAACCGACCATCGCGAGGTGAGGTGGCATCAGCCGCTACCACGCGGTAGAACGGCGCTTTTTTTGCGCCCATACGACGCAAGCGAAGTCGAACCAAATCAAACTCCTTTGTTGGGGCGGGTTTCAAACCCGCCCGTACATAGGGGCGAAAAATCTTTCGTCCCTATCCGAACATCGGAATTGCCATTTTGCCCTGTTTTTCCATACGGGACATACGTTTCATCATTTTTTGCATCATGCTGAATTGCTTGAGCAATTTGTTGACATCTTGAATGCTGCGCCCGCTGCCATTTGCAATGCGTTTGCGCCTGCTGCCATTAATAATATGCGGTTTGTCGCGCTCTGCGGGTGTCATTGAATAGATGATTGCCTCAATATGCGAGAAGGCTTTTTCGTCCATCTGCAAGTCTGGCATGGACTTGCTCACCCCGGGAATCATTTTCATCAGTTGATCTAAGGGACCCATCTGCCTGATTTGCGCCATTTGCTCGAGAAAATCGTCAAATGTGAACGATGCCGAGCGGAGCTTTTGTTCGACTTTTCTCGCCTGTTCAGTGTCAATGGTCGCCTGTGCTTTTTCCACCAGTGTGACCACATCGCCCATGCCCAAAATGCGAGAGGCCATGCGATCGGGATGAAATACTTCCAGGCCATCGATTTTCTCGCTGACGCCGATGTATTTAATCGGAACGCCCGCAACCTCGCGGATGGATAAAGCCGCGCCGCCGCGGGTGTCGCTGTCCATGCGCGTGAGTATTACACCCGAAAATTTGAGTTTTTCGTAAAAGGCCGAGGCTGATGATACCGCATCTTGCCCGGTCATGGCGTCGCACACAAACAGAATTTCTGAGGGCGATACAGCCTCGCGGATGCGAAATACCTCATCCATTCGCTCGTCATCAACGTGTAGCCGACCCGCGGTATCGAGAATCACGACATCGCTATTTTCATTTTGCGCCCGATCCACCGCCTGTATGCAAATATCGACCGGACCGGTGCCTTCTGGCGCCCGATGCACGGGCACGCCTACTTGCTCGCCAAGCACGCAAAGTTGATCAATTGCCGCGGGACGATAAATATCAGCCGCCACGAGTAAGGTTTTTTTATTTTCTGCTGCCAATAATCGGGCCAATTTTGCTGCGGCTGTCGTTTTACCCGCTCCTTGAAGCCCGACCATCATGATTACTGAGGGTGGCGATTCTGCAAATTGCAAGGCGGCATTTTGATTGCCCATCAACGCGATCAATTCGTCGTGGACAACTTTTACAACTTGCTGTCCGGGCGTGATGCTTTTGAGCACTTCCCGCCCTATTGCGCGTTCTTTGACCCGCGCAATAAACGAGCGGGCAACTTTGTAGTTGACGTCTGCTTCGAGCAATGCCCGACGCACCTCTCGCATGGCGTCGTCGATGTTCGATTCGCTCAATCGACCGCGGCTGCGAAGTGTCTTAAAAACGCCATTGAGGCGTTCTGTCAGCATTTCAAACATAAAAAGACCTGAAAAAATGGCGAGGCGAGACGAGGAAATATAGAAGATTCGCCAATTTTATGCAAGAAATAAGCTGATGAAAAATCCGCTGCAGCTATCCCATTGCCGCCTGGCGAATGGCCTGTACGTTTTTTGCAATAGCCCCGTCGCGAAATACTGCTGAACCCGCTACGAGCACTTGTACGCCAGCTTCGGCCACCTGACGAGCGTTTTCCACACCAATGCCACCGTCAATTTCTATTTCGACATCCAATTTCTGCCGCACAATTTCGGCTTTTAATGCCCGCGCCCGATCGAGAGACGCTGGCATAAACGACTGGCCGCCAAAGCCCGGTTCGACCGACATAATAAGTGCGAGGTCCAATTTGGGTAGCAGCGGGAATAACGCATTGATCCCCGTGCCCGGGCGCAAGGTAGCACCGGCTTTCATATTGGCTTTGCGGATGCGATCCAACAGTGCGGGAACATCTTCTTTGACTTCGACATGAACGGTCAAAATATCTGTACCTGCATCGGCAAAATTTTTCAGATATTTACCGGGTTCAGAAATCATGAGATGCACATCCAGCACCAGATCTGTTGTTTTGCGAATGGCTTCAACGACCAGCGCACCGAATGTAATATTGGGCACAAAATGTCCATCCATAATATCCAGATGAATATATTCGGCGCCGGCCTCTTCAACCAGACGCACTTGATTTTCGAGCGTGCGGAAATCGGCAGAGAGAAATGATGGGGCGATTTTTATCATTTTGACCTCAAATAAAACTTTCTCACAACTTACTCACAATTAGTTGCACAGGAGACCCGCGTTTTATTGGCGTGCCCGATTCTGGCTCCTGGCGGATTACGACATTGGGTTCATAAGCGGTGCTAAATTCGTATCGGATATTATTGGGCTGCAAACCGAGCGACAATAACAAACGCCGGGCTTCGTCTAATTTTAGCTCGGTAACCCGGGGCATATTGACAAGCGCGCGAGGAGGTCCCGTGCTCACAATCAGTTCGACCTGCGTCCCCGGGACGACTTGCTCGTTAGCTTTGGGCTTGTGATCGATAATATTGCCCTCTTTTATTTTTGAAGATGACATTTCGGTGACTTTGCCGATGGTCAAATCTGCTTGTGCAATCCACAACTGAGCCTGTCGCAAAGGGCGGTTGTGGAGATCTGGTACGGCGTGGAGACGCTGTCCCAGACTCGGCGCAACATAGACCGTGCGGTTGGGTTTTACGTGCGAGAGGGCAGATGGATTTTGCCACACAATTTGTCCTGCAGGCACAGAAGCATCCCAGCGTGGTTCTCGTTCTTTCATGCGCAGGCTCTTGGCGTGCAATCGCGCCTGTGCCTGTGAGGGGGTAAGTCCGATAAGATCGGGAACAGTGACTTCTACGCCTTGCCGCACATAGATCGGCATTGCAATTTGATCGACTACAATTAATCCGATTATTGCCGTAAATATGGCGCACACACCAAAAAGAGCAATTTCGCGCAAAATTTTCAAGGGCAAATTCATGATCCCAAAATAGCCGGAGGCCCAAATTCTGTCAAGCACGAACCCTTGAAACAGGGCGTTAATACTCAAAGATCACCGATGCGCGATGCGTGATCCCCAGTATTGTATGCCATACTGCGGCATAATCAATCGCAAAGCCACTTTTCCGCACGCCAAATCCCGCGCTCAATCGTTCCGGGCGGCTACCTGCACCTGTGCGTAGCACCAGTTGGGGACGGATATGATATATTACGCCAATGCCCGCACCTGTGGGGAAATTCGCTTCTTTCTGTATATCTGCTACCAATACGACCCGCGGCATGACGGCAATCCCCATCCCCACAGTGCCTCCCTGCCCCAAAAGAGATGTGTGCCTGCCACCTGCATTCCAGATTGTTGCGCCGAGAAAGACGCCTTTGCGCAACTGCAATTTTATTCCTGCATCGAATACCACCCAGTGTTGTGTGGGCATTCCCGCTGTGCTCAGTTGCAAGGCGCGTACACCGAATCCCAGGCTCGCCTGTTGAAATACGCGCAGTCCGTAAATGAGACCAAATATCTGCTCTTTGTAGAGTGCGAATCCAAATCCCGTATATCTCGCGCCCAGGCCATGGCGGCCAATTCGCAGGCCAGCACTGAACGCATGTGTTGCCAGTTCGGCTATTCCGAAGGGCCGATCATACGTGCCAAACAAGCTCAATCGCTTGCCCCATGCCAATGCTGCGGGATTCCAAAATGCGCCTGCGGCACCGGCTGCCAATGCCACGCCTGCATCGCCGGTGCCCGAGGTATGTGCTCCAATGGGTTGAAATTCAAAGGCTGCGTGAGCAGATGAAGGGAAGAGTGCGAAAATTGCAAGAGCAATCCACCTGGTTCGCAGGCTGCGGAAAAGCGGGCTGAGAAACAGTTGATCTGGCATGGGAGACCATGTATGAAATGGGTTAGGGATGTGTTTTTTTAAGTCTATTTGCAAATGACATGCCAGACTGATGGTTTTACCTATTTTTTTTTAACCCATTGATATTACACGATAAAATCTGTTTATTGTCGGTTAGAATAGACGGGTAACTGTCGGCAATTATGCGACAGAATATTTCAATTTGTCGTTCGTTATGAGACAAAAATTTTCTTTTTTTAGGAGCCATACGCTATGTTGTGAAGAAATTCTTTTTCCAGCCCTGATCGCGGCAAGGCTGTATTCAGGAATGCCGTTCGACAGCTTACTTGTTCGTTGATTGACACTTGCAAATTTGCAATGTATCTTTTAGAAGAATATAAGTTCTGCACATCTTGTTTTTTGATAAAGAATTTAATTGTATAGGGAAATTACCCTTATAGATGGAGGTTTTAATTACCTATGGCGAACGTCAATTTAGAGAGCATTTTAGACCGAGCAAAAGCGTTGTCACCAGAAGAACAGCAAGAATTAAGCAAGCGGCTCAACGACCTGCTAAATGAAACGCTTCCATGCTCAAAAGAGGACGAATTGGAACGCAGATTACTCAAAGCGAATCTGCTCAGTGAGGTTCCTCCTTCATTGGTCGATTTAACTCCCTATCAAAATCGCAAGCCGGGTAAGACAACAGGTAAACCGCTGTCTAAAGTGATCATTGAGGAGCGTCGATAAGGTGGCTATCTTTTTTGTATCTGCGGATATGGCACTCAATGATGCTGCAAAGGATAAAGACCTTGTCGTCATTGATCCCAATATGCGCGACACAACTGAGAATTTCACAAAGTAGTGCATATTATGTTGGCTACCTTGCCTGAATTTTGAAGGAAATAGAGGCATGAATTGGGATATAATTCAAAAATTCGCGCTGTGTGTAGTTGATTTTTAAAAAAAGAACCGATATTTTATCTGTCCGGTTTCTGCGAATCTTCACCTGGGAGAGAAGATTATGGCTTATTTTACCGACGAAGAGAAATTGCATTTCAAAGAACAGGGATATGTTGTCAAACGCGATGTCGTGCCGATGCACTTGATCGATAAGGCGGTGGATGTGTTGTGGGAGGAGATTGAGGCAGACCGCGATGATCCCGAAACGTGGATCAACGCGGGGCCGAAGGGAAATTTGAAATGCAGCAGTCATCCCGATGTGCGGGCGACGTTGACGGAGACTCCGATTCAGGATATGTGCGAAGAAATGGTGGGTAAAGGGACCCTGGCCGTGTCGAATTACACGTTTGCCAAGATGATTTATCCCGAAGGACACGACAATTGGACGACGGCCAGACAGATGCATCTGGATGGCTATACGATTGAAGGCGTAGTGGATACATTTGCGATTGCGGTGACGGTGAATATCAATCACGTCAAGCCGCACTCGGGAGGGTTTTCGATCTGGCCGGGCGCACACAAGCGGGCTTATGAGTATTTTAAGACGCATAGCCTGGTGAATGGGTTGGATGCGTTTCGCAATGAGCAGGGGGAGTATTACGATCTTCCCACGCCCGTTGATGTTACAGGACCGCCGGGCACGGTTACGTTCTGGCATCATCTGATGTTGCATAGCCCAGGCGTAAATTGCGGGCGGGATATTCGCATGGCGTTTGTGAGCCGGTTTCGGCGAAAGGATAATAATGATATGCGCTTTGAGACGCCGGATGATATGTGGGCGTATTGGGATGGATTGTAGGCGGATTCCGCGTTGAAATACAGAAGGCCAGGATGGCGAGATGTCCTGGCCTTCTGTATTGTTGCTAATCACATGAGTTGTCAAGTTAGTGTTAATTGACAGTTGATATGACTTTACCCATATTAAGGGTTACTAAATACGACACCAAATATTTCAAATTGACGGCAGGATAATAACGAGAGATGAGGATACATCATGAATATTACACTCAGCATTGATGAAGAAGTCGTTAAAAAAGTGCGTAAAATTGCTGTGGACCAGGATACGACTTTGACTGCTATGGTACGCGAATATCTCAAAACTGTAGCAGATAGTGACCAGGCTGAACGGCGGGAACGCATTCGAAAATTGAATGATACTTTCCGCAAATACAGTGGCAAAATGGGTCCTCGAACGTGGACACGAGAAGATCTTTATGAACGCTAAGACCTTTTTAGACTCCAATGTGCTGATTTACGCTTACGATAATAGCAATATATTAAAACAGACTCTCGCGCAAAAGATTTTGAACCAGGGACTTGCTGCTAATAATATCGTTCTATCTGTCCAAGTACTCAGCGAATTTTATACAACTGTCACAAAGCGTTATGAGGAACCGCTTTCCACGGATCAAGCACGTGATGTGATCAATCTGGTTGATATTTTGCAAATTGTGCAAATAGATGTTCCTCTGGTTAAACGTGCAATCGAGACACATAAGCGATATCAGATCAACTATTGGGACGGATTGATTATTGCCGCTGCGGAGCAGGGGCGTTGTGGAACTATTCTATCTGAAGACTTAAATGCAGGGCAATTGTACCACGACATCAGAGTTGAGAATCCTTTTAGCAATCTGTAAAATCTATGCTCTCCAAAAATAAATTAAGAAAAAAACACAAATCGTACAGAAAGCGGCCGAGTCTGATGTCGGCGGTGTGGTCGCTGTTGCCTGCGTGTATGCTCCAGGATGGTATGGAGATTGCGCGGCAGTTGCGGCAATTACAGCGGCAAAAGCGGCGCGATACGGTGCAGTTGAAGAAATTGAAGGTACAGGCGGAGCGGTCGGCGGCGTTGCGGAAAGACCGGGGGGAGAATCCGCTGCATGTGACGTATCCAGAAGCGTTGCCGATTGCAGCGCGAAAGGATGAGATTGTCAGGGCGATTCGAGAACATCCGGTGGTGATTGTGGCGGGTGAGACGGGATCGGGGAAGACGACACAGTTGCCCAAAATGTGTTTGGAGGCCGGTCGCGGTGTGGCGGCAAAAATTGCGTGTACTCAACCTCGGCGCGTGGCGGCGCTGTCCGTGTCGCGGCGCATTGCAGAGGAGTTGGGGGTTGCGTGGGGTGCCGAGGTGGGGTGCAAAATTCGGTTTAAGGATGAGACAGCGCCCGAGACGAGGATCAAGATGGTGACGGATGGGATGTTGCTCGCGGAGATTCAGGGCGATCCGAATTTGTATGAGTACGATACGATTATTATTGATGAAGCGCACGAGCGCAGTTTGAATATCGATTTTTTGCTGGGGTATTTGCGTCTCTTACAAAAGCGCCGCCCCGAGTTGCGGATCGTGATTACATCGGCGACGATTGATACGGAGGCGTTTTCAAAGGCGTTTGACAATGCGCCCATTATTGAAGTGTCCGGGCGTATGTATCCCGTGGATGTGCAATACTGGCCTCTGGAAGATCTCGCCGGGGAAAATGGCGCGCAGACGTATATCGATGCGGCGGTGACTGCAGTGGATATGGTGGTGGATGCAGGACGAGGTGATATTCTGGTTTTTATGCCCACAGAGAAGGATATCCATGAGACGCGCAGGCGTTTGGAGGGGCGACACTTCCGCTTTACAGAAATTTTGCCACTGTTTGGGCGGTTGACAGCGGGCGATCAGCAGAAGGTGTTTCACAAGCAGAGATATCGGCGCATTGTGGTGGCGACAAATATTGCGGAGACGTCGATTACGATTCCGGGTATTCGATATGTGATCGATACGGGGCTGGCGCGAATCAGCCGGCACAATCCGCGCAATCAGACGCATCGGCTACCTGTGGAGGCGATTTCTCAAAGTAGTGCCAGGCAGCGGGCAGGGCGGTGTGGGCGGGTGCAAAATGGCGTGTGTATTCGTCTGTACGATGAGAAAAGTTTTCTCGCACGACCAGAATACACGCAGCCCGAGATTCAGCGGTCGGATTTGGCCGAGGTCATTTTGCGGATGATTGCGCTGCGGCTGGGCGATGTCGAGACGTTTCCGTTTATTGATCCCCCCCGTTCTCAGGCGATTCAGGGGGGATTTAATGTGTTGAGGGCACTGGGCGCGATTGATAATAACAAGCGTCTGACACCGCTGGGACGCGATATGGCGCGTTTGCCGCTCGCGCCAACGGTATCGCGGATGATTTTGCAAGCGCAACAAGAACGCGCTTTGCGCGAGGTGCTGGTTATTGCGTCGGCAATTAGCATTCAGGATCCGCGCGTGCGGCCGCTCGGACAGGAGAAGGCCGCAGACCAGGAGCATCGGCGGTTTGTGGATGGGGAGTCGGATTTTATCGCGTTGTTGAATATCTGGAAGGCGTATCACGATACGTTTGAGAAATTGAGAACGCAGAGCCAGATGCGGAAATTTTGCAAGCAGCATTTTTTGTCTTTTAATCGCATGCGCGAATGGCGCGATATTTATATGCAGATTCGACATACCCTGCGCGAGATGGGCAGTTTTCGGACGAATCGGGACGATGCGGGATACGATGCGATTCATCGGTCGGTGGTGAGTGGGTTGTTGGGCAATGTGGCGCAAAAGAAGGAAGGCAATATGTATCGCGCAGCGCGTGGGCGCGATGTGATGTTGTTTCCGGGGTCTGGTTTGTTTCAACGGAGAGAGGCGGACTCACACAGAGACACAAAGACACAAAGGGATAAAAAAGAAAAAGAAAAGGGTACGCCCGGTTGGATTATGGCTGCGGAGATGGTGGAGACGTCGCGTTTGTTTGCGCGCACTGTGGCTCGCATACAGCCGTCGTGGCTGGCGGAATTGGGGGCGCATTTGTGCCGGGCGTCTTATAAGGAGCCGTTTTACAGCGTGCGATCAGGGCGGGTGCTGGCGACCGAGACATTGACGCTGCACGGGTTGCAGGTGGTGCAAAAGCGCGTGGGTTACGGGCGTATAGATGCCAAAGCCGCGACGGAGATTTTTATCCGCGAGGCTCTGGTGAATGATGAGGTGGCGTTGCCCTATGAATTTGTGATGCAGAATCGGGATTTGCGTGCGCGCGTGGAAACATGGCAGATGCAACAGCGTTTGATGCAGTTTCTGGATCTGGACGAGGCTGCGTATCGGTTTTATGCCGAGCGATTGGAGAATGTGTCTTCTACGCACGATTTGAATCCCGTGATCAAGAGAAAGGGTGCGGATTTTTTGCGGATGTCCGAAAAGCATCTGGCGGGCGAGCAGGTGGATTTTGATCGGGATGCGTTTCCCGATTTTTTGGAGATGGATGGCGAACGGGTGCCGCTTTCTTATGCGTATCGGCCCGGACAAGATCGGGATGGCGTGACGTTGCAACTGCCTTACAAGCTGGTGCATTTTGTACAGCCGGAGGTACTGGACTGGCTGGTGCCGGGGTTGTTGGAAGAAAAAATTACGTATTTGTTGCGCGGGCTTCCAAAAAGTATTCGCAAGCGGTTTGTGCCCGTGCCGGACAAGGCGCGAGAAATTGCCGCGGTTTTGCAGCCAACGCACGGCGCGTTTTTGGATTCGCTGTCTGCCCATATTTGGAGTCATTACGGTATTGAGATTTCTCAAGGCGACTGGAATGTACGCGATTTGCCGGAACATTTGCAGATGCGCGTGGAAGTTCGGGACGAGAAAGAGAAGGCGATTATTGCAGCACGGGATTTACGCGCGCTGCGCGAGCAGTTAGACGCGCACGAAGAAGATGTGCAGTCCGATGCGTGGATGCAGGCGCAGAAGCAGGTGGCGCGCCGAGATGTGACGGGGCAGACGCTGGGTGAGTTGCCCGAGCGCGTAGAGGTGATGCGAGCCGGTGGAATGCCGGTATTTGGCTACGTGGGGTTGAAGCGCGAGGGGGATCGCGTGGATGTGTGTTTGTTTAAGCGCGCAGATGAGGCAGAACGCGAGACTCAAGCGGGTTGGTTGCGGTTGTGCGAACGCGAAATGCGGGATGAGATGAAGGCGTTGAAGCGGTCTTTGGGCAATTTGGCGCAATTTGAGGGGGGACGCGAGGCTTTGCGCGAGGGCGCGTACGCAAATTTAATGGCCCATCTGTTTGCGCGAGACGCGGCGTTTCCCATAACGCGCCAGCGCTTTGAATCGCGCGTTCAACAGGCGCGGTTGTATTTGCAGCATCTGGCGCCGCAATTGATTCAGGCGATGGATTCGCTGTTTGAGACGCACCGGGAAATCCGCCTGTTGCGCGGTGGATATCCCGAGATGGAGGCCGATCTCGCGCGTTTGATGCCGCCGGATTTTTTGCAGCAGACGCCTTATGATCAGGTGTTGCATTTGAGTCGGTTTTTGAAGGCGATTGTAATACGGGCCGAACGCGCGATGCTCGATCCGATGAAGGACCGACAAAAGGCAGAGCAGGTTCAACCCTTTCAAGACGCGGTGGATGAATTGATGGATTCGGAATTGACAGGTGCAAAGCGCGATGCGGTGCATGCATTGCGGTGGATGGTCGAGGAGTTTCGGGTGTCGGTATTTGCACAGGAACTCGGTACGGCGCAAAAGGTGTCGCCAAAGCGATTGTGGGATAAATTGGAGCAGGTGAGAGGGATGGCGTAGTTTATGAGTCTCAATTTTTTCAAACCCTTTGCGGAGTATGTATATCCCCATCGATGGAAGATTTTTTGGGGATTGATGTTGTTGTTGGGTACGCAAGCGGTTCAGGCACTCGTTCCGATGTTGATGAAATGGGCGATTGATACGGCCAAGGCGGGGATGGATGCCGGGGATCTTACAGGCGATGTGGTCGATACAATCACGGGAAGCCCGATGGGCGATTTGCAGATGTACGGGGCACTCATGGCCGCGCTTGGCATCGCGCAATGGGGCATGTCATTTGGCATGAGATGGTACATTGCCAGTGTGTCCCGTTTTATAGAGCGCGATCTTCGCAAGCTCTATGTGCGGCATATTGTGCGGCTACCGCTGAGCTTTTTCCAGACGCAGCGCGTGGGCGATTTAATGGCGCGGGCGACGAATGATGTGGAAGCGATTCAGCGGTTTTTTTATTTTGCGTATCGCCTGTCGCTGCAAGCGGTTTTGAATTTTGCGATCAGTCTCGTTTTGATGTGTGTGATTGACTGGCAGTTGGCTCTTTTGGCGCTGGCTCCTATGCCCGTGATGGCGTTCTGTGCGCGGTGGGTTGGGCAAAAGGTGCGCGTGGGATACCGACGGGTTCAGGAACAATTTGCCGCTGTCAGTTCAAAAATTCAGGAAAATTTGACGGGTATGCGAATGGTCAAAGCCTTTGCCATGCGCCCGCTTGAGATTGTGGATTTCGGGATTCTCAACGAAGAATACGTCACGCGCAACCGCCATTTGATTAAAATCCGCAGTTTGTATTATCCGTTCACGTTTTTGTTGAGCGGTGTTTCTATGATTGTGATTTTGTGGCTGGGCGGTCTGCGGGTGATCGATGGGAGTTTGAGCCTGGGGGCATTTGTGGCGTTCAATGCGTATTTGCTGCGTATGAGTAGGCCGATGTCGATGTTGGGAAGAATTGTCGATGAGTATCAACGCGCTGTGGCTTCGCTGAGGCGTGTTGAAGAGGTTTTGAAAATATCGCCGCAACCCGATGTTGAGGGTGGCACAACGGGGGATATCAGGGGGGAGATCGAGTTTCGCAATACGAGTTTTTCATACAATGGTCAACGGGTACTCAAAGATATCAATCTTCGGATTGAGGCGGGAAGTACGGTTGCATTGGTGGGGCGTGTGGGGTCGGGAAAATCCACGCTGGCGCGGTTGATCCCCCGGTTGATCCAGGCGAATGAAGGACGGGTTTTGATTGATGGCAAGCCGGTGGAAGAGATACCGCTTCAGACTATTCGAGACGCGACCGGGTATGTGCCGCAGGATGCTTTTTTGTTTTCGGATACGATTCGGGAAAATGTGGCTTTGGGCACACAGGCAGAGGGCGATGTTGGGCGCGCGACCGAAATTTCGCAATTGGCCCCCGATTTACACCTTTTTCCCGAGCAATTGGAGACGGTTGTGGGAGAGCGGGGGGTCACGCTTTCGGGGGGACAAAAACAGCGCACAGCTATTGCGCGCGCGGTGATTCGAGAGCCGCGGATTCTGATTATGGACGATGCATTGGCCAGCGTGGATACGCGGACTGAAGAAGAGATTCTCAAACATTTGCGCGAAATTATGGCTTCGCGCACGACGATTTTGATTGCCCATCGCATTTCGACCGTGAAAGATGCAGATCATATTGTGGTGCTGGATGAGGGGCGCATTGCAGAGCAGGGGGCACACGACGAATTGGTTGAACGCGATGGGATTTATGCCGATATGTTTCGACGCCAGCACCTGGCTCAGGAATTGGAAAGTTTTTAGACGAAGGTCTCACACAAAGACACAAAGACGCAAAGAGGGAAAGCGAGTCATGTAGGGGCAGTGCCTTGTGCCTGCCCATAGGAGTAAGGTTCTACGATGGAAGAAGAGGAAATTGGTCATAAGGGTTTTGATCTGCGTTTGATGGCGCGTCTGTTGAACTTTCTCAAGCCCTACATGCGCTGGGTTGTGCTCACGTTTGTGCTCATCATTATCGCAGCGGTTGTGCGGCAGGCGGGGCCTTATTTGACCAAGATTGCGGTGGATGATTATATCGTGCCGGGAGATGCGGATGGGTTGACCTATCTGGTAATGCTCTATATTGGTCTGCTTGTCGCGCAATTTGGCGTGGGGTATTGCCAGAGCTGGACAACCAACATGATCGGGCAATGGGCTATGCACGATGTGCGGTTGCAAATTTTTATGCATTTGCAGCGGTTGCCCATGCGATTTTTCGACCGCACGCCTGTGGGCCGTTTGATGGCGCGCAATACAAATGATGTGGATGCCCTCAACGAGTTGTTTACCGATGGCATTGTGTCGATGATCAGCGACATTTTTACGATTATCACCATTCTCGCATACATTTTTTATATGGATGTCACGCTCGGCTTTTTGATCTGTCTTGCATTGCCGGTGGCTTTTGTCGCAACCGTGTGGCTTCAAAATAAGACCTTTTTTGCATATCGCGTTGCGCGCACGCTGTTCGCGCGATTTAGTTCGTCGCTGCAAGAGACCGTGTCGGGGATGGAAGTGGTGCAGTTATTTAGCTGTGAAGATCGCTGTGTGAAGCGATTTGAAGACGCCAATAAAGAGTATCTGGATGCGCGGCTAAAGAGCACGTTTTACCATGCGATTTATTTTCCTATCATGGAGTTGGGCGGTATTTTGTTGTCTGCTTTGGTGTTGTGGTATGGCGGCGCGCGAGTGCTGGACGGAGAAATACAGTGGGGCGTGCTCGTGGCGATGTTGCAATATGTTCCGCGGTTCTTTATGCCCATCCGCGATATTGCCGATCGTTTTACCGTGCTTCAGGTTGCGATGGCGTCTTCAGAGCGCATTTTTGAATTGCTGGATACGAAGCCAGAATCACTTGGCGGCACTGTAAAGGCCGATCACTTGAAGGGTGAAATCGCGTTTCAGAATGTCTGGTTTGCGTACAACGAAGGCGAATGGGTGCTGCGCGATGTGTCTTTTCGCGTTGCGCCGGGGCAGAGTTTGGCATTGGTCGGGGCGACGGGTGCTGGTAAGAGTACGGTGATTAGTCTGGTGTGTCGGTTCTACGATATTCAGCGGGGTGCGATTCTGGTGGATGGTGTCGATATTCGCGAGTGGGATGTGGAGGAGCTTCGCAGGCGCATTGGGGTGGTGCAACAGGATGTTTTTCTTTTTGCTGGCGATATTGAAGACAATATTAGCCTGGGACATCCGCGCATTAGCCGCCAGGAGGTTGAACAAGCCGCGCGCGATGTAAATGCCGACCGGTTTATTGACAAATTGCCCGATACCTATCAGCACGAGGTCCATGAGCGGGGCAGTTCGCTTTCGGTGGGACAGAGGCAGTTGATATCTTTTGCGCGTACGCTGGCTTCTGGACCAGATATTCTCATTCTGGATGAGGCGACGGCGAGTGTGGATACGGAGACTGAGATGTGGATTCAGGATGCGGTGGCGAAATTGATGCGGTCGCGGACTTCGATTGCGATTGCACATCGTCTTTCAACTATTCGAAACGCGGATAAAATTCTGGTGATGCACCGCGGTCAAATCCGCGAGGAGGGTGACCACGATACGCTGCTCAAGCAGAATGGGATTTATGCTCGGCTTTACCAGTTGCAGTACCAGGAGGAATAGGGGAATCAGCGAATCAACAGCCAGCAATCAGTCCTCAACTATCGTCATTGCGGCATGGTTTTAGCCGCAATCCAGAGGTTTTGGGAGGTTGGGTGGGGTTCGTCTATTCGTCTATGAACTGGCCTGAGAGGCGGTCAGTTGTACACCGCTCCGTCTATTCGTTATTTTCAAGGAGGTGCAACATGTTGTTCGGAGAAGGCGATTATCGGTACGAAGAAGTTGAGGGATGGGCGAAATTGCCCGAGGGATGGGTGTTTACGCAGGTGTCAGATGCCGCGGTGGATTCACAGGGCCGCATTTACGCATTTACGCGCGGTATTCATCCTGTAGTCGTGTTTGATAAGGATGGCAATTTTATTACGTCGTGGGGATATGGCGATTTTGGTATTTCGCCAAATTTGATCAGTCAGTCACACGGCATTTTTATCGATCCGGACGATAAGGTGTTTTTGACCGATTCGTATCAGCATATTGTCAGGCGTTATACCCGATTGGGCGAGTTGGAACGCGAATGGGGCACCCGCGGGGTTCCCGGCCCGACGTTTCACCGCAGGGAATACAATATGCCAACGGGTGTTGCTTATGCGCCAGATGGCAATTCGTTTTACGTGTCGGATGGGTATGGCAGCCGGTGTGTTCACAAGTATTCGCGCGAGGGCGAGCATCTCGCGGTGTGGGGCGAGGGGGGGAGTGGACCGGGGCAGTTTGCATTGGTACACAATATCGGATGCGATAAGACAGGGCGGGTTCTGGTGTGTGACCGGGAGAATAGTCGCATTCAGATTTTCGATCCAGATGGCAAGTTTATGGAGATGTGGACTGATGTAATGATGCCGGGCGATGTGTGGATTACGGATGATAATACGATTTATGTGGCTGAACAAGGGGGCGGGGGGCGCATCAGTGTGTGGTCTGCGGATGGGGAATTGATTTGTCGGTTTGAGGATAAGAGTGCTGTGCAGTCGCCGCATGGGCTTTGTGTGGATGACGAGGGTAGTATTTATGTGGCTGAGATCGGTATGGGTGGACAGGGACAGCGGTTGCAAAAATTTGCCCGGGTTTAGGGTTTTTAAATTAATGGGACCTACCCCCTAACCCCCTTCCTGCGAGGAAGGGGGAATCAGGTCTCCCCTCCTCGTCTCGGGGAGGGGCCGGGGGAGGGGTCAGAAACATAGCGAGGTTTTTATGGCTACACCAAATCGCATTCTCGAGCGTTATCGCAATGGCGAAAAAGCCGTTGGCGTGCAGATGAGTTTTGTTTCAGAAATTGTGATTGAGGTGGCGGCTAAGATGGGGATGGATTTTATTTCGCTGGATGGGCAGCACGGCGCATTGACGTTGCCGACTGTTGAGACGGTGTGCCGCCTTTGCGATGCTTATGGGATGACGCCGGCTATGCGGGTTGTGGATCAGTCCGAGGCGGCTATTTTGACGGCGCTGGATCGGGGTATGCAGATGATTACGGTGCCCAATTTGCAGACTGCTGAGGAAGCCGAGCAGATGGTACAGTTTGGTTTTTACGGGCCTTTGGGACGGCGGAGCGCGATGAGCCAGCGCGTGGCGTATAGTTTGAACGATACCAGCGATAGTCGGGAGATTTTCAAGTTTACAAATGACAATACCATTATTGTGCCGCAGCTCGAGAGTAAGACGGCTTTTGACAATTTGGATGAGATTCTCCAGGTTGACGGGCTTATGTTTTTCGCGGGTGGTCCTCAAGATATTGCGCAGTCTATGGGGTATCCCGGAGAGCCGAATCATCCGGAGTGCGTAGCGGCTTATGAGGCGGCGTGTGACAGGGTGCGTGCGGCGGGGAAGCACATGATTGGCGATGTGACGGTTAGTGTGGATGCCTTTGGGGCGATCTACGATGCGGGAAAGGCGTTACTCGAAGCACACGGTCGCGTGTGTGGTATGAAGATTGGTTGAATTGAGAGGTGCGTTTGTCTAAGGCACAGGTTGAATCCGGGGAGGCAGAACCGCTGTCTCCTCGAGCGGCCCGGCGCGTGTTGATTAGCCTGATGTTTTCGTCTATGCTGATGCCTATGGTGTCTGGCATGTCGCGGGTTGCGCTGCCGGTTATTCGGGATGATTTTGGGATTCCCGCAGATTTGACGGCATGGGTTCTGGCAGCTTTCATGCTGCCTTTTGTCGTTTTGATGCCGATTTATGGGCGGTTGAGCGATGGCGTTGACCGGCGGGTGTTGATTCTGGTGGGGACTGTGATTTTTGGCGTTGGTTCCACGATGACATTTATGGCGCCGGATATGCGCTGGTTGATGGCTGGCAGGGCGATTCAGGGTATTGGCGTGGGGGGTATGACGCCGATGGGTATGGCGTTGCTCGCGTCGATTTTTAGTGCGGGAGAGCGCGGGCGCGTTCTGGGTACGTGGAGTGCGGTGGGTCCGGCGATGAGTTTTTCGTCGTCTTTTGTCGCGGGTATTCTCATTGCTATTTGGGGGTGGCGCGCCGCTTTTGTGCCGGGGCTTTTGCTCAGTGTGGTGACTTTTGTCGCGATTTACAGGGGGGTGCCTTCTCAGGTGATTGGAGAGGCGTCTAAATTTTTGCGGCAGTTCGATTGGGGTGGGGTCGGTTTGTTGTCGGGTGGGATTGTGTTTCTGATGTTTTATCTGTCCAGTCGGTCTGTGACAGGGGTTGCCCCGTTTGAGGATTGGCGGTTGCTTTCAGGCGCGGGGTTGTTTTTCGCGGGTTTCTGGTGGTGGGAAAGAGGGCGCGAGGATCCTTTTCTCGCGCTCAATTTTTTTGGCAATCGCATGTTTTGCCGGGTGACGTTTTGCGCTTCGATGCGGATGTTTGTGCAGGGCGGTATTGGGGTGTTGATGCCGCTGTACCTGGTCGATGTCCACCGCATGGGTCCGGCACTATTGGGCGTGTTTTTGATTATTAGTTCTGCGGCTATGACGCTGATTGTGCGGTTTGGCGGGCAGATGGCCGATCGTTTTCAGAGTCGGTGGCTGGTGATGATTGGGATGTTTGTGCAGTTGACGGTGATGCTGGGCTTTGCCCATTTGTCCGATACGATTTCGACATGGGTTATTGCTGGCTTGCTGGCGTATTATGGACTTGGCGCCGGGTTGATGCTGGCTGCATTGCACAGTACGGTTATGGGGACTGTTGATTCAGACCAGATGGGCGCTGCTGCAGGGCTTTATAGTATGTTGCGGTTTATGGGTATGGCGATCAGTACGGCACTGGTCGGGGTCGCGTTGCAATTTTTCTTTGATGCAAATCTGGCGACACTCGACGCGTACCAGAAGGTGTTTATGGTGCTTGCGATATTTCCCGTTTTGGGGATGGTGGTTGCATTTGGGTTGCGGGAGAAGAGGTTGTGATTACCGCTTGGATATTTATCAATATTCTCTTAGATCCTACTTATAACCCTTTATTCTTTTTAAAAGCTGAAGCAGATCGGTCTTTTTTTAGGGAATTATATACAAAAGGGCCAGACAAATATTCCTATTAACGCGATTGACAAATGACCCGAACCTCACACTGGACTTGACCCGTTTCGGTGGGTACCTTATCAGTAATCAGAAAGGAGACCCACTATGCCACCAACCCGTCCACCTTATCCACCCGAGTTGAAGCGCCAGATCGTCGAGCTTGTACGCGCTGGCCGCAGTCCTTCTGAGTTGGCCAAAGAGTTTGCGCTGTGCAAGCCCCCGCAGGGGCGCCCTTTTTTTGCTTCATTTTTTTGGGCGCGCAAAAAAATGAAGTCGCCGAAGGCATGGAAAAATGAAAAAGGTGGAATTATCACCAACACTTTGGACAAGATTCCCCGTTTTTTCGCAAGCGTGCGTAACGTCAGTTATTAACCTTCACCCAATAGCTTCTGTGCGTTTTGGTATGTTATTTTGTCGAACGCGTCTTTTGGCAGGTTCAGGCGCTGTAGATAATCCATCAGGCGCGTGTCGAAATAATCCCTTCCAAATAACAGGCTATCCTGAAAATCGATCAGGAATTGCCTGCCAAACGCTTCATCTCTGCTGATTGCGGTCAGTCCCGATCCCGCAGAGAGGTCGGCGTACAAGTTGTCGTATTGCCTGAGCATCTCGGGCACTTTGCCGCCCGGTTCAACGGGACCCGTGGGATACGCTTCTTTGTCAAACTTGCCATCTCCAGAAATGTGTGCCCAGAATCCCGGCGCATGGCCGATGAAATTGGTTTCGGGACATGCGACAATCGCCCGTTCAAATGCTTCGATGCTGCCGCCATACCACCAGTTTGGTCGCGGGTAATCCCCTCGTCCGTGATCGATGGGATAGTCGAGATGGATTGTGATCGGCAGGCCCATGTCACCGCAGACGTGATACAGTCTGAGGGCATCCGGATCGTCAAATACCACCCGCACCTTTAGTTCGCTGGCTACCCGTATTCCGTGAATTTCTACGGCTGCTTTCAAGCGGTCAATTGCGTCGGGCCGCTTTGGGTGTGGCATATATCCCAGGACGAATCGGTCGGGGGCTGTGCGTCCGACCTGTATCACGTCTTCGAGGGGGATGCACACGCCTGTTGGGGGCAATACGTTGTGATAGCTGGGACTGTATTCGTCTTCTGGCGCTTCCCATGAGAACAGCCACAGCTGGTCGATGTTCTGCTCGTCCATGTTTTTCAATATTTTTTCGGCGTTGAATCCGTGCCAGTTCGGGTGATTGTGCGCGTCGATTAACATGTGAATCTCCTTTTACAGGTAAGAGGTAGACGTAAAAGGTGAGAGATGTTCGTCTCACGTTTTACGTCTTGTATCTTTGTGTCTTTGTGTCTTTGTGTGAGATATATTACCTCCCACCCCTCAAACCAGATACGCGCCATCTCGAATGATTTCGCGTGCTTCTCCGTCTGCTGAAATCAACAGGAGTGACGCCACTTGAATCGGGCTGTCTTTGGCATAGACGATGTCTTCGTGAACAATGTGTGCGGGGGATTTGAAATGTTCTGGCCCAATTGTGCCGCCGAGATGTTCGCTGCGTCCATAAGCCCAGTGAAAGCCCGCTTTTTCATCTTCTAACACATTGCCCCAAACAGTTGACACGTTTGCCGAAAAGACTTGCCAAAGGAACCATGCTATGATTATCTTGTGTTCTCACGGTAGTTTCCTCCAAGTTCATTGTTAAATGGTTGTGAGTGTAACCTAATATAATACAATGACTTGAATAAGGAAACTACCTTTTTTATGAATTTTTCGGGCTTAGTGGATATCTCTTCGCCTTTCTCAATCCCAGGTATAATCCGTCGCACCTTCTTCACACGCAAAAGCCGACTCGATCATCGTATTCAAATCGCCTTGAGGACGATAATCAATCAGACTCTTAGCCTTGCCAATGGCATGGTCATACATGTACTGGAGGGGAACTCTGACCTCGAGCGGATCAACCCCTCTCTTTTCTGCAATCAACCGCGCCCCTTCGGGAAAAGGAAATGGCTCTGGCGCGCCTGCATTAAAAGACTCGCCCAGCGCCGCGCCAGAATTCAACGCGCAAACCAGACAATGGGCAATATCGCGGGCATCCTGCGGCTGATAAAGCCAGGGGCGTCCGTCCTCATCCGTAATACTACACGTTTGTTGTGGAGAAACCGCCTTCGCTTCAATATCGTGCCAGAGTTCGGTACCATCGGGCATATAGAGTTCAGTGCCGGGCTTGCTCTGGCTTTTCTTCAACAAATTGACCACGCGCGCAACGCTGAACTGATTCAAAATTTTAGTCCCGGACAAAACGTGACTCGGACGCACAATCGAATAGCGCAAACCCGTCTCTCGATTAGCGCGCTCTGCCATCACCTCGCCGAAATACTTGGACATAGAATACTCGCCATCCGGCCGTTTGGGATGTAATTCATCAACCGGATGATAAGCACACGGAACATTTTCGCCATTATTGGGGAACACACCCGAAGAACTGGTATAAACATAGCGTTCGAGACGGTCAGCAACGCTCTCGCAAGCGCGTGTAACCTGAAGATTGATCTGATTGTTGAGTTCAAAATGCGGACCAACCAGATTGGCGGTATGAATAACCGCATCCATACCTTGAACGGCATCTTTAATATAGGCGAGATCGGTCAAATCCCCCTCGCGCAACTCAATATCGACACCATCCAGACGGCTACGCGCGGGATCATCGGGAAGAATAGTCCCCCGAACTTCACAATTTTGGTCGAGCAACTGGCGCACCAGCCGGCAACCGACCTGTCCGGCAGCACCTGTAACGAGAACTTTCATAAAAACTCCTTTGCGTTTTTTTAATTTACTACATAGAACCCCTTGTTTGATACGCATCCGCCCTTGTTTGCCGCGCCGTCTGTTTGTTCTCTTGCCAGTATGCATCAATGGGCGTATCGCGCTTCTGGGGTGGCGTCCTGAACGTAAGAGTATAAGCCCTTCTCGGCACATCTGTGCGATTGGGCTCTGCATAGTGGAGCATATAACACGCATGGATAGATGCACCACCAGCCGCAACAGGGCAGGGTACAGCCCGAGCGGCATATTGTTCGGGATCATCAACCTCAAGACCGTGAATGCGCGGATCCCGGTTAATGCTGTGATGCGGCAAAACATCGAGCTTGTGGCTACCCGGAATAAACTGCAAACAACCCGATTCAACCGTCGCATCGTCCAGCGGCATCCAGAAATTTACGCCTTTGTATGCCAAGGTGGGATTGTGATACGCCTGATCCTGATGCCACGGCGTTGCCGCACCAATACGCGGCGGTTTGTAAATCATGTGCTCACCATTGCCATCGCGCATATCAGAACCGAGCAATTGCCGCGCAATCGCCCGCGCATTGGCCAGATAGAGCGTATCCTTCAGCTCGGGCGCAAAACGGCTGGGACCGAGCATTTGCGGAAGGCGTGGTTGATCATCCTCATCGGTACCCGCCAGATCGAACTGACTCCCCTGATCCCAACCCGTGCGATCCGAAAAAAGCCGATCGTAAATTTCCCGAAGCTGTTCCACCTCCTCTTCCGTGGTAATCGCATTGAGAACGAGGAACCCATCCTCGTGAAATGAATGAATTTGTTCCTGAGAAAGAGAAATTGTCGGCTCTGGCATCTGCGGCCTCCTCACTATTATTTGTGCGATGCAGAATAATGTCAACAGACCAATTCGTCAAGTTAATCCGTTTTGTAGGGGCGACCCCCTGTGGTCGCCCGCAGAAGGTCAGACACAGGTGGTCGTGTGGGACGGCACAGGGGCCGTCCCCTACAGACCACTGATAAACTTGCTAAGAAACGATTTTAAAGGTAAATTATCCTTTAAACTAACCAAAACAAAAAAGGAACATCTATGCGCATTCTGTACCTCGATCTCGACGCCTTAAATCCCACACACCTGGGCTGTTACGGATATCACCGCAACACATCGCCTACAATCGACAAAATTGCAGCCGAAGGCATTCAATTTAATCAAGTCTATACAACAGACGCGCCCTGCTTGCCATCGCGCACCGCATTTTACTCCGGGCAATTTGGCATTCATTCGGGCGTCGTAGGGCACGGCGGTACCGCGTCAGAACGGCGGATAAATGGGCCAAACCGCGGTTTTCGAGATCGACTCGCCAACGAAGGCCTGGCCGGATTCTTACAGCGTCAGGGCTTTAAAACATCCATGATCAGCCCCTTTGGACAGCGGCATGCCGCGTGGCATTTTTACGCCGGCTTCAACGAAATCCACAACACTGGCAAAGGCGGCATGGAATCAGCCGAAGAAGTAACACCCGTAGTCGAAAAGTGGCTCCAGGACAATGCCGCGGGCGACAACTGGTTTTTGCACATCAACTACTGGGATGTACACACCCCCTACCGCGCGCCAGAAGAATATGGCGAACCCTTTGCCGATGATCCCCTGCCGGACTGGCTGACCCCCGAATTACTGGAAGAACACAAAAAACTCGTCGGTCCCCACACCGCACAGGATATCATGATGTGGAACGACCGTCCCAATCCCCGCTTTCCCCGGCACCCCGGGCGCCTGGACAACATGGACGACCTGCGGCGGATGATCGATGGATACGACACCGCAATCCGGTACGTAGATGATCAAATTGCCATCATTGTGGAAATATTGGAAAACAAAGGCGTGCTGGACGACACCGCGATCATCATCAGCGCAGATCACGGCGAAAACATGGGCGAACTCGGCATATACGGCGAACACGGAACAGCCGATCAGGCGACCTGCCATATACCGATGATTGTAAAGTGGCCGGGCGGGCAGTCTGGAATCACAGACGAGGGCCTGCATTATAATATTGATTTGGCTCCTACATTAGCCGATCTTTTGGGCGGACAAAAACAGGCGTTGTGGGATGGCGAAAGTTATGCCCCTGTCATTACCGAAGGCGCAGATGCCGGGCGCAGCGAATTAATCTTGAGCCAGTGCGCGCATGTGTGCCAGCGGGCTGTTCGCTTTGACGACTGGATTTATATCCGTACCTATCACGATGGATATCGGCTTTATCCACGAGAATTGCTATTTAATTTATCAGACGACCCCTGGGAAATGCGCGACATAGCGGCTGAAAATCCCGATATATGCCGCGAAGCGGCGTATCGGCTGATGAACTGGCACGACCACATGATGGAAACCATGCCGCGGCCCTACGACAACGATCCCCTCTGGACAGTCATGCAAGAAGGCGGGCCAATGCACACCTGGGGAGCTTTTGAAGACTATTGCGGCCGCCTCGCAGAAACCGATCGTGCAGAAGGCGCGGTCTTACTGCGCGAAAAATTTGGAAACAAATACCGCCATCCATAAAAGTATCCGCAGAAAAAAACGCGAGTGAGCGGTGTACAACTGGCCGCCTCTCAGGCCAGTTCATTTGAGCGTTTTTCGCAGATGGACACAGATAAAGGGGCGGGGTGGTATCCTGTAAATCCTGATCCAAAAGGAGTAAGACATGCTCACCCAAGAACAAATTGCATTTTATCGCGAGCACGGGTATCTCGGTGTGGAGAACGTGCTAAGCGAAGACGAGGTCAATGACCTGCGGCGGATAACCGATGAATTTGTGGAAAAATCGCGGGAGGTTACCGAACACACCGAAGTATTCGATCTCGAACCCGGGCACACGCCCGAAAATCCAAAACTGAGACGCTTAAAAAGTCCGATCTTGCTACATGAGGTATATCGCAAGACCCTGCATCACGAGAAAATTTTGGGAATCGTATCGCAATTGATCGGATACGGCCTGCGGTGCAATGGCAACAAACTGAACATGAAACAACCCGGCTATGGCAGCCCGGTCGAATGGCATCAGGACTGGGCATTTTATCCACATAGCAATGACGATTTGCTCGCCGTGGGCATAGTGCTGGACGACATGACAGAAGAAAACGGCCCCTTGCTCGTAATACCCGGCTCGCACAAAGGGCCAGTGTACGACCATCACCTCGACGGCCATTTCTGCGGTGCCGTAACCGACTCCACCTTTAGCGACAAAGGCGCCGTACCCGTAATGGTAAAAGCAGGCGGCATCACTATCCATCACGTACGCATGCTACACGGGTCAGTATCCAATACATCCGACAAACCCCGCCGACTGCTCCTATTTCAATATTGCGCGATCGATGCGTATCCCCTATCGGGCCTGAACAACTGGGATTTGTTCAATGGGACAATCGTGCGCGGTGAACCGACCAACATCCCGCGCGTGGAAGCCGTACCCGTGCGAATGCCCTGGCCGGCCGCACTCCGAAGCGGATCCATTTACGAATCGCAAACCGTATTAAAAGAAACGAAATTTACCCAAACACAATACAAATAACGAACGTCTCAATCCCGATAGGTAACAGCCGTGCCACTGGCACTGACCATAAGCATACTGCCCTCGCCAACCGTATCGTAGTCGAGATCCACGCCAATGACGGCATTGGCACCCATACCGCGTGCCTGTTCGACCATTTCCTCAATGGCAAGATCTTTGGCCCGGCGGAGTTCTGACTCATACGCGGCTGAACGCCCGCCGACAATATCGCGGAGACTCGCAAAGATATCTTTGAAAAAATTGGCACCCAAAATAGCTTCGCCAGTCACAATGCCCTGATAGCTATCAATAGTTTTCCCTTCAATATTGGGGGTTGTCAACACGAGCATAAAAGCCTCCTTTTAATTTTTGATGATCTTACCCGCAAAATATTGCATTGTACAACATCGGGCAAGGACTAAGATATAAACCCAATCGGTCCGTCAACCACACAAAAGCACGAGGAATCGCCATGGCACAAACGAACGAAAGCGTGTCCATTGCAATTGAAGACAGCGTGATTCACTGCGATAAAGAAATCATGGGGGGTACGCCCGTTTTCAAAAGAACCCGCGTGCCTGTAAAAAACTTGTTTGACTACCTGGCCAAGGGCTACAATCTGAAGGATTTTCATTACGATTTTCCAACGGTATTCCGAGAGCAGACGTATGCTGTGCTTGAAATGGCCAGAGAGACTCTGGAGCAGGAAGCCTATAATGCCCCTAACAGCGTTTTTCACAGCGATCCCGAAATCGTGAGCGGAACTCCTGTATTTGTGGGAACCCGGCTGCCGATTAAAAATCTGTTCGACTGTCTGGCTGTCGCGTACAGCCTGAAAGATTTTTTTTACGAATTTCCATCAGCGAACCAGGAACAGTTAGTAGCCATTCTGAAAATGGCCCAGGAAGTCCTGGAGAAAAAGGCTCGTGCAGATACTATTTGATGAATCAGTTACATGGGCCTTACGCCCTCTCCTGATAGGCGAACATGAAGTCGCAACTGCCAAATATCTGGGATGGGACAGCAAAAGCAATGGTGAACTACTGTCGCTGGCAAGGAGCGCGTTTGATGTTCTCATCACCGCCGACCAGAACATCCCATATCAACAACACATCACGGAAGTAGATGCGCGATAGTTGTTCTCGCCGCAAGGCGTAATTCCTTTGAGTATCTGGCACCATTGGTTCCACAAATTCTGGAAGCCCTACCAAACCTGAAACGCGGGGAAATCGTCCGCATTGAAGCCGGACAAAACGAGGAGTCGCCCTGACAAAAACGAAGTAAAAAAACAGGAGCTTTGACATGAACCAATTGAGCAAATCCATGCGGCAACAGTGGCAGGAGCAGGGGTATTTACATCTCAAAAATGTAATCCCCAGAGACGAAGCAGCGGGTTATCTCGACGCGGCCAATGAAGTAATCGCGAAATACGAAGCCAAATATCCCGAAGTGCGCGAAAAAGGCGTCTATACCATCATCCAAACGCTCTTCCGAACGAGTCGGATCGACGGGTTAATGGACCACCCCAACTTATTTGGCATCATCCTCGACCTGATGGGACCGTATCTCCAGATCATGGGATCGCAAATTTACGTGCGCTATCCAAATGACAAATCCGATAACTTGATCGGCTGGCACACCGATGCCGGACGCTCACTGGCACAAATCCGGGTCACGCCAGACAGTTTGCCATTGAACTTCAAAATTCAGTTTTTCCTCACCGATATTCCACACGAGAATTGTGCAAACTTCTGTCTGGTGCCCGGCAGCCATCGCCGCCCAATGCCCAAAGGATCCCGCAATGAGACACCGCCCGGCGCAATACAACTCATTGCAGAAGCAGGAGACTGCGCGATCTTCCCCAACACTATGTGGCACGCGGTCGCGCCAAATCACACAGACGTCGTGCGGCGCAGCATCACTTTCCGATATGGACAGATGTGGTGCAGACCCTACGATTACGAAAAATGTCCCGAAGAAGTGCTATCCCGCATGACACCGCGCCGCCGCCGATTAATGGGCGATATGGGTGAAAAATATACGGCGACAGATTATTTCAAACCGTCCGATCAAATAAAAGTCATCATGGATGGCCTGGACTTTAAGTGTCCCAATGCTTAACAGACCAAAAAATCAAAAAGCCTCGGAACAATCCGGGGCTTTTTTTATATCCATACGACACTTTTGGGATGCAGACTCGTCTTTATAGTAAAACACGCGTGGATTGATTTCTTGTGGAGCATTCGTGGAACAAATTGAAGACAGAGCACTCATTGCTCAAATTCTGGACGGCGACCGCAAAGCATTCGCAATTCTGGTGCAACGCTATTCGCGATATGTGTACGCCCAAATTGCCCGATCTGTGCGACTGGTTGACGATGTAGAAGACCTGGTCCAAATCGTATTTGTCAAAGTGTTCGAAAATCTGCACCAACTTCGCAAACCCGACCGATTTAGACCCTGGTTACACAGCATCATACGCAACGCCGTCAACTCCCATCATCGCCGTCGAGCCGTGCAATTGCGGTTAGAAGAAACATTTTATCCAGAACCTGCAACGCACGATGAAGAAGAAATCAAACAGGTTGTGCGAGCTGCGCTTCGCATCCTATCGGCTGAACACCGCCAGGTAATCGCCCATCACTATTTCAAAGGGTATTCTTATGCGGAAACAGCCGACCTCCTGAACCTCACGGTAGAAACCGTGCGCGGGCGTCTGAGGCGTGCGCGTGTAAAATTGAAAGGAGAGTTACACAAAATGTCGGATATTCAAACACAAACGACTGAACTGGACCGCGCGGACATGGACGCGCTCAAAAAAGTAATCGGTTTTGTAAGCGACGACGAAAAACGCCCGATCTTGCAGGGCGTATGTCTCGACACAGGCGGTCGCGCGACTGCGACCAACGGGCATATCATGATCATTCGCACCTTAAAAAGCCTCTCGGAATTGGCCGCCCCAATTGTCCTCGGACCCTGGTCAGGCATTCAATTGCCCGAACAAGCCACATTGAAAATTGCGGAAGAGACCGCGGAAATCCAGAGCAATGGCACAACCCTTCAGGTACCCTTAATCGAAGGTCCTTATGTCAAATACGAACAGGTCATTCCTCAGGAAGATCCCGCAATGCGAGTTTCCATCTCCTCGGATCTTCTGGCACCTGCACTGGACTTACTACAAGACTTCATGGAAACGCGGCATCCAGAATCAGGCCCGCAGGGGTGGCAATATCGTCCTCGGGTAGATCTGCATCTCTCGCCACTGACCCAGACCATAACCTTTCTCACATCCCGAGATACGGGATATACCCGCGAAGACAATGGCAAATTCCAATATCTCCTCGACGCGAAAGATGACGACTCTCCAGGAGGCGTTGCGGATTGGATATTTCAAGTACCGCTCAATGCCAAATTTGAAACACCATCAGAAGACACACCCAGGTTGAACGGGTCTGAGGAACGCCCCGTTGTACACCGCTTTGCCGTGAACTTCGCATATCTCAAACAGATTCTGCATGCTCTGGACTTTGAAGACAGCGATGAAATCACAATGGAATTTAGAGAACAGAGCAAAGCGATTATCTTGCGCACACCCCTGAATGCGGAATGGCTGGCATTGCTAATGCCGTTGAGACTGAAGTCAAAGGATTAAATCACGCCTGCATTCTCCAATGCCGCCTGAATCTGTCCCTCCTGCTCGGCAGAGGGAGGTGGCATTGGCGGGCGCGGCACACCCCCATCACGCCCCTGCAGCTTCATCGCATACTTGGTATTTGCAGGCAAATTATCATCAAAAAGCGCATTCCAAATCGGCAGCAACTTTTCGTGTAAATCCAACGCCTTTTTATGATCACCTGCACGACACGCATCCCACACCGCCACACACAACTCGGGCACCGCCGTCAAAATCGCCGCAATCGCACCGTGCGCCCCCAAAACAAATGACGGATACAACAACGCATCTACCGCTGTCATAATCCGCGCTCGATCTCCGGCCATCAACAACAAATCAGCCAGCAACTTCATATCACCTGCACTCTGCTTCACCCCCACCACACCATCCACCTCGTCAATAATCCGCGTCAACAACTCCGGCGACAAATACGTCCACGGCACCACATTGTAAATCATCACCGGCAACCCCGTCCCCTCACACAACGCCTCAAAATGCCTGACCATCGCATCATCGTCTGGCCGAAACAAATAGTGCACTGGCGTCACCTGCAACGCCACCGGACCCAAATCGGCCACAGCCTTCCCGCGCTCAATTGCCGACTTCGTACTGTCCGTAATAATTCCCGTAATCACCGGCACTCGCCCATCGGCTTCCTCCACAACCCATTGCGTCAACTGCCTCACCTCATCATCCCCCAGCGTATGCCCCTCGCCCGTACTCCCCGTCACCGCCAACCCATGCACCTTCGCCGTCTCAATCATATACTGAATTTCCGCACGAAACGCCCCCTCATCGAGTGAGTCATCCTTCCGAAACGGCGTCACCACAGGCGGCACAATTCCATAAATAGAATCCATCATTTCCTCCCAATATCTTCTGTCAAAGCAACCACATCTAAAAGTTTGATGTCTTTATCCATATCACTTCGCCTTTTTTTTCTTGAAAAATATTCCCATATGAGTATATTTAATGCGAGAGGAAATTATCGATGAAGACGACGCCATACTTTCGCAATCGGACACTCAGAGATCGACCTGAATTAAAAAAATATCTGAAAGAAATTGCAGATGCAATAAACCATTACCATGCGATTGAACAGCAAGCAGATGGTCGCTCACGGCGATGGATTTACATCGCTGAAATTGACAAATATATTCGCGTCGTTGTCGAAGCCGATGGAGAAACGATTCACAATGCATTTCCGGATCGCACGTACACAAAAAAAGAAAAACGAAAGGACCTCTGATATGAAATCCCTGGAGTATTTTCCCGAAACGGATACGCTTCATATTACACTGAGTTCGACACCTGCATCTGGAGGCGCGGAAAATGCCGGAACAGATGGCGAACATCAGGACATCATTCTGTCCTATAATGATAAAGACAAATTGGTATCTATTACAATTGAAAATGCCAGTAAGGGCGTGGACCTGAACGATATTCTTTCGGGACACGCAAAAATTGTACGTGGAAAAATAGAAACCATTTATTCAATTTCAGAATTAGCGGAAAGATTGGACATCACACCACGCACATTGCGCAATACCATCCATTCGATGCGGACTTCGGGAATAGACATCGGCAAACAATACGGGCCTACATATCCCATTATCCTATCTGAACCTGACGCGCAAAAAATTGTGCAATGGCGCAATGAACACCCAAGAGGCAGACCTAAATTGGCATCTGTTTAGACAGAACGCTTATGAATTCAATAGCCCTGGAGAAATCCGGGGCTTTTTTTATCACAACATCATTTTCACACCATCTGACGTTCGTGTTGCAGATTTTGAAAAAGGGATTATTTTACACAGGCTCAATTCTCAGAAGCTGTTTTAAAATTAATAACTGATGTTACGCATGTCAGGCGTTTTGTCATGCTGAGCGTAGCCGAAGCATCTTTTCCACCTGAGTTGGTAAGAGATTCTTCGACTCCGCTACGCTACGCTCAGAATGACAGGGCAATAGAGCATAGACGGGAAAGGGGCAAAATGAGTTTTAAAACAGCTTCTCAGCATTTAGAAACCTTTTTGGGAGGGGTACACATGAATATCATCGTTGTAATGTCCGACACCTTGCGCTACGATCACCTGGGATGTCACGGAAATCCATGGATCCGAACACCGCATATAGACGCATTCTCCAAACGGTGCATGTTATTTGACCGCGCGTATCAAGCATCATTCCCAACAATACCCACGCGCACAGACATGATGACCGGCAGACTCACATTTCCCTTTCGCGGCTGGACGCCACTCCCCGAAGATGAAGTCATCTTGTCCGAACTCCTCACAGACGCGGGTTATGTAACCATGCTCTTATGTGACACACCGCATCTCGTAAGAGACGGACATCAATTTGACCGCGGGTTTTTGGGCTGGGAATGGATTCGCGGACAAGAAGGCGACCGCTCAATCACAGACGATATACCCGTCCCCTTCGAATCAGTCCCCGAAAAAATTCGCACGCCTGAGCGCATGCAACAATATCACTATCGCTGGCGTGCAGCACACTGGGAAACAGAACGCGACACCTTTGTCGCCCGCACCATGCAACGCGCCGCAGACTGGCTGGAAGCAAATCACACCCACGAAAAATTCTTCCTGTACATCGACACCTTTGACCCCCACGAACCGTGGGACCCACCCGCGCACTACGTCAATATGTACAACCCCGGATACACAGGTGAAGTCATCGACCATCCCATTTACGACTACTGCGATTACCTGAGCGCAGAAGAAATCAAACACACGCAGGCACTATACGCAGGTGAAGTCACGCTCATGGACACCTGGGTAGGCCACCTGTTAGAAAAAGTAGAAAATCTGGGCCTCTGGGAAGACACAGCCGTGATCTTCATGTCCGACCACGGGCATTACATCGGGGACCACGGACGCATTGGCAAAAGCGGACAGGGACCAGATGGCGACTGGCCCTATTACGAAGAAGTATCCCACACGGCCTTCATGGGATATGTACCCGGCAGCAACGCAGCGGGAAAACGCACAAAATTCCTGACACAACCCGTGGATTTTATGCCCACAATTCTCGATCTCGCAGGCATAAAAAAACCCGATGGACTGCACGGGGTATCTGTCGCCCCCATCTTAAAAGGCGAAAAAGCAGAAGAACGACGAAAAGTCGCCGTCACATCGGCAACCCTGCCCGTACGCGAAGACCGCAGCGTGTGTTCCAGCATCACAGACGGCAACTGGACCTTGCACTATCGCGGCCCCAACTGGCCGGCGGAACTATACGACCTGCGAACAGACCTCGCGCAAAAGAACAACGTGTATAACCAGCAAAACATGGCCGTGGCACAGCGACTACACAAAGCGTATCTGGAATTATTAAAACACGCGGAAACGCCCGAAGAAAAATTCGCATTGCGAACGGAATTGCCCGATGCCTGATCAGTATATGGGTTTCCATTTCAGACTCTGAGATTTACAAAACAAAAAAGCCCTGGAGAAATCCGGGGCTTATTCGTAACTTTTTACTCACAACATCTCAAACATTTATTTCATACCCTGCTTCCAGTTCCCGTATCAGAAGATCCATCTGCTCAGGCTCTTTTTCGTACGTATTGAATGATTTTACAGCTTCTGTTGCGATCCCCACCGACCTCTTTTCCTTATCAATACCGATATATCGTCTTCCCTCACTCAATGCTGCCAAAGCAGTAGTACCGCTTCCTATAAAGCAATCGAGCACAATTTCATCAGACTCAGTAAATAGCTTAATGGCTCTGCGAGGCAACTCAACTGGAAACTTAGAATCATGATCTGAATTGCTGCGTACAGAGGGAATTTCCCATACACCCCTGGAACCCCAATTTACCCATTCTTGTTTTGTAAGCCTTGATCGATCAACCTTCGTTATACCCGGCTTCCAAAAAATATAAATATATTCTGACTCATCTACAGAACGGTATGAGATGGTATGCCATCTCGAGTTCTCCCAGGCGGCGTCTTTTACCCATATACGCCGGTCATACAAATAAAAACCTGCATCTATAGCAGCTTTTTCTATCAAATTCCCAACGAGATAAACTCTTGTTTGGGATTGATATTTACCCCCTCTAATATTGTTGCCGTTAAGCCGCCGATCTATTGTTTGCTCGCTGCACCCAAAGTGTTCTGCAAGTTTGTACCTGTTCCAATTGGGATGCTGTTGTACAACCTTTAGTATGTCTTCTTTTGTAAGATTAATTTTTCGCCGAGAAATGTTTTCCGCCATAATTTTGGGCATTGTATCATCCTTAAAACACAATATATCGGCAATATTGATCACCAAAAATCCACCGGGCTTTACAATGGGAAAATGTAGTTTGATCACCTTTCGCAGAAGATTTTTCCAATCTTCAAATGATAAATCCTTCTCGTATTCTTTCCCGACATAATACGGAGGCGACCAGATACTGAGCGCAATAGATTCCCGCTCAATTCTTCCCAAAAACTCCTGCGAATCGCCGTGATATATCGCATTTGGGGCAAGTGTCTTAAACAAGTTTACGATTGCCATGACCCAATACACTCCTGTCCTTCTTCATCATAGATAAGCCTTTGTACGCGCCACGAAGCCTTGGCCTTTAATCTGCTAAAGCCTACTCTTACCCTGAAATCTTCACCTAATGTCGGTGCATTTCTACCAGCCAGCCAGATGCCATCATCAACCGTTGGATTATACCTTGCTTGCAATTTTCCATTTGGAATTGCTACCATAGTCACTTCATGCAAACGATGATGACCTGAGAGATCATCGTAGCTGAAATGAATAAGGCATGTCGTTGTGAGGTAATTTTTATCTCCATATTCGGATATTTCAGGTAAAAATCCTTTTTCATTAACCTGGGCACCGGATCGCCTTTGTCTCACCCACATGGAAGTCTGTGACATCTGAATCGTCGCAGAACGATTTTCCTTCTCTGCTTTTGAATCAATAAATAATGCCTGTCTGACGGTTTGATCAGGAAGAATCACATATCGTGCTTTTTTATAATCGACTGTTCCATATACCCTCTGTTGCACATTGAACCCTGAAAGCCGATCAAGCAATTCTCGCGTTATATCTTCAGCAATATCTTTAACACTATCGGGCGATCTAAGGAATATTTCATGTGCTTCCATGCCAAAATCATAAACCGCCTGAAATATCCAACGCAACGTGAGCTTTTCGATCTCTTCGATTTCATCCAGGGATAAAATTTTGGGGTCTTTTTCCATGTATTTATGTGACTTCAAAATGGATATTTGATTTTGCTACAAACATAGACAGAAATTTATAAGCTGTCAACCACCGACAAGTGTTATGTCCTGCCGCAAACCACAACACCATTTTGACACCATCTGGCGTTCGTATTGCAGATTTTGAAAGCAGAATGCGATCATTCAAATGGCACCGTCGCTTCGGAGTTTCTCAATCTCTGGTATTGAATATCCGAGATACTCGCCCAGAATCGGCTCGTTGTGTTCTCCCAATGAAGGCCCGCGCCGGGGTTCAACCGATTCGCCGCCGACCTCTATGGGACTCGCCACCACCCGGACGGCTCCGAATTCCGGATGCGGCAACGCCAGTATCATCTCGTTCTCGGCCACATGCGGGTCGGCAAAGGCCTGCTCAACCGTATTCACGGGCGCACAGGGCACCTTGCCCTTGAGCAGCGCCAGCCAATCGGCGGTTGTCTTCTTGCGGAAGAGATCCTTCAGAATCGGAACCAGAATATCCCGATTCTCCAGGCGATCCGCAAAAGAGCAGAACCGGGAATCTTCCGCCAGTTCCGGCGCCCCCAGAATGCGTACCAGATTTTGAAAGAACTTCTCCTTTGCGCACATTATCACGAGCCATCCGTCCCTGGTCGGCACCACCTGCGACGGAATCTGTGACGGATGAGAAGAATCGGGCGTCCGATGCGCCTCATACCCTCTGGTCAGAAACCACGCCGCCACATATCCCAGATTCGCCAGCGCCGTGTCGAACAGATTCACATCTACATCGCACCCCAGACCCGTCTGTCTGGCGCGGAAAATCGCGCTGACCATGCCCAGTGACGCCATTGTGCCCGCGCCGAGATCCACGAGGGAAAGCCCTGTTTTCGTCGGTGGACCGTCGGGCGCGCCCGTAAGACTCATCCATCCGGCATATCCCTGCATCAGATAATCGTATCCCGGTTCGCCCGCTCGAGACCCATGCCGTCCGAACGCGGAAAGCGAGCAACATACAATTGAAGCCTTGACCGCACTCAGCGCCGGATAGTCCAGACCCAGCCGGGCCGGAAGGTCCCCGCGCAGATTGTTGAACACCCCATCCGAAATCCCCACCAGCCGATGCAACACCTCCCTCCCTCCCGGATGCTGCAAATTCAGCGTCATACTCTTCTTATTCCGGTTGAAACTCTGGAAATACACGCTATCCTGTTCAGCGGTATAGGGAGGCACGTAACGCGCGACATCGCCACCTGTCTCGGGATTCTCGACTTTGATGATCTCCGCCCCAAGGTCCGCCAACATCATCGTTGCCCACGGCCCCGCCCCGAACTGCTCCACCGAGACAATCCTTATTCCATTCAGGGGCGGATGTTGGTTTTGATCGTGCAAGTTAACCCTCTTCCTCAAAGCGATCCAGGATCCATCGAGCCCGTTCCAGAATCGGCCTATCTACCATCTGACCATCCACGGTCGCCGGGCCTTCGTCCGCCCGCCGCTCAAAAGCCTCAACAATTCGCCGGGCCCACCTCTCCTCGACCTCCGTGGGACTGAAAATTTCATTCACCGCCCCAACCTGACCCGGATGGATCACGGCCTTTCCAGCAAACCCCAGATCCCTGGCCCGCCGCGCCTCCACGGCCAGTCCGTCAGGATCGCTGATGTCCGTAAATACCTTGTCTATAGCCCGAATTTGTCCGCTTGCCGCAGCCACCGCCAGTGCCGATCGGGCGTAGTTGACCAATCCCTGTCCCGGGTGCGAAAAGAGGCCCAGATCCAGCGCGAAATCCTCCGCACCGAACATGAGCCCCACCAGCCTGGGTGTAACGGATGCGATCGCAGGAGCCTGAACCAGACCCCGGGCGCTCTCAATGATTGCCAGAAGCCTGACGCCTCCGGATGAAATACCCGCTCTGGTCTCGTGCCGGTCCAGCCATCGGCACATCTGAAGCACATCCTCCGGTCCCTGCACTTTGGGCAACACGAGTCCCTGCAACCCCGCACGCGCGATCGCCTGCAGATCGGCGTCCAATTCGGAGGAACCGGCATCGTGAACCCTAACGAATCGCGTTGGGCCGCCACGCACGCCATCCAGCGCGGCAGCGACACGACTGCGCGCAACATCCTTCTCAGCCTCCGGGACGCCGTCCTCCAGATCGAATATCAGCACATCCGCCGGCAGGCCCAGGGCCTTGTCGATCATCGGCTGCCGGTGCCCCGGCACAAAAAGCCAGGACCGCATCGACTTCACCCGTCTTTCTCCTCGTGAATTTCGGGAAAGGCATTCTCCGACGGCGCGTGCGCCCTCTTATAGACCATCACGCTGCGAGTCAGATCTATGACGACGCGGCCATTCTGATTCACTCCCCGCGTGCGCACCTTCACAATACCCGCTTCCGGGTAAGACTTCGACTCCCGCCTGGCGAGCACCTCCGTCTCGCAATAGAGCGTATCTCCCACAAATACCGGGTTCGGAAGCCGGACCTCGCTCCAACCCAGATTCGCCATCGCCTTCTCACTCACGTCCGGGACACTCATTCCCACGACCAGCGCGAGCGTAAACGTGCTGTTCACCAGGATCTTTCCCCACCGCGTCCGGCGGGCGTACTCCTCGTCAAAGTGAAGCGGATTGGTATTTAGGGTCAGGTGCGTGAACAGCTGGTTGTCAGCCGTCGTCACCGTCCGCCCGAACCGGCTCCGGTAAATTTCGCCCACCTCGAAATCCTCATAGCATCTCCCGGTCCAGCCCGGTATCACTTTCTTTTTTATTTTCTCCATACCAGACCCCTTTGCCCCAATATAATTCTCTGCAATCCGGTGTCCACCGCTTTATCGCCCTCTCTACTCATCACTCGTTCGTCCCTCGGCGCATTTCAAAAATACGCACGACAATGTACATACCGAGTGAAACAATAAAGAAAACGAGCAACATCCACGCGATAGATTGCAGGGACTCGATAATCGTGCGATATATCTCGAGCACCCAGCGTTCAGTAGTCAGTTCAAAAGGAGGAATATCGCGGGATTCACCTGCGGAATCGAAATGCTCCTGCGGCAAAATATAACGCTCCAGCGAACGAACGCGCACACCGCCAGAAATACCCACCACAAAAATCGCAAACTTCATATAGCGCACCCACGCACCTGCTATCGCATCGTCAATAAGCCGGTGAAGAATACTATTGATCGCGCTGCTAAACGCACGCACGGCAATAAAAGACACAAGAGCGGCGACTACGAGGGTAATGATGAGAAGTGTGAAGAACATAGGAGAACCTCCAAAGTAACGATGACAACCAAAACCACTGGATCGCGGCTAACACCATGCCGCGATGACGGCACTTCGCCTATGAATTGGCCTGGGGATGGTTTACAACGGAGCCTATCCCAGACCCGTTCAAAGGTCAGTTGCACACCTACTCATGCCTCAGAGTTTCCACGGGATTGGTATGCGCAACCCTGAACGCCTGCGTACCAACGGTCAAAAGTGCGATTAAAAGTGCCAGCAAGCCCGAAAACACAAAAGGCCATAAACTGAAAGATGTGCGATACGCAAAATTTTGCAAATAAGTATCTGTCAAATAATACGCAACGGGCCAGGCGATGAGATTGGCGACAAGCACCAGCTTCAAAAACGCTATTGACAACAACAAAACAACACTTGAAACAGACGCACCGAGCACCTTGCGAATGCCAATCTCGCGCCTGCGGCGTTCAGCCGTAAAAGCCGCCAAACCGAACAACCCCAAACAAGCCAGCAAAATAGCCAGCCCGGCAAAAGCGGTAACAGCCTGCCCCAAATCTCTTTCCGCCCGATAAATCGCATCGAGTTCCTCATCCAAAAATGTAAACTCAAAAGGCTTATCGGCTGCCATAAATGTATCCCAGGTCTCTTCGAGAAAAGGTCGAACCTCTAAAAAATCGCGCACGCGCACTGCCAGATAATCGTAAAACCACTGGCGATAAGCAAAAACCGCTGGCCCAATCGGTTGTCGAAGAGATGCGTAGTGAAAATCTGAAACCACGCCAATCACAGTACCTTTGGCATCATCTTCTGAACGCGCCCGTCCAAAACGCCGCCCCACGGCATCCTGCACCGTCCAGCCAAGCGCGCGCACAGCAGACTCATTGAGAATATACGCATGCGTGCGGTCGCGCTCAACCTCGGGCGAAAACGTGCGACCAGACAGAATAGACACACCAAGTGTCCCAAAAAAATCTTCATCCGCCTCCTGCACCGGCATCCGCCACTCCGTATGCTCCTGACCTTCCGGCTTGACAATCCGCACAAAACCACCGCCATCGCGTCCGGGCAAAAAGCGAAACGCAGACACCGAAACAACATTGGAATGTTCCAAAAACGCCTGCTTCACAGTATTGTACTGTGCCACGAGCCAGGGATCATTATTGGTCTTGAGCCGCCGATCCAGCTTAAAAATAGGCAACAAAACGAGATGCTCTTTATCAAAACCCAGATCCTTGTGCTGAATATAGTCCAATTGCCGATAAATAACATCCGTAACAATCATAAGCAAAATGGCAATAGCAAATTGCGCCACAACCAGAACCTGCCGCAGGCGCGCACCCTGCAAATGCGCCGCGCCCTTGAGCACATCAGCCGGACGAAACCCCGAAAAATAAAGCGCGGGATACACCCCCGCCATCAAACCCACGAACACGGCAAGCGCGACGAGACCCGGCAAGAGCACGAACAGTATAGACGTGTCCAAAGCGTAATGCGCGTCTGTACGTGCGCTGATTTCTGACAACGCGACGCGCGCAATGTGCGCGTCAAGCGCGTAATGTGCGTCTGTGCGTGCGCTGATCTCCAACAGCGCGACATGTGCTATGGGAATCGCGATAATCAGCGCGAAAAGCGCGAGCAAAACCGTCTCGCACAAAAACTGTTGAATCAACTGACCGCGCCGCGCGCCAACCACCTTCCGCATCCCCACCTCGCGCGCGCGATACATCGAACGCGCCGTGGCGAGATTGACAAAATTGATCGCCGCAATCGCCAGAACCAGCACCGCAATCGCAGCAAAAAGATAAAGAGCGTGGACATTGCCACCCGAAGCCAAATTGTAATCCTGCACCCCGTATAAATGCAACCGCGCAAGAGGCTGCAAGCGATACGAAAGAATGCGGCGCACATCTGCGCCCATGTGCCGTTCAATAACACCCGACAACTTTGCTTCGAATTCATCCGCATCTACCCCATCGCGCAAACGCACAAAAGTCTCAATACCCGCCTGTTGCACCCGCCCCTGCCACAGCGTCCAATCAAAAATAGCCTCCTGTGTCCGTCCATTGGTAAAATGCAACAAATCAAACTGAAGGGACGAAGACCTCGGAGGCGTCTGCAAAACAGCGGCAACCGTATAATCGCCGCCGTAATACCGCTCGCGAATCGTAATAATCTTGCCTATGGGATCGGCCTTGCCAAACAACTTCTCCGCCGCTGATTGCGTAATCGCAATGCAATACGGCTGTTCAAGCACGCTGGCATCGCCAATAGCAAAAGGAAAGTGAAACAACTCAAAAAACCGGTCATCAACCTGCCCTTGCACCAGCGTAAGCTCTCGATCCTCAAAACGCACCACAACCGGATAAATGCGATTTTTAGACGCCAACTCAACCTCGGGCATCTCCGCTTCAATCGCGCGAGCAAGCGCCCCCGAAGTCAGCCACCGCACTTGCACCTGCTCATTGCTCACCCGCTCCCGCAAAACCCGATAAATGCGATGCCCATCCGGATGAAAGCGGTCATAGCTCATCTCGTAATGAATAATCACAATCGCCATCACACAACACGACAGCCCCACAATAAGACTGAGCAAATTGATCAGCGTATCGCGCTTGTGCGACCACAGGTTGCGGCATGTGATGGTGAAATAGTTGGAGAACATAAAAAGTCAGAATCAGGATGGCCAGGATGATCAGGATAAAACCCAACCCACAGCTCTAAAATGCAACCACCGATGAACACAGAGGGTCAAAATTCATTGCGTCAACACCTCCTCGCTGAGCTAAGGCAGGTGCCTTTTATCCGTGTTTATCTGCGTCCATCTGCGGATACTTTTGATTCTAAATAAACACATAATCCCCAGGATCGGGCACCCGTGTTTGCTTCCAGAACTCGTGCATAGAAAACGGCCAATTCTGCGTCACTCGCCCGGCCTCATTCTTGTACCAACTCCGAACATTTGGCGCGCCCCAGGCCATCTCCAGATTACCCGCATCAATGCGTTCATTATACCGATCGTGAACATCCCGTTTGCAATCCATCGCAGCGCGTCCCATCTCAATCAGCAACTTGATACACCCCAGGATATATCTCATCTCGCACTCGGAAAAAAAGATAATACTCCCATTCACAACAATATTGGTATTGGGCCCATACATACAAAAAAAATTGGGAAATCCCGGAATAGAAACACCTTTATACGCGCGCGGATCGCCATCCCAATGCGCCTGTAAATCCCTGCGCCCAACCCCCTCAAACGTCATCGGCCACAACATCCGACTCGGCTGAAACCCCGTGCCGTAAATCAGCACATCAAAATCATAGCCCTCACCCGATCGCGTCGCCAGACCAGACTCTGTAATCCTCTCAATCGGATCCGTAATAAGATGCACATTCTCCCGCTTCAGAGTATGCAACCACAAGCCATTATCCCACAACATGCGCTTGCCAGCCGGTGGAAAATCCGGAATACACTTCTGCATCAACTCGGGATCGTCGCCCAGCACCGACTCGATATACTCTATAATCCGCTGGCGCACCTTGTCATTCGCCTTGCTAACCGCGCGTTCCTGATGCGGCCATGCCGGATCCTTTTTTGCCGCGCCGAGCATCCCCTCTGCCGAACGCCAGAACATAAACAGCCGAAACCACTTGGCGTAAAACGGCACATGATTCAAAAGATAGTGCTGTCCCTCTGGCACATCCGCGTGATAATGCGGATTGGGCTGAATCCAGGGTGGCGTGCGCTGAAACACAAAAACATCGCGCGCCTGTTTTGCAATCTCCGGCACAAACTGAAATGCACTCGCACCCGTACCAATAACCCCAACGCGCTTATCCGTCAAATCGCACGCCCGCGGCCATCGCGCAGAATGAAAAGCAATCCCCCGGAAGCACTCGCGCCCCGCAATATCCGGCAACTTTGGGCGATTGAGTTGCCCCACAGCACTGATAATGGCATTCGCCTCAATCGTCCGCCGCACCCCCTCTTTATCCTGCACCTCAACTTTCCAAACCTTACCCTCTTCATCAAAACGACCACACACAACCTCTGTCTGAAACCGAATATGCTCGCGCAGGCGAAAATCCTCTGCAAACTGCCTGAAATAATCGAGAAGCACCTGCTGCGTGGAAAAATACTGCGGCCAATTCCTGGGCACGAAAGAATAGGAATACGAGTGATTCGGACTATCAACGCGGCATCCGGGATACGTATTCTCCAGCCATGTCCCCCCCACATCGGCATTCTTTTCCACCACAATAAACGAAATCCCCGCCTCTTGAAGCCGATGCGCCGCCAGCAACCCGGACATCCCCGCCCCAATAATCAAAACCCGAAAATCCCGCTTCTTATCCCCGGGCAACGCATCCATACCCGAAGGCACAAACGGATCTTCGCCATTCAAGGACAACTCCCCCTCCAAAAACGCCCCGTAATCTTCGGGAATCTCCTCCCCAATCATAAAATTCATCATCTCCCAAACCCGCGCTCGGCTCGGTGCAGGAGGCAGAGTACAACCGCGATCTCGATAGGCCTTCAACACCTCAAAAGCGATCTTCCGAACAACCGCCTGTTGCTCCTCTGTTACACCCGCCTGCGGATCTGCCAGATTCCGCGCCCGTGGACGAACCTCCCCCCGCACAATGCCCATATCCCCGGTCAAATGCACCAGAGAAACCATCAGCGCGGGAATATTCGCATCTTCCAACGCCGCCCTGATCGTCTCGTCATCCTCGACAATCGGTCCCCATGTATCAAACGCATTATCTGACATCGGACGTCTCCGTCGGGCGGGTTGAGAAACCCGCCCCTACAATTGGTTGGGTTGGGGAACCTGTCCCTACGCCATCGCGTTTCATCTGCGTTCTTATGTGGTCACGAAACAGGTTGCGCGGCCACCCCATCCGGCATCTCTTCTCGTTCCCGCTCAAGCTGCCCCTCGGGATCGACCCATTGACTCACAATCAGCGAAATCAGCGCCAGAACAGCACCGCTAAAGAAAATCACCTGATATCCAAAATAGTGCCATGCGAAACCGCCCAAAAGCGGTGCCGCAACAGAAGCCACATGATTCATCGTCACGCCCATCGCAAGCGACGGCTTGAGATCCGACTCGGGCGCGATCTTGTGCAAATACGTCGTCAGCGCAATCCCGCCAAAAAAGATGATATTATCAACACAATACAAAACGTATAGCGTGGGGCGATGCGTCACCACCGCATATCCGACAAACACAAAGGTCAACCCAATATAACTGAGTGACAGCATCTTCCGCTCGCCGTACTGATCCACCAACTTGCCCATCGTTGGCGCAGTCAGCGTAATCAACGTCTGATTCATCAGCACCAGAATCATCGTCGTATGCACGGGCATCCCGTGTATCTTCACCAGAGCAAAAATCGCAAACGTAATAAACATCTGCTTCCGCATACCCTGCAGAAAATTCAGCGCATAATACAGACCATACCGCCGCTTAAAAACAAAACCCCTCTCGTCGGGTGGCCGCCTGCGAGACGCAAACAAAATGGCAAAACCACCGCCCACAGTTGCGGCACCCGCCATAACAAATAAACCGTTATACCCGACAAAATCGTAAGCCAATTTACAAATTAGAATAGACAACAACCACGCCACACTATTCACACTGCGCAACTGCCCCAACCACTTCCCCTTCTTACCCCCTGGCGAAAAAAGCAAAGCCATCGACTGTTCCATCGGGATCCAGCAGTGAAACCCCACACCCCACACAAACGAATACACCGCCAGCATAAAAACCGAATCAACCTGCGCATAAGCCATAATGCCCAGGCCCATAACCATCAGAGAAATCGCAGCCACTACAGGAGGTGCGAACCGCACCATCAGCGCGACAAAAAACGCATTCATAAAACCCGACACCTCGCGCAGGGCTTCCACATATCCCAATTCGTGCGCTCCGATATTCAGGCGATCAACAACAAAATTGTTGTAAAGCGTCAACTGCACGCCAAAAAAAATCCCCTGCGAAGCAACCGCAAGCGCGAGCAAACGAAAGTCCCGATTCCACTCAGAAATTGGATTATTCAAAAAAACTCCTTTAAACGGTGAGACGTAAAACACAAGACGTGAGACGACCACCCAGCCCCTGCTTTTTATCTGTGTCCATCTGCGAAAAACGCTCAAATGAACTGGCCTGAGAGGCGGCCAGTTGTACCCCGCTCATTCGCGTTTTTTTCTGCGGATTAATTCCCCAACGGCTCCCATACATCACCAAAAATAGACCGCAACCGCGCCACATCTTCATCCGGCAAAGGCGGACCGAGAATCGCCTTCACATTCTCCTCCAGATGATCGATATTTGCCGTACCCGACAGCACCACCCCCATAGCGGGATGCGCGTTCACATACTTATAACCCGCCGCGGGCAATGACGCGACATCGCCCTTGACCAGCCAACCCAACGGATCCTCGTCTTCCAGCGCATCTCGCGCAATCAACCCCTTATCCTTCGCATACGCGATGCGCTCTTTGAGCACATCGGGCCGAGCCAGTGCCCGCCGAACAGCAACCATACAAATCACACCCACATCCCGCTCCTGACACATAGGCAAAACCTCGTGCTCGGGCGTTGGGCTCAACAAATTATAACCCACCATAGCCGTATCGAATAAATCATCCGCCAAAGCCATAGAAAACATCTCGTGTTTATGATCTTCGGCATACGTCTCACTCACCCCAATAAACCCGAACTTTCCCTGATCTTTCAACCGCTCCACCGTGGGCCACAGCCGCTCAATAGCATCAGAATAATGATGCGGACGAACACCGTGCAACTGCATCACATCGACATAATCCACCTGCAAACGCTTCAAACTCCGCTCGACAGAATCGACGACATCCTCTGGACTCATACGCTCATCATTGCGATGATGATGGGCGTGAAATTTGGTCGCCAGAATATAATCATCGCGCGGCACACCCTTAAGCGCGTTTCCGAGAATCGTCTCGCTCTCGCCATACGCAGCAGCCGTATCGAAAAAATTTATACCGAGATCCAGCGCGCGCTGCACCAATCGATTCACGCCCGCTTGATCGACACCTGTCTTTTGTCCCATTTGCGTAGGCCCACCACCGCCAATACCAATAATCGAAACCTTCAAACCCGTGCGTCCCAATATGCGATATTTCATAAGATCTCCCAAAGACGAATAGACGAATAGACGAATAGACGAATAGACGAACCCTGCCTCCTACCCAAAACCTCTGGATTACTGGCGTTGTGCTTGCGCGTGGCAGCTAACATCATGCCGCAATGACGGCTTTGTTGATTCGCTGATGAACTGCTGGCGCAGTCATGCTCGATTTACTCGCCTTCATACCCCGTTCCGTTGATTCATTGATTCGCTTAATATAGGATATCGCAACACCCCTCGCCATTGTTTTAACCAATGTCACCTTGACAAATCCCACATGTAAAAGTATATTCGTACTAACACATTATACAGGGCGTGCCATGATCCCTGAAACGCATACTTCAATCCTAAGGAGGCCACGTATGGCACGAGGAGTCAACAAAGTCATTTTGATCGGCAATGCAGGTGCCGATCCCGAGCTTCGATACACGCCAGGAGGCACAGCCGTATCGAACTTCAGCATCGCCACCAACGAAAGTTGGACCAACAGCAGTGGTGAAAGACAAGAACGCACCGAATGGCATCGCATTGTGGTGTGGGGCCGTTTGGCTGAAATTTGCAACCAGTATTTGCGCAAAGGCAGCAAAGTCTATATCGAAGGCAAATTGCAAACGAGTAGTTGGGAAGGGCAAGATGGGCTAAAGCGCTATACCACCGAAGTGGTTGCCCGCGATATGCAATTGCTCGATTCCCGCGGTGAAATGGACGGTATGGACGGTAGCTATAGCGGTGGCGCGTCCCAGGTAAAATCACAGTCAGAAACTTCTACATCGAACGACACGGCCGCTTCAGAGCCACCGCCTTATGCCGCAGACGACGACCTGCCATTTTAGTCGCGATACAAACGACAAAGCCCGCACAGAATTGTGCGGGCTTTTTATTTTGTTTAATAATGCGAATTAAGAGCTAAAAGCAACTCCTCCCATCCTGGACACCTGCTTCAGGCATGCAGGCGTGACAAGCACCTATCGTCATTGCGGCATGCTTAAAGCCGCAATCCAGTTGTCTTTCCATCCCCATAAATCTCCTGTATCGCCTCAACCAAAAAATCTTCGACAACTTGAAAAATCTGCTCGCCCATCTCTGCCGTAGCAGGACGCGGATCTCCCAACCCCCCGTGATCGGTATTCTGGTCAAACCGCTTGTAAAGACGCAAACCCGGAATACTCTCCTGACGGTGCTGACCATCCTCATGTAAAGCATCTGTTTTCACCAGATCGGGATATATCGCCATAATCATAGCAGTTTCACACTCACCCGCATGCCCGGATCCCGTTGAACCCAGCGTCAAAACCTCATTTATATTTTTATCCGACGATCCTGCATACGGCGTAGTCGTATAAAGATCGACATCTTCATACCTCTCCATAACGCGCTGGCGCAAAACCGAAATATTGGCTTCATTGCCCCCATGGCTATTAATCAGAAGAAATCGCGTAAAACCGTGTTCAATCATACAAACGAGCATATCGTTCATAATCGCCAGATGCGTCTCGGACGACGCAGAAACCGTACCGGGATACTTCATATGATGCTGCGAATACCCCAGCCACATAACGGGAAGTATCAACACATCCTCAGACAACCGCTTCTCAATGCGATTGACCACCTCCTGAAGAATCATCGTATCGGTAAACACGGGCAAATGCAGACTGTGTTGTTCGAGCGAAGCCACGGGTATAATAACCAGCAAATCCCGCGACAAAGCATCGACATCGGGAGAGGTCATATTGGCGAGAAACATAAAAGCTCCTTACAAAAGCAATTAAAAATTAAGAATTAAAAATTAGGGAGCGGTGTACAACTGGCCGCCTCTCAGGCAGTTCATTAAAAACCAAAACCTTACCCGCCCCTACTGACCACTTGTTTTCTGGTAAAAATAACACAGCATAACCAAAAAAGAGAAACTATTTTCCATTACCTCTAACCCACAGCGTTGTTTATTCAAATTATTTTCTTATATTAAAAACACAACTAAGAAGCTGTTTTAAAATTAATACCTGATGTTACGCATGTCAGGCGTTTTGTCATGCTGAGCGTAGCCGAAGCATCTTTTCCACCTGAGTTGGTAAGAGATTCTTCGACTCCGCTGCGCTCCGCTCAGAATGACAGGGCAATAGCGCATAGCTGAGAAGGGGCAAAATGAGTTTTAAAACAGTCTCTAACATTCTGGAGGCCTCTATGGAAATGGAAAAAGCGTTAAAACTCACATATCAAGGCGAACCCCTGGGCCACTCGTCAGACGACTTTGGTGGCTTACGCAAATCCAATGACGCGATAGATGATCGCGACGAACTCCACCGCCGAATGACAGAGAACGGCTACTTATTTCTCAAAAATTACCTGAACAGAGATGAAGTATTAGCCGCTCGTCAGGAAGTCATGGATCGGCTCATGGGCGCGGGCGTATTAGACGAGCGCTATCCGGCAATCGACGGCATTGCAGCCTCAAAAAAGAAAATTGACGGACGCGCAACAGGATCGTTTATGCCCTTGCTCGCGCGCAACAATCCCCCCCTGGACAAAGTAATCCACGAAGGCCCGATCATGTCGTTTTTCGACTTCTTTTTGGGCGGAACTGCGCGCTATTTTGACTACACCTGGTTTCGAGTCAAACAGCCCGGACTGCACACCGCCACCAATCCCCACTGCGACATCGTCTATATGGGCCGCGGAACAAAAAACCTCTACACCGCCTGGATACCCTATGGCGATGTACCCTCCTACATGGGCGGATTGATGCTGCTCGAAAACTCACACAAATTGCACGATCTGAAAGCGAGCTATGGCTCAACAGACGTCGATCTATACTGTGAAAACAAAGACGATGCCCAGGAAATTATAGAACGCGCACGCGCCGAAGGGCGGAACTTGACCAATCAAGAGCGGTCTGCTGTAAAGTGGAACTCGACCGGATCTTATTCCTCTAATGCGATAGCCACCCGCAAAGAACTGGGCGGACGCTGGCTGGTATCGGAATACGAAATGGGAGACCTGCTGATATTTTCAATGTACACCCTGCACTCAAGCTCCGACAACCACTCCAAACAATATCGCATATCATCCGACACGCGATATCAACTTGCAGCGGATCCCGTTGACGAACGCTGGATTGGCGACGACCCACCAGCCCATGGCATTCGCGCCAAACGCGGGATGGTATGTTGAGTGAAACTAAAAAACGGCGACATCGTCATCGACGACAACTTTCCGTGCAGCAGTGTCGGTGAGATGCGAATAATAGAATCCGGCATAAGCGAGATCGGATACAAAAAAGAAGAAATCCCGCAATGGTTCCAGGCCCACTTTACGCGACCAGACTTCACGCGAAGCATTGGCATGCACGACAAGGCATCCATGCCGCACCATCTCCAAAAAAAAGCGGAAATCCTCGAACAAGCGATCTTCGCAAACTACCACACTGAACCCCTAAAAAACCGGAAAGTACTCATCGACCCGCGACAACCCGAACACAACGTCTATGGCGACAAACACATCTGTGAACAAGCCGGCACAATCCGCACCTTTTTACAAGCCATCCCCGACAGTATTGACGCGCACAACGCCGACGTAAAAGAAATGGTAGAAACCGTCGCCCACGCGCTCATCAAATGGCGGGAAACTGGTGCAGCTTAGAGGTATAACCTATTTACGGAGGAAAACCAATGGCAACACACCTATCCCCAGAAGAACAAGCGAAAGGATTCACACCCTTATTCAACGGCAAAGACCTGAACGACTGGAAAATTATCGGACCGGAAGAAGGCTGGGAAGTCCAAAACGGATTGATGGTATGCAATGGCGAAGGCAGAGGATGGATTCGCCCCAAAGCCACATACACAGACTTTGTATTGCGCCTTGACTATCGAAACAGCGCGGGAGGAAACAGCGGAATCTTCCTGCGGACAAGCGAAGAAGGACGCCCCGCCTATCAGGGAATGGAAATACAAATTTACGACGTACCGCACGACCCGCTCAACAATAAATCAAACGGCGCAATCTACGATGCGGTCGCCCCCACCGTTGATCCGTCTCACCCGGCGGGAGAGTGGAACGCCATTGAAGTATCCTGCCAGGGAACAATGGTAAACGTCATCATCAATGGACGCGAAGTCATATCCTGTGACACAAGCAAACACCCGGACCTCAAAGACCGCTTAAAAACCGGATACATCGGCCTTCAAAATCACCGCAGTCCCATTGACTTTCGCAATGTACGAATTAAGGTATAAAATTAGTCCTTAACGTCATGTGTGACTTCAAGGTCAAAGGTCAAATGAGCACTGTCATTCTGAGCGGAGCGCAGCGGAGTCGAAGAATCTGCTGCCTCAACAGTGTGCATGGGTAACAGATGCTTCGTCAGCCTAGCGGCTTCCTCAGCATGACAGGGTGTATAGCGTATTTATTTTTAAAGTCACACATCGCGTTAGTCCTTAAACACCGTTAGCACCCTATCAAACGCCTGAGCCGTCTGATCGATATCCACATCGCTGTGAACAGCAGAAATAACGCCACCGGGCCAGGGCATCACATCGACCCCCTCTGCCATCAGACCGCAGCGAAGCTGGTGAATCTGCTTCATCGAAATCCCACCCTTGAGAACTGAATGAGGCACTGTGCCATCGTAAATATCCGAACATGTGTACATCTGGTCCTCGGACAAAGGCAAAAAGTGAAACCCCGAAAACTCGCCATACACAAGCCAGTTCAACCCGTGTCTCTGAATTGTGTCATTGAGCGCGTTCCTCAACACCTCGCCATTCCGATTGGCGCGGTCGGTAATCTCATTCTCCGCAACAATTTTAAGCGTCGTCAACCCCGCCCGCGCTGAAACCGGATTGGAATTAAACGTACCCTGGTGTGGCACGCGGTATCTGTCATTCCACGAAGCATCGTCGCGATACGTCATCACATCGAGCAAATCCGCGCGACCCGCAATCGCGCCACCGGGAAAACCACCCGCAACAATCTTCGCAAAAAGAGCCAAATCGGGCGTCACCCCATAATATTCCTGAGCACCGCCGGGTGCAACGCGAAAACCCGTAATCACCTCGTCAAAAATGAGCAAAACCCCGTATTCGCGAGTAACCGCGCGAAGCTGGCGCAAAAACTCACCCTGCGTGGGAACGCGCCCAAAACTCGCGCCCGTCGGCTCCAGAATAACCGCGGCAATATCGTCCCGACTATCGAGCGCCTGTGTGACTTGATCGATATTATTCGGCTCACACAACACGGCATTCTCGATATGATCCTCCGTAATACCACTCGGCGGCGTACCGTCAAAACTGGTCGAAGCACCAAAAGCCACTTGATCGTGCCAGCCGTGAAAATTCGTCGTAAAACGCAGAATCTTCGACTTATTCTGAAAAGCGCGCGCAACGCGCAACCCCAAAAGACTCGCCTCTGTCCCCGACGACGTAAAACGCACCTTATCCGCGCACGGCACCATCCGAATAATCTGCTCTGCCCATTCCAGTTCCAACTCGTGCGACGCGCCGTAATGCGTCCCCCTGCTCAACTGCTCTCTTACCGCCTCGGTCACCTCCGGATGATTATGCCCCAAAATCAGCGCACCGTGTCCCCCAAAATAATCGACATATTCACACCCATCCACATCCCACTTGCGCCCACCCTGTGCCCGGGCAACAGAAAGCGGATAAGGCTTCAAATAGCGCGTATCGTGCGTCACCCCACTGGGAAAAGTCTCCCGCGCCCGCTGGTACAAAGCGCGTGACTTTGGCGTTCTTGCCATATATTTTTCGATCAACAAATCGCTCATCTTTTGTCCTTTCAGTTTTTCAGTATCTGCACAATCTCCCATTGTCGGTAAAAGATACGGTTCTGAGCATGTGCATGCAACCACCTCTTTATTCATACTTGCGCGTTTTTATAGACCTTATTATTTTATATAGCTATATCTGACGTGCGTTCAAATTGGAAGGAAAGTTTATGAATCTCGCGCTGGAAAACAAAGTCGCTATAATAGTGGGAAGCAGTTCGGGAATGGGAAAAGCGACCGCGCGATCTTATGCCCAGGCAGGCGCCAGCGTGGTACTGGCAGCGCGAAGCAAAGACAAATTAGACAACCTGAAAGCAGAAATAGGAAACCGCGCAATTGCCTGTCCCACAGACGCGCGGGATGTGGATCAGGTAAACCACTTAATTCAGACAACACTGGATAAATTCGGGCAAATCGATATTCTCGTGTACGCCACGGGAACAAATATCCCGGACCGCAGCCTCGAAGTATTAACCCACGAAACGTGGGAAATGATGATCGGCACAAATTTAACCGGCGCGTTCAACTGCACAAAAGCGGTATTGCCCACCATGCGAAAACAGCAATCGGGCCTGATCATCTATCTATCTTCCGGATGCGTGCAATCGCCCGATGTCTCCGGCGTATCTTATCAGGCATCCAAACACGGCATGTCTGGCCTGGCGCATGGGACATTCCAAGAAGAACAGGAAAACGGCATTCGCACCACAGTAATCTTCCCCGGACTGTGCGACACGCCCATCGTCTTGCAACGCCCCACCCCCACGCCACCAGAAGTAATGGCCAAAGCATTAAAGCCGGAAGACGTGGCCGATGCATGTCTATACGTGGCGACCACGCCCTCGCGTGCGCGAATACCCGAACTCATTCTCTTACCGGCGGGATTGTAATACTTATTCAGATGATGAGAGTTTTTGTTTTAAGCGAGCAACCACATCTGCGCTGAGACCATCTTCTGGTTCAACACTTTCTCGTTCATCCAGTGCTGCACGAATCTCGTCAAAAGATGCGCGACCCAATTTTTCAAGCAAGGCAGCATACGCAACCTTTTGCGAAGCAGTATCGGATACGGGTCGAACAGTGTAGCGGCTCATACTTTACTCCTTACGTCATGTGTGACTTTAAAATAATAGTGAAGAAAACAAGCAATCAGTGGTCAGTAGTCAGAAAAACAAGGATTTTAGAGCCGTCATTGCGGCAGGGTGTTAGCCGCAATCCAGTGGTTTTGACTTTCTTATATCTGTTTATCGGTATTACTATGTGGCAGTTTTGAAGTCACACATCACGTACTCCTTATAAGTGCGCAACAAAATTTCCTCATAATTATCGCATCTTATCTGGTGTCACGCAAGCCCATATATTCTGAAACTTCTTTACAATTTTTAAAACTCTGGATATTTCCATGTCTATCTCCAAACCAGAAGGCACAAAGCATCTCACACAGGCGCAGGTCGCGCAATTTGTGAATGACGGATTTGTCATCGTTCCGGGTCTGGTCGATCCAGACCGCGTGCGTGCGGGACTAAAAGAATTAAAAAATAAAACCGGCATCGTGCCCGATGAGTCAAAAACATGGCCCAAAGACAAAAATGGCATGCATGTGACTCAGGAAGGCATTGCAATTGACCGAACCCTGTGTATCTCGCCCAAACTGAAAACTGTCGTGCGTGAACTCGCCGGACCAGCTATCACCAATGAGCCGGGATTAAGCCCCATATTGCGATTTCCGCAACCGGGACCCAAACAATTTGAACCGGGTGGCGCGCATATCGACGGCACGCGCCAGGGCAATGGCCTCACCGCATATCCCACCCACTTTCTCCTCCTCGTCATGGCCTATCTCACAGACACGGATGCACACGACGGCGCATTCACCGTATGGCCTGGCAGCCCGCGACAGGTATTTTCGTGGGCTTATACCAACAACATCGACCTCGGAGAAAAATGGCGCACAACCGGCAGCACGGGCGCACCGGACATCCCACTCAACGATCCAATCCCCGTCGTCGCACAAGCGGGCGACGTGGCGATATGCCATTATCTAATGGTACACGCCTCTTCCGCCAACCGGGGCGACCACGTCCGCGTGGGATTTCACGGATGGCTGAGGGCAGACTCCGAATATCAATATATCCCGAAAACGGGTCCTCCACAACGCGACTGGACCCCGTTGGACTGGATATTGAGAACGGACAATTTATAAAGGCAAGTGTGAATTGTGAAGTGTGAAAAACCGTAGAATCCATCTGCGTCATCTGCGGATACCTACAACGAGAAAGGAGGTCCTTTGAATGCCGAGAGTTAGTAAATTTTAAAGTAAGGAAACCGAGTCGTCAGGCGGGGAAGTCATCCCCGTCAAAACCACACACAAAGGAGCTGACACATGAAGCGAATGTGTTTGTTGAGTATGCTCGTCCTTCTCCTGGTATCTCAAGCCTTTGCAGGTACCACGGGAAAGGTTGCCGGCGTAATAAAAGACGCCAAATCAGGAGAAGTATTGCCCGGTGCAAACGTCATCGTGATGGGCACCCGTCTGGGTGCGACCACAGACACCGAGGGCAACTATTTTATCCTCAATGTCCCCCCTGGTATGCTGGAAATACAGGCATCGATGGTGGGATATACAAAGGTCACACAAACCGCCGTCCGCGTAAAAATCGACCAGACCACAAAACTCAATTTTGAACTGACCGAAGAAACCCTCGAAGCTGCCGAAATACTGGTCATGGCCGAACGCCCCCCCGTAGAACTCGACCTCACGGGAAGCAAGCAGGCGCTGACGACGATGGAACTGGAATTGAGTTGGGCAAATTCCGTGGAAGAGGCCGTGGAAACCCAATCTGGGGTGGGGGTTCGGGGAAGTATCCGCGGAGGATACGGCTTCACCGCCGCCTATATTATAGATGGTGTGGATGTGCGGGACGGCAATACCCAATCCAGCTTTGTCGTGACCAATACCGCGGCCATCCAGGAAATGGAAATACTCACGGGTGGATATAATGCAGAATACGGCCAGGCCAACGATGGAATCATCAACATCGTAACGCGATCTGCACGAGACCGCTGGCACACGACTGCCAAAACGCGCATGCGCCCGCGCGGGGAGTACCACTGGGGCCGCAATATTTACAGCGAAGAAAATGTCGAGAACCAGGTAATCACCAAAGCGTACTTCGACAACAACGACATGGGGGCTTCCTGGAATAATTACTGGACAGAACAGGGCCAAAATCCTACACCCGAGTTCAACTGGCAGAAATACCAGGAATTCACAACGCCGCCGGAAAACATGGGCAATTACGCAGATCTGGACCAGTGGGAGTGGGAAGGTGCTGCTTTCGGACCCATCTCCACCAATATGGATCTGCTGCTAAGTGGCAAGTATTTGCGAGGCGTAACCAGGTGGCCGAGCGTTTTCAAATACAGCCCCGAATGGAGCGCGCTCGCCAAATTGAATTACAACCTGACCCAGAACACCAAAATCACGGCATCGTTCAACCACCAGGGCACCGATAACAGCGGTCAGCCCAGATTGTCTTACATGTCGTCCGACGATATGGGTGGTTCAATGGGGAATCTTCCATCGGGTGGAATCCGAACTCCTTACCAGACTGAGAAATGGAATTCGAATGGCAACTCCGTAATTACCGGTAATAACTCGCGCGTGCCTCCTCCGCAGTATATCCGGACGAATGCGGCAATGTTAAAACTGACGCATGTTTTCAGTCCGCGCACATTTGTGGATTTCCGCATTCAGCACTACCGAATGGATTACGACGCGCATTACGAGAACCTGGATTCAAATCCCGTCTTATTCCAGGATCAGCTCGACCGAACCCCGGAGTTTTTGGAACCGACGTGGTTTCCCAGCAGCCCGGTCAGCACTGGCGGACGGCAGTGGCAATGGCCGAGAGATAACTCCAAAATGTTCGCCAATACCTGGCGCACGACATTCCGGTTTGATCTGACCAGCCAGGTCAATGAACACAATCTGGTCAAAACGGGCTTTTCTTTTGAGCCGCAGTATATCGACACCTGGATCGGTGGGCAGTTTGGATCGGCGTCACAACCGTTTAACAAAGTGCCAAACCGGGATTATAGCCCGTGGGATTTCACCGCTTATGTACAGGATCAAATTGAAGCCGAAGGCATGATTGTAAACCTGGGATTGCGTCTGGACATGTTCAACGCCAACCGGAAGGTAAATTACACCCTGTGGGATCCCTACGCGCTGTCGAGTATTACCGATGGAAATATCGCGGGTGGGATTCTGTCCTTCGACCCGGAAGGTCCCCATGCCGCCAAGACACCGCTTCAGGTCGCGATCTCGCCGCGCGTGGGCATCGCGCATCCCATTACCGCGAGCACTGTATTGCACTTTATGTACGGACATTTCAACCAGCGTCCGCCCTGGGTAAAAATTGCCGGGAACAAAGCTATATGGAACCGCGGGGCACCCTCTGATCCGAGCGTTCAACTGCCGCCCAACTACGATGCAAATCCCAACGAGGATTACAACTATATCCACTGGTGGGGCACAGGCGGCAATCCAGAGATCGGGTTCGAAAAGATGATCCAGTATGAGGTTGGATTTGATCAGGACATTGCCGGCGCGCTCGGCCTGGATGTGACCATGTATTACAAGGACGCCAAAGACCTGACAAGGCGAGGTTTCCGGCAGGGACGCGAGGAAGAAACCGGCAACAACTCAACGCTTCAACTCAATTTGTTTATGGACCCCAACAATCCACAGAAGCAAACGCCTCAGAGTGGGTTTACCAACCGCGGCGCGTGGTCTATGCAAGGTGCGCGCCTCGATGCCCGCGGCCTGGAACTGGAATTGAGCACCAAACGCTGGCCCCATGCACAATTCCAGATCAAGTACGACCTGTCCTATTCCAGCACGGGTGCTTATGGTCCCGTAAGCCTCTATATTCCCATACCACAACCAGACGGTTCGATCAAGCAACTCGGACGGGATAGTTATCACGGATCTGGCGAGAACAATCTGGAATTGTGGAATCCGCACAATACCTTAAAGTTCAATGCATTGCTCAGTACGCCCAGCAACTTTGGCCCGGTGATGGGAAACTGGTTCTTGAACATGCACTACACCTACGCTTCGGCGCAGCGATACACCTACCATCCGCCCGGCGATACGAGCACTGAGCCGCTGAACCAGTCGTGGGAACCTTATCACCGCACCAATGCGCGCCTCTCCAAGCGTTTCGAACTGTTGGGTGGAATGAGAGGCGAATTCGCCCTGGACATACACAATGTCTTCAACAACAAAATCCTGAAACTGTTCGGCGGACAGGATCTGTTCAACTATATTGAAAAGGGTGAGATGCCCGTGATAAAAGCCTCCTATCAGACGCCCGATGGCGCTTCAGCCGAATGGGTAGAGCCGAATCAGTGGACGATTTATCGTCCAGATCTGAACCCGAGAGAGTTGTTCTTCTCGCTGTCGATTGATTATTAGCCAAACAACCGGATGTCGTCGCATTGGCGACGTCCGGTCTTAGAATTCCCAATATTTTCTAATAACAAAGGAGTTTCTGATGAAAGCAATTCGCAAGCATCCTCTGTTTTGGGTGCTGTGCTTGGGCCTGGCACTTATGTTGTCAGAGGCCGTGAATGCTCAGGTGCCCGAAAGCCAACTCGTGGGCAACAACCCAATTGAGTTTACCGCCGGAAGATTGTGGTGGGGCACGAGTACCGCGGCAAATTACGCAGAAACGGCAATTCCCAATGTCGTTTCATATCCCGGCTATTACCAGGCACCGGATCACATGGATATGATTGCGCCCTGGATATGGATCAACAATCAGGGACGGCGGGTCAAGATCAACTTAACAGAACGGAGCATTGTGTCTTTTGGCGGTGCTGCACAGCCCATGGTCAACAATTACAATTACAATTTTGTGGGACCAGGCGGCACCAACGAGGCCGAACAATGGGGCGAAGGGATCTTCCAGACATTCAAAATGGATCCAGCCAGTCCGGCTGATGCAATGGGGGCTATACAGATCACCACCAAGACAATGGTGTGGAGTGTGCCTAAATACGACGATTTTGTCATCCACAAGATCAAGATCAAACATGTGGATGACGTACCCTTTGAAGATTTCTACATGTGTTTTCCCGCTCAGGTGCAATACAACAACGGCCAGCTTGTAAACAACGCCTTCAAGTTCAAGAACGACATGCAATTCGACTGGGACCCAGAACGGGAAATTTTCATATTCTACGACGATGTACAGTGGCCCACCACGGAAAGCGCGCCCATTTCGTTTAACATATTCGAGCCGCCAGGAGACGTGACAGGCGATGGGGGCGACCCCGGCAATATCACCGAGTCGGGATCTCTGGATCGCAGGCTTTACGAACCAGAAGCCCGGGCGTGGGGCATTCTAAATCTGACTTACAACGGTCAGCCCGAAGAACCCCATTACAATATCCTGGCTGCGGCTGAATCCGGAACAAGGACGGGCAACTTCGCGGGAAGGATGAGCGACGATCGCGTACCAGCGCGCGAATCCGGACGTCTGTGGGCTGGGCAAAGCTGGGAACAGGATTTGCTGGCATTTTCACACGATCAGGAGCGGGCGAGTTGGATTGACCTCTGGAACGACCCATCCCGTCCCAAAGACGGATCGGTGGATGGCAATCTGTTCGAGCGATCCCCCATGCTGTATTCCTACATTGGTCCCTACAATTTTCAGCCCGGCGATGAAATTGAGTTGATCATCCTCTATTGTTTTGGCGAGATGGACCGCAATGTGTCGCAACGCGGCGGATTGGAAGCTGCACAACGATACCAGGCAGAAGGTATTGCCGCGTTGAAACAAAACTGGGATTCGGCATTGGAACTGATTGCAAATAATTACAAGCTGCCCGCCGATCAGTACCCGCCCCCTCTTGTGGGAACCCAGCCATTTGTTGAAGACGGATACCCCAAGCTGGAGGCTGAGCCATTTGCCGACGCCAGTACCGGGTCGCAGGGCTTTAACTTGACATGGCAGGCCGTGCCGGACAATTACCAGGATCCGGGCACAGGAGAAAATGACTTTGCCGGATATCGGATTTACCGATCAGAGATTCACATCACTGGTCCCTGGGAACTGCTTGAGGATATTTCCGCTGCGGAAGCCGCAGCTTATAAGCAGGGCGATAAGATCGTTTTTCAAGCCGAGACCGATCCCGGTATCCCCCTCCGCTTTGCTGTGACCTCCTACGATACCCACGGACTGGAAAGCGGCATAACAGCCTATACATTTTTCGCTACGGAAGCCCCCAAGGCACCTTCGGATGATATGACCCAGATCCGCGTGGTACCCAATCCCTTCCGCCAGCGAAGCGGGTTGCTGGATGCAGCTCAGAACAACCGCCTGGCTTTTGTGAATATTCCAGCCAAATGTACCATCCGTATTTACACATTGGCGGGCGATCTGATAAAAATTATTGAACACGACGGTTTTGGAGAAACCACCTGGGGCAGCCAGTCCGATGGCAATTATCTCCAGACAGACTTTTCCGAAAGCCCGGCCGCTGGCCTTTACATCTATCACGTAACCTCTCACGTATCGGGACAAGAAGGCCAGTCTCACGTTGGGAAATTCATGATCATTCGATAAGCGGAGGATACAATGAAATGTTGTACATTTAAATGGACAATAATCCCGACCCTTTTGCTCGTGCTGGGATTTGCAAGTGAGGGGTTCGCGCAGCGGCGATTCGAAGCAGAAGTGGGATCGGGTGTTGCGCCCCTGCCCTATAGCCGCGTGGGACGGTCGGGCTGGCAATTTGCCAAATTGCCCACCTCGGCGCGCATGGCGAGTCTGGGAGGTATTGCAACGGTATTGAGCAAGGCAGATGCCAACGCCTCATTGGCCAATCCAGCTACAATCTCAGACGTAACAAATATCAGCCTTTCGGGCAGCAACATGAACTGGATTGCCGACATCACCTATTATTCCGGTGCCGTGGTCAAAAATTTTGACCAGTGGGGTGTTTTCGGCCTCAGCATCAGTACCCTTGATTACGGGGATATGGTGCGCACAGAAAACCAGGAACTATTTGGTCCCGATGGCGAAACTCTGGGCCGCACCCAGCCCGTTATAGACGACCTGGGCACGTTTTCTGGCGGTGACCTCGCCGTGGGCATCAACTACGGTCGGCGCATCACGGACCGCTTGCAGATAGGCGGCACCGTGAAATATTTTCAGGAAACCCTGGACGATGCCACCACTGGCAACTGGGCCATTGATATCGGCACGTACTATCACACCGGAATCAAAAGCCTGCGGCTTGCAATGCTCGGGCAGAATTTTGGCCCCGATACCGAGTTCACCCAGTACGACGAACAGATCCAAATTCCGCCATCGCAAGTGCGAATGCCCATGGTATTCAAACTCGGTGCGGCTATTGATCTGGTCGAACAGTCAGAGGATCAACCCCATCTCCTCACTATAGCGACCGAGTTTACGCATCCCAATGACGGCGATGAAAAAATGCACGTAGGCGCCGAATACGGATTGCGAAACCTGGCCTATATCCGCGGCGGGTACCGCTTCAATTACGACGAAGAGGGCCTCACCGCTGGCGGGGGTCTCAATCTGAAGCGCGATCAATACGGGATCAGCGTGGATTACGCCTATATCGAATTTGGCCGTCTGGGTTCAGTGCATGTCGTGACGGTCGGATTTGACTTTGGGAACTGACGATGGGAAGGTATCCGCAGATGACGCAGAAAAAAACGCGAGTAATTTGAGCGTTTTTCGCGGATGAAAAGCGAAAAGCAAAACCTTTCTGGATAGCGGCTTACACCATGCCGCTATGACGCATGCCTCGTCCCTACATCCGTGTTCATCGGTGTTCATCGGTGGTTGCTTTTGTTCTCACACAGGCGCCAGACGGAGTACACTCATCCGTCGGCGCCTATTTTTTGTTAACTGATGTTACGCATAGGCACACTATAATGCGCCTGTCATTCTGAGCGGAGCGCAGCGGAGTCGAAGAATCTCTTACCAACGCAGGTGGAAAAGATGCTTCGGCTACGCTCAGCATGACAAAACGCCTGACATGCGTAACATCAGTTATTAATTTTAAAACAGCTTCTAAGGGATAGATTCAGGATGAACGCAACGAACACCGAACTGGACGAATACGGTGGCTGGACGGGTATTCAGGGTGAAAAGACCGGCTTTTTTCATCTGGAAGAAATCGATGGGCGAAACTGGTTTATAACGCCGCAGGGCAATGTCTTTTTTCCCGTAGCACTTAGCCATCTGTTGTCGGGAGAAAGCGATGTGGCCTGCGAAAATGTATATGGAGGCGACCGGGAAGCATGGGTGCGCGGCTCCCTTGCCAATGCCCGTGCAATGGGCTTTAACTGCGCCCTGGGCGGTGCCACAAGCCCGGAACGCAACCTGAATGGATTTGTCGATATCGCAGAATCAGAAGCAATATTTCGGGAAGAAAATTTCCCCTTTGCAGTAGGCGTAATCTTGCTGAAGCACCCCTGGGAATTTATCGAAGGAGAAACACTCCCGGATATTTTTGATCCCGCATTTGAACAACTGATTGAATCCAGAGCAGAAGCGGCTTGTCCAGCCGCTGCAGATGACCCGCTCGTAATGGGCTATTATTATGGCTTCGGTGCATTTAACCATTCAGAACACTGGGTGAATCACCATCTGTCCCTACCGTCAGGTAGCCCCGGACGAAATGCCATCATCGACCTGCTCGCACAACGGTATGACAACGACGTTCGAGAATTCAACCGGACATACGGCATTTCTTTGAGCCAGATTGCCGACTTGAAACAGACAGAAGTACTGGCTTATGACCAGGCCTTCGAGAACCGCAATTATCCGGCAATACAAAAAACTCTAAATCCACGGCAGTTAGATGACTACGAAGCCATCCTCTCCTACATGTGTGTCACACTCTACAAGATTGCCCATACCGCCATTCGGAGGTGGGACAGCAACCATCTCATCTTTGGCTCCTTTATCAAAGAATGGGCTTTGACCGGAGACTCGTGGAAAGCAGCGGCGCCCTACATCGACATGATCGCACCCCAACATGTTAACCGCACAATTTCAGTCAATGAACTGGCCGATACCGCAGGATTGCCCATCCTCCTGTCAGATGACTATTTCGGATTCCACTACCCCGGTGAAAAAGGCAAACGCCACGCTGGTGTATCATCTCACGACGCGCGCGGTGAAATATACCGCGCAAGCCTGATGAGACATTACAAAGACCCTCAGGTTCTGGGCGTCACATATTGCGCCTGTATGTACGATCAGGGCGGCGACACACTCGCAAAGAACAACCAGAATGGCTATTACGACCTGCAGGGCAACCCGCGCGAAAATCTAATCCAGGCAGTCACAGACATCAACCGGACTGTCTATACACACACCCCACATCCCGGTACAGCCGAAGAACTTCGCGCATTGAGACAGACACTTTTTGCGACCTGGGACAAATACCAGCGCGGAGACTGGTAGGCTACTCTAAAAAATCTTTCATCTGAATCTACAGGCGCCTGACGGATTGTATCTCACCCGTCGGCGCCTTAATTTTGTACTGCAAAAACTCTTGACAGGGGGGATTGAATGGAAATATATTGTCATAAATATTAAAGTTTATTTAATGAGAATTAATTATATTTACAAAAAATGACGGCAAAAAGCACTGGATCGCAGCTAAAATCATGCTGTGATGATAGCTAAAACCTTCTGGACCGCGGCTAAAACCCTGCCGCGATGACGGTGCTTCTGATAAGTTTTATTGATGTATAAAGTTAATGTATTGATAGAAATTCTGTTAATAGGCTTAATTGATGTGTAAGATTAATAAATCGCTCATTCCCTTTGGAAAACCACTCAGAAAGGAGAGCGTCTTTTTGATAAAACAGCCGCGCTGCTATAAAAATGCAAGCGCGATTTTTTATCTGAAAACCTCTTCGTTTGCGAGAAACACACATGAGTCAAAAGCCAAATATTCTAATCATCACCAATCACGACTCTGGCCGTCACTTCGGGTGTTACGGGGTGGAAACCGTACATACCCCGGCGATTGATGCACTCGCCGCTGATGGGATGAGATTTGAGAACTATTTTGCAACCGTACCGCTTTGCAGTCCCAGCCGCGGTGCAATGCTCACCGGTCGCTATCCGCAAAGCACTGGACTCATGGGCTTGACGCACGCGCCTTGGCACTGGTCTCTCAACAAAGGAGAACAGCACCTATCGCACATTCTTCGCGATGCCGGTTACCACACCGCACTATTTGGATTGCAGCACGAAGCCGCCGATGTGCAAACACTGGGCTTTGAGGCATTGCACGCCCAGAGCCGGGATGAAGGCGGACGGTGTACAGCCGATGAGGTTGCACGGGCGACAGCCGAATTTCTAAAAGGAGAAGTCCGCGCGCCATTTTACGCACAGGTGGGATTCTTTGAAACACATCGCCCCTTTGACTTTGGAGGCGTGACGCCCGACGACAGCAAAGGGGTCTTTGTACCCCCCTTCCTCGTAGAGAACGAGACAGTAGTAAAGGATTTGGCTCACTACCAGGGCGCACTCCGAAAAGCGGACGAAGCAGTGGGAATTATTACAAAAGGACTTGCCGAAAGCGGCCTTGCGGACAATACCATCATCGTCTTTACCGTAGATCACGGCATCCCCTATCCCAGGGCAAAAGGCCATGTGTACGATCCGGGATTGTCCATTCCCCTCATCGTGCGATGGCCCGGCGGCGGGATTCAAGGCGGTAAAACATGCGACTGGCTCTTGAGCAATGTGGATTTTCTGCCCACCCTGCTGGCCCTCATCGGAGAGCCAATACCCGAAAACGTGCAGGGCGTGAGTTTTTCCGGAGCTTTCGGAAAAGGCAAACCCCCGCGAGACGCCATCTTCGGATTTATGCAATCAGGCGAATTGCGCTGCATTCGCACACAATACCACAAGTTGATCCGCAATTTTGAACCCCGCAGGCTATTTGCCACGCCTGTAGATGTATCGGTTTCGGTATCATCCCGGTGGCCGAATACGGCATACCTCGTAACATCGGAAGAATGCCCGGCAGTGCAACTCTTTGATCTGCAAAAAGATCCCAATGAGTTTCACAACGTGGCGGAAGACCCGAATTGTGCAGATGTACGCGCCGAACTGGACCGACGATTGTGGGCCTGGCTGGAAGAGGTCGGCGATCCAATCCTGAAAGGTTCGGTGCCCACGCCGTATTACCGCCGGTTGATGGCCGAAGCCGGACGCGGGTAATTTTTTAAAGGAGGTGAGAACGGAACTGATAAAGATGTCGCGTTTTACAAGTATCCGTAGTTAAAACAGTCTCTGAGACTGAAAGGAGGTTCCGAATGAAAAAAATGGCAGTTGTTATAACCTGTGTGGGGTGCTGTCTGGGATTGTGGCAGACAGCAGACGCTCAGGAGACAGGACAGTGGAGTGTGGGGGCCTTTGTCGATTATGCCAGACCGACACTGGGGCTGGCCGACCGGTGGGACGGCGTGCCCAAGGGCGGGATAACGCTGACCTACACCGCCAACCCGAAGATCTCGGTAGAAGTGGAATATCACTATTCCCTGTTCGGCGATGGGTCCCTGGAGACGACGCCATTTACCTGGGCAGTAGATAATCGGGATTACGTAAGCCCAAATGCGGTACACGAGATGCGGATTAACAGCTTTTTGTTGAACACCCTCATCCACTTTCAGGAACGCAGCCGCAATACGGGCTTTTCGCCCTATTTCGCGATAGGTACCGGGCTTTACGCTTACCGCACGAAAGTGCAGAATCTGATCTTTCCCGGTCAAGCCGTGGAGCCGCTAAACCAGTCGCTACATCTGCCCGATCAGACCGATGTTCGCACGGCACTGGGTGTCAATGTAGGCCTGGGCGGAACTTTGCCCGTCGGCACACAACTCGCCCTGGATGTGCGGACGCGCTACAACGTCATTTTCGGTTACCTGAGGCCGCATCTGGCCTGGGGAATTGCTCAGACCTCGTTCTTTCAAATGCTGGACTTGGGCGTGGGTCTGAAATACTATTTTTAAGAGGAGGTTGCAATGAGAAGACTTGCCTTATTGAGTCCTTTTCTGCTACTCCTGATCTGTCTATGTGCGGGAAATGCCTGGAGCGGTACAACGGGCAAGCTCACCGGCGTGGTATTAGATCAACGCGGGGAGCCACTTCCCGGCGCCAATGTGGTGATCAAAGAACTGCGGCGGGGCGCGAGCACAGATTCGGAAGGCAGGTACTTTATTTTATCTGTGGATCCGGGCACATACCGGGTAGAAGCATCTCTGGTGGGCTACCAGTCCATCGCGCAAGAAGATGTGAAGATGATTGTGGATTTTACCACAACGGTGGATTTTCGCCTGGAGGAAATGGCACTTGAAGGAGCAGAAATCGTGGTTGTGGCCGAACGGCCCCTTGTTGAGCCGGACAAAACATCGACCAAATACGTGGTGACCTCCGAGGAGATCGAAGCACTGCCAATGGTGCGTAGTGCATCCGATTTTGCCGAGTTGCAAGGCGGTGTATCCGTAGATGGCAACTGGACCATCCGTGGTGGAGACGCGCCGGATGCCGCGGTGATTATCGACGGCGTCCGCCTGGTGAACAACGACCTCGGCGGATTTAACCGGTTTATGGGCGTAAACACCAACGCGATTGAGGAATTACAGGTCATCACCGGTGGGATGGAGGCGGAATACGGCAACGCACAGGCCGGGATTATCCGGATCGTAACGCGAGACGGCAGCAACACATTGAGGGGCCTGGCAGAATACCGCAACACGCCGCCTTCCCAAAAGCACTGGGGACCAAATATCTATGAACACCCGACCGTGCTTCAACAGGATCTCCCGGACAACGCCTCTTTGCTGGACTACACCAGCACCTTAGGCCATGAAGTAGATTTGAGCCTGTCCGGACCCCTGGTGGGCGGTCTGCAATTTTTTGCCAGCACCAAGTGGGACGGCAGGGCGCCGCGGTTTCCCGGGCCAACAACGCGGGTGCCGTGGAATACGCAGAACCACATGAAGTTAATCCAGCAGGTCAACCCCAATTTGAAAGTGCGTGTAGGGGGTCTTTTTGAGAGACACAAAGGCTACAATGGCGATTCCCGCGGCGTTGGAAGCAGCTTCCGCAATTTGTTCCTGCCCGACGATTTTGCCACAGCCGGTCACCGCTGGAACCAGGAAGACATGATTTATTTGTCTGCTACGCACACGATCACTTCTCGCACGTTTTACGAAGTGCGTTTTTCGCGTTCACACAGCAGCATAGAGACGCAGAACGGCCCGGAAGCCACGACAAAGTGGACCAGAAACGGTTATTTCAATATGGACCGCGCCTTTTACCGCCCAGAGGATTCGGAGCGGATCCGGTGGAATCTGAAGGCGGACATGTCCAGCCAGATAACGCGCTCCAATCTCATCAAAACGGGTATAGATATTACGTATTACAACGTGTGGTGGACCTGGATTCAGCATGCCACTGAAGCGAACCGCACCATAAGATTTATCGGCCAGGATCACAACATCGGCGAAGGGGTGCAGCCTCTGGAAATAGCTCTGTACCTGCAGGATCGGATCGAGTTTGAAGGCATTGTACTCAATGCTGGCATCCGGTTGGACCGCTTCGACTTCCGCAGGGACGAACCGCATCCCTACCTGTGGGGCACCACACCGATGTACGTGGGCCTGTTGCGCTTCCGCAATGCGCCGACCGAACCGGCCAAGCCAATGATTCGATGGAGCCCGCGCCTGGGCATCTCCCACCCGATTACCGAAAAATCAACGCTTCGGTTTTTCTACGGCAAATTCACCCAGCCGTTGCGATTTGATCACTGGTATCAGGAAGAGTGGGATTCCGGCACCACGGATGACCGCAATGGAGACGGCGTGGTGCAGGACTACGAATGGGGCAGTGGATATGTCAAGACACAGGGCCTGCTCCACGGGCACTCGGCATTCGCGCCTTATGAGCAGACCACGAGTTTTGAAGTGGGACTGGACTGGAACTTCGTGAGCGACTACGTGTTGAACTTGACCACGTATTACAAGAGCGCGATTGACCAGTCGCGCGCGGGCAGCCAGACCAATTATCGCGACCCATTGAAGAACGGAAAAAACATCGTGGGACCTTCCCACAGGATGGCCGGGTATTCAGAGGATAGTCGCGGGTTTGAGGTGAGCCTGAAAAAGCGGTTCTCTCACCACTTCGCCTTCCAGGTGGCTTATAACGTGCAGTGGGCGACCGAAGACCAGTCGGGCTGGCGCGGCGCTTCCGCCTTCCCGGACTCGCTATTTTTCGCCAGCGGTCTGTTCTGGCGGCAGCATACCTACGACCCGAATACCGGTGTAGAGACACCCGTGCCTATGCCCGAATCCGAGATCGCGAAATTCGGCTCCCAGGCGAACAAAACCCTGCGCTCCTGGCAGGCTGGCGAGATCAGCCTGGCACCTTTCCGAAAGTCCTTCCCCGATCTGATGTACGAAGCACCCAACGGGGGCAAGATGTGGCTCTTTATGACACTTTCGGGCGGTCGTGAATCCAGACCGCGCATCAACGCAGACCAGCGCGCTTTCGGCAGCATCCAGGTGCTGGTATCCACGCCTGCGGACTTTGGCCCGACAATCGGGAATATAAATCCGCTGGGCAGTTGGCGCTCAAACATCATCTATCGCCTGGATACGGGTACGCCCTTCCAGTATTCGCCCCCCGACGGGCCTACAGTGTGGGCAAATTCCCCGCTGCGGACCCGCGCGGACATGAGTCTGGAACGCAGTTTCCAATTGGGCAACCGCTATGAAGCTGTCTTTTATACGGAAATCAGCAATTTGTTTAACACCCAGGACTTGCGCAACAACAACCAGTTCGACAACAATCAGCCTCCGTTCGACTGGATGCAGTGGGGTTTGACCACGCCGCGTCCGGGCAATGCAAAATTTGAGCAGTACGGAGATGAACTTGTGTTGAACCGGTATATGGGCGCCCCCCGGCATGTGGTACTGGGTTTGAGGATAAAATTCTAATTTTGTTGTCTCAATTACAAGGAGGTAGGACAATGCGATTCAACGCACGTCCAATGTTGTGGAGCCTTGTGGGAATGCTGGCGCTGATGCTGTGCGCGCCGAGCATTGTGCAGGCCCAGAGCATGGAATATCTCAACCGGGGCAAGCTGTGGGATGGCGTGGTTGAAAACGGTGGATCCGGGATGATCTTCAACTACCAGAAGATTTACGAGCGGATCGGCCTGGCTTATCCGGGCATGCTACAGTTGAGCGGTTCGTATGGGGCGCGGAGTACCAAATGGTACCAGTCCTCTGGTCAAGGCGTCTGGATTCTCCTGAAAGATGGGGGAACCTACGAGGTGTATTCCAGCGGAGGTCCGCGCTACAACAGCGATGGCGTTTTCCAGGTAGATTATCCCGCAGATCAGAGAGAAGAGCTGCATCAGGGCTATGACAACCAACCCATCAGCGACGACCCCTCGCTTTTGGAAACGCACGGCTTGCCGAGTTTTGTACAGCCCAACTACTGGGCTGGCGTGGCACCGCCGAATGCGCGTCCCGTAAATATCCACAACTGGACCTATGGGGAATACGCGACCCCGGATAAGGACAGCTATGGCGAGCAGGTCGTGATCGCCCACTGGCAAGCAGGCCCTATCCTGGGCACGCGCAAAGGCCGCGTGTGGAGCCATCCGGATTACGATGACTTCATCATTTACGAGTTGACATTCGAGAACGTGGGTGACAAACCCTTGAACGACACGTACTTTGCGATGAACAACATCTTTCGGCCCGCCCAGCCCGGGCATATTTTTACGGGTGGCTATCCGCTCTGGTATGCCGGAACCAATACGGCTGCCTATGACGACCACTACAAATACACGGGATCGCCGAGCTATGTGGGGCCTCCAGGGGTATCTGCCGAGGCCATCGCAAAGGCGCGGATGAGCTATAGCTATGACGGGGATTATCCCCTCAGTCCACACGATGACAGGGGAGAGCCGCTGGTCAAATCGCGTGAAAGCCCGCTCTATCCGCCGCAGATCGACCGCCCCGAAGGCACGCTACTTTCGGCCGTGTACATAGGCTTTGCCACCATCGATGCAGACCCCACCGACGGGTTTGCCCACGAGCTGGATGCGGCGTCTAAGTACGTCGCGCCAAAAGTGGCTGAACAGCCTGTTTCGGTCAATTGGTACCAGGTGCGCAATCGATCGGACTACGACGACCCGCACGAAGCGCAGCACTCGGACGAGCAGATGTACAACATGATTACGGCCTCAACGCCAGCCGACCCCACAGACGTATCCGCTTATGCTCACACCCAGGCCTGGGGACCTTATGATCTGGCACCGGGCGAGAAAGCCAAGGTGGTGACGGCTTATATAGCTGCTCAGGCGTCTGGTCACGATAAGTACAAAGACCAGGTGCAACCCTATGACTGGTACTGGATGTTCGAAGGCAAAAAGGACGAAATCGACCTGGGCGAAGAAGTGCTCTTTAAGCATCTGGAGAGAGCGCAAAATGCCTACGAACTGGACTACAATGTGCCCAATCAGCCGCCAGACGTGTACTTCGAGATCCGCAGCAATGCCGACGGCAACTTTACCATTAGCTGGTCTGGCGATGCGATGGATGCGCGCGATCCCGACTATACGGGCGATGAGGCTCAGGACATAGCTGGCTTCCGCGTCTATGTGTCGCGTCAGGCCTTTTTCGGTCCATGGGATCTGGCCGCTGAGGTAAAAACCGATCCCGTCTCGGGTCCCGTCAACCTGCCCGATGGCGTGACCTATGACGGTTCCACCAATTTCTTTTCCTGGACAGATACCGAGTCCCTGCCCGGCTTTGCCTATTGGTACATTGTGCGGGCTTTTGACAAGGGCCACGACCACTGGACAGGTGCAAATGGCAAAACTTTAGCCGACCTGCCCCCCGATGTGCAAGATAATGTGCGCATGGGATTGGAAGGCGGACACAGTTCGCAAAACCAGATCAGCTATCACAACGGCGTCCGCCCCGTGGTGATTTCCAGTTCGGCATTCGACCGCATGGAAGTACCGATTACAGTGGTGCCCAATCCATTCCATCTGACGGACGCCGGCGGGCACTACAAAGCATCCAAAAATATGCGATTCACGGGGGTGCCGCGCCATGCCCGCATCAGCATCTACTCTATATCGGGCAACTTGATCGTCACCAAAATCCACAACAACGCATCGCAAGGTGAGGCTGTGTGGAACCAGAACACGATGCATTCGGGCAGCGTGACCGAGCGACTCGGCAGCGGCGTGTATTTCTGGGTGGTGGAGTCCTTAGTTCCGGGCAGTGAAGGCAAGACACAGACCGGCACATTGATGATTATTCGATAATGAGGAGGAGGCCAAAACATGAATAGAAAGACCCTCTTAATCGGACTGACTATGGCCCTTATGGTCGGGCTTTCGGCCCCTTCCGCATTGGCCGAAGAAGTCAAGTCCGGTTTTCGGCGCACCGCATCCACCGGCTTTGGATTTCTGCTGGTGGGGCAGAGCGCGAGAGCTACGGCGATGGGCGAAGCCTATATGCCTATTTCCAACGATATCAACGCAATATTCTGGAATCCCGCGGGGCTGGTCGCCATCGAACGCGGGGCGTTTTCCGCTACGTACACGCGCTGGCTGGTCAACTCGAAGCTGTATTCGGGTGCCGTGTCTTACAATATCCCATTCGGGACATTGGGCATCAGCGTCATTTCATTTGCACCTCAGCAATTTGAAGAAACCACGATTTTCGAGCCACAAGGTACGGGAGAGATGGTCAATGGCAATGGCACGGCTCTGGGGCTCGTATTTGCCAAGCGTCTGACCAATAAACTGTCCTTTGGGCTGGAGATGCGCTACTTGCAGCAGAACCTGCACAGAGAACAGATCACCCACGTCGATTTCGGGGTGTCCAGCATGTTTGCCACGGGCTTTGCCAGCAGCCGCATCGGCATGTCGCTGAAAAACTTCGGCGCAGACAAAGCCGTCGTGACCGACGACCCATTCCGGATGCCAATGGTATTCAATTTTGGTGCTGCCATGGAAATTATCGGCAATTTGGGCGATCCGCTCTCATTGACATTATCGCTGGTAAATGCCTATAATCTGGAGGTGGAGAAAGAGCAATTCAGAGTAGGCACAGAGCTGTGGTTGCAAAATATGCTGGCCCTGCGCGCAGGCTACAAGTTCGACAAAGGTCTCTTTGGGTTCAACAGAGATATCTATAGCTGGTCTATTGGCGCAGGCGTAAAGCAGAGTTTTGCCGGGCGGAGTCTTACAGTTGACTTCTCGTATGCGGCCGTGGATGAAGTCGCGTTTTCCGCGCCGCTGCGATTGACACTTAGCGGAACATTCTAATGCTCTCATCCGCATAAACGCCCATGCATTTCTGGCGGCGGTCCAGTAAGGATAGGGCCGCCGCCTTTTTATTAAGTCAGCTCGATATTAAAGGATCTGTCGTGGCGATTTCCCAGCGCACAACTGAGGCGCCAGAGACCGTTGCAGAACCCCATGGCGTGACGCTCAGGGCCTTTGTCCTGGCAATGATCACAATTGCAGGGGTATGTCTTTTTGCGACCTATTACGGGCGAAATTTAATGAAGAGTTTTTTGCCCGTAACCGCATTGCTACCCCTCGTGGTGTGGATCGGGATCAACACTGCGTTAAAACTGACAGCACCCCGATTTGCACTATCGCGCAGCGAAGTGGTGACGATTTTTGGAATTGTGTGGATGGTATCTACGGTGCCCGCGATCGGATGGGTGGGGTATTTGATCACGGATATTTCCGCGCCCGCGGCATTTTCTTCACCCGAAAACCGGTTCTGGGAAGTGGCGGGTCATTACCTGCCCCGGTGGTTATTTATGGATCGGGGCAGCGAAGTGGTAGAGCGGCTATACGTGGGATTGGGGCACAGAGACGAGATCCCCTGGGCACACTGGGTCGTTCCGCTGTTCTGGTGGTTTGTGGGAAGTCTGTCTCTGGTGCTGGCCGGATTTTTTGCCAGCGTGCTGTTTTACAAACAGTGGCTGATGCACGAGCGCCTATCATTTCCCCTGGCGACCGTACCCCTGGCACTTTTGGAAGAATCCGAGGGTAGCCGGGTTCCCGACGTGTTCAAAGACTGGGTTTTCTGGATCGGGTTTACGTGTATAGCTGGCGTGATTTTCTGGAATATCACTGGCTATTTTGTCTTGACATTGCCCCGCATCACGATCTACGACCACTGGCTGACCACAGCGGTAGATACGGGACAGTATATCCCCACGATCTATTTACGCATTCACCCCTTGATGATGGGTCTGGCCTATTTGTGCCCGCTAAATATTTTGATGAGTTTCTGGTTTTTTTTCCTCGTCAATGCGTTTAAGATGACGGTGATGAACCGCACGGGCTTTACCATCGGGTTGCAGGGCCAGACAGCCGCTCCCGAGGAGATATTGATGCTGGAGGCTCACGGAGCGCTGGTTTTTCTGGTTATCTGGTCGGTATGGGTTGCCAGAGACCACCTGAAAGAGACACTGCAGAAGGCTTTTGGAGACCTGCGCTCACAAGACGATGGGGTGCCGGTATCCTATCGCACGGCCTGGCTGGGATTTCTAAGTGCCACGATTTTTTTTACGGGTTTTTTGCTCTCAATGGGCATCAGTTTGCCCTCGGCAATGATGCAGATGGGGCTTCTGTTCATCATCTACTTTGGGGTAACCAAGTTTGCCGCGGCCACGGGCTATGTGTTCCTCGCACCCCAGGGAGAAAAAGGCTGGCAGATTATGAAGGCGCTCTACGGGACATTAAATATTTCGAGCCGGGATCTGACGGGTTTGATAGTGGTGAGCCGAAACGCGCTCGCTGGCGCACCAGCCCGCATGCTATCTGTGCCAGCAATTCCCCATTTTTTTAAGCTCCTGGGCAATGGGCTGCAGCGTTCATGGACTACCGTGGGTGTGTTACCCGTTGCCCTTTTGGGAGCATTTGTGGTGGCCTGTGCCGCACAGCTTTACGTATGTTATATGGAAGGCGGATTGAATTACGCCTATATGCCCGACTGGCGACACATGGTCAGGCAAGTGTCGCTGATTGAAGGAACACAGCCGGCGTATTTCGATCTGGACAAGACCATAGTGTGGCTTGTGGGTATTGCCGAGGCGGGATTATTGACGCTTTTGGGCATGAGGTATGCGGGCTGGCCGATTCACCCGTTCGGCCTGGCTTTTCCAGACAACCGATTTCGCTACGGGTTTGGGATTTTTATCGTATGGCTGGCCAAGTCATTGACATTGCGCTTTGGTGGGGTGAGTCTCTACCGCCGATCGCTGCCGTTTTGGTATGGTATTGTGGTGGGATATCTGGTAGGGGTGGGAGCTTCGACAGTGGTAGATGCGATCTGGTTTCCATTGAACCGGCATTTCGTACACGGATGGTAACGAGCGATACAGGAGGTGTGTCATGGTGCGTCTTGCGTTTGTGGTAATACTGATGTTCTCCTCGGCAACGACCTTTGCTATGACCAGAGCGGATTCCCTAACCGCGCTGGGTGAAGAGCAGATGGCGACTGGTTTATTCGAAGCGGCAGTCGAGACATTTGGGCAATTGGCCAAAGCCAAACCCGAAGATGTCGAGGTGCAAACACAACTGGGGTATGCGTATTTGAAAGCGAAAAATTACGAGGCTGCCGAAAGGGCTTTTAAAGCAGCCAAAAAACTGGATAAGACCTTTGTCCCCGCCTATGTCGGGCTGGGGATGGCATACGTGGAAGGACCGGCAAAGGGTCTGGAAGCCGTATATCACTTTCGACGCGCAGTGGGAGAAGCCAAACGAGCGTCCAAACTCGACCCGAATTACGCGCCAGCCTATCGACTTTTGAGCGAACTCTACGAGCGGTTTCGAGAGGACCGCGAAAAGGCGATTACATACTATTTGCAATACCTGAAACTGGAGCCAGACAACCCGGAGGGGCTTTATTCTTTCGGGCTGGTCTGCATTCAGGCGGGGCAATACGACAAAATTGAGCGGTATATCATCCCCTATCTGAAGGCCCATCCCGACGCCGTCCAGCTCCTGCCTCTAACTGCGCAGAGCTACTTCTTTCTGGAACATTACCAGGCTGCGCTGGAACATTTTGAGCGTTATTTGCAGCACCAGGACGAGGCGGAGCGGACGCATTATATCGATATTTCTCTCGTGGCCTCTGGAAAAGAGCGCCAGGCATATCAGGCCCTATCCGATGAAGGCGAACGCCAGACCTATTTGAAAGGGTTCTGGAGGCGACGGGACCCCGATATTCTGACCGGGATCAACGAGCGGATCATTGAGCACTATCGCCGGGTGTGGTACGCGCGGACATTTTTTTCCAAATACGAACAACCCTGGGACAAGCGGGGGGAGGTCTATATCCGCTATGGAGAGCCAGATCACCGCGCCCGGTCTATCGAGCGGCAGGTGCGTGTAAGCCCAGAGGTCGAGGCTGTTCGCACGCAGATGGCGGTAGATATGTACGGCCCAGAGGCCGCGTACCTGACGTTTAGCGGTCCGGTTTTTCCAGTAAAGGTACAGCGCGATCCCTATAGCACGAGCGTGACATTCAACGCGCCAGACGAATTGCTCGAAGCAACGCTGGCTCGCCCGGGAGGAGAAGCGCCCGCGTCAAATCTGGACGAGCAAGACGATGTGCTGGTGACGCAGGCAGAACAAGGTGGCCTGGAGAGCCTCGAAGCCCAGGTATTTCAGGACGTACCTGGCGAATCGGAATTTGTGAACCAGCGCAACGAGGCATGGCGGGTGAATCCCCGGTTCGGGTTTGAAGATTACGCGCCCGTAACGCTCGACTCAGAATTACAGGCTGTACCTTGGGAGGCCTGGACCTACACACAACTCGGGCGCGGCGTGGAGTTCACCTTTACCGACGAACTGTCCAGTGGCCGATTTGAATTTGCCCCAATGCCAACCACGCCTACAGGAGAACGGGTCATCAGCAAGGTCGGACGCCTGACCGAATACGCCCCAGCAGTGATGTTCGAACGGGTCCAGGACGAGACGCCTGATTATTACCGCCCGGGAATAGGCAAAGCCCCGCTGCACTTTTTTTACGACCTGGCCTCTTTTCAAGGACCCGGCGAGCAGACCACGCTGGAAGTCTATTACGGCGTACCGCCCGCAGAGGTGAAAATCGGACAGACAGAAGAACAGGACTATATCCGGGTACAGGCGGCATTGGCACTGGCCGACGCGGGTCATACGCATATTTACAGAGAAGCCGAGGTCTTTTTGTACGAACGTCCCCAAAACGAGGGGTTTAGCCGGGCCAAAGGCGTATTTGTGCCCGATGTATTGACACTGAATATTCCGCCGGGCAAATACGAGCTTCAGATACAACTCAAAGATATGAATTCGGGGCGGGTGGGGCTTTATAAACAGGCCGTGGATGTGCGGGATTACGCGCAGGAAACGCTACAGCTTAGCGATATTGAACTGGCTTATGATATCGGCGAGGAGCCGTCGAATATCCGGTTTTTGAAGGAAGATATCTGGGTCGTGCCAATGCCTTCTCGAGCGTATGCCGGATCGCAAAAGGTTTACGTTTATTTTGAACTCTACAATTTGAAACAGAACGAATTTGAACAGACCCGCTATAAAGTGCAATATCTGGTTCGATACAACCCCAGAGCGATATCTGGTATTCTGGGTTCGGTCGCCACGGGACTGAGTTCGTTTATCAAATACCGCAAACCGCAGGTATCCGTGAGTTACGAACAGGTGGGCACGGATACGCGCACGCGCGAATACGTCGAACTGGACTTACAAAAGGTCAAGCGCGGTGTGAATGTGCTGGAGATACAGATTACGGATCTCGTGAGCGGTGAACAAACCAGTAGAGCGGTGAGTTTTCAATATGGATCCGCAGATGACGCAGATGACGCAGATGAACGCAGATAAATAAGAGAGGGGCTGGGGGCTGGCACCACCATTTAACAGGCGCCTATCGGGTGTATCTATCCGTCGGCGCCTATTTTTTTCTTGAGCCTTATCTATCTTTTGCCGTATGTATATACCCGGTATTCGCGTCATAACCCTTCCCTCTTTATCAATTCATGGCTCAATTACAAAACGTTGAAACTTTAGAGACAGAGAACCCGGTCCGCAAGACCGCTGTATTGGCGATGGTAGGTACGCTGGTATTTGCGTGTGCGATGTCAACCTATGTGGAGTTGAGCACGCGATCCGGTCTCCTGGCAATGTCCAATCTGCCAATGACCGTATTATTGCCCTTTGTATTCTGGCTTTTGGGCAATTCGGTATTGAAACGTTATTGGCCCCAGTTGTCCCTGTCCGCAACAGAGATGCGGGTGCTATTTTGCCTCTTGTGGGTCGGCGGCTTGTTTGCCGGTTTTAACTGGGCAACACAGTGGGCCGGCATGATGGCTGCGCCGCGTTATTTTGCCTCGCCGGAGAACCGATGGGAAGAACTGTACTTTGACGATTTGCCCAACTGGATGCTGCCGTTAAACACTCCGGGTGTAGTCGATGGCTTCTATCAGGGAATATGGTCCGGCGTGCCCTGGGGCGCGTGGTTGGGACCGATTTTTTGGGCGGGGTCCATCGCCCTGGCAATCACAGCCATTGGCCTGGGATTAACCGCATTATTTCAAAAACAATGGGCGCAACACGAGCGATTGGTCTATCCCCTCGCCGAAGTATCCCTGGAACTCACCGAAGGATTTGATCGAAAACCGGGGTGGCCTGCCTTTATGCAAAACAAGGCATTTTGGGCGGGATTTTTTATCGCAGCAATACCCCTCTTGTGGAACATCGGAGAATACTTCATCCCCGATTTTCCCCGCATTGCAATTTTTGACCCCATGTTCGGACGAACCGGACGCAGAGGCGCGCCCCTATCCCGGTACTTGCCGCCATTTGCCTTCTCCTACCGCATCCTGCCCACGCTAATGGGATTTACTTTTCTGTGCGACCTGAACATCCTGTTCAGCATCTGGTCGGTTTATCTCGTAGGACTGGGGGCACAATACGCCATGAATCGCGTGGGGTTCACAGTGGGTATGAGCGGGCAAGAAGCCGATGCGGGCGTCATCGTGAATCTTTTCTCGAACGGGGCAATGCTGGGACTGGCTCTCTGGGCGATATGGGCAGCACGCGGGCATCTGAAACGCGTCTGGAGACAGGTTCGCAGCCCAGTTGCAGGAGAAGCCTCCGAGACAATGATCCTGTCTCCGCGTAGCACTTTGCTGGCGCTTGCGGGTGGGTTGATCTATATGGCATTCTGGCTTTATCAGTCCGGAAACAGCCCATCAACACTGATATTGTGGATGGCAGCATTCTGGATTGGCCTTTTTGTATCGATGAAGCTTGTGGCTGCCACAGGTTTCGCCTATTTATTTCCCTTTTGGGCAGGAGGAACAACCATACTGGGCGATATGTTTGTGGGCACGCGCAATATGTCCACACCCACGCTGGTAAGCACGCATATGGTCAATCACCGTTTGCTGGCGGGCTGGCGCGTACCAACGGCGCTACCCAATATAGAACGGACGATGGCGAGATCCACAAAGACAAACCGATTGATCTGGATCGGCGTACTCCTCGGTGTGATCATTGGCGCTTCTTATACGGTCTGGCTGTGTTATAACTGGGGCGGTGCCAGCTTTCATTCCTGGGCATTAGAAGGTTCGGCGAGAGAACGGTACAATATCATCGCCGGAGCAGTTGGCGATACGGATCGATCTGTTCCAGATATAGAAAAGACCGGCGTGTATTTATTGGGTACCCTGGGTGCGCTAATATTTGCCGTACTTCAGGCGCGGATCCCCTGGTGGCCCATCCATCCCATGGGATTGATGGTGATGTATAGCTGGTACATGCGCATTTATATTCTGGACATTTTCTTAGTATGGCTGGCCAAGCTGCTGGTGCTACAATTCGGAGGGATCTTGCTCTACCGGCGGGTGCGCCCGTGTTGTTATGGATTAATCGTGGGGTTTGTATTTGCAATAGGAATCGCATTCCTCGTAGATGTAATCTGGTTCCCCGAGCAAGGGCACGGGATTCACGGGTGGTAATCTATTTCATGAGAGGAAAACTATGAAGACGCTCTTGCTGATCCTTGCTATAGGCGTTCTGATTGCATGGCAAATAGTGGGATATATCAAATGGCGGAAAGGTCAAATGTCTTTGCGTCGTTTTATAGGTTCTCTTGGTGGTTTTATATTGTTACTTGTATCTTTTGCATTGCCCTTGCCTCCAAAATGGACTCTGGGAATACTCATAGCAGCTACAATCATATTTGGAATAGCCTGTTTCAGAGACAAGCGCACTCAGGGCTAAGGGGACCGATCACTCGGTCCCTTTCTTTAGTATGCGCTTCAATGCAAGTGACGGAATCGGAGGTCTCGAAAAGCTGTTTTACATTCCCACACATTCAGCGCGATCGGTCCAGATTGATAGCTAAAATCGGTCACCTGATTGACCAACTTACCATCAATATATGAAGTAAGAGACGCGCCCCGGGCGGCAATTTGTACATCGTATTCCTGTCCATGCTCAATGGGATAATTGACCACACTGAGCTTTGTTAGTCCCTCTGGAGTAACCTTGCTAATGGCGACAGCCTGCCAGCCCAATAAGAAATCCAGCAAATACCAGCCCCGCTCGTCCTCGGACATTCGGAAGAAAACCTGAGCATTGCCGCCAGAAATGGGCGTAATGAGAAGCGACAGTTCATAACTTCCCCAGGAAGAATTACCTGTGATAAGCGGGGAATCGTTGTCACTTGAGGGGCCTGCTTCACCCACGATACCATCATCCGTACGCGTCCAAACGCGATGCAAAGACGCTTCGGTATATCCCTTTGCGGGTCGCCAATCTGCCAATCCATCACCCTGGATCAATTTCTGCCAGTGGATAACCCCTCTCATTCCGCTAATGACTCTGCGCCCGTAATCCTCCTGATTTTCCTGATCTACAAGTGTTTCATTTTCCATGACTAAAAGCCTCCTTTTGAGTTGTTTCCTCGACCTGTGTAACCGACTCTTGACAGTACCCACCGGAATACCGAGGATACTGGCAATCTGATTCTGATGTAATCCGACCAGATAAAACAGCGTAGTAACCATGCGATCCGCTGGAGAGAGCAATTTGAAAGCCCGCTTCAGATCAGATGCGTACTGTGGTTCCACCCTTTTCTCAGGATACATAAACTCAAGCTGTTGATATTCCTGCACCCTTGATAATCCCCGTGCCTCAAGGGTTCGCTTTCTCACCCATTTGAGAGCCACGTTACGCGCAATGGTATAAAGCCAGGATGAGAATTTGCCAACATCATCGAGCTGGTTGAGATTCCGATAGGCAAGAATGAATGTTTCTTGCGTGGCATCTTCGGTATCATCAGCATCTTGCAGCACGGCCCATATAACCCCAAACACCAGAGATCGGTGCTGGTTAATCAGATCGGCAAATGCTCTCTCATCGCCACCACAGGCTTTGTCGACCAACGTCTTGTCGCTTGTCATCAGAGTACTCCGATTCGCGCGTTCATACAATAGATTCAGTTTTTGTCATAAGGTTCACGAATTTTTCACAACTAACATTTCTCCTCGCCCAAGTGTTCATTTTCGGACACCACTGTATCAAAATCAGACACTTTTTTAGACGCGAAATTCAGGTGATTTTCGTAACTTGTTGTAATTTCAATATTTGGATTTTCTGGCATAATTTTTGCTTCATAACGTAATGTATATAGTACTTACCTCGCAGAAAGAAGACCCGATGAAACACATATCACACCAGACCACTCTAAGAGACGATGCGACGTATGGCCTTGGCGAAATCACGCTTCAGCATCCACCCGAAACGTCTCCTATTACCCCAGCCACTCGTATCTCAATCGAGGCAATTGGTGTACACAAACACCTGCTTCACGGCATTGGGATCGATTGGGGATGCGGAGGAGGATGTCTCTCCATCGCTGCCAGTCGGATCCCTGAAGTGAACCGCATAATTGGATTTGACATCTCTGAAGAAGATGTAGCGACAGCCAGCGAGAACGCGCGGTTGAACAGGGTCGAAGCCAAGACTAAATTCATGCGCTCTAACGCCTTCGAGCCGTTTTCCAACACGGATCGCCGTGAACTGGAAAGCCTGAAAGGAAAAGTGAATTTTATCCTGGCCAACCCACCGTCCAGTGAGAACGATGACGGATTCGAGTACAGAAGAATCGTTCTGCGCGGTGCCAGAGAGTTCCTTGTAAGCGGAGGGTGTGTATTCCTCAGTATCTCCTACCAGTATGGCATGCCGCGGATCACCAATTTGGAGAAAGACGTCCCGGGATTCCATCACGAAGGCGTTCTGGCGACCACGGATTGTGTTCCATTTGATCTTGAGCGACCAGACCTGATGCACTGTTTGGAATCATACGCGCTTGAAGAAGATAGAGGTGGACTCAAATACACCTTCTGCAACCCGTTGCAACCATCTGAAAGCCTGGACGCTCGAGCCTCTTTGAAGCTGTTCAATCAAACGCAACAAAGCCCCTTGTCGAGATGGCAAACACATCTATTCAGATTCCATCTTTTGCAGAAAGGAACGAACACCAATGAACAGTAAGGACTATTTTGATCGCGTTGCCCAGGACTGGGACGAAATGCGCGAAAATTTCTTCTCCGATGAAGTCAGAGTGACAGCACTTTCTACCGTCCAAAAAGGCAAAATTGCCGCTGACATTGGCGCAGGCACAGGCTTTATCTCTGAAGGTCTGATACAGGCGGGCCTTCAGGTCATCGCAGTTGATCAGTCTGAAGCAATCCTGAAAGAAATGAAAAGAAAATTTGCGGACATTGAGACAATTGACTATCGCGTTGGACAAGCCCAAAACTTACCCATTCCTGATGAAACAGTTGACTATGCTTTTGCCAACATGTATCTCCACCACGTTGAATCCCCGCCAGAAGCAATCGCAGAAATGGTCCGAATCCTGAAGCCGAGCGGTAAACTGGTGATCACGGACCTGGATGAACACGAATTTGACTTCCTGCGAAAAGAACACCACGATCGCTGGATGGGTTTCAAAAGAGCAGATATCGCAGAATGGTTTCAGGGAGCGGGACTGACAGAAATACGTATTGACAGCATCGGTACGTGTTGCGAAGCGCAGTCGAGTTGTGGCAGCGAGTTTGCCAGTATCGGGATATTCATAGCTTCGGGTAAGAAATAATCACTGGTTATGCTGCGCGTCAAGACGGGGGCCAAAATGATCTTGAGTTATCTCCGCACATCTTTCCGCAATCTTTTTCGGCATCGCCTTTACACGCTCGTCAACATCCTTGGCCTTGCCGTGGGGATGGCGGCTTGTATCCTCGTCGGTCTGTTTTTGCAGCACGAATTCAGCTATGACGCCTATCATCGGGACATAGACCGCATTCATCGCGTAATGCGGCTTGTACACCCATCAGGTGGCGGCCTCCCATACTATCCATTCGGCACTCAATATCGGGCTGGCTCCACACTTGTTGATGAATTGCCCGAAATTGAAGATATGACCCACTTCATCACTCGGCCTATGTGGGCTGGTCTTGAAGACCGCGGCTTCGATGTGCGCGGCACCGTTGCCGATCCCAATTTCCTGCGCTTTTTCACCTTTCCCTTGATTGACGGAAGCCAGCCACCCGAATTAACGCCTGGATCCGTCTATATCACCGAAAGTTTTGCACAAAAGCTCTTTGGCACCACAGACGTTATTGGTCAAACCCTCAAGATTTACTACAAGTGGGTAGAAGGCGACTTCTATATCGGCGGTATTCTCCGCGACCAGCCAACTGCCACATCGGGTGAGTTTGTGTTTGACCTGTTAATCACTTATGAAGGAACCTCTGGTCCCGGAAGTCCACCATGGGGAAGGCAATGGTCTCCCACAACAAAATTCCTCGTTCTAAAAACCTTTGTTCGGCTCGCGCATGATGTTTCCCTGTCATCTCTTCGCCCCAAGCTCCATGAATTTGCACGCCGCCATCTGGGCAATGGTGCAGATCCGCGTGACACCTACGACCTCATGCCCTTGCGTGGTCAGCATTTATATGCCCAACGCGATTTCCAATTACACATGGATGTGTTGGACCAGCAGGACGGTCTTGTGCAGGGGGACATCAACCGCTGCTATACTTTTGGCCTTGTAGGGGCAATCATTTTGGCACTGGCATGTGTCAATTTCGTAAACCTATCCACAGCGCGGGGAGCGAACCGCGCCCTGGAAGTTGGTGTGCGCAAGGCCGTGGGATCCACACGGGGCCAGCTTGTCACTCAGTTTCTCGGAGAGACAATTCTCCTCGCCGGGATATCGGCTATTTTGGCACTCGCTATTGTCGAGCTTACCCTTCCCATAGTGAACAACCTGCTCATTTCTTCCTTACAGCTAAATGCCTGGTCCGTCGTCGGTGCTGCATTGCTCGCGCTCTTTGTCGGCTTAACCGCCGGTATCTATCCAGCAGTATTCTTATCATCCTTTGCTGCTGTGCAAGTTCTAAAGGGATCAGGGCAGAAGGTCGGCAGACGATCCCAGCTTCGGCGAAGTCTGGTAACTTTTCAGTTTGCCATTTCGGTAGCCCTCGTCATTGGTACCCTCATTGCCTGGCAGCAAACAAACTATATCCGCACACGCGACCTGGGGTTTGCAAAAGAGGGCTTAATTACAATGCCCCTGATTAAAGAAGATCGACGCTTGCGTGAGCACTTTGAAAGCATTCGAGACCGTTTTGAAACAAGTGCCGACGTTTTGGGCGCGACTGTTTCGCTGGCTCCGCCCGGTTATGAAAATAATACTGACCGCTCGTTGGTCAGACGGCTGGACCACGCAGATTCCATGAATGTCCACTACCTGTCGGTGGATCACAAATTTACCGAGGTCTATGACATCCCCATCCTTGACGGTAGGCCATTGGCCTTAACTGACAAAGACCAATTAAACTTACTCCTGAATGAAACAGCCGCTCAGACATTGGATGACGCAAAACCAGGTACCGTCCTGCGCGTTTGGGGTAGAAATTTCACTGTCGTCGGTATTTTTAAAGACTTTCACAACAGCAGTCTGCACAATCCCGTGCGGCCCCTGATGCTTGTATATCGACCCTGGTACGATTACGTCACCGTCAAAGTGCGTATGGACAACCTGCCAAAAACACTGAATTTTCTCGCATCAGTCTGGAAGGATTTTGTGCCGGCTCACGCCTTCAAATTCCTCTTTGTCGATGATTTTTTAAACAACTTCTACCGCGGCGAGATGCGTACCCAGCAAGCCTTCACCTATCTTTCAAGCCTGGCCATTTTTGTCGCCTGTCTCGGTCTTTTGGGTCTGATTGCCTATACCACAGAAGTTCGCACCAAAGAAATCGGCGTTCGCAAAGTCCTTGGGGCATCATCTGGCGATATTCTAATTCTTCTTCTGAGGGAATTTGCAGTAATCATCATTGTCGCAAGCCTGCTGGCATGGCCCGCCGCCTATCTCTTCACCCGGTCCTATCTCGACCGTTTTGCCTACCGAATCGACCTGGATCTAGGCGTGTTTCTCGCCGGAAGCCTGCTGATACTTTTGATCGCATTCTGCACCATCAGCTTTCAAGCCATCCGCGCTGCACGCGCCAATCCAGTTGACGCGCTGCGTTATGAGTGAAAGGGGATGTGATGTTCAAGAACTACTTCACAACTGCGTTACGTAATTTCTCGCGACAGAAGACATATTCATTTATCAACATAGCGGGGCTTTCTGTTGGGCTGGCCTGTAGTTTTTTGATCTTTATGTGGATAAAGCAGGAGATTACGTATGACCGATTTCATAACCAAGGCACGCAGATTTATCAGGTGATGCGTAATTTTTCTGCAAATGACAAAATCTATACCTGGTCTTCTGCTCCCATGCCACTTGCCAAAGTGTTAGTAGAAGAATACCCAGAGATTACCCACGCTATTTTAATAACCCGGCAAAGACATCTCTTATCTCAAGGCAATCAATTATTTCGAGAAGCTGGTATATATGCCAGTCCTTCTTTTTTTAATGTTTTTACATTCCCACTTTTGCAAGGTGATACTCGAACGATATTGTCAGAACCCAATACCATTGCGATTTCAGAAAAATTGGCTGGTAAATATTTTGGGCCAGATTGGGCGAGTCAATCGATTCTCGAACAAAGTTTGACGGTTGACCATCGCAAAGAATTTACTATTAAAGCAGTATTTAGAGATGTACCGGGCAATTCCTCTCTGCGTTTTGAATTCGTGCTTCCAATGGAAGATTATGTCGCCGAAAACAAGTGGCTTGAGCATTGGGGCAATAGCAGTTTGCAACTTTATGTGAGACTGCGAGAGGATACTGTCCTGGAAGATGTAAACACAAAGATCGAGCGCGTCCTCTTAGACCATTACAAAGGGACAACTGCCACGATTTTTTTGCATCCCTTATTGGATATGCACCTGTATTCTCAGTTTAAAAATGGCAAGTCAGTTGGAGGGCGTATTGAGTATGTGCAGATATTTACATTTGTTGCGGTGTTTATTTTATGCATTGCCTGCATTAATTTTATGAATTTGGCTACAGCGCGATCTACTCAGCGCGCACGAGAGATTGGCGTTCGTAAAACCGTAGGAGCCAGTAAGCGGGAACTCATAGGTCAATTTATGGGCGAGTCGATGTTGATAACGGTTTTTGCCTCAATTTTGGCTTTAGGCTTGGTTGAAATTTTCTTGCCCGCATTTAACAGTCTGACAGACCAAGAACTTACACTTGATTGGTTGGATATACACATTTTGCCGGTCTTTTCAGGTATTACATTAGTAACAGGCCTAATCTCAGGGAGCTATCCGGCATTTTATTTGTCGGGTTTTAACCCAATCGGTGTATTGCGAGGTTCGTTGAAATCGGGATCGGGTGCTGTTTTTCTACGCCGAAACCTTGTGATTTTTCAGTTTGTATTGGCAATTTTGATGATTATTGGCACACTGACGATCTATGAGCAAATAAATTATATCCTCAGCAAAAATCTGGGACTGGACCGTAAGAATGTGGTGTCTGTTGGTTTGGAAGGGCCAATAAAGCAACAATTGGAAACAGTTAAGCAAGAACTTCTGCGCCAGCCCGGCATTCAAAGCGTAGCGGCATCCAGCCAAAATCCACTATCTGTTAGCCATTCAACGAGCGATCCCAAATGGGATGGGAAAGACCCAGAGTCCCAAATTGTATTTCACATTATCAACGCCGATTTTGATTTTGTTGAAACTATGAAAATGAAAGTGGTACACGGCAGAGCGTTTTCTGAGGCGGTTGCAACCGATTCCTCAAATTATGTTGTAAACGAACAAATGGCACATGTGATGGGAATAGACAATCCGATTGGCGAAACGCTGAAATTTTGGGGAGATGAAGGTAAGATAATTGGCGTAGTTGAAGATTTTCATTTTAGTTCGATACATACGTCGATTGAGCCGCTGATTATTCGTATTGATCCAGCCACTTTCAACAAGCTTTATATACGCACCAGGGCAGGGCAAACAGCCGGGGCATTGGCAAATTTGGAAAAGGTTTTCAAAAAATTCAACCCCAACTATCCACTTGCATATCGGTTTATGGATGAGGACTTTGAGCGGATGTATCGCAGGGAAAAGATGCTGGGACAATTGACCACCACTTTTGCAGCTTTGGCAATTTTTATCTCTTGTTTGGGATTATTTGGCTTGGCGTCTTTTACAGCGGAACAGCGCACCAAAGATATTGGGATTAGAAAGATATTGGGTGCTTCCGTTACCAATTTGATTTTACTGCTGTCCAGAGAGTTTATCAAATTGGTGGTGATTGCGTTTGTATTGGCCATACCTTTAGCCTATTACTTTATGACAATGTGGTTGAACGCGTTTGCCTATCGCATCAATATAGGGTTAGAAGTCTTTGTTTTGGCGGGTGGGGCATCATTTATTATTGCCTGGTTGACCGTGAGCTATCAAGCACTCAAAGTGGCCTCTGCCAATCCCGTTGATGCCCTGCGAAATGAATGAAATCTGACTCTGTTCAACCGCTGTCGCGGGTTAAAATTGCTGGCATCTTCTCAAAACACAAAGGATTCGGGGAGAGGCCAAAAAACTTGAATTAATAGAAGACTCGAAAATATTAAAGGGAAAAAACCAGTGCCAAATTTTGGAGCCAGTGCAGTAGTTGTCTCAGACGGGCAAGTTCTGCTCATTAAGCGGAAGGATGTCGAGGTCTGGGCATTGCCCGGTGGTGCGATTGATTCAGGTGAATCGACTGCACAAGCGGCGATACGCGAAGTCAAAGAGGAGACGGGGATCGACATCCAGCTCGTACGCCTGGTTGGTATATACTCAAGCCCAAACTGGCGCTCAGGCGGTGACCATGCGATCGTTTATGCAGCCATTCCGAAGAATGACAAACCGGTAGCTCAAGTGAACGAGGTTTTAGATGTCGGCTATTTCAGTCCAGATCAGTTGCCCGAACCGTTTACGTGGTGGCATCGCCGAAGAATCGCTGATGCCCTGCGTGGGATCACGGGCGTTTCTTGCGTACAGGACAGAGTATGGACACTGGGTCCGAATCTGAATCGCCGAGAGATATACGACATGTTGACCCGTTCAGGTTTATCGCCCAGTGACTTTTATGAACAGTATTTCACTGAAATAGGACAGGTCGGAGAAAAAATTGAAGTTGACGGCGTTTCAATTGGGTAATCAGACACTTCTGAAAAAAATTCAGCCTTGAAAAACGGTTATTATTCATTATTTTATAGGAAAATAGCCGTATTGCGCCGCAAACATCAAGAGGTCTATCATGAAAATCACGATGGATATTCCCGATGATCTGGCCGCGCGGTTGCGCGATAGAGAAGATCACACCGAAATTATAGAACTTGGACTTCGCAAAATTGATGCAAATACGCATTCGACCTTTGAAGATGCTTCGGATATCTTAGAAAAGCTGATCGCCCTTCCTTCTGCAGAAGAAATTATAAAGCTTCGTCCATCAGATAGCTTACAAAAACGGATTGATGCTTTGCTAAAGAAAAATCGCACGGAAGGATTGGAGCCCGAAGAAGAAAGAGAGTGGACGCATTATGAATACCTGGAACATCTGGTACGCTTAGCCAAAGCCAACGCTGCCTTAAAGCTCAAGACCAAATGAGTTCATCATATATTCCCACCAATCTGCGTAGTCAAGTCATTGAACGCGCAAACGAACTATGCGAATACTGTCTCATTCCACAATCATTTTCATTTTCTACACACCAAATTGATCACATCATAGCCCAAAAACACGGCGGGCAAACAATCTCTGAAAACCTCGCGCTTTCATGTTCAATATGTAATAAATACAAGGGAAGCGACATAGCCTCTATTGATCCACAAACAGAGATTATCACCTCGCTGTTCAATCCTCGCCAGGATATTTGGGATGATCATTTCGTATTGCAGGTATCTGGAAATATTCATCCACTATCGCCAAAAGGTCGCGCAACCGCTCGCCTGCTCCAATTCAATCGATCCTTTCGCATTGCAGAACGGAGACTCCTTATTCTATCAAGGGTTTAATAACCTTTACTAAAGTGCTGTTTGCGTCAGCCAAATCCCGAACTGTCATAATAAAATCAAGCAGTTTCAAGATTCGCCTCAAGGTGCAGGCGTCGCCACTGGCGATGCACATGCTGCCAAATGGAGAGGCAAAGACTACTTTGAAGATCAAGTCTCTCTACCGCAGGCTGAAAGGGCTATTTACACATGGATAATATTCTGTCTGAAGCCGATCTTGAACTACTCTCGCACGCTACGGAGAACAATCTATACGATTTATATACCGAAATAGGAAAACTGGACAAAGGGGAGTTATTCGTACAAGAAGACTTTTCGTGGGTAATTGCCAGACCTTATTGGCCTAACTTCATCTTCAGGCCACAATTTAAACCACAGTCCATATCTCTTCATCTCTCACAGATTATCAAAAAAATTAGGGACTTAGACGCACCACCGGTCATGCAAGTAGGCAATCAAGCAAAACCAAATGATTTGGGTGAGTGTCTAAAAAGAAACGGTTTTCAGATGCTGGTTGAGAGATCTTGTATGGCTCTTGATCTAAAAGCAAAACACTTTAGCTCTGCAACGCCGAATGAGCTGGATATTTTTGAGATAAAGAACCAGGAAGATTTTGGACTATGGATTGACGTCGCGTTAAGATCGTTCAATCCCTACCTGGGTAGGGATATATTTGGTTCCCTATTGAATGGGGAAAAAGTGAGATTTTATTCTGGTGTAAATGATGGCAAGGTGGTAGCTACGTCTATGACCTTCTTATCCTCGGGTGTAGCTGGGATCTATTTTGTATCTGTCATTCCAGAATTGAGAAATCGCGGTATGGGCAAAGAGATGATGTTAAGATGCATATACGAGGCGCAAGAATTGGGATACAATTATTGCATTTTGCAAGCAACTGGCCTGGGTGAGCACTTATACAGAAGTCTGGGATTCGAGCTGCGTGGCACATTAAAATATTTTTTCTTTTCCGATGTGAGCGTACAAGCATTTTTGCAAAATAACAGGCAATGCGCCTGACTCTGTTCACGGAAGAACCCCAATGCTCAAAAACTATTTAACGATCGCCATCCGAATCCTGTTTCGGTACAAGGTATATTCGCTCATCAATATATCGGGATTGGCCATCGGCATGGCGTGTGCAGCGCTGATACTGCTTTACGTTCAAGATGAACTCAATTTTGACACACATCATATCAAACGCGACCGCATCTACAGAGTACTCCGCGAGTTAAAAAGCGGGGATAACAGCATATTCAGCTATCGTACATCGGGTGCCCTGCCACCTGCTATTGTACAAGACATTCCCGCTGCTGAACAGGCCATCCGAACCTTTTGGTTTAAAACATTTGTTCGTTATGAAGACACCCTTTTCGACCTCCAATATTGTATTGCCGATCCTGAAATTCTAAATGTATTCACCATTCCATTTCTTAAAGGAGACCCAGAAACAGCTTTACAAGGTGCAGGGACAGCGGTTTTGACAGAATCCGCAGCGTCCAGAATTTTTGGCAGGGTTGATCCCATGGGCAAGCAACTTCGGATAGATGGGGATCGAGACGACACCATCTATACCATAACGGGCATTGTCTCAGATCCCCCTGCGAATAGTTCATTACATTTTGAACTACTCACGGCGCACGTCTCGCGTATCATACCTAATTTTCTCAGGTATTGGACAGAGTGGCGCCCTATGTCACAGTATCGCGCTATTGAAACCTATGTTTTGTTACGTGAAAAAGCAGACCCAGTAGCATTTCAAATGCAACTCGCGGAAATTATGAAGCGCTACATGGGCGATACAGTTGCGGAAAACAATGCATACCATTTACAGGCAATGAACAGGATGCACCTGTATTCGGCACAGGATTTTGGCATGCGCGACCACCTTTCGCAAGACGCAGGCAGACCGGCCTATGGCGATATCAATCAAATTTATCTGCTATCCATTATTGCCCTGATCGTACTCGTTATTGCCTGCGTTAATTTTATCAACCTGACGACATCGCGGGCAATTTCTCGGGCAACCGAAGTAGGCGTCCGCAAAGTGGTGGGCGCGCATCGAGGGCTGTTAATATTCCAGTTTTTCTTTGAAATCATGCTTCTGACGTTGATAGGCAGTATCATTGCTATTTGTCTTCTGGAACTGATACTGCCCGGGTTTAATGCCTTTGTTGCCAAAGACCTCACCCTGAACCCACAACACAATCCAATCTCCTATGTCATCGGACCTGTAGTCGTGTTGATAATAGGCATTGTGGCTGGCGGCATCCCGGCGTTTTACCTGTCCGCCTTTCGACCTATCCAGGTACTTTCGGGAAAATCTACAACTGGACTAAATCAAAAATTCAGATTTCGGCAAGGGCTTGTGGTCTTTCAATTTGGATTGGCGGCAATTCTAATCGCATTTACCTTTATCGTTCACAAGCAACTCAAATATATGCAAATGAAAGACCTTGGATTTCTGAAAGAACAGGTGATTGAATTAGATATAATCTGGAAGGCGCGAGATGTACAGGGCAGAAACTTAGCAGGTCGCTATCAGGAAGTGAAACAGATCTTTTTACAGCACCCAAATGTCCTATCAGCCACAGCGACGAGGTTTCCACAGGATCGTCCTGCGCCCTTGAATGTATATCAGGCTGAAGGCTTGTCAGAAGAATGGCGATTTGGAGAGTTCGACATAGACGAATCGTATGTTGACTTTTTTGGGGTAGATATCGTTCAAGGCCGGAATCTGTTCATAGGGGATCGCTATCAAGACAGAGATTCACCAGTCAAATATTTGCTGAATGAAACCGCCGTAAAAATGATAGGCTGGGATCAACCTATCGGCAAGCGATTTGGCCGTGCAGGCAGAATAGACGGTGTAATTGTAGGCGTAATTGGTGACTTTCATTTGGGTAGCCTGCATCATCAAATCCCTCCCCTGGTCTTCCGACAGGGTTCGATAAAATTTCTGTACCTCAAAATTGCCCCTCAAAATATGCGTGAAACCCTTCAATTTATCGGACAAACGTGGAAAGAACTACTACCCGAGCGACCTTTTACCTATGCATTTTTAGACGAAAAACTGGACCGGACAAACTATGCGAAAGAAATTCAGTTAAGCCAGGTTTTCAGTGCATTCTCTGCATTGGCCATTCTCATCTCTTGTTTGGGGTTACTTGGCCTGATATCATTCATGGTTGAGCGACGCACAAAAGAAATTGGAATACGCAAGGTATTAGGTGCGTCAGAATACGATATTTTGCGCTTGTTCTTAAAAGAATTTTTGCTCCTGGTCGTTATAGCAAATGCGATTGCTCTCCCCATCGCCTACTGGGGCATTCACCAATGGTTAGAATCATTTGCCTATCGAGCACAAGCGGAAATCACCATCTTCGCAGGAACCGGATTGTTAACCCTGTTCATTACCGGGATCACCGTAGGATTTCTCATCTTAAAAAATGCGCGCAGAAATCCGGTTGACGCACTGCGTTACGAATAAACGGAGCGACAAAGACTTCGAGAGCATTTTTTCCCGCCTGCTCAATCAATAAAAATTATGCGTGATGTACATCCCAACACAAAAGTAATTCTCATCGGCGGCTCATCCCACTCCGGAAAGTCAGCCCTATCCGAGTCAATAGCCGCAAATCTGGGATGGAACCGAATCTCCACAGACACACTTGCCCGCCATCCCGGCCGGCCGTGGAGACCTGAGCCAGAAAAGGTACCAGACCATGTGGCGGAACACTATCTCTCCCTATCAGTTGACGAACTGATCGTGGATGTGCTCCACCACTACAGGGTCAATGTATGGCCGAAGGTTGAGGAAATTGTCGCGTCTCACATCGACGATCCTTCCCAAGGGGGATTAGTCATAGAAGGATCAGCGCTATGGCCCGAACTTGTAGCAACCCTGGACTTCGACAATATTGCCGCATTATGGCTTACAGCGAGTGAGGCGGTTTTTCAGCAGAGAATTCGCGATGAAAGCCTGTACCATTCGAAATTGCCTCAAGAACAAAGGATGATCGATAAGTTTTTGAAACGTACGCTCGTCTATAACGCGCAGATGATTGAGGTAGCCGACCAGCATGGGTTCATTCTCGTAGATGTTCAGCAATCCAATGTGGAGGTGCTCACCAACAGGTGCTTATCGATACTCAGCATAGAACGGACAAGTTCTGCTCATTAAGCTGAGGGAGGTCGAGGTTTGGGCATTACATCAAAGGTTATTAGGGATTCAAGGAATGGTTAAAAAATTGGCTTGCGTAAAGTGCCTATCAAATGTTAAGGCAGTCTGAATTTTTCGTTGCTGCATGACAACAAATGAAATGCAATCAGTTAAAGAGTAGAGCTTATCTGAATGTTGCTCGAAATATTCCCAACCTTTGCGAAATAGAGAGTCATCCACCTGGATTAGCTGAATAGAAGGACTGTTCAAGAGACGCGAGCCAACTTCAACTGCTTTATCATGTCGATTTCGACTATTAAAAAAAGTGACCACTTCATCAAATACAAAGGAAGTGGTCACTAAAAACGGACGTGAACGAATAAGGTTTTGCCAATGATTTTTTGCGCGTGTATGGTTTTTGTCGTTAGAAGCTTCAAGGGCAATGAGATAACCTGTATCCAGAAAGAATATATTTGAGTTCATGAAGATGTGCCATACAAATACTTGTCATGCTGTTCGGAAGCATCTGAAATACCACATTCCACTGGATTTTCTCCCAGGTTCCAAATAGGATCGATCTGTGAACCGCTACCGTTGGAATTCATCTGTCCCGTCGGCATAATTGTAATCACATCATTTTCTTTTTTTATTTCAACTTCCTCAATTCCTTCTAACAACTGCCGAGGGATCAAAACCCCCTGGGCTGTTACTTTTGTTTTTATCGTTTTATTCATAGCTAAAATCCTTATAGTGATGGCGGCATGGAAGCGACCGATTTTTATAGATAGAAATATAAAAGTCTGCGACTGAAAATCAAGAACCAATACGCTGTGTTCATACTCGCTGCGCTTGTACTTGTCAAATATGAGTTCCCGCTGGATAGTCTATTCAGCGGGAATCTTTTATTATTGAGAAATTAGTCGGCCGACATCCCAATAAACAAAAGGAACAGAAAATGATTTTAGAAGTTGCAATATTGGACGTGAAGCCAGGGCGAGAGCAGGAATTTGAAGCAGCTTTTGGCGAGGTACAAAAGATTATATCGCGTAAGGAGAAAGATCATGTATTCAAGATTCATCATGAGAACCCTGGGAAGTTTTTCAATTCTCTTTTTTTGTAATACACAAAATATAATGGGGAGTGAGTTGAATATCGCGGCGCAGATGGGAGATAGCACCAAAGTAAAAAACTTACTAAAAAAAGGCGTAGATATAAATGAGCGAGATAACTTCGGACGAACAGCCCTCATCTATGCGGCTCTAAATGGCCATGATCACATCATAAACATGCTACTTGAATCTCATGCTGATATTCATGCCAAAGATCATTTCGACCAAACAGCATTCATTGCAGCAGTCAATAGAGGACATGTGAACAGCGCTGAAATTTTGCTAAAAAATGGGGCTAACTCATCGGCTCCCAATGGTGAGGGTGTACCTCCTGTACTTATAGCCCTGGGACGGGAAGACTTTGAAATGGTAGATTTATTATTAAAGCACGGAATCGAAATCAATAGCATAGACGAAAGAGGCAGGACAGTTCTTCAGAGAATTATTGAATCAAATGACACAGAACTCGTGCAAACAGTTTTGAGACGCGGTGTAGATGAGAGATATATCGTACATCTGGCTGCGGGTGTGGGCGACACAACATTGTTAAAGACATTGTTAAAAAATAAAATCGATATTAACAAAAGGGATGCATTGGGAAGAACGCCATTGTTATTCGCGCTATTGTATGACCGCACGCAATGTGCTAAGATGCTATTGGACCAGGACGCAGACTTTTCGCTTAGCGAAATCAATTTTATATACGAAAATGAAAGAACAGTTCTTCAGAGAATTATTGAATCAAATGACACAGAACTCGTGCAAACAGTTTTGAGACGTGGCGTAGATGAGAGATATATCCTACATCTGGCTGCTGGCGTGGGTGACATAACATTATTAAAGACATTGTTAAAAAATAAAATCGATATTAACAAAAGGGATGCATTGGGAAGAACGCCATTACTATTCGCGCTATTGTATGATCGCACGCAATGTGCTAAAATGCTATTGGATCAGGGTGCAGACTACTTCTCGCTTGCCAATGATCAGGGCAAAACCCTACTCATGGTAGCTGCCGAACGCAGAAATATCGAAGGTCTAAAACTTCTACTGCATGCAGGAGCAAATATATTCGCACAAGATAATCGAGGTTGGACTGCCTTAACACACGCAGCATTTGGTAATCGTAATAGACAGAACCGGGATAAGTGCATAGAACTACTCAAATCTGTTATGGAGGATAGAAGAATTAGATAGGTGAACTTACCCAAATATGTGCAATGGTGGTGATCAATGACTGACATATCAAACCAGATAATAATAAGAACCATCACATCAGAGGACCTGGAAGATTGCGCGCGTCTATACGTGAAGGTCTTTTCCGAATGGCCGTACGAGGAATCGTGGCGTGTCTCTCAAGCTCACCACTACCTCAACCGATTCTGGAAATTCGATCCCGAACATTGCCTCCTCGTCCTCGACAAAGATAATGTGATTGGCGCAATGTTCGGATACTGCTATCCCTGGCAAGACCGAATCAACTACTACATGCAAGAACTCTTTATCGATCCAGATCAAAGGCGGTCGGGCCATGGACGAAGGCTGGTGCGTCATCTGCTCGACAAACTCGAAGAATCGGACGTATCCATATCCCTGATTGCCAATGAAGCAACGCCCGCAGCCGTGTTCTATGAGGAACTTGGATTGCGACAGCATAGATATTACAAATTCTATTGCGGTACCGTAAAAACGATAAAATAGACGCGGTTACTGCGAAATAGACGAGGGGATAACTTCTTGTTTCATGGGCTATTCAAGACCTGTGCTAAACACCGTTAAATGATTGTCTTTTGAGAAATTTTATCTATATTTCTTTATACAAACAATGGAATCCCGGAGAAAGCACATGATACAAAAAGTCGTTCAAAAACGAAACCTGACAACGCATTCCCAGGCAAAAGAAGATCTGGCCTATTGGCTAAGTCGGCCCGCAGAAGAGCGGGTCTTGGCCGTAGAATATCTCAGGCGACAACACCATGGAAGTACAGGAAGACTTCAAAGAGTTGCTCGCGTTATTAAACGCGCATGATGTCGAATATGTGATCGTGGGTGCTTACGCGCTTTCACATTATGGTGTACCGCGATACACCGGGGATCTGGACATTTTGATTCGGGCAGAAACCAAAAATGCGCGACGAATTTTAGATGCTTTATCGGAATTTGGATTCGGAAATCTGGAATTGACATTGACAGACTTCACCGTGCCCGATCATGTCATTCAACTTGGATATCCTCCCGTGCGTATTGATCTAATTACGTCAATTACAGGTGTCTCATGGGAAGAAGTAGCAAAAAATAAGGAAACGGGAATATATGGCGGCATTGAGGTCTTTTATATCGGACGACCTCAACTGGTGAAAAACAAACGTCTTACTGGTCGCCAAAAAGATTTGGCCGATCTGGAGGCACTCGAAGAAAGCGAGTAAAAAACGCCAAAATGTTGTTTTCTCCATTGTTTTATCAAGCCTTACAGAACTCTCTGTAAGGCTTTTTTAGAGCATTAGTCTTTACCCTCCCGTACAATATAGAAACCCTCTGGTTGATAGAACTGTCAAAAGATAAATCTCCGTTGTAATACACTATCTATCAGGGAGGATTCATGACCATCATACGATACCCGGGCAAAGCGATTGGTCGCAGTGAATCCGTCGAACACAATGGCATCCTCTATACAGCCGTCATTGCGCCGGACTTATCTGCAGACTTCAAGAGTCAGACTCAGCAAGTGCTCGAACAGTTAGACACAAACCTCGCTGAGGCTGGAACTGATAAGACCTGTCTCCTCTCCGTCACAATCTATATCACAGATATGTCCAGGAAACCCATCCTGAACGAAATTTGGGACGCCTGGATCGGTCCCTACAACTGGCCCCAGCGTGCGTGTATAGAAGCCAGGCTCGAAGGTAATACACTTGTAGAGATGGTCGCGATTGCTGCGAAATAACATTGAACTGAAGGAAAGATCATAATGGATACACACATTAGAGTCAGCATAAAAGCTCTTATTCTTCGAGACAACGCCATTCTGCTCGTGGAATACGATGACGAATCGGGCCTTCATTACAACATGCCGGGAGGCGGTGTTGAGCCGGATGAGACTCTGGAGGAAGCACTTAAAAGAGAAATACAAGAAGAGACCTGCGCTGACGTCAAAATAGGTCAGCCACTCATCATTACAGAATACGAGCCGAAGAGAAACGCATTCTGGGGAGGAACGCGCCATTCACTCACAGTGATCTTCGAGTGCAAGCTCACAGGTGATACAGAACCCCGGATGCCACAAAAACCGGATCCCAATCAGACAGCGGTCAAATGGATCCCCCTCGTTGATCTCGAAAAAGTGGAATTGCTCCCACACGTCACAGATCACATTCTGGCCTACGCGAACAAACAGGAAAACCACTACCCGATCTATCTCTGCGAACCCATAAACCCAAAAAAAGTGCAAAAGTACCTCTGATGCACTCTATCTAACCGGAGATATTGTCAAATATGGATCCATCCATCCTGAATTACTACGGAACCTATTATAATGAAATTGACCGATTCAATGACGGCACCGGTAGCCTGGAGTACATACGCTCGAAACAGATTCTGGAACGGTACTTGCCCCAGGCTCCCGCCAACATCCTCGATGTCGGTGGTGGTCCAGGTGCGTACTCGTCCTGGCTCGCAGAGAAAGGACACAAAGTCCATCTGGTTGATCCCGTCCCTCGACATCTCAAGGAGGCGGAAGAACGCGCAAGAAAGAACCCCCTGAAAAGCATCCAGAAGGGCGATGCTCGTAGCTTGAGATGGTCAGACGAAACCATGGACATCGTCTTGCTCATGGGGCCGCTATATCACCTGACAAAGGCCGAAGATCGAAAAATGGCACTTCGCGAGGCCAGAAGAGTTCTAAAACCTGGAGGACTTCTGTTTGCAGCTGCAATCACGCGATTTGCATCTCTACTTGACGGAGTAAGATCCGGAGCGATCCTCGATCCAGCCTTCCGAGCAATTGTAGAGCGTGACTTAAAGGACGGACAACATCGCAACCCCGACGAAAACAAAGATTACTTTACCACTGCCTACTTCCATCGCCCAGAGGAACTAACTGTCGAAATCACTGAATGCGGATTCACCCAATGTCAGACATTTGCCATAGAAAGTGCCGCCTGGTTGCTCGGAGATATAAAAGATCAACTGGAAGACCCCAAACGCCGCGAGATACTTCTCGATGCAATACAGAAACTTGAGGCAGAGCCTTCTCTACTTGGCGCTTCTCCGCACATTATGGCAGTGGCTCAGAAACCTTGAGTACTTTCACCCTATTGAGATTGCCAACTGGCATGGGATCATTCTCGTAGATGTTCCACAATCTAATGTGGCGGTACTACAACAAGTACCTATTGATATTCTGAAATTTCCTGTGCCAGATATTTGCAAATAGGTTATTTATCATTATATTCAAAAAACCGGAGACGACCTCCAATAGGACATAGACAGTGCTCGTCGTCATCTGTAATACTTCTCCGATTCAAACCTGTACCAAGTGATTGTGCTTCGTAATAGTAAACTTTGATCAGATTCTACACATTCAAGAAAAAGAACGGCAATGGAGTACGCTATGGAAACAAAAATGATTCAAATTCGCGTTAGTTCCGAAGCCGCTCAAGCCTATGAAATAGCTTCCGAAGCAGAACAGCGCAAGTTAGATGCCCTACTTAGTCTCAAACTCAGTGAAGTAGGGCGAGCTAAAAGGCCTCTTGAAGTAATTATGAGTGAGATTAGTCGTAAAGCACAAGAACGAGGCATGACGCCGGAAATTTTGGAGTCCATCCTCAATGAACGGTAATGCCCGTTATGTTTTTGACACCAATGTGCTTGTCAGTGCACTTATATTTGAGAATTCAAAGCCTGGCCGTGCTTTTCGGTACGCGCTTCAAAACGGCCAAATCTTGTTATCCTTAGAGGAAAAGTAGCTTTATTTTTTCTTTCAATAAAGATATGAACGAGTTCCCGCTGAATAGGCTATTTAGCGGGAATCTTTTATGCCAGTGATGCATCGAGACCAGCAGCAACACTTTTTACCTGAACGAAATGAATCGTCTCCAGGTGTAAATCGAATCCGAGGACAAAATCTCCAAAGATGATTTCTAAACTACTTAATCGCAATCCGACATGGCACGGCTTGATAGATGGAGAAATGCCCCCTTTCCCCGCGGCAGTTGTGCTGGATATCCTCACTCGTTTTGAGATTGAGAATCCAGTCAAATTAAAAGCATGGCCTTTCGGTCCATTTGACATTATAGCAGCCTTTGAATATCGCAACACCTCCTATCTCTTAAAGGGTCGCCACGTCGAACAAAGAGGCGTCAAGTCACTGTATCAAACACAGGACATACAAAAGCAACTCCTGCAACTGGGCTTCCCCGTATCAGACTTTATAGCTAATTCTTCTGGCAAAACACTGGTAGAAGGACCCGACTGGCAAGACGAAGAAAACATCTTTTACGAAATACAGTCCTTTCTTCCCGGCGTACCATTTTCTCCTGATGCGCACACAGCTTTCTCAGCGGGGAAATTGCTCGGACAACTCCACCTCCTCGGGCAAGAAATTCATTCGGATCTCCTGAGCAAGTTTTACTACATTGATACATTCGTAGATAGATTTCCCAATCAGTTACATGCATACCTTCAAAATGATAGGGATTTACAACGCGGAGAAAGTCAGGAGATCAAAGACTCCATATCGCGATTATCGGATGCTTCGACGCGTTCTTCGCTTACGCATCGTCTGACACACGGCGACTTCACCCCCGATAATCTCCTGATGAATCAAGATGATCTTTTCTTGATCGATAATGACGAACTTGGATTTGGCGTTGCGGCGGTCGATGTCGCGTGGGGGCTAACCTATCTATTTGGTCTGAACATCGGATTGGGACAGATCTTTCTGAATGAGTACAGAAAGCACGTTCCCGAATTCGCCGAAAGCGATCTTGTAGCTGTTAAGGACTACTTGCTCGCTTTAAATATACACGCGTATAATGTGTCGGAATTGTTAGATATCCTGCATACACTACTATTTAAAGATTCATGACATGAAAACGAATCAGGCTGACCCAATGTATAACGCCCTCTTCCTGGACCTCGGTGGGACTCTCGTCCGGATAGAAGATGATGAAATATTCACGGACGCTGCTGGAAACGTGGAACTCCTGCCAAATACCGTTGAGGTTCTCATGCACAGGGCACAGGACTTTGACGAGATATTTATCATTACAAATCAATCGGGTATAGAAAAGGGAACCTTATCGATGGAGCGTGCCAAGTCCTTTATCGATCAGGTCAACACCGCAACCGGAGACCTGATTACAGATTACTGGGTCTGCCCGCACGTCGAATCACCATATAGAAAACCAAACCCTGGCATGATCACTGGCCTTGCCGACAAACACTTTGTCGATGTCAAACGATCAGTTCTGGTTGGAGACTCAGAAATTGACCAGCAGGCGGCTCAAAATGCCGGTATTGGTCATTTCATTTGGGCCGGGGATTTCTTCGAAAGACAAAATTGAATGGTATTTCAACGCTAACATTTATTGTTTTATCTGATAGAATGGATTACGATAGCCTGGACAATGTTGACAAATTTTTGGAATGTGGATAGATTTTTCAGTTGATAAGAAACTATATCTCCAGATAGACAAACACTGCCTCAATGATTAACTGACGTTACGCAGGTCTGGTGTTTGTGTCATGCTGAGCGGAGTGGAACGGAGCCGAAGCATCTGTTCCACCTGCGTTGGTAGTAGATTTTTCGACTCCGCTGCGCTCCGCTCAAAATGACAGGCCCATGATATTATGCAGGTGCGTAACATCAGTGATTAATTTTAGAACTGAGGACATACCATGCCTAACTTAGACCGCATAGAAATCAATCCCAAGGTGATGATGGGAAAACCCGTGGTGAAGGGGACGCGCATTCCAGTTGATCTGATTTTGAGAAAACTGGGGGAAGGAGCATCAGAAGACGATTTGCTTGACGCTTATCCCCGGCTCACATTAGAAGATATACGCGCTGCATTGCATTATGCAGCCGCTACACTTGCCCATGAAGAAACGGTTTTTGTAACACCCGTGAGATCGTGACTTGATAGATTTCCTCGCCGATGAAAGTTGTGATTTTGCTGTGGTAAGAGCATTGCGGAATGAAGGGTATAATGTAATAGCTGTAGCAGAAGTGACTCCCGCAGCAGATGATGAAGATATTATTGGCCTTGCTTACAGCGAGGCCAAAATTCTTTTGACAGAAGACAAAGATTTTGGACGACTGGTTTATGCCCATGCACATCCTTCAGGTGGCGTAATCTTAATCCGTTTCCCTTCAAATATCCGTCGCACCTTGCCCAAAGTTATTTTGGATTTGGTGCGCGATATGAAACAGCAATTAGTGGGTTGTTTTGTTGTCGTTGAACCCGGGCATATTCGTATCAACAGGAGTACTGTTGAATAAGGAGCAAGTCATTAAAAATCAGGATTTCGCATTTTTTATGAAGTTGTAGGACAGGGACAACCGCTCGTTCTATTGCATGGATTTCTTGCACAGCAGGATAAAAAAATGACTGTGAGAATATCATGTTAATCGCCGTCCGCGCTGCACAATTGAGTGATTTACCTCAGTTGGCTAAAATGAATAGCTGTCTCGTGGATGACCAGGGTAGCGAGAATCCGTTTTCATTGAAAGAATACGAGGACCGGTTTCGCGAGTGGTTAGATACAAATATATGGACGGTAGATGTATTTCTACATGATGGACAGGTAATAGGCTATTCTGTCTATCAAGAGCGTACTGACTACTATGATCCAAATGAGGCGGTAATTTATATCCGACAGTATTACATTAAACGCTCTCATCGTCGGCTTGGCATGGGTAAAGCAGCCTTCCAGATTCTGATAGACACGCGTTTTCCAACGGATGTTCAATCTATCGCCCTTGATGTCATGGCAACTAACTCAGCAGGCCAGAGCTTTTGGAGACAGATGGGCTTTAATGAATATTTTATTTCTATGAAAAAGGAACTGAAACAAAAGCAACTCACAAGCCGCGTCAGAAGGTAATCTACCTAAAGTACCCTACCGAGAAATCATGGATACGATACCCCGCATAATCAGGATAGAGGCCGATGATCCCTACTCTGCCGGCGTCCGTCTTGGCGAGAGCCTCGGCCGTAGTTTTGGTACCTACCTTGAAGACTACCTTGCTGCCCGAAGTCTGGCAGCGAAGAACTGCGCTAAGCCCTCGGAAACGCCTACTGTAGCGTGGATCAATGCTCTACCCCAGCATATATGTGATAGATTTCGGGGCCTCTCTGAAGGGAGCGGAATATCGCTCGAGCGCATAGCATATTGGGGTTATCAGGAAATGGCACTCAGTCAGGGCTGTAGCAGTATCATCTGTCGGTCCGAAGACAAGGTCTGGATTGGTCACAACAACGATACCTTTGTACCCGAGCTATGGGGATACATCACCGTCTTGGAGATCAAGGGACGCATCCCAACCATGTGCTTCGGGCTTGCGGGAGATATATGGGCGACCGCTGGCATCAATAAAGCGAAGCTCTGGCTACATGTTGACCACTTGAAGGCGACTGATAAACCAGACAGTAGAAAAGTCATTCTACCGACGTATGGCTTCATCGTCGAAGCTCTGGAGACATGTGAAACCATTGATGATGTGCGGAGTCTCCTGAACAAAATTGACAGAACAGAAGGTATGATCCTGATCGCTGCGGATGGCAAAACAGATGAAGCAGCCATCTTTGAATGCTCATGTTCGAAATGGAGACTATCGAAAGTCAAAACAGATTGGGCCGTGAGAACAAACCACGCCGTTATAGGACGAGGGGGCAGGAAGACAGAAAAGCGACCACTCGACACATGGAGCAGATACAATCGCCTGGCGCAACTCCTCGAAAACACCTACAACAGCGGCAGGACCCCAACACCATCGGACTTGAAGACATATCTCGCCGACGACGGAGTGGAGCGAAGAAGCGAGGCGTTCGCAACCGCGTATTCAGTCGTCGTGTGCCCCGCTACCAGCCAGACTGCGTTCACACTGGGCGGGCAACCAGCGGCCAGTTGTGGGAACTGGTCTCATATTGCGTGGCCGTGGCACTAAGGACTTGTCAATGACTTGTCAACAAAACGAGGTAACTACTTTAGTTGTTTTATTCGTACCGAAGCGCATCCACAGGGTTCGAACGCGCGGCTTTCAAAACGTGATAGCTCACCGTTAAAAGAGTCACAAAAAGAGTCAGAAATCCACTAATAGCGAATGCCCAGATTGGAAAAGATATATGGTATGCAAAATCGTTTAACCATTGCCTTACAGCATAATAGGCAATTGGCCATACACAAAGATTAGCCACCACAACCAACCTTACATACCCTCTAAAAAATAAAAAAACAACGTTCCAAATGGATGCTCCGAGAATCCTACGGATTCCTATCTCTTTTATCCGTTTGTTCATAGCTAAAGCAGCAAGGCTAAAAATTCCAATACAAGCAATAAATATTGAAAATATAGAACCTGATCTACTTATCCTCCCCCAGCGTTCTTCCGCTCGATATTGGCTATCCAGGTCCTGGCCAAGAAAAGAGAATTGAAACGGGATATGCGGATTCAATTCTGTCCACTTTTTTTTCAGTAGATTCAAAGTATGTTGAATTTCTACAGGACTTATCCGCACATAAATATATTGGTATTGGTCGGGACGTCCCAACTCGAATACAGCAGGCTCAATCTGATGGTGCAGAGAGCGAGAATGAAAGTCTCTGACAACACCCACAATTTGTCTATTGCTAAATTCTGGAAGCATTTTGCCTATAGGCGATGTCCACCCAAACTCTCTAACCAATGCCTCGTTTGCAATAATACTTCCATGCAAATCTGAATTCGGATCCTGGATAAATCCTCTTCCTTCACTTAATTCGATCCCAAGTGTTTCAATAAAATTGGGAGCAACATCGAAAAATTGAACCTCAATCACAGACCCCTTGCACTTAACGTTCGTCGTCCAAATTAATCCTCCAAAGCGTACAAAAGATGCCGTAATGCCCAGAACACGGGGATAACGCGATAATTCAGATTGATAAACTGTATAAACATCTAACCTTTGCTCCTTATCCGGTTGGGATGCATCAATGACCACGACTTGTTCGTCTTGAAAACCCCGATCTTTTGTTTTTAAATAATCTATCTGTTTAAAGGCGACAATCGCAAAAATGATTAGAAACGTTGATACTGAAAATTGGGTAGTTATCAGAGCTTTACTAAAAAAATTAGAGCCGCCAAGTTTCAAACTCCCTTTGAGCGTGTGAATTGGAGAATAGCCAGACAAAACGATTGAAGGATAACTGCCAGCAATTATTCCAATAAGAATAGATAGAACAACGAGAGAAACCATCACTTCACTGCCATAGTCCAGGACCAACTCTTTATTGGCGACACTGTTAAACAGTGGCAGAGCAAGTTCCGAGAATGCAATTCCGACAAATAGCCCAATAAGACTTAATAACAGTGCCTCTCCCCAAAATTGTTGCATAAGTTGCAATCTCTCTGCTCCCACAACCTTACGCACACCTATCTCTTTAATACGAGTAGAGGCTAAAGCCATAAAAATATTGGCAAAATTGATACAGGCAACCAATAGAACACCGAGAGCGATTCCAAGAACTACAAATGAGAATATTCTGTCTCCTGTTGGCAATAATCCGCCACGGATGTCTGCATTCAAGTGAACATCGGAAAGAGGTTGTAAATCCAATTGAAGCGCATCATCGCTTAAAGCCAGCGCATCGTATTCTTGGTATTTTTGAATGGTTGATTGATAGTATTTTTGTATGAACTCGGGAAATTTTGGGATGAGTTGCAAAGGATCGGCATTTTCCGATAGCAGTACGTATGATATGACTCTGGAACTTCCCCACAGTTCAGCATACCTTTCATAATTTGGCTGCATTTCAAATGGCAAAAGAAAATCAAATTTTAAGCTCGAATTTTCAGGTATCTCCGATACGACACCTTTTACCACAAAATCGATATACTCTGCGTTTATCCTCACAGCGAGCGTCTTATCAATTGGATTTTCACGATCAAAATACTTATGAGCCATTCTTTGGCTAATTACTATTGATGCTCTATTATGGAGGGCTATTTTGTCTCCATTCAAAAAGGGAAATGAAAAAACTTCAAAAACATCAGGACCTGCAAAGAGCATATTTTCAACAAACATTTTGTCCCTATATTTTACAGCGCATTTTTCATCTCTAAATCTCCCGACTTTTTCTATTTCGGGAAAATCGCGCTTTAATGCAGCAGCCAGGGGCGTTGGAACGCGTGCATAATTTCTTATTTCTCCATTAGGGTTCTTTCTGATCTCATAGATACGATAAATTCGATCCAGGTTCTCGTGAAATGTATCGTATGTCCACTCGTTGTGAATGTACCGAAAGGTCAAAATGCAAAAGGCAATTCCTATTGCCAGGCCGAGGATGTTAGTGCAAGAATAGACTTTTTGTCTCCAAAGATGGCGAAGTGCAACTACCAGGTAATTCTTGAGCATGATCTAACTCCCTATATGTATCAGTAATATCTACAATAAAGACACTCACGGAATGCTGAAAGTGTCGGTTTGTACCTCGATATAGTAAATTTTAAAAGGACCGGACGACCCGGTCCCTTTTTTTAAAACCGTGTAATTTCTGTACTCACCCACAACATTTGAATGCTCCTGAGTGTTCATTTTCGGACACCACTGTATCAAAATCGGACACTTTTTAAGACGTCAATTTCAGGTAATTTTCGTAACTTGTTGTAATATCAATACTTGACTTTTTCGGCACAGTTTTTGCTTTAATATTATTTGGGAACTGGTCTCATATTGCGTGACACTAAGGGCTTTCCAATGATTTGTCAATGGAGGCTTCTCCATGTGGAAAAATTATCTCACCATAATCATACGAAACATCCGCAATCACAAACTTTATTCATTGATTAACATAGTCGGACTATCGGTGGGCTTGACGAGTTGTGGCCTGATCCTCCTGTGGATACAGCATGAGACAAAATATGATCAACACCATCTCAACGGCGACCGCATTTACAGAGTATTGAGACAGGTCAAAAATAAAACGTCCGGGGATTCCTACTTCAGCAATGGCACACTGGGACCCTTAGGCCCTGCTCTCAAAGCCGACTTCCCCGAAATCGAGGCGATGACCCGAACCTATACCGGTTCTTCCTGGGTTCAGTACAAAGATAAGGGATTCCGTGAGAGATTCTGGGTTGCTGATAGTAGTTTTTTGGACGTGTTCACATTTCCTTTGCTCAAGGGCGATCGCCAGGCTCTGCTGAAACATCCTAATTCTGTAGTTATTACGGAAACCACTGCACGAAAGTATTTTGGTAGCGAGGATCCCATCGGCAAAGTGATTACTGTAGAAGATCGTTACACAGGGGGAAATTATGAGATTGTAGGCATCTTAAAAGATTTGCCGCGTCATTCAACACTTCGATTCGGCTTTTTGACGTTTACTGTTTCTTCTTCTACGTTTATGCAACATGTTTGGGAAGTATGGCGCAAATCTTCCTTTCGCCCTGTCAAAACTTATCTATTGCTTTCTGAAGACACTTCCTCCGCTGATTTAGAGCGTAAGTTACCGGACTTTACCAGCCGCTACTTTGATCCCGAAACGCGTGCAAACACAACGTATCACCTGCAACCTTTTCGCCGGATCTATCTCTACTCACGTTCAGACTACGGTATAGCAGGTGGTGGAGACATTACTTATGTCTATTTATTTTCTGCGATCGGTACTCTGATTCTCCTCATCGCGTGTGCGAACTTTATGAATTTAGCAACAGCGCGTTCAGCCAAAAGAGCAAGAGAAGTGGGCATTCGCAAAACCGTCGGCGCACATAAACTTCAATTAATCAACCAATTCTTCGGTGAATCGCTATTCATATCACTCTTATCTTTGCTGTTTTCAATTTCACTGATTGAGCTTGTCCTGCCAGCATTCGAACAATTTGTGGGTGTTGACTTGAGTTTTGGCGTCTCTGACCTCCTCATAATGATCGTCCTTACCGTGCTAATGGGATTACTCGCTGGAAGCTATCCCGCTTTCTTCTTATCGAGTTTTCAACCCGTACAGGTATTAAGCGGCAAGGACTCAAACGCCTTAAAAGGTGTTCGCGTACGAGAGATCCTGATCGTCTTTCAATTCTGTGTGTCTATCGCCCTCATAATTTGCACTGGCGTGGTCTATCAGCAACTGAGTTACATCAAAAATAAAAAACTTGGCTTCAACAAAGAGATGGTGGTCATGATGCCACTATTTGCAAGAGACCGTTCCCTCACAAGTAAGTATGAATTGATCAAGCAGGAATTTCTCAAACACCCCAATATTCACCGGGCAGCCGCATCTCAGATGACACTTGGGTATGGCGCGGAAGGTGAGCTTGTCCTGCCAGAAGGGATTGATGGCGAAGAGGTCAGAATGAGGCGTCTGGTTGTAGATGAAGACTTTTTGGACACATTCGAAATCGATGTGATAGCCGGAAGAAACCTGAATAAGGATATTGCAAGCGACTCGACCAACGCGTTTATTCTCAATGAGACGGCTGTTAAAAGACTTGGGTGGAGAGATCCTGTTGGAAAGCAATTTACCTGGCCTCTTACTGGTCGTCACGGAACAGTAATCGGGGTCGTGCGCGATTTCCATCTGCGGCCTCTTCACGAAGAGATAGAGCCAATTTTTATATGCAAATGGCAAGATAAATGGAACTGGCTATCACTCAAAATTGGACCGGAGAGCGTCTCATCAACAATGGATTTCATGGAATCAAAGTGGAAGCAATTCATCCCTAACCGACCTTTTGAAAGCTGGTTTCTAAACGAATATCTCGAAGGATTTTATCTAAAGGAAATCAATATATTCAATGTCCTTGAAATCTTCACGCTTCTCGCTTTGTTTGTCGCTTGTATGGGATTGTTTGGCCTTGCAAATTTCAGTGTCGAACAAAGAATCAAAGAAATCGGAATCCGCAAAGTACTGGGTGCAAATCTCGTAGATATTTTTACATTGCTTTCAAAAGAGTTCCTGAAGTTAATCGCGGTCGCTTATGTATTGGCACTTCCCCTCGCTTATTATGCCGGGGAAGAATGGCTACAAAGTTTTGCATACCGAATAAATCAGAGCAGCCTTGTTTTTATTATCGGAGCAGCCTCGGGCATCATTGTCACCCTATTAATCGTAGGCTATCAAGCTGGCAAAGCCTGGGCTGAAGACCCGGTTAAAATGCTCCGTCAGGAGTAAATGACGACCCACAACATTTGACTATACTTTTTAAAACGCAGAGGGCGCATTAATGTTCAAAAACTATCTCGTCATCGCGATTCGCAATTTGCTCAAATACAAAATGTACTCAGCGATCAATATTGTTGGACTGGGTATTGGCATCGGGTGTGTCATATTGATCGGTCTGTTTGTACAAAACGAGTTGGCCGTTAATACACAATATCCACATATAGATCGCTTATATCGGGTCATTGGTGAGTATCGATCAGAAAATGGTCAGAAAACATACGACTGGCGCATTTCGGGTGCAGTAGGTCCCACTTTGGCACGCGATTTTCCAGAGGTTGAAATCTCCACACGCACAATGCTTCGCCAAGCCTGGGTGCAGCATGAGGAGAAAGTCTTGAATCGGGTATTTTGTCTCGCAGACCCGAATTGTCTGGATATGTTTAACTTTCCAATGATACAGGGTGACAAGTCCGCTCTTTTACAGCAGAATTCTGTTTTTATCACCGAGTCTATGGCGCACGATTACTTTGGCGATCAAGACCCCATCGGCAAAGTGCTTACGGTCGAAAGTGGCTTTATTGGAGGCGATTATATTGTCGCAGGTGTACTTAAAAATTTGCCCAGGCGATCTTCGATTCGTTTTGACATGCTTTCAGCCTCTGTCACGCCTTATTTCCTTTCTGAATATTGGAATGCCTATTTGCCAACAGCACATTGGCGAGGCTCAATCACGGTCCACGTACGGCTAAAAGAAAACACATCGGTTGAAAAATTGGCTTTAAAAATACCCGCAATGGTGGAACAGTATATGGGACCGGAAATGGTAGCACGCACGACGTATCACTTCCAGCCCATGGATGAAGTGCATTTGTACTCGCGACGCGATTATGGACTTCAGGACGTATTCGACCTTGAAGGGCCAGTGACGTATGGCAATATTGCACATGTTTATGCTGCGTCTGCTACAGCCATTCTCATTTTTTTAATTGCGGGCATCAACTTCATCAATTTGACCACAGCCCGATCAGCTAACCGGGCACGCGAGGTGGGGTTGCGAAAAGTGGTCGGCGCGCATCGAGGACAACTCGCTTTACAATTTTTGGCCGAGTCAGTGATTTTCTCTGTATTGAGTTTGATTTTGGGGTTAGTTGTTGTTTCTGATTTCTTACCACATTTCAACGACTATACGGGTAATTTTTTGACATTGGATATCACGAGCAATATGGTGCTTGCTCTGGTTGGATTATCTCTGATAACAGGGCTTCTTACGGGGATTTATCCAGCATTTCTTTTATCGCGGTTTCGGCCTGTTGAAGTGCTCAAAGGCACACTCGCAGCAGGTGCTCGCGGTGGGTTATTGCGCAAAGTGCTGGTGGTTTTTCAGTTTAGCACATCTATTGCACTGATTGTGATCACATTGGTTGTGTTTAATCAAATGTCGTATATCCAGAACAAAGACCTGGGATTTGACAAAGAGTACGTCATTGAGTCTGGTCTTTTGTGGGAATCTCGCAACTCCCGTTTGCGTGAAGATCGCTTGTGGGAACGGTACAATGTTGTCAAAGATGCGTTTTTGCAGCATCCCAATATTACGGCTGCAACGATTTCGCGTTCTTCACACGGACGCACTGCGCCACAAGCGACTTTTAGTGCTTATGAACCGGGCAAAGAAGAATTGCGTATGGGCAGAAATGAAGTGGATGAAGATTTCCTGAGTTTCTTCAATATTGAGCTTGTTGCGGGCCGAGACTTTTCAAAAGACGCAGCGAAAAGGTATGATTCGGAATCTTATGTGCCCCGAGATCAGTTGGACCAATTGAAGGTTCACGGCCAGGCAGAATACATCCTCAATGAAACCGCTGTTAAAATGCTGGGCTGGACAGACCCCATTAGCAAACCATTTGGTGTGAAGGGGCGAAGACCAGGGCGTGTTATAGGCGTAGTTAAAGATTTTCACTCGCGCACATTGCACGAGCCACTGGGGCCCATGGTTTTATATGCAAATAACGCGGTACCCAAGACACTTTACCTGAAGATAAACTCTCAAAATCTCAATGAAACCGTTGCACATATGGAAAAGGTATGGAAACATTTTTTGCCCATTCGCCCTTTTGCCTACACGTTTATGGATGACAATCTGAATCAGCGATATACCCAAGAGCGACAGTTGAGCCACGCGATAAGCGTTTTTGTTGCTCTGGCTATTTTTGTTGCCTGTTTGGGACTATTGGGGCTGGTTTCATTTTTGACCGAACAGCGCAAAAAGGAAGTGGGCATTCGCAAGGTGTTGGGTGCATCTGCGAGTCTTATTGTAGGACTGTTTTTGAAAGAATTTATTCGTTTGGCGTTGGTGTCATGTTTATTGGCATGGCCGATTGCCTATTGGGCAACCAATGAATGGTTACAGAACTTTGCCTATCGCATTGAGATTTCGGCACTGCCATTTTTAATTGGTGGTGTGTTTATGGTTGCCTTGACAACAATAACAGTAGCGTATAAGGTCATCAAAACAGCCCAGGCAAATCCAATAGAGACCTTGCGGCATGAATAATAAAGCGGAAATGTATCAGGAATCCCAAACCAGCAAACAGCCGTTACCCGGTCTGAAGCGTGGGGAGTTGCGCGTTTCCCCATATCAGGAAGAATGGAAAAACTTATTTGAAACAGAAAAGAGGGATATTGAAAAAGCAATAGGAGATTACATCAAGGACATTCAGCATGTCGGCAGCACATCAATTCCGGGGATGTCCGCCAAGCCAATTCTGGACATTGCAATCGCTGTCAAAGACTTTGAAGAAGCCAGAATATGTATAAAGCCTCTTTGTGATATGGGATACACTTTTAGGGGCGAGAATGGCATACCTCGCAGACACTATTTTATAAAAGGCGAACCATGCACCCATCACATCCACATGCTCGAAAAAGATAATGAAGAATGGGAGAAGTTGATCTTATTTCGAGACTACTTGAGATCGAATCAAAACATTGCCGAAGAGTACAAAGAATTGAAACGCAATCTACTCCAGAGACTTCGAGGAGACCGAAAAGCCTACCAGGCCGCAAAGGCTGATTTCGTCGAGGCAGTCATACGAAAAAGCCGCCTAATCCCCCGCTCCTGAGGACCGCACATACAACGCCTCAAAGCGATTCTTCGCCTCCCACCCCAACAACCGCTTCGCCTTATCGGGCCGATACTTATCGTGCGGTAGTCGCGCACAAATAAAAAAATTCTCATAAGGCGACGGCATCTCGGGCGCTCGCAACCCGCACAAAAACGCTGCGCCAGTATCCTCCCACGACGTCGAATAGGGATGCATGCCGCGTCCCCGTTCTTCGGGCAGCACCTCTCCCGGCCGAAACTGCGTATAAACAAATGAAAGCACCTCCAGACCCTCGCGCTCGGCAAAAACGCGCGTAACATGCCCGCCCAGATACTTGGTCAGCGCGTAGAGGTCATCGCCGGGATGCAACGGGATATCCGCCTCCAATTGAAAATCGTGCCAATAATCGGCATTGTGATCCAGCTTCGTGTGAAAAGGCCCCGTGTGGATCAGCCTCTTGATTCCACAAGCCACGCAGGCTTTTGCCACATTGTACGCGCCCACCATATTGACCTGAAAAGCCAGCACCGGATGCGGCCGGATTACAGATAAATTGATCGCCGCGTCCATACCCTCGCAGGCAGCCAGCACCTGCGCGTAGTCGGTAATATCGACAACCCGATTTTCGTGCGGCGGTCCCAGCACCTCCGGAATCGGCGACCGGGGGTTTCGCGGCGGCGTGACCGCTACCTCTGTCATCGGACGAAGATCGGTCACACGCAAAGTATAGTGATCCTTAAGCGCAGAAATCGCCGCCGCCCCGACCGGACCACCAGCCCCAAACAACACCACATTGCCTTCATTTACTGTTGCCATAACATCCCCCTCAGACAAAACGCCCGTTCGACGCCACATGAGCCAGTGACCAGTGGCGCCGTCCCTCGCGCTCAGCTATAAGCGCCTCGCGCACAGCCGCCACGGCATCCTCCCCCGTCGTCTCTTTATCCAGCGCACCAAAGCGCAAACAGCGCACTTCGAGCTCGCCCGTGCGAGCAATCTCGCGGCCCACCAACTCAGCCATAAGTGGCGCCAACGACCCGGCCTCAGCTCGCGGCAACGCATTCCACTGCGGATCAACGATATATTCCTCCGGATAATCCCGCACCAAATCCAGACAACTCAACAGCACCACCCTCTCAATACCAGCGGCACAGGCAGCCGTCAGCGCCACATAAGTACCCCGCGCCGCTTCATCGAGCAGGACCTGCTCGCTACCCCCCGTCGGATCGCTGGCCGCCGCATATACAACAGCCTCTACGCCCGCCAGCACCGGATCCACTGACGCCCGCTCAAGCAAATCAACCTGTCGGTACCCGGCAAAATCACGGGCATCTTCCGAACCAATCGCCACCACCTCAAAACCCGCGCCCAACCCCGTCGCCAGCAGCGCACCCCAGGGACAATCTGCTCCAATCACTGCCACATTCATGAGTATCTCCTCTCTGAAATCTGACTCACCATCCCGCAATATACGCGATTCTCTCCGTGGAACGCAACCTTCAAAAAATGCGAATGGACGGAGCGGTGTACAACTGGCCGAATTTCAGGCCAGTTCATAGACGAATCAACGAAACGGGGTACAACTGGCCGTCTCTTAGGCCAGTTCATCAACGAATATCTATTTGGCTTGCTCCTGCATGTTAAAGGCTATATTTTGCCATCAACCGAATCCCATCCGCCACCATCTATTCTTTCAAGGAGAACCTGGACATGGACCGCGAATCTATGACCAATGAAGAGAATTACTTCTTTGACACCGAAGGCTATATCATCGTCCCCGGTGCCCTCACCTCGAAAGAAGTCGATTCCCTCAACAGCACCCTCGACGAAGCCGGACCCACCGATAATCTCCTGACACTATCCGCTCCCCTGCGGGACTCCTTCCGCGACCTTCTTATCCATCCCGTCCTGGTCTGGTACCTCAACCAGATCTGTGGGCCCGGCTTTCGCCTGGACAGAGCACCTCGCCTGATCGGAGAAGCCGCTGGCGACGATCCCAATGCCCCGCTACAGGGCAACAACGAACCCAGAGACACAGCCCGAGCCTACTACTTCCAGAACAACTACCGCGTCTGCCACGGCGTGCGCGTCATCTGGGTACTCTGCGATGTCAACGCGGACGACGGCGGCGTAGTCCTGGTTCCTGCAAGCCACAAAAGCAATGTAGAAGCACCTGAAGACCTCCTCACAGGCGCAGACGATATGGACCTGGTCGAACAACCCGTACTCAAAGCCGGCGACCTGCTCATCATTGGCGGCACCACCCTTCAGGGCCTCCGCCCCTGGAAAGGGCGCAATCCGCAGCGCCTCATCGCCTGCGAATATGCCAACCGCGCTGTCCTGCAATCCAACGGATCAGGAGCAAAAATAGAACCCAGACCGGAATGGATGGCCAATCTGCCGCCCGAACATGTGGCCGTCCTCTCCAAGCCCGGATACAAAGACACCACCGACCCGCCACCAACCCTCAATACCGATGGCAAAAAGACCTGGCTGGAAAAGTCACCGGACATTATCCATCCCTCGTTTTACAAACCCGATCCCGACGCTGGCATTGACCACAAAGAACTCTACTTCTGGGATCTCACCGGCTACCTCATCGTGCGCAATGTCATGGACGAAGAATGGCTGGCACGGGCCAACGAAGCCATCGACAAATTCTCCGATCGCATTGTCGTGGGCGAAGAACTCGCCCGGGGATCCAAAAGCCTCCGAGGCACCGGACGCCCCACCCTCAGCGGCCTTCTCCACCTGCCCGAACCCTATTGCGAACCCTTCCGAAAAATGCTCGTCCACCCGGCTGTCATCGGTCGCCTCAACTGGATGATGGGCAGCGGCTATCGGTGCGACGGGGCCACGGCCTTCTGTTCGGTCAAAGGCTCCACCGGGCACTCTCTCCACGGCGGCAACGAACCCCTCACACCCTCCCGAAGCTATGTCTTCCAGAACGGCCGCAGCCACGCCGAATTTGTCCGCGCTGTCTGGCAATTGCACGACACAACCCCTGATGGTGGTGGGTTCGTCTGCGTCCCGGGAAGCCACAAAGCCTATTATCGCATGCCCGAAGGCATCCGCACCAGCGACGACGACATGGGCACCATCCGCCAACCCGTCCCGAAAGCTGGCGACATCCTCTTCTTTATGGACACTGTCCTCACACACGGCGCCTGGGCCTGGAAATCCGACATCAGCCGCCGGTCCATCTTCTTCACATACCAGTCCCGTCATCACTCATGGAGCGGCGGCGCCATCGAACCCGAAGACCGCTGGGGAGAAGACATAGTCGAAGGCATGACCGAAGCCCAATTTGCCGTCATGCGCGGCTCCACCCGCGATGTCCGAACCAGAAACACGCCCCGCCTCGTTGTAGAAAACGGCCAGCTAAGCGTCTCCTACGATGCCATGGGAGACCGTTATGAATACCCGGTGCGAAAACCGGGCGACAAGAAAAAATAAAAACACGCGATACACCAGAATGGAATCGCGTCTTGTGGAGGCATGTTGATTGCCTGGATACCGCGTGATAGGGAGAAGGAGAAAGCAGGATGCCAGTACTAAAAAGTATTAAGATCAGTGGTTTTCGGTCCATCAAAGAGACGACCATAGAACTCCGTCCACTCAATGTTTTGATCGGTGCCAATGGTGCCGGTAAGAGCAATCTCATAGCCTTCTTTAAGTTGGTAACTGATATTACGCAAGAACCATCGCGATAGCCACATGGTCAAGCGATACATATCTTTCACATAACCACTCATTCATCGCTCAAAATGTACTCTTTGCGCCTTTCATCTGTGCCCATCTGCGGCCATTCCTGTTTTCACAGGGACATGCCTACGGATTAAATTCAGGTTGTGAACAAGTGTGCAATACAGCATATTTAAAGCACAATGCGGTATTTAGACATCTACCAATACAAAATATAGCTCAATTTTTGGAGGAATTACGTTTTTTGGCCTGCTATTTGCTTTGTGTCTGAGTGTTGCGCGTGTCCCACGCACTCATCCCATCAGACGCGAGGCATCTCACATGGCAGAATTCGATACGATTTCCAAACACCTGATTCAGAAATATCCGGACGACTTTGCTGGCTTCACCCTCGGGCGCGAGAACGTTGAAGTTCTTGCAGTCATTGACACAGAACAACTCACTGTTGAAGCACGCCAAACCGATAGCCTGATTCGCGTGCGTATCGATGGCGAGGAGGTATTGGTCCACAACGAGTTTCAAACGACTGACAGCACCAATCCACCTATGCCGCGCCGCATGGCTGGCTATGTTGGACGTGCCATTGAGCATCACGGGTTGCCGATCTATTCCAACGTGATCTACCTGCGTCCCAATGCTGGGCGGCGCGATCTCGGGTACTATGTCCAGGAGCATCTCGACTACGAAATCACGATTCGGTATCGCGTGATTAGACTGATCGAAATAGAAGGTCAACCCATCCTGAACGCGGGACTTTCAGGGCTGATTCCTTTTACGCCGTTGATGAAGCCACCAGAGGGGATGGCTTCGGATGTGTGGTTACATCAGTGTATTCACACGGCTCGGACACGCCCTATCGCCCGGTCATATAGGGCGGATTATCTGGCTGGGATGGTGGCCTTGAGTGAGTTGGTATATGAAACCGAAACGATTTCTGATATTATTTTTCAGGAGGGCATCATGGATCTGATCCGCGAATCATCTCTTTTTCAATCCCTTACCCAACAAAGCAGAGAGGAAAGTTTTGAGCAGGGCAGAGAGCAAGGCGAAAAAAGAAGCACGATCGAAGCTATCCTTGATGTGTTGGAGATTCGATTTGACCTGAGCGAAGCGCACCCTCTATCCACACGTATTACCGCCATCGACGATTTGCAATATCTCAAGCAGCTACACCGTGCGGCAATACAGTTGCCCAATATCGAGGCATTTCAGCGCGTGTTAGATGCGTGAAGTGATTTTCCAATGCAGGACGATATACAAGACACTGCGTAACATCAGTTGGTAAATGAATTGATGGGCGGACGGCTTCAGCAACATATTGGGCGACGGGACGAGCCACGGGCAATCTGCCTGATTGCGCTACTGCTACAACCGAAAGAAAATCTTCCATACTTGATAGTGGTGGATGAACCAGAACTCGGACTACACCCGTATGCGCTCGATGTAATTGCGTCGCTATTTCAAGCAGCAAGTAACCAGACGCAAGTCCTCGTCAGTACGCAGTCCAGCGCGTTTCTCAACGCTTTTGAGCCAGAGGACATTGTGGTTGTCGAGCGCAATGATGAGGCTACAGAGTTTATCAGGCCAGATGCCAAAAAACTTGACGCATGGCTGGAAGACTATTCGCTTGGAGAGATCTAGGAAAAAAACGTCATCGGCGGGGGGTTGCAGATCCAAATGTCCCCACTTTAATGCGTGGCTTGAACGACTTGAGAAACTCGGAACACCTGACAGGTGAGCCGTCAGGAGATGAGAAAATGAGTAAAGTAAGTGACTTGCACAAGAAATGGAGCCATGACCCAGAATACCAGGCAGCCTATGAAGAACTCGGCCCGGAGTTTGACCTGGCCCGCACTGGTGCCAAGCTCACGCAAGCACAACTTGCCGAGCGCATGAAGACAACGCAATCGGTTATTGCGCGGAATACCCCATAAGCTCTTGAATCTTCTGCCGAAAGTAGCAAAAACTGGGCGAATTATTGGCCTCTACATTCATATGTAGGGCGATATGCGTCGAAATAATCGCTGTACCAGAGGCCGCCCAATGGCAGACCCTCTGCAACCATGTTATTCACGATTGGATCCTCGCTTGTCCGGCGAATCGTCGAAAAACCATCGTCACCCTTTTCCAGAATCCAGACCTCATTCGGCTCGAGCGCATTGACAAAGTATGGCTGGTGCGTGGTAATAAAAACCTGTGAGCCACCGGGAGTATCGGCGTGCTCTCGAAACTCATTGGCCAGGGTCTCCAGGAGCTTGTGATACAGGCCATTCTCCGGCTCTTCAATACAAAGAAATGGAGGTGGACTCGGATCTTCGAGCAGCAAAAGATAGGCAAACACCTTGAGCGTCCCATCGGACACTTGCTGCGCGTAAAAAGGATCCTGAAAGCCTTTATCATTGAACCTGAGCAACAACCGACCATCACTGGTTCGCTCCGTATCAATCTTGTCTATGCCCGGAATTTTCCCAGCGATATTTTTTAAAATAGCTTGAAAACGCTCTGGATGTTCACGCTCCATAAATTGCACGACATTGCCGAGATTATCGCCATGGATATTGAGACGGTCCTGCGGACCAGCCAGCGGCAGACTACGCGCTGCATCTGGGGTGAAATAACTCAGATACCATCCCTCGATAAAGCGGCGAAATGCAGAAATTCGCGGGTGTTGTTTCAAAGCACCGAGCGTGGCAATACCCAGCTTGCGCCGGTCTTCCAATTCGATGAGTTCGGCATCTTTGGGGCCTTTCCCTTCTTTTGCAAACTCGGAAATATCGAAAACGCCTGCTGTTTCATCGACTTGACCAACTGCCTCGCTTCCCTTCCATACAAAGCCATAGCCTGCCAAGAGAAAAAGAAAAAAAAGTGATCGGGCATTTCTCTGGTGCTCTCGCATTCGTTCTCGCAAAACATAGGGACGCCCGGACTCGTCTGTCTCAATGGCGATCTCGTAGGTAATAGGCCAGGCGTTTTCATCTTCTTTGTAATATACCTCAAACTCAATAGAACCTGTTTGTCCCTGCGTCCGTAGTTTCTCAAACCCGCCGCGCCCCCGTGCATCGCAAGCCTCCTCAACGCCAAACTTAAGCGCATCCGCAAGAAACCCAAACGCATCGAATAGAGCACTTTTTCCCACGCCATTTTTCCCGATTACTGCCGTCATAGGAGTAAGCAGTTGGCTATCCTGTTGGTACCAAAGACGCCCCAGCATAACATCTTTGAGCACCTTGAAATTTTTGATTCTCACGCCTTCTATCCTGGCCATTTTACAGTCCTCTTTGGCGTTGTCTTCTTCAAATTCTTCTATTTAATCGCCGACTTCTTAAAGCTGCGTAACATCAATGATTTAAGCAAAAAAACCTGTAAATGCAAGTTTTAAGGGTTATCCTCAGGCAAAATCGGTCTTGATAAATTCCGATTCTCAATATATTCTGATTGTATCTATTACTTACTGATGTTACACAGGTCCCGCGTTTCTGTCATGCTGAGGCGGGCGCAATGAATCTCCTGCGCCCAACACCCGATAGGCTGACGAAGCATCTTTTACCCCTGAAGTAATAGATGAACTGCTACGCAGTTGTACCCCGCTCCTTCGACTCCGCTGCGCTCCGCTCAGAATGACAGGCCCATTATATTGTGCAGATGCGTAACATCAGTTACTTAATCAAAGGACCGCGCCATGCCCAGCATACCCTGGCGGCCCAGAGTTATCCTCTCCGGCCGCAACTTCCGTCTGCCCGTGCAAGCCACCGACGACAACATCGCCCTCACAGCCGACCAATTTGAAACCATCGCCACCCGATGGTGCGAGCGAGACACCGCGCGCTACTACTACCTGCGATCTCCCCAAAAGCAGGGCGACTACACCCTCATCGCAACACACAGCGGCAACACCGAGGAAACCACCATCCAGGTCCGCACTCTGGACGACATGCGCCAGCCCCACACCCACAACGGCGCGCAATGGCCCCGCCGATGGCCTCTGGGACAGAATTACCAACCCACCAAAACCCGACAAACGCTACAAAACGACCCCAGAACAGAACGCCTCAACGAAGAAACCATCGCCTGGTGGTCATCCCAACCCGACCATGTCCTCTGGTCGCAACTACCACCCGCAGAACTACCCAAAGCGCACTTTGCCAACTGCCATCAAGGCTGTCCAAACTGCGGCACCGCCATCTTCAAATACAGCGGCTTCTATCCCTGGGAACGCAACCATCTGCCCTGCGATTTCAAATCGCAATGCCCCAACTGCGCCTCGATCTATCCCAGCAACAACCTCATAAAAGAAGACTATATCTCCGGCGAGTATGCAGACGACGGATATGGCTACTTCGACGCAGAAGGCCACATCTACCTCTTTGCCGCCACCTATCACCGCGACCAATGCCGCGCCTATCACGCCGGCATCAACGCACTAACAGACAGCCTCCGCGCTACCTACCTCGACGAAGAACGCACGCGCAAACTCGGCCTCATGCTCCTGCGATACGCCACAGAAGAACTCTACCTCGCCGCAGTCCCCCAGTTCCGCTATGGACCCTCAAAAGGCGTAGAAGAACCCTGGGATTGGGGACAGCCGGACTGGGCAGAAGAATCCGACCCCGTTGCCGCCCTGAGCAGAAAAGGCACCATCCGCTACAGCATCGACACCCCCTACCTCATCGAAAGCCTCGCCCTGGCTTATGACACAGCCTGGCCACTCTTGAGAGAAGACACAGAACTCGTCGAACGCGCACGGGCATTCGGCCTATCCCTGCAAGGTCCTGAAGACACCTGCACCATTGACGTCGAGGGCCTGCAAGACATCGCCGCGGGCGACCGCATCACCATCAACTCGAACGGCCGCGCACACAGCTATCGTATCGAAGCCGCAGAACAACTCAGCGCCCACATCCACCGCCTCACCCTGGACATCACCTCTATCCTGGGCCGCGCAAAAGTGGTCGCCATCGAAGACAACAAAATCGACTTCGGCTTTCAAATCCCGGCAAAATCCGGCAACCTCCACGGCACACGGCTTCAAACCGACGACTGGGCGGTCATTACCAACGCCCACAACTCAAGCACCTGGCCCCCCGGAAAAATACGCACCACCATCACTATTGACCCGAACAATAACAAACTCCAAAACCTATCGCCCGGCACCTGGGTACAGGTCGTTGATTACGTAATTGGCGACCCCGTCCTCTTTGAACCCCTGTGCAGGGGATAGTTGGACAATTACTCGTCGTTTTTTATATTGATAACCCATAAAAAGAAAGGAAACGCGATGGCCGTTGAAATACTACCCCTCACTGAAAATCAAATTGACCAATACCATCGAGACGGTTTTTTGCTGGCCTCGGGATTAATTTCCGAGGCTATTGCACGCACGGGCGAAGCCGCAATGTGGGAAATCATGGACATGGACGCGGACGACCCCGAAACCTGGGACAACTTTTCGGACGAAGCGAAAGCATCCACAGTACAGGCCGGATTCAAACCCAGATCAAAATTATTCCAATACTTCGGCAATCAGCACCCCGACCTCCTCGCCTGTTACACGCCCGAAATGATGGCAGCAATGGCACAATTGACCGACGAAAGAGCAGATCTCTTTCATCCACCAGACGGCACGCTCATACAAAACATCTTTCCCTCAGATGAAGAATGGGCGTGGCAAAGGGCGCATTTTGACGGTGGTGTAAAAGCTAAAATGCACAAAACACTCCCCGGCCCATTTATCATCAACTCCATCATATATCTCAACGACATTGAAAAACACGGCGGCGGAACATTAGCGTGGCCCGGATCCCACAAACCCGTTCGCACACTGGCAGAATCCGACCCCGAGAAATACGAATACATGTGGCGACTCTCACAGGATCTCTCCACCGTCGATATCGGCAACCCCGTAGAACTGGAACCAAAATGCGGCGACATACTATTCTTCGCCCACTTCTGCGTCCACGCCGCCACCAATAACGTGCGCGACACACCCCGCCTGGCACTGCGATCCCGGTGGTAATCAGGAGATCTCTATTGGCTCTTTCTTCTGCTCAAGAAGCAATACATCCAGCAACTGAACCGAAGCTGATATCGTGGAAAGTCGTAGTCGCGGGACTGCTGTTAATTATCGCAGCGGACTACTACATCAACTGGTCCACCGTAATCTTGCGGGCGTCGAAAAACAACAAAGCGCTATTTCCGATGGGACTGTTCTTCCCATTCGTGATGCTCGTGGGTGTCAATCTGCTGCTCAGATGGGTAAAACCGCGGTGGGCACTGAACCGGGGTCAACTGTGCGTAGCCCTGGGCATGGGATTGATCGGATCCCTATTCCCATTCTATGGCCTGGCATCCTACGTAGTCGGCACCATTGCCGCACCCTATTATTTCGCCACACCGGAAAACGGCTGGGCGGAACTGCTGCACCCCAACATGGTCTCCTGGCTGGTCATGAACAACGAAGACAAAGCCGTGACCTATTTCTACGACGGTCTGCCCCCGGGCCAGCCCATACCCTGGGGATCCTGGGCAGTACCGGTATTCTGGTGGATGACCTTTGTGGCTGCAGCGGCATGCGTAGCTCTCTGCCTCATGGTGATATTGCGAAAACAATGGGTAGAAAACGAACGCCTGGAATTCCCGCTCATGGAAGTGGGCATGCAGGTAGCTCAGGTAGATAAAAGCAATGGGGGAACACCCTCCTTGCTCAACCAACCGCTCTTCCGCGTGGGTTTCTGGATCGGGATATTTGCAGTATTCTGGAACATCATCTCGTACTTTTATCCCTTAATACCGGGGCTGCCGACCACGCACACCGAAGGCCAGTGGTTCCGCTGGCTGGAAGGCGCCAAACCCTTCTGGGTACAAATCAGCATTTACGTAATCGGCTTTGCCTATTTTGCACGGGTCGAAACCCTGTTCAGCTTCTGGCTATTCTTTTTCTTTACAGAAATTGAAGTCGCGACCTTTGACCGCCTGGGAATCGCCGCAGGACACGGCGGTGGCGAAGCCGTGCGGTCACAAAATTTTGGAGTACTATGCGCCTATGTCATGTTCGGACTGTGGATGGCGCGCGGGCATTTGAAAGCCGTATTTCGGAAAGTCTTCAAAGGGGCTTCCGATGTAGATGACTTCAAAGAAGTGATGTCCTACCGCGCGGCGATGATCGCCCTCGTCGCATCCCTCCTGTACATGGTAGCCTGGTTGCATGTGGCAGGCATGGAAATCCGGGTCGTCGTCCTCTACCTGTTCTTTACAGCAGTAGCCTACATCGGAATGGCTCGATTCGCCGCAGAACTGGGACTGCCTTATGGGGATATTGCCTACCATTCAATTACCTGGACCCCGCTCCACATCATGGGCGGGCAAACAGTAACAGCATCCACATTGACCTGCCAGGGCTATCTCTGGGCCATGTTCGGAAAAACCCGGGGATTTCTGGGACCGCCAATCGCGCAAATGCTAAAACTGACCACACCGTTGCGGGTCGAACGGGGGCGTCTATTCGGCGTGATCGTCCTCGCCGTAGTAGCTGGCGCCACATTTGCAATACTCCACGCGATATACATGGGCTATTCCTCTGGCGGCTTCAACCTCAGAGCCGCGTGGAATCTACTGATCGGACCGCAGCGATCCTACGACGCATCCGTAACCTGGATCCGCAACCCGGAAGCACCCGATGTAGAGCGCATGTTATTCATGGGATCTGGCGTATTGATCACAGCCGTACTCACCTATTTGAAATACCGCTTCGTACACCTGCCCCTCCATCCTGTAGCCCTGATGTTACAGGGAACCTATATGGCGCAGAAAACCGTATTTTCGGTATTTCTCATCTGGATATACAAAGCGACTATACTGAAAATCGGTGGCGTGCGCCTCTACAGAAAAGGACAGCCATTCTTCATCGGTCTGCTAATCGGATATGCCATAGCGACATTTTTATCCTGCGTAATAGACAGCATCTTCTTCTTTGGACAGGGACACCTGGTACACGGATTTTGAAATAAAGGACTGATTTACGCATAGGTACAATACAATGGGCCTGTCATTTTGAGCGCAGCGCAGCGGAGTCGAAAAATCTCCTACTAACACAGGTGGAAAAGATGCTTCGGCTCCGTTCCACTCCGCTCAGCATGACACAAACACCAGACCTGCGTAACATCAGTAAAGGAGATATTTGATGGCAACAGTTGACACCAGAACACATGGCTTAACCGAGGAAGAGCACGAGACATACGCAAAGGACGGATTTTTCATCCGACCAAAAGCCTACGACACAGATGAGATCGACGCACTGCGCAACAGAATCGAAGACCTCGTAGAACTCATCGAAACCTCTGACGTATTGCCAGAAAAACAGAAACAAGCAATTTTGAAACGCAATGTAGGAACCGAAGCGACTTCTGGACCCGCATCGTTAAACAGTATAACGCGCCTTCACAGGTTCAGCGCACTGGTGCGATCCCACATCCGCGACCCAAGGCGACTGGATGCAGTCACACAGATCGTAGGATCGGATTTATTCTGTCCCAACGACCTGTACTTTTTCAAACCCCCGGGCACCGGACGGCCCATCGCGTGGCACCAGGACTCCTGGTACTTCCGAAACACGTATGTCAGCAGCATAGGCGACGCAATAGAGCAAGCCTCAATAGGAACCTATCTGGCACTGGATGACGCAGATGAAGAAAACGGATGCTTATGGGTGATCCCCGGCAGCCACCACCTGGGTATAATAGATCACAGCCAGGTCGAAAGCGATAAGTACTTATTGCAAAAAAGAGTAACCGTATCCGACGAAATGGAAGAACGAGCAATACCAGTAGAAGTGCCAAAAGGTGCGCTGGTATTCTTCAACAACGCCCTCTTGCACCGCAGCACACCCAACAGATCAGATCGGTTTCGGCGGGCCTATATCGTACACTATATGAAGGCAACCATCCAGCATACCAGAAACAGACAATGGACTCCCGAAGGCACCGAGCACTGGGGCACAAATGAGATGTACATCTGCGGAGTGCCCGGAACCGTACAGACCACGCCCGAAAAAGAAAGCATGAACTGGGATAATGCTCTGGGCCGAACATTGACAGAAGACGATATTAGGATAAAAAGGGTAACTATTTAGGTCATTTGGATGATTAGCCACGAGCGGGGTACAACTGGCCGTCTCTCAGGCCAGTTCAAATGCACAAAAATCACAAAAGGATGCTGTAGGAGCGGCATCCCTGCCGCGATCAAGGTCGGGAAAAGGATTTCCCTCCTACGCGACCACAAGAACCTAAATAATTACTAAAAAGGAAACAAAATGCCAGATAAACGCCCCAACATCCTCTACATCATGACCGATGACCATGGAACCGGCGCCCTGAGTTGCTACGGCAGCCAGATCAACCACACCCCCAACATGGACCGCATTGCCCACGGTGGAATGCGCCTGGACAATTGTTATGTTACCTACTCCTTGTGCTCGCCCAGCCGCGCCTCCATCTTAACTGGAAAATACGCACATCTCCACGGACAAACATCAATCGGTGGGAATATCTTTGACGGCTCACAGCAGACATTCCCCCGCCTATTGCAGGACGCGGGATATCAAACAGCAATCATCGGAAAATGGCACCTCCACAGCATACCAACGGGCTTTGATCACTACAGCGTCATGTGGAACCAGGGCTCTTATTTTGACCCCAAATTTATCGAACCCGGCGAACACGGCCCCGTATGGAAAGAAAGCCGGGGATATTCGACGGACCTGGTAACCGACAAATGCCTGGACTGGCTCAAAGGACGAGACGCTGAAAAACCCTTTATGCTCCTGTGTCATTTTAAGTCCCCCCATTACAACTGGGAGCCGGATGAAAAACACAAGACCATGTACCAGGATGAAACAATCCCCGAACCAGAGACATTTGACCACAACTTCGGAGACAGCCCGGTACCTCCCGAAGCATTGCAAGTCAAGCTGGAAACCGTACATGAACAGTGGAATATCACGCACTGGGACGCCATGCCCGAAGGATTATCTATGCAGCAGCAAAAACACAGAAACTACCAGTACTTCATCAAAGACTACCTCCGCTGTGTAGCCTCGGTAGATGACAATATCGGGCGACTTCTCGACTACCTCGACGAACAGAACCTGGTCGAAAACACAGTTGTAGTCTATACCTCAGACAACGGGATGTTTCAGGGCGAACACGGCTGGGTCGATAAAAAAATGATGTTTGAAGAAAGCCTGCGAGTTCCCTTCTTGATCCGGTACCCCAGAGAAATCGCAGCGGGAACCCACACAAATGCCATGGTCATCAACCTCGACTATGCACCGACCTTTTTGGAATACGCCGGGCAGCCCATCCCCGCAGACATCCAGGGAAGAAGCCTGGTATCCCTCCTCCAGGGACACACACCAGAAGATTGGCGAACCGCGTTTTACTACCAGCACTTCGACATCCATCCCGACGGCGAACTGGCAAATTGCGGCGTACGCACCAAAAATTTCAAACTAATCTGGTACAACCACAACTACGACCATTACCAGCTATTCGACACCCAAAAAGACCCCAGCGAGACGCGAGATGTGTCCGAAGACCCCGAATACGCCTCAACAGTATCCGAAATGAAAGCCTTGCTGCAAGAAGAACGCGAAAAAGCGGGCCTGACAGACGAAATAGAACAACAGATCTTCAACAGCGATAACATACCTCAAGCGCGCAAACAAATGAATGCATTATTGCAAATGGTAGATGCCAATACTTCTAAGGAGAAACAATGAAAAATGCCAAACTCCGCTACAGACAGGTACACCTGGACTTCCACACCTCTGAACACTGCCCGAATGTCGGTGGCAAATTTGACGAAGATCAGTTCATCGGCGCTCTAAAAAAAGGCCATGTAAACTCCATAACCATCTTTGCACAATGTCATCACGGCTGGTGTTATTACCCCACAAACACGGATATGGAACATCCCAACTTGCAAACCGACCTCGTTGGACGCATGCTCGCCGCAGCCAAAAAAGCCGACATCAACATGCCCGTGTATATCACCGTACAATGGCAGGAAAAAGCCGCCCGCGAAAATCCCGAATGGCGCGTCAGACGACCCGATGGAGGCTATGTCGGACGACCAACCATGCATCCCCATACCCCCCTGCCACACGGCGGATGGTATCGCCTGTGTTGCAACACGCCCTATCTGGACGCGAGTGTCCTGCCTGTATTGACAGAAGTGATGGACATGTACAACCCCTCTGGCATATTTCTCGACATCACCGGAGAAGAAATCTGCACCTGTGATTGGTGTCTCGCCAGCATGCACGAAAAAGGACTCGACCCCAACAATGCTGGCGATCGGATTATTCACTCACAAGCTGTGTACAAAGACTATCTAACCAAAACCACAGACATCATCTGGAGCCGAAATTCCGACGCCACAATTTATCACAATGGCAGCGACAAAAAGGGGCGCCACGACCTCTATCCCTACTGGTCGCACCACGAAATCGAATCCCTGCCAACCGGCATGTGGGGATACAACCACTTCCCGACAAACGCGCGCTATTTCACAAATCTGCCCGACTGCAACGCGATCGCACAAACGGGTAAATTCCATCGCATGTGGGGTGAATTTGGCGGCTTCAAAAATCCAGTCGCACTGAAATACGAAGTCGGACAAATCATCTCATTGAATTGCCGCTGTATGGTAGGCGATCAACTCCATCCAGAAGGAGAGATGGATGAAGAAACCTATCGCATCATAGGCGAAGCGTACAAACGCGTTGAAAAACGCGAACCCTGGCTGGAAGGTGCCGAACATGTGGTAGATGTAGCAATCCTCGCACCCTCGGGAATACACAAAGACAGGGACCTGGAAGACAGCGAAGTTGGTGCTGGATTGATGCTCATGGAAAACCATATCCCATTCTTAATGCTTGACGAAACAATGGATCTATCGCCCTACCAACTACTAATTTTACCCGACAGCGTGCGCGTGGATAACGCACTAAAAGCAAAAATCGACGCATTTCTGGCAAATGGCGGCAAGCTCCTATCATCTGGCGAAAGCGGCCTGGACCCCGCGGGAAATGGTTTTGCGTATGACATCGGCACAAAATATACCGGACCCTCGTCCAATGATATAGAATATGTAGTCGTCGGAGACGCCATTGCCCAAAACATGGTACGCACCCCATTCCTCGTCTATGAATCCGGCGTAACCACAAAAGTGACAGACGGCGAAGTCCTCGCAGCCGCCTGGAAACCGTATTTCAACCGCACATACGGAAAATTCTGCTCCCACCGAAACACCCCTTATGAAGGCGACGCGGGTTGGCCCTCTGTCATCCGCAAAGGCAACATCATCCACATCGCCCAACCCATCTTCAGGGTATATGACGACCAGGGCATGCAATTGCATCGCGACCTGGTAAAAAATTGTATCGACCTGCTCTACGACGACCCCTTATTGCAGGTAGCCCTGCCATCGTGTGGCCGCGTAAACATAACCCGCCAACCCCAGGAAGGAAATCGGCTAATTTTACATCTCATGTACGCCAACCCCATCAAACGGGGCGATACAAATGTAATTGAAGACATTATCCCACTATACAATATTCCCGTCTCATTAAAAGCGGACCGCGACATATCTCGCGTATATCTCGCACCCGAAAACGAGGACATTGAATTTGCCGTCGCCGACGGGCGCGTGTCATTTACCGTGCCGAAGGTCGAAATGAACCAGATTGTGGTGATTGAGTAACTGGGACCTACCCCCTAACCCCCTTCCTACGAGGAAGGGGGAATCAGGTCTCCCCGCCTCGGGGAGGGGTCGGGGGAGGGGTCCCGGTTTTAACCAAAAAAAGGAGTCTCTCATGGCAGAAACAAAAAAAATCGTCCGATCAGAACCCTTTGTGATCAACAAAAACATGGGCAGTCCGATGGCGATATCCGCCAGAGATCTGACGCCAAAAAATGCAGACGGTCTCCCAGTAGTCTTGCCAACAGAAAAACAAAAATACGACTTTGATCGCAATGGGTGGCTCTTGATTCCCGGCGTACTCTCAAAAGACGAATGCGACGAAATGCGGACCTTTGCCGAGCGATTGGCCAAAGATCCCGAAAGCATTCCCGAACACGAACGTTGCCCACTTGGGGGACCATTGCAAACATTGGCCGACCATCCCGTTGTCGTTGGCTTCATGAACGAATTTGTGGCATATCCCCCCCTCGCCAACGACGAGCGATATGGATTCAGATTGGAAACATCCCACCTGTTCTACCGCGATGCTGAAACACCCGGAAAATTTAGCCCGCATAACGGCAACGGCCTGTTTCGCATGCCCTGGGACTCCCATTTTTATCGGTGCATCCCCGGCAAAGCGTGGAGCGGACTAACGCGCGTCGTATGGGAATTTAACCCCGTCAAAAAGGGCCAGGGTAGCACATTATTTGTAAGCGGCAGTCACAAAGCCGCTTATCCAGCACCCGAAACCGTCCGCGACCCCGAATCAACCATGTGGGAAACCTACGGCTGTCCACCCGGATCGCTGTTATTCTTCACCGAAGCAATCACGCACAGCGCACATCCCTGGACCAATACCGAAAACAACCGCCTCGCCGTATTCAACCTCTACAACATCGTCGCGAGCCGATGGCATTCGTGGTTGCCACCCGAAAAACTCATCGAATCCATGCCACCCCTCAGACAAACGCTCTTTAGCGAACCGTACAACGAAAAAGTGGATACATTCTTCCCGCGCACAACGGCGTATATGGATGGGTAAATCTGAAAAGGAGATCGACATGGACAGCAACGGAACCGTAACACCTTATATCATCGACAAAAATCTGGGCAGCCCAATGGACGACTACTCAGATGCATTGCCAAAGAAAAACGGCGACGGATTAGACATCATCGAACCGACCACAGAGCAGAAGTACCGGTTTGACAAAGACGGGTGGTTATTGGTCCCCGGCGTACTGAGCGAACAGGACATCAAAGAAATGCGGGAATTTTGTATTCAACTGCACTTCGACCCCCAATCGCTCCCCGAGCACGAACGCACCCCGCTGGCAGGTCCTACACAGAAATTGATAGACCATCCTCTGGTAGTCGGCATGATGAATGAATTTATGGCCAATCCCCGTCTATCAAGCCCCAACTGTTATGGATTCAGCCTGGCCGCCAATGGACTCTGGTATAGAACCGCCCCCACCCGACGCAATGAAGGCAAAAGAGAAGCCCGTCAATTCAGCCCACACAATGGCAATGGCCTATATCGCCTGCCCGGCGACGCACACTATTACAACGCCTTCCCCGGCAAAGCCAACAGCCCGCATACCCGCGTGGTTTGGGAATTGAACCCCGTCAAACACAAACAGGGCGGCACACTCCTCGTAACGGGCAGCCACAAAGCTGTGTACACCGCACCCGACGAAATCCAGGACCCCGATTCCGGCATCTGGACGACCTATTCATGTCCGGCAGGCTCAGTCCTATTTTTTGCAGAGGCAACCACACACAGCGCGTATCCGTGGATCAATGAAAAAAACGACCGCATCGCCATTGCCAACCTCTACAACTTCGTGGATGGCGGTCACGCCAGACTATTGCGACCCGACCCCCGCATCCTGAACGCCATGCCCCCAATTCGCCAGACCCTGTTCAGAGAGCGATTTGCCGGACAAAATGTCGTTAAGTGAGACGAGAGACGCAAGAGGACCTCACACAAAGACACAAAGACACAAAGATACAAGAATGCATTATGGACCAGAACCGACCAAATATCCTGTTCATAATGACCGATGAGCAGCGATTTGACCATCTGGGACGTGTAAACCCCTCGGTAAAAACACCGCATATAGACGCCCTGGCCGATGACGGCGTTCTATTCAGCCGGGCATATACGCCCAATCCGTCGTGTGTACCTGCGCGGGCGGGAATATTCACGGGAAAATATCCGCACCAGTGCGCGGCACCCACCTTTATCACCTATTTGCCAAAACATGAAAAGACATTCATGAGTTATTTGCAGGAAGCGGGGTATTACACCGCAGTAATTGGCAAACAACACTTTGGCGAATCGGAAATTGAACGGGGTTATAACTACGAAGACATTATAGACAGCCACAGCCCCGCACCTCAGAACCCAAACCGCAACTCCTATAATCAGTGGTTATGGGACTCTGGATTTAAGCACCGCAGTGAATTGATACAGGGAAATTCCGACATCAGAAGATATTCGGAATGGAAAGCAGAGCCAAAATACCACGTCGATCACTACGTGGGCGACCGGGGTCGCGAATGGATTGAAAGCGGAATGCCCGAAGACCACCCCTGGTTTTGCTGGATCTCATTTCCAGGTCCCCACGGTCCCATTGACTGTGGCAATTTACCCCAGGCTGACCTGTACGACCCGGCAGAAATTGACATGCCAGAAACGGATTTTGAAATGCTGGCACAAAAGCCACCGCACAACTCACTTCGAGGCGGACCCGAGCGCCAACAGCCCTTTACAAACGATGAGATTCGCAAACTTCGACACGCTTATTACGCAAACGTAACACTCATAGATGAAAAAATTGGTGCTATCGTAAAGGGATTAAAAAACAGCGGCACATATAGCAACACCCTCATATTCTTCACCAGCGACCACGGCGATTTCATGGGCGACTTCCAGCTAATGGCCAAAGGCCAAAACATCATGGAAGTCCTCATGCGCATACCCTTTATAATCAAACCCCCCAAAGGCGGTGTACGCGGAAAAGTGGAATCGTCTCTAATCTCGGCAATTGATATTGCAGCCACCTGTTTAACAGTCGCCGGCGCAGACGTGCCCGAACACATGGCTTCACGCGATCTGTCGCATTATTGGTCCTATGCAGAAGACCTGGATGACCGGGACGATTTGTACATGGAAGCGGCGGGCATTCGGTGTTTGCGCACCCGACGCTGGAAAATAGGGCATTATTGGAACAAACCCTATGGTGAACTCTACGACCTGAAAAACGACCCGTGGGAAAAGGAAAATCTGTGGGATTGCGAAGAACTAACAGAATTAAAATCCAAATTGCAAAAACGGTTATTGGATAAACTGATCGAATTGAGCCCGCGGTCTTATATCGCGTGGAACCACGGCGCACCTGAATTATGAGGGATCACGTAATGAACGGATTTCGGATTGGAATTGTAGGATGTGGTGGAATAGCACATCGGCATATTGCGGGATATCAAAAAGTCGCGCACGACCTGGGAGAGGTCGTCGCAGGATGTGATATAGACAAAGAGCAACTAAATGGATATTGTGACCAATACGACATACCCAATCGCTTTACAAATGCGGCAGAAATGATCGCATCGGGAGAAGTCGATGTCATCAGCCTATTAACACCACCTGCTGTGCGCCACGACGTGATCTTCCCCGCAATTGAAAAAGGTATCCATCTCCTCGTCGAAAAACCATTTGGCGAGACATTAAGCGATGCGGTATCCTTTGTCGAAGCCGCAGAAAAAGCAGGCGTAACCCTGGCGGTAAACCACCAATTGGGATTCATGGAAGACGTCGTCGCAATGCGCGATAGCGTCAATTCAGGTGATATTGGCGACATACGTTATATATCACACGACGAATTAAAAAATCGGACGCGAGTGCGCGGGTGGCGAAGCCGGGAACAACGCCTGGAAATCAGTATCTTTAGCATTCACCTCATCGATCGCATCCGCACATTAGCGGGCAGCCCTCCCCAAAGCGTATCAGCCGTAACCCGCCATTGGAATCCAGATGTCAAAGGCGAAACCTTTACCAGTCTGACAGTACAATTTGAAAATGGCGTCGTCGGCACCATGATATCCAATTGGCATTCCATGACCCTGTCAGAATGTCGATTGCGCGTAGATGGCACAAAAGGATCGGTGCTATCCGTCAAAAAAGTCGTACTTGACGACGCAGCCACATTGCACATCCATCCCCTGAACGGAAAAAAGGAAACACGCAAATTCAATCGCGAAGGAGCATTCACACACGCAATGGGTGAAAGCATGAATCATTTAATGGATTCAGCGCGGCGCGGCGCAGAACCCATGCACAGTGGGCGAGGAAATTTATACACCATGCAAATTGTCGATGCGGCCTATTTGTCGGCACAACGCGGCGGACAAATGGTAGAAGTGGTAGAAATACTGCAAAATCAATAACTGATTTACGATAGGCAGAATATAATGTGCCTGTCATTTTGAGCCTTTCGACTTCGCTCAAGATAAACTCCGCGCAGCGGAGTCGAAAAATCTACTACCAACGCAGGTGGAAAAGATGCTTCGGCTCCGTTCCACTCCGCTCAGCATGACAAAAACCCAGACCTGCGTAACATCAGTCAATAATTGGAGGAACAGCAATGACCGATTGCCCCACAACCCCTGAAGACATCGCGCAATACCAAAAAAGAGGATTCATCAGCTACCCCAACTTCTTCACTCCCGAAGACCTCCGGGAACTGGCAGACGCACTGGACCACGCCGTAGAAATCAACCGCGCCAGAATCAAAGGCGCAGAAAACGCGGGACGGGGCAGACCCGAGTACGAACTCGTATTTAACCAAATGGTCAACCTCTGGACCGACTATGCAGGCGCGCGAAAAATCGCCCTGAACAAACGCCTCGCAGAATCTGCTCGCCGACTATCACAAGCCAAAAAGATCCGCATCTATCACGACCACGCACTCATAAAACCACCCGGCGTCAAAAGCCGGGAAACCAACTGGCACCAGGACTTCCCGTACTGGTCTGGCATGGACCGCCCGGGCGCACTCTCAGCCTGGATCGCCATAGACGACGTTTACGTTCAAAACGGCTGCATGCACTTCGTCCCCGGAAGCCACAAATTCGGCAAACAAGAAAGCGTGAGCCTGACCATTCAGGGCGAAAGCATCGTCGAAAAAATGAAAGAACGCGGACACAAAGTCGCCGAACCGGAAACCATAGAACTGCCAGCCGGCGGTGTCACCTTCCACCACGGATGCAACTTCCACTATGCGGGACCAAACCTCAGCGACAAACCCCGCCGCGCATTCGCCATCATCTACATCCCCGACTACGTCCTCTTCACCGGCAAAAATGATGCAGCGGGCGCGCAAGACGAAATGGAAATCGGCAAACCCTGGGATCACCCCCTGCATCCCGTAATCACCGGATAAGGAGATCAAAAATGTTGACCCCTGAACAATGTAAATCATACCAGCGCGATGGCTATCTCTTAGTCCCCAATCTCTTCTCAAAAGAACAATTGGCACCCGCGCTCGAAGTCGCAGAACAAAATGCTTATGGCAAATCTCACGAAGAACTCAACGCCGAAATAGATGCCCATCCCGAAATTGCAGAAACACTCATCAGACCAAAGGGACGTCGCAATATGGGCGGACCCCGAGCAGAATTCCACGACATCCCAACGGGTATCGACGCCATTGACCGCACCCTTGAACACGAACCATTTTTAGACGCCCTATCCCAACTCTTAGACACACCCGACATGCACTATCACCACGGCTTTGTCTATACCCGCAGCGGACGCTTAGACCGGGGAACCCCAAGAGAACCCTGGCAGGGCTTCCACATCGACTGGGCAAAACCCCTGCTACCCCCGCACCCGGAATGGCAACGCTACGGCCATATTCAAGCCTGGGTTTATCTGACCGACAGCGACGCAGATTGCGCCCCGGTCCGCGTATTGCCCGGCGCACACAGCAAAATGAGCGAACTCATCCGCGACCCACTCGGCACAGAACACGCATCTTATCGCTTTGACGACATCCGCGAACTCCCCTTCAAATTCGAACCCGTCACCGCCACAGGAAAAACCGGAACCGTACTCTTTTACAGCTCGCACATGCCCCATTCAGCCCAGGCATTCGCCAACCCCAGAAAACAACGCGCCGTCCTCTTCTACGCAGTGGGCCGCAGAGACACCAGCACCTGGACACTCACCGAAAAACGGGACATACAAGAACGCGGACGACTGCGCCCCTTCTTGACAAAAACCACAGCAAGAGTACGCAGCCTCTTTGGCTGGCCCAATCCCGGTGACGACTTCTACACGCCAGAAACGCTTCACCTCATCAAAAACGCCTATCCAGAAATGGATCTGAGTCCGTACAAGGAGCATCGCGCATGACAGAACGCCCCAATGTAATCCTGATCTTAACCGACGATCAGGGATATGGGGACTTGAGTTGCACGGGCAATCCCGTATTGCAAACACCACACCTGGATCAATTATACGACCAGAGCGTGCGCTTGACCGACTATCACGTAGATGCCATGTGCTCGCCCACAAGAGCCGCGCTCATGACCGGGCGATATGCCGCGCGCACCGGCGTATGGAGCACTCTGCGAGGTCGGTATATCATGCGCCGGGATGAAATCACCATCGCCGACGCATTTGCGGACTCGGGCTATCGCACCGGCATCTTTGGCAAATGGCATCTGGGCGACAACTATCCCTATCGTCCTTTTGATCGGGGATTTCGGGAATCCCTGAGCTTTGGCGGCGGCGTAGTAGGAGAAATCCCCGACTACTGGGACAACGACAACTTCACCGCCACATATCTCCGAAACGGCGCACCCGAACAGCACTCCCGTTATTGCACAGACGTATGGTTCAACGAAGCCATGCAATTTATGGAGACGGATGAAACCCCATTCTTCTGCTACATCTCCACCAACGCCCCCCACGGTCCATTCAACGTACACGAAAAATACAGCGCACCTTATTTGCAACAGGGCATACCGAAACAGCGCGCGCGATTTTACGGCATGATCGCAAACATCGACGAAAACATCGGACGCCTTCGCCAGTGGCTCGCAGATAATGACCTGACAGAAAACACCATACTGATCTTCATGGGAGACAACGGCACATCCATGGGAACCGGTATAACCGCGGATGGATATCCAACAGATGGATATAACGCGGGCATGCGCGGGAAAAAAACGTGGGTCTATGACGGCGGCCATCGCAACGCGTGCTTTATACACTGGCCCGCCGGAAAACTGACAGGCGGTCGCGATATCCATCACCTAACCGCACACATCGACATAATGCCCACACTGATCGACCTCTGCGAACTGAACCCACCAGACGCGAAATTCGACGGCATCAGCCTCACACCCCTGTTGAACAACGCCTATAGCAACTGGCCCGAGCGCACCCTATTCGTACACCAGCAGCAAATTGATCACCCGAAAAAATACAAAGACTTCGCCGCCATGACCGACCACTGGCGACTCGTACACACGGGAGTCTGGCGTGCTCCACAGTACGAACTATTTGATTACAAACGCGACCCCGAACAAAAGCGCGACATAGCAGAACACCACCCCGACATCGTACAAACACTACGCGAAAATTATGAAAATTGGTGGACTGACATCTCCCGGCGATTTGGCGAATACAGCGAAATCCCAATCGGATCAAATCGTGAAAACCCCACAACACTAACCGCGCACAGTTGGCACGGAAAAGAGGGAATTTACAGCCAGCGGCATGTGCGCCAAAAAGCGCGAGACAACGGATTCTGGGCCATCGACATCGAACAAGAAGGCGAATACGAATTCGAACTTCGCCGCTGGCCCGTTGAAATCGACACACCGATCTGTGCCGCACTACCAGGCAGAACAGACGTACCTTATGTAGATGATCTATTACCAGGAGAAGCACTCGCCATCAAAACGGCAAAATTACAAGTAGGCGACATCGTCCAACAAAAGACGGTAGATGAAAGCGATACCTGCGTTGTCTTTCATCTATCACTCAAAAAAGGCTCAACCCGTGTACAAACCTATTTTAACGATGGCATTGACGCGCCACCTGGAGCCTACTATGTTTATATAAAGAGAATCAGTCCCGCTTAGCCACCTGGGACTACACAATCACATCTCGCTTTTCAAGGTTTATATATCGAGAAAGGAGATCATAATGCAGACCAGACTCACATTGCAGATGGATGATAAATTGGTTGCACTGGCCAAAGCACATGCAAAAAAACGCGGAAAGTCGGTTTCAAAGCTCGTTGCAGACTATATCAAATTTTTGGATAGCCTGGAAAAGAGCAAACAGGAGCCGCCATCGAAAAAAAAATACGGGCCGATCACAGAATCTTTGAAGGGTGCATTGAAAGATGCAAAAGTAGATGAAGAGGACTATTATCGCTATCTTGAGGAAAAATATCGATAAGGATTGGATACAGGAGGAGTTTAGAAATGGCATCACGCGTAACGGGAGTCCCTCGACCAGTTGGTATATCTGTGTACGACCCCGAGCGTAGCTGGAATGGCTATACGGTCTATGCTGGCGGTGAAATAATCGACATGAACGGCAATTTGGTAAAGCATTTTGACTTGTCACAACTGGGCAAAGTAATGCCTGGGGGGCATATTCTCGGTGACCGACGATACAACGGTCCCCGTATGGAACGGGGGCGCGAACTCGTTCAGCTGGATTGGGATGGAAATGAAGTTTGGCACTACAATAAAACTGAGCAAATCGAGATTGATAAGAAAAAAATCTGGTCCGCCAAGCAACACCACGACTTTGAACGCGAAGGCAACCCAACCGGGTATTATGCGCCGGGTTTAGATCCCATCATAGAAGGCGGAAATACAATTGTGCTCGCAGCAAAAGAAGTTGAAAGGCCACATATCGCACCCGGAGTACTGCATGGCGATTGTATTTTAGAAGTAAACTGGGACGGCGACACCGTGTGGGAATGGCAGAGTGTGGATCACTTTGATGAAATGGACTTTAGCGAAGAAGCAAAAAATGCGATCTACCGGGGAGGGCGCGTCGGAGCAGACCCTTATGACTGGGTACACTCCAACAGCGTATCGTATTTGGGACCAAACAAATGGTATGATGCTGGCGATGAGCGATTTCATCCAGATAATTTTATCTGGGACGGACGACACACCAATACAATCGCAGTAATCAGCAAAAAGACGGGTAAAATCGCCTGGAAAGTTGGGCCGGACTATTCACTGACATCCGAACTGCGGGCATTGGGCTGGATTATTGGATTACATCACGCACATATGATTCCAAAAGGCTTGCCCGGTGAAGGCAATATCCTGGTATTTGACAATGGCGGTGCTGCTGGATATGGCGCACCGAATCCAGGTGCTCCGAACGGAAGAATGAACGCGGTACGAGATTATTCTCGTGTGGTGGAATTCGATCCAGTAACCCTGGAGCTCGTATGGGAGTATTCCGCGCTCAAGGCAGATGGCGACCGGGTCCGCGCCTGCCGTTTTTATAGCCGCCCGTGGAGTTCTGCACAGCGCTTGCCCAATGGCAATACACTGATTTGTGAAGGCGCAGGAGGTCGGCTTTTTGAAGTAACTCCCGAACTCGAAATTGTGTGGGAATTTATCAGCCCTCGCGAAACGTGTTATCGCGCTTATCGCGTGCCATACGAGTGGATCCCGCAACTGGACAAACCAGAAGAAATAGCTATCGCAATTAAAGAATAAAGGAGCATAAATGAAAATCACCGACCTGCATGTCATGCGCATGGGCACACCGGGACAGGGTGGAACAAACTGGACATTTGTAAAAATCGAAACAGACGCCGGCATATACGGATTGGGCGAAGCCAGTCTGCAATACAAGGACGAAGGATTAATAGCGGAATTTGGCGCATTCAAGCGATATTTAATCGGCAAAGACCCCTTTGAAATCGAGCGACTATGGACCTCCCTCTATCGACGCGTCACCTGGTCTGGCGGACCCGTAACCACAAGTGCCATCAGTGCCATTGACCTCGCGCTATGGGATATCAAAGGCAAAGCACTCGGCGTGCCCGTATATGAATTGCTCGGCGGCAAATCCCACGACAAAATACGCATGTACGCCAACGGCTGGCCCAGAAAGGGAAATACTCCCGAAGGCATCTCCGAAGGCGTAAAACAGGTCGTAGATCAGGGCTATACAGCCTTAAAATTCTACCCCTTTAGCGGCGAACAAATCGCCAAAATCGACCGCATAGAACACGGCGTCGCACTCGTCCAGGCCGCGCGAGAAGCCGCCGGACCGCAGGTCGAAATCGGCATTGACATACGTGCGCGGTTAAACATCTGGAGCGCGCGCCGGGTCGCACAAGCACTCGAACCATACAACATCGCATGGATGGAAGAACCCATCTTATGGGACAACCCCGAAGCCCTCGCACAATTTGCCCATGAAGTGCGCGTACCCATTGCAACTGGCGAACAACTGTACACCCGCTGGGGATTCCGCTCACTATTAGAACTGAATGCCGTGGGCATAATCCAGCCGGACATCTGTCACGCGGGCGGCATCACCGAACTCAAAAAAATCGCGGCAATGGCCGAGACCTACTACGTAACAGTCGCACCACACAACTCCAATGGACCAATCTCCACCATCGCCAGTCTGCACCTGGACCTCTGCATACACAACAGCCTGATGCAGGAAATATTCCTATCCTCCATCGGCCACTACAACGAAGTCCTCACACAACCCATCGAAGTAATCGACGGCTATTGTGTCCCACCCGAAGGACCTGGCTGGGGTATAGACTTGAAAGCAGATGTCCTGGCAAAATATCCCCCCAAACCATTTACCCCCATTGAATCAGAACCTTATGTAGAATTTTGAAAGGCGGTAAGAGGTAAGGGGTGAAAGTACCTCACACAAAGACACAAAGACACAAAGACACAAAAGAAAGGCACATGTTGGTTCTTGCGAAGATACAAGAGGTGAGAGCGGGCTGTCCCCCTATATCTTGTCTTTCATCTGCGTCTATCTGCGCCATCTGCGGATAATTTTATTTTTTAATAAGGAGAAACCATGGCAATACAACTACCCGAAGGACCTTTTGAACCGAATTGGGACTCACTCTCAAATTATCGCGTACCCGACTGGTATCAGAACGACAAATTTGGCATCTTCATTCACTGGGGTGTGTATGCGGTACCAGCTTATGGAAGCGAATGGTACCCCCGCAACATGTATCGACAAGGCGCCAAAGAATTCGCGCACCATGTAGCGACCTATGGCGAACACAGCAAATTTGGATACAAAGACTTCATCCCCATGTTCAAAGCGGAAAAATACGACCCCGACCACTGGGCAGACTTATTCCGCAAAGCCGGTGCCCGCTTTGTCGTCCCCGTAGCCGAGCACCACGATGGATTTGCCATGTACGACACCGACCTATCGGACTGGTGCGCGAGCAAAATGGGACCCAAACGCGATCTAATTGGCGAACTCGCCGAAGCCGTACGCAAACAATGGCTGATATTCGGCCTATCGACACACCGCGCAGAACACTGGTGGTTCATGGACGGCGGGATGCAATTTGATTCAGACGTACAGGACGGACAATACGCGGGCTTATACGGACCCGCGCAACCGAGAGACAGCCAGCCCAACGAAGAATTCTTAGACGACTGGCTCGCGCGCACCTGTGAACTCGTCGATAAATATCACCCGCAAATCGTGTGGTTTGACTGGTGGATACAAGAACCCGCTTTCGCGTCTTACGTACAGCGTTTTGCGGCCTATTATTACAACCGCGGCGCCGAATGGGATCGCGGCGTAGCGATCAATTACAAACACGGGACCTTTCCCCCAGAAGCCGCGGTTTACGACATTGAGCGCGGGCAATTAGACGACATCAATCCGCACTTCTGGCAAACCGACACTTGTGTGGCGAGAAAATCCTGGGGATATATCGAAGATGAACGGGGATACAAGAGCGCCTCGCAACTAATCGGCGACCTGGTAGATATCGTGAGCAAAAACGGCGCACTCCTGCTCAACGTGGGACCACGCGCCGATGGCACAATCCCCGAAGAAGAAGAGGCTCTCTTACTCGCAATCGGCAAATGGCTAAACGTAAACGGCGAAGCGATCTACGACTCGCGCCCCTGGAAAGTATTTGGCGAAGGTCCCACAGAAGTCGCAACAGGTTCATTCACCGACACAAAGCGGCAGATGTTTACCGAACGCGACATCCGCTTTACCACGCGAGGAGATGTGCTCTACGCAACCGTATTGGCAATACCCGAAAAAGATGAAATAACGATCCAATCGCTCGGTTCTTCCCTGCGTCTGCTAACCAAACAAATCGACAAAGTCGAACTATTGGGCGCAGGATCGTTAAAATGGTCGCAAACAATGCGCGGCTTAAAAGTCAAATTGCCCGCAGAAAAACCGTGCGAACACGCGCTCGTTCTAAAAATTACACCAAAATAGGGGCAAACCCCGTTAATTGATCTAATGCGAAAGGGCGGCTTGTTGTGTGGGTTGGCTTGGTCTTGCGACGGCTTTGACCTCGAGTTGCAAGCCTGCCTGCTGCTGAAGGCAGTGGAGGACCGCAAAGAGCGTGTGCGTGTCGAGAGCGTCATTAGAGGAGAACATTTGCATCAGGCTATCGGGCGATTTGGAGATCAGCTTACCCAACTTTTGAAAACCGATGGTCGCCATGATATAATCGTACAACATCGCCCGACCAGTGCCTACATCGCCCTGAAGCAGACATTCAACCATTACCTTTAGCAGTTCCTTGCGAAAATTTGGAGAGCGCTTTATGCGTGCGTGGAGTGTTATTCTGAAATCTCGCGTTAAAGGGCGCATGGTTTCAAGTCTCCTATCGTTTGCGGCGTTTGTATTCGCGCCAGAGTTGTCGGGCAGTTTCGATATCCCATTGCTGTCGCCGTTTGGTGCTACCGCCCAAAAGGATGATCAGCACATCGCCTTCTCTACCAAAATAAATCCGATAGCCAGGGCCGAAGTCTATTCGATATTCAAAGACCCCACCACCTACACTCTTTGCGTTGGAAAAATTGCCTTGCTCCATCCTGAACAGTGCTTCTGACACTCTGGCCGAGGCTTGATCATTGAGCCGATTGAACCATCGGGCGTAGGAGTTGCGTCCATTAGCGTCGATGTATTCTGCGCTTTCGATCATAAATGTTCCGGGCAGGATACGATTTGGCAAGAAGATGTAAGATAAAAATTAAGCATGTGAATAAAGTGTTGCAAATAAAAAATTGAAGCCATTGTATATATATCTGATTGAGAGGAACTTATCCAATGACATCCGATCACATACACTGGTCGTTTCAGTACGATGGCAGAAGTCAGACGCCGCATTTTGGCAAACAGTTGATAGAGATACTGAGCCAAACAGCGCCAACGTCTGAAAAAAAATACACCGTCCTCCCGAACTACTGGAAAGGTTATAAAGGCCGCGCGAGTGAAGAAGCTCCGCGCGATCTGACAATCGGCGAAGTAACAATCAACAAAGAGCGCGAGCCATCGCAAAACTGGCATTACACTATTCAATTTCTCAACACCACAAGCGGCGAAAATCTGCACCTCGACTTCTATTGTGCGGACGACGACCTCCGCACCCTGCGGGACACCTGGCGCGTGACAGCGATCAATGGTGCAGGAGATAAATATCGCAAATTTACCTGCGAAGGACACATCGCATCACAGGAAGACCAGCAACGAGTCACACTCGTAGTCAACAACACAACCTTACCCATCGGTCACTTCAATAACACCCACCCCATCACCTGTAACTGGACACTATTTGACGTAATCCCAAACCTCGCACACCAGCTAAAAGCGTCTGGCAAACAAATCTCCCTCGCCATATTGGAAGACCTCGAAAAAGTACGCACGCCCGTTCGCATTGGCTATATGGAAGACTGCACTTTACTACTCGACGACGGAACCCTGAAACTCTCCGGCTTCTTCGTCTATGGCGCGGGCATGCTACCCTCGTACTGGTGGCTGGACCAACAAGAACAGGTCATCATCGCATCGACCACATTCCAGACCTTTGTGTTAGAAGGCCAGGTACATGACTAACAATAGAACGGATAGAGAGGCTACGCATATATGTAGATGAACTACTATAACGATGTATTCGTCTATTCGTCTATTCGCTTCAGGAGACGCAGCATGAGTGACCGACCAAATATCTTATTCATCAACACCGACCAGCACACCTGGGATGTCATATCTGCATACGGCAACACACATGTAAAAACGCCACACATCGACCACCTGCACAACAACGGCATCTCATTTATGCGGTCATATAGCAGCGACCCGGTCTGCGCCCCTGCGCGGGCGAGTTGGATGACCGGGCGATACACCTCAGAAGCCGGCACCCCGTTCAACGGCGGCCATTTACACGAAAACATACCCGACCTGGGCCAGATATTACAACAAAGCGACTACCGCGCAATCCACTGCGGCAAATGGCACGTAGATGGCCGAAATGTATATGACAGCTTCGACGTCCTCTACTACGGCCAACAGCGAATCGGCGCAGGCGGCGGCGAATACTACGACGCGGCAATGCCCCATGCTGTCGTAGATTTCTTGACGGACTACGACAAAACCGACCCATTTTATCTACAGGTCTGGTACGTCAACCCGCACGACATCTGCGAATACGGCCACAACTTTGAAACAAAAGAAATGCCCGACGCCGTACGCCGGGGCATGCTCACCGAAAAGGACTTACCCCCTCTCCCTGACAATTTTAACTACGACACCCGCGAAACCGTCTTACACCGCGTATGCAGGCGCATAGACGAATGCCTGATACACTGGCCGATCTTGCGAGCCATGAAAACATGGGACGAACGCCAATGGCGAACATTTATCTGGCACCACCATCGCTTTGTAGAAAAAGTAGATGGTGAAATCGGCCTGATCTTAACCGCCCTTGAGCAAAGCGGCCTCGCGGACAACACCGTAATCATCTTCAGCGTAGATCACGGCGAAGCCTTTGGACAACACCAGATGTTCCAGAAATTCTCCCTCTACGAAGCCAGCATCCGCGTACCCTTTATCGTCTCCTCACTCGGACACAATTTGAACATCCCCAAAGGCGCATTTGATCACAGACACTTTGTCTCCGGTGTCGATCTCCTCCCCACCGTATGCGACTATGCCGGAATCAATCCCCCGAATATGCGCGGGGAATGAGCGTGCGACCCCTCGTCGAAGGGCGGGATGTGCCCTGGCGCGACTTTGGCTTTGTCGAAAGCAACTACTGGGGACGCGCACTGCTTTTTGATCGGTATAAATACGTCTGTGAGTATATTCCCTACGGTAATAAAAAAGACCTGCTCCCACCCGGACCCGATCCCGAACGCATCGGCCTCGAGCAAATTTTTGATCTACAGAACGACCCCGGAGAAAAGCAAAATCTCGCCTACGACAAAAACAAACGCGCATTATTGATGCAATGCCGCGAGGCACTACTGAATTTTGAAGCGGGATTGGAACGGCGACAAATCACACACGAACGACCCACCCGTCAAATCGGCAACTGGGGACAACGCATCCGGGCGCACTGGGATGCACATCCCGAATTGGAAGCCATGAGGATCCTCCCCGAAAATTAAAACAGAAAGGACATCTCACCATGAGCGACACGCCAGATTACACATCACTCGTACCGCACTACACATTTCCAAACACACTTGAAGAACAGCGCGAAGCCCTCGCCACAAATCCGCTATTGCAGCGGATGAATGAAGCGCGAAAAAGTTATGAAGGCGACCCCCACAGACCCATCTACCACTACGTAAACCCAGAACACACACTCAATGATCCCAATGGGATTTGTTTCTGGCAGGGGCGATGGCATCTGTTTTACCAGGCATATCCCCCCGAAGACCCGCGTCAGCACTGGGGACACGCCATCAGCGACGACTTAATCCACTGGGAAGACTTGCCCTATGCGATATATCCCAATCCCGAACGCTGCTGTTTTTCCGGCTCAACACTCGTAGAAGACGACCGCGTCATCGCCATGTATCACGGCACCATGGTAGGCAACATGGTCGCCGTATCGAGTGATCCCCTGCTCTTGAACTGGGAAAAAGTAACCGGACAGGCCGTAATTCCCATGCAAAACCCCGATGGCTCCACCCCGCCCTATCGGGTATTTGATCCATGCATCTGGAAAAAGGGAGATTTTTACTACTCCCTCTCGGGCGGCACCCTGCCCGGACCGGGTGGCAAACGCACGCGAGCGAACTTCTTGCTCCGCTCACCCGACCTGGCGAACTGGACGTATTTGCATCCATTTGTCGAAGACGACCTCTTCACACTCGTTGGCGACGACGGCGCCTGCCCCTATTTCTGGCCCATTGGCGATCGCCATATATTGCTCTTTTACAGCCACATGAGCGGGGGACAATATCTCCTGGGCGACTACGACAAAGAACGCGACAAATTTGTGGTGACAGCGCACGACAAATGCAATTTTGGACCTTATGGTCCCTGTGGCGTACACGCGCCTTCGGCAACCCCGGATGGCAATGGCAATATCATAGCAATTTTCAACATGAACCCCGGCAAGCCAACAGAAAATTGGAACCAGATCATGACCTTGCCCCGCAAAATGACCCTCATCGGCGAAGAAGATATACGCATAGAACCAGCGGGCGACATAGAATCCCTGCGCCGCGATCACCAGCATGTAAGTCGCATGACACTCGCTGCCAATACTGAAATCGTCCTCGACAATATCCAGGGCAATGCAATGGAGATCGTCGCTGAAATCGATACCAAAAACGCACCCATGGTCGAGATGGACGTATTGCGGTCACCCGACAAAGAAGAAGTCACGCGCATCATGTTCTTCAAAGACCGCGGATTCAGAAATCGAGAACTCAACACACAGAAGAGCCTGATCACAATTGACTCGTCGTGTTCCTCCATTTTACCCGACGTGCGCACCCGCGCGCCAGAAACCGGTTCGGTCTATATCGCGCCGGGTGAAACCCTGCAATTGCGCGTATTTGTCGATAAAAGCGTCGTAGAAGTATTCGTAAACGGCAAACAATGCGTGGCATTGCGCGTCTATCCCGGGCGCGAAGACAGCACTGGCGTCTCCCTGCGCTCACAGGGACAGGACAGCGAACTCCTGTCTCTCGACGCCTATCAGATGGAGAACATCTACACATCCTGACGGACATCCCATCTATAAAAAAGCCCCCGGTGCCATTGAGGCGTTGGGGGCTTTTGTTGTTATCCCGTGTCACCGCTATTCATTTTCATATCGCGCGGCATAAATCGTGAGCTTGGTCGCTTCTCCGATCTGTTCGAGCTTTGGACGACGCCCGGACAAACGCAGGCTATCTCTGACCAGATTCAAGAACCCTTCTCCTCTCGCTTCCATAAAGCTACTGCCCGTCAGTGTGCTCTTGTAATCGCGCATAAAGCCCGCCAGAAGTTGATTGCGGCGAACGGGCTGACAGCCCGCGTACAAATTCTCAATAGTCAACGTGTTGTAAAGCGCGCCCGGATTCTGGAACTCAATTCGGTCGGGAAACATGCGAATGATAATCTGCGAACCCGAAATTTCGTAATCCCGATGCACGACCGCGTTCACGACCGCTTCCTGGAGAGCTGTGAGTACGTAACTCGGATAATCCCTTCGGCCATCTCCGTCCTTTCTGGAAACAGTCGGAACCAGAGGAGAAACCCGTAAATAGGCCATCACCTGGGCAATCTGTTCAGGCACTGGCCCTACGAATCGGTTACTATCCGCAGTATTGCCATCGGGCATATCGTGGGTATATACGGCCAAATCGATATAAGCACCGTATATATACCGCTCGGGCTGCTCTGCAAAAAGCAACACCCCGAGGTATGTCGGCGTCACACCCGAATCGAGCACAGCGGCGAGTTTGTGGGCGACGAGAGTGGATCCCCAGTCATCGGACCTGGACCAATCCGGGAAGCGGTCGCGGAAATATTTTTCCAGACGAACCTCGCTCAGATCATTTAGGCTGCTGCCCAACAGTGGTCGTTCCTCTATCGGGCTGGCCAGACGACGCGCACTCAACAGACGCGCAAGTCGCTCCGGAGGAATGGATTGCCGGTGGCTGCCCAACCGTTGCAGATAGCGTCCATCGCTCGTTTGATGTATATCGAATTTCGACATGGGGATTTCAACAATCAAACAGAGTTTTGGTACGTCATCTTCTCCGGGAAAATATTCCCAGTCCAACGCCGGAACGATTATCGGTTTACAGTTATTCAGTGCCACATTGACTACGAATTGCTCCAGGAGATCGCGCTTTTCGGGTTCGATACCGACTGGCATGCGATCGCTGTCGCGCACACCCATCACAACCACGCCCCCCTTCGTATTCGCCATGCTGACGAATACCTCGGCGAGTCTGGATGCGGCGCGTCCTTCTTCTCTCGCAAAGGAAATCCTGTTTCCCCGAAACACAATCTCCTTTAATTCGAGTTCGGTATCTTCTCCTGCCCGAATAGAAGCCATGCGTTCTTGTTTATTCATCGTCGTTTCGTTCCTTATGACGCAGTTGTTGCACAACCTTCACGACACAGTCTGGAAGCGTTCCCAAGCCTCGCCAGCCGCTGCAGCTTGCCGCTCCAACTCACCGCGCCAACCGATCACCTCACCGGCTTTGACGCGCTTAATATCAAATCCCGGATACCGGTCCTCGAGCGTATCCCCGAGTTTCGTTCTCTCCGCCCAGCGATCCCACGCCGTCTTCATCCATTCGTGTGGCAGTGCTTCTCGCACAGCGGGATCGAGTTGCCATGCATGTCGCACATCGCTCACAGATGGCTCCTCGTCAGATGGTCCCGACCACTTCGACCAACCAATTGACAACGTATTGCGCTCGCGACCGGGAACCGTGTGTCCCGTATGGATCGTCGTCCCATTGCGGATAAGCGCTTCCCCAGCCTTGAGCCGGATCGCCACCTGCCCCGGCAATGGGTCTTCGCCATTCCAACTCGGCGTATGCGGCACCCCCTGCTCCTTCACCGCCTTCGGCAAAAGCACATCGTGCTCAAACGGCGTACGCCACCGATTGTGGCTCCCCGGTATGAGTTCGTGACATTCATCATCCGCCAATGCCAAAAACATACTCACGCCATTCCGCTCTTTAAGAGACTTCGCATTATTTGCGCGGATCTCTTCCCATCGCTTTTTCTCGACCTCCTCGGAATACGCCTCTGGATCTTTACCCCGCTCATCCCGCTGTGCAAAATAGCGCTCTCCCGTACCCCACCACGTCACATCCCGGTGCCAGCTGAGCTTATTCTCTTTCTGCCGGGGATTGCACCACAACAACAAACCGCCCAGCACCATATCTTCTGGCTCCAACCCGCCACACCACGAATGAACGAAATTCAGAAAATCTGGCGAACCGTGGAACTCCGCAAAACACGGCTCCCCAAAAGCCGGATGGATAAGCCCCCGAATCGCCCACGGTTCATCATTACCCGTGCGGTGTACATAGCCCTTCGAACAATCGATCTTGTCGTACCCATTCTCTGGCGCGCACGCCTCGGTCACGCGGCGCCCCGCCTCGCGGAGAACGGGAATCCATGGATTATCGGCAAAATCGTTGATAATGACAAAACCGTGCTCCTCCAGATGCGCCAATCGCTCTGGCGTAGCCCCGGGAGCCGAAAGCTCCGGTTTGAAATCGGCAAAAGCCGGAGCGCGATAAACTGATTGAGAACTGGACATCTTCATTCCTTTCGCCCCGTGCCAGATCTATGGTCTCAGCACTGAAGGCATCGTAAAGGTGATAAATCTGCTTTCCCCACTTCCCATTTCCTCAAGCAAAAGAAATTTGGCATGAAACAAAAAATTTATCAAGAGTTATCAGCGGCCAGCAAAAACCTCCTGGATCGCGGCTAAAACCATGCCGCGATGACAATGGCATGGGAGCCTGCCCCGTAGTGCTTTTATACGGGGTCACGCCCCTGCTTAAAACATACAGGGGCAGGCTCTGCAAGCCTTAAGCAGGCGTCCAGGATGGGAGGTATTTTTAACTTTTGTCGTATTATATCGTCTAAGAAAGTAAAAATGTTGCTTTTTTTGGAAAGTGGTATAATTTGGGGCGAAGTAAATTGAAACGCGAACACGAGGAGATCGCAATGGAACTAACCGAAAGCCAAAAGCGCTTCTTTTTCGAAGAGGGCTATCTCAAAGTCTCGGGTGCCGTATCCCGCGCGATGGTAGATGCGGCGCGACAGGCGATTAACGCCGAAATAGGTAAAGGGAATACCAACCCATTTCCCGAAATTAACGCCACACCAGTCATTACGGATCTGTTCAACGAAACACCCGTGTTCTCTCTGCTCGAATCCGCATTGGGAGAAGGCAATTTGCAGCGCAGTCAGACAGGAAGTATCAAACTCAATTTTCCGCGCCCGCCAGGCAGTCTTCCAAAAGATACCTTGACGGAAAAAATTGGATGGGGCAGAAGTGGCGGGCACCTGGACGGCATTAAAGCCGTAGGCGACCGGCTGCGCGGGTTGCGCGAAGACGGGACATATCACCGGAATTTTACATCTTTTGCCGTAGTATATCTCGATGATGTCCCCGTTCCCAATGGCGGCAACTTTACAGTATGGCCCAAATCGCATCACTTCTTTGAAAACTATTTCAAAGAACACGGGCATCAGATCCTGAATGACCACATGCCCCATGTCGAACTACCCGAAGGTCCGGTATTTGTAACTGGGGAAGCGGGAGACGTGATCTTTGCCCATCACGCCATGGTACATACCGGCTGCCCCAATACCTCGCCAGACATTCGATATGCCGTGATCTTCAGGACCAAACACACACAAATCAATGAAATTGGAGTCGATGCATTCACCGATATATGGCGCGAATGGGATGGCGTGCGCGAGACCGTTGGCGTTGTATAATCACAGAAAGGAACTCTGTTATGAAAACAGCAACTGACTTTAACCAGGAACTCCTCGACCTCTACGACGAGTATGTCCACGGACAAACAGATCGGAGAGGCTTCTTGAACCGCGCTGCGAAATTCGCAGTTGGCGGCGTAACCGCTGCCGCTCTATTGGACAGTCTAAAGCCCAATTACGCGCTTGCCCAGCAAATCGCCAAAGACGACGAGCGCATCACCGCCGAGTACATAGAATATCCGTCTCCAGAAGGACACGAAAAAACACGCGGATACCTCGTCGCGCCAGCACAGACAGAGGGCAAAGTACCCGGCGTCGTTGTCATCCACGAAAATCGCGGCTTAAATCCCTACGTAGAAGACGTTGCCCGGCGCGCGGCAACGGCTGGCTTTCTGGCTCTTGCCCCCGACGCGCTCGCGCCTCTGGGTGGCTATCCCGGCACAGATGACGAGGGGCGACTCATGCAGCGCGAAATAGACCGCAACAAAATGACAGAAGACTTTATCGCCTCTGCGCGCTATTTACACACACACGAAAAATGCACCGGAAAAGTCGGCGTCGTAGGCTTCTGCTTTGGCGGTGGCATGTCGAACACCCTTGCCGTGCGCATCCCCGACATCATCTCCGCCGCAGTCCCCTTTTACGGCCGCCAACCCGCTGCCGAAGATGTGCCAAAAATAAAAGGCGCCTTGCTCATCCACTATGCCGAACTGGACAGACGTATCAACCAGGGCTGGCCCGCTTATGAAGCCGCGCTCAAAGAAGCAGACGTGAATTACACGGCTCATATATACGAAAACGTAAACCACGGATTTCACAACGACACAACGCCGCGCTATGACGAAGCCGCTGCAAAATTGGCATGGCAACGCACGATTGACTTTTTTAATGAGACGTTGAAGTAAAGCGGTAAGATGTGAGATGGACTCACACAAAGACACAAAGACACAAAGATACAAGACGTAAAGGTAAGACGACCACCCAACCCCTCTCACGTCTTACGTCTCGCGTCTCACCGCCTTTAACAAGGAATTTTCATGAACGGCATTGAATATATCGCTCGCATATTGAAACAAGAAGGCGTCGAATGGATCTCCTGTTATCCCAGCAATCCCCTGATTGAGGCGGCAGCCAAAGAAAGCATTCGCCCAATTGCATTTCGCCACGAACGCGGGGCAGTAATGGCCGCAGACGGCTTTAGCCGCACCAGCAACCGACAGCGATTTGGCGTCGTGGCAATACAGGCACAGGCCGGTGCAGAAAACGCAATGGGTGGCATTGCCCAGGCTTATGCCGACAACGTCCCAATCCTGGTCCTCCCAGGCGGCGTAAGACTCAATCAAATCGCGGTTCGTCCCAATTTTTCCGCAACACACACGTATCGCGGATGGGTCAAACGCGTTGAAGCGATCTATCAACCAGAAGATGTTGGCACCGTAATGCGCCGCGCATTCCACGCACTTCGCAATGGCACTGCAGGTCCAGTCGTAGTCGAAATGACCTCCGATGTCTGTGCAGAGGAAGTACCTGTTGATGCACAAAATTATCACTCGCCAAAACGCGCGCAACAGGTGCCCTCGTCCGGGGACATCAAAGATGCCGTCACAGCACTGCTCACAGCAAAAAACCCCGTACTCTGGGCGGGACACGGGGTCGTATTTGCCGGTGCGACAGATGAATTAAAAGAACTGGCCGATCTAACCGGCATACCCGTATTTTGCACCATGCCCGGCAAATCGGCCTTTGACGAACGCCATCCACTCGCCCTCGGCGCTGGCAGCGGCGCAACCACGGGACCCGTACACCACTGGCTTAAAAATTGCGACGTACTGCTCGCCCTCGGATCCAGTCTAACGCGCACGCCTTATGCACAGTCCGTCCCACCCGCCAGGGTACTCATCCAAAACACCGATAATCCAGATGACATCAACAAAGACGAAGCCGTAGATATCGGATTGATCGGCGATGTCAAACTCACCCTGCAAGCGATCATTGAACAGGTAAAAGCGCAAATTGGCGAACCCAAGAATTCTGATCGCGTCGCCGCTGAGATCGCACAGGCCAAAAAAGAATGGCTCGACACATGGACACCCCTGCTGACCTCAAATGAAGAACCCCTCAACCCCTATCGCGTCATCAACGAAATCAACAACACCCTCGACCGCGAGAACAGCATTGTCACACACGATGCTGGCGCGCCCCGCGACTCAATCGTGCCATTTTATACCGCAACCACGCCCCACAGTTATATCGGCTGGGGCAAAACAACCCACCTGGGTTTTGGCATCCCGCTAATGATCGGCGCCAAGCTCGCTCATCCCGATAGATTCTGTCTCAACATGATGGGAGATGGCGCCTTCGGCATGTCCGGTCTGGACCTTGAAACATCTGCTCGCGCAGGCATTCCCATTACAACCGTGCTTCTGAACAACGGGGGCATGGCGACATATCCAGGCGGATTTCCCGTGGCGCGCGAACGCTATGGCGTTTCCAATATGCAGGGCAACTACGCCCAAATAGCCGAAGGCATGGGCGCTGTGGGCATCACCGTCAAAAAAGTGGGAGAAATGCGCCCTGCATTACAAGAAGCTCAGCGATTAAATGCCGATGGCAAAACCGTGCTGATCGATGTGCATACCAGCATGGAGAGCAAACAATCGCGGTTTTAATCCCTGCCAAAAACATCAGACATAAACCAAAAACCACGCCCAAAAGACGTGGTTTTTTGGTTAAGGATCTGGCAACACCTCTACATTGAACACAGCCTATCGACTCACATGTTGTCCTGAATTTAAATCATCAATGGCTGCTTCCACCATTTTCCGAGCCACTTTGCAGCAAACATGAAGACCCCTACTTTTGATTTCTAAAAAAAAGTGCGGGGAGTATCAATAATACGCCAACAGAGGACAAACACAGTCCACCGACAGTACCTAGGGCAAAGGCGTGCCAGAGTGTGCCGTTTGGAAACCAGATTAAGAAGGGCAATAAACCGCCTATAGAAGTCGCGCCAGTGACCAGAATGGGACGAAGCCGGCTCAGACAAACCTCAAATATTGCCGACTGGGGAAGGGGGGCTTGATTCTTCATCGCTCTTTTTTGTAGCTGATAGAGCAAAATGATCGCGTTATTAACAGAAATTCCGATCAAGAACACCATTGCAAAATATCCACCCTGTGTAAATACGCCGTCAAAAACGAAAAACACAAGAAAAAGCCCAATAAAAGCCATGGGCACAGTCCAGAGAATAATAAAAGGTTGGCGAAATGATTCATATAGTGCGGCCAAAATCATATAAATGAGAATGGCACTCAGAAGAACTGCGCCCCACAATGTTCCCTCATCATCAAAAAAATCGAATCCCCCCCTATTAAAACCATATCCCAGAGGTAAAACCATTGCGTCTTGTATCTCCATGATAATTCGACCGCCATAGCGGCGTAGTCCTGCGTAGTCACTGGTCACCAAACGCGAGTAGGCTTGATTTCTTCTGTTAATAACAGGTAGTGTCGGGCGTTTTTCAATCTGTGCAATATCTCCTACTTTCAATACCCGTTCTGCGGCCTGTGTTTGTTTGTTCAGGTCAGAAATCGTGTGAACGCGATCTTCTAAAAGATAATCTATATATACTGGAATATCCTTCTTTTGTCCCGCTATAGCAGATCGATACATGCCGTCCGATAGGGTTAAACTGGAAATCTGGCTGAACATAGTACCAACGTCTTCACGCGTTTTCCACAACTGCTCTCTATCTGGTATTGCGACAACATTCCATGCCGGTTTTCTGCCAAATGATGCTTGATCTATCGAAATATTAGAAAAACGTCTGTGTTTAGAGATTTCCACAGCTAATTCTTGCGCTATTTCTTTTACTTTTAAATAATTATAACCACTTACAGAAGTGACAAGGTTTGAGATGTCAGCCCCTCTCAGATTTCGAAATCCCGGACCATATCCTTGAACTGAGCATTCTATACCGCCAAGCGAAACAGCCACCTGCTCAAATACCTGTTGTAGCTCGATCAATAAATCATCTGGATCCTGCCAGCGCGCCATTTTAACTTTCAAAAGGGCTTCATAATTATTTGCAACTCGCGTTTCATAATAAATATCCAAAGAGAATTTGTCCAAATGAATCTCAAATGCAGACACGACTTGTAAAAGATATTTGACCTCTGTATAACGAGGCATTTTAATATCGACAGTTACATAACTATCTTCTAATTTTACACGCCCCCCCACAGAACCAACAATGGGAACATGGCGATAAAATAAATAATGGCTTCCTCCCAATACCTTGTCGATATAAGGTCTTGCATTCAAGTATGTCTCACTTGCGAAGATTGCGTCGTATAATTCAGCGAACCGCGATTTAACTATCTGTATAGTAGATGATTCTCTCCCACGCTCTTTGCTTTGAATATTAAATGTCATATTGTCTGGCAAAAGCCACAGCGGTATTCCAAACAACCACACCATCGCAACTATAGCAAATCGTCGATAGTGAATCGTTTTATTCAATAGCCACCAATATGTAGCCTGCCACCCATCTCGTTTTTCGGATTCTGTCTCATCAGAAATGACCCCTTGCGGATGATTTTTTTTAGATCGGAAAATAAAGTGGTGTGTAGCGACATAAACCAGTGTAAAAGCAGACAAAGTCGAGGCCCCAAGAGCGCTTGATACAACAATGGCAAAGGGTATCAGATAAAGCTTTGTCTGAGCCGATAGAATGACCAGAGGTAAAAATGCGCCAAGCGTCGTAAGCGTAGATGCGAATATGGGCATTCTAACACTTCGAATGCCACTCTCTTCTAATTCACCAGTGTTGCGAGTCGCATGATCTTTTTGCAACCTGTCAATAACCACAATGGCGTTGTCCGCCATGATGCCCAATGCAATGCCAAGCCCTATCAACGTCACGCTGTTCACACTGATTTTGCAAAAGAACATCACAATAAACGTCAAACATAGAGAAAATATTAAAGAGACAAATACAATGATAACGGCTGCCATAGACCGAAATGCAACAAGCAAAATCAAGAATAGACACCCGGCGGAAAAAACCACACTTTTAAGTAAAACCGAAATATCTTCTTTTAGATCCTGACTTCTGTCTTGAATGACATCGATATTGACATCAGACGGTAAAGCACTTTCTTTTTTGAAATTCTCCAATTTTTTGTGAATATCGTTGGCAAGGGCCAGGATATTAGACCCCGGTTCGCGCGTGATTTCCATGACGACAAAGTCGCGCCCATTGATTCGAAAAAATGTTTCGGGATCGTCATAATCGTATTTTATGGTCGCTATATCACCGAGCAAAACAGTCAGATCGCCTGCTGAAATCGGCAATTTGGAAAGCGCGGAGACAGGGTGTGTATCCAAAGATTCCAATTTGACCCAGAATGTCTGGTCATTATTAGATATTTTTCCAAGATAAATTTCTTTGTTAAACGCAGAAATTTGTCTATATATCTCCTGGAGATTCAAGCCCAAAGAATTCATCACTGCTCGCGAAACTTGAATCCTCAAGACTTTCTGTGCCCCTCCAGTGATGCTAATTTCACCAACTCCATCCATACCGATAAGCCCGGGCCTCAAAACTTCTTCTGAAATTTTGCGAAGTTGATCAAGGCTTTTGGATCCTGTTATTCTCAGACGCATAAAACCAATTGTATCGCGAAATTCTCGGGGAATATAAGGTCGAATTTTAGGGGGTTTAATCTCTTCGGGAAGTTGCTCATAGAAACGAGCCAATTTGTCTTTTAACTCCAGACGCACGAATGTTGGGTTGGCTGTTCTTAAAAGCTCTATCGTCAACTGTGCATAGCCAAAACCTGAACTGGAACTGACACTCTTAACGCCGGGGATGCTGACAGCGATCGCTTCAAGAGGCGTTGTTAATTGTGACTCTATCGATTCCGGGGAAGCCCCTGTCCATGACGCAGAAAGACTCATCCGGGGATATTCCAGAGCAGGCAGTAGTTCAATGGGCAATTGCAAGACAGCGATCAGGCCAATTGAAATGACCGCGATCGTAAACATGGCGACCGCTATGGGTCGCTTTTGTAATTTATCGGTAAATGTCATCGGTTTTTACGCACCACTATGCCATACAAGGCAGGCACAGCAAATAAAATCAAAAAGGTTGACAACCCCATCCCCCCAATAATCGTCCACGCAAGCGGATGCCACAACTCAGCACCTACTCCTTTGCTAAGAGCCATGGGAACCAATCCCAAAATTGTTGTCACTGTCGTCATAACAATAGGTCGCAGACGTTTTTGTCCGGCTTCTTGAATTGCGACCAGCAGAGTTGCGCCTTCTTTATACCGCTTATCAATAAAATCGATTTTAACAATAGAATCATTTACTACGATGCCCACCAGCACCACAATGCCAATTAAAGACATAATATTTAGAGATTGTCCTGTGACCAGAAGAATAAAAACGACACCTGCCAGTGCAAGTGGAACTGCAGTGAGAATAACAAATGGCAAACGCAGAGACTCAAAATGGGACGCAATGACCATAAAAACGAGTGCAATCGACAGGGCAATAATGACGATTAAATTATCCAGCGACTCCGCGATGAAGGTATTTTGTCCCGCGATTTCAACATCATATCCTTCGGGTATTTCCAATTGGTTGAGATACGCCTGTAATTTCTGAGAAATCTCGACGGGATCTTTTCCCCGAACATCCGCCAAAATTGCCACAACTCTCGTGCCCTTTTCATGTCGAATTTCGGCATATCCCACGCCTTCTTTCACGCGAATAAACTCCCGCATGGGCAGCATAGTACCAGATGAATGCGGTATTTCAGCATTCAAGAGGTCGGACAATTGCACCTGTACATCTCGTTTTATTGTCACTTCGAGAGGTGTCTTACCACCAAAGGCTTCAATCTGACTCGCCTCAACCCCGCGCAAGTAAGCACTCAAAAAATCAATGATCTGCTGTGATGTAATACCATAGTGGGCGGTTCGGTCTCGGTCGATGTAAATGTGGTATTCGGGATTTCCAAGTTTCGGAACGACCCGAATGAAATCGAGTGAGGGCCAGGTGGTCAGTGTCGCTGCAATATTCTGTGCGATAGATTCGCATTTTTTCAGGTCGGGTCCGAAGAAACGCATTTGAACCTCATCTGAAGATAACTGAAAAAGCGTTACAAAAGAAGACTGGGGTTCTTGAATTTCGATATCGCAATTGGGATAGTTCTTTGCGACCTCCTGAACGCTTTGAATAAATAGGTCAAAAGAATAGCCCTCCTTGAATCGCACTTCAATTTTTGCAGTTTCTACGGATAACTCATCGCGTTGTGTTGACAAAACCGCATGTACAATACCCACTTGAGAAAAGACGTCTTTGACTCCCGGATGATTGAGAAATAAACTTTCTACTTTACTGGCAATATGGCGCGTGGCGAGCAGGTCTGTTCCCTGGGGCAGAGAAAGTTTAATTGTGATGCCTTGTTGGTCAACCGATGGCACAAGCTCTTTCTCAAGCCCCAAATACAGATAGGCAGAGAGTCCCAATAGGCATCCATAAATGCAGATTACAAAGACGCGATGTTGAATCACCCACCGCAACCGCGCTTCATACCAGCGGGCAAATGCATTAAATACGGCCTGAAATGCGTCAAAAAGAAGATTAAAAACAAAAAAAATAGGCCGCGTAACAGGGCCATGTAAGAAACCGCGTATTATAGCCTCTGACCTGTGATCAGAAGGCGTTTGCTCCATGTCGCTGAGTCGAGAAATCAACATGGGAAGCAGGGTTAAAGATACCAATAGGGAAATTAAAAGTACACAGGTCACAGCCATTGACAGATCAAAAAAGAGTTCTCCTGCCAATCCTTTTACAAAAATCAGGGGAAAGAAAACGGATACAGTGGTCAGCGTTGATGCTGTGACCGCAAGACTGATTTCACGACTTCCAGAAATTGCAGCCGCCATAAGCGGCGTGCCGCTTTCCCGGTGTCTTTGAATATTTTCCAAAACAACGATGGAGTTATCGACGATCAATCCCGTACCCAATGCCAAGCCGCCTAAGGAAATAACATTAAAATTTATGTCCAGAAGGAACAGGAGAATGAATGTCGCAGTAATCGCTATCGGGATGGCGACACCGACCATCGCGGGAATTTTCCCGCCTCTTAAAAACAGAAACAGAACACCGAAGGCACAGCAGGCCCCTAAAAAGAGGGCCATTAAGACATTGTTAATGGCCTGCTCAATAAAAAATCCTTGATCTGAAATAACCCCTACCTTAAAGCCAGGAAACTCGCGCTGTATTTGGCCCAATATTCGATGCACTTCTCGACAGCTCAAGACAGTGTTGCTACTGCCCTCTTTTAAGATGGACAACGCGACAATCTCTCGTCCATTCCAATTTGTAAAACCAGATCTTTCTCGATAGGTGCTCAAAACAGATGCCACATCGGAAAGAGCAATCACTGCCCCATTGGATCTATGTCCAACGATGGTTTTTTGAATATCCTCTACGTCTTGAAATTGCCCAATGGCTCTGAATGAATATCGGAAGAGTCCTTTTCGAATTGTGCCTGCAGACTGCTGTGTCCAGTTGTTGCGGTCAAGTGCTTGAGTGACCTGATTCAATGTAATGCCCATACTATTGAGGCGGTTTATATCGACAATAACCCTTATTTCGCGTTCAAGTCCGCCTAAAATAACGGCTTGTGCAATGCCATTGATTTGCTCCAACCTGCGTTTGGCAATAAATGTGACAAAATTTTTGAGCTCCATTAACGCTTCAGTTGCATCGCGCTGATTCTTTGGATTTTCAAGGCGACCAGAAGTGACAACCAATGTCATGATAGGATCGGCAGCCGGATCAAACCGCAATAGATTTGGTCGCCCTGCGGATTCCGGAAGTGCGTAAGACAAATCATCGAGTTTCTCCCGCACTTCCAGAAGCACTTGATCCATCTGCGTGCCCCAATAAAACTCAAGCGTAACAAGGGAGATGTCCGATTTCGATACCGATTGTATGTTTCTAACTGCCTTGAGTGTCGCAAACTGAGATTCGATTTGTTGCGTGATTTGGGTCTCAACTTCCTCGGGCGCAGCCCCTGAAAATCTCGTTTCGATCACCAGACGGGGAATCGCAATATCGGGAAGCAGTTCCACGCTTAAATGGGAAAATCCAAAAGCCCCCAAAAGACAAAATGCGACAAAAAACATGAAAGTCGCAACGGGTCTTTTGACTGATAGTTCGGATATATGCATCGTCTGTCCAGAATCTCTTGAATTTTACGGATCAATCGTCTTGACAACCGCAACAGGTGTATCGTGCGCGAGGTTATAATGCCCAGATACGATCACGGAATCTCCTTCTTGAACACCCTTTAAGATCTCCGTATAGATCTCATTTTTTAGATCGCTCGCGATGTATCGCCATTTTGCCAATCCATTTTCGACAACAAAAACGACATCTCTCTCATCTCGGTTTAAGATGGCATCGGTTCTTACGACCAACCTGTGATTGTAAACGCGAGCCGCAATTTGAGCATTGGCAAACATGCCGGGTTTAAGCCTGAAATTGGGATTGTCGATTAAAATACGTACCTCACAAGTACCTGTTTCGGGATCGACCATAGAGCGAATTACATCGACTGTTCCCGTATAAACCGTATCGGGATACGCAACAAAAATCACCTGAGCAGGTGATCCCACATTGATATGGCGCATCTCACTCTCTAACACGCGAGAGTTGACAACCACTTGATCTAAGTCAATCAGTCGCAGGACTTCCTCACCGTTTTTGATCCAACTTCCCGAAGAGAGCTTCAAATCCACAATATGCCCGTCAAAAGGGGCATAGAGCCTTGTTTGCTCAAGGGTTAATCTGGCGCGCTCTAAATTGGTCCAAGCAGTAATCAAACCCACTCGTCCAGCGGTCAACCAGAGTCGGTTGTATTTGGTCGATTTATCGGTAAGCCTTATATCCGTCTTTCGATTTTTTGTTTGCCCATCCACTTTTTTTAATTCTTCAGCCATAGAGGCCAAAAAGCGTTCTTCAGCCTGCCCTAAAATGTTTTCGCGCTCTGAAGAATCAAATCCCAGTTCAATGGCATATTGCGACAATTTTGACGTGTAGCGGTTTTGGGCATCGATGAATGCTTGCCTTTGTTCTTCTGAATTTAAGGCCAATAAGAGCTGATCTTGTTCCACAAGCATATTTTCTCGAATTGGCAATTCAGTAATCTGTCCACCCTGTTGCGAGATCATCGACATTTCTTGCAATGCCTCAGTATAACCCGTCGCACGGACGTGTTGTATCAATTTTTGTTTTTTTGCGATTGCCACCTCAACCGGCACAGGTTCTATGTCTATCTGAACTTTGCGCGTTTCAACGGATGTCGCGACCAGTGTGCTTTCGTCTGCGCTCTGGGGAATCGCGGTGTTTTCAGCCTTGAGACCGAATTCAAGGAAATAGAGACCGATGCCAAAAGCTCCGACAATGAGCCATATCCATTTTTTGTTTTTTTGATTCATAATTTTGAGTCCATTACCCACCATCAAGAGATGTCAAAATAGTTGGTTTCAGACAATATCAAGCAAAAAATCCCTTGAAACAAGGGATTTAATACAGCATTAATCTTTTGCTAATATCGAAATCAGACATCAATTTTCCAATAGGGCGAGACGTTCAGGGGATTTTGCCTCTCCCAATTCACGGTTTGGCTTATCGACGCTATGCTGGTCTTGAAACAGCCGCCAGCAAACGCCGCGTTTTTGCATCAGTTCCTCAGGGGTTCCCTGTTCTGCGATTTTGCCATCTGACAGGCAAATCACTTCCTCGACCTTTTGTATCGTGGACCAGCGATGGCTGACCACGAGAATCGTCTTGTCTCGATAATGTGAACGCAACAAGTCATATATAACGCCTTCGCTCTCGGAATCGAGTGCTGAGGTCGCCTCATCGAGCAGTAGAATATCACCCTTTTTTAGCAATAAACGGGCAAGTGCGATGCGTTGCTGTTGACCGCCAGATATTTTCGTTCCCTGGTCACCAACAGGAGTATCCAGGCTGAGATTTTCAAAACTCATAGCATTGAAAACACTTTCAACCGACTCAGCACTAATTTCCGAATTGCCATAAGAAATATTGGTCCGGATGCTGTCGTGGTAGAGCAAGGGTGCTTGTGTGCCATAAGCTATATGGTTTCTCAGGTCATGTATATCCATGTCCTGAATATTAACACCGTCAATGGCGACACGGCCATTCTGTGGCTGGACAAATCCACACAGCAAATGGAGCAATGTCGTTTTACCACATCCGCTTGGTCCGATCAATGCGTAAGACTTTCCTTTCACTAATTCCAGATTCAAATTCTCAACAATTTTTTCCTTTTCATAAGCGTAGTGAACATCCTCAAACCGAATGCGATTTTGAAGCGCAAAGGGCTGGGCCTGGGGATTAGACTTTGAAGATGCCGCGGGAATTTCCATCAGGTCTAATATGCGACGCATGGAAACGGTGGTTCGTACATAGTTGACGTACAGGCCGTTTAAGCTCTGAATCGGCGAAAATATGCGGGAAAAATACTGGAGAAAGGCAAAAAGACTCCCCAAACTCATGGTGCCCATTATAACTTGATACCCCCCAATGAGTAAGATCGACGCAGGGACCGCGGCGCGAACTCCGCCAGATATCGTACCCATGGAAGCAGAATAAAAGACATTTCTCAAATTTAGGCCCATCAGTGTAGATAGCCTCTTGTCTAAGATATTCTTTTCAATCCCATATCCATTGTGAGACTGAATCAGTAAAACGCGGCTCAATCGCTCGACAAAGAAACTGAGCAACTCAGACCGCTCCTTTTGGCGTTCTTCTGTGACATTTTTAATTTTGGGACGAAAGTAAATCAGGTTGGCAATAAAGATAGGGGCTGCAATCAAACACAGGAGGAAGAGTTTGACATTCAAATAGGCCATAATTGTCGATAGCCCCAATAGCATCAGGCAACTGTGTAAAAAATTGAATGCACTTGAGGTTAGAAAGTTTTTGATGATACTGATGTCGTTGTTGATCCTGTGTACCAGATCACCCGTCTTTGTTTTTTGATGAAATTCAAAAGGGACATAGAGGAGGTGTTCAAAAATTGTACTCCGCATGTCATTGACGACCCGGTTATTGATCCAGTTATACACATAGTACGATACAAACGACAGGATCAAATTGAGACCCGTGATCCCCAGCAATATGCCGACCAGCGTCACCAAATACTCATAATCTTGTGTTGGCAGTGCTTCATCAACAATAATTTTAAAAACATAAGGGAACACAAGCGATGTTGCGATCCCTACCAGCATAAAGGCGAGGACAATCAGGCCATAAGGCCAGTAGGGAATGACAAATTTCAAAAAGAATGCGATCATGTCTTTGTTTTTTTTCATTCTTGCTTTCCACCAAATGTTGAGAATGAGTAATTATCCAGCCACAAAAGGCACAAGCGGGGTACAACTGGCAATAGCCAGTTCCAAATCACAAAAGGAAGCTATGATCATTGCACCTAATCGTGAAAGGATGCTGTAGGAGCGGCATCCCTGCCGCGATCACTTAGACTCTGCCAATACTCATCGAGAGAAAATGGAATCTTCTGTTTCCAAAAGAGCACCAGAGCAAACGAGAGCAGCAACACATCCTGCAATAAAACCCATTCCATAGAAGCGCGTTCAGTGCCAAAGCCAAAGCATCCGCAGGACATATTTACGCCCTGATAAATTTTAGTGCCTAATGCACTGGCAAAGGCAATAAGCAGTCCCGAAGCGATGAGCGTGCTCGCGTGCGTCCAAAATCCCACGATCAAACACAGGCCGATGACGCATTCGAGATAGGGCACCAATATTGTGACGGGAAGAATCAGAAACTCGGGCAGCAGATTATACGCCCGCACGGCATAAGAGAATAACTCGAGGTCCGGTATTTTAACGACGCCAGCCCATAAAAATACGCCTCCCAAAATGAGGCGCATCATGACTTGTATGAAAGAGAAGAACATTACTGATCTTTCTCAACTGCAATGGGAAACTTCGCTTTCTCCCAGGCGGGAAAGCCTTCTATGAATACGTACACGTTTCTATGATCGCCCAGGTAGTCTTTTGTCCATTCTGCAATTTTCAAACTGCTCTGACAAGTCGCTCCAGAGCAATACACAATCATGGTGGCACTTAGTGGGATATTTAACAAAACAATTTTCTGTTTTTCAAAATTTGAGATAGACAGATTGATGGCTCCCGGTATGTGACCTATAGCGTATTCCCGATGAGACCGCGCATCGAGAAATACCACGCCCTGTTGGTCAAAAAACCATCTTGCTGCTTGTAGGGAAATGGGCGGAATATCTTTGGAATGAAACAGGTGATCCGTATTCTGAAAGCTGAGGCTTCCAATACTGAGGAGAGACGAAAAGGCGACCAATATGCCCATTTTTAGGAAATTACGCATAGTCCCTTTTGGTGTCTTCTTTGGATTTGCATAGTATTTCAAGATTCATCATAGTCCAGATTTACCATCTTGCCTTTGAGCTTGAGCCAGGCCGCCACTTTTTTCTTAAAACTTTCTGGCCCAACGCGATCGCCAACCATTCCGAGGTGTGCGTATATAATTTTGCGCGTTCGTTTTTCATAAAAGAGCAAGGTCGGTGTATGTATAATATTCAGATGCTCGAATAGCGAAGGCTCATTTTCGTCGTGATAAATAGGCTGTTTCCACAGACCGCCAAGTTCTCTTTTAATTTTTTCTTGCGTCGTCTGTGGGGTAATTTTGGCTATGGCGACCACATCGAGATGTTCTGAATTGTGGGTGTAAAACTTTTGCCATAAGTCCAACTCGGTCTCCAAACAGGATGAACAATCATTTTTCGTAAAAAGAATCGCAACAGCGTAATCCGTTTTTTCCTGGGGATTTCTTCCGGCTGTTGAATCGCGGGTCACGATTTTTAAAGCAGTTTCTGACAATTTCATCGTTTCCAGCGTTCTGTGGTGCATGCCCAGATTCTTAACATAATTATACCTTTCTACAATAGGTGAATACTCTGTAAGCAATGCCTTGCTTTTGCGATATTCGACAAACAAGATAACTGTCATGATTGCCCAGCCCACGAGAATCAGGCTTCCCAAACTGATCATTATCTTTTTGGGTATCGGCAATTTTAAGGGGCTGTAATTTGTGGTTTTGTCCATAAATCGCTCTTTCAAAATAGATTCAAACTGAAGTTCTATCGTAATGTCCAATATATCGCAACGATTCCTGAATCTATGGTCTTGTGGTTGCTGAGACAAACCTTATGAATATCATTTTCTGCCACACATATCTATTTTGTACACTCAAATGTATTTTTATTGCTCCAATGCAGGAACCGACAAGGTCGATTTCGTCTCGACGTGTGCGGGAGGATGCTTCCCGTTTTATACTTTAACGGGATGACGTCTTTACTGACGTTGTACGTGTGCAGGCGTGACATTAGATTTGGATTGAGAAGCTTAAATCCTGTGTGCCTGAATGTTGGTATGAATATTAAAACAGGACAACACACGATAGAAGTGCATTGTCCTGTTGGCTAATTCTAAATAATATGTAACAGCCTGCGAGATTGCTTGACATCTCAATCAAGCGCAACCAATCATTTTATTTTTTGAGTCATCCATTATTCTCTAGACTATCCTCTTATTGTCAGAATCTGGATGTTCAGGATGCCTTTATTCCCCTTATCCTACAATCCCCACATTCTTCCAAACCTACCGAGCCTTATCCTGCTTATCCGCTCATCTTGTCCATCACTGGACAGAGCCACTCCAGTGCAGGCTCTGATTCAGACGGTTTTTGGATTCGAGATCCTATTTCCTTGAGCTTTCTTCCACAAGGCGATACTTCCCAATAACGTAGTTATCAGGCGCATCGTTTTCGATACAATAGATCGCACCAGCAGAATCCATATCCATTCTGACATACGTTGGCTGTTCTTCGCGGTCCGGAAATCGCATATCGGATAGGATATTTTGTCCTGAATCATAGTCAAAGAGATTTAAGAAATAGGAGCGTTCCGGTGGTCCTCCTCGAAGTGTTACTTGTTGCTGTAAAACGAGCAAGATTGAATGCGCTTCGTCAAATAGGACATCCGATATAGAAGTTTCTACACGGGGATTTTTCCGAAGTTTCCTAATCCTATCCCGAATGCTTGCAGCGGTTGGTCTTTGCTGTTGACCAATATTCCCTTTTTTTTCTCTAAATTTGGGTTTGGTAAGAGCCGTTCTCACATCAATGGTTTTCTTGATGGCTTGACGACCCTGATAGGCAACCACAATAGGCGTATTTCCTCTCCAAAGATATGTTATGTTAGGAATAGCAACACGGAATTGGGCAAACGAAAACTCGTACTCGCGCAACAGTCTTTCAAGTTTATCACCCACGACCTCTTGATTGTACGGTGCAAAATAAGAAAGCACATTGCCAAGCGTGTCAAACTCACATATTGTCCAAGGATAACTATTTTCTTGTATTTGTTTTTTTGGTGCTTCAGATGATTTATGGCAAAGCAACAGGGTCCTATCCGACGTAATGCTTATAGAGTTTCCCGAAGGAGCGGACGCTTTGGTGTGGGCTCCATAGGAGTTTAAAAAGGCACCTGAACTATCAAACAGTGTAATGCGACGTCTGGCTTGGTCAAAACACGCAATTAAACCATCTCTTACATCCATGGTATATAACTGACGAAACTCACCCGGTCCGCCGCCCTGTCGTCCAATGATGCGAATGAATTGGCCTTCTGACGTAAAGACCATGATTCTTTTTTGACTGGTATCCATCAGATAAATACGATCCTGGTCAATGCGAAGGCTTTTGTTCACGCCAATAGGCACATCAGGATCTTCAACGAGTAGAATTTCTGAGATCTTTTGTAGCGCGAATTTCTTGTCCTGATTAGATGGCTTCGTTTGAATGTCGGCTTTAGGCACCTCGGCCACAGCAGGGGCTTGCTCAGACTGACAGCCCACCGCCAACGCACAGATCAAAACACAGACTGTCCATTTTGTCATTTTACGCTCCATTATGAAATTTCTCGTGAGCCTTTGTAGTAAGGAATACAAGTATTGCAATATTGCCTCAAAATAACGAATAATCAACCAAAATATAGCGGGAGGGGATCGCCATCGATGATTAATATTGAACAGGACAACACACTTTTTGAATGCGTTGTCCTGTTGTCTAATTCCAATGAATGGTATTCCGTGAAGTTGATTCAGCAATTTCCACTATGAATCACTAACACCATTGGTCAGTGCCATCAGACTCCAAGAGACAATCTCCTGCTCCGTGTTCGTGCCAACAATCGCTATTATCATGGCAATAGGCATCAGTAGTCCAATGAGAAGACCACCTGGGATTACCATAAAGGTCATCATCTTCACTTTGCGCATCCGGAGCTTCATAATCATACGCGAGAACAGCATTTGCAGCTTCGCGTTGGGGTTTGTGCAACGTGATCTTCATCTGAGATCTCCTTTTATTGTGTTTCAAGAACCCACGTGGATGGCGGCTGTATAGTCAGCAAAATGCCTTGACTAAACAATCACGCAGTTCCTTGTGATTAACAACCTCGATGCACTCTGCATCGTAACTTGATCTAAAGATATGGCCTTGTGATTGCGACGACAAACCTTACGAGTATCATTTTCTGCCACCCGTATCTATTTTGCACACTTAAACACATCTTTTGCTGCAAAACCGGTCACAGAGCTGTTGTCGTATCGGAAGATTCTCTTTTGTAATGAATTGGGGCGCATCAGGTGTTGAGAGGAATTTAATTTCATAGAATGATCAGACAAATTGTATGCCAACCAATCTGTCTTTTCTAAGGATTTTCGATACTGATCTGGAGACATATTTGTAAACTTAAAAAAGACTCTGATCAGGTGGTTGCTGTTTGTAAATCCACATTTGTCGGCAATTTCGTAAACCCGGTCTTTGGTGTCGGCAAGATGGCGTTTGGCTTCTTCCACACGATAAAAGGATAAATACTTGTGAAAGGACATCCCGATATGTTCGCGGAACAACCGCGTCGCATAGCTCGATGAAATCCCGAAATGATCGCACAATGTGCTCAATTTCAAGGATGGGTTTGTGAACTGGTCTCTCAAAAAACCATCTAATTTTGAAGCCCAAACAGAGTGGGATTTTCTTCTTAAACCTGTGATCATCTGGAGTTTCTCTAAAAAGAACGAAATATTTTCTCCGTTTAGAGTATAGTAATCAGCCCCCAAATACATGGCGTCAACAGCCAGAGTCGTATTATCCTCGCCCCAAATAATCAGTTTCGATCTCTTCGCTAATTTCCTGATCTGAGCGACTTGCCCAATACTATCGAGTAAATCCGTTGAAATACAGAGGACCGAGGGTCTCATTTCCTTCAAACAATCCCAAAGCCTGTTCTTGTTATCTATGAGTTCGATTATTTCGGCTTCAAAATTTTTCTCAATTGCAGAACGCATTTCTGATAGAAAAACAGAATCGGCACAGGCCAGAACGATTGATTGACGTGGCATTCATCCCTCCCCAATGCTGCTATTTTGAAAAATAGTCCACGATGATTTTGAATAACCGCTCTTGATCTCTGTCAGATAAAATTTGTATTGCTGGCAAGTTGAAAGACTCTGTTAGCCGTTTGAGATGCGAATTTATTTCTTCTTGTGATAGCTCACTCGTCGTCACAAGGCTTCTGCCATAAGCTGTGCGGACATGCTTTTCTTTGTCTCCCATGGCGAGAGCCAGAGTCGGTGCTTTGCTTATGGCGCGTACGCCATCTATCGTGTCCTGGATGTATTCATCGGTATCAATGCTGTTGACCACGAGAACACACGCATCTGGTTTGACACCGAGGAGAAAAGCAAGTGAAGATAGAGAATGTGTATTGTGATCATATACGTCATAAGGTATGGTGCCGGACTGCGAACCCGTGATGATAATCTCGGGTTGCTTGTGGTGATTGATTTCGCGCATCTTGAAATCCAAAAACGGAACATAAGATTGCTGGGGCATTTTGAGTGTTGATCCATATCCCATAGGAAAGGCAAAATCCATTCCGAACAATTCCGAGTGGTGTTCAGTCCCTATCTGAGCCACTTTGTAATCGGCCTTTAAGAATGACCGACGCAAAGCCATCTGCAACGTAAATTTGCCCTGTTGAGAACTCGTACCCATCACAGCGACTATAGGCGCATCCACATTGGGGTAAAGATCATACGCCTCTTGGGAAGCAACGATTTCGTCAAAACCAATATGTGGAAATACGATAGATCGGTTGTCCTGTTCAGCCAATTGATATAAGTCTCGATAACGGTCCGGATTTACTGCCTGAAAACTGAAAATATTTAGACCTACTTCCAATGCCATCTCGATCAGTTCTTTCAGTAAATCCCGCTGTTGTATCCGCATTAACTGATCCACATAGCCTAAAATAAGTGTATCTCCTTCGCGCAATGCCTCAGACAAATTGGGTTGAATACGCAGCCCGCACGGTTGTTCCCCTATGACCACGCCCGCATCTTTTCCGACCAATCCCTTTGCTACTGGATCGGCCACAGCAACAATCTCAAATGGCAGCATGTCGCGGTAGCGCACCAGAGAATGCATCTCTTTATTGTAGGGATATAAGACCGCCCTTTTTACCCAACTGTAATCTTTGTCAAGAGATCTCTGCCTCCGTAGGGACCGAACAACCTGCGAATCAGATGGTGTTTTCTCTGCATTCTCAATGAGAATTTGCCGGATGTCAGATAACGATCGCCCGGGATTTTCCTGAAGTAATCGCCCTACAATCCCTGTAATATGGGGTGCTGCGAAGCTGGTTCCATCGCTGATGATTTCCTTGCCATCCAACCAGCAAAGCCTCTGTTTATTTCCCCTTGCAACAAATTCAATAGCCTGAGCATCTTGGTAAAGGTAGGTATCTGGATGGTAGATATCCCCTCCTCCAACACCTATGACCTCGGGGAAAACAGCCGGATAGCATTCAAGACCCGCATTGTGCTCGGCAGCAACAACGATCACCCCGGCTTTAAATGCTCGAAAGCACACATCTCGAATCCGCTCTTTATAGGATACATCTGTCGAACCCAGGCTCAGATTCAAAACATCCATTTTATTCTCAATAGCCCACTCAATCGCCGCAATTAAAACATCACCATGAGCAGAGAGCGACGGATCAAAAATCCGAATGCTGTACAAATTAGCATCGGGAGCCTTCTTCCGAATAATGCCTGCACAGGCAGTTCCGTGACCCGCACAATCTTCATAGTCACCAGAATGAATAATATTTCCCTTTTCATCCAGTGACAAATTTACACCACCGGCAACCGTTCCTATACCAGGGTGAGAACTTTCAATACCACTATCAACAACAGCGATTTTTACACTCATGGCAATCTTCTTTCGATAAGCAAGGACGCAGTTATAGACCTTTTGGGGTTGGTCTTATCCCGGAATGCTTTTTCTGAATCCAATCTACAAACTTCTCGGAGATTGCGAGAAAGCGATTTTCTATGAGATCGTTCACACTCGTCAGTTCCCTGGCGGTTTCCCGCATAATGCTGAGTTTAGGGTTTTCCTCCAAAACTTCCAGATATTGTTTATACTTTTCAGAATTTTTATAGTAATTCTCTTCTCGCACGACCCTTTTCACAAATTTAATAAAATCATCAGCAAATTTGTAATGATAGAGAACCACGCTAATATCTGCAATCAATGCCGATTTGACCTTGTGAGAGGAATACCACATTGGCTTAATTTTGCCATCACAGAAGATCAAAGGGGTTTTTGTCAATCTGTCATAAGTATTGAAGAGTGTATCGCGGATTCCGCCTCGATAATCCGCGATCCGAGGGTTGGTAATTTTGTTATGTGGGCAAAATTCCTCAAAATTTAGGTTTTGAATTCCAGTAATATCGTAATAGCGGTATATGTTTTTTAGGTCTTCATCCGCATTAGCCATTTCGTCTAACCGTCCATCTGAAAACATGTCTAACATATAAGCCACAACCGCTGTAAAGGTGTTGGCATTTAAGTACTCGACAAACTCACCCAAAGTTAAAATGTCAGAAAAAGGAAAGTCGAATAATTCATCTATGTCCGCACAGAGAGACCATCTGTGCTCACCGAAACGTCTGATAAGAAACTGTTTCATCAGAAACTTATAATTCTTGAAAGGCAATGTTGTCTGTAACACTGTAATATTCTCATAGGGCTTCGCGATCTCAATGGTATCGTCTATGGAGTTATTGTCGAGCAATACAATATGTTTAAATCCCATCGCAAGATAATGCTCCATAAAAGACTGAATATATACTCTTCCATCCCGGACGACACAGAGCGCAATTAACTCATTCCTGTCGTATTGGACTTCCTTAGGGCCGTATATATGTTTAACATTTCCCAAGAGGTCTCCCATTTTTTCAGGGCCGTACACATTGGGATCAGCGGTGTCAATGTACTTTTCCATCCTGTGTATTCTTTCTTTTTTAGGCACAATTTCATCTCGGTCAGCGACAAACTGCCTCGAGTTTGTTCAACAAATCCTGAAGCAGACCGCGTTCCTCTTCGGCGAGAGCATCCAAATGCGAACACATGCGGCGGATGAGGTCCGGGTTGCGCGTCTTTCTAAATTTGAGCAACATCATGCGGATCATTCCGGCCTTGCGCGCCAATTCATCATATTGAACCGAGAGCCCCTCTTCGAGCTTTATATAGCCATGCGTTTCCATGTATTTGAGTCTTTCAACCATGCATTTTTTGTGCTCCCACAGGATGTGTACTGGACGAATGTCAGAAGAGAATGGTGGCGACAAAAAAGACGCAAGAAAATGCTTCAAGCACTCATAAGTCGCCAGGCCATAAGCTCCGTCTGTGGGATTTGCAAGCATGCGAAAGCGTTCGGATGTATTGCGCGAAGAGAGGAAGTCCTCGAGGTGTTCGCACACCAGGCGGATGTCAAAATCGTATTGGGCATGCGGGTCATATTTGAATAACCGCAATCCATCTGGATCGTAATGACCTGTCAGGTTGGCATGCAAAACCGCCTGTTCCAACTCGGAAAACGCGATGGGATAGGCGGCGTAATCTCCCTGTTTGTTGTAACCGATGCCGATAAAGGTCTGCTTATCATAGCCGTAGATGAGGGTTTCGTGAATAAACTGTCTTTTGCGATACGCAGGACTGTCGGGCAGGAAATATTCATCTACGGCCAATCGGACGTAATAGCCTTTGTCAATACAGGCGATGATGAATGGCACAATATCTGTCGGAGATTTGAAGACCAGGTCTCTGTTCAAAATCTGAACTTTTAAATAGGGAGAAATGGTAAATCGTTGATCGGGGCTGCGATAGAAATTGAACTTTACTGTTCTGCTGTGCCTGCTATCTAGGAGACTGTTCGGACAGTGGAGCTGGATGTAATGGCTATACAACCATGGCAGATACGTCGTCGAGTGGGCGAGGATAGTGAGTGGATAGGCGTGATGTAAATAGCCAATGATGGGCGGCGTAGCAATGGGCAATATGTTTTTCATAGTTTGTCTAAAGTCCTCTGATCAGATCACGGGTTGTAGCAGGTATTAAGAAAGTCACCGTTCAGATTTCCGATATTAAGGCCCGGAGGTCGGGACTTTGAAGACAGGAGTCAGATGATATGTTTGAACCTAATAGCCCGGTTCAGCCCGTGCCGCCCAGACGTTTTTGTTCATTCAGGATATTTTGGATTTGATGAACTCAGCAATGCTGTTTACGGTCTCAAAAACATCCATGATTAACTCTTCATCAGATATTTCGATCCCAAAAGCCTTTTCAAGGCCAACGATCACTTCCATCAGTGCCATAGAGTTCCCACCTAATCCTTCACCAAATAACAGATCATTATTGTCCATTTCATCTGGCGCAATACTGAGCTCCAGTGAATCAATAATTACTTTTTTTACCTTTTCTTTAATCATTTAAGCTCTTCCAATATTATCGAAATCTGCGTCAGGCAAGTTCAATGGCTTGGGCTTGGGTCGAGATAGTGTTTGCAGCAGTACCGACAAAAACTCCGCTGGACACTTGACGAGGGCTGTCGGTGGCTTTTTTGTGATGTAAATGATAATATGATTGCCCTTGTAGTTTCAAGCCCGAAAGTTTGTCCTAACCTGCAAAAATTTGTTCCAGTCGCTACTTTTTTCGATATGTGGTCGGACTAACCCCATACGTCTCTTTGAAAACCTTGCTAAAAGTCGATAAAGATGTAAACCCACACAGGTAAGCAATTTCTGAAAGAGTATGTGATGTGTCCTTCAACGCTTCCTCTGCCTTTGTTAGGCGTACATTCCGAAGGCACATCCTGAACGGCATTCCCAGGTGCTTCTTAAACAATTTATGTCCATAGCTTTCCGAGAACCTGAAATAGCGCATGACCTCTTCAAATCTCAGCTTTGGATTGCTGTAATTCGCCTCCAAAAATGATTCCAACCAGGTCTTCCAAATATCTTGCGAAGGCATATATTTTTTCACTCTCGCCAAAAACACATCTTTCTCTATAGGTTTATCAAATACACTCACTGCGCCGGCCTTGATCACCTCCGCGCCCAATTCCATGTTTCCCAAATCTGTCATGATCAGCATAACCGTTTGAATTTTCTTCTCCTTCACACGCTTCAACAGAGTAAGCCCATCCATACCCTCTATACCCATCTCGACGACGGCAAGGCCGACTTCCTCTTTTCTTAAAATTTCAAAACCTTCTATCCCATTTCTCGCGGTGAATATCTCATAAGGTTCATCTCTCAAGAATCCTACAAGCTCTGATATTACAAGTGGTGCATCATCTACAATCAAAATTTGCTGCTTGTCCATTGACCCTCCTGTAGCAATGAATTGTGTTTACGGTTCACTATAGATATAAGTATTTTACTTAATAATTTATATTAATAATAATTACAAAACCCTAAAAAACTGATCAAACTGACGGAAGCTGGTCACAGCATCTCTACAACTTCGACAAAAAATAAACGCACTTGAGCAGTCAGCAGCGAAGCCCTAACAGAAAAAGCCCAACAGTTTAGCGGGAGACCGTTAGGCTCCAAATTGAAATGTGATTTTCTATGTTCGTGCGGTTTGGCAAATCAGATTTGATCATGTTGCCACAATAGACAAGTCAGATTGATCAAGTGGCTCCCTAAGGAGCATCGAATGTAATTCCGATTGCCGCCGAAATTGGACCCGAGCGTCGATTGAAGACAGTAAACAGTCCTTCATCATTTCTACCTTGGGCGATATATCCTTCTTCACACGTAACAAAAAGATGTGCAACAAAATGTTCTAAACGCCATCCAACTTCAGGTTCTGTCGCATTGTACGGTTCTGGAAGCCCGATCTGCAGGTCTCCATAACATGGCACGCGCGGGAAAACAAAACTTCGGAGTGCTTGTCTAACCGACTCTGATCTGACGATACGACAACCAACTGTGTTTGGGCCTCGGGGGTTCCTTGTAGTAGTTCGTGGAACATTGTAGGAAGAGGGGACGCGTAGTGGATGATAGAACATATAGTGGACAGGAATTCCTGTGCTATTTTCATATTCCTCTATGCGTTCATACTGATCGTCACCCTTCCGTAGGGCCTTATATTCACTTGTTTGTTTGAATCTAAACTTCCGTGGCTCCGAGACAGCGAGATGGGTTTCCTCTGACTCGAATAGACGTCCAAATCCTCTGAGATAGTCTAAAGACTGATCCTCATCAAAGTCCACTTCCGTGGGATAAAGTCGCTTGGACTGGAGAAGCGCGACCTTGCTTCGGACGAGTTGCCCCGCGTGCCGAAACATCACCAAAAAGCCGATATCGGCAATTTCCCAAGATCCAAAGTGCCGTCCACCTCCGAGATAATGCGTGTCAAGCCGAACTGTCCATCCAGAATCGAGCCTTACGGGGACCGAATGGTTCGAAAGTTGTTCAATGAAAGTCATGTCCAGAGAAGTTTCATGAATATTTGGCATTTTAGAGATTTTTCTTGATACGGCAAGGTTACAGGCTTTAAAAATATTCTCTAAAAATAACAGAACATCGTCAGGTAGATAGATTCGATTCAATTTAGGCTCCTCAAAGTCAATGCATTCCGTCCGGGCAGGCCGCAGGCCATCCTCTCACGTCATTTCCTGACCGAATGGCCTCACACCTGAAGACCCAACTGGTCTCGGATGCTCTGGATTTTGATATATCAAATTTTGTTCTCAGCGGAGCTTCCTGGCGTATCTTTTTCTAACACGATGATTGATGAAACTGTTCAGACCCTCGCCAGCAATAGCCAATCGCTTCATGCGCTCAATATTAGCCCTACCCGCACTCTGATACGTATAGAGATAAACAGATCTATCACTAAACTTCACCGTGATTGAGGTAGGTCCTATCTCGTAGGCCACGACTCCAGAATCGCCGCCTCTGTTTCTATAGCGTTCCATATATTCATCCTCATCGCCGATCCTCTGAAGAGGCATCGTTTGTGGTCCAGTGAATGGTGTGGTCCTTATCGGTCAGTGACTGATAGTCCTTGTGATCCCATCGCCTGACCATCCGTCGCATCGCCACGTACGTCAGAAACGCAACAACATAAAGCCAGAAAAAAATCCAGACTATGTCCGTTAGCACTTGGGTGTCCAAAGGGAAGCTACAATTCTCGACGACTTTCTCTAAAACCCACTGTAACCAGTCGGGTATTACAAAGGATAACCATCTCTCGACCTGCGAGGTGAAAGCGCGGAGCAACTTCAAAAAGTTCTGAACGGCCCCCACCCCCCAGCCCCAACCATCAAGCAACAATAACAGGGCAGACCCAAAGATCCCCAATGATTTCTTGGGATGCTTTCGCCACGAACGACATAAGAACACACGACCGCTCCCAGCTTTCAACACATCCTTTACGCGCTTTCGATGCTTGGTTTCGCTGACGCACTGCTCGGCAGCCTGGTCTGAACTTGGCCGGTCAAGAAAGAGAGGAGGTTGTGCCAACTCTGGTACATCACCGGTCTTGTTGCCGATGACCGCCTTCAACCTTTCACAATACTTTTGGATCTGCGCGTCAATGAGAGTATAGCCGTGATACATCAAGACTTCCCGTTCGATAAAACCAAACTGGTCCAGATCAGTTCGGATCCCACCCAACGCGGGAATGTACTCGGAAGGTACGCGCGGCGTGTTGGGCCTGTCCTTGAGGTTTAAAAACAAATGCACAAACGCAAATTCGCGACTGCTGCGGTTGTTTCTCTGCCACAAACGGAGGAGCTTAAGCATTTTTCTCCGAAGCTGGAACTGAAAAATGGAAAAGGTTCGGCCCATAACGGCGAAGGCCCGATTTCCTTGTCGATGAACTGGCTCCATCTGTCCGGAGGCATCACTGACGAGCAGGACATCGAAATCGTCACAGTCTGACTCCGCGTTTTTCTCACAGTCACAATCTGGTGTGTCATTCTTGTCGTCATCCAATAAGCGATCAACGCTGATCAGAGCATCTATTCCCTGGTTGTCTGCGACGCCTCCATCTACAAGCTTGTCTCCCCATATTGTCGTAGGGGGAAACAGGCCAGGTACTCCGGAAGATGCTCCTACAACCCTCGATAACTTCAACGTATTCTGATTTACACGATGAAGCTCTTGCAGGCGGGATACCGGATCTCGGCTGAACCCTATTTGCTCACCTGTAAGCAACGATGTCGTGTTCAGTACAACCTCCGGTCCAGCGAAGAAAAGAGGGATCTTCTCTTCTTCGGAACGTGCATCGTTGTCGCGCAAAGTGACTGAGGGCAAATGATCCAGCGTTTCGTCGTGATAAAACCACTTGTCGTATTCTTTCTGCATTATGTCAGAGCGAGAACAAGAGGGCCACAAGCTCTTGAGAAAGAGAATTGGATGGTAGAATGGACCGAACACCATCGCCCTTGACCGCAGGTTGTGGTCAAGAGCCTTGAAAAAGCAGTCGGCGATTTCCTCGAATATCTGAAGCCGGACCTCGTCGAGTTGGTCAGGATTATCTGCCAACTCTTCTCTGCGCTGACGCAGACGCTTCTCCATCTCGATTACGTAATAGGCTGCTATGATTGAGCCACCCGAGACAGCAGAGATCGTATGGACGTACTTCATGATCCCGAGTTCTTCGAGTCGGCGAATCACTCCCAGGTGGAAGATCGAAGCCCGAAACCCGCCGCCAGAAAGAGCAAGACCAATCCGGGTGGGTTTCAAAGTGGCCTCATCCTTTAATGTGTCGTTCATACTGATCCATCCTTCACTGTAATGATGGACTTGCTTCGTTTTGGTAGACATTATACCGCTTAAGAGAAAGAAGGTTTAAAATGCCACCAACCTTTCCTCAACGAGTTCAATCAAATCGTTATTCGCAACCGGGAATTACTGCCCTTAATTTGAAAATTAAGAGTCTCGAAAAAACGTATTGACGATTGTCATATAACAAGCATTCTGTTTTCTTTTTTGAGCGTCTGGTGTAAGTGTAGAATTTCGGCTCGTGAACTCCTGGATACGCTCAGGCGTCACCCCATAGATGTTGCGAATGGTATTGAACAGACCAATCAGATCTGTTTCACAGTTAGTTGCTTTAACCAGTGCTCTCAAATAAATATCATCAACATGCGATAATGCCTTTACAATTCGGGAGCGCGTTTCGCTGACAATTTGAACGTCTAATAGTCTGGCAGGCGCATCCCAACACGGTGTCACAGATTTGATCTTACGCAGCACGGCCAGGTGGTGGTCTTCTCGGATGGTCTCCACCGTAAAACTACCGGGATAAACTGATAACCAATTCTCGACAATTTGCTTCTCATAAGACCTTCTGAAATCGTCCACAATGACCAGACCACCTATCCTGAGCTGATCATAAACCTGGTAGAGGCATGCCTCTCGACCCCGTAGGGTATAGACAGGCGGACCATCAATAATTATGCAATCCATCTCTTCTTGACCATCCCAAAACACCCCATCTTCATAAGTCAAAAATTCCGCATCTCCATAAGATTCAAGTGTAATCGGACGATATTTGATCGATAGATTGCGCTTGTCCCAGAATGATCGCATCAGACTCGTGGTCTCTGCATAACTCCGCCAGTTTCCTTCCACAGACAAAACCTGCGCTTCAAAAAATGCCATTGCCAGACGGATAGAACTCGGACCACTTCCAAACTCGAGAATCCTTTCTACTGGAGACATCTGAAAAAACAAGGTCTCTATTCTCTCAAACGCCGTTTCACCAATGCTCCAGCCTGTGTCCAGATTAAGCCGATCCGGCATTTTGCAGTCTGAAATTTTATGCATTTCTCACTTCTCTGCGTAAGGCGCGTAGTAACCGGACAATCCCTTGCTGTTTGCCGCTATTTCTCTATTACTTAAAACGTTTAAAATACAGCATATCCCGCTTCAATTAATCTGCCACAAAAGGTTTCCATCGTTTCGCGTTGTAAGAACCTTTCGTATTTGGCCCTTGAACCATCCGCCTATAGCGTGTTGTCCGTATATACCAGCCATTTTTTGAGTGTCATACTGAACCGGACCATCAGACATAACCACGAACTGTGGGCTACAGTAATTGAACACTTCCTTACAATACCCGCTCTCTCGGCCATGATGCGAAGCAACAAAAATGTTGACACGTAATGTACGGACCTGGGAATTCTTGAGCAGTTCAAGCCAGCCAGGCCGTTCAAGGTCACCCGGAAGAAGAAAAGAAACATCTCCAACGTGCAAAAAATTGAGCAAACTCAGGTTGTTGGTGTCTGTAAACGAAGGATAATTGTTATGAAATGTCTGCACCCGGATCCCTGGTGGCTCAAGCTGATCGCTGGATACTAATCCTGTGTAACTGTCATTCATTGCGAGTAGTTCATCCATAGCCTGGCTGATCGGCGGTGTCTTCAGCTTGAGAAGTTGAGCAGAATTGATGCTAGAATTACGAGTTAGCATCTCAATCTTGAAATACCGCCGCAACATTGGCAAGTCTGCGATGTGATCCTCGTCGTAGTTTGTCACAAAGAGCCGACGGATGACTTTTATGCCTTGTGCTCCAAGATATCTAGATGGCCGACATATCGAGGAGTAACCACAGTCAAAAAGAAAAACACTACCATCCCTCGCTACGGCGTAAGCGGCAAATCCATGTTCTACATTTAGAATTTTGAACTTCATCAGATCAAATCTTCCGTGATAGAACCAACATACCACGCCTTGAAGGTATTGCTATAAAAGGTGGCCGAGTTCACTTTTCTGGCAAAGTTTTCGTATGTTACATAGAGTGCCATCGGTGTTTCGCTCGCATCAACAACCATACAATTCGCCTGATTATTGGTGATGTAAGAGAGGCCTCGGTTTCGCCATGCAGAGTAAGCCAAGTGTTCGGAACGCGCATTCCCGAAGAATGTCAGGGTTGGGTTGAGTGTGTCAAGGAACTCATAAGAACGTCCAGAATCACGACCGTGGTGAGGCGCAATCAGTAGATCAATATTATCCACATCGTCCCGATAATTTTCGAGGATGTGCTCCCATGTGTCGTCGTGCGAGTCGCCGCCGAAGATAATACGGTTACCACCTGTTTTATAAAGAATGACATAAGAGCAATCATTGTAATCCTGATCCGTCTCGTTCGCGGAATCTATGAGTTCCTGAGTTGGAGCAAGGATTTGAAGGCCATCGCCACCAAAAGAGCCACCATCCTCCATGTTCCAATATTGTCCCTTCGCGCCAGCTAACAACGCTAGTCGTCTTGGGGCGCTATCTGGTTTCGTATCCCGCAAATTCTTGTAGAATAGCCAGTCATCCTCGTTATATGGCGAGTTCTCCCATGAAGAGTCATCCATCTCCTTCATATTATCTGTATCCCAAAAATTGATTGGGCTAAACTCGTCAAATAATGCCTCGATTCCATCCATATGATCCATGTCGGGGTGTGTCTGGATGTACCGGAAAATGCTGTCGATACTGTGATCCTGCAAGTAACTGATGGGATTGACCGGATGTCTCTTCTGCTGAAAATTTCCCCTGATACGTCCCAACAGCGCCTCAGCCAATTTTTCAGTCTGCTCGTCCGGTGGTTTTGCATTGCAGACATCAATCACCGTTACACGATCGGAATTGTGGCTAATAACCGAGCAGTCGCCTTGCTTAACGTTCAGGAAGTGAATTGTCGCCATCCTCTACCTCCAAGTCCAAAGCAGCTTCCAAGAGAAAGCGAGCATAACGATCAGCAGTGATCCTAACAGCTTCCTCTGAAAACCACTTAATCCAAACTATAATCAATCCGAGATTAATAAATCCAGGAACGATGATTGAACCCGATAATTTTCCTGTACTCCAATCCTCAAACACCATTATTAGACAGAAGACGAAAGACAAAGCGGCGAACGTTAGACCATAGGGTTTTAAGGCAAATATGTTTCGCTTGAACCCATAGTCTCTTAGTTCTTCAAAAACTCGGGGGAAACATTTTTTGTTGCGTGTTCGACGGCGGAGTTCATCGATGCAAGATTCATAGTAAACATCGGCTGCTCGTGCATCCTGTTCCTGCTCATTCTGGGAGGGGACATGAAGTCCAAGACCACGGAGCTTGTTGTGGATGCGGTCACGGGTGTTCTTGTTAAATTCACTATTGTAATGCCTGAGAAAACGCGTTGTTGGTGGCCCTCCCCATTTATCCCACAAAGCACTTTGAAGCTTTCTTCCTTTGTCTCCTCCTATTTGCCTGCATAAGTAGGAAAGAGGTAAAAAAACAAGGGTCGTAGCCCCTCCAAATTTCCAATCGTATCCCTCCGGCAAAATAGGAAACAGAGCCAACGCAACCGGCACAATAGTTATATAAATCGGAAAAGCCCGAGCGTAGATGCTGTAAGAATCGAGTTTAAATCCTGTCATAACTTTCTCCTGATAGTTCGCCCGTCTTACACATTTACACCAAGCACTTGAAAATATAAACTCTTTGTGGATTGCGGCTCAAAGCCATGCCGTAATGACGATCATGCCGCCTCGCGCTATACCGTAGGCATGATAGATAACCTTCACCAACGGTTAATAGCCATCATGCTCAAATGCATACACATACCAGACGGCATATTCTGGTCCTGCGCCTCCAGGAGAAGCTTCGCAACCCCACAATCTAGCGAGGCGAGTCTCTTCCTGCTGAGCTTTCGTCTTAGAATTATACTGACCAACAATCCTCCAGTTTCTGAGGGAGCGGTACCTAGATTGCCAATATCGCTTTCGCTCCTCAGGGTCCGTAGTAATTCCAACTCTACAGGCCATATTCTCTCCTTGATTTATGATGTCACTTCCAGATCATAACGCCGCTGCAACAAAGACGCATCTGCTTCTGCAATTTCCATACACATTTCCATCGCCAGTTCATAGCGATAGCGCGTCTGCTCACAATAAACCGGATTTGGAGACATCGGATCATCCGTTGTCGTTCGCGCCTCCCAAAGACACCCGCCACCACACAAGTTGCGTGCCCAGCACGTTTTGCACTCAGGCCGATTATTGACATTGAACTGCGTGTCAAAATACTGCTGCTTTTCGCGGTCAATACCCGCAAACACATCACCCATCTTAAACTCGGGCGCATCAGCCAAACTCGAGCAAAAATAGATCGACCCATCTGCTGTAACAGCCAAATACTGCTTGCCACCGAGACACCCGTGACAGGATTTTTTGCGCGTCAGCAACTTTTGAATCCTCGGATCAAACTCTTCATCTTCACCCTCTTCACTATTTAGAATAGCTTTGAGCGCACGCCTACTCCGCTTGTAAATTTGCTGCTTCAAAACGGGTATGTGTTCTTCTCCAATCGCATAAGGCGCATCCGGTGAAACAACAGCCGGACTAACAAGCGCGTTTTCAGTACCCAGAGAACGCAACGCATCGGCAATCTGGTCCTCGTCCAGGTCATAAGCTGTCATAACAGCCTGCAAATACACGCGCTCAGGTGCCTCAGCAGTCAATTTCTTTACATTCTTTGCCACAACATCATAAGTACCTGAACCATTGTGAAACTTGCGAATGCGATCCTGTGTCTTACGCCCCCCATCCAGGCTGACTTTGATCTGAAACTTTTCATCAACCAAAAACTGCTTCATCTCGTCGGTCAACAAGGTGCCATTGGTCACAATGCCAAAACCAACCTGCACACCCAATCGCGCTCCCAGGGATTTGGCAAACGGCACCAGCTTCTGCATCAGCGGAAAATTCAGAAGCGGTTCCCCGCCAAAAAAATCAATCTGGCACCGTCCGAACACCTGAGCCTCGGAGATGATCCAGCGTATCGCTTGCTCGGCAACGTCTGGTTGCATCAACATTGCCTTACCGCCATAATCCCCGCCGTGGGCAAAGCAATAAGCGCACTGAATATTGCACGTATGGGAAACGTGCAAGGACACCTGCAAACGATCTGTCTGCGATACGCCACAGGCTGCCACCCCTTCTGTCTTCGGCACATTGGATACCACAGGTAGAGCACCATCCGAAATCAAATCCACCTGAGCCAATTCCTCGATAGCCTCGACAACTTCCTCTGCCTCGTATTGATCAGCCAACACCTGAACAACCTGAGAAACAGACATCCCCTCACAACACGCTAAAATCGCCTGGAAAAGGGTATCCAGTGTAAAAAACAGACCGGTCTCAACCTGATAGACAATCGGCTGTTTTTGCTCTTCAGTTTGAAAAAGATGCATGTCGCATTTCTGAATACATAGCATAAACGCACTCCTCAGAATCAAAATCACTTATCCTGCTCATCAGCCTGATCAAAATCGTCCCAATCGTCATCATCGGGAAAAGGCACGAGAGGAACAGCAAAAGAATAGGGATCACAGAGCATTTCAAAACTATTCACAGTCTGATACGTACGAATATCACCTTCAGTACCCATCGTTCCATTGATCAAAGTCAACTTGCGTCGGGTCGTCATGTTATCCTCCTTCAATATAAAGATTTAAAATGCTGTCACTATCTGTCCTCTATACTGCAAGATCCGTGCCAAAAATCGCTTCAAAACAAAAAAAGCACTTGAAAATTCTCAAGTGCTTAAAAAAAAGGAGATAAAATTTAAAAATTATTTGTGTTGCAAATACCGCATTCAGACATAAGTGTAAACACCAGTATACACTTAGAACCGCTTATTTAAATAAAATATCCATAAATTATTGATTTGTATAAACATACTACAAACCATAAACACCAAGATACACTATAAACACCAGGATACACCTGTTCAACGTCTATCTCAACCCCAAACGATTGATCTTTTTATGCAGGCCAACGCGCGTCATTCCCAGTTCTCTGGCGGCCTGGGTAATATTGCCCTCGTATTTCTCGAGTGTGTCTCGAATCAATTGTTTTTCATACTCCTGAACACGATCCTGTAAATACCCCTGAAATTCGACAGAGACATCTGACACCGCGTGCCCGGCAGCTATTGAAAACAAATCGGGCGTAATATCCCCCTCTTCTTCTGCCAATGCAACCGCAAGTTGAATCTTATTTTCCAACTCGCGCACATTGCCAGGCCATTTGTAACTTGTAAGCACCTTGATAGCCCCCACTGTCAGCCCCCCAACCGACTTGTTCGCCTCTTCTTTTGCCCGAATGAGCAAATGTTCGGCCAATAACGACACATCTTCCAGACGTTCTCGCAAAGGCGGCATATCGACCTGAATCACATGCAACCGATAATACAAATCTTCGCGGAAAGAACCTTTTTCAACTTCCTTTTTTAAGTCTCGATTGGTCGCCGCAATAATGCGTACATCCACTGCGCGATCCTTTGTTTCTCCCACACACCGAATCTCCCCTTCTTGCAACACCCGCAACAAACTCCTTTGCAACTCTGGCGGAGCATCGGCGATTTCATCGAGAAGAACCGTGCCCCCATTGGCAGCCTCAAAAATCCCCTTATGATCTTCAGTCGCGCCAGTAAAAGCGCCTTTTTTGTGCCCAAACAACTCACTCTGCAACAACTCTGGTGAAAGTGCGGCACAATTTTGCGAGAAAAATCGCTGGTTTTTGCGTCTGCTATTGTAGTGTATGGCACGCGCAGCCAATTCTTTGCCCGTACCTGTTTCACCCTGCACAAGCACGGGAATATCGCTCTTTGCAGCAATTTCTATAAGCCGGTAGATCGCCTGCATCGCATCACTCTGGCCGACCAGATCATCAAGTCGGTACCGCCTTTTCACCTCCTGCTGCCAATATTGTGCTTTCTCCTCCAATTGTTCGTACATCCTCGCATTGACCAGTGCCACCCCCACCAGATTCGCAAATGCCTGCAAAAACGTCTGATCGTCTCCGGAAAATGCGTTGCCCATGCCGCGATGATCCACATATAGCGCACCGATAACACCTTCCTTAAAATGAAATAGGGGCACACATAATACAGACCGAATGTTGTAGTCTATCACGCTTTGATATTGATTTAGCCTGTTGTCTGTCTGGGCATCCAGGCTCAAAACGGGTTCATTTGTCTCGATAACCCGACGAATAGTACTCCCACTCAGTGCTTCTGCATCATCCGATTCTATATTGTGATGACGGGCCACATCGACCACAAAGCCTTTTTGGGTCTCATTTTTAATCGCAACAATCACTCGCTCTGCTGGATAGACAGCCAATAAATTACCCAAAATCCGGTCCAATATCACCTTGACATCGCGCTCTGTGGTCAATTCCCTGCTCACATCGTAAAGCAAGCGCAAGCGATCAACAGACAGCGTATCGACTGAAATCTCAGAACTAAGTGCGGCACCTGCTTGCGCGATAGCAGGCAAGTCCTCGTTGCGAGAATATTCATCCAATTGATTTAATAAGTAGTCATTCAAGAGTTTTTTAGTATAATGGGAGTCTGAAAAATGGCTATATTCAAGAGCCATAGCTCCCTGTCTGCGCCCTTCAGGGGTAAAGACTTATCCACTCTTATTGATGAGGTCGTTATGAAAGTTGCCACGAAATTTGTCTCTGCGTTGACGCCTGAAGAGATGAGGCACTTGCAGCATCTTCTCGACACAGCGGTCGCCAAACGGGTTCGCAGACGTGCCCACAGTATTTTGTTAAGTTCACAAGGTCAAAGCATAGATGAGATTGCCCGCATTTACCGCGTGCATCGAGACACGGTATCTGCTTGGATCGATAGATGGACCACATCTGGGCTATCAGGCTTGTATGATCAGCCTCGCAGTGGCGGTCCTCCCAAGCTGAATGAGCAAGAACAAGCCGTTGCCCAGGCCCTCATTCAGGCACATCCGCAAGCTCCCAAGACAGTCTTGGGACTCTTAGCGGAAAAGACCGGGAAAACCATCAGCAGTTCCAGCCTGCGGCGGATTGCCAAACGAAGCGGTTTACGTTGGAAACGCGTGCGAAAATCTGTGAAATCCAAGCGAGATGAACAGGCGTTTCGCACCGCGCAGCAAGAGCTTGAAACATTAAAAAAAACATCGCGTTAAAGCCATTGACCTCTTCTACTTTGATGAGGCTGGCTTTTCGCTTGATCCGGCCATTGCTTATGCCTGGCAACCTGTGGGGCAAACGCTGGAAATTCCGGCCGCAAAAGGCAAGCGTCTCAATGTCTTAGGATTTTTCAATCTCGACAATGATCTGATCTCCTTTTGTGCGGCAGGCTGTGTCAATACCGACCTTGTGATTGGATGCTTTGATGCGTTTAGTCAAACGCTGAAGCGAAAAACCATCGTTGTCCTTGATAATGCGTCCATCCATCGGTCAGCGGCCTTTCAGACACAGGTGCCGATTTGGGAGGCGAAAGGGCTCTTTCTTTACTTTTTACCCGCGTATGCGCCAGAATTGAATCTCATCGAAATCCTGTGGCGTTTGATCAAGTATTCTTGGCTCCCCTTTTCGGCTTATGTGAGTTTCGATGCCCTCAGCAAGGCTGTTGCTGATATTCTCGTGCAGGTGGGCACGCAATATCAAATTGCTTTTCAGTAACGTCTTCATTATACCATAAAACTCATGGTTAGATACTTAGCATCTGTGTTTTCTCCAAAAAATAAGACATCTCCATCTCTTCAAACGACTGTTTTGCCGCTTCGAGATACTCCGTAGCTCTTGTCGTATCATCACGATCGAGATAAAACTCTCCTGCCATCAGCAGCGCACGCGCCCAGGGATCGCCTTTAGATTCTCTACGACATTCAATAGCCTGCTCAAAAGCCTCCAAAAGCCCTTCTGCAATCAAGTCGTCCAGTACATCTAACAGTTCCAACTCATCACCACGCCAAACCGCAACCAATAATTCAAAAGAAAAATCACTCAGAAAAACACAGGCGTATTTCAGCACCCGCTGTTGCACATCAGACAGGGTAGTTATGCGCCTGTACAAAACCTCTGAAAAATCATCAGACAACAGGGTTTCGGGAAATTCTCCCCACTGCCAATGGCCGGATACATCTTGCTGAACCACATCGGCATTCACCAGTGCCCTCACAGCCTCAACGACAAACAGGGGTTGCCCACCTGTTTCTCTGAACAGAGTTTGCAATGCATCGGACGGTATAGATCGCTCACCCAGCATTGACGCCGCTAAATATCCCGACTCTTCTTGTGATAGATTCTTCAACTGAATCTGAGTCGCCCTAGCCAGTTCATTACTGTGTATAAAATTCTCAATCTCCTCTGCAAGAGGTTCCAGATTAGACCATCGGCAAGTCAGGCATAACAAAAACGGACACGGTTCTGGATCGCGCAACACATACTGCAAAAATTCCAATGACAATTCATCAAGCCATTGAATATCTTCCAAACACAGCACAATGGGCTTTTGCTGTCGCAGACGCTTTAACAACTGCAACCAACGCTCCATAACAGAAAACTTATCCGTCTCTTCTGGATCCGGCATCCTCCCCATCAAATTCGTCATCCCCTGAAAAGCATCGATCAACGCACCGTATATTTGTCCACCCTCTTCCCGCCCTGCACTTTTCAAACACAGAAAATTATAGACCCGAGCATCGCCCAATAGTTCTTCAATTAGTCTCGATTTACCCACGCCAGACTCACCAGAAATTAAAACTACGCGCTGCTCACCAACCAGTACATCCTTTAACATCGTGCGCAACGTCTTCATTTCGGATTCGCGTCCGACAAATTGCGGCCGCATGACTTTTATGGGCACATCGCGCTGCTCGTCATCGGGTAGCACAAACCCCGATGGTAAGGCACGCACTACCTCCTCTGCTGACTGATAACGATCAACAGGCTCCTTTGCCAGCAACTTCAACACAATTTGTTGCGTCTCTTCGGGAACAGCAATATTGACTTCGCCTATTGGTGGTGGCATCTCTCGAATATGCTTTAGAATAACAGATACCGGGTTTTGTCCAGAAAAGGGCGGTGCGCCCGTGAGCATCTCATATAAAATTATACCCAATGAGTACAAATCTGACCGATGATCCACCCACAATCCCTTACCCTGCTCTGGCGACATATACTCGGCCGTACCAATCGCCGCGCCCGTCTGCGTAATGGAGGCACTATGCAGATGTCTGAGTTTCGCCAGTCCCAGATCCAGGATGGTGGTCTCAATCCCCTCATCTGTTTCCAATACTATAATATTGGATGGCTTGAGATCGCGATGCACCATCCCCTGCGCGTGGACATAAGTCAACCCCTCGGCGATTTGTTGTATCAAGTCAAAAAGGTGAGACGCCCGAAATTGCTCTAACAGTGCACGATCAGAAATTATCTTTTCCAATGTCTTTCCGGGCAAATATTCCATTGTAAAATAGGGACGCTCCTCGGCAAAGCCCCAGGTGTATGTGCGTACCAGGCGCGGGTGCTGAAGTCTGCTCAACACTTGAAATTCTCTGTGAAAACGGCGGCGCACAGCCTGCTCATCCATCATTTCATTCAAAATTTTAAGCGCGTAAACCCGGTCTTGCTCCAAGTCCAAAACCCGATAAACTTCGCCCATGCCCCCGGTTCCCAGGTGCGCCTGGATTTGATATTTGTTGTCGAGAATGGTGCCGGTTTTAAACATACGCGTTATTCTTTGCAGGTATAGAAATGCAACCACAGATGAAAAAGCAAAAACACTGGATCGCGGCTAAAACCATGCCGCGATGACACACGGGACGGCACGGGTACCGTCCCCTACCACACCATACCGCGATAACGGGTACTATTTATCGTCACGCCTGCATGCTTTAAGCAGGCGTCCAGTCTGGGAGGTCGGGAAAAGGATTTCCCTCCTACTTGACTGGATTGCTGGCGTTGTGCTGCGTGATGACGGGTGCAACTCGCCAAACTATAATTAGAAATAATTATATTATATCAAATTTAAATTTAACAATCGTTATACTTCACTATAATGCGTACGATTCAGGATTTTTTCAACCTTTTTTTTCACCCGAGGCGCAGTCTGTTCTGTTGTATTTTTTAGACCCATCAAAAAACGGTGTGCAGAGTCATCAAACGACAAGCGATGCTGCTCGACATGTCTTTCCAGCATATCCAGATCGCGCAACACCTCGTCCTGTAACACAGGCAGTGGCATCACCCACAAACGCCTCAACAGAGCCTTCATAATCAAAATCGGGTCATGTGGATCTTGAGCCAAACGACTGTAAAAAGCCCCCAGAGGCAACTCCCAATACAACTTCTGCACAATAAGCCCCAGATATTCCCGGTTCTTTTTGGCAATATCGCTCGCGGGAAAGCGATCAGAAGCCGAACCCCGATCACCTTCATGCATGCGGCACCGAAGCGTGGGTTGTTTGATAATCCCAATTTTAAACCCAGCGCGTATAATGCGAATCCACATATCGTAATCTTGCCCGCGAATCAAACGCTCGTCAAAACAGCCGACCCTGTCATAACACATCCGATGGGCAACCACAGTTGGACTGCACAACTCAAACCGCCCAAACAAATACATCACCATATCGCATAAGGGTGGCATCCTCGCATCAAAAGATCGCACGGGCAAATCGCTTCTCTCCCCCTCCATGAATTCATAGCCCGTATAGACAAATTTCAAATCCGGATCTTCTGCAAACTGCGCCGCGTGCAATTCGAGCTTATTCGGCAACCCGATATCATCATCGTCCAAAATCCAAACATACTCACCCGTCACGTATTTAAGCCCCAGATTCACAGCAGACGCCTTCCCGCCATTTGCCTTTTCCATATAGCAAATCCGATCTCCAAACCGCCTGATTACCTCTGCCGTATCATCCGTTGAACCATCATTCACCACAATGAGTTCAAAGCCTCGATACGTCTGTTGCAAAACGCTCTCAACAGCCTCCACAACATAGTTCGCGCGATTATATGTTGGAATAATCACTGAAAATTTTGGATTTTGCGTCAAACTACACCTCTTGGGAAATGGGTAAAAGCAACCACAGATGGACACAGATACACACAGAGTAAAAAGCTAACATGTGGCGATATGGACAACTTTTTTTTCTGATGCACTACATCCCAAAAAACAAAAGGCCGTAAGCACTGTTCATTTGCAGCAAACACTTACGACCTTTGAAGAATAATATGGTGAAGCCACAATGGATAACCTGCTCCATCAAACATCCATCACTTCCCTGACACCAGCAACAATATTATCCCGATCAGGAAATACGTGATCTTCCAACTGGGGTGTGTATGGAATGGGCACATGGAGGGCGCAGACGCGCTTGACGGGCGCTTTCATCTTTGCAAATGTCTCTGCATCTTCGGTCGCCACAGCGGCTATCTCGGCTGAGGCACCCGCTGTGGGACCCGCTTCATCGGCAATAACCAGCCGCCCGGTCTTTTGCACAGCCGCGCGAATCGCATCGCAATCGAGCGGAACCAATGTGCGCGGATCCAGTACCTCAACGGAAACCCCCTCCTTGTCCAGCACCTCCGCAGCCGCCAGCGCTTCGTGTACCAGCCAGGCCAGCGCGACAATGGTGATATCTGTACCCTCGCGTTTGATATCCGCTTTGCCCAGAGGCACCGTATAAGGCTCTTCGGGAACCTCGCCTGCAAAATCCATGAGGCGATTGGACTCAAAAGAGATAACGGGATTATCATCCCGAATAACAGTCTTCAGAAGCCCCTTCATATCATAAGGCGTTGAAGGCAATATCATCTTTAACCCCGCCAGATTCATAAACATCGAATACGGACTCTGCGAGTGCTGCGCCGCAACCCTCCTGCCGCCACCAACCGACGTGCGGAAAGTAATCGGGAATTTCACCTGCCCCCCGAACATATAGTGGATTTTAGCTGCCTGATTCACAATCTGGTCCATCGCCACAAAAGAAAACGTAACCATACTCCAGTTGATAATCGGCCGAAAGCCAGACCCCGCAGCACCAACAGCAATCCCGGTAAGCGCGCCTTCCGCAATGGGCGTGGCGCGCACGCGCTCAGACCCAAACTCTTCGACGAGCGCATCGGGCGCATCTGTTGACAGATGAAACGTCTTTGGATCGCGCCTCATTTCTTCTACAAGGGCTTCCATCCCGGCCTGTGCATAAGATATTTTTCGCATCGTATTATCCTCGAGATCACTCGGCAAATACATCTTCGACAGCGGCTTCTAAATCTGGAAATGGACTCTCTATGGCAAATTGCACCGACTCTTCAATCTCCGCGAGAATGTCTTCATCCATCTCTTGCCACGCCTCCTGTGTAATACAACCCTGATCCATAAGACCCGCGACAAACCGCTCAATCGGATCTCTCTCCTGCCATGCGCGGATCTCGCTCTGCGGTCTTGGATCAGCCCCACCAACCCTCTCCGTATGCCCACGCCAACGATAAGTCTTGCACTCAATCAGAGAAGGACCCTCGCTATTGCGCGCGCGAGCAACAGCCTCCTGCGTCGCATCATAAACCTCCATCACATCATTCCCATCCACAACCACGCCCGGAATATCGTATCCCGCGGCACGCGCGGCAACATCTCTATGCGCCAGCGTACTCGCCGCCGAAGTACTCGCCGCATAGAGATTATTTTCGCAAACATAAATCATGGGCAACTTCCACGCCGCAGCAATATTGATCGACTCGTGAAAAGGACCTGCATTTGATGCCCCATCGCCAAAAAACGAGACAGCAACGCGACCCTTGCCCTCGAGTTGCGCGGCCAGACCAGCACCCGTAACAATCGGTATGCCACCTGCAACAATGCCATTTGCACCCAGCATGCCAATGCTAAAATCGGCAATATGCATCGACCCCCCTTTGCCCTTGCAATACCCGGTCTCCCTCCCATAAAGCTCGGCCATCATGCGCTTCAAATCCGCACCCTTGGCAATACAATGCCCGTGTCCCCGATGCGTACTGATAATCTGATCGTCCGGATTGAGCGCGGCACAGACACCTGTGGCAACGGCTTCCTCGCCGATATAACAATGGACCACGCCGTAAATATCCCCCGCGCGATAATCATCAGACGCGCGCTCTTCAAAGCGCCGGATCGTTTGCATAATCCGCAGCATCTCTCGTTGCTTCTCTTGTGTAAGAGCCATAAGATAATCTCCACTATGCGGGCCTATCGCCCTTTTTAACCGGCGCTGTTCGGCTATCAACGCCCGGCAACATTTTTGATGGATCTCTCGTAACAATAACATCGATAACCGTAGGGATATCGCGACTGGCAATACCCTCGGCAAAAGCGTCTTGCAATGCCCCGGGATCATCCACGCGAATACCCTGACAACCGAGCGCGCGGGCTGTATCGGCGTAATCCGTCTCACTCAGATCACTCGACTGATAACGCCCCGCATACATATTGTGCTGGAGTGCTTTGACATAGCCCGAAGCCGCATTGTTCACAATAGCGAGCGTAAACCCAAGCTCAAGGCGCCGGGCTGTCTCCAGTTCGCCGAGCACCATATTGAACCCCGCATCCCCTGTAAGACCAACAACAGGAGTATCCCCCGCTGCGAGTTGCGCGCCCATCGTACCCGGCAGCCCGTAACCGATAGAAGCAAAACCGCGATTGGCAATATACGTGCGCCCAGACCGGGTTGAATCGTAGAGCAAGCCAGTCCAATGCGCGGCAAAACCACCATCTACAACCAGAATGCCATCTTCGGGCATCACATTTTGCAACTCGCGCACCACCCGCGCCATATTGACGGGTTTTTCGTCAGAAGCATAACGCGGCTCTGCTTCGGCTCGCCAGACCGCCATCCGTTCTGAGATCTCGGTCAAATATGCCGCACGCATCTGCTGCATCGCCACTTGATCAGAGGATAAACTATCCCGAAGATCGCGCAAGCCCTCAGCCGCATCGCCCCAGAGTGAGACTGCAGCAGGCGTCGTGCGCCCGATTTCTTCAGCCACAATATCGAGATGAATAAAAGGCACATCGCGCGGAATCAAATCATAGCGTTTCGTGGCGATCTCGCCCATCTTGCATCCAACCGACAGAATGCAATCTGCAGACTCGATCAAATCATTGGCAATCCGCGACCAGCGTCCGAACAACCCCACGCTGAGCGGATGGATACAGGGAATCGCACCCTTGCCACTCAGCGTCTGCGCAACTGGAATACTAAAAGCCTCGGCAAAACTCTGCAGTTCGCAATACGCCCCAGAAAGATGGACACCACCACCAGCGAGAATAATCGGCCGCCGGGCATCGCGCAAACACTCTGCCGCTCGCGCAACCGCATCTCGCCCCGGGCGCGGGCGCTGTGCGGGAATACTCAGCGTTTCTGGATCCACAAAAAAATCCGATTTGGGATAATCATACTCCCCATGTGCAATATCCTCGGGAACATCGAGCACAACGGGTCCCGGCCGCCCGGATGTGGCAACAGCGTACGCGCGCCGCACAAGCTCGGGAATGCGATTGCCGCTCTCAATCCGAATAAGCGCTTTAGCCGCTGGCGCCAGAATCTCCGTCTGACGCGCCTCCTGCGTCATATTCTTCCACGAATGCTCGCGATTGCTATTGCCCACGACAACAATAAGCGGAACCCCCGCATTCAGAGACTCCACCAATCCCGTAACCAGATTCGTCGCCCCGGGACCGAGCGTACCATCGCATATACCGGGACGACCCGTGACGCGCGCCCAGGCATCCGCGGCAAAAATACCACAGCGCTCATCATTGATCAACGTATGTGAAAGTCCCAACTCGCGCACGGCATCGTAAAAGGGCAAAAGTTGAAACCCTCCCATGCCAAACATAGGCGCAGGATTGTGAAGACGAAACATCTCAGCGAGCGCCTGCCCGCCATTCATGTGTACGACTGAAGACATAGAAGTTCCTTACAGAAAGGAGATTACAGTGTTTTGCACATATTCAGTGATGAGCAACAGCGTAACCATCCATGTTCATCCGTGTTCATCGGTGAGACAGCTCAAATTATTCGCTGTCTTCTTTTTGGTTTTTACAAACTAAGCCTTTCCCCAAACTCCGGAACCGTCATCCCCGCTTTAACACCGCATCTTTCCGCCTGTAAATTGACATACGACAAAACACCGCTTTCCCATGCAGAAACCGCATCGCCAATACAAGCGGTCATCGCATTCACTGTCCCCGCGGGAATACCAGCGCGATCCAGAACCTCAAGACGCCGAGTACCCGCCCGATCAATACCGACCCCCGCATCATTAAACACCGCGCCCCTCGCCTGCGCCGCGATACCATAATCGGGCCTGCCCGCAATCACCCCACCATGCGATCCCGTAATAATAAACGCACCTGCATCCTCAGGCGTAACAAGTGATGCAGAATCACATGCAATCGTAAGAACAGGCACCTCTTGCAACACAGAGCGCGCTTCCTCGTAGCCCGGTATATCCCCTTCATAAGGCTTGCCATTACACAAAACTTCAGCCGCCTCTCGACAAGACTGCCCTTGCTCACAGCCAAGCGCACGGGCTATCTCATTGCAAAAACTAATGCGCCCGCGCTCGAGCATATCTGCTCCATCTCCAATACGCGCAGACGTATGTGCAATCGCGGCAGCCGCGAGTCCGAGACCTTGCAAATAATCGAGCGACCCAATCCCCGCATTATCTTTCCCAACACCCGCATCGTTAAAAATAACGCCCCGAAGACCAGCCAATGCTGCGAGATACCCGCAAAACCGCCCCCCATGAGAAGCGGCAACAAGAACCGTTCCCCGCAACTGCGAACCGAGTTTTGTAATACTATCGGCAACCTGAATCGCGTCCATAATAGCCTCTAATTGTAACTATTGTATATATTTTTTTACTTTTTATGCGTATTTTTTATATTTTTAAATATATATAAAACAAATACTTAAAAAATTTATTGCGTCTAATTGCGTAATTTATTGCGTTTTTTGGCTTATTTTTTTATTTTGACGCAATTCCAGATGGCGGTCGCCCTGAATACCAGCGAGCAGCTCTAGTGGCTCCAACTCTATAGATGCGCCCCTCGCTCTTCAAACTCCTAAGCAAACTCTGCAATTGATCACGCGAAAGTGCCGGTAGTACCTGCCTCAACTCCCGCAACGGACTCCCTTCTTTCCGATTATCTCGAATGTGTTTCAGCAACAACTCCTTGTTCGTCTCCCGGTCCAATCCACGCTTGCGCGTATAAGTACCCGCCTTACCGATGTGCCGATAGAACCGTCGAGAAAGCATGAGCCGCACGCCACGCCCGCGCCCCACGCGTTCGATGATCCCCTGTTCCAGCAGATGATCGACCCTTGATTGTAGGTCGTCCGGAACCGATTGGGCGAGAGGGAACCTGAAAGACCAGAACCCGGCCATCTGGATGCTGAATCTCCTCGACATCAATGCGAAGCCGCACTCGGTCAATCAGACCGGCTTTTGTCCGTTCGAGATTGCTAAAAGCCTGGCTGCCAACCACTTTACGCGGCAGTTTATCCGTTACGCCCAGGATCATTCTTCCACCACCTTCATTGGCAAGGGCGACGCAGTAATTCACCAATTCTTCAAAGTGAAAATTTTCCTTTGCCTCTTTGAACTCCAGGTGTTCATCTTCTTTGGCGTTCATCCAGGTTTGGAGTATGTCTATGGAAACAGTCATGTGGCCTCTCAAAAAACTCCGAACTGGTAGAGCTACCTCGTTTTAGTGGATAGTGTAGAAAGTTCCATCTGAGCATCTCCCTGAAAGAGATACGTTGTCCAATCAAATGGGTCAAGTCCAAATTTACTGAGTGCCATCGGCATCCGGACCTGCCAACACCTGAGATGCAAACGAAACCCCATCGCTGTCTTCCAGAGATTCTGCCCCTGCAACATCTAAAATCGTAGCCGTGATATTCAGACAATCCGTCAACCCTTCAATTGGGTTTGGACATACACACTTCCAGTAAAAAACCCGAATACTTGAACTGAGACGCTCACTCGGTCGATTCAATGTCCCAACTAAAGCGATTATTGGCCGGGGCACTATAATCGATATAAACCGTGGGGTTTGTAGTGTTGAGATATTCCTCAAGATTGGTGTAGCCGTCGTTGTCACGGTCTTTTGGGCCATCTGCAGGATCAGCCGGGTTGAGTGAATAACGCTTCTCCCAGGCATCGGGCATACCATCGCGGTCGGTGTCGGCAGGTGGTTGACCAGAAGCCAATTCGGGCCAGCCACCAACCGTTTTCTGGGAGTCGATAATGCCCGAACCTTCGCCATACGAACCACCGTAAGTCGCCGTGCCGGATTCTACCTCGGCGACGATACGTTTGTCGTGTGTGTCACGACTCGGGAGGATGGCACCGACGTGTTCCAGAACGCGTTGGTAAGCGCGTGCGGCGGAATCCGTATGTATCGGTGCGATCTCGAAAGGACCCTCGGCACGAAAGTGATTGATAGGGAGATCATTACCGGGATGGACGCCGAGCCAATTGTCAGCAGTGACGTCCGGAGCACCGATAACGAGATTTCCAGCCACCCACCAACGCTCCAACCCTTCGGGACCTTCATCACCGTCATAGGGGTTGGCGAGACGGGCACGCACGTTTTCGCGGGTTGCAGGGCCGGGTTTGTAAACGTTATTGACCAGATTGATGCGAACATCGCCCTCGCCGCCGTAGCAGGAGTTATAGCCCCAGTTGTAGATGACATTATTTCGCAGATCGACAAGCTGGACAGATGAATCACCACCTGCGATACGCGGGTTGCGGCTGGAGTGGTGTGCCAGGAGGTTGTGATGGTAGCTGGCGCGCTTGCCACCCCAGATGCCGCCGAAGCCATGGGCACCTTTTACGTGTGCCGATTCTCGCAGGCTTTCTGAGATCAGGCACCATTGGACGGTGGTATTCTCTCCGCGATAGATTGAAACGCATTCATCCACACTCCAACTGGCTGAGCAGTGATCAATGATGATATTCTTATGATACCGGCTGCCGATGGCGTCCATATCTTCTCCCGTAGTATCGCCAAGACGAACACGTAAGAAGCGGATGATAACCTCGTCGGCATCAATGCTGAGCTGATAGTCCGCCAGACAGATGCCCCCGCCAGGCGCGGTCTGACCGGCAACGGTAATATAAGGTTCCCTGATCTTAAGTGGGCTTTTGAGGCGAATTGTGCCACCGACCCGGAAGACAACGGTGCGAGGCCCGGTGGCCTCTACGGCGGTGCGAAGGCTGTTAGGACCGCTGTCGTTGAGGTTGGTAACCTCAATGACGCGACCACCTCGACCACCAACGGTTTGAGCGCCAGCTCCTTCGGCACCGGGAAACGCAGGAATTGCAGGGACTTCGGCACCCGAAGCCACACCAGCGGTAGAGAATACAAAAATAGCTATGGTAAAAAATATAGATGGTTTCATAACACAAATCCTTCTGTTGAGATAAGGGCGCGATGGCGATGACCGTCAAGAGCGCCATGTGAAATTTGCATATCAAGATTCCTCGCTCAGCACCTCTATAATCCTGCTCTCTTCTTCATCATAATTTAGATCTTCTAAGGCAGTCAGGTTCTCTGTCAATTGCTCCGGAGAGGAAACACCCAACATGATGGTGTGAACTCCGCTATCCTTAACTGCCCACTTGATCAGCGCCCTGGCAACTTGCGCTCTGTTGGCGTAGCCTTTTTCTTCTGCGATTACAAACACCTTTGCTTTCTGAAAGAGCACCCGCCCCAGGATGCCCAACGCTTGCCTTTCCGCCTTCACGATGGTATCACCAAATTTGGCCTTTTCGATGGGATTGCAGTTTATGAAAGTTGTATCAAAACAACCCTTGTCATACTGTTTGGTATAAGTCTCCGGACCTGAGAATGTATCTGCCGAAGCAAATCGGATCAGCCCTTCATCCTTGAGCTTCTGGATGTTGTCCGCAATTTTGTCGAGGTAGTCCGGATCGTGTTCTATGGCATCTGCCATGAAGGCAAAGTTGTAGATGTCTATCACCTCCCGCTGTATGAGCTTCAAAGCTCGGATCGCTTCAGCTCTCAAGAGGCTGTAATCCGCCATCTTCCGGTTGTGCGGGTCATAGGTATAGACCATGCCCTCTGGCCGGGTTTGTATAAGGATTTCATCTTTGACATCCACCTCTTTCAGAATCCTGCCCATAGCCTCTTTCTCAGAATCGATTGTCAGATCGAAGAGATTGACCCCAGCTTCCAGAGCTGTCTCTACAATCCGCAGTCTGTTCTCTCCGCCAAAGCCCGGAAAGATGTGACCAGGAGTTACTGCGAGGTCTTTGTTATCTCCAAAGCCGGCGACACGCGAATCAGGATGGAACTCGTGTCCTCCCAGACCGACAACAGATACTTTAATGCCAGTGCGCCCAAGATTGCGATATTGCATTTTTATCTCCTTTGCCAACCAGCAAAACCAATTCAAAGTTATCGGCAATGTACTGGTCTTACAATACTATGATATGCATTTCTAACTGCTTCTTCACAATAAAAAATCGACCGTCCATCAGAAAATTCGCTTGACAACATTTTTGTATCCATATAGCTTTGCTCATACCAAGCCGTGCGTTCTTTCAAATTAGTGGGCGATTAGCTCAGGTGGTTAGAGTGCTTGCTTGACATGCAAGAGGTCACTGGTTCAAGTCCAGTATCGCCCACCATTAAAAACAATGGGTTACGCAAATTTATGCGTAACCCATTTTCCTTTGGTGCCCATCTGGATGCAGTCTTTTGTGGTTTTAATATGTGCTAGAAAGAATTTCTCAATTGTTGCCAATTTGCATTTAAAAACGAAAACATCTCAACATCGAAAAACTCACCGGCTCTGAAAGTATGCTGCCTCAGTGTACCTTCTTTTGAAAAACCGACTTTTTCAAGGACGCGTGTGGACCCATAATTCCTGGAAATCGACCTTGCTTCGATTCGATTCAGTTTGAGGTGTTCAAAACCGTATTCTACAATTGCAGTGACAGCATTTGTCATAATTCCGCAGCCCCAGTACTCTTTTGCGAGGTAGTATCCAATTTCAGCTCTTGAATGTATAGCGTCGAGATAAATATAGTGACATCGACCAATGGCACGATTATCCTGTGTTATGACCCAATAAATCGATTGTTTCTTTTCAAACTGTTCCATCATAAGTTCAATCCATGATTGGACCTCTTCAAGTGTTTCTGCATGTAAGCTTGTAAATTGGGTTACCTCTTTATCCGACATAAAATGGTAGAGAGAGCATGCGTCCTCGGGTTTTATTCCGCGCAGATTATAAGATCCGATTGGGAAGGATGGGACTTTCGATGGAAATCGGTCTGTTTTCATAGGACAACGTCTCCTGGAGATTGAGAACTCAACCTCAAACGCGTAACAGGTACCAAAGAGCATCTGCCTCTACGCCCTCCTTTTCAGCCACTTCGGGAACTACCCTTTTTGACCTACAAGCGCGTCGTATTCTTCCAACTGCATACGGAGTTCCTCATATTGACTTCTCAATGCATCCTGATGAGCTTTCTGAAGTAGAGGATGAATATTCTTATCTTTATTTTGAGCCAACTCCACCAAAGCGCCTTCAAACTTCCTCATCTGGGCCTTAGTGATCCGATATTCTCTCTCGTTTTTGATCATACCTGCCCCCCACTTAGGTCTATGTTGTCTTGCGGGATCGCGGTCGAGACCCTGGAGATAACCTCACCACCTTCAGAAAGGATTTCAGCAATTTTATCCAGATATGCTTTCAGGGACAATCCGTGACTTCTCGCCAGAATCCCCAGCGTATCCACCTTTGTCCGTTCTCCCTTTTCGATCCTGCGCACCTGGCGTTCTGAAAGACCTTGAATATCGGCTTGCTTAAGCCCACACTGTTTTCGAAATGCGGCAACCGCCTCTCCGAACCGAATGTCAGACATCAATCTTTCCTGATCCTTTTTTTCACGCCACTCATCATCTTTCAAGTAGCGAACAGCATCCAGGTCGATGTGTACATCAGCCTCAGGCCAATGGATATAACTGCCTTCGCTGGAGAGGGTAAATAAAGAACGCTGTTCTTCTGGAATACGCTTGAGTGCGGGCATTTCATCAAACCCAACTCTGAACAGGGTATGGTCACAGGCCACGACAAAAAGCTCATCATCAATGACCTGTGCAGTGGCAATCAGTTGATCCGGACATCCAAGACTCCAGGCCGTGAGCACGCGCTTTGGCACATCCTTATCCGAATGCACAAGAATGTTTCGGGTCATTCTCAGTTTTGCCTCATAAAGTGATAAAAATTGAGTACCTTTACGTGATGTGCGACTTCAAAACCGCTACATAGTAATACCGATAAACAGATATAAGAAAGTCAAAACCACTGGATTGCGGCTAACACCCTGCCGCAATGACGGCTCTAAAATCCTTGTTTTTCTGACTGCTGAGCACTGATTGCTTGTTTTTTTGACCATTATTCTAAAGTCACACATGGCGTTACCTTTGTCTTCTTGGACAAAAAGAATTCGAAGATAGTTTCGGTGATTGGCAGCACGCACAAATTCAGTGACAACAGGCAGATCGGGAATAGAAGTGAGCACAAAAATATCCCGAGAATTTACCCTTAGCAATAAAAATCTAACTTTTTAAGCATCATACCAGGCCTGTAGTTGTAGAAATTCGTCTTGCAGCCATTGGTTCACCAAGCTACATTTATTTGGATTTTTCAACCGTTCTGTACGTTCGCTTGTTGTTCGGCTTAAATTGAAGATAACAGGAGCATCAAATATGTCAGATAATATACCAATCGAACACCGGTTCCATTTTGACCTGAGCGGCTTTCTGGTCCTTCGCAATGTATTGACACCCGAAGAATGCGAAACCACTCTGAATGTCCTGTCCAATTTGGAAAATCGGACATATAAAGATGAATGGATGGCATCTGCACCCACTTTTGGCAGGCCAAAACCACTACCGACCTGTGATAAGAGTCGAGAATTGCAGATCCGCTTGAATGGTCTCTTACGGCTTGATCCCGTTTTTGACCTGATGATCGCACATCCGAAAGTCGTGCCTTATCTGAAAGCATTTATGGGCGAACCTCAACTCATCAACACCTGGTCAATTTCTAAATTCAAGGGAGCGCAACAGGGGGGATGGCATCGCGGCGTGCCAACGACGGATTACAGTTATCGAAACGGCGACATTCGCTCTCGGATGCTCAATACCGTGTACTTTTTATCAGATAATGGACCCGACGACGGGTGCGTGGTGGCTGTGCCGGGTTCACACAAGAGCAATTTTGATCTGAGCTGGCAGGCGTATCAGGGATTGGACCTTCCAGGTGCCGCCGCAGTAACGGGCAAGGCAGGCGATGTCTTACTCTTTTCCGAGACCGTCATCCACAACGGACTACCCAAGACCACAGAGCCAGTGCGATCCAATCTGTATTTCAACTACACACACGCACATTATAATGTGATGATGCGCGAGCCGCCAAATGGATACCACAGATGTCTTCCGCCAGAGATTCGCGAACGGTTCAATGAAGCGCAAAAAGCGATGACGCGGTGGATGGAATTGGCTAGATGGGATATGTAGCACTCGTTGAATAACGCTGCATCATAGAGAACCAAATGAGAGCACGAGGAAGATCAGTTCATTTCGAGAATGCCCAATCGATCTTCACGCAAATGATTTCTCAACTCGCGATAATATCGTTCGCGAACTTCTATGCTTTTCATATTGGCATCAATGGTATATCCTGCGGGCTTAAACACAATAAACATCACCTTCCGGGGAAGCGTGTCAATATTGATAGACGCACCGTGGACCATTGCCGTGGTGCCAACCGTCATCTGCCCCGCCTTTGCAAGCAAAGGAATCGGATCTGCAAAAGGCAACTCGGGAAGTTCTCGAAATGGGACTGGATTCTGAATATAAGTCCCATGCTTTTCCACATCCTCTGCAATCAAACGGTGGCTACCGGGCCGGTACATGAGAGGTGCCCGCTTTTCCGTCACATCGCTCAACCAGAGCAGGCAACTGCAAAGCATCTGTTTGGGTGTGGCATCCAGGTCTGAAAGGCTGTATTTAATATCCACATGTTCGGAAAAACTGAATGTTGCGCCGGGCTGTGGATAGGAAGTAACAATAAACGCATTAAAAAAGTGCACAGCATCGGCCCCCAACGTCTTTTTCGCCACAGCTTCCAAAAACGGATCCTGGATCAGATCCAGCAATTTAGGCTCGAGAAAATACCGTTGCCCCACACGATACTGGGTCGGTTTTCCATCTTCCGGGCCTTCAAACGGCAGCATCCGATCAAAAACCCCCGAAACGCGATCCAACCGCGCTTTACTAAAAGGCGTGTCGATAGTTACCGCCCCGATCTCTTCAAATTGTGCAATTTCAGATTCGCCAATCATAACACACCTCCTGTATCCTTCTAAGCATCCAGCCACGCATCCTCAAACACCCGACATCCGACGCCCTCCTGCCCCATGGAACTGCAAGCGTAGAGCGTGATATACTGAGATTCATTGAGGGGACCAACAGTACTATACGAGAAAGTCTCTGGTTCAATGACCCTGTGGCGCCAGGTCTGACCTTCGTCATCGCTAAAATAGATAGCCCCGCGCTGTCGTTCGGAGGCGTGCTGACGCTCGGATTCGGGCAATTCGGAACCATTGGGAATAGAAAAGAGCAGACGCCGGCCACCCCGGGCAAGTGTGCCGTGGCAAAGCACGCCGCTAATATCGACGAGAAAGGGCCGGGACCACGTCTTGCCACAATCCGTCGAAGTATGGGCAATGCGCTGCACAGGACCGGGGCGCACATCGGAGAGGGGGACGTGGGTTTCAAGCATACCCCGTGAATTCAGCCTGCGGACGAGCAGCAATTCCTCACCGCGGTTAATAGACACAGCAGAGGCTTCGTTGGCAAGATAATCCGTAATAAAACCATCCACGCGCCAGGTCTCCCCCTGATCATCGCTATAAATGACGGCAGAGCCGGACTGGGGATGGTTGCGAAAATAATTCGTAACGGCCTCTCCCTCGGGCACAACAGTAACAGGTCCCCCCAGAACGTACCGCCCTTGATACGAACCTTCAGAAATCGCGTGGACCTGACCCACCGCGTTGAACATAATCAGCGAACCATCGGAATAGCGGTGGTTCAGAGGCGACCGGTCCCCGAGCAACGTCTCCATCGTCCAGGTATCGCCATCGTCATCCGAATCGAACCGGCAAAGAACCATAGGCGTATCGCGCCCCACGGCGTCGATATCAATACCCGTCTGCGCCCGCATCTCGCCATAGTCCTTGTCGTAAATATCCTCGGTACCTCGCAAATCGACCATAGACAGAACAGACACGCGCTCACGCCCACCTCGTTCGGAGAGATACGCAGACACCGCGTAGTGATTGATCCGACCCGAAACAGCCCTCGCCGACGACCATGTCGCGCCCCAATCGCTACTTCTGCTCGTCAGAATCACCTTTGGATCGTCGTCGCGGCCTCCGCGCAACCTGCCCTGGCAGAAGGCGATCAACACGCTGTCGCGCGTCACGACATACGACGGCTGAAACGTGCGACACACCACCTCACCGTGCGCCTCAAAGCCCGGCTCAAAAGCCAGCGTCCGTTCACTCAATCCATTTTCAAGCTGCCTCATACGAGCCTCCCATAAAAATAGCCACCGGATCACGCGATCCCCGCAAGCCAGTTCACAATCGAAGCGATTTCTTCCTCTTGGGACTCCTGTGTTTCGATCAAAAATCCCTTCTCCGCTTTCAGATTGACATAGGTCTCAGAAGCCAGTGTGTAGTCGGCCTCATTTTCTACTCAAACCGTGAAGAGGTATAGATCGTCGGTCGCCTGAGCACCGGCGAAAAAGACGGGCAGACCGTCACAGATCAAATCGGTCTTGCACACATCGTGGATCGTCGGGGCCCTGGGATATCCGTCACCAAAATCTCCGTAGGGAAACGCAAGCCTGTCGGTTTCGTGCAAAAGGTCGCCATCGATGTCAAAGCGGCGCACAATATTCCCGGATCCGACGATCAAGCACTCACGGTCCCGATCGAGATAAAGCCCCGTGCAGGTCGCGGAACCAGTACAGGGGTAATTGCCCAGGAACTCCGGGGCATCAGGATGCTCCACATTGAGAACTGTGACCGATGGATCCAGCAACCATTCCTTCCTGGGATCCTGGATCCTTGAAATACCAGTTGCCACATAGGCGCGCTTCCGGTGCAGGATAATGCGGTTCGAAATGTTCATATACCACCTCGAAGGCTCACCTCCGTTGGCAAGCGTCCAGCCGCCTGGATCAGTGAAGCGTCCATCGTCATCCACAGCGTCCGGAAAAAGGCCGAGAGGAGTCTCTACCTTGCCATTTCCTCTGAATCCCGTCACGCCAACCAGGGATCCTTCATGGCTTGCGCCATGGCAGCGGGCGAGCACATCTTCGCGCACTCCGATTTCAGTCAGCCGGCCATCGTCCTCAACGCGTACAACTTTGATGACGTTTCGCTTGCTGACGGCGAGCACCGTGTCGGCAGCCACTTCGAAATCGTTGACTTCCGGGGCAAATGCGCTACAGTCGATGGGAACGAGATCAGCCTTCGAGAAGCGCATGCTTTCGATCCCGCGATCACTTCCCACCATCAGATATCCGTTGCAGAAGGCGACTGATTGGCAATCGGGGCGGCCGGGCAAGTCCGCAACCAGTTCAGGGCGTTCGATGTCACTCACATTCCAGAACGTGATGCGATTGCCGTATTTTGACGGTGCGGCTACCAAACCGTCTCCGAGATACGCCGCCGCATGCGGCCCACACCCCGGGTACCGCCAGTAGTTTTGTATGCGCATATAAACCCCCAGTAAAGCGCGATTGTCTCATCCAGACCTGCCATAAAAAAGTTCACATTATCCAGATGTAATGGCACATAATACGGTCTTCTCCTGAATAATCTTATCCAGATCTTCCATCGCGAAACCGCAGCGAATAGAGACCCACGTTCTTGAGGTAGAAGCGGAGGAACACAGGCGTGCCCACAAGTTCGGCCATATCCTGCTTATTTTTCCATGTCACTTTGTGCTCGACAAGGTCAACAGCCTGTGTAGTGCAGTCGGCAAGAGTGAACCCGGGCACGGGACTCGGGGCACCGCTCTCACCGAAACGCAGCACTTCGACAGAGAATTCGGGCGGAACAATCGCCGTGACCGGATCGCTGTTATAACCGTCTGCCACAGTCGTATTGACGATCAGTTCCGGTGCGGCAACAACCAATTCGCGGGTGAGCAGGAAGCCACCCGTATGCGCACCCATCTGCGCGACGAATCGATCCTGGAGGAATTGTGCTCGACCGATGCCCGAGACATTGTTTCTGTTGCCCTGTGCCTGGCCGTGGCGGGATCCGCGATAGTAGATAAAATCCGTATTTCCCATGCTCACAATGCCTCCGCCCCCCGAGGTGGAACCCGAGTCGAAGGCGTCGGAGCCGCCATGGGGAAGATATACAGACCGGTCGGGCAGCATATTCCAGTGCAGGCCATCGCTGCTAAACGCCAGATGCAGATGGAAGGCCATGTGCGGCGGAGGCCCCATCATTCCGACAAAACCGATGAAATGGCTACCTACTCGAGAAACCACCATGTGATCGATATCCGGATCATCTACTTCTTCCGGCCACATCACCACCCGGGGCTGGCCAAAATCATACGGCGTCTCTCCGACCATCACCGCTGTCCGGCGCTTGTAGTTGTGCTCCGTCGGTCCACCCGACACATCCCCAACGCCAGCGGTACACACGGGCCGCGTGAACATCAGCCAGCGCTCCCGAACAGGGTCGAACACCATGTTTTGCCATGTGTCCCGCAGACCGATGAAAGCCGGATTCGACGGATCCTCCCGCCAGTGAATCCCATCATCCGAATAAGCCAGACACAGACATCCATAGCCCTCGGCCAGATTGTCCTTGTAAGTCATCAGAAAACGGCTCTGCTGCACGCCACCGAGGGGGTTCCACATCACGCGCACCCCCTGGGCCTTTTGCTGTCCCGTAACCACCACATTGGTCTTCTCATATTGTCCGTACGGCTTGCCTTCTATCATCGGCTTGTCCCAGTGCACCCCGTCCAGGCTCTCGGCATAGCAGACAAAATAGGGATACCCGTGCCGCTCTGCCTTCCAGTCTTTGAAGCGGAACTGGTGCATCCACGCGTTCCAATCGGTCCCGGTATACCACATGCGGAACACGCCAGCTTCGTCGTCGTAAATCACATTTTGCTGACCCACCGAATCTTCCCACGGCCTGTCGGGCATGAGCACGGGGTTGTGCGGATCCTTAATCGGCACATTCAGCACACGACTTACCCCCCAGCGGTCTTCCACCGTGGCATTGTCGATCAGCAATACGGTTTCCGTACCAACCTCAAGTGGCTCTCCTGCGCAGTAGGATTCCAGATTCATGTCACAACTCCTTTAATCAAAAGGTTGCTCCGTGTGATAAATCTCCCGATCCGCTTCCAGAAGAAACGTGCCGTCTGACTGTTTAATCCACTGCGGAACATCGGAATGACCTTCTCTATTCGGCACAACCCCCATCAAAATGGGGTCATCTGTCTCCTTGAGAAACGCGGTTAATTGCCCCTCCAGATCATCGCGAACCTTTGAAAAATGCGGATCATCTGCAACATTATTCAACTCATACGGATCGTCTGCCAAATTGTAAAACTCCCGGTCCGGTGCCGGTTTTGAAAAAAGCGCCTGAACAACCTCTCGCCTGTTCTGAAAACGATTCACCCACCCATTATCGACATAATTTGGCACCCGCGCAAAGTTGCGAATCAGCTTGAACTGATCCGACCGAACACATCTCATCGGCGTGTAATACCAGTTCCCAGCACGCCGCCCCCAGGTTTGCTCACTAAACACCACAGACCGACCGGCCCACCCCTCACCGGAAAACAACCCCCGAAAACTCCGACCCAGAATACCATCCGGTTCCTCCAGACCGCACAACTCCATCAACGTCGGCAACAGATCCAGGTTGCTAATCAAATCACTATACACAGTTCCAGCGGCAATCGCGGGAGGGTATCTCATAAGCAAAGCCGTTCGGATACCCGCATCGTAAAGTGTGTGTTTTGCCCGCGCAGTCGCCACACCGTGTTCGGTAGTAAACACCACAACTGTCTCATCGGCCGGCCCACTATCATCAAGTGCATTCAGAATCCGCCCCACTTTTTTATCTAACTCCCCAATCTGCCGACACAACGCGGCGAGATCTTTGCGCACCTCCGGACAATCGAGCAGATCCGGAGGCACAACCATTCTCTCCGCAAGATCTGGATCATAATCCAGACCAAAAGGTCTATGTACCTCCGAGAAAGAAACCTGCAAAAAAAAGGGACGCTCAATAGACGGTACTTCTTCTTGCAAAAAACGCTCGGCCAACACTTCCACACCAGCCTTCCCCTCCAGCACACGCGCAAAACCCGCCCAGGATGGATCATTCAAAATCATCAACCGGTTGCCCAGCACCGTCTCATAGCCCGCATCCTGAAAATAACGCGCCATGCACACCGCATCATCCGCATAGGGAAATTGTCCCCACACACCGATCATATGCGGCATCTGGCTGCAATACAAGCCAACGCGACTGGGAATACATATAGGTGCCGTCGCGATAAATTGCGAAAACCGGGCACCCTGAGAAGCCAACCGATCCAAATGTGGCGTCGATACATCGGGCCGGTCATAACAACCGAGCCAATCGCCCAGATCGTGACAATCGATAAACACAACATTGGGTTGTTTCATACTCTGGTTCCTCTTATAGTTGCGACACAGGAAAACCCCAACCGATCCTACTGCCAGTGGCTCAAATCCCTTCCCGTGATCTCTTGCAACGCCTCAATATCCTCCTGAAAAATCTTTCGTAGCGATTCGCGCACCTCTTCTGAGATACCCTCAGCGATAATCTGATCTTCCAGCTGCGGTGCCTCTGGCGTGGGATAGTGCGTCACCTTATTCACCCGCTGGTGTAAAATGGACGGCTGGAAATTCGAATCCACTTCCAGATACTCGAAAAGCCCGCGCAAAAAGTCCGCTGGATCTGCTACGAGGTCCTCATAGAACATAATTCGCAACCGTTCGCGCGGAACGTGTTGGAACAGCCGCTTGAAATGCAGACTGTAGAGACTCGGCATCACCCACAGCCCAAACAAACCATGTCCATGAGGGTCCAGTACCCGCTCAAACTCCATCCGCTGATCTGGCTGAAACCGGCGTTTATTCATATGGACCCAGCTCAAAAACGCGCGATCAATCGGGTTGCGGACCGTTGCGGTCAACTTCACGCCGGGAAGATCTCGGACGATCCGCGCAATTGCAGGCTCGAAAACCATATAGGAATTGCTCATCTCTCCCACCGCCTTCTCTCCACACCAATCGTCGAAATAGGTCTTCTGATACCACTCCAGACCTTTGTGGTAATCAGCCACAAAAAAGTTCACATTATCCAGGTGTACTGGCACATAGACATCTGGATGCTCTTGATAGACTCTCCACAACCACGACGAAGCACACTTGGCAGCACCGACATGTATGAAATTGGGCAGCATATTATCCTCTCGGACAAAAACCCTGTTATATACAAAACAATATACGTATTTTGTGTAATAATATTGACAAAAAATTATAAATAGATATACTTTGACACATGTCTAAAAATTCACCTGAAAATCAAGTCCTGGAACTGGCACAGCAAGGACTCTTGAGAGTTTGCGATCTCACTTCTCGGGGCCTTCATCCCGAATATCTGCGCCGTCTGTATCAGAAGGGACTGGTACGACGGGAGGGAAGAGGCCTGTACATTGCAGCCGATGCCGAGATTTCAGTACACTATGGGCTGGCGCAAGTAGCAAAGCGCGTTTCCCATGGGGTAATTTGTCTGCTCTCAGCTTTGAGCTTCCACGAAATCGGCACACAGCTACCGCATCAGGTCTGGATGGCCATTGACCGCAGAGCAGCGAAGCCAAAGATACAATTTCCTCCTCTGAGGGTGATGCGGTTCTCCGGTGCTGCACTGACTGAAGGGATCGAGACATATCACATTGAGGGCGTTCCCGTTCAGATTTTTAACCCCGCCAAAACAGTTGCAGACTGCTTCAAATACCGCAACAAAATCGGTCTGGATATAGCTCTTGAAGCATTGAAAGAATGCATCCGCGACCGTCGCACCACAATGGATGACCTCTGGCACTTCGCACAAGTCTGTCGAATGACCAATGTGATGCGGCCCTATATGGAAGCTATCGTGGCATGAAAAGAGCGCGTCCCAAAAACCAGCATAACGGGTAGAGAGGCTCGTAATTCTTTACCCCTTTTTTTATTTCCCAAAAAAATTTCACATTCTTTGAATCTTTTATCTTTTCAGCTTTGTCAGAGCCAATACCGCGCCAAAACGTATGCATAAATGCATAAATGACGGGAGGGGAAAGGAGGCTGAAAACATGCCAGACGAAAGCAACAAACTCTACCTCTACGAAGCTCTGGAACTCAGGGCTGAATACGATGCCAGGATCAAAACCCTGAAAGACTGCCTGTCAGAAACCAGGCAAAATCGCAATCGATCATTTTTCAATCGCGATGAAGAGGGTCAATATCGCCCCAGTTCCGGGTTCGATATCGCTGAAGTGCGTGACCAGATCAAAGCGCTGGAATACAAACGGCGCAAGCTCAACAGTGCCATTCAGCAAACCAACTTTCAGCACCAGATGGAACACGATGGCGACACCATCAATCTCAACGAAGCGCTGGAATTGCGAAAAGGCTTGAATGTGCAAATCGGCGAGCTACACACGCAAGTCGTAGATGCGGCATACCAGCGGGTAATCTACAAAGAAGATCGCGACATTGTAGAACCCAACGAATTGTCATATCCCGACAGCGTACAGGACCTTGAAAGTGTGCGGTTGGCTTTTAGGGCGTTAAATAGAAAACTACGGGCAGCATCTTTTGAAGCTATCGTAGCCTTTCAGGACGAGTAGTGCATCGTGGCGTAAGTCATACGCCATATAGAAGTGAACAGCAAAACCTTCTGGATTACTGGCGTTGTGCTTGCGCGTGGCGGCTTAAACCATGCCGCAATGACATAAGATTAATATGCACAATCTTTTTTACCGAGATGCAGTAGTAATCACCAATCCGAAAGGAGACAGGGGAGCAAGTGCGACTGCTTCGGTGACGGAGCATAGCCCAGACCATGGCATCTGTAAAAGCCATCCTCTTGCGGAGATGACGCTCATATCGTCCGGCAAAGCACCAGACCATTGAGCTTCAAACCTCAGAGCAAACAAAGACTCACAGCCGGAAAGCCTTCAGGCTCCGCGTCTCTTTTCGGATCTTATTTCTAAATGCCAATTAGCGGTTAGCAGCCAGCAAAAACCTCCTGGATCGCGGCTTTAATCATGCCGCGATGACGGGACGGCACGGGGACCGTCCCCTACAACACACATAACAATTAGCCTCTATTCATTTCATCCAATAGCGGATCGCTTTGGCAGCGCGGCTCTAAACGCCGCCACACTCTCCCAATCGGGACCCAGCGCGTGCCGCGAGTATATCGGATCTGGATGCCGATACATCAAATGCGCCGTGCGTCGAATCCGCTGCGTCTGCCGGACAGTCCCGCAGTGATAACTGGCAATATTGAACATCACAGCAGACCCCGCCGGAGCGTGGACATCGACCCGACCAATCCGTCGGGGATTTGTGCGCCCAAAAGAATCTGTCCACATCGGCTTATCCGGATCTACATACGCCGTCTCACCATCGGCAATCCGCAGAACACCCTCGCCCCATCCGCTCTTCCCCTCCCGCGTCTTGGGCAATTGTCGCTTGGTCTTCGCACTCTCTGGAATAAGACTCGTACAGTGGGACCCGGCATCCACATCGTCCAGATAGTAAATCACCTGTATCGCCGGAGCGAAAAACGCATTCCTATCCGCACCCTCCACAATGCCGTTGTACTCCCGGTGCCACTGCCGCGAGAGACAAATCGGATCGCCGCCGTCAATATCCTCCGGCGGATCGGCAGCACACGGCTCGCGCCGCAAAAAACTCAGACTGCTAAACTGAACACCCGCTCCGAGAATGCGGCGCACCAGTGGCGCAACCGACGGATGGTGAACCAGGCCATCCAGCGCCTCTGTCCTGTGCATCAACTCCGGCGCCCTGCAGCCCACTGCTATATGCCCCGGACGCGGACCAGGCTCCCATTCCTTCGGATGCGCGGCCACATCGGCATCAATCCCATAGTTAATCGCCGCCACCTCCCCTGGTGAAAGTGCCCCCTCTACCACGGCATACCCGTTCTCCGCAAAACATCTCAGCATCTCGTCCATCGCATCGCTCCTTTGAAAAGACGCCGCATCAAACCGAATATCTCTCGAGAACATCCCGGTCAATCTCAATACCCAACCCGGGCCCCTGGGGAACCGCGAGAAAACCATCCACGGGCAAAATAGGCTCTTTAGACAACGCTGTTCGAAGCCCATTTTCCGTCATATCGCACTCAAAAAAAGAAGGGACTGGATTCACAGAACCAGACGCATCTGGCATCGACGCCTGCCAGTGCAGAGTAGCGGCAAGACCAACGACTGCCCCCCACATATGCGGCATAACCGGGATATAATTGGCACTCGCCATCGCCACAACCTTTCTCGCCTCTGTAAACCCGCCGACAATCGCAATATCCGGCTGCACAATATCCACCGCCCGTCGCTGGATAAACTCCCGAAATGCCCAGCGCCCCTGCAAACCCTCGCATCCCGCAATCCGCATCTTGAGCGCCCTTTTAATTTCTACATACCCGGCCACATCATCCCTCGAAATCGGTTCTTCATACCAGAACAGATCGTACGCTTCCATCTTGCGCCCCACCTCAATCGCCGTACCCACATCATAGGCGAGATTTGCATCCACACACAAAAGAATATCATCGCCAATCGCTTGACGCACAGCAGCCACATTCTTCTCATCATAAACCTTCCCCAATCCAACCTTCATCTTCATCGCGGGAAAACCCCGATCCACATATCCTCTGGCCTCATCCATCAAAGCCCGTGTATTATCCGGCCTGTCTTTCCTGAACAGCCCGCTGGCATAGCAGGGGATACGGTCCCGAAATGCGCCCCCCAGAAGGCGATAAACCGGCATATCAAGTGCCTTACCCATAATATCCCACAACGCAATATCCACGCCACTGGTCGCCCCCACATTCTTAAAATTCCCCGAACTGTTCAGCGCGTTCCAGATCACTTCATAATCGAACGGATTCTTCCCAATCACATGCCGCTGAATATCCGACTCACCCAGCGACCCCGTCCCCTGTCCCCATCCCGTAATGCCTGCATCGGTAACAATCTCCACCAGAATAGATGACCGCTCCGTAATCCACGTAAAAGAATTTCCGTACTTCTCAGTCACGGGATAGCGCAAACGATGGTATTTAACTTCGGTAATCTTCATATTCCCTCCCATACATCGGTCCAATATATAGAACCGAAAATACAACCCCATTTTACCAAAGTCAACCAGCACCGAACTTTAGAATATCATCTTTCCCATCTGGACTTGCAATTCATTCCGACCTTGCCCATATTTGAATAATAAACCGATCCAGAAATCTCCATCTCAAGGAGAACCCAATGGCTGAGCCCAAAGATAAAGCCTTCCAGACTGTGCGGGATACCGCTCCCAAAAATACCTATCGAGGCGCTGTTGTAGGATGCGGCAGAATGGGCAGCACCATTGACGACGAACACATTGGCATGCCACATTACCCATGGCCCTGGGCACACGCGCCTGCAATGATTGAAGCGCGCGGGATAGATCTCGTTGCCGCCGCAGATGATGACCCCGATAAACTCGCGGACTTCAAACAGCGCTGGGACGTATCAGCCCTGTACACCGATTACCGGGAGATGATCGAAAAAGAACAAATCGACGTGGTCTGCCTGACCACCCGCCCCGAACCCCGCGCTGAAATCACGGTCGGTCTGGCCGAACTGGGGGTCAAAGCCATTTTTGCCACCAAACCCATGTGCCGCACATTGGCCGAAGCTGACACTATGATCGACGTCTGCGCCAAAAACAACGTCATCCTCTCAATGGCCTGCCACCTCAACTGGTATAGCTACTACACAAACGCCCGCCGGCTCATTGCAGACGGCACCATTGGACCCTTAAAATCAATGATCTGCCACAGCTCCTCCAACCTTTCCAATATTCAAAGCCACACCCTGGCTTTACTCCGCCTCTTTGCCGATGCGCCAGCCCAATGGGTAGTCGGTCTCATCGACACAGACAAACAGGCCCAATCCAACGCCGACATCCCCGGATCGGGGATTATCGTATATGAAAACGGCATCCGCACCATCTTAAACTCCCGCTCCGAAACCATGCCTTTTGCCTGGTCCCTGGAATTCATCGGCGAAACCGGTCGCATCATCTCCCGTAACGCCCATGCCCAGTTCGAAATATGGACCCCACATCCCGAAACCGGTGCCCCCACCCAGACGCACCTCCCAGGACCCTGGCATCCCAGAAGCTCAATGGTTGACGCCATCGAAGGCGTCTGTCGCTCTATCGAACAGGGCCGAGAAGACATCTGCCCCGGTGAATTTGGCCGCGAAGCCCTTGAAATCGGCATAAGAGAATCGCACCGCCGCGGCAACATCCGCATTGACCTGCCCCTCGAAGACCGCAATCTGAGGATGGGGTAGTCGGCCTGATAAGGAAAAACCATGATCGTCGTATATGGAATCAAAGAAAAATTAAATCCCATAAAAGCAAAACTATCCGATGTGATTCACGGGTGTATGCAATCCGTCCTCGGCATGCCAGAAGATAAGCGGGCACACCGCTTCGTGCCCATGGCCAAAGAGGATTTTTACTACCCCGATGGTCGCACGGATGCATACACCGTCATAGAAATCAACATGATGGCAGGTCGCCAGATGGAAACCCAAAAAAGCCTCATCAAAACACTATTCAAAGAAATCGAAAGCCAATTATCTATTTCCCCCATAGACATTGAAATCACCATAAAAGAACAAGCAACGCATTGCTGGGGATTTCGGGGCATAACGGGTGATGAAGCCAACGACCTCAAGTACAAAGTCAAAGTGTAAAAACTACCTTAGGAGAAAAACCATGGCTACACAAACACAACAAGCAGAAATGGATCAGGGATTGTCTCTTGCTCACCGTCGTGCCTATATGAAGTTACCGCTTGCAGAACGCCGCAAGCAACTTGCAGAGCAAGCGGAACGGATGGCGGAGTACTACGAGCAGGAGCCGGAACGGATAGAGCGCGAAGCCTGGCAGGGAGGCGACATTGTTGAGCCTTAGCACTTCCACCCCGCGCCGGGGAGAGATATGGCTTGTCAATTTCGACCCAACCGTAGGAAGGGAGATGAAAAAAACCCGTCCTGCGGTGGTGGTAAATTCTGATGCGGTCGGACGTTTACCCATTAAGCTGGTTGCTCCTATTACAGACTGGAAGGCGTATTTCGCACCCAATATCTGGCATGTGCGGATTGCGCCAAATCCTACCAATGGCCTCACAAAAGTCTCCGCTGTCGATACTTTGCAGTTGCGTGGTATGGATAGACAACGCTTCATTCGGAAGTTGGGAGAAGTCTCTCCAGAAACGATAGAGGAGATTGTTCTCGCGATTACTGCCATCATTGAATATCCGTAGATGCTGTTCCAGCCTATCCTAATAAAGGGTGGAATCGTAAATTCGCTAAGGAGCCTCAATGAATATCATACTGGAAACAGTCGAAACAACACAAACATCCCCTGAAGGATTCTTCACCCTCGGAAAACTCGGCGAACGCTGGATTCTGCTCACGCCAGAGCGACAGCCCTTCTTCTCCGTCGGACTGAATCACATCGACTCCTCTCCACTGCTGTATCCAGAAAACCTGCCCCGCTGGAAACAAAAATACGACAACAACAGCATCAAGTGGATCTGCGAATCCGTATCGCCCGACCTGAAATCCTGGGGATTCAACACCGTCGGCTGGGTACAGGATGTGACCATCTTAAAACACGCGCACAGCCCGAGTTTCACCCTGGAAGAATACCGCGCGCTATCCATGCCCTACTGCCACCTGCTGCCCTTCATCGAAACACATCAATGGAACGCATGGCACAAAAATCCCGACATCTTCAGCAAAGACTTTGAGGACTGGTGCGATTATGTAGCCAGATCCGAATGCGCGCGACTGAGAGACGAACCGAACTTAATCGGCTATTTTTACTCGGACTGTCCAACCTGGGTTCACGTCCGAACCCCACACACGGCATGGCGCGGACCCATGTTTGATCCCGCGCGCCTGGAATCGCAAGCGGGCCGTGCTGAACTCTTCAACATGGCACAGCGATACTACAAAATCACCCACGACGCCATTCGCCGTTATGATCCCCATCACCTGATCCTCGGAGACCGATACGAAGCACTCGCAGCACTCCCAATGGAAATTGTACAGGCTGCCGAACCATACGTTGACGTACTCAGCTTTCAGGATTTCAGAGATCCGGTCACACACATGCGCGAATGGCACACAGCCACGGGAAAACCGGTTCTATGGGCAGACGGCTCCCGCCCCCGAGAAACCATCGCGGATGACAGCGGGAAATACCTGGATGGGGAATATCATCTCGTGGATGGGGAATGGTATGCCGACGCCCTCTACGGCCTTCTAAAAAATCCCGGCGCAATAGGCGCGCATCTTTGCGGCGGTTATCTCCGAAATCGCTTCAGGCGAAAAGGTCTGATCGACGAAAAAGAACAACCCGACCACGAAGCCATCTCTGAAATACAAAAAGGCAGTCGGGTTGTAGCCCGCTGGCTCGACGAATTGGAATCCTGAACACAGGAGATCAGAAATGCCCTTGACAGCACATGACCGCGCGCTGTACGCGCTCATCTTTGGCATGGTGGTTGTCGCCGCTTTGGTGATTCTAACCCCAGAAACAGAAAACAATGAAATTGCCGAATTGCGCCGCGCCGCTGAGCAAGGTGATGCCAAAGCCCAATACAACCTCGGTGTGATGTACTATAACGGCAAGGATGTTACTCAGGATTACACCGAAGCCCTTGAATGGTTCTGCCGCGCTGCCGAACAGGGTTACGCCCCCGCACAATCTGACCTCGGCTATATGTACTCCGAAGGCAAAGGCGTTACCCAGGATCACACTGAAGCCATTGAATGGTATCTCCGTGCTGCTGAGCAGGGTTATGCCAAGGCACAACACAATCTCGGCGTAATGTACGCCAATGGGAAAGGCGTTACCCAGGATCACACTGAAGCCATTGAATGGTATCGCCGCGCCGCTGAACAAGGTTATGCCTCTGCGCAATACAACCTCGGCAATATGTACTATAACAAGGAGGTCCTTCGAGATTTTGCTAAAGCCGCTGAATGGTATCGCCGCGCGGCTGAACAGAAAATCGCTGAGGCGCAACACAGCCTCGCCCAAATGTATTACAATGGCAAAGGCGTTACCCAGGATTTTGCCAAAGCCGCTGAATGGTATCGCCGTGCTGCTGAACAAGGTGACGCCAGGGCGCAATCCAGTCTCGGCTGGATGTACGCCAATGGGGAGGGGGTTCCACAGGATTACACTAAAGCTGTTACCTGGTATCGACGTGCTGCCGAACAGGATAATCCTAAGGGGCAATCCAACCTCGGCTATATGTACACCAAAGGCGACGGGGTTCCACAGGATTTTTCTAAAGCTGTTGAATGGTTTCGTCGCGCCGCTGAACAAGGTGACGCCAGGGCGCAACACAACCTTGGTTCGATGTACTACAATGGCGAGGGCGTTCTCCTAAATTGCTCTGAAGCCCTCAAATGGTATCTCCGCGCTGCTGAACAGGATTTTGCCCCCGCGCAATACAACCTCGGCGTGATGTACTCCGAAGGCAAAGGCGTTACCCAGGATTACACTGAAGCCCGTGATTGGTTTCGTCGCGCTGCCGAACAGGGTTTTGCACAGGCGCAATACAACCTTGGCGTAATATATCACGAGGCCAAGGGGATTTCCCAAAATTTCTCTGAAGCTATTGATTGGTACCGCCAATCCGCCGAACAGGGTTTCGCACAGGCGCAATACAACCTCGCCGCGATGTACGGCAAAGGCGAAGGTGTTCCCCAGGATTATATTGCCGCACACACCTTTCTCGATCTCGCCGCTGCCAAAGGGCACAAAGATGCCGGAAAGACCCGCGACAGACTTGCCGAAAAGATGACAGCGGATCAGATCGCCGAGGCTCAGCGCAGAGCACGCGCCTGGAAACCAAAGACATGGGAAGAGTTGAAGGGGCAGTTGGATCGGACAAGATGATGGGGATGTGCGACTATGCCATTAGACCTCGTTACACCAGCCATGACGGATGAAGCACCTGCCCCGGGCAGGCGTGTGCGTCAAACTGCGCCGGAATACAGAGGAACCGACGTACACCACGCACTATACCTTCCCACAGACTGGCAACCCGGGCACAAATACCCCGTCATTGTCGAATACACCGGCAACAAATGGGAACCTTGCAAATCAACTGGGAAAGTGGAAGATGCGAACCTGGGTTATGGGATAAGTGGGGGACGAGGATTTATATGGGTATCCATGCCATATATAGAAAAAGGAAAAAAAGAAAACGCCGTCACCTGGTGGGGCGACAAACAGGCAACCGTGAACTACTGCAAGACCAACCTCCCGCGGATCTGTGAAAAATTTGGAGGCGACCCGCACAACATATTCATCTGCGGGTTCTCGCGCGGAGCTATTGGCACCAGCTACATCGGCCTTGCAGACGATGAGATTGCAGCCTATTGGAAAGGCATCTTCACCCACGACCACTCCGACGGCGAACGGAACTGGGATTATCCAGAGAGTGATCGCGCATCCGCTCTCACCCGCCTCGCACGGATAGCAGGCAGGCCCGTGCTCATCTGCGGCCTGAACGCCACAAACGTAAGAGATCAATACCTCAAAGCGCACCTCGACCTGGCGCAATTCACATTCCTGAACGTACCAACCGACCAGATATTCAACATCCCCGAAGGCAATATCGTCCACCCGCATACAGATTTGTGGATGCACAGAGAAAGTGCGTATCGCAAGCGCGCCAGAGCCTGGCTTGAAAGTGTGTTAAAAGAAACGCGCTACGCCCAGGGATGAAGCACAATCTTTGCAGCCTCGCCAGCAGCCAGAAGACCGAAAGCCTCCTGAATTTTGCTCATCGGCATAACATGGCTGATCAACTTATCGATCAGAGGCGACTCCGCGATCACCTGCATCACGCCCTCGTAATCCTGCATATTGTACAGCCAGTTTCCCGACACCAGCAACCCCTTGCGAATCAAATCCGGACTCACCCTGATCGGCAAATCCTGGGAACACTCACCGACAAACGCCACCCGTCCGCGCCGCCGCACCGCATCAATACACAACCGCTCGCCCGCCACTGAACCAGAACAATCCACCGCGCAATCCACCCCGCGACCATCTGTCAAATCTCGAATACGCGCAAGCGGGTCATCCTGCGGATGCAACACCACCTCTGCGCCCAACTCGAGACCGAGTGCAGCGCGCCACGGCGCAGGCTCCACCGCCAGCACCCGCGCCCCGCGGAACCGGGCATTGATAATCCCACCAAGCCCCACCGGCCCCAGACCCGTAATCAGCACCGTATCAAACGCACCCACGCCAATAGCTTGCATACCCCCAAAAGAGGCACCGATACCGTCAATCGCCATCGTCGCCTGCTCATAAGTAACCCGCTCCGGAATCGGCAACAAAAGCCATGAAGGTTTAACCACATAATGGGCAAACGTACCGCTGCCATCCCGGCTACCCGTGAACTCGGCAAAATCGTACGTATCCTCGCAATAAATATAATCACCAGATCGGCACAGGGCGCAATTCCCACACGGATACTGGGGCATCACCGTAACCCGGTCCCCCACCTTCACCCGCCCCGGCTGAGCCACCGCTACCACCTCGCCAGCACCCTCGTGCCCGATCACCTCGCGCCGATCACCGGCCAACCACGTCTTGTACTCGGTACACATCGCCGAAGCATGCACCTTCACCACCGCCCAATCCTCCTTCGGCTCTGGCACCGGTGCAGGCACCACATCTGCCTGCCGCTCTCCAATGATTCTCGCTTTCATATTGCCTTCCTAATCAACAGTTGAGCAGTTTGATGATTTTCGGGAACATCATCAAGCGGAAAGTCATTTTAGTCGGTTTTTCTGCCTGTGGCAAATCCTATTGGGTCGTCACAGACCGCGACGACTTGTCTGCCGAGGAAATTGCCTTCATCTATTCTTTGAGGTGGAAAATCGAAATCTTCTTTATCCATTAAGTTCAACGGATATTTCACAGTAATCCAGGCAACGAGGCCGACAACAGATAGAAATAGAAAGGCCATAACAAGAATCATGTAGAATTGCTGTATAGCGTCGAGTTTTGATTTAACAACCGTAATTCCAATGATTCCTTCAATGACCAGAAGTGCCAGAGAAAAAAATATTAGGGGTGAAGTGACCTGTCCCAGAATGCCTTTATATTCTTTAATTGAATTGTGGTCGTCTGACACTTCTGCTTCCTTTATTCTGAAGGTTGGTCGTATTTTGGACAAACGCAACAGTCAGAACCCAGGCAAATATCAGGCCAAAAATGCAATTATCACAAAATTGAGCAATAAAAAGGCTTGAAAGAAACTCAGGCACCTCATTATGCTTTCAATATGCTGTATTGCGGTCTTGTTCACAACTTGAATTTGTGGATTGTCTGTTGAAGCGGAGATGGAGTAGATGGGCGTTAGTGTAAATTTTGATCGATGTATGAGCGGTATTGTGAGAGAGTTGATCGCTTTCGACCCAGTCAAATAGCGGTCAACATTACGATACGAGCATTTTGGCGGGATCGGATTTGGTAACGCCAAGCGCGAAGAGGGATCGAATCAATAGATCTACAGAAACTGTCCGAATCAATGCGATAGATGATGCGCCAGGTCTCATTCTGATCTCGAATTCTCAATTCGTAACAATGCTTTCCTATAGAGAGCATTGGTCTGGCTTGAGGCATTGAAAGCAGAGGGTTCGAATCCCGATTCTACGATCCAGAACTGCTGGATCTCGGTACTATTGTATATAATTCAAAAAAAAAAGGACATCCAATAGGATGCCCTTTTTCAAAGACTAACCGTTTAATACATTCCACCACCCGGAGGTGCGGGGGGTGCTGGTGGCTCGGGTTCGGGTATATCGGCCACCAGTGCTTCGGTCGTCAATAACAGACTGGCTATCGAAGCGGCGTTTTCGAGTGCAGACCGCGTGACTTTGGTCGGGTCGGGCACGCCGGCTTGAATCATGTCTTCATAGGCGTCTGTATCGGCATTATAGCCCAAATTGCCGTCGCCAGCGGCGACTTTTTGCACGACCAGCGCACCTTCAACACCGGCGTTATTGGCGATCTGGCGCAATGGCTCTTCCAGCGCGCGGCACACGATATCTACGCCGGTCTTTTCGTCGCCATCGACATTTTCACGCGTTCCGTCAAGGCCAGCCGCGGCGCGAATCAATGCAACGCCACCGCCGGGAACAATGCCTTCTTCAACCGCGGCGCGCGTCGCATGAAGCGCATCTTCAACGCGGGCCTTTTTTTCTTTCATTTCGGTCTCTGTGGCAGCGCCCACATTGATTACGGCCACACCGCCGGCCAGCTTGGCCAGGCGTTCTTGCAATTTTTCCTGGTCGTAATCAGATGTGGTTTCATCGATCTGCCGGCGAATTTGTCCAACGCGCCCCTGGATATCAGCGCGATCACCGGCGCCTTCGACGATGGTTGTGTTGTCTTTGTCAATGGTGATGCGTTTGGCTTCACCGAGGTCTGCGGAGGTGGCATTTTCCAGCTTAAAGCCCGCATCTTCGGACAATACGCGACCACCCGTCAAAATGGCGATGTCTTCCAGCATTTCCGTGCGGCGATCGCCAAAGCCAGGCGCTTTTACGGCGGCGATTTTCAGCGTGCCGCGCACTTTGTTCACGACCAGTGTGGCGAGGGCTTCGCCTTCGATATCTTCGGCAATAATCATCAATGGCTTGCCCGTCTGTGCAATTTTTTCCAGTACGGGAAGCAGGTCGCGCATCGCCGAAATTTTCTTGTCGTGAATGAGAATATAGGCGTCTTCCAGAATGGCTTCCATGTTGTCGGCATCGGTCACAAAATAAGGCGACACATATCCGCGGTCAAACTGCATGCCTTCGACCACGTCCAGCGTGGTCTCAATGCTGCGGGCTTCTTCAACTGTGATCACGCCGTCTTTGCCCACTTTTTCCATTGCATCGGCAATCAAATCGCCAATGGCTTTGTCGTTGTTGGCCGATGTAGAAGCGACCTGTGCGATGTCTGATCGCCCCGCCACTGGTTTGCTCATGTCATGTATCAAATTGACAGAGGCCGCAACGGCTTTGTCAATACCGCGCTTGAGATCCATGGGGTTGGCACCGGCTGTTACGTTGCGCAAACCCTGATGGAAGATCGACTGGGCGAGCACGGTTGCTGTGGTTGTGCCATCGCCGGCCACGTCAGAAGTCTTGGAAGCAACTTCTTTGAGCATTTGAGCACCCATATTTTCATAAGGGTCTTCTAATTCGACTTCTTTGGCTACTGTGACACCGTCTTTGGTGACAGTGGGCGAACCAAACTTTTTGTCCAGTACAACATTGCGACCCTTGGGTCCCAGCGTGACTTTTACGGTGTCGGACAACTGGTCCACACCCCGTTTGAGGGCTTCACGAGCTGCAACATCAAATTCGAGTTGCTTGGCCATTATTATCCTCCTGATTAAAACTTGTGCCGCTTTAATGCGGTATTAATCAACAATCGCTAAAATATCGCCTTCGGGCATGATCAGATAGTCTTCGTCGTCCAGACGGACTTCTGTGCCCGAGTACTTGCCATAAAGCACCGTGTCGCCGGATGCGACCGACAACGGGATCCGGTTGCCCGAATCGTCGGGCTTGCCATCGCCAACGGCCACAATTTCGCCCCGTTGGGGTTTTTCTTTTGCCGTATCGGGAATGATAATGCCACCCTTGACCTGCTCGTCTTCTTCAACAGGTCTGACCAGCACGCGATCCCCGAGGGGTTTCACCTTCGCCATTGTTATAGCCTCCTTATGCGAGGTGGAGTGAAAATAAACGGATTGTTGTTTTAGCACTCTCACCTGCCGAGTGCTAATGGGGCGGAGAATATATCAAAGACCTTTCAGAAGCGCAAGAAAAAATGAAAAATGGGACAATCTCGTTGGAGATTGTCCCGGAAAAAATAGTGATGTAGATTGTAACTATTTCGCGTTGTAAAGCACCTGAAAAGCGTTTATGTGATCGCGTAAGGTCTGCGCGTTTTTCGGGTCTGTGGTTTGTTTGCACTTCATTGCTGTGCGTATAATTTTGTGCAAGGCCACTAGCTTTTCGGTATAGGCTTTTGCATCGGTCCCTTCAGCGGGTTCTGTGATCCGTTGCGCCAGGAAATATTGTGCTACAATATCGCGAATCTGATCGGCATGGTGCTCTTTGTTGACGACCCACCGCACGATCTGGTTGTAATTTTTTTCGCTTTCTCCCGACAATTTGTTGATTTCATTCATCGATTTTTCGATGGTGGTCGCGTTTTCCAATAGCGCGTCAAACCGACCCTCATCGCCATAGATCCCACACGGTATCTCGCAGTGCGCCCCGACGAGAACGGGAAAAAGGAATACGCTCAGCACAGAAATAGCAAAATGTTTCATCTGGATCTCCTTGTAAAAATTTTAACCTGAACTGGATTGACATTCGAATATAATACATATCCCCGCGGATTCAAAACCCCCACATTCGCAATGTCGCATCGGTTTTGATATCTACACCGTTCTCGCGGAGCTGATCGCGACTGTCCAATAAAAATCGTTTGACGGCTTCTATCCCCACGATGATACCCAGACCGGGTTCCACGACCTCGCGCTCTTCAACCGAGATGTGACCGAGCAAATCGGGCGATAATACCGCACCTTCGTTCAACATTCGGTTGGGCACCAGCAAGCGGAAAGTTTCTGTTGTCGCTCCCCGACAAAGGCCCACGAGTTCAAAATTGGGCAGACCATCTCGCACGGCAACCACAGGCCCGCCACTGTAGCCTGCACGGATGGCAGCATCGACAAAAAATCGATCATGGTCCTCGTCTAAACTCACTGTGCCCGCGGTGAGGCGCATCTTGCTTTTTGGATGGCCTGCGATATAGACAAAATTGCCCCATTGCAGGTCTGATGTTTTGCCCAGCCGCATAAAAAAAGGCACTGGTTTTCTCATCAAATGGGGAATATTGAGTTTGAGCAAAGCCAGGTCTGCTTCGGGGTCGAGGCGCAAGATTTTCGCAGAGATGCTTTCACCATCGCGATTGACCACGTGCAATGCGGTGCTGATTTTAATGGAAATCCGTTCGAGTACCTTTGTTTCCAGGCCCCGCACATCCCGCATAAAATACCGAATGGTATCTGGTGCTGTTACCAGATGTGCATTTGTCAGGGCAATTGCCACATTGTATTGATTGGTCGCGATTTGTCGCGCAACCACAAGCGCGGTGCCCACTTTGGAATAAGAATCGACGGTTTCGCGGATACCGTCTCGCGCCAGCCGATAGCCCGTTGGGCTGTTTTCATCTGTTAGCGGCAAATGGAGCAAGAAACCCCTGTCATTTCTCATATCATGTGTGTAAAACACATTGGCATATTGGGGCGTCCACACGACTTTTACGGTGGAGATAAATAGGGTTTCAAATCCTTTCTGAGCATCACCTCGTCCAACGGGTACGCGATAATCGTATTCCCCGTCGGGTGCGAGAACATATTGCGCGGCGCATCCCCCAAAGCACAAGAGAGCGATCAGGTAGTAGAGGTTTTGCATTGCTTTTCCGCGCCCTTTCTGTATATTTGCCATGAGTTTTATCCACAGCAGTATAATAATTTCGCTCGTGCACCGCCACCATATCTCCTGCCTGTTTGTCTGCCATTGGCTCCTATAAAAAATATGTCTGTCTCTCGCGATCAGGTACTGAATTTTGTGCGTCAACAATCCAGACGTCCGCTCAAAATCAGGGAACTTGCTCGCGCCCTTCGCGTCTCCGATCGGGCTTATTCGGATTTTCGCCGTCTGATTCGCCGCCTGGTGCGCGATGGAGATCTCGTAAAGTTGCGCCACAGCCGTTACGGCATTCCGTCTGACCACAATCTCGTTGTTGGTCGCATCAGTATCCAGACCAGTGGATATGGCCTGCTTGCGCCCGAAGATGGGGGCGCAGATATTTTTATTGGCGCGAGACACATGAGGCGTGCGCGACACGGCGATCGCGCTGTGGCGCGCCTCACGCGCAGAGCACAGGGCAGCGACCGCGCAGAAGGCGAGTTGGTTCGCATTGTCGAACGCGCCGAGCAAACAATGGTAGGTACGTATGTGGAAAATGACGGCATTTCTCTTGTTATTTCCGACGATCCGCGCATCCGCGCGCGCGTTCATATCTCCGATGACCTGACCTGTGGTGCTCAGGCAGGGCAAAAGGTCGTTGTCAGCCTCAAATATTCCTCACCCAATGCCCATCCCGATGGGCGGATTGTCGAAGTGCTGGGCAATGCGGACGATGCGGGTATTGAAACCCTTATCCTTATTAAAAAACGCGGTCTTCCACTCGATTTTCCCCATCATGTTCTCGAAGCTACAGAAGCGATTCCAGAAGGCATTCCCACAGAGGAAATTGACCGTCGTCTCGATTTGCGCGATCTGGTCTGTTTTACCATTGATCCGGCCGATGCGCGCGATCACGACGATGCCGTGTCGCTTCAGGTTCTCGATGATCAGACCTATTGTCTGGGTATTCACATTGCCGATGTCAGTCACTATGTTCCCGAAGGCTCGCCCCTCGACCACGAAGCCCTCACACGCGGCAGCAGCGTGTACTTGCCCGACCGCGTTATCCCTATGTTGCCGGAAAAGCTCTCCGCAAATATCTGTTCTTTACAGCCCTGCGAAGATCGCCTTGCTCTGAGTATTCTGGCGCATATCACCCCCGATGGCGAGTTGATTGACGCTCAGATTGCAGAAACGGTGATACGCAGCCGCGCGAGCCTGTCTTATGAAGAGGTTCAGCAAGTGCTCGACCGCGATAGATACACGGGCAATCCCGCTGAACCGTATGCCGATGTTCTCATGCATATGGAGGCTCTGAGAAGTCGTCTGACAGAGAAACGCATGGCAAGGGGTACGATCGATTTTGAGATTCCCGAACCTCATATTATTCTCAACGATCAGGGCTATCCCATTCACATTCGCCCCCGCGCCCGTCTGAATAGTCACCGCCTTATTGAAGAATTTATGCTCCTGGCCAATGAGATCGTCGCGCGGCGCATGGCCGATAGCGGCATCCCGATTCTCTATCGCGTCCACGAACCGCCCGACGGTGAAAAACTCGCCGCATTTTGCGACCTGGCCAAAACACTGGGGTATCGCCTTTCAAATCCCTCGCGGATAGATAGCATCCAGGCGTTTCTCGCAAATTTTAAGGATGAACCTATCGGTCATATTTTGAGCCATCGCCTGTTGCGTTCGATGAAGAAGGCTGTGTACACGCCGGTCAACGTCGGTCATTTTGGATTGGCTTGCGATACTTATACGCATTTTACATCGCCGATTCGTCGCTACCCCGATCTGATTCTTCACCGCACCTTGCGCGATGCGATCAACGATGCGATCACGCCCGGGCATAAGGCGCGCCGCGCACGTCGGTTGCCCGATATTGGCGATCTGGCAACGCAACGCGAGATCGGCGCACAACAAGCCGAGTGGGATGCTATTCGGCTCATGCAAATTCTCTATTTGAAAGACAAAATAGGCGAGTGTTTTGATGCCGTTATTGTCGATGTGCGTTCTATCGGTTTTTTTGTTCAGCTCAATGATGTACTCATCGAGGGTCTGGTTCACGTAAAATATCTCTACGATGATTATTATATTTACCACGAGTTGCAAGGTGCTCTCATTGGCGAATCCACGGGAACGATTTTCCGACTTGGGGATTCGGTTCAGGTACAACTCGCCCAACTCGACCGGCAACGCCTGCGGATAGACTTTCATCTTTTGTCACACACGCAAAATGTTCGCCCCAGAGGCACTCGCAAGAGACGCGGGCGAAGATAAATACATGAACCTTTTGGGCGTTCAAACATTAAAAAAGAGGGTTGGTTTTAGAGGGGACCTACCCCCCTGACCCCCCTTCCTGAGAGGAAGGGGGGAACCATGTCTCCCCTTCCCGTCTCGGGGAGGGGCTGGGGGAGGGGTCAAAATACACAGGACATATCATGTTTTTCCGAACAAGTTTTGTCGCGGTTTTACTTTTCGCGCTTCAGACTGCCTGGGGTGCCAATACGAAGGATCTGCTCGAAGCAGACCGATTGGGCAAACACCTCAAGGCGAAGGGCGATCAGAAAGAACATATTGCCAAACACGTCTCTACACTTCGCGATATCGTGATTGAATATCAAACCGAACGCGCTCGCCGTACCAACGAAGCCCTGTTGTGGCAGGGCCATATTCCCAAGCTCAAAGATCTGAAAAGTCTGCGCGAAAGTGCTAATGACAGCGCCAGCGCCGTGTTTGACGCGCTCAAAACTGCGCTCGATAGCAAGCAAATTGAACGCCTGGATAAACTCATTGGCAAAGGCGATGTTTTTGCCGTTCCCATCGCGCAACATCCCTATTACCACGTTCAGAATTCCCCGCTTTTTCCCGAATTTTCAGGGCGAAAAGAAGTCTATAAACTCACCTTGCCTTCAAAGCCCGATTCGGATAATACCTGGACATATCCCCAATTGCTCAAAGTATGGACTGTGCGCAGCTTTATTCCCACGGTGCGTCCCATAGACAATTTGCCACAAGCACCGAGCATTGCCGCGCATCCCGATTTGCAATTCCGCGAGTTGACCGATTCTGACCGCCATCGCATCGTGCGTTCTCCGCTGCTCATCTCAGCCACGCTTTATGTTCCCGATCTCGTGCGTTCAGAATTTGACATGTTGCAGACCCACTACGGTCCCGATAGCATTTCTGCCCACACGTGGGAAGACTATGCCAGCCAAAATCGACTCGATGACGATATTCAAATTCGCTTAAAATTCAATACTGTTTACGACAAAGTGTATCTCGATCTCAGTCGCTGGACAATTTACCTCGAAGACAGCGAAGAAATCGGGTATGAACCCGACAAAATTGAAGAGCGGGCATTTTATCCGCTCGAAGCACTCCAGGTTTCTGTACCGGGCAGAGAAATGGAAGTCACAGATGTGTTTGGCACGTATATTTCTCCCACTTATACGCCCGGTGAAAAAGTGCGCTATTTTGCAGAACCCCCCATGAATATTACTTATGTAGGAAATGAAAAATTGCTTATACTCTATTTTTCTGCGTACACTGTTATGAAAACACCCATTGTTTCAGATCGCACAAAGTACATCAAACTCATCGTGCAGTCTCACGAAACCGATTATGGCCGCAGCGAACTGATGTGGGAGTTCAAAAAACCCAAATCAAAAATTCGCCCACATAGGGATTGAGATTATGCGTTACACATTTTTTTGTTTGCTCACATTGCTCATCGGCTGTGCAACAGCGCAGCAACCGCAAATTAGCTTGCGCTCTGTACCCAAAAAAGCACCTCCTCACCCTCAGGCCGTCACGCACTTTTTGCGGGCGCGATTTGCAGAAGCCACAGGCCAACGCGATCAGGCTATTTCCGAATTGCGAGCGGCTGTGCAATACGACTCGACCTCTGCGACGCTTTACAGCGCACTGGCTCGCAATCTCAATGCTGTTCGGCGGTTTCAAGATGCGGTCGAACCCGCGCGGCGAGCCGTTCAAATTGATCCCAAAAATGTGCAAAACCGCTGGCTCTATTATCACGCCCTCAGCCAGGGTCGAGACACCACCGCAGCTGTTGACCAGTTAAATACTATTGTGCGGCTGGCGCCGCGAGATCTGAGTGCTTATAATCAACTTCTCCAAATTTACAATGCGCGGGGGCAGCACAGCAAAGTCATAACGGTGCTCGATAGCATTGTTGCTATCCCAGGACAGGGCACGCGCGAAAAGCTCTTTGCCGCTGAAAACTACCATCGGCTGCGCGCGTTTGACAAAGCAGAGCAAATTTATCGCGATATCCTCGAAGAAGATCCCAATAACAACGATCTCCTTTTTCAACTGGGCATAACACAACTCTCTCGGGGCGATACACTCTCTGCCGAACAATATTTTCGGCGGATAATCGCGCTGCGAGATTATAGTGTTAACAAGCAAACAGTCCCGGTTTGGGTTCAATTAGTACACATTTATACCCACACAGACCATCTAAATCGCCTCCTTGAAGAACCAGATCCCCGCCTGGTCAATCGGCTGGGCAATGTGCTCCTCAGAATGGTGAAGGGCCGTCACGATCGCGATGAGAGAATGCTATTTGTCGATATGGCCGAACGCGTTCTCAATCACCAGTTGCAAACCGATCCCGAAAATCAGATCTTGCTGGGCACAAAAGCTCGTTTGTTGCTCGATGCCAATCGTACGGCAGAGGCGCGCAAAACCTATCGCCACGCCAACTTACTGGGTGAAAAAACCGAATATCATCTCGGCATAGCCCGTTCGTACAGGATCGAAGAAAACTGGGCAAGCGCGCAACAGATCCTGGAAAATCTCCATCGAGATACGCGCCCTGAAAGCGAGTATTACGATCAAATCGCGTTTGACCTTGCCCGCGTTTACCTGCGCCAAAACGAAATTACCAGTGCGCGCGATATCTACCAACAGGCTGTTGACGCGAGGCCAGAACACACGGGTTTTCGCTACGAACTGGCGCGTACATATCTTTTTGATCGCAACTGGGAAAAAGCCATTCCCCTGCTGGAGCCACTCGTCGCCGATACGGAAGATAATCCCGAATTTCTCGAGCATGTGCTCTTTGATCTGGGGCGCAGCCTTGAACGGGCGGGACAGTTTGATCGCGCGGTCGCCATATTTCAACGCCTTTTGGCACTGGATCAGGATCACGCAGAGGCCAGCAATTATTTGGGGTATATGCTCGCCGAGCGTGGCGAACGCCTTACCGAAGCAAAAAAGTTAATTGAACGCGCTCTGAAAAATGACCCTGAGAACGGCGCTTATCTCGATAGTCTCGGCTGGGTCTATTATCAGCTCAAACAGTATGAAAACGCCGCGCGCTGGCTGGACCGCGCACTCGCTGTAGAGGAAGAAACCCTTCGCCAAACCGATCCCAATTCTCCGATTGTAGATGGTCTGCGCGAAAATCTCGCGGTTATTCACGAGCACGCGGGAGACGCAGCGCAAAAAATGGGCGATCTCTCCCGCGCAAGTCACCATTATGAACGCGCTATAGAATTTGATCCCGATAACCAGACCCTGCGGGAAAAATTCAAAAATCTTTCCAAAGATGACAGTTCTTTGAATGAATAGACGAATAATCCGCAGATGACGCAGAAAAAACGCGAGTGGGCGGTGTACAACTGGCCGTTCCCCAGGCCAGTTCATCAACGAACCCCGCCCTGCCACCCCAAATGCTCAATGCACAATTATAGATTCCTTTTTGTTGTTTTTCTTTTAACCGCTGGTTGTGCCGCCAATCGTCCTGCCCTTTTGCCGCCCATTACCTCTTCAGCCGAATTTTTCCGTCTCACCGCTACCCGCTACGACAGCCTGTACAATCAGGAGGTTCGCGCCAGTATTGATCTCACTATTGATGGGGTGCGAGAACGCAGGGCTTCTGCACTTGTGCGCCACCGATTACCTTCGGATCTCAAACTCGTCGTTGGCGGTTTCGGTACCGTGGTCATGGCCGCGCGTGCCCAAAACGATACGCTACACGTTCACCTGCCTCGAGAAAACCGCTATCTCGTGGGGCATCCCGAAGATGTGCTCTACGTGCTTACGGATGTTGATCTGTCCTATTATGCGTACGATCGCGCCATTCTCGGTTTGCCCAATCTCTCTCCTCTAGACGCTTCCCGCGTGGTGCGTTTTGAATCTGGGGAAAAAAATATTTTTCTCGAGTTGCAACACGACCTCTATTTGCGCCGTCTCTGGATTGAAGCGAGTACGGGCTTCTTGCGCGAAGAAAGAGTCTATAACGCCGATGGACAACTCGTATCGGCGCGCATTCTGTCCGATTATCGCAGCGAAAAAGGCTTTGCACTACCCCGTCGCATCGAAATACAGCAAGGTGAGAATGTTATTCTTATCCAGGTAAAATCGCGTGCCGTCAATACGGGTCTGTCCGACGAAGACTTTGCTTTGCCTGTACCCAAAGATGCCACGCGCTATGATATTCAATTAAAAATTAAAAATTAGGAATTAGGAATGAAAAATTCGAGGGGCGAGCGGTTAATCCTCATGGGTATGTCTCACGGATAAATATCGATGCGAAAAATAAAAAGAGCACTGGTTCGCGAGAATCAGTGCTCTTTTGTTTTTGGCTGGTCTACTACTACTCCAATGTGCGAAGACTGATGGTTGGACCGAAAAAGAGGGCGTTGGCAAAGAGTTTTTGGGTGCCGTACCAATAGGCGCGGAAGGTGGGGTTGTCGAGCATGAGAATGACGCGGCCATTGCCCTGTTTGGCGACGAGGGTAGATGCGGTTTCGGCGATGTAATTGTGGTTCTGTTCAGAAATATAACCTGCGAGCAAGGGCTCTTTGGTGTATTGCAAAGGGGTGGCATAAGGGTTTACAGGTTTGAGAAAAAGCGTGCCGCGCCGAAAGACTGGCAGGCTATTGCTGCGATATCCATAGGCGAGGGGATGGGTGCGGTCCAGGTGGACCTGAAAGATGGCACCGCCAATAATCTGCGCTCCCCGATCGCTGGGTGCATTGATATAAGCCCTGCGTTCACTGTAATTTTCTCGATTTCGCTCGACGAATTGGGCGCTGGCGAGTTTGGAATTGATGGCCCAGCGAACCGCACTGTTGAGGGCAATGAGTGTGTTGCCGTGGCGCAGCCACTGTTTTAAGGCATTGACGCCAGTAGAGTCGAGGTCGCTATAAGACCCGCCTGCTGCAATTATTGTATTATAGCGATTGAGGTCTATGTCGCGCACATGGCCGGCATCTATGAGGCTGATAGCCATATTGTAGCGCTGGTCTAACAGATGCCATACTTCACCGGCGTTATAGACATCGGCGCCTTTGCCAATTAAAAGGGCGATTTGAGGCATTTCGAGGGGGACAAACCCCGGGCTGCCCAGGTCAATACCGCTGTCGGTCTGTCCGGTGGAGACGGCAAATACTTCAAGAGCATCTTCTCGTGCGATTGTTTGCATGAGGTTTTGAATTGTTTGTGGATCATTTTTTTGAATGCCCATGGGGATGAGTATGGTGCCGTAGTCAAATATATGCATATCCTCTGAACCTGAGGGAATACGCATGCGAAACTGCCGCGAGGCTACTTTGGCTCTTATTCCGGCTTTTTGCAGGCGGTAAAGTGCGCGAGGTGCGTAATGTCCGTTCCATTCAAAGAGGTACGCATAAGTATTGAGCTCCGGATTGAAGACAGACAGACGGCCTCGGGGAAATTTAGACGGCGGCAACAGGTCGCCGATAAATTCCTGGGATGACGATTTGATCTCGACCAGGGGCATGTTAAATGATAGGGGCAATGTCCAGGCTGAGACATCGTAAAATAAGCTGTCTGTAAAGGTGGTGCGGCGTTCAAACAGGCTCGTGAGCAAGCGGTATTGCGGTTGCGCGGTGGGAATGATATAGGCCGAGCCGGGCGAGAAGGTCTGACCACCGATGCGCATGGGGCGCGCGAGATCGTAAATTTGTATGTGATGCTGCTGGAGTATGTCGATAAAATGATGGGTGCGCGCTATGTCATCCGGGTCGCCAAAAACATAAGCTTTGATGGCGGCAGCCTCGGCTTCCTGAGATGCAGAGGTATAAAAGTCGCGCTGATGCGATAGCAGTTCGGTGCGCAGTTCATGGGCCGCTTTGAGCGTTGATAGGGCAGTTCTTATCTGATTGCGTATGGCAAAGGGAAAGGAGATGGGTCCGTGGACGGTTTCTTGCATAAGCCCGCGTGCGCTGGCTTGCTCAAAGAGAATGCCTACGCCGCCATTGAGATCGGGATAGGTCGATCCCTTGCCGATGTAAAAGTCGTCGAATGACTCTTTTGTGTAATATAGCGTGCCGATTTCATCGAGTGCGCTGACGTGGTGTTTGGCGATTGTAGCGGTGAGTTCATAGGTGCGTGCTGGCGTGAGGGGATTGTTGCGCGAGGGTATGCCCGGTTGAAAAAAGTACGTGGAATTGGTGTTCATTTCATGGTGGTCGGTGAGCATGTTGGGCTTCCAGGCGTGATATGTCTCAATTCGTCCCCTGCTTTCGGGATGCTGGATAAATACCCAGTCGCGGTTGAGATCAAACCAGTAGTGGTTGGTGCGGCCGCTCGGCCAAATTTCTCGATGTTCCCGGTGTTCGGGGTCGGTAACGAGGTGTTTGCTGCGGTGCATGTTTGCCCAGTGTGCAAAGCGACTGAAGCCATCGGGATTGGATACGGGATCGAGCAAGATGACGGCGTTGGCGAGGAGGTTGTCTATAGCAGGACCTTGCGCCGCCGATAGGTGATATGCAATCAATGGTGCGGCGTTGCCTCCGCTGGGTTCGTTGCCGTGGATGCTATATCCCATGTACACGACCACGGGCATTGTGTTGATGTCGAGCGCGGGCGACTGGTCCGGATTTGTGAGTCGCCGGTGTTGTGTCTGGATGGTTTCGAGATTTTGGTGGTTTTGCGGCGATGTGATGGTGAGCAACAATAGAGGGCGTTGCTGGTGTGTTTGGGCATATTGTGTGAGGACTATGCGGTCGGAGCGCTCGGCCAATGTGTGCAGGTAGTTCACGATGAGGTCGTGCCGCAGGTGCCAATCGCCAATTTGAAATCCGAAGAAGGCTTCGGGTGTGGGGATGTCGGGATTATAGGTGATGCCCTCGGGCAAGTAATAGCTGAGATCAACGCGAGCATGGGTTGGTGTATTCAAACCGATCAATGCGATGAGGATGATTAATAGGCGTGTCATTGTGTGCCTTGTTGTGGGGTGGATAAGTGCGCGTGTCTTTGTCATCGCGGCATGCTTAAAGCCGCGATCCAGGAAGTTTTGCAGTGCGATATGACTTCAATCCTTAATTAACAATGAATAAAATATCGCAAAAAGTCAAATGAGAAGGCTTTGGTCCTTCAAATAAGTTTATTGCCTTAATCCAATCTCAGATAAATATAAACATGTAATCAAATTTATTTGAAAAACCAATTGTTGTAAAAAATAAATTGCATTCAAATATGAAATATTTTATATTTTTGTGAAACTTTTTGTTCAAATATGGTGTCTAAAACGAAAAAAAGGAGAAATATGCGTAAAATTATTGAGAAATGTCCTGCCTGTCAGAGCGATGTGATTGTCACTCGCGTTCGCTGTACGCGATGTGAATGTGAGGTTATTGGGGAGTTTCAGCCCACTATTTTTAACCGGCTGACGCCCGAAAACCTGACTTTTGTCGAGACATTTGTCCGATTGCGCGGCAATGTCAAAGAGATGACGCGCGAACTCCGCGTGCCCTATAGCACGATTCGCAACCATCTCGACGATGTGATTGCAGAACTCGGTTTTGCAATGGGAACACATCCCGAGGTGGAAGATTTATCCGCTGCGGCCCAGCAAGAGGTGCTCGACCGTCTCGAATCCGGCGAGATTGCGGTGGAGGATGCAGCGGAAGAACTTAGTAGGATAAAGAGAGGATAAGAAAGGAGTATATCGTGAAAGAAGAACGCATGAAGGTTCTCGAGATGCTTCAAGATGGGAAAATAACGGCAGAAGATGCTATGAAATTACTCGATGCACTCGGATATACTGCAGAAGAACCGCAAGGTGAAGGTCGCCAGCGCAGACGCAATGGAAATCGTCAACGCCAGCGGCGACGCAGACGCACTGGCGGCGCAGATATTCAGGTTGAGGTGCAAGAGCGCATTCGCGAAGCACAAGAGACCCTGCGCGAGGCCATGCCCAAAGCCAGACGCGCGGTGCGCGAGGCGATGCCCGATGTCAATCGCATAGTGCGCGAAGCTACGCGCTCGATTCCCGATGTGGGCAAGATTGTTCAGGAAGCTATGCAAACGGCATCTGAAGCCTTTTCACAATGGGCGGAAGATGGGGATAGACGTTACCCTGAAAAAGCGGTGCGACAACAGGTTGATACAACGCCGATCCAGGTATCTGATCGTTTATCCGTACGGACGCCAAAGGGCCATGTTATCTCAAAAATTTGGGATCGCGATGAGGTCAAGATTGACGCAAAAATCTCGGTTTGGGGAACTGACGAGGCAGCGGTAAAGGCTTTTGCCGAACAGATTGATATTCAAATACAGCGGGAATCCGATGCTGTGCAAATACGACCCAATGTGCCCAAACGGGAAAAAGACGATCCGGTTCGATCTGTGCGGATCGACTTTGAGTTGCGTCATCCCAAAAAAGTTGATCTCGATGTGCGAGCAAGGCACGGTAATATCACGCTTCCCAAAATTGATGGTGCAGCAATCCTCAACAATCACCATGGCAAAACTATTTTTGAAGGCGCGTCGGGCAATATACGTGTCAAACAGCACCACGGCGATATCGCGGTGCAACATGCTGGTGGCGATTTGTCAATTGACGCACGCCATAGCGATACGAGTATCGATGCTGTCTCCGGTTCGGCTACAGTAAAAACGCATCACGGCGATTTCGTCTGTCGAAGTATCGAGCGCAATGCCGAAATTAACATACATCACGGCAGGCTTGAGGGTGATCATATAGGGGGCAATGTCGTGGTGGATGTGCGCCATGGACCTGTTGCCATTCGAGAAATTGGAGGTGATTTTGCCGTGAAAGCAGGGCATAGCCCGATTGAAGTTGACCGCGCAGGCGGCAATGTGCAGGCAAAAAATAATCTTGCTCCCATCACTGTTCGAGAAATTGGTGGCGATTTTATTGCAGAAAATAACCTCAATTCAATTAAAGCCGATCGGATTGGTGGTCGTGCGGTTGTGAAAAATAATCGCGGGACAACGCATCTTGAAAATATTGCCGGTGCAACTACTGTCCATACTGGCCGGGGTGCTGTTGAAATTGAAAATCCCGAATCGAGCGTGATGATAAAAAGCCGCGGCAGCAAGATTGCGGTGCGTCCACACAAACCCATTGGCGATGACTACGCGATTCAAAATAAAGATGGGGCGGTTGATCTCATTATTCCCGATGGTTCGGCAGTTGATGTACACGGCTATGTTGGGCGCGGGCGTATTCAGACCGACCTGCCTCTGTCTATTACCGGCGTGTCGCGCACTTCACAGGTCGTGACGGGTCAGCTCAATGGCGGAGGTACTAAGGTTGCGGTTGAACTTGGTCGGGGCGACCTGAGTTTGCATTCAGATGAAGAGAGAGATGCGCCTGAAACGCCCACGCCACCCGAACCTCCTGATCCGCCTGAACTGAAAAAATAACCCAAGTTGTGGCGTAAAAGATTGTAAAATATCCAGGACATTCTTTCAATAAGGGAAGCGAGCAATCACCCCTTAAGAGCGGTTACCAGCGAGGGCTTGAACTCAAACTCTTTCTCTTTGTTTTGGCATATTGTTTGGAGGGCGTTGTCAAGCGCAGCGATTGTAAAAAAACATACTTGTCATTCTCTTATAAGGGCGATATATTATTTCTTAGACGATATATCGCCCTTCCTTATTCAGAGAGAAAAGAAAAGATGCGGAATCTGATCTTATCAACTTTATTAACACTTGCACTTTTGATATACTCCCTGTCTCTCTTGGCACAGAATAGTTTTTCTCTATCGCAGGATGTGGATGGTAGGGCAGGCGATCAAGCGGTTACGTCTCTCAATGTGTCCGCCAATGAGACTGTTGCCATTCAGATTGATATGTCGAATGCGGAGCTTTCCTTTACCCCTGTGTCCGTATGTCCTGGTGATTTTGACAATAATGGGATAGTCGGCTTCCCTGATTTTCTGCTCTTTGTTGGCGTGTTTGGCACATATTCTGGTGATGCCAATTACAATGCGCTGATGGATATGGACGACAATGATGTGATCGGCTTCCCTGATTTTTTGCTCTTTGTCGGCGTATTTGGAACCACCTGCGACCCTGCATTGCCTGGTACGGGTGTTTCTATTCCAGATGCGAACTTGCGTGCGATCATTGAGGACAAGCTGGGCAAGGCGAGTGGTGCGCCGATTACCTCATCAGAAATGGCGAGCTTGACACGCCTTGAAGCATTCTACTCGGGAATTAGCGACTTGACCGGACTGGAGTTTGCAACCAACCTGACAAGTCTGAATTTTAGCTCCAACAACATCACTGACTTATCTTCCCTGTCCGATTTGACCAACCTGACAACGCTGAGTCTTCATTTCAATAGCATCTCCGATGTATCACCCCTGTCCGGCTTGACCAACCTGACAAGGCTGAATCTTCAGGGCAATAGCATCTCCGATGTATCTTCCCTGTCCGGTTTGACCAACCTGACATCTCTGAGGCTTCAGTTCAATAGCATCTCCGATGTATCACCCCTGTCCGGCTTGACCAACCTGACAAGGCTGAATCTTCAGGGCAATAGCATCTCCGATGTATCACCCCTGTCCGGTTTGACCAACCTGACATACCTGAATCTTTCCAACAACCGCGTTGTGGATATATCGTCTTTGTCTAACTTGACCAACCTGACATGGCTGGATCTTAGCACCAACGATATTTCGGACGTGTCTGTGCTGTCTGGCTTGACCAACCCGACAAGGCTATATCTTTCCAGAAATAGCATCTCGGACCTTTCACCACTGGTGGCAAATGGGGACTTGGGTTCGGGAGATGAAGTTGAGGTGAGACGTAATCCCCTGAGTGCTATCTCCCTCAACACGCACATTCCAGCCCTCGAGGCCAGAGGCGTAAGGGTTGACATAGTCGTCTTTAATAACCCGCAGATATACAACGACAACGTGTTTGTCCTGCCCGTAACAGAAAACTTTGCGGTCGATCCGTTCGATTTGCCACTAAGGGATTACGCAGTGCGTTTCTATGAGTATTTCAGCGATGCGTTCGATTTTCTGATCTTCTTTCCGAGTTTGATCAGGTCGGACCTTGATTCCAAAGCATTTAAGGGTGCCTACTACCAGCGCGTTAGTAACGACGTACGGGGTATCGGCATGGACATTTTTTTTCAGGATCAGTGGGGATCAGGCAAACTGCAGGGTGGGCTTTTTTTCTCATACGTTTCAGGCCGCAGTCCCAAACATTCCGGTTTGGTTGTGGGACCCATGCTGCACGAGTTGATGCATCGCTGGGCAAACTACATTGTGTCGCCCACGCCTCATTGGAATTTCACCAGCGCTGCCGGCATCCTTGGCGGATTCGACATCGCCAACCTGGTGGATCATGGAGCCGGACATTACAGCGCGCCTGGCGTCTCTACGGGAGGACAGGCAACCAACACCAAGCGCTACAGCCCTATCGAACTGTACCTGGCGGGACTGATACCGCCGGAAGAGGTCCCCGATCTCTGGGTGGCAGAGGATGGCGAGAGACTGCTCGAAGCATCCGGCCGTTGGGACCGCAAGTCATTCACTGCCAATCGGGTCAAGACTTCTATGATCGACGACATCATCGCAGAGCATGGACCACGGGTTCCCGACCATTCGCAATCTCAGAGGGCCTTTCGCGCGGCAGTTATCCTGCTGGTTAATGAGGACTATCCTGCGACGCGTAAGTTCCTGGAGGTGCTGAGCAACGACGCTTCCCTGTTCAGTCACGCGGGAGAGGACCAACACGACGGGTGGTATAATTTCTACGAGGCGACGGGCGGGCGGGCAACGATTACCATGGGCGGGCTGTCGCAGTTCAGAAGCCGCGGTGCGTCGAAGCGGCCCGTGGCGCGTTCGTTCGGAACGCCCCCTCCGCCCATCGTGTGTCATTGGCACTGATTGTTAAGATTTGCGCCTGAGGTCGAATTGCTGGATCGTGGTAAGGTGAATACATTTACCGCAGGTAGATGTTTGAAGTACCTCTAAACTTTCACATCGAATTTTTTTGCGGTTTCGCAAATGTGTTCCCAGGTCGTTTCTTCTATGGGGACCCCATTTGCTTCGCGGTCACAACCCGTGCGATAGGAGCGTTCGCCCGGTACGAGTATTTCGTCGAATCCAGGTGCGGTTTTTGCCGATTTTACGTAGTCGATAAATTGTCCGATTTCGGCTTTGAATTTGGAGATGTGTTGGAATGCATCGATGCGAATAGCCTGTACAAATAGGGCATTGCCCGTTACGGGCGAATTTTTGCGGGTACAACCGGCGGGCGACAGGGCACCGGATAAGATGTCGAAGATGAATGACAGGCCATATCCTTTGTGGTCGCCAAAGGGCGTTAGTGCGGCATTGCCGTGTACGTAGTCGGCGGGATCAGTCGTGGGATTGCCTTTGGCGTCGATCAGCCAATTTTCGGGTACGCGTTCGCCCCGGGCCAGAGCGACCCGCATTTTGCCACCTGCCGCGGTTGCGGCGGTCAGGTCCAGTGCAATGGGAAAGTCGCGGTCCGAAGGAAATGCAACAGCGAGACAATTCGCGGGTAAGATGCGTCCCAGACCTCCCCAGGGTGCCATCGAGAGATCGGCGCCGTGACCGTTGTTGGTCATCAATCCAGCCATGTTTTCAGCCGCGGCGAGCACGGGATAACCACCCAATCGCCCGATGTGATTGCACTGGTGTACTGTTGCGATGCCGACAGCGCTTTTTTGCGCCTTTTGGATCGCGATGTGCATGGCTTCTGTTGCGGTTACATGCCCAAATCCCCAATGTCCGTTCACGACGGCTGTTGCATCGGTTTCCCGTTCGATTTCCACGGTTGTTCCAAGCTGTATTTGACCGCTCTGTACTCCGGACACGTATTGCGGAATGCGGACGACGCCGTGCGAGTCGTGACCCGCGAGATTGGACGATACGAGCAAATCGGCCACAATTTGGGCTTCTTCGGGCGTTGCGCCTATGCGTTCGAAAACTTCGCGGCCAATGCGCCGCAATTTATCGGGGTTTAAAATTGGCATGGGGATTACCCGTCATAGGCAGCGGCGATTTCTTTTGCGTAAATTTCTTCAATCCTCCCGGGTACGACCTTTTTTAATCCCCGCGTGAGAGTTCCCGTTTCTTCGCTCAACTGGTCTGGCAAGACCAGCACTTTTTGCGGTCGCTCGTGCGCGGGAAGGCCAGATGCCGAGGCTTCTTTTAACAGTTGTTCGCGGATGCGCTCGGCAATTGCGGGATGGCTACACAGGGCTTCCTTGTCATCTGTGGGCAAATCGGGAATATCTGTTTGCAACTGTGCTTCTTCTGCATTTACGGTGACGACGGGTAGCGGAAATGTGCGGGTCTGATCTCCGCAGATTAAGACGTGTTCTATGAGCGATACGCGAGCGAATATGCGTTCGAGACGTTCTGGATTGACAAATTCGCCGTTGCTCAATTTAAACTGCCGTCCAAAACGTCCCTGGAATGTCAAAAATCCCTCGTCGTCCATGCTGAACAAATCACCTGTGCGATACCACACTTTGCCTTCTTCATCGGTTACGAGTACTTCGGCGGTGCGTTCGGGATCGTTGAGGTATCCCGTCATGACGTGATTGCCGTGTACCCACAATTCGCCAATGCCATCGCCACTGCCGCTATAGGTCCCTGTCTTTGGGTCGCCGTGGGCGATTTCCTCGCCTGTCTCGGCGATGATTTTTACTTCTTGTAGTGGCTGTCCGACGGTGCCAGTTTTTTGTCCATTTAGTCCGTTTGCAGCAATTAGCGGGCTGCATTCGGTGACGCCATAGCCTTCAAGCGAGACGATGTCCAGTACGTCCTGGAAAAAGTCGAGGGCTTCGGGGTCGGCTTTTGCCGAGCCGACGATTAACAGTTCGAGACGGCTGCCCACGCGCTGCGAGAGCTTTTCTTTGATTTGTCCGACGACCTTTTTGCCCAGTGTGGCATTGACGAGGCGGTCGATGACCGACGCTTCACCGCGTGCGACGCGCTGTTTGGCGCGTACTGACCGGGCGATCAATGCGCCTTTTGTACCACCGGCATCAATTTCTTTGCGCACATTGCCAAATACTTTGTCTAAAATTAATGGGACAGTTAAAAAGCCTTCGGGTTCGGAATATCGAATATCTACAAGGACGCGATCTGGCGACCGCGCCAGGTCTAATGTCCAGCCTTTTGATAGGGGATAATAGATATTTAATATGCCCATGGTGTGATAGTCGGGCGCGGATTTGAATAAGATGACCGGGTCGCGGTTGCTGATCGTATCCCATACGGATAGAATATTGCCGACGAGATTGCGATGGGTTTGTATCACGCCTTTGGGCAATCCCGACGATCCCGATGTGTACACGATTTTCGATTCGTCATCGGGTTCTATTGCTGTGTCTGGGGGCGGTGATTCCGCGCCTTTTTGAGTTAGTTCAAAAAATGAGAGCGCGCCATAGGCTTGCCCTTCTGTCAAGACTATCTGGGGTGGATTGTTCAGTTGCCCACGTACGCGTTCGACTTGTTCCAGACTTTTTGCATCTGTGAACAAATAGGCGATGCCCGAGTGGTTGATGCTGTGTACCAGCAGATCATCGGGCAATTTATTGCAGATCGGCACTGCCGATAATCCGAGCATATCGCAGGATAGGAAGACCAGTACGGACTCCAGGCCGCCATCGGTCAAAAGCCCGAGACGTTGCCCTTTTTCCAATCCCAGTTGCGCCAGGCCCGAAGCCAATCGGTCTCGCTGTGCCTTTAATTGCAGATATGTCAACGGCACATATTGCAATCTTTTTTCGCCGGGCTGATCCGGCTGGCGCAATACGCGAACCGCCGTGCGATCCGCATGCTGTTCAAAACTGTCATCTAATAGATCCTTGAGTGTTTGGCTCATGTTATGGTCCTCCCATTTTTTTAGCCCGATAATCGAATTGGTGTTGTCAAATAGAGATCCATCCCGAATTTACTCTACCCCTGTTGCGCCATCCGAAACTTGATGGCCGTAACTGGATCGGGCAGGTCAATTGGGAAGGCTATTTCTTCGTAAAGCTCGATCAAAGTAATGAGTGATTCCAACTCATCACCCTCTGATGTTCCCGATTTTGCATCAAAAATCTCGTCTGCACGCGCGAGGGCAGCTTTGTAATCTGCTTCTGTTTTTATTGGCTTGTTCATCACTTCGCCCCTCTATTTTTTCGCTTTAATATATCCTTCAGCGACCATTTTATCAACCAATTCTATCAGCAGAGCCGTCATCGCGGCATGGTGTTGAGCCGCGATCCAGAAGATTTTTTAGACTGGAAAAATTATGGCCGACTACTTATTAGCTCTCTTACTTCGTGGCTCGTCAGGGAGAAAATTCAAAAAACCCTTTGGTCCCTGATCCGTGTATTTATATGCACCCGAAATTCTCAGGGCGCCAGGATGATCCGATTGCCAGTCTCCCCCCAATACCCTTTTTTCTCCGGTTATGGTCCAACAAAGTGCCAATCCTTCATTTGAAAGGTACTGTCTCAGCAAATCCTCGCGGATGAGCAACGCGCTTGGCCCGTCTCCATGTGCTGTAGGATCAAAGGCAGCAAGTCGGTCTTCTTTGTCAATGAAGTTAGCACCCTGTCTGGTCCATTTGAGACCGAGCCGTTCAACGATATCGTGATCAGGTAATCGCAGTGCGTAAGACTCATCAACAGAACAGTCGAAACCTTGGGTCTCTACATTGTACTTAAAGAGAGCTGGTCGAACAGACGTAGGGCAGTTTCGTTCCGGGGTGGTCCAGCCGCTGCAGCCGTAGTATAGCTGATTGAAGTACCGGAACGCCGGAGACCATCCGTACTCGCCGAGAAACATGTGATATATCTCGGGCGATTCGGGCATCCAGTGATTCCAAAAGTCAACACCTTTAGCCCATTCCATGAAGGCGTCGGTATCTTGTGCCTGAATGAGATAGCCTTGAGAAATAAACCAGATTTCTCGCCGTTCAACATCGTACGGTTCAACATCCGCAGGATGTGGTTGCTGGCAATTAAAGTATCCGCTTACATTGAGCCAGTGTGTCCCGTCGCTGGACCGTTCAACACTCAGGAGATCACGCATATCTGGTATGTCATCTTTGCGCTTGATCCAATCCCAATGGCGTAATTTTTTATCCCAATCCGTATATAACCACGATCCCCACCACGATGGATTGTGTCCATCCCAGGATGTGCCCCCGGTCGTCGATGGAAGCAAACAAGAAAGGTCAATATCGCGCAAGTATTCCTGCCAGGGGCCCTCATATCTCTGGCCGCCTTCATCCTCATGGTACTGTTTCCGGTACTGGTAGTGGTCAGCGATGTAAGCAAGGATCTCGTGGTAGGCAATCCATTGGTACTTTTTCCCTATGCGTTCGGGCTTTGACGCTTCTCTACCATAAGACCTTCCATGCCATATCCGGCATATCCCTCTGTTTCGCAGATGAAAACCAGGCCGCCTCCTTCACTAAACGCAACCTTAGGATCGTCGGCGTCAAGATGCCTACGGAGGAGGGAATCTGCGATGATATGATCCGTGAAACGATCATACGAAATAAAAACAGCCTCTTCGCGGGAGTCTCCAGTTCTCTCATACCTTTCTTCAATCAGCACTCCCTCGGTGACCAGGCCGCGATACAGGGATTGGCTGAATCCACGCCCCGGTAGGACTTCGTTTACTATCTTCTCGGCTTTTGGTCTTGGGAGCCATCGATCATCTGCTTCGACCATTTGCGTTGCAATTCTCTCCAGGGCTTTGCGAACGAGTTGGTCACTTGGGTTGAAATCAAGTTCTTTAGCAAGTTTCTTGTTGACCGTTTCGAGATATAAGTCAAGGGTTGATGTAATGCCGTGAAATCCCCGTGGGAGCCTTCGCTTTTCCCGATCTTTAAGCCCAAGACAAAGGGTCTTGAGTAGAAGGGGATTTTGAAACTCTGGCTGCAAAATCGGCGTCGAGGGAAATTCGAGACCATAGTAAGAGAAGAATGTTCGAGCGGCATCATACTCATGGTTGGCAAACCCATCGTGTGTCACTGAGACTGCCCGTTTCCGAATTTCTTCAGATATTACAACATCTTCATAAGTTGAGCGGACAGAAAGCAAGACCCCAATCCATGGTGACTTCTCAAGAGCAGACAAAAAGGCCGCAATATGAACCGGCCAGATTACACGACCCTGACCTTCGTTGAGAGCATCAATAATCACCAGCGCACGACAGCCCGCGGCCTGGGCTGCGGCTTCCAGGGCACCAACGAATTCTTTCGCACTTACACCAGGAAGGTCCAACTGTTGAAGCATTTGTGTCCAGGGCGAGTCCTCATCAAGAAAGCGTTGACCCATAAGTAGAACTGTCGGTGCCTCCGACGCGATGCGTCTATTGGCGAAATCACACAACAGATGGGTCTTTCCTGTCCCGGCCTTGCCATTGAGGATCATGAGTTTGTTATTGATGAATTCGTCAGCATGGAGAAGGGAGGAGCGTACTGCACGGAGTTTGGATTGGAGCCGGCCAATGAAGTGGAACCGCTGTGCAAATGGGGTGTTGCGGTGGGGCGAATAGTCATTCTCTTCTTGATGCTTTGCATCGTACTCGCGTGCAAGACCAGATAGGATTTTCCAAGCTTTACTCGCTAAACAATTTGCTGATTCAATTTCCTTTATAATAGCGGCAAATGAAAGAATACCATCGGGTTTGTACTCCAGTAATGAGAATGTTTTTAGAATTTTGTCTCCTGCCTTCAAGAGGTCATCAAGGGCAGGAATCTTGCTTGGATCCTCCTGGGTCGAATCAGAACTGTTAGCATACTGCAGTTCCTTTCGAATTTCCCTTGCCAATGATTTGATCGCGTCAAAGGCGGATTCAGTTCGCCCAAATAACTCCAGGTCGCGGGCAATGGGCAGATCGACATGAACTTCCGGCGTATATCGGGGTCCAGCGGCTTCCACTGCTTCGTCAAGCCGCGTCTGGAACCATTCATTGTCGAAGCCACGTTGATCAAACCAGAAGTACCGGCGACCAATATGTTCGTTTTGAGACAACCGTTCGAGAAGCTCCGAACTGCCCCACCAGACGAACTCAACGCACATGTCTCGCTTTTGTGCCCATCCTTCCCACTTCTCGACGCGCTCGTTCCAGCGCTGCATTGCTGATTTCTGCCCTTCAATGCGTGCATCTGGCCGGTCAAGTGGAATACAAACGAAATAGCGAACAAGTTTAGGGTGATTATCGAGAGCGGTTTTGACGGATTTGTCGAGTTGCTCCCATTGAGAGGTACCAAGTGTATTGAAATACTTGGCCTGCCACCCCCACTCACTTCTATCTGGTAGGATGCAATAGCACTCTACGCCAGCATCGGGGGTACCCTTTCGCTCAAACTTCGCTCTGTCTGGACTCTCAGCACGCGCCAACTGAGCACATAGTTCCTCAAAACCATTCGCTTGTGAGCCGTTCAGGGGCCTAATATCGTTCCAATTGAGTTGCATCAGATCGAAATTTCTTTGTAATCACCTGGGGACATTTCATTGACAACCGCTTGTATTTCTTCAATTCGCAACTGAATAAGGGGCCACGCAGTAGAAAGTAGGACTAAAATCGCTATCTTCCTGCCAGCAAAATTCTGCTGGTAGCGAAGGCTCTGGTCTGTAGTAATCAGAAGTTGGTAGCCATCCTCTTCTGCCCGATCAAGCAACACGCCATTCTCCAGGGTGGACCATCCTCGCTCGGCGGTGGTATCGACCAAATGGCCTGTCAGATACCGCCTCAGGGGCCTCGGTACACCTTGATCAAACAGAATTTTCACAGAGATCCCTCAGGGCCTTTGCTTCGTGGTCCAGAACAGCTTTTACCTGCCATTCTTCGACGCCGTGGAACCAATCGAGAAACTGCTCAACGGAAGCACCCTCTCGAAGATTCTCGAACAGGGCATATACAGGGACTCGCGTGCCACGAAATACCCAAGCTCCGCTCACTTTGGCCGGATGTCGTTCGATAGCTGTGCATTTATCCCAGTTCACTTTATGATCACCTCGTATCATGTCTATTGCCCCTCTATTTCCCCGCATCAATATATCCCTCAGAGACCATCTCATCAACCAATTCTTGCACGCGATTCCACAGATCTGGCGCGCCAATTGAGATGTGGCTATTGCTTTGCAAGACGCGGTCGGCTGTAATTCCGTGTTCTTGCCAGGCGCGTCCCTGGGTATTGCAATTGTGCAAAAAAGGTTGGAATCGGTCTATCGCACCCGCGAATTTTGCATCGGGTGTTTCTTTTGCTTCAAATTCTTCCCACAATGCGCGCATTTCGACGCCCTGTTCTTGGGGCAAGAGTGCAAAGATGCGGTCGGCGGCTTTTGCCTCGCGCTCGGCTTTGTTGGCGTTGCCCGCTTCGTCGTAGAGAAAGGTGTCGCCCGCGTCGATTTCCACGAGGTCGTGTACCAGTGCCATTTTGATTACTTTCAGGATATCCACTGGCTCGGGCGCGTATTCCGCGAGAATGAGTGCAAACATGGCAAAATGCCACGAGTGTTCGGCGTCGTTTTCTTTCCGCGTTTCGTCGAGCAAATAGGTTTGCCGAACGATTTGTTTGAGTTTATCGATTTCGAGAAGAAATACGATTTGTTGTTGTAATCGGTCGGTCATGCTTCTCCAATAATTTTCATTATTCCGGTCAATTTTTCGCCAGGTTGGAGGCGTATCAAGCCAGAGTCGATGCCCTGATTTTGCAAGTTGAAGGCGTTGGTGACACAGGTATAGGGTTCAAAGCAGACTATGGGACGGGTGTCGGGGGCGTAGAGTACGAGTTCTCGGAATATGTCATTGGCTTCCATGGCGATGGTTACGCCTTCGGTTGGGTCGGTGTATTCGCATCGGCTCCATCCATCGGTTGTAGATACGCCGGACCAGACGTTGTCGTAGTACCGGTCTTTTAAAAGGGTGTTTTCGCGCACGTCAAATACCGTGCCGTCAACGGGTAATATTTCCCCTGTGGGTATCGGGTCGTCGCGCAAGGGCCAGTACGTCGATGCCGGCATGCGCACGGTGCATATATCCCGGTTGCCATTTTCAGTTAGGGGTAGGGGAAAATAGGGATGGATGCCCAGGCCGACGGGCATGTCGCTATCGCCTGTGTTGGTGCCTTCAAATTCGAGGTGTAGTATCCCGTCCTTTAGCCGATATGTTACCCGGGCTTCAAAGGGGAAGGGAAAGTGTGCGCCGATTTCGGGGAAGTCCGTCGATGTGAAGACGCTTGTTACCCATGCGCCTTCCGATGCGCCGGAATCGACCACGCGCCAGGGTCGTTCGTGGACGTAGCCGTGAGAAGCGTGTTCGCCCGGGGCAGGGGTTTGGAGCTGGTGTTCCACGCCGTCAAACGAGAATTTGCCGCTGTCTATGCGGTTGGGCCAGGGGTATAGTATGGGGATGCCGTATCCGCTGGCGCGGCCTTTCAGGGTGCCGGGATCGGGTGGGGCATAAATGAGTTCTAACAGGTCATCGCCTTTTGGGATTTTGTAGGAGATGCAATTGTTGCCTACGGAGGGCAAAATGCTGGCTTCACAATTGGCTTCAATATCCCGCAGTACGTAGAGCGCGTGTCCCTGGAAGTCCTCTTGTTGAATGTCATATTGGGCCATTGTTTTCTCCCTTTACTCAGGCAAGGGCCAGGCTTCGCCGGCCATGAAGCCGCCATCTACGTAGATGGATTGTCCGGTGACATAATCCGATGCGGGCGCGGCGAGGAATACGGCTGTGCCGACGAGGTCTTCGGGTGTTGCCAATCGCTTTATGGGCAGACGGGATTCGGCCCATTCGCGCATTGTATCATCTTCCCAGAGCCGCTCGGTTAATGGCGTGACCACAAAGCCCGGGCATATTGTGTTTACCTGGATGTTGTGCTTGCCCAGTTCCAGTGCCTGGGCTTTGGCGAGTTGCCCGACTGCGCCTTTGGTGGCGGTATAGACAGAAATTTGCGATAAGGACCAGTCCGTTGTCAATGAGCCGATGTGGATGATTTTGCCCTGTTTGCGCGAGATCATGTGTTTGACTACGGTCTGTGTTAAGAAGTAGAGGCCCTTCAGGTTGACGGCCATGATTTCGTCGTAGTGCTCTTCTGTTACGTCTTCAAATGGCTCGCGTATGTTCATTCCCGCGTTGTTGACGAGGATATCGATTTGTCCATACGTTTCGAGGGCTGTATCGACGCCTCCGCGTACGGAATTCAGGTTTTTCATGTCCATTTCATAAGCGAGCGCGTCGCCTCCCGCCTCCCGAATTGCGGCTACGACTTCGTCTAATTGAGACCGGGTGCGCGCAGCACATACAATTTTTGCGCCCTGTGCAGCCAAGCCTTCTGCAATACCACGCCCAATACCACGCCCAGCCCCGGTTACTATGGCGACGCGACCTTCAAGTGAAAACAATGACATCAAAGCCTCCTGGGAATGCTGTAGGAATTAGGAATTAAGAATTGATGTTACGCAGTACTTCTACCAATTTAAATCTTTTTCATTTTTTTTCAAACTGCCGCTGCAGTATTTCCCACAATGGGTTCGGTCCCCTCGGTTTGAGAGACTCGGGGTCTTTGCCCTGTTCGATGGCTTGCCAATAACGTCCCATTTTTTCATCTGGCGCAATTTCATAATCGAGTCCCGTCCACGCGCCATCACCGCGAAATGCGTAAAAAGCCCAGTGCCAATTGCGCTGGTTGTAGATCTCGATGAGGTCGGTCATATATGCTGCCGCGCCTTCAAGGCGACGGTCGTGCCAGAATTCTGAAGCGATTATTCGGTTTGCAGGTATGTTGTATTGTTCGGAGAATTTTTGAACTGCCTGCATTTCTCGTGCGAGGCGATCAGTTGTCCAGGATTCTGTTGGTCCGTTCCACGATTTGGGTACGCGGTCTGGATAGGCGTATCTGCCTTTATTAACGCGATAGGTTACCATCTGCCAGGGTCCGGGATTGTGAAAGGCGTACAGAACGCGATTGTCATCAACGGGTCGATTGTAATCGAATGCCCTGGGAGAGGCATAGAACCATCCGTCGAGGATGATGGGTGTGTCCTTATCTACGGAACGGATTGCTTTGACCATTTCCCGGTTGAATTGGTTGAGGTCGGCCGGAGTGTTCTGGATGCGCTTGAACCACATGGCGAAGTTTTCGTTCAGTTCATCAAAACCGAATGCCCTGTCCGGGTGTGGTTCGTTGAGGGGATTGTAGGCTACAATGGCGGGGTGTGTTTTCAGGCGTGCGGCGAGTTGCCGCCAGAACTCGAAGGCTTGTAGATGATATTTTTTGTCTTTCCAGAGTCGCGCGTCATCCTGGTCGTTGTTCAGTTGTTTCCAGCGTGCGCCGGGTAAGCTGAGCATTGTGAGGACGACTTTGATACGGTTGCGTTCGGCTTCGTCGAGTGCTTTGATCAATAGGGATAGATCGGTTTCGTTGAGTGCCTCAAAGTTGTCCGCATTGCCAATCAGGAAGTCCCTGCCCTCGGCGGGCCAGGCATCGGGTAAGATGCGTACATAATCCAATCCCAATTCCCTTGCCGCAACGTACCATTCGGGACGGTGTTGTGCATTTTGTTGATTGGCTCCTTTGCGCTGCGTATTCCAAAAGGCGATTTTGGAAGGGTCGGCAACGGCGCTGCTGGTAGAGAGTAATGCGACGGATATTAATATGCGAAAGGTCATTTTAGAAGCGTGTGAATAGAAAAAGGGAGCGGATTGATCCGCTCCTTTTTTGTTGGTTACAGTGTAGATTTGTCCATTATTGAATAAGCTTCTCAACTCGTGCTTCAGCCCGATCCATCCAATCCCATAAAGATTGATAACTGTAACCAGCATAACTACCATTCAACTTGAAAACAACACCATTGGTTTCTTCAATACGATCCGGTCCTTTAAGTTTAATGGTATTGGCGACCTCATCCGCAATTTGCGGACTGGATACCAGGAAACAATTATCAGATATTTGGTAATAATCAGGGTATGTCTCTTTAATCTCTTTTTCGAGTTTTTCTGAGTTCGGTGTGTTTAATATAATAGCAAAAATATTGTGATCTTCTACAGTTGGTGGTATGATTCTTCCCAATTTAATACCCATTCTTATAGACCCCTTCCTTATATGTGCTTCTCCTCAGAGATGATGCCTGATCCCCTACCATAAAAAAGATAGGGAACAAGATATATCGGGGCAAGGAGAAATAAGATCATCTGGGAGTCATAATAATATCTACTTCCCCAGGCTTCTTCGAAGTATCGCCGTATAGAGCGGTTTGTGTTTTTCTTTTTAAAGGACGAGGTTCTTCACGCAGATTCTTGTTGGGAAAGGCTGTCCATAGTGCCTTGACAGTAGCTGAGTGCGTAAACTCACGAGCATCTGTACGAACTATGACAATAGCATTATCGCGCATGCGTGGGGCAGCCCCTCCAAACACATCCGCAAGTAGTTCGAGGTAATCAGACCTCGACTGAAATTTCCTTTGCCAACGCCCCCCTCGCCATCGTGGAGTTGGACCATGCCCGAGCATCCATAAACGGAGCCACTGGTCGTAGTGATAGTTGGTCACGCCATAGTAGGGTGGCGACGTGAATAGTAGATCGAATGGCAAAGTAAAAGCGCGTCGTCGCCTATTTGAATTAAGTAGTTGAACACTGTCCCCAAGAAGCACTTCACCCTCCAAGTCAGGTGTTCCCTTCTTATACCGCCGTTCAATCCGCTGTTCTAAAAAGGCTACAGGATCTATGTCAGGAGGTCTCATTTCGCGCTTGCGCCACCACCGCACGGCATAATCAGGAGCCATTGATTTACTGTCCCGCATCTGGTTAGATAGCGAACCCAGACGTTTGCCGTGCAGGTGTATCAGGATAAACGCCATCAATGTACGATCTACTTTACTATCTCTCCAGCGCAGGATATCACGAGAGGCGAGTAAAAAACGCAACACATCTGGCGCATAAGCCCATTCGAAGAACGTAGGTAGGTTCGCACGACCTATGTCTATTCTTTTAGCCGCATATCCGATTTCTCGCAAGCGCTTAAGAACGCGCCCTTGTGTTACTGGGCGTAGTTTTACGCTACTGTACACCCATCCGACTGGATTAATCTCTATACCACATCCTGTTCGTTCTTTCGCTGCAGCAGCATAGATACTTGACCCTCGTCCAACGAATGGATCAAGGATGCGGTCTCCGGGCTGCGTGTACTTCTCAATAACCTCGAAAGCAAAGTCCATTGGAAACATTGCATAGTACGGACCTACGGCAGCCCAGCGTGCTATCTCCTCTTGTATCATGATTCTTCCTCGGACATCAGCTTCTTTGCAAGTTGCTCAAGGACTTCGCGGCCAAGATTAAGTGGAATCGCTGCCTCGGCGTGGGCCGATACGAGCGGGGCCACCGCGTTCGGAAAGCGTGCTGAGAAGGTCGCATCAAGCAGGCTCATGGCATCAGTAAGGCGCGGAAAGTGCCTTGCATCCCCACTCGATAGGTTCCGTGCATCCTCTGTGAGAAAGGGAAGGGAGGCAACGATCCGAGCACCTGAAGAGGTTTTATAGAAAAACATCCGTCCAAAGTAAGTGGCATCACCAAACGGTTTATCATTGATGGCACTGATGGCGATGTGGGTACGGATATATTCGTTTGTGAGGAGTACTGCTGTCTGTGGCTTGAATCGTGAGTTTCCGTTTGTTCCATGTGTAGGAGTATCTAATATCTCGTAGTGATCAACAAATGCCCCGCTTTTTACGATACCGACGATCAGAATATCGCTATCTATCACTTTACGAACAGCCTCGTTGATGCGTTTTATTTCTTGACGAATCGCTTGGCTAAGCCATGCCGGTTGTCCAAATACCGCAAGCGGTCCATCGAGAATAATGGCGAGGTTACGAAGCAGTCGGAAGCGTCGAGGATCGCGCTCAATCCAGCGAAGAAAGTTCACGACCCACACCCGCTCCCACACCTGCATTGCCTCTGTAAAAACTGCTCCATTTAGCCCTACCGGATTAAACCTTTCGTGAATGCGGAGGGCATCGGTCGAGTACCAATTCAGTTTCCGTTGGCATATACAATCCGTTATACCTGGGCGCGGGTCGTAATCAAACTCGCAATCCTCATAGGGACATCCTTGCAAACGTGCCGAAGGTTTGTACGCCAAAAGCGCCTCGTATGTCTCAAGCAGCGTCTCTCCGTCAGAGAACGGGCGTTTCTCCTGGATGGCCTCAAAGAATACGCGGCGGAATGAAGCGTTCGGAGTCGGTTCATTATCCACAACGACATTGCAACCGGGAAGCGCACAGTCGATGCTACCTGCTCCTTCAGTTGTACGCGCCACCAACGGAGCCACCGGGCGGTTCCGGTCCAGTTCGCGTTGTTTCTTTACATCGATGATAACTGAGGCAACAGTGAGGTAGGCTAGTTCTGCCCCAGGATATCCATTCTCGACTGGCACTGGCTGAAGACTTCCATCTATGGCGAGAACGAGATCGGGTAGCCAGTCACTCGGTTTCACATCGGCAATAAGTAGCTCTGCCTCTGCTTGCCCTTCATCGGGGACCTGTTTCTTACATCGACTCACAATGTCCTGAACGCGTTCGCTATTAGCGATCCGTGCGAGTGGCTTATAACTTGCAAATTCGCCTTCAAATGGCATAGTCTATACCAAGTTGAGTTGTTGTGTAGGAGCCCCTGACTGTGATGCAGAAGCCTCCAGTTTAACCAGCCTTAACTTAAACTCTCGTACTTGTATGGGGACCACGAAAGGATTTGAAATGGTTTTGACACGGAGAAAGCCTTTGTCTTGAGCACGGAGGATTGATCTCTCAAAGTCAGCGAAATCATAGAACTTTCGAAGTTCTCGCGTTTCATCCGTATTATTAAGGTGGCCGATAAACCAGTTCGCAGTATTTTTTAGAATATTCCTCTGGATACTCGAGACTTCCTGTGTGACGTAGATCAAGCCGAGATTGTACTTTGCACCTTCCTTTGCTGTGCGAACCCATATATCTCGATAATCCGTATCGCGGTCCGACGGAAGCAGGTTGTGGGCTTCCTCAGCGTAGATGAGAATATCCGGTATTTCTTCCGTCGAGCGTCCCTCCCTGAATGACTCCTTATTGCCGTCAAAGATGCGCTGCACGATTCGGCGTGCCGAGGCGTCGTTTACTGCCTCATCCCCACTGGACTGATCCACGATCACAAGTTTCCCTTCAATTAATGCATCATAAATATCGTCGACGTAGTCTGTAGTTGTACTCTCGGTATGCTGAGGCCGTGCCTGCCCAATGAGTTGAGCACCATTCGGACGTGCAATCATCTCTAATATGGCTTTTAGATCTCCATCAGCCCACGCCTCGCCAGAAGAGGAATTTTGAATGTACTCATTCTCAAATCTTTTGTAATCGTTAGTCCCTATGAACCTATGGAGTGCTTCAAACGCCTGCGCCAGTCGGTCCCAACTCGGTATTTCTGTTCCGAATGTTCGCGCCGCGGACACAAATTCGGGGTCTCCGTTATCTGTCAGTGCTTGGATCAGGTCTTGGTTGAAGAGGTTGTTGGGGAGGGTAGTGCGCGGCTGAATAGTGTTGGGAGCGATAAAGCCAGACTTTACCAGCAAGGTACGATATGCCAACACTTGTCGAGCGTAGCGGATCTGGTCTCCGAATCCCGCTCCTGATTCAAGTGGCTGCAAACGAACTTGCTGGAAGTTCTGGATGTACTTTGAGTCTCGTGCCGGCAGCACCTCGTCAATGATTTCTTTTCCAATAGGTAGGTTCTCTTCGGCGTGGAAGTTTAGCAACATGAACTCTCGTTCGGGATCATTGGGATGATCAAGGATTCCATAAGTAACCACATCTTCGGAATTGCCCTCCTGGCGTCCACGCCACACGTTTTTGAGCGCGTTTGGGGCCTCCCCGCCTGAGTCTTGTGCATTGGCATTGGCGTATTCCCCATTCGGATCGAAGATGATCTGCCCTACCTCCCTCGGCGAATTCGGATTATATCGAAGATTGAACACCGTCTCTGCTATGATTTTCGTAGTATTCGACTTTCCAGTCCGTGTCATCCCGAATAGTGCGCTTTTTTGCCCTAACAAGTCTTCCGGTACAATTGTAACTGAAACGTCGCGAATGCCTTGAAAAGCGCGGTTGGTTGAGGCGTACCGAACTTCGCCGATGTCTACTCCATTACTGTCGATCTCTCGGTAATTTACTATCTGCCGCAAAGCCTTGCCATTCGGCTTATAAACCTTTAGCCCTTGGTTGGGGTAATAGTTCGACAGGTCAGCACCGAACAGGAGACGCAGCCGTTCATCGTCTCCGACTCCTGAAGGCTGCAAGTAGAACGTCCCAATAACGCGGCATTGCACTCCGGCGTAACTTAGTAGCTGTGCAGTATTAAAGTCCATCACGTCGGAACGATCCCAATGTCCCTCGGTGGGACCAGGTACCTGCTGTGCAGCCTGTACACGCACTCTGGTCGCCTCATCCTCATTCGGTAGCGGTGCGGCATCCATTACGCGCAGCAGAATTATCGAACTATCTTCCTTAGTGTAGTCAAATTCCTCATCCGGACCAAGTCGCGTGGCGATGAGAAAGCAAAGACTTGGAATACCACCAACCTCTCGACGGTGGAAATCGTGAATTTGCACAAGAGCCGTCTCATATCCAAGCGAATAGACCTCCCCTACATACTGCTCGGCCTGTACGAGAGAGCCGAGCAATTGTTGGGCCTGTCGCTGCTCTTCTCCCGTTTCGTAGTCTCTAATTACGCTCTCGGTGCCAGAGATCGAGGGTACACCATCATGAGTTTTAAGGGTCATATAGTTACCTTATTTAGAAACGATAAATAGGTGAAGAAATACCAAAGTTTCCTTATTATTTTTTGTTCAATAGACTGGATTGCGGCTAAAACCAGGCCGCAATGACAACCAAGATAAGCTATTTCTTTCAATGAATACAACAATTTTTCGATTTTTGCCACCATTTGGTCTTTAATTGAAGGTGTGCTTAAATCAAAAATTACACCTCAATGAGCGATCAGACCTATGAGTGTGAAAAAACGCTTGACTTTTTAGCCTCCTGTCTATATTTTATTTTTACGCTGTAGAAGGCGTAAAATGTTACGCCTATAGCGGCGAAAGGAGGAAGCCGCGATGTCAACTATAGAAAAGTTTGCCGCACTCCTCAAGAATGAACGCCGGACAGCACGCCGGACTCTTCGGGAACTCGCAGAGGCCACAGGCAAGTCAATCGGCTACCTATCGGATGTGGAGCAGGGTCGAAAACCACCGCCGTCGCCTAATGTAGTGGCCAAGATCGAGAAGAAGTTGGGTATTCAGGACAGCCGACTGATGAAACTGGCGGAGGAAGTCCGAAGTTTAATGCCGACTAAGTTAATGAGGATGATTAGGAATAGTAGCCCGAAGATGACCCAAATGGTCGGGGAGTTGATGCGAGCAGACGGTCTGTCAGAAGAAGATCTGGACAAACTACTTGAGACGGTCGCCCAGATGCAAGAACGGAGGCAAAATCGATGCGAAAATTAGTTCCAGCTCGGCCCCGTAGCGGCCAAGAGATCGACGGAATTGCAGAGGATATTCTGGGCTATTTCCAACCCACGGCCATCAAGGAACCGCAGGTCGTGAAAGTAGAGCCCATTTTTGAGTTTGGACTTCCCGACTTCGGTATAGAGTCGGACTACCGGTCCCTTGAGGCACGGGGGATCCAGGGGTACACCGACTCGGCAAACAGGATCTGCGTGGTGTCGTCTGAACTTGCGGACGATCCCAATGCTGCTGCCTACTTCCGTTCGACCATGGCACATGAAATCGGTCACGCGATCTTACACATTCCAGAGTTCCGGCGGCGACGGCAGAAGATTATATCGGAGCAGGCTAAAAAAGATGGGATACTGCATCGACTACCCGACACTGAGATCCCCATCTACAGGAATCCCGAATGGCAGGCGCATCGGTTCGCTGGTGGTTTACTAATGCCTGAAGCGGCGGTCAAAAAGGCGATCGCTATGTATCGCAGTCATGAGATATTAGCGATCATCTTTGAAGTGACCCCGGCATTTGTACGAGCAAGGCTAAAGGGGCTGAAGATGCTGAACTGAGGCAGAACAAGAAGAGGGGGCATGGCAGTGCCCCCTCTATTTCAGGCGAATCGCTACTGCGGAGTTCGGAGACTCCGTAGCGGTGGGAAACCTCCAGTGTGGAGGCGGATCGCCAGTCAGGGATGGAATACTATCCCCAGCTATATAACCGAGGATAGAACGCCTGGCTCCGAAAGTCAACAAAAATCTTCTCCGATCAAGGAGTCTCAAAAATGGCACGATCAGTAAGACAGCAGTCGAGACACGACGCTGAGGTTGCCCGGATTGCGAGACGTTATGAGCGTGAGGGCTACGACGTAAAAGCGGATATCAAGGGATATCCGCAGCCCGACACGATCGGTGGCTACCGGCCCGATGTGGTAGCCAAAAAAGGGACGACCAGAAAGATTGTCGAGATCGAAACGACGGCGTCGGTCAATAGCGCTCGCGATCAAAAGCAGCAGGCCACGTTCCAATACGCGGCAAAACGTAGCAAGGCCACGAGTTTCATCAGGAAGGTCGTGTAGTTCAGTAGCGGATGGATACCAATCCCCGGTCAGTCCAAACCTACCTGCTGGGGATTGGATTTCACGTCCGTCCGTCGCCTTCAACACGCCACCTGATCATATTCTCACTAACTTTTGAGCATAACTTACAAAGGAGTAGGAAATGAGTGCAGGAAGAAAAATCTTGATCTACGTCAGAGGACGTAAGTACGAGGCCCAAGAAGAGCAAATCAGCTACGATGAGGTAGTGAATCTGGGATATCCAAATGGAAAGCATGGACCCCTGTACGAATATGACGTAACCTGGAAGGATGGACCTAGAGGAGAGGAAGAAGGGATTCTCAAGGAAGGAGAGAAAACAAAAATTATTGAGGGGATGAGGTTTGATGTCAAATTTACTGATAAGTCATAATAACGACCTATCCGAACTAGTAGAGGCAGGCTACCGCGTAAAAATACGCGGAGCCTACCTGCTAGTAGAGGGGATACCGTACGTAAAGCAAAATGGAGACATTGGTAAGGGAGATATAGTAACGAGTCTGGACCTTGCGGGCGATAAGACCAGACCTCCGAGCGATCATACAGTGTGGTGGACAGGTGAAACACCGCACAGGGCAAGCGGGGAAAGTATGGAGCCATACTTGAGTTGCGGAAAGTGGGACACAGGACAAGAATTAGGAGAAGGAATCACGGTATACATGCAGTGGTCAAGAAAGCCAAAGAGTAAAGGAGGCAGTCGTGGGTACAGAGACTACCAAGAAAAAATAGAAACTTACGTGCAAGAAGTTGGCGGTGAAGCGGAAACCAAACGCCCGGGAATTTTGGAGGCGGCAAGGGCAGGTGGGGATCCAGAGGTCGAATCAAAGACAAGGTTCAAATACGTAGATACAAGCGCGTATCGAAACGGGATAAGAGGGATAGAACAGAGAATCGAGGACGAGATAGTGGCGGTGGTAGGAGTAGGAGGGAGTGGGTCGTACCTCGTTGACATACTAGCCAAAACAAACATTAAAGAGCTACACTTGTACGATGACGATGTTTTGGAGCAACACAACGCGTTCAGAATAGCAGGAGCAGCAAGGATAGAGGAACTTGGGAGTGGGAAGAGTAAGGTAGAATGGCATCGAGAACGGTATGCGGCAGTGCGGGAAGAAGGGATATACATACATGAGAAGCGAATAGATGATGAGACGCTGAAATGTTTGGCGAAATGCACAACTGTCTTTATTGCGGTGGACTGTCTGAACAGCAGGAGAAAGATCCAAAATAAATGCAACGAAATGGGAGTGCTACATATAAGTGTTGGGTTAGGGCTGGATATAGAAGGCGATAACAACGACCAGATAGGTGGAATGGTAAAAGTAGAAACGCAATACAGACCAAAGGATGTGGGAAAAGAGGGAAACGGAATTCGGGATAGAGAAGAGGAACAAGCCAATCAGGTATATGGTAACGTGCAAACAGCAGAGCTAAATATGCTAGGTGCGGCACTGGCAATCACAGAATGGAAGGCGATAAGAGATGTGTATCGAAACGAAAGAGAGAATGGAATTGATAGCATACTCTACTCCGTAAGCACTGGACGGATACTGTTGGGAAAAAAAGGGAAAGGATAAAAGTGAGAACAGTGAGATGGGAAACAGAATGGGTAGAGGACATGCCGGATGTGATGGAGAGAGGGAAGGTATACATCTCGATAAAACACCGGCTGACAGAGCATTTATGTGCATGTGGATGCAAAGCTGAAGTAAGTTTGCCATTAGGGCGTAGTGACTGGAGAATTGAATACGACGGAGAAACAGTAAGCTTACGGCCATCAGTCGGGAATTGGCGATTGCCCTGTGGAAGCCATTACATTATTCGAGAAAGCAGGACTCAGTGGTGCAGAGCTTGGTCGCCTGAAGAAGTAATGGCTGGAAGAATAAGAGATAGGCAAGAAAAAGAATGGGATATAAAGAGAAAACTGAAAGAGAGGGTGTGGTGGAAGCGGATACTGCAAAGAATACTCGCAGCAGTAAAAGATAAATGGATGAGGTTGACCGGAAAACCTTGAATAGTTTCGTATTAGAGACTATTTTTCAGGCTTGCCTATATTCTGAGAATATTGTTCGTAGAAATCTCTTACATTTGTTAATGTAAAGGGTGACCTGAGAAGCCCTTCACCAATTTTCCGCAATAGTTCTTCAGAGACTGATGGCTGTTCCTTTCCGTTAGATAAGAGGTGTTCGACCTGCCATTCTGCAAGTAAGAGGGCATTATCATAGGCAATGACTGATTTTTTTATGATAAAAGGATGCTCGCCTGGATAGAGTATGAGCGTTTGTTCTTTTCTTACAGTCCACGATGTGACATTCACAATGATGGTTTTTGGTTCTCTTCTTCTGTCATTTACAAAGTCTGTCAAAAATATACATAAATGCTCGCCTCCCCAATCAGGGCAAATAACACAGGTACCCGCTAATCCCATGCTTATCTTGCCCCGACAAAGGTTTCAAATTTCGCTTTAAATGTGAGATCTTTTTTCACTTCTTCTAAGTCTTCACCTGTCCAGCCTACGGCCTGAAGGAGTGTTTCCCATTTTATTGGTCCAGACGATCCTTCTGTATCTTTAGACTCGGGTAATGCCTGAAGGGATTCTTTCAATTCTCCAAAAGTTTTATGTCCAAATTCCTCAAAGATTTCATGGATCAAACCGATCTCAGCAGGGGAGAGATCCCCTACACCCGGACATGAACCAAGTAGACTAACGGTGCCTCCGTAGTTTGAAAAAAATTGAGACCAATAGCTGGAGGTGGAAGAGGTCTCCTTTAGATTTCTCTTTGGTGGATCAATAAGGTCATAAGTATGGCTGGGAGTGGGACCGGGACCAGTGGGATCGTACGGAAAATTCGCTGGTGTATCATAAGTTACAGAGTGTCCCCAAAGCTCCAATGCCTTTCTATCGACAAGGTAGATCAGTTTGAGGAGTTTGTACTTGTCAATGCTTTGACCGCCATTGTGCTTTATCAGTAAGGCGGCAACTTGGGTAGCCTTCCGCTCTTTGAAATGGGGAATCTGCATAGCAGACATAAATACCTCCTATTATTTATCAATACTTCGGACAGTTTTTGGCTGTAGAAGGTTCTTTGAAATCAACAAGTTAGATGAGGCCAGATGTTTTATTTTCTACTTAGGTCTGCACCCTGAGTTTGATAAAAAAACAGACCCTTCTATAAACCTTTGTTTTATAGAAACTTAGAATTTTTGGCTGGTTAAAAATCTATCGAAAAGTGTCCGAACCATTGATTTATGTTTCACACAAATAATATATATTATTTTTTGCTATAGCAAATTTTTTGTTTTATAAAGGAGGTCTATGGATTTTCTTGAACTGCATTATCCTGTTTCAATACCTGCCAATACATCTTTCAAAAACCGTCCGGTGTGCGAAGCTGTAACAGATACCACATCTTCAGGTGTTCCGCAAGCAATTAAATCGCCACCGTCTTCTCCACCTTCTGGCCCCAGGTCGATGACCCAATCGGCGGTTTTGATTACATCCAGATTGTGTTCGATTACGATCGCGGTATTGCCCGCGTTGACGAGGCGATTGAGCACGTCGAGCAGTTTCTGGATGTCGGCAAAGTGCAGTCCCGTTGTCGGTTCGTCGAGGATATACACGGTTTTGCCCGTGCTCGGTCGCGCCAACTCGCGCGCCAATTTCACGCGCTGGGCTTCGCCGCCCGAGAGCGTGGTCGAAGCCTGTCCCATTTTGATATAGCCCAGGCCCACGTCAAAAAGGGTTTGGAGTGAGCGCTGGATGCCGGGCACATGGGTAAAATGCGATAGGGCCTCGGCTACGGTCATCTCCAGAACATCGGCAATGGAGGCACCCTTGTAGGTTATGTCAATCACGTCGCGGTTGTAGCGCTTTCCGCCACAACTTTCACATGTGATCCACACATCGGGCAAGAAGTGCATCTCAATACGGCGCGCGCCCAGGCCCGCACAGGCATCGCACCGCCCGCGTTTGTGATTAAAGCTGAAATGCCCGGTCTTAAATCCGCGCACCTGGGCGTCTGGCAAACTGGCATACAGGGTGCGTATTTTGTCGAACACCTTGACATAAGTCGCGGGATTGCTGCGCGGCGAATAGCCAATGGGTGTCTGGTCGATATTGATCACTTTGTCGATGAGTTCCAACCCCAGTACATCGTCGTGTTCTCCCCAGGCTTTTTGTGCGCGATTCACGCGGGCGGCAAGCGCGCCGAAAAGTACGTCATTGACGAGCGAACTCTTGCCCGAACCCGATACGCCGGTCACGCAGGTCAAGGTGCCCAGCGGAAATGATACATCGACATTTTTTAAGTTGTTATGCCGCGCGCCTACCACAGAAAGCGATCCACGTCCAGGGTCTCGCCGCACACCGGGTACCTCAATTTGCAAATCGCCCGCGAGATAATGCGCGGTTATCGAACCGTTGTCGGTTTTTAATTTGCGCGGATTGCCCGCAGCTACAACGCGCCCGCCTTCAACACCCGCGCCCGGCCCAAAGTCCAGAATGTGATCCGCCCGGTTCAGGGTCTCGCGGTCATGTTCGACAACAAGTAGAGAATTGCCCAGATCGCGCAACCGCGCCAATGCCGCCAATAACTGGTGGTTGTCGCGCTGGTGCAGGCCAATTGTCGGCTCGTCGAGCACATAGAGCACTCCGGTCAGACCGGAACCGATCTGACTGGCCAGGCGAATGCGCTGTGCCTCGCCACCCGAAAGCGTGGGTGCTCGCCGTCCCAGGTTCAAATATCCCAGGCCCACTTCGTAGAGAAACCGCAAGCGGCTCTGGATTTCGTGCAATACCTCTGCGGCGGCCTCGCGCGCCTGTCCTTCCAGAACCATTGCATCGAACCATGCGCGTACTTCGCGGATGGGCATCGCTACCAGTTGGGACATTGTTTTGCCGAATAGCTTTATTGCGGCACTTTCCGGTTTCAGGCGATATCCCTTGCAGGACGGACACGGCACATCCTGAATAAATTCGCCCATCAGCCGCCGAAACCGCGGCGCTTGCCGCACCAGGGTCTCAATTGTCGGAAACAGGCCCTTGAATTGGAATGAGAGATTTTCAGAGGTTTTTAACCACTGCGTTCCCAAACCGTATAAGATCGCGTGTTGTCCCTCCGCTGCTATCTGTGCAAAAGGGGTGTGCAGGTCAAAGCCCGCGGCTTTGCCGACCGCAGATAGCATGTTGCCCAATTGTGTGTGCGGTTCTACCTTTCCCCACGGAAGCACTGCACCTTCGGACAGTGATTTGTGAATATCGGGGATTAGCGTGTGAATGCCCATGCCGCGCTGCGTTCCCAGTCCTTCGCACGACAAACACCAGCCTTCAGCGCTGTTAAATGATAGATGCTGAGGGGTTATTGTCTCAAAACTGCGCCCGCAGGATGGACACGAGAGATACTGGCTAAATCGCGTCTCTTGGCTATCGTCGGGCGATGCGACGATCAAAATGCCCCCTGAAATATCCAGCGCGATTTCGACGGAATCCGCGATGCGTTTGCGATTCTTTTTTTCTGCGATCACGCGATCTATCAGGATTTCGAGCCTGTGAGTCTGTCTGTAATCGATCTCGGGTGGGTTTGACAGGTTGAAGACATCGCCATTGAGTCTGCCGCGCAAATAACCTTCGCGGCGAAAGCGGTTGATCAAACTGGTATAATCCTCGCCTTTGCCGAGTTCTACGGGTGCGAGAAGGTAGAGACGCCGGTCCATCTTTAGTACGCGCGCTACAATTTCCCGTACGGACTGACTGCCCGCCAATACATCGCAATCTGGACAATAGGTATCGCCCAATAATGCGTAGAGTGCCCGCAGATAATCGTAAACCTCTGTCACCGTGCCCACGGTCGAGCGCGGGTTTTTGCTCGCGGCTTTTTGTTCAATGGCAATCGCGGGGGATAAGCCCACCACGCGATCTACCTTTGGTTTGGGCATTTGTCCCAAAAACTGCCGCGCATACGCCGATAGGGATTCGACATATCGCCGCTGTCCCTCGGCGTAAATTGTGTCGAGTGTTAGAGAAGATTTTCCCGAACCCGAAACGCCGGAGATCACGGTCATTTTTTCGCGGGGGATGGATACATCCACATTTTGCAAATTGTTCTCCCGCGCACCTACAACGTCAATTGTATGCACCTGGCCATTGGCGCTTCGCGCTTTGCCGTTTTTCACAGGTACAGGCGGTGTGCGCGACAATACCTCGCCAAGCGCGCGTCCCGTGTGAGAGTTGGGAGCGCACGTCAGGTGTTCGGGTGTGCCTTCTGCTATAATTTGTCCCCCGTCTTCGCCGCCTTCAGGTCCCAGGTCGATGACCCAATCGGCGGTTTTGATCACATCCAGATTGTGTTCAATAACCACCACTGTATTGCCCATATCCGCGAGCCGATGCAATACGTTTAAGAGATTTTGTATATCGGCAAAATGCAGGCCCGTTGTCGGCTCGTCCAGGATGTACAGGGTTTGGCCCGTGCTTCTGCGGCACAGTTCTTTTGACAGCTTGACTCGTTGTGCTTCGCCGCCGGAAAGCGTTGGCGCGGGCTGGCCCAATTTGACGTAGCCCATTCCCACATCGATTAGGGTTTGGAGAATGCGATGAATGCCGGGGATTGCCTGAAAAAACAGATGCGCCTCTTCGACTTCCATTGCCAGCACATCGGCAATGGACTTGCCCCTGTATTTCACGCTTAGGGTCTCGCGATTAAAACGGCGCCCCTCACACACGGGACATGTCACCCACACATCGGCGAGGAAATCCATTTCGACAAGATTTGCGCCATTGCCCTTACACGCTTCGCACCGCCCGCCCTTTACATTAAAACTGAAGCGCCCGGGTTTATATCCCCGTACTTTTGACTCGGGCAACTCGGCAAATAATTTTCGGATGGGATCAAAGACACCCGTATATGTCGCGGCATTGCTGCGCGGCGTGCGCCCGATGGGTTGCTGGTTGATCTCAATGACTTTATCCAGGAGGTCTATGCCCTCAATGCAGCGGTGCGCGCCTGTTTCCGTCTCTGCGCGGTTCAGTTCTCGCGCGAGAGCGGGATAGAGAATATCGGCAATCAGCGATGATTTTCCCGATCCGGACACGCCCGTGACACAGGTAAATATGCCGACGGGAATTTTTACGTCGATATTTTTGAGATTATTGTGGTGTGCGCCTCGAATCCATAAGCCGCGATGCGACACGGGTCGCCTTTTGGGTACTGCTATTTTCTCTTTTCCCGCGAGATAAGCTCCCGTTACCGAGCGGGTTCTTCTCGCCACCTGTTTCCACGATCCCTGGGCGACTACCCGACCACCGAGGTGCCCGGGACCTGGTCCAAAGTCTATCACCCGGTCTGCGCGGCGCATCGTGTCTTCGTCGTGTTCGACGACGATTACGGTATTGCCCACATCTCGCAGGCGGCACAGGGCGTCGAGCAACCGCCGATTGTCGCGGTGGTGCAGGCCAATTGACGGTTCGTCCAGTACATAAGTCACACCGACCAATCCAGATCCGATCTGGCTGGCGAGACGAATGCGTTGCGCCTCGCCGCCGGAGAGCGTGGGTGCCGTGCGATTGAGTGTGAGATAATCGAGACCCACATCGAGGAGAAATTTCAATCGCCCGCGAATTTCTTTCAGGGCGTCTTCGGCGATCCGCGCCTGAATCTCGGTCAATTTGAGGCTCTGAAAAAAGGCGTGCGCGCGATCGACCGTCATCGCCGTGACATCGGGCAGCGTTTGTCCTTCGATTTTGACGGATAGGGCTTCAGATTTCAAGCGCGTACCTTCGCATACGGGACACAGGCCCACGCGCATGAAAGGCGCGAGACGTTTGCGCACCACGGGACTTCGCCCCTCGGCAAATTGCCGCTCCATTGGTGGCAGGATGCCTTCAAACCCATCGCGATGGCGTTTTACGCTGCCATTGCTGCGGCGCCATTCAAAGGTCATTTTGCCATCTATGCCGTATAATAATGCCCGTTGTCCCTCTGGTGAGATGCGTTTCCATGGCGTTTGCAAATCTGCACCATGGCGCTTCAAAACGCCCGCGTAATAGTGAGATTTCCACCGATTTTTGGGCACGCCCAGCGGCGCTATAGCGCCCTCTATCACAGATAATTCGGGATTGGGGATGGCTTTTGCCAGATCCATTGCAAAGCGCGTGCCCAAACCGCGACAGCCGGGGCACATGCCCTGCGGGCTGTTGAATGAGAATAATTGCGGCACGGGTTCCTGTGCGCTGCGTCCACAGGTGGGACAGGAAAAGTGCGTGCTCAAGAGGAGGTCATTTTCACCCTCTGCGCTGACAATTATCGCCCCTTTGCCCATTATGAGACCGGCATCGACGGCTTCGCCTATGCGCCCTCGCATTGTTTTTTTTGCGATAACCCGATCAATCACGACCTCGATATCGTGTCTTTTGTAGCGCTCCAATTTCGGGGTCTGGGTCAATGTTGCGATCTGTCCATCCACGCGCACGCGGATATATCCCTCTTTTTGCAAGTTTTCAAACAGGTCGTGATACTCCCCTTTTCGCCCCTGTACGAGAGAAGATAGTATGTGAATGCGCGTGCCTTCACCCAATGCCATAATCCGATCCACAATGCCGTCGCGGGTTTGCGCCCCAATTGGCGTGTTGTCATGTACGCAATGGGGGGTGCCAATTCGCGCAAATAACACGCGCAAATAGTCGTAGATTTCGGTCATTGTGCCCACGGTTGAGCGGGGATTGCGCCCTGCGGTCTTTTGTTCGATGGAAATCGTTGGTGACAATCCCGTAATCTGATCGACTTCGGGTTTTTCCATTTGGCCCAAAAATTGACGCGCATACGCCGATAGGGACTCTACATAACGCCGTTGACCTTCGGCATAGATGGTATCAAAAGCCAGCGATGACTTGCCCGAACCGGAAACGCCTGTAAAACATATTAGCGCGTGTCGAGGCAACGTCAGATCTATATTTTGCAAATTGTGTACTCGCGCACCCTTTACGACGATATTTTTTGTTTCCATAAAAAAATCCTCTGGTTTTCATTGGCATTGCAATATACTATACACACGTTCACCCATCAAGAGAGAACTCACCATGTGATTGCGATGAGGGAAAATCCTTGTCATTGGACTTCATTCGTTTTATACTTCCAATCGCCAGTATTTTCCCTACTACGCACAGGGGGACAGTATGACAAAAATTTTGACTATTGACAGTGAAGAAGCCGCTGTTGAACGGATTGTCAAGATTCTCGAATCCAATGATTATCAGGTACAGAGCGCGACAACGTGGGTCGAAGCGATTGACGCGATCGCGCACGGACAGCCCGACCTGGTGTTGCTCAACCTCGAGATGCCGATCATTAGCGGCGATGTCCTCATCAAATTTATCCGCGAAGAAGGCTTTGAGGTGCCGGTGATTGTGGTATCGTTTCCCGTCGAGGAAGCAGAAGCCAAAGCACTCCTGGAACAGGGTGTTTACGGCATGGTTGAAAGACCATTTGAAGACAAAACGCTTATCGAAAAAATAGAGCATGTGTTCGACATAGCCGAATTAGAGGAAGAGGTGGCATCGGACACACCTGCAGACGCAGAGGAAACCGAGGCTGAGGAAGAAGCCTCGGAAGAAAGTACTGAAGAAGTAGAAGAGGCGGAAGCACCGTCGGAAGCGTCCTCTGATGATGAGGACAAGTCAGAAACCTTCCTCAAACAACCGCGCGATCTCAGATCTGGGTCGCGTACCAAAATGAGCAAGCGCAAAAAGATTATTATGTTTACCGTAATCGGGGTCTATGTTCTCTTCGGGGTCTTTGTCGCCGCCATGTATTTCACGGATGAAGTCCCGGAATTTGTAGATCAGATACTTCGGAACTGGTAGAGGAGACAAAACCCTGTGAAACCAATTTCTACATTTGTCGTCAAACCCTCGCTGCCCAAAGCTCTTCAGGGTCTTGAGGCACTGGCTTACAACTTGCGCTGGGCCTGGGATCCCGATACGATGGATCTCTTTAGACGCATTGATCCTATTACATGGGAAACAGTTTATCACAACCCGGTGCGTATGCTCAATGACATCAGCCAGGAACGCCTCAATCAACTCTCTGAAAATCCGGGATTCAGGGCGCATTTTAAGCGTGTCTCCGAGTCTTTCCGCGCATTTATGGATGGGGAGACCTATTTCCATTCTGCCCATGGCAAAACAGCGTCCGATATTCAAATTGCCTATTTCTCTGCGGAGTTTGGTCTCACCGAAAGCCTGCCGATTTATTCGGGCGGTCTGGGGGTGTTGGCCGGGGATCATCTCAAGTCTGCGAGTACACTGGGGTTGCCATTTTCTGCGGTGGGCCTGCTGTATCAACACGGCTATTTCAACCAGTACCTCACAAATGACGGTTGGCAACAAGAAGAATATCTCGAAAATGACTACTACGCGCTGCCCGTCCAGATTGTCCGCGATGAACGCGGTCAGGATGTCACTATTACCCTCGCATTTCCCGAAGCAGAAGCGCGGGTGCGGATATGGAAAGTGCAGGTTGGACGCATTCCCCTGTACTTGCTCGATACCAATTTGATGGAAAACCCACCCTCCATCCGCGAAATTACGGCACAACTTTACGGTGGAGACAGTGAAACGCGCATCCGGCAGGAAATTCTGCTGGGTATTGGCGGCGTGCGCGCGCTCAACGCATTGGGCATACAGCCCACCGTATGCCACATGAATGAAGGGCATTCGGCTTTTCTGGGGCTGGAACGCATCCGGCAGGCGATGCACAATAATGGTGCCACATTTGATCAGGCCGCAGAGTACACGTCGGCAGGTCACGTTTTTACGACCCATACCCCCGTTCCCGCCGGGCACGATGTTTTTCCCGTTTCTCTGATCGAGAAATACTTCAGGTCCTACGCGCATGACCTCGGTCTTTCCATGCCCGCATTCCTCGCTTTGGGGCGGGAGAACCCCAATAATGTCAGCGATGGTTTTAATATGACGGTGCTCGCATTCAGGCTTTCATCCTATCGCAATGGCGTTAGCAAACTCCACGGCGAGGTCTCGCGCAAGATGTGGCAGTCGCTGTGGCCCGGGTTGCCCAAAAATGAAATACCCATCGAGTCCATTACCAATGGCGTTCACATAGCCTCCCATATCTCGCAACAAATGCGCGCTCTTGAAGACAATTACATGGGGCCTCGGCGCCTGGAGGAACCACACGATCAGAGTGTGTGGGAGACAATAGACCACATTCCGCCCGAAGAGCTCTGGCGCGTCCACGAGCGCAGGAGAGAACGCCTCGTTGCATTTGCGCGGCAGCGTCTCAGAAAGCAGTTGCAGCGAGAAACAGCGTCTTCAATCGATATGGCGCGCGCCGACGAAGTCCTGACTGCCGATGCGCTTACGATTGGATTTGCCAGGCGTTTTGCGACTTATAAACGCGCAACGCTTTTGTTTCACGATCTCGAAAGGCTCACGCGCATCCTGTGCAATGAGGAACGTCCCGTTCAGGTTATCTTTGCGGGCAAAGCGCACCCTCAGGATCATGCGGGGAAAGAATTTATCCAGGAAATTTTCAGTCTTACGCAGCGCGAGTATCTCCATCGCCGTCTGGTTTTTATCGAGAATTACGATATGTGCGTGGCGCGTTATCTCGTGCAGGGGGTCGATATCTGGCTGAATACGCCGATGAGACCCCAGGAAGCGAGCGGTACCAGTGGCATGAAAGCCGTTGCCAATGGCGCGTTAAATCTCAGTGTGCTCGATGGCTGGTGGGCAGAAGCCTATCAACCGGAATTGGGCTGGGAGATCGGACACGGCAAAGAATACGACGATCCGACGTATCAAAACCAGATTGAAGCGCGGGCAATTTACAATATTCTCGAGAAAGAAGCCGTGCCGCTTTTTTATGATCGCGGTGTGGATGGGGTGCCCAGAGGCTGGATTGCCCGGATGAAAAATGCCATGCGCGTGTTGTGTCCAAAGTTCAATACCCACCGCATGGTGCAGGAATATACCGAGCGGTTCTATTTGAAGGCGCATGCGCGATCAAAAAATCTCTCGGATAACAATGGCGCGAGAGCCAGTGCTCTGGCCGAATGGAAAGATAGAATTCGCCATGGGTGGAGAGATGTCGCGGTCCGTTCTGTAACGTCGGGCCAGGCGCAAACACCACATGTGGGCGACAAGGTCGAGATTTGTGCGGAGGTCGCGCTGGGCGACTTGACCGTAGAGGATGTTGCTGTCGAAATTTTTCACGGGCAGGTCGGCACAGAAGGGCAGATTGTTCAGGGCGAGTCGCTGTCCATGGTGCTCGTGGATTCCCACACTTTTGTGGGGCATCTGCCTTTGCAAAAAAGCGGCCGATGGGGCTATACGGTTCGCATTCGCCCACACCATCAGGACCTCAATTCAATATGTGAGACGAGGTTAATTACCTGGGCGTGATGATATAATTAGGAATTAAGAATTAGGAATTAAGAAGCGGTGTACAACTGGTCGTAGTTCAGACCAGTTCATTGTCCCCGCCCCCTTCAATTTTTAATTCAAATAGCGGAGGTTGCCGTGCCTACACTCCCCCAAAAAACCCTCGCGAATGATCCCATCTTTGACGCATTTCTCCAACATGCTCTTCAAAGCCGTTCCAATCACAATGTAAAACTCTTGACCCGCGCCTTTTATTTTGCCAAAAAGGCATACCAGGACCAATTTCGCAAGTCGGGCCAGCCGTATATTGTACACGGGCTTGAGGTTGGTCGCATCCTGATAGATCTCAATCAGGATACTGCAACTCTGGTGGCTGGTATTTTGCACGATACCATAGCGCACGGTACGGCGACCTATGCACAAATCGCGCGTCATTTTGGTTCCCATATTGCCGATCTGGTTGACGGTGTCACGAGAATCAAAGATCTGTCCTTCCAATCGCAAGAGGCACAGCAAGCCGAGAATTTCCGCAAGATGTTTCTGTCTATGATCAACGACTTGCGCGTTGTTCTCATTAAGTTTTGCGAACGTCTGCACAATATGCGCACGCTGGATCCCCTGCCCCCTGAAACGCGCGAGCGCATGGCGCGCGAGAGTCTCGATATTTACGCGCCTCTGGCGCACCGTTTGGGGATTGCGCGTATTCGGTGGGAGCTTGAAGATCTGTCCCTCAAGTGGCTCGATCCCGAAGCGTATCGCGGTATTAGAGAAAAGATTCGCCTCAAGAGACGAGAACGCGAGGCGTATATCGAAGAAATGCGCGTGCCGCTGCAAAAAATTCTCAAAAAAGAAAATATTCGAGCAGAGATCACGGGACGTCCCAAAAATTTCTTCAGTATTCACCGGAAGATGCAAACGCGGAGCAAAGCTTTTGAAGATATCTACGATCTGTTAGCCATCCGCATACTGGTCGATACGGTTCAGGAATGTTATCACGTTCTTGGTATGATTCACTCGCTCTATACACCGGTTATGCCCCGGTTTAAGGACTTTATTGCAACGCCCAAGAGCAATATGTATCAGTCTTTGCACACGACGGTGATAGGCCCTCGCGGATTGATGATCGAGGTGCAGATACGCACCCACGAGATGCACCAAACAGCAGAAGAGGGTATTGCAGCACACTGGCTTTACAAAGAGGGTTCTCCAGAAAGGTCGGAGCTCGATCAACAAATAGATGGGCTTCGCAATATGCTCGAGTGGCAGGGGGAGACATCAGATCCTCAAGAAATTATCGAGGAACTCAAGGTTGATCTCTTTTCAAATGAGATTTATGTTTTTACGCCCCAGGGCGATTTGATTCAGCTTCCCGATGAGGCCACACCCGTCGATTTTGCCTTTGCAGTGCATACCGAAATTGGCAATCGCTGCGTGGGTGCCCGCATTGACGACCAGATGGTGCCACTTTCTACGCCGCTTGAGACGGGGCAGACGGTTGAGATTATTACGTCGCCGCACCAGCATCCGCACCGAGATTGGCTCGATTTTGTCAAGAGTGCCAAAGCGCGAAGTTGTATTCGACGGGTTCTGCGCGAAGAGGCTTTTAATCAGAGCGTTCGATTGGGGCGCGATATGGTGGATCGCGAGTTGCGACAGCGGCGCAAACGCGCGAGCAATGCGGAACTGAAAAGAGTAGCCGGCGCACTGAAACAAGAAGGTACCGATCATCTTTTTGCCGCGATAGGCAATGGCGATATTTCAATTGGCAAATTTATCAATCAGATCTTTCCCACGGCGCGCAAGCCTCTTGGCGATGTTCAAAAAGAGAGCCGGGAAAAAAATGCGAATGCTCTGCGCATTCACGGGTTGAACGATTTGATGATCCAGTATGCCCGGTGCTGCAATCCCATTGCGGGCGATCCGGTCATTGGCATTGTCACGCGCGGACGCGGTATATCTGTCCATCGCCGGGGGTGTTCCAATTTGCCCAATTTGTCTTCTGACCCCGGTCGCGTGGTCGCGCTCGATTGGGAAACCGATCAGACAGAGACTTTTACTGCAACCATCCAGGTTATGGGCCAGGATCGCACCAATTTGTTGTCCGATATGACACAGGTTATGTCCAATCTCGGTATCCCCATTGTAGGTGCCAGTATCGAGACCAGGCGCGAGGAAATTAACGATCAATTCCAGGTGGAGATCAAAGATGCCGACCACCTCGAAGAACTCCTGCAAAATCTTCGCAAGATTCCCAATATTACCTCTGTTTATCGCCTCGAAGCCCCTCCGGAAAGTTCGTCTTGAGCGATGAATTGGGAAAACAAAAAAAGCCGACGTTTGCGCGTCGGCTTTTTTGTTAGTCAGTTAGCCTCTGTCTGTAGGTCTTTTTCGTTATTTTTCTTTACTCGTTTCTTAGAAGCTGTTTTAAAACTCCTTCTGCCCCTCCCCGGCTATGATCTATTGCCCTGTCATTCTGAGCGGAGCGCAGCGGAGTCGAAGAATCTCCTAATCTGGCCCTTTAACCCAGGGCCAGGGCAATTAGAATAAGGACGATAATTATACCACCAAAAAAGACGATGCAAAAACCTTTGATAAAACCGCCCACAAAGCCATTGTTGTCATTGTCGTTCATGTTATATATCGCCTTGGACAAAGCCATGAGCAGCCTTTAGCAGAACGGCCGGTAGCCGCTTAAGTTCTTCATTGTCAACCTCGAAGCCACCGGATTCCAAAGCGGTAACACCGAGCAATGGTTCCGCTCCTTCTTCTCCGTACACAATAGTCCCACCGACGATTTCTCCCTCGAATTCGATTTCGGCGATGGTTATATCCATGGCCACAGGATTTCCGTCTGCAAGTACGTAATCGCGACTACCCCTCGGTTCAAGTCCAATTTCTTCAAGACGCACCCTCGGCACGAGCGAGTCGAACGCGCCAGTATCGACTAAAAATTTGCCGGTCCAGCTGCGTTGTCGGTCCGCGGGATTGCGGATCGTTACATCAACATAAGTCGCGACCATGGCGATTCTCCTATTGGGTTGGTTGCGGACAGCGTCTATCTGAAGGTATAGGACAAAATTGAGTCTGTCTAGTGCATCTCGGCAAAAGAATCTGGTCATATCAATTTTACTTGCGATTGTCATTGCGGCACGCTTAAAGCCGCAATCCAGACGGTTTTGCTGTTCACTTCTATATGGGGCATTACTTACGCCACGATGCACTAGTACCACCGAGCAAAATAAGAATATGGTAAAACGGACCGCAATGCAAGGTCCGATTCTTGTTCTATTGGAATACCTCTGTAGAGGAAGTAATGTTGACGATTCAAGGCTTGTTATAATGGTTCAATCCTTGTTCTGACTAAAAAAAATATGTCACCAGTGACACGGCGGGACTCGAACCCGCACCGAAGAGCGGCGAGCTAAACCCCGCCCGCCACCCCTTGCCCTGCCCGCGCTGGACAGGTCCAGCGCGCTGGTGCCTCTCGGTCAGCCAGTTGGGCCACATGGCACTGATGAGATAACCAATATAGGGGTTTTTGAAGTTTCAACCCTTGTTTTGGTGGAACGTCCTTATGAGTTTGGCAGGCGATATACCCCTCTATGATCGTGACGGGACTCGAACCCGCTACACGCATCCGGCCTCCAGGGACGGGTACAAATACGCACCAACAGGTGTCGCATCCAGCCCCTCAATTGGTGAAACCGGGTGCTGCTCTACCAGGTTGAGCTACACCGACCATAAAAAGGGAGAGTATATCGCCTGCAAAAAGAGACAAAACGCAACCCAAAACGGTTTCAATCCTTGTTCTGATGGAAGTACTGATTTAGGGCACGGCTCATCAGTCTGTCAGCATTAGACAGAGACGTTTCAATCCTTGTTCTGTTGGCAATAGTTCGGACACTTTTTGTAAGTTACGTATTTACAATAGTTTACAGAAGTGTCTATAAATTTCATAAATTATTGTAAATTAAGGATTTATGGATTATAAAGGTCCAAATTTTGAAAAACTGTCCGAAGTGTTGGTTGGAATACCTCTGAGAATTACACGGATGTTGATTTTGTCGCGGCCGTAAACGGTTTCAATCCTTGTTCTGTTGGAATACCTCTGAGAATAGCCTTTTCCCGAGCAGGAGCAAGAAAGTCCGGGAGAGTTTCAATCCTTGTTCTGTTGGAATACCTCTGAGAATATCACGGCTTCAGGCATTGCAAGACCGGCTCCTACGTTTCAATCCTTGTTCTGTTGGAATACCTCTGAGAATTACCGACTATAGCGCATCTAAGACGTACTACTTCTAGTTTCAATCCTTGTTCTGTTGGAATACCTCTGAGAATACAGAAGCATCTTCGATGGTGTATCCCTTATATGGCAGTTTCAATCCTTGTTCTGTTGGAATACCTCTGAGAATGACCACATCTGCTCCACAGCATTCATTCGTCACCTCCGTTTCAATCCTTGTTCTGTTGGAATACCTCTGAGAATATCATTTTTCGCCCCTTTCGTGTACTCGAGTATTCCGTTTCAATCCTTGTTCTGGTGGAATATCCTTCTGAATGTGGCTTGTGCTCAGGGTGTTAAACCGCGTCTCAGGTCGTTTCAATCCTTGTTCTGGTGGAATATCCTTCTGAATGTGGCTTACAAGCTGCACAGCCGCGTTATTTTTTTATGGGTTTCAATCCTTGTTCTGGTGGAATATCCTTCTGAATAAGACCAAACCGAATATATGATCGAACTCATCTTACCCACGTGTTTCAATCCTTGTTCTGGTGGAATATCCTTCTGAATGCGGACGCGCTGCCGCAGACTATTCGCCACACAAGGCGTTTCAATCCTTGTTCTGGTGGAATATCCTTCTGAATCTCACCGCCGCGATTTTAGAAGTTGTCTCCAAAGAAGGTTTCAATCCTTGTTCTGGTGGAATATCCTTCTGAATTATATCGGGGATGTTGAGCAATGGGGCCAACATTTGTTTCAATCCTTGTTCTGGTGGAATATCCTTCTGAATTAAAGTCTCCCGGCTGGTTCACACACAACCACAGGCGGTTTCAATCCTTGTTCTGGTGGAATATCCTTCTGAATTTAGATGCAGGGATATTTATTAACACGCCACGCCTACGGTTTCAATCCTTGTTCTGGTGGAATATCCTTCTGAATGTGGTCGCACGTATATTGGAAGTGCATACAGACCCTGGTTTCAATCCTTGTTCTGGTGGAATATCCTTCTGAATCTTGTGATAGTCCGTAATTGCACCATCCCAATCAATGTTTCAATCCTTGTTCTGGTGGAATATCCTTCTGAATGGAATCGCTGATTAAAGTGTACCCCGACCTTGACAGTTGTTTCAATCCTTGTTCTGGTGGAATATCCTTCTGAATGAGATGGGCTTGCGCTTTTTGAAGGGGGCAACACATGGGTTTCAATCCTTGTTCTGGTGGAATATCCTTCTGAATGCCAATATGAAGATGCACCGCTGTTGTTGTCGATTGTTTCAATCCTTGTTCTGGTGGAATATCCTTCTGAATCGCATTTTATGTATATCGTTTGAAACGACAACAGGTTACGCGAATTGACTGACGGACAAAATCTCGATTTGATACACCTTTTTCACTTCTAAACACAGACATTTTGCTCTCCTTTGCAGAATGGAATTTTTCCAACATCTTGATTTTCAATGGATTACGCCATTGTTGTTTTTATACACAAATATTTTTGTAGCAACAGTCGCCACACTTGGCGCGGTGAGGTGTCTTTTTGGGCAGTCGCCCGGTTTGAATAATGTCGAGAATTTCAGCCACAATTTGTTGTGCGGTAATTTCTTCTGCCTCTCCAATCGGGACTTCTGCCAGGCGACTTCCACTGCGAATGTAGGCAATATATCCACGGGTCACGGGCTTTTGATAGGCTTCGCGGGCCAGTAGCCCGTAGAGTATAATTTGGATGCGATGGGTTTTGAAAGCGTGTTCGCGATAGGGTGAATATTTGTAATCCAGAGGCGCGAGACTGCCATCTTCCAAAGTCAAGACTTCATCTACAACTCCGCGCACGCCGAGGCCGGGCGATGCCAGATACACATTGAGATCGCGGTCAACAACGCCGATTTTCTTGCGCAAGTAAAATCGGTTTTCTGTTTCGCGGCGTTTGTGGACTTCGCGGCCTTTGAGCACTTTGAAGCGGCGGTCTTCAAACTGCGGGATGTTGAGCACATTCATGTAGTAGGTGAAGCGCGGACAGTAGATATGCTCAATTACCTCTGACGGCGTGATCATGGTGGTTGTTTCGGTATCGCTCACAAGAACATGCTCCTCACATCATCAGTAACCAGCTTTTCGTCAAATGCCTGGCCTTGCAGGATCACTTTGCGAAAGTCCATCGCGCACATGGGAAAGATGTACACGCTGTCGGTTTCTTCATCGATCTGGTCTTCAATACGCATTGAAAGCTCGTCCAGACGATTGTGTTTGACCGTGCCGAGAAAGACGGATTTTTGAACGCGATAGAGGCCAGCTTCTTTACAGGCTTTGACCACATGTCGGCGATTTTTGTCATTGGAGATGTCGTAGAGTATCCAGGTAAGTGATTCATCGGATTTCATGAGATCATTCCTTTGTGTTTGAGTCTTGTTCGAGCAGATCATTGGCGATGCGGTGCAGGTCAAATTGGATGCTGTCTCGCCGCGTGATGTTGCGCCCTCGATAGCGGATGGCTGTGTCGAGATAATCGGTAAATGTTTCGATAAGTACGGCTTTGCCCTCTTTGTTCAGGGTAAGGCCGTTGCTCAATTTGTCGAATTGACCTTGTTTGATTTTTCGTGCGGAGAAGAGGCCGATAACGGTTTCGTCGGCCCAGATGCGATATTGTTCGATGAGGTCAAAAACAAGTGATGGCTTGTTGTAGTGGTCGGTGTGAATAAAACCGATATAGGGATCGAGTCCCGAGAGTAAACAGGCGCGTTCAACGATGCCGTAGAGCATGCCATACGAGTAATTGAGTAAACAGTTGAAAGGGTCTTGGGCCGGGTTGCGGCTGCGCCCTTCAAAGCGGTAGTGGACGGGTAAAAGCAGGGATACGGCCTCCCAATAGGTGCGCCCAGCTCGACCTTCCAGACCGAGCAAGCTCTGGCGCATGGTGTCGATGCTAATTGACTCCGTATCGTCACAGGCATTGCCCGCGAGGTCCTGCGTTTGCTCTTTGAGAGTTTTGAGACTGCCGATGGCCTCAGTAAGCGGTGCTGAAAGCCGTGTGCGTCTGTCGCGCATGCGCGTGAGCAATGCAATCTGATTGTCGAATTTGCGCCCGATCCAGCCGAGGGCGAGTTGTACGCCGAGGTCGGTTTGTGCCACTGCGAGTTGTAAGCGGCGAATGGCTGTTGTAGAACCCGGTCGTCCGTGCCACACGCGACCAAAGGGATCGCCGTATTTGTCGAGAAAGAGGATGTCGATATTTTTCTCTACAGCCAGTTGCACCGCATCCGACGAAAACGCCGCACCAGTTGAGATGAGAATAGAACGCACCTTGCGAGCGGAAATTTCAGTCGATTGATCCTTTACCTTGACCTGAAACAATTCCCCTCGCCGACTCAAATATGCGCCATAGGTGTTGAGTACAAGTTGCAAAATGTTCTCCTGGAGATGATACTGAAGCACACCTGTTTATCACAAGCGTTCACAAAACAAATTTGATGGTATAGAACTTGAAACTTGACATTTTTATGGTATTGGTTATAATAGAATTGCCAGCGGACGAAATTCGGCTCCATAGCCGTGTGATTGCCGGGCTGCGGTTCGCGCAATCCTATATCCCTGGCTTTTTTTCATTTTCTCGCCACGCCAAAGCCGCTGTATTGAGCGGCTTTTTTTGTGTGTAATACATACCATAACCTGCCTCACGTCTGTCATCGATATCGTGTACGATCCGAAAAGCCCGCCACAGATACTTCACATACCGATCTTCGCCGCGCTCATAAAGCCTTTGTAAAGCCCAGGTGAAATAATCCACAGCTTGTAAACCGCCTTGCTCTTGCGGGGTTGACACAGATACTTTTAAGGACGCATCACCTATCGCGTTCTGTTGTTTAGCAAAACGGTCCCGGGCAGTTTCGAGTGCCTGACGCAAGGCAGCAGTGCGGTTTGATCGACCTCGTTTTGAAAAGATAATATGATATCTGCTGTTCTGATGTAGTCTTTCTTTGAACAGACGCCCTATCAGATAATCGTAAAGTTCATTGGGGTGATAACGATAGGCAGGAGCGCTTTCATTGCGTTGGCGAACATAGTCCAGTACGCGCCACTTGTCAGCAACCACAGCAAAGAAGCGCAATTCTTCAGTATCGCGTAAAATCCGGAAAACATCTCGTCGCACTTCGGGCAAATCGTCTTTGGCATGAAAGGCAAGAGCTGTTTTTCGAGCCTTTGTCTGCATGGACGGCACATCTTTGAAATATGAATCGTTCACCAGCCGCCCCCTCATGTTGTCTAAGGCATGGTGTAATGTGACTGGATCAGGCACATCTAACAGGCCGAGTATAAAAAAGCGAGAACACCCTGATGAGCCGATCAGTACCTTTCCTTTGCTGGAGAACAACGTGCTATCTCCGCCTTCATCTATAAAATAATAACGGATTGAGGTCTGTTTCTTTTGCAACGGTTTATTCTCCATAAAACGCTCTGTTCAGTGCTTTATCTTCCTCGCTGACGCCAAAGTTCTCGCAGTCAATTTTCTCTACACTTTGATCAGAAATAATACTCCCTGCCGACTTCTAATACGCGCCATAAGTGTTGAGCACGAGTGGCAAAATGTTCTCCCACGATATTTCGTTAAAAAATCGCTGTGGTTTGTTTTTCATCTGCTAATAGGTATGCAAAACCGGTATCTGGACAGTAGTCTTCTGCATTTATCAGTCTCCACAGTGCGCTATCTTCCTCATTTTCTATCTCGTCCATCGGCACCAGCGGCTCTCCAATATCAATTGCCATTTTCCTATTTACAGGAACTAAGTATTGTCGAAACAGGGCAGATAAACGTTTACGTTCAAGGAAATTTAAATTTTTACGAAATTTCCAGTCCAAGAATCTATCAAGTAATTGGTTACCACCCTCGGGCGCAAAATGGGCTTGCAAGCGTTGCATTGCACTATTTAGTTCACACACTGGCTGGTTGACAAACACATTGTCTCTTGGAGGACCAGAGACGAATGGTTGAATCCCCGCAAGTTCAGACCATTTTCCATGAGCTGCCTTTTCGACTTTGTCTTGCAATAGAGCTGTATAGGTATTTACATTCCAACAAGTTCGATAATACTGATCCAGTTCTGAGACGAGGTTTTCTTCTGGCAAAACATTGCTTGTATATTGCTCCAATAAACGATCTGTTTGCGTTCTTGAGTTCTCATCCCGATAGATCCATAATCGACTGTGGTTTCCATCTTCACGCACAAATTCAAACACTACAACCTTGGCGCGTTCTCCTTCCCCATGTCGATTTGCGCGTCCGGCTGCCTGAGTTATAGATGGGAAAATTGGAAGTGCTCGTAATATTACTCGAAAACTCAAGTCTACGCCTGCTTCTAATATTTGGGTGCAGACAGCTATTACACGTTTTTCTTTTTTTAGGCTTTTATTAATTTTTTGAATCACTTTAGCTTTGTGTGATGGCAACATCAATGAGGTTAAACAGAATATCTCTACATCTTTTAATTTTTTAGATTCTTTGATTCGTTTATAGACTCTTGCGGTGTCCTGTACCGTATTCAGGATAATCGCTACACTTTTTGCTTTTTTTATCGTTTTAATGGTCATCTTGGCAACGGCAACTTCATTCCAAATATTCGGCTGCATGTGAATATCATATCGTCCGGCTATTTCAATTTTAGGTGCAAGGGAAATGATAGGATGTAAAATACCTTCTTCCACAGGTGGTAGTGTGGCTGTAGAAAATAATATCTGAAATGAACAATCTTCTGCCACTATGCTAAGAATACGAAGAAATATATTCCAGGCATTTAAATCGATAATTTGAGGTTCATCGATAATTACAAAGGCGTTTTTAAGTGCCTCAATCCTGAGACACTGATGTGCCCTACGGGGAAAAATTGCTCGAAAGAACTGATTAAACGTTGTCGTCAAAATGGGTGTTTGCCAGGTCTCTGTAACCTCTATTTCATCGTCGTCCAATTCTGCGAGCGAAAGATGATGGTGTTGTATAGCTTCTAATCCTGTTGTTTCCGAAATTTCTTCTGTATTCTGAGAGAGTATAGAAAGATAAGGTGCCACATATATAATCCGCTGATATTGACCAGATGCACACGCGGTTAATGCAATTCTTAATGCCGATAACGTTTTTCCATAACCAGTAGGTAATTTTAAGGAATAAAAAAAATCCTGAGAATGTTGTAAATACTCTCTAAGCGCTTTTTCTTGAACAGCTTGGCGATGGCTAACCAGTAATGGATCGGCACCCTCTACTAAGGCTTTTTTGGCCTTTTTTTTACAGGCTTCCGATAGTCTTTGGAGTGCATCTTTGGCATCCGAAACACTCAAATTGGCCTTATGCAGATCCCCCGCATGATATCGGTCTGCTGCAACAAGCTGTGCTGCAACTCGTGGAATACTCAAAGCGAAGCGTGTTTTGATCTTGGCGGAGTCATTGGCTTCTCGAAGCATACGGGTCAATTGTTTTCCCCGATCTCTTCGAACACGTTTTTCCCATTGGTTTGGAAATGTAGTCAACCACTTCTCAAACCCTTTCCGATTTAGCTGAATGTCCGAGAAATGTGAAATAATGAAATCAAAAATGCCATCCGTATCACAGGCATCTAAGTCTTCAGCAAAATGATTTCTCGCACCACTTTTATCCCAAGGGGTATCTCCTTCCAGATCATCCAATTGCCCGTGATGATCGTAGATCACTCGAGTCCAATCCAGTGATAGATCATAAAGCCTCAAGCGAGCTATTCTATCAATCTGCCAGATTTTGATTAGACTTTCGGCACAATAAGCAAATAATGCAGAGCCTAATGGTGCGTGGGGAGGGCCTTTTTCAAGTTCCTCCCGTATATAATATTGCCAATCCGCATGTGCCTTAGCCACATCGTGCAGAAGACCCGCTAAGAATGCCATGCGCTCCTCATAATTCCCCTTTTCAGAGCCACATGCATTGGCTACCGCTACAAGATGGTCTTGAAGAAGATTCTTCTGTCCATCTTTATCGTCTGGTCGAGCAATGCATCGGTCAAAAGGTATTACCATAGGCATACGACTCCTTCATCTGGCAAATCCAGAAAAGACCATTTGTCTGTATCCGAAGCTGCAATGGGTGTGAACGTAATCGGCCCTCCCTGCACCTCATAGATCAAGTTGATTGATCCCTCAAAACGGCGATTTCCGAGATGTTCGTAAAGAATCCCTCCCACACGGGCATATTCATCTTCATCCTGGGGCATTAGTCGGGAGACTGTCCCACTCGGAACTACAGATACACAGGTCATATTCTCATGTCCTAACGGCGTCAGAGACTTGACTTCAGTATCTGAATAGGAAGCATGGAAAGCTGGAAATGTTAAACAATACGCACTTCCCATATATGTGTGATAGTGGCTACGTCCCTCCTTGATCCGACCTTCCAGTTCCTCTTGCAAAGCCCCCTGATAATAGACTCGATAATGTGGGTTCACCACAATCTCAATTGCCGTGGGTCGATTGAATTCCGACCCACTGCTACCCATCCAACCTTTTCCAAGCATACTCATTTCGTGCGCTACCGTACGGACGGGCTGTAGAAGCCGGATACCGCAACGAGGAGATTCCGGTAGCAGCTCAAGTCCAAGAATCGAAGCTATTAAACCATGCAGTGCTGTCCGTGTGATAAAGGGATAGCTGGCATGTGTCCCCATGGTATCCGGTCTTCGGAAATGAGCCATGTTACTGCGTAACTCAAATGCTAATACACTCATATTGAAGTCCTCACTACATGGTCATTTTTTCACCAGGGAGTTCTCCAGTGCCTTGAAGTCCAGAATGTTGCCAGAGTCGAATGCGCTTGATCTTACCTTCGTTTGCATTCAAAATCTCAGCCAATTTTTCTACATCCAGCTTGATTTTTTCCAGCGAAGATGGGGGATTTTCTCCCTGCCAAGCGTCTCGTCCAGGCTCAATCTTCAATCCTTCTTCCAAAAATCCAATCCGGTCAAAAGGATCCTTGTATTCAACGTGAAGCAAAAATAATGGCTGCTGGATCCCCCGCCCTCGTGCCTGCCGATGTGCCGTACCTTTCCAAAGTCCTTCAAGCAGTACCTCAACATCTTCTTCACTCATCATAGTATCGCCTGCAATCTGTGCATTTATTACACCAGGCATTAAAAAAAGAGCAAACGGCAAAGTATAGCTCGTCCATATCGTACCTTGCCCCTTACCCTCTTCTTCACCTTTGTCCGTCACCTCAGTGTCCTTAGAAGGCATCACGACTGTCCCTTGGACATACTTGGTTTCTACGGGGTGAAGGGAATGTGCCCAACCAAACTGAACAGGGCCAACCTGATTAAAGCTCTTCTTTTTTACGCTGAAAACTGCCCCAAAAACGCGCATATCAAAGGCCGAGGCAAGCAACGCATCCCGAAGGTCTTTCTCAGCATCTCGCTCGGCCCTTTCAAGAATGGTTGTCGCAAGTTTCTCCCTACCCAGCAACTTGTTTCCATCCGTGCGCTCCTCCCGGCAAAAAACAAACATTGATTTGTTCTCACCACCATCTGGATAGCGAGCTAAAACATAATCTCTAACATCACGCTTGATGCTGACGTCCGAGAGTGAAATTCGTCCGTCTTCCTCACCAAAGATTCGACGTGCGTCGCTTTCGCGCAGGGGATCCCGGTTGGGAATACCATCTTTAACACATTTGACAAACAGAATTTCGCCGCTGTGAATCGGGTTTCCGTCCATTTTTTCTCCTTTAAATTTTATTCAGGTTGGTTTGCTGTTTCGGTCTGTTTTTGATCTCTGGGTCTGTCGTATCCCTGAAGGCTGTGGCCTGCCCAGAAGGATGCCATAAATTCGTCTTTATTCTTCTCTGTCTCCTGCTTTAGACGGTCATATTCCGTAAGCACGACGCCCAGTCTCTGGGGAAAATCTTCCCCCAAGTTCAGGTTTTCATATCTTGGTGCCACTTCAAAAATCTGCTTGAGCCCTTGTCTCCAAACTTTCTCGGGCGTAAGGTCACTTCCAAACGTCAGCACTCTTTGCTTGAGGTAATCTTTCTCAGTCACGGCAAAATACTGTCTGCTGAATTGACGCATCACAGCACCGCAGGCAAAACCAAGCTCAGCCGAAGATTCAAGCTGTACCTGATCAACAGGATGCTGAAAAATAACTTGTAGCAACTTCTTCCAAGGCCGCATAGCCATATCCTGATCTCCTCCGTTTAAAAGTTTACACTGATACTCTACCCAAAATTCCAAAAATGTTAAATAAAAGATCACTTCCTCCTGTATTTCATTACGCGAATCTGGGTATCGCGGTGTAATACTCCGAAGCCGTTCCGCCACGTTCCGAATGGGTAACCGAAGACTGAGGGGCTGTCGGTGAAGGACAGCCTGTAGTTGGTCCCAAACGTATGGGCCGCGGTATCCTCTGGCTAATATAAAAGGCAAGGAACGATACCGAGAGTGATAATATGCCTTTTGCTGTTCGCTGGCATTAGGGAATATAGCTTGGAGTAATTGGCGGGCTATATCAGCCATATTTTCCGCCACTTTTTTCAAATGTTTTATCGTAGATGGAATGACATCCTCAATATAGGCGCGAAGGTGAATGTCGCCTTTGCCCGCGTCGCCTGAATAGTAGATAAGACTGAGCCGGTAGTCCCCTGCCTCAACTTCATCAGGCAAAAAGTATTCAAACCCGGTTACAGAATCAATATACCGATCTAACATCCTGTCTTTTGCAGGTGGCTTGAGCAGGCTTGCAATATTGACTGCAAAATCTTCTCTGATTTCATTATCCTCAAAAACCCTATCCAAGATGGGAAGAAGTAACCCGCTTCCTCGAATAGTAGGAAAATCACTGATCTTTTTACGTGCAATATGGCGAATGCCCTCGCGGTTGGATACTGGCGAAAAAATCTCTCTGGTCAGTAAATGCTGAACAGGTTGAGTAAATTTTTCAAAAAGGCAGGCCCCATATACGAGAGCTTTATAGCACTCGGGGCAACTTCCAATGCCTTCGACCATCATCTTTTCGTTACCCCCTTGAGGCAAAGGGCAGGTCCAGGTAGGGAGATACCAAGGCCAGGACTTGCAGTAGATTGTAGCAAGATAGGCATCCTTCCCACAGAATGTACAAACTCCTTCGCGCTCTCCCTTTTCTGAACCCTCTTGCAACTTGGCCATCCAGAAAAGCTCCAGGACTCGACTGTAGTCAGGTTGGATGTATCTGTTTTGAAAAAGTTGGCTATGGCCGATATGGTTTTCTGAAGCCTGTTCTTTGTATTTATAAGCTGCATCCGCCCCTCGCATGTCCGACAAGATCAGAACACCTAGCATTTTAGTCTTTTCATTGGTTTGAACCATTTCCAAAACGGTTTGATGAACTGAAATTGCCACCTCTTTAATGAGGTCCTCGCTAAGATCTACGGCCGGGGTTCTTTCTAATCGACCATGGAGAAAGCTGGCTACTTCCTCCGGTGATTCGCTAAATGCATGCATGTGCCGATCATAACAAGGATACGCTGCAACGCCGTATATGCCTTGCGGATGGATGGGATTTCCTCCCTGTGGCAACACAAAAGGAGCTCCCACTGCCCGCTCTATATTTGGGACAAAATCCTTTTTTTTTCCTTCTTCGGTTTCCTGCCCCCATATTTGATAGAAGGCTGTAGGTCTCATATTGTCTGAGATTTCTACTACAATGACATGACGGTAGAAATTTTTCACCTTTTCGTCTTGCACATTGGAAATCAACTTTAGGATTTCCTTGGCATCCATATCGCCTTCCAGTAAAGGCAGGCCCATTCGGATCAAATCTTCAACTATCATGGTTCGCTCCTTTGAGTTTTTGGGTCCTATGTGATACGTGCCACAGTGCCAAACCCGCGCGAAACAGATTTTCCGACGCCTACCCTGTCCGGTAAAAGAAAGTTCACAGAAAATAAACCCATAAATCCCTGCATTGTAATACCCTTTAAACGGCGGTTCACAGGACGCAATTTTGAACAGTCGGCCTGTAATCTCAAGGTCACCGTGTGGCAAAATGACTTGGCAAAAGAGAGACAATTTCCCACAAGAATTCGCTCAAGCAAGCGACAACGGTCTATGTCTTTGGACAGCGTGCAATATCGGCGTGCATTATTCTGGTTTAGTGCTAGCCAGGGAGTCAGAAACCGGTATGTAACCATTCTCTTGGATTCTCCAATTTCAACTCGCCGTTTTTGAACTGTGGACTCCTGAACAGCAAGAGTTTCTACCCCCAACTTGGTCTGATCTACCTCCAGCCACAATTGAGCCAGCAAGTCGCTGCCTTCGTCCAAACCGATTAACACCGCTTGCTTGTCCAATACCTTGAACTGAACGCGAGGATAAGTATATACAAATGTTCCGTCTCCCTTGTGATTGTGGAGCAAAATTTGATCTGCAAAAGCATTGCCAAAAAAACCACGAAGTAGGGGAGTCTCATTCGGAGATAGTTCACGAGAAAGCCTTAATTGGTATTCGGTAAGAGATAGTTCAAGCATAAAAAGTCCTAAAAATTTCTACATAAAATTATCAATTAAAATTTTCGTTGGGCCTATGATACTAAATCTTGCTCAAAATGTCAAACTTTTTTTGCCAGAAATGCAGTTTTGCCGATATCATTGAACCATTGCTCAATATCTAATATGTTCATATATTCATTCCTAACCCGACTAATTCATGAACAGTAATGTTTGGTTGTGTATGGCAGTCGGCGTGGGTTCCAAGCATCAAAATTAGGGCGTTTGCAGTCTTGTCTGCCTGCATAGGCGTGTTCATAAGGTGCAAGCCGCCCAGCATCGTCACCTGCCCGTCCCTGACGGTGTCAAAAAGTACAGACTCGCCCTTGCCTGCTCTTTGTGTGGAGCGGTCGGTGTATTTGTAAAGTCAGCCAATGATGGTGCAGCCCCCTTCCCCTCCCCGGTTGACAAGTTATGGCACAGCTTTTGCCAGATTGCTCAGGATTTTATCATACAAGTGTGGCAATGGAAATGACATAGGCAGATGGAAGGTGATCTTGGTTTTCAACTCACAGACGCGTCCGGCGACTTTAAGGAAGCGATTTTGGAGTGTATCAAACTGTGCGTTTATCCACATTGTGCCTTGTAATCCGATGTGCGCTAAGGTGTGCAACAAGACATAGGCAGCCGAATGGAGGAAGAGGCGAAACTGATTGGCTCCAAAAGCGTGACAGGATGTGCGGTCTGAGTGGAGAAAGGTCTTGTGATTTTTAATGAAGTTTTCCATCTGTCCGCGCGCACAATAGATGTTTTGGTAGATAAAGGAGGCCCTTGAACTTTCAAGGTTGGTCACGACAAAGCGTGTGTTTTGGCCTCGGGCGGTGATTTCAGCTTTGCAGATGATGCGTCTGGCACAGGTCCAAGTCTGGGCTTGGTAATAAAATGAGGTAAAAAGTCGCACCGGTTGCCCGGTATCTGCATACAGGCTTTTGGCCTGATCTATAAGGGGCTTTGCCAAGGTTAAAAGTCGGGTATTGGCGGTCTGTCCGAGGATAAAATAGAGGTCCTTTGTCGCACAGAAGTCCTGGACTTCTGGACTTGAGAAGTGGGCATCGCCTCGCAAAAAGAGTGCCACATGAGGCCAAGCCTGACGAATATAAGCGACTAACCGCTTGAGAATCGTGACAATCTGTTTGCCATCAGGACGCACACTCGGACGCAAAATCGTCGTGATTAGCTTACCCGATTGCCCTTCATAAATATGCAAGGGCTGGTAGGCGTAAGCATTGAAATACCCATTGAATAAAGCCAACTGCTGCGTCCCATAAACCGTATCCTGTGTATCATCTATATCTAAGATGATCGCCCGGGGTGGCTTTTTATACGAGGCAATAAAAGCATCGACAAAGGCACGCGCAATGCGATACAAATCGCTTCTGCTCATCTGATTCTCAAACCGACTCATCGTGGGTTGACTACTCAGATCTTTCCCCTGCAAGGGCAAGCGACCACACGCCGCCTTGAAGCCGGGATCGCTTTTTAAGGCATCGCAATCATTGGCATCTTCATACCCGCAGGCGATTTGAAACACCCGCTGCTTGACCAACTCTGACACACTGTGAGCCACATAACTTGGATGCCGACGGTCTTTGACCGCCTCAATGATGCGTGATAAAATGCCGGTTTTGGCCTCCACTTCTCGAAGCAATAAGACACCGCTATCGCTGGTGAGAATACCCCCATCAAAGGCGAGGTCGAGACGTTTTCCGAAAATGCTTGCCAAAGGAACCTTGCAATGATTATCTTGTGTGCTCACGGTAGTTTCTCCCAAGTTTATTGTTCAATGGTTATGCGTGTAACCTAATATAATACAATAACTTGAATAGGGAAACTACCTTTTTTATGAATTTTTCGGGCTAAGAAGATCAAGGCTCTATCCAAAACAAGGATTGAAATATTGAAAATTTTATGTTAGAAGTTGCTGCTTATTCCACTAAAATAAGGCTTCTCATATCCCCTTCTCATACACCCTCCCCGCTGCAATCATATCCTTTGCGATGACCTGTCGCAAATCCTCTGGTTCTATCACCTCGCAATCTGCGCCCCAGCCTCTGATCCATGGTTTCATTTCCAGTGTGTGACTCACGGTTAATGTCATGAGGCAGCCGCCATCTGGCAGGTCGTCAATGGTATCGACGCAGGGCCAATCCGATTCCCGCACACGGTAGGCTACATTGGGCGAAAAGCGGAGTTTGACGACAATGCGCTCATCGCCGCCCATGACGCCCCAGGCTTGCGTCAGATAATCGTAGGGATCAAAATTGTCTCGAATCTCATAAGGTGAATTGAGGATTTGGACCTGCTGCACGCGCTCGATTTTGAACTCGCGGATGGCCTGCCGCAAATGGTCATACCCGATCACATAACAGGCATATCCCACGGGAGAAGGCTCAATAAAATACGGGTCAAAGACGCGCCTGGTGGTTTCATCGGTGGATGGATTGTAATATGTCAGACGCACCTGTTTGCGTTCAGACCACGCGCGGGTGAATGTCTCCAGAACGCGGATATACTCGCGATTCGGTTTGCGGTTGTGCGTGGCTTCGGCGGTTCGGGTGATGTGTTGACCGATTGATTCGGGTAGCGCGCTGGCGAGTTTTTCAAGCGCAGAGACGACATGCGGATTGTGTTTATCGCTGTGCGCTGAGAGCAATCTGGCCGAGAGATATAGTGACAGCGACTCGTGCAAGTTCACGCGCACAGATGTGATATAGCGGTCTTTGTGCATGCCGAATCTGCCATCGCGTTCCCAGATCGGTACATTGAGTTTGGAAAGGGAGTCAATATCGCGATAAATGGTGCTGCGGTGACAGCCCAGTTTTCTGCCCAATTCTAAAGCTGTAAACCCTTGAGCAGATTGAAACAGGATGCGCCCCAGTTCAATGAGCCGTTCGGAACGCCTGAACTGTTGTGTATTGTTATTTGGCATGGTAGTCTCCGCAGATAGTATAATGAGGGCGTGTTCCACATGTTGCGACAGGTTGTAAAAAATATGAGCACAGTTTCATCTCGCCCAAAAAATAAAGCCGAGGGGCAAATCAACTTCATACCGGGATGACGAGCAAAACCTTCTGGATCGCGGCTAAAACCATGCCGCGATGACGGTGCTGTTGATGGGTTGATTGAGTAGAACATCAAAACAGGGAGAGTTGAACGGGGTCTTGTTCTATAGTGGGTTCTGTGGTGGGTTGTCTGGCAGGTCTGTCATTGGGATAGCACACGGCTTTGAAGGGGCAGGTGGTACACAGGTGGGTGTTTGTCGTCATTGGGAAGGTGTCTTGCGAGGCGGTATTTTGCTCGGGGTCGTCGAGGAGGGCGCGCATTTTCTGGACGCTCTCGGTGACAAAGATACGGGTCTGGTCGAGGTCGTCGGGAGAGAGGTCTAACGTTTGCTCGGTGTTGGTTTGCAGGTAGATGTCCTGAAGTTGCAGGTCGGATAATGCGACGCCCCATTGCGAGGTGGCGTACAGGGCGTACACAGCGAGTTGGTGGCGGTCGGCCTGGCGTTCGCGCCCGGTTTTCCAGTCGAAGATATAGACAGACTTGTCGCGGCGAATTGCCACGTCGAGCACGACCCAGATTTTGGTATTGGCAAGGGTAAAATCTGTGAGGTCCTCAATGGTGAGATAGTCTTCGGGGCCAGCAGATTGCAGGGTGGCGTAGGCATTGGAGGCGAAAAAAGCATTGAGACTCGTCGAGATGTGATTGGCCGAATTGTTCTGATCGGTTTCGGTAAAGGGTTCGTTGTAATAGTGTTCAAACAAATTGGTGTATTGAGAGGCTGAATAGCGCCAGCGCTGTTCTTCGGAAACCAGCAGGTGTTGACCGAATAGTTTTTGGGCGAAGGTCTTGATTTCTGACGGATGGATAGGACGTCCCACTTGTAGTGCCCTGATCTCATGGCTGATGGCGTCGTGAACCACGGTACCGACGAGTTGCGGTACTGTGGTTATTTTTTTCAGGCGATAGAGCAACTGGGTCTGCGCGTCTGCGTCTTTGTTCCAGCCGCCCCAACTGCCGTAGTAGTTGTAGTAGTATTGTCGCTTGCACGAGTCAAACATGCGATGGCGCGATGGCGACCAGGAAAATTCGTTTTGGAAATTGGACATGGAAAAACGGGGGCTGGGGGTTAGGGGCTGGTTAGGTGGTCCTCTCACGTCTTGTATCTTTGTGTCTTTGTGTCTCTGTGTGAGGCCCTCTCACCTCTTTTAAGACATCAAAATACGTCGGAAATGTTTTGTTGACGCAGTCGGGGTCGTTTATGACAATACCGGGGATTTTCAGTCCAATCAGCGATAGGCTCATCGCCATGCGGTGATCGTCGTACGTGTCGAGTGCCGCGGGTTGGATGTGGTCTGCTGGATAGACTGTGAGGCCATCGGCGCGGGTATCAACGCGCACGCCGAGCTTGTTCAGTTCGGTTTTGAGTGCGGCGATGCGATCGGTTTCATGGAGGCGGAGGACGGCTACGTTGTGTACGCTGATTGGATCAGAGGCAAACGGGGCCAGAGCGCACAGGGTTGGCACGATGTCGGGCGTGGCGTTCATGTCGATGTCGAGGCCCGACAGACGGCCCGTGCCGCGCACTTCAATGCCTTCGGGATCTTTGCTCACGTCACAGCCCATTTGGGATAGGATATCGACAAAGCCAATATCGCCCTGGATGGATTGCGCCGTTAAATGGGGTACGCGTACGCGACCGCGAGTAAGTGCGGCTGCGGCATAAAAATAAGAGGCGTTGGACGCATCGGGTTCGATCTGATATATGCGGGAATGATAGCGCTGGCCTGCGCGCACGGTGAACGAGCGGTAGTTATTGTTGGTGACTTCAATGCCGAAGTCGCGCATGACGGCAATGGTGAGGTCGATATACGGTTTGGATACGAGGTCGCCTTTGACGTGGATTTCGACATCACTTTGGGCGTAGGAAGCCACTTGAAGCAGAGCCGTGAAATACTGGCTGCTTTTGCTGCCGTTCATGGTGGTGCGCCCGCCTTTGAGGCCAGAGGCGACGATGAGCGCGGGAGGGCATAGCCCGTCCTTGCCTTCACAACGCGCGGTTACGCCGAGGGGCGTGAGGCCGTCGAGGAGGTCCTGGATGGGGCGCTCGCGCATCCGTTCGACGCCGTCTATGGTATAAGTTCCAGCACCCAGGCCGAGATATGCCGCGAGAAAGCGCGCTGAGGTGCCGGAGTTGCCAATGTGGAGTTTTGCGTGATCAGCGGGAATAAGCCCACCTGTGCCATAGACGCGAAATGCGGCCTCTGATGCTTCTACGCGAATGCCCAGATCGCGCAGGGCATTTGCCATATACCGCGTGTCGTCGCTCATGAGTGCGTTTTTGAGATAACTGACACCATCTGCAAGCGCGGCAATTAGCAGAACGCGGTTGGTGATGCTTTTGGAACCTGGAATAGCAATATCTGCATCGACCGGGGCTGTCATGGGTTGAATTTCAAGAGTTTTCATAGATATGAAGATAAATTAAAAATTAAAAATTAGAAATTAAAAATGTCCTGTTCTAATGGCGTTACACCCTGCCATTCTGTCGCTTGATTTTTCTTGCTACTGGTTTTAGATTAAAAGCCACAAACTCTCTCCCATTTTCCTCCCCTGATTCTATCTCTTCACTCAGAGTTCACCCGCTTTAATCCGTGTTCATCTGTGTTTATCTGTGGTTGCTTTTAATTTACGGGAGCGTGTTGATGAAATCTTCTGACTTTGTCCATTTGCACAGCCATACTATGTACAGCCTGCTCGATGGCGCGTCCAGAATAGAAGATATTGCCCAGGTAGCCGCCGAATGGGGCATGCCTGCGGTTGCGATGACCGATCACGGCAATCTTTTTGGCGCTATTGATTTTTATCGCGCGATGAGAGATGTAGGTGTCAATCCGATTATCGGGTGCGAAGTTTATTGCGCGCTTGGGAGCCGATTTGACAGAAAATCTGCGGCGGGTCTTCAGGGCAGTTCAAACCATCTGGTTTTGCTGGTAAAAAATTATACGGGTTATAAAAATCTGATCAAGCTGGTGTCTGCGGGATATCTCGAGGGTTTTTATTATAATCCGCGTATAGATAAAGACTTGTTGCGCCAGCATTCGGAAGGGCTGATTTGCCTGTCGGCGTGTGTCGGAGGCGAGATCCCCTATTTGATCGAACGCGAGGGATATAAGGCGGCGCAAAAGGCCGTGGAAACGTATCTCGATATTTTTGGCGATGATTATTATCTCGAGATTCAGCGGCACGGTATTGACAAAGAAAAAAAGATCAATCCCGGATTGGTCAAGTTGCACAAGGAGATGGGGGTGCCCCTGGTGGCGACCAATGATTCGCATTTTACGCGCGCCGAAGATCACGAAGCGCATGCGGCTCTGGTCGCTATTCAGACGGGCAAGACATTGGACGATCCCAAGCGCCTGTGTTATCCCGAGGGCGTGTATTTTAAGTCGGCAGAAGAGATGTACGAGCTGTTTCAAGATATGCCGCATGTTTTGGAACCCACGCTTGAGATTGCCGAGAAATGCAATCTGGAGATTTCATTTAATGAGTACCACGCGCCCGATTTTCCTTTGCCAGAGCGTTATGAGTCTGCCAGCGATTATCTGGGCGATCTGGCGCGTGAGGGCATGGAGGCGCGGTGTAAATCTGTGACTTCTGAGCATGAGGAACGCCTGAAGTTCGAGTTGGGCGTGATCGATCAGACGGGATATCCGGGCTATTTTTTGATTTTGCACGATGTGGTGCAGTTTTCCAATGCCTCTGGCATTCGCGCAGGTGCGCGCGGGTCTGCGGTGAGCAGCCTGGTGGCTTATGCGCTGGGTATTACAGCTGTAGATCCCATTGAATACGGACTGGTGTTTGAGCGGTTTTTGAATCCCGAGCGCATCTCGCCGCCCGATATAGATCTCGATATTGCCGACCGCGACCGCGAGCAGGTCATCGATTACGTGGTGCAAAAATACGGGCGCGACAATGTGTGTCAGGTCATTACGTTTGGGACAATGGGTGCGAAGGGCGTGATCCGCGATGTGGGGCGGGTGTTGGACCGGCCATTTGCAGATGTCGATAGAATTTCAAAATTGGTACCCGCAGAATTGAAGGTGACACTCGATAAAGCGCTCGATCAGGTGCCCGAGTTGCGTCAGATTGCTGAAGATGGGGACATGGGGCAAAAGATGATCGGCATAGGAAAGCAACTCGAAGGGCTGGCGCGCCATGCGTCGATTCACGCGGCTGCGGTGGTGATTACGCCCGAGCCTGTGACCGAGTTTATGCCCGTTTATAAAGCGCCCAAAGGCGGCGAGGTGATGACGCAGTACAATATGCACCATGTGGAAGACCTGGGTTTTTTGAAGATGGATTTTTTGGGAATTCGCAATCTGACGGTGATTGACGATGCTGTGAAGATGGTGAAGAAAAATTACGGCGCGGATGTGGATGTGGATAATTTGCCTCTGGACGATGAGGCGACCTATCGCCTGTTTGGCCGGGGAGATACGACCGGGATATTCCAGTTTGAGAGCACGGGAATGAAGGGCTATTTGCAACAACTGCAGCCGGATACGATTGGCGATATTATTGCGATGAACGCGCTGTATCGCCCGGGACCGATGCAGTACATTCCCAATTATATCGATCGCAAGCACGGACGGGAGGAAGTGACTTATGACGACGAGAAGATGCGCCCGGCTCTGGAGGAGACGTACGGCATTATTACTTACCAGGAGCAAGTGCAGCGCCTGTGCCGCGATCTGGCCGGATTTACACTTGCCAAAGCCGATGGTATCCGCAAAGCCATGGGAAAAAAATTGGCCGATGTTATGGAACAGTATAAGCTCGAATTTTTAGAGGGTGCCAGTGCCAATGGCGTTAAAGAAGTGGTTGCACAACAGATATGGCGAGATATCGAGGTCTTCTCGGGCTACGGGTTCAACAAGGCGCACAGTGCGGGCTATTCGATGGTGGCTTACCAGTGCGCGTATCTCAAGGCACATTATCCAGCCGAATTTATGGCGGCGAACCTCAACAGTGAAATTGGCAATATTGAGCGTCTGGTCGTTCTGGTTGAAGAATGCCGACGGATGGATCTGGACGTATTGCCTCCGGATGTGAATGAAGGGCAGGTCGATTTTATGGCTGCCAAAAACGAGATTCGAATGGGTATGGCTGCCATTCGCAATGTGGGGCGCAGCGCGGTTCAAGCGATTGTTGCGGCGTGTGAAGCAGATGGTCCTTTTGAGTCGCTATTTGATTTTTGCGACCGCGTGGATTCTCAGGCTGTGAACAGGCGGTGTATTGAAAGTCTGATTAAAGCCGGTGCTTATGATTGCGTGCCAGGGCATCGCGCGCAGTTGTTCGAAGCCTTAGATCGCGCACTGGAGATGGCGCAATCTGCACAGATGGATCGCGCGCGCGGGCAAATTTCCATGTTTGAAATGGTCGAGATGCAAACGCAGGTGGTAAATGACCGCTCGTTGCCCGAGGTTGAGGAATGGACCGAGCGCGAACGCCTCGCTTATGAAAAAGATATGCTGGGTTTTTATCTTTCGGGGCATCCTCTGGAACGCTACAGAACCGATTTGGCGGAAATGGGGATGCGGTCGGTAAATGATCTGGAGGGATTGCCCGATGGCGCTGAGGTGCAGATTGGGGGCGTGTTGACCGAGATCAAACCGCATACGACGCGCAATGGCCAGCCCATGGCTTTTGGCACGCTGGAAGATTTGAGCGGCACGGTTGACCTGGTGGTGTTTTCCGATAATTTTGAAAAATTGCGCGAGCAACTGCTGGTCGATGAAATGGTGGTTTTGCAAGGTCGGTTTTCCGCACGCAATGGCCGGTCTTCGGTGCAGGTTGAAAATGTGATGCCCATTGAGCAGGCGCGCGAACAATTGGCCGATACCGTCAATGTGTTATTGCCGGGCGATTTAATTCGGATGGAACGACTCAAGTCTTTGCATACTGTGTGTCTGAGACATCCGGGCGACTGTCAGTTGCGGTTGCATCTGAAATTGGAGCGCGACCATTCCACTGTTGTCCTGTCCCGCCAGGTTCAAGTGTTGCCTTCCGATGCCCTGTTGCGCGAAATTGCCGAACTCACGGGCGGCAGGGGCAATGCATGGGTATCGACCGAGGCGGGGCGTGCCCGACGCGCAGCGAGACGCCAATCCGATGATCTGGTCCTGGAGGGTGGACTTGTAACGGCGTGATGAGAGGCGGGAAGCATCCGCAGATGACGCAGATAAAAGGCGAGGGGCCGGAGGCCTCTCGCCTTTTACGTCTTACATCTCACGTCTTACATCTCACTTGCTTTTAATAATCCTCATACCTGTTGGCATAAATGTTGAGCAACAGACCAATGAGAACCATATTTGTGATGAGGGTGGAACCACCGTAGCTCAGGAAGGGCAACGGAAGGCCCGTGACGGGCATAATGCCGATAGTCATGCCGATGTTGACAAAAATGTGGAAGAGGAGAATGGTCGCCAGCCCAATAGCGGTCAAGCTGGAGAAACGGTTTTTGGTCTGTACGGCAATGGACAAGGCGCGCCATAAGATGAATATAAACAATGCCAAAACCAAGAAGGCACCGATAAATCCAAATTCTTCACATATAACAGAAAAAATAAAATCGGTGTGTTGTTCGGGTAAAAAGGCGAGTTTGGTTTGTGTGCCTTCTAAAAATCCCTTGCCCGTGAGGCCACCAGATCCAATGGCGATTTTGGACTGAATGACCTGATAACCCGCGCCGAGTTTGTCCATATCGGGGTCGAGAAAGGTGAGGATGCGGCGTTTTTGGTAGTCGTGGAGTTTGTTTTCCCACATATAAGGTGCTATGACGGCGACCGCGAGATTGACCAGTAGCAAGATACTTGCGGTGAATAAACGGGGGCGTTCATAGAAAAGGATACCAATGAGCAGGAGTACCATCGCAACCAGCATCCACGGGTGAAAAGCACATATCAGGGTGAGGGCAGGAGAGATTAAAAAAAATAAATGCATGGGTCTGGCACCGGCCCAGAAGTACATGGGCAGGATGAGGATGCTAAAAACCAGGGCGGTGCCCAGGTCGGGTTGCTTAAAGACGAGCAAGATGGGCACGAGAACGAGCAACAGTGGCGGGATAAAGGCACGTGCACGGGTCAGGTCGCGGTTGGGATAGGCCAAAAAGCGCGCGAGTACCAGGACGGTCGTTATTTTGGCGAATTCAGAAGGTTGTATGTGAATGGAACCCATGTTGAACCAGCGCCGGTCACCCAATTCGAGTACGAGTATCAAAAGTGTAACCGTCAGGCCGTAGAGGACATACGCAAAGGCATAAAAAAGTTTAAGGGGAATGACCATGGTAATGATCATGGTCATAAACCCGAGCAATGCCCAGATAATTTGCTTTTCATAAATATTGCCAGCCAGGCCCAAATCCCAATTGTAGCTGGCACTGTATATGGTGGTAATGCCCACACCAATGCCCAGGCATATTGCCGTGAAGAGGCCGATGTCGAGGTCGCGTCGAACAAATAGAGAAAGATTCACAACTGCCTCGAAAAATGAGAGGTTACGGGTTATTGACCACAAATAATTCGTTGGTGCGTTTTTGCTTTGGCACAGCGTGTTCAAAATAGGCTTCAAGCGTTTTTTGTGCAATAGGTGCGGCAACTCTGCCGCCGCCGCCGCCGTTTTCAACAATTACGGCAATGGCAATGCGCGGGTTTTCAGCCGGTGCATAAGCGACAAACCAGGCGTGGTCTTCGCCATGAGGATTTTGTGCGGTGCCCGTTTTTCCCGCAACGACAATATCGGGTAAACGGGCGCGATGGCCTGTGCCGCCTGGGCTATTGACTACATCTATCATTATGCTTCGCACTGTTTCAATGACCGCTTTCGAAATGGGTAGCGACGTGGTTCCACCCTGTGTGCCTTTGATCACATGCGGGGTGGGTAGCTGACCGGTCGCCAATGCACTTGTATAGCGCGCCACCTGAAGGGGGGTTGCCAGCAGTTCCCCTTGCCCAATGGTCAGGTTGAGCATATTGCCCCCAGCCCAGAAGCCGTGCCTTTGTTTGTAATAGGCGTGGTCGGGCAGCAGACCGCGTGCTTCACCATCGCCCTCCGAAGCGATGTCGATATTCGTCAATTCACCAAATTTAAACATAGCAGCATACCGATGCCAGTTGTCAATGCCCACTCTGAGGCCGAGTTGATAAAAGAATACATCACACGATTTTACGAGTGCTTGCCGCAGGTTGATAGGTCCACAGCCTCTTTTGTTGTGACATCTAAACCGGCGATTGCCGAAAACCATGCCCCCTGTGCAGGGTCGCAAGCGATATTGATTGGCTTTGAGTATGCCCATATCCAAAGCGGCGATTGATGTTATCATTTTGAATACCGAAGCGGGCGGATATTCGCCTTTAAGGCTGCGATTGAGCAAGGGTTTGGATGGGTCTGTTTGCAAAAGTTGCCACGCTTTGGGGTCTCGGATAGATCGCGGGTGAAACCCAGGTTTGCTGACTATGGCGATGATTTCGCCAGACTGCGGGTGCATCGCTACGAGGCTGCCGCGCATGCTGTCTGCAAAGGCGTGCTCGGCGGCATGTTGCACGCGCCAGTCGATAGTGAGCGATAGATCTTCGCCGGGAATAGGGGGGTCTGTTTTTTCGGGGAAACTGCCCACTTCTCGTCCCTTGGCATTTACTTCGATGTATCTGACGCCCTTATGGCCCCGCATTCGGTCTTCAAACATACGCTCAATGCCTCGTTTTCCAATGCGGTCATCGTAGCGATATCCTTCCGCTTTCAGGCGAGAATATTGCGATGCATTGATCAGCCCGATATAGCCCAAAGTATGAGGTGCTAAGGGAAAGGATTTACTGACGTTGTGCTGCATGTGCGAAAATTCGGTGGATACCGCCGAGGGGGTGTCAAAGATGGGATAGCCCCTGCGAGGTTCGATTTGGATTTCTACACCGGGGAAATCATAGCGGTTTTCTTCGATAATGGAAACGGTTTCAAAGTCAACATCGAGTTTGAGGTTGACCGGATCGTAAAAGTACCGGTTAGGCGATTGCAATTTTTTTGTTATGGTTTCACAGGGTATATCTACAATTTGCCCGAGGCGTTCGAGAAGTCCATTGCATTTGCCTTCTTCAATATTTGCCAAAAAGCGGGGGGGAATGACCGATATGTTATAAGACGGTCTGTTATCGACCAAAATGATACCATTGCGATCGCGGATCAGGCCGCGATTGGCCTGGATGATGACGGGCTGCATGGTATTTTTTTCGGATTTGATGCGATACTGTTCCCACTCGGCAATCTGCAACATATAGAGGCGGATGCCCAGTATGCCAAAGAGAAACGCGATTACGCCTAAAAGAATGCGTGCGCGATGTGTTCGGATGCCGTTATGTGTGAAGTCATTCTGCATGGGGTTCAATATTGAGAAGTGAGAAATAGGTGAGGGCAAATGCCAATGCTGTGCCCAACACGGCTGTGTAAAGACTGGTGCCTAATCCGATACTCAAAATCTTGATCGGTTGCAAAGCAACGAGAAAAAAAATGATATCGTGTAAAAGTGTTGCCGCAAACAAGATGGTAACCTGTGCTCGCAGGGTTTCTGCGGCGATGCCCCCGCGGCTATAACCCGCAAAAAAACCAATCAGGCTGTTGGCAAGGGCATTGGTGCCCAAACGCGTACCGGAGTCGTATATGTCGATGACCAATCCCGATATAAAACCCAGCACCGTTGCTTCAATTTGCCCCCGGGTAAAGGCAATAAAAACCAGTATGATGATGACGATATCTGGCGCGATGCCGTAAATGGCGAGACTATCGATCCAGGATGCCTGGAGAAGTAATGCCAAAAAAATGAACACAATATTGCGGGCGATAATCATGCTGACCGTTTATTAATCCGCAATTTCCCTGACGCGAATGCGGGTACCTGGCCGCAAGCGCGAGGGACTTCGAATGTCATTCCAGGATTGTAGGGCTGCTACACTGGTATCAAAGGCACGCGCAATGCCCCACAGGGTATCGCCCGTGCGTACTGTATAAAAGATGGGAGATTCCGATGTCCCATCTTTGGGGACCCACAATGTGAGGCGGTCGCCCGGGTGAATGGGACGATTGGTATCCAGATTGTTCCACGCGCGCAGGTGCGAAACCGTGATGCCTTTTCGTTTGGCTATGTCCCATAAGGTATCACCTGTACGTACCGTGACATTGATCTGGCGGTAGTGTTTGGGGTCGGGCCTTTGGTCAATATTTTTTATTTGAAGTACTGGGCGCGCCTGTGTTGCAGCAGACAGGCGTCGGGCGTGGGGATACATTGGAATGCTGAGTTTCTGGCCGATTTGCAGACGGCGAGGGTTGGTGATACCATTGGCCGCCTGCAGGTCGGTTGCCGATACTCCCACGCGGTATGCAATGCTCGATAAAGTGTCGCCGCGTTTGACCACGTAGTCGATGAGTTGGATTTTTTTATGTGCTGGTATTTGGGCGTAATTAGCTCTAAATTTCGCGCCTGCGCCCTTTGGTACGCGCAAATTATAGGCGTTTCGACGCATGGCAGGCGGTGTATATGGACGGCGCAGTTCGGGATTGAGTTGTTTCAGCCAGGTATAGGTAGTGCCAGCACATTCCGCTGCCAAACGCAGGTTCACAGGTTCTGTTAAGGCGACTTTGTCATAGGACATGGGAGGTTGATAGACAACATTTTCAAAGCCAAAAAAAGCGGGGTCTTTGGCAATGATAACCATAGCCATGTACTTGGGTACGTGATTGCGGGTTTCTCTGGGCAGCGCGTCGATTTCCCAAAAGTCTCGGGTTTTAGATCTTGCAATGGCGCGATCCATACGGCCTTGTCCACAGTTGTAGGCCGCGACAACCAGGCGCCAATCTCCAAAGTAGTTGTATAGATGATTGAGATGTCGCGCAGCAGCATGTGTGGATTTTTCGGGGTTCATGCGATCGTCGATATAGGTGTTGCGCCGCAGGCCATAGAGCAAGCCAGTGCGGTACATAAATTGCCACATACCCAGGGCGTATGCACGCGAGAGTGCGCGGGGATTAAATCCGCTTTCGATCATGGCTTTGTACGCGAGATCCAAAGGCAGGCCCTGTTCGCGGAAAACGGTCTGGATCATGGGCAAATAGGCGGTGGAGCGAGACAGACTGCGTTCAAAAAAGTCGCGCTTTACCGTGCGGAAATATTGGATATACGCTATGACTTCGGGCGTGAGGTCAATAGGTATATCAGCTTGTCCTGCCAGCGTTCTCATTTTGAGTTCTCGATAGTGCGGATGATACAACAAGTCGGCAACCACAGGTTCGGGAAGGGCATTGAGCAGAGTTGCCAGTGGCGCATGCGGCGGTATAGGCTCACGGGGTAGAATCGCGTGATAGCGTTCGAGTGTGAAGCGCATCAGCGCAGCCCATTTGGTGGCCGTTTCCGGTTCGGAAATAAAACGCTGGCGCAGCATGAGAGATGCCGTATCGAGTAGAGCTTTTACGCGAAGAGATTGGGATTCGACAGCGGCATTTTGCAGCAGGTCGTAAAGACGGTCACCCGTGGGTTCTATCTCTTCTATCAACACGGGCTTTATTGGTATAATGGGTTCTGCAACTTTTGGCACTGTTACGGGTTCCGGTGCGGATTCAGGTGCAGTTTCAGGTGCGGGTACAAGGGGAGTGCGTGCGGTGGTTGCACAACCGCCCAAAATCAAAGCTGCAATAAGACACAAGTTATACCGCATGGCAGTCTTCGCGTTATTGAGAAGATTTTGCCTGTATAATGAATGCTGTTTCATAGCCTTTCTCTGTTACCTCCTCGAGTAATATTTCTGCATCGTTGCGCGTCTGGAAATTGCCGACGCGCACCTTAAAATAGGGGGGTTCAAAATCGATAAAAACATCGTCGCGCGCCAGTTGGATACGCGCTTGTATTTGTGCATTTTCCGCTGAGCCTCGCGTCGATGACGAAAAAATTTGAACTCGAAAACCCGATGTGGCATTGTCTTGCGATTGCAAATCGGCAATTTGTGTGCGAACCACATAAGCTTCGGGATAGCCAAGTGCTCTAATGTCGTCGCGCAGTGTTTTTGCTGATTCGGGCGTGCGGCTGTTGCCCGCTTGAATTTTGTAGAGTTGTATCTCTTCGTCGAGATGAATATATGTCAGGACCTGAGCATCGCGCTGAATTTGTTCGCGCAAGGCTTCTGCTCGGTTGTAATCGCGAAGGGCTGCTACTTGAACGCGAAAGCCCTCAATTTGCGATACTTCCTCAGGAGGTATTGCCTCGGCGCGTACAGGTGTTTGCAACACCACGTCGTCGTCCATGAGGGTCTGCGGATCAAATTCTTCTCGCGCCGCCGATGAATCAGCCGGAGGAGAATCAGCCGGAGGAGAATCAGCCGGAGGAGAATCAGCCGGAGGAGCGAGTTGGGGCTGTTGTGCGACACAGCCGATCAGGAACACGATAAATAAGACAAATAGCAAGATGTTTTTTTTTGTCATTTTGCCTCCACGAGCAGTTGTCTGTTTCATTTTCAACCTTCACCCGTGCCATCTACCTCTGTCCATTGTCCAGACGCGATTTCACTTCACACTTTAAGAATGCATGCAATATTTGTCAATAACTTATATTGCGCAATTTATCGAAAAATGTTCTATTTTGCCCAATATCTTGTATATCTTTAAAAAAATAATAAAGTCGCTTAATGATGCAATAAACTACGAGTTTACTATCCAAACCAACGCGCAAATATTTTTGCGTAATTGCCTTTTGCCACGCCTTTTTCCGTTATGATCGCCGTGACGAGGTGATTGGGGGTCACGTCAAAGGCGGGATTGTACACATGGATGCCGCCGGGCGCGGTTTGCCGGCCCATGCCGTGCGTGATTTCTTCTGTTTCGCGCTCTTCAATGGGAATTTGTGCGCCAGTATCGAGTTTCATGTCAATGGTAGATAAGGGTGCGGCCACGTAAAAAGGCACCTGGTGCGCTTTGGCCAGGATGGCCAGTCCATAGGTGCCGATTTTGTTGGCTACGTCTCCGTTTTTGGCAATGCGATCTGCGCCGACAACGATGCTGTCGATGTTTTTTTCGCGGAGCACCGCAGCGGCCATGCTATCGCATATCACGGTGACATCTACGCCGCTTTGATTCAGTTCCCAGGCCGTGAGGCGTGATCCCTGTAAAAGTGGACGGGTTTCATCGGCATAGACCGCGACCTGTTTGCCCGCTTCAACTGCGGCGTAAACCACTGCGAGAGCCGTGCCGTAGTCGGCTGTGGCCAGGCCGCCTGCATTGCAGTGGGTCAATACAGTCGCTTGTGAAGATAGCAATTCGGCACCATTGCGACCAATTTGGCGGCATATTCTTTTGTCGTCTTCAAAGATTTCGTGGGCTTCTTCGAGCAGGCGGTCGCGTTTTTTAGCGGGTGAATGGCCGGCTGCTCTGGCGAGGATTTTTTCCTGGCGGTCGAGTGCCCAAAAGAGGTTGACGGCTGTGGGGCGCGTTTGCGACAGTTTTTGAATGCTTTCTGCGACATCCCGGTCAAAGTCTGCATCCCGTGCTATGGCCTCTTGCGCTGCAATCACGACGCCATAAGCAGCCGCTACGCCAATGGCTGGGGCGCCGCGCACCCTCAAGCTGACGATGGCTTCTGCCACCGTGCCGACATCGCGGCAAGTGATGAATTTGTACTCTTCGGGTAATAAGGTCTGGTCAATGAGGCGCAGAGCATCATTTTTCCAGGTGATGGTTGGAACGGGCATTGGCCATCTCCAGTTATCATGGGGCGCGGCTTAAATTGTCCGTCAATACGTCGTCTTCAATGCGTTCTATCGGCGCATCGCGCCACAGGCGTTCCAGGCCGTAAAATTGACGCGATTCTTGTTGAAAAATATGTACGACAATGTCGAAAAGGTCGATCAGTATCCATTTTCGCACGTCATATCCCTCGACCTGATAGGGGCGCTGCCCTTCGGTTTTGAGCCCCTCGGTTACCGCATCGGATAGGGCGCGAACATGCACATCGGATGTTCCCGTGCAGATGATAAAGTAATCGACAAAGTCGGCTGTTTGGCGCAGATCAATCACAATGAGGTCTTCGGCTTTGTGCGATAGCAACTGTTCAATGCAGGCACTGCGAACAATTTCAGTGGTATCTGACAAATTGAGCTGCCTTTCATTTAAATATTTCCAACCCGCGATAATCGCGTCCAATGATGACGGTGACTTCTTCGATGCGAAAGGGGTCGGATGTTTTTTGCTGTATCACATTGGGCGTGCCAAGTACGTTGGCGACTTGCTGGGCATATTCTATTTTTCCCATGCGGTCTATGACAATGGTCTCGGGGAAGTTGAAATTTTCAGCATTTCCCAGGGTCAGGACATCTATGCCAAAATCGCGCAGTTTTTGCCCGATCTCATTGGCAATGCCGCCTGTACCACAGCCGTTGAGAATTTCAACGCGGATATTGTGAGAGATCTGGGGGGTGTCGGGCACGACATCAGGTGCCGTTTGCGGTTCCCAAAAGGCTTTTGTCGCAAAGACCAGGCCGGCGATGAGAAGGCCGCCGAGAACCCATAACCAGCGTTTCATGTTGATAAATATACAGATAAAAAAAAAAGACGCCAGTCTTACGCACTGGCGCCCCTATCTGTTAATGTCAGACTTTTAATAGCGTCTGTACCTGTCGTTGTAATAGTAGGGATAGCCATAGCCATTGAAGGTGCTGAATCCGACTTCGATGCGAATATTGGGTTTGGGTTGATACAAAAGGCTGACATTGGGAACGACGACTTGAACACCACCCGATGAGGTCGAACCGTAGCGCGTATTGCCCGACATTTGATTGACCAGGCCAACTTGCGCTCTCACGATGAGCGGTTTGGATATTTGATACGTGATGTCGTTGAGATAGTACTGGTTCAGGCCGCCACCGTATCCCGAACCGTAACTGATCCCAATGGTGTGGTTAAATTTGAGTTTTTTCAGATCGAACAAACCGCTGGTGGTTTTTAGCCCGTTCACGAGGTTTTCACCCGCGAGCGGAATTTTGTTTTGCGGCTGAATGCCCATTTCTGCCTGTGCCTGTGTCGCAATCAAAGCTATAACTGCAAGTGTGCAAATCCATTTGTGCATGTATAAAACCCCCTTTCCAGTATAAACAGGATACAGAATCTGAGATGAGATGTCAAGTGTTCTGTTTTCTTAGACACCTGAACCTATCTGCGTGTTCCAACAATAGAAATTGCGCTTGAAAGAGAGGGGTGGGATGGCTATACTTATGTGTGTTCTATGCGAAAGGAGAATGACATGGCAAAAAATATATATACAACAGACGCGCCTCTATCGTGTCCGACATTGGAAAAATTATCGAAGAAAGAGCAAGAGATGTTGTTCGATGCGTTTGAGAAGGCTATCGAACTGGCAGAAAAAGCAGGTTTCTCAGAGGCTGAGATTTTTCAGTTTTTTGAAGATGTGATCGATGTCCGTGCGTCTGAACAGATCTTGGATAAGATGGAGAGAGCCAGAGAAAAGCCAATGTCTTTGGAGGAATTTAAAGCGAGCATCTAGTGGTCGTTCTCAGAAGTTGATGTGAAGTTAAGCGGCCAAGTCAAGGCGCGCCATACGTTCTTTCATATCCTGCCTTGTGAAGCGCCAGTTGAAAGGTTTAGCCGTGGAGTTACCCCGCTTCGGTGGAGAGTTTAGGGCTTGTGTATCAAGCCTGTGATAGATGCAGTTTTTCATAAGCTATCGGCGCGTGATAGGCGATAGAAGAATGCCTGCGATGCGGATTATACCATCCTTCAATATAGGAGAAGATAGCCAAGCGCGCCTCCTTATGCGTACGGAAGCAGCGACGATTGATCAGTTCACACTCAAGGGTGGCGAAGAAGCTCTCGCACAGTGCGTTGTCATAGCAGTCACCAGCAGCCCCCATAGAGGGACGTACGCCAGCTTCACGACAACGCTTTCCAAATGCTATCGAGGTATATTGCGCCCCCTGGTCAGAGTGGTGGATCACGTCTTTCAGCCACCCAGAGTTTATTGATGGTTGCAACCGTGAAGTCGCGCTTTACCAGATCAGGAGCCTTTCTATCCTTTTGCGCCTTAACAGTCGTTTGCGTGATCTTTCGGCGAGAAACGCCACAAATGCCCATCTCACGCATCAGACGTGCTACGCGCTTCTTACTTACTCGAACGCCCACATCCATCAGGTCTTTCCAGATGCGAGGGGCACCATAAGTGCTATCTGATCGGGTGTGAAAGGCTTTGATCTGCTTCTTCAGGTGTGCATCAACCTTTGCTCATGTAGATGGTGAACGTGCTCGCCAGGCATAATACCCACTGAGGGAAACACCCAGTACTCGGCATTGCGTGGCGATAGGCCAAAGTGCCTAATGCGCTTTCACGAACGCGAAGATTTTTTGGGGATCGCGTCGGTCTCCGCTGCGAATTAGCCCGCTGCTTTTGACAGGATCTCGCGCTCAATGCGCAACTGCTTATTCTCACGTCGAAGACGACGCAACTCTTCACGCTCATCGCTCTTAAGACCGTCTGCTCGAAGTCCCTAGTCTCGATCAGCCTGCCGTACCCAATTTTGGATGGTCTGAGCGGTTGGCTCAAACTCTTTGGCCAACTCAGAAGGACTGCGACCAGCGCGCACAAGTTCGACGATCTGGCACTTCAACTCGGGTGGATAAGGTGGACGTGTTGGTGGCATAGTGGGTCTCCTTTCTTACTACTCATAAGGTACCCACCGAAACGGGTCAAGTCTAGTACAACTCGATAGTTCTAGCGAGCAGTTCGCGAAAGCTTGTTTCCAACATCGTGGTCCCTCCATATCTAACAGCATTTCGTCCGCAAATGATCAATCTTGTTGATCTGGTCGTAATTTTGGAGAGTAGGAGGTAGATACGAGGCTTGTCAATCAATCCATTCTCTCCAGCATACACATTAAATCTCCGCCCCACAAGAATTCCCACAGCGTCAGTTAGTGAGAGTTACTTTCATAAACATCTTCTTGTCGTTCGTCATAACGGGCATTCAAAATGCTCGAAGGCCGAACGCGGGTTCCCGTTGCTTCCTTGCGTTCGCGGACTCTATGTAGCCACTCTTCAATCGAGGGGCGCGATGCGATTCATTCCAATTCATTGCGGAGAAATGCTTGCATAGACTGATGTTGACGGGTAGCGCGGACAGCAAGCGCGTCGTGTACATCTTCTGGCACGTCTTCTATAGTGATTTGTACTGGCATGACGGTTTAGTCCTCATGAAATATGATTATTTCGCTTTGTCCATCAATTTCGCAAACTCGTCAAAGAGATAATCGGCATCGTGCGGGCCGGCGGAGGCTTCGGGGTGGTATTGGACGGAGAAGGCGGGCAATTCGCGGTGGCGCAGGCCCTCGAGGGTGTTGTCGTTGAGGTTGATGTGGGTGAGTTCTACAACTTCCTGGTCGAGGGTGTTTAGATCGACGCAGAAACCGTGATTTTGCGCGGTGATTTCGACTTTGCCCGTGCCGGCGTGCTGCACGGGCTGGTTGGCTCCCCGGTGACCAAATTTGAGTTTGTACGTTTTCCCACCCAGTGCCAGGCCGAGAAGCTGATGGCCCAGACATATTCCAAAGGTGGGGCGTTCGCGGATCAATTTGCGGATGTTTTCGACTGCATACATCACGGGTTCTGGGTCGCCCGGGCCGTTGGACAAAAAGATGCCGTCGGGATCGATTTCGAGGAGTTGCTCTGCGGGTGTATCGGCGGGAAAAACAGTTACATCGCAGCCGCGGTCAACGAGATAGCGCAAGATGTTGTGTTTGATGCCAAAGTCGTAAGCCGCTACGCGGTATTTGGTTTTTTGCCTGAGATGTCTGGTCTGGCCGGTTTTGAGATCGCAAAGGCCCTCGGTCCAGTGATAGGGTTCTGTGCAGGTGACGTTTTGCACGAGGTCGCGGCCAATTAGGCCGGGGAAGTCGCGCGCTTTTTGCACGAGGCTGTCGGTATCGAGATCGATGGTTGACAGCACGCCTTTCATTGCGCCTTGCCGGCGGATGTGCCGCACGAGGGCGCGGGTGTCAATGTCCTCAATGCCGGGTATGTTGTGTTCTTTTAGAAAGTCGCCGAGCGCAATGGTTGATCGCCAATTGCTGGGATATGGACAGTATTCTTTGACCACAAAGCCAGAGACCTGGGGTTTTTGCGATTCAAAGTCGGATGGGTTGATGCCGTAGTTGCCAATGAGTGGATAGGTCATGGTTACGATCTGGCTGTTATAAGACGGATCTGTGAGAATTTCCTGATATCCCGTCATGCTGGTGTTGAAGACAACTTCCCCTTCGCATTCAATGTCTGCGCCAAAGGATTCGCCTTTGAAAATGGTGCCGTCTTCCAATGCGAGAATCGCTTCCATGAATGTTTTTCCTTTACTGTTTGTACGTTATTCGACCACCCAGTATCGTCATTGTGGCTCGACCGTTTAATGTCCACCCGTGAAAGGGTGTGTTGCGCGATTTGGATTTGAATTGATTGGCATCTACAATCCATTCGAGATCGGGGTCGATGACTGTAATATCGGCGGACTTGCCGAGAGTGAGGCTGCCGCCTTCGATGCCGAGGATGCGCGCGGGTTCTATTGTGAGTTTGGCAATTGTATCTGAGAGGGAGAGCAGGTTGGTGTGGACGAGTTTGGTGAAGATGACGCCAACGGCGGTTTCAAGGCCGAGTATGCCATTGGGTGCGTTGGTAAATGCACCCAATTTTTCTTTGGTCGTATGTGGCGCGTGGTCTGTGGCGAGTGCGTCAATGGTGCCGTTCTGCAAGCCGGCGATTATGGCTTCTCGGTCTTCGCTGGCGCGAAGTGGCGGACTCATTTTGCCCGCCGTGCCGAGAATGCGCACGTCTTCATCGGTCAACACAATGTGATGGGGAGAGGCTTCGCAGGTGACGGGCAGGCCCTCTGCTTTGGCTTTGCGCACGAGTTCGGCGGCGCGTTTGACGCTGAGGTGCAGGATGTGGAGACGTCCCCGAGTTTGGCGCACGAGTTCGATGTCGCGCGCGTTCATGGCGGCTTCGCCTTCGGCAGGCATGCCTTTCAGGCCGAGTTCGCGGGAGACCGCGCCTTCGTGCATGTGCCCGCCGCGCGTGAGTTCAAAGACTTCTGAGTGGGGATAAACCGCAAAATCGTTGGCGGCGGCGCGCTCCAAAAGTTGGCGCATTAAGGCTTCGGATTCAATGGGGAGACCGTCGTCGGAAAACCCAACAGCACCTGCTTTGAGCAGGGCATCGGTGTCGGTGAGTTTTTCGCCTTGCATTTTTTCGGTTGCACAGGCAATGGGATACACGCGGGCATCTGCCGATTTTGCCTGTTGGGCGATGTATTGCACAATTTCTGGGCTGTCCATCGGCGGTTCTGTATTGGGCAGGCAGGCGACAGATGTGAAGCCTCCGGCAGCAGCGGCTTCACATCCGGTTTTGATGGTTTCTTTCTCGGGAGAGCCAGGATCGCGCAGATGGACGTGCATATCGATGAGGCCGGGTGCGACGATCTGACCTGAGACATCAAGGGTCTCGGCATTTGCAGCGATATGTGGTCCAATACGCGCAATGTGACCGCGCTGGATGAGCAGATCGGCTATTTCATCGCGTTTGTTGGCCGGGTCGATGATGCGACCGTTTTTGAGCAGGAGATCGGGCATTGGAAAGGTTGTAAATATTCTCTCTCAATCTGCAAAAACGGATTCGGGTACGCGGTCGCGGTAGGCTTCAATGGGCGGTAGATTGCCGTCGGCTTCGGTTTCGAGGAGGCGCAGGCCAGTGAGGATTTCGAGGTCGTCGCGAATGTCTGCCTGTGCCAGATAGGCTTCAGAGGCTTCGACTTCACCCAGGTCGAGTGTGTTGGGGATCCAGAGTACGCGGGCGTCTTCTGGCGCGATGAGACCAATGGATTCGAGAGCGATGTCGAGAACTTCGACGTCTGTGTCGTAGTGCAGCGGGACCGCACCTGCTGAAACGTGTTGTCCGGTAATGACATTGGTATAGGTGGCGTGATAGTCGATTTTATCGACGAGACGCCGGGTGGCAAATTCGGCCATGCCGATGCCGGTGGCGTTGCCGTGCGTGGCTTCGGTGAGGTCGCGCACAAAGATGCGCAAGACGCGCGGGGTTTCGTCGCCCATTGCGCGGCGGTCGTTGCGCTTGCGCCCGATGACGTTGGTGTCCATGCCCGAGCCGGAGATATTTTTGCCCATTTCGTCGATGATGAGGAGATCAACATCATCGAAGGGTAGCGAGGGACACCACTCTTTGGATATGGCCTGAAGTACTTTTTCGCGCTCTTCAAAATCTGCCGCGGGAATGGCTTCGATGAGCGCGGTTTCGTCATAGCCATTTTCAAGGGTGGCTACGCCAAAGGTGATGGGCATTTCCCGGCGTACGACTTTGCCGACTAAGCGCACGATTTTGTCAAAGGAGTGATGAATGATGGCGCGGTGATACACCGAGGCGCCTTTGTGTTTGCCCAGGCCAATGAGCATCATTTTCATCAGCCCGCTTTCAATTTCACCGGCAAATCCCGTGTGCGGTTTGACGCGGTTGACTACAACGACGTGATCGGCTTCGGATGCGTGTTTATCAAAGTAAATGGGCATCCCAAAATCCGATACGCCGATCTGGATGACATCCATAGATGATTTGATTGGGCAACCCATTGTGCCTTCGGTTATGCCATATCCAGCCAGGACCTGGGTTTGTCCCTCGGCTGTGCCTCCGCCGTGCGATCCCATTGCGGGTACGATATAGGGAATAGCGCCAATGGCTTTCATTTCTTCGACGATGGTTTTGATGATGGTGTCGATGTTGGCAACGCCGCGGCTGCCCGCGGTTATGGCGACGGTTTGACCGGGTTTGATGACGGAACTGGGATTGATTTTTGCGATTTCATCGCGCACAGAGCCGGCGATGTCATCGACGCGAGGGGCGTCGAAGTGCTGGCGAATGCGGAACATTTGCGGGTAAATCGGCATGGTTTATCCTCCTGTTGTGATTTGCTATCACATGGATTCTTCGTAAAGGGCGATTACGTCTTTTATCGTTGTTTTGCGCGGGTTGACCTGAATATTGCCGCTTTTCATCGCGTCTTCGGCCATGACATGGATGCCTTCGGCTTTTGCACCGGCTTCGCCCAATGTGGCGGGAATGCCCACATCGTCGGATAGGTTTTGCACGGCTTCAACCGCGAGAACAGATGCGTCAACAGCGCTCAATCCATCGACATCTTCGCCCAGGGCGATGGCGATGGTGGCGAATTTCTCCGGGCAGGCATAGCGATTGTAGGCCATGATGCGGGTGAGCAAGATCGAGTTGGCAATGCCGTGTGGCACGTCGTAGTGACCGCCGACTGGATGTGACATGGCATGTACGTTGCCCAGGCGCGTTTGTGAGAATGCGAACCCGGCCATGGTGCTGCCGATGAGCATATTTTGCGTGGCTTCGTGGTTGTGGTCGCTGTACGCGGCTTGTCGCAAATTTTGCGAGATGAGGCGAATAGCGTGCAGGGCCATGCCTTCGGAGATGGGATTGGACATCAGCGATACATAAGATTCAATGGCGTGTGTCAATGCATCCATTCCCGTCGCCGCGGCAATGGGCAGCGGCAATGCGACGGCCATATCGGCATCGAGAATGCCCACATCGGGAATGACATGGGGACCTGCGACAGTGCCTTTGAAGTGGTTGTCGTCGGTAATGACGGCAAAGGGTGTGACTTCGCTGGCTGTGCCATAGGTTGTGGGGACGCACAGGAGAAAGGGGATGGGACCGGGAACGGGTTTTTCGCCGATAAAATAATCGGTAATTTTTCCTCCGTGATTGACGAGTACGCCCGAGGTCTTTGCCACGTCCATTGAAGATCCCCCGCCAATGGCGAGCAAGAAATCGCAATTTTCCGACTGGTATTGTGCGGCACAGGCTTCGACATTGCGAATGGGGGGGTTGGGTTCAACGCCGTCGTAGATGCTGTAGGCGATGTGCGATTTGTCGAGTATTTCTGTCACGCGCGCGACAACGCCGGCCTGGACGAGGCCCCTGTCTGTGACGATTTGCGCCTTTTTCACCTGCTGTTCGTTCACAATTTGGGGGATGTTGCCAATGGTCCCTCGTCCCATGATGAGGCGCGTGGGACCGTAATAACTAAAGTGATCTTGAAACGCCACGAGCAAACTCCTGTGCGATTTTTATTTCAGCGATAGTGATTTGGAAAGAAAATGGTTTTTGATGGTGTTGTCAATGAGGTGACGATTCCCAACCGTGAACGTCTCTGCGAATGGGCTTCTCGGTGATTAACCCCACTTGGGTACATCGTCCTGGACCCACGGGCATTGCAGTGTAGCTTGTTCACTAAATGAAAGCAGGCCAAGTTGGGCCTGACCGAGAGGTTTTACCCGTGCCGGGGATGTATTTTGCACGGAACCACCGAAACCTGTCACAAGATACACAACCTATGTAGTATGTCAAGATTCATATACGATAGAACTACACAAGGGAAGCCCTTAGCAGAACAACGCTCGCTTACTCGCGTTTGCTACCCACACCTGAAGGCTGTGGGTTTTACGGGCTACGGGATAAAAACACATATCAGTGGTGCGGCATTGGCTCAAAACGACATGCCGAGGCGGACGTAGTAGCCGACGCCCTCTGGGTCGGTGAATCGGTATGCCACGCCGAGGCGGTAGCGGATTGCCGAATAGAGGATGTAATAGTCGATGATAATCTCGGTGCCAGCCGAGAGGAGTGGGTGAGGCTGCGAGGTGTCGCGTCCATAGGTGTTGGCGGCGTCGGCGAAGAATGTCCAGAAGATGCGGTTGTAGTGTATCGGCCACGCCCGCAGGCCGCGGTTCTCCAATGCGAGGGGGGCGCGGTATTCCAGGGATGCGGACCAGGCGTGCTGTCCCGACCGAGTTGATGTATCGTATCCCCGTGCCGGGAAAGTAATCGACTCAGCGCCTCCGAGGTCAAAGTAGTCGTCATCACTGCTCGGACCTCGAGATGCGCCAGCACTCGCGCGCAATGCCAGCACAGGTGCCGCGAATTGGCGTCCCGGAAACCAATTTGGTAGTCGCGTATAGGTCCTGACGGTGCCTCTAATGTCATCTGCCGAGCGGTCGTTTGAGGCTGGAGAGAGGTCGTGGCGCCGCCTGACGCGGACGGAGAACGATGTGCCGGTCGCCTGTCCCATCTGAAAGGCGGATGAGCGCGCATTGGTGGCGGAGAAACGCACCGATAGTTCGCCCAGGGTGCTGCGCGGATCGTCGAGTTGGAATCGATGGGTTTTTCGTAGCGCGGAGTCCAGGACCTCTCGATCCTCTCGCACCAGTCCGCCGGAGACTGTGAATGAGACCCTGCTCCGCGCCTTTGGCTTTACCAGCGTCATTGATCCTGAGGCACGGCGTTCCCGCTCGAGGACGAAGAAGGTTTCGATTGGGGCATCGGTACTCTCCTGGTATAATCTGGCACCGTCTTCATCCCAGTCCTGCGATAGTGATAACCCGAGTGAGGGGTTGCCCAGCCCGTAGTAGCGGTAAGACAAATCGCCTGCAGCCCTTTCGTCAGAATATGATCTAACGGGCAGGAAGATGCGAGCACCAACGGTATATGAATGCCGGCGCACGAGGTCGATCCCGGAGGTGCGAGCACCGATGGCTGTACCGAGTAATTTGGTACGGCGTATCGCCGTTTCTCCCTTGCGGTGGGCGGGTACTGCCACGGATCCATCCCATACGGGTGTCCAGTAGTAGGGACGCAGGGTTTCAAGCGGCGAGTAGGCGCGCACAGATCCTGTTGCGCGTCCTCGTGGTCTGTTGGCGACCTCAATGTGTGTCGAGTCCGCGCGAGGTGCGGGTGGTGCAGCAGTGGGATTAAAGGGGATCCGTTCGATCTCCCAGCCATCGACGTGGTAACCGGAAAAGTAGAGCCAGCGGCCAGACGGATCGACGCTGGGGTACGCCGCTCCTGTGCGGAGATTGGTCAGCATGACGGGGCTCCCGACTTGTCCATTATCAACTTTTGACGCGAGTATGTTTGGGATGCCGCTGCGGTCAGACGCCCAGACCAGCCATTGCCCGTTGGCACTCCAGGAGGGAGCGAAGTCGAGGGCGCGGTCGTGGGTTACTTCGCAGACGAGGTTGCCGTGTGCATCGAGGAGGACGATGTCGTGGTGCCCTCGGGTCCAGCGGGTCGCCGCAATCCAGCGACCATCGGGTGATATTGCCGGATACGCCCAGTGGATATCTGGATCGGGGGAGACCAGCATCTTGATGGCACCACTGCTGAGATTGACCTGTGCCAGCCCGCTGGTTCCCTCTCCTTCGGCGACTGCGACTGCCCAGCCTGTGGGGCTGACCGATGGAGCGGTTAAGCGGGCGCGAGTTGTTATGCGTCGCACATCACCGCTCGGCGTTACGCGGTAGAGATCTCTAAATCTGCGATAGCGACCGGCAAATTCATATTGCGCGAAGACGATGGCTCCATTGGTGGGGATGAAGGCAAATGTGGTGCTGCCGTTAGTCAGGGCTATGGTCGATTCGCCACTGCCATCTAATTTGGTCGATACCAGTTTGGCATCTGATCGTCCATCTGATCGGATGTAGTACAGTGTTGTGCCATCGAGCGATATTTTTGGGTGGTATGCATAGCGGGCACCGCGGGTCAGTGCCTCTGGCTCGGTGATTGTACCGAATTTGGCGAGATGGGTGTCCAGTTCTGCAGCCGCTGTCCGCTGTGTATCAGCCCACGCTTTCCACTCGTTCGTCAAGGTGGCACCAAAGGCGCTGCGACCAGCGGCATCGAGGCGGTAGGGGATCCACTGATTTTCCACTGCTTCGACGAAGGCTATCATGCGGTCGCGCCCATATTTTTGTATCAGGTGTTCGAAGAAGAGCGATCCATAAGCATAAGCACGGGTGCCACCCGGCCACTGGGGCGAGTTGCCTCCTGCCTGGCCGATGGACTCAAACCGCCCTTCGAGAGCCGCTGTTCGCAGGACCATTTTGTGGAATGTGCCCTGAACGCGTCCGGTGCCAGTCAGCGCGGATTCGTACCAGACGGCGATTCCTTCGCGCACCCACCGTGGGGTGGCGCTCGCTGGGAATGATAAGAATGGTAATGGCGCTCGCCCAAAGGGCTTGTACAACCAATTATAACGACTCGGGCGGTCAATGTGGAAGATGTGCGCCAGTTCATGTACAATGACGGTTTCCAGCCGATCGTTGTAATAAGCACGTCCAAAAGAGTCGATAGGTGGGCGAGCGTAGATGGTGATTCGGTTCGAGGGCCACACACCCGCGAAGCCGTTTGAGACGTCGATGTGATCGGTTAGTACAAGATCTATTATCCCGCGTGGCGCGGCGATGAACTGTTCGGATAGTTGGGCATGCGCCCATTCTGCGCGCTCCGCTGCCCGACGTCCCAGGTCTTCGAGATGCGCGGGAAATGTGACGCGGAAATGTTCTGTATTGAGTGTGCGCCACGATTCGTCAGGCGCAATGCGTTGCGCCGATGCCGAAGCTGTGCAGATGGCGATAGCGGCGAGTATAACAGACAGCGCATATAGGATACGATTGGGTAATTGTGTGAATTCACGGGATTGATCTCGAAATGCCATGAGCAAATTTCTCTGCAAGACACTCCAAGCACAGGTGGCTTGAGGCGTTGTTCAGTTTAAAATATCTCGAAGAATTTCATCCGAAATCCAGAAACCCGTATTTTGCAAAGCGGCAATCAATGGCGAAAGCGGTTCATTTGTGCTGTTACACCAGAGTTTCAGAATCCCTGCAGTTCCCAATGGTGTTAAACCCGATTTTTTGGTCTCTTGCCGACCACGTTTTTCATCGATCAAAACGAAATCTGCTGATAGTTGTTGAGCCAGAACAATGGTTTCACTTTCTCCATGCCCCATTTGTTTTTCATACGCGGAGATGGCAGAGACATTGAGTGGGATTACAATTTGGATTTGATTCTGAGAGTGGGCATGGAGAAGTTGGGATTTGGTGGGTTCTTTTTCTATTTCATTATAGACAGCAGGTGAGATTATCAAATTTTGAAATAGCTCAAAGACAATTTCGAATCGGTCAATGAGGCTGAGGGCAATAAGTGGAGAAGCATTGGATACAACGGTCACTGATTTCCGTCCTTAAGAATTTGATATTTTTTGATGGCTTCTAAGTCCTCACGAAAGTTATTTTCATCATAAACAAAGGCTGGTATACCGCGCTCTTTAAGCTGATCTATCATTTCATGCAGCGAAATCTGGGCGTATTCAGCAGCTTTGCCTAATGAAATATCTCCGTTCATAAACATATCAATGGCAAGCGCAAGACATACTTGATCATCAACTTCACGGGGGCTACGCGATTTGAGTATGTGAAGCATTTCGTCGGGAATTTGAAGGATTTGAGCACCCATAAATGTACTCCTTGGATTAAAAATTGTGAAAGCCGTGTCCCGATCCTGGGAACCAGATGAGGTCTATGACCATGCCGACGCCAATGCCGGTGCAATAGCCAATTACTGTGCCGTAAAAGAAGGGTTTAGCGCGTTCGTAGAGGCGGGGACCGCCAAAATGGACGATGAGGAGTTTGGCCGCCCAGACCATGAGTATGCTCAGGGCGTAATAGCGCGGTCCCGTTGTGTATTGAAATGCGAGACCGAGGGGATGCAGTGGCCAGCGGGGAAACCATGTGCGCAGACCCGCCAATAATGCGGCTATTCCCGCGCCCCAAAGCCAGATGCCGAGTTTTTGGAGGTCGAAAGATGTTTTTTCGGTTTCGCCCAACGCGCGTCCAATTCCGCCAAAAATACTCAGTGGGCCTTCCCAGAGTGTCCAGGAACGCAGGAAGAGCGCGGAGTCGCGATAACAATAGTAGATGATGGTGGCGGCGCAGACGAAGAAGCCCATAGTGAACGCGAGAAAGACGACGCCACTCGTCCAGTGTTTGCCGCGTTCTGCAGGCACATCGTCCATGGCTTTGAGGTGGTGGGGCAATACCTGCATGGTTTGAATGCGCCCGCCGCCGTAGAATACGCCGCTGTTGACCAGGTGCATTGCGGTCATTTCGCGGGTCGATAGGGTGGCTGTGCCGAGGATGGCGTTGACAAAGCCCGATCCTTTGATCCACACGGGGAAGAGATAGCCAAATCCGCTGGCGGCAATAAATTTGGAGGTCGCAAAATACGCGATGAACATTAACAGCAGATGGACAATTGCGAGAGAGAAAGACATGCCCAGGGATATGAAAAAGTTACAGAGGTACAACACGGAAATGATCAGGCCGACAACGGCGAAGCGATAGGAGATGGGGCCATCGCCGCGTTCGCCGTTTAAGGCGGTTTTTGCGACATGTATCAGATGCCGTCGTGCGATCCATACAGACCAGACGACGAGTACGGTCATTGCGCCATGGCTTTCCAGGTTGACGATTTCTCCACCTTTGGCAACTTGTCCTTCTAAGCCGACGGTGAAACCCGTGCGGTTGATGACGCCCATTTTGACCACGGCGAGGAGGCCGAAGAACCAGAAGCTAAACAGGAGATCCAGGCTACACAAATATCCGAGGCCAATGACCAGGGGTAAGACGCGCAGATACACGGGTGGAAAGCTCTGTGCAACGGTCATGGATTTGGTGTTGATACTGTCGAAGAGCGTGATGCGGGGTACGTTGGGGAACCAGAAGTTGATGATGTTCCATCCAATGATGCCCGCGGTCCAGGCAAAGCCGGCCCAGAAGATGGGGTCGCGGAAAATTTTGGGCAATGCACGTCCTTCGCCAAAGCCCTCCATGAGGTCCATGGGAAAATTGACGAGTGGATAGGTCAATCGCTCGGCATCGGCCCATTGCCGGTGAAAAATGGCAATGACAAAAAATCCGGCGGCCATGAAGGCGAGGACGCCAGAGAACCACCATAAGACGGAGGGCATCCAGCCTGTCCAGGGAACGTATTCGCCTGTGTGCAGGCCGAAGTAGAAGCGGTCCATGATCCAGGGCGTGGGTTCGGGAAATGCCCAGCGGGGCAGTTCATCTAAGAATAATTCTGCCCAGCGGTTTTCTGGGGATGCAAAAAAATGGGGGGCGGGCAATGCGCCGATAAAGTATCCCATCCAGCCGACGCCGGGCATCATGCCCACGATCCACATGGTGGCAAAGATGACCATCATTTCATGGCGGGAGAGTACAGATTTAGGCGCGAACCGGGCGATGAACATGTTGATCACGACCCAGAGGAGGAATCCCAGGATGAGGGCGACGGGAAAACTGGATTTGACCAGCGATCCGGCGTGGAGTACGATCTCGAGGACATTTTGAGAATAGGCCATCAGGCCAGCGGTGAGCAGGCCAAGGAGGATGGATCGTCCGGTAATACGCGGGGATTCGGTCGGTTGAATTTGGGGATCGGGTTGCGAAATAGCCATTTTTTACTCCGTATTTAGAATGCGCGTAATATACGATGCCCAAACAGAGGTGTCAAATACCTGGGGTTGTGTTTGTCAATTTGTGATATTGGGGTTATTATGGAGGGCCAGTAGATCAATCTCATAATTTCGGTTTTATTATGGCACGCAAAGATATTCGAACCATTTCGATTTTTTGTTCGAAATGTAGAACACTGCTGTACAAATACCGCAAAGGTGGACGAGGCGGATTGGTGAAGTGTATGGTAGAGCGGATTGCCGAAGATCATACCCGGGGGGATATGAAATGCCCAAAATGCGGACAGGCGTTTGCGAGATTCGTGATGTATGGTGGGCAGGCCGCGCACAAGATTATACAGGGAAAGGTTTTTACGAAGGGAATGAGCAGGCGGTAGGATAAAAAAGGAGCGAAAATACGATGGCTGAATTTGTCGCAAATTACGATGAAGACAAGGTGCCCGATTACACGTTGCCCGATCCGTTGATTTTTGAAGATAGGACAGAGGTCGAAAACGCGGCTATGTGGAAAAGACGGCGGGCAGAGATTTTGTCTTTGTTTGAATCTCAGGTGTATGGCAAGATGCCCGGTGCGGCGGCGGGCATGCATTTTGAGACGCGGTTTGTGAATGGGGATGCTTTGGAGGGGATTTGCAAGGAAGTTCGGGTTTATTTTTCCACTGAGGTGGAGCCGCGAATGGATATTTTAATTTTTTTGCCGAAAGATGTTGATGGACCCGTGCCGTTGTTTGTGGGATTGAATTTTGGGGGGAATCACACCGTTCATCCCGATCCCGAAATCGCGCTGTCCGAGCGGTGGATGCGCTCGAAGACGGAGGGAGTTTTGGACCATCGGGCAACGGAAGCCGCGCGCGGTAAGGCCGCAAGCAGGTGGCCTGTGGGGAGGATTTTGGCGAGGGGCTACGGTTTAGCTACGATTTATTGCGGCGATTTGGATCCGGATTATGACGATGGGTTTCAAAATGGCGTGCATCCGCTTTTTGATAGGCGAAATACTGGGGATGACTGGGGGGCTATTGGTGCGTGGGCATGGGGATTGATCAGGGCGATGGATTATTTTGAAAGCGATGAGGCGATTGATCACGCGCGGGTTGCTGTGATGGGGCATTCGCGATTGGGTAAGACAGCGTTGTGGGCTGGCGCGCAAGACGAGCGGTTTGCCCTTGTGATTTCGAATAATTCGGGATGTGGGGGTGCCGCGCTTTCCCGCCGTCGATATGGCGAAACTGTGGGGCGGATTAATACCAGTTTTCCTCACTGGTTTTGCGATAATTTTAAGCAGTATAATGAGCGCGAGGACGATTTGCCCGTTGACCAGCATTTGCTCATTGCCCTGATGGCGCCTCGTCCGGTTTATGTTGCCAGTGCAGAAGAAGATAGCTGGGCGGATCCAAAGGGGGAGTTTTTGGGTGCGAAACACGCCGATGCGGTTTATCGTTTGCTGGGAACAGATGGTCTGGATGCTGAAAATATGCCGCGTGTTCACGAGCCGATTACGAGTCGAATTGGGTATCATATTCGCGTAGGTGGGCACGATGTGACGGATTACGATTGGGATCGATATATGGATTTTTCCGATAAACACTGGGAATGAAGTTCGACTTAAAGGAGAAAGATAGCTATGGCAACTCAAGCAGAAAGATCTCACGCGCTCAAAGCTGTGCCGGGATTTTATTCGACGTATTCGGGTATTCAGATTGCGGCGCAAACGTCGGATAATGCGAGCGATGAGGATTTGCAGTTTATGCAGCAACTTGGCGTGGAATGGATGATGGTCGGCGTTGATGACCGCGAGAATCAGAATGCCGATTATTACAAGGCGTTGAAAGCGCGGTTTGCAAAATACGATTTGCAGATTTATCGCATTGCCAATCGCAGTGTACACAATATGCCCGAAGTGACCCTGAATTTGCCGGGGCGCGATGAGAAGGTCGAGGAATTTATCACTTTTATTCGCAACCTGGGCGAGGCGGGCATTCCGTACAATACGTATGCACACATGGGTAATGGGATTTGGAGTTCGGGGCGCACAACGCGGCGCGGGGGCATGGATGCGCGGACGCTCGATATCGAGAATGCCACAGGGCATTGGGACGGTCAGATTTTTGAAGGCGAATTGACACATGGGCGGGTTTATAGCGAAGACGAACTTTGGGAGAATTACGAATATATGATTCGCAAGGTCGCGCCTGTTGCCGAAGAATCGGGTGTTTATATCGGTATTCATCCCGACGATCCTCCCGTGTATCCTCTGGGCGGGATTCCGCGCTGTATGTTTGGCAATTTTAAGGGGTACAAGCAGGCGATGGATATTGCTGATAGTCCAAATATTGGGGTGTGTTTGTGCGTGGGGTGCTGGCTCGAAGGGGGAAAAGAAGGCATGGGTGTGGATGTGATTGAGGCCATTCACTATTTTGCGAGTCGCAAGAAGTTGTTTAAGGTGCATTTTCGCAATGTTTCAAATCCGATGCCAGAGCCTTGGACAGAGACTTTGATAGACGATGGGTACCAGGATATGCATGCGGTGATGAAAGCACTGCGGGAGGTGGAATTTGACGGGGCGATTATTCCCGATCATATCCCACAGATTCTGGGAGGACATCGCGCGGGGGTGGCGTATTCGATTGCCTATATGCGTGCGCTGGTGCAGGCAGTGAACAACGAAGTGGGTTGATAGGGATAATATTACGGTCCACGTTTGTTCGTCGCGATGATTGTGCCAGCGGGCAATAAGGTGTCGAGACGGTTTGGCAGGTCGTCGCCGATGCTGTGCAGCCATGTCATGAGTTGATCGCGCAGGTCGTTTTCTGTGGTTGATATGTGGGGGTGCCCACTCAAATTTTTCATTTCGTGTGGGTCGGTTTGCAAGTCGTAAAATTCGTCTATGTCTTGCGGATTCCACACGTATTTGTATCGTTCGTTGCGAATGGCGCGCACTTCAAAGCTATAACCGTTGTAGCGATAGTAGGTGCCATGTGCGATTTGCGGCCAGTCGGACGGGCGGATTTGCGTACCGACGAGCGGGAGAAGGTTGCGCCCTTCTCGCGGTTGGTCGGGGGATGATTCGGCGCGGATGAGAGAGAAGAGGGTTTCGCCGATGTCGAGCAATGAGACATAGGCGTTCTGGGTTGCAGACGGTGTGTTGGGCGCGCGAATGATGAGCGGGATGCGCCAGACTTCTTCGTAAAAATAAGCCCCTTTGTCAAATCGGTTGTGCGCGCCTTCCATGTCGCCGTGGTCAGATGTGAAGACAACGGTTGTTGTATCGGCGAGGTTGAGTCGGTCTATGGCGTCGAGAATGCGTCCAATGGCTTCATCGACCATTGTGATGTGTGCGTGGGAATAGGCGATAACGGTTTTCCATTCTTCTTCGTCAAGCGGGGATGTGTCCATGCAACCCCACCAGGGTGTTGAATGGAAATAGGGTCGTCCTTCGCAGTTGTCGTTCAGGTTTGTAGGGAGTTCGACGCGTGTGCGGAGTTCTTGGGCGAGTTTGACGTATTCTTCGGGTAGGTGATGCGGAAAGTGTGGCGGTGCGGAAGATACGGTGAGAAAGAAGGGTTTGTTTTGATGGCTCTGCGCCCATGTTTCGAGAAATTTTACGCCTTTGTTTATGGCGGGGAAAGGCTGGATATTTTCTTTTTTTTGCGGTGAATCTCCCCAAAATGGCGCGCGTCCTTTGATGAGGTTTTTGGTTTGATTGGCGTAGCTGGAAACTGTTTTTTCGTAGGTGTGATCATTTGTTTGTGGGTGGTATGGTTTTGATCTGGTTTCGATGTTGGGATCAAAGCCGTGTGCGCCGCGTTTTTCCGGGTTGATATGCCCGAGGTGCCACTTTCCGTAATAACCGACGTGATAGCCGAGGCGCACGGCTTCGTCAATCCAGGTCTTTTGGTCGAGCGGCATGGATTCCTGGAGGGAATAGCCGACGGATTGGTTGTCGTAAACGCCATTTTGATGCGGCCAGCGAGCTGTGAGCAGCGTGCCGCGAGCGGGTGTGCAGAGAGGGCACGATGTGAAAGCATTTGTGAATACCGTGCCCTGGGATGATAGGCGATCAATATTCGGCGTGGGAATGTCGGCACCGAGAAAGCCAAATGCCCATGCAGGCCATTGGTCGGTGAGGATGAATAATGTGTTTTGCATTGTAGGAATCCTTTTGTAAAGTTAGTGATCAGCCTTGTCTATCCGCTCCAAGTGTGTTTCTCTTTGGCCTACCGAGTCGAGGCAGGGATGCCTCTCCTACAGTCTTTACTCATCTGCTCTGCGTCCATCTGCGTCCATCTGCGGATAGTTCTTTTCGATAATAAACCGATCTTTGCGATATTTAGCAATCTCAGATTTGCCCTTGATAGATGCACATAGAGTCACTATATTATATTACCTCTTATTACTCCCCTGATTTGATCTGCCGCACTTTGTTTTTTCTTCCCCACATGTCCTTTCTGTTATCTTCACCTTCCAAATAAAGGTCAGGAATGTATTATGGCAACGGCAATAAAATCACGCACTTCTGACGCTACGCAACTCGATTTGCTCTCGTCATCCAGAAGTAATAGTAAAGCCAATGGCAAGAGCAATGGTGCTCATAACTACGACGAGAGTAAGATCAAAACCCTTTCTTCACTCGAGCATATTCGGTTGCGCACGGGTATGTACATTGGGCGGCTCGGATCGGGTGCTGATCCCGATGACGGTATATACGTTTTGCTCAAAGAGGTTGTCGATAATGCCGTCGATGAATTTATTTCGGGTTTTGGCACAAAAATTGATGTGACAATTGAGGCCAATCACGTCAGGGTGCGCGACTATGGGCGCGGCGTTCCGCTCGGCAAAATTGTCGAGTGCGTTTCTGTGATCAATACCGGTGCCAAATACAACGACGATGTTTTCCAATTTAGCGTGGGTCTCAATGGCGTGGGTAGCAAAGCGGTCAACGCGCTTTCTGCGGATTTTCGCGTGGTTGCCTATCGCGACGGCAAGTACGCCGAAGCCCGCTTTACGCGCGGGAAACTCATTGGCGAAAAAAAGGGGAGGACTTCTGAACCAGATGGCTCTCTTTTTGAGTTTACACCCGATCCGGAGATTTTTGAGGAATACGATTACAATTTCGAATATGTCGAGCGCCGCATGTGGAACTACGCCTGTCTCAATAGCGGTCTCACGCTCGTTTTTAACAAACAGAAATTCGTCTCAAGGCGCGGCTTGCTCGATTTTCTCAGCCGCGAAGTCGATGATTCGGCGCTTTATGAAGCCGCGTATTACAAGGGGCAATATCTCGAATTTGCATTTACCCATACGTCCAATTATGGGGAGAACTATTTTTCTTTTGTGAATGGGCAATACACTATTGACGGTGGCACGCATCAAAGTGCTTTTCGAGAGGGTATTTTGAAAGGCGTCAATGAGTTTTACAAGAAGAATTACAGCGGCGTGGATGTTCGGGAATCCATCAATGGTGCTGTTGCGGTCAAGCTCAAAGAACCCGTTTTTGAATCCCAAACCAAAAACAAACTCGGCAATACCGAAGTGCGCTCGTGGATTGTTTCTGAAACGCGCAGTGCGGTGGTCGATTTTTTGCACAAGAATACCGCGGCGGCGCAAAAGCTTCAGGAGAAGATCAATCACAACGAACGCCTGCGGAAAGAACTCAACGATGTAAAGAAAAAGGCTAAAGAAGTCGCCCGCAAAGTCGCTATCAAAATCCCGCATTTCAAGGATTGTAAATATCACAAGGGCGACAAAAAACGCGGCGATGAATCTACTATTTTTATTACTGAAGGTCCATCTGCTGCCGGATCTATGGTTGCCGCCCGCGATGTGGAGACTCAGGCTATTTTTGGTCTGAAGGGCGTGCCCCTCAATGTGTTTGGAAAAACAAAAGCCGCGATTTACAAGAATGAAGAGCTCTACAATCTCATGACGGCTTTGGGCATTGAAGACAGTGTTGAAAATCTCCGTTTCAACAATGTGGTCATCGCGACTGATGCCGATTACGATGGTTTTCATATCCGCAATTTGCTGATGACTTTTTTCCTCAATTACTTCGAGGAACTCGTCACTTCTGGTCACGTCTATATTCTGGAGACGCCAATTTTTCGGGTGCGGAATAGCCGCGAAACGCGCTATTGTTATAGCGAAAAAGAACGCAGTCAAGCTGTTGACGATTTGCGAAATCCCGAGGTTACGCGCTTCAAGGGATTGGGGGAGATTTCTCCCAGTGAGTTTGGACAGTTCATCGGAGAGGATATGCGCCTGATCAAAGTCGGCGTGCGCGCGCTCGCCGAGGTTTCAACTACCCTCGAATTTTATATGGGCAAGAATACGCCTGTTCGCAGAGATTATATTGTGGAGCATTTGATATAGAACCCCAAAAGGCAAAAGCATCCGCAGATGAACGCAGATGAACGCAGATGGGCGCAGATGAATGCAGCAAAAATGTGTAATAAGGAAAGAAAAAAATGGAGTTGGATAATATAGGATTATGGGAATTGGCTATAGCTTTTCTCATCATTATGATCGGTATTATTCTGATAAGGGTGACTGTATCATTTGACATAAACAAGTGGCAAAAGGCCCGACAAGAAAAGCGAAAAATAAAAATGAAGAATACTTGTCCTCACTGCCGAATCAAGAATATTGCTCATAAAAATGGAGATATTTCTTTTCTAATGGAATCATTTTTTATTTCGCCTCCAGGAAAAGCGGCTTGGATATGTCAACAGTGTAATTGTACGGTATATGATAAAGATTATCCGGAAGAAATTATGGCGTATTGGCTCGATATGTGTATTTGTCAAGAGTCGCCCAAGCCCTTAAAAGAACAACAGGAGAAATTTCTTAAACTTGCTCGTAAACAGGGGATAGTTTAAGTGAACCAGGAGAGAATAAGCAAGCTACCTAACGTCCAACATCGGACGATATTCACAGGAGATTGTCTGGAGGTTCTGCGGAGGTTTGACGATGCCTGTATTGATCTATCTCGATCCGCCCTTCAATTCGAAGTACAACTATGCGCTACCCATAGGTAGTAAGGCGGCGACCGCTTTCCGAGATACATGGGACTCTGGACGACATTGATGTGGCATAGACTGGCATCGACCTGAGTCAGGTTGCGCGTTGATTCGGCAAGCAAGAAGGGGCTTTGCAACGGTTGTCGCGAGCAATTTTCCTTCAAAAATCTGACGATTGATCGCATCATTCCAAAATCCAGAGGTGGGCAAGACACGGATAGCAACCTGCAATTGTTGTGTGGCTGGTGTAACAGCAAGAAAGGAAAAAGGTCACAGGAAGTGTTGATGGCTGAGCTGGTGAAAGAAGGCATTTTGCAATGAAAGGAAGCGAAAGCAGTGTCGAAAAATAAGACTTTCTTTGATGTGGCTATGAGACTAAAAAAAGATAAGATCAGTTTGGAGACTCTTATTGCTGAGGAAGCGGCTCAACTTGCAAAATCTTATGATGTGTTGGTTTTGCCTGAGAATCTGGATAAGATAACAGACAGGTATTTGGATCCACAAGATTCTGAAGTGATTGCTGAACGGTTAAAAGCACATCCAAACATAAAATGTGGAGATGCTTTTGATTTAGGTATTGATTACACACATATCCAGAGACACGGTGACGAACTTTGGGCGGGGACTATTTGGATATTGGACAAGGTTGTTTTGCCTTTTGTGATCAATGTTGTTTCTACCCTGCTTAAAAATCGCCCTTCAAAGTTTCCGCAATCCAAGAAAAAAATGCATGCCGAAGTGATATATTACGAATCTGGAAAACTAAAAAAAATTGCTATTCAGGGGGAAGATGCAGACGCATGCATAAAAGCGTTAAAAACGATTTACGAGTCTTCAGAATAAGAAGGTGAACAATGAAACTCAAACAGGAAGATCCAAGACATCCCTTCATCAAAGAGATGATGCAAATGGCAAGGACATGGGAAACGTTCGTCCCAACTAACAAGAAATATCGAAGAAAGAAGATATTAGATCATGCGATCCGCAGGTGTGACGCTTTCTTTGCAAAGAGCGATGATGATACAAAACCCATCGCGGATTTGGGTAAAAAATTTATTATGGGTTTAAAATATGCGGATGACATGATAGGGGATAGAAATTACGTAATGAAAATTCTTGAACAATTTTCTGAATTAGATGAAGAAGAAAAAGATAGATGGGTAAAAGAGACCAGTAAAGAAAATCTGATTAAAATTGAACAAGTATGGGATAATTTTTGCGAAGCTGTTGATCAGCGATTGAGACACGTAGAAGCGTTTATAGATTTGACGCCAATACAGTCAACAGTTGATTACTTGGTTGACACAGAAACTATGTTTTCATGTGTTTTTGGTGATTTGTATACAAGTGTAGAGATCACAAGCGATTATTCTTGTTCGATCTGTCAAAAAAATCCAAGAACCTGTAATCATGTCAATGGTAAATTTTATGATGGAGTTGAATGTGTAACACAGGTTGTAAACCCCCAACTTGTGGCTGTGGCTTTCGTTACCAATCCAGTAGATCGGCGACTTAGACTGTGGCCTTGGAATGACCGTCCTGATTTGCAATGACGAAAATAATATGAAAAAATTTCATAACAATTACCTGATGCTCATATTTTTGCGGGTGTTCATCTTGCATATCCTGATTCTGACAGTTTTTGTAATCGCTTAAGGCAAAAAATGGCAAAAAAGACCAGAGGTACATCCCCGATATTTTTAGATGACATGTCAAAAGAAAATGCCAATGACATTCATATCCGAAGCCATCGGCGTCGTATTGTATTTGGATGGTATGGCGGTAAGTTTTCGCATTTGGACTGGCTACTTCCGCTTCTTCCAGAGTGTCATCACTATTGCGAGCCGTTTGCCGGTTCAGGAGCAGTGTTGCTGAATCGAGTGCCATCCCCTGTAGAGACCTACAATGATATTGATGGTGAGGTTGTAAACTTCTTTCGCGTATTGCGCGATCAGCACGAAGAACTGATACGAGCAATAGCACTAACACCATTTTCCCGTGAAGAATATTATCGCGCTATTCATACAAAAAATGGTGTCAGCGATGTTGAGCGGGCCAGATTCTTTTATATCAAAGCGAGACAGACCAGGACTGGACTTGCCCAAACTGCATCGCTGGGGCGTTGGGCGAACTGCAAAAATACGAGTCGCGCCGGAATGTCTGGTGTGGTATCTCGTTGGCTCGGCGGGGTGGGAGCTCTTGATGATATTGCACAACGCCTTATGCGAGTCCAGATTGAGAATCGTCCTGCGGTAGATGTGATCCGTCTTTATGACAGTCCCAAGACTTTGTTTTATTGCGATCCTCCGTATTTGCATGCGACACGCGGCGATGTTAAGTCTTACGGTTTTGAGATGGATGAAGAACAGCACCGAGAATTTGCAGAGGTCGTCAATGCGTGCAGTGGCATGGTCGCTGTTTCTGGCTATGAACATCCACTCATGGATAAGCTGTTTGAGCCGGGAAAATGGTTCAAGACTTTGGGGGCGCGCAAAACTATTCATTCGACTAAGGGTACTCGCCAGGAAGTGCTGTGGACCAATTATGATCCAAAGAAGCAAATGGGACTATTTGAATGAATCCCGAAGAAATTTTGCGAGACATTTATGAACGTGCTGTGGCAACATTGAACACGACGGTTATTTCCGATTCGGCAATGCGAGAGCGAGTTGACTATGTTTGCCGATGTATAAGCAACCGTGCTGGGGTGCGCTTGCTCATGTCCTGTTTGCTTGGGAAACTCGACGAGCCAGATGTTGATCCGCGCAAGCCATATACTGAGATCGGCGATGCTGATAGCTTTTCTGGTCGCACCTATGATGAGAGGTTTTTAACCAGGTTCATCGCGGAACATCGCTTACCTGTCAACGTCACCACAGCATTTCTCACACCGGCGCTGAGGAATATAGATTATCCATTGACTACTGACCGCGAACTTATAGGCAAACCTCGTGAACTGTACAATAAGACGCTTGAACTTCTGGAAGATGTGTATAAGCAAAATATAGCTGCTGATGTGCTGTTTGTAGAAACAGTGCGAGTTTTGCTGTTGATGCGAAATGAAAAGTTCGCTCGCATGCATTCGCTGCTAAAGTCATTGGAGCGAACAGAAGGTGCTTTACCGTTATCGTCAGAGGCAATTGTTACCCTGATAAGTCAGCACCTTGCCTGTAGAAATGCAAGCCGCTTACCGGTTTTGGTCGTAGCGGCTGCCTATGAAGCGGTGGGAACACGCCTTTCTGAGAGGATTTTGCCTCTAAACCCACACACTGCCGCTGATTTGCAAACAGGTTCATTGGGTGATGTAGAAATTTGCCTGGTAGGCGAGGACTCTGTTGTTACTGCATACGAAATGAAGATGAAGCGCGTTACACAGGACGATATTGATGCGGCGGTGGTTAAAATATCCAGAGCACCGAATAAAATTCACAACTATCTGTTTGTGACTACGGATGTAATTGCTCCCATCGTGAGCGAATATGCGGCGACATTTTATGAGCAGACCGATGGGACCGAAATTGCTATTCTCGACTGTATAGGGTTCCTCAGACACTTTCTGCATTTTTTTTATCGCATCCGTATTGATTATCTCAATGCTTATCAGGCATTGGTTTTGAATGAGCCAGATTCGGCTGTAAGTCAATCGCTCAAAGAGGCGTTTTTGGCCCTGCGACAAGTAGCTGAAAGTAGTGAGTAAACGCTATTTGTCATCCCGTGCCCTACAGGTTTTCATCCTGTTTATCCTTTCATCCTGCATATCCTGATTCTGACAGTTTTTATTGAGGATACAAAATGGCTTATATCGACAAGTTATTTGACCAGTATTTTTTAGAACACGCTTCTTATGTTGTGAAAGATCGCGCGATTCCCGACATTGACGATGGGTTCAAGCCCGTACAGCGCCGCATTTTACACGCGCTCAAAGAGCAGGACGATGGGAAATTTCACAAGGTAGCCAATGTTGTGGGGCAGACGATGAAATACCATCCCCACGGCGATCAGTCGATTTACGGCGCGCTGGTTAACCTGGCAAATAAAGATTTGTTCATCGACAAACAGGGCAATTTTGGCAATATTTATACGGGTGACGAAGCCTCAGCTGCGCGCTATATCGAATGCCGGCTTACCCCGCTCGCAAAGGATGTGCTGTTTAATCCGGAAATTACCGAATACATTGAATCTTACGACGGGCGCAATAGCGAACCCGTTGTTTTTCCGGCGAAAATTCCCGTGCTTCTCGCGCAGGGTACCGAGGGTATTGCGCCGGGTATGACCACGCGGGTTTTGTCCCATAATCTGATCGAATTGTTGCAGGCGCAAATTGCCTATCTCCAGGGGGAGGACTTTCAGGTCTTTCCCGATTTTGCGACGGGCGGTTTTGTCGATGTGACCGAATATGCCGACGGCAATGGCAAAGTGCTCGTGCGAGCCAAACTCGATACCAAAAATCCCAAACGCATTATTGTGCGCGAGTTGCCTTTTGGCTCTACGTCTGAGTCTCTCATCGCCTCGATTGAAAGTGCAGCCCGGAAAAACAAGCTCAAAATCGCGGGTATCAGCGATTATACGGGTGAGGAAGTCGAAATTGAAATTCGCCTTGCCCGGGGCGTGCATACCAAAGATACGGTGGATGCGCTTTACGCTTTTACCGATTGCGAACAATCTATCAGTGTCAATGCCCTGGTCATCAAGGACAATCGTCCCTATATCGCCACGGTGAGCGATATTCTCAAACACAATGCCGACCGATTGGTCGATGTTCTCATGGCCGAGCTAAAAATTGAGCAGCGCCAGGTGCGCGATAAGTTGCACGCCAAAACTCTCGAACAGATTTTTATCGAGAATCGCGTTTACAAAGCAATTGAGGAAGTCGCCGATTCCAATGCGATTCACGAGGCGATACGCAAGGGGCTGGAGCCTTTTCTCAGTACAATCAGACGTCAGGTTACAGCAGAAGACCTCGATACGCTTTTACAGATTCCCATTCGGCGCATTTCTCTGTACGATATCACGAAAGCGAAAAAGGAAATGCGCGATATGCGCGCGCGGCTCAGAGAGATCAAGACCAATCTCGAGAATATCATTGGCTTTACCATTGATTTTCTGGAATATCTGATTGATGAATACAAAGACAATTACCCCCGCCGCACCGAGGTCACTTCTTTTGATCAGGTGGATGCACGCGAAGCGGCGCAGCGCAATCTCAAATTGCGCTATGATAAGAAAACGGGCTATCTGGGTTATGATGTCAATGGCAGCACGCTTATAGATGTGTCGCAATACGACCGCGTGCTCGTGATTCGCAAAAATGGCACGTATTCTCTGCACGAAGCACCCGACCGTCTTTTTGTGGATAAGGGTATGCTATTTTGCGATTTTGTCGATCCCGAACGGGTGTACACTGTGATTTACCGGGATCAGAAGACCAATTATCCCTGTATCAAACGCTGTAAGCTGGATACATTTATTCTGAACAGGGGATATGAACTCGTGCCGCCGGGATGCCGATTGCTCAAGCTCACAACGGATCGCGAGGTCGAGGTTCACGTATCCTATAAACCCAAACCCCGTCTGCGTATTCTCAATGAAGAATTTGCGATCGAAGACTATGCGATTCGCGGCAAGACCGCCAAAGGCATGCGTTTGGCAGCGCGCGAGGTCAAAAGTGCTAAATTTGTAAAGCCTAAAGTTTGATTAAAAGGATTCTGTGTTATGCCGAAGTTTCTTGTCATTGGTCGGTATGTATTTTTCATCTACTCTGCTGATGAGGTGGAGCGCGCACATATTCATGTGCGAGTTAGAGCATCGGCATTTCCTACGGCGAAGTTCTGGTTGGTTCCTGTTGTCGAGTTAGCATATAACAATGGTTTTAAGCGTAAAGAAATTTCAGATATCAGGAAATTGGTTGTGAAACACGCGCAAGAATTGTTGACAAAATGGAACGCAGAGTTTAATCAGAATCAAGCAATGGATAACGGCGAAATACGTGAAGCACTCCTGCGCGGTTATGATAAAGTGCGTTGGTTAGATGAGGCAAAGCGTTTGGAATGCCATCGTCCGTCTATTTTGGATATTCGATTCGATGAGTCACACATGCATGTTTATCTTGATGACGATCGGGGTATCTCTGTACCGTTACGGTGGTATCCGCGTTTGTACTTCGGCTCGCCGGAAGATCGGGCGAATTGGGAACTGTGGTGTCACGAAAGCGAAGATGTGTATGATGTGATTGCCTGGGAAACCCTGGATGAACACATACGTCTTGAAAGTTTGCTGGCAGGACGAGCGAGCCGTGAAAGTGTAACATCTATACGTCGATGGTTGAAAGGTGAAAGGTTGTACGAAGTATATGATGAATAACGTACTTGAGTGTGTAAGGGAATAAAAATTTAACCTTGAGGTAATTTTTTGTGGAGAAATTTCATGGAAGTTGCTGAATTAACACTTGAACAGGCGACAACTCTGGAAGATGAGTGCAGAAACGAAGGACACACGCTGCACAGAGATTTGTTAGAAAAGAAGTACGAGAGCCTGATTACTCACAATCCAAAATTAACAAGGACCCTTGTCAGCTTTCAGGCGAATAAAAACACACCGTATTATCGATGGTTTAAGTACAAAGAAGGCTTCTCGGCGCAGATGGTTCATTATCTTCTGAACACATTGGCGAAGAAGCAGGGCGCATTGTTAGATCCGTTCTCAGGAACAGGAGCGGCTTTATTTGCTTCACAGGAATCTGGATGGGAAGCAACGGGTATTGAGCTTCTTCCTGTAGGATGTGCGATCACCGAAGCCAGACAAGCAGCCGAGCAGGTGGATATTGTACAGCTAAAAAAAGAAATTGAGACTCTGAGTTGTGTGGATTTTTCGACGATCAAATCCGATAGTCCGATTCAACATATCGCGATTACGGAAGGTGCGTTTTCTCGAGATACGGAAGACCAGCTAAATGGTTATTTAACCTATTGCGATAATCAGATTGAAGATGCTCATATTAAGACGCTTCTTCGCTTTGCCGCTTTTTGCATTCTGGAAAGGATCAGTTATACCAGGAAGGACGGTCAATATCTCCGCTGGGATTATCGCGCGGGCAGAACGAGAGTAAAGTCGAAATTTAACAAGGGCAAAGTCTATACGTTCGAAGAGGCTCTTCAACTTCAGCTCAATTTGATGGTTGAGGATCTTCTCTATGAGGACATGGACCTTTTTAAAAAGGAAAATTTGTCTAACACAGAACAGAACATTCGGTTGATTCAAGGGTCCTGTCTTGAAGAGTTGTGCAAATTCAGTGAGGAGAGTTTTAACTTTATTTTGACGTCTCCGCCTTATTGTAACCGCTATGATTATACGCGCACTTACGCGCTTGAACTGGTATTTCTCAATAAGAACGAAGAGGAAGTCAAGCACCTGCGACAGCAAATGCTATCCTGTACAGTTGAAAACAAAGAGAAAGTTGAATCGTTGGTGACTCAATATGCAGATATGAAAAGAGAAGACTTTTTGCAGAAGGCTATTTTTGCTTTTGAGAACCATAATGCACTGCAAGAAGTCCTATATTGGCTGAATACATATAACGGGAAAGGCCAGTTGAATAATTCGAATATTCCGCGAATGATCGCAAATTACTTCCTCGAAATGGCTCTGGTTATATTTGAAATGAGTAGAATACTGAAGTCGGGCGGAAAGGTCGCGATGGTGAACGACAATGTCAGGTATGCGGGAGAAGAGATTCCCGTGGATTTAATTCTGTCTGACTTCGCTGAAGCGGCGGGCTTATCTACCAGGAACATCTGGGTTCTGGGAACAGGTAAGGGGAATAGCAGCCAACAGATGGGCAAGTACGGTCGCGCAGAATTGCGGAAATGCGTATATATATGGGAAAAATAACCTAAAGCTCAACCAGCCAGTTCACCAGTCTTTCGATTTGCTGCGGTTTACATAGATTTGCTACGCCAGCCAGTTTTCCTTCCTTCATACGCTGGATGATTTCCTGCGCCATTGATTCCTCTATAGCAGCACCGATGAAAACCAGTCCGGGAGGAGTTGAAAAACTTCCCGCGATCCGATCAAGAGCGGTTCTTGCTGTCTTCCAGTGTTCATCCGCGCCAGCCGGATCAATACCTCCTTTTAATTCTCCACACAGAATGTAATTATCTCTCTCGCTTAATAACGCTCTTATGTCAGTGCGTGTGGAAATAATCTTGGGAGTTTTCAAGAGAATGATATCCACATTATTTCCCCTTGAACCGACAAAAGAGCATTGCATATTAAAAGCAAGAATCCTGCCGGGCCATTGCAAGGCACTCAAGCCACTTTCAAGGAGAACACAGAAGTCTGTGCCGAGTAGATTCATGAAATTATCTATTCTTCTTTGCAAATAGCTTACACCAAAACTTTGATATTTTGTCTGCATCCTCGTCAAAAGATATTTCCCGAATTTTATCTCAGCTTGCTTACCAGTATCGTTGCGCTTGACGCCTCCGAGTTGATCTCCAGAATTCAGCGCGTATCGGTACAGAATATTGTTGATTATATCCGGTTCAAGGAAATCTTGCTTTTTTGCCAAGATGTGTCTTCTCAGGAATTTTTTCGTTTCTTCGGAACCAATAGCATTTCTGGCTTTCTCTGTCAGCCCCAATGCCCCAATGAGGATTTCTATAATCTCTTGATCTCTTTCCGCTGCATGGAGCAAATTTTCTAAATCCGATCCGATGTATGCGAGTTTTCTTTGGGCTTCAATTATTCCGCTAACAAAAGGTGATGCCAATGTGAACTGCCTCATGGATTGTTGGCGAAATCCTTCGGCAGTTTCCGCTGGGGTGGTTGTGATTTCGGATGGATGATGATAAATGGGCTGCATCTGGTTTCCTTACATTATAGGGGCGGGTGATTTTTCCTTTACAACTTCAAATTGTCTATTAACTTCCTGATCTACACGGCGACATGAAGTATAGAAAGAATTTTGAAAAAAACAAGACCAGATGTCCTTTCAAACAGGAGAACCTCGATGGGTAGTGCTGCATCTGTTGATTTGCGCGATGTTCGTAGGCAGGATTTGAATCACGTATGGCATCCTTTGATGCAATACGAGGGTAAGAGTGAAGACGATCTGCTCGTTATTGTGTCGGCAGATGGGTGTGAGATCACGGATTCGGACGGGAAAACATATCTCGATGCGTATGGCGGGATCTGGAATGTCAATGTGGGGTATGGGCGGGATGAGATTGTCGAAGCTGTGTATGAACAGATGAAGACACTTCCGTTTTATCCCATGACGCAGATCAATGTGCCCGCGGCGCGGCTCGCTGCTCGTTTGGCGGAATTGTCACCGGGCGATCTCAATCATTTCTTTTTTGTCAATAGCGGTTCAGAGGCAAATGAAACCGCAATTAAAGTTGCGCGACAATACGGCAGGGCGACGCATCCGGGCGAGAGTCGTTTTAAGATCATCTGCCGATATCACGGCTATCACGGCTTTACGATGGGGTCTATGTCTGCGACCGGGCAGGTGAGACGACGTGCGCCGTTTGAACCCCTGGCACCGGGATTTATCCACGTTGAATTGCCCACTGCCGATGCCCATGGGGCGGATGAGATCGCGCGGGTTATCGAACGCGAGGGACCCGATACGGTCGCTGCTGTTCTTGCGGAACCCGTGGTTGGTGGCGGTGGTGTGCATGTTCCGCCCGACGATTATTTCCCCGCTCTGCGTGAGGTGTGCGACCACTATGGTTGTTTGCTGATGTTTGATGAGGTGATTACTGGATTTGGACGCACAGGGAAATTGTTTGCTGCCGAGCACTGGGGTGTTGTGCCCGATGTGATGACGATTGCCAAGGGGGTGTCGAGCGGGTACCTGCCGCTGGGGGCATGTGGTGTTACTGAAAAGGTCTGGGCGGCATTTCTGGGAGGGGCGGATGAGGGAAAAGAATTTGCTCAGGTTTCCACGTATGGCGGACATCCCGCATGTTGTGCTGCGGCGCTTGCCAATATCGATATTCTGACCCGGGAACGGCTGTGGGAAAATTCGGAGACTGTGGGTGCGTACTTGTTGGTGCGGCTCAAAGACCTGTCATCGCCTCTTATCAAAGAAGTTAGAGGTCTGGGGCTTATGCTCGCGGTTGAACTTCAAAATGAAGATGGGACGGAACTGGATAGCGAGAGGACAAAAAAATTTGGTGGCGCGCTTCGAGACGCGGGTGTGATTACCGGGAAGATGAGCCATGTTATGGTGGGATCAGAGCCTGTATTCACACTGGCGCCACCACTGATTCTTACGGAGGAGCAAGCCGACCGAATAGCAGGTGCTTTTGTGACTGCGCTACGGGCTATAAGTTGAATGGGAAAAAAGGAAACCGCGATGATCAATGCGACCCTGTGCTATGTCAAAAATGGCAGTAAGACTCTGATGCTACATCGGGTAAAAAAAGAAAATGACATACACGAGGGCAAATGGAATGGTCTGGGCGGCAAAATGGAAGCGGGTGAGACGCCCGAGGAATGCGTGATTCGAGAAGTGCATGAAGAGAGTGGCCTGCAGATTCAAAATCCCGCTTTGAGAGGTGTGCTTACTTTTCCAAATTTTGATGGGCTCAATGACTGGCTGGCTTTTGTGTTTACCGCGGAGAGGTTCACGGGTGAGTTGATCGACTCGAGCGAAGGTGTCCTGAAATGGATTGACGACTCAAAACTTCTCGATCTCAATCTTTGGGAAGGCGATAAAATTTTTCTGAAATGGTTATACCGAGATGCGTTTTTTTCGGGTAAATTTACGTATAAAAATAAACGATTGATCGATCACGATGTCGTATTTCACACATTTCCTGGATCTGTGCCGTGAACGAAAAAGCCGAAGCGATTAAAAAGAGATACCGGTATCGCCGCCTTATTCTCACGGGCAAAATCGGTCTGTCCAGACACGCGGCGGTCAAATTCATTGGCGCAGATACGGCGTATCACCTGTATGCCCATACAACGCCTCAACATCGTGCGGCAAAGAAAAGCGCGTGATGCGATGGTTTTATACAGCGTCTGCGATAATTTTTCGCAGATAAGTCGCGTCTTCTTTTGCCCATGCCTCCAAATTGGGTGGCGATGTTTGCGCGTAACCGACTTGACGGATGATGGTTTCGTCAAATTTGTATTCGGTGTGAATGGATAATGGTCCGTCAAATCCCATCTCGTGCAATAGCCCCAGGCAGCGATGCCAATCTACGCACCCTTCTCCAGCTTTTGTAAAGCAAGGGCGATAGCGCGGCGTTTGTCCCTCCTGTTGCGGTAGATAATACGCATCTTTAATTCCCACGACTGAGATATAATCCCGAATCATCGCCAATCCCATTGCCCAGTCTTCTCCATCCAGCGCGAGATGTCCGAAATCGGGGTACGCGCCCACGTATTGCGGGTCAAAGCCTTTGATGAGGTGCATCAATCCCGCACAGTTACTTCCCAGGCAAGGCCCGCTATGAATCTGATAGCAAGTCTGCACGCCGTATTTTTCACTCAGGATCACAATTTTTTCCAGGTCTCTTCGCGCTGTATCCACAACCTGCCAGTAATCATTACCGGGCTGATATTTCCAGAATCCGATTTTGAGACGGGGAATTTCGGCTTCGGCACAGGCGGTATAGTAATTTTCTATTTCAGGTGATTCTGGATCTACCAGTGTCACGGGCGCGGTTATCATAGGGCAGACCAGGCCCTGACTGCGCCAGACTTCGGCAGCTTTGGGCAATGCCTCGATCACATTGTCTGCGTGAATGGGATGGCCCGGACGCACACACAGGTCAATGCCGTCGTAGCCCAGTTCAATCGCTTTTTCGCCGAGTTCAGGCACGGAATACTGCGCGAAAAATTTGGAGTTGATAATGAGGTCCATTTGAATGTTTCCTTATTGTTAGATGGGAAAATCGTACGTTTCATCGCCCAGGCCATAGGGCTTGAGGGAAATTTTGAGGATTCGCCTTGAGGGCCAGAGGGGCGCGACGAGTTGCGATTCCCATTCTGCGAGTGCTTGTTCTAATTCTTTTACAACCTGCGACTTTTCTTTTGAGAGGTCTGTGTGTTCCCCAATGTCGGTTTTCAGATCAAATAAGAGGGTTCTTTTGTCGTTTAGATTGATATATTTCCATTTTTCCTTTCGCACGCCCTTATTTGGCCCCGATCGCCAAAAGAGTGCGTCGTGAGGCTGGGTATCTGTCTTACCCGTGAGAAATGGTACGAGATTGACCCCATCAATCGCACGGTCGAGTTTCACGCCGGCAAGACCAACTGCTGTTGCGAATATATCGAGCGATGAGACAGGTGCTTCAATGACTTTGCCCGCGGGAAAATGCCCGGGCCATTGCACCATGAACGGCACCCGCAGCCCGCCTTCAAATGGCAATATTTTCCCCGCATTTAGGGGATCGTTATAACAGGCCTGGGTGTAGTTGGCACACCCGTTGTCGCTTAAAAAAAATACAATGGTATTTTCTTCGATATCGAGGTCCTTCAACTTTTGCAAGACGGCACCTACACTGTCGTCAATGGCACTGACCATGGCCGAATAGATACGTTTTTTTTTGTCCTTTATTTGTGGGAAACGGTTGTAATATTTGTCGGTTGCTTGTAACGGCGTGTGGGGGGCATTGTGAGCCAGATATAAAAAAAAGGGGTTATCCGCGTTTTGATCGATAAAGCTCAGGGCTTCTCGCGTGAAGGCGTCTGGCAAATACGTTGCTTCCTGGACTGTTGCGGTGTTTCGATAAATCTGATGATGTGGCCCTCGTTTTTCCAGCTCTAATCTGCGCCGTTCGCCAGCCGTTCTGATCACCGTGTGTGTGTCTGGCCTGAGAGGCGGTTCCACATAGCTGTTTTCACCGTGAAGAAATCCGAAATACGAATCAAAACCCCTGTTGGTTGGCAGGAATTGCGCTTGTGAACCCAGGTGCCACTTGCCGACCATGCCGGTTGTATATCCCGCAGTTTTCAACACCTCGGCTAAGGTGGTTTCCGAAGTAGGCAAACCGAGTCCTTCGCGATGCGCCCGAGCCGCGCCACCGGCATTGTATTCATGTCCAAAGCGTTGCTGATATCGGCCCGTGAGTAGCCCAGCCCGCGATGGACTGCACAGAGGCGCAGTGACATACCCGTCGGTGAATTTGATGCCCCGTTTTGCGAGCGAAGATATATTGGGTGTGGAGACTTCGGGGCGTCCATAGCAGCATACGTCGCCATATCCCAGATCATCGGCGAGGATCACGATGATATTGGGGTGTTTGTTTGCCAACTGTTCTCGTCCGTGCAATGCCCCCGGCATCATCAGACCCGCCGCGCCCGCACCCGCAAGTGCCATAAAATTTCGACGATCCATATTGTCAGTATCTGTTTTCTTTTTCATGACAGTCTCTATCTTTTTTTGACAATCTCAAATGGAATGCGCGATCAACTATTCGATCTCAGAACCAGTTTGATTTCTGACCACTGACCCATTATACTGATTATGCGGTGTATTCGGTAGTTAAAACGACAAAGGAAAATAAAATGAAGACCCTGAACGCAAAAGAAATCGAAGCATTTAGAGAGCGGGGATACCACGTTGCGCGGGGCGTGTTTGATCGGGATGAGATTGCGCGTTTGCGCGAAGGATATGACTATATTCTCGAACTGGCTGCTCGGACAGACCTTCCGGATGCAATTCTTCAGGGCAAAGACCGCGAAGTGCATATTCACTTGCAGACGCCCAGGCCGATGGTTGGCACAAAGGCTGTTCCGTATCTGCGAAAAGTCCAGTGGCCGTCTCTCATTCACCCTGCGTTTGAGGAGATTCGGAATAGTGCAAAATTTCCTACTCTATTGGAGCCGTTGATCGGAACGTCATTGAAGCAGTATATCAATCAGATTAATTTCAAGATGCCTGGCGGGGATATTCACTTTCCATGGCATCAGGATATCCGCCCCATACCGGCGTTTCGCGATCAGGTGAACAATTATGTACAGACCATTATTGTGGTGGATGAAGCGACTGTTGCCAATGGCTGTTTGCACATTGTTCCCGGCAGTCACAAGTTGGGAAATTTGAAGGTGATGCGCTATGCAAAAGGAGAAGTTGAAGATCAGGTGGATGTGTCATCGGCTGTACCTTGTGAGGCAATGCCGGGTGATGTGGTGATGTTCACGTCTTATACGGTTCACGGCTCGTCACCAAATACGACGGATAAGCCACGGCGTTCGTATATCAATGGATTTGTTCGCGCTTCGGCATGTGATGTGGGAAAGTGGGCATTTCTGGACGGGAAACCCGTTCCGATTACGAGTGACCGCGATTATCACGAGATTCGCTATGGGACTGCCGGTTAAATAAAGAGAGGTTCATAATGCGTAAGGCAAAAGCCGGTTGGGCACAGTTTGATTCAACGCCGCCGCTGGGGCTGCCAATGGGCGGTCGAGGTCCGCGGTTTTCACCCGGGGCTGAGGTGCTTGATCCTCTGGTTGCGCAGGCGGTTGTTATTGAGGATCAAAAGGGTTATCGCACGGTCTGGGTCTCGATTGATATGATCGGGATGACATGGCATGTGACGAGTCGTTTGCGCTGCGAGCTGGCTGCGATAGCGGGTATTCCTTTTGAAGCGATTATTGTCAATTTTTCGCATACGCACAGCGGTCCCATGTCCGGGTTTGAAGGATATGCTACGACTGTGGCTAAACCAGAAGAACTCGAGGCTTATGAAACTGATTTGCTGTCTCGCACGATAAAAGTGGTGGTCGAAGCCATCGAGAATATGCGAGAAGTCTCTATTTGTGTGCATCGCGGCACGTCTGAGATTGGGATTAACAGGCGCAGGCGGGGTGCCGATGGCAGTATGGAGATGAGGCCGAATCCAGACGGATATATGAATCGAGATCTCTGGGTGCTCGATCTCGTCGCGGAAGACGGTCGTTGTGTGCTGTTTAACTATGGATGCCATCCGGTGATGGTTTACGGTTTTGCCTGGGATGGCATTTCTGCTGATTTTCCAGGCGTATGTCGCAATCGACTGGTCGAATCTCTCGGTCCGAATACGCACGCACAGTTTATTCAAGGGCTTGCGGGCAATATTCGACCGCGCCGCCTCGCGGAGGCAGACGCATTTCGCAAATCTACGCCAGAGGATGTTATTGCAACGGGGTCTCAACTCGCCGATGATGTTCTCGCGGCTATGGATGCGGGCGGTGAATTGTTGGAATTGGACATCAATTGCGTTTCGGAATTCGCACTGGCTCCGCGCGATTGTGATGCGATTCCGCCCCTTGCCCACTGGGAAACACTTGCCAAGAGCGAGGCAGAACTCGAACAAAATCTCGGTGCGTATTGGGTCGAGCGTTTGGGGTCTGGCATACCGCCAGCGCGTTTTTTCCCCTGGTCGGTGGGTCTTATTCGCTTGACGGAGAAACACACTATTGCGTGGCTTGGCAATGAGGTTGTTGCCGAGTGGCTTCCCCTGTTGAGATCTTATCTCAATGATCCGGATCTCATTGCCTGGGGATATTGTCAGGATGGGCGCAATTACATGCCGACAGACGCGCTTATTCCCGAAGGTGGGTACGAAGTTGTCCACGCGAATGCCTATACCAAAGCTGGTCCCGGTCCGTTCCAGATTGGTATTGACGAGGTGACAAAGAAGACATTTCTGGAACTGGCCAAAAGGCTGTGACGGTCAGTTCTGATTAGATCGCCTGCGCCGTCCGCGTCGCCGCTCTTCGCGCCACCGTTCGTATGCTTCTTCGTCAAATGTGATAACGGGGACCTCACCTCGCCACGCATTGGCAATGATGGGCATAATGCGCGATGTCGCCAATTGGAAATCCCGTCCAAAAGGTCTCGGGTTTGGAAACCATTTCCACAGCAGAGCGCCCGCAATGCGCGGTTCATTTTCAATGGCTTCAAGCGCGACGCGCCAGCACATTTCCTGTAAGGCGCGCGCGCCATCGTCATCTACGAGATATGTCCACGGTTCTGACGCTGCTTTATAAGATTGGTTGTATCCCAATTCGGTAAATACGATGTCGCGATCTATTTTTTTAGCATAAGCTCGCAATTCTTTTACCAGACGATTCCATCCTGTACGGAGGTCGGCCTCTGTGGGGTCTTGGTTTTTCGCTATCGGGAAATAGCTCTGAATACCAATCGCATCCAGGGCATCCCAGAATGGCACGCGCGTGTAATCTGACCAATTCGCCGCATAGGTGATCCGTCCTTTATATATTTTTCGCACATCTGCAATCAGGGAACGCCATTCGGCTTCGTGATGCAGGGTTTTGTCCAATTCTGTCCCGACGACAAATGCATCGGCGTCTTTGCAGGCTTCGGCCACGGCCAAAATCCAGGCGCGATAATCCGCCCAGAAGCGCTTCCATTCTTCCTCAGAGCGAAACGCAATTTCGCCGCGCCACTCAAATCCCGACCGCCAGTATGCCAGATGCGGCTTGATGCAAATTTTCAATCCCCGTTTGTGGGCTTCTACAATGGGTCGCGTCCAGTGCGCGGGAGCCAAATCACTGGCGCCTTCAAACCGTCTCACCCTGACCGATCCGTCCTGCGAGATGCCCGCATAGGGATGGGTCGCCACCCAGTTTGCCCCCAGAATTTCAATATCTCGCAGTGTTGAAACCATTTCGTCACTCGCCCAATCTCGCCCACCCCCGTGCGTTGAAATCGTGATCCCCCGCATTGGCGCATCATCGTCAAATGCATGGGGTTCAAACGCGGTTAATAAGCTGAATAATAGAATGAAGCAATAACGAGGCATGATGGCCTTTCATTTATGCAAAAAAGGCGCAGTTTATACTGCGCCCTCCCGTGTGGTCTGATTCGTTTTTATCACTGGATAGAATCATTCCAGTGCAGGCTCTGAAAATCCTGATCCTTGTTACGGTAGATCGGTCGATCCCATGAGGTAGCGGTCAGCTTCTCGGGCGGCACCGCGACCTTCTGCGAAGGCGAAGACAACGAGGCTCATGCCCCGGCGCACATCACCTGCGACAAAGAGACCGGGGATTCTGGTGGTGAACTCGCCTTCGATGGCTTTGGCGTTGGAGCGTTCGTCGCGTTCGAGTTCGAGTTCTTCCAGAATGGTATCTTCGGGACCGAGCCACCCCATAGATAGGAAGACGAGATCCGCGGGCCATTCTTTTTCCGTGCCGGGCACTTCGCGGAATGGCGCGCCATTTTCTGCGGGTACCCATTCCACTTGCATGGTTTTTAATGCTTTGAGTGTGCCGTTTTTATCACCGATAAATTCCGTGGTGCTGATGAGATATTCGCGTGGATCTCTGCCAAAAATGGCGGCGGCTTCCTCTTGACCATAATCGGTTTTGAAAATGAGTGGCATTTGTGGCCAGGGGTTGCTGTCGGTGCGCGTTTTGGGGGGTTCGGGAATAATGTCGAATTGGTACAGGCTTTTGCATCTGTGGCGCATTGCCGTGCCCACGCAGTCGGTTCCCGTATCCCCTCCGCCGAGCACGATAACGTGTTTGTCTTTGGCGTTTATATAATTGCCGTCTTCATGGTTGGAGTCGAGCAGGCTTTTGGTGTTTTTGTGCAAATACTCAATGGCCTGATGCACGCCGTTGAGTTCGCGGCCTTTGATGGGAAGGTCGCGGGGTTTGAGTGCGCCAATGCAGAGCACGACCGCGTCGTATTCATTGAGGAGATCTTTTGCCAGCAGGTCTTTGCCAATTTCGGTATTGGCGATAAACTCGATACCCGATTCGATCATGAGGTCAATGCGGCGTTGCACAACTTCTTTTTTGTCGAGTTTCATGTTGGGAATACCGTACATGAGCAATCCGCCAATGCGGTCGGAACGCTCGTAAACGGTAACTTTGTGCCCGGCTTTGTTGAGTTGTGCCGCGCAAGAGAGGCCTGCTGGACCTGAACCCACGACGGCCACGCGCTTGCCCGTTCGCTTGTCGGGTATATCGGGTATTACCCAGCCTTCTTCCCAGCCTTTGTCAATGATGGAAACTTCGATGTTTTTGATGGTGACGGCAGGGTCTGTCATGCCCAGCACGCAGGATCCCTCGCAGGGGGCTGGACAAACGCGACCCGTAAATTCGGGAAAGTTGTTGGTTTTGTGCAATCGTTCGAGGGCTTCTTTCCAGAGGCCGCGATACACGAGGTCATTCCACTCGGGAATGAGGTTGTTGATGGGACAGCCAGAAGGAAAGGGTGTGGATTCGGGCAGGCGTACACCGGTATGGCAAAAAGGTATGCCACAGTCCATACATCGCGCACCCTGTTCCTGAAGTTTTACATCGGGGTGATGGTGATGAAATTCTTCCCAGTCTTTGATGCGCTGTGCGGGGTCTCTATCGGCCGGAAGTTCTCGCTGAAATTCCATGAATCCGGTCGGTTTTCCCATAAGTACTCCTTTTCTCAAGCTTCAACTTCTACGCCTTGGCGGAATGCTTCAAGCCATGCATCTTCGCCTTTCAAACCCTCTTGTTGTGCGGTTTCATAAGCTGATAGAATGCGCTTGTAGGGTTTGGGGAAGACTTTGACAAATTTGGGCAACATGTCATCCCAATGGACGAGGATGTGTTGCGCCACGCTGCTCTCGGTGTAGTCGGCGTGTTTGGTGATCATGCTTTTGAGTTCTTCAATGTCTTCGTCGTTTTGGACGGGTTCGAGATCGACGAGTTCGGGATTGCAGCGTATGTGGAAATCACCGTCTTCGTCGAGCACATAAGCAATGCCACCGGACATGCCGGCTGCAAAGTTGCGTCCGGTTTTGCCCAAAATGACAGCCATCCCACCCGTCATATATTCACAGCCGTGATCACCAATGCCTTCGACGACCGCGCTAACGCCCGAGTTGCGTACGCAAAAGCGTTCTCCTGCCTGACCGCGAATGAAGGCTTGCCCATTGGTCGCACCGTAGAAAGATACGTTGCCGATGATGATGTTGTCTTCAGCTTTAAAGGTAGATCCTTTGCGCGGATAGACAATCAGTTTGCTGCCGCACAGTCCCTTGCCAAAGTAGTCATTGGCGTCGCCTTCGAGGCGGAAGGTGATACCCGGTGGTGTAAAGGCCGCAAAAGATTGTCCGGCCGATCCCTCAAAGGTGACGTCAATAGTGTCTTCGGGCAGGCCATCGGGTCCGAAGCGTCGCGTGATTTCGCTACCGAGGATGGTGCCGACCACGCGGTTGGTATTTTTGATGTCGAATTTCGCGTGTACTTTGCTACCATCCTTGAGGGCGGGTTCGCAAAGTTCGAGGAGGATCTGGTTGTCCATGGCGTTTTCGAGACCGTGATCCTGTTCGATCTGGCAATAACGCCCGATTTCTGGATCGGCGTCTGGTTTTTCAAGAATGGGGGACAGGTCCAGATATTTCGCTTTCCAGTGATCGGTTTTTGCCTGGTGGAGCAGGTCGGTGCGGCCAATGAGTTCATCGATGGTGCGCACGCCGAGTTGCGCCATTATTTCGCGCATGTCCTGTGCGATAAAACGCAAGAAATTGACGACCTGGTCGGGATCGCCCATAAATTTTTTGCGCAGTTCGGGATGCTGCGTGGCCACACCCACAGGGCAGGTATCGAGGTGGCAAACGCGCATCATAATACAGCCCATGGCGACGAGTGCTGTGGTGGCAAATCCAAATTCTTCGGCACCGAGCATGGCTGCAATAATCACATCGCGACCGGTTTTGAGTTGTCCGTCGGTTTCGACTACGATGCGCGATCTCAGATTGTTGAGCACGAGGGTCTGGTGGGTTTCGGCAACGCCGAGTTCCCAGGGTAGGCCAGCGTGTTTGATGCTGGTTTGCGGCGATGCGCCGGTGCCGCCGTCAAGCCCGGAGATGAGTACCACATCGCCGTGCCCCTTGGACACGCCCGCTGCGACGATGCCTACATTGATTTCTGCGACGAGCTTGACGTTAATTCTGGCATGGTGGTTGGCATTTTTGAGATCGTGAATGAGTTGCGCCAGATCTTCGATGGAGTAAATATCGTGATGCGGCGGGGGTGAAATGAGTTCTACGCCCGGTGTGGAGTGCCGAACCGTGGCAATCCACGGATACACCTTTTTGCCAGGCAATTCACCGCCTTCGCCCGGTTTGGCACCTTGCGCCATTTTGATCTGTAATTCTTTGGCATTGACCAGATAATTGCTGGTGACGCCAAAGCGTCCAGAAGCCACTTGTTTGATGGCGCTGTTTTTGGAATCGCCATTGGGTTCGAGGGTATAACGCGCCGGATCTTCCCCTCCTTCGCCGGTGTTGCTTTTGCCACCCAGACGATTCATCGCAATGGCGAGTGCCTCGTGAGCTTCTTTGGATATCGATCCGTAGGACATGGCGCCGGACTTAAAGCGCCTGGTGATTGCTTCGACGGGTTCGACTTCGTCGATGGGAATGGGTTCGCTAGCATAGTTGAAGTCCAGGAGACCGCGCAGGGTCGCCAGGTTTTTGGCCTGTTGATCGATGAGAACGGCGTATTCTTTGTACACGTCGTAGTCGTTGATGCGCGTGGCATGCTGGAGCTTGTGAATCGTAAGAGGATTAAAGAGGTGATATTCCCCACCTTGCCGCCACTGAAAATGCCCGCCCACATCGAGGGTGCTGCCATTGACTGAAATTTCGGGATACGCATCGCGATGCCGCATCAGGGCTTCTCGGGCAATGACATCGAGGCCAATGCCATCTATGCGGGAGTCTGTCCAGGTAAAGTATTGGTCAACGATGTTTTTTGAAATGCCAACTGCTTCAAAAATTTGAGCACCCCGATACGACTTGATGGTGGAGATGCCCATTTTGGCCATGACTTTGACCACGCCTTTGGTTGCGGATTTGACATATCCCTTGACCGCATCGCGGTAGGAGATATCGGTCAATTGCTTTTCGGCGATCATGTCGGCCAGGCTTTCATAAGCCATATAGGGATTGATCGCCTGAGCGCCGTAGCCGATGAGCAAGCAGAAGTGATGCACTTCGCGGGGTTCACCTGTTTCGAGGGCAATCCCGGTTTTGGTGCGCTTGCCTTCTCGGATGAGGTGGTGGTGAAGACCGCTCATGGCCAGGAGCGCGGGAATGGGCGCGCGGTCTTTGTCGATACCGCGATCTGAAAGAATGAGAATGGTATAACCGTCTTCAATAGCTTTGTCGGCTTCTGCACACAATTTGTGCATGGCTTTTTCGAGGCCGGCTTCGCCATCGGCCACGTCAAAGAGCATGGGAATAGTGATGGCTTTGAGGCCCGGGCGGTCAACGTTGCGCAATTGCTCGAGTTCTTCATTGGTCAAAACGGGCGTATCGAGATGGATTTGCCTGCAACTTTCGGGTTCGGGAATCAGCAGATTGCGCTCGGGACCAATGGTGGCGTCAGCCGAGGTGATGACCTCTTCTTTGAGGGGATCGAGGGGTGGGTTGGTCACCTGGGCAAAGAGCTGTTTGAAGTAGTTGTAGAGCAGGTGTGGTTTGTTGGACAATACCGCCAATGGCGCGTCGTTGCCCATTGATCCGACGGGATCGCGCCCAATTTTGGACATGGGACCAACAAAAATTTTGAGGTCTTCAAACGTATAGCCAAAAGCCTGTTGCCGCATGAGCACTTCGGCGTGATTTGTAGGGGGTGCAATGGGTGTGACTGCGGGCAGGTTCTTGAGTGAAATGAGATGGTCGTCGAGCCATTGCTGGTAGGGATACTCGGAAACCATTGACTGTTTGACTTCGTCGTCGGAAATGATGCGGCCCTTTTGGGTATCGACGAGGAGGATACGGCCGGGTTGCAATCGACCTTTGTAAGCGATGCGCTCGGGTTCTAATTCGCAGACACCCGCCTCGGAACTGAGGATGAGCAGGTCGTCTTTGGTGACGTAATAACGCGAGGGACGCAAGCCATTGCGGTCGAGGCAGGCACCCACGATCTCGCCATCGGTAAAGCCAATAGAAGCCGGGCCATCCCAGGGCTCCATGAGACAGGAATGGTATTCGTAGAAAGCGCGCCTTTCGGGACTCATGCTCTCGTGATTTTCCCAGGGTTCGGGAATCATCATGACGGCTGCGTGTGCCATTGAGCGGCCAGAGAGAGATAAAAATTCAAAACAGTTGTCAAAAATTGCGGAATCTGAGCCATCTTCGTAGAGTATGGGAGATATTTTTTCTATGTCGTCGCCCCAGAGCGCGGAAGCCAGCATGGCCTGTCGGGTTTTCATCCAGTTTTGATTCCCGCGCAGGGTATTGATTTCACCGTTGTGAATGAGGTAGCGATAGGGGTGCGACCGTTCCCAGGAGGGAAAGGTATTGGTGGAAAACCGGGAATGCACGAGGACAATCGCGGCTTCCATGCGGTGATCTTGCAGGTCGGGATAAAATTCGGGCACTTGCATGGGCGTGAGCATGCCTTTGTACACAATGGTGCGAGACGACAGGCTGGGGATGTAAAAATTTTCGTCGTGCCCGGTATAGCGGATAGAATTGGTGGCGCGCTTGCGAATGACGTAGAGTTTGCGTTCAAATGCCATTGGGTCGGGCAAGTCGGCACTGCGACCGATAAAAATTTGCCACACAACGGGTTCACAGGATCTGGAGGTGAGGCCCAGATAGAAGTTGTCGGTGGGCACTTTGCGCCAGCCGAGGACTTCCTGCCCTTCTTCTTTGACAATATCCTCAATGATTTGACGCGTCCTTTGGCGGATGGACCGATCATCGTGATCGGTCATAAAAACCATGCCGACACCGTAGTGACCGGGATCTGGTATATCGATGCCAACTCCATTGCAGGCGTGTTCAAAGAACCGATGTGGAATTTGCATCAAAATGCCAGCACCGTCGCCCGTGTTATCTTCGGCACCGCGTGCGCCTCGGTGGTCGAGACAGACAAGGGATTCGAGGGCCATTTTGACGATCTGGTTGGATTTTTCGCCTTTGATATTCACGACAAATCCAATGCCACAGGCGTCGCGTTCGTATTTGGGATTGTAGAGTCCGTGCTTGCGAGGATATGCCATAAAATTATTCCTTAATCACATGGCGCGAAAATGCCAGAACCGCGATCCGGCCCTGGCATTTGAAAACCGGTTGTTTTGTTAGACGCTATTCAAAGGCGACTGCATTGATTTCGATGTACTCCAACCATTCGTCGGGCGTGTCTTCTTCGGCGAAGATCGCTTCAACTGGGCATTCGGGTTCACAGGCTCCGCAGTCGATGCATTCCTCTGGATGAATATAAAGCATATTGAGACGTTCATCTTCCGGTAAGTCGGTTGCATCGGGTTCGTAGATGCAGTCCACCGGACAAACTTCCACACAGGACCTGTCCATAACATCAATGCATGGCTCGGCGATAATATAGGCCATTTTTATTACCTCTTTCCTTTGCTATTGTTTCGATCTCATCGGGCGTTGACTTTGCCAAATATACTTATTTGGTTGGCTTTGTCAAGTATTGTAAGTTAAAATTATGATTGCAGGTACACAAAAGAAGCATTTTTACTTTTAGGACAGATTTTCGAGGAGTTTTGCGATAGGCCAATCGCCCTCGGCGCGAATGTCGAGGGTGAATCGTTGCTTGGCCTCTTTTCTGCGTTTGGCAATCACCTCTGAACCGTTGTAAAGCTGGTGCAACAACGCCTGTAAGTCGTCAGTTATGGCGTTGTGCGTATTTTCGTTATTGGGGGCATTGAGGCGGTCGTTGAGGATGAGCCTGAGTTCATTCCCTCGGAACGCGACCGCTTCTTCTGTTTCAAGACGCCGACAGGTTTCACAGGCCGCGCGAACCGCAGCAGATAATTGCTGTGCAAAACCACCTCCGTTGGGTTGCTTGCGGTTGTAGAGCAGGCCGCGTTTTGCGTCTGTGTCGTCAATGCTGATGTCGTATTCGTGACCAAGGAGCAAGGTCACAGGGCCATTGGGTACGTGACTGTAATCGGCTACGTCGAGTAGCACATCTGACCCATTGTGTGCAGAAATCCAATTGTTAAAGGTTTGAAACCATGTATCAGGCGCAATATTGTGCCCCTGATCGAGATAAAATTTGACACTGATTTTATGGGTTGGCATAAATGACTCGTTTTTGGGGTAATACGTAAGAGGTGAGTGCCTTTCATGTCTCACGTCTTACTTCTCACGTTTTACGTTTCATACCACATTCATTTGACCATAACAGGCATAGGCTTCTTCGATGAAGAGTTGCGCTTCTTCAACGACCTGGTGGGCAATGTCGCGGGTGTATTCGGCAACTTCGTCTTCGTGAACGCGGAAGAGATAATTGGCAAATTTTGCGCCGGCAAACTGGTTGTAGAACAACTCGGTATCGCAAAAGCGCGTGCGAAATTCTTCGACAATGGCATCGGCATCTTCGGGTACGTCGAGAAACTGCGTTTTGACCAGTGCTTTGGCGGCGTGCAACATGGCGTTGAAAGCCGTTTTGTACGCGGCTTCGTAGTCGCCTTCCTCCAGGTGAATCTGCGATTCAAAGGATTCGGTTTCGCAGCCAGACAGTTCAAATTGCACCAGTGAAACCACTTCGCCAGCGCATTCACCTTTGCCCATATCGCCGATGGTAAATTCGCGTATGTCACCCCAGTCCGTATAGTAGGATGCGTCGATTTCATGTGCGGGAACTTGCGTGAGGCCCTGAAGCAGTTCTTTGACGTCTTTTTTTCCGATGCGCTGAATATAGGCCTGAAAGCTTTCGTCTTTTTCGCGGTTTTCGACGTAGTTGTCGGTGATGCGTTCAATGACGTCCGGAATATTTTTGGAGGGAATAGCGCCCATGGCCAGGCCGTAAGAGGCCGCATTTTCGGTCCATTGTCCGCCGAGTACGACCTGGAAGTGAGGCACGGTATAGCCATTGATTTTTCGGCTGTTGCCGTAAAAACCGAGATCGGCTACGTGGTGTTGACCACAGGAGTTAAAACACCCGCTGATTTTGATGCGGAAGTTTTTGATGGCGTCGTCGAGTTGGAGGTTCTGTTGCGCCAATTGCGTTCGCAACTCCGCTGCGAGACCGCGCGACGAGGAAATGCCCAATTTGCAAGTGTCGGTGCCCGGACAGGCGGTGACATCGACAATGGTGCCAGCCCCTGGTTCGGCTAATTCCAGTTCACAAAGGTCATTGTAGAGTGAAACGACATCGGATTCGCTGACCCATCGAAGTATGATGTTTTGCTCGACGGTGGTGCGAATGGTGTCTTTGACGTATTTGCGCGCGATATCGGCCAGGTTCCTCATCTGTTCGGATGTGATATCCCCAAGAGGCAGACATATCGTTGCGACCACATAGCCTTCTTGCCGTTGTTGGTAGATGTTGGTTTCTGCCCAGGCGTCAAATGCTTTGGGGCGCGCAACCCCATTGAGGGGAGCAGCGATTTTGAGGGGTTCTTCCCCGTAGCTATCCAGGTCGTCGAGATAGGCTGTCCAGGCGGGGTCTTCGGGCATGATTTTGCGTTCTTCTTCGACCAGGCGAATAAATTCTTCGATGCCGAGCTTGGCGACGAGGAACTTAATACGCGCACGGGCGCGATTAGTTTTTTCGCCCAGGCGAGCAAAAACGCGGCATATTGCTTGCGCTGTGGGCAAGAGTTCTTCGGGAGGCAAAAATTCCGAGTAGAGCTTGGCCTGGTGGGGCACGGCGCCCAAACCGCCACCGACATAGGTTTCGAACCCGCGTTTGCCATCTTTGATGCGCGCGATCATGCCCATGTCGTGCATGCTGGTCAAACCGCATGCTTCCTGGGCGCATCCGGAAAAGGCGATTTTGAATTTGCGACCAAAGTCCTGGCAGTCGGGATGCCCGAGGAGGAATTCGGCAAGGGCCTGAGAATACGGCGTGACATCAAATGTTTCGGTGTGACACACGCCCGAAAGCGGACAGGCAGTGACATTGCGGATGGAGTTTCCGCAGGCTTCTCGGGTGGTAATGCCCACGGCGGCGAGGCGGCGCATGAGGTCGGGTGTGTCTTCGATGTGTACGTAGTGAATTTGAATATCCTGGCGCGTGGTGATGTGCAATATGCCGTCAGAATATTCTTCGGCTATGTCGGCCAATACCTCCATTTGATCGGTGGTCAGGCCGCCATAAGGGATTTTGATGCGCTGCATACCCGGCGCATCCCAGACCGTGTCTGGACCTTTGAGAAGGTCGCCGCTGGGGTATTGGAGTGCTTTGGTTACCTGGCCGTCAAAGCGTTGCCCATTGTCGTAGCGCTGGCCGTAAACACCGCGGCGAAGACGGGTTTCGGCAAAGACGCGGTCGTCGATTTGTCCCTGTTTTTTTTGTTCGATCTGCGCTTCAAATGTATCGATTTCGGTACTTAGATCTTCCGGGATCAGATCGCGCAATTCTTCTTTCCAGTTCGCGTTCATAATATACCACCTGTGGCGGAGATTTTTAGTTGAGCAGGATCAAAAATGAATGTGAAACTTAGTGTATTATGGGGATTTGTCAAGGGTAAAAGGAGAGAAGTGTGAAGTGAGAAGTGTGAAGTGAGAAGTCCACCCATCACTACCCAGAGGCTGGTGTCTTATCATCCTTCACCCTTCATCCTTCTCCCTTTCCGTTATCCCCCGATTTGATACATCTCGATTTTGCGAGTTGCAGGGGTGTGATTAGAGCGGATTTCGGAGTAGCGGTCTGTGCGGCGGCGCCATATCCGGGCGATCTGGTCGCGGAGGTGGGCATTGGATGCCCCTCGTCTCAGGCTATCGCGCAGGTCTGTTCCCTCTGAGGCGAAGAGGCAGGTGTAGAGTTTGCCGTCGGTGGATAAGCGCGCGCGCGTACAGTCGCCGCAAAAGGGTTGCGTGACAGAGGCGATGATGCCAATTTCACCACCGCCGTCGAGATAGCGATAGCGTTTTGCGACTTCGCCTGTGTAGTTGGGGTCGAGGGGTTCGAGAGGTAAGACGGTGTGAATGCGGTCGATAATTTCTGCGGCGGGCACGACCTGATCCAGGTTCCAGTTGTTGCGATTGCCAACGTCCATAAACTCGATGAATCGCAGGATGTGTCCCGTGTTGTGGAAGTGTTGCGCGAGGTCGATGACGAGGTGATCGTTGATGTCTTTTTGGACGACTGCGTTGATTTTTATGGCCTGAAATCCCGCCTTTTCAGCCGCGCGAATGCCTTTGAGGACGCGCTCGCTGCCATGGGTGCGACCGCTCATGCGATTAAATGTCTGGTCGTCAATCGCATCGAGGCTCACGGTGAGGCGGTGCAGACCAGCGTCTTTGAGGCTTTGCGCTTTGTCGGCGAGGAGATAGCCGTTGGTGGTGAGGGTGAGGTCTTGAACGCCAGAGATCTGCGATAGTTTGGCGATGAGGGTTTCGAGGTCTCGGCGCAGGAGAGGCTCACCGCCGGTGACGCGGATTTTGGTGACGCCGAGTGCGACGAAAATTCTGGCGAGGCGGGTGATTTCTTCAAAGGTGAGGATTTCTGCTTTGGGAAGAAATTCGTACTTTTCGCCAAAAATTTCGGCAGGCATGCAATAGGGACAGCGGAAATTGCATTTGTCTGTGACCGAAATACGCAGGTCGCGAATGGGGCGTTGCAAGGTGTCGAGGAGATCGGACATTGGAATTAAAAATTAAAAATTAAGAATTAAAAATTGATCATCATTCGGCAAGGGGCTAAAAATAGTCGCTTAGAATTTCAAGATTGTCCATACGGGTATGTGATCCGAAGCAAAGTCGCCGCGTGTGGTATAGACGATTTCGTCACCGGAGAATCTGATGCGCGAGCGGGTTCCCTTCACGGCTTCGGCGTGGGTGAAAACGCCCGATGAGTGAACGTTATCTTTCAGGTTTTGGGACACGAGGATTTGGTCGAAAAGGATTGCTTTGACTTTGACGTCCCGGGCAAAATTGTGGGGTTTGTCCCGCCATTTGTTGTTTTCAGCACGCGCACCCGGGACCATGGGATCAAAAATATCGCTTTCGATTTTGTCGTATATATCGTGGTACCCGTAAGAACAATGGTCCCGATCTAACAGGCTCTCGGATGTGTTGTAGAGAAATGCATCGGGCATCTGGTCGATTCCGGGAAGTGCGTCGGGATTGCCGTATTCGAGAATATTGAGCGAGCGGTCGTCTGGATTGTCGTTGAAGTCGCCGAGCAATACAATGTGGTCGTATTTCACGCGGCTGGTGAGATAGCGCATGGTCATGGTCGCGCTGGCTTCTCGGCGCGGGTTGGTTTTGTCGCGCCCGCCCGATCGCGATTTGGCGTGGTGAACCAGAATAATTAAGCGGCGTCCATATCCCTCGACATAAGCCTGGAGGAGATCGCGCTTTCGAGGAAATGCCTGGTCGTGTACTTTTTCTGGAAAGACCATTTTGAAATCGGTAATCTCATAAGGCTCGCGCACTGCTATGGCGAGTTCCTGGAGTTCTTCGGGATCATCGAGCATGCCAATGGTATAGTTGTCGGGCAAAATGCGCTCGAGCGCAGATTTTGATTGGATTTCCTGAAAGCCGATAATGTCTGCATTGAGTTCGCGCATAACTGTTTGCAGGCGTTCCTGGCGCGCATTGGAAATGCCATCGTCGAGCCAATAGATGTTGTAAGTCGCAATCTTGATCTCGGCAGGCTGTGGGCCACACGCAAAAAATAGAAGCAGAATCAGGGAGGCGAGATATGTTTTCCACACTCGTTTTTGCATGCAAATCTCCGGATAGGGAACAGGTATGGCTATCTGCTTTATAATATACACGATTGCAAAAAAAATAAAAGGGCAACGGTATAAACCGCCGCCCTTTGTGTTGTCCGCCGCGAACAATCAATCGTCATCTGCGGGTTGTGCCACGGCTTCGGGGAACGAGGCGACATCATTGACCTGGTTTTCGCTATTGTCGGACATTTTGACGGAAACGAGCCTGGAGACGCCGGGTTCTTCCATGGTTACGCCGTGCAGGGTTTCGCCAGATTCCATCGTCCCTTTGTTGTGGGTGACAACGATGAACTGCGACTGTTCGGAGAATTTTTTGATGACTTTGACAAAGCGCGCGATATTGGCATCATCGAGGGGCGCATCGACTTCGTCGAGGACGCAAAAGGGACTGGGTTTGACCAGATAAATTGCAAAGAGAAGGGCAATGGCCGTCAGCGCGCGTTCGCCACCCGAAAGCAGGTTAATGCTTTGAAGGCGTTTACCCCAGGGCCGGGCTGTGATGATGATGGGGGCCTCGAGGGGATCTTCTTCGGGCGGCATAGTCAGGTCGGCTTCTCCGCCCTCAAAAAATTCCTGGAATGTGTTCTGGAAGTGTTCTCGAATGCTACCGAAGGTATTGAGAAAGCGCTGGCGCGCCGTGCGATCGATACGCGTGATGGTGCGCTTGACAATTTCTTCGGCCTCCAAAAGGTCGTTGCGCTGTTGCGTGAGAAATTCAAGACGTTCTTTTTGAACTTCGTACTCTTCGAGTGCTGCCAGGTTGACAGATCCCATGCGCCGCATACGCTCTTGCAGTTCGTGGGTCTTTTTTTCGGCCATATCCGCGTTAAATTCGGGATCTTGAAAACGCCCCTGTTCGGCAATATCGACTTCGTAATCTCGTTTGAGGCGTTCGATAATCCCCTCGCCGCGCTCTTTGATGTGCGCCATGGCGACCTGAAGTTCGCTTAGACGCTCGCGGTGTTGTGTTGTGCGGCGGTTCTTTTCGCGCAATTTTTCTTCAATGGCACGCGCCGCCATCACGATTTCGTGTTGTCTGCGTGCTTGTGCATCGCGTTTGTGCTCAATGCGGGATTGTTGCTTGTGCAGGACTTCGAGTTCTCCAGACGCTGTTCCGATGCTTTCTTCGCGTTCTCGTTTGCGGTTTTGGCTCTCATCAGCCTCGGCGGACAATCGCTCGATTTCGCGGGAAATGGCTTCGTGCTCTCGACCCTGGCGCACGGCTTCATGTGCGAGGCTTTCGATGCGTTCTTTCAAAGAAGCGATGTCCACGCGCACAGCGGCGACGCCATCTTGAAGTACGCGCCGTTGGTGTTCTTTTTCGCGCAAGTCTTCATCCGCACGGTGAACTATATCTTCGAGGGTCTCGCGTTTGGCATCGAGCTTTGTTTGTTCCTCCTCTGCCTGAGAAATCAAATGCATCAATTCGCTTTCGCGCTCGGCAAGTTGTGCGGTCTCCTGGTCGAGTTCTGTCACTGCCCGAGCCTGGCGCTTGGCTTCTGTTTCGGCATTTTGCCTGTCTCTTTGAAGGCCCGCGCGGCGGTTGTGCAAATCGGCCAATGCGTTATCGCAGGCCTCAATTTGCGCGAGGTGTTTATCGAGTGTTTTGAGCGTGCGTGCCACTTGTGTTTCGATTTTTGAGAACTCGGATTGGGCGGATTTTATAGCCGACTGAAGGTCGTCAATTTGTTGCTGGCGACCGATGAGGCCCGATTCTGAGGTTGCATCTGCGCCGCCATATACCGTGCCATCGGCGGAAAAAACTTCGCCGCTGAGTGTCACAATCTCAACGCCTTTGGCATGCATGGTCCCACTGTGAACAAGCGCGGTTTGTGCATCGCTTACAATCAAGGTGTGGCGCAACAGCGCGGATACGGCACCGTGTACATCGCGCTGTGGGTTTAACAGATCGCTTGCCAGCCCGACAATCCCTTCTCCTTTGGGGACTTCGCAAGGTGTGCCATTCGTGGAGATGACGCGTTCGAGGGGCAAAAATGCGGCAGCACCGTGCTCTCCTTGTCTGAGAAAGTCAATGGCCCAACGGGCGTCGTCGGTATTGCGTACGATCAGACATTCCAATGCCCGTCCCAGCGCGGCTTCAATGGCGGTGACATATTCGGAATTGACATCGACCATGTCGGCGACAACACCCTGTATGCGATTGGAAAAAGGCGAATCTACAGCCAGAGCGCGCACGCCTTTGGAATAGCCTTCAAAGCCTTCTCTCAGTTTTTGGAGGAGGGCGATTCGCGCCTGATCGGCTTCGATATTTGTGCGCAAGCGGTTGCGCGATTCGATTTGTTCGTCTCGCTGGGCAATACAGCGATCTCGCCCCGCGATCTGTTGCTGTCGTTCTTCGGTGTGTTGGGCAATTTGACCTTCAACTGCGGCGATTTGTGCTGCGGACTGATTGGCGATTTCGTCGGCCTCCTGGCGGCGTGCAGCCACGCGCTCAATATCCTGGGTCAAACGCGCCTGTCGCTGCACGATGCCCTCGCGTTCGGCCTGCATGCGCTCGAGGCCCTTGCCCTGATCGCTGCTTTGGCGCAACTGGTTCATCAACTGAGATTTTTGGGCATCAACTTGTGTGCGCTGTGTGTCCAGATCCCGGATTTCCGCTTCGAGTTTGGCGGTTTCCTCTTCGAGCGTTGCTTTTGCAGCTTCGAGTTTTTTAGCGGCTTCGCGTCTGTCTTGTTCTGCGGCTTTTTGGCCTTTTTGGGCACTGTCGAGACGCAATTTGAGCGATTTTTGCTGGTGCTCAGCGCGTTCTAAAAACGCCTGAATGCTGCGTATCTCTTCGCGTGCAACGAGTATTTCGCTGTCTTTGCCGTGTACGCGCTCGATGTGTTGCGATAGCTCGATATTGACCTCGGCCAGTACGCGGTCCTGATCGGTTAGTTCGACGCGCATTTCTTCGAGTTGGGCTTCGAGGGTGGTCGTGTTGGTTTCTGAAATTTCGATGTCTTCTTTGAGGAAGACCATTTCCTCGCGCATCGGCCCAGACTGGTCGGCCAGATCGAAGTATTGGAATCGCGCCAGTTTGATTTCGAGGTCGCGCAATTCATCAGATAGTGTTTTATAGAGCCTGGCTTTTCGCTCTTGCCGCTGTAGCGATGCGACCTGACGTTGGATTTCTCCGAGCCAGTCTTCCATTCTCTGCAGGTCTTGTCGCACGGCAATGAGCCGATTCCACGCAGATCGTCGTCGGATTTTATACCGCGTCACACCGGCGGCTTCTTCAAAGCATCGGCGGCGTTCTTCGGCATTGTCGCTGATGATCTCATCCACCATCCCCTGTTCAATAACATAGGAAGACTGAGTGCCCAGTCCGGTATCCATCAGCAAGTTTTGGATGTCTTTCAGGCGGCACGGAATTTTATTGAGCAGGTAGTCGCTTTCGCCGGACCGGAACAAACGGCGGGTGATGGTGACTTCGGAAAATTCGGTGGGCAAAACTTTTTTGGAATTATCGAGTGTGAGCGATACTTCGGACATACCGAGGGGTTTGCGCGAGCGCGTACCGGAAAAAATCACATCTCCCATACTGCCGCTACGCAAAGATCGGGGGCGCTGTTCGCCCAATGCCCAGCGCAGCGCATCGACCACATTGGACTTGCCACAACCATTTGGTCCCACAACACATGTAATGCCTTTTTGGAAGGGCATGTCGAGCTTTTGAGCAAAGGACTTAAAACCCAGTGCTTGCAAACGAGTCAGGTGCAATGAAAACCTCCTACTCGAATTCTTCTAAGAGCGTAAGACGCGAAAAAATAAAGGGATATGGTAATGCAAATCAAGATCCCATTGTGTCAAAACCCGATGAAAAAAAATAGGGGATGCACTTTTGGACCGCATTTACACACAGCAGTCTGGGGAGATTTGGGGGACTACATTTTGTGGAGGGGAGGGTTGTTATATGTCGCTATAATACTATATCTTGTGGCAGTCGTCAAGGGTAAAAAATGGAGGTGGTGCCCCCGTGCCAGCCCGTTGGAGGTGCGGAGTGGGGTTCTTTGGCGATTGACATTATATTATAGGCAGTCTAATTTAAGCAGGGCGTTTCTTACCTGTGCGACATTTTCTTAAAAACAGGAGTTTTTTATGCCAAATTTACACGGTGAAAAAATTGTTCGGATTGAAAAAGTGGTTATGAAATTTAAGCGGCCCCGCTTGATCGGACGCAATGCGCGTATTGGCGTTCACGGGGATATGGTGACGGATCCCGTGGTTCGCATTCATACGAGTAGCGGTGCTATTGGCGTTGGGTGGTCGCGGTTGGGGCGGGAAGAAGCCGAGGCATTGGTGGGCAAAAGCATTGGGGATGTGTTCCAATTGCCGGGGGGATCAAACGAAGCTGGAACGGCGATTGATTTGCCTCTGTGGGATTTGGGGGCCAAATTATCGGGCCAGCCATTGTACAAACTTCTGGGTGCTCGGGGGTCTCGGGCGGTCGAGTTGTACGATGGCTCGGTTTATATAGACGATCTGGATGCCTCGGACGAAGAGGCCGTGGAGATATTTCGGGAAGAAGTTAAGACCGGACACGATTACGGGTATAAAAATTTTAAAATTAAAATTGGTCGTGGCGCGCGATGGATGCCCGTTACAGAAGGTACGGATCGAGATGTTCTGGTTATTCACACTGTTCGGGAAGCCGCTGGTGAAGATGCAAAAATACTCGTTGATGCGAATAATGGCACGACGCTCAATATTGCAAAAGACATTCTCACGCGCTGTGAAGATGTAGGCATTTACTGGTTTGAAGAACCTTTTCCCGAAGATGGCGCTTTTAACGAAGATTTCAAGCAATTTATCATCGAAAAAGGATACGATACGCTCGTAGCCGATGGGGAATCGGGTCCTCCGCCTCCCAGTTACTTTGATATGGTCAAAAGGGGATGGATCGATGTGGTACAACACGATTTTCGCGCCAAGGGTCTTACGTGGTGGCGCGAGACTGCCGCGATGATCGAACCGTGGGGCGGCCAGTGTGCGCCTCATTGCTGGGGTAGCTTGATCGAGCGCTATGCCCACGCGCATTTTGCCGCTTCAGTCCCCCATTTTTCACTTCAAGAAGCCGCTCCTGCGGATATGCCGGGTGTTGTGCTGGATGGCTGGACGATGCAGGATGGGTGTTTGATTGTGCCAGATACGCCGGGTACGGGGTTTGACCTCGAGGCAGATGTGATTGAGGAAGGCGTGAAACGAGAGGATGGGTTCAGGATTGGTCAATGAACCATATCCTGAAGTAAAGGAATAATGAGCTATGGAAAAAGAATCGGGAACACTTGAAGAATTGCTGAACGTGCGCGTGGTTCTTGAACTGAAGAAACTCGCGCGTTTGTTGACCGGCGTGAAACTACCCACGCGCAAGGCGGAGATTATCGCCGTTATTGTGCGCGAGATGATGGAGTACACACGCGATTATTGGGATATACTGGATGATTTACAACAAAAAGCCGTGGCGGAAGCACTTTACGCGCCGTGGTTTGACGAAGAGGGATTTGTTGCCAAATATGGCGCAAAGCCAGATTGGGGAAAGACGCCCGCCTGGTCCGACTACAATCACGATCCATCGCTGCTCAACCTGTTTATTCTAAGTAGCAGAAGCTATGGTTATTCCGGCAGCCAGAAGGTCGTGCCCGAGGATTTGAAAGTTATATTAAAAAAGTTTGTGCCCAGGCCACCTCCTGCAAAATTGCGCGTTGAAACAGAACGCCCAGAATATGTAGAAATTCCCCAGTATAATTTTTTGACGGGCAAAAAGAAAATAAGACAGATTCCGCTTTATCACGCAGATACCGAGCAGACAGCACAGGAAGACCTGATGTCTGTATTGCGATTGATCGATATGGGCAAAGTGCGCCTCACTGAGAAGACCAGACGCCCAACAGCGGTCAGTCTTCGCACCATTGGCGAGGTTCTTCGAGGCGGTGATTTTTATCCAGACCGCGAAAAGCGCGACAAATGGGAAGAGTTGCCGGGACCGATAAAAGCGCATGCATGGCCGTTGCTCATTCACGCGGCAAAGCTGGCGCGTTTGAAAAGTGGCAAGTTGCAGTTGACGCCCGCGGGGCGAAAGACATTTGACGCGCCACCTCACGAAACAATTAAGACATTGTGGCAGGCGTGGCTCAAAAATGCAAAGACAGATGAGTTGCAACGGGTAAATGCCATTCGCGGACAAACTGGAGAGGGTAAATCGGGTCTGACTTCTCCGGTAAAGCGGCGCGGTGTGATTGTCAGAGCACTTAAAAAATGCCCGATAGAAAAGTGGTTTGGTTGTGACGCCTTTTGCAATTTTATGCGTGCGGCGGGCTATTTACTCATTGTGTCGGATGAGCCGTGGGAGCTTTATATTCAAGATGAGTATGGACATCTGAACGATGGCTGGGGGTTGTTGGCGTCTCAATATACACAGGTCTTGCTTTTTGAATATGCCGCGACATTGGGGCTTATAGATGTGGCCTATATTGATCCAGTGGATGCGCCCTTAGATGTAGATTCCGAACCAGATATTGAGTTTTTAAGTCGCTATGATGGGTTGATGTATTTGCGTATCAATGCATTGGGGGCTTTTTGTTTCGGGCGAAAGCGGTCTTATACGCCTTCGGAAGTGGAGGTTGAACATGTGCTCAAAGTGTTGCCCAATTTCGATGTGGTCGCATTCAAGCCTTTGCCTGTTGGCGATCAAATTGCTCTGGAACAATTTGCGGAGAAGACTGCTGACAGCGTGTGGACTATTCAGTCTGAGCGAATGCTCAAAGGTCTGGAGAGTGGACAATCGCTCGATCAAATACGATCATTTCTCAAGCACAAAAGCAGCGAGGAATTGCCACAGCCTGTGGCCGTGCTGTTTGACGATATGGCCGGTAAAGTATCGCGTTTGCATGCGAAAGGCACAGCGCATTTGATTGAGGTGACAGATGTTGAGACCGCACAGTTTCTCGCACATGACCGAGGCGTAAGCAAACACTGCTATCTGGCTGGTGACCGCCAACTTGTTGTGCCGGAAAAATCGCTGACAGCATTTCGCAACGCACTGAGAAAAGTTGGATACATATTGCCGAAGTAGGGACGTATTGGAGACAATAATATGGACATGACATTTCCAGGATCAGAATGGGAGACGAGACCGCCCGGTGATCTCGGGTTTGACGCGGATAAACTCGTGCGGGTACAGAGGTGGTTGCTCGAGGTGGCTGGCGGCAGGCCCTTTCAAGTGGGGATTACGCGTTACGGGTATCTCGCGGCAGAGTGGCGGCAAGGTGTTGAGGCTGATTCCAGTCACTCACAGGCGTCCGCTGCAAAGTCGTATTATTCGACGCTTTTGGGGATTATAGTGGCCGAAGGGAAGCTATCTTCGCCGGATGAAAGGGTTGTCGATTACTATCCAGAGATGATGGATGTGGGCGAGCAGGAGGGGCCAAAGCCCGGGCGGTATGCGTTTGAGAAAGATCGCGATATTACTTTTCGGCATTTGATATGCAATGTGTCGGGCTATATGAAGCCGGGGGAGAAACCGGGGGAGGTTTTTCACTATCAGACGTATGGGATGAATATTCTTACCCATGCAATGGCTAAAATTTACGGGTGTTACGATGCAGATGATCCCGAGGGGTCGCCGGGATGTGGAAAGGTGATAGGAGAAAAGTTGCGCGATCCAATTGGCGGGACCTGGACACATTCACATTCCAATTTTGATCTGTGGCCCAGTGCGAGATTAAATATCTTTGGGTATTACACGCAGGTGCATACCACATTGCGCGATCAGTTGCGGGTGGGACATTTGTGGGTCAATTACGGCAATTGGAATGGGGTTCAGGTTGCGCCGGAGAGTTACCTGCGCGAGGCAACGGTGACGAATGATTTTATTCTGGAAAATGAACCCGAAGAGAACTGGAAATACGGGCATGGGTTCTGGTGCAATGATCGCGGGATGCAGTGGGCAGATGCACCGAGAGATTCTTTTGCAGCATCGGGCGCAGGTGCCAAGCATATCTGGATGTGCCCGCGGTTGGGTCTGGTTATCGCGCAAAATCCTGGGCTGTGGGATCAGTTCAGAGAAGAGCGGGATAAGGTCGGAAGCCAGAATGAGGTGATTGCTCGAATTGTGAATGCGGTAAAGGAATAAGCAGTAGGTATTCAAGGTATTTTTGTATATTGCACCGCGGAGTGAAAAGACTGCACGACTAAAAGAGATCGAGAAATGATTATTCCCAGGGTCATAAAGATGGATGTAAAACCAAAAAATCACAGGTCATTCAGGCTGTGAAGAGGATATTTGCGTCATGCGCTTCTTCAATACCGCTGGCCCCATCAAGCCCGAAAGGCACTATTGCATCCCGCCTTTGGAACGCTTAAATATGGACGAGGTGTTCGCACTCATCCGAGACGAGAAATACTTTGTCTTGCACGCGCCTCGGCAGACGGGCAAGACTTCTGCTTTGCTGGCGCTGCGTGATCTGCTCAACGTTCAGGATACCTATCACTGTGTGTACGTCAACGTTGAAGGTGGACAGGCCGCGCGCGAAGATGTGGAACTGGTGACGCGCACCTTTTTGGGTGAGTTGGCATCTCGGGCGCGTTCAGAAGGTGACGAATTTTTGGACGAGATCTGGTTCGACATCCTGGCGAAATACGGGCCTCACGTTGCGCTGCGCGAGGCGTTGACGCGCTGGGCACAGGCTGCCCCAAAGCCATTGGTGCTGCTCATTGACGAGATCGATTCTCTGATCGGCGATTCTCTGCTATCCGTGCTGCGGCAGTTGCGGGCTGGCTATGACCGTCGCCCGGAGGATTTTCCGCAAAGTGTGGTGCTGTGTGGGGTGCGCGATGTGCGCGATTACCGCATCCAATCAACGGCAGAGAACGCGATCATTGCCGGTGGCAGTGCGTTCAACATTCGCGCCGAGTCCCTGCGCCTGGGAGACTTCTCACAGGACGAGGTATTCGATCTAATCGCACAGCACACTGCAGAAACAGGGCAGGCATTCACAGCCGAGGCACTGGAGACGATCTGGACGCAGACCCGGGGACAACCGTGGCTGGTGAACGCATTGGCTTACGAAGCTTGCTTTAAGAACAAGACCGGGCAGGATCGTAGCCAGCCCATCACGGACAAGGCGATATGCGACGCACGGGAGCAACTCATCTTGCGTCGGGAGATACACCTTGACCAGTTAGCCGACAAATTGCAGGAGAAGCGCGTGCAGCGTGTGATTGAACCGCTGCTGAGTGGTGGAGAGGACAGCGACTTCTCCACTCGCGATCTCGAATACGTCCGCGATCTGGGTTTGATCGCATCCGAAGATCCTCTCCGTATTGCCAATCCGATCTATGCAGAAATCGTCCCGCGCGAATTGACCTACGCAGCCCAGGTCGGGATCAACGAGGACACAGCATGGTATGTCAATGCCGATGGCAGTTTGAATGTGGTGAAATTAATGACCGCGTTTCAGACCTTCTTTCGCGAGCACTCAGAGCACTGGGTAGCGCGATTCCAATATCAGGAGGCAGGGCCGCAACTTTTGCTCCAGGCATTTCTCCAGCGCATTGTGAACAGTGGTGGACGCATTGAACGGGAGTATGGTCTGGGGCGGATGCGTACGGATTTGTTGATCGTCTGGCCGCAGGGCGATCAGACGCGCAAGGTTGTGATCGAGTGCAAACTTCTCCACAAGAGTTTGGATCAGACCATTGTCGATGGCCTGGATCAGACCGTCGAGTACATGGATCGGTGCGATGCAGAGGCGGGTCATCTGGTGGTTTTTGACCGCCGTGAAGGGAGACGTTGGGCGGACAAAGTATTCCACGATCGCCGGACATCAAGTAGCGGGATCGAGATTGAGGTGTGGGGAATGTGACGGCATTCCCGCATATTATCCACTATAATGGATCGTTATTAGAGAGAGGATGAAAATGGATGCAAAAACAAAAAAATTGCAGGTGGATCAGGCTGTGAAATCGCAATCGCGGCGGGCGTTTAATCTGTCGCGGAGTATTCACGGCTGGGCTGAGCGGCCGTTTCGGGAATACGAGTCGTCAAAAGCGTTGGCGGCGTATCTGGAGGAGAACGGATTTCAAATTGAATTTCCGTTCAAGAATATCCCAACGGCTTTTCGCGCTACATGGGGCACGGGCAACCCTACTATTGGCATGTTGGGGGAGTACGACGCCTTGCCCAATTGCGGTGCGGAGGAGGGCACCTGGGGCCACGGCTGAGGCCATAATCTTTTGGGCGTTGCCCCGGCCGCAGGTGCGGTTGCTGCAAAAACAGTATTGGAAAATTTGAAATCGCCCGGTCAGATCATTTATTATGGCTGTCCGGCTGAAGAAACTCTGGCGGGCAAGGTGTATATGGCCCGCGATGGCGCGTTTCGAGATTTGGATGCGGTGCTGGCATGGCATCCGGGATCGAGTACGGGTGTTAGCAATTATGGCGGTTCGTCGCTGGATTCGCTGGTCTATGAGTTTTTTGGCAAGACGTCTCACGGCGCGAGTGCCCACAATGGGCGCAGTGCATTGGATGGGGTGATGTTGATGGATGTTGCGGCGAATTATTTGCGCGAACACGTTCCCGAAAATGTGCGTATTCACTGTGTGATTCGAGACGGTGGGGACGCGCCCAATGTGGTTCCTGCCTATGCGAAGGTGTGGTATTATGTGCGAGGAAAGAATCGCGCACAGGTCAACGAAATACGCAAGCGATTGACCAAATGCGCCAAAGGTGCGGCAATGGCCACGGAAACGACTATGAAATGGCATCGGATTACGGCTGTGTACCCGCGCTTGCCAAATGATGTGATGTGCAAAACCGTGCGTCAAAATCTCAAATTATTCGGTCCGCCGCGCGCGTCTAAAAAAGATAAGGAACGCGTAAAGGAACTGGGATACAAAGGTGAATTTGACGGAAAGGTCAAAAAGGGGAAGGGTTCACAGGGGCGCGGGTCTTCGGATGAAGACAATGTGTCGTGGCTGGCACCGATGGGTCGGTTTCAGATGGTGTGTTATACAAAGGGCACGCCGGGCCATCACCGCGATATGACCGCGCAGGCGATAATGCCTTATGCCGAGCGCGCGGTTTTGCAAACGGCCAAGGTGTTTGCAGGATCGGCTGTTGATTTGGTTTTGGACAAAAAGGTGTTGCAAGCAGCGCGTGCGGAATTTAAGAAGGGAACGAAGGGGTTTGAGTACGATCCGCTGATTAAAAAAAGTCAGAAGGTCCCCGTGGATCCTCCATAGAAGGAGATGGTCGTGAAAGCACAAAGATTAATATGCACAGATATCCGGCGGATAGAATTAGATGACTTTGATTTGCCGCGTGTGCCAGATAATGGCATTTTGGTTCAAAACGATTATACCGCTGTGAGCGTTGGCACGGAAATTTACAATTATGCACACGGGGGTGAGCCGTCGCGTGCGAGGACATTTCCGCGACCAACGGGGTATTGTAATACGGGTGTGGTGCTCGAGGTGGGCAAAGATGTGAAGGGGATAGAGCCAGGTGATCGCGTTTCCGCGCAGGGCAATCACGCCAGTCATGCGGTTATGAGTGGGAATTTTTTTAGAGTGCCCGAAGGTGTTTCGCCCAAATCCGCAGCTTTTATGGTTATGTGTGCTATTGCCATGCACGGGCATCGGGTTGGACGGCCGGAATTGGGCGAGGCTGTGGCGATTACTGGTATGGGTATTGTGGGGCAATTGGCAGCGACCTTTGCGCGATTGGCTGGCGCGCTCCCGGTTATTGCGATTGATCTGGATGATTTTCGGTTGGGTAAAGCGAGAGACAGGGGCGCAGATGTTTGTGTCAATCCCAATGCGGAAGGGGATGTCGCCGAGGAGGTGCGCCAGCATTGCGTGGGCGATGGTGTCGATCTGGTCATTGAAGCGACGGGTATTCCCGCGGTTTATCCCATGGCGTTGACTTTACCGCGGTTGGGTGGCCGTCTGGTCGCGCTGGGATCTCCTCGGGGTACTGTGGAGGTGAGTTTTTTGCCCGAGATTCACTTGCGCGAGATTACTGTTCTGGGCGCGCATCAGCCCAAAACGCCGGATAATGACCATATTTATTATCCGTGGAGCAAGCGCAGAGATCGCGAGCTGATTTTGCGTTTGATGGCTGCGGGCAAGCTGCCCATTGAAGATTTGATTACCCATGTCGCCAATCCCGCCGATTGCCAGGCCACCTACGACATGCTCGCCGATAATCCGAGAGAAGTATTGGGTGTGGTATTTGAGTGGGTGTAATTTTTTAAAATACAATCTCTGTCAGAACCATAGAGGAGATCGAATATGAGACGCCACTCTTTTAAAAATTACAAGTACGGCCCCCATGAGCGGAACGTATTTGATTTTTATCCGGCACAATCAGACGAACCCACCCCTGTTGCAGTGTTTATTCACGGCGGCGGTTTCAGAAACGGCAGCAAGGACGGGATTAATAATAAGACATTGAAAGCTTTATTAGATGCGGGCATTTCTGTCGCGGCTTTTAACTATCGTTATGTCCAGCAGGCTCCTTTGCCTGCTGCGCACTACGATTGTCGACGAGCGCTTCAGCTTCTGCGTTCCAAAGCCACCGAATGGAATATCGATAAAAATCGGATCGGTGCATTTGGCGGATCGGCCGGGGCACAAATTTGCATGTATCTTGCTTTTCACGAAGACATGGCCCGTCCAGACAGCGATGATCCAATCGAACGCGAATCTACCAGACTTCAGGCCGTGGCCACATCTGGCGGTCAGACCACGATGGACATTGCCTGGTGGAAGAAGAATATTCCTGGGTACGACGAATCCCATAGAGATTTTTATCAGACATTGGGCGCAACGACCCAGGAAGAATATCAGAATCGCGTAAGTGAGATTTCGGCACTTGATTTGGTATCAAAGGACGACCCCGCTATTTATATGAGTTATAAAATGTCACCGGAAGATCCTGTGCCAGAAGGACAGGCTGCTCGCGGTTGGAAAGTGCATCACGTTCAGTTTGGTGTTGCTTTACAAGAAAAAATGGCAGCACTTGGTATAGAATCTGATCTGGTTTATCCAGGTTCAAAAAATAAATATCAAAGCAATGTTGACTACTTTATCTCAATGTTAAAAAATAGGAAATAGACGGGTTTGAGACACCAGTCAAGACCCTGTCGCCAATCCCGCCGATTGCCAGACTATCTACGACATGCTCGCTGGCAATTCCACAGCAGAGTTAGGCGTAGTATTTGAGTGGACTTACTTCCTATATAAAAAAATCCTCGTCAGATGTGATTATGACGGGGATTTTTACTTATATCACAAAATGGCAATCCCGTTATGTTGATGCACTACGAGGTAAATTATAAGGAATCCACTCCCATACCGATTGCCCGTTGTGCAATACTCTTATGCCACCGAGCCTGGACAAGTCCGCTCTCGACTTGTCGGTGATCCACTCGGATACGAAAGGGTATAATTCTCCGTAGAGTTTCTTAAAATCAGAAGTGACAGAGTGCGGTAATTTAACGCAGTCAGTGCTTACATCTGGACCAAATTCTTTCCGCAATCGTCTTTTACTTTCTGAATTGAGTGCAAAATACCGATATTCCTCATCCTGTGTTTCAATAATCTCAAGAGGGGATAGAGTGTTTAGAAGATTGCGATTGCGAAATAGCTCGATAGCCGCGTTATAGAGTTGGTCGAAATTTTCGTGTATGTGATTACTCTCACCAAGGCTCACAGCGAAATCTATCGCGACCACACCAAGCGTTAGCCTTGTTCGGGCTGAGTGAATAGATTTTCGGAATTTCGAAAGAGATGTTTTAAGTTCAAGCTCAGAAAAATCATCGGGAAATACAACGTCAAGAAAGCATTCTACTGCATTTCCTCCTGGTTTAATATCTATACGACACATTGTCTGAGTTCCGAGATTTCCCGATGTAATATCATCAAGGTCTGGAGGATTCCAGGCCGGATCTCGTCGATCTGTACCATGTGTATAGAGGGCACCATTGATTCCGCGCGTAGCCTGGTGCGAAACTACTCTGTGAACGGTCAAGTACATATCAAGCAGCTTCACGTATAGAGTTATGAGGGTTGTTTACGAAGTCATTCTCTGTATGCGGCATTTCACTCTGAGGTTGAACAGAGGTAATACATTGATCAGAGATAATACATTTAGCTATGACTGTACTCCCCAGTGTGAGCTTAAATGGCTTGAGAGGAGGAAGTTCTGCAAAGGGAGCTTTGGGAGAGAGAAATGATATCCAGGCGAATGATATTCCGCTTTGATCCGGTGGGAGCAAGAGGTCCGCATGTATTGACCAGGGTCCCACATCTTCATTGTTGTCGTTCAGATGTGCCTCGGCAGTTAGAAACACTGTCGGCCAAAAGTCTTGCAGTTCTGGAGAAAAACGTATCTTTGCAAAGAGCTTTTGCTTCATAGCGTCACCTCGGATATTTTCGCGCCTTTTAATTGGTCAAAACGAGCAAAGTAGCACGCTCCGATGTCATCAATTCTTGAACCTACAAAGTCTATTTCTTTAGCAATAGTTACAGACAAGCGTACTTCTAAGACAAAACCTATCTCCTGTTCAAAACCTTCATCCACCTTCAGTTGTCCCCATTTTAGTGCCAGTTTTGGCGTGGTGGTGAGGTGCTTGCCGAATTCCGTACCGCCCAGTTTCGGTTCAAGACGACGAGAGCCTCTTACACTTTCAAGCTCTGCTTTGCTGACTCGTCGAAAGAAGACTGCTTCATTGCAGTCAATTCGATAGCTGGATGGCGGATTATTTGGTACCGGCCGCTTCTAGGGCATAGGTGTGAGTTCTGAGAAATTGTCTTAGAACATCGAAATTGGCGTATCTCATCGTAGCCTGTGTAAAAATATATTCATATAGAACTGATAAGTCCAGTGGGGATTTGAGAATATAGACTCACTGGTAAAAAAAATTACTAACATTTGTTGTTTTATTTCATAGACTGGATTACTGGCGTTGTGCCTTCGGCGTGGCGGCTAAAACCATGCCGCAATGACACCCGTCATTCGTCACTCCGGCAAACGCCGGAGTTCTGCGGATTAAGACACAGAACATGCACGCTATCCGTCACATGGCTTTTTTCTTTGACAAGTGGCTTTTGGGGCGCAATTATAGGGGCGTAGAAATACAAATACACTGTTCAAAATATTTTAAGAGGTGATTAATGGCTTTCAAAACCACTGATTTGTGCGATGAACACGAAACTGATCCAGCACTTCAAGTTGTTGAGCCGATATTTAATGACTATGGGGGTGTTACGGCATTTTGCGGTCCGATTGCCACGGTCAAAGTTCGCGAAGACAATGTGCTGGTGCGCGAGATACTCGAAACACCGGGGGAGGGGCGCGTGCTTGTCGTCGATGGCGAGGGTTCGATGTGGTGCGCGCTTTTGGGGGATATGGTCGCTGAAATCGCCAGCGACAACGGCTGGTCGGGGGTTGTCATAAATGGCGGTGTGCGCGATGTATCTGAACTTGCACAAATTGAAATAGGTGTCAAAGCGCGCTTTGCTGTGCCGCGCCGAAGCCGAAAAGAAGGGCAGGGACGACAGGATACGCCTCTTGCATTTGCCGGTGTCACCTTTCTCCCGGGCGATTATCTCTACGCCGATGAAGATGGGATCCTGGTTGCTACGAGAGATTTGTTAGATGCGCAGGCTTGACCTGCAATACAACCTTATATTACGGAGACAAACTATGCAGCAGACAGATCGACCCAATATTTTATTTATTATGGATGACCAGCATCGTTTTGATTATATGGGTTGTGCAGGTGCTGATTTTGTTCGCACACCCAATATTGACCGCCTGGCAAAGCAGGGGGTGCATTTTACCCAATGTACGACAAATTGCCCAGTTTGCGCGCCTTCGCGCATTGCACTGGCTTCTGGCATGCAGCCCTCGCGCCTCGGTTGCGTTGGGAACAATTGCTTCTTGCCTCGCAGCCAACCAACTTATTATCAGCAATTGCGCGATTACAATTATTACGTGGGTTGTGTGGGCAAGCTCGATCTGGCCAAACCCGACGGGTATAATGGACGCGATGGCGACAGGCCCGCTACGTATATGTGGGGCTTTACACATCCGGTCGAATGCGAGGGCAAAATGCACGCTGGGCATTCCAAAACACCGCAGGGTCCTTATAACCATTTTTTGGAGGAAAGAGGGTTGCTCGGTGCTTTTGTCGATGATTATACCCGTCGCTCCAACGAGGGTTATCACGCTTCCTGTCACGATTCGGTCTTGCCTACCGAAGCTTTTGAGGATGTGTATATTGGGCAGCGATCTGTCGAGTGGATTGAGAATATTCCCGGGGATTTCCCCTGGCATTTATTTGTGAGCTTTGTAGGACCTCACGATCCTTTTGATCCGCCAGCCGAATATGGGGAGAAGTACCGCGATGCAGAGATGCCACCCGCCACGCCTGCAAATTTGCCGGGTAAACCCGTTTACTTAAAAGATCGCATCAAAGACATGACCCCGGAAAAAATAGCAGAGACCCGACGACAATATTGCGCGGCAATTGAAGTTATTGACGATCAGATCGGTGAGATGCTCGCGGCAGTTGAACGGCGGGGGATGACCGATAATACGTATGTCATCTTTTCCAGCGATCACGGAGAAATGCTGGGCGATCACGGTTTGTACACCAAAAGCGTGCCTTACGAAGCATCGGTACACGTTCCTCTCATTGTTGCGGGACCCGGTATTGAAGGCGGTCGCGTCTCAGATGCTCTCGTTGAACTCATTGACATGAATCCAACGATATGTGATCTTGCTGGCGTGCCCCCGCTTGCGGATATCGACGCGCGATCAATTGGCGAGGTGCTTCGCGGAGAGGCAGAGGAACACCGCACGGAAACCGTGAGTGGCATACAAAATTTCAGGTGTATCCGTACGCGGGAGTACAAATTGGTGGAGAACTACAACGATGTTACGGAACTCTACGATTTGATTGCAGATCCTGCAGAAGAACACAATATCGCCGAACAGGAGCCAGAGGTACGGCGCGAATTGTCTCGCCGTCTCTCAGCGCGTTATTTAGAAGGCACATGGTATCGGTAGGAGAGAATTGTGAAATACACCAAACTTCCCGGTACGGATATCGATGTCTCTGTTATTGCTCTGGGCTGCTGGCCTTTTGCTGGTGGTGATGTTTGGGGTGAGCAAGACGACGATGTATCTATTGCCACGGTGCATGCCGCGCTCGATGCGGGTATCACTTTTTTTGATACTGCAGAAGGCTATGGCAAGTCCGAACGCGTGCTCGGACGAGGTCTCAAAGGTCGTCGGCAAGACGCGGTGATCGCCACCAAAGTTGGCGGTGGACATCTTTCGTCTGATGATTTGCCCAAAGCCTGCGAACAAAGCCTGAAAAATCTGCAAACAGATTATATCGATTTGTACCAAATTCACTGGCCCAATCACAATATTCCCATTGCAGAAACAGCAAGCGCGCTTCAGCGTCTCCGCGATCAGGGAAAAATTCGGGCCATTGGCGTTTGCAATTTTGCCTGCGGTGATCTGAGTGACTTGATCGCCGTTGCCGATATTGTCACCAATCAGTTGTCCTTTAGCTTGCTCTGGCGCGTTATTGAACGCGAGATTCAACCGATGTGTTTGGAAAACAATATTGGCATTATCTGTTATAGCCCACTGATGCAGGGGTTGCTTACCGGACGTTATGTCTCTGCGGATGATGTGCCAGATGGGCTGGCGCGAACGCGCCTGTTTGCAAGTGATCGCCCCATGTCCAAACACGGCGAAGAAGGCTGTGAGACCGAAGTGTTTGATGCGCTGGAAAAAATTTGCGCTGTCGCCGATGAGTCAGGTGTCGCAATGGCCGAGATTGCCCTTGCCTGGGCATTACAACAACCCGGCATTACATCGCTTCTGGTGGGTGCGAGAAATCCCGATGAAGTACAATGGAATCTTCCGTCGGTTGATCTCATATTGTCAGAAGATATTCTGCAACGCCTATCTGAAATTACAGAAGGTGTTAAAGACAAACTCGGCAATAATCCCGATATGTGGATGTCGGACTCGAGGATGAGGTGAGAAGTATCCGCAGATGGACGCAGATGGACACAGATGAAAGGTAAGGAAGTGAGGGGTGGACATCTCACCTTTTACGTTTTACGTCTTACCCTTTGTTTGAAACAAATTTTATTCGTATTTGTCTTATGTTTTAGATATGCTAAGTTAAAGACGATCAGGAGGATCGCATGGCTCATCTTCAGATTGACGACGCAGAAATATTTTTTCGCACTTTTGCAGATCTTTTGGCTGCTGGCGAAGACGACAAACACATGGCTCGAAAATTGGGATGCTCGCGGGGCGAAAGCAAGCGCAGGCGGCAGGCATTTCAAAAAGGGGGCATTGTGACGGAGAATGGCGTATCTAAAGAAAAATTGGATGCGTGGCTGTCTTCAAATGACGGTCAGCGCGCACAACGTCAGTGGGAAGCCCATCACAGACGACAACAGGCTCTGGGGGCAACGGGTACCAAACCACAAAAGGGATTCCGCAGACAGCCAGAAGTCAAACGCGGTTGGTCGCGGCAAAAGATTTGAGGTAACAATATTAGTTTGGGATTACAATAAAGGCCGATGGGCAATATCCATCGGCCTTTAATATTTTCCAGCGACTCAACGAATCAACGGAACGGGGTACAACTGGTTCAGGCCAGTTCATCAACGACTTTGGGTGGCGGGATGGGGGTCGTCTATTCGCGCTTTTCATCGCTCGTCGCGTTTCAAGTCCAGCCAATCGAGCTCTTCTTGTGTGATTTTCAAATTGAGGGCTTCGATATTGGCTTTGCACTCATCGGGATGGAATACGCCGATTAGTGAAAAGAGATTCAGGGGCTGATTCAAGTTGAATGCCAGCGCGATTTGTGGCACGGTTAGCCCTTTTTCTTTTGCCAGTTCACCCGCGCGGTCCAGGCGTTTGAAGTTTTGTTCGTAACAATAGGCATCGACACAGGAACCCGGTAGATTTGTTTTGTAGTCTTCATAAGTGTCGCGCGTAAATCTGCCAGAGAAAAATCCCTGTGCGAGACTCGACCAGGTAAACAGGGGCATGTTTTGTTTTGCGTACCAGGCGCGGTCCGCCTCGTTGTCAGGCCCACTGATGCTGATACAACCTCTCCAGGGTTCTTTCACCTGTTCTGCAAGGCTGTAATTGGGACTGCTCACGGTAAATGGTTCCAGATTGTGCTTGTATGCGTATTCATTGGCTTCCTGTATGCGCGGCACGGTCCAGTTCGATCCGCCAAATAGTCCGATCCGGCCTGCTGCTTTGTGTTCGTTTAATATCTCTACTATTGGTCCAACTTCGACATTGAGATCATCGCGGTGTAATACATAGATGTCGATAAAATCCGTCCGGCAACGCTCTAATGAGGTGGTCAGATCTGCTGTAATATCAACTGGCGTGACTTTGTTTTTCTTCCCAGTGTGGTGTGCGCCCTTTGTCAATATAACGGCTTTGTCGTGCAGGCCGCGCTCGTCGAGCCATTGCCCCAAAACGCGCTCACACTGTCCGCCGCCGTAAATATATGCTCCGTCAAAGCCGTTGACGCCGAGTGCCCATACGCCATCTAACAGGTCAAATGATCCTTGCAAGTCGTCTTCGCGCAACATCATTGTACCTTGCAAAATACGCGAAATTTTTTTGTCCATTCCTTCAATTGTGCCGTATTCCATTGGCATGATATTATTCCCTTTCCATCGGATATTTCAATCCCCATTGTTCCCGAATTGCGTCCAGTGTCTGCATATTGGCGAGCGTATCGTCGTGTGACATGAGATCGCTTTCCAGCTTGCCTTCTCTTACGCAATGCGCTACTTCGGCGGCTTCATACTCGTACCCATTTCCAGCGCATTCCAGTGTTATGACTTCCTCTTTGTCGCCGGCGGACAGGGTTGCCGTGCGTCCATCCCAAAACTGCGGCACTGTGATCATGCCATCTGTACCCAATATTTTTGCCTCGTGTGGGGTCTTGATTCGCACACCGCACGAAATCAATGCGAGTTGTCCTTTGTCGTAGCCAAATACCATAGCCGCCTGTTCATCTACCCCGGTCTCGCCGATATGCGCCTGGCTCGCAATGGTGGCAGGTTGCGTGTCGAAGATCAGGGATGCATAAGAGATGGGGTAGATTCCAATATCGAGCAGCCCGCCGCCGCCGAGTGCGAGATCGAACAAGCGACCTTTGGGATTGAGGCGGGCGCGAAATCCAAAATCGGCATATAACATTCGCACCTCGCCAATTGCGCCGTCTGTGACCCACGCCTTTACCTGTTTGGTAATGGGCAAGAATCGGGTCCACATGGCTTCCATCAAAAACACGCCCTCGCTGCGGGCGACTTCGATAACTTCTCTGGCTTCGTGCTGGTTGATTGTAAAGGGTTTTTCGCACAACACGGGCTTGCCCGCTTTAAGGCATAAGATACTGTTCTCTTTGTGAAAGGGATGGGGCGTTGCCACATAAACCGCATCGACTTCTGGGTCTTCGGCGAGTGCTTCATAAGAGGCGTGGCGATTGGGTACATCATACTTATCGGCAAAGGCGTCGGCGCGATCCTGGCTGCGCGATCCCACGGCTACGAGTTGTGCATCGTCGAGTGCGCGCAATCCCGTGGCGAACTTGTGTGCAATACTGCCGGGGCCGATAATGCCCCAGCGAAAGATATTACCCATTATTGATCCTTTTCTGATTATGAGGTTGAAAATAGAACATACAAAATCATGCGTACGGCGAGCAGTGTTACCAGCCACCTTAAAAGTACGCGAAAATGGTGCTCGGGTACGCGCCCGCGGATCAGCGTTCCCAGGTAAGACCCAAGAGATGCCGAAGCGATCATACCAACGACCAATTTCCAATACGGTGCAAAGACAAAACCCAAAAATCCAAAGGTCAAAATTTTCATCGCATGGCTCGATGTCATCTGAACCGAATGCGTGATTACCGTGCGATCTCGGGGCAGGTTTTCCCGCAGGAGAAATGGCATATTGAGCGGACCACTTACGCCAAGAAACAGAGATAAAGCGGTTTGAAAAGCACCCAGAAGTGTGAATTTTGCGGGTAAATCGGGTGCGCGGGAAAATTTGGGCATCCACGTAATGAGCAAAATAAAAATACCCAAAAAGAGGGGCATGGTTTCCCATTTAAAGTCGGCAATAAAACGAGAACCCAACACGGCACCGATCACTGCTCCGATTGCGTATTGCCCCACAAGACGCCATTCGGTATGCTTGAGGCCAAAGAGCGCACGGCTCAAGTTGCTGGCAATTTGAGCCAATCCGTGGACCGGGATAATCGCCGCTGCGGGGAGAAAACCCGGCATAATCGCAATGAGGGCAACGCCGCCGCCAACGCCGCCAATAGCCGCGATCATCGATGTGATACACGCCGCGCCAATTAAAAACCAATCCGATATCTCCATGCACTCATCACCAGGTCATATAATGCGTTATAGGGCCACCCTGTTTGGCGGTAAAACGATCGTATTTCGGATGGATAAAATCTTCGGTCGCATCCATGTGGGCGTAAAAAGCTCGCGTCATCTCTTCTCTTTTTTTCGGCTGTGTATCGTATAAGTTGTTCAATTCAAAGGGATCGTCGATTAGATTGTACAACTCGCCGTAATTTTTTGCCGGATAGTGAATATATTTCCATTCTCGCGTGCGGATGCAGCGTTTATCGACCGCTTCGGCAAAGATTATGTCTCGTATTTTCGATTGTTCGCCGTTCATCAGCGGCGATAAATCCATGCCCTGCACGCATTCGGGCGCATCAAAACCCGATAGCTGTGCGAGTGTGGGAAATAGATCTACGGTTTCGGTCAGGGCATCGCAGTCGCTGCCAGCACGGCCGGGCACGGCAATAAAACACGGTATGTGTAACATACAATCCAGAAGAAATGGCGCTTTGGCCGGAATACCGTGATCGCCTAAAAATTCACCGTGGTCCGATAGAAAAACCACGACGGTCTCATCAGCTACGCCCTTTTTTTCTAATGTCTCGACGATCAGGCCCACCTGATGGTCAATTTGGGATACCATGCCGTAATACGCCGCCTTCATCTTGCGAAATATTTCATCGGAGGCCTGGTCAAATCCACGGTATTTGTGGTGTTCTGCTTTGAAATACAAACCGTATTCAGGTGGCTTTTTTGCAATGTCGTCTTCTGCGTGTCGAAAGGGGGGCATTGCATTGGGATCGTACATGTTTGCAAAATGCCCAGAGGGAACATAAGGATGGTGAGGTCCGTAGAATCCCACCCATAAGAAAAAGGGATTGCTCGTATCCAGTCCTTCGAGGTATTCAATGCTTTTCATTCCTACATAGGCATCAATGTGGCAATCTTCGGGGAGATCGGATGGCACGGCACCGAGGTTTTTGCGAAAATTGGGCAGGGCGTATCCCGTTTTATACTCGTATCCCTGGTCGCGAACATATTGCTCAAATGGATTGGGATCGGTGACTGTATAATTTCCATCTGCGCGCTCTTTCCATCCCCGGCGTATTCCCACGGCGTCCATGTGATCGAGTATCTGTCGAAAACGCTGCTGTCCAATGCCGTGTTTGCCCACACTGGCGGTTGTGTAGCCCTGGTTTTTGAATGCTTCTACCATTGTTATTTCATTTTCGTTGAGCTTTGAACCGTTCCATTTTACGCCGTGATTTTTTGGATAACGTCCGGTCATAAATGTCGCACGCGACGGTGAACATACGGGATTTTGTACAAAGCAGTTTGAAAATCGCGTGCTCTTCTCAGATAGGGCGTCAATTGCAGGCGTTTGTATGACGCGATCCCCCGTGCATCCCAGCGTATCATACCGCAAGTGGTCTGTCGTAATAAATAAGATATTGGGCTGTTTACTCATCGCATACCTCATAGCAAATCATTGCTCAAAATTGTTGGACACCAGAATTTTTCAATATACGAGATGACTAATTGTGTGCCCGCTTCATGGCTCACATAAGGCGATTTTGCCGGGTTGTACATCGCATCGGTCAAATCTCGAATTAGCGCGACCTGAATGCCCCAGCGCGTCATTTGTTTGATTGCAAATGTGCGATGCAATACACACATGTTGGTATGAACGCCCATGATGATCATTTTGTCGATTTCCCGATGCTGCATATAGCTATAAATTTCTTGTCCCTGATCGGAAATAATATCCCGTTTATGGTCAATATCTATCCCTGCGTGTTGCCGCGTCCAGACCTGCGTATTGATTTTTTTAGGATCTTCCCCTGTGTCTGACCCGCCATCCGAATCATCGATTGGCAGTGGGAGATCAGCGTGATCCAGATTTTCAGGCGGTTCAACGGATGGGACATCCAATACCCGTCTCCGCGCAGGCGTGTTGGCATAAACATCGAGCGTGTTCGAGGGGGCGTGAATAATGGTTATACCTTGCTTTCGCGCGCTTTGCACAACAGCGTTCATGCGGGGAATCATCGCTTCTAATCGCTCGACCGCACCGCGACACCAGTGGTTGTTCCACACGTCGCATAACAGCAGGACTGTTTGCTCGGGAGGCCAATAGATCCGTTCTGTTATTGTTTCCCAAACCGTATGTTCACTGTCATCCCACAATAAGGACTGCCTCTGCATGGTCAAGTTCACGATACACCTCCTGTATTAGCGGTCAGCAGCTTCTCAATACCTCACATCAACCAGCCACGCGCTTTTGGGATTTTTTTCCCAGTGTTGGCGCAGTACCTGTTCGTTTGGGCAAAATTCACCGCGGTAGGCGACTCCACCATGAGAAATATTAAAGCTCATGGCGACTTCATCTTCGCCCGCATCAACCCAGTGGGGCGTTAATAACTGGTTCCAAAGCAAATCGCCAGGCTGCATGTCATAGGTCAAAATATCTGCCGGATCTATTTGGGGAATATCAATGCGCGTAACGCCTGTTCGATTTTCCACGAGTTTCTGCACAGGTTCGCGTTTTTCCGGTTCTAAAAACCCGTGAAAGTGTTTTTCCCCATAAACTTGCCACGCGAGTACATGCGAAGAATCTGCATGATAGGTTGAGCTACACCCTTTTCCAGAGATAAAAATAATGGGATAACATCTTTGCCACGTAAACCCGAGTTGAGACAGGAATGTGCGCCAGGGAATCATCACACATTCTTGAAAGTATTCGAGAAATTGTCCCGCGCCATAAAAATTTTGCAAATGAAAATGCGCCAGGCTAATCGGCATTTCGACGGCTTTTTCTATGGGGGCAGTCTTAAATTTTTCGACCAGAGCATTTTGCTCTGCATCGCTTAAGCTGTCATCTAAAAATTGAATACGAGCCTCGGAATTGCGCCGCAAAATATCTATAACTTCTTCGACGGACCTGAGTGGCATTTCAAATTTGAACAACTCAGAATCGATAAGAAAATTTCGTTCGCCATTCCAGAACTGGCGAAAATCGTCTGCTGTCATGGCAATCAGATGCATTGTTTGCTCCGGTGGTTAAGTGAGGAGTAGCCCCTTTAACATACATCATCGCACAAAGAGATTCAAGCAATCAGAAGAGAATTAAAAATTAAAAATTGAGGAGCGGTGTACAACTGGTCGCAGTCCAGACCAGTTCATTAAGAATTGCGGAACGGCGTATGAAGGGGAGAAAACCTTAAACCGCCTTTGCGGTATGATTTTGACGTGTTTTACGCTTGCTTTTTACTTGGCGTGATGCTAATTTGGGCGTTTTGGGGCTCCTTTGGGTTGGATATCACGTTCCTGATTGTTCATTACGGTGAATCCAATTTATTCAGGAGCCTTGATTTTTGCAATTCTTTCTTTTGTGCAACAAACCGTTTTTAATTCTTAATTTCTAATTCTTAATTCCCAATTCCCCTTCAGGAGGCCGAAGATGAAAATCACCGATATTGAAGTCATCCCGATTGCGATGCCATTGGCAAAACGCTACGATAACCATCACGGGCGCACGCGTATGTATGATATCGATCAGCATGTGGTGGTCAAAATCCATACGGATAACGGCTTGATCGGCTATGGCGATTACGAAGACCGTTCTGCGATTGCGTCCGAGGAAATCGAGCCGTTGATTGGGCGCAATCCCTTTGATTTTTTGCACAATAATTTCAATATGGCTCTTGGCATGGCGCTCTACGATGTTATGGGTAAGTACCTCGAAGTGCCTGCCTATAAGCTCCTGGGGCAAAAGGTAAGAGATGCAGTACCTGCGGCGGCATGGACGCGGCCCTGCCCGCCCGAAGTGTTTGCCGAAGAAATCCAGCGCGCTGTCGATCAGGGGTATCGCATTTTCAAAATGCACTCCGACGTGCGATATGATGTTATTGAACAAACGCGAGCCGCCGCCGAGGTCGCGCCAGAGGGCTTTAAGCTCCACTGGGATTTTAACCACAACCGCACGATGGGTGTTGTGCTTCCCATTGTTGCCGAGCTCGAACGCAATTATCCGGTGGTCGGTTTTATTGAAGACCCGCTACCCTGGGCCGATATTGATGGCTGGCGCACATTGAGACAAAAAACGCAACTGCCCCTTATCATGCACAATCCCCAACTCGGCGGTATGCAGGAAGTCTTACACGGCACTGCTGATATTTACATGATTGGTGGCCGCATTGGCGATACTATGCAAAAAGGGTTTGCGTACGGTCAGGCCAATATCCAGACGCTTCTCCAGCAATCGGGCAATACCCTGATGAAGGCTTTTACGTTGCATCAGGCGGCGGTCTTGCCCACGGCAACTGCGCATATTATTACCCTGGACGATCAATACGAAGACGATATTACCACATCGCAAATGCTACCGACCGAAGGCTTTTGTCGTGTGCCCGAAGGTGTGGGGCTCGGTATTGAGGTCGATGAAGAGAAACTCAAGCAGGCCGCCCAACGCCAACACATTCCCAAACTCGATGTCATTGGCGTGGTCCATTTGCCTTATGGGCGCAAGTATTATACCCGTGGCGAACCCAATGTTCAAAATCTTACGGGCTTTGAAGAAGGCGCGTTGCGCGGTATCCATTTCGAACGCCTCGTCAGAAACGAATCTCCCGACTTTGAGCGCGTTCAAAAGCGGCTCGAGGAGGAGGGGCCATTTATTGAGTAATTCAGTTCTTAAAAAACCTTGTTTTTAATGCAAAAATTGTATATATTCCCAAAGAGGGAAACAATTTTATGTTCTCAGTGTGGGAAATTTTTTACTAAAACGAAAGGGGCCAAGACATGAGATACATTAGATACCACTCGGGAAAGGGGAAAAAACATGCAAGTCACTGGATTACTGGCCCTTCAGGATTTGAAAAACCGGTATGCAGATGTAAAGACACAGGTTGATGCCTGGCTTAGTGAAGTTGAAATAGCACAATGGGATTCTCCACAAGACATAAAATTGCGGTATCCAAGTGCAAGCATTTTATCTGATAATCAAGTGGTTTTTAACTTAAAGGGGAACAAATATAGATTGTTAGTCAAAATAGACTATAAACGTAGACTTATTTCAGTACAAAAAGCTGGGACCCATGCAGAGTATTCCAAATGGAAGTTAAAGTAAGGCAATCAATAGGCCGATACTTTTTCAAAAACTGGTCTCTTAAAGTCCATAAATATCTAATTTACAAAAAATTGTGAAATTTACTGTCGATTCCATAAATTATACTATTGAAGAGGATGATATGATTGTCAAAATTATTAAATCTAAATCCGACTATGAAAACGCCCTCATTGCGGTTGATGAGTTGATCGATCTCGGCCCAGATGAAGACACGTCCGAAGCGGAGAAACTGGAACTCTTGATTCTTTTGATTCAAGACTATGAATCCAAACGGTACAAAAAAGAATTGCCCGATCCAATTGAAGCTATTCGTTTTCGAATGGAGCAGCAGAGTTTGAGCCAGAAAGATATGATGCCTTATTTGGGCAGTCGAAGTAAGGTTTCAGAAGTTTTAGCGCGAAAACGACCACTTACACTGTCTATGATTCGCGCGCTTCACACGGGGTTGGGCATCCCTGCAGAGGTGTTACTTCAAGAGGGAGATCCTTCATATCTGGAAGAAATGGATATAGAATGGCATCGCTTTCCCATCCGTGAAATGGTAAAACGCAATTGGATCACTCAGGATGCTGCGAAAGCAGATGTAGAAAAAGCTATTCGCGATTTTTTGGATATTGATATTGGACAGGAGATATTCGATTTCGCTTTTCGAAAGACGCAAAATTTTCGGACTGCCCGATCAATCAATAGATACGCTTTGTGGGCCTGGGTTACGCAAGTCATAAAAAAAGCTTTGGCCTCTCCCCCTGATAGTCATTATGTACCAGGAACAATAACTTTGAAATTCATGCGTGAAGTTGCCCAGTTAAGCTGGTTTGAACAAGGCCCCGTTCTCGCACAAGAATTTTTGCACAAATATGGAATTTCTCTGATTATTGAGCCGCATTTACCCAAAACCTATCTCGATGGTGCGGCCATTCGTGTAAAAGAAAAAAATCCTATCATTGGTTTGAGTATTCGATATGATAGGATTGATAATTTTTGGTTTTGTCTAATGCACGAATTAGCACATATCGCATACCATCTGAATGATAAAAATAACGCTTTCTACGATGATCAGGATTTTAGAGCGGAGGGAGATGCTCGAGAAAAAGAGGCTGATGAGTCCGCACAAGAAGCATTAATTCCAAAGGATGTTTGGATAAAAAGTGCGGCTTCTTATCAACCTACTGCAGAGTCTGTTCAAAAGCTGGCCGACGAGTTGCGTATCCATCCAGCGATTGTTGTAGGACGCATACACTATGAGGCCAAATCTTATCGCGTATTAAATCGCTGGGTAGGACACAAGCAGGTAAGAAGATGTTTTCCTGATATAGATTGGGGATAAAATAAAACTTAAAAGAATCGATCTACATCGCGAGGTGGTGTGGTGGCGAAAGACACGAGGATGAGAATGAGGGCGGAAACAGGGACGATAATGCCGGCGGGGATCAGGCCGGTTCCACCAATACTGTACGCACCTTCTACATTCAGGGAATCTGCATAAAAAAATAGCCATAGACCAATTACACTCAGGATTGCCGCGGTTGCGCCCTGCTTTGTGCTGCGTTTCCAGTATAGTGCGCCGACAAATACAGGTACCAGTCCAGCGAAGCCCGTGAGTGACCAGGCGCCGAGTTCAAAAATTGACCGCGTTGTAAATAGCGACGCGACAAAGGCCAATACGAGGAATGCAGCGACAAATAGGCGTCCGAACAAGATTTGCTGTTTTTCGGACAACTGATTGTCAAAACCGTAAAATCGCACAATATCTTCGGTAAACATCGCCCCCAGGGCAAGGGTTTGAGAGTCGAGCGAAGACATAATTGCCGCAAAAACGCCTGCCGCCAGGCACCCTGCCAGCACGCCGCCCGTATGTGCCAGAATTAATTCAATCAGAATGGGGCCGTTCAGCGGCGCTGTAAAATCGATGCGACCAACCATTCCCAGAGTGACACTGGGCACCCACACGGCGGCGATACACAGGGGATAGAATACAATAGGCGTTTGAAATGACCGCGCGGTTCGGGCGGAAAGCCAATGGCCGTAAATATGGGGAAATGCCGCAACACTGATGGGCAGGAGGAGATAGGAGAGTATTTTGAACACGGTATAAGAGCCGCTGCCAAAAACCACAAATTCGGGGTGCGTATCGCGCAGCGTTGCCATAGCCTCGCCGATCCCGCCGTAGTGATCCATAATGACGAGATAGGCAATGATGCCCACGAGAATAAATACTGTTGTTTGAAAGGTATTTGCCCAGGCGGTACTTCGCATTCCGCCATAGGTTACGTACAAAAATGTCACACCACATACGAGCAAACTGCCAGCCCAACCCGGCCACTCACCGCGCGTGATTGCCGCGAGTGCATCGCCCCCGCCTTTGACTCCTATCAGGATGTAGGGTAGCATCAACAACACCACTACGACAAATAAGAGCGTTCCCAGTGCCGGGGATGTATAGCGGTCCCGGATCATTTGGATTTGGGTGACATAAGAGAACCGTTTGCCCAGCCACCAGCTTTTTGTGCCGAGATAATAAAAGAGAAATGGAATCAAAATGGACGAACTCGCGCCCATCAGACCGAAGACGACAATTCCCAGGCGATAGGCTTCTCCAGATGCCCCCAGCATTGTAAATGCAGTGAGGTTGGTGCCCAGCAGTGTCATCAACAGGACTACAGGACCAATGCTTCGGCTTGCGACAAAGTAATCTTCTGCGGTATTGCGAAATAGCCGATGCCCCAGAGTGCCGACTACTATGACCAGCCCCAGATAAATTGCGACAACCGCAATAATCATTCCGCAACCTCCTCATCTAAATGATGAGGCCATGCCAGGCGCACAATTACGAGCATAGAGAGTGTGGTCAGGACGCACAGGCCGATGTGGTAAAGCAAATTGATCGGCATTCCCAGGATCAGTGCGTTGTTGTCCCACATCCAGAAATTAAAAAATAAAATCAGCAGAAGGAACAAAATACTCAAAGGCCAGATTTTTGTTTTTTCTGACATAAATATTCTCCTGTCATTACCCCTGTCCATCTGTGGTTGCTTTTAATTTTTAATTCTCAATTCTTAATTTTCATGGCCTTTGCGCGCCTTTGGTTTCGACATACACTGAGTACAAACACATGCCGCCTGTCATGAAGAGGCGGTTTTTCTTTTTTCCGCCAAAGCAGAGGTTGGAACACACTTCGGGCAGGTGAATTTTGCCAATGAGGTCCCCATCGGGCGCGAAAATCTTGACGCCGTTATCTTCGGGGTTGCCCCAACCCGAGCTACTCCACAGGTTGCCGTCAATGTCGCAGCGAATGCCATCGGCAAATCCGGGCGCCATGTCGGCAAAGATGCGACTGTTTTTGAGGCGGCCATTTTCCACATCAAAAGCGCGAATATGCGCGGGGCCTCCCAGGCCATGAGAGGAGCCGGTATCGGTGATATAAAGAGTTTTTTCGTCGGGTGAGAAACACAGCCCATTGGGGCGCACAAAATCGTCGACAACAACCGTGGCATTTCCGGTATTGGGATCGAGGCGATAGACGCTGATGGGCAATTCATAGTCGGCAATGTGGCCTTCGTAGTCGATCATGATGCCGTATCCCGGGTCGGTGAACCATATACTGCCGTCGGAATGCGTGGTGATGTCATTGGGCGCATTGAGCGGTTTGCCCTCAAAGCTGTCGATGAGCACGGTGATGGTTCCGTCGTATTCGGTGCGGGTGACGCGGCGCGTGCCGTGTTCACAGGTGATCAGACGTCCTGCTCGGTCGCGGGTGTGTCCATTGCAATAATTGGAAGGCTGACGATAGACGCTGAGGCTGCCATCGATTTCGTTCCAGCGCATGATGCGATTGTTGGGAATGTCGCTGAAAAGCACACAACGCGCATCTCCAAACCACACCGGACCTTCGCCCCAGCGCAAGCCAGTACAGAGACGCTCGACAGCGGCGTTGCCAATGGCGTATTTTTCAAAGCGTGTGTCCAGAATTTCAATGGCGGGATCGGGATAGGGAACAGGGCTGCCGTCCCACGGACGGGTTTTCCATTCGGACATTTTTTCTCCTTAGAGGTGGTTTGATGCCTGCGCGTACAATGGGCTTCAACGAGCACCGTGCTCTGAAGGGCTGTGGGTATAAGAGAGAAGGGAAGGAGGGGGGCTAATCTAATGAAAATTCTATTGGCATAATCATCCAGACTTTGCGGCGTTCTCCCTGATGTTTGCCGGGGCGAAATCGAAATTGCCACGCTGCGGCCAATGCCGCTTCTCTAAAAATTTCCGGGCCGTGAATAAACTGGACGTCTTCTACATTGCCTACCTTGTCAACCAGCACTTTGACCGTGACTTTGCCTTCGATGTGTTTTTTTCGCGCTTCGGCGGGATATTCCGGCGTGACAATTCGGCTTGGATGCGGTTTATAGTCGATCTCTGTATAGTCGAGTGGTTCGTCTAAGTCGGTTCCCGCTGTGCTTGCCAAATTGGGTATAAATATTTTGTCGAGGTCCAGTTCGGTTGATTCAATTGTCACATCTTCGGGTATCTCGTCGCCTTCAACGGCCAGTGGCACTTGAGGGCGCGGTGGTGGTGGTGGGCGTTTTTGTTGACTTGTTTCGGGAATATCAACTGTTATAGCTTTGAATGCGGATTTCGTCAGATGTACGGTGGGATGGTATTCGGGATAGAGCAGAGCAACGGCGATAAAGATTATGAGATTCAACAGACTCGCACGCATCATGTTCGGCCAATAGGGCAACTTCAAGTCAGCAGAAGGGGTTTTTGAGCGCGTCTCTATCTGGACATCGCAGGGCTGGGCAGATAGTCTTTTTTGAAATTCGCGCTGCGCGAGGCGCGCCTGATAAATTTGACCGCTTAGCGTATTTCCAAATCTGATTTGGACGAGGTTCATGCGTTTCCCATTTAATGAACTGTGCTGTATGCAGACGTACTTTAGATTTTTAACTTAAGAGAAAGTTCCAATTCCACTGATGTAGATGGGGTGCAGGAGGCAACAATCTATATGAGTCTTCGCCATTTGTCCAGATGAAATTATTGTCCGAGATGGGAGATTGCATGTAATAAAGCTATGTTGTTTTTGGAGATAATGTTTCAATAGTTACAGGGCCTTCCTCCTCAATATCCAGCGTCATTCGGTGTCCCATAAGCATTGACATGCGCAGTAGCGCACCAGCATCTGTTGCCAAAACAACTACTTTTCGTTTTTCCTCACCCCATAACACATCTGCTTCATAAACGTCCATATACACTTGATGTCCATCTCCCAAGGCCGCTGGCGTGGTGCAGACAAATTGTAAATTAAGCGTATCAACCATATCGGTTGATAAAGTGAGATAGCCATTGAAGCCTGTATCAATAACGACCTCAATTTGAAGTGTTTGACCTGTAGGACCACACACTTGTAAATCTATAACTGCTTCCTTCTGGGCTGTAACGCGACCAATTATCATTTTTATTGGTCCAGACTCTGTTTTCCCAACCTATACGCAGCAGGATGACCGATACGCAACATATAGAGTGGTGCATCATTTTGCTTTGTTTTTGCACGTTGTAAAGCAGTCAATTCATCTGCATCAATTTCATATTCGCCGGTTTCAATATTTAATACAAGAAATTTTCCTTTTTCGCAGTCGGCGATTTTTGACCGGACCTTTTGATCATACAATATTTGTCCACGTCGGGAAATTTCTTCACTGGTATATTTTGGATGAGGCATGAAAACTCTCCTCGGTTAGTGGTTCTATTGGTGAAACAAATACTAATTAAATTTACTAATGCGGCGTCAAAATTCAAGTGGTTTGTGTCTGTTATCTTCCTTATGTCCTTTTCCCAACGCATTGTTAACACATTCGAAAGGGAAAGGTGTATGGGGTTTCTTGATTAAACCAGTTGTGTTTTGTGGCGATGGATTGTAATATAAAAGGGATATTTGGAGTATGACAAACTTATTGGAGGAAAAAAATGAACCGTCAGATTACACTGGCTGCGCGTCCCAAAGGATTTCCTGCGCCGGAGGATTTTAAGCTCGTTGAAACGCCCATTCCAGAACCAGGCGAAGGCGAAGTATTGTCGAGAACGCTGTTTATGTCGGTTGATCCCTATATGCGCGGGCGGATGAATGATCGGGCATCGTATGCGGCAAATGTGCAAATTGGCGATGTGATGGTGGGTGGCACGGTGGGTGAGGTGGTTGCGTCTAATGATCCCAATTTTGAGGTTGGCGATATTGTACAGGCGCAAATTGGATGGCAGGCTTATGGCGTGTCTAAGGGATCAAATTTGCGCAAGGTCAATCCAGACCTTGCACCTGTTTCAACGGCTTTGGGGGTGTTGGGCATGCCTGGGCTTACGGCGTATTTTGGATTGTTGGATGTTGGGCAGCCCAAAGAAGGCGAGACCGTGCTGGTGACGGGTGCTGCTGGTGCTGTGGGATCAATTGTGGGACAAATCGCCAGGATCGTGGGCTGTCGCGTTGTTGGGGTGGCAGGATCGGATGAAAAGATTGCCCATGTGGTTGATGAACTGGGTTTTGACGCCGCTTTCAATTACAAGGAGGTCGAAGATTACAGTGCTGAATTGCAACGCCAGTGTCCCGATGGTATTGATGTATTCTTCGACAATGTGGGTGGCGCGGTTTCCGATGCGGCCTTTCCCCTGATGAATGTGCGCGGTCGCATTTCCGTTTGCGGGCAAATATCGCAATACAATTTGACCGCTCCAGAACAAGGCCCGCGGATGATGTGGTATTTTATTTCACAGAGATTGACGATGCGCGGTTTTCTGGTCTTTGATTTTGAGGACCAGCATGCCGAAGTGCTCAAACAGATGGCCGTTTGGGTCAATGAAGGACGGATTAATTATCGGGAAGATATATGGGAGGGGCTGGAGAATGCGCCCGAGGCATTTATCGATATGATGCGGGGCGGGAATATTGGAAAGCGCGTTGTAAAGGTGGCAGATTAACTGCTATACCACTTGAGATGGATATGACAGATTATCAGATCGAACATTTTCATCGCAATGGATTCTTTTTTATTTCAAATCCGCTGGGCGATGAGGCTATGTTCGAGATTGACCAACGCCAGCGCGCGGTTGAACCGGGGTGGTTACAGGCCGAGTGGGCTGAGGGTTTTAACCGAGGGGCCTGTCAGTTTTTTATGGTGGGCGAGCCGTTGTTGCAGGCGGTGGAGCGGCCGGAATTTGTGAATATGGCGCAGCGCATTTTGGGGTGTGAAGATGTACATGTGGGCGCGTGTGGGTTGGGCGATGCGTCAAAAATTGTGTCGGCAGATGGGCGTTTGCTGCAGCAGGTCCAATGGCACGCGGACGGGGGACCAGATGTACAGCAGGTGTCGATGCGTACGGCATTGGATCGGCACGACCCATCCAATGCGCCGTTGCGCGTATTGCCCGGTACCCATGTGATATCCCGCGAAGAGGTCGAAGAAGAATTGCGACATATCGAAATTGCGACCGGGCAGCACGATGAGATGCCCGAGTTGTTATTTGCCTCGCATCCCCGCGAAGTGGAAGTGATTCTGGATCCGAGATGGACGCTGGTGTGGACGCCGAGTTGCTGGCATGCAACGGGTGTGAAGACGGCAGCGGGTCCGAGGCGTGCGATGGCGTGGAATTATTTTCCGAGTGGTGGTCGCAAGCGAGATGTGGAGGCTTTGAAATACGTGATTGAAGGTTGGGAGGATTGGTCCGATGATCGGAAGCGGTTATGGGGGCTTGGATCAGGATTCTCAGGATGAAAGGATGAACAGGATTCCCCGCACCGCCACTGCCAGTAAACTGATTTTGTCCATTTTTCATCTGCGTCCATCTGCGTCTATCTGCGGATACCTTTCGCCTTTTATCCTGAGAATCCTCCTATCCTGACTATCCTGATCCGCTCTTATTTTTCGGACACAATTACCAATGCGCCGATGGCATATATTCCACCGCCAATGAGAAAAATCCAGTCCGACGGCAAATGTATCTGCTGCGTCATCCATCCGAGCATGGGACCTGTTGCAGAGCCGAGGTCAGATGCTGTTACGTATCCGGCAACAGAACGCGAACCGCGCATTCCTGCCTCGGCGTGCATTACTACCGTTGCGCCAACACCGCACAGGAAGAACACGACCACGCACAAGATCAACAATCCCATATTTGATGCGATTGACGCCGAGAACAGAGCCAACATCCCGGTGCCAAAATAAATGATTGCACTCCATCGCCGTCCCAGCCGATCGCTGATATGGCCCAGAAAAGGGGCACCGATCGCGTCGGCGATCCACCTTGAAGATAGCAACAGGCCGTTTAATGTGGCTACGCCAATGACCATGCCCAATAGGGTCAGGGATGTGCCCACGGTTTCGACGAGGACCACCCCCAGGGTGGACATCAAAATACCCGGTCCAACGCACCCGATCACAAATCCGCAAATCATTAATTTGGGTACCCAGCCCGCGTCCTCAACGCCTTTTTTATTTATATTTTTTTCGAAAACAGCGCGTCGCGCGATCCATCCCAGGGGCGTTCCCAGTAACGAGATGATTGCGAAAAAAAAGAGTGTGAGTGTAAATCCAATGATGTCATGGGCCAGTCCGCCCAAAGAATTACCCGCCAGTGACCCAAGGCGCGATACGCCATTGTAAAATCCCATCCTGTGACCGAGCATTGATGGCGGCGTGGTATCTACCACGGTCATCAGGCCAATCTGGCGTATAAATGACCAGGATAATCCCCAGAGCATACGCGCGATGAGCAAGATGGGAAAAGAGGTGGCTACACCATAAACAGCTGTCAATACGGCTCCGAGGATGAGGGATCCTGTCATCAAAGCCGTCAGATTATAGCGCTGGCACAATTTTTCAGCCAGGGTGTTCGTTATCAGGCGCACCCAGCGATTTATCGAGAGAATAACGCCAACCTGATAAGGCATCAGTCCAATTTCGGCATAATGCGTTGGCAATACGGAGTACAGCATCTGGTCGCCCAGCAATGAAAATGCCGTGGCCAATGCAATGAACACTACGGATGACTGTATCATGGATGATGTTCGATATTTTCTCCGCGATGTTCGCCGTCGATAAATGCCTGCGTAAATGCCGCTACCTGTGTAATCGCATCTTCCACGAGTGCTGCACCGGCTTCTGCGGTGGCTTCCAGAGGTTCCTTATCTACTTGATCTCGCATTGCATCATGGCGCACGTTTTCGGGCCACAGCGCGAGGGCAAATGCCGTTTCAAATTCCTGTGCATGTCCTGGATAGCGCTTTGTTTTTAAATTTTGTTCGGCAACATCTTTTGACATGAGATCCCAATAAGAAGTCCATTGCAGATTTACTTCGGGGCGGTCGATCTTGAAAAACAGCCGCCACTGGCCAAATATGCCCTGCAAGGGCGCTACATTGCCGCCGTGTCCATTCAGCACGATGACATTTTTTACGCCATGGCGCACCAGGCTTTCGACTGCGTCAAATAATACTGCCAACCACGATCCCGGTTTGGCTGTCACGGTTCCTTTGTGTACCATGTGGTGTTCGGAAATGCCCACGGCCATTGGCACGTTGACAATTACCTGGGGATATAATCGTTTGGCTGCCTCCACTGCGACATGGGCCGCTGACGCGGTGTCGTGTTCCATGGCGAGATGCTCCAAATGCTGCTCGTTGCTCCCCACCGGAATAATCGCCGTTTGAAATTCTCCACGCGCCAGTGCTTCCCGAAACTCGCGTCGCGTCAATTTCGTCAGCAAAACTTGTTCGGTCATCGCGTTTCTCCTTGCGTTGGTTGTGTATAATACTCCGCGGTCTGGTCAGGTGGTGCCACCGCGCCATTTTGTGTCTTGTGGCGGATCAAGCCCCGCATTGCCTTAAACATGACATAAATTGAAATAGTTGCCCAAACAAATGCAATTGGATATGCCAGTATCTCTATGCCGAAATATCGCGCCAAAATTCCCGCATCGGTGCGTTCTGTCTGCATCCACAAGTCCGTGCGAAAATCGTATAAACTGTACAAACACAGGACAATACCCGTCCACGTTGCCAACACATGGGATAAACGATCAAATCGAATTGTTACGACAATCAATAGGAGACCGCAGATCGTGCCAAACCAGAAATCGAGTGTCCCAAATGGCGTGTACAGTGCAGCCATTCCAATTTGCAAAGTGCCAACCAAACCGAGCAATATTCTTTGCGTGCCCAGCCACCGGCCCGTGTAAATCAGCAATGCACCGAGAATGGCGGATCCCACATAACCCGCTGAACTGATGAGCGGAAATATTCCCCCTCGGCTGATCACATGTCCCGATTCATTCCACCGCACGCGCAGTTCCTCTACTTCACCACCTGTTGCAATCGCCATACTCGCATGGCCCATTTCGTGAATCCACACCACAAATACGCGAAAGGGTTTTATCACGGGCGTGTCCCACAATGCCAGAGCGATAATCGCCAATAACAAATGCAACCAGAATGTACGTATTATGATCATTCTCAATACAAACCTATCGTCCAGATTCCAGGTTCACAGAAACAGCGTCCAATCTTTCTCGCAATGCAGTGTCCAGAACCCATCCCACGCCCCCGATATTGTCTTCTAAATGCGCGATGGTGTCGCCACCTGTAATTGCCACGGTCACTTCGGGGTGCGATAGGACCCATGATAGGGCGACTTGTCCCGGCGTTTTATCCAGTTCATTTGCGATATCGAACAGGGTTGTTAGCACTTTTCCCTCTGCGCCCGCCATCATGGTTTCGTATTGGTGCATTCGGCGTTTTGCCCACAGCGAACCTTCAGGTGGAGGTGCGTCGGGTTTGTAAAATCCGCTCAACAGTCCCACGGCTAACGGACTGTAAACCATCACCCCCAGACCCTCGCTTTGTACGAAGGGAAAAATTTCTCGCTCCAATGCGCGGTGTAGCAGATTGTATGGATTTTGCATGCACATATAAGGCACCAGATTCAATGTGTGTTGAATCCAGAGTGCTTTGCACGCTTGCCATGCCGAATGGTTGCAGCACCCGATATAGCGCACTTTGCCCTGATGTACCAGGTCGTCCAATGCGCGTGCGGTTTCTTCAATCGGTGTCGATTCATCGAAGTTATGCACGAGATATACGTCGATGTGATCGGTGTCCAACCGGTTCAGCGAGCGCTCTACTTCCCGCATGATGTGATAGCTGGATAGGCCCTGATCATTTGGTCCGGTGCCGATGCGGCTAAATACTTTCGAGGTAATTACCACATCGTCGCGCTTGCCCTTCAAGGCTTTGCCCAACACCACTTCTGAACGCCCGATATGCGTGCGAGCATCTCCTGGCCCATAGGTATTGGCACAGTCGATTAAGTTTATGCCCAGGTCTATCGCCCGCTCAATAACCCTTTGCCCTTCTGCCTCGTCTGCCTGTCCGCGAAATCCCAGACCCAGTGCCAGCCGACTTACTTTTACACCCGCAGAACCAAAGTTGACATATTCCATAAAATCTACTCCCGTTAATTATTCATATTTTCGCCAATAAGCCTGGTGCGAGTTTATCCCTTGTTTTGTGTGCCCAGGCTTGCAGGTGGGTTTTCAAATTTGCGACGGTTTCAGAGCTTGCCATCTCTTGCCAGCGGTTTTGTCGTTCCCCCGGGTCGCTGGGCAAGTGATACAATTCGGGTTTTCGCACGGTTGACAAAATTAATTTCCAATCGCCTGACACCACACACCGCTCTTCTCCTTTATCGAGTTCGGGCTGATTGGGGCCTTCGCTTTTTTTGTCGATAAATGGCGTATTTACTATGATGAGTGCCTCGCGTCCTGTTTTGCCACCCTGTCGGATTGAATCGCTGAGGTCTATGCCATCGAGGCCCTCGGAGACTGTATATCCCAGGAGGCCGAGGATTGTCGGTATCAAATCGACCGAACTGATGAGGGTTTCGCCGATTCCGCCGCTGGAAATTGCCGCGGGGAATCGCATGAGCAGGGGAATGCGCGCGACAGTATCATAACAGAGGCGCTTGCTGTGGTCATTCCACCGGTGGTCAAAGAGGTGACCGTGTTCGGAGGTAAAGACGACGAGGGTATTGTCTGCAATTCCCCTGTCATTGAGTGTTTTTAACAGGTCGCCAACTGCATCGTCAATCGCTGTACACATCGCGTAGTACTTGCGCCGTTTTTCGTCATTGGGGTAGAGCTTCTGATAAAGTGCTTCGTATTTTTCGGGGACAGAATAAGGCGGATGGGGAGGATAATAGGACACATAAGCACAGAATGGACGTGTGTCCTCCTTGCGAATAAAGTCAATGGCGTCTTGTGCCAGCACATCCGTTTGATACACTTTTTTCTCGCCGATGGTGTAATAATGCCCTTGTCCCCGTCCGTCTCGGGGATATGTGGGCATTGTCTCCCAGGCGTCTCGTGCGGGGTCTCCCAGGTGCCATTTGCCAAAGTAGGCACACCGATATCCCACAGCTTTGAGGAAATCGGGAAAAAGCGGTATTTCTGGATCTATATCCCATGTGTTTTCGAGCACGCCGTGATTGTGCGGATAAAGGCCCGAGAAAATTGTGCCGCGATTTGGCGCGCAGACGGGTTGTGCGGCATAAGCTCTGTCGAATCGCATTCCGTCCGATGCCAACCGATCCAGATTGGGTGTTATAATGCCCTTTTTTCCATAACATCCCACGCCATCTCGCCGGTGTTGGTCCGTTAAGATGAATAGCAGATTGGGTTTTGGTTCTGCGGTAGCCTTGCTCATCATCGACAGTCCCACCGCCGCGCTGCCAACTCCTCCTGAGAAATCTCTCCGTGACACATTTTTTTTCATATCAATTCCCCAGTTACAAAAAATAAAGAGACAATCATTTCTTTTTTTTGGACTCGACAAAGAGCCTATAATTCTCGATATTTATTTCAGGAAATACCTTGAATTATTTTATAATAGAAAAGTCATTTGGGTGATGAGGTCATTATGAAAGAAATATCTTGTGTTCATTCCGATCCAGATATTATGAGTGGTGTGCCCGTTTTTCGCGGTACGCGTGTGCCGGTTCAAACCCTTTTTGACTATTTGGCCGATGGATGTAGCATATCGGAATTTCTCGATAACTTTCCCACTGTCTATCGAGACCAGGCACTGCAAGTACTCACCTATGCTTCGTCACACTTTTTGAAGGACGAAGCGTCCCAATGAGAATTCTCATTGATGAAAATTTGCCTCGTTATCTCAAGCGCGTCCTTTCAAAATATGATGTTCAAACCGTTCAGGACATGGGATGGTGTCAAAAACGGTACACTTTTGAACCTTGCAGAATCTATTTTCGATATTTTTCTTACAGCCGATAAAAATCTGCCTTGCCAACAAAATTTATCGGATATACAGCTCGGCATTGTCGTATTTCCGTCAAATAAGTTGAGTGTTGTGAAATCCATAGAAGAACAATTGAGGGCTGAAATTAAAGTTCTCAAAGTTGGAGATCTTGTCGAGCTTTAATTGACTTCTAATCCCGTTGTCATCCCTCACACTTCACCAACCGCTTGCCAATATTATCACCTCTCAGCATGCCGATAAATGCACTGGGCGCATTTTCCAATCCTTCGACAATATCTTCCCGGTAATTGAGCCTGCCTTCCTTTAGCCAGACCGACATCTGCTGTAATCCCTCGGCGTGTTGATCTGCGAAATCGCCCACTAAAAATCCCTGCATTCGCAGCCGCTTGCCAATAAATCCGCTCATCATCCGGGGTCCCATTTCCGGTTCAATGAGGTTGTATTGTGATATTTGTCCGCAAACGGAAATTCGACCCCGCATGTTCATCAGGGAAAAAACCGCATCGGTAATGCTTCCGCCTACGTTATCAAAATACACATCGACGCCATTGGGGCATAAGCGCTGCAATTCAGCGTGGTAATCCGCTGTGGTTTTGTAATTGAATGCGCCATCAAAACCCAGGCCGTCAATGGCATAGTTCACTTTTTCATCGCTGCCAGCTATGCCAATGGCGCGGCATACTTTGATTTTTGCAATTTGCCCGACCAGCGACCCCACGGCACCGGCTGCTGCCGAAACTACTACGGTCTCGCCGGCTTTTGGTTTGCCGACTTCTAACAAGCCAAAATAGGCTGTCAATCCCGGCATGCCGAGAATGCCGAGTGCGGTTGAAACGGGTCCCATTGAAGGATCTATTTTTCGGAGGCCCTGCGCTGAAGAAATCCCGTAAGCCTGCCATCCGTGATCGGACCAGACAATATCTCCGGGCTGGAACTCAGGATGGTTGGATGCGATTACTTCGCTTACACTCCGCCCGATCATAACCGCACCAATTTCTACATTTGGCGCGTAGGATTTCCGCTCATTGATGCGCCCGCGCATGTAGGGATCAACGGAGAGGTACTGCGTTTTCAAGAGGAGTTCTCCTTCGCCGGGTTCGGGAATGGGCGATTCTTCAATTGAGAAATCGGATGTTTTGGGATATCCGACTGGACGCGCAGCCAATCGAATTTGAATATTTTTCTCTGCCATAAAAATAATGCTCCTGATTTTGCGGTGGTTTGGATATCTCACTCTGCATAAACTGCTTCTCGCAAGCCCTTCAAATATCCGACGGCAAATAGTCGCGCGATGCCGTGTTCGTCGCCAAATTGATCGTCTCCCATTTTGGGAAAGTGGTCTGGCCGGCACACGCCGTCAAATCCAGTGTCTCGATAGGCGCGCAAACATTCGACGAGGTCTGTTTTCCCATCGTCGTGAAATGCTTCTTCAAATTTATCGGGTTGACCGACAACATCGCGGATGTGCAAGAAGTGGATTTTTTTCTGTTCGCCAAAGTGCCGGATAACCGAGGGCAAATCGTCTGTCATCAGTGTAAAATTGCCCTGGCAGAGTCCAATGCCATTCATCGGACTCGGTACGAGGTCAACGAGTTTTTGGTAGTTTTCTACGCTGCTCATAATGCGCGCAATGCCGCGGATCGGCGACAGTGGTGGGTCGTCGGGATGCAGGGCCAGCTTGACATTGGCCTCTTCGGCCACGGGTACGACGCGCTCGAGAAAATATTTTAGATTAGCCCACTGTTGCTCCTCTGTCACGGACGCTGCGGGGATCTCTTGCTCGGTTATCGGCACGCCGTCAATATTGTGTATGGGACGCTCGGCAGGGTTGCCTTGTGATTCCAGTGCATTGAGATCAAATCCGCTTACATGCGCGCCGCCCCGAGATGAAATAGAACGGGATGTACGCATGACTCCCAGAATGGGCATCCACGCATAACACCACACGGGGATTTCGAGTTTGCCCATGTTCCTGAGCAGTTCACATACTACCTCAATTTCCTCGTCTCGCCCGGGCAATCCCAATTTGATCTTTTCCATGGGCGGTCGCGATTCAATAACCTCAAAAGGTATTCCGCTCGCTTCGTAAGCGGCTTTTGCTTGTGCCAGCGATGTGTAACTCCAGGGCTGTTCTTCTGGCTCTGCGTCCGGTTTTGGGCGCAATGTTATGCCTCCAACCGCGCCTTCGACCCCGCATTGTTTCATGAGCGTCCACCGCTGACTGGCTTGTGGTGGTGCCAGAATAGCAATTCTCAGCATGACTATTTCCTTTCGCTGTTGGTGTTTTTGCCATTTTTATCGCTGCCCAATATATGCAGACCGGACGCGACATGCCATAAAAAATCCATCGCCAGGAGCGCGATCTAAAAGGCTTTTGAGAAGCTGTGCTCTTGTATATATTGACAATGATAAAAGGCGATTACTACTCGGCATACAAGGAGGCTCTGCTATGACCCGTAAACTGCTGGCGCAGTTGTATCCCGCTTGGAAAATTCTCGCTGTCATCCTGCTGTTCATATCACCTCTATTTGCTCAGGAGCAAGCTGAAAACCGCTTCCAGAGCGCGGCGGAGCGTTTTTTTGCACGCAATGACAAAAATAAAGACGGCAAATTGTCCCGGGAGGAATTTCCCGAACGACAGCGCCGTCTTTTTGAGCGAATTGACACGGACAAAGATGGCTTTGTCACACTCGAAGAAGATATTTTTTATCGCAATAATCGACGGAGGAATACCGTGAATATTCCAGAAGGTGTAACCGTCCACCGAGATCTGATCTACGGACGGGTTGGGGAAAGAGAGCTTCCCCTCGATCTCTATCTTCCGCCCGATACATCATCCCCTGTGCCTGTGGTGATATGGGTTCACGGGGGTGGTTGGCGTGGAGGATCCAAAGGCAATGGCGGGCGGGCGCTCAATATGACCACACGCGGATTTGCCGTGGTTGATGTGGAATATCGACTCAGCGGCGAAGCCCTCTTTCCCGCACAAATTGAAGACTGCAAAACAGCCGTGCGCTGGGTGAGAGCAAATGCAAAAAAATACAATCTCAATCCCGACCGCATCGGCGCGTGGGGATCGTCTGCTGGGGGCCACCTCGTGGCGATGATGGGTTTAACGCATGATGAAAATGTATTTGAAACGGATGATCACAGCCAATATTCGAGCGAGGTGCAGGTGATATGCAACTGGTTTGGACCTACAGATTTTTTGCGTATGAATGATTTTGAAGGTCGAATTGATCACGACGCAGCCGATTCGCCCGAGTCCAGACTCATTGGTGGCCCCATTCAGGAAAATAAGGGGAAAGTCGCTGCAGCTAATCCCATTACTTATGTCAGCAAAAACGATCCGCCCATGCTGATTATGCACGGGGAAAAAGATCGGGCAGTTCCGTATAACCAGAGTGAGTTGCTCTATGCCGCGATGCAAAAAGCGGGTTTGGATGTTACGCTTTACAAGGTTGTCAATGCCGGTCACGGCTTTGGCAATGCCACGCAAGATAATGCGGCATCGCTTTTTGAAATGTCCGCTCAATTTTTAGAAAAGTATCTCAAACCCCAAACTGATGCCGCATCGCCATAAGATAACAAAAGCCCTGTGGATGAAGTTCCACAGGGCTTTTGTTTTTCGACACGACAAGCATTAGTAAGTCAACGAAACTCCAAACTCGCCACAATTTGCTCATATTCGGATAGTGGGTAGCCAGCATCCCGGCTGCCATTGCCGATCATGTAATACCCCACCTGATTGTGAATGGCTATGGCTACCAGAAATCGGGTGCCGGGGTAATTTCGATTGGAGCGTTCTATTTGAGAATAGCGAAATTGCCACTGAATCGCCTCGCCCCCCCTGAGTTGGACGCGCTGTTTTTCGCCGATAACGCGATATTGATCAAATACCAGCATTAGATACTGCTCTTCAAATTGCTGAACGAGTTGATCCAGTGTCATTGTGGCGAAATTAGCCGGTAGTGCTCGTGGTTCCAGGCGCATTTGCGGACGAAAATCGCTTGTAATATCAGGGCTGAGAATGCGTACGGTTACAGGTGACAAACCATTGATATCTCTTTGTGATGTAAGAGTTGCTACATCGATACCCCACTGGTCGCTGGGACGACTGACTCGAAATCCCCATGAGTTGTTGGTATAAACAAGCCCGTCTAAACTGGGTTCAGAATCTGTGGGGATTGGCTTACACCCAGAAGTTGCCAACAGGCTGCACAACGCGAAAGCGCAAAATATTTGGGCGCGTATCATATCAATCTCCTTTTCGTTCAATCGCGAAAGCGGACAAGTACTTATTATTTGACGCCAGATGGCCTGAGCGTGTTCCTGTCGCGCTGGAACAATTCCGGATGCAGGCGGTAAAATAATGATTCCGTACGCTTCAGACCTTCGGCCTGCACTACAAAACGGCCATCAATTACCACAGCCGGTAAACTCGTTACGCCGAGTGACCGAGCAGTGGCGCGTATTGCTGCCCTGTTGTCTTGCCCGCTGATGGCAATACCCATCTGTTTTAAGCAGCTTTCCACAGAAGATGTATCGGAAGATGCCTTTTGTTTGTGGCACAACAGCGCGTCAGCTACCCGCTCGGGTGTGGCTTGTTGCGCCAGTTGAAACAGTGCGTTTTGTTTTCCATCTCCCACAAAGTGCAGGCGCAAGCGCCCGGGGGCATTGACTTTTTTTACCCAGCGCAAGAGTTGTTCTGCTATTGATAATGATACGGGCGTTCTCACATCCAGGAACAGGTCCATGCCCTGCAGGTCGCGTCCCTGGAAAATTCGCGCAATCGGTGTCAATAGCGCACTTGGCACAAAATGATCGCCGACACGCCGCACATGGTGTGCAAGCCGATTAAAACGGGCTGTTTTTTCAAATTCATTATTCAGCACATAAGCCGGCACCCGGTCCAGTCCATAACGCGCAATCAGGTCCTGTCCCATCTGGCTGTTTACATCCACGGTTTGAAACTCAGCACTGGGAAATAGCGATAGTGTGGATCGAATAAACGGATAGGTGTCACATACTTCACAGGTCGCGTCGTTGAGAATGGTCGTTTGAAAAGAGATGGGATCGCGCATTTCGCATTTTGCGCGGGGTGTTCCGCCGTTTAAGCACAGGCCAACTTTGCCCGAATGTACACAATCCCGATCGCTGAGGCATTCGGGAACATCGGCGCAGAAGGGCAAATTTTTGTCATTGCGACAGATGAACTGCGCCAGTTCATGAGAAGCCGTTTTGACATCGCGCCCATTTACGCGCAATGTGGGCGATGCGTTGATCCCCAGCAGATTGGCTCGGCGAATATTTTCGGCAAATAGCGTTTCACCTGCATCGCTTTCGGATAATTCGGCGATTTTGTCTGCGTCCATGTTCACCTGCGTTGCACAAACGCGCCAATCGGTCGCAATACCCGATTTGTTGCGACACAAAATGTAATCCCAGAATCGATCGGGATAAAGCGACATCACAACGGTTTGTCGAATGCCTTCGGCTATTTCTCTATCGCCGTGTAAGCTGCGAAAGCGGCCCGATCCCGTCGCGGTCGTCGCCTGACATCCAGGCTCTGTTGTCCGGGGCGTGCGTGCGATGGGGGGGGGCGATGCGACATCTTTTGCATCCGCTTCATCTGCGATAAAATACAGATGAAAATCGATTTGATCTCTCAATTTGTGAAGCATAGGAGCCAGTGTTTGTTCTGCACGTATGCCATAGGGACAATCTGCCATCACAAATAGCTCGACGAGGGGGCGACCAGATCGCTCGAGTCCCGTTTCACCTTGCTCTATGTCCGATTTAGTTATTGAGTGAGAAGAACCGTGCCCCTTGTGATTTACTTCTGCCAGCATATCGGCAAATCGGGTGTCAAAGTCGGGCGTCTGGTTTGCATCGTGACAGCGTTGGCACAAATCGGGAGATGGCGTGCGGCGGATATTGCGAACTTCGGGACGCCGCACATGTTGTTCGCCAGGCCCGTGACACACTTCGCACTGCACATTTGTAAGTCGTTTGGCATCTTTGCCAATTCGGAACCCCGTGGGATATCCAAATCCCGTGGTGTGACAGGTTACGCAGTCGGGCTGATAGTGTTTTTGTTTTTGCAACAAGCGGTTAAATGCATTCGCATGATGCGAATGTTCCCAGTCTGCAACCTCGGCAGAATGGCATCCTTTACATGTTTCTACTCCTACATATCTATTCGTGCCCTGACGCACCTGATCTTCCAGTGCAAATCCCGCAAATTTCGGTCGCCCCGTCTGCTGCAACGCCGAATTTTTTTGAACCAGATTGTAGAATTCATCCACGAGCCGTTTCACTGTGCGGTCTTCGCCAATGGCTTCCGAGATCAATACAGAGGTGATTTGTTCTGCTGTCACCCGTCCATTTTCTACGTTTAAGATCGCCTGTCCAATTGCCTTGCCCTGGGGATGGGTGCCCAGCAATAGGGTATTGCCGATCCGATGGGTTGCCTCTGTTGATCGCGCGCTGATCACGATATCTATATCGGCGATGTGTTGTATGAGGTCGCGTTCTGATTCTCGATCCAAATCGCTCAATACAACTATGAGATCGGTCTGTTGGTGCAATTGTGCAACTGCCTCTTTCACGCCATCAAGCTCCACTGTTACACCATCGGGCATATTTATGTGTGAGGTACCTGCCCCCATTGCCATACCGTGTACTTCAATCTCTCGTTCACCCGCTACACCTATGACACCTACGCGCACATCGCCCGCATCCAAAATTCGCACGGGCGCACCCATTTGCACGCCATTTATCTTCAAGTTTGCACTTACAAAAGGGATGCCACCCGAATCGCGCATGGTTTCAAAGAACGCTTGCCCAAAACGCAACTCTCCCATACCGACATTAGCCGCGTCGTAATGGATGGCTTTCATGGCTTTCAAATGTATTTTGCAACGCAATTGATCTAATACTGTATCGCCTGCAAATAGGCTACCGGCATCTAATAATAGTGCATTGGGATACGACAGTTTTAAGTCGTTTACCATTGTTGCACGCCGCGCAATGCCGCCGAGCTGATTGTCCGCACAGCCACACACTTCGAGAAAACTCTGTGTGTCCCCCGTATAAAGCAATACTACTTCCGCCGCTTTACTTTGCCCGATGAGACAAAAGACAGCTAAGAGGAAACACAAAACTAAGGGTGCCCCGGCTATTGATCTTTCACTATCCCATCTGTGTCCATCTGTGTTCATCTGTGGTTGCTTTCTGTTTTCTGAATTTTGTTTGCAAAAAAAGGCCCGATATTTCATCGGGCCTCATAGATGCCATTTTTGTTCGGTTATTCCAACAAGCCCAGCCTGCTCCAGCGAATTTTTTCAAAAATATTCCACAGGGATTTTTGGCTGTCCCAGGAATAGTAAATAAATAGTGGGTGTGCTTTTACTTTTTCCATGGATACCATTCCCCAAAAACGGCTGTCGTAACTGCTGTCGCGGTTGTCTCCCATCGCAAAAAAGTGTCCCGGCGGCACTGTGCGCGGTCCGTAGTTGTCGCGTGGGCTGTGCTGTTTGTCTTCCACTCTGGGGTCTTCGTGCTTAACACCTTCTGGGTTTTCAAATCGCTTTCCATCTACATACACAATTTTGTTTTTGATTTCCACTGTCTGCCCTTCAATCGCAATACATCGCTTGATAAAATCGCGCGATTCATCGCGGGGGAATTCAAAAATCACCAGATCTCCCGGTTGAGGGGTTGAAAATCCCGGCACGCGAAATGAGGGCAATTTGGTATTCAAAATGGGCACGCGGTCGGGTATTTGTGTGCCAAACGTCAGTTTGTCACCCAGCACGTAATCCCCTTCTAATAGCGTATCTTCCATTGATCCCGAGGGAATGTGATACGCTTGCACCAGCGTTCCCCGGATCAAAATGGCTAAAAATATGGCGATTCCAAATTCTCGCAAGTTACTCCGTTTTCGCTTCTTTTTGGTGTTTCTTTTTAGCATAGTCCTACCTTTGTGAATTACTCCGTTGTGCTCTGCGTGCAGTGCGGGATAACTGGCTTGACTGCTTTCTTCAACGATTTTGTGAAAAATAAGTTCGCTCGGGTTGGCCCGTTTCAGCAGATTTGTTTGCCGCGAGTGAAATGTCGAGGCTACGCAAACCGTCTTCAAAGTCAGACATTATCCCCGATCCATCTCCCGAACGAATTGCAGCCATAAATACTTCGTCAATATCTTCCGATTCGGGTATTTCGCCGACTTCAGCCGCACCGCCTGGAAATACGGTTACACCATTTCCAGCGACGGTTGCTCGCATATCGCGCATGATTATATCAATGGCATTCGAGCCACCGCCATTGCGGAGAACGCAGGTGGAACTCAGCGTGCCGACAGCGCCATTTTCAAATTTGAGCGATAGGGCATATACATCGGGGATATCGAGATTTTCGACATCGTTCAATGCGCGGGTGGCATAATACGCGTGTACTTCTGCAACATCGCCCACGAGGTAGCGCAATAAGTCGATCTGATGTGTGGTCTGTTCGACAATTTGCCCACCCGACTGCGCCATGACGCGCCACCACGGGGTGCCAGGCAAACCGCCCCATCGATAGGCCAGGGCCATAGCGACGGGCTTGTCTTTCAAAAATTCACGCCCCTGTTTTGCCCATCCCGTATATCGCTGTTGATAGCCGACAGAGGTCAATACGCCCGATTTTTGAACGGCTTGTAGAATTTCCAATCCCTTTTCCATTGACGGCACTACGGGTTTTTCCAATAACATGTGTACGCCCTGTTGCGCCGCCAGGATCTCAGCGTCATAATGTGCAAATGTCGGTACGACCACATACATTGCGGTCAAATTTTCACTGTCCAGCATCACGCGATAGTCGGTATAAGCCGTGCCACCAAATTCTGAAGTCGCACTTTGCGCTGTTTCTTCTTTTATGTCACAAATTGCAACGATCTCGACATCTTCTATATTGGATAACGCGCGCATATGCGACCGCGCACGTCCTCCAGCACCCACAAAACCCACATTAATGCCCATTTATAGCCTCCATTTAAAAGATGAAAGGTGAGAACACCTCGCACCTGGTATTCTTTCGTTCAAAAATAGACTGCATGACAGAACCTGTCAAGAGGAACGCCCATTATTAAGCCGTGTTGTGGCACTCTGCATTATTTTTTTGCCACTGGCCCCTGTGGCGCCTCCTTGCTATACAATGCACCGCCTCGTTCATAAGACGCGACGACTGAACCGTCGGCAATTTCCAATCTGGGCACGTTCTTTTCGAATACATCGCGGTCGGGACCGCGCATGACTGCCATCTGTTCGTCGGTCATGCCCGAGACGAGATCGCCCCACCGTTTTTCCGGATGGGTCAAGTCTCCGCCGCTGCGATTGAAGTTGCGCGATGAGTATTTGTGCAAGATCCCCCGCCGCGAGATGTCGCTTTTCCACGCCAATGTGCCATGTGTGGTGCCTCCGTCCATGAAGAAGAGCACATCGCCCGCTTTCATCTCTACGTGTTTTACCAGGCCCATGTGGTCATCGCAGGAACTCACCCCACGCGGCATGCGATAATACGCCTTGTGCGATCCAGGCACACACGCAAATCCACCGTCGGCTTCGGCTACGTCGCGCAATTGCCAGGTTACGGTTACGGCTTCGCAAAAGCTTCGCCCATTTTGATAGATATATCCTCGGCCTGGATTGAGTGGCTCATTGGAGTCGTGCAGGGAGTGGCCCGATGTGCCTTTGACCGCGCAAAATGCGGTTCCTCCACCCGTGCGACCACCACTGGCGCCCATCCAGTTCAGCCGATGTTCAACGGCCGGGTGCGCGAGCATTCGCCGAAACGAATCGCAATAGGGGCTGGGCAACTGCGTTAGTCCACCCAACAAGGGTCTGCCCGTGCCTGCGAGGCTTTTTGACCCGCGTGCGAGTTCGTCGCCAACGACGATTCGATCTTCAAATTTGTCAATGGCCGCGTTGGCCTGTGCCAGCCATTCTTCATCCATGATTCCGCGCAGCACCAGATACCCGTTCAAGTCCCAAAAGTAAAATTCTTTTGCATCAATGCCCGAATTTGGATTTTTCATCAGGAATGATGGGTGAAAAATTTCGCGCGATTCGTCCAATGCGATTGTCTCCCCATCTGTTTTTAACGTTGGTGGTGGTGTTGTGTCGCGATATCCTGGGCGATACAGCGATGTGCGCTGTTCAGGAGTCAATTCTTCCATCCGGTCGGATACTGGCATCTTTTCTGATTCAGGGCCAGGTCCCGCAGAACGGATCACACCGCGTCCCACGTATTCGTAGGATAGCAGGCGCTGAGGTCCTTCGCCCTGCCACGGACGCATGCCCTGTACGACGCTCAGGCCGACGATGAGCAGATCGCCTGCTTTTAGTTCGGGTTGAAAAAGATAATCTGAGTCGTCTTCGCCGGTCAATATGTCTTCTGGTGTTTCCACATTTGACTTGTGTGTACACGGTACAAACACAAACCCGTCGTCGCCGGCTTTTACGTCCGAGAGTGCCCAGATTACGCGCACGCCTTCGCAAAATCTTCGACTGTTCTGGTAATAATATGCCAGCGCGGGATCTCGCGGCTCATTGCCGCCTACCAGCGGAGCCGAGGTGTCACAGGTTTCGTCGCACAGAATTTCAGGTGCGCGGTCGAGTCTGAAACCGTGTCCTACAATTTGATTCAGATACCACACGAGTTGGGGCTGGATCAGCAAATCGCGGAACGGTTCGCGCAAATCGCCTTCCCAGCCGAGCATGCCCTCGAGCGATCCGGCCCGATCAATCGCGTCATTTAACCGCGCGACTTCAGGACGGGTCAAAGCTCCCGGTATATGCAAATAACCCGTTAAATCAAAGGCGTAATTCTCTTCGTTTGTCATCGTTTCCCGGTCCATGTCAGTCTCCTTGACTTTGATGTACCTGTTTGCCTGCCAGCATGCAGGCATGAATGTGGCGGTTTCTTCATGAAAGGCTCAAACCGGTCTAAAAAACAAGTACAAAATGCGCCCCCTCTTGACCGATTGCTTGACGCATTTCAAAAAAACTGCCCATTTAAATGGGCAGTTTGTGATTGGTTCTAAAAAACGGTTTAGTTTTTCTTTTCGAGAATGCTCCCTTCCTTAATCATTCGATTTTCTGGAGGGGCTGGTGGCTTTGGCTGGTGGGATGATGGGGGATTTGTCGTCTGCATTATTTTTTTCCCACTGGACCTTTGGGTGCGTCTTGGCTGTACAATGCACTGCCTCGCTCGTAAGACGCGACGACTGAACCGTCGGCAATTTCCAATCTGGGCACGTTCTTTTTGAACACATCGCGGTCGGGACCGCGCATGACTGCCATCTGTTCGTCGGTCATGCCCGAGACGAGATCGCCCCACCGTTTTTCCGGATGGGCCAATTCTCCGCCACTGCGATTGAAGTTGCGCGATGAGTATTTGTGCAAAATCCCCCGTCGCGATATGTCGCTTTTCCACGCGAATGTACCATGTGAGGTGCTGCCATCCATGAAGAAGAGCACATCGCCCGCTTTCACCTCTATGTGTTTTACCAATCCCATGTGGTCATCGCAGGAGCGCACACCCGGGGGGGGAGGATAATACGCTTTGTGCGATCCCGGCACGCATGCAAACCCACCGTCGGCTTCTGTTACATCGCGCAACTGCCAGGTTACGGTTACGGCTTCGCAATAACTGCGTCCATTTTGATAAATATATCCCCGGGTTGGATTGAGCGGCTCATTGGAGCCGTGCTGGGAATGTCCCGATGTGCCTTTGACCGCACAAAATGCCGTTCCTCCGCCCGTGCGACCACCACTGGCGCCCATCCAGTTTAGCCGATGTTCAACGACCGGGTGGGCGAGCATTCGTCGGAAAGGATCGCAATAGGGGCTGGGCAATTGAGTCAGTCCACCCAACAGGGGCCTGCCCGTGCCCGCGAGAGTTTTTGATCCTTGTGCGAGTTCGTCGCCAACGACGATTCGGTCCTCAAATTTGTCAATAGCGGCATTGGCCTGTGCCAACCATTCTTCATCCATGACTCCGCGTAGCACCAGATACCCGTTTAAGTCCCAAAAGTAAAATTCCTTTTCGTCAATGCCCGAGTTTGGATTTTTTATCAGGAAAGACGGGTGAAAAATTTCACGGGATTCGTCCAATGCGATTGTCTCCCCATCTGTTTTCAAAGTCGGTGGTGGCGTGGTATCGCGATATCCGGGTCTGTACAGCGATGCGCGTTGTTCAGGTGTTAGTTCTGCCATCAAGTCGGATACTGGCATCTTTTCCGATTCAGGGGCAGGTCCTGCAGAACGGATCACGCCGCGGCCTACATATTCGTAAGATAGCAAGCGCTGCGGTCCCTCGCCATGCCATGGACGCATGCCCTGTACGACGCTCAGGCCGACGATGAGCAGATCGCCCGCTTTTAGTTCGAGTTGAAAAAGATAATCCGAGTCATCTACGCCGGTCAATATATCTTCTGGTGTTTCCACATTTGATTTGTGGGTACACGGTACAAATACAAATCCGCCGTCACCGGCCTTGATATCAGAGAGTGCCCAGATTACGCGCACGCCTTCGCAAAATCTTCGATCGTTCTGATGATAATATGCGAGTGCGGGATCTCTCGGCTCATTGCCGCCCACCAGCGGAGCGGAAGTGTCACAGGTTTCGTCACACAGAATTTCGGGGGCGCGGTCGAGCCTGAAACCGTGTCCCACAATTTGATTCAGATACCACACGAGTTGGGGATGGATCAACAAATCGCGAAATGGTTCGCGCAAATCGCCTTCCCAGCCGAGCATGCCCTCGAGCGATCCGACCCGATCAATCGCGCCGTTTAACCGCGCGATTTCGGGACGGGTCAAAGCTCCCGGTATATGTAAATAACCGGTTAAATCAAAGGCGTAATTCTCTTCGTTTGTCATGGTTTCCCGGTCCATGTCAGCCTCCTTGACTGTGATGTACCTGTTTGCCTGCCGATATGCAGGCATGAATGTGGCGGTTTATTCATGAAAAGCTCAAATCGCTGGAAAAAACAAGTATAAAATGTATCCCTTCTCGACCGATTAATTGACGTACAAAAAAAACTGCGGTACGATGACCAGTTGAATCCAAACATAATCCCAAAAGTATTAACACTTGACCCTAATATCACCTCTCGTTATCATTGTAATATGATCAGAAGCTTTGCCAATGATGAGACCGCAACAATCTTCCGGGGTGAAGTCTCAAAGAAACTACCCCCCGATATCCAGAGAACAGCGCGGCGCAAGTCGATTTACCTCAACGAGGCCGACAATTTGAGAGATCTCATCTTACCTAAGGGCAATCGTCTTGAAGCTCTCAAGGGTAACCGCTCGGGACAATACAGTATTCGGATCAACGATCAATGGCGCATTTGCTTCCGATGGGAGCAGCCTGATGCATACCGTGTAGAAATCACCGACTATCACTGACGGAGACAAAAATGGAAAAACTCCCACCTGTCCATCCAGGCGAGGTGCTTCTCGAAGACTTTATGAAGCCCCTTGGATTGAGCCAATATCGCGTTGCAAAGGATATCGATGTGCCTCCGTTGCGAATCAGTCAAATCGTGCGAGGGATGCGTTCGGTAACAGCAGACACAGCGCTCCGACTTGCGCGTTACTTTGGGACCACGCCAGGTATCTGGATGCGATTGCAGGCCCAATACAACCTGGAAATTTCCCAGGCAAAACATGGAAAAACAATTGATCAAGTGGTCAAAGTACTGTCTCTACCAAATGATGGATAAGCCATTTTTAGTCTATCGATAAGCATAGTACACGACAACATAGGTCATTTCCTCAAAAGGTATCACGATGGCAAAGTCGCGTCCCAATATCGTACTTGTAATGTGCGACCAAATGCGCTGGGATGCGGCTGGTTTTGCAGGTAGTTCTGTTGTTCAGACGCCCCATCTGGATCGTCTATCCGAGGGGGGCGTGTGCTTTGAAAATGCCTATTGCGCTTCTCCTGTTTGTTCGCCGGCTCGGGCGAGCTGGTTGACCGGATGCTATCCCCATGCCCATCTGCAATTGCGAAATTATGGGCCAAAACGAGGCAAAGACTGGGGATGTTATCTGCCGGATGACTGCGTTACAATGGGCGATGTCTTGAAACGCGCGGGGTATCGCTGTGGCATGGTCGGTCCATGGCATCTGGGCGATGATCATGCCCCGCAGCACGGATTTGAGGATTTTTGGCAGACCTATCGATATCTCGGCGATGAATATACAGATCCCCTTTTCGATTATTTTTCACGCGAGAGGGTGCCCAATCTCTACAGCGATGGGGAAGCTGTCACCCAGTACGGAAATATACTGGCGTTTACGACACTTACAGACCCGCGACAGCAGCGTACGAACTGGACGGTTGACCGCGCGATTGATTTTTTGCGCGAGCAGGAGGACGATCCGTTTTTCCTTTTTGTGAGTGTCAAAGATCCGCATCCTCTCATCGTTATTCCTCCAGAATTGCTCAAATACTATCCGATAGATCAGATGCCCTTGCCGGATTCTTTGCGAGATCCACTTGAGGGTAAACCGCATTTTCAGACCCGCGCAAAATTTCGCATGCCCGATACGGTGACAGATCGGCAATTCCGCGAGATGATTGCGTACTATTACGCCTTGATTACCCATATTGATGCGCAGGTTGGGCGTCTGATTGGCGTTCTCGAAGAGCAGAATATGCGAGATAATACGCTTGTCGTTTTTATCAGTGACCACGGCGAATTGCTCGGCGATCATGGCTTGACCGAAAAGTGTATTATGTACGAAGCCTCGGTGAGAGTTCCCTGTCTGCTCTCATGGCCGCGCGCCCTCCCGGCGGGGCTGCGCGTGACGACCCCGCTTGCCGGTGTTGATTTAATGCCGACCTTGCTCAATCTGGCAAACGAGACGCCACCCGATAAAATTGATGGTCGTTCTGTTGCGAATGCAATTTTGAATGGTCGGCAACCGAAACCTCAGCCCATTTTCGCAGAGATCGCCAGCCAGGAAGCCATTTATTGGGGTTCAACAGAAAGAGAGCAGTTTGCCGCGCATGTGATGAATCTCGATGGTCGCTGGAAGTATATTCGCAATCGTTTTGATATCGATGAATTGTACGATTTGGAGACAGATCCGGGCGAAATGCAAAATCTCGCGCAGTTTTCCGAATACCAACTGCGTATTACGGCTATGCGTCAACAAATCGCCGAGATGATTTGCCATACAGGTCCCGGTCCTTACGACTGGTGTTTGCAAGTGCAGGCAGCGGATAAAAAGGAGAACTAACAATATGGGAGAATCAACAGAAATGACAGAGAACGACGCCATTCCCTTTGAAGTGTTTGCGGATTTCGAGCGGCTTGAGGGTGTCAACCCCATTATTGCCTGCGAGCCGCCAGAGTGGGCTGCTGCAGCCCATGCATTTGTGATGGATGATACGGTTCACTATTTGTGGGGAAGAAGAAAAGAGGGCAACTATTGGGTTTTAATGCATAGCACGGCTCCGGTGAACGATCCCGCAAAGATCGAACACGATCCACGCAATCCCGTACTCTTGCCTTCGAGCGAGGGGTTTGACGATTATACAATCGAATATCCTTTCCCATTTTGGAATCCCGCCGACAGCAAGTTCTATGTTTATTATTTGGGGCGGCGGCAAAAGCCACCGAAGCAGACGGGTCTATTGGTGGGGGATGGCGATTTTGGCAAGTGGACGCGCGTTTGTCAGACGCCTGTGATTGCCTCAGACACCGCGCATGAGCGGCAGGGGTCATCGCATCCCTCAGTTGTGGTCATAGACGATACCATACATATCATCTATACGGGTGAGTCGGCAGATCCGCCGACGATATGCCATGCGACCGCGCCGACGAGCGATCCCGCGGCTGTTGCCAAAGATCCTGCTAATCCCATTTTTAAGGGTAGCGGGGAAATGTGGGATAGTTGTGGTGTCCGCGAGGCTGAAATTTTTAAGGGACCGCAGTATTTCCATATTTTTTACGGTGGTTCCGATGGCGAGACCTGGCGGATTGGACATGTTCGGACGCGCGATTTCCGCACTTTTGAACCCAATCCGCACAATCCAATTTTTTCACCCTCGCCAGATCCCGATGCATGGGACTGCGATGGGTTGCTAACGCCTCAGGTGATTGAAATTGACAATCGCTACTACATGGTCTATGCGGGTATGAGGGGGAGTGAGTGGCAGACGGGAATTGCGGTAACTCGAGCGCCATGACTCAGTCTTTCAAAACGCGATTGGGCGTGTACTGGTTTGTGTAGTGACGCATATTTCCCGTGGCGTTGTTCTGTTTGATGGCGTCGGTCGGATTTGTATGGAGAAACCAGTTGTTGTAGATTTCAGCACTTTCCTGGGGGATGCCGCGAATGACTACGGCGGGTACACTGGTGGCGCGAAAGGTGTTGTGGTGGATTAACATGAGATCGCCAGCGATATGCGTATCGTCACCGCGGTCCCGACCTCCGTGCATGTCAAAGCTGTGACTGTTGGCGTTTTCCAGAATCAGGTTATAACGGGCCTCGTAGCTGGTGCCGGGTCTGCCGGTGCCCGCAATGTGGTGGCGGCACCAGTCGAACAAATTGGCCTCGATAAGGGCGTTGGACCGGTCCAACACCACACCATAGCCCAGGCCATAGCGCTGGTTGTGGTGAAAGTAGTTGTGATGGATGTGGTTGTCCGTTGAGTTGGCCTGCAGGAAGATCGCGCCGTGGCTCCAGCCCCAGAGTTCGCAGTTATCGACTTCGAGGTTGGGATATTCGGTCTGGATAGCGCGGGAGTTGGGTATGCTGTAGTAGCGTCCTTCGGCATGGAGTTGTCTCATCTGCTCGGTGCGTCTGAGGGTGTCCGGGCCCTGGAAACGAAGGCCGGTGATACGGACGTTGGGCCCGGTGGCGACAAAGAGCGGTATGGTTTCGAGTTGTTCGGAGTAGAGCAGGGCACCCTGAGAGCCGGGTTTGCCCCGGCCGCTGGCGAGTGTGACGCCCCCGCGAATGGCGATGTTCTGGTGTCCGGTCAGGTCGATTCTGGCGGTATCTACTATATAGACTATCTGGTTGGTGCCAGCGAACTGGAGGGCGTCGAACAGTTCCATGCGGTTTGTAACCAGGTATTCGGATGGGTCAAGAAGGCGGTTATAGCCCTCGCCACCGCCGATGGGATTGCCGGTGGGGTTGATATCGGCGCCAAATTTGTCATCTGAAAGCAGGGGTTTTTCCTGCTGACCGTTGCCATCTGGTGTATCGGGAGTGAGTGGCTTTTCTTTTCCAGAACAGGCGAGCAGAAGGAGCAGGACAGTGAGATATCTGATAATGATTCCATAAAATCGACATATCTCAGGCATTTACATTTTCCATCCTTAATTTGGGAAAAATATTCTCGGGCGTTTTTCCCGTAATTTCCAAATAAAGCGAATCGGCACATAGATCTATTTCATCTGTCCAGATAATAAATCTGCCGTTTTTAACTTGAAAATTTCGAAACACATTTGCATCTTTCCAGGCCGAGAATACACCTTTTCCAACGAGATGGGATAGATCTACTTCGCCTTCAACGCCATCTGAATATTGAATCCAAATTTTATAATCAGCACTCGCTTTTGCAGATATGATTTTAATCATCAATAAATCTCCTATGCCAGATTATGATCTGTTTCAAAATGATTCGTCAGTGAAAAACTACGGCAATTCAGTTAATTGATCAAGTCGAATAGAAGCCCAATCAACGCAGGTCCACTCACGAGAAAGGAGTTTGCTGTGCGCGATATTGTGGTCTTTAGCGGGAATGCACATCGTCAATTGGCAGAGCATATATGCCAGTATCTAAGCGTGCCTCTTAGCCAGAGTACGATTAACCGCTTCAGCAATGATTGCATTCAGGTGCAGTTGAACGCAAATTGTCGGGAGGCCGATGTCTTTCTGATTCAGCCTCTTGTGCCACCTGTTCAGGATCATCTCATGGAACTCCTGCAGATGCTGGACGCGGCACGCGGGGCATCGGCTGCCCGTACGACGGCCGTTATTCCATACTATAGCTACGCGCGGTCAGATAAAAAGGATGCTCCCCGCATCTCTATTGCAGGGAGGTTGGTAGCAGATTTGATTGATACAGCAGGTGCAAATCGGGTGCTTACGATGACTCTCCACGCGCCGCAGGTACATGGATTTTTTCGCATTCCCGTCGATCATCTCAATGCTCTCCATGTGTTGGCGAAATATTTTCAGGGCAAAGACCTGGCGGATACGGTCGTTGTTTCGCCCGATCTTGGAGGTGCCAAGGAGGCAACGCATTTTGCCCGCCTGCTCAAGCTGCCCGTAGCAGCCGGAATCAAACGCCGCATCAACGATGAAAAAGTCGTGATTGATACAATTGTCGGCGATGTAGAGGGGAAGAAGGTGATTGTTCTGGACGAAGAGATAGCTACGGGGGGAACACTTGTGGAGCTTGTTGATCGCCTTCGGGATCGCGGCGTTAATAACATCACGGTATCCTGCACACATGGACTTTTTACGGGACAGGCTCTGCCGCGTTTGAGCGCAATTGCAGAAGTGAAGGAATTGGTGACAACAGATACGGTTCCTCTTTCTTCACAGAGCCAATGTCCTCCCAATCTGACCACCTTATCCGTGGCATCTCTCCTGGGTGAGGCTATCCGCAGGATACACCACGGGGAATCGGTTAGCAGTCTGTTCACAGCTCCAGATTGGGTCGTCGATACGGGATAGATGAGACGGGAATTTAGCAATTAAGTTGCAGGGGCGGTATCAGTTAATGGCTCAATTTGAAGATCGCCGATCTTTTGTTGCGCGTGCCAGAGGTCGTATTGCAGTTGCAAATTCATCCAGAAAACAGGCGTTGTTCGAAATGCTTTGCTCAACCGAATCGCCATTTCTGGACTCACTCCGGCCTTGCCATTGACGAGTTCCGAAACGGTCTTTCGCGCCACGCCGAGCGTCTGTGCTACTTCTGTCACGGTCAGGTTTAGTGGGATTAAACAAAGTTCTTTTAAAATTTCACCCGGATGAGCCGGATTGTACATTTTCATAAGCATGCTCCTCAGTGATAGTCCACGAGATCCACATCAAATACGACACCATCTTCAATTCTAAAAATGACCCGCCAATTGCCACTCACTGAAACCACCCAGAATCCCTTTCGACGACCTCGCAAGGGATGAAGGCGCAGTCCCGGAAGATTCATGTCTCGAATTGTCAATGCCTGGTTCAGAGCCGTTAGAATCAATCTCAATCGTTTGGCCTGAGCAGGTTGAATACCGGACGTGTTTCCCGTTCTAAAAAATAGTTCCAAACCTTTATGCCGAAATTTTTCAACCATTTGCAATGTAACCTATAACGTATCAGGTGTCAACTCATGTATGCGCGATGAATGATTTGCAATGCAATTTTCGTGCCACTTGCAAAAAGCTTAAAATTTCGGCATTTTTAACTCCTGTGCAAAGATAAGTTGAATATATCGTTCAACTCCCAACGCTCCATCCTGTAAATTCTGATCACGGATAGATTAACTATGAAAAAGAAAGCGGTTGTCTTGCTCAGCGGTGGTTTGGATTCTACTACAACTTTGGCTATTGCAATAGACAAAGGGTACGCGTGTTGCGCGATCACGTTTCGCTATGGACAGCGACACGAAACCGAACTCGAGTGTGCGAGAAAAATTGCCGCGCATTTTGGTGTGCGGGATCACGTTATTGCCACTATTGATTCGCGTGCCTTTGGTGGTTCGGCATTAACCGACGATATCGATGTGCCCAAGAATCGAGACGAGAGCGAAATGTCCGACGGTATCCCGGTTACTTATGTACCCGCTCGCAATACGATTTTTCTTTCTTACGCGCTTGCAATGGCCGAATCTCTCGATATCCGCGATATTTTTATTGGTGTCAACGCCATTGATTACAGCGGTTATCCCGATTGCCGTCCCGAATATATCGCCGCGTTTCAAAACATGGCGAATCTCGCCACCAAAGCCGGTGTTGAAGGGGATGCGTTCACCATTCACACGCCGCTTATTGACCTGACCAAAGTCGAGATTATCAAACGGGGATTAGAACTCGGCGTTGATTACGCGATGACCTGCACCTGTTACGATCCCGATACAGAGGGCCGCGCGTGCGGGCGGTGCGACGCTTGCCTGTTGCGCTTGCAAGGTTTTGCCCAGAATGGTATAAAAGATCCGGTGGCGTATCGGTGAGAGGCGAATTCCCTTTTGCCATAGTGCCAAAGTCAGCTTGCAAAATTCAGACGGATTTACGATCTTAAAAGCAGTTATTGGCCCCATTCATCTTCGAAGAATTGATTGCTTATGCCTGTTCTTTCTCTTGACCAACTCATTGCCGACTACTATGATCAAAACGCATATTCGCAACGCCTTTTTAAACGCGCACAAGAAGTTTTGCCCGGTGGCAATACGCGCACTGGCGTTTTTGTCAATCCCTTTCCAGTTTATGCTGACCGGGGCGAGGGTGTTTATATCGATGATGTCGATGGCAACCGCCGCCTCGACTTTGTCAATAATGCCACTGCCCTCATCCTGGGTCACACCCATCCCGCCGTGAGCGATGCCCTGCGCGAACGCATCAATAGTGGCACGGCCTTTTTTGGGCCTACCCAACTCGAAATCGAATGGGCAGAACTCCTGCGCGAGCGCGTCCCTTCCCTCGAACATCTGCGCTTTTGTAGTTCCGGCACCGAGTCTGTGGGCAATGCCCTGCGCGTTGCCCGCGCTTTTACGGGACGTGAAAAAATTGCCAAATTTGAAGGTGCGTATCACGGTATTGACGATCCGGCTCTCATAAGCTATGTACCACCCGTTACCTCCGATCTCGGTCCCGAAGATGCACCCCATTCGGTGGTTTCTTCTGCTGGCCTTGCCCCCGCGACTGCTGAAAATGTCATCGTCTTGCCCTTTAACAATGCGCCCGCTTGTGAATACCTCATTCGCCAACACGCCGAAGAACTCGCGTGCGTTATTATTGACCCGCTTTCTACGGCTGCGGGCATGGCCTTGCCCGATTCCGAATTTCTCACGCTCTTGCGCTCTGTGACGCGGGAACTCGATATTCTTCTTATCTTCGACGAAATTGTCAGTTTTCGAATGACGTCGGGTGGCACGCAGGCGGCGTACGATATTACACCTGATTTGACTTGTTTGGCGAAGGTCATTGCTGGTGGTACCCCGGCAGGTGCTTTTGGCGGTCGCAAAGACGTGATGGCTCTGTATGATCCCACTTCTGGGTCGCCCGCTATTCCGCAATCTGGCACCTATAATGGCAATCCGCTCGTCGCCATCGCCGGTCTTATGACTCTTAAAACCATGACCCCCGATGCATACCGCCATATCGATTCCCTCACAGATTACATCGCCAATGGTCTCAAAGAGGCTTTCAAGAGTGCTGATATCCCGGCGACTATTGTTACTGCAGGTTCGCTTTTTCGCATCTACTTTCTCGACTATGCACCTGTCAACTATCGCCAGGCAGCACGAGATAGCAGCGAAAAACACCGCTGGCTCTATTTTTATCTTTTGAACCACGGTATCGCTATCCGTCAAGGTGGCTGCGTTTCTCTGCCCATGACGACCAAACACGCTGATGATTTGATTAACCGAGTGCGTAAAGGATTGCGCGTTTGGCCCTATTAATCGAAAAATATGTCTGTATCCATACCAGATGGCCTCGTTGTCCTCACTTTTGATGACGGTGTCAAATCACAACATACCTTCGCGGCACCCATCTTGCGCGAATGCGGGTTCAACGCCACTTTTTATATTACTGAGGGCTTGAACTTTCTCGCGGACAAAACGCGCTATCTCACCTGGGAAGAGGTGCGGGAATTACACGACCTGGGTTTTGAAATTGGGAATCATACGCGGCAGCACAAAAGCGTTGCCAATCAATCAGGTGAGGAACTTTTATCCGATATCCGCCACATTGATCGCCGGTGTAATCACTACGGCATACCGATTCCCACCACATTTTGTTACCCCGGTTATACCAATACTCCCGAAGCCGTTGAGGTGCTCAAAAAACGCGGTTTTACTTATGCCCGACGTGGGATGGCACCAGAATATCCTTATGATAGGGAAGGTGGTCGCGGCCCGGCCTATAATCCCGTGCAACACGACCGTCTCCTCATTCCGACTACGGGTGCGTCGGGGCCGCACTGGAACTTCGACGATTTCTTGTGGTCGCTTGAGCAGGCACAAAAAGGTTGCGCCACAGTTCTCACTTTTCACGGGGTGCCCGATCTCGATCATCCCTGGGTGCATACCGAACCCGCATTTTTTGAACGCTGTATGCAGCATCTTACAGATAATGGACACAGAGTAATCGCTCTGCGCGATCTCACAAACTATATTACAAACCTGAACGACTAGGGAAAAGGCTATGTACCAGACCGGTTACACGATCAAAGAAACCCTTGATCAAATTCAAAGCAATGAACTTGTATTGCCCGCTATCCAACGCGAGTTCGTATGGCGGCCCGAACAGATTTGCCGCCTGTTCGACAGTCTGATGCAAGGCTACCCCTTTGGCACATTTCTCTATTGGCAAGTCAACCGAGAGAACAGCGACAAATTTAAGTTCTACGACTTCGTTCTAAACTATCACCAGAAAAGCAATCGCCACAACCCAACTCTGCCGATGATGTCGGACCGGAACTTAACGGCAGTCTTGGATGGACAGCAGCGTCTAACAGCACTGAACATCGGTCTGCGCGGTTCTATGGCACTGAAACAGCCCAAATTGTGGTGGAGTAATCCCAATGCTTTCCCCGTCTGTAAGCTCTACCTTGACCTACTTTGGCAACCTGACGAAGACGATGAGGAAGGGCTGAAATATCTCTTCAATTTCCGCACCGATGAAGAAATTGCAGCAGTCAATGAGAAGGAATGCTGGTTTCTTGTTAGGGATATACTATCTATGAGTAGTGGCCCTGCTATGGTTAGATGGTTGAACAGCCAGCTACCGCAAGAACAGGTGGATCTGGCTTACGAAACACTTCATGAACTTCATAAAGTCGTGCATACTGACCATCTAATAGCCTTTTATGAAGAGCGTGAGCAAGAACTGGAGAAAGTACTCCAGATTTTTATTCGCATGAACAGCGGTGGAACAATCCTGTCATATTCCGATATGCTCCTTTCAGTAGCGGTGGCGCAATGGAAACAGCATGATGCCCGAGAAGAGATTCACTCTCTAGTAGATAATCTCAATGATATTGGCAGCGGCTTCACGTTCCCCAAAGACCTTGTTCTCAAAGCCGGGCTGATGCTGATCGACATTGGTAGCGTTGCATTCAAAGTGGATAACTTTAATCGTGAGAATATGGCCGACTTTGAGAGAATGTGGGACGACATCAAGCGGGCATTGACGCTGACTGTCCAGCTTATTTCCAATTTTGGATTTAACGGGCAGAACTTAACAGCGACAAACGCTATTTTGCCCATTGCATACTATCTCTATAAGAAAAACCCCAGACAAGCTTACCTGACAAGCAGCAAGTTCAATGAGGACAGGAAGGCAATCCGTGAATGGTTAATCATAAGCCTGCTAAAAGGCGTATGGGGCGGATCTTCGGATACACTGCTGACCGCCCTCAGACAGGTTATCAGAGTAAATGGCTGCAACAGCGGCTTTCCTGTTACACAAGTCCAAGAAGAACTGACCCGGCAAGGCCGTTCCCTGATATTTGAGGATGAAGAAATTGAGGATTTAGCAGATATTCAGTACGGCAACAGACTCGCCTTCGCTCTGCTTTCATTGCTCTTCCCTTTCGTTAAGGTACATACCGAACAGTTCCACATTGACCACATCTTCCCGACAGCACGGTTCACTCGGCATAGTCTCAGGTCTGCCGGTGTCCCCGAAGACAAGATAGACGACTACATCCAACGCCGTAACGGACTTGCTAACCTTCAACTGCTTCAAGGTGCAAAGAACATCGAAAAAAGTGCCAAGATGCCGAACGAATGGCTGAAGGAAGTCAATCCCGATTTCAAAAGTAGGCAGCAATACCGAAACAACCACCTACTTGACGAAATTCCCGAAACTATGCCCAAGTTTGAGACTTTCTATAACGCAAGACGAGAACGTTTAAAGGCAGAAATTAAACGATTGCTGGGTAGATAAACTTGCCCTACGCAATCTCACAAACTACACCGCTATGGAGTCCTGATATGGTCGATCCTCTTCCTCTTGTCGCCTATGATACACTTGCAGAGCAAACCGAAGCTCTGTACCGCGATGGCTATGCGTATTTACCAGGTGTATTGACGTCCGATAAAGTGACAAAACTTCGCGGTCACATGGATGCGCTTACACCTATCCCGGAAAGTTTTGACAAAAACGGGCGCCCTGAAGACATCGGCTTTATAAATAAACACATCAACAATGCGTTCAATCGACACCCTCACTTCTTGCAATTTCTCGACAGTTCCGGCGTTATTGAGATTGCTGAAGCCATACACGGCGACGATTGCCACTGTATCGGCATGACCGCATGGATGACTGGTCCCGGGCGTCCCGACCAGAACCTCCATACTGACTGGCTTCCCCTGAGTCTGCCGGCAGATATACTTGAGGATTCTCGGGTGCGTATTCCTATTTTTATCACTACGGCGCATTTCTATCTCGATGACATTACCGAAGCCCTTGGTCCCACTAATTTTATCCCTGGCAGCCATCTTTCGGGCAGAAGTCCCAATGGCGATACAACATGGAAAGGCCAGACTGAAAAATCCATTATGTGCAATGCCGGCGATGTGGTCATTTTCCGCAGTGAGGTCTGGCATCGCGGCACGGCCAATACCAGCGATAAAACGCGCTATTTGCTTCAGGTCCACTATGCGAAACGCATGATTACGCAAAAATATCCACCCTATCTCAACCGTTTTCAGTTTGACCCTGAAATTCTCGAGCAAGCAACCCCGCGCCAGCGCCGTCTGATGGGCGATCACAAAAGCAGCAATTACGATTGAGGAGTACACTGTGACTTTCTTGATAGGATATTATCTTTGGCTAAAAGTTGTACATCTCATCGCCATGATTGGCTGGATGGTCGGTATTTTGTATTTACCGAGGCTATTTGCCTATCACGCCGATGCCTCTGCTGATACGGATGAGACATTTCAGCAGATGGAATACAATCTTATGCGGCTTCTGCTTATGCCCTGTATGATTGTCGTTTTTATTACGGGTATTCTTTTGATTTTTGCAACGGAGAGCCTGGCGAGCGGGTGGCTTCACACCAAAATTTTACTCGTTCTCATGCTCGCGGGATTGCACGGCATGATGTCGCGCCAGCGCAAGAATTTTCAACGCGGCGAAAATACCAGAAGCGCAGCTTATTTTCGCACATTTAGCCACGTCACAACGCTTATTGTGGTCCTCGTTGTCGCGCTGGCTGTTTTAAAACCTTTTTAGCATCCTTTTGAGTGGGAGTGAACATGGCAAACGACGAATTTGTGATTCCGCGACGATTGATCAACTCGGACCGGGAAGAAACACCGAGGTCCTTGCTGGACCTGATTGAACAGGGACCATTTGATTTGGACACGGCGGCGTGGTGGATGTCGCATGTGACGAATGGGGCATCGTGGATCGTGGGGTCGGGGCCGGGCGGAATCGGGAAATCGACGACGATGCGTTCCTTTCTGAGCGTTGTACCCGGGGACCGGGCATTTGCAATCGCGATGCCGGGAGAGATCCCGCCGCTCGCGGATCAGCAGAAACGCTGCACGATTGCGCTCGAGTTGAGCGATCATCGGCCGCCCGGCTACCTTTGGGACCAGAATCTGCGTGACTTCTTTGACCTGTCGAAGGCGGGACATCAGCTTGTGGGGAATGTCCACGCGGATACGGTGGAAGAGACGCGTGAACAGATCGTCGGGGCGTGCAGCGTTCCCGAGGAACAGTTCCATCATATCAATATCATCGCATTCGTCTGGCTGGAAGGTTATGAACGCGGACAAAGTAGGCGGATCAGGGATCAGACGTCGCGGCGGTTTCTGACAAGCGTGCATTACACCGATGGTTCAGGTGCTCACGAGCAAGTCTATTCGGAAGGATCAGGACTCTCGCCCAACGCACCGAGGGATGTGGCGCACGAAGCAAAGTGCCGAACTTTTTTGGAGGAGGCATTGGGAGAAGCGTCGCGGGATATGGATGAATTGAGGGAGCGATATCTGGCCTGGCATTAGGAGCGGGTGGATCCCCTTCGACTGGTAGCAGTCTCACGGACATTTTTTCGATCAGGTCTGAATCTGCTCCAACCAGCCTTCCAAGGTGTAGCTCGGGTCGCCTATTTCCTCCGGGCGGAGGCACGATAGGTCGGTGCGGTGCATGGGCCGAATGCCGAGGTCGGGAAGGGTGGCGCCGCGCTGGTGGAGGTCGGTGCCGTAGAGTTTTTCCAGGACGATGCCATTGGCGTCGCACCAGTCGCCCGAGTTGAGGGTGGGCAGGCTCTCTTTGGGGTCGAAACCGGGAGCGCCGAGGTGGCGGTGGATCCATTCTATGGCGACGGTGTAGCCGAAATAGGGTCGGTGCCCTCCCGCCGGTTCGAACCAGCAAGCGATGTGGCCGTCCGGGAAATTCGGAGTCGCGCAGGCCACGGTGTTCCGGGTACCTTTCCACGCGGTGCCATCCCCCTCTGTGTCGATGATGATGTCGGCGTCGCCGTTGAGGATGAGGACGGCGCAGTGGGGCGCAGATAGGGAGAGGAATTCGGGCCAGGTGCAGAGGGTGCGCAGGCGCTGATTCGGGACGCGGGTGCAGAACTTGCCGGTGACTGTCATGGTGTCACACAGCGCCCAACCGGAGACCAGGGCCAGCTTGAGGCGGGTGTCGAGGGCCAGCATCCAGGAGGCCTTGGCGCCGCCGAGAGAGTTCCCCGCCACACCGACGCGCTCCTGGTCGATGTCGCTCCGGGTGAAGAGGAAATCGATGCCCCGCATCGTGTCGAAGACGAGCTTGCCCATGATGAGCCGACCAGCCCTATCGGCGCAGGTGTGGACCTCTTCGGGGTCGTGCGCCCGGGTACCCATGTCGCTGCAGATGTGCCGCTCTTCTTCTCCGATTGGGTCCAGCACCAGGCAGGCCAGCCCGAGTTTGGCGTAGAGCTGGGGGATGTAGGTGTACTGCCACTGGCTTTTGCTGCCGCCGTGGCCGCAGGTTATCACGATGGACGGCATGGGTGCGGTGGGGTGTGCCGGTCGATAGAGTACGGAGGGGACGCGGGAACCGGGTTCGCTCGTCCAGATCCATTTTTCGACGACGATTCCATCCCGTTCGATCTGTCCGCGGAACTCCGGATCCAGGTCGCAGCGGACCGTGGGGATGCCCAGGAGGTCGTGCAGGGCGCGGCGCAGGGATTCGGTCTGCATGGGAATGCTCTTTAGCAGGGCAGCGGGATGTAGGCGTGCCTTGAGACAGTGAAGGGCCGGCCTGTAGATCGGCCCGCCCTGAAAGAATGGTGGAGGCGGCGGGAATCGAACCCGCGTCCGAAAGCAGTTTAACAACGGCATCTACGTGTGTAGTCTATTCACTTAGGATCTCGCATCCCGCGCCCCAACAGACAGGGTCGCTGGGATGCCAGCTCGATGGTTGGGGCTGTGGCCCACTCTCATCCGGAGGCCCTCGAGCGGAAACCCCCGCACCAGCCTGCTCTCGTCGGCGCTCTGATCCAGACCACGCAGGCAAGGTCTGATAGAACGGACTGCGTAACGGTTAGTTAGGCAGCCATTGCGTACGTGTTATCGTCCGCAGTTGCGTTTTTTCCCAATTGTTTTACGAGGTGATTGGGCACCTCGACACGCAGCCATCATCTCTCCACCCCCGTCGAAGCCATGTCGCCCCCAGCACGTTTTAAAATATATCTAAGTTAATCCTTCCAGTCAAGCGGTCAGCCTAATTTCCCCTAAACCACGCAATTGTTTGTCGCAATCCCTCTTCTGGTGTCACTTTGGGTTCCCATCCCAAAAGTTTTTGGGCCAGGGTGATATCGGGTTGTCGCATTTGGGGATCGTCGCCGATTTGTGCGTTGGGCATCAGCGCGATTTCGCTTTTGCTATCCGTTAGCTCAATAATCTTTTTTGCCAGATCTAACATCGATGTCTCACTCGCTGGATTGCCGATGTTTACGGGTGTGTGATAATCTGTGTGCATCAATCGATAGATCCCATCAATCAGGTCTGAAACATAACAAATACTGCGCGTTTGACTGCCATCGCCATATACTTTTAGTGGTTCACCTGCCAGTGCCTGATTGACAAAATTGGGAATGGCTCGTCCATCGTTTTTGCGCATGCGGGGACCATAGGTATTAAAAATCCGCACAATCCGCGTATCGACCTCGCTTTCGCGGTGATAGGCCATTGTCATGGCCTCGGCAAAACGCTTGGCTTCGTCATAGACGCCACGCACACCCAGTGTATTGACATTGCCCAAATACGATTCTGGCTGTGGATGCACCAGGGGGTCGCCGTAAATCTCGGATGTTGAGGCCAAAAAAAACTTCGCTTTTTTTGCACGCGCCACACCGAGCGCGTTGTGTGTGCCATGTGCGCCCACTTTCAGGATGCGGATTGGATAGCGCGAAAAATCATCGGGGCTGGCCGGGCTGGCAAAATGCAATACATAATCCAGAGGTCCCTTCACATAGATGTATTGCGTCACATCGTGTTTGATAAATGTAAAACCGTCTCGTCCAAACAGGTGCGCGATATTTTTTGCACGTCCGGTCAGCAGGTTATCCATGACAATTAGTTCGTGCCCTTCATCCAGCAAACGGTCACACAAATGCGACCCTAAAAACCCCGCGCCGCCTGTTATTAAAATACGCATATAATCCCTGTTACAATTTAAAGACGTGATCTTTTTTTCCAGATACGGCCTGCGTGGCATTGCGCGTATCGACAATACAGCGCGCATGCTTTACAATCCATTCGTAGTCCCAATCGCTGTGATGTGTCACAATCACCACACAATGGGACTCAGTTAAGTTTTTCTCGTTCAAAGTAATGCTCTTCAAGTCCAAACTGTCTGTCTGCAAGTGACCGACAAACGGATCAGAATACGAGACCTTAGCGCCTTTCTCTACAAGCATTTCTATAATATCCAATGCCGGCGACTCGCGAATATCGCTCACATCGGGCTTGTACGTCACGCCCAATATCAAAATGTTCGAGCCTTTCAAACACCGTTCGTATTCGTTGAGTGCGTTGGTGATTTTATCGACCACATAATTAGGCATGCTGCGCGTCACTTCGCTGGCCAATTCGATAAAGCGCGCATTGTAATTCAAGGTCTTCAGCTTCCAGGCCAGAAAGTGTGGATCAACCGGGATACAATGCCCACCCAGCCCAGGGCCGGGATAAAATGGCATAAATCCGAACGGCTTGGTCGCTGCGGCATCGATTACTTCCCAAACATCCACTCCCAGACGGTCACACATTAGTGCCACTTCATTGACAAGGCCTATATTCACACTGCGAAATGTATTTTCCAGCAACTTGGTCATTTCAGCGGCCTGGGTCGATGAGACCGGGACGACTTCGCCAATCAATTGTCGGTAAAAATGCGTGCCTATTTCTGTGCAAGACGGTGTAATACCACCCACGACTTTGGGCGTGTTGGTAATGGTATAAACCCTATTGCCCGGATCAATGCGCTCTGGGGAAAACACCAAAAAAAAGTCTTCACCGGCCTTCAAGCCACTTTCTTCGAGCAAGGGCAATACCAGTTCATGAGTCGTACCTGGATATGTGGTACTCTCCAGAATTACCAGTTGTCCGCAACACAATCGATCTTTGATTGCATCACACGCTTGTAAAATAAACGAGACATCCGGGTCGCGTGTTTTATTTAAGGGCGTGGGCACGCACACCACCACCACATCGGCCTCATCGAGTACATCGCATTCTCGCGTCGCTGTCAATTTCCCCACAGCTTTGAGACCCGCCACTTCAAATTCCGATACACCTTGCACATCGGACTTTCCCGATTCGACGAGATCTACTTTGCGCGCCGATGTATCGATCCCCGTGACGGAAAATCCCACCTTACCCAATTCCACGGATAGGGCCAATCCCACATACCCCAATCCCATCACCACCACCCGCGCCTCGTGCGATGCGATCTTCTCCTCCAGCATTTGTCTGGGGTTGGCGATGTCCTGAGACACTCTTTCTGTTATAGCCATTATGTTATCCGCTCTGGTCCGATCATTTGAAGCAATACGGCCTTTTGAATGTGCATGCGATTCTCTGCTTGATCCACAGCAATGCATCGCTCGCTTGCCATGACTTCGTCTGTCACTTCATATCCCTTATGTGCAGGCAAGCAGTGCATCACATAAGCGTCGGTTTTTTTGAGCAAATCGCCATTGATCTGATAGGGCATAAATAATTTAGCGCGTCGCTCTTTTTCTTCTGCAAATTCTGGATTGTTAAAAAATTCCATATCGATCCACGTATCGGTATAAAGAAAATCTGCATCGGCAACAGCAGTTTCCAGATCCAGCGTTTCTTCAAATAACCCGGTTGCACGCGCTGCTTTGACCAGTTCGGGATCTGCCGATGGCTTGTTGATCTCTGGCGTCACAGCGGTTATGCGTACGCCGGCTTTTGTACACGCTGTCACCAGCGAATTGCACACATTGTTCCAGATGCCCGCATAAACCACATGAGTTCCCGCTAACTTACCTCGCACTTCCAGGATTGATAGCAGATCGCCCAGGGCTTGACAGGGGTGATAGCGGTCGCAACATCCGTTGATCACCGGGACTTCGGAACCGAGGGTCAGCCGAAGCAAATCTTCGTGTTTGAGCATGCGCGCCATAATCACATCTGCATACCGCGATAGCACTTGTGCTTCATCGCGCACATCGGCCAATCCAAAATTAGTGGCCATCCAGTCCAAAAACACGGCCTGACCTCCCAATTGATGCATGCCCACTTCAAAAGATACGCGAGTGCGCGTCGATGTTTTCTGAAATAACATCGCCAAAGTGTGTCCCTTTAGCAAACCTTCATAGCGTTCGGGATTTTTTTTAATCACCAACCCCATTTCTACCGCACGCAAAATATCATCTGGCGACCACGTCTTCAGTGTCAAAAGATCCATATTCATTTCCTTTCCATTGAACCGCTGCTACAGCCTGCTCCTGCTGGTATCAAGCAGGAGGTTGCCAGGCCTGGGGGAGTTTTACCGATTCACAATTGTTCGCGCACAAGAGATAGCAGACGCGCTTGCACTTCATTGACAGAGCCTTTAATCTCGCATCCCGATGCGAGGATGTGCCCGCCACCATCAAATTGGCGGGCAATGCGATTGACATCCACTTTTCCCCGCGACCGCAAACTCACGCGCTGTTGTCCCAGCTCCTGTTCTTTAAAAAATAGTGCGACTTCGACTCCGCCAATTGACATTGCGTGATCAACCACCCCATCCAGATCGCCATTCATCTTATGCGTTTTGTGATCGACGTACAATGTGCTGATCTGTCCATTTTCGTGTAGCGTCAGGTTCGATAGTGCGAACCCCAGAGTTTTTACCGTTTGGTATGTCTGGTGCGAAAACATGTTCTCTGCTATTTGCTGTGGGTCTGCACCATGTGTAACGAGTTCTGCAGCAGCGCGGAGGGCGCGTTCTGGATGCGAATGTTTAAATAGCTTTGTGTCAAAGACAATTCCAGCATATAAACACGTCGCGATTTCGGGTGTAAATCCCGTGTTACTGCGACGGGCATACCGGTTTATGAGCAAATAGATCAATTCACTGGCAGAGCTGGCATCCGGATCGATCACCCGTACATCGCTCTCTTCATCTGCATCCACATGGTGATCGATCACCAGCGTTTTGGTCGCAGGCCCAATCAGCTCCGCGACATCGCCAATGCGTTTTTTCGATATCGTCGTATCCACCACCACGAGGCGCGGCACGGGGGTTGCCAGTCCAGAGTTGTACACCGATTCAATGTGATCATAGCCCGGCAAAAACCGATATTTGCGATCCGGCGTCTCGTCTGCCACCACAAGGCGATGCTTTTTGCTCTGCCTCGTCAGCCAATGGCTCAACCCCAAAAGCGCGCCGAGGCCATCGCCATCGGCATTCACATGCGTTGTTAGCACGAGTTCATCGCCTGAAAATAAAAAATTCAGAGCCGCTTGAAAGTTCATTGTTATATCCAAATGTACGCATCAATGCAAGGGAATAGCTGTTCATTAACGTTTTAAATCTGCTCGTGCTGGCGTTTGCGTTGCAATAAAATTTGCTGTCGCTGCTTCTGCGAACTAAGTATGGTATAAAGAATACTTACCCGTTTGCTTGCTGTTTGCAGTGCCTGGACATCCCGCTGGTCCTGATCCTTTAACCGGGACAAATACAGCATGCGTTGGGCTGCATCTCGTAGTGACTTTGCCGAAAATAATACCGATAGTATTCCCTGTCGTCCTATTTTGTATATCTCACGCGTACGTTGCGCTATCTTTTCCTCGCGATTTTTGAGTAGCGACTCGGCTTGCCGAAGCTGTCGCTCGGTACGGTGGATTTCATCATTCAGACTATTGATTTCATCAGCGATATTTAGAGATGTGTCCTTTGTTTTTTCACTCTCATTTTCAGGTTGAGCCGATGCTTCCTGCGGAGGTTGAGGATTCAAGTCACGCACTTTCAAGCTGTCCATCGCCGCTTGCTCAGCTTTCAAGCGCGTTTCCAACTCTGTTATTGTCTGCGCTCTTCCATCGGGTGGTAATGCGAGTAGAAAAGCTATGATATGCAATATATACACTGGTTTTTGCACACTATACCTCAATGGTCAGGCACTGCCCTGCGCAATTTCTCTCAACATGCGGTTCAGGGATGCCCAACTGCCTATCGCGCCCAGTATGGTGCCTAATACCACCAGACAGAATGCCAGTTCAATCGTTGGTGTAACCGTCAAATCCGGTACGCGAACAGCCCACCACGGTGATATATAAGCCAACATCAAGGGTCCCAAAAATCCACCGACAGAGCCTTGTATTGCCCCCCCAACTCCAAAGATCATCCACACAGTCGTATTTGTCGCGCCGACCAACCGCATAATCCCAATGGCATCGCGTTGCGCCAGTACCATCAACTTGGTCGCATGGCTTACTGCAAATGCACACGCAAAACACAGCATACACCCAAGCGCGAGTCCAATTCCGGTGATTACTTCAATAAAATGCTCTAAAGAATCCGCCCAAACTTCCCCCACATTTATACCTTCTACAGCACTATGACCGGTTACAGATCTTGCAACAGCCCGAGCGCGGCGCGGCATATTCTCACCGGGCGAAATGCGTACTCTGAGGGAAGCGGGCAATGGATTGCGCGAAAGCGCATCAACCGTCCCCAGGCCAAATATTGACCGAAATTCTCTGGCCGCCGCTTCCTGATCCACATACACAATTTCGGCTACCTCGGGCCTCGCTTCTAAGGTGCGTCGCAATGCGATTACGCGCTGAGATGAAATGCTATCTTTTAGGTAAATGTCTATCTCCACCCGCGCGCGCAATCGGTTAAGTAGCGCATTCCCACTCTCGATCACCTGCCAAAAGAATCCCAATACCAGCAGCGATGCTCCAATAGTCGCCACTGAAATCACACCTGCGATTCCCGTACGCATCACCCCTTGCAACGCCTCGCGAAATACCAGCGACAAATTCATTTCACTTTTCCATTAGCTCAATTTGTAATCTGTTCAATGACCTCTTTTTTCAACTGCAATATTCGTCGCGGATACCGGTCCTGCAGCACTGCATCATGTGTCGCTATGACCACAGCTATTCCGCGCACATTTATTTTTTGAAAAATGGCCATCACATGCTCGGTCGCCTCGGGATCCAGATTGGCTGTTGGTTCATCTGCCAACAAGACAATGGGATCATTCACCAGTGCCCGCGCAATTGCCACCCGCAATTGCTCATCACCCGACAGCATATCTGGATACGCATTGCGTTTGTGCAATAAATCTACATCCGACAATATCGCCTGTGTTTTGCGCTTGATCCGACGCCGTGAAACACCTGTTACTTCAAGCGCGAAAGCCACATTTTCATAAACTGTGCGATGGTGCAACAATTTAAAGTCTCGAAACACCACACCCACTTGTCGTCGCAACCGGGGGATATCCGTTTTCCGAATCTGCCGGGAGTCGTATTCCCCCACAACTACCATACCCGCATCGGGCAAATTCTCAAATATAATCAGTCTGAATAGCGCGCGTTTCTCCGCTTCTGTGTGTCCAGTCAGATAGACAAATTCGCCCTGATTGATCTCTATGTTGGCATCGACCAATATCGGTTGACCCTGCTGCTCGACCCGCACGTTTTGTAATTTAATCACTGGCATGATGCACAACTGCGTCAGCAGTTCCAATATCCACTTTTTGAACTATTTTTTAAGAACAAAATGCACCCTGTCCGAAAATTCTGTCGGCGGTGCATACCCAAATCCACCGTAAGCTCCTACTATTTCAAAAGGTGATTTATCTACAATTTCTTCAATCGCCGTCAAAGAATAAATGCGCTGTTGATGCACTTCTTTGACCACTTCATCCGTGTCTTCAAAGTGGATATCAAATTTGTTGTATTGCACTCCCTTCTGGTAATAGCTGTGCCGTCGATATGAAAATCCATCTCCCGAATCTTCTGACTGCATATTGCTAAAGTATTGCTTCGAATTGCTCTCTGTACAGATATCGACCACAAAAACACCGTTGGGATTTACAATGCGATACACTTCTTCCAGAGCATGCGCGATTGTTTCGGGTGACATCAAATAGTTGATGCTATCGTACAAACACAATACCGTATCACATGCAGGCAGATCGTCCAAATCGAGCAAATTGCGATGGTAAAATGGAATAGGATAGTGCAACTTACGAACTTTATCTACAGCTATATCCAGCATTTCTTTGCAGCCATCTGCGCCCAGGACATCAAACTTCTGACGGTATAGCTCAATTGCCAGACTGCCCGTGCCACAGGCCAGGTCCAATACGCGGTTGGGTTTGACTTTGTGGCGTGCGAGCAATGACGATACATAATGCGCCCAATGCACGTAATCTACATGTCGCATTACGTAGTCATAAATGGTCGCCAGGCGGCTATAAGGTGTTGTTTTAGTATCGAATTTTGGCATAAAATAAAAAACGGCCAGCCCGTGCCGGCCTTTGCCTTTCTACTTTTTTTTGACGGGGTTGCGTCTCAAAAAAACTCTGATGCCTGTGCTTCCTCTCGAATAATACGATAATATTCAGATGCTTGCTTTCGCGATACATTGCCTCGTGGAATCGCCAATACCTCAAACTCTAACAGACGGTCGGAAAATGCAATGCACACTCTTTGTCCGACGCGCAAAATGCGACTCGCTTTGGCCTCTTGCCCATCTACTGTCACAATCCCATTGCCACACGCTCGCTTGGCTTCTGATCTCCGCCGGACCAGACAACACGTATTTAGATAGATATCTAATCTCATACTATCCTATTCCAACCGCACATCCACATATAATTTCGCTCGCGTTTCCGCCAGTTTCTCGCGGAATAATTCCTGCAAACGCTCTTCTTTGGCAATTTGTTCTAATGCGGTCGCATCGTCATTGATTCGAAATAGATTCCAGCCACCTTCCAGTTTTACGGGCAAGCTCACCTCGCCCGGCTTGAGTGCTCGTACTACATCTGCATATTCAGGTGGAAGTTCAGACTTGGGAAAGTTCCTCAAAAATCCGCCGTGCGCTGCTGTTTGTTCAAAGTCGGAATGCTCGCGCGCAAGTTCGGCAAAATCCGCCCCGTCTTGAATCTGTTTATACAATGCCATCGCCTTTTGCTGCGCGATTTTTTCGTCTTTTTGCAATAAAAACAAAATGTGACGCGCCCGCACCTGATCGCCCGAAATTTCCTCGACGAGAATAATGTGAAAGCCAAATTGCGATTGTACCAGGTCGCTCACTTCGCCGACTTTGAGGCTAAAGGCAACATCTTCAAATGCAGGCACCATGGTACCGCGCCCAAAAAAGCCCAGATCCCCACCTTGAGACGCGCTGCCAGGGTCTTGTGAGTATTCTTTTGCCAGTGCTGCAAAATCTTCACCTGCCCGAATGCGTTCTAAAACCGCTTCTGCCTGGGGGCGAATTTTGTCCTGCTGTTCTATCGATGCAGCAGGTTCAATAAAAATATGACTCAACGACACGGTATTTGACTCGCCGCGGCGGTATTTTTCTTGAAATTCCTTTATGTCCCGGGGCGACACACTGACCTGCTGCACCAGCAGGCCATACATACTCTGTTCCAAATACTGATTGCGAATTTGCTCCCTGTAGTTATCTCGCATCTGTCGCTCGGTCAATCCCGCTTTTTTTAATTCTTCGGCAAAAGCTGCTGCGCCAAACTGTTCCTTAATCAGGCGAATTTGCGCCCGCACGCTCTCCTCCACGTGCTCGTCATCTACTTCAATACTGTCTTCTCGCGCTCTGACCAATAATAAGTTGCGCTGAATTTCATTCTCCAGCACCTTATTAAACATATTTTCAAGCTCTGCCTGTGGCACGGTGCGCACATCAATTCTTCGACCGATCAATTCCTGCCGCAGCTTGTTTTCCACATCGGACCGCAGCACAATTTTATCATCTATTACCGCTACTATATGATCCAATAATAGAGGCTCTGCACGCGCTACGCTCATGAGTGGGAATAATACAACCAACAAGTTGATAAACAGCGTTTTCATGTCAATTAAATTCCTTGTATTAGTAGTCAGTGGTCAACTCAGCCCTTATTTTGCACTATTCAATTGCTTCCAATCGACTGACCATTCAATTCGCTCTTTGAGTTCGGTCAGCAATTTTGCGCGTTGCTCGCGTCGGCGCTCGGTCAGGATGCGTTGCTGAATCTCGCCGCGCACATCGACCAAATCGCGTATTGAACCCTCGTCGTTCCGATCCATTACCTCGATTATATGGTAGCCCAATTCGGTACGTGTGCGTATTCGATGTCCCAATTTGGCATCTCGACATACCGACCAGAAAGCGGGGGCGACCATATCTTCGGTAAAATACCCCAGATCGCCGCCATTTACAGCCGACTGATCGATTGAAACTTCGCGTGTTACCTGCTCAAAAAATTCGCCCCTTTGTAGCCGGTCCCACGCCCGATTCATTGCATTTCTATCTGCCACAACGAGATGCCGCACTCTGAGTTCGAGTTGATCGCGCTCAAAATCTGCTCGATGTTCTTCGTAATAATTGAGAATTTCATCCTCTGAGACTTGGGCAGCGCGTGCGTATGTGCGGGCCATCAATTCGCTCGCCAACAGTTGCCGAACAGCGCGATCAATGCGATCCGATAGTCCGGGGTCCCGGTCGAGGTTTTGTCTTATGGCTTCTCGATAGAGGAGTTCTTCCTCGATCCAATTTTCGACTAATCTTTGTTTTTCTTTTGGCGAGATTGTGCCTGCAAACGGGGTGGGAATACGCCTTTCCAATGCTTCTTTGGTCAGATAGCGATTCTCCACCTGCGCCACGACGGAAACTTTTTGTGGCCTTTCGCATCCCCACAGGCCAATCAGGCAGATTATCAGGCCGATTTTCAAACACCGCGTCCGATTCAAAACGCGATCCCCCATTGCGGTCATACCCCCGCATGTGGCTCTAAACTATTGGCAATAAAAAAGGTTCCGAATAATCGAATATACGCCTTCAAATTAGGCTCTGCAACACATTTTTAGCCGATTCTAACCGCGATTGTGGCCCATTTCCAATTAGCGCGACTTCGATTTTTGGTGGTTCTCCCAGGGCAAATTCCAGGGGGAGTGGCGACTGTGTCACCATCCGTTCAATATCCGTTCGCATCAGCGGCTTGTCCGGCGACAAGGTTATTGTCATAATCTGCCCGATTTGCAACTGCGACAACCTGAGTTGGCGGGCTAAAATTTTGACCTGTAAGGTGTCTAATAATGCGGATGTGGGTTCGGGCAAAGGCCCAAAGCGGTCCGCGAGTTCTTCCTCAATCGCCAGGACTTCCACAGTTTGCCGTATCTGGCCCAATCGCTGATAAAATTGCATTTTTTGATCCGCATCCGGAATATAATCGTCCGGAATATACGACGAGACGGATACCTGTACATCTGGCTCAATAGCGGGTTCGGTCTCATCGCCCTTAATTTGTCGCACGGCTTCGTCCAACAATCTCGTGTACAAATCAAATCCCACGGCTGCTATATGTCCGTGTTGCTGCGCTCCGAGCAAGTTGCCGGTGCCCCGAATTTCCATGTCCCGCATTGAAATGTGAAAACCCGATCCCAAATCCGAAAATTCTTCGATGGCGCGCAATCGCCTCACCGCCGGTTTTTTGAGTGCTTGCCAGGATGGTACGAATAAATATGCATAAGCCCGCTTGTTTGATCGTCCCACCCGACCGCGCAATTGATACAACTGCGCCAATCCCAGGCGATCTGCCCGATTTACGATTAGCGTGTTCGCGTTGGGAATGTCCAGACCGGATTCTACGATCATGGTCGAGACCAGAACATCGTATTTGTGCTCAAAAAAGTCCATCATCACTTTTTCGAGTTGCCGTTCGGGCATCTGTCCATGTCCCATACCAAAACGCACTTGCGGCAGCAGGCGCGTGAGAAAACCCATCATCGCGTGCATGGATTGAACCCGATTGTGTACAAAATAAACCTGTCCACCGCGATCCACTTCCCGTAATATCGCTTCGGCAATGCGGTCTTCTTCAAATGCCAGCACTTCGGTCTGAATTGGCAGTCGGTCTTTGGGTGGAGTTTGTATGACCGACATATCGCGCGCGCCCATCAACGACATGTGCAGGGTGCGCGGAATTGGCGTGGCAGTAAGCGTCAATACATCCACCATGCGCCGCATTTCTTTTAATCGCTCTTTGTGCCGCACCCCAAAGCGGTGTTCTTCGTCTATGACCAGAAGGCCGAGCTCTTTGAAGTTGACATCTTTTGACAATAACCGATGCGTGCCCACCACGATATCTACGGTGCCTTTTTTCATCGCCTCGAGGGTTCGCATCTGTTCGGCTCGCGTGCGGAAGCGGCTCAAGACCGCTACGTGGACTGGAAACTCGGAAAACCGTTCGCAAAATGTGCGATAGTGTTGCTGCGCCAAAATGGTTGTGGGGGCGAGCACTGCTACTTGTTTGCCATCTAAAATCGCCTTAAACGCCCCGCGAATCGCCACTTCTGTTTTGCCATATCCCACATCGCCACAAATCAATCGATCCATTGCCGACTGCGCTTCCATATCTTTTCGCACGGCGTCAATCGCTTCTTGTTGATCCCGGGTTTCGCGATAGGGAAACGAGGCTTCCAGTGCGTTCATTTCTGACCCATCAGGCGAAAATGCCAGGCCCGGTTGCGCCTTGCGTTCGGCGTATAATGACACGAGTTCTGCGGCCATTTTGAATATCGCTTTGCGCGTCTTTTCCTTTAGCCGCTCCCATGCCACTGTACCCAATTTGCTCAATACGGGTACTACGCCATCTTGTCCCGAATATTTTTGTACCTGATTCATCTGATCCACCGGCACAAAAACCCTATCTCCATCTCGATATCCAATGGTCAGACAGTCGCTGGACATGCGGCCTATATCAATTCGCTCTACGCCGTTGAACCGACCGATTCCGTGATCTACATGCACGACAAAATCGCCGCGCTGAAGTGCGGTCACGGTCTTGATGGGTTGCGCGTCTTGAAAGCGGCGATACCGCCGTCTGCGATGTACGCGGCTGTAAATTTCGTGGTCATTGATCAAAAAGACTTTGCCGGGGCGGTATGTAAATCCGGATTGTAGTGTGCCCACGTACAGGGAGACCACATCGGCACTTTCCTCCAAAATTTCTTCTAATCGAGCTTTTTGCCCATCACTTTCACACAGAATGACCACTTCATAAGCGTCCAACCAGTGCTTTTGTAAATCCTCTTTTAATAGCTGTACATGGCCTTCGTAGTGTCGCCCGCTCTGTCCGCCAAAATCCACCACTTCCTCTGATGCTCCTCCCAGTGCGCGGTTCAAGACCCGGGGCCTGTGTTCCAATTGTCGAAGCATAGTTTCCGGTTGTCGGAGTACACACTGCGCTGGCAAGGGTTCTGTTTCCGCCCGCCGTTTTTTTTGTCTCTGTGCGATTTGCTCACAGGCACGCCAGGCGTTATCCGCGGCAGTAGCGATGCCATCCGGGTCATCGAGGACGAGCCAGCATCCTTCGGGCACGTAATCCAACAACCCCGTTCGCTCGCCATATAACACACTCAGGTAATGCTCTTGTCCTTCAAAAATGCCTTCGCGCTCCAGTAAGTTTCGCACCTCGGGCAATTCAATGCCCAGATCCCGTTCTGCTATTTCCAGATTTTCCAAATAAATATCTGCCATTGTCAGCGGGAGTACGCTTTCCCGACAAGGCAAAATTCGCGTTTCCTCCAGTTGCGCGATCGACCGTTGGGTGCTCAATTCAAATGACCGAATGGACGAGATTTCATCGCCCCAAAATTCCAGCCTGACTGGATGCGCGTTGCCAAACGAACAAACATCCAGGATGCCGCCGCGCATCCCAAATTGCCCCACGCCTTCCACAGTTGTTACCCGTTCATATCCGATTTCCACCAGATGATCGGCCAGTTGTAGGGGCGAAACTTCCTGTTCCAGACGAAGCGTTTTTACACTCAAGTCAAAGAGGTCTGGGGGCAAGGTGTGTCCCATCAGGGCCTCGATGGGTGTGACCACAATGCCGCTGACTCCCCGGTGCAACTGGTCCAATACCTCCATCCGCAATCCCACCACATCCAAATGTGGGGAACGCCCGTCAAAATGTGCGACATCCCAACTCGGAAAGTAGCCCACATGTTCTTCGTACAATAACCGTTCCAAATCATTGCGCAATGCCTCGGCGCGATCCTCATCTGCACATACGACTACCACTGGCCCCGGTACGGTTTCTTCAATCCACGCGATGGCATAAGCAGATAGCGATCCGGATCCTCCGCGCATGGTTACGACCCGCTCTCCCGATTCCAGTTTTTTCGATAGGTCCTTAAATGGCGGCGAGTTTTTAATTCGGTTGTACAGTCTGTCAATGGACATAAATTTTTGATTTTCCTCCAACAGTACACGCCAAAAAGCTCGACACATTATATGCGTCGAGCTTTCCAGCGAGATGGCGGGGTAGACGGGACTCGAACCCGCGACCACCGGCGTGACAGGCCGGTACTCTAACCAGAACTGAGCTACTACCCCAAATTCATATTGTAAAATAATCTCCAAAATTCCATGAAGGACCAAAAATTTAACAAGGTGTCTTTGCAGTGTCAAGCAAATTTAACAAATCGCGGAGTGATCAACATACCTGCCTTTCTTCCAGCATAACACTTCACTATTTGTGTGCACCTTACTTGAGGATTGCGTAATATCAGTATCTTATTATGTTAAGACGATTTTGCGCCAAAACTTTCAAAGGAGAATTTTATGACTCGACGCGATGCTGTATGGGTTGTTTGCTTCCTGATCGCAGGTGCGCTCGGTCTCACCTGTTATATCCAGTTTTTTGACCGCGCGCTTCCCGTTGCCTCGCTCAATTTTCGCGTGGATCGCGAACAGGCGCATCAGGCTGCCGAGGCGTATCTCGACCGCCTGGGGTACGATCTCACAGATTATGAAAGTGCTCAGGTCTTCTCGTACTCCAGCCTGCCTCAGGTCTTTCTCGAACGCACCCTGGGCCTTGAGGAAGCCAACCGCCTCGTGCGCGAATGGGTCTCGGTATGGTATTGGAACATCCGCTGGTTTAAGCCGCTTCAAAAAGAAGAACTCCGCGTGCGTATTGATCCCGGCGGACGCATTGTAGGGTTTACGCACAGCATTCTCGAATCTGACGAAGGCGCGAGTCTTTCAGAAGAAGATGCCCGTGTTATTGCGGAGACTTTTTTGACCGATGTGCAGGGCTTTCAACTCGGTAATTACGAACCTATTGAGGCATCGAGTGTTGAGCGTCCCAATCGGATGGATCACACCTATACTTATCGAAAAAAAGATTTTGTCGTGGGCGATGATGGGCACTACCGTTTGAGCCTTACGGTTAAGGGCGATAAAGCAGGCTATTTTGCCGAATACCTCAAAGTACCCGAAACATTTTCGCGCAATTATCGAGAAATTCGCTCGCGTGCGGGCTTACTTACAAATATTGCTTCGGTTTTCTTTTTTGCACTGGGCATTGCAATGGTTGTCGTGCTCGTGCGTAAATATCGCCAGCGCACATTGATATGGCGCGCAGCTCTCGGCGTGGGTATTCTCGTGGCTGCCACCAGTTTTCTCGGTGCCGTCAATGGCTATCCGCTTACGCGCTTCGGTTACGATACCACGCAGTCCTTTGTTTCTTTTATTCTCACCTTCATCTTCGGCGGTCTGTTGAGTGCCGTGCTCAGTGGGGTTATTATCGCGTTGTCCGGTACAGCCGGGGGAGCTGCTGCTCAGGATGTAGAAGGATGGAAAAATCCACTTGCGCGACTGTCTCTGCGCGGCTGGCGATCGGCGAATTTTGCACGCATTACCCTCATCGGTTATGGACTTGCCTTTGCCCATCTGGGATATGTCACCATCTTTTATATTTTGGGCAATGACTATCTGGGGGTCTGGTCTCCCGCGGCGATGACACAGTACAGCAATACGTATAGTACTTATTTGCCGTGGGTCTATCCTTTGCTTATCGGTCTCCTCGCTGCGACGATGGAAGAGTTTTTCTTTCGCCTGCTCGCCATTTCCCTGCTTATTCGGTATTTAAAAAGCACCTGGTTGGCCGTTCTTATTCCCGCGATTGTATGGGCCTTTTTGCACGCGAATTATCCGCAGGAGCCTATTTATATTCGCGGTCTTGAACTTACCGTAGTGGGCGTCATATTTGGTATTGTGTTTTTGCGCTACGGTGTTTGGGCAACCATTATTTCGCATTATGTGTACAATTGCTTTCTCGGCATCTATCCGATGGTGCAGTCCGATAGTCTCTACTTCAAGGTCTCGGGCATTCTGGCGGTTGCGATTATTTTTATACCGGCGATTCCCGCTATTTTTGGTGTGATTACGGGGCGCTATAAAGAGGTAGAGGAACCCGAAGAGGTGGGGCCCCCTGAACCGCCGGAGGAAATAGCGTCCGAAACTGAGATTCCCGAACCCGAACCACTCCCTGAACCCGAGGTCGAACGCAAACTCCCTTCGGATTATCTCATTCCCAGGAGTGGTCTCATCGTTTTTGGCGTTCTGGGGCTGATCGGTTGGTCTGTGTATTTCATATCCGACCTTCCAGGATTTGCCAAATACGCTCGCGAGTCCATTATCACGCGGGCCGAGGCGATTGAGAAGGCAGAAGATATTCGCCGGCAACTCGGTCTCAGTCTCGAAGGCTATCAACGCACCACGTCATTTTCCAGCAGCTTTGGATCCAGCCATTTTACACATCTCATTCGAAATGTCGATCTGGCGCGTGCAGATACGCTCGCTGCCGAACATACTACATCGTGGCGCTGGCGGGTGCGATGGTTCAAACCCCTGGAAAAAGAAGAACTCACGATCAGTATTGATGGCAATGGCGATTTTTGTCGTATATCGCACTATGTTCCCGAAAATCGAGAGGGCGCAGAACTCAGTACAGAAGAGGCGCAAAAGATCGCCGAGGCTTTTCTATCCGGATATTTACAGCGCGATATGACAGATACAGCCCTTTACAAACGTCTTGAAGCCCGCTCGCGAAAGCGCGAAAACCGAATGGACCACAGTTTTGTTTGGGAGCGCACGGATATTAAAGTTGAAGAAGGAGAATTTCGCATTATTGCCTCTGTACAGGGCGATCAGATTGGACACGCATATAAATCCTATAAAGCACCTGAAGAGTTTTTGCGGAAATTGCGAGAACGCACGGCCAAAAGTACTATTGTTTCTACCATCTCGACCATCGCAGTCATTGTTATGGCTGTGCTCGCCATTACTTTCTTTTTGCGCGCTTATCGCGATGGACATGTCAACTGGCAGTTGCCCATTCGCATTGGCATTCTATCTGGTGCGTGCTTTGTACTGGAAAGACTCAATAATCTGCCCACGTTCTACCGAGGTTATAACACCAGCGATGCCATGAGCACTTTTCTCGGCGATGGACTCATTGACCTCGTCATAGGGCTTGTTATTGCTGCGATTATGGCTTTTTTATTATGTGCATTTGGCGATACGATGTATCGCCGTGAACGTCCCCAGGAGATGCAGATTTCCGATTGGATCGATGTGCTTCGCCTGAAGATAAATAGCACAGCACTCTGGTGGCAGGTTGTCTTTCTCGCTGTCTGCTATTTTGGTTTTACCAGAGGTAACAGTATTTTTTCGTCTTATATTAATCTCACCTATCTCGGCGACTACCTCGGTGCAGGCGGTGGTGCGCCTCCCGAAATCAACAGCTATATACCCGCATTTGGTGAACTCATCGACGAAGTCAGCGGTATGCTCATAGCTCCCTTTGCCATTCTGGGTATTCTGTTTGTCTGGTGGCGCGTGATAGGCAAGATAAATCTGCTGATTCTCGGCGTAGTGCTCGTGCTCATCTTTCAATCGGTGGTCTCGCCAGCCAAAGATTTTTATCACGGAGGTATTCTTCTCGCCAAAAGCATTCCATATTGGATACTCATGGCGTTCCTCATTTTGAAGTATATCCGCTTCAATCTGCTCTTTTATGCCGTGATGGCCTGGTGTTCAATTATTTTTGTTGGTATTCGATATCTCAAGTACGATCCCGGTAGTTACCAGGTCAATGGCATTCTCATGATTCTTTTTGGCTGCGTTCCCCTAATTCTCGCCATTCTCGCATGGTACAAAGCGCGATCTACTGCGTAGGAGGTATATGTGTACCATGTCCGCACGGCCTGGCCGACTTCCGTGGCAGAGGAATCCTACTGGCAGCCGATTCGCAAGCAGTACATGATCGCGCCGGGTGAAATTTATCTCAACACCGGCTCTTTTGGCTCGCAGCCAAGGCCCGTGTTTGAGAAGATGCTGGAAATCATGGAGGATGTTGAACGCAATCCCACGCGACAGCGGGCGGAATATAACAGCGTTATAGATAACTCTCGTGCCCACCTGGCGGCGTTTATCAATGCGCCGGCAGAAGATATTGCTTTTGCCACCAATGTTACTATGGCTATCAATATGGTGGTGCATGGACTGGATTGGCGTCCAGGTGACGAAATCCTGGCTTCAGATCAGGAATACGGTGCGATTGACAACTGCCTGCATCTGGCTGAGCGCCGCCGCGGTGTGGTGGTCAAGCGCGTCCAAATTCCCATCCCTCCCGAACGCCCTGAAGATATTCTGAGTGCTTTTGAGAGTGAATTTACAGATCGTACAAGGCTGATTTTTTGCAGCCATATCACCACTCGTACGGGTTTGGTCACGCCGATTAGAGCACTGGCCCAACTGGCACACGACCGCGGTGCGCTGATTGCAGTAGATGGCGCGCACGCTCTGGGGATGATTCCGCTGGATTTGCAGGATCTCGGCTGCGATTTTTATGGCGGTAACTGCCACAAATGGCTCTGCGCACCCAAAGGTACGGGTTTTCTTTATGCATCATCTTCAATGCAAGAGCGGCTCAATCACGTTGTTGTGAGTTGGGGATATAGCCGGGAAGGCGCGAGGAGGGGAGCAGACGGTATTTTGCGGATCAATGACCGGCCGTTTATGTGGGGTATTGAAAACTGGGGTACCCGGGATCAGGCGTGTTTTGCGGCTGTAGGGGCAGCTATTGAATTTCAAGAGGCGGTTGGCAAAGATCGGATTCGGGAGCGGGGACAGCAATTGGCGGCGTACTTGCGGGATCGTTTGGCTGGAACTGGCTGGGCAAAACAGCTCACGCCCACCGTGCCAGCCCTCTCTGGATCTATCTCAGCTTTCCACCTTTCCGGATTCGATGCTCTGGATCTTTATGAGCGATACCGGATCACTGTGCCGACTGCAAAGAGCGACGACGTTTACTGGATTCGCGTTTCCACCCATATCTGCAATGGCTTTGATCAGGTAGATCGTCTGATAGATGCTTTACACGAACAGAGAAATGAGTGAATTGTTTTGTAAATTTTAAGAACCTACCTCGCGGAATCCTTTGGGCAAATCTTCTCCCTTCACAAGTGCAGCCTTCAATGCGCGTGAGTGCTGACAATTTCCTCTGTATTGAAATCCGCGGCATGCACATGACACATCGTTTCCATCTACTTCCAATTCGTAAAAAGCCCCCGGCCGTGACGAACTTTCCGCGCGATACTGCGCAATTTTTGGTCCGCTCAACACTCGTGCCAAAATCTCAATAGCTTCTTGCGATGGTTGTTGGCGTTCGATCCGTTCTCCAGTGCCGAATGCTTCTGCATGCGCTTCGCGAAAGGCCGCACTTGCCTCGCGCAGTACATTGCCCACTTGGGTGCTGTCTATATCCCCAGACAAAGCATCTACCCCAGGTTGCAATACATCCATAATGCGTCGCATTTCACCCATCACGTCGCGATGGAAATCTTCGGGCAGTGCGCTGCCCTCCACCATCTGATCGATCAAATCTGCTTTTGTCTCCAGCACTGTGCGCACAAATGTATCGACTGTATCACGTCCAACCATATACGTCACATTTACTGTACCCGTCTGCCCAATGCGATAAGCCCGGTCCTCGGCTTGCCAGTGATTGACCGGTACCCAGTCCAGATCGTTAAAAATTACCTGGCGGGCTTCTGTCAGATTTAGCCCCACGCCGCCTGCTGTGATATTTGCCAGCAATAATCGCACGTCATCGTCTTCCTGAAACCGATCCGCCCGTTCTTGCCGTTGTGCTGCCGGGACTTCACCCGTAATGACTACGGCGCGATCGCCGAATTTTGTTTTCAAAATTTCCAGTGGGCGCAAGAAGCACGAAAATACTATCGCTTTTTCTCCTTGATCTACTACATTTTCTACAAAGGGCAATGTCGTTCGCACTTTGGATGTCGCCAATCGAAGCCTTGCCCTTGTCAACTGTCCCAGTGCGCGTCCCCGTTCTTCAGAGGATGGGGATTTTTGTAAAGTCTCTCGCGTACCTCGTCGAGAATATTTTTGCAGGAGATCCAGAACGGCTGTGCTCATTCGATGCGCGACCCGACTCGCCACATCCACATCTAACCACGTCCGTATTTTGGGCGGCAAATCCAGGACCTGATTCTTTGTCCGCCGCAGCATAATTCCGTGCAAATGTACTGTTAATTCTCCGATATTACTCGCACCATCCGTCACCCAGCCATATTCTCCCTTATATGCATCGCAATATCGTTTTGCAAATCCTATAAAGCTGCGCCCCAGAGCGTGTCGGGCAAGTTGTAGCAATGGAAAAAGATCTCTTGGCCGACTCGTCAGAGGCGTGCCTGTCAAGATATGAACCACTGTTTCTTCGGGCAATTGCTTTACCAGTTGCATAGAAAATTTGTGCCGCTGACTGCGGTGGTTTTTTAAATAATGCGCCTCGTCAAAGACAATGCCTTTCCATCCCAGCGCGCATAACGCATCTATGTGCTTGCCCAGGATATCGTAGTTGACAATCGCCCAACCCTCAAATCCCAACCCAGGAGGATCGTCCGGTCCAATAATCCATGTCTGTACACGAGGTAGAACTATTGCAATTTCTCTCGCCCAATTGCGTTTTACCGTCGCTGGACAAATTACCAGATATGGCCCTTTTGGTTCGAGTTGTGACATGGCAATCACGGACTGCCGCGTTTTGCCCAGTCCCATGTCATCGGCTAAGATCGACCGCCGCCGCCCCATCAAAAACGCTATCCCCTCTACCTGATGTGGATAAAGTCCTTCGGCAATATCTGTTGCGCGGTTGAGTATTGCTGTATCGAATGTTTCAGCCATAGAAGCGATCTGTTCGGTGAATTTAGTTGCTTTTAAAATAACTCTTTTCTTTTTTTAATATAGTTTATACTTTGCTTTTTGCAATCTGCAAATAATTAATAAAGGAGTTTCTCATGAATTTGGATTTTTCCAGCAATGTTTTTGAGACCGAAACCATTGATCTCGCTGGCACGCGAGAACAGATTGTGCGTGGCGGACGCGATCTTTTTCACAAATTGCCGGCGGCCCTTAAAGATATTGACCAGATTGGCGTGATCGGCTGGGGGTCGCAGGGGCCTGCTCAGGCACAAAATTTGCGCGAGTCTTTGGAAGGAACGGGGGTCAAGGTCAAAGTGGGTCTGCGGCCCGGTTCGTCCTCGGTTGAAGATGCCGAAGCCGCCGGTTTTACCGAAGCTAATGGCACTTTGGGCGAAATGTATCAGGTTATTGGCGAATCGGATCTGGTGCTTTTGCTCATCGCCGATGCGGCGCAGGCGGAGAATCAACAGGCTATTTTTGACCGCCTAAAACCCGGCGCTACGCTCGGTCTGTCACATGGGTTCTTGCTCGGCCACATGAAAACCGTGGGGGCAAAATTTCCCGACAATGTGAATGTTATAGCAGTGTGTCCCAAAGGCATGGGGCCTTCTGTGCGCCGCCTGTATGAACAGGGTAAAGAAGTCAATGGCGCGGGCATCAATGCCTCGTTTGCCGTGGTACAGGATATCGATGGGAATGCCACCGATGTTGCTCTTGCATGGTCTATTGCTCTGGGTGCGCCTTTTACGTTTCAGACCACATTGGAGCAAGAATATCTCTCCGATATCTATGGCGAGCGCGGCATCCTTCTCGGCGCTGTACACGGCGTGGTCGAATGTCTTTACCGCCGCTACATGTTTCAGGGGATGAGCGAGGAGGACGCTTTTAATGAATCGTGCGAGTCTATTACCGGTCCCATTTCAAAAATTATTTCCAAGCAGGGTATTCTCGCGGTGTACGAGGGTTTTGACGATGCGGGCAAGGCCGAGTTTGAGAAAGCCTATTGTGCATCTTATCATCCTGCGACTGAAGTTCTGCTCGAGATCTATGACGATGTTGAAAGCGGCGATGAAATCCGTAGTGTGATCGCGGCGAATAAGCGCTTTGAGCGTTATCCCATGGGCAAGATTGACGGCACGCGCATGTGGGAAGTGGGCAAAAGCGTGCGTGCCCGGCGCGTTGAAGAAGACATTCCCGTCAATCCGTTCACCGCAGGCGTTTATTGCGCGGTTATGGTTGCACAATGCGATATTCTGGCTGCCAAAGGTCACGCATGGTCAGAGATTGCCAACGAATCCGTTATCGAAAGCGTGGATTCACTCAATCCCTATATGCACTATCGCGGCGTGGCCTATATGATCGACAATTGCTCGACCACCGCGCGTTTGGGCGCGCGCAAATGGGCACCTCGCTTCGACTATTTGCTCACACAACAAGCTTTTGTCGCCATTGATACGGGGGCAGTCCTCGATAAAAAAGTTTTCGAGGCTTTGCTTACCCATCCCATCCACCCCGTGCTCAAGACATGTGCGGCGTTGCGTCCTTCTGTAGATATTTCGCTTGGAGAATAGGCTATCTGTTTTAGTACATGACAAAACGCTGTACAGAAATGATCTGCACAGCGTTTTTTTTTAATATGGCGACGCGATTCAGGCTCTTTTTGCCACGGCCACAATCCGCTTTGCATATCCCGACATGTCGTCCATGAGCGAATATATGGTGGGCAAAATGACGAGTGTGAGGATGGTCGAGATCGAGAGGCCAGAAATAATGACCAGACCAATTGGACCCCAACGCCTGGCATTGCCTTCGGCATTGCCGTAAATCATCGGGATAACCAGCGGTGTAAGCCCCAGTATGGTCGTGGTTGCGGTCATTAAAATGGGACGCAGGCGATCTTGTCCGCCGCGCAAGATCGCATCTCTTCGATATAATCCCTGCTTGCGATAGCGATTGATGTGGTCGATTAATACAATGCCGTTGTTGACCACAATGCCAAACAAAATGAGCAATCCATAAGTCGCATTGCTGTCCAGCGCAATGCCGAATATGTAAAGGCCCAATGCGACGCCTATAAAGGCAAAACTGATGGAAAACATGATTGTAAATGGATGGATGTACGATTCAAATAGCGAAGCCATGATCAGATAAATGAGCAGGGCGGCAAATATCATGGTGAAATTCGTTTCGCCCTCTTCCGAAGACATATAGCGGAAGCGCCGATCCATCTGCCAGCTATATCCTTTGGGCAATGGGATGGCATCCATGCGGTCACGCATTTCATAACCGACCGTTTGGACCTCCGATGCTTCCGTATTTGCAAACACGGTTACGGTTGACATCCGATCCTGACGTTCAATAGATCGGGGGCCTTTGGTCAATTCAAAATCGGCCAGGCTGGCAAATGAAATCATAGTGCCGCGGTTGTTTTCAAAGGAGAGGGTCTTGAGTTGATCCAGCGTAGCGCGGTCTTCTTCCCGCAATTGCAGCGCAATGTCGATTTCTCCATCCGGCGTTTTGAATTTGCTGTTTCCACGAGAACCCAATGCCGTGGCAACAGTTGTGGCTATTTGCTGCGGTGAAAGGCCGTATTGTTGCGCGCGGTCTCTCCTCACCGATACCCTGATTTCTTCTGTGCCACTTTCCAGGCTGGTTTCCACGTCGTGAATGCCTTCAATATCGTCCATTCGCAGCCGAATATCTTCAGCCAGGATCGCCAGCACTTCGGGGTTTCGTCCTTTGATTTCTACCCCGACGCCCGTGCCACTGCTGCCACCACGCCTGAAGCCCGCCTTAAAACGCACGCCCGGGATATCTTTGGGCAGCAAAGCACTTACCTTTTTTTTCACATCGTCTGTGCTCAACGGGCTTTCTTCGACGGGTTTCAGATACAAATAAATCGTATTGCCGCGTCGGGTACTAAATCGCGTTTTTATCGCTTCGATATCCAGTTCTTCCTTTTGCGGGATGATAATGGCTTCGATTTGTTTGAAAAGCGCGAGTGCGTCGTCGATATCGTACGTTCGCGGCATTTCCACCATATAGCCCACCATGCGGTCGGGTTGATAGCGGTAGCGCTGTACTTCAATTTTGGTAAAGATATAGATGCCGCCAAATAGGATAAATGTAGCGACCATAACGGTAGTCCAGCGATAGTGCAAGGTGGTGCTAATTATGCGCGTGTAAACACCTTTGAGACCGAGATGCCGAAACCGGAAATAGAGATAGCCGATTGTGGCGACGAACGCGCCCAGCGCGATCCACGCGCCTATCGGCATGGTTGAAAGTCCGCCCAAAATCCACAGGGTATTATCTTTGAGCCAGGTAGCCGATTCGACAATGCCCTCCTGGTAAATGAGATACGCAGCACCTGAGGCAAATAAAGTGCCCAATCCGATTTTCAAAACGAGATCGACGCGGGTCCCTGCATTTGAAAATGCCCGAGAGCAGGCCAGCGGTATGAGTGTTAAAGCCACGCATAGTGCGGCTACCACTGCAATGCATACGGTAATGGCAAAATCGCGCATCCACATTGTATTGTACGATCCCGAAATAAAGATGAGGGGTACAAAGACACATATTGTCGTCAGTGCCGCCGCCAGTACAGGTATTCCGATTTCGCGGCTGCCCTCAATCGCTGCGGTTCGAGTGCCATCGCCTACATCAAAACGCCTGCGATAAATATTTTCCAGAGCCACGACCGCTGGATCGACCAGCATCCCAATGGCGACCATCAGCCCCATCATCGAGATCATGTTCAGCGTGATAGTCGATCCAAATACTTGTCGCATCAGATACATGATCATGAAAACGCACAAGACGGAAATGGGAATGGCCGATCCCACAATGAGCGTGCTGCGGAAATTTCGCAAAAACACAAAAATGATGCCAATAGCGAGCATGCCTCCCAAAACGGCGGATTGTCCCAGGCTGGCGATGCCCCTTACCACTGCTTCTGATTGATCTCGGCGCAAGTGCAATCGCAATTTGTCCCGCCCAATTTCATCTTGAAGAGCGTCTAACTCTGCCCGGACCAGGCGGCAGGTTTCTACCAGATTGGCTGTCGAGGTTTTGCGAATTTCCATAGAGACCACATCGCGCCCGTCCATGCGTTCAAAATATCGCTTTTCCGGATAGTCGTAACTCACCTGTGCCACGTCTTTTATTTCCAGACCATTGGGAAGCGTGAGATCGCGTATTTGATCCACTTCGTCAAATTCGCCTACAGACCGAACGGCGAGGCGTTTGTCACCTTCGGTGACGTAACCGCCGGAAATATTGATGTTGTTGGAGCGTATCGTTCTGTTGAGGGTGCGGATGTCTAAGCCATGGGCGTGCATGCGATTTTTATCGACATCAACTCTGAGTATTCTTTCATCGGCTCCTTCCATTTCGACATTGCCCACCCCGGGGATGCGTTGCAAGCGCGGCAATATTGTGTTTTTATACACTGTGGCGAGTTCAGATTGATCATCGCCCATCCAGATCATATTGTAGTCCAGAATTTCCCAATCTGCCGAATCCCATCTGCGCATCTCAATGCGTTCGAGGTCTTCGGGAAGTCTGCCGCGAACTTGATCTATGCGATCTCGTACCTGAATAGATTTGAGATCCATATCGGTACCGTAGTCAAATTCCATGAACACATAACCCCGACTATCATAGGATCGCGCGCGGAGTGATTCAACGCCGGGAATCGTGCCCAGTATCTCTTCTATTGGCTTGGTAATTTTCTTTTGGATCTCTTCGGGCGATGACGAGGGATATGTATAGCTCACATACATCCTGGGATACTGCAAATCGGGCGCGTATTCGAGGGGCAATCTGAACAGGGCAATAAAACCCATGACTATGAGACTGAGCGCTATCATTACAGCAGTAATGGGTTTTTTGATCGCATATTCCGAGAGTTTCATAAATGGGACCTCAAAAAGACAATTAAAAATTAAAAATTGTGAATTAAGAATAGAAAGCAACAAACACAGCACAGGCGTTGAAATAAACAAGTAACCATTTACTTACTTAGGGATAATATACCATATTCCATCACAAAATCAACCGTAGTTTTGAAAAAAACAATTCGCCGTTAAAGAAAAGACTTGCAAATTTGCTTCAATGATATTTCATAAACATTATGTGTGACTTCAGGATCGTAGCAGCAAAACAAGTAGTCAGCGGCTAGCAAGACAAACAACGTCTGGCTTTGGGGCGGTTGGGTGGGGACAATGAACTGGTCTGGACTGCGACCAGTTGTACACCGATTCGTAATTCGTAATTCGTAATTCGTAATTCTTCAAAGGAGACTTCCATGGGCAATCGCGTCAATCGCGCAGTTGAGTTGCTTTCACAAGATCAACCGATCTATTATATGGGCGCACATACCGGACATGTGCTTACGTTTGAACAGGGGCAGAATGACGCCAGTACCTGGGCGGATTATATCAATGTGGGTATGGAACACGGGGCTTTTAATCTGGGGGGGCTTGACGACTATATGCGCGGCCTGGTCAGCGGAGGACCTACAAATAGTGGGCACAAGACACCCGCTGTTATTGTTGAAGCTCCTGTGGAGGGCGCGTCGGAAAATATTGTGCGCTACAATGCCTGGCAATTTCGGCAGATTCTCGCGCGCGGTGTTCATGGCGTTTTGCTCTGTCAGGCGGAATCGCCCGATGCGATACGCGCTTTTGTCGAATCGTGTCGCTATCCCATTAACAAAATCGGCGTTGGTCACGGCCTGGGTACAGGTACTCGAGGCGTGGGGTCCGAATCGTCGGCGACAGCGATATGGGGTGTTAACCGCGATGAGTATATTCAAAAAGCCGATCCCTATCCGCTAAATCCCGATGGCGAGTTGCTGTTGGGCATCAAGATTGAGAATGTGCGAGGGGCATCCAATATCGAACAGATTCTCAAGGTGCCCGGTATTGGATTTGCCGAAATGGGGCCGGGTGATTTGAGTATGTCGATGGGGTATTTGCACCGTCCAACGCCTTTTTCACCCGAAATGCAAGAGGTGAGGGATCGGGTGAAGGCCGCGTGTGCAGAAAATGGCGTTGCTTTTCTCGAGGGGGGTAGTCCAGAAACGGTTGCCGCAAAAATCGACGAGGGCGTGCGCGTAGTTTCCGGTGGCAGGGAGGAGATCGCGCGTATTGGACGCGAATATTCAGGCCGTAGTATGCCGGTTTAGTCGCGCAAAACAATAGGGCTGTGCGATGTTTGCACAGCCCCGAAAATTCGATTTAATACGCGCTTAAAATGGATTGCCCTGTCGCGCCAGCTCAAATTTTCGCCAGCCTACTTGTTTGTCATTTTCGAATACTTTTTCCACCGTGTAAAAGGAGGATGGGTCGTATTCTCGCCAGACGCCCGTTTTTTTATCTTTCAGGTATAGACCTTCTTCTTTTTTTACACCGCTTCTAAAATAGGAAGCCCAATACCCGTCTTTTTTCCCGTTTGTCCAGTTGCCTTCTGTGTTTTTTTGTCCGTTGCTGTAAAATGTGATTTCAAGTCCGTCTTGCATGACGCCATTTTTGTATGTGCCCTGCCCGCGCACGTTGCCCGCGGCATCGTAATATGTCCAAACCCCAGCGCGGGCACCACTGTCGTATTGCCCTTCTGCGAGTACGCGGCCGTATTGTTTTATTTGCGTCTGTCCTTCAAATAGCGCGGGCATTTGACACCCGGCTGTGAGCATTCCCATGAGAAGAATTAAAACTCTGATCATTTATTTTCTCCTGTGTTGTTCTTTGATGGATATTTTACTGTAATACAACTAATATACAAAACTGCTTTCATAAGGCAAAGATGAAATGACAAATGATTTGATTGACTGATAGCTCGATAGTTGGTAACTTCAATTTTTGCGGTGTCAAAATGTCTATCTCACCAGTCAGTCAGATAGAGGGATATGCCTGCCGCGTATGCCAACCGATAGAAAGGATGAAATATGGCCGATGTAGTGTTGCCCGATAGCGCGACTGATATTCAAATTCCCGATTATTCGAATTTGCCCTATAAAGTCGCCGATATGTCTCAGGCAGATTTTGGACGGAAAGAGATCACAATTGCCGAGCGCGAGATGCCCGGGTTGATGGCTGTGCGCGAAAAATACGCAGACCAGAAACCTCTGAAGGGCGCCCGCATAACGGGTTCGCTTCACATGACGATTCAGACGGCAGTGTTGATCGAGTCGCTCAAGGTGCTGGGGGCTGATGTGCGCTGGGCATCGTGTAATATTTTTTCTACGCAGGACCACGCCGCTGCCGCGATTGCTAAAACGGATACACCGGTCTATGCGTGGAAGGGCGAGTCACTGGAAGAATATTGGGAATGCACTTTGCAAGCACTCAATTTTGTGGAGGGCGGACCGACACTTATTGTCGATGATGGAGGCGATGCGACGCTGCTAATTCATCGGGGGTATCAGGCAGAAGACGATCCCTCGATTCTCGATGAGCCGACCGATAATCGCGAATTGGAGATTGTCAATGCGGTACTCAGGCGACAACTCGAACGCAATCCGCGTTTTTGGCACAATATGGCTGCCGATATTCAGGGTGTGTCAGAAGAGACCACAACGGGTGTTCACCGCCTGTATCAGATGCGGGATGACGGTACGCTTCTCTTTCCCGCGATCAATGTCAATGATTCGGTGACCAAATCGAAATTCGATAATCTCTATGGCTGCCGCGAGTCGCTCGCCGATGGTATTAAGCGCGCGACTGATGTTATGGTCGCTGGCAAGGTCGTTTGTGTGTGTGGTTACGGCGATGTGGGTAAGGGTTGTGCCCAGTCTATGCGGGGATTTGGCGCGCGCGTGTTGGTGACGGAGATCGATCCGATATGTGCTTTGCAGGCGGCGATGGAGGGTTTTGAAGTGACGACTGTGGAAGATGCCCTTTCCGAAGCCAATATTTTTGTTACGACGACGGGAAATGCGGATATTATCCGCATTGAGCACATGGAAAATATGCTCGATCAATCCATTGTGTGCAATATCGGGCATTTCGATAATGAAATTCAGGTCGATAAACTGGTCGGTTATCCGGGTGTTGTGCACGAAAATATCAAGCCGCAGGTCGATAAATACACGTTTCCAGATGGGCATGCGATCTTTTTGCTCGCGGAAGGCCGTCTGGTCAATCTCGGCTGTGCTACCGGGCATCCTTCTTTTGTGATGTCCAATTCATTTACCAATCAGGTGCTGGCGCAAATGGATCTGTGGGCTCAGCAGCGCGAAATTGGCGTTTACACGTTGCCCAAACACCTCGACGAGGAGGTTGCGCGTCTTCATCTTGAAAAACTCGGTGTGAAGTTGACCGAACTCACGCAGAATCAGGCCGATTATATTGGCGTGTCTGTCGAAGGTCCGTATAAACCCGATCATTACCGGTATTAACGATTAGGGGACCGGGAGCTTATCTCCAGTCCCAACCTTTTTTATGCGATTTTTAGACTATTTTACCGGCGATCAACCGGTCATTTCCTTTGAGATTTATCCGCCGCAGACGCAGGGTGGTATGCGCGCGCTCAAAGCGCGGATTGTTCCCAATTTGCTCAAGCTAAATCCCAGTTATATGACGGTTACGTATGGTGCAGGTGGCTCTACCCGCGCCAAGACTCTGGAGATTGCTTCGCTTATCCAGAATGAATTTGGTCTGACTGCTGCGTGTCATCTTACCTGTGTGGGGTCGTCCCGGACAGATATCGATGATATTTTGAAGACGATTCGCACAAAGGGTATTCGCAATATTGTCGCGCTTCGCGGCGATCCCCCTCGCGGAGAAGATACTTTTGTGCCCGCGAAGGATGGATTTGCTTATGGCAATGAGCTTGTGGCGCATATTCGCAGTACGGAACCCAAAGGCGATGGGTTTGGATTGGCTGTTGCGGGGTATCCTGAGAAACACCTCGAAGCGCCCGATTTCGATACGGATATTGCAAATCTTAAGCGCAAGGTCGAGTCCGGTGGGGATATTGTTATTACACAGCTTTTTTACAATAACGATTACTTTTTCCGCTTTGTCGATCGCGTGCGCGCAGCCAATATCACAGCACCTGTTGTTCCGGGTCTGATGCCGATTCTTTCGGCGGGGCAGATCCAGCGCATCGCATCTCTGTGCGGGTCTGAAATTCCCAGGGATTTGCAGGATCAACTCAACGGTGCTGTTGATGATGAAGACAAGGCGATGAAAGTCGGTATTGATCAGTGCATCGCGCAGGCAACCGAATTGCTCGAGCAGGGCGTGCCGGGTATTCACTTTTACGTGCTCAACAAATCTATCCATATGCGCCGGATTATCAGTGCGCTTCCTCTCTAAGTGGAAATTTCTCAGTGATCAGCATGATTGGCTTTTTATTGGCGAATACCCTGTAGGTGCGGCAGAGAAGAGGTTCTCCTTCAAGGTGCGCGATGGCTTCCGGCAAATCCCGTGCGGTTTCACAGCAGCACCACAACAATTCACGGCGGGTTTCCAGTCCGCTGTTTTGCAGAATTCCTCCCAATCCCGCAGGATCTGATTCCATTCCGTCCAAAATGCCTTTTGGCAAGTGTTGCGGTACAATGAGAGATGTAGCATACGCCTGAATTTTCGGCGTTTCGTTGCCGATTGAGGGCGTTTGTAGTACTACTTGTCGCGCGATGACGTGTGTTCCTACCGGTAGTTCAAGCCAGACATGCTCGGCGCAGAGTGTCTGTTTCGCCTGGTGGAGGAGCACGACTTCCACCGGTGCGAGTGTATAGGCTTCGATGAGCCTTGTGACGGTGCCGTCGGTGACGATCAATGCCCGCTGGAATGGCGTTAATTGCGCGATGTTGATTTCTCTCGATGTTGCCGGTTTTTCTGCCTGTGCGACAAATATATTTTTTACACGCGTGTCAACAAAGTTTGTCGAATTGAAAATTGGGTCTGTCTGCATTGAGCGATTGTCCTTTCGCAATGCTACCAACTATATCCAAAGACCGAAGTCTGGCCTCGTAGCATGATAAATTCTTTAATTTTTAAACTAATTCTTGGAGAAGGCTGTTCGCAAGAAAGCGATTGCCAGGATCACAACCTTACCCAAGATATCCGTTTCAATACAATTCCATAGGTAGTTAGATTAAAAATTTGACCTCCGCCATTATCCTCCCAGATGTTTTCTACGTTTCAGTTCTATAGTAGTTCAAAAAAAGAGGGGAACGCTTATCTTGCGTACCCCTTTGTTCCAATTCCATAGTGGTTCGATTAGAAGGTGCTTCACGGATCAATCGAAAATAACAAACCAAATGGCACACGCAAGATATGATTGTGTGCGTTAGTGAAAATTGCAAATCTCCTTTTTATTTCTCATTGATTTGAAACATTGCATTTGTATTGCTAAAACGTTATTTTGGTAAGACATAAAAATGCAAAATGCGAAGGACGCATTGCCATGCATGAGCGCGTTGATCTGTTTTTGGAGATCACCATATCTATATCCTATCTCCGCATTCCTTATGGCTGGGCCAAGGAGAAACGCCTCTAAGACCCGGTTTGTCCACGAGTTGGATCATGAACAAAAAAAAGAAAATGTGCAAAGTCGTCTTTTTGGATATAGATGGCGTGCTACAGTCACCTTCCCAACAGAATCGTTTCAAGCATGATTTAGATCAATTGCGCGAGTATTTGGCTAAAAAGTTCGACGATGTCTCCTATCTCGATATGGACAAGTACGATCTTGGGGCAATCTACTATGACTGGCGCAAAGAGGCGGTTGAACGCCTAAGGCGATTATGCGAAGACTTTGGTGCCGACATCGTGATCAGTTCAGATTGGCGTTCAAGAAAGACCATCTCGTTGCTCAAGGCGTATTTCCGCATCCATGATCTCCATCAATTTGTGACCGATATGACGAATGAGACCAGCCGAGCACCCCATTACCGAGCGGGGGAGGTCAAAGAGTACATAGACGCTCATCCGGAGATCGAACGATTCGTCATTTTTGATGACAGCTATAAGAAAGAATTTGATCAGCTCTTCAAAGATCAATTTGTCTGTACGTACTCATACATCACAGAAGTTGATGATCGTCGAGCACGCCAGATTTTGTCCGGTGTTCCCATAACTCAAGAGAACGAACCGTAGCGCACTAATGCATCGTGGCGTAAATCATGCCCCATATAGACATGAACAGCAAAACCTTCTGGATTGCGGCTAAAACCATGCCGCAATGACAATCGCAAGTAAGATTGATATGGGTAGTCTCTTTTGCCGCGATGAACTAAGCCCAATTTACGAATCTACAAAAGGACAGCATGCGAATTGTCACATGGAATGTAAACGGGCTGCGGGCAGCACTTCGCAAGGGGTTTATGGATCACATTAAAATACTAAATCCCGATGTGATCCTTTTGCAAGAAATTCGGGTTTTGCCCGAGCAGTTACCGGAAAGCGAGCGTAATCCCGAAGGATGGCATGTTATCTGGCATCCGGCCGAGCGCAAGGGCTATGCGGGTACAGCCGTGTGGTCTCGCACGCCTTTAAGAGAAGAAGGACGCGGTGTGGGTGAGGCCGATTCCGAAGGTCGGATTTTGCGGGTGAGCACTCGAGGTATTCAATTTGTCAGTGTGTACCTGCCTTCGGGGTCATCGGGCGACGAGCGCCAGGCGATCAAGGAGTTCTGGATGGATCGCTTTCGCCCCTGGGCCGATGGCCTGGTCAAAAAACGGATTCCCACAATTATGGGCGGTGATTTTAATATCGCGCATACCGAACGCGATATTTTTTATTCCAGGAGCAACAAAAAGAATTCGGGTTTTTTGCCGCATGAACGCGCGTGGATGGGTGATCTCATCGCATCGGGCTGGCGCGATTTTACGCGAGAACACTACGGCGATATTCAGGGGCCATATTCGTGGTGGTCCAATCGGGGGAGAGCCAGAGAATTGGACCGCGGCTGGCGCATTGACTATTTGTTGGGCAATGCAGCAGCCGCAAAGCGCGTTCAGTCTGCCCATGTTGACCGCAAAGGCGGCTTGACCATATCTGACCACGCACCGGTTGTTGTCGATTTGAAATAGCTGATACACACAGGAGATTTCTATGCACACTCTTGAAACCCATCCTTTTGCAACGCTATTCGGTATTGATGAAAGCGTGGTTGCACAGGCATTGTCCGAAGCGATGTCCAGAGGTGCCGAATTTGCCGATCTGTATTTTCAGCATGTGCGTACCACTTCACTCAGTTTGGAAGATGGCATTATTTCTCGTGCAAGTACAGGTGTTGATCAGGGCGTGGGGATTCGCGCGGTGATTGGGGATCAGGTTGGCTATGCTTTCTCCGAAAGTTTAGAGGCGGATGCGATTTATGTAGCTGCACGGACAGCGGCTGCGATAGCAGAGGGAACAAAAAATGTGCCGCCGCAACATCTGCAAGGTAGAGACGTTGACAATTATTACGCGATTGATCGCGGCTGGGATGAGGTCAATATTACCGAACGTCTGCCATTGGTGCAAAGTGCCGAGACTATGACTCGCGCAATGGATCCCTCAATAGAAAAGGTATCTGTGGGGTGGATGGACAGGGATGAGCGCGTGCTCATTGTGACCAGCGATGGCGTTTTCAGTACGGATCGGCGGCCTATGGCGACGCTGTATTGTTCCGTGACTGCCAACAAGAACGGCGTGCGGCAGAGCAATGGCGCTTCGGTTTCTCGGCGCGAGGGTATTGACTATTTCACTGAGGAAAACATCAGGGAGGTCTGCCATAAGGCAGTTGATCGCACGATGATCCTTTTTGAGGCGCAGCGTCCACCTGCCGGCGAAATGCCTGTGGTGCTCGCGGCAGGTGCTTCGGGTATTTTGCTCCACGAGGCGATTGGGCACGGTCTGGAAGCGGATTTCAACCGCAAGGGTACTTCTATTTACGCGACGATGATGAATGAGAAAGTCGCCCCGGATTTTGTAACGATTGTCGATGATGGCTTGCAGGAAAACGATCGCGGGGCTCTCAATATAGATGACGAGGGGCAGGCTACCTCGTGTACGACGCTTATTGAAAACGGCGTCTTAAAAAGCTATTTGCACGACCGCATTTCGGCAAAGCACTATGGGGTTTCACCCACGGGATCGGGCCGCCGGGAGAGTTTTCGCCATGTTCCTATGCCGCGTATGCGATCCACGTATATGCTCGACGGACCCCACTCCCGGGACGAGATTATTCGCGCTGTCGATTACGGTATTATTGCCGATACGTTTACCAATGGCCAGGTGCAAATTGGCGCGGGCGATTTCACTTTTTATATCAAGAATGGATGGCTTATCGAAGGCGGTGAGATCACTGCGCCGATTAAGGATGTCAATATTATTGGCAATGGTCCCGAGGCGTTGAAAAATGTCGTTATGGCAGCGGGCGATGCCGTGTTGGATGATGGTAGCTGGACGTGTGGAAAAAACGGACAGGGTGTGCCCGTTTCGATGGGTGTTCCGACGATGCTGGTGGAAAAGAGTATGACTGTGGGTGGGGTGAACTAAATGGAACAGAGACAGAACAAAATGGAACGAGAACTTCTCCAACAGGCCGAGCAGGCGGTTGAGCAGGCGCGAAGGGCAGGGGCAAATAATGCGATAGCGCGGGTGCGGGATGAAAACAGCACGGAGTACACGTATCGCGATGGAAATATTGAGCAGGTTCAACAAAGTGCTACCCGCGGCTTGAGTATTCAATTGTATGTCAATGGGCGGTATTCAACACACCAGACCTCGGATTTGCGCGCGGCGTCGGTTGCCCGGTTTATCGAAGATGCGGTTGCGCTGACGCAGCATCTGGCCGAAGATCCGCATCGCATTATTCCCGATTCTGCGCTATATGCAAATCGTCCGGATACCGATCTCCAATCCGACGATGCCCTGGTGCGCGATTTGCCTCGCGAAGCGTGTATTGAGTGGCTTAAAAAAATGGATGCTGTCACCCATACAGATGACCGTGTGGTGAGTGCTACCGCCGATGTTTATTATGGTTGGAATACATCTGCTCGGGTGAGTTCAAATGGATTTTCGGGGATACAGAACGGGACTTCGATAGGTTATGGCGCGAGTGTGACGCTCAAAGAGGGCGAGCATGGGCGTCCCGAAGATCATCGCTATGTGCGGGCGCATCATTTGTCGGATTTGCCCGATCCTGAGACGGTTGCGCGGGAGGGCCTCGACCGCGCGATTTCCCGGTTGGGCAGTGAAAAAGCTCCGAGCGGACGGGCGACTATGGTGGTTGATCCCGAAGCGGGCGGGCGTTTGATTGGCGCGATATGGGGTGCATTGCAGGCGCATAGCATTCAGCAGAACCGGTCTTTTCTCGCTGATAAAAAAGACGCGCAAATTGCCAGTTCGCTCCTGACGGTGACAGATGATCCCCTGATGGTGCGCGGCCTCGCATCTCGGCATTACGATGGCGAGGGGATTTCGGCAAAGCGCAGGTGCGTCGTCGATCAGGGCGTTTTGCAAATGTATTACGTCGATACGTATTACGGGCGAAAACTCGGTTGGGAGCCGACAACTGGAACATCGTCCAATCTCGTTTTTGCGCCTGGCGATAAAGATCTCAATGGTCTGATTGCAGAGATTAAAGACGGCTTTCACGTCACGTCGTGGCTCGGTGGCAATGCCGATACGACAACTGGGGATTTTTCTTATGGTTTTCGCGGCTTTCGCATTGCCAACGGGCGAAAAATGGGTGCGGTATCAGAAATGAATATTGCCGGTAATTTTCTCGATCTGTTGCAAAATCTCGTCGCCGTGGGCAATGATCCCAATGTCTATTCCAGCCTGCAATCGCCCACTTTGGTTTTTGACAATGTGGCGTTTAGCGGGAAGTAGAATGAGTGGCACACAGAGGTAAAATAATGTCTGCCGCGTCAAAAAAGCCGCGCCATATTGCGCTGGATATTCTCTGCCGCGTTGAACGAGGGGCATATCTCGACCGCTTGCTCGACGCGCAACGCGAACATATCCGCGATCCCGATGGCGATTTGCTCCAACATCTCGTGCGGGGTACGCTGACCTATCGGGCGCGTCTTGACTATATTTTGACGCCCTATCTCAAAAAACCCCTGTCCAGACAGCACGCCAAACTTCGCAATCTCCTGCGCCTCGGTGCTTATCAACTCCAATATCTCGACCGCGTGCCGCCTTATGCAGTTGTTTCTGAAGCTGTTATTCTCGCCCGTCACATTCTCGGGGAGCCGGTTGCCAAACTGGTCAATGCGGTGTTACGCGGTGTGTCCGAAAACCGCAAACCCGTTGTCTTTCCCGATTTTGATCGCGATCCCCTCGAATATCTCGCCATTACTACTTCACATCCCCGGTGGCTTGTCACGCGATGGATCAAACGCTACGGCATAGATGAAACACGCGCCCTATGTGAGTTTGACAATGTCCAACCCGCTCTGACCATTCGCCCTAATGCGTTGCGAACGACGTCTGATGTCCTGTGTGAGCAACTCGCAGTTGAAGGGATTGAGGCCGAGTTTGTAGCGCCTGATCTTCTCGCCGTATCCCATGTGGGTCGCCTTTTTCAGAGCAGGGCTTATTGCGATGGTCTCTTTAGCGTTCAAGGCGCGGGGGCTGCGATGGTTGTTCCCTTGCTCGATCCCCAACCAGGCGAGGCTGTTCTCGATTTGTGCAGTGCGCCGGGTGGCAAAGCCACTGCTATGGCCGAGCGCATGAAAAATCGAGGTTTTATTCTCGCGACCGATCTCTACTCGCGCCGTCTCGAAATATTAAAGCAAAACACGCACCGGCTGGGAGTTACATGTGTTTATCCACTCGCTGCCGATGCGCGTTATTTGGCTGTCAGTCGCTTATTTGATCGGGTTCTGGTCGATGCGCCCTGTTCCTCACTGGGTATTCTGAACCACCATCCCGACCTGCGCTGGCGGAAATCCGATATTCACGGTCTTGTGCGCTTGCAGCGCACTCTTCTCGATAGCGCTGCTAATTACGTGTGCCCGGGCGGCGTTCTGGTTTACAGCACTTGTACCCTCGAACCGGAAGAAAATGAGCGCGTTGTCGAAGGTTTTTTAAGCGATCATCCGGGCTTTCGGATTACGCATCCGTATCTGCAATTGCTGCCTCATCAAACTGACAATGATGGTGTTTTTGCTGCGCGGTTGAAGCGCGAATAGACGCACAGGCGAAGCCTACAACGGAGCGAAGCGAGTAATCCGCAGATGAACGCAGAAAAAACGCGAATAATTTGAGCGTTTTACGCAGATGTGTAGGGGTGAAAAATCTTTCGCCCGTCGTTGGCATTCGTCCCATTCAGATCAACTCGTAGTGCCCAGGATCAGGTAGCGGCACTGGCCGAGCATCTTCGGTGTTGATGCTCCAGTCGGCTAACCGCAGGCGCATGGCGGCGAGGGCGTCGCGATGTTGATCTTCGTCGATCACATTGACCAACTCGCCTGGGTCGGCGACGAGGTCATAGAGTTCGTCGCGGTCTCCCATGGGGTCGTGAACGTATTTCCACTGGCGTGTGCGGACCATCTTGCACCGACCGGCTGCCTCGCGCCAATGCAAGGTGTCAAGCAGGGTCCTGCGGCCCCAGGGTTGAGGTAGCTTTTCCAGGTCGGACATGGTAAAGAGCGGTCCTCCGCTTCCGTATTCGGAAAAAGTCGCGTCCCGGGGTGCGGCTTCGGTCACGGTGGGTAGTGGTATTCCGTGCATGGAATGCGGCTGCGCCAGCCCTTGCAGTTGCAACAGTGTGGGCACGACATCGATCAGATTGGCCATGCTTTGATCGCGCGCTCCGGCGGTGACCTGCCCGGGCCAGGAGACGATCAGCGGCACTCGCGTCAGGCTGTCGTAGAAGACTCCGCCCTTGCACTGCATGGCGTGTTCCCCCATAAAATCTCCGTGGTCCGAACAAAAGACCACAATCGTCTGCTCTCGCAGCCCCAGGGCATCGAGTTTGTCGAGTATTTGGCCGAGGGCGTCGTCGATAAAGCGTACCATACCAAAATACGAGGCCATAACGCCGTAGAGATCTTCGGGCGGGTCGCGGCGCACCCCCAGCATTTGGTAGAGTGCTCGGTTGCGTTCAGGGGCGCGCTCGTCGTCGAATTCGTCGTCGCGCCAGGGGGGTAGGTCAATGTTTTCGGGTGGAAATAGGGCCGCGTATTCAGCCGGGCACAGCCACGGTTCGTGTGGATCGGGAAAGGAAACCCACAGGGCAAAGGGCTGGTCCTGGTGCTTTTCGATAAAGCGCGTCGTCTGTCCGGCGATCAGGCCGGTGGAGTGATCCTCTAACGGCAGTTCGGAGGTGCCGTAGCTGAAGCGGGGATTCTGGTGGGCGAGCTGGCGATGCTCGGCGGCGACCTTGCGGCGATCTTCTGCCGGCCGGAACCAGTCCATGCCCCGCGTCTCCTCGCCGCGACCGCCGTGGGTGAAGGGGTTCCACACGTCGAAGAGTGCCAAATCCTCCTCCCGCTGGAAGCAGTGGTTTTTGCCGATCAGGCCCGTGGCGTAGCCCGCCGTTTTCCAGAGTTGCCAGGCGTGTTCGGCACCGGCTGGCATCAAGGTCTGGTTGCGCCTGCCCCCGTGCGAGTGGGGAAACTGCGAGGTCCAGAACGAGATGCGCGCGGGTACGCAGAGCGGGTGCGGGGTGATGGCGTTCTCAAAGAGCACGCCGTCGGCGGCCAGGCGTTCCATCGACGGGGTTTGGCAAAAGGTGTTGCCGTAGAGGTGGCTGGCTGTGGCGCGCTGCTGGTCGGTCATTATTACGAGGATGTTGGGGCGGTCAGTCATGGTGTTCTGTCTCGTCTTTTTATGTGGCTGCCGACATGGCTTTGCTCAATATCTCCGATGTGCTCGGGCGCATGATTCGGGGATCGACTTGAGATCCATTGCTCAGTGTTTCGCGCACTTGAGAGCCGGAAATAAAGACTGGTTGTTCATCGGGGTGGTTTTCCATCAAATCCACGCGTCCAAGTGATTCGTAATAGGCGGCAAACCCCACGTTTACGGGCTGAATTTGGAGTTCGCCATTTAGATTTTCAAAAATTTCCTGTGCATCAAAGTCTCCCCAGATCGCGCTGCCGTCGTGATAGGGGGCATCGGCGTGTTTGCGGCCGATAATGATGTCGGTAAATCCAAAGTTCTGGCGATAAATGGCGTGCATGACGGCTTCTTTTGGTCCGGCGTAAAACATTTTGATATCCAGTCCGAGCAAAATGACTCTGTCCGGTACAGATTCTCCGCGTTTTTGCCATAGACCCGCATCGCTATCCCCTTCGCCCAGTCCTCGAGATGCGATGAGTGCTTCGTAAGTTTGCATGCGAATCTCTGCGCGCACGTCGTCCGATTTGGTTTCGCCCACGAGGGGATTTAAGCACGCGCCTGCGTTGTGTCCCTGGCGCAGGAGGGTTTCCAAACCATATACCAGCGCGTATTCGTGGGCGCGATGCAGGGCATTGCGCGTTTGAAATGCCACAACGCGGTTCCAGCCTTTTTGTACCAGGAGGGGCCTGACTTCTCGCGGGCTGAGGACATATTGTCCAAAATGTGGGTTTTTGGGTTGGGGAAGTACCTGAATTTCACCGCCGAGGAGATGGGTTTTGTCGCCATCGTCATTGAGGACCATATCGGCACCGGGGTGGTCTGTGCGGTCCGTCAAATATACGCGCTGGAGATATTTGGTTTTGTCCCATTCAAAGATGTCGCTGATGTCCAGCACCGCCACGATTTCGCCAGATGTGTTTTCCAATGCGACTTTCTGGCCAATCGAAAGGGTTTCGGCGAAGTCGGAGCTCACGGGCAATGATATTGGTATCGTCCAGGCATAGTGCTTGCCATTCACTTCGATGACGGATTCGTCGAGTACCCGATGATATGTTTGTGCATCCATCGGTCCTGTAAGCGGACTCAATCCGCCGTCGCCAAAACGATAGACCGAGGATAGATCTGCATCGCTGACCGGGACGCGCGTCAGTCCGTTTGCTTTGGACAAAAATGTTTCAACATCTGCTACCATGCGATTGACCGGCTCGGATAGGCCACCATGGGGCGCAATCAAGGGTGTGTCGGACATTCGAATAAACCTCCTGTTATTATGATATTCTTGATTTACTAAGTAATGAATATATCTTTGACCTGTTTTCTGTCAAGAAAGAAAGCGGTTTTGGACCTCTGCTTCTTCAACGCAATTCATCCCACTTGAATTCCAGGCGGATGAGGTCTGGGGGAGATTCGCGGTGGTGGAGAGATTTATAGGTTATGGTGTTGAAATACACTTTTTGGGCGCGCGTTGTGAAATAAGGCATCGCATAGTACCCATCGGGTACAACTGCGCCTTCGTAATTGTCCAGTATGGCATAGGAGAGGATGTCGAGTGATTCGGGATCAAATTTGAAGAGACACAATTTCATGCCGCGTATTATATCCATGTAATTTCTACCGATGAAGTAGTAGTTGCCATCTCGCTTGAAAAGTCGCGGTCTGCCTATCTGGGCGCGTATGAATGTGCAGGTTTCCGTCAGGTTCACTTCTCGGATTGTGCGGAACGATTCATCGGTGAGATGCATTCGCTGGATGCCGTCCAGTCCTCGCGTGTTGAAGATGTATCCGTCTTCATATCGCAGGAAGGATGTTTCATTGATGGGTGCGTTGCCAAAGGCTTTTGTGAGATTTGCCACAAATTGCCAACTCTTCCCGTTGTTATCGGATCGAATTACATCCACGCTCGGACTGTTATTTCGATAATGCCGGTAGGGTGTCAGGAGCATATAGGTCGTTTCGTCCTCTGTCAGAGCTTCAAACGCATAGACATATTCTGTGCCGTTGATGGGACCGAGTTTTTCGCCGCCTTCAAAATGTATGCCATTATCTGAAGACCGATATGCGAGTAGCCCGAATTTGTCTTTGGAGTTTGGGAAATGCGGATCCACGTACAGGCCAATATCGCCATTGGCGAATCGGACAAATTCTCCGTTCTGGATCGTGAAACCATCCAGATGCGCGACAATTTTTCGATCTGAAATTATCCCCGTGGTGGGATTGTAGCGAAACATTTCCCAGTCAGCCGCTGGTTCTGTGTTGTGTCGGGTGCCGCGTTTGTAGGCGATCAGGATATTATGCTCGTCCAGAAACAATATGTGGGGTGCCTTCACATAGGGTAGCGTTTTTTGTTCTGCTGCCCGTATCAGGATTTCCTGGGTTTTGTAATGGGGCAGGATGGGAGTATGAGGTTTCATATTGGTTTGTCAAATAAGTTTTGTGTCTAAAACCACTGGACTCCGGCCTACGCCGGAGTGACGAACAGCGGTTGTCATTGCGGCATGCTTTAAGCCGCAATCCAGTCCATCGGAAAAACATATCAGTAAATTTTTTTGAAAGAGTAATATTGCTCTACTGACAATTGTCGCCTGTAAAAAGGGGAATGCCCTGAAGCCATGTCTGAAAGGCAGCATTGAGCGGCGCGCATAGCTCCGTGTCTTGAAAGATGAATTCCTTTAGATTTGTCAGGTTTGTCAGGCTCTGCGGGAGTGGGCCTGTCAGGCCATTCTGGTCGAGATGCAGTCCCGTGAGGTTGGATAGGTTGCTCAATTCAGAGGGGACTGATCCGCTCAATACATTTCTGGAAAGATACAGGTCCGTGAGGTTGGTTAGATTGCCCAATTCGGATGGGATAGGGCCATGCAACTGATTGTCGGAAAGATTCAGTGTTTTGAGGTCGGACAGGTTGCCCAGTGCCCCGGGAAACTCGCCCGTCAGATTATTGTTGGCAAGGTTCAGGAAGATGACCCGTTCGTTAGAAACTGTGACGCCGTGCCAGGTCGAAAGATCACTATCGCTCAGCCAGTTTGTCTTGTTCGTCCAATTTGTCCCATTGGTCGCATTGTACAGGGCTACCAATACATCGCGGTCTGCCGATAGTGAATGCTCTGGTCCCGTGCTGTTATTCCCACAACTGAAAAGGAGAAATACCAGCATAATGTAAATGGGGAATGGTCGCATTATGCCATCCTGATATAAGAAAACAGGCACTTAACGTATATAAGTGCCTGTTCGGATTATGGTGCGCCCACAGGGAATCGAACCCCGAACCTACTGATTAAGAGTCAGTTGCTCTGCCAGTTGAGCTATAGGCGCGTTTTTTTATGTGCGATTGGAAATGTAAAGAAGCCTTTGTGCGATGTCAAGTCTCGCGTACATAAGTTCCGCTGCGCCCACCGCTTTTTTGTAAGAGACAGATTTCGCTGATGACCATGTTGCGATCTATTGCTTTGCACATGTCGTAAATGGTCAACAGGGCGACACTGACCGCGGTGAGCGCTTCCATTTCGACACCTGTGCGGTCGGGTACGCGCACGGTTGCACGCGCTGTAATGCACGCGTCCTCGACTTCAAAATTGAGTTCAACGCCCGTAATGCCCAGGGGGTGACACATTGGGATGAGGTCAGAGGTGCGTTTGGCGGCCATGATGCCCGCAATGCGCGCTGTTTCCAGCACGTTGCCTTTGGGGATATTTCCCCCGGTGACGAGTTGCAGGGTTTCGGGTTGCATTTCGATTTTACCCGATGCGATTGCCTCGCGGTCTGTCACATCTTTGTCTGTGACATCCACCATCTTCACGGATCCCTGTTCGTCAATATGTGTCAATTTTGCCATGATCTTTTACCAACTGTTTAGTAAAATGAGATCCAATTCAGTTCCCGCAGGTACATGGGCATCTTCGGCATTGACTACGAATAAGCTGTTTGCGCGGGCCATTGAAAATAGATCAGCCGAGCCGTGATGTCCGACCCATGTGCTTTCCCATGTGCCATTTTTGTCTTGAATACTGTGCGCGGGTACAAATTGTTTTCGCCCGGGCGTTTGTCGAAAGTCGGCACTGAGCACTGTGCGGACGATGGGGAGATGCAAATCTGTCATGCACTGCATTTTTCTGATTGCAGGGCGCATGAGCAATTCCAGGCCGACCACAGAAGATACCGGATTGCCGGGCAATCCAAATACCTGTCGCGCGCCTTTTACGCCAAATGTCAGGGGTTTGCCGGGTTTCATGCGGATGCGGTCAAATAGTACTTCGACACCCAGATCCCGCATGCCGTCTTGCACCAGATCGTATTCGCCGGCGGAGACACCACCCGAAAGGGCGACTATATCACAGGTCTCCAGACCTTCACCAATGGTTTGTATTAACGCCTGGATATCGTCTTCTACAATGCCGAGATAATGCGCCTGCGCCCCTGAGCGCAGGACTTGAGCCATCATCGAGTATCCATTGCTGTTTCGTATTTGCCCGGGTTTGGGTTTGTTGTGTGGTTCCACCACTTCGCTGCCGGTTGCCACAATGCCGACTACTGGTTGGCGATAGACCTCGACATGGATATGTCCCACAGCGGCGAGAATGCCAACTTCGAGGGGGCGTATGACTGTGTTGGCTTGCAATACGACCTGATTGACGCGCACATCTTCGCCGAGGCGGGCGATATTTCTACCTGTTTCCGTGGTGTCGAGTACCTGTACCTTTTGGGTGTCTGTGTGTGGTAAAGTATCCTCGACCATAATTACCGTGTCTGCGCCATCGGGCATGGGTGCGCCTGTCATAATTTGAGATGCTTGCCCGCGTTCTACGCGCTTTTGCGGCACGGTGCCCGCTGGAATCTCTTCGATCACATCGAGTATGACCGGTGTATTCTGGGATGCGGATGCGATATCTGCTCCCTGAAGGGCATAACCATCCATGAGGGCTTTGTCAAAGGGTGGCATGTCGATATCCGAATGCACGTCTTCGGATAAAACGCGCCCGAGCACATCGTCCAATCCAACGCGGGTTTTGTCAATTATCTGTGTGTTTTCCAGTACTATGCGAATGGCATCATCCATTTCAATCATAACTTTACTCCTTGTCTATTTTCCTCATCGCGCATAATATACGCAAACGGATCAAAACATCTGCGATTTTTTTCTTGTATTTTTTGTATAGTATGTCGATATTTATTCGACATACTATGTTGAAAACAACAATATTTTGACGGGAAAAATCGTGATAGAGTGTATCAGGCGGCAGATTCCACACGAAGAGTTTGATTATCTGGCTCTTTTGGACTGTTTGAAATGTTATGCCCATCCGCGAGACAAGATCACGGACTTGCTGCGGAAGGGGTGGATCATTCGCGTGAAAAAGGGGTTATACGTCTTTGGCGATTCTTATGCGCGTGGTGCTTACGCAAGAGAAGTGCTGGCCAACTTGATCTATGGACCTTCTTATATTTCAATGGACTACGCCCTGTATTATTACGGTCTGATTCCCGAGCGAGTTGAAACGATCACTTCGGTTACGTGCGGTTACAACAGGACGTTTTCCACACCTGTGGGGAAATTCACGTACCGCGGAGTGCCCCTTTTGGCCTATCAGACGGGGGTGCAGCGCATTGAATTGGAATCCAAACGCGCCTTTTTAATAGCAACACCAGAAAAAACTCTTGCGGATAAAGTGCGCAACCAACGCGGATATGCGATTCGCTCGCAGCGCGATATGAAAATCTATTTGTTTGACGACCTGCGCGTTGACGAAGATCGGTTCTACCGTCTCGATGCAGACAAATTGCGCGATATTGTCGAGCGCTATCGCTCTCAAAAACTTCGACTGTTGCAGGCGTTGCTCTATCGACACCAGCGTTCAGAGGATGTTGTTTATGCATGAGGCTATCCGTCAAATGTTGGAAAAATACGATTGCCGACGGCTCGAGGATTATGTGCAGGCACTGCGAGAAATCTTGCAGGAAATTGCCTTACTCGGGTTGTGGCGCAGCAAATTTTTTGAGCGGGCAGCTTTTTATGGCGGCACATCACTGCGAATTTTGCATGGGTTAGACCGTTTTTCAGAAGATATGGATTTTTCGCTTTTAAGTTCAAAAAAAAATTTCAATTTGGGCAGGTATGGCGATGCCTTACAGCGGGAAATGCGTGCTTATGGCTTTGATGTTTGGGCGGAAACAAAAAGCAAGCGAACCACGAGTGCGATACAATCGGCATTTCTCAAAGCAAATACGCTCAAACAACTCCTGATTATTGAAGCAGGGGTAGAAATTGTGCGCGAACTGCCCAAAGGACAACAGGTGAAAATCAAAGTGGAAGTGGATACCGATCCTCCCGGGGGATTTGAAACTGAAATCGCGTATTTGTTACAGCCTATTCCCTTTCCTGTGCGCGTCTATACTCTACCCGATTTGTTTGCTGGAAAAATGCACGCTTTGTTGTGCCGAAAGTGGAAGCAAAGGGTCAAGGGACGCGACTGGTATGATCTGATCTGGTATGTGACGCATCACCCTACATTGCATTTATCGCACCTGGAGCAGCGTTTGCGACAAAGCGGTGACCGAGATGTTATAACGCCGCAAGTATTCAGAAAAGACATGCATGATGCCATTGATGCGTTAGATGTCGATCAGGCCGCAAGAGATATAGAACCGTTTGTCAAAAATCCCGAAACACTGGACGTCTGGTCTCACACTTTTTTTCACACGCTTGTAGGTCGCATTCAACTTATATGAGGAGCAATATGTCCAAAACAGCAATTATTACTGGCGCAGGTACCGGTATTGGTGCGAGTATCGCCATTGCTTATGCCGAAGCGGGCTATAATCTCGCGCTCGCGGGGCGGCGCGTAGAACCTCTTGAAGAAACGGCAAGGCAATGCGGCACTGAGAATATCGAGATTTGCGCTACCGATGTTGGCGACCGCCAGGGGGTTCAATTGCTCGCCGAACAAACGGTCGCGGCATTTGGGCGCATCGATATTTTGGTGAATAACGCGGGCATCAATACCAAAAAACGCCACTTGATCGATATTGCGGATGAAGACTGGGACCGCGTTATGGAGATCAATCTCACGGGTGCTTTTAATGCGTTTCGCGCTGTTTTGCCGCAAATGAAAGTGCAAAATGACGGTCTGGTTATCAATATTTCATCTATGGCTGGCAAAAGAGCGGGTATGATCAGTGGTGTGGCTTATTGCGCGTCCAAATTTGGCATGGCCGCGCTGAATCAATCGATCAATGTCGAGTTTCGGGAAGATGGCATTCGCGCCTGCTGTATTTATCCCGGTGAAGTCGATACACCTATCTTAGACCACCGCCCCAATCCCGTTTCTGATGAAAAACGCGCCGCCGCTCTTTTGCCCGAAGACATTGCCGCCGCAGCACTTATGGTCGCTCAGATGCCAGACCGCGTCATTGTCGAAGATATTACCATTTTTCCACGCCGGGTGGTCGGAAGATAGTATGTCCGTGATATCCACTTATGTGCGTGCGTTAGAATTAGTAAGGAAAAAAATAAAATGAAAACGGAAATCATTATCAATGTCGCTTCACATGAGTCGAGAATTGCTATTCTCGAAGATGGTCGGCTTGCAGAAATTCTCGTTGAACGCGCTGAAAAAGAACGCATGGTTGGCGATATTTATCAGGGTGTTGTCACCGCTGTTCTGCCTGGCTTACAGGCTGGTTTTGTCGATATTGGGCAGGAAAAAGCGGCTTTTTTACACGTTTCTGATATGCCTGGCTCGCCCGGATCAATGGTCGAACTCGATTCGGAAATTCTCGAGGACATCCGGGATCAGACCAATGGACAGGGCAAATTCTCTATTGATGAGTTTTTGTCCAAAGGCCAGGAAGTTATTGTGCAGATTAAGAAAGAGTCTATCAGTACAAAAGGACCGCGCATTACTGCTGTGCCATCGCTCGCCGGTCGGTTTATGGTGCTTGTACCAGATGGGGATAAAGTGGGTGTATCGCGCAAAATTACCAATTGGCGCGAAAAGCGGCGTCTTCGGGATATCGGGGGCAATATCAAGCCCGAGGGCTTTGGGCTTATTGTGCGTACCGAAGCCCGTGGCAAGGGCGAGCGGGAACTCAGGCGGGACCTCAAGCAACTTTTGACAACGTGGAAACGACTTCAAAAACAGGGTAAGAAGAGCAGTGGTCCCAAATTGCTCCACAAAGAAATAGGCATGACGTCTGGCCTTATTCGCGATTTGTTCACTGAGGATGTTCACCGCCTGGTCATCGATTCGAAACGCGAATACAAGCAAATTCAGACATATCTCAAAGGGGTCTCGCCAGAGTTGCGCCAGACCGTTGAATACTACGGCGATACGCGGCCGATTTTCGACGCTTTTGGTATTGAGGCCGAAATTGAAAAACTCACGGAACGCAAAATCTGGTTCAGGGGTGGTGGTTATCTGGTTATTGATCCGACAGAAGCGCTGGTTGCCATCGATGTCAACAGTGGGCGCAGTGTGGGTAAAGGGCGCGCCAAACAGGATGAGACCGTGCTCAAGACCAATTTGGAGGCCGCCCGAGAAGTTGCTCGTCAACTTCGCTTGCGCGATATGGGCGGGCTTGTGGTTGTCGATTTTATCGATATGAACCACGCGCGAGATCGCAAGCGCGTCGAAGACGAAATGCGCCAGGCCATTCGCCGAGATCGGTCCAAAATTCGGTATTCGCGCATTACGGAGTTTGGTCTCATGGAGATGACCCGCCAGCGGGTGCGCCCAAGTTTGATGGCCACTTATTCTGCGCCCTGCCCGCAATGCCATGGCACGGGACATATTCCGAGCCAGGAAACCGTGCTGTCGCGCATCGAACGCTGGCTCAAACGCTCTCGCGCCGCCGCGCTCGAACGACGGCTTACCGTCCAGGTTCACCCCACGCTCGGGTTTTATTTGCTCGAGAATCGCCGGGAACGCCTGAAAGCCATTCGCAAATCCACTCGGGTCTGGCTCGATGTTGAATCAGCTCCGGATTTGACCGAAGAAGATTATCGCGTTTTTTCCAGAAAACGAAAGATCGATGTGACAAATGAAGTTCAAACTTGACATAAAGTGATACTTCGGATAAATTTAGCTCTCTTTGGGCTTTCCGATTCACGCTGGGTCGGGGAGTCTGTTTGTAAATGGCAAAAGTTGAAACTTGGGACTGAAACTGTTTCTGGAGGTTTAAATATGTATGCAGTAGTAGATATCGCTGGCAGCCAATATAAGGTAGAAGCGGGCGATAATATCCGCGTTGCCCGGCTCGATGCCGAGGAGGGGGATTCACTTACTTTGCCCCATGTGTTGCTCGTAGGTGGCAGCGATGAAATCAAAGTGGGTACGCCACAAGTTGAGGGGGCTGCTGTCGAAGCTCTTGTCAAAGGGCATGGTCGGGCAGATAAAATTACGGTTTTTAAGATGAAGCGCCGAAAAAATTATCGCCGAAAAAATGGGCATCGGCAATCTTATACCGAACTTCAGATTGAAAAAATTGTAGCGTGAGAGCTAAAATCAAGGAGGCTTTTCATGGCACACAAAAAAGGTGTTGGTAGCTCGAGAAATGGCAGGGATAGTGCGGGAAGACGCCTGGGGGTCAAGTCCCCTGGTGGTCAAGTTATTTCTGCAGGGACAATTATTATTCGCCAGCGTGGCACAAAAGTTCATCCCGGGAATAATGTCAAGAAGGGTAAAGACGATACGTTGTATTCGCTCATTGATGGCCGTGTCAAATTTGAAAACCTCGGTAAGAAGCGCAAAAAGGTCAGTGTTTACGCGTAAGAAGTGTGATCCGCAGATGAACGCAGATGAGCGCAGATGAGCGCAGATGGAAAAGAGAGGCTGGGTGGAGCGGACTGGCTACTGGCTACTGACTACTGACTACTGAGATTCATCCGTGAACAAAATTGGGATTGTTGGTGCTGGCAATGTGGGGGCGACTTCTGCACAGCGCATTGCCGAGAGAGAATTGGCCCGCGAGGTTGTGCTTCTCGATGTGGCCGAGGGTATTCCGCAGGGCAAGGGCCTCGATATGGCGGAGTCTGCACCTGTCGAGCGTTTTGATACCCGCCTGATTGGCACCAATGACCCCAGCGCGCTTGCAGGGTGTAATCTCGTGGTGATTACCGCCGGGATTGCGCGCAAGCCAGGTATGAGTCGCGATGATTTGCAGGCGACCAATGCCGATATTGTCGGTACGGTTTCCGAAGGGGTGCGGGATGTCGCTCCTCAGGCTATTGTTGTCGTGGTCTCGAATCCGCTCGATGTGATGACGTATGTGGCGTTACAAAAAACCGGCTTTCCTCCGCATCGCGTGGTTGGGATGGCCGGTATTCTCGATTCTGCGCGTTTTCGTTTTTTTATTGCTGAGGCGCTCGATGTTTCCGTTGAGGATGTGACGGCTTTTGTGCTGGGCGGACACGGGGATTCTATGGTTCCTCTGCCGCGCTATTCTTCTGTTGCGGGGATTCCGCTGACTGAATTGCTCGATAGTGCCACTATTGATGCGATTGTTCAGAGGACGCGGGATGGCGGCGCGGAGATTGTCGGTCATTTGAAAACAGGGAGTGCGTATTATGCACCGGCTTCGGCGGTTGCCGAAATGGCCGCGGCGATTGTGCGCGATAAGAAACGCATTTTGCCCTGTGCGGCGTATTTGACCGGGCAATACGGTATCCACGATCTGTTTGTGGGGGTGCCCATAAAGCTCGGTGCCGGAGGGGTTGAGAGTATTATCGAAATTGGCCTGACGCCAGAAGAGACCACAGCCTTACAAAAATCTGCCGACGAGGTGCGAGAAAATATTGCGAAACTCGAGTTGTGAAATAGAATTATGATCGTCATTGCGGCATGGTTTTAGCCGCAATCCAGTGGTTTTAGCCGCCACGCCGTAGGCACAACGCCAGTAATCCAGTGGTTTTGAGTCGCCATGTGCGTGTAGCGGTTTCTTAATCAGCCCGTTCAATCTCCCAAACAGGGTTCGTTGGACGGGCTTTTATCTTATGTCTGATGTTACGCAGTTCTGGTTTTTTGTCATGCTGAGCGGAGTGGAACGGAGCCGAAGCATCTTTTCCACCTTCGTTGGCAGTAGATTTTTCGACTCCGCTGTGCTGCGCTCAAAATGACAGGCACATTATATTCTGGCCTATGCGTAACATCAGTTATAGACGAAAAATAAGAGGACGATCAAATGCAAGATAGCCAGGTCAATCGCATTCCCAACTTTATCTGGGGCATTGCCGATGATGTGTTGCGCGATCTGTACGTGCGGGGCAAGTACCGCGATATTATCCTGCCGATGACGGTGATTCGGCGGCTGGATGCGGCGCTCGAGCCGACCAAGCAGGCTGTTCTCGATATGGGAACCAGACTGGACGATGATGGCGTTATTGAACAGGAGGCCGCTCTGAAGCAAGCAGCCGGGCACGCTTTTTACAACGCTTCGCCATTCACTTTGCGCGATCTTCGCGCCCGCGCCAACCGGCAGCAACTTCGCGCTGATTTTGAGGCGTATCTGGATGGATTTTCGTCCAATGTGCAGGATATTTTGAAGAATTTTGAGTTTCGCAATCAGATTCCGCGTTTGTCTGATGCCGATGTTCTGGGCGCGTTGATTGAAAATTTTTGTCGCGGGATATCAATCTCAGTCCTTACCCGGTGGAGAACAGCGATGGTTCTGTGCGGTTTTCCGGTCTGGACAATCATGCGATGGGTACGATTTTTGAAGAATTGGTGCGGCGGTTTAATGAGGAGAATAACGAGGAGGCTGGCGAGCACTGGACGCCGCGCGATGCGGTCAAGCTGATGGCGAATCTGATTTTTCTCCCGGTTGCGGATGAGATTGAGTCGAGTACCTACTTGCTCTACGATGGTGCTTGCGGTACGGGTGGCATGCTGACTGTTGCCGAGGAGACGCTTCGAGATCTCGCCCAGGCGCGGGGTAAGCAGGTTTCCACGCACCTTTATGGACAGGAGATCAATGCCGAGACCTATGCTATTTGCAAGGCGGATTTGTTGCTGAAGGGCGAAGGGAGCGCGGCAGATAATATTATTGGAGGACCGGAGTATTCGACGCTTTCCAATGATGCTTTTCCATCCCACAAGTTTGATTTTATGCTGAGTAATCCGCCCTATGGCAAGAGTTGGAAGAACGATCTGGCTCGTCTGGGAGGCAAGAGCGGTCTATCCGATCCGCGATTTCTTATCGCTCATGACGGCGATGCGGAGTATTCTCTGCTCACCCGCTCCAGCGATGGGCAGATGTTGTTTCTCGCCAATATGCTTTCGAAGATGAAGCGCGATACCAGTCTGGGTAGTCGCATTGCCGAGGTCCACAACGGGAGTTCTCTGTTCACTGGCGACGCTGGGCAGGGTGAGAGCAATATCCGTCGCTGGATTATCGAGAATGACTATCTGGAGGCGATTGTCGCGCTGCCGCTCAATATGTTTTACAATACGGGCATCGCCACGTATATCTGGGTGCTGACTAATCGCAAGCCAGCGCATCGGCAAGGCAAGGTGCAACTTATTGACGCGACCGGGTGGTATAGCCCTCTGCGTAAGAATCTGGGTGCCAAGAACTGTGAGTTGTCCAATGGTGACATCCGCCGCATTTGCGACGCTTTCTTGGCGTTTGAGGAGACCGAGCAGTCGAAGATTTTTCCCAACAAGGCATTTGGCTACTATAAGGTGACGGTTGAACGACCGCTAAGGCTCGCTGTCGATTTGTCGCCCGAGCAACGGGTGCAATTTCGGGATGCCTGTCGAGAGGCAGATGAAGAGCCTCTCGCCGATGTGGTTGATGGGGTAGCCGAGACCATTGGCAATGGTCCCCATCTCGACTTCAATTGTTTCTTGGATGCGGTTGCCGCAGAGGCTTCTGAGCAGGGTATCAAGCTGATCGCCAAACGAAAGAAGCTGTTGCAAACGTCGCTGGCATTTCGGGACGAAGCCGCTGAACCGGTGATTAAGAGGGTCCACAAATTGGGCAATAGAGAGCCAGACTCGATTCGCGGTCTGGTAGAGGCGACTGTGAACGATCAGTGTGTCGTTGTCGAATACGAACCCGATAGCGAGTTGCGCGATACCGAACAGATACCTCTACTTGAGGATGGCGGTATTGAGGGCTTCTTGCACCGTGAGGTGTTGCCCTATGCTCCTGATGCATGGTACGTTCCGACGAGTGTCAAAATTGGCTACGAGATCAGCTTTACCCGCCATTTCTACAAGCCACAACCCATGCGGTCACGAGAAGAAATCCGCGCTGATATAATGGCGCTGGAGCGAGAGAATGAAGGAGTGTTGGCGGAGATTATGGGGGAGTAAATACCATACCGACCTTGAAGATATGAACAAAGTTGGCTATACTAAATGCGGCGTTGAATATACGTTTTTCGAGTGCCTGCGCGAGTAAATGAGAAGAGACGCGCGAACGAAATCCGACTTGAGAGAGCAATGAAATCTTTAGATGACCATATTGAGATTACCCCCGGTATATGTAGCGGCAAGCCGCGTATTGCTGGCCATCGCATTACCGTAGCGCACATCGCCATCTGGCATGAACGCCTGGGCAAATGTGCAGATGAAATCGCCACAGAATACGATTTGACACTGGCCGATGTGTATGCAGCATTGGCCTACTATTTTGATCACCGCGAGGAAATTGACCAATCGATTCAAGAGAGTGAAGAATTTGTGAAGGCCTTCCGCCAACAGACCTTCTCAAAGCTGGCTGAAAAGCTGAAAAAAAAGAGATAATGTGGCGAAGATTAAGTTCTACACAGATGAGCATATCTCAAACGCTGTGGGGATGGGGCTTCGCCAAAGGGGCGTGGATTGTCGAAGAAGCAAGGATTTATGAGCGATAATTCAATTATATCAGTAAGAAATGGAGTAATATCCGCAGTAGTAGCAGGTATTATTTTGACGATAATAATTCCTGCCATCAGAGAGCATGCTGTCAGATTTCTAACCTGGCTATGGCGTGGTGTGCTATGGTGTTGGCAAGCTCTTATATCATCGTATTCTCTTCCTGTTGGGCCTGGATTATCGTTTTTCTATTCGCCATTGTCGGAGTCATAACTATCTTTCAAGCCTTAAGGCCCGTTGACAAGCCTGATTATGTATTATATGTCGAAGACGACATACATGGGGCAAAATGGCGCTGGGGATGGATCAGAAATCGCTTATCTAATTTGTGCTGTTATTGCCCTCATTGTGACGCAGTTATCGTTTACCGTTATGACCTAATACTTGAGGAAACTCACTTTTTTTGCGAAAATTGCCGTCACTCTCTTATAGCTACTATTAAAGGAGGAAACAAAAGTTATGCGTTTGGAGCGGTTGAGCGTGAGATTGATAGAAGGATTAGGACAGGTGAATACAAAAAAATTGGACAACCAACCGCTGGTGAGATTGAATAAGAGTAACCCATGACCTACAATCCCAGATCCTATCCCTCCTACAAGCCCTCCGGCGTGGAATGGCTTGGTGATGTGCCGGCGCATTGGGAGATGAGGCGGCTACGGAATGTGGTAAATATGCGAGTAAGCAACGTGGATAAACATGTAAAGGCAGACGAGGAGCCGGTCCGTCTTTGCAGTCTATAAGAATGATTACATCGATCAACAAATGAACTTCATGCGGGCAACCGCTACTGCTAATGAAATTGAGCGTTTCCTGCTTGAGAAAGATGATGTCCTCATCACCAAGGATTCTGAAGCGTGGAATGACATTGGAGTGCCAGCACTGGTCACTGAGCCAGAGTCCGATCTTATTTCAGGCTATCACTTGGCCTTATTGCGTCCGCGAACTGATGAACTTGTGGGCGGCTATTTGCTTCGTGCTTTACAGAGCAAGAGCTTGGCTTATCAGTTCCATATTGAGGCAAAAGGCGTAACCAGATATGGGCTTGCTCACGACAGTATCAAATCGGTCTGGCTTCCCCTCCCACCTTTCTCCGAACAAATCGCTATCGACCGCTATCTCGACTATACTGACAGATGCATCCGCCGCTACGTCAGCAGTAGGGAGCGGCTCATCGAACTGTTGGAGGAATATCGGCAGGCGGTCATCCATCACGCAGTCACGCGCGGCCTTGACCCTGATGTGCGCCTTAAGTCCTCGGGTGTGGAGTGGCTGGGCGATGTGCCAGAGCATTGGGAGGTGAGGCGGCTTAAGACACTTTGCAGCATGAAAAGTGGAGATGGTATTACTGCAATGTCGATTGAGCCTACGGGTGAATACCCCGTCTATGGTGGCAATGGGCTAAGAGGCTATACATCGGACTACACTCATGATGGCAACTATGTGTTGATTGGCAGACAAGGTGCTTTATGTGGGAATATTCATATTGCTCGCGGTCAATTTTGGGCATCGGAGCACGCCGTAGTTGCTTCCCTATCTGCCGGTTATGTTCTTGAATGGTTTGCTGCTATCCTGGATGTGATGGACTTGAATCAATATTCAATTGCCGCTGCCCAACCTGGACTTGCCGTTGAACGAGTGCTGAATCTAAGTTTACCTGTGCCACCACTGCAAGAGCAGGCACACATTGCACGCTATATAGAAAGTGAAACCGTCGATATTGATCGCGCCCAGCGAGAAATTGAGTTGCTGGGCGAATACCGCACGCGGTTGATCGCTGATGTGGTTACGGGCAAAGTAGATGTGCGCGAGGCAGTGACCGATCTGTCCAAACCGCTTTTTAATCAACAGAAATAGAGGTTATATGGACAATCGCGCAGTTCCCAAGATGACGCCCGGACGCGCCGCGCTGGTGGGGCTGATTAACTGCTATCTGCGTGGCTTACTGGATCCATTTGTAACGTTGCTGGAAGTGCATAAGCTCATGTATTTTATGCAGGCCGCAGGCGAGCCGTTGAAACTGCAATTCGCCTATGGCCCTTATGCTGAGAATCTGCGGCATGTGTTGAACGCTGTTGAGGGACATCTGGTGTCTGGCTATGCCGATGGCGGCGGTGCTCTCGATAAAGAATTGGAATTGGTTCCGGGTGCGCTCGATGATGCCCATGCGTTTCTCGAAAACGCACCTGAAACGCTCGCGCGGTTTGAAAGGGTTTCCGTGCTCATTGAAGGATTCGAGTCGTCGTTTGGTCTGGAATTGCTCTCTACGGTGCATTGGATCGCCAGCGAGGAGAAGATATTGGACTTTGACGACATAGTGAATCATACTTACGCTTGGAACGAAAGAAAGAAACAGTTTTCGCGGCGTCAGATTAAGATCGCATTTGATATTTTGTCGGAGAAGGGATGGATTGACGGTTGTTTGACGGTTGCTTGATGGTTGTTTGATAGTTGTTTGATAGAAAACCCGAAAAATGATTCGGCAGGATAGGTTTGATTTTGTAAATTATTGTTATACAAATACTTACTATTTTTCAATTTGTTTGATGGTTGTTTGATGGAAACCCAAATGATCACCGACACCATCGAGTGCGGTTTGGAAGATTGTATCTGCGACCTAAGGGTGTAGAGAAGCGTAATTTTGATGAAAGCGAGCATATTAACATGAGTGAAAGCCAGGACATCGCGCTCATTGATGAGTTGCGCAGTATGCCGACAGAAACCGAATGGTTGGAGTTCAAGCGCAATCGCTATGAACCTCAGCAGATCGGGGAATATCTGTCCGCGCTTGCAAATTCGGCCTGCATCGCTGCCAAGACGGCTGGCTATCTTGTCTTCGGTATTGCCGATGAGACACATGAGGTTGTCGGCACAGATTTTGATCCCTATAATACCAAAGCGAAGGGCAATCAAGACCTGCTGCTCTGGGTTGGGGCAGGGTTGCATCCGAATGCAGGGTTCGAGCCACGTATTGTTAATCATCCGGGTGGTCGGGTCGTTGTCTTTGAGGTTGGCCCCGCGAGAGATCAACCTGTTAGCTTTCGCGGAAAAGCTTATATCCGCGTAGGTTCCAGCAAGACCGAACTTAGCAAGCACCCCGAGAAGGCTCGTGTGATTTGGACGCGCGGGAGCGACTGGTCTGCAGAGGTGTGTGAACAGGCGAGGCTTGATGATCTTGACCCCAATGCCTTGGTCAAGGCGCGCGAGCAGTTCGTCATCAAGCATCCGGCGCAGGCGGATGAAGTTGAGGAGTGGGACGACGCGACGTTTCTCAACAAAGCCCGGGTTCTAAGGCAGGGTGCTGTGACGAATACGGCACTGCTGTTGCTGGGACGGCCGGAATCGTCGGTTCTATTCTCGCCGATGGTGGCTAAAATTTCCTGGATACTCAAGGACGATCACAATATCGAGTTAGATTACGAGCACATTGGGCCGCCATTCTTGCTTGCAGGGGACCGCCTTCTGAAGCGCGTCCGCAACCTCACTGTGCGCGCCCTGCCGAGTGGGACACTGTTCCCTCAAGAAATTACTCAGTACGACCCATGGGTAATCCGCGAAGCCCTGCACAACAGCATCGCACATCAGGACTATCGTCTGCGCGGACGGATTGTTGTCGTCGAATTTCCCGACCGCATCTTGCTGACCAATGTCGGGGATTTTTTGCCCGGCGATGTCGAGACGGTCATCCAACAGGACGCCCCCCAGGCCATCTACCGCAATCCATTCTTAGCTGATGCCATGGTTGAATTGAATCTGATTGATACTCAGGGTGGCGGTATTAAGCGCATGTTCGATACACAGAGAAAGCGTTTCTTTGCGCTTCCAGACTACGATTTGACACAGACAAATAGCGTGGCTGTGAGCATCCACGGTCGCATTCTTGATGAGCGCTATACTCGGCTCCTGATGGAACGAACTGACCTGAACCTCAGTCAAGTTATGCTACTTGACCAGATGCAAAAGGGAATGCGTATCAGCCGGGAAGATCATCGCTCTCTAAAGGCCAGCGGTCTTGTTGAAGGCCGTTACCCTAACTTAATGGTCGCTGAATCGATTGCTAAGGTGACGGATGACACTGACCGTTACCTAATAGAACGCGGATTCGACAAGCAGTACTACCTGGATATGATTTTAACCTTAATCCGCGAACATGGCCCGGTCAGTCGCAAAGAGATCGATCAGGCCCTGATTTCGGAGCTACCTGATCGGCTGACAGAGGAGCAGAAGCGGTGGAGGGCTCAAAATCTCATACAGGATCTGCGTCGCTCCGGTTTGATCGTCAATCAGGGGACCCGTGCCCAACCTGCATGGATGCTCTCAGACGCACATCAGGGAAGGACATTTCATAAATAAAACAAAGAAAACGAGTCTAAAAAAGGGTAGTATATAAAAGAAAAAATATATAAATATTTGTTTTAAAAAGATTTGTCCTTTAATAAATTTTAGAATATTTTGAGAGTTTATTAAAGGATTTATTAAAGGATTTAGTAAAGAAGCGTTGTTTTTCAAGCTCTTAATTGACTATGGAAATGAATCTTTTTACTTTGTTTGACGGTTGCTTGACGGTTGCTTGACGGTTGCTTGACGGTTGCTTGACGGTTGCTTGACGGTTGCTTGACGGTTGCTTGACGGTTGCTTGACTGTTACTTGACTGACGACCAACGATGCGAGGTCACATTTTCCATAAGTTATTGAATATACGACGGTTATTTTTCTTGGCTGTTACTTGACTGAAACCCCATTTTGAACGATATATTTTTGTATCCGAAAAGCAAACCGAAGTGAGAGAGTAAGGTATGAAGAGTCGGAATAAACTAACACAATCTCAGAAAGAAGAGCTGGACGCGCTTGCGGCTCTGCCCGATGATGAGATAGATACCTCTGATATTCCTGAGGTTATCGAGAGGTCAAATTCTATACGCGGTCTGTTTCATAAGTCCGCCAGTGAACGCAGCAAGGCGCTGGATGAACTTAGAAACAGACGTTCGCCAGTTACGGATACCTCCGAACATCGCTAAGGCCATATACGCCCGTGTAGTGAAAAAACAGCCCGTCCAAAAAGTTGGATGGGTTATTTTTTTATTTGCAGTCTTGAATATGCGGACAAATTTGGCTATACTAAACGCAGTCTTGAAGATGCGTTCTTTGAGTATCTGGGCGGGAGTAATGGGCTATAGAGCCAAATTATTACAGGTAATTTCTCATGGCAGAATTACGATTCGACATCACGCCGTTTCTGGATCAAGACGAAGGTCAGCACTTTGATCGCAAGTCGTTGTATGAAGGGATAGGTGAGGCCAAACGGTCACGTAACCGGCGCGCGGTGCGAGACCAGGTTGCGGAGTACATCGCTGCTTTCGCTAATGCCGAAGGTGGCGTATTGATTCTGGGCATAGAGGATGACCGCACCATTACAGGACATCGGCTTCCGCAGGATGCTTTGAGCAATATCCTGAATACCCCGAGCACTCGCTTACAGCCCGCACAACCCGATGGTTTTGTTATGCAGGTTGAAGGGCGCGAAGTGATTGTTTTTGATGTACCGGCTTCGGATGTTCCCGTTCAAGTAATCGGGGATGGATTCCCGTTGCGAATGGGTGACCAGACCGTGCAATCCAGCGAGAGCCAAATCAATACGCTCAAGTTTGAAGGTATGGCGGAGAGTTGGGAGAGCCGACGGTCATCAATGACTTTGGCTGATCTGGATGAGCGACTGTTAGAACGCGCACGACAAGGGGCGGGTTTATCCGCTTTGAGTGATGAAGAATATTTGCTCAAGCGCAAATTGGCCGACCGCCGTGGGCGAGGGGTCGTGCTTCGAAATGCTGCGGAGTTGCTCTTTGCCCGTTATGGTCCGGACCATCCCAATGCCGGTGTCCGTCTATTTCGCGTCATTGGCACCGAGCGACATACCGGACCCGAGCACAATGTCGAAGAACGTCCGCGTTGCGAAGGTAATTTGCCTGCGGTTATATTGGAAATTCGGACTGTTATCAGCAGTTTGCTGCGACGCCCTATGCGGCTTGTGGGTAGTCGCTTTCAGGAGTCCGTCGAATATCCGGATTTCGCATGGCTGGAGGCGTTACTCAATGCCATCGCGCACCGCGATTACAGATGCGTGCTTTATCCGGTCTCGATACCTTAAATGCCAGTTATCTTTTGCGCGGCCTCCGCGACCGAGATTTGCTGGAGCTTCATTCTCATGGTCCCAATAGCTACTACACGTTGACTTCTGTTCTGACATCGCAAGTTGGAGATTACAAACTGGAAACCGGAGAGTCCAGAGCGAAAGATGGGAGGGAGTTCGGCCTGGATACAGGTAAGCCTGGTGCGGATGAGGGGGAGTTCAGCACGGATGGGAGGGAGTTCGATGCGGATGGGGGGGAGCTTCCCGATTATATTAGAGCGCGTATTGCAAAACTTGGAAAACGGCCGCGTCGTGTGCGTGTGCGCCCCATCATCCATTTAATATGCAATCAAGGAGAGTGGGTAACTTCCGCTGAAATTGCCCGGTTTCTCAATATCGGTCAAAGCAAACTAACGGCGGGTTATATTACTCCGATGATGCATAGCGGAGAACTTGAGTCACGCTTTCCAGACAAGCCTAATCATCCACGCCAGGCTTATCGGACCAGGGTGTCTCCTTAGTGCATCGTGGCGTAAATCATGCCCCATATAGACATGAACAGCAAAACCTTCTGGATTACTGGCGTTGTGCTTGCGCGTGGCGGCTAAAACCATGCCGCAATGACAATCGCAAGTAAGATTGATATGGGTAGTCTCTTTTGCCGCGATGAATTAGGTTCGCTTCCTGGATGGCAAATAGCGTGTTTGCACTGACCAATCACTAAGGCCGAATATACTCGTGTAGTTTAACAAAACAGCCCGTCCAAAAAGTTGGATGGGCTGTTTTTTTTCGTATCACTGGCGGGGCTATTTGATAGCGAGTTCTTCGTCTTCTTTTTCCAGAGATACAGTTTCTTGAAAGGGGTCGCGGTCGAGACGGTCGCCCAGGATAACGGTTAGCACGGCACCGCCTACAAATGCGGTTATGAATCGCGCACCTGAAAAGAAGGCGATGGCCGCAGCTATGAGGCTGTTGCTGATTACAGCGGTGACCATGAAGTCATCTGTATCAGATGTACTGTGGCGTTTGCGATAGGGTTTATCGAATAGCATGCGGAGGGCATTGCCAGCTACTGTGCCGATCAGGGCGAAGATTATGAGCAAAATTGTGGAAAATAGTCGAAAGATCATGGGGGTGTCCTTAGAGTGGGTCATTATGGATGATTGTCAAACCCGCCTTCGCGCGCCTGGCGGGTCATTTCTTTTATGAGTTTGGGCGCGGGGTCTTCCCATCCTTCGGGTTTGAGTATTTTGCCGTCTTCTCGGCGAATGACTTTTCCGTTTACAACTTTTTGCATGTTTGCATTGTGGACGATGTCGAAGAGCGGATCGAGGTTGATGCCGTTGCGTACGGCGAAATCGCAGATGTAGTAAATCGCATCGACGAGCGCGTCAGCCTGTTCTGTGACGGTTTGTGCCGCCATTAGCTCGTCGAGTTCGTCGTTGACCATTTCTCGTATAAATGCGATGCCTTCTGTTGTCATGTTTTGCGGATGCGCTGGCAGGCCGTCGTTACAGGCCATTGTAAATTCGCGCACTTGAGCTGTGTATCCCATGTGTGCTCCTGGTAAAAGGTAAGATGTGTACATTAGAAATTACGAAAGTACAAGATCAAAAACAAATGCAATGATTCTGCTGCATAAAGCGTCTATACATTTTTGGTCTTTGACTTTTGGGCGTTGCGTCTATATTTTTTGGCGCGATATGTTGTTGATTGGCGAACTATGACGCGAAAGGATTTAGATTACATGGCGAGTATTAATGCAAATTATGACAAATTGGCTGCGGGATATTTGTTTCCCGAGATCGCGCGGCGGACGCAGGTTTTTCTCGATGCCCATCCAGAGGTGTCCGTGATGCGGTTGGGCATTGGCAATACGACTGAACCACTGACCAAAAGCGTGATTGCCGGTTTGCACGATGCGGTGGATCAGATGGCGCGTGTGGAGACGTATCGCGGCTATGCCGATGGCGGAGAAGGCGAGCCGGAGATGCGGGAGGCTCTGGCGAAACGCTATGCAAAGTACGGGGTTGAACTCGATGCGTCTGAGGTTTTTGTGAGTGATGGAGCCAAGTCGGATTCGGCGAATATCCAGTCGATTTTTGGTATGGATAATGTGATTGCTGTGCAGGATCCGGCATATCCGGTATATGTTGATAGCAATGTGATTTCCGGACGGACGGGCGAGGCGGTGAACGATCAGTACGAAGGACTGATTTATATGCCGTGTAAAGAAGAGAATGGTTTTATGCCCGAGGTGCCAGATCAAAAAGTGGATTTGATCTATATTTGTAGTCCGAATAATCCGACGGGTGCTGTGGCTACCCGGGCGCAGCTTCAGGCGTTTGTAGATTATGCCATAGAACACAAGGCGGTGATTATTTACGATGCAGCTTATGCCGGGTATATTTCCGATGCGGATTTGCCGCGGAGTATTTACGAGGTTGAGGGGGCAAAGTCCTGTGCGATTGAGATCAATAGTTTTTCAAAAGATACCGGGTTTACGGGTGTGCGTCTGGGGTGGACGATTGTGCCGATGGATCTTATTGTGGAAGATGCAGGGGCGGGCAAATTGAATACGCTGTGGGGCAGGCGCCAAAATACGTTTTTTAATGGAGCTTCGAATATTGTGCAACTGGGTGCTTTGTCGGTGTTTACAGAAGAAGGCGAGCGCGAATGCCAGGAGTTGATTGCGTATTATATGGAAAATGCACGCATTATTCGGGCGGGTCTGAGAAGTCTTGGGATAACGGTTTTTGGCGGTGTACACGCGCCCTATTTGTGGCTCAAGACACCGAATAGTATGTCGTCGTGGGACTTTTTTGACAAGTTGTTGTCAGAAGCCCATGTCGTCGGTACACCGGGTTCTGGTTTTGGACCTGCTGGCGAAGGTTATTTTCGCTTGAGTTCGTTTGGACATCGAGAAGATGTCGAGCGGGCAGTGGCGAGTATTCAGGCGAATTTGAAAATTTGAGGTGAGTTAAAGCAACCACAGATGAACACAAAGGCAAGCGGCTGAGAAATGGGGCGTCTTACCTTTTACCGCTGAGGACTAATTCTCATGACAGAACGCAATCCAAACATCATTTTTATTCTGGCTGATGATATGGGCTATGGGGATCTGGCTTGCCAGAATCCAGAGTCTAAAATCCCAACGCCCAATCTGGACCGGCTGGCGTCGCAGGGGGTGCGTTTTACCGATGCCCACGCGCCGTCCAGCGTTTGTACGCCGTCGCGCTATGCGATTCTTACAGGGCGATATTCCTGGCGCACCCGGTTGAAGGGCGGCGTGTTGTGGCCCTGGGATCCGCCTTTGATTGAGCCGGGGCGTACGACGGTGGCGGCATTGTTGCGAGATCAGGGGTATCGCACGGCCTGTATTGGGAAGTGGCATTTGGGATGGCACTGGGATACGAAGGATGGGCGTGCGGCTTATGAAGGCGCGGAATACGGGGTGTTGGGCAGGGATCAGCGGTATGAATTGGGCAAGAATATCGATTTTAGTAAGCCAGTCACTGGCGGGCCTATAGAATGCGGGTTTGATTATTATTTTGGCGATGATGTGCCCAATTTTCCGCCCTATACCTGGTTTGAAAATGATCGGTTGGTGGATGAGCCAGTTGAGGAGAAGCCCGAGGAGATGTTTGGATCGCCCGGGGCTATGGCGCCGGGGTGGTCTCTGGAGGCGGTGATGCCCGAGTTGACCCGGCGCGCGGTACAATATATTGAGGCGGCGGATGAGCAACCGTTTTTTTTGTATTTTCCACTGACTGCGCCGCATACGCCGATTGTGCCAATAGATGAGTTTAAGGGTATGAGCGAGGCGGGTGAATACGGAGATTTTGTGTGTGAAGTGGATTGGACTGTGGGCGAGGTGATGGCGGCGCTTGATCGAAAAGGGATTGCCGAGAATACGCTGATTATTTTTACCAGCGATAATGGGCCGGAAAATTTTGCGTATAGACGGATCCAGGAATACGGTCATTACAGCATGGATGGTTTGCGGGGGTTGAAACGCGATGTGTGGGAAGGCGGGCATCGGGTTCCGTTTGTTGTTAGATGGCCCGGTCAGATTGAGGCGGGCAGGGTTTGCGATGAGGTGATTTGTCTGTCCGATTTTATGGCTACGGCGGCGGCGATAAACGGCGCGTCTTTGTCGGAAGACATGGGTGAAGATAGTTATAATATATTGCCCGCGCTTTTAGATGAGACTGTTGATACGCCCATCCGGGAGGCAACTGTGCATCACAGTATTCGAGGGAAGTTCGCCATTCGGAAGGGGCGCTGGGTGTTGATTGATGCGCCGAGTGGGGATGATAATAAAGAGCCGGGTTGGTTTGTGGAAGAACGCGGGTATGTACCACACGATCATCCGGGCGAACTTTTTGATCTCGAACGCGATCGGATTGAGCGATTTAACTGTTATGCGGAATATCCCGAGATTGTTGAAGAACTCAAAACATTGCTCGATAGGTATAAGCGAGAAGGCCGAAGTGTTTCGCGCTGATCTGAGATGAGGGATGATTTTATGGGACGTATTTTTTGCATCCTGATTGTATTTGCATGGGTTGGCATGGCCAACGCAGAGGTGCAGGTCGCGTTTCGCTTTGAGGCTGTTTTTGGCGAAATAGGGGGTGGCGATGGGCAGTTTCTCGATCCCGAGGGATTGACTCTGGATACGTCGGGCAATGTGTTTGTGGTGGATACCGGGAATGATCGCGTCCAAAAATTGTCTCCAACTGGCACCTTTTTGAGGGCAGTGGGGGGACCGGGCTGGGAAGATGGACAATTTAATAAACCGGGTGGTATTGCCGCGAGCAAGGGGTTGGAGATTTATGTGGCTGATGGCCGAAATCGCCGCATTCAGGTGTTTAATCTCAATTTGCGTCTCCTATCGGTGATTGGGGGTGCGGATGCTGGTGGTTCTATGGATCTGGGTACGCTCAGTGGTATTGCCGTGTCAGATGCAGATGAGATTTTGGTGAGCGATATCGATGCGGATCAACTGGTGCAGATCGATACGTATAGCCGCGTTGATCGCAGTTTTGGCGGGTTTGGGTATGGGGCTGGCAATTTGCGGCGGCCTTTGGGGATCGCAATAGAGGGACGTGAGGTGGTTTATGTTTGCGATAGTGAGAATGATCGGATCGCGGTGTTCGACAGATTTGGCAATTTTCAAAAGACAATGGGAGAAGATGTTTTATTGCAGCCTTCGGCACTTTGTTTAGGACCTGAGCGGACGTTGATTGTAGCGGATACGGGCCACCATCGCATTGTGGTGTTTGATCTCGATTCAGGCGGTGTTGCTGGCTCTTTGGGCGGTCCCGATCCGGGAAAGGGTGCGATGGCATTTCAATTTCCCCGGGGTGTCGCGCTTGGACGCGCTGGCAGGCTGTTCGTTCTGGATTCGGGCAATGGGCGCATTCAGAAGTTGCAATTGCAAGTTTCAAGGGTCCGCAGATGAACGCAGATGAAAAGAGGGGCTGTGAATTGGGAAGGATGAAGTGAGACGTAGGGGCGAAAATTTTTTCGCCCGTCCATAATGTAGGGGCAACCTTCGTGGTTGCCCGTATTCATGGGCAGACCGCATTAACACAACAGGCCGGGATGTTCCGCGGGGCGGGATGTCCTATTTTTTTTAGAAGCGAGACGCGAGAGATGAGTTTTAGCACCCTTCGTATTGCTCAGGGTATTGTATTTTTTTTGGCCTGTGTTGTGACGGCACACGCGCAGGTTCCCGTGCCAGAGCAGTTTACGTTGTTCGATGGGGAACGGGTGTTTCAAGCGGATGGGAGCCGCGGGCCTTTTGCGGTTTCTGACCGTGCGATTGAGGCGGCGAGCGAACGGGTTTGGGTAGATGGGGTGTTGTTCATTCGGGACCGGGATTATGTGGTAGATGCCGATCGCGCGTTGCTGACGCTTTTGCGGGATGTTGCGCGGGGTGTGGAGATTGTGGTGCGTTTTAGGCAGCGTCCTCTGGTGGCCGCGCCTGTGGTTCAGCGTCGTCAATTTCAACCGGGGAAAGGTGATGGGGATCAACCGATTGTGCGTGTGTTTGCGCCACCTGTTGTGCGAGATAGGGATGAAGAGCAGAAATTGACGATTGGCGGTCATAAGAGTATTTCTGTAACTGCGGGGTCTCAACACGCGGTTCATCAGGCTTTGCAGTTGCGTATTTCGGGCGAGGTTGCCGAGGGGGTCAATTTGTTGGCTGTGCTGTCCGATCGCAATTTGCCTATAGGAGAGCAAGGTGCGTCGAAGCGGTTGCAAGAATTGGATCGCGTGTTTTTCCAGGTTAATGCCAATCAGGTATCGGCTACGCTCGGCGATCTCGATATGGCGTTTGACGGGACTGTGTTTGGGCGCTATCGAAGGCAGTTGCAGGGCGCGCGCGTGTTGGCTCATCGGGAGAAGGGTCAGGTTGCGGCTTTTGGAGCGGTGTCGCGGGGGCGATGGGAAACGCGGCGGCTGGTGACGGTTGAGGGGTTTCAGGGGCCTTATTCATTGTCGGGGGGTGGGTTGAGGGGGCAAATTGTGCCAGAGTCCGAGCGGGTGTATCTCAATGGGCGGTTGCTCAGACGCGGAGATGGGGCAGATTATACGGTTGATTACGAGCGCGGACATGTGGCGTTCACGCCTGAAATACCGATTGGGGTCGAGAGCCGCGTTATAGTGGAATATCAGGTGATTGATGCCGGTATGAGAAGTCGGCTGATGGGTATGGAGTCCCGCGTGTCTCTCGCTGAGGGGATGTCTGTGGGAACAACGCTGATTCGAGAGTCTGACCGTTCTGCATTGTCGCCTGGGATAGCTTCAGTACATCGGCAGTTGGGGGTGGTGTACGCGACGTACACGCCGTGGTCAAATGCGCGTATTTCTGGGGAGTTTGCCCTGAGTGATCGGGATATGGGAAGTGGACGCGGGTTTCGCATGGATGGCGCTTGGAAAGCGCGCAATTTTGAAGTTATGGGTCGGTTTCGCCAGGTCGGAGCCAATTTTGAAGCATTTGAGAGATTGGACCGGGGGCAGGCTGCCGGGCGATGGGGGTGGCAAGCCGATACTGCGCGAACCGCCCAGCGCGAGGGCGAGATGGCTGTGCGTTGGGATTTGGGCAAGGCGTTTTTCGTTACCGGGGAATACGGACAGCATTTGGGTGCTGTGCGAACGGATCGGAAAAGTGTGGGGATTCATTCGCCTGTGGGGATGTACCGCTATGAGTCGCTCGGGCGCGGTAGCGGCGAGATGCGCCGGCACGAGGGGCAAGTCGAAGTGTCGGTGGGGGGTGTTGTGCCGGGGTTTCGTTTTTCGCTGGAAAATGGGGTGGGTGATGGGGTGGGTAGCAGTTCGCTTTTTTATGCCACACGTCCGCGCGTTTTGCCTCAAGGGATTGACAAGCAGGAGTTGGTGTGGCACATGGGCGTTGGCGAAGGGCGAAATTGGTCGTGGGTATCGGAGTTAAAATATCGAAAGTTCAGGCAGCGAGAAACGGTATGGCAGGATAGTTTGCGCGGGTGGTTGCACACCCACAGGGCACAGATGACAAATTGGAGAGGTTGGATTTTTTCTGGTTCTTATACCCATGGGAACATTCATATCGGGCGCGAGCACCAACAAATGACGCATCTGGGGCGCGTGCGGTTGGGGCATAATCGTCCTGGCTCATCGCATCAGATAACGTATCGCGTTTCGAGTACGCGGGTCAGTCAGCCCATTTTTGTCGAGGTGGCGTCCGGGCTGGGGGAATATATTTGGGAGGATGCCAATGGCGATGGTTTGCGCGATGAGGAAGAGTTTGTGCCCGATGTCGATGGCAATTATGTGCGGGTTTATGATTATGGGCAGTTTGCCCCTGCACGCGATGGTGCGCTGGGCATGCGCGTGGAAATCGATTTTCGGCGTTTGATTGGAGATGAGCACATTTTATCCGTTGTTGCGCTGGATGCGTCGTTGCGTGCGGATCGGCAGATTGCGGTTGGAACCAGGCACGCGGCTCCCTGGGATCTGTTTGGTTTTGATGCAGATGCCGGGATTTTGGGTGCTCGCAGGGATGGACTGGTGCGTCTTTATTTGTTTCGGTATCACAGGCGTGGATCGTTGCGTTTGACTGCGCGCGTGCGCGATCAGGTCAATCGGGCGTTTTACGGAGGTGCTGCTGAAGTTTTTGTGCAGGGTGGTGCATTGGGAAAATTGAGACCTGTCAATCGCCTTGAATTGGAGACGGAATTTGATCTGGGACACAGAGCGCGCGAAGGCGCAGGGGCTTTTGCCTATCGCATTGATGGTGCGAGTGGTGCGCTGCGCTGTGCGTTCAGGTCCGCGCATAAATGGTATTTGCGTTTGGGCGTTTTGAGCGGGCGAGATTGGGAAGGTATCCGGGCGTTGCGCGTGTGGCATGTCGGTGTCCGGCCAGAGGTGATTTACGCTTTGCCCGGTCGCGGGCGATTGCGCGGGCGATTGGATTGGACGCGGGTTTGGGCGACGGATATAACACCCTTATTTTTGGGGTTGGCAAGGGGTAATCGCCAGGGGCAGAATTGGGCGTGGCGGTTGGGGATGGATTACCGCTTTGGCAAATATGTATCGGCGCGGGTGATGTACGATGGTCGCGTAAGACCGGCTCGTCAGACCATACATCTCGGGCGCGTGGAGATGCGGGCGGTGTTTTGATCCGCAGATGGACGCAGATAGACGCAGATAGACGCAGATGAAAAATCAAATGTAGGAGCGGCATCCCTGCCGCGATTGGGGCTGAGAATAGGTAGATGAATACAGGTGCGTACATAAAAGTGTGGCGATGCTTGCTTTTTGCGGTGTTGCTGGTCTGTGTCGCGTCCAGCGCGGGGGGAGAGGTGCGTGCGATTGTGAAGCGCGTGCAGGTTGAAGGGGCGCGATCTGTAAGTGCGCGCGATGTGCGGGGGTGGTTGGTTACGCGGGCGGGCGTTGCGGTGGATTCGGCGTTGTTGCAAAAGGATGTTCGCCGAATTTTGAAGGGGTATCAGGCGCGTGGATTCTGGCGGGTGGCGGTGGCTTTTCCCAGGATTGCTATGCGGGGGGAAGATGCGACGGTGGCTTTTGCTATTGTCGAAGGGGCGCGAACGCGGGTCGCGTCTGTGGAGATAAAGGGTGATCCGGTCTTTGATCTATCAGGGGCTTTTGGCCTGACGCGGGGTATGGTGTTGATCGAAAGCGATTTGGACCAGCGGTTGGATCGTTTGTTGCGTTTTTATGAAGATCGGGGCTATCCGTTTTGCGCGTTGCATCCAGATGTGCGATTTGATAGTGATGGTGCGCGCGTGTATGTGGTGGTGTCACCTGGTCCTCTGGTGCATGTCGATGCGGTGCGGTTTGAGGGCAATCAAACGACGCGGGAAGATGTTTTGTTGCGGCATATTTCGTTTGTCGCAGGGGAAGTTTATGACCAGCGGCGCGTGGATGCTTTTGTGAGGCAGTTGCAAAATTTGCCGTTTATTGACCGGGTTTATACGCCTGAACTCGTAGTTACCGGTGATGAGATGGCGCTTGTGATCGGTGTGGAGGAGTCGCGCCACACGCGTATTGAAGGGGTACTCGGTGTGGGTTCTGGACAGGGTCTGACCGGGGAGATCGCGCTCGATGTTCTGAATTTTTCCGGTGGGGGGCGAGAGGGTTACGCGCTGTGGTCACGGCGGGGGGTGGGTTTGTCAAATTTGCGGGTTTCCTATCGCGAGCCTTATGTGTTAAATAGTCCGCTTTCCGGTTGGGGGGTAGTGGAAATGGTTGCGCGTACGGGGTATGTGACGCATAAGTTTGGGGGAGGCGCAGATGTTTCTGTGGGGGAGGGCACGCGATTTTTTGGCGGGGTTGCACACAGGCGCGTTTTGCCCGATTCTTCGGGGTTGGGGTTTTTCGAGGGCGAGAGGATGTGGTCTCTCGAGTCGGGTGTTCGGTTTGATCGGCGAGGGCGTGCTATGAGTGGTTGGCAGGCGGAGATCAAGGGAGAGATTGGCGAGGTTTCAGATGGGATCAGGCGCGTGCAGTGGGGTGTTGATGGGCAGGTGTTTTTGCCTGTGAGCAGGCGGTCTGTTATTGCGGGACGGGCGCGTGCTTTGTGGGTGGGGCAGAAAGGGGATGTGCCGCAGACTGCCGGTATCTGGCTGGGTGGGGCGCAATCGCTGCGGGGCTATCGGGAAGAGGTGTTTTGGGGGACGAATGCGGGGTGGGTCAATGTGGAATGGCGGTGGTTGCTGGGACCGAAAGCGCGTCTTTTTGCTTTTGTCGATGCGGGAAGGATTGAGGGGGCAGGGTCGCGTTCATGGCCCGTGTCCTATGGCGTGGGGCTTTTGGCAAATGGACGGATGGGGGCAGTTGGGATAGATTATGGTTTGCCACGCGGTGAGAGTTTGGGACAGGGGATGGTGCATGTGCGGATGGTCAGCGCGTTTTAGTTTGTGTGACATCTGTGCGTGGAGTATATTTTGTGGCGCAGAAATTCGTATGCAATTATTATTCAGGAGGAGATCGTTATGTTGAGCAGGATTCGCAGTGTGATGGTGGTCGTTCTCGCCGCGGGTTTCATGTGGGGCTGTGGCGGTGAGCGTGGGATGGAGTCTTCCGAGGTGGAGGAACGGATTGGACGTCCGCTGAGTAAGATAGCCGTAGCGGACGGTGGTATGTCTCAGGCGATGGTGGTGGCGACTGTGTCGCAAGATGACGCACCTGTGGCTGGTGTGATGGTCGAGTTTGCGCGTTCTGTTGCCGGGCAGGCTCCGGATTATCAGTGGTCGGATATGACCGATGATATGGGGCGCGTCACGGTGGAGATATTCGGTCAGACGAGTGGATATTATCAGGCGCGTGCGTCTCAGGATGGCTCTGTGATGGGGCGCTGGTCGAGTATCCCAATCAATGGGGGCTACACGTCAACAGTAGCGTTGCCCATTGGTGGGATGGCGCAGGTGACGGGTACGTCTAAACTCATATCCGTTGGCCTGGTCGTGTCCAAAACAGGGCGGTTATCCGAGATTGGACAGGGGTTTATCAATGGTTTTGAAATGGCTCTTGAAGAGGTGAACTCACAATTGAGTGATGCGAGCTTGAGGTTTATTGTCGAGGATGATCAGAGCACCATAGAAGGTGCTACTGCGGCGTATAATAAACTTATTCACGAAGATGGCGTGCCAGCTATTCTCGGTGTTTATACTTCTACTATGGTGCGCGCGGTATTTCCCATTGCGCAGGAAAATGAGGTTGTGGCGATTAGTCCTACCTCGGCCGCACGCGGCCTTAGCGCGATTGGCGATTTTGTCTTTCGCGTCAGTCTTACCGTTGATACGTTGATTCCGGGGAGTGTAAAACTGACGCGGGAAAAATTGGGCTATGAGCGCGTGGCCACGATGTTTCAAAGCATGGATGTTTTTTCGCAGAGCAGCGACGAAGTGCTAAAGCAGGCCTTCAGTGAGAATGGCGTCGAGGTTCTGACCACTGAGACTTTTGAAACCGGTGCTATGGATCTTTCCGCGCAATTTTCCAGGATTGTGGCACTGAATCCAGATGCGATTTTTGTTTCGGCTATATCAGCAGGGCGGGCACAGGCTCTGATCGATGGGGGGCAACACGGTATTCCTATTCTGATTCCTTTGCTCACTCTGGACGGGGTAGAACGCGCTGGAGCGGCGGCTGAGGGGGCAATTAGTTTTACTTCTTGGAGCAGTACGGGCAATGTACCGGCCAATCGCGCCTTTGTTGAGAATTATATGGCGAAATACGGTGCCGAGCCGGGCCGATACGCCGCAGTGTCCTACGCGACGGTTCATATTTTCGCAAAGGCTATTGCAGATGCCCAGTCCTCTGATTCGCGCGCGATTCGGGACGCGCTGGCTCAGATTGAGAATTTGGATACGATTTTGGGCGCGTTTTCTTTTGACGCCAATGGAGATGCGGTTTACGATCCGGCGGTACTGATTGTCAAGGATGGCAAGTTTGAGGTTTTTGAGTAATGATTCAACACAGATAGCACGAGAAAAGGGCGCGTTTTGACGCGCCCTTTTTATTTTTGGTCAGTGGAGTTTAGAAAAAGGGGAAAAGTTTTGGGATATTGTCATCTGTGAGCGCGCTGCCGTATTCGCAGCCTTCATAAGCTTCGGCATATTGGATTTTTGAGCCGTGTTCTTGTCCGTAGTATTTGATCAATAGGTCGCGATAGCGATCCGCTACGGCGCGAAATTGGTTGAGGCGATGCTGCAACCATTCGCGGCGGCTTTGCGGCGATTCAGGTACCTGGTCGAGGTGGCCCGCGTTGAAGGGCAACCATTCGTACATTTGCGATGTGTGGCAGTGTAGCATGTCGAGTTTTTTTTCGATGACATCGTCTATGGCTATGACGACATCGGGAGAAAATGGTTGCGGTTTTTGGAAGTTGTCGCTCAGGTACGCGATGACGGGGTTGTACGACAGGGCGGGGGTGTCTGTGCAGATGTTGGGTACAGTGACCATGTATGCCGAGTCCTGTACGAGGATGGATGTGTAGCGGTGATCGGGGTGGTAGTCGTTGGGGCGATGGGTCAGGATGAGGTCTGGCGTATAGTTGCGAATCAGGCGGATGATTTTTTTGCGGTTTTCAAGGGTGGGCTCAAGTTCGCCGTCGTGGTTGTCGATTACGCGGTATTCAATGCCCGCGACTGCACCTGCTGCCTGGGCTTCGGCGCGGCGGCGATGGGCGAGTTCAACGCCGCCGATTTCGTGATGCCCCGCGTCGCCATTGGTGACAGAGACAAATTTTACTTTGTGACCGAGGTTCGCGTATTTGATGGCGATGCCGCCCGCTTTGATATCGCAATCGTCGGGGTGGGCACCAAAGACGATGATTTTTAGTGGTTTGTTATTCATGGTGTTTCCTCAATTTAATGGGTTTTCTTGTTTTCTATATAGGCGAAAGAGACCTATACCACAGGCGAGTGCGCCGAGACAAAATAAGACGGAGATGCCAAAGGGCCAGATGGGACCCCAGTCGATGAGTTTTCCACCACCGAGGCTGCCGGAGAGCATGCCCAGGCTCCAGGCGAGGTGGGCTGCGCCAACGACGCGGCCTTTTTCGTCTTCGCGGGCGATCAATTGTATGAGGCCCGGCATGGTGGTCGAAAGAGACCAGGCGGAGGCGGTTGCGAGAATACCAAAGACGTAGATGCCAGTAAGGGTGTGCGCGGTCAGGGCGAGGCCGAGGGCGCTGATGGCGACGAGCGATGCGGAGACGAGGATGGGACGCCAGCGCCCAATGCGGTCGCAAAGCCGACCGGTGAGGACCTGAAAACAGGCCGCAATGGTCAGGCTGATGGCAGTATAATCCGTGGCTGCGGCGCTGGTGCCCGCAATGCGAAAAATGAGCAGGGGCAAGAGCAGGGTGACGGTGCCCCAATAGCTGGTGGGCAGGTAGCGAATGCCCAGCAGGAGGCACACGTCGAGACGGCGGAACAGTTGTATGAATTCGGATAGGTTGCGACCATTTTTACCAGATTTTGGCGAGGGTATCGCGGGGAGAGTCAGAATGCTTATCAGAATGAGCACTACCCCTGCAAGTGTGATGCCAAAACCGAGGATTTGAAATCCATACGCATCGGCGATGGGGCCAGAGAGAAGATTTCCCGAAGCGGCCCCGAGGGTGTTGCCGAGGAAATAACCTGCTGATGCGATGCCGATGACAGAGGATGGGGCTGCGCTGATGAGATAGCTTTGCCCTCCGGCGCTGTTAAATCCAGATGAGATGCCAATGCCGGTACACAGGGCAGTCAGGAGGAGGGGATCGCCGCTGGAAAAAATAACGCCGGCGAGAATAGGTCCCAAAGTACCGAGGACGTAAACGGGTTTGACGCCCCAGGCGTCGGCAAGGCGGCCCGCAGGCACGGCAAAGACACCGCCTAAAATGAGAAATGCTGCGCGCAATCCCCCGGAAAAGAAGGGTGTACCGAGCAGATCTGCTTCAACATATACGGGCAAGAGGGTGTTGAGGGGGGCAGAGACAAAGCTGCTAAAAAAAGAGACAATGAGCAGGGCGATGAAACGGCGATTGAGGAGTTCGGAGTACATTTTTTAATTTTTTTTGTTTTCGCCCTTGACTCTCCAGTTACTGGAAGGTGTATATTGTCCGTTGAAGGCCTTCAAACACCCGTATCACATGGAGAAAATCCATGCTCAAGATTGGAGAATTTGCCAGGCTTGTCGATGTGCCGGTCAAGACATTGCGCTACTATGACGAAATCGGTTTGTTCAAATCCGATTACATCGATGAGCAAACCGGCTACCGCTTTTACTCATTCGAGCAACTCCCGCGGCTCAATCGCCTGCTGGCTCTCAAAGACCTGGGCTTGTCGTTGAGCCAGATTGATCAAATGCTGCAAGAAGATCTTTCGGCGGATCAACTGCGCGATATGCTTTTGCAGAAACAGGTCGAACTCGAAGATTTGGCGAGAGATATCCGGGAACGTGTTGCCCGCGTGGAAGCCCGACTGAGTCTTATCGAAATGGAGGATAAAATGCCAGATTATGAAGTTGTCATCAAAACAGTTGAACCGGTTCTGGTCGCTTCCAAACAGGAGGCCATTCCACACTTTTCAGCCATTGGTTCTGTGATGGATCGCCTGTACAATGGGGTTGTCGCCCATATTGTGAAACACAAAGGACAGTTTGCGGGACCGGGGATTACGGTATGGCATGAAAATTTTAAACCCGAGGCAAGCGTGCCGATCAAAAAAACCATACCAGAAGGTGATGACGTCAAGGTCCGCGAGTTGCCGGGTGATCAAATGGCGTGTCTGGTACATCACGGAGGCTTTGAAGGCTTTCCGCAGGCCTATCAAGCGGGCGTTCAATGGATTGAGGCCAACGGCTATGAGATCACCGGACCGAGTAGGGAAGTGTATTTGCAATTTAGACCCGATGGCAATCCCAAGGATTATGTGACGGAAATACAGTTCCCTGTGGCAAAAGTATGAGCAGGGGCGGGTTGAACTGCTGTCGCAGTTGTACATCGCTCAAAACCCGCCCGTACATCAGCATCCGACAAGAGAAATACCGGGATGATTTTGTGTCCCGGTATTTTTTAATATATGAAGTCCGATTTAAATTTTTCGATGCAGTCGTGGCGCGTGCCTTCAAAGAGGTAGATTTTGCCGCGTATTGTCGCGGTTTCTCCGGGCGCGAGGGCACCTGCGCGAATTGACTGGTGCATGCAGCGCCAGGGGTTGTGACCTTGAACGGAGAGAAAGTCTGTCCAGGCTATGCCCGCAATCCATGTGCGATCTGTGGATTCGCGCATCAGAATGCCGCCTGTGGCATTGGTGGGCGATGTGGGCCATTTGTCAGACCAGACGGTTTCGGTATCTATTGCGTCGCGAAATGTGTGGTTGTAGTGAATGTCGCGGTGGATGAGGGGGACCAGGCCTTCTTCGGCGAGGAAATAGGTGCGCTCGTGGTCGTCGTCAAAAAATGCTGGAGTTTCGGAGACTTCGGGCTGTTTGCCGGGGTTAAAACAGGGGATGATCGCGGCAATTTCGGGCCAGGTGCGGTCGGTTTTGTTGGCGATAGAGAGTAGTAGATCCGCCCCATTTTCACTGCCTGTGACGTTGAGATGCAGACCGAGGTCGGGATGTTCGAGGACGCCCGCATTGTCGTCCAGTGTTTTTCGCGGCACATGATCCCCGCCCGTGTGCTGCCCCGGGTGTACGGCTTCAAACATGTTCCACTCGTAGAACCAGAGGTACATGGTCAAATCATTTCGCCCTTCGGGCGCGAATGAAAATCCGCGTCGCCATTTATTCAATGTGATCATTTTTTAGCTTTCAGCGGTCAGCAGTTATAGTCCTCGCTCAATTCCTCCGCCCTGCGGGTTTTTATCACTGGATAGAGTCACTCCAGTGCAGGCTCTGTCCATCCTTTAATCCTGCCCATCCTGATTCAGACGATATTTTTTGCCATGCCATTGGGCATGAAAATTTCGTGGCGTTTGGGGTCGGAGTAGCCTTCGATTTCCATGTGGGTGACGCCGGGGCTTTCGATAGCGGCTTTGACAATGTGTTTGTTAAATGTGCTGACAATTTTGCTGGAGAGATACTCCGGGACGGGCAACCAGAGGCATTCTTCGATTTCCTCGGCTTGTATGGAAATGTCTTCGCTCAGGGGCGAGAGACGACAGACAAAGTAGATGTCCGATTTGTCGTAGCGGTAGCCGTGCCAGTGCCGGAAGCAGACCAGTTTTTCAAATTTTGTACGCACGCCGGTTTCTTCGAAGACTTCGCGCTGGACGCAGTCGGCGATGTGTTCGCCCGGGTGCAGGGCACCCCCGGGTAATTTGTAGTAGGGCCTTGTAGAGCTTCGGTGCAATTCGCTGACCACCAGGAGTTCTTCGCGCTCATTGATGACGACCCCGCCCGCGCCTATGTAATGCGTGGCGTATTCGGGTATGAAGGCATTGGGCTCGAGTTGTTTGGTGAGTACAAGATAATCTGTTCCCGAGTGGTGAAATGAAAATCCCGCTTGTGTTGCCACTGGAATGAGTGCTGCCCGTTCAATGGGGATGTTGATCCAGACGAGCTTAAATGCCTCGCGTTTCCACTCCTGGAGAGATGCGGAAAGGCGCATGCGAAATTCCTCGGGATCGTGCGGCAGCGCAGTAGGATCGAGTTCAATGCCCTGAAAGCGATTTGGCGTGGCTTCGAGTATTTGCATAGATTACCTCGTTCATTGGATGGTTGTGAACCGGCACATGGTAAGGAACATCACAAAATCGGGCAAGGGGTTTGCGGTGGGCAGTTCTACTTGACAGCAGTCATGAGGACAATCATATTGAATGAAGTAAAAAATGATGCGCGAGGTTGAAACAGTTTAGAGGTTGGAGGCGTTAAAAGCGAGAGAGGGGTAACATGGCGTCTATTTTTGAACAGTTGGGCGTACGTATTATTATCAATGCTGCTGGGCCAGTTACGCGTTTGAGCGGGGCGCGCATGGACGAGGATGTGATTGATGCCATGCGCGAGGCTGCGCAGGTGTGTGTGGATATTGCAGAGCTACAGGCGGGGGCAGGGCAGTTGATTGCCGAGGTGACAGGTGCCGAAGCCGGGTATGTGACATCGGGTGCTGCGGCGGGTCTGGTGCTTGCGACGGCGGCGTGTGTTACGGGTATGGATCCGGGAAAGATGAACCGATTGCCCGATACATCGGGGATGAAAAATGAGGTGATTATGCCCCGGTCACATCGCAATTTTTACGATCACGCGGTGCGTTCGGTGGGCGTGACGCTCATCGAGGTGGGTATTCCAGATCGGTTTAGTGGCGCGGGGGTGCGCGATACAGAGGCTTGGGAAATTGTCGATGCGATGACCGATCAAACCTCGGCGATTGTTTATGTGGCGCAGTCTTTCGCACAACCGCCTTTGCCACAGGTGACGGCTGTGGCGCACAAACACGGCGTGCCGGTCATTGTCGATGCTGCTGGGCAGTTGCCGCCAGCGGCAAATTTGAAGCGGTTTGTCAGCGAAGGTGCCGATGCGGTTTGTTTTAGTGGCGGTAAAACTATTGGCGGGCCTCAAGGGGCGGGCATTTTGTGCGGTCGCCGCGATCTGATCTCCGCAGCCGCATTGCAGCATCTCGATCTGGATGTGTATTATGATTTATGGGATCCTCCGCCTGCGTTGATCGATAAATCTGCGTTGCCAGGTGCGCCGCAGCACGGAATTGGGCGACCGTGCAAGGTGGGGAAAGAGCAGATTGCGGGTCTGATGGTTGCGCTGCAAAAGTTCGTGGCAGAGAGCGACGAGGCGCGGCAGTCTCGCTGGTCGCAGTGCCTTCAGGGTTTGGCAGACGCGATAGGCGATTTGCCGGGGTGCGATATTAGCATGGATGCCTACCGCACAATACCCATTTTGCGACTCGCGCTTTCTCCGGCGGAAAGAGGCGTGGAGGTGGCGCGGCAATTAATGGAAGGTGATCCGAGTATTCATGTGAGTACATCGGGCGTTTATGATGGCGTATTGACTTTTAATCCCATGTGTTTGTCAGAAGATATGATCAAACCGATTGCTGATCGGCTAAAAGTGTTGATTATCCGGTAGGCGCGGGTTGAACTGGCCTGAGAGGCGGCCAGTTGTACCTCACTCGAAACCCGGGCCTACTCGTTGGGCTTTTTTCAGGAGGCGTGCCATGGGTGTTATCACTATTTCGAGGGAATACGGCAGTGATGGACGTACTGTTGCCCGGAAGGTTGCCGAGGCACTGTCCTATCACAATATAGATAAAGAATTGCTCGTGGAGGTGGCACAAAAAGCCAAAGTGCCTGTGTCAGAAGTTGAACGCTATGACGAGCTACCCGAACATCCCGCACTGAGAATTTTGCGAAAATTCCTCACGCCTGGATACGCAGATACCTTGACGGGGTTGTCGGAATACGAGTGGTGGGCAGCGGCGACTGTGCCCGAGTTGTCGGACCACAGGGATCAGGCACTGATAACCATGGATGAAGAGGTTTACGCGAAGCTGACCGCAGAGGTGGAGGCGCAGTTGGCCGATCAGGGCGATGTGGTTATATTGGGCAGAGGCGGGCAGGCTGTGTTGAAAGACCGCGAAGATACATTGCATGTGCGCGTGGTGGCGACACAAAATTTTAAGCTGGATGTGGTAAAAGAGCGCGATCAATTGACTAATGACGAGGATGCAATAAGGCGGATGAGAGAAGTGGATGAGCGCCGCAGGACGTATATCAAACGCCATTATAAGGTGCATTGGGATAATCCACATCTATACTCTGTCATAGTGAATACCGGCTTTCTGGGCGTTGATGGAGCCGTAGATGCGATTGTTTGCGCTGCACGGAAAGTGATCCGGAGAAAAAAACGCGAATAATTTGAGCGTTTTTCGCAGATGAACACAGATTGTAGGGGCGAGGCATGCCTCGCCCTTCTTTTTTAAAGTCCCATTTCGATATATGCCCGTGCAATTTTTTCTATGGCGATGACAAATGCCGCGGTGCGTAAATCCGGTACGTTGTCGCGCGATTTGTGGATTTCACTCATGGTTTGATAGGCAGTGCTCATGGTATCTTCGAGGCCAGAGCGCACGAGGTCCAGTTCATCCGAGCCGTAAGAGAGTCTTGCTTTGAGATGGTCTGGAACGGGTTTGCCAATCATTTCTTCCAGGGCGTTGATGATTTGCGCGCCGCGATGTGCTTCGTGGCGTCTATCGAGGCGCCCAAAGCGGATGTGCGAGAGGTTCTTGATCCATTCAAAATAAGAAACTGTAACGCCGCCTGCATTGAGATAGGCGTCGGGTATGATGGTTTTGCCGGCTTCGCGCAATACGTTGTCTGCCATGTAAGTGATGGGACCGTTGGCCGCTTCTGCAATTACGGGGGCTTTGATGCGTCTGGCATTTTCAAGTGTGATCTGGCCTTCAATGGCGGCTGGTATGAGCACGTCGCATTCTGCTTCGAGCAGTTTTTTGCCATTTGCAACATATCTGGCTCCCGGAAAGTGTTCTAATGAACCGCATTCCGCGCGGTAAGCAGCGACTTCTTCAATTGAGAATCCCTTTTCTGACAGGATTGCCCCTTCGCGTTCAATAATGCCGATGATGCGTGCGTCACCTTCTTCTTCGAGATATTTGGTCGCGTGAAAGCCCACATTGCCCAATCCCTGCACGATAATGCGTTTGCCTTCCAAATTGCCTTCCAGTCCCGCGTTTTTGACGTCTTCCGAGTTGTTGAAAAATTCTTTGATGCCGTAAAATACACCCCGTCCGGTTGCTTCGACGCGCCCCTGAATTCCGCCCTGGGAAAATGGTTTGCCCGTTGTGCAGGCAATGGCGTTGATGTCTTCCGGGTGCAGGCTGCGATATGTGTCTGCAATCCAGGCCATTTCTCGTTCCCCAGTTCCCATATCGGGCGCTGGGACGTTGAGGGCTGGATTGATATATCCCTTTTTGATCAATTCCTGTGCAAAACGCCGGGTAATGAGCTCGAGTTCGTGCTCGTTGTATTTGCGGGGATCAATGCACAGGCCACCTTTGGCACCGCCAAAGGGCACATCGACGATCGCGCATTTGTAAGTCATGAGTGCGGCGAGTGCTTCCACGTCATCCTGGTTGACTGTGGGTGCGTAACGGATGCCTCCTTTGACGGGCAAGCGATGCTCGCTGTGAACAGAGCGCCATCCCGTGAAGATGCGGTAGCTGTCGCGGAGTTTTACAAAGAAGCGCACCATGTAAATGTTGTTGTTGATTTTGATCTGGTCGGCCAGTCCTGGGGGCAAATCGAGTGTTGCCACTGCGCGGTCAAACATGAGGTCAACGCTATCTTTGAAGCTGGGTTCATGTGAGGCCATAAGTATTTCTCCTGAAGGTGAAACGTGAGACTTGTATCTTTGTGTGAGGTCTCTTCACCTCTTATCCGCTTTTAAGCAGATGGCGCAGGGCTGGCTCAAGGTGGGGATGGGCAAAGGAGAAGCTGGTGTTTTCGAGGCGTGAAGAGATAACGCGGGTGCTGGCGAGTAAGAGGGCATCGGCCATTTCGCCCAGTGCGAGTTTGGCGGCAAATGCGGGTAGCGGAAAAATTGTTGGGCGAGATAAGACGCGACCGAGGGTTTTGGTAAATTCGCGATTGGTGACAGGCGTTGGAGATACGACGTTGATTGCACTGCTGATGGATTCGTTGTCTATTGCAAAGAGGAATAGAGAGACCAGGTCGTCAAGGGTGATCCAACTCATGTATTGATTGCCCGATCCGATGATGCCGCCCAATCCCAATTTGAAGGGCAAGAGCATTTTGCCGAGTGCTCCACCTGTGGGGGACAGAACAAGGCCGATGCGGGGGTGAACGGTTCGTATGCCGGCTTCTGTGGCGGGTTTGGCGGCGTTTTCCCAGGCGATGGATACGTCGGGGAGAAAGCCTGATCCGGGTTGGCTCTCTTCGGTGAGGATTTCGTCGTGGCGGTTGCCGTAATAACCGATGGCAGAAGCGGAGATGAAGACTTTTGGCAGCGGAGATATAGACGCGAGTGTTTGGGCGAGCAGTGTGGTGCCCTGTACTCGACTGTCGCGGATGCGCGCCTTTTGCGCTGAGGTCCAGCGTCGGGAGGCGATGTTTTCTCCTGCGAGGTGTATGACGCCATCTATGTTGGTGAGGCGCGAGGGGTCAAGGGTATTAGAAGATGGATCCCATGTGATTTCACTGTCGTTGCGGGCATTGCCCCGGGTGAGAGATAAGACGCGATCACCACGCGCGCTCAGTGCGGTTTTGAGTGCCGAGCCGATGAGGCCAGAAGCACCGGATATCAGGATTTTCATGATTGGGTACGGGCGGGTTTGAAACCCGCCCCTCCTATTTTTTAAAATCCGCCCTATTTATACAGCATCAGATAGATGATGACGCCTGTAATTGAGACAAATATCCAACTGGGCCAAACCCATCGGGCCAGGCGGCGGTGGCGATTAAATTCGCCTTTGTAGGCTCGCCAGACGAGCGCGATGATGAAGGGCACATTGACGGCGGCGAGGATGATGTGCGGGATGAGTATGGCAAAGTAGATCGGGCGCGTCCAATCGCGGTGTGGATAGGGCACAGAGCCGACCTGACTGTGATAGATAAGGTATGAGGTCAGAAAGAGAGCCGACAAGATCAACGCTGTGACCATGCATTTCTGATGCGTTTTGATGTCGCCGCGTTTGATATAGATGAATCCCAACAGAAGAAAGATGGTGCAAAGTCCGTTGAGGATGGCGTTTGTCGTGGGCAAGTCTGTGATGGACATATTTTGGTCTAACGTTTATCCAGTGCCTGTTCAATCATGTGGAGGATATAGCCGGTGTGAGCTTCTGTGCTTGCATCGGTTGTTTTTTTTATTTTGAGCATGTTTTGAATGGTTTTGAGGTTGTGTAGTGCGACGGCGCGAGATGCATAGATCCGCTTGCTTTCGGGGTCGATGATGTCGATGAGGCGATTGACGTATTCGGCCTGCAAGTTCTGGCGGAAAGAATTGACCGTGTCTTTGGCGTCTGCCGCAAAGACGGCATCGGTCAAGTCGGCCATCATATCGGACAGTGCATATTCGTTGCCATAGAGCGCGGTGTCGAGCAGGCGGGCCTGGACTATAGGGTGTAAGAGATGGCTGAAGACGCGTTGTTGAATGCCGATTATGCGGTCGTGAATTTTGGGGTCTTCTGGGGCGCGGGAGAAGTCGAATCCGCGTCGTTGTTTCTGCAAATGGTTATAGAGTTCGGGAGGCATATCAAATGCTTTGGGCGATAGGACGTATTTGGCAAGTGCGTCCATCGCGCGTTTCTGGTCGGCGAGAGCAACTGGCGTGAATGGACGGGTTGCACCGGGTTGGCCGATGACCGCGCGGTCAACGTAAATACCGCCGATATAACGGGAGAGTACGGTTGCGGCATTGCGATGCTGCGCCGAGAGAATGAGATAGGCCGATCTCAGTTCGTGATAGGTGTTGCCCGGTGTGTCGTACTTTGCGAGGATTTTGTTTTTGACGTCGTTTACCAGTTCAATCCGACCTGTGGCGTGGGCAATGGCATCGCTGCTGAGGTCGTAGATCATCACGCGCGGGTCAATGCCGCGATTTGACGAGCGCATGTCGTCGGCGTCATTGCCAAACATGAGTTCGGGTTCTGTGGAGCGCGCGAGAATTTTTTCGAGGCGTTTTTGTTCGTCTTTGATATTGTCTCGCCCTGGTGAATACCCAAATACAATGGCCCAAATATCGTAGGGACCAGGGCGTGTGGTGTAGTAATGTCCCTGTTTTTGCCCAGGCAATGCGAGGTTGACGCCTGGATAGTCCATGACCGAACCCGTGAGGCCCATTTTGCCGGTTCGGCTCTTGTCGTGAAGTTGTGCCGGGGTGTGCAGTTGACTGGATTTCATGTTGTGGTTGAGACCGAGCGTGTGGCCGATTTCGTGCAGGATGAGATAGTAGATGCTATCTTTGAGCAGTGCGTCAACTTCAATTTTGGACGCGCCAGAAACGCGCAGGGCGTGGGTGCCAAAGAGGTTGGATGCGTGTAGCTCGTGGCCCAGGGAACAGTATTGTGGCATGTCTGAATCGGCATTGGGTGTCGCGTTGTCAAAGAGCTTGTCATAGCGCAGGCTGCTCGTGAGAAATGCAAATTCGAGCATGATGTCAGCACCCAATATTTGCCCGGTCCGCGGGTTGACAAAGCTCGGCCCGTATCCGCCAAATGGTGGATTGGGCGATGAGGTCCAGCGCAGAACATTGTATCGGATATCGCCGGCTTCCCAATCGGCATCATCGGGCTGTTCTTTGACCACCACGGCATTTTTGAATCCAGCGGCTTCAAAGGCGATATTCCAGGCGAGAGCCGCTTTTTTGATGGTTGGACGCAATTCTTTCGGGGTGGTGTTTTCGATCCAATAGGTGATTGGTACGACTGGTTCAGAGTGTTTGGCTTTGGGAGCACTTTTTTTCAAGTGCCAGCGGTGAATCAAATCGCGATAAGGCGTTGCGCTCCTGGAGGTCAGGTCGGTCACTTGCGTGCTGAAGTAACCGACGCGCGGGTCGTCAAATCGCGGTTGATAATCATTTTTTGGCATTTCGATCAGGGTGTGTTGCAGGGTAATCGTCACATTGCGGGCATCGGTTATGCCGTCTCCACCGCCTTTGGGATTGGGATTTTCATAGGTGTAGGCGATAGTGAAATCCGTGTTTTTGGGGTAATTTTTGATGGATAGACATTTGGTTTTGATTTTGCTGAGTTTGCCCAGGGAAAAATTGTTGCGGTTCTGCGTTCGGTTGACGCGATGGAGTGCTTCTGTGAGGAAAATACCATCGGCTTTGATGAGGATGTTGCCCGTGGAGTCATTGCGTGCCGCGATTTTTTCCGATACGAGAATAGAAGGGCTGATGTTGGCTTCGGCTGCGCGACTCAGGGCGTTTTGGGGATCGAAATAATATGCGGTGTTTTCTGAGATGATTTCGATTTTGTCAAAGTGCTTCTGAATGGAAAGCACGCGACTGCCGCGATAGTTACCCCTGTATGTTCCCGCTGATACGGGGGCGTTAACGGTGTGGGTGAAGTAGATGTATTCTTTGCCGATTTGCGATTCGCGGATTTGCAATTGCAACGCGCCTGTGGTCGTGTCTTCATAAACGGTGAAGAGGCCGGGATATTTGCGGCTGGATTTGGTGAGGTCAGCAATGGTTTTCTTTGGTGTGTCCTTTTTGGGAGTTGCTCTTTTTTGAGTTTTTGCGGAGTCTCGTTTGGCGACCTTTGTCGAATCCGCAGGTTGTTTTTCCTGCGCTTGAACGGAGAATGCGATTCCAAAGACAAGTGTGACTGCGATTAATAGGCGTTGAACATTCACGGCTATATCTCCTTTTGGTTGTGTTCGTTACAAGTATCTTCTATACGAAATTACCTAATTGTTTTAAAATTTTCAAGTGTGTATTGTATATCGGCTATATGAGCTATCAATTGACTTTATGTTTTTTTTTCTTATCTTTTGCGTTCAATTTTTTGAAGGATTGGATCACTAACGCGAGGTTTGAAAATGTCAGAGGCGGGAAGCGCGTGGTTGACGCCTAAGGAGATCGCGGATCGGTTGAGTAGTCGAAAAGCGAGAGAAGTACAGGAAGATTTGCTCTATGGGCGCCGAACACGGCGTGAGATATTGGATCTGGTGATGGAAGCTGTGGGCTGCAATGAATATTCGGCGGAAGATTTTTTGCGTGAAATTGTGAAGTAACTGACGTTACGCACATTATACCAACGTAGGCGGAACAGATGCTTCGGCTCCGTTCCACTCCGCTCAGCATGACAAAACGCCTGACATGCGTAACATCAATAAAGTAAATAAAAGCTGACCACTATTTTTGTTTGCCGCGTATGGGATTTTCAATACGCGGCTCAATATTTTTTGACCTGTAGGGTACAACGCCATGTCTGAGGTTTCTAAATCTGATTATCTGGTCATTGGCAGTGGTATTGCGGGCCTCTCGTTTGCGCTTAAAGCGGCAGAGACGGGGTCTGTCACTCTGATTACTAAAAAAGAGTTTCAAGAATCCAATACCAATTACGCACAGGGCGGTATTGCTTCTGTTTTGCATCCAGACGATTCGTTTGAGCTTCACAGGGAGGATACTATTCAGGCTGGCGCGGGGTTGTGCCGCGAAGATGTGGTGGATATGGTGGTACAGGCAGGTCCCGATATGGTTAAGGCGCTCATTGCATGGGGGGCAGAGTTTACGCGCGAGAGCGAGCGGCGTACAACTGAGTCAGCCGTTCAAAATCTCGCGCTCGGGCGCGAGGGTGGGCATTCAAAGAATCGCATTGTGTATGCCGCCGATCTGACCGGGAGAGAGATTGAGCGGGCGTTGTCCGAAGCGGCGATAGCCCATCCCAATATCGCGTTGTACGAGCATCACATGGCGATTGATCTGATTACGGAACACCATGTGTATGGTTCGAAAATTTCAACGCCGGGAAAAATTCAGTGTTGGGGGGTTTACGCATTGGATGCCTTGCAGGGACAGGTGAAGACTTTTTTGGCAAAATATACGTTGTTGTGTAGCGGCGGGTGTGGTCAGATTTATTTGCATTCGACCAATCCGGCGATTGCTACGGGCGATGGTATTGCCATGGCGTATCGCGCGGGCGCAAGCGTGGGCAATTTGGAGTTTATGCAGTTTCACCCTACGACGCTTTATCACCGGGATGCGGATTCATTTTTGATTTCTGAAGCGGTGCGCGGGCATGGCGGTATTCTGGTGGATCGGACAGGGCGGGCGTTTATGGCTGATTATCACGAGATGGGGCCGCTTGCACCTCGGGATGTGGTTGCGCGGGCGATTGATAGCGAGTTAAAAAAGAGCGGTGATCCCTGTGTGTTTCTCGATATTACGCATTGTCCAGGTGCAGAGCTTCAGGAGCGTTTTCCCACGATTTATGAACGGTGTTTGCAATTTGGCATTGATATAACGCAGGAGCCCATTCCGGTTGTGCCCGCGGCGCACTATATGTGTGGTGGGGTGTTCACAGATACGCAGGGGCGCACGGATATTGAAAGGCTTTACGCTTCGGGTGAGGTCGCTTGTACGGGGTTACACGGCGCGAATCGCCTGGCGAGCAATTCGCTGTTAGAAGCGCTGGTTTTTTCAGATCGCGCGTTTTCCGAGGTCCAGCAGAACATAGATGCGCGGCTCGATTTTCCGGATGTGCCGGCATGGCAAGACGACGATGTGTTTAATACAGAAGAATGGGTGTTGCTATCACATGACCGGCAAGAAGTACAGCGTTTGATGTGGGATTATGTGGGGATCGTGCGGTCGGATTTTCGATTGAAGCGCGCAGCCCGTCGTATTGGCGTGATTGTGCAGGAGGTCGAAGAATTTTATAAGCGCACACGAGTTACCGAGGCATTGCTGGAGTTGCGCAATATGACGACTGTTGCCGCGCTGACTGTGCGCTGTGCATTGTCCCGGCGCGAAAGCCGGGGGTTGCATTATACGCTCGATTGTCCTGCGCCATTCAAATCTGCAGATGATACGGTGGTGTCTGCCTGGGAAACGTGGGGCACAGGTTTGCCGGTGATTGATGTGTGATCCGCAGAAAAAAACGCGAGTGAGCGGTGTACAACTGGCCGCTTCTCAGGCCAGTTCATTTGAGCGTTTTTCGCAGATGAACGCAGATGAAAAAGAGGGGCTGGTGGCTGGTGGGTTGGGCGGGCTGACTGCTGACAACTTTTCAGGAGTTTTTATGCGCAGCGGTATTGCTGTGATTGATTTTGGTGGACAATATGCTCACTTGATTGCGAATCGGATTCGCAGGTTGCGGGTTTATTCCGAAATTTTCCCACCGGATGTTGATCCTGCGGCATTGTGTGGCGTGTCGGGCATGGTTTTTTCGGGTGGGCCATCCAGTGTGTATGATCCCGATCCGCCCGCGTTTAATCCCGGATTGCTGGATACTGATTTGCCCGTGCTCGGGCTGTGTTATGGGCATCAGTTGTTGTGCATGCATTTGGGGGGTGAGGTGGTTGCAGGGGAGGTGCGAGAATACGGTTCTGCCAGATTGAATATTGCAGGTGGGTCAGATTTGTTTGCCGGGCTTGGAGATTCCCAGGAGGTGTGGATGAGCCACGGCGATGTGGTTGCAATTTTGCCCGAGGGTTTTGAAATTTTGGGTACGACTGAAGATTGTCCTTCGGCAGCGGTTGGCGATGTTAAACGCCGAATCTACGGCTTGCAATTTCATCCCGAGGTGGCACATACGCCGCGTGGATTAGATATTCTCGATAATTTTTTGACGATATGCGATGCGCCTCGAACCTGGACAATGAGCAATTATGCCGAAGTGGTTATGGAGGAGATGCGAGAGAAGGTGGGGGACCGCAATGTGTTTTTGCTGGTGTCGGGTGGAGTCGATTCTTCGGTGGCTTTTGTGCTGTTTAACAAAGCGCTGGGCGCAGACCGGGTGTTGGGGTTGCATATTGACAATGGTTTTATGCGAAAAGGCGAGACGGCTGCGGTGGAGGTTTTTCTGAAAAAGGAGGGGTTTGACAATCTGATGGTCAAGGATGCCAGTGACGATTTTTTGTTGGGTGTGGAGGGGCTGGTTGATCCAGAAGCAAAGCGCGAGGCGATTGGACACACATTTTTGGAGGTGAAGGACGAGGTGATGGCGCACTTGCATCTGGATGCAGACCAATGGGTGTTGGGACAGGGTACGCTTTATCCCGATACTATAGAATCGGGAGGAACAGAGCACGCCGCGTTGATTAAGACGCACCACAATCGCATTGATTTGATCGATGAGTTGATTGCGCAGGGCAAGGTTGTCGAGCCTCTGGCACAGTTGTACAAGGATGAGGTGCGCGAGTTGGGGAGCGAGTTGGGGTTGCCCGATCATCTGGTGTGGCGACATCCGTTTCCCGGTCCTGGTCTGGCTGTGCGCTGTTTGTGCTCAGATGGTGAGGTGGAGGGGAGTGATATTGCAGCGGCGGAGAGGGCCGCTTCTGAGATCGCTTCTGAGGCGGGTTTGCAATTGCGTGTTTTGCCTGTCAGAAGTGTGGGGGTTCAGGGTGATTTTCGCACGTATTCGCATCCTGCGGTTGTTTCGGGTTTTACAGCCGAAAGTAATGGCGATTGGCGCGTGCTTGAAGATATGTCAACGCGGATTACCAATAGTGTGCCGGGTATTAATCGCGTGGTTTGTCTTATTGCGCCAGATGTGTTGCCCAGGTTGCGTCTTAAACGCGCATTTTTGACCTTTCAGAGGCTCGATGTTTTGCGGGAGGCCGATGCTATTGCCATGCGCGTGCTCGACCGTGCGGGTCTTATGTCCGCTGTGTCTCAGATGCCGACTGTTCTGGTGCCGTTGACGACAGATGGTCAAGATGAGATTGTGATTTTGCGTCCGATTACGACTCCGGATTTTATGACTGCGCGATTTGCCGAGTTGCCCCACAATCTGGTGCGCGATATGGCGGATGAGATACTGGGTCTGCCCGGTGTCGCTGCCGTGGGTTACGATATAACTCATAAACCGCCGGGGACTGTGGAATGGGAATGAAAGACAAAAACGGAGGTTCTGATCCGAGACCTCAAGGGGAATCCAATCACGACAAGGATCAGGAAATTCTTGAAATCCGCGTGGGTCAAATTTCTATGAACCTTCTTTCACTCCTTATGCTTTTTTTTGCGGCTAATATCGCCATTGTTGCCCAATTTCTATTTTCTTTTGAGATCGAGTTGCGTTTCCCCGGCATTGATAGCTGGAAGTTATTGGGGTCTTTTATTCCGCTTATTATTTTTCACGAGGTACTCCATGCTGTTGCCGCGCTACTGTGGGGGAGGATCCCTTGGCGTTCAGTACATTTCGGAGTCAAATGGCGACAGCTCATGTTTTATTGTCATTGTGATAGACCGCTAAAAGTGAATACGTATCGAATTTTTGCCCTTTTTCCTCTCCTTGTCACCACACCTATTGCAAGTCTTATCCTGTGGTTAGATCCATCTATCTGGTCGCTATTGTTCTTTAGTGTCACAATATCTGCCTGTGCCGGAGATGTCTTGCTGGTTTACAAGACCCGCCAGGTTGCAAATGACAAATGGATCCAGGATCACGAATCAGAACCTGGTTTCTGTATCCTACCAGAAGCTATCGCTGCATCCCCTGAAGAACACGACAGATAATCTAAAATTCACACTAAAAAGTTGTTCTAAAACTCACACTGGAAGCGTGAGATGGCATATCCAAATTTGAAGCAGTCTATTTGGCTGCTGTCGCCGCCGTGTGGTACGATATTACTCACAAACCACCGGGGACTGTAGAATGGGAGTGATGATGGAGTGATGAAAAATAAAAATTTAAAAAAAAGCCATTCTTTTAGTTACTGGCAATTGCTGTTCAATTTCATAATAGGGGGTTTTTTCGGCCCCATCTCCCTCACTGTGTTCTGGGGGGATCTTCATGATTTCATTTTCATATTGAGTAGCATTGCAGGTGGTTTTGCATTTAGTGGATTCTATTGGATGATTTATAAGCCAAAGAAATGCGAGACCCAACCCTCCAAAAAGAGGGACTGATGAGTATTTTTATGGTGCCATCGGATTTTATGTGCAATATCTGAGCAAACACCTGCCATCTCAACAGAGGTTACAATGAATTTCAAACCCACTCCCGAATATACATGGAAAGGACTAATTTGCGGTGTTGTCTTATATGTGCTCTTTTCTGTAGTTCCAACAATAATAATTCTGAGATATTTTTTAAATATCGATTATGGCTCCCTGATGGTTGGCTTGATTGTGTTTCTTATCTGCTTTGTAATAGGAAGAAAAACGTTTTGGGCTCAGGGGGATAGGGTGATGGCGGTGATGTTGAGTTTCTTTAGATCCAATGGCAAAAAAAATAATATAAGGAATTTCAATCACGACAAGGATCAGGACATTCTTGAAGTAAGTTTGGATACAGGTGATATGGGCATTCTTTATATGCTTATGTTTTTTTTCTCTCTTTATATCGCCATTGCCGTTCATTTTTTATTTTTTTGGGGGATCGAATTACGTTTTCCGGGCATTGATATATGGAAGTTTTTGGGATGTATTTGTATCATTATAATTCTTCACGAAGCACTCCATGCTTTTGTCGCGCTGCTGTGGGGGAAGGTCCCCTGGCATTCAATACATTTTGGATACAAATGGCGATTGGGAGGTTTTTACTTTTACTGTCATATTGATAAACCGCTAAAAGTGAATACTTTCCGAATTCTTGTCCTTTTTCCTCTCATTATCACCACACCAATTGCGGGGCTTATTTGGTGGTTAGATCCATCTATCTGGTCGCTATTGCTCTTTAGTCTGACAATAGCTTTTTGTTCTGGAGATGTCTTGATGTTTTTTAAGGTCCGCCAGATTGAAAATGACCAATGGATTCAAGATCACGAATCAGAACCGAGTTTCTATATCCTATCAGAAGCTGTCGTTGAATCCTCTGAAGAACATCATAGATAACTCAGATTCTACACCTGTAGGAATGGAGTAACTTACAAAAATGGAAAAACATATAGCCTATTACGAGACCATAAGGCCCATAACGGTCTGGTCGGTAATCTTGTCTCTCATTATTGTTGCTTCCCCCTATATTTATTTTAACAGCCCGAAATTTATGATCTCTTTGGTTATAGCGGCTGCATATGTGATGTTTTGTGTTATATTTTTGCTTTACGGGCGTTATACAATTCAGATAGACGATACAGAAATCGCATTTGGTTATCGATTTACCGGTAAAGAAGAAGTTTTGTTGAATACAGTTGCGTATGCTGAGATTTTCATTTTTGATCCCAAAAATCCCATCAGACGCTTCGTCATTAATGCGCTTGGAAGGCCTCCCATTTGGATTTCGGGTACGTTGATCAGGTTGAGATTGAACGAAGAATACCTTACTCGATATAAACTCGGGCGGAAAAAGAAAGTGAGACAGTTGTTCCTGCTATCGAGAAAACCCGAATCGGTCTTGTCCGTGCTGTCAAAAAAAGGCGTTCCCGTTCAATCGCGATGGAGATCAAAATAAATGGATAGAATGAGGTTGTGATTTTGCGTCCGATAGGGCTGTTATTTTCACTTTTTTGAATTGCAATGGAACAAAATGTACAGCTTTTCTGTAAATAGTTAGCAAGCGTGGAGTTGCTAACGATAATTATATATCCTTGTTTTTTAGTGCCTTAGAATATTCTGAGGCACTTTTTTTTGGTTTTTTTTGAAAATGGCACGGCTTTTGCAGATATGCTGTGTGCAAATCGCGTGAAAGGGATTGAAGCGGATGAGATGTCCGCGATACCAGAGAGGTGAAGTTTTGAAAAATACTACAGTTGCATTTTACAGCCAGCACCTCATTGGCGTTGGGCACCATTTTCGCAATCGACAGATTGTTAATGAACTGGTCAAAACATGCGATGTGTTTTTTATCGATGGCGGGCGCTCTGTTCCCGAAGCCGATCTCGATGAACGGGTGGTGCGTATTTCTCTGCCGCCCCTTCGCACGGGACCACAGGGCATTGAGTCTGTTGATACGGAAAGTGATTTGCAGGCTGTGATGCGCGAGCGTCAGGCCAGGCTTTCCAAAGCGATGGAACAGATTTGTCCGGATGTGTTTTGTGTTGAATTTTTTCCTTTTTCCCGGTGGTCGCTCAAGGGCGAAATCCTCAATACAATTGTCAGACTCAATGAAGTCAATCCCAACGCGAAGGTGCTGTGTTCACTGCGCGATATTCCAACGCGGGCAAAAAGCGATGAGTTGCAACCGACTGCCGCGCTTGCTCAGAGACGCGATGGGGACGCGATGCGGTTTTGTTCCGTGCCTTTTGGCGGGATACATCACGAGTATTTGGCTTTTAATCGGCGGTATTACGAGGAGGTCGTACCCGTGTTGAATCAGTATTTCGATGCGGTGATGGTGCATGGCGATTCCCAACTATCGCGGTTGGAAGATCACTTTCCCTGGGTAGATGATATCGGTATTCCCGTGGTTTATACGGGATTTGTTTCCGAGAAACTCAAGGACGCCTCTCGGCCTGATGGTGCGCCGAATCGGTATGTGTTGGTCAGTGCTGGCGGCGGGGTTGAGGGGCTTGCCCTTGTCGCGCCGTGTATTGAAGCGTGGAAACAATTGGAACGGGACGATGTGCACGATGGACGCGAGATGGTGATTTTTACAGGTGCGTTTATCGATGAAACGCATTTTGATGCTTTGCGCCAGTTGTGCGGTGATGGTCCGTTTCGCATTGAACGCTTTACGTCCAATTTTTTGGCGTGGATGAAACACGCGGATTTGTCGATTAGCCGGGCGGGTTACAATACCTGTATGAATGTGCTTGAGACACAAGTTCCATCGATTCTGGTGCCGAGTATTGCGATGGATGATCAGGAATTTCGCGCGCAGCAGTTGATGGCGTTGGGCATTGCACAGGTGATACATCCCGATCAATTATCCGTGGCAAAGATGGCAAAAGCCATTGCCGAAATACTCGAAAGTTCTGTGCCTGAACACCATCTATCCCTAGATGGTGCCGAGCAAACGCGAAAGTTTATAGAATCAGTCTAAAAGAGGTGAAAGATGAAAATTTATGTGTCACATCCTTATCACGACTGCGAGAAAGTGATGGCGTCGAATATCGGAGCGGCCCTTTCGGGTTTTAACCATGTGCAGGCGTTATCGAAGTATTGCGAGGTGTATATGCCAGCGTCTGAAGCCGTGGATTATGGTCCGAATTTGCACGGTATTCGGCAAGCATTTGAGACGATTGATTCGTCTCGACAATGGTTTGAGCGGCAGGGATATGACGGTGTGCTGATGTTTGAGCCTAAGGTAGATGATATAGCGTTTTTCCGCCATGTGTGTCCCGCGCCCATTGTGATTCGGCTGTCGTGTTCTTTTGGGAACAATCGCGATTTTATAGACAAGGTGCTGAATTGTTATTCGCTGTTGCGGCCTTATGATGCCCTGTCGCCCAAGTCGGCGTATGTCGCTGACGAAATCGGCAAGATAGTGTTTGACAAGTCGTATTTGCGCCCGATTACCAATGGGGTAGATGCCGAGGTGTTTGTGCCGATAGATAAGTTGCAAGCGCGCAAAGAGGTCGCGGATAAGACGGGTGATCAACGTTTTTTAGAGATGCCAGTGGTGGGTTTTTGCGGGCGGTTTGAGCCGGGCAAGGGCGCGTATCCGTTTTTGCGAATGGCCGATCTGAATCCCAATGTGTTGTTTGCGGTGATTGGCAAGCAGTTTGCACCTGTGACACATCCGCCCAATGTGATCTTTTTGGGGGCGCAACCTTATACGCAGATGCCGCTGTATTACAACATGCTGGATGTGTTGTGCGCGCTGTCGGTGTATTCGTATGAGTCATGTCCTTCAACTGTGATAGAGGGCATGGCGTGTGGCCTTCCGGTTGTGGCGACAAATTTTGCGGGTGCGCCAGAGTTGTTGGGCAGTTGTGGGCGATTGATTGAGATTGAGCGATTCGAAGATGAGCCATTGAATGTGACGGGGTATATCGCCCCTGAAGTAATTTCAGATGCTGTGCGCGATCTATTGAATAGCAAGACAGAGCGCAGGGAAATGGGAGAGGGTGCTCGCAAACGTGCGCTCGAATTTTCCTGGGATCATACGGCGCAGCAGCACATGGCATTATTTGAAGATCTGCTGGCCAAACGCGATGCATCCGCCTGCCCGATACCAATAACCGTGAATTTTACACAGAGTTGTGATGCGTCTGGTAACCCGAAAAGTGTGTCCAAAGTATTTAACTATCTGGGAAGCAGACAAGGCCCATTGCCGCGTATCCCGTTTTTGGGACAGGATATGTCCCTTCTTGAGGGCATGGGCCTTCATTTGATGCAACATTTACACCCAAACGAAGTCGAAGCCGCTTTGTTGGGCTTATGTGAGACGCGCGCTACAGCCTACAAAACGCTTCGCAAAATCCGACACTTCAGCGATATGCTCACGGCTCCCTGATTGGCATAGGGATACGGCTTATGTTGAGGTGCTAAAGAAAGGAGGTGAGAGGAATGACACGACGAATTATATCAATGCCAGCACAAGTTTCTGTGACCTGTGTTCAACTCCCCGGTCAAGAAATAGAACTGGCGCGTAGTGAGATGGCGAATACATCAGGAGGGTGCATTTTGCCAGGAGAAGATCCATTGGAGCACCTTGAAGATATTATTGATGATATCTGCGATGCGGTGAGTGAATGGTGGGCTTCCTGGTAGCAATCGCCCTACACCCCATAAGACGCTATTTCTGTTATTCAGATACTGGACGAAAACCATCTTTTTTTGCTGAATCTTACAATTCATTTACCCGGAGGATGTTATGTCCGCTGTCGCATTAAATAATCGCGTGACTTCAGATTCAAATTCAGACGCTGTTTTTGCCTCTTGCACGATACTGCCTATCCATCAAACAAGGCTCAATGCTGAAGAAATGGCAGGTCTTGATGGTCTGGGAAGTTTGACAGATGCTATTGATAAGGCGGTAGATTATGTTTCTAATGTTGTTGATGAAGTGGGAGATTATGTTTCTGATGCTGCTACTACTGCTTCGATAGCTATTTTCGGTGGGGCTGTTTATTCAGACTTAGATCCTGATCCATTTGCTTTCCCAACAGGACGTGATACACTGATTATTATCACTCGGGAACCACATACATGCGATGGCCCGTACGTGTACACATCTTATGGGAATTGTCTGTGTCCGGAGATAATACGCAGAATCCCGTAGGTTCGCTGTGAATTAACCCGTCATTCCCGCACGCGCACAATGTAGTCACACATATAAAAATGCCATTAATCCCGCTGCTCTTTTCGGAGTTGCTTGAGGCAAGTGCCTACGGCGTGTGCAGGGATGACGGCAATCTATATGAGGCATAATAAAAAATGAATCTTTCGCTCTTTTTCGTCAAAAACTCAGTTCGGTCACAATCTGTTCGTTTTCCCTTTGGGAGTGTTGTTTTTCAACAGGGACAAGCGGGTGAGGCATTTTACATTGTGCAGTCTGGACGGTTGCGGGTGATTAAACAGGATGCGAATGGCAATTCGACCACTGTGGGCTATTTGTATGCGGGCGATCATTTTGGCGAAGGGGCATTATTGAGCGGGCAAGGGCATCGGGCAACGGTGCGAGCGGTTGAGGATGCGGATGTGTTGCAGGTGCCAAAGGATGAATTTTTTAAGGCTGTGAGAAAACATTCTGATGTACGAGCCTATCTTGAGGAGCAGGTCGCCTGTATTGCGTATCGGGATTTTACGCGATTTTTGAAAGGGGATGTTCCGAGTGATGTGATGCGGGTGTTGTTCGCAAGGTTGAAGCGCGAGGCGGTTGAGAAGGGTGTGACGGTTGTTGATCGCGGTCAGTTGGGACAGCGATTTTATTTGATTGGCAGTGGTCAATTGGAGGCTGTGTCAGAAAATGGGGACACGGTGATTTTGAGCCAGGGTGATTATTTTGGAGATGAAAGTTTATCAGGTGATAAAAAGGTGATTCGCAGTCGGTGTGATAGTGTGCTCTTTTATATCGATAAAAGCGATTTTAATAAGCTAAAAGCTATGATGCCGGGATTTGAGGAGGCGTTGGAGAGCGGCCGCATATTGCGCGGAGATCAAGCATCGAATGGGTCATTGTTGCGACAAGTGCGACAAGTACCTGAGCCACTTACTGCGCGATCTGATGAAAAACTGGCATCCAATACAGCATCCAATGTAGTTAATATCAGAATAGACGGTGTCAAACCATCCACATTGTTTCGCTTCCCATTTTTGAAGCAGCACGATCAATCGGATTGTGGCGCGGCGTGTTTGGGCATGATTTGTAAGTACTACAAGATGCCGATTGGATTGAACAGGTTGCGCGATATGTCCAATGTGTCGCGGTATGGCACGTCGATGGCGGCATTGGCCGAGGCTGCGGAGACACTGGGTTTTGTCACGCGCGGCGTGCGCACGGGGTATGAAGCCCTGATGCGGACAGAATTGCCGGCCATTCTGTACTGGGAAGGCAACCACTTTGTGGTCTTGTATCAGATTACAAAAAAGGAGGTGAAGATAGCGGATCCCGGCGTGGGTATTCGCAAGCTGTCGCGGGCAGAGTTCGAGAAGGGCTGGACAAACAGGGCACTGTTGCTGGAATACACGGATCAGGTGGCAGAGAACGAACCGTCTCAGTCTTCTTTTAAGCGGTTTTTTCCGTTAATAAGACCTTACACAGGCATATTGATTGAGGTGCTTTTGGCGTCTCTGGTGCTCAGTTTATTTGGTCTGGCGTCGCCCATTTTTATGCAGACCATTGTCGATCAGGTCTTAGTGCATCACGATGAGGATTTGTTGAATTTGATGCTGGTGGGCATGGTCGTTGTCGCGTTGTTCCAGATGGGTACATCGACCTTGCGTGTCTATTTAATTGGATATGTGAGTGCGCGGTTGAGCATTGCGATGTTGTCGCGTTTTTATCGGCATTTGCTGGCGCTGTCCATGCAGTTTTTTGCTCTCAGACGCACGGGCGATTTGACCACGCGGTTTCGAGAGAATGCGACGATTCGGCGGTTGTTGACGGGTGCGACGGTTTCTGCGGTTCTGGATTTTATCATGCTTTTTGTCTATCTGGGTCTGATGTTTTATTACAATGCCGAACTGACGCTGGTCATGCTGATTTTTGTGCCGCTCTCTGTAGGGATCACACTGATTTATACGCCCATTTTGAAGGCTTTCAGCCAGCGTGCTTTTTTGGCGCGTGCCGAACAATCATCGGTTTTAATTGATTCGCTTCATGGCATTGATGTGGTCAAAGCCGCGGCGGTTGAGCGCGCGACGCGGTGGCATTGGGAAGGCAAGTTCACGAAGGAAATAGAGATTGGCTTTCAACGGTTAAAAATGCAGATGCTGTTTGGGGGGATCGGAAGCGTGATCAATTTGTTGAGCAGTACGGTGATTTTGTGGTATGGTGCTTCATTGGTGATTGCGGGGGACCTGTCGGTTGGACAGTTGATGGCGTTTAATGCGCTGATTGGCAATGTGATGGGACCGATTATGGGGTTGATTGGGATATGGCCGCAGGTGCAAGAAGCGCGTATTGCTCTGGATCGGCTGAATGATGTGTATGACACGCAGATGGAAGATGCGCGGCAACAGGGTCAGGGTTTGATCTTAAAGCATTTAGAAGGACGGGTGGTTTTTGAGGGGGTATTTTTTAGATATGGTGTTGGTTCTGACGAACCTTATGTGTTGAATAATATAGACCTGACGCTTGAGCCGGGTCAAAAAGTTGCGATTGTGGGACGCAGTGGTGCGGGTAAGACGACGTTGGTAAAGTTGGTGTCTCGTTTATTTGATCCGTCAGAAGGGCGGGTGATGATAGATGGGATGGATGTGCGAGATCTGGACCCCCATTGGTTGCGGCGACAGGTGGGTATGGTGATGCAGGAGCCGTTTTTGTTTTCTGGCACGATTGCAGAAAATATCGCTATTGGTCAGTCAGATGCGGACATGGATCGCATTTTGGAAGTGGCAAAGCTATCGTGTGTACACGATTTCGTAAGCGATATGCCTTTGGGGTATGAGACAAAGGTCGGTGAGCAGGGTGTGGGGTTATCTGGCGGACAGCGACAGCGGATTGCGATTGCGCGGGCACTGTATTGCGATCCCAAGATTTTGATATTTGATGAGGCGACCAATGCCTTAGATACGGATTCAGAACAGGCGATTCAGGCGAATTTAGATATGTTTTTGGATGATCGAACGGCGTTGATCATAGCCCATCGGTTGAGTACGGTGCGCGATGCGGATGCGATTGTGGTGCTGGATAAGGGACATATTGTGGAGATGGGCACACACGATGAGTTGATGGTGCAACAGGGTTTGTACTATCACCTGTGTAGTCAACAGTTGCAGGTCGTGTGATCCGCAGAAAAAAACGCGAGTAATTTGAGCGTTTTTCGCAGATGAACGCAGATGAAAAAGAGGCTCTGGGGCTGGTGGCTGGTGGGCTGGGTGGTCATCTCATGTCTCACTTCTTACGTCTTACCGCTTTTAAGGGGGTTGCATAATGGCAGAATCGCTTTTGGAGACATCGGCAGAGACAATGTCTCCAAAAATTGTCCAGGGACAAGATGAAGCGGCAGAAGAGGTGCATGCGTTTATGGGGTCTTTGAGACCCTTTTGGGGGCGTGCATTGCTCTATATTGTCCTGCTGTTTATAGGTATTGCCATTATATGGGCGTGGTGGAGTGAAGTAGATCTGGTAACGTCAGCCCCTTTTCAGTTGGTGCCTATGGGACAGGTGAAGACGATGCAGGCACGGCGAGGCGGTGAAATTGAGTTGATTGGTGTTAAAGAAGGGGATCATATTGAGAAAGGGCAGGTGGTATTTAAGCTCAAATCATGGGAGACCTGGGGCGATTTGCGGGAATGGGAACAGGCAAAGATGGCTTTTCAGAAGGCAGAGCACGATCTCAAAAGGGTGTTGCCACAAAGGGCAAAATTAAATCGAGAGACGATAGGCGCGCTGGAACAACGTCTTTCTGTTTTGCAGCAGTTTATGGTGGCACACCAGAATGCGCTGGAAGATTATCAAAGCGATGTGGGCGGTGTTGTGGAATCAAAAAACAAAACATCTGAGTTGCAAGCGCAGATTGGGTTTCGACAGGCTGAAATTGATCACTTAAAACAGGAGTTTTTGCAGCAAAAGACGCTATTTGAGCGAGAATTGATCAGCCGGGCGGATATGAATCGCGCGCGTGTGCAGTATTTGAGTGCTCTGTCTGCACTTCCGTCGCGTATGTCAGAGATATACAAGAATGAAATGGCTGTGCAGGATCTCAAGCGGCAAATCACAGAAGCGCGTATTGCACACGAGCGCGAAGCATCGCAAATGCGACACGCTTATGAAACTGCACGATTGCGATTGGAACAGGCGCGCAAACGCATTGATCGGACTCTGGAAGCCGAGTCAGACCTGATTCTGGCACCTGAGTCGGGCATTGTAACACAGGTGATGGTGAATGCGATTGGACAGGTGATCAGCAAGGGGCAGGCTTTAATCGCGCTGGCACCGGCCTCCGCACCGATGGTTGCGGAACTGATGGTGTTGAATAAAGATGTGGGCTTGCTCAAGCCCGGGCAATTGGTCAAGCTGAAATACGATGCGTATGCATTTCAGGATTTTGGCATCAAACGCGGGTGGCTTACATACATCTCGCCCGATGCGGTGATTGATGAACGTATTGGACCGATATTTAAGGGTGTTGTTGAATTAGAAGAACATACCATGCATGTGCAAGGATACGACAAACCACTGATGTTCGGGATGAAGGGCACGGCAGAGGTTATGACAGATCGCCAATCGGTCTTAATGATGTTGCTGAGTCCCTTGCGACAGCTTTACGAGTCGGCAAGGTACGATGTTCAAGAGGGTGCGTTGTGATGTCAGAGGATGCTATACTGATTCAGGTTAATGGCGCTGAGGTGTCATTCAGCCATGTTGTGCGGCAGATGGGTGTTGCTGATAATCTGCGTTTTTTTGATGGGTTTGTGCGCAGGGAATTGATCCGACAACTCGCCCGGCGCGAGGGTGTTTGTGCGGCGCGTGAAGATATTCAGCGCAAGGTAGATGAATGGCGGTATCAACATCATTTGGAGCGGGTGGAAGATACAGAGGCATGGCTCGCACAACGGGGCATTACGCTTCAGGATGTGGCAGAAGATGCCGAGGTGAGGCAGCTGGAGTATTTGCTGTCTGAGAAGGTTGCCGAGGGACAGGTCGAATCCTATTTCACGCAACACACGCTGGCGTTTGATGAGGCGGAGATTTGCTGGATTTTTCACACGGATAAGGGCGTGATCGACGAGATTGATTTGCAGATACGAGAAGATGATGCGGACTTTTACGCGATGGCGCGTCGATTTTCTCAAGATGCACGCACGCGATCAGGTAGTGGCTTTTTGGGCAGGGTACGGCGCAAGCAATTGCCAAAGGGGATTGCTGCGCGTGTTTTTGCCGCTTCGCCGGGTGAAATTTTTGGTCCGGAAAAAGTATCGAAAGGATTTGCGCTGTACCTGGTACAGCAACTCTACCCGGCAACGCTGGACGAGAGGATTAAAAAGGAAATTCGCAAGCTTCTGTTTAATCAGTGGTTGCAACGAGAGATGCAGCGGACAGATATACGGTATCCGATTTGGCAGATGGAAATTAAAAAATAGATTTTTAAAAAAAGTTAAAAAATCAAAAGGACAGGTATGGGAAAGTTGTGGATGGACACACTCCGTATAGGCGCATAGTAGTCGGGAAATCCTTTTTTTGACCTTGCTAACATATACTTGAATAGTTACAAAAAATTTGAGATATTGATCATGCTTTGATCACTGGAAAATTCCCACCTACAGGGATTTTTTTGTTCAAGTCTCGACCATCTCGGTTCGCAAAAGATTTGACACACAACCTGCAAACGCCGATGTTTAAAATTATTGTATATATGTTTCCCAATGGATATGGAAATATAGTGCTTTCCAGAGAACACGGCTTATGATTGATACGAGTTTATCCCATCGCATCCAGCTCGGTGAGGATTCAACCTTGGAACTCAAGCGTGTCGTGATGGCTGGAAACCGCATCACCAGCCCGAGCCGACAGGATTTCGCTGACGAACTGGCGGCCTTTGCCAATAGCCGGGGTGGAACCCTCGTCTTGGGAGTGGATGACAAAACCCGGGAGATTCTCGGTATTCCACTGGAATGCTTGGACGCTGTCGAGAAATGGGTAAGTGAGATCTGCAATGATGCCATTAAGCCAGTGCTTGACGCCGGCGTTTATAAACTAGAGCTAAATTTAGCCGATGGTCGGGCTGTACCCGTCATTCGGGTGGACATACCGCGTAGCCTGTTCGTACATAAGAGCCCAGGTGGGTATTTCCGCAGGCTTGGAAGTTCGAAACGGGAGATGCCTGTTGAGATTCTGGCACGGCTTATCCAGGAACGCAGCCAAAGCCGCATGATCCGTTTCGATGAATCGCTGGTGCCCAGCACTGGGTTGGGCGATCTGAACTACGCATTGACACGCCGATTTCTGCGGGAAAATGCCGTAGCGGAGGGCGTCACAGAGATGGCGGCGCGTAAGCTCGGTCTTGTGGTCAATGACGAGGATAGCACCCCGCGGCTCACGCTTGCGGGTGTTCTGCTATGCACACAAAAACCACAACAGTGGCTGCCCTACGCATACATACAGGCAGTCAGTTATGCTGGTGATCGCACGGATGTCGATTACCAGACCGATGCACGCGATATAGAGGGGCCACTCGACGAGCAAGTTGCAGAAGCACTGCACTTTGTGCGCCGAAATATGCGTGTGCGAGCGACCAAGACGACAGCCCGGAGCGATTACCAGCAGTTCAGCGAGCGTGCCGTATTCGAGGCACTTGTAAATGCGGTCGCCCACCGGGACTACTCAATGGCAGGGATGCGGATTCGTCTGCATCTGTTTGGAGACCGCCTTGAACTGTACGTCCCCGGTGCCTTAGCAAACATGCTCACCACAGACAGCCTACATCTGCGGCAAGCTAGCCGGAATGAACTGATCGTATCGCTTCTCGCACGTTGTCCCGCGCCGGCTGACCTCGGACGTATGAACCTGATGGACCGGCGGGGAGATGGGGTGCCGATTATCCTAGGGGAAAGCCGCAGGCTGTCGGGACACTCTCCCGAGTACACGCTGATCGACGAAAGCGAACTTCGTCTCGTGATCTGGGCGAAAAAATAAACGCCGGACAGAGCGAGAAAAGGTCACTGACAATGCATGACGTGAAGCGTATCATCTGCCTTGCAAATTCCAGGAAACTTCACGGACGGTGCATCGCCGGCCGTGAATGGATGGAAGGACAAGCCGGGCCCTGGATTCGACTCGTGAGCGCACGCGAGAACCAGGAGGTGTCCGAGTATGAGCGCCAGTACGAAGATGGCAGTGATCCTCGGGTGCTCGACATTATCGATATTCCTGTTTTGGAGCCACAGCCGAAGGACTATCAGACCGAGAATTGGTTGCTTGATCCCAGGTACTATTGGGTGAAAGTGGGAAGGGCATCTTCGTTCGATCTGCCGGCGGTCACGGATCCCGTCGCTTCGCTCTGGATCAATGGCTATAGCACATATTACGGGCGGAATGACAAGATCCCACTCGATTCAGACAGTTTGCCCACGAGTTCGTTGAGGTTGCTCCATGCCATCAACCTTAAGCTCGCTGTATTCAGGCCCGGCGAAGCCTTTGGCAACTCGAAGCGGCGTGTACAGGGACAATTCACTCATTTGGGGACGCAATATGCACTCTGGGTCACCGATCCGGCATACGAACGAGCCTATCTCGCGAAGCTGGACGGCACCTATGATATTGGCGAGTGCTACCTCACGATTAGTATTGGAGAACCATACAAAGGCGCGTGTTACAAACTGATCGCTGCGATCATTCAAGCAGAGTAATACCATGAATACGACCGACAACCTCGTTCTCACTATCGGCCATTCCACACACGCTCTGGATGAGTTCGTCGCATTGTTACAGCAGCATCGCGTGACTGCGGTGGGAGATGTCCGATCCGCGCCGTACAGCCGCTTCAATCCCCAATTCAATCACGATGTGCTACCGAGTAGCCTCAAGGTATTCGGAATTGAGTATGTATATCTCGGTCACGCACTTGGCGGACGTTCCGACGATCCCGCTTGCTATGAGAAAGGGCGCATCTGCTATGACCGCGTTGCCAAAACGGATCACTTTCGACGTGGTCTCAATCGCGTCGTTTATGGCGCAGGGAATCATCGCATCGCGCTCATGTGCGCGGAAAAAGAGCCCCTCGAATGTCATCGCACACTTCTCGTCTCTCAGGCACTCGACGATCAGGGCGTCGAAGTCGCACACATCCACGCCGACGGAGGAATAGAACGCCATGCCGATGCAATGGATCGTTTGCTCGACCTCCAGAAGTTGCCGCGCGAGGACCTCTTCCAAACACGTAAGGAATTGATTGTCGAAGCCATCGCGCGTCAGGAGGAGCGAGTGGCTTTTGTCGATGAGAACATATCCACAACTTCCGAGGGATCAACCCTATGAAACTTTTGACCATCGGTTTCACAAAAAAGCCGGCTCGCCGTTTCTTTGAGTTGTTGTGCGAGTCGGGTACCAAACGCGTTATTGATGTGCGCCTCAATAACTGGTCGCAACTCGCCGGTTTCGCGAAGTGGAACGATCTCGCGTACTTTCTCGAGCTTCATGGAATGGACTATATCTACCTACCCCAAGAACTCGCACCCACGAAGGACATGTTGGACGATTACAGGAAGGGACGCAGCAATTGGAAAACCTATGAGGACCGTTTCATCAAGCTGATGTACGAGCGGCGGATTGAAGAAAAGGTACCCAAAGAGATCATCGCGGATGGCTGTCTGCTATGCAGCGAGGACAAACCGCACTATTGCCACCGTCGGCTTGTTGCTGAGTACCTTAAACAACACTGGGGCGATGTAGATATCGCCCATCTAGGATAATGCAATCCTTGAAGCCCTTCCTATGATGCTATGGCATGACCGCTTCTTCGCCCTGATATTTTTGGATCCAACTTTTCAAAGGAACATCTCCTTCTGTTGGCGATGTGTAGCCGTGAATGCCCGAAGGGGAATATCGACACATCTGCTTTCGGATTGGACTTAGTTGATCCCAGAAATTTTCTACATTGCATTCGCCGCGCGCTTGAAGCCAGCGATAAGCGTATCCGTAGAAGAGCACCTTTCGGGGTTGCGTCCAATAATTGGCACTCGCCGAATGCCACAACCGGCGGTCAAAGATAACGGCTGATCCCCGGGGAGCGAGGATGGGTACGGCGCCTTTTACCATCTGATTGCGATTTCCGTTCGGCCAAGTCATCTTATTTTTTACCTGACTTCCCGGTATAACGTGAAAGTTGCCGCGTCCGGGTTCGCTTGTATCCGATAAGAAGTAGGCCACTTTGACCGATAAGCGCGGCCTTGGGCTTGTCTCCATCTCTTGATTCACGCGCCCGGTATCTTGATGCCAGCCGATCCCCAAACCTCGTTTGCTATCTGGTGGTTCGGGAGGCGTCACGTTCAGGTGTGCCAGATAGATTTGAATGTTCCAGCCCAAAATCCCCCAAACTTTTGGAAATGTCGTGTAGTGATCTATCAGGTCAATAAATGCACGATCCCGCCCCAGAAAGTCGCGTTCGTGAACCCGTTTATGTGGTTCGATTTTTTGCTTTTCGCGTTCTTCGGCATTGACGCGATCAACTGCTTTGGTCAGTAGTCTTCTTTTGGCGTCGCTCAGTGCGTTTTCAATGATCAGATAACCCCGATCCTCAAATTCGAGCCGTTCGTCTTCGGTCAGGCAATGGTGTAGCCAGCGTCTGTTCATAGCGCATTCTCCTTTCATGAAAAGAGGTTGGCCCTCCTTTTTTTTCGATCCAGAATATAGAATTTGATAAGCCCTATCCCGCCGATCAGACCACAGGGTATCACAATGAAGCGGTACATTGAGACCTCGTCATATCGAAGCGATGCTCCGGTCGCACCCATTGTCACGACCACAAATGATATGTGAATGAGTTTTTGAGATAGGTCTTTATTGACAAAGGTAGAGATCAGAATTAGCGCGAGCGCCGTGTGAAAAATGATAAATCCCGCATAACCGTTTCGCACGGCCAGATCAAATTGCCAATCATAGCGATAAAGCCATACCATGAACACATGTGTCAGAATGATAAGTGCTATAGCGCGCCACAGCGCGATCGGGTGTTGTTCTCGCAGGGTGAGCACGACTACAGTGGTCAATCCCACATATCCTGTGATCGCTAATAAAAAAGTGATGAAAATTTCCGTTGTTCCTGTCTCTACCATCAAAACGATTCTCCCTGCTTATGTGTCGCGTTTGATATGCAATATATGGCATGATATTCTGAGAACAAGAGTGTTTCACAGGTGCTGACATGTAGTAGGCGATTCGGTACATGCAAAACGGGTTACGACGTATTGTCATAACCCGTTGTTTTTTGTGGAGCCGCCCAGCGGACTCGAACCGCTGACCGCCTGATTACAAATCAGGTGCTCTACCAGCTGAGCTAGGGCGGCTTGTCGGTCAAAGATATAAAAGTGGGCGATTTTTGGCAACCTCAAACCTGCTGGAAGAGCGGATAGGCTAAGCCGATGGCTAAAAAAACGATGTTTTGTGTTTTAGCTCGCGTTCGTAGCGTTCAATGCCCAGTTGAATGAGGCGATCAATCAATTCCGGATAAGAAATTCCACTGGCCTCCCACAGCTTGGGATACATACTGATCCGCGTAAAGCCGGGAATTGTATTGATTTCATTTACCACAAAGGTGCCGTCATTTTTGAGAAAGAAATCCGCGCGTGCCATACCCTCACAGCACAGGACTTGAAATGTGTGAATGGCAAGGGCCTGTACCTGTTTTACAGCTTCTTCCGATAAATCAGCAGGGATGTGCAATACCGCGCCTTTTTCATCCAGATATTTCGCTTCATAAGAATAAAACTCGTGCTGCGGCAAGATCTCACCGGGTACTGAGACAATGGGCGTTTCATTGCCCAATACCGAACATTCGATTTCTCGACCCTCGACGAAAGCCTCGATTAGTACCTTCTTGTCGTAGCGAAATGCTTCTTTCAATGCGGGGATTAGTGCACTTTTGTCGTGTACTTTACTCACGCCGACTGATGAACCCAAATTTGCTGGCTTTACAAATAGGGGCAATCCCAGTTCTGAAATCACATCATCTATATCCAGATTGTCCAACTGGAACTGAAATACTGTTCGCCACGCGGCAACGGGAATATTGGCATCGCGCAGCAAGCGTTTCATCACGTCTTTGTCCATTCCCACAGCCGAGCCGAGTACATCTGCGCCTACATAGGGGACATCGGCCAATCTCAAGAATCCCTGTACTGTGCCGTCTTCTCCCAGTGGTCCGTGCAAGACGGGAAAAACCACATCGACCGAATCGGACGCAGACTGCCCCACGAGTTCACCGCGCCCTTCTGGCATCAATGTAACCAGCGCATTTTGATCTGCGTCAGAGAGGCCCTCTGTATTTGCTTCTGGCAATAGTTGTTCGGCTTCGTTTAAGAACCATTGACCCGATTTGTCGATTCCTATTGGCACGACTTCGTATTTGGTCTTGTCAATGGCGTCAATGATGTTGCGCGCAGATTGCAATGACACTTCGTGCTCTGCCGATTTTCCACCAAATAGTATTCCCACGCGGGTCTTTTTCATTTTTCTCTCTGCTTTTTTTTTCGTCGCCACCACCAGAATCCGAGTATCCCCACAACCATTAAAATTGCCAGTACGCGGTTATAAGTTTTTAGTACAGCGACTACGATTTCCCAGTTTTCGCCGACCATCAGCCCAAAGTAGATCAGCAGACTATTCCACAGCAGTGTGCCAAATACCACGTAAAGCGTCATGCGTAGCGGATGCATCTGGCTGATGCCAGCCACAATGCCGACAAATACCCGCACGGCGGGCAAAAATCGATTGAAAATAACGACTTTGTCGCCATAGCGATTGAACCATGTTTCGGTGCGGTGCAGATTTTCTTCATTTAAAAACTTTATATTGAACCGCAAGAAGAACGACCGTCCCTTTACAAAAGCTATGGCATAAAGGAGCAAACAGCCTACTGCACTGCCTATCCACATGGCAAAATACGCAGGCCAGACGGCGATTACCCCAATGCCGGCCAAATACGCGCCGAATACAATCAGAGTATCACCGGGAATGATAGGGACTACGTTTTCTAAAAAAGCACCCAGAAATAAAAAAAAGTAAATCCACCCTGGCGGTTGGCCTCTCAAATAGGCGAGAAAAGAATCCCAGAGTTCAGTAAAGTAAGCGAGAAAAGAATCCCAGAGTTCAGTAAAGTAAGCGAGAAAAGAATCCAGGAATTCAGTAAAGTACTCCAATTGTGTATCCTTTAGATGTGATACCCGAGGCGGTTAGATTTTTGAATAAACTGCGCAATAAGTCAACAACTTTTTATTAACGCGACCGCCTGTGCTGCTATGCCTTCTTCGCGTCCGACAAAACCCAGGTGTTCGGTTGTCGTTGCTTTTACCGATATAAGATCAACCGGCACATCCAATGCGCGCGCCATATTTTCGCGCATTTGTTCAATATACGGCGATAGCTTTGGGCGTTGCGCCATCACGGTTGCATCCACATTGAGTACTTGTGCGTGCGATTCTTTCAGAATGCGGGCCACGCGCGCCAGTAATGTGAGACTTGATATATCTTTGTACGCGGCGTCTGTATCGGGAAAGAGCCGACCAATGTCGCCGGCACCCAGCGCGCCCAATAGGGCATCGATGATGACGTGGATTAATACATCTGCATCTGAGTGGCCCAGGAGTCCTTTCTCGTGGGGAATGTGTACGCCGCCCAAGATCAGCGCACGGTTTTCCACGAGTTGATGCGCGTCATAGCCTTGGCCAATACGCAATGCCGGTGTCACGTCACCTCGCTTTTCTAAAATGTACAATCCCCTGTCGAGGTCTTCTGGCGATGTGATTTTGATATTGTCCGCTCGCCCGGGCACAATAGTTACAGCCTCGCCCAAACGCTCCACCAGAGCCGTATCATCTGTTCCGAGATATCCCGATTCGCGTGCGGCACGATGGGCGCGAAAGATTACTTCGCGACGAAATGCCTGAGGCGTTTGTACGGCTCGCAATGCCGCTCTGTCCAGGGTTTCAATGATTTGATCGTCCTGTACGCGCTTTACCGTATCTGTTACAGGTATGCCCAAAACAGCGGCACCGCGTTCGGCTGCTGCCAGAACTACGGCATTGATGTCCTTGGGCGTTATATAAGCCCGCGCGCCGTCATGGACGGCAACTACGTCGGCATTTTGCGGTATCACCTGTAGTCCACATGCCACCGAGTCCTGCCGTTCTGCACCGCCGCCGACCACATCGACAACTTTGGAAAATTTTTTATTTCCAAATTGTTCTCGGCAAGTATCGATGTCCTCCTGCCCCACGACCAGTACAACGCGGTCAATGTGGTCTGCGCGTTCAAATGCAGTCAATGTCCAGGCCAATACGGGACGCCCGGCAAGGTCGAGAAATTGCTTTGGGATATGCGTTCCCATTCGCTTTCCCGACCCGGCAGCGAGGACGATGGCGTAGTTCATGGTAAGTGGATAGTTGTTGGTTGTCAGTTGTCAGTTCACCCAGCCCCAGCCCCTTTTTTATCTTTGTTCTTCGGTGGTAGCTTTTAATTCCTAACTGATGTTACGCATAGGCAGAATATAATGCGCCTGTCATTCTGAGCCTTTCGACTTCGCTCAAGATAAACTCTGCGCAGCGGAGCCGAAGGAGCGGGGTACAACTGCGTAGCAGTTCATCTCCTACTAACGCAGGTGGAACAGATGCTTCGGCTCCGTTTCACTCCGCTCAGCATGACAAAACGCCTGACCTGCGTAACATCAGTTCCTAATTCCTAATTCCTAATTCCTAATTTTTAATTCCCATACTGGTCCTGTTCCCGTTTGGCCCAGTCGGCGTTGACAAACATGTTCAGGCCGGGATCGGCGTATATGCCGTCTATTCTTTCGCCGTCGTGCTGTCGCAAGAAATCGATGTCCATCTCTACGCCCCAGCCCGGGCCACCGGGCAATTCGAAATGACCATCTACGACTTCGGGGTACGGCGTTCCCGCGCGTTTGACGTGTTCATCTGCAAAATCATTAAAATGTTCGAGCACTTTGCCATTGCGGAGGGTTGCCATCAGGTGAAGGGTCGCAACGGTGGTGATAATTCCGCCCACATTGTGCGGCGCGACCATCACGTTGTAGGTTTCGGCTGTTGAGGCTATTTTTTTTGTTTCCAGCAAGCCGCCACACTGGTTCAAATCCGGCTGGATGATATCTACAACTCGCATGGGGAACAGGTCTCTAAATTCCGCGGCTTTGTAAAGCCGTTCTCCGGTTGCAATTGGAATAGACGTGTGTTGTGCCACTTTGGTCAATGTGCCCAAATCCTCCGGACGCGTCGGTTCTTCAATCCATCCCGGGCGCAAGCGTTCAATTGCTTTGGCGATTTCGATGGCCTGATGCGCTGCAAACCGACCGTGCATTTCCACAAAAATTTGTACGCGATCACCCACGACGGAATGCACGGCTTCGATCAATTCAATGGATTTGAAAAATTCGTCTCGCGTCAGTTCCAGATTGCCATTGCCAAATGGATCGAATTTTAGACCGATATATCCGCGATCGATCACTTTTTGAGCTGCTCTGGCATATTCTTCTGGCGACCGCTCCACTGTGTACCAACCATTTGCATAAGCGGGCACTCGTTCAATGGTTTTGCCGCCGATCAGATTGTACACGGGCTGATTGGTCAATTTGCCAATGCAATCCCAACACGCCATCTCTACAAGTGCCAGTCCGGTCATCACAACTTCACCCGGCACACCGAAATCGTGGAGTGTAAATCGGCAGTACAGGTCTTCAATATCGTACACACTATGCCCGATGAAATGACGCCTGGTATCTTTCAAAAATTCCAGCACAGTATGTGTTTTGCTCAGGACACGCGCTTCACCAACCCCGCGCGTACCGTCTTCCAATTCGATAAATACATACGTCAAATTGCGCCAGGGCGTTCCCAGCACATAAGTTTCGTAATTTTTGATTTTCAAGGGATACTCCTTTTTTGCTATAAGACCATCATTGCATCGCCATAACTGTAAAACCGATAGGCTTCGCGCACGGCTTCTCGGTATGCTCGCATCGCAAAATTGCGCCCCATAAATGCCGCGACGAGCATGAGCAAGGTGGATTCTGGCAGGTGGAAATTGGTGATCAGACCATCTACCAATCGAAAGTCGTAGGGCGGATAGATAAAGATATGGGTCCAGCCGGAACCGGATTTTAGTTGCCAATTCGATCCGATTTTTATTGCTGCGGACTCAAGTGTGCGCACCGATGTCGTTCCCACTGCGATGACGCGCCCGCCATTTGCGCGACATTGATTGACAGTTTCCGCCGCGTCTTCATCGATTTTCCAAAATTCCGCATCCATTTTGTGATCGCGCACATCGTCTGCTTTCACGGGTTGAAATGTACCCGGCCCTACATGAAGCAAAATTCGCGCCAATCTCACGCCCAATGCTTCAATTTTTGCCAATAAATCGGGTGTGAAATGAAGCCCTGCAGTGGGAGCTGCGACCGATCCGCGCACGCGCGCATAGACCGTCTGATACCGCTCTTTGTCAGAGGCGCGATCTTCTCGGCGAATATAGGGCGGCAATGGCACATGACCATGCGTTTTTAGCAGTTCGTCCAGTGATCCTTTGCCCTCAAACCGCACGCGACGGTTGCCCGAATCCAGTATATCTTCGACAATGGCAATCAGGTCTGATCCTTCAAAGGCAATTTCAGCCCCAATTTGCAATCGCCGCCCGGGCCGTGCCATTATTTCCCAGCTATCGCCATTGGGACGCAGGAGCAAAAGTTCTACCGCGCCTCGGGTGATTGGTCGATATCCTTTTAATCGCGCGGGAAATACCCGCGTTTCGTTCAATACCAGACAATCGCCTGCGCGCAAAAAGTTGGGCAGTTCTCGAAATGTTCGATGTGCAATTTCGCGGCGCGTGCGATTTCCGACCATCAAACGCGACCCATCGCGCCTGGCTGTAGGGTATTGTGCGATCAGGTGATTGGGCAATTCGTAATAAAAATCAGAGCGCTTCACAGGATGAGTTTATAAACAAGTGAGAGTGTGCATACAGCGTCATTTCATTCAAAGAGCGATGGGAAGTGGCGATGGGGTTCTGCTGGCTCTCTGAAGAGAATCTGCTGGCGCGGTGTCAGTTCTGTGCTGGTCGGCGGTTGTACGCGATTGGGTCTCCAGGCTGTGTGCGCTACGCAGTATTTATAGAGCAAGGAGCGGCGTTCGTGCTCGCCGTACCAGGCTGATGTCCCGTGCGTTAGAGCTTCGGTAAATAAAATAACGGAGCCAGCGGGTGCATGTGGAATGATTATAAGGGGCGATTTTTCGGGGGCATCGAATATTTTTTTGGGCAATCGGTAGTTGCTTTTGTGACTGCCGGGAATGCAACAGAATCCCCCGTGGTCTGGTCCCGCGTCTGTGAGGCTCCACGCAACAACCATGAATCCGTCGGTTATTTCGTGCTCTGGAAAATGAAAGTATTTGCCCGGCACCGATCCCGAAATGGGCGACATGGCACCGTAGTCGGCGTGCAGACGCCCTCTTCCCATGCCCGCTTTCATATACATGCCATAAAGGCGATCAAGGCGAAAGCAGTCGCCCAATCGGAAGCGCAATATGGGCATAATTTGACGGTGATCGAGAAGGTCGCAAAAGGGTTTTCCCCATTGCAGAAAACCGGGACCTTCTGGCGCGCTGCCAAATCGCTGCGTTTTGCCAGGTGGGGGCAGTTTTTGTTGGTCAAATAGCTCATTGAGTGTTGCTACTTCATCTGCGTTTAAAACATTTTCAACGACGAGATAGCCCTGCAAGTCGAACAGGTACTGTTGTATTTCAAGGTCTTCCATAATGTTCTCCTGTTTTTTTAGATGCTGTGGTGTATTAAAATCCCGATTGTGGATTGGTCCTCATATTATTTGATTGGACTATATTAGATTTCGACTTTGGACGCAAGGAGAAACACCAGCAAATGGTCAGTTGCAAAATCAGGTGGAACGCATTATATTTTTTTCGCTTTATTATTTTACGCAAAGGAAACGGTGTATATCGCGCCGTTTCTTTTTTTCCAAATAACAGGAGTGTGCTATGGCAGTTAAAACATGTCTTATGGTGGGCGGCGGTGGTATGGCAGGGGGTTGGATCAATCGCATGACGCAAAAATTTGGAGATCGCATCAAAATTATAGGTCTGGTTGATGTCAATCAGGACGTGCTGGACCGTCAGGCGCAGGCACTTGGCCTGTCTAAAGATCAACTTTTTACCTCATACAAAGATGCTATGTCCGCTGTCAAAGCCGATTTTTGTGGTGTGGCAACACCGCCGCCGTTTCACGCGCCGGCAACGGTTGCCGCGCTTGAGGCGGGCATGCCTGTGATATCTGAGAAGCCGATTGCAGATACTCTCGATGCAGCCAAAGACATGGTTCGCGCTGCCCAAAAGACGGACTTGCCCTGCGCTATTATTCAAAATTATCGCTATGCCCGAAACAAACAGGAACTCGTTCGCATTCGCAATGAGGGGCGTCTCGGTCGGCTGCAGCATATTGTTGGGCGCTATGCCTGCGATTACCGGGAATTTGAATCCTGGGGCAAAGCCTGGCGGCATACGATGGAATTTGGTCTTCTCTTTGAAGGCTCGGTGCATCATTTTGATATGCTGCGCTTTCTTTCGGGCGGCGATCCCGATACGCTTATGGGATTTGGCTGGAATCCAGAATGGTCGAGTTTTGATCACCATTCAAGCGGGATGTATCTCGTGAATATGGACAATGGTACGCATACGTTTTATGAAGGGAATAGCTCAGCGGCTGGTATTACCAACTGCTGGCATCGGGAACACTATCGCACTGAATTTGAAGAAGGTACGGTTGAAATCGCCGAAGGTGCTACCGTGACTATTCACCGTGCTGGGGAAGAGCCAGAAGTCTATGAAGCGCCTGAAATTGAATGGGAAGGTCACGATCATCTCTTCGATGAGTTTCTCAATTGGCTCGACGGGGGACCGCCTTCAGAGACGCGCATTGAAAAAAATATTATCTCGTATGCTATGGTTATCGCCGCGATGGAGACGACGCTGGATGGGCAGCCGAAGAAAATCGCAGATTATGTTTCGGATCTCGATTTGTAGCCCTAAAATAAAAGGAGATAGACAAATGGATGCCAAAACTGAGGCTCTGATTGACGCACTTTACCGCGTCCCGGAAGATGGCAAAGCCGAGATTGTCGATGGCGCATTAGCTGTGATGGAACCGACAGGTGCTATCCCAAGCCGAACCGGGGGTGATATTTACAGTAGCTTGCGGGATTATGAACGGAAAACGGGACTTGGCTACGCCTTTCCCGACAATGCGGGTTTTATCGTCAACTTGCCAAACCGCAAATCGTTTAGTCCAGACGCTGCGTTTTTCACAGGTGAGTTGCAAGGGGGAAAGTTTCTCGATGGTGCGCCCATTTTTGCGGCAGAAGTGCGAAGTGAAAGCGATTATGGCCTTGCGGCAGAGCGGAAAATGGCAGCCAAACGCGCTGACTATTTTGCGGCGGGTACTCAGGTTGTATGGGATGTTGATGTGTTACAAGAAAAAGTCGTCCGCGTTTACAGAGCCAGTGCGCCCGACGATCCCACTATTTATCACGTAGGCGAGGTTGCCGAAGCTGAACCCGCCCTGCCCGGATGGTCAATGCCTGTTGCAGATATTTTTTCATGAGATTCTACAGATAGAACCGTGAGAACCCCAAAACCCCCGTAGCACTGTTGCGGGGGTTTTGAATAAGAGAATGATGAATTGGTCGTTTTTCTTGCCATTAGATTCCCGATAAGATTCCCTTGATATATCCCAGCGTGAATGCGAGGTCGCGGTCTATGCCCTCAGGTGTGTTAGAGCCGACGCATTCTACGTAGAGGGGACCTGTAAATCCCCCGCCGATTAGTCCGGATAAGATGCGGTGAAAATCGACTTCACCATCTCCTGCTGTGGTCTGTACATTGGGATTGTTTTCGGAATCCAGCGCGCAATCTTTTACTATGGCAGTTGAGGTGTATTTGGCAATATCATCCACTTCCTGTTCTGGGCGCACTTCGCCGCGCGTATAGTGAATGATGTTGCCCGGGTCGTAGCTTACCGCAAATGCCGGGCGGTTGATCTGGTGGTACAGATCGATCAATTCTTTCGCGGTCAGGCTGATGCCCCCGTGTGGCTTGAGGGAGATGCCCAGGTCTAAGGTTTCCGCGTGTTCGGCTGCACGGCGCATGACTTCGGGATATATGCCGTAATATTCTTTTCTTCCCGTTCCCAATTCCAATATCCACTTTGCACCGAGTTCGGCTGCGTTATCCAACAATTGTTTATACGCATCTACCGCGCCATCTACGCCGCGTTCCAACATTGCTCTGCCGAGCAACATGGATGGATTGACGCCTGCTTGGGTAGCGGCCTTTTTGGTAGCTGCGACCTGATCTACACTGCTTTCTGTACTTACGGGTATAACCCCGTCGTGTGCAAATACAGCTACGTCTGTATATCCCGCGCTTGCGATGTGTTCACATGCCTCTGCAAATGACAGGGCATTAAGAGGCCGCGTTGTGCTGCCTATGACCAGTTCCATTATTTACTCCTTTGCGTATTGTGTTCACCCGTGGGTACTAATATCTTTCCCGCAATGCGGGCATTTATCGCCGCGATGAGATTCCTGCATGGCTTCGACAAATCCAGAACTCAAAATGCCAGCGGGTAAGGCAAACATCCCAACGCCGAGCACGGCAATTAATGCCCCGAAGAATTTGCCCAATGGGGTTATGGGAAAGACATCGCCGTAGCCCACGGTTGTCAGTGTTACAATTCCCCACCACATGGTTGTTGGAATGCTCGAAAATGCCTCGGGTTGTGCATGGTGTTCGACAAAATACATCAGGCTCGATACAATGACCAATAAGAGCGTCAATGCAAATGCCACGATATAAAGCTCATGGCGTTTTTGCCATATTACCCGGCCAAACATTTGCATCGAATGCGAATAGCGGCCCACTTTGAGCAGGCGAAACAACCGCAACAAGCGCAGGGGCAGCGTGTAATTGGGCGGTACTGTTGTTAGCAAGAAAACGTAATAGGGAAAAATGGCAATGAGATCAATCAGTGCCAGAGGCGTTAGCATAAATGCCAACCGCCCCTTCAGGGGATGCGCGAATTTTGTGTCTGTCGTGCAACACCAGATGCGCAGCAGGTATTCAACGGTGAAGATCAGCACGCATACAGTTTCAAATAGCTCGATAAATTCGCCATAAACCTCATTAATTCCCTCGACGGTTTCGAGTATGACCATTGTCACATTCAGGACGATGAGGGTGATGATAAAAAGATCAACTGTGCGGCTCAGCAGATCCCCTTCTTCGGCTTTTTCCAGGATTGCATACAAGTGTGTCTTTGCGGTCATCGCGTTTACCTCCCGCTCCAAAATAGAATTGTTTTGCGATCTTTACAAGTGAATATTAAGCGGTGAGACGTAAGAGGTAGTGATGCTTCTCTTATAAGTGTATTTGTTCAAAGGAGGTTTATTTGTCTGATCTGTTAAAGAATTCAATTGTCCGAATTCTTTTTGCGATTATTCTTGCGGTGGTTCTGGTGGGCGTTTTGCCGGGGAACCGGGAGCGCGTTTTACACGAGCAACTGTTGACTGCGATTCCCAAACTGGCGGAGCAGTTCGGCGATTATCCGTGGGTGCTTTCGCCAGATGCGGATCGCATGTTGCAAAATGCCTTTGCCGAAGCGCAGAGTCGCCAGCCTGATACGGCTTCTGAGGGCGAAGGGATTGTATTTCGCGGCACGGTAACTTCCGCGGGTTATCACCTCGTTGCTGTGCGGGGTTCTGATGAACGTGGAGAAGTCCTGGCACCCGTTACGGCGTGGAGTCTTTTTCCACCTGTTGCTGCGATTCTGGTGGCTATTATCAGCGGTCGTCTCATTCTGGGGCTTTCGCTATCTATTCTCGCGGGGGGATTTCTCGCGTCGCTGGGTGAACCTTTTTATTATTTGCCGATTATTGCGCTGCAAAAATCTCTGGTTGACTATGTCTGGGCGCCTTTGGAAAGTTCGTTTCAACTCTATATTCTCGCGTTTACCGCAGGGCTTATCGGTATGGTGCGCGTTACCACGCTTTCGGGTGGCAATCGCGGCATTGCCGATGTTCTCTCCCGACGTGCCGAGGGCGCGCGCTCAACGCGGTTGGCGGCATTTTTTATGGGTCTTGCCATTTTTTTTGACGACTATGCCAATTCTATTGTGGTTGGTTCTACGTTGCGCCCGATAGCCGATCGGTTCAGGGTGTCGCGAGAAAAGCTCGCGTATATTGTCGATTCGACCGCCGCTCCTATTGCGGGTATTGCGATTATCAGTACGTGGATTGGATACGAAGTCAGCCTTTTTCAGGATTTGATGACGGATCTCAAGACTGGACTATCGGGATATCAGCTTTTTTTTAATGCCCTGCCTTTGCGTTTTTATTGTTTGCTTACGCTCACTTTTGTTCTGCTTTCGGCTTATCTTCGCCGTGATTACGGGCCTATGCTCGCCGCAGAACGCCGCGCACAAACAACGGGTCAGGTGATGCGCCCTGGCGCGATGCCAATGACCGGGCGCGCACAGGATGAAATTGGTCCTGTTGAGGGGGTCCATCCCGTGTGGTGGGCGGCTGTTTTGCCCGTGATTCTCGTTATTGTGTGCGTTATTGGAGGGATGGCTTTTGATACGTGGGATCACGAGAAGGTTTTGGCTGCACGGCGGGATTATGGTTTGATGAGTAGCGCGTTTTGGAGTGCGTGTTTTTCAAATGCCAATACCGCACAGGTGCTTTTTGTGGCGGCGATGCTCGGTTCCGCGCTCGCGATTGCAATAGCTATTACGCGCAGGCATGGTGAAACGGGTGCGCGAATTATTTCTGTGGGGGATGCTGTCTCGACATGGGCGCGCGGTATTGTCGGCGTGTGGTATGCGATTGTTATTCTGATTCTCGCCTGGGCGATCAAAGAGGTCTGCGCGGATGCGGGTACGTCAACTTATCTTACCGCGGCACTTTCTCCACTTATTTCCCCAGGTCTGCTGCCGCTGCTAATTTTTCTTCTCGCTGCGCTTGTTGCCTTTTCAATTGGCACGTCCTGGACGACTATGGCGATTCTCATTCCTACGGTTGTTCCACTCGCACATGCGTTAGGGGGGCTACCACTGACCATTCTGGCGGCCGCGGCGGTGCTCGATGGGGCGATTTTTGGTGACCATTGCTCGCCTATTAGCGATACTACGGTGATGGCGAGTATTGCGTCGTCTTGTGACCACATGGATCACGTTAAAACACAACTTCCCTACGCGCTTACGACGATGAGTATCGCGGGCATTTTTGGCTATCTGGGGACGGCACTGATTTATCCGGGTTGGGTTGGGCTTATCCTGGGTCTGATTACTATTCCAATAATTCTTCTCGCTATAGGTAAAGATCCGGATGGATAGTGGTTAGCTCGTCCAGACTCTGCCGGTTTTATCTTTGCGCTCTATAGTTTTCTTGACTTCTATTGGTAAGTGATTCATATATGCTCTGTCGTCTGTTTTTTATGGATTTGAGATTTTGAAGGAGTTTGCTATGACTATTCAGGAGCAGTTGCACTACGAGCAGGTGAATGATGAATCGCTGAGTTTTTTCAAAGCGATTGGCGTTGACTATCTGACGATCAATCCGTCGATGGACATGCGCGATGGCAAAGACCGCCGCGCGTATTGGGAAGAGATGCGGGATAGGGCTGCTGATCACGGCCTGATTTTGCGGAACGCCGCCAGCTATGGTTGGGATGAATTTACTCTGGGTTTGGAAGATCGAGATGAAAAAATAGATGCCTGGTGTATGTTTATCCGCAATTTGGGAGAAGCGGGCATACCTACTTTGGGATACAATTTTAAGCCGATTGGCAATTTTCGCACAGAATCGGCGACGGGGCGTGGCGGCGTTAAATACAGCACGTTTGATTATGACGAATGGGCGCGCGAGCGCGTGTATGTTCCCGATAAAGTAATCTCGGAAGCTGGCATGTGGGAAAATATCGAATACTTTTTGAAGCGCGTAGTGCCCGTGGCCGAAGAATACGGCGTGAGGATGGCATTGCATCCGGATGATCCGCCCATTCCCGAACCGATGGGGGGAGCCGCTCGCATTGTATCGACGTTGGAACAATATCACCACATCTTTGACCTCGTCCCCAGTTCGTGCAATGCTATGTTATTTTGCCAGGGTTGCGTGGCTGAAATGGGCGAAGATGTTTGCGAAGCGATTCGCGATATTGGTGGTCGGAACAAAATTGTGTACGTGCATTTTCGAGATATTCAGGGTACGCCGAGAAGTTTTCGAGAGGTGTTTATCGATGAGGGACAAAACGATATGCACAAGGCGATGCAAACCTACAAGGAGGTGGGTTTTAATGGCCCGTTTATGATGGACCACACCCCCAGGTTCTGGCAATCGGGTACTGAGTGGGCAGGGCGCGCGTTTGCCGTGGGGTACATGCGCGCGGTGATTCAGGCGGTTTATCAGGAAAGGTGAAAGGAGAGGAATATGAAAAAGAAGACGGCAAGTTCTCAGAAGATCGTCAAGGTTGCCATGATCGGTGCGGGGGGGCGGTCGCGCAGTGTACACTATCCCTCGCTGAACGATATGGACGATGTCAAAATGGTGGCCGTATGCGAGTTGAATGAAGTGCGTATGATCGAGGTGGCGGGGGAGTACGATATTCCCGCGCGATACACCAATTATGTGACGATGATTGAACGGGAAAAACCCGATGTGGTTTATGCGATTATGCCACCGCATCACATATACGATCTGGCAGCAAATATTATGGATATGGGCGTTAATATAATCATTGAAAAACCACCTTCAGTAACGACCGAACAGGCCAAACAGATGGCGTTATTGGCAAAAAAGAACAATGTGATTACGGGTGTGACATTCCAGAGGCGGTTTGCACCGGTGATCCGCACGGGAAAAGAAATATGCCAGAAAAATGGGCCAGTTCACAGCGCAGCGTCATATTTTTATAAAAACGAAGTGGGTGGGCGACCCATTTACAAGGGTGCGATGGAAAAACTGACCTGCGATGGTATTCACGCGGTGGATACGCTGCGATATTTGTGCGGTGGAGAAGTAGAAGCCGTAGCGAGCGATGTGCGGCGATTGGATGCCACGTTTAGAAATATGCACACAGCCCTGGTGAAGTTTTCGTCTGGCGCGACAGGTGTGCTACAAAATTGTTATATGATGGGACGTCGGATGTTCACGGTGGAAGTGCATTCGACGGGTATTTCGATGTTTGGCGATCCCGAAGAAGGAGGGCAGGTATTTGCCGATGGCAAAGTCGAACCCGTGCACGCGCTCGATCCATGGACTTTGAGCGAAAGCGAGAAGCCACATGTCGCTTTTGGGGCTTATGCCATTAATCGCCATTTTATCGATTGTGTAAAAACAGGCCAACAACCCGAAACAAATTTTGAAGATGCGGCAAAATCTATGGAATTGGTCGATGCGATTTACGATTCGCAAATCGGATGAGACAGACGGTGGTCGGCAGGAATGAGAAAAGGCGGGATATGATAGATCCCGCCTTTTTGTTTTAAAAGCCGATATTTGTCTGTGCGATTTCTCAAAGCCCTAAGTCATCGGAAATATCATTCATCGCATCGCGTACAAAAGCGATATGGTCGTCTAACTCTATGCCGAGTTCTTCGGCGCCGATTAGAATGTCTTCCCGCGAGACATTTCGGGCAAAGCCTTTTTGTTTTATTTTTTTTCGCACTGAAGAGACTTTGAGATCTGCGAGTTTTTTGGTGGGTTGCATCAGAGTGACTGCTACGATAAATCCAGTCAATTCATCTACTGCAAAGAGGGCTTTATCGAGCAGGCTTTCTCTGGGCACACCCAAATAGGGCGCGTGTGCTTTAATCGCATGGATCATTGCTTCTGGATATCCCTTTTCCTCGAGTATTGCCACGCCAAACATGGGGTGTTCTTCGGGCGTCGGATGTTTTTCATAGTCAAAATCGTGTAGCAATCCGGTGATGCCCCACAAGTTCTCATCTTCACCAAATTTTCGCGCATAAGCACGCATCGCGGCTTCTACTGCGAGCATGTGTTTGATGAGATTGATGTTTTCCGTATGCTCGGTCAGCAATGTAAAGGCATCATCGCGGTTGAGTGACATGAGAATTTCCCGGTAATAGTTTTACAACAGGTGTCCATTTCCGCGCGTTCGACGTTTTACTTCGCGCAGGGTGACGAGTGATTTTTCGAGTGCATTGGACACGGTTTTGAGGCGTTCGTTGGGTGAGATATTTTCCAGAAGTGCTTGCTGTTCGTCGAGGGATAAGGTGAGATTTGCTGCGAGGATGTATGAGAGTACACCGAGTTCCATGGTGGGTATTGGGGGTGATATCCAGCCGGATGAGAGCTTCAGGGCTTCGGAATAGAGTTTTTTTGCGCGGTTCCCCAAAGCAATATCAAAGGCTTCGTCATCGTCTTCTACGTCTTCTACAAAGCCCGATATATACGGATGGATATCGTATTGCTGAAGAACGCGAAAGCGTCGCGTTCCTTCGATCAAGATGTTCATGCGGCCATCGGGAAATCGATTGAGCAGGCCGACAACACGCGCCGCGCATCCGATGTCATTAAAGTTGTCGTCTGTACCCCATACAAGACCAAATTCGGTGTCGCTATCAAGACATTCACCGATCATTTGCTTGTATCTCTCTTCGAAGATGTGCAGGGGAACACGCCGGTGTGGCAGCAGCACCATGTCGAGGGGAAAGAGGGGAAGTTCCATAGAAGAAATGAGATCAGGCGGCAGGTTTTTGAATGCTGTTTATGAGAATATCGAGCAGTTTTTGGGTGGCGATTGACAAACTGCGTCCTTTGCGAAAGAGGATGCCCAGTGGTCGCTCAAAATCTCGATCTACAAAGTGCAGATACGCAAGGGTTTTGCGAGCGAGTTCTTGCTCAACGGAATTGAGTGGCAAAATAGAGATGCCAATATCGACTTCTACGGCGTGTTTGATAGTGGCTATATGGTCGAGTTCCATGACGATATTGGGGCGTATTTTGTATTTTTTTAAGAACTGATCAATGGCACGCCGCGTTGGAGTTTCGGGGGTGAAGAGAACCAGCGGAAATTTGTTGAGTTCTTGTGGTAAGAATGCGTTGCGAGAAGCCAGTTCATGCTCGGGATGCATGGCTATGACCATCTTGTCTTGTGTAAAGGGCATCACATCTACATTGCGTTGGGTGCGGGGATACGGCACAATGCCCAAATCGACTTCGCCATTGGCAACGTCGTCATAAATTTTATTTACCTGATCGTATTGGAGACGGAAATTGACCCGGGGATAGGCTTTGAGGTAGGTTTTGAGAAAGGGCGTGAGTTCGAGCATTCCCACGCTGTAAATAGATGCCAGACGAACAGTTCCCGAAACCACCCCGCCCAGAGCCTGGATGCGATGTTCCATTTCTTCGTAACGCCGGACAATTTCTCGGGCATAAGAGTAAAAAATTTCGCCTTCTGCAGTGAGTGTCAGCCGTCTTTTTTCAACCCGTTCGATGAGTTGTTTTCCCTGACGTTTTTCAATGCTTTTGAGTTGTTGGCTTACCGCGGATTGGGTAACGGAATTAAGGATAGCTGTTTTGGAAAAACTTTGCGTTTCAATGAGGTCACAGAAAACTTTCAAACTTGTAATCAGCAAGGGGCTTTCTCCGTTGTTAAAATTATAAGAGGATATGAAATTGTAAGAGGGGGTAAATTAGGACGGCAAATCTATAAGAAAATCGAAACTATGTCAATAGAAAAACTGGTTATGACAAATTATGCCCATTTTGATACAGCCTGGAGAAACAATCGGAGTAAGATTTTGATAAAGCTGATTGCCAAAACGCCAATTTTGGATTTGCTCTTGTAAAAAACTCCAGAACATCTTATACTTCAATTCGTTATCGCTATATGGAGATCGCTTATGAACTGGTTTAACAAGCTTAAATCTGGCATTCAGACGCTTGTGCGAAAACGTATGCCCGAAAATATTTGGGTCAAGTGCGAGCGGTGTGAGCAAATAGTTTACCGAAAGAAACTCGAGCAAAATACAGGTATTTGCCCGCATTGCAAACATCACTTTCGCATATCCAGTGCCGAGTATATCGCCGCTGTGCTCGATAAAGATTCGTTTGAAGAAATAGGTCAGGAGGTCAAATCGACCGATCCGCTTTCATTTATCGATCTACAGCCCTACCCCGATCGAATCAAGGAATATCGCAAACGCACCAATATGGATGCCGCTGTGCTGGCCGGTTTAGGTAAGATTGATGGTGCATCTGTAGGCATTGCCGTGCATGAGTTTGGTTTTATGGGCGGGTCGCTCGGTTCGGCTGAAGGAGAGCGAATATGTCGGGTGATTGACCGATGTATGCGCGATCAATTGCCGTTGATTATTGTGTGCCGGTCTGGCGGCGCGCGCATGCAAGAGAGCATTTTTTCGCTGATGCAAATGGCGAAAGTCAATGCCAGGTTGTCGCAATTTTCAGATGCGGGACTTCTGTTTATTTCTGTTCTGATAGATCCCACAACAGCCGGTGTAAACGCCAGTTATGCGTCGATTGGCGATATCAATATCGCCGAGCCAAATGCGCTGATCGGATTTACGGGATCGCGTATTACAGGGTCTTCTGTGAGTGCCTCTGAGATGGAAGCCCTGCGCCAGGCACAGCGTGCGGAGCAAGTACTCGAACACGGTTTTGTCGATATGATTGTTTCTCGAGATAAAATGAGAGCCACCCTGTCTCAGTTGATTGAGATGTTGAGTAAAAAACCCCCCGAGGTTAATTCATGAAGATTCTCGTTTTACAAGGTCCCAATATCAACATGCTGGGGCGGCGCAAAGCAGAGCACTACGGTACTGTGACAATGGACGAGATTCATGCGCATCTCGAACAAAAGGCAGATGAACTGGATTGCGAAATTGCGTGTTTTCATTCGAATTACGAGGGGGCACTCGTTGAAAAGGTGCAGGAGATGCGCGATTCTGTAGATGGTATTCTTATGAATCCCGCAGGGCTGACGACAACAAGCGTATCGTTGCGGGACGCGCTTGAAGATGCGGGTTTACCACTGGTCGAAATTCATCTGTCCAATATCCACGCGCGAGAAACATGGCGGCGGCATTCTCTGTTTTCAGAAATTGCAGTGGGTATTATTGCCGGGTTCAGATGGCGCGGCTATGTGTCGGCGCTTGAGATGCTGGTGGGTATGCTGAGAGAAGTAAGAAGTGAGAAGTAGTCCACCCCGCTCCACCCAAAAATTGGTATATCATCCTACCTTTTGCTTCATCTTCACCGTTCCTACTTCACCCTACCTACTTCATTTGTAAAGGCCAAATGTTTCAATAAATTGGGCAATTGTTTCTGGCACGAGGTCTGTGATGGGATCTCCTGCGCGGATGCGCTTGCGTGCCTCAGTAGAGGAGATGTTGCCAAAGGATGGGGGTAGTTGAAGAGGGTGTACGCGGTTTGCAAAAGGCGCGCATTCGGGGCGTGACATAAATCTGTGGAAGACTTCCTGCGAAGGGTTTTCGCGATTGGCAGATACAATGTGGCAAAGTGAAAATAGCACTTTGAGTTCGGCGGGCATGTCGATGTAATAGCGGGGATCGAAGATGCGTATCAGGGTGTCGTGGCCGACGAGAAAGTAGATCTGGGTGTCGGGTGAAAAAAGTGCGTGTGCTTTGTCAATAAAGCGGGCATGGCTACATCCCGCAATTGACAGATGAGTGCCCAATTGGGTATTAGAATCCGCGTAATTGACCATCATGGCGAGGCGCTGGCCCAGGTCTGCACCAAAGAGGGCTTTATCGACATTGGTTTTGGCGAGGAGGAGGACGATCTCGTCAAAGTTAAAAGTATCTTGTGCATGGTGTACAAGTGCCTCGTGGGCAAGGGTGAATGGATTGAAGGATGCGTCGAGTACTCCGATATGTTTTGGTTGCTGGGATGCAGCCCGATGTGCAAATTGTACCACAGGGGGACTTTGAGGGTCGAGGCTATCCATGAGGATGCGGTAGTTTTCGAGGGTGTTCATGGTGAGAGAAATTTATGTTAGAGACAGGTGCTGGGCAAGGAGAAATAACGATTAGTCCAGACGACCTATCGCCGGAGCACGCGAGGATATTACAAATGATTTACCGAATGGTTTTGATGGCACTTATGATCCTGTTTGCCAATTCCGTTGTACTATTGGCATCCGAGGAGAGTGTAGATACTATTGTAAAAAAAATTGATGCGCTCTACCGCAGCGCGACCAGCATGGCGGATATGGAGATGCAGATTGTTACGCCGCACTGGGAACGCACGCTATCGATGAGGGTGTGGACAAAGGGGATGGATAAGACTTTTATCCGCATTGACGCACCCAAAAAGGAGAAGGGCGTTACAACGCTGCGCATCGGCAACGAGATGTGGAACTATCTTCCAAAGACCAACAAGGTGATAAAGGTACCGCCATCGATGATGATGGGGTCGTGGATGGGGTCGGATTTTACAAATGATGACCTTGTCAAAGAGTCTTCAATGCTCAATGATTATACCTATGAAAAGATTGTGCCTGATGACGCGAAACCGGGGCATCTGTACATCCAGTTCATTCCAAAGGAAGATTCTCCAATTGTTTGGGGTAAGCTCATTACGGCTGTGCAGGCAGATGATCTGATTCCGGTGTGGCAACATTTCTACGACGAGAAGGGCAATTTGATGCGGGTCTTGAATTTCAAGGAGATTGTGTCATTTGGCGGCAAGACGATTCCATCTGTGATGGAGATGGTGCCACAGAACAAGGATAGACACAAAACCGTTATGCGTTATCTCAAGGCCGAGTTTGATATGCCGATAGATGACAATGTGTTTACGCGGCGCAATCTTCAGAGGAAATGACGATGATCAAGATAGCTTTTCGCAATATCTTTCGCCAAAAGCGTCGCACCGTGTTGACTGCACTTGCAATGATCGTGGGGTTCACGCTTTCGTCGGTTTTTATTGGCTGGTCAGATGGCGCGTATTCGGATATTATTTCAATGTTCACGCGGAATCGCATCGGGCATATTCAGGTGCATCACACGGGCTACCTCGACAAGCCATCGCTTTACGATGTGATCGATAGTTATGAATCCATTGGCGAGAAGATTGCCGGGGTTGAGGGCGTTGAGGCGTGGACGCCGCGCATCTATTCGGCGGGGCTCGGTTCGGTGGGCGATAAGACGATGGGGGTGCAAATCATCGGCGTCGATGTGGGGCGCGAGGTGAGAGCCACGCGGTTTGATCAGAAGATCACCAGTGGGGCGATATTTTCAGAGACTGCCGCGCGCGAAGCGATTCTCGGTGTTGGGTTGGCGCGCATTCTGAAGGCGGATGTTGGCGGTAAAATTGTGCTCGTCACACAGGGCACGGATGGTGCTATCGCCAATGATTTGTACACGATTATCGGCATTGCAGAAAGCGGCGACAAAGCGACTGATCGGATGGCGTGCTATCTCCATATCGATGACGCGCAGGATTTGCTCGTGCTCGACGGGCGCGTTCATGAAATCGCCGTGCTCGTCGAAGTATTGGATCGGGTTCCCTCAATCACCGCGGAAATTGAGGCGCGACTCAACGATGTAACGCTCGAGGTGTCGCCGTGGCAGGTCGTCGCCAAATCATTTTATCGCGCGATGCAGGCCGATAGACAGGGCGATCTCATCGGACGTATGATTATTATGCTGATTGTCGCTATTGGCGTGTTGAACACGGTTCTGATGTCGGTGCTGGAGCGCACGCGAGAGTACGGCGTGTTGAAAGCGATGGGGACAAAACCGAGGCAGATCTTCGGGGTGGTGGTGATTGAGGTGGCGTTCATCGCGCTTGGGAGTATTGTCATTGGCGCGCTGTTCGGCGCGAGTCTCAACCATTTGCTGTCTATCTATGGTATTTCACTGCCTCAAGAGTTCTCCTATGGCGGTATTGTGTTTCAGACGATGTACGCCGCAGTCACTGTGCGAAGCCTTGTAATTCCCGCAGTTACGGTTCTTGTCTCTGCAATTTTGGTCAGCCTGTTTCCCGCGATAAGAGCGGCGCGAATTGCCCCGGCCGCGGCGATGAGAGCGCATTAGGAATTGTTATGTCCTGGATACTGATAAAGCTCGCGTGGAAGAATCTCTTGCGGCATAAACGCCGCTCCATCATTGCTGCGACAGCTATGGGAATTGGACTTGCGGCTCTTATCTTTGCCGATGCACTCTGGTTGGGGATGGAGCGGAACATGGTCAAAACGGCGACGGCGTTATTTCTTGGAGATGGGCAGATTCATCGAGAGGGATTTTCCGATGAGCAAGCAGTCGAGTTGACGATTAATCAGCTCGATGCGGTGGTTGCCAATCTTCGACGAGAAGATATCGTGGCGCACTTCACTTTGCGGACGTTCGCCTTTGGTATGATAACTTCACCTGCAACTGTTGTGGCGGTCAATCTCGTGGGCGTCGAACCATCTACCGAGCGGTATTTGTCTCAAATTGACGATGCGATTATTGAAGGCGCGTATTTTGAGGGATCAAATTCGCGGGACATTGTCATCGGCGAGGAACTTGTGGAACGCCTTGAGGTGGGGTTAAACGGCAGGGTTATCGTGACGGTGGCTCAAGTCGGGAGTGGCGATCTCTCGCAGGAGATGTTTCGCGTTTCTGGTATTTATCGTTTTGCCGACGAGGGGATGAACAGCGGCATGGCGTTCATTCGATTGGGGAAGGCACAGCAGATGCTCGCACTCGGCGCAGAGGCGCACGAGATCGCGCTGCAGTTCATCGATTCGACATTAGCTGAGAATCAGAACCTGCCATTTTGGAAAACTTATTCGCAAGGGGGGAACAAAGCGCGCAGTTGGATAGAGGTTTTGCCAGAGGTGCAGGCGATGTTCGAGATGTCGAAGTTCAGCAAGTACATTATGGGTGTGGTGCTGTTTGGCGTGGTTGTTTTTGGCATTGTCAATACGCTGTTTATGTCGCTTTACGAACGGATGTTTGAATTTGGCGTGTTGCGTGCAATTGGCACGCGTCCGTTTGGCATGGCGCGGCTGATTCTGTTTGAGGCAGGGGCATTGGCAGTTCTGGGTATCATTTTGGGTACGGTTTTTGGGTTCTGTGTCATTTTAATTTTTTCAACAAGTGGCATTGACTATACGGGGATAGAGATGATGGGCATCACTATGCAGGAGTTGATCTATCCGGAGATGCGTATCCAGCCGTTCATTTTTTATTCGATCTGGATATTTGTCTTCACGCTTATCGCGGGGCTGTATCCGGCGCGGTATGCGGCGAAGATGTCTGTGGCAACGGCGATGCGAAAGAGTTTCTGAGGGGAATAGCCGTGGCACCTGTAATTGCGACAGAAGAGGTGACGAAAGTTTATTCGGGTGATGGCGTGCCCGTTCACGCCTTGCGCGGAATTGATCTGATCATTGAACGCGGCGAGTTTACGGCGTTGGTTGGACCATCTGGGTCTGGAAAAACGACTTTTCTCAATATCATCTCCGGGCTGGATACACCAACAGATGGAAAGGTATGGCTCAATGGCAAATTTTTGTCGCGCATGAGCGGTAACGCACTTTCGGATTTTCGGCGGGATAATATCGGATTTGTTTTTCAAGCGTACAATTTGATTCCGGTACTGACCGTTGAAGAAAATATCGAATACATTATGCTCTTGCAAAAGGTGCCCAAATCTGAGCGGCACGAGCGCGTGCTGGCGATACTGGAAGAGGTGGGTCTGAGCGGGATGGCGAGTCGCAATCCGCCGCAACTTTCGGGCGGGCAACAACAGCGGGTCGCGATTGCACGGGCTATGGTGTCTCAGCCAGCAATTATTCTGGCGGATGAACCGACAGCGAATCTCGATTCAAAGATCGGTGCAGAGTTGCTCGATATGATGTATCAGCTCAATACGCAGACCGGGATGACATTTATTTTTTCGACACACGACCCGATGGTGATGTCGCGCGCAAGGCGGCTGATTATGTTGAAGGATGGACAGATTGAGCGCGATGAGGTGAGGTCGCCATGAGATGGCTCGTTGGGCCAATGATTGTGCTTTTGCCACATGTCGGTATGGCTGCACAACTGAGCGGGTTTTACAAGAGTTTCTCTGTTGCCTTTGATTCGCCGCAGGCGAACGATTCCGTGACTGGTATGATGAGTAATCGGCTACGGCTCAATCTCGCCGATTCGTTCAGTGAGTATATGTCGTTTGACTTTGCCTATGACATCGTCCTGCGTATTCAGGATCCATCGCTGTTTGAGAATCAGGCAGAGGTCTTTACCATTGATCCGCTCGATTATCGCGTTGCCGATCTGGACTCACCTATTTATCCCGGCGACAATGACCCTATCGGCAGCGTCGGCGTGTTTCAAAATTTCGACCGAGCCAATGTGACAGCGCGTTTGTCATTTGCAGATGTGATTGTCGGTCGTCAGGCGGTTGCGTGGGGAAGTGCGCGGGTTATCAATCCGACAGATGTAATCGCGCCGTTTACTTATAGCGAATTGGATACGGAAGACCGCACCGGTGTCGATGCCGTGCGCGTGCGCGTCCCGATTGGCGCACTGGGCGAATTCGATGCGGGATATGTGTTTGGCAGAGACTTTGCGGCTGATCGGAGCGCGTTTTTTGCCCGTGGTCAATTCAATATGACGGAAACCGATGTGTCGCCGCTGCTCATCCGATTCCGCGAGCAGTTGCTCGTTGGTATTGATGTCGCGCGTGGCATTGGGAGTATCGGTGCGTGGATAGAGGGTGCTCGCGTTTTCACGATGGGGCGTGCCGAGATTAGCGACTATTTTCGCGTATCTACGGGTATGGATTACAGTTTTGGCGGCGAGACTTATGGATTTATCGAATACCACTTCAACGGAGCGGGGGTGCGCGGTCCAGAGGATTATGTCTCCAACTTAGATCGTCCGGCATATCGCGATGCTGCCGTCTATCTCATGGGCACCCACTACTTCGCGCTCGGCACCACCCATCTACTCACGCCGCTGGTCGCGTTGAACGGACAGTTTCTCGCGAATGTTGCTGATCCATCGTTCTTTTTTGCGTCTGCTATCGAATACAATATCGCGCAGGATATCTACCTTTCTGCGGGCGCGTTTATCGGCATTGGCGATCGCCCGAAAGGAGAGCATTTTCAATCTGAGTTCGGAGGGTATTCCAATATCCTGTTTTTTTCGTTCCGAATTTATTACTGACGCGATTCAGACTTTGATCATTTTTCTTGACTTCACCTTCACAACGCGTTTTCATATCAGCGCAGCCGAGACAATAGATAACATTTTTCAGGAGGTAATTACAATGCATGTGGGTATGCGAATCCCGCCGATGGGTCGGGAAATGGGTTTGGAAGGCATTATTCAATGGGCATCAAAAAACGGTTTGGGATCGATTGATTTGCCCCAAGTAGATGCCGAAATTCGCAAGATGTGTGATAGTGCTGAGATTGGGATTGGCACTGTGGATTGGGGAGCAGGTGGTGGGTTGTTGAGCAAAGATGATGGTGCTCGAGAAGAAGCTGTGTCCGCGATGAAAGCGCGCATTCAGGCGGTTGGAGAATACGGTTCAGGGGTGATTTTTTTGTGTTTGGCTCCCGATGACCGATTGCAGGCGCGGGCTGAGACATTTGAGGTGTTCAAGCAGGTCTATCCAGAGATTGTGGAAGATGCAGAAGCGCACGAGGTTTTTCTCGCCATTGAACCCTGGCCTGGCCCAGCACCAGCATACCCAAATTTGGGTTGTACGCCCGAGACTTTGCGGGCAGTTTTTGATGTTGTTCCGTCACCCAATTTGGGTATTTGTTACGATCCGTCACATTTTGCGCGCATCGGCGTTGATTACAAACGGGTGCTGATGGAGTTTGGCAGTCGGGTGCGGCATGTGCATGCAAAGGATACCGAGTTATTGGCGGATGGACTGTACGAGTTTGGTTGTTTGGGGCAATCGTTTGGCCAGCGCTACGGTTATGGTGAGGGATGGTGGCGTTATTGCATTCCCGGATGGGGCGTGGTGGATTGGAAATGGGTGATTGCGCGTCTGGAAGAATTGGGCTATGATGGGCCGCTGGCTATTGAATTGGAAGACCACCGCTACAGCGGTAGTGCCGAAAAGAATGCGGCGGGTATTTTGGCTGCGAAGAGCTATCTGGAAGATATTTTGGGATAAATTGATCGTGTTTATACCAATACCGAGCAAGGCAAAGCCCCCACAAGCGCGGGGGCTTTTTGCTTTTTTAAGTTAGGGCACGTTTCATTGTTGTGCCCATTTCGGCTGGGCTTTCGCACACGAGAATACCCGCATCTTGAAGCGCGGCCATTTTGTCGGCGGCGGTGCCCTGTCCGCCAGAGATAATTGCGCCTGCATGCCCCATGCGCCGGCCCGGGGGCGCTGTTTGACCCGCGATAAAACTGACCACGGGTTTGTCGAAGTGCGATTTGACATAAGCGGCGGCTTCTTCTTCAGCGGTGCCGCCTATTTCCCCGATCATGATGACGGCGTCTGTATCGGGGTCGTCCTTGAAGAGCGCGAGGCAATCTGTAAAGGTTGTGCCAATGATGGGATCGCCACCAATGCCCACACACGACGATTGACCGAAACCGCTATCGGTGAGTTGTGAGACCGCTTCATAGGTGAGTGTACCGCTGCGCGAAATGACGCCGATGCGACCTTCGCGGTGAATAGCGCCTGGCATAATGCCGATTTTGCACTTGCCCGGAGAAATCAGACCCGGACAATTGGGGCCGATCAAGCGCGTGTTTTTATCGGCCAGATAGTGTTTGGCTTTTAGCATGTCGAGGACGGGGATATTTTCGGAGATGCAAACGACCAGGGGCAGACCCGCATCGGCTGCTTCCATGATGGTGTCGGCTGCAAAGGGCGCGGGAACAAAATTGGCCGATGCCGTGGCTCCTGTTTGTTCTACGGCATCGGATACGGTGTCAAAAACCGGTATGCCATCAACGCGCTCGCCACTTTTGCCCGCGTTGACCACGCCGACGACACGAGTGCCGTATTCGACCATTTGCTGCAGATGAAATCGCGCTTCGCCACCCATTGCTCTGCTGCTGGAAAAGCTTTGGACGATTACGCGGGTGTTGTTGTCAATGAGGATGCTCATAAAATCTCCAGTGTTTATTCACTCAAGGGTTCGTTCTTCGATTGTGCCATCTGTTTTACCGATGATGATGTGATCTGTTAGTCGAATAAAAAGGCCGCATTCGACGACGCCGCACAAGGCGTTGATTTTTTTTTCGAGTGTGGGCGGGTCGTCAATGCGACCAAAGTCGCAATCGATGATGTAATTGCCGTTGTCTGTGACAAAAGGCGTCTTGTCCTGTGCGTTGCGAAGTGTGGGGTGACAGCCCAGGTCTGCGAGCTGGCGTTGTATGGCTTGCCAGCCAAATGGGATGACCTCAACGGGCAGGGGAAAAGCTCCCAGGTGCGCCACCGGTTTGGATTCGTCGGCGACAATGATTTCCCTGTTGGATAGTGACGCGACGATTTTTTCTCGCAAAAGCGCGCCACCACCGCCTTTTATGAGGTTAAAATACGGGTCAAATTCATCTGCGCCGTCAATGGTTAAGTCTATGCGGGTGACTTTGTCGAAGTCGATGAGGGGAATATTTTCCGATTCCGCCTGAATGCGCGATTGCTCTGAGGTGGGTATGCCACATATATCGAGTCCTTCAGCGATGCGCTGGCCGAGTTTTTGGATTGCAAAAAAGGCCGTTGATCCCGTGCCCAGACCGACGACCATGCCGTCTTCGACATATGCCGCAGCTCGTTCTCCTGCCAATTTTTTAGGATGAATTGTCATGGCTCTCCCATTTCGAATGATGAAAACAAGCGAAAAGATAAATGTAAGACAATGATTTGGCAATGATTTTGACCCAGAGAGACAGGCACGGTATTTTTTTATTTATTTTTTTTAAAAATTGTCATACTCTATCAAACAGATAGGACAAATATAATTAAATTCGGAGAAAAATATGGCTTATCGCACACTGGAAGATTTTTTTGGTGATATTGTGGGGAAAGCGCGTCGGGGACAGGGGATTTCGGAATCGGAGTTGGCGCAACAGGTGGGGCTAAGTGTTCGACAAATTGAGCAAATAGAATCGTACGATCTGACACCTGATGATCAGGCCATTTATCGACTTGCAGACGCGCTGCATCTCGATGGCGAAAAATTGGCGGAAGTGGCGCGTGGATGGGTGCCAGCGCAGGGCAATGCGGTGTTTGAAGACGAGGCCATGCGGGTTGACCGATTGATTCTCGATGCGGGTATGACGGTGAATTGTTACGTGCTTATATGCAAGGTATCGGGCAAAGGGGCTGTGATTGATCCCGGCGGGCAGGCGCAGTTGATTTTGGATGCTATTGTCGATATACAGGTAACGCACATTTTGCTCACACATGGACACGGCGATCACGTTGGGGCACTCGAAGTAGTTGCCGATGCGACACAGGCGCAGGTATGCGGTTGCGAGCGCGATTTTGCGTTGATGGGCAGGCGCAGCCAGCGGGTGACTGAGCGCGTGGATGAGGGGTGGCAAACAGCGATTGGAGAACTCGGTATTGATACGGTGAGTTTGCCCGGGCACACGGGTGGTGGCATTGGGTATTATACTGCACCCGTATTTTTTTCGGGCGATGCGCTATTTGCGGGTTCTTTGGGAGGGGCGAGGGGAGATGCCTACCGCGGGCAAATTCAGGCCGTGCATGCAAAGGTACTTTCTCTGCCAAGGGAAACGACTATTTTCCCCGGTCATGGTCCGATTACGTCTGTAGCACAGGAGTTGGCGCACAATCCCTATTTTGTTTGAGATGGATCCGAGACCTTTTTATTCTTTTTCGGATGCCTGGGTTTCAACCCATTGTCCAATGGCCTGACGAATGGATTCGACTGCGGCTTTTTTGCGCTCAAGGCGGTCAATATGCGCGCGTAGCTGATCGATTTGGGCGTTGAGGTCCTGAAGTTCTCCACTTGCTGCTTCAAGTGCTTGTTGATACAGAGGTTCGCTATGGGTTGGTTCTGCCATGAATTAGGCTCCTTGTAATAAAAAATGAAATATGCGATCCATCTAAACATAACCTGTGTGGCCTTGCGCCGTCAAGCGCGAAAAAGTCCGCTCGCGGTTGATTCGACAAAGTGGTGTATATTTTTTTTAATCCGTTACAATTTATTACAATTTTCATGGGAACGAAGTGGCCCAGCCGGTTGTTTAATGCTATAAGTTACAGATTCTTAGAGATATGCAACTTTCTTTTTATTCGCGCATTAAAAAAGAAGACAGTAAATTCTAATGCATAGCAAGAGTTAGGTGTATGTCAACGCTGTCTCACAATAATATTTCTCACTGTTGATTTCGTTGCAAAGGAGCTAAACATGGCTCGGTGGTGTTTTTTCACGCGAAGCGCAATATTCGTCCTCATTTTGGGGGTTTCAGCCTCTGCGTTCGGACAGGAATATTTTGGTAAAAATAAGGTCAATTACAGCCAGTATGGGTGGCATTATATCGACAGTGAACATTTCACGATTTATTTTGACAAGGGTTCGCTGGGTCTGGCCGAGTTTGTTGCCAAAGAAGCCGAAAGATCTTTGGTACACATTGAAAAAACCCTGAAATATACGCTGAAGGATCGCTATCCCATTGTTATTTACAATTCTCACAATGGATTTTCAGTGTCCAATATTACCAGTGGGGAACAGTCTGAGTTTACGGGTGGGTTTACCGAGTTCGCACAGGGGCGCGTAGTGATTCCCTTTACGGGGTCTTATGGGGATTTGCAGCACGTCATTCATCACGAGTTGGTTCACGCCGTTACGATTGAGTTGTGGACCGGTGGTGGCTGGTTGGGATCTCTGGTTTCGCAAACCTCGACATTGCCTCCGCTGTGGATTGCCGAGGGCATTGCCGAGTACGTGTCTCGATATGGCTGGCACAAAGAGCACGACAATTTTATGCGCGATGCAACCATTACCGGATATGTGCCGACTATCGAAATGATGTCTATGAGTTATTTTGCCTATCCCGGGGGCAACTCGGTTTTTTATATGATCGAACAGGAATACGGGAAGGACAAGGTGGCGTCCTTTATCTCCTCTTTCCGCACGGCCAAAAATCCCGATAAGGCACTCAAAGCATCTCTGGGATTTGGGATGAAGGAATTGGAAGAAAAATATCAATTGTGGCTCAAGCGACAATACTGGAATGAGATTAATTTGCGCCATACGCCCAAAGAGATGGCAACAAATTTGACGGAGCGCGAAGATAGGCGTTCGGCGTATAATTTAGCTGCTGCGTTATCACCACAAGGCGACAAGGTCGCGTATTTGACCGACCGAAATGGCACGTTTGATATTTATTTAATGTCGGCGATTGACGGCAAAGACCTGGGGCGTTTGGTCGAGGGACAAAAGTCATCTGATTTTGAGTCGATGTTTGTTTTGCGGCCCGGATTTACCTGGTCACCAGATGGCCGGCATATTGCATTTGCCGCCAAATCAAATAATAAGAACACCCTGTATATCCTCGATGTTAAAAAGAAGCAGATTCGCAAGCGATTTAAGTTTGATCTCGACGGGCTGTTTGAACCCACTTGGTCGCCCGATGGAGAAAAAATTGCCATCGCGGGTATTAAAGATGGCTGGTCCGATATCTATGTGGTCGATTTGAACGACGAGTCGCTTACGCGGCTTACAAATGATCCCTATGACGAGCGGCATCTGGATTGGTCGCCCGATGGCACGTGGATCGCCGTGAGTTCTGATCGTCCCGATACCCATTTGAAGTTTAGCGGCGGGAAGGATTTTGCTTTCGGTCAGTACGATATTTTTCTTGTGCGTGCAGATGGCTCTGAGATGCGCCGCATTGTTGCGTCTGAAGACGCCGAAGATTCGCATCCCGTGTGGGGTGCCGATAGCAAACACATTGCCTTTGTTTCCGACCGCACGGGTGTAGGCAATATCTATATTGCCAATGTTGACAGTACGCAGGAGATATATCCCATTACCAATTTGCTATCGGGAGCGCAATATATCGATTGGTCAGCCGATGGCAAAAAGATCGTGTTCAATGCGTTTCACAAGGGTGCCCTGGATATATTTGTGATGCGAGATCCACTCGTACAGCGAAAAGAAATGGCGGATTTGCCGCGTACCCGGTTTGTCAAGCGCCTTGCCGGCGAAGATGAAAAGATGTTTGTCGAGTTGCAAAAAGAAAAATATGAGAGCCGCAAGATAGCCAAAGTAGAAGCCGACAGCACCGCGGTCGATTCAACAGCAGAAAAAACAGAGAAAAAAGTGGCGCAGTGGATTTCCGATCAGGAAGCACTTGCAGCAGCAGAGAGTGCGCCTGCCGATAGCACGGCTGAGATCGATACCACACATCCGGTCGCAGGTAGTCCAGAAATGGTCGATACAGGTAAACAAGGGGTGAAAAATTGGGGTGAAAAGGAATTTCAGGTTAAAAAGTACAAGCTGAAATTCAAACCCGAACTGTTTGGTGCTCAGGCGGGATTTGATACGTTCTATGGTGTGAGCAGCTCTATCGTATTGTCTATGAGTGATGTGATGGGCGATCACCGCGCCACATTGGTGACGAGTTTGAATTTTTCGCTTAAAGACAGCGATTTTCTGCTCGCTTATGCCTATTTGAAGAATCGCACGAATTACGGTTCACAGCTTTTTCACACGCGGTTCTTCTTTTTTGATAATACAGGTCGTTTGACTGCGGATCGATATTACGGGCTTGCCGGGATGCTCGAGCGACCGTTTAATCGGTTTGCCCGTTTAGAGCTCAGTACGCGTTTTGTATCTATTGATCGCGAAGAGGTGATTACTGATATTAATAACAATTATTTGTACCAGCCGGGCTTTCGCGGTGTTGGGCGGTTTACGAGCCAATTTATCGACCGTCGTCGGGCGGCTATCGGCGAAGTGGCTCTGGTGGGCGATAGCGCGCTGTACAGTTTGTTTGGCGCGGTAGATGGGCATCGCTATCGGTTGAATTTTGAAGGTTCTGGTGTGGGCATGAAATTTGCCACATTTACGCTGGATTATCGCAAATATATGCGGTTGTTAAACGAATATACCTTTGCCATCCGAATGTCTGGCGGGACGAGTTATGGCCCCAACAGAACCGTATTTTTCGTGGGCGGTGTGAACAATCCAGTTAATCCGACATTTTCAACCATTGCCAGTGTGGATCAGAGTCGCGTGTTTTTCTCCTCTTATGTCTGGCCCCTGCGCGGTGCGAGATTGCTCGAAATGGCGGGTGATTCTTATGTGCTGGCCAATGTCGCATTCCGGTTCCCGCTCATTCGACAATTGGCCATGGGCTGGCCCTTGCCATTTTTCTTCCAGAATGTACAGGGTGAATTGTTCTTTGACATCGGGGGAGCGTTTGACCGCGTTAATTGGAGAGATGGATGGGTCTCTCGAGATGGAGGGTTTGAGCTCAATACGCCGCAAAACTATAATACGGCGGAAATCCGGAAAACAAAACCGCAGATAGCCGCTGGGTATGGGTTTGGCGTGCGGGTAAATTTGGGCTATTTCCTGTTCCGATACGATCTGGCATGGCCCACGGATCTCGCCGAAACATACCATCCACACCAGTATTTCTCAATTGATTTTACGGGCTTGTTCTAATCCGCAGATGGACGCAGATGGACGCAGATAAAACGCGAGATTAAGTGTAGGGGCGGTGGGGTGCCAGCGACCATCCATTGAAAACTAATGAGGAGAGGCGTGATGTACGTCTCTCCTTTTTTTATCAGGTTGCTGGATGGTGATTTTTTGTGTATTATTGAAGGGGTCAAAACGCGAGTTAAAATTTGAACAAAATGAGGTGCATCATGGCAGTTGAAATCCAACGAACAGTTGAAACTCGGCACTGGCAATTTACGGTTGCGGATTTTATGCGTATGGGAGAGGCCGGGATTCTTTCTGAAGACGATCGGGTTGAACTTATTGATGGGGAGGTGCGTGCGATGAGTCCTGTTGGACCAACACATGGGTCTGTTATCAATCGACTGACTGCATTTTTTGTGCCGATGTTTATTGAAAAAGCCATTGTCAGTATTCAAAATCCCGTTCAGTTGAACGACTTTACCGAACCCTTGCCCGATGTCACTGTTTTGCGCTATCAGAAAGATTTTTACGCCATAGATCATCCAGGTCCAGGCGATGTGTTGTTGTTGATTGAAGTTGCAGACTCTTCGTTGCGTTATGGTCGCGGTGAAAAGCAGTGGCGTTACGCACAGGCGGGCATTCCCGAATACTGGGTGGTCGATATTGTTGGAAGGCGTGTATTTCAATATGTCGATCCCGAAGATACCGGCTATCGCACCGAAAGGGTTTTTGGTGAGGACGATGTTATTGACTGTGCTTTCGCTCCTGATGTATCGCTTCTCGTGAGTGAGATTTTTTGATCTCTGCCTTAATCCGCGAAATCCTTTAATCCGTTGAACTGGCTTGGGAGACAGCCAGTTGTACACCATTGCATCCGTGATCGGGGTTTGTTATGGCAGCAAAAGAATATTACATGGCGGGGTTGGGTAAGTTGGGAACTGGAGATATGGAAGGCGCGATTGTCGAATTTGAAAAGGCTGTATCCGACGATGCTTCGTTTTACATGGCGCATCTGGGATGGGCACAGGCACTGGATCGACAGGGGAAGATTGACGAGGCGATTGAACAGGTCAATCTCGCTTTGCAAATTGTTCCCGATGAGGCACTGGCACATACGAGTCTGTCGCGCTTGTATCAGCAGAAAGGGATGATTGAAGAGGCTGAAGAGGAAATGGCTATTTCTCAAAAACTCTCTCAAAATATTTAAAAAATGGTGCATGTACTGGAAATGAGGACGTCCTGTTTGGGCGTCCTTTCTGTTTTTGTGTTGATGGCGTGTGTGACGGCAAATGCAAATTCGGTTGATTCGTTGCTCGCACGCGCACAAAGCGATACGTTGAAACCGCTTGATTACCGCATTGGTTTGCTTCGAAAAGCACTCAGGGTGGATGGTGATCGCGCAGATGTCTGTGCGGCATTGGGGGCGTTGTTTATGCAAAAGAACACGCCTGCGAGCAGGTTGCGTGCAGACCGCTATATTTATCGCGCGATTGTATTGGATCCTGAGAATATAGATTATCATCTATCCTACGCGACTCTGCAGCGCAAGAAGGGTTTTCGGTACAATGCCAGGCGATATTTTGAAAAGGTGCTCAGCATAGATTCAACACAGGTTGATGCAGCCTGTGAAGTGGGCGATTATTATTTGCAGGATATGTTGAAATACGTCGATGCGCGACGTTTTGACGGAGGTGGGAGTATGCGATCTTTTGCAATGGAGAGCGTGCAAAGGGCCGCGGATTACTACCACTACGCGCTTGCACATGATCCCTATTGCAGGCGTGCGTATTACGGGTTGGGTATGCTGAGTATAGAGGGTGGGTATAAAGAGGATTTGATTGTTATTGCACAGGCACTTTTAGACCGATGGCCGCAGGATCGAGACGGACTTTTGTTTTTGGGATTGGGATATTATGCGACCGAAAAGTTTGAGGCAGCAGGCAAAGCATTTGATCGCGCGTACGCGCAGATGGATTCGATTGGGCAGGCTGCAATGACTTCAATAAAATTGTTGGGTGGCGAGGATGAAACGCACGCGCTTTTTTGGCGAAAGCGCGATCCTTTGTTTCTCACGTCTGTGAACGAAAGAAAGCTGGCACATCGCGGGCGGGTTGCTTATGCAAATTTGAGATTTGGTCTGCCCGATGAGAGGATTGCTGGTTGGGAAACGGATATGGGCAAGGTCTGGATTCGCTATGGTCGCTATGTCAATCGCGTGAGAACGCTTATTCCGCATCGGGAGATCTGGACATACGAAGATTTTTCAATGGATTTTTTTTCTTACGATTCCGTGCATTGGAAATTGGAATCGATGAAGGATGAGCGATGGGCACTTGTTCCAGGCGGATGGGGCAGAAGTCAGATTCTGTCGCCCAATTTTTATTTGCCCGAGCGCTATGTCGATCCATATCGAGATCAGAAATATGGATTGCCCGTGCAGGTGGGATTTTTTAAGGCGAGAGAAGGACAGGTCAAAGTGGCTCTTTCGTGGGGCATCCCCAAGCGTCAGTTGCAGTATCTCAAGCTCTATGAGACCTATCAGGTCGATTTAGATGCAGGTATTTTTGTACACAGAAGGAACGGGCAAGAGGTAACAAATGTCAGGTGGGAACCAGAAGTATTTCGGGATGTTTGGACCGATTCATTAAAGGAACGGTATTTGTTGGGGCAACGCGATTTGGTTTTGGCACCAGATCAACAAGATGTCGATTCACTTGCGTTGTCTTTAGAAATTAGAGATGTGGGAAAGAATACAGTGGGCGTATTCCGCGATACCGTTTTTGTACAGGCATTTCCCGATGATGTGGTTTCGATGAGTTCTGTGTTGTTAGCTTCACATGCGGAGGAGGGCGAAGAGGGAATTGAGGTGATACCCAATCCGTTGAGAACTTTTGAAGCGGACGAGTTGTTGTATATCTATTTTGAGATCTACAATTTAGTAAGCGATGAGTTTGGACAGACCGATTTTTCTGTGACGTACAGAGTAGGACCACCAGATTTGCGGCGTTTTTCTGATAAACGAGACCGAAAGGCGATTGCGCAATTGGGCATAAGTGATGATAGGTGGCGTATTTCCGTTAGTACAGATTATCGAGGTAGGGATATGCAGGAGACGATTTATTTATCTGTTGATTTGAGTGAGTTGGGGCCTGGGGTGCATCTGCTATCTATAGTTGTCACTGACCGTCAGACGGGTTTACAGACCTGGCGAGAAACCCTGTTTCGCATTTTGTGATGTCAGGGGACCTCTATTTTTTTGCTTTTTTGTGCCATAGGAGCTTGATCAGTGGCGGGCCGCCAAATAAGATAAAGCCGAAGATTGCGACTGCGTGTACAGACGTGGCAAATGCCAATGCGATTTCTGCTGGCACATGATAGAAATGGTGGAGGGTTTGAGCGCAAAAAAAATGGTAAGAGCCTATACCGCCCGGCGCGGGAAGAACAAATCCGATCGTGGCGATGGTCATCACAACCATAGCTTCAAACAAGCCGAGGTTGTACTTATGTGATAGATCAAAACTGTAGAAGGGCAAGTACATGGCGAACAAATAAAGACTATTGAGAATTAAGGTTGATACCAGAATCCCTGCGTAGCCTTCCACAGTGTGGATGGCTTTCATGCCTTGTAAAAAAGAACGCAAAATATGGGTTGCACCATCGGCCAGTCTGGGAGAGAGGCGCGCCAGCAGGCGGTGGCAAAAGGACAGGCCGCGTTCTTCGCGGGCGGAGAGCAGTCCTAAAAATACGAAAGCAAACAGAATGATGGGCAATGTCAGCAAGGCGACTGGTTCAAGGATGGGAAATACTGCGCCGATCTGCTCTCTGGCAAAAAATAAAACCACGCCAAAGATGATCCAGAGGGTGAGTATATCGAGCAGGCGTTCTACAATCACTGTCGCCAGGATTGCACTGATGCCGGTGGGATGATCCTTTTCGAGTGCGAGGGCACGAGCAACTTCACCAGCGCGTGGGAATACGACATTGCCCGCATAGGCGACCATGACAGCCCAAAATGCCGAGCGAATGGAAATATTTGAGGCAACGGGTAATAGCAAAATGCGCCAGCGCCAGGCTCGGGGCAAGCCCGAAGCGATGATGATGATGGCCGATAAGAGCAACCAAAAAGGATTGGCTGTTTGCAGGGCTTCTATGAGGAGTGTTCCATTGACATCTCTAAACGCTGCCCAGAGAAAGCCTCCCATTAACACGAGACTGGCTGCGAGTTTGAGAAAGTTTTTCATGATAGGCCATATCCCAGTCTGCGAAGGGCGGTGTCTTTTTTTCGCCAGTTCTCATAGACTTTAACGTGCAGGTCGAGATAAATTGGGCGTTCCAAAAATGCCTCGATTTTTTTCCTCGCCCGATGTCCAATGGTTTTGAGGGTTTTTCCTCCCCGTCCAATGACAATGCCTTTTTGAGAATTGCGTTCGACAATGATATTGGCTTGAATATAGACTTTTGGGCGGTTTTCTTCAAAAGCCTCAATGCCGATTGCCGTTGCATAAGGCAATTCCTGACGGAGATGGTGGAATACTTCCTCTCGAATGAGTTCCGCAACAAAAAATCTTTCGGGCTGTTCGGTGAGCATATCCTCCGGGTAGTATTGTGGGCCTCCTGGCAATGCATGGCGCAAGGCTGCGTGAAGGGCTTGTATGCCCTGTCCGTTGATGGCCGCTACAGATAAGACGGTCCGCGTAGAGAGTGAGGCACGAATCTGTTGTTCACAGTGTTGGGCTTGTGCAGGCGAGATGAGGTCGGTCTTGTTTATGGCGATGATTTTGGGAATATCCCATTGCCCAAAGATTTGTCTTACTTCGGTGTCATAAGATGTGTCAAATTTTGAGCCATCGACAATACCCAAAAGCACATCGGCGCTTTGATATGCACGCCCAATTTGTCGGTTCATAAATTCGTGAAGGCGATAGCGCGCAGACAAGATACCGGGGGTGTCGAAAAATATCATTTGTGTCTGTTTATCTGTCACAATCCCCAGAATATTATTGCGGGTTGTTTGTGGTTTGGGCGAAATAATAGATAGACGCTCCCCCACGAGGGCATTAAAAAGTGTAGATTTGCCGACATTGGTGCGTCCCGCGATTATGACATATCCAGATTTGAAAGCCATCACTGTCCAATCAAAAAAATAAAGTGGCCGAAATGCGGTACGTGTTGTCGAGTTGGTCGTGTTCCATGAAGGCGAGATCTACGCCAAACCGACGAAGTTGCAGGCCAGTGCCCGCTGTAAAGTGCCCGTCCTTGTATCCGAGGCGAAATGCAAGGCGGTGTTGCAGGCGGTATTCTATCCCCAGTTGTATGCTGCGTGTTTTTTCTCGTGTCGATTTTTTGTCATTCAGGTGCGTACTAAAACCGGCTGTCATATCGCCGCCGGGCACCCTGCGTTGAAGGGCAGAGCCAATGAGAAGCGATGGCGAGATGTGATCTGAAATGCCGTCGGGAAATGCAATGCGCGTCTTTGTGAGATCGCGTATTGTCGCGCCAATGCGAAACGTCGATGTGGGCAGATAGAGCAGACCGATGTCCAGCCCAAAGCCGCTTCCAATGCCTACGCTGAGATCGCGTCTGATCATTTTCATACCTGCCCCAAGACGCAATTTATCTGTGATATGCCGCCCATAAGCGATTCGAAAGACGTAATCCGCCGTGCCGATTTTATCGATTATTACGGGTCGATTGTCTGGACCAATTGGACGATCTGGATCTTCTAGGCCCGTCAGGGCAATCCCATCAACGCCAGCGCGAACAATGCCCAGACCAATGCCGCCTTTTCTCAGGGGCAAACGCAGTGCAAAAATATCTTGATTCACACTGCCGCCAAATTGCTCCGCATGTTGTAAGTGAATTTCACGTTTTGGCAGCGATGAACGGCTGTCGAAGTCTGTCCTGGAGCGTGTTGGAGACGCCTCAGGGGTAAGCCCTGCGGGATTCCAATAGATCGCCGTTGCATCAAAACTGAGCGCGACATAAGCACTGCCCATGCCCAGGGCGCGGGCACCGGCACCCAATAAGAGTGGATCACCTGTATAATGGGATGTCTGCGCATGTATTGGGCTTGTAAGCGCGCATGTGCAATATAATGCCAGAATTGCAAAGCGTTTCAATGATTGGCCTCTGCATGGGGGATGAAAATGGCGATATTGCCGGGACGCAATGCCGATCCCAGGGCTTTGATATCGAGGGGAGATAAAGTGATGTGCGGCGTGGTACCTGTTGAAATTCCGTCTGCTCGAATGACGAGGTTTGGTGTAAAATAGAGACGGGAATGGTGGCGAGGCCCTTCTATCAGTCGTCCGGAAAAGTCGAGGGGGAAAAGCCGCCCACGCAGTCGCAGATTTGCATTGCCGGGTTCAACAGAGATGGGGTCAATTCTGTTTACAAAGCTGTAGTTCTGAGTGTGGCGTTCCTCTATAGGCGACAAGTTGAGAATGGGGCACATTCTCAACATATTGCCCTGTGATTTGAGGTGAATTTGCTTTGATGGGAGGTCGATGATAAGGTAGAAATCGTCCGGTGATGTTTTGACTTGATCGAGTTCGAGAACGAGGGCTTCGCGGTAGTTTTGGAGAACGATTCTGTTTTGACCAAATACAGGGGTTCCCACAAAAAGCAAACAAATTAGTAGATATAGACCCGGTCGCCAACTTGCAGTGAGCGATACACAAAGGCCAGGTCTTCGTCGTTGAGGCGAATACATCCGTGCGTGATATGCCGTCCGAGCAATGTGGGATAAAGGGTGCCGTGAATTTCGTACCCATCGCCTAATTTAAGAGCGAAGGCACCTAAGGTTGTCCGGTCGAGACGCCGAAACTCCCAGGGCAAGACAGTGGGTTCTTCTCCATTTTCGACAAAGGCCCACAGGGGTTTGGCCCAGATGGGGTCTGTCACTTTGTGCAAAATAGCTCTGGTCCCCAATGGGGTGTAAAATTGCCAGCGTGCCGAAGCACCCGGATGGAGCAATACTTTGCCGCTGCCTGTCGCACACGTCGCTTCTCGTATCATCTGGTTGTTGTGCCAAACTTGAAGGCGGTTGTGAACAGTATCAATAACGATGTAGGTTTCTGCAGCGTGCCGTTTCAATGCTTCCCGGAGCGATGCGATGTCAGTTTTGAGTTGTTCGCTCTCCGTTTCTCGTGCGGATAGATGCAGGCAAAAACTGAAGACCATATAGAGAGCGAGCAATATGGTGTGAAAGCTGTGCATATGACTCAGAAATTGCAAAACCGAGGTGCTTTTTGCGCGCCTCGGTTTTGTCTTTTTTAGAAGATATTGGGATGGTACTACAGGCGGAAATACCAGGGTTTATGTCGTTCTTTCCAGTCTTCAATTTTCTGGAACGCGACCGAAACAGCACCCTGAACCTCGGCGAGTTTGTTATCTGCATCCTGAGCTCGGGCGAGCGCATCTCTGTATTGTCCGTTGTCGAGGCTGCTGCGTGCATCGCTTATGTTGGTCTCGGCCTGATTCAGGTCGGCGTTGAGCTGATCGATATCATCATCCGCGCCTTTTCCCCGAGGTGTCTCGCTCAAACTGACTCTGGTTTCTGAAATGCCGGGTATTACGCGTTCGATAATTGCCTGGGTATCGGCCTCCAGTTGCCTATTGGTGTCAGCTTCTGATTTGGCGCTATTGGCCAACTCCTGAGCCTCTACATAAAGAGGCTCGGCTTCATCAAATTTATTAAAGAAGAAGAACTTTTTTTCTTCAAACTTCTTGGCGGCACTGTCTATGGCAGCAGTTGCTATGCGATATGCTTCGGGCGCATAAGCCTCGGCCTGTGCCGCCTGTGCTGCGGCATAAGCGGCCTCAGTATCAGCTTTCAATTTTACCAATTCTTCGGAAGGCCCACAACCCGTTATGGCAAGTGCCAAAACCAGAACAGTGCAAAGGCTTAAAATGGGTCGCATTCTCAAACTCCTTAGTTTATCGTCAATGAGGGCTTTACGCATTAGTTCTCTTTGCGGAAGATAAAACACAAATTTCAGCTTGTCAACACCAATTTTGGGATATGGGAAATGGCGTTGGGCTGTCTTTGAAGATGTATTTTATTTATCGCCGTTCGCTTTTTTTGTAAAAGAGTTTGTTCAGTGGACTTTTGGGAGCCGTAAGGTATTTGGCTTCATCGGGCGTCAGGGCTTTGTCAAATACGGCGATTTCGTCGATTTGTCCGGGGTATTTGTAATGATTAAATCGCATCGCGAGGGTTTCTATATCCCAGGTCACATTCTGCTGAAGTGGACCTTTGCGCCCTGCTTCCACGCCATCTATATACAGCACCCATTCTGCATCGGCCTTGCCGCTGTTAAAGTTGGACCAGGTAATCGCGATGTGATGCCAGTCACTCGCTTGCCAGTTGACGGGAATAGAAATCACGTATTTAGCGACCTCATTATCGCCAATTTCCTGTTTTTTGTCGGGATAACATCCAAACCTGAGTGTGCCGTCGGCTTTTTTGAAATCGACGAATGCAACTGCATCATCCCACGGGTATTTTTCGCCGTCTTTTTTTCCAATATGAAAAGGTTCGGGATAGTTGGATTCAAAGCTGGCGATGTCGGTTTGAAGCCAGAATGCAATGCTGCCAGACCACGCGCTGTTTGCACTGTAGGCGAGGTTATTTTTACCGCTGTAATTGAGTGCGCCCGCATTTGGGTTAAAAGCCAAATATCCGTCGGGATTGCCGCCCTGCTTAATGTGGTTGGTGTTGGCAGTGTCAAAGGTGGCCAACGGATCGCCAAGACTGTCGAGGGCATCCACGCCTTTTTCAAAGTTAGCAAAAAAAAGTATGTGTGCTCGCAAGCTCTCTTCTATAGCCTTTTCGGGACCACCACAAGCTGTTGTGATCGTCAAAAATATGACGGTTAGAGTGCCGCGAGATAGATGGGGAAGATGGAACGCCATGTGTAAGGTCTCCTGAAAAAGAAGTTCAGCGTATTGTGAAGTTGAATACTTAAGTTGATATACTCCCAAAACGCGGGTATGTCAATACTAAAATAACGAGATTGCAAAGATAGCTTAAATGCTCGAAAAATCAATAGTGTGTGTCTCGGAAATTGTCTTGACATCTCAAAAGTTATTTATTAGCATAAAAATCCAATTTTCCCAATACGTTCGGCATTTTAACAGGAGCCTCCTCGATGCGTAAAATCGGCACAGGTATTCTCTGGGTTATCACGATTTTGATGTTGTCTTCGGTGACCATTTTTAATCCGGGACAGGTGACGGACTTTTTTGTAACGCTTTTTAATATTAAACCGAGTATCCCCGAACTCAAACCCATTGAAATTTCAGAACGCGATCGAGAAATTCGATCCATTGCAGAGTCCATTACACAAGACGATGTGCATCAAATCATTGCCGACCTGTCGGGGATGGGGTCTCGGGTGCCCGGCTATGCGGGGCATCGGCGGGCTTTTGAATATGTCAAACAGCATTTTGAGCAAATTGGTCTCGAAGACATTGAGGTCGAAGAGCACACGGTAACGGTTCCCATTGACAAAGGTGCTTCACTTATTTTGGCGGATACGGGCGAAGAGATTGCAATTTACGGTTTTTGGCCGAACCATGTCCAAACGCCCTCTGTTCCCAGTGCTGGGATTTCGGGGGCGCTTATTTATGGGGGCAAGGGGGCATTTTCAGAACTGAATGGCAAAAAGGTCGAAGGCAGCATTGTCATAATGGATTTCGACTGTGACCAGAGCTATTTAAGCCCGCGTATGCTGGGGGCACAGGCTATTTTATTTTATGACAATGGGCGGGTTACACGGGGCCAGGCAATGGATAAGTTTTTGCCCGTGCCCGTTGATGTGCCCCGGTTCTGGGTCGGAAAAGACGATGCTTTGCGCTTGCTCGAATTGGCCCAAACGCAATCTCCCGAAGTGCGTTTAACGTCAAAGATGGATTGGGAAGAGGTGCCGGCCTGGAATATTTTTGCAACCCTCCCCGGATCCGAAGACTATATTACAGAGCGCGAAGAGCGCAAGTGGAAAGACCAGCAGATTGTGCTGAGTGCTTTTTACGATGCCATTTCCGTTGTACCCGCTCTCGCGCCGGGTGCTGAAAATGCGTCGGGGATAGCTGCCCTTTTGCATACTGCTCGCGTTTTGAAACAGCATCCGCCAAAATATTCAGTGACCTTTTTGGCAACTGGCTCTCATTTTCAGGGCCTATCGGGTATCAATGATTTTGTATATCGCCATTCGCGCGAAAGCGATCATTTCCGCGATAAGATTCCCGATAGTGTGTCGGTTGCCGGTGCGTATCTCGATGGCGAACTTATTCCGCGCGACAGCGAAGAGTTTGAAGAACTTATTCCCGACAGCTATAAAATTGATTTCCGGTTATTCATCGGCTTAGATCTGTCGAGTGAATCCGATGAGTTGGCGAGCTTTTCACACGGCACCTTTAACAACCCAAATTGGCAGACCGACAATTATCTGAATAATCTGTTGGCACCTTATGCGGACAAATTCGATAAATATATGGCCAAAGTATTTCCGGGCGAAGAAGTGCGCCATGTCGATGCGATTGCACCGCCAAAACGCACATGGAAAAATTTTATGCCCATTCGCATGGGATTTGACAGCGAGGCCGTTACTTTTGTTGGAAAAGAAGGCATTACTCTGGCGACGCCATCAACTGTGCGGCGTTTTGTCGATACGCCCATTGATCGCGTTGAGAATGTCAATATGGACAATTTGACGCGCCAGATCCAAACGGCGATAGCTGCCATGATGAAAGCGGGTGAAGATCCCGAGTTTTTCAGGGTGTCCAAACTCAAATTGCAAGATCGCGGACACAGTTTGAGAGGACAGGTATTGTGGTTTGATCGCAATGTCGATTTCGCGTTGCCTCGCGTGCCCGTGCCCGGTGGGGTTGCGACGTATCGACAGCCGGGCAATGTTCACAGTTGTGCAGGGGTGAGGACGCTGATTATTGACAAGACGACAGAAGGTCCCATTTACGATATCGAAAAATTGGCAGACGATCAGACAGCAGAAGACGCAGACGCAAACTTGTTTGGCGATAAAGATAAGGTAAAGGAAACCGGATGGTTTTTCTTCAATATTATGCGAAATCGGTTTACCAATCGCATTTTGGCTTATGATATTGACGAAGAGGGAAATATTACGTCGGCACCCGACATGGGGACTGAGGGCGATAAGAAATTCCCGCTGACACAGCGATATGGCTGGTGGGAAAATGAAATGCTGACGGTTCTGTTCAGGTGCCGCTCCATCAGTGTTTTTGAAATTATCGATTCGAGCTATTTGTCCGCGCTTGATTTTATGACGGTGCTCAATGACAACGATACGCAGCCCCTGGAATTTGGCTATACGTATTTGCCGGGGCAAAGCACCAAAGAGGGCGACGTGACGCGCGCTGCCGTGACGTTTGCGCGCGTGGATGAATACACAGGGGAAGCCGAGCGGTTGAAAGTTTTGATGAGTACAGGATTATTTGGTGTTAAGTATTTGTTGATCAATGCGCCCCAGAAGTTTTTGGATAATCCGGTTGATAAACGCGCGGTGAATCCCGATCTTCTGGAAGAAGCCCGAGGTGTAGGGTATGAACCCGGCGTCATTTTCACGCCCTCGTATCAGGCCGCCAAAGATATGTGGGTGATTGACGATGTGCGGATGAAACAGTTGGCGCAATTTGGTATTGAAAACAATCGCCTGACTCTGCTGCACAACAGCGCGCGCGAGGCACTGATCGAAGCGCGTCAGCACCTTGAAAATTTTGATTACGAAGGGTTTATGGCCGCATCTCGGCGGGCATGGGGGCTGGAGGCACGGGGGTATCCCGAAGTGATGGCTACTGCCAATGATACTGTGCGGGGGATTATTTTTTACTTCATTTTGTTGTTGCCGTTTTCATTTTTCTGCGAGCGATTGTTGATTGGCGCGTCGAGTATTACCGCGCGCTTGAGTTGGTTTGCCGCGTTTTTTGTGTTTTTCTTTATCGTTCTGCGCTTTGTCCATCCGGCTTTTCAGTTGAGCAATTCTCCCTATATTATTTTTCTCGCATTTGTGATTATGGCCCTCGGCGGCGTGGCGATGGTTATTGTGGTGTCTAAGTTTGGTGATGAAGTTCGCAAAATGAAACAGGCTTCTGCCGGAACTTATGAAGCCGATGTTGGGCGCATTAGCGCGACATCGGCCGCGGTTGTGCTGGGCATTTCAAATCTGCGCAAGCGCCCTATGCGCACGGGGTTGACGGCGATTACCTTGACCTTATTGACGTTTACGACCTTGTCTTTTACCTCGGTGCAGACTTCGTTGAAGTTTTACAAATTGCCCCGCGACAATGAGCCATCTTATCAGGGGGCACTCGTGCGCGACCGATCCTGGCGGGGGATGCAGGAATCCGTGCTCAATTATCTCAATAGCGCTTTTGAAGGCCGCGCCGATATTGTGCCGCGATCGTGGTATTTGTCACAGGTTCGGGGCGAGCGCGCTTATGTGAATTTTTCTCGTGTAACAGAGGCCACCGCCGATATGGGTCCCAAGGAGATTTATGTCGATTTTGATGTGGGCATTACCACGGGGAAAGACAGTTTTGTCAATGCGTTGTTGGGGCTTACGCCGGACGAACCCAAAATTACCGGGGTTGATCGCTATTTGATGAGCGGGCGGTGGTTTGAGCCCGGAGAAGAATTCGTTTGCCTGGTACCCAATGATCTGGCCGAGCTTGTCGGTATTTTTCCCGAGGATGCAGGAACGGCTAAAATTGAAATGCAGGGACAGGTTTTTACGGTGATTGGCATTCTCGATTCTGAAATGTTTAACAAGTTCAAAGATCTGGACGATGAAAAACTGACCCCTGTTGATACAGTGAAAGAAAAAGACGATTTGGCAGATGCGCAGGATCAGGACCCGCGGGTCGTCGCGGCTGCGCCTATTGAGACCTTTACCCATTTGGAATCGACCAATGTGCTCGTCGTGCCCTATGAGTATATTCGGGATATTGGGGGTGTGTTGGCTTCGGTGGCGATTGCGAATTTCAAAGATGAGAGCGGGCAGCCCAAGTTGAATTTTGTCCCCGACATCGAGGAGTTTATGGCGCGCGTGTCTTTGACGATGTTTGTGGGCAAGGATGATGGTGTAACCGTTTATAGTTCGATTGGTTCAACGTCGCTTTCTGGATTGGGCAATTTGTTTATTCCGATCTTAATTGCGGCGCTTATTGTGCTCAATACTATGATGGGTGCTGTGTATGAGCGTTTCCGGGAGATCAGTATTTATTCTTCGGTGGGATTGGCCCCCAATCATATTGCCGCACTTTTCCTCGCGGAGGCCGGCGTATTTGCCACACTCGGGGCAGTTATGGGATATTTGATTGGACAGGTTCTGGTGCTCATACTTTACAATGAGGGATTGTTGGGTGGCCTGGAATTAAATTATTCGTCCCTGTCTGCAATTTCCGCCACGTTGATTGTGATGGCAACGGTATTTCTTTCCGCGCTTTATCCAGCGAAGAAAGCTGCGGATATGGCCGTGCCCGATGTGACTCGCAAATGGGAATTTCCCGATCCGGATGGTGACAAGTGGGTATTTGATTTTCCCTTTACCGTAGGCGGTGCCGAGGTATTGGGCATGTATTCTTATTTGACCCGGGTTTTTGAATCTTATGGCGAGGGGTCGGTGGGTGATTTTGTTGCAGACCATGTGAAATTCTGGTCTGAGGATCACGAGGGAGAACCGCAATACAATATTGACCTGACAGCCTGGTTGGCACCTTATGATCTGGGGATTAGCCAGGAGGTGCAGTTAAAAGCCATTCCAACAGGTGAGCACAATATTTATAAAATTGAAGTGGTGATCAATCGCTTGAGTGGCGATGTGGCGTCCTGGAAACGGATCAATCGCGGGTTTTTGAATGTGTTGCGAAAGCGATTCCTGGTCTGGCGTACAATTCCGGGCGACATGAAGTTCAATTATGCAGAAGACGGACGCCGGGTTTTGTCTGGCGAAGTCGCGGCAATAGCATAACGCGCAGATTTTGTGAATTTCCTTCTGGGAGGCAATTTTGGCAACCGAACCACGAGATACAGAAGAAACAAAAGAGGATCTGACAGAATTCGAACAGATTATGCCAGAGGACGCGCCTTTTGAGGATGGCTTTGGCTGGAAGACGATATGGGCGACGGCGTTCGTTGGGATTGTTATGTTACCCGGGGCGATTTATTTGGGCCTGGTGACCGGGCAGAGCATGGCTGGCGCGTCTGAGTGGGTGACGATTATTCTCTTTTTAGAGATTGCCAAGCGCTCTTTTGTTCGGCTCAAGACACAGGAAATTTTGATCATCTATTGGGTCGCTGCAGGGCTGTTGGGCATTGGGGTAAAACTCGGATCTGGCGCGCACCTGTACGGCGGGCCTTTTGGAGGGTTGATCTGGGATCAGTACTTGATTCAGTCACCCGCAGCCAAAGGTCTGGATAGTTATATCCCAAATTGGGTGGCACCGTCTTTGGATTCGCCGGTTTATGCCGAGCGCACATTTGTGCATCCCGACTGGATTTTGCCAGTGATGATTCTGTTTCTGGTCATGATTATCAATCAGGCTGCGCGGCTGTCCTTTGGGTATGTGATGTTCCGCATTACCAGCGATATCGAGCAATTGCCTTTTCCGCTGGAGCCTGTTCAAGCACGGGGTGTCACCGCACTGGCTGAAACATCGGCCAAAACCGAGGGTTGGCGGTGGCGCGTGTTCAGCACGGGAACGTGTATTGGTCTGGTCTGGGGATTGCTCTATGTGGTTGTGCCCACATTGTCTGGCATTTTTCTGACGGAGACCGTTCAGGTTCTGCCCATTCCATTTATCGATTTTACAGCCGAAGTAAAAACCATATTGCCCGCTGCCGTGTTTGGCATAGGGACGGATTTGGGGCATTTATTGTATGGTTTTGTCCTGCCGTTTTACGTGGTGGTGGGATCGTTTATCGGTGCTGTGCTTGCCAATCTGGTAATTAATCCAGTCCTTTATCACCATGAAATTTTGACCCGATGGGCACCGGGTATGACGGCGATTCCCGCAAGTATTTCCAATCGTTTCGATTTCTGGCTGAGCTTTGGGATTGGTACTTCAATCGTGATCGCACTCACCGGTTTTTATATGATAGGCAAAACCCTGCTGGAACAGCGCAAGCTGAAACAGGAAACAGGACATCATTCGATAAACATTAGTATGGAGGATTTGCCCGAGGGCCGGGGTGATATGCCGATGAAGTGGCCCCTTGTTTTGTGGGTCATGGCTTCTTTTGCCGCCATTGGGCTGTGCCAGTGGCTCGTGCCAGAGTTTCACTGGGGATGGCTGGTTTTCTTTGCGTTTATTTATACGCCTGTTTCGTCTTATATCGGTGCTCGGATGATCGGTCTTACGGGCAGTCCTTATGGAGCGAGCATTCCCTTTATTCGAGAAGCAGCCATTTTGTTGTCGGGTTATAAAGGTATGGCGGTGTGGTTTGCCCCCATTCCTCTGCACGACCACGGGCTGGCTGTGCGGCAGTTTAAGCAACTGGAATTGACCAAAACGAAGATTGGTAGTTATCTCAAAATGGTCGTGGTTACGATGTTTGTGATTTTCATTTGCAGCTTTATATTTTACGAGTTCATCTGGCGGTTGGGACCCATTCCATCTTCCACATATCCTTATGTCCAGCTATTTTGGCCCTATGAAGCTACGATGCAAACCGTATGGCTTAAATCGACTTTGCCGCCCGGAGAAGTACAGGGTGCTGTAGGTATGGATCTTTTAAGAGAAATTATTATCCCCAAATACATTCTCACAGGATTGGTTTCTGGTGGACTTCTCTATCTGGTACTGGTCGCAGCCAAGGTTCCCGTGCTGGCGTTTTTTGGTTTTGTGAATGGCCTGGCGCAATGGCCGCACTTTGTCATTTTGAATTTTGCCGGGGCGATGCTGGGGCGATATCATTTTCAAAAGCGGTTTGGCGAGTCCAAATGGAAGGCTTACGCGCCTATTTTAGTGGCGGGTTATTCCTGCGGTATGGGGCTTATTGGTATGACCTCAATTGCCGTGGCTTTGATATCCAAAGCCGTGTCTCAGGTGGTTTTCTGAGATAAATAACGATGGTGGAACTTTTATCCGGGCATGTGTCGTCTAATTTGTTGCGATATATGCCCGGTTTTTATAGGCATTTTTTAACCCTTTCAAAGGAGCAGATTATGCAGAGGTTTCGACTCTTCGGTTTTTTGGCAGTGGCAATGCTTATGGTCTCGTCCTCCGATATGTGGGCACAGCCTCAAAGAGGCGGTCAAGGGCAAGGGCAGCGCGGTCAAGGGCAGCGCGGAGGCGTTCAGGTGCAGCGTTTTTTGCCGGTTGAACAGGCGCTGACGTATCTGGCGTTTAACGAGAATGTCGGTCTGAGCGATGAGCAACTCGTCAAGGTGCGCGCGTCACTTAAAGGAGTTTATGCAAAACGACAGGAGTTGCAAAGAAGCCTGCGCGGAAGTAATGATCAGCAGGCGGCCATGCAGAAAGTGCGCGCACTGCGAATGGAAATGATGCAGGGCCTGACAGCCATTCTCAATGAGGATCAGACAAAGGTATTTCAAGAACAGATGCAGCGAATGGGGCAGCGCGGGCAACGTGGGGGGCAGGGGCAGCGCGGACAGCGCGGAGGACAAGGTGGTCGTGGTGGTGGTCGTGGTGGTGGCGGTGGTGGTGGCGGTGGTGGCGGAGAGTAAAGCAGAGGCCCTCTGCTTGTTTAGTGTTGGAGATATCAAAACGCGGGTTTCTTTGAAGAAGCCCGCGTTTGTTTTTTTGGCGCGCTTGTTTATCGGAAAAAAATGGGTTACATTATCTCACATTGCAATGGGAGGGTTCTGTGACACCTGAGTCTATCAAACATATCAAGCGGCCTTTTTCATTTGCGGTTGTGAGTGATACGCATTTTGTAACGCGAGATTTTATCGGACAGGCATTTGACGCGACAAGACCGCTCAGTACTGAGGGGTATGTGGAGAATGTGACCTATTCGCTTGCGCCTATGATGGATGCATTGCGCCATCTCAAACCGGATTTTATAGTTTTGACCGGCGATGTGGCCGAACCCCCGCTGGATCCAGAACGCCACTGTGAGAATCTCAAGGCTGCACTGGATTTTTTTGGCACCTGCGATATTCCCATAGTCGTCGCTCGCGGCAATCACGATGGTACTTCGACTTTTGATGAGGTTGTGGGGCCGCGTATTGCACAGTTTTTAGGCGAGGCGCCCAAAGCGCATTATTTTTCCTTTGAGGTAGATGTTTGCCAATTTATTGTTCTGGATACGCCGTATTGGAATACTGAGCAATGTCAGTGGCTCGATGCCGTGTTAAAAAAAAATGCTTATACACCATTGTTTTTGCTGGGGCATCATCCTATATGGCCGGTAGCACGCGCTTTTTTTTATAATCGCGATTTTCAGACGGACATGGTCAATCTTTTGTCTCGGCACGCGATTGATGCCTATTTTTGTGGGCACTCACACAATCAAAGTATTGTGTTGCACCGCACGCCTCATTTGCCGGTGTTGCAGTGTATGGGTGCTCTGGTTGGGTTGTCTGACGCACCGCCGCTTCCGCTCAACCGAGTTCAGGCCCTTTTGCCCACGTCCGATGATCTTATGGCTGTTTGGCCCGGATATATTGAAAATACGGCTCCGGGGTGGTTTATGGGATATGTTGCACAGGGCCAGGCGCGTGTGGAATGGCATCATATTAACCGCGGGGCCGAAGCTCTGGTGCGCTGGTTTCGCCCTGGAGACATTCAGACTTTTTGGACAATGGACCCCGCGCCACCAGCTCAACTCATTGAAGCAAATTTGGGGCGTATTCGCCAGGGAATGCTCCGTTTTTGTGCCTGGGATAGTATGGGAGATGCGCGCGTATTTCTCAATGGGAACGAGATTGGCCTTTTGCCGCGTGCAGATAATTTTACGCCCAGTCGCCTGTCTTTACCACCCAACGCGCTCGCTTGTTTGCAGATGGAAAATAAGGTGCGTATTGAACCGGCAGAGGACAGTGAGATAACGCTTGGCAATCTGGTTCTCGAAGTGGTATTACCCGGTGGTCGTTATGTGCGGTCGCTGGTTTTCGAAGATATTTATACGTGGTCTAACCGGTGGGATGAGTATGAATATGAGACACTGCAAAAGATGCAACCGGGACGACCGTTGAGGACAGTGTTGGCTTTCAGGTGAGGATGTGATGACCGACAAAAGAGATACCAATAGATTGATCCGCGAGACCAGTCCGTATTTATTGCAGCATGCACACAATCCCGTTGCGTGGTTTCCGTGGGGCGAGGAGGCGTTTGAAAAGGCTGTTGCCGAAGATAAGCCCATTTTTTTGAGTGTGGGATATGCGGCTTGTCACTGGTGTCATGTGATGGCACACGAATGTTTTGAAGACGAGGAAATCGCGCAGATTATGAACGCGCATTTTGTCAATGTGAAGGTCGATCGAGAAGAGCGGCCCGATGTCGATGAAATTTATATGAATGCAGTACAGGTTATGACCGGTTCCGGTGGGTGGCCTATGAGTGTGTTTTTGACACCGCAGGGCGTTCCGTTTTATGGGGGCACATATTTCCCGCCTGAGAGCAGGCATAACATACCGGGCTTCCCCCATGTCCTGGAATCCGTTGCCAGGCATTATCGGGAAAAGGGGGATAATGTCGCGGATGTAGCGAATCGGTTGCACGAGCACTTGCGGGCGATGACGCATATTGATGCGTTGGCAGAAGGCCTTAGTGAGGCGGATTTTGACGGTGCGTTTCAAAAGATCAGATCGAATTTTGATTTTCAAAATGGCGGGTTTGGCACGCAGCCCAAGTTTCCCAATTCGATGAATCTCGATGTGTTTTTGCGAACTTATTTGCGTACGGGGAACGAAGAGGCACTTGCGATGGTGATATTGACGCTTGAAAAAATGGCGCGGGGAGGCATTTACGATCAGCTCGGCGGGGGATTTCACCGCTATTCTGTGGATAGTCGCTGGTTGGTACCCCATTTTGAGAAGATGCTGTATGACAATGCATTGCTCGCACAGCTTTATACGCAGACTTATCAGGTGGCGAAACAACCGCTTTTTGCGCGTATTGTCAGGTCAATTTTGGATTATACGCGCCGAGAGATGACCGCGCCAGAAGGCGGCTTTTATTCTACGCAAGATGCCGATAGCGAGGGGGAAGAGGGCAAGTTTTTTGTGTGGACGCCGCAGGAGGTGATGGATTTATTGGGCGAAGAAGAAGGGGCGGCGTTTTGTCGGTATTTCGATGTGACGGCGCGCGGCAATTTTGAAGGTAAAAATATTCTGAATATTCCGCATGTTTATGAGGTGGATGAAGACGCAATGGCACGCGGATGTGCGATTTTGTTTGAGGCGCGAGAAGAGCGCGTGAAACCCGGGCGCGATGAAAAAATTCAGGTGAGTTGGAACGGGATGATGATTTCGGCTTTTGCACAGGCGTATCGGGCGTTTGGCGATTCCGTTTATCTGGATAGCGCGTCAGATGCGGCTCGGTTTATTCTGGAGAATATGTGTACGGATCGCGGGCTTTTATTGCATACCTATACAGATGGTCGCGCGCGTTTCAATGCCTATCAGGATGATTATGCCTGTCTGGTCCTCGGGTTAATTGATCTGTACGAGGCGAGTTTTGAGCCTTCTTATCTCGTTGCTGCCCGGGATTTTATGGAGGTGATGATTGATCAGTTTTGGGATCGGGAAGATGGCGGGTTTTTTTATACGGGGAGAGATCACGAGGAGCTGATTGTGCGGTCAAAAAACCCCTTTGACAATGCGACTCCCTCTGGCAATTCAACGGGGGCGATGGCACTGCTGCGATTGGGAACGTTGCTGGAGCGCGAAGATTGGCGGGATATGGGTGCCCGTATTTTGCATCTTTTTGGCAGGCATATTCAGGAGGTGCCTTCGGGCTTTGGCAATATGATTTGTGCCCTGGATCTCTATTTGCAAGGGTCAGTTGAAGTCGCTGTTTTGGGGGATCGAGACAGAGCGGATACGGTTGCTCTGCTTGATGTGGTGAATAAAACATGGCGACCCAATGTGGTTTTATGTGGGGGAAGTGATCCCGTGCCCGACGCTATTCCGCTTTTGAAAAATCGCGGCATGATCGACGGACGCGCCACAGCTTATGTCTGTCGCAATTTTGTCTGTTCAGAACCCGTTACAGATGCCGAGGCACTGGAAAAATTACTGGATGAATAGAGTTTGGGATACTAATTTGACGGAGGCGTCAACGATGAAAAAATATCACGATGTAAGAGACCTTCATTTTGATGGTGATGAAATGGTTGTAACCATTGATGGGCAAAAGAGAAGGTTTATGCTCAGTGAGATTTCACTTGCATTGGAGAAGGCATCTGTTGAAGAGAGAAATATGTATGAAATTTCTCCTTCGGGTTATGGTATTCACTGGCCGTTAATTGACGAGGATTTATCAATCGATGGCTTGCTGGGCATTGTTCACGCACCACAGACAATATTGACAGGAAAGCAATACGTTTAACCGTTAATCCTACCACACTCCTACAATGAAAGGATATGTTATGGCAGATGTTTTGATTATAGGCGATGGACCTGCGGGGTTGAGCGCCGCGTTGTTTTTGACGAAGAATGGTCAGAATGTGACGGTGTTTGGGCAAGATGGAACGCCGATGCACAAGGCTATGCTCTACAATTATCTGGGTATTCCCGAGATAACGGGCAGTGAGTTTCAGCGGGTAGGTCGAGCGCAGGTCCAGAATTTGGGCGGCAAAATTGAGGATGTAGAAGTGACCAATGCCGAAAAGACCGATGGTGGGTTTGCCGTTACAACGGCGGATGGAGGCCGGAGAGAGGGGAAGTATCTCATTTTAGCCACCGGCACAAATACCAAATTGGCCGAGGATCTGAGTTTGGCTAAGGAGAACAAGGGTATTGTTGCAGATGGAGATGGTCGCACTTCGGTTGAGGGGCTTTTTGCAGTGGGTTGGAATACGCGTCTCATCCGTACGCAGGCGATTATTTCCGCAGGGCAAGGTGCCGCAACTGCGCTGGAAATTTTATCGCTCGAAGCAGGTGAAGATTTCCATGACTTTGATGTTGTTGAATAAGTGGTCCATTCAATCAATCCTATTAACAGAGCCGTCATCGCGGCATGTTTTTAAGCCGCGATCCAGAGGTTTTTTGTCTGTCATGGCGGCGTGATGTTAAGCTGCTGTCCAAGATGTTTTGGTATAAGGTGAGATAAATTTTTCCGGGAGGTTCCAGGCATGCCCTATACAGATAGACGGGTATCTGGAACCTCCTTTTTTGGTCCTGAATGAACGAGATCTAAATGAATGGAAGGAGGAAATAGTATGGCTGGACAAGGTTCGGGTGGCAATGTTCTTGCAGCTTTGTGTAGCTTTTTTATACCGGGATTGGGTCAGTTGCTTCAAGGGCGTTTGCTTATTGCCCTTTTTCAATTTGTTCTGGCGGCCATCCTGTGGTTTATCTGGATGGGCTGGGTGATTCACCTGTGGTCGGTTTTGAATGCGGCTCGGTGGAGACCAATAGATTAAGAGGATTTTCCTGTGAAAATTGATGCCGCGGAAATTCGATATGTCGAGTTGCTACTGATTTCACCGTGGCGCACGGCTTATGGTGAGGATGCGACGATTCATTCGGTGATGGTTAAACTCTCGGGTGGAGGAACCTCTGCCTGGGGTGAGGCTACGCCGTTTTACGCGCCGACTTATTCACCCGAGTCAGCCCGATCTGTTTATGAGACGGCGCGGGAATTTTTTTTGCCCCAAATTGTTGGCGAAACACTCGATTCGGCGGAAGAAGTGGTGGAAAGACTGTCGATTTTTAAGGGCAATCCTTTTGCCAAAGCGGCTGTAGAGACCGCGTGGTGGGCATTGGATAGCAAGTTGAAGGGCATACCACTCTGGCAGTCGCTGGGTGCGACTGATCCGACGGTGGCATGTGGTGCTGATTTTGGTGTGCAGGATACGATTGATGAACTTTTATCGCTGATCCAGGGTGCTGTGGATGTGGGATATCCGCGTATTAAATTGAAGGTGAAGCATGGATGGGATATTGAGATGCTCAAAGCCGTGCGCTCGGCTTTTCCCGATCCCGTGATTCATGTGGATTGCAACTCGGGATATGATTTGAATGTAGATTTTGATACGCTCAAGGCATTTGATCAGTTCAATTTGGCGATGATCGAACAGCCATTGGATCATCTGGACTTGATTGAGCACGCGGAGTTGCAAAGCCAAATTGAGACGCCTGTTTGTTTGGATGAGTCGGTCAAACGCCCGCGGGATTTTGAACTCGCTCTGAAAATTGGCGCATGTCGCGTGATCAATGTAAAACCCGGTCGCGTGGGAGGCTTGTTAAATGCCGTGAAAATTCACGATATGGCGCGCGATGCGGGCATAGATGCGTGGGTGGGTGGGATGCTGGAGAGCGGTGTTGGTGCCGGGATTTGTGCGGCGTTGGGCACGTTGCCGGGATTTAACTATCCAGCAGATGTGTTTCCATCGCGCAAGTTCTACATTGAAGATATTACAGATCGGTGGATTGTGCAGGATGAGAATTGCAATGTGGTACTGGACGAGACGCCCGGCGTTGGGTTCGATCCAGTGCTCGAACGTCTGGAGAAGGTGACGGTTATGAAGGCGGTTGTAGAGGTGTAAAAGCAATTTTCACAATTTTACCTTCTTTTGCTTCGGCAATTGACTGACGCAAATGATCTGCATTGACAGGGTTTGAAAGCAGGTATAACGTTTCCTGCCAAGAATTAAATTCTTCCAGAGATAGGAGAACGGCTTTCTGGCTTCCCTCTCCACAAATAATCATTGGTTCAGCATCGGCTGTAACGCGCTCAATAACGCGACTCAGGTCATTTTTTGCTTCATTTACAGTGATGGCATTCATAAATTCGCCTCAATCTGAAGAGTTTGTCTCTACAAATATACTGTAATTGTAACACCCGGTCAATCCGGTTCACTTCATTTAAGCAAGCGCAAATTTGCTCTCTATTGGTTCTACGGTGACAGATACGGTGAGCGCGTGTTGACCACCGCCCTGGACCACACCTTTGAGGGGGGTGACGTCGGCAAAGTCTCGGCCCCAGGCTACGGTGATGTGCCGGTCGTCGGGCATGAGGTTGTTGGTCGGATCAAAGTCGATCCAGCCGTGATTGGGCAGGTACACAGAGAACCAGGCGTGGGAAGCATCTGCGCCAATCAGGTAGTCTTTGCCGGGGGAGGGCAGGGTTTCAAGGTAGCCGCTGATATAGCGCGCGGCCAGATCCATAGCGCGGAGGCAACCGATAGCCAGATGGGCAAAGTCCTGACACACGCCTTTGCGATGTTTGAATACATCGGATAATGGCGTGGATATGGTGGTAAATCCAGGTACGTATTCAAAGTCGTTGTAGATGCGTTGGGTGAGGTCGCTAACCGCTTCGATGAGGGGACGATTTTTGGTAAATGAAAGTGCTGCATATTTTGCCAATTCGGGTTCGGTAGAGACTTTGGGAGAATCGAGTACAAATTGGCGTACTGAAAGAAGGGTGGGATCGGTTGTGGTTTTGAGGATGTGCTGTACGGTTTCCCAGGGCACATCACTGGTCAATTGGGTTTGTGATGCGATCTGTACATCGCTTTTGGCTGTGACTGAGAGGATATTGTGGGGTTGTTCGATGGAGAAATAGGCGGTGCGGTTGCCAAAAAAATCTTTTCGCTCGCGAAAGGATGCTGGCTGTGGATCGATGGCGATGTGGCTATTCAAGCATGTCTGATTGAAGAAACTGCGCGGGGTCAATCGGGCTTGATTGTGGCACAGGCTTACGGTCTCCGCATATTCGTAGTGGGTCTGATGTGTGATGCGATAATTCATGCGCCAAAGTTCCGGTGTGTGGGTGCCAATTGTTTTGTATTGCGCGCGTGGCTGAAGTATGTGTGAGAGAGTATTTCCGAGGTTTTTCTGACTTGTGTCTCCAAATGTGAGAGGAGAGGGTCAAGACCTCCGCGTGCCAATGTGGTCGGATCAGACAGACGCAGTTGGGTGGATGCGTCGAGTATGAGGCGTTCTTCTTCGCTGAGCCGATGGTGATTTTGCAAACGCGGCAGTTGTGCCATGTGGTCGGCCAGTTGGCTCATTTGATAGGCCAATGTCCGGGGGTTGCTTTCGTCGTGCAAAAGCAATTCCAGCACGGTTTCCCTGCTGATATAGGTGCGATGGCGGCGCCTGTGTGTGATGAGAGTTTCGGTGATAGAAAGCACAGATTCGAGTACCAACTGGTCTTCAAGACCTCCAGCGGGCACTGTGGTATCTTCAGGGTGCAGGTGGGCCAGAGTACACCTCAGCAGGGCAATCTGAAGGAGAATGCGTTCGATGCGCCGGCCCGTGTCGAGCAAATGCCAGCCGAGTTCGCGGGTCATGCTTTCCTGCGTGAGACCGGTGAAGGCGAGCAATCCGGTGAGCACCTGATTGAGTGCATTTTGTACATTGAGAAGTTCAACGTTCTTGCGTACCTGGGTCCATTGCGATTCAATGCCATCAATAACGCGCCAGGTATCGGTTGACCATCTGTCGCGAATGACAAATGCCGCTTGAACAAGAGCGCGGATGGTAAAGGAAAGGCTTCCCTGTCGCGTGTCGTCGTTTATGACAGATAGAATTTCTTTTTCAGGATTTCGCAATCGGTCATCCGCGCCTGTGCCGACAAAACCTGGGAATGTATCGGTGGTACAGGTCAGCGCGTGCAAGAGGGAGACGCGACAGGCATTGTCTTCATTCTTGCGGCGATCTGTGAGATTGTTCACAATGGCGCGAACGAGTCGAATGCCGCCTTCTGCGCGTTCGGCATAACGCCCCACCCAAAACAGATTCTCGGCGGCGCGGCTGGGCAAAACATAAGATGTGGAAGAACCACCTGTTTGCTGCCAGAGACTGGTGTAGGGTTCGGGTTGGTCGTCAATTACCCAAGTGTCTTTGCTGTGTGCAAATGTATGCGTAGGGACGACAAAATTACCGCGCTCGGGGGATCTGCGCGTGAGGCCTCCGGGCATTACTGCATAAGTATTTTGGTGGGAGACGGCAAAGGTGGTGAGGGTGGTGTAGCGAGATTCGAGATGGCCGTTGACCAGGGAAGGTGCTGTTGCAAAGCTGACGTGTTCCAGGCCTGCGTAACGGGTGGGATTTGCCTTGATGCGATCGCGCCAGACTTCGCGCTCAGCGCGGCTGAGCAAGGCGCCGAAAACGCGGGGGGTAACGGATTGCCGATCAATTGGACAGAGAACCAGACTGTCGAGATGGTCGAGCACATAGTCCATTTCTCGCGCTTGCCCACACCACCAGGTGGCTACCGAGGGCAGTATGAGGTCTTCTCCCAGCAAGTGTCGCGCAATGCCGGGTAAAAAGGCCATCAAGCCCGGATTTTCGAGTACGCTGCTACCCAGAGGATTGGCAATGGCAACGTGCCCATTTCGCACGGCATCGAGTAGCCCGGCAACGCCGAGTTGCGATTCTTCGTTGAGTTCCAATGGGTCGCAAAAATCGTCATTGATGCGGCGCAAAATGATATCGACGGGATGCAAGCCATCGATGGATTTGAGCCACACGCGCCCATCGCGTACGGTGAGATCATCGCCTTGCACAAGGGTATAACCCAGATAAGCCGAGAGATACGCATGCTCAAAATAGGTGGCGTTAAAAGGTCCCGGGGTCAGCACGACGATCCGGGGATTTTCTTTATCGTGAGGGGCAATTTCAGACAGGCTGGCTTGAAAGGTGCGAAAAAAATCGGCCAGGCGCCGCACATTGCAGTTGTTGAACAAGGTGGGCATAATGCGCGACATCGCAGTTCTGTTTTCGAGCGCGTATCCCAGGCCCGAAGGCGCCTGTGTGTGGTCGTACAAAACCCACATCTGTCCATCGGGTCCTCGTGCGAGATTGGCGGCATAGACACGCAATTGATGTTCGGATGGCAAAAATATATCTTTGCAGGATCTCAAAAAACTGGCGTGATTGTAGATGAGTTCAAAAGGCAACAGGCCCTCTCGGATGAGTGTTTGGGGACCGTATATGTCTTTGAGCACGAGGTTGAGTAATTCGGCGCGTTGAGATACACCCCGCGCAATATGGGTCCAGTCATTGGCCTGAAGTAGCAGAGGTATGGGATCGAGTTCCCAGGGGTGGTGCAAGCCATCGGGGTCGCTGTGTACATTGTACGTAACGCCGTTTTCGCGCAGCAACAATCGCGCTTCCCGGTCGCGGCGCGCCAGTTCTCTGCTGCCCATGCGTTCTATTGCGCGAAAAAAGGGATGCCAATGGGCGCGTACCCCGTCTTTTTGGTCCCACATTTCGTCGTAAGAACCGGGTTCAAGGGCGTACCCTTCGGACATAATATCGGCAATTTCAGGTGGGGTTTTGGACAAGACGACTGAACTCCGTACAAAAAAAGAGGAAGATTTCAGGTGGTCGTGGAGGAGGGCGCAGTTGCGAAGAAGGTCTCGAAAATTGCGTTGTCAAGCCGGTTGAGGCGCGTTTGAAATGCGTCGAGGTATTCGTGCAGACCCCGCGAAATAATTTCATCGATACTGGTGTAATCCAGTTCGGCAAGCAGGCGCCCCAGTACTTGTTCGGATGTGTTTTGGAAAGAGCCTTCGGGTGTACCCGATATGGTGCGCAACGATTGATTTGCCCTGAAAAGACAGTATCGAATGGCGCGGGGATATTCGCGGTTTAAGATCAAGAAATCGATTACATTGTGGGGGTCGATAGGGCCAAATTGCTTGCGATACATTTCGAGGGCACTGGCAGATTTGAGCAATGCCGCCCACTGAATATTGTCAAAGAGCGTGCCCACATCTCCAACTTCGGGCAATAAAAAAAAGTATTTGACATCGAGGATGCGCGAGGTTTTATCGGCGCGTTCTAAGTCCCGACCCAGTTGAGCAAATTGCCATGCTTCATTGTGAGACATAGTGTTGCGTTGAATGCCTGTGAACAGGTGACTGGCCGTGATGATATCTGTAAAGTAGGCATGGGGAGCATCCTGTGCCTGGGGTTTGTCGGTGTTTTGTACCTGCAAGTAGAATTTGTTAATCTGTTCCCACATTTCCGTTGAAATAATTTCTCGGATAGAACGCGCATTTTCACGGGCGTTTTGCAAGCAGGAGAGAATGGAGTTGGGATTTACGGGACTAAATGTCAGGAAGTCGATGACGTTGGCCTGATTGTCCGTTGCGTAGTTTTCGTAGAACAGGTGCTGATCACCTGTGGTGAGCACAAGCGGTTCCCACTGTCCTTTGGCTTCAACGGGTAAGTCGAGCATCAAGTGGCAATTGACCTCGATAAAGCGGGCGACATTTTCGGCGCGTTCAAGATAGCGGCTCATCCAGTAAATGGATTCTGCTGCGCGGCTTAACATAAGATGGCTCGTGCGTTACTGTTTTTGTGACAGGTACCTATACGGGACAAACGGATCGTCACTGTCGTATAATACCCAGGTGTCTTTGCTGCCCCCGCCCTGTGAAGAGTTGACGACCAGAGATCCTTTTTTTAGTGCCACGCGCGTCAAGCCGCCGGGCAAGACATAAATATCTTCGCCATTGTAGAGGACATAGGGCCGCAAATCGACGTGCCTGCCTTCAAAGTGGTCATCTACCAGAATAGGGCTTCGCGAGAGTGCAATGGTGGGCTGTGCAATATAATTGCGTGGGTTTTTGGTGATGCGGTTGGCAAAGTCTTCGCGTTCGGCTCGTGTGGAATTTACGCCAATGAGCATGCCGTATCCGCCCGACTCATTGGCGGCTTTGACCACAAGGGTGTCCAGGTTTTCGAGTACATGCTGGCGTTGCTTGTCGTCCCAACAAACATAGGTGGGCACATTGGGGAGCAGGATGTCTTCGTTGAGATAATATTTGATGATTTGTGGCACATAAGCATATACGACCTTGTCGTCGGCAACACCTGTGCCGGGCGCATTTGCAATGGCTACCTGACCGTTTTTATAGACCTCCATGAGTCCGGGCACGCCCAGCATGGAATCGGAGCGAAAGACTTTTGGGTCGAGAAATCCGGCATCAATACGCCGATAAATTACGTCAATGCGCTGGAATCCACGGGTCGTTCTCATCGCCACAAAACCATCGGCAACGACGAGGTCCCGCCCTTCGACCAATTCGACACCCATTTGTTGGGCGAGAAAGGCATGTTCAAAATAGGCCGAGTTGTAGATGCCGGGTGTGAGTAAAACGACCGTTGGCGATGTGACATGAGGAGGGGCCAAAGAACGCAATGTGTTGAGCAATTGAGCGGGATAGTCATCGACATGTCGCACATGAGAAGCTTCAAATACTTCCGGAAATATGCGTTTGAGAATCTCCCGATTTTCAAGCACATAAGACACGCCCGAAGGACAGCGCATATTGTCTTCGAGGATGTAAAACTGGCCGTCTCTATCGCGCACGAGGTCAATGCCGGAAATGTGACACCATACATCTTTGGGTGGCGAAAGGCCAATGCAGGGTTTTAGAAATTCTTGGGCTGTGTCGATGACGTAGCGGGGAATGATGCCGTCTTTGAGGATTTTTTGATCGGCGTAGATGTCGCAGAGAAAGAGGTTAAGGGCCTGGATGCGCTGCTTGAGCCCTTTTTCGATGTACGTCCAATCGGTATGAGAAACGATGCGCGGAATGATGTCGAAGGGAAAAATTTTTTCAACGCCGGCTTCGCTGCCATACACGTTGAACGTGATGCCCATGTTCATCAAGGCCAGTTCGGCGGCTTGGTGGCGTTTTTGGAGTTCGTCTTCGGAGAGTTCGCCGAGTTTTTCAAGGAGCACTCGCGCGCCGGGATGGGGACTGTTCGGAGATTCAAAGAGTTCGTCGTAAAATCCACCGAGTTCATAAGATGAGAAGTCCATGTGTTCACCATCCAGCGAAAGAACGGCTTACGTGACGTGGCGACAAAAAAATAATAAGGCGGTGGAGAGCACAAGTCAATTGTTTTTTGGGTGAACGACGGGTTGGGATTTTAGGATGAGCAGGATGAAAGGCGGGAGGTATCCGCAGATGGTCGCAGATAAGAAGCGAGAGGCTGGTGACTGGTGGGTTGGGTTTTTCACGCTTGGAAACCTTCTGTTCTGTATTTTGAGAGAGGGAGGGAAAGGATTGCTTGATTTGCGGTTTTAATCTATTATCTTTCTTCTACTATAGACCAGTATTATTATTTTCGAGGAGGTATGGTTATGGCTATCGCTACTCAAAGTTTCCAGGACCGACTCATGGACGGGGATATGACCCTGGATGTTTCTCCGGAGGTGGATCCGAGCAATCTGGTGTATTACAAATTGTGCTCTGCTGATGATTTTGAAGAAGGCGAGGGGAAGCCGTTTACGGTGGAGGGCACCCACATCGCCGTTTTTCGCTACGAGGGGGAGTTCAATGCGGTAGATAATCGCTGTCCGCACATGGGATATCCGATGTCCGAGGGCAGCGTTCGGGATGGGGTCCTGATTTGTCACTGGCACCACTGGGAGTTCGACCTTAAGACGGGCGGCTGTTTCATAACCTCCGGAGCTGGAAACGATCTGAAGAGCTTTCCCGTGGAGGTGTGGGACGACGGGTGTCTGTACGTGGGGCTTGCACCAGGCGAAAAAGAGGCGGCCAGACGCCGGCGGATTGACCGGGGGAAGTATATTCTTGAGCAGGGCCTAAAAGATCGGAGCTCGCTCCTGATTGCCAAGGCGATTGCCGCGCTAAGGGCTGCGGGCGCCACGCCGCAGGAGATGATCCAGCAGGGACTTTTTTACGGGGCATATAAATCGAATGAGGGCTGGTCATCGGGGGTGGCCATTTTGACGCTGGCTGCAAATATGTGGGAAGATGTAGATGAGAAGGACCACAATCTTTTCCTGGTCCACGGGCTGACGCAGATTTCCAGACGCACATCAGGAGGTTCGCGGCGGCAGGGTTTCCCTTTGCCCAAAACATCGGATGAACCGGATTTGGCGACCCTCAAACGCTGGTTCCGGCGGCTGGTAGATCAGCGCAGCAGCAGCGCAGCACAGCGTATTCTGATGACCATGTACGACCGTGGATATTCATCAGAAGAGATTGCAGATGTCGTTTTTACCACGGCGACGGATTTCTATTTTACCGGGGACGGTCACGCGCTCGATTTCGCGAATAAGATGTTCGAGGCCTTAGATTATGTGGATTGGGAAGGGGCGAATGAAATTTTGCGACCGATTGTGGTGGATTTAGTGGGCAGGGAACGACACGAGGAGACCGCCCGGTGGGAAGACAGCGTGCCGGTCCTGGAAGATATTTTCACCCGTCTGGACGAGATGTGGGAAGCGAACCAGGAGAATGAGGCACCGCTGGATATTTCAGCTTTTACGCAGACACTGCTGGGGGAGGAGTTCGAGCCGATTGTCGCCGAGATCGAAGACAAACTGCGCGAGGGTGTGAAGCCCACGGATATCTGCCGGGCGATGACCTATGCCGGGGCCATCCGCACGGCGCGGTTCCACCTCAAGAACGAGGGGGACTGGCACGATGTGGCGAATATTTATTCTTACGCCCATGCCCTCTATCGCGCTTTCCACCTGGCGCCGAGCAAAGAGCTTTTGCGCGGCATTTTCCACGGCGCTGTGTTTATGACCTATTTGCGCTGGCTCAACATGCCAGCGGCTCGTCTGCCCAGGGAAGGACAGCGGCTGGACGAGACGTTCGCGTCTGAGGACAAGATGTTGGACCGGCTACAGGAGTTTGCGGATTTCCAGAAGGTCTTCGAAGCTGAGGTGCTGGTAAGCCAGTACCTGGAGGAAGGATACGATATCGCGAAGCTCAGGCATACTTTGGCCCATATTATGCTGCGCGAGGATGCGGAGCTGCACATGTTCCAGGTGCTGGAGGTGGCGTTCCGGCACTACGACCTGTCGGACGATCCGAAGGAAAAGCGTATGCACCTGCTGGCGGCGACCCGGTATATTACCGCCCAGAAGGTGATGAAGGGAATTCTGTGGTCCACGGAGAACGCGGAGCGGCTGCAGCGCGGGGAACTGCTAAGCGAGAGGGATGATGATAATTAGGACAGGGCTTAGGTGAAGGCAGAGGGCTGAACAGACAGTAGCAGGCAACATCCTGCTACTGTTTTTTTGTACCACTATCTGATCGTCAGAAATTTTCCACCTTGTCGCGCCGATTTTTCGGCTGTAATGCAGGCATTGGCAACGGCGAGGGTATCGTCTGTTGAGATCGGGTTTTCTTCGCCGCGCGAGAGTGCATCGATCATATTTTCAACAAATGCGTGATTGGTTGAAGGAGGAAGTTTGGGTTCGTAAGTGCCCGATTTATTGGAGACAATGAGCACATGGTCGTCGGCATAGGCGCGCAAGTGTGCCGAACCTTCGGTGCCCATGATAATAAATCGCGTATCGCCAAAAGACCGCGCATCGTTTGGGGTGAGCCAATCGGCAGTGGCGGTGGCAAGTGCGCCATTATCGAGTTGAAACGACGCCTGGACGTGATCGAATGTGAGGCCCGTGTTGATGTGTTTTTTGAGTGTGCCGAGCGCGTGAACACCCGTGTATTCTGCGCCGGTGAGCCAGCGGACTTGATCTACGCCGTGGCCTGCCAGGTCGTGGAATGTGCCCACATATTTGTCTGCATCGAAGTAGAGCGCAGGGGGATTTGCACCGAGTTTGTGAGGATGCGTGGTGATGAGGCTCACGAGGTCGCCCAGATCGCCGTTTTGAATCGCCTGTCTCAGGGCGATAAATGCTCCATAACTGCGGGAAGTGAAAAAGGTGGAGAGTTTGATATTGTTTTTTGCAACAGCCGTTTTGATGCGTTGTAATTCTTCTGTCGTTCGACAGAGCGGTTTGTCGAGTAGCATGTGGACGCCAGCTGCGGCACACGTTTCAATGACATGCGTTTTTTCGTGATGCGCGAGTCCTTCTATTACCAGGTCGGGTTTTGCTTTTTCGAGCATCAGGTCGAGTGTGGCAAAGCGGGTGATGTTGTGGTCTGCGGTATATTTTTCGCAAAGCGCGTCATCTGATTCTACAATGCCGACGATTTCGCCATTTGGCGCATTGATCGCCGAGTGAAACATACCACTTATATGTCCGTAGTGCATGCCCATAATACCGATTTTCATAATAGCGTCCTTCCTACGTTCGCCACCTGCGCGATTCGAGTACCGTATGTGTTAAAAAAAGAAAAAAAGCCGCAGCACTTACAAAAAATACCACGTCGTGGGTATCGACGACACCGTGAATCATGTCTCGGGTGTGTTCGATGAGGGAGAGAAATTTCAAAATAACAAAAAATATGTCGCTGGCAAAACGCGCGGCCCAGTCGATAATCCACAATAGAATTAAAAAGAAAAAAGACAACACAGCCGCGATAATCTGATTCTCAGTCAAAGACGATGCCAAAATGCCCACACTGATAAATGTGGCGCCAATCAGCACCACAGCCAGCGCACCAGAAAAAATGGGCCCCCAGTCCAATTGCGAGTACATAGACAACACGCCAATATATCCGAAGGCCATCACTTCGATTAGCAAATACAGTACATAACAAGCGAGAAATTTGCCTATCAAAATTTGTGCCGAAGTAATCGGTGAAGTCATCAACAACTCATACGTGCCCCCGCGTTTTTCCTCGGCATAGAGACGCATCGTAAGCATTGGAATCACAATCATCCAGATAAAGGTCTGAAATTCAAAGAATGGCGTGACAACCTCGGTATTGACGTTTAGTAGCATTTTTTCTTCGCGTTCTGCCAATTTCAGATATACGGTCATATCGTGAAATTCGAGCAACTGGTTGCGAAAAACAAAGCCGCTAAATAGCAAAAACACGCCGGCCATGACATAAGCAATTGGCGAGCCAAAATACGACCGCATCTCTTTGCCAAAAATCGCCATTATATTGCCCATCACATCCTCTCTTCGCGCATGGTCAGTGCTTGAAAAATTTCTTCCAAAGACATCGCCTCTCGCTTCATTTCCACCAGCCCCATACCCAATTCGACAACGCGCGCCGATACTGCGGCACTCAAATCCGCTTCTACTGACCAATGGACATGCAGACCATTGTTTGTGCGCGTCACGTCGCTAACCCCTTCAATAGTGGCAATGGCTTTGGCCGCAATATCCACATCGCCCGATATCCGAACAAAAAATCGCGTTGTGTCGCGCATATGAGCCGTGAGATTTTCAGTAGTATCGACAGCGACAATTCTGCCTTCGTGAATAATGACCACGCGGTTGCAGGTCATTTCAACTTCGGGCAAAATATGCGTGCTCAAAATCACCGTGCGCTCCTGGGCAAGTTCGCGGATCAATTGTCGCACCTCGATGATCTGATTGGGATCGAGACCCGAAGTCGGTTCGTCCATGATGATTACTTCGGGGTCGTGCAATATCGCCTGTGCAAGCCCTACCCGCTGTCGATATCCTTTGGACAAATGACCGATGAGTTGCTCGGTGCGATCCACAATCCCGCATTGAACGACAACTTCATCAATTCGCCGTCTGGCTTCTTTTGGCGCAACACCCTTGATTTTAGCGATAAACTCCAGGTATGTACGCACGCGCATATCGCGATACAGGGGGGGCAATTCGGGCAAATACCCAATGCGTTTTTTGACTTCTAATGGATTGTCAAAAATATCGTAGCCGGCAATGCGCGCCGTGCCTTCTGTGGCGGGCAAAAAACAGGTGAGTACGCGCATGGTCGTGGTTTTGCCTGCGCCATTTGGCCCCAAAAAACCGACAATTTCGCCTTTACCCACCTGAAACGAAATGTCGTCAACTGCGGCAAACGCGCCGTATCGCTTTGTCAGGCGATCAACTTCTATCACGTCTTGCTCCTTGGTTTTAAGCTATCAGCGGCAGTGGTTAAGGGTAAGAGGTGAGACGTAAGAAGTGAGACGACCACCCAATCCCGCAAGCCCACAATTCTTAATTCTCAATTTTTAATTCTTAATTTTCTTCGCCCGCATCCTGAAAAATTGCATCAATGGTTCGTGATACGCCCCTTGAGTCGAAATATTCACGGCGTCTAAGCCCATGCGCCGAAACAACGCTTCGCGGTCATCGCGCTCTTTTCGCGTCAGCTTTTGAAATGCCTCGCGCACTGCGGCATCGCCAAAATCGACCATGATGCCTTCGCCCGTCTCGGCATCTTCCAACTCCACAATGCCAATAGCAGGCAGGTCGTACTCCCGCGGATCTTCCAGTGCTATCGCTACCAGATCATGACGCCGATTGGCAACGCGCAATGCTTTCTCATAGTCAGAAGCGAAAAAATCTGATACCAGAAACACGACACTGCGCCGATAGGTCACGCGATTTAAATATTCCAATGCCGTATCGATATTTGTACTGCGTCCTGAGGGCTGAAAATACAACAACTCTCGAATTACGCGCAGCACATGCTTTTTGCCTTTTTTAGGGGGAATAAATAATTCGACTTCGTCGGTAAAAATGATCAGTCCCACACGATCATTATTCTGAATTGCGGAAAAGGCGAGCAAAGCACAAATCTCAGCACCTATCTCGCCTTTCATTTGCGCCACCGTTCCAAAGTCACCAGACGCACTCGCATCCACCATCAATATTACGGTGAGTTCGCGCTCCTCATCGAACACCTTGACAAAGGGATCACCCATACGCGCTGTCACATTCCAGTCAATTGTGCGAACATCATCGCCGGGCTGATATTCTCGCACTTCCGCAAACGCCATGCCCCTGCCTTTAAATACCGAATGGTATTCGCCGGCAAAAATTGTATTTACCAGATTGCGCGTGCGCAACTCAATGCGTTTCACTTTTTTTAAAATTTCAGTTGGAATCATGGGAAAAACTATCACGGCACTTCAACGTGATCGAATATTTGGCGTGCGATTTCTTCGGAGTTAATTTCTTCGGCTTCTGCCTCGTATGTCACCAGTACGCGATGGCGCAATACGTCCATGCCAATGGCTTTCACATCTTCGGGAGTCACATAGCCGCGGTGGCGCAAAAACGCATGCGCTTTGGCAGCACGGGTCAGGGCGATAGACGCGCGTGGCGATCCGCCAAATTCGATCAGGGCACGCAAATCACCCAGACCATAAGCTTCTGGATCGCGAGTAGCCAACACGAGATCGACGATATAATCTTTGATTTTATCATCCACGTAAATCTCATCGGCTACGCTTCGCGCGCGAATGAGATCGTCAGTTGTTATGACTGTCTCAATTCGAGGAGTTGTATCGCGGCTCATGCGATCGACAATGGTGCGTTCTTCCTGTTTATTGGGATATGTTACCCGCACTTTTAGCATGAAGCGATCAACCTGTGCTTCGGGCAGTGGATAGGTTCCCTCTTGTTCGATGGGATTTTGCGTGGCCAGCACCAAAAAGGGATCGGGCATGGCAAATGTTTCGTTCCCAATGGTAACTTGACGCTCTTGCATGGCTTCGAGCATGGCACTTTGCACTTTTGACGGTGCGCGATTGACTTCATCTGCGAGTACGAGTTGGGCAAAAATAGGCCCTTTTTGAGCCACAAATTCACCCGTCTCCCGGTGATAGATCATTGTGCCAATCAGGTCTGCGGGCAATAGATCGGGTGTAAATTGAATGCGTTTAAAAGACGCCTGAATCGCCTGAGATAATGAATTGACGGCTAAAGTCTTGGCAAGACCGGGAACGCCTTCGAGCAAGACATGGCCGTTGCACAATAGGCCAATTAACAATCGCTCAATCATGTCCTGCTGTCCGACAATGACCTTGCCCACCTCGGCTAATAACCGATCGACAAATGCGCTTTCGCGCCCAACTCGTTCATTGATTAATTGAATATCTTGTCCAACTGTCATTGGATCACTCTCGACTTATTGAATTAGGAATTAGGAATTAAGAATTAAAAATTAGGAAGCGATGTACCTGTCTGCCTCCTGCTTGCGCGTGTCCCGCCCTCACTCCTCAATGGCATTTATTGGTTTGGTACGCAACCACTGCTCGGGCGTTTTGCCCAAATTTTCGATTGAAAATTTGGCGTCATCCACTAACTCAGAGTTTGGATAGGTGTCAATCACCTGTTGGTAGGCCACTCGCGCCTGTTTGTAATCGCCGAGTTGATCGTGGATATAGCCAATCATAAATTGTGCCTGTACACAATATCGGCTCTGCGGAAATCGCGCGATCAGGATTTCGTATCGCGCAATGGCTTCCTGGTGTTTTTGTTGATTCATCAATACCCTTGCCAGGGCCTGTAGTGCCACCTCAGCACGAGGGTCGTCGGGAAAGCGCGTCAGAAATTCCGCCAATTTGACTTCGGCCACGGGATACGACGCCATATCGTGCGTGGCCTGTTCGCCCTCTCGAAAGAGTAAATCCGCAGATTGTTCTTGTGCCCCACAGGCGACAAATAGTGGCAGAAAAAATAAGAATCGAAATCTGTGCATCTTTGCCGACCTCCTTTGCTTATTTATACTTTTTCAAAAACGTTTTTGCCCAACTCGAGTTCCGTTTTTTTTTTCAGACAGTGCAATCAAATTAGACGGTGTATATTAAAAAAACGTCCTATTTTCGTCAAGATTTCTGTGCGTTTGAGAAGCAAAGACGGGATGCCTACCAATACCAGTCCACCGTATTCCACCCATTGGACCCAGGCGGCTTCTTCCCATACGCCATGGGCCTGGTATTGAATTAAAATGTGATAGGATAAAACTACCAGTAGTGAGAAAGCAATCCAGGGCGGATGTCGATAAAAAACGAGAAATGGGATTAACCACAAGACATACCATGGATGGAGCGTGGGGGTGAGTAGAACAAAGGCGACCGCAGTCACATATGCACAGTGCAACAAAGGGACGCGCTTCCAAATCAGCAACAGCACAACACTTGAAAAGAGCAGGGCAATGATGCCGCGTGCAATTTGTCCACTGCCACAAAGTAGAATGAGTATATCAAATACCGCGCTGTTAAACGACCAATGTTGGGCATAAGTGCCCAGGCTACCCAAAACAGATGCGCCGGTCCACGCATAGGGCAAATATCCCAGAAGCACGACACAGGGTACCATGAGCAGTGCCGACCAATTGGTTGGCCGCCACCCTTGCCAGCGCACAAAATTCGGTAAAAAAATAAGGGGAAAGAATTTTACCAAAACAGCCCCACCCAGCGCACTTACCGCGATGCGATCTCGCCCTTTTAAGAATAGATACAACGCAGCCAGCAAAGCGACGATACCCAGCGATTCAATATGTCCATTTCCTGCAATTTCCACTACGACCAGAGGATGCCAGAAGTAAATCAAAACCCATTGTGTCCGCTGTTCAAAATGTCTGAGCAAACAGACTATAAGCCATCCCGCAATCAGGTCGGCACATGCGAGTAGCACCTTGATGCCCAGTATGCCACCCGAAATGCCATACCCCACCCAGAATGCTATTTGGGCGATGGGCGGATAAATGGTGGGCAATTCGGGGTGATTAATTTTAGGAAAAATGAGCGCGTCTCTTACCTGCGCCAACTCTTGTGCTGCAGGTGCAAACCGGTAGGGATTGATGCCCGCCCACTGTACGCGTCCATCCCATACATAGCGATAAATATCATCGGACAGCGCGGGGATGGAAAACAAAAGGCTAAGCCGAAACACAGCCGCAGCGATTACAATAGCCGTTAATGGCACATATTCACAATGCCAGACTGCAATGAGATAGGCCACAGATGCAATGCCAAAAAGCACAAAAAAAACCGGCACTTGCTTGCCCAATGCCGGCATCGCAGCAAAACTGCTCGTCATGACCAACCCCATCAAAAGGGGCACGATCCACCGCTGCATAAATATCTCTCAGCGCAATATGTCTATGACCGCTGGCCTTGTCCAATGAGCCGCCGGTGCGTGTTAATTTGCAAAACGATTTTGCCCTGCTTAAATACGCGAACCGTTCCGGTTGACTCAGAAATAGCCAGGGCGATGGCCCGGGTGGTTTTGGTAATCGCCGCCGCCGCCACATGCCGTGCGCCCAACCCCTTGGGCAAAGTGAGACCGCGCACACTCGCTGAAATATAGCGCCCTCCGGAGAGAATAACGCCATCTTCCCGAATGATAAAGGCACCATCCATCAGCGATACTTCTTTGACACCTTCGTGAACATCGGGATTGCAGATATTTTTTTCTTTATCGGAATATCCACGAAAAGGATCAAATGTCATGGACCGCGAATGGTGCAAAACCCGTTTGGAATCGCCTATGACAAATAAGGTACCGACCGGTTCGCCTTCGCGACCTTCCTTACCAATATCGATGGAAAGATCAAGCGTGGTTTTGATAACTTTGAGTGGTAAATCGTCCGCTATGGCTGAGATTTTTGCCGAATCGTATATATCAAACCCAATACTGGTATCCATCACCGTTATTGCATCCACACCCCGCGAAGCCAGCATATGACTCAGGCATACCAATCGCGCATCCCTGCGAATATACCCACTCTCCAGGCCTCTGATAACGCATTGTCGCAACTGTTCGAAGTGCGTGTCATTGCCCAGGCGATAATCATAAGTCAAACGCTGTACACCCTTCTCTTCAACACCTTTCAAAAAGTGTTTTTTTCGCGTAACAATCAGGACCTGGCAGGTGGTGTTCAACTTGAGAACATCCGTGTGGCTCACGTCGGAATTGGCCACGAGCAGGATCATATCCGCGCAGGTTTCCCGAGCCAAATTTTTGGCGGTACTCAGCAAGGACTGCGTGTGATTTTTGTGGAAATTAACCATAAAACGCTTTTGTGAGAAGGTTATTCTGGCCTTGTGAACATGTCTAAAACAACTATTTACTACCGCCGGGACGAGAAGCGTCGCCGCCGACCATAAGTCACATTCTCTCGTTCCTGGGATATGTTATGTGATGTTATGCCCCCTCCCCGTTCTAAATCCAAAAATTCCCCAGGAATATGTTTGGTCAATACGGTTGGGCCACAATCGTAGAAATGCACGCCACTCTGATGGGCGCGTGTCGCAGCAATGCGTATGACCGCCCCTCGGCGTCCGGGCCTGGCACTTAACCTCGCAGCGACATCGGCGTCAAATGACAAATGAACATAATCGCGATCATCTGGTGCCAAGCCTTCGGACAACAATCGCTCAACATCGGTAGAATCCACGCCTTTGTACAAAAATTCGGGAGGTTCTGATGGATCGAGGCCCAGGTCGATGGAAAAGCTGTGTCCATAACGCGCTCGAATGCGGTTTTCCACAATCTCGAAACGTTGCTTTTCTCCATCATAAACCACTTTTTCAATATCTTCAAGGGTAAATGTCGAATCTCGGTCTTGAAATGTACGCAAAACCGCGTCGAGATCGGCAAATCCATAGCGATCGACTTGTAGTCCAAACTCATCGGGCCTGTGCCGCAACATCAATGACAACAATTTTGAAATATATACAATTCTCGGTGCCATGCATTTTCTCCGTAATAATAATGTCTATGAAAAAACCACATCTTGCGCAGCATCCACATCCTGAACGCCAATCAGCGACAGGCCATCGGGAATGCGCGTCCCACTCAAATTTGTTTTGGCGGCAACACATTGGGTGAAGCCCAGTTTGCGTGCTTCGGCCATTCTGCGTTCAATTTGACTAACCGCACGCACTTCTCCGCCCAGCCCCACTTCGCCAATTACAACCGTATCTCGGGACATCTGCCTGCTGCGAAAGCTCGACGCCATAGCCATAGCCACGCCCAGATCGACAGCAGGTTCATCAATACGCAAGCCTCCTGCGACATTTAAGAAAATATCTTCAGCACCCAATTGCAGTCCCGACCGTTTTTCGAGTACGGCAATTAAAATTGCCATCCGTCGCGCATCAAATCCCGTGGCCACGCGCTGCGGGTACCCAAAATTGCTGCGACTGACCAATGCTTGTACTTCGACCAGGATGGGACGCGTGCCTTCAATTGTGCAAACAATGGCTGTGCCTTCTCTATCGGCTTCGCGTTCGGGCAAAAATACCTGTGAGGGATTATCTACTTCGACCATCCCCCGATCACACATCTCAAAAATGCCGATTTCATTTGTCGAGCCAAATCGGTTCTTTGCCGCTCGCAAAATGCGAAACGCACCGTGCTGTTCACCCTCCAGATAAAGCACGGTATCGACGATATGTTCGAGCACACGCGGTCCTGCAACCGTGCCTTCTTTGGTGACATGTCCGATCAAGAAAATCGATGTGCCCGTGCGTTTGCCCAATGCCACCAGTTTTGCAGAAGATTCTCTGACTTGTGCCACACTTCCGGGTGCGCTTTGTAGATCCGGGCTAAAAATGGTCTGGACTGAATCGACCACAACTGCGACGGGCTGCATCTCTTCGATATAGCCGCAAATCAAATCGAGATTGGATTCAGAAATCAAGTACAATTCATCGGATAGCGCGCCGATTCTTTGGGCTCGCATCCGCGTTTGACGAGGGGACTCTTCTGCGGATACGTACAGTGTCTTCATACCCGAAAACGCGAGTTGTGCAACGCCTTGCAATAGCAATGTGGATTTGCCTATGCCGGGATCGCCGCCGACAAGCGCGGCCATGCCGGGCACAATGCCGCCTCCCAATGTGCGGTCAAATTCGCCGATAGCTGTCTCTATGCGGTCTTCTCGGCCGCCCACCACTTCCGTGATCGGCTGCGGCGGATTTGCTTTGACCCATTCGCCCGCGCGTCTGGTTTGTTTTGCCTCGGGTGATGTCTGTTCTTCGACACAGGTGTTCCACTCGCCACAGGCTACACATCGCCCAAACCATCGTCCCGAATCAGCACCGCATTGTTGACATACATACCGCACGCGCACTTTGCCCATGGGCATATTCCTCAGGGAAATTCGCGATAGATTTCGGGTTCTTCAAAGCGAAGGCACTCAGCTACAAAAGTTAAAAAGACGTTGCCAATCGGACCGTTGCGCTGCTTGCCCAAAATGACCTCGGCCACACCTTCTTGTGTATTGCCCTCTTCATCTACAATGCCATACACTTCGGGGCGAAAGAGAAACATCACCACATCCGCGTCCTGTTCTATCGAGCCACTTTCGCGCAAATCGGCCAATTGTGGTCGCTTATCCGTGCGACTTTCCACAGCTCGCGACAATTGCGCGCAGGCAACGATCGGAATATCGAGTTCTTTGGCGAGGGCTTTCAGGGACCGCGAGATAGAGGCGATTTCCTGTTCGCGGCTGCCAAAATTTTCAGATGTGGTCATCAATTGCAGATAATCGACAATGATTAACTCAATATTGTATTCGGATTTTGCGCGGCGCGCTTTGGCACGCAGTTCCATTACGGAGATAGCGGGGGTGTCATCAATGTATATAGGGGCTTCAATGAGTTTTCCCGTCCAATTGGCTAATCTATCCCATTCATCTTCTGATAGCCTGCCCGTTCGCAAACGGTGTGAATTTACACGCGCTTCTGCACACAAGAGTCGCTGTGCGAGTTGCTCTGTTGCCATTTCCAGCGAAAAATACAGTACGGGTGTGTTGCTCTTCACGGCGGCATTGCGCGCCATGCACAATGTAAGTGCTGTTTTGCCCATCGATGGCCTCGACGCCAGGATGATCATATCCGAAGACTGTAAGCCCGCTGTGATCTCATCGAGCTCCGTATAGCCCGTGGTCACGCCCGTCAGCGCGCCGCCATGTTCACGCGCTCTATCAATGGCTTCATAAACCTCGGTAAGTGCAGATCCAAGGGGCATGACACCTTGGCCTAATTCGCCTTCGGCAATTTGAAAGACCCGTTGCTCTGCGCGGTCGATGAGTTCGCGCACATCCTCAGTTTCTTCATAGCTTTCGGTAAGCGTTTGTGTCGCTGCGGCAATTAACCGCCGCCGTTGCGCTTTTTCCAGCACGATCTGCGCGTGGTATTCGGCATTGGCTGCTGTCGCCATTTCACTCGCCAGTTCGGCAATCAAAATCGCGCCGCCGACATCGTCGAGTTGGCCCCGGCGCCCGAGTTCTGCGGTGAGTGTTACCTGATCGACAGGCTCGCCGCGCTCTGACATTTTTTGAATTGCCGCATAGACTTTTCGATGTGGGGTATGGTAAAAAGCCGTTTCGTCTCCCAATACTTCGACCACGCGATTGATTGCCATATTGTCAATCAACATTGCGCCCAACACAGCGCGTTCGACTTCGAGTGCCTGGGGCAGTGCGCGTTCAGCCGTATTCAATGTCGGATTTTCGACCATTAAATTTCAGTTCCATCGTAAAGTTTGCGAACCAGTTTCAAATCTTCCCACGCAGGGCGCTTCCACTGTGTATTTCTCAACAGGGCAGCGGGGTGATATGTGGGGACCAGTTTCGCGCCCTGATATTCAAAAATTTTCCCCCGCAAACGCCCCATCGACTCGGTGGTCTGCAACAGGGTTTGTGCGGCAAAACGGCCAAGGGTGCATATTACAACGGGCGCAATCTGTTCAATTTGCTGTAGCAGATAAGGCTGGCAGGCGGCAATCTCATCGGGTTTGGGGTCCCGATTATTGGGCGGCCTGCATTTGATGACATTGGCGATATAGACGTCTTCGCGCGTCAAACCCATGGCTTCGATCATTCGCGTCAACAATTGTCCCGCAGCTCCCACAAAAGGTAGCCCCTGCCGATCTTCTTCTGCGCCGGGTGCTTCGCCGATAAATACGAGGTCTGCATCAGTACGGCCGCTGCCAAATACGACTGAGGTGCGCGTTCGCGCTAATCCGCATTTTTGACAGCTACAAGCCTCTTGACTCAAAATAGTCAGGGAATCACTGTCCGATCCTCGATCATTCATCCGCGCAATTGAGGCGGGCGCATAAGCGATTTCCCGCGCTAAAAAATCGCGTGCGAGCGCGAGAGTTTCCAACAGATCGGGGGATTCATTCATGCGCGTTCTCCCAACGCGACGCCAGCCAATCCAAAATGCGGTCTGCCACATCGCGTTTGGACATCAGTGGCAATGCGACAGGTTCCCGATGGGGTTCGATAAAAGTTACGACATTGGTATCGACAGCAAACCCTGCACCTTCCACATTCAATTCGTTCAACACAATCAGGTCAAGGTTTTTCTCATGGAGCTTTTTGTGGGCATTTTCCAGCGCGTGATCAGTCTCCATTGCAAACCCGATCACGACCCGATCTCCCTTGTTTTTTCCCAGGGGAATTAAAAAATCTTCATTGGGCAGAAGATGAAGGGACAGATCACCATCGCGTTTTTTAATTTTTGATTTGGATACATGTTCGGGGCGAAAATCGAGCACCGCTGCGGTCATAATTAGCGCGTCGGCCTTCTGATATGCGCGGGTGGTCGCTGCTTTTAAGTCGGCAACTGTGCGGACATATTCGACCTTTACACCGGCGGGTGCGGGGAGTTCTGTCGGTCCGCTGATCAACGCGATCTCGGCACCTCGGCGGTGCGCTTGTTCGGCAATAGCATAGCCCATTTTGCCCGTTGAGCGATTGGTGATAAAACGCACGGGGTCAATGGGTTGCTCTGTCCTGCCCGCTGTCACTACAATGCGTTTCCCCGCAAGTGATTGCGTCGCGCCCATCATACTGCTGGCCTCATCCACAATCTCATGGGGTTCGGCCATGCGTCCCATTCCCTCGGCACCCGAGGCGAGCAATCCCGCCCCCGGCCCAACTACCCGATAGCCGTCTTTTTTTAAGAACTCGATATTTTGTCGTACAGCACCGCGTTCCCACATTTGGGTTTCCATTGCCGGGGCGAGTAAAACAGGTGCTTCTGCAGCCAACAATGTACAGGTCAACAGGTCGTCGGCCAACCCATGGGCCAATTTGCCCATGCAATTTGCAGTTGCTGGCGCGACAATGATCAGATCGGCCCACTTGCCCAAATGCACATGGATAACATCGGGGTCGCCATCCGACGGAAACAAATCCGTATAGACGCGATGGTGTGAGAGTGCTTCAAAAGTGAGGGGTTGCACAAACTTCTGTGCAGCGGGCGTCATGACCACCCGAACCTCTGCGCCTGCATTCTGAAGAAGACGCAATAAGAATACGCTTTTATAGGCGGCAATTCCACCGCTAACGCCCAGAAGAATCCTCTTTCCCGCCAGCATAGGTCACCTGAATTTTCTTTTCTATAATTCGGTCCAGTGCAATGGTTGTTATTTTTTCTTCACCTTCGGGCACACCCGCAACCAGCCGGACTTTATTCAGCCTGCGCGCTTCTTTTGATGCCAACAACACGGCTTGATAGGAATTCATATCCTCTTCAACTGTTAATTCCTCAGTGAAAAATACGTTTGACATAATGCACTCCTTATCAGAAATGGGATTCTCGTACCTCAATAACGGGCTGGAGATAGGTCGGGAACATAGTCGGAGTTTTTAGAGATTCAATCCACTCAAACACATCCGCCGTGTGCGCCGTCGCTCTGCGCGAATAATAGCGAGTAAATCGGCGATGGCCTTTTCCAATTTGTCATTTACGACAACGTAGTCGCTGTTTTTGGCCTGAACGAGTTCAGAAACGGCATTTTCCATACGCAAGCGAAAGGCCGACGTGCTTTCAGACTGTCGTGCATTGAGGCGCTCTGCAAGCACATCGAGAGAAGGCGGCACGACAAATACGGTTACACAGCGATCTCCCAGGACCTCATTCCACGCGGCCACGCCTTGCACATCCACGTCCATTAACATCACCTGTCCGCCGCTCATGGCTTTTGCAACCGCGTCGAATGTTGCGCCGTAAAGATGTCCGTGTACTTCGGCAGACTCGACAAAATCGCCCCGCTTTTGCATGGCCTCAAATTGTGCAACTGTCACAAAATGACGGGCAAGACCCTCTACTTCGTCATCGCGTGGTGGTCGCGTTGTTGTCGTCACACACCGCCGCACGCCGGAATCTGCACGCAAAACCCCCTGGCACATCGACGTTTTTCCCACTCCCGATGGCCCGGCGACGATCACGGCAAATGCGTTGGGACTATCGCTCAACTTTTGTCTAATCTGTCCAACATCAGTTTCTTCTGATTTAATCATCCGCGATTTTTACTCGATGTTTTGAACCTGTTCTTTAAGTTTTTCAATTTCTTCTTTGATATCTACGACCACATGGGCTATCGTCGCGTCACCCGCTTTGGATCCCAGGGTATTGGCTTCTCTGAGCATTTCTTGCAGCAAAAAATCGAGACGCCGACCAACGGCTTCCTTGCGGTTGAGCATATCGAGAAACTGTGCGTTGTGGCTGTGAAAACGCACGCATTCTTCTGTTATGTCGCTGCGATTGGCCAAGAGGGCAATTTCCATCAATACCCTGCTCTCGTCAATTTGTTCAGGCGTTAATAATTGCGCCAATTTTTCCTCTAATTTCTCCCGAACAGTTTCTACTCGCTCGGGTGCGAGTTCTTCGACGCGCTGGAGAAATTCGTCGAGCACTAAAATGCGCGTGCGAAGATCACAGGCGAGTTTTTCACCTTCTGCCAGGCACATGGCCCGGCAGGCATCAATGGCCTGACTGAGTGCAGCAGATACCACTTTCCAGAGGGCGTCAGAATCGAGCTCGGGAATTTCAAATGCGAATATTTGAGGCAATTGGGCAATTTGCATCAAATCGATATCGCCTGATATATCCGCGCGAATTTCTTTAATTCCTTTGAGATACGCAGATAGGACTTCGGGCTTAAGAATGGGAATGCCCTGCTCTGATGCAGTACCCTGCAAGGTGATACTCACATCGAGTCGCCCTCTTGAAAAGACCGACAAAACCCGTTCTTTGATACGAGGCTCAAGCTCAGACAAAGAACGGGGCATGCGTACCATTACATCGCCATAGCGTCCATTGACCGACCGAATTTCAACAATAACACGTCCCACTCCCCCTTCTGCAACGCCCTTTCCAAAACCGGTCATGCTGGCGATCATACCCGCTCCCACCTTCTGGCAAATGTAGAAAAAAATGTCTTAAACAATGGATTAGAAAGCTAAAAAAGATACTCAATTTATATATCGTTGTCAATCAAACTGGATCAGACTACGATTTTAAGGTTGTCAATCGCATTTTCCCGCTGAGGTGATCTCGAGTTGTGTTTCTACACTTTGATTGACCTCAACGAGGTAAGACGGTATATTCTTATGCTTTATGGCGTTTATTGAACTGCTATACTGACGTTGTGCTGCGCAGCACAACGTTCACGCGCCTTCATATACTACTTCTCGGACTTGTTGAAACGCAAAAATATGAATCTTCAGAATATTCGAAATTTTTCCATCATCGCGCACATTGACCATGGAAAATCAACTCTGGCTGACCGGTTGCTCGAGCAGACGCAAACTCTGAGTAAATTTCAGATGCAAGATCAGGTGCTCGACAGCATGGATCTCGAGCGCGAGCGGGGGATTACCATTAAATCGCACGCCATTCGCATGGATTACACGGCGCCAGATGGCCAGATTTATGAACTCAACCTCATCGATACACCGGGCCATGTCGATTTCTCTTATGAAGTCTCGCGCAGCCTCACCGCATGTGAAGGTGCGCTGCTCCTCGTTGACGCGGCCCAGGGGGTGGAAGCCCAAACCGTTAGCAATGTCCTCCTCGCTATGGAGCACGACCTGTTCATCATTCCCGTGATTAACAAAATTGACTTGCCCGGTGCCGAAGTAGATCGCGTGGTCATGCAACTCCACGACTTGCTCGGTGTAGAAGAAGAGGAAATTGTCAAAATCAGTGCCAAAGAGGGCATTGGGATTGATACACTCTTGAGTGCCATCATCGATGAGATACCGCCCCCTGATGGGAACCCGGATGCGCCCCTCAAGGCCCTCATATTCGATTCTATTTTTGATCAATATCGCGGTGTCGTGGCTTATGTGCGCGTTTTTGATGGCGTTTTGAAAAAAAATATGCCCATCCGACTTTTTTCGACTCGCCAAAATTACGACGCCGAAGAAATTGGCACCCTCAAACTCAAACGCATCAAACAACAAAGCCTTAGCGCTGGCGAAGTCGGATATCTCATCGCGGGGATAAAAGATCTTGAAGACGCTCGAGTCGGAGACACTGTCACCGGTGCTGAAAATCCCGCTATTCATCCCTTACCCGGCTATCAGGAAGTCAAACCCATGGTTTTTGCCGGGCTTTATCCCGTATTATCAGATGATTTTGAAAACCTTCGCTCTGCACTCGAAAAACTGCGCCTGAACGATGCGTCATTGTCCTACGAACCCGAAACTTCGACAGCACTCGGTTTCGGGTTCCGATGTGGCTTTCTCGGTCTGCTCCATATGGAAATTGTCCAGGAGCGACTGGATCGCGAATTTAACATAGACATCATTACTACTGTGCCCAATGTCGAATATCGCGTGCGTCTGACCAGTGGCGAGCATATCGATGTGCAAAATCCCGCTGAGATGCCCCCTGCGGGAAATATAGAAGATATTGCCGAACCCATGCTCGATGCCCAAATTCTGGTGCCCTCTGAATATGTGGGCAATATCATGCGTATTGCACAAGATCGTCGGGGCCATTATCGGACGACCGAATACATTGACCCCACACGCGCCCTCTTGCGCTATGATCTGCCGTTATCCGAAATTGTAATTGATTTCTACGACCGTCTCAAGTCGGTCTCGCGCGGTTATGCCTCGTTTGACTACGAATACAAAAAACATCAGGTAGCGGATCTGGTCAAACTCGACCTGCTCATCAACGGCGAACCTTTAGACGCACTTTCTGCAATTGTTCACCGCGACAAAGCCTATGAATGGGGGCGTGCGTTGAGCCAAAAACTCAAAGCACTAATCCCACGCCAGCTCTTTGAAGTCGTTATTCAAGCGGCAATTGGTGCCAAAGTAATCTCGCGCGAAACCGTGCGTCCCTTCCGCAAAAACGTCACTGCCAAATGTTATGGCGGCGATATTACCCGCAAGCGCAAACTCCTCGAGCGTCAAAGAGAGGGCAAAAAACGCATGAAACAAGTTGGCGCAGTAGAAATCCCACAAGAGGCATTTCTCGCTGTTTTGCAGATGGAAGTGTGATCCGCAGATGACGCAGATGAACGCAGATGAACGCAGATATCCGATCCGCCTGGGATGGAATATATAATGTAGGAACGGGTTTCAAACCCGTTCACAATTATGAAAAAATCCGTGACTATTGAATATATCAAAGCCATCTTACTCGCGTTTACACTCGCGCTTTTTATTCGCATATTTGTCGTGCAGGCATTTCGCATTCCTTCAGGATCGATGGAAAACACTTTGCTGGTCGGAGATTTTTTGCTGGCGAATAAATTTATTTACGGCGCTCGCATTCCCTTTACCGACATTCGCCTGCCTGCGTGGTGCTCGCCAGCCCCCGGCGATATTGTCATTTTTCAGTATCCCAGAGATCCATCCCGCGATTTTATCAAACGCATTGTTGCAGGCCCCGGGCAGAAAGTTGAAATAAAAGATAAACTCCTTTATGTTGACGATAAACGCGCGATTGACCCGTCCAAAGCCAAATATATAGATTCTGTTATTCTCAAACGGAGATCGGTGGCCAATACGCGGGATAACTACGGGCCTAAGATCGTGCCCGAAGACTGCTATTTTGTGATGGGTGACAACCGCGACAGCAGTGAAGATAGTCGATACTGGGGCTTTCTCAAGCGCGATCTCATTCGAGGTCAAGCATTTCTTCTCTACTGGTCCTGGGCACCAGATGATCGCGTCCCCGCATATAGCAACGTGACGTCTCTGCTCAGTATTGTGTTCTATAATCTGTTCCATTTTCCAGAGCGCGTGCGCTGGCAACGCATTGGTATGCTCGTGGAGTGAAATTCATATATAACTGCCGGTGAGCGTGCAGTATTGCGATGCACCTCTGGAATCAATTTTTTCTGAAAAATATTTCGCTGAGGAGGTTTCTATGGCTTCATCGACAGATCCACAAGTACTCATTCAACAGGTGCTTCACAAACTACAGTTGCTTCCACCTGAACGCCTTGCAACGGTTGAAGACTTTATCGACTTTCTCTACCAAAAAGATCGGGATCGAGAATTGACTCAGGCTGCATCAATGACCGCTGAAGCCAGTTTTAATCGGGTATGGAATAATCCAGAAGATGCAGACTACGACAACCTATAGCTTTGGCGACATTGTTCTGGTGCCGTTCCCCTTTACCAATCAAACCAGGCACCAAAAACGTCCTGCAGTGATTATCAGTACATCCGCTTACAATGCCACCAAACCAGATGTAATCATTATAGCAGTTACAAGCCGAGTTAAATTAGTGCAAGCACTGGGGGAATTTTCGATCAGCGACTGGCAGCAAGCCGGGTTGCTAAAACCTTCTGTAGTAAAGCCGGTAATCACCACGATCGAAAAAGGACTGATAATAAAGAAGTTGGGAAAACTTCAACAGGCTGATCAAGACCAACTTCGGCAGATAGTCAACACTATTATTGGCTAAAAGCGGTTTTATTATGGCTACTTCCGTTATGACGACCTCCAAAATTAAAAAAACACCACGATTTGCGATTTGTCTCAATAACGAAGGCTATGAGGCTTCGCTCGAAGTCGGAAAAGTGTATCGCATCATTCCCGATCAAGAGGCTGCTATTCATGGATATATCCGCATGGTAGATGAAAGTGGTGAAGATTATGCTTTTGACGCCAACCGCTTTCACAAGCTCGAATTTCCGCCCAGAGTTGAAGCAACACTGGATGCTGCTCTGCACTAAACAGGAAGCTGCTTGTCCCAATCCACATGGAAGTATTGTTTTATATAGATGTTGAAGGAGCAATATGTAAGAAAAAAAGAGGACGCTTATGTACTTAGCCGCTCTAATATTTCTTGCAATCCCTATTTCGTCATTTGCCCAGAATAACTCAGACGACCATACCCATGTGGATTCATTGCGTACACGCATTGCAAATGAACTGCGTTCTTATGACATGATAAGCAATGTTGATTCGATTGGAGAAAGAGAAATAGAAACACACAAGTACTTCATAGATAAACGCGAAGAACCTATAAGACAATTTGGTAGAGGCAGACATCTCGCGGTGAAAATGCCGGATGTAATTGTTCTTGGTAAGGTAGAAGCTATTAGGCATTCAGGTGCGTTTTTGGACTATGGTAGAACCGTCAGTGTTCGGGTTGTGCGCTCTATTACAGGACCTCATAAACCTGGAGAGATTGTTCACATTAAACAGGTTTCGGGCATAAAATTTCACGAAACACCAGCGGGTCGATTAAGAGATCAATTAAGAAGAAGAACATCTAGCCCATTTTTTCAAATATCCCTCACTTCTGACCCAGAGTTTCACGTTGGTGAAAAGGTCCTTGTATTCTTAACTAAAACGCCTTATGCATTGCATTTTGTGTTATCAGACACGGAAGTTGCAGAAATCGATAAAGAGCGATGGAAGATGCTGTGGTATAAAACACATCTGAGCGTGCCCAATGAGTATGAGTTACAAACCCGTATGAAAGCACGATACAAAATTGATGGCGATAAGATTCGATGGTTTGAAAAAAACAAAGACCTTGGGGCTGTAATAAAAGAACTCCAGAGCTATTTAGAATAAGTGTCTGACGCTTGTTTTTTACGGTGCGCTGCTGATCGGGCATTGGCATGATCGTGGCGTGAAATGTTATGCATCTCAGCCTTTACATTCATATCCCATTTTGTCACTCTCGCTGTCCGTATTGCGATTTTGCATTTGTCGTGGGAAAAAATCACATGGCAAAGCGCTATACGGATGCGGTGATTGCCGAAATGCAAAACCGCATGCAATCCCTCGAAACGCCACCCGTGTTCAATACGCTGTATTTTGGGGGCGGTACGCCTTCGGCAATACCACCTAAGCAATTGGATCGGATTCTGACAAGTGCGAAAAATGCGATCGCTCCCGATGCAGAGATTACGGCGGAGGCCAATCCAAATGACCACAGATACTTTGACAAATTATATGAACACGGCATCAACCGCTTGAGCCTGGGCGTGCAGGCATTTACAGATCGCGCACTCAAAGCACTTGGCCGATTTCACACGGCATTAGATGCGACAGCGGCGTTTCAAGCCGCCCGCGGTGCAGGGTTAAAAAATATAAGTATTGACCTTATGTACGGCGCGCCGGAACAGACGCTTGAAGAATGGGTAACGAGTATTCAGAGAGCCATAGATCTGGGGCCTGAACATATCTCGGTGTATGGACTCACAATTGAGCCTCAGACCAATTTTGCGCGCCGCTTTCAAAAGGGGAAATTGGTTGTGCCGCCTGAAACCGACCAGGCCGAGATGTATATGTATGCTATTGACCAACTCGAAGCCGCTGGATACGCACATTACGAAATTTCCAATTTTGCCCGACCGGGATTTGCGTCGCGTCACAATCTCAATTACTGGCATGATCGCCCCTATCTGGGCGTTGGTTTATCTGCACATTCGTATCTCGACAATCGGCGATTTTGGAATGTGCGCGATCTCACGACTTATATGCAGCATATTGAGGCAACCGGATTTGCAGTGGAAAGAGAAGAGCAGCTTACACCGACGCAACATCTGCTGGAGCGCATTATGCTGGGGTTGCGCCAGCGCCGGGGGCTTCGTGCAGATTTTTTGAGCCATCCCAAAATTCACAAACAGTACATCGCGATGACAAACCAGCACTTGCTGGAACGAACTGACAACCGCGTTCGCCTGACGCGGCGAGGTCTCTTGTTCGCCGATCTGGTATGCACCGAACTCGTTAGAGAACTATAGATGGAATTTCGCATCCGCCTGCCCGGTTCCACTGCCAATCTCGGTCCCGGTTATGATGCACTGGGTATGGCTTTGTCCATTTACAATTATGTCGGGATAAAAACCCGTTCCCAACCGGACGTGTTGTTTAGCATTGGGGGTAAAGGCGAAGGTATTTTGCCTGCCGATGAGGAGAATCTCTTCTATCGCGCCGCGCAATTCACCGCCCAACGCGCAGGCAAAGCACTGCCCGGAATCGTTATCCACATGTACAACAACGTGCCCCTTGCCCGGGGATTGGGTAGCAGTTCAACCGCCATTGTCGGCGGTGTTATTGCGGCTAACTACCTTTTAGGTGAACCTTTTTCACAGATGGAGATACTCGATATTGCCACGGCTATTGAAGGGCATCCGGACAATGTCTCGCCCTGCTTGCTCGGCGGTCTCACAGCCTCTATTATGGATGGCAACCGCGTTGCATGTGTGCGCGCCCTGCCCCCTGAAGAATTGCGCGCCGTGGTCGCCATTCCCGAATTCGAACTCAAAACCGAAGATGCCCGCAATGTCTTGCCCGACACCATTTCTCATCGTGACGCCGTTTTCAGCACAAGCCGAGCATGCTTTGTTACCGCAGCGTTGATCACGGGAAATTTTGAGCATCTCGCCGTTGGCATGCAAGACCGTTTGCATCAACCCTATCGGGCGAAACTTATTCCGGGCTTTGATCAGATACTCGCAGAAGCGGTCAAAGCAGGGGCATGGGGTGCTGCGCTTTCGGGCGCGGGGCCGACCCTTGTCGCGCTTACAACCCAAAATGCCGACGCTATCGGACAGGCTATGATCGGTATTTGGGCTAAAAAAAACATACGGGCGCGTTATCAGATCCTCAAAGTTGATCCATCGGGAGCCACAGTCACATGATTATTTCTATGGCATATCCAGGGCACTATATGCGTCTTGTTTATATCGCGCTTGTGGGCTTGCTTATTTTTGACTTTGCGCTTTACCCTTTCGCTGCACGCGCGCAATCTCGCCGTCGCGACTCGCGTCAAACCGAAGAAAAACCAGAACGGCGAGAACCCACCAGACCTTTTGCAGCGCCTTCTCTTGAAAAAACAGAGGGAGAAGCTACGACACTGGTTGAAATCAAAAGTATTGGCAAAGCGGCCTATGACGCGGTTATTCGCTCGGGTCGCTATATTGTCGGGCCTGGCGATGTTTTTGCCGTGGTTGTAAATAGAGGTGAAGAGATCGAGACTTTTGAAGTGCTCGTCAGCGCGAGCGGCAGTTTGCCTCTTCCGTCTATCGGTCCTGTTCCCGTTGCGTTTTTATCGCTTACAGAAGCCGACCGCGCCATCCAATCGGCGATCAAAAAACGCTTTCGTCAACTCGATATCTCCATCAGCCTCGCGCAACTCCGCACATTTCCCATCAATGTGGTTGGCGAAGTACATATACCCGGTGCCGTTGCGGTCAATGGCGTAGAACAGGCATCGCAACTCATCCTCAAAGCCGGGGGCCTTATTGATGATCCAGACCGCAGGGGCTCCAGCCGCAATATCCAGATTATGCGCCTTGATGAAAATGGACAGTGGCACAATACGGGACGCCGGGTCGATCTCGAGCTGTGGAACCGCACGGGAGACGCACGGTACAACCCCTTCATGCTCGATGGGGAACAAATCGTGGTGCCCGTTGCCAACAGTGATTCTATCTATGTTACAGGAGCGATACAACGGCCCGGTAGTTATGAATTCGCGCCCGGTGATCGCGTGTCCGATCTCATTGTTCTGGGGAATGGCTTGCGCGCCCATTTTCCTCCAAAGCGCGCCCACCTTTTGCGCCTGTCAAAAGATGATGAGTGGGCACCCATAGATATTGATCTCCCGCGTGCGCTTGCAGGTGTCCCCGAGGCCAATATCCCCGTACAAATAGGTGATAAACTCTATGTTATCGGCGAAACAAAACGGGTTTATGTCGAAGGCGAAGTGCAATTTCCCGGGACTTTTCCCCTTAAAGAGGGGCTTCGCCTCAAAGAATTATTACAACGGGCCGAACTCACACCCGAAGCGTCCGTAGTTCAGGCGTCTCTTATTCGCAAAGTCAATTATGAACAGACCACAACAGAAGACGATCCCGTGCTTGACCGATTGCTCGGCATTCCCCGCACACAGCGCACCGATGCCGAAGAGGCCCTTATTACCCTCAAAACCCAGCAGCTTTCGGGGCGTTTGCCCATTGATTTTGTAGCGATCATGGCTGGCGACGAGCGGCACAATATCCTCCTGCAAGATGGCGATGTCGTTCGCGTTCCCCGATTTATACCTTCTGTGCGCGTGACAGGTGCGGTCGTCGCACCGGCGAATATTCCTTATGACGCAGCACTTACGGTTGGCGGTTATATCGATCTCGCTGGCGGTTTTAACACGCGCGCAAAACGAAAAGATATCATTATTGTTGAGGGCAATACCGGCAATGCCATAGACGCCACAGCAGAATCGCTCGTGCGTCCTGGTGATGCGATTTTTGTCCCCCCACGAGAGATCGTGCCGGGGCAGGGTTATCGCATCACGCGAGAAGCCATTGCAATGCTCGGTTCTATTGCATCGCTGGTCTTCACCATTGTTCTGATCTACGAACGCTGACAATAAATATGGAATCTGAACGCAATATCCTCGATCATATTTACGTTCTCGTGCGCTGGCGGCGCATGATTCTCATGTGTTTTTTTGCCGTTACACTGGTGACAGCGGGCATTTCTCTGATCTTGCCCAAAGCCTACCGCGCTTATGCCAGCGTTTATCCCCCACAAGATACCGGCAGTGGCTTAGGGGGACTATCTACTCTTTTGCAAGAATTGCCCCTCAATTTGATGGGATTGGGCGGTGAGGCCGTATCCGCCACAGAATTTGTTCCGGTCGTTGAAAGCGAAAGCGTGCGCCTATCTGTTGCAGAGCGCTTTGATCTCGCCAGGCTTTATGGTGCCAGCCATCAAAGCGAATTGCTCGATATGATATCCAATCGCCTGCATGTAGATCTCTCTCGCGAGCAATTTCTCACGATTTCCTACGAAGCCGACACCCCAGAACAGGCGGCAGAATTGACCAATGCTTTTGTTGAAGAACTCAAAAACGCGCTTGAACGACGCAATCAAAACAAAACGCGCACCTATCTGGCGTATCTCGAAGAGCGGCTCAAAGAAGCCGAACAGGACATGCTCGAAGCCGAACGGCACTATCGGGATTTTCAGAATAAGCACATGGTATTAGACGTTGAGACCCAGATCAAAACACAGTTGGAAACCGCTTCCACTCTCATCGGCTCGCTGGCAGAACTGATTATCAAGCGCGATGTCCAATCACGACGGATGACCGCAGACAATCCCGAACTGAAAAAACTCGATATGGAAATTCAGATCACGCGCGAGGTGCTTGATGATTTGCTTATGGGCCAATTTCCCGATAGTCTGCACAAGGGCGATTCGGGTGGACAATTGCCAGAGATTTTCAAACCCTTCCGACAATTGCCCGAATTGGGCTTGACCGCGGTGGCACTCATCCGCGATATTCAAATACAGAACGCCATCTATCAGTTTGTCAAACAAGAGTACGAAAAAACGCGATTTGAAAATGAAAAAGGTACTCAGGTGGTCACGGTCCTGGATTATGCGCGACCTCCTGATACGCGCAGCTATCCGCGTCGTAGTCTCATGGTCGCCATTGCGGGAGGCCTTAGCCTGGTATTGAGTTGCTTGTTTGCCTTTGTATTTGAAGCTTTGAGGAATCTGACCCCGGAAAATCGGGCCAAACTCGATGCCATATCAGAGGAATTGTGAGTAAGCGAGATATGTATATGTCTGAAAATCTGAATACAATGCAAAAATTGTCTCGAGATTCTACAATTCTCACCACCACAGTTGGGTCTTATCCACTGCCCGACTGGCTCGTGGCAGCACCGAGTGAAACTGCTGTTGTGGATGCCACGCGCGTTATTTTTGATACGCAGCGTCAAGCCGGGATTGATCTGCCCACCGATGGCGAACTCTACCGTTTTGACATCAACCATCCCGAGACCAATGGCATGATCGAATATTTTGTGCGCCCTATGGGTGGTACGCGCGCTGATTTTGGACGCACTGAGGTCGAGGAATTTCGCCAGCGACAATCCATGGACTTTCGCGCTAAACCCGCTGCTGTTGTCGATGACGCGCTCTCAGAGGGTTCTCTCGATTTGTTATCCGACTGTTTGCGCGCTGCAACCGTCGCAGGTGGCCCCTTCAAATTTACGCTTACCAGCCCCTATATGCTTGCCCGAACCTTGCTCGACAATTACTACGGCGATTTTGAAGCCCTGCTCATGGGGGTGGCCAATGTGTTGGCCGATCAGGTGCGCGGCCTGCCATGCGCCTGTGTACAGGTCGATGAAGCCAATATTCCGGGTAACCCTGAAGACGGACCTATCGCAGCGAAGGCGATTAATACAGTACTCGATGCGATTGATCCCGATACTGAAAGAGCTGTTCACTTTTGTTTTGGGAATTACGGTGGGCAGACCATCCAACACGGTGCATGGCGCGCGCTTATCGATTTTCTCAACGATCTGCACACCGATCACCTCGTGCTCGAACTCGCTCATCGCCCGGATGATGATCTGGTTGCTCTAAAAGAAATTGATCCGCGCATCAAACTCGGCATTGGCGTGGTCGACATCAAAATCAATCACGTTGAAACTGCCGAACAGATTGCCCGGCGCCTCGATCACGCCGAAAAAGAACTCGGCCCGGGGCGCATTGCATTTATTCATCCCGATTGCGGGTTCTGGATGCTCAAACGCTCGGTGGCCGACCTCAAGATTACAGCCCTCGCACAGGGCAGAGATCTCTATTTGGGGAAAGCAAAAGCAACCACAGATGAACACGGATAAACACAGAGGGTAAGGCGAGAAGCAGGGGCTGGGGATTAAGGGCTGGTAAGTTTTTTCCCCTTCCTCTCAGGAAGGGGCCGGGGGTAGGTGCCTTTGACGCAGTTGTATCCCGTTCCATACATTCTACCATGCGATATATTTATATATTTTTTTTTAGTCTCCTGATCTCGGAAGCAGGTGTTTTCGCTCAGACACGCGGTACGATTGTTACTATTGCCGGTGGTGGTTTGGAAGATGGCGATAATATACTGGCAACGGATGTTGTGCTCAATCGTCCGCTCGGAATTGCGCTTGATGCACGAGGCAATCTCTATATTGCGGATACGGATAATCACCGCATCCGACGGGTGGATGCACTAACAGGTATCATCACAACAGTCGCGGGTACTGGAGAACCGGGGTTCTCGGGCGATGGCGGGCCGGCGACAAGTGCATTGCTCAATACCCCCAATGCTATTGCAGTTGATAGCGCAGGCAATATTTATATCAGCAGTGGTGGCACGAGTGAAAGTGATGTTCACAATCGGCGCATTCGGCGCATTGATGCTTTTGGTATCATCACTACGGTCGTGGGTACGGGCGAAGGTGGTTTCAACGATCCGGTACCTGCGCTACAAGCCACGTTCCACGAAATTGTCTCGCTGACGATGTTGGGCGACATAGCTCTTTTAATCTCCGATAGTCTCGATGAGAATGGACAGGGCAACAACCGCGTGCGACAATTTGATCTGGCGAATAATACCATAGGCACAATCGCGGGCAATGGCAGTAATCAGGCGTCAAATAATCAGGATGGTAGGCAGGCAACTCGGGCGGGTTTAACCCCTGGACAATTGGCTGTGACGGGCAATGGCGATCTTTTGGTTGCTGATTTTAATAATGGACGCATTCGCCGCATTAGCAGGGCAATGCAAGATACAATCGTCGTTGCCGTGATCAATACCGTAGCCGGACGGGGAGCGACCTCTGCGGAAGAACTGTCAGAAGATCTCTATAAGGGCGATGGTGGGCCAGCAACAAGGGCTTTATTTTTTTCTCCTTTGGGCGTTGCTGTCGATGAAGCTGGCAATATCTATATCGGCGATACGGGCAATAATCGCATTCGCGTGGTCGAAGCAGGAACGGGCAATGTGCTGACGATCGCGGGAACGGGTATTGCGGGCGCGGGGCCTGAAAATACACTCGGTCTTCTGTCTGATCTGGGGCAGCCCACGCATTTGCTGGTTGATAGCAATGGCGATCTTCTCTTTATTGACGCTTTCAACAATCGCATCCGCAAACTGCGCGATCCCGCGTTTCGGATGCCTCTTTTCAATGCTGTTTCCACGGATATCATCTTTGGCAGAGTTAGCGTCGGTGATCCCGCTGTGCGCAGTTTGCGCGTTGAAAATCGAGGCAATTTGTCCGTCCGGGTTGAAACAGCTATTTCCGATAACCCAGGGTTTCGCGTTTTGTCAGAATTGCCCTTCGAAGTCGGTATCGCACAAATCGCTGAAATTGAGATTGTATTTGATCCTGTACAAACAGGTGTGGCGAGAGGTGTTATCACTATTACCACCAATGACTCGCGCACACCTTCTGCCACGGTCAATGTGCAGGGATGGGGAGATGCCGCCAATATCGGACTCTTTCCATCCGATGTTTTAATTTTTGATCGCACCGCTATTGGGCAATCTCAAACGTTGTCGGTACGCATTTCCAACCTTGGTGCTGGCGTGCTGGTTATTCCCAATGCCACTACGACCGACTCGCAATTTGTTGTCGAACAAACTGATGTTCTCCGCATTGAATCCGGACAAAGCCAGCGACTTCCCATTATCTTCCGCCCACAGTCCGAAGATCTCCAACAAGCTGTGCTGACCATTTTTAGCAACGCGCCGGGAAACCCTACTGTTAGACTCCAATTGCAGGGCATTGGGCAAAGTACCCAGCCCGGCGGATTCGTCGATGTGGCACACAACACGGGTTTGGGAGACACGGGTGCGGGATTTGGCGCGGCCTGGGCAGATTTTGACAACGATAATGATCCCGATCTCTATCTCGTACGCAGCAGAGAACCCAACCGTTTATATCGCAACGACGGTGTGGGCTTCACAGATATTGCGTCCGCTTTGGGTGTTGGCGATTCCGGAGATGGCAGCGCGGGGATATGGGGCGATGTGGATGGCGATGGAGATCTCGATCTTTACGTCACCAACTTTGGCGATCCCAATCGCTTGTATCGCAACGATGGTGCGAGATTTACAGATATTGCCGCCACTTTTGGGGTTGACGACTCCGGAGATGGGTATGGCGCGGCCTGGGCAGATTACGATCGCGATGGGGATCTCGACCTCTACGTTGCCAATTTTGGTGCGAACCGCTTTTATCAGAACAATGGCAATGGTTTTTCCGAGCGTTCTGATAGTCTGGGCATAGGCGATATAGAAAGTGGGATTCAACCCACCTGGGGCGATTTCGACAATGATGGAGACCCCGATTTGTTTTTGGCAAATAGCGGACCCAACCGCCTTTTTCGCAATGACGGCGAGCAATTCACGTCCGTAGAAAATGTTTTTAGCCCGGTTGATACCGGGCCGAGTTTTGGCGCGACCTGGGGTGATTTCGACAATGATGGAGACCTGGATCTGTTTATCCCTTATTTTGGCGCAGATAATAGATTTTATACAAACGAAGGCAATGGCGTGTTCCGAGATCGCGCGCCGGAAATGATGCTCAATCACGATGGCCGAGGTAGAGGCGCAGTATGGGGGGATTTTGACAATGATGGTGACCTCGATCTGTATGTGACCAATAGCTCTCAGCCCAATTTGTATTACCAAAATGAGGACGGACGTTTTTTAGAGATGTCTGACTCTTTGGGCGTTGCCTTGAATGCCGATAGCCGCGGTGTTGCCCTTGCTGATTACGACAGTGATGGGAAACTCGATTTTTATGTCGCTGTACAAGACAGCTCAGATGCTCTCTTTCGCAATCGCGAGGCGGATGGTAACTGGATCGCAATTCGGCTTCGCGGTACAGAAAGTAGCACCGATGCGATTGGCACGCGCCTCAAAATTGAATTTAAAGACGGGGATAGTAATAACCGCCACGCCATTCGAGAAATAACAGGTGGTGCCTCCTTTTTGTCGCAGGACGCGTTCTTGCCCACATTTGGCGTGGGCGAAGCCGAAAAGATCGAAGTACTCTCCCTGCGCTGGCCCAGTGGTATTGTGCAGCAATTTCGCAGTGATACCGACGATTTATCGGTCAATCGCGTTATAGATATCACCGAACAATCACCCCCGCCCCCTGCTCGCGTTCTTTTGTTTGCAGATCCGAACAATCTGCTGGCTAATGGTATCTCCGAAATCGAACTCATCGCACAGATTGTTACGATAGACAACAGGCCTTTGCCCACCAGCGACCAGGCGGTTAAATTTCGCATTGAGAGCGGCAGTGGTCTCATTATTTCTTCTGAGAGGTCAGAGCCAGCGAGCGGAGATTCCGTCGCGGTGCGCGATGGCGTGGCGTATGCGCGTTTTCGAGCGGGGTCAGATCATGGGCGTGTTGTCATCGTTGCCGAAAGTGCGGGTCTGGAATCCGGGCGCGCTGAAATTGAACTCATCAAACCTTTTGCAGAAGATGCCCTGACTATGCGTACTGTTGCCGGTTCGGGTGATGAGATCGGTGGATTTCAAGGCGATGGTGGCGCAGCTATCGAGGCAAGCCTTCAGCAACCACAAGATGTATTGGTCGATTCGTCGGGCAATATTTATATCGCGGACACAGAGAATCATCGCATTCGTTTCGTGAGCGTGGAAACAGGTATCATCCAGACCATTGCGGGATCGGGATATGCGGAAGATCTTGCCGCCCCGCGCGGCCTGGTCTATCAGAGCGATTTGTTGATCAGCCAAATGGGTAATCACGTTGTGAGCACGGTGCAAGATGAGGTATTGTTCGCCTTTGCCGGAATAGGAATCGGTCAGTTTGGGGGTGATGGGGGGCGTGCTTTAGATGCCAATTTGAGAAGTCCCACAGGGCTTGCCATTGACCCGCGTGGTAATATCTATATCGCCGATACGGATAATCATCGCATTCGCAAAGTCGATTCTCGCGGTATTATTACGACGATTGTAGGCAGTGGCGATCCAGATCAGGGAGCATTTTTTGGCGATGGCGGCGCGGGTACACAGGCGCGCTTAAATCGCCCGAGTGCGATTGCCATTGATCAGAGTGGTAATATTTATATCGCCGATACGGATAATCATCGCATTCGCAAAGTCAATTCCCACGGTATTATTACGACGGTTGTGGGAACGGGACAGAATGGATTTTCTGGCGATGGCGGCGCGGGTACACAGGCACGACTCAATTCTCCGCAGGGCATTGCCGTTGATGATCAGGGATATCTTTTTATTGCCGATACGAATAATCACCGCATTCGCTTGCTCGATTTGAACAGCGGTCTGATACAGACTGTCGCGGGCACGGGGTTGGAGCAGCTCGATTTTGAAGAAGGCGATGCTCTCGCCGTAAGTCTCAATGCCCCGCATGGTTTGGCTCTTAGTCCAACGGGCACCCTGCTGATTGCAGATGCGGCAAATCACAGAATACGAGAACTGTCCGTTCTATTTGATTTGGCCCTCTCAGCGCCTGCTGTTCCACAGGCAAAATCTTTCGATTTCAATGCCGATGGTCGGTTCGATTTCAACGATTTTCGGATCTTTGTCAACGCTTTTGACTCTGCCGATACGCGCTTTGATCTCAATGCCGATGGCCGGGTTGGATTCGGTGATTTCCTGTACTTTGCCAGGGTTTATGAATTAAGAATTAAGAATTAAGAATTGGGTGGGTGGCCGTCTTACATCTTACTTCTCACCTCTCACCGATTTTTAACTATGATAGCACTTCCAACCCTTCAAAATATTAATCAGGCTGCCGATATTATTAAAAACGGCGGCCTGATTGCCTATCCGACCGAGACTGTGTATGGCCTGGGAGCTGATCCCCATAACGATGAGGCTGTTCAGAAGATTTTCACTGCCAAAGGACGTGCGGAGGACAAGGGGATTATTCTCTTGATTCGCGGTGTAGATGATCTTTCAACGCTTGTTCGCACTGCCTCTCCGACAGCTCAAATACTCATTGAGGCATTTTGGCCGGGACCGCTCACCCTTGTTTTTCACGCCAACCGCGATCTTTCACCCGCCTTGCTCGGCGGACGCGATACAATAGCTCTCCGCCATTCGAGTTCGCCCATTGCCACCCGATTGCTCACTGCGCTTGGCGGACCTCTTACGAGCACGAGTGCCAATCGCTCTGCCGAACCACCGGCGCGTTCGGCTTGTGAAGTAGAAAACGCACTCGGCGATCATCTCGATCTTATTCTCGACGGTGGGCCTTCTGCCAGCACGCTCCCTTCTACACTTGTCGATGTTTCTACCGACCACGCAATTCTCCTGCGCGAAGGTGCTGTTTCTGCTCAAAAACTCAGATCGCATATTCATTTTAAAAAATAAAAGGCGAGGAGAAAAATCTCCTCGCCTGATCACGAACACGGGAAGCAATATTTACTTAAAATGAAACATTGCTCATCACATAAGCCCAGTGCATGTCCTCGTTCAATCGGCCTAATGCTTTAATGGCATCTCGCGCTATGGCAAATGTATAACCGGCGGCAAAGGTCACATTTTCGCTGTATTGATAGGAAAGCGTTAAATCGATTTCATCGGCCAGATGTCCCGATTCCAAATCGCCTTTTTGGGCGAGGAAGAACACATGTCCGTCCGCTGCCAAACGCAACTGCCCTTCTTCATCCAGCGGTACAGATGCTTTTATGGCAAAGTCCTGCAGGCCGCGATTCCGGGTGTGTACGGGAATGTTGAGAAATAAATCGGCAAAACCGTAGTATTTGTGATTGGTTGCAAAGAGCGTATCAAATGATTTCCATTTGCTGTCTTTGAAATTGCCGTCGCCAGACAAATAATCATACCACAGGGTCAGACTGCCATTGCCCAGCGTTGTGCCCAGCCTGCCGCCGAACATAAATGCCGAGCCATTTGGCCCACGCCGTTCGCCTGTTTGAAAAGAGCCTTCTGCGCGGTAGGTCAAGTTCGACTTTTCGCCGTAAATGCGCGCGCCGAGTGTCCATAGCCGCGTATTATCACTTCTATTGGAGCCTTCGGGGGATACGTGATGGTAGATGCCATAAAAATCTGCAGATGTGTTCGTTCCCGATGCTGTAGCATACAAAGCGGCCAGATAAGCATTGCCGCTTATACCTTTGGCTGTGGTATCAGATAGACGAACACCTACCCCTTGAATTGTGCCCCATTGGGGTTTGACGGTCATGAGAACACCATCGAATGTACGTCCTTGTTGTGCCCATTCAACTGCGCCGATTATCCGCTGCCCACCCAATCCTATTGCCTGTCGTCCAATGCGGAGGGATAGGGCTGTGTCGCCCATATCTTTGATATCCATATACGCCTGATGGAAGTCGAAATTGTCGGCGTTATAATCGGTGAAGGTATCGCTTTCTTCACCCCACAACCGCACATCCTGCAATTGGATAAACACATTCACATCCTGCTCTAAACTCGCTGTGATATTCAGCCGAGCACGCATGGATGTGAATACATCGTACCCATTGCCAACGGGATCTCGAAATTCCGTGCGAGGACGAATTTGTCCTCCAAACTCGATATCTGTGGCTTCAACACCACTTGCTATAACGACAATTATCGCTATACCAACTAACCATCTCAATAGCATATCAGCCTCCTGAATACAAATCTTTCAAATAGAAATCACACCCATTATAATATACTATAAGAGTTTAGACAATATAAGCTAAGCAAAAAACAATCTGTTTCACAACAAAATTCCCTGAACGGGTTCTTCGACGAGTCCAGCCCGAATGCGTTGCGATAGGGTCGTGTGTCGCTCTGCAACCCGATTGTTGCGAACGGCCATTCCCAGAGCCTGTTTTGTGCCTACCAGCACGACCAGTTCTCGCGCCCGCGTAATGGCTGTGTACAACAAGTTGCGCTGTAACATCATATAGTGTTGTGTGGTCAAAGGCATTACCACGGCGCGAAATTCTGCGCCCTGGCTTTTGTGTACACTCATGGCATAGGCCAGTACCAACTCATCCAACTCCGAGAACTCGTATTCTAAGACGCGGTCCTGAAATCGTACGCGCAATATATCATCCTCTATTCCGTGAACGCGCCCAATATCCCCGTTAAAAACATCGCGATCGTAGTTATTTCGCACCTGCATCACTTTGTCGCCCACCCGAAAGCGGATACCGCCCCGCGTCATTTCTTGGCCTTTGGGATTTAACTTGTCTTGTAAAACCCGGTTGAGATTGTTCGCGCCGGTTTCGCCCCGATACATGGGTACGAGTACTTGAATATCTTCAATACTGTCCAGACGATATGTGTGCGGTAAGCGTGCAGCACACAATCCGCAAATAGTCTCGACGACTTGATCGGGTTCAGAGACTTCGATAAAAAAGAAATCCGCATCGCGGTCATTCCGCACTTCTGGCATCTCACCGCGATTAATCAAGTGGGCATTGGTAACAATATGGCTCGTTTGTGCCTGCCGAAAGATCTCGTTGAGTTCCACGACTTCTACAGTGCCAGACGCAATTACATCTTTCAACACATTCCCCGCACCAACCGATGGCAACTGATCGACATCGCCTACCAGGACCACCGAAGCACTGATTGGTACAGCGCGCAACAGACTGTTCATCAGAACCGTATCGACCATGGATATTTCATCGACAATCAGGGCCTCGATCTCCAAAGGGTTATCAAAATTTTTCTCAAACGCCATTTCAGATGGACTAAACTTCAGCAATCTGTGGATGGTTTTTGCCTCATATCCGGTTGCCTCAGACATCCGCTTGGCTGCTCTTCCCGTTGGTGCTGCCAGTGCGATTGTTTTCTTTCGCGCTTCTAAAAGCGCGATGAGTCCCTTAATGGTCGTTGTTTTGCCCGTTCCCGGGCCACCTGTTAGGACCAGCAAATTGTGCGATAATGCCTTTTCCAATGCCAATTTTTGACGGGGCGCGAATGTTACCCCATCGCGCTGTTCTATGGCTTTGATCTCTGCCGGGATATTGCCGAGTTCTATGCGTTGCACCTGGGATAATTGATAGCACCGCGTTGCCGCGCCCTGTTCGGCATAGTACAAATGCGGCAAATATACCCGCTTGTCATCTACCACAATCGATTCTTCGGAGAGCAATTGTGCTATGCACGGTGCGATTGCATCGATGGGCACGTCGAGTGCTTTGGCACACGATTCGATGAGGGCGTCTTCGGGCAAGAAAACATGTCCTTCTTTGTCTGCTGCTTCATTGAGGACATGCAAAAGACCGGCTTGAATGCGCCGGTCTGAATGTGCGGGGATGCCCATTTTTTGCGCGATGCGGTCTGCCGTCAAAAATCCAATGCCCCATACATCTACCGATAGGCGATAGGGATTTTCTTTAATCAATTCAACGGCTTCATGCCCGTACTTTTTCCATATTTTTACGGCGTATCCCGTGCCCACTTCGTGCGATTGCAAGAATAGCATCACATTGTGGATCTCGCGCTGGTCTTCCCAGGCTTCGATAATCCACTTTGCGCGTTTGGCTCCCAATCCCTCGACTTCGACCAATCGCTCGGGATCGCTTTCGATGACATCGAGAGCTTCTTTCCCAAAGTGATCCACAATTCGCTTTGCCGTGACCGGCCCGATGCCTTTGATTAATCCCGAACCCAAATATCGCCGCATTCCCTCTACGGTAGATGGATATACGGTCTGGTAGGATTCAATTTTGAACTGCGCGCCATATTGCTTATGGGTTGTCCATTCGCCTTCCAAAACCACGGTTTCGCCCGGGTTGATCGACAGCATTTCACCCACAATGGTCGCCAGGCGCTCGTTGTAGGCGGCAGATCCCTCTACCTGCAAACGGGCAACAGTGTATCCGTTTTCTTCGTTTTGAAATGTAATGCGATCCACAATTCCGCGAAGCTGAGCCATATAGAACCTCGACGAACATGTTCTCCCATCAACTCAATCGGAGTAGTAGAGGAATTATACGACACTTGCCACGGTTTTACAAGTTGTATCAAATTTGCAGTACACAGAATGTATAAAATTCGTATATTGTTGAAACACAACATTTAACGGCTACGTCACAACGGAAAAGAGGTTGACCCGAAAGCTATTGACACACCGCATGTACCTGTCGGTGTGATCTGGGGTCCTCGCGCCGTCCCGCCAAGAACTCGCGCGAGGGCCTTTCTTTTTGGTACACGAGATGGTTGCCTTCGGGCCAACTATGTTACAAATTAACTTTTATAAAAAACAAAAAGCACCTACTCGTCCCTCTACCAAATCGCCAAAGGGAACAAGCAGGTGCCTCGTGGACTGGTATGGCAACCCTGCTGAAACGCTGTGCGTTCCGAAAATATTGTTTTTTTTACAGGCCAGTCGGGAAAAATATAGCCAATCTTATATTTGGGGTCAAGGGAGAAGTGTGAAGGAAGAAGTGTGAAGGGTGAAAATTTCGCTGTTGGAGCGGCATCCCTGCCGCGAATTTGAGTAAATAACTGACGTTACGCAGGTCTGGGTTTTTGTCATGCTGAGCGGAGTGGAACGGAGCCGAAGCATCTATTCCACCTGCGCTATGAGTAGATTTTTCGACTCCGCTGCGCTCCGCTCAAAATGACAGGCCCATTATATTGTGTCTATGCGTAACATCAGTAAATAAGTAGAAATATGAGGATAAAAAGATGAAGCGGTTTCTTATTGTTATTTTGCTCGGATTGATATGGACAGTTCATGCTGAAGAAGATCGCAAGGTGATTTTGTTTTTAGGGGATAGCCTGACCGCGGGTTATGGTCTGGATAAAACGCAGGCTTTTCCCGCGCTGATTCAGGCGAAGATCGATTCGCTTGGGTGGGCGTTTAATGTGGTTAATGGTGGATTGAGTGGCGAAACATCGGCGGGAGGGTTGCGGCGGGTCAACTGGTTGTTGCAGCGAAAAATCGATGTGCTGGTGCTGGCATTGGGTGGCAACGATGGCTTGCGGGGGATTCCCACGACTGAAATGCAGCAAAATTTGCAGGGGATTATAGATCTCGCAAAAGAGAAGTATCCAGATATTCAGATCATACTTATGGGTATTGAAGCACCGCCGAATTTGGGAGAGCTATATACGACGGCTTTCCGCGCGGTGTTTCCGGCTCTATCTGAAAAGAATCGCGTGCTTTTGATACCCTTTTTATTAGAAGGGGTTGGCGGGGTTCCAGAACTGAATCTGCCAGACCGCATTCATCCCAATGCTGAAGGGCATCGGATTATAGCGGAAACCGTGTGGCGTGTGCTTAAACCGGTTTTAAAAAAAGTGAGAAGTGAGAAGTAAGAAGTGAGAAGACCCCACCCAACCGCCCAAAGGCTGGTGCTTCATCACACGTCACAGTTCACAGTCTCTCTTTTTTATCTGCGTTCATCTGCGTTCATCTGCGTTCATCTGCGGATCACACTTCGCTTCGCAAAATTTCGAGTGGAGGACGATCGGCTATGCCGCGGCTGTTGAGCATGCCGACAAAGATGGTGAGCGCGGTGACGAGGGCAAAGACACTGGCAATGGCCGCAGTGGGCAAGGCAAAGTGAATGTCGAACATAAAGACGGTGACAGCCCAGGCACCGCCAATAGAGAGTATGAGTCCCGTCAGGGTAGCGAGTGCGCCCAGGAAGGTGTATTCCAGCAAGAGTATGCGGCGAATCTGTTTTTGAGATGCCCCCAAAGTACGCAGCAAAACGGCTTCTTGGATGCGCTGATAGCGGCTGGTGGTGACTGCGGCGGTTAGCACAATGAGGCCGGTAATCACGCTAAAGAGTGACATGAAGCGCACGACAAAGGCGATTTGTGAGAGTACATCGTCAACGGTTTTGAGAATGAGGCCGAGGTCAACAGCCGAGACATTGGGGTATTGTTGAACCAGTGTGCGTTGCAACACAGCGGATTGTTCTGTTGTGTTGATGCGCGTGGTCAAGACGTGAAACTGCGGAGCGGATTCGAGCACGCCTTTGGGAAAGACGATAAAAAAGTTTGGCTGGATGCGCTGCCAGTCAACTTCTCGCAGGCTTTGTACTGTGGTCTGAACGGGCACGCCCTGGATGTCGAGGGTGAGGGTATCGCCAAGCGAGACGCGAAGCGAGCGGGCAATGTCGCGTTCAAAAGAAATAGGGATGGGTTCTTCTGTCCAGTCCTCATCGATCCAGGTGCCGCGTACAAGGCGTTCTGAATCGAAGAGGTGATTGCGATAGGTCGAGCGATATTCGCGCTGAATTGCCCAGCGCCGCACGTCGTGTATTCTACCGTAGGAACGCGCCTCTTGACCTTTGATGCTCTTCAGACGCATGGTGACGACGGGGGCATGGTGGATGACGGGTAGATTCTGTTTGCGAAGCAACGCGCTTACACCTTCAATCTGATCGGTTTGCACATCGACGAGCACAAAGTTGGGACGGTTGTCGCCCCCTGCGATGGCAATTTGAGCGAGCAGGGCGTGTTGCACAATATAGAGCGTGGTGATGAGAAAGGTGCCCAGGCCCAGAGCGAGCATTAGAATCGCGGTCTGATTATGCGGGCGGTAGAGATTGGCCAGGCCCTGTCGCCATACGTATTGCCAGGTTGTGGGAAAGAAATGGCGAACGGTTTTGATGATGAGCCACGATACCCCCATGAGCAGTCCAAAGGCGGCGCCAAATCCAATTGCAATGCCAATCCCAACGCTGATACTGCTGGTTTGCACAATACCCAATCCCGCGACTATGAGACAGATCCCGCTGATGGTCATCAGTTGCAGGGGATCTATTTGGGATCGCGCGTTTTCAAAAGATGCCCGCAGGGTGTGCAGGGGCGATGTTCGGCGAATGGGCAACAGGGGGAGCAGTGCAAAGAGCAGCGACAGACTCAGGCCAATGCCAGTGCCCTGAATAATCGCCCAATAGGAGAACTGAATATCGAGTTCAATGGGCAGGATTTGTTCGAGAACACTCGGCAAGAGATACTGAATACCCACACCGAGGAGAGAGCCACATCCCGTGCCAATAAGACCCAGCGCGATGGCCTGGATGGCGTAAATGCAGAGGACCTGATTCGATTGCGCGCCCATGCAGCGCAGGATGGCGACGGTTGTTATTTTTTGACGGGTGTAAACGTGAATGGCACTGGCAACGCCGATACATCCGAGTAAGAGTGCGGCAAAGGCGACGAGACTGAGGAAGATATAGAGGTTGTCCAATATGCGGTTGAGGCGTTGTTGGCGACTCATAACGGTTTCGGTACGCAAATTTTGATCTCCGCGATAGGGGCGAAGTTCGCGCTGGATGGATCCGATTCTCGTGCCGCCATCAAACTTGAAATAGGCTACATAAGACGCCAGACTGCCAAATTTGATAAGGTCCGTTTTTTCGAGATGCGATAAGGGGATGTACACGCGCGGTGCGACTGTGGCAAAGGCCATGGCCTCGCCCGATATTTTTGTGATGCGCCCGCCAATGACAAAGGTGTGGTTGCCAATTCGCACAGAATCGCCGACCTGAACGCCAAATTGAACGAGCAAGCCGTCGTCGAGCAGCGCGCGATGTGTATGCTGAAAGGTGCTTGCCGCTTGTAGTGGATCGGTTTCAAATGTGCCGTAATAGGGAAAGTCGCCTTGTAGCGCGCGCACCTGTACCAGGCGGGTGCCGCCATTTTGGGGAAAGTAGATCATCGAGGCAAAGCGCACTTCTCGGGATTGTTCCCCACCCCATGAGTTGAATAGAGAATCAATAACAGGCGCGAAAGCGCGCTGGCTGCTGACGCGCAAATCGGCACCTAAAAGTGTGCGCGCTTCGTTTTCGACAACGCGTTGGAGATTATCGCCCAAAGCGCGAACGGCCACGAGGCCACCCACACCCAGCAATATACAGGAAATAAAGAGTAGCAATCGGCGGCGATACGTGCGGCTATCGCGCCAGGCCATGCGCCAGGTCCAGGCGTTGAAGAGCGGGGAGGAGGTCTGATTTTTAATGCTGGTGATTCGATCCATGGGAATTGAGAATTAGGAATTAAGAATTAAGAATGGGGGCTGGTTGGGTGGACTGACCACTGGTTTTGGGTGGCGGGGTATCCTGTTCATCCTTTAATCCTGCACATCCTGATCCACTTTGCCACCTTGCAAGCGGATGATGCGCTGCGTGCGTGCGGCAAGGTCGTGGTCGTGCGTGACGAGGATGAGGGTTGTGCCCGCTTCGCGGTTGAGGTCAAAGAGCAGCTTGGCGATGGTATGACTGGTGTCGGCGTCGAGGTTGCCCGTGGGTTCGTCGGCAAACAAGATGCGCGGTCGGTTGATAAAGGCGCGTGCAATGCCCACGCGCTGTTGTTCGCCACCCGAAAGCTGAGTGGGATAATGCGTCAAGCGGTCGCCCAATCCCACGCGGTTGAGCAATTCTTTTGCTTCTCCGAATACACCGTTTTTACCGCGTAATTCGAGGGGTACCGCGACATTTTCGATGGCGGTGAGGGTGGGGATGAGTTGAAAGCTCTGGAAGACAAATCCCACATATTCATTTCGCACGGCGGCGCGTTGGTCTTCGTCGAGGCTGTCGAGGGCCAGGCTGTGAAGGGTGACTGTGCCCGATGACGGGCGATCAAGTCCAGCACATAAGCCGAGTAGTGTGGTTTTTCCACTGCCCGAAGGTCCCACTATCGCACAGGTTTGGCCTTTGGGTATGGTGAATGTGACGTTGTCTAAAACGGTGAGCGGATGCTCCCCGCTCGTGTAGGTGCGGGTGAGGTTTTGAACTGCGAGGGCTGCGTTTGGATGGCTCATAATTCTCAATTTTTAATTTTTATTGCGTCTCTCATTCTAATTCTTACCTTTGTGAGACCTCAAAACATAACATAGTGTTCCATTATGTGCAAAAAATGAGTGGAGGAGACATGCAAGCTGAGATTGTGATGATTGGAACGGAATTGTTGTTGGGCGAAATTGTAGATACCAATGCCACGATGTTTGCCAAAGCACTGCGCGATATTGGAATGGATTTGTTGTATAAAACTACTGTGGGAGACAACGAAAGTCGAATTGTCGGTGTTTTGGATATCGCGCTGGATCGGTCAGATGTGATTTTGACATCGGGAGGCATTGGTCCTACAGTGGATGATATGACGCGGCTATGTGTGGCGCGCGCAACGGGACGCAAGCTCGTTTACAGTAAGGTATTGGAAAAGCAGATTGCGTCGCGGTTTCGCAATTTTGGTCGTGAGATGGCAGATAATAATAAACGACAGGCGTATATTCCCGAAGGCGCAATGCCTCTGGAAAATCCCATGGGTACGGCGCCTTGTTTCTTGAGTGAAGATGCTAAAGGGCGCGGCTGTGTGATTTCGCTTCCGGGTGTGCCGAGAGAATTGGATTATATGTTGCACAAGGTCGTGATTCCAATTTTGATTGACCGCATGGGCGGGAGCAAAATTACAAAGGTGCGCGTGTTGCGAACATGTGCGGTGGGCGAGAGCAATATTGATCGTACGATTGGGGATCTGATGACCGAGAGCAATCCAACGGTGGGATTGGCGGCGCATGCTGGGCAGACCGATGTGCGCGTGGCGGCGAAAGCGGATACAGAGGAAGATGCCGATGCGTTGATCGCGCCGATGGAAGCAGAGCTCAGGAAACGGTTGGGCGTTGCGATTTACGGCACGGGGAAAGAGACCGTAGCCGAAGTTGTGGGTAATTTGTTGCGGGAAAAAGGGTTGACAATTGGGGTCGTAGATACGCTGACAGACGGCCAAGTCGTGCGGGAGTTTGAAGAGAATGGTGCAGAGGATGTGGTGGTCGCGCAAAGGGATGCGAATATGGATGGACAGGGTGATCCTCGCGCTTTGACCGAAGCGATGGCTCAAGAGATTGCGCCTGAGGGTGGTGTGGGGCTGGCAATGGTTGGTCCTTATGAAGGGGGCGCGACATTTATGGCTGTTTATGGATCTGATCCGCAAGCGCGGACTTGTATTGAAAGCCGCCGCTTTCAGGATTCAGATCACATCCGCCGATGGTTGGTGATTCAGGGGTTGGATCTGGTGCGCCGAGCGGTGCTGGGCAAGTTGGCTTCACCAGCGGATTGAGTTTGAACAAATAGGAGGGATGTAGTGCAAAACGATGAGTCTTTGTCTTATTCAAAGAGTGGTGTCAATATTGATGAAACAGATGCTGTTAAAAGAGATATGGCTTCAAATATCGGGCGCGGCGATTCGGGAGTGCTCAATAAATTGGGGGCAAATGCAGGCTTTTGCGCAGGCTGTACAAAAGGGTGAGTCAGGTTCACCAACCCTGCGAGATGCGTGTCAGGCGATGGTGGTATGCGAGGCTATTTGCGATAGTATTGAGCGAAAAGCCCCAGTGGATGTCGAACTTTCGTGAGTATTACACATGATGAAAACGTATGCGCTCATTTTGTTCATTATATGCGGTTTGTCGAGCATCTGTCCGGCTTATGAGCTTATTGGGACGGAAGAGTTGTCGAAAGAGCTTGTCGCGCGGCATTACTCTATCAATCCCAACCTCGACGCAGAGACGATATCCCGCGCTTGATAGAACAATACCTGACGGATGACAATTCGATAACGCTTTCCCTAACATTGCCACCGAAAGAAATATCGTCATCGCAAGAAAAAACATCATTTAGAACCCTGTTATACTATGCGTTTATCTTATGGGTATTGGCAGGTTTTGTATCGCTGCTTGTCGCACTGTTGGTATGGGGTGTAAAAAAAAGGCGCAGAAAGTTCTCCGAAGAGGTAGATGAATATGTTTCTGAAAGTGATGCTTAACATTGTACTGTGTTATGTGGTTGGCATCCTGCCAGCTTCTGCAGAGATTTCTAACCACCAAATTTTTTATCGCCAGGACAAACGCGCCCCATTGACCAAAATTGAGATCGTCTTTCTCGGCGCGGGAAGCTATCGGGAACAGCCTTCTCAGACTGGCCTTGTGCAGACAGTTTCAAAGTTAATTTGGGAGTCTGGAAAAAAGCATGGGCATATAGATCAATTGGCGGTATTAGGCACTGATTTGTATGTCTCTTCCAAAAAAACATCCCTGACCGTATCCATTTACACCCTGTCTGAGAATTGCGCCAAGTCCATAGAAATAGTTCGCGATGTTATATATAATCTCGAGTTTTCTGAGACCGACCTGGAAGATGTCAAAAAACTAAAGGCTGTTGATTACCAGAATAGTTTCAGGAGAAGACCTTATAGTTTTATGAGAAATTTTGCACTTGCAGAAACAAGGGGTATAAAGAAGTACAAGTTCTTAAAAATGCTGGAGAACCTTTCTGCAAAGGATGTCAGGCAATATTATGCTCGGCTTCTGAAAACAGAAGTGGTGTTTTTCAAGGCGCTTTCAGACCGAGATTCCACCGAGATCGCCCAAATGCTTCGGCCGATTACAGAAGAACGGGAGAATCTTCTGCTACAACAGGCAGGTGGGTTTGTACATTCATTGGCATATCCAGCAATTGATCATCCTTCTGGTCCTTCGGCTTTTGTCTTTGATTTAAACAGCAAGAGTATTATGTGTTATTGGCTGATCCCCTGTGGGATAATAGATGAAAAAGATTATCTCCCATCAATGATATCCGATGCTCTTGGGGGCTATCGTGCTCAAGGGTTGCTCTATGAATATTTTAGAAAAGAGTTGGGACTGGTCTATGGTATTGGTAGCGATTATCAATCGGAAGAATATATCAGGTTTCTCGAAATTTACTCCGATCCCCAGTTACATAATAGCGAAGATTTGATCGCAAAAATGTCCGATTTCCTCCGAGGGCTTCTCGACAACCCTCGCGTTTGGGAGAGGATAAAAGAACTGCGTGAAAGTCGCGATGTTGCCGATGCCCATGTCCATGAACGATTGACACCGCAGCGAAGACTGGACAATGAGGTATATAGAGCCATTTACAACAAACCTATCCGCAAAGGTGGTTATAAGTCGATTACCGATGCGGAGGTGCGTGCCTTTCTCGAAAGATTTTTTGTACCGCAGAATATGGTCATGATCTTTCAGGGGCCCAAAGATCATATTATAGATGTTCTAAACACCCATTGGCCCGAGGTTGATGTTCAGGTGCATAGTGTGGAGAGTTTGCTCAAATAAATAACAGCATCCACCGATGGAAAGTCAGCATCAATCCCAGTCAGATATTTCCAACTTTTACTGTGAGATTCAAACATGAAAAAAATTTATGCGTTCATATTTTTCCTTGTATGCGTCTTGCCGACGAGCTATTGCCCTGCCTATCAACTTATTGGGACGGAGGTGATGTCCAAAGAACTCGTCGCACAACACTACACCATCAATTCCAATCTCGACGCCGTGATCGTTGTGGACCGGACAATCCCGACCTTTGAATATCATACCTACTACAGTGCTGGATCGGCAGATGAAGAGGAGGGGAAGCAAGGACGAGTACACTTCTTAGAGCATCTCATATCGGGCACTGGAAGCCATGAATATGGAAAACTCAACCAGATCGTTATTGAGAATGGAGGGCAAAAAAGCGCTGCTACTTCTTATCATGTTACGCGCTTTATACTGAGATTTCCAAAGGATAAGTTTGACCTTGCAGTTGAGATAGATCGCGATAGATATTACGACACAGTGATCAACGAAGAAGTCGTTGAAAAGGAAAAGAAAATTGTACTGACGGAACGAAGCCGCAGACGGGCAAGTGCAACCCGCGGATCTTTGAATATTTTTTTTGGTTTAATCTATGGGAAGAAAAATTTTGATGGACTTGGTACTGAGGCTTTTATTAAACAACTCGATCCCGTTGATTTGAAAGATTACTATGAGAATTTTCTGCGTCGCCAAAAGAGATTGGTCGTTGTGATTGGCGATGTAGATATCGATCATGTCCTGACCAAATTGGACGACGCTTATAGCAATGAGCAAATATCAGGCGAATCGGTGATCGAATTACCTGATCCGCACTATCCCAGCTATGAAGTGCTTGGAAGAAGATTAAAACGCACTGTGAAAAGTCTCAGTCTTACCAGGTTCAGGAAGGGCTGGTACATACCCAATTTAGGCCATCGCGACTATGCTGGGCTGCTCATTTTGGAGCGCATTTTGGAGAGATCTTCAAATTCATTGAAATCTTCTATGGTTGATTCAGGGCTTGCAAAATCTTTCAGTATGTCGGTTAACAGCTATAAAGGATTTGGTTTGATAAGTTGCTATGCAGAATTGTCTCATGATACGTCCAGAAATAAGCTCCATACCGTTATTGATGCAGAATTAGAGAAACTGAAGTCCATCTCTGAAGCAGAACTCAATGCGGCTCGGAACCAGCAGTTGACCTCAATGTATTCCGCATTTTACAATCGCTTGAGCATGGCTTCTTCATTTGGGCGGGCATTTGCTTCTGCCAACGACCCCCTCTTATATCCTAAACTGATAAAAGACATCGAATCCATTCGCAGAGACGACATTCCGCGCATCATCAATCGATATTTGAGAGACTATAATTCGATAACTCACTCTCTAACGGTACCCGAAAAGAAAGAGCTTCTTCCGAGAATCCTATCGGAGTATAGAATTCCAGTATTGGCATTGGCAGGCGTAGGTTTTCTAATGCTGTTGGGAGGTTTTATCGTAATGCTGGTATGGGGTGGAAAAAAATTACACAGGAAGTTTTCTTGAAAGGCTAATGAATATGTTTCTGAAATTGATGGTTAGTTTTGCTATGTGCTACGCGGTTGGCGTTCTGCCCACGTATGCCGAAATTCCCAACCACCATATTTTTTATCGCAATGACAATCGTGCGCCATTGACCAGTATTGAGATTGTATTCCTCGGCGCGGGAAATAACCAGGAACCACCTTCTCAGATCGGGCTTGCAAGAACAGTATCAAAATTGATTTGGGAGTTGGCAAAAAAGCAGGGGCACCTGGATCAACTGGAAGCATTGGGTACACGCCTTAATATCCCTACCAGTACCCTATATCAGACAATATCCATTTATGGCCTGTCTGAAAACTGTGGCAAATCTATAAAAATAGTCCGCGACTTCATATATAATCTCGAGTTTTCTGAGTCAGACTTGCAAGATGCCAAAAAATTAATGGCTACTGATTACGAAAACGATCTCAGGAAAAATCCCCGTACGCATATGAGAAATTTTGCCCTTTCACAAACAACAGGGATAAAGAAGTACAAGTCCTTAAAAGCTCTCAAAAATCTCTCGTTTGAGGATATCAGGCAATATTGTGATCAGCTTTTGAAAACAGACGTGATGTTTTTTAAGGTAATCTCAGACCTCGATTCCACTGAGGTTGCGATGTTGCTTCATCCAATTACAGAAAAACGAGAGACAGGTGGATTTGTGCATACCCTGGGATCCCCAACAATGGATTCTAAGATTGGCCCTACGGCTTTTGTCTCTGATTCAAACCTAAAGACTGTTGGGTGTTATTGGCTGATCCTCTGTGGAATGATAGGTGAAGAAGATTATCTTCCATCAATGATATCCAGGGCGCTTGGGCGATCTGGCGCTCGGGGGTTGCTCTATAAATATTTTAGAGAAGAGTTGGGGTTGGTCTATGGTACTGGTAGCAGTTATCGAACAGAGGAATATGTCAGATTTCTCGAAATCTCCGCCGATCCCCAGTTGCAGAATAGCGAAGAACTGATAGCAAAAATGTCCGATTTCCTCCGCGAACTCCCCGACAATCCCCGATTCTGGGAGGCAATCAAAGAGTTGCGAGAAAATCGCAATGTCGCCTATGCCCATGTCCACGAACAATTGACACCACAGCGAAGACTGTACAGTGAGGTATATCGAGCCATCCATAATCCGCCACGTCGCAAAGGCGGTTATAGTTCGGTTACTGATGAGGAAGTGCGTGCCTTTCTCGAAAAATTCTTTGTCTCAGAGAATATGGTCATGATCTTTCGCGGGCGGAAGGATAATATTAGAGAGATTCTGAATACGCACTGGCCAGAAGCTGAGGTACATGAGCAGAGTTTGCGGAGTGTGATTGAGTGAAACTACCAAGATCGGGATGGGCAGGGTGTGAGGGGGGACAGACACAGGATGAAATTAATCCGCCATATCCGCCGCCTGTGTATCGCCAACTTTTAGCGCGTTGAAGGCACTATTTGTCAACCTTTTGAGGGCTGAGCGCAAGTCATCTAAAAATGTGTAAAACAAGGGGACGAGCAGCAGGGTGAGCAGGGTGGAAGAAAGTAGGCCACCGATCATGGTGAAGCCCATAGGCGCGTAGGGCTGTCCCAAAACTTTACTGCTTCCCAGAGCCATTGGCAAAAGTCCGCAGACTGTTGTAAATGTCGTCATCATAATGGGGCGGAAACGATTTGCGCCCGCCTCCATGATCGCAGCGGTGCGATGCATGCCCTCTGCGCGCATGCGATTTATCATATCGACCAGTACAATCGCGTTGTTGACGACCACGCCGATGAGCACAATGATACCCACCATAGCCAATCCATCCATAGGCGTTTGGGTCGCAAACAACGTCCAATAAACCCCCAGAAAGGCAAAGGGGATGGAAAACAAAACAGAAAATGGCAGGACAAAGGACTCGAACAAAACGCCCATTAAAAGGAATACGCAGGTCACGGCCATAATCGCGGCGAAATACATGGTATAGTCTTCTTCCCGCAGCTTGGAATATCTTTCCCCTTTGTCCCAGGTATAACCGCGCGGCATTTCAAATCCTTCCATTGCGCGGTCAATTTCTACATAAAGTTCTTTTACATCTTCTTTGGTCGTAAAAGCCTGCACCCGCAACCGCGTTTTGCCATCTTCACGCCTGATGGTGCCGCGCCCTTGATTTACGCGCAGGGTGGCAAAGTCCAGCAATGAAACCTGTGTGCCCGTTTCAGACGGAAATGTCAAACGCTTCAGGCGTTGTAGTGTTTGCTGATTCAATTTTTCCAAATACAATCGCACCCTGATTTCGTGGTTGTCAGATTGGAGATAGGGCAATTGTACGCCTTGAAGCGCGAAACCAATGCTGCGTCCCACGTCTCGAGCCACAAGTCCTAATTTTTGTGCGCGCTCCCGGTCGATAATGACCTGTACCTCATCATTGGCGCGTTCCAGGTCTGAATCTACGCTCATGACCGAGGGGATATTTTTCAGACGTCGCTCGACCTCTTGCACCAAATCCGCGAGTACATCGACATTATCCCCATAGAGAACCAGTGATACGGAGGAATCGCCGTCATCCCCGCCGCTCCTGCTTTGCCCCTGTACAGCCACTTTGACGCCTACAAATTGGGGTGCATGTTTTTTCATGTCTTCGATGACGGCGTTGCGCGGCAGGTGCTGTTGTATGGGAATACCGATCAATGCGCGTACGGATTTATAGGTCGTCTGCCACCAGGCTTCATCCGTCTTTTTCAGAAAGACGTGAATGGATCCATACGTAGATCTGAACCACACGCGCATGGTCTCAATCCCGTATTTCTCTCGACGAGACTCCAAAAAATCCTCGACTTCTGCGATTGTGTCGCTGGCATCTCGAATGCCAAAATCTTTTGGAAAACGAAACTCAATGCGAAAATCGTTGAGCATGCTGCCGTCTGAATCGCCGCGCTTGAGTTCGTTCATCGGATAGCTGATGCTTCCGAGAAGGACGAGGGCGATCAAAAATGCATCGCGCCGGTGTGCGAGTGTCCAGTTCAACATGCGCGTGTAATAATGGCGCGCGCGTTGAATAATCAAGGGGTCGGATTTGACCTGGGAACCGCCAAAGCGCAATGCCGCCTGAGGAATAAAAATGAGTGCCACAAATAGCGATCCAACAAGCGCGACCACAACCGGCACCCCAATGCGCGCGAGGAAAAAGGTCAGTTCTGCATTGCCGCTCATCAGCATCAGTGGCAAAAACACGACAACGGTTGTCAGCGTTGCCATGGTGATCGCCAACCCGACTTCGCCGGCACCTGCGATGGCTGCATCTTTGACGGGCAGTCCTTTGCCGCGCATGCGATAGATATTTTCCAGGATCACAATGGCATTATCGACCACCATCCCCACGCCTACCATCAGTCCCATCATGGTCAGTACATTGAGCGACCAGCCGAGAAAATAAAGTGCCGTAATCGTAATCATCACACACAGGGGAATAGATAGGGTGATAATTGCTGTCATGCGCAATGTTTTCAAAAAGAATAGCAAGACCATCGCGGCAAATAGCCCACCCCAAAGCCCTGTGGTTTCCAGATTGCGAATCGAATCGTTGATGTATTCACCCTGATTAAAAAACACATTAAAAGCGATCTGTTTTTCTACCAGCGGATCGCTTTCAATCTCCTGCAAAGCCGTCACCACGCGCTCGCATACTTCTACAATATTGGCACCCGATTCTTGATAAATCGCGATCGATACGGCTTCTCGTCCATCAATGCGCTGGTACCAGGACCGTCCGGGAACATCGTAAACTATGTCTGATACATCTCCCAGGCGGACTTCGCCCCGGGGCGTGCGGATGAGGATATTTTTGATTTCATCTACACTTTGATATTTGGCGAGTGATCGCACGAAAAACCGCTTGCCGCCTTCGCGTACATGCCCGACCGAAAGCGCGAAGTTGTCCGATCGCAGTGATTGCACCACCGTTCCCAGATCTACCCCTCGGGTCATCAATCGCTCGTGGCTGAGTTCAATCATGATTTCTTTTTCATCCACACCCCAAAAGCTGACTCTGCCCACACCCTCGACCCGTTCCAAACGCCGTTTCACATGCAGGTTCAAGAACTTATAGGGATCGACAATGGATGGGGATAGGGAGACGCCCGCCCACATAATGGACCAGCTATCTACATTAAACTTATATACATAGACTTGGTCGCGCACTTCCTCGGGCAATTCTAATTTGAGACGCTCGAGGCGGTCAACGACCTGATTATAAGCCAGGACCATATCTGTATCGGGCTGAAACTCAATGGGCGCATCCACGCCGTAAGACGCGCTGTACGTGCGAATTTTCTTTATGCCCTTTACCGCGCGCAACTGCTCTTCCAGGGGGCGGGCGATTTGTTGTTCGGCTTCCTGGGGTGACGCATTTCGGTGATTGTATTCAATATCCACATACAAAAAAGCCGGTGTAAATCCCGATGGGAAGAATTTCACCGGTACGCGAAAATAGGCCACAATACCCACCAGTAATAACGCGACCAGACACATCGCAACCGTGACGGGGCGATTTACTGAGATGCGCGGCAAGAGGGCGGATTCGCGGTTCACAGGTTTCTCACATGAAAGGGTGTAAGATTTTACGTCAAATCATTGGACGGATAAATCGCCAAAAGGCTTCATGAATTTTGAAATAGCTTGATAAATCACACGCGCCAGCGTATTCTTAGTGGTCGATAATAATCATGAAACGAAAAGGTGACACTTTATGTCTTATCCTCAAGATGATCCCAATGTACGTCTGCTGTCAGACCTTTTGCGCGTTCCTGCGCCATCGGGCCGCGAAGAACTTATGGCCCGGTTTATTATGGCCCGCATTGCCGATTTGGGGTATATGCCCAACCAAGACCAGCAGGGCAATGTTTGGGTGGAAGTGCCCGGACAAAATCCCGATCTGGGGCGTATCGCGCTTGCGAGTCATATGGATGAACTCGCCATGGTGATTACCGCCATCAATGCCGATGGGACCCTGCAGGTGCGTCCGAGCGGTGGATTGCATCCCTGGAAACTCGGCGAATGTCCTGTTGAAATCCTTTCAGATGGTGCAGAGACAGTTGCGGCACATCTCTGTTTTGGTTCTACGCATACGACTGATCCATCGGATCCCAACACGCAATTTGCAACGGGACAAAGCGGCATTACCTGGCCCTACTGTCATTTGCTTACTGGTCTGACACTCGATCAACTCGCCCGCGCAGGTGTGCGCGTTGGATCGACTGCTGTACCAGTGGCCGGTGTGCGCGGTCCTCATTTTTTGGGGCCACCCGAAGATCCGCTCGTTTCCGCGTGGTTGTTTGACAACCGGGGCGGGAGTCTAACCCTTCTGCGCCTGCTTCAGCGAATTTCGGAAGAAAAGACAAGCCCCAATCGCGCTACCTGCCTGTGTTTTCTCGTTCAGGAAGAAACCGGATTGATTGGGGCACGCGGTTGGACTGCGCGAAATCCGGTCGAAATTTTTATCGCGGTTGATTCTTCCCCGATACCGCGGAATCAACAACTTCAACTCGATGGTCGCCCAGCCGTCTGGTCAAGAGATAGCCAGATGCATTTCGATCAGGCTCTGATTGCCGATCTCGCAGCAGCGGCGCAACGCGCGGGTACACAGTTGCAATACGCCGTGTACGATCGCGCAGCGTCTGATGCCTCGGGCGTTCTTCAGACGGGTCACGTGCCTCGGGCTGCAACTATTGGGTATCCGCGAGAAAATTCCCACGGTTATGAGGTCTGCCGTCTGAGCGTTTTTGACAATCTTATTGCCACTTTGTTCTGTTATCTCCACGCTTAAATTTTTTTTCGCCCCTTTAAGGACTTCGTATGAATAAAAGTCTTGTGACAAATCTGCTCGCGGTCGGCGTGATCGGTGCAGGTTATGTCAGTCCTGTTTATTCCGATCATTTGCTCGCGGTTGGGCTTTTTGCAACTTCGGGCGCTCTGACCAACTGGTTGGCGGTTCACATGCTTTTTGAGAAAGTGCCGGGTCTCTACGGTTCGGGTGTTGTGCCGAGTCGGTTTGAAGAATTTAAGACGGGTATCCACGCTTTGATTATGAAGCAGTTTTTCACCGCTGAAAATGTTAAAAAATTTATCGCCGAGCAAAAAATTCCAGATAAATTCGATGCCGGTCCCGTTATTGAGGCCGTTGACTGCGACCGCATTTTCAGCCGTCTGATGGAGGCTGTTATGACTTCTCCTTTTGGCAGCGTGATCAATATGATTGGCGGTGCAACGGCATTGCAGCCTCTCAGAGATCCCTTTGTCGCAAAAATTCAGGTAGAAATTCGCCTCTTGCTCTCCTCACCCAAATTTCTCGATGCCATCCAGAGAGGGTTGAATACCGCGAGTTATACGGACGAAATGATTGACAGAGTTGATGCTATTGTTATGCAGCGTCTAAACGAGTTGACGCCCGAAATGGTTAAGACCATTGTCCAGGACATGATTCACAAACATCTGGGCTGGCTGGTTGTTTGGGGCGGGGTTTTTGGTGGTTTTATTGGTTTGATTGCTTCAGTGGTCAGTGGTTAGTAGGAGCGGGTTTGGAACCCGCTCCTACATATCACCATTTCTCGACAAATGTTTTTACCTCGCCGAGTTTTTCTTTTTGTTCAGATGCCCATGTCCGCAAAAAGGTCGCCATATCTGCATCAGTTGCGCCATCTGCCCATTGTGTTACAAAGGTCAATAATCGCGCAGCGTGAGGGCGGTTCAGTGCGGCCAATACGCCATAAGCTTTTTTCATTTCTTCCACCTGTCCCATGATCAAATACGCTTCTGCGCGATATTCAATGGCTTCTGCGTAGTTTGGATTTAATGTCAAAGCGCGATTGTACGCTGCGAATGCTCCGTCCATATCTCCGGTTTTGCGCTTGACATATCCCAAACTGCTAAATGCCTGATAATAGGTTGAGTCCTGCTCGGTCGCTTTCGCAAATTCTTCCAGTGCGCGATTGTACAGGTCCTGGATAAACCGCGCGTACGTTTCTCGATCTTCGCCTTCTGTACCCGACATTTTTTCTTCATAGACCCAGGCTGCATCCCGGTGGCGCAAGCCTTCTTTATGGTGGCGGATAGCGGCTTCGTTTTGGCCTTCCTTGGGTTTGCGAGGTGCGGGTTTACTCGGCGCAGCCAATACACTGTTGCTAAGGGTCAAAATCAGAATCAACATCCATTGCATTTTCATGCCAAAAGCTCCTTTCTGATCGCGGATTACATGGATTTCGCGGATTTCGCGGATTATTTTGTGGTAGGTTGTGCGTGGGGTGAATTTACGACATGTGCAGATTTCCGGATGGCATCTGCAAGTTCATCTATCTTTTCTTTATCGTTGTCCGGGTGCATGCCAATGAGTACTGCACGGCTCAAGATATCCAGCGATTTGGGGCACATATCCATTGAATATTCGATATTCAATGCTTTGTTTTGTGGTAACTGAAACGGATCAAGCGCGGGGTGGTGTGCGCCCTGCTTCCGCATAATGGGGTCCCATCGCGTGTAAACGTGTCGCCCGGTATCGATGGGCAAAAAAGCGCGTCCTGTCGATTCCTTTATCTGCCCGGCAAAGGCGCGTGCATTTTTTTCAGAATCAAAGATAAAGCCGACATGGGTACCGCATTCGCAATCCAGACAGTTATTTGTAATAGATGTCAGGCCCTCGTCTTCGCCCACTTTTGTCAGGGTTCGTTTGTGGCCGCGCATGCGATCCAGCATTTCGTCTATGCGCTCGAGTTGCGCGTTGAGAATCGCGCCTGAGATTTCTGTGGCTCTGAAATTCAATCCGGCAAATTGTTCATCTGGACGGTGCTCGTCGGGATTCCAATAATAAGAACAGCAATCTGCGGCCACTGATCCGCGCCGAAACACAGATTCATCGGCAGAGACAAATGCGCCGCCTTCGCCGCTGGTCATATTTTTGAAATAGTTAAAGCTGAATGCCCCGGCATGCCCGATGGAACCGAGTTCGCGCCCTTTGTATCCACCGCCCACGGCCTGGCATGCATCTTCTAATACTTTTACCCCGTGTTTTTCTGCAATGTCCATCAGTGCGTCCATATTACAGGGCAATCCCCACATATGCACGGGAATGATGGCTTTTGTGTGCGGGGCAATTTTTCGCTCGACATCTTCGGGCGAGAGGGTGATTGATTCATCTACTTCGGCAATAATGGGCATGGCACCTGCGGCAACAACGGCGAGTGTGGTCGCCATATAGGTACACGATGGCACAATGACCGAATCGCCCGGTCCCACTTTCAGGCCAATGAGGGCGCAATAAAGCGATGCCGTGCCGCTTGTGGTCATTCGCGCCTGCACACCGCCCAATCGCTTTCCCCAATCTGCTTCAAACTGATCGCATTCGCCGGCTTTGCCATAGCGAAAAATTTCACCGCTTTCCAAGAGTTTTTCCACGCGCTTGCTTTCGGGTTGTCCGATGCGGTACATAAAGATCTCCTATTCAACCCAGCGAATAAAACGATGGGGTCTGACATACAGGATTACGCGACGGCTTCGTGAACCACTGCGCCTTTGCCAAAGACACGGGTGAAGGTGTTGCCGCGCAATGAGCGCGTATCACCGTGCATATAACACACGCTGAATGCGCGTCGCGCAATATCTGTCGTATTTACGTCCGAACTGTGCAGCATCCAGTTGTGGAGCAAAACCGAGTCGCCAGCTTCTAATATTAAATCTATTGGCTTGTATTGGGATACAATGGTCTCGATGTGTTCTTCGGTCAAAAATCCGGAGCCTTGTTCGGGATTTATCAACCTGTGATGCGATCCGGGAATAATTTTCACACAGCCGTTCTCAACTGATGTGGGATCCAGAGCTGTCCATATTGTGATTTGGGGATCGAGGGTTAGATCAGTCCAGCGATCCTGATGCCATATCAGCGGGGTGCCATCGTGCGCGGGTTTGTTCATAAACATTGCCCGAAAACAATCTACGGGCGTATTTTTGCCATAGATGTGTTCGCAGATTTCTCGAAACTGCGGTTTTTGCAAAAATGAGAGAAAGAGGGGGTCCAATTCCAAATTTTGAATTTTGCGATACCCCAGGGTCGCGTATTTATGTCCTTTGCTCTGTGGGCCGGGTTTTCCACTGTTCTCGGGGTCGGAATCCAGTTGCATCATGACGCGATCGTAGTCAATAGGTGCCGTGCCCAGCATGATTTCGTCTATCCGCCGCTGTAATGCCTCCAGTTCCCCATCGTCCATCACATTGCCCAGATGAAGGTACCCCTGCGCTTCATAAGTTGCCCACTGTGCTTTAGAAATATACTGTCCCATCCGGATAACTCCTTTATGTTTTATCCTAAAGTCCTGTAAAAAAATAAAAACGCGCCGAAGCGAGCACCCGCACTGCACGCACGCGATCTGCGCGATTGCCTTCGATAGCTTTGTAGCCGCCAATAACAGCGGCAAAATCCAGGGTTACAGCCTTTTCCAATTCGGCACCAAAACCGAGTGTCCACGCATCGCGGTCTGTCTCAATTTGAATTTCTGGGACACTGCCGCCTCCCACATAGCGAACCGGGTCGCGGTAGTATCCGCCCCTAAACGCGATGCCCCAATGCGAAATGGCATATTCACATCCCAAATGCAATCGCGCTGCGCTGCGATATTGCCGCCGGAAATCATCGACATTGGGTGCAATATTTAGTGGCAAAGCCTCGTAAGTCACTTCTTGCAAATCGCCGTAATGCAGGTCACCGCTCACTGTCAACCCGCCCGACGACCATCCAATTCCCATCCCAAAAGTCAGGGGTTGACGAATCTCATATGCATCCGAAAAAGATTCGCGTGGATAGGTATCTGTGCGGTCTTCAAACTCATCTTCAAATTCATCTGCCAACTCAGCCGATACGCGCAAGGGCGTGACCGCTGCTACCACAAGGCCAAATTGGAAACCCGTGGGGTGCCAATATCGAATACCGCCCTGGACACCCCATGCGGAGTAGCTTTCCTCAGATTCAAAACGCTGGAAGATGCGAACGGTGTCGGCGTGTACTCGCTGCACATCTTCGAGGGTCAATTCCTGCAAAAAGCGATTGGTTCCCCCCCAGCGAAACAATGAGATCCCCGCTGACAAACGCGGCATTAGATCAATTGCAGCCCCCAATGTCCACGCGCCGAGAGCACCTTTGTCTTCTGAAAATCCCGCTTTATCAAAATTGGCGATGGTATCATACGCGTTGATCTGTAATCCCCCGTCAAAATTTCGGTTGCGCCCAAAGCCCGCGGCAAAGACCAGACTTCCGCGATATACGGGGACGGGATAAACAAAGCCCAGGGATGCAATCCGCGTACTGCGCAATTCGAGTGTCGAAGATCGATCAAAAAATTGTGATATGTTGCGAAAGCGGTCGTGTGAAACACCCCAGTTTACAGTTCCTCGCTCGATCCTCGCCAATCCAGCGGGGTTCCAGAATAGGCCAGAAAAATCATCGGATACGGATATATAAGCACCGCCCATGCCCATGGCGCGGGCACCAATGCCAGAAAAGCTATCGAGAGCGACTTCTTGTGCAGGGATAGATACCGCGAAGAAGCAAAGCACAAATGTCGGGATACAGAGATGTTTGGGCATTATCTCATTCCCCCTCTGCGGCGCTGCTTCGAGCGTTTTTCCTCACGGGTTTCAGACTTTTCTTCTTTTTTTTCCGATTTTTCTGCTGATTGTGTTTTGGTGCTGCGCGAGTTTCCCGTCGGTTGTGTGCTTTCCGTTTTGGTGTTGCGCGAGTTCTCCGGCTGTGCTGTAGGTGTGCTCTCTGTTGTGGTGCTGCCCGACCGAATAGTGCTGGCCGAGGCGGGAGCGTCACGCACGCCCGTGTACCTGATACGGGGGCGTGGATTGACCTGTTCGCGTTCTATCTGGGGTCTCACTGCTGGCGCATATACAATATGAGGCACCAAAACCCTCGGCGACCATCCACGCCACCAGGGGTCATGCACACTTGCCCAACACGAGTATTCCCTAATGAGGCGATGCCTGTTCCACACCGGATATCGCCGATATGGTCTGTACGGCCGATATGGATTGTACGAACCATGAAAAGGCAGAGGTCTCCACTCAGATGGATTGCAATAATTGTAGTAGTAATATTCAAACCGCTGCACAGAATCCACAGAAGGTTTGACTAGGGATTTAGCGCGTTGTTCACGATGAACACGCGGTGCCCGAAGTTGCGTATAACACCCGGCAAAAACGATGAGACAGGTCAGTATAAAGCAGATGCGCGATGCCATGGCTAACCTCCAGAGGTGAGACGTGAAAGGATCACACCAGTCCCCAGCCCTTTATCTCTAAAAAATAGGGCAATTTTACAGTTTACACAATGCCTAACAACTGAATCAGGTTTTGGCCGAGAATTAACTGTACGCCTGCGACAAATAGAATTGAATAGACGACTATATTAAACCAGCGGTCTGTAAAACGCTTATTGAAAAAAATGCCCAACCTCACGCCCGCGTAACTCAATGGTGCAAGGATTGCAATTGCGACGAGATGTTCGGCCCGCAAAATATCCAATCCCACGTAGGGAATTAATTTTATTTGATTGATCGCTGCAAAAAGGATCACGGTCGTTCCCACAAAGAGGTTGCGGGGCAATTGCTGGGGAAGCAAATAGATGGTTGTGGGGGGGCCACCGGCATGTGCGATGGTCGATGTAAAGCCCGCTACTGCGCCCATGAAAATGCCTTCTGCGCTGTGTGGATGCCGTTTTGTAAGTGCGCCTGTAATCACTGCGCGCAAAGCCTGGAATACGACAAAAAACAAACTCAAAATTCCCAAACCGATTTGCAATACGCGCTCATTCGCGCTGAAGTACCCAAAGAATAATGCTCCTATGCCTATCCCGATTGCAGCACCGGGCAAGAGCAATTTTACACTGCGCCGATGAAAATGCTTGCGGTAGTGTGCAACGGCGAATACGTCACAAACCATTAAGAGTGGTAACAAAATCGCCGCTGAATCTGCCACGGGAATGACAAGTGCCATGAGCGGTGTCGCCAAAATGCCAACGCCTCCGCCAAACCCGGCTTTGGCTATACCGACAAAAATCACAGAAATAACAGCCAATATCCAAAAAACCGTGGGATAATCAGGTAACACAATATCTCCTATTTTAATCAGAACCTGGAACTATAAGTAAATAAAAAGCGTTCCAAAATATAATTAAATCAGATTGACAACCTCAACGGTCAAATGTATCATACATATTCTTAAAAAAAGGAAATATTATGAAATATACCGCAATTGCGTTATCCCTCACACTGCTTTTGGCTGCCTCATTGCTCGATGCCCAGGAAACAAAGTCGGCCGATTTTGATGGCAATGGCACAGTTGATTTCACTGACTTTCTGACTTTTGTTCAGGGTTTTGGCAAGTCTGCCAGTCAGGCTGATTTCAACGCAAAACTCGATCTCGACGGCAATGGCACAATCGACTTTTCAGATTTTCTTCTTTTTGTCAGTGCTTTTGGCGGGTCTTCAAGTCCAACGACTCCACCTGCAGAACCCGAGCCTCGTTTTCTTTATATTAGCGATTTAATTGGCAGTATCCAGGTCATCGATACCTCGACCAATTTGCTCGATCCCAGCCGAATGCTTGCCGTCTCTTTTCCCCGGGGTATCGCGTTTTCCAATATCAACAAGCGGCTTTATGTGGCAGCTACCGATACCTTTCACGCATTTACTGAAGATGGAACTCCCGAATTTCAACTCTCACTCGAAATGCCAGTTGCGCCCGGCGGAGCGTTCACAGGTCGGGGTGGGTTTCGCGTTGTGCTTTCGCCCAATCACCAGTTTGCTTATGTCACCGAAGAATCTGGCGCGGCAGTCGAGGTCTTTGATGTACTTGCAGGGCAGTCCCTGGATATCATCGATGTTCCGCCCACGCCCAGTGGCATTACCATCTCACCCGATGGCACGCGCCTCTACGTTGGGCATGGCTATGAGACCAATGCTGTGTCTGTTATTGATACGGGTATTCCAGCTCTGATCGACAGCATCTCTGTAGGCCAAACCATCAGTCGATTGGCTGTCTCGCCCGATGGACAAACCCTTTATCTCAATAACACCCGCGCGGGCCGCATACTCAAAGTCAATACCAGCACCAAAGCGATTGCGGATAGCCTCTCACTCGGCCAGGCCAATGATCTGGGTATTGAAATCCGCGATATCGCGCTTTCTGCCGATGGCACGCGCCTTGTAGTATCTCTCAGTCGCCTCTTTTTGGGCTTTGATGCGTTGGGCAATTCCGTTCCTGCATTTTGGGGCGGTATTGTGGTTATTGATACACAGACATGGGAGCAAACAGCCGAAATTTTTGTCGGTGAAAGTGTGGCCAGCATCGGCCTCACACCCAACGGTAAAACCGTGTATGTCGCCGGGGTCGAAAGACTCGACGCTTTTGCTACAACGGGTAATTTGCAGGTCTTTATTGTCGATCTCGAAGATAATAGAACCCTGGGTACTATCCGAGGCTTTAGTTTGCCAGTTGCCTTTTCCTTTGGCGCATCCAAACCCGCAATACCCCGGTTGCAAAGTCCAGAACTGATTATTTTCTAAAAGGAGATCCTATGCCTTTCATTAATGTTAAAATGCTCGAAGGCCGCACACACGAGCAAAAACGCGAACTCGCCAGTGCTATTACTGATGCGATGGTCAATATTTGCAATGCCAAAGCCGATGGCACAATGGTCGTTATCGAAGAGATCCCGCGCGATCACTGGGCGAGAGGCGGCACGCTTCTTTCGGAGCAATAAGGGCAATAACGGAATGTGCTTCGCAGAGACTTGACAGGATTTTGCACACTGCATATATTGGCGGTGTGCATTGTCATTTAACCTGCTGCCGGAACGCGCCGGTTGCTTTGAGAAAGGAAGATTCCCATGACATTTTTTAAGCGCGGATTTATTGTTACCCTTGCACTGGCCTTTGTTGCGACGCCACTGTGCATCCAGACCGCTGAAGCAAAAGTGACCAAAGGGCAGGCTTCTGTAGCCAAACGCTCGGGCAAATTGTATATCAACCAGCGCCAATACGATAAGGCACTGGAACAATATATGATCGCGGCAGAAGGACGCCCCGACGATTCCGAGGTGCAGTATTATTTGGGTTGGCTATACAGCCAGAAAGAGCTTTTTGAAGAGATGAATGAGCACTATAATCTGGCAACAGACAGGAAGTGGAAAAGGAAAGTTGATGCCGATCGCAAAGAACTCTGGACGCGGTATTACAACATGGCCGTCAAGGGGATGAATGCCCAGAGGTTCGATTTTGCTGTTGAGCAATTCGATCTCGCCATTACGATTAACCCCAATGAAGCCGACGCTTATGAGGGGCTGGCTATTACGCATCTCAATACGGGCAATTCAGAAGCAGGTATTGAGATGTATCAAAAAGGAATTGAGCTTGTAATTGGATATAACTTAGACTCGCTTATAACTGGATATAACTTAGACTCGCTTATAGTTCAAGGTGATATCGAAAAAATTCTTGAATTTAATCCCCAAAAACCTCGTGAAGTCAAACCTCAAAAGGCACAATCCTTTTTCAATCTGGGCGGCGCGCTTATGAATGTTGCTCAGGTACAAAAAGCACTTGTAATGTTCAAAATGGGCCACGCGATTGATCCCGAAGAAATCAATATTTTGCAGCATATGTCGATTGCTCAATATCGACTGGGCGACAAAGAAGGCGCGGCGGAATCAGCGGAAAAGGCGCTGGCTATCGCAGGTGATGATCCCAAAATTTTGAATATTGCTGCAACCATTTATTTGCAGGCTGAAAATTTCGAGAAGTCTGCCGAAATTCTCGAAAAGGTGGTTGAAATACAGCCCGATAACATGGACGCGTTGTTCAACCTCGCTATCGCGTATAAGCAACTCGACAAAGGCGATAAAGCTCTTAATCTGTTTGCAAAAAGCGTTGAAGCAAATCCAACCGATATTGATTCGTGGTATCAACTCGGTCTGCTCGCAGACAAAATAGATGCTTACGACAAGGCTATTGAAGCCTTCAACAAAGTCACCGAACTGCAAGCCGACAATGCCAGGGCATGGGCTGCATTGTCTCGCGTTTATGCGCGCAAATCCGAAGTGTCGGAAGGCGAAGTTGCCGCAGAATGTGTCAAAAAAGCAACCGAAGCATTTCAGATGTACGAAGCCCTTTCGAGCCAGAATCAGGAGTAGATGGTCCATCGGATCTCGGCTCATCACAATGGGTAATTAAAAAACAATTCAAACCCGAAAACCCCGTGCAAAAGTGCGGGGTTTTCTCCGTCCATCACCAGAAAGAGGAGTATCGATGTACCTGACAGATGAAAAAGTTGCCGTAATGGGCGCAGCAGGCGCCATTGGTTCCAACCTTGCGCAAACGCTCCTGTCTTCGGGCACGGCGTCTCGGGTGGCTATGTACGATCCTTTTGCGCCGGGGCTTGAAGGCGCGGCCGAGGAGGTCTATCACTGTGGTTTCCACAATGCCGATGTTACGTGGACAACCGATGTTGCCGAAGCACTTGAAGACGCATCTTATGTTATTAGCTCGGGGGGCGCGCCGCGCAAAGAGGGCATGACACGCGAAGACTTGCGGCGCGACAATGCAGAAATTGCCAAACAACTCGGTCTCGATATCAAACAGTATTGTCCAAATTGTAAGTTTGTCGTCATTATTTTTAATCCCGCCGACATCACGGGGCTGACTACGCTGGTACATTCGGGGCTCGAACCCGGTCGCGTGACGACTCTCGCCGCGCTCGATAGTACGCGCTTGCAAACCCGACTGGCACAACACTTTGGCATTTTGCAAAGCAAAGTCACCGGTTGTCGCACGTACGGAGGGCACGGCGAACAGATGGCCGTGTTTATCGGCGGTATTCAGATTGACGGCACGTCCCTCACGGATATTCTCGCTGGAAAAACAGTCAGTGGCGTTGGTATGAGTGCCGATGAATGGGCTGATGTTCAAGATCACGTGCGCGGGGGTGGTGCTCGCATTATCGATCTGCGCGGGCGTTCTTCGTTTCAATCGCCGGCACAACAAAGTGTTTTTATGTTGCGCGGCGTTCTGGGCGAGTCCTATTCCTGGCCCTGTGGTGCATATCTCAATGCCGAGGGATTTGACAATATCATGATGGCTATGCCTGCGACCCTGTCTGCGTCGGGCGTGAATTGGGCTATGCCCGAAGGCACCGAAGACGATATCAATGCCCTGCGCGAATCCTACACCCATCTGACCGCGTTGCGAGACCAGACCATTGAAGACGGCATCTTGCCTCCGCTTTCTGAGTGGCGGGTGTGATCCGCAGATGGACGCAGATGTGTAGGGGCGAAACATTTTTCGCCCGATGTTGTGGTTTGCAGGAACAATCGTACGGGTGGGTTTCTAACCCATCCCTAACCTCTAACCCCTAATCCTTAACCACTATCATGCCCTATTCTCCAATTGGTAAATCCATACAGGTGCTCGATACGCCCGCGTTGCTCGTTGATCTGGATAAGATGGAAAATAATATCCAGAAGATGGCGGCTCGATGTCGAGACAGCGGGTTGCACTGGCGGCCCCATGCGAAGGGTCACAAAACGCCCGCTATTGCCCACAAACAACTGCGTGCAGGTGCTATTGGTATTACCTGTGCCAAACTCGGTGAAGCCGAAGTGCTTGCAGATGCCGGTATTTCGGATATACTTATCGCCAATCAAGTTGTTGGACGAGAAAAAGTCGCGCGTCTGGTCAATCTGCGTCGCCGTGCAGATGTTATGGTGGCGGTTGACGACCCCGTTCATATCCGCGCGATAAGTGACGCGGCCACAGATGTTGGCGTCAACGTGCGCGTGCTTATTGAGGTAGATGTCGGCATGAAACGCTGTGGCGTGCCGCCGGGTGATCCAACTCTCGCGCTGGCACGGCAGACACACGCCGCACCCGGTGTGGTTTTTGCGGGGATTATGGGTTATGAGGGGCACGCGATGTCTCTGGATGATGCCGCCAAAGAAGCCGCATGCAGGAAGGCTGTGGGAGAATTGTCAAAGACGCGCAATCTCATTGAGGATGCTGGGTTATGCGTCGGTATTGTCAGTGCTGGCGGCACGGGTACGCTCGCATTTACTCCCGATTTTCCCGGTATTACTGAGATACAGGCTGGCGGGGGCATTTTTATGGATACTTATTATCGCGATGGACTCCATGTTCGTGGGTTGGAACACGCGCTTTCCGTGCTTACCACGGTTATCAGTCGTGCGGCTCCCGATCGCGCAGTCGCCGATGCCGGGCGCAAGACAACGAGCAGTCATCCTTCATTGCCCGAGGTCAAAGACCGAACAGATGTTGTGGTAACGGGCCTCGCGGCAGAACACGCCTTACTCAGTCTGACGAATAGCGATATAGAAATTGGCGATAAAATTCAATTTATTTCCGGGTATTCCGACATGACTGTATTTTTGCACGATCAGATCTACGGCACGCGCAATGATCGCGTCGAAGTCGTGTGGGATATTCTCGCGCGCGGCAAAAAACAATGATCCTCTTTTTGCCTCTTTTTTTTTTCGCTTTTCTCTGGCCTTCAATCTCACTTGCCCAGACCGACTCAACATCTGTTCTTCACGCGCAGTGCCGCGATGCCGATACTGATGCAAGCCTGCCTTATGTGACCGTTGTTCTCCGCCGATCGGGCGAATTTCCCCGCGTTCATATTACCGATCTACACGGGCGCATTGAAATAGAAGGACTCGCGCCGGGGATCGCACATGTTCAGGCGCGTCATCAAGGGTATGCCCCATCGGATACAACGCTTGTGCTTTCGCGCGGTTTGATCTCCACGCTGGAACTTTCACTTTTACCCGCCCCTGTCCTCCTGCGCGAGGAGACCCAAGTACAGGATCTCTCAGCATCCGATCTGATCCGCCGCCTGATCGCGAACACCCGCTTCGAATATCTCCACACATATCACGCGACTATGCATACTTACGCATTCAATGCGTACAGTAGCCAGAAGGTGATCAACCGCAAAACAGAAGAAATTGTTGCGGGTATTGAATACACGATCAAAGGCTATTACCAATCTCCCGATAGTCTCGCACAGCATATTACGGGCATACGCAATTGGGGTAAGTGGCGGTTGAGTGTTTCCCCAGGTCTCACGCAAAGCCCTGCGCGGGGTATTGTAGATGATAAATCCTTTGACATCGCGCCGCATCCCCTGTCGTCCGATGCACTTGAACACTATCACTATGAACGCATTTCCACGGTGCAGGTGGGTGATCTTCACGTTTCGCGCATTGGTGTGTCGCCGCGGCACGGGCACAAGCCTGGCTTGCTCGGCGATATATGGATCGCCCGCGATGATTTTTCACTTGTGGGCTATGACCTGCGTCTCAATTTTTCCGCGCTCTTGCAATTGCGCGGCATAGATCACTGGCAGGTTTATCAGCAAAATACGCGATATCTCAATGAATACTGGTTGCCCGAGCGTCAAATTTGCACGATCAAGACACGCGATTATACCGCGCAAGCGACAACGCGTTGCTATCGCTATGATCTCAATACGGATTTGCCACCCGCAATTTTTGAGGCGCCGGAAATTGTGATTTTGCCAGAGGCAACTATGCGAGATAGCACTTTTTGGGCCGCACATGCAGCAGATCGAGATACCGCACATATCCGCATACAAAGCGAACTCCTGCAAGGCGACCTGCCCGCGGCATGGAAAAAGCAATTAGGAATTAAGAATTAGGAACTGATATTACGCACAAGCACACTATAATGCGCCTGTCATTCTGAGCGCAGCGGAGTCGAAGGAGCGGGGTACAACTGGCCGGTGAACGAGCCTGAAAAGCGGCTCGTTGTACACCATCCTCAGGCCAGTTCATCTACTGCTTCAACGGTGTGCATGGGTAACAGATGCTTCGTCAGCCTATCGGGTGTTGGGCGCAGAAGATTCATTGCGCTCGCCTCAGCATGACAAAACCACAGATCTGCGTAACGTCAGTTAGGAATTAAGAATTGTCCCCGCTCTCAATAAACTGCTACGCCGTTGTGCGCTGTTCCGTAATTTTTAATTTATTGCTGCTTTCCAATTTTTAATTTTTAATTCGTAATTTTTAATTGACCAATGCCTATCCTTTTTTCAAATGTGCATTTTTCCCGCGATGTACGCCTCTATTTAATGGCTAATGCGCTGTTTGGTTTTGTCCTTTTTGGTGGTATTTATCCCCTTTTGTACAATCTCTATTTGTTGCGCCTGGGGTATAATACCCAATTTGTGGGGTTGGCCAATGCGACGGGGGCACTTTGTTTTGCTTTGTCCAGTTTGCCCAGCGGGATGCTGGGTGGGCACTGGGGCAGTCGGTTTACGATGGTTGTTGGGATTTGTGTGTCTGTGGTGGGTTTTGGATTGCTTTCACAGGCGGAGTTGATTTCTTCCGGTACACGCGATTATTTTATTTTAATATCTTATTCGCTCGGTGTGGTGGGTATTGCGCTGTTTATTGTGAATGGCACGCCTTATTTGATGGGTATTACTGGTCCGGTTGAGCGCGATCCGGTTTTTGCCGTGCAGGCCGCGCTGATGCCATTTTCGGGTTTTGTCGGGAGTATGTTGGGGGGCGTTGTTCCGGATTATTTGGCAGGTGTGCTCGATGTTTCACTTGCGGAGCCCGTTGTTTATCGCTATACGTTGTTTATTGGGGTGCTCTGTCTGATTCCGGCGATTTTCGCGCTGCTCGCCACGCAGGATGTTCGGGTTGGACGCAAGCGGGAAGCGGAGGATAATAGTGGTGTGTCCAATGCGCCTGCGCTTCCACTGGCAGCTATTGTCATTACCGCACTGATTTCCGTTCTCCACGTCGCAGGCGAAGCGGCTGCGCGAACATTTTTTAATGTTTATATGGATGAGGGACTCAATATCAGTCTTTCTCTTATTAGTGTGCAACTCGCCGCGGGACAGTTGCTCGCTGTTCCGGCTGCGCTGTCCCTTCCGTTTTTTTCTGCGCGTTTTGGCATTCGTCGCACGGTGGTTCTGGTAACGGTTGTTACGGCTCTTTTTTTGTTTTTTATGGCGTTGGTCTCAAATTGGATTGTTGCGGGGATTTGCTTGATGGGGATTATGGCGATGGCTTCGCTGCGCCGCTCGGCTTTTGCCATTTTCCACCAGGAATTGGTGCCCGTGCGCTGGCGTACAGCGATGTCGGGTGCGACTGCTATGATGTCGGGGGTGGGCTATTCGGCAATGGCTCTGGGCGGTGGGTATATGATCCCGGTTGCGGGATATTCGAGTCTTTTTCTGACCGGGGCAGTGCTCACCGGGCTGGGGGCGTTTTTGTTTTGGATTTGTTTTCGGAGGGGTAAAGATTGACAAATGATCAGGAGGTTGATGCGATGAATACAGAGAGACCCAATATCCTTTTTTTGCTTACCGATATGCAGCGCTATGATGCGCTGGGGTTTAATGGGAATGCGGTGTGTAAGACGCCGGCGATTGATCGCATTGCCAGAGAGGGCATGCGTTTTTGCCGGGCTTATACGCCCATTGCTCTTTGCTCTCCTGCGCGCGGGTCGCTGCTTACGGGGATGTTTCCGCACAATCATGGGCAGTTATCGAATATGGGCAATTTTAATCGGGCTTTTGATTTGAATATTCTGGATAAGGCGGCCTATCCGCAGATTTTATCTGATGCGGGTTATAATGTCGGTTATGTGGGGAAGTGGCATTTGCCCAGGGAGGGCGATAGCGAATTTTGGGGGTTTGACCCGTGGCATAGGACGCGTGATTGGAACCAGAGTGTGCGCGATGCGGGTTTTGATTGGGGGTATGCACAGGAAGTTCAGCGCATGGAATGGGGGGGTGACGCACCTTTTTGCGGTCGGTCACAGTTGCCCGCCGAGTATATGCAGGAGCACTGGACTGCGGATAGGACGATTGATCTAATTGAAGGATTTTGTGAGGGTGATAAACCCTTTATGATTTGTAGCAGTTTTTTTGGACCGCATTTTCCCTATTGTGTGCCGGAGCCTTACGATGAGATGTACGATCCCGATACTGTGGATCGCTGGATCAATTTCGACGAGCAGTTTGTCGATAAACCGAGTGTTCAGCAAAAGGAGATGCTCAGGTGGAATGGGAGTCATTTGACCTGGCCCGATTGGCAGAAGGTGATCGCGACGTATTGGGGGTATTGCACGTTTATTGATGATCAGGTGCAGCGCGTTCTGCATGTTTTAGAGGAAGTGGGGCAATTGGATAATACGGTGGTTGTGTACAGTTCGGACCACGGCGATATGTTGGGCAGTCACCGCTTGTTTAATAAGATGATGAATATGTACAATGAGACGCACCAGATTCCATTGGCGATCCGTTGGCCGGGTGTTGTTGAACCCAGTAGTATGTGCGATGATTTTGTGAGTCTGGTCGATATGATGCCGACGTTTCTCGATATGGCGGGTGTGGATATTCCCGATAAGGTCGATGGGTGTTCTTTGCTGCCCTTACTGCGCGGGGAGACGCCGTCGGATTGGCGGGAGGATATTTTTGCAGAGCATCACGGGTACGAGCCTGCGCTGTGTACGATTCGGATGGTGCAGACCCGAAAGTGGAAGTATATCTACAATCCGTGTAGCGAGGATGAACTGTATGATCTGGAGAGTGATCCCGGAGAGTTGCACAATTTAGCTCCTAAGCTGGGGTACAAACATGTGCTCAGGCGCATGAAGGATCGCATGGTCAAATGGCTGAGAGATACAAATGATGGGATTGTGAATGATGGCGGCTGGCAGTCAAATTCTTACGATTTGTTTGTGTCGGGGCGGGAGCGTTGAATGCTATGATGCCAGACGAATTGGAGTATCTGCATCAATCACTGGCATCATTTACAACTAAAAACTCAATCTCTCGCTGTTCTTTCCGAATTCGCAAACCGAGTTGTTCTTTCAGAGCCGCGAGCACGGAATTGGGATCGTCTTCGTCATAGGTGAGTTCCCAGTCGTATTTTCCTTTTATCCCGGTACCATTCTCTACAATACGCTCTAAGACATACTCCAATGACTGCGCCAGTCTGCTGATTTCACCATTCATTGTCTTTATCTTACCACGCCCACCGCTTGTCATAGATCCCGACGAACCCATTACTGTGGGCTTCAACTTTTCTGCGCTGTCTTCTCCAGCCGTGAGTACGAAGACTTCAACAGATTTTTTCTGGTTGGAAACGCGCAATTGTAGCGATGCAGTCAATGCTTGTTGGAATAGCAATTCGAACTGATTGGTCGGCAGTCTGACTGAAATCTCGTACCGCGACTCTAAAAGTGCCTCTGGACCTATAATCCGCGTTGTGGGAACACCATAAGCCATGCTTAAAATCTGGTGCAATGTCCTGCTTTCTGCTTCCTGTTGTTTGTATCCTTTTGAAATCTTGCTTGAACTACGACCGCCTTCTTTTTCAGTAGGTGCTATCAAGATTTTGAAGATTGGGTCGGTACCTTCGTTTTTGACCGTTTTCGGTTTTGGCAATTTGGGGAGTTCTATTTTTTCCCCGTTGATGACCTTTTTGATCATGTCAGAGGAGAGTCCTACTGGGTGAAGCGATGTGGCGATTATGCCTTTTTGGTTGATCAAAAATGTCCGCGGGATTCCCTTGACACCATAAGCTTCGAAGGCTGACCGATCCGTGTCCAGGCCAATCCACGATTTCATTTCTTGCCGTTTCAGAAATGGCGCAACTACGTCTTCACCTTCATCTGTTATTGAGATAAATTGTACCTGCTTGTCGCGAAATTCTTCGCTTAGCTGGTTCAGATGTGGAATTTCTGCCACACAGGGGGCACACCAGGTTGCCCAAAATTCCAGGACTACGACTTTGCCCTTTAGTGTCGATAAGCTCTTTTCTCCTTCTGGTGCCTGCAGGTATTTTTCAATGTTCAATTCTGGCGCAGTCTGTCCAATGAGGCTCTGCTCTCCCATTACATTCATGACCAACACTTTGGTCTTTTCAACTGAGGTCTCCTGCGCTATTACACTTGTAGCAAATATCTGAACAATGATTGCGATTTTCAGTAGATGGGAGTGATGCATTAGGGTTTCTCCTTTTAGAGACTGTTTTAAAACTCATTTTGCCCCTTCTCAGCTATGCGCTATTGCCCTGTCATTCTGAGCGGAGCGTAGCGGAGTCGAAGAATCTCTTACCAACTCAGGTGGAAAAGATGCTTCGGCTACGCTCAGCATGACAAAACGCCGGACATGCGTAACATCAGGTATTAATTTTAAAACAGCTTCTTAGTGTTGGGGTGTGGTTGATTGCGTGCGGGGTGACGCGAGATATGGAATTTATTTCGTCAGCTTTTAGACAATAGTTCGGACACTTTTTGTAAGTTACGTATTTACAATAATTTACAGAAGTGTCTATAAATTTCATAAATTGTTGTAAATTAAGGATTTATGGATTATAAAGGTCCAAATTTTGAAAAACTGTCCGAAGTGTTGTTAGATAGACCCCAACGAAAAACGATGGGTAATTTTACTTCATAGCCAGTGTTATGCAGGCGTGCAAAAATTGACTTTGAAAGAAGAAATTTTTGGTAAATTAAAAACAAATGTGTGTATAAGTCAATGTGAAGTTGAAAATAACAGGCGAACAGGGTTTGATGTCGAACATTTTTAGTGGCCGTGATGATGGTCGTGATGATCGTGAATACCGGAGGCGTATTCCGCTGTTCTGGTGTCCAGTTGTTCCCGGCTGATCAAGCCTCTATCAATGAGCAGTTCCTCGAGGGAAGCGACCCATCGGGCATAGTAGCTTGATGGGTCGTTGTTTTGTTCTGCATCGGCGATTTCCGAAGCCAATTGAGAACTGAATTCCCGCCATTCGTAGAGGTCTTTTTCGTTGAGTGCAACGGCAAGGCCGAAAGCGCGGGCTTCCCAGGGTGCTTGAAAAACGAGTTCTCCATTTTCTCTGGGCAGGGCGATTTGTGCGTCCATTGTAGCGATTTTTTTGTCGGTTTTTTGCGTCATTCGAGCCTCACTTTGAGGGCGATTCGATTTTGGCGACACCGATCATTGAGTCGCGCGTGACGAGTGAGATGAGTTGTTCTTCGGTGTAGTTTTCTGTGCCAGCAGGGCGTTCGGGCAGGACCATGTAGCGGAGATCCGAGTTGCTGTCCCATACGCGGATTTCTACGGTATCGGGTAGGTCGAGGTCAAATTCCCGCAAGACGGCTCTCGGTTCCCGCACGGCTCGAGAGCGGTACGCGTAGGATTTGTACCAGTTCGGAGGCAAGCCGAGTACAGACCAGGGATAACAGGAGCACAGGGTGCAAACGACGAGGTGGTGGACGCTTGATGTGTTTTCAAGCACGACGATTTTGGCACCGTGTGCGCTGTCAAAACCCAGTTCGGCAATAGCCGCTCTGCCATCTTCAAGCAGCCGTCGCTTATAGTCCGGGTCAGTCCAAGCGCGGGCAACCACTTTGGCGCCGTTGAGCGGACCTACGTCTTTTTCGTATTTTTCTACGATTTCGTCTATAATCTCCGTTGTAAGCAAACCCTTTTCGATCAGGAGCGATTCGAGCGCTCTGGTGCGCAGGGCAGTGTCGGTTTGGGCAGTTGTGTTCATGAGAGGTATCCCTTTTTTATTACGTTAGGTCATCTGAAAGATGAGGGAAAGGATGCTGTAGGAGCGGCATCCCTGCCGCGATCAAGGTCGGGAAAAGGATTTCCCTCCTACGCGACTACTTCCTTTTTCGATTGGGATGGTTACACAGGTTCCAGATAGCTTTCCCACATGTCCAGATAGACGGCACTTTTTGTTTCGGCAGCGTTACCCCATAGTTCCGAGGCTTCAAAGCGCACGGCGTATAAAGGTTGCTGGCGATTTGTACACCCTGTGGGTAGTTCGGCGTCCTGGAGATTGTCGATGCCGTAGTAATTGGTGATGGTGCCGTATTTGCCCCGTACGTATCGGGGGAGCCGGGTGTGGCCTTCGGGATGGATATTGCGTGCTTTTACGCAGTCGCCAATGGAAAATTGTGGCTGGATATTTATTTTCTCTGATCGCGGACCAGCGGGACGAGATCGTGCGAGTTCTGCTCGGACGGCATCGGGGTCGGGATGTTCCGGAGTTTCGGCATTGGGATTGTTCCGCAAGAGCGCCATCCGCGTTTCCATCTCTTCTGGGGTTAGTACGCCTGCGTCGATCAGCCCTTTGATTCGGGAATATAGCCATTTTTCGTAATAGCTGGATGCGAGGTAGTGCGCGGGGTCCATGTTTTCAATATTGTTGCGGGAGCCTCCGGGGATCGGTACAGGTGTGGCTACGGATATGGCGAGTACCCGGCTTTCCCAAGAGTGGTGAAATAAGGGTTCGTTTTCTTCGCGCTCTATGGGACCAAATCCGTGCATCCCGCCCATGTCGTGAATGCCGTCCATGGTTGCTCCTGTGATTGGCTGTTGTGTATGTTTGCTGGGTTTTCGATAGGGGTCATAGTTTAATTTGTACTTGAGACTTTGTCAACTGTGCAATCAAGGATCAAAGCACGAGCAGAACGCCAGCCACGCAGAGCGCAACTCCTGTGAGAATGCGGAGCGTGATTTGTTCTTTGAGAAAGATCACGGCGAGAATAAGTGCGAGAACGGGTGTTGCAGTTGTTACTGTTGCTGTTTTAGCGGGTCCGATGAACAGAACGGCTTCGACATAGAAGAAAGATCCGAGGCCCATGCCCAAAAGTCCGGTTATGGCAATCAGCGCAAATGTGCGCCATCCGATGTCGCGCAGGTTGCCGCGCCCCTGATTGAGCCGCCAAATGCCAAATAACGCCAGGGCTACGAGTGGCATTCGCACGCTGTTGGCTTGAATACTGGTGAGATGTGCCATCGCAGGTTTGAGCATGGTGGTGCTCAAACCCCAGAGTAAAGATGTGATAAGCGCAAAGATTATCCCGCGTTTGAGGCGAATGGGTTGTTCTTGTGCGTCCTGGTGTTTTTGACGCGGTCGCTGAGAGAGTAAGATAACGCCAGATGCAGCCAACACACATCCAAAAATAAAGGTGTGGGTGACGGGTACATCGAGCAGCAGTTGCTCCCAGATCAACGTGGTAATTGGAAGCGTGCCAACCAGAGCCATTGTGCGCGACACGCCAATTTCTTTCATGGCGTGTAAATAGAGTTGGTCGCCAATGACAATGCCGATGAAAACGGAGCCGATCAAGAGTCCCCATTCGTGCATCGGTACGTTGACCAGTGTGGATAGGGGGGGACCAAAAGGCAGCAGCATCCAGAAAAAAGGCCCGGAAATCCCACAGCGGATGGCCGTGATGAGTGCCGATGGCTGGTGCTGGGATAGGGTTCTTAAGACAAGGCTGGTAGATGCCCAAACCAGTGACGCCCCAAGTGCAACACCTTCGCCGTAATTGATCACTCGCGCTCCGTTGTGTATAAAAAAGGGTTATGCCGCTCGGCATAACCCTTTGTGTCTTTATGTCTCTCTGTGTAAGAATTTATGGTGCCGAAGGTGGGATTCGAACCCACACGGGCCTAAGCCCACGGCGCCCTGAACGCCGCACGTCTACCAATTCCATCACTTCGGCACCTGATCCAGTGCGAAAGCAAATATATCAAATCGCCTATAGGTTGTCAAGACGGTGAGAAGTGTGAAGTAAGAAGTGTGAAGTGAGAAGTCCACCCATACCGCTCCAACGGGGTACAACTGGTCGATCCTCAGGTCCGTTCACACAGGGGGCCCATCACTTTTCCCCCTTCTTGGCCACCCAATTTTTAATTCTCAATTTTTAATTTTTAATTCATTATGGCAGAGCAGCGAGGGCGGCGAATAGGGCTTTGATATAGCCCACAGAGTAAGCCAGTCCGCCAGTGATGGGTGCGTTGTCGCCTTCGAGTCCTGGAATGTGGTCGGGATTCAGACAGCCATCAAAGCCCACGCGGTTGAGTTCCAGTAAGAGCTTAAACATGTTCATGTCGCCGTCGTCGAGCAGGGTTTCTTCAAAACCGCGCGCTGTGGCGAATGAGCCGCGCACATTGCGGAAGTGTACCATAAAGATGCGGCCTTTGCGCCCGTAGTTGTTAATTTCGTCGAGGACGAGCGGTGAACCGCCCGCTTCGGCGCGGGTGCCACAGCAGTAGAGATAGCCCACTTGCGCGCTGGGGAAGGCGTCGATGACGCGGTGATATCCCAGGCCGCCGAATGGGGTGTCCGGGTTGGGGCTGTCGGAGGGGTGAATGGCGAGTTTAATCCCGGTTTCTTCGGCAATGGGCACGAGGTGTTCATAGACGATGCAGAAGTGTTTCCACCAGTCTTGCAGGGCTTCGTAGTCGGGTGTTTCGGGCACGGGATTGGTCAATGCTTGACTTTCGCCGCGCGAGAGGTATCCACCGCGATGTTCAGATCGGTAGCGAAACATGAGTTCGTTAAAGGTGTCGCCCCAGAATCGCTGTCGGGCAATGGGTACGCCTGCTTCGCCAAGTATGCGCAGTGCCGTACAGGTATTTTCGAGTTCTTTTTCGCCGCCGGGTTGATCGGTCATAAATTTTTCCGTGATATTTGGCAGGCTGACGCGGTTGATCGACAGGCCCCAGGACTGGATTTTTTTCTTCACTTTTAGAAGTTCATCCAGGTCGGGATACCCTTGTTCTACAACGCCGGGAATGTCCGTATCAGTCCCAAAATCGAGGGCGTCAGCGCCGAGTTGGGTGACAAATCGCAGATACGAATCGGAGAGTTCGCGGTGCCAGACGGATATTTTCATGAAGACCTCCTTGTGTTGGCGGCTCTCAGTGTGAGCCAAAGCGTATAGACCGCGCAGATTAGCAGGGCTGCGGTCACGAGATGAAGTACTTGAAAAACGCGGGGTAGCCCGCCATATGCCAGGGCAATGCCAGTGGCTGCCTGGCACAGAATGAGTGCGAATGCGAGGTAGCTGCTCACTTTGAGCAAGCCACTTATTAAATTTTTGCGTATGATATAGACGAGATAAGCGGCAACGGCTACGACGACCCAGGTAAAAGAGCGGTGGATGTGATCCATAAGGCCAATATTGGCGATCCATGCACTGCGAGAGATGCCCGCACTGTTTTTGATGTAGGGATCGATGGCTTCGCGCACCTGTGTGCCGAGTAGCATTTGAATACATACGATGATAAAGAGCAGGGCCGAGAGGTAGGTGAGCAATTTGGGAGTAGGCAATGTGGCGGGAAGGCGGATGTCAACGGCGCGAAATGTGACGTAGAGCAACAGGCATAAGAGTACCATTGCGCCTGCCATGTGCAGGGTGATCATGCCGGGTTTGAGACCGGATTGTACGACTTGCCCGCCAAGCCAGCCTTCAAAGCCGACGAGGAAGACGGCAATTAGCGATCCGTAGAAGATGGTAGGGTGTGATTTCCGATACGGGATGGCGCGCAGAAAGGTGGCGATGACGAGGAGGCCGATGATCATGCCGATGAGGCGGTTGATGTATTCGATCCACATTTTGACCGGGTTGAAGTCTTCGATGTTTAGCCCGCGTTCTGCGAGATAGGCCCGGTCGATGTCGTCAATACTCGAGGGGGGGAACCAGCAGCCCCAGCACCGGGGCCAGTCGGGACACCCCAGGCCCGCACCTGAAACGCGCACGAGACTACCAACGCCGATAAGCAAGAGGATTGCAACGAGGGTGGTGATGGCGGTTTTTTGGAATGCGTTCATAAAATATCTACTGACTACCGCTTCTCCTTTAGCATTTCGTCAATGGCTTTGCGTACTGTGCGCCGCCACGCCCATTCGGACATTTCATCCCAGTTTTCGGTATTTTTGGGTTTGCGGAAATACAGGTAGAGTTCAATACCCATATAGACCCAAAACACGATAAATAAAAAAATAAAGAGCCAGATCATGATTGCGAAGTCACGAGACGGTGTTATGTTATAGCGGCGATGGTAAAGATAAGAAAAAAGATTGCACAAGCAATAGTAGTATTGTTCAGTGGTTAAGACAGTTTCTAAGGAGGAGAGATGGAGTATCGCGTTTTGAGAGGTACGGGTATTCGCGTGTCGCGTATATGTTTGGGCGCGATGACATTTGGCGATCAGGCCGATGAGGCTACGTCTATTCGCATGGTGGATACGGCTCTGGATGCCGGTGTGAATTTTATCGATACGGCAGATACTTATGTGAATGGCGTGTCTGAGGAAATTGTGGGTAAGGCGCTCAAGGGCAAACGCGATCGGGTGATTTTGGCGAGCAAGATCGCCAATTTTGTCGGACAGGATGAGATTAAGGATCAGGGGTTGCACCGCTGGCATGTGATTCGGGGGGTGGAAGCGTGTTTGAAGCGGTTGCAGACCGATTGTCTGGATATTCTCTATTTGCACAAGCCCGATTGGAATACGCCTCTTGAGGAGACTATGGCGGCGTTTGACACATTGGTACAACAGGGTAAGATTATATATGTGGGGATGTCGAATTTCGCTTCATGGCAGGTGATGAAAGCGCTTTGGAAATGCGATGTGAATAATTGGGCACCGCCCGTGGTGCTGCAGGTACCCTATAATTTGATTACGCGGAGTATCGATGAGGAGTGCGTTGCATTTAGTCGTGAAATGGATATTGGGATGGCTGTGTATAATCCGCTTGCAGCCGGCATGCTGACGGGTAAACACACGCGAGATACCGAACCCGCAGCGGGCACGCGTTTCGATTTGAATCGGGATTATTACGGCAGGTTCTGGCATGATCGCAATTTTGACGCGCTTGATGCGTTGCAGCAGATTGCACATACTGCGGACAAGACGATGATTGAATTGTCTTTGCAATGGTTGATGTCTCAGTCAATTGTCGATTCAATGATTTTGGGCGTGAGCAAGCTGGAATATCTGACGCACAATATTCAGGCTGCAGATGGGCGCTTGGATGAGGATGTCTTAGAGGCTTGCGATGCGGTGTGGCGCGGAGTGCGCGGGGGGCATTTTCCGTATAATAGGTGAAAAAAGTAAAAAGTAATACCAATCGTAAGAATTAACTATGCATGGTCTGTTGCCTGCTCAAGCTGTCGCAGAGTCGGGAAAAGGATTTCCCTCCTACAACTCGCTTACTGTGGGAGCGGCATCCCTGCCGCGATTACCCAGTTTCGAGAACCTGATGCAAGATTTCTATATCTGATTAGTATAAGAAGTGAGAAGTGAGATGGAACAAACCTGAGTGTATCAAGGTCGAAATTGATATGCGAATCTTAAAATGCAAAGTGTAGTGTTCTTATGCGTTCTCAAATTACATATTTGATCTGTGCAATCTTCTTTGGCCTTGTTGCGGAAAGCGCGTGGGGGCAAGAGACGGATTATCGCACGCTGTGGGTGCGGGGCGATTATGCCGAGGCGGTGAAAGTGCTCGAGCGCTTGTCTTATCACCCGCGGTCAACGCGACAGGATTATGCCGAATTGCTGGTGTTGACGGGGCGCGTTGATGAGGCGATCGCACAATTGGAAGGGCTTTCGGCAAGTTCGCCCGATGTGGCTGTGCGCCTGGCTGAGTTGTATCGCATGCGCGGTCGGATGGGCGATTATGGCATGACATTGATGAAGGCCGAGCACCAGGTGCGCTTGTTGTCGGAATATCGCCCTGATATCGATGATTTTCTCGCGGCTGCGCGGCTGCGCGAGTTAAAGGGCGAAGATCCAAAATCGCTGTTGCGATTTTACAATTTGATGGCTCAGGCATTTCCCAATAGTGTGCCTGTGTTTATTGCGGCGGGTAAGCTATCTCTGAGCAAACGCGCTTTTGATGTGGCGGCAGAGAAATACGGCGCTGCGCTCGCGTTGGATCCCGAAAATCAGGAGGCTTTGGCGGGGTTGATGTGGTGTTATTATCACGCGGGCGATGATCGGGTTTTGGAAGTGATGGCGCAACTTTTCGCCCTCAATCCGAATCATCTGGAGGTCCTTCGGTTGCAAGCCGAGCAATTGCTGGATCGCGACGAGCCACATGCCGCGCTTGCGGTGCTGGATTCTATCTTGTCTGTTAATCCAAATCACCTGAAAGCACTGGGGTTAAAGGCGGCGGCATTTTTTTTGTTGGATGATTCAGAGGCGATGAAAAAAATGCAGGAACGGGCATTGGCTTTTAATGGATATTTTTCAGGTGCTTTTCGCATTCCCGGGCGCATTGCGTCTCGGCAATACCGGTTTGAAGAAGGGCGTGTTTTTCAAGGGCGTGCGTTGGAGATTGATGATGAGGATGTCGAGGCGCGCTTGCTCTTGGCGTATGATTTGTTGCGGTTGGGTAAAGATGGTGAGGCTCGGCGCGAGTTGGAGCGGGTTTTTGCGGCTGATCCATATAGCGTGCGGGCGTATAATTTGCTCGAGGCTGCCGATGCGATCGATGGTTTTGAGACCATATCGCGCGGTATTTTCAAGTTGCAATTGCCCGGGCAAGAAGCCGAGGTAATGTCCGATGGGTTATTGAAGTTGCTCAATGAAGCGGCTTTGTATTATCAGAGAAAATATAATATTGAGTTACATACGCCCGTGGTGGTGCAGGTGTTTGACGACCACGATGTGTTTATGGTGCGGTCGGTTGGTCTGCCGGGCAATGCGGGGCATTTGGGCATTTGTTTTGGGCGGTTGGTTACAATGGATTCTCCTCGGGCACGGCCCCCCGGTACGATGAACTGGCAACAGGTGTTGTGGCACGAGTTTGTGCATGTGATTACGTTGCAAAAGACCCACAATCGCATGCCGCGCTGGTTGTCGGAGGGGATTTCGGTCTATGAAGAGACGCAAAAGGATGTGTCTTGGGGGCAGCGGCTGAGCCCGGATTTTAAGCATATTTTGGATGGCGAAGGGTTTCCCAGTGTAGGCGATCTCGGGCGGTTTTTTACGGATCCAGAAACGCCGATGCATCTGATGTATGGGTATTTTGTATCGGGCGAATTTGTGGCTTTCTACGTGAATCACTACGGCCACGATGCACTGGTGACAGCACTCGACCGCATTGGTGATGGTATGGAGGCTGTTGAGGCGTTGATATCGGCCAGCGGTGTTTCCGCCCGTCTTGTGGATGAGCGGTTTATGGAATATCTGGGCAATCGATGCTCGCCCCTCAAGGCGTTGTCCAAAAACTCGGAGTTTCGCCAGGCGTTAGATGCTGGAAAAGAGGCGGTTGAGGCAAAGAACTGGGCGGATGCAGAGCGGTTTTTCTTGAAAGCACATGCTCTGTATCCAGACTATGCTGCGGAAGATGCGCCTTTGAGGCTATGGGTGGATGCCGGGATGGTGCGCGGGGATCCGAAGTGGCACCGCAAAGCATTAAAAAAGCTCGTTGAATGGGATGCGACGGCGCCTGAAGCCTGTCTGGTGTTGAGCGGATTTTATGTGAAGGATAAAGACTGGACGGCTGCGCTTGCGGTGCTGGATCGAGCATTGGCGGTGCGTCCGTTTCAGGTTGAGATATTGGCGCAAAGAGCAGAGGTACACGAGATGCTGGCGGATTGGGATGCGGCGATTGCCGATTGGCGTCGGCTGATTTATCTGGATGTACCGGGCCGGGCCGCGCATCGACTCAATCTGGCGGAGGCGCTCGCTAAAAAGGGCGAGGTCAAGGCTGCAAAAGCCGAGGTGCTCGCGCTGTTGGAAACAATGCCGCATTTTTGGGATGCACAACAGTTGTTGTTGGAATTGGTGGATGCAAAGTATCCGCAGATGAACGCAGATGAACGCAGATGAACGCAGATGAAAAATCAAATGTAGGGGCGGGTTTTTAACCCGTCCGTTGATTCGCAAAACGGAGATTTCGCAATGCGAATTTTGCTGGCGTGTTTGTTGGTGCTGTTGATGCCCGAGTGGGATGTCGATGCACAGTTTGGGCGCAGACGGCGAGGCCCTATTGAGCGGATGGAACGCGATATTTTTCCGGGCAATACGTTTACGTTTTGTCGCATTGAATATTCGAATTATACGGGTGATGATGATTGGGGATATCGGCGGCGGCGGGGCAGTTGGTCGGTGGATTATCCCGAGTCGGATGAGAATTTTTCTCTGCGATTGTCTCAAATTACAACGCTCAATGTGAATCGCACCGAAGACGGGCGGTTTAAGCATGTGGTTGTGCGTCTCGATGATCCCGAGGTGTTTAAGTATCCTTTTGTTTATATGCTCGAAGTGGGGCGGATGGCTTTGAGTGTGTCCGAGCAGGAGGGGTTGCGCGAGTATTTGTTGCGCGGTGGTTTTTTGTTGGTGGATGATTTCTGGGGGGACGATGCGTGGCGAAATTGGGAGTACGAGATTTCTCAGGTGTTGCCGCCCGATGAGTTCCCTTTGGTGGATATTCCGCTGGATCACGAGTTGTTTCACATTGTGTTTGATATTAAGGAGGTGCCGCAGGTACCGGGGCTGGGGAGTTTCTGGGACTGGCAATCGACTGGTTTGACGTATGAGGGCTGGGCCGGGCGCTATGACGAATACGGTTCTGAGGCGCACTGCAAGGGTATTTTTGATCAGGACGGGCGGTTGATGGTCGTGGTGATGCACAATACGGATTTGGGTGATGGCTGGGAACGCGAGGGCGAGAATTACGAGTATTTCCGCAATTTTTCCGCGCCGAAGGCGTATCCGATGGGTATTAATATCGTGGTGTATGCGATGACGCATTAAAATAATTGAGGTGATTTTTGGGAGAGACTATTCAAGAACGAGAAACGCCATTTGAAGCCGAGGCGATAGGCAAGTTGCGCGATGGTCGAGCGCGGATGATGGAGCAGATTCGCAAGGTGATCGTGGGGCAGGATGAGGTTATTGAGTCGCTGTTGATTGTGTTGTTTAGCGGCGGTCATTGTTTGTTGACGGGGGCGCCGGGTTTGGCGAAGACGTTGCTGGTGCGTACGATTGCGAAAATTTTGGACCTGGATTTTAAGCGCGTTCAGTTTACGCCAGATCTGATGCCTTCGGATATAACGGGTACAGAGATTATCGATGAGGATCGCGTGGGCGGGCATCGCGAGTTGCGGTTTATTTCGGGACCTGTCTTTACGCATATTTTGCTGGCGGATGAGATTAATCGCACGCCGCCCAAGACGCAGGCTGCATTGCTGGAGGCGATGGAGGAGAAGCAGGTTACGATAGGGGGTAATTTGCACGCGCTGGAGCAACCGTTTTACGTTTTGGCAACGCAGAATCCCATTGAGTTGGAGGGGACCTATCCTTTGCCCGAGGCGCAGTTGGATCGCTTTATGATGAATATCTGGATCGATTATTTGACGGAAGATGAAGAGTTGGATGTGGCTACGCGCACGACGTCAATTGAGGCTGAAGAGGTCGAGCCTGTGTTTTCGGGTGCAGATATGCTCGATTTTGCCAGGCTGGTGAAGATGGTTCCTCTTGCCGAGCCTGTGGCGCGTTATGCGGTGCAACTGGTGCAGGCGAGCCGCCCGGGCGATACGGCACCGGATTTTGTGAGTTCATGGGTGAGTTGGGGCGCGGGCACACGCGGCGTGCAGGGGTTGTTGCTGGGGGCAAAGGCGCGGGCACTGCTCAAGGGGCGATACCACGTTTCTTTTGGCGATGTTCAAGCGGTTGCGCCCAATGTGTTGCGCCATCGCATTTTGACCAATTTCAGAGCCGAAGCCGATCGCGTAAACGCCGAGGATGTTATCAATCGGCTGTTGGAGACTATTCAACCGCCGGAAGCGGATTTGGTGTAGGGTGAGGAGACTATAAGCTTGACTGCTAACAAATTCATAAGCCCTGCGGTGCAGGCAATGAACCTTATTCGATATATTGGAGATAGAGTATCGGAATCAGGGACTCCAGAACTTATTAATATTTATGCAATTCAAGATGCCATTGAGGCACCGAGTGTTGAATTTGCCCTTCAACTCATTGAAGATTTGAAAGAACGGGGAACTATCATTTATAGTGATTCATCAGTACCTGGTGATATGCTTAGGGAATTCAATCTCAGCCTCAATGGATGGGAGCAGTATGAAGCGGAAAAACGTGGTCAGTTCAGTGGTAACTACGGCTTTATCGCCATGCAGTTCAACGACGACAATCTTGACGCCTTTATCCGAGACGTTGTGAAACCAGCGGTGAAAGACGGTATCGGCTATGAACTTGTCGATCTGCGCGATGTTTCGCAGGCTGGGATTATAGATAACATTATGCGTCCAGATTAGAGATGCAGCATTTGTGATTGCTGAACTCTCTCATGACAATTCTGGTGCGTATTGGGAGGCTGGTTATGCGGAGGGACTGGGAAAGCCTGTCATTTATATCTGTGAACAAAAGAAGTTCGATGAAAAAGGCACTCATTTCGATACCAATCACTGCACAACCGTTTTCTGGGACAGAGATAATGACAAGGGTTTTAAGAGACTGTTTTAAAACTCATTTTGCCCCTTCTCGGCGATGCGCTATTGCCCTGTCATTCTGAGCGGAGCGCAGCGGAGTCGAAGAATCTCTTACCAACTCAGGTGGAAAAGATGCTTCGGCTACGCTCAGCATGACAAAACGCCTAACATGCGTAACATCAGGTATTAATTTTAAAACAGCTTCTAAGAAAGAATTGATTGCTACGATTCGCCGGTCTCTTGACCTATTCACAACGGATTGATACTCAATTGGGCCAATTCGGTATCGCTAACGGGTTTTCCTCAGGACCGATGTCTTGACCAAGAGAATTCACGAAATCTCGGTAAAATAAATTAAGGAGATCATTACCCTCGTTGGAATCACCGAGCGAGTAGCGAGGGAATGTTATCGTGCCTGGAGCTAATTTCCCTGACGATATACGATATCTATTCCATGGCACTATTACAGGGACTCCTTTAACATGTATTTCCACCTCAACAGCATATTCCGCGATAGGAACACTGGCTTGATTTCTCAAACGATGGGCTTGAGTAATCAAGTTCGCAAATAGAACGAGGGGATAAGCTGGTAGGAGGATAAGATCTTGACTTTCTGGAGACTCATCAGTCCCCGATAAATGTGCCAACTCAATTAGCCCGTCGCAGTGAATTTCTCTGTATATTTGTTTAGGTAGCTTATGAGGGTGAGCGTCCTCGGAAAAGTATTCTGCCCGGGCACCGCGTAGTATCGGTCGCCAATGGGTAGGTTCGTTATGCTGATCATCGTATATTCGAGAGCCGTCTTTCCTTCGAGAGCCGTCTTTCCTTTGCAAAGCTGATCGCCACGGTTCAGAGAGATCGTCGATGATTCGACCTTGGCGGAAAATGCGGTCAAATGGGATTTTGTCTCCCACGGGTATGGCTGTTGCTCGGATACCAAAAGCTTTTTCTGGTTCTTCAATGCGTTCAAATTCCTGCTGAAACCGTTCCGAGCGTTCCGAAAGTCGTCTTTCCAAACGTTCGAGTCCGCGTGATATGTTCAGTGTCAGGTCTTGGATTTGTCGCATTGTCATTTTCTCGCATCGATCAGATTGTCGGATAGGGCAAACAAGGGTTCTTGTCACGCGGTGGGGTGCCAGCCGGGATTGCCCAACACGACAGATAATCACACCGCTTTCACCATTGGTTTTTATTGGGATAATTTCGATCTGAGGAAGTTGGGGGTCCACACAATCGCGGAATACCAACTTCAGGCGTTCCGCCAACTCTGCACATCGCGGAATTGGTGAAATTTCGGCAGCAACTGGCGGTTTCGTCTGGGACTCTTTTATACCCAGCAGGCAAACGCCACCATACGCATTTGCGAAGGCGACGACTTCCTCGAGTATCTTGTCTTTTGCTGGGTTGCCGATTGTGTTCTCGCCTTCGATCCATGGATCGGTGGAGTTTCTTCTCGCTGGCAGACTTTCTTTGAACTCGATTTGTTCACTTTCAGGAACTTCTGAATCAATCAGCGATTCAATATCGCTGATGCTGATTTGATCAGCAGGTTTGGAGAGCACTTCAATCATAGGCTTACTCCTTTATTTGCCTCTAAAGACATATTTTTTGTTGTAGAACAATATACAATAGTCTCGAAACTTCTGTGATATTAAAGCCTATTTTTGCATATTTTACAAATATAACTGATGGATACATATCACTTTTCAGGAGAATGAGCGATGCGTGTGACGAGTAAAGGACAGGTGACCATTCCCAAAAAGGTGCGTGAAGTATTGGGGATTGGGCCAAAATCAGAAGTCGATTTTGTGGAAGAAAATGGTCGTGTTTATCTGGTAAAAAAGTCAAAAGAAAATCCCTATAAAAGTCTGTTGGGGTCTGCTACAATCAAAATGACTACGGATGAGATTATGGCATTGACCCGGGGTGAAAAATGACGGGTATGCTCGTGGATTCCAATGTCATTTTAGATGTCTTTGAAAACGATCCCGTTTGGGCAGAGTGGTCTTTACAAATGCTTGGACAATATCGTGATACTCACGAGTTTCTCATCAATCCGATCATTTACGCCGAAGTGTCAATCGGTTATGAAAATATTGAAGAATTAGAGCAGGTGTTAAAAGAGGGCAAATTTCAGATGCGCCAAATTCCGAAGGAAGCTCTTTTTTCAGCCGGCAAGGCTTTTTTATCATATCGTAAGCGCGGTGGGATACGGCGTTCGCCATTACCCGATTTTTTTATAGGCGCACACGCCTCAGTTGAAAAAATATCCCTGCTAACTCGAGATGCAGCGCGCTACAAAACAGATTTTCCGACTGTAAATTTGATTTCTCCAGAGAGCAGTCCATTACGAAAAGAATAAATGGTGCTCTGTCAAATAAGTTTCGTGTCTAAATCCACTGGACTCCGGCCTACGCCGGAGTGACGAACAGCGGTTGTCATTGCGGCATGCCTAAAGCCGCAAACCAGTCTATCTGAAAAACATATCAGTAAATTTTTTTGACAGAGCAATAGTTAAACGGGTTGCGCGATTTATAGGGTGAAGGAACCATGAATTTGTACACATATCTCGATCCTGCCGAACTTGCGCGTATTGCGGATCTGGAGCTTCTGGCTCGTACGGTTATTTCCGGGTTGCAAGGTGGATCGCATCGCAGTATTCACCACGGGGCGTCGGTCGAGTTTGCCCAATATCGTCCCTACGCGTGGGGCGATGATTTGCGTTTTGTGGATTGGCGGCTGTACGGGCGGAGTGATCGGCTGCATGTGAAGCAGTTTCAGGATGAGCGCAATTTGCGTTCTACTATTTTGCTGGATTGCAGCGCGTCTATGGACTATGGTTCGGGAGAAGTGAACAAGTTTCGGTATGCACAGATGCTGGCGGCGTGTCTGGTGATGCTGGCTTCCGGTCAGGGTGATGCCGTGGGTTTTGCCGCTTATCATCGGGAATTGATTGCACATGTGCCCGCGCGTCGTCGAGACGGGCAACGCCATCGCATTTTGATGGAGATCGACAATTTGAGGCCCGCAGGTGAAGAGACAGATACAGCGGGGACGTTGCGGGTGATGGGCGATGTGTTGCCTGCGCGGGGCATGGTGGTGTTGATCGGCGATTTGTTGCATCCGGCAGATGAGATGATTTTGCATTTGCGTTCCCTGAGGGCGCAGCGTCACGATGTGCTGGTGCTGCAGGTGAGCGATCCGGCTGAGCAGACGTTTCCTTTTGATCGGTCGGTGACGCTGGTGGATGCCGAGGACAGCCGCGAGCAATTTGCCGTGCCAGAGGAGGTGCGCGAAGCTTATTTGGAAAATCGCAGGCGACATTTTGATGCAATAAGAGAAGCGTGTTTGTCAGCGGAAATCGATATCGAAGAGTTCGCGTGTTCTGAACCTCTGGATATGGCACTGCACCGGTTTTTACATCGGCGCAACGATGGACTGATCGCGCCGAGCAGACGGTCGCGGGGAGGTGTGTGATGGGGTTGCTGATCCCGCTATTTGCATTTGGTGTTGCGCTGATTGGCATTCCCTATTTTGTGCATCGCATTCGCCGTCCAGAGCGCGAGACCGTGCGGTTTAGCAGTTTGATGTTTGTGCCCGATGTCAAGCGCGAGGTGATTGAGCGCAGGCGCGTTCAACATATTGTGTTGATGTTGTTGCGAATGGCGGTGCTGGTCGCTCTGGCACTTGCGTTTGCGCGGCCTTTTCAAGAGATGATGTTGGATGCTGAAGCGGTATCTTCGGGAACGACTGATCATGTGATTGCGATGGATGTGTCGCTGAGTATGGGATATGAGAGGGTGTGGGAACGCGCAAAAATAGAGGCGAAATCCGTGCTGGAGACTGTGGCGCCGGGGGATCGGGTTGGGTTTGTGCGATTTGCACAACAGGCCATGGTTGATGTGCCGCTTTCGGGTGATGTGGCAGATGTGCGACGCGCTATTGAGATCGCCGATGTGACGTGGGCACATACCGATTATGCTGCGGCTCTTCAAGCGGTTGAGCATGTTTTTGCAGCCGATACCGCTCAGGTGCGGCGCGTGGTGCATGTGATTAGCGATTTTCAGGCGAGTGGCATGCCGGTGTCCGATATGGGATGGCGTTTGCCGGGTGCGATCAAACTCAATGCTGTGGATGTGGGGACCTCCCAGGTGTCAAATGCGTCGGTTGACGCGCTCGCTGTGCGGGCTGGAAAGGACGATGTATTACGGGTTCGCGCTCGGGTGAGAAATTGGTCTGGGCAAGGCGCGCTTGCTGTGCAACTGGTGGTCGATGGCGAAGTGGTAGAAACGCGCGGTGTGACGGTATTGCAGGGCAATGCGACGCAGGTGGCTTTCTCCTTGCCTTTGGAGGATGGGATAAACGGATATGTCGGACTTGCCGGAGCCGATGGCTTGAGGCGAGATGATCGCCGTTTTTTTGCGTGGGTTGCCAAACCGCAACATCCCATCGCGGTGTTGAATACTTCGGAGGTTACGCAGTTTATGCTTAAGGCTGCGGTGCCCGAGGGCTCAGACTGGCGTTTGATCTGGTCGGGAGAACTTATGGGTTCGGTGGTGATTGCCGAGGATGTGACTTCCGGGATCGAGGTTGTAAAATATGTTGAAGAAGGTGGCGCGCTGTTTTTGCCGCTTCGCAAGGATGCCGATATCCAGTCTGTAAATGCTTTGCTCGCGCGCGCGAATATCCGGGTTTCAGGGGTGGAGGATGCGGGGTATGCCGCGCTGGCGTGGGTCGATTTGGAACACCCCATTTTTCGTCCTTTCAGGGGAGCGCGGTTTAACGATTTTTCATCTGTGCGCTATGAGAATTATCACATTTTGACAGCAGATAGTTCAGCCGTGGTGCTGGCAAAGTACGACGATTTGATGCCCGCTATTGTCGAAGGCAAAATAGGAGAGGGTCGCATTGTGGTCTGGACCGGTGGGATGGGGTTTGATCGGTCAAATCTGGCGCGAACGCCGCGGTTTGTACCTTTGTTGCACGAGACATTGCGCTATTTATCCGGTGATCGGGAGATCGAGACAGATTATCTGGTGGGTGATGCCATAAGTACTTCTGATGCAGTGGAACGGGTTACGGGACCAGAGGGATTGGATTCTGTAGTTGGCGATACGCGCATATTCCACGCTCCCGGCGTATATCAGTGGGGGACGCAAATCGCATCGGTCAATGTTGCGGATCGAGAGAGCGATTTGGCGCGGATAACGCCCGCGGAATTTGAGATTCGGCTGTGTGATGCGCCCGTGTTATTTCAGAGAGATGGCAAACAATCGGCTGATCTTTCGATTGTGTATGAATACGGCCGCTGGGTGCTTGGATTTTTGCTCGCCTTGCTTGTGATTGAACATTTTTACGCCGCGTATTTGAGTGCGCGAGGAGTACGGACATGATACCATTGCTACCGCTTAAATTGGAACACGCGATCCGCGAAGTTGCCGCGCAGTTTGAACGGCGGCGGCGTTTGCAAGGCCGGCTGATATTTGGCGCGGTGTTTTTGGGCTTGTTGATCGGATTGTGCGCTGTGGTGGTTTTTGTGGATCGCGTGCCTGTAGTTTTGCCGGTTCTTGCATTTCTTCTTCTGGTCGTTGGCGCGGGCTATAAATGGTTGTATGTACCGCAGCGGACGGTGGTGACGCGAGAGCAGATCGCGTTGTTTCTCGACGCACACCATCCCGAGCTGGAAGACCTGATTGTGAGCAGTGTGTCGCTGCACGGGTCAACGCCGGTTTCCGAGTGGATGACCGATCAGGTGTTTCAGCAGGTGCGCGAATTGTCGGCGATACAGGCTCCTCCTGTGATTGATTTGCGCGTTTTGAAGCGTGTGCGTCGCGCGGTTGTTGGGGTGTGGGGGTTGGGGGCTGTTGTGTTGCTTCTGGCACTGTGGCAGGTTGATCTGGGCGATATTGCGGGACGGTTGTTTTCTGTACCGACTTTGCCATTACCCTATACTGTTGAACCGGGCGATGCGCGGGTTCGGCGCGGGGCGCATCAGATGGTGTGGGTGACGACAGATCTCTCAGGGGCGAGTAAGGCGATTCAGTGGCGAGCATCGGGTGGCGACTGGCAAACCGCACCTTTAGAGCCTGGAGAGACTGGCGATGTGTTTGCCCATCAATTGCGCGATTTGTATGCGGATACAGAATATCAGGTGCAGGTTGGGGCTTATCGTTCGGATGTCTATGCACTTTCGGTGTGGACGCCGCCCGAAGTCGTGTCGATTGGGCTTTTGTATCGCTATCCCGACTATTTGGAGATGGAGGACAGGGATGTGCCTTATGGCGGCGATATTACAGCGCCCGAAGGCACGGAGGTGGTAGTGTCGGTGACAGTGAATAAAGTGTTGGAGAAGGCAGTGCTGGTATTGGATGGTGTAGAAGAAATGGCGTTGAAAAATTCAGATGATGCCGTGTGGGAAGGTGTGCTGTCGATTGTAGAGAACAGTACATACGAGGTGGCGTTGCAAGATGCGGATGGCGAGAAAAATGAGTATGCGCGTGCGTATAAAATTACGGCGAAGATCGATCAGCCGCCGCGCATCCAGGTTCGTTTTCCGCGTGGAGATGACGAGGCTACGGCAATAGAGGAAGTGGCTTTTGGGTTTTCGATAAAAGATGATTACAGGCTTATGGATTACGGTTTGCAATACGAGGTGGCAGGGCGCGATCCCGTGCGGATTTCTCTTAAGACGGAGACAACGCGGATAGAGAGTGCAGAGGGTGAGTATCCGATGGCATTGGAAGATCTGGGTCTCGCGGCGGGCGATTTTATCACCTGGACGGTTTGGGCAGAAGATGGCAAGCCGGGACGGTCTGAGGTGGAGAATCTGGGCGATCCCTATTTTTTGGAGATTCGGCCTTTTGAACGGCTCTATCGCCAGGCTGTGAGTAACGAGGGCGGTCAGCAGGGACAGGGCAGGGGACAGCAGGGTGGTGTGGAGGGTCAGAAACAGGTGATTATTGCGATCTGGAATTTGCGTAAAGGCGCAGCGGGAATGGACCGGGAAGAATACGATGAGCAGAAGCACGCTATAATTGAAGCACAAGAAAATGTTCAGGGTTCTGTGAGGAATCCGGCAGCGGATTTGGAAGCCGAGTTTGCGGGTGTTATAGGGGCACTGAGCGAGGCGCCTTTTGACGATCCGGATGCGGCATTGGCAAGGGCATGGGGGCACGCTCAGCGCGCTTATCGGCACCTGTTGCAGAGAAGACCGAGAGAGTCTGAAGTGGTGCAAGGCAGGCGACAGCGCGGAGGCGGTGGGGGCCAGGCACAACAACGCGAGTTGGATGGCCTGGAGTTGGCGCAGCGACGAGATTTTCGGGAAGAGGCATCTACCCTGCAACAGCAACTCGCCGAGACGGCAGAGGCACAAAACAAAATTGAGGAATTGACGAGACGGCAGGCGGCGATTAACGAAGATGTTGCGCAGTTGATTTCAGAGGTGGAAAAACTGGATGGCGAAGCGCGCGAGGAGGCCAAACGCCGCCTGGAGCAGTTGCGCGAGGCGCAGCGTCAGACAATGGATGCGCTCGATGCGGTCAATGGTGAGATTGCTTCCGGGGATATGGATCCACAACAGGCGCGGCAGGCGCGGGAGCAATTGGAAGGTGCGCGGCGGCAAATGAGTCGCAGCGCGCAAAATATGGAGAACGATCAGTTGCAACGGGCGCGGGCTGCGGGCAATCGAGCTTTAGACGCATTGCGCGATGTGCAGGAGCAATTGGGCAATTTATCGCGCGGGGCGGCTGCTGAGCGCATGAAAATGTTGCAAGAAAATATGGACAGTTTGCGCGCCCAACAGCGCGGTTTGGTCGCGCAGGCACAGGATCAGCAGGCGCAGCGCGGAACGCTGTCTGATTCGGAGCGTGGGTTGAGAGAGATGCTCGAAGGCAAGCAACGCACGGCCGATGAGTTCCGGGATATGATGGAAGAGGCGAGTGCGTTGGCAGAAAAGGCCGCTGAAAGCCAGGGTTTGATGGCGCAAAAGCTCAATGACTGGCTGCGCGAGACGAGCCGAGAGGGTATTTTTGAAGATATGCAAGCGGGCGAGCGATTGGTGAGATTGGGGGCGTGGCAGGCATCGGAAACACACGAGCGCGCTGTGGAGGAGAAATTGGATTTGGCGGCTGAAAAACTCGATGGCGTCGCGCAATTTCTGGTGCGCGATGATCTGGAAGCGCTGGAGCGGGCACAGGAGCGTTTGGAGAGTGTGATGGAAGGAGAAAGGGATGACGGGCGATTTGGATGGGGACCGCGAAACCCCGACGAGTTGCGGCGTTTTGCCGAAGGCGGTTTTCGCGATTGGATGGATCGATTGCGCGAGGCCGAGTCGCTTTTGCCGGCTGATTTGGATGTGCGACAGCGTTTGACGGGTATCCGCGAAGATCTGGCGGGTATTGGGCGCGATTATTATCGCGAGGGGGCGGTGCCGCAATACGATTTGATTTTTGATCGCGCGATCAAGCCTTTGACGCTGTCTGCCGAAGAATTGTCGGATCTGATTCGCGAGCGAAAAAGCGATTATGGATTTTCCGCTGGCAAGGCGGATGAAATCCCCGAGCAATACCGCACCCGTGTTGCCGAGTATTTCAAGGCATTGACGGAACGTGAGAAGTGACTGACTGGTTATTACATTTATTGGCTGGAGATCGCGCCGTTGCGTATCGCGATGTGCGGTTTGCACTGGATGTCGCATGGCCTGTGGCGCTGGTCTTGCTCGGCGTTGTTTTTTGTGCGGGTGTGGGGTTCTGGCACAGGCGACGACCCGCGCTTTCAAAGGTGTTGATCGGGTTGCGCGCGCTGGCATTAACGCTGGTGCTGTTTTTGTTATTGGGGCCTGCGCTGGTGGCGCGGAAGTTGGAGCCTGGTACGCATTTTGTGCCTGTTTTGTTCGACGATTCCCGCAGTATGACGGTATCCGAAAATGGTGGACAGACGCGAGCAGAACGATTTGTGGAGGCGTATCAGGCGTCGGATTTTGAGCGCGTGTTGACGCAGTCTCACCAGGTGGCGCGGTTTCGGTTTGGCAGTACAACATCGCGTGTAAATGAGGTTGAAGGCCTCGCGTTTGATCAGAGACAATCAGATATTGTCGGCGCAGTTCGCGGGGTGCTCAAGCAAATGTCGGGTGCTGCAGTGTCGGCTGTGGTGGTGTTTAGCGATGGGGTGCAGCAAAGTGCCACGCCTGTTCAGATAACGGATTTGCCCAGCGATGTGCCTGTTTTTACGGTGGGGGTAGGACGCGATGATCTCTGGCGCGATCTGGCATTGGCCGATGTGTCGGTGTCGCGCGTGCGGTCCGATGAGGTGGCGGTTACGGCGCGGGTGGTGGCCGAGGGGTTGGGTAGTGAAGATGTAATGGTTGAGGTGTTGGACGGCAAGCGGGTGGTGGCGTCGTCACCGCTTTCTATTGTGGGACCGCAAGAAGAGAATTACGTGCGGCTCCATTTTGATCCGCAAGGAGATGGCTGGCTGGCTCATCGCGTGCGTGTGCGTTTGGCAGATACTACGGGTGTTGCGACCAAAGATCGCATTGTTGCGAATAATGCGCGGGATATTCTGGTGGATAATCGCGAGCGCGTTTTTCGCATTTTGTATTTTAGCGGGCGACCCAACTGGGAGGGCAAGTTTTTGAGGCGTGCCTTAGACGGGGCGCCACAACTTGTGCTGTCGAGTCTGGTTCGCATTTCTGGTGCCGAACGCAAGTTTGTATTTCGGGGGCGCGATGCTACGATGGCGAATCCCCTTTTTGAGGGTTTTGACGATCAGGCGTTGAATGCACCGCGTTATGACGAAGCGGTTTTTATTCGCATTGGCGTGTCAAAATCGGAGTTGGCAAGTGGGTATCCCTCAGATATCTCAGAGCTTTTTCGCTACCATCTGGTGATCTGGGGAGATATTGAGCGCGATTTCTTTTCTCTTGCACAACTCAATTTGACGCGGGAATTTGTGTCCAAACGGGGAGGCAGTTTTTTGATGCTGGGCGGTCCGCGCGCATATTCAGAGGGCGGGTGGGCACATTCGGCTATTGAACCGATGTTGCCCGTTGTATTGGGGCCGGCAGGCGATTACGACGATGTGGCTTTTCGCGCTAAGCCTACGATTGAAGGCTTATTGTCGGGGGTCTGGTCTTTGAGCGAAGATGCCGAAGTCAATGCCGAGCAGTGGGCGAATTTATCCGCGCTTTACGGGGTTAATGCGTTTGCGTCTGTGCGCGCTGGTGCAACGGTGATGGCGACGGTGGATACCGAGTCTGAAGCTGTGGATGGACAACCGCTGTTTGCCTGGCAGCGATATGGAGAGGGTTTGAGTGCGGCACTGGGCACGGGCGAGACATGGCAGTGGCAGATGATGCAGAATGTTGACGATGCCGCCCACGAACGCTTTTGGCGGCAGTTGGCGCGTTTGCTGGCGATGCGGGTCCCCGAGCCTGTGACGATGATCGATAGCGGCGAGGATGTCGTGGTGGGGGACATGCGCGATTTGAAGTTTGTGGTGCGCGATTCTCTTTTTGAACCCCGCGAAGGGCTGTCCGTTGATGTGCTGGTCGAGATACCGAATGGCGGGACGATCAGGTTGCCGATTTCTGAATCTATTGCCGAGGTGGGTGCGTATTCTGCGACTTTTGAAGCTACAGAAGCGGGATTGCACCGCGTAAGACTTATTGCACGCGGTGCCGATGGCGCGGATGTTGGGCAGTTGGACGCGGCTGTGCTGGCGCGTCCGGATAATCTCGAGTTTTTGTCTGCGCGTTATGATCCCGACTTTTTAAGGCACTTGTCTGAGCACACGGAGGGCAAATTTATTGCGTTGGACGCGCTGGACGAATTGGCCGAGCAGATTCCATATACAGATCAGGCTCATGCGCGGTTGGATCGTTTTCCGTTGTGGCATTTTCCACCTTTTTATATTCTACTCGTGTTATTGCTTTGCGTTGAATGGTATTTGAGACGGAAGCGGGGAGAGCCGTGAAAAAAAGCGCGTTGTGGGTGTTCCCGATTTGGATGTTGATGTTGGCACAGGCGGATGCCGCTGTTTTTGATGTGATTATCAGCGGTAGCGGTGGGGAGGATGTGTATGCCGAGCGGTTTGACGATTGGGGGCAGCGTTTGCGCCGGGTGCTGATTGATCGATGCGATCATCCCGCAGCAAATGTGCAATTGGTAAATGAGACGGGTGAGAATGCCGATGGTGTGTCGTCAATAGGAGGTATTCGCAATGCGATCCGTCGTTTGTCAGAGCGGGTAACGCCGGGCGACGATGTGTTCATTTTTTTGATTGGACACGGGAGCTATCGGCGCCAGATTGGCAAGTTGAATATTCCGGGTGCGGATTTGACAGTGGAGAATCTGGATGGATTGTTGAGGTCGATATCCGCACGGCGTATTATTGTTGTTAATAGTGCGTCGATGAGCGCGCCTTTTGTCAATGCGCTGAGTCGAGATGGGCGTATTATATGCGCGAGTACGCGCAGTACGGATCAGCGCAATGCCACGCAATTTATGCGTTTTTTTGTGCAGGCATTGGAGGATGGCAGTGCCGATCAGAATCGCGATGACCGCATTTCGGTTCTGGAGATTTGCATACAAGCATCTTCATTGACAGATGCGTGGTTTTTGAGTGAGGGTCTGATTGCGACAGAGAACGCGATTTTAGACGATAATGGCGATGGTTTGGGTACGCGTCTGTCCGATATTGACGAGGGCGATGGGTTGTTGGCAGACCGTTGTTTTTTGCTCAATTTTCGCGTTCCCAAAGGCGCTTCGCCCGCGCTTGTTGCAGCTTATGGCAAGGCGATTGACGAGGTGCAGGCTCTGATAAAGAAAAAAGCGACGATGGATTCTGCGGCTTATTATAAATTGTTGGAGCGCGAGCTGGTGAAAGCCGCGAAGTTGAATCGGGAGATTCGCGGTGAGAAATGAAAGAGGGAGGTTTTTATGTTGACAGACAAACAGGTGCAGCAGTTTCGAGAAGATGGGTATCTCGTTTTTAAAGCTCTGATCCAGGGCGAGCGATTGGCCTATTACAAGCAGGTTTTTGATGAGTTGGTCGCAGAGGGGCGCAAGCTGACCGAGCAGGTGCCGCACTGGACGCTCGAGTTAGACGAGCGAGGTGTGCCCCGGGCGGGTTTGTTGCACAAAATTCAGGGCGTTTGCGTAGTCGATGCCCGCGTGTTGGAACTGGCGCGCGAGCCAGCGATTTTAGACCGTGTGGCGGCATTGATTGGTGAAAATATCGATTTGTTTGGCACCAAGTTTTTTCCGAAGTTGCCCAATGGCGGCACGTCAACGGGCTGGCATCAGGACAATTATTATTTTGGGACCGATACAGACCGCATTATCAGTTGCGGGATTTATCTGGAAGATTCCGATCTGGAGAATGGGTGTTTGCGGGTGGTGCCCGGCAGTCATCGGATGGGCGAGATTGTCGAGCATCGCAGAAATATAGGCAGGCACGGCAGTTGGACAGAGGTCAATGAATCGCAGGCTGTTGATTTGATCATTCCCGCTGGTACTGTTGTTCTGTTTTCCGCCAATCTTCTGCACGGTTCGAATGACAATCACAGCAATCGCACGCGCTATAGCACGGCATGGCATTATTTGCCAGAAGAACTCAATCCAGAAAAATTTTTAAAGGGGAAATACGAAGATCGGCATGTGGGACGAATTAAAAATTAGGAACTGACGTTACGCAGGTCTGTAGTTTTGTCATGCTGAGCGGAGTGGAACGGAGCCGAAGCATCTATTCCACCTGCGTTGGTAGTAGATTTTTCGACTCCGCTGCGCTCCGCTCAAAATGACAGGCCCATTATATTGTGCAGATATGCGTAACATCAGTGTTCCGTAGATTCGTACTTTTGGAGGATTTTTTGATGGGTAGGGTGAAGTTGGCATTGCCAGATGAGTTCATCTTTACGACCGAAATTTTGTTGCGAGTTTCAGATATCAATTACGGCGGGCATCTGGGCAACGATGCGGTGTTGTCTCTGTGTCACGAAGTGCGTGCACGGTTATTTGCCTCGCATGGTTTTACTGAGTTGGATGTGGATGGCGTGGGTATTTTGATGATCGATGCTGTGATTGTTTTTCGAAGCGAGGCTTTTTACGGCGAGACACTGGTGGGCGATGTGACGGTGTGCGATTTTTCGCGTACGGGATGTGATTTGTTTTATCTTTTGTGTGCAAAATCTGATGGGCGAGAGGTGGCGCGGGCAAAGACGGGCATTGTGTTTCTCGATTATAGCAATCGGAGAATTAGACCCGTACCCCAAAAATTTAGAGAGATTTTTGAGGGATAGTGCAATGGAGAGTGAAACGCGCGTGGCTGCTGGGGCGCTGTTGGATCTGGTGCAGGCGATTTTTGAGATGTGTGAGATGCGCGCAGAGGATGCCCATTTGTTGGCGGATTCGCTGGTGGATGCCGATCTCAGCGGGGTGCATTCGCACGGGGTATTGCGCGTTCCCGAATACGTGAGTAAGTTGACGGTTGACGGCGTAGATCCAAATGGCAAAGCCGAGGTGGTGAAGGATAATGGGGCGTGTCTCGTGGTGGATGGGGGCAATTCTATGGGGCAGATTGGGACGGCGTTTGCGATGCAGCAGGTGATTGCACGCGCTCGAGATATTGGTATAGCAGCCGCGGGTATTCGGGGCAGTAATCACTGCGGTGCCGTGGGGTATTTTGCGCGTATGGCGCTGGATTGCAATATGATCGGGGTTGCGACGACCAATGCCTTGCCCACAATGGCTCCGTGGGGAGGTGCCGAGCGTATCCTGGGTATCAATCCCTTGAGTGTGGCGATTCCCGCCGGTAGGAAATTTCCCATTGTTTTTGACGCGGCATTTTCCGGCTCTGCGCATGGGAAAATCCGCGTATATGAACAAAAAGGACTGACCTTGCCAGAAGGGTGGGCTATGGATGCGGACGGGATGCCGACGACCGATCCTGTAAAGGCGATAGATGGCCTGCTGATGCCGATTGGGCAATTTAAGGGTGTGGCTCTGGCGATGGTGATGGGGATTTTGTCTTCTATGCTGTCCGGCGCGAGTTATGGCACTGAATTGGGCAATATGGAAGAGGGACCGCATGCGGGTGAAGATGGTCATTTTGTGGCGGCTATTCGGGTGGGTGCTTTTGAAGATGTGGCGCGATTCAAGGCGCGGGTTGACAATGCGATTCAGCAGATTCACGACTGTAAAAGAGCACCTGGGGTGGATCGGTTATTTGCTCCGGGTGAGCCTGAAGCCCTGCGGCGCAATGCGTATCGCACACATGGCATACCGTTGAATGCGGTTACGTTAAATGATTTGAAGAAAACAGCAGAAGAACGAGGTCTGGCCTTTGCGCTGGGCAGTTGATAGATTAAAAAAAGGAGATAAAGATGAGCAAGAAAGCTTTGATGGTATGGGGTGGTTGGAAAGGGCACGAGCCAAAGGAATGTGTGGATGTTTTTGCACCGCTGCTGGAAGCAGATGGATTTGACGTAGATGTTCGCGATTCAATGGATGTTTATACGGATGCGAATTATATGTCGGAACTGAGCGTGGTTGTGCCGTGTTGGACGATGGGTAGTATTGAAAGAGAACAGGAGCAGGGGCTTCAAGGGGCGGTCAAGAGCGGCGTTGGACTGGCCGGGTGGCACGGGGGGATGTGCGATGCGTTTCGCAATAATACGGCCTATCAGTGGATGACGGGCGGGCAGTTTGTGTCGCATCCGGGTGGGGTGAAAGATTATGAAGTCAATATTGTGCCGGAGAAAGCGGACGATCCGATTGTGGCGGGTCTGAGCGATTTTGCGATGCATTCCGAGCAGTATTATATGCATACCGATCCGGGTAATGAAGTGCTGGTGACGACGACGTTTGAGACCGATGTGGCTCCCTGGGTCAATGGCTGTGTGATGCCCGTGGTTTGGAAGCGTATGTGGGGAGAGGGGCGCGTATTTTACTCTTCCCTGGGACACAAAGCCGTAGATTTTGATGTACCAGAGGCAAAAGAGATCCAGCGACGCGGCATTAACTGGGCAGCGCGGTAATACCCCACCCCTTGACATTCGATATAAAGTACGGTATTTTAACGCTTCGCAGATCACATAGCATATCAGGTGCCGTGGCCAAGCGGTAAGGCAGAGGCCTGCAAAGCCTTTATCGGCGGTTCGAATCCGCCCGGCACCTCCAAAAATCAACCGGTCAATCTCGATGATGAGATTGACCGGTTACTTGTATGGGAAATTGCGTGTTTGACAAGCATGGCGTCTTTGTCTATTTTTTGCCATACTGTGCCGAGATGGTGGAACTGGTAGACACGAGGGACTTAAAATCCCTTGGGCTAATCGCCCGTACGGGTTCGAGTCCCGTTCTCGGCACTTTTTTATTGTACACAAGAAAGCCCGGCAGAGCGCCGGGCTTATTTTTTTTGTGTTTAAACTCGGTGAACTTGGCTTGGGGAACGGCCAGTTGTACACACACCGCTACATTGCCTGCTGTGATCTTGATCTCATCTGCGTCTATCTGCGTTCATCTGCGGATGATTTTCATGTCCTGCACGGCGTGAATCACATCTTCGGGCGTGGGGATTGTGGCGTCTTCGAGGGGTTTGCTAAACGGAACGGGTACGTCCATTGCGCCGAGGCGCGCGATGGGCGCATCGATGTAGTCAAAGGCGCCGTTATAGACGATGGAGGCGATTTCCCCTGTGATACCAAAACTTTTATAGCCTTCGTCGATGACGACGGCACGGGTGGTTTTGATCACGGATTCGATGAGGGTTTCTCTATCGAGCGGAACAAGGGTGCGCGGGTCAACGACTTCTGCGCTGATGCCCTGTTCGGCGAGTGCGTCGGCAGCCTCAAGGGCGACGTGAACCATGCTCGATGTGGCGATGAGGGTGATATCGTCGCCTTCGCGTTTAATGTCGGCCTGTCCAAAGGGTATGGTGTAGTCTTCTTCGGTGGGCACCATGCCCTTGAGGGCATACATCATTTTGTCTTCGTAAATGACGACGGGGTTGTCGTCTCTAACGGCGGTTTTGAAGAGGCCCTTGGCGTCGGCGGGTGTGGAGGGAATGGCGACTTTGAGGCCGGGGATGTGCGCGAGCCAGGCGTGTAAGCTCTGCGAATGCTGCGCGGCAGAGGAGCGTCCCGCGCCCATTGTGGATCGGATGGTGATGGGCACGATGGCCTGACCGCCGGACATGTATCGCAATTTGGCGGCCTGGTTTACAATCTGGTCCATTGCCAGGGTGATGAAGTCGCCAAACATAATATCGACAATGGGGCGCGAGCCGGTAAGCGCAGCACCAACGCCGAGGCCGACGAGACCCGCTTCTGCAATGGGTGTGTCGATGACGCGATCGTCGCCGAATTCGTCGTGCAGACCCGTGAGTACTTTGAATACGGTGCCCGCTTTGCCGACGTCTTCGCCCATGAGAAAAACCGTGGGGTCGCGGCGCATTTCTTCGGCGATGGCTTCTTTGACGGCTTCGCCATAAGTCATTTCACGCATAGACATGTTGATTGACCTCCGCAACATCGGGATAAGGCGCGGCTTTGGCAGCTTCGAGCGCGTTTTCCATTTCTTTTTCGACTTCGCGCTCTTCCGCATCGAGTTCGGCTCCAGAGGCGATGTTGTCGTCCAGAATTTTTGTGCGAAGTTGCTGGATGGGGTCTTTGGCCATCCAGGATTCTATTTCTTCTTTTGAGCGATAGCCTTCTCCGGGATCGCCAACGTGGTGCCCGCGATAGCGGTACGTGTCGCATTCGATGAGTGTGGCACCGTCGCCTTTTCTGGCGCGTTCGACTGCCTGGGCAGTGGCTTCGTACACGGCAATGGCGTCGCTGCCATCTACGGTTGTGCTGGGAATGCCGAAGGGGAGAGAGCGATCGGCGATGCTTTTGCCCGCGGTGACGTTCCCGGTGGGGGTGTATTCGCCGTAGTGGTTGTTTTCGCAGACGTAGATAACCGGGAGTTTCCATATTGCGGCGAAGTTCATGACTTCAAAGAAGATGCCCTGATTGGAGGCACCGTCGCCAAAGAAGCAGACGGCAACCTGGTCGGTGCCGCGTTTTTGGGCTGAAAGTGCTGCGCCTGTGGCAATGCCAAATCCACCGCCGACAATGCCATTTGCGCCGAGGATGCCAACGGACATGTCGGCGATGTGCATGGAACCGCCTTTGCCGCGGCAGTGGCCTGTGACGCGGCCCATCACTTCGGCCATCATGGCTTCGAGGTTCCCGCCTTTGGCAACGCAGTGCCCGTGTCCGCGGTGGGTGCTGGTGATGAAGTCGTCGTCGCGTAGCGCAGCGCAAACGCCCACAGCAACGGCTTCTTCGCCGATGTAGAGGTGCGCGAGTCCGTGCATGAGGCCGCCGGTATAGACTTCCCATATTTGTTCTTCAAAACGGCGGATGCGGAGCATGGCGCGGTACATTTTGATCAGGATTTCAGAGGGTAGGGACATAAAGGCTCCTTTTTACAACCAGCTTTCCAATTTATTTACGTCTTCCAGGTTTTGTTTTAGTGCCTGTAAAAATTGAGCAGCGACCACGCCATCGACGAGGCGATGGTCAGCGGAGAGTGTGACTTCGGCGATTTGGCGAACGGCGATGGTCATGGTATCGCCGATGGGGACAACGCGAGATATGGCTGCGCCGACAGCTAAGATGGCAGCTTCAGGGGGATTGACAATGGCGGTGAAGGATGTGATGCCGTACATCCCCAGATTCGAGATGGTGAAAGTGGCACTGGCATCGCCGCGCAATCTGCCTTGCCTGGCTTCTTCGACGCGCTGGGCGCGTTCGTCGGCGAGGTCGGTCAGGAATGCCTGGTCGGCATTTGGTATGACCGGGACGACGAGGCCGTCATCGGTGCCAACGGCGAGGCCGATGTTGACGGTGTCGTGTACGATAACGGCGGTATCTCCGTCAAGGCTGGTGTTGAGTGCCGGGTATTGAGTGAGGGCATCGGCGGCGGCTTTGACAAAGAGGTCGGTGACAGAGAGCTTGATGGCGTCGGTTTCGGCGAGGTTTTTGCGCCAGGTTTCCGCGTCGGTCATGTCGATTTCAGTGGCGATATAGAAGTGCGGAATGGTGCTTTTGCTATAGGCCATGGTTTTGCCAATGGCCTGGCGCATGCGCGATAGTGTGGTGGAAGACGGAGCCGCAGATGCAGCGAGTTCGACATCGGCGAGTACGATGCGGCCACCTGGACCCGTGCCTGCGATGGCTGCAAGGTCAATATTGAGTTCGCGGGCGCGGCGGCGGGCAGCAGGAGAGCGTTTGATGCGCTGGGTAGGTGCTTCCAGCACGGGTTTTTGCTCTTCGGTATCCGATATTTGGCGCGTTTCCTCTGTGGGGGTGCTGGTGCTGGTAGGTGTCAGGTCTTCAATGGCTTCGTCGGCTTCGTCGGTGATGATGGCAATGACCGAGAGCACTGGCACTTCTTCGCCGTTTTGGGCGACGAGTTTGCGGACGTAGCCGCTTTCGGGCGATTCGTATTCAAAGAGGGCTTTGTCTGTTTCCAGGTCGAGGAGGATGTCGCCTTTGTCGATGTGGTCGCCTTCTTTGACGCGCCATTCAACGACTGTTCCGTTGTCTTGCTGAAGCCCGTATTTGGGCATGATGATGGTTTTTGTCATGATTAATTTTTCCAAAATCCCGGCGGCAGGGCTTCGCTACCTCTCGCGCGTCCCTGTGCGTCTTGTTGTACGAGAAAAGATGTGAGTTTGTGGATGAGCCTGTCGCGTGTATTGGACATATTGGCGTCAAACCAGAGGTTGTTCATTTCGTCGGGGTCTGTTTCCATGTCAAAGAGTTCGCCGGGGCAATCGTCGGGGCCGGGTTGTGGCGCGTGGTAGATGCTGAGTTTGTAGCGGTTTTCTCGCCACATGGTGATGTGCAATTCCGGGTTGTGATAGCCTCCGCGCGTGATACTCGAGTTGCGGTGCATGCAGACGGCATGGCCGCGTTGTTGCAAGGCGTTGATGTTCAGGAGGTCGCACGCGTCGGGCATGAGGTCAGTTTGTTCGCATCCGGCGATGGCGAGTGCGGTTGCGGCAATGTCGTGAAGTTGGCAGGGTGTGTTGATGATTTGATCGCCGGGTTCGCCCGGCACGCGGATGATCATGGGCACCCGGGTGCAGGCGTCGTACATGTACGCGCCTTTGACGGTGAGGCCGTGGTCGCCGAGCATGTCGCCGTGGTCGCTGGCAAAGATGACGATGGTGTTGTCCGCAAAATCCGTGTCGTCGAGTGTTTGCAAGACGCGCCCGATTTGTTCGTCTATGAGGGTGATGGCTGCGTGGTATCCGATGCGGCTTTCGCGCAGGGTGTCCGTTGATGGGAAAGATCGTCTGCTGCGTTCCCGCCAGTGTGCGATTGGGCGGTGATCAAAGGATTCATCTACGGCAAAGGGTTCGGGCAGTGCATCGATGTCGAGATAGTCGGCGTATTCTTTGGGGTAATTTGTATAGGGGCTGTGGGGATCAAAGACGCTCATGCAACAGAAGAAGGGTTGATGCGTGCCCTGCATGCGGTAGAGATAGTCGATGGTGCGGTCGGCAGCCCAGGTGGTGAAGTGGGCTTCGGCGCGGACATGGCCGATGCGGTTGCCGTCGCGTTTCCAGCGCTGGCGGATGTCGGGGTGATGTATTGCAAGCCAGCGGAAGTACGCAGTGTCGCATCCCCGATACCCATTGGGATCGGGTGCCCATTCGTAGGTGTTGAAGCCGTCGAAGCGGTGGCGGTATTGCATTTCCCACCTGTGACCAGCAACGTGGAGCTTGCCAAAGAGCGCGGTGTCGTATCCGGCTTCGCGCAGGTGATGGGGAAAGAGGATTTCATCCTGGGGCAAGACATCGTGCAGGCGATAGACGCCGTGGCCGGGCAGGTGTTTGCCGGTCCAGAGGCTGGCGCGACTGGGCGTGCATATCGGGTTGTTGACATAGCACTGGTCATAGCGCGTGCCTTCACTGGCGAGGCGGTCGAGGTTGGGGGTGTGTACGCCGCTTACACCGCAACAACCGAGCGAGTCCCAGCGCTGTTGATCGGTCAGAATGAGGAGGATGTTGTAGGGCATGAGTGACTCCGATTTATCTATGCGACACCTGCTTCTGTGCGCGCATCGTCGAGTGCTTTGAAGCATTGTTCGGCGACGGGCCAGGGATCGTAGTCGGGTTGTCTCCAGATTTGTGCGGTGACTTCGACGGTGATTGGGACGGTGATGCCTGCGGCTGCGACGGCTTTGAAGTAGGCGACGAGGTCGAAATCGCCTACGCCGGGCAGAAGGTAGCGCACCTGTCCGTTGACGCGATGGCCGTCTTTGATGTGGGTGGAGACGGTATAAGGGGCGCACAGGTCAACGCTCGGCTGGAGGTCGATACCGTCAACGTGAAAGTGGCTCATGTCGAAATTGACTTTGACGTTGTCGTGATTGGTTTGTCGCATGAGCCAATCGACTTTTTGGGGTGTGTCGAGCGGGTGGCCCGCATGGGGTTCGGTTGCGAGGATGACATTGTGTTTGGCGGCGCGGTCGCCCAGTTCGACGAGTTGATTGCAATAGGTGTGTTTGACGTCGTCCCACTCGCCGTGCAGTCCGCCGAGTGTGCTGACAATAATACCGGGGGCATCGCCGAAGGCGAGATCACTGGCGAGGATACAGGCGTCGTCAAATTTTTTGAGGATGGCTGGGCGTTCATCGCCCTGTGTGCAGATGGGCATCAGAGCCATGGTGACGGGAGATTCAAAGCCGAGGTCCTGGATGGTTTTGGCGAGTGTTTCGCGGGAAGTGGCGTCGAGTTTGTGCGGGGCGGTGGGCCAGTCGTCGCCCGTGTTGATTTCGAGGGCTTCGTAACCTATGTCGCGCAGGCGCGGGAGCGCGTCAAAGATGTTTTCCGTTTGCATTGCATAAGTGCCGTATCCGAGTTTCACGATTTATCTCCTCTGAAAGCATCCGCAGATGAACGCAGATGAACGCAGATGAACATAGATGAATGCAGGTTATGGTTTTTTTGAAGTGATCAGCTATCTGTCTGCTTCTCACTTTTGAGTAGCTGGGACGGGCTGGGACAATTTTTAATTTTTAATTTTTAATTGATTCCATGCTAATGCGATATTGCGCGAAACACAACCGAATTTCTGATCAGTCGATGTTGCGTCGGGCTACATGCTGGTCGTATAGGGTCAACTGTTGTTCGTATTTCCAGGCGTGATAATCTGCGGTGTCTCGGTTGGGTTCGATAACTTCGCCCGCGTGGCACATTGCGCCCATCGCTTCCTGGATTGACGCATACGCACCCGCGGCGACGGCACCGAGGATTGCGGATCCGAGCAATACTGCTTCGGGTTCTTTGGGTAGATGAATGGGGCGCTGTGTGGCGTCGGCGTGTTCGCGTATCCACAGTTCGTTTTTTGTGCCGCCCCCACACGCATTGATCTGCTCAATTGCGTAGCCCTGTTTTTCCATTTCGTCGATGATATTGCGCGTGCCATAAGCCACGGCCTGGATGGTCGCGTGATAAATTTGCGCCAGCGTGTTGTAGGACATATCCAGAGTCAAGCCATCCATCATTCCCCGTGCGTTGGGGTCGGCTTTGGGAGAGCGGTTGCCGTGGTGATCGGGCAAAATATGCAGCCGTTCTGTCCAATCTGAGCGCACGCCTTTTGCGGCGATGTACGCGTTGAGTTCGGCGTACACAGCATTGATTTCTTTTCCCGTGAGTACATGCCAGTAGTGGTCTTCTTCTTTGACCATGCCAAATCGCTCAATGGTGTGATCTAACAATGCGCCCGTTGCACTTTGCCCGCCTTCGCTGAGCCATAAGCCAGGCAGCATCGCACCGAAATAAGGTCCCCACACGCCGGGGATAAATCGCGCATCTTTTGACACGGCCATGTGGCATGATGATGTGCCGCCGATCAATGCCAAAATCGGTTCGCTGACCCCAACGCCGATGCCTCCTGCATGTGCATCGATGATGCCGACACCCACGGCTGTTTGTGTTGTCAATCCCATCAAATCAGCGGCTTCTGCACTCAGGGTACCCGCGTTTTCGCCCATGGGCGCGACATCTTCTGTCACTTTTCCATTGTCAAATAAATCGCCCAGATCAATGGCTTCAAAGAAGTTGCGGTCCCAGCGCGATTCATGGCCCAGATAGGTCCATTTGCATACGTTGGTACACAAACTGCGGCGGTCGGTCCCCGTTGCTTTGTACACCATAAAATCTGCCAGATCGAAAAACTTGCCCGCCTTTTGCCATGTTTCGGGCAGGTTTTCTTTGATCCACAATAGTTTTGGCGGTTCTTGCTCGGGCGACATCGTGCCCCCGACATATTGCAACACGTCATATCCACCCGCATTGATGCGATTTACCTGATCTATTGCGCGGTGATCGCGCCACACGATGATGTTGCGCTCGGTTTCGCCTGTTTCAGATACGGTCAGCGGTTGTCCATCGGCATCCAGGACGACGAGAGAACAGGTTGCGTCAAAGCTCATGCCAATTATTGCTTCGGGCGAGAGGCCAGATTGGGCGATGGCCTGGCGAACGACTTTCCCGGTTTCTGCCCAGATGTTCTCCGAGGATTGTTCGTAAAAATCGGGTTTGGGATTAAATTCCAGAATGGGCGAGGATGCTGTGCCCAGCATGGTGCCGTCTAAGTCAAATACACCTGCCCGCACACTGCCTGTGCCCACATCGACGCCGATTACCGCTTGATCACTCATCGCATACCTCAGTCGTCAGAAAGAAAAGCCCCGGAGGACCGGGGCTGATTGAAAGATAACAGAAGCGTCCCGCATGTGTCTCACCATGAAATTTTGGCAACCCACCCCGATGTGGCGTCGCAATACAAGAAGCCACCGTCGCAGATAGATAGTCCGTGTGGTTCGGGATGGGGTTCGGGCACCACGATGCGATCGAGTTCTGCGTTTGTCGCCAGGTCCAGTTTTACAATGACCCGATCACCGGTATGAACCACCCAAATCGCATCTTCTTCCATTCGCACCACGCCGTGTGCGCGAGGCAAAGGCAGTTTTAATGTTCGGATGACGGACCAATCTTCAATACGCATCTGCGTAATGGTCTGTTCTTTTAACGTGGTCAGCCATAATGTGCCCGGTTCAATCGCGTCGTATTCCACGCCATGTGTGCCGCCACCCGTGGGCAGTGCCCAGCGGCCCTGTGTTTCTCCGTCACAGGGATCCACGCGCAAAATTTCACCCTGGGGCGCGTCGGCTTTGCGCGGTAGCCGCCAGCGCTGACCCGGCCCATTGGCAGCCAACCACAAGGATCCATCGCCCGCGGCCATGCCACTGGTGTTGGAGGATTCCGATGGGATGTCTCTCAACATGCGGCGATTGCCGTAATAATCGTCTGCATCTTCTGTCATGCTCATCAATGCCACCCGGTCCGTTACCTGATCTACAATCCACAAACCATCGTCTGTGAGTTGCAAACCATTTGGCACGCCATAAGGTGCTCGAAATTGATTCTCTATTTTGACTTTCATACATCCTCCTATCATGCGAAAAAATTACGCGGGAACTGGAAAATCGGGTTTGCCATAAACTACGTTGTGAAACACCTGCCAGAAGGATTTGCCTTCACACCGAATTGTAAAGTCATCTATGCGCTCAACCCCTTCTGGTACTGAAAGACGACCGGGTTCTGGGCGCGTTACCTCCATTACCACGGGACTCTCTGCAATGAGCGGTTCGATATTTTCGACGTGCTCCATAGCTTCATAAACGCGCGTTTTGATGAGGGCGCGGGCATCTACTGGTGCCATGTGGAGCGCGCATAATTCTCCCAGGCCTTCTTTTACTGGTGCTGTGACAATGTGGTTGACCCAGCGCTCGGATTCGGTACAGGCATGCAAATCGCCCGATGTAAAGACCCAGGGAATACCCAGATCGCCACACAAATAAGCCGCCATTTCCATCTCGCCGACTTCGGCACCATTGACGCGATAGACCATATTGCGGCTCATCGAATGTGCGAGACAGCCGTTGGGAGTGCCGGTCATTGCATGCATGCCCACCTGGATCAGTGCGTCAAATCTGGGCGATAATCCCGGCAACCAGCAGGGGCGGTTGACACCCTGTACGAGTTTTACACCTGAAATTAATTCTTCTGACAAGATCGTGCGTCCCGCTCCATGTGCGTCATTGATGATTATTTCTTCTACGCCTGCTGCAAATAATCCTGTGGCTGCGGCGTTGACTTCCCGTGTCAACAATCGCTGCATCTCTGCGCGGTCGTACACGCCTTTTGCAGTTGTCGCATCTTCCCGGTGTCTCGGATCCCAGTCATCTACTCCGGCTGAGCCTTCCAGGTCGGTCATCATGTAAACGGATTTTACAGACATGGGATTCTCCTTCACACGTCACACACACATAATTGGCAAATTTCGGATGCATCGCTGGCGTATAGAATTTGCGAGCTATCTTGCCGCCATACCGGGTGTAGATGGGTTCCGGCATGCGAGTGATCGAAGACCGGGAGTTCCAATAGTGTTTCAGCGGTATCGGTTTCGACATCTACCAGCAAAATTTTGGCTTCTTTTGTTGTGTTGTTCACCACATCTATGACAATGTATTTTCCATCTGGGGAAAAGGAGGGATGCCCCGATCCCTTTGCGCAGGTTGCAGCCAGACGTTCTTTGCCTGTTTCCACATCGGTCAGTACCAGTTTATTGCCCTGCGAGCCTTCAAACGGGCTGTTGGTCAAAATTTCCCGACCATTGGGATGCCATAGCGGATGATTGCCAAATTCGCCTATGCGCTTGAGATTGGAGCCGTTGGCATTGATGACGTACACATCTTTTACTCTGGGGAGTTCGCCGTATTTCCGGTCAAAGTGAATTTCGTTGGTGAATACAAACATCATCCGCGATCCATCGGGTGACCATTTGGTGTGCTTGACGAACATGTGCCAGTCGGCAATTTCATCTCGGCGGGGATGGAGTGCCAGACAATCGGAAAGGGTTGCGAGTTGTTTGGATTCACCTGTTTTCAGATCCTGTGCGAAGACACCGTGTATGTCTTTCATTTTGGGCACGTCGTCTTCGGCGTAATCCCCATGCATGGTGTGATAGGCATGCAAGTGTCCAGCGGGTGAAATCATTCGCAGGTCTCCAGGGTGTGTGCCCGACATACCCGTGTCTGGATCGACCCATCCAATCAAACGGGTTTCGCGGTCCCGATCCTTAAAATACACTCGCGACCCATCCGACGCCCATTGCGCCAACGCACCGCCATTGGGAGACATCGCCTGCGATTCGGCGACTTTGTGCAAGTTGCCCCCATCGACATCCATGACGCAAATGTCTCCCGTCTTTGAATCAGGTGCATCCATGCGGCTAAATGCAATGCGCCCATCCACAGGAGACCATGGGGGTAGATCGTAATACCCATGCACCGACCGCCGCACATCCGTCGTCAATTGTAATACGCGCTTTCCCGCCGGATTGATTACTTCAATAGCTTCGGAAGTTATGGTATCAATTGCCATGTTATATGCCTCCAAGACAAGGGCTTGGGCTTCTTCAAACGATATTTCACGGGCTGTAATAGTTCCAGGTCATCTTACTGCGGCGGTAGTGGTCTTGCGACCACAAGCGCTGGCGGTCAGAACCCCGATTCTCAGACTCGTTGAAGTAGATGTGGAGTTGGTTGCCGTGCAAGACGATCAGCTCTTCGCGCCAATCTCCAGCCACATCGCCCACATAGAGCCGGTCGGCCTTTTCCTCAAACCGATGGAGAAAGCGCCCGCTAAGCGGATCGAAGATGCCAATATCTCCAGAGATATGGCGCTCTTTGGCTGCGGCAAGCTGTTTGCGGTCACCAGTCCAATCGATCTTGTGGATGACCTCGATCCCTCTTATGGTCCAGCCCTCGGGTGCTACATCGTCCATCTGGTAATCCGCGATTTTCTTTCCCTGCGCGTCAAAAACAAAAGGCTTCTGATGCTCGTTATAGCGGCTCCGACACCATATCTCCAGGCCCGGTCGCTTTAGGTCAAACTCGCCGACCGCCGCATTCTGGGGTTCTTGACGGCGAAAGTGCGTTTCCCAGAAGAGTTGTTCGTGGTTGTAGAGGAAAATGCGATTGCCGCCCCCTTCTTCTAAGGCGACGATTTCCAGGCCCGGTATATCGGGAAGCACGTCGTAGATGAAGATCGAGTCAATGTGACCTCTTAGGGGAATCCGCAGTAAAATTTTGCCATCGGCAGAGACGACCGTAGCGCCGATCACTTCGTCTTGCCCATCTCTATTCAGATCCGCCAGCCGTGCGCCGTTGTGGGCGCAGGCAACGAAATCGTCGCGTTCCCACAGGGGGACAAAATGTCTGCGCTGGAGATCGGCCAGCGCATAGGCCGCTAGAAAGCGCCCCATGCGGTAACCTTTGGCATTGGTGGCTTGGAGGAGTAAATCGCGATCTCCCGCGCCGCGGAAATTGGCTACGACCAGGTGCTCCCAGCGTTGAGCGCCTTTGGGGATGGGCGGCTTTGCGGTCCACTGCTCGCGCCCTGTAGTGCCATCAATTACGTGGAGCGTGCCATCCTGGGTGAGGAACAGCACTTCGACCTGTTCATCGCCATCGATGTCTGCGGCCTGAACGCCTGGACCGTGATGGCCGGGTAGGCCGATGCGCTCTGAGGAGCCGCCTACCCAAAGGTCGGTTTCGAGTACCCAGAGTTTGCGGCCATCGTGGGCATGAGCCGTGAGATAATTGGGAACGGTGACCAGGTAATCCATGCGTCCATCCCCATTTAGATCGGCGACAATGAGGCCGCCAGCAGTATCCGTAGGGCCGGGAATATCCAATTGGATGACGAATGGATTTACGGGGTATTCAGGCCAGTGCGAACGCATGTTCCCAAGGGTGGAACAACTGGTTAGCATCACCAGCGTCAGAAGACTTGGCAATGCCAATGTGATTATTCTCATATGCTTTCTCTTTCACTAGTGCATCGTGGCGTAAATCATGCCCCATATAGACATGAACAGCAAAACCTTCTGGATTGCGGCTAAAACCATGCCGCAATGACAATCGCAAGTCAAACTGATATGCACAACTTCTTTTGCCACGATGCACTAGGCCAGTTATGAGACTACGCCGTTTTCATATCTCTTTGAATCTAAATGAACCGTATCGGGATAAATATTTTGCTCCTGAGGCTCTATGGATAGTGTTACCTTTTTTAATACACTAAACAGCCGCTACACTTTGTGAACGAACCAACAGAGCATAAGGAATCTCAAATCCCGCTACGGTGGCGTCAGATATCGTTTCTATCTCATTCGGACTTACTCGTCTTGAGGCATTAACGGAACGCACAAATGGATCCTGGGTTTTTAGAACCGTGATTCGAATAAGTGGTCGCCAAAAAGATTCATCGCCGTGTTCTCGAACAAGCGTTGTCATTTCCCTGATTGCGTCAGAGCGAGAAAGCATGTCAAGTTTTTGAGCACTGACGATTAAATGCCAGGGTTGTGCAAAGCCCGGCCCAAAAGTATTAAGCATAAAGAGTGTCACTGGGCCCCACTTATCGCTCAGCCTCTGAAGAAGCAGGCGGAGTTGACTTACCAGTATTTCATGATCCATTGTAAGACCCCATCTGTTTGATCTCTGATTGCATCCAACATATCAATAGCATCCTGCTGAGAATAGGTGCCTGTTGCTGCGTATCGCCACAGAGGATTCCACGGAACCGCTGTTGACCAGTTATTGAACAATATTTGATTACTGGAATCCAGTTCTGGTTTAAGACCTGCGAGGAGTAGCAGTTGATCAAGGTCGTGAACAGCATAGACAGGCTTTAATTTCCCTTGATCCGGGTACTCGTTCAACCCCAATACCCTACAGATTCTGGCCTTCAAAGCGAGTTCCACTGCATATCCTGCAAGATAGACACTACCATTATACTGGCCTGCATTGTACAGCGTCTCTGCCTCCTGTAATCGGAGAGAGGCCAATGCTTTCAATTCATCCTGTGTCGGCACTTTGCCCCTTTTATTTTAGTCGTCTTTCGCCTTTTCTTCAACAGTCCCTTCCACCTTCTTATTCCCCGCCTGCAACCGCGCGGCCTGGCTGGCAGAGCCGATGTGCATGTTGTTGTATGCATCTTCTGAGGATTTGAAGGGGCCGTCGTAATTCTTGCGGCCGTGCCAGTTCAGGTTCGTGTACATGGGATTGGTATGGCCCACTTCTTTTTCGCGTTTGGCAATATAGGCTTCCATTCGCCCGCGCAATAGGGCGACCATTTCGGGTTCCTGGTCCGCAAGATTCGTGGTCTCACCCGGGTCCTGAATCAGATTGTAAAGCTCTACTTCGGGCTTAAAATGGAAATCGGGTTCCAATGCCACGATTAGCTTCCACTCGGGTGTGCGCCAGCCGTGTTTTCGCATCCAGGTACACTCGGTAATATAAAATTCCGATTCGTGCGTGTGGCTTTTTCCCTCAACCATTGGAATCAAGCTGCGTCCGTCAAATGCGATGTCTGTTTCTATATCCAGAAGTTCCAGAATCGTGGGCGTGAGATCTTTGTGCTGGTTGTAACCTTTCACGCGCACGCCTTTGGGCAACCGTCCGGGCAGGCGCATTGCGAGGGGTACTTTTAATGTACACTCGTATATGCCGTGGTGATCAAAATAGCAATCGTGCTCGTCCAGGGTCTCGCCGTGGTCGCCATTGATTACGATTAGGGTATTATCACTCAGGCCCAGTTCATCAACACGGGAGAGCAGGCGCTGGATACACGCATCCATATAGGCGATTTCGCCGTCGTATTGCGCCACCACAAAATCGGCGTCGGTAATGCCCGGCGGCATCCAGCTCAAATGGAAATCTCGAAATGGCTTGAATGCTTTTACGGGTTCCATGCTGGTTTTGGACGGGTCGCATGGGTCTTTGCTGTAGAACATTGAATCGTATGGTGGCGGTGGCAAATAGGGCGCGTGCGGGTCCATGTGTCGCAAAAATAAGAAAAACGGTTTGTCGCCCGCGGCCAGGCGTTCCAGTTCGGGCAATGTCACTTCATTGAGCAACTCGGCTTTGTGCAGAGGACGTTCGTCCCAACTTCCCCACGCTCTAAAGTTCACATATTCATCAAATCCGCGAGAACTCGGATTTCCCGTAAAGCCCACACACACGGTCTCATAGCCTTCTCCGCGCAAAATTTCGGGCAAGGTCGTGACATCTTCTGTCAATCCGCCGCGGTGGCGCAGTGCCACGACATCGGTGGAAAAACAATCCATGCCCGTGAGCATTGACGCATAAGCCGGTGTGGTGGGGATATGCGCGCTAAACGTGTTTTCGAACAAGACGCCCTGTGTGGCAAATTTGTCGATATGCGGCGTCGTGAGCCGATCATAACCATAGCAACTCATGTGATCCGACCACAAACTATCAATTCCAAATAAAATTACATTCTGTTTTGCCATGTTATTCTCCAATTAAAAATTTGCGACAATTTTTTTGAACCCATCGCCATAAGCTTTCAAGGTTTCATCTGAATCGTGATCGCTTCCTGGCTTGTGGATTACTTCCACGGAAAAGAAACCGTCAAATCCGGCATCGTGTAATAATTTTAGGGGCGTGACATAGTCCAGGTCGCCTTCGCCTAGAGCGACGGTGGTAATTTTTCCATTTTCGGTGTCATAACGCCCGTCGTGTGCGTGCAGGTGTTTGGTCATCGCACCAATCGTCTGCATGGTTTCTTCGGGGCGTTCCATGTGGCGCTGCGGGTGCATCAGGTCCCACAAGATACCCAGATTGGGATGATTCACTTTTTCTACCACTGCGCGCACTTGCGTCGAGACACACCACTCGTCGTGCGTTTCCATCATGACAATGACGTCGCGTTCGGCTGCGTGATCCATTACGCGCTTGTATGCCTCAGCCGTTCGGTTCACCATCCAGAATATTTCGCCTTTACCGCGCGCGCCGCCAAATGTGCGGATCAATCCGGCACCCAGATCAGCCGCGAGATCTATTGCAGCGTTGGCCTCGGCGATGGATTTATCCAATGTTGCGGGGTCTTCTGCAGCAAATTTTGCCCCGGTCGCTACGCAGGATATTTTCAATCCGGCATCTTCCATTTTCACCCGCGCTGCATCTCGCGCCGCCGCAGGCATGTCCAGTTCAAAACCCGAGGCGTGTCCCCATCCCGCGCGAGGCTCCAATCCTTCGAATCCATGGCGCTGCATCCCATCGATAATCTGCTCAATAGACCAATCCGGGCACACACTCGTCATTGTTCCCAGCCGAATCATTACTCGCTCCTTTCCTATTCCAGTGTTGTTCTCGAAATATCGGTGCTTAACCTAATGCCATACTTCCGCTCTCGCAAGCGGAAAAGGAATCAACTGAACAGGTTTTTCCTTTCGGAATAATGAACGCAATAGCTAAAGTATTTTGAATGGTTGAGTTGGGTGACTGTAATAATAGGTCAGTTTTTTTTATTCGATGGAACGCGCGAGGCCATTTTCTGATCTAAGGATACAAGACCGGGGATCGTTTCTGCATGGATGTGGGGTGTCGCTGTACAGATATAGCCACATTCCAGGGTGTAGCGGAGCGAGTAGTATCGGTCTTTTTATATGTACAAACTATAAAAATTTTAACAATTTATTACAATTTTCACGGGAACGAAGTGACCTGCGGATTGTTTAAAATACTGTAGCCGCAAAGTGCGGCAGGTTGATGGTGCTGATCGGATTTTGGTTCCGGCCGGACAAAATGAGATCGGTGCTTGAGAGCGGTTCATAGAAGTTCAACAGTGAGGAGCAAGGCCATGAAAAAGTGGATGACCTATAGTGTTGCGTTGGCACTGACATGTGCCCTGTGGGGCGGTCAGGACGCGCAGGCGGCAGGACCTGTATTTGTGGATGAAAATGCCGATGGCATTGATGATAATGTGCGAATATCGTATCATCGCGGGCGCAAAGGTGTTTTGGGACAACGCGGCACGTCTTCGCAGTTGACCAAAGAGCAACGCGCGGAATTGAAAACTCTGGTTGACGGATTAAAAGAATCGGATACGTCTAAGGAAGATATTCGCGCAGCAGTGAAGGCCAAGCTGGAAGAATGGGGTATTGAATTCCCTGAACGCCCAGCTATTTCGTCCGGGTTGGCAAAGTTGCTTACTGAGGATCAGAAGACTGAATTGACGACGTTGATTGATGGCTTGAAAGAGTCGGACACGTCGAGGGAAGATATTCGGACGGCGGTGGCTGCGAAATTGGAAGAGTGGGGTGTTGAACGTCCTGAGCGAGGCCTGGACGCGCTGTTGACCGAGGAGCAGGAAATTGGGCTCAGGGTTCTGATTGAGTGGTTAAGAGCAGAGGACAAATCCAAAGAAGAAATTCGTGCTGCTGTGAATGACCAGCTTGAAGAATGGGGTATTGAACGCCCCGAGCGAGGTCTGGCAGCCGTGTTGACCGATGAGCAGGAGACAGAGCTTAAGACGTTGATTGACGGCTTGAAAGCGTCGGATACGTCTAAGGAGGATATTCGTGCGGCAGTGGATGCTAAGTTGGAAGAGTGGGGTGTTGAACGTCCTGAGCGTGGTTTGGTAGCCTTGTTGACCGATGAGCAGGAAGCCGCGCTCAAGACGTTGATTGACGGCTTGAAAGAGTTGGATATATCCAGGCGAGTCATTCGGGCGGCGGTGGATGAGAAATTGGAGGAATGGGGTGTTGAACGTCCCGATCGCTCGCGAGGAGGGAAGCGTGGGGATGGTCGGCGAGGTGGGCACCGCGGCAGAGGGCATAAAACACCATCCACAAGCTCGGGATAATTTATCGGTTCCTGGTGGAAGGGTATTTGCCCTTCCACATTTGATAAACCATCGCTATAACTGACGTTACGCATCTGCACAATATAATGTGCCTGTCATTCTGAGCGAAGCGCAGCGAAGTCGAAGGAGCGGGGTACAACTGCGTAGCAGTTCATCTCCTACTAACACAGGTAGAAAAGATGCTTCGGCTCCGTTCCACTCCACTCAGCATGACAAAAACGCCAGACCTGCGTAACATCAGGCTATAAAAAGGAATGCGTATGAAACGATTATCAATCTTTGTTTGTGTATTGTTCCTGGGGCTGGGAACAGCAGATGCAGATGTGCTTACTGACGTGACTGTGGGAACGATTTACGATACCAATGTGGATGGGGTCTATGATGGGGCGAGTGCTTTTGTGACGCAACTTTCCGCTTCTGTGATGCGCCCTGTGGAGATGGACGCTTCATATCTGCGGTTCTTTTTTTCGGGCGATGGGTTTTTATTTGGTCACAATGGCGACCGAACATTTGCGACCAATCGATTGGGCGTGGATTTTGTACGGGATCTGAACAGTGGTGAGCGCGATAGGGTATTTGCGGGTTTTGCGCTTGCTGCGCGCGCAAATCGCTCCATTTACGATGTGTATGATTACACCGGGCTGACGGGATACGTGCAGGGCAAATGGTATAGCGCTGAGAATACAATGAAGCGGGTGGGGTATCAGCTCAACTGGCGGTCGTATCCAAATTTGAATGTGTCGCGTTATGTGGATCATTACGCATTTTTTCAGATTAACCAGTTTTTGCCCTCGCGTACGACATTGAGGGGTGATCTGGGATTGGGCTATAAGTTGCGCGAGGGGGCAGAAGGGCAGGTGGTTTTGGGTTTGCAGGTGGCGCAATCTCTGACAGATAATACGGGCTTGCGGGTGCGCTACCAGCGGCGCATCAATTTGCGGGCTGCGAATGATACGCCCACGCGATTCAATGCACTCATTTACGGCGATGACGATATCTTAAAGGATCGCTACGATTATAGCGGCGATCAAATAACTGCACGGCTGACCCAGCAATTGCCCTTGCAGGTTCGGATTATTCTGGAAGGTGGATACGAAAAGCAGTCTTATAAAGACGACTTGGCGCGAGATGTCAGTGGCGCGATTTTGTTAGGGGGCGCGTTGCGTCGGGATGAGTATTCGTTTTTTGATGCGTTTTTGGAGTTGCCCCTAACGCAGCGCGTGACAACGGAGTTTGGATATGGTATTTCGCGCAATTTCTCAAATGATGAATTTTATAACTACGACAGGCGACAAAGTGTATCTTTTAATTTGATTGTTGAATTTTAGGCGGAGATTTTCTATGCTTAATTGGTCAACATGCGACGATAAATTGCTCGTTGGGTATGCTAAGAAGGGGCATGCGAAGGCGTTTTCTGAATTGGTGCGGCGACACCATATGCGGATTTTTCATACGGCGTTTGGCATGGTGGGCAATAGGGAAGATGCCGATGATCTGGCACAGCTCGCGTTTATCAAGGCGTTTCAGTCGCTTCACCGGTTTAAAGGGCAATCGCTGTTTTCCACCTGGTTGTATCGCATCAGCATCAATTGTTGTCTGGATTGGATTAAGTCGCAACAGCGCAAATATGACGTCAAGATGGATGATGAATGGTGGTTCAGACAAGCAGACGATGAAGCTCTGTTTGCAGGTACAAAGCGAACGGATTACATGGTTGAACAGGGCGAGTTGCGCGATGTTCTGGCACACGCCATGTCGCAGATGCCGCCCATTTTTCGGTCTGTGCTGGTCCTGCGCGAGTTGAACGGGCTGTCGTATCAGGAGATTGCCAATGTTGAAGGGTGTTCGGTGGGCACTGTAAAATCGCGTCTGTTTCGGGCGCGTGCCCAACTTCGCAAATTGTTGAGGCCGTTTTACAAGGCACTTGTGGCGTAAGATTTATTGAGGAGACAGAGCAGTGGATGAGAAGACGGAAAGAAGGGCGTTTTTGACACAGGCCCTCGCGCTTGTGGGGGGGTGCATGTGCGCCGGATGGATTTCGGGGTGTGAGAATGATGTGTTGAAGTCATCTGGTGAGAGTGTGCAGTTTGATGTGGGCAGCGCGCCTGCGTTGGCACAGGTGGGAGGGTCTGTGAAACAAGTTTTTAGCGGTCAAAATGGCGGCGCGCCCGTGATCATTTTTCGCGTTGCTGAAGAAAATTTTGTGGTTTTGAGTTCTGTGTGTACGCATGAGGCGTGCGAGGTGGATTTGCCAGGGGAACGCGATCCGCAAATCTGGTGTTCATGCCACGGTGCGAGATTTGACAGGACAACAGGGGCGGTTTTGCGCGGTCCAGCTACCGCGCCTTTGCCGCGATTTGAGAGTACTTATGACAATGAGACACAGACTTTGTCGATTCTGTTTTAAGGAGCGAGAGACCAGAGGCTGTCGTTAAATTATAATAGAAAACCGATCTCTGAAGTTATAGGGATCGGTTTTTTGTTTTTTATTAACTTGAATGTCGAGATGGATTGCTTTCCGGGACTGAATTGCGCTATATTGTGATAATCGCATAAACTCAGCGGTCCATTGAGAGGAATAAAAAATGTCTGATCTGGCAATTGACGGTGGTCCCAGAGCTGTTACTACTTCTATGAATGATTCGTGGCGGGATGTGAGTGATCTGGAGAAGCAGTACGTCAATTATGTTCTGGATAATAAGGATGACGCTTATGCAGAACTCGACAAGTTTGAAGAAGCGTATCGGGCTTTTGTGGGGACCAAACACGCGCTTTGTATGTGCAATGGCACAGCAGCTCTGCATTCGGCGATTTTTGCCGCAGGTGCATGCGCCGGGAAAGAGGTGATTGTGCCCACTGCGACATGGCACGCGACGATTACACCAATTTTGCACTGCAATGCGACGCCTGTGTTCTGCGAAGTAGATCCGGAAACATTTTGCGCTGATCCCGAGGATGTCAAAAAGCGGATTACGCATCGCACCTGCGCGATTGTGGTGACGCATCTTTATGGCAATCCGGCAGATATGGATGCGTTTTTAGATATTGTAGAAGGGACCGATATCGCGCTTATTGAAGATGCGTCCCATGCCCCCGGGGCGATGTGGGGCGGTAAGATGGTCGGTTCTATTGGGCATATCGGCTGTTTTAGCCTTCAGGAGAAAAAACCGGTGTCTGGCATAGAAGCCGGTGTTGCGACGACGAATGACGATGATCTCTACGACCGCATGCTGGCTCTGGGGCAGTGTGGACGATGCGATGCGCTGTGGCAGACGGATCGTTTTAAGGCACTTCGCAATATGGGTCTGGGTGTCAAATACCGCGCAAATCCTCTGGGTATTGCGATGGCTCGCGCACAGTTGGAGCGCTTGCCGGGGCTGAATGAGAAGCGGATGGCCTGGTTTGGGCGAATGGATAGCCTGCTCGGTGAAGTTCCCGGTGTGGCTCCGCAAAAGACATATCCGAAGGCGAGGCGGGGCGGGATGTTGTTATACGCTGGAACGGTTGATCCCGATGTGTTTGGTGCTCCGCTCCCGATTATCATAAAAGTACTGGTTGCGGAAGGGGTGTACGTCGCAGAGACTACTGCCTGGGGGTATAGCGCGATGCACCTGGAACCGCTTTTTAACGATTTTTCGTTCGATGATTTGGGTGGGCCGTGGGCGGATTTGTCGGCAGAGGCGAGGCGGCCTGTGTGCAATTTGCCGGTGAGCGAGCGGTTACAGGACATGAGTTTCTGGCTTGCCACGCCGGTTGCGCCCTCGGCCGAGTGGGTGGCGCAGACCGCGCAGGCGTTTGCCAAGGTGGTGGCCCACCGCGAGCGATTATCTGAGATTGCGAATGGATTTTGATTATGCGCTTTTTAATTTTTTCCATATTCCTCGCGTTTTTCCCGTTGCAGACGCCCGCTGAAGAGGGACGGGTGTCTTTGGAGGGCAGTCTCGCGCTCGGCGTTGATGCATGTAGTTTTCGCGGAGACGATGGTCCTTATGAAGAGGTTGTTATCCGTTTTCCCGCGACGCAACTCGCGTTTGAAACACGGGGTGATAGCCTTTTTGTTGCGCGTTATGTCCCGCGTCTCGAGTTGTTCGATGAGGATGGCAATTCGGTCAAGAGGATAGAGGGCGAGCGCGTATTTTCTTCTGCAGAGCGGATCGCCGATCCGGAACACTTTGTCTATGATATCGCGCGGTTCCAGGTTCCAGCGGGATATTATCACGCGGTTCTCGAGGTCAAAGCCGTGGGTAATGACCGTCGGGGACGGGCGGTGTTTTCTATTGAGGTACCCGGGTACAAGACGGGCCGGCTCGCGTTTAGCGATCTGTTTTTTGTTGATCCGTCTTCTCAGAATTTTGAAGCCGCTTCCTTTCTCAAAGCAGGTCAGGTTCTTTTGCCGTTGCCTGAGCGCGAGGTCGGGAATGGCGCACCCCTGCACTTTTATGTCGCGCTCTACGAGATCGGGAGGCTTGCCCACAGTGTGCGTTTTCAGGTCCGCGATCGTTTCGGTCATGTCGTTTTTGACCATCGGCGGGAATTTCCCACATATCGGGAGGATGCAAAATTTGTCGAGGGGATTCCACTGCGCGGGTTGCCGCCCGGAACATATACGCTGAGCGTTGAAGCGCGTGCTGGTGAGCAAGTAGCGCGTACGCAACGCGATTTTCGCATAGCGGGTTCGCCGGTTGAATTGTCGCTCACGGCACAGCAGCAGGTTCTTATGGAGAAGATGCTGGAACACTTTTCAACGCCGGAGGCTGCACAGGAATACGCGAAAGTCGATGCGGGGGAACGCGCTGTTTTTATGTACGGGCATTATCTCGAGCGGGTGCCGCTTTTTGCACAGGCTTATATTGCACCGGTCGTGGGATTGGGCAATCGCGAGATTGGGATGGCGATGTTGCGGGCGATAGGTCTTGAAGAAACGCTTATGAAGCGCGTTGACAGGACGTTTGGCGAGCGTTTGCCCGAGGCGGATACGCTTGCGGTGAGGATGGCGCGCGATATGGTTGATTTTGTACTGGATGAAGATCCGCTGGATCCTTATGCGTTGACTGCGAAAGCATTGATCGCGCTTGAGGGTGGGGCACTGGCAGAAGGCGAGGTGAGGGTGCGAAGGGCGCTCGATGTTGCTCCCGATTTGCCCGAAGCGCGCAATGCTATGGGTATTGTGAGGATGGGACGCGGCGATTGGGATGGCGCTGTTGAAAAATTTCAAGAGGCGGCGGATTGGACAAATGTGGAACTGGCGCGTTTTCTTTCTGGGAAGGGCGAGGGTTTGGGATATTTGAAAGCGGCAGTTGCGCGAGATCCCATCCATCATTTTCTCCATTATATGATGGGGCGCGTGTTAGAGCGCAGGGGTGAACTTGCCGAGAGTGCGGTTGCGTATAGCCAGCAGATAGCGGTAGATCCATTACATGCGAGGGCGCGATTTGACTTTGGGCGCGTGTTGTTCAAACAAGGGCGTATTGATTCGGCTACGGTTATTTGGCGAGATTTGATGGAGGCGCGGCCCGATTTTCGCAGTTTATGCGTGCATCCACTGCTGGAGGCGTATCTCAATATTGGGGAAACGGGCAAAGCGCACGCGCTGATTGCAGAGGAGTTGCGCACGCTCAGCGATGAGGCGAGAGCGCGTGTGGAAGATATTTCACTCGTGGCGGGTCCAGAGGAATTGGCGGCGTACCAGCGTCTGGAACCCGAGGAGCGGGCGCAGTTTGTTCGGGCGTTCTGGCAAAAACGCGATCCCACGCCGGCAACACCTGGCAACGAGCGGTTGGTCGAGCATTATCGGCGCGTTGTTTATGTGTTGCAGAATTTTTCAAAAGATGGACGAAAATGGGATAGGCGAGGCGATGTGTATATCCGTTATGGCGAACCCGCGCATGTGAGTAAAAGATCGGATATCCGGTTTGAGACAGATGCGGAGGTCGTGCGGGTAAAGGAGCGGTTGATAGCGATGCTGTCGCCAGAGGCCAAGCAGGAAATTATCGCGCGAATAGGTCGGTTGCGCACATCGACGCGCGATGTCGAAATCGAGTCTGAGTTGGGAGAGGTGGTTGCGGTCAGCGATTTCGAGTCTATCGATTTTGAGATGAATCCCAATCGCGTGTTTTTTGCCAGGAGGAGCGATGATGTGAATACTTATGTTCGCGGCAAGGAACTCTTTGGGCGGGATCGCCCGGGCATGAGCGAGCGCCCGATGCGGGGGATACCGCTTTATCCGGTCAATGGAAGCGAGCCGTGGGAATACTGGATCTATCCGGATGTGGGCGGGGGTATTGAAGTTGTTTTTACGGCGCTGACGTCGAAGGGCGATTTCGATTTTCCCGATGTTTCGCAGGGGCGGAAAATTGCGCGGTTTAACCAGAGGTTTTGGGAAGATACGCGGCCCGAGGTTGTTATTTCACGGGCGGTGAATGCGCAACCCGATCGCTATGTGCCCGTTGGCAAGGGCGTGCTGGATTTTCACTATGCTTCGGCAGATTTCAGGGGGGCAGGTGATAAATCTCGGCTGGAGGTATATTATGGCGTGCCGGTCTTGGATGCGATTGATGATGGGGGACAAGAGGTCGTTTTTGAGCGCGGTATCGCGCTTTTTGACAGCAGTTGGACACCGGTTTATCGCAAATTGGAACCGATGCCGGTGAGCGTGGATGAGGGCGGTGTTGAGGCCGGTACATTGGCGATAGATGAACTCGCGCTTCAGGTTTTGCCCGGGCGATATTATTTGGGGCTTCAGATCAATCATCCGGCATCCGGGCGCAGGGGTGGATATACGCAGGAACTCATGGTGGAGGATTATGCGGTCGCCGGACTCAAGATAAGCGATATAGAGCTTGCGGGAAGGGTGCAAGTAGATTCTTCGGCTACTGATAAAGGCGGGGTCGAGGTTATTTCGCTGCCGTCGCGCACCTATAAAGCCGGGCAGCCGGTTGTTATTTATTACGAGGTTTACAGTTTGATAGGCGATGATTTTGGGAATACAAAATATCGTGTGGATTACCGCATTACACCACGAGAAGGCAAACTCAGCGGCGTGCAGGTTTTGCGGGCGCTGGGTCGCTTGCTCGGTATTGAAGAAAAAGCGGTTGTTACTATTTCTTATGAGCGGACGGGTACAGTGTCTGATGAGTACAATTATCTGGAAATTGACCCGGGCGAGTCAAAACCGGGGCGTTATGAAATTGCGGTCGCGATTACCGATTTGAATACCGGGCAAACCGCTGAGAAGACTGTGATATTTTTTATCCGCAGATGACGCAGATGAAAGACGTGGGGTTGGGGGCTGGGTAATTTTTAATTTTTAATTTCTAATTCTTAATTGCATTTCATGACTCTACGCGCCTTTCTCATCGGATTGTTCATATCTGTTCTCGTCAGTTTATGGCCTTCTTATACCACGTATATCCTCCAATCTGCGCGTGCAGATTACGCGCATCTCTCCGTTGCAATTCTCCTTCCTTTTCTGTTATTGCTGTTGGTCAATCTCTATTTTTCTCGCAAAAGTAAGGGGCTTACGCCTTCTGAGCTTATTCTCATCGCTTCGATGGGGATGGTTTCCGCCCTGACGCAGGGCGAGTGGCTTGCGGGCTATTTTCTCGGTGTGATTACGGCACCGGTCTATTTTGCCTCTCCCGAAAATGGCTGGGCAGATACACTGCTTACGCGTTTGTCCGATTGGTCTGTTGTTTCCGATCACAACGCCGCGGTTGCTTTTTACGAGGGGTTGCCGGCAGGGGCGGCTTTTCCGTGGGGGAGTTGGATCGTTCCTCTTTTCTGGTGGGGGTGTTTCTTTTTGGCGTTTTATGCTGCCAATTTGTGTCTTATGGTGGTCTTTCGGCGGCAGTGGATGGATTACGAGCGTTTGCCTTTTCCTCTGGCTGCTGGTCTTCTGGAACTCACCGGGGAACACGGGCAACGGGGTACGCTGATGGATCTGTTGCGCAATCCGCGTTTTAAGATCGGTTTTTTTGTCGCTCTTTTTCTGTTTGGATGGGATATCGCTTCCTGGTTTACCGAGTTGATTCCGCCGCTGCAGGCCAATATTGACCGGCAAGTTTTTATCGGCGAGGGGTTTCCATATTTGCGGTTTAAGACGAATCCCCTGACGATTGCGTTTGGTTATTTTACCGAGTCCAATGTGCTGTTTAGCATCTGGTTTTTCCATCTGGTGATGGTGCTGCAAGTGGGGCTGATGAACCGTTTGGGGTTTGAGATGGGGTCGCCTGATCCGTGGTGTTCTTATCATCCGGCCGTGGGATGGCAGAGTTTTGGCGGCTTGCTGGCATTTGTATTATGGGGGCTGTGGGTTGCGCGGGATCATCTGTGTGCGGTTTTTCGGAAGGCGTTTACTTCGCGTGGAGGCGATGTCGATGATTCGGGTGAGCTTTTTTCGTATCGTACGGCGGTGTTCGTTTTTTTGGGATGTGTTCTGTTCAGTGTGTTGTTTTTCTGGGCACTCGGGCTTTCGGGGTGGGCTGCCCTGGCTTTTTGGGGTGCGACGCTGGTGCTTTATCTCGGGCTGGCGCGCATTATTGTGGAGACTGGTCTGATTTATTTGAGAACGCCGATTACTGCACAGGCTTTTACCTGGCATGTTTTGGGGATAACGGGTATTGGGCCGATGCATGCGATGGCGCTCGGTCTGGCGTACACGTTTTTTGCAGATGCGAAGACGATTGGCGTGACAACGCTGGCGCATATCCCGCGTCTTGGACAGGCAATGGGTCACAGTCGTAGGAGGCTTGTGCCGCCTGCTGTGGGCATGGCGTTTATCGCTGGCGCGTTGGCGGTTTTTGTGTTTATCATTTATCAGGGCAATTACACGGTGGGCAGTTATAATTTTGGTAGTGTGAGTTTTAATGGCTCGGGCGATGGGGGGATTGGGGTGTGGCTTCTGATTGCCAACCGCATTCGGAGTAATGCGTTAGAGACGGACTGGATGCGTCTGGGTTGGCTGGGGTTTGGCGCGATTTTTACACTGGGTTTGTACGCGCTTCGCTACCGTTTTCCTGGGATTGCGCTGCATCCCATCGGTTTTGCGATTTCGGCATCCGATGTTTTGCGCAGTGGTATTTCGTCGATTTTTATTGTGTGGTTGTGCAAGACATTGATTTTGCGCTTTGGCGGTCTTGAGAGTTATCGGCGCAATACGCCGCTTTTTATGGGGTTCGTGGTCGGTTTTTTGGCGGCTATTGCCTGCGGTGCTATTGTGGATTTTATCTGGTTTCCCGGTCAGGGGCATAAAATTAATGGTTGGTAATGGAATTAAAAATTAGGAACTGATGTTACGCATCTACACAATATAATGGCCTGTCATTTTGAGCGGAGCGCAGCGGAGTCGAAAAATCTACTACCAACGCAGGTGGAAGAGATGCTTCGGCTCCGTTCCACTCCGCTCAGCATGACAAAACCACAGACCTGCGTAACGTCAGTTAGGAATTAGGGAAAGGTGTACAACTGGTCGCAGTCCAGACCAGTTCATTAAGAATGAAAAATACCCAAAAAACAGTGGCACATCCGCTGGCTCAAATAGCCGCTGAGTTGCGTTCTGGGCAGCGGGATTTAGAGAATTACGTTGCGGAGTGTTGTAAACGCATTGATGAATGGGACGGAGATATTCGGGCTATGTTGCCGGAGGCGAATCGTCTGCAACGTCTGTTGAATGATGCTGCCGGGCTTGCGAGCAGTGGTGAGATTCCCCCGTTGTTCGGTATTTTGGTTGGGGTCAAAGATATTTTTCATGTTGAGGGCTTTGAGACGCGAGCGGGTTCTGGTGTGCCGCCAGAGGTTCTCACGGGTCCCGAAGGCGGGTGCATAAAGGCGTTGCGGGAGGCGGGTGCGCTCGTTCTCGGCAAAGCGGTTACGACGGAGTTCGCGTGTTTTAAGCCGGGACCTACGCGTAACCCACGAGACCTGAGTTTTACGCCCGGTGGGTCGAGTAGCGGTTCTGCTGCGGCAGTGGCGGCCGGGTATTGCCCTCTCGCGCTCGGCTCGCAGACTATTGGCTCGGTTATCAGACCAGCTGCGTTTTGTGGGATTGTCGGTTTTAAGCCGAGTTATGCGCGTATTGATATTTCTGGATTTGTTCATTGCTCTCCGTCGGTCGATACGATTGGGATGTTCACGCAGGATATCGCGGGTATGGAGATGGCGGCCGCTGTTTTGTGTAGCGGATGGCGCGATTCTGTTACGAGGTCGGAAAAACCGACGTTGGGAATACCCGTGGGTCCCTATTTGGATCAGACAGAACCACAGGCGAGGGTGGATTTTGACGCGCAGGTACAGGCGTTGCAAGCGGAAGGGTACAATGTCGTGGAGGTGCGGATGTTCGATGATATTGCCGATATTGATGATCGGCATAGAAATATGATGAAGGGGGAGATGGCAGAGGTTCACGCGCCGTGGTTTGATAAATACGCTTCGACTTATGATGCGGGTACGCGCGCGCTGGTCGAGGAGGGGCGCGCGCTTTCGCAATCCGAGATCGATGCGGGTCGAATGGGTCGCATAGAGTTGCGTGAAGAGGTGGCGTCTTTGATGAAGGTAGAGGGGATTGATCTCCTTGCCTGTCCAGCGGCGACGGGCGCGGCTTTGAAAGGTCTGGCGAGTACGGGAGATCCCTGTATGAACCTGCCGTGGACCCATACGGGGATGCCGGTGATATCTTTGCCCGCGGGAAGAGCGTCCGATTCGGGTATGCCGCTGGGTATTCAGTTTATTGCCCCGTTTCACCGCGACGAGGAGTTGCTTGCATGGGCGGCATATTTGGAGCGGGATCTTTTGCATTTTAGTTATAGCAATGCGAATAAATAGTTAAAGGCATCGCCCATCCTGGACGCCTGCTTAAGGCATGTAGGCGTGACGATAGGAATAGCGATTGTCATTGCGGCATGTTTTTAGCCGCCACGCGCACGCCGAAGGCATGGCGAAGCCACACCACAACGCCAGTAATCCAGTGTCTTTTATTCTTTTAAACGTCATGTGTGACTTTGAAATAATGGTGAAGAAAACAAGCAATCAGTGGTCAGCAGTCAGAAAAACAAGGGTTTTAGAGCCGTCATTGCGGCAGGGTGTTAGCCGCAATCCAGTGGTTTTGACTTTCTTATATTTGTTTATCGGTATTACTATATGGCGGTTTTGAAGTCACACATCACGTTCTTTTAAATAGTTAAAAGCATCTCCTATTGGCATGACGATAGGAATAGCGATTGTCATTGCGGCATGTTTTTAGCCGCCACGCGCACGCCGAAGGCATGGCGAAGCCACACCACAACGCCAGTAATCCAGTGTCTTTTATTCTTTCCCACCTTTAATTGACATTATAGGAGCAAAAAATGAAAGCAGCTATTCTCCACAAACCCCATACTCGTGTTTCTGTCGAGGATGTGGATATCGAATCTCCCCATGAGGGAGAAGTGCTTCTCGATATCGTGGGTGCGGGCGTTTGTCACAGCGATTATCATTATGTGGATGGGCACGTAAAGCCTCGCGCACTTCCCCTGGTTATGGGGCATGAGGGCGCGGGTATCGTCAGAGAGGTCGGTCCTGGTGTGACCAGTGTTCAGGTTGGTGATAAGATTGTTTTGTCTCTCGATGCGATGTGCGGCTATTGCCGGAATTGTAGCGAGGGTAGCCCCGCGCTTTGTGAGACACATCAAGGGGGTGTGCCGAGTCGAATTTCCAAGAATGGGACGATTTATCACCACGGGCGGCCCACATATACCGAGCAGTCGGTTGTTTTGGCAGATGCGTGTGTAAAGGTGCCGGATGATACAGATCTTCGGATAGCGTGTTTGATTAGTTGTGGGGTGATTACGGGTATTGGTGCTGTGGTGAATCGCGCAAAGGTGGAAGCGGGCGCGACAATGGCTGTGTTCGGCTGTGGGGGTGTTGGTCTGAATGTTATTCAGGGGGGTGTTCTGGCTTCGGCTGGAAAGATTATCGCTGTGGATAAGGTGCCGTATAAGCTGGAGTTGGCGGAACAGTTTGGGGCGACGCATTTTGTGAATGCGGATAGGGAGGATCCGGTTCAGCGGATCAGGGAGATTACGGGTGGTGGGGCGGATTATGCGTTTGAGGTCGTCGGGTTTCCCGCGCTTGTGAGGCAGGCGTTCGCGTCGGTTCGGATGACTGGAGCCGCAATTGTGGTGGGGGTGCAGCCGACGGGAGAGGATATATCTGTCGATGGTGCAGATCTTTTGCGCGATCGCGCCATTATGGGTTCGTGGCACGGAGCTGCTCGCGCCCGCGTTGATTTTTTGTGGATTCTGGATCTCTATCGGCAGGGGAAGATTAAATTGGACGAGTTGATATCGCGCTTCCGCCCGCTGGATGAGATCAATGAGGCGTTTGAAGATATGGTTCAGGGGAAAGTGGCGCGCACGGTGCTTGTATTTGATTGAGATGGTTTGTTAGTCTCGCGGTGCAGGAGTGACGAGCGATGGGTGTCATTGCGGCATGGTGTTGAGCCGCCACGCGCAGCACAACGCCAGTAATCCAGTCTATCGGAAAAATATATCAGCAAATTTTTTTGAAAGACCATGAGTACTCTTTCAAATAAGTTTCGTGTCTAAACCCACTGGACTCCGGCCTGCGCCGGAGTGACGAACAGCGGTTGTCATTGCGGCATGCTTTAAGCCGCAATCCAGTCTATCGAAAAAACATATCAACAAATTTTTTTGACAGAGCAATGAGCTAAAGGACTTAAAATGGCTTTGAAGAAATCCCAACTCTATTCATCACTCTGGCAAAGCTGCGATGAGTTGCGCGGTGGTATGGATGCCTCGCAGTACAAGGACTATGTCCTGACACTGCTATTCATGAAATACATCTCGGACAGGTACGCAGGTGATCCAGACGCGCTCATTGAAGTGCCTCCTGAGGGTGGTTTTGCCGATATGGTGAAGTTGAAGGGCGACAAGGAGATCGGTGATAAGATCAACAAAATCATCGGTAAACTTGCCGAGGCCAACGAACTTCAGGGTGTCATTGATCAGGCTGACTTCAACGACGAGAGCAAACTGGGTGCGGGTAAGGAGATGCAGGACCGACTGTCGAAGTTGGTCGCCATATTCGAGGGCCTTGACCTGCGCGGCAATAGAGCGGAGGGCGATGATCTGTTGGGCGATGCTTACGAGTACTTGATGATGCACTTTGCCACCGAGTCCGGTAAGAGCAAGGGGCAGTTTTACACGCCGTCAGAGGTGTCGCGGATTATGGCGAAGGTGGTTGGCATTGGACCGGACACTCGTCAGGACGAGACGATTTACGACCCGACTTGCGGCTCTGGCTCGCTGTTGCTCAAGGCCGCGGACGAGGCACCAAATGGCATCACGATCTACGGACAGGAGATGGACAATGCCACATGGTCGCTCGCACGGATGAATATGATTCTGCACGGTCATGAGACAGCCGAGTTGTATAACGGCAATACGCTGGCTGCCCCGTATTTCAAAAATCCTTATGACAAGCTCAGGGCCTTTGATTTTGCGGTTGCCAATCCGCCTTTTTCCGCCAAGGCGTGGTCCAGTGGTCTCAATCCAGAGCACGATGAGTACGGGCGCTTTGAGTACGGTATCCCTCCGGCAAAGAATGGCGACTACGCCTTTCTCCTGCACCTTATTACATCGCTCAAGAGCAGAGGCAAGGGGGCGATCATTCTACCTCACGGCGTATTGTTCCGCGGCAATAAGGAGGCGGATATCCGCAGAAATCTCATCCAGCGCGGTTTTATCAAAGGCATTATTGGTCTGCCGGCTAACCTGTTCTACGGCACTGGTATTCCCGCGTGTATTCTGGTCATCGATAAGGAGAACTCGCATGCCCGCACGGGTATTTTTATGATTGATGCGAGTAAGGGGTTTCTCAAGGATGGCAATAAGAACCGCTTGCGCGCGCAGGATATACACCGGATCGTCGATGTGTTCAATAAGCAGATTGAGGTGCCGCGCTATTCCCGCATGGTGCCGGTGGCTGAGATTGCCAGTCCTGCTAATGACTACAATCTCAATATCCCGCGTTATATTGATTCCAGTGACCAGGAAGATCTGCACGATCTCGACGCGCATCTGCATGGTGGTATCCCAGACCGCGATCTGAATGCGCTCGGTGCTTATTGGGAGGTTTTTCCTTCGCTGCGCCAGGCGTTATTTGTCGGCAATGGCCGTGCGGGCTATAGCGAGGCCCGGGTTGATACGGTGAAGGATGCTATTCTTGACCACGACGAGTTTAAGTGTTATATGAAGCAGGTTTCGGATGTACTGGATGGTTGGCGGGAGGCCCACGAGCCGCTCCTCAAGAGTCTTGAGAAGGGTAACAATCCCAAGGAAATCATCCACACCTTGTCGGAAGACCTGCTTAAGCGTTTTTCTAATCTGCCGCTGCTCGACACTTACGATATTTACCAGAGGCTGATGGACTACTGGGATGAGGTTATGCAGGATGATGTATATCTCATTGCCGACGATGGTTGGACCGAAGCAACCAAACCGCGCGGGATTATTGAGGATAAGGAAAAGAAGATCAAAGAGACGCCGGATTTGACCATCAAGCGTACGAAGTATAAAATGGACCTGATTCCTCCAAGGTTGATCGTCGCGAGCTACTTCGCTACAGAGCAGGCGACCATTGAGGCACTACAAGCAGATCAAGAGGCTGCTGCCCGCGAGTTGGAGGAATTTGTCGAAGAACACACGGGCGAGGATGGTTTGCTGCAGGATGCCGCCAATGACAAAGGCAAGGTTACTAAGACTGGAGTGACGACGCGGCTTAAGCTCATTCGGGACGAGCCGGATAGTGATGAGGAACGGGATGCTCTCACGCACTGTCTGGATCTGATTGGCGTTGAGTCCAGGGCGAGTAAGGCTGTGCGGGATAATCAGTCTGCGCTGGATCAAAAGGTGCTGGTCCAGTACTCAAAACTCACCGAGTCCGAGATCAAGACGCTGGTGGTTGAGGACAAGTGGTTCGTAAGCATACAGGCGGATATTCAGGAAGAGGTACAGCGGCTTACACAGAAGCTCACCGGACGTATTAAGGAATTAGACGAGCGCTACGCCCGACCACTTCCGGAGTTGGAGCGGGAGGTGGATGTTTTTAGCGCGAAGGTCGAGGGACATTTGAAGAAGATGGGGATCGTGCTGTAACTGATGTTACACATATCTGGGTGTTTTTGTCATGCTGAGCGGAGTGGAACGGAGCCGAAGCATCTGTTCCACCTGCGATAGCAGAAAATGACCTGCTATCGCTGTGATCAAACGAAGGAGTAATAACATGTCAGTCTCAAATACGATAAATCTTCCAAAGGTTCAATTTGGACAATATCAGATCAGTCGTCTCATTATGGGTGACAATCCGATCTACGGGTATGCACATTTCAATCAGTTGCTCTCGGAGCACCAGAAAGAAGCCAATACATCTGATCAGGTTATGGCAACTTTGCGTCGCGCAGAAGAAGTGGGTATTAATGCCTGGCAAAATACGCTTACCGAACGCTCGGCTGCCGATCTTCAGCGTTACCGGGATGGGGGAGGTACGATCCATTATTTCTGTCTCAGCAGGGGAGGACACTGGTATGACGATCCCTCACTGATCGATGAAGCCGCCAAACACGGTCCCATTGGCATGGCGCCCCATGGAAGTGGTGTTGCAGGACGGTGCTTTCAGGAGAATCGTCTGGACTATCTTCGAGATATTCTCAAGCGTATTCGCGACACGGGGGTTATGGTCGGTCTATCGGTACACAATCCCCGCATTATTGAGATTGCCGAAGAAGAGGACTGGGATATCGACTATTATATGACTGCGCTGTATTATTTGCAGGGCGCACGCGAAGAATTTGAACAAAAATTTGGTCATCAACCCCTGAGTGAAATCTATCTCCGCGAACACCGAGATCGCATGTGTGGTATTATTCGCAGTACTGATAAGCCGTGCATCGCTTTCAAAGTCCTCGCTGCCGGACGCGCTATTAACTCGAAAAACCAGATCCGCGAGGAATTTGATTTTACGCTAAAAAATATCAAATCCAATGATGTTCTTCTAGTGGGGATGTATCAAAAGTTCAACGACCAACTCGGCGAAAATGCGGTGATGATAGCTGAGCTGTGTCAGGGGTAGTTGAGTTTGAGGCGGCTGAGGACTACCGGCAACAGAGATACTGTCGAGGTTCACCGAAGCGTTCAGTGCGAAGGTTGAGAACGTTTGAAGATGGGGATGATATGGAGATGAGTGCTATAACAATACAAACTAAGTCGCTGTCTAATCCCAGTGGCTATAGTGGTGAACGGCAGACGTACAAAAACACAGACATTGGCGTGCTTCCCGCAGACTGGGATTGTAGTCGTTTGGGCGATTTGACTATGCGTGTGGGCAGTGGCATAACCCCCACAGGTGGGGAGCGTGTTTATGTATCGGAAGGTCGTCCGTTTCTACGAAGCCAAAACGTGGGATGGGGAGTATTAGACCTGCACGACCTCGCATTTATCACAGATGAGACACATGCATTGTTTGCCGCGAGCGAAATCAAAGAAGGGGATGTATTGCTCAACATCACAGGTGCATCGATTGGACGCAGCGCAATCGCCGATATTACAGTCGCTCGTGGGAATGTAAATCAGCATGTCTGTGAGATTCGCCCGGATCCAAAGCGGCTTGATTCGAAGTTCCTGAATAGTTATTTGCTCTCTGTGGCAGGTCAAAGGCAGATTGACAACTTTCAGGCAGGTGGAAATCGGCAAGGTCTTAACTACAGTCAAATTCGTTCGTTTTTGATTCCACTACCTTCTCTCCGTGAACAATGCGCCATCGCCGAGGCGTTGTCGGATGTGGATGGATTACTCACGGCATTGGAGGAACTGATCGCCAAAAAGCGAGCCATCAAGCAGGCCGCTATGCAGCAACTTCTCACCGGCAAGACCCGACTACTAGGATTTGCCGGGGCATCATCGGAAGTGTGTACTGCGCCGTCTAGATGCAATCGGACAGATATAGGGGGCATAGGTGTTGTTCCAGAGGGTTGGCATATCATTAGTCTCGGGGATGTTTGTAGAATTCAAACCGGGAAGAGAGATGGGAACTTCAGGGTCTTCAAGTGGTCCCAATTCGAACTCAGTGCTTGTGCCAACGTGGGTTGATGAGCCGGGTACCACCGTGCCCTTGCCGGACGGTACAGAGGATCAAGGTAATCAGCATGATGCGTCACCGCGACCAGCAATTGAGCCAGCTCCGCTACCAGCTCGATTTCGAGGTGCGCGGAGGAATTTCACGGCGTTTGCAAAATCAGGGGGAAATAATCAAGGGGCTCTGCGGCGTGCCGTGCGTGACTATGTGCGTTTGGGAAGCGGTGGAAGTGATAGAGCAACGCGACGAATGGGTGCCTCGCGTGCGACTGCTGAAAGAATGCTCGGAGTATTCCGAGAATTCCAGCGGAACGGCATTGATCCGACCCTACAGCGGCATAATCTGGAAAATCTGGCTGGACGCCCCGCTGTGGATGTATTTATCGGGCTCACCGATGTCATTTGTCTGGATGGTGGGTCAATTGATGAAGGTATCGCGCGTGATGCTTGGCTGGAAACAATTGTCGATATAGACCAACTTGGAATTGAGATTTTGGATGATTTATCAACTGAACATATTGAGGAAGTTTTTCTGGCATTCGTCGCGCACGCGATCGAAACACGGGTGTATCAGGATATTGGATTAAACGGATTCCAAACGGCTGAAGACCTGTCGACTATCGAGGCATTTGAAGCTCAGTTCCATGATTATATCCGACGCGCAGTGCGCGATGCCTTTTCGTCTGATCTCATCAGCCTGTCCAATTTGTCTGATCAAGACATTTCGAACATCGTGAATGAGACATATCGGAATGCTTGGGATCTTCTTGAAGCATGGGGTGACATCAAGGAATGAGACGACACAGCATTATAGCACGGCTAGGGCCAGCAGATACATCGCGAATTAGGGTTCAAGAACCCGGCTCTGAGGTAACGCAGATTCATTTTATCGATGGTAACGGACGGCTTGGTTTCGGGCTCGGGCAAATGGTTGATCAATTAGGTGATTGCTCCATACGTCCGACTGATACCGCGCTCGATTTGGCTCTATTGGCTGCAATGGTGACGGCTGCTGATACACGGCTATCACGAGCGACCGAAGCACAGGATAGCTGGACACGCGAAATAGACCTGTATGTACCTGTGTGTAATCCGGACCTCTGGAAAACTGCGAGTGGCCTAATTGTAAGGATGCTGAGTTTCCTTACAGGAGACCGTTGGCGCGTCTTTTTCCGAGCACGTCATCAAGATTATCGACAGATCATCAAGACCAGGACAGAACTGTTTCCCCCGACATTCGACTGCCTGTGTCTGTTCTCGGGGGGACTCGATAGTTTTGTTGGGGCAATCGACTTACTGTCTGACGGCGCGAAGCCGCTTTTTGTCGGTCATTACTGGGACTCAAGCACTAGTTCTTCGCAGGAGATATGCGCTGAGCAACTGGGAAAAGTGTATGGAGATTTGGCAACCCGCTATGTGCGTGCTCGTGTAGGATTTCCTAAGAATCTCGTCCGAGATTCCAAGCCTGAGGAAACAACCAGAGGCCGCTCATTCCTATTCTTCGCGTTGGCGGCGTTAGCCGCGAGTGGTTTCGATAGGGATAAGACCGTGTACGTACCGGAAAACGGTCTTATTTCCTTGAATGTACCACTTGATCCATTGCGGATCGGTGCTTGGAGCACACGCACTACGCATCCTTTTTACATGGCAAGGTGGGCGGACCTGTTACGCCTCCTCGACATGGCAATAACATGGCAGAATCCATACCGCTTCCTAACAAAAGGAGAAATGCTGTCTGAGTGTGCTAACACGCCTTTTCTTGAGCGTCATTTGACGGAAACAATATCATGCTCGTCATTTACAAAGGCGCGGTGGAAGAAGTTGCCTCACCAACATTGTGGCTATTGCATGCCATGTCTTATACGGCACTGCGCGATCATGCACGCATTTGGAAATGATCCAACGCCCTATACGTTAGGGAATTTGGGAACTCGCCCTCTAAACTCAAATAAAGCCGAAGGCCAGGATATTAGATCATTTCAGTTGATGTCACAACGATTAGCACAGCACCCAGAACTAGCCCGATTCTTGATCTGGAAATCTGGTCCGATGTCGGACTATTCCGATCAAGAAATTGCGAAATATGAGGCTGTCTTCGTGCGGGGAATCGCGGAAGTTGGAGCAATTTTGGATAGGGTGTTGGTCAGGCCATGATGAAGTATAGCGAGCCAATACGGGGGATTGATTTTCACTGTCACGTTGATCTTTATCCTAATCCTACCGAAGTGATCGCAGCGTGCGAAAGAGAGCAGATCGCTACGCTTGCGGTCACAACAACGCCGAAGGCTTGGCCTCAGAACAGACAGTGGACCGAGAGAAGTAGATATGTATTTTCGGCACTAGGTCTCCATCCTGAACTCGTCGGGGAACGTCACCGTGAGATAGCATTATTGGAAGAATATATGAAGGAGAGCCACTTTATTGGGGAGATCGGACTTGATGGTAGTCCGCAGTATTATAAGCACTGGCAGGTACAAATCGAAGTCTTCACGCGAGCCTTAGATGCTGCACAGAGGCTCGGTAGGCGTATTGTCAGTATTCATAGCCGCAGAGCTGCAAGCAAGGTGGTGGAATGCCTAGAAGAGCGCACAACTTCTGACCGAGTTTTGCCGATCTTGCATTGGTTCTCTAGCTCTATGGCTGTTGGTCGCAAGGCTGCGAGTATAGGTTGTTATTTTTCAATCAACCATCAAATGCTTGAACACAATAGGGGAATCAGGCTAGTGAGGAACTTACCAGAAGATCGGCTGCTCACAGAAACCGATGCACCGCTCACCTTCATAGGTGAGCGCAAGAGTGAACCTACCGATGTCATCATGACCACTGAACGTCTAGCAGTTGTAAGAGACATTTCTGTGGTCGAACTGAGGCGTATTATACGGGCTAATGCGATGCGAGTCTTCCGCTTTACAGATGTTTGATTAAATATGAATCTACGATAGATCTACTCTATCTCGCCAGTAAACAGGTTTTAACATGACACCACTTCGCATTTTTATTAGCAGCGTGCAGACAGAGTTCGCACAAGAGCGAGCGGCGTTGCGCGATTATCTGCGCGGAGATCCGTTGATGCGGCGGTTCTTCGAGGTGTTCTTGTTCGAGGAGGTTCCGGCCTCGGATCAACGGCCCGATGCGCTTTATCTGGATGAGGTTGAACGATGCGATCTCTATGTGGGATTATTTGGAAGTGACTATGGGACTGAGGACGCAGAAGGTGTATCGCCTACGGAACGGGAGTTTGACCGCGCGACCACTCTGGGAGTGCATAGTCTGATCTTTGTGAAGGGAACAGAGAACCATGTCCGGCATCCGAAGATGGAGGCGTTGATCGGTAAGGCGCAGGCGGGGCTAATTCGGAAACGATTCAATACCCAGGCAGAACTGGTAACCGGTCTCTATGCGGCGTTGGTAGAGTACCTGGAAGTCAAAGAATTGATCCGCTGGGGGCCATTCGATGCGGCACCTTGCGCGAAGGCTGTGTTGGAAGATCTCGATTTCGAGCGAATCATTCGATTCATTCGCACTGCACGCAGAGCCAGGCAGTTTCCGTTGACGGAAGATGCATCTCCCGAGGAGTTGTTGGAGCATCTGAAGCTTCTGAATGACGGGCGGTTGACAAATGCAGCGGTGTTGCTGTTCGGGAAGGCGCCTCAGCGGCATCTCATTTCTTCCGAAGTTAGATGTGCCCACTTCCACGGGACAGAGGTCGCCAAACCGATTCCGTCCTATCAGGTCTATAAGGGTACGGTGTTCGATCTTGTTGACCAGGCGGTAGATTTCGTGTTGAGCAAGATCAATCGGTCAATAGGCACACGGGTGGAGAGTGCCCGCGCTCCTCGTACCTATGAAATTCCAGAAGAAGTTGTGACAGAAGCCATTGTCAACGCAGTGGCGCACCGCGACTATACGGACAATGGTAGCGTGCAGGTCATGCTTTTTGCAGACAGGTTGGAGGTCTGGAATCCTGGCAGGCTACCGCCGCTACTAACACTGGAGAAGTTGCGGGTCGCGCACACGTCGATACCCGGCAATCCTCTGGTGGCAGAATCTATGTACCTTGCGGAATATATCGAACGAATGGGAACTGGAACGCTGGATATGATCCGTCGCTGTGTGAAAGCGGGTTTGCCCGAACCGGAGTTCACTATTCCTCAGGGATTTGTCACGACGGTTTGGCGAGCAGCATCTGCAGAGCAAGCTGGGGTGCAAGCTGGGGTGCAAGCTGGGGTGCAAGCTGGGGTGCAAGCTGGGGTGCAAGCTGGGGTGCAAGCTGGGGTGCAAGCTGAATTGTCAGTCAAGGATATTGCCATGCTACAAGCGTGTGTTCGGGAAGCGGCAACGAGTAGAGAGTTGTGGATAGTCGCGGGATATTCGACCCGAACAAGAAGCTTTGAGCAACAGCTTAGACGGCTATTAGCCGACGAGTTACTGGAAATGACTGTCCCTGACAAACCGCGTAGCCCATTACAGAAGTATCGGCTAACGGACAAGGGACGGGTTGCTCTTTCAGGTCCGAAGACAAGGGATACAGAGGCATGAGCGAGAGTCAGAACATCGAATGGAAAGAGACCTGGCGAGACGAATACCTGAAATGGGTCTATGGATTCGCCAACGCTCAGGGCGGCGACGGTCTGTGGTTGAGGTTCCCGTTCTCCGCTGCGTATCAAGTGCCCGATTCCCTTGCTGGTAGTGCCGCTGCCCCAAAGATTGCCCCAAGAAACTACCCAAGAAACTACCCAAGAAACTACCCAAGAACAAATTTTGGCCTTACTCGAAGCCGAGCTTGAGCTAACTCAGCGTATGTTGGCTGAACGTGTTGGCCTTACGCCGGATGGGGTCAAGTACCACTTGACAAAGCTGCGTGCCGCTGGTGCTATCCGTCATGTCGGATCGACCAAAGCTGGTCGATGGGAGGTGCTGAAGTGAGTCTCTTCAAAGCAAGAGGAATAGAGGTATGAGCACTGTAGGACAACGGGAAATCCTCACGCAGAAGCGTGTGATTGCGTTTTTTAAGGATGCGCTGGGCTATGCCTATCTCGGCAATTGGCAGGACCGCGATAATAACCGCAATATTGAGAGGGAATTGGTTATTGACTGGCTCGAAGGTCAGGGGCATAGCAGGAAGATTATCGAGAAGGTGCTGTTTGATCTGGGCAAGGCGGCTGCGCTTGGAGGGAGTAAGACGCTTTACGATGTCAACCGCGAGGTCTATAGTTTGTTGCGCTATGGCGTGAAGGTGCAGCGGGATGTGGGCGAGCATACCGATACGGTCTGGTTGATTGACTGGAAAAATCCGGACAAAAACGACTTTGCCATTGCCGAGGAGGTGACAGTTACAGCAGAGAATACCAGGCGACCGGACATTGTGCTCTATGTCAATGGTATTGCGCTGGGGGTGTTGGAGCTAAAGCGTTCTACGGTCTCGGTGACTGAGGGTATCCGCCAGAATCTCGACAGCCAGAAAAAGGCGTTTATTCGTCCGTTCTATACCACGGTGCAACTCGTGATGGCTGGCAATGAAACCGAGGGGGTGCGCTATGGCGTGATCGAGACACCGGAGAAGTACTGGTTGCGCTGGAAGGAAGCTGGGGCGCATCCGGACGCTGGCGATAATCCGCTGTTGCGGGAACTGAGCCAACTTTGTGGGAAGGAGCGATTGCTCGAGATCATCCACGATTTCATTGTTTTTGACGCGGGGATTAAGAAGACTTGTCGGCACAATCAGTATTTTGGGGTGCGAGCGGCTCAGGAACAGGTGAAACGACGCGAGGGTGGCATTATCTGGCATACTCAGGGTAGTGGTAAGAGCCTGGTCATGGTCTGGCTGGCGAAGTGGATTCGTGAAAATATTACTGATCCCCGGGTGCTAATCATCACTGATCGCACGGAACTGGATGAACAGATTGAAAAGGTGTTCAAGGGGGTTAGTGAAGACATATACCGGACGAGTAGCGGTGCGGATCTGGTGCGCGTGCTCAATGCTGGCGACGAGTGGCTGATCTGTTCGTTGATTCAAAAGTTCGGTACGTCGGAGGAAGGCGATATCGACGCATTTATCGAGGATATTCGCAGGCATCTGCCCAGAGGATTCCATGCAAAGGGCGAGATATTCGTTTTTGTGGATGAGTGCCACCGCACCCAGTCCGGAAAACTTCACGAGGCAATGAAGACTGTGTTGCCGAGCGCAATGCTGATCGGCTTTACCGGGACGCCGCTGCTCAAAGCCGATAAAAGGCGGAGTATCGAGACCTTTGGGCCGTACATTCACACCTACAAGTACGACGAGGCTGTGAGCGACAATGTGGTGTTGGACTTGCGTTACGAGGCGCGCGATATTGACCAGAATATTACCTCGCAGGATAGGATCGACCAGTGGTTCGAGCTTAAAACCAGGGGGCTGACCAACGCGGCGAAGGCGCAGCTCAAAAGACGATGGGGTACGATGCGGCAGGTGCTGAGTTCGCAGGATCGGCTGCAGAAGATTGTCGCCGATATTTTGCTTGATATGGAAACGCGCGACCGGCTACAGAGTGGCCACGGTAATGCGATGCTTGTTTCCGGCAGTATTTATTCGGCCTGTCGCTTATTTGAGATGTTTCAGCAGACTGATTTGGCGGATAAATGCGCCATTGTGACTTCTTATAGACCTGCTCCGGCGGATATCAAGGGCGAAGAGTCCGGCGAGGGGCTTACCGAGAAGTTGCGCCAGTTCGATATCTATCGAAAGATGCTCGCGGCGCACTTTAACGAACCGGAAGACACGGCAATGAATAAGGTTGGGCAGTTTGAGCGGGAAGTGAAGAAGCGCTTTGTCGATGAGCCAGGTCGGATGAAGCTCTTGATCGTGGTCGATAAATTACTGACTGGCTTCGATGCTCCGCCAGCGACGTATCTTTACATCGACAAGCAGATGCAAGATCACGGCCTGTTTCAGGCGATATGCCGCGTCAATCGCCTCGATGGCGAGGATAAGGAATACGGCTATATTATTGATTACAAGGATCTGTTCCGATCGCTGGAGCGGTCAATCCGGGATTATACAGGCGAGGCTTTTGAAGGTTATGACGACGATGACGTGAGGGGGTTATTGAAGGATCGGCTTCAGCAGGGGAGGGAGCGGCTGGAGGAGACACGCGAGGCGGTTAAGGCACTGTGCGAGCCGGTGGCGCCTCCGCGCGATACTGCGGATTATTTGCGCTTCTTTTGCGCTGCTGACAACGATGGGCAACTTAATGATAAAGAGCCCAGACGCATAGCCCTCTATAAGATGTCCGCGGCGTTTCTGCGGGCTTATGCCAACATAGCCAATGAGATGCGCGAGGCCGGGTACTCCGACGATGAGGTGCAGGATATCAAGGCCGAAGTGGGGCACTACGAGAAGGTGCGCGAGGAGGTCAAGCTTGCCAGTGGTGATTATATCAATCTGAAGATGTACGAACCGGCAATGCGGCATTTGCTCGATACGTATATCCGCGCAGAGGAGAGCGAGGAGCTTTCGACATTTGACGATTTGACGCTCGTGGAACTGATTGTCGAGCGCGGCGATGCAGCGTTGGATGCGCTACCCGAGGGTATCCGGAAGAATCCCGAAGCCATAGCCGAAACGGTTGAGAACAATGTGCGGCGGCTCATTATCGACGAGATGGCGGTCAATCCCAGGTATTATGAGAAGATGTCGGAGTTGTTGGATGCTCTGATTCACCAGCGCAAGCAAGAGGCAATAGACTACAAGGATTACTTGTCCCGGATCGTCGCACTGACTGAGAGGGTCAGCAATCCGCAGACGCAGGCCTCCTATCCTTCCAGCATCGACAGTGGCGCATTGCGAGCACTTTTCGATAATTTGCTTTGCAGGTGCGAGGCCCAACGCTTTCCTACGACGCCGAGCCACTGGTGGATCTCAAAGCGGCGAAGGCACTTGCCATAGATCACGCTATTCGCAGTGTGAAGAAAGCAGACTGGCGGGGTAACAAGTTCAAGGAACGCGAGGTCCTCAGAGCAATCAAGTCAGAACTCGACGACGAAAGTCTTGCAGAACAGATCTTCGCGATAGTGAAAAATCAACGGGACTATTGAGGTGGAAGGCCATCGCATCGACATAGGCGGGATATCGGTAGAGGTGGTCCGCAAGGATATTAAAAATCTCCATGTGGGTGTGTATCCACCAGGTGGTCGGGTACGAGTGGCTGCTCCGCTGCGTCTTGATGATGACGCTGTGCGGCTGGCTGTTATTTCGCGTATAGGATGGATTAGGCGGAAACGGGCGGAATTTGAGCAGCAGGATCGCCAATCTCAGCGGGAGTTTGTGACCGGAGAGAGCCATTATTTTAGAGGACGACGCTACAGGCTCAAGGTGATTGAGCACGATGGTCGCCCGGGTGTTCATCTGCTTAACAACACGACACTGGGGTTACGCATCCGTCCGGGTGATAATCGAGATACTCGGGAAGCGATACTTCATCGCTGGTATCGCCGCCAACTCCGCGACCAATTGCCCCCGCTTCTCGCCAAATGGGAAGGGAAAATAGGCGTGAAGGTTGCCGAGGTTCGTATCAAAAAGATGAAGACCCGCTGGGGGTCATGCAATGCTGAAGATAGGCGCATCTGGGTAAATCTGGAACTCGCCAAAAAACCGGCTGTGTGTCTGGCGTACATTCTTGTACACGAGATGGTACATTTGATTGAACCCAGTCACAATGATCGGTTTCGGGATTTGATGGATACGTTCATGCCTCAGTGGCATTTGCATCGAGATGTGCTCAACCGCGCCCCGCTCGCTCATGAAGACTGGCGTTATTGAATGGAATTGCGAGCATCCGATCAACTGGGATAGTCCAGTTTTAGGCTACGAAAGACTGAGGGTCAGAGTGATGAAACGTTCGGAACTTCTCGAATTAATAGCCGGAGGTGAGAACTCTGGTGTAGAGTTCAAGCGGGATGACTTGCGTCCGGAGCAGCTCGCGAGGGAACTATTGCCCGTTTCTGGCAGCGACTATCGCGATTTGAGCAGGGAAAGGCTGGTGGATTATCTCACCGCTATTGTCGGAGATCGAGATGTACCGGAGACCGACGAGGCGTGGAACGAGCGGCTTTGCGCGTTGGGATTTATGGTCGAGCGGGAGGATGGCCCACCCGCCTGTACGATCGCCGGGTTGATTTTGTTCGGCTATCGACCGCGCCGCCTGTTGCGCCATGCCGGTATTCGCTGGATGTGTTTCGATGGGGAGGAGAAGACCTATGAGGCTCTTGACGATCAGGTGATTGAAGGACCTCTTGTCGATCTCTGGCGGGTGCTGTCGGGGGGGCGTGAACTTGTGGAAAAGGGTCTCATTGAACGCCTTGCCGATGCGATGCGGCCATTCGTGTCCAAGGAGGCGGGGCAGGTAGATGAGTCTATGCGTCGGGAACGGCGTTGGCACTATCCGCTGGATGCTCTGCGCGAAGGCATTGTCAACGCGCTCACGCATCGGGACTGGACGCGATATGAGCAAATCGAGGTGGCCCGTTACGCAGATCGCATTGAGATTACAAGCCCTGGTGCGTTGCAAAATGGCATGACAATTGAAAAAATGGTCGCTGGCCAGCGCATTCCCCGCAATTTGCTCATCTCCGAGACATTGCGGGACTATAGCTATTCCGATGCACGCGGCATGGGGGTACGGAACAAGATCATTCCACTGATGCGGGCGCAAAACGGCGTTGACCCGGAGTTCGAGGCGACCGAAGATTACTTGCGGTTGACGTTGCGCCGAGGCTCACCTCAGCGTTCAGGATGAAGGGCATTTTCAGGCAATTTTAATCGACATTTTTATCATAATACATCTATCTGCAAGGGCTAACGCAAAGTAGATAAAACATTTACTTTTGCTAACTTTTTTGTATATCATTGATATGAATTATGTTCCGAGTAGAGTTGCATGCGAGCGATTAGGATTGCAGCCCAACACATTGAGGCGTTGGGCTGATACTGGTCGTATTAAATCTTTTCGCACAAAAACGGGACAGCGCAGATATGATGTCGATGACTACTTGCGAGGGTCAATTAGCCCTGCCGTTGTTTGCTACTGCCGAGTCAGTAGCCCAAAACAAAAAGACGACCTTGATAGACAAGTCGCGTCTATGCAAGAGCAATTCAAAGGAGCGGAAATTGTCAAAGACATTGGCGGTGGACTCAACTACAAGCGAAGAGGATTACTTTCCATATTGGAGCGACTACATAGCGGGGAAAAACTCAAAATTGTGGTTGCCCACAAAGACCGTCTTACAAGATTTGGCTTTGAACTCATTGAGTGGATGGCGCAACAAAACGGTGGCGAGGTCGTGGTTCTCAGCAGAAATGACGAGAGTCCACAAGAAGAACTTGTCCACGATATTTTGTCCATCTTGCATACGTTCTCTCGCAGATTGCACGGACTTAGACGCTACCATAGTCAGATCAAAAAAGATACGTCTTTATCTGACGGCTGAACAAAGAACGATAGTCAAGCAATGGATAGGCGTTACTCGCTATGTGTATAACAAGACTGTTGAGTATTTAAAACAGCCTGATACAGTGGCAAGTTGGAAAGCTATAAAGGGCGACATACTCGGCGACTTGCCAGCATGGGCGAAAGACGCGCCTTATCAGTCTAAGAGCGTTGCTATACGCGACGCATGTGTTGCAATGAGTGAGGTAAAGAGAAAGAACAAGATTGACAAGCAGAGAAAACACAAATTACGCTTCAAGTCGCGCAAGCATCCTAAGCAATCTTGTTATATACCAAAATCTGCTGTAAAGCCAAAAGGCTTGTATCACACAAAATTAGGTAAGATTCATTATAGCGAATCATTGCCTGATAATATTCGGGATAGTCGCTTAGTTGTCCATCAAGGACGCTATTATGTGACTATTCCAACACAAGTGCAACGGCGCGTAGGCGAGAACCAAGCGCGTGTCGTTGCACTTGATCCAGGTGTTCGCTGTTTCCAAGCGTTTTTTTCAGAAAACAGTTGTGGCTTTTTAGGTCGCTTTGCAATCGGTAAAATACAGCGATTGTGCCAGCACTTAGATGACCTCATTTCTCGCGCAACAAAAGTATTGGCAAAGCGTAGATACCGCATGCTTAGAGCATGTAACCGTATCCGACACAAGATACGAGACCTCGTTGACGAGATGCACCACAAAGTAGCATGTTTTCTGGTCAAAAACTTTGATGTTATCCTGCTACCCAAATTCGAGCCGTCTAACATGGTCAAGCGTGGTAAGCGCAAATTAAGGCGCAAGTCTGTACGCCAAATGCTCACGCTTAGTCATTATCGCTTCAGCCAATTTCTCAAGCACAAAGCGTTTGAGCACGGCAAACTGGTCATAGACGCAAACGAGGCATACACGTCTAAAACAGTGAGTTGGACTGGCGAAGTTATAGACAGTCTCGGCGGGCGCAAAACAGTAACAGGAAACGACGGACAAACAATGGATAGAGACTTAAACGGCGCACGGGGAATCTTTCTCCGTGCTTTGGGAGATCACCCCCCACTACAACAGGCAAGCATTTGTAATGGGCATCGTTAATAGGTAATTACTCTTAATGAAAAAGGATCGGGATATATTCAGATGAACATAGATATTAAGTGGGAGCGAAAAGCCGGGGTCTTGATTGCAATACCCAGTGGTCCTATTGACAGTATCAGTGCCCCTGGATTTCAGAGTGTCCTGGAATCCGGAATTGATCCTGGAGATCAGGCATTGGTCCTGGACGCTGAGCAAGTATCTTTCATCGGCAGTGCGGGGATTCGGATTTTTCTGAACCTTGCCAGGAAATTTGACGCATCGGGCAAGCAATTTGGAATTTGTGCCCTTTCTGGCCCAATCCGCAATGTTATCACTATCGGTGGTTTTGATAAGATCATCTCGGTGTATGATTCTCAGGCCGAGGCAATTGACGCATTCAAGAGCAGTTGATCTACGGAGCTTACCGTTATATAGGGTCGAAATAGGTCAGATCAGCACCGTGATTTTCCATCGCGAGGACCGAGTCTCCTTTCAGGCGTACTCTGATGTCCCGCGTGCGGTGTTTTAGAACGATTTCGCGCTCGGCGAGGGGAAAGCGTATTTCGATGGGGATGTTGATCTGGGGTTCGGGGATTAAGAGATAGCCATTGGAATAGGTGAAGCGGTCGGCGATGGCGATATCGGACGGATTGACCCAGGTTGGGACACGGACATATAGAGGTCCGGGGGATTTGACGGTGATTCTCAGGCAGTCATTTGTGTAGGGTGACTCGACTTTGATATGTTCGGTTTCGAGATCGAAATGGAGATTCACCCGGTGGATTGAGGATTCGGTGCGCACAGCTTCGCGCAGGACTTCGCAGAGTGAGCCGACGCCCCCGCCTACGATGTCCGTGTTGAAGCTGATTCGCTCGAAGTCGAGGGGCGCGTGACCATAAGGTGCGGGGAAGCCAAAGCCGCCGAGATGCCGGTCTGCGACCTGGCGAAGTCCGTCTATGTTGTGCGGATTTGGCGGGTCTTCTATAAAACTGTTGTCGCGCAATTGCGAAGGCAATATGTGACATCGCGTGATGCGCTCGGCGTCTTCGAAGTATTCGGTATATCCTTTTCTGCCCAGAATCAGGGCAGTTTCGACAATATCGCCCGTGTTGTTGATCTCTCCGCGGTCGGGACTCGCATCGTCTCCACTGTTCTCGATTACCCATCCAATTTCATCGCGAATTTCCCACAGTCCATTGTCGTAAAATGCCTTGACCCGATTGAGCAATCGCGCGTCATCGAGTAGGTCTGCGAGTTGTGCGAGCGAAGACATGACGCATGTTGTCGAATGGGTATGCGATCCGAAGCTCTCGCGGTCGTAAGCACCCGATTCGAGGAAGAATTCGCGGGTTGTTTTTTCTTTCAGGATTACGGCGAGTTCGAGAGCAGGTCCATAGCCCGTGGCGCGGTAGTATTTGACCAGGGGACCGATTGATCTCGCGATTCCGGTGATAAAGGTGTTTTCGCGTACTTCTATGCCGTGTTCATTCTCAAGGCGATTGAAGTCCCAACTCGAATCTGGTTTGAATAGCTCGAATATGTCCCGGATGCTGTTTTCGGCAATTTTGCGGGCGTGATCGGAATTTCTGTATTTGACCAGTGAGTACAGGGCGTGGAAGCCCTCGCGCACATTGTGGGTCGTAAAGCTGTTGGTCGGTCCTCCGATCTCCGTGCGGTTGAGGGGTAGCGCGACTGGTCCGCTATAGGAGAAGAAGGCGGCGTTGGCGTGTTTTTCAATCGCATCGGGATCCACAGATATGCCGCCTGCGTCTTCGGCGTTGAGCAATGCGTTGAGGTGTCGGCCGGGCACATGCGACTCGGAGTGGACGCCGCTAAACCGCAATTGTGGGTTTGGCCAGACTTCGGAACCGAAGAAGGGGATGTCGTTGTCGTCTGCGTTGAAGACATTGCTCATCATTCGGCAACCCAGGCGGATCGCGTCGGTGATGTCGGTGGTGTTGATCTTGGAGAGTTTCATTTTATGAGGCCCTATTTAAGGGTGGATTTTGCGGGGTTTTAAATGGGCATAAGATATTTATAACTCCCTTTTTTTTCGTAAGATAATGGGTGAACTTTCACTTGACAATGGAAATTAGAGTCCATAAACTTATATCTGAAGTAGAATTATTAAAATAGCGGTTTTTCGTCACAAGTTTTTTCATCCTAAAGGAGGTAGAGCATGAAGAACGCTTACAGAGATGTTTTTCGCCTGCCGGGATTTTGGGTGGCACTGTTGTGTACAGTGTTGCTTGCCTTACCGGTTGGGCTACAAGCTCAGACTACGGGTAAAATCGCCGGGCGTGTTACAGACGCCGATACCGGTGAGCCGCTGCCCGGGGCCAATGTCGTGGTGATAGACACGAAAATGGGCGCGACGGTCGATGTCAACGGCGAATACTTTATTTTGCGCGTGTCGCCGGGCATTTACGAAGTGCGGGCTTCGCTTGTGGGGTATCAGAGCGTTTCCAAGACCGAGGTGGAAGTGCTTTTAGACCGCACCGCGACGGTTGACTTCCAGCTCAAAGAATCGACGGTCGAGTTGGACGCTATTGTGGTGACTGCCGATCTCGATCCCGTGCAGATGGACGTATCGTTTGCACAGCAGGCGATTACGCAGGCTCAACTCGAGGCCATTCCCGTTGGTGCGCGCATCCGGGATCAGGTCGCCACGCAGGTGGGTTTAGATAAAGATGCATGGGGTATTACCATTCGCGGTGAAAACTCCATGTCAATCGGTTTTAATATGGACGGCGTGACCTCGGCTGACCATCGCCAACAGCGCGCTTATACATCTTTTTCAAAGACCGCGGTCAAGCAGGTTCAGGTGCTCACGGGTGGTTTTAATGCCGAATATGGGAATATCCGCGCCGGGGTTGTGAACTTTGTGACCAAAGAGCCCAGCCAGTTTTTCGCTTCGGCAGAAGGCACGTACAATCCCGCCGGCAAGAAGCACTTTGGGCCAAATCTCTATTCTGAAGAAAATTGGTGGGATGTGGGGCGTTTTCAGTCCAATACGCCTACCGAGGACCGCAATGGAGATGGCGAGCCGGACTTTATTGGCTGGAACCAGGAACTCGCAAACCGCACAGCAGGTGGCGGAACATGGGGGGCTGGCGTAAGCGGCGATCCCATTACCACTGTTGAACAGGCAAAGGCGATATGGGATTGGCAGCATCGGAGTTATGATGGAGATGATCCGTATGCCGACGGTCCGTTTAACGCAAACCCGGAAGACCGCGATTACGATTATTTGTGGGATATTACGGTTGGTGGTCCGATTTTGAAGGACAAGGTGGGGTTCACGGCATCGAGCCGCAAAGAGCGCATGGCCTATCCCTTTGATGTGGGCACGGTTTCTTATCGGGACAATACCACACAACTCAAGCTGACGTTTACCCCTACTGCCACGACCAAATTGAGTGTGCAGTATATCCGGGGATTCCAGCACGGGAGCCATCAGGGCAATAATGTGGGCGTGCCGCAGCGCACACAGCAGGCGGTTTTCGAGAATTACACCCATTCCCGTATGTTTATGCCCTCTGCCGATTACCAGAAGATGCAAATTGAGCGCAATCACGGGTTGGTTTCCTGGACACACACTTTGTCTGCCAAGACGTTTTACAACTTGACGGCGCGGTTTGGGGGTGTGGATTGGACCACGCAATGGCATCCGCTAAAGCTGTCCAACGCGCCCGCAATAGCCATCCACACAGATGGTTCGAGCGAACCGGTCAACGACGATAGCAGTGCGGATGCGGCCAGAGCGCGGGGCGCCGTGGTTTTGAACGAAGCCCCCTTTGGCTGGAATTACAATCCCGGTGGCAATGACATTCTCAATATTTACCGAATGCAGGGCGGTGGTGGCAATAGCCGTGCAGGCGACTGGTCCACCATTGATGAACTCGATATTACGGCTGATTTCACCAGCCAGATTACCCCGCATCACCAGATTAAAGCCGGTGTTCAGGTGCATCATTTCAATTTGCACGAAAACCGGGGTTATGTGCCAGCTGCAGTTCCCGAATACAGCGATCCCCTTTTCAGAGATGAATACGAAGGTCCGCGCACCAGTTCATCGGGTGACGTGATCTTTCCGTGGACCGGGCGCAATGATTCGGATTTGCCCAACAATGGCGATATCAACGGAGATGGTGTTCTCAATGAATCGGATGTGCCTTCGGGCGGCGCAACGGGTGACCACAACAACTATTTTGTGAAAACCCCGATTTTCGGCGGTGTCTTTTTCCAGGATAGGATGGAGTATCGCGATATCGTGGTCAATGCCGGGGTTCGTCTGGATTGGCATCGTCCCGACCTTTATTTCGACCTTCCAAATGAAACCCATTTCCCGTGGTTTGGCAGAGATGCCGAAGCTGTTTATCGCGCGGTGCGCAAGGTGCGTCCGCCAACCGATTGGGCTTTTAGCCCCCGTTTTGGTGCGTCTTATCCGATTACGGATTTGAGCAAAATGTTCATCAACTACGGGCACTTTAACCAGATTGTGAATACGCGCGATATGTATCGCACTCAGAGCGGTTTGGGGCAGTCGCTGGAGTTTTTTGGCAATCCGTGGATAAAGATGGAGCGCACGATTCAGTATGAAATGGGATATGAACGCAGCTTCCAGGGCCAGTATCTTTTGACGGGAACGGTTTATTTCAAAGATGGCGAGAACGAAGCCTGGCCCGCCGTGCGGATCAGGGGGGCATTTAACACGGGTGCTCCTCGCAACACGCAAAATGCCTTTGTGACTGATGCGCGCGGGCTGGAGCTGAAGTTGCAGAAGACTCGGGGCCAGTTCTTTACTGGTTTCTTGTCTTATGATATTCGCCAGGCGCGGGTTCGCAACACAGCGTGGCAAGATATCCGCGATGCGAAGACGGTCTCAACGCCTTCGACAACCGTGCTTGAGAATAGCCCGAACAATGCCGCGCCGCCATTCAAGGCAAAGCCCCAGATAAAGTTGGGTGGCAATTTCCGAACGCCTCTCGATTACGGCGGCGAACAGAGGATGCTCAAAGGCGGCTGGAATCTCGGTTTCTATCTCGATCGCGAGGCGGGTGAGTGGTTTAACTACAACCCGGGCAATGCGGATGCTTCGCTGATCAATGTGCTCAACGCGCAGTGGGTTGATGAATACGCCGCGCACCTGCGCATTTCCAAGATGTTCGATATGCCGGGATCGCCTATGCTGTTCGTTGAAATTTCCAATCCGTTCAATTTCCAAAATACGCATACTCTGGGCGGCGGTAATCGCAACGACCTTTTTGGGACTGTGCCTGAAGACACGCCCAGAGGAGGCGTGGGGAGTTTTGGCGGTGGCCAGGCCTTTGTATATTCCGGCACGAATACTGGCAATCGCTTCCGCGCGTATATGGAATCGATAGGCTGGACAGTAGATTCAAATGGCAAATTGCAAGAAGGCAAGCGACCGGGTACCGATGTCTTGGATTTCCAGGATATCCGACGGCCTTCGCTCCTCTTTAGCGACCTGCGAGACATTACGTTTGGCGCCAGGTTCAGTTTCTAATAACCACAACGAATAGGAGAGAAATGTGATACAAAGACGATTTACAACACTTCTGGTGTTCGCGGCATTGCTTATGCCATTGAGCGATGTCAGCGCACAATGGATCGGAAGGATGTGGGGAAACTGGCCCAATATCGACTATTTTGTCACCATCAGGTCTCCGGGCGGACGGGCGACGGGTTTCACCAATCCCGACGTCAATACTGTAAATGCTCAGGTGATGGACGGGTTGTGGCAGTATGCCATACGAGATTTTAATGTTCCGTCCTATTTTGAGCCATTTCAGGGCGACCAGCCCGAGTTGTTGGGCAAGCCATTTACAAAGTTTGTGATTGACCATAAGCAGGACGCGCGGGATTTTACGCGCACGCATTTTGAACTCAGCGATGGCATTACGCCAAAAATTTATCGCAACCAGCCGCCAACGGTCACGCAGGATGGTGTGACTTTGTCGCAGACGCTGTGGACGATTTTTCCCGACCGCCTCGATCAGGTGATCCCAGATCTGACTGCCGATCTGTTGATCCCGCTCGAAGTGGGGTATGCGGGTGGTCTCACGGAGCGGCGCAGGCTCTATGCCTGGCAAAGTCCAGAGCAGGATGATCTGTTTATCCTGATCCGGAGTTATGGCCGTCCCGATCCGCCCAATGTTCCCGACTCCAGAGTTGGCGCGCGCGGGTCTGCGCCGAGTCCCGAGTCGAGCACGGCCAATCCGGTGTTTGAGAACCTTTATATCGGGCACAATGCGTACATCCAGAGAGGCGGTGGACAGGGTCCGGCTGGCGAGGTGCGGGATGAGGGCGCAGTAGAAATTGGTTCTCGCCACCGCACGGCAAATCTCGGCGCGCTCGGCGAATGGGATGAGCTTTATTTTTACGACGACGAGCAGAAGCTCTTCTATGCGAGAGATGGCGATTCGGCCATCAGTGACGGATATCGCTCTGACGGCGATGACCGCGGTGAACCGGCGCCTCCCGAGGGTCACGATGCTCTCGAACTGGCCAAGGCCGCGCGGATTTCGGCTGGCGAGTTCTTAGAGTCCGAATACAAGGGCAAGCTCTGGCTCTACGTCTCGCAAAATCCCACGACTTTTGAAGATTTGTCCGATACGAACAACTGGTTCCTCAACGATCCAAACTCTCAAACCTCTCAACCTCGCGTGATAAAGCGCGTTGATGGTTCCAACTGGCGCTCGACAGATGGAGGTACCCGCGCCGAGGTCTATGACTTTATCGTGGAGCCGGGGACGACGCGTGCTCAGCGCATCTTCCAAAGTGACGCGCCCGACCACAAACCCACGTCTGTCGATATGTGGGCGTTTCAGATTACGTGGGGACCGTGGGATCTGAGACCCGGAGAGTGGGTCCATACCGTAGAAGCCTGGATCGTGGCTGGCCCACATGCAGATGAAAACAAGCGCGTTGGCGCGCAGTGGGCCAATGGTTCGATTTCTTTTGAGCAGAAAGAGGCTTTTCTCAATAGCGGTCAAGATTCGTTGATGAAGGTCGTGGAACTGGCGCGACAGGCATGGAGAGATCGCCGTGCAGTCAACGGCACCGTGCAGGGAAAGGAAGTCTCGTGGCCCATCGGGGTTGCGCCGAGTCTTCCACTCGGTCCGTCGTGGCCTTCCACTGTGGCTTACAAATCGGGTCCCGCGCAAAATGAGATCGAATGGGCAGCGGTTTCCGATGCCGTGGGCTACAATCTCTACAAGATGGTTGGTCATCAAACCAATTTGCCCGATCCACCGATAGCGGTCAATGGGAATACGCTTATTACGGAAACCAGCTATACCGACACAGATGTCGTGCGCGGCGAGCGGTATTTCTACGCGGTTACGGCTGTGGATGCCGATGGGCAAGAGAGCAGTATTTTTGCCACGCGCGGTCTCGGCAATGGCGTGAGTCCATTTTCGGCTCCTGTTGACGATCTGACAAAGGTTCGCGTCGTGCCCAATCCCTACAGTATCTTGGGTGGTAATTTGTCGGACGGCGGTTTTAACTTCACGGGGCAGCCCAACAAGTTGCTTTTTGTGAACCTGCCTGCCCGGGCCATTATTCGGATCTTTACGCTTCAGGGCGACCTGGTCACGCGGATTGATCACATTTCGGGTTCGGGCGACCAGGAGTGGCCGCTGATGGCAAATGATAACAACCAGTTCATTGTCAGTGGCGTGTACGTCGCGCATATTACCAATCCCGACACGGGCGAAACCGATATCGAGAAATTCGTGGTTATTCGGTAGGCTCGCATTCAGACGAGGAGGCTGTTGTGAAATTACATAATATTATCTGGGTCTGTTTGCTGGCATTCGTCCTTTCCGGCGTGCAGGCCAACGCACAATTTGTAGATCCCCGGGTTCTCGACGATGGTCAAAAGATTCGCGATATAGAACCCATTTATCCCAATCAGGAAGAAGTCAGACCTTCGGGCGTGAAGTCCGCGCAGAGCGGTTTTGTGTTTCTCGGATTTTCCACAGATGCGCGTAGAGCTGCAATGGCGGATGCGGGCGCGGGTCTGATCGGCGATGCGCCGGGTGCGCTGTTTCTAAACCCCGGTCTGCTGGGGTTTGTACACGAACGGCAGGCATTTTTTTCCTATGCCAAATGGATTTTTGAAACGAATCACCAGGTTGCTGGCGCGGTTTTCAAAATTCCAGATGCACCGGGTACCTTTGGCGTGGGCTTTATCACGCACAGCGCGGGAGAGATCAATGGTACTGCGATCAATCCCGATCCCGCCAGTGTGGGGTTCACCGAGACGGGTACATTTACCACGACGAATTACGCCCTGTCCGCAGGCTGGGGTTTTCAGATTACCGATAGGTTTTCAGTAGGGGCAATGGCGCGTTTTGCTCATCAGGGGCTGGGATCGACTGATGTCTTTGTCGCTGGCAATCGGCAATCGCAGTCGAATGATCTCAATGCTTTTGCCGTGGATATCGGGACCTATTTCAATACGGGGTTCCGGAATCTGGTGATTGCTATGAGCGTGCGGAATTTCAGTCCGGGAGGAGAGTCTCAGTTTCAGCGCGAGCATTTCGAGTTGCCCCGGTCGTTCCGTCTGGGTTTTGTTTTCGATCTGATTTCGATGACTGGCCGAACCCCTGCGCCGCATCATCTGAATCTCGTCACCGAGATCGACAGTCCGATAGATTTTGACGAGCGCACGCTTGTGGGTGTAGAATATCGGTTTAAGCAGGCGACCTCTGCGATGGGTTTTGCCTTGCGCGGTGGGTATAAGAACAATCACGATCTGGAAGATTATTCGCTCGGTGCCGGCATTGATTACAAAACCGAGGCAGGGAAAGGCGTTCGCATCGATTATGCGTTCAAGCATTTCAATACGTCTTTCACCGATCCCGTGCAGATGGTGAGTGCCGCGATTAGTTTCTGATTAACCCTTAAACCAAAAAACGGCGATGGACATAAGTCCACCGCCGTTTTTTTTATGCGTTGTTGGGTTTATACCAACCCGCCTTTGATCGCTATTTTAATCGCGTCTTTGCCGTCGAGATTGTATCCGCTGTGCAGGGCGTTGAATCCTTCGGCTACGCGGTCAATGGGTATGGTGTGGCTGACGAGGTCGGCAAAGGCGTATTCGTTTCGTTCGAGGATGGGGAGCGCGCGCACAAAGTGTTCGGGTGTGCTTGCCCACACGGCTTCGAGGCGCATGTTGCGGCGCATAAACATCTGGTTGGGATTGCAGTCAAAAGACCCCACATCGACGAAATGGCCCATGGCGACGTACGTGCCGCTGTGCCGCAGGAATGTGACGCCTTCGGGAATGGCGGGCAAAAATCCCGCGCATTCAAAGACGACATCGGCGCCTGCGCCTCGGGGCGTGTTTTCGCGCACAATTTTCGTGCGTTCTTCGGGATCGGGTATGTCGGCAATGTCGATGGTGAGATCTGCGCCGAGTCGCTCGGCCAGTTCCAGACGCCCTTTGGGACCGCCGACCATGATGAGCCGCCCCGCGCCGCTGACTTTGGCGGCGACAAGTGTGAGCAGGCCAATGGCGCCCGATCCCTGTACGACGACGGTGTCGCCAAATTGCAAGCCCGAACGCATTGCGCCGTGTACGCCAATGGTAAAAGGTTCGGTGATGACCGCAACTTCGGCGGGCATATCGGTTTTGAGCACGACTGAATCGGGGTTCCACAGATAGATGTATTCGCCAAAGCCGCCCCGCAAATAGGGAGCTTCTTCGGCTTGTAGAAAACCGTATGCGCCCTTATTTGTTCCAGGTGCGAAGAGAACTCGATCTCCGGGCGCGATGGGATTGCCCAGATAATCGGTTTCCACGCCGGATCCCAGGCTGTCGATGATGCCGACATTTTCGTGGCCGAGTATAATTTCGCCTTGCAACCGCTGATATTCCCAGTTGTGCAGGTCTGTGCCGCAGATGCCGGCGAGTTCTTGTTTGAGCAAGATCGATCCCGGTTCTGGATCGGGAACGGGATATTCGCGTATTTCGAATTTTTCGCCGCTCATCACTGCGGCGCGTCCGATGCGAGACATATTACGCTCCTTTTGGGTTATGAATTTTTTGAGAAAAAGCTGAGGTCTGCGTCAACCATTTCTTTTACGAGGTTTTCAAATCTTATGTCGTAAGTCCAGTTGAGTTTGTCTTTGGCTTTGGTGCAGTCGCCGATGAGCAGATCGACTTCGGCCGGGCGCAAGAATCGCGGATCGATTTGAACGTGTTCCCGATAGTCGAGGCCGACGTATGAGAAGGCGATTTCGCAAAATTCGCGCACCGAATGGGTTTCGCCGGTTGCGATGACATAGTCGTCGGGCGCGTCTTGTTGGAGCATTATCCACATGGCTTTGACGTATTCGCGTGCGTGCCCCCAGTCGCGTTTGGCGTCGAGGTTGCCGAGGGAGAGATGACCGATTTGCCCGAGTTTGATGCGCGCGACGTGGGAGGTAATTTTGCGGGTGACAAATTCAAATCCACGGCGTGGAGATTCGTGGTTGAACAAGATACCGCTGGCCGCGTACAGGCCATAAGCTTCTCGATAGTTGCGGGTCAGGTCAAATCCCGCGACTTTGGAGATGCCGTAGGGCGAGCGCGGATGAAAGCGCGTAATTTCTGTTTGGGGAACTTCTTCGGCTTTGCCAAACATTTCACTCGATCCGGCAAAATAGAATCGGCATTCGGGCATGAGTTCATTGAGGGCTTCGAGGACATAGTGCGTGCCATTGATATTGATATTGAGTGTTGAAAATGCGTCTTTAAAAGAGGTATCGACAAAGCTTTGCGCTGCGAGGTGATAACACTCATCGGGGCGGATGATGCGCACGACATTGTAGATGCTGGGAAAGCTTTCGAGCGATGCGGGATGGAGTTCAACTTTGTGTTGCAAGTGGGTGATGCGTCCGAGGCGGTGTTCGGGGTCTTCGAGAGCCACGCGCCTGACAATGCCGTGTACTTCATAGCCCTTATCGAGCAGGAGTTCTGCGAGATAAGAGCCGTCTTGTCCCGTGATGCCGGTGATTAATGCCTTCTTCGCCATGAGAGTCCTTTCGAAAATGCGGCACTCGTGCCAGCGCAACAATTAATGGGGAATACGAAGGTACGTCAAGTCAATACATGCGTGTTTTCAAAAAGTTCACGGTGTCTCGGCATGGGCTGCAAATAAGAGCCATTGACAGTCGGGATTATTTTAGATATTTTAGGTTAAGTGCCGGGGTAGAACCTTTCAGGAGGAGATGCTATGAAATACTGGCTGATGTGTACGGTTGCCGGGCTGTTGGCTTTGGGCACACCTGCTCAGGCCGACGTGGTTGGCGAAGAAGAAAAAACGGGCAGAGATGGGGTCAATATAGGCCCTATTCGCGCGGGACAGTTGGAAGTGACGCCGATTATGTCTGTGCGGTTTTCAGGTAGTAGCGTGTTCTATCGCGCCGGGGTTCAAGTGGCTTATTCGATTAGTCGATGGCATCAAATTGGCGGTTCTTTTATCGCGGGCAATAGACAATACGACCGGCGCGCAGGTCTCGATACCCCTGACCGGGACGATCTAACGCAAGTGCTGGACAATGCTACAATAGATGCTCGGGGGCGTTATTTGACTGTGGATGACGGGTTTGGTTCTTCGGTGTCGGGTTTTTATCGGTTGAATATTCCCATCCAAATTAAAAAGCGCACCTTTCCGTTTTTAGAAGCCTTTGCCGCACGCGATTTTTGGGGATGGGGCAATGTTAGTGAATTGGGCGGTGGCGCAGGTACGCGCCAGGTGCTGTCAAAACACACGGCTCTGACCGCGATGTATGGGTATTCGGTCTTATTTGCGGGGGAAGATCGCATCAAACGCCATTTTGTGAAGGGTGGCGTGTCGGTGTTTTTTAGATAAAATCGGATACTATTGAAAATATTTTTCTCCCGGCCTTGAGATAGGTCGGGAGTTTTTTGTTGATCTTTGCTCCCCGTTGCGTATTTGTATATATTGAAACACCTTTGGTTTTTAGTGAGGTGGCGATATGTTTGAGACAGATGTTCTCGATAGAGCCTTGAAGATACGGCGCAGGCAGAGAAATCGGGAGCGCATCGCGCTTATAGATCGTGTGGCGAGTGCGTTGCGCGTTTGTCGAGAGAAGTATGGCGTGCGCGAGGCATTTATCGTTGGATCGCTTCTTTTTTCACACCGATGGGATCACAAGTCCGATGTCGATGTGGCAATCGGTGGCGCTTCTGAGCGCGTTCTGGATGTGATGAGGGTCGTGGAAGGTGCTGTTGAACGGGATGTAGATGTGATCGATCTGGATTTGCACATGTCTGCCGACCACTTTCGGCAAAAAGGAATGAAGATCTATGGATGAAGCGAGATACGCCCTGTTGAAGGCGGAAGTAGAAGATCTCTGTGGGCAGATTAATCAGATTTATGCGCGCATTGAGGACCGACATTCCGAATTTGGCAATCGCACAGAGAGTCTCGATAGTATGGGATATCAACTTCACAACCTCTATTGCGCCTTTGAACAGGTGTTTGAAATAATTGCCCAATTTTTTGAAAATAATATCGCAGGCGAGCGTTATCACACAGATTTGCTGCGCCGAATGCGTCTGACGATTGAAGGTATTCGTCCCGCATGTATATCTGAGGAAGCTTTTACCCTTTTAGATGAATTGCGTCGTTTTCGGCATTTTTTCAGGCATGCATATCTTTCGGAATTGGATTTTGATAAACTCGCTCATCTCGTGGAGGTAGGAAAAAAATTGCGGGTTGTTTTTGAACGCGATCGACAACAGTTCTTTGAAAAATTGAAGCCCTGACGAACTGGTGTGATATCTAAAACAGGAGGAAATACTATACGATGGCTCTTGAGGAGGGAATCGTTGATCGCGATGCACTCGCCGCGCGGGAAGGTGTGACTGCGCGGTCGATCATTTTGGGATTGGCACTCGCGCTGGTCGTTATTGGGTGGAATACGTATGTTGAATATATCGCCCACACCGCGCGTATGAATATCACACATTTTCCAATTGCGTTATTTGCGCCTTATGTGGTGCTGACTTTGGGCAATGCACTCGCGCGCCGATGGCAGGCCCCATGGGCATTGACGATTACCGAAGTGTGGACGATTCTGGCGATGGGATTGGTGGGGGCTGCTGTTCCCGCCTATGGGTTGACGAGTTATTTTTTGGGCATGATTTCCATTCCGTATTATCTCGCCACGCCCGAAAATCAGTGGGGAAGTTATTTTCACCAGTATTTGCCCAACTGGTTGATTCCCTCCAATGAAGGCGGGGCCATGCAGTGGTTGTTTGAAGGGATGCCCAGTCCGGATATGCCCATTCCCTGGGGCGTGTGGTTTGTGCCTTTGTTTGGCTGGATGACGTTTATTGCCGCGATTGTGGTGGGGTGCATTTGTCTGGCGGTGATGTTGCGCAAGCAATGGGCAGAGCACGAGCGGTTGGCTTATCCCATTTTGCATCCAGCGGGTGATCTGGCAGAAGCAGAGTACAAAGTACCCCTTTTGAAGAATAAGTTCTTTCTTTTTGGTGCGGCTATTCCATTTCTCATCCTGTCCTGGAATATCATCAGTTATTTTTCGCCCGGATTCCCGGTTATCAGCCTGGGACCGGGGTGGATGCCCATGGGTGTATATTTCCCGCGCATCCATGTGCGGTTCAATTTTTATACTGTGGGTTTTGCCTATTTTGCCAACCTGGATGTGCTGTTTTCCATCTGGGTATTTTATTTGTTTTACTGCGTGCAGGCGATGTTTTACAGGCGCTTGGGGATTAATCTGAGCAACAAAGGCAGTGCTGCCGATGCGACGACCTCGCTACAAGCCGGGGGCGCGTTTGTGGCGATGGTTTTATTTGGGTTGTGGATGGCGCGGTTTCACATTCGCGATGTGTTCGTCAAAGCGTTTCGCGGGGATCGTCATATTGAGGATTCAGACGAGATGCTTTCGTACCGCGCGTGTGCGTTTGGCCTGCTGTTCAGTCTGATTTTTCTAATTTTCTGGTTCCAGGCTGTGGGCATTAGCTGGGCTGTTGCGATTGTTCTTACGCTGGGTATTTTTATTACTTATCTGGGTACGGCACGGGTGATTGCCGAGACCGGTGTGATTTATTTCAGCATGCCGATGACGCCCAATGGCCTCTTGCCCTTTATTTTTGGACCCAAATCATTTGATGCTTCAACGCTGACGGCATTGCGCCTGGTCGATTCAGTCCGTTCACAGAGCAAGGCGATGTTTATGCCTCCGCTCGTGCATGCGGCGCGCATTGCAGATATGGCGGGGAGAAATAAGAAACGACTCATTTTGGGCATTGGATTGACGCTCGTGGTCGGTATTGGTGCCGCAATTGCCTATTCGCTTTATCTGGGCTATTTGCACGGGGCGTATAATTTCAACGATTTTCCATTTACGCGCTATCCGCCGCGGACCTACGATGGGCTGGTCACGGCACTCAAAGGCGAAGAAAAATGGGAGAGTGAGCGTCCCCTGTTTTTGCTGTTGGGCATTGGCATTTTTGCCGTGGTAAGTCTGATGCGCTACCGTTTTGCATGGTGGCCCCTCGCGCCTATCGGCATGGTTGTGCCGCTGACGCATGCCGTTCATTCGGTTTTTTCTGTTTTTATGGCATGGGGCATCAAATCGATTATTTTACGCATAGGCGGCGTGGATCTCTATCGGCGTTTGCGTCCCTTATTTTTGGGTCTGCTCGTAGGCCATGCTCTGGGTGTGCTTCTGTCGTTTTTTGTCGATCAGATCTGGTTTCCAGGGCAGGGCCATCGCACGCATTCGTGGTGAGAAAGGTATCCGCAGATGTACGCAGATAAACGCAGATGGTTGTAGGGGCGGTTTCCTCTGCCCTCCCATGAAAAGTTAAGATACAAGGTCTGAGAAGGGTGGTGTCGTCTTACCTTTCATTTAACCCATAAATTTTGCATTGCATGAATCGCTATTTCCAAGTATCTGTTGTCGTTCCGAGCGCGCGGGTTGAAATCGCGTCTGCCCAGTTGTTTGAACTGGGTTGTTGTGGTGTTGTGGAAGAGGATATAAGCGATGGGGTTCGTTTAACGGCGTATTTTGAGGCGGTGCAAAATGAGGTGGAGATACGACAAGTTCTTATGCCCCATGAATGCCGCTTTGAACAGGTGCCCGATACGGATTGGACACTGGGGTGGCGTTCTTTTTTTCAGCCCGTTTATCCAACCCCTCGCATGGCAATTTGCCCACCATGGGATCGGGTGCCCGATCCTCCAGGTGGTTTTACAATCGCGATTGATCCCCAAATGGCGTTTGGCACAGGGCATCATGAGACAACGCGTCTGGCACTTTTGGGCTTGGAGAAGAAGATAATATCAGGGGATCGGGTGCTGGATGTTGGTACGGGATCGGGGATTTTGAGCATTGCGGCTGTGAAGTTGGGGGCTTCTGAAGTGATGGCTGTGGATATTGAGGCGGCTGCGATTGAAAATGCCCGGGCCAACTGTGTTTTGAATGGTGTGGATACAAAGGTGGTTTTAGGACAGTATTCTGTCGATAGGGTATCGGGGGTTTTTGATGTGGGGATTGCAAATATTATCAGCAGTATTTTATTGCCTATAATTCCAGAAGTGGCAAAGCGACTCCAATCTGGAGGCTACGCGATTTTGGGGGGGATTTTGGATCGCGAGCGCGCGGCGCTTTGCGCGGTGCTGGACAGGGCCAATCTGACGCTTGACGAGATGTTGGAAGACGGCGAATGGTTGTGTGCGATTGCACGCAAATCCCGATAGGATAAACTGTGAACCAAACTGTTAAGGATCGCATCTACGATTTTTTAGAGCAGCGCGATACGGGCGTACACGCAGAGATACTGGCTTCTGAGGTACTGGGTTTACGCGGCGCACGCGGTTCCATAGCGGATAAGGTAGTGTGGGCAGCTATTGATGATGATCTTCGATTTGTATGTGATAACAATGGGATGTGGTACTTAAGACCTCCGGGACAGGGTAAGACTCTGCGGGAGGTTTCTTTTTTTTGTTTTGGGCTGATTCCGTCTGCAGATGCCGAGGTTTATGTGCTCGCGGGTCGCAAGGTGCAGATGGGGGGGCGCGAGACCCTGTTTCCCACGGTTCGGGTTCGTATGGATGAGCGGGAGGAGATACTGGCTTCTTATGTCGAGGAGATAAAAGATGCGATTCCTGCGGGATTTCAGTGGTCCAGGATGCAGAGGGACTTGAACAGGCTAAGTCGCCTGATGATGGGCAATGCGATCGTGGATTCCGGGATTTGTCTGTTTCGGCTGGGGAGACGTTTTTGTCCCGATGTCCAATTGCATTCTGTCGAGGATCTGGCTTCTGCTATGGGGCTGTCTTTTGTGTCGGATCGCGGGGCTGAGGGGGAGGCGAGTTTGCAGGCCGATGTGTTGTTGCATCTTTTGGAAAGGTGTGAAGAGGAGGGTCTTGATACGATTGAAGCAGTGACCGCTGCGCTGTACCCGGATCCCATTCCAATACATTTTGATGCGTATGCTTTTGACGAGGTATTTTTGAGCGCGTTGCCCGAGGTGCCGGGGGTTTATATTATGCGGGATCGCGAGGGTGGCGTGATTTATTTGGGCAAGGCGGTGGATTTGCGAAAGCGCGTGGGCAGTTATTTTGCCAGAAGATCGGAGCGACCGAAAAAGACGCAGCAGATTTTAGATCGGATATGGTCCATGGAGGTCGAGACGGTGGGGTCTGAGCTTGAGGCGCTCTTGCTCGAATCGAAGCTGATCGCGCTGTGTCAGCCCGAGTTTAATACGCAGGTTGATGTACACAAGCGCGATGTGGAATTGGGCACTTTAAAAAATGTGGCTCTGATTCTGCCGTCGGCTGAGTTGGATTGCGTTGAGTTGTTCTGTGTTGTGAATGGTACATCTTTTGTACAGGTGCGTGCGCGCAAAGATCTGTGCGATTGGGATGGGGTAGAGCGTAATCTATACGAACTCTATTTTATCGCAGAATCGGAATCAGATCTTGAAATGGGTGCCTCTTTTGAAATTTTAAAAAGTTGGATGATCGCAAAACGCGATGCGATAAATTGGGTGGATATGGATCGCTCGGGCAGCCCCGAAAATGCATTGCGGATGGTGCGGGAATACGTGCAACAATGCGAGGATGAGGATTGGGAGAAAATTTCCTGGCGGGTGTGATCGTTATTTTCCCGTAGTTTTTAGCCCGTGTCCTGTGAGGGGGGCGACGACGATTTCGTCTTTTTGAGATGGATATTTCACATAAGCTGCAATGGCTGTGGCCGAAGTGGGTTCGATGTAAAAGCCCATTTCGGCCATTAGTTTTTGGGCGTTGCGCGTTTCGTCGTCGTCAACGGTGAGAATGCCGCCCCCTGTTTTGTCAATGTACTGGACAATCTGCGCCGCGCGAGCGGGTTCTGCAATGGCGATGCCTTCGGCGATGGTCGCGGAGGGTTTATCCGTCCAGTTGGGCATAAGCGGGGCACAATGGGCGGATTGAACGGCGATGAGTTTGGGTATGTGGGTGATCAAATTTTGTTTGAGAAGGTCCGTGAATCCGATGTAGGCACCGATCAGTAGCGTTCCATTTCCCGTTGGTATGATGAGTGTATCTGGCGCGTTGAAATTGCGTTGCTCCCAGATTTCATAGGCATAAGTTTTGGTGCCGTGAAAGAAAAAGGGATTCCACACATGGCTTGCATAAAAGTGTTTTTGCGCCGCGTCTTGAACCGCACGCGCCGTATCTTCCCGCGATCCTGGGATTTTGTAAAGGGTTGCGCCATAGCTCTGGATTTGCGCGAGTTTTGCCGCTGAGGTACTGTCGGGAACGTAGATGTCACAGGCAATTTTCGCACGCGCTGCATAAGCCGCGACAGCCGCACCCGCGTTGCCCGACGAATCTTCGACCATGTGGTGAACGCCCAATGCTTTTGCATGGCTGATCAAAACGGTTGCGCCGCGGTCTTTGTACGACCCGGATGGGAACAAGTGGTCTTGTTTTACGAGAAGCGATTTGCCCGCGATGGTTACGGGCGTCAGCGGCGTGAACCCTTCATCAAGGGTGACGATATGGGCGTCGTCTTCAATGGGTATGGCTTCTCGGTAGCGCCACAGGGTGGGGGGGCGGTGGGGAAGTGCGTCAGCAATTAATTCGGCTTCAAAGTGGAGGTCAAAGAGGCCACCGCAGGAGCAACGCCACTGTAAGGTATTGGCACTACAGGTTTTTCCACAGATTTGGCATAGCAGGTGTGTCATACTATCCGTCTATTTCTCGTGGCGGTTGCACGTTATCGTCCAGAGGAAATATGGGGCGTTGGCATTCGGTAAAGGGCAGGGATTTCAAGTTGGCACTGGTGGAGCCGGGTGCGTCAACAGGCACGATTCGGGCGGCTATTTCTTCGAAGTGAACCCGAAAGCCGTTGGGCGATTTGCACACGACCAGATCAAAGTCTCGCGGGTCGAGGCCGCGCGCTTCAAAGACTTTGCGGTCCATGATGCTTACCGGGCGCGTGGTCGCCATGATGCTGTAGGTCCCAGTTGTAAGAACTGCCGTGTTGCCCGCATGTCCCGATGTGCCCGTGCCTGTGATATATGCCCCATCGGTGAGCAGTTGGACATAGACTTCGCATTCGAGGGGAGAAAAACGCGCTTTGTCAACTGCGCCGCCAATGGGAATGGTTATGGAGGCACCTACACCTGCATTAAAGGCCGCTTCAACGGCCGGGGGATCGACAATGGGCAGGAGTGCGCGGCCGTGGTAGTTGTGTTCAAACAAGCCCTTGAGAATGGCGTTGCTATCGCCAGACGCGCCCGAAGATGTGGCATCGGCAGCGTCTGAAAAAACAGTGAGGCCCTGGGTTTCTTCTGCCAGGCGTATGGCGTCTGGAATCGCGGTGAGTGGTGCGGTGAAATGGTTGCGATTGTCCCACATGTATTGGGCGATGCGTTTGGCTTCGCGTTGTGCGCGTTCGGGATCGTTGTCGGTAAATACGATGACGTTGGAGCGCAGGTCGGGTACATCGGTGAAGGGATTGCCGATATAGACCCCGCTACCCAGGCCCCCTTCGGAATTTTCTATTTCCCGACACCAGCGGATGGCCTGACCAAATCGTCCGGTTTTGGTGATGAGTTCGTCGCCTCGCACGAGCATGGGCAATGGAATGTGCGCGACGGTGGGTTTGACATTGCTATCGAGAAGGGCGAGGAGGTTGCGCGCACCCCGTTGTCCGGTTTCGTACATGTCGATGTGTGGATACGTGTGAAAGGGAACCATAATGTCGGATTGCGCGATGAGGCGGTCGGTGATAATGCCGTGCAGGTCAAAGGTGGTGACAATGGGTACATCGCCGAGGATGTTGCGGATTTCAGTGAGAACATGTCCTTCGGGATCGACTTCGGTTTCGCCGGCCATTGCGCCGTGAAAGACCATGAGCATTCCGTCTGCGGGTGCGTTGTTGCGAATGCCTGTGAGTAGTTCGTCCATGAGTCTGTTGAGGTCCGCGTCGGCGACTGGCCCGCCGGATACAGATGATGCCGAATAGATGGGTACTAAGTCGATGTCCTCGCGTTTGGCAAAGATGTCGAGCGCGCCGGCGATTTCGGTATTGCTGCCTCGCAGTGCGAGCAGTTCGTCGCCAAATAATACGTTGAACATATCATAGGGCATGCGCGCCGGATTAAAGCTGGATGTTTCTTGTTTGAAGGCTGCGAGCAGAATTTTCATTTTTTCTCCCGTGCTTTTGCATATTTTCAATAATAATCCTGGATGGATTGCAGCGTTCGCCTCACAGTATAGGGATCAACGCGCTCTGCACCGGAAAATCCGCGGCTGGCCGACTGCGCGGATTCGAGCCGTTTATAGCGCACTTCCATGGTTAAGGGTGATGAAAATGCAAAGGGTTTTATGGCGTTTCGTTTGGTCACGGCGTTCTGGATCGTTTCATAGATTTCATTTACCACCCGTTTGGGGTGTTTGCTCACCGCACAGTTCCATCCCATCCCCTGCTTGGTCGTGACAGTGACAACACCGGGGAAAAAACACTCGGCTTCCGCGGTTCCCTTGTCGTCACTTGAGGCAAAAATGACTGGCACCCCTCGCTCTCCCGCAACGGCTGCATCGATAGCCATTTCTCCCACTTCGCGTCCGTTGATTTTGATCCATTGATATGCCGCCGAACTAAAGGTGTGACACATCACGCCGTCAACTGTATTGTCCATGGCGTGATAGCCGACCAGCGCTACGCCATCATAAGATTCATCCATGCCGGGAAACCGGTGTTCAAATCCCACGCCGAGCGCGATATCACACCGCTCGTCCAGGAGATCGTAATTCAGATTCAAGCTCCCGCCGTGATTATCCCATACAATGACCTGTTCTGCACCGGCTGCAAATAATCCGCGGACAGCTGCATCTGCTTCTCGCGTGGCCTGTAATTTGGCGAATTCTAAATTCCTAGAAGAGTTTAGCGATGCGCCAGGTGATCCTACGCCACAGGCTACGCCTTCACAATCGACAGCGACGACAAATTTCATTGTTCCCTCCTTTTTTTCTTCTTTCTTGACAGCCTTCAGAGCTTTGTGTATTTTTCGCATGAAACGAGAACAGTATTTTTTTATATTTTAGAGCCATCCTAGCTCAGCTGGTAGAGCACCTGATTCGTAATCAGGCGGTCGGCGGTTCGAATCCGCTGGATGGCTCCATTATTTTATGGGTACTTTAGGTGTGTGTGGGTGTAAAAGGAGCGCAGCAGAATGGCAATTGTTGACAGTCTTCCCGAGTTGTCAGATACAATAATGCAAGATATTGAAAAAGGTGTGGATATTTTGAAGTCCGGAGGATGTAAATCTATCTACATCTTTGGATCAGTTGCTGAAGGGCGTGTTACTGACCGATCTGATATCGACTTTGCAGTCAGAGGGTGCCCACCAGATAAATTTTACAATCTGCAAGGTAGGCTGCTCTTAGAGCTTACACGGACCACAGACCTTATAGATCTGGATTCAGATGCCGACCTGGCATCTTTTCTTGAACGCGAAGCGACTTTGATCCATGTTGGATGATCGGACCCGAGTTCTGGTGCGGCGTGAATTGCAACAGATTGAAAAATTGCTCTCCGAATACGATGATCTCATTGAGTCTTCTCGATCAATTGCGCCAACGCTGATAGAATATACAGCCCTTGGTGCCGTATTGCAATCTTTCTACAACGGCGTAGAAAATATTTTTCAGACAATTGGGAAACGAGTTGATGGACAAATTCCTGCGGGAGAATCCTGGCACAAGGATCTTTTGCTTCAGATGGGACGTAAAGCCGAGTCTCGAAAGCCCGTCATCACTCAAGCAACCATAGAACGCCTTCAGCCATATCTTGGTTTTCGCCATGTATCAAGGCATACTTATACATTTGTCCTGGTGTGGGATAAAATGCAAAACCTTGTGTGGGACTTGAGAGATGTTTGGAATGTGGTACGAGCCGATGTGGAATTGTTTTTAGTTTTATCGGAATGATGAAAAAAGCCCCGACCATCAAGGAAGGGGCCTTTTTTATTGTGGTATTGACGCACAGTGTGAATTTTTACTACATTTATTTTTTGGGGTCTTTAGCTCGGATTATTTTTGTAACATATTAAAAATAATGATGTTATGGTTTTTTGTTTTTGTTTGAATCCCTCTGGCACAGGAGTTGCAGTTAGGAGGCAGTGCGGTGTCTGCCTTCAACACGAGCAGGTTTTCCGGATAATCTGGAACTTTTAGCTGGAGGGATAGTATGAAATACGTTACGATTCTTTTTTTATTGGGTTTTTCGCTGAGTTGCAATGTGGTCGATCCCGTGTCGATCTCAGGGGCGGTTGAGAAAATTTCGCCCGAGGCATTTGCCAATGCTGCCGTGACTATTTTGCACGAAGAAGGCTATACGGTAGAAACGGTTGATCCCGTAGCTGGTGTGGTTACGACGGGCTGGCGCCATGAGTCGAGTTATGCGAGTCAGACTTTTTTCGATGTTTCGCGGCGCACGCGCATTTCGATTGTGATGGATTTTTATACTCATGAGGTCAATGTGCAGATGACCAAGCAAAAAAGAAGTGGTGATGATCCCTGGCGGAATAACGGGCTGTCAGATGCCGATAGAGATCGGTTGCAGTTAATTCTCGCGCGTATTCAAGAGCGCATCCGGTTAATTGCCCAGCGCGAAGGAGTTGTTGCCACAAAAAGGAGTATCTGGTGACACTATAACCGTCGAGAGGTGTTATACACTATGGACGGTTGATGTATTTCACAAGTCATTAGAAGGAGCAATCATGAAGTTTTTGGGGGTGCTGTTGTTGCTGTTGTTGCTGTTGTTGCCGTTGTCTGTTCAAGCGGCAACGCTGAGTGGGTTTATTTCGGATCAGAGCAATGGCGAGTCGCTGCCCTATGCGACGGTGATGTTAAAAGGGCAAGGTACACCCATTGGTGCGCTGAGCAATGTGGATGGGTATTATGCCATTCAAGGGGTACCTGCAGATATCCCCTATGTGTTGACTATTTCTTATATCGGGTATATCAGTTTTCAGGATACACTGACTTTTCGAGCAGGGGAAACAAGGCGGCTCGATGTGCAACTCAAACCCGAGCCAATAACCGTGGAGGAGATCGTGGTGGAGGGTAAGCGAGAGGAGGAAGAACAGCGCATTCAGCCGGGTTTTGTCGAGGTAGAAACGGCAAAAATTCGCGAGATGCCAGCTATTGGTGAGACGGATATTTTGCGCTCATTACACCTTTTGCCCGGTATTCAGGCCGCGTCGGATATCAGTGCGGGCCTTTATATCCGCGGTGGTGGACCAGATCAGACTTTGATTCTGTTGGATCAAATGCCGCTTTACAATCCATCGCATGCATTTGGCTTCTTTTCTACTTTTAACCCCGATGCCATTCGAGATATGAGTTTGCACAAAGGGGCTTATCCCGCGAAATACGGTGGCCGTTTGGGATCTGTGCTCGACGTACACAATAAGGACGGCAATCGCAAGGGATTTGATGCCAGCGGGGGAGTAAGTCTTATTGCTGCGCGTTTGACACTCGAAGGCCCAACTCCAAAGGGGTCGTGGATGGTGTCGGGGCGGCGCACTTATATCGATCCGTTATTGTCTTTCATTCGGGATGAAGACACAGATGTTCCCACGTATTATTTTTACGACTTAAATGCCAAGCTCAATCAGGATTTTTCCGAGAATGACAAAGTGCAGATCAGTGGGTATTTGGGCCGAGATGATCTGAGTTTTGACATTGGCGAAGATGCTTTTTTTGGCATCCGATGGGGGAATACGGCTTTTTTGGGCAAGTGGACGCATGTGTTTTCGCCCGCGCTATTTGGCAATTTTGTGGTGGCGGGCAGCGATTATGCCAGTAAGATAGAACTGAATCTTCTCGATACGCCCATCTTGCTTTCCAACAGTATTAGCGACTTTACCATCAAAGGCGATGTGGATTGGTTTGCCGCACGCGATCACGCCATCAGCGGAGGCTTTTTGGCTACGCATTACAATTTTGAATTTAATCAGGAATTTAATCTGGATGACCAGTTCGACCTGCGCCTGAATCCCAACTTATTATCGGCGTATGTGCAAGATCATTGGCAGCCCGGCTCTGCAACAGATATTCGCCTGGGCGTGCGGAGCAGTTATTTTAGCGCGGGCAATCGCTTTCATGTCGAGCCGCGTTTGTCAATGAGTTACCGCAGAGGCAACTGGCGATGGAAGGCGGCTGGCGGTTCATATCACCAGTATTTGCAGTTGGTGACCACCGAGTTGTTTAGCGGCGGTGATTACTGGGTGCCGCTGGATGAGACGGTGGAACCCGGACGATCATGGCAAGGGGTTGTCGGCGTGGAATGGGAACCTTCCGAGCGTTACCAGGCTACTGTGGAAGCCTATTATACCGATATGGCGAATCTGGTTGTGCTGGACAACCGCGTTGCTGCCGATGTTGAGGGTACAACCGTAGAAGAGGCGTTTGTGAGTGGGGGGACCGGATATGCAACTGGCGTCGAAGTCTTTTTACAGCGCCGCACCGGACGATTGACCGGATGGATCGGGTACACACTGGGATGGACGCGGCGCACATTTGCCGAATTTAATCAGGGCAAGACATTTCCGCCCAAATACGACCGACGCCACGATGTGTCTTTTGTGAGCAATTATCGTCTGGGCAGGTGGTCGTTTGGCGCAAATTATATTTATGGCACAGGGCAGGCATTTACACCCGCGTCTGCGCGTTATACATTGCGCTCACCCGCGTTGCGCCACCGGGGTGGAGCAGCCGCTGATCTTGTCCTCCCCTCAGACCGCAACAGCGCGCGTTTGTTGCCCTATCAGCGATTGGACTTGAGTGTGAAGATGCGGTTTCGCCCATTTGAGGTGAATGGGGAATTTTACGTCCAGGTATTTAACGTGTTCAGCAGGCGCAATGAGTGGTTTGTCATTTTTGATGCGACCGACCCAGATGTGGTCAAGATGTTGCCTATAGTGCCAACACTGGGGATTAATTTTGATTTTTAAGAGGATTGTGATGAGATATTTCGTTTTGATGGTGGGGTGTCTGATCGCACTGGTGGGGTGTAAGGCCGAGCGCGATCCGTCGAGTCTTTTTGGTCCCGATGCTTCGGGCGTTCTGGTTGTGGATGCGCTTTTGATTGTCGATCAACCCCTGCCTCGGGTGTTGATCAGTCAAACCGTAAAGGCAAACGCGACGTCTTGGAGCTGGAACCCCTGGGATGACTGGGAAGGCGTAAGCGATGCCGAGGTCGTGATAACCCTGGGCAATCAGACGTTTTTGTACAGATCAGATTTCGCTCCAGGATATTATCTGCCCCCACCTGATGCGCCGCTCGTTTTGCCAAATACAACTTATCATCTGCGCGTGCGATCACAGAGTAGGGAAGCCACAGCGCAGACAATCACCCCCAGCAGATTAGATATTCGGGAGGTGGCATTATTAGATGATGAGACGTTCGAGGTCATCCGCCCATTGAAGAGATATGAAGATGGCAATGTGGAGGAGAATCGCGTAGTCTATCAAGATGGGCTTCTGGAAATGCGATTTGATCCGCTTCTCGCAAGCGGATACCAGATTGCCATTGAAAGTCTGGATCGCTCATCGGATTTTTTGGTCGATTCCGATTTTTTTGACGAAATAAATTTTGATCGATACGGCAGTTCGCCCGCACTGGAAGCCTCAGATGGCAATTTGCGTATGCCCTGGTTTATTGTGGCATTTGCCGGGCCTCATATCATTCGCGTTTATGCGGTTGACAAAAACTGGTTTGATTTGATTCGCTCTGTGCCCACGTTTTATCAAGATGATGATGGGAATGCGTTTCAGCCTGGCGGTCTGGCGGGCGACAATTTTGAGCGTCCACTGTTTAACGTTGATGGGGGCATAGGAATCTTTGGATCGGCGTCTGTGGATTCGGTGGGTTTTGTGGTGCTGCCCCGCGCGTCGCAATAAAGGTTATTGCACAAATATACCCCAGGGCATCGGTTATAGACCGACGCCCTTTTTCTTTGCTTGACATAAGTATTTATGGTATTATGATTTATCTATCTAGCTATTTTGAGGAGGCATAAAAATGACACCTGAAGAACAGAAAGCATTTTTCTACGATCAAGGCTATCTCGTGGTTGAAAATGTGGTGTCGCCCCAGGAGTTAGCAGAGTGTGAAGAAGAGATTCACAAATTACACATACTGGCAGCGGATTTGGCAGATAGTGGCGATAAGCGTTCGGGTAGTTTTCAGCGCGAGCCTTATGCAAGGGACAAGGAGCAAGATGGTTTGCCCGTGTTGCGAAAGATCGAACAGACGCGCGATTTTTCCAATGTGTTTAAGAATTTGGCTGCACATTCCAAACTCGTGCCCGTGGTTCAGAACCTGATTGGACCCGATTTGTTGTTGTTTCGCAGCACGCTTATGCTCAAGCCTGCGTTTCACGGGTCCTCGCATGGTTTTCATCAAGATTCGGCCTATTGGCCGATGGAGCCGCCCGCACTTGTCACGGTGAGTATTGCATTGACAGATGCCTATTCGGAGAACGGGTGCATTCGGGTGATTCCCAGGAGTCACAAGTGGGGCATGCAGAAATGGGGCGATATTGCGCGGCCTCAAGATGCAAAGTTGACAGATCGAAAAAATTTGGATACTTCACAGGCGATAGAGGTGCCGCTCAAGGCGGGAACAGCCCTCCTGTTTCACAGTTTGTGTGTACACGGTTCTGGTCCCAATCATTCATCTCGCCCGAGGCACACGGCACTCTATGCCTATTTTCCACCCACTGTGCGTTATATTGCGCGTGGATCGGATTCATCGCGCACGTTTCCGGTGATTGCCGGGTTAGAAGGCAGGGAAGAAGTCACAATGGTCGCCGAGGCGGCGGCTTAATAAAATATTAATCACAATAACCGGGAGGTTCTGCGCGATGTCTAAAGAAAAAATTCGGCTCGGTTTGATTGGATGTGGCGGCAATATGCATCGGGCGCATTTGCCTCGTTTGAAAGCAGATGGGGGCGTGGAGATTATCGGGGTGGCCGATCCCGATGAGAGCCAGGCTGAGGCATTGATGGCAGCTTGGGGGAGTGAGGCATCTTTTTATGAAGATTATCGCCAACTCGTGCGGAATGAGGCGCTCGATGCCATGCTGATCAGTTCGCCCCATGCGCTGCATTATGAACACGCCCGCTTGTCTTTGCAAAAGGGATTGCACGTTCTGGTTGAGAAGCCCCTCACAGTTGCTTCTCGGCAGACCAAGTCGCTGATCAATTTATCGGATAAATTGAAATTGTACCTGGTGGTGGCCTATCAACGCAATTATATGGCTCCCCACGTTTATGCGCGTGAATTGATTCGGCAGGGTGAACTTGGAGATTTGCGCGGCGTGGTGGCTTATGTGACGCAAAATTGGGGAAGTATTCGCGGCTGGCGTTTGGTCCCCGAGTTGTCGGGGGGCGGCATGTTTATGGATACGGGTAGCCATCTCCTCGCCTCTGTGTTGTGGATTACGGGATTGGAGCCTGTGGAGGTCTCGGCCTTTGCGGAGAATGCGGGAAAAGCCGTGGATACCAATATGGTGGTCAATGTGCGTTTCAAAGGCGGTGGAGCTGGCACGCTGAATACCTTTGGTAATGCAGCGCATCACGATGAGCGAATTGCCATTCACGGGAGTAAGGGCTGTCTGGTATTCCATTTGCACCAGTGGCGGGTGCAGTCGGTTTTGCTGAATGACAAACTACTCGAAATTCCACCTCATATTCAGGAGACGACTCCCGATCAGGCATTTTTTGATCTGATCCGCAACGATGGCGTGGGATATTCGCCGCCGGATTTCGCTTTGCAGGTCGCCCGCTTGTCCGAGGCCGCTTATCGCTCGGCTTCTGCAAAGAAGGCTGTAAAGGTGTCGCGGTAATGCGCCGTGACCCACCTTGTGTGGTCGCTATTGGCGCCGTGTTGTGGGATGTGTTTCCCGATGGCGAGCGATTGGGAGGTGCGCCGGCAAATTTTGCCGTGCATGCGGCTGCTTTGGGCGCGCGTTCTGCTATGGTGAGTTGTGTGGGAGACGATGCACGGGGTAAGGCAGCACTTGAGATTTTGAGTAGATATGGCGTAGCAACAGATACTGTGCAAGTACATGCCCATCGACCAACGGGTACTGTGAACGTGACCCTTGTAGATGGGCAGCCCACTTATGAAATTGTAGAAGGCGTGGCGTGGGATGCGATTACATGGTGTTCAGAATTGGCACCGATAGCGCGATCTGCTCACGCCTTGTGTTTTGGTACGATAGATCAACGCGAGGCGCAGAGCCGTCGGGCAATTACAAATTTTTTAGATGCTGCGTCGCCGGATTGTCTGCGCGTGTTTGATATCAATTTCCGACAGCACTATCACAATTATGAGATTGTGCGGGAATCTATAGCACGCGCTGATGTGCTGAAGTTAAATGACGAGGAAGTGGTTCTGCTGCGCGATTATGTGGGTGGGGAAGAAGATGTGGATGCTTTTTTGACAGATATTCTCGCGCGTTTTGACCTGCAATGTGTGATTTTGACGCTGGGAGAACACGGGTGTCGGGTTGTGAGTGAGGGGGGGATTTGTCAGGCGGTGGGGAAAAGACAACAGGTCGTGAATACGGTGGGTGCTGGCGATGCTTTTACGGCGGCTTATGTCATGCATTTACTCGCTGGCGCACCGATGCAGATATGCGCCGAACAAGCTAATGCCGTTGGTGGTTTTGTCACTACGCAAGATGGTGGGATGCCGCCGTTGCCCGTGCGTTTTCGGGTTTTTTAGTAGTGAGTAGTCAGTAGTCAGCCCGCCCAACCACCCAACCCTTAATTCTTAATTCCTAATTCCTAATTTTTAATTACATATATCCCAGCGCTCTGAGCCGATCTTCGAGTGCTTTTTTTTCGTCTTCTGTATAGACCTCGTCGTCCGTGTGTGAAGGTTGTGCATCTGATGGTGCGGGCGTTGAGGGCGCGTTGACTATTGCTTGGCCTTGCATGTCGGTGGGGATGGGTATATCCAGGAGGCCGAGTATGGTCGGTGCGATGTCGCGTATTTCCAGATTGTATCTTTCGCCCGTGTGCGTGCCGTCTTTGAGGATAAAGATACCCTGTTGGGCGTGGTTGGCATCGTCTGGTCCGGTGTCGTTTTCAAGGGTGTGGATGGCGCGATGGCCTATTGTGCCAACAGAACGCCAGTGCAAATCGCCAAAATAGACGATCAGGTCGGGCGGGATATTGTTGATGGTGCTGTAAATATCTTCTGGTTTAAAGACCTGTGTCGGCAAGAGATTGCCCTTGTCGTCGGGAATGTCCGCGATTTTTTTCGAGAGTTCGTCACGTAAGACCTGATGCTCTTCGGGGGGCACAATGCCTTTTGGTTCGCGCCCGGCAATGTTGAGAAAGATGCGCGCGTAATAGCCACCCGCACCCCAGGCTGTGGTTTTTGCCCAGTCGATTTCGAGATCCTCATAAGCCATAGGCTTGTGGGGATATTTTTTTAGTACCAAATATCCTTCGCTGATCAACCATTCGTTGATGCAGATACCGCCATCAATGCGCTTGGCGCCGTGGTCTGAAACGAGGAGGATGGCTGTGTCTTTGCCCGCCAGAGCAATCAGGGATGCGATTTCACCATCGAGATATCGGTAGTAGTCGCGGATGGCGTTCACATATTCGGAATTGGGATCGTGTTTTCGGTGGTTTTGATCCAGAAATCGCCAGAATCCGTGGTGGATGCGATCTGTGCCCATTTCCACATGCATGCAAAAATCCCATTCGCGGGTTTGCATGAGATGCCGGGTCACGCGAAATCGCTTTTCGGTCATGGCGTAAATTTCGCGGAGCAAGCGCGCTTTGTCATCTGTGCGAAAATCGCGTACATCGATGATATAGCCATCGGATACGCGCTCAACTTCGGCTTTTAGACTGTCGGGGTAGGTATAAGGACTGTTGTTGCTCGGTGTGAGAAAAGAGGTGATCAGACAGCCGTTGACTGGGTGAGGGGGATAGGTTTGAGGTACGCCAACGAGGATTACTTTTTTGCCTGTAGCGGAAATGATGTCCCAAACCGTATCGTCCTGTACCAGGGTGGAGTTGGCGATAGACAGACGGTTGTAGGAATAGTCGGCGCGGTTGCGAAGTCCATAAAATCCCAGCGTACCGGGGTCTTTGCCCGTTACCATACTCATCCAGGCGGGGATGGTGATGGGTGGGATGGTGCTTGTGAGGTTGCCGTAAACTCCGGTCTGAATCAGGTTGTTGGTGGTGGGCATGTCATCTCGAAATCGATGAAAAATCAGTTCGGGTGACGCGCAATCCAGACCTATGACGAGTATTTTGCGAACAGATGACACGATATTTCCTCTGGGCGAAAGTTTTTTCGCCCCTACGTTGTGCGGGCGACCACGGGCGGTGTACAACTGGTCGCAGTCCAGACCAGTTCACGGATCGCCCCTACGATTTTTTATCGATACACAATCAACTTGTCTTTAACCCGCGCCTGCGATTCGCCGTTGTTTGCTGTCAAGGTGTACAGGTATGCGTTGTTGCTCAGCACATGGCCGTCGGCGTCTCGCCCATCCCAAAAAATCTGGTTGTATCCCGCGCGTGCAAATGGCTCTTCAATTACTTCAACGAGCCGCCCGGCAAGGGTGTAAATCCGCACGGTGACTTCTGAAGGACGCGATAAGATGAATGTAAAATGTCCCGTATCGGATACGGGATTGGGTGCGACCAGTGCGTTTTCTATCGCCAATATTGAAGAGACCTGGAACGATATTGCAATTTTTGCAGGACCATTGCCCAGCCTGTCAGAGGCTTCGACATTGAGCGTATAACGACCATCGACAAGCGCGTTTGGGGTATAGACAAATGACAGTGTCCTGGGGGTAACGGCGCGGTCTTTTATTTTTCCCGACTCATAATCGCTCTCTTGTGCTTCATCTGTTCCCAAAAGCGATAGGCGAATGCTGGGCAAATCAATACCGGCAGTATCGCGCATGGAAATGCGAAATGTCGGTTGAGAGGGCAGATAATCTTCTGGTCGCACTTCGCCGAGGGCGTCCAGTGCCGCGATTTCAATTGTTGGCACATCGCGGTCAGAACTGGGCGCAATCCGCACTGGCTCTGTAAGCGCTATCTCGCGGCCGGGAAAAATCGACTGCCCCTGAAAATTTTCCAAACGAGCCGTTACCATGTGTTGCCCGGCCCATTGCGCGGTTTGCCACGTCAGGCGCAGGGGAACGATCCGCCCGAGCGGGCTATCTTCGGGTACAGCCACGCGTCCTATCAGACGTCCCAGCGCGGGAGAGCCGCTATAAAAGGCGATAGATGCGCCCAGAGATAGGTCTAATGGACCGCGGTTTTGCACATCGAGATGGAGGTACACGGGTTGCAATTCCGTTATTTCAAAAGGTTCTGCCCGCAAGTTGCTCAGGCCAATATCTGAAAGCGGCTGATATGTTGTGGTCCAGGTTTGCAGACCGGGGGATGGATTTAGTCCTTCGCCAAATAATTTGATCTGAATTTTTAGTCGCGGAATGGATAAGCCTGTGTTGCGCAAATCGATTGTTCCGGGTGGCAAATTTTGCCATTGTGACAATGGAACAAAAGTATTGTTATCGATCTCGCCGAGTAAATTCACTTCGGCTTTGCCCGTGCCCGACAAAGCCGTTATTACTGTATGCCAGGCACTCGCCGGTCCAATTGGTTCAGATGTTAAGGTGCCAAATTCGGGCAAGCGCTGCCCCGGATATCGATATACCATGCCCCCCTCCAATTGTCCCAACCACACCGCGTTGTTCACCCAATCAAATTGCCCACCCAAAATATCTGTCTGTGCCTGATCGCTTTCAAATTCTTCGACAAATGCCCCGGTATGTGCATCTACCACGCGCACGCGGTGCGTCAATCCCGTGCTATATTCGATTAAGTAGATAAACTGCCCATCGGCAATCGCGCCATCTGTAACTCGATATCCAAATCCCGTTTCTGTTGGCTGTACGGTAAATTGTCGTACGATGCGCCAGGCATTAGCCGGGTCAAATACGCGTACGGTCCATCCGCTGCGCCGCACGCCATTGACACCTGAGGATACGTTGTATATAAATTCGCCGTCAGAGGTAATTAAAGCATGGGCGTCAAAGGGCAATCCGCGGAACAAATCCAGCAAGCGGTCGGGGACTTCAACGGTATCGATTCGTCCAGTGACGGGCGAAATACGCAGCAGAGAACGTGCTGTGCGGTGTTCGGCATAGATAAACCCATCGCTGTGAAATGTCGCAGAAATGTTTTGTATAGGCGTTTCGGTCACGACTCCGTAATTCTGACCTGCGACTGTGCCATTGAATCCCGTGCCAATGCGCGCGAATAGATCGCTGCCAGGATACTGGCGCTGGCCTTGCGGTGTATAGAATCGCTTCACATACAGGTATGTTCCGTCTGTACACAAAACGGCTGTGCCCTCCACCCCTTCGCTGAAAAAAGAAGCTTCAGCCGCATTGAATCGGATCGGCGGTGGGGACATGGTACGTCCCACGGTACCGTCATCAGATAGTACGACATCTTCGCCTGTGCCGCGCGATAATGCAATAGCACCGTCTTGCTGCCACACTACCTGCCGCTCGGGCACAGAGGACGCCACCACAAAATGTCGCACATCGGACCAGGGGCCCGTTGTCTGTCCATCGGATAATCGGGCGCGCCAAAAATAAGCTCCCGCGTGCAAGTTCGTTGGTCGCCATAAAATGATGCCCTCAGCGGCGGCCACGCTGCCCGAGCGCATTGTCGCGGTATCTTGAAAATCGCCAGATGCACTCAGCTCAAATTCTCCTGTTAGATGGAATTGGTCTTCCCCAGACCGAACGCCCAATACCGTTTGTGCATTTGCGATGGTCTGACTCGGTCGTGGCAAGAACGGCACAGCCGATAATGCGCCTAAGACATCGATTTCTACCGCTGTCCGATTATTTGTTTCATTGCCTTCTGCAATCGCATTGCCGGGGTCGGCTATGGCTTCTAATAGATGGCGTCCGGCGCGATTTTTGAGACGCCAGAGCACTGTCACACTATCGCGTGTTCCAAAAGGCGGCAGGGCCGCCATGAACAGGGTATCGACCACGGCGGAATTTAGGTTGCGATCAATCAGGATGATATCCATGTTGCGATCGGGTAAAATGCCCCAATTATCTATGCGTAGCGTTACCCGAACCGAGTCTCCCGTGGTCAATTCGCCCTGGTGGTCCAACTGCAACGCCGCATCGCCAAGTACAAAATCCGGATTTTGCGGCACTGCGATTTGTTGTGCGGGATCGCCGATCAAATTCATTCCCACCAGTCCCAGTTCACTCGAAGGGAGAACCGCGAGTTCGGTCATTTTGCCCAATGCGAGACTCTGCCCGAAAGTCAGCACGTCATTTTCAAATATATGTCGGAATAGCGCGGTGTTGAGCTGGTTGTTAATGCGAATAAAAGAGAGAGAAGACGCGGATATATATGCTATTGCACCCCCGTCGGGTTTGTTGGTCATTTCTTCGGCCAAGCTGATGATGCGCGGGTCCCAGTACAAACCATTGAGACACGACATCCCGATAAACAGAGGCAGGCGTTCAGCATTTTGGATTTGGCTCATGTAACTGAAGCCCCCTTGCTGAAATGTCCCGGCAAAGAATTTGGACATCGATGAAGCACTGCCATGTCCCATAAAATTTACAATTAGACGCCCCTCATTGATCTGCCGAATAACTTCGCGGGATGTGGTATTGGGTTCGGGCGGTGTATCTGCATCGTGATACAGCTTGAAATTTTCCAGGCCGATAGCGTGCGTAATTGCTGCCAGTGTATCGCTTGGCGCAATAAATTTGGATGGGTCTTGATCATCCCAATTTGCCATTAGCGTGATGCGGTTGTGCCATTGTGCTGGCGGTGTTTCGTCATAAGCGATTACTTTTCGCACAACTGTATTGGCCTGCGATGCGCGGCGCACGGAAAACCGTCCCACAAATACATCCATAAATAAATCATCATCCACCCGCCCAAAAAATTCATCGGTAAATGCCAGACCGCGGTTGGGCGATTGAAAGGGCATACCCGGTACGAGGTTGTGACGCGCGATCCGAGTTTGCCCAAATAAATTTCGATAATCAAAGCTGAATTCCCCGAATAACAATACGTGTACGGGGCGTTGCGCCCAGGTGTGAAATCCGTATTGTACAAAACGGCGAATGGCCTCGGTATCGACTTGTCCAAAGGAAAATTCGTCATATACATCGGCTATATCGACCGCCAGTGTCGATAACCCCTGTGCTTGTCGATGTGCGGCCAACCGCTCGGCTGCATCCATAAAATCTGCACCCGCAATAATCACGTACTCTGCGCCAGAGAATCCGCGCAAATCATAAGGTGTATCGCGTTCTGCGCGTTCGGGGGTTTTTATCGCGGTTTCATCTACTGCGACAAAATTGCCACTTTCAGCAATCTCAAACCGAATTCCCTCACCATCTCGTACAGTGCCGATGATCTTGTTCTTGTCCAAATTCAAGACTATAGCCCGTTCGTGTTCAAGATTGGGAATTGAGATCGCGCGTGGCGAAATCACAATGCCCGGATTAAATCGCAGCATACCATCTATGGCCTCAAAGTACCGCGGATAGGTAATCTCTACCCAGTTGAAATACACATGATCGATGTACGGAATTGGTTCCAATGGAAACGAGGGATCGCCGGGCGTTCGCAATACCAAGTATGTGGTATCTGACAATGCCGATACAGGTATTATGCCTGTCGCTATATGGGCGTCCTGTCCATCCCAGCGTTCTTCCGTGATGATCGGCCCATCCTGAATTTGTATGACAGCGTAGTGATCGGGGTTTATGTCCTGATTCAGGGTCAGCGAATGCATGCCCAGACGAATTTGTGCGTTGCCACCTGCTTCGCGTGCCAGCCCCGGCAAAGGTACGGGCATTACGACGTCTGTGGGCATATCGCCCGGGCGCGACGGAGATGCGGTGCGTTGCCAGAACCAGTGGTCGCGGTTGGCATTTCGCGCATGTCCCAGGGCTTCATAGGTCGAATCGATTTCAACGTGTTTCCGCGACCAAAAATGCGTCAAGACCCCGTTAGTAGATGTGTCCTCAGCCCGTGTATATCGCAGGCCAGATTCTCGACCTATACGCAGAAAATAGACGCGCTCTGTGCCGTAATCGCTTTCAAAATCTCGGTTTGGTGCCCGCCGAAATGCGCCCCAAAACAGCACCCCATCGCCCTCATCTTCAATGAGTAGCGGAATTTCTTTTCCGTCTAAAAATACCTGCAACCGATCCAGATCTCCCGGTGCCAACACAATGCCGGATTCGGAAAACCAGCGCGCATTCAATCGGTAGAGGCCATCTTCAAAAATTCTGATTTTGTAATACGTGGCTGTGGGATCGTACCAATCCTGTACGCGCTTTGTCGCGCGAATGCGCCGCCCGCGCCAAAAGCGCGCTTGTTCGGGGTTGAGCAATCCCTTTTGATAGATGGGCTCAAAATCGTCCGTATCTCTCAAAAGCCGAATAGGGGACCGCGTTGTACCCGCGATAAATAACACGCGCACCCGCAACTGTCGTGCAATCCGAAGTCTGCGCTGAACGGGGTCGTACTGCACTGGACGCAATGACAGAATCGCGATTTGTTGATCGCGCAAGATGCCCGTGTGCGCTACAACGGCTTCTACACCGGGATAAAATCCCGGCGTGTTGTAAATTGTCTCGTCCTTCAGGTAGGCCGATCTCGAAAATGGGTGTTGTTCAGACCCCAACAACTGCGTCTGTGGCACGGGCATCAAGTCCAGGCCTTCGATTTCTTCATAGTCTGCATTGAGCACTTGAACAACTGCGCGAGAGCCATAAGGCATGCCCAGTGTTGCACCGCGCGCAGGTACAGCAGGTGCCCCCGGCTGGTGTAACCACATCCATCCCGGCACGTCTATACGATCATAAGGCGATCCTGGGGTGATAGCTATATCGGATGCATCCACCACAACCTCCACCCAGTTTTCACCCGTTGCCACCACGCGCACGTTTCCCGCGTGTGCGATGCTCGTTGCGATGAGCAAAGTGAGTGCGGGGATGCAATGCCAAAAAGTTTTCATTTTAAAATTCCTGTCAGAAGTGGTGTACAACTGGTTGATTTCCAGACCAGTTCATCAGGATGATACAGGATGTAAGGATGTTCAGGATAAAAGTCAAAACCTTAGAATCGGAATGGAGAGAATGAATGACTATAGAGTGCAATGAGTGGGTGTGTTGGGAAGGGAAATTTTTAATTTTTAATTTTTAATTCTTTGAACTCACCTTTGTTGTAAATTATCACGCGATCCTCCGGTTGCATATTCAGCGCGACCGAGAGGGAATCGGTTGTGTAGGCTGTTACACGCCCCCACGTTTGATCAATTGAAAATGGTGGTGTTTGTCCCCGTCCCTTGCTGTGAAACGAAAAGAAGCCGCCTTTTGCAATCGCCAGATCAAAACCCGTATTTGTTCTGTGAATGCGACAGGCAAAATCACCTGTCAACCAGACGTGGTTCACCATTGCAATTTCCGCTTGCAACGGTTGGGGTGAGCGCATGGCGAGTGCATTTTTGAGTGCATAAGCAAATAGCGGTTTGCCGCTGAACGCTCCGGGGGGTGTCCACGCCGAGGGCACGTTGCAGACGAATAACGTGCCAGTGGTTGTCTGTGCATGGGGCATCAAATTGGCAATTGTATTTTCGCTCATTTGCGATGCATCGCGCCAGAAAAAGCCTTCGCGTCCGATCACTACTCCGTAATACAGGATTAGAACGGCAAAGAGAGAGCAGAGAATTGGCTGTTTTTTATTGAGCCAAATCGTAGAGATACCCAGACAAAAGAAGGCGGAGGGCAAATACAAATACCAGTTGTGCAAGTGCCCCAATGCCGGAGCGAGACTTGCGCCGAGGAGGAAGATCAAGGCAAATGGACGACCTTTGTACAAGATGCCGCGGCCTTGTTGAAAAATAAAGATCCCAGCACTTCCGACCACCAGTGCAATGCCCAACCACCAGATATCACTCATCCCAAATTTTGCCACTGCTTTTACGCCATCGCGTGTCCAATCTATAATTGATACGTGGGGGGTCCCCCCCAATACGCTGCCCAGCACGAGCCATCGGATGCCAAAATACGCCAGCAATACGATGCAGACAACAGCCAATCCGCGCCGCGCTGGCGCTGTTTTCCACGCTTTGCAATACGCGACCAGTGCCGCGAGTGCGATGGGCAGGGAAACGGCCATTTCTTTAGAGAAAAAAGCGAGTACACTACAAGCGGCAAGCCCCAATAGCGCGCCGGTAGAACCGCGTTGCATATATTTAAAAAATAAAATTAGTGCGCTTAGATAAAATAACGCACACAAGAGATCTGTGCGCCCGACAATCCAGAAAATGGAATCGGTGTGAATGGGGAGTACAAAAAACAAAAGCGCGGCGCCCCAGGCTACTGCAGTGTCTATGGTGAGGCATCGCGCAAAGAAAAAAACGAGATATGCGCATCCCGCGTGAATCGCGATATTGTGGATGTGATAAATAGCGGGTGCATAGCCGCCAATTAAATAGTCCAGATAAAACGATAAAACGACCGCCGGGCGATAATATCCACCTTGCCCGACCAGGCCCTCCCATCCCGTTGTCAAAGCGAAGACAACGCCTTTGGACGCCAGTTTGAGATGGCCCCAATCATCATCCAATAATGATATGCCCGAAGCGATCCACGCCAGCATTGCAAAGGCCGCGGCAGCGCATAGTTTCAAAAATGTGAGACTTTTTGGTCCCATACTTCTTAATTACTAACCTCTCCTCGTTTCACTGCTTGTTGTGCCTTTTTAACCATCTTTTCGAGTAGTGCATGAGATCGGGCTGAACCGACGATCGCGTCCCATTCCGCCTCATCCTCTGGTCTCAAAGTATTATCTACCACCACCTGAAGAGCAGCGGCAATATCATCTTGTTCTTCTTCGCTCAGACGCGAGGCCTTTTCAAAGACTTCTTTGAGTTTGTTTGTCATGGCAACCTCTTTTTACCCTGTGCTCTGTATATGGACGACCACATACCAATCGCGGCCAAAATCTCGAATTTCGTAGCATCCGGCAAAGCCACTTGCAATTAGTGCGTCTTCAACATCTCGTTTGCTGTATAACCATAGCGGACATCTTCGCAGTCGGTATCGGATATGCCGCTGCCACGCCAAAAAACCGCCCGATTTTGGAAAACTCGCGTAAAACTCGCTGGTTACTTCTGCGGCCAATTTCTTTAAAATCGGTACGGGGTCTTCAATATAATCAAAAAATCCCATCAAACACGCTGCGTCAAATACCCGGTCAAAACGAACAGACAAATAATCGCCCAGGACGAGATCTGCGGTCACATTGTGTGTGTCTATATTGTCCTGGGCGATTTTTAGCATTTCCTCTGCAATATCTACCCCTACGGCTTCTTTTCCTTGAAGTGCAAACGCAGCCGTGTACCGTCCCGGACCACACCCGATGTCTAAGACAGAATGAATTGCTGGTTTTTCCGTTTGCCGAAGCGTTTCCTCAAAACGTCGCACCATCACCTGCCGAAATGCGCGATCTACCCATCTGCCGAACGCGCTTCGATGTCCTGTATGCCCGTAGATCGCATCAAAATTTTTGGCATAAATATCAAAAAACTGCCCGACAGCCCGCGTCGATGAACTGCTGGCGCAGTCGTACCCTACTTTGCGCGATTTCATCTTTTGAGCCTTTGTCGATAAATGGTGTCCAATTTTTGCACCATAACGCGGTGGTCCCATCGCTCAATCGCGTGCTGGTATGCGCGTTCTCCATAAGTGTGACGCATCTGAGAATCTCCGATCAATTTTTCCAAATATTTCATCATCGCCCCACTATCGCCTTGTGGTACGACAAAACCCGAGTGCCCATGTGTTACAATTTCGCGTATGCCTTCGACTTCGAATGATACCGTGGGTACCCGCGAGAGGGAAGCCTCTACGGCAACGCCGGACAAGCCCTCGCGCAAAGAGGATAGAACATGCACAGAGGCAATCGCATACGCAGGTGTAATATCCTGGAAAAATCCCGCGAAAATGACGCGGTCTTCAACTCCCAACTCGGCGCAAAGTCGCTCACATGCTGCGCGCTCGGCCCCTTCCCCTACCAATAACAGTCTGGCTTCGGGGCATTGCAATCTGGCAAATGCCTCAATCGTATAATGCTGTGCTTTGGCGGATGAAAAACGGCCAATATTGACCAGTACGGGCGCGTCGTCAGGTATGCCTGTCTCTCGTCGAAATGCGGCTTTTTTTACGTTGTTCAGACGCTGTTCAAAGTCTGCAACATCAATGCCGCTATAAACGATCTGATGGGGAATGCTGCGACCGATATTTTCTCGATGGTAATGCCGAATTGCATCTCGACCAACGGCTATGATCAAATCGCAGGCCCATATCGTCATTTTTTCGAGCGCGATGTAGAACCGCCGTTTGATGCGGCTGACTGGATCGTTAAAAACCACACCGTGAAGCCCGTAGATGATATGCTTGCAGCCGACTAATCGCGCGGCGAGGCGCCCGAGCAAACTCGCTTTGCTTTCATGAGTGTGAACCAGATCAAATCGCTCGCGGCGAATCAATTGCATGAACCACAGTAGCGCGCGAAGATCGCGCCAGGGTCTGATTTCTCGATCTAAATATGGGCATATATGCACGGCTATCCCGTGTAGTTTTAACAGATCGTCTCGCTCAATTTGCTGTCCAACGGCCAGGTGAATCTCGTAATCCTTTCGCATGCCCTTCATCGAAAGATACACATTTCGGTCTGCGCCACCACCGGGTGCAAGCCATGTCATGGTATGGAGTATTTTGGGACGTCGATTCATAACAAAAATTGGCGTTCACACCTCCCAATGGGCAATGCAAACGCCGTTTGTAAAAAAAGTAAAGCGGGCATCACGATTCGTAGTATTCAATAATGCGCCGCAATGTGGTATCCAAACTAATTTTGGGGTTATAACCCGTTAATTTTTTGATCTTGGTCAAATCGGGAACGCGATAATTGAGGTCTTCGTAAGAACCCTTTGCAAATGCCTTCTCATAAGGCACAAATTCAATGGGTGAGTCGCTTTCCGTTAGTGTTTTAATTTTTTCCGCGAGGCCCTTGATGCAAATTTCATTGGTCTCGTGATTGCCGCCCAGATTGAAAATTTCGCCCGGCGTTTGGTCGTGTTCCATCAATGCCGTCAATCCATCTAAAGCATCTTCTATATCGGTAAAACACCGCCGTTGCTCGCCGTCGTTATATACTGTAATGGGATGTCCCAACAATGCCTGCTTGATAAATCGGGGCACCACCATACCGTATTCTGGACTTTGCCGGGGACCAATTACATTGAAAAAACGCACCATGATTACGGGTAATTTTTTTTCTCTCCAATAAGCCAACCCAAGCATTTCACCGACGGCTTTAGAGGTTGAATAATTCCATCTCGCAACGGTTGTTGGTCCCAACAAGCGGTCATCGTCTTCACTAAATGTCGCTTTGCCGTTTTTCTTTCCCGCAACCTCTGAGGTCGAAGCCAAAAGCACTCGTTTCTTTTTTTTGTTTGCCAATTCCAACAGGAGTTCGGTGCCTCGGATATTTGTGGTCAAAGACTGCAATGGGTGGTTGATGACGTAATTCACACCCACAGCCGCCGCGAGATGATAAATGACATCACTCCACTCGACTAAGGGCTTTAGCGTCTCAGGATCGAGCACTGTGCCCACTTTCATTTGAAACCGCGGATTCCCTTCAAGGTGCCGTACATTGTCCAGATCTCCAGTTGAAAGATCGTCTAAAACATAAACTTCGTGGTCTTGCTTCAAGAGCCGTTCGGCCAGATGTGAGCCAATAAAACCCGCACCGCCCGTAACCAAAAACCTCATGTATTCATTCCTTTCCCATTGCCGAGCAGGGCATATCTTCCAACAAATACAATCCCCGCTCTTTTACAACACAGTACACAATACCCCGCCCAAAACACCTAAATATAAGGTCTCGAATGCTTAAAGGCAATCAGAAACCTAAAGAGAAACATGCCGTCCGTAGATAGGTGCCGATGACCTCATCTATCTTTTTTTATTTGCAATGTTATTTCACGCAGCGGACAAAAAGAGAAATCGGTCAATAATCGCCGCAATCGAGGTTCTGTTGCTTTCAAATTGGCATAGTGTGTCAAACGCGCCTTCCAGTAAAATGCAATCCGCGGATGATCGGGATCGAGTTCCCACGGATGTAGATAAAAGACCACAGCCCGCCTTTGTCTGCCCACGGCCCTCATATTTGCGCGGCTCACAAAATAGGGAAATAGCCTGAAATACGCGCCTCCAGTTACAGGCAATCGCATTTTTCCCACCTGGCGCACAGACATTGGAATTTCGCAAATTGATCCTGAGGCAGTTTTTACAGTATGCGGGGCCAAATCAAAATCGGGAATTCCATAGCGCCAGTTATGCACGGGAAAAATACTCGAATCGCACTGAAATCCGAGTTCTGCCAAGATATCCAAAGCCCATAATGATCGCGTTGTAATGGAGAAATAGGCCGCGCGATAGGCGGTTACGGGTTGCGCGGTTACATCGGAGATCGCAGCAGAAGCCCGCTGTGTTTCTTCTCGAAATCGCCTGGGCGTCATTTCATAGACCAGATCGTGAGACCATCCATGGCATCCCAATTCGTGACCTTCATCGGCTATGCGGCGTATTAAGTCGGGATAATGCTGTGCCACAGGTCCCAGTATAAAGAATGTGCCGTGAACATCGTATTCTGCCATTATATCGAGCAAGCGATGGCAACTTCTCTCAAGGCGCGGCTCGCTTTGCGCGGATATTTGATTGGAGATCGGTATGCCCTGATACCAATCTTCGACATCTACTGTGAAAGCGTGTCGCATTGGTGTATGCTCCGCTGCAGAAGGGCCAGCAATTGTTCGCTGCTTTTTTCGAGGGCGTAATGTGCGATCACGCGGGTGCGGCCAGCAGCCCCCATGCGATTGCGCAGGATTTTATTTTCGATCAATGTGCCCAAAAATTCGATCCACTCGGCGTCTGTCTCAGTCAAAAATCCGGTTTTTCCATGGGTGACGATTTCGCGGTTGATTTCGACTGGACTCGCCACCACGGGCAATCCGCAGGCCATGTATTGCAGTAATTTATACCCTCCTTTGCCCCGCGTAAAAGGATCGTCGGGTAAGGGCATCAGGCCAATGTCAAATGTCTGTAAATGACCAACTTCGGTTTCCAGTGCCCAGTCCAGGCGCGCAATTTGCAGATTGGGTACATCAAAGTCTCCCGCACCAATCAAGCGCAATTCCAAATTGGGATATCGCTGCGAGAGAACGGCCAGGGGGTCTCGAATCAAGTCCAGATACCGCGTTGTCCACTGGCTTCCAATCCATCCCAACGCGATTTTCTCGTCCGCCGCTTTTTTTTTAGGAATATAACGCGCGGTATCGATAGGTCCCGTGATTTGTGAAACATAAGGACAATAACGGGCTGCAAATTCAGCGGTGTAGGCATTTTCTACGATAGCGCAGTGTGCTATTTGCAACATCGTGGGTACGCCCATTGCGCGCCGTCGGGTCCGCAACCGGTTGATCCATCCTGCGTTGGGGTTTTCGAGTGTGAAAATAGCGTCGTCAAAATCGAAAAATATTTTGTGTCTGTATCGGCGCAACAGATGTGGTATGGGAAAGGAAAATAACACTTTTTGAATCAGTATGGCATCGTATAGCGGCGCTGTAAAAACACAAGCCCATCCCGTCCATAAGGCGCGGGAATAGGACAGAACATAGTACAGAAGGCGTGAAAAAATACCTCTGGTATTGCGTTTGACCAGGTCATCGGGCGTCACGATTCTGACATCACAGGTGACGCCCGCCCGCCGCAACAGGGGCAAGTAACCAAAAACCCGCGTACGGCTGCTGGCAGCTAAGGGGCCATATTGCGCGACAAATAAAATTTTCATATCCAGCCGTGTTGCGTTGTCACGGGCGAGCCAGAACGCTGGTTGAACCAGCCCGGTCCGCTTTCCAATGCGACTTCTCGACCAGTGATGGCAGATTGTTCGGCGGCGAATAGAATTTCCATAATGTGACGCGCCCATTCGCCGTGGGTGGGCGGTTCAATGTCCAGGGCGATGGCTTCGGCAAAGGCTTTCCACTCGTTGTGCATGGTTGAGGGCGGCTCGTCGAAGGGGACGTTTTCCCACTGATTATTTTTTCCGATTTTGACGTATTTCCCTCCGTGTTCGGTAAAGCGCAATGTGCCATTTGCACAGATGACCTGACATTCGTAGTCGGGCGCACCATCTGCAAATCCAACGGCTATGGCAATGCCTGCGAGGCCGTTTTTATAGCGGATAAAGGCCGTGGCAGAGTCATCTGCGGCCTGGTAGTGCGCGCGGGTTCCAATAGCGGCTGAGACGGATATGGCCTGTGAGCCGATCATCCAGGTGAGCCGATCTACTACGTGTACGCCATTGGTCAGCCACATGCCTCCGCCGTGGTAGCGGCTGCGGTACTGCGGACGGCGACCGGCGTAGCTCCAGTTTTTGGACATGTAACACACGGCGGTGATGACGGGTCCCAGTGCGCCAGAGTCCAATATTTCTTTTGCTTTGATGCTGGTGCCGTAGTAGTGCTGCGTCAAGCCGACCATCAATTTGACCCCATTATTAGCTGCGGCTGCGACCATGTTGTCGCACTGTTCCAGGCTAATGGCCATGGGTTTTTCCACCAGGACGTGTTTGCCCGCATTGCAAGCATCAACGGTGAGGCGATGGTGGAGTTGGTGGCCCAGGGTGATGGCGACAGCGTCGATTTCGGGGTCTTTCAAGAGGTCGGTGTGGGAGGGATAGCTTTTGGGAATGTCGTATTTGCCCATGTATTCGCGGCGTTTTTCCTCAATGAGGTCGGCAACGGCGAGGACTTCGACGTTGTCCAGTGTTTCAATGGCGTCGCAGTGAGACCGGGCAATACCGCCCAGACCGATAATCCCAACTTTTAAGTTGTCCATTGTGATGCTCCTTTTTTAGAACCACCGAATAACAGCACCGATAACGCTTTTGGCTTCACCGTTGAGGATGTCTCGATAGAGCTTCGGCGCATCTGAAGACGAGACCTCATGGGTGATGGTGTGGTGCCAGGGGAGAACGCCAGTGCCCATGTTTTTGATGACGGCGCGGCGACAGGGGGCTTCGCCATCGTTGCAGGGATAGTACATGGTAAGGCGTTTTCCATGGGGTGGTAAGAAGTTGTAAGAGATGGGGTGGCGACCGTAGTTGCCCTGAAGAATGAAGGTTCCATGGGTGCGGCAAAGGGCGATGGCCGGGTCAATGCAGGCGGGTATGCCCGTGCATTCGAAGACGACGTCGGCACCGTCGGGGGCAATGTCGCGGACAGCTTCAGCGTCCTGGATGAGGTGATCGGCGCCGAGTTTTTGCGCGATGTCGAGACGGTTGGCCTCCAGGTCTATGGCGATGACTTCACAACCCCGATGGCTGCATGCAGCGACGACGCCCAGGCCGACGAGGCCACAGCCGTACACGACAACTCGGTCACCCATTCGAGGGTTGGCCATATCCACGCCGTTGAGGCCCACGGCGGGCATGACAAATGAGCTGGCGGCGGCTTCATCGACGCCTTCGGGCAGGTGGGCGACAAAGGCTCGTGGTCCCTGTGTGTCCAGGACTGCGGCAGAGGTGTGCGCGCCCTGACTGGCAGATACTTTCTGGCCGGATGTAGCAAGGGAGAATACGCGGTTCCAGCGGTAATAGACGCGGTCGCCAACGGCGAAGCCGGTCACGTCTTTGCCGACGTGTTCGACAGTGCCGACGGCCTGATAGCCCGTACACAGGGGATAGGGACCGTAGTCGAGCTTGCGGGTGATGGCGGCAAATTCAGTGCCGATGCTGACGCCGGAATACCGGGTTTGTACCGCGATTTGGTCGGGGCGTGGGTCGGGGAGGATGATGTCTTCGCAGGCAAAGGTGGGACCCTCATGGGTGATGAGTGCTGTGGCTTGCATACTATGGCTCCTGTAGCTCAAATTTTGGGATGTTCTGCACGTATTTTCAGAAATTCCTCGGGCGTGGCAATACTCATTCCAGATTGTGGGAAGTCCTGCGGATTGCGAGTAATCAAAATATGTGCCCCCACTCGAATAGCAGAATGAAACTGGATAGCATCCTCAAAATCATCGCAGGCTGAGTCCAGGGCCTGATTGATAATTTTGGCATCGGGTGCCACCGAGTCGAATACATCCCGCAATAGTTTTAATGCATTTTCGGCCTTTGTTTTATTTTCCGCTTTCCGAACGATATAGTAAATATTGTTGAAGCTAATCGCTGAAATAAACGCCGTAATTTCTCCACGTTCGGCGAGTGTCCAGACCCGTGCTGAAGCCTGATAGTGGGGTTCGCGGTGTGTAAGCACATCGATCAAAACATTTGTATCGACCAGCGCGATCATCCCCGCACCCCGTATTTCTCAGCAAGTGCGTCTTCGAGCAACTCGCGCTCCGTTTGTTTAGTTGGTAATTTCACGATTCCCGATGCACGGAGCGTAATTGGACCTAAGGCGTCTTTGGGATCAAATTCCTGGTCAATCGTTCGAAAAAGCCGCACAAAAAGTGCCGAAACACTGGTCCTTTTTTTTGCTGCAATCAGCTTGGTTTCGGCAATCACTTCCTCCGGAGCACTCAAAGTTAGCTTTTTAACTGCCATCTTGCTCTCCTTTCAAGCAATGTTTATACGTGTCATTTTTTTTATAAGATACGTGTTTTGAGGTTTGGTTGTCAAGATTGTTCCTCAAATGAGAGATTGCTGGTGGTGCTGGATGGCCTGCTGAATATTTTCGATGATTTCGGGATTTCTGTGAGGACGATGATGATGTTTGGCGGTGTTTTGTGCATCGTTGACCTATTTTACGGTTTGAGATATTTGCCGGGGATGCGCGATCCCTCGTACTTTTGATCGGGGTCGCGGTTGGCTATGACTTCGGGGATGTCCCCTTTCCAGTAGTCTGGTACGTCAATGGTGGGGCGTCTGTGCCAGGCGAGAATCAGGGTTCTGCGCTCATCTGTGTAATTTCTTCCGGCAGAGTGCAGGATGCGGGCATCGCCTAGAACCAGCGAGCGGGCAGAGACGGGTACATTGACTTCGTCCGGGTGATTGCTGAACATGATGGGATGCGTTTCTTCTATAAATCGGGCGCCCTGTTCGTGCGCTGGTACCAGTTGATCGTGGAGTGGTATGCGCTTGAGATGGGTGCCGGGTATGACTTTCATGCAGCCGTTTTCCACTTCGGTATCGGTTAGATAATAATTCAAAAATATGATTTGCGGCCAGGGAGAACAACTGATGGGGTCGTTCCATTGCATCCAGTCCTGGTGCCAGTAGAGCGGTGGTCCCTTCGGTTCTTTGGTGAGGATGATGATGCCGCCGCCAGTATGGAAATCCCCAAAGCCCAATTGTTCGAGTGCCTGCCGCGATGGTTCCCATTCCAGCAGTTTTTGGATGATCGGATTGTCTTCACCGCGCACATTCACGTGTTGACCCTGATATCTAAATTCCTCGTGTTCGTAGTGATTGGCGATTAGCCGCTCGGATTCTTCGCGCAGTTCTTCTATGAACGCGTCTGTCAAAATATCGTCGATGACGCAGTACCCATCGCGGAGCATGTTCTCCCGCGTTTTCAGGACTGTTTCAGGTGTCATGTTATGCTCCTCTTTTCTAACCCTTTGCCAAATCAGTGGATAATGTCAGCAAAATAGTTTAATGAAAAGGTGTTGTCAAGGTATCGCATCCGAGAGCAAGACTTGCTTCTCGCATTGTTTTGATTTTCTGGGCAAGGTTCGTTATTTTGTTTAAAAATGATGGGAAGGCTTATGATTGATAAAGAGAAGTTTGCCATGCACATTTCTCGGGTTTTAAATCCCGTGTTTGTGCTGGGGGTTGTGATTGTGCTGGTATCTTTTGAGGCGTCTGGGTCGGGTACCTGGATTGTATTGTGTGTGTTGGTCGCTCTTTTTTTTACAGTTTTCGCGCCCTGGAGTATAGTATTGTACATGCGTCGTCGGGGTGAGATCAGCGAGTTGTTTATTCCAGAGCGCCACGACCGGCTGCGCCCACTTTTCTTTTTTACAGCGAGTTCCTGGGTGGGGGTTGGTATTCTTTATTTTATACACTCGCCGCCCGCACTATACGCGCTAATGGTCTGTGTTGCAGCTCTAGGCACTATTTCACTGTTGATAACGATGCGGTGGAAAATTAGCTTACATGCCATGGGGCTTTGGGCTGCTTGCGGCGTTGTGATCGCGCTTTATGGTGGTTGGTGGGCGGTTGTTCCCGCGGGGCTGGTTTCGTGGGCGCGGCTCGTATTACAGGCTCATTCTGTATCTCAGGTTCTGGTGGGTAGTATTGTGGGGGCAGGGATCGCGTTTCTCATTTTTGGTTGTATGGTCAATGCATGAACAGGGGGAATTATGAAGATCAAGTCTATTGAAGCTGTGAATGTTTCCATTCCGCAACAGAAACCGACAACACCTGCACGTCGTTCGAGTTGGCGGCATTCATCGCCGATTGGCCTGCCGATGAATAAATATCCGGAGTTTCCGCCAGATGTGCCGAGCAAGTCGCCTGGTATTGGCGGACGGGGCGTATGGGTCAAAATAACGGCTGAAGATGGCACATGGGGCCTGGGTAGAACGGGGTTTGGCGAACCGGTTGCCGCATTGGTCGATGCTTTTTATGCGCCACTATTGGAAGGACGCGATTGTTTTGCCACCGAGCATCTCAACGATATGATGTGGCGGGCTTCCAAAAGGCATGGGTCGCTGGGGTTGTCTGCTTGCGCGCAGAGTGCAATTGATCTGGCTCTGTGGGATTTGAAGGGGAAGTTGCTCGATCAGCCGGTTTACAGATTGCTCGGGGGACCATCTCGCGAGAAAATTCGGTGTTATTGTACAGGCGATGATCTGGATTGGTCGATGGAGCTTGGATTTGAGGCGTTTAAAATTACGAATCCCGTGCATTACGAACAGGGTATCACGGGTATGAATATTATGGAAGAAAAGGTCGCCCTGGCGCGAGAAACTGTGGGCGTGAATGCCGAGTTGATGATCAATCCCGTGATGGCTTATGATGTGGAATTTGCCGTTCGTCTGGGAGAACGGCTCAGGCCCTATGAATTGCGGTGGATGGAAGAGCCACTTTTTCCAGAAGACCTCGAAGGGCATATTCAATTGAAAAAAGCCATGACCTGGATTCCCATTGCAACCGGTGAGGATCACCACACGCGGATTCCGTTTCGCCAACTCGTGGAAAATCGCTGTGTGGATGTCGTGCAACCCGATTTGCACTGGTGCGGGGGGATGACCGAAGCTGTGAAGATTCATCACATTGCCGAAGCAGCCGGTATTAAGAGCAGTCCGCACGGGGGCTGTAATTCGGCTTATGGGCAGCATTTTTGCTATGCGATGCCCGAGTGTACTTTGTGTGAATTTCATTTGAGCACACCCGTGGGCGTGCCTCTGGAAGAAGTCGCGCGGATGCCGGGCGTGTCCGTGCCCAAAGATGGCTATTTGGTGCCGTCGGATGCGCCGGGATTTGGAATGGATATTGCCGAAGATTGGATTACGCCCTGGGATCACGGGCGTTTGGGTACGGGTGGCGAGCATGTGATTTTGTGATTAAAAGAAAAGCGGACGAAACATCTGCCCGCTCAAATTTGCTCGCTGTGCATTTACAGAATTACTTTTGAAAATAAAGCCCTACGCCCCACAAGCGGCCACCGAAGAAATTGCGTCCGGCAACAGGGACGCGCACCGAGGCTTCGATACTCAAATTTTGATGCACATTAATGAGCACTGTGGGGGCAAGATACGTGATGCCTATATCGTCATTCCCCCTGCTGCCTTCTGAGCCATAGATGCCTTCCAATTTGAGCGCGAGGAGGAGTATGTCGGTGGGATTGACACCGACTTCAGCATTGTAAATTATCTCTTCGCCAGGGTTAAATCCGCTGGTACTGTTTTTCATGCGGAAACGATACCCCAGGTCGAGATTGGCGTAAACGGGAGCGGGATAAAAAGACTGGCCCAATTGCAGAATCAAGTCAATATCTGATTGGCCCGATCCCACGGACATGCCCTCATTTTTATACGCACCTGCGGGGTCTTGTCCATCGTCATAAGAGCCTGTTGGGGCTTTGAATCCCAATTTGAGGGTTGCCACAACAGATTGTTGCACGAGGTTGATTTTGGCAAATCCGCGAATGTCTCCAATACCCGATGCGTCCAGAGCAATAAAACCTGGAAAATTAAAATTGTCGTGATCATATTTATTGCTGATAAAGGGGATTTGTAAGCCAATGTCAACGCGGTCGTTTATGCCGTAAAAAAAGTCGAGATACACTGACTGTGATTTATAGACAGCAGCTGCAGCCTCTGGCCCAAATCCACCTGTATTTCCTTCCGCGTTATATCTTTCTGAGGTCGATGTAATTAAGGTTGTAATTTTGCCCCAAAAATGGCCCTTTTGAAGTGTCCACGCACCTGCATAAGCAGTATGAGGCAAAAAGGCGCAGATCGCGATGGCGAGAAGGAACTTTATACACGAGTTAATATGTGGCGTAGAAGTGCTCATTTCGGTCCTTTCTAATGAGGTGGTTTACCACAAGCAGCCCAGCGGTAATTCGGTCCGCTGTTCAAACTGCTTATATACAAATATACCCAAAAGAAGGATATTGTGCAAATTTTTGAAAATGTTTGCAAAGTGTCCAATAAGTAGAGACATTGCGTAAATCCGAGCGCGAGATCGCGTCACATTTTGACCAGGAAAATCCCTGCGGTCCATATATGACCGGCGGGGAAATTGCGTCCACCGGCGGTTATACGCACCGAGGTTTCGAGGCTCAGGTTTTGAAAGGGTCCTATGAGGAGCGTGGGCGCGAAATAGGTAATGCGTCTTACATCGCTGGATAGTTTGAGGCCCAATACGCGGGATGGCCTACCTCTGATGCTCTCTAATTTGAGGACGAAGAGGAGTTTGTCAATGGGATTATAACCTATTTCTGAATTAAAAAACCACTCGTCGCCGGGATCGTAATTGGTGGTATTGTTTTTCAGGCGGACGCGATACCCTATATCGATGTTGGCGTACAGTGGAAAGGGCCAAAAAGATCGGCCAATTTGTGCAATTAATTCAAAATCCCATTGGCCTTCGCCGGCAGAAATAATCCCATCCTGGTTTTGGAATTTTCCGGTGGGGATCTTGGTCCCGAATTTTATTGTGCTCACAACAGGGTTTTGGGCAATGTTGATTTTCGCAAATCCTCGCATGTCACCAAAACCCGATGCGATATTCGCTGGCCTGAAGCCGACGTTTTCAAATTTTCGGCGATAGTAAGGTATTTGTATGCCGAAGTCGATGCGATCGCTCAGGCCGTAAAACAGGTCGATGAAGAGTGCTTGTGAATTGTAGTGTCCATTTTCGCGATAGTGCGCGCGGTCTCCGGGTTCATAGAGGCGGTTGAGATCGGGTTCGCGGCCTGCGCCGCCAACGGCCACATATTCTTCATTTGTCGATTGCGCCATGCCTGTGATTTTGCCCCAGAGATGGCCTTTTGCGAGTGTCCAGGCACCTGCATAAGCGGTATGGGGCAAAAGTATGAAGAGGGCGAGCCAATAAAAGTAGTGCATGGTGGACTCCAAAATTCAGGCGAATCGCCAGGGGGCAATTCGCCTGTGTTTTTAGAAGTATAACTGCGTCCGTCTAATAAATTCCCGTATTCTGCCAGAAGGTTGCCCAGGCAAACCAGAAGGCATTGTGGGCAGGTAGTTGCTTTAAGGTCTTATTTTGGAGTGATCCGGCAATGGCTTCGCCTTTGAGGTTCCAGGTGCTGCCCGTCTCCTGGTCGCGCAGCAGAAAGGGATAGACCGTATCGCGAGGGAGCGCTTTTTCAAATGTGAGGGTCTGACCGTCAACCTTCCGATCAAAAGGTATTGCGTATTGCTCCTGATGGTAATAGACGACGAGAATGGCATTGTCCGCGACTACATCGTTGATGATGGCTTCTGTACCCATGGTGGGAAAGGGATAGGCTTTGGCTGTTTCGCCAAAACGAATACCCAGTGTGAGAGTTTTGGGCGGGAATAGCTGCGCGGTTGGATTGTCGAGCAAACTGGGGAAGGAGGGGAAAAGCGGTGCAGTATTCGGGTCCCGATAGTTGCCATAGGGGTAGCTCTGGTATCTGCTGGGTGCGTAAACACCCGTATTGGCACTGATAACTCTGGAATCGGGATAGAGTTGTTGCCAGTAGCGCCAGGTGGTTTCGATTACGGGCAGGAGTTGTAATTCTTCGGTTCCACTTTCAACCGGGATGTGGATCATCTGCGGATACAGGATTCCCTGTTGGCGGCGGTCGTACATAATGAGGTTGTTGTTGAATAGCAAACCGGAGACCCCACAATGGATGCGCGATTGGTCGTTGCCTCGTCCGTTAAAGATGAGTCCCGTTCCCGTTAGTGGGCAAAAGCTCACGATAATAGGCTGTTCGCCAACCACGTCGTTGATGATTTCGTGCCACCAGCCCATGTTGTGGGGGTAGGCTTTGGCTACACCATTGAGGACCACGCCGAGCACGAGATCCTCATCGCTGAGGTAAGCGGCTTCGCTGGAGGTGAGATCGACAAAGGGAGGATCGGTGAGTGCCGGAATGCCATCGGGAGGTACGCCGCCCGATAGAATTCTATCTCTGGGAAAGTCACTGAGAAAATTGCCGCCTGCTTGCGGTTCGCGATTGATTGAGCCAGAGGTCTGAGTATTGCCGGATGGCGTGCCGCCAGAAGTATCAGGAGGATTGCCCGAATCTCCCGGTCCCAGTGTATCCTGACTATTTCCCCCGCAGGTCATCAGGGCAAATAGTGCGAACAGAACTGTGCTTTTGAGAAAAATTTTCACGGGAATCTCCTGTGAGTTCGCCTGCGGATAGAAATAGCGGGGTTGACCTTGCGTTTCAGTAAATCTCTGTCTAAATTAAAGTAGTTATGGGATGTGAGTCAAGGGGCTGAGGCCAAGTGAGGGATCTCACACAAAGACACTAAGACACAAAGGGTAATGAGGGTTGGGGGTTTTCCCAGGGATGGGTGAACTTTACCACTGATTTTTCCAGAGGAAATCGTTATGCCGCGATTTGAAGTGGTATCGCCTTTTGAGCCTGCTGGCGATCAGCCTCAGGCGATTGAAGAACTCGCCGAGGGGATTCGAGATGGGCTACCATACCAGACTTTGATGGGGGCAACGGGTACGGGTAAGACTTTTTCTATGTCCAAGGTGATTGAAGATGTTCAAAAGCCCACGATCGTGATTTCCCACAACAAAACTCTGGCGGCGCAACTCTACGGTGAATTTCGCAGTTTTTTCCCGAATAATGCGGTGGAGTATTTTATTTCGTATTACGATTATTACCAGCCCGAAGCATATAAACCGGTTACGGATACGTTTATTGAAAAAGAAGCGGATATTAACGATGAGATCAACCGCTTGCGCCTGCGCGCGACGAGTGCTTTGATGGAGCGGCGAGATGTGATCATTGTGGCGAGTGTGTCGTGTATTTACGGTATTGGCAATCCGGATGAATATGAAGATCATCTGGTGATTCTGGACCGCGGTGCAGAGATGGATCGCGATGCGATGTTGCGCAAGCTGGTGGATATTCATTTTACACGCAATGATGTGGCTTTTGAGCCGAGCGCGTTTCGGGTGCGGGGCGATGTGGTCGAAATTTATCCGCCCGAGCGCGAGCATCCGGTGCGCGTGGAGTTTTTTGGCGATGAGATTGATGCGTTGAGTGAGGTGCATCCCGTGACGGGCGAGGTGCTTGCGGAGCGAGATCGACTTGTTATTTATCCGGCCAAGCACTTTGTGACCAGTGGTAATCGGATTGAGAAAGCCATTGTCCAGATTGAGGTAGATTTGGCCAAACAACTGGAGGAGTTTAATGATCAGGGCAAGTTGTTAGAGGCGCAGCGGCTGGAGATGCGCACGCGCTACGATATCGAGATGATGCGCGAGATTGGCTTTTGTCAGGGTATTGAAAATTATTCGCGGTATATCGATGGACGAAACCCCGGGGAAGCTCCTTATGTGTTGCTGGATTATTTTTCGGACGATTTTTTGATTGTGCTGGATGAATCCCATGTGACGATTCCGCAGTTGCGCGGTATGTGGAATGGGGACCGCTCTCGCAAAGAGGTGTTGATTGAACACGGGTTCAGATTGCCCGCGGCATTGGACAATCGTCCGTTGTATTTTGAGGAGTTTGAAAAGAAAGCAAAGCAGATCGTTTTTATGTCGGCGACACCTGCTGATTACGAGTTGGAACAGTGTCAGGGCGTGGTGGTAGAGCAGGTGATTCGTCCGACGGGGTTGCTCGATCCCGAGATGGTGGTGCGGCCTGTGCGCGGGCAAGTTGATGATCTTATCGAAGAGTCGCGGGTAAGAGTAGAAAGAGGTGATCGCGTGTTGGTGACAACGCTGACCAAGCGCATGGCAGAGGATTTGTCGGAGTATATGCGCGAGTTGGGTATCAGGGCGCGCTATATGCACTCAGATGTCGATTCACTCGAGCGCGTGGCGATTATCAGGGATTTGCGTTTGGGTGAGTTCGATGTGCTCGTGGGTGTGAACTTGTTGCGCGAGGGGTTGGATCTGCCAGAGGTGTCGCTGGTTGCTATTCTGGATGCGGATAAGGAAGGGTTTTTGCGGTCAGAGCGGTCGTTGATTCAGACGGCTGGTCGAGCCGCGCGCAATGCAGCGGGTACAGTTATTATGTATGCGGATCGGGTGACAAATTCAATGCAGCGCGCCATTGATGAGACGAATCGCCGCCGGGCATTGCAGGAGGAGTATAATATTATACACGGCATTACGCCGGAGACGCTTTACAAGACCAGGGAAGAGATTCTCCAGACGACGGCTGTGGCCGATGAGAAGGCAGAAGAGTTGCCAATGGTTGCCGAAGAGTCGCCAGAGTATATGGAGGGCGCCAATCGGCTGGATATAATTGAAGAGTTGACGCGCAAGATGGGTGAAGCGGCTGAGAATTTGGAGTTTGAGAAGGCAGCGCAATATCGCGATGAGATAGCACGATTAAAGGCGGAGGTTGCGTAAAATATTTATGAAAACGACCCATCAAATATTTTATCGGGATGCGAGGAACTTAAAGGAGATCCCTTCGGAGAGTGTCGATCTGGTGGTGACATCACCGCCGTATCCCATGATTGGCATGTGGGATGATATATTTGGCAGCCAGAATGTGGAGATCGAGAAGGCATTAAAGACCGGGGATGGCAAGCTGGCTCATGAGTTGATGCACAAAATTCTCGATTCTGTATGGGATGAGATATTCAGGGTCTTAAAAGATGGTCGATTTGCCTGTATCAATATTGGCGATGCAACGCGGAAAGTAAATGGTGATTTTTGTTTGTATCCAAATCACGCGCGGATATTGAATTATCTCTTAAATATCGGGTTTTCAGCTCTTCCCGATATTCTCTGGCGAAAACAAACCAATGCTCCCAATAAATTTATGGGTTCAGGGATGTTGCCCGCTGGCGCTTATGTGACTCTGGAACACGAGTATATTTTGATTTTGCGAAAGGGCTCTAAAAGAGAATTTAAGACGGAATGCGAAAAACAGAACAGACGCGAGAGCGCTTTGTTTTGGGAGGAGAGAAATATCTGGTATTCGGATGTTTGGATGGATATTAAGGGGACAGGGCAGAGGCTTTCCGATGGGGGCAGGTTTTCCGATGGTAGTAGTGACAGGTTTCAAACCTGTCCGGCGCGGTTGAGGAGTGCCGCGTTTCCCTATGATTTGGCCTATCGCCTGATCAATATGTACTCTGTGAAAGGCGATGTGATTCTCGATCCGTTTTTGGGTATGGGTACCACAATTGCTGCTGCGATGACATCTGGGCGCAATAGTATTGGCGTTGAAATTGACAAAAGTTTTCATAGTGCCATTTGCCCGATGGCGCGACAGATTGTCGATTTTTCAAATGATTATTTGCGCGATAGGTTGACGAGACATTTTGCGTTTGTCGAAGATCGAATCCAGGCGTCAGGACCGCTAAAATATACGAATAGGCATTATGGATGTCCGGTGGTGACGAGCCAGGAACAGTCCATTTTGTTGAATGGATTAAAAGAGGTGCGAGAGTCTGATGATAATATATTTGAAGTCGCGTATTCCGCGAAGCCTCAGAATATAGATTATGACCGAAGTTGGAACGAAATAGCCATAGAATCCCAGGATAAAAGTGAAACGCAACTCGATCTGCTAAATAGGCAATGATCGCATATCACACAAAGGATTATGATGGAAATTAAATTGAAAAATGCCGAGATTCAGGAATATGTGAGCGCACCTGCCCACGAATTTCCAAAGTACACGACCCAATTGATGAATCTCGCAAATCAAAATTCTCAGGGTACGCGGCAACGAGTTGTTGGGCAAATGAGCGATCTGATTCAGGAATTTCCAGGGCAAACTTTTGAAGAATGGGTTGTGTGGTATCAAGAGCAATATCCCGATGCGATTGATAATGCGACAAATAAAATAATTTCAATGATAGAGAATTTCAGCGTGGTGTTTCCCAAAATTGACCGGGATTTGGTGAGGTCGTGGGTAGAGGATCTGGTTCTCGTTAAGACCTTTACTGGACTTAAATTCCAGGAGGCGATTCTGAAAAAACTAGCCGAGATGAAAGGCTGCGATTATCGTTTGGCAAAACCTTATGAAGAATCCCAGGGCATAGATGGTTTTGTGGGAGAAGAAGCGTATTCTATTAAGCCCAGTACCTATCACTCCCAAAATTTAGCGGAATCTATAGATATCAAGGTCATTTTTTACGATAAAAAGAGGGATGGGGTGGTGTTTGAAATACCAGAGGGTTTTTGACATGTTAAAGCGCGAAGATATTATGCCTGTAATTGAGCGAGCGCTGATAGAAGATGTGGGGGATGGGGATATTACGACAAAATGGACCGTGCCATTGACAAAGCAGGCGAAGGCGAAAATTATTGCGAGGGCAGATGGCGTGATTGCGGGATTGGATGTGGCGCAATGGGTATTTGAAGCGGTAGAGGAAGCAATTGTATTTGAGGCTCAGGTTGAAGATGGCGAGCACGTTGCGGATGGTGATATTTTGGCTGAGGTTTCTGGTCCCGCGCGTGGGCTGTTGACCGGGGAGCGCGTTGCGTTGAATTTTTTGCAGCGCATGTCGGGTATTGCGACGATGACAGCACAGTTTGTAGGGGCGGTAAAAGGGACACAGACGCGGATTCTGGATACGCGCAAGACCGCGCCGGGATTGCGATTATTGGATAAATATGCTGTCTCTACGGGTGGTGGTGTGAATCATCGGGTGGGGTTGTTCGATATGGTGCTGATGAAGGAGAATCACATTGAGGCAGCGGACGGTATTGGACCGGCACTGCTTTCGGTGTGGAAGGGGATGGATTTTGAAGGTCGAGAAGTGCCTGTGGAGGTTGAGGTGGAAACGCTGTCGGAACTCGATGAGGTTCTCGTTTTGGGTGCGGATCGCGTGATGTTAGATAATATGAGCCTGGATGAGATGCGCGAAGCAGTGGAAAAGGTGCGGCAATTAAAAGGCAAAAAGCCCGAGTTGGAAGCCTCGGGCAATGTGTCCTTAGACAGTGTGCGGGCAATTGCCGAAACTGGTGTGGATCTTATTTCAGTGGGTGCGCTTACACATTCGGTGAAGGCACTGGATATCAGTATGTTGTTTCGGTGACTACTCCCAACGATAGAGCATTTGGGCTTCTTGGCGGTCAAACCGCCTGACTTTGTAATCCCAAAGTCAATATGTTTATCGCAGCATTGAGGTCTCTGTCAGTGGTATAGCCACACTTTTTGCAATGATGTACACGATCAGAGAGGGCTTTCTTCTCGCGGTGCCCGCAAGCCGAGCAGTCTTGTGACGTGTATTCAGGATCAACAGGCTTGAATCCAATACCAGCTTCTTCCGCTTTGTATGAGAGACAATGCCGAAACAGGGACCACGCTGCATCTGAGATGCTTTTTGACAAGCGACGATTCTTTTGCATCTTTTTGGCGTCTAACTTTTCTGTTGCAACAAAGCCATACTTATTGACTACTTTTCGAGCTTCTTGATGAACAAAGTTATGCCGTCTATTACGGATACGCTCGTGCACTCTGGCAACAACTTTACGCGCCTTCTCTCGTTTCTTCGGCGACGCTTTTTTTACTTTGTCCCACTTGCGTTGTGCTTTGGCAAGCGTCTTTTCCTCTTTACGAAAAAAGCGAGGATTGGCTATCTTCTCTCTGTCAGAAAACATAGCAAAATTATCAAGCCCCACGTCAATGCCGACGGCAGAATCAATGTCTATTTTTTTACTTGTGTCGCCTATGTCACAAGAGATAGTAGCGAACCACTTGCCCGTCGCTGTGCGCCTGAGCGTGCAAGACTTGGGCATACCCTCAAGGGGTCTGTGCTGCACAATCCGAATACAGCCTATCTTACCCAATCGCAAGCCCTTCTCGTCCAATCGGCATCCTTTGGAAAACTGAGGATAGGTGATAGAATCATAGCGATTCTGACTTTTGTATCTGGGAAAGCCTGCTTTCTCGCTTGTCTTTGACCGCTCTTTGACACGACGAAAGAACGCCTTGAATGCAAGATCAACCCGTACCGCGACCTGTTGCAAGACCTGACTATACACTTGCGTAAATTCAGGTCGTTGTTTCTTCATCAATGGCATGGTTTTTATCTGGTCATAGCAGGACAAAGACTTATGCTTTTGCTCCCATGCTTGGACTCTTGCACAGACAAGCTGGTTATACAGCAAGCGACATTCTTCAATGTGCGTCGTCAGGATTTTCTCCTGTTTTTTCGTCGGACGCAGTCTATATTTGAAGGACTTAAGCATAATAAAAATATATACTTATGATCTTATTTTGTCAACCCATTTTTCGTGGAATGAGCGGACGAATCACAATGACTCACCGTCCACAATCCCTTGATGATTGTGCCCCAACGCTAAAGCACTACCCCATAAGCATGTCCCTGCAAAAGCAGGGATCCGTAAGCCCTTGCAAAACAACGCTCGCTAACTCGCGTCTGCTTCCCAAAGCTAAAGCCGATGGGTTTTACGAGCTATCTGATAAAAATGGAGATTGATCTCAAAAATTGTGCGTTAGGAGCGTGTAATGGAACAATTAGCATTATCCACTGCATAACACACAAACAAAGGCCCGATTGAATTTTCGAATCGGGCCTTTGTTTTATGCGGTAAAATAAAAAAACGCCGAGGGGATCGGATGTGATCTCTTCGACGATGGTAATAATATAACAAACTTAGTCTTGTTTGTCAAGTTTGTAAATCTTTGATAAACAGTAAGTTAAAAGTTGACATTTGGTATCTATTCGATTAAATTTATCTCCGCTATAATTCTGTCGTCTCCGCAATGTGTGCGGAGGATTTTCAAAACCCCAATGGAGGGCAATATGGCACAACAGCCGCTCGATGGCGGGACGGGGGTGAGGTGTGTCATGTGCGAGGCGATTATTTCAGAAGAACGCCTCCGGGCTGTTCCCTATACGCGCCTGTGCGTGACGTGTAAGGACAAAGTAGAAAGGGGGAGAATTAATTTCAAATCTCATTTGATGGGTACCGAGGTTCAGGCAGAAGAACCCGAGGTGAAACCCATCGAGGTTCGTGAAGACCGATTGGTAATTGGCGCGTGGTCAACTGGATTTATGGAATTGGCCTCGCAGAGCAGCCAGATACGCGATCTGCTCCGTGAGGGAAAAAAAGAAGATGCCAGGGCCCTGGTGCAGACTATGACGGTTGAAACGCAGGCCGCGCTCGTTGTTTTGGATGAAGATCCAGAGACTGTGTTGTCTATAACGGGTATGGATGAAGATGGCAATCCGGGCTATTCGACAGATGTGGTGGCGCATTTGCCTACAGAGATGTTGACGGGGCTGATTGATTATGACCCGGAGCGGGAGGGTTTTAACACGCATTTGGTACGCGCTATGACGCCGGGTACTTTTCGGCGCACTGTGGAAGACACGTTAGAGCCAATGGACAGTGCCGGGGCCAGGTCAAAAGTATCGTTTGAATGGCTCAGGGCACTATCTACACTGGGGGATGCGAATAAGTGTGCTGAATTGCTGAATAGTGTGGATCCCGGGTTGCTCGAAGAAGCTCTGATTCCTTATGTGAAGGACATGCGCATGAATGATATCGTGGGGGCTGCGGGCGCGCAGGTTTACCGGCACCAACTCTTTTCCGAAGGCGCTGCTGTGGGTGAAATGCCGAGTACGATAATAGAGGATCCCGTTGTCGGAGGTGTTCTGGATGCACTTTTCGATGCGGATGCCGATTTGATGCGGTCCGTCATTCGCGGGGCGTGGGAGAGGAGGGATGATGAAGTGTGAAGTGAGAAGGGTGAAGGGTGAAAAGATCCACTAAGAGCACGAAGTTACACGAAGGGGGCTGATGGGCTGGGGGACTGACAACTGACAACTGACTACTGACAACGGAGTGCTTATGCAAAATCCTCTTGCAACGCTGGATTTGAGTCGGTTTCGCATTGATTCCGAGAGTTTTGTGGGGCAGGTTATTGAATTGGGGACGCGCTTTGAAAAGTTGCCGCCCAATATTGGGGACGCGCTTTTGGGCTTTTTGCGCTTGCAGGGTTTGCACTATGGCAAGCGCAATCGGTCGGGTATTGCAATCAGGCGTGGGGATTTGGAACACGGGGTGCGGCAGGCGCTGATTTCTCTGGATCTCGGTTTGGAGGCGCGAGCAGAAAGTGATTTAAACCGGGCTGTGGAAATTATTGCGGAAGGAGATTTTGAAGCGTGCCGAAAGCGCGGATATGAGATCGCATTTTTCCGATTGCAAGAAATGGCACAGAAGTGTCGGGCGATGTTGCTGCGTCCCGAGGTGAAGTTTTTGAAGTCTGAATACCAGGCAGTATCCCGCTGGGCAAATGCGGTGCCAGAGACCTGGATGCGTCCCCCCGATGACGAGGAAGATGAATCCCAGTTGGTCGATCCAAAGCGCGATTATGCGGCTTATCAAGATGCGCTCAGGCGGTTTGCGTTTTTGCGATCTATTCCCAAAGCTGCGCTGACTGAATTGGAAATAGCTGTTGAAGGGCGCACGTATGACGGGTTGTTGCGGAATCTCATTCTGGCACTGGCATTAGATATGGAATCGCTTTTGCCATCGGATGTACAGATCGAGGCGTTTCGCCAGAGGTGCTTTGAAGAGGGGAAGATGAGGGAGGAGGTGCGAAGCAAGGTTTTTGAGCTGATGGATCGACAACTCGAGGCCAGTGTTGAAGATGCAGAGGATCGCGTGGTGATTCGACGCGAATTTGAGGCAGAAGTTGAATTTTTAGAGGAGGTGTCCTTCAGCGATTTCAAGGGGGTCTTTTTACTGCCAGATCAGCCTGAGGATGATGGGTGAGAAGCACGAAGCATATTTGTAACTGAAGCGCAGTCCCAAAGGGCTGCGTTTTTTTTTGAACCTTCGGACATTGGGCGGTGTCGATTCCCACAGGAGGATATTTTTTGACACCATCGGACGCGATTTTGATGCAGCGGATTGTGGCGCGGGATCAAGAGGCTTTTGCGATTCTGTTTACGCGCTATCAGGCACAGGTGACCGAGAATCTGCGTTGGGTGACGCGCGATCCAGTCGTAGCAGATGATTTGACACAGGAGGTTTTTCTCAGAGTTTGGAATCGGGCCGATCAATGGTCGGGGCAAGGGTCTTTTCGGGGATGGCTGTTTCGGATTGCGAGAAATCTGTCGCTGAATCAATTGCGAAGCCAAAGTCGCCGTCGCGAGCAGCCCCTGGAAATGCCTTCGCTTTACGATGAGGAGGATGAAGAGCAACCCGTTCCGGGATGGATGATTGATCGGGCTGCACTGGGACCCGATGTACAGTTGGAACGCGCTGAACAACGGCGCATTTTGCAGGCGTTGATCGATGCGCTACCAGAGGAAAAACGCGAGATATTTCAGATGGTGTACGAAGATGAAGTGACGCTTCGAGAGGTTGCCGAACAGTTGGCGATTCCAGAGGGGACAGTGAAATCGCGGCTGTTCCACACGCGCAAGCAACTCGCAGAGGCATGGGGTCGGAGGTATGGGAGGGGGTAAACAGTGGGAGCAGTTCATCAAAGGAGGCATAATGTCCGCACCGTCAATTGTGGAGATCGTTGAGACCTATCGCCATCAATATGTACAGGATGCCAGACAGACAGATCGCTCAATGTTGGAGAAAGGCAAATCTGTGCTTTACGACCAGATCGAACAAGCATCCTGGGATTCGGAAATGGTGCATCGCGGGAAGGAGTTACTGCACTGGTTAGGCGATAAAGCGGAGATTGTTAAACTGTTGCAAAAATACTTGCTGCTCCCCTTGTCTATACAGGAAGAAGCCTGGGCAAGGTGGCATTTGACTGATAATTTGGCGATGTTGGGTAAAAATATAAAAGCTGTAGAAAGTCAAAAATCCTATTTGCACTGGGCAACGCGGATTTTGCCTCAACCCGAGTGGGTGATTTCCGAAGATTGGCTGTGGGATTTTTTACCCCGGCGAACGAAACGGGAGGATGTTCCGGCTGATGAAGGACTTTTGTTTGAGATTATGTACGATGGTACACAGGCTCAATGCTGGTTTAAGACCGGTCAAAGCGATGCATGGTTGGAAATTTATCACAATCTTATGAAAGATATTGCGCCCACATCGCGAAACAGATTCATAAGGCGTTATTACGTACGCTCCGCGATAATAGTATTGGGTTGGTGTCAAAAGTTACAAGAAGCACTATTGGAAGTGGATAATCTGGATCAAATTAGTCGTGAGGATCCCGATTGGTCAGAGGCATTTGAGACGTGGGGAGATGCGAGGTGTGTTGAGATGGATGCTTATGGCAGGATGAACGAAATATCGCAGGTGAGGCAAATTGCAAAATCTACGACCTCTCGTTTAGAAGTGCAATTTGAGGTGCGGGACAATTTAACAGCAGAAGAACGTCGAGTGTTGTGGGGGCTATATCACAATGCCGCTGCACCAATTTATCGCGCCAAACAATACGACCTGGCCATCCCACTTTTCCAACGCGCCATTGATCTTGGTATTCGGTCGGAGTACTCCTACTTGTGGCTCGCGGCATCGATTTGGACAACTGAGAGAGACCGGGACAAGGTTCTGTCGCTTCTCGAACGAGGTGTCTTTTTTTCGCGCTTTGGACAATACAGGATAAATAAAGCACCTGAATTTAGCGATGTTGCCGATGATCCCGAGTTTTGTACAGCGATAAAAAGGCCATAGAGACAGATTCCAAAATGACACCAGGCAGAAAGTAGCTAAGATCAAGGGAGTTCTGGATTAAGCCAGACTCGTAACTCACTAAAAATGAGACAGGAGAAATTTGATGAGTCTTTCAGTGAAGGCGACGTGGCATAAAATTTCGTGGGATGCGTTTGTTCAAAAGGGGTTGCCCGAATTGTTGGCAGATCGTGTGTCGCTGGCGGGTTATCGGGTGGTGTCGGTGGATGAATATACCTGTGAATTGCATCTCGCGGTTCAGGGCGGTCAAGAGGTTGTGTACAAAGATATCCCCCAGCCCGACGATTGGGGGCGGTTTAAGGTGGATGGCTTTTTTCGAACAGTAGTTCCCGCGCCGACTGATGTGGATTTGGCGCGTGCTGAAATTCGGTGTGTGGGCGAGCAAGTGCGCGATTATATTGCCGAGCGGTTGAAAAATATGCCCGAGATGTTGGAAGAAGCAGTTGAAACTTGGATGCCGTTGGGAGATTGGATTCACACATTTTTTACGGAAGAACCCACATCGCACTATTTGCAGGCGACCAATTTGCAGGATATGTACGTTCATTTGCGGCGGGTGACGTTGATCCCAATTATCGGTGAGGCCGATGAGGGGGTAGAAAATTACTATCATCCGTCGCACGATGGGTGCGTGTGTCCTTATTCCACGCCTGAAGGACCGAATCTCGCGCGGATTTTAGAGGTGGCTCAGGGAGCGACTATTCGCGATGGCAAGCTGGTGATTGAAGACGATGCGCCTGAAAAGCGGCTGGGCATAGGTGCTTCGGTGGTTCCGTTTTTGGAACACAATGATACCAATCGCGTTTTGATGGGTGTGAATATGATGCGGCAGTGGATAGGCGCGCCGGGTCCCGATATGCATCGTGATGAACAAGGTGTGTGGCACACATATCACGCGCAATATGACGGCAAGGTACTGGAGTCGGAACCCGCGCTGGTGCAAACGGGATGTGAACCGAGTGATCCGCATTTTTGGACGGGGTACAATTTGCTGACCGCGTTTATGGCGTGGAATGGGGATGCCCACGAAGATGCAGTTGTGATGAGCGAATCGGCTGCGAATCGGATGATGTTGCCCAATCGCGTTGCGCTGGGCGATAAACTGAGCAATCGACACGGTTTTAAGGGTGTGGTGTCGCGCATTGTGAAAGATGAAGAGATGCCCAAATTGTCGGATGGCACGCCTGTGGAGCTTATTGTGAGTGTGTGTGGTTTGCCGTCGCGGTTGAATATTGGACAGGTGCGCGAAGCGGTGGCCGGGCGCATTGCAAAGGCCGAGGGAGAGCCGGTTATTATTCCCGTACTCAATGCGCCCAAAGACGATGAGATACGCACTCGTTTGAGTGCTTTAGGGCTGGCAGAAGATGGCATGGATACCCTGACGTTAAATGGGGAAACGCTGCCGCGTCGCACCACTGTGGGGTGGGTGTATTGGGGGCGCACGTTGCATCTGGCTGCAGATAAAATTCACATGGGTGTAAAGCCGGGTCAACGCGACCAAGGGGTGGGTGAGACAGAGTTTTTGGCGTTGCGAGAAGTGGGTGCTTTTGGTGTGATTGGCGATTTGTTCAATACGTGCGCGGTGGATCGAGATGATGCCAATACTCTGGCAGACCGCGTCATTGAAGGACCTGTTAGTCCCACTGCGCCGTCTCCTCAGTTTGATGATCTGGTCGGGCATTTGTCAAAAGGTGGGGTTGCCGTTGAACAGGATGAACATGGTGCAGCGTTTTTGTTGAAACGCGGTGGGGATGTCGCGCTTGCGCGTCCGGTTCCGCATCCGTGGCTACCGGGACATTCGTTGACACATGTGAGCGGGAGAGATGTGCCCCGCGCATTGCGAGAGGCCAACGACCGGTTGAGTGAGATGATTGCCAATGGCGCGCCAGATATATTGGTGGATCGCGCGATTGAAACGCTGTCTGAACGGGTTCGCGCATTTTGCGAGTTGTCGCGTTTGCAATTTCAGGCGCGTGCGTTGTTCAGTGGGCGTTCGGTGGCTGCGCCTGCGCCCGAATTGAGATACGATCAGGTCGGTGTGCCCGAGGAAATGGCGTGGACGTTGTTTGGGCCATTTGCAGCGCGAGAGGTGGGGGCTGAAGAAGTGGATAGGCGGTCGAGAAAAGCAGAGGAAGCTCTGGATGCGGCTATGGCCGGGTTATGGACTGTGGTGCTTCGCAATCCCGCGTTTTCGCCAATGGCTTTTGTGGCGTGTCGTCCGGTGCGCGTGGAAGGTGAGGCGATTCGCGTGTGTGTGGCGATTTGCAAGATGATGAATTTGGATTTTGATGGCGATCAGGTGGCGATTTTTGTGCCGGTGACTGAAGAAGGCCAGTGGTCGGCTGAAGCGCATCTGTCGGCAGTGGCGCATCTGAATCGGGATCCGGGGCTGATTGCACGGGAGAAGGTACACCCGATGCACGATGCACTGTTTGGCCTGGCGTATCTGAGTATGACGGACGAGGGGTTGCAGGAGATTGCGTCGATTGTCGGCGATGAGGTTGAGCGAAAGGGGTTGTTTGTCGATAAGCATCAGGTGATGGGCTGGATGGCGGATGCGATGGCGCGCGATGGTGCGAAGGCTGCACTGGATCTGGCCGCGCGATTGTGGGATAGAGGGTTTGATGCCGCGCGTAAGACAGGGGCTTCGATGAGTGCGTTTATCGGTTCGTCTCTCGATTGGCCCGATCCGCCAGAAGGGGATGATCCAGATGTCTGGCGCGATTATCCCGATGAGGTGTCGGCTGTGTTGGCGCGGTTTAGCGGATATGATGATGATGAACTCGGGATTCCCGCGCTTTTGGTGGAATGCGGTGCGCGTGCCAATTGGCAGCAGGTCAGGCTTTACGTAGCTCCCCAGGGCGTGACGCGGAATGATCAGGGTGGGTTTACGCCCCTGAAGCACGGTTTTCGAGAAGGGCTGACGCCAGAGGAGCTTTTTGCGCGGGCGATTGGTGCGCGCTGGGGACTGGCAAATGCGCTGGCGGAGATGCTGGCGATTCAGAGCGATCTGGAAACGCAGAGTGCGCCCGGTGGGTATGGTGTTTTGGCGCGGGCGCGCAGGTCGGAAACGCCGGGTGTGGTATTTGCCCGCGCAGCGCAAAAGGGCGAGCGCGATCCGCTGACTGATGAGTATAGCCGGTTATTTGTGGGGATGGAGGTTGAAGTGTGAAGTGTGAAGGATGAAGTTAAGAGCGGTGGGTTTTTGCAACCTGCCGCTCTTTTTTTTGTTTAAGAAATGAGGTTTTTGCTTGACTTCTCCTAATGAGTTCGTCATATTACTAAAAAATTAGTAATATTTTCAAGGAGGGTCTTATGGCTGCAAAGAAACGCTTGGCAGAAGCTGAGTGGGAGGTGATGGATGGCGTGTGGCATCTCGACCGTCAGGTTACGGTGCGCGATGTTGTCGATTATCTGTATCCCAATGGGGAGAAGGCTTATACGACGGTGCAGACGATTATGAATATTCTGTTTGAAAAGGGTGTGCTCAATCGGCAGAAGATCGGTCCGGTGAATGTGTACACGCCAACCCTGTCACGAGAAGATGTGGCGCAGGACGAGACGCGCACGCTGGTGTCTCGCATGTTCGAGGGTTCTTTTGGGGCGTTGGCAACGTATCTCGTGGATTCAGGGGAGCTTTCGCAGAAGGAACTGGATGAGTTGCGTGCGCTGATTGAGGCGAGGGAGAAAGGAGGCGCGTAATGGATGCGTTGATCCGTTTGGCCGAGACGTGGTGGCCGCTCTATGCGGTGCATTTTGTCGAAGTGTCGTTGTTTATTTCAGTGATTTGGACAGTGGATCGCTGGATGACGCTGGATACGCGGTTGCGATATGTCCTCTATTTATTGGCATTGGCAAAGGTGTTTGTGCCGCCTTTTTACGCTATTCCGTTACCAGAATTTTTGACGGTATCCGACGATGTGCCGATTGGGCCGGTTTATGCCGGTGTGGTTTCAGGTGACGAGGTTGTTGCACCCGCGCAGGTTGCACCTCTCCCACTGGCGTTTTATCTGTTTTGTTTGTGGACTATTTCGGTTGTGGTATGGGCGGGTGTGACGTTGTGGAAGAATGCGGCGTTTCACCGCGCGCTCAGTTTGGCAGTGCCGGTTGATCTGGCGAAGGAGATGGGTTCGCTGAACGGTACACGGGATATGAAGGTTTATGCCAAAGCCAGTCTGCGTTCTCCACTTTTGGTCGGTATTGTAAAACCGAGATTGTATTTGCCATCGCATTGGTCGTCCTGGTCGCCTGAGGAGTTGCGAGGCGTTGTTGCACACGAGTTGGCGCATCGAGATAATCGCGATATCTGGGTGCTGATTTTTCAGGGAATTGCAATGGCGCTGTTTTGTGTGAATCCGCTGGTCTGGCTGCTGAACCGAAGGCTGACTTTTTTGCGCGAGTTGCGCTGTGACGAGGCGGTGTTGCGCGAGACGAATCTGACACCTGCCGAATATGGGCGGCTGTTGTTCGGATTTGTCGATAGACGTCCTGCCCTGAGTGCGCTGTATTTCAACGAGCGTGGAACCGCGCTCAAGAAACGTCTGGAGTATGTACTCAATTTCAAGGATGACAATGTGAAACGGTCCAAATGGCAGTTGGCAATTCCCATTCTCATCGGTCTGGCGATTGTGCCTTTTTCGATTCGAGAGGCGTACACGCATGGTGAAGGTGGTCTTGAGGTTATGGGATTGGTCGAGGATGAGAAAAAGCCCGAACCCACACCAGAGCAACCGACCACGCCATCTACCTCTGTGGATGCTGATAGTAGTGAGGTTTTCGAATATGACGAGGCTGAAGTAAAGCCCGAGCTCCTGCACGGTGTTCCGCCAGTGTATCCCGAAATGGCGAGAAAGGAGAAGTTGCAAGGCAAAGTGTTTTTGAAATTTATGGTCAATGTGAATGGCTCGGTGAGCGATGTGAAGGTTTTGAGAACAGCGGTCTATGCAGATAGTTCGGTGAGCGATAGGAGCACTTTGATAGGACCAAAGGTATCAATGCTATTTCATCACGCGGCGATAGGCGCGATATTGCAATATCGGTTCAAGCCCGCGGAGCACAAGGGCAAAGTTGTGCCTGTATGGATGACTCAGCCGATCACGTTTCAATTGTTAAATGACGAGTTCGACGTAAAGGAAATTGTGGATAAGGTCAATGTACAGGAAGTTGTAAAGGGATTTGACAAATATGCACTTCGCTTCGAGAGGCGAGTTGATGTCCTTGAATATGGCGAGGTTGAAGAAAAACCTCATCCCATAGATATTGTTACACCTGTATATTCCGAAGAGGCGAGGAAAAATAATATAGAAGGCAAAGTGACTGTGCAGGTTGTGGTTAATGTGGATGGCTCAGTGAGCGATGTGAGCGTTTTGGAAGGACCTGAGGTATTTCATCAAGCGGTGGTAGATGCGGCCTTGCAATTTCGGTTCAGACCTGGGAAACACAATGGCAAAGTTGTGCCCGTGCGGATGATTATGCCAATTGAGTTTTCATTAGATCCCACGGACACAGATCTACAACTTACGTCGCCTGTGCTTGTTGATGCTGATGGTAATGAGACTGAGGTCCCCAAATTTTTCGAGGTCGAAGCTAAGCCCGAACTTTTGCAATCTGTTAAATCTATGCATCCACCAAGAGTTACTGTGCGTTTGGAGCTTAGGGTTAATGAGGACGGTTCGAGCGATGTGAAGGTTTTGAAAGGTCCGGAGGAATTTCATCAGGCGGCTATAGACGCGATCTCGCAATACCGGTTCAAGCCGGGGACACTCAACGGCAAAGTTGTGCCCACGCGGATGACGCAGTCGATCATATTTCGCGTGCCAAAGCAACAGACCCCACCACCTGCATCTGGCGATGTTGACAGTAGTAAGGTTCTCGAATTTTACATGGTTGAGGTAAAGCCCAAGGTCCTGCACGCTGTTAAGCCTGTGCATCCCGAGGAGGCAGTCAGGGATAGTTTGGAAGGCAAAGTGTTTTTGAAGTTTATGGTCAATGTAGATGGTTCGGTGAGCGATGTGCGTGTTCTGAGAGGGGCAGAGGTGTTTCATCAAGCGGCGATAGATGGGATATCGCAATTTCGGTTCAAGCCTGCGGAGCATAATGGCAAACCCGTAGCTGTATGGATGACTCAGCCGGTCTCATTTCGCTTGCCAAAGCAACCGACCACGCCGCCTGCATCTGGCGATGCTGATAGTAGGAGATTTATATTGGAAGGGGGCGAGGTAGAGTCTTTTATGAAGCAGCTTATGGCTCTGAATGAGGAGGTGTTGAAGGAGGAAGAGGAAGTCGTGGTGAATTTTACGTTTATGGTCAATATAGATGGTTCCGTAAGCGATGTGAGCATTTTGAAGGGACCAAAGGTATTTCATCAAGCAGTTATAGATTCGGTATCGCAATGGCGGTTCAAGCCTGGGCAACGCAATCGCAAAGTGGCCCTGAGGGTGACTTTTCCGAGCATAAGGTAAGGGATAGGGATTCAGATACTCGCGATAAGCAGCAGATCAATAAATTTGCATTAAATTCCATAGAGCAACAGAGCACGCCGCCTGTGCCTGTTGATACTGATAGCAGTGAGGTTCTCGAATTTGAATGGTTGAGGTAAAGCCCAAGGTCCTGCACTCTGTTAAGTTTGTGCATCCCGAGGAGGCAATCAGAGATAGTTTGGAAGGCAAAGTGTTTTTGAAGTTCATAGTTAATTTGGATGGTTCGGTGAGCGATGTGCGTGTTCTGAGAGGGGCAGAAGTGTTTCATCAAGCGGCGATAGATGCGGTATATCAATTTCGATACAAGCCTGCCGAACACAATGGTAAACCCGTAGCAGTGTGGATACCTCGGGCGATTAGATTCCGATTGCCAACGGAATAGGTCGCTTCATAAAGATGGCTAATTGGTCATGCAATAGAATTGTGGAGGGTCACGAGATGGTATTAAAGATGACATTGGTATTCTGGCTGTGTTTTGCGATCAATGCGATGGCATCGACGGATTCATTGCGCGTTATGTCACAAGACCGGGAAGTAGAGATTACAGGACATCCTCAAGAGCAAAAACCCGTCAGGCCTTCTAAATCAAAAATATCGGGAATGATTCATTTGAATGGTCAAACGATTCCCGATTCGTTTCTTGTGGGGATCGCGCCACTGTTGTCAGCAAAATGGTACCCTTTCGCTCGCCGACCTGAAAACTCGCAAACCATTTATGACCGGGATTTTGCGTTTGATCTCGAACCAGGACTTTATACGCTTGTTGTCTCTGCTTTTGGTTATGAAATATTGGAAACGGCCATTCTGGTACCAGATGCAGACACACAAGTAGAGGTAAAAGCATATCTTGAGCCATTCGGGCTGAAGAAAAAAGATGATATTGAGTGGGTGAAACTGTGGGGTGAGTTTTGTCGATGGCGCATCAAAAGTCCGGATATCGTAGAATTGGTTAAAAGAGACAGTGTATGGGTATTACCGGGCGAAAATCCAGTCAAAGAGGGCGAAGGGTATCGTTTCATTGTGAATAACAATACGAGTGATGTCTATGATTTAAGACATTCAAATGCGAAACCCAGGAACAGCAGCAGAATAATTGGATTTAGTTCAATCTATAAAGGTGGCGAGATCATTTTCGATCCTTCTGTATATGCCCCAAGAGAGATTCAAGAACGGAATTTGCTGCTGACGATGAGCTTCAAACGACCTTTTCGAGATTGGTAAAAGAAATGAAGGATATCCGGGAAAAGGGTATGCATTCTTATTTTAAAATGCTTCGAAGCGCAGATGTCTGGGATTCTACTTTTATTGACCAGGGCAACAAGCTTCGAGAAATAGTGAATCAATACCCACCCTATTTTGAGCAGTTTCTCTTGCAAGAAGAGTTTGAATTCTTACAAAGATTTCATCCTCATAATAGAGTGAGGAGAGAGTTGAAAAAGTTGAGAAGTAAAAAAAAGGAGTACGAAACGAAAATAAGAGAACACTATCAGAGTGCCGTTTATGAGAGTTATTTCAGGCAAATGGCACAATTGGCAAAAAAGGTAGATCCCAATTCTCTTTTTTTTCGCACTTACGCTACATTCTCACACACCCTTTTAAGTCTTGATGAGGGTCTCCATTTTGCACCGCATCTCGGCGAAAAATATAAGATACCTCCTTTTTATTTTACTGGCATTCTGGTGGCTTATGAACGCAACTTGCCACCTGGCACCAAAGAGGGTGAATCATTGCTGTGGCGTATGGCCCAACATTACAGAGATCGCGACCATCCCGTTGCTGCCCGAAGTGCTATTGATCAGCTTATCCAGAGATACCCAAATTCCAAAACGGTTTTGCATGGTTCGACTGAAAGGCTTTTAAATGCACTTGATATGCGAGAAGATAGTGTTGCACCAGATTTTGTTGTGCAAACTGTGGCTGGCGATTCGTTGAGGCTATCGGACTTTCGAGGTAAATTTGTGATGCTCGATTTTTGGGGAACGTGGTGTGCGCCATGTCTTAATGAATTGCCACACCTCAAGAAGTTATCTCAATCTTTCTCGGAAGAGTTGAAGGTCATTGGCCTGGCTCATGATGATCCGAGAAATTTGGCAGATTTTGTCAAGGAGCACCAAATCCCCTATCCCAATGGAATAGCAGATCCGAAAATTCAAAAGGCTTATGGGATTGTGTCCTGGCCAACGACTTTTCTCATTGCGCCCAATGGGAAGATTATTGCCAAAAATCTGCGCGGTGAAAAGCTGGTCGATTTGGTCGCGGAGAAATTGGCTGCGTATAAATAACCGCTATGAAAAAGGGAAAATTATACATTTGGCTGACTCTCTCGCTTGTGTTGGGCGGCTGTTCCCAGGGTATTGATGAATACGTGCGTCAGTCGCGCCATGTGGATGTCGATGTACGGGTTTATGGGGTTGAGAAGTTGGGCGAAAGGTGGTCAGGTGAATGCTGTACCGCATTTGATTCAGGCGTTGAAAGATGAAAAAGCTCGGGTGCGGTTGGCAGCGATAGATGCGCTGGGTATGCTGAAAGACAGGGGAGCGACTGGGGTACTCATTCCTTTTTTGCAAGACAAGCGGGCCGTTCTGGCATTGGCGGCGATAGATGCGCTGGGTCAGATTGGGGATTCGACAGCGGTAGATGCATTGGTCGCTGTCGTGCAGGAGGAAGTGCCTGTATTGCGGTTGGTGGCGATAGATGCGCTGGGTCAGATTGGGGATTCGACTGCGGTCGCTGTTCTGTGTTTGCAGACGCAAAGTGAAATATCCCAGGTGCGATGGGTTTCAGCAGTGGCTTTGGGACGCATTGGATCGCCCCGGGCGATTGGGCCTCTGGCAAATTTGTTGGGCGATGAGGAGATGCGTCGGACTGTCCTTTTTGCGCTGGCACAGATTGATACAAATTGGCGCACGCGGCCAGAGATCGAGATGGCTGAGGAGAGATTTCAGGGCGATTTGATGCAAGATGATGTACTGGGTGATAAGCAAGCTATCGTTCGGTTTCGCGCATTGCAGGGTCTCAAGTCAGTTGTTCCCGACTGGCGAGAGAAAGATTGGGCAGACAAGTTGGTGATGCACTGGTGCCGATGGGTGGTGGAGGGCAATGACGATGAGCGAAAGGTTGCTGCGCGTTTTTTGAGTGATTTGAAAGATCAACGAGCAGTGCAGGCATTGCTTGTTGCAGTAGAAGATCGAGATCGCAATGTGCGTCAGCAAGCCATTCAGTCGCTGGGCAAAATGAGAGACATGCGCGCGGCAGGTGCATTGCGGGACGCACTTATGGGAGAAGATAGGTATGTTCGCGGAGCAGCGGCGCGAGCATTGGGCGCATTGCGCGATACGAGTGCTGTTGATCTGCTGGTCTCGCTGGTGGATCGAGAGATGCATTTGCAGGGGCGATCAGGAGAGGAATTGATGAAATCAGTTGCCCGTGCTTTGGGTAATTTAAATGACAGGCGAGGCGTAGATGCTTTGATCCGCTTGTTGGGCCACTCGGGAATACATGTCCGAAGCGCCGCTGCACAATCGTTGGGCCAAATAGGCGATCCGCGAACGGCGGATGCTCTGGCGCAAGCGTTAAATGATGACTCGATTTTTGTGAGCTGGTCTGCGGCGTGGGCACTTGTCACATTAAAGGATGCGCGTGTGGTACCTGTGCTGGTAGAGATGTTGAGCAAGGGGGCGAATGTGCGGATGGCGGTGAAAGCACTTGGGGATATTGAGCCAGATTGGCGCAACAGGCGCGATGTACAGGAGAAAATTGATGCGTGGATTTCGGCGTTTGAGAATGGTAAGGGGGTGGAACGCATTGCGGCGGCTCTGAGGCTTTCTGAGATAGGTGGTGATCGGGTTGTCGAGGTCTTAAAACGCGCTTTGCGAGAACGGGAGCTCGATGTTATTGCAGCGGCGCACCCATTTTTTATTCGCGAATATTCCGCATTTGCAACTTCCGCTCTTGTTCAGGCTCTGGAGCACGAGGGCGATGAGCGCATGGCCAGTGCAATGCTCGCGTCTGGTAATCCCAAACTCGCCAAAGCCGCTCGGCATTGGGCTTATACCCGGGGTATGGCTCTGGTGTCTCCGCCCGGGCGTTTGGATGATGGTGGTTAAATGATGTCGGACTCGCAGACTTGCTTGACGATTCACCGTTAGCTGAGTATAATTGAGTTATATATTATTTTTTACGCCGTCTTATCTCAATTGATGAGGTGTTTGGGGAGTGAGTTTGACACAGCCCCATTCAAAGTCGAGGTTAATATGATTTCCATAGATTTGCCGAGAGGCCTTGAAAAACATTTCCGGGATATTGTAAGAGATGACTATGATGGAAACTTACAGGCAGCGATTGAGGCCTTCTTAAAATTGCATGAGAAATTTGGCTGGAAAGAGCAACTCTGTAAAGATGTAAAATCTATCCGTTCCGAAGTGCGGCGAAAAGGTGGAATCAAAGCTCAGACAATTGATGATGCAATAAAAAGATACCACAAAGTATAGACATGATTCATGGATAAAATTTTACGCGTTGTAATTGATACAAATCATATCATGTCAGCGATTCTCAGTAATCGGGGGGCCTCTGCAAAACTGATTAATTGGATGACTCGAGAAGACGATTATTTTAAGTTGTTGCTCTCCCAACCCATTTTGGATGAATACAGAGCAGTAGCTGATTGGTTAATTCCCGATTCAAAACAGAAGGAAAGAGAACGAGTATTGAGTACATTACGCTTTCAGTCTGACTGGATGGAACCATCATTTGAATTGAATGTTTGCACCGATCAGTCGGATAATCGCTTTTTAGAATGTGCCGTCTTGGGAAATGCAGATTATCTTGTAACGAAAAATATCCGACATTTTCCAACAAAGGAATATTCTGGTATTAAAATTGTTCGCATTCGTGAATTTTTGAAGGTTTTAGAAGAAATAGAAAAGTCTCGTCAGACAGAGTCAGACTCTAATAGTACCTAATATTGGGAGCGTGAATATTTCCAGCTCAATTTCGAGAGCGATCTGGGGATGAGCCGATTGATCATATCGCAAAGCGGTGGGTTGAAGAGACCTGCCGCTCTGTTATTTTTTGGTAAAAAATGAGATTTTGGCAGATTTCTCTTGATGCACTCGCCACAATACATTCTTGACACCTGATAGTGCATATACTACCGTTTTAGTCAGGATTTCTTGTTCACAGGCCCAGGGGTATAGCCATGCGTTATTTACTCTCATTTGTACCAATTGTGACGCTTGCTGTTTGTCTCCTGACGGGCCAGGCAAATGCAGTATCGGCATACGATAATCCAGCCGGGGTCACACATTTTCAGGAGGTTGCCATCAGATGAAAACTTTACTTTTTTTGCCGATGTTTTTGATGCTTCTGTCCAGTTCGCTTGTTGCCGAAGAGATGAAACACAATTATATCGGTGTAGAGGGTGAATTTGCAAATTCACCAGCAGCTGATGGTTATCAATCTCGAGTAAAGCTATTGGGCGTATTGGGGCTGAAATCATCTATTGGTCTGGAAGTTGCAATGGCTTATGGCGACCAGATCAATAAACATCCTTGGGAATCAGATGGCAGGCGTCAGTTTACGCTTGGTGTGGGTATTCGCAATGTTCATAAGATTGTGGGACGGTTTAGATTTTATTATACCCTTTCGGGTGGTACGATTTATCGACCTGCAAATTCCGGCGTTTTCTTTCAACCAAAGATCGGGGCACTTATTTCTTTGCATAAGCGGGTTGCACTAAATCTCAACACATTCTGGACAATTCCCATAGCAAAGGCAGAAGGCATCCTCGAGCAACCTTTCTCTGTTGGATTAAATTTTCAACTCTGATTTTCAAATTTGGCAGTAATGAACGTCATGTGTGACTTTAAAATAATGGTGAAGAAAACAAGCAATCAGTGGTTAGCAGTCAGAAAAACAAGGATTTTAGAGCCGTCATTGCGGCAGGGTGTTAGCCGCAATCCAGTGGTTTTGACTTTCTTATACGTCATGTGTGACTTTAAAATAATGGTGAAGAAAACAAGCAATCAGTGGTTAGCAGTCAGAAAAACAAGGATTTTAGAGCCGTCATTGCGGCAGGGTGTTAGCCGCAATCCAGTGGTTTTGACTTTCTTATATCTGTTTATCGGTATTACTATGTGGTGGTTTTGAAGTCACACATCACGTAATAATGACTAAAAAAAGGCGGTGGTGTCATTTGTTTTTGGTATATTACTTTTGAAATAGCTTTATATCATTGTCTCCTCTCATTCCGGTTGCTGAGGGTAATCAGAACGATAAACTGAGCAATTCCACGCCATCCAAATAAAGACATTCGCGAAGCAATATTATACGCTGTATCGAGAGGATGGCGTATTCAAAAAGCCAGTCCTCGGGCACATATTTGGGGCCGTGGTCTTTGCCCAGAACAGAGTCGGGCTGGACATATTTTCAATATTTACTCTACTCCCAGAAATCCGACTGTCCATGCTCGTAAGTTTCAAAGATATGTAGATGCCTGTACACATACACTCAGGAGATGAAGACAATGCAAGTCTATGAATTTACGCTTGCGACTGAGCCTGATCTGGATACAACGGATCGGCTCTATGGATATTTTGGTGAGGATGGTGCAGCGCCAGACAGTGTCCTTGACTTTACACTTGTTATACAATCCGGAACACCGATTGCGAACTGCACTGTGGAAGCGACATCGTTTGAGGCAGCACTGGAATCGGTGTTGCCAAAACTGCGCAAGGAGGGTCTTCAAGTCGTGCGCGTGGAGGTTGATGAGGTGGGACTGGCACTAACTGTTCACAGTATTGAATAAAAAAACGGCTGTGGATATTAATATCTATCGCCGTTTTTTGCTGGCATCAAAAGGCTGCTAATTATATCGTACGCTGGTCTTGACAGCGAGTTTTTAATTGGCTATTTTTTTGAATCTATATGCTAATTATTTCGCATAAAATTATTCAGGATATGGTTTTTATTTTTTCGATAATAAAACAATACGCTTGTTTTTGTTTTAAGTGTTCATTTTCGGACACTACTGTATCAAAATCGGACACTTATTAAACTGCGTTCATGGCACAAATTTTCGTAACTAATTGTAAAACATAGAGAAGAGGTTTTTGGCACAGAAATTGCTTCTATTTTTTATAGATTCACTTTACCTGTACGGTGCAAGTCCTATACGTGCAAAGGAGAAACCAATGTTCGGTGAAATGTCTCTATTTATCAGCTATCTGAAAACAGCGATCCGCAACCTCGCCAGACACCGCATCTACTCGGCCATCAACATCATCGGCCTCGCCATCGGCCTCGCATTCTGCATGATCACCTTCCTCTTTACCTACAATGAATGGACCTACGACACCTTTCACAAAAACGCCGACCGCATCTATCGGGTTTATGTACAGACACCATCCGGAATCGCAGAGAAGCCCCGAGTCTCTGACGGTGCGTCACTGAGGGAGGCATTCCCTGAGATGCAGACCGCTCGTTTAGCGGTGGGATTTGGAAAAATTGGCACAGAAGATCGGGCTTTTCGAGCCTTGTGGCGTTATATCGATCCCAACTGCCTCGAAATATTTTCATTTTCGGTCATTCGTGGCGAGGCTGATCTTCAAGACAAGTATTCCGCGCTTATAACGGAAAGAATTGCTCAAAAGTATTTCAAAGATGCCAATGCGATTGGCGAGGTGCTTCCCATTCAGCGTTTCAATCCCACGCTACGTAAAAACGAAATTCAAAATTACACCGTCACCGGCATTCTGAAAAACGCGCCCAAAAACTCTACGCTTCAATTTGACATGCTACTGCCCTTTGAACAAAGGGGGATAACAGACAATAAACACTTCAAGACGGACACATATATGCTACTCCCGCCAAATGTAAATCCCAATAGCCTTGAACAACAATTTCCCAAATGGACCAAAATCTGGTGGGGCGAAAAGAGCGAAAATCAACTCAAACTTCAGCCACTCACACAAATGCACTTTGACCCAATTGTGCAGACCTCGAATGCCAGCAATCCCATTTATACGTACATCTTATCGGGTATAGCACTGCTCGTGCTATTTGTCGCCTGCGTCAATTTCACCACCCTGACTCTCGGACGGCAGGCAACGCGGGCGCGAGAAGTCGGCCTGCGAAAAGTCGTTGGCGCAGGGCGCATGCAGATCGCAAAACAATTTATCGGCGAATCCCTCCTGCTCATCACCATCGCATGCATCGCTGGCATAGCCATCGCAGAACTCGCCTTGCCTACGTTCAACACCTTATCTCACCAATCCCTGTCCATGAGCGACGGTCTCAATCTCACAACACTCGCATTTCTCATTCTGCTGATCAGCCTCGTCGGCATCACAGCAGGAGGTTATCCCGCCTTTGTGCTATCCCGATTGCAACCGACCCAGATCATAACGAGCCGGTTGCGAGTCAAAACGGGCAATCGTTTTGGCAGCGTACTGGTCATCTTTCAGTTTGCCCTTTCGATATTCTTTATCATCGCCACCTTAATGATGGGCAAACAACTCGCTTATTTGCGAACCAAACCCCTGGGATTCCAGGCCGAACACCTCGTCTCTATTTCGACCTTTTATATGGTCTTCAGACCGGAATACAGAAACCTGCCCACTGTTTTTCGGGATGCGCTACAGTCTTATCCGAGGGTGATTAGCACAACCTGGTTTGATGGTGGCGAATTATACAGCAATATGTTCGCGCATCCGCGCCCTCCTAGTATTTTTGTGAGCTATGAAGACAGTCAAGAACAACCGGTCGAAATGATGTCTATTAACTACGATGTGTTCAAGACGCTCGACATAAAACTCGTTGCAGGTCGGGAATATTCTGAGGATTTTCCAACGGATAAAAATAAATCAATTATCGTCAACGAAGCGCTGGTCGAAAAATTCGGTATAAAAGATCCCATTGGCAAAACGATCAAAGAAATCCGAAAAGTCCCGCAGAGAAATAATCCGCGTGAAAAGCGTATTATTTCTCGGTCCAAGACAATCATTGGCGTCGTACGCGACTTCCATTTTCACTCTTTGCATCACGAAATAGGACCTGTTATTATGCCCCTCTCCACAATTAGTCAGCATAGCCTGCTGGTTCGCATTCATCCTGAAAATGTACCGGGCACCATCGCATTTATAAAAGAAAAATGGGAAGAAATCGCACCCGCACTGGAATTCAGATTTTCGTTTGTCGATGAATACATAGACAGACAATACCATAAAGAAGAACAATGGAACCTCATGATTCAATACGCCACAGGATTCGCCATCTTCATCGCCGCACTCGGCGCATTCGGACTGGCTGCACTCGCCACAGCCAGACGCACCAAAGAAATCGGCATTCGCAAAGTCCTGGGCGCATCGCAAACGCAAATCTTGTCCCTGCTCTCACGGGAATTTGTCCTCTACATCGCCCTATCAAGCTTTATCGCATTCCCCATCGCCTATTACGCGACCAATCAATGGTTACAAACCTTCGCCTACCGCACCGAATTGGGTATTGGTATGTTCTTACTCGGCAGCCTTGTCTTGTTCTTCATCGTACTCACAACTGTCACCGCCCAAACTCTCAAAGCCGCACGCGCAAACCCGGCGGATTCCCTGCGAGATGAGTGAATATAGGGGGCTGCTGGGAGCGTCTCATTTTTTTAGAGGTTCACGATAGATATGGAGGAAAACATGAAAGCGGGATCAGCGATTTATACAGGTTTATCAATACTTGCACTTTTGATACACCCCCTGTCTCTTTCGGCTCAGAATAGCTTTTCTGTTTCGCTGGATGTGGATGGTGCGGCGGGAGACCAGGCGGTCACGTCCCTCAATATGTCCGCAGATCAAATTGTCGCCATTCAGATATTTGGCACAGGTATTCAGAATGCGAACGGCCTTGCTGTGCGCTTTGAATACGACGCGAACCAGGTTGTGTATGAGGGCTTTGATACCGGCGATGTGTTGCCCAATGCCCAGGCACTCCCAGAGCACGGTACAGGTTTTGTCGAAATTGGCATTGCGGCTTTGGGTGGTCAAGCAACTGCCAATAGCGGTCTGGTGGGTACAGTTCGCTTTCGCACAATGGCTGGATTTTCAGGCACGGCGATTCGGTTGGTACGTGCAGAACTCAGTCGGAGTGGGCAATTTGAAAGCGCAACTATGGATGTGCGCGTTGAATTAAATTTACAAGACCTTACCTCAGACTTTGATGGGGACGGTCAGGTTGATTTTTCGGACTTTTTGGCGTTTGCGGGTCAGTTTGGGTCACGTCAGGACGATGGGCGATATGAAGCGAAGTACGACCTGGACAGCGATGGTGCAATTGGTTTTGGCGATTTTCTGCTCTTTAGCAGTAGCTTTGGCAAAGAGACAGGTGGCGGTGGACCGGAAACGCAGGTTACCATTCCGGATGCAATCCTGCGCGCAGCAATTGAGCCAGCATTGGGTAAGGCGAGTGGTGCGTCGATCAGCAGGGCAGAGATGGCGGGTTTGACAAGCCTTGAGGCATCGACATCGGATATTCGCGATTTAACCGGGCTCGAATTTGCAACTGGTCTGACATCGCTGAATCTTTCCAATAATATCATCTCGGACCTCACACCTCTGTCGGGCTTAACCAACCTGTCAGTGCTGATTCTTTCCTATAATAGTATCTCGGACCTCACGCCTCTATCGGGCTTAACCAACCTGTCAGTGCTGATTCTTTCCTATAATACCATTACAGATATTTCGCCATTGTCGGGCTTGACCAACCTGACAACGCTGATTCTTTCTGGCAATTTATTCTCAGATATTTCGCCATTGTCGGGCTTAACCAACCTGACAACGCTGAATCTTTCCTATAATAGTATCTCTGACCTCTCGCCATTGTCGGGCTTAATTAACCTGTCAGTGCTGATTCTTTACGACGATACTATGATCAGGGACAGGTCAGTACTGTCGCGCCTGTCCAACCTGTCAGAAGCAGATATCCCGGATGCGAACTTGCGTGCGGCGATTAAGATCGCTATGGGCAAGGCATCAGATGCTCCGATAACCGATTTTGAGATGGCATTTTTGTCAGAGCTTGAAGCTCCGAACTCGAACATCAGGGACTTGACCGGGCTTGAGTTGGCAACCAGTCTGACGAGTTTGGACCTCGGCACAGAATTTGTGTCTCGTGTGGGGTATGTTAATAGTAACCATATTTCCGATTTCTCGCCTCTATCGGGCTTGACCAACCTGACAAGGCTGGATCTTGGCGGCAACTCAATCTCAGACCTTTCTGCACTATCTGGTGTTATATCAGGCTTGCCCAGACTGGAACGGCTGTATCTTGACACCAACGGCATCTCGGATGTGTCTGCACTCTCAGGATTTACCAGGCTGGAACGGCTGATTCTTTACAACAACAGCATTTCTGATCTCTCGCCCCTGTCCGGCTTGACCAATCTGGAACAGCTGTATCTCGAAAACAACAGTATCTCGGATGTGTCCTCACTGTCGGGTTTGACCAATCTGGCATGGCTGGGGCTTTCCGCCAACAACATCTCGGATGTGTCCTCACTGTCCGGCTTGCCCAATCTGATACGGCTGTTTCTTCGCAGCAACAGCATGTCGGATGTGTCCTCACTGTCCGGCTTGACCAGTCTGAGAACGCTGAATCTCGACAACAACAGCATCTCGAACATCACACCTCTGTCCGGCTTGACCAGCCTGACATCACTGCTTCTTCCTGGGAACAACATCTCGGATATATCTGCACTATCCAGCTTGAACAGCCTGCTATCGCTGAGTCTTTTCCGCAACAACATCTCGGATATATCTGCACTGTCCGGCTTGACCAATCTAAGGTCGCTGTCTCTTTCCAGTAACAACATCTCGAATCTTTCGCCTTTGGTTGCAAATACGGGATTGGGCAGTGGAGATGTGGTTCATGTGCAGCATAATCCGTTGAGCGCGACATCAATCAATACGCACATTCCAATTCTTCAGGACAGAGGGGTTGATGTGAGTTTTGGCGCGTTGAAGCCCGCGGTGGAGAAGAGCGAGCAAGACATACTCGGTGGGATGATGGAATTGTTGGAGATTGAGGAATGGGAGAACTGATGCGCAAACAGATTCTGTTCATTCTATCAACACTTGCGCTTGGTGGGTATCCGCCTACTTGTATGATAGATGATCAATAAATATGCTCGCATTTTCTGGAGGTATGCCATGTTTAAGTATGCCATGATATTGATTTTCCTGCTTTTACCTGCAGGGGTACACGCAGCACCAACCGCATCAGATTGCGATTTCAACAACAGCGGTGAAGTAGATTTTGCCGATTTTATCGCATTTTCGCAGGGATATGGGACAACCCAGACTCAGTATGACTTGAACGGGGATGGCGCAGTCAATTTTCGGGACTTTGTCATTTTTGCCCAGTTCTACGGGCAGACAATCACAACCCCTCCGCCAACCACCGACGCTCCCGTTGGCATTCAAGTTGGGATGCAAGCCCCCAATTTTACGCTGCAAACCCTCACTGGCGAATCGTTCAATCTCTATGCACAACGCGGCAAACCCGTGTTTCTCAACTTCTGGGGAACCTGGTGTGGTCCCTGTGTTGCCGAAATGCCCGACATGCAAAAGTTGCAAAATACTATGGGTGACTCTATTCAGATAGTCGGTATTGGCGTACGAGACACGCGCATCCAGGAGTTGCGTTTTATCAGAAGATATGGCTATACCTGGACTTTTGTTCTCGACTCGGCGGGAGAAGTGAACAATGCGTATGAGAACACTGGTATTCCCAGGTCATTTTTTATTGATGCCAAAGGTGAGATTGTCCGCGTATTGCGTGGAGGTCCTCAAAGATACGAAACATTCTTAGAAGCGACGCGACAGGCGATTAACAATTAAAGTCGGTGAGACGGGATCAGTAGCATATTGATGCGCTTGATGCCCAGGCTATAAACACTTCACCAAAACGAGAGAACTTCAATGAGATATCCACTTCTAATTTTCTTGCTCGTGTTTTCCTCAGCGGTGCAGTGTGAGGACGTGTTGCCAAAGCGCGAAGCGGTTCCTCGTCTGGCGGTGTTTCCGCTATTTTCGGAGAAAGATCCCGATTACGGGGTTTTTATGGCTGATCGATTGGTGGATGAGTTGATGCGCCATCGGGATATCCCTGCCTGGGAGGGGCGCTGGTTTGAACTGGTGGAGCCTGATACGATTCCACGGATCAAGATGAAGTGGATGGTGGAGACCAAACAGGCGTTGAAAGACTACGATTTATTTTTGTTGAAAACAGCGGCTCGCGCAGATTGGGCGTTGATCGGATTTGTTTCTGATGCCGGGACGCGCACATTGCATGTGCGGCTTGTGGATTTGGACACTGGGGAACCGATTTGGATGGGCAAGGCGCGGGATGATGTCGAATGGCAGTGGATTTATGCCCAGCGCGATATTGGGGAAATTGCACTGGGTAATTTGATGTCACAACTCGGCTTTCAGGAAGCCAATCGGCATGGTAAGATGATGCGGTCAGACGAATGGCCTTTGCAGGTGGTATTCGCGCCGTTGCACACTTCGCAAAAAGTGCTGGTGGGAGGATATGAGCGGTTGATTAGAGAGGGTGTGATAGATGATGGGTTGTTCGATGGATTGGATATGTCACAGCCGGTAGGTGCGCGCTTGAGTACTGCGGATCGAATGTTGTTGGCGCATAAGGCAGATGCTGTTTTATGCGGTAGTTTGATGGCTACTGGCAAGGACAATGCGATTAATGCTGTGGGGGTTGCGCTGCGGCTGATTGATACGTCTTCTGGGCGTATCTTGTGGGCGGGCAGTGCCAATGCGCGGCGCGTCTGGCGCAAGGATCGGTTTGACGATTTATCGCAGACTATTGCCACAGATCTGGTCGCGGGATTGGCAAAGGTTAAATCGGGCACTCAGACGGATGCCTGGGCTAATCAGCCTGAGCCGCAAGATGGGCCGGGCTGGGTGAATCGGGGGATGGTCGCGCTGGAACGCGGGCTTTTGAGCGATGCTGAAGAGGCATTTTTGAATGCCGAGCCTTTTGAGGATAGCCGGGTGCTATCTTATGAGGGCTTGGGAAGGGTTTATGCGCGACGCCCAGCTCTGCGGCAGCGTGCTATTTCGTATTTTTATCGCGCTATAGAGGCGGATACGACGCGCGCGGATTTGTATTACCAGATGGCGTCGGTTTATTTTGATATTGGTACGGATCAGTGCGTGGATATGGCGTATCGGGCGATTGCGATTGATTCGACGTATAGCGCGCCATATCAGTTGTTGGGTGACTGGTTTGCACGCGATGATTTTTACGCTTTGTCCCAGCGCAATGCAACAGCCGCTGCGTATTATACGCGCTATCTGGCATTGGAACCGGATGATGTTGATGCGGTGACAAAGCTGGGCGCCGTGTTGTTGCGTATGGAGGATCAGCAGGCGATAGCGCGACAGATTTTGCCATTTATGAAACGCCATCCCGGGGCACTCAATTTGTTGCCCATTGCAGCACAATGGGCTTATCGGGCGGGGGATTACGAGCGCGCTTCGGTGTATTGGAATCAGTTCTTAGAACGGATTGATGCACAGACACTGGCGTTGTACGTCGATCCAGGCCCTATTTTGTCAGATGAACAGCGCGCGGTCTATAACGCACTTTCCGATGCGGAGAAGCAAAATTTTGTTGATCGGTTCTGGATGCAAAAGGATCTGGACCCGACTACGGAAGTGAATGAGCGTTTGCAAGAACACTATCAGCGGGTGTGGATGGTGCGGCAATATTTTGCCGGGTCTGCATATCCATGGGATCGGCGAGGTGAGGTGTATTTGCGCTATGGTGAGCCTGATTATCGCTCGCGGTCTGGGCGCGTGCCAGGGGTGATGAGTGTTGCGGTGCAGCGGGTGAAAGACGATTTGTACGCGCAGTTGTACACGCGTCCACCCGAGGGCGCGCTCGTGGGCACGGTATTTCCAGTGCGGAGTTCGCGTGCGATGATGGCCGATTCGTTTGACATGATGGTAAGGAGAAGACCTTCCGTGATTTCTCACACGATGGGCGATGGATATTTGCCCGTTACTTCTGGGGAAGATAATAGCCTTGTGCCCTGGGAATCGTGGGTGTATGTGACGGTTGGTGGGGGGATGGAGATTACATTTACGGATGAGATGGGATCGGGTCATTTCAATTTCGCGCCGATTCCGCTGCGCCAGCCGCCGGGGATGCGACCAATCGCGCGGATTCATGAAAATGCGCCAGAAACGGCTTATATGCAGGCTGTGAGCGACATGCCAGAGCAGCACCGACCGTGGTGGCAAACGCGCGAGTTGGAATTTTATTACGATGTGGCCGATGCGCGCGGGGGGTATTTCATGACGCGGGTGGATGTGGTTTATGGTTTGCCGATAGATGTGGAGAAGATCGGAAAGGGCGACTTGACGCTGGCTATGGCGCTGTACGATTCGGTTACAAACCGCGCGTTTCGCACGAGCCGAACGGTTGTGCGGAAAGACACCCTATCTGATTCGGATGCTATGCTGACCGATTTGTTGACCTTGCCCGTGCCGCCCGGCACGTATCATCTGACGGTGAAGGCGGAGAATGTCAGTGCCAATCGCGTCAGTTTGCTGCGACAGATTATTGCGGTTGAGCCTTATGGCGATTCGGAATTGCAGATTAGCGATCCAGTATTGGCCGCGCAGATTGACGAGACGGATGTGGATGATTCTTTTAGGCGAAAAAATTTGCGGGTGTTGCCTTTGCCCACGCGCGCATTTCTCGTTGGGCAGGAGATGGGGTTGTATTTTGAGGTTTATAATCTGGTGGCAGACGAGTTTGGACAGACGCGCTATCGCATTACGCTTCAGATTGCGGCTCTGGAACAGGTAGAGGGTTTGCGAATGCTGTTGACTGGCAAGGAGGTCAATCCCGAAGTGTCGATGACGTTTGAGCAGGTGGATACACAGCCGAGTGTGCAGGTCTATCAGTTTGTCGATTTGACAAAGGCGAAACAGGGGCGCAATCGGGTGAAAATTATCGTGGAAGACTTAAATGCACAGCGTCGTGTTTCAAAGGAAATGGTGTTTCGATATGGGAAATAGTGTCATATATTTTTTATTTTGTCTTTTGATATTGGCCGGGTGTGATTCCCGGCGCGATCTCGCTACTGATCCGGCCAATTCGCCGATTGTGAACCCCTTTGATCTGAGATATGACGAGGAACAGAATGCGGTTGTACTCGAATGGGAATATCTGGGTATTGAACCTGTGGCGCGCTATCGTTTATGGCGCAGTGAGCGCGATGGCTGGCGCGGATTTCCCTGGCGTGATTTGCCTGCGCCTTCGCGGGAAGCGAACCGCCGTGCAGATGTGTGGGAGATGATGCCGATAGCGCATTTTGATATCCAGGCCGGTGAACAGCACCGTTATAGCCTGCATACAGAAACCGCTGGAAAGAAAATAGTAAGAGCACCTGTAGGCGCGGTGCAGATTCCCGGAGCGCTATTGGCAGACATCCAGTTTTTGCCCGAAGAGGGTACAGCGACTGTCAATTGGCATTTGGCGGCAGGTGTTCCCCGTCGTTATGAGTTGTTGCGTTCTGTAGATGATGCGGCAGCGCAGGTGATTTTTCAGTCTGAAGATCCCGAAGTTGTGAGTTTTACCGATGTGCTCATAGAGGGTAACCGCAAATATACGTATTGCTTGCGGAATACGATGGATCGCGATGTGGTGCTTGAAAGCCGCGAGATGTTTATATATCCGTATCAACGGCGACTCAATTTTGATATTGTCGAAGCAGCGAATGTATTTGTGGCTTTGACGTCCTCTACGGCTTTTGCAAGTACCGCCCTGGCGTTGCTCGCGACATCCGATGCCATTTCCATACGTGAGGTCAATCATACGGGATATGAGGGTAGCTCGCGCATACTGCCCGTGCCCAACCGTGCGGGGTTGCGATTGGAATCTCTTTCTGTTGTCGCGGTCTCTGCTGGAATCCGCGTTCTTCCCACTGTATTGCTCTGCGGCATTTTGTCAGAGACCAGAGAGGTGCAGTTTTCTGCGTTTCGATCGTCTCAGTTGAGAATCTATGAGATTCCCTGGCAATACGATGCCTGGCGCGTTGCGGATTCTGAGTTGCCTACCGCGATAACGATTGCGCGAGATGGCACGATTTGGGTGGGTGTTGGACAGAGGTTAAAGGCATTCTCATTTAATGTAAATACCATCATTGAACGCGGGTCTTATGATACAGGCATTGAAGGCGCGATTCGAAGTCTTGCGGTTTTGGGACTTGACATCTGGATGGTGACGACATTAGGAGAGGTGTTTCGGACGGATACAGGCCACATGGGGGCACAGCCTGTTTGGGAAGAGGTTGTGTTGCCCGATGGTGTTTTTCCCGTATGGGTTGGCAGTGGTCCCAGGGCTGTATTTGTACTGGCTCGGGATCGAGTTATAGTTTTTAATGCTGACGGACAGCCTGTATTGCGATGGCGTGTTCTGGATGATTTGGCTTTGGATGCTGCTGGTTTGGCTGTCTCTCATGATGGCGGTGTGTATGTATGGGATGCACAAAATCGCATTATTCTGTTTAAGAGTGCGCCCCCGTTCCTGATGCCTTTTGTCCAGGCCGATTCGAATTGATTGGGAGATTGAGATGAGATTTTTTGTTTTTGTCGCGCTTATTGGTGCTTTTGGTATTGCAGGCGCTGAGGATGTTTCGCCTTATGTTCGAGAGGCTGAGGTGCGCTACAAACAGGGCGATTATGAGGGTGCGATAGGGTATTTGTTGGCTGTGCCGGGTGTGGCACAACTTTCGCCGAAGCTGACGCCGATGAATCGAGATTCGCGCGCGCGTCTGTTTTTTGATCTGGGATGTTGTTATCTTGCGGCGGGGGATTCTCTGCGTGCCGATTGGGCGTTTCGAGAGGCTTTTGCATTGAATAATCGATTGGACCGGGGCTATTTTGAGAATGCAGATCCGGGCGCGTTCTGGTGGGCTTTATTGCACGGTGAGGAGTCGGCACGCCGCCTGAAGACCAAACGCTTGTCTGCTGCGATGCGGTCTTTGGTATTTCCCGGATGGGGGCAGTATTACCGGGGGTATAAGAAAAAGGGATACGCATTTCTCGGTGCAATGGTAGTGACGTCTGTCGTGCTGAGGTTTCAGTATGGGAATTTTCAGAGTGCCCGCGATCACTACAATCAGACGATTATATTTCAACATATAAACCAGCGATATTCAAATGAGGATGGGACGCGCTATACCGAGTGGGAGGCGCGGTACCGAGCGGTCAAGCCTCAGGAAAAACGGGTGAATATTCTGATCGGTGTCCTCGGTGCGATTTGGGTTCTGAATCTATTTGATAGCGTGGTTTTTGAGCCTGCGCCCATGGGTTTGACGATCGCGTTTTGAGATAGATAGGGCAGATTTTCAAGAAAAGCCGATGTTTTTACGTCGGCTTTTTAATATTTGGCACTGTCTTTCGCACGTTTGCTTACCACCTGTGTACGTAATGTCCCTGACCGGAAAACCACAGGGCATCGACAATAAAAGACAGCGCGACTCCCAGGCCATAACCGGTAAGCAGGCCAATAAAGAAGGGCTGAAAACGACGATAAGCAGAGACACCGCCAAAATGCAGTACGAACAATTTGAATGCCCAAATAATAAAAATAGAGACCTGATTGCTGCGGGCGACATTGGTGCTGCAAACAGTCAGGCCAATGGGATGCAGGGGCCACCAGGGGAAGCGATATTGTAAGAATGTGAGGCATCCCATCAATGCTGCGCCGCCGCCAAAAAAGCTCAGTCTTTGCCAATCGGAATCAAAGGGATTGACAATTTTGCTGAGGATCACCGGATAGATCCGATTGATACCCGATTTGAGCGGAATGTCATTAAAATTGAAAGCTCCCCTTTCATAACCCAGGGGGATGACATAGAAAATAAACGTCAGACAGCCGACGACTAATCCCAAAAAGACCGCGCCTAAAAGTTTGCGGTGGTCGGCTTTGATCCATTCGGATAATTTGGCGATATGGATTAATGCGGGCATAAACAGACCGCGAATATAGTTCGTGAGTGCGTAGGAGAGGGCGAGCGATGTCATCGTGGGCATCGAAAGGGCGTGTGCCCCCAGAGAATAAATGGTGAAAACCTGTGCGCTGATTGGGGCTTGCACAAAAAGGATGCCAGTTTGCGCGACGACACGCGCCACGCCCACGTAAATGACAAAGGTGGCTACAATGTAAAAGGCGATTGTTGAAGGGGCCATGCCGGATTGATACAACCAGATAAAAATAAAACCTGTTCCAATAAGCAGCCCCAAAACAGCGGTGCGGTAAGATAAGAGTTCCCGGGTGTCGTCAATGGGGTGTTGTGGATTGATGGCTTTGAGAAGGACCGCTTTGAGGTGATGGCGAGAGATGTACAATCCCCAAAAAACGAAAAAACACAGAGCGCCAAAACACAACCAGCCCGCGCCGGAAAAGTGTAGCGCACCATAGGGGTCGCCGCGGCCGGACATGTCAAAACCAATGCGATTTAAGAGGCCACCTGGGATTTGGTAAAAAAGGAGATGGAAGAACCACATGCTGAAAAGCACGTCGAGGTTGGCAAAATAGGCAAATCCCATGACGTAAATATTGAACCGGGGAAAAATAGGGGGATAACCTTTGGCGAAATAAAAAAAGGGAAGTGTCAGTTTAATATCGGGCACGATAGGCCAGAAGAAGTGGAGAATATTCCAGGCGAGAATGCCAGAGGAGAGCGCGAATCCCGCCCAGTAGAGGCCTCTGTACTGCAAGGGATTATCGCGTGTCTGTTCTGGAGAAACAATATGCAGGGTCGGACTTAACAGAGGGAATGCCAAACGCTCATTTTCAGACCACTGGCGGCGCAAGATGACTGCAATACAGGCCGAAACAAAGACAATGGCGGCGATGAAAACAAGCCACCAAAAAAGGGGCGCGCCCCATATAGACCAGGGAATTGGAGTGCCGGGCAGTGCGCCTTCGTAAAAATCGCGCATCGCGCCGTTGGTATTGGGTGGTACCAAATAGGTGGGAAAGTAGGCGTGAAAGAAGTCCGCCCAGCGGTTTTCTGGCGTAGCAAAATAATACGGGGTAGCAATGGTCCCAAAGAGAAAACCGAGCACACCTGATCCGGGCACCACGCCACCTGCAAGTCCCATTGCAATGATGACGAACTGTTCAGAAGGGGTTAAAAGAAGGGTGGGGTTCCAGGCTGATAGTAGGGGGGTGAGCAGGTAGCGTATGAGGAGAAAGAGGATGAATACTGCGACAGGAAAGTGGCTGAGGTTCATGCGCGATGCCCGCACGATGTACTCTGAATAGGGCATCCAGAGGTTGATCAGGACAACGAGCGCGAGACCCAATACAATGGCGCGAAGACTTACGCCACTTGTATTGGGTTTGGACAGGTATTCTGATCTGTATTGAGGGGCTGGCGTTTTTGCCATAGGTTTGATCGATTGCTTATGGCGGAGAAAATGCCTCAGATGGCAGCGATGTGGGGTCGGTTTGATCACCGATGGCTTGTTCGTCTCGCCAGTTGGGGTTGTAGCGTTCTCCTGGCATGGTGGCGTGGATCATTTCATAAACGCCATCTCCGAGGCGGTCCAGAAATACAAACTCGTAGTAGTTGAGGTGTTCGTAGGTCCAAATTTCAAAAGCTTTGCCGGTGGCACTAAACGGACTGCGCTCAATGTCTGTTGGCAGGCCATATTTGATGTGAATGCGTCCCTGGTCGGTATCCGATCCCTTTTGCCCGGGACGCGCAGAGAAGCGTTCGTCTGCATAGCGGATGCGCCTGAAATGTTCGGTGGCAAATTCATTTTCGGGCGTTAGAGGCGTTGGATCATGTTTTTTCCAGAAAGAGAGAATAAATTTCACTTTCTCGACGGTGCTCAGGGAGGTATAGGTTTCGCGTTCAGCTTTTGTGGCGATGTAGCGGATTTGTTTGTAATAGCGTTTTAAAGAGGCGGGGTCTGTTGCCAGTGTGGGTTTTTGCACATCTACAATTAAAAAGGTTCTCTGGCGCGTGGTCATTTTGCCAGTGCCATTATCGCGAGCAGTGATTTGCAGTACATAATGCCCTGGCGGTACACCTTTGAGATCGAGAGATTCGGTTTTAATTGCGGTTGTGCCGGGTTTGCGGTAGCGCGCTGAGGGAAAGTTTTTGATCCGCTGTTCCGTGGTATCCAGGAGGGTATAGGCGAGGTCGAAAGTTGCAGCCCGTCCCTCGCCTTCGGAAAGGCCATACAGTTCAAAGTAGATGTTTAAGGTCGTGTCTATTGACCTGCGTGCGTTGGGAACGATTTTGAACCCATTTTTGACCAGGCTGCTGCTGGTCTGTGAGTTCGCGGCGTCAATCCGATGGGCAAACTGGATGTCGCTCATGATCAAGGCTGCGTTGTCGAATTCGGGCATTGTAAAGGCAAGTTCACAGGTGCCTTCAGCATTGGCCTGCAAATCTTTCAGGCGAACGCGCCCCCGGTAGGTGCCGGGAGCGATTCTGAAGCGCAACGCCTCTGTAATCATTTGTTCGCGCAGATCTATTCCCGCGCCTATGACGATCTGTTTTTCCCATTTGAAGGGAATGGTATCGCGCTCGGTGTAAAAGGTTGCTTCTACGCGGTAGGTGGCCCGCTGGTGGTCATTTGATTCTTTAAATGTGAGGTGCTGGCAAAGGCATTGGAGATACAGTTCGCCATAGTTCAGGCTATCTGGCGTATAAAACCCGGATCTATCGACCCAAAACGGGATGACCCCCTGCGCCATAACGGGGATATCTTCACCCGAAATTGGTGCGATGAGAGCCTGCGCGAGACACAGCGTCAAAAGGACCTGTTTCATATCGCGACCGCTTCTTAGAAGGAACCGCCAATGGTTATCCGATAGGTGGGGTCCAATAGTTCGCCCATATCGCTATACGCAAAGTCCAGGGTAAAAGGACGCTCATTGAGCGCGTATTTGAGGCCAAATCCAAGGGCAAAGCTCTCGGTGTCGTTGTTGAATTTCCAACCGCCGCGCAGTGCGAGAATATTGTGCAACCAGAGTTCGGCACCCGTGTGAATGCGGCCTTCAAAATCGACAAAAAAGGCATTCTCCGCAGATACGGTAAGTGAAACTGGGTCGCCCAGATTGCCGTAGAGTTCCATTGAAGCCGCGATGCTGTAGATGAGGGGGCGGAAGGCTGTGTCATCGATAATGACGATATCCTGTCCGAAATTCTTTAGTGTCATGGCCAGGCGCAAAGAGCGGAATCCCGTGTAAAAGAGCGTGCCTATCGAGATATCCAGGCCGCTGTTGACGTCGGTATAGAGCGTCTCTCGAATATACCTGCCCTGGGCGCCAAATGACAATCTGTCGGTGAATTTGATGGCATAGGTCAGGCCAACAGCAAAGTCGCTGTCTTTAATGATAGTGCCCGTGCCATTGGGCTGGAAAATGGTGGTTTCTTCAAATTCATCGGGTGTGAAAGACAAGACCGTGATGCCTATGGCCTGTGTTCCCAAATTGTAGGCAAATGCACCCGAATAAAATTGGGAGTTGACCATCCAGTTGTTGTAGCCCAGGCTAAAAGCGGCGCGATTGATTTGCGTGATGCCCGCTGGATTCCAGAACATGGCATCGACACCTGTGCCCACTGCGGTGTAAGCATCGCCCATAGCAACTGCGCGCGCGCTTTGAGAGACTTTGAGGAAGGTGAACCCGGCATTGCCGAGTTTTTTGAGCCCGGCTTCTGCGCCTGTTGCCGATAGCACAAAGGCAGTGAAGACCAGGATGAGCGTTGTTTGTAAGCGTTTCACGTGTATCTCCTTTGTACTATTTGATGATCATAAACATCCCGGTTTGCTTTTTGCCCGTTTCACCAGCAACCAGAGATTCTACCACATAGTAGTAGCGTCCGGCGGCGACGCGCCCGGAAAATGTGCGCGTGCGCTGGTCCCAGGTAGCTTCGCCTCTGTCGGGGTCGGTGGTGCGCTGCGGGTGGTTGATGACGGCGATTAGATCTCCGGAGATGGAAAAGATGGAGATTTTGGCCTTTCGGGGAATATTGACAAAGCGAATATTGTTGCTGGCGGGTGGATACCGGTGATCAACGTCTCCCGGATCATCTCGAAAGGGATTGGGTACCACGCGCACCTGTTCGGCCAGTGCGTCTTTTTCAGCGGTTGCAATCACAATGGGGCTTCTCGAAACATTCATGCGCTGTTCCGGTGCGCTGTGCCCGGATTCCAGAGATGGAATGGATCGGCCTGTACCGTTCCAATCGCTGTGCCCGGAATCGTACGTACGCACTGCATACCAGTACCTGAAACCGGGAACTGATTCTACGTCTCGATAGGTGTAGGTTCCCCCATCGGCGTACGAGATCGTGGGAGAAGTCCAGGGCGTGCTGGGAGCATACTCCGTGTTGGTTGGGGTAGTTCCTTTGGGGATATCGGCCACAAGTTCCCAGGGTCCCAGATGGTTGTTTTGGGTGCGATAGACCCGGTAGCCCTGCACATCCAGGGCTTCGTCGCCCGTGTAATCCGGGTCGGGGGACTTTTCGGCTCGATCAGACCAGGTGATGGCGTTATTTCCATTTTCGTCGCTATCTACAAATACGGCAACATCGGGAGGCGCGTCTGGCAGGTCGTAATTGTTGTCGTAGGCAAATTGCGCGCGTTCCAGATGCTGTGCCATCGCCCGTTCGCCATCGGCTACCTGGCTCTGATTGCCCTGGCGTGCCCATTCGTAAACATCCATTGGACTGCCGCCAGGGCCGGCAAATTCGGCACCCGATCCGGCGACCCAGGCGACCACGACTTTGGCTTTTTCACCGGGGGCCAGATCATAAGGGCCGTAGGTGTGTGCGAAGGTTACGCGGCTGATTTTAGAGGGATTATCCTGGACGGCTGGAACTCTACCTGAACCAATAAATTCATTGTAGAGATTCTCTTCGCTATTCAGGTTGGTAATATCCGGCGTGTCCCAGTCGAAGCGCCCGTAGATCTCCCACCAGTTGGCGAAGGCGGGCTGATCCATTGTTTTGGGGGCCACGTAGGTCTCGTTGTCGTTGGTGAACCCGTCGGTGGGATCGTAATCGAGGGGTGCCAGGCCGATGTACTGGAAAGCCAGGAGTTCGCCGTGGGTGAGTTGGCCCCGGTTGACATAGGCTGACTTGGCGTTGTTTTTATCGAAAGGCTGGCCCGTGTCGTCTGCGGCAGAAGAGAGCAAATCGCTGTCATAGACATAAGAGATTTTTTTTCCCCGAAGTGCGGGCAGGCCATCGAAGTTGGAGGCTTCGCTGTATTTGTACCAGTCGTCCAGGATGATCGGGTCGGAATACGCCCACGGTACGGTTTGGTTTTGCCATCGGTGTCCAGCCCACGATGGGGCGAGGTTGTTCACAAAGGCGAAATAGACATCCTGGTGATCAACGGGTAGCCCCGCATCGGGTATGCCGTCTCCGTTGTTATCTCCGGTGTTTTCGATGATGACTTCGAGAATAATAAAGTCGTCGTAGTCCGGATAACTCCACGCTCTGGCTTTGCGGGTGATGGTCAGGCCGCGTTCTGTCGTCCATTTGGAGATGATGATTTCTTCGGCCTCGCTGTCGTTGGGTATGTAGCGCCCGTAATCGTAGTTGTGGATTTCGATGGGTTCGTCGGCGACCAGTGCAGGTGCCCCGGGCCAGTAATTGGCCGTGGTATTGCCCGTGAGAGCTGATCGGGTTTCAACGCCCAGATCGCGCTCTGGACCCGAAGCCGCATCGTAGATCATTTCAAAGATGTCGTCGGTATTGTAGCGCGGGTTAGAGATCGATACATTGTATGATCCCCCTTCTCTGGTAAAAACCCAAAAACCCTCGCCCTGGCTGGTGTGATAGCGGTGATCGTTATCCTGTCCAATGATCCAGTATTCGGTAAAATCGCGCTCGCCAATGCCCCAGCCGGGATACATCAAGCCGGCATCTGCACCCAGGCGGCTGTCGTCGCGCAGGCCCTGGGTGCCGGTATTGCGAAAGGTGGCCCAGAGCTTGCCCCGGGTCAGGTGGCGTTGAAGTTCGGGTTGCTGAGCGCGGATTTCGGATGTAAACACCAGCACAGAGAGAACCCCAATCCATCCGATGTATTTCAATGGATACATGCTATTGCTCCTTAGATAATGAAATTAGAATCCGAGTTGGAGACCTATGCTGATCTCTCGAGGTCGTCCTGCCCAGCGGTGGTATTCTTTGGTATCGCCAAAGTTGATATAGTTTTTGTCCGTGGGTTTGGGCATGTCCATGCCGTAGAGATACCAGAGTTCGGACTGTGGGCCCTGATTGTGTCGATCAAACCAGGGACCGCGCCAGAAATATTCGGTGGCCGGGTCGCGCTGGTTGAAGAAGTTGTACACGTTCATAAACAGGGTGGCTTCGGTTCGACCTGTGCGGAAGCGTTTTTCCAGAGACAGGTTGGTTTTGGTTTCCATAGGCCCAAATCGCTCGACATTGCCCTGTGTGGGGTGCGGAATGCTGATTCGGCGTCCCGTTTTCAGGGTGTTGATCAAATTGAGCCTGAAGCCGCCGAGGGCCGGACCGTAATGCATAGGCGTTTCATACGTAAACGCGATTTTCATGGTGCCGCGTCGGTCACCAAAACCAGCGGTTTCTGCGCGTCCCCCGCGACCCGCACTGCGATCAGAGGTGGTGTTGCGGGTGAAGAAGAAGACACCCGGAAGATTTTCCACTTCCTGAATTTCGCTGTCGGTCAGCGGATTCCAGTCGGGGTTGGTGCCCTCTCGAATGGTCTGGATATAGCGGTCTGCTTCGGCGCTGATGTCCTGAATTTGCTGCGGTGTGAGCGGCACTTTTGCTTCTGATCCGTCGTCGTTGGCATCGACTACGCCATCGCCGTTGGTGTCTTTGGTGTGCTGGATAAAATAGAGATCTGATGCGACGAATTGCGAGTTGGGGAAGTAAATAATCCGGTTGATTCCCGCATTGCCTCCCGACTGCCACTGGTGGTTGTACGCGACCTGGAAGGAGAAGTTCTGGCTGAAGTCCTTTCTCAGGCTCATTTCAAATCCCCGATTGTCTGTAAAAACATAACCCAGCGGTGTGTTGCGTCCCACCTGGCTTTTGCGACTGGGATCTCGCCACAGGGCATTGCCGAATCGAACCTGACCATCTACGCTTTGTTGATAAGTCGTAAAGCTCAGAACATAGTCCTGGTAGAAGTTCCAGTCTGTGCCCACCTCGAAATTGGTGGAGCGTTTGTAGTCGAGATGAGGATTGCCTGTGGTGGCTCGCTGGTTGTTTTTGTTCAGCCATTCGGTATCGTCGATTTGGCCGTTGTTGTTGAAGTCTTCGGGGGGCGCAACGCCGCGCCATTCGTAGGAATAGAGGTGCCAGAACCCGGGCATCTGGTGAAAGATGCCATAGGAAAATCGAATGATGGCACTGGCTGTAATGGGGTGCGAAACGCCCAGGCGAGGACTCCAGGCGGATTTGGTCGATACAGAGGTGCGCGGCATAAATTTGCGCTGTCGCGACCACGAGTTGGTCATGGGTGCTCCGCCCCAGGCATTATTGGCAAGTGGGGAGTAAAAATCGCCATTGTGGTCGTGCCTGTCGTAGCGGATGCCCAGGTTGACGATGATGCCTTCAAATTCCATTTTGTCCTGGAGGTAAAGGGCGGATTGTATGGGGTTAATAGGTTGGCCCATTTCGTAGGGCACACCCGCGAGCTGATAGCGCGATTTGCCCGCCTGCGGCCAGTTGATCTGGTTCCACCAGTAGGTGTGTCGCGTTAGATCAATGCCGGTTTTGATGAAGTGGTTCTTGTTGATCTGACTGGAATAATCGAGTTTGAAATTGAGGCGAGCGCGATGGTCGTTGATCCAGATGGAGACTCGCCTGGGGCCAATGGTGAATACCCCGTCCTGATCTTTTCTGAGCGGTTCTGTAATGCCGCCGCCAAATTGGCTGGTGACACCCGGCACATTGGTCGTATCTGTGGCGTCTCGGTAATAGGATAGCCGGGCTTCGTAAAAGGTTTTGTTGCTCAGGGTATGTGTGAGGGATATGTATGCCAGGTCGTGTTTGACGTTGGCGATGCCTGCACCGGCTTCGTTTGCGGGCAGGAAAATGTCGATGCCCTGGAGTTCTCGACCAACGGTGCGCTTGACCCCCTGTACCCAGCTTTCGCCCTCGCCGACCTGATAGGCTTCGTGGCGGGCATAGACCCCGCCGATTTTAACCTTTATGTTGGATTGCACATCCCATCCCAGCTTGTAGGTGCCTTTGATATTGTAGGGCGATTCGATCCAACGGGCGGTTTGTGGAGATGTTGAGACGGCCTGGTGGAAGATGCCGCGTTTGGTGGGGCCTGGAAAATGTGAGGCTTGCCCTTCGTGTTGTGCAGTGACAAAAAAGGAGACATTGCCCAGTAAAGGACCCGATACTGAGCCATCGACTTCATAGCCGTGAATGCCCGTGTAGTCCGTGCGCTCATGGGCCAGACGGCTGATGTCGTCGCCCGTTCCCATCTGGCGGTCTGGACCGGGATCTGTGTATGTTTCATTTTCCCATGCCGCGTCGCCCCATTTCATTCTGCCTTTGTGGATGGGGCTGTCATAGACATTGCCACCCCAGTGTTTTTTGCCGGGCGGAATATAGGTGAGGCGGCTCTTGCCGTGAAAATTTTTGCCGCCTTCGCGGGTGATGATGTGAATGGCGCCGGATGTGGCATTGCCGTATTCGGCTTCCATCCCGCCAGTGATGACGGTAATTTCTTGGACGGCGGCACTGTTGACACCGACAAATTGAACATCTCCCCGGGCAGTGCCCGCATCCATTACAACGCCATCCACATATACGAGTGTTTCCGAGTTGCCGCGGTTGCCCTGATAGCTGCCGCGAATGGCGGGTTCGTTGTTGTCGAGGGAGACACCGGCCTGAAGGCTCATGAGTTCTGAGGTATTTGCCGCTGTAGATAGCCGATCTATCGTATCACCACCCATGATGTATTTGCTTGTGGTTTTGTCTCTTTCCACGGGTGGGCGTTCGGCTACCACCGTGAGTTCGGCCAATTCGACTGTGGTTTCTTTGAGTTCAAAGTTGAGCGGCGTGGTGAAATCCGTTTTTACCGATACATCGCTCTGGGTTTGGTTGGTATATCCGATAAGCGAGGCCGTGAGTGTGTATCTTCCCGGCAGGATATTGATGATAAAATAGCTACCATCGGCATCTGCCACAGCACCGAGTCGCGTGCCTTCTACGATTACATTAGCACCGGGAAGCGGATTGTTCTGATCGTCTTTGATGATACCAGCGATTTTACCCGTGGTGCCTGCCTGGAGGTGAGAGGCAAAACACAGAAGTATGAAAATCATAACGATTCGTTTCATTCGCGGCTCTCCTTAATTTAAGTTGAATTTGATACCTGCACCGATATCAATGAGGTTGAAGGGATATGTTTTTTCAATGCCCCAAACAAGGAAGGGGCGCAACTCTCCCATCACAATATTATAGCGTACGCGTACATCTAACGCGGCTTTGTCTCCCATACCGATTTGAACCCCGCCGCCAAAGCTGGCACTAAAGGCTGTGCGCGTGTCGTTGATGGGTTCCAGGAGGATGGTTGGGTCGGGGGGCGCACCGGCACCCGAAGGTGTTTGACCGGCAAAGATCAGACCGCTGACTTTGCTGGAATAATCGTGAAGGCCCGCGCCAAATGTGAGATAGAGTGCTGTGCCCTGGCCAAACCCCTGTTCTCGCAATGCAAATAGCCAGTTGGCATTGATGCTGTTGATGGTCATGTTGGCTTCGGCCTGTGGGCTGGTGTATTCATTACCGTCGCTGAAACTGAAGGTGCGCGTTTCAAGACTGCCATCATTAAAGCGGGCATGGTGAAATTCTACTTCGACCATCTTGCGCTTGTGATAGATATAATGCGCTGTGCCTCCAAATTTTGTACCACTATCGTACATGTCTTTGAAGTTGAAGACGGGAATGTAGAAGTCAAAAAATCCGCCAGCGCCAAAAGCACCTTCTCGTGCTGTTGCCTGTGCATTTGGCAACAGCACGAGAATGCATAAAATCAAGAGTAATTTTTTCAACAAAGACTCCTTTCTCGACTGCGTATTGATATGTTGTGTTAAAGAGATTTCCCAAACGCAATTGCATCATATCATTTGACCTCCTTACCTGATATTAGGTCTGATTTTATCATGTCACTCTAAAACTTATTCACTGATGTTACGCATGACAAAACGCCTGACATGCGTAACATCAGTTATTCATAAAAACAAAATAATTTACTCTGATATATTAACTTACTTGAATTGTGAATGCAAGCAAAATGAATTTGTCCTGTAATCACTTAAAAAAAAGAACGGCAATGCTTCAACTGTTGCCGTTCTTTTTCTTTGTAAATGATTATATTTTCCGGCTGTTATTACGCTTTGCAATAAACGGTCTTCCCGCCCACAATTGTTTCCAGCACGGCAATATCCCTTACAGCCAGTATATCCCCTACGAATGGATCTGATTCTAAAACCACAAAGTCCGCCAGCTTGCCCACCTCGATTGATCCTTTCGCATCTTCTTCAAAATTTTGCCAGGCGGCGTCAATTGTGATTGCCCGAAATGCTTGTTCCAAACCGATCCTCTGTGCTTCGCCCATACACTGTCCACTGCGCGAGAGGCGGTTCACTGCGGACCAGACGGAAAATAGCGATTTTGTCGGGGTTACTGGCGAGTCGTTGTGGATGGTAAAGCGAATCCCTCGATCAGATGCCGATTTCAATGGGCTGATTCGATGTGCCCGCTCTGGTCCCAAAAAAATCGCTTCATGGCGGTCGCCCCAGTAATAGGTGTGCTGAACAAAAAAAGAGGGTGTTACACCCAGTGTCTGCATTTTATCGAGCTGATCCTCTCTCACTGTTTGACAGTGCTCAATGCGATGCCGCGTATCTGTGCGGGGCGTTTTTTGTTGTGCCTGTTCATAAGCGGATAAAATATCGTCGATTGCCGCATCTCCATTGCCGTGTATCGCAATCTGCTTGCCTGCCCGATGGGCTTCATCCACCATCTCGACCAATGCTTCTCGGCTTCGCATCGGATAGCCGCGATACTGGGCATCGTCCATAAATGGTTTGTGATAGGGTTTGCTCAGATAACCCGTATAGCCCTGGATTGATCCATCCTGAAACATTTTTACTGCGCCCAACCGCAAGCGGTCCGTTCCAAAACCCGTTTTCAATCCACTTGTCTCCAGAATCGACTGCTGCCCCGGTTTGCTTTTTCCGGTCATGCAAACTACTCGTAAGGGAAGCTTACCGCTGTCGATAGCTGTTTGTAGTCGGGCAATGTCGCGGCGGTTGCAGCCAGCGATTACTATTGAGGTTACGCCCTCGCGGACATATTCATCTACTGCAATCTCCAACCCTTCAAACCACTGTGCTTGGTCCAATGGTGGAATCAGATTTCTTACCGGACGCATTGCGGTCTCTTCCAAAACGCCGTCCAGTTCTCCCGTAATGAGGTCCTTGCGAATCACCCCGCCCGTTGGATTGGGCGTATCGGAATGGACTCCGGCGCGTTCCAATGCGCGTGTATTTGCCGAGGCAAAATGGCCCGAGGTGTGGACAATGCATATCGGGTGGGTCTGCGAAGCTCGATCCAGGTCTGTCCGTGTCGGGTGCCGTTTTTCTGCCAGCAGTGTATCGTCGTAGCCCCTGCCCAATACCCATTGGCCCTCTGGTATTCCTTTGGCTCGTTCTGCTAATAACTGGACAATATCATCGATTTTTTCCACGGGCCCCATTGGCGGAGAATTGCAATTCTCCGAAGAAACAGCTACGATCCCTGCGCTCGGGAAGTGTCCGTGTGTGTCGTAAAATCCGGGTAGCATGGTTTTTTCCATGAGGTCGGTGCGCTCGGTGTCGGGCCCTGCAAGATCCATAATTTCACAATCAGATCCCACAGCGCATATAGACCCATTCAATACGGCAACCGCAGTCCCGCTACAGTCGGCCATGGTGATCAGGTTGCCATTGTAAAATATCCTGTCTGGTTGCAGGTTCTGAATGGTTTTCATTATTTTCTCCTTGCGTGCTACTCTTCCTCGTTTAAGGGCGGGTCGTTTATCGTTCGATCTCTGAAATTTTCAATTCGGTGAAATGTCAAATAATTTGCATCATGCGCGTTGTGCGCGCCTCCGAGACCATCGTCATAGGCTGTGCGAGAGGCCACGACTATATCGGTTCCTTCAAATTGCCAGTCAACGTATTGAAATGCGTGTTTTTCTGGATCGGGATGGTGCAGGATTACGGATTCGATTCGCCAGGTTTGCAAATTGGCAGATGATGTCAAGACGAGTGTATTTCGGTATGCCGGCGGATTGGTTTGTTTGCATCCCAACGACCAATAGCGCTGTGTTTGATCGTCAAATCGAATTGTGAATTTTACACCGCCACCCGGAAAATCGATCAGGTCTCTATCCCGATCGTGTGTCAATGTCTTTCCGTCTTCTGAGATATGCAAAATAGCCGCTTTATCGCTTTCCGCCTGTATCTCTTCGGGAGAGACATTTCTCATGTTTGAACGCAAGATGTTTACCAGTTTGTTATCTGGCGTGATTGCGATATTGCCTTCAATCCATTGCGAACTTGACCAGAGGTGTTGATACGCTTCGCTAAATCGCCAGTTCTCAGCTTGAAGCAGATCTGCATCTTCGGGTATGGAGAGAACCTGCGCTTTCCACTCTTCTCGCGGACCATGTGCCAATTCATAAGCGCGCCAGAGATATCCATTGTGGGCGACGACGGGCATTGGGGCACAGTGATAGCGATCCTCAGTAGAAATTTGTCCGGTGTGTTTGTCTTTTGGCACTGTCCATGTTTTACCCGCGTCTGTAGATCGTCGAATTACCGCATAGCCATATTCGCGGCTTGTGCCGAGCAGATAGAGGTCGCCTTTGTGCAAAAACAGATTGGACCACCACTGGCCAACCTGTTCAGATATTTTGGTCCAGGTTTCGCCTTTGTCGCGCGAACGAAATACAGCCATGCGGTCGTAATTTGTGCCCGGTCCAAAAAGATCGTAGGATGCGATATAATCGCCGTTGGGCATGATGACGATGCTCGGGCTGCCCAGGTATTGTTTTGTGCTGGCGGGGCTGTGATCAATCACGACGCCAGGTACTTTTGAGTGGTCGGGTTTTAAAGACAAATTTATCTCCTTAGTGGGCTTTCAAATAAGTTTCATGCCTAAACTCACTGGACTCCGGCCTACGCCGGAGTGACGAACAGCGGTTGTCATTGCGGCATGGTGTTAGCCGCAATCCAGTCTATCGAAAAAATATATCAACAAATTTTTTTGAAAGAGTACTTAGTCATCCATCCGGTTATGACTGATTTGAACGCCAGCAGTTTCGTCTATGGATAATGCACCTGCTGTTCCGTTTCCGATTCGGTTGTTGCTCAATAAATTACCACGGCCTATGCCTTTCCAGCGAACCGTTGAAACGGTTTCTTTTTGTTTTCGCCTCTCCAGCAGGGTACATCCGGTGATGCTGATGTCTTCGGAGTCGGATACGCATATCGCGCCTGGATAGCCGTCCAATATCTGGCAGCCGTTTATGGTGAACCGGGCGCAACGGGTGATTTCCAAAAGGCCCTGGCGATCATCCGCGTTTTCATCTCGTCCGCTTTGGAACTCGTGAAGCGTTGATCCGCTCAGGATACAATCTGTGCTGTTTATAAATTGAATGCCAGTACGGCGTGAGGGACCGTAATCGGGATTGTGGTCAAAGCTGTTGCCGCCAACCACGATATTTTGCGCGTGTTCTACCAGGAGGTTTCGGTTGAATCCATTGTAGATCGCGTTGCCCGAGATGGTGACGCCTCTGGTCGCGATGAGGTGGATGTTGTTTTCCTGCGAGCCGATCAAATTGCCCGCGATGGTGAACATGCCTACCTTGTTATTCGTTTGAGGAGAGTGGCCTATCATCAATATATTCGCGCCTCCAGGCGATGACTTTGCCTGGATGGTATTGCCCGATATGGTGCCTTCGCGGACGGTGGCGGATCCGTCGCTGGTGTCGATCCAGATATCTGCGGAGCGGTCCGCATTTTCGTCGTAGTTGTATTCGATGTCGTTGCCGGTGATTTGTAAGTTGCGGATTTGCGAGCCGATGATTTTGATGCCCCCGCGTTTGCAATAGCTTATGTGAGATGCGGTTACGATGATTTGATGAAGATCTACATGATCGAGGAAGATGCCTGCGCCGCGATTGTCGTGCAGGTGACAGTGAGAGATAAGGACATTGCGGGCGCGATCGTGTATGTGGATGGCGTGGTTTAGCTTTCGCAATAGTACGCCTTCAAAGGTTGCCTGCATGGTGCCTGTTAGCAAGAAGCCATCTGCTTCGGGATGTTTGCCTTCTATCTCTAAATTTGATATTGTGGGCATTCTTTCATGGGTCCAGACGCGAGGTTCAAAGGTTTTGGGATCGGCCGAGCGCTCATGTGTGCCTGTGATTTGAAATGCGGGTCCTGCGCCCCTCATGAGGATTTTTGCCGTGCCTCCTGTTCCATCTATGCTTACCCGTCCGCTGTCGGCTAATTTTATTTTTATGGGGTGCGTAATGAGATAGTCGCCTTTAGGAAACTGTAGCGTTCCATCTCCTTTTGCCAGGGCATCCTCTATCGCTTTTGTATCATCGGTGATGCCGTCCCCTCTGGCTCCGAAATCTCGTACATTGCTCATGGCTTCCCACCTTTCTGGTGACTGGAGATTTGCAGTATCAGGACAGGCATCATATATAGAGAATTATTCTCTGTCAAGCGGAGCCGTTTCGCGGAACTGGGCGTTTTTCGGTTGCTTCTGGTGAATCCTGGTGATAGTTTGAAAGTTATCTAATCACACAAGCAGTCCAATTTTTGAGGAGGTCACACCGTGAATCCTCTCACGTCGTTTGACGATTCGCATCACGAACAGTTTATGGCTGAGGGGTACCTGCGCCTGGGGCATCTCTTGTCGCCCGGGGGACTGGCTGCCCTGCAGCAGCGCATTGACGATATTATGCTGGGTCGCGTCCGCTACGAAAATATGCGCTTTCAACTCAATCCCAAAATGCCGGATGTTAGAATGGATCGCACTCTGGGGAATCAGGAGCAGACGCTCCATTATCGACGTATCGATGATCTGGAACAAGATCCGCTTTTTCTCACCTATATGCAGCATCCTCTCATCCGCCAGATTACCCGTCGCTATATCGGCGAAAATGTTTCGGTTTTTCGCTCTATGTTTATGAATAAGCCCGCTGAAAGTGGCACGATTTTGCCCTGGCATCAGGATATCGGTGTGGGTTGGGGGATTGATACCAATCCGATTATCACTGTGTGGACGGGGCTGGATGCTGCCACTGTTGATAGCGGCTGCATGCAGATTGTGCCGGGGAGCAATAATCTGGGTATTCTCAATGAGCGGCACTATACTTCTGAAGAGGATCAAGCGAAGTACGCCCAGCCCGAGGATGTGATTGATCTGGAGACCAGGGCAGGAGAGGCTGTTTTGCTGCACAATTTTTTGCTCCACCGTTCGGCTCTCAATTCGACTCCTTCACCCCGGCGAGCTTTCAGCGCGACTTACATGGATGCGCGAACGCGTTCCTTGAAGACTGGTCAGACGTTTCCGCGCCTCTTTGGGGAGGGCGCACTCGACCCAGCGACTGTGGCGGGAAAAGCGTCTGATCAAGTGCAAGTTTTCCATGGTTGAGGTCGCTGCTAATGACTCGAAAAAGCCGACGTTTATAAAATGGGGCTTGTATAAATATGGTGAAACCACTATAATTAGATATGACCAATGAGATGCTTAAGCCCGTCGAATGGGTCGGATCGAGTAAAGGGGACTTGAAGAAGTTTCCTGCTGCCGTACAGGATCGGGTCGGCTTTGCCCTGTATCAGGCTCAGATCGGACTTAGACACCGCGATGCTAAACTGCTCAAGGGGTTGGGCCCCCATGTTATGGAGGTCGTTTCTCGTCACGACGGCGACACCTATCGGGCGGTTTATACAGTGCGCTTCAAGTTGGCCGTTTATGTCTTGCATGTCTTCCAGAAGAAAGCCAGGCGAGGTATTGAGACACCGAAACAGGAGATTGATCTGGTCAAACGCAGGCTTAGGACAGCGGAACAACACTATAAGGACGTTTATATAGAAGGGTAGAGTAATGAAGACAAAAGAGATCAAAATCGAACGTGGTAGTGGTAACGTGTTCGCGGACCTGGGGCGACCTGACGCCGAGGCTCACTTGTTAAAGGCAGAACTTGTCACCCGTATTGACAACATTATTCGTCAGCGCGGACTCAAGCAGGTCGAGGCGGCGAAATTGCTCGGTCTGTCCCAACCTGATGTTTCGCGTCTCCTGAGGGGGAATTTTCGAGAGTATTCTATGGAGCGTCTCCTGCGTCTGTTGACGGCACTTGGGAGGGATGTGGAAATCGTTATCAGGGAACCGGTATCTCATCGGCAGGGAAGGCTACATGTACAAATAGATCAAGATCGTACTACTGATCACCTGGTCTATAAGTAGCACACAGCGAGCGTTGCGATCCGTCGAGGAGTATATTCAAAAGTGTGGATGAAGTTGAGAAAAGAGGGGACCACAAAAGCCGACGTTTATATGTTGGCTTTTTGTTTTATGTTCGGCTCAGGCTGATACCTATAACGGAATAGGTTCGCCCTGTTCGGCGGTGTGTTGGGCGTATTGTTCGCGCAGGTGGTTGGTGATGGGGCCGGGTTTGCCGTTGCCGATGGTGCGGCCATCAACTTCGAGGATGGGCGAGAGTTCGCCCATGGTGCCCGTGGTGAAGCTTTCGTCTGCTGTATAGACTTCGGTAAGTGATATGTTGCGTTCGGTCACTTCGATGTCCAGGTCGCGCGCGAGATCGATTACAACACCTCTTGTAATGCCGGGTAGGCAGGAATCCGCGTGGGGCGTGATAAGCACCCCTTTTTTTATGATGAAGATATTGGTGGCATTGGTTTCGGAAACATAGCCGAAGATGTCGAGCATGATCGCGTCATCAACACCTGCGACATTGGCTTCGATTTTGGCGAGGATGTTGTTGATCAAATTGTTGTGGTGGATTTTGGAGTCGATGCACATGGGCGGATTGCGGCGAACCGAGGCGGTGATCAGGCGGATGCCGTCAGAAGAGTAAACAGGGGGTTTCCATTCTGGTAGTACAATGAGGCAGGAGCCGTATTGATTAAAGTGCGGACTCATACCCGATGAGGTTTTTTCCCCTCGGGTGAGCGTGAGCCGAATATGTACTTCATCGCGCATGTTATTGGCTTTGAGTGTTTCAAAGATGGCGGTTTTGATTGCTTCACGAGAGGGGATATCCTCAAAAGCCATGGCTTTGGCAGAGTCGAAGAGGCGGTCGAGGTGCGCGTCGAGGTGGAAGATTTTGCCGTTGTACACGCGCAGGCCCTCCCATACGGCATCGCCGCCCTGTACCGCGCTGTCAAAGACGGATATTTTGGCGTCTTCGCGCGGGAGAAGTTCTCCGCCGACATAGATGAGGATGTTTTCGTTTCGCGGGTCGGGTAATTGGATAGCCATGCGGGATTCCTTTGGTGAGTTGTGAGAGGATCTCACACAAAGACACGGAGACACCAAGAAAAGCGAGAGGCGATGGACTGGGGTCTGGGTGGTCGTCTCGCGTCTCGCGTTTTGCTTCTCGCGCCTTTAAGCTTTGATGGCATGCGCATAAAGCTGGTCGTAATAGGGTTGACATTTTTCGAGGAGCGGGCGCAAGCGATCGGGAAAGGGTTCGGTTTTGGGGCGATAGGGTTGAAAGCCGGTGGATTTGTGGACGTTGTGATACCAGTGTTTCGCCCATATTCCGTCTTCGGGGCGAGGTCCGGCTTTCCAGGTGAGCATTGCGGGGTCAAAGGGTATGTTCAGGGCGTCGCAGAGTTTTGTGAGGACATGTCGTGGATTTTTGAGGAGTTCCCGGGAATCGAGCACAGGGAATCCTTGACCTGTGGCGTGAAATTCATGTAAAAGCTGGGCTTGCATTTTGTAGCCTGTGTCACGCAGGGTGGGGATTTTGAGCTGGTTGACGAGCGAGGGTAGCATGTCAACAGGGTCGCGCGTGAGCAAGACATTGTGGGTGTGTTCAAAAAAGTCGCGGCTGATTTCGACGAGGTGATGAGCCATCTGTTTCATAAAGAGCACGGGGCGATCACATGGGCCGAGAATGATATCGCGAATGACGTTTTCGGCATTGCATTCCATGGCGGTCATGACTTCGCTTGCGCCGGGATGTGCGGCAGAAGACACGCGCAGATAGTGACCGTAGAGAGGTTCGTCAATTACGCGGGTGTCTGACCGCTGCGCGAATGAGTACATGAGGGCAGTTGAGACATTGCGGGGACCGGACCACATGTTTAGACGCAGGATATCGGCAGGCATATCACATTCGGAAGACGGGGTTAAAATTGGGATCGGTGATGGCATGCATCCGTAGCACGCATGTTAGGGATTTGGAATTGGGAAGTCAAGGCAGAGTTATCGCGTTTGACTTCTCTTAGATGGCGTTATATTCTAAGAGACTGTTTTAAAACTCATTTTGCCCCTTCTTGGCGACGCGCTATTGCCCTGTCATTCTGAGCGGAGCGCAGCGGAGTCGAAGAATCTCTTACCAACTCAGGTGGAAAAGATGCTTCGGCTTCGCTCAGCATGACAAAACGCCTGACATGCGTAACATCAGGTATTAATTTTAAAACAGCTTCTAAAGAGTGTTGGATCGAGAGTGTACGCTCAGAGACATCGGAGGTAGTTGCTATGGGTTTGACCGAAGAGGAGAGATTTAGATTTGATTTGACGGGGTTTATGGTTCGACCGGCGATTTTATCGGCGGATGAAGTGGCGGCGATTGTGGATCAGATTGATCGGATTAAGCACAATCCCGAATCTTTGCCCCCCGAACATCGCGCAGTACCAGGTGGACCGGCGAGTGTGTTGATTGATCATCCGAAGGTGATCGATGTTTTGCACGAGATTATCGGGCCTGAGATTCGGCTGGAGGCAGCCGGGTGTGTTTGGAGAAAGAAGGGGCAATCACATGGCGAATTGCATGGGGGGGCGCGGGGGCAGATAGATCCGATTTTTGGGTATCGGGTTCAAAATGGGCGCATCCATGCGGGGATGGTTCGGGTGATTTTTGAACTGTCGGGGGTGAACAAAGGGGATGGGGGCACCCATTTTATTGTGGGGAGTCACAAGGCCAATTTCCCGATGCACAAGGCGCATTTATCGTTGAAGGAGGGGAAGCGCAGCCCATTTTTGATGACGTATGAATGTCCGCCGGGCAGCGCGCTATTTTTTACGGAAAATGTGTGTCACGCAGGTCCTGTATGGCAACGGGATACGCCCCGGGTGACGATTTTGCACGCGTATTCCCATTTGGCGACGCACTGGCACCGGTTGAATATTCCACCGGTGGTACTGGAAAATTTGCCCCGCGAAAAACAGGCTTATTTCAGGCAGCCGTGGATTGCGGATTTCAAAACCCGACCGGCGACACATAATACTATGGCGCGATTTATTGAGGGAGATGATCCGGTTGTGGATACAACCCATCGGTTGGAAGTGGGGATTTGAACAAATAGGAGGAGATATGAAGGCAGTTGTGGTGATGTTTGATTCACTAAATCGACATTTGTTGTCGCCCTATGGGTGTGACTGGACGCATACGCCAAATTTTAAACGACTATCAGAGCGCGCGGTGACGTTTGACAAGTCTTATGTTTGCTCAATGCCGTGTATGCCAGCCAGGCGGGATTTTCATACGGGGCGGCCCAATTTTTTGCATCGTTCGTGGGGTCCGCTGGAGCCGTTTGACGATTCGGTACCTCGCATGTTAAAGGAGCAAGGTGTTGCGAGCCACCTGGTGAGCGATCATCAGCATTATTGGGAAGATGGCGGGTGTACGTATCACACTCAGTATAGTACCTGGCAGTTTTTCAGGGGACAAGAAGGGGATCTGTGGAAGGGGCAGGTGGCAGATCCTTCTACGGAAAATACGTATGGGCGAAATTCGGGTGAAGATGACCTGTCCCGGCAGGATTTGATCAATCGGCAGTTTATGCGGCGGGAAGAAGATCAACCCCAGTCCAGGACATTTGGAGCGGGGATTGATTTTATTCGGCGGAATCACACGGAAGACAATTGGTTTTTGCAGATTGAAACGTTTGATCCTCACGAACCGTTTTTCTCTCAGCGCAAGTTTAAGGATCTATACGCCGAGCATTATCAAAATTACGATGGTCCGTTGCACGATTGGCCGAGCTATGCACCTGTGGAAGAGACGCGGGAGCAGATTGAGCATATGCGGTTTGAATATGCTTCGTTGCTGGCGATGTGCGATGCCAAGCTGGGCGATGTGCTGGATTTGATGGATGAATTGGAGATGTGGGAAGATACGATGCTGGTGGTGTGGACCGATCACGGGTTTTTGCTGAGTGAGCACGATTGCTGGGCCAAGATGTGGATGCCTTTTTATGAGGAAGTGGCCCATACACCGTTTTTTGTATGGGATCCGCGGTGTGGTAAGAAAGGGGAACGGCGGCAGGCATTGGTGCAGCCTTCGATCGATCTGGGACCGACGTTGCTGGACTTTTTTGGTTTGGAGCCGACAGAGGATATGCTTGGCAAACCACTTGGCGATGCGGTAGATAGTGATACGGCGGTGCGGGAGGCAGCGGTTTTTGGGATGCACGGACATCAGGGCAATGTGACGGATGGGCGGTATGTGTATATGCGGGCATCGGCAGATCGGGAAAATCAGCCTCTGTTTGAATATACGTTGATGCCAACCCATATCCGATCTCATTTTGCACCGGAGGAATTGGTGGGTAAGATGGAGCTTTCCGAACCGCTCAGTTTTACCAAAGGGTGTGATGTGCTGAAGATTCACACCGGTCGGGATAGCAAGGGATTTAGTCCCAGATTGTTGAGAATCCATGATTTTGGGACCTTGTTATACGATTTGGAACAGGATGCAAAACAAGAAAAGCCACTGGAGGATCCGGAGGTTGAAAAACGAATGGTGGATCTTTTGATTCAGGGGATGGAAGCATGTGATGCGCCCCCGGAACAGTATGAACGACTGGGTTTGAGGTAATCTACTGACTCTATTTTGAAAGGAGTTTGCCGCTTGAAACGCGTCGGTTTTTACGATCTCGATCTGAATAATTTTCACACAAATGTGTATTTGAGTGCGTTCAGGAATGAATTGAAGCATCGGGGATTTGAGGTGACGGGTTGTACAGGGATTCGCCAGAAATCGAGCCTTGCATGGGCAGAGGAAAATGGGGTGCCCTATTTCTCGAATGTGCAGGCTTTGAACGATGCTATTGATTATTATCTCATTCTGGCGCCGAGAAACCCAGAGCGACATCTGGCAATGTGTGAGGCGATTTTTCCATTTGGCAAAGCGACTTATGTGGATAAGACATTTGCGCCCGATCTCGATACGGCGCAACAGATATTCGCGCTTGCAGATAAGTATCGCGTCCCGATACAGACTTCTTCTGCACTGAGGTATAGCAATGTGCAGGATTTTGTGCGGGATGTTGGTCCTCGCAAGGTGAAACATCTGGTTGTCTGGCAGAGTGGGCGGTCTTTTGATGAATACGGTATTCACCCGACAGAAATTGTGGTGAGTTGTATGGGCACAGGGGCTAAACGGCTGATGCGCCGGAGTAAGGGGAAGTACAATCAGGTTTTGATCGATTTTACAGGCAATCGAACCGCGGTGATCAATATGAATGAAAAACACAGGACACCGCAGGCTGCTGTTGTGACGACGACGGAGGAAACGCGGTATATGGAGGTGGATCGAGCGGTGATTTTCCCGCGTTCTACCGGGGCGATTATGGATCTTTTTGAAAGTGGTAAGGCGAATATACCACGTCTGGAAAGTCTGCTGATTCGACGTATTCTGGATGTGGCGGAACAAGAACGGGCACAACGAGGTTTTGTTGACATTTAGGAGGGTGATAATGATTAAAATGGCGCAATACGGTACAAAACACGGTCACGCAGCCGGGAAATTGCGGTCGATGCAAACCAATGCAGAGGTAGAGGTGGTTGGCGTGTTTGAACCCGATGAGAGTCGCCGCGAGGAGATGGCACAATCGGGCAGTTACGAAGGCGTTTATTGGTTTGAATCGGAAGTGGAGATGCTGGACGATGATGAGATTGTGGCTGTTGCCTCAGAGGGTGCAAATGTCGAGAGTCTGGATCAGACAGAGGCCATTATTCGGGCGGGGAAGCATGTGTGGTACGATAAACCTGCTGGCGAGAATTGGGGTCAGTGGCAGGAAATCATTGCACAGGCACAGGCGCAAGATTTACTGATTCAGATGGGGTACATGTTTCGGTATCACGATGGGTATTGCAAGATCGCAGAGTGGGTGCATTCGGGTTTTTTGGGCGATGTGTTTGCGGTTCGGGCACATATGTCCACGTTTGTGGGAAAAGCGCAAAAAGAAACTGTCTCCGTGCATCAGGGTGGGATATTTTTCGATTTGTGCGGGCATCAACTCGATCAGATTGTCCATCTTTTGGGCAGGCCCGAGCGCGTGACGCCGTTTTTGCGCAACGATATGCGCGAGGTTGAAGGATTTACGGATAATGGGGTGGGCATTTTTGAATTTGAGCGGGCGATTGCCATTGTCGATATTGCGGCACTGGAGCCGCGGCCCAATGCGCGCAGGTTTGAGGTATATGGCACAAAGGGTAGCGCGATTATGGAGCCGATGGAGCCTGCGGAGAAAATCCGCCTGTGTTTGGACGAGGCTCGCGATGGGTATGAAGCGGGTGTTCAATTTGTCGATGTGGCACAGCAATCGCGGCAGGATTTGTACGATTTGGAATTGGAGGCGTTTTTACCGGCTATTCGGGGCGAGCGCGCACCGGATCGATCTTATGAACACGAGTTGCTGGTTCAGGAGACTGTGTTGCGAGGCGTTGGAAGTCTTTAAAGATGAGGAGAAATATATGAACGTTATTTGTGTGATGCTGGATTCGTTGCGGGCAGATCACGTGGGTGCTTATGGCGACCGGGCAAGGACGCCGAATATGGATCGCATCGCGCGTGAGTCGCTGGTGTTTTCAAAGGCTTATTCGGGGTCGTTTCCGACCCTGCCGTGCCGACGCGATTTGTTTACGGGACGGTGGGGGCATCCGTTTAATACATGGGATAAAATGGAACAGAATTTGCCCACGATGGCCGAGCGTTTTCGCCGCGCAGGATATACAACGGGGCTGGTTTTTGATACGCCGATGTTTATGACCCAGGGCAATTTTCTGGATCGCGGATTTGGGTCTATTTCGTGGATTCGCGGGCAGGGCGGTGAGCCGTGGATTAGCGATGAATTGCAGGAGATCAAATGGCCGGCCAGTGAGGATAAAGTAAAATCCGGGGTGATGCGCTATCTGGCGAATCAGCGCGGGCGTTTGTTTGAATCCGATTATCTGGGTCCGCGCGTGTTTACCGAGGCGATGCACTGGCTGGAGCGAAATTATGTGAAGGATGGGTTTTTTCTGTGGATCGATTCCTGGGATCCGCACGAGCCATGGGATCCGCCGCAGTACTATGTGGATATGTACGATCCGGGTTATGAAGGCGATGAGCTTATTTATCCGTGTTATGGGTTCAGCAATTATATGACGGATGAGGAACTCAATCATGTGCGCGCGTTATACGCGGCTGAGGTGACGATGACGGATCGGTGGTTGGGGATGTTGTGGGATACGATGGATGTGTTGGGCTTAAAGGAGAATACGGTTTTTTTGCTGATGGCAGATCACGGACACTATTTTGGAGACCACGGATTGCAGGGCAAGCCCTGGGGAGATTGGGGGCAGCTTTACGATCCCATGATTCACATTCCGTTTATGGTGTATCATCCGGATGGGATGATGGCGGGCAAGCAAGTGGATAGTCTGGTGCAGCCTGCGGATGTGTTTCCCACACTTTGCAAATTGGCGGGATTGGATGTGCCCGATGGCGTACAGGGGAAGTCATTTGCCGATGTTTTGCAGGGCAAGACGGTGAAGCATCGAGATTTTGCAATTAGCGGGCGCAATTTGAATGATAGCTGGGGCACTGTGCCTGCGACAATAACCGATGGTACATGGACGCTGGTGTATTGGCCCAATAAAGATCTGAAATACAAAGGTCCCAAACCGATTCGCACCGAGCGCTACGATTGTCGCAATATGCCCGAGCGCCGCGTGGATGAGTTGTTTTATATGCCGGAAGATCCCGGTCAGGAGAGCAATGTGATTGCCGAACAGCCCGAAGAAGCAAGGCGTTTGCACAGGGCACTTTTGGAACTGATTGAGGATACAGAGACCGATCCGGAGATTGCGAAAACGTACTTGCCCGCGCCGGGCGATCAGTATCAGTGAGATTTTTATGATCGGACGTCTTGTCTGCCGTCGCCGCATCCTCCATCGCCGGCAGATCGCACATGCGGTTGTCCCGTTATTTTGGTGCCTTTGTACGCATAAGGGTCTTCGCCGGCGATCATGATGATTTCTCGTATATCTGCCGTTGCCATGCGTTCGCCGGGTTTCAAATTGCGCCAGGGGAGGAGGGATTCCGCGCTCATGTAGTGGTTGACGAATACGCGGCGGAAGCCGGATTTGGCGCGGTTGGGAAACGAGCGGTGGAGCAGATAGCCGTGAAAGAAGACGAGTGCGCCTGTTTTGACTTCGACGGGGATGGCGTCGTCATCTGTGTAGGGAAATCGGAAGGTTTCATGGGCGCAGTCAAAACGCTTGTCGTGCTGTACGTGCTGGGGCCACAATATGCCGCGCTTGTGCGAGCCGGGAATGACCCACAAGCAGCCGTTTTCAGTGGTGGCATCGTCCAGGGCAAACCAGCCACCGGTGAGTGACCGGTCGCGGGTGGGGATGTAGATTTCATCCTGGTGCCATGCTTGTCCTGGTTTGCCCGCACTTTTGATGAAGAGCATGGATTGCATGCATTTGACATTGGGACCGATGAGGCTTGTGAGGCCATCGACCATCACGGGATGGGATAGCGCGTCGTACATGATGGGCGAGGTTCTGTGTACGTGGTGGATACACAAGATGCGTTTGATTACGTCGTCGTCGGTGTCTTCGGGCGAAAAGGCGGGCAAATTACCCACGTTGCCGCGCTCCCCGCGACACAGGGCTGTGGTTTCGTCGCGCAGGATTTGGACTTCTTCGGGGGTGAGGGCATCGGGGATTACGAGGTATCCATTTTCGCGGTAAAAGGCCACGTCTTCTTCTGTGACGCGAGAAGTGGCTTCTTTGGAGATGGTTGCCATTGAAAACTCCATAGAGATTGACGGATGAAGCAGGTTTGTTCTATAATAATCGGGCAGTAAGGTATTGTCGTCAAGAACAATGCATATTGCAAAACAGCTTATAGGGAGGATTTTATCTTGGATCGAAGACCAAATTTTGTGGTGATTTTTTTGGATGATTCCGGATGGGCAGATTTTCGGCCATTTGGAGAGACGGCGTATCCGACGCCCAATGTGGAAAAATTGGCGGAGGGCGGGTGTTGTTATCACCAGTTTTACGTGCCCCAGGCAGTTTGTTCGGCGTCGCGGGCTTCGTTGTTGACGGGGTGTTATCCGGGCAGGCATAAGGTTTATGGCGCGATTCCGCCCCGAGCGCGAGGGTTGGATCCGAGTTTTGCCACGATTGCCGAGGTGCTCAAGCCAGCGGGTTATGCAACAGGGGTGTTTGGCAAGTGGCATATTGGCGATCATGAGGACACGCGCCCACCCGCTCGAGGTTTTGATGAGTCGTCGGGCTTGATGTATTCCAACGATATGTGGAAGTACCATCCTCAGAGCAGGCATTTTGATACGATGGAATTGCAGTTCTGGAAAAATGGGGAGATCGTTATTGACGATGTGTCGCCAGAGCAGCAGAAGATGCTGACGACCTGGTACACGGAGCATGCGGTTGATTTTATCGGGCGTCATGCCGATGAGCCGTTTTTCCTGTATGTGCCACACAATATGCCGCATGTGCCGCTGTTTTGCAGCGATAAGTTTGACGGGAAATCGGGTGAAGGTCTGTATGCCGATGTGATGATGGAGATCGATTGGTCGGTGGGTGAGATTATGAATGCGCTTGAAGAAGCGGGCGTGGCGGATGATACGGTTGTTGTTTTTACATCGGATAATGGCCCGTGGATTTCTTATGGCAATCACGCGGGAAGGACGCCGTATCGCGAGGCGAAGGGGACGGGTTTTGACGGGGGTACGCGTTCGGCGTGTGTGATGCACTATCCCAATGGCATTCCCGCGGGTGAGGTATCGCATCAGGCATTTTGTTCGGTGGATTTTTTGCCGACCTTTGCTAAGTTGGCGGGGGCAGATTTGCCGGATTATCAGATTGATGGGGTCGATGTTTGGGATATTGTGACGTGCCAGCCGGGTGCGGCCAATTCCCATGTGTATTATCCGGTGTCAACCGGGCGGAATTTCGATGGGGTGGTCAGTGGCGATGGCAAGTGGAAGTTGCATTTGCCACACGATTATCGCACGCTTGTGGAAGCGGGTAATGACGGAGAGCCAGGGCAATACGAGACCGCGCATATCGAGTTATCGCTTTTTGATATGGAAAACGATCCCTACGAGACGACCAATGTGATTGATGAGTATCCCGAGGTGGCGCAAGAACTCAAGGCATTGGCTGAAAAGCATCGGGATATGTGGTGGGTAGAAAGAAATTAAAAATTAGGAATTAAGAATTAAGAATTAGGGAGCAGTGTACAACTGTGTAGTACATCGCGGCAAAAAAGTATAGCCATATCAATCTTACTTGCGATTGTCATTGCGGCATGGTTTCAGCCGCAATCCAGAAGGTTTTGCTGTTCATGTCTATATGGGTCATGACTTACGCCACGATGCAGTAGTAGTTCATTAAGGGTTGGGTAGTTGGGCGGGCTGACTGCTTGGGGGCTGGGGCTGGTTGGGTTAATTCTCAATTTTTAATTTTTAATTCATGAAAACAGGAGGTTTTGCGATGGGTATTTCGGCAAAAGAATGGACACCGACTTTGACGGAGAAAGAGACCGTGATGTTTGACCTGAAGGGGTATATTCTTTTTCCGGCTGTTTTGAGCGAGGATGAGATTGCGCCGATTAAGGAACAGTGTGAGAAATTGCGTACCGATAAAGCGTCTTTGCCACCTGAGGCGCGTTGTTTGCCGGGTGGTCCCGCGTCGAAATTGATCGATCATCCGGCGATTATGCGGGTGTTGCATACGGTTATCGACGATGAGATTGAGAAGATCCGCCTGGAAGGCGCATTTTTGAGTTATCGCTTTAAGGGAGATAATCACAGGGGATGGACGCCGCATGCCGGGGGTAAGTCCGTGAATCCCAATTATAGCTATCAGTACCACGATGGGCGGATTTATTCCGGGATGACGAGGGTGGTTTGGGAATTAAATGGCGTGGAGAAGGGCAAAGGGGGGACGGCGTTTATTCCGGGGAGCCACAAGTCCAATTACAGGAAAAAGCTGCCTTTGTTCGACGATCCCGATTCGGGGGTTTGGGATACGTATGGCTGTCCGCCAGGTTCCTTGCTGGTTTTTTCCGAGGCGGTGCGCCATACGTCTTGTGTTTGGACACAGGACGAGCCGCGGATGGCTCTGTTTTATGCTTATAATCACATCAATGTACGCCATCACAAGCCCGGATTTACAGACGAGATGCTCGGTTCACTCTCGCCAGAACACCGTCGGTTTTTCAGCGAGGTGTATCATCCACAATTTGATGGCGATGAGTGGAAAAGGCGTCTGAATCGTTGAGTTTTTATAGGGGAAGTATTGGTCAGAGGAGATCACAAATCGAGCGGTTTACAAAAATCGCTCGGCGTAAATGTCGAGGACTTTGCGGATCATACGCTGATAGGGAATGCCGTTTTCTTGTGCTCTTAGTTTGAAGAAATCAACACTTTTTTTGTTGAGGTTCAACGTGATCCGCACGGTTTCTTCTTTGAGGACGAGTTGGTCTGGTGGCGGTAGAAAATCCGCAATGACTTCTGCCTGTTCGATTGCTTCTGAAATATCAGAAGGTGCTTTCTCATATTTTTGCTTGCTCATAACGCTTCCTTCCTGCGCGCCAATAACCGGCACCGAATATGCGAATGTTGTCTGCCCGATAAGTAAAACGGACTGTCAATACGCGATCGCCAACCTTTCCAAAACAAAAATACCGCGTTTCTTCAGAGATGCTGTGTTTATGGTCAACGGCAATAATGCGATGAGGATCCATAAACGCAAGCTGGGCTTCGGAAAATGATACTTGGTGTTTAGATTGGTTGATACGATCTTTGTTTATATCCCACTCGAAGTTTGTTATGGGACTTTTTTCTTTCACCATGAAGGAATCAAACCTGTTCCCTGTCGCTTCCTTCAGATCAAGTTGGTAGAGTGATGGCAGAAAGTCCTCAATGACTTCTGCTTGTTCGATCGCTTCTGCAAGATCAGAAGGGGTATTTATGTAATCTATATTCACAATACTTCTTTCATGAGATTACACAATTTCATATTGATTAGCATATTTAGATCCATATAATTATACATATATTGTACCTCATGTCAAGGTCTTTGCGCTGTTTTTTTCGGATGACACCCGTTTCTGAATGACTGGCGGGTTTAGATGCTATGTCGTAAATTATTTTGAGTGGTCTGGTTTTTACATGTTTTACTAAGGAATGCGAATGATAAACTACGGATGAACCGTAGTAGTTCATTGGAGGCGGGAAGCGGGGCCAATTCTTAATTTTTAATTCTTAATTGACATTAAGGAGTGTGCAATGGCAAATAAGGTGACGATTTTTGGTGCGGGTAGCGTGGTGTTTTCGCTCGGGCTGGTGAAGGATTTGTGTCTGACAAAGGAGTTGAATGGCAGCCACATTTGTTTTATGGATATCAATGAGGAAGTGCTCGATGTGATTTACGAACTCGGGCGGCGGTATGCTGAGGATTTGAGCGCGGATATGACGTTTGAGAAAACGACGAGCAGGAAGGCCGCGTTACAGGACGCCGATTTTGTTATCAATACGGCAACGGTGACGCACAATGAGTATTTTATGCAGCGACGGCGCAAGATGACAGCGAAGCTCGGTTATTTTTACGATAAAACCGGGATGCCCGAGTATCACAATTTGCAGCTGATGCTGGATGTGGCGAGGGATATGGAGAAGCTGTGTCCCGATGCGTGGATTTTGCTGGCAGGTAATCCGGTTTTTGCAGGTACGACATTGATGACGCGGGAGACGGGCATCAAGGTGTGCGGGTTGTGTCACGGGCATTACGGGTACGCGGGTGTGGCGCGCACATTGGGATTGGACCCGGATGAGGTGACCTGGCAGGCTCCGGGGTTGAATCACAATATTTGGATGACGGATTTTATCTATGAAAATGAGGATATGTATCCAAAGCTGGATCAATGGATTGCTGAGGAGAGCGAGGCGTATTGGGAGCGGTTGGCCCGAGAAGGGAAGGCGATTCCCACGCAGATGTCGCGCGCTTCGATTCATCAATACAGGATGTATGGCTTGATGCCTATTGGCGATACACCTCGGCGAGGCGGTTGGTGGTATCATACGGATCTGGATGCGCGGAAATACTGGTACGATCCCAATGGCGGTAAAGACACGCCGGCCGGCCGCGATGCGGTGCTGGCGGGTAAGGCAAAAAAATACGAGCAGATGAAGGCGGCGGCTTATGATGAGAAAATTCGACCGGTTGATTTGTTTGGCGACCAGATGACGCACGAGCAGCATATTCCGATTATGAATGGGCTGGTCAATAATGTGGAAGGTCAGTTTCAGGTGAATATGCCCAATTGCGGCGTTTTGCCGGGCATTCCCGACGATGTGGCGGTGGAAGTGCCCGCGATTGTGAATAAGAAGGGGATTCAGCCTTTGCGCGTGCCGCCATTGCCGAGGAAGATTATGCTGGAGTGCATTTATCCCGATTGGCTCAATATGGAGCGTACGCTCGAAGCGGTTTTATCGGGCGATAAATCGATGATGCTATTTGGCGTGCTCGAAAGTAAGGAGACAAAGTCATACCAGCACGGGGTGGAGGTGCTGGACGCGCTGTTTGATATTGAACCCAATGAGCCGATGAAATACGTGGAAGATATCAACGCGCATTTTGCCTGGCCGAAGAATTGGGCGTAGGGCATCTGCAAAGGCTAAGCGGACGCTGCGCGAAGGACTGGCGCAGACACGCGCCTACCTGGACCGCTGCACGGTGGCAGTGGTACTCTTCGACCGCAGTGAGGACGCGTCGTGGGACGACAAGGTGTATCGCCGCGAGGCAACCGAAGGGGGGCGGTTGTGGTATGGGGGATGTGATTCTTGTCAACGTGCAAAAGGAAGGATCCGAATTGAAGTATCCACAGGGTCACACAAGAGCCGCTTGGCGGCCCGTGGGGCCGGACGAGTGCGCCGATCCGCGGGTGGTGCTCGCCGTCTTCATTGGCTATGCCGAAGACGACGACGAAATCTACGTGTGGTCTTAACCCGTGTTGCCGTTTACGCACATCGTCCGCGCCCTGCCAGCGACCATTCCCTTTGTACCACCCGAGGCATTGGAGCGGGAGCAAGGGCAGCCGCTCGCCCTGCGAGTTGGGGCTAACGAGAGCAATTTTGGTATCTCGCCGCGGGCGCGGCAGGCCATGGTAGAGGCGGTGGAGCAAGTGCATTGGTACAACGATCCAGAGGGATACGAGCTGCGCTCGGCGTTGGCGGTGCGGCACGGGGTGGCGCGGGAAGAGGTCGTCTTGGGTGCGGGGATTGACGAGTTGTTGGAGCTTTTGGTGCGCCTTTTTGCCGAGCCGGGCGACGCAGTGGTGACGTCGCTGGGGGCCTATCCCACGTTTAACTACCACGTCGAGGGGCACGGGGCGGTGTTGCACAAGGTGCCCTATCGCGCGGATCGGGAGGACTTGCCGGCCCTGTTGGACAAGGCGCGGCAAGTGCGCCCCAAGCTGATCTACGTGGCCAATCCCGACAACCCCATGGGCACCTATCAGCGAGCCGACGAGTTGCGGGATTTTATCGCGGTGTTGCCGCCGGATTGTGTGTTGCTGCTCGACGAGGCATATATCGACTTCGCGCCGGAGGATGCCCTGTTGCCGCTGGAAGTGGAACGGGCACAGGTGGTGCGGTTGCGGACGTTTTCCAAGGTGCATGGCATGGCTGGGGCCAGGGTCGGCTACGCGCTGGCACACCGCGATGTGGTGGCCGCGCTCGACAAGGTGCGCAATCACTTTGGCGTCAATCGCATCGCCCAAGCCGGGGCACTTGCTTCGCTGGGCGACGATGCGTTCGTGCGCTCGGTAGTGCGGCAAGTAGAGGAAGGCCGACGGGAATACGCGGTGCTGGCGGCGGAATTGGGGCTGCAAACGGTGCCTTCGGCGACTAATTTTGTGGCCCTCGACGTGGGTAGTGGCGAACGAGCGCGGCGGCTGATGCAGATGCTTTTGCAGCACGGGGTCTTCGTGCGGATGCCGGGCGTGGCTCCGCTCGACCGCTGCATTCGCGTGACCGTGGGGCCATCCGCCGAGCGGCAAGCCTTTGCGAAGGTGTTGTGTGCGGTGTTGCCGCAATTAGATATTGGAGACGAAATCTTCTGTTGACAGCGTTTCAAGGGTTCTTCCGCACATTTACACGATAAAGGAGATCTGTTGTGAAATACGGTATTCGAGATAATATGTTAAAAGCACCGATGGATACGGTGTTTTCGGTGGCGAAAGATATTGGGTTTGACGGGGTGGAGTTTTGTGTTGGGCGAGACTATGGGGAGAATATTTTGTGGGAGGATGGCGGGGCAGAGAAGTTGAAGGGGTTGGCAGATGCGGCGGGTGTTGAGATTTCTTCACTGTCGCCGGGGGTGTTTTCGCAATTTCATCCCGCCTTGCCAGAAGCGGAAATACGCGCCGAGGGCGTTGAGATCTTAACGCATGTGATTGCGTCGTGTGCGGCGGTTGATACGCGGCATATTCTGGTGCCGATGTTTCCGCGAGATATGGATGAGTGGCCGGATGCGACGTGGGATCAACTGGTGGATGGGTTTAAAGCACTGGGTGAGGTTGCGGAAGAACACGACGTGATTTTGGATCTGGAGACGACATTTAGTGCGGATCAACTGGTGATGATTTTGGATCGCGTGGGGTCTCGTGCGGTGAAGGTGTATCACGATACGGGCAATACGATGACGCGCGGACAGGATCCGGCTGAGGAAATTTTGAAGTTGGGAAGTGAGGGGGTCGGGATGATTCACGCCAAGGATACGGACCGGCAGGCGTTGGGAGACGGGCGCGTGGATTTTGATTCGGTAGATGCTGCGATGCGCGAGATCGGTTACGATGGGTATATTGTTCTGGAGACGCCTTCGGGCGATGATCCAAATGCCGATCACGCGAAGAATCTGGCGTTTATCAAGAAGCTGGGGGTGTGAGCGAAGTTGTACATCGCTTCAATAGAGATAACCCCTTGTGCTCCCTGGAAAGGAGACAATATGACATGAGATGTGGAATGTTATACAACCGTTGATTATTAAAAGGAGGCATATCTATGAATAGATATTTGATGTTGAACGCATGGCTGCTGGCATTGTTGATCGCGGTGCCGGTTTCTGCCCAGGAGGCTCGATACGGCGCTGGCGTGTTTTTTAACCGCAGCGTGCCCGTGCTGGGGTTCCACGATCGGTATTCGGCTTCTCAGGTTTATGGTGCGGTGCTGGATTATCAGGTCAGTTCGCGCGCTACGATGGAGTTTGAATACCATCACCTGACAATGGATGACGGAAAGATCGAAGGTCTGGCATTTACGTGGCCCATTGATAAGCAAAAATATTTGAGTCCAGATGCCAATTCTCGGTTTAATCTCAACAGCTTTTTGATCAATGCTCTGGCGTATCTGAATACCCGAAAGTCCGGCAGTGATTTGCAGCTTTTGCCATATATCGCTGTGGGTGCGGGGTTCTACGATTATCAGGATCGGATTACTGGTCTGATTTATCCGGGGCAAAAAGAGGAGCCTTTGAATGCAGATCTGATGCTGGATGATCGAGAGGATGAACATACGGCTCTCGGTGCGAATGTGGGGTTGGGCATGACGGTGGTGCAGGGGCGATTCGGGCTGGATATCCGCGGGCGTTATCACATGATTTTGGGTGATTTGCGTCCGATGGAAGCGTGGGATCTGCCCGGGGTATTTCCCATTGCGATGTTCGATTTCAGGACGGCGTTCAAATTATACTGGTAGATCTCAAAGAGGAGAGGGTTATGAAGCGGTTAATATTGGGTTTTATTTTGTTGTTGCTGATGGGTACATCGGCCATGGCGACAACAGCGGGGAAAATCACGGGTGTCATCACAGATGCCGCCACGGGTGAGTCTTTGCCGGGCGCGAATGTGACGCTCGAAGGAACCCGCAAAGGAGCTACTACCGATGCAGAAGGTCGCTATTTAATTCTGGCTGTAGATCCCGGCATGTACAGCCTTACGGCGACGATGGTGGGCTATGGCACAGAGAAGAAAGAAGCCGTGCAGGTGATTGTGGATTATACATCTACGGTGAATTTTGCACTGAAAGAGGCCAGTCTCGAATTGGCCGAGTTGATTGTTGTTGCGGAGCGCCCGCCTGTTGAGCCGGATAAAACCACGAGCAAATACGTGGTTTCTTCGGCAGATATTCAGGCTGTGCCACAGGTGAGATCGACGTCGCAATTGATCGCGTTGCAACCGGGTATGGCGCTGGATGGCACCAACCGCATTCGCGGAAGTACGACGCGGGCGCAGACGGGGACGCAGGTGGGCTATTATATCGATGGGATTGAGGTTGATCGGAGCTTGCTCACTGGCGTGAATACCACAGCTATTCAAGAATTGAGTGTGCTCACTGGCGGGATGAATGCGGAGTTTGGCAATGCGGGTGCTGGTATTGTGAGTCTGGTGACAAAAGAGGGCCGGGGCAATTTCTCTGGCCGGGTGGAGTATAAGTTCACACCTGCGGGCAAAAAACACTGGGGCAGAGATGTTTATGAAAGCCCTAACTTTGAAGACAATGTGCAGTGGGACAATCCCGATTGGGTGAACGAAACATATATGGATCCAGGACCAGATCGCACCCTGGGAACGGGTGACGATGTCGAGCGTATGGCGCACGAGCGCGTTGAATATACGGACAAACGAGGGCACCGTCTGGAAGGCACATTGGGCGGGCCGCTTGCACGCGATTTTTCGTTTTTTGCCAGTTTGAGTTATGCGCGCAGCCCGGCCAGATTCCCAGCGGCTGAACAGGTGTCGGACGATCCACCGCGCATGCAAGCGACGTTGACGTATCGGCCCAGTGCAGATATCAAGATTAAAGCACTGGGGATGTATCAACGTTCGGATCGGTTTCAGGGATCGACGCGCAACAATGCACAAAACATCTTCTTTCCCGAGGATTTTTCAGCTTCGGGCACTTATACATTGTCTCGGCAACTCCAGGTGTTGACGCTGACACATACATTGGGCAAAAACACGTATTACGATCTGAAATTTTTCTACAACAAATACGATCGCAATGCGTTCGATGTGCCGGATGCTACCGAAGCCGTGCGCAAAGATAAGGCGGGATTTTTCAATTTGCCCACGTTGTTGCGCGAATACACCGAAGAGGAAGATACGAAATACGGCATCAAATACGATTTTGTGAGTCAGGTCAACCGGTCGCATTTGATTCAGACGGGATTGGTGCTCACGCAGCGGGCGTATCACCGCACGCGGGAGGATTTTGACAATACCAAGAGCCGTTTTCTCGAGTTTGTAGCCGATGGTTTTGAGTTGGGTAAAAATGTGAAGCCGTGGACGCTGAACCTGTATGTGCAGGACAAGATCGAGTACGGGGGGCTGGTCGCCAATCTGGGCTTGCGCTGGGATTATTACAATTTTGGGCGCAACGGCTCAATGGGAGAGGCGCTGGGCAAATCGCCTATGTACAGCACGTTTACGCGGGCGCGATATGAGATAGACCATCTCGACAGTTCGACGCCAACGATGACGGCATTGAGTCCGCGCGTGGGCCTGTCTCATCCGATTACAGATCGCCTGGCAGCGCACTATTTTATTGGTCGGGCGAATATCTTTCCCGTGCTTCTCGAAACCCATCGCAGGCAGTTTTCAAGCGAGGCGCCGGATAACGATCTCAACGGCAATGGCATGATCGATGAGACCGAGAAGTGGAATGCTATGGAAGTGCATACCACGGCGCGTCAACCGTCCGATGGCATGAAACCCCAACGTACGACGAGTATGGAAATAGGGGTGGACTGGAATTTTGTGTCCGATTATACGGCGAGTATTACGGCACACTATCGGCGCGATGAGGGGCTGTACGCCAGCAATAACATTTCCTATTGGGTAGATCCGCTCAAGGGCCAGTCCGCTCAGGTCAATGCCATACGCAATACCTATTGGCAAACAGCGCGCGGCCTCGAATTGTCGCTAAAAAAGACGTTTAGCAATAATTTCCAGTTCAATTTGTCCTACAATGCCGAATGGGTGCGCGATCCGGGCGGCATTCACTACGGGAAGCACTCTGCGAACTGGTATGTACTTCCCGATGCCGATTTTATTAGTGCCGGACATTACTGGACCGATTGGGAAGTGCAATCCGACGGTTCGGAAAGGCCTGTGCCACTCACATCTGAGCAAGTGGCTGATATCAGTGCCAGAGCCGAGGCAAATATCGTGTCGTGGACCGAGCAGGCCGGGAGACCAGGCCCCGGCGCAGGCCCCTGGCAGCCCCCTATCAAAACCAATGAGAACGGGATATGGACAGCTTCAAATGGACAGGTTTTTTCGGCAGAGCCTACCGGCGGACAGCGCAGGAATCAGTTGTCGCTTCAGTTGTATTATGCGACGCCGATGGCTTATGGTCCCCAAATGGGTGCGATTAATCCATTTGGAGGGCTTCGCATGAGTATGATCTACCGCATTTTCAGCGGCGAGCCGTTTGAGTATGTTCCCCCGGTTGGCCCGCGCGAATTTCGCACCGGAGCAACGGTAATGAAGACGGATCTGTACGCGGCCAAAGATTTCCGGGCTGTTGGCAATTTGCGTCCCACATTATTTGTGGAGGTGAGCAATTTGTTCAATGAAAAGAGTACCGAGAGCCGAAATTCGGATTTCACTTATGTGCAGTACGGACAACGGCTACCCCCGCCAGATGATACCGAGTATTTGCTTTATGGTGATCCAAACGAAGCCACGCGCTACAGGTACAATCCGCGCGAAGTGGAAATCGGTCTGGAAATTCAGTTTTGAAAATTGGAGGATAGTGATATGAACAGGAAATTTTTTGCTGCTGTCCTGATGATAGTGGTTGTCGGGTGGGCGTTAGGTGCGTATGCTCTGGACACGCAGAATATGCGACAACTCACGCGCGGGCAACTCTGGACCGGATTTCGCAATGAGGGGACTCAGGGCGGCGTCTGGGATGATCGAAGTTCTCGCGGCGCACCCCGCTTGACGTATCCGGGCATGGGCAATGGCCTTATGCTCAATATGGCGGGTGCTGACTATATTGAGTATTTTGGCAAGAAGAACGGTTTTAGCTGGGCCGAGCAAAAAAATGAGGCACAGAATTTGTCGGCGGGAGAAGGTATATGGGTACTGACCAATGTCGGTGGCGAATACGGTGTGTCGTATTCGGGACCGTGGACGCCTTCGGCTGATATTGCGCCGATGTATTACGATATTGCCAATAGCCCCGAAGCCAATTGGGGGTACCAGGTCGATGTGCCGCCTCATGGGCTGGGTGCGGGAGCAGTTATGCCCAACTGGTATCCCGGTGCTGCATTGCAAACCGATGCGCCGAGAACGGGCGTGCCCTATGAGGTCTTGAATCATCGGTGGGGGCAGTACATGGACGCCGATAAGGACGATCGCGCAGAAGATATCGTTTTTAGCAAATGGACGACCAAACACGGTATTACGATCACGCGCAAAGCCATGGCCTGGAGTTATCAGGGCTTTGATGATTTCTTTATTTTGGAAGTGGAATTTGAGAACACAGGTGATTCCGATGGCGATGGTGTGGCCGATGTGAACGGTGGCGCAGGGCATAATCTAACGGGTGCGTATTTCTCATTTGTTCAGGGCTTTACGGTGAGCATGTCGGGCGAGGGCAATTGGAACAGCATCGGATCGGGCATGCCCGGGTCGTATGAGCCACAAGACGATCAATATCGCTATACGGGAGCGCCGAATTACGACGGACCTGCTGAATACGTCGATTTGAAGATGAACTATCAGTGGGACGGCGACAGTATCCAGCGTGCTGAAGAAGACACCGGACAACCCGTTTATATTGAAAGCGTACACGGCAATGCGAAAAGGTTGCCGGGCGGTGTGTTTGACGGACAGATGAGATCGCCGCAATACGTGGGCGTTGCGCCATTGGCCTATCGCGATAGTGGACCGTCGCATGTGTTCAATGCCAATGATCAGGGCAAATACGTCAATCCGCAAGGCGAACAACCCAGGACGTCAAAGTGGTGGGAAACACGCGATTTCTGGGGTTTGAACACGGATTTACCGAATTTGCAGAGCGATTCTGAGCAGGGCATTTACGAAACGTTTTCGGGAACAACCGATGACAATCCAACGATCGTCAATGCAATGGCCAATGCACTCACTTTTGGGCCGTATAATCTGGCTGTGGGCGAGAAGGCCAAAATCGTAGTGGCTTATGTCGCCGGGACAGGCGCACAGGCGATATCCCGCGAAGGCCAGTCGGCGTATGCAGTGGATGTGCAGACATTTTGTTTGAAAGACATTCCACTGCCCGTAGAAGAACGATTGGCGCGGTTGAGCAAGGGAGAAGCCGCTCTTGTGGCGCATTTAAAGGCCGCGCAATTTGCGTACGACAATATGTACGATCTGCCCGATTATCCGCCCGATGTTAAGTTTTCGCCGGGGGTGAATCAGGATGCAGAGATTACATTGACGTGGAACGGCGATGCCGAATCATCCGTAAACCCCGATTTTGGCGATGCCGATGTGGCGGGATATCGCGTTTTCCGATCTGCCTATCAGGAATTTGGCCCCTGGGAACACGTCGGTACAGTCACTGCAGGTACCTCCGGATCCACCTGGGACTATTCGGGTGGTCAATACGTGTGGCGCGATAATACGGCAGTTGCCGGATTCCGGTACTTTTACAATGTGCGGGCTTTTGCGAAGCCTCGCGATTCGTGGAGCAATGGCATGTCGAGTATGGCTGATTTGCCCGAAGAAGTACAGGGCCATTTACAGGCTGGACTCGAAGGTGGATATTCTGCCCCCGAGCAGCGCGTGAACCTGGACCTCAGTCCGTTTCAGCCGGGCCTGGCGCCGTCATGGCCGGAAAAGCGCGTGCGCGTGGTGCCCAATCCGTTCAGTTTGTCGGAATCAGCTTATAATTACCAGAGTTCAAAAAAAATCCGCTTTCTGGGGTTGCCCCCCAAAAGCCGCGTGCTGATCTTCAATGTGGCGGGTGATATTGTGGGTGAAATCCTGCACGACGATGCCAGTTCAGGCGAAGCGTCGTGGTTCCAAATTGAACGCAATGTGACTGCGCCGGATGTGGCCAGCGGGATTTATTTTTACGTCGTTGAATCGCTGACGCCCGAAAGTATGGGGCAAACGGTGACGGGGACGTTTTACATTTTGAGATAAGGGGAGCCCAACATGAACAAACGAATATTACTGGTGCTGATGGTCGGGCTGATGACAGGACCGGCCTTTGCACAGTCGGATTTTGGCGAATACGGTACGATTTTGCCGGTGAAGGGCCAGTCGTCGCTGGCGTTTCTCAAAATCGGTGCATCGCCCCGTGCCGTGGCTATGGGCGAAGCCTTTGTCGCGATGAATGGCGGGATTGATGCGTCTTTTTACAATCCCGGTGCATTGGGATTTGTCTCGGGTGGCGAGTACGCGCTGTCGTACACGCGCTGGCTGGTCAATTCGGGATTGTATTCGGGGGCTTTGGCTTACAAATGGGGCGGCAATACATTTGGCGTTTCAATTGTGAGCTTTGTGCCCGAAGAGGTGGAGGAAACGACGATCTTTCAGGCCACGGGTACCGGGCGCATGATCCAGGGGGGCGATACAGCTATTGGGTTTATGTTTGCTCGTCAGATGACCGATAAAGTATCCTGGGGTGTACAGGCGCGGTGGGTTCAGGAAGATCTGGTGCTCAAAACGACGAGTACATTTCAGTTTGACCTTGGCATTTCGGCATATACGGGCTATCGCAGTTTGCGTATTGCCGCCGCCGCGCGTAATGTGGGTACTGAGATTACTGTGGAGACCGAGCAGTTTTCACCGCCGATCAATTTCAATTTTGGGCTGGCAGGTGAAGTCTATGGTGAGCAAGGCGACCCTACGTATTTGACGCTTGCAGCCGAGACCATTATGGCAACTGATTACGGCCAACGGTGGAATTTTGGCGGTGAGTTGTGGATTGCCAATATGCTCGCATTGCGCGGTGGGTATAAGGTCAACTACGATGTGGAGGATTACAGTCTGGGTGCTGGCCTAAAGTACGATTTTGGCGGGCGAGATATTCGCGTAGATCTGTCGTATAGCGATGGCGGTGTGTATTTTGATGCACCGCTGCGCGTTGCTGTTAGTGGGTCGTTCTAATATCTGTCTGTGATTGATCGCTAACGTAGGTGTGTGCAGGGGATGGATTCCTTGCACACATTTTCTTTTTGAGGTACATTGCGCGGAAGATACTGTAGCGCAGGACCTGCCCTAAGTTTTTGAGGGATTGCGATGGCCGAGTTGAAAGCGTTGGATGGGGATTTGTACCCAGCGAGCAAGCACCTGAGCGTAACTGCACGCGCTTTTTGCGTGGGGATTGCGGTGACGTTTCTGGTGAATTTGTTGCCCGCTTATTCGGCCTATATCGTGCATTCGTCGCGCATGGTTTTTGCCCATTTGCCCATGGCAACTATGGTGGTTTTCACGGTGCTGGCGTGGCCGTTGAATGCTCTGATTGCGCGGGTAAAGCCGCAATGGGCATTGTCGCAGGGCGAGATGGTGGTGGTTTTTTCAATGGGGTGGATTGCAGGGGCTGTGCCAGCGGCGAATTTTATGGGTTTGTTCATTGGGGGCATTGCCGCGCCTTATTATTACGCCTCGCCCGAGAATCAGTGGGGCGATTATTTGTTGGATGGATTGCCAAAGTGGGCCGCGCCGCCCAATCACGCCAATCAGATGACGTATTTTTTTGAGGGCAAACCCCCTGGCGTTGATATTCCCTGGGATGCGTGGATGACGCCGCTTGTGTGGTGGGGTGTTTTTCTCATTGCACTGGCGCTGGTGAGCGTGGCGCTGATGGCTGTGTTGCGGCGACAGTGGGTGGATCGAGAGCGCCTGCCTTTTCCCCTGGCCGAAGTACCGCTGACGATGTTGGAGGAGGTTGAGGCAGGAAAATACAGGCTTCTGCATTCTCGCTTGTTCTGGGTTGGACTGACAATTCCCGTGGTTGTGGTGGTGTGGAATATCGTGGGCTATTTTTGGCACACATTTCCACCTATTCCGTTGATGGATAGATGGGCTTTGCCACTTGGGCGCGGGTTTCCAAGTGTTACGATCAAATTGAATTTTTTTGTGCTGGGGTTCGCGTTTTTTACCAATCTCGATGTGTTGTTCAGTCTGTGGTTTTTCTACGCGCTGGGCATTGTTCAAACCGGTGTTTTTGACCGTTTGGGATATTCTATTGGGGCGTCTGATATCTGGGGGTCCCGCGGCGGTGCTGCGTTGGGCTGGCAGGCGATGGGGGCTTTTTTTGTATTTACGGCGTTGAGTATGTGGATGGCGCGCGCGCATTTGCGGGATGTGTGGCGCAAGGCGATGCGCGGCGATGATGCTGTGGATGATTCGGATGAGTTGTTGTCTTATCGGGCGGCGGTGTGGGGTATTATCGTGGGGTCTGTATTTCTCTTTTTCTGGTTGTGGCATTCGGGCATGTCCGCGCTCGTGTCCGGTGTTTTTCTTTTTGCGCTGATTTTGATGACGGTGGGCGTGACGCGGTTTGTGGCCGAGTCGGGGTTGGCTTATGCGCGGATGCCTATTACGCCGCAGAGTTTTACGTTTTATACGATTGGTATTCGGCAGATGGATACCAATAGTGCCGCATCTCTGGCGCTGTCTTATTCGACGTTTGGCCTGGGCAATACTTTTGGTGCTTCTACGCTGGCACATATTGCGCAGATGGGCGCGAGGCTCAAGCTCAAGACCCGCTCGCTATTCTGGACAACGATGTGCGCCCTGGTGGTGTCGATGGTTATTTCGGCGGTGTTCACGTTGTATCTGGGATATATGTATGGCGCGTATAATTTTAATGTTTATACGTTTAATTCCGGGAATGTGGTGATTTTTAGCAATGTGGTGATGAAATTGCAAAATCCCTTTGGCATCAGTCTGGACAGGCTGATGTTTTTTGGTATTGGTGCGGCTCTCACTGCTGTGTGTAGTTTTTTGCGCTATCGGTTTTTGTGGTGGCCGCTAAGTCCGATTGGATTGACGGTGTTTACAACGGGTATTTTGCAGCGGCAGGTGTTTACTGTTTTTGTGGCGTGGATGGTGAAATCCGTTCTGCTAAAAATTGGCGGTATTGGACTTTATCGCCAATCTCTGCCTTTGTTTATGGGGCTGATGCTCGGTTATGTTCTGGGTATTGGATTGATTTTTATTGCGGATGTGCTGTTTTTCTTTGGGCAGGGGCATCTGGTGCATCACTGGTGATCGGAGAATTCCCTATGAGTGAAACTTCGGTTGAATACGTTGTGATTGGATGTTATTTGGGTGTGCTGGTTGGGGTGGGCATGGTGTTTCGCCGATTTAATGAAAATGTGAGTGACTATTTCCGAAACGGTTGCAAGGGCACCTGGTGGCTGGTGGGGTCGAGTGCGTTTATGACGGCGTTTAGTGCGTGGACTTTTTCGGGTGCGGCGGGTGCGGCTTATGAAGCTGGCTGGAGTGTGCTGGTGATTTATCTGGCAAATTCCGTGGGGTTTGCAATTAACGGTTTGTTTCTCGCCAAATGGTTTCGACAGACCCGGGCTATTACAGGCCCCGAGGTCATTCGTCTGCGCTTTGGCATTCCAACGCAACAATTTTACGCCTGGATGTCATTTGTCATGCAGACCCTGTATTCGTCGCTGCATCTTCTGGGTTTGGCGATTTTCTGTTCGGCGGTGTTTGGATATAAAATTGAGCAGGTGATCGTGGTGGTGGGGGCGGTGGTGTTGCTCTATTCGCTTATTGGCGGTAGCTGGGCGGTGACGGCTACGGATTTTCTGCAGACGCTTATACTTATTCCCATTACCATTCTGGTGGGGGTGTTGTGTCTGGCGAAGCTCGGCGGCGTGGGTGCGCTGTTTCAGGGGATTCAGAATATGGGGCTGTCGTCGGCTTATGGCGTGTTTAATGCCCCTGACCAGTTTCCGCTGCGGGCTTATACGTATGCGTGGGCTATAGCGATGCTGCTGAAGAATGTGATTGGATATAATACGCTTACGTCGGCGCAGCGGTATTTTCTGGTGAAGGATGGACGCGAGGCGCAAAAGGCGGCGTGGTTGGGTTTTGTGCTGATGACCGCGGGTGCGTTCCTGTGGTTTATTCCGCCGATGACTGCGCGGCTTTTGTTTCACGCCGAGGTGATGGCGGTCGATATTCCCAAGGCTGCTGAAGCGGCATATGCTATTGCGAGTTTGAATGTGTTGCCGCTGGGCATGACGGGGCTGATGGTGGTGGCGATGTTTGCGGCGACGATGAGTTCGATGGATTCGGGGTTGAATCGCAATGCGGCGATTTTTACCAATGATATTTATCCGACGCTGTGCCGGTTGTTTGGACGGGCGACTATGCAGGGCAAGAGCCTGATGCGGCTGGGGCAGGTGTTTTCTGCGGTGTTTGGGGTGTGCATTGTGAGTATTGCCACGTATTTTGCAAATACAGAGGGCAGAGGGGTGTTCGAGCATATGTTGAATATCGGCGCATTGCTGGCTCTGCCGATGGCTGTCCCTGCGTTGATGGGGCTGTTTATTCGCACGTCGCCGAGTTGGGCGGCTATTGTGACGGTGTGTGTGACGCTGATTCCATCGGCAATCGGATTTTTCAGCGCGGAACTCTTTGGCGAGACCTGGTCATTTCAGCAGAAGGTATTTACCAATCTCGCCGTGGGGATAGTGGTTTATTTGTTGACAATGCCGTTCTGGAATCGCGCACCGGAATTGTATAAGAGACAGGCGCAGGACTTTTTTGATCGCATGCTGACTCCTGTTGATTTTGAGAAAGAGATCGGCATACCAAATGATTTGCGTCAGCTCAAAATTATCGGTAGTTTTGCTGCGATTATTGGTGGGTTGATTTGCACGCTTGTCTTGTTGCCCAATCCACTGATCGGCCGTCTGGGGATTCTGTTTGTGGGCGGTTTTGTGCTGGTCGTTGGCGGTGTGTTTATATGGTTGGGAAAGCGCAGTGAGTTGGAGACTTCGCAGATTGAGGCGGCGGATTGATCTGACAGTTTCTAAAGGAGGAATTGGTGAAAGCAGCACATGTTGTCGCTCATCGGCAGATTGAGATGTTTGAGGCTGATGAGCCGAATATTGAGGATTTTCCAAAGGGGTCGATAAAGGTTAAGGCGCATATGACCGCGATTTGTGGGTCGGATTCGCCAAAGTTTGTATTGAAACAGCCGGCCGCGGTGTATCCGATGAATATCGGGACTTCAATACACGAGTGTATTGGAACGGTGGTTGCGTCGTCGTCGGATCGGTTTCAGCCCGGGGATTTTGTGCAGGCGCGGCCCACGGCGGGTATTGGTGGGTTGGCTGAGTATTATATTTCGAGCGAAAGAGTGGGGGTGCATCTCGCAGATTATAAACCTCTCGATGAATTGTTGATGTCTCAGCCTTTGGGGACGGTGATTTGGGCGTGTCGCAAGTTGGGCAATATTATCAATCGGGATGCCGTGGTGGTGGGGCAGGGTCCAATGGGTTTGTTGATGACGCATTTGCTGAGCAATTTGGGGGCGAAGACCGTGGTTGCCGTGGATACGGTCGATTTTCGTCTCGAGGCATCCAAAAAGATGCGGGCGACGCATGTGGTGAATCCCGATAGGGAAGATGTGGTGGGTATTGTGAGAGATATTACGGATGGGCGGATGGCCGATCTGGTGGTGGAGATTGTGGGGCACAATCAGGATACGGTCAATTTGTGTCTGAATTTAACCAAACGTCTGGGTACGGTACTGGCATTTGGCGTGCCCGATGACGATGTGTATGCGTTTAATTATCGCGATTTTTTCCGTAAGAATGTGACGCTGATTGGCTCCGTGGGGCCAGATTCGTTGAACGATTATCCCCTGGCTATGGATATGATCGCACAGGGGCGCATCGATGTCTCGCCGATTATCACGCACCATTTGCCGTTTACAGAGGTGCAAAAGGGTTTTGAATTGTTTATCGATCATCGCGACGAGGCGATTAAGGTTGTGCTGGATTATGAGGGGAATTAAGAATTAAGAATTAGGAATTGGGAGTAGGGCGGACTGACTGCTGATCGCTGACTACTTGGGAATTGGGGTGGCTTAGGGTTGGGTCGTCTCACGTTTCACGTCTCACCTTTAACTGGAGGTTCTTATGCAAATGACCAGAGCGCAGAAGCAGCAGTTTTTTGAAGAAGGATATGTGCTTGTTCGAGGTGCTGTGCCAAAGTTGATGGCCGATCAAGCGCGCAGGGCGATTAATTATCACATGCGTTATCGTGTGATGCAACAGGGACGAAATCCGGGGTTGAGCAATGAGCCGGTGATTGCAGATTTGTTTAATAAGTCGCCGCTATGGACTCTGTGCGAGTCAGTTGTGGGAGAGGGGAAGTTGATCCAGCCGCAGGGAGGCAATGTGAAGCTCAATTTTCCCGATGCAGAGGAGCGTCCGCTGAGGGGTGGGCATCTGGATTTGGGTGGGAAGTTGAAGGATGGGTTGTTGAGTCGCGGGATGACGCTGCTGGTGGTGGTTCTGGTTCACGAGGTTCCGCGGCCGTTTATGGGCAATTTCTGTTTTTGGCCGGGGTCTCATCGCGCTTATGAGGCGGCGTTTCAAAAAGATCCCAATTATGTGGAGACGGCAAAGGCAAATCGCCGGATTCCCGATATCGATTTGCCACACGGACCGATTCAGTTGATGGGCGAAGCGGGCGATGCGGTGATCTGCCATCACCAGATGTATCACAATGCGGGTCCAAATCATTCACCCGATATCCGGTATGCCGTGATTTTCAGACCCCGACACGTCAATTCCAGAGAAAATAGCACGGATGCTATGGCCGATATCTGGCGCGAGTTTGAAGGGCTGAATGATCTCAAAGAAGAGGCGATGGCGGTTTAGAGATTTGTTTCGTCATGGTTCATCCAGCCCAATGGATAAAAGGTTCCCCCCCGATGACAAGAGCCCAAGGGGCTCTCTCCTTTACGGAGTAGTCGGGGGGGTCACTTTTTTCCGCGATTCTGTGATGGCTTGTTACAGCTTGTCATAGCTCCTGCGTCAAGCTATCCATCATTGAACACATATCGTTTGCCGGGGACTGTACGGCCAGTGGAAAAACAGATAAGACCCCAATAAGACCCTAATAAGCCAGAATAGGCCAGAATAAGCCAGAATAAGCCAAAATAAGCCAACCGCAGAGTCCCACTGGCGTTTCCAACGCGCCCCCATAGAACCTCTATAGTGCCCCTATAGTGCCCCTATAGTGCCCCTATAGTGCCCCTATTGCGCTCCCATTGCGCCCGATTACGCCCCCCGAACATGTATCAGCCCATTCTCTCACGATTCTATGATGCCTTGTCATAGATCCTGAGCGTCAGGCTATCCATCACTTTTTCCATTTCTAAGCTCTCTCTGAATGCGCTCAAGCTGGGTCACGAGTTCTTGCTTTGATGGCAGGTAGAGTTGGTACTTCGACGCGTAAATATTGGCTTCTTCTGGCAGGGTCAGTTCGACCAAGGCGTCATTCTTACGGGCGCAGAGCACAATGCCGATGGTTGGAAGTTAGTCTTCGGTTTTCACATAGCGGTCGAAGTAGTTGACGTACATTTGCATCTGGCCCAAGTCCTGATGGGTCAATTCGCCGCGTTTGAGATCAATTAGAACGTAGCAGCGTAGCAGCCGGTTGTATAAAACGAGATCTACATGGAAATGGCGGTTGTCGAAGGTAAACCGCTTTTGTCTTCCCTCGAATAGAAATCCTTTGCCCAATTTCAATAAAAAGTGCGGAAATTTCATCACCGTATGCCAAGGATGCCAATTGGGCCGACAGTGTCGGCCCAATTCCCTTTTAATTTCAAGGGCAGGCGGTTGGGAGAACTGTTCTCGCATGTGTGAGGTCCGCGTTGGTCACGGGATGCGCTTGTGATGGCAAAACTGTCGCGATGGCCACTGTGTCGCCATTGAGGGACATGAACTCCACTACAAGAGCCTCTTCTCCCGGGTGGATGTGGATGATGGTACCTACGTCACCCGATTTCAGTTCTTCTCCTTCATCGCCGACTATATCGGCAGTGAGTAAGATTTGATCATGTTCTTTGAACACTTTTTACCTCCTGAGCGCAACTGATCATACAACAGGTTTATTATTTTTTGTACCATCCCTGATCACATCCAGTAAGTATTAACTTCGACTTCAGGCTTCATATAAACCTTAGGTTTCACTCCTCTGCGAACCCGCATCAACCGTGCAATTTCTACGTCATGGGAAGCACAAACTTTGTCCAAACTTGACTTTAGGACCGTTGTCATTGATCCAACAGCGGATTCGAGTTCAGTAAATATTGTGGGTTCCCAATCTGCATACCAGTGAACCCAACGAGAAAGCACTTCTCCTCCTGTTTCGAGACGAATTTCGGTAGGGCTACATTGGACATTGGCGGAAGTTCCAAACACGTATGGTGATGCGAGCTTGATGTCGCAGGCCATGCCTATGTGGACGCGCCCAATGAAATCCTGTAGGACGCTCTGAGTCAGGGCAAGAGGATACACAATATCAAGGGAATCAATGCCTGCGTTCCGACCCACCAGACCTACCATTTCGCCGGGACATTCGTTTACTATGAGTCCGTTGAATTCTTCCGTCTCGACAGGACCTGCAGTGAAGCCGGATGGGCCTATGGTCAGCGTCGAGTCAAATTCGACAAAACTCTCTGTGTCAAAATCGACTACTCTGACAGCAAGTAGTACTTCGCCGGGTTCCACAGAGGCTTCCGCGCTTGCCCAGATATTTTCTTCAAGTTCCTTCGTGCGTCCAGCATCGCAAGGGAGAAGGTTCTGCGCCCAATTTGGCCTATCGATAGGCTCCAGGTCGGCTAACCCCCGGTTCATCGTGAGAGCTATCATCGCGTAATGCTCTGCGATGTCATGCGGTAGCCCACGTCTGGCTGCAAAAGCCAACGTCCGAAGATATGCGGAGACATAAAGTTCTCTCTGTCCAAGGTCGAACTGACCGACGCGGTCCCGGTCCCCATTCGAGAAGAGGTGTGGGAACTGTGCTTCTGGTCCAGGATGGGTAGCTTGTAGCCAGCGCCAATCGTGTTCCCAGCGCTTCCTAAAGGGGAAATCAGTCGATTCTTGAAGTCGTGTAAGCTCACCCGAAAATATTGGTGGCACCGCCCACTTGCGGTAACGATCAAACCAGGCTTCCTCGTGCTGAGGTAACGTGGCTGGCTCGGGTGGTGAAATCGCGTAACGAAATGGGGACAAGCCGCTCGCATTGGCAAAATTTTTCTTCAGGAGGTAATCCGAAAGATGTGAAGGGGCTTGAATAGCCTTATGTACATCAGCGAATTCAAAGTAGGCACCGAGATCAAACGCATCAATAATGCCAAGACCGAGTATTACTTCGCTTTCCAACTGGCGAGCACTGATCCAGTTGAGAAGACCACTCGCAGCCTCCCTATCGCCTTCACGAATAAGACGAGCCAGACTGCGAGCCACTTCCCATCTGACCCGAGGGACCGGCCACAGCAGTCGCTCAAGCAGCATCTGGAGTATGGGGTTAGTCATTTCGACCACTCCGGTGCTTTAATTGACTGTCCTGTCAGTTCTTCTTTGAACATCCGTGTCATCTCCAGGGCTAAGACCCGTGCTGTCTCCATTTCGCCAACTTTGACTAAAAAATATACAAGGCGCGACAAGCCTATAACGATGCCATTTCGTTCGATCTCAGTTACGAGTACAGGCTTTGAGGTATTTTTGATGAACTCTTGCCACTGCCCGCGATAATGTTGAGCCACTATCCTCATTCTGGCCTGTGCCTCATCGCTACCAGTAAACCACGGATGCCAGCCATAGCGTGTGATATGAGCTCGGACTAACCAGGGAAACGCCTTAGATCGACCTTGTGTCTTGAGTGCAATTTCGAATGCTACATCCAGCGCGTTATCAAGATCGGAATCATACCTCGTCTCCGAGGTTGTAGCTTCAAGAGCAGTTAGCACCTCATCGGCATGTCCAGCAGCCTCCCAATATTTCAGCCACTTGATGATGAGTTTTCGTCTATCATCGTAATCCACATTACGTGTTGCGCTCAGATATTCTTCCAGTTGACCGGGAGGAAATTCACTTGGGCCTGGAATAGATATTTCATCTTCTTCAGATTCAGCGTCATCGCTAATAGAGTACGGGTCTCCTGCAGTCATCGTTTCTTCCTGCTCGGACATAACCTCGCCAACCCTTCCGGTTTTTCGCCGGACAGCTATCAGGGCTGCCTCGGTATGGGGGCGTGTTGCTAAATCCTGTTCCTCCAGTACACTAATTTCTGAAGGAGTGATGTAGCTCTCGAGCAACGCACGTCCAGTTCTCGATTCGATCTGGTTAGTTTCAGCGATAGTGCTCGCTAACGCTTCAGCATAGCGCCATTCTCCGGCGCGAATCAAGTGCGCGTAGCAGGCCGGGACCCGTTCCGGAAAGTGCGTGAAGATCGCCTTGTAATATTCTCTTCGAACGTGGTCAGTTTCGTCACCATCTGTGTAGTCGGTTATAGCTTCAAACTCACCAGCAAGGTCAAGCATAGCTTTCTGGGCATCAGTATCGCCCTTTTTTGCCAGTAGATCCAAAGACTCAAGAACCTCGAGCGCAAACAGATCCTTATGGTATCCATAACCAAGCAGACACTCTGCAGCTCGTTTAAGTTCCTTTTGCGCCAGCGGAATGAGATCATAGTCGGACGCGAACATTGCCAATTTAGTAGCGTCCTGCGCCCGTTCATTAAACTCCCTGATCTCGGTGTCAAGGTTATGCCCCACGCGCTCTACGAGTGCCTGCGCCGCCTCTGGTGTGTGCAATGGTAAGCGCCATTTGTCGGTGAATTGATGAAGCCAAACTTCATCCAGCCAAAACGGAGACATTGAAATGGAATCAATGTCACTCACGTCAATAAGAGCATTCGAGTCGAGACCTTTCGCGATAGTACACAAATCAACAGCGATATCTCGAAGTGCAAAACGGACAGTTATGAAGAGGCGTTGCGCGTATTGAGAACGCGGGGCAGGCGGTTGCAATTCGAAATCGCTATAAATATCCTGAAGAGTCGGCCATCGCTGCGATGCTCTCCATTCTTCCGCAATACCTCCTGCCAGCCGTTCCAGTGCTCGCACTGCTTCACTCAGCCAGGTTTTTTGGGCATTCGCCGGTATATCTGACCATCCTTGGGCTTCACCCCCAGATAGTCCTGTAGCCAGTGCAGCGAAGAATACTTCGTACATAGCGTCAGATGTGTTATGTACGAATCCTGGTTCAGAGTAGTCGTCTTCAACGAACAAACGCGAGAGGTCCTTCTTTGCCCGAGATTTTTTAGCGGTACCACCTTTGAGGAGTGCGAGGCAGCGGATTGCCGGATGTGCAAGTGCCTTGAGTTCTGGTTTTGTAGCAGGATCCAAACCTTCAAAACACAGTGCCGCAAATATGTTATGGTCTATATCGTGTCGGGACCACTGCTTACCTACTTCAAAGATGTTATCAAAATTGGAGACAAGAAGGGATTCTTGGACGTAGGTAGCGATTAACGCCTTTGCCTCCGCCTTACCAAACCGATTAGTATATTCCAAGACGCGCTGGGCACTTTGGGATCCGTCGTTTGCGAGTACAGCGACAATAGCGCGAGCTAGATCGTGATAACTCTGGTCGGCCCCCATCTCCTGGGGCTGGAGACGTAAAATCCGCTGATTCAGTTCGGCGATGGTAGCCTTAGCCAAGTTTGCACGGACAAACTCATCTGTACTACGTACGATGAAGGGTAGCAAGTCAACAGATGCACGATGGAGTGTTGCCCGTAAGAGGGCCTGGGCCTGGATGTGCGGATCTTCAGACAGTGAAACCGCAATCTCTTGAAAAAGTGGCCATTCGTTGGTCTGGAATTCAGGCCCATTTACTACGCGCGTCTTGAGCAAGCGAAGGGTGAGTAGGCGGGGAAGATCGAATGCATTGAATGCAGCCTTCTCTGCGTGATCAAGTATGGTGATGAGTTGCTCAATAGGGAATCCAGCAACGAGCGAATTGATCGCCCATTCACGATTGGGGCTGGCAAGAAGGTCTGATGGGTCGCCAAGTTGCGCTTTGGTGATCCACAGCCAGGCCCAGCGCCAATACTCCGGAGCGTCTGTCTCTATCCAGGTGAGAACATCAGATGCATGTGTAAGAAAAGTGTCGTCATGCTCAGGAAGGTCCTGTACGAAGGCAAATAAACTTCCATGGAAGGGGCGAACCTCTGTCTCTCGATAGTCGAGCAGGTGATTGATTTCGTCGAGTGCTAAGAAACTGTCGTCGGTACGTCCGAAGCAGTCGTTCATAGCAAAGGGAGGAGGTCCAAACTCCAGGCCCGTCAGGACATGCAGGATTGTCCGAGCCTTCGCACCTATTCTTTGCCAGAATGAACAGTAGTAGTCTCGAATATCGCCGGTAGGACAGGCGGGAAGTGCCGCTATGTCCTCTGTTGTTACCGCATTGCCAGTTCGGGCAATCGCCTCGAAAGAATAGATCAGATGAAGCGGCAATCCTTGGGAAATGTCGTGAAAAGCATTCGCTACTGCGCGGACTACTTGGTCATGCGTTTGCCTTCCGACTACTTCCACATTTAGTCTCCCGGCCTTGTCTTGGAAACTCAGCCAGCAATGCACCGCTGCCTGAGACATCAGTGGAAGTTCAGTCCAATGATCGGTTGGAAGGGCTTTTAGAAGACTCGCGGGCAAATGTTCTCTGGCGATCTTCTGCGTCCCCACGACGAGTCTGATATTTGCAGGAAGTGGAAGAAGTGCATTGAACAACATTTCCATATCTTCGTGATCGCGATGATCACGCCATACATGATCAAGTCCATCAATGACTACGATCAATAGGCGACCTTCTTCCTGTAGTCTGTGAGCCGCTGTTTCAAGAATCTCCCCAAAGTTTTTATCTATAGACGACTTTTGCAGATCTGGAATTGTCTTCTCTAGCTGATGTGTAAGTGATTGGACTATAGCAGGGTAATGGAACCGGCCCTCCGAACGGTCATCAAGACTGAGAAAATAGTGATGGCGTATGCATACGATATTCTGTTGGTCAATGCTTTCAACGCAATGGCTGAGATAAGTGCTCTTTCCGCATCCAGGGGGTCCCCACAGCACGGTAAGGCCCTCCGAACCGGTGATTTCCTCAAGAAACTCTCGGTCAAAGTCTTCGTCGGGTACATTGTATGCAGGCGGCACAAGGAAGCCTTGTGGTAACGGCTTTGAGCGTTCGACGGAAAATGCCTGTCGAAGATGAATGTGCTTGATTTTGCCATCTGGGGTTGGTTGCCTCTTCCGCGTTGACCATCGTTGAACCTGTGCCCGAAATTGAAACCAGCCGCCGCTGTCCGTGTCGGAGGCGATTCTCGACCAAAGTTTCTCTTCGAGATCATCGAGTCTCGGTAGCGAGTGAATGAATTCGAAACTTTCGAAAAAGGACTGGGCTGCCTTGTGCGATCCGAGTTGCTTCTCGACTATTGCTTTGTCTTTTTTTGTCAATAGTGTGTAGTCAACTTTCGTGCCTTTTAGGCATTTTGCTAACGCGGCATCTGGAACGCGATCAGTTTTAAGAGCCGCCTGAGCAAGATTACCGGCCTTCTTGTGAAGGAGAGTTGTCGCGGCCCATTTCTGTAATAGGGACTTCTTACGAGTGCCGCCATTTGTGGTGAGCCATTTCCAACTCAGATGGTTGGCATCGGGATCGGCGGTGAACTTGACCTGGATCAACTCATAGAGGCCATCGGGTCTGCAGGCGACTACATCCTCGATAGATCGGAATTCTTGGCCTTCTGCTTCGAGTTGTACCCAAGCATAGAGGTCCCGTTGTCTGTAAAAGTCGATCAGGGTCTCGATGGCAACGAGGTCTTGATACTGGAAGCCTGCCCTGAGCAAGCCAGTTTTTTTAAAGTCGTGTTTGGGCATTGTCTTCTTCAGGTTCACAATCTAACACATGTGGCATCGACAAGGTTTCATGTTCTTTAACCCGACTAATTCATGAACAGTAATTGTTGGGTGTGTTTGGCAGGCGGCATCGGTTCCAAGCATCAAAATTAGTGTGCTTTCTGTCTTGTCAGTCCTCATAGGCGTCTTCATAGGGTTCAGGCAGCCCAGCATCGTCCCTTGACCTGTGCAGAGGGTGTCCAAAAGTCCAGACGGCTCCCTTGCCTGCTCTTTGTGTGGAGCGGTCGGTGTATTTGTAAAGTCAGCAAGTGATGAGGCAGCCCCCTTCCCCTCCCCGGTTGACGAGTTATGGCACAGCTTTTGCCAGATTGCATAGGATTTTATCATACATGTGTTGTAATGGAAAAGAGAGCGGCAGATGAAAGGTGATCTTAGTTTTCAACTCACAGACGCGTCCTGCGACTTTGAGGAAGCGGTTTTGTAGGGTATTGACCTGTGCATTTACCCACGTCGTGCCTTGTAGCCCAATGTGTGCTAAGGTGTGGAGTAAGACATAAGCGGCACTATGGAGGAAGAGGCGGAACTGATTGGCAGTAAAAGTATGACAGGACGTACGGTCTGAGTGGAGAAAGGTCTTGTGATTTTTAATGAAGTTTTCCATCTGTCCGCGCGCACAATAGATGTTTTGGTAGATAAAGGAGGCCCTTGAACTTTCAAGGTTGGTCACGACAAAGCGTGTGTTTTGGCCTCGGGTGGTGATTTCAGCTTTGCAGATGATGCGTCTGGCACAGGTCCAAGTCTGGGCTTGGTAATAAAATGAGGTAAAAAGTCGCACGGGCTTGTTGGTTTGTGCATAAAGGCTTTTGGCCTGATCCATTACAGGCTTTGAAAGGGCTAAGAGTCGGGTATTGGCACTTTGTCCGAGGATAAAAAAGAGGTCCTTTGTCACACAAAAGTCCTGGACTTCTGGACTTGAGAAGTGGGCATCGCCTCGCAAAAAGATCGCCACATTAGGCCAGGCGTGACGCAGATAGGCCACCAACCGTTTCAAGATGGTGACAATCTGTTTGCCATCAGGACGCACACCCGGACGTAAAATCGTCGTGATTAGCTTACCCGATTGCCCTTCATAAATATGCAAGGGCTGGTAGCAGTAGGCACCCAAATACCCATTGAATAAGGACAACTGCTGCGCCCCATAAACCCTATCCTGCGTATCATCAATATCTAAGATGATCGACGAAGGCGGCTTTTTATACGAAGCAATAAAACAATCGAGGAAGGCACGAGCAACGCGATACAAATCGCTTCTGCTCATCTGATTCTCAAACCGACTCATCGTGGGTTGACTGGCCAAGTCTTGCCCTTGCAGGGGTAAGCGACCACACGCCGCCTTGATGCCGGGATCGCTGCGTAAGGCATTGCAATCATTGGCATCTTCATACCCACAGGCAATTTGAAACACGCGCTGTTTGATCAACTCTGCCACACTATGCGCCACATAACTTTGATGCCGATGGTCTTTAATCGCGCGACTCAAACGTGATAAAATGCCCGTTTTGGCCTCCACTTCTCTCAGCAATAAGACACCGCTATCGCTGGTGAGTATGCCGCCATCAAAGGCGAGGTCGAGACGTTTTCCGAAAATGCTTGCCAAAGGAACCTTGCAATGATTATCTTGTGTGCTCACGGTAGTTTCTCCCAAGTTTATTGTTCAATGGTTATGAGTGTAACCTAATATAATACAATAACTTGAATAGGGAAACTACCTTTTTTATGAATTTTTCGGGTTAAGTATTCCAGGATTCTATACGGGTAACAATTTCTTTCATCTGCTTGTTCCAATCAAATCTATCCGCCATTATATCGTTCGTCATGTGCGGAACGCTTGCCCTAGCTAAATCTTCCTTATGGGCATTGCGCCGATTCAGATTAGCTTCGATATATGACTCGGAACCTGCTTTTTTACGGGGAAAGAAGTTCTCATACTGTTCAGGATCACGGAGACCTGAACGGTCTAATGCCTTCTCGAGAACAGAGCCGGGAATATAATTTTCAATTTCCTTAGCACTGGTTATCCAAATATGAGCATCAGGTATTTTTTTTATCTCTCTATTAATCCTCTTCACCCTCCCCTTTATATCAGAATCTTTGGCAGTTCGATCCCCATCACACACAACCATGATATTTGGATTAACCCGGATCAGATTCACAAGATCAGCGTCTGCTTCCTCGGGAGCCTTGATTTGTGTCCGTGCCAAAAGCGATCCACCGTAGAATGCACATTGATAATCCCGACCCTCCTGAAAACGACCTTTCGAGTAGAGATCAATCCAGCGATTGAGATAAATTCGGTCCGATGGACCTTCTACCCAAATTATGCCATTTGCCTGGAGCAAATCCGATGGTTTCGCGCCCAGTTCTGATACCACTCCGAGGTGATCAAAGTGTGCGGAAACGGGTGTCGCACGAGCCGATTCGCCATCATGTACGACACGGATTATTTGAGCATTCTCCGAGATACCAAAGAAGTCCAATGCCGTGCTTGAATGAGTTGTTAAAAAAATATGTATCTTCTCATTGATGGCGTATTCTTCAATATACCGAAAAAGCCGCCGCAGGAGTGCTGGATGAAGATTATTTTCAAGTTCTTCGAAAGCGAATACAAAACCAGATTTGTTTCTGTTCTCCGATATCTTGGCCTTGGGTATGACCAATAAGTTCAGCAGCACTAGAAGAATGGTTTTCAGTCCGCTTCCCGATTTGCTTAAGGGGATTAGACCCTTTTTATCTTCACCGAGATAGACCTCCCAATGTTCTGGTGTCCCCCCTGCTCTTCCATCGTCATGATGTTGTACCTGGATTTCTGAAAACTGCCCGTCATTTCCAAAAATGAAATTCAAGGCGTCCAGAAGTTCTCGCTGTATAATTTCTCGCGGGAATTCTTCATTGGCGGTAAGGATGAAACGCCGAATTATGTTGGAAGCACCATTTCCATCCGGTCCAAGTGTTAGATTAACATCTTGCGGCTCGGTTTTTATGTCTCTATCTGCGAGAAGTCTGCGAAATGAATGCTCGTTAAATTGGTGAGATGCGTTCTGCAGGACCTGTCTAATGTGTAAGAGCCGTTCATTAGTTGAGGGTTCACTATAAGAGGAGTCTAATTTGAAATCTTCGGGAAAGACTTCGTTTGATATGTTCCCATTTCCGTCAACCTCCCAAGTTATCGGAATATTGACAAAATATTGTCCATGCTCAGACCAATGATCCCCTCCCAGTGCGCCTCCTCTTGTTCCTGCGGAAAACGTACCTTGCAATGACTCCTCGTCTAATACGCCACTACACCGATATTGCCAACCGCGGCTTTTAAATGTGCCGTCGCATAATGCTTCAACCAAATCCAGAAGGTGCGATTTTCCAGAGTTATTACGCCCTATAATGACGTTGATAGGCTTGATTGTGTCGAAGCCAGCCCACTCCTTTTGAAAACAACTATGTCCCTTGAAGTGTATGGAATCAATATTCACAGTGATCGTTCCTTCCGCACATCATTTTGTTGTTTACAGTATCAGTGTTGAGGGCAGTTTGGTACCCTAATTTCTGAGTGTATCGTACATTGTATAGACTGTCAATAATTATTTCTAATTTAATGTCCAATTCGTCTAAGTCGGTAGAGAATCGATACTTCTGTTTTACGACATAGAGCAGGGGATTTTTTCGCATTGACACACGGGGTTCTGTCGTCTATTATGCGAGGGGTTTTTTCAGGAGGAGATTTGCGATGCAGAGTAAGGTACTGGGCAGAACGGGGTTGGAGGTTCCAATCGTCGGTTTTGGCACGGCATTTCTCGCTCGCACCATGGGGGCAGATGGTCGTTTGTCGCCGGAAGTTGATGAAGATGTGGGTGTAGAGAATGTGGTGGCTGCTATTGAGGCCGGGTGTACGCTGGTCGATACTGCGCCACTTTACGGGAATACCGCGAGTGAAAAAATTATTGGTCGCGCGTTGCGCCAACGCCCCGACCTGGCTGAGAAGTGTACGGTGACGACAAAAGTGGGAAGATCGGGAAATGAATACGATTTCTCTTTCGACGGCGTGATGCAACAGGTGGAAGGCAGCCGGGAGCGGTTGGGGCTGGATGCGTTTGACGTGTTGTACATTCACGATCCGATGGATTTTCCCATGCAGCAGGTGATGGCAAAAGATGGCGCGCTTGGGGCGTTGCGAAAATTGCAGGATGAGGGTGTGGTGCGTTTTGTTGGTATTGCGGCGAATGATCCCGATTCCAATGGTCCGTACATTGATACGGGCGAGTTTGATGCTGCGGTGGTTCCCGATGCATGGAGCTTGTTGAACCGCACGGCGGATACATTCATTTTTCCCGGTGCTGAAAAACACAATGTGGGCATTGCGCTTGCTACGCCTCTCGAACGCGGTTTGCTGGCGACGGGACCGTTGCCCGGGCATTCTTATGTGAATCGCAATTTTAGTCAGGCTGTTTTGGACCGCGTTGGGAGGGTAAAAGCACTTTGCGACGATTATAGCATTCCACTGGTGGCTGCATCGCTGCAGTGGTGTACAAGACATCCGTTGATTGCAACGGCGATTTGCGGGGGGCGAAACAAGGCGGAGACGATTCAAAATGCCGAAGCTGGTAGTATTACAATTCCCGAGGCGTTTTGGGATGATTTGGAGCCGTTGATCCAGGATTGGGATCTGGGACATGTGGTGAAAGTTGGTAAAAGGAGAATACCATGACAGAACAGGAGATTTTGAAGGAGTTGGAGAATTTCGATACACCGTCTATTACAAATGTGGTGGCGACGTATCCGAATAATCCGTTGTGTTTGGGGCTTTATAATCCGTGGCTTGAAAACTGGTACACGGATCAGACGATTAAGTGTATGTATCCAGAACTCGGTGCGCGGTGCGGTTATGCTGTGACGTGTACTTTTGCGTTGCCGGATGCGGGATTTAGCCGGTTGTCATTTATGGATGTGTCCGAGGCGCTGGATGCATCGCCAAAGCCGACGGTATTGGCACTGGAGCAGAAGTTTCCGCCGGAGATTGCGGGTAAGGTTGGGCTTGCGGGCGGCAATATGACGACGACGATGAAAGCACTGGGGTGCGTGGGATGCGTGTCAAATGGGCCGTCGAGAGATATCGATGAAATCCGTCCGATGGAGTTTCAGTATTTGCTGACGGGGATATCGCCGGGCCATGGCGATCAGGCTGTGCAGGCGGTGAATGTGCCGGTGTCGATTTGCGGCATGGATGTTGCGCCTGGCGAGATTATTCACATGGATGAAAATGGCGCGGTTAAGTTTCCCGCAGATCGGATGGCAGAGGTGCTGGCGAATGTGAAGGAACTGATCGCAGGTGAAGAGGCGCTTCAAGAGCGCGTTAAGAAGGCGACGAATATCGCCGAGTTGCGCGCGGCTTATCGCGGTGAAGAATACGGAGATGATGAGGAAGAATAAATGGAAAAAGTTAGAGCAGGTATTATCGGATTTGGGCGGGTGGCCGGCGGTCATCTGAGAACGATGCGCGAGACGGGGTTGTACGATGTGGTGGGGGTGTGCGATATTACGGAATCCAGGCGAGAAGAGGCGGTTGCCGAGGGCATGCGTGCGACCGATAATCTCGATGAATTTCTCGGTTGGGATATCGAGTTGGTTTTGATCGCGACGCATTCGGCGGCGCATTATGCAGACGCGCTCAAGGTGGCAGCGGCGAAGAAGCACATGCTGATTGAAAAGCCCATGTCACTGACTGGTCCAGAAGCCGAGGAAATGGTGCAAGCGGCCAAAGACAATGGCGTGATGTTGACGATGCACCACAACCGGCATTACGATCGCGATTATTGTCTGGTGAAGCACGCGGTTTTAGATGGCGCGGTTGGTGAGATTGTTGCGCTTGAGAATCGCACGATGGGTGCGCGTCCCGCAGTGGGTTTTGGCGTGCCCGATTACAATCAACAATGGCGCGTGACAGCCGCAGCGGGTGGGGGAACCCTGTTGGATTTTGGGCCGCACTGGGTCGAGCAGATTATCGATTTGATGTCGGGTCATAAGGTGGTATCGGTATTTGCCGATGTGCGGCATACAAAGTGGGGCGATTCAGACGATTTGTTCGACATTGTGATGGTGTTTGACAATGGGGTGCGCGCGCGTGCTGCCAAGGCGGATATTTCTCATTATTCCCTGCCGTATAAGTGGATTGTTCTGGGCACGGAGGCCACGCTTGTGTGCGCGCGTGGGGGCGGTGGCGAGGTTACGGTCTATGGTGAAGATTCAGAGGAAGTGCGCACCGATGCGGTCCCTCGCGAAAATCTGCACGCGAATATTGCGCGGCATTTGCGCGAGGGAGAGGAGTTGATTATTACTGCTGAACACGGTTTGCGGGTGATGCAGGTGTTGCACGCCGCACGCGAGTCGGGCGCTTCTGGCAAGAGTGTGGATGTGGAGATATAATGGAGATGGGCAAACCAAATATTATTTTTGTTTTGTTGGACGATTACGGGTGGGCAGATACGACGTGTTACGGAAGTGAATTTTACGAGACGCCCTATTTGGATCGGTTGTGCGCCGAGGGGATGAAGTTTACGGATGCGTATGCGTCGTGCCCGGTGTGTTCGCCAACGCGCGCGAGTGTGATGAGTGGCAAATATCCCGCGCGGGTTGGGGTGACGAATTTTATCGATTGGAGCGGGAGAAATCATCCCAATCGCGGAAAATTGGTCGATGTGCCCTATTTCAGGTATTTGCCCCATGAAGAACGCACGGTTGCACAGGCGATGAAGGATGGGGGATATGCGACCTGGCATGTTGGCAAATGGCATTTGGGAGGACCTGGGTTTTATCCCGATGAACACGGTTTTGAGGTGAATGTGGGGGGGTGCGAACAGGGGTCTCCCGGGCGAGGAGGTTATTTTAGTCCGTGGACGATTCCGGTGCTGGATGATGTGGATGTACCAGACGGGACGTATTTGACAGATTATTTGACGGATCGCGTCATAGATTTGATCGAGAACCGCGACGACCGACCATTTTTCCTGAATTTGTGGTATTATACGGTGCATACGCCCATTCAGGCGAAGCGGGAAAAGATCGAGAAGTACGAAGAGAAAGCAAGAGCAATGGGCCTGGATAAAATTGAGCCATTTGAAGAAGGCGATTTTTTTCCGGGGGAACACAAGAAGGACAGGCGCATTACGCGGCGAAAGGTACAGTCCGATCCGGTTTATGCCGCGATGATCGAGAGCATGGATGAAAGTGTGGGGCGCATTTTGGATGCGCTGGAAGCAGCGGGTATTGCCGATGATACCGCGATTATGTTTACCTCAGATAATGGTGGGCTGGCGACGAGTGAAGGCTCGCCAACCTGCAATACACCGCTCGCCGAGGGCAAGGGCTGGATGTATGAGGGCGGAACGCGGGAGCCGCTGATTGTCAAATGGCCCGGTGTGATACAGGCGGGGGCTGTTTGCGATGTTCCCGTGACGAGTACAGATTATTATCCGACGATACTGGAAATGGCGGGTCTGGATCTGATTCCCGAGCAGCATTGCGATGGGGTGAGTATCGTGCCTTTGTTGAGGGGGGGCGATCTGGCGCGCGATGCGATTTTCTGGCATTTTCCGCATTATGGCAATCAGGGAGGGACACCTGGATCTTCGGTTCGAGCGGGGGATTATAAGCTGATCGAATTTTTTGAATCCGGGCATGTCGAGTTGTACAATTTGCGAGAGGATATCGGCGAGGAGCATGACCTCTCAGGTGAATTGCCCGATGTCCGAGATCGATTGCACGGACTTTTGAAGGGATGGCAGGAGGAGATCGAAGCCAAAATTCCCGAGGAGAATCCAGATTTTGAGTCGTGGCAAGAAAGGCCGGTTTGGGAGACAAATCGAGGTCGATAGGTTATATTTTTTGAAGTTGTTTTAAAATTATTGGGACCTACCCCCCTAACCCCCCTTCCTGAGAGGAAGGGGGAACCATGTCTCTCCTCCCCGTCTCGGGGAGGGGCCGGGGGAGGGGTCAGAATGAGTTTTAAAACAGCTTCTAAGGAGGTATGATTATGGATGATCCAATTAAGGTTGCGGTGGTGACCGGCGGTCACCGTTTTGATGTGCCGAATTTTCACGGGTTGTTCCGCAAGATAGAAGGCGTGGATGCCTATATTCAGTCTCTGGAGGATTTTGCATCGCCGCGAGAAGAGGACCGCGATTTTTACGATGTGGTTGTGTTTTACAATATGCACAAAGAAGGTCCGACAGATGAGAACCGCCTCGGATGGATGGGGCGACCTCTAAGCGCGCTGGAATCCTGGCTGGCAACGGGCAAGGGTATTGTGTTGTTGCACCACGCGATTTTGGCATTTCCCAATTGGGACCCCTGGGTGCAGATGGCCGGTGTTGTTGCGGGGTCGTTTGAGTCGTTTAGCCACGATGAGGTGATGCGGATTGCGGTAGAGGATGGGAATCATCCGATTACGCGAGGGATATCCGATTGGGAGATGGTCGATGAGACTTATGTGATGGGAGAGCCGGATGCGGATAGCCATTTGCTGCTGACGACAGATCACCCGGTGTGTATGAAGTCGATTGGCTGGACGCGACAATACAATGATACGCGGGTGTTTTGCCTTCAGAGTGGACACGACAACCAGACGTGGAAGGATGAAAATTTTCAGTCGGTGTTAATGCGGGGTATTCAGTGGGTCAGCGGGCGGTGAATTAAGAATTAAAAATTGAGAATTAAGAACTGATGTTACGATAGGTACACTATATTGCGCCTGTCATTTTGAGCGGAGCGCAGCGGAGTCGAAAAATCTACTACCAACGCAAGTGGAACAGATGCTTCGGCTCCGTTCCACGGAGTTTATCTTGAGCGGAGCCGAAAGGCTCAGCATGACAAAACCACAGACCCGCGTAACGTCAGTTAAGAATTGGGAGCGTGGAGGATTGGTGGTTGGTGAGACTGACCGCTAACGCAACACAAGGAGGATCAAGATGGCTGATACCAGAGTGGAGAGAGAAGTTGTAGATGGCGTTGCCCGGGATGAAAGTGGCGAGTGGCAGCCCGCAAAACGCCCGGCGCCTGCACCAATTTTTGCATGGCCTCCGCGTCCTGTTGAGGCCCTGAAGTGGATGTTCGGTTTTCCCGGCTATTTGTGGCCCTGGAATGCGATTTATATGCTTATTGCCATTGGAACATGGCTTTATTTGCAACCCGCGCTCGAGCGCTGTGCGGAGTTTCGCGTGGATTGGATTGCCGAGATGTATGTGCGCAATATTGCGATGCTAAGCGTTATTGTGGGCGCGTGGCATGTGTATTTCTACAGGTTCAAGGCGCAGGGCACGCGGTATAAATACACGTCGAAATGGCTCGCCACATCAAACCGCAAGTTTTTGTGGGGCAATCAACTGCGCGATAATATTTTCTGGAGTTGTGTGAGTGGGGGGACGATCTGGACGGCTTATGAGGTGGTTTCTATGTGGGCGTTTGCCAATGAAATAATCCCTTATGTCGATTGGCGCACAGAACCGATCTACTTTGTTGCGTTGCTGTGCGGTATTCAGTTCTGGCGGCTTTTCCATTTTTATTGGGCTCACCGCCTGACCCATTGGAAACCCCTGTACAAGTCCGCGCACTATTTGCATCACAAAAATATCAATATCGGACCCTGGTCCGGGCTGGCTATGCACCCGATTGAGCATTTGTTGTATTTTAGCTGTATTCTGATTCACTGGGTGGTGCCGTCCCATCCGATTCACATGTTGATGAATGCACAACATGCGGCGTTTACGCCAGCGCAGGGGCATGTGGGATTTGACAAAATTGAGGTGGGAGGAAGTGATAGAATGCCCGCGGCGTCGTTTTTTCACCAGTTGCATCACCGCTATTTTGAGTGCAATTACGGCGAGAATGATTTTCCTTTTGATTACTGGTTTGGCACGTTTCACGATGGGTCGCCAGAATCGCACGCCAGTATGCGTGCGAAGCGCAAGGCGGTGCATCAGATTTAATCGCCCGTACTTAATAATTTTATTGCATTTCTAGCTTATTTTAGTCAATCTTATAAGAAAGCCAAGTTCTGCCTGCAATATTGAGGGCGACTGGAGGGCCATCATGAGTACCTTAATTGAGAAAATCCAAGCTATGGAGAATATTGGAGCAGGCTATCTCGCCCACCAGGCACTGCAAAAATTGATTCATTTGCATTTGCAGAAATATGAAAAACAAATTGAAGAGGTCAAGAGAGATTTAAAACCCTTTGAGCGGCGGTATGGTATGAGTTCTGAGGAATGCCACCGGCAATTTATGGCTGGAGAATTGGATGATGTAGCTGACTTTATGGAGTGGATGGGCCTTTATGACGATATGCAGCTTTACAGGGAGCGAGTTAAAGCCTTACGTGCAGTGGTTGAAGAATGATAGAGACGTACCTTCGGCAAATTGATGAACTCCTCAGCGCAAATCCACTTGTCAGCGAGGTACAGATTCTCAGACGATCTATTCGGGATACCGAACTGGAAAAGGTTCTGAATTACCGTTATCGTGTAACGTTGGCAGATGGTGGGTTTGTCGAGATGACAGAACGAGTTCTGGAAGTACGGAGTAGCCTGGAAGTGACCAAATATCGTCATCACTGGCAGGCCAGCACCGGAAAATTGATCAAACGTTGGGATAATGCCCCGCACCATCCTGAGATAGATACATTTCCCGATCATCTCCACGACGGAGCCGAGAACCAGGTTGTGAACCATGCACCGGTCAATGGCCTTGAAGTTTTAAGGCTTATTTTGGACGAACTCGAATAATGGCTAAGTAAAGAAAATTTCACAGCAAGTTGCGAGAGGGACTTATGTTTATTTGTAAGTCCCTCATTTTTTCGTATAAAAATTCGATTTCACAACAGTATAAGCATTTTTATTTTGAATTGATCCGAAAATTGGCGTACTATGTTTTAGATGCATCAATAACCCCAATCTTCCAACAGGAGGTCAGAGATGGACCGGGATACGATGAGCAATGAAGAGAACTATGCGTTTGATGTCGCCGGATATTTGCATGTTCCAGGGGTGTTGAGTCGGGGGGAAGTTGAGGCTTTGAACAGGGCACTGGACGAGGCGGGTGCGTCTGAAGGCATGCTGGGTTGGGAAGCACCCCAGCGGGATTTGTTTCGGGATTTGCTGGTGCATCCGCAACTGGTATGGTATTTGAATCAAATTATCGGACATGGGTTCCGACTGGATCAGGCACCCCGGTTGTTGGGGAGCCGGGAGGGGGAGATTGGACAGGGTCTGGTTGGTGGAGATGAGCCTCGGAATCCGTCCCGGGCGTATTTTATTCAAAATGGTCGCCGCTCGTGCCAGGGGGTGAAGGCGATCTGGGTGCTGGAAGATGTGGAGGAGGGAGATGGCGGACCGGTGGTGGTTCAGGCGAGCCACAAGAGCAATGTGGAAACGCCCGAGGATTTGGTGACGGGGCAGGACGATATGGGGCTGGTGAGACAGCCAGTGTTGAAGGCGGGGGATTTGTTTTTGCTGGCTGAATCTACTTTGCAGGGGATGCGTCCGTGGACGGAGTCTCCGAAGCGGTTGTTGACATACTGGTATGCGGGGCGGGCAGTCATTCAGTCGAATGGACCGGGACCGGGTGCTGAGATTGAAACGCGACCCGAGTGGACGGAGAATGCGCCTCCCGAACAGAAGGCGGTGATGTACAGGCCGGGAGCTAAGGGATCTAATCCGCCACCGGTACTGAATACCGATGGCGAAAAGACGTGGGTGGAAGAGAGTTCTGAGGTGATTCATCCCTCGATTTATATTCGGGATCCAAATTCGAAGATTGATGAGAAGGAATTTTATTTTTGGGATTTGAACGGGTATCTGGTGGTGCGCGGAGTGATGGACGGGGAATGGTTGGAAAAGGCGAATGAGGCGGTGGATAAATTTCAGGATCGGATTGAGGTCGGTGCAGAACTGGCGCGAGGGTCAAAGAGTCAGGCAGGGACGGGGCGGCCGTTATTGCCGGGTCTGGTGGATTTGCCCGCGCCTTATTGCGATCCGTTCCGGCGTATGATTGCCCATCCTGCCGTGGTGCATCGCTTGAACTGGATGGGAGCCAGTGGGTATCGCACGGGTGGTGGTACGGTATTCTGTGCGGTTCAGGGCACATCGGGGCACTCTTTGCACGATGGGAATGAGCCGATGAGTCCGTCGCGGGGCTATCAGTTTAAGAATGGGCGGAGTTATTGCGAGACAGTGACGATTACGTGGCAGTTGCGGGATGTAGAGCCGGATCTGGGCGGGTTTGCCTGTGTGCCTGGTTCTCATAAGACGCAGTATTCGATGCCGCCGGGAATCCGTACATGCGATGAGACGATGGGGTTGGTGGTGCAGCCAGCGATGAAAGCGGGCGATGTGTTATTTTTTATGGATGGCGGGTGTACACACGGCGCGCTGGCGTGGAAAAATCCGATTCCCAGGCGGGGTGTGCTGGTTAAATATCAGTCCAAAAATTCCAACTGGGGCGGTGGCGTGATCGATCCCCAGGAGCGCTGGGGCGATATGGTGGAAGATATGACCGAGGAACAGTTTGCAGTTATGCGCGGTCCCGAACGCGATGGATGGGATCGCACGGTGCCCAGGTTGGTAGTACACGATGGACAGGCGCATGTGTCGTACGATCCAGAGGGCGACCGATATGCGGCTTCTTATCGGAAGCCTGGGGAAAAGTCGAGATAGGGAGGAATGGGAAAATGCCGAGTAGAAGGGTCTTGCAACTGGGCTTTCTGGCTTCGCACAGAGGCACCAATATGCAGGCTATTCTCGACGCCTGCAAAACAGGACGATTGCAAGCGAGGCCCCGGGTGGTCATTAGCAATAACTCGGATTCTGGGGTCTTGCAGCGGGCCAGGAAGGCGGGCGTGCCTTCAGCACATTTGAGTACCTACACCCACCCCGAGCCCGGTGCTCTGGACAGGGCTATTCTGGCGATTTTGCAGGAGTATGGGGTCGAGGTGGTCTGCCTGGCTGGATACATGAAACGGTTGGGGGCACGTACTTTGGCTGCGTACAGGGGGCGCGTTCTCAATATCCATCCATCCCTATTGCCCAAGTTTGGTGGTCAGGGTTTTTACGGGGAGGTTGTGCATCGGGCGGTGTTGGCCGCGGGTGAAAGCGAGACTGGGGCCACGGTGCATCTGGTTGACGAAGAATACGACCAGGGTCCGGTTTTGGACCAGATTCCGGTGCCAGTTGAACGCGGCGATTCGGTCGAGACTCTATCGGCACGGGTGCTGCAACAGGAACACAGGCTTTACGTCCGGACGTTGCAGCGCATTGCCTCTGGTGAGATTGAGCTGCAGGGGCTATAGATAGTTTTGCAGGGTGTATAGAACCGGGGCTTATCGCAAGTCCCGGTTTTGTGTAGGAGGCGGTAATGGCAACGGTATCGTGTATGTTTGAGATCGCTTTTGAGGAATACGGTGGGGCAGAGTGTTTTCCGGCGGATATCGATGGAGATGGTATTCCGGAGATTATCACTTATCAGGGACCGGGCATTTTTGGGCCAGAGCCTTTCAGGAGTTGGGATTTTGTAAAAGCGCTGTTTCCCGATTCCGTGTCTGTCTCGGCATTTCGCGCCGATGGGCGACGTTTGTGGACATGGGGAACGCCAAACCCGCCGCACATTCCTTATATCTCCCACTCCTATGAAGCCTGTATCGCTACGGGAGATATTGATGGGGACGGGCGCATTGAGGTGGTCGTAGCAGATGGAGATAGGGTTGTGGTCCTGGACGGTGAGACAGGGGAGGAGGTAAAAAGCGTCCGTCTTCCCGATGAAAATTACTATATCCTCCAGACCGCTGCACGGCTTACCGATAAACACGAAGCTGCTATTGCGATCAAAAATGGAGAGATGGGAAATGGTTCGTGGCGATATGGCGAGCCAGTGCTGGGTCTGAATGCAGATCTGGAGCTGGTGTGGGGTCCCAAAGCTGTTCCGGGAGGTGGGCACCACATTCTGTCTCTGGATTTGGATGGCGAGCAGGTGTATCTAATCGGATACTGTGCCGTGGGCATGGACGGGCAGATTTTGTGGACGATGGATGCTGTTGATCCGGAAACACTGAATGCAGATCAGCAGCATGTGGATTACACGGATGTGTTTCACACTGTTAGCGGGCCAGTTTTTTCTATTGCCGCGTCCGACAAGCTGCACCTTTTTGGGGCGGGAGGCAGGACTTATTTTTCGAGAGAACACATTCATTGCCAGGGTACGGCTCTGGGATGTTTTCGTTCGGATTCTGAATTTCAGGTTGCGCTCTACAATTCGCCAAATGGTCCTATGGTGCTTTACGATCCAGATGGTCTGGAAGTGTGGAGCAGGCCCACTGAGCGGGTCTGGCCAATGGGTTTTCCCAGAGGCGGAGAAAAGCTCCGCATGCACAGAAACCGGCCGATTATCGCGCTTCGGGGGAGCCAGACATGGATCGGGTATGCCGATGGCGGATGGCCCTGGGGGATGGATGGGGATGGTGAGATATCGCTGGAGTTTTCACCGCCTGCAAATGCAAAACATCCCGATTGTCCCGCGGGTATTTTGGAGCGCACACGGCTCGATGATATCGGTTATAGCTATGCGATGCAGGTTTGTGATATGAACAATGACGGTAGGGAGGAGGCCTTGATCTACGACCGAAGGTTTATGTGGGTGTATGCGTTGCCTTAACACTTAGCAGGCCGATCTGATCCAGAGACGCACGGAGAAATTCCACGTCTTCTTTTGTGGCAGAGAGTTGGGGCGATCTGAGATATCGAGCGGAGACGCCGTAGAGTTCCAGGATGGCGCGCCACATGGTTTGCCAGCCGCCTCGAAAATTGGGCTGCAGATCCCAGAGCGGGCGTTCGATTTCGACTGTGATTCGCCGTGCTTCGGCTATGTCGTTGCGGCATAGAGCCTGATGGAATTCCGAGCCGATGTGGGGGGCGAATGAGGTGGACCAGTCCATGAAGGTGGTGCAGCCAAAGGGCCATTCGAGGAGGTGACGCCACAGGGTGCCTCCGGTCATGATTTTCCAGTGGTGGCCGTATTTTTGCAGGGTTTCTACGGCATAAGCCGTGTCGCCGTCTTCTTTGAAACAGCAGATATTGGGTTCGTCTATGAGCATATCCAGTGCGCGATGCGAGGGATAGCCGACGAGCATCACCGGGATGATTTTGCCGATTGCGGCATTGTGGGCAGCCACGCCTTCAGGGTCTGAGCCGTGGAATGTGGTGACGGACATGAGCGCATCTGCGCCCCATTCGATACACCTGTGGGCGAATGCTTCTGCTTGTTGGGTGGGCCAGGCCCCGGTCGCGGCTATGGTGAGGGCGCGACCAGCGGTGCGCTCGATGGTAAATTGTGTGAGTTGTGCGATTTCGTCTTCGCTCAGGCAGAAGTACTGGCTGTCGCCCGCTGTCAGTAAGATGACGCCGCTGCCGCCTCCAATGCCGATTTCGATGATGTTCCCCACGCCATTCCAGTCGATGTCTCCGTTTGATAGAAAAGGTGTCGGTATCGATGTGACAGGGCCTTTTAGGAGGTTTTTGATTTCATCGGGCGATTTTCGCGCTCGTGTGGTCATATTTGTCACTCCTTGTCTAATTCTTCTTTTTTCGCGGCATCTCATAACAGTATAATCATTTTTGTTTTGAATTGATCCAAAAATTAGCGTACCATGTATTAAATGCACTAATAAACCCCAATCTTATATCAGGAGGTCACCGATGGACCGGGAAGCGATGAGCAATGAGGAGAATTACTGCTTTGATGTGGCAGGCTATTTGCACATCCCGGGCGTGCTGAACCGAGGTGAAGTGAAGGCACTGAATGAAGCGCTGGATAAAGGGGGGCAGAGTGAGGGGATGCTGAGATGGGATTCCCCGCTTCGGGATGTGTTTCGGGATTTGATGATTCATCCACAATTGGTGTGGTATTTGAATCAGATCGTGGGCTATGGATTCAGGCTGGACCGGGAGCCAGAGTTGCTGTGCGATGAGACCTGGGATGTAGGAGCACCTCTGGTGGGGGGCAATGAGCCGAGAAATCCTGCCAGGGCATACTATTTTCAGAATGGCCGCCGGTATTGCCAGGCCGTGCGGGCGATCTGGGCGCTTGAGGATGTGGAAGAGGGCGATGGCGGATTTGTGATGGTGCCGTGTACCCACAAGGTGAATGTGGAGACGCCAGAGGACGTAGCTACGGGTGAGGACGATATGGGTCTGACGTTCCAGCCAGCGCTGAAGGCTGGAGATCTGTTTCTGGTGGCGGGGACAGTGTTGCAGGGGGTGCGGCCGTCCAAAGGGACACGGCGATTGTTGAGTTACGAGTATGTGGGGCGGGCGGCGATTCAGTCTGCGGGAACGGGTCCAATGGTTGCAAAAGATCCTTCTCCCGAGTGGCATGCTGCGATTAGTCCCGAACAACGCGCGTCGCTCTACAAACCGGATTATGAGTATTCGACGCCCCCGCCTGTGGTTGTGACAGATGGCGAGACGGTAAAACTGGATGAATCGCGAGAGGTCTTTCATCCCTCGATTTACAGTCGGGATCCCAATTCCAATATCGATGAAAAAGAGTTCTATTTTTGGGAATTGAACGGGTATTTGATTCTCAAAGGGGTGATGGACGAGGAATGGTTGGAGAAGGCGAATGGGGCAGTTGATAAGTTTGAGGACCGGATTGTAGTGCAGGAGGAATTGTCGCGAGGGTCAAAGAGTCTGGCGGGGACGGGGCGTCCGGTGCTGGGCGGTTTGCTGGATCTACCCGAGCCGTATTGCGAGCCGTTTCGGAAGATGGTGGCTCATCCGACGGTGCAGCACAGGTTGACATGGATGGGCGGGAGTGGTGCGCGAATGAGTGGGCCGTCGGCGTTTTGCTCGGTTCAGGGGACATCTGGACATGCGTTGCACGATGCCGGGGAACCGATGTATCCCCCCATGGGCTATCAGTTTCAGAATGGGCGGAGCTATTCAGAGGCGGTGACGGTTACATGGCAGTTGCGGGATGTGCCGCCCGGTCTTGGTGGGTTTGCCTGTGTGCCGGGTTCTCACAAGGGGAAATACCCCACGCCGCCGGGCGTGCGGTCATGCGACGATCACATGGGTCTGGCGAAGCAACTGGTGATGGAGGCGGGAGATGTGCTGTTTTTTGCCGATGGCTCGACGACGCACGGCACCACGGCGTGGAAGAATCCCATCCCGAGGCGGGGTATTTTGATCAAATACTCGTCGCGGAGTTTTCACCGCAGCGGTGGGGAGATGGTGCATCCGTGGAACCGCTGGGGCGACGATATGGTGGAGGGTATGACGGACGCACATTTGGCCGTGATGCGCGGCACGGATCGCGATGCGCGCGATTACAACGTGCCCCGGCTCGAAGTGAAGGATGGCGAGGTGGAGGTGTCCTACGAGCGGGGGCAGGCACTTTATAGCGGCGAGGCACCAGCGACGCCAGTGGTTGAACAGATGCGAAATAGAAGAGGTCGTTAGACGGTTCTGTTATCCAGCGAGTACTCGCGGTTTCCATTTGGACCGCCGCCAATTGCCCAGGTGCCGCGAAAGAGCGAGCGGCGCTTTGGGGGCATGGCTTCGATTGTTTCGTGGTCGAGGTTGAGGCGGTGCCACTGTGCCCAGATGGAGTTGTAGCAGTTGAAGACCGCGCATCTCGGGTTGTTCGGGTTGATCCAGTCGTTGGCTGCGTGGATCAGGCTTTCTGTGAAGATGACCACTGAGCCTGCGGGGCAGCTATAATCTTCCATTGCATCTCGCATACTGGATTCATAGGGAGAGCCGCCGATATTGGGCCGAAACGGATCCGGGCCGCCGTAATTGAAGTGGGCTTTGTGTGACCCGCTGAGAAAAGAGGTCCCGCCGTGTCCGGCTACCACTTCCTCGAGTTCCCATACGACCCGGGTCAGCCCGGCAAAAATTTTATTTCCCGCAACCTGATAGCGCATGGCGTTGGCTTGCTGGGGTGGACGCACGACGTGAGGCAGGCCGTTGTCGCGCCGTTCCGATTTGCTCCATCCGGGAGGTCGCACAGTGGTGAAGGAACCTTCGCAACGGAAACCGTAGCAGTCGTCTTTCACAAAAGGGTTTTCGGATAGAATTTCGTTTAGAATGCCGACGATTGCCGGGTGGTCCAGCAGGTTTTGAAGCGCACCTTCATAACTCCGCCTGGCACCGGCATACACTTCCGCTTTCATCTCTTCTATCTCGGCTGCTGATAGCACAGAAGGCAGCAGGATCCAGCCGCGAAGGTCGAAGAAGAATTTTTGCTCGTCGGTCATAGGTATGGGTGTCATTTTTCCTCCCGAGTGAGTTGGCTTACGTTGGTGAGGCGAACAGTTTCGCCGCCCTGGTCGATGGACTGCATTGCAGATAGGATCATTCGCGTGGCTTCCATGCCGTATTGGCCATCTACTGGGGATGGACCGCCGCGGGCGAATTTGGCGATTTCCTGCACCAGCTTGCGGTCTGCGCCAAAGTGAGAGGTTTCAAAGGCTTCGGCTTTGCATTGTATGATTTCTTCTCTGCGTTCCCCATAGTCCGTTACGAGGTCGATTTCGCCCTTCAGCCGCGTCAGGATCATGCGTCCTTTTGTGCCGACGAGTTCAAAGGTTTCTTCATCTTCGGCTTTGGGACCGTAAATGGCGTAGAAGATAGAGGCGACGATACCATTGTCGTACTGGAAGTGGATGGATGCGTGGTCGAAGATGTCTGCGCCGGGTTTATATACGCAATTGTCTTTTCGGCGCGTGGGATCGGTTTCATGGGCGAAGGTCTGGTCAATCGCGCCTCGGGTCTGATCCTGTGTTCCAGTTTCGACTAACTCCGCTCGATAAGGACAAGTGTCGTCGTCGCAGACGGCACAAAACTCAGGGGCGTCTGCGCGCACTTCAAAGAGGTTGCGCCCTCCAAAGGCGTTGACCTGGAGACAATGGCTGCCCGCAAACCAGTTGAATACATCCGTGTAGTGCGATGCCTTGTCGTTGAGTGCACCACCGCTCAATGCCCGCGTGCGATGCCAGGTCATAAAATAATGCGTGTAGGGGATTACGGCGCGAATGAGCATCATTTTGAGGTCGCCGATGACGCCGCTTTGCAGCAAGTTGTAGAGTTCTATCCAGGGTTGTTCATAGCGCCTGGTAAAGCCCATGATCATCGGGTTATTTGATCGGTGCTCTGCTTCGTGGATGGCTATGGCATCTTCAAGCGTATGTGCAATGGGCTTGTCCAGATAGACCTTTTTGCCCGAGCGCAGTGCGGGTATTGCCGCTTCGCGATGGGCTGCCGTGGGCGTGGTGATGACAATTAGATCCACGTTGTCGTCTGAGATCAGGGCTGTTGGATCGCTGTAGAATGTGGGTGAAAAAGCCGTGTTGCCCGCCGTTGCCGCGATTCTGTTCACTTCTTCAAGGGCGATGTGCATGCGGCTTTCTGTTCTGTTGCAAAAGGCAGTTATTGCGATGTCCAGATCGCTGGCTTGTTCGGCAATTTGATGGCCAATACAGTTGATGCCACGGCTGCCGGTTCCGATGATGCCCACGCGAATGGTATTTGTTGTCACTGTTGATTTCTCCAAGAAAATGCACGGGTTGTATCAGGGTTCTTGTGAGAAATATACAAATTATTCCCAAAAATAAAAGTCATCTTGTGACGCTCAGGATGCCCAATCGTTATATCGCCCGCGATATAAGAAATCAGGAGAGAATATATGGAGAGGAAAGTCAGACTCGGAATTACCAGAGATTTCTTTGATCCGGCCGGAAATCTGGCCATTCCCGGTCCGGGGCTGGAACTGCTCAATGAGATGCCCGAAGTCGAGTACCAGATATTCGATCGGTTTCTACCGGAAATCGGCACCGAACAGATACGTGGATGCGATATGGTCCTCTCCTGGACCGCTCACTGGACAAAGCACTCACTTGCGGGAAACGACCAACTGATCGCAGTCCTCTACACCGGCGTGGGATACGACCACATCGATGTTCGGGCGCTCACCCAGGCGGGCGTCATGCTCTGCTTTGCTCCCGACGCAGTTCGCCGACCAATGGCCTGTACCATCATCACCTTCATTCTGGCACTCGCGATGCGACTCATTAACAAAGACAAAATAACCCGCCAGGGACGCTGGTCGGAACGGGATGCGTATCACGGCGAAGGTCTGACCGGCAAGACTCTCGGTTCCATCGGCGTCGGCAACATCGGTCACGAGGTGTTTTTACTGGCCAGGCCATTCGGGATGCGGCATCTGGTCTGTGATCCCTATGTAGAACAGGACGCCGTGTCCGATATCGGCGCAGATCTGGTAGATATGGATACGATTCTGGCCGAGGCCGACTTCCTGAGCATCAGCGTGCCATTTAGCGAACAGACACACCATCTGATTGGGAAAGAAGAATTGCGCAAAATGAAATCCACGGCCTACCTGATCAACACCTCGCGCGGCTCCGTCGTCGATGAAGGTGCGCTCATTCAAGCGCTGCAGCAGGGATGGATTCGAGGGGCCGGATTGGATGTGTTCGAACAGGAGCCTGTCGATCCCGACAATCCGATCCTCAAAATGGACAATGTCGTTGTATCCCCGCACTCTCTGGGGCACACCGATGAATACTTCGAAGGCGCCTGGCGCGATAAATGCCGCCAGGCCGCGCAGATTCTTCGGGGTGAGATTCCCGAGGCTGTGGTGAACCGTGATGTGCTTGAAACATCGAGGTTTCGGACAAAGTTCCGAAAATTTCAAACACCGTAGTGTTTTTGGAAAGGGACGTTTCACGGGAGGATCGGAGTATGGAGCGTTTGCAAATTAGATTGTCAGAGCATCGCCGCGGGCATGTGGATAAAGACCCGGCGCTGACTGTAGATGGTTCTGGTCGGTTCTGGGTGGCATGGCACGCGTACAGGCCCAAAGAAGACCGGATTCTGGTGCGATCTTTTAAAGGCCAGCGGCGAGGTCCTCAGCTGGCAGTGAGCGAAGAGGTGGGGATCAATTTTCAGCCTCGGATTGCGTGTGGGAGCGACGCAGTGTGGGTGGTGTGGTGCGCTGTGCGGGAGGGACGGTGGTGCGTGCTGGCTCGATCTGCCGACGAAATGGGCGAGGTGGTGCGATTGGCCGAGGCGGATGCGAGTCTGGCTTTTCCAAATGTGACTGCGGATAGTGAGGGTAGAATATGGGCGGTCTGGACGGCTCTGGTGGGTAGGAGACGTCGGGTATTTGGACGATGTTTTGATGGGGGTCGCTGGGCTGAGATAGTGGATCTGTCGCAGGGTGGAGGAGATCACTATCGGCCCGTGCTGTGTGGTCATGCCGGGGGTGCCTGGGTGGCTTACCAGACGCTCCGAAATGGGACATGTGATCTGTTTTTGAGGAAGTGGACGCCGGATGGAGTGGGACGACCGAGGAAGTTTTCGCTTACAGATGCCTGGGAGTTGTTTCCGAGGTTGTGTCCCGACGGATCAGATGGGGTCTGGGCGACGTGGGCAGTCACGCGCGATGTGATCCATCCCAAAGGATTTGTGGATCACAAAGTGGAGGCGATGGCTTCGCATTTTGACGGCCAGTCCTGGACGCCCTATAGGGGACCGGATCGCACTATGTCCGAAGGGTATGTGGCGCATCTCTACGATGGATTGCTGGGGCGCGAGCATTATATGGGGTTTGTGGGGTGGCGGCGACGGCCGCAGATTGTGCGGGAAACGAATGGGGATGTCTGGGTTCTTTATGAGCGCAAAGAGGACGAGTTGGTCAACCGGCACGGTCCAGATGCGCTGTTTTACGCTCGGCCCCTGACCGGGAGAAATCAGGGGTGGTCCTGCGAGGTGGATGGGCAGGTACACGCCTATACGGTAAATGGAGATTTACAGGTGGTAGGTGGAAAGCTGCCATTTGCCGCCCAGATTTCCGAGGGGCGGTATTATGCGGATATCTGTGCCGGTAGTTTGCCACTGGATCGGGCGCGGTCCGTAGAGGAACGCCCGGCTTCAGCCTGGCGATCATGGCGGCCAATCCGACTGCCCGAACCGCCTGTGTTTGATCAACGGCCCGAAATAGAGGTAGCGGGAAAGACCTATAAGCTTTATTGGGGGGATCTCCACTGTCACGGCAATCTGTCGGGTGATGCAGAGGGCGAGATCGACGAGAATTACGCGTATGGGCGCTACAAAGCACGGCTGGATTTTATGGCGGTGACGGATAATGATGCGCTGTACGATAATATTCTCACGCCATCAGAGCTCGAGTTGATCCTAACAGAGGCCGATCACTTTAACGATCCTGGACGGTTTGTGACTGTTCCCGCCTATGAGCGCACCTATCGCAAGGAATCAGAGAGAGGACCGAACCATCGGATTATGCTATTTCCGGACGGAGCAGTGCCGCTGTATCATTTTACCGAGTCCGATGCGGATACACTGGAGAAGTGGGTGGCAGCGATGGAAGAGACACAGGCTTTCACATTTCCACACCATCCTACCTGGTGGGTGATTCCGAGCAGTAGGCTCGGGGGCGTGGAACTGTGTTCGTGCTGGGATATTTACATTCAGATGCGGGATACGATTCCTGAGGCACTGCGACAGGGCTATCGCCTGGCGTTTATGGGGAATAGCGATTCCCATCGGATTGTGCCCGGGATGGGCGGTGCTCTGACGGGTGTGTGGGCAGAGGCTCTGACCCGAGAGGCACTATTTGAAGCCCTGTGGGCGCGGCGGTGTTTTGCCACTAACGGTGCTCGTGTTATGCTGGATGTGCGGGTGAACGGAATGCCCATGGGATCGGAGGTGGAGGTGGCAGGGCAGGTACATTTAATCTGCAGGGTGCAGGCATCCCGAATGGTGCAGCAGGTCGCGCTGTTCAGGGATGGAGAGCAGGTGCTGGAGCAATGGGTCGGAAAGCATCAAGGCGTTTTGAGGTTTGAGGACGAGCCAGACTCGGGAGAACACTTTTATTATGTAGAGGTTAGACTAAAGCCACTTAGCCGGGTACCGATGGGTGAGCGCTGTGGAAATTTGCAGGTGGCACAGGGCGATTTTGCATGGTCGAGTCCAATCTGGATTAAAAGGTAGGTTTTTATGACTCTCACTCCCGCTCAAATCCGGGATTATCACGCAGATGGTTTTACCATTGTAGAGGGACTCATTCCGCCGGGGCTTCTCAAAGAGATCGCCGGACATCTGGATCGCGCTGCGCTCGGGCAACTCGATTCCGAGATTGCCGTGCAGGTCGAACCCGAGGTCCAGCGCCTGGATATTCGCCCCGAGAATCCCTTGAACCGCATTCGCAAAGTTAGCCGCGTCGTCCGACACGATTCTTTCTTTCGGTCTGTGGCTACCAGTGAACCCATTCTATCGTGTATGCGGGATATTCTGGGCGCTAACCTGCGTTTTTTCGGCGACGAAGCCCAGCTCAAACCCGCTTTCTACGGGTCTGCTCATGCCTGGCACCAGGACGCGCCCTATTTTTATTCGACACCTCTTCCGGTTGCCACTGTTTGGATCGCTGTAGATGAGGCCACTCCGGAAAACGGTTGTCTTCAAGTTGTGCCCGGTATGCATCGGCAGGGCATTCTGAAACGCCCCAGTCCGGACCAACCCTGGTTTGACGAGGGAAAATTCGATACCACCGATGCCGTGCCCGTTGTTCTAAATGCTGGCGATGCTCTCTTTTTTCACCTGTGCCTGCCCCACGGCTCTGGTCCCAATACGTCTTCTAAGCGACGGCGTTCCTTGATCTATCGCTATATCAATGTGGATCGAATTACTCCGGATATGATTCCGCTTGTGGAGCGCCATGGATGTCTCTCAAATGCGCCCGATCGCCATCCTATTTTCAGGATGGCGATTCCGTAAATGGCTATCATTACTAAACATCACAGGCCAGACCTCTAAACACGAAAATAGGAGAGGGTTATGATATCAGAAATGCGTCAGCATTTTGAAGAACACGGTTGGGTACGACTGGAGGGGGTATTGGGTGCAAAAAAAATAAATGCTTACAAATCCACGTTAGATCGCATCGCGTCTGGTATTTGGGCACTGACGGGTAATGATGTAACGACCACTCGAATAGATACCCTTATCCTTCGGGACGACTCTTTTATCGAGTTCATCAAAATTCCCTGCATCATGGAAGCTTACACTGAGATCGGCGGCATTGCAGCCACACTCAAGAATTCCTGGGCTTTTATCAAGCGACCCGCTGATTTTCGCCATAACGCGGAAGAGGTCCAAAAATACAAGCAAGACCTGAGCTACAGGAAGGGCTGGCATCGCGGTAGTGCGCCAAAGTGGGGGATGTACGAAGACGAGGGCCACCCGGGAATGCACCATTTCCCTTACCTGAATTTCTTTGTGTTCCTGACGGATGTGAGACCTGGTGATGGCGGAACCTGGGTTATGGATAAGTCCCACAAGGTTCACGGTGACTACGCGGAAGTGAGTAAGTCCTGTGTGCCTATCGAGGCCACTTGCAGGGCAGGAGACGCCTTCCTGTTTACGGAATCGCTGATGCATTCGGCGCCCCATATCCTGACAGAGAATACGCGGTATTCGATGACTTATACGTTTATTCCGCCCTTCTACTGTAATATGCGGCATTACGAGGTGCCCGAATGGTTTCTCCAGAATATACGGAATGACGATCTGCGCGGTGTTTTAGGAGCGTGGCGAGGTAAACTCGATCAGTGCTATCGGGGGCCGTACACGTATAATTTCGAGGACGTATAACTGAAATTTTCAAGGGGGATCAATGGACGAACCGACTTTTCAAAATGTGGCGTATGGAGATCACGAGCGGGATGTGGTGGATCTGTATCAAGCAGATTCAAAAGATCCGGCACCGGTGTATGTGTATATTCACGGTGGGGGTTTTCGGGGTGGAGACAAAACAGGGATTTCGCAGGTGTTGCTGAAAGGTTGCCTGGAGGCGGGTATTTCTGTGGCGGCGATCAATTATCCGCTTTCGGGAACGGACCGGTATCCGGCGGCGATGGAGCATAGCCGGCGGGCAATTCAGTTTATCCGGTGGAAGGCAGAAGAGTGGAATTTGGACGCTTCCCGGGTGGCGGCTGGAGGAGGATCTGCTGGGGCCGGGATTTCGATATGGATCGGGTTTCGGGGGGAAGAAGCAGAGCCGGAAAGCGAAGATCCGGTGGCCCGACAATCCACGCGGCTGACGTGCGTGGCGTCGTGGCAGGGGCAGTGTTCGTACGATCCGCATTTTATTCGTACGATTATTTCGGGGCCGGCGTATGCACACGAGGCGCTACAACTATTTTTCGGATTTTCGCCCGAGGAATTCGACAAGCCGGAGGCCCGGGCGATGTTTAAAGCAGCTTCTGCAATCAATTATGTGTCTAAAGACGCGCCGCCCGTGATGCTGTGGTACACCACGCCAAATTTACCGATGGACCCCGAGCCAGATGCGGGTCAGGGAATCCACCATCCGATATTTGGGCTGGTACTAAAGGCGAAGATGGATGCGCTGGATGTGGAATGCGTGGTGCGGATGCGGGAGGATGTATCAGAGGAGGATCAAGGGGCGATTCAGGCGCGGTTTTTCAGGGAGACAGTTGAATTTTTGAAGCGACAGTTTGAAATGGGATAAATAAAAAAGGAGATTTGACATGGCCATTGACCGCTCACACAACCTGGAGGTGCTTTCGGCACGGGAAGGACACAAGCCGTATGAGAAGCTGAAAAATGGAGATGCTTACGCATCTGAGCGCACGATTTTTCGGGATACGGGAACGCATGCCGAGGTGTGGAAACTGACGCACGATCCGGCTATTTCGCGGCATATTTATTACGATATTCCAGCGTGGAATGCCAATGGTTCCGCATTGTTTTTTGTGTCTCGGCGACCGGGCGAACACGGGGGAAACTGGCTTATGGATGCGGATGGAGGAAGGATTCGAGAATTGCATATTCGCGGCGAAGAAGGACGGGTGCCGCGGCCTTTGTGGAGTGGTTTGAAGCCGGATGTGATGTATTATTCCGCCAACCGTGGCTCTCGGACGGTGTTCTGTTCCGTCAATGTAAGGACGGGCAAAAGGCGCGAACTCGCGTCGGTAGATTTGCAACACAACGTGGAGTTTTGTCCGCCGAGCAGCGATGAGAAGAAACTCCTGGTGCGAGGGCGCAAGGACCCGGATCAAAAGGTGTGGACGGTTTATCTGATCGATATCCAGAGTGGAAAACAGCGAGAAGTACCCATCGAAGGCAATATTCACCGGTTGCGGTTCACGCGGGGGGCAGATTATTCCATCTTTTACAATTTGAACGATCCAGTCAAAGAGGTGCGGCTGGGCAGTTATATCATCCAGGCGGATGGAACGGGTAAAACAGAGTTGCCCTGTGGACAGGCGGGACATCCGGATTGGGCGCACGATGGGCATGCATGGTCTTATGCTTCAGAGTCGAGTATCTGGGTAATGGACAAAGATGGCACGAATAAGCGACAGGTTGTAGATCTGTCGGGTGGCATGCACGGGGGATGGAGTTTTGACAACGAGTGGATTGTTTCAGATGTGACGGATAGAGGACCATACGCCAATCAGATTTTGCTGATTCATACTGAAGAGCGGGGGCGGATTCACCGGATCTGCCACCACAATAGCTCCTATCAGGGCTGGGGCGCAATGCATCCGGATGCCGAGTCCACGCACCCGGCGCCGATTGTAAGTCCCGATGGGACCAAGGTGGTTTTTGATTCGGATATGGTGAGGCTGTGGGGCGAGGTGTATGTGGCTGTGCTGAGAAGACCCGGTCCACCAGTGGAATTACGGGCCGAATGGGGCGATCAGGGGATAAGGCTGACGTGGGAACGTCCCGCGCGCTCAAAAGAGTTGAAGGGATATTACGTGTACCGAAGTCGAGAATCGGGCGAGGGATTTGAGCAGATCAGTGAGGGTATTGTGACCGATGAGGCTTTTGAAGACAGGACGCACAGGGAGGGCACGGCGTTTTACCGGGTGGCGATGGTGGAATATTCCGGGCTGGAGGGACGGCCTTCTGCTGAAGTGCGGGTGGGAAGTGGGCCGTGGGAAGAGCCTGTGCGGCTATTTGTCGAACCGGAACTGGGGCGGCGAGAAGGGCTAACCGATCAGTTCGATGGACGAGCGTCCAATCTGTATTTTGTGGCGTTGAAGGATAGTGAGCAGTCGGGGCGGGTACACATGGATGTGGATGTGCCCAGGTCCGGGTCCTATTGTCTGTGGGCGCGGGTGGCGGGAAAACTGGGTCGCATTTTGGGGTTCAATATACGGTGTGATGACCGGGAGGTGGGGCGCTGTGAGGCAGTGGTAGATGGTTGGGGATGGGTGCGGGTGCTGGACGCGCGCGGAAGACCTGTTGTGCTGAATCTGGATGGGGGCGCGCATGTGTTGACGGCGGCAACATCAGATCGGGATGTGAAGCTGGATCAATTGCTGCTGACTGATGATACCGCATATATTCCTTCCGAAAAGGGTGGGGAAGATGTGGTGGCTCCCGCACAGGTGACGGGGGTAGATGTGGAGACTGGCGATGTGTCGGAATTACAGGTGATCTGGGCACCAGTGTCGGATCCGGATTTCCATCACTACAATGTGTACGCCAGCACGGATCCCAATTTTGTCTGTGACCAGCGCTCCCTGATTGCCTCACCCTCAGAGCCGGGGTGGATTGACTGGGGGTTGCCTTCGGCCACGCCCTACTGGAGTTCGACAACGTATTATTACCGCGTGACGGCCGTGGATCGAGCGGGCAATGAGTCGGTACCTTCCGAGATGGCCTGGGGGCGGACGGGGATTCATTCGTGGCGCTCGCTACAAGCAATGGGGAAGGCGTAGGATTTTTTTCAAAGGAGTGTTCTATGATCACTGCAGGAGCTGCATGTCTGGATATTACACCACCGCTGGGCACGATGATTCCGGGATCGTTTCAGGATCGGTTCGCCGAGAAGGTGCGCGATCCATTGCATGTGCGCAGTTTTGTGGTGGAACGAGATGGGGAAGGTGTGGCGATTGTGGTGTGCGATTTGATCGGGGTGAAGCGGGATTATCTGGACCGCGCTAAGGAACGGATCGCGAAGGAGACGGAACTGAGTGCGGAACGGGTTTTGATTTCTTGCACGCATACGCATACAGGAGCGGCTACGGGCGATGATGCTTATACGGCGTTTTTGATTGATCGGATCGCCGATGCCGTGAGGCTGGCCTGGCAGGACCGAAAGCCAGCGGGGGTGGGGTTTGGGCGGGCTTTTGAGGACCGCGTGGTTTTTAACCGTCGCTATCGCATGCGCGACGGATCGGTGCGTACGAACCCGGGGGTGGGCAATTCCGATGTGGTGGCACCAATGGGTCCGATTGATCCAGAGATCGGCGCGCTGTGTTTGCAGGGTATTGATGGGGGAACGATTGGTTTGCTGGCCAATTACGCGCTGCATTATATCGGTGTGCCCGAATCCATATATTCGATTTCCGCAGATTATTTTGGGGTTTTTTCAACGCTGATTCAGCGAATGCGAGGTGACTCTTTTGTTGCGGCACTTTCAAATGGCGCGTGTGGGGATATCAACAATATAGATGTGCTGGGGGGGACGCGTCCTGTGAAAGACCGTTTTCTACATTCGGAACGGGTGGCGGGGTTGATTGCTGCGGGTGTCCTGTGGGTGTGGAATGAGATGGATTTTGCAGCCGATGTCCCTCTTGGGGCGGCGATGCAAGAGGTGGTTTTGGAGCGCAAGTCAAAGCCTTCGGAGGCGGACATGGCGCGGGTGAGGGAGATTGAAAACATGGAGCGTCCCACGATGGCCGAGCGCGCTTTTGTGCGGCGAATAACCAGGCGCATGGCCGATGTACCGGATCGGGTGCGGACGTGGGTGCAGGCAATTCGCATCGGAGACCTGGGGATTGCGGCTGTGCCGGGGGAGTTGCTGGTGGAACTGGGGTTGGATCTGAAAGCCCGGTCTCCGTTTTCGCAGACGATGGTGATTGAATTGGCCAACGATTCGGTGGGGTATTTGCCTACGAGGCAGTCTTATGAAGAAGGGGGCTATGAGCCGGAAGCGAGCGTCTTTGCGCCGGGCTGTGGCGAGCAGATTGTCGATGTGGCTTTGGAGTTGTTGGAGCAATTGAGATGACCGAAAAGGTCGCCACCGATGAAAAACAGGTGGTGGAAGAACGGGCCGGGGCACTCCGCGAACGGGTGACGGGGCGCGCGCTGGTGATCGGTGTGCTCACGATTGTGGGAATGGCGCTTTTCATGTCCTATTTCGGGCGGAATCTGGTGAAGAATTATATGCCCGTAGCTGTGGCTCTGCCGTTTGTAGTCTGGCTGGGGATCAATACGGTGTTGAAGCTGTTTGCGCGGGGGTGGGCATTGTCCCGGATGGAGATGTTGACGGTGTTTTTCATGGTGTGGTTGGTGGGGAATTTGCCGGGTATCGGGTGGGCGATGTATATGGTGACCGATATTGCGGCTCCGGCTCACTATGCTTCTCCTGAGAACCGGATGCGAGAGGTGGTGATGCCCTATTTCCCGGACTGGCTGTTTCCAGAGGAATCGGAGGCGGTGATCGGGCAGTTGTTTACCGGGGTGCAGGTGGATGGGGCTATCCCGTGGCTGGCCTGGGTGCGGCCGCTGTTCTGGTGGTTGATGGCGTGTTTGTCGCTGGTTGGAGCGGGTTTTTTTTCGAGTGTGATTTTTTATAAACAATGGCACGAGAAGGAGCGGCTGGTTTTTCCGATGGCGACGTTTCCGATGGATATGCTCAGGCAGTCCGCGGGCAGTCGGGTGCCGGATGTGTTTAAGAATAAGGTGTTCTGGATTGGGTTTGGGTTTGTGGCGGGGATTATTGGCTGGAATATCATCGGGTATTTTGCCCTCAGCTTGCCGCCTATCACCTTGTTTTATTCAACCACGTACAAAGCCGTGCCTCTGGGACATCATTTTCCGGATTATTTTTTGCGGGTGCAGCCGATGATTATGGGGCTGGCGTATTTGTGCCCGCTGGATATTTTGTTCAGTTTCTGGTTTTACGATTTTGTGAATATTTTGAAAAAGGGGTTGCTGAACCGCACGGGGTTTACAGTGGGTTTGCCCGGACAGCCAGCGATGGGTGGCGAGATCGCGATGCTGGAATCGCACGGGGCGCTGGTTTTTCTGGTGGGCTGGTCGGTGTGGGTCGCCAGAGGACATTTGCGGGAGACGCTGCAAAAGGCGTTTGAAAGGGGGCGCGAGGACGATGACGGGGCTCCGGTTTCTTACCGCACGGCGTGGCTGGGGTTGTTGGCTTCGGCGGTGTTTTTGGGGGGATGGATGGTGTCTGCCGGGATGCGGATTCCCGTGATGCTGGTGCAGTTGCTGTTGCTGTTTATCTGTTTTTTTGGGATTACCAAATACGCGGCGACTACTGGATTTATTTTTTTGTCTCCTGCGGGTGGGAAGGGAGCCGATGTGCTTCTGGCGCTGGGCGGAACGTCGAATCTACCACCTGCGACGCAGACGTCCATCTGGCTGGTGAATAGCAACGCGCTTTGCGGAGTGCCGATTCGGATTACGTGTATCCCGTCGGTGACGCATTTTTTTCGGATGCTGGGAGACCATTTGCGGCGACATCCGCTAATCTGGGGGTGTATCCCGGTGGCATTCTTGACGGGTTTTGTGGCTTCTGTGGGCGCGCAGCTTTACCGGTGTTATACCGAGGGCGGTCTGAACGGGCATATGGCACTGTGGGATTGGGGGGTGCTGATGGGCAGGGTGTCGCTGATTGAGGGGAGCAAGTTGACGGTGTTCGATCCGCAGAAGTTGGGGGTGTGGTTTTTTGGGTTTGCAGAGGCCGGGGTGCTGACTTATTTGAAGGCGCGGGTGTCCTGGTGGCCCTTTCATCCGGCGGCGATTGCTTTGCCTGTGGGGCGATACGGGTTTTGTCTGCTGATTGTGTGGTTGATGAAGACGATTGTGATCCGGCTTGGAGGCGTGAGTCTTTACCGGCGGTCTTTGCCGTTTTGGTACGGGGCGATTGTGGGGTATTTGTTTGGGATTGGGGTCTCGAAGGTGGTGGATATAATCTGGTTTCCAGATGCGGGGCATGGGGTACACGGGTGGTAAGGGTAACGAATCGACGGAACGGGGTACAACTGCGCCAGCAGTTCATCGACGGCGGTTTTTGGATTAGATTATGAAAGACTATCCAGGAACTCCTGTGGGATTTTTGCACCATAGACCTGAGGATGACCGCTGCGGTTAGAAGTGTAAATGAGCCACGCATTGTCAGAGGTCATGTAAGGGTGGGTGTGAGACCACTGGTTGCTGTCGTGTTCGGTGCGGCTGAGGACGAGGCATTTGTGATGGCCCGATTCGAGGGAGCCGATGTGGATGGGGATGTTTTCTTCCTGGGTGGCGTCCCCGATCCAGTATTGGCCACAGCGGGAGACGCTGACGTGACCGAAACGGTGGGGGGTCTTGCTGACCAGGTTTGGCGCATTGTCGCGTAAGCCCGCAGTCCAGACGTTCCCCTCGCTGTCTTCGTCTTGTCCCGTGGAGATGAAGATGTGGTCGGTTGTGCCGATCCACGCTTCGTGGCCGGTGGGTCGCGGCGTGTGTGGGCGATCAACGGGAAAATAGGTGATGCCTTCGCGGTCGGGTTCAAGGGCGCCCAGATGGACGAATTTGACGTCGGGCATTTTGTTGGCTTGAATGAGGATGCGGTTGTTGCCGTCGAGGGAGAATTGTTCGTGTTTGAAGTGGTAGTCATTCCGCTGGGCAAGGGTGCCGCTTTTCCCGGTTGAGAGGTCTGTACACCAGACTTTGCTCGAGCCTCCTTCGGGATGGACACTGGCAGCGTAGTATCGTCCGTCCTGGGAAGTGGTGCCATAGCTGAATCGGCCCTCTTCGGTCGGCAAAGATGTGATGTCGTCTTTTTTCAGGGTTTGATAGTTGCAGCGTCTGAGTACGAGTGCGTTTTCGTCTTGCTGATGGTAGTAGATGTGTTCGCCCCAGGCGTGAAAGGCGGGGAAATGGGGTGCTTCGGCGAGTACGGTGTGGAGGCTGCCGTCTGCAAGGTCGAGGAAGGATAGGCCACCGTCCTGACCATTTTTGGGATAATATCGAATTGTGACGCGGTTTCCATCTGCCGAGGAATAGGGTTGTTCGCCATAGATGTTGTCGGCGGGACGGGGATCGTCGATGAGTTGGTAGATTTCAGCGCCGGAGTTGGGATCGGTTTCGACGAGTTTCATGGCGTGTCTCCTGAGACTGGGGGGTTAGAGGGAAGATTTGAGGAAATATAACATGCGTGTGGATGATCCATCAAGCGATTTTCCGCTTTGATCGGAGGGAGGATCGGATATGGTACTCAAAATTTTAGATACGGCTGTCAATTGTATTACTATGCAGGTGGCGTGCAAGGATGCTCGATGGGTGCGAATCTATCGCGCGGATCGGGTGGGAGGTGCATTTGAGGAAGTCGGCGTTGCCCGAGAGGAGCGGTTTGTGGATGTGGCGGATTTGATACCGGGGAAGACGTATTATTATGTCGCCGTTGGTGCCGATAGGTATCCAACTCAGGATGAGTTGAAAGATACGGAACCCGTTGAGGCGCAGGTGCCCCGCGCGCCTTGCGAGAAACGGGTCGAACTGGCGCAGAAGACAGAGGTGTTTGAGGTGCAGGTGGGTGGGTATGTAGATGAGTCGAATGCGGTGACTCTTGGACCGGAGGTGTATTGCCCGGGACCAAACTCGAGCATGCCGCCTTATGATCAGGTGTTTGAGCCAAATCTGTATGTGGTGATCGAGAATACGGGGGAAACAGATTTGGTGAATCCGTGGCTGGTGGCAAATGGACAGCGGGATTGGTGGTCGGTGGAGACGATGGCGAAAGAGGCAATAGGTGAACGGGATTTGGACGAAGAAGAGCGGATGATGGCGTTGTGGCAGTTTGTAGTGGATGAGGTTTACGACAGCCGATGTGGGATATCCTGGTATGACGATGTGAGTGATCCGGTGAAGTTGTTCAATGCGTACGGGTTTGAGGGATGTATTGGATATGCGATTGCCACGAGTCGGTTGGGGGAGGTGATGGGGGTGAAGTCGCGGGAGGTGTGGGTTGGCGGTATTCTGGATGGACACGGTCGGGGGCGGCAGTGCAGCCATACGATTTTTGAAGCGTGGGCAAATGGGGCGTGGCATTTGCTCGATACGGATCAGATGGTGTTTTTCTTAAAACGCGATAACCGCACGGTGGCGAGTGTCGCCGATCTGGCGCGGGATCCAGAACTGATGAGCAGGTCGCACCGGAATCTGGGACTGGCGGGAAAGGATCTGGCGGAGAAGGATTATTACAGCGCGCAGTTCAAGAATCGGGAATTTGTGTATCCAGTCAATCCAGGTGCGGCATGGATGCAAGGAGATGGTCGTGTGCAACAGGATACGGCGCAGTTGCCGCCGTCCCATACGATGGCGATACGCTTGCGGCCGGGCGAGAAGTTGGTGCGCTATTGGGATCAGGTGGGCAAGACAGTAGTGCGGGGGCGTCGGTTGCACCCGGAGGTGCGGTATTCCAATGGCAAGCTGGTCTATCGGCCCGATCTGCGGAATCCGCTGGCATTGAGGGGGTTAGAACAGCATGTGAATGTGATGCAGGAAACATTCGGGCGGTTGCCAGCTGTTCATCCGGCTCAAGAGCAGCGCGTTTCCCGGATGATCTGGAAGGTGTGTTCACCATATCCAATTGCCGGAGCGCGAGTGGGCTTGTCCTACAGACGGGCGAGCAGGGAAGACGGGCTTGAGGTATTGCTGTCTCGGGATGGAGAGGACTGGCGGTCGGTCTGGGTGGCAACGGGACATCGGGCAAGTGCATGTGTGGATCTGGATTGGTATTTAAATCCGGCTTTATTCGACTGGCGAGGAGATTGGGATCCGGGATGGCGGGTTGGACCGCGTTACGAATATTATGTTCAGGTGGCTATGTGGGCTGGCGCGAATGCCGGGGACGTAGGGGTGGACAAAATTTGGTTTGATACGGATTTGCAGTGTGCAACGCGATCTTTGCCATCGCTGTTCTGTGGTGAAAATTACATTCAATATCGAGATGAGACAAAGAAAAAACGGAGTGTTCGGATAATCTACGGATGGCAGGAAGAGCACTGTATTAAACCGCCGGATATACCCGAACCGGTGTTTCCGGATGATGGGGCAGAGTTGGATCAGACGGATTTTGAGTTTTGTTGGAAAAGCTCTGATGGAAATGGGTCACAGGTGGATGATTATCACGTACAGGTGAGCAGGTACCCGGATTTCAGGTGGTGTGTGTGTCCCACTTTTGACCGATATGTGAGCCGCACAGCTTATGCGGGGAAGACGCGCTGGCAACCGCAGTTTGCAGGGCTGTTGAACCCGGACGAGCGATATTATTGGCGGGTGCGCGCGCGAAATGCACATGGGGTGTGGAGCGATTGGAGCCGGATGTGCGCGTGGTCGTTTACCAGGGGAAGCTAAATGGCGGTTCGATGTAGAGCCAGTTGATGCCGTTGAGCGCTTTGAGGAAGGCGATCAGGTCCTGTTTTTCGGCATCGGTGAGATTGAGGGGGGGTAATCAATTCGTCGAGGAAGGGATTGGTACCGCCCTTATCGTAAAATTCGATGTCGTAGAGGCCGTAGGCATCGGGGGGATTTGACGGCTCTCGTGGGATAAGGTCTTTTGAAAATACGTCCGTAATTGGCCTTTTGTTCGTCGGGCGAGTCATCGCCCCAGGGATATCGCGCAGGGATCTCGGCGGGATCGCCCTGCGCGTTGGCAGAGGCAACATATCCCAGCAGGAAGACAAAGGTGAAATACAGGCGGGTAGACATGGGGATATCCGTAAAGAATACTGTGAATAGATGCCGAAGGTTAAGAGGTTGGGGGGCGTTGTCAAGCAGAGCAGTGCGATTTAAAAAAAATAGGACTTGTTATTTTTGGGGCGATGTATTGTCCTATGGACGATATATCAATCTTTTATATAAGATACTGTTAATTTAAGACAAAATTAGTATATTATTAAAGATATCATCCCATTCGAGTCACATCAAAGCCGTCTGTTCGCGAATTATGCGCTCTCATTTCTGTCGCTTAATCGCTGACGAGATAAGCCAATGAAAAAAAAACAAGCTACGATAAAAGACATTGCAAGGCAGTTGGGTATTTCGTATTCAACAGTCTCACGTGCCCTGTCTCCATACGCTTCGGTATTGGTGAAGGAGAAGACCCGAGAACTGGTGCGACAAACAGCCGCCGATATGGATTACAGTCCCAATTTGATGGCGCGGGGGATTGTGATGGGGAAAACGGGTACACTGGGGTTGCAGACCTACCAGATTTTCCAGGAGACTTTTGGAAATCAGACCGACCAGATACTGAAGGCGGCTGACGAGTATGATTATCAGATCATGATGGGAGTGGCCTCTAACCGGATTCCTCAAAATCCACGAGACGACCAGATTACGCAGGTCAAGCAATTGGTTTCCTGGGGCGTAGATGGACTTTTAATTCATACGCGAGGGGACGAAGGAGAGTCAGAGCGTATTTTGGATGCTGTGAAGGAACGCGTGCCAGTGGTGACATTTTTCTATCCGATTCAAAACCTCAGTGGGGTCATATTGGACCTTGTATCGGATTTTTACGAGGCCACAGAGCATTTGATCAAATTGGGGCATGAGGAGATCGGGTTTATCGGAGAGGACCAGAATGAGGCTGGCTCGTTTTCAAACAAGGGTAAAGGGTATCTTTTAGCGATGCAAAAGCATGGCCTGACGCCCCAATACATACCTGTCAACACCATCTATTCAGAAGCGGGGTATCGCCTGGGAAAAGAACTTGGTGGCCAGTTTACTGCTCTTGTATGTCGGGACGATTATATTGCGATAGGCGTTTGTCGGGGACTGTGGGAATCGGGTATTCGCGTACCCGATGATGTAGCTGTGGTGGGTAATGGAGATATAGAAGTAGCGGCTTATATGATACCGTCACTGACCACTCTGGTAACGCCGTACGAGGCGATTGCCCAGACTGTTATGGATCTGATGCTGGGACAACTCGAGGAGCAGGCTGAGCCTCGGCAAGTAATTTTGAAATCGCGTTTGGTTGTGCGGGAATCGTGTGGAGCTAACAAAAGTAACAAACCATAGACATAGAAAAAATACTTGACATTGGACTAGATATTAGGAATAATTGTAATACATTTGATATATTTTAGGTAGATTGAATGCAAACGTATGCAAAATGCGGTAACGGTATAAAAGTTAAAATAAAAGTCGAACGAGGACAGGTCCTGTCAGACAAACCCCGTTCGACCCCAATGCACAACGTAAACCGCATTGTACTAATAAAATATAATTCAGGGAAAAGTATCGCGCAAGTGGCATATCGTATTTAGCCCGACTAATTCATGAACAGTAATGTTTGGTTGTGTATGGCAGTCGGCGTGGGTTCCAAGCATCAAAATTAGGGCGTTTGCAGTCTTGTCTGCCTGCATAGGCGTGTTCATAAGGTGCAAGCCGCCCAGCATCATCACCTGCCCGTCCCTGACGGTGTCAAAAAGTACAGACTCGCCCTTGCCTGCTCTTTGTGTGGAGCGGTCGGTGTATTTGTAAAGTCAGCCAATGATGGTGCAGCCCCCTTCCCCTCCCCGGTTGACAAGTTATGGCACAGCTTTTGCCAGATTGCTCAGGATTTTATCATACAAGTGTGGCAATGGAAATGACATAGGCAGATGGAAGGTGATCTTGGTTTTCAACTCACAGACGCGTCCGGCGACTTTAAGGAAGCGATTTTGGAGTGTATCAAACTGTGCGTTTATCCACATTGTGCCTTGTAATCCGATGTGCGCTAAGGTGTGCAACAAGACATAGGCAGCCGAATGGAGGAAGAGGCGAAACTGATTGGCTCCAAAAGCGTGACAGGATGTGCGGTCTGAGTGGAGAAAGGTCTTGTGATTTTTAATGAAGTTTTCCATCTGTCCGCGCGCACAATAGATGTTTTGGTAGATAAAGGAGGCCCTTGAACTTTCAAGGTTGGTCACGACAAAGCGTGTGTTTTGGCCTCGGGTGGTGATTTCAGCTTTGCAGATGATGCGTCTGGCACAGGCCCAAGTCTGGGCTTGGTAATAAAATGAGGTAAAAAGTCGCACCGGTTGCCCGGTATCTGCATACAGGCTTTTGGCCTGATCTATAAGGGGCTTTGCCAAGGTTAAAAGTCGGGTATTGGCGGTCTGTCCGAGGATAAAATAGAGGTCCTTTGTCGCACAGAAGTCCTGGACTTCTGGACTTGAGAAGTGGGCATCGCCTCGCAAAAAGAGTGCCACATGAGGCCAAGCCTGACGAATATAAGCGACTAACCGCTTGAGAATCGTGACAATCTGTTTGCCATCAGGACGCACACCCGGACGCAAAATCGTCGTGATTAGCTTACCCGATTGCCCTTCGTAAATGTGCAAGGGTTGGTAGGCGTAGGCACCCAAATACCCATTGAATAAGGACAACTGCTGCGTCCCATAAACCGTGTCTTGTGTATCATCTATATCTAAGATGATCGACGAAGGCGGCTTTTTATACGAGGCAATAAAACAATCGAGGAAGGCACGCGCAACGCGATACAAATCGCTTCTGCTCATCTGATTCTCAAACCGACTCATCGTGGGTTGACTACTCAGATCTTTCCCCTGCAAGGGCAAGCGACCACACGCCGCCTTGAAGCCGGGATCGCTTTTTAAGGCATCGCAATCATTGGCATCTTCATACCCGCAGGCGATTTGAAACACCCGCTGCTTGACCAACTCTGACACACTGTGAGCCACATAACTTGGATGCCGACGGTCTTTGACCGCCTCAATGATGCGTGATAAAATGCCGGTTTTGGCCTCCACTTCTCTCAGCAATAAGACACCGCTATCGCTGGTGAGAATACCCCCATCAAAGGCGAGGTCGAGACGTTTTCCGAAAATGCTTGCCAAAGGAACCTTGCTATGATTATCTTGTGTGCTCACGGTAGTTTCTCCCAAGTTTATTGTTCAATGGTTATGCGTGTAACCTAATATAATACAATAACTTGAATAGGGAAACTACCTTTTTTATGAATTTTTCGGGTTAGAAGGATGGGACAGTGGAGCCAAAAAAATAACTTAAACTGGGCTCGCTGCGAAAATCGCTCGAGATAGACTACAGCCTCAATTTGATGGCGCGGGGGATTGTAATGGAGAAGACGGGTACACTGGGGTTGCTGACCTACCACATTTTCCCCGAGACGTTTGGTAGTCTAACCGACCATCTCCTGAGGGAGGCTAATAAGCAGAATTATCAGGTAATTCTGAGAGTGGCCTCTCATCGAATTCCTCAGACTCCACGGGACGACCAGATCATGCAGATCCAACAGTTGATTTCTCGAGGTATAGATGGGCTTTTAATTCATACGCGGGGGGACGAAGAGGAATCCGAGCGCATTTTGAATGCCGTGAGGGGACGCGTGCCAGTGGTGACATTTTTCTATCCGACTCAAAACCTGAGTGGGATCGTGTTGGACTTTGTTTCGGACTTTTACAGGGCTACAGAGCATTTGATTGAGTTGGGGCACGAGCGGATCGGGTTTATTGGAGAGGACCAGAATGAGGCCAGTCCGATTTCGGACAAGGCCAAGGGGTATTTGCTGGCAATGCGAAACCACGGTCTGACGCACCAATTCTTGTCCTCCAGGAATATTCATGCGGAAGGGGGGTATCGCGAGGGCAAAATACTCGGCGACCAGTTTACTGCTCTTGTATGCCGGGACGATTATACGGCCATAGGCGTTTGTCGGGGACTGTGGGAATCGGGTATTCGCGTACCCGATGATATAGCTGTGGTGGGTAACGGAGATATAGAAGCTGCGGCTTATCTGACGCCGTCATTGACGACGTTGGCAACCCCGTACGAGGCGATTGCCCAGGCTGTTATGGATCTGATGCTGGAACAACTCGAGGGGCAGGATAAGCCTCGGCAAGTAATTTTAAAATCGCGTTTGGTTGTGCGGGAATCGTGTGGAGCTAACAAAAGTGAAAAATGATAGAAATATTGAACCTCAGTATTGAGTCAGGCAAAAAGGCGATCGGAAAATTTGGTCGCCTTTTTACATTTATTTGGGAAATTTAAATGGCGGCTCAATGTGGAGCCAGTTGATGCCGTTGAGTGCTTTGAGGAAGGCGATCAGGTCTTGTTTTTCGGCATCGGTGAGATTGAGGGGTGTAATCAATTCGTCGAGGAAGGGATTGGGGGTACCGCCTTTGTCGTAAAATTCGATGATTTCTTGCAGGGTTTTGATACTGCCGTTGTGCATATAGGGCGCTGTGCGTGCGACTTCGCGCAGGGTGGGCGTTTTCATTGCGCCAAAGTGTTCTGGTTTTTTGGTTTGTGCATAGCGCCCTGGATCGATGCCTTTAATGTCTTTTAAGTTGCCGGTTTTTTCGTAAGTGGAAAGATCGGCGCGATCCCAGCTCGTACCGATGTTGTGGAAGTCTTCGTCGGTGTAGTTGAACCCCATATGGCAGAGTGTACAACGCGCTTTGGTGCGAAAGAGGCGCAGGCCCCGGATGGCAGATTTGGACATGGCACCTTTGGGGCCGCCGTATTCAAACAAATCGTAGGGCGATTCGCCAGAGATGAGTGTGCGTTCGAAAGCGGCTAAGGCTTTGGCGATGTGGTCGGGCGTGATGGTGCTGTCCCCAAAGGCAGCTTTGAAGTGGGCGCGGTAACCGGAGATAACCGATAAAGTGGAGACGACATGCTCAAGGGTGTTGCCCATTTCTGAGGGACTCTGGATAGGGATGAGGGCCTGTTCTTCGAGGGAAGCAGCCCTGCCATCGTAAAAGTAAGCTGTGCCATAGGCCCGGTTGATTAAGGTGGGTGCATTGCGTTTGGGAGTCTGGCCGTCAATACCTGTGGGCAAAACGTGGCCATCGGTGAAGGCGCGGTGGGGCTGGTGGCACGAGCCACAGGCTATGCTGCCATCTCTGGAGAGCCGTTTGTCGAAAAAGAGGAGTTTGCCCAGAGCTATTTTAGTTTGGGTGAGGGGATTGTCTTTGGGAATGCTGTTGAGATAGCGGATTTCATCATGGCCCAATGGCACGCGGGGGATGCCTCCGCTATATACGGCTATCGGAAGAGCGACCAGTAGGACGCTGAGAAATGTGAGGCGGATTGGCATGGCGGTCTCTCTTTTAACGCGCACAGCGAAAGCCAAAGTAGGCCATGCTGCCGTTGTCCTGAGCCGAAGGCTCGCCACCATAGCGGCGGGCACAACGCAGGGAATGAGGGGAGGACTGCCATTGTCCGCCCCTGCGCGTGTGTTGATAGTCGAAGCCCTTGTCCGGCCCTTTGGGGTTATCGGAGGGGGCGTTTCTGTAATAGTTTGGATCGTACCAATCAGCACACCACTCCCACACATTTCCCGCCATGTCGTAGAGACCGTAGGCGTTGGGGGGGTGGGATTTGACAGCTATCGTGGGATAAGGCGTTTTGAAGATGCGTCCGTAATTGGCCTTTTGTTCGTCGGGCGGATCGTCGCCCCAGGGATATTTAGCCTGGGTGCGGCCCGCGCGGCAAGCGTATTCCCATTCGGCTTCGGTGGGCAAGCGCGCGTCCAGCCAGCGGCAATAAGCTTCGGCGTCGTAATAGGTGATATTGACAACGGGGTGGGTGCCGAACTCAGACATCCAGAACCAGTCTTCGCGCCAGTGTTCGGGTGAGGGATGAGCCGTGGCTCTGGTGAAGGCAAAGTATTCGGTGTTGGTGACTTCGTGATTTAAGAGTTCGAAATCGGACACTGCGACCAGACGGATGGGTTTTTCGTTTTCAAAGGTTCCGCCCATCAAAAAGGTTCCGCCCAGGATGGATACAAAACCGAGTTCGTCGGGTTGGGGTGGGACAGATGGACGCCAGGGTGTTGACGGATCGATGATGACCCAGCCTTTGCCGGATGCCTTCAGGCTGTCGGCGACGGTATTGAGCAAGGTGCGGATCGCGGTTTTGTCGGGTGCTTCAGGCGAGAGCTCGAGATAGGTTTTGAGGTGGAGATAAGCATTGGCGTTGTGCTTTTGACGGTGATAGAGGCGGCCGAGGGTCAGGTGTGTGGGCGCGTGTTTGGGGTCAATTTTGAGGATTTTAAGGAACTGCTGTTCGGCATAATGGACCTCGCCGTCTTCCAGCGACATGCGAGCCAGATCGTAGCGTGCGGGGATCTCGGCGGGATCGCCTTGCGCGTTGGCAGAGGCAATGAATCCCAGCATAAAAAAAAAGATAAAAAATAGACAGGTGGGCATGGGGATATCCTACTCTGTAAAGAATACAGAAGAATACAGTGAGTAGATGCTGAAAGTTAAGGGGGTTAGGGGGCGTTGTCAAGCACAGCAGGGTGATTTGATATAGAAAAATAAAACCGAGTTGGGAAGGAGAACTTATGACTAACCGATTCGGATATTTCTGCTAAAAATGGAACTTGCACTTCTCTGGTTTGGACGATATATTGTCTTATGGATGATATATCGTCCATATTGAGCTGTTTTACATATCGGGACAGTCTGTTCTTGAATTATGTCCCCTCATTTATGTCGCTTAATTGTAAATAGGGATTAGCCAATGAAAAAAAAACAAGCTACGATTAAAGATATTGCAAGGCAGTTGGGGATTTCGTATTCAACAGTTTCGCGTGCTCTGTCTCCACACGCATCGGTATTGGTTAAGGAAAATACCCGAAAACTGGTGGAAAAAACAGCCGCCGAGATGGACTATAGTCCCAATTTGATGGCACGGGGGATTGTGATGGGGAAGACGGGTACATTGGGGCTGCTGACCTACCAGATTTTCCAGGAGACTTTTGGAAACCAGACTGACCAGATACTGAGGGCGGCTGACGAGCGGGATTATCAGATCATGATGAGAGTGGTTGCCCACCAGATACCTCCTGAGCATGGGGATGACCAGACCATGCAGATCAGGCAGTTGATTTCCTGGGGCATAGATGGGCTTTTAATTCATACGCGGGGAGATGCAGGAGAGTCAGAGTACATTTTTGATGCGGTGAAGGGGCGAGTGCCAGTGGTTACATTGCACTATCCAACTGAAAACCTGAGCGGGGTTGTGATGGACTATGTGGCGAATTTTAACGAGGCCACAGAGCATTTGATCAAGTTGGGTCACGAGCAGATCGGGTTTATCGGAGAGGACTGGAATGAGACCGGCCAGGTTTCGGCTAAGGGGAAAGGGTATTTGCTGGCGATGCAACAGCACGGCTTGACGCCCAAACGCATGTCTGTTAGCTCCATCTATACAGAATCGGGGTATCGCCTGGGCAAAGAACTCGGTGACCAGTTTACGGCTCTTTTATGCAGGGACGATTATACTGCGATAGGTGTTTGTAAAGGACTGCAGGAATCGGGTTTTCGCGTACCTGAGGATATGGCTGTAGTCGGTAGCGGGGATATTGACGTGGCGGCTTATATGACTCCGTCACTGACCACACTGGTAACTCCCTACGAGGCGATTGCCCAGGCTGCGATGGATCTGATGCTGGAACAAATCGAGGGGCAGAATACGCCTCGGCAAATAACCTTGAAATCGCATCTGGTTGTGCGGGAATCCTGCGGGGCCTAACAAAGGTGAAGAACGGTCAAAAAAATACTTGACATTGGGAGAAATTTTAATGCATATTATTGGTGATATAAGTGAAAATTTGTGACTATATCAGAAATTTAGTATAAGTAAATAATAGTCAATAATTTATCTTCATTATTGGTTTGGAGTTAAAACCGTCTAAAAACCAGCGGGAGGGCATGGTATAGATGGTTTTTTTGTACTCATGTCTGAAATTTAGAAGTTGATATTTACAAGAAGTTGAAAGAAATTAATTCTATTTAGGGAAAAAATAAATTGAGCCATAGAAAGAAGGGGTATTTGAATTGCGTGCGATACCGCGTTGTATTCTTTACCATCTCAAAGGAGGGCCAGCTTATGCGGATGTTGAGAGCGATGTTTAGAACACTATGCCTCGTTGGGGCAGTTCTGGTCTCGGTTTCCACGGCAGGAGCCTTAGAAGAAGGCCAGTCTGGCATCGGGTTTTTCGGAAGCGCGCATGTTCCGATCGGAAAATTTAAGCAGTGGTATTCTGTTTCACCGAAACTCGGAGTGAGCTATAACTATGCGGCCGCGCAGCGGGTGATTGCAGAGATAGAGTATCACTATTCAAAGATGGGGGGCGGAGACCTGGACAGCCGGGAGTTCACCTGGGCGGTAGATAAAAAAAATTACCGGAGTCCGAATGCGTCCCAGAATATGTGGTTCCACAGCTTTTCAGCCACTGCTCTGGTCCACTTCCGGGACTTGAATCAGGGCGGAACAATGCCCTACCTGCAGGGTGGGCTGGGATTTTACGGGTATTCGCACGAGGTATCGGGGCTGATTTTCTCTGGACAGACGGGGCAGACCCTGAATCAGACCCTCTTGCTTTCTCCTTATAAGGACAAGCGAGCGGCCCTGACATTTTCGCTGGGCGGTGGCGTGACTATCGTTGGGTCGGAACATTATCTAATAGATATCCGGGGGCGGTTCAATATTATGCTGGGCGAACTCCGTCCTCTGGAGGATTGGCAATTGAGAAAGGCTTTTCCACTCCAGGCACTCGATCTGATAGTGGGAGTCAAATATTACTGGTAGGCCAAAAAGAAAGGAGATGGTGTCAATGGACAAACGAGGACTGTGTTTGATTTTTGCGGTGGCCTTTGTTTTTTCCGTCTGTAGCCTGGCTGGGGCGGCGACGACGGGGAAGATTATCGGCCATGTATTCGATCAAAAAGGCGAGCCTCTGCCCGGTGTGAACATAGTGGTGGAAGGCACGAATCGGGGGGCAACGACCGATAGGGATGGCTACTATTTGATCCTATCCGTAGATCCGGGGAGTTATACGCTGAAGGCATCGTTGGTCGGCTATACCTCGGCGACCAAGACCGATGTGCGGGTCACGACGGATATTACGACAGAAGTGGATTTCACGCTCAATGAAGCGACTCTGGAGTTGGGTGAATTGACCGTGGTGGCAGAGCGGCCGCCGGTGGAGGCCGATGTGACGGAGAGCCGCTATGTGGTGACGGCCGAGGAGATTGATGCCCTGCCCCTCGTTCGCTCGATGGACAGCTTTGTGGAATTGGAAGCCGGGATCAATGTAGATGGCACGGATCGGGTCCGGAATGCCTATTATCGGGCGGCCGGGAACGGCGAAGTTGCCGAGTATATGGTAGATGGCATCCGGTTGACCACGCAGGATGGCCGAAACTGGCGGGGCAATGTCAATCCGTCGGCGATTGCAGAGATCACGGTGCTGGCCGGCGGGCTGAACGCCGAATATGGCAATATCGGATCGATTCAGATTGTGACCCGGGATGGAGGCCGGGATTATCACGGACAGGTCCACTACCGGTTTACGCCCGGGCAACAGCAGCACTGGGGGAACAATGCCTATGAAAGCGCGGTCCACAGGGGCCATTTGAATTATGGAGATCCAGTCTGGGACGAGGAGACCGATAATTCGGGCAGGCTGGTACATCAGCGCTTGTCCGATGACTATACCGATGTTCGAGGGCATTTTCTGGAGGCCTCGCTATCAGGCCCGATCGGTAGAAATGCTGCCTTTTTTACCAGTACGCAGCACGACTTCCAGCCCCAAAGCCTGCCCCAGCCCGAGCAGCGTACGCCTTTTAACACGAATAATAGCTACAAGGTGACATTCGATGCTTCAACCAGTATGCGGGTGCGTATGGGCGGGTTGTATTCGTGGAATAAGCGTCGGGTCAGTTCCGGATTCGACGCCCGGTCGATCTTCTTGCCAGAGAATGAGAGCAGGTGGGGCATTCAAAAGAATTCGGACAACATGCTCTACGCCTCGTTTACGCAAACCGTGTCGGCCCGAACTTTTTACGAGGTGCGGCTATCGTATTATGCAAGCAAGCAGGATACCTCGGATATTCCGACTGCGACGGTGGATCCGGATCTGGATAGTGACGCTTGGTTCTACGTCACGCCGGGCACGCAGCGCCAGTTCCAACTTGGCGAGCAGAAGCGCTTGAGCCTGCGGGGAGATCTGTCCAGTCAGGTGACCCGGGGGCACTTTCTGAAGGCGGGATTCAATTTGACCCGATTTGATGCTTACAGTATTTTTGACGCCCGTGAAGATACCAAGACCCGGAACCGCCGACTGTATTACTACGGAAAGCGCGGTCAGCTACGGGAGGGGATGACCCCGATAGAGTTGACGGGGTACATTCAGGACAAAATGGAATTTGAAGGGTTGATTGTGAATGCGGGATTGCGCTATGAGCGCTTCTGGGGAGCGGAGGTACCGCTATATATTACTCAGGCCGCACCGATGACCCAGTCTTATACCCGGTTTGTCAAATATACGCCCTGGGGTAAGATGGAGCCTCTCCAGTGGATCCTGCCCCGGCTGGGGGTTTCCCATCCGGTTACGGATAGATCGAAGATTCACTTCTTCTACGGGAAGTACCACACGCGGCCCGAGTTTGGACTCTTCTTCAGGAATCGCTGGATCTCTGCGGGCCAGGCCTCTCTGGACAAGAACGGTAATGGACAGATCGATCCGGCCGAGGAGAACAACAATTTGTTCGCCAACGATGGGTTTGGATCGGCATTTGCAGCCAATGTGTTCAGTTTCCAGGACACCCAGATCAGTACGGCGTTTGAACTGGGCACGGAGTGGAACTTCATCAGTGATTACACCCTTCAGACTACGGCCTATTACCGGGTGTCCAACGGGTTTTTGCTGGTGCAAACAGGGGACTTCCAGGATCCCGGGCTGGGCACCAAGGGCAAGTCGCGGGCCTATGGCCCCAAGCGACACGCCACCACACGGGGGTTGGAGCTTGCGCTGAAAAAGGGACTGAAGCACAACTTTTCCTTCAAAGCGGCGATCAACATGGGGTGGGGCGAGCACTTGGACACTGGTGGGACCAAGGCGGGTCACGGCAGTGTGGTCGTCTATCCGGATGCCTCGTTTATTGGCGATCCGACCCGGTACTGGAATAGGTGGACGATCGATCAGACCACTGGTGAGGAAGTTCCCCAGCCGCCGACTGGAGCAGAGCTGGAGAAGTTGCAAGCCGCCGCTCAGACACAGGTGGACAAACTGATCGCCGGGGAACTGGGTAGTGGCGCAGACTTCAGGCGTACATTCAAGCTCTGGGAAATGCCCGGATTGTCCCAGGAGAGCAGGGCGCAACTCCAGGGTCTCTACGCCCTTCAGACAGTAAGCTGGCGGGCGGGCAGCCGAGACGACGCTCGTCGCACGAATGGGAGCCTGGTGCTCATCTATGCCAGCCCACCCGATTTTGGGCCTGGCGGGGCTTTCTGGGGCAGTAAGCTCTTTGGAGATATCCGGCTGAACCTGATCTATCGGATCTACACCGGCCAGATATTCATCTTTACCGATCCGATCACCAATATCAAGGCCAAACGGGAAGGACCAACCAGCGACACGGTGGATATCAGCTTCCAGAAAGGGTTTAATATCAAAGGTATAAGGCCGCTGCTCTATGTAGAGATCAACAATTTGTTTAACCAGCAGTTGATGCGCACCCAGGCGGAGCGCACGCCCGTGGAATATCTCCGGTTCGGGTTGCTGGAGCCCCGTCCGGATGATACGCTCTTCAAGCAGTTTGGAGATGTGGATGAATTGAATCGGTTTGAGAACGAACGCCGACAGATATTCGCGGGGCTGAGGGTGACCTGGTAGATAGTAAAGCGGTTGGGAATCGGGCGAAGATGGTCGATTCCCAGCCCTCAATGGAGGAGCAGTGTTATGACAAGGGTACACAGAATATCACTGGTGGCCTGTGCGAGGGTGATCTTCGGAACGCTCCTGGTGGCCGTTCTGGTCTGGGATGTGGCCTGGGCACAGATTATTCCGAAAGGGGAGTACCGGAATCTGAGGCGCGCCAAGGTGTGGACGGGTCTGACGAACTTCGGACAGCACGGGCCTGACCGGGACGGATCCCGGCGAACCAGCACCGATGGTGTCAACTATCCGGGCCGGAACCGGTTGACCGGCAGTCTCTGGAGCACACGGCAGTGGCCGGGGGCCAGGACGCATATGCAGCGATACTTGAACCGGACTTCCACGGCTCGAAATCTGGGCACCTATATCATTACCAAACCCGATCCGGCAGAATACAAGCCCGATGGGGCCAAGACCTACAATGTGTCGTTTTCGGGACTTTCGGTAAGTTCGGATATTACGCCGGTGCGCTATCCGATTGAATCCATGCCCGAAGGGGTAGCCGGGGTTGGTTTTGAGCACCGCCATCCGGTGGCAGAATTGCCGATGGCGAGTTGGTGGGCAGATGGAGGCCCCCATCTGGATGCGAACAAGGTGCTGGAGATCCACAACAACGACTTCGGCAAGTACATGAAGCCGGAGCACAAGCGGTTTGGCGAAGTGCTGGGGATTTCTCACTGGACGACAGAGACGGGTATTACGGGCACAAAGAAGATTTACCAGTGGAGTTTCCGGGACTACGACGACTTCATTATTGTGGAGAATATCTTTGAGAATACAGGAGATACCAATGGGGACGGGGCTGCGGATTTAAACGGAGGTGCCGGGTTGACCCTGAACGACACGTATTTTTCATTTTACAATTATTTCTGGCCCACGGAAGGGGGCACATCCAATTTCGATATCGGGGTGATCGGTGGACTGGGGTTCCAGGTTTGGCTACTGAGGTGGCCCGAGTCGCGGAACTACGAGATTGTTACCGACGATGTCTATCGCTACACGGAAGCGCCCAACTATATGGCAGCAGACCCGGTACACGCCGATGTGGCCGATGCCATCGGGCTGAAGATGAGCTACGCGTTTGACTGGGATTCTCCACTGACGGCGTGGGACGATGTGGGCGATCCTCACGTTCCCGAGATTCAGTGCTGCCGGGGACGGCAGAATTTCCAGGAACGGGGAGAGATAATGGCGGGGCAGTACGTGGGAGTAATTCCCCTGGATTGGGATCCGACCGACGGGTTTGCCAACGACAACGAGACCTACGTACCACCCAGGGTGATGGACCAGCCCTTTGCCGTGCCCTGGTTCCCGCACAAAGAGGAACCGGAGATCAACCGGCACAGCGAGGACGAAATTGCTCTGGCGTTGGTGTCGGTGACGCGACTGGGCGAGCGCCCGAGCATGTTCAATCTGGACGGGCGCACGGGCTGGCCGGAGAACCCGACCGAGCCATTGCCAGTGGAGAATAATCCGTCCCGAAGCGAGGAAACGGCCGATGTGCCGAGGGCTCCCAACTGGTATGCGTTTGCACATACCTACGGACCTTATGATCTGAAGCCGGGAGACAAGGTCAAAATTGTCATGGCCTTTGTGGCAGCGATGCCGGTTGAAGAGAATATGTGGGGCTGGCAGCACGATAATATCCCGCAGAATCAGGCGGATCTGAAGACGGACAAAGCGATGCAAAATCTGATTGTGCACGCTCGGAAAGCCAGGGAACTTTACGACATGGAATACGATGTGCCTCTGCCGCCACCGGATGTGCTGATGACGAAGAAAAACACGGCGGACGCCACCGTCGAGCTGACTTGGGGAAGCCTGGACGATCTGGAAGATCCGGATTACGCCGGTACCCCGGAGGCCAAGGATGTGGCTGGCTACCGGGTTTATCGGAGTGATTTTTACGTAGATAACTGGCAACTGTTGAAGGATATCCCGAGGGGAGATCCGACCTACTACGATCCATCTACGGACAAGTACACATTTGTAGATGAGACTGCCCTATCCGGCTTCCAGTATTATTTTGCTGTTACCGCCTACGATACGGGGCACAACGATTTCAAAGGACGCGGCCCGGTGCCGTCTCTGGAGAGTGGGCTTTCGGCTGCAGAGCAAATCTTCCGCTACGAAGACCCGCCCTTCAGCCCTGCTGTGGCGTCCAACGTAGAGGCCAACCTGCTGGAGCGCAAAGTGAAGGTGGTGCCCAATCCCTTCTTGGCCGATGGGACGCATGCTTATACGGGATCGGACAAAATCCGGTTTGTGAACCTGCCAGCCAAGTGCAATGTGAAGGTTTTCTCGGTTTCGGGAAATTTTGTGGCCGAGTTCCAGCACGACAATCCAAATATCGGCGAAGCCAGTTTTTTCCAGGAGACGCGAGAGGTGAGTGGGTTGCTGAGTCCGGGGCTTTACTTCTTTGTGGTGGAGTCTGAGATGCCAGAGAGCCTCGGAGAGATCCAGCGCGGAACATTCGTGGTTGTTGGTGGGATCACAACCGCCCAGTAATTTTAAGGAGAGCGTGCCATGTATAAAAGACTATTCATTGGATGGAGTCTGGCGGTGGTCTTGCTGGCGTGGTCCGATCCGGCGGACGCCGGGGCGATCGTGAGACGGTTCGGACTGACGGTTTTCTCGGCCCAGGAGGTGGCGCAGGATGCCCGGGGCATTGCTATGGGAAAGGCGTTTACACCCGTGGTAGATGATGTCAATGCGATCTGGTGGAATCCGTCGGGGCTGGTGGGAATGGAGCGGGCAGAGATATCGCTCAACCACTCGCGGTGGTTTGTGAATTCGCAATTCAGTTCGGGGGCGATCGGCTTTCGAAAGGGGATCCATGCAGTTGCAGTAAATTTTATGAGTTTTGCCCCAGAGGAAGTGGAAGAGACAACGATTTTGGAGCCTCAAGGTACGGGTCGGATGCTGGATTTGGGCACGGTGGGAATGGGCGCGGCCTACGCGCGCAGGTTTACGGACAAGCTCTCGTTTGGGGTGCGGTTTATGTGGTTGCGAGAGAGCTTGGATCTGGTGGATTACTCGACTTTTAGCATTGATTTTGGGACCACTTTCCAGACCGGATTTCGAGATTTCCGGCTGGCGATGTCGATGCGGAATTTTGGGAAGGACATACAAATTTTGCGTCGAGAGTTTCAGCAGCCGCTGATGTTCAGCCTGGCTGGTGCAGGAGAACTTTACGGCACTAAGGGCGACCCGTTCTTCCTGACGGGGGCATTTGAGATGAATTTTACCATCAATGCCGAGGAGCGCTACCACCTGGGCGGGGAGGCCTGGCTGATGAAGGTGCTGGCTCTGCGTGCCGGGTATATGTTCAACTACGATGTCTTCAGCTTCGTAGCTGGGGGCGGGCTGAAGGTGCCCATTGTTGGGCGCGTACTCACCATGGATTTTGCCTGGCAGAAAAGCCGTTACAATCTGGAGGTGCCGTTGCGTTTTTCGATGGGGATCAAGTTGTAAGCATCTCCAGAAAAATTCCAACAATAAGGTGACCGGATATCCGGTCACCTCTTTTTTTAATATAAGGTAAGTCCCGCTGCTATTTATCTTTTGTAGCGAAACAGGATCTCTTTGATTGCGGTCTGGCCGTTATTGAGGTCTTCCACTGTGACGGTGAGGCGGTTGTAGCCGGGCCTGACTTTTTTCAGGCTCAATTCAAAATAGCCGATCGGTGAAGTATCCGTGGCGGTCTGGTCGAAGCTGACGCGGACCTGGGTCTTTTGTTCCCGTTGAAAGAGTTTGGTGAGGGCTGAAAAGCTACTGCGCACCAGGTTGAAGGGTCGTTTGGGGTCTTCGGATCCGATGGTGTAGGTAATCCGGTAGCGGGTCTGTCCAAAGTGGTTACGGGAGAGATTGTAGAGTTCGTAGTAGGCGTGTGCGCTTTGATTTTCCTCATAAGCCCGGGTGGTCATGGGAACGACCCAGACGTCGCCCTTGCGGAATTTTGCATCTCCACCCCGGTCAGAGATGTTCCAACTCAGCTGGATATCGCTGATCTGAAGGACGTCCGGTCCGTAGGGTTCGACGTGGATACGGTGCCGGTAGATCCCCTTTCTCTCCGCTACTGCGTCGTTGAGTTGAACGGTGAGCAGGTAGTCTCCCGATGGGATGTCCAGGGAGAGGAGGTTGGGGATGAAAGCACCTTCGGGCCATTTGCGGTGCCCGATGACCCGGTATCGGAGCGGGATTTCCTCCCGGTAGATATGGGTGTAAGCCGTGTCGGTCAGCACAATCGCACAATCGGCGAGAATGGTGCTGGTGTCCCCGGCTGCAATGGTGCCCATTTCGGAAGGGGAGATGGCATAATAGACTTCGAGGCGGGTCTGGCCACTGTCTGCGCGAAAGTCGGCAAAGTCGTAGGAGAATTCGAGGCCCGACATTGGCCCGCCGGGGCGGTAGTATTCCGGAATATCTGCGACGGTGCGCGCTGCAATGGCCTGGGGAGCGTAATAGGCATACTGGGAAAACCGGTGCAGGCCGATTGAGCCTTCTTCTTCGGGAAAGTCCGGAATGGGCGCATAGCCGTAGAGGCCCTTGCCCAACTCGTCGGTGAAGGTAATTTCGATACCCTCGCCGATTCGGGTGTAAATCCAGGTTTCCCAGGGGACGATGGTCATATCTCCCTGAGAGGTGACGGGCCGATAGTGGTGGGCATTTTCCGGTCGCATCTGGCTTTGCAGGAAGTTCTGGAATGCACTGGTCGCTTGTAAACTCTCATTGACTTCATCTGTTGTTCCTTCGCCGGCTGCATCGAGAAGGGCATCTTCACTGAGGAGGTTGCCGCCCTCATCTACGTACCGGATGGATGCCGGGTCGAGCACGCCTACAAACGACTGGTTGCTGCGTACGGGATAGACCGGCCCAACAAAGATTTCGTCGAGGGATTCCGGGCCGTAAAGGGACAGAGCGAGACGTTCTTTGATCTGCGTCACAGCCGGATTCATGTCCGGATTCTGGCGGTCTGAATATGCGCGATAGTCAGGGTCGCCATAGCGGATGTAGATATCGCCTCGGACATCCCAGGGGATTTGGCTTCGGCTGAAGTGTGTCCGGGCATACCAGACCCGCCGATAATGTTCGATGAGGCGTTCGTTGACTTCGGTGAGCAAATCGAAGTCGCGTTTGGCCCAGAATTGTTTGAGGAAGGCGGGGCGCTTTTCTTCTGGCGTCTGGTTGTAGGTCTCTATCTGCTGTTTGGAGGCGAGAAAGGTGATGTCGCGGTAATAGGTCTGTTCGGTTTCGGGCAAGGTCTGGATATAGCGCTCGAAGGTGTCGAGGGCCTTTGTCGCCTCCCCCTTGTCGAAGAGAATCTGGGCAGCTATGGGCAGGAAACGGGAAGTTTCCAGATGGCGTTCCAGGCGTTTGAAGGTGGCTGCGTCCAGTACCATTCGGGCGTTGCGCTGGGCACCGTCTGCGTTGCGGGCCAGTTCGATATAAGCATCCCCGAGAAGGTAGGCGATTTCGGGGTTATCGGGCTGGCGTTCGAGCGCAGCGACAAAGGCCCGGGCGGCGGCAGTGTAGTTTTCGTTCAGGCGGATGTAGGCGCGACCCAGGGTGATGTAGGCGGGGGCGTAGCCCGGATTGAGTCGGGTGGCACGCCGGGCGGTGCTGACGGCTCTGCGAGCGTGGTAGATAGAAGTGATGCCGCCGGATGCCTTGCGATAGTGGACTTCTGCAATACCGGTTTGGGCTTCTGGAGAGGCATCGTTGAGAGCGAGGGCTTCTTGATACGCCTTCATGGCCTGGTTTAGATGCCCGACGTTGAGGTAAGTATCGCCGGCAGTCAGGTAGGTTTGGATGCGATCCGGCACCAGGCTGATGGCCTTGTTCAAAGCGGTGATGGCTTTGTTTTGATTGCCTGCCTCAAAGTGGGCTTTGCCAAGGGCGATGAGGGAGTCGATCTGCGCCTCTTGTGCTGCAAGTGGTGCAAAGGAGGAGAAGCACAACAAGGCGATAGTGATAGATTTTTTTTTGGTATGCATCGGATGTATCCTCGGGGTTGTAAAACGTGGCTATTTCCAGGGTACCCGGTGAATTCCGAGCTTTTTCAAAATATAAGAGATAGTTCCGACCTTCACAAGTGCCCATTATAGAGGTCGAATATTTGGTTTCCGGTTTGAGAGTCGATAACCTATTTTTCAGGAGGATTAGCGATGTCCAGAGAAGACAAACAACCGGTGCCGTTCCACGGATTGGTGGAACAGGCAAAGCGAAAGGGGGCGCGGAGGCTGGAGGATACCAGGCGAAGGGATGTGTTTCTATCGGAGCGGACCGTGTTTCGAGACACTGCAACAGGACATATTGCCTGGCGGGTCACATGTGACCCTGCAGTGAGTGTGAATGACTATTACGACATTCCCGGGTGGAACGCGAATGGATCGGTCTTGGGGTTTTTGAGCCGGCGCACGGGTGGGGGGCGCAAGCGGTGGTTGATGGACGCAAATGGGGACAATCTCCGGCCGATGCCGACGGCAGATAAAAAGTCGATCAATACGGGCTTCTGGAGCATGCGCTATCCAGATCGATTTTACCATGCAGTAGTAGATCAGGACGGCACGCATATTGTAGCCGAAAATCCGTTTACGGGGGAACGGAAGGCAATCGTGAGTGTGAATCGGGACCTGGGTCAGATGATGCCGCCGCATCCGTCAGAAGAGTGGTTCCTCTTTGGAGATAAGAAGGGCAATGAGGAAGCACCTGCTGGCGTATTTCCACCAGATATGCCTTCTGTGGCCTATGTAGTGGGACTGGACGGAGCGGTGCAGGAGGTGCATTTCGAACGGCGATGGCACCGATTGCGGTTTACCAAGTCGGCGGATCGGAGGCTGTTTTTTAATTTTGACGATCCGAGGACGCAGTGGACGATTTTGCCGGATGGGACGGACCGGCACGAGATTCCCTATACCGGCGGGCATCCAGACTGGCCGATGGACGGAAACGAACTGACGTATTATGACGGCGGGCATGTGTGGGGGGTATCTTATAAAGGGGAAAACCGGCGGTCGGTTATATACCTGAATAGCGGAGGGCACGGAGGGCCGTGCATGGATGGAGAATGGTTTGTATCCGACACGCCTCAATGGGGCCGCTATCCCGGGGCCATTATCTGTTTTCGGACCGATGGGTCGGAGGAATGCCGCGTGTTGTTCAAACACATGAGTTCACTGTATTCACACAACGAGCGGGGGTGGCACCCGGATCACCACGCCACACATCCGCACCCCAACAGCAGTCCGGATGGGACAAAAGTGGTATTTAACAGCGATTTTATAGGGGAATACGCGGATCTCTATATTGTGGTGAACAGGCTCCCCGATCCGCCTCAGAATTTGATGGTAAGTCCGAGGGGAGATAGGCTTTTGCTGAACTGGGAAGTGCCCCGGCGGTGTCACGAGACAAAGGGGTATCACATTTACAGGCGAGATGAGCACTCCGAGCATTATGTAAGACTGACGGAAGAACCGGTTGAAGGGACGAAATGGTCGGGACCGAGAACGCCGGGATATTACGTAGTGACGGCACAGGAGTGGAGCGGGCTGGAGAGTGAGCCTTCCAGTGAAGTGGGGGCAAATGGTGAGCGAGGTGGTGTGGTTCGGGTGGCTTTGGATACAACGGCACCCGGTGTGCCTGAAGGGGTTCAGGTGGAGGCTATCTCGGCCAATACGCTGGGGATACACTGGTCCGGGGTCGGGGATTCGGATCTGGATCACTACAATGTGTATTCCAGCCAGGTATCCGATTTTGCGTGCAGACAGGAGACACTGGTGGGGTCCCCTTCGAGAGCCGAGTTTGTAGATTGGGGGCTGGCGTTGAATACGGAGTATTATTACCGTGTCACAGCGGTAGATCGGGCGGGCAACGAGTCGGCTCCATCGGAGGTTGTTGGAGGAAAGACGCCCACATTTGAGCCGGTTCGGATTGAGCTGATACCCGAAGATGCCAAGGTATTGAACATGGGGCTGCAGAAGGTGGAGGTCGGACAAGCTCTGTACCCCAGGGGAGGTGGTGTGGCAACCTGGACGTTTGAGGTGCCTCGGGACGGAGATTATGCGATCTGGGGCCAATCTATTCGGGAGCGACCAAAGGACGAACATGTGGGGCGAGTGCGTGCTGACACTCTGGATGTGTATTTCGATCTATGTGTGGATGACGATCTGGAGAGCCAGTGGATGGCTTGGGGATTCTGGGGCGAGTGGCATTGGTCTCCGGCGGGAAATATGCATACGGGCACGCCAGAAGTGTTCCGGCTCACAGCCGGGACGCACACCCTGCGCTTGAGACCCGGTACACCGACTGCACAGGTCGTTGGGCTTGTGGTGACTGACGATCCAACGTGGTGGCCGGTGGAGGGGATGCAGAGCAAGGGACCGCGGTAGTATGCTTCATTGGGTGGATGCGAAATTCCCAATATTAAGGCTTATATTCCCACTCATCTGGGAAATCGAAATGGTGGCTCGATGTAGAGCCAGTTGATGCCGTTGAGTGCTTTGAGAAAGGCGATCAGGTCCTGTTTTTCGGCATCGGTGAGGTTGAGGGGAGTAATCAATTCGTCGAGGAAGGGGTTGGGGGTACCGCCATTGTCGTAAAATTCTATGATTTCTTGCAGGGTTTTGATACTGCCGTTGTGCATATAGGGGGCTGTAGTCGGTAGCGGGGATATTGACGTGGCGGCTTATATGACTCCGTCACTGACCACACTGGTAACTCCCTACGAGGCGATTGCCCAGGCTGCGATGGATCTGATGCTGGAACAAATCGAGGGGCAGAATACGCCTCGGCAAATAACCTTGAAATCGCATCTGGTTGTGCGGGAATCCTGCGGGGCCTAACAAAGGTGAAGAACGGTCAAAAAAATACTTGACATTGGGAGAAATTTTAATGCATATTATTGGTGATATAAGTGAAAATTTGTGACTATATCAGAAATTTAGCATAAGTAAATAATAGTCAATAATTTATCTTCATTATTGGTTTGGAGTTAAAACCGTCTAAAAACCAGCGGGAGGGCATGGTATAGATGGTTTTTTTGTACTCGTACCTGAAAGTTAGAAGTTTTTATTCATAAGTTGTAAAAAGAATTAATTACTTTTTGCTGTAAAAACAAGTTTTGGAATGATTTAAACCGGAGAAAGGAGGGGGATTTGAATTGAGTGCGATACTGTGTTGTATTTTTTACCATCTCAAAGGAGGGCCAGCTTATGCGGATGTTGAGAGCGATGTTTAGAACACTATGCCTCGTTGGGGCGATTCTGGTTTCGGTTTCTACGGCAGGAGCCTTAGAAGAAGGCCAGGCGGGGATCGGGTTTTTCGGGAGTGCAAACGTGCCGTTGTTCAAATTTGGCGAGTGGTACTCTGCGTCTCCCAAATTGGGGCTTAGCTACAACTATATAGCCTCGTCGAGGATTGTCGCCGAGATTGAGTATCACTATTCTTCGATGCTGGGCGGCGATCTGGATACGAGAGAGTTCACCTGGCCGATTGATAGCCAGAATTACCGCAGCCCAAATGTCGATCAGGGCGTGACGTTCAACAGCCTGGTCGCCAGCGCCCTGCTCCATTTCAAGGAAGTGGGAAAAGGCACATCGCCTTATATAATGGGCGGCGTCGGGTTTTTCGGGTTTTCGAATGAGGTGTCGGGGTTGGTTTTTCCCGGGCAGTCGGGAACGTCCCTGGATACCAGCATTCTAAATCCCGCCTTTAACGATAAGGTGGCGGCACTGACGTTCTCATTTGGAGGTGGGATCAGCATCGTGGGGTCCGAGCAATTTGTGATTGATCTCCGCTTGCGGTACAATGTGATTATGGGCGAACTCCGTCCCCTGGAGGATTGGGGGCTTGAAAAAGTCTTCCCAATGCAGGCGATAGATCTGGTGGGCGGGATTAAATATTACTGGTAATTCTTACTAAGGAGGTTCTTCGATGTACAGAAAAGGTCTTGATTTTGTTCTCGTTGTGATTCTTGCTTTTGGTTTTGTCAGCCTGGCCGAGGCGGCAACAACGGGAAAAATTACTGGTCGTATTGTCGATAAGGCTGGAGAGGCTCTGCCGGGTGCGAACGTGTTGGTGGAAGGGACGACCCGTGGGGCAACAACTGATGGAGAAGGGTATTATTTTGTTCTGTCCGTTGATCCGGGGGCCTATACGGTGAAGGCGTCGATGGTTGGGTACACAAGTGCAACCAAGTCCGATGTGCGGGTTGCGTCAGATCTGACGACGACTGTGAATTTCTCGCTCAATGAAGCGGCTTTGGAACTGGGTGAGTTGACCGTGATTGCAGAGCGGCCACCGGTGGAGGCAGATGTGACGGAAAGCCGTTATGTGGTGACAGCCGAGGATATTGCGGTGTTGCCCATTGTCCGCGATCTGAATTCTTTTATTGAGCTGGAGGCGGGGGTCAATACCGACGGCACAAGGCGAATCCGCAATGCCTTTCTGGGCGGCGATGGCGGCGAAGTGGCCGAGTATGTGGTAGATGGTGTACGTCTGACGCACTCGGACGGGCGGCGTGGAACAGGCAACCGTGGGGGTACGCAGAACTGGAGCGGCGATGTCAATACGTCGGCGATTTCAGAGATCACAGTGTTGGCCGGCGGGTTGAATGCCGAATACGGCAACACCGGTTCCATCCAGATTGTAACCAAAGATGGCGGTCGAGACTACCACGGGCAGTTTCACTACCGGTACTCACCTGCGCAACAGAAACACTGGGGCAACAATGCTTACGAGAGCTTCGTGCATCAGGGCCGGCTGAATTACGGCGATTCTGAATGGGCCAATGAAACAGCCAATGGTCGGAAGGTGCATCAGCGGCCTTCGAGCGATTATACCGATGTGCAAGGGCATTTTTTAGAGGCATCTCTATCGGGACCTATTAATCGGGATTTATCGTTCTTTGCCACCACAAAGCACGATGTCCAGGCGAGGGACTTGCCCCGTCCAACTGAGCGCGAGCCTTTTAACGCCGATGTGAGCTATAAAGTGACCTATAGCGCCACACCCGATATCAAGCTCCGTGTGGGTGGGCTGTATTCCAGCCGCCAGGGTCGTTATAGAGACAGTTTCAATTCCAGGGCGATTTTTCTTGATGAACGCGGACTTCTCGGTGGAGAGTGGAAGGTGACGGACAACATGCTCTATGTGTCCAGCATCCATACCCTATCGGCAAAGACGTTTTACGAGGTGCGGCTGTCGTATATTGCCAGCAAGCAAGACACGATTGACATTCCAAGTGTGACAATAAATCCATCCCTGGACAATGAAGGGTGGTTTTACACCGATCCCGGGCAGCAACGAGATCTGCATGCTGGACAGCAGAACAAGCTGGCAATCCGGTTTGATCTGGCCAGTCAGATGACCCGCACGCACTTCCTGAAGGGTGGGTTCACGTTTTATCGCTACGACAACTGGAAGACCGAGACGTTCGAAAATGTGGATGGGCGCACCCGGTGGTTGATTTACTGGGGCAAGCGCTATGAGCCAGGCGTGGGAATCACGCCTACCGAACTCCACGCTTATGTGCAGGACAAGATGGAGTTTGAGGGGCTGATCATCAATGCGGGCTTCCGCTACGAGCGGTATAACGGTGGTGAGGCACTGCTTTATCCCTACCAGGGAACGCCAATGGCTTACAATTACACGCGTTTCCGAGAGCATGCACAGTACGGGGATATGCAGCCAATGAATTGGTTCATGCCCCGGATAGGTATTTCGCACCCGATTACGGCCAAGTCGAAGATTCATTTCTTCTACGGGAAGTTCCACACCCGTCCGGATTTCCGCCGGATATACCAGCAGAACTGGCAATCTACAGGTCCGCACTCGATCGACCGCAACAACGACGGGGTCATCAGCCCGCAAGAAGAGAACAATGCGCTGGACCGGAACGACTCGTTTGGCGCGGGATTTGTGATTGACCAGTTCTACTCTTTGCAGCATTCGCAGGTCTCTACGGCTTTTGAACTGGGCACAGAGTGGAATTTCATCAGCGATTATTCCTTCCAGGGTACTGCTTATTATCGCATCACCAATGGGTTTTTAAGTGTGAATGGTGCGGTATTCCGCGATCCGCAGCAGGGCGGCAAAGCCAAGACCCGTTCGCAGGGTCCGAGAGGTCACACCACGACCCGCGGCATTGAGTTGGCATTGAAGAAGGGGTTGAAGCACAACTTCTCATTCAAAGCTGCGCTCAACTTCGGCTGGGGTGAACGCCTGACCATTGGCGGCACCAAGCGGGGCAATATGGGCGCCAGCATCTATCCGGATGCCTCGTATATTGCCGATCCCAACCGGTACTGGGTCAGTCACACGATTGACCCGAATACGGGCGCAGAGATCCCCGCTCCGCCGACCGGTGCCAAGTTGGAGGAATTGAAAGCAAAAGCACAGGCTGTGGTTGACCAGGGTCTGGCCGGCGAGTTTGGCGTGGGTGCGATGTATGCGACCAACGATGGGAAATTTTATCCTTTGTGGGAGCAGAGCGGGTTGTCCAGTGAGGAACGGGCAGCACTGCAAGGGCTTTACGCCTTTTCGACGACGGGCTGGAGTGTGGAAGGTGGTCGCAGCGATGCCACGCGGACAAATGGGAGCCTGGTGCTGGTCTATGCCAGCCCGCCCGATTTTGGTCCCGGCGAGATGTTCTGGGGCAGCAAGCTGTTTGGCGACATTCGGGTGAACATGATCTACCGGATCTTCACGGGTCGGATCTTCGATTTCCAGGATCCGAAAACCAGCCTGAACCTGAAGAAAGAAGGCCCCACGATCTCGACGGTAGATTTCAGCTTCCAAAAAGGGTTTAACATCAAGGGCATCCGCCCGCTGCTTTATTTGGAGATCGAAAATTTGTTCAACTTCAAAGGCTCGCCATCCACGAGTGCAGACTACGTGCGGTGGGGATTGCTTGAAGCGCAACCCACTGATCCGTTATTCGTGCAGTTCGGTGGTGACGCAAGTGAGTTGAGCAGATTTACGAGGACCGATCCGCGCCTGGTATTTGCAGGGGTGCGGTTGACCTGGTAAGCAGGCACAGTGCCGCGGTATGGGGTAGTGCCCATACCGCGCAACTTAGATAGAGGATATGACATGAAAATGTATGCGAAATTTTCTCGCACGGCCGGGGCAATCCTTGTGGGAATCTTTGTGATGTCGCTGGCCTGCGAGGTAGCCGCCCAGAATATTCCCAGGCTACCGTGGCGCAACCTGCGGCGCAGCAAGCTCTGGACGGGGCTGATGAACACAGGCATGCACGGTCCGGATCGAGACGGGAGTCGGCGCGCCAGCATGGAGGGCGTGGCTTACCCGGGACGGAACCGCTTGCCGGGCAGTTTGTGGGATAGGCGCGGATGGCCGGGGTCCAACCAGTGGGTGCAAAATTATCTGCTGAGAACGGCCACGGCGCGGAGCCTGGGAACATTTATTATTACCAAGCCCGATCCATCAGAATACACGCCCTCGCGAGGGAACGAACTCGTGGTATCATTTACGAGCCTGACCACCAGCCCGGACATCACGCCGATGGAGTATCCGGTGAGTACGGAAATTGAAGGGCAATTGGGCGTGGGGATGGACCCACAGCACCCGCTCAAGGGGATACCGATAGGGGAAGCCAAGAACTGGTATCCGGGACAGCCGCATCCTGGTTCGGAAAATATCGTGGAAATTCTCAACTGGGATTTCCACACGTATATGAAGCCAGAGCACAAGCGGTTTGGAGAACTGGTGGCGATTGCCAAGTGGACGACGGAGGCCGGAATCCAGGGCACTAAGAAGATATACCAGTGGACGTTTCGGGACTGGGATGACTTCATTATTGTCGAGAATGTGTTTGAAAACACGGGAGACACCGATGGCGATGGTGTGGCCGATCTCAACGGAGGTGCCGGGCTAAATCTCAAGGATGTTTATTTTGCTTTTTACAACTATTTTTGGCCCACAGAAGGTGGGACGGCCAACCGCGACCGCGTAGATAGAGCGCGGGGCTATTACTACTGGCTGTTGCGTCGATCCGAAACGGAAAACTACAATGTGATCCAGGACGATGTGTACCGCTACACCGAAGCGGCCAATTATGGAACGGCCGATCCGAACCACGCGGATGTGGCAGACGCAGTGGGCATGAAGATGAGTTATGCGTTTGACTGGGACTCTCCGCTGACAGCGCACGACGATGCGGGCGATCCCCACCAGCCCGAAAACCAGTGCTGCTGGGGGCGGTTGAATTTCCAGGAGCGCGGAGAACTCCTGGCCGGGCAGTACGTTGGGGCAATCCCGATTGACTATACGCCGCCTTTTGTGAACGACGACTACGCAAATTACATAGCTCCAAAGGTGGCAGAGCAGCCTTTTGCCGTGCCGTGGTTCACCCACAAGGAGGAACCGGACATCAACCGGCACAGCACCGATGAGATCGGTATTGCGCTGGTGTCGGTGGCTAAGCCGGGCGAGCGGGTGAGTACGTACAATATCGCCGGACGTACGGGCTGGCCGGACAATCCGACTGCACCTTTGCCGGTGCAGGACAATCCCACGCGACGGGGCGAGACTCCGGAGCAACCCATGTCGCCCAACTGGCATGCGTTTTCCCACACTTATGGTCCCTATGATATGCAAAGAGGAGACCGCGTGAAGATCGTGATGGCTTTTACAGCGTCAATGCCGGTGGAGGAAAATATGTGGGGTTGGCAGAGAAATATTCCGCAGAATCAGGCCGATTTGCACACGGATAAGGCCATGCGGAATTTGATGAAGCACGCGCAGCACGCGCAGGCGATGTACGAACTGGGTGGCGATGTGCCGCTACCACCGCCGGATCTTCATACCTGGATCGAGAATACACCGGCAGCTACGGCCAAAATTAGCTGGCAGAGCATCGACGATCTGGAAGATCCCGATTATGCGGGTACTGCTGAGGCGAAGGATATCGCTGGCTATCGGGTTTACCGCAGCGATTTTTACTTCGACAACTGGCAACTCCTGAAGGATATCAAGGTCGGAGATGCGACGCACAAAGAAGGTGATCGGTATTCTTATACCGACGATACATCTCTGGCTGGATTTGCCTACTATTATGCGGTGACGGCTTATGACACCGGTCACAGTTCCTGGACCAGCCACGACGGCACCAGGACACTGTCCGATTTGCCGCCGGCTGTCCAGCAGTCGGTGCAAAGCGGGTTGGAGAGCGGGTTGGCTTCTCCCGAGCAATTTTTCCGTTACTCATGGATACCAACGAGTCCGGCAGTGGCCGCTTATGCAGAGGCCAATCGCCTGGAAGCAAAGGTGTCGGTGGTGCCCAATCCCTTTTTGGCCGATGGTTCTCACGCTTATGAGGGATCGGATAAAATTCGGTTCGTGAATTTGCCGTCCAAGTGCAATGTGAAGATTTTCTCGGTTTCCGGAGATCTGATGTCGGAGTTTGACCACGATAATCCGACGGTTGGAGAAGCGGAATATATCCAGCTCACCAAGGCGGTGACAGGACAGGTTCCGGCCGGGGTCTATTTCTTCGTGGTGAAGTCCCTGACGCCAGAAAGCAATGGAAAGATCCAGCGCGGGACATTTGTGGTGGTCGGGGGATCTGTCAGGTAATCGGCGGGCGGTAGGTCTATGCCTATCGCCCCTCTGAATAAGGAGTGCAAGTATGTATAAAAAAGTTTTTGTCATCTGCATGCTCGCCACGACACTGATGGCCGTTCCAGCAGATGCAGGTGGGCTTATCAAGCGGCCGGACTTGACAATCTTCTCACCTCTTGCGGTGGCGCAAAGCCCTCGAGCTGTGGCAATGGGGAGTGCTTATGCAACTATCGCAGACGATGTCAATGCCGTGTGGTGGAATCCAGCCGGGATGACAGGCGTGGAGAAAGTGGAAGTGTCGCTGAGCCATTCGATGTGGTTCGTAAATTCTAAATTTAACACCGGGGCTATAGCTTATACAAGCGGTGTGCATACCATTGGGGTCAGCATCCTGACCTGGAAACCAGAGGATGTGGAAGAGACCACGATTTTACAGCCGGGGGGCACGGGGCGAATCCTTAGCCTGGGCACATCGGCTTTTAGTCTCATTTATAGCCGCAAGTTCACGGACAAGTTGTCCTTTGGCGTGCGATTTATGTTGGCTCGCGAGGACCTTGATCTGACCAACCACACGACTTTTAATGTGGATTTTGGTACCAAGTTCTACACCGGGCTTGGCAGCCTGAGGCTTTCAATGGCATTGCGGAACTTCGGAAAGGACACCGAGGTGTTGCGGCGGCAGTTCCAGCAACCCCTGTCGTTCAATCTGGGAACCGCTGCTGAGGTCTATGGGCAGCAAGGCGATCCGTTTTATATTACCGGGGCGTTTGAGATGAACTTCCTGATCAACTGGGAAGAGCGCTACCATGTGGGCGGTGAAGCCTGGCTGGGCAATATGCTGGCGTTGCGGGCGGGGTATATGTTCCGCTACGATTCCTTCGGGGTTACAGCAGGTGCAGGCGTGAAGTTGCCTCTGGTCGGAACAAATATCACGGCGGATGTGGCGTGGCAGCAGTCCGACCACGGTCTGGAAGCACCCTTGCGGTTTGGGGTGGGTTTTGCATTTTAGTCCGTTGTGTTGAGCATGTAAAAAGGCGACCGAGTTTTTCGGTCGCCTTTTTTTGATTTTGCTATCTCTCTATTTTTTATATCTGAACTGAATCTCTTTGGCGGCTTTTTGTCCGTTGTTGAGGTCTTCGACTGTGACGGTGAGGCGATTGTAACCGGCTTTGACTTTTTTCAGGCTGAGTTCAAAATACCCTGCGATAGATTGTTCGTTGCCTGTCTGGTCGAAGCTGACTTTGACCTGGGTTTTGTCCGTTCGCTGAAATATCTTAGCAAGCGCACCAACGCTGCTGCGAACCAGATTGAAGGGACGTATTGGATCTTCCACGGCAATGGTATAAGTGACGCGGTAGCGGGTTTGTCCAAATTCGTTTCGGGTGAGGTTGTAGAGTTCGTAATAGGCATACGCACTCTGGTCCCTCTGGTAGGCGCGAGAGATCATAGGCACGACCCATACGTCGCCTTTGCGGAATTTTTCGTCGCCCGGGTTTTCCGAGATATTCCAGCTTAGCTGGATGTCGCTGAGTTGCAAGGCGTTGGACTCGTAAGGCTCAACGTGTACTTGATGGCGATAAATACCCTTGCGTTCGGCTGCGCGGTCATTGACCTGTACCGTGAGCAGGTAGTTCCCGGGGGGCACGTCTATCGGGATGAGGGTGGGGATGAAGGAGCCTTCGGGCCACCTGCGGTGACCGATAGACCGGTAAAAAATGGCGTCTTGCGCGCGGTAAACGTTGGTGTAGGAGGTGTCGGATAGGATGACGGCACAATCGGCGATAATTGTGGAGGTGTCGCCCGAAGCAAAGGTGCCCATTTCTACGGGATCGATGCCGTAGTAGATCTCCAGACGGGTGGTGCCATCTGACCCGCGAAAGTCTGCAAAGTCATAGTGAAAGCCAAGCCCTGACATGGGGCCACCGGGCGTGTAAAAGTCGGGGACTTCGCTAACCGTACGATTGGCGATGGCCTCGGGGGCGTAATACGCGAGGAGGGAATACCGGTGAAGGCCAATGGTGGTTTCTTCGTGGGGAAAGTCGGGGAGTGGTGCGTAGTTGTAAACGCCGCTGCCCAACTCGTTGGTAAAGGTAATTTCGATGCCTTCTCCGATGTGGGTATAGACCCAGGTTTCCCAGGGCACAATGGTCATGTCGCCTCGTGAGGTGACGGGCAGGAAGTGGTGCTGGTTTTCTGGGCGCATCTGCCGCCGCTGGTATTCGTCGAGGGCAAGCTGCCCAATTTCTCCGACCTCACCGCTTGCCTCTCCATCTGCACCAAGGGCTTCTGTGAGGACGAATTCGTTTTGATCGCCTTCAATTGTGCCGGGGGGGACGAGAATATTGCCGCCTTCATCAGTGCGTGCGAGGGCTGCGGGATCGAGTTCGCCCACAAAAGATTGGTTGGAACGGATGGGATAGACCGGTCCGGTAAAGACCTCGTCCATCGCTTCGGGACCATAGAGGGCCAGGGCGAGACGTTCTTTGACCTGTTCTACGGCGGGCATGATTTCGGGATTGGCCCTGCCAGAACGCGCGCGGTAGTCGGGGTCGCCGTAGCGGATATAGATGTCTCCCCGCGCATCCCATGGCGTTTTGGCTTCGGCGAAGTGGTTTCGCGCATACCACACCCGGCGGTAGTGCTCGATAAGGCGTTCGTTGACTTCGGTGAGCAAATCGAAATCGCGCTTGGCCCAGAATTGTTCGAGAAAAGCGGGGCGCTCGGCTTCGGGGGTTGCTTTGTAGATTTTGATTTCTTCTTTGGTTCCCACTCTGGCAATGTCGTCGTAGTAGGCCCGTTCTGTTTCAGGCAGAGTAGCGATGAATTGCTCAAAGATATTGAGTGCTTTTTCCGGCTCTCCCTTATCGAAGAGGATTTGCGCGGCGATGGGGAGGAAGCGAGCATTTTCGAGGTGGTATTCGAGGTTTTTGAGGATGGATTCGTTCAGGATCATCTGGCTGTCGCGCTGACGGCCCTGGGCGTTGCGGCGCAGTTCAATATAGGAAGTGCCCAGGAGGTAGGCGATTTCGGGATTGTCGGGCTGGTGTGTCAATGCCTGTGCAAAAGCCCGCGAGGCAGCGGTGTGGTTCTCATTCAGGCGGATGTAAGCGCGACCGAGGAGGATGTAGGCGGGCGCGTAGGTGGGGTCGAGTCGGGTGGCACGCCGGGCCGCGCTGACAGCTTTGCGGGCATGGTAAACTGCCATGATACCACCAGAGGCTTTTTTGTAGTGGATCTCTGCAATGCCGGTCTGGGCTTCTGGCGAGGCATCATTGAGTTTGAGGGCTTCTTTGAATGCCTTCATCGCGTGGTCCAGATACCCCACGTTGGTGTATATGCGGGCAACGGCGAGGTAGGTCTGGATGTTATCGGGATTTTGTTTGATGGCTGCTGTGAGTGCTTTGATGGCCTGGTCTTTTTTATTGGCTTCAAAGGCAGCCTGTCCCTGGGCAATGAGAGAGTCAATCTGGGCTTCCTGAGCGGCAAGCGGTGCAGAGAGCAAGAAACAGAGCAGGGCGGGTGCAACACATTTGAGGGTTGTGTTCATCGAGAGGCCTTTCACAATAAATGCTAAAGTTTTGAGAATGAGAGCTATTAGAAATATAGACTATTGGCTTGTCTCACACAAGGTATAGCTCGTGGTATTTGGCTTGAATTTCGGATTGAGAGGCGATAAACTTATATAAGGAATCGGTCCATACAATTTCCGCTTAAGGGAGGAGCTATGCTGTTTACCGATGCACAAATGAGACAATACGAGGAGGAAGGGGCGGTTACGATTGACAGTCCCTTTACGACTGAGGAGTTGGACCGCGCCGAAGCGGCATGGGACAGGTTGAAGGCGAGCGGGCGTCCGCCTTATGAAGATCCGGATTATGTCGATGTTGTCCAGCATCCCTATTTTGAGGAGGTCGCCAGGAAGGTGTTGCGGGCTGAGTCCGTGCATCTGTGGTGGGGATTGTCACCCCACGAACGCGCACCGAGCAGCGCACCTTTTGCGAGCGTTCGCGAGCAATGGGGGCGCGGATGCCACGTCGATATCCAGGCGACATGGGATGATTTTCAGGCGACGCCCCGCCGGATGCGCGCTGAGTTGTGGTTCTGGCTCAATGACGTGCCCGAGCATCGGGGGGCTATGCGCATTTTGCCGGGTAGTCATCGTCCGATTATGGAACACTGGAGCCGGATTTTGACGCCAGAGCACAAGGCGATGTTGCCCCGCGTCCACGGGTTGCGTCCAGAGCCATCGGATACTGCGCCAGCTTATCCCGAGCATGTACCCGAGCTGGTTGATACGCCCTGGCTGGAACAGGAGCCGGTTTCGGCTGTTGCACGTCGAGGTCAGATTCTGATTTTGTGTAGCGCGGGATTGCATTCTGCATGGCAAAATGAGGACACGGTGCCCCGCAAAGGGATGGGAACGTCATGGATCGCTACCGGCGTGTCCTGCGGGTTGCCGAAGAAGCAGCGCGATGGCGTGATGTCGTTTTTTCCTGGGTTGCGCGAGAAGCTGCGTCCCGAGCGCGCTCATATTGTGCCCGAGAATTTCGATTGGCTGTTTGAGAGCGACTATGAGCCGAAATGGCCTGAGACTTTTTTAGGAGCTTAGAATAGAGGAAGATCAATGCGTGCAGTGATCTCGGGGACTCTTCTCTTTTTGGTAATGGTATGTGGATGCGCGGAAGATCCTCCACAGCCAGTAACTACCAAAGCGATATATACGGGTGCAGAGGCGTGTGCAACGTGTCATCTGGATTCTTATAAAGAATGGCATGGGTCGTTGCATCGGCGATCAATGCAGGTGCCTTCGATCGAAACTGTACGGGGGGATTTTACTCAGAACAATACATATACTTATAGGGGAATGACTTCTCGTATGTTTGTGCGGGATGAGGCCTATTTTATGGAGACGGATGGTGTGGATGGGAAACGGGAGGTCTATCCCGTCGAATACGCGATCGGAGATCGGGATACGCAGTGGTATTTGACCACGCTTGAGGGTGGGCGCATTCAGGTGCTGCCGGTCTATTGGGATGTTCGGGAACAGACGTGGTTCGATCCAGTGGAAGGGTTGTTTGACCACCCGCAGGGCTTTGCGCCGGGCGATGTCAATTATTGGACGAATTTTGGACGGAACTGGAATTTTCAGTGTCACGACTGTCACGCCAGCCAGATTGTAAAAAATTACGATCCAGAGACGGGAACCTACGCGACGCGCTGGACAGATTTGAGTATTAATTGTGAAACATGCCACGGACCTGGAGGCCAACATGTGGCATTTTGGAAAGCGTTGCCAGACCAGGTGCCAGCGCGGGATACGACACTGGTAAATTTGCAATTTTTGAGTTCGGAACAGTCAGTGGAGGTCTGCGCGCAGTGCCACGCGCACAAGCGGATTATCAAGGAGGGATATCAGCCGGGCGATCCGTTTTACGACTTTTACGAATTTGAAGTGCTGGACAGCGAAAAGTTCTGGGCAGATGGACGCTACCGCGCGCTGAATTACAACACGCTGGCTTTTTTGATGAGTTCTTGTTATACGGTGGGGCATCTGACGTGTGCTGGTTGCCACGATTCTCACCACCTGGGTCCTGTGAGGGCGGAAGGCGAGACCCGCGCTGCAACATACAACCGGGTGTGCTTGAACTGTCACAGGATGGATGTGGGAGAGCCTGTTGAAAGGCATAGCAATCACAAGACGGTGGGGTGCGTGGATTGCCATATGCCACCTGTAGAAGAGGTAAAGCGGATTGGGATATACGATCACCGCATCCTGTCGCCGGTACCGGAAAATACGGTCCGGTTTGGCATTCCAAATGCGTGTAACGGATGCCATAGCGATCAAACCCCCAACTGGGCGGTAAGCTGGGTGAAGACGTGGTGGGGATCACAGGCAGATGAAGTGGCTCAGGCCGAAGCAATTGTTCTGGGACGGGTGGGGGATCTAAAGGCTCTGGATGGTTTGGTCGCGCTTTCGAAAGACCAGAGCATGGTGCTGCGGGCTTCGGCAGCCGTATTACTGGGCAGGCAGGCAGATGATAGGGCTGAAAAGGCTTTGATATATGCTCTGGACGATCCACATCCGATGGTACGCACCCGGGCTATAGAGGGATTGATGGTTCAGGGAAGCGATGCGGGTATTGAGGCTGTGATTGAGCGGTTGGACGATCCTTCGCGATTGGTACGCATAAGGGCGGCTTCGATGCTGGAGGGTGTGAATCTATCGCGCGATAGGGATAAGCTATCGGAAGCTCTGATGGAATATCGAACAATGGTTACAGATCTTCTTGCCGACGATCCAGAGGCACAGGTGCAGGTGGGCATTGATGCATTGCAACAGGGTGATGATCGGGCTGGCGAGATTGCGTTCCGGCAGGCTCTGAAGGTCTGGCCCGGAATGCCAGATGCTTATGCGGGGCTTGGTACCGTGTTTATCAGGAACGAGCAATTCTCGGAGGCGGTAAAAATGTGGCGGGAAGCAGCGGCAAGGGATTCGACCCTGGTCGCGCCTTTGCACCGAGCCTGCGAGTTGTGGGAGGCAGATATTCGGAATCGATTCAGAACTCGACCCGGCACAGCCCGGGATTATACCGATCTGGGAGATACATATACGCTTCGGGATTCTCTGGATATGGCAATTTATTGGTACCGGAAAGCCATTGAATTGGATCCCAATTACGCTGTACCTTATCACAATTTGGCACTGGTCTGTGCAGAGGCCGGGCGGGAGGAGGACGCGGCAGCGGCGTTGGATAGGTACAGGCAAATCACGAGAGATGTGAATGCTGTGCGAGAGTTGGAAGTGTTGATTCGAGAAAGAAGGCAGAGGCCGGATGGATAAAGGAGGACGCTGTGAAGGTTTTGAGATGGATTCTGTGTGCGATGGGGATTATGGTGGTGGGAGGGGAGGTTTGTGCTGCCGATCAGGTGATGTTGAAGTTGCAGTATCCCGAAGGGCGAACAGTGCGCTATAAAAACAAGTATCGCCTGGAGTATTTTAGCGATAAGGCCGAGATAATTCTGAGAGAGGGCACGTTTGGCGTGCAAGGTTATGGGGAATGGCGAAGCCGAGAGATGGTGGTCGAAGGGGGCGATAGCGCGAAAGTGATGGCTAAAGTAGATAAGGGCGGCAGTCAGGCCATGTTGTCGGGGGAGCGGTTGACCTATGAGCAATTCCCCTATACTCTGGATTTGTTGAATGATCTTTCGTTTGTCTGGAGGATTGCGCCCGGGGGACAGGTGGTCGAGTTTGATTCCGATTTTTCGGCTTTTAAGGCCGAGCGCAAGGATATGATTACGGATCTGCGCCAGGTCTGGATGCCCAGTCTCGCGCCAGTGCTGCCCGATCAAGCGGTGTTGGTCGGGGATACCTGGGAGGGCGAACAGCGCATTGAGGTGCCGTTTTACGATTTCGATGCCGGATTTGAGCCATCGCTCGTGCAGTTTACCAGTAGGTATAAACTGAAGAAGGTCAAAGAGCAAAAGGGATATCGGGTGGTGGAGATTGAAGAGGAGCGCGAGGTGCATTACCGAATTTGGTTGCATATTGAAGTGATTTCGCTGGTGATTGACGGCACGGGGTCGGGGAATGCCGATTGGGAGATCGATATCGACCGCGGGCTTGTGCTTTCCCACAATATGAAGATCGGCCTGGGCTGGCCGCAGGTGCGGTTGGCCGGTACGCCAGATCCGGTTGAGGATATCAAAGCACAGATTGAGTTGATTTTTAGTCGAAAACTGGATAAGCTGGAGAAGGAATAATGAGTCTGGCTTTTGAGACACCTGTTGCGATTCAGTCTGCCGGACGGGGTGTGACCGCCCGCGCTGTGTTGCTGGGCCTTGTGCTGGTTTGTGCCGAAGTCGCGGTAATCACATTTTCCGAGCCGGTGGCGCGGTCATCGTCTATGAACGTGAGTCATTTCCCCGTGGGTTTTTTCATGTGGTTTGTGGTTGTGGTCCTGGGCTTGAACCCGCTTTTGAAATGGATTTATCCGGGGTATATGCTCTCGCGTTCAGAGCTTTTGGCTGTTGCTGCAATGGGATTGATTGGGGCGCATATCCCCGGTAGTGGTCTTTTGGGATTTTTCCTGGGTGTGCTGGCAGCGCCCTATTATTTTGCCTCGCCTGAGAATCAATGGGAAGCCCTGTTGCATCCGACTATCCCTTCGTGGTTGGCACCGTTGAATGAGCGCGGCGCAATGCAGGGGTTTTTTGAAGGGCTACCTTCAGGCTCAGTGCCCTGGTCGGTCTGGATTATGCCCATATTCTGGTGGATGTGTCTGATTGGGGTGCTGACTTTTGTGCTGCTGTGTATGGCGGTGATGCTCAGAAAGCAATGGGTGGAAAACGAGCGTCTGGTTTATCCCCTGATTTCACCGGTGTCCGATCTGATTGAAAATGATGGTGCTGAGGGGATATGGTCTGGTCTGATGCGGAATAAGCTGTTTTGGATCGGATTTGTTTTGGGTTTTGGACTTTTGGCCTGGAATTTTGTGTGGTATTTCTGGGATGCCTGGCCCCGCATCAATTATTTTGGGCGCAAAGATCTGGTATTTATCGACGGGTTTCCCGCGATGACCAACCGCGTCAATTTGTACATTATTGGGTTTGGTTATTTTGCCAATCTGGATGTGTTGTTCAGCCTGTGGTTTTTTTATCTAATTTACTGGGCGCAGAACGGGATTTTCAACCGCATTGGTCTGGATCTGGGGCCGGGAACAGGTGCGGCGAGTGCCTGGGAAAATCTGGGGGCGTTGTTCGCGCTGGTCTGGTGGGCATTGTGGACGGCGCGGCATCATCTGCGGGATGTGGTGAGAAAAGCGATTAATACAAAGTACGGAGTGGATGATTCGGGTGAAATGGTGTCTTATCGCATGGCCGTATTGGGCGTGATTCTGGGTTCGGGATTTTGTTTGCTATGGCTGTGTATGGCCGGGATCGAGTGGTATATCGGCGGTTTGTTTTTGCTCGCGCTCTACGGGGTGTGTTTGGGGCTGGCAAAGGTGGTGTGTGAGAGTGGTTTGCTCTATCTGGCATGGGGGGTAAGTCCACAGGTTCTGGTGAACAATTGTTTGGGGTCGGTATCTATGGCGGGGGGGACGATTACGACGCTGGCATTTACAGAGGGGCTGTTTTTTCACGGCAAGGGCATGTTTATGTCGTCTCTGGCCAATAGTGCGAAGATGGGTGATCTGGCTGGCACCGATCAGAGACGACTGGGCAAAAGTATGGGGTTGGCACTGCTGGTGGGTATTCCCTTGTGTATTTATTTGAGTCTGGGATGGGGCTATGAACAGGGCGCGTATAATTTTGGAGGTTTTCCATTTCGCTATGGCCGCGATAGCGTGTTTGCGCGGGCTGTAACTATGATGCAAAGTCCTCAGGGACCAGCGTCTTCTCGTCTGATATTTTTCGGGGTTGGTGTGGTGGGTATGACGGTGTTGACGGTGTTGCGCTACCGCTTGCCCTGGTGGCCGTTGCATCCGATTGGGTTTGCAGTGGGCGGGAGTGGCCGTGCCACGAAATCGACGTGGTCTATTTTTATTGCCTGGGCGTGTAAGTTTTTGATTGTGAAAATTGGTGGTGTGACGCTTTATCGGCGGTATCGTCCGTTGTTTACGGGATTGCTTTCGGGATATTCGCTGGGGGTTGGCGTGTCGTTTGCCGTGGATGTGTTGTGGTTTATGGGCCGGGGACATTGGATTCATTTGTATTGAGGAGGTCGGTGATTTTGAAAGGATATGGTTACACTCTGGCAGTGTGGTTGCTGTTTGTCTCAAATGTCGGTGTAGTTGAGCCATCACAGATGGACTCGGTGCTGGTCGATATTATCAAGGGCAATTATTACGGGGCAATGGTGCGGTGCGAGGATGTGATTGCCGCCGATTCGACAGCGGCGGATGCGTACCGATTTTTGGGATGGCTTCAAATTGTGACGCGGCAAGGCGATTTGCAAGAGGCCAGGGAGAATTTGCGGCGGGCCATCCATCTAAAAATAGAGGATGCGGGAGCGCATAACGATCTCGGGGTGGTGTATTTTTTTCAGCGCAATTACAGCCCGGCCATTGAAGCATTTGAGCAGGCGGTCGCGCTAAAGCCCGATGAGACAATGTTTTACCGAAATCTGGGTTTTGTGACTGAATTGGCAGGGGCGTATTCCGATGCGGAATCGGCGTTTCAGGCTGTTTTGGAGAGAGATCCGACGGACGATTTGGCGGTTTACGGATATGGTCTTGCACTGGTCAGGCAAGCGCGTTACGACGAGGCGCTGGAGGCATTTCAAAAGGCTGTCCAGATGTTTTCGGATCGCAAAGAGGCACACTTGGAAATCGGACAACTTATGATGATGCATGGCAAGTATGCGTCTGCTATATTTGCATACAAACGGGCGACAAAAATCGATTTTGAAGATCCCAAAGGCCATTATGGACTGGCACAGGCTTATCAGGTATCGGGCGATTCTCTGTCGGCGCGACACGCGTGGGAGACGTTTAAGTTTTTTGACGAGCGCCACCGGCACACGGTTCGAGATCAGTATGTGTTGCCCGTACGATTTGATAAGATAGCCGACTTGCTGGATTTTGGAGACAGGTTTGTGAGATTGGGGCATCACGATAAGGCAATAGAGATTTATCGGGAAGCGGTCGTTCTGGTAGAAGATCCGGATTTGCCCTGGCGGTTTAGTCCGGAGGTTCCCCTGATCTATTTGGCTCTGGGACAGTCCTACCAGGCATTGGGGGATGTAGAGCGGGCGCGGCGGTCTTATGATGCGGCTTTTGCGCTGGGTGAAGGGAGCATGGTATCTGACGAGGCATTGAGATACAGGACGGATATGTTCTTGTGTGCCGATGGGTTGTCGCGTGATGTGGTGGAGGGATATGAGCGAATTGTGGCGATGGATCCAATTGCCTATGCTGCGTTCTATATTTACGATCAGATCAGTCAGGCACAGGCGAAGACGGGACATCTGAATAAGTGCATTGCGACCTATAAGATTAAAGCAGAGCAGGTTGCGTATTCTGCGGGGTTGCTGATGCGATTGGGTGTGGCATATGCGGTAGCGGGGGATATGGACGCGGCAAAGGCATTGTATGATCAGGTGATTCAGAGTGTGGAAGATCCGCGCGAGCTGTATCTCCAGTTGTCGATTCTCTACGGGCGGGCGGGGCGGAAAGCAGAGGCCGAGGCCATGGCGGCAAAAGCATCCGCAGATGAACGCAGATAAACGCAGATGAGCGTGATTGTACTTTCGCAATTGGATGGGAGTATTAGTGATTAGAGTTATTGGAATTCTTTTTTTGCTTTTTTGTTCGGGTTCTGCTGCCTCAGAGCAATTTGTGGAGGTTGCAGAAGCGTCTGGTATATCGTTTGTGCATCGGACTGGCGCACGGGGAAATTGGTATTATTTGGAAACTATGGGGTCGGGCTGTGCGGTGTTTGATGCGGATGGGGATGGCGATCTCGATTTGTATTTTGTCAATGGAGAACACGGGCAGATGGGCGGCGAGAATGCGTTTTACCGAAATGATGGTGGGTTTCGCTTTTCGGCTGTTCCAGGCGCGCCTGGTGTGGGGTATGGGATGGGGTGTACGGTTGGGGATTATGACAATGATGGCGATCTCGATCTTTATACGACGGGTTATGATGCCAATGTGTTGTATCAAAATGATGGTCGTGGCGGTTTTATGAAAAAAAAGGCGGGCGTGGGGGGCGGTGGATGGTCTGCTGGTGCCACCTTTTTTGATGCGGATGGGGATGGCGATCTGGATCTGTATGTGGCGCGCTATTTGACGTATGATGTGAAAACCGAGCCGCATTGCGAGCGGGTGGGCGTTCGCACGTATTGCGATCCGGGCTATTTTGAAGGTGCGCCGGATTTGCTTTATCGGAATGAGGGGAATGGACTATTTACAGATGTGTCCTTTGAGGCGGGTGTGGCGGATTCTTCGGGCAAAGGGCTTGGGGTGGTGAGTCTGGATTACGATGGGGATGGGGATACCGATCTCTATGTGGCGAATGATACGACGCCAAATTTTTTGTACCGCAACGCGGGCGGGCGGTTTGAGAATGCAGGTGTAGAGGCGGGTGTGGCGTTTAATGCGCAAGGTCGAACGCAGGCGGGGATGGGGGTTGATGTGGGGGATGTAGATGGGGACGGGCGATCAGATATTTTTGTGACGAATTTTTCCTACGAGACCAATGCGATATACCAGAGTGCGGCGGGTGGATTTTTTACAGAGGTCAGCGTGCTAACCGGAATTGCCGGGGCGTCTCTGTTGCCTTTGGGATTTGGCACTCATTTTTTCGATTATGACAACGATGGCGATCTGGATCTGTTTGTGGCAAATGGACATATTTTCCCGAATGTGAAGGCGTTTTCCCTGGCTGAGTCCTATTTACAGGCGGATCAAATATTTCGCAATACGGATGGGCGATTTGAGGTGGTTAGTGCGGGCGTTGAGGTGCCGGGGGTGAGTCGCGGGTCGGCAATTGGCGATCTGGATGGAGATGGTGACCTGGATCTGGTGGTACTGCATTCGGGGCAGCGAGCGCGGGTGTTCCGCAATGAAGGTGGGAATTCGGGACACTGGATCGTTGTAAAACTGGTGGGGGGTATGCATGAGATGAGACAGGGTTTTTCAAATAGGGATGGGATTGGGGCAGTGGTACATGTGAGCGCGGGAGGAAGGATCCAGGTGCGCGAGGTTCGGAGTCAGTCGAGCTATTTGTCAGCGAGCGATTTGCGGCTGCATTTTGGGTTGGGCAATGCGCGTCGCGTAGATCGAATTGAGGTGCGCTGGGTGAGTGGGCGCGTGCAGATGTTGGAAGATGTTGGGGTGGATCGCGTTGTGGTTGTGGAAGAAATTGATGTATTTACCCCTCCCCCGGCCCCTCCCCGAGACGGGGAGGGGAGACTTGATTCCCCCCTTCCTCGTAGGAAGGGGGGTTAGGGGGTAGGTCCCAATAATTTTAAAACAGCTTCTAAGGAGACCGACTATGGGTGAAGCACAAGGAGATGCGCGGTTGTTGTGGGAATTGGATGTGGAAGGTGTTGGCGGGCAGATGGTTGTGGCGGATGTGAATGGGGATGGAAAGCTGGAGTTTTTGTTGCGGCAGAGTCCGGGGCAGTTGAAGTCGGATCTCTATATTGAGCGGGGATGGAATACGGATGAGGAACGGCATTTGTTCTGCATTACGGCGATTGATCAGGAGGGCAATCAGCTATGGCAGGTGGGCGAGCCGCATCGGGGTACAGATCCTTACTGTGCGCATGGGGGCAATGATTTTATTACCGCTGATGTGGATGGCGATGGAAAGGCGGAGGTGATTTCGATAGTGTGGGATGTGCTGACGGTTTTTGATGGGGAAACGGGAGAGGTGCAGGCAAAAAAGAAGTTGCCAGCAGATAATTTTTCCCAGGTGAAGGCGGGTAATTTGAGGGGCGATACGACGCGGCAACAGCTTGTGGTGAAAGTCAATGATGGTGCTTATCCGCCTTATGAATACGGCAATCCGACTTATGTTCTGGATAGCGATTTGTCGGAGTTGTGGATGACGCCGCATTATCACGGGGCAGGCCATGCGCCGGTTTTGATCGATGTGGATGGCGATGGGTGTGACGAGATGTTGATCGGGTATAATCTGGTGGATAGCGACGGGACTTTGTTGTGGTCAATTCCTGTGGAAAATGCCACAAAAGAACATGCGGACAATATCAATCCGGTAGATCTCGATGGGGATGGGGGGATTGAAATTGCGTATTCGGGAAGCAAGGATTTTTTTGTGGCGAATACGCAGGGCGAGGTGATTTGGAGACGCCCGCACGAGCATTCGCAGAATACGACGGTGGGGCGTTTTCGCAGTGATATAGATGGTCAGACGATGATATTGAACGAAAAGTGGATTGGGATGACGTGTTATACGCCCGATGGACAGGCATTGTGGCAAAAATCCGGTGTGGGATACGCGCAACATGCTGTTCGCGGTTGGCGAGATGACGGGCTGGATCTGGTGATTTATGCCCCTGCCTTAAAGAGGCAACAGGAAGATGTGCCTTATGATAGCGAGCCAGAAGATACACATCTTTACTGGCCGTTTCTGATGGATGGGGATGGCAACCGGGTGATGGAATTTCCCTTTCGAGAGGATTTCAAACAGCCCAAACAACGCATCCGGGGATTTCGGGCGTACGATTATGGGATCGGATACGGCGCAATGGTATTGGATCTGGATGGAGATGGGAGAGATGAGGTGCTGATTTATGACCGGCAGAAGATTCTGGTATATGGCGCGCCAGCATAGCGCAGGAGGTGTGCTGTGAGGAATCAATGGGTCTTGTATCTTCTGTTTTTTTCTCTGCTTCATTGTGCTGGGAACACCGGTCTGCTGGATTCTGATTATTCAACTGTTGATGGGCGCATTGCGTTTGTGGGACCGGGAGATTTTACATCATTCAAAATTTTTGTGATGCGTTCCGATGGCGAAGGTTTGATGAGGCTTACGAGCGAGAAGGGGGGCTATACCAATCCCTCCTGGGCTCCAAATGCGCGGCGCATTGTATTTGCTTCAAACCGAGATGCGCTGGGAAATTTTGGTATTTATATTTTTGATCTGGAGGATAGGAGCATACAGAAGGTGGTTGATTTGCCCGGTCCCGATCTCGGCCCAGCCTGGTCTCCAGATGGTAAAAAGATTGCTTTTCAGGCCCAAGAGGATAATAGAGATAGATGGGATATCTACACGGTCAATCTCGACGGTACAGGACTACAAAATTTGACAAATTCTCCCAGTAGTGATGAAGCTCCGGACTGGTCACCCGATGGGCAAAGGATTGTTTTTCAATCGCGTCAAGGACAAAATATCGACATTTTTCTTATGGATTCAGATGGTTCTAACCGGGTCAGGCTGACAGATTTCAATGGTGTTCAGAATATTCACCCGGTCTGGTCGCCTGATGGAACGCGCATTGCTTATGCATCAAATCGGCATCAACCGCCAGTGCGGGGCCAATTCCAGGAATACGAGATTTATACTATGGATTCCGACGGGACTATGGTGCGACGGCTGACCCGGGAGGCGAGTTCCACAGTGGCTTTCTTTTCTCCTACCTGGTCTCCCGATGGTCAAAGGATTGCTTTTGAAGTGCGGCGGAGCCTTGAGGAACAGAGTGGTTTAGAACACAGGTTGATGATGATAAATGCCGATGGCACAGATTTGCATGAAGTTTCTGTAGATATGGAGGTCTCTGCACCTTGCTGGTCACCGAGGCAAACCGAGTAGTAGTGAAGTGGAGGATAGTATTGAAATCACGGTACAGGGGTTTTAGAAACGTTCATCTGTGTGCTCTTTTTGTTATACTGCCCATTGTCGCTTTGGCTCAGGAACCGGACTCTTTGAGGGTCTTAGAGAAAATGGTGCAGGCATCTCCAGGGAACCGCGAAGCCTGGGTGCGGTTGGGGTATGCCTGTTTGGATGCGGGGGATTTAGACCGGGCAGATAAGGCGTTCCGAAAAGGCGTCCAGGGTGAAACGGCATCCAGGGCATTCAACGGGCTGGGGCTGGTCTATACGAGACGATCCAAACAGCCGGAAAAAGCGTTGTTTTATTTTCGCCGGGCATTGGGAGCCGATCCCACATTTTTTGAAGTTCGGATGAACATCGCCCGATTGTACCTCGAGCTGGGTAATTTCGATGCTGGAAAGGCATTAGAAGAGGTTATCCAGGCCGATTCGACATACGCGCCAGCCTATTTGGCGTCGGGAAATTGGTATGCAGACTGGTTTGAGGGGTGGGACGCCAACAGCGACGAACAGCAGCGGAGAATCGAGCTTTTTAGACGCTATATTGTGCTCCGTTCTGAGGATTCGGAAGGCCCTTATAGGCTGGCGTTGACTTATATTGAACAGCAGCGCTATGGACAAGCTCTGGATGTGGCTGTACCCGCGATGGAATTACATCCAGATGAGGCGCGTCTTATGCCGTTGGCTGCCCAGGCGTATGCAGCTCAGGGGGAAGCGGATCAGGCACTGGGCCTGTTTCGGATCTTTTTTTGGATGCTTCCAGATAGCAATCGGGCGTTGTATGAGGACCTGTCACTGGTGGCGTTTCCAGAGGAGTTGGCGGCTTACAGGTCTTTGTCTGAGGCAGAACAAGAGGCGTTTTTAGATCGATTCTGGCTCAAGCGGGATCCAACGCTCATTTCAGCGGGAAGAGCACGGCGAGTGGAACACTATCGGCGGGTGTGGTATGCGCGTACGTATTTTGCTAGCGAGGTGCAGCCCTGGGATAAGCGCGGAGAGGTTTATATCCGGTATGGCGCGCCGGACTACAGGTCTCGGTCTGATCGGGCCAACTCACCGCCCGGTGTGGCGGTACAGGCTGTTAAAGAGCGAAATGCTTTCACTATTTACGGAAAAAAAGAATCTGGATCCCTACCCATACCAGGAGAAATTGCACACGGGAGAGCGTTGATAGAGCCGGTTTTCCCTCTGGATCGGTCAGCGCGTGAAAGGGTAGATGATGTTTACGTTGCGGAGGAACCGACAGTACATTGGGAATCGTGGGTCTATACGCAGGTAGGTGGTGGCATTGAGTTTGTGTTTACAGATCAAATGTTAAATGGACAATGGGCATTCGCGCCACCACCTCTTTCTGAAAATCTTCCGATTGATTTAATGACGCGATTGGCGGAATTGAATCCGGCCAATGTCCTGCAGGTCGTGTCTTCGGCAATGCCAGAACGCTACACACTGCCTCCAGGGGTAGAACCACTGGCGTTCTATTACGACCTGGCGACTTTTCGCGGCAAGGCAGAAAATACTGAGGTGGAGGTTTATTACGGTATTGCACCCGAACAGATGGCTGTCCAGGAGGTTGGGCAACTGTCGCAAATTCAGGTGGAACGAACAGTCGTGTTTACCGATAGTACTGGCGAAGTCGCACACCGAAATGTAGAGACACTTCCGTTCGCATGGGCGGCATCATCGTCCCTCAAGCAGGGTACTTTTTTGCCAGATGTCGTTAAGCTAGAAGTGCCATCGGGAACCTATCGCGTGGCCGTGCAGTTGATTGATCAAATCTCTGGTAAGTGGGGTATCTATCAACAAGCAGTGACAGTGCCTGCTTATAGAGAGTCTCTGGGTATCAGCGATCTGGAACTGGCGTGGTTGATTTCAGAAGCACCTCATGGAAAGAAGTTTCAAAAAGGAAAAGTATGGGTGGTTCCTATGCCGAGCCGAAGCTACCAGGATGATCAAGGGGTCTATGTTTACTATGAGATTTACAACTTGCAGAAGGATCAGTTCGGACAGACGAAATATCGCATCAGTTATGCTATTCGTCAGGATTTACGCACGCGGTTGGGGGTGTTTGGCGCAGTATTTTCGGGGTTTCGCAGACTGCTCTCGGCGGGGAAACCAGAAGTGGTGGTGAGCTATGATCGGACTGGGAGCGAGGTTTTTGAGCGGATCTATTTCGAGCTTGAGACAGTGAAGTTGAATCTGGGAGTCCACCAGATTGAAGTGAGTGTGACAGATCTAAATGGCGGTGGTGCTGTATCCAAGAGTGCCGTATTTGTTTTGGGAAAGGGAGAATAAAATGACGCGGACGCTCTTTCACTGGAGGTGTGTTATGATGAATCGATGGGTCCTGTATCTGCTGTTTCTTTGTTTGTGTCCACTACCCATTCAAGGGCAAGATACAGCAGAAGAGGCGATTGAGCGGTTGAGATCTCTGCGAATGATACGAAACCATAAAGATGGATATGCTGAGGGGAAAAAGCTGGTGGAACGGTTTCCGGATAATTTGCATCTGCGCGCATGGTTCATCCATCACATGGCTGCGGAGAACACGGAGGAAGCAGTTGCCGCCGCTGAAGAGATGGTCGCGTCTCCTGAAAATAGTGCGTGGAGTTGGGTCGCGCTTGCGAGCGCACTTGATCGACTCGGAAAAGAGCGCAGGGATGAGGCACTTTTAGCCAGTGAAAGAGCTTTGGAGATGTTGCCCGACCATGCGGATGTCATCAATACAAGAGCGGACGTGCTATATGGAAGCAATAAAGAGGATGCTATCGCTTTTGTGGATGAGTATAAAACGCGGGTCGAGAATCCAGCGAGGCTTCTGGTCGTTAAGGGGAATGCGCTGTACTATACTTCTAATAGGGGAAGAGATAGCGAAAGGTTTGAGGCTTGTCTGAAGGCGTTTGCCGAGGCGCGTAAAGCCGATCCCAGCAATGCAAATGCCTATTTCCGACCGGCTTATTATCTGTATTTGGTGCGTCGTTATGATGAAGCTTATCCGCTATACCAGAAAGCGGCACAACTGGCATCTACAGATGCAAAGGTACACCAGCGGTTCTGGCGAGCGATTGAGCGACTTAAAAACAAGCCCATAGCAGAGAAAATCGCAGAGATCGAGGCTGATGCCGATATGTTTGTGAATGCGCGTGGGGAAGATGTAGTTTCTTTGAAGACATTACACGATTTCTATTTGCGACTGGAAGATGTGGAAAAGGCAAAAATGTTTGGGGATCGCATTCTCAGTTCCTATGGTGAAAGTGAGGAGGCGGAGTGGGTGCTGGTGCGGCGCTATCGTGCTGTAGAAGATGCTGCTGGCGAAGAGGGTTTCCAGGATCCCGAGCAAGAGGAGGCGTATCGGGACCTGTTGCGGGCGTTTATCGCACGGCCTCGGCACCACAATGAAGGGCTGTTGGGAGATGCGTATCTGAACCTTTTCCTTTCTATGGGAGGAGATTCTACAGTATCGGCGGAAGAAACTCTGGATGTGGTGCAGGGTATGATTAAATATGAGAACCTCAATCCGCATCTCACATTTCCATGGGGTGCGATTAGACTGGCGGAACGCACGTCGTATTATCGCGAGGCCGAGCAGATTGCCCGGGATGGTGTTGCAGCAGGACGGGAAAAACTAAAAAGCCAGAGGGAGTACTTCGATTCAGAGGAAGAGTATCAACAGGCCATAAATGGGATGACCGGGTTGATGGCGGATGCCCTCGGATGGGTGTTTTTTCAGGAAGGACGTTTGGAAGATGCCGAGCAGGAATTGATGCGTGCCCATGAGCTGAATTCCAAAGATGAGGACATACTTTACCATTTGGGGCAAGTTTACGAGACGATGGACAATTCCGACCAGGCGGAAATATTTTACAAAATGGGTATAGTAATCCCATCGTCGGGTAAAAATCCCAATGAGCAGGCTCTGAAGTCACTTTATTTGAAGCGACACGGGGATTTGGATGGGTACGAAGATTATTTAAGACCTTTGCGAGCCTCAGATCGAGAAACGCGAAGACAGGAGGTCCTGGCCTCTCGGATTGAGGCTCCGGAACCCGCCCTTGTGTTCAATTTGAAGACTCTAAAGGGTAAGGAAGTATCGCTAACTTCTTTGAAGGGCAAGGTCGTGGCGATCAATTTCTGGGGGATATGGTGTGGGTGGTGTGTGAAAGAGATGCCGGAGTTTCAGAATTTGTACGAGCATTATAAGGATGATCCAGATGTGGCGATTTTGACGATCAATAATGATCGCAATCCCGAGTCGGTACCGCCGTGGATGGAGGAAAAGGGTTACACGTTTCCGGTTCTTCTCGATGATGGATATGTGAATAAAGCGGGTATTCAGGGCTTTCCCACAACCTGGTTTCTCAATCGAGAGGGGCAGATTGCGTTTCTGAAGCGGGGATGGACAAAGGAATTGGAGGAGGAATTTGGCTGGCGGATTGAGGCGTTGAGGGGCGTTGAGGTGAAATAAATGGGGCAGGTTCGAGACGATCGGTTTAAGGTTCGCGCGGTGGCACTGGGGGCGTTTTTTGTGGTGCTGGTGAGTGTTTGGGCTACCTATTCTGAGTTTATTGTGCGGGCCTCCCGGTTGAACATGAGCAATTTTGCGCTGGCTCTATTTGTGCCTTTTGTACTGTGTGTCCTGGTGGTGAATCCGGTGCTCAAAGCGCAAAAACCCGATTGGGCGTTCGGACGTTCGGATTTGCTGGTGGCGTTGACGATGGGGTTGGCCAGCGCGGTGATCCCGGCGGCGGATGGACTGCCGGGATATTTGTTGGGGATTCTTGCGGCGCCATTTTATTTTGCTACACCGGAGAATGGGTGGGCACCTTACCTGCACAATCATATCAGACCGTGGATGGCACCCTCGGAAGACGGGCGGGCGATGACATGGTTTTTTGAGGGATTACCGCCCGGACAGGCTGTGCCGTGGGGAGAGTGGGTTTTGCCACTGTTCTGGTGGTTGAGTTTTATCGGTGCAGCGGCGTGTGTGTCGATCTGTCTGGCGGTTTTGTTGCGGCGGCAGTGGGTGGATCACGAGCGATTGGTCTATCCGCTGGCAAATGTGGCGGTGGATCTGGTCTCGGCGCCGAAACACGGGATACGGATGATTGGGGGAAGGTTGTTCTGGGCGGGCGCAGTGACGGGATTTGGGATGATTGCGTGGAATATCCTGTCGTATTTTTCTCCTGGGGCACCCAGATTTCCCACGGGCAGTTACCGGTCTGGAACATGGCTACCACTGGGCCGCAATTTCCCTGGAATTCGGATCAAGCTCAATTTGTTTACGATCGGGTTTGTGTATTTTGCCAATCTGGAAGTGTTGTTTAGCGTCTGGTTTTTTTATGTGCTGAATGTATTTCAGGTGGGTATCTTAAGGCGGTTGGGATTTGGTTTGAAGAACTCCGACAGTTGGGGCTCGTCATACGAGGTGGCTGGCTGGGAGGGGTTCGGGGCTTTGACCGTATTTGTGGGCTGGGGGTTGTGGATAGCCCGGAGGCACTTTTACACCGCATTCCGCAGTGCTTTTAGGGGAGATCGGAACGCCGGAGATTCGGACGAGATGATGGGCTATCGGGCGGCGGTATGGGGGATGTTTATAGGACTGGGTTTCCTGGTGTTGTGGCTACACGCGGCGGGAATGGCCTATGGTGCAGCCATTCTGTGTGTTTTAGCAACGCTGGTGACGTATGTGGGAGTAGCCAAGATCGTGGCGGAGACAGGGTTGATTTATGTGCGCACCCCGCTGAGCGGCCAGGCATTTACGATGGCTGTCCTGGGTACGCGCACCCTGTCGGGGGCGACGATGACGGCATTGGCATTTTCCTATGCGTTGATTTCCTACCGGGGACTGTTTATGCCCGGGTTGGTACACGGAGCACGGCTGGCAGATTTTGTGCGTGGCAATCGGCGCCTTCTGCTCTGGGCTGTGGTATTTGGCCTCGGGTTGAGTGCAGTGGTATCGCTTGCATTAACGCTGCATCTGGCTTATGTCCATGGAGCCTATCATTTTGATGTGTGGCCCTATCGAAGCGGGAACAAAGCGGCCTTTAATGCGGCGGTTGCCAGGATGAAGGCGCCACAGGGTACGGACAGTACCCGACTGATGCTGTTCGGTATCGGTGCTGCGCTGATGGGACTGCTGAGTTTTTTGCGTTACCGATTTCCGAGGTGGCCGCTTCACCCGATCGGGCTGACCATTCCCGGCACTAATTTTACACGAGAACTGGCGTTTTCGGCCTTTCTGGTTTGGGCGATCAAGGGGTTGTTGCTGAAGGGAGGGGGGATGGTGTTGTACCGCCAGTGGCAGCCTTTTTTTTCAGGTCTGTTGATTGGATATGCGCTGGCAGTAACGCTGTCTTTTGTGGTGGATCTGGTCTGGTTTCCCGGGCAGGGGCATGTGGTGCATGTATTTTGAGTTCGGGTTTGATAAGATATATCGCGTTGATGTAGTTTTTATTTTTTTACAGGGAGGAAGACATGGCAAACAATGAACAATTGCTGGCGGAGATTGACCTATCGGGATGCCCGTTGGGTACGGTGCTGGATAAGACAGAACCGGATCAGAGTATCGAGGAGCAGTATTTCAAGGGCTGGGGAAATGCGCTGGTCGCACCCCCCAAGTGGAATATGCTGAGTAACTATCGGGTGGTGAAAGATGGGGACTCAGAAGTGTTGGAGCACACTGCCAAGTCGGATCGGTGTCTGGTGGCGGGTGAACCGCTGTGGGGAGATTACACGGTGGAAGCGCAGGTGCGGCAGTTGAACGCATATACACAGCCGGGTAATGACGATCCCCATGCGATTGTCGCCCGGTCAGGGGTTATGGTGCGGTATCAGGATTTGAGGCGGTATTATTATTTTTGTATGGAGGGATTTGATCGGTTTGTGCTCTATCGGAGAGAAGACGAGGCGTGGACGATGCTTGCGGATCTGCCCAATGGATTTGATAGGGGGCAGTATTACACGCTAAAAGTGGTGTGTGAGGGCGAGCGGTTTGCATGTTATGTGAATGGCGAGCAGGCATTTGTGGCTTATGACGATCGATTTCCGACAGGGAAAGTAGGCGTGCGTACAAATACGCGGAGTCGCATGCGCGCGGTGCGCGTTACGACGAGTGAATCTGCCAATGCCGCATACACGAGTCGGTTGGATGCCTATCAAAGAGAGGTAGCTGAGGAGGCGGAGAAGTATCCAAAACCAGTGCTGTGGAAGCGGATTGATATTGGCGAGTTCTGGCCGTGTGAGGTTCGATACGGCGATTTTAGAGGGGCGGGGCAAAAGGAAATTGTGTTGCAAAAGGAGACGGGTGAAGGCGTGCGCGTTGTGTGCTTGAATTTTGACGGGGAAGTGCAATACGATCGGACTTTTCCCGCTGCAAAAGGACTGCAAAGAACTGTGGTACACGATCTGGATGGGGATGGGGTGGAAGACTTTATCGGTATTGAAGATGATCGGTTAAAGCTGGTGAGCGGAAAGTCGGGTGAGGTGACGGCGGAAACAGAATTGCCGCGGACGGGACCGTATCGGGGATACAGGAATGCGAGCATGGGAGATGTTTTGCATTCGCTCAAGGTGATCTGGCCGTGCAAAATTAGAAAGACTGAGAAGGCGCAAGATTTGATTTTGCGAGATGGTGACGGCGCAGGTACCGGGTATTCGATCTGGGCATTTGACGAAAATCTGAACTTGCGCTGGCGACAGGACGCGCACAATGCGTGGTACGGGATGTATATCTGGTTTTACGACGTAGATGGCGATGGGCGGGACGAAATTTTGCCCGGTTATGATCTGTACGATGGGGATGGAAATCATCTCTGGACGATGGAAGGTGCGGAGTATATTGAGGACTCTGGTGGTGCAGGGCATATCGACCACGCTTCCTTTGGGGAATTGGATGGGGATGAGAGCAATGGTCCTGAAATCGGGATTGCGGGGAGCGATCCGGGATTTTTCCTGGTGGATGCGCGGGATGGCACACTGTTGCGGCATCACCGCTATGGGCATGTACAGGGGATTTATGCGGGGAATTTTAGACCCGATTTGCCGGGGTTGGAGATGTGGATGGGCGACCGATGGGGAACTTATGGGGTCATGAATCTGGTGAGTGGTCAAGGGGATCCGCTATCGCGGATGGAGCCGGATAACATGAGCCAGGGTGGACCGGCTGTGAACTGGGTAGGCGATGGACACGAGTTGCTGTTTGTCAGTACCAGTGCCGAATCCTTCGGGTTTTACGATGCACAGTGCCGCAAGGTAATCAAACCCGTGTGCGAGGGCGTGCCATTCGATTGGGCGGGCGGGGTTGTGGAAGATGTGGCGGGAGATTCGAGGGATGAGATTACGTATGTGCATGATGGCGCGATTTATATTGTGACGCAGGACGCGCCTTATAAGGGCGATAAGATCTACGCGCCTACGCGGCAGATGGATATTTCGATACCGGGATGGAAGGAGCACGATGCTTGATATTCGTCGCACGATCGGGTTGTTGATGGTGTTGGGCTTTGGATGTGGAGAGAAGGAGATGGCTACGCCATCCGCGGATTATGTCTCTGCATTCTATACGGGTGTGTTCGCGCTGGAGGTGGGTGCTTTTGATCGGGCGAATGCCAGTTTGAGCCGTGCTCTCACAATAGAACCCGATGAACCGGCTGCGTGGGCAAATCGCGGGGTGTTGCAGTTGCGGCGCGGGGATTACGATGGGGCTGCAAAAGACCTGAAGACAGCGCGTTCACTGATACCCCAAAGCGGCGCTATTGCGATGTTACAGGGATTGGTTGCGCGCAGTAGAGGACAATCCGATACTGCTATCGCATTTTTCGAGGAAGCGGCGCAACAGGGGCTTGTGAAGGCACAGTACGCACTGATGAAGGAGGTTGAACGACGGAGAGGAGCAGGTAGCGAGCAGGAGGTCTGGACACAGTTGGAAGCTCTGATCAAACAGGTACCGCACAATCCCGCGCTGTGGGTTGAGCGGGCGAGGCAAGCGGGTAAACGGGGTGATGAGGAGGCGTTGCGCGCATCAGTGGAAAAGTTGGGTGAGTGGGCAGAAGGCTGGCCGGATGCGGCGCGGGAGCAGTTGCGCCGGTTGCAGAGCGAGGCGGCAGAGGGGAAAACTTTGCACGCGATGTTTTTGCACAATGTGTTATTGCGCGATCATAAGTATCGGCGTGCGCTGGATGCGCTGATTGTGCCGGCTGAACGCCTGGGAGATCCCGTGGTTGAATTTTTGAAGCTCGACGCGCCCCGGGCCATGCCGTCGCCTGCGGATTTGGATATGTATTTTGAATCCGAGTCCGTTGCGAGTTTGGGGGGAAGTGATTGGCAGACGCTCAAGCCTTTCTGGTTAAAAGAAGAGGTAGATGTGGTTGGGGCAAGTGCTTCTCAAGTGCGGGGGACGGAGGGGATTGCGCTCGATTTTTCCGGTGTGTCGGGAATAAATGGGATGCTGACAGTTGATTGGAATAACGATTTTGCGTTGGATCTGGTGCTGGTGGGGTCAGAGGGTTTTCAATTGTTGCGGCGTACTGAGGATGGCGGGGTTGAGGATGTGACTGATTCCATCGGGTTGGACGAAGAGGAAATGGCTTATTCTGGCGTGTGGGGTGCAGATATAGAGATGGACGGGGATGTCGATTTTGTGTTGGGACGTTCTACTGGTCCGCCTCTCGTGTTGCAAAATAATGGGGATGGTTCGTTTGTGGCGCGAGACCTTTTCGATAATGTAGATGGACTGAGGGGTTTTGTGTGGGCTGATGGGGATGGGGATGGCGATCCGGATGCGGCGATGCTGGACCCGGAAGGGCAATTGATTGAGGCGATTAATGAACGGGCGGGTGTATTTACGCTGGGGGCGAAAAAGGCGGTGAATGGGATTGCCATAGCAGCGGGAGATCTGGATCGAGACGGGCGCTTAGAGCGCGTGGTTGTAGATCGAGATGGTGCTGTAATGGCTGTGTCGCAAGGAGGGATTCGCGAGCTAATCCAGGGTGATTCACCTGTTGAGCCAGCCGCGCTTCTCATAGCGGATCTGGATAATAATGGTGCGCTGGATCTGGTGTTTGACAAACGCGCCTATCTGGCGTCAGAAACGGCTTACCATTCTCTGGATCTAAAAGCTCAAGTGACCGGTGTGGCCGATTTGACGGGCGATGGACGGCTCGATTTGCTGGGTGTTTCAGATGCGGGTGAGGCGTTGCAATTGGTGAACCGGGGCGATTTGGCGTATCACTGGCAGGCGATTCGTCCTGTGGGTGGTAGGGCTCTTGGCGACGGGCGGATCAATGCATTGGGTTTGGGTGCCGAGGTGGAACTGCGTTCTGGCGCGTTCTATCAGAAGCAAGTGGTTACGGATCCGGTGGTGCATTTCGGGTTGGGGGCTTATACGGGGGCAGATCTCGTGCGGATTGTGTGGCCTAATGGGATGCCTCAGGTAGAGTTTGATCCGGAGGTGGATCAGGTGGTGCGTGCTGTTCAGCGCTTGAAGGGGTCGTGCCCCTGGGTATTTGCGTACAATGGATCGGAGATGGCCTTTGTAACAGATTTTCTATGGCGGTCGCCTCTGGGCATGCGGATCAATTCCCAGGTGGTTGCGGGTATTGCTCAGACGGAAGATTGGGTGAAGATCAAAGGCGATCAGCTATCTGCTCAAAATGGAATTTACGATATTCGGATTACGGGTGAATTGTGGGAGACGCATTTTGTCGATTGGGTGTCTCTTGTTGCAGTTGATCATCCCGCGGAGACGTCGATTTTTGTGGATGAGCGGTTTGCCCGGGTTGCTCCATCGCTTGCGATTTATGCGACTACGCAGCCTCAATCTTTTGTTGTTGTGAGAGATGATCGGGGACGCGATGTGACCGATAGGGTACGGGTGCGAGATGGACAGTATGTGGATACTTTTGGGCGAGGCATTTACCAGGGGGTGACGCGAGAACACTATGTGGAGGTGGTGGTGGGAGACGAGGTGCCCGGGGAAGGACCTCTGTGGCTCGTTGGTCAGGGATGGATTCATCCGACGGATAGTTCGATCAATGTGGCGCTGGGGCAGGGTAGCCATCCGCCTCCTCAGGGCCTTTCTCTGCATGTATTTGACGGGTCTGATTGGCGCGTCGCGCATCCAGATCTGGGTTTTCCTGCTGGGAAGCGCAAGACGGTGTTGATCGATTTGAGCGGCGTTTTTCCGCGCGATGTTCCCCGAAAATTTAGATTGCAGACCAATTTGGAGATTTATTGGGATCGTTTGGCGTGGGCTGTGCCGCTGGAAGACAGTGTGATGACGGTTCACTCCGTGCCTTTGGCGCGCGCGCGGTTGCGTTATCGCGGGTTTTCCCAGGTGGCGGAAGCAGATGCGAGTTCACCCGAGGTGCCAGATTATTACGCGCTCAGCGGGACTTCTCAACTATGGCGGGATCTCGTGGGGTATTACACGCGATATGGAGATGTGGAGCCATTGCTGGCACAGGTCGATGACCGATATGTGATTGTGAATGCGGGAGATGAAATCCAATTGCAATTTGAGGCTTTGCAAGATCCTGGGGATCAGGTGCGGGATTTTGTGTTAAAAGGCGATGGATGGGTTAAAGACGGCGATTATAATACGGCTTTTTCAACAACGGTGTTGCCTTTGCCTGCGCACGGAGTTTTGACTTATGATCGCGTGCCTAAAACGCTTGAAGATGATCCGGTTTTTAAGCGCAATGCAGAGGATTGGCAACGGTTTCACACCCGGTATGTGACGCCTGAGCGATTTGACTCGGCGCTGAGGAATGAGAGTCCATGAAGCGGGAAGACAGCGGGATAGATGAGAGACAGCCCAATCGCGTCGTACGGATTTTTGTGGTGCTGTTTTTTGGGCTATTGCTGGTCGCGCTGGGCGTGATGAAGTGGGGAGGATGGCAAGAGGAGAAAGTGAGTGGCACAGGCTTTGAACGATATGGATTTTACCTGGAGGAAGTTGGGAAACAGGTGGGTATCGATTTTGCACATGAAGCTCCTGTGCTGGATGCAAAGCTGGATCATATTATGCCGATTATCGCGTCGATGGGCGCGGCGGTGTCGGTGGTGGATTACGATCGGGATGGATGGCAGGATTTGTATGTGACCAGTAGTCGTAAGGGAAGATTGAATCGGCTGTATCGAAATTTAGGAGGGGAGGGTTTTGAAGATGTGGCGATTGATTTGGGCGTGGCGGATGTGAATCGAGCAGGCGTGAGCATGGGGGCTGTGTGGGGTGATTACGACAATGATGGATTTGAAGATTTGTTTTTGTATAAATGGGGCCGTCCCGAGTTGTTTCGCAATCGGGGGGGGAAGGTATTTGAGCGCGTGACAGAAATAGCGGGTTTGCCCGAGTGGATAAATGCCGGGAGTGCTATTTGGGTAGATTACGACTGCGATGGGTATCTGGACATTTTTGTGGCGGGTTACTGGCCCGAGTCCCTGAATTTGTGGGATTTGGAGACCACGCAGATGATGCCGGAGAGTTTTGAATATGCGAATAATGGGGGGCGGAAGTATTTGCTTCGGAATTTGGGCGATGGGACATTTGAAGATGTAACATTAAAGGTCGGGATCACGAGCAGAAGGTGGACACTGGCGGTGGGTGCGGCGGATTTGAACAGCTCTGGATTTCCCGATCTGTTTTTGTCCAATGATTACGGGATTTCCGAGTTGTATGTGAATGAGGGCGGAAAGCGATTTGTCGAGATGGGGGAGCAAACCGGGGTGGGCCGCCAGCCAAAAAGTGGGATGAATGCCGCGTTTGGCGATGTGTTGAATCGGGGAGATCTGGCAATTTACGAGACGAATATTTCTCAGGCAGGTGTTCTCATTCAGGGTAATAATTTATGGGTGCCCTTAAGAGGCGAGACCTTGCGGTTTGAAAATTTTGCCGGGGCGATGGGCGTGGATCTGGGGGGATGGAGTTTTGGCGCGCAGTTTGGGGATTTGAATAATGATGGGGCGCTGGATCTCGTTTTGACTAATGGATATATTTCGGCAGATGGAAATGGGAATTACTGGTACGATTTTTCTCAGGTGGCGGGTGGACACAGCGCGATTATTTCAGATGCAAAAAACTGGCCTCCGATGATGGGCAGAAGTCTGGCAGGCCATCAGACCAAGCGCGTTTGGGTGAACGACGGGGTGGGGCAATTCGCCGAAGTGGCACAGGCTGTGGGCGTTCGGGACCGATTCGACGGGCGAGCTGTGGTTCTGGTAGATTTGTGGAACCGAGGGATGCTGGATGTGGTGGTGGTCAATCAACGGGGACCGCTTTTGTTATACCGCAACACAGTGCGAGCAGAGACAAATTGGATTGGGTTTGATCTGGTTGGACAACAGAGCAATCGCAGTGCGATCGGGGCACGGGTGCAGGTGTTTTGGAACGGAGAGGTGCAGGTGCAGGAGGTGTCGGGCGGTAGCGGCTATGCCGCGCAAAATCAACGTCCGCTACATTTTGGTTTAGGCGAGGGCGCGGCGGTTGATAGCGTTGCAATACGCTGGCCGTCGGGACAGACACAGATGTTTTACGCGCCCGATGTGCGGCGGGTGCATCGGATTTTAGAGAATTGAAATGGATCGAGTGAGCGGGTTCTGGAAATCGGTCTGGACGGGGTTGCAAAGCCGCTATCTGTCACCGGCATTGATTACGTGCATTCTGATTGGGGGGCAGGTTACTTTTGGCTTTTTGGAGAGTCTGGGGCAAACGCTGACGGCTATCCTGAGCAGCGTGCTGGCGGAATTTGCATTGGGACGATTGACATGGGGCGTGTGGCCGGGGCTGGTCAGTGCGTATATCACCGGGATCAGTGTGGGCATTTTGATCCGTTCGCCTCTGTTTTGGCCTTATGTGCTGTGCAGTGTGTTGTCCATCGCATCTAAGTATGTGCTGCGATGGCGCGGCAGACATTTGTGGAATCCGTCCAATTTTGGGGTGAGTATTATGCTATTTCTCGCTCCTGAAGTGGTGGCGGGGTTGAGCATTCAGTGGGGCAATACCCTGTCGGTAATGGTAATCATCTGGATTCTGGGGAGTGTCGCGCTCTGGCGATTGCGGCGGTTTCATATCTGCGCGGTATATGTGATTTCGTTTTTGGCTTTTGCTCTCATTCGTTGCACGTTTACCGGACAGGCGTATTTGACGAGTATTGCGCCGATTACAGGACCGATGTATCAGTTGTTTATTTTTTTTATGATTACAGATCCCAAAACGACTGTGTTGACGCGAAAGGGGCAGTGTCTGGTAGCGTTTTTGGTAGCTTTTGTCGAGATGATTTTGCGCCTGAATGAAGCGATTTACGCGCCGTTTTACGCGTTGTTTCTCGTGGGACCAGCGGCGAATGTGTTTGAGATATGGCGAAAGGCAAAAGCAACCACAGATGAACACGGATAGACACAGATAAAGGAGAGAGGCTGGGGGCTGGAGGCTGAGGGCTGGTTGTGTGGTTGTCTCGCGTCTTGCGTTTCACGCCTTTTGATGGGGTGGATTTTTTGGATATAATTGATTTTGTCGTGTTGGGGGTTGGCGGTTTTTTGATTGGCGTGATGCGCGCGGGATTTGGCGGTGGCATTGGTGTGGTGGCAGTGCCGGTTCTCGCGCTTGCTGTGCCCGCAAAGTCCGCATTAGGACTTGTTTTACCGCTGTCGCTGGCAACCGATGTGATCAGTGCGCGGTACTACTGGGGGCATTGGGTTGGGGATCATGTCAAGGCATTGATGCCCGGCATGGTGCTGGGTATTTTGATTGGCGCTGGTATTTTGGATATTGTGCCAGAGGTCTGGTTTCGGCGCATGTTAGGTGCTCTGGCATGCATTTTTGCAGTGCTACAGGCCCTGAGGGACCGGGTGCTGGTGAATGTGAAACCGCCGGGACCGTGGATGCGTTTTGGCGTTGGCGTGACTTTGGGGGTGGTTTCCACATTGGTTTCTGCAGGTGGTGTAATTTTGATGTTGTACTTGTTGCCGCAGGGTCTGGTTGGACGCACGTTTGTGGGTACGGCATGGATTTTTGGAATTGCTTTGAATCTTTTGAAGTTGACGCCTTATATTTTTTTGGGATTGATCAATTTTCAAAGTTTGGTGATGGATGTGTGGATGTTACCCGTTTTGTTCCTGGGGGCTGCGGTCGGGTTGTTTTTGAATCGGCGGTTGTCACCTGTGTGGTTTAACCGAAGTGTGCTGGTTCTGGTGCTGGGAATTGGTCTGAAATTGATGTTGTCGTGAGGTATTGCATGGGAACTGTTGAACGCGGCCGTTTTTGGACGCTGGCAAATGGTGTTAGTTTGTTGCGCGCGATGCTGACGCTGCCCGCTGTGTGGCTTATTGCATTGGGGCCAGATTATGTATGGGAAGCATTCGGCGTGGTGGTGGTGATGATTGTCAGCGATTGGATAGATGGATGGCTCGCGCGCAGGTGGGGCGAAATTTCACAGTGGGGGAAGATTCTCGATCCTCTGGCGGATAAGGTGGCTGTTGGGGCGATTACAATTGCCATGGTTGTGTTCAAAGGTTTGCCCGTATGGCTGGTTGCGATCGTTTTGATGCGCGATGTGGTGATTTTTTTTGCGGGGATGTATCTGGTCAGGCGACACGATGTGTTGTTGGCTTCCAATTTTTGGGGGAAGGCTACGACGCTGGTGATGAGTGGGTTGCTTTTGGCCTATCTTTGGGATGCAGATGTGCTCAAGCCCGCGCTGATTGGCCTGAGTGCCGCGTTGCTCGCTGTTTCACTGATTAGTTATGGTCGGCAATTTTTTGATATCATAAAAAAATAGCGGAGTCGGTGTGCAGATCAGTGTGATTATTCCCGTTCTAAATGAAGAGGCTGTTATCGGTGCGTGTCTGGCACAGTTTTGTGGTGTTGAGGATGTGGAACTGATTGTGGTGGATGGGGGGAGTACGGATGGTACAAAGAAAATGGTTGAGGCGCGTGGTGGGGCGCAATGGGTTCAGGTGGGGAAAGCAGGGCGGGCGTTGCAGATGAATGCCGGTGCAGAATGTGCGACGGGCGATGTGTTTTTGTTTTTGCACGCCGATACATTTTTGCCTTCTGATGGGTTGATGCTGATACGCGACTCGCTGCGCGTGTCCGGTGTGGTGGGCGGGCGATTTCGACTTGGGTTGTCGGAGAAGACGATTGGTTTTCGGTTGGTTGCGTTTTTGAGCACCTTGCGTTCCCGGTATTTGGGGATTACTTATGGCGATCAGGGTATTTATGTTCGGCGAGAGACTTTTCTCGCTGCGGGGGGATTTCCATCCTTGCAGTTGTTTGAAGATTCCGAGTTTTGCTCGCGTGTGGCGCGTATGGGCAAATTTGTGATGCTCAATGCACAGGTATGCAGTTCCACGCGGCGGTGGCGCAAGTGGGGTTTTGTACGCACAGTGATAGAGATGTGGGTATTGCGTATTCTCTATACGTTTTCTGTATCGGATATCAGGTTGAGTCGATGGTATCGGTGATTAAAATGGAATACAGGATATTTGGTAAAACGGGATGGAAGGTCAGTGAGATAGGGCTTGGCGGGTCGTGGTTCTACGGTCGCCCCGAGATGGGGCTAAAACCGGTGTCGCATGGGGTGGCGGTGGTGGAGCGAGCGCTGGAGTTGGGTGTGAATTATTTCGACACCGCACCGCTTTACGGGCGTGGGCGCAGCGAAGAGGTGCTGGGTGTCGCGCTGTCGGGTGTGCGTGAGCCGTATTATCTGGCGACAAAGGTCGGGTATTATCCCGAGCCGTTTGATTATACACGCGATGCAGTATGGCGCGGTCTCGATGCGAGTTTGAAGCGGTTAAAGCGCGATCATGTTCATCTTTTGCAGGTGCATGAGGCCGAAAAAGCCGGGTGGCCCGGGTTATTTGATGCGGGGCGAACTATAGAGGCGTTGTTGGAGATACAGTCTCAGGGAATCTGTGATTATATTGGACTGACGGGTTCTGATTTGGATTTGATGTCTCGAGTGCTCAAAGATACCGATGTATTTGTTTCGGTGATTACGTTTTGCAAATACGATTTGTTGACGCGAGAAGCAACAGAGACGCTGGTCCCCACAGCGGCAGAGGAAGGCGTTGCTGTGATTTGCGCTTCGCCATTGCACGCGGGGTTGTTGGGTTCAAAACGAGAGCAGTGGATGGCACAGGAGCGATTTGCCGATTTGTATGACGATCTAATACGGATAGAGAAGATTGTTGAAGGTGTAGATGAACCTATGACGCGCACGGCTTTGCGCTATTTGTTGTCGGACAATCGGGTGTCGATGTTGTTGTGCGGAGTATCGGATATTGATGAATTGGAGGATTGTGTGGGTGTGTCGGATGGCGGGCGATTATCCAGAGAATTGATCGCAGAGATTGAGGGGGATAGTATATGAAACCCGTTCGTATGGGTATGATTGGATTGGGGCATATTCCACAGAATGCACATTTGCCGGCCCTTTCCCAATTGGTTGAAAAAGGTGAGGTGGTATTGCAGGCATTTTGCGATGTGGATCAGGGCGTTGTGTCTGAGCAGGCAAAGGTGTGGGGCGCAAAATCCGTTTATACGGATCACCGCGAGATGTTTGACAAAGAGGAATTGGACGGGGTTTATGTGTGTTTGCCCCCGACCTTGCATACGGATGCAGAATTGATCGCAGCAGAGAAGGGAATCGCCCTTTTTGTAGAGAAACCGCAAAGTTTAGATATGGCTCAGGCTGTGGCTTTTGGCGAGGCGATTGATAGGGCGGGTATTGTTTCCCAGGTGGGATTCATGAGTCGCTATTATCCTTCTGCTGAATATTTGAAGGCCAGGCTCGAAACGCGAATTCCGCGACACGCACAGGTGCAGTTGTTTTACAGCGGGCGGCATATCCGATACTGGACGAGTCGCATGGCTCTGTGTGGGGGGTCGTATGTGGAAAATACCATTCACATGATCGATCTGTTGCGTTTTTTTCTCGGCGATATTGAGGCGGTGTCGGCGTTTTATTTTTACCGTGCGGAAGGTGAAGGGCCAGATCCGATCAATTTGCCTTATGTCTATAATGTGAATTACCGATTTAAGAGCGGCGTGGTTGCCAATGCGACGACTTCGCGGGTGTTGAATGTGAATTATTCGCGGCGCGAAGTGACGGTGGTGGCCGACGACGCGCTTTTGGAGTGGTCGGCGCAAAATGTCGTGTTGAACGGTGAAGAAGTCGCGGCGTGGGAGAGTCGTCCCAATGCGTTTGCGTTACAGACAGAGGCATTTGTGGATGCGATACGCAAAGGAGACCGCACTGCGATGCGGAGTTCTTATGGCGATGCCCTGAACAGTCTGGCGGCTGTGCTGGGGGCCAATGCCTCGGCAGAACGCGGTGGAGAACTTGTGCTGTTAGAGGACATGATTGCAGGGCGAGTGACGTGGTCGCCTGGAGAGGATGTCTGACCGTGGATATACATTTTGCAACCCTATCAGAATTGGGCGCGTGCTATCGGGTGGGCGATGTGTCGCCGGTTGAGGTGGTGGATGCGTTGCTCCGGCGCATTGAAGATTGCGGTGGTCGGACAAAGGCGTTTATTACAGTTACTGCAGAACGCGCTCGCGCGGAGGCACAGGCGGCGGAAGCGATGTTGCGGTCGGGATCGGATTTGGGACCTTTGCACGGTATTCCAATCGCGCTAAAAGATCTATTTCACACAGCGGGCATTCGCACGACTTCAGGTGCGAAAGTATGGGATACTTATGTGCCAAAGGATTCGGCAACCGTCGCAAAGCGTCTTTCGCAGGCTGGTGCCGTGTTGATGGGGAAGACCAATATGGTGGAGCTCGCGTTTGGGCCTTATGGTTTGAATCCCCATTACGGTACGCCGCCTAATCCGTGGGGATCAGAACGCGTACCGGGTGGGTCGAGCAGTGGGTCGGGGGTGGCTGTGGCGGCGGGGTTGGTGCCTGTTGCGATGGGCACAGATACGGGGGGTTCTATCCGCATCCCGGCGTCGTTTTGCGGTGTTGTGGGGCTCAAGCCCACGTTGGAGCGGGTGAGTCGCGCGGGTGCAATGCCGCTTTCGTGGACGCTTGATAGCATGGGCCCCTTGGCGCGATCTGTGGAAGATGCTGCGCTGGTGTTTGAAGCGATTGCCGGGCCTGATGCGGCTGATCCGGTGACGCTAAATCAACCTCTGGTGGATGTGGTTCGCGGGTTAAAGCGAGATGTGAAGGGGATGCGCGTCGGGTTTGTGCGCGATCCGTTTTGCGATGGGGCAGATGCTGTGGTTATCGCTTCGGTAGAAGCCGCGGCAGGGGTTTTGTGTGATCTGGGGGTCAATGTGGAGGAATTCCAATTTCCCGAAGCGCGGGAAGAGTTAGACGAAGAGCTTGACGGACGCGGCAGTGCGATGATTATGTGCGTGGAGGGGTATGTGTGTCAGGGGGATTTTATAGCCAGGCATGGCGAGATGATGGATCCGCGCATTCGAGCGCGGATTGCACAGGGTGCGTCTTTTTCTGCGCCAGATTACGCAAGGGTTTTACAGCGGCGCGAGCAGTTGCGAATCTCGGCCTGCGAGACCCTGCGAGATGTGGATGCCGTGATTTGTCCGACGATGTTGACGGTTGCACCGCGTATCGCAGATGTCGATGTCGCGCCCGCCAGGTTGACAACGCGGCTGGTCAACTTTTTGGGTTTATGCGCGGTATCGGTTCCGTGTGGATGGTCCGATGAGGATTTACCCATCGGTTTGCAGATTATCGGCAAGCCTTATGACGAGGCCCGAATTTTGCGCCTGGCGTATGCTTATGAGCAGGCGGTTGGTCCCCGCCGCGATCCCAACTTCATTCAGGCATAAATGCCGTGGTGAAGAGCAGATTGAGATCGACTTTTTGGTCGATCATGCCCAGGCTGTGAAGGATATCCTGTGTTTGTTGCCACTTTGCTTCTGTTTGGGCACCCAGGCCCTGTTGTTGCGTGTCGGCGCTCTGCAATAGGGGAATCAGATATTTGAAATTGGCGCGATTGAAGGCTTCATCGCTTTCGGGACGCGCGGACATGTAGGCTGCTACCGCATCTTCGGGATGATCGACGGCATGTTGCCATCCGCGCAGGCTCGCCCGCAAAAAGCGTTTGACCAGGTCGGGATTTTCTTTGAGAAAAGATTCATAGGCAATGATGTTGGTGCTATATACATCGATGCCGTAATCCGACAGGGCAAGGCGATTGATCACATGGCCCTGGAGTTCGACGGTGACGGGTTGGTCTTCGGTATATCCGAGCATGGCATCGACTTGACCTGCGAGGAGTGGTGCCGGGCTGGCTTCGCTCATGCCCATGAGTTGTATGTCTTCTTCCGGGATATTCTGGTGGCGCAAGAAGGCTTGAAATTCGCGGTGTTTTGTGCCACCGATATTGACGCCGATGCGTTTGCCGATCAGGTCTTGCGGTGTTGTGATATTTTTTTCTACGAGCGAATAAACGACAACGGGAGTTTGCTGATTGATCACGGCGAGCGATACAATCGGGATATTTTGTGCTCTTGCCATAACAGTTGCCGATCCGCTGGCCACGCCGAGTTTGTAGGTGCCGTTGCCCACGACGCGGGCCGCAGTGGGGGCGCCACTGCCTTCGAGGATTTCGACCTCAAGTCCCTCTTGTTCATAAAAGCCCTTTTGTTTGGCGACAAAAAAGCCCGCGTGTTCCATCTGTGCTTTCCAGTCGAGTATGAATTGCACCTGTGTTTTGTCTGTACTCGCACAAGACAGGGCGATGAGTGCGAGGGCAAGAGCGATGAGTATTTTGGGCATGGGAATCTCCCTTTTAGCGTCCTATGGTTTCAACGGCACCGCCCCAACGGCGCAGGGCTGTTTTTTCGAGGCCGTCAACGAGTAGAAACAGGCCCGTGCCCATGCAGCCGAGTGCGAGCAGGGCGGCAAACATTAAATCGGTGGCGAGTTCTGAATTGGCCAGACGAATGAGATGGCCCAGCCCTGCACTGGAGCCGACAAATTCGCCGACCACAGCGCCAATTACACTGAGTGTGATGCACATTTTGAGTGCGGCAAAAAGATAGGGAATAGCATTGGGTAGGCGCACTTTAAAAAAGATCTGTCGTTGACGGGCCGAGAGTGACCGCATCAAGTCGAGGATGGATTTGTCAACCGATAAGAGACCGCGCGTGGTGTTGATCACAACGGGAAAAAAGGAAATGAGGCCCGCGATAATTACCTTGGGCAAAAGGCCAAATCCAAACCAGATGACAAAAACAGGTGCCAGTGCTTCTTTTGGAAAGGTCTGCGTGGAGATGACCAGTGGGTAAAGCATCCGTTCGATCAAGCGAGAACGAGCCATTGCTATGGCACAAAGTAGCCCCGATGATGCGCCTGTGAGAAAGCCGCCGAGGGCTTCGGTGAGTGTGACGAGACCATGAGAGAGCAGGAGGCGATGAGATGCGGCAAATTTGGATAGGATTTGAGATGGTGGCGGGAGGATAAATGCGGCGACATCAAGACTTCGCACGACTATTTCCCACAAGCCGAGTAGCAAGATGATAAACAGCCCTGAGAGGGCGTATTCTCGGATAAAAAAGCGAATTAGTTTCACAGGTCAAACAAGATGATTTGTGCGTGGACTGAACCGGCTTGGCTGTGGTATTCGGGATTTTCGTTCATGGCGAGAAATAGCGGGCCTTCGTAGGGCGAATAAAAATCGAAATAGTTGCCCACCGAAAGAATAGGGCTGTCGGCAATGCGCCCGACGAGTGCCCCCACATTTGTGCCGGGCAGGAGATATTGATCATTGGCGGGACGCCCTTCAATGCCATCGGGGCCACACCAGACAATGGTAAGCGGACGCATCTCGGGAGACCAGAGGCCCTCTGCAGTGATGATTACGCGCTGGTCTTTTTGTATCTGGAGGTACATTTCTTGCCATACGGCGTTTGGGCGAACGGTCTTGGTAATTGTGAATGCCACAGTTTCTCCTCGGTTTTGGGTGTAAAACGGCTCGCAAAGTACGCCTGTCAAAAATACTTGTCAAGCGGAAAATTTGGAGAAATAAATTGACTCAAAATGCATAAGATTTATATTAGGTGCCCGTTGAAAAAATTTCAGAAGGAGAGATCCGTGGATCGCAACGCAAATTTTGACAAGACCATGAACACCATTATTGGGCGTGGAGCTGTTTCTGAAGGTCATTTTCAAATTGAGGCTGGCGTGCGTGTGGATGGGGTCTTGAAAGGCGAACTCGAGTCATCCGGAACGCTGATTGTGGGAACGTCGGGTGTTGTTGAGGCCAGTGTGAAGGTGCGCGACGCATTGGTCAGTGGGCGCATTGTGGGGAACCTTGTGGCTGAGGAGAAGGTTCATTTGCAGTCTAAAGCCACTTTTATTGGAAAAATTCAAACGGGTGTCTTGATTGTTGAAGATGGTGCTGTTTTTAAAGCCGACTGCGATGCGGGCAGTGAGATACAAGAGGTTGATCAGACCGAGAAAGAATCACCAGATGAAACACAGAAGGCACTGCGCGAGGAAGCGTAGTGCCTTCTATAAAAGACGCAAAACCCCAAGCGATCGGTACGATTTGCCGATTGACTGGGGTTTTTTTTATCGCGCGCGGGCTACGGCTGTAACGCGCTTGGCAAATTGCGAGAGATCATCCATGAGGGAATAGACCGTAGGCAAGAGCACAAGGGTCAGGATTGTTGAGATAGATAGCCCGGAAATAACCACCAGACCAATTGGTCCCCAGCGCCTTGAGGTGCCTTCGGCATTGCCAAAGAGCATCGGCAATACCAGGGGCATCAGGCCAATAATAGTGGTGGTAGCGGTCATCATAATCGGACGCAAGCGGTCCTGGCCGCCACGGATAATAGCATCGCGACGAACAAGCCCCTGTTTTCGATATCTGTTGATGTGATCAACCAGGACAATGCCGTTGTTGACCACAATGCCAAAGAGAACGAGAAGGCCGTACTTGGCATTGCTGTCCATAGCGATTTTGAAGGTGTAGAGACCGAGCGCGACGCCGATGAATGCGAAGAAGATGCAGAACATAATAGTGAGCGGATGGACATAGGATTCAAAGAGCGAGGCCATGATGATGTAAATGAGAATAAGTGCCAGGATCAGGGTCTCATAGTCCTGGTTTTGTTCTGCATTCATAGATCTGAAGCGGCGATCCATTTCATACGTATATCCCTTGGGCAAGGGTACGCCTTCCATGCGCATTTTCATGATCTGGCCCACGCGAAATACCGCTTGCTGGTCAGTGTTGGCAAAAACGGTTACAGTTGACATGCGGTCTTCGCGTTGAATCGTGTTGCGGCCTGTTGTCAGGTCGAAATTCGCCAGGCTGGAGAAGGTGACCATGCCGCCGTTGTCGCTTTCAAATTCCGTTGTTTTGAGTTGTTCGAGGGTGGCGCGGTCTTCTTCGCGCAGCAGCACTGTGATGTCGATTTCGCCATCGGGGGTTTTGAAGTTGGAGCCACCGCGCGAACCGAGCGCAGAGGCGATGGTGTTTGCAATATCGCGCGGCGAGAGACCGTAGCGCTGTGCGCGCTCGCGATTGACTGTGACGCGAATTTCCTCGGTTCCGCTTTCGAGGCTGGTCTGTATTTCGTGAACGCCGGGCATCCCCTGCATGCTGGTTTCAATGTCTTCGGCCAAAATGGCCAGTGTTTCCTGGCTGCGTCCTTTGAGCTGAACGCCAGCCCCCACGGAAGAACTACCGCGGCCACCGCCAGATTTGAAACGCACGCCTGGAATGTCTTTGGGCAAGAGGGCGATAACTTTGCGCTGAACTTCATCTGTGGTGAGTTTGCCTTCGTCTGCCGGTGTGAGATAAAGGGTCAAGCGGGTACCGCGCCGACCGCTGTATCGGCTGCCAATGGCTTCGATGTCGAGTTCGTTTTTTAAGGGGATGAGTATGTCTTCGGCAATTTTGAAGATCTCACGCGCTTTATCCACATCGTAGCTGCGGGGCATTTCAATGGTGAGTCTTACAGCGCGACTGGGCTGATAGCGGAAGGGTTGTTGCTCTACTTTGCCGTAGATGTAGTTGCCGACAAAAAGAAGAACAACAGCCAGGGAGAGGGTTGCCCAGCGGTAGTGAAGGGTGGAAGAGACCAATTTGGCGTACATCGCTTTGGGACCGATTGCGCGGTAGCGAAAATAGAGAAAGATGACCAGTGCAATGATGCCGGGAAAACCAATTTTGGCAAATGCTGGCAACGCGCTGATGGTCGTGTTAAAATTTCCCCACAGGCCAGCGTAATCAATTTTGCTGAAGTCCGTATAATAAATAAAGGCTCCCAGACCGAGCGCGGCTACAAGGCCGACAATGCTCTTGAGAACGCGATCAAGGATTTTACCATCTTCATTGAAGGCGCGAGAGGCTGCAAGCGGAATAAGTGAGAGCGCGATACTAAATGAGGCAATAACAGATATGATTACGGTAACGGCAAAGTCGCGCATGAAGAGCGAGGTACGCGAGTCGGTGACAAAAATGACCGGGATAAATACGCAGATGGTCGTGAGCGATGCAGCGAGGACTGGAAGACCGATTTCATCGCTGCCCTCGAGCGCGGCCTGTCTGGCATCTTGCCCTACTTCAAATCGTTTGCGAAAGATATTTTCAAGGGCCACGACCGCGGGATCGACGAGCATGCCGATGGCGACCATCAGACCCATCATGGAAATGAGATTGAGGGTGATGTTCGATCCGGATTGCCGCATGAAGTACATGATCAGGAATACGGTGAGCACACTGATGGGGATCGCAGAGCCGATAATGAGCGTACTGCGGAAGTTGCGAAGAAAAATAAAGATGGCGATGACGGCCAACAGACCACCCAAAATAGCAGATTGGCTGAGGCTGGTAATGCTATTTGTCACGTCGATGGATCGGTCGCGCACTATGTGCAGGCGGAGTTTGTCTTTCCCGACCTCTTCGTGGATGAGGGCGAGTTCGTCGCGCGCGAGTTTGCAGACATCGACCATGTTGGCCGTTGAGGCTTTCTGGATTTCAAGGGTTAGCGAAGGACGCCCGTCGAGGCGTTCAAAACGGCGGGATTCGGGATAATCGTATGTGACATCGGCAACATCGTCGAGAATGAGATTGGGGCGAATGGGCAGATCGCGAATTTGATCAACGGTTTCAAATTCACCCATGCTGCGAACAGCGAGACGTTTGTTGCCTTCGGTGACATATCCCGCAGAGACATTGATATTGTTGTTGTTCAGAGCGCGATTGATGGTGCGGAAGTCCATCTTATAGGCTGTCATGGCTTTTTGATCGACTTCGATGAGGAGGTCTTTTTCTTCCAAGCCCTCGAGTACGACATTGGCGACACCTTCGAGACGCTGTATTCTGGGCAAGATCATTTGATTGAATACGTTGACGAGTTCCTGGTTGTTTTCACCAAGCCAGGTGAGAGAGTATTCGAGGATGGGAAAGTCTTCGGTGTCGAAACTGCGAATATCGATGCGATCGACATCGGCGGGCAGATCGGCGCGAACTTGATCGAGGCGGTCGCGGATGTGAACGCCGACGATATCCATATCGGCGTCCATCGCAAATTCCATGCCGACGCGCGCGCTGGAGCCACTCGATGAGGAACTGATGCTTTCAACGCCAGACATCGTGCCGAGGATTTCTTCGATGGGGCGCGTGATGAATTGCTCAATTTCTTCCGGGGAAGAGGAGGGATAATTCACGGAAACAAAGATGCGCGGGAATGTCAGACTGGGCAGGTATTCGAGTGGCAACTTGAATACCGAAATAAAGCCCATCACCATAATACTAATTGCAACCATAATGGTGCTGATAGGTTTGTGTATGGCAAATTCGCTGAGTTTCATGGCTCCTCCTTTCTACTAATACAATCTGCACGTCAGTTCATTTTGGCTTTGACGAAAATTGGATTGCGATTGTTCCCATTATGAGATTTCAAACAATGGTTTCCACAAATGCAGCGCTTTCGGGGTCGAGGCGGCGGTAATCGACGATCTCGTAGCGGTTGCCATCGGCGTCTCGCAGGATCACGCGTACGTCGTTAATTACGCGCACGTCGCGCTTGCTGCTGGGGATTTCAAATACGCGATGTCCGCGATCTGTTTCCACATCCCATGTGGGTACGTGAAAATTGGAAACAATGCTATTTATTTTTAGAATACGCGGCATAAAATATGCCTGTTCGAGTGCTATTTCCAATGCATCTCGGCTGTCTGGGGCGAGATCGACCATGTCGCGCACTATGCCTATTTCACCGCCGTCTGAATCGTGGAGCACGATAAATTTTGTGGGCGCGTTGAGGGGAAAAGCGCGCTGCACGCCAATTCGCTCGTGGATTTTACCGCGCAGGTCGAGTGTGAGATCGTCAAAATCGTCGAGATACAGGCGAATGTCGCGGGGCGAAAGAAGGGAGAGATCGCCGATCAGGTCTGGGTGTGAAGACATGGGAATTAGGAATTAAAAATTAAAAATTAGGTAGTGGGGCCAAGTTCGTCTGTGAATGGGACTGAACCAATTGTACCCCGCTTCGTTGATTCGCTACCACGCGCGGAGTCTGGACAATTCTGTTTGCATGTGGCAAAGACGTGCGTAAATACCATCATAGGCGATGAGTTCGGCGTGTGATCCCATCTCGGCGAGTTCGCCTTTGTCGATGATAAAGAGGCGGTCTGCGTGTTTGAGCGTGGAAAGGCGATGGGCTATGGCAAAGGTCGTGCGCCCTTGCACGAGTCTGTAAAGGGCTTCCTGAATCTGCGATTCTGTCTCGGTATCCATGCTGGAGGTGGCTTCATCGAGAATTAGAATGCGTGGGTTTCTCAGGATCGCGCGCGCAATGGAGATGCGTTGCCTTTCGCCGCCCGAGAGCCGAACGCCGCGTTCACCTACGGGGGTGTCGTAGCTATCGGGCAGGCGGAGGATGAATTCGTGGGCATTGGCTGTTTTGGCGGCTGCGACGATTTCATCGAGTGATGCGTCGGGGTTGCCGTATGCGATATTTTCGGCTATCGGACCATTGAACAGAAAGGGGTCTTGCAGAACGACGCCGATCTGATCGCGCAGGGATTTGAGGGTGACATTGCGGATATCGCGTCCGTCGATTAAAATTGCGCCTTCTTCGATATCGTAAAATCTGCAAATCAGGTTGATCAGGGTGCTTTTGCCCGCGCCAGAATGTCCGGCGAGGCCGATCATTTCGCCGGGTTCAACGGTAAAATTGAGGTTTTTGAGAACGGGTTTGCCGGGTTCGTAAGAAAATGTCACGTCGTCAAATTGGATGCGTCCTTCAATTGAGGGCATTGGGTTCGCGCTGCGTCTGTCGGTTACGTCGGGCTGTGTGTCGAGCACTTCAAAGACGCGCTCGGCAGAAGACGCGGCCCGCTGGAAGCGGTGGTTGAGGCGGCAGAGGCTTTCAACCGGGCCATAAAAACGCCACATGTACTGTGTAAATGCCACAAAGTTACCCAATGTCAATGCGCCGTCGAGAACCGAGGATCCGCCCACGAGCCATATAATCAGTGTTCCCATAGACGTAATAAAAGCCATGACGGGGCCGAAGATGCTGCGAATGCCCGCAATTTTGATTTCACCCTTGAGGAGGTCTTCGCTGCGCGTCTGAAATTTACCCACTTCGCGGTCTTCCTGTGCAAAGGCTTTGACCACGCGCACGCCGGGAATGGTGTCGGCCAAGAGCGCGCTGATGGCAGCCCAACGCCGAAAGAGACCGCGGTAGGTGCGATGCAGGCGGTGACCAAATTTGAGGGTTGCAATAATCAGAAGGGGCGTGGGGATTAAAACGAGGGTGGCGAGTTTGACATTGAGCGTAAAGAGAATGCCGCATATAATGGCGATGGTGACGATGTCGCGGATAATTTCTTGCAGGCCATCGCTGATAAAATCCTGCAGGCGGCCCACATCCTGGGTGATGCTGGCCATAATGGTGCCGGTTTCGCGCTCGTTGTAGAAGCTGAGAGAATGGCGGTGGAGATGCCGATAGACCTCATTTCTGAGGTTATAGGTGATTTTCTGTCCAAGAACGGATAAAATATACGAGCGTATGGCGCGAAGACCCGATTGTGAGAGGTTGATCAGCAGGAGCAGGCCCACGAGGAAATAGAGGATTTCGTATCCGGTTGGCACCCCAAATATGCTGTTTGTGATGTCGCGGAAGAAGGTCGTTTCATAATTTGCAGAAGGTGCGAGTACGCCATCGATGAGGTCGCGCATCAAAAGCGGTGGGGTAAGGCCAATGAATGTCGAGGTGAGGAGCAGGACAAGACTCAGGGTTCCGAGTTTCCAGAAGGGACGCGCATAGGCGAGCAAGCGATACAGCAGTTTGCGGGTGTCGAGACAGTTGGTGCAGACTCCCACCCTGCGCGAAATAATTGTGCCGCACACGTCACACCGTCTGCCCGAAATCGCGCGCCCAAGTTGGCCTTTGGCGATTTTGTCTTCGGTTTTACGCGCGTCTTTTACAAGGGTTTCAAGTTGGTGCGTTATCCGATTGAATTTCTGGTTCTGACCTTTGGTAAATCGCGCGAGGGTGGCGCCTGTGGTTCCGGTGCGGACTTTGAGCAAGCTGTTGCCAAACAGGTCTTTGACTTCGAGATTGGTAATTTCTGAAAGTGGGATGCGCTCTGTGTGTGGTGTCGAGTCGCCGTTGGGGCTAATTGCGAACAAGTGTTTGTCTGTGGCGAGGAGATAAGCAGTTCCGTACGTACCATCGAGACAAATGTCGGTACTGGCCGATAATTGGACGGTTTCGTGCGATGGGATAAGGCCATCTAAAATGTGCTGCGGAGGGATTTCCAGAAGATTTATCTCGGAACCGTTTGCCACTGTTCAACTCCTGAGAAAAAGAAAGTGTTTACTTACTTATAAAGTTACTATAATTCGGTAAATGCGTCAAGACAAGATGGGAGTGGTATCCGCAGAAAAAAACGCGAATAATTTGAGCGTTTTTCGCAGATGAACGCAGATAAAAAAAGGATCAAGCAGATTTGAAAATGCGACGCCACAGGGCGGGATGCTGAGACCGCTGCCAGGTTTTGAGACGCGATTGCCAGTCGTGTGGGCGTTCGGGCAGGAGGGGGAACCGCTTTTGTATGTATTCTCTCTGCGCTTCGATATCTACTTTGTCAATGGGTGCATAAGCTGGCAAAAGTGATCGGTTGACGAGTTGCCGCTTTTTGCTGGCTTCGATATTTTCGTGCGCGAGGCGCAGGTTTTCGAGGTAGTGGTATGTCAGGTCTCGCACCCGTGCATTGTATTGTTTGCACAATTGGTCGAAGGTCCTGATGGTATCAAGGAGATCAGACGCGGGTGGTGTTTGCGTATTGGGGTGAAAGTCTTCTGGAAGTGCGTCCAGGCCGAGAGCTTCGCACATCTCTTTGTCATTGGAAAATGTGCGGATGAGTGTTTGCGCGAAGGGGCGAATTGCTTTTTGCAATGGCGCGATTTTTTCGGTCGCGTGTCGCAGGTGTTCTTCGGATTTTTTGAGGTATTCTTCCGCGTCTTTGCGCTCCTGGAGCTGTGCGGGAAGCACATTGTTGTCACGCAGGATTTTTCCCGCCATGCGATGTTCCGCATCGGGGCGGAAATACGCTTTTAAGTCGAGTGGCTTGCCTTTGCCGGGAATATCGGTATCGTCCGACACGGCATCGCGCAGCATTTCATCGGGCGTGCGCCTTTCGGGCTTTCCATCAGGCGTGCGTTTATATGATGGCATGGAGGTCTTTCCTTATGTTCCTGCACAGGAGCTTTTTGTCACTTCCAAAATCGACATCCAAAAGTAAAATTCACTGTGCCCGTTATTTGGTCGGCAACATCTTCGTTTCCTACCCGAAAAGGCATAAATTGAAAACGGATTTCAGTGAAGAAACGAATATCTTTTTTGCGGGGGACAAATTCGCTGCCTACCCCAACTACGATGTTAAAATACAGGTCTGAGGATATATTTCGATGATCGTTGGGACGAAAATGAAAGGCCCCCAGGCCAGCGTTCCAATACGGTGCAAATGACTTATTGGCTAAAATTTTATATCTAAATTCAAAGAGAAATGAACTTAACCAACCTCCAGAATTAAATATACGGGATTCCCGGGTATTTTGCACATATCTTTGCGGCATGGAAAAGAAAGATCCGTATAAAACCAGATCTAATTTTTTATTCCCGATAAAGAACTCGCCGTTTACAGCTGGTCCCATCTGAGCACTGGCGAGATTGAAAGAGATATGGCAGACGTCACGAGGCTGGAAGTTATCAGATTGGAATAAGGCATCTAATAAGATATCTACAGGGTCGCATGGAAATTCGGTTTGGTTTATTATGGGAACTGAAACACCCGTCCCCAATCCAAATCCGATATGGGCCTTTTGGCAATACGTGTTTGCAGGACAGCATATTGCGATCAATACTGCTAAAAGAATTTTTTTTATATTTGCGTACATTCAATTTGTCTCACTTCTTTACTATCATTCCGGACGACTATCTATTGTGATAACATCAAAATCCGTGCCTATTCGCCCGAGCGTGGGACAAGGTGTTGGTTTTTAAGAATTAAGTCATTTATTTATAGATAGTTAAATTTTCTGTCAGTGTAGAGCATTCCACTGTCGATAGTTTCGTGGTGTGGCATAAAAACCACACCTGTGGTCATTTTGCTACGTTTATTTTTTGTCATAGGAGAGATTTCACATGATCATTACACATGTTCGCGCAGTGCAGCCCGAAGCAGATCGCGCACCGGCAGGTTGGCGCGGAGATATTGGGCAGATTCTGGTGCGGATTGATACGGATGATGGGTTGTCGGGATACGGCGTTGGCGGGGGTGGTGCGGCGGGTATTCACGTGGTTCAGACGGTGTTGCGCGAGGTGTTAATTGGCGCGAATGCCGGGGATGTCGAAGGGTTATGGGATGCGATGTATCGCCATACCGCGGCTTATGGTCGCAAGGGGATTGCGATGATGGCGATTAGTGGTGTGGATTTGGCATTGTGGGATTTGCGGGGTAAGCGGGCGAATAAACCACTTGTCGAAGTATTGGGGGGCACGCGCATGGCGGTGCCGTCGTATCGCACGGGGTGGTCGCGAGATGGACTTGAGGGCGCGCTCGCATTGGGCTATAAGGCATTAAAATTTGGCATTGGTGGGATGGATCCCCACAGTGAATTGGATGCCATAGCCGATTTTTTTGCAGATGTGCGGTCGGTCGTGGGTGATGATATTCAACTGATGTGCGATGCGTCAATGGGGTGGGATGTGGAGGGCACGTTGCGCGCTGCGGATCGGTTGGTCAAGTTCAATTTGGCATGGTTGGAAGAGCCGCTTTTGCCAGAGGATTTTGACGGCTATGAACGGTTGATGCGCGAGAGTCCTATTCCAATTGCAAGTGGCGAGCACGAATATACGGCGCGTGGATTTGAGGATCTGATGCAGCGGGGATTACACGCTATTTATCAGCCCGATGTGTGCTGGTGCGGTGGGTTGACAGAGTTGGTGAAAATTTACAGGTTGGCGAAGGAGTACGATGTCGAGGTATGCCCGCATCGTGGAGGAGAGGTGTGGGCACTGCACGCGATTGTCGCGCTCGATCCCGATCCACTGGCCGAAAGTGGACGCCCCTGGATGACATGGGTGCGCGATCAGCCGGAAGTTATGGATGGCAAAATCGCGCCAGGTGAGGGACCGGGTTTTGGGGTGTGGTTCGATGATGACTTGTGGGGATAGTGAGATTCAATGCCCCGAGATTGAAGGCGGTTTGTTGACACTCTTTTGGATTCGGGCTATATTGCTCGAAAGATCATGCTCATTTGTGAAACAAGGGATAGCCTGATGGCACATTTTTTAGATACAACAAACACTGTCATTTCTGAAGCAATTATCAATCAGATTGTGCAAAAAATCGTGGATCATATCAATCCATTGAAAGTGATTTTGTTTGGATCTTATGCCAGGGGAACGCCTGCGAAAGATAGCGATCTGGATTTATTTGTGGTTGTCGAGTCGAACTTGCCCCGTCATAAACGGTCCGCAAAAATCCGTCTGCTGTTTGCACCGGCCCCTTGTCCTCTGGATATTCTGGTTTACACACCACAGGAAGTCGAAAGCTATTCAGGAGTGGTCAATCATATTGTGACAGATGTAATGACAACGGGAAAGATATTGTATGAGCGATCCCCAGACGGAGTTTGCGCGCCAGTGGCTTAAAAAAGCTGAAAATGATGTGATCACGGCGCGGCAAACCTTGGCATTAGAAGATGGTCCAACCGACACGCCGTGTTTTCATGCCCAGCAGGCAGTTGAAAAGTCTCTAAAAGCACTGTTGACAGCAAATGGTATTGTGTTTCCTTACACCCATGATGTGATTGCGTTGTTGGATATGTCCACTGTTTTACTGGCTGAACTGGCATGCTTTCGGGAAGCGTGTGCAGAGCTTTCGCCTTATGGTGTTGATGTGCGCTATCCCGGCGATTTTGCGGATCCATCTCGGGAAGACGCCCATTCTACTCTGAAGGTCGCTGAAAAAATTATGTCTCTTGTAAAAAATAAAGTTGGTGAATAGATTACCAGCCAATGGACCAGAACATAGCTTAGCCCGGTATCTCGGCGGGAGGTCTAAAACGTGACCGGCTTTTTCAACTGTATGTGGACAGATGTCTAAAATATCCCTGCTCCTGAACCTTCGCAAGCTTCACGCGAAGTTATGGGAACGACCACTAGATTCAGTAATAACGCCATCGGCAAATCGCCGATGGCATTTTTTTAGGGTTCGAAATTTTCACGGAAGGTGTTCTAAATCGTCGTGGCTCGTGGATAACCGTAATAACCGACAGCATAGCCACCAATCAAGAGATATTCAACGCCATGTGCGTTGAGCAACTTCAAGAATTCTTTGAAGTCGTCTGGTAGCGTGATTTCCATAATTGATCCGACGAAGAATTTCGATTTGTTTCAGGCGTTCGCGAGGTGTTTGAGTAAGCCAATATGTACGTTCTTCCGACGTGTCGGAAAGTGAGCCTATAGCGAGTGCTGTTCTATCCAGCTTTAGAGGGATGTGATGCTTTGCCATTCGTCTATCTCCATCCAAGAGCATTGATGGACAATCCATCGATGCTCTTGTTATTTTTCAAAAAACGCTTTGCGTTGTGAGGTCACATCTTCGATGGGAATGGGTTTGGAGAGGCCGACTTTGAAGGCGAGCATCCACATGACGAAGATGCCAAAGAGCAGCATGAGGATCTGCCAGACCCAGAGCGAGGGCAAACCAAAAGGTGCCCATGTAGCCGGGGTATTGGGGTCGGAAAAAAGAGTGTTGCCAACCGTGGCAAATGGCCCAAATCCAACGAGGAACCACACTACGGTGAGGATCCACGCCGGTGTCACCCATTTCTTCTGGTTTTCGGTGAGGCCAGAGACAGCCTGGATAAAAGCGTGGTGTTTTTGGCGTTTTTCGCGTTCTCCGTTGTTTTCTGATGCAAATTTCGAGACAAGCAGGGCAATGATCAAATTGGCGAAGATACCCCAGCCCGCGCTGTGAATGGTGAGGGGGAACGCGCCCCAGGGAAGCCCAAATACGGCCACTGTGCGATCGGTCAGGGTGACGGCGACCAGGCCAGCAACAAGGCCCCAGACCACGCCTTTGCGGGTGAGCCAGGGAAAGTAGCACACGCCCATGAGAGCCGGGTACATCTGGAAGCCGTAAGCAACGGCCAGGCCACCGAGCATAACGATAGCGCCGGTGAATTGCGCGGCGACGAATAGTGCGACCACTGTGACGACGATGACGAAGATGCGTCCACAGAGTTTTTGTACGCTGTCCGATGCGTCGGGGGAGACGTATTGTTTGTAGAGGTCGCGGGTGACCATGCCCGAGAAGGTGGACATGTAGGCTGCTCCGGTGGATTGCATTGCTGCGAGGGCACAGACTGCGAGCAGACCAACGAGCCAGGGCGCCGAGTCGGTGAGCAGGTTGATGAGTTGGGGAACGAGGTTTTTGTCATCGGCAGATTCAAAGATGCCGTTTGCGATAAGGATATTGCCCCCAATACCCTGAAAGATCGTGAAAGAAAATAGGATGATGCCTATGATAATAGAGGATGCCACCACTTGCTGCCAGCGGAAAGGTTCGCTGGTTTTGTTGGAGAAGCACCACATGGAAAAGGCGGGTGAGGATTGGATGCCCATGAGCGCGAACATGTAGGTGAGGCACATCATGCCAGTCCACACGCTGCCCTGTGCTTCGGCGCCTGAGGATACGGCCTGGATAGTTCCCGGCATAGCGACAATATTTGAGTGACCGGCGGGGGTGAGTTTTTGACCCGATGCGAGGTCTTGTTTGACATAATCTGCCAGGCCATCGGTAAACCCGCCCCAACCTCCTGCAAAGCTGATGGCGATGCCACCGAGGATGACAATGCCGAGGGCGAGCAAGACGCATTGGGCGCAATCGACATAGGCAACGGATCGAAGACCGCCGGAGGCGACGTAGATCATAACAATGGCGGAGAGGGCAAACATGCCCATTTCAATGCCGATCATGCCATCGGTGAGTACGTGGAAGAGGTCGCCAGAGGCGCGGAGTTGTACGCCGAGATAGGGAACTGAAAAGAGGAAGGCGACGAGAACCGTGAGCAGGCGCATGCCATTGCCACCGTAGTAGGTGGAGTACATTTCGCCAGGGGTAATGTGTTCAAAGGCTCGCCCTACGACCCATTGGCGGCGCAAAAAGAGCACGCCAGTAAAGGGAATTGTGAGGGCGTAGAAGGAAGCGAACGCATAGGGCAGGCCATCGATGAGGATTTTGCCGGGGTGTCCTACAAAGGTCCAGCCGGAAAAGCTGGTGGCGGTGGCCGCAAGAACAAATACCCATAAGCCAATGGTGCGTCCGGCCACGAAGTAGTCGGTCGATGTGCGTGAAGATATAGCACCTCTGACACCCCAAAAGAGGCAATAAGCCCAGTAAAGTCCCACAAAAGCAAAAAGCCAGATTAGTTTAGCGTCCACAAAAATTCTCCCTATTGTGAGCCATGTTCCCGAAGCCCGATCAAAAGATGCGGTTATGTGCTCACATCATACGTTCTGATGTGAAAAATGGCAAATGGATATTGAGGCTCTATGAACCTCATTTTGATCTACCAGGCGACCATTGCATCTTTGAACAGGCTCTCCAGGTCTTCGGATTCTGCGGGACGCGGTGAGAGTTTGGTGACGCGGTGTTGGGGGAGGGTGCCTTCGACGAGTGCGGGGATGTCGCTTTCGGTAAATCCGATGGCTGACAGGCCATTAGGCACTTCGAGCAGTTTCATCATGGCGACGATTTGATCGGCGAGGATGTGGCCCGCTTCGCTGGGAGATGTATTGGAGATATCAGCACCCATGATCTGTGCAGCTCGAAGGTGACGGTCTGGGCGCGCGGGTCCTGTGAAGCGAAAGACGGGAGGGGCGTTGAGGACGACAGACATGCCGTGTGGGATGATGGCGTGGTCCGTGGTCATCCCCCTGGGTTTGAAGTCTCGCACCATACCCGAGACGGGATACGACATGCCGTGGCAGAGGTGAACGCCTGCATTGCCAAAGCCGATGCCTGCGAGCGATGCGGCGAGGATCATTTGCGCGCGGGCTTCGTCGTCGTCGGGGTTGCGAACTGCGCGGGGCAAATACTGCGTGGTCATTTCTATGGCTTTGAGTGCCCACATGTCGGAAATGGGATTGGCGCCCTGATAGGCGGGGCGTTCGAGCGGGCGGTTGGGTCTGGGGCGTTCGGTATAGGGGATGGCGGTGAAGGATTCGAGGGCGTGGCAAAGGACGTCGAGGCCGGTTGCCGCCGCGATAGAAGGCGGCATGGTGCGCGTGTTTTCGGGATCGACAATGGCGAGGTCGGGTTTGAGATAGCGGTGTGCAATGCCGGTTTTGACATGGCGGTCGGAGAGGTCCATAATGGCTACGCCCGTGGTTTCGCTTCCCGTGCCGGCTGTAGTGGGAATGGCAAAGAGGGGTTTGACGGGGCCGGGGACGGGTTTGCCCTGGCCGATGGGCGCGTTGATATAGGCGAAGAAGTCGTCGGGATAGGTTGCAAATAGATTGGCTGCTTTTGCCGTGTCGATAGATGAACCTCCCCCAATGGCGACATAGCCTTCGTAAGCGCCTTCGGTGGCGACTGCGATGGCGTCTTTGAAAGAGACATCTGTGGGTTCCACGCGTACGCGATCGAACAAATCGTATTCTATGCCTTCGGATTCCAGGCTCTCTCTCGCGGTTTGAACGGGGGGGAGATCGACGAGATTGGGGTCGGTGATGACGAGGACGCGCTTGAGGCCCATGTCGGAAAGGTCCATGCCGATCTCGCGCGTTGTTCCCACCCCAAAGCGCAGGTTTGAGGCACCCATTTGAAAGGCGGTGTCTTTGTTCATGTTTTGATTCCGATAAGTAGCATTTGTAATATAGTTGTTCTTTCAGGTGCATCGCCCAGTGTTCGCTAAGCGATGCACCGTAATTCGATCTCTTGCCTCACATGTCCATGTCCTCGCCCTCAGTTGTGGCAACATGGGCCTCAATTTTGCCGATCATCTCATCGGCGGTATTTTCCCGGGTCAAAGTTTCCAACAGAGCCTTGTCGGCGGGGTTGATGATCAGGACCAGCCCGGTCTTGTTGTTGGTCTTGAGGTGTTGCTCTATGCCGAGGGCTGCAGCCAGCAGGCGGGCCTGCCCGGTTCGGTCTTCGTCGGTTACGTCCAATGTGAGAAAGAGAACAGGCTCGGCAGACATGGTTTCTCGGACTTCGTCGAGAATGGGCACCAGTGCCTTGCAGGAACTGCACCAGTCGGCGTGTACTTTGACCACGTATAGAGCTGGTGTGCCTTCGCCTTCTACTTCGACGGTGCCTGCAAAGGCGGGGGCTGAGGTCAGCAAAAAGGCAAGGGCGATGAGGGAGAGGCTACGTCGGGTTTGCATGGGTTTACTCCTTAGAATGGGTGAATGAGCCATGTCGTTGGCTCAGGTCTGCAACTTATTTTCTCTAACTCAGGTATGAAAAATAAGTTGCAAAAAACAGAGATGTGGTGGGTAGCCACTATCTTTCTCGATGTCTCAGTCTATCAACTGCGACTGCGACGACTATAATAATGCCAGTGACGATTTCTTGCACCCAATTTGGCAAGCCCATTTGTGAACAGCCAGAGCGGATGACGGTCATGATCAGTGCGCCGACCACGCTGCCGAGCACTGAGCCTTCGCCGCCCGAGAGGCTGCCCCCGCCGATGACAACGGCTGCGATGACGTCGAGTTCGAGGCCAACAGCGACCGTGGGATCGCCTACGGTGAGGCGCGAAAATTGGAGGAGTCCGGCTATGCCTGCGGATGTTCCTGCAAGGGTATAGATGAGTAATTTGGTGGCTTCGACGCGGATACCGCACAGGCGAGCCGTGTTTTCGTTGGAGCCAATGGCGACGATGTGTTTACCCGGGCGGGTATAGGCGAGGAATCCGCCAGTGAGGAGGGCGAGGATGATGAGGAGCCATACGCCGGGCGGGAATATCCACCACGCACCTCGCGGGAGTGCTGCGAGCAGGTCGATGAGATAGGTGAGGGGCGCGTCGATTTTCTGTTCGCTGGCCAGTCCTTTGGCTATGCCGCGCACGAGCAGTAGCGTGCCGAGTGTGACGATAAAAGGCACGACGCGAAAACGGGTGATGATCAGACCGTTGACAAGGCCACACAGCGCACCTGTGAGTATGCCGATGAGCGCGGCAACAGGGGGTGACAGGTCCGCCTGGAGCGATGCTGCGATGGCGACGGTGGTCAGGGCTATGATGGAGCCGACGGAGAGGTCAATGCCCCCGGCGATGATAACGAGGGTCATGCCGAGTGCTGCCGTGCCGACAATGGCTGTTTGACGCGCGATGGTTTCGAGGTTGCGACCACTGCTAAAGCTGTCGGGACCGAGTATGGCGAATAGGCCGTAAACTGCGAATAGGCCGAGCAAGGGGGCAAAGCGCGATAGATGATTCACTCTGCGACCTCCTGTCCGGTCGCTTCGAGCATGAGGCTGTGTTCGCTGCATTTGTCAACGGGATGTGCAGGGCCGAGGCGACCGCGATACATGACGGCGATGCGGTCGCATATCCCGAGGAGTTCGGGCAGGTAACTGCTTACGAGGAGGATGGCTTTGCCCTGTGTGGCGAGTTGGTCAATCAGGTGGTAGATGTCGGCTTTGCTGGCAATGTCAATGCCGCGCGTGGGTTCGTCCAAAAGCAGGCAATCTACGTCGTGGTGGAGAAGGCGGGCGAGCGCGACTCTTTGCTGGTTGCCGCCGGAGAGGTCTGCAATGGATTGTGCAGGTCCCGATGTGCGAATGTTGAGTCGAGATATCCACTGATGGGCAATGGCGTGCAGTTTTTCCGGAAAGATGATCCCTCTGGGCAAGCGCGAGAGGGTGAGGTTATCGGCGAGACTCATGGATTGGGCGAGACCTTCGTCTTTGCGATCTTCGCTGAGCAATCCCATTCCCTGAGCGAGACGCTGTGCAGGTGTTGCGCGGGCAGTGTTGTGCGCGAAGGTGATATTGCCTTTGCGGATGGGGTCAAGGCCAAAGAGGGCGCGCAAAAGTTCCGTGCGACCCGCGCCGATGAGTCCGCCAATGCCGAGTACTTCTCCGCGGTGTAAGACGAGGGACGCGCTGTGAGGGAGATGGGCGCCAGCGAGATCTGTGAGATCGAGGAGTGGTTCGCCCGGCGTGCGATTGGAGCGGGGAAACAAGTCGTCAATTTGTCTGCCGACCATGAGGTGGACGATGTCGGGTATGGGGGTTGGGGCGACCAGGCCGCTGCCCGCGCTTTTCCCATCTCGCAAAACTGTGAATTGATCGGCGATTTCTTTGATTTCTTCGAGGAAATGCGAGATATAGACGATTGCCAAATTTCGCGCTTTCAGGCGTTGTATCACGCGAAACAAGCGGTTGACATCTGCGCGCGTGAGGCTGCTGGTGGGTTCGTCGAGGACGAGGACTCGGCATTGAACAGATAGTGCGCGTGCGATTTCTACGATTTGTCTTTCGGCAATGGTGAGGCTGCTCACGCGCGCGTGGGGATCGATATCGGCATGGTCGAGTTCTATTAGTGCGTTTTGAACAAGGGCGTGCATGTCTGATTTTTGCAACAGCCCGCGTCGTGTGATTTCCATTCCGAGGAGGACGTTTTCCGCAACGGTTAGATGGGGCGCGAGGGAGAGTTCTTGATAGATCATGGTCACGCCCTGCTGTCGCGCCTGGAGAGGATTGGCAGGTGCAAAGGGCGATCCGTCAATAGTCATTTCCCCGGCATCGGGCTGCAAGGCTCCCGAGAGTACTTTCATCAGGGTGCTTTTACCCGCGCCATTTTCACCGATGAGGGCGTGGACCTCGCTGGCTGAAACGGCAAAATCGACATTGTCGAGCGCAATAGTCGCGCCAAAGGTTTTGCGGATGCCGCGCATGGCAAAGCGCGGATGTTTGGAAACAGAAGACATAGAGGATAGGCCTGACCGGTTTATCGGACAAATCCCAACGTGCGGTGGATAATGTGTGGGTCAATTACGACTGCGGGTTTTGAGTTGGGCGTAATTTGTTTCCCGAAAGCAGAAGCGAATGCGAGGAAGTCCGAGAAACCAACCATACCATCTGCATCGATGTCGAATCGCGGGTCAAAATCCGGGTCTGAACTGCTCTTGCCAAAGTGGGCGGCGAACAGTAGGAAGTCTGTGAAGCCGATTACGAGATCGCCGTCAAAATCAAAGATTCCGAGCGCGACTGTGGGGGTGAATCGAACTTTTTTGAGGTACGCAAATAACAGGTCGAGATCCCGAGACGATTCAGCAATTAACACATCGGTCCCGCGTTGCTCAATCTTGAAGTCTGTGGATCCAAGGTGTTTAATTGAGAGTATGTCTTCGTAGGCGGTCTTGAACTCTGTCGCATCCCGTTCCGTATCCCATGTCGTGAACAGGACGAGAGCGGGTGTGTTATCCTCGCGGTGTTTGAAGACGGCATACTGGTCACCATGCCAGCCTGCGGCTGCCGAGTGTGATGGGGTATTGACATCAAAGGTATTGAAGATGATTCTGAGGCCAAGTTCGCCCAATGTATCCTGATCCAGTAATTCCCAATCTTCTGCGAAGGGTTCATTTGCCAAATCTGGAAGTGCGATCTCCTCGAGAGATTCCCCTGCGAAGTATTTGTCTGGATGGAGAATGTGTTCCATCGACATTGGCGGAGTGGTGTACGCGCGATTCACTGTTGCCCAGCCTCCGCGTTTTTTCAGGGCAAATACAAAGGCCATTCCGCGAAAGTAGATTCCAATTTGCTGTTCAAATAGGAAATCGGGGATTTCATCCGTCTCATTGACGGCCGTATTGATAATATTGTTTATGAATCGCTGTAGTTGGGCATCTGACATCGCCCGTCCAGCGCGATCAAAAGACCAGAGGAATTGCACCAGCGTTGCATCCCCTTCGGCGAGGGCCTGATGTGCTAATATTTGATCGCTATTTGTTGCGCTGTCGAGCAAGCGGTCGAGTCCAAAGTGCTGATCCTGTAGCACATGCGTAAGTTCATGAGCTATAATCACTTGAAGCTGTTGTATGGAAATTGATCCTATCGGGAAGTTGACAGAACGGGTTGCGGGATCGTAATAGGCTCCGACCTGGTCCAGCAAGGTCCTTTTCATTGCTTCGAAGTCGAAGGGGATACCGCCGTGGTGCAATCCGATGGCGCGGATGAACAGATCGTAGTTTTGACGAATTATTAGGGGTACGGACCGATCGAACTCGCTGTTTATAAAGGCGGTGATTTCCGCGTTTGTCCGATAGCGTATTGTGAATGGCTGGACAAAGTTGAGCGACCGGGTTGACGATACCTGTGGCTTAATTGTTTCGCTCAGTGCAGTCAGGTTGGGTAAGATCTGCGATAGGGCGATTGAAGGGATGGCGATGATAATTATTGCAATTCGGCAAAGTTTTTTCACTATTTTTGCTCCATTTACTTGAGCCATTTATCCAGGTCTGGCGTCAATACATCTTTGATGTCTGGATTGTTCATGTTGTCTTTGGTGACGAGGGCAACGCCGGTGTCAACGCGTTTTTCAACGGGTTGGTTTTTTAGATGTGCGACCATGGTTTTGACGCCGAGGTAGCCCATTCTAAAGGGGTTTTGCAGTACAAGCCCGTGGATTTGATCGTTTTCGAGGGCTTCGACGAGTTTTTCCGAGCTGTCAAAGCCGATGAATATGACACTGCCAGCGAGTCCCGCGTCTTGCAGGGCGCGCAGCATGCCAAATGTGGTGGATTCGTTGGGGCAGAAGATGCCCTGGATGATGAGTTTGCCGTTTGCGTCTTTTAAGGGCGCGAGCAAGTTTTCGCTGGCTTGATACGCGCTTTCAGTGGTGGCACCCCCGTGTTGATTTGATGAGATAATTTCGATGTCTGAGTGCTCGCCTATTGCGTCGAGAAATCCCTGTTCGCGTTTCATCGTGCTGGCAGAGCCTTCCTGATAGCGCAGCATGATGACTTTGCCCTTTTGGTTCAGGCGTTGGGCCATGTCGGCACCTGCGAGGCGTCCTCCGCGATAATTGTCGGTGGCGACAAAGGAGACGTAGTCATCGCTTTGAAGGCCCGAGTCGATAATGACGACTGGAATGCCGCTGCTTACGGCATTGGCGACGGGTAAGCGAAGGGCGGTGTCGTCAAGGGGCGCGAGCACAATGCCCGAAACGCCGCGGGAGATGAAGTTTTCGACCAGTGCGATCTGGTCTTCGCGGTCGTCTTCTTTGAGCGGGCCTTTCCATATTATTTCTATGTCTAACTCGCGCTGCGCTTTGACAGCACCTGCGTGAATCGATTTCCAGAACTCGTGGGTTGTGCCTTTGGGTATGACGGCAATGGTTGTTTTTGCCGGGCCGGTTTGTTCACTACCACAAGCGATAAAGATCATGAGGGCCAATGAGATTAAGATGCGGTTCATTCCTTCTTACCTCCTTCACGTATATCCTCATCAGACGTAAGCCCCTCTCGGGCGATCCAGGATCTGTCCCATTTTTGGCCGCCGATGAGACCGCCATCGACAACGAGGGCGTGACCGTTGACAAATGAGGCGTGATCGCTGGCGAGATAGAGGGCTGCGTGTGCGATGTCTTCGGGTTGTCCCGCGCGATGGATAGGCTGTCCGCCAGCGAGTTTTTCGGTCATGAGATGATATGCTTTGTCAGATTCTTCGGGCGCGAGGTCCAATGCCGGGGCAAATATGGGGGTGGCAATGCCGCCTGGGCATATACAGTTGACGCGGATGTTGTGTGGTCCCAATTCCATTGCTGTTGTGCGGGTGAGGTGTATGACGGCTGCCTTACACGCGCTGTACACATGCGGCGCATAGCCCGTGCGAAGGCCCGCGACAGAACCCGTGCTGATGATGCTGCCCGATCCCTGTTTTTTCATCACGGGAGCCGCGTGTTTGATGCCCATGAAGACGCCGCGCAGGAGAATGCTTACGGTTTTGTCAAAACCCCGCATGGATGTTTCTTCAACAGGTCCCGCTACACCGCCATATCCGGCGTTGTTAAAGAGGCAATCCAGGCGTCCAAAGTGTGTGACCGCGAGGTCAATCATTGCTCTAATATCGGGTTCCCGCCTCACATTGGTGTGCTGGAAGATGGCATTGGGACCGAGTTCTTCTGCTACGGCCTGGCCTTTATCTTCCTGAATATCTGCGATGACGACTTGCGCGCCTTCTTCGATAAAGAGGCGAGCGGTTGCGCGCCCAATGCCGCTTGCGCCACCTGTGATGATCGCTACTTTTTCTTTGAGTAATCCCATTAATAGCCCTCTTTATACGACGTTGCGTGTCAAACATACCCTATTTGGGTGATTGGATATGGGAAGCATACTAATTTTACATGAATTAGTATGAAATTAGTATGAATATCCTGGATTGGCCATGTTGTAATCGATAATCAGGCAAGGGCGAGGTCTTCTTGCCATACTGGTGGTCTGACGAGGGGCAGGTTGTTTTCCTCGCACCAGGGTTTGAGCGGGGTTTCGCCACCGCTGGTTTGATATTCTTCTGTTTTGACCTGTGTTTCGCCAAGGAGGTACTGGCCCAGTGGATCGAGTTTGTCCAATAGCGATTGGGGTTGTACGCGGTAATCTATGGGGGCGAGCCATCTGTAGCCATAACCGAACATGATGACTTTGCGGGTCTCGGCGGATAGATTGACACCGCCAGCGTGATAGGTCCGGTTTTCAAAGATGAGACAGTCTCCGGGTTCGAGATGCGGTTCGAATGCGCCTTCTGGATCGCCATTTGGGGGTATGTCGAGTGGTTCTCGCAATAGATTGCTTCCGGGCACGACGAGTGTGGCACCTGCATTGGATTCGGTGAGGTCGGAGAGGTAATAGGCACATTTGAGCATGCCCCGGGGAGCCGCGTGCTGGAGGTCGTTGTTGAGGCGACCGTAATCGCGATGCCAGTTTGGCGCTCGGGCAAAATCAGGCGTGCCGGGCGGGTCGGGGTGTTTGTAAATCAGGTGTGAGGTGGTGAGGTGAAGATATGCGCCGAGAAATTGCACGACCATGGGGAAGATTGTAGGATGTGTGAGGAGTGGCAGAAAGGCATCGTCTAAGGCGATGCAGTTGCGAAATCCATCGTAATATCCATTTTCGCGCGTTTGTCGGCTTGTTTTTTTGTCGCTGGCGATGAGTTGGTCGCATATTCCGAGCAGGTGTGCGACTGTTTTTTGATCGAGTGCCTCTCGCACGATCAGGCAGCCTTTTTCGTCGAATTCCCGGATGGTTTCTTTGGGGAGGATATTCCAATTTGGGGTGGTCATTTTGAGGTCCTTTTTGATCAGGTTTCAGGTAAGTTGTGGCCTGATTCTAAGATAGTGCCATTTCCAATTTGTGCTTTCGTTTTATCCAATCGGGGAGCATGCGCTCAAGTAAGTTATAAAACTCTGCCCCGTGATTGGGATGAAACAGGTGACATAACTCGTGGACGACGACGTATTCAATACATTCTCTGGGTGCTTTGATGAGTTCCAGATTTAACGTCAGGCTGCCTTTGCTGCTCAAACTGCCCCAGCGCGTTTTCATATTGCGGATTTTGAGGATGGGTTTATTCACCCCCTTTTTTTGAAAGGGACGCCAGCATTCCTCAAACACTTTCAAAAAATAAATATTCGCCTTGCTTCGGTACCATTCTTCAAGCAACATCGCGATATGTTCAGGCTCGTTATTAACCGTTGCTATGTGAAAAAATCCCTGCTTTAGCAAGACCTTATCCGTTTCAGCCTGTCTTATCTTCAACCGATACTTTTTGCCCAGGTACAGGTGGCTTTCTCCTCCGACAAATCGCCGCTCTGGAGTTCGCGGGTCAAACTGTGCGAAATAGCGAAGCTGGCGTCTTATCCAACGCGCGCGTTTGTAAATGAGACGCTGGATGAGGTTTGTATCTGTTTCCAGTGGTGCTTTTACGGTCACTAAGCCGTTTGGATGAACGGCAATTTCGATAGATTTTCTGTTGGAATAACTCAGATGAAAGGGAATGGATTCGCCCGCGTATGTGATGGCGTGCTGAGTTTCCGACATTAAGGCTACCTCCAGAATTTGGCAATCCTCATTGCTTGGCTGATCATTTCGTCCATTTGTTCCGAAGATAAATCAATGCCATGTATGTCTTCCACCACATCGTAGAAGAAATCATCAATCTCGTTTTTTACGACATTTTGCGCGTCGCTATCGTTCCAAAAATCTACCTTCCAATTCCTTTCTATCGCGGTTTGAATGGCAAGCGTTGTTTTTATTGCTATGCCATCGGTCTGGCTTTCATCGATATCAATTTTTGAGAAACAGGGTTTAATTGCGCCAAAATATGCACAGGCTTCACGATTATTGCGAATCTCGTCGGGCACATCGTCGCGTTGAGAGCTTTCGACCTTATCGCGAATATCGCTCACCTTTTGCAGATAATCCAGGGCTAATATCCGTTGCTGCCTGAAATCGTCGATTGCCTCCTGAATGAGCTTTGAGAATTTCTCGTAAAAAGCAGGGTCTTTGTCCATGTTTTCGGTAATCTTGCGCTTGGTTGCATGCGCGATATGGTCGGCGTTTGCCGCTATATTTCGGGTGCGGTAGATGCCTCGCTCCTCTTTGACCACAGAAAAGGTGTTGTTATCAAAAATATCCACGGGATCGTTTAATTGGGTGACTTCGTTTGCCTGAATATGCGTGTTTAGCAACTTTTTAATTCGGGTGTCATAGTCGCCGTAATCAATGGCTTCGGCGTAGCGCAGTCTGACAGCCTGTCTCAGTTTCTCAAAACGCAAGAGATCGCTTTTGTAGCGTTTGAGTTGGGCCTCGTCGGTCTGCATAATGAACTGCTCAGATGAAAGCGCGATGGCAAGGGTTTTGCCGTATTCCGTGAGGCGTTCATAAAAATCTTCCCGCAATGCGTCATCGGATAGGAGGACTTCGTAGCGTTCTTCATCGCGGGAATTTTTAATTTCTTTGAATATATCCCAGAGGTCCGAGTAACGTTGCGGCAATTTTTGTATTTCTTCCTGGATGGAGACCAGGACATTGGCGAGATCCGCTCTGTCAAAATCCGCAAGCGCGTCGTATTCGTTCAGTGCTTTGTCCAGTTCACCCAATACATTGGCATAATCAACGACATAGCCAAATTCCTTATTTTCGTGTACGCGATTAACCCGGGCAATAGCCTGGAGCAATGTGTGTTCGCGCAACTTACGGCACAGATAGAGCACGGTATTGCGAGGCGCGTCAAATCCGGTGATGAGTTTATCTACTACAATCAAAATTTCCGGATCGTCCGCGTGTTTGAACTGTGCGATGATTTGTTTGTTGTATTGGTCTTCGGAACCATAACGAGCCATCATTTTGTTCCAGAACGCGTTGACCTCATCTGTTTCTTCGCCTACCTCTTCATGCCCCTCTCGCGTATCCGGGGGAGAAATAACGACCTCCGATGAAATATCATTTATCTCATTGAAAAATTCTCGATACTTCAGGGCAGTCGCTTTGTTGGGTGCTACAAGTTGCGCCTTAAATGGGGTGTTCTGCCAGTTTACGCGGTAGTGTGTGCTTATGTCAAATGCGCGCATATAGACGACCTGGTCTGCCTGATTGAGTGCATCTGCACGGGAATATTTTCTTTTTAAGTCGGCTTTTTGTTGGTCTGTCAGGTTTACCGTATGGCGTTCGAACCACAAATCAACCGCGTTTTCGTTTTGCTCTATCTCTACATGCCGTCCTTCGTACAGTAGGGGAACCACTGCCTTGTCTTTGATCGCCTGTCGCACGGAATAGTGCGGTTCAATAAGACCTCCAAATCTAACAAAACTGTTCTTCTCTCTTTTGAGCAATGGCGTACCTGTGAAGCCGATGTAACAAGCATTGGGTAACATCTGCCTCATGCGCGCTGCGAGAGAACCGAAGTTTGTGCGGTGGCTTTCATCTACGAGGACGACAATATCCGCTGAATCATCAACGTATTTTTCAGCAGAAAGTGCCGTATCAAATTTATTGATCAGCGTCGTGATGATACCCACTTTGTTTTTGATGTGTTTGACCAGATTTCGCCCGGTTGTCGCCCGCTCCATGTCCAGGCCACAGGCTGCGAAGGTGTTGCCCAGTTGTTTATCCAGGTCTTTGCGGTCTGTAACGAGAATCATTCGGGATTTATTCAGTTCGGAGTTCAGAGCCAGAGTACGCGCGAGCATGACCATTGTGATGGATTTCCCAGATCCCTGAGTGTGCCAGACAATGCCGCCCTGGCGGCGTCCTGTCTTGTCTATTTGTTTGATGCGATTTATTGCGGAACGAACGAGAAAGAACTGCTGGTATCGGGCTATTTTCTTACTGCCAAGGTCAAAGACGATAAAGCCGTAAATGAGTTCCAACAGACGCTCTGGACGGCACAGGCTGTAAAGACATCTATCCTGTTCCGTGAGCAGTCGGTCTCCTGTGCTTTCAAGCGCGGCGAAGTGCGATAGCGCCAGAGCAAAATCGCCGCGGAATAGGGCGTCTTTGTCTTCAGCGGAAAGGGTTTTATTGATGCTGGCATTCACTTCGTGAGCAGAATCCTCCATTTCGTCCCATAAGCTCCAGAATGCCTTTGAAGTTCCCACCGTTGCGTACTTCGCCTCATTTTTGTTTATAGCCAGCAATATTTGTGCGTAAATGAAAAGGCGCGGGATATATTCTTCGCCCTGATTGCGGATTGTTTGAGATATGGCCTGCTCAACATCCACATCGGAGCCTTTGCATTCGATTACAACAAGGGGAATACCGTTCACGAATAGTATAATGTCGGGCCTTGCGGTTTCCAGGCTGCGGGTGCGTTCAACAGAAAATTCCGCTGTGGCGTGAAACACATTGTTCGCGGGATTTTTCCAGTCGATATAGTTCAGGGTATAACTTTTGGAATCGCTCTCGATGGTTTGTTCAAGTGATGTGCCAAGCGTTATCAGGTCGTAGATTACTTCATTTGTTTTTTGCAGACCATCGTATTGGATATTTTTGATTTTCTGAATGGCAGATTGAATATTCTCCTCGCTGAATAGATACAGACCGCCTTTGTAGTGAATGCGGTTTATTTTTTTAAGCTGATCGCGCAAGATGTTTTCCAGCAGAACATTTGAGGCACGACCACCGCGTTCTACCATCGCCTGCTCGGGGGGCAGATACCGGTAGCCCATGTTAATTAGCTGTTGCAGGGCAGGTATCTGGGAGAGGTGTTTTTCGCTGAATGGGAAGGTAGGCATTGCATTGTTCCTGTTTTATCCGCAGATGAATATTATCCGCATATGAACGCAGATATTCGCAGATAGAGGCAGATAAAATTCTTGTGAAGCTGGAAGATTACGAGCTTATGACTCTGGTCTCTGATTCATCTCGCTTTGGCTGCATCTCCGTTTTCTTACACGACTTCTCAATCATTATCGGTCGCTGGCCTATTGCCTTCTAATTGCTGAAAGCAATTTTTGTTGGGGTTGCATATTTAAGAATGTATGCGAGTTTTCGCAAATTTCTGCTTTCCAACTCTTTTTTTGTAAACAGTACAAAAAATACTATAAATTCGTCACAGTCGATATATCCCGTGATTTCTTGACAAGGTAACTGATCCGAAGTCACTACTCTAATATATGTATTTCTTTTATCGGTTCTTTTAGCAATACTTCGGACAGTTTTTAGGTGTAAAGGTTCTTTGAAATCAACAGGTTAGATGAGACCCCATGTTTTATTTACAAGTTAGCCCTATACCCTGAGTTTGATAAAAAAACTGACAATTCTATAAACCGTTGTATTATAGAAACTTAGGGTTTTTGACTAATTGGAAACCTATCAAAAAGTGTCCGAACCATTGTTGGTGTTCAATCCATTTTTAAATTCCATAAATTCACCAAGCTGAACTTCCCGCCATCCCTTCGGCAACTGCCCATTTTTCACTGTCATTCTATTATCCCCTGTTGAACTGTGCAGTACTTCTGGCTCACCAACTCTTTCCTTGCAGTTCCTTCGGGAAGAGCTTGCGGCTGGAGAGCCGGTCTTCATCTAAAACGTGAATAAGGTATTCGAGAGTTTTCCGCTGTTCGTCAGTATCGCCCTCATCCATCCATGACTGGACCAACTGCACAAGACCGGCTGCACGGTCATCAGAAGTTTTGCTTTCACTGACAATCTCGGTAGGATTTTCTGAAAGCCTTTTATCCATATCTCTGTCCTCTCATCTCATCGCTTTTGCCCTCCTGCTTTATGTCTTGACCGCCTGCAATTTCTCTGTTTCAGAAATCTCGCATTGTGGCGCGGGCAGTTGGGTGATGATGTTCGCAATCAGCGTCTCGTCCTTGTTTGACATGGCATTCGCCACATCTTGAGGATTGCTATGCGTCTTTCGCGCAAATTCTCGCGCACCGCCTTGTCCTTCAACAGCCGCACTGAATCCGTAATAAAGCGCGGCACCATCCGGATCTTTTTCGTGCTCTTCCAATAAGACTTCAAGGAAGGAGAGAGCTTTATCGATATCCGAAAACTTTTCGATTAAGTAGTCGCGGAAATCTATCATCTGTCTCATCGTTGGGTCTCCTTGTAATTTTGCCAATAGGTTTTTGCGCGTTCAATGTCTCGCGTTTGGGAAGACTTATCGCCGCCGCAGAGCAACAGGACGATGGTGTTGCCGACTATACCAAAATAGATGCGATAGCCTGCTCCAAAATGGAAACGGGTTTCAAAAATACCGTCACCGACAGATTTCCAGTCGCCAAAATTGCCGCCCGCAAGACGACCAAGGCGTGCTTGAATCCGGTCCTGCGTTTTTTGATCGCGTGACTCAAACCATTCGGTGAAAGGCACTCGCCCATTTGAATGCTGGTAAATTTGCAGTTTTCTCGGTTGCGTAGCAAGCATTCTCTATCTGCCCTTTGCCTGACTCATGGTGCAATTTTAGGTCTCGACTGCCTGCAATTTCTCGGTCTCTGTTTCAGATGTCTCGCATTGCGTCGCGGGCAGTTGGGCGATGATGTTCGCAATCAGCGTCTCGTCTTTGTTTGACATGGCCTGCGCCACGCCTTGAGGATTGCAATGCGTCTTTCGGGCAAATTCTCGCGCACCGCCCTGTCCTTCAACAGCCGCACTGAATCCGTAATAAAGCGCGGCACTATTCCCGTCTTTTTGGTATTCTTCCAATTCCGTTTGAAGATAGGAGATGGCCTCCTCAAAGTCAGAAAGCCCTTCGATTAAGTAGTCGCGATAATTTCTCATTTCTCTCATCGTTAGGTCTCCTTGTAGTTTTACCAATAGGTTTTTGCGCATTCAATGTCCCGTGCCTGCGAAGATTTGTCGCCGCCGCAGAGCAGGAGGACGATTGTGGCATCTGTAAATATCTTTTGATTTAGCCTTTCATCTGCGTCTATCTGCGAAAAACGCTCAAATTATTCGCGTTTTTTTCTGCGGATTCCGACCCAATTGTCGTTCCAATTCTTTAGTTTCTCTATCAAAATCAGATTCAAACAAACGATCCTGAACAATTCGGTATTTCTCAAACTCGCTTTCGGCATGGGCTTTGGCAATCTCGGCACTGACTTGTCCGCTGTCTTTCAATATCTGCCGGTCAAAAGCCTCGAGAAATATATCGAGGCGTTTTGCCCAGTCCTCCATTGTCATGGGTATCTTGCGCTGTGCCCGGTCTTCGGCGAGGTCAATATAGGCGTTGACGATACGCCCAAGAGATTCCAGTTCTTCTTTCGACAGGTAGTTCTTTGCGACAGAGACATCAGACTTCAGGATTTTGCCGGTTGGGGCTTTCTCCCAGGTGGCAAGCCCCATGTGCCGCTGACCGCTATCTGCCCGCTGTTGTATAAATTCCGCCGTAGTATGGCCGTGAATAGCATAATGCAGTTTGTTTTGCACTCTGGCGAAAAACTCGCGGGTGGTCGGCGCGTCCCTGTTATAATCCATGCTGGTGGTGTAAATGTCGGCGATCTTTTGGTAAAACCGCCGTTCGCTCAGACGAATCTCGCGGATTTCTTCCAGCAACCGCTCAAAATAGTCCTCGCCGAGAAACGCGCCATTTTCCAACCGCTGCTTATCCAGAACATAGCCTTTGATCGCAAACTCCCGTAAAACCCGGGTTGCCCATTGGCGAAATTGCGTGGCGCGTCTGGAGTTTACCCGATAACCGACCGAGATGATGGCGTCCAGATTGTAAAAATTGGTAGTGTAGTTTTTGCCATCAGCGGCAGTATGTGCAAAACTTGCACATACTGAATCCTGGTCTAACTCGTTGTCATTAAAGATATTTTGCAAGTGCTTTGTAATAACTGAGCGATCCACGGAAAATAACTCCGCCATGAGTTTTTGTGTCAGCCAAATGGTGTCGTCCTGGTAACGCACTTCAATACTATCTTCACTGGCCTGGTTGGTAAAGATCAAAAATTCCGCTGTGCTGCTGCGGATAGTCAGATCTTTTGAGGATCTCTTGCTCATGCTCGTTTTACTCCCTCCATTAATCTCCCTATCTCTCCCCGTACTACGATTAACTCCTCTTCCAGTCGGTCTATCTCAAGCTGCACTGCATCAATATCAATCTCCTCTTCTTCTTCAAAGGTATCTACATAGCGAGGAATGTTTAAATTGAAGTCGTTTTCTTCAATTTCTTCAAAGGTGGCGAGGTGGGCGTATTTGTCTATATCCTGGCGTTTTTTATAAGCGGTGGTGATTTTTTCAATGTGCTCGTCCAGCAATGCATTTTGATTTTTCCCGGCCTGATATTCGCGGCTTGCATCAATGAACAAGACATCTTTGCGGTTCTCATTTGCTCCCCCTTGTTCTCGCGAGCGGTCAAAGACCAAGATGGCGACTGGTATTGAGGTCGTGGGGAACAGATTGCCCGGCAAGCCAATGACGACGTCGAGCAAGTTTTCTTCAATGAGTTGCTGGCGAATGCGTCCTTCGGCACCACCCCGGAACAAAACACCGTGAGGGACCACAACAGAAACCCGGCCTTGTTTTTCCAAAGCCGCTTCCACCATGTGGCTGATAAACGCATAGTCGCCTTTGGATTTGGGAGGCAAACTGCGCCAGAAGCGGTTGTATATGTCTGCCTCGGCGTCTTCCGCGCCCCACTTGTTAAGTGAAAACGGGGGATTGGCGACTACATTGTCGAATTTCATCAACCGATCGGATTCCACCAGTGCCGGGGCAGTGAGCGTGTTGCACCATTCAATGCGGGCTGCATCGGCACCGTTTAGAAACATATTCATACGCGCCAATGCCCAGGTGCTGCCGTTCACTTCCATTCCGTAAAGGGCGTGGTTTTTGTCGCCCACTACGCGCGCGGCTTCAATGAGAAGACCAGCGGAACCGCAGGCGGGATCACAGATACGGGCGCCGGGTTTGGGCGCGCACAGTTTTGCCACCAGTTCGGATACCTTGTGTGGCGTGTAGAACTCGCCGGCTTTTTTGCCCGCGTCAGATGCGAAGCGTTCAATCAGGTAGATGTAGGTGTTGCCGATCACATCTTCCGAAACCCGTCTGGGACTCATATTCAATTCGGGTTTGTTGAAATCTTCCAGCAGTGTTTTTAGACGGCGGTTGCGGTCTCTGGTCCTGCCGAGACTTGTCTCGCTGTTGAAATCTATATTTCGGAAAACACCTTCCAATTTCTGTTTGTTTTCCGTTTCAACCGCCTCCAGTGCGATGTTGATGAGTTCACCGATATTGGGAGCAGAGCGCTGTTCATAAAGGTTGTAAAAACTACTGCCATCCGGCAATACAAAACGCTCATTCCTCAGCCTGCGCCTGATGCGTTCATCGTTATCGCCGTATCGTTTTTTATATTCCTCGTAGTGGTCCTTCCAGACATCGGAAATGTATTTTAGAAACAGCATTACGAGGATGTAGTCCTTATATCCGGCTGCATCCATCACGCCGCGAAAGGTGTCGCAGGCAGCCCAGGCAGCGTTGTTGATGTCTTTTTGTTGGATTTGACTGTTCATATTTTGTTACTCCATTATTAACGATCACCACAGGGTGGATTATATCGATTCCGCAGTTCTGTCTCGATAATAGTACGGTCATCTGAATTACAGTAATAAGCCGCGTAACTCTGATAGGGATAACCTACCGATTTCCAACAGTATTTCCGTTCATGATTTTCTACGCGTTTCTTCACATCCTCCGATTCACCTATATCAACAGGCGTCCAGAGTTGATGTATCGTGCGCCGCCCTAAAATGGCATACACTCCGGATTCATTTCTAAGATCGGATGTATCATCAAGAGGACCTTCAAAGCTGTAACGTCCTATTCCAATAGTCATGTCAATAACTCCTATTTTATAGGGGTGATTTAAGGATGCGAATAAAGAGTAGAAATCATGGCACAATGACAAACAAAACCTTTCTGGATTGCGGCTAAAAACGTGCCGCAATGACAGGTGCTATTCCCATCGTCACGCCTGCATGCCTTAAGCAGGCGTCCAGAATAGGGAAGGTGCTCTGAACTCTTTAATGGCATTAAGGTTTTTCAGATTCATTTAACAATCGCATCTGAATTGTTTTGACCAGTTTTTCCTTTTGCTCTGCCAAATTTTTCATCAGCCTTTGTTCCTTATTTAACAAATCGGCAAGGGCGACGATTTGTTCTTGTATTTCCAGATTGGGGAGAGGGATTTCCAGAGCATCAAGAGCGGATTTGCCTATCATGGTCATTATCGTTCCGGTCGCCCTGCTGTGTAAAAATGCTTGTGATGAGGATAGGTTGATACACCAACAAAGATATTCCGGTAGAACATTTTTGCTTGTGACGCGGATCAAGAATAGCGGGGCCGAGACAACCGTCCGTCCGGGTTCCTTATCAATGATTGTCGCCGTAGTAGTTTTGCCTCGGGAGCGGAAAACCAAATCTTTGCATTCGACCAGATGGCGCTCATTGATGCCGTTTATATTAATGGTCATTAGGTTGCCATAATCCAATTTATCTTCGATTAGATCGCGCATCTGAATGACAGCCACATTCCCATCTGCTTCCGGCTCAATACGGGAACGAAAGGAGAGGCCCATCTGAACAAGAGCGATGTCTTTGAGCTTGTATTTCATAATTACTGGTAAAATATAAAAGTTGCCAGTTGTGGGAGAAATTATATTACAGAAAAGCCTTTCCTGCAATATAAAGAAAAAAATTCCACTCTGTCAAGTGAAAGTCTTCATTTAGCCGCGAATTGGCGTCCTGTTCAGATCCCTCGCCTTCATCTGCGTCTATCTGCGTTCAGGCTCAAATGAACTGCTGTCACAGTTGTAAACAGCTCACTCGCCTTCATTCTGTGGACCCTTTGGGTTTTGCCTTTCATCTGCGCCCATCTGCGAAAAACGCTCAGAGACTGTTTTAAAACTCATTTTGCCCCTTCTCAGCTATGCGCTATTGCACTGTCATTCTGAGCGGAGCGCAGCGGAGTCGAAGAATCTCTTGCCAACTCAGGTGGAAAAGATGCTTCGGCTACGCTCAGCATGACAAAACGCCGAACATCCGTAGCATCAGGTATTAATTTTAAAACAGCTTCTCAGATTATTCGCGTTTTTTTCTGCGGATCAGCATCACGCGCCGCACATCCATTACCTGTGAATTGGATACGTCAAGGGCGCGCAAGGTCAGGGTTCCTCTACCCGCGTTTAGCTGGATTGTTCCCAGTGTCAATGGCTCGAAATCCTTTACATAAGACTCGCCTCCACGCGGATAGCGGTCATCCGCTGCGCCGATTTGTGGTGGGTCGTGTGCGTCGGTTACCTGTCCTTGCACTTTTGTTGCTTGACCTTGCGCGGGGTGAAATGCCAACTCGACGGTTGATCCCACATCTTCTTCTGGGCAGGTATAATAAACCGCCGCTTCATAATCGCCCGTTGTGCCGACCTCAATATCCCAGGTCATCCGATCACCAACTTGTGTCCAGTGCGTAAAATAAGAACAGTTGGGCGCGCCGGCACTGCGCTGGACTGTGCCGTGATGCACCCCGTCTCGTGCGGGCAAGCGAGTCGTTTTCCAGTAGCCTGTGGCAAAGGGACGGTCGTCGTTGACGGGCAAGACTTCGGCGTGGAATTTTGCTGTTGCATCTGATAATTCCGCATGGACATCAGGGTATTCTTGCGATACATCTGTTGTCTGTCCACCATCGGCGCCCATATCGTATAACTTGCCCTCTATGTCCAATCGGAATCGCTGATTGCGCGCGCTCAATTGCGCCCGCTGATGTGACAAGATGATGCGGTCAGACCATTCGACATCTTCGCCCAATAGCAGGGGTTTGAGGCTGCGACCATCCAGCGGCTTTTCAACTTTCAGGTCGATATCCGCAAGGTCGGCAAATGTGGGCAATAAATCAATCGCTCCGGCGATTTCTTCAATGACTGTACCAGCCTGGATATGCCCTTTCCAGCGCATCAAGCCCGCCACGCGCACGCCGCCTTCATCTGTTGATCCTTTTGTGCCTTTCATCCCGCCATTCCAGCGCGCGCCATTGGGACCATTATCTCCAAAATAAAATACAATGGTATCTTCCGCGATTTCCAACTCATCGAGTTTGTCCAGCAATCGCCCCACGTTCCAATCGATATTTTCGCATAGAGCCAGTGCCGCCCGCGTGCGTTCTATCTCTTCTTGATTGGGGTTGGTCGCCAGCATCTCAATCGGTTTATCGCGGAATGGATCGTAAAATCGGTCGGGCACCTGAAATGGGGTGTGCGGGATATTGTAGGGAAGATAACAGAAGAACGGTTGATCCCGTTCGACATTTGCCGCCATAAAATCCATGGCGCGATCTGTACACTCATCGGGTAAGTATCCCTTTCCTCGCGTGAGTTCGCCATTGTGTTCGAGTTCGGCATCGAAATATTGCCCCCAGTGTCCGGAACAGAACCCAAAAAACTCGTCAAATCCCCGCGCGTTCGGATGATAGGGATGCTGCGTGCCATTGTGCCACTTGCCATAAGCTCCCGTGGCGTATCCGGCGGCTTTGAACACATCGGCAATGGTTGTTTCATCGAGGTTCAGTCGTTCGGCGCCGGTGCTTACGCCGTGGACACCGCCGCGCAGATGATAGCGACCCGTCAAAAACTCTGCCCGCGTGGGCGCGCATACCGGGCAGACGTAAAACCGGTCGAATAGGGCGCCATCTCGTGCGAGAGAATCCACATTGGGTGTGTTGAGATTTGTATTGCCGTGTACACTCAAATCGCCCCAACCCTGATCGTCGGTCAAGATCACGAGAATATTTGGTCTGGTCATTGGGTCTCCTTTTTTAAGGCGTCATATTCCGGATTCACACACTGATCTCCCCGCTGTTCCAGCACCAACCGCAAGCCGATTTCGGGTTCGGGATATTGGCCCTGGTCATCGGTCTGTGCAATCCACTGTGTTAGAATATCGCGGTGGTATTGCAAGGCTTCGGCATGGTCTGGGTCATCTACGAGGTTGTTCACCTCATCGGGGTCGGCGTCACAATCGTAAAATTCTTCTGCGATGCGTTCTTCTGCCCAGAAAAATGCCTGCTCGGGCGTCAGTTCGCCGTTGGCGTTCATGGTTCGCAGCAGTTCCATATAATCCGATCCATCGCGGTACTGTGCCTGCATAAAGGGACGATCGGTCATAAAGTTGCGCACATAGCGATACCGCTGGGTACGCACCGTGCGCATGCGATCTATTGTGAAATCACAGCGGTCTTTTGCGGCAATTACATAGTCGCGTTCGACAAAATGTTCGCCAAACAGATTTTGGCCTTCCATGTAATCGGGTACACCGAGGCCAGCGAGCGCGAGTGAGGTGGGACCGATGTCAATGCCGCTGACGAGGTCGGAGCGCACGTTTCCGGGTGTTACGATATCTGTATTGCCCTGCCAGGAAATCATCAATGGGATTTTGTGCCCGCCTTCGTAAATAAATTGCTTGTGCCGCGGCAACCGCATCCCGTGATCGCTAAATAAAAATATAATCGTATTTTCGCGCAATCCATCTTCTTTCAGTCGCTCCAAAATCCATCCCACCTGTCGGTCTGTGTGCGAGATACAATCGTAGTGCAGGGCAATTTCTCTGCGGATGATTTCGTGGTCGGGATAGAACGATGGCACGGGTACCGAGGCGGGATCGATGCCCGGACCTTTGAGCAATCCAATGCTTTTGCCACCTCGAAGCTGAATTTGTCCGAAGAACGGTTGGTCAGGGGGACATCCGGACCAATCGCTTCCATCTTTTGCCCCTTTGAAATCCATGCTCCCATGGTGGTTAAATAAAACATCTAAATCAAAGACAAAATTGTAATGCGTTTTGCCCTCGTTAAATGTGTAATATCCGGCGTCTCGAAAATACTCGGGTATTGTTTTTATCCCTTCGGGTAAAATGGGGTATGAACTGTTGTGGTTGTGCGCGCCTATGGTGGTTTGATACATCCCGGTAATCGTTGCCGAGCGCGAAGGCGAGCACACGCCAGAGGTTTGATATGCCCGATCAAATTTTACGCCCGAAGCAGCGAGCGCGTCTATATTGGGCGTTTGTATGGTCTGGTCGCCGTAACAACTCATCCACGGGTTCATATCTTCGAGAAAAAGCCAGAGAACATTCGGACGGGGGTTCGACATTTTTTACTCCTTTCAGTTTTACTCAGTTCGATAATTGAGCTTGAGCCATTCTGGTGGGCCGTATAGCAGTGGTTTTTCGTTCCAGGTAAATAGCGGTTCTATGTCTCGCAAAATATCGTCGAGGGCTTCGTGATCGTACGCATCTTGAGTTGGGAAACGGGTTGTCAAGCGGCTGTGCGCGCTCTTGATTACCTGGCGGCGGCGCAGTATTTCGGGATAATTGGTGCCTTTTAATGTTTCGAGCGCGAATAGGGGAGCCATGATGCCATATACCCGTTTTGCCTCTTTCAAATCTCCAGCTTCCAGGGCATTCCACAGGCGCACCACGACATCTGTTATGTGACAGCCGGGCATTTGTCCGGCCACGCCGCGCGGATGTTCGAGCAGTAAATAGCGGCCACTGGCGCCACCAAATACGCCCTTCAATTTTGGCCCGGCCTGTTCGATTAAGCCCGTAGCCATGTGCGTTGGAGGGAAGACCTCTTCCTTGACGTATTCTATGTGTTCTACTTCATTGATCAAGCGCACCACTGTGTCGATTGATAGCTCGCTACCCCGCGTGTGATTTTGTATAAAAATTGGCATATCCACTTCGCGGTCTATTGCTTGATAATAGTGTACCATCGCATCTTCGTCTTCAATTGGCTCTATATAAGGGGCCATTGCTATGACGCCATCGGCTTCCAGTGCTTGCGCGTGGCGCGCGAACATCGTCGCGTGGTTACTACTCGCCCCCTGAACGCCGAGAATGACGGGAATGCGTCCGGCGGTGTGTTCTACGACCATCTGCATCCCGTGCATGCGTTCCCGGTCGGTCAATACGGGAAAACTACTGGCATTTACGGGCCAGACAATTCCGTGCGCGCCACAGGTGATACAAAAATCCAGCACGCGTTTGAGGTCGCCCCAATCGACATCTCCATTTTGCTTAAAAGGCGTTGAGGGAATGGTGAATACCCCGCGAAATGTATCAGAACTCATGTTGTCTCCTTTTTTAAACACTATTGCAGAACAATATGCAGAAATAGAAAATAAGTTATGAAATTTTATCTCCAAACAAAAAATCCCGCCATTGCTTTGTACAAGAGCGGGATATCATTCCAATTTCTCAACTGTTTCTATCCGATGTTTCTATCCGATCAACTCGGGCAAATGCGCGGGCAGCAACTCATCGCCGTCACAGTTCACGACGGCCTCATCGATCACTCGGCAGAGTTCGGCGGCATTCCTCGGCCAATGATACGCGCCCAACTTTTCCAAAACCCCATTGGAAATCCTCGGAACACTTCGACCATCTCGCTCCGCACGTCCTTCAGCGAAATATTGCGCCAGAACGGGGATATCCTCTTTCTGATCTCTCAGCGTATGTGTTTCAACCACGCATACTCGGAGTTGATCGTATAAATCTGCGCGAAATCTTCCGGCTTTCACTTCTTTGCTCAAGTCCCGATTTGTAGCCACCATGATGCGAACATCTGCATACACAGGCTGTACCCCGTTCACGCGGGTATAATAGCCATCGGTCAAATAACTGTGCAAACGATATTGCGTTTCTGGTGCCATGATATTTACCGCATCCAAAAACACCGTACCACCCTGCGCCAGTTCCAGCAAGCCGCGCTTGGCAATGCCCAAAAACCCGCCATCTTCTACTCCGAAAATCTCTGCTTCATTGTGTTCAACAGATATTTCACAAAAATGTTCTAAAAACGGATGGTCTGCACGCCGGCTAAATGAATGAATGCTTTTTGCTGTATATGCTTTCCCTGTGCCGGTTTCTCCATAGATAAGCACGGGGGAGGCTGTACGCGCGACTTCCCGAACCCGCGCTCGCAACTGTTTGGCAGCCTCGCTCTCTCCCACAATCTCCATCTTCGGAATATGCCCACCCACTGTTCTTTGAGGCGCGAGTGCATCCAGCATGGCCTCGGCTTCTTCGACGTTTACTTTGTCTTCCTGTAACATCGTCAACACCTTGCGTCTATTTGCAGACATACGAACCTCCTGTTAAAGACTTAAAAGCAACCACCGATGAACACAGAGGAAAAGGCGAATAGGCAACGATCAGTTTTCAGTAGTCAGCATACTGTCCTATAATCCCCGCAACTGTGCAATCGCCTCCTGGGGGCTTAATTCGCCGCAATCTACGGCATCCAAAATTGTTCGCTGATTCAGGCGTTTCTCCACGGCGGGATACCCGAGGGCCTGCACGACCTCTTCCAGTCGCTTGCGCACAGTGGGATACGAAATCTTCAGTTCTTTTTCCATTTCTTTGATATTGCCTCGGGCGAGCAAAAATGCCTCAATAAACTGTTGATGTGCATCCGTTAGCAGTGCCAAACGCGATACGGGCAATTCGCCCTCCACGACAATGTGACAGGATGAACACCGCAGCTTAACAGGCTCCATCGTGCCATTGCACACTGGACAATGGGGTATTGAACGTCTCATAATACCTCCTTTCAATATGTTATTTTAAAAAATATGACTAATAAATTCAAATATGTCAATAATAAAAATAACTATATATGCAAAAATGTTATTATAATTTAAAATATCGTATATTTATGTTTCAAAAATTAAGTGCAAATCCCGTCTCGTTGGACAATATTGGGCGTAAATTATGGTTGTTTATTCCAAAATTTGGCGTAAATTATGGAATTAAAGTCCATATTTTACGCCGAAAGAGGTGGTCATGTGAAAAATAGAACCCTATTTTCTTTTATAAAACAAAAATCCGCCTCCAGATTGGGGCGGCTCATTGCTTTGACAGGTGCGCGACAAACGGGCAAGACCACACTGGTACAAACGGGATTTTCCGACTATTCATACATTTCTCTCGATGATCCGATCACTCGTCCGGATTTTACAGCACTTTCGGCTGCACAGTGGTATCAACAGTATCCAAATGTCATTCTGGACGAAGTGCAAAAAGCACCTGCGATTATAGAGTCTATCAAAGCCGTTTACGATCAGTATCCCGATGCTCGCAGTATCTTACTCGGTTCCAGCCAAATCTTGTTAATGGAACAGATCCGCGAAAGTTTGGCCGGGCGTATCTCCCTTATTGAACTGTATCCTCTCACATTGCCGGAAATGCTGACAGATTCCTGGGATGACACCATTGTGGATTCCAGATTTATCCATTTTCTTAAAACAGGTGAACGCGATATTTTGTATTCGGGTATGCCACTCCAGAGCGAACGCTATGCACAAGTGGCACATCACCTGGCACATTATATGAATTTTGGTGCTATGCCAGCCGTCGTTGATCCCTTGCTTACCATCCCTGATAAATACGATTGGTTGCACGACTATATCCAAACCTATCTTCAGTGCGACTTGCGCGATCTCGCCAATTTGCGCGATCTCACTCCGTTTGCTCGCATGCAACGCGCATTGGCGGGGCTGACTGGCGTATTGCTCAATATGAATGAATTGGCTCAACTTACCGGCGTCACATCCAAGACTGTCAAACGCTTTATCTCATATCTCGAAATAAGCTACCAGGTCATATTGTTACAACCGTGGTTTCGCAATCTGAACAAACGTCTGTCCAAAGCGCCAAAAGTTCATTTTCTCGATCCTGGCATCCAGCGTGCGTTACTCAATCGACGCGGTCAACCCACAGGCCATGAATTTGAAAGTGCTATTATTGCTGAAATTTACAAACAAATTCAAAATAGCCGGTTGCCCATTGATTGTTATCATCTGCGCACGGCAGATGGACGCGAAGTCGATTTGCTGCTCGAAACTGAACGGGGCTTTGTGCCTATCGAAATAAAAATGGCGGAACGCATTTCTTTTACAGACGCCCGCCATTTGCGCAAACTCGACGAAATTTTAGACAAACCCATTCTGCAGGGACTGGTGCTCTCCAATGACCCTCGCATTCACGATCTGGGCAATGACATTGTGGCACTACCTGTGGGTTGGGCACTTGGCGCGTAATGAACGCAACCCAAAAGCCCCCCGGTGATGTACTCAACGAGGGGCTTTTTCAATTGTCGCGAAGGATATAGAGTCTCAAGTCGCTCGGCGGTGGGATTTTTTCTCTGGGTCTGTCGCGATTGCGATCCAGTGTTTCCCAGCGCAAGACGTATTGTTCGCCGGATCGTGTTCCCTTGCCGCGAGCACCGCGCAGGTTGATGGTCATGCCCGGATAATCAGATGTCACTTGCTCCAATTCATCGGGGATCTCGTTATCGGGTAGTGGGTATGTCCCGATCACTTGCAGGGTCTTAGGATGCAATTTCCAGATTCCCTGGCCTTCTTTTATATGCCAGTAACTCAGGCTGAGATGCCCATCGGCTTCTGCTTTGACACCGCCCAATCGTATTTCTGCACCGATAGAGCCTCCGCCTCCAAACTCCCACCGATAAGTCCAATCACTCACCTTGTAAAATATCCACTCGCCGTTTTCCAAACGCGCACAATAGGCTTGTGTATATCCATTTTCGTCGTGTTTATGATAGCTGATCACGGCGCGCTTCTGGTCGTCAAAGCCCAGGGATTGCGTCATATTGATCAATCCCCCTCCTGGGGGCACGGGATCGACGGTGGCACCGCTTTCGATTGTAATTGGCAAAATTAGTGTGTCGCCGCCGCCTGTTTTCCAGGACAGGAGGTCTGGACTGCAGGCATAAGAAATACTGTGATTGGTTGCACAATCGGGTGTATCGCGCCAGATCCAGACCATGTGATAATTCCCATCCGGCCCTTTTTCGGGCATGCGCGCATAGGCATTCATGCGGTCGAGCCCATCGAGCAATGGCGTACTGTGCATCCGGTGCCATGTTTTTGTCTGGACATCATACACATTGTAAAAATCAACCCCATTGCCACTACTGCCGTCTCGATATCGGAAAATCAATTCATTATTGGGACCGCGCATAAACACGGGGTAGGTACAGCGATCCTCATTTTTCCCCACCATAGAAGCGATGCGTTCAAAACTCGTGACATCGAGTGGGCGCGTTGTGCGAAAATAAATCAAGGGATCCACATGCATATTGCCGCACAAATGAATATGGCCATCGTCGTCGATGGCCATGGTCAGTGAATTGTGACTGTCCCATCCGATCTCCGAAGACAGCCGCCCCCGATCTTCCAGCCATACACCTTCGGGATGTGCAAATGTCCATGTGTTTTCATTTAGCTTTCGCATTCCGACGGTTATTTTGCGCTCGGCATTGTAAAACGCGATAAACTGCACATCGCCGTGGCTCAACAGATCAAACCCGACGGGATGACCAGACCAGACCGTTGCGACAAATAGCGAACTGTAAACGGAACCCATAGTTTATCCTCTGATTCGTTAAAACAAAGAGCGCGTTCTTTGATCAAAGATGTAGTGTTTGGGATTTTCCGACTTGCCATTTTTGATGACTGAGTAGTGGAGATGTGGTGCTGTTGAGCGTCCTGTTCTGCCCATTTCTCCGATTTTTTCACCGCGTTTGACGCGAGTTCCGAGCTTGACATGTGGCTTTCTGTTCAGGTGTCCATACAGAGTTTGCAGGCCATAGCCGTGGTTGATCCTCACATACCATCCCAAACGATTATTATAATCAATTTTATCTATTTTTCCATCGGCTGCAGCGATAATGGGCGTGCCCCTGCGACCGGGATAATCGATGCCAGAGTGAAATTGTCTGCGCCCGGTGAATGGATCGCGACGGATGCCAAAACCCGATGATATTCTCGGATTGTCCATCCGCACGGGGGTAATTGAAGGTATGTGCTGACGCATTTGGATGTCTTTGCTGAGCACCGCCAAAATCGTATCAAAACTGGTTTTCAAAAAGTGCGCTTCTCGCAAGAGCTGATCCATATTGATGCGGTTATCGGCCAGAAGGCCTGAGACGCGGTCTGGAACAGCGTTTTCCCATTCTGGCGGCATCGCTTCGCCGCCCCCCACACCTATTTGACGCACTTCGTCACTCGGTTCTGACAGGTCAACCCATGCGCGCATGATGCGATCTTTTTCCTGCAGCTGATCCATGTTGTGGCGCATGTTTTTCAGTTCTTCTTGAATTAAGGCAAATTCACGTTGAAGTGCGGTGTTTTCCTCCTTGAGTTCGGCGAGTCTTTCCCGCTTTCCCATTGTGGCAACATAGCCGAGTGAGAGCAATAGAAGCAGGCATAATGTACTTATAACACCGATAAATTTCGGTTTTGAGAGATGGTACTCTTTGATATAACCTTCATTGTGGGAGATAAACATTAAAGTCAAATATTTTTTCATACAATAAATCCAGGTAAAGATGAGAGTGGCTTGTCTGCATTTAGAAGTGAGCAATATAAAACTTTTTGGTCATTTTATCAAGCTCTGACTGTTCCCCAGTTTTTCAGGAAGGCGAAGGCTTCGTCGCGCACGGCCTGGCGCAATTTGGGAATATCGTCGCAGAAGATACGCACCACTTTGGCCTGTGCTTCAAAGTTGTCGAGCAGATAATTTTTGAGCAAAGAGACTTCCGGGTCATCAAAGCTCATGGGTTCTGGTTTTTCTACGGGGATATGGGCGTCAAAAAAGACTTTGAGATCTACTTCGGGGCTTTTGTCAAATTGGAGAATATCGAGGAGTATTTCATTGCCACAGAGATTTAGTTTGAACTTTGAGGAAAGATGGGCGCAAAAGGCCATTTCGAGTTCTCGTCGCTGATCGGGCGCATTATAGAGGCAGCGAAATAAATTTCTGAGGTTTTGCGCGTATTCATGGGGAAAGAATATGCGGGCAACTTTGAAGAGTTTGCGTCTTTTGAGACGACCAATCAGGCTGGTTCGGTAGGAAATCCCGAGTTCGGTGTGTTCTTTTTCGAGGCGGTGAAGCAGGTCAGATTCGGTGGCGCGGTCAAAGTCATTTTCTATCAGCGAACAGTTGGGATGCGCCAAAAGGTCCTGTATCCCGCGCTTGAACATGGCATTGGCTGAGCGAACTGCGTGGTGCCAATAGACATTGCGATACATCAGATAACTGGTAAAGATGAGTGCTTCAGTCGCAGATACGCCTTTGTAAGTGATGGCCGGTTGTTGTGTCGCGTGATGATATGTAATTGAGGATAGGAGCCGGTCTCTGTTCACGCTCTCGCCGAATGGGACACCGCAGTAGCGCGCGTCGCGCAGAAGATAGTCGATTTTGTCGGGGTCGAGCGTACCACTGAGAATGTGGGCAAGGCGCGTATCGCGGTCGGGGATAGTGCGCTGCTGGTAATCGATAACATTTGCAACGCGCTGAGGATCAATGCCCACTTTGAGAAGCGCGGCGTGAACTTCTGTACCTGGATCTTCAATGATATAGCGCCCCCGCGTTTCATGGTTAATAAAAAACATCTGCATTTCTTCGAGCAGATGCGAAAAGGGATAATGGCCGATGTCGTGCAACAAACTCGCTGCGAGAAGCACGCGCACGTCATCGATATCGATATTGGGAGGGGGTTGGGTTTTGAGCAATTGCTTGAGGAAATGGCCCGCAATGTGAAACACACCTAAAGCGTGTTCAAAACGCGAGTGGCGCGCTCCGGGATACACGAGCAAAACGTGCCCGAGTTGCGATATATCGCGAAGGCGTTGAAATTCTTCGGCATCAACGAGGGGTAAAAAATCGGGCGGTATGTGGATATAGCCCCAAATGGGATCCCGGATCGCTTTGCCTTCTTCGAGAAAACGTAAATCAATCATGAGAGGATTAGCTTTTATGATTGTCGTTTATTTGCAGTCCGCGCACAAAAATTGTCACGAGATTTTCAATCATGGCGTCATCGCGTTCTGGCATATCGGTTTCATTTCTCGCAACAAAACGGCTGATGCAGTATTGCAGGAGTGCATGGAAGAAAGAGCGACGCGATGCAATCGGATCAACTGTGTGAAACAGGCCCTGATCGACACCAGTTTGAATAGCCTGGTGAATGGATCGCATGTGGGGGTTGCTGTAAATTGCGAAAAATTTTTCTCGAAATTTGTGATCTTCGAGTGCGCTGTACATCATCAGGCGTATGAATATCGGATCTCTGCGATTGCGATTGACAAATGTCTGAGCAAAGTCGCGCAAGAGGTGTTCGATATTGCGTGGGTCTGGCGGAGGGATTGTGTCTTGATCCCACTGTTCTGAACGTTTTTCAACTGTGTATGTGATAATGGCGTTGTAAAGGTCTTCTTTAGTCGCAAAGTGTCTGAAGATAATGGCTTCCGAAACGTCTGCCGCACGGGCAATAGCGCGCGTGGTAGTACCGGTAAATCCTTTGGTCGCGAAAAGCGTCATCGCCACTTCGATAATTTGGGTGCGCCGTTCGGCCTGTGTAAGTCGTTTTCTGGGCATGCGCGGACCAGTGTCTTCGGGGTGAAGAATTGAATATAGAAGAAAATATCATCAGGGAGAGAATGGTTGTCAAGTTGAAAAAAAATTGGAATTTGGATTGAAGATGCGATATAAAATTCTGCCACTTATTGTACGGGTTTGAGGTCTTGTGCCTGATCGGTGAAGGTATTGCGGCAGCAGTTCAAACGAGGTTTGGGACAGGATGCATTACTTTTGCTTGACACTTTTTGATCAATATGATAATTTTGCTCTCAAATAGGATGTGTCTGGTATCTGTTCAACCCTTGATAGAATCCTCAAGGGCAGGTTCTTTTGCTCCCGTAGCTCAGCTGGATAGAGCAACTGCCTTCTAAGCAGTAGGTCGCAGGTTCGAGCCCTGCCGGGAGTGTTTTGCGTTTGGTGTGGTGGGTGTAGCTCAGTCGGTTAGAGCGCCTGGTTGTGGCCCAGGAGGTCGGGGGTTCAAATCCCCTCACTCACCCCACATTTTTTATGTCTTGGGCTTTTAGCTTCTATATACAAGGGGTTAAAAGCCCTATTTTTTTAGGATGGATAGATGTTTAATTTTTTTCGACGAGATAAGACCAAATTTAGCAGAGTCGTTGTTTTGGGCCTGGATGGCATGCCACATAGCCTGTTGCAACGCCTGATTGCCGAGGGGATTATGCCCAATTTTCAGCAGTTGATCGTTCAGGGGTCACTGATGTCTATGACGTCGGTGGTACCTACGGTATCGTCAACTGCCTGGGCATCGATTGCAACGGGTTGTAACCCGGGCAGACACGGGATTTTTGGGTTTATTGACCGCGTTCCCCAAACGTATGAGATGTTTATTCCATCTTCAAAAACATTGCGGGGCAAGACGTGGGTTGATCTATTTAGCAGCATGGGACAGCGGGTTTTTTCTATGGGAGTGCCAACTACTTTCCCCCCGCGCAAAGTCAATGGTATCTTGATTTCGGGATTTTTAGCACCCGATTTGAAACGGGCGACCTATCCGCCTTCTATTGCGTCTGAACTGGAATCTATGGGGTATTTGATCGATATTGACGCCTGGCAGGCGCGGAAAAACCGCCAGAAATTTCTCGACGAGATCTTCTGGGCACTCAACCGACGCGCAGAGGCTATGTTCAAGTATTACGCCCAGGAATCATGGGATTTATTTGTGGCGCATTTTATGGATACCGACCGGTTGCACCACTTTCTCTGGGGCGATGTGGAACGAGGAGATGTGTCGTACACCGGGTGGTTTAATCGGTTTTACGCGCGCGTAGATGAGATCATTGGGGAGCTGGTTTTGCGGTTATACAGCGATACGCTACTCATGATTGTGTCGGATCACGGTTTTTGCACCCTGCAGCGCGAGGTGCATTTGAATTTTTGGCTGCAACAGATGGGTTTGTTGTCTTTTGCATCGCCTGAACCAAAGCAGTTGAGAGATCTGGATCCCCGAACGCGGTGTTATTCATTGTTGCCCGGGCGATTTTACGTGAATCTAAAGGGCAGGGAGCGCGAGGGGTGCGTGCAGGCAGGTGCTGAATACGAGCAGGTCCGGCGAGATGTGGCAGATGCGCTGATGGAAATTCGCGATCCCGATGGTGGGATACCAGTTATTGATCGCGTGTTGATGCGCGAAGAGGCTTTTATTGGTGATGACCTCGATGCGGCACCCGATCTTATGGCGGTACCTGCACAGGGATATGATTTGAAGGGCGGTTTTGAAAAGCGCGTTTTGTTTGAATCCAGCCCGGTGAATGGCACGCATACCTTTGATGATGCACTGTGGTTTGCCAATGCGCCTGGTTTGGCGTCTGATGACGCGACGGTGATGGATATTTTGCCTACGATGATGGCTCTGTTGGGGTTGGAAAGCCCTGATGGAGTGGATGGTCAAGTCGTGAGAGGGGCTTTGTGAAACGCTTTGTTTTTTGTTGTGCGGTTATCTTGATTTGGGCCGATATACACGCGGACGATCACCACGTTTTGGACACGAGCAAAGAGGGTATGGAAGCGATTTCTAAAGCTCTGGGGGTAAAATGCCAATATTGCCATCCCTCTGAGACTGAGGCTGGGGAGCGCGATTACAAAGCACCATCTCTGTTTAAGAAAACAGCACTTTATATGAAGCATCATTTTGTAGATGGTCTGATTACAACAGCGGGAAAATCGATTGATTGTGCTTTTTGTCACACGGGCACGGCGCGGTTTGTGGTGCGCGATACGAGTGCAGCCAAACCCTCCCGGTTGGCGGGCATGTCGCGTGGAGAAATTGTGGCGATGATGAAAGGTATGCAGAAAGCATTGGGTGTGAAGGCATGCGACTATTGCCATGTGAGAAGGCGCGATGGTCGGCTCGATCCGGTTACGCCCACGCCCAATAAGGTTGTTGCACGTATGATGATGGAGAAGTTTACGGATCGCTTATTGGATATTAAAACGGGCAAGCCCGCAACTTGTCAGACTTGTCATGATGGGAAAGCGAAGTTTTTAGAGCGGTAAGAGGTGAGAAGTAAAAGGTGAGCACAGACTCTTTTACGTCTTGTATCTTTAGTGTCTTTGTGTCTTTGTGTCTTTGTGTGAGATATATTACATCTCACCTTTCAAATTGCCGCAGTTCTTTTTCAAAGTCGCTGAGGTCTTTGAATTGGCGGTACACAGAGGCAAAGCGCACGTAGGCAACATCGTCGAGGCGTTTGAGTTCTGTCATGACGAGTTCGCCAATGTGCTCTTTGGCTTCTATTTCGCGTTCGCCTCTGCTTACGAGTTGATCTTCGATTCGGTCGGCGATTTCCTCGATCTGAGTTGTTGAGATCGGACGTTTGGTGCAGGAGAGCCGGATTTTGTCTATGAGTTTGTTTTTGTCAAAGATTTCGCGCCGTCCATCGGATTTTATGACGGTGAGGGGGGTGTCTTCGATGTATTCGTAGGTTGTAAATCGACGTTCGCATCCCAGGCATTCTCGGCGGCGTCGGATAGCGGTGCCTTCTTTGCTCGATCTGGAATCGACCACCTTGTCTTCGATCACGCCACAATAAGGACATTTCATGAGATAGGATTCCTTTCTTAAAATCAACATGATATTGTATGTTGATCAAATTATAGCACTAAATATAGGGTACTGTCAAGAAGGGAATTGTATATATGTGTTAAAATCAATGGTGCACAAAAAAAAAGGGACCCATCATCTATCCGATGCGTCCCTTTTTTGATTTTATATGGTGGTTTTTGTGCGCTACCTGTGGTAGGAAATGCCCAACGTGAAAGGCATCAGATATGGGGACGAGTTCAACTTAAAAAATGGCGCATCCACGCGCAATTCGAGTCTCAAGCGGCTTCGAGTGAGTCGCAGAGCTTCTATTCCGAAGACCGCATAAGCACCCAAGCCCGACCTATCGTCACTTGTATAGCTGGCACCGATTATGGCTAATCCACCGCCCACATAAGGCGAAAAATTCTGGTTGTTAAAGAAGTAACGTCCGCCGATTGACCAGGAGATGAATCCAAAGTCCTCGCCCCACTCGTCGCCACCTCCGGTAAACCGCAACTCGGTTCCCACATCATAGTCCGGTACCTCATAAGACCACCCAATCTCCCAGCCAGGTTTGGCCTTTATGTCTGTGTCTGGGACAAAGGTTCCGAAGATTCCTATATTCCAAAGGGACTCACCGGTTATCTTCCGATGCACAGGGGCATCCTGTTCGACGACATTTTCCATGTTGACTGTAGAATCAATAGGCTTCTGGTGGATGAGTGCCTCAACCAGTCTGGGAGCGGCAGAGATCATCTCTTCGATATTGCCCAGCAAGAGCTGTCGGTCACTTGCGACTGTTCCGACAGGGGTTTCCCAGCTCAAGCGAACCAGAACCTTTTCGCCCAGGCGGCGCAAAACAACGCGATAGACATTCGCCGAGTGTTGTACCTGGTAAACGGGATCGCCAACCGATATACCCTGTTTTCGCAGTTCATAACACACCAGCATGGTCGCGGTCTGCGCGTCGGATTCGTGGATGCCCGGATGGTCTCCAATTAAGCAGATAGCACTGGCGGGCACCACACTTTCTCCTTGCATCTGTGCAAAAGCAGGGATCGCAGATAAGACAAGGAAAACGAGGGCAAATAAATTGACCCGGGTTATCGTTAGATGGGACATTATATTTCCTTTCAAAACGCCTGCCAGTTAGAACGCTTTTCCAAATCCGATGGCAAGAGAGAGACCACTAAAATCGCCGGGTGAGCCGAGCGCGTCGGCGAATCGTGCCAGGGTGTAGCGGCCTTCAATGGTGAGGGCGAGTTCTTTTTTTGCGCCGAAATGGATATTCAGGCCAGAAGCGAGATGGCCGCCCAGGGTGAAGGAGGTACTTGGGAAATCATCGAGGGTAAGAGGCACCGTAAGGTTGAGGCTGCTGTGTCCATTGCGAACGATTCTGTCTAAACCCAAATTGTTTCCGTAGTATCCCAGTCGATGTGAGCGGTGGTCCAGCCGGATGATGGGGCCAAAACCAAATCCAATATGGGGATTGATACGCGATGTGGGCGCAAAGTGGCGTTGGAGGCCGATTGGTATGGTTATCAGGGTAATCCGCGTTGTACCTGGGGGCATAAGGTCTCCCAGAATAGTGCTGGCTCTGGACAGGCTATAGGTGAGAAATTCTGGACTGGCGGTAAAGCGTGTGTGTGGAGATATTTTGTGGTCGTAATTGATGCGAGAGCCAAAGCCTCCGCTGGCTGTTGAAAAGAAGATTCCGATGTGATTGAGCATTTTCATCGGGTCCGGAAGCGGTGTATATACGGGAGATAATCTGGCTGGATTGCCCAGAACTGATTGACCAGGACTACCGAGGATGCAAGGGGCATAGGGGCCGGATGGACTTTTGGGCACTGTAGAGAGCGAATCGGTCGGGAGTGTAAGGGTGCCTTCGGGGATGTGGATTTTTATTTCGCCCCTGGAGTTGATGTCAATGACACCATTGGTTATTGAACCCGACAATTGAGATTTGGATTTTTGGGGTGAGGGTTCAAAGTGTGGTGCAGATGATGCAGTGACGGGCAAGCAGACGAGCGCGGCGAGTAAAAACAGTCGAATATATGACATGGTAACCTCCTGAAAATGTGTGACCCCGGCTGGATGATCATATATGCAAAATTTGTGCCGTAAATTATTTTTAACAAGAAATAATATAAGTGATTGTTTTTATTATATTTTGTATTATATAGTATTTTGTGAGAGAAAAAACAGTATGTGTGTTTTTTCCGCACAGGTGTGGTAAAAGTGATACAGTATTGGTTTTGGAGTACATAAATATAGATATTTAAACTTGACCTGCATAGCAGATTTCTGCATGAATAATTTAATTACCTGAACAAAAACCAAAAGGGAAAATATGTGAGCCATATATCGCTGGCATCTGAAAATGAAGCTGTCAAGCGCGCGCTTGAGTCGTCTTATTGTCCCGAGCCGATTAGAGAGGCTCGGCAGATACAAGACGAGATACTCAGCGAGCGACTTCGGCATGGTCCATACAAAATTGCGGATATTGGGTGTGGTGATGGCTATCACGCCGTGTTATTCGCGCCGCACTGTCTTTTGTATCACGGCTTTGAAATATCGCCCGCAATGGCTGAGGACGCACGCGCGGTGTGGGAGAAAGAACGCATTGACAACGCACAGATATTTATAGGTGATGCCGCCGAGGCAGTGGTTGAGGAAGCGTTTTATGATCTTGTTTTCTGTCTGTATTTTACTCCGGGCAATATCAGGGATAAATCAGACGATCTCAGCCTGTACAGCGATGCGTATCTCGACCGCAATCCGCGGTTTATTCAGACGATTTCTCGTTTTTATCGCGCTCTGAAAATCGGCGGTTCCGCATTTCTCACCATGTATAAGGATGTGCCAAAAACAGAAGCCGCGCAGGTTGATTTCTACGAGCATACAAGGCAGCGCGTTGTGACGCCTTTGGGGTCGCGATTTGTGGCGACTGCTGAAGGTTTTTGGTCTGCCAGGTGGACGCAAGACAGTATCGCGTCCAATCTCGGTGCGTGTGGCATCAGGGCAGAGGCTATCGTGTTTCACCACCTGAACGATATTGCGTGGTTGGTCGAGGTGGTGAAGCATTCTCACTTGGAAAAAGGAGTGTATGCATGACAGGGCGAGAGCTTTACAATAAAGAAATAGCAGGTGAGAAAATTCGGCGCTGGCAACGCGAATCGGGTTTACAGGGCCAGGAAATCGCCAAAATGGTTGGGATTAGTGCGCCTTATTTTAGCGATATTCGAAAGGGCAAGCAGCGCGGGTCAATTCCCGTGTTGGCAAAAATTGCAGATGTGTTGGGCAGAAGTGTCGAAGATTTGTTGACGGATCAAGAAGCTGGCCCGGAAACAATACAGGTCGCCGAATTGAGGAAAGCGTTGCAGCCGATATTCAAATCAGAAACCGATGATATTATTGAGGGGATTCAACTCTGGCGGAGCGCACCACACAATTTCAAAGCTGCGTTTAGATCCTTGCTCGATGCCTGATGAAGATGAAGAGATAAAATAAAAGGGAACCGAAAACATCGGTTCCCTTATTTTTTTGGTAGCGGGGGGGGGATTTGAACCCCCGACCTTTGGGTTATGAGCCCAACGAGCTACCAGGCTGCTCCACCCCGCGACCCTATGTCCAGATAAGCACTAAAAAAGAACAGGATTTTGGGGTTATTGTCAAGCTATTTCTGCGGTTTGTCGTTTTGCCTTTGTATCTCTTCACCGCGTTTTGGCTCATCCTGGGAAGGCTCTCCGCGCTTGGTAATTTTTACTCGTGTAATGCGCTGTCCTACTACTTCGAGGATTTCAATCAATAGATTGCCGTATTCTAAATTTTCATCTATCTGAGGTACGTGTCCAAGCACGTTGTATATAAATCCGCCGAACGTTTCGTAACCGTCTTGGGGCAGTTCGACGTTGAGCACGATATTGAGGTCTTCGATGTCAATACGCGCATCTGCGACGAGTATTTTGCCCTCTTCACGCCATTCAAAAAGCGGTTCTTCATCGTCGTATTCATCTTGAATTTCGCCGACAATCTCTTCGATAATATCTTCCATAGTAATGAGGCCAGACGTACCGCCATATTCCCCAACGACAATCGCCATGTGTACTTTTTCGCGCTTAAATTCGGCCATTAGCTCAGCGAGTGTCTTATTTTCTGGCACAAAGTATGGCGCACGCATGATCTCTGGGATAGACCACGGCTGATTGGTCGCCAGATTGAGCAAAATATCTTTGACATAGACGACGCCTTTGATGTTATCGATTCGTTCTTCATGGATGGGGATTCGCGAGTGCCAGGATTGTTGAATTAGCTCGAGAAGCTCTTTGGGCGTGGCCGTTATCTCAGCAGAAATCATGTCTATACGCGGGATCATCACTTCTTTGACAGTTGTTTCATCAAATTCAAAGATGCCCTCGATCATTTCTCTTTCTTCTGCTTCGATCGTGCCTTCTTCTGTTTCCGATTCGACGATATTTCGCAATTCTTCTTCTTTTAGTGCTCTGCTATCGTCTTCGCTCAAGAAAACAGTTTGCGCTTTTTGCAACAGCAGTGTTGGAAGAACAAGAATAAAGTAAAAGGGCAAAAAGCATATCGGCAGAAAGGGCAGCGGGCGGTCTGACCCCTCTTCACTCCGGTAGGGGGGGACGATGCTGCGAATGATCAGGGCGATAAATACATAAAGTGCGATGAGCAATGCTGCGCCGGGATACAGCCAGAAACCCGGTTTTAACGTCTGAAAAAGAATGGATAGCAGTGCCAGAGCTCCTATAGATATGGCGATTGTCTGACCGAACAAAACCATTTGTGACACAAAATCGCGGGAGCGATAGAGCCAGAGGTAGAGTCCTGCGCGTGCTATTTTTTCTTCGTGCAGGCGTTCGAGGGTTGTGCGCGAAATACCAATTGAGCCGAGCCTGGAGAACGCTGCTGTCAGGACAAGAGAAGCGATGGTTATAAAGATTGCTGGCCAAGGATCGTCCAAAAAATCACACTCCTTTCGCGGGAATGATTGTTTGCAGTAAGGGTTATCCCATCAGGGTCAGGTATTTTTTTTCTTCGTTTTGCATTTGCGCGTACCCGTCGGGGGTATCGTGCTCAAATCCCAGCAAATGCAGAGTCCCATGCACTATCAGGTGAGTTATTTCTGCCTGTAGGGACCGGTTATGCGCTTTTGCTTGCTGTCGTGCGCGATCTACTGAAATGTATATCTCTCCACAATAATGCGCCTCTGGATGGACCGCATCGGAAAGCTCAAATGAAAGAACGTCGGTCGTTTTGTCTATGTTTCGATATTTTTTGTTGAGCTGTCGAACATGGGCATCATGGGTTAGAATACACGAAACGGGAAGATGCACATCGTTGTCTAAAAGAAGTTGTTTCACTACAGCTTCTAATTGAGGGATATCCAGATCGCACCCATCAACTAAAGTTGTAATTTCCAGTGTATTCATCCGCTCGCGCTTTGACGTTCTTGTTGTTGCACTTGCCAGGGATAGGGGACTCGGTGGTGGTGCGAAGCCTGCAAGACGGGTAAAAAGGCTTCCTGGATTCGGGTCAGGTCGCGCAATGTAAGATCGCATTCATCCAATTCACCAGCATCATAACGACCTTTGACAATTGTATGGACGAGTTCTCTAATTTCGTCTGGATCATTGTTGGGCAGAGATCGCGTCGCAGACTCAACAGCGTCTGCGAGATTAATAATACCCGCTTCTTTGGTCTGGGGTTTGGGACCGGGATATTGGAAGTCGGCATCGCGGACCGCCTGTTCGTCTATGAGTTGTGCCTGATGCTTAAACGAAGTCATTACTGAAGTCCCATGATGCTGTGGAATGAGATCAATAATTGCCAGAGGAAGTCCTTCTTCTTTCGCCAATTCGATCCCGTCCCTGACATGAGAGATGAGAATCAGGGCACTGATTTGAGGTTGCAACTCATCGTGGGGATTTACGCCATGCTGATTTTCTATAAAATAGTGTGGGCGTCTCATTTTCCCAATATCGTGGTAATAACACCCAACGCGCGCGAGCAAAGGATCTGCTCCTATTGCGACCGCGGCTTCTTCCGAGATATTGGCCATGTTTATGCTGTGACTAAAGGTACCAGGAGCGCGAAGGGCCAAATTGCGCAACAGCGGGCGATTTAAGTCCGCCAATTCGAGTAATGTCATTGATGTTACGACATTGAAAACACTTTCGAACACGGGTAGTAATCCAATGGTGAGGATTAAGGAACCACAGGCAGATACAATGCCCCAGAATAAATCCTCGCGTATTTCTGTGAGAAACTCAGTGGTGTTGGCATAAGAAAAAAGAAGTCCAACCGTGGAGGTAATTGTCAAGGCATAAGCGGCAATCAGATACAGACCAGGGCGGTAAAAATCTCTGCGATGGCGCACCTGATGTACCGAAAATGCGCCAATAATGCCTGTGGTGAGAAAAATGATCCCGTATTGGAGTTCGCCGAGGATGCTGGCACAAAGCGTTGTAACGACAAGGGTGATCACCATGCCGATGACGGCATCAAAGAGCACGGTTGCCAGCATTGCCGATAGTGCGACAGGGATAAGAAACGGGGATATGGCCTGGCTTTGGGCCGCGTAATCAGCCACGGCAGTAGGGATTAAAATAATGATGCCAAAAAGCACGATGTTTTTGGACGGACGATAAAGGTCAGGACGATAAAAATTTAGAAACGCAAAAAATATTATTAGCGTCAACGCGCAAAGTGATAGTCCAGCACCTCGTTGAATGAGGTCAATGAATGGGTCTTGCTGGCGGCGTTGGTTGATATGTTCTGCCAGTGACCTGAGTTTATCTACGGCGTCAGATGTTACTCGGTCGTGTTTGTCAATAATGCGCTCGCCTTTGAGGACTGTCCCTGGTTTGGTACGTGAGACATTGCTGGCTGCCTCATCTCTTCGCCTCTGCGTTTCGACAGCGTCATAGGCAATGTTGGGAGATAGATAGGCCAGGATCAATTCACTGCCCGCTTTTATTTCCATAGCACTTGCTTCCGACAATTGTTGTTCTATGGTTTGTTGGAGTCCAGAGGTAAAATTTTCTATATCGGCCAGTTCTTCAAGGCTAATTTGGCGTTCTGAGCCATTGTTAAGTAGTATAACCTCTGCGTACCCCTCTTCGACGGTATTTATTTCCTGGTCGATAATCCCGTTCTGATAAGTGTTTTGCAGAATGTTCTCGACAGAGGTGGTCAATCTATTGCGACTGGATGACCTTCTTCGGGATATGGGTATGAGATGTTTCAGGGTGGATTCCGACAGGGGGCTAATCTCTGGGTGTGAAAGCCGTAGCTCTTGTGAGAGCGATTCGCTTACCCCGGAGCCTGTGTGTTTTTTTATGTCGTTTAGAAATGTTTTATATCCGTTTAGTTTGCTTTGCTGTACTGTGCTATCATAGCGCAAAACCGGCAAAATCTGGCGGCGAGCTTCTGCGACTTCATCCTGGTATGCTTCTTCGCTTTTGTAAACGGAGAAATTATCAGAGGCGATGACTTCATCTGGCGCAATCGCGCCTTCTCGGAATGCACTGTACTCGTATTGCTGTTGCGTGGGAAATAAGACGGTTAGTACGCCTAAGAGAGCGAGCATCAATGCAATGCGAAAGGCTTGCTTTCCCCGCTGTTTCCACTGTTGTCTCGTCTGACGCGTACGATCGCGTTGATTTTTTCTAAAGAACATCATGGTTTTAACACAGCCTCTTCTCCCTCTGACTCATGGGAATGTTCGCTTTGCTCATAAGCTGTTATAATTTTTTGAACCAGTGGGTGTCGTACAACATCTTTTTCTGAAAAGTTGACGAATTTGATGGCTTCTATATGAGACAGGATATGTTGGACGTGTATAAGTCCAGACTGAATACCCGGCGGCAGGTCTATTTGTGTTATATCACCCGTAATCACGGCCTTGGCATTGTTGCCCAGACGGGTAAGAAACATCTTCATCTGGTTGACGGTGGTATTCTGGGCCTCGTCGAGAATGACAAAAGCGTTATTCAGGGTGCGTCCTCTCATAAATGCAAGCGGCGCAATTTCAAGTGTGTGCATTTCCATAAGGTGTTGCAATTGTGTATCGGGTAACATGTCGCGCAGTGCATCGTAGAGCGGACGCAAATAGGGATCGACTTTATCCTGTATATCTCCCGGTAGAAATCCCAGGGTTTCGCCAGCTTCTACAGCCGGGCGCGTCAGAATAATTCTGGAGATGTGTTTGCTTTTTAATGCAGCAACAGCCGCAGCGACTGCCAGATAAGTTTTGCCCGTACCCGCCGGTCCAATGCCGAAAACAATATCGTAGTTTTCTATAGCTGTCGAGTAAGCAACCTGAGTCTGTGAGCGGGGGCGAATGAGAATTTTGGGCGTTGAAAGAATAGGCTTTGCGTATTCGCCAATTTCAGATTCGGAATTTTCTGGCGGTGGTGCAAGCAAGTGTAGAGGGTCAAACTGATCGCCGCGCCGAAGGCATGAAATCATTTCTTCTAATAGGCCAGAGACGTGTTGAACTTTGTGTTGTGGTCCCTGAACATTTAGCTGATCCCCGCGGGCGGTTAAACGCACGCCATAGCGGTCTTCAAGGGCGAGCAAATTTGCATCGTTGTGACCGTATAAAGATAGAAGGTCAACACCGCGCAAAGATAGTCTATGGGAGAGTTCTCTATTTTCCACGCTTTGAGTATAAGAAAAAGAAAACTCTCATTCCCAAACAGACTACGGGAATGAGAGTTCGATTTTAGAGGTTGATAGATGAACCTTCCATTGGATTTATGAAAGATCCAAATTCTGGGATCGAAAAGGTTGAGGTCAGTTTGCTGGAATGTCGAATACTTGAGCTGGGAAAATCATGCTCGGGTCAAAGATCTGTGTTTTATTGGCCTGGTAGATCCGATTCCATTTGGTGACATCATTGTACACCTTGCCAGCAATGGACGAGAGGTTCTCGCCACTCATTACGAGGTGTTGATTGATATCGACGCCAAAAGGAATGTTGAGAACCCACTTGGGATAAATTATATCGGGATGTTTAATTTTATCCCGGTTTTCAACATAGATACGAGGCCAGAGATAAGGATCTCCGTAAATATCGTCTTTTTTGGCGATTCTCCAGAGATTATCGCCTCTGACAACCGAATATTGCCGAACGCGCTTGCGAGGCATTCGCGATTTGACCTGCTCAAGTAATTGATTAATACTGGTCAGTTTTGCCTGTGCAGTTGGAAAACAGGCTCTTTTGTCTGCGTTAAGCTCTGATACGCGGACTTCTATTTGGTCAATTTCATCTCGAACTTCAAAAAGGGCATCTTCTGGTAGGTCACGTAAGCCCATGAGGCGACTTTCAACGCGGCCGAGTTCTTGCATATATTGGTTGACCCCTGCTTCATCGGACTCAACAAGCCCATAAACTTGCTGTTTGATTTCACTGATCTGGGTATCTAGACTGGAAATCTGGTTAGAAAGGTCATTAGATGCAGTTTGGCATTCAAGCAGAGACTTTTTAAGTTCTGCAAGCCGTTGCTCTTGTTCTGTAAGTTTCATCTTGTATTCATCATAGGTCATTGCCATCTGGGCAATGGCCCTTTGAGGGAAAACAAAAAGGACAACTGCACAGCAAATGACCTTGAAAATCTTCAAACCTGTCATCCGAACAACTCCTTTCCACACACCGTAAAAAATTACTGGCTCAAGACCTGTTGCACTGACTTAAGATATTTTGCCACTCGGCCAGAACTTGTTTCTTCTGTGCCAATTGGCGTTCCAACTCGGCCCGGTGTTGCTTACAGGCTGCAAGGTCGGCTTCAGCCGATTCTGCGACTTTACGCGTTTCTTCGAGCATTTGGAGTTGCGATCTTGAGGCCATTGGCGTGCAACATCCAGATAATAGAACGAGTAATAGACCACAACCTGCCACTTTTTTGAGTCTTTTCATAACCCAACTGCCTCCTCAGGAATATTGGCGTAAGTATCTAAATTATCAAGACTTAAAATAAAAACAAAAAATCCAATAATACAACTTTTACACAAAGTACTACATAAAATACAGAAAGTCAAGAAAAAGTTTTGAATGCGTTATGGTTCTCTGTGATTACAATAATCGCAAACCGAGTTCGCGGAGTTGGGCGAGATCTACTGCAGATGGTGCCCCATCCATGAGCGATGCCGCTGTATTGGTTTTCGGGAATGGAATGACGTCTCGGATAAACGCTTTGCCCGCCATGAGGGCGACCAGGCGGTCGTATCCAAACGCGATGCCGCCATGAGGGGGCGCACCGTAGCGAAAGGCGTCGAGTAAGAAGCCGAATTTTTCTCGTGATTCGCTTTCGGATATCCCCAACATGCGAAATACGCGTTCCTGGGTTTCTCTGCGGTGGATACGTATGCTTCCGCCAGCGATTTCGTTGCCATTGAGAACGAGATCATAAGCTCTGGCGCGAACATCACCTGGGGCGGTCTCAAGTTCATTGAGGTCTGCTTCCAGGGGGGATGTGAAGGGATGGTGGCAGGCCACGTAGCGTTTTTCAACATCATCAAATTCGAGAAGGGGAAACTGAGTCACCCATAAGAAACTAAAGTCACCGGTCGTCATAAGGTCTTGTTGCCGCGCGAGTTCTAAGCGCAGATTACCCAGTGCATTTGCGACAACTGCGGGTTGATCAGCAACAAATAAAAGCAGGTCCCCTATCTGCGCATCAAGTGATTCTCTGAGCATTTGTTGGGCTTGATCGGGGAAGAATTTGACGATTGATGATTCGAGGCCCTGGTCGGTCACTTTGATCCAGGCGAGCCCCTTAGCACCGTGTTTTGCAACAAAAGCTGTGAGGTCATCGATTTGTTTGCGCGAGTAGTTTGCACATCCCCTGGCGTTAATGGCTCGAACCTGCCCACCGGAATCGATTACGGATCTGAAGACCCGGAATTCTGAGGCGAGGGCAGCTTTTGAAATATCGACTATTTCGAGGTCAAAGCGCGTGTCCGGACGATCGGTTCCAAAGCGGTCAATCGCTTCGCGATAGGTCATTTGTGGTATGGGAGAGGGGATATCAAAGCCTATGACGTGTGCAAACAGGTGCCGTGTAAGCCCTTCTGCGAGTTGCATGACATCGGCTTCTGTGACAAATGCCATTTCAATGTCAATTTGGGTAAACTCGGGCTGGCGATCGCCCCGCAGGTCTTCATCGCGGAAGCAGCGTACAATTTGAAAGTAGCGATCATAGCCGGCGATCATGAGCAACTGTTTGTAGGTTTGGGGCGATTGGGGCAGGGCATAGAAGTTGCCTCTTTGAACGCGAGAAGGAACCAGATAATCTCTTGCACCTTCGGGCGTGCTTTTCATGAGGAAGGGGGTCTCGATTTCGAGAAAACTCTGGCCAATCAGATATTTGCGCGTTTCTTGCGCGGCGTTATGTCTCAGGAACACGGCTTGTTGCATATCGGGGCGGCGCAGGTCGAGGTAGCGATAGCGCAGGCGCAGTTCTTCGTTGGCATCGATTTCGGGTTCTATGGCAAAGGGCGGTGTGTCCGCTTCGTTGAGAAGGCGCAAGTCTGAACATTCGATGTCAATGGCGCCGGTAGGCAATTTGGGGTTTGCCATGCCTTCTGGCCTCGGTTCAACTCTGCCTTTTATTGCCAGGACAAATTCGTTGCGTATTTTTTCGGCAATGGCGTGTGTTTCTGATTCGAGGTCGGGACGAAAGACTACCTGGGTGATGCCGTAGCGGTCGCGCAAATCGACGAATATGACGCCTCCATGGTCGCGCCTTTTGCCCACCCACCCCATCAGGCAGACTTCTTCGCCTACATTTTCGATGCGCAATTCGCCGCAGTTGTGCGTGCGTTTCCAGTCGCCGAGCGACTCTGACATGGCTGTCTCCTACGCTTGGGTAATTCCGCTTTTAAGCGTTGTTTTTATCGCGCACAGGTCGTTTTGTGAAAAAATTTGTTGCGCACGCTTTTTGAGGTCTTTGAGTACGATGGTATTTGCAGACACCTCGTCTGGTCCAATAACTGCTGCAAAGGGGATATTTTGACGATCTGCATATTTGAATTGTCTGTCGAGACGCTGTCCCGGAATGAGATGGAGTTCTGTTGCGATACCCTCCTGGCGCAGTTTTTCGGCAAAAGAAGACGATTGGACGAGAAGGTCTTCGGAGAATACCGTAACGAATACGCGGGCACCGGGCGTTTCGAGTTGGGGATAAATGTCTATTTCTTTCAGCAATTCGGTGATGGCCATATCGCCGACTGCAAATCCCACACCCGGCACCTGGCGCTTGCCGCCTACTTGACGTGTGAGATTGTCGTAACGACCACCTCCAAAGAGGGCGCGGCGCAATGAGGTTTTTGCCCATGCTTCAAATACCGTGCGCGTATAGTAGTCAAAACCGCGCACGATTTTGAAGTCGAGTTTTACGAAGTCTATAACATCATTTTTGTCGAGTTGCTCAAAAATGCTCTGGAGCCAGGGGGAAAACGTCAGGTCTGCTGTTTGGAGGATTTCGTAGAGGGTATCGATTTGACCTGAACTGAGATCCAGATCATCGGCCAAATAGGTGCGGAATTTTTCCTCGGGCATTTTGTCTATGCGGTCAATAGCCCCAAAAACGGGTTTGATGTTCTCGGGCGACAAGTCCAGTTTTTTGGAGATTAAAATTTCGAGGGCCTGTCGGTCGTTGACTCTGATGGTGGCGTGTTCGGTCGTGAGACCGAGGTGTTTGAATAGCGTACAAGCTATGGTGATTATTTCGGCATCGGCCAGATAGCTATCGCTGCCGAGCGCGTCTATGTTCCATTGGAAAAAGGAACGCCCGCGCCCGCGTTGGGGGCGCTCGTAGCGAAAGAACCGGCCATAAGATTGCCAGCGAATGGGGAAGGTGAGTTCGCCTTCTTTTTGGGCGACCATGCGCGCGAGTGTGGGCGTGAGTTCTGGGCGCATGACGAGTTGTTTGTCGTCCCGATCAGATAGCGTGAATGTCTGCTGTGTGACGATTTCTTCGCTGCTTTTGCCCAGGTAGAGGGCCATGTATTCGAGTATTGTACTTTCGTATTCTCTGTATCCAAAGAGGTTGCCAACGCCGATAAATTTCTCGCAGAGCCACTTCTGGTAGGCCCAGTCTTCGGGATAAAAATCGCGGGTGCCTTTTACTTTTGGAATCAACTGTGGCATGGGTGCATATCCGTTGCAGATTATTTTTTATAAGAAGGAACGAAAATAAAGGTAAGAGGTGGTATTGTCAAGGTTTAAGAGGCGAAATTTGAGGATTGGTCCTGAGCTGTAAAGGCGTTTTCGTAGTGTCGGATGGCAGGGCGCGGTTGTGTCAGGTCAACGGCGATGACGTCAAATCTCGGTGCCGCGTGGTCGGGGTGTTGGTGCAGGTAGGCTTTTGCGATTTTGATAATTTGCGCTTGCTTGGCAGGTGTTACTCTGGTTTCTGGTTGTCCAAAATGCGGGGTGGTCGCGGTTTTGACTTCGACGAAGATCAAGACGTTGTTTTTTTCTGCAATGAGGTCGATTTCACCGCCCAGGGCGCGAAATCCGCGCGCGCGAATGCTATATCCCTTTTGCTCTATAAATTTTTCCGCCAATTGTTCGCCTTTTGGACCGGATTGTTGCAGGCGGGTGCGTCGTTTTCGAAATAGCATACGCAGGGCCTGGACCTCGTCTTGTGGGATATGTTTGCTGGCACTGGCAATGGTTTTTCCGATGGCCTGAAGTTGACCGCGGTTTGTGGCGGTTTGAATACCTTCGGCAAAAATTTTAAAGTCCTCAGAGCGGTTGGCTTCAAAGACGCCTCGGAAAGATCGTCGGTGGATGGGACATGGGCCGTGTTTTTGCAAGGCGGCGAGGTGATCGGCGCTGCCATATCCTTTGTGACGGGCAAAGCCATAAGCGGGGTATTGCGCGTGGTAATCGATCATCAGGCGGTCGCGCGTTACTTTGGCGATGACAGACGCGGCGGCGACAGAAAGCGACTTGCGATCACCGCCGATGAGCGCTTGTTCGGGAAATGGGCTGCCCGGGGTGGCATTGCCGTCAATGAGCACGCGGTCGGGTGAGATGCCGAGGGCGGCGAGTGCCTCGCACATGGCGTGGTGGGTGGCGTTGCGGATGTTGTATTTGTCTATTTCTTGTGGAGACGCTTTGCCCACGCCAATGGCGAGAGCTACGTCGTGGATGGTTTCAAAAAGGTCTTCCCTGCGTTTTTTGGATAGTGCTTTGGAGTCGTTTAAGCCGGGGATGAGTGTATCGGGCGGGAGGATAACTGCAGCGGCGACAACGGGACCCGCGAGGGGACCTCGCCCGGCTTCATCTACGCCTGCGATGTGCTGGATGCCCCGTTCTCTGAGTTTTTTTTCTATAATGAGCATTTGTTCGAGGCGTGCGTTTTCACGGGCTTGTGCTTTTTGCTTTTTTCGCAATTGTTCTGCAAGTGCGCGAACACCGGCGCGGGGATCTTGTTCGAGTGCGCGGAGGGATGCTTCATCAGGGGGATTGATAGATTTGATATGGGCGCGAATTTGTGCGATGGTCATTGTTGAGAGATTTTTCATGGCTCAATCAGAGGTAGGAGATGAGATGGGCTTGATTAAATTAAAAGGTATCTTTATATTTTAATATCTATTCTTAAATATTATTTATGGTTACTCAAAGATGCATAAATAAAGAAGCGTCGAGATCCAAAAATCTGCAACTTATTTTTGAGATGAGAGCAATATGGCAGAAGAGAGCAATACTGACAAGCTGCGCAAGCTCGCGCATTTTGTTACGCCTTACAAATCGCGCCTGATCTTGCTGTTTTGCCTGACGGCGACAATGACGGCACTGAGTATGCTGCCTCCTCTGGTGATGAAGTTTATCATCGATGATGTCATTACTATGGGGAATTGGCAGTTGCTGGAAGTGCTTTTGTTTATTTCGATTTGTCTGCCTATCACGTCCGCTGCGATGCGCGTTTGGGTCTCATTTACCAATGCCTATGTGGGGTGGGGGATAACGACGAGTATGCGGAAGTTCACGTATGAATACATGTTGAAATTGCCCATGCGCTTTTACGACGAGATGGGGACGGGTAAAATTATGACGCGCATTATGTCTGATATTGCGAGTGTGCGCAGTATGGTAACGTCGCGCATGCTGGGCATTCTTGTTGATTTTGTGTCGTTCTGGGTGGCGCTTGCGCTGTGTATGAGCTTGAATTGGAAGATGGGGTGTCTGCTACTTTTGCTGATGCCTTTGTATTTTTTTAATTATTACGGGTGGCGCACGCCAATGAGGGAGTCGTACAGTCTCTGGCGCAGAAAAATGGATCAGGTGTCGGTTGGACTACAAGAGCGGTTGTCCGGGGTGCAACTGGTAAAATCTTATGGGCGAGAGCGCAGAGAACATCGCGCATTTGCGGAAGATACGCACCAGAGTTTGGATGCGGCAATGCAGACTGCCACAAATCGCGCGGGCTATATGGCTGGCTCCTGGGGGGTGTCGGGCCTTCGCAATACGGTGATTTTTTGTTTGGGCTGTTATTACGTGATTGAGGGTGAAATGACTTATGGGGCTGTGATGGCCTTTTTTTCTTATTCGAGCCGGATGTTTCAGCCCATTCTCAATCTCACGCAAATTGCCATGCGTCTTCAATCCGTGATGGTGTCTGTGGATCGCGTTTTGGAAATTTTAGATTTTCCCATAGAGATTAAGGACAAGGAAGATGCTGTCGCATTGCCGCCTATAAAAGGACATATTAAATTTGAAGATGTGCATTTTGAATACAAAGAGGGGGAACCTGTTTTAAAGGGTATCAACCTCGAGGTGCAGCCGGGACAAATGGTGGCGCTGGTGGGGCACACGGGATGCGGCAAGACGACGTTGACGAGTTTGTTGATGCGATTTTACGATGTAAAGGAGGGGTGTATTACAATTGATGGTCACGATTTGCGAGATGTGAAGCTGCGGACCCTGCGTACTCAGATCGGCCAGGTGTTGCAAGATTCGGTGATGTTTGATGGGACGATTCGGGAGAATTTGCTATACGGTCGCGCAGATGCCACAGATGCCGAGCTGATTGAAGCGACGCGCATTGCCGAGATTCACGAATTTATTATGCGTACGCCCGAGGGTTACGATTCGATGTTGGGGAAGGATGGCATTAAGTTGTCTGTGGGAGAGAAACAGCGTCTCGCCATTGCGAGAGCCGTGCTGACCAACCCGTCGGTTTTAATTCTCGACGAGGCGACTTCGTCACTCGATTCCCTGTCGGAAGCTCTGATACAAAAGGCGATGACCAGGGTACTAAAAGGACGCACGTCCTTTGCGATTGCACACCGATTATCGACGATTGTCAATGCGGATATTATTGTTGTGATGGATCACGGCGAGATTGTGGAACAGGGGACGCACAGCGAGTTGTTGCAAATACCCGATGGAAGGTATCGCCAGCTTTACGAGCAGCAGGCTGCGGGTTCTATTGAAGAGGCTGTAGAGGCGATGGCGAGTTGAGGTTATGGAAAACTTAAAGCGATTTATCATTTTGTATATCAAGCCGTATTGGGGGCGCCTGTTGTTGGTCATTGCCATGGCCACTATTACGTCGTCCTATACGTTTTTGCTCGGGTTTATTTCAAAAATTACGGTTGACGAAGTCTTGCAACTCAAGCCTGCTGGTGAAGTTGTTTCAGAGGCACACATGCGGTCTTTGATTCAGGAGGAGACTCGTCCCAAGCGCGACCCACAGGCGACGATTCCGGGGCTGGGCAAAGAAGGCGGGATAATGCTGCCCAAAACGCGCACGGAAAAACTGGAATGGTTGGGGTGGATTTTCATTCTCTACCTGGTCGTGAGATCGTTTTTTGCCACGCTCAACTGGTTTTATACGTATAGCATCGCCTATGTGGGGCAGCGGATTGTTTTCCGCATTCGCCTGGCTTTGCACGAGAAGGTGCAGCAGTTGCAGATGACGTTTTTTGATCGCCAGCAAACCGGGCGGATTATGGCGCGCATTTTGGATGATGTGGGGTTGTTGCAGAGCGAAATTACGACGACATTTGTAGAGACACTGCGGCATGTTGCGCGCATTTTGATGGGTACGGTGATTCTGTTTACGATTGATGTTGAGCTCGCACTGATGGCTTTTGTTGCATTGCCCGCGTATGTCGTGACCTATAAGGTGTTTCAGCGTCCAATAGCAAATGTTTTTATGCGGTTTCGGGAGGATTATAGCGAGGTTTCTGCATTGCTGGAAGAACGCTCAAAGGGGATTCGTCTCATCCTGTCTTATGCGCGAGAAAGACGGGAGTTTCGGGACTTTTTCAGGCGTCTGATCGGGTTGTATCGGTTGGGCGTCAAACAGTCTGTTTTGAGTTCTGGTCTGGGGTCAGTCTGTTCGGTTGTGGGGGGGATTGCAATGGGCCTGATCTTTTATTTTGGCGCGTTGCAGGTTCGCGGCGGTGTGATGACGGTTGGGGAATTGGTTTATTTTAGTATGTCGATGGGGAATCTTTTTTCGCCACTGGTTGCACTTGCCAATGTGAATGCCACGCTGCAACAGATGCTGGTGGTGATCAGTCGCGTGTTTGAGGTGCTGGATGAAGAGGTGATTATTCGGGATAGAGAAGATGCGAAGACCCTCGACAAAGTGCGTGGTCGCGTGTCGGTTCGCAATGTGTCGTTTCGCTATACAGAGACGGGCGATTATGTCATAAGAAATCTCAATTTTGTCGTGCGGCCGGGCACTTCGGTGGCTGTGGTTGGGCCTTCGGGGTCGGGTAAGAGTACGCTGGTGAGTTTGTTGATGCGTCTTTATGAACCCACAGAGGGGAAAATTATTCTGGACGATTACGATATACAAGATGTCAAAATTTCTTCTCTGCGACAGCACATCAGTATGGTGCCTCAGGAACCCGTTCTGTTTTCCGGGACGATTGCCGATAATATTCGCTACGGTCAGTCCGATACCGCGCCAGAGCAGATAATGGCTGCGGCCCAGGCGGCTGAGTTGCACGATTTTATTATGACGCTGCCAGAAAAATACGAAGCGCCGGTCGAGGAGCGCGGTACCAATCTGTCGGGTGGTCAAAAACAGCGTCTGGCTTTTGCGATGGCTGTTGTCACCGATCCCAGTATTCTGATTTTAGACGATACGACTTCGGCACTGGATGCAAAGACAGAGGCGAAAATTCAAGAGACGCTGGATCATTTGATGGAGGGGCGCACGACGTTTGTGATTACGCACCGGATTTCTACGGCGATGCGGGCAGATCGCATTCTGGTGCTGGACAACGGTCGCATGGCGGGCTGGGGTGTCCACGACGATTTGCTGGAAGAGTGCGAGGTCTATCGCTTGCTCTACGAACAGCAGCAAAAGCAGAAAGAAGACGCGGCAGATGAATTTATTGAGGGGATTATGACTGCGGTGGAAGAGGTTGAAAAGAGCGCGAAGGAATTACAAGCTACAGAAAAAAATCGATAAACAAAGCAGCCGCGATCCAGTGTTTGTGAACTGTGAATGAGAAAATAATCCATTCACAGTTTTTTTATGCACCAATCCCAAAAACTACAAAAAAACAGAAATACGCAGTGGGAATCACATACGCATGGTTCCTCTCTTTGAGTAAGCTGGATCGCAAGAATAGAAAAACAAAAGGAGGTTCTTTCAGGCTTGCTGGAAGAACCTCCAAATTTTATACTGTGTAGTGCAAGACGAAACAACCACGATCAGCTTTGCCGAGTATCAAACATGATAAAAACTTACGCACTCATCTCATTCCTTGCCTGCGTCTTGTCCAGTACCTGCTCGGCATACCAGCTTATTGGCACAGCCGCATTATCCGAAGAACTCATCGCGCAACACTACACTATCAATCCCAGACTCGACGCTGTTATCGTTGTAGATCGAACAACTCCTACCTTTGAATACCAGACCTTTTACTGTGCCGGCTCGGCAGATGAAGAGGAAGGTGAACAAGGACGACTACACTTCTTAGAGCATATTATCTCAGGTACTGGCAGCCATGAATATGGGCAACTCAAACAAATCATTAACGAGAATGGGGGACAATCAAATGCCTTTACTTCTTCTCATATTACATACTTTGTAATGAGATTTCCAAAGGACAAATTTGATCTTGCAGTTGAGATAGACCGCGATAGATATTACCACACAGTGATCAATAAGGAAGTTGTTGAAAAGGAAAAGAGAATCGTACTGACGGAAAAAAGTCGTAATTCAGCAAACCCAAACAAAATTTTTTCCAATCGCTTTGGGGGCCTGGTCTATAAAAAAAAGAATTTTAGTGGCGTTGGGACTGAGGACTTTATTAAACAACTCGAAGCCGATGATTTGAAAGATTACTATGAAGATTTCCTGCGCCACCAGAAGAGATTGGTTGTGGTGATTGGCGATGTGGATATGGACCATGTCCTGACCAAACTGGACGAAGCTTATGGCAATGAGCAAATATCGAGTGAATGGCCCTCTTCGCAATTTTCCAAACCTGAAATACTCGGGGAAAAAATAAAAGATACTTCAAAAAATCTCCGTATTGCCAAATTCTGGAAAAGTTGGCAAACTCCCAATTTGGGCCATCGCGATTATGCGACCTTGCTCATTCTTGGTCGCATTATGACCAAAACCTCAAATTCCCTGCGATCTTCTGTGATTGATGCTAAGCTCGCCCGGATTTTCAGGGTGTCGTTTAACCACTATAAAGGATTTAGTTTGCTGAGTTGCACGGCAGACCTGCCGCTCGACACTTCCATAGAGGCTATTGAGACCGCTATCCAAACAGAATTGGAGAAAATCAGAGCGCGTGGTGTCTCAGAGGATGAATTTACTGCGGCCCAAAATTTACATTTAAAGTCAATGTATTCCGACTTTTACGACCGCTCAGACATGGCTCTTAAGTTCGGGCGGGCATTCGCCCATGCCAACGATCCCTTGCTATATCCAAAATTGATAAAAGACCTCAAATCTGCCCGCAGAGACGACATCCCGCGCCTGGTAGATCAATACCTGATGGACGATAATTCGATAACGCTTTCTCTAACATTACCACAACAAGAAAAAACCTCCTTGAGAACCCTGTTATACTATGCGTTTATCTTCTGGGTATTAGCAGGTTTTGTATCGCTGGTGGGATGGGGGATAAGAAGATTAAGTTCTCCCGAAAGGCTATCCTCAAATGAATAGATTCCAGAGTGTAGTTTTTGGCCTTGTACTGTATTGTCTGTGTAGTATCTTGCCTGCTTTTGCAGAAGTTACCAACCACCAAATTTTTTATCGCGAGGACAAACGCGCGCCATTGACCAAAATTGAAATCGTCTTTCTCGGAGCGGGAAGCAATCAGGCGCTTCCTACTCAGAGCGGGATTGCAAACACAGTCTCAAAGCTGATATGGGAGTCCGCAAAAAATCAGGGGCACATAGATCAACTGGCAGTATTAGGCACTGAGTTATATGTCTTTGCCAACACAACCTCCCTGACCATATCCATTTCTACCCTGTCCGAGAATTGCGCTGAGTCCATAGAAATAGTCCGCGATTTTATACACAACTTCGAGTTTTCTGAGTCTGATCTGGAAGATGTGAAAACGCGAGAGGTGACTAATTATCAGAATGATCGGGAAAGAAATACCGCTAATCTTATGAGAAATTTTGCACTTGCACGAACAAAAGGCATAAAGAAACTCAGGTCCTTAAAAACGCTGAAAAACCTTTCTGCAAAGGACATCAGACAATATTATGCGCGGCTTCAGAAAACAGAAGTGGTGTTTTTTAAGGTACTCTCAAACCGAGATTCCACCGAGATTGCCAAAATGCTTCATCCAATTATAGAAAAACGCGAGACCCGACGACAGGCAGGTGGGTTTGTGCATTCATTGGAACCTTCAGAGGCCAATTATTATTTTGGTCCTTCGGCTTTTGTCTTTGAGAATTATTCAAACTTAAAGAACGTTTTCTGTTATTGGTTGATCCCTTATGGGAGTATAGGTGAAACAAATTATATTTCCCCAATGATATCCATGACCCTTGGGCGACATGGTGCCCAAGGGTTGCTCTATAAATATTTTAGAAAAGAGTTGGGACTGGTCTATGGTACTGCTTGCCATTATCGATCATCAAAAAATATCAGGTTTCTCGAAATTTATGCAGATCCCCAGTTACAGAACAGCGAAGAATTGATCGCAAAAATGCTCGACTTCATCCGAGGCCTTTCCGATAATCCCCGCTTTTGGGAGAAAATAAAAGAATTGCGTGAGAATAGAAATGTCACCTATGCCCATGTCCATGAACGATTGACACCACAGCGAAGACTGGACAATGAGGTATATCGAGCCATCTATAATCCGCCAATCCGCAAAGGCGGTTATGATTCCATCACCGATACTGAGGTGCGTGCTTTTATCGAAAATTTTTTTGTGCCAGAAAATATGATCATGATCTTTGTCGGACCAAAGGATCACATCATAGATATTCTAAATAAACACTTGCCTGAAGTTGATATTCGCGTTCACGATACCAAAGAATTGATTGAATAGATCCGCAGAAAAAACGCGAGTAATTTGAGCGTTTTACGCGGATGGACACAGATGGAAACCCGTAGGGCAAAGGACGTAGCAATAACCACTAACATGAGGAACCGACCGTGGAAGCGTTTATTATTATGACCGTTCTCATTATCGTAGTCCTGGGAATTGGTGGACTCTTGGCAAAGCGTTTCTTTGGCTACTCCTGCTACGAGTGTGGATCCAAACTACAGCCCTTTGAAAAATTGTCCAATGATGATAAGGCCGATATTCTGGCGTATTTCAGACGTTTCGAGAATCGCGAGCCAGATGTGGAGTACATTTCCGTATGTGGTAATTGTCGGCTTGTGTCCGGCGATTTTTCAAGATGGTACTGCAAGGTATGCGACTCTGCAGGTCTGGAGTATATAGGTGCCATGGTAGCTCCTGGCGAGTTGGTGAAATACCAGGAACAGAACAAAAACCTGGTCGAACAAATCGAGTGCCTGCGATGCAAAAGAAACCCTTCAGGACACTTGGACTGCATCCCCTGTGATACAGAGATCAAGATAAAGGCTTGCCGACGTTGCTATTCAGTCCATGCACAGATGCCTGTTAATGGCAGTCGATACAGATTTCAGGTTCTGCTTTCGGACAAGACAGAGCTCAAGAAGTCACCCGACTCAAAGTGGCGTGTATTTGAAGCTGAGTAAACAACCTTGCTCACCTCAGGCGGAGACATGTATCGCAGTTATACAATCGTTTGTCGTATAAAGTAAAAAAAATAAAAAAATCTAACATACGAACAATAATTCTAAGAGACTGTTTTAAAACTCATTTTGCCCCTTCTCGGCGATGCGCTATTGCCCTGTCATTCTGAGCGGAGCGCAGCGGAGTCGAAGAATCTGCTACTGACGCAGGTGGAAAAGATGCTTCGGCTACGCTCAGCATGACAAAACGCCGGACATGCGTAACATCAGGTATTAATTTTAAAACAGCTTCTAATATATGAGCAATCTTTTTTGATTGAAATTACAGGCGCGATGGTATTATCATAAAAAAGCCGCTGACAAGATCAGGATCAGATATGAAAAAAATTTATGCACTCATCTCATTCCTTGTATGCGTCTTGCCGACGGGCACTTGCGTTGCCTACGATCTTGTTGGCACAGCCGCATTATCTGAAGAACTCGTCGCGCAACATTACACCATCAATCCTAACCTTGACGCCGTTATTGTTGTAGATCGAACAACTCCGACCTTTGAATACCAGACCTTTTACTGTGCTGGATCAGCAGATGAAGCGGAAGGCCAACAAGGACGGCTACATTTCTTAGAGCATCTTATGTCAGGCCATGACCAAATCGTTATTGAGAATGGAGGATATAAAAACGCTGCTACTTCTCATCATTATACGTACTTCATATTGAGATTTCCAAAGGGCAAACTTGACCTCGCAGTCGAGATAGACTCGGAAAGATATTACAGCACAGTGATCAATAAGGAGGTCATAGAAAAGGAAAAGAAAATCATATTGACAGAAAGAAGTCGTAGCTTACCAAACTTAACACGCAGGTTTACAAATTATTTTTTTGGTTTAATCTATAAAAAGAAGAGTTTTAATGCCCTTGGTACTGAGATTTTTATTAAACAACTCGAACCTGTTGGTTTGAAAGCGTATTATGAGAATTTTCTGCGTTTGCAAAAGAGATTGGTCGTTGTCATAGGCGATGTAGATGTCAACCAAGTCCTGACCAAACTGGACGAAACTTATGGCAATGAGCAAATACCAGGCGAATTGTCAGACAAATTGCAGGCTTCTCAATTTTCCAACCCTGAAATACTGGGCAGAAAGTTCAGGATTACTTCACGGAATCTCAGTATTTCCAAGTTCAGGAAGAGTTGGTACACACCCAGTTTAGGCCATCGCGACTATGCGGGATTACTCATTCTGACTACCATTTTAAACAAGACCGCAAATTCATTGACGTCTTATATAGTTGATTCTGAACTCGCGAGAGTTTTCATTGTGGGGCTTAGCTACTATAAAGGATTTGGTTTGATGAGTTGTGCGGCAGACCTACCACATGATACATCCTCAGATGCTATCCAGGCCATTATCCGTGTTGAATTAGAAAAGATAAAAGTCATCTCTGAAGATGAACTTGATGCATCCCGTAATGAACTTTTGCATAGCATGTATTCCGAATTTTATGATCGCTCAAGCATGGCTGATTCATTTGGGCGAGCATTCGCCCATGCCAACAATCCCTTGCTATATCCAAAATTACTAAAAAATATTAAATCCATTCGCAGAAAAGACATACCGCGCATCATTGATCAGTACCTGACGAATGACAATTCGATAACCCTTTCCTTAACATTGCCTGCAAAAGAAGAACCATCATTAATAAAAAAATTAATGCCGCGAACTCCCTTACATTATGGAATTATGATATTGATATTCGCAGGTTTTCTAACGCTGTTGATATGGAGTAAAAAAAAATTGCACAGAAAGTTCTCCCGAAAGGCCAATGAATATGTTGCTGAAAGTGATGCTTAGCTTTGCCCTGTGTCACCTATTTGGCGTCCTCCCCACTTCTGCCGAAATTCCCAACCACCATATTTTTTATCGCCAGGACAAACGCGCGCCACTGACCAGTATTGAAATTGTCTTCCTCGGAGCAGGGAGAAACCAGGAACAGCCTTCTCAGATTGGGCTTGCAAACACAGTCTCAACATTGATTTGGGAGGCTGCCAAAAAGCAAGGGTACATGGATCAATTATCAGCATTAGGAGCCAATCTGGATATTATCACTCACCCTCTATATCAGGCAATATCCATTTCTGCCTTATCTGAGAACTGTGGCGAGTCTATAAAAATAGTCTGCGATTTCATGCATAACCTTGAATTTTCTGATTCCGACTTGCAATATTCAAAAAAACAAGAAGTGGCTGACTACCAAAGTGACCTACGGATTAATACTTATAAGTTTATGAGAACCTCTGCGATTTCACAAATAACAGGGAAGAAGAAATTCAAGTCCTTAAAAACGCTGAAGAATCTCTCGCTTGAGGATGTTAGGCAATACTATGATCAATTGCTGAAAGCAGATGTGGTGTTTTTTAAGATAATCTCAAACCGCGATTCTACTGAGGTTGCGAAGTTGCTTCATCCGATTACAAAAGAACGACAACGGAGCGGGTTTGAGCATTCATTGAAATTCCCAACAACCGGTTCTAATATTGGCTTTAAGGCTTTTGTCTATACGGATTATTCACATTTAAAGAGTGTGTTCTGTCATTGGATGATTTTCTGTGGCAGTGTGGGGGAAGAAAATTATATTCCTAACCTCATATCCGATACGCTTACAGGCGATGAACGAGGGCTAATTTCCAAATATTTTAGAGAAGAATTGGGGTTGGTTTATGGTCCTTCTTGTGCGATGTTGTCTTCAGAAGGCATCAGATATCTCAATATTTATGCTGATCCTCGGCTCCATAACAGCGAAGAATTGATCGTAAAAATGTCCGACTTTATCCGAGGGCTTTCCGATAACCCCCGCTTTTGGGAGGCACTCAAAGAGCGCCGTAAGATTCTCAAAGTCTCTTATGTCCATAACTTGACACCCCAGCAAAGCCTTGACCGCGAGGTAAATATAGCTATTTACAACGCGCCATATCGCAAAGGCGGTTATGATTCCGTCACCGACGCTGAGGTGCGTACTTTTCTCGAAAAATTCTTTGTGCCGCAAAATATGATCATGATCTTTCTCGGCCCGAAGGATCAGATTATAGACATCCTGAATAGACATTGGCCTGAAGTTGAGATTCATGAGGAAAGTGTGCAGAGTTTGATTGAGTAGATGCAACCACAGAGGAACAGGGATAAAAACCCGTAGGCAGAGAACGTAGCAATAACATGAGGAACCGACCATGGAAGCGTTTATTATTTTGACCATTCTCATTATCGTATTCCTGGTGATCGGTGGCCGATGGGCAAAGAATTTCTTTGGCTGTTGCTGCCACGAGTGCGGAACCAAAATGCAGCCTTATGAACAATTGTCCGATAGTGATAAGTCCGATATTCTGGAATACTTCAGACGTTTTGAGGACCGCGAGCCAGACGTGGATGGCATTTTCGCGTGTGGGAATTGCCTGCTGGTGTACGATGACTTTTCAGGCGAAAAGCGAACGATGGATGGTGACGAAATGTCATTCTGCAAGGTGTGCAACTCTTCAGGTGTATCGTATATAGGCCCCATGTCTTCTGGCGATTTGGAGAAATTCCAGGAACGGAACCAAAACCGGATTGAACAAATCGAGTGTCTGCGATGCAAAAGAAAACCTATGGGGATTTGGGACTGTGTTCCATGCGACACAGAGATCAAGATAACGGCTTGCAGGCGTTGCTATTCGATCTATGCTCAGATGCCCGTTAATGGCAGTCGATACAGATTTCAGGTCTTGCTTTCGGACAAGACGATAATCAAGGACTCACCCGATTCAAGGTGGGGGCTATTTGAAGCTGAGTAAACAGTCATCTGCAAGGCAGTTTGAGAACATGATAAAATCCCCCATCGCGTATTATTGCGATGGGGGATTGATTTTGGGGCCTCTCACCTCTTACCGCCTTATCAAACTTTCCCTTGCTCGAGCAATTTGAGAAAGGTCTCGTCTTCGCCCAGGTAGCGTTTTTCGCACAGGTCGCAATCGAGGCAGGAGCGTTCGTAGCAGTTTTTGTGAATGCGAATGGGGTATTGTTTTTGGAAGGCTTCGTTGCATTTGCTTGAACAGAAGACATAGCGCATCTGGGTGGTGCCGAAGGCCGCATAGACAATGATATTTTCATCACCATCATCTGCGAGCGATTTTTCGCACCAACTGCATATTCCCGTTTCTTCTTTTGCGCGGGATTCGCGTTTGCGCTGGACTTCTTCGTCGGTCCAGGAAAATTCGATGTATTCGACATTTTCTTTGGGCACTTTGGCGCGAACAACGCCATTTGTGATGCCGAGTACAAAGTCGCCTTTGGTGTCGAATGTGGTGCCGCATTCGATGGTGCGCCCACTTTGCAGGTGGATGTGAGATTTGCCCTCTTCGGGCGAGATGAATGAAAACCAACCGCAACTGGAACACACAGTTGTAAAGAGAAATTGCCGCAGTGTTTTGTGGCCACAGGATGGACAGTGGCCCTCTTGCATGAGTCTCAGATCGCGCAGGGAGGCTCTGGCGGCTTCTCTTACGGTTTCATTAACTTCGTCAAGGGCTTCGTCGAGTTCATCTTGATCCTCTTGTGCGAGGAGGTCCATGGCTTCCTGAACGTGCTCGTCTTGCCCTTCGATGTGGATTTGTCTTTCTTTTGTTGTACCATTTTCTGGTTCTTCGTCATTTTTATTAAAAAAGCGTTTCAACATTTGAGTCCTCACTTGAAAGCGTAGAATTACGATGTTTTATGCTTACTTATAAGGTACGATATAAGGGTGAATATGTCAACCTCATACCCCAGGAAATCAAAGGCCATTTGGGGAATTTGGATTGGCGACTAAATCAAAGCCGGTGCATGTGGAATCCGCCGTCAACCGGGATTGCTGCGCCGGTTGTGAAGTCGAAATAGCCGAGTCCAATGGCTGCTACAGCTTTGCCGATGTCTTCGGGTTGTCCCCACCTGCGGATAGGGGTCAGGCCATCGGCTATGAGGTGGTCGTATTTTTCTTTTACGGGTCCCGTCATGTCGGTCTGGATGATTCCCGGCTGGATTTCATTGACGGGGATGCCGTGTTCTGCGAGCCGGTCGGCAAATAGGCGCGTCATCATGCTCAGGCCGGCTTTTGAGACGCAGTATTCGCCGCGTGCTGTTGAAGAGGTATAGGCCGATATGGAGGTGATGACGACGATGCGCGGTGTTTGTATTTTCCTCTGTTTTTTGAGTGCGATCATGTGGTTTGCCGCGTATTGGGTCAAAAAGTAGGGGCCTTTGAGGTTGGTGTTCATGACGTCTTCATAGCTTTCTGGCGTGGCTTCGAGTATGTCGGCGCGCACGCGGGGGGCAATGCCGGCGTTGTTGACGAGCATGTCGAGGCGGCCAAAGGCGTCGAGTGTGGTATCTACGAGGCGTTTGCCGTCTTCTATGCGGGTTATGTCGCCTTGACATATATGGACGTTTTGCCCGCGTTCTCGGATACCTGTTGCGGTTTCTTCTGCTGCTGCCTGGTTGCCTGCGTAGTTGACGAGGATGTCGTAGCCCGCGTCGGCAAGGCAGAACGCAATGCCTCTGCCTATACCTCTGCTGGATCCGGTGACGAGTGCTGCTGGCATGGTTCCTCCTGTTTTTTGTTGCAATTATTTTCTATGGGGATAAGATAAGACATAAGGCGTTAAGTGCGAAGTGCAAAGTTGGAGGTGAAAGAATGGCGATTGTAGATTATAGGCAAAGTGGTGGTTGCGATGTGTGGGTGTTATCTGCCGGGCATGTGAGAATGGATGGCGGCGCGATGTTTGGGGTTGTGCCTTGGCCGCTGTGGGAAAGGTGTTATGCGCCCGATGAGCGCAATCGCATTGGGTTGACGATGAATTGTCTGCTTGTGAGAGGGCATGGGGAGATTGTGCTGATTGAGACCGGGTTTGGGGGCAAGGTGACGGAAAAGCTGCGGGAGATTTACGCGCTTGATGAGTCGGATGGCCTCATGTCATCCCTGGAGGCGTTGCATATTGCGCCCGAGGAGATTACGCGGGTTGTGTTGACGCATTTGCATCAGGACCATGCCGGGGGGTGTACGGTGCAAGAGGATGGTGAATATGTGCCCGCTTTTCCAAATGCGACTTATTATGTGCAAAAGGGGGAATGGAACGATGCGGAGCATGCCGATGGGCAGACGGTGAATGGGTACCGATACGACGAGGTGATGAGGCCGTTGTCGCCTGTGCTCGCGCTGTTGGAGAGGGATGAGCGTATTTGTCCTCTTATTGAGGTCGTGGTTACGCCAGGGCATACGCGCAGGCATCAATCTGTGCTGGTGCATACGGGCGAGGATACGTTCTGTTTTGTGGGGGATCTGATTCCCACGACGCATCATCTGAAGCCGATTTATGTGATGGCTTACGATCTGTATCCGCGGCAGACTTATCTGGTTAAGCAAGAGGTTATGGAGAGGGCGGTTGCAGAGAACTGGGTTATGGTGTGGCCGCATGATCCGGATATTGCATGGGGACGATTGAGACGAGATGATGCGGAGTCTTATGAAGTCCTGCCCCTTTTCGTTGATTGAGTTGACAAACGTGAGTTCTATGACTATACATGTGCCCCGCAGGATATCAACTCAATTTTGTGCTGATAGGTTCTTAAGAAGGGTAAAAGTATGCCTCGTGGACGGTGTCATTTTGCGCTGGTGCTTGAGTTGCAGGAACTGCTTGATCGCGATTTGCCAGAAGTAGGTGCATTGAGCGGGCGGTATTTGCCGGAGCTTGTGGCGGGGTCTATGGCACCGGATGCGATGCGTTTGTTGGGGAAGATGGGCAAGTACGGATCGCATTTTTACGAAGAGGAGCGGCGCGAGACGTGGGGCAAGTCCGTTTCGGGTATGTTTGAGGAGCATCCCGATCTGGCGGATTATCAGAATATGGATCCGCGAGACCGCGTTTTGTTGATGGGGTATATCGCGCATCTGACGACGGATGAAGCGTTTCGCGATGAGGTGACCGTTCACGTACATGGCATTGAAGACTGGCGGCCTGTTATTTACGGGTTGTGGTCTTATGTAGATCAATTGCCCATTGATCACCCAGACCTCGCGGGGGTGCTGGATCAGTTTGAAGGGCGTGGGGGGGTGGGTTTTATTGACCGCGAAACAGTATCTCAATTTGTGAGGCGCGCCCGGGGATGGGCAGAGAGCGAAGACCCTGTTGTTCACGAGCAGATATTGCTCAAGATGATGGGGCGCCCTCTGTCTGATGATGTGGAAATACGGCTTGCTGAGAATAGGGGGCGGGCAGATGCGTTTTTTGATGAGAATATAAAAGCGCGTTTTGTCGATGAAGCTATTGCGCGGGGGCGAGATGAGATTGAGAAATTTGTCAATGGGGTGTATAGTAGGTGAGGGTATCCGCAGATGGACGCAGATGGACGCAGATAAATACAGATGAGAAGGAATAATTTGCATTTAATCTGTGAAATCCCTGAATCCGCGAAAATCCGCGATTCAGACAGTTAGAAATGGTTCGTTATGGGAATTAAAGTGTGGGTCGCACTTATAGGTGTTTTTGCCAGTTTTGTGTTTCTGGTGCAGGGGATGGGATATGTCGCGTTTTACCTTTCGCCGCGCGATCCGGATGCTATACAACGGGCATCGGAATTTGAGGCTATGATGGGCAGTCTGGTGCGTGCGCCCAAGGATGGTGTTGTGCCTGTGGTGCCGGTAGATGGGGATCGGGACCTCGAGGCTGTGATGGCGGATGTTGAGATACCCAATCGCCATCCCGATGCAGCGGGGGCGGTGCATCGGGTGGCGGAATGGTCGGGTGGGCAATTTGCCGAAGCGCCTATGCTCGCCCAACGGGTGCGAGAAGGACATTTGCCACCTGTATCGGAACGCCTGCCGGAAGATCCTCTGGTTATTGTACCGCCGCAACAGCATGGGCCTTATGGGGGGACGTGGACGCGGTTTGCCACTGGTCCCCGCGATGTGGGTATTGTCGAAGCCCGGTTTGCGTATGAGGGCCTGGTGCGGTGGGATGCGATGGCGCAGAAAGTGATTCCCAATCTGGCTGTGCGGTGGGAGACTGCCGATGGTGGGCGCAGTTTTGTATTTTATTTGCGCGAGGGGGTCAGGTGGTCAGACGGGCAGCCGTTTACGGTCGATGATCTGGTCTTCTGGTATGAGGATGTGTTGCAAAATGAGGAGATAACGCCTGTTGTTCCGCGCGATTTTAAGCGGGGGGGACAGGTGATGGGGTTGGAGAAAGTCGATGATTATACGGTGCGGTTCACATTTTTGGAACCCAATGGGTTGTTTATCAAAAAATTGGCGTCGGGCCGCGGTTATGAGATGTTGCGCTATCCAGCCCATTATATGAAGCAGTTTCATCCGAAGTACACGTCTTTGGAAAAGCTCGAGGCGATGAGCGAGGCTGCGGGTTTTGATTTGTGGAAGCAGCTTTTTGAAGATATGCGCGATTGGCGCAATCCGGATATCCCGCGTTTGTGGCCGTGGATTGTGGTCGCGCCGCCGCCTGCGCGCCCGGCAGTGCTGGCGCGCAATCCCTATTATTGGAAGGTCGATCCCGATGGGAATCAACTGCCGTACATCGACCGCATGACATTTGAGATTTTTGATCCCGAGACCATTAATCTCAAGGCGATCAACGGGGAAATAGGCATGCAGGGGCGGCACCTGCAGTTCCAGAATTATCCGCTGTTTATGGAGGGGAGAAAGAAGGGCGATTATCGGGTTGTGCATTGGATCAATGGATCGGCGGGATCAAATATCCTGGCGTTGAATTTGAATCACCGCGATCCGGAAATAAAGAGAATTATCGGGGATCACAGATTTAGAAAAGCCCTGTCGCACGCGCTGAATCGCGATGAATTAAACGAGGCGGATTATTTTGGGATTGGGAAGCCGAGGCAGGTTTGTCCGCCGCCATCGTCGCCGTTTTACGACGCAGATTACGAGCGCGCATATATCGAATACGATCCCGAACGCGCAACCGAACTGCTCGACGAGATGGGTCTGAAACGCGGGAGAGATGGCATGCGACTGCGGGCAGATGGCGAACCGATTAAGCTCTATATTGAGACGACATCTCTGAACAATCGCATTCTGGAACTGGTGGCGAGTTATTGGACTGCGGTGGGGGTTCAGTCAGAAGTCAAGGAAGAAGCGCGGCAGTTGTTTTACGAGCGCAAAAAGGGTTTGTTGCACGATGTTGGCGTGTGGGGTGGGTCGGATGAGCAGATCGCTGTTCTGGATCCGCGCTGGCTCGTTCCATTTAGCGATGAGTCTGTACACGCGGTGGATTATGCGCGGTGGTATCGCACGGAGAAAAAACGCGGCGAAGAACCCCCCAGAGATATGCGGCGGTGTATTGAGCTGTTTTGGGAGATTGAGAAGACGATTGATGAAGCCGAACAGATCAGGCTTATGGGAGAAATTATCGATTTGAATCGGAAGAATCTGTGGGTTATCGGCACGGTGGGGGCATTGCCCTCGTTTTATCTGGTTAAAAATTCATTTCGCAATGTGCCCGAGGTCGCGATGTCCGGCTGGGCATTTCGCACGCCCGGGAATACAGCGGTTGAGTGTTATGCGATAGAGGAATAGAAGGCGAGTATCCGCAGATGAACGCAGATGAACGCAGAAAAAACGCGAAAATGTAGGGGCAAAAGATATTTTGCCCAATGGCGAAGTAGCACCTACCTACCCACACGAGAAATTAGAGACAGGAGACTGTATGGCTTATAAAACACAATCGCGGGACACGAATCCCAGGGTAGAACGCCTGCTCATTGAAGCGTATCGGCGAATGACACCACACGAAAAAGCCGAAAAAATATCCCAACTCTCTCAGGCGTGTACAGACCTTGCAATTTCGGGCATTCGCAGCCGGTATCCCGAAGCAGATGAGCGAGAAATCCGCCTTCGCCTCGGCGCGTTGCGGCTCCCCCGGCAGACCATGATTAAAGCATTTGGCTGGGACCCACACAAAGAGGGCTATTGAGGTGATTTCTGAACCCCTTTGCGTCGCCCTGCAAATGGCTGAAATTTTTGAAAACCTGGATATTCCGTATCTGGTGGGCGGGTCAATTGCCAGTTCAATCTACGGAGAGCCTCGCGCCACACAGGATATCGACATGGTTGCAGAACTGAAGAATCACCATATTCAAGCTCTCATTTCAAATACCAAAAACGCATTTTATATCGAAAAAGAAGACGTTATTCGCGCTATCTCTCGGCACAGTTCCTTCAATGTTATCCATCTCGAAACAATGATTAAGGTAGATATTTTTGTACCTGGTTCTGAAGCGATTGACCGCGAAGAAATGCGTCGTCGAAGGCCGCAGACCATTGCTGACACGCAATTGGTCGTAGCAACGCCAGAGGATATTGTGCTGCAAAAATTGATCTGGTATCGAAAAGGTGGCGAAGTTTCAGACCGGCAATGGCGGGATGTATCGGGTATCTTAAAAGTACAGGGCGACAGGTTAGATTGGGATTACCTGAACCACTGGGCGGAATCTCTAAATTTGTCTGAACTATTGCAACGGACAAAAGAAGCGTCTGAGGAACACAATGGCTGAACTCAAAATAGTTTTATCTTCATTTATCTGCGTCATCTGCGAAAAACGCTCAAATGAACTGGCCTGAGAGGCGGCCAGTTGTACCCCGCTCATTCGCGTTTTTTTCTGCGGATAGTTTTTTTACCTCCCAGGAAATTTTTATATGCTCGTCCTCATCATTAAACGCTTACTATGGATGATTCCCACGATGGTCATCATCTCATTTATTTCATTTTCGATTATCCAGCTTCCACCGGGGGATTATCTCACGTCGTATATTGCTGCGTTGGGTGAAACGGGGGAGACTGTGGATGAGGCACAGGCTGCGGCACTGCGGGCGCGTTACAATCTCGATCAGCCTTTTATGGTGCAATACTGGCGGTGGCTGGTCGGCATGACGCGGGGCGATTTGGGGATGTCGTTTGAGTGGAATCGGCCCGTGACTGAGCTGATTGGCGAACGCATTTTGTTGACGTCTATTATTTCGATTGTGACGTTGTTGATGACGTGGGCGCTGGCGATTCCGGTTGGGATTTATTCGGCTGTGAAGCAGTATTCACTGCCGGATTATTGTTTTACGTTTCTGGGTTTTATCGGGCTTGCGACGCCCAATTTTTTGCTCGCGCTCGTTTTTATGTATATCGGGTATTCCGTGTTTGGAGTGAGCGCGGGCGGTCTGTTTTCTCCGGAATATCAGAGTGCGGCGTGGTCTTTTGGCAAATTTCTCGATTTGCTTGGGCATTTGTGGATTCCGGTGATTGTAATTGGTACGTCGGGTACGGCGGGATTGATACGGGTGATGCGGGGCAATTTGCTGGATGAATTGCGGAAGCAATACGTGATGACTGCCCGCGCCAAAGGCGTGCGCTATTGGGTGTTGCTGATGCGGTATCCGGTGCGCGTCGCGCTCAATCCGCTCGTCAGTACTGTGGGATGGGTTTTGCCGGGCATTGTGTCTGGGGCGACTATTACGTCTGTGGTATTGGGCTTGCCGACGACGGGACCACTGTTGTTGCGCGCGCTTATGAATCAGGATATGTATTTGGCGGGCAGTATGGTGATGATGTTGAGCCTGCTGACACTTGTCGGTACGCTTATATCAGACATTTTGTTGTTGTGGCTCGATCCGCGCATTCGCTATGAAGAGGGGGAGCATTAGATGGCTATGCCACGGGAAGAAGTTGTCGAGCGAGATGTGCAGACCGGGGAAACGGAAGCGTATGCCGCGTCTCAGTGGCAATTGATGTGGTGGAAGTTTCGCAAGCACCGCATGGCGATGGCTGCGGGTATGGTTATTGTCGCGCTTTATGTGGTGGCTGTGTTTTGCGAGTTTTTGGCGCCTTATACGCTCAATCATCGGCAGGTCGCCTATGCGTTTGCCCCGCCCCAGCGGTTGAATTTTGTGTCGGATGAGGGGGTGCATTTGAGGCCGTTTGTGTATGGGTTTAAAGGCGTGCGGCATCCGGAAACGCTTCGGAAATTCTACATAGAAGATCGAGAACAGCGCTATGCCATACGTTTATTTGTGCGGGGCGCGCCCTATCGGTTTTGGGGATTATTTGAGACGGATGTCCATCTCTTCGGCGTTGATGAGGAGGGCACACTTTTTCTTTTGGGTACGGATCATCTTGGGCGGGATTTGCTTTCGAGGATTATTTACGGTTCGCGCATTTCGCTGACGATAGGGCTGGTAGGGGTGACACTGAGTTTTGTGTTTGGTCTGGTAATCGGTGTGGTGTCTGGATACTACGGAGGGTGGATCGACAATCTCATTCAGCGCGGGATTGAGATTCTCAGGTCGTTTCCGTCTATTCCGCTGTGGATGGCCCTGGCCGCGGCCCTGCCTTCGTCGTGGTCGCCCTTGCAGATTTATATGGGTATTACGGTTGTGTTGTCCTTTATTGGGTGGACGGGTTTGGCGCGGCAGGTGCGCGGGAAAATTTTGTCGTTGCGAGAAGAGGATTTTGCAACCGCTGCACTGATTGTCGGCGCGAGTCGCTGGCGAATTATGACGCGGCATCTGCTGCCTTCGTTTATGAGCCATATTATTGTGAGTTTGACGCTCGCTGTGCCGGGCATGATTTTGGGCGAGACCTCGCTGAGTTTTCTCGGTCTTGGGCTGCGTCCGCCTGTGACGAGTTGGGGCGTGTTGCTCAAAGAGGCGCAAAATGTTCAGGCGGTGGCTTTTCAGCCGTGGCTTTTGACGCCTGTGATTTTTGTGATTATTACTGTGCTCGCATTTAATTTTGTCGGCGACGGTCTGCGCGACGCCGCCGATCCTTATTCACGTTAGGGGATTAGACTTATGGAACTTCGACAGAATCGAGTGAAACACAAGTTGCAACGCGGCGAACAGGCGTATATCGCCGGTGGATTTACGCACGCGGATGATATCGACGCATTTGGTCCCGCAAATTTTGATGGGATATGGATTGAGGGAGAGCACGGTGCGATGACTTTTGACGAGTTGGGCAATCTCACGCGCGCCTGTGACTTGTGGGGCATGACGTCTATTGTGCGCGTCAATCGCAATGATCAGACGCTTATTTATCGCACGCTGGATAGGGGGGCGCAGGGCATTGTGGTGCCGCATGTGAATACGCGCGAAGAAGCGGAAAATGTCGTGGCTGGCGGGCGGTTTGCCCCCATTGGGCAGCGCGGTATGTTCACGAGCCGGCAGGGCTATGGGGTCGCGGATTATTTTGCAAAGGCCAATGACGAGGTATTGCTCACCATTTTGATTGAAGATATCGTCGCGGTGGAGAATTTGGATGAGATTTTGACTGTGGATCAGATTGATGTGTTTTTTGTTGCGCCTTCAGATCTGGGGGCGTCGATGGGATATATTGGCGATTTGGAAAATAAAGTGGTGCAAAAGACGATTGACTACGCGCTTGCTAAGATCATCGCGGCGGGGCGCGTAGCGGGTACGATGACCTCGTCGGATAATGTAGGTAACTTTGCTGCTGCCGGGGTGCAGATGATGCTGGTGAATAGCACTGGGTGGTTGCAAGAGGGCGCAAGGACGTTTATAGCGCGGGCAAGAGAGGCCGTGTGATTTGGACAATGTGCTGACCATAAATAATTTGAAGACGCACTTTTTTCTCGATGAGGGAACGGTTCACGCAGTGGATGGCGTGACGATGGATATTCCCCGGGGGAAGACGGTGGGTATTGTGGGTGAGAGTGGTTGCGGGAAGAGCGTGACGGCTTTTTCGGCTTTGCGCCTGGTGTCATCGCCCGGGCGAATTGTGGCGGGTGAGATTGTTTTGCACCGGTCCAACCGCGAGATTCGTTTGACGGATCTGGATGAGGAGGGCGAGGATATCCGCGCGATTCGCGGGCATGAGATTGCGATGATTTTTCAGGAGCCGATGACGTCGCTGAGCCCGGTGCATACGGTGGGGTTTCAAATTGTGGAGGCGATTCGGTTGCATCTCAACTTGCGAGGTGAAGAAGCGCGGTCACTCGCCGTAAATATGCTGGATCGGGTTGGGATTCCAGATGCGGATCGGCGGTTTGCACAATATCCGCACGAGATGAGCGGTGGGATGCGACAGCGCGTGATGATTGCCATGGCGCTTTCGTGCCGTCCTGCACTGTTGATTGCCGATGAACCCACGACGGCATTAGATGTTACCATTCAGGCGCAGATACTGGATTTGATGCGCGATTTGCAAGACGAGTTTCAGATGTCGATTATGCTGATTACACACGATTTGGGTGTGGTTGCAGAGATGGCAGATGAGGTTGCGGTAATGTATATGGGGCGCATTGTGGAACACGCGGCGACAGAGGAGATTTTTGAAAATCCCAAACATCCCTATACGCAGGCATTAATGCAATCTATCCCGGGTATGATCCGGGAGAGAAAGACGCGGTTGCAGACGATCAGGGGGTCTGTACCCGATCCCTATACGCAATTGCAGGGGTGTCCTTTTCATCCGCGATGTGAAGAGGCGCAGGACGGGGTATGCAATGTGGGCGAAAGGCCGGAATTGCTCGTTGTCGGAGATGGGCATGCGGTTGCGTGTGTGCTGTATGGGAAGGATGTGCGCGATGCGTGAACAGAACGCTCTGCTGCGGGTGCGCGATTTGAAAAAGCACTTTCCCATTACGCGCGGTTTTTTCAATACGGTTGTCGGTCAGGTCAAAGCCGTGGATGGCGTGAGTTTTGATTTGTTTGAAGGGGAGTGCCTGGGGCTGGTTGGGGAAAGCGGATCGGGTAAAACAACGGTTGGGCGCACGATTTTGCGGGCGATAGCTCCCACGGCTGGCGAGGTGTGGTTTCGCAAGGATAGCGAGGAGGTCGATGTTGCACGGGCACCTCACGATGTGCTCAAGTCGCTGCGCCGAGATATGCAGATGATTTTTCAGGACCCTTATGCCTCCTTGAATCCGCGTATGACGGTGCTCGATATTATTGGTGAACCGTTGCTGGTCAATGGGGTTGCAGATCGACACGAGCGGGAGATGCGCGTGCGGGAATTGCTCGTTCAGGTGGGGCTGAATCCCCATTTTTTGCGGCGGTATCCACACGCTTTTAGCGGGGGGCAGAGGCAGCGCATTGGCATTGCGAGGGCACTGGCATTGCATCCCAGGTTGATTGTGGCGGATGAACCTGTTTCCGCGCTGGATGTCTCTGTACAGGCGCAGGTGCTCAATTTGCTTCAGGAGTTGCAAGAAAAGTTCGGGTTGACCTATTTGTTTGTCGCACACGATTTGAGTGTGGTGCGCCATATTTCCGATCGCGTGGCGGTGATGTATGTGGGTAAGATTGTGGAGTTGGCTCCGGTTGATCAGCTTTTTCAAAGTCCCGCGCATCCCTATACCGAGGCACTCTTGTCGGCGGTACCCAATCCTGATCCCAAACAAAAGAAGAAGCGCGTTTTACTTTCTGGCGAGGTGGCGGATCCTGGAGATACACCTTCGGGGTGCGCGTTTCATCCGCGTTGCCCTTATGCTGAGGATCGGTGTAAGGAGGAAGTTCCAGAATTGCGCGAGATCGCGTCAGGGCATGCAGTGCGCTGTCATTTGAGCGATGTATTGCAGTTGGAAGGCATGACGGGGTAGGGGCAGACCCGAAAATCTGTCCATCATTTTAACAAGGAGAAAGAGATGAAGGTTGAACACATTGCTTTTGTGGTTGATGATCCCGATGTGGTTGCAAAATGGTATTGCGATAATCTGGGCATGCGCGTTGTGCGCCAGGGACCGCCGCCGATCAAGATGACGTTTTTGGCAGATTCGGAAGGGGAGACGGTGTACGAGGTTTATCATCAGCCAGAAGTGGAGACCCCAGATTATGCTTCGATGCACCATCTGGCGCTGCATTTTGCTTATGCGACGGAGGATATTGAGGCTGATTTTGCGCGTTTGAAAGCCGCGGGTGCAACGGTTGTGCAGGAACCCGAACCCACGGATGCAGGCGATACGCTGGCTATGCTGCGCGATCCCTGGGGCGTTTGCGTCCAACTGGTGCATCGCAAAGAGAAGATGCTTTGAGGATTAAAAATTGACGTTACGCAAAAAAAAGAAGCGCGTTTTACACAGATGAACAAGGGGTTGTAAGGGAAAAATCTTTTGCCTATTTCATGTAGGTGCGGGTTTCAAACCCGCACCTACTCAATTATTGACCATTATGTCCGTTAATGGTAGATTATGGCCCGATTCTGATTTGGGGAGGAGGGTGTATGCCTGTTCTGGATGTTGAGAGGCTCAAAGGGGCCTGTACACAGGTGTTTGAAGGCGCGGGACTGGGCGCGAAAGAAGCGCGGCAGATTGCGCATTCGCTGGTGTTATCCAATTTGATGGGGCACGATTCGCACGGTGTGATTCGCCTTGTGCAATACGTTCAGGCACTCGAGGAAGGGCGCGTGAGTGCGGGACAAGAGATCGCGGTTGTGCGCGAGGCCGATGCCTCGGCGGTTGTCGATGGTGGTTGGGGGTTTGGACAAACCGTTTGTCATCAGGCTATGGCGCTGGCAATGGAGAAGGCAAAACAGCGGTCGGTTGCGGTGGTCGAGCTTTTCAATAGCGGTCATATTGGGCGTTTGGGTGAATATGTGGAGGTTGCTGCCGAGGCTGATATGATCGGTATTGTGATGTGCAATAATCACGGCGGGGGATTGCTTCAGCATCCGTTTGGCGGCATTGACGCGCGCATGTCGCCAAATCCCATTGCTGTGGGTATTCCCACGGGGGACGATTTTCCGATTGTCGTGGATTTAACCACGAGTGTTGTTGCGGAAGGGAAAATTCGGGTGAAGCGCAATTTGGGCGAGTCCTTGCCCGAAGGCTGGGTGATTGATGCAGAGGGCGATTCGACGACGGATCCGGCAAAGTTTTACGGTCCACCCAGAGGGGCTATTTTGCCTTTTGGAGGAATTTCCGCGCATAAGGGCTACGCGCTTTCTGTGGTGGTCGATGTTTTGTCTGGCGCACTCGGTGGCGGTGGTTGCAGTCGCGAGGGCGGGCTTTCTGGCGGCAATGGGGTGTTTATTATGGCACTCGATATTGGGGCTTTTGTTGGACGCGACCAATTTCGCGATGAAATGCAATCATTTGTACAATTTTTGAAAAGTGCCCGGCTCGCGCCCGGGTTTGATGAGATTTTGATGCCGGGCGAGATGGAAGCGCGCATGCGGCGGGAGAAAGAAGCGCGTGGCGTAGATATAGATGATGAGACCTGGCGACAGATTTGCGAAACAGGACGTGCAGTTGGTATAACTTTAGCTTAAGGAGGGTGGTTTGTCGAAGGATGAACTCAATGCCGTTGTGACACAGCGTCTCGAAGTGACTCCAGATTTGGTTATTCTTCGCGTGGTGCCCGACGGATGGGAATTGCCAACTTTTGAAGCCGGGCAATTTGGCGTGATCGGATTGCCTCCCGAAGCACCCCGCACAGAGTATTCAGACCCTGTCGAAGATTATGAGAAGCCGCAGAGAGGCTTGATCCGGCGGGCGTATTCTATTGCATCTTCTTCGGTGGCAACAGAGTACCTCGAGTTTTATATTACTCTGGTGAGGTCGGGGGCATTGACGCCCAGGCTTTTTGCGCTCGAAATTGGTGACCGCCTCTGGTTGGGTCCAAAAATTACGGGCATGTTTACGCTGCAAGATGTCCCGCCGAATAAAAATGTCGTGATGGTGGCGACGGGCACGGGGTTGGCGCCTTATATGAGTATGCTGCGGACTTATTTGCGGGAAAACACAGAGCGGCGTTTTGTGGTGTTGCACGGGGCGCGACATTCATGGGATTTGGGGTATCGGTCAGAATTGGAGGTAATGCAAGATTTATGCGCCAATTTTATTTATATTCCCCAGATTAGTCGTCCGGCAAATGAGCATGTGGCGTGGAGCGGGCATACGGGCTATGTTCAGAATTTGTGGACAGATGGTCCGCTCGATGAGGTCTGGGGCGGACATCCTACGCCTGAGGATACGCATGTGTTTGTATGTGGTAATCCCTATATGTGCGATGATGTGACAAAAATTCTGGTTTCAGAGGGTTTTAAGGAACACAAGCGGAGAGATCCCGGGCAGATACATATAGAACGCTACTGGTAAAGGGAATTGGGAATTAGGAATTGAGAATTAGGAATTACCCCGCCCCGCCGCCCCAGGGCAACATCACCGCTGACCACTAACCATTAACTACTTAACCCGACTAATTCATGAACAGTAATGTTTGGTTGTGTATGGCAGTCGGCGTGGGTTCCAAGCATCAAAATTAGGGCGTTTGCAGTCTTGTCTGCCTGCATAGGCGTGTTCATAAGGTGCAAGCCGCCCAGCATCATCACCTGCCCGTCCCTGACGGTGTCAAAAAGTACAGACTCGCCCTTGCCTGCTCTTTGTGTGGAGCGGTCGGTGTATTTGTAAAGTCAGCCAATGATGGTGCAGCCCCCTTCCCCTCCCCGGTTGACAAGTTATGGCACAGCTTTTGCCAGATTGCTCAGGATTTTATCATACAAGTGTGGCAATGGAAATGACATAGGCAGATGGAAGGTGATCTTGGTTTTCAACTCACAGACGCGTCCGGCGACTTTAAGGAAGCGATTTTGGAGTGTATCAAACTGTGCGTTTATCCACATTGTGCCTTGTAATCCGATGTGCGCTAAGGTGTGCAACAAGACATAGGCAGCCGAATGGAGGAAGAGGCGAAACTGATTGGCTCCAAAAGCGTGACAGGATGTGCGGTCTGAGTGGAGAAAGGTCTTGTGATTTTTAATGAAGTTTTCCATCTGTCCGCGCGCACAATAGATGTTTTGGTAGATAAAGGAGGCCCTTGAACTTTCAAGGTTGGTCACGACAAAGCGTGTGTTTTGGCCTCGGGTGGTGATTTCAGCTTTGCAGATGATGCGTCTGGCACAGGCCCAAGTCTGGGCTTGGTAATAAAATGAGGTAAAAAGTCGCACCGGTTGCCCGGTATCTGCATACAGGCTTTTGGCCTGATCTATAAGGGGCTTTGCCAAGGTTAAAAGTCGGGTATTGGCGGTCTGTCCGAGGATAAAATAGAGGTCCTTTGTCGCACAGAAGTCCTGGACTTCTGGACTTGAGAAGTGGGCATCGCCTCGCAAAAAGAGTGCCACATGAGGCCAAGCCTGACGAATATAAGCGACTAACCGCTTGAGAATCGTGACAATCTGTTTGCCATCAGGACGCACACCCGGACGCAAAATCGTCGTGATTAGCTTACCCGATTGCCCTTCGTAAATGTGCAAGGGTTGGTAGGCGTAGGCACCCAAATACCCATTGAATAAGGACAACTGCTGCGTCCCATAAACCGTGTCTTGTGTATCATCTATATCTAAGATGATCGACGAAGGCGGCTTTTTATACGAGGCAATAAAACAATCGAGGAAGGCACGCGCAACGCGATACAAATCGCTTCTGCTCATCTGATTCTCAAACCGACTCATCGTGGGTTGACTACTCAGATCTTTCCCCTGCAAGGGCAAGCGACCACACGCCGCCTTGAAGCCGGGATCGCTTTTTAAGGCATCGCAATCATTGGCATCTTCATACCCGCAGGCGATTTGAAACACCCGCTGCTTGACCAACTCTGACACACTGTGAGCCACATAACTTGGATGCCGACGGTCTTTGACCGCCTCAATGATGCGTGATAAAATGCCGGTTTTGGCCTCCACTTCTCTCAGCAATAAGACACCGCTATCGCTGGTGAGAATACCCCCATCAAAGGCGAGGTCGAGACGTTTTCCGAAAATGCTTGCCAAAGGAACCTTGCTATGATTATCTTGTGTGCTCACGGTAGTTTCTCCCAAGTTTATTGTTCAATGGTTATGCGTGTAACCTAATATAATACAATAACTTGAATAGGGAAACTACCTTTTTTATGAATTTTTCGGGTTAAGGACTGCTGAGTTTTATTGGCGTTTTTTAATTCGTAATTTTTAATTGGTAATCGTTATGGGAGAGGATACTGCTGATGTGATTGTGCTGGGTGCTGGGCACAATGGCCTCATTTTGCAGGCGTATTTGTGTCGCGCAGGACTCAATGTGATTTGCCTGGAGCGATCGGATAAACCCGGAGGCGGGCTGGCGACTGTTGAAGACCCCCGTTATCCGGGTTTTTTGCACAATACGCATTCTTTTTTTCATCGCGGCATCACGCAAATGCCGTGGTTTGGCGATTTGCACCTAAAACGATATGGCGCGCGCTATATTGAACCCGAACTGAATGTGGCTCTTGTGCTGAGAAATGGCGATGTGCTGAAATGGTACACGGATTTTGAACGCACGGAAGATAGTTTTGCGCGGTTTAGCAAAAGGGATGCAGAAACTCTTCGGCGATGGCGCGATGCATTTGATCCCGTTGTACGAAATATCCTGTCTGTAGAAGCACAGGCACCGCCTTTGCCGCAGGAGTTGAGGCAAGATATTCTGTCGCAGACCCGGGAGGGGAAGATGTTGCTCGAAGTCAGCGCGCTTTCTCCGCTTGCGTTTGTGAATCGGGAATTTGAACATCCGGTTGTTCGGGCTGGATTGTTGTTTTTCAATGGGCTGCGCGAAGTGGATTTGCGCGCCGCGGGGTTTGGGCACCATATACCGGCGTTGTTGGCGAGCAGAGGGAAAGCGCAGATGTGTGTGGGCGGGGCAGCGGGGTTGTCGCGCGCGCTGGTTGCCGCTATTTCTGAGATGGGCGGCGAGATCTGGTTGCAAACCGAGCCCGGGCGCATTGTTGTGGAGGATAACCGCGTTAGAGGTGTTGAGACGGCGGATGGGAAGTACATCAAAGCGCCTGTGGTCGTGTCCGGCCTGAATCCCCATCAGACATTTCTCGATTTGATTGACCGCGAGGCGTTGCCCAGGACGTGGCGAAACCGGGTCGAGAGATTTCAGTACAATGTGCTGGCACCGCTGTTCGCACTCCATTTGAATTTGAGTGAACCGCCGCGTTATCGCGTTGTGGAAAAACATCCGGAAGTGGCGGACGCGCTGATGGTTATTCTGGGGCTGGAGCACGCGGATCAATATGTGGATATTGTTGCCCACCACGAAAAGGGGACGATTCCACCGACTGTGATGTGGGGCGCGTGTCCGACGCATTTTGACGCAACGCAGGCTCCTTTGGGCAAACACACGGCGTTTATGTGGCAGAAGTTGCCGTTTCATCTGTATGGCGATTCTGCAAATTGGGATCGGCAGCGGGATGCGGTTGGTCGCGATATGCTGGATATGTGGTCTGAATACGCGCCCAATTTGAAGGATTGTGTGATCGATTCTTTTGTTCGCAGTCCACTGGATGTTGAGCGCGCATTGCCCAATATGCGGGATGGGGATTTGCTCGTTGGTGCATTTACAAATGGGCAGACGGGTTATAATCGTCCCTTTCCCGGTGCCGGGCATTATCGGGGATGTTTTGAAGGGTTATATCTTTGCGGGTCGTGCTGCCATCCCGGCGGCAATGTGACCGGGTTGCCGGGGTATAATGCCGCCCAGGTTATTCACAGTGATCTGGGTATTAACGCTTCATGGATACCTGAGCCTGTGGATGTACGATTGGGGAGATAGGCGTCAGGACAGGAGGAGTGGGAAGTATTCTAAGATTGAGAGGACAAAGCCGAGGACAGTGAGGAGGAGACAGAGCAGGGCTATGAGAATGGTGATGCGTCCTTCGCGGTATTCTGCACTGGAAACGAGGATTTGTGCTGCGATCCAGCCTCCGATAAAACCGCCCAGGTGTGCCCAGTTGTTGACGCCGCTCATGAGAAAGCCCATGACAAATAGCAGGATGGCCCATTGCCACATCTGCCGCGTCATGAGTGACATCATCTGCGTTTTGTGGTTGCGGCCGTACACAATGATGGCGGCAAAAAGTCCAAAAATAGCCCCTGAAGCGCCTACGGTTGGGTAGCCTGAGATCAGATTGGAGAGGATAAAGCCGATAGCTCCTGCGACGGTGTAGATGATAAAATAACGCGCGGGTCCAAAGAAATGCCCGACATCGGGACCGAGTTGCCGAATCCACAGGGCGTTGAACAGGATGTGGAGGAGGCTACCGTGAAGATATGTCGCGGTGAGCACGGTCCACCAGGGTGCTTCGCCGTGGGTCATGCCGAGAACGATCAGCGGGATATTGCCGGGGCTTAGCATGCCAAAAAGCCCACCGCCCATCGACAGCGCGGCACCGAGGTCGAGCAATAGACTGATTGCGTAAAGGGCAATACACGCGGTGGGTATCAGGGTGAGGACATCGATGCGACCGCCAAAGAGCCGGTTCAGCGCGGGACCGAGACCCCAGAGGTTGGGATTATAAGCGCCGCAATGGGGGCATCGTTTCTCGTCGGTATTTATGAGGGTGCCACAGCCTGGGCAGATCATGGAAGTGGGGTTTGACATGGGGTTACTCGAATTGTGACCAGTTGTTGAGGATGAGCGAGAGGCCCTTGAGAATGCGTCGCATATCGCGTTCTGACGTGTGGCCCATAGCTGCAATGCGAAAGGCCTGGTTTTTGGTATCGCCATAGCCCGGGGCGAGTTGAACATTGAGCAATTTTTTTGCGCGATCGACAAAATCGGAACCCGAGATGTAGTCTGGCAAGAGGATGGCATTCACGGTCAGGCTCTCGTATCCCGGTTTGGCAATAAGGCTCAGGCCGTGTTTTCTTGCCCATTCGCGTTGCATGAGGGCGAGGCTCTGGTGGCGTTTGAAGCGCTGGTCGCCTTCTCGTTTCATTTCTTCCAGACGCGCATTCAGGCATTGTAAGGTCAGGTCGGCTACGGTCATGGGGGTTTGGGCTGTTTCTGCGCGCGTTCGCCATTCGATCAAGTCGAGGACATAACCGCGGTTTGGCGTGGTTGCGGCAACGTCAAACGCGCGGTCTGATACAATCATGACAGAGCCGATGGTGGGGCACGCAAAGTCTTTTTGTAGGCTCCAGAGATAGTAATCGGGACGCAGGGTCTCAATCGGCGTATCTGATGCTCCTGCAATGCTGACTGCGTCGATGGCAATCAGGGTTTTGGGAGATGTGTTGCGGACGGTGTCACACATTTCCTGTACGGGCAGCATAACACCGGTAGATGTTTCGTTGTGGGTCAAAAGGGCAAGGTCGTAGTTTTTGGCAATGGCGTTGGACCAGGTCCGAGCACATAAGCCTTCGCCCCAGTCGGCTTTTAAGATGTCGATGTTGCGCCCGCGACTTGTGAAGACCTGTGCCCATTTTTTGGAAAAGGCGCCGATGTCCATGCCCAATGTCGCACTGTTGCTGGGCGTATTGGTGACGACCATTTCCCAGTTATAGCTGCCGGTGTGGCCGAAGATGAGGGGCGTAAATCCGCGTGGAATTTGAAAGACCTCGCGCAGCAAGGCCACGGTTTTTTGATAGCAGGCTTGAAATACAGCGGATCGGTGGGAGTAGGTCGCCTGATATGTTTGCAAAACGCGGCGAACCGCGGGGGTGAGCATGTGTGGACCAGGTGCCCAAAGGGCAAGCGCGGGCAGGCGCAGGTTGGCTATTTCTCGGGCAAGCATTGTCGACAAGCGGTTTGCTCCACAAAAAAAACCCGTTAATTTAACGGGTTAAGTTAATGGAGCGGGAAACGGGATTCGAACCCGCGACCTTCTGCATGGCAAGCAGATGCTCTAGCCAGCTGAGCTATTCCCGCTCATTATGAGGAATCAAAAATTACAAAAAGGATCATGGCTTGTCAAGGTCAATTTTAGGAATTAAAAATTAGGAACTGACGTTACGCATAGGTACAATATCATACGCCTGTCATTTTGAGCGGAGCGCAGCGGAGTCGAAAAATCTACGACCAACGCAGGTGGAACAGATGCTTCGGCTCCGTTTCACTCCGCTCAGCATGACAAAAACACCAGACATGCGTAACATCAGTTAGGAATTAAAAATCAACAAGGAGATGGTGGTGAGTAAGGAGGCATATACGCTTGCAATAGATATCGGCGGCACGTTTACAGATGTTGTGTTGAGAGAACACGCTTCGGGTATTTTGTCTGTAGCGAAGGTGTTGACGCAGTCTCCAGACCCTTCAGTCAGTGTGCTGGAAGGCGTGAAAGAGGTGCTCAATGGGGTGTCGCCCGGCGCGATTTCCCGGGCGGTTCACGGCACGACGCTGGTGACAAATGCCCTGATTGAGCGCAGGGGGGCCAGGACCGGGCTGATTGCGACAGCAGGTTTTCGAGATGCGCTGGAAATTGGGAGAGAGGGGCGTTACGATATCTACGATTTGTTTTTAAAATTGCCCGAACCCCTCGTTGAGAGGCGGTTGCGCGTTGAGGTGCGGGAGCGGCTGTACGCGCGTGGCGAGGTGATGACGCCATTAAACGAAGATGATGTGATCAAAGCCTGCGAGGTGTTGCGTGAAGCTGGGGTGGAGGCAGTCGCCATTGTGTTTTTGCACGCTTATGTCAATCCCGATCACGAGCGTCGTGCAGGGGAAATTGTGCGTTCTCTTATGCCCGGTGTGGGCATTTCGGTTTCGCACAGGGTTGCCGCCGAATTGCGAGAATTTGAGCGCACTTCCACGACTGTGGCAAATGCTTATGTGCAGCCTATGGTGGCAAGATATCTCGCGCGTTTGGAAGATGGGTTGAAGGCGTTGGGGGTTTTGGCACCGCTGCATATTATGCTTTCAAACGGCGGGTCGTGTTCTGTGCAAACCGCGGTGCGTTTTCCCGTGCGCCTGGTAGAATCCGGTCCTTGCGGCGGTGCGCTTGCCGCGGCGCATTATGGCAATCGGTCAGGGCATCGGCAGATTCTCGCTTTTGATATGGGGGGCACGACGGCAAAGGCCATTTTGAGCGAAAATGGGGCGTTTCCAGTTACGACTGAATCAGAGGTCGCACGGGTTTATCGCTTCAAACGCGGCAGCGGGTTGCCCTTGCTCGTGCCCGTGCTCGATATGATCGAGATTGGAGCAGGTGGGGGCAGTATCGCGCATGCGAGTGAATTGGGTTTGCCCACGGTTGGGCCGCAAAGTGCGGGAGCAGATCCCGGTCCTGCCTGTTATGCGCGCGGGGGGCAGTTGCCCACGGTGACGGATGCCGATCTCTTGCTGGGCTATTTGAATGCTGAATATTTCCTGGGCGGGCAAATGGACCTGGATGTGGATCGCGCTGCGGATGCGGTTGATGAATTTGCGCGATTTACCAGGCTGGATCGCATGCGCGCCGCACAGGGGATTCACGATTTGGTGAATGAAAATATGGCCAATGCCGCGCGGGTTCACGCTGCCGAGCGCGGGATCGATTTGAATGGATACTCGCTGGTTGCGACGGGTGGGGCTGGTCCTGTACACGCATGCGGCGTTGCGATGCGGTTGGGGATTGATCGGGTGATTGTGCCGCCGGCTGCGGGTGTTGGGTCGGCTTTTGGTTTGATGCTCGCGCCTATTGCTTTTGATTATGTGCGGAGTTTTGTAGCGCGGATCGCCGCATTGGATCACGAGGTTGTCAATAAGCTCTATGGGGAAATGGAAGACGAAGGCCGCGCGCTTGTGCGAGAGGCGGGGATTGATGATTCTGAGATCCGCGTGGTACGCACAGCAGATATGCGCTATGTGGGGCAGGGGCACGAGATAAGCGTTCCCGTGCCTTTGGGAGAGTTGACGGAAGGTTCCGATGGCGAGATTCAAGCAGCTTTTGATGCTTCCTACAAAAAATTATACGGACGTCTGTGCGATGGGGTTCCCGTTGAGGCTATTCACTGGCGCGTGACGATTTCGGGGCCAGAGCCGGAAATTTCCGGCTCTGGATCCATTGAAGAAGTCGCTGATGATCAAGGAGCCGTGGGACAGCGCGATGTTCTTTTTGCAGAAGGGAAATGCAGGACTGAGGTTTACAGGCGAGACAAGCTCGGAAGAGGGGCTGTTTTGAAAGGTCCCGCTATTGTCGAGGAAGTCGAATCCACTACGGTATTGCCGCCCGGATGGGTGTTGCATGTCGATGATACGGGTAATCTGATTCTCATCAGGGAGGATGCATGAAGGATCGCACAATTGATGCTGTCGAATTAGAAGTGCTTTGGAATCGCCTCATTTCAATTGTGAATGAACAGGCAGCAGCATTGATGCACGCTTCTTTTACAACGGTGGTGAGAGAGGCTGGCGATTTGTCTGCGGGGGTGTTTGACCGCGCGGGCAATATGCTGGCACAAGCGGTGACGGGGACGCCGGGGCATATCAATACAATGGCGAATTGCGTGCGGCATTTTGTGAAAGCGTATCCGATTGACACGCTGAAACCCGGCGATAGTTTGCTCACCAATGATCCGTGGCTGGGGTCGGGACATTTGCACGATATTACGGTTGTTACGCCCGTTTTTTATCGGGGCAGGGGCGTGGGGTGGTTTGCCAATACCTGTCATGCTATGGATATTGGCGGTCGCACGCTGGGAGCCGGTGCCCGTCAGGTGTATGAAGAGGGCTTGAATATCCCGATTATGAAATTGTTTGATGAAGGGGAGATCAATCGCGATTTGATCGCTATTGTGCGGGCAAATGTGCGCGAGCCAGATCAGGTTGTCGGCGATTTGTACGCGCAGCAAGCTGGGAATGATGTGGGGGCTGTCAAGTTGCTTCAGGCACTGGAAAATTACGATCTCGCTGATATAGAGGGATTGTCGGGGCTGATTTTGGACCGGTCAGAAGCGGCAACCCGAGAGGCGATTTTGGAGATTGCAAATGGCGTTTATGAGGATGAAGTAGAACTCGATGGGTATGATAGGCCGCTGGTTATTCGCGCAAAAGTAATTGTCGAAGATCGCAGTTTGATCGTTGATTATACGGGCACATCGCCACAGGTAGATCGCGGGATCAATGTGGTGTACAATTATACGCATGCTTATACGACGTATCCCTTGAAATGCGCCATTAGTCCGCATATTCCCAATAATGAAGGTAGTTTTCGGCCCATAACAGTTACGGCACCCGAGGGATGTATCTTAAACGCGCAATTTCCATGTGCTGTGGGCGCGCGGCATCTGGTTGGACATTTTCTTTCGCAACCGCTGTTTGGGGCGCTTTCTCAGGCGATTCCCGATCGCGTGATTGCCGATGGGTCGGCTGGGCTTTGGAATACGCAGTTGGAGGGGGTAGGGCGTACGGGGGAACGCTTTTCGTATATCTTTTTTTCCGCGGGTGGTATGGGCGCGCGTCCTGGCGATGATGGGATTTCGGCGACGGCATTCCCCAGTGGGATTAAGGGCGTGCCTGCCGAAGCGATTGAGTCCGTGTCGCCGGTGATTATGCACAGGCGCGCGCTGATTCCCAATTCCGGTGGTGCAGGTACCTTTCGAGGCGGTCTGGGGCAAGAGATGGTTTTGTCTGTTGACTCCGATCATCCCACGCTGCATTCGTGTATGTACGATCGCACGCGCTATGCCCCACGCGGTTTTTTGGGGGGGGGCGATGGCAGGCGTGGCGAACTTTTTTTGTCGGATGGCACTGTTCTGCCACCAAAGGGACGCTATGATCTCCAACCCGGGCAGTCAGTGACGTTGCGTATTCCGGGTGGTGGAGGCTATGGGTCGCCTTTTGAGCGCGATCCCAAAAGGGTGCTGGAGGATGTCAAACAAGAGCGGCTATCGCACGAAGCTGCGCGAGACTGTTATGGCGTGGCGATCACGGCTGATCTCGAAGTGGATGTTGAGGAGACCGCTGTTTTGAGGGGAAATGCATCCGCAGATAAACGCAGATAGACGCAGATAAATGCGGATAAATGCAGATGAAAGGTGAGAGGTAGGGGCAAAAAATTTTTCGTCCAAGATATAAAAAGAACCTCTCTTGTTCTTCGTGTTCTTCGTGTTCTTCGTGTTCTTCGTGGATCTCATTTTATGACCAAAAACCAAACATATTCCCCTGTGGCATTGTGGCTGGCGTGGAAGCGAATTTTTGCTTTTGCCCGGCCATACTTGTTGCGGCTCGTCCTGGGGCTGGTATTTACCGCGTTTTCCTCAAGTGTGTGGCTGCTGATTCCACTGGGCTTGCGGTCGCTTTTGGATTCTGTGTTTGAGCAGGGCGATCGACACCAGTTGGATTTGCTGGCACTTGGCATGCTGGTGCTGTTTGTGCTTCAGTCGCTTTTGCATGTGGGCAGCCATTACTGGATTTCCTGGGTGGGGGAGCGCGTGGTGACAGATCTGCGAAAGAAGGTTTACGCACATTTGCACCTTTTGGGACTTCGCTTTTATGCCGATCACAGGTTGGGCGAACTCATGTCGCGTTTGACCAATGATGTGGGAGCTATCAGAAATGCCGCGACGGGGGCTATTTCGCAGGTTTTGATGACGGGGATTATGACTGTTGGCTCTGTGGCGGCTATGGTTGCTCTCAATTGGCGATTGAGTCTGGTGGTGTTTGCCGCCGCGCCGGTTGCCGCTGTTGGGGCGCGCTATTTTGGACAGCGCATCCGCGAGTTGTCTCGCACGGTGCAGGATCGGTTGGGCGATACGACTGCGATTGCCGAAGAAGCGCTGTCGGCTGTGCGGGTTGTCAAGGCGTTTGCACGCGAAGTTTTTGAGGTAAATCGATATGGCGAGGCAAACGAAGATTTGTTTCGCACGTCGCGCTATCGCGTGATTATGGAAGCGGTTTTTTCTGCTTGTATCGCATTTCTTTTTATGCTGGCACTGGTGGTGATTTTCTGGTACGGGGGCACGGAGGTGCTGGCCGGGCGCTTGTCGGCAGGCGATCTGGTGGCGTTTATTTTTTATGCGATGAATATTTCCCGGTCTGTGATGGGGATTTCGCGTCTTTATGCGTCCTTAAATTCTGCTGTGGGCGCGTCAGAACACATTTTTGAATTGCTCGATACGCGACCGGAGATCGCCGATGGCGAGGGTGCGTTTCCACTTGCAGATGTTCGCGGTGCCGTGGCGTTTGAAGATGTTTGGTTTGGATACCAGCCTGATCGCCCGGTGCTCAAAGGGATTTCGTTTGAGACTCTGCCCGGACAAACCATAGCACTTGTGGGGGCGAGTGGTGCGGGCAAGACGACGCTGATGAATCTGATTCCGAGATTTTACGATGCGACCTCTGGGGTTGTGCGCGTGGATGGTGCGGATGTGCGCGATGTGCAGATTGTATCGCTGCGCGACCAGATTGCGCTGGTATCACAGGATGTGGATTTGTTTGGCACATCTATTGGTGAAAATATCCGATACGGGCGATTGGACGCGGCGGATGAAGAGGTTGAGCAGGCGGCGCGAGATGCGAATGCCCACGATTTTATTGTGGAATTGCCCGATGGATACGATGCGTTAGTGGGGGAAAAGGGCGTGAAATTGAGTGGGGGACAGCGGCAGAGGGTTGCGATTGCGCGTGCTCTGTTGAGAGACGCGCGCATTTTGTTGCTGGATGAAGCGACTTCATCGCTGGATTCAGCTTCGGAGGCACAGGTGCAACAGGCATTGGAACGGTTGATGGCAGGGCGCACGACGTTTATTATTGCGCATCGGTTGTCAACAGTACAACATGCAGATTGCATTCTGGTACTGGATCAGGGCGAGATCGCACAGTGCGGAACGCATGAGGCGTTGTTTGATAGGGGTGGACTTTATCGCGAGTTGTGCGATTTGCAATTTCGGAATATGGAGATTGGCAAAGATAAGGCTATCTGACCGTTGCCATCTGGATTTGGTCAATCTGGTGATGCAGATCCTGTACGGCCGGATAAATTTGTTTGTGTACGCGGTTGTAAATTGTGTTGTAATGCGCAACCTGTTCGGGGATGGGGTGAACGGTGTGCATGGGGATGTCAAGCGTATGCAGGGCATTGGCTACGTCTGTGTAAACACCTGTGCCTAATCCCGCGAGCACTGCCGCGCCCAGAGCCGTTGCTTCATCCATTTCGGCGAGGGCGATGGGCTGATTGAGAACGGTGGCTTTGATTTGCATGAGGAGTTGGTTGCGGATACCTCCGCCGATCGCGACAATATTTTTTGTTTCGGGCACGTCGGGATGGGATTTAGACGCCTCGATCATAAGGCGCATTTCCAGAGATAGACCTTCGAGGATTGCACGAAAGAGCGTGCCGCGGTTGGCATCGGGTGTCAGACCAATAAATGTGCCGCGCGCTATGGCTTCTGCATGGGGTGGGTTGGTAAAGCGCAGTTGTGGGAGAAAGCCAACGCCCAGGCTGCCGGGGGGGGATTCGCTCGCTTCAGAAATTAAGGTGTTATAGTCTGCGCCTTCGCCAAATAAGCTGCGGAACCATTCGATGCTCGCACCGCTTGTGAACAATCCGCCGAGGAAGTAATATTGGTCGGGTGCGACATGTGCGCCTATGGTGAAGTTTTGGCGGCCTATTTGCGGGTCTGTAAGCGGCTGGGAAATGGGCAGGCACAGGGCTTCTGCGGTGCCCAGAGAATTGAGCATTGTTCCCGGTTCTGTAACGCCAACGGCAAGTGCGCCGCAAATATGGTCGTGTCCACCAGCGCATATTCGCGTGTGTTGAGGCAGGCCGGTTTCGCGTGCGATGTCGGGAAGGATGGGACCAAGGTCTGTTCCCGCAGCGCAAAGTGGCGCAAAGAGATTTGGAGAAAGACGGACTTCACTGAGGAGGTCGTTTGCCCATTGTCGCCTGTGGAGGTCAAAGGCAAGGGTGCGAGAGGCGAGCGAATAGTCGGTGGCGGGTGTGCCTGATAGTCGGAAAGCAATATAATCGGCAGTGTTGAGCCAGGTCGCGGTTCGCGCAAAGGCTTCGGGCTGATGTTCGCGTATCCAGAGGATTTTGCACAGGCCAGAAATAGGTTGTAGTGGAAGCCCTGTAAGCGAGAAGAGTTCGTCACGGTCAAAGGTTTTTCGCAGTTGTTCGCATTGCGGACGGGTGCGCTGGTCAAACCACGCTATTGCATGACCGGTTGGATTTCCACGCTTGTCAATGGGGATGCCCGTTTCGCCAATGCTCGCGGTGGCTATGCCGGTGATGTTGGCGGGGTTGTCGATTTGTGCTATGGCCTTTTTCAGGACGCCGCACACGGTTTCCCAGAGTTCATCGGGTTTGTAATATGCCCATTCTGGCTGTGGATGGTGCGTGGGCGTTTTGGATTGTGCACGGGCGATCTCGTGGCCCCGAGGATCAAAGATCAGGGCTTTGATGTTGGTGGTTCCAACATCGATACCGATGAGTAAAGGGTCGGAGGATGTTTTTGTGTTCATGGTTGGCTCTTTATTGTGACGATAGGGCAGGTTAAGGTTATATTATATTGAAGTATTTCAGTTGTCAAAGACAAATAGATGTTTTACCAGGGAAGGAGTGGCGAGATGGATAAAATTGGATTTGTCGGTCTGGGCATTATGGGGAAGCCTATGTGCCACAATTTGTTGCAGGCCGGTTTTGATGTGACATTTTATGCGCGTCGAGACGAGATTGTGGCCGAGATGGAGGGCGCGGGAGCGACTTTTGTGCCTTCGTCACAGGCTGTGGGCGAGGCTGCGGATATTATTATTACGATTGTGACGGCTGACCCCGAGGTTCGCGAGGTTATTTTGGGCGATCAGGGCGTTTTGGCCGGGGCGTCTGATGGCGATCTCATTGTGGATATGAGTACGATTTCGCCGTTGACCATTCAGGATGTGGCAGAGCAGGCGTCGCAAAAAGGGGTTCGCGTGATGGATGCGCCGGTAAGTGGCGGCGATATTGGGGCGATTAACGGTACGCTGACTATTATTGCGGGCGGGGCAAAGGATGACTTTGATCGCTGTCAGGGGATTTTTGACGCGATGGGCAATAGCGAGAATATTTTTCATGTGGGGGATGTTGGCGTTGGGCAAACGGTTAAAATTGTCAATCAGTTGCTCGGCGGTATTACGATGGCGGCGATTGCAGAGGGTCTTACCCTGGGCGTTAAAGCGGGTGCTGATCCCGAGGTGATGCGGCAGGTGATTAGCGTGAGTTCGGGCGATTCGTCGGCTTTTCAGGCGCGCGTTGCTGATTTTGTGTTCAAGGATGAGTACGCGCCGGGGTTTATGCTCGATTTGATGAAGAAGGATATCGGTATTGGTGTGGAGATGGGGCGCGTGATGAATGTGCCCGTGCCTCTGGGGGCTGTGGCTTATCAAATGTATGCTGCCGCCAGTAGTCTGGGCGCAGGAGAACTCGATTTCTCTGCTGTGACAAAGACTATTGAGACTTTGGCGGGTATCAAGATCAGTGATGGATGATTAAAGACTGGACAGAGGGCGTGGTCTGCGTTATTTTTTCCCGGAAGAGAGAAGAGCTTTGGTAAATGAAACGATATGATATTCCATATCCGGTTTCTGCATATACCTTTCCTCAAAAAGCCCTTATTCATCGGGTGCGTTTTGATGATGTGCATATTCATATTGAATTAATTGAGCAGGACAACAACTACTTCCAGGTTGCGCCAGCTAGCGCAATGGTGAGAGTAGGAGAGGCCGTTAATGATACATTCTTTAGGTTTGTCCAACACATCATAGGCTTGCCAATACTGCCGACACAAATGAGGACTGATATTCTTGATGGGCGCAACAGGCAGAGGATTGCAGAGGCAATTGAGGCACAGAGATCGGTGAATGGCTTGGTTGATCAACATGCAAATGATCCAGACACGAAGTCAGTGTTCCAACGCATTGAGGAGACTTGTACACAAGTGCCAGCAAGTTACTTTACTGTTCCGGAAGAATTGCAGCCCGATCAAGTCATACAAGGCACTGGCGAACCACAAGAACTTTCGGAGGCAGACAATGAGCATACCGATTCCCCCTAAGGAGGCACTATCATTGCACCTGAACTGGACAAGGTGTGAAGGCAATGTCTGGTGCAAGCTGAATTCTGTAAACTTGGAACACGCGCATTTCAACAATAAGCCCTGTGGCGTCTATATAATTTGGCATGGGGGTACTAAACCTTGGGCGGTGTACGTTGGTCAAGGGGATATTAAAGAACGCATAGCCGAACATCGAAAAGATCTAGTGCATCGTGGCGTAAATCATGCCCCATATAGACATGAACAGCAAAACCTTCTGGATTGCGGCTAAAACCATGCCGCAATGACAATCGCAAGTAAGATTGATATGGGTAGTCTCTTTTGCCGCGATGAACTAGGTATTCAGAAATATGAACATATGGGTCTTTATGTAACTTGGGCAAAAGTACAGGAGCATTTCCGCGATGGTGTGGAGGCATACTTGGCTGATGCTTGGAAACCGATAGTAGGTCCACGCCATCCTAACGCCTCTCACATAGCAGTGAACTCTCCATGGTAGCCATTGCGGACCTAGAAAATTGACCTTTAAAGCTTTCGAGGAGCAGTATGAGTGGACTCGCTACTAAAGCGGCTTGGGAACTGGTGGCTGAGGAAAGACCTATGGAGCGACAACCAAAGAACCCTTTCCATCCGGGTGAGATGCTTCTTGAAGAGTTTCTCGAACCTATGGGTATGAGTCAGACGGTGTTTGCGGAGAAAATTGGTTGGAGCAGCGCGCGACTTAACGCGCTTATTCGAGGCGAGCGAGGCGTGACTGCTGACGCAGCACTCGATCTTGCTGTGACTCTGGGAACGTCGGCCAGGCTCTGGATGAACATGCAAGCGACTTACGATCTGGACAAAGCCGCGAAGGCAAGGCAAGTCGCTTAGTTGTTTTGATGACAAATTTCGAAAAATGTATTTCTGATACAACAAACTCACAGGAGGAAGAATGGCTATTCCACAGGAAGATTATTTGGGGATTACGGATTATAAGGTCGTGGGGACGCGGCCGGTGCGGCACGATGGCGCAGATAAGGTGACGGGCAGGGCGATTTACGGTACGGATCTCAATTTGCCCGATATGTTGCATGCCAGCGTTTTGCGAAGCCCGTATGCGCATGCTCGGATTAAGTCGATTGATACGAGCAAGGCCGAAGCGCTTGAAGGCGTGCGTGCGGTTGTCACGGGGCAGGATTTGGTGCTCAATGCTGAGGAGCAGTTGGCCGATTTGGGCGAAGAGGTGGTGCGGGTTAAGGATATGTGTGCGGCAGTGCTGGCACGCGAGAAGGTGCTCTATCAGGGATATCCCGTGGCGGCAGTGGCGGCGACCAATATCCATATTGCCGAAGAAGCGCTGGATTTGATTGAGGTCGAATACGAGGTGCTGCCTCATGTGCTGGATGTGCGGGAGGCGATGGAGGATGACGCGCCCCTGGTGCATGAAGATCAGAGAACCCGTTCGATGGGCGAGCAGAGCGAGAATTTCAGCAATGTGGCGTCGCATTTTCGCACGGAATTGGGCGATATCGAGCAGGGGTTTGCAGAAGCCGATGTGATTGTCGAGCGCGAGTTTCGCACAGATATGGTACATCAGGGCTATATTGAACCACAAAATGCCACGGTGTTGTGGAATGCCGATGGGGTGGTGACGATCTGGTGCAGCAATCAGGGCGCGTTTGGCGTGCGGGATCAGACTGCGAGAATTTTGGGCATTCCCGTGTCGCAAATTAAGGTTGTACCCCTGGAGATTGGCGGGGGATTTGGCGGTAAGATCAAAGCGTATTTGGAACCGATTGCCGCGCTATTGTCGAGAAAGACCGGGCATCCGGTAAAAATGATTATGACTCGCACCGAGGTCTTGCAGGCGACTGGCCCGACGTCGGGTTCGTGGATTCGGGTGAAGATGGGCGCGACCAATGATGGTAAGCTCGTCGCTGCCGAGAGCGAATTGGCCTATGAGGCAGGGGCTTTTTCCGGCAGTCCCGTGGGCGCGGGTGCGCGCAATATGTTGGCACCTTATATTATCCCGCATGTTCTGGTGGATGGTTATGATGTGGTGAACAACAAGCCCTCCTCTTCGGCTTATCGCGCGCCGGGCACGACGAATGCGGCTTATGCCGTTGAAACTGTGGTGGATGAACTCGCCGAGAAATTGGGGGTTGATCCGCTGGAATTTCGGTTGAACAATTCTGCAAAAGAAGGCACGCGCCGTGCAGATGGTCCCGTGAATAAGCGCATTGGGCACGAGGAATGCGTTCGCGCTGCGGTCTCTTCTGACCACTATCAGACGGCACTCAATGGGAAATATCGCGGTCGCGGCGTGGCATCTGGTTTCTGGGGCAATGGGGGCGGTGTTTCGAGTGCGGCTGCGAGTGTGAATGACGATGGGACGATCAATCTGGTAGAAGGTTCAACAGATATTGGGGGTACGCGTACCTCGGTTGCGATGCAGATGGCCGAGGTGCTGGGCATTTCAGAGCAGCAGATCCGCCCGCAGGTGGGCGATACGGATTCGATTGGTTATACGGGTGTGACGGGTGGTTCGCGCACGACATTTGCGACGGGTTGGGCGGCTTATAAGTGCGCGCAGGATATCAAAGAACAGATGATGGCGCGTGCGGCGATGCTGTGGGAGATTTCCGAGGATGATGTCGAGTTCGATCAAGGGGTATTCCAATCGAAGTCCGATCCGTCGAAGTCAATTACGTTTAAGGATTTGGCGGCGCAACTCGATTCAACGGGCGGGCCGGTGATGGGGCGCGCCACGGCAAAACCCACAGGTGTTGGGGGTGCTTATGCTGTGGCGATTGTGGATGTGGAGGTCGATCCCGATACGGGCAAGGTCGATATTTTGCGTGCGTCGATTTTCCAGGATGCGGGAAAAGCGATTTATCCGCCTTATGTGGAGGGGCAGATGCAGGGCGGCGTGGCGCAGGCGATTGGTTGGGCGCTCAACGAAGAGTATGTGTACGATGAAGATGGCATTTTGCGGAATAGCAGCTTACTGGATTATCGGATGCCTACGTGTCTGGATTTGCCGATGATTGACGCGCATATTGTCGAGGTTCCCAATCCGGGACATCCTTATGGTGTGCGCGGAGTGGGAGAGGTGCCGATTGTGCCACCTACAGCAGCGGTTGCCAATGCGATTTACGATGCTATTGGCTTGCGTCTGACCAAGTTGCCCATGTCGCCTCCGCGCGTGTTGGAAGCCTGGTGGGATAAAAACGGTGGAAATGGTTCGGCCTGAGAGGACCAGAGAAATAGGAGTTTTGATTATGCCTGAAGTGTGGATTCCTTCGCTGATGCGCAAATTGACTGATGGCCAGGAGAAGGTGGTTGTTGGTGGCAATACGTTGCGCGAGGTGATCGAAAATCTGGATGCGCAATTTCCCGGTATTAAAGATCGGGTGGTGTACGAGGATTATCGGATTGCACCGGGACTGGCTGTTGCGATTGATGGCGTTGTCACCGAAGAAGGGTTGCGGACACAGATACCCCCCAACAGCGAGGTTCATTTTGTGACGTCGATTGCTGGTGGGTAATGGTTCGCGCCAGTCCGATTACACATAGGTGACAAATGAAAAAGCCCTGTGATTGAGAGATCACGGGGCTTTTTCATTTGTGGAAGGAAGAGTACTAACTACAAAACCGCCGCACCATTTCCGAGAAGGTATCTACAGCTTGATGGAGTTGTTCGATTTCGATCCATTCGTCAATGGTGTGTGCTTGTTGGATATTGCCGGGACCGAGTACGACGAGTTCCATGGTTTTGCCAAAGATCATGCCATCGGTGCCGTAGGCTACGGTTTTGGGTTCGTCCTTGTTTGTGACGGAGAGAGCTTCTTGTACGATGCGAGATTCTACCGGGGTGTGGAGTGGGGCGAGGCCGTCGTAGATATCGACGTGGACTCCGCGTTCTTCGGCCAGTGTTCTGATTTTGTCGAGTAAGGGCGCGAAATCTTGTCCGGGCATGGGACGCATGTTGAGGGTTGCCCCGCTTTCTGGCGTGGTGATGTTCGACGCCTGTTCTCCCCCGTGTATGACGGTGTTGAGCGTGGCATGTGGGGGTGTGAAGGCGTTGTTGAGGTATTTTTCATTGGTTTTAAGTTCGCGGTCTATGGCGAGCATGTCGTTGAGGAAGGGGATGAGTTTGTGATTGGCGTTGATGCCTGTTCCCGTGCTGCTGTGCGTGGCTTTTCCCGTGGCTGTGACGCTGATTTTAACCGAGCCTTTGTGGGCGTGTACCACGTCGAGCAGAGTCGGTTCGCCAATAATGCCGTAGCGCACGTTGGATTTTTTTAATACCTCGGATTTTTGGGCGACGACATCGGCGCCTCCGCAGTTGATTTCTTCATCTCCGGTGACGACCACATAGATGGGGTGCTTGAGTTCGTCGATGGAGAAATGGCTTGCCGTAGCGATCATGCACGCGACAGAACCTTTCATGTCGGCTACGCCGCGTCCGTAGATACGGGATCCCTTTTCGACGACTTCAAAAGGGTCCCATGCCCAACCTTCGGCGGGTACGACATCGTTGTGTCCCATGAGGGCAAGGCCACCGGTGCCATTTCCTTTTTTGCCGACGAGGTTCAGTTTGGGAACGCCGTTGGGGTCTGTGTAGGGGATGCGTTCTACTGTTAGACCGGCGTCGTGCATTCTTTCTGCCATGGCGTTTGAGCAATCGACATTGCTCAAATAGCTGGTCGAGTTGAAGGATACAAATTCGCGCGTGAGTTGTACGGGGTCCATAAAATATCTTCCCAGATTATGGATGAATGGGATAGCGGATGAGCAATATACGTTGGCGTAGCGAATGGGGCAATAGATTCTGCAACGACAATCGCTATGACTCTATGGTTGCCAATTTATCCTGCTGGATGTAGATTGTTCTGATTTTAATTCGGCCTATTGAGTGCGGAAATCAAATCTTCAGGAGCAGTATTATGGCTTTTTCAACACATGGTGTGACACATAGACCAACGGTTACAGGCACGCGCGGTATGGTTGCGTGTGCGCATCCGCAGGCTGCGCTATCCGGCGTGCGGATGTTACTTGAAGGGGGCAATGCGTTTGATGCTGCGGTTGCGGTTGCTGCCGCGCTCAATGTTGTTGAACCCTATATGTCTGGCATTGCGGGGGTGGGTTATGCGATTGTATATGATGCAAAAAACGACCGCAGGCGCGTCCTGGATTATTGTGGGCGAACACCGTATCAAGCACATGCTGAGTTGTTTGATAGTCCGACGGATAAAGATGCTGGGCCGTGTTCGTGTTTGACGCCGGGTGCTTGTGGTGGCTGGTTGGAATTGTTGGAACGCTATGGCACGATGACGCCTGCAGAAGTATTTGCCCCTGCGATTGATCTGGCGGAGAACGGGTATGCTGTGACGGTGAAGAATAGCCAGTCGATGTCCAATAGTGGCGGTCGGATGAACGACAGGGCTGAACGCGTTATTCTGTCGCGTGGGCGCGGACCTCTGCCGGGGGAGATTCTGATTCAAAAGGATTTGGCGCGAACATTTCGGCGGGTCGCTGAAGGGGGAGCAGAGGTTTTTTATCGAGGCGATCTCGCGCGCGAAATGGCGGGATATATCCAGGGGGAAGGGGGCTGGTTGTCCGAGCGCGATTTGGCGGATTTTGAACCGGAATGGGTCGATTCGATAGCGACGACCTATCGTGGCTATGAGGTATTTTGTCCGCCGCCACCGAGCGCGGGATTTCAGATTTTGGAAACGCTCAATATGCTGGAAGGATACGATCTGGCGGAAATGGAACACCACTCTGAACAGGCATTGCATCTGTTTATCGAAGCCGTGAAGTTGGGCAATGCGGATCGGATAGAATACGCGGCAGCCCCGCAGGCTCCGGTTGAAGGATTGCTGGCTAAGGGTTATGCGGCTGAGCGCCGAAAGCAGATTGGAGACCGGGCGGGTGTGCATCGGGGCGAGTGGTATCCGGCGACGAAGTTGCCGGGTGAGATTGAACCAGGCGATCCAATGGCATGGCTCAATGAATGCACGACGCATTTCGATGTGGTCGATGGCGATGGCAATGCCGTGGCTATAACTCAGAGTTTGGGATCGGGTTTTGGGTCGGGGGTGATGATGGGCAATACGGGCATGTTTTTGAACAATTTTATTCGGTGGGGCGATCTGGTGCCCGATAGCCCAAATTGTATTGCACCCCACAAAAAAGTGGATATGTGCCTGTCGCCGATGCTGGTATTTCGAGATGGCGCGCTTTTTTCTGCGCTGGGTACGCCGGGAAGCTGGGGGATTCAACAAACATCGGTGCAATTTTTGACCAATGTGCTGGATTACGGCATGAATATACAGGCGGCGATTGAGGCACCTCGGTTTCGCATAGAAACTGCGGGTACACAGGTGTCCATTGAAAGGCGGATGTCGAAGTCTGTTCGGCGCGCACTAAAAGCGCGTGGGCACGATGTGAAGGTGTTGCCCGATTATTCCCCTGTTTGTGGAGGCGCACAGGGTATTGTGGTGGATGTAGAATCGGGCGCGCTGATGGGCGGTGCAGATCCGAGGCGCGATGGGTATGCGATAGGAGTGTGATCCGCAGATGGACGCAGATAAATGCAGATGAAATGAATGTAGGGGCAGTGCGTGAACGGGTCTGGACAGCGACCCGTTGTAAACCGCTCGTGCCTGCCCGTCAGATAGACGCATGCATGTCTTTTTTAAGGATAAGAAATGTCGGATTCTTTTGAGCTTAGAGTTGAGCAGATTACGCATGGTCCCAAACATCATTTTTTTGGGTATATCGGTCAATCGCAAACCATACCCTGGAACCAGAGCGGTCGTTATATCGTTTCATTGCGGAATGATTTTCAGGATCATATGCCCGGACCTGGCGAGGCAGCGGATGTGATTCTGATCGATACTGAAAATGGGTATTCGGTTCAGGTGATTGACCAGTCGCAAGGGTGGAATCCGCAGCAGGGCACGATGTTTTATTGGAATCCCGAATCGCCGGAGACGCAGTTTTTCTTCAATGATCGCGATCCGGAGACGCAGAAGATTTTTACGGTTTTGTTCGATATTTCCATAGGGAAAAGGATTCGTGAGTATCGCTATGAGGATACGTCGTTTGGCAACAGCGGCGTGGCGCAAAATGGCGGCTATTTTCTGGGGTTAAATTACGCGCGCATGGCGCGTCTGCGGTTGGTGACGGGGTATCTCGGCGCGGCGGATTGGACCGAAGGGGTTGCACATCCAGAGGACGATGGAATTTTTAAAGTAGATGTGAATACGGGTAAAAAAGAGCTTATTGTATCTTTTGCCCAATTGGGAGATGCGTTGCGGGATTACCACCCGGGGGTTGAAAACAAGGAAATGTTTATCAACCATACGCTGTGGAACCGGGATGATGATCGGATTTATTTTTATGCGCGGGGCAAGTTCAATAAGCGCGAAGCGCGGCTTAATGTGCCTTTTACCGTGAATCCCGATGGCAGTGATTTGACCATCCAGAAGGTTTTTATTGGCGGTCATCCCGAGTGGTTAGAAGGACATGAGATTCTCGGTCACAATGCAGATGATCTGGTGGTGTACGATACCGATGAGCAAAAAATTGTACGGACGCTGGGGGATCAGTCCGTTTTTCCAGAGCCTGGCGGAGACAATGCGTTTTCCCCAGATGGGAAGTGGATTATCAATGGGTCGGGGCCAAAGCGCGGAACGGTGTATGTGATGTATCGCATGGCTGACGGGGCATGGGCGCGAACTCGGCGATACGATCAGGGGAAGTGGATATCGGGGGATTTGAGGAGTGATCCTGCGCCCTGCTGGAATCGCACGAGTGACCAGGTGCTTTTTCCTTCGATTTCCAGAGATGGGACGCGTCAGTTGTTTATGATTACAAGAAGATAGGGAATAGGGTTATGAGAGAGAGCGATCCGCGCTGTTTTGCGGGCCTGGATATCGGGGGAACGAGTGTGAAATCCATTCTCGTCGATGCGTCTGGCAATTTATTGGGCGATATGGTGGAGGTGGCGAGCCGCGTCAAAGATGGGTATGAGGCTACGTTTGTACAGCTTGAGGAAGCACTGGGGTTATTGACTGATCGCGCTGGGAGAAGGCAATCGGATATTGCGGGTATTGGACTGGATGTGCCTGCGCCGAGTAGTAATGGCGTGATTCGAGTGCAGGCCAATCTGGGTGCGGATTGGGTGGGAACGAATATTCGCGACGAGTTTTCTGCGCGTGCGGGGGTGCCCGTGTATATGACAAATGACGGCAATGCAGCGGCAGCTGGTGAATACGCGGCGCGGTCAGATTGCGATGCGGGTCTTTTGCTTATTGCACCAGGAACGGGTCTGGGCGGTGGATTGGTTTTGTCAGGTGGGCAGATTTACGAAGGATCAAATGGTCTCGCGCTGGAAGTGGGGCATGCTTCGGTTCCATTTCGGGAGGCCGGTGGCGAGTTGCCAGATTGTTCGTGTGGTCTGACGGGGTGTGCGGAGGCCTGGGTGTCGCTTATGGCGTTGCGACGCAGGCTTGGGATTGAATTGGCGCAGGATAAATGGAAGGATCACGCGCTGAATGCTTCAGATGCGTCAATTGAGGAAAAGGCGTATCAACTCCGCGATTACGCGGAAAATGACGATCCGCTTGCCGTGTCGCTTTTTAAGGAGCAGGCATTTATTCTGGGTTATGCGATAGCGAATTGGGTGCGGTTATTTGATCCGGGGCTTGTGGTGATCGGTGGGGGGCTTTCAGAAGCGTCTTTTCGTGATCGGTATATGGCGTGGGTAATCGAAGGTTTTGAAGACGGGTCGTGGCCGATCTATCTCGAAAATCCCTTTGATACGCAGGCTGTCTCAACACAATTCGAATGGGCGCGCGGCGGCGATTCTGCCGCTGCACTGGGTATGGCTTTTGTCGCGAGTGAGGTGTTTGGGTAGGTGAGTAGAGGTGCTCCTGTAAAAGTTATAGGGATCCCACGTACGAAATGTAGTTAATATCAGAAAGGGCATTATATGTTTTTTTGTCGTTTTTGGGAGAATAAATATATGTTGATTTGTCTCTTGCTGACTGCCGCTGTCAGCATGGCGATGGGGCAAGGTGGGGCGCAAGCCGCTAAAAATATTGAGCAACAATTGGGAAGCGATGAACAAACGCTCCATGAACAACTTCTTAGCGAGCTGTTCCCCCGTGAGATCAACAGGCTTCGGAACGACGTTTTAAATTCCTACATTGTCCCGACTTTGTCAGGCGACCAGTTCCAAAATTCATACAACTTGACCGCCCGCATTCGTTCAAAAGGCGTTCACCTCTCTGCCACCGGTGGCACTATTGGTCCATTTGTGCAACAAGTTAGACTAACGGATTTGGATAGCGAAGTGACCAGAATTTCCGATGCTCTGGGGTATTCGGTATCCGTAGATGGAAACACTGCTGTCGTGGGTGCTTTGGGAGACGCAAATGACAGAGGCTCGGCGTATGTGTTCACGTATGATGATGGGGCGTGGATAGAAACGGCCAAGTTGATCCCCGCCGATGGCAAAGCCATTGACTACTTCGGGCATTCTGTGGATGTAGATGGAAACACCATCGTTGTGGGTAGCACATACCAGGCGTATGTGTTTACGTATGATGGTGAGATATGGACAGAAACAGCAAAACTCGCTCCTGATATCAACCCCGATGCCAATTTTTGGACCGGTTTGGCATCTGTGGCTGTTTCAGATAGTACTATTGTCGTGAGTACTTTTGGGGATGAGGATGATAGAGGCTCGGTGTATGTGTTCACGTATGATGGTGAGATGTGGACAGAAACGGTCGAACTGGTCGCTTTCGATGGGGAAGCCTATGATCTCTTCGGGTATTCTGTATCTATAGATGATCGCACCATTGTCGTGGGTGCTCAGGGGGATGATAGGCGGAGAGGCTCGGCGTATGTGTTCACGCATGATGGTGAGATGTGGGCAGAAACGGTCAAGCTGGTCGCTTCCGATGGGGAAGCCTATGATCTCTTCGGGCAATCTGTTTCTATTTCAGATAGCACCATTGTCGTGGGTGCTCCAAGGGACGGCGACAACGGCAGGCTTTCTGGTTCGGTGTATGTGTTCAGGCATGATGGTGGGATGTGGACGGAAACGGTCAAGTTGACCCCCATTGATGGTGAAGCCTTTGATTATTTCGGACATTCAGTATCTGTGGATGGTCGTACCATTGCCGTGGGTACTGATAGGGATGCCGACAGTGGCAGGTTCTCTGGCTCGGCGTATGTATTCACGTATAATGGTGAGATGTGGACAGAAACGGCCAAGTTTATCGCTTCCGATGGGGAAGCCTATGACTTTTTGGGGCATTCTGTGTCTGTTTCAGAGAATACCATTATCGTGGGTGCTTTTGGAGATGAAAATGATAGAGGCTCGGCGTATGTGTTCACGCATGATGGTGGGATGTGGGCAGAAACGGCCAAGCTGATCGCTGCCGATAGTAATGGTTATATTAGTGACGACTTCGGACATTCTTTGTCTATGGATGGTCGCACCATTGCCGTTGGGGCTGATAGGGATGACGATAAGAGAGGCTCGGTGTATGTGTTTACGTATGATGGTGAGACGTGGGCAAAAACGGCCAGGTTGACCGCTTCCGATGGCGAAGCTGATGACTATTTCGGACATTCTATGTCTGTGGATGGTCGCACTATGATAGTGAGTGCTCCAGGGGATGACGATGATAGAGGTTCGGCGTATGTGTTCACGTATGATGGTGGGGTGTGGACAGAAACGGTCAAGTTGACGGCTTCCGATGGCGAAGCCAATGACGACTTCGGGTATTCTGTGTCTGTATCAGGGAACACCATTGTCGCGGGTGCTCATGGAGACGACGACAATGGCAGATCCTCTGGCGCGGTGTATGTGTTCACGTATGATGGTGAGACATGGGTAGAAACGGTCAAGTTGACGGCTTCCGATGGCGAAGGACGTGACAGCTTCGGGCGGTCTGTGTCTATTTCAGGGAGCACTATTGTCGCAGGTGCTCAAGGGGACGATAGGCGGAGAGGCGCGGTGTATGTGTTCAGGTATGATGGAGGGATGTGGACAGAAACGGCCAAGCTGATCGCTTCCGATGGCGAAGTCTATGACTTTCTTGGACATTCTTTGTCTGTAGATGGTCGCACCATTGTCGCGGGTACTGATAGGGACGCTGGCGTTGGCAGGTACTCTGGCTCGGCGTATGTGTTCATGTATGATGGTGAGATGTGGACAGAAACGGCCAAGTTGATCGCTTCTGATGGCGAAGCTCATGACCTTTTCGGGCATTCTGTGGATGTGTCTGGTCGCACTATTGTCGTAGGTGCTCTTGGGGACGCCGACAATGGTGGGTTTTCTGGCTCGGCGTATGTGTTCACGTATGATGGTGAGATGTGGACAGAAACGGCCAAGTTGATCGCCGCCGATGGGATTGCCAATGACTACTTTGGGGAGGCTGTGTCCGTGGATAGGGGAGTCGTCGTGGTTGGGGCTGCCGGGGGCGACAACCGCAGAGGCTCCGCGTATGTGTATCGAGTGCCACTGGTTGAGCGTGCCGATGCCGATGGCGATGGGGTCATTGGTATGTCAGATTTTCGTGCATTTGCCGAGGCTTATGGAACCACTGATCTTCGGTTTGACTTTAATGAAGACGGAACAGTTGGTTTTTCCGACTTTCTGATCTTTATCAGTCTCTACACTGAGCCAGTCTGATGCCTGTGGTCTCGGATTTGCTACTTAAAAAGCCTCGTTGGTCAGGTTGCCAACGAGGCTTTTCCCATGCATGCTTCAATACTAAAAGCTGGTCGCTTAAAAGAAAAATTTGAGGCCCGCATAAACCCGGTCCATGTCGGTGGTGCGGTTGTCGGTAAAGATAAAGTCGTGTTTGTAGTCGAGTCCGATACGCACCCTTTTGTGGAGGACGATGTCTATGCCAGCACCGGGTGCCAAACCAAAGTTGCGGCTGCCTTCATTGGGCGCGTATAGCCCGGCGTTGAGCGAGACGTGGTACACAAAGGGGTCAAAGGCGTAGGCAAAACGCGAGCCGAGGCTGAAGATGGACATGTCGCGGTCGGAAAGATAATTATAGCCCGCTTGAATGCCGAGCCACTGGTCCATTTCGACGCCGAGTTCAATCCCGTAGAGAAAGCCCGTGCGCGTTTTGTTGACGTCCGTCAGGTCGAAAAAGCCAGAGCCAAAAGCGGTGTTGAGATAGACGCGATGGCCCGAACTACCAAAAGGGTATCCCCCTTTGCCAAATTCGCTGTCTTCCGCCCCATCAGTGCGGCCAGTTTGTGCGCTGGCATTGCTCCCCAAAAGTAAAGCGATTGCGAATGTGAATAACAGGTGTTTCATTGTGTTGCTCCTTTCTGGATCAGGATTAAAGGATGGAAGGATGTGCAGGATACCCCACCTTTAATTTTTAATGCTCAATTCCCAATTCGTAATTCCCCAACCTAATAATCCCAGGTTTCCTGCGCAATTACAATCCGATGCTGCGCTTTTTGTAGGCTTTGCGGATTTCTTTTTCGTCTGTCCATATAATTTCCGATGTGGTCAGGTCCGTCAGTTGGAAGGTGGCTTTGTAGTAGATGAGTTTTTCTTTGCCCACTTCCTGCACATTCGCGCTGAGTGTGCCCGTGAGGATCATGTCTGATCCGGTCTGTTTGCCCGGTGCTTTGGCCTGTGTGGGATCGACGTAGCCGGATTGTTGATAGTCGTATTCTGTGGCGATGTCTTTGCGGTTGGTGACATCGACAAAGCGCACTTTGCCGCTCTGGATCAATGCGGTTTTGATTTTGTCAGAGAGGGCCACCATGTCGATGTGTTCGGTGGTGCGGTTGCGCATTTTGCCGAGCATGATGGCGGGTTCGGGTCTGTGCAATGGTGCTTCGAGGATTGAATTGACGACTTTTTTGGCGATGAGTTGCATGTCGTTTTCGTTAAAGCGGTCGTCGAGCAGGGCGATGGTTTTGGGATCTTCATACGTCCCTTTTGTAAAGGCTCTGGGACCGGCGCATCCGGTTGTGATACCGATCAGAGCGATTGCTGCATAGGTGATGAGTTTCATGGTCTATCTCCTTGTTGAGAGGTGAGAAAGTCAAAATGCAACCACAGATGAAAGGTGAAAGGTGAAAGGCGATAGGACGAAGTGCTACGCTCAAATTGTTATTCGACGGCGATCCAAAATCGACATCCAGCAATAATACTCAATGTGCCTGTTATCTTTTCGGAAACATCTTCTTGTTGACCTCTAAATTTTACGCCTTGCAAACGGATTTCACTAAAAAAATGTGTTCTCTTTTTGAAGGCAAATTCGCTGCCGATCCCAACTACACCGCCAAAATGTAACAATGGAATCTCCTTTTGATGATCTGCGGAACGAAAGATGAAAGCCCCTAATCCGCCGCTTACATAGGTTTGTATCAGCCCTGCTGACATTTGGCATCTCAATTCGACTAGAAGCGAATTGAGCCATCCACCAAAATCAAACGAGTGGGATTCTCGGATATTTTCTAATATCCGTTGAGGCATGCGAAAAAAAGATCCGTGCAAAGACAACTCGAGTGGTTCGTACCCAATAAAAAACTCACTGTTTATCGCAAGTCCCATCTGCGCTCTGAGGAGATTGAAAGAGGTGGATCCATTCAATCCACCAACTGATCGCTTGTTCCTCTTCCAAATTTTATTTTCTAAAGGATTTTGCCGTCGGTCCTGCCATTGAGTTTGGTTTATCACGGGAAATGCGGGACCAGCCCCAAATCCAAATCCAATATAAAGTTCCTGGCAATAATTCGCAGAGGGCCAAAAGGATAAGATCAATAGTGTCATAAGGTGGAGTTTCATGGGGCAGTAGTTAGTGATTAGTGGTTAGCAGTCGGCCCTCTACTTTCACCTCTTAACGAACTGCTACGCAGTTGTATATCGTTCCTAATTTCTAATTCTCAATTTTTAATTTTTAATTCTTATCACCGCCACTCGCATTCCATCCGCGTGTCAATCATGTGCCATTTGTCCGGTAGCACAACATCTTGTTTGTAGCGAATGTAGGCGCGGCAGTCTTGAATGGGTGAACTGACTGGATAATCCATTTGATACGTTTGAACCCGTGAGAGGTCTATTGCCGGTATCTCGTCGATTTGATGGATCCCCGGGCGCGAAGATGTGAAAATCCGAACGGTTTTGCTGCCGTGTGTTTTGAGCGGGATTGTTCCCGAGAAGGTGACGCGCCGAATTTTTCGCGGGAGTAAGGGGTCTGTGGCATCGATCAGGGTGTCTCTTTTCCACTGTCCGGCGAGCACGGTGTTTAAGTCGGCAGTGAAGACGCGCTGGATTTCTCCGTCGGGAATGATGACGTAGAGAAAGCGGTGGCGCGCTGTTTGGGAATGGCCGTCAAAGGTCAAGTAAATGGTGAGGTTGAGCGATTGATTGGGTGCGAGCGCGTGTTTGGATATGGCTTGTATGACGACGGACTCAAGACCAGCTTGTTTGAGCGCGATCAGCCCTTCGGCAGATGCATCGCCTGCATAGCGTCGTTCAGAAACCATCTGTGCGATTTGGTCGGGTTTAAAGTCGCTCTGTACCAATTGCAACAGGTCTTCACGGGTAAAGGGAAGCTGGTCGGTGCGTTCATAAACCGCGGGCAGTTCTCCACCGTCCCATTCGACGAGGTTGACGACAATCCCTCGCGTGGGCGGCAGGTCTGATTGCGCCGCGTTTGCGGTTGAAACGAACAGGCCGAGAACGATGATGAACAGAAGGCTTCGGTGTGAAATTTTCATTGTGTTCCTCCTTGTGGATTGAGATGATTGCGTATCATTGATATATCCTGTGATTCAAGAACGTGCGTTGGCCGGGTTTGATTTCGATGTTGGTAAATGTTTCTGTTTCGATAATACGCCCGTTGGCGTCGCGGGCTTCGAGGGTGATGGTGTGGGTGCCGGGCGGTAGTTCGAGGCGGCCGATTTGAATATTGTGGGGCAATGAGACCCAACTGCGCGTGTCGGCGATTTCGGTTGAGATGTTGAACAGGTTGACGAAGAAACCGAGGACTTCATTTTCGTCTTTGGCCTCTCGGTGGGCTATGTATTTCACAAGCCCGCGTGCAATTGTTCTGATCATAATCCTCGGGTAGTGATCCTGGAGCGATGTTTTTGCAATCGCGGCATAATTTTGGACGATCTGCGTTTGAACGGTGCGGTCTCCTGCGCGGATGAAAATGCGCTTTGTGCGCGGGGTAATGGCTTCGTATTTGGGAAGGGTGACGCGCAACCAGTAATCGACATCGCGAATGGGATATACGCGGTGACGGCGGCGTGAGATTTCGGTGGCGACGGAAGATATTTTGTCGTCCTTGCCGCGTTTGATGTCCTCTTCGTAAATAGGCAGATCAATTTCCTCTTGTACTTTGCGAGGAATAAAACCGATTTCAGAAAAGATCACGAGTTCGCCATTGCCCGCGGGCTGCACAAAAGGCAGGATGGTGAGCGAGGCAAAGCGCATGTCGGCTCCCTCGCCGTTGAGAATGTTATCTACCTGTTCGAGATCTTCAGAGATGGTTTGAGGTGGGGCGGTGTGAAACTTTTTTTCGTAGTATGAATAGGCGTCTTGAGCGTGCTGATAGGAGACGCGGGCGTCGTTGAATTCGCCAGTGGCTTCGTAGAATAGGCCGGTGATGTAGTGAATGAAGGCGTCATTTTTGTAACTCGTCCGTCCATTGTGGATGGCGTATTGGTCGAGTTTCAAATTGGCTTTGCGACATTCGACAAGGGCGTCTTCTGGGAGGCCCAGATACCAGTAGTTCAGTGCGCGATAGTAGTGAACGGCAACCATTTCAAAGCTGTCGCCGCGATAGTTGCGTATGGCGTCATTGGTCACAAATGCGGCGGCTTCACGGGAAACCGAGCGGGTATAGAGTCGATCTGATAGGCGCTCGGCTTCTGCAAAATAGCGGTTGGATGTTTCGTAGTGGCCCTGATAGTGGGTGAGGAGGCCATTTTCGAGGAGATAGAGCAATTGGTTGCCTCTTTTTTTCGACTTTTTGATTTTTGCACGGGCGTCTTCGTAATTTCGCGTACGCAGGCTCGTGCGAAAGTCGCCTGAAAAGTGAGCATAGGTGGTGCAGCCGTGTAGAGAGACCGCTATCAGAAGCACTATGTAGTAAATTGGTTTCACCGCATATTTCTCCGTTGAGATTTTTGCGTGCGGTAAAGGTATTGAGCAAATAGCGTGCCAATTGGGGGAGAATTATTTTAAGTTATTGAATTACAATGGGATATAAAATAGAATTGGAAATGGAATATGTGACGCGATGGCACAGGTGTGAATTTTTACAACAGTTTGGGATGCAATCCGCAGATGGACGCAGGTGGACGCAGATGACGCAGATAAAAAAAGGGATAAAACGTAGGGGCGATCCCTCGTGGTCGCCCGCCCAATACAGCCCCTAGTGCATCGTGGCAAAAAAGGCTGTGCATATCGATCTTACTTGCGATTGTCATTGCGGCATGGTTTAAGCCGCAATCCAGAAGGTTTTGCTGTTCGCTTCTATATGGGGCATGACTTACGCCACCATGCACTAGCCCCTAGTCCCTCGTCTCTTATCTCTTACCGTCTCTATTTTCAGTTGCTTAATCGTTGTTTCTACAGGTAAAAGAGAGGCAGATATATCAGGGAGATTCTCTATTTGGACTGAGACGCGCTGGTTTTTTTCGAGCGAAAAAAAGGCGTCCATTTGAGCGAAATTCTCTGTTGGGATGAATATCTGTTGTGTTAAGAGTGCCTGGTCCGCAAAGATGGAAACTTTGATACTCGCATGCTTGCGGAACGCATTCAGGCGTTTTACTGTGATTCTTGTTTCGTATTCTCCGAAAATAAAGCTTTGGAAGCGTTCTGGTGTCGCAGATTTGTTTGCTTGAAATGTGAACAGGTATTTCCCGCGTTTCAGGTCGTAAGACGGAGTTGTTATTACGCCGTCGCGGAGTGTTGCGGTATTGCGGATGTTGATTTGCACGCCTGTGGGAGATAGCTTACAGGTATCAAATGCAATAACACCGGGGTGCAACGGTTCGTGTGGTATTTGATTTGCGATTATCAGCGAGGGGCTTGTGGAAAATACATCGAGCATGGTTGCGGCATTTTGTTTGATGTAATCCTTTCCAATATTTTGTTCGATGTATTGCAGAATATGCTCACTATGGATTTTGTCGATGATTGCTTGTTTGGTCTGTATTTCCTCATGATGATAAGTGTAAATCTGAGATATTTCGGCTGGCAAGACATAGTGCACGCCAACCTTATTTTGTTCCGCGCTTATCATTTCAATAGATTGTATCGAATAGTCGCATTTTAATCTCTTGAGATCTTGTCCGTGAACACGCAGTTCTCTGGCAAAGACGACTTTTTGCACATCTTCCATCGCGTTGAGCGTATCTATGACTGCGCTTCTGGTATCTCTGGCGTTGTGCAATACTATGCCCGTTTGATAAGCGTCATAAGCGCGCGGCAGTAAAACGAGTGTAGCTGCGAGACATATAATCGGAATTGGTTTTTTGAGCTTTGGGTAAAAGTGCGCCAATGCCACATGCAGATTGTAAAAAGCAACACCTGCAAAAACGGCGATAAATGGGTACACCTGTATAAAATTGCGGTGGAAATTGACGGTCATGTCGCTCATGAATAAAAGATAACTCGCGGGAAATAATATGATCAGGAGCAATACCGGTCGGAAAATTGTCCCAGCCAGACCGATTGCGAACAGGATGGTGCCTATTAGTCCGATATTTTGATAAAATTTTCGTATCTGAAACGAGAAATAATCCCATCCAGGGCTGATTGTTGCGCCGGGATGTCCCGTGGTTTTGTAGTATGTAATTTGGTGTAAGATATCCTTAATAAAATTTGGGAAGTCGAGAATTGCGTAGGGCATGACAAGAAGGAAAATCACCGCAGGCAGGCAGGGGATCGCAAGCCAGTAAAATTTTTGGCGCGGGATTTCATCTCGATAAGACATCCAAATTAGCGATGCGATGGGGAGCAAAATTGCCAGGCCCGAATTGTATTTTGTCGCTGTGGCAAACCCGACACATATTAAGCTAAAAATGAAATAGATGATTTTTTTTTGGTCGATAAACAAAATGGAGAATAGGGCGACAAGTGCGACAAATAGGGCGACTGGCGCGTCCATTGTTACAAAGCCTGAATGAATAATATGGATCGGGAGAACAGATAGAAAAAAAGCCGATATGATGCCTGTCCATCTGTTGCATATCGACCTGCTGATTAAATATGTGATAAATACTGTTGCGGTGCCCATTGTGGCGGTCAAAAAACGGTTCGAAAAATAAAAGCTCGGATGGGATATCGTCCAGTGCCAACCAGTGTCGGCTTCAATGCGTATATTTTCCACGCTTGCCAATCCGCCTGTGAGCGAGAGATAAATACGGTATAACTGATCGACCAACAGATTTAAATAAATCATCAGAGAACCGTACTTAAAAAAATGGGGATTGTAATCCTCCGTTTTCATCATCTGGAGCGCGTTGCTGGCTGTAAGCGGTTCATCCCAGAAATACAAATAGGGCAAACCGATGTTTAATTGGAGATATCGAAGGATAAATGCAAAGAAGATGACCAGGATGATAATAGATGTGAAATAGTGCTTCACTATCGCATGGTGGATATCCGGGTACCGCTCATTAAAATTGGCTTTAACGGACGCGATAAAATCACTCATGGGATAAATCCTTCGCGCTTTTGTGCGATGAGCAGAAAATTCCACGCTTCGCTCTCCACGCGGTGCAAGCGATCTAAAAGTAGGGCACTGAGTTGGATGACAAAAAATCCAATGCGCACAAAGGGGATTAGAGGACCGCGTTCAAAACGCGCCAGATAATAACAGAATCGCGCCCCGGCTGTGATCCAAAATCCCGCAAGCGCACGCGTTGTATGGACGGTCAGGCCCGATTTCTCAGCGAGATGGCGCAAGCCATAAGGCGTAAAGCGAAAATAATCGTGGGGGACTTCGTGCAAGCCCCAAATATGGGGCGCGGTGAGAATCAAATAGCCATCTGGTCGCAATACGCGCGCCATTTCGTCAATTGCCAATTGGGGCTGTGGCACATGTTCCAGGACTTGATTGCACAACACGGTATCGCAGGTCCCATCGCGAAAGGGGAGTGCCAGCACATCGCCCCATACGTCGGCGCGTTTATATCGCGTACGCCCTTTTTCCATGCCGATGTATTGCTGTACCCGCGCCTGAAAAATGTTGGCATAGGGCTTGTTGCCACACCCTGCATCCAGCAATTTTCCATTTACCATCTCCTTGACTTCGTCCATTGTCTGGCGCATCGTGCGGTGTATCAACCAATTTTTGCCAAATAGACCAACCGGGCGTCCATCACATCTATCGCTTTCCATATCCACACGCGACAATCCCTTCCACGCACCGATTGCAAGGCATGCAACGCCCACGAAACTAATCCAATGCCCCAGCGCGAACAAAAAGGCCAGGGCACCTAAAACCACGCCTGTCAGCCACATCAGAGCAACTGCTGCACGCACTGGTAGTCCCCATTGCACCAACCGCTGTGCGACGTGGTCTCGGCTGGCTCGGACAATGGAGCGGCCTTTGGCAAATCGGATTGCGCTGATAAACACGGCTTCAAAGATGGGTAGGCCCAGGGCGATTAAGGGTCCGATGACGCCTATGAGACCGCCAATATGATTGGCGACAACAATAGCCATACTACTCAGCAAAAAGCCAATTAACAGGCTTCCGGTGTCGCCCATCAGGATGCGGGCGGGATGAAAATTGTGTACTAAATATCCCATGAGTGCGCCCGCTGTAACGAGTGCCCAATCGCCTGCACTTATCAGCCACAAACTCAGCGAAGCAATGGTTCCACTGCCCGCCGAAAGACCATCTTCCATGTCCAGAACATTGAACGCATGGCACATCCAGACCATCCACAACGCTGTCAGTGGGCCATCTATCCAGATAATATTTGTGAGATGAATACGCGGGCCGAGGTAGGCGGCAATGCCTGCAACCGCAAGGGTCAACGCAAATTTGTGCAGCGGCGCAAATGGCTTCCTATCGTCTAAAATGCCGATAAATGCCATCCCCACAGCACCGATAACGAGGCCCAGGGGGAGCGATTGGGGCAAGAACCAAAAGCCACAAAAAAGAGCGGCCAGCAAAGCTGTACCGCCCAGAGTTGAAACAGGCGCGTCGGGCGCATCAAAACGGCGTGCTATCAAGCGCGCAACCGCTGTGAACAACGCCGATAGAATTGCGGTAATACCGAATAAGATGACGGGCGTCAAAACATACCTTAGGGTTGAAAGTCGCGCACGGCTTCGATGACTTGTCCAATTTCGCGCTCGGTCAGACTTGGAAATAGAGGGAGCGTGATCAAATCGCGCCACACGGCATCGGTGACGGGCAAGTCTGTGCGATAGGGTTTGTACACTTCAAATAAATGGCAGGGTTTGTAATGTACGCCCGCATCGATATTGTGCTGTCCCAGATGATCGATCAATTTATCGCGCTGGGATACGCGCGCCACATAAGCGTGCATCGCACTGCGAACATGGGGTTTTTCTACGGGTGTTTGCATCCAGTCGAGGGTGGCAAATGAGCGTCCGTATTCCAAAAAAATCTCTCGGCGTTGTGCATTAGCTGATTCCAATTTTCCCAATTGCACCAGTCCAATCGCCGCATTGAGATCGTTCATGTAGCATTTATAGCCGAGTTCGCCCACTTCGTATTCCCATCGGCGCTCCGCGCCATTTTTCCGAAACCGATCATAGGTGCCACGCGAGATGCCCATCCAGCGCAATTTTCGCGCGCGTTCGGCGAGGTCTGAATTGTTGGTGGTCAACATTCCACCGTCACAGGTTGACAGATTTTTGCGCGCATCAAAGCTAAAACACGTCACTGTGCCTACCCCGCCGATCATTCGATCTTTGTAACGCGCGCCGCTGGCATGCGCAGCGTCTTCTACAACCGGAATCCCGTGCTGATTTGCAATGGATAGAATCTCATCCATGTCGCAGGGGTGTCCGGCAAAATGCACGACCATAATCGCTCGGGTGCGCGGCGTGATCTTAGTGGCAATTGCTTTTGGATCGATATTGAGTGTTTCGGGATCTATGTCGCAAAAAACTGGCGTGGCCCCGTTTTGCAAAATTGCGTGATTGGTCGATACAAAGGTCAGCGGTGTGGTAATGACCTCTCCCCCTTCGATATCCAGTGTTTTCAAGGCCAACAGCAGTGCCGCAGAGCACGAGTTCAGAGATACCGCGTGCTGTGCTCCCACATAATGAGCAAATCGCGTTTCGAGTTCTTCGACCTTTTTCCCGGGTCCGACCCAACCGGACATCAATACCTCGCGGACAGCTTCGACTTCTGCGTTGTCAAACCAGGGACGAAAAATGGGAATCATGGACCTTCCTCCACAGCACCGTGAGTTAAGATAAACCAGTAAGCCCGCAAACGCGCTCGCGCTTCTGTGCGACGGCTGTGGGCGAGTAAAAACACACTTCCCCAGAGCAATGCGCGCAATGTCATTTCGATGGGACGCAGGAGCCGGAGCAAGCGCGCAGCCCATTGCCCCAGGTGTTTGGCAATAAAATAGGCATAAGACGCTTCACTGACCACGAGCATCCGCGTCAATGCCTGTTTGGAACTTTCGCCCCCAATATGTATGCCTTCGGCGTGGGGCAAATACATGACCTGCCAGCCCGCTCGGTTGATGCTCAGGCCGAGATCTACATCTTCGTAATACATAAAAATGGCCTCGTCCAACCCGTTGACTGCGTCCAGAACGCGGCGACGAACCGCGAAACACGCCCCGGTTACCCAGGCCACGGCTTCGGGTTTGAAGGGGCTTCGCCGCCGAAATTTAAGCAATGGAAATATTAGATGCAATAGGAATTTACGACAAATTTCGTCTCTGAGTCTGGGTGCTTCGCCGCATGAGGCCAGTACCTGTCCATCCGCGTCTTTCAACTTTGGCCCTACCATGCCCACATTGGCGTGAGTGTTCAAAAATTCGACCATTGTATTCACAGCATCTGGCTGCAACACGACATCGGGATTCATGGCTACGACAATTGCGCTATGCGAGACAGCCACACCGCGGTTCACTGCGCGCCCAAAACCCAGATTTTCGCCGGTTTGAATCACGCGCACGCGGTCGCCATAAGTTTCCAATGCCTCCAGACTGTTGTCCGACGATGCGTTATCGACTACGACCACATTGAGATCAATTCCACACTGATTGATCAATGCGGTAACGCATTGCGCCAGATTTTCTCCAGCATTCCAATTGACCACTATTGCTGTCACGCACTCAGGCATTATTTTCTTCCTCTGCTACCAGCCGCGCAATGAGCCCCAAAAATGTTGCATGGATGAAGATCAACCGATTGGCAAAGAGGGTTGCATCTGCCATGCCATAGACCAGTAGCGCAGCGTAGATGGCGATAAATGCCGCGCAAAATAGACGCACGTAGGCATCAGAACTTTGCCGGAATAATAGATATGCACGCCACAGGGCAAAGCCGAATACCCACAAAAATGCCGCGATGCCAACCAGCCCCATTCGCATCCCAATCGTCAAATAAACATTGTCAACTGCACCTACTGTCAATATCTGTGGCGGTGGCGGAAATGTCACCAAAGACGTCACGGTTTCACCGTGTCCGCCGCCGAGCAAAGGGCGCTGACGAATTTTTTCCAGTGCATTGCCATAAGATATCAACCGCCCACTTATGGCTTCGACGCTGCGCGTCACGCGGTCCAATGCGATATCACTGACGGCAGCACGGGTTTGTTGCTGAAAAATATAACCCATCGTCAATAGCAGCAGGGGAACCAATGCCACTATAAAAAGACGCGACAGGCGTCGGGGGGCGGCCTGCTTGTCCAGCACGGTCAACGCGGCCAGACTGCCCAGCCCTACGAATAGGGAAATCCACATGCCCCGTCCCATTGTCAAAATTAGGGCCAATCCAATGGGCAACATCGCGCCCCACGCCCATGCGCGTCTGTATGCCCGTGCTTCAAATAACAAAATGGCGGAAATAATGAGCATGCCCATCGGCAACACAATGCCTTCGAGCCGTGCGACTCGAACGAAACCGCCCGCAATGTCCGCATCCACCTGTAAAAGAAATTCAAACAAATACTCGATGCCGACAATTGCGGCGATGAAGAGAAATAAATGCAGGAATGTGGAGAATCGCCGCACATCAAAAAACCACGTCACCACAAAAAACAGCGTGTAGTATAATGGATAGCGCACGTCGCGCAATATTTGCGAGACCGACTGTCCATAGATTAGCCCCAGTAAACATGAGAATATCACCAGTCCCAGCAATACGCGCATTGGTTGATCCAAAAATGTATGCCGTCGCCAATTCCATCGGCCTTCCAACAAATAGTTGAGATAGGCAATGCCCATTACCACCACGAGAAGACCTTCATAGAATTTGAAGCCCAGAGGTAAGAGCAGATAGTCTTCGTAAAACCAGGAAGGTACAACTGCCGCTGTGAAACACAAATAGAGCACTGACAGCGTGAGAGAGCCAAAAAGCGCGATTGCCGACAACAGGCTCAGAATGAGAATCGCCGCAAGCGCGTCATTTACTAAAAACGGCAGTGCAATCAACAATATCTGCCCAAAACACACCAGAACCAGCAGGTGAGGTTTTGCAGGGTCAAAAAAATCTGCTCGAAGCGTCATCATAAAATAAAAAGGTTTCCAATAATGAGGTCTTTATTCAAAAATGGATTGCTTTGTTCTCGCGTCTCAATTATCGTCGAATAGGGACAAGATATAGCAGGGTATCGAATAGCCAGTTGGGCAGTGATGCGAGAAATAGGTATATGAGTCCAGCAAAAACGACCCAATTAGCAATCTCGTCCAGAATAAAAATGTAAGATCCCAAAATACCCTGTATAAACATTGACCAGCAGGAAAATAAAATACCGACCAGGGTGATCCGAAGAATACGCAAAAGCCGGATATCTGCAACGGGCAACCATGCAAAGAGTTGGGGAATTGTAAAAATGAGAAAGATCATCCGGTAATTCCAGTTGCTGGCGAGCAAAAAGCTGCCGATGTAAATACACGCTCCTGCTCGAAATGGACTGATATGTACCCCCGCAATCGGGCGAGGCGAGGTATTTTTGACAAATAGCGCGTAAAACGAAATCAAAAAGATCAAACCGGCGATGCCGTAAAAAAATACCGGTGCTGCCGCAATTACCCATGCGCGCAAGTCGGGAAAAATCGCCCACTTTTGCAGGGTTTTTTCAATCATCATGGGCAGAACATACACGCCATAAGCACCACTGCGTCCCCGGGGCGTTACACTGTAAATTTGCCGAAAATCATCGAGCGATATCCAGCAGTAGACCAGAAATAGTGCGGCAAGTGGCATTAGAATTCGCCAGAAGTCGCGTTTATCTTCTGTCAAAAGCTGCGCCAATCCAAAAATTGGAAATACCTTCAGGATAGCTGTGCAGAACATAGCGACTGATCCCCAAAGTTTCGAGCGATACCCCAACCTCAATGCCAGTGCTACGACAAAAAAAACAACGAGATCGTTGTTGCCAGATTGTAGCCCAAAAATCGCTGAAGGTGAAAACGTCACAGCCCCCAAAAAGAAAGCTGTTGGGGTATCAATTGTTTTTAAGAACAAAAAAATACCGACAAAAAATAGCAGGATAAAAGTTCCAGCCAAAAGTATCAGGTGATCGCTGTTGATCGGCAGCCAAAACAGGCATTGCCAGATTCTTGGATAGTTCATCTCTCTACCATAAGGGTCTGCGATATTTTCAAACATCGGGTCGTAGCCTAAGGCATGCGACTCGGCACTGGTTATAATGGTGTGGGTGTCGGGAAAAATAAGAGGCGTTTGCGGCATGTTCCAAAATTGCCTGAATGATGAAAACCCGAAAACAGCAACCCATAGAGAGAAAAATAGAACACCACAAACAACGATATATAGCAAAATCCAATTGCCACGTATGTGCACTGCTGGTCGCATTTACATTATCGTCCCAGGCGATGGATCCACTGCCAAAACTGAACACAAGACACAAAGCTAATAGCTGTCAATAAAATCAGGAGGGTTTGGCCATCAAAACGCGCAAAAAATACAAATCAATAGAAGTTCACAGCCATTGTCGCTGTCCACTCATGTCCTGTTACCCTGCTTTGCTGTGTTATAATGCGATGGTGTTGATATTGCATTTGTAAAGTCCAATTTCTCACGGGTGCAAACAACATGTGGCCACCTATTTTTTTTAGTGTCTCTATATTGCCCGACATAAAGTTTCGCGTAGTTGGGTCCTCTAATCGACGCCCCAGTTGTGCATTGCCGCCTACATTGACAATTGTTCCATCTGGATTTACTGGATTTTTACCTTGTCGCTCTCTTTCAAAAGTTAAAGATGCATTCAGACTTGGCGAAAAGCGGTGAGTCACTCGTGCAAAATAGCGGTCTGCATTTGGTCCGGTTGGATAGCCCAACAGCGTGTCGTAGTGTTCATACGTATTGATGTGGAAATTGTGCGCGTACACATAAGGCTCCACGCGCACATATTCGGCGCGCACATCGGTATCTTGCAAGCCCAGGGGATCGACCCAGAATGCGCCCACTTGAAAGGCAAATTGATTGGAAAATGCATCGGGATCGAATTTGACCATATCGTCGAAAAACCACGCGCCATAAAGTGTCAGTCCCGTCAGGATGCGAGCTGATATATCGACTCCAATTACGAGATTGTCGCGATTTCCCAGATGATTTTGCGTTCCGGCAAATACGGCGACTGGCAAAACGTAGAGCAGCTCAAATCCCCGATCGCCATATACCACAGCCTCGTGCAATCCTATTCGTACTTTTGAGAACTCAATGTCCAGGCGGTGCGCGGCAAGTCGCTTTTGCCTTAAAAAAATACGCACATGCCCATTGTCAATCCACCGTCGCGTTGTGTCGATTAATCCCGGGCGTGCGCGCAGTGATGAAGCGATATGGGTATAGCGCAATCGCCCGTGTGATGTCCGCAACCGGAACAAGCCATAAGATGGCGCATTGTTGGAGAGCAATAAATTTCCCGTGCGTCCAGGCCCCCAACTGAGGCTTCCTTTACCTGCATCTACACGCATCCATGAATTTGCCCAGGCCAGTTGAAACGCGCTTTCCCGAAAATCCACCTTTTTGCCCTTGAGTTGTACATCTTCAATGGGGTGGGCCAGCACATCTTCTCGGCGAAGGCGCAGTTGGTTGCTCCACTCGCGGGCCTCAAAGTGGCGTGCGTAAAATCCCAATGTGTGGAATCGCCCGCGTACAGAACCGCCAATATAGGTTTGCGACGCGGTCTCGTTCAAAAATCCATCGCCCCTGCGAGCAATCACCTGTTGCCGCGCCAGTGGTTCGAGGGTGACGGACGCCGTGGAGTCGCGCCAGGTCCATCGGGGTTCGCGTGCAAAGGCCGCGCGATTTTCCAATTCTGCAATATATCGGTTGATGAGGCCACGCTCGGTTGCCGACATAGATTGACTGGACGAGGCGGTAAGCATCTGCGCAACTTGTATCCGGGTCAAGGGGCGCGTATCGGGCACGGCGACCCAGTCTCGTGCATTCAGGCGATCTAACAGGGGATACACGGGATGATACAGCGGGATATCGGGTGAGGCATCTTCGCCGAGTACTGGACTGACAATACAAAAAAACAGCAGGATGCATGTGAATAATCTAAGTAGCAAGTGTATATTTCTCATGATGGTTAGAAAAAATACAACAGTCTCTCTGAATTTGGTTCAAAGCGTGGTACTTGTCAAGCATCGCGCTTTTTACGGCGTGTTTAGCCCTTGACTTTACAGCAGTCATGGGCTATTTTTCGCCCTTTGTAAATAGCGCTCGATACTATATTTTGACGATGCTTTCAATTCGAAAAAATGCCTCTGTGTGCGATGACTGCGGTCTTTGCGCTTTTGGGCAAAACAGCGGGGAAGGCGATGCGATTGACCGCATTGCACAAGAAGTCGTGCGCCAGATCCGCGGTGGAGATGGCGAAGAAATTCCCATTTCTGTAGGTGTATCCGCCCGGCATGCACATGTTGATGATGAAACCTTGGAGATTCTTTTTGGCACGGGGCATACCTTAACGCCTTATCGCGAACTCTACCAGCCGGGTGCTTTTGCCGCCGAGGAAGTTATCTCTGTTGTTGGTCCCCGGTTGCGCGCGATTGAGCGCGTGCGGATTCTCGGTCCCAGCCGCGACTATAATCAGGTCGAACTCGCCCGAACCGATGCCATCTATATCGGCGTTGACCCGCCTGTGAGGGATTCGGGAGATCTGAGAGATGCGCCGCCTGTTACTTTCATCGGTCCCAGGGGTTCGGTCACGGTCAACGCGGCCATTCGCGCGGCGCGCCATATTCACCTGCGTCCGTCTGATGTCATGGACTATGGCTTTCAAGAGCGGGAATCTGTCAAGGTGCGCGTGGGAGGCGAAAAAGGCGTTATATATGACAATGTGCGTCTCAAAATTGACGAAAGCTATTTGCCCGAACTCCATTTGGATACCGACGATGCCAACGCAGCTGATCTCGTCTGTGGAGATACGGTGTTTATGATAAAATGAATGCTCTTGGTATGATTGAAACACTCGGCGTTATTGGCACGACAGAAGCTGCCGATGCGATGGTCAAGACGGCTCTCGTCACGATTGAAAAGTACGAAAAAATCGGTGCGGGATATACCACCACACTCGTGCGCGGCGATGTGGGCGCGGTTCGCGCAGCTATCGAAGCGGGAACAGAAGCCGCCGAGCGCGTTGGGGATCTCGTTGCCGCTCACGTTATCCCAAATCTCGACCCACAGGTAGAGGCAGTTATTTTTAGTAAACAATGATCATTTTTCAGGAGGACACAACATGGGTGAAGCCCTCGGCATGATTGAAACCAAAGGCCTCGTAGCTATGATTGAGGCGGCAGATGCGATGGTCAAAGCCGCCAATGTCCAATTTGTCAATTGGGAACGCATTGGCGCGGGATATGTCACTGCCATGGTGCGCGGCGATGTGGCTGCTGTCAAAGCCGCAACGGAAGCTGGTGCTGCTGCCGCTGGCAAAATTGGCGAACTCGTTTCCGTACACGTCATTCCGCGACCGCATGGTAGCCTCGAAGATATTCTGCCTATCGGCTCTTCAGACGGCTAAACTATGACCCTCGGCAAGGTGGTGGGAACGGTGGTTGCCACCCAAAAAGACAGTGGCCTGGCGGGTTTTAAGCTCCAGATTGTCCAAACGCTCGATTTGCCCGCATTTGAACTGAAAGAAAGTTTTTTGGTCGCCGTAGATGCTGTTGGTGCAGGCGATGGCGAAGTTGTGCTTTGTTGTAGTGGGAGTTCCGCCCGTATGACGAGTGCGACTGAAAATCGCCCTGTCGATGCTGTGATTGTCGCTATTATTGACACGGCAGAAGTCGAAGGCGAATCAGTTTATCAGAAATAGCGATCAGCGGTCAGCAATTAGCTGATCGCTGAAAGCTTCTATTGCTTATGAACTTAGACGAAATTCAAATCCAATCGGTGGTTGAGCAGGTTGTGCGTCGCCTTGTGGCTGAGCGCGAAGCCCCTGCTGTTATTGCACCGCCCGGTCGCTATGAGAACAAAGGCGACGATGGTCTTTTTGAAGGCCTCGAAGAAGCTATTGCCGCGGCTTCAGAAGCCCAGCGTGCCCTCGAAGCAATGAGCCTGGCGCAACGCCGCGAGCTTATTTCTGCGATCCGCCGCGAATCTATGGCGCATTCAAAAGGTATCGCGCAAAAAACCGTTGAAGAAACCGGCATGGGCAAGGTGCCGCACAAAATTCGCAAACTCGAGGTTGTTGTACAACACACGCCTGGCGTTGAAGATTTGCAGCCCACGGCGTGGACGGGCGACAATGGTTTGACGGTTGTTGAAATGGCGCCTTTTGGCGTGATTGCAGCGGTGACGCCATCCACGCATCCGGTGCCTACGATGGTCAACAATGCAATTAGCTTTATCGCTGCGGGCAATAGCGCGGTTTTTGCGCCCCATCCGAGCGCGAAAAATGTTTCGGCTCTGGGTCTTCAAATGCTCAATCGCGCCATTGCCGGTGCGGGCGGGCCACCAAATTTGCTCGTTGCTGTGCGTGAACCCTCCATAGAAACGGCGCAGAGCCTTTTTGTGCATCCCGGCATCGATCTCGTTCTCGTCACTGGTGGCGGTGGCGTTGTCAAAGCGGCCATGCAAGCGCCCAAGCGCGTGATCGCAGCCGGGCCTGGCAATCCACCTGTGGTGGTGGATGAGACCGCCGATATCGAAAAGGCCGCTCTCAGCATTATTGAAGGCGGCGGTTTTGACAATAATATTCTGTGTATTGGCGAAAAGGAAGTTTTTGCCGTTCAATCTGTGGCTGACGAACTGATGCGCCACTTAAAGGCAAATAATTGTGTAGAACTCGACCGTTCACAAATTGATGCGCTGACTAAAATCGCGTTTCCCCGCGATGAAAAAGGCGATTGGATGCTCAATCGCGATCTCGTTGGTCGCAGCGCGCATGTGCTTGCCGCTCAAATTGGCCTCAATATTTCGCCCGATACAGAGCTTTTGATTGGCGAGGTTGAAAATGAGCACGATTTTGTTCAACACGAGCAGATGATGCCGTTTGTCCCCATTGTTCGCACACCCGATGTACACAGGGCAATTGACTGGGCTATTCGAGCCGAACAGGGGTATCGCCACACGGCGGTCATGCACTCGAAAAATGTCGAGAATATGACGGTTATGGCTCGCCAATGTAAGTGTACGATTTTTGTAAAAAACGGCGCGTCATCTGCGGGATTGGGCGCAGGTGGCGAAGGCTATACGTCTTTCTCTATTGCCACACCTACCGGCGAAGGCTGTACGTCTGCCCGCACATTTACCCGCCAGCGCCGCTGTGCCCTCATCGACTATTTTAGAATTGTATAGGTCCCGCATCTCGCGAGGTAAAAATGTTCCTCGGTCGTGTCATTGGCAAAATTTGGGCGACGCGCAAAGATGCCTCGCTCAAAGGTTTTAGACTGCTTGTCGTTGAACCGATTGATCACGAGCACAAAAAAGCAGGGGATGCGTTTGTCGCGGTTGATGTGGTCAATGCCAGCGACGGCGAGACCATCTACTGGGTTGGTTCACGAGAGGCTCCCAATGCCCTGCCCGATAAATACGGCCCGGTTGACGCGGCAGTTGTTGGCATTGTCGATCAGGTCAATGTCTGATCAAGTGGTGACCTACCCTCCGGCTCCCCAGACGAGAAGGGGAGAAAGCAGCTAAATCCCAAATCCCAAATTCTATATGTTTCTGGCTCGCGTACTCGGCAGCGTCACATCGACTATTAAACACAGCGATTATAACAGCGCGAAACTCATGGTCGTGCAGCCCATTACTCCCGATGGCAAAGATGATGGCGCATCGGCGCTCGCAGTTGATGCCGCGGGTGTCGGTCACGGCGAGATTGTCCTCGTAATTCGTCAGGGTGTCGCAGCAGGGCTCGTTCTCAATGTGGAATTGCCTGCTGTGCGTTCCGTTATCGTCGGCGTCGTGGATGATATTGATATGAAGTGTGAAGGGTGATCCGCAGATGACGCAGATAAAAGCAGATAAAAAAGAGGGGCTGGTGGGTTGGGTGGTCGTCTCACCTTTTACGTCTTACGTCTTACCTTCTTTTAAGGATTTTCCGAATGAATCTCCATCAGGCCAAACTCGATATTGTTGAAGCCGGGCGTCGCGTGTACGAACGCGGCTTTGTCGCTTCTAACGATGGCAATATTTCATGCCGGGTTGAAGAAGACCGCATTCTCACTACGCCGACGGGTATGTCCAAGGGATTTCTCAAGGTCGAAGATCTCTGTATTACTGACATGGATGGCACGCTTGTGAGTGGGCAAAAGCGGCCTTCGTCGGAGATTGGCATGCATATTTTTCTCTATCGCGAGCGCCCCGATGTACGCGCTGTGGTACACGCGCATCCGCCAACAGCTACGGGTTTTGCGGTTGCAGGCGTTCCCCTTACTATGTGTGTTTTGCCCGAGGTGATTATCACACTCGGCGCCATACCCATTGTGGAATACGGTACGCCAGGGGGACCAGAGATATCTGAACCGATCAGACAATATGTCAAAGATTACGACGCCTATTTGCTCGAAAATCACGGTGCGACTACTATTGGTAGCGATGTGATGAATGCTTATTACAAGATGGAAACGCTGGAGCATTTTGCGAAAATACTTTTTGTGGCACAACAACTCGGCGGGTATAACGAACTCAATGCGGAACAGGTGGCTAAACTGGTCGCTATTCGCAACCGCATGGGCCTTCGCGGCCCCGATCCGGCGTGCGATGTCCCCGATGCGCCCACAACACAAACCACTACCAATGGCGGCATTCCCACGATTCGCACATTGAGCGCTGGCGGTACAGCCGCTGCCCAAACTTCTCAGGACGATCTCATTACGGAAATTACCCGCAGGGTTATGGAAGAGTTGAAATAGGAGATGCGCATTGACGCCTACTCAATGAGTGGAAGCATCGTTATTGGCTTCGAGTAAAGCTTCTAGTTCTGGTAAAATTAGATGATCCTTGGGGCGATCAGCCGCGCGTTTGGCTTTGATCAATGCTTCGAGGGAGAGTACCGCGCATTCTACCCCGAAAAGTTGAACTAAAATAGATGAGGCCAATGTCTGTTCAAAATCGCCAATACCTGCAACTTCGCCCAGCAGGTCTATATCACCCAGGTCTGTTTTGAGTGTAAAATTCAAACCGCGGCGCAGGGTTCTTTCATCCCAAAAAAATGGCAGATCATCCGGCATATCTCTCGGCCTGGGATGGTATGGCGCAAGTGCTTTTACCACTCGCGCTAAATTCTCTACATCACGGCTATAAGAAATATCGAGGTCATAAGTCACATAAGCCGAACCATGAACAGTCGCAGCTACGCCTCCAATTACCACAAATTCGACCTGATTATTTTTTAGGCAAGTAATAAGTTTTTTTAGATTAACCATGCGTTTTTATGCCTATTTTTTTCCTTTGCCGCGTATTTGGTCAAAGGCTATCATCTCTTGTTGCAGGCGGGATACACGTTCTTCAGGTGTCAATTGCAATCGCTCAATGAGCAACGTGAGGTCTATGCCAAAATCTCGTGCTCGCGCAATGGCACTATCTGGCGGAGGATTTCGCAAACGTTCTTCTGATAGAGATTTCAACGCGCGCTCCTTGTCGATATGGATGAACGAGATGGACAGAATTTCGCATTGTGCATAATATATACTAAATATGGCTTTCTTGAAATGGTGGATTTCAGGAGGACATTGATATGGCTACTCAAAACTATGGGAAATATTGACGTGATTATGGATGGCAAACCGAGATGAGATTTCCAATGAAAATAGAAACTGAACGAGAAGAAGATGGTCGATGGATTGCAGAAGTGCCTGATTTACCAGGTGTGATAGTCTATGAAGACAGTAAAGAAGACGCCATTCTGAAAGTGAAGGTGCTGGCGTTGCGAGTCATTGCTGATCGTATAGAACACGGCGAGGAAATAATTCATGCCTAAAAAATCCCTGCCCAACATCATCTATATCCTCTCAGATGATCTCGGCTATGGCGACCTGGGTTGTTTTGGGCAGGAGTTTATTTATACGCCCAATATTGACCGCATCGCAGCAGAGGGTATTCGATTTACGGATCACTATGCAGGATCTTCGGTATGTGCGCCTTCGCGGTGTGTGCTTATGACGGGTCTGCACACGGGGCATTGTTATGTGCGGGACAATCGCGCATTGTCCATTGAGGGCAATGTGCCCATTCCTGGGGAGACGCAGACGGTCGCCAAATTGCTCAAAAAAGGCGGTTATGCCACTGCTTGTATTGGCAAATGGGGATTGGGGTATCCGGGATCAGAAGGCGATCCCAACAATCAGGGGTTTGATCACTTTTTTGGGTACAATTGCCAGCGCGAAGCCCACACGTATTATCCGCAACACCTCTGGCGAAACGATCAGAAAATCATGCTCTACGGCAAATCGTATTCACACGATCTGCTCACGGCTGAAGCTTTGCAATTTGTGCGCGATCAGAAATCCAATCCCTTTTTTCTCTATTTGGCCTATACCATTCCACACACGAAATTCGAAATTCCATCTCTCGATATTTACAAAGACAAGCCCTGGACAGAAAATCAGAAGACGCAGGCTGCTATGATTACGCGCATGGACCGCGATATTGGCACGCTTTTGGGCTTGCTCGACGAACTTGGCATAGCCGAAAATACGCTTGTTATCTTCACGAGCGACAATGGTCCTCACGGCAGTGGCAATACGCTTGAACACTTCAATGCGGCTGGTGCCCTTCGCGCAAAAAAGGGGAGCCTCTACGAAGGGGGCATCCGCGTGCCTTTTGTCGCCCGGTGGCCGGGAACGATTCAACCCGGTACTGTGAGCGCACATTATTCGGGCTTTCAGGATATGTTGCCCACGTTCTGCGAATTGGCCGATGCGTCTATCCCAGAACCGGTTGATGGCATTTCTATGTTGCCTGCGCTCCTGGACCGCGATACCCAACAAGCTCACGAATTTCTCTATTGGGAGCGGCGCGGGGTCAGTGCTGTTCGCCTGGGCGATTGGAAAGCGTATTTACCCGAAGGCCATACCAATCCCGAAGGCGTTGTCGAACTCTATGATTTGGCGACGGATATCGGCGAACAAAATGATCTCGCAACAGAATATCCAGATATTGTTTCAGGAATTCGAACGATTGTTCGGGAATCGCATCGAGATACGCCCTGGGAAACCTGGGAATACGACGGGCCTATTCCCAATGAATATGGGACAGTAGTTCATAGATGAGGTGGGATCGGAAAGTGCCCAATCGCAAAGCGACTATTGTCATATTTTGCAGTGCCCTGATTGTGTTTGTCAGCATGGGCATTCGCCAATCCTTTGGCCTTTTTCTGTCACCGATCAGCCGAGATCTCGGCATTGGACGCGAGGTCTTTAGCCTGGCTATCGCATGGCAAAATCTCATTTTCGGTTTGCCTGTAGTGGGCATTGTTGCAGACCATTTTGGTCCGCGATGGGTTGTTGCTGGCGGCGCGTTGCTCTATGCAGTCTGTTTTTTTCTTTTATCTTCTATCAGCACGCCTCTTGGTCTGTACACCATACTCGGTGTACTCATGGGCATAGCACTCAGCAGCATCTCCTATGTCGTGGTTCTCGGTGCGGTCGCTCAGGTTGTTGCACCGGAAAAACGCGCCTCGTTTTTTGGGCTTATTACTGCTGCGGGTTCTTTTGGAACTTTTGCACTCGTGGCGGGTGTGCAATGGCTTCTCTCTGGCGTGGGCTGGCAATCTTCATTCGCTTTCATCGCGCTGATCGCGGGCGCGAGTGCCTTGCTCGCTATTGGGATTCCACAGCGGGGGCGAGAGGTGTCTCCAAATACCGTGGAATCCCACGATGGCAGCTTGCTTCAAGCACTTCTTCAAGCGCGAGGCCATTCGGGATACTGGTTGCTCAATGCGGGATTTTTTGTGTGTGGATTTCACGTCGCATTTATCGCCACTCATCTGCCCGCATTTCTGACTGATCACGGCCTTTCAAAAATGGTCGGGGCAACAGCGTTGTCCCTAATTGGCCTTTTTAACATTTTTGGATCTTATCTTTCGGGGCAACTCGGCGATAGATATCGCAAAAAATATCTCTTGAGTTTGCTCTATTTTGGTCGCGCCCTTGTCATTAGTGGATTTCTTTTCATATCCGTCACAAATACGTCGGCCCTTGTGTTTGGCAGCTTGATCGGTTTCTTATGGCTTGCAACCGTTCCGCTGACCAGTGGCACTGTCGCGCAGATCTTTGGTTCGCGCTATCTCTCGACCCTATATGGCATTGTCTTTTTTAGTCACCAGATCGGTAGTTTTTTAGGCGTGTGGTTGGCCGGGCGCGTGTATGATGCAACGGGGTCTTACGATATTATTTGGATTGCCGCGATCCTTTTGGCCCTGGCTTCATCGTTCATTCATCTGCCCATTGCCGATAAACCCATGCAGAGGCTTGAAACAGTTAGACCATGAAAATCCTCATTGCAAACGCAGGCTCTACATCGTTCAAATATCGCTTGTTTGATATGACCGATGAAGCGGTGCTCGCCGAAGGCCGTCTCGAGCGCATCGGCGATCCGTCTTCACCCGTTGCCCACCAGATTGGCGAATATGCTGTTGAAACCGAACAACACTTGCCGGATTATCCATCTGCTGTACGCGATGTTATTGCGCGTCTGACCGATACACGCACCGGCGTAATCTCCGACTTGTCTGATCTCAATGCCGTTGGATTCAAAACTGTTCACATGCGCGGGAAAGCGGGTACATATCTTCTCACGGAAGATATTCTGCAGCGCATGGCGGACTACAATAGCCTTGCGCCTGCCCACAATCCGCCATATATCCAGGCGATTCGCATTTTCGCGCAATGCGATCCTGCCCTGCCCCTGATCGGACTCTTTGAAGCCGCTTTTCACGCCAATATACCCGATTATGCCTATATCTATAGTGTGCCCTACGAATGGTATGAAAAATACGGGGTACGCAAATACGGTTTCCACGGCGCGTCTCATCGCTACGTTTCGCAACGCGCGGCGCAAATACTCAACCGCGAAGATCTCCGCATGGTATCCTGCCATCTCGGCGGGAGTGCCTCTCTGTGCGCGGTTCGCAACGGTCAATCCGTGGATACTTCGATGGGCTTCTCGCCTCAAACAGGCATCATCAACAGTACGCGCATTGGAACTATTGATCCGTTCATTATTCCCTATATCATGGACCGTGAAAATCTATCGACAGGCGAAATTAGCCGCGTCCTGTCTGAAGAAAGCGGTTTGCTCGGCATTTCGGGTATCAGCGGCGATGTGCGCGATCTCGAAGAAGCAGCTCAAAAGGGGCATACACGCGCGCGTCTCGCTCTGGAGGCATTTTGTTATGGGATCAAAAGAGAAATCGGTGCTTGTTCTGCCGCACTGGGCGGTCTGGATGCGATTGCTTTTGCCGGGGGAATTGGCGAACGCGGGGCAAATGTGCGCCAGCGCGTCTGCACTGGTCTCGAATACTTAGGCGTTTATCTCGACGAGGTCGCCAATGCCAATCCTCCCACAGATGGGATGATCTCGGCATCTAACAGTGCGGTCGCTGTTCTGATTGTCCAAACTGACGAAGAAGTTATTGTGGCACGCGCAGTAGCCGAATACTTGAAGGAGCACAAATGAAAATCACCGATATTCGCACGATTCCGCTCTTTGGGGAAACGCCTATGACGGGCTGGACGATTGAGCCTGGGCCGGATGAAAATATGCATACGCTGGTCGAAGTTCAGACGGATGAAGGTGTGAGCGGTATTGGAAGTGTTTTTACCAGCAAAGCCTTAGTTGATGGTGCGATGGGACTGTTGCGACCCAATATCGTTGGGGAAAACGCGCTGGAGCCCGAGCGCGTATGTGAAAAGCTTCACCAGATGACCTTCTGGCAGGGGCGCGGAGGTGCTGTCACGCATGCGATCAGCGGTATTGACATCGCGTTGTGGGATATTTTTGGCAAAGCCGTTGGGCAACCCGTTGGTCGCTTGCTCGGCGGGTATTATCGGGAGAAAATTAAACCATACGGATCGATTCTCTTTGAAGACCCCGAAACATTTCCCCACACTTTGCAAGACGCACTCGATCGCGGTTTCCGGGCACTTAAACTCGGCTGGGGAGCTTTTGGGCGCGTTGACCGCTACATGGATGAACACCTTATCAAAATCGCCCGGGATACCTGTGGTCCCGATGTGGAACTCATGGTCGATGCGGGCGGCAGCGATGCCTTTTGGCCTCACAATTACAAATGGGCGATTGAAACTGCCCGCATGCTCGGCGATTACGATATCACCTGGTTTGAAGAAGCGCTTCCTCCCGACGATATTGAGGGCCATATCAGGTTGCGAGAATATTCACCTGTCCGCATTGCAGGTGGAGAAGTTTTCACTCGTCGCCAGAGTTTTATGCCGTGGATTGAGCGCGGTGCGTATGATATTATCCAGCCCGATGTCACGAAGGTGGGAGGCATTTCTGAAGTGCGCCGCCTGATATGGTATGCGTATGACCACAATGTTCTGGTCGTCACGCATGGCTGGAACACCGCTATTGGCTTCCTCGCAGATCTTCATCTGGCCGCCGCACACCCCATTGCGCGCTGGGTCGAATATATTACCCCATCGCCTTATATCGAAGATATTGTCACCACGCAGTTTTCACTGGATGAAGACGGATTGCTCACCATTCCCACAGGGCCGGGCCTCGGTGTAGAACTCGATTGGGATGCGGTGCGCCATTACTCGGGGAGAAATAAGGGATAGGTCTATGCCCAAATTTTTATCGCATCGAATATTGAAATACGGATCTAATGCCCTTGCGGCAGTGTTGATTGCGCTGGGTATTCTGGCGGTAGTTAATTTTTTGACCACGCGGTATCACGCGCGCTTTGACCTGACGGCTCGCGGTCTTTATACGCTGTCGCCCCAAACAATTTCTATTTTGGAAAATTTGTCTGAAGATGTCAATGTTGTGGCGTTTTTCCGCGAAGCAGAACAGCGCGATTACGAGCATTTGCTCAAGCAATACGCCTATCATTCGAGACGTTTTGCTTATCGGTTTGTCGATCCCGACAGAGAGCCGATTGAGGCCAGGCGATATACTGTGACGCGATATGGTGTTTCGGTGATCGAATACGGCAATCGGGAAGAGCGCATTCAGGAAACGTCAGAAAAGGCACTGACCAATGGCATTGCGCGTTTGATGAGCGAAGAACGGCAGGTGGTCTATTTTGTGGGTGGACACGATGAGGCGCATCCCGACGATCAATCAGAGCAGGGATTTTCCGGAATCAAGCAGTTGCTTATCGAAGGCAACCACGATGTGCGCCCGTCCTTAGTTTTGGCGCAATCACAGCGCGTACCAAAAGATTGTAATGCGCTGATTGTCGCAGGGCCTAAACGCCCGTTTTTGCCAGCAGAGATCGATATTCTATCGACGTACCTCAATCAGGGGGGAGCGGCGTTCTTCTTGTTGGATCCCCTCATCGATACGGGGATTGAGCCGCTGTTGCGAAAGTGGTCTATTGGCCTGCGAAATGATTTTGTGGTCGATAAAAGCCAGGTGCTGCCGGGCGCAGATTTTTCGGTTCCCGTGACGACGCATTATAGCAAACATCCCATTACGGATAAGCACTCGGGATTGCAGACGTTCTATCCGCTGACGCGCTCAATGGAGCGTGTGGGATCTTTGCCGGGTGCTGATGTTTCTTCCCTGGTGCTGTCTTCGCCGAACAGTTGGAGTGAGACCAATTTGGACGCCGTTTCCGCTAAAGACAAAGAGGCAGTGCAATACACATCCGGAGCAGATCGCCCGGGGCCACTGTGGCTGGCAATGGTCGTGGAAGGCCCGGCCACTATTGCTGCAAAAGCTGGTGATGAGCGGCGTGGCGCGCGGGCGCGGATTGTGGTCTTTGGCGATTCGGATTTTGCGAGCAATCGCTTTGTGGAGGTGGCGGGCAATGGCGATTTGTTTATGAATGCAGCGAATTGGTTGCTCAGGGCGCGCGATAAAATTACAATTCGGCCCAAGAGCACGCAATTTCGCCCGTTGACATTAAACCCGGGCGATGAATTTTGGATTCGGTGGGTGTATTGGCTGGTGTTGCCGAGCGTTTCGATTATTGCGGGTGTGCTGGTCTGGTGGCGCAGACGTTGAGAAGTGTGAAGTGTGAAAGGTGAAAATTCCCCGTTGGAGCGGCATCCCTGCCGCGAATGTGTGAGGTGTGAGGGGCTGGGGACTGGTTGGGTGAGGTAACGGACAACTGGCTACTGACAACTGAGGAAAAAATTGTGGGTATTAAGGTGACAGCGGTTTTGGCGGTTTTGCTTTTGGGGCTGGTGGGGTTTGTCTTTTTATATGAACGCCCTCGCATGGCAGAGGAACAGCGCGAGATTGAGGTGGAGAATGCGTTTATTGAAGTTCAGCGGCATCGCGTTGCGCGATTGACGTTGACCAATGAATACGGGCACTTTGTCGCAGAGAAGCGCGGCAATGAGTGGGTGCTGGTCGCGCCGCTGGAAGTGCCTGCCGATTGGATAGAATTTGAGGGTATGATCGAGATCGCGCAGATTGTTGAACGCGGTCGGGTTGTGGTTGATGAAGGCGATTACGCAGGGGTTGTTCTCGCCAATTTTGGGCTGGACCCACCTGTGGTTGAAGTGCGATTTGAACCGGTATCGGGCGACTCTGTGTGGTTGTTTTTTGGCGATAATATTCCCTCGAATCAGGCGTGCTATCTCACCTGGTCGGGCGGGAACAAGGTCGTGTTGACCAGAAAACAATATCGCGCGCGGTTTAATCGTCCACTGATGGCATTGCGCGACACGCGTGCGTTTTCCTTTGACCTGGATCTGGTTGCGCGTGCGTGTTTTCAAGCATCTGAGGGTGCTTATGAAGTCGTGCGGGATGGGCTGAAGTGGCATCTCGTGGAGCCGATAAAAGAGCGGGCTGACGCGCGTGAGGTTTTGTCGCTGTTGGGGCATTTGAAAGACGCGCGCGTCGAATCCTTTCACAAAGAGGCGGTGGATGATCCCACAATTTACGGGTTCGACAATCCAGATTACAAAGTCGTGTTGTATCTAAAAGACAATGAAGTACCCAATACGCTGTTGCTGGGCAAGCGCGTGCCCAATGAACGGCAGAAACTGTGGTATGGGCGTGTGATGAGTCGGCCACAGGTGTTTATCGTAGATCAGCTTCTCTCAGAATCCCTGGATATTTCATTGAACCGGTTGCGTTACAAGCGCGTTTTTGAGTTTGATCGCAGGGGGGTTGACCGCGTGCGGTTGGCCTATCGAGACAGTGTGGTGAATTGCGCGAAGGATGGCGCTGGCTCGTGGCAGGTGGTGATGGGGGATGGGCGCGTTGTAGAAGGGGACGCTGGCGTTGAAGATTTGATCGATCGCGTTCACAATCTGGTCGTTGCCGAGTTTCCCGATCAAGTGGATAAATCTGCCGCAGATAGTTTGAATGACCCCGTGTTGACGGTTTCTGTGTGGCGGGGCGAAACGCTGGTGCAAGAGCTGATCATCGGGCAGGCCAACAATTTTTGGTACGGCACGGCCAAAACGCGTCGCGAGGTGGTTGTGTTGCCGTATTCGGTGATGTCGTGGTTGCAACTGAACGAATAGACGAACCCCACCTCGCCACCCCCAAAATGCAACCACCGATAAACACAGATGAACACAGATGAAAGGTAAGAGAGGCATCCCTGCCTCGACTTCAAGAGATCACTGATTCGCAAATGAACTGGCCTGAGGATGGTGTACAACGAGCCGCTTTTCAGGCTCGTTCACCGGCCAGTTGTACACCGCCCCGTTGATTCGTCATGCGTAAAATTTATTTTTTCTTTTTCGTCATAGTTTGGCTCGGCATACAAACCGTTCCGACCGATGCAGCGGTAGAATTTCTGACAGGGGTTGATCGCGATACCATTACAATTGGCGACCCTTTTGTTTTGCGCCTGCGCGTCCATCGCGGGGCTGATGATAAGGTGGAAATTGCGTATGGGAAAGATTTTCCTCATCCATTTGAGATTCGGCACACGGGCGTAGTTGAAACAGAGCGACTCGAAAATGGACATGTGCGGGAAACGCTAGACCTCGTGCTGGCGATTTATCAGGTGGGCGCGTTTCGCGTGCCACCCGTTTCCTTGCATTTTGTCAATGCAGAGGGCGATTCTGGAAAAATCGCGTCGCAACCCATTGATGTATTGGTGCGGAGTGTCAGGCCAGAAGGCACAACGGATATTCGCGATGTGAAGCCTCCGATGGTTGTGGTGGCACAGATTCCCGTGTGGTTTTGGCTGGCGGTTGGCGGGCTGATTCTATTGCTTGCAGGATTGGTCTGGTATGTTTATCGACGCAGGCGTCGCCCCAGGCCCGAGTTGCCACCGCCGCCTGTCAACTGGTTAGAGGAATTGGACAGAGTGGGGCAGTTGGGGCTGATAGAGCGAGAAAATTATCGGCAGTATTATTCTCTATTGTCGGCTGTTTTGAGGCGGTGTTTGGAAGCTAAAACTCCCGTGCATGCGGTGGAGCGCACGACGTTTGAGATTGGGCGAGATTTGCGTGCTCATGCGTTTGACGATCAATTGGTAATGGCTATCGAAGGCTTTTTGAATGAAGCGGATCGGGTCAAATTTGCCAAATTTGCACCGCGTGATTACATGGCGCGCGAGGCGATGGATGGCGTGCGCGGCATTGTGAGCACTCTGGTTACACCTTCAGTGACGCAGGAGGCAGCCAGGTGATGCGTTTTGCCAATCCAGAGTGGTTGTTGCTCCTGTTGTTTATTCCGGTGCTCATTTATCGCTATATTGGGCGTGAAAGGCGCAAGTCGGGGCGCATTCGGTTTTCCGATACGCGCTTCTTTCGGCGTATTGGCCCGTCTTTTTCGCTGAAGTTGCGGCACAGTTTGATCGCGTTTCGCTGTATGGCTCTGGCTTTGCTCATTGCGGCGATGGCGCGCCCGCAGTCAGGACGCGAAGGCCGCGAAATTTTGAGTCAGGGCATTGATATTGCGCTGGCGATTGACGTGTCGAGCAGTATGGAGGCCAAAGATCTGGCGGACCAGCGCAAGACGCGATTGGAAGTGTGTAAAGAGGTGGTGGCGCAATTTGCACAGGGACGCGCCAATGATCGCCTGGGGCTTGTGGTTTTTGCCGCAGAAGCCTATACACAATGCCCGCTCACGCTGGATTACGGCGTGTTTTTGAGTTTTCTCGATGGTGTTGAAATTGCTGGCAAAGACTGGGATGGCACTGCGATTGGTTTGGGGATCGCAACTGCGGTAAATCGCTTGCGCGAGTCTGAGGCCAAGAGCAAGGTGATTATTTTATTGACGGACGGGAAGAATAATCGCGGTGAGATCGATCCGATGACCGCAGCGCGCGCAGCAGAGGCTGTGGGTATTCGCATTTATGCGATTGGCGCGGGCAGCAGGGGAACTATTATGCAGGAGGTTGACGGGATTTTTGGAAAGCGATTTGTGCCTGTCAAAGTCGAGATTGATGAAGAGACGCTAAAAAAAGTGGCCGATGCAACAGGTGGTAAATATTTTAGAGCGACGAGTGAAGAAAAACTGGAAGAGATATACGCCGAGATTGGCGAAATGGAAAAGACCGAGATCAAAGTGCGCGAGTATGTGGATTATCGCGAGTTGTTTCACCTTTTTCTCTATCCGGGTTTGGCACTGCTATCATTGGAATTGGTGCTGGGCAATACGAGATTTCGGAGGTTGCCTTAGATGCGATTTGGCGATCCGCAGGCTTTTTATTTTCTTTTGTGCGTGCCTATTTTCGCGCTTTTTTACTGGTGGTCATTTCGGCGCAAGCGCAGGGCACTCTATGCGTTTGGAGCTCCCGGATTGATGGATAAACTCGCTTCGGGTGTCAGTCGCATGCGGCAGGGCATAAAATCTGCGCTGATGTGTGTCGGATTTGTTTTTTTAATTCTGGCACTGGTACAACCGCAGTTCGGCACCGAATTGGAATTGATTCATCGCCGAGGCGTCGATCTGATGATTGTTCTGGATACGTCGTTGAGTATGTTGGCCGAGGATATTAAGCCCAATAGGCTGGATCGCGCGCGTTTTGAAATTGAAGGGTTGATTGATCGTCTTGAAGGCGACCGCATCGGTTTAGTAGCTTTTGCCGGTTATAGCCATGTACTCTGTCCGCTTACATTGGATTATGGCGCGGCAAAGATGTTTTTGGGACAGGCCGATGTCACATTGATTTCAGAGCAGGGTACGGCAGTCGCCGAAGCGATTCGCGCGGCCATTCGAGGATTTGGATCGCGCAACGGGAAATACAAAGCTCTCATTTTGATTACGGATGGTGAAAATCACGGGGGTGATCCCATTGCAGCAGCGCGAGCGGCAGCGGAAGAAGATGTACGAATTTTTGCTGTGGGTGTGGGGACTGCGGAAGGTGAGTTGATCCCGATTCGCGATGGCGATAGGGTAGATTATTTGAAGGATGCTGAGGGCAAGATTGTCAAGACGCGGTTGGATGAAGCAACTTTGAAGGAGATTGCGCGTGTGACCGATGGGTTATATGTGCGTGCCAGCGGCGGCGGGATTGGGTTGCAGGCGGTGCATGAACGGATTGCAGAGATGGAGAAGCGAGATTTGGGTACGCAGCGTTACGCACAGTATATTCACAGGTTCCAATGGCCGTTGGCTTTCGCGCTGTTGTGTTTTGTGAGCGAAGCCCTGTTATCGGATCGGCGACGCAGTGAAGAAGTGTGGCGAGGGCGATTTGAGGGATGAGGTATCCGCAGATTACGCAGAAAAAACGCGAGTAATTTGAGCGTTTTACGCAGATGAAAAGCGAGGAACTGGGGACTGGAGACTGGGGCTGGGTGGATGGGACTGACAACTAAGAGGCTTTGTTATGAAGCGATTTTTATATGTTTTGCTGGCAGTGCCATTTTTGGGGTGGACATTTCTCGATCCCGTGGCAAAAAAGAATGAAGAGGGCAATGCCCTGTTTGAGAAGGGGGAGTACGAAGCGGCATTGCGTCGGTATTTGGAAGCGCAACAAGAGGCGAGATCGCGACCGGAGTTGCATTTTAATGCTGGTGATGCGCTCTACAAGCAGGGCAAATATGCCGAGGCTATGCAGGAGATGGGGCGTGTCACCGAAGGCACATATCCGGATATGTCTGCTGCTGCACATTATAATTTGGGCAATGCGCTGTTTCGGCAGGAGAAGTTTCAGGAGGCAGTGGGGGCTTATAAAAAATCACTGGAACTGAAGCCGGATGATATAGACGCCAAAATTAATTTGGAATTGGCGTTGGAAAAACTGGATCAGGATGGGCAGGATGGGCAAGATGAACAGGATAAAAATCAAGATCAAAACCAGGATCAACAGAATAATCAGGATAATCAGGATCAGCAAGACCAACAGGATCAAAACCAGAATCAGGATCAGCAACAGCGAGATCAGAATCAGGAGGATGAGCCGGATCAACAGAATCAACAGCAGGGTCAAGATCCCAGAGAGATGACGCCTGAGGAGGCGGCTCGGATTCTCAATGCGATGAAGGCGCGAGAGGAAGAATCCCAAAAGCGACGCAAATTGAAGTTGCGAGGCAGGAGATATGACGGCAATGCGTGGTAGGGAAGTATGGATATTTTTGTGCGGTGTTTTGTTTGCTCTATTATGGACACAGGAGGCTGATGCACAGGATGTGACGGTGCAGGCTTCGGTGGATCGCACTCGGGTAGAAGTTGGCGATTTGATTCAGTTCACTGTGGAGGTGGAGGCCGCGCAGATGGGGAGCGTGTCTGCCCCTCAGGTCCCCACGCCCGATGGGATGCAATTGACGGGGAGTACGTCCTCTACGTCGATGTCCGTCAGTATTGTCAATGGCGCGATGACAACAAAGCGCACGACGGCGTATGTTTTCTCTTTTCGCGCACAGCGAACAGGTACTTATGTGCTCGGTCCGGCACAGTTGGCCCATGAAGGTAAGACGATTCGGTCTGATCAGGTGCGCGTTGAGGTGGTGAAAAGGAGTGGTCGCCCGCAGACGCGCCCTGCGCCATCAACAGGGCGGTCAATGGGACGATCAGAGATTCGAGAGATTGAACAAAATTTGTTTTTGCAGGCGATTCCCGAAAAGCGAGTGGTTTATGTGGGGGAACAGGTGGGTGTGACATATAAATTGTTTACGCGCTATGATTTGCGAAATGTGCAATACGGCCATGTGCCGACATTTACGGGGTTTTGGGCAGAGACTGTTTTTGATGCCCAGCGTTTGAATATGCAGCGGGAGGTTGTCGATGGGCGCGCGTTTAATACGGCGTTGCTCAAGCGTTTGGCTCTGTTTCCGACAACGGCGGGCAAGCACGCTCTAGAGCAACTCGAGGTGAATTGCGAAATTGTTGCGGGACGACGGTCGCGCAGTCTATTCGGTTTTGATCCGTTTGATACGCAGCAGGTAACGGTGCGGTCGGGCGATATTGAGATTGAGGTGAAACCACTGCCTGCTGGTGCACCGAAGGGTTTTGGCGGTGCTGTTGGACAATTTGAGATGCGCGCAGAGGCGATTCCAGGAACGGTGAAAGCTGGCGATCCCGTTGCGGTGAAGGTGGTGGTGCAAGGTGCGGGAAATTTGCACGCGATTGCAGAACCTGCTCGCCCTGAGCGGTCGGGTTTTAAGTTTTACGATCCCAAGACGAATTTGGAAACACGGAAACAAGGCACGCGCATAAGTGGACAAAAAACTTTTGAGTATGTGGCGATTCCACAAAAAGCAGGGCAAGTGATATTGCCGCCTTTTACACTGGCCTATTTTGATCCCGGGCAGGGGCGATATAAAACCGTGCAGACCAAATCTATTGCGTTGCACGTGACGCCGGGTGAACTGGCACCACAGCCGGTTGATGGTTTGCGGGGTGAAGAAGTGCGTGCGCTGGGGAGCGATATTCGGTATATCAAGCCCGACCGAATCCATTTGGCTGATCAGAGCTTGTTGCTCTATCAGCGCAGTGGGTTTTGGCTTTTGCAGTTGGTTCCTGTTTTTGGGGTGGCTGGTGCGTATGCTTATCGGCGTCATCGCGTGCGTTTAGAAGGCGATGTGGCTTATGCGCGCAGAAGGCGTTCGCGCTCGGAAGCACAGCGGCGTTTGGGCAAGGCCAAAGGGTTACTGGAGGCAGGCGATAGCGCGGGTTTTCACGGTGAAGTTCACAGGTCTTTGGCGCAGTTTGTCGCAGATCGAACCAATCTCCCGGCGGCGGGTTTGACTGCGGATCAGATTGGTGCTGTGCTGGTGGATCACGGTGTAGATGCACAGGTGATTGCAGGTGTTCAAGACGTATTTGGTCAATGCGATCAGGCGCGGTTTGCGCCAGGGCAGATTTCGGCGGAGCAGATGCAGGCGTTGTTCGCGCAAACCGAAGATTTGATCGGTGCGCTGGAGCGGTGTATTTAGTTATGAGGACGGTGATAGAACGGCTGTTATACCCCCTTGTCGCGGTTGCGATACTTGGCGTGAATGCGATATTCGCCTCAGACGCTCTCGTCGCGCTGTATAATCGAGGCAATGAACACTATCGCGCAGGGGATTTTGATGCGGCGATTTCGGCTTATGAGCGCGTTGTCGCACAGGGGTTGAATAACGGCGAAGTGTATTATAATCTGGGCAATGCGTATTTCAAAAACGCGCAGCTCGGGCGTGCGATTTTATCTTATGAACGCGCGTTGAATTTGATGCCGGGTGATCGAGATGTTCTGGCGAATTTGCAATTTGCCAATGTCCAAAAGATAGATCGAGAAAACGAAGATGAGGTCAATATTTTGACGCGGGTTTTGCAATCGGTTTTTGCATTTTTTACGCTCGACGCGCTGGCAGTTATGGTTTGTGCGTTTGTTTTTTGTGTGGGTGGTGTGGTGGCGTGTTGGATTTATTTGCCCGTCCGTCGCTTGCTGTGGGGAGGGCTGCTGGTGGTTTTTGTGGGCGGATTTTTGGGCAGTGCGGCTATGCTGGCGTTTAAGGCGCATCAACACAGTATTCCCAAAGCTATCATTTTGGTGGATGAGGCCATTGGCCGCAGCGGACCTGGCTCCGATTTTTTACAGGTGTTCACACTTCACGAAGGCACCAAGGTGGAGATTGAGCGCGTTGAAGGCGGATGGTTGCTGGTGCGCCTGCACTCGGGCCTCGGAGGATGGGTCGAGGCGCGTGCGCTGGAGCGGATTTGAGAAAAATAAAATATCAAAACAACTAAGTGGTCAGTAGATAGGCAGGTAAAAAAAACATGAAATATCACGAGTATTCTCAAGAAAAAGTTACGAGTCCTGAATTTTGTAGAGTTCAGAAAATTGCGAAAGAGATATACGAATATATGTGTGCGCCAGATATTTCTAAGAAAATTCGTGAAGTCCACAAAATAAATGCTCGAAGTCATGAAATTCAGAATATCATATTGCCGAAATGCGAAGATCTAGGCTTGGCGAGCGAGAGAAAGGGTTTATTTTCTAACTATGCCCTCCGACCTGACTATTATGTACAAATAAATGGTTCCGGTTTAATCTTGGAAGTAGAAAGGGGTAAAACTATAGCAAACAACATGGATTTGGTTGATATATGGAAATGTCATATATGTGAGGAGGCGGATTATTTGTTCAATGGTTCGGACAGAATTAAGCGGCAATATTGCCATAATTGATGAGATATGTGTATTTGGGTGATTTTTTTATGTGCTTAGGTTCAAGATCAAACATTGAAAAAAACTTTTCGAGGAAAAAAGTGTTGAAATAACAGGCTTTTATGCTGGTCATAGAAAAGGGCTTTGTCGGGGTATCCCAATGGGTTTTCAAGTGCTCTGCTTTGGATAGATTCAGAGTTGTCAAGGATGCATTAAAATGGAAATCAAGGCGTTTTTTGTCTCTCGTCTGAGCATCTGATAGGCCAGTAAACTGTTTGGCATCGCGAAAAATAAATTCAATTTGGAAGCGTGCTTTGTAATAGGTGACCAGGCTTTGGGCATCTAAATGCGGATCGGTAGAAAACAAGATCACATAATTTTTCTTGCTCTTGATCTTCTCATTGACGAGGACGACGACTTTGAGATTTCTCTTGAAACATTGATGATTGAGTATCTTGCTATACGAGGCAATGCCGTCTTTTGTGTGGTGATAGGTAAAGCGCGATAAGTCCTGCCAATCAACTTTGCCGTCGTATGTTTTCTGATTGCCAGAGCCTTTTTCTCGTTTGGGACCTGTATAAAGATAGCGACAGTTGGCATCGCGCCGCAATCTGCCAATTTGGTGGAGGTGGAGGTTGGTCACGCCATTGATGAATTTCTTTTTGGAGAAGAAGCCATCCACACACAGATAGGTTTCATCCTCGTTCAGGTAAGGTTTTATGTCTCGTAAGTGGTGTAAATACTGGTCTATACGGTTTTCATCATCTCCTTGTTGGCTGTTTTCGGCCTCAGGGATGGGGGTGGTTTGTCGAACCGAAAGCGGATAGGCTGTGTTTTTTTCTACATCAACTACTGCCACCCCACAGATTTCTAAGCCTTTTTCTGTTTTGCAATGGCAGCCATTGAAAAAGTAGTCTAATCCATACGTCTTGTTCCCGGACTTGGGGATAAAAGAGGCATCTAAGGCCAGAATACGTGCAGATGCCTGATCCTGGTCTTGATCCTGGTCTTGATCCTGGTCTTGATCTTGGCCTTGATCCTGGTCTTGATCTATACATTCATTGATGATGGCACGGTTGAACCCCATAAAGTTAAAGGATTTGTCAAATTGACGGGCGTATGTGCGCTCACTGTAATGGGAATAGCGTGAAAGGTTGCGAAAATTGATTTTGCCTCGTGCAATGAGTATGGTGGTAAAAAGGGTGATGAGAAACTTTTTTTGGGGTTTGCAAATGTCGAGCCGATTGAGTATCTTTTTTGCCAGTTCCATTGTGCCGTCTCACTTGTTTGGATTGTCTTTGACTCGGAAAATCTTTGACATCCAATCTGCGTGAACGGCACTTTTTTGTCTATGATTTTTTTTAACCTTTCGCAAAAAAACTGTCCGAAGTATTGTTTGTTATTAATCGTACCAGTTTTTCGGCAAACAAGCAGTGGTGGTAAAAACAAGATATACGAGCAAGTAGTAAAACGAATTGGGGCATTCTTTACAGAACAAAATTATATAAATGTAAAAGCCTGCCTCATCATTGGCTATGAATAGTCAATGCGATATGCGAATTGATTATTGATCCAATTTGTCATAGGGTGTAAATTGAAATTATGAACGATACAACTTACAATGCGTGGTTTCGGTGTTTTCGCGGGTGCGAGGGGCGATATGCGTTGACAGATGTGATTTACGCATGTCCAAAGTGCGGGGAGTTGCTCGAAGTGGCGCACGATATGGAGGTGCTCAAACGCAAGTCGAGCAGTTATTGGCGCGGGTTATTTGATAAGCGTTATATGACGACAAAGTGGCCTTATGGCAGTTCGGTGTGGGGAAAAAAAGAACTGGTCTGTCCCGTAGTTCACGAAGACAATGTGGTGTCGATGTACGAAGGGGGAAGCAATCTGTTTTGGGCAGAGCGTTTGGGTCGAGAAATTGGGGTTGAGGATTTGTGGGTTAAGCAATGCGGCAACAGCCACACGGGATCGTTCAAAGATTTGGGCATGACCGTGCTGGTGTCGATGGTGAAACAGATGCTGTTTGAGGGGACGCGTATTCCGGCGGTTGCGTGTGCATCTACTGGGGACACCTCGGCGGCATTGGCTGCGTATTGTGCGGCGGCGGGCATACAGTCGGTGGTCTTTTTGCCGAGGGATAAGATTTCGACTGCACAACTTTTGCAGCCCCTGGCCAATGGTGCGCTGGTGCTGAGTTTGGAGACCGACTTTGATGGATGTATGAGGCTCGTGCAGGAGATTTGCCACGAGGAAAATATCTATTTGGCCAATTCGATGAATTCACTGCGGGTAGAGGGACAAAAAACAATCAGCATCGAGTTGGTACAGCAATTTGATTGGGAAGTACCCGATTGGGTTGTGATTCCCGGCGGTAATTTGGGCAATGTGAGTGCGCTGGGCAAGGGCTTTCTCGAAATGGAAGCCCTTGGGCTAATTGACCGACTGCCGCGCATTGCGGTTGCGCAGGCCGATAGGGCCAATCCTCTCTACCGAAGTTTTGAAAAGGATTTTGATAGTTTTGAACCTATTCAGGCACAGCCGACATTGGCCAGTGCGATCCAGATCGGCAATCCGGTGAGTCGGGAAAAAGCGATTCAAACGCTCAAAATATTCGGCGGTGTCGTAGAACAAGCCAGCGAGGAAGAATTGGCTGATGCGGCTGCGCGTGCCGACCGCACGGGCTTGTTTGCATGCCCGCATACCGGGGTGGCTTTCGCTGCATTATTCAAGTTGATTGACAGGGGTGTGATTCAGAAAAGCGATCGCGTCATTGTGATTTCAACGGCTCACGGCTTGAAGTTTAGCGAGTTTAAGCTCGGGTATCATCGGGATCAGTTACAGGACTGGGGCGTAAGCTCGCATTATCGCAATGACCCCGTTGTGTTACCGCCCGAAGTCGATGCGGTAAAAAAGGCGATTCTCGACCGGATTGAAGCCAACCGATAGTTGACAGGTATCCGCAGATGGACGCAGATGGACGCAGATAAAGTCAGATACTCAATGCGGGAGTTGACAGGGTTGAGGGTTTTGATTACATTCTCAAAATACAGCTATGGCGAGTGGTGATTTGCGGCATATTGCAGCCACTTTAAATAAGTCGCTAAAAAGTTATTCCAAATTCCGGGCTTTTTAGTCCGGTTTTTTTGCGTACTGCGCGGGGCTTTTGTGGCTTCGCTTTTTTTTTGGAGATGGCGCATGTCTGAAAAGTGCGAAACGCCTGTGCCCTGTTCGGGGACACGAGCCGTTCATGCAGGTGAAGAAAGGGGACACTGGGGAAAATCTCTGACAGTGCCCATTGCCCAGACATCAACTTATGTATTTGAAGATACGCATGCGGTTAAAGCGTTTGTAGCGGGCAAAAACCCACAGATTGACTACGGGCGCTATGGCAATCCAACACAGCATGCCGCAGAATCCAAGCTGGCAGAATTAGAAGGCGCGGAGGCCGCTATTTTATTTTCGTCGGGCATGAGTGCCGTGACCACCACGTTGCTGGGCATGTTGTCAACCGGGCACCACGCGGTGATTATGGACGACTGCTATCGCAAGACCGCGCAATTTTGCCAGATGGTGTTAAAAAAATTTGGCATTGAGACCACATTTGTTCACGCGGGTGATTACGCCGAATTGGAAGGCGCGATCAAGGATAACACGCGGGTGATTATTTCCGAATCTCCGACAAATCCACATCTCAATGTGATCGATCTCGAAAAGCTGGTTGACATTGGAAAAAGGCATCGGGTAAAGACGATTATTGACAGCACATTTGCCACCCCCTTAAACCAGCGCCCGCTCGAATTTGGCGTCGATCTGGTCATTCATTCGGCGACCAAGTATTTGGGGGGGCACAACGATTTGATGGCTGGCGCTGTGCTGGGCAATGCGCCCCTTGTCGATGCGATTCGAGACTATCGAGGTATTTTGGGAGGGGTGATTGATCCGCATTGTGCTTATTTGCTGATCCGGGGGATCAAGACTTTTCCACTGCGAATGGGTAAGCAAAATGAAACGGCACTAATGTTGGCGCGGTTTTTGGAAAAGCACGACCGGGTAAAGCGCGTGTATTATCCCGGTTTGGAAAGCCATCCACACAACGGTGTTGCCAAAGCGCAGATGCGTGGATTTGGTGGGCTGGTGAGTTTTGATTTAGATGCGGATGAGGCGGGTACTCTGGATTTTATTGACCGCTTGCAAATCCCGTGTATTGGAGCCAGTTTGGGAGGTGTAGAGAGCCTCGTTTCGCATCCCGCATCTATTTCGTATTACGAGTTGGCGCGCGAAGATCGATTGGCAATTGGCATTGCCGATGAGTTGGTGCGCTATGCCGTGGGAATTGAAGACGCTGAGGATATTGTCGCCGATGTTGGACGGGCGCTCGACGCAGTCTAACATGTGGAAAGCTATGTTTGGCATTATTTTATTTAATACGTTCCGCACTGTGTTCCAGGTGCCTAACTGGTGGCAAAAAATTGTCCCTGGCGGTGCATTAAGTTTGCTACCCGCGCTGGTGCTGAGTCTGATCCTCACTGGGCAAATTGGGCTTGAGATAGGGATCGTGTTGTTGATTGTAACCTTTGGACTTTTGCTCATTACCTGGGGTTACTTATACCGAATTTTTGTCGATGCGCTCAACGGTACTGAATCGCTGAACCTGCCTTCGTGGGGCAATTGGGGGGCTTATGGACTGGCGGGATTTTGGTTGTTCCTCATTGTCCTGGGATATAGCGTCATTGGATTTGCGAGTTTTTTAATGGTGATCTCGGTATTGGGTATGATACCGAGTTCTATAGAAGAAGCTGGGCCTCTGGTGCTGTTGTTTACACTTATGGTCATCTTTTTTCACGGTTTTTTCCCCATTGTATTTACGCGATTTGCCGCCAGGGGGCGTGTGTGGATGGCATTTGAGCCGGGGCCTGTTTGGCGGGATTTGCGCCAGATTTTTCGGGCAGACTACGTTCAAGCGTGTTTTGGTCTGTTTGGAATATCTCTGCTCAGCAGTTTGATATTGGGACATTTGTCCTGGGTGGGTTTGGTGCTGGCTTCGATGTTTAATTTTTTTTTGATGGTGGTGTTCACCCGGGTTTTGGGCCTGTTGATTCGCGGTGCATTAAGGTCTGGACCACCTGCAAAAAGTGAGTATTGGAATTGAACGTCTCGTGGTGAATAAAAAAACAGCCGGGCTTTCCGAAAAGGAAATGTCCGGCTATTGTAGTTTGAGCGCGCGTTTAGACTTGCGCCCAGGCCTCGTCGAGCACGCGCTTGGCATTGGCAATAATGATTTCCGAAGATTCTCCTTCCATCGGAGAGACTTCAAAGCTCAAGATGGGACGCTTATCGGGGTCGAGATAACCGATATTGAGCAGTTCGCGGAGAAATTCCACAACTTCGGGTACGTCGTTTTCGCCATCTTCGCAGCCAAAGCGGGGATGGTTATCGCCATAGGCCGGGTGGTTGGGGTTGGACATTACGCAATTGCCAACATGCATGTGGACGATGTGATCCCGTGCGATGTTGATGGCGTAAACCGTGCCTTCATCCTGAAGTGGGAAATGGCTCAAATCGAGCATCAGGCCAAAATTGGGATACTGGCGTCTGAGGCGGTTTGAGACTTCAACGGCGAGGGCGTTAGGTCCCACAATACAATTTTTGCCGTAAGGTACACGGTCAAAGGTTTCAAGTACAATGTCCATATTTTTTTCGCTGGCATACTCGCAGAGTTGGCTCAGTGAATCTACCAGCAGGTCGAGACCTTCTTCGCGGCCTTCGGAACCTGGATCTACGCCTGAAAGCAGGGCACACCCCGGGGCACCAAGTTCTTCGGCCTGATCAATTCCCGCTTTGACGGCGTCAACAGCGCTTTGACGGTGAGCGATATCGGGGGCATTGATATTGAGCTGGTTGCCGAGCAAAATGGGTTGCGCTCCAAAAGCCACATCCATGTGGGCAGCGGTGAGCAAGTCGCGTGCTTGTGCGCGCACTTGCGGGTCTTTCATGTGGGTGACTTCAACGACCTGGAAATAGGGGTCAAGGGCGATTTTTTCCAGGGTTTCCAAAATGGGCCCCTCGCCGCCAATGCAGGCTTTATAGGCCATAAAGTGAACAATACCAATACGCGCATAGTTTTGAATGGGGTCGGTCATTTTGCTCCTTTCACAACAGGCATCTGACAAGAGAAGATTAACTGCGGAAAATTGAACTCGGAAAATAGCAAAGGTAGGCAAATTTGTCAATCTGCAATTAGCGTTGAGCGATTTTGGCCTTGACTATCGAAATATCTTCTGGTATTTTCCGAAGCCTGTACTATTTGGGGGGTTACCAAAGCGGCCAACTGGGGCAGACTGTAAATCTGCTGGCTTATGCCTTCGGTGGTTCGAATCCGCCACCCCCCACCAAAATCTCCAATAGTTTCTTCCCCAAGACAAAAGCGGGCGTGTCCTGTCTGCATCACAAAAATACCGACTTACCATTTTGGGTTTATCACAGGTTTGAGTTTATACAAAATTCTCTTGACCTTAGACCGTATTTTCCATATCTTACTAATTCTCGGAAAAATATTTTTTGGCAATACCGATCCCTTTTGCAGAAAAGGGTTGTTTTTTATACATAGCCGGGCGGGAATAGCTCAGTTGGCCAGAGCGTCAGCCTTCCAAGCTGAGGGTCGCGGGTTCGAGTCCCGTTTCCCGCTCCAGAACCTCAAGTGGGGATTTCCCAACGCCCATGTAGCTCAGACGGTAGAGCACTTCCTTGGTAAGGAAGAGGTCACCGGTTCAAGTCCGGTCGTGGGCTCCATTGTTTTTGGGTAGGTCAGTAGCTCAACTGGTAGAGCATCGGTCTCCAAAACCGACGGTTGCGGGTTCAAGTCCTGCCTGGCCTGCCATTCTTATATTTTCTTATGTTTGGTAAAATCAGTCAATTTCTCGGCGAAGTGCGCGTTGAAATGGGAAAAGTCACATGGCCTACTCGTGACGAACTCAAATCATCAACTATAATTGTGCTTATATTGTCACTTGCACTGGCCGGATTCATTTATATTGTAGATACTTTTTTGGCGAGTATTATGGAGTTTATCCTGATTTAACGGGATTTTTTGTCAGGGAGTCTTCGACCGATGAAATGGTACGTTGTCCACACCTATTCTGGGCACGAAAATAAGGTCAAGAGCTATATTGAGGCCGCCAAAGAAAACATTGATGTTGGCGACAAAATTGGTCGGGTGATTGTGCCAACTGAGGAAGTTGTCGAGATGAAGGATGGACGGAAAACGACCTCCCTCAAGAAATTTTTGCCCAGTTACCTTTTGGTTGAACTGGATATGGACAAAGAGTCTCTCTATTTTGTCACCAGTGTGCCTGGTGTGACGAGTTTTGTCGGTCCAGGCCGAAGACCACAACCTCTGCGAGAAGAAGAGGTGAACCGCATTTTGGGGCAAATTGAGCGTCGTCCGGTCGAGGAAACCTCTGATGTTCCCTATCAAGTGGGCGATCGGGTCAAGGTGATCGATGGACCTTTTAGCGATTTTATTGGGCTGGTTGACGACATCAATCCAGAAAAGAGCAAGATCAAAGTGATGGTTAGCATCTTTGGGCGCAACACACCCGTGGAATTAGATGTCTTGCAGGTTGAAGAAGCTATCGAATCGCGATAACGAGAGGTATCAATGGCCAGAAAAATTCTCACGACAATCAAGTTGCAAATTCCCGCTGGGCAGGCGACGCCCACACCACCTGTTGGTCCAGCCTTGGGACAGCACGGCGTCAATATTATGGAATTTTGCAAAGCTTTTAATGCACAAACTCAGGATAAACAGGGTTTGATAATTCCCGCAATTATCACGGTTTTTGCAGACAGGAGTTTTTCTTTTGAGTTGAAGAGTCCACCTGCGTCCGTGTTGCTCAAGAGGGCAGCGGGAATTGTCAAAGGGTCGCCGGAATCCAACCGGGAAAAAGTGGGGTCCGTGACCGATGCCCAACTACAGGAAATTGCTGAGATGAAAGTTCAAGACCTCACTGCGGGCAGCATTGAGGCGGCCAAGCGCATGATTGCGGGAACGGCTCGCAGTATGGGGCTGACCATCAACAATTGACCGGAGGTATGTATGGCACGAGGGCAATCCAAACGCTATAAACAAGCGGCTGCACTTTTTGACCGCCAAACGCATTACGACCTGGCCGATGCCATTGACATCTTGAAAAAAATGCCTGCTCGGAAATTTGACGAAACGGTTGAGCTCTCGTTTCGGTTGGGCATTGATCCGCGGCAAGCCGACCAACTCGTGCGCGGCACAGTCGTCTTGCCACACGGGCTGGGCAAATCCGTGCGCGTTGCAGTTTTTGCCAGGGGCGAGCCCGCTACTGCTGCCGAAGCGGTAGGTGCAGATTTTGTAGGAGCCGAAGACCTGGTGGAAAAGATCAATGGTGGCTGGACGGATTTCGATGTGGCTGTAGCCACGCCCGACATGATGGGACAGGTCGGACGATTGGGACGCATTCTCGGACCTCGAGGCCTGATGCCCAATCCCAAGAGTGGCACAGTGACGCCCGATGCGGCGCGTGCGGTGCGGGAAGCCAAAGCGGGGCGCGTAGAATATCGGGTCGATAGAACGTCCAATGTACATACGCCTGTGGGCAAAGCGTCCTTTGATGCACAGCGCCTTCAGGAAAATGCTCAGGTATTGATCGATGCAATTATCAGAGCGCGTCCATCTGCTACAAAAGGACAATACATGCGTTCGGTCACATTATCGACTACAATGGGGCCGGGCATTCGCCTGGACCGCACGGCGCTGGCGGCCAATTGATTGAGAAAGGTACAGAAATGCCAACTGCTCAAAAAGAGGCTACTGTCGCAGAATTGACAGATATCTTAAAACGGGCCAAAGGGTTGTATCTAACTGATTTTACGGGGTTAGACGTTCCTTCATTTACCCTGTTGCGAAAGCAACTTCGCGAAGAATCGGTCTCCTACCGCGTAATAAAAAATCGTTTGGCTAAATTGGCGATTAAACAAGCCGGAGTCGAAGGCCTCGACGATGTATTCCTCGGTCCCACAGGGCTTGTTTGCGCCGATGAGGACCCCATAGCACCGGCCCGCGTGCTGACCAAATTCGCTGAAGAAACCGATGGCAAGCCCGCGATTAAAGCCGGATATATCGATGGCGAGATATTTGTCGCAGACCAGATCGAGAGACTGGCTCAAATACCTCCGCGCGATGTTCTGCTGGGCCAGATGGTATCTGCAATGCAAAGCCCGATAAGTGGCCTTGCTTTTACGCTGAATGGCATTTTGCAAAAACTCGTTGGTACACTTCACGCTGTTGCTGAGAAAAAAAAGGAAGAAGGCGGCGAATAGACCGCTTATCACACACCCAATTCATTGCTGGACGGAGGCATGTTCATGGCTGTTGAATCCATTATTAGCGAAATCGAGAAACTCTCGGTGCTCGAGTTGGCCGAATTGGTCAAAGCACTTGAGGAAAAGTTTGGCGTGACTGCACAGGCAGCTGTTGTTGCAGCACCTGGCGGCGATGATGCTGCGCCCGCTGTTGAAGAGCAGACAGAATTTGATGTGATTTTGTCTTCTTCTGGAGACAAAAAAATTCAGGTGATCAAGGTTGTTCGCAGTATTACCTCGTTGGGCCTTAAAGAAGCCAAAGCTCTGGTTGATGGAGCCCCTAATCCCGTCAGGGAAGGCATAGAAAAAGAAGAAGCCGAACAGATTAAGGCAGAACTGGAAGAAGCCGGTGCGGTGGTGGAACTCAAATAGGGTTGTCGTAAGTTTGTGCAGTGTACAAATCCGTAACTGACCGTTAGCCTTCCAGCACAGGAGCGTGAGCCCTTGGCAGATAGAGGATTTATTGACCGAAAATCGTACGGAACTCTCACGTCTGCAATCGAAATGCCGAATCTGTTGGATATCCAGCTCGATTCTTATGACTGGTTTTTACAGAAGGATACACCGCCTGGAGCACGCGAGAAACAGGGCCTCCATGCGGTCTTCCACGGTATCTTCCCGATTACAGACGCCCACAATCTCTATTCTTTAGAGTTTGTAGATTATTCCGTTGGAACTCCCAAATACGATGTGCAAGAATGTCTCGAACGCGGTACGACTTATGCCGTGCCTCTGCGTTCAACGCTTCGTCTGATTTCTCGAGAAAAACAGGGGAATAGCGAATTTCGCATTAAAGATATCGTCGAGCAGACGGTATTCTTAGGCGAACTGCCGTTGATGACCGATGAAGGTACATTTGTCATCAATGGTTCAGAGCGCGTAATCGTCAGCCAATTACACCGGTCTCCGGGCGTATTTTTTGACGATTCTATTCACCCCAATGGCAAGCGTTTATTTTCCGCCAGAATTATTCCCGACAACGGAGCATGGCTCGAATTTAGTCTCGATATCAACGATATTATGTACGTTCATATCGACCGCAAACGCAAATTGCCAGTCACGACTTTGTTGAGAGCTTTGGGGTTTGACAAGTCCGAGGAAATTTTGGGCATTTTTCACGGCGATGCCACAGTTAAAGTTACTGAAGAACTCGTCGATTGCGTTGTTACTGAAGATGTGGTGAATAAAAAGACAGGGGAAGTGATTGTCGAAGCATATACCACGTTGACGGAAGAGCATATTGTTGCGCTTCAGGAAAATCAGATCGGCAAAATTACCGCAATGGATATCGATTCCGAAAACGATGGCGGGATTATTACCAATACGCTGGACAAAGATCCGTGTGACAATGAGGAAGAAGCACTCTCGCGGATTTATAGCCTGCTGCGCCCAGGCGATCCACCCAATATTGAAACTGCTCGCGGATTGCTTGAGCGACATTTTTTTAGTCCCAGACGTTATAATCTGGGTACTGTTGGGCGCTATCGCATTAACCAGCGTTTGGATATGGTCGATAATATTCCACTCGACTTCACCATGCTGTGTATTGATGACTTTATTAAAGTTATTGGCTATCTACTCAGCCTGGCTATGGGGGAAGGGTTTACCGATGATATCGATCATTTGGGCAATCGGCGGGTGCGCTCTGTTGGCGAGTTGCTCTCCAAGCAATTTAGTATTGGTTTGGCACGCATGGCGCGCACGATTAGAGAGCGTATGAGTTTGCGCGATTCCGAGCAACTTACCCCCCATGATCTGGTCAACGCGCGGACTGTATCTACTGTGGTTCAAGCCTTTTTTGGCAGCAGCCAATTGTCGCAGTTTTTGCAACAAATCAATCCGCTTGACGAATTGACCCACAAACGCCGTTTGTCGGCATTGGGACCGGGGGGATTAACGCGTGATCGGGCGGGGTTTGAGGTGCGCGATGTACATCACACACACTATGGTCGCATTTGTCCCATCGAAACGCCTGAAGGTCCAAATATCGGCCTGATTGTGTCTGTGGCAACTTATGCCAAGGTCAATCCTTTCGGCTTTCTCGAGACGCCTTATCGGAAGGTCAAAGATGGCAAAGTTACACAGGATATTGTGTATTTGCCTGCCGACGAAGAAGATCGCCATACTATTGCACAGGCCAATCTGGCTCTTGGTGCCAAGGGCGAGTTTCAAAATAATGTCGTGCAGGCGAGGCGGCGTGGCGATTTTCCCGTGATTGGTCCCAAAGCGATTGACTATATGGACGTTTCACCCTTCCAACTTGTGAGTGCCGCCGCCGGACTCATTCCTTTCCTTGAGCACGATGAGGCCAACCGCGCGTTGATGGGGTCTAATATGCAGCGGCAAGGTGTGCCTCTCTTAATTACGGATGCCCCGCGTGTTGGAACAGGTCTCGAGCGCAAAGTCGCCGTTGATTCAAAAGCAGTGATCATTGCGAAAAACGCCGGTGTTGTGACATATGTCAGTGCCGATAAAATTGTCGTCAAGCGCAGAAAAAGCCGCAGTATTGAAACTATTTCGCTGTCTGATGAAGACATCTACGACCTGACCAAATTCAAGCGATCTAATCAAGATTTTTGTATCAACCAGCGTCCAGCTATAAAGGTTGGTGATAAAGTTGAAAAGGGGGAGTTGTTGGCCGATGGTTGTGCCACAGATCGAGGAGACCTCGCGCTCGGTGCCAATGTGCTCGTGGCGTTTATGTCGTGGCATGGGTACAACTTCGAAGATGCCATTATTGTCTCTGAGCGGCTCATTAAAAAGGATATTTTCACGTCAATTAGTATTGAAGAGTTTGAGCTCCAGGTTCGCGATACCAAACGCGGCACAGAAGAAATTACGCGTGAAATTCCCAACGTGAGTGAGCAGGCTGTTCGCAATCTCGATAAGCACGGCATTATTCGCGTGGGGGCAGAAGTCAATCAGGGCGATATTCTCGTTGGGAAGGTGACCCCAAAGGGTGAAACTGAATTGTCGCCCGAAGAGCGTTTGTTGCGTGCGATTTTTGGCGAAAAGGCCGGCGATGTACGCGATGCATCGCTCAAAGCCCCCCCGGGAATGGATGGCGTAGTAATGGATCGCAAAGTTTTTTCTCGCAAAGAACGCGACGAAAAAACGCGAAATGAAGACAAGGAAAAGACCAGATCGGCCAGAAAACGCATTTTCTCCAAGATTGAGTCATTAAAACAAAGCCGCGATCAGCAGATTTTGGCTCTTCTCAAAAACCGCAAAGTCAATACCCTGCGCGATGAAGACGGGGAGGTAGTTGTAAAAGCTGGTACGGCGTTGAATGAAAGGTCACTGGAAAATTTTGACCTGGGCACAGTGATACCCGACGGGGATTGGTGTGACAGTCCAGCGACAAGCCAAAGGGTGGATCGATTGATTGAACTGTCCGCCCACCTGATTCAGCAGGCAGAAGAAGAACTCGAGCGAGAGCTTGAAAAAATCGCGCGTGGAGATGAACTCCCGCCGGGCATTGTGCAACTGGTCAAGGTCTATGTCGCCCGAAAAAGAAAGCTGATGGTAGGGGATAAAATGGCCGGACGACACGGCAACAAGGGTGTGATTTCGATTATCGTGCCCGAAGAAGATATGCCCTATTTGCCCGATGGTACACCGATTGATCTGGTTTTGAATCCACTCGGTGTTCCCTCTCGCATGAATCTCGGTCAAATCCTCGAAACCCATTTGGGTTGGGCAGCCCACAAACTGGACCTTCACTTTGCGACCCCTGTGTTTGACGGCGCGAGCATGGACGATGTCCAGGATATGTTGCAAAAAGCTGGTTTGCCCGAAAACGGAAAAACGCTCCTTTACGATGGCAAAACAGGGGAACCATTTGATAAAGAAGTGATGGTCGGCATCATTTATATGTTAAAACTCTCGCATCTGGTCAGCGATAAGATTCACGCGCGTTCGATTGGACCCTATTCACTGGTCACACAGCAACCTTTGGGTGGCAAAGCCCAGTTTGGCGGACAGCGCTTTGGAGAAATGGAAGTTTGGGCGCTCGAAGCTTATGGTGCTGCACACATGTTACAGGAAATGCTCACTGTCAAATCCGACGATGTAGCGGGCAGATCCAAAATATACGAGACCATTGTAAAGGGTGAAAATCCACCCGAACCCGGCGTGCCAGAATCATTTAATGTTCTGGTTAAAGAATTGCAAAGCTTGTGTTTGGATGTGGTACTCGAAAACGCGCAAATTGACTGACGACATAAGATTTGAAAAGGGGGTTCTCTCGTGGCCAATACCAACTTAGCCAATCAACCCTTAGATTTTAATTCTATTCGTATTCAACTGGCTTCGCCAGATACCATCCGCGGGTGGTCCCGCGGCGAGGTTACCAAACCTGAAACCATCAATTACCGGTCTTTTAAGCCCGAACGCGACGGATTATTTTGCGAATGCATTTTTGGACCTGTCAAAGACTGGGAGTGCCATTGCGGTAAATACAAGCGCATTCGATACCGAGGGGTGGTGTGTGATCGGTGTGGGGTAGAAGTGACCCAATCGAAGGTCAGACGAGAACGGCTGGGGCACATCGAATTGGCTGTTCCGGTGACACATATCTGGTTTTTTAAGTCTCTGCCATCTCGCATGGGGTATTTGCTCAATCTTTCCGTTCGCAATCTCGAACGGATCATTTACTACGAATCGTATGTGGTGCTTGACCCCGGTGATGCGCCCGATCTCAAGTCCAAGGATTTGCTCACTGAAGATGAGGTGATTGACCTCGAAGATGAGGGGTATTCATTCGAGGTCGATATGGGAGCTGGTGCTATCAAAAAACTGTTGGCTGCGATCGATATTGAGGATTTATCTGCTGAACTGAGAACGCAAGCTCGTTTCGAGACTTCGGTGCAGCGCAAACAAGATGCGCTCAAACGCCTCAAGGTCGTTGAAGCTTTTCGTCAATCGGATAATCAGCCCGATTGGATGATTCTCGATGTGATTCCCGTTATCCCGCCCGATTTGCGTCCTCTTGTACCCTTAGAGGGCGGACGATTTGCGACTTCGGATCTCAATGATTTGTATCGCCGCGTGATCAATAGAAATAATCGGCTAAAAAAACTGATTGAAATCAAAGCGCCCGAAGTCATTTTACGCAATGAAAAACGCATGCTTCAAGAGGCTGTAGATGCCCTGTTTGACAATGGTCGTCGGTCTCGCGCTGTTCGTGGTGATGGTAACCGATCCCTCAAGTCGCTTTCCGATCTGCTCAAGGGTAAACAGGGGCGATTCCGTCAGAATCTTTTGGGTAAACGCGTCGATTATTCGGGCCGTTCTGTGATTGTGGTTGATCCTCATTTGAGGCTTTATCAGTGCGGGCTGCCCAAACATATGGCTCTGGAATTATTCAAGCCCTTTATTATTCGGCGGCTCGAAGAAAAAGGCCTCGTTCAAACCGTTAAAAGTGCAAAAAAATTGGTCGAACGCGAGCGCGTCGAAGTATGGGATATCCTCGAAGAAATTATTCAAGATCACTGCGTTTTGCTCAACCGCGCTCCGACATTACATCGTCTGGGCATTCAGGCATTTTTGCCCGTGCTCGTAGAAGGTAAAGCCATTCGCATTCACCCTCTGGTCTGTGCAGCATTTAATGCCGATTTTGACGGCGACCAGATGGCCGTGCATCTGCCACTTTCTTTCGAAGCCCAGATAGAAGCGCGGGTGTTGATGCTGTCTTCAAACAATTTGCTCAAACCTGCCGATGGGTCTCCTGTGGTGGTTGATAAACCCCAGGAAATAGCGCTGGGTCTGTACTATCTGACAAAAATTGTTCACGGCAAGGAAGAAAACCTCAAAACCTTTAGCAGTACTGGTGAAGCTCGTATGGCGTATGATTTTGAACGCATTGGCCTGCACGAAGCCGCACGCGTTCGCATTGATGGTGAGCTTTTAATAACCACGGTTGGGCGCGTCATTTTTAATGAAATTATGCCCGAAACGATGCCTTTTATCAATGAATTGATCGATGATAAAGGTATCCGCAAAGTTTCATCTGAAGTTCACAGTCGGTATGGCAACCGCATTACGACAGATTTTCTCGATGGCTTGAAGCAATTGGGATACGATTATGCGACTCGGTCGGGTATTTCGATTGCGGTGAGCGATGTAGTCGTGCCTCCCGAAAAGGATGAATTGATTACCGATGCTATGGACGAAGTCGAAAAAATTATTGAACAACACGCGATCGGGGCTATTACTGAGGGCGAACGCTACAACAAAGTGATTGATGTGTGGCAGCATACGACTAATCACATTGCCCAGGCCATGATTGGTGCATTTGAAAAAGCCGAAGCGGGCTTCAATTCGATCTGGATTATGAAGGATTCGGGCGCGCGAGGCAACGACGATCAGATCAAGCAACTCGGCGGTATGCGAGGTTTGATGAATAAACCGCAAAAGAAATTGACAGGAGCGATTGGCGAAATTATTGAAACGCCTATTATTTCGTCGCTCAAAGAAGGTCTGACTGTGCTTGAGTATTTTATTTCCACGCACGGCAGTCGCAAGGGACTGGCCGATACGGCCTTGAAGACCGCCGAAGCAGGCTACTTGACGCGTCGTATGGTGGATGTATCGCAAGATGTGGTTATTTCTGAAGCTAATTGCGGAACGATATTGGGCATTGAGATGGAAGCTCTGAAAGAAGGCGAAGAAGTTGTTGAATCGCTGGCTGACCGCATTGTAGGACGCACAGTCCAGGATGATGTAGAAGATCCCATTACGGGGGAACGCATTGTTGAAGCAGGCGTTTTATTGGATGAAAAATTGGCTGACAAAATTGCCGATGCAGGTATAGAGCAGGTCTTTGTGCGGTCTGTATTGACATGTGAAACCCGACGAGGGGTCTGTATAGCCTGTTATGGTCGCAACCCCGCCACCGGGCTACCCGTTGATATTGGAGAGGCTGTGGGTGTTATCGCAGCGCAGAGTGTAGGCGAACCAGGAACGCAATTGACATTGCGCACCTTTCATATTGGGGGTACTTCCAGCCGTATTGCCGAGCAGGCCGAGATTGGTGCAAAGCGTGCGGGAAAAGTCATCTTTAAACATCTCGAGTTTGTCCAGCGCGATGCAGATTCGTGGGTTGTGGTCGGTCGAAATGGCGAGATCGAAGTACAAGACGATCAGGGCCGTGTACGGGGGGGACATTACCATGTGCCGCATGGAGCTGTGTTGCGGGTGCAGGAGGGACAAAATGTAGAAGAAGACCAGGCACTCTACGAATGGGACCCTTATAACAATGTGATCGTATCGCCCAAAGCTGGTAGGGTTCAGTTTGGGGACCTCGTAGAAGGGGTGACATATCGCGAAGAGATTGATGAAACCACCAGCATTGCTGGATTAGTCGTGATTGAGCACAGGGACCGCACCTTATCTCCGCACATTAAGGTTGTTGATGAAGATGGCGAAGAGTTGGGCCATTATATCATTCCCCTGGGGGCGCGACTGGTGGTGCGCGATGGCGACCAGGTAGCAGATGGCGATACGCTGGCCAAAATTTCGCGTGAACGCAGCAAAACACGAGATATTACAGGTGGTTTGCCGCGTGTGGCTGAACTTTTTGAGGCGCGTCGGCCCAAAGAGGCCTCTGTGGTAACAGAAATCAACGGCTCTGTGCGCTTTGGCGGTATGGTGAGAGGCTCGCGCGTTGTCCTGGTTACTGCTGATGAGGGCGAAGAAAAAAAATACACCATTCCCTACGGACGACATCTGCGCGTACAGGAAGGTGATCACGTAACCGCGGGTGATCGCCTGTCTGAAGGCTCAGTAAATCCACACGATATTCTGGCTATTTTGGGAGATCGAAAAGTTCAGGAGTATCTCGTTGATGAAATTCAGCAGGTTTATCGGCTCCAGGGTGTTAAAATCAATGACAAGCATATTGAAACTATCGTCCGACAAATGTTGCAGAAAGTGCAGGTGACAGATCCTGGAGATACCAATTTTCTCGAAGACGAACTCGTTGACCGATTCCGCTTCCTCGATGAAAATGACAAGGTTATTGTTGAAGGGGGCGATCCCGCAACTCACAATCCCGTCTTATTGGGGATTACCCGAGCCTCTCTTTTGACCGAGAGTTTCATTTCTGCAGCGTCTTTTCAGGAAACTACCAGAGTGCTTACCGAAGCAGCAGTTCAGGGCAAAGTTGACACGCTGTTGGGATTAAAGGAAAATGTGATCATCGGACACCTTATTCCCGCCGGTACAGGTGCTTTGAAATACCGCGATTTGGATACAGATGTGATGGAAGAATCGCAGGTTTTTGAAGCCCTCGCAGAAGAGAGCACAGAAAGCATTGGATTACCTCCAATTAATGCTTGACAGCTATTATTGCACTTGGTATATTACAAGTCTCCCATAAATAAGGAGGTTGAGTTGCCCACAATTAATCAGCTGGTTCGGAAGGGGCGAAAAGCCAAGCGTAAACGCTCTTCTGCACCTGCTCTGAGAGCCTGTCCCCAAAAACGTGGTGTTTGTACACGCGTTTATACCACAACGCCCAAAAAGCCCAATTCAGCTCTGCGCAAAGTAGCGCGTGTCAGGTTGACTAATGGTCTTGAAGTAACAGCCTATATTCCGGGTGAAGGACATAATCTCATGGAGCACTCTGTGGTACTCATCCGAGGCGGTCGCGTCAAGGATCTTCCTTCGGTTCGGTATCATATTCTTCGGGGCGTACTCGACACAACTGGCGTGGAAGATCGCAAACAAGGTCGTTCCAAATACGGCACTAAAAAAGCGGGTTAATCTCAAGTGCTTATTATTCGATAAACATGGGGGGATACCACCTTGGTGGTGTATCCCCCTTATTGTAAAAAGAGGGTATATCCCGATATGCGAAAACGGCGAGCGGAAAAACGACATTTGGCTTCAGATCCCAAATACAGCAGTCTGTTGGTGACACGTTTTGTCAACTGCTTGTTTCGCAAGGGCAAAAAGAGTGTGGGTGAACGAATTTTTTACGAGGCACTTAATCTGGTTGAAGAGCGAAGTGGGAATTCCGGTTTAGAGATTTTTGAAAAGGCACTTGACAATGTCAAACCGGTTGTCAAGGTGAGGTCGCGCCGCGTTGGTGGTGCGACTTACCAAGTGCCCGAAGAAGTCCGCCCCGATGAACGCCTTGCGTTGTCTATTCGCTGGTTGATTTTATTTGCCAGAGAACGGAGCGAAAAGACGATGGCTCAGCGTTTGGCCGGTGAATTTATGGATGCATCAAACGGGCAAGGACGTGCAATGCAGCGACGTGAAGAAACGCACCGCATGGCAGAAGCCAATCGCGCATTTGCACATTATCGTTGGTAAGTGAATAAGATGGTGAGAAAATACGACCTGGAGCGCACCCGAAATATCGGAATTATGGCGCATATTGACGCAGGCAAAACCACGACAACCGAGCGCATTCTCTATTATACGGGTATTTTACGCAGGATGGGTGAGGTGCACGATGGTGCTGCCACCATGGATTGGATGGCTCAAGAGCGCGAGCGCGGCATTACCATTACGTCGGCAGCTACAACGTGTTTTTGGGATGACCATCGCATCAATATTATCGATACGCCGGGACACGTTGATTTTACTGCCGAAGTCGAGCGGTCATTGCGCGTTTTAGATGGTGCTGTGGGGCTGTTTTGTGCAGTTGGAGGCGTTGAGCCCCAATCTGAAACTGTCTGGCGTCAGGCAGACAAATATTCCGTACCTCGGATTGCATTTATCAACAAAATGGATCGCACAGGTGCCGATTTTGACCGCGTATTAGAAATGATGCGTGAAAGATTGGTATCCAATTTTGTTCCCGTTCAGTTGCCTGTGGGGTCTGGCGAGATGTTTACGGGTTTGATTGACTTGATCAAGATGAAACTCGTGACCTACGAAGATGATTCTTTAGGTACCATGTTTACTGAAGATAGTATTCCAAACGATCTGGCAGAACGCGCCTATGAAGGCCGCGAGCAATTACTGGAAGCGGTCTCCGATTTCGACGACACCTTGATGGAAAAATTTCTCGAAGGCGAAGATATCAGTGAAGAAGAGATTAAAGCTGCTTTGCGCCAGGCTGTAATCAACAGTGCTGCCGTGCCCGTGCTTTGTGGGTCGGCATTTAAGAACAAAGGCGTGCAGCGCTTGTTAGATGCCATTGTCGCATATTTACCCTCGCCTCGCGATGTGCCTGAAATTGTGGGACACGATCTCAAAAATTTCGACATCGGGATTTCTCGTCCAGTTTCTGACGAAGTGCCTTTTGCTGCTTTGGCTTTTAAAGTGATGACAGATCCTTATGTTGGGCGGTTGACTTACTTCCGCGTATATTCAGGTCAGTTAAATAAAGGTTCTTATGTTCTCAATGCGAACAAGGGCAAGCGCGAGCGCATTGGGCGTATGTTGCAAATGCACGCAAATAAGCGGGAAGAGATCGATGCGGTGTCCGCGGGTGATATTGCAGCGGTTGTTGGACTAAAAGACACGGCAACAGGAGAGACGCTGTGCGATGAAAAAGAGCCTGTGATACTGGAATCAATGGAATTTTCCAAGCCCGTAATTTCTGTGGCAATTGAGCCAAAAACCAAGGCTGACCAGGATCAACTTGGCGTCGCGTTGAGCAAGCTGGTCGAAGAAGACCCGACTTTTCACGTAGCTGTTGATCCAGACACCGGACAGACCATTATTTCGGGAATGGGTGAATTGCACCTGGAGATTATTGTGGATCGCCTCAAACGCGAATTCAGGGTTGAGGCCAATGTTGGCAAACCACAGGTCACTTACAAAGAGGCCATTCGCAAGGCCGTTCAAAATATTCACGGGCGCTTTGTTCGACAAAGTGGTGGTCGCGGTCAATACGGTCATGTGGTTATCAACCTGGAACCAGGTAAGCCAGGTACAGGGCTTGTTTTCGAAAATAAAATTACAGGCGGTGCAATTCCGTCTGAATATATTCCTGCCGTGCGGGCGGGAATTCGGGAAGCGATGACGGGTGGCGTCCTGGCGGGATATCCAATAGATGACGTCAAAGTTGAACTGTTTGACGGATCTTACCACGATGTTGACTCGTCTGAAATAGCCTTCAAAATTGCAGGTTCAATGGCTTTTCAAGAGGCTGCCAGAAGGGCTAAAACTTATCTTATGGAACCTGTTTTTGATGTGGAAGTTGTTGTGCCCGAAGATTATATGGGTGATGTTATGGGTGACTTAAATGCGCGTCGAGGGCATATTGTAGGCATTGTCAATCGCCCCGATGCACAAGTTATCTCGGCCACTGTGCCGCTAAGTGAGATGTTTGGTTATGCAACAAAGTTGCGGTCTATCACACAGGGCCGCGCGATTTATTCAATGGAATTTTCCAAATTTGAGGAAATGCCGCAGAGCATCGCTGAAGACATTCTCTCTTCAGTTAATGTATTTGCAACTTAAGCGAACGCGGTTTTTATTTTTGTTCGATCTTTTTAGGAGGAAAATATGGCGAAGGAAAAATTTGAACGGGACAAACCCCATGTCAACATCGGCACAATCGGGCATGTCGATCACGGTAAAACCACGCTGACAGCCGCTATTACCAAGACGCTGGCAGCCAAGGGGCTTGCCGATTTTATGCCCTTTGACGACATTGATAAAGCACCCGAAGAAAAAGAGCGTGGAATCACCATTAATACGGCTCATGTGGAGTATCAGACGGAAAATCGGCACTACGCTCATGTAGATTGTCCCGGACATGCTGACTATGTGAAAAACATGATCACGGGGGCCGCGCAGATGGATGGTGCGATTTTGGTCGTCAGTGCCGCAGATGGTCCCATGATTCAGACCCGCGAGCATATTCTGCTTTCACGCCAGGTCAATGTGCCTTCTATCGTGGTATTTATGAATAAGGTCGATATGGTCGATGATGAAGAATTGCTCGAACTGGTCGATCTGGAAGTCCGCGAGTTGTTGGATCAATACGATTTTCCCGGCGATGATGTGCCAGTGATTCAGGGGTCTGCTCTCAAAGCTTTAGAGTCTGACGATCCCGATTCCGAAGATTGCGCCTGTATCTGGGAGTTGATGGAAGCCGTAGATGAAAATATCCCAGAGCCTGTGCGCGAGATTGACAAAGATTTTTTGATGCCGGTTGAGGATGTATTTACGATTACGGGGCGCGGTACAGTCGGTACTGGGCGTATTGAACGCGGTGTGGTCAATGTCAATGAGGAAGTTGAGATTGTGGGCATTCGCGAGAGTCGCAAGACAACAGTTACTGGTGTGGAAATGTTCCGCAAATTGCTCGATGAGGGCAGGGCTGGTGACAATGTCGGTTTGTTGCTTCGCGGTGTTGACAAAGATGAAATTGAACGCGGCATGGTGGTTGCCAAGCCAGGCTCAGTGACACCTCACAAAAAGTTTAAAGGCGAAGTTTATGTGCTGACAGACAAAGAAGGTGGACGCAGCAAACCTTTCTTTACGGGTTATCAACCCCAGTTCTATTTTCGCACAACAGATGTGACTGGCAAGGTAGAGTTGCCCGAGGGCGTAGAAATGGTGATGCCTGGCGATAATGTGACCATGTCTGTAGAACTGTTTACGCCAATCGCTATGGAAACCGAACTGCGGTTTGCCGTGCGGGAAGGTGGTCGAACCATTGGCTCGGGTGTGATTACTGAAATTGTTGAATAAGAACTGCGAAGGGATGCCTCGTGGCTGCACAGAAAATTAGAATTAGACTAAAAGCATACAACCACAATGCGCTGGATCGCTCTGCGGAAGAGATCGTTCGGACGGCAAAGCGGACTGGGGCGCTTATTTCAGGCCCCATTCCTCTGCCGACGAAGCGCTCGCTCTACACGGTATTGCGATCTCCACATGTCGATAAAAAATCGCGCGAGCAGTTTGAAATGCGCGTACACAAGCGCCTTATCGACATTCACAACTCAACACCCCAAACGGTAGATGCCCTGATGAAACTGGATCTGCCTGCGGGTATCGATATTGAAATCAAGGTGTAATCGTGCTGGGATTGATTGGAAAAAAAATCGGTATGACTCAGGCATTTGACGATGCAGAAATGCTGACGCCTGTCACAGTCCTCGAAGTTGTTCCGTGTCCCATTGTTCAGATTAAAAATAGGGATTCGGATGGGTATTTGGCTTTGAGAATTGGGTATGACGAGACTCGGGTCAATCGACTAAATCGTGCGGATCAAGGGGTTTTCAAGAAGGCAGGCGTTAATCCCCATCGAGGTCTTGCAGAATTTCGCGTTGATGATGTCTCCGAATATGCTATAGGTGAGACACTCAATGTCAGCATGTTTGAGGCAGGCGAGGTAGTCGATGTTACTGCCCGATCAAAAGGTCGTGGATTTCAGGGCGGTGTCAAGCGTCACGGTTTCAGAGGTGGCCCCAAAACCCATGGACAATCAGATCGACATCGCGCGCCCGGTTCAATAGGTCAAAGCTCGACTCCTTCACGGGTGTTTAAGGGTATGCGCATGGCAGGTCATATGGGTGACGAGCGGGTAACTATTCGGGGCTTAAAGGTCGTGGGTGTAGATACCGATCAAAATTTGCTCCTCCTAAAAGGTGCCGTACCAGGCGGTAAGGGAGCTACGGTTGTTATTGAGAAACGCAGCTGATTTGAGGTAAGTTGATTATGGCATCTGTTGATGTTTGCAATCTTGAAGGTGAAGAAGTCGGCTCGATGGAGCTACCCGAAACAGTTTTTGGAATTGAACCATCGGCTGACGCGATCTATTATGTCGTTAAGGCGTATTTGACTAATCAGCGACAAGGCAATGCCTCGACCAAAACCCGCTCAGAAGTCAATCGGACAAAACGGAAAATGTACCGACAAAAAGGTACTGGTCGTGCCCGTAAGGGCACTGCTGGATCGCCTATTCTGATCGGCGGTGGGGTAGCCCATGGTCCCAGGCCGAAATACTTCCGGGAACGCGTGCCCAAGAAAGTCAAAAAGCTGGCCATACGCTCGGCATTTTCGCAAAAAGCACTCGGTAAAGCCATATCTATCTTGGAAGATTTTGAGCTTGAGGTGCCCAAAACAAAGCGAATGGCACAAATGACACAAGTGCTTGAAATTCAAGGGCAAAAGGTATTGCTCTTGACGGATAGTATCGCTGAAAATACCGTCAAGTCCTGTCGAAATATCCCCAGACTTTCCGTATTACCCGTTTCGCAAGTTTCAACTTATGACGTGGTCAATGCAGATGTTCTGGTTCTCACGTGCGGTGCAGTTTCTCGCATTCGTGCTCTGTGGGGGGCCTCGTGAAAAATTCTATGCAGATTATTCGGCGTCCCGTTATTACAGAGCGGGCTTCTAATTTGCAGGAAAGCCAGAATAAATATGTATTTGAAGTTCTCCGCGGTGCAAACAAAGTCGATATTCAGCGTGCGGTTGAAGCCATGTTTGATGTCGAAGTCGTAAAGGTCAATACGAGCACAATGCATGGCAAGATCAAGCGACTTGGACGGTTTCAGGGACGCCGTTCCAACTGGAAAAAAGCTGTTGTCACCCTTGCCGATGGAGACAGCATCGACTTCTTTGAAGGATAAATCTCATGCCGGTCAAGAAGTTTCGCCCATTAACGCCTTCGTTGCGATTTAAGACAGTCTCTTCTTTTGAAGAGATTACTAAAAATACGCCAGAGAAATCACTTGTTGAACCCAATAAAAAATCTGGGGGACGCAATAATCGGGGACGTATCACGAGCCGTCGTCGCGGTGGCGGGCATCGGCGCCAGTATCGTCGAATTGATTTCAAGCGCGATAAAGTGGGTGTGCCTGCAATTGTGCATAGCATTGAGTACGATCCAAATCGATCAGCTCGCATTGCACTCTTGCATTATGTCGATGGTGAAAAACGCTATATTCTGGCACCGATTGGTCTAAGTGTTGGCGATAAAGTCGCGTCTGGTGCAGATGCAGATATCCGTCCCGGCAACGCGCTTCCTTTGGCGAGTATTCCTCTGGGTAGCAATGTACACAATGTTGAACTCAAACCGGGAAAAGGTGGACAAATCGGTCGCTCGGCGGGTGCTGAAATTCAGGTGATGGCCAAAGAAGGCAATTTTGCAACCCTGCGGTTGCCTTCTGGTGAGCGGCGGTTGGTCTCGGTATCGTGTTATGCGACCATTGGGCAGGTTGGCAATTTAGAGCATGAAAATGTCGTTGTCGGAAAAGCAGGACGGATTCGCTGGTTGGGCAGACGTCCGAAAGTGCGTGGTGTTGCTATGAACCCAGTTGATCATCCACACGGTGGTGGAGAAGGTAGGGCAACAGGCGGCAGGCATCCGGTGACCCCCTGGGGACAACCCACAAAGGGATATAAAACGCGAAAAAAGAAAAATAAATCTGATCAAATGATCATTCAGCGGCGCAAGTAATCAGGAGTATTATTTTATGGCACGGTCAATCAAAAAAGGGCCTTTTATTGAGCCGAGTCTCTTAAAAAAGATTGAGCAAATGAATAAGGCTGGTAATAAGCGGGTTATTCAGACATGGGCGAGACGATCGACAATTGCGCCAGAATTTGTTGGCCATACGCTGGCTGTACACAATGGAAATAAATTTATCCCCGTTTATATTACAGAAAACATGGTGGGACACAAACTCGGTGAATTTGCCCCCACGCGCACGCATCGGGGGGCGCGTGGTCGATCTACTGAACGCGCCACTTCTTTGCAGTGATATTTTGAGACGGGAATTTTAAATGGAAGCTCGGGCGATATTGCGCTATTCAAGAATTTCACCGCGCAAGGTACGACAGGTGGTTGATCTCGTGCGGGGAAAAGATGTGGAAGAAGCTTTCCACATTCTGCAATTTACACCTAAAAAGGCCGCGCGTATTGTAGCGCGTACCTTGCAATCTGCGGTTGCAAATGCGGTCAACCGCGAAGAAGAAACCGCGGTTGAAGAAGCGCTCTTTGTGAAAGAAGCATTTGTCGATGGTGGTATCGCGTTAAAGCGATTGCGTCCTCAGCCGCGCGGTGCTGCTGGCATGATTCGCAAGCGATATAGCCATATCACGCTGGTTGTTTCAGACGAGGAATAGGAGAATCACTTTGGGCCAGAAAACGCATCCAATCGGAGTGAGGTTGGGGATTGTCAAAGACTGGCACTCCCGCTGGTTTGCCAATCGCGATTTTGCCAGCCTGCTTCAAGAAGACCTCATGATCAGGCGATATATTACCAGCCGTCTGCAGCGGGCAAGCGTCGCACAAATAGACATTGAGCGTGCGCCCAAGCGGGTGACAATTTCGATTCATACCGCTCGCCCTGGTATTGTAATTGGGCGGAAAGGCGCAGAGGTCGATAAATTGCGAGATGAGTTAAAGCACCTGACAGGGAAAGAAATTTATATCAACATCAATGAAATTAAACGGCCAGAACTCAACGCCCAACTCGTCGCCGATAATATCTCCCGGCAACTCGAGCAACGCGTCTCGTTTCGCCGTGCGATGAAAAAAGCCGTTGCTTCAGCGGTGCGCATGGGGGCTGAAGGAATTAAAGTGGTGTGTGGGGGACGTCTCGGTGGAGCAGAAATGTCTCGCGTTGAAAAATCAGAGCCTGCAGGACGCGTTCCACTCCACACGCTTCGCGCTGATATAGACTATGCCAGATCTACCGCTTATACAACCTCGGGTACTGTAGGGGTAAAAGTTTGGATCTGTCACGGAGAAAAAATGGGTCACGACGCCCATCTCGCAACTTAAGTTGGGACAGGAGCGGGTATTATGTTAATGCCAAAAAGGGTCAAATGGAGAAAACAGCAGAGGGGGCGTCGCAAAGGTATGGCCTCTCGAGGTGCCAATATTTCTTTTGGCGAATACGGTTTACAGGCTCTCGAACCGGGATGGATTACCAACAGGCAGATTGAAGCAGCCCGCGTGGCGATTTCCAAGGCTTTGGTGCGTGGTGGAAAAGTTTGGATTCGCGTTTTTCCAGATAAACCTCTCACAGTTAAGCCTGCAGAGACCCGTATGGGCAAAGGCAAAGGCAATCCCGAATACTGGGTAGCAGTCATCAAACCCGGGCGGATCTTGTTTGAAATTGAGGGTGTGCCACGCGAAAGCGCGCAACGCGCAATCAAATTGGCCAGCCGAAAATTGCCCATTAAAGTCCGCTTTGTAGAACGCGGGGGACACGACGAATGAAACCGAGTGAAATTCGAGATCTAACTGCAAATGATGTAAGGGAAAGAATTGCCGAACAAGAAGATGAACTCGTGAATCTTCGCATTCAGTTGGCTACGCGCCAGCTTGATAATCCAATTGCGTTTCGAGATGCATGCAAGGACCTCGCTCGGCTAAAGACCGTGTTGCGCGAGCACGAGCTGGGTGTTCGCGAACTTCCCAATGCGTAATTTTTAAGGAGAATCGCTGTATGGTGGAAACTCGCAGGCATCGCAAAACACGTGTAGGGCTGGTAGTCGGCGACAAATCTAATAAAACAATTGTTGTTGAGGTACGGCGGCAGGTGCCACACCCCCTTTATGGAAAAGTTATGCAAAGACGCTCAAAATTGGCGGCACACGATGAGAACAATGAAGCCAGAGCCGGTGATGAGGTGATGGTTGTTGAAACGCGGCCTTTGAGCAAGACCAAACGCTGGCGGTTGGTGGAAATTATAAAAAAGGCGCATTAGGTGGAGAGAACATGGTCCAGGAATATTCTGTATTGAATTGTGCGGATAACACGGGTGCCCGAAAGGTGATGTGCTTCCGCATTTTAGGGGGCACTAAGCGCAAGTATGCCAAACTCGGTGATACTGTTGTGGTTTCAGTTAAAGATGCGCAGCCAAACAGCGGTGTAAAGCGCGGTGATGTTGCGCGTGCCGTGATCGTCCGTACAAAGAAAGAGACGCGAAGGGCAGATGGGTCCTATATTCGATTTGATGACAACGCCGCGGTTTTGATCGGTGAAGAAGGCGAACCTCGAGGGACCCGCATATTTGGACCTGTCGCCCGCGAGTTGCGAGAGAGACGATTTATGCGCATTGTATCTTTGGCACCCGAAGTGATATAAAAAAGAAAGGTAAGTGTGTTGAGATGAGGATTCGCAAGGGTGATCAAGTTGAGGTGATAAGCGGTGTTTATACCGGTCAACGTGGGCGCGTTTTGCATGTGTGGCCCAAGAAGGAACGCGTGCTGGTGGAAGGGATCAACAATGTCAAGCGCCATACGCGACCCAATCCCAATAACCAACAAGGCGGCATCGTGGAAAAGGAAGCCCCCTTGCATGTGTCCAATCTCATGATCGTAGATTCGCAAACCGATGAGCGGACCAGAATTCGCATTCAGCGCCTAGAAGATGGGTCGCGTGTGCGGATTGCTCAAAAAAGTGGTGAGCAAATTCCCGAAGTTGAATAACGAGGACGACATGGCAACGCGATTACAAGAATACTATGAGAACGAAGTTGTACCGGCGCTCATTCAGCGATTTGGGTATAAAAACCACATGCAGGTGCCCAAATTGGAAAAGGTTGTCTTAAACATGGGCGTTGGTGAAGCCGTTCTCAATGCCAGAGTTATTGAAAATGCTGTTGAAGATTTGACCCGCATTGCTGGACAGCGGCCCTCAATTCGCAGGGCGCGAAAAGCCGTTTCAAACTTTAAGCTGCGGCAGGGTGTACCCATTGGCTGTGCTGTCACTCTTCGCAAATCTCGAATGTACGAATTTCTCGATCGGTTTTTAAATTTTTCTGTACCGCGTATTCGCGACTTTCGCGGTCTTTCACTGCGCTCATTTGATGGCCGGGGCAACTATACGGTCGGTATTCAGGAACAAATTATTTTTCCTGAAATTGACTACGATCAAATCGACAAAATTCGCGGCCTTGATGTGACCCTGGTCACTACAGCCTCTACTGATGAAGAGGCTTTTGAACTGCTCAATGAAATGGGTATGCCGTTTCAAAATAAGACTGAATAAAAGAATCAACACGAGGTCAGGTCTAAAATGGCTAAAAAATCTATGATTGCCAAAGCAAAGCGCAAACAGAAATTTGCAGTTCGCCGCTATAACCGGTGCCACAGGTGCGGCAGGCCACGCGGTTATTTGCGCAAATTTGGTATTTGTCGTATATGTTTTCGCGAGTTGGCTCTCGCTGGTGAGATTCCCGGCGTGACAAAGGCCAGTTGGTAATTGAGGGGGAAGCACACATGATGACGGATCCGATTGCCGATATGTTGACGCGTGTGCGAAATGCATGTCGCGCCGGACATCGCAAAGTGGATATTCCGAGTTCCAGGATGAAGCGCGAGATTGCCCGCATTTTAAAAGAAAGCGGTTTTGTTCACAATTATGCGTATATCGATGACAACCGACAGGGTTATTTGCGCCTTTATCTCAAATACAGTCCCGATGAAGAAAGCGCGATTCAAGGACTGAAGCGCGAAAGTCGCCCTGGTTTGAGAAAGTATGTGGGTAAAGACGAAATTCCTCGAATACTCAATGGATTGGGTGTCGCTATTTTATCGACATCAAAAGGTATTTTGACAGATCGAACTGCGCGTCGAGAAGGTGTTGGAGGCGAAGTTCTTTGTAGCGTCTGGTAGAAGTCTGGAAGGAGTACGTTGTGTCGAGAATAGGTCAACAGCCGATTGACGTTCCGGGGGGCGTCGATGTGAAAATTGAGGCCACACAGGCAGAAATAAAAGGCCCCAAAGGGACTTTGCAGGTGCCTTTACATCCGCTCACGCAGGTCGTCCAAGAAGGTGAATCCCTTTCTGTCACGGTGCAAGATCCCGAAGACCGGCATCACAAATCTATTTGGGGTCTTACTCGTGCTTTATTGGCAAATGCTGTTCAGGGCGTTTCGGCTGGTTTTGAAAAGCAACTGGTGGTTGTTGGGGTGGGGTATCGCGCAGATATGAAAGGGAAAAATTTGGACATCAACGTGGGGTACAGCCATCCAGTGATGGTTGAAGCACCTCAAGGAATTGAATTTAGTGTTGATGCGCCTCCCCCTGAGATCGAAAATTCCCAGGCACTGGTGAAGATCAGTGGGGCCGACAAAGAACTCGTAGGACGCACAGCGGCAAACATCCGAAGTATTCGGCCTCCCGAACCCTATAAGGGGAAAGGTATCCGCTATAGCGGAGAATACGTGCGGCGCAAGGCCGGCAAGGCAGCAGTAGCTTAAATTTTGGGGTTGTTCAATGGCAGATAAGCAAATTAAAAAGACAAAGATGCACAGACGTCGTCAAATGCGTATCAGGAAGAGACTTTTGGGAACGGCCGATCGCCCGCGTCTGACGATTTTCAGGAGCCTAAAACATATTCAGGCGCAATTGATTGATGATGTGAATGGATGTGCTCTAATGGGTATATCCTCAAATGCTCCGCAGCTCAGAGATCAGTTGCAAACTATTGAAGGCAAATGCAATAAGAGCCGCGAAGTGGGCAAAGCACTGGCTGTGAGAGCGCAGGAAGCCGGAATTTCGCAGGTTGTTTTCGACCGCGCCGGTTATCTCTATCACGGTCGTGTCAAAGCATTGGCAGAAGGCGCACGCGAAGGCGGGTTGAAATTTTAATGTTAAGGAGTCGATTTTGAGCAGAATTGAAGCCGCGGGTTTAGATCTGACGGAAATCGTCATCAACAACAGCATCAAACGGGTATCTCACGTTCGCAAAGGTGGACGACGTTTTGCTTTTAATGCGCTTTGTGTAATTGGCGATAAAAAAGGCATTGTGGGTATTGGGATGGGGAAAGCGGGTGAAGTCTCCGAAGCCATTCGCAAAGCTGCTGACGATGCAAAAAAGAATCTGGTGCGCGTGCCAGTTGTCGATGGCACATTGCCTCACGAGATTATTGGACGGTTTGGTGCTTCTCGCGTTTTGCTCAAACCCGCCGCGCCTGGCACGGGAATTATTGCAGGAGGCGGTGTGCGTGCGGTTTTGGAGTTGGCTGGTGTTCAAAATGTGTTGACAAAGTCATTGGGTTCTCAAAACCCTCAGAATGCTGTTAAAGCCGCGATGGAAGGATTAACGCGGTTGAAAGATGCGAGAATGTTTGCGCTATTGCGCGGTGTAGAAGAATCCGAATTGGTTTCTGTACGGGGGCAGTGATGGGCGAACAAAAAACACTGCGGATTACACAAGTTCGCAGTTCAATTAAGCGACAAAAAAAACAACAACGAACACTGGATGCATTGGGAATTCGCCGCATTCGGCATAGTGTGGAACACGCTGATTCTCCTCAATTGCGCGGCATGCTGGCGACTGTTGCACATCTGGTCCAGGTTGAAGAAAATTAAAACGCGGGATGTGAGAATGAAACTTGGAAATCTCTCTCCGCCCCAAGGGGCAACTTCTAAAAAGAAACGTTTGGGTATTGGTCCAGGCTCTGGGACAGGCAAAACTGCGGGGAAAGGGCACAAAGGGCAACGGGCGCGCTCGGGATCCAAGCGCAAAGCCTGGTTTGAAGGGGGGCAAATGCCCCTGCAGCAGCGCTTGCCGAAAGTTGGGTTTAATAATCCTTTTCGGGTGACCTATCAGATTGTAAACCTCGATGATCTGGCGAGCAGAGAACTATCGGGCGAGATTACGCCCGAAGTGCTCAAAGCCACGGGTTTGATTGCCTCTACAAAACGCCCTGTGAAAATTTTGGGGCGAGGCGAAATTTCGGTACCATTGCAGATTCGGGTTCAGGCGATATCAGCTGCGGCAGCAAAAAAAATTCTTGCAGCTGGCGGACATGTTGAGGCCAACATCGGTGGTGCGGTCAAAACCGACTGAGCACGGCTGAGAGGAGGCGGTGTTGCTCGAGAGCGTCAAGAGCGTTTTTAAGATTCCGGAACTGCGAAATAAGGTATTATTTACGCTGGGTATTCTGGCGATTTATCGCCTGGGTGGGCAGATTCCCATACCCGGAATAGATCGGGTTGCCCTGGGTGAATTCTTTGCCGGCACCAGCCAAACGATCTTTGGCCTCTACGACATGTTTGTAGGTGGGGCATTTACCCGTGCGACGGTATTTGCACTGGGTATTATGCCTTATATCAGTGCGTCCATTATTTTTCAATTGATGGGTGCTGTGGTGCCATCTCTTCAAAAGCTTCAAAAAGAAGGTGAAGCGGGGCGCAAAAAGATCATACAATATACGCGGTATGGCACAGTTGCACTGGCTGCAGCACAGTCTTTGGGGGTGAGTTTTTTCCTGGAAAGCCTGCAGTCGCCAGAGACTGGACTTTCGGTGGTACTCTATCCCGGGTGGGGCTTTCGGTTGTTGACTGTATTGACAATTACTGCCGGAACCGTGTTTATTATGTGGTTGGGTGAGCAGATTGATGCACACGGCATTGGCAATGGGATGTCGCTACTCATTTTTATTGGCATTATTGCGGCATTGCCCTTTGTCGTGCGGCAAGAATATCGGGATTTTGTGACCAATGACAAACCAATTTTGATCGAAATAGCTGTTTTAGTTATCGTTGTTGCATTGACCGCCCTGGTGGTGCTCATAACACAGGGTACGCGTAGAATTCCGGTACAATACGCCAAACGCGTCGTTGGACGACGGGTATATGGTGGGCAAAGCACACATATACCACTCAAAGTCAATACTTCCGGCGTGATGCCTATTATTTTTGCTCAAGCCATTATGTTTTTACCTGCGACAATGGCCGGATTTGCCCCTAATAATGTGTTTATGCAAAATCTCGCGGCTGCTTTTACGCCGAGTATGTCCTGGGTGTCATTGCCCTACTGGTCAATTTACTCCTTGCTGGTGATTTTCTTTGCTTATTTTTATACCGCCATTGTGTTTAATCCGATTGATCTGGCTGATAATATGAAACGGCAAGGCGGATTTATTCCCGGCGTCAGACCGGGCAAACGCACGTCAGATTTTATTGATCGGGTACTTACGCGAATCAACATGCCAGGTGCGATTTTCTTAGCTGCAATAGCCGTTGGCCCATACTTTATTATTAATTCTATGGGGGTGCATCCTGGCCTCGAACAAGTATTTGGCGGCACGGGTTTGTTGATTATGGTCGGTGTGGCACTCGACACTTTACAGCAGGTTGAATCGCATTTGCTGATGCGTCACTACGATGGGTTTATGAAAAAAGGTCGCATTCGAGGGCGCCGAGCCTGATTTACTCAAAATGCTGGAGATTTATTTATGAAAGTCCAATCATCTGTTCGCCGTCGTTGCAATCACTGCAAGATTATTCGCCGCCGCGGTGTCGTGCGCGTGATTTGCAAAGTCAACCCGCGGCACAAACAGCGACAGGGATAACCTCATAGGAGACGCAATCACATGGCCCGAATTGCAGGTGTAGATATTCCCAGAGAAAAGCGCGTAGAAGTTGCGTTGACATATATTTTGGGCATTGGTTTGAGCACGGCACAAAAAATTTTGACACAGACGCAAATTTCGCCTGATACGCGCGTAGATGCTTTGACTGATGAGGAAGTTACCAAATTGCGCTCAGTTGTTGAAGGCGAATACAAGGTTGAAGGAAACCTGCGGAGCGAAGTTGCAATGAACATCAAGCGATTGATGGATATTGGATGCTATCGCGGTTTGCGATGGCGTCGGGGGTTGCCGGTGAGAGGTCAGCGGACGCGTACCAATGCCAGGACGCGCAAGGGAAAGAAACCCGGTATTGGCAGTCGAAGACGAAGCGTATAACTAAACGCGGCACGATAATCAAAGGAGGAGTCGTTTGGCAGTGAGAAGAGGAAGACGACGGAATAGACGCGTTGAAGCCCATGGCGTCGCACATGTCAATGCCAGTTTTAACAATACTATTGTCACTCTGAGTGACCGTGAAGGCAGAGTTATTTCCTGGTCATCAACGGGGAAAGTCGGGTTTAAAGGATCGAGAAAAAGCACGCCCTATGCTGCTCAGTTGGCCGCTACGGATGCGGCGAGAGAAGCCATGGCAATGGGTTTGCGCCGGGTGGAAGTATGGGTCAAAGGACCTGGCGTGGGACGAGAAGCCGCTGTGCGATCGCTGCAGGGGGCTGGATTGGAAATTTCAGCGATCAAAGATGTTACCCCAATTCCGCATAATGGTTGCCGCCCTCCTAAGCGCCGTCGCGTTTAACACAAAAAACAGGGAGATATTGAATGGCGAGATACACTGGCCCAAGTTGTAAATTGTGTCGTAGAGAAGGCATGAAATTGTTTCTCAAAGGGGCGCGGTGTCACATGGACAAATGTTCATTTGACCGACGCAGTTATGCGCCCGGCATGCATGGACAAAACATGCGTCGAAAGCCATCGGAATACGCACTTCAGCTCCGCGAAAAACAAAAAACAAAGCGTATCTACGGCGTGCTGGAAAATCAGTTTCGCACGTATTATTCAAAAGCCGCTCGCAGAAAAGGAGTGACGGGTGAATTGCTTTTGCAGATGCTCGAATGTCGTCTGGACAACATGATATATCGTTTGGGTTTTGCGCCATCTCGAAAATCAGCGCGGCAACTCGTGAGGCATCGCCATATTGCTGTCAATGGGCGGACCGTGGATATTCCTTCATTCCAGGTTTCGCCGGGAGATACTGTGCAGGTGCGAGAAAAAAGTCGCCAATTGCAACTCATTCACGATGCACTCAAGCGCACAGGTGATGCAGGTCAATCGTCCTGGCTTTCGGTAGATAAAGTGAATTTGAGTGGTACGCTTGTAGAATATCCCAAGCGAGATGATATACCGACGCCTGTTGAAGAGCAACTCATTGTTGAGCTTTACTCTAAGTAATAGACGCGCATCAGGAGCTTTTGTTTATGGACGCAAAAAATTTTCAAATGCCTCGATTTGTACAGATCGATGAAGAAAGCCTGAGTGATAATTACGGCCTGTTTAGTGTTCAGCCTCTCGAGCGTGGGTTTGGTGCTACGATTGGAAATGCTTTGCGCCGTGTATTGCTTTCCTCCATTGAGGGGGCGGCTGTTAAGGCCGTGAAAATTGAAGGAATTCAGCACGAGTTTACCGTGGTCGAGGGCGTTGAGGAAGATGTGACGGAAATCGTTCTAAATCTCAAGGAAATTTGTCTGCGCGTGCATGCAGATGCAGACAAAATGCTATATGTAAAAAAAGAAGGGCCGGGAGAACTCAAGGCCAGCGATTTGCAAGTCGATGCTGATGTCGAAGTGATGAATCCCGATTTGCATATTGCAACACTCGACAAAGACGGTGTGCTCGACATGGAAATCACCGTTGGAAAAGGCCGGGGTTATGTGCTGGCAGAAGCAAACAAGCAGGTAGAGCAGCCCATGGGGACCATTGTGATGGATGCTGCTTTTTCGCCAATCCGCAAAGTGCATTACGAAATCGATAATGCGCGAGTGGGACAGCAGACCGACTATGATAAACTTTCATTAGCTGTTTGGACAAACAGCGTTGTGCGCCCCGATGATGCGGTGGCTCATGCTGCGAGAATATTGAAAGATCATCTCGAATTGTTTATCAACTTTGAAGAAGAGCCAGAAGAAGAATTAGAGGAAGTTGTCGATGAAGAAACGCGCCGCATTGCAGGACTGCTCAAGATGCCTGTAGATGAGTTGGAATTGTCGGTGCGGTCGGCCAATTGCCTAAAAGCAGCCAATATTATAACACTTGAAGATCTCGTCCAAAAAACGGAAAATGAAATGCTCAAATTCCGAAATTTTGGTCGCAAATCACTCAATGAATTGACAGCTATTCTCGAAAATTTGGGCATCGCATTTGGCATTGATGTGAGAAAATATCAAGAAGTCGCTTCCAAATCTGAGCACATCTCGATTTTGGACGACGATTTTTAACGAGGAAACCAATGAGGCACGGGAAAAGGGGCAGAAAGCTGGGTCGCACGGCGAGCCACAAAAAAGCCATGCTCAACAATATGGCCACATCTCTGTTTGACAACGGCAAGGTGCGTACTACACTGCCAAAGGCGAAAGAATTGCGCGGCGTCGCCGAACGATTGATCTCTTTTGCCAAGCGTGGCGACTTGCATGCGCGGCGTCAAGTCTTGCGGCGCATTCAGAATAAGGTGGTGCTCACAAAGTTATTTGAGGAAATTGGTCCTTCATTTGCCAACCGAAGTGGCGGATATACGCGCATTTTCAAGCTCGGTCCCAGACGAGGTGACAGCAGTGAATTGTGTTTGATTGAGCTGGTGGTCGATGGCGCAATATCCGAAACCGATGATGTGGAAACTGAGCCTGATACTTCTGGTGAAGAAGATGAAGTTGTAGAGGAAAAGAAAGACGCTTGACTTTTTCTGTATTTTTTAAGGGCAAATCGACATCTGTCGATTTGCCCTTTTTTAGGTTTCACGAAAGAAAAAAGGCGACAATATCATTTGTCGCCTTTTGGATTTTATATAAAATACTCAGTCTCTTGATATATCGAGAATCTCATAAGTGAGTATGCCGACGGGCACTTGTACATCGACGACCTCGCCAACGCCTTTGCCCAACAGAGCTTTGCCAATGGGAGATGCTGTCGATATTTTCTTTTGGTCAAAATCGGCTTCATCTACAGTGACCAGCGTGTACTGCATTTCTCTGCCATTTTTTTTATCTTGTAATTTAACCGTCGCGCCCAGATAGGCTTTGTCTTTGGGGATTTGGCTTTCGTCGATAATTTCCGAGTTCGTGAGTTTTTCCTGCAATTCGGCAATTTTCTTTTCGAGAAATGCCTGTCGCTCTTTGGCTGCGTGGTATTCGGCGTTTTCGCTCAGGTCGCCAAACTCTCGCGCCTTTTTGATCGCCTCAATGACATGTGGTCGCTCTTTGGTTTGCAGACGGATTAACTCAGTCCGAATTTTCTCATACCCGTTTTTGGTCAGATAAACGCGGTTCATAATAATATCCCATGAAATGAAAAATCTATCTCGGAAGCCGATATTGGGTTTCGAGATAGACTTTTTTTACACACAGCATAACATGTAAAGAGTTGTATGTTGTCTATATATACAAAAAATAAGACCTTTATGGCGAGATGTCAAGCTGAAAACAAATGCGAGGCATAATCGCGTTCTAAAAATAGTTCAGTCTCTGCTTGTGCAATGTGTATATTTAATTGTGCAAAGTGATAATTCTTCTTTCAGTTTTTTAGAGGAGCAGGTATGATGGACGCTGTTTTGGTGACGGGTGGGGCGGGTTATGTTGGCAGTCACACGGTTCGGCGTCTGTTGGAAGACCATCGCCGGGTTGTGGTACTGGATGACCTGTCAACGGGACACCGGGAAGTTGTCACCTTGTTTGAACGGGTGTATGGGCCAGAGCAATTCTGTTTCGAGCACGTCAATTTGCTCGATCGCAGTGCTCTGGCTTCTGTTTTTGAAGGGCACGATTTTTGCGGTATTATCGATTTTGCCGCCCGGACGCTGGTGGGAGAGTCCCAGGATGAGCCATACAGGTATTTTGAGAATAATGTGATTGCTTTTCAGAATTTATTGGATGTGGGCAAGGGATTGCCCATTGTGAAATCATCTACGGCGGCGACGTATGGCGAACCTCGCGCAGAACATATTCCGCTAAAGGAAAGTTATCTGCGGGAATGGATCGCAGATGGCGGCTTTGAGAACAGCCAATTGATGCCTGCTGCGGTGGATTTTGAGATGCTTTTGGGGTGGTATAAAAAACACATCGTTTTCAAATTATGCGAAGAAGATATTGCCCTGCTAAAAATTCCCACAAATGTTTATGGTATTACGAAAATGATGGATGAATGCATGTTGCGATATGCCGAGCAAGTGACTGGTGGGCGATATGTTTGTCTCCGCTATTTTAATGCCGCAGGTGCCGATTCCTCGCGGTTGATCGGTGAAGATCACGATCCCGAGACGCATTTGATTCCCATTGTTTTGCAAGTGGCTTTGGGGCAGCGCGAGAGGATGACCGTTTTTGGCGATGATTATGCGACCAGCGATGGCACGGCTGTGCGAGATTATATTTCTGTGGTGGAATTGGCCGATGCACATATTAAGAGTTTGGATATGTTGTTGGCAGGGGGGCGGTCTGCGACGTACAATCTCGGCAGGGGACAGGGCGTGAGTGTGCGGGAGATTTTGGAAGCCGCGCGCGAAGTGACCGGTCATGCGATTCCCGAAACGATTGGGCCTCGGCGAAGTGGCGATCCCGCAACGCTTATCGCCGATGCGAGTCGCATTCAGCGCGATATGGGATGGGCTACGAGGGAAACGCTACACGAGACGCTGGAATCCGCCTGGCACTGGCATCGGCTTCATCCGCACGGATATCGGGTTGTACAGGAGGAACGATTCAATCCTTTTTGGAATCGGTGGGTCAATATCGCCGCCCATCGCGCAGACAGGCCCTGGCGCGGAGAAACGCAGCTTATGGAGGGGTCAGATGATATGGCTTATGATCCCGAATGCTATCTTTGTCCCGGGAATACGCGCGCGACGGGCGATGTGAATCCCAATTACAAGGGCGTGTGGACATTTGAGAATGATTTTCCCACGCTGGTATGGGATGCCTATCAAACACAGGCGCAATTGGGACCATATCTTTCGCGCACATCTCGGGGTGTGTGCGAGGTTGTGGTCTATGCGCCGAATCACGCACAGCGTTTGTCAACGCTGTCTTTGGGCGCGTTCGTTCAGGTGGTTGACGCATGGGCGGAGATTTATGGGCGCTTGGGGGATGTGCCTGAGATTGTGTATCCGCTAATTTTTGAGAACCGGGGCACGGTGATGGGCAATTCACAACCGCATCCACACGGACAGGTGTATGCGTATTGCGAGATTCCCGATTTGATGGTGAAACCACAGTTGGCTATGTTTGAATCCCATCGCGAGAAAACGGGGCGCTGTTTTGTGTGCGATGCCAATCGCGTGGAAGCCGGGGATAGGCGGCGAGTGATCGTTGACCGCTCTCATGTAATGGCCTATGTTCCGTTTGCCGCGCAATTTCCGTACGATGTGATCATTGTGCCGAAGGTACACGCTGCGAGTTTGCTGGATTTGGATGGGGAAGAACGGTGCGATCTGGCCGCGGGATTGCGCGATGTTCTCTGCGGCTTAGATGGGTTGTTTGCCGCGCCGTATCACTACACTCTGGCATTGATGCAAGCACCAACAGATGGCGTGGATCGCAGTTATCACATGCAAATTCACATTACGTCGCTTTTGCGGGGACCTGGCTTGCGAAAACATGTGGTGGGAGCAGATATTTTTGGCAATCTCATCAATCCCTCAGATCCGGATATGACGGCGCAGGAGATCCGATGGGCAATGCGAAAGGAAAAGCAACCACCGATGAACACAGATAAACACGGATAAAAGGCGAGAGGTAAAACGTGAGAAGGTGCTTACTGGTTGGTTTAGGAGTAAAAGGGGTGGAGGCTGACTGCTGATCGCTGCACGCGGAGCACAACGTAGTAAAGCTATTTTTATGAAAATAGGAGTAGTTCAATGTTGCATCCTATTATCACACAGGCGCGAGACGCTTTTGAGTCGGTTTTTGAGGGGCAGGCGGATGTCACCGTACAGGCGCCGGGGCGCGTCAATTTGATTGGGGAACACACGGATTACAATGAGGGCTTTGTGTTTCCCGCGGCGATTGACCGCTGGGCGGTTGTCGCTGCGCGGTCGAGAGCCGATTCGCGGGTGCGGATTTACTCGGCGATGCACGAAGAGGTGGCTGAGTTCCGGGTCGATGATGTGTTGGAGGCACAGGGCAATTGGGCAGATTATCCAAAGGGGGTGGTGCGCGAGTTTCAAAAACTCGGGTATTCACTGTGTGGTTTTGATGCGGCGATTGTGGGCAATGTGCCTATGGGGGCGGGGTTGAGCAGTTCGGCTGCTGTTGAGATGGCGGTGGGGAAGGGGTTGGTTGCGTTACATTGCATTGAGATAAATGGATCTGATCTGGCGCTGTTGGGACAGCGCGCGGAGAATCATTTTGTGGGTGTTAATTGCGGGATTATGGATCAGTTTATCTCGGCAAATGGCAGGGCAGGTCACGCGCTATTTCTCGATTGCCGCGATCTTTCGTTTGAGCTTGTCCCTCTTTTTGGCGATGGTGTGCAGATTGTGATTTGCAACTCGGGTGTGACGCGCGGGCTAACGGATTCGGCATATAATGATCGGCGGTCTGCCTGCGAAAGTGGGGTTTCACTTCTCGCGGGGGCGATGGGGACAGATGTACGGGCACTGCGCGATGTGTCGATGGAGATGCTGGATGTTTACGGTGGCGCGCTATCGGATACTGTTCTGAAGCGATGCCGCCATGTGATAACGGAAAATGAACGCACGCAGCGGGCGGTCGCATTGCTCAAGGATGGAGATTTGTCGGGATTTGGACAGTTGATGGTCGCGTCCCACGAGAGCTTGCGAGATGATTACGAGGTGAGTGGAAAAGAACTCGATCTGCTGGTAGAAGTTGCTCTAAATGTGCCAGGGGTGCTCGGTGCGCGGATGACTGGTGCTGGGTTTGGGGGATGTACTGTAAATATCGTTGAACGAGATGCGGTACCAGATCTGACAGATGTGATAAATGAAAGGTATCCAAAGGTGACCGGGTTGACGCCTGAGATTTACATTTGTTCAGCAGTCAATGGGGCAGAGCGGGTGGGTAATGGCGGGATTTCTTGACCTATTTCTCAAAGCTGAGTAAATTTCTCACAAGGGAAGCGTAAATTGGATAGCGGTGAGGGTTTGTTTTCACAAAAAAATAAGAGGAGCGTTTATTATGCGATCAATTCCTGTAAAATATGAAAACGGTGTCTTCGTACCGCTTGAAACACTGAGGGAAATTGATGAAGGAGTCACAGGAGAGGTCTATATTCAAGAAGCGGACAAAGTGGAAGCAATGAAGTCATTTTCATTTTTTGGTCTCTGGAAAGATCGAGAAGACATTTCTGATGGTATCTCTTATGTTCGTAACCTCCGTGATCAGCACAGGTATGAGAAATGAGTGGATTTCTGATTGATACAGACGTTTTGATTGATGTTTCCAAAGGTAATACCAATGCCGTTAATTTTCTCGCTGGTCTCACAGAGACAATTTCTATCAGTCGAATTTCTGCGACAGAACTTATCGTTGGAGCAAGAGATAAACGAGATCAACTTGCGATTGAAGACTTTATTGCTCACTACACAATCAGAGAGCTACATAGAAGCACTGGTATCAGGGGATACAATCTCTTAATAGACTATACTTTATCGCAGGGATTGACAATTATGGATGCACTAATCGCAGCTACTGCCATTGAGCATGATCTGACGCTTGTTAGCAAAAATGAAAGGCATTTTCGGCATATTCAAAGTTTAGAATTTTTCAGAGCAAGATATTGATTGGGTAGTACGAGAGTGGAATTGTCCATTTTTGTCGCACAGAGAAGTGTTATTCATTTACTCTACAATGCGAAAATAGACGTATTTCCTATCCGTCTGATTAGTCTGTTTGTCCTTTGCCAATACGGTTAGTTGATAAATCCCTTCAGGTACCTGGTTCACATCGATCTGCAAATACGTGAAATCATCTTCTCGATTGCCTTCGTAATCGGCTGTTACGGTTCGCGCCAAATCGCCATCTTTTGATCGCTTGATCTTCAAGCCTTCGGCGGCAATGTGATGGACTTGGCCTCCACTCGTATAAACCTTCGTCTCGCCCCATATATCGCTATCGGGAAATATGCTACTGATCCCATCGCTATCCTGAGATTGACCGGTCTGCAAACCCTCGGAAGCGATGTAATATCCTTGTCCACTCCGCAGATCAATCTCCGTTTTACCCATCGTATCAATCAGTTTTTGAGAGGCAAACAATGTGGGCGAGAGGGTATCTACCTCTGGTTTGCCGATGGTATAGGAGATCTCATACTGGGTATTGCCAAAGTCATCGCGTTGGAGATCATACAGTTCCAGATAGATAAAGACTGATTCAGACGGTGAAAATGTGCGGATAGGGTTGGGGGTGATGACCAGGTCGTCACGACTTTCTGGCAATGCTTTTCGCGCTTGAATATTGCTGCCGACGAGCAGATCACTCAGACGAAAGGTCTCATCATCATAGACATACTGCTCCTGGTCGCGTGCGATACCAATCGCGCCAGATGTCTGGTCCATTAATTCCACTGAAAAACGGTAATTGCCTTGAGGGATGAATAACATACGCGAGACCAACAGGTGATCTTTTCGGTGCCTCGCGGCTGCGCTTTGTGTCGGTTTCTGTGACAGTAGTGTTGAACTCTCGGATTTGCGTTTGAAGCTCACAGATTTGCGATAGTTATATACATCATTCCAGTGCTCATCAAACAAGAACATGCCATCCCAAAAACTCACTTCGCCAGTTTCGAGGTTGGTTGTTAGTCGGTCTTTTGGAATCATATAGCTGAGTTCGATTCGTACGCTGTCTCGTTCTTCAAAAGTTGCAACCTGATAGGGCAGGGTGTATTTTCGATTGAGATACGGATCGACAAAGCGTTGGGCCATTTTTTTGAAGGTATGATGTGATGCTTCTTCATAGGCCCAAAAATATTTGGGCGGAGAAGATTGTCTCATTGCAGAATCTATGCCTTCTCGGTAGTCATCAAAGGCACTGTTTTGTACATAGATCATCATTGTAGCTATGTCAGGGATGTCAGAGATCAGACTGACACCGTCAAAGGCAAAACCACCACCAAAACTCCAACGATCAGCACCATCGCCACAATATACGATCTTGAAGGTCTCATAAAACCAGGTCTCTATCAGATTGGCAGTCTTTCCGCAATTGCCATAACCGGATATCCGCCGTCTATATCTTCCAAATTTGATATAAGTCTTCCCCATATCCGTCTGCCAGCCTTCGACATTGGCAGAAAATCGTTTGAACCGCAAATTGCTGTATGCCAGGCGGCCAAAGTGTTCCATTTTTCTTTCGTTGAAATCAGATAAATAGAGGGGGTCCTGGCTCTTCCAAAACATCTCGCGTTTCAATAGTATATCAATCGTCTGCGTCGTATCGCGGGGAGCAGGACCTTCTTGTGGCACAAGCAGATCAATAGATTCGAGCAACTCACGTTCTTCGATACTCATCAAGTCAAGGGCGCGCTGATAGTAGTCATTCGAGTCATTGAACTCGCCAATCTGATAGGCAGCAAGGCCACAGAATAGCAACGCATTTTTGTCATCTGGGTTTTGCGCGTGCAGGTCTTGCATCAAGGCTTGGAAGGTGCTCCAATCCTCATCTTCAAAGTAGAGTATGCCTAAAAAATAATACGGTTTCTGATTGGTCGCATCCAATTGGATACTTTTTCGCAAGACATGCTCCGCCTCTTGTTTGGCCTCTTGAGCATATTTCCTAAAATCTCGACGTTCATCTTTTATTGCCAGAAACTCGTACACCTGATACATACCCGCACCATCCAGGGCTACCGTATTGTCCGGTTCCTTTTCGCTCACGTCCTCGTATTGATTCAATGCCCGTGACCGAAAGCCCTGTGCCCACCAGATTTTTCCGCGTGTCAGCCGATATTCAGCGTTATTAGGGTCAATAGCGATAGCATGCTGTATCATCCGCATTGCGCGCTGGCGGTCATTCACAGTATTGGCTTGTAAATACAGGTTAGCCAATGCGTTGTAGGCTGGGGCATACTCGTCGTCGCGTGAAAGGATGACGCGGAATGCCTCGACACTTTCCTTCCGAGTCACCTTGCCGACTTGCTCTACTGCTGCCTGAAACAGCGCATCTATTGTGGTTTTTCCTCTGGACAAGCCAGAACCAGAGAGACTGGTCAGCGTAATCAGTACAATATGAATTGTGAATCGCATTCTCTTCCTTTTTCTTTTGCTAATACTGTGAATAGTTTTCGCCCTTTCAGTTTTTAGCTGGAATAGGCCCATTGGTCAATAACGCCTTCACAGCGGTTTCAACGCGATCTCCGCGCAGATTCGGCGCGTTGATGACGCCATTTTGGTTTACCAGAAATGCCGATGGAATACCCCATACGCCGTAGGATTTTGAAATTGTTCGCGCCTTTTCTTTGTCAAATACCTGCACATAGCTCAGCTTTTCTTTTTTGACAAAATCTCGCAGTGCTTGCTCATCGTGATCCAAACTCACACCCACGACTTCCAGACCCTGATCTCGATATGTTTCAGCAATTCTTTTGATCGTCGGAATCTCATCGACGCACGGGGGACACCACGTTGCCCAAAAGTCGATCAACACGGCTTTTTTGTTCCGGTAATCTGATAGCCGGAATGTTGATCCATCCAACCGTTTGGCCTCAAATTCCGGTGCCATATCTCCCAAGCTCAAAGTCGAGCGTTCCTCCATTTCCAATTCCGCTATATAACGCAATTCTTTTTTATTCGTTAGATCAATCGTATCGACTTTGCTCCAGTGTTTTCTACCAGAACCGAGGTGGTCAGTTTTGCGAAACCTAATGGCAATCCGCGCAGAAGGCAGACCGCGCAATCCAAACCGTCCCTCTTCGTCTGTTTCAGTACCGCCTAATGAGACAAGATTTTCAGGATCATCTGCTAAAATATTGGGGCTTACATAAACATCTGAAACAGGCTGTCCGTTATAAGTTGCAATACCTGTAAGTTGCGCGTCTCCCAGGGGTTCAAAGTTTAGCGTCATATCGCGGTCTTCGATTACCACTGTCCGAGATTGACCAGAGTGATGTATTGTTATCGTGTGACCATCTATTTCCATTTCTTCGGGCTTGGGGCCGCTCATGAAAATGCCATATTTCCCCGGCTCCAGATAGTCCAAACGATATGCACCATTGGCATCTGTACGGTCTGTTTTCGGAAAAATACGACCACTTGATCTTTTAATTGGAAAGGCCGTGATTCTTAACCCTTCTACAGAACCGTCATTCAGGGATACCACACCTGAAACAGAATACACATCGCTCGGGGGTTCAAAGTTCAACGTCACATCGCGGTCTTTGATTACCAGCGTCTGAGATTGAACAGGGTAATATATTGTCTCCGGGTGCCCATCTATTTCCTTTTCTTTGAGTAAACTCATGGAAATGCGATATTCTCCTGGCTCCAGATCGTCTAAACGATATGTACCATTGGCATCTGTCTGATCTGTTTTTGGATACACAGGTTCATTTGATCTTTCAACTGGAAAAGCTCTGATTTCCAGCCCTTCTACAGAGTCTTTTTTTAGGGATACCACGCCTGAAACAGAATACACCCGGAAACGCTTTACCGGGATATCTATATCCATCACTGCTTGACCTTCGTCGTCAATTTTGAGCTTTATTGTACTATCGGCAGAGACAATTTGCTGATTTATAATTCCGATATCGGAATGGGTTACCCAGATATGACCTTTATGTACATCTATATTCTCTAAAATAAATAAACCCGACGTATCGGTATAGGTATTGCGGTGAAAGGGGAGGGGAGGTGGTGCTGTATATTTAGCACGAGGCATCGGGGGGCGGCCAAAGGCAACACGCGCCCTTGCAACGGGTTGATCGGACTCATCGACAACGCGACCGCGCAGGGTTATTCCCTTTTTCAAAGCTATATTTATCTGGCCTTCGACTGCATTTTCAACTGTTAGTGCGGTTTGTGCATATCCTTTTGCAGCGACTTCAAAAGTAGCCTGTGGCCCCGCGACCTGCCAGCCTTCAAATTTTCCATTGGCATCTGTAGTTAAAACCTGGGGAGATAACCGTTTATCTCTTGAAGTGTCATCTGAAATCACCACGACAGCATTAGTAATTGGATTATTGGATGTATCGAGCACGCGCCCGGATATGCGGCGCGAGTTGAGCAAGAGCAGATCGACATTGTCGATTTCGCGTTCAGATTCTGCATTGACAGTCACAGGATCCGTCGCATTTTTGGATGCAATCCGCATGCGATATATGCCCGGGGTGACCTCAACGCGATAGCGGCCATCTTCATCTGTCTTGGTTCCTGCGTGTACCTCGCCATCGTCGTATTCAGCCCATATTCCCATATTTGCTACGGGTTGACCATCGCGCTGACCGATCACTTTGCCTGAAATTGTTGTCAGGTGATCAGTAGGGGGCTTATAAGATGCAGTGCCAGAGATATCAAAAGAAAAAGAGCCATCTCCTTTTTCTATTAAACTTTCGATAAAAATGCTGGGAATGCCATGCCTGCCCGTCGAACGCAACCACATTCCATCTTTATAGCGCATCAAGCCTCTGGCTTCTACCACTTTATGGTCATCTTGATGCGTGCCAAACCACAAATCGCCGTTTTCGGTTTGCCAGATATTTCGAGAAGCGCGAATGGGCAATCCCGCATGCGCATCGTGGTATGTCCAGGTTGTGCCGTCAAAGCTGGAAATCCCGCCTCTGCTCCGCGTTATAGTGCGTCCCCGATGTGATCCATGTACGGCCCAAAGCGTGCCTGCTTGATCGTAAAATAGCTCATAGATCTTGCGACCCTCGTACACATGGGCACTGCGTATCTTTTCAACGGGGATATTATCGACAAGGTGAGATGTCCATTTCCCATCTTTGTAATAGCTCAATCCGCGAAGGGTGGCGATCCACACGCCGCCTTTGGGGTCGGCGACTACATCGTAAACTCGATTGTGAATCAGTCCATCTTCCACAGTATAGTTATGCCATGTTTTGCCATCAAAGTGCAAAATTCCATTTCCGCCCTGGATTTGATCCAGGCCACCGCGTGCTGTAATATTTTTACTGCTCTTGCGGATCCATATACCGCCATCTGTATCTTCGGCAAATTTTGATCCGACACCGTGTTCTCCCAAACCCGTTTTGTTATCCCATATCCGCCATACCTTTCCATTGAAGTTCGTGATAACCAGACGACCTTTATATACCCCGGCAAACCACAGGGAGCCATTGTGTGCCTGCATAAAGGCACTGATGCTCACCAATGAACCACCCTCTGGCAATGTGAACTTTTGCCACGCATCTCCATCTTGCAAATAAAGTCCATCACTGCCGTGCCACCACCTGCGTCCATCGTGCATTTTTAGTGGAAGCGTATGGTGTGACACTTTACTGGTATCAGTTATAGCAACACCACCTTCAAATATAATTTTATTATTATGATCTACCTTTGAAGTACTCAGGCTGCCGATGATTATCGCCCCACCGATAAATACCACTGCCATCGCGAGTGCCGACAAGCGACCAACTCGCGGAGACACATGGCCGTCCAGGGTGATAATGCGATTGACCCGCGCCATGACCTGAGTTCTTCGCGCCATGTCCATGCTCAGAGCCATCGCAGGACGAGGATGTAGTTGGGTCGCCACATTCAGGAGTGTATCCGCATAGCTTTCAGAATTGCCAGTTGTCGTCACTGTCCAATCATCGCAGGCTTGTTCTTGAACTTCAAAGAGCAGATGCTTGACGCGGTGGAATAGGGGATTGAACCAGTAAAACGCCATGCCTACCATTGCCAGCAAACGATACAGGCAATCCCATCGCTTGACGTGAATGAGTTCGTGAATCAAAATTGATTCCAACTGATAGCGCGATTCGACCATAGGCGCTGGCAATACGACGACTGGCTTCAGGAATCCTACCTGAGTTGGACTGCTGATTTTGTCACTGACGGATAGTGCGACGGATCGCCGAATATCCAATTGATTCTTTAAGACCTGTAAATCATTTTGAAGCTGTTCGTCTTCACAGGGCAATAGAGATCGACGAAACTTGCAAACTATTATTAGACAATAGATTACCCGAATCAATAAAATCAATACGCCAACAGCATAGACCACTATCACACCATACAAAGCCTGTGCTGAAGTGATTTTATCCAGTATATGGGCTGTCCAATTGACCGATTTTGTCTCGGCATTTTTTTCGAAAACAATCTGTGCAGATGAGGGAGATACGAAGTCTTGAGATAATTCAACATCCTGGGATGGAGTCTTATCAGACACCGTTTGTTGCTTCAATGCAGATGTGGATTTTGCCAGAGGTGTATCAGGGACAACAACAGGTTGAGGAGAAGGAATAGCCTGTTCTGAAGATGGCGATAGCGCATCAAATTGAAATCGCAGGGAAGGTAGGCACAAAGACGCGATGGGAATGACCAGCACGCCGATAAGACACCAGCTTAAAAGCAAACTGCGCTTTGCTGCCTGTCGCGTGCCCAGAAGCCACACAGCAAGCAGAACAAAACCCATAAAGAGGGTCGTCTTGATAGTCGCATTGAGGAGAAAGATAGCAATCGGGTCCAGGACATTGACCAATGTATCGATCATGATGTGCCTCCTTTGCGTTGCTTGAGTTTTTCACGCAATCGCGCTACGTCGTCCAAATCTATCTCTTCGTCTTCAACCAGTCGCGCCAGCAATAGTTTGGTCGAATCGCTCATATTTATTTTATGATACGGAAATAAACGTATTTTCTATCCGTCTGCTCTGTCCGCTTATCCTGTGCCGATACGGTCAATTGATAAATCCCCTCAGGCACCTTATTCACATCGATTTGCAAATACGTGAAATCATCTTCTCGATTGCCTTCATAATTGGCTGTCACAGTTCGAGACAAATCGCCATCTTTTGATCGCTTAATCTTCAAGCCTTCGGCGGTGATGTGATGGACTTGCCCCCCACTCGTATAAACCCTCGTCTCGCCCCATATATCGCTATCGGGAAATACGCTACTGCCCTCCTCGCCATCCTCAGGCCGTCCGGTCTGCAACCCCTGAGCAGCTATATAATCTGTTTGTCCACTCCGTAGATCAATCTCAGTTTTACCCATCGTAGAAATCAGACTTTGAGATGCGAACAAGGTCGGAGACAGGGTATCTACTTCGGGCTTGCCAATGGTGTAGGAGATCTCATACTGTGTGCTGCCAAAATCGTCGCGTTTGAGATCATACAGTTCCAGATAGATAAAGACCGGTTCAGATGGTGAAAATGTGCGGACGGGGTTGGGTGTGATGAGCAGGTCGTCACGGCTTTCTGGCAATGCTTTCTTCGTTTGAATATCGTTGCCGACGAGCAGATCACTCAGACGAAAGGTCTCCTGACCATATACAAAGGGTTTCTCATCGCGTGCCACACCAATTAAACCGGATGTTTGATCCATAAATTCTATTGAAAAATGATAGCTGCTCTGGCGTACAGGTACCGTGCGTGAGATCAGCAGGTGATCATTGCGATGTTTTGCTGCGGTGTTTTGTGCTGGCTGCGGCTTCGGAAAAGTGAGGGTCTTGAACTTGCGATAGTTATACATATCGCTCCACTGCTGATCAAAGAAGAACACACCATCCCAAAAACTTACTTTGCCCGTTTTCGGGTTTTTTGTTAATTGGTTTTTGGGAATCATATAGCTGAGTTCGACGCGCATCCTGTTTTGTTCTTCAAAGGTGGCGATTTGATAGGGGAGGGTATATTTGCGCTCTAAGTAGGGATCGATAAAGCGTTGGGGTGTTTTCCGAAAGGTATGATGCGAAGCCTCGTCGAAGTACCCCAGGTGATTACGGGCACCAACTTGTCCTACCTCAAAACCACCACAGAAGCTCCAGCGATCGGCACCATTCCCGCAATATTCGATCTTAAATGTTTCGTAATACCAGGTTTCCATCATTCTATAAAATGCCCTGTACTGGTCCTGTCCTACAGAAAAGAAAAAGGTTCTTCTTCTTCTATATCTTCCAAATTTGATATAGGTCTTTCCCATATCCGTCTGCCACCCTTCGATATCATCAGAAAATCGCCTGAATCGCAAATTTGCATAAGCCATACGACCAAAGTGCGCCATCTTTCTTTCGTTAAAATCAGACAAATAGAGTGGGTCCTGACGCTTCCAAAACATCTCGCGTTTCAATAACGCATCAATCGTCCGCGTCGCATCGCGAGATGCATGATTTTCTTTTGGTGCAAGCAGGTCGATAGATTCGAGCAACTCGCGCTCTTCTACACTCATCAAGTCAAGGGCACGTTGATAGTATTCATGCGATTCATCGAATTCGCCAATCTGATAGGCGGCAAGCCCACAGAACAACAGCGCATTTTTGTCATCTGGATATTGCGCGCGCAGAGCTTGCATCAGGGCGTGGAAGGCATCCCAGTATTTATCTTCAAAGTAGAGTATGCCCAACAAATAATAAGGTGTCTGATTGGTTCCATCCAATTCGATGCTTTTTCTCAGGACCTGAATAGCTTCTTGTTTGGCTTCCTGAGCAAATCCCCTGAAATCTCGGGTTTGGGAATTATCTTTTATTCTTAGAAATTCATACACCCAGAACATACCCAGGCCATTGAGGACATCCGTATTGTTGGGATGCTTTTCGGTTACGTCCTTGAATTGGTTGAATGCGCGTGACCGAAAGCCCTGCGTCCACCAGATTTTTCCGCGTGTTATCCGATACTCTATATTGTCGGGGTCACTTGCGATTGCCTGCTGGATCATCCGCATTGCGCGCTGTCGGCCATTTACGCTGTGATCCAACAGATGCAGTTTGGCCAATTCATTATATGCAGGTGCGTAATCTTTCTCTTTGGAAATAATCTCCTCGAACGCCACAATGCTTTCCCTTTGGCTTACCTTCCCAACTTGCTGCTCTGCCACATGAAATAGCGAGTCTATTGTTGTTTCGCCTTTGGACGATCCATGACCCAAAATGCAGGTCAATGTGATCAATCCGATGCGAATTGTGAATCGCATTCTCATCCTTTTTCCTTGTGCCAATACTATGAATAGTTTCATCAGTTCAGTTTTTAGCTGAAATAGGCCCATTGGCCAATAACGCCTTCACTGCCGCTTCCGTGCGAGTTCCACGCAGCTTCAGCGCGTTGATGACGCCATTTTTATCTATCAGAAATACCGATGGGATGCCCCAGACACCGTAGGATTTTGAAATTGTCCGCGTCTTTTCTTTCTCAAATACCTGCACATAGCTCAGTTTTTCTTCTTTCACAAAATCTCGCAGTGCCTTCTCTTCGCGATCCAAACTCACGCCCACGACTTCCAATCCCTGATTGCGATAGGTTTCGGCAATGCTTTTGATTGTCGGAATTTCATCAATGCACGGTGGACACCACGTTGCCCAAAAATCGATCAACACGGCTTTTTTGTCTCGGTAATCTGCGAGCCGAAATGTTGAACCATCCAGCCTCTTGGCCTCAAATTCGGGTGCGATATCTCCCAGGCTCAAGGTTGGACGTTCCTCCATTTCCAATTCTGCTATATAACTCAATTCTTTTTTATTCGTCAGATCAATCCTATCGACTTTGCTCCAGCGTTTTCCACCAGGACCGAGGTTGTCTCTTTTGTAAAATCTGATGGTAATCCGTGCAGAAGGCAGACCACGTAATTCAAACCGGCCCTCTTTGTTTGTTTTTTTCCCTTCTATTGAGACAAAATTCTCAGGATCCTCGCCTATAATATGGACGCTTATGGCAACATCTGAAACGGGCTGTCCCTTGTAAGTTGCCACACCTGTAATTCGCGCATCGCCCAGAGGCTCAAAGTTCAATATTACATCGCGGTCTTTGATTACCAGCACCTGAGATTGAACACTGCGATGTATTGCGATTGTGCGTCCATCCCTTTCCTCTTTTTCGGGTGCGGTTACGGAAATATGATATTTCCCTGGCTCCAGACCCTCCTGAAGATATGCACCATTAGCGTCAGGGTGGCCTACTTGGGGTCTGGATTCTGCGCCATTAAGGGCAATCGTTCTGACCGTTAGCCTTTCTACGGGTACACCAGTTAGCGATACCCTGCCTGAAATAGAGTACAGACGCAAACGCTCTACGCGGATATCTATTACATCATCGGCAGGTGTAACTTTTTGATTCACCATTCCGGTCTCGGGATGATTCACCCAGATGTGACCACCCGCTACGTCATTTAGAGTGAACAAACCCGACGCATCCGTATAAGTATTGCGCTGGAAGGGCAATGCGGGCAATGTATATACTTTCTTTTCAGGATTCGGCGGAGGTCCAGGACCAACGCGCGCCCAGGCAATGGGTTTGCCCAACTCATCCACAACGCGACCGCGAAACATCATTCCTTTTTTGAGACTAATCACTACTTGCTCTTCAATGGCATTTTCAACTTCCCGCACGATTTGTGCGTATCCTTCTGCTGCGACGTCAAAAGTAGCTTGTGGTCCCGCAACCTGCCAGCCTTCAAATTTTCCATTGGCATCTGTGGTCACGATCTGGGGAGATAATCGTCGATCGTCTAAAGAATCATCGGAAATCACCACAACAGCATTGGCAATTGGATTATCGAATTTGTCACGTACGAGACCGGATATGCGGCGCGAGTTGAGCAAGAGCAGATCGACATCTTCAATTTTACTCTCGGATTTTGCCTCAACGGTCACGGGTTCAGCCGCATTCTTGGACGCGACCCGCACGCGATATACGCCCGGGGTGACTTCGACGCGATAGCGGCCATCTTCATCTGTCATGGTTCCTGCATGCACCTCGCCATCGTCGTATTCAGCCCATATCCCCATATTTGCTATGGGTTGGCCATCGCGCTGATCGATTACTTTACCAGATATTGTTGTCAGGTGATCGATAGGTGGCTTATAGGATACAATACCAGAAACACCAAGGTAAAAAGCCCCATCGCCTTTTTCAACCAGACCCCATACAGAATCGCGGGGAATGCCGTGTTTGCGCGTCAATCGCAACCACATCCCATCTTTATACCGCATCAGACCTTTTGTCTCTACATCCCGTTGGTCACCTTGATGCGTGCCAAACCACAGATCGCCATTTTCCGTTTGCCAGATATTTCGAGACGCATTTATAGGCAGTCCATCATGTGCATCGTAGTGTGTCCATGCTGTGCCGTCAAAGCTGGAAATCCCTCCTCTGCGCCGCGTTATGGTGCGCCCAATAACCGATCCATGCACGGCCCAAAGCGTGCCTTTTTCGTCGTAAAATAGCTTATAGATCTTGCGGCCATCATATATATTCCCATTACGCACGCCCTCTATGGGCACGCTATCGACAATATGAGAGGTCCATTTTCCATCTTTGTAGTGGCTCAATCCGCGAAGGGTTGCGATCCACACGCCGCCTTCGGAATCGGTTTCCACATTGTAAACTCGATTGTGGATCAATCCATCTTCCACAGTATATTTGCGCCATACTTTGCCATCAAAATGCAAGACGCCGTTTCCGCCTTTGAAGCGATCGGGGCCTCCGTGTGCTCTGATATTTGAAAAGCTCTGGATAACCCAGATACCGCCACCATCATCTTCGGCAAAATCATATCCAGGGGTGATTTCTCCCAGACCCGTTGTTTTTGAATCCCATACCTGCCATGTCTTTCCGCTAAAGTTCGCGACAATTGGCCTATTTTTATATATACCGGCAAACCACATTGAGCCATTGCGCGCTTGCATAAAGGCACGCATCTGGTCGAATGAACCATCTTCCGGCAATGTGAACTTTTGCCACGTATCTCCATCCTGCAAATAGAGACCATTCGCGCCGCGCCACCACAGGCGACCATCGCGCATTTTCATCGGAAGTGCTCGCTGCGATACGTCGCTGGTATCGGTTATGGCAATTCCGCCCTCAAATACAATTTTTTTATCATTGTGATCGACCTTTGAAGTGGTCAGGCTGCCAATGACGGTCGCTCCACCGATAAATACCACTGCCATTACAAGTGCTGACAAGCGACCAACGCGCGGAGACACATGGCCTCCCAGGGTGATAATGCGATTGACCCGCTCCAGGACCTGAGTTGGTCGCGCCATGTCCATGCCCAAAGCCATCGCAGGACGAGGTTGCAGTTGGGTTGCCACATTCAGGAGCGTGTCCGCGTAGCTTTCAGAATTGCCAGTTGTCGTTACTGTCCAATCATCGCAGGCTTGTTCTTGAACTTCAAAGAGCAGATGCTTGACGCGGTGGAATAGGGGATTGAACCAGTAAAACGCCATGCCTACCATTGCCAGCAAACGATACAGGCAATCCCATCGCTTGACGTGAATGAGTTCGTGTATCAAAATTGATTCCAACTGATAGCGCGATTCGACCATAGGTGCTGGCAATACGACTACTGGCTTCAGGAGTCCTACCTGAGTTGGACTGCCGATTTGGTCACTGATAGATAGTGCGACGGATCGCCGAATACCCAATTGATTCTTTAAGACCTGTAAATCATTTTGAAGCTGTTCGTCTTCACAGGGGAATAGAGATCGATGAAACTTGCAAACCATTATAAGACAATAAATTATCCGAATCAGTAAAACCAATACGCCAATAGCATAGAGTACGATCACACCATATAAAGCATGTGCTGAAGTGATTTCATTCAGTATATGGGCTGTCCAATTGACTGATTTTGTCCCGGCATTTTTGGCGAAAACAATTTGTGCGGGGGAGGGGGGTACGAAGTCTTGAGATAGTTCTGGGTTTTCTGAAAACGCCCTATCAGATACTCTTTGTTGATTCAATGCAGGTGTGGATTTTGTCAGAGATGTCTCAGGGACAACTACAGGTTGGGGAGATGGAATAGCCGATTCCGAAGGTGGCGATGGCGCATCAAATTGAAATCGCAGGGAAGGTAGGCACAAAGACGCGATGGGAATGACCAGCACGCCGACAAGACACCAGTTCAAAAGCAAACTGCGCTTTGCTGCCTGGCGTGTGCTCAGAAGCCACACGGCAAGTAGAACAAGACCCATAAATAGGGTGGTCTTGATAGTCGCATCGAGGAGAAAGATGGCAATGGGTTCCAGTACAGGTGTATCGATCATGATGTGCCTCCTGTGCGTTGCTTGAGTTTTTCACGCAATCGCGCTACATCGTCCATGTCTATCTCTTCGTCTTCAACCAGTCGCGCCAGCAAGAGTTCGGTTGATCCGCCAAATAGTTTTTGTATAATGTGCTTCATCGCCGATGATTGAACGCTTTGCTGTTCGATCACAGGTCGGTACACATTGGCGCGTCCTTGCTTTTCGTGCGCCACATAGCCTTTGTCTTCCATGATCTGTAAGAGTGTGCGAATGGTTGATCCTTCTAACCTGTTGGGTAATTTTGCCTGTATCACCTCGACAGTCGCTTCTTTCTGTTGCCAGAGTACCTGTATGAGTTCTATTTCACGAGTGGTCAATCCCTCTTGTCGCAGTCTTGCCATTTTTAGCTCCTTTTATTTACTGATGTTACGCATGTCAGACGTTTTGTCATGCTGAGCGGAGTGGAACGGAGCCGAAGCATCTGTTCCACCTGCGCTATGAGTAGATGAACTGCTACGCAGTCATGCTCGATTTACTCGCCTTCATACCCCGCTCCTTCGACTCCACTGCGCGGAGTTTATCTTGAGCGAAGCCGAAAGGCTCAGAATGACAGGCGCATTATATTGTGCCTATGCGTAACATCAGTTATTTACTTGAATGATACCATGCGAAATAATTAGCATATCAGTTTTCAGAAAAATATCCTATTAAAAATTCGTTGTCAAGCCCAAATAGCGAAAAAATTAGCAGTGTTTTTAAATGCACAGAAGGTTGTAGTTGACTCAAAAATAAAAAACCGCCCGTTGTTGCTGGGCGGTTGGGACGAATATCAAGACACAACCGGCGAATTGGTATCGTTCTTCACTTTACAACCCGAAAATAAACGTATTTCCTATCCGTCTGCTCTGTTTGCTTGTCCTGTGCCAATACCGTTAATTGATAGATCCCTTCAGGCACCTGGTTCACGTCGATCTGCAAATACGTGAAATCATCTTCTCGATTGCCTTCGTAATTGGCTGTGACTGTGCGGGTCAAATCGCCATCTTTTGATCGCTTGATCTTCAAGCCTTCGGCGGCGATGTGATGCACTTGACCACCACTCGTATAAACCCTCGTCTCGCCCCATATATCGCTATCGGGAAATACGCTATCGAGCACATCGTCATCCTGTGATTGCCCGGTCTGCAAATCCTCGGCAGCAATTTGATCTGTTTGTTCACTATGCAGAGCAATCTCTGTTTTTTCCATCGTCTCAATCAGATCTTGAGAGGCGAATAATGTGGGCGATAGCGTATCCACCTCTGGCTTGCCGATAGTGTAGGAGATCTCATATTGCGTGCTGCCAAAATCGTCGCGTTGAAGATCATACAGTTCCAGATAGATAAAGACGGGTTCAGATGGTGAAAATGTACGGACGGGATTGGGAGTAATGAGCAGGTCGTCACGGCTTTCTGGCAATGCTTTCTTCGCTTGAATATCGCTGCCGACGAGCAGATCACTCAGATGGAAGGGCTCCTGGTCATACAAAAATTGTTCCTCATTGCGTGCAATACCAATTGCGCCGGATGTCTGATCCAATAATTCCACAGAAACATGATAGCTGCCTTGAGGTACAGACAATGTGCGCGAGATCAACAGGTGATCGTTGCGATGTCGTGCAGCAGCATTGGAGGCTGGCTTCTGCGGCGGCAATGCAAAACTCACGAATTTGCGATAGTTATACACATCATTCCACTGTTCATCAAACAAGAACACCCCATCCCAAAAACGCACCTTGTCCGTTTCGGGATTTTCTGTTAATCGGTCTTTGGGAATCATATAGCTGAGTTCGACCCGCATGCTGTCTCGTTCTTCAAAGGCGGCGATCTGATGGGGAAGAGTGTATTTGCGATTGAGGTAAGGATCGACAAAGCGTTGGGCTGTTTTCCGGAAGATATGATGCGGGGCTTCTGTCAATATAGATGTAGGTGGAATCATGGAACCCGGTGATATTCTCATCATAAAATACGGTCGTATCCTCTTAGCATCATTCTCTGCTCTCTTCGTGATCGTAAAACCACTGGTTTCTACTGCAGGCACCGTGCTTGGGAGGTAGCCTACAGCACCGCCGCAAAAATGCCAGCTATCATCCGTAGTGCCACAAAATTTGAACTGAAAGTTTTCGTAATACCAGAACTCCATCATTGCGGCATCCAGGATCTTTTCAGAATCCCATGTCCCTTTATAGGTTGTCACGCGCCGTCTATATCTTCCAAATTTGATATAGGTCTTTCCCATATCTGTCTGCCACCCCTCAACATCATCCAAAAATTGCCTGAACCGCAAATTTGCATAAGCCATGCGACCAAAATGTGCCATCTTTCTTTCATTAAATTCTGACAAATAGAGAGGATCCTGACGCTTCCAAAACATCTCGCGTTTCAATAATTCATCAATTGCCTGCGTCGTATCGCGGGATGCATGCTCTTCTTCAGGCACAAGCAAATCAATTGATTCGAGCAACTCACGTTCTTCAACACGCATCAAGTCAATGGCGCGTTGATAGTATTCATGTGAGTCATTGAATTCGCCAATTTGATAGGCGGCAAGCCCACAGAACAAGAGCGCATTTTTGTCATCTGGGTTGTGCGCGTACAAGTCTTGCATCAAGGCATGAAACGCATTCCAGTTCTCATCTTCAAAGTAGAGGATGCCCAGCAAATAATAGGATTGCTGATTAGTGGCATCCAATTGGATGCTTTTTCGCAGGACTTGCACGGCTTCTTGTTTGGATTCCTGGGCAAAGGTCTTGAAATCTTTTATCCTGGGCTTCATTGCCATTTCCTTGTAATGTGGTACCCTGGACCCCATGTCCATCTCTTTCAATGGCGCTCTTCTATCTTTCTGTGATAGAAAATCATACACCAAGAACATACCTATACTATTGAGGACATCCGTATTTTTCGGATGCTTTTTCATCACGTTCTTGAATTGGTTCAATGCGCGTGACCGAAAGCTCTGTGCCCACCAGATTTTTCCGCGCGTTAGCTGATACTCAATATTGTCGGGGTTAATTGCGATTGCCTGCTGTATCATCCGCATTGCGTTCTGCCTACCATTTATGCTGTAGTCCAACAAATACAGTTTGACCAATTCATTATATGCAGGCGCATAATTTTTGTCCTTGGAAATAATCTCCTCGAACGCCTTGATGCTTTCCTTTTGGCTTACCTTCCCGACTTGCTCCATTGCATTCTGAAACAGCGAGTCTATTGTGGTTTCCCCTTTGGACAAGCCAGAACCCAAAAGGCAGGCCAACGCGATCAATCCGATATGGGTTGTATATCGCATTGTTATTCCTTTCAAAAGAGAGTGGTCTTTTTATCAATCTGAGTGATTTTGTGCGAAATAATTAGCATATAAATTTCCAGAAAAATAGCCAATTAAAAACTCGTTGTCAAGTTCAAGTACGAAATAATTAGCAATAAATTTTAAATACACTGGAGGTATAAAAAAAACCGCCCGTTGTTGCCGGGCGGTTGAATGCATATCAGAAGCTCAGTATAGTAGAAAGCCATACACCATAATTTTATTTATCCGATCAATTAGCTGAAATAGGCGCATTGGTCAATAACGCCTTCACAGCCGCTTCTGTGCGATTGCCGCGTAGCTTCATCGCGTTAATGACGCCATTTTTATCTATTAGAAATACCGATGGGATGCCCCATACACCGTAGGATTTTGCAATTGCGTCTGATTTTTCTTTGTCAAATACTTGCCCATAGCTCAACTTTTCTTGTTTCACAAAATCTCGCAGTGCCTGCTCATCCCGGTCCAAACTCACGCCTACGACTTCCAATCCCTGATTGCGATAAGTTTCAGCAATGCTTTTGATTGTCGGAATTTCATCAATGCACGGTGGACACCACGTTGCCCAAAAATCGATCAACACGGCTTTTTTGCCCCGATAATCTGCGAGCCGGAAGGTTGAACCATCTAACTGTTTGGCCTCAAATTCTGGGGCTGTATCTCCCACGCTCAAGGTCGGACGTTCCTCCTTACAGCCAATTGCCACTGTTCCGGCAATAAACATTACCGCGATCACCAGTGCGGACACGCGACCATTTTGATTGAACCGTGTGTTATTCATGATAAATCTCCTCTCCTGGGCTTTTTACGCAATCGCGCTATCTTAAGTTCCATATAACATAGCCCGCGCAGATTTATACGTCAACCAAAAGGCCTGACAGGATGTGCGATTGCGTGGTATAGAACGCCCCACATTGCAGAGCGAGTAAAAATTGGCTATATTTAAACAGTTGCTTTCCCCTTCTCCCGCAACAAATTGGAGCAACACAATGGCATATCTCCCCGGTGTTCTCGCTGCCGAACTTGTCGGTGGAAATCAGATGGCGCTCTACACGCGCGATAATTGTCACCTGCAACCCTTTGCCCCGTGGTTGCTCGTTGAGACACCCGAAGAGTCCGCCCGGTCTGGCCTAGTCGGGGTTTCGGATTGCGTGCGTCTCAAAGGCGGCGGCGAATTTCGTGCGCGGATACACTTTCACAACTGGTCTCATTTTCTCGCAGCACGCGACCGCCTCGCTCAGGATGGCATACCGCATTTTAACTTCAATAATCCCGTGCGGCAGCATCTGACACTTTCGGGCCAAACTCTCTTTCGAGATATGCGCTACGGTGACCTCCACCGCTTGCAACTCGATATCGAGACCCTCACGCTTGATCCCCAGGCACCTGATGCACAAATCATTCTCATCTCGATTTCCGATTCACGTGGCTTTGAAACCGTGCTGAGTGCTACCGATATGAGTGAGGCCGATCTGCTTCGCAACCTCAACAAGGTAATTGACGCGCGCAACCCCGATACGATTGAAGGTCATAATATTTTTGAATTTGACTTGCCCTATCTCGTCGCTCGCGCCCAACACTATGGCATTTCCCTCAGGTGGGGGAGAGACGGGTCGGCATTGCGTGCGGGAAACGGACAGCGCGTCTTCAAAGTTGGGGCACAAATCCCGGGATTTCGCCCGGCTTATATCTACGGGCGACACATTATCGACACGCTGCAACAAGTACAGCGTTATGATACTGGAGGCAAGCTGGAACGCTATGGCCTCAAGCAAGTCATCCACGCACTTGGTCTCGAGCGGGCGGTGCGCACGTTTGTCGATGGGGAAGATATTGCCCGCACCTGGCGCACCAATCCGCAACGTCTCATTGACTACGCACTCGACGATGTGCGCGATGTCAAAGCACTCAGCGAGGTGGTCGTTCCCACCGAATTTTATCAGACACAGATTTTGCCTTATGGCTTTCAAGACGCCGCAATCAGCGGGCCAGGAGAGAAAATCAACGCCCTGATGGTTGGGCTTTATATGCGGCGCAATCTCGCCATTCCCAAACCGCGTCCCTCAAAGAGATTTAGCGGTGGCTATACGCGACTCGTAGCTTCGGGCATTTTTAAGCGCGTGGTCAAAGCCGATGTCGAAAGTCTTTATCCATCGATTATGTTGACCCAACAGATCCGTCCGGTGACCGATACTGAAAATGTTTTTTTGCCCATGCTCGAACATCTCACACAACGACGTCTTGAGGCCAAAACCAATTTTCAAAGCGCCGGTGACGAAACCGATCGCGCATACTGGGATGGGTTGCAGAGTAGCTACAAAATTCTCATCAACTCTTTTTACGGATATCTGGGGTACGGACGCGCTTGTTTTAATGACTACCACGCTGCGGAAAAAGTTACTGTAATTGGGCAGCAAATCGCCCGCCAACTCGTCGCCTGTTTGCGCGATGCCGGTGGGGAAATTATAGAAGTGGATACGGACGGGGCTTATTTTGTCGCACCACCGCATGTCAAAACAGAGGCCGATGAAAAACAACTCATCGAGGAAATTTCGGCTACCCTGCCCCGCGGTATTCATCTCTCGCACGATGGTCGTTTCAAAGGAATGGTCAGTCTTAAGGCAAAAAATTATATTCTCGTCGATTACGATGGCAGTGTATCGCTCGTGGGCAGCAGCCTGCGAAGCCGACGGGATGAACGCATCTTTCGCCAATTTATTGCAGAGATTGCGCCCTTGCTCGTCGATGGCGATACTGATGCCGCTTCTCGCGTATATCTGTCTCTTGGACGCAAGTTGCAAGACGGCGAAATTGATCCCGAAGATTTTTGCCGGTTTGAGCGCATTACAAAAAAAACCTTTTCCAACCCGAATCTGAGGCGGCTTGCCAGGGCTGCCGAAGGCTGTCGCATTGGGGAGCGCATCGCGGTTTACCAGTGTCAGGACGGCTCCCTTGCTCGCGCGGAATTTTTTACGCACGACGAAGACCGGGGCTATTTGCTGCGCCGATTGCACGATATGGCCGAGCGTTTTCGCGTCCTATTTCCCGATGGCGAATTTCGCCGTCTGTTTCCCGTGATTCAACCCGTCGCACGCGATCAACTCTGTCTATTCTAAAAAAAAAGAGCAGGTAATTACCTGCTCTTTAATCCCAAAACCATGTGAATAGATGTTCGAGTTTCTGTTTACTACTTGCGGTCCAATAGCCGAGCCAGGCCGGACTCGGTCACACGCCCAGTGCGGTCTGTTACGCGAATCCGCGTAACTGCCACATTGCTCGTATCGCCCACCCCTTGTATCAAGTCTGTCACGCGCAGTTCAAAAATGTAATCTGCCGGTGCGGGTACCGGAAACTCGGGTGATGGGCCACTGCTATTTTGCAATCCCACGCGCGGTCCTGCAGTCTGTTTCCAAAAATACATCAGCGCATCTTGATCTGGATCCGAACTACCAGTGCCATCTAAAACCACGCGCAACTCATCGCGAAAATCCAATTCCCGATCTGGACCGACAACAGCAATGGGAGGGGCTTGTGTGACGGCAATACGCATCCCCGAGGTCACCAGTATCTCAGATTGGCCGTCACCCAATTCTAAGAACAACTCATAAACGCCGGGCTCAATGGGTGCTTTCCACACGACCGTCACCGAATCTTGAAACAGATCAATCAGCGTATCAGCACGGCTGGCCTCAAATTCGCCTCCGGTCGCAATCCAGCGAAAATCCAACTCGTCATTGTCTGGATCATCCGTCACGATGGTAATTTGCACTTCCTGCCCGCGCCCCACCGATGGGTCAGGCCCGCGATCTGTACGCAAATCCAGTAATTCGGGACCTTGTTGACGGTCGAGCAAGCTACAGCCACCAAGGCAGGACATACAGACACAGGTAAAAAATAATAGGTGCGTTAGTTTCTGCATGACAAGACCATACGCCAGGGATTCATTCTGCCAATATAATATCCAACAACTAAATAAGACATCTGTTCCCAAAAAAACTAAGATGTGAAACGTAAGACGTAAGAGAGCTTTCCCACACTACTCCCACCTGCCTACAGAGTGCGCGAGCAGCCCGTTCAGTTCCCAGCTCCCAACTTATTTTTTTTTCGGCATACTTGCCATACGGCTGCGCTGAGGGTCAGAGCCGCGAATGCTACACTTATTATAACACAAAACCACAAATGGGTATTTGCGTCGGATGTCGTGAGATAAAGAGATTGGCGCAAACCATCCATACCATAAGTCAGTGGATTTATTGCCATCAAGTATGCCAGCCAGCGCGACGCGCCTTCCGCGGGAAAAAACGCACCGGAGAGCACCCATAGGGGGAACAAAAACAAACTCATCACCGCGTGAAATCCCGCAGTAGATGAAGCCTGCCAGGCTATCGCAAAGCCCAAAGCTGTGAGCCCAATGCCCAGTATAGCTAAAAAAATAAGGGTCATACCCAGAGATGCGATGCTGATTGGAATATCTAAAAATACCAAAAATACCAAAAATACCAGGCTTTCCAAAAAGGCCAGGGTTCCCCCGCCGAGAACTTTTCCCAGCACCAATCCGGTCCGCGATACGGGTGCGACCAGCACGGATTGCATAAATCCTTCCCGCCGATCTTCAATTACCGAAATAGTCGAAAAGATCGCTGTAAATAACAAAATCAGCAATAATATTCCCGGATAGATATATTCCAGATATCCACTGGAAATTCCCAGGGGTGCGAAAGACTTTTCAAAACCGGCCCCCAATAGCAACCAGAACACCAGAGGCTGGCCTATTGCACCGAATAATCGATTGCGGTCTCGGGCAAAGCGCACCAACTCGCGCCGCCATAGCGACACTACGGGCAACCAGAAAGCCATTCGCACTACTGGTCCTCCACGTGAAATCCGTGTCCTGTGCGCTGCACAAAAACATCCTCGAGTGTGGGCACGCTCAAGGTCATGGCTTGAACATTCTCTCGCAGAAGCGGATACAATTGTGCCAATAGCTGCTGCCCTTCATCGCAGGCAATACGCACCTGTCCGTCAATTATCTGGACATCGCGTCCCACAACTTTTTCGATTTGCAATTGCAAGCCTTTGGGATCTCGTGTCTCAAGGGTAATTACTTCGCATCCCACTGTACGCTTCAATGCCGCGGGCGTGCCTTCGGCAATTAGCCGTCCGCGATCTAAAATACCAATGCGATCACAGCGCTCGGCCTCTTCTATAAAATGGGTTGTCAGCACGAGTGTCGTGCCATAGGTCCGCCGCAAAATATCCAGGTCATCCCAAAATCCTCGCCGCGCACCGGGGTCAAGCCCAGTGCAGGGTTCATCAAAAATCAATATTTTGGGGCGGTGCAATAAACTCTTGCACAGTTCAACGCGCCGCTGTAATCCGCCAGATAGTATTTCTATCCGATCTTTTGCGCGATCTGTGAGGGCCATCATGTCCAGTACTTCTTCGATGCGCTGGGAGAGTGGGCGACCTTTTAGGCCGTATAGATGGCCTTGATGACGCAAATTTTCCAATACGGTCAAACGCGCATCTAAGCTGGGATGCTGAAAAACCACCCCGATATGTGCGCGTACAGCATTGGCAGCGGCGTTTTTGCCCAGCAGACGGATCGTACCGTGGTCGGGGGGCAGCATTGTACACAACATGCGAAATAGGGTGGTCTTTCCCCCGCCATTGGGGCCTAAAAGACCGTACATTTCCCCGGGCATTACCTGTAATGTGATGCCGTCTAAGGCCACGCGCTCGTCAAATTTGTGACTTACATTTTCGACAGCTATTGCTGCTTGCACTTGACTTCTCCTGTACATACAAAGAAAGGTGATAGGCTGACCTATCACCTCCTGTATCTTCCAAATCGGATGCACACTTGTCTCACGCAATTTTGTCCAACATCATTACTGTCCACAACACGGGCAGATATATGAGCGTTGCCCGCATCAGACGGCGTGCTAACATATCGGTGCGCGATCGTGCGAAGGTCAAACTGGCGTACAACAGACCCAGACCGAGCAATATGGCAACGCCAAAATACGCCATACCAGCCATACCCAATAGTGCCGGCATCAGGCTGCACGACAATAAAACCAGGGTATAAAGTACCACTTGATGGGCGGTTCTATGGCCTTGCGGGTCTTCTATGGGGAGCATGCGAAACCCGCCCCGTGCGTAATCTTCTCGATAAAGCCAGGCAATGGATAAAAAATGGGGGAATTGCCACAAGAATAAAATGCCAAACAGGGCAAGCGCTTCGCCACTCAAAACGCCAGTTGCTGCGGTCCAGCCACCCACTGGCGGCAGTGCGCCTGCGATGGCCCCAATCGCTGTATTGTGCGGTGTTTTGGGCTTTAGGGGCGTATAGAAAAGCAAATATACCACTACAGTTAATGCGCCCACGAGCGCGGTCAAACCGTTGACCAGCACCCATAGATAGACAATGCCCATACCACTTAAAATTAGCCCGAACCAACAGGCCAATTCTGGCGCAATGCGTCCTGCAGGCAGTGGTCGGTCAGCCGTGCGTCCCATTCTCGCATCGCGCTCGCGCTCCATAAACTGGTTCAAAACACCCGTGCCAGATGTGGTTAAAAAAGTGGCGAATAGCACATGGAAGATGTGAATTGGATCGGAAATATATCCCATGCCCAGCACATATCCCACAGAAGTGCTAAACACGACCATCAGCCCAATTCGAAATTTAATTAAAACAAATAAGTCATTGACAAATGTTTTTGCATGTACCAGTTCGGCGTTCATAAAAGTATATTCTGAAAAAAGAGGTTGATCAAAAGCACTACTTATTTTTAGAAGTCATAACAATACCAGCTTTTGCGCTGTGAGTCAAGTACAAGAAAGATTTGTATTTGTACATTGCCAATTTGCCCAAATGCAGTGCGTAAAATGGTGGCTTTTTTTGAGAAGCTGTTTTAAAATACCCGGTGTATTCACGACCGGAGGAAGATATGCAACGTCTAATATTGACTGTCCAGGAAGAGAGCGGGATCGAACGCCGTGCGTGGCCTGTGACCCGGGGCGTGCCCCTGCCACAAGGGGCTGTGTCCGAATGCGCCGATCTGTGGTTGGAGGATGCTCAGGGAAGGGCTGTACCCCTGCAAAGCCGTCCACTGAGCCATTGGCCCGACGGCAGTATCAAGTGGGTCCTGGTCGATTTTCAAGCCGACGTGGTCGGATCGGCGGTTTACCACTTGTGTTATGCCGGCGAAGCCCCTCGCGTTGCTCCGGGGAATCGACTGCAAATAAGCGAGAGCGACAAGCGCATTGTCGTGTGTACCGGTCCCCTGCGCTTTGCCGTGAGTCGGCGGCGCTATGGCCTGATACACGCGGTATCATTGGGGCGGCAGGAGGCCGATGGTTTTGTCGAAGAAGTCGCTGTGAGTTCGCAAGGCGGCGATAGTTGGGCTGATATTTGCGAGGCTTTTGAAATCGGGGAGACCCAGCGGCGAATCTACGGCATGGGCGGGGTGTGCCGGGCATCGATGGGGGAAAGCGCGTACCGAGTCCAGGTGGAAGAATCCGGGCCTCTGCGGGCGGTGATCCGCTGCGAAGGCGCCCTGGAATCCGAGGCGCCCATGCACCACTATGTCGGCTACCAACCCTTCCGTTTCGTGACGCGGATATACGCTTTTGCCGGCCACGCCTTTTTGCGAGTCCTGCACACCGTAGTCGTGGCCTGCGATCCAAACCAGACTGAATTGCGGGAACTGGCCGTGCGGATCCCCGTGGCGTGGGGGGGGAAACGGCGCTACCGACTGGGTGGGAATCGATGGATGGAAGGCGTTTTGGGGCAGGACGAAAGCCTGCTTTTGGCCCAATGTCAGGATTGTCACTTCCGCCTGGAGCGGCGGCGCGGCGGACGCTCAGAGAGGATGGCAGAAGGCGAACGGGCCGGTGGTTGGGCCGTGTTGGAGGGCGAGGAAGCCGGGGTCGGGGTGGCGTTGCGCTATATGGCCGAGGAATACCCCAAAGCTCTGGGTGTAGATCGAGGGGGAATCGATGTGTTTTTGTGGAAAGATCCGGACGGTGGGCGACTGCATTTCAGGCGCTACGCCGAGGAAGTGGCCTGGCACGAGGGAGAAGGCGTGTACAGCGATGGCCTGGGCACGGCCAAAACCTCGGAATTTTTCATCGATTACTTCCAACGCAATACCAGCGAAGAAGCCCCCCAACGGCTGACGGCGTTGCTCAATTGGCCACACGTCGCGGTTGATCCCGGCTGGCTGGCCTACTGCCAGGTCGCTGGCGGCTTTGCGGTCCGTGCGGCAGATGCCTTCCCGCACTCCGAGCGCATGCTCGACGGCTTCCTCGAGTGGATGGCGCGCAGCATTGAAGTCAACCGCTGGCGCAGTTTTTTTGACTGGGGCGATGTGCTCGTAGCCTGGGAGGAATCGACCGGCGACTGGCGCTTCCGGGGCCGGTGGGGCTGGTGCAACAGCGAGTGGGACCCGCGCCACGGGGTGTGGATCCAGTATTTGCGCAGCGGGGCAGGGCGTTGGTTCCGTCTCGGTGAGGCCATGACCCGGCACTCGATGGATGTCGATACCTGCCATTATCACCCGCTCAGACCGTATCGGGTCGGCGGCTGTTTCCGACACAGTATTGACCACTTTGGCGACGAGCCTTGCGCTTCGCACACCTTTATCGACAACTGGATCGACTATTACTACTTGACGGGCGACCACCGGACATTGGAGGTGCTCGGGGAAGCTGGCGAATTTTTCCTGCGCTATCGCTGGAGCGAAGACCCCCGTTTCTCCTTTAGTTTGCGCAGCATTGCCAACACCTTGCGCGGCCTGTTGTATTTGTGGGAACTAACGGGCGAAGCGCGTTTCAAACAGCGCGCCGAAGAAATTTTTCAGGTCATCGCCCGAGGCCAGAACGACGACGGCAGTTGGCATAAGCGCTTTCAGGTTTCCACTCCCGATCGGCTGCCCGACCAGGCGCCCTACGGCATGGCCACCGAAGGTACGACCCTGGCCGTGGAAATGGGCACCGCAACACCTTTTACCCCGGCTGAACACAAGGCTCTGAGCGGGACTTCTGCCGCGGGCAAACACGTGTTGTCCTACGCCGACCAAAAGGGCTACCAGACCCACTATTTAATGATCGGCCTCGAATTGCTGCACCGACTGACCGGTCGGGCCGACGTGGCCAAATGCTATCTGCGGGCTGTGGATTGGTTTTGCGGTGGGCCTGGCGTTTTCGATCCCGAAATGGCATGGAAGCAGCACTATGGCGGGGTGCTGTGTCGCCACCTGAGCTATGCGTACAGGCTGACAGGCGAGCGGGGCTATTTGGAGGTGGGGCGGCAACTGCTGCGCCGCCTGGCCGAATCGCAGGATTGGAGCGACGATCCCAAAAGGCGCGGTGCTGTGGGAATGAGTCCCATGTACTTGAGCCTGCTGTTTTACGGCGTGCCCCATTTGTTGGGTGCCCTGCAAGATGCGGGGATGGATGAATTAAGAATTAAGAATTAAAAATTGGGACTGGGGTTTGTCGTGACCCTTTATCTGTACGGGCATTCTCTAAAAATTGTGCACATTATGTCCTTGCAGGGGGAACCAGAACCAATCTATGATAAATACCAGGCCCGTGCTCACTGCTTGTGCTGTCAGCAGGCCGATGAAAAACGGCTTTCCTCTTTCGTACAATTGCACACCGCCCATTCTCATTACAACCGCCTTGATTGACCAGACAATAAAAATCGAGAATACCGTCTTGCTCACGCCGTAATTCCCCTGCATGGCCAGGCCAATCGGGTGCAGGGGCCACCAGGGTACCCAGTAGCGAACGGTCGTCAAAATCCCCATCAGCCCCATCCCGATGAATGCCCACATGACCCTGCCACTGCCGCCGGGCGACAGGGGATTCCGAATTTCTGTAATTACAAAATCAAATGCCACAGGTCCCGTCTTCTTCATCCCCATATTGCCCAAATTATAGGCTCCGTATTCATAACTCAAATACAGGGTATCCACTATTGAGATGGTGAAGCCCAGTGCCAGTGCCAGCCACAGTACCGCTGTAATTCGCCGCGGACTGACGACCTTATCCACTGCTTTTACCGCTTGCGTAAATGGCGGCATTAAAAATCCCTTCCCAATATCGGGCCATTGGTTAAACACATGCATAAACCCGAGCACTACCACGCCGGAAAGCCCGACCATACCCGAACCAAATGCCTGCACCACGGCATCGTGGGGCTGAATGCGATAATACACATAGACCAGGCCCAATTCTGCGATGGCGCGCGCAAGGCCCAAAAACAACAACATCGCCAGAATGAGAAAGGATAATACCACCCACAAGGGCATGCCCGCCGTATATAGCCACGCCGAGACAAACGCGAATGCTCCCAATAATCCAAATACCGCCATGCGATAGGACAGCAACTCGCCGCTATCATCCACCTCGCAGTTGGGATAAAGGGCTTTTCGCACCACAGCTTTCAAATGTGCGCGGGCCATCCACAATCCCCAGGCAGACAAAAAGATCAGTGCGCCCATGCTTTGCCAGCCCAGGGCATCGCTTGTCCAGTGTCGGGTTGCAGCGCCGATTTGATACCCAAAGATATTGAATACATATACCTGAAACGCCGTCAAAATAATGAAGAACCACACGCTGAACAGCACATCCATGCGCGCAAAATACCCGAATCCAATGGCGTAAAAACTCAGGCGGTTTACCATCCAGGGAAAATCCGGAATCGGTTGCCACAGTGTTCCTTCAATGTCAATATGCGGAAATGCCGGGGTAAAATAAGACGCGATATTCCACAATTTCAAGAGCATTACGAGGGAGAATGCGATCCAGAATAGGGGAGAGCGAAAAGTTTTTTCCAGTCCGCCGCCCTTTTCTGTCTCTGCCAGTGATTGTGCGACTTCGACAAGTGGATATGCCAAACGCTCGTAATCTACCCATTGCTTTCGCAAAATTACGACCAGGCAAAATACCCCAAATCCCATTGCGCCAAAAAAGCACATCCACCAGAAAATGGGTACTGCCCACACGCGCCACGGGGGGGACCCGCCTCCGCCTTCAAAAAATCGCGTCATTTCACCGGTGGCATTCGACGGTGCGAGCCATGCGGGTATGGTGTCGTGTATAAAACCCCATCCATTTTCCACGGAGGAAAAATAATAAGGGGCTGCCAGAACTCCGAAGAAATGGCCGGTCAACCCGTCGTAAGCCAGCGCGATCCCCACAAAGCCCGATCCCAGAACGACCAGTAATTCCGACCGCGAAAGCCCCCATCCTGCTCGCAAGTGATTCAATGCCAAATTGAGTGTACACGCTATCAAAAACGGAAAGAAAAACGCCATGGGAAAATGGCTGCGGCTGATATTTGATCCCGACGTATAGTACGGCATCCACTCATTCCACAGTACGCTCACAGTAATCACCACTACCGATGCAATTACCGAGCGCGTTGTCACCGCTCGCACGGGTGTTGTTTCCGAGATAGCTATTTGTTTGAATCGCTCTGCCATGATTTTCACTTAATTATTTCGTTTATCCAACTCCGCCTTAATCTCTTTGGCTTTTTCGTCGTCGATTTCATAAAATTTCAACAAGATCAATCCCGCCACGGCCAGGATCGCAGGCAACACGGCAAAGAGAAAGCGCATCCAGAACATTACGCCTGGATCTTGTGCTACACCTTTTGTAGCGTCAAATCCGATGATTGCCAGAATATATCCCTGTCCGAGCGCGAATGTTATCGCCTGCGTCACTTTTTGAAACCAGCCCGTTGCCGCGCCGTACATGCCTTCGCGCCGAAAGCCGGTTTTCCACTCATCCCAATCACAAATATCGGCTTTCATCGACGTAATAATGAGCCAAAAGCCCATCTCGCCGATGCGGATAAAAGGCTGTACGATGAGTTGCAAATAGGGCATCGCTGGCGTATAGCAAAACCACTTCAAAATAGAACCCAGCAGAAGGGAGGAGATCGCAAGACCGAGGGTTTTGACCTTTCCGATTCGAGAGGACAAATAGGCCAATACGGGAATGGCGGCGAAGGATATGATGGTTCCGATTAAAATCGCGTGCCCCTGTATCTCGGCGCCAAATTTTACATCGCCCTGAGCAACGTGATAGATGTTGACATAAGGTCCCAATGCCAGGGTAAAATTGCCACCAAAAATGGTCACGACGGTCAAGCCACTAAGAACCAGAAATGGTTTGGTCTTCAGCGTTGTTTTAATCGCCCATCCGACGGGTATTTTTTCCTGTTTGGCAGCTTGCTCTGAGTGGCCTTCGCGCACGAGAAAAACAGTGGGCAACAAGAATAAAAAAATGACCAGGCCAACGCCAATGCCGACATATTTGGCTCCTGCCATGGTATCTCCAAAAACATCGAGTGTACAAAAATAAAAGAGATAGCCCACGAGAATGGTGCTGATCTGCTGGAAAAACGAACGGTACGCAAAGATATTTGTCCGCTCGTGATAGTTGTGGCTCAGTTCAAAGCCGAGACTGTTGTAGGATACCTGTAAAATGGTGACACAGGTATAGAGTGCCAGACTGCCGATCAAAAAATACGCAAACAGTGCGTCTTGACTCAGTCCTTGGGGCACATTCAAAATGATTGAGTAGCCAATGGCTGTCAAAATCGCGCCCAACAAGAGATAGGGTCTGCGCCGGCCCCAACGAGATTTTGTGTTGTCCGAGATCCATCCCATCACTGGATCGGTAATCGCATCCCAGATTCGAGCCGCCAACAACACATTACCCACGCGAAATGGATGCATGCCCAGCGTAATATTAAAAATGGGACCTGAGAGCTTTTTGATCGAATTGACACTTGTATTCATCGGCAAGACGCCGACGCCATAAGCGATCTTTTCGAGCAATGGTATCGACGGATACTCACGTCCAATGGGTTCGCCCTCGCCCCAGGGTGCTATTTTTTGATCTTTTTTATTCGTGGACACAAAATTCTCCCAGATTGCTTATGGAATACCCAATACGGCCTTCAGACAAGCATCTATCCGATGCATGGCAGAAGTGGATAGACTGCCTATCACGCGAAGAATCAGCGATTGATCATAGGTAATTAGATTTTCACACTGAACGACGGAATCGAGGCGAAGTCCCGTCTGTTGACCTTCATCCGTCGAAATATCGACAAAATACTGCGTGGTAGCTCCAACTTTCCGATGACGACTACTGGTGATGAGCGCGAGAATCGTGTCATCAAGCCGCTGGTTCCATACGTTTGATTGCACAACAAGTGCCGGACGCACCTTGCGACTAGTGCCTCTCGGCAAAAGAAACTGGTCATATCAATTTGACTTGCGGTTGTCATTGCGGCATGGTTTAAGCCGCAATCCAGAAGGTTTTGATGTTCACTTCTATATGTCGCAAGACTTACGCCACGATGCACTAGTTTGATCACTGTAAGGAAAATCCACAATGACAACTTCACCTCGTCGGACCTTCATGATCTCTCCGTGGATCGAGTTCATTGTAGATATCCATTTCCCCTTCGTCCCATCCTGCACGCAGTCCCGCTCTGATGAGCAGGTTTTGCATTTCATCCTCTCTTAGTGGCGTATCATCGTAGAGTTGCATCCGCTCGAATATCTCTGCTGGCAACACAATATATTCTACGTGCGTCTTTGGATCGGTCAGACGCACTGGCTGACCCTTAGAAGCGCGAACTATCTGTTGAATTTCTTTAGGGATTGCAGTCATGTCTTCCTCCAAAATATGTGGGTTACAGTAGATAAGATCAAAATTCCAAATAATCCCCCTTTTTTTTAATTATTTAACTGATGTTACGCATGTCAGGCGTTTTTGTCATGCTGAGCGGAGTGGAACGGAGCCGAAGCATCTGTTCCACCAGTGTTGGTAGAAGATGAACTGGCCTGAGAAGCGGCCAGTTGTACCCCGCTCCTTCGACTTCGCTCAGAATGACAGGCGCATTATATTGTGCCTATGCGTAACGTCACTTATTTAATCTCCTTATCTTGAGATTCACGATATTGCTTGTACTTTGCCGATGCTGGGTTTACATGGGCATACGCTTCCAATTCGGTCTCCATTCCGCGGTCATTTTGCTGCGCCATCCACGCATCGAGTTCTGTCCGCATCTCTTTCATTACATCTGTGTATTGTGCGTCTTCAGAGAGATTTCGCAACTCGTAGGGATCGTTTTCCAAGTCGTAAAATTCCACTGCCGGGCGATGTCTCAAGGCGCGTACCCGGGGCGCGAGTGCTGGGTTTTTTTTAGCTGCTTCTGCCCATCCCATTTCGTCCATAAATCGCGTCACATTGCACTGAAAAACACCTTCGTGGTTGAGATTTGCGATATATTTGTATCTGTTGGAGCGCACCGAGCGAATTGGGTAATCTGTGCCGTCCCGAACACCGCGATTTGTATAAGCGCCATATACGTAATCCCGGTGGCGAGTGCCATTTTCCGCGACGAGATGCCAGAAGCTTCTCCCGTCAAATCCAGAACCCCCATCTGGCGCGCCTGCTCTGCCTGTATCGACTTGTGTGGGGTCGCCGCCTGCAACTTCTAAGAGTGTTGGCAAAATATCCACATATTGCACGAGGGCAGCGCAGGAAGAACCCGCCTCAATTTTGCCCGGCCAGCGCATGATCAGCCCGGTGTGCAACCCGTTTTCATAACACGTCCACTTGCCGCCATAGGGGAATGCCGATCCCTGTTCTGTGGAGAAAACTACGAGTGTATTATCCGAGACCATCTGCATACATCGCCCCAACTCAGCATCCAGTGCGGTAATTTCGGCATAATACGCCGCCAATCGTTTTCGCGTTTCCGGAGTATCGATTAAATACGGTGGAATCGTCACTTTGTCCGGATCGTACAGGTCCTGCGGTCCTTTTGTATATGGCAGGTGGGGATTGCGGGATGCGACCACCAGACAATAGGGCTGCCCCGGTTCCCGATCAATAAAGGCTTGAATAGCGCGGATTGAAGCGTCGGAATTCAGCAATTCATTGCTGCTGGTTGTCTTCAATACCTCAAAGGGAAATGATTCAGGCGGTCCGTAGTGTTGCTTACCTACGATCCCAACGCGATAGCCCAATGCTTTGAAGTGATGCGCCATGCTCTTAACACCCGGATACACAAATCCCCCCTGGGGATATGCGCCATTGCGTATCGGAAACATCCCCGTGTATAGCTGCTGTCGCGTGGGCGCGCAAATTGACGTGGAGGTAAAACAGCCATCAAAACGCAGGCCTTCACGCGATAACTGATCCAGATTTGGCGTTTGTACTTCAGCATTGCCATATACGCCGCAGTCTCGCCACGTCATATCGTCGGCTAAAAACAACACAATATTGGGGCGATCATCTGCCTGCGCCCGAAGTAGCGATGGCATTGCAACGGTCGCGACGGCAGTTTGTTTGATAAATTCGCGTCGGTTCATAATTATCTCCGGTTGTTAGGCCGCCCAACTCCCAGCAGCCCAGGCTATCAGCAGTCAGCTATTAGACCCAGCCCCCCAACCTCCCGCTCTTTTGCTTTTTATCTGTGTTCATCTGTGTTCATCTGTGGTTGCACTTGACTTTTCCGAACGCGAATGGCATAAGCTTCTTGCGGATTTTTTACTGTGATCTGGTGAATGTCTTCATCGGTAAAGTTCGCTTTTCGCATCAGCGGGATAAATTGGTCAAAAATGGCATTATAAGGCTTAAAGGGACGGTCGCCATATCCAAATGAATTGCCGTCGTGAGAAAGCAAAACCCGGGGCAAGACGCCAAATCTTCTCATGTGGCGCAGCACATCGAGATGCTGATTGAGCGTTTTGTCGCCGATGCCATCCAGTCCGATCCAAGCTCCTGCCTGCGCAACGGGGGTCAGGTCAGCGAGGTCTTTGACGCGTTGTGCGTGTGCCCAGATCCATGCTTCTGGGTGTACGCCCATTTTTTCGAGCATTGCAACCTGTTCAACAGCGGCATCCGTGCTGCCACTTGTGTGCGAGACAATTATCAGGCCCGTTTTGAGATGGGTTTTGCCCGCCGCCAAAATGAGTTTTTTGTCTATGTCAGATGGCATGCCGGGGTCAACGCCAATTTTGATAAATCCCGGACGAATATCTGTTCCATCGATCCCGTTTTCCCATTCGTCAATCCAGCGTTGGGCAATTTGATCAGCCGTTTCTTCAAAGGCGTGCGCTGGCACATAGCGATCGTGCGCTGCGCCAAAATACCCGGTATTGGTCAGGATTTGCATCCCGGTTTCTTGTGAGATACGCCGGAGCAAATCCACGCGCCGTCCAAAATAAGCCCCCGTGCATTCGCAAAGCGTTTGCACGCCAAATACTTTTAACATCTTGAGATAGGGGATAACCCTGGCGAATAATTTTTCTTCGTCGTATTGCGCCACTTTGACCGGCCGCCCGCCAAAAATGGACATGATGTGTTCGTGGGGGAGGGCGAACCCCATCTGTTCGAGAGCTATCGGTCCGGTTACAGTCATCACCTGGGCTTCTGATGCAAAAGCCGATGGTGCAATTGCCAATGCGCCAGCAGTAGCGAGACTTTGTTGTATAAATGTTCTTCGGGTAATCATTGCGCTTTAGAAATTGTGTACATTATGCCCCTGCAGGGGGAACCAGATGCAATCTATGACAAATACCAATCCCGTGCTGAACGCTTGCGCTGCCAGCAGGCCGATGAAAAACGGTTTTCCTTTTTCGTACAACTGGACACCGCCCATCTTCATCACAACAACTTTGATTGACCACACAATAAACACCGAGAATACGGTTTTACTCACGCCGTAGTTCCCTTGCATGGCCAGTCCAATTGGATGTAGCGGCCAGGAGGGGATCCAGTAGCGAATCACGGTCAAAATCGCCATCGCACCGGCGCCAACGCCCGCCCACATCACACGGCCATCCCCTCCGAGCCCCAGGGGATTGCGGATCGCGTTCATCGCAAAATCAAATGCTCGTGGGCCAACGTGCTTGAGGCCCATGTTTCCCAGATTATAAGCCCCGTATTCATAGCTCAAGTAGAGCGTGTTGACAATGGAAATCACAAAGCCCACGGCGAGCGAGGCCCAGATCACCCCTGTAATTCGCCGGGGTGTTACGGTCTTATCCACTGCCTTCACCGCTTGCGAAAACGACGGCATCAAAAAGCCTTTGCCGATGTCGGGAAAAAAATTGAATACCCGCATAAACGCCAGCGCGGTGATGCTCGAAACGCCCATAATGGATGCCGAACCAAACGCCTGCACGACCGCGTCATTTGGCTCCAGCCGATAATAGGCATAGACCAGACCCAGCTCGGAAACAGCGCGTGCCAGGCCCAAGAACAACAACATCGCCAGCCATAGAAACACCACTGCAACCCACAATGCCATGCCAGTTGCGACCAGCCAGCACGTTGCAAATATTAGCGAAAGGACAAGGCCAAATACCGCTGTGCGATATGATAACAACTCTCCGCGATCATCTATTTCACAACTCGGATCCAGGGCTTTGCGCCACACCGCCTTCAGATGTGCGCGCGCCATCCACAAGCCCCACACCGCGAGAAAAATGAGCGCGCCCATGCTCTGCCAGTTTAGCAGTTCATTTTCCCAGTGCAAACTGGATGATCCCAGGGGATATCCAAAAATATTCGAGGCATAGATCTGAAATGCCGTCAAGACAATAAAAAACCACACGCTGAACAATACATCCAGTCGCGCAAAATAGCCAAAGCCTATGGCGTAAAAGCTGAGGCGAAAGGGCAATGCGGGAAAATCGGGAAACGCCCGCCAGTTCATTCCCTCGATAGAGATATGCGGAAAAGCTGGCGAAAAATAAGATCCGATATTCCACAGCTTTAACGCCATCACAAGGCCAAACGCGATCCAGAACAATGGGGATCGAAGCGTTTTTTCCAGCGTGCCACCCGGCTCAGTCTCGGTCAGCAGGCTTCCCACTTCTACAAGTGGATATGCCAACCGCTCGTAATCCACCCATTGCTTTCGCAAAATTACCACTACGCTGAATACCGCAAATCCCATCGCGCCCAAGAAGCATGTCCACCAGAATATTGGTGAGACCCATACGCGCCAGGGGAATGTTCCCTTTCCGCCCTCGTAAAACCGCGCCATCTCTCCGCCCGCATTGGTCGGCACCAGCCAGTGCGGGATGTGTTCGAGTAAGTACGTCGTCCAGCCGTTTTCCGTTGAGGCGAAATAATAAGGCGCGGCTACCACGCCGATTAGATGCCCGCTGATTCCGTCGTAAGACACCGAGATGCCGACCAGTCCAGAGGCCAGGACCACCAGCAATTCCGACCGGGTCAATGCCCAGGCAGACCGCCGATGATTTGCCAGTAAGTTGCATATACACAAAACCAAAAAGGGATAGTAGAGTGCTACGGGAAAATGGCTGCGGCTGATATTGGATCCCGATGTGTAATAGGGCATCCATTCATTCCACAACACACTGACCAGGATCATGGCGACCGACGCAACAGCGGTTCGATACGTGCGCAAATCCCTGCTGACCGGCTCTTGTGTCTGTATGTCTTGTGTGGATTCTGCCATGGTAGGGACCAGCGATTAGCCTGCGTTCACTCTTCACATAAAAAAGGGAGCCGGTCAAAAACGGGCTCCCTTTTCAAAATAACGGGGATACACGGTAGGCTAAAAGCCCGCCTGAATCGTCAAGCGGTTGACATTGTCAAATACGCCAAAATCGGTGTATGCATAATCCACGCGCAAATCCACGCTGCCCAGGTCGCGGCCAAAGCCAACGCCGAGAGAGATACCCTGTTCATCGGTTGGCGTTATATATCCGGCGCGCAAAGACAGGGTTTTCATAATCGTATAATCTACCCCGATCTTGACTTGTTCGGAAAAGTCGCGCGGTCGCTCGGTATCTATCGATAGAATGATGGAATGGGCATCCTTATCCATATCTGTGAGATCGATCAAATCCATCGCCAATCCCATGCGGAATGTCAGCGGCAATTCAAAACTCTCCTCGCTATACTTATTTTCCTGAGAGAAGTTTCGCGTGTTCAGCGCCAATGTCAGGCTCTTATATCCCGTCCAGTAGAGCACGCCAAAATCGACAATGGTCGAGCGCTCGTCAAAAGTTTTGTTTACAGGCTCTGCGCCTTCAAGCCCCACGGGAACATCACCGAGCGATTGCTTGGCGATGCGTATATTGCCGCCCACTGAAAAGCGGTCGGTAATTGCGCGGGCATAACCGAGTCCGATTGCCCAGGCAGATGGGCTATACGTGCCCACGTCGAGGAATCCCTTGTCGTTGTCTGCGCGAATGGTGCGTTCAAAATCGCCGTAATCGACGGAAATCATTGACAACCCGAAAACGCCCCAATCCGTATTCAATGCGACACTGCCCATATTGTAGGTCACATCTGCAATCCACTGGATCTGCCCGGCAGAGAGTTGAACCTTGCGAGTGGGATACGCCATTGATGCGGAGTTGTAAAACATCGCCGATGAACCCACCTTCAATGCGGAATACGCATCGCCCATGGCGGCGGCGCGCGCATCGGGCGATACGCTCAAAAACTTAAAGCCCGTTTGTGCGCGGCGTTCGCGCGGAATATCCTGTCCAGGCTCGGGTAGGGGAAGATCGTCTGGATCTGTCGTATCTGCAGGATCCTGTGCATAGATGGGCGTCAGACACATCAGACTCAGTGCTACATAAGTAAGAATTTTTCTGGTCATTGAAATACTCCATAAACTGAAACCATAGATGAACACTGTAGCAAGAAAGAAAAGCTCAAATCCAGCCTATTGTTTACCTGTATCCATCTGTGTTTATCTGTGTTCATCTGTGGTTGCTTTTGATTTTTAACGAATAATGGCGAATTTTTTGATTATCTTATCGCCGGTCTGAATGTCTGTGATCACGGCAAAGTAAATGCCGCTTGTAATCACCTGGTTCGACTCTGTGGTCAGGTTCCAAAATTCATCCCCTGTGCCGTCTGTGTGCTCGATGGTGAAAATCGCTTCTCCCAGTTCGCTGAAAATCTGGATGGTGCATTCCCCTGGTATTTCGAAAAATGCCAGCTTGTCCTGCTGATCTGGGAATCGAATATTTTGATCGGCTTCCAGAACATAAGGATTGGGCACAACGCGCACATCACCCAGCGTACTGCCGGGCGGGCGCTTCAGAAACGCGGGATCATAGGTCTGCGTATAATACCGGCTGCTTTTCATCACCATGCCGGTGGGCGTGAGTCCGGTTCCATCGCTGTTCACTGCACCAACGGATTGGATGTAATAGAAATAACTGATGCCGCGCACCACATCCGTGTCAGCGTATTCGCGTGCCTCTGCTCCCAGCGTGGCGATCAACTTGTATTCCCAGAGGTCATCCACAGTGCCTTCATAAAAATTGCGCGTGCGCCAAATTTCAAAACCCGAGTGGTTGGCATTGGAGAAGGTCTCCCACGAAAGCACAATTTGATCGGATCCGGACTGCACATTGAAAACTTTGGGCGGCAGTGGGGGATGCGGAATATTATAACCCGATTCCCAGTTTGCCGTGGCTCTTCGGATCATGTGATAGATCGAATCTCGAGTACCCAGTGCCCAGCGGTTCTTTGTCTGGGTCTGGCCTTCATAGGTAATGGGCAGTGTATCGTCATAGCCCGATTCTTTGTACGCCTTGCCCACCGCAACAGCCACATCCCGGTCCAGCCCGTACATGCCTTCAAGCCAGACCATATTGACACTTTCGCCAGGGGCCAGGGTGTAGGGACCAATAGCAAACGCTGGCACCATACCTCCACTTCTCATGCGATCAACATCAATTTGAGCACCCATGCGTTCGTACCACGATTCCGAATCGAACGGACCGGCAGGCTCCGGCGGTGCTGAACGGTCGGCTTCGTGCGGAAAAAAGTGACCGTCTTCACCCGGGTTGCCATACTCGGCATAGCTCAGGTCGGGGTGCATAAAGTGGTACGTGTTTTTCATCTGCTCGGCATCGCCAAAAGACGGATTGGTATTTGACTCGCCTCCGCGGGTGAAGCCCGTAGTTCTGGGCTGGCCCTGATCATTACTCCGATCTGTTGGGCTTGTATCTGCGTGCAAGATCGCCCGGGTCAGCATATAAGCACCGCCGAGCCGACCGATGGAATCGCCTTCTGTAATCCGATAATTAGCATTTCCGCGTCCACCTCTCCAGATAGGCCCTCCGATGCGGTTCAGGAAGGACACACTCGTACCATTGCCTATCCAGCCGAGCGTGGCGCGTATGCCTTCCCATTTGCCCACATCCTCCTTGCCGTCGCCCACATAATCCCACATCGTACCCGAGACACCAGCACCTGTAACCCCGCGGGGTCCCCAGAGGTGTTCTTTGGCTGCAAAGGACAACATCATCTCGTTTGCGGTTTGATCGGGCAATTCGATCTCTTCATCGTCATCGACATTGCCCGTATTGGTCCAGGTCATTTCCCGGATGTGGTAATCGTCGTGATACGGGGTTGAAAATGCGTATATCTTCTCTTCCCATGTGATGCCCACATTGGAATTGGCTCCGCGAACAATCATTCGGTCTGAAGGAATTGAAGGATCGACGCGCGTGAGCACTGTGGGTCTTACGAATGACTGAAATCCATCGACAAATACATCTGGTTTTTCAAACTTGCCAATCAGTTCCATGGGCAATGCAAAATGTTCGCCCAGGTCAAATACGCGAGGTCCCGCACGGGCGACCTTAAATGACCAGAACTCGCCATTTTCATCTGTAAAATCTTTTACTCCGATATAATGACGGCTGCGCACATGCGTGCCACCTTCTCGAGCATAAATACCGGGCCAGTATTTCACACGCGCCCGAAATGGGGGTTGTGTGATTGAAGGCTCTGTGCCTGTCGATGCGTATCGATAGTGATAATCGCCTACATCCAGCCACATCAGCTCTGCCTGCGCCTGCACTTCGGTCGGCTGACCAAAGAACACCAATGCCACAAGTGCAAAAGCTGTTCCTGCCAGCGGTTTCAACAATCTATTCATTACAATTCTCCTGATAAGTTGCGATTCAAAAATCTTCGTTAGAATGAGAACCGCAAGCCCAGGTTCACACGGCGCGGGTTCAAGAACCAGATGAAGTCGTTATTGGGCATGTCGATATACAGTTTGTTGTCCAGGACTTCATTCACAAAGTCCTGACTGGCCTGCGCCCAGTTTCCGTTTTGATATTCGTGATACTGACCGGTTTCCTGCACATACCACAACACGCGGCGGTCGGATTCCAGGCCCGTGGGCAGTCCAGCCGTGATTTCCGCGTCGCCGGGCAATCCACTGGCGGGCAGTTCGCCAACTGCACTGACAATTTCTATGGGCACAAACTCCGTGCCGTAATCTCTGAAAGCGCCGGGCGAGTCATTGCCGGGAATAAATGCATAAGTTGGGTCGAACTCGCCAAATGTGTCTTCTGGCAAATGCAAGGACGACATGTAGAATTCCCAGTCTCGATCGCTGCCGGAAGGTCCGTCAGCGTTGTTATTCAGACGCTTGAGGTTCAACAAATTGCTCACGTCTAAAAAGAACATCGTCCTGACGCCCATCATCGCAAATTGCCTGGTCAAACGAAAATCCAGGTTTTTAATACTCGTGAATTGGACATTATTTGTCAGACCGGGGATATCGCTACTTTCTGGACCGTACCAATTAAAGTGCTGACCGGATCGCCAGTTGCCCACCAGAGACACATCCCACTTGCTCAGGGGATAAAACTTAGAGACCTGGGGACCAAAGTCTCGCGGCGTGTAAAATTCCAGTGCCAATCTGCCAAAGGGCCGGCTGACGGGCCGGCTTTGATAATGCCGCGTTGAGGTCGCATCAAAATTGGCTTGCGACAAGCGATTTTCAAACAACTCGCGCCGGCCAAAGTTGCCGCCCTTAGTTTGCATATACGTATAGTTGACGAATCCGCCAAACCACTTGCCCCTGCGTTTTCGCACCGTCATTTCAAAGCCCCGGATATCGTCGTAGTTGAGAGGCTCAAAAAGCGAGTAAGCCACGGTTTGATCCAGATTGGTATAGCGCACGCCAATTGCTTGGTCGTCGTTGGCTCTGTAATAGCCGCTCAAGCGCAGCAAATATCGGTCGAACAAATTTTGCTCAAAGCCGAGTTCGTAATTGATCGTGCGCGGCATGGGGTGATTGGGGTTGCCGATTTGCGACACCGCACCGGTGTTGACTTCGTTCACGAGGAAGAGATTGTGCGGGTTGAGCATCTGGCGGAAATGCCCGTAGTTGAAAAACAATTTGCTGTCTGCTGTCACCGGGAACGAAATGCCCAGGCGAGGGCTTAAATACGTCAACTTCTTGACCGGTGCCTGTTCGAGTGCTCCCTCGAGATTGTCTTTGCCGATTTTGGCTCCAAATGCCGATGTGAAATCTTCGTACACCCACCACTCGCCATTCGCATTCCAGTGATCCAGGCGCACGCCGAGATTGGCGATCATGGCATTGAATTCGAGCTTGGTCTGCACATATCCGGCAAATTGCTGGGGGGTGCGTTGCCATACGTATTTGGGAGCCGCGTTGTTCTTGAAAAACAGCTCATATCTTCCGTGGTTGACATTGTAATCGCTGGCAATCCATTCAAAACCTGCCTTATACTGCGCGACCTGACTGCGCTGGCTCGTGATGTCAAACCGCGTTGTATAGGCTACCACTTCAGAGTCGTCGCGTCCTTCGGCCCAGTGGCCACCAAATTCCAGGCCATCGACAAAAATTTCGTTCTTCAAAAACCAGCCGCCCAAAGGCGCGCCTGTTAGACCAATGTGATTTTGCGTGACTTCTGAAACCTGTAAAGCCGGATTGGGAGGCGCGAAGTCCGAATTGCGGGGAATGGTTTTTTCAACAGCCGCCAGATCGCGGTCGGGATACTTTTCGGTCAAATAGTCCGATTGCATCCTCTGAACGCGGAACTCGTAAAATGTTCTGGGACTCAACACATGTGAAAAGCTGAGGCCAATATTGTTGCGCTGAATCTGAAGGGTGTTATCTATGTGGTCTCCCCAAATTCGGTCGTCGTTATTAAGCCCCATTTCCTGGTTGCCGCGCCACATGTTGGGGAAGCCGTTTCTGCTTGGCGTCAGTCCATATTCTTTGCCATACATAGCCTCTACGCTTAATTTCATGCTGCTGCGAATATCCGACGTGACCTTCACGCGGCCCCAGTCGTTCTCATATTCATCAATCACGCGAGGTATCATATAGGCTCTGCGCTCGCGCTTGCCCGAAGCAAAGAACCGCAGACCGCCAAAGCTATTGCCCATTCCGGGAATCAGGGGACCGCCAAAGCCCAGGTCGATATCGAAATCCGCATTGCGGACTTCCAGATCTTTGCGGCGATACCATTCGAACAACTCTGTGATGACCGCATCGTCAACCTGCAATTCACTCGTACTTAAAGTCGATTCATCCACACCCGTGTCTCTCACGCCCACGCCGTGATATGGATCGGAAGGGGCTTCAGCCCAGCGTCTCACAATGGTGTTCCACCCTGCCCATTGCGGATACTGCCGCCGCGTGTACACATCCCATTTGCTTTCAGCCGAATGGGTGCCCGCGTTTTTTACATCGGGATCGGTGAACGGGCGCCAGAAATAGCTGTTTGGACTATTGGGTAGTGGACCAAAATAATCGCGCTGTGCGCCGCTGTATCGCAATAACACGTCGCCGTTGTAGCGTTGCTTGTCGCCTTCTTTGGTTACGATATTGACCAGGCCCGAGCGCACATTGCCGTATTCGGCGTTGAATCCACCCGATTGCACGCTCATTTCTTTTATTGAGGTATAACTCACCGTTGAATACGGTTCGTTTTCGCGACCATCTCGCATGGACAAGCCATCGACCGAAAAGGCGATCTCATTCAAATCGCCGCCTCGAATCGACAAGTCGCCATTAGCAGTGGACAGCACACCCGCCTCCAGGCGCACGACTTCGTTCACGCTGACCAATGGCAGGTTTTCGACGTCTTGTGCGGAGATATTGGCGACATTGGCGGAAATATCGGGTTGCACCACCGGGAGTTCGGCAACTACTGTGATCTCTGCCAGTTGAATGGTCTCTTCGACAAGGCCGTAGTCACCGGAGAAGTTCACCGTTGTGGTCAAGTCGATAAAGACCCGCACATTGGTCTGTATCGCTTTGTGATACCCGACCATACTCGCATTGACGGTATAAGAACCCGGCGGCACATTGATGATGAAATAATTGCCATCGGGATCAGTTACTGCGCCCAATGTGGTGCCTTCAATGACGACATTGGCACCGGGCAGGGTCTCGCCCGTGGATTTCTCCACGACCTTTCCCGAAATTTTACCGGTTGATCCGGCAAAAACAGCACTGGCTGAGAATACCAGAGCTATAAACATGAAGAAAAACAGACTCGTCCGTCTCATAGACTTCCTCCTGTGTTGAAAGGGACAGTTGCGCTGTTTGAAGATGGTGATTAGAACTGAATCAGATTTGCCTGAAATGGAAGGGAGACAATCTGTTACGGTACAAGAATCAGACTAAATAAGCTACCTTTTTTTTTAAAAAAAATCAATATAATTATGACAGTTATCAGTTATCAATTATTAGTTATTAGTCAGCCCCATTTGCGACTACAATATTTTAGACAAGCGATAGCCTACTTCGATCCCATGAAACTATAATAAATTGTTAAAATTGTTAGAGACTGTTTTAAAACTCATTTTGCCCCTTCTCGGCGATGCGCTATTGCCCTGTCATTCTGAGCGGAGCGCAGCGGAGTCGAAGAATCTCTTACCAACTCAGGTGGAAAAGATGCTTCGGCTACGCTCAGCATGACAAAACGCCTGACATGCGTAACATCAGGTATTAATTTTAAAACAGCTTCTTACAGTTTGCACACTTACAAAGACTGGTATTCCTCTTGCTCTCTACACGCGATAAAATACGTCTCCATCTGGTCTGGGGCGATGGAGTGGACACTCGGCGGGACACGATCTGGTACATGGATACTGATCTTCCAGTGCTCCCCAAACATGGGCCACTGCGCGGTCAAGAGTAGAGTGAAATCGGTCAGGACCAATTTCTTCGAGTACGTCTGCGCGGTTGAGTGCGTCTATGATCTGTTTTTTTGTACGTGTGAAGATTACCTCAATACCGGCCTCGTGGAGCCGCTGCACCACGCCGACCAGCATTTCTTTTCCAGTCGCATCAATCTCATTTACGCCTTCGGCATCGACAATTACATAGCGCAATTTTGGATCGCGAATCCGTTCCAATACGGCGTCTTCAAAAGCACCTGCGCTACCAAAATACAATGAGCCATCAAATCGGATGGTGGCAATTGCATCGCACAATTCCAGATCGTGTTCTACTGCGTCTCGAAATGCGCCATCTGGATGGCGGGCGAGGAAAGCCACGCGCGGTTTCATCGTGCGATAGAGATAGAGGGCGATTGATAAGGTCGCGCCGATCAGGATGCCCTGGTCGAGGTGTGGCGCGAAGATGAGGGTGAGTGCAAATGACGATATGGCGACAATGCCGTCGTGTTTGTGTACTTTCCACGCGCTTGCGATGGGTTTGAAGTGAATCAGGGCGGTGACAGAGACTATGACGATTGCCGCGAGGGTGGATAGGGGCATGTGGTATAAGAGCTGGGTGAAGAAAAGCAAGAGTAGAATCACGACCAGCCCAGCGATGACAGATGCAAAGCCGGTTTGTCCGCCAGCGCGCAAGGTGACGGTTGAACGGACAAAAGAGCCGGAGACGGGAAAGCTTTGAAAAAAGCTGCCGGCTATATTGCTCAAGCCCTGTGCGAGCAATTCCTGGTTGGCGTCAATGCGTTGACGTGTTTGCGTGGCAATGGCTTTGGCTATTGAAATGGTTTCCAGATATCCAATGAGTGCGATGGTTATGGTGGCGCTGATAATGTGTGGTACGATACCCCAATCAATTATTGGCAGTGCAAATGCGGGGATGCCTTCGGGGATGTTGCCCACGACCTGTCCGCCGTAATTTTGTTCAAATCCGATGAGCCAGGAAACGCCTGTTGTTGTGATGGCGACAATCAGCACGCCTGGAATTTGCGGGTTGATGCGGCGCAAAATAAATAATAATGCGATGGCAGAGAGGCCCATGATCAGGGTGGGGGTGTGAGAGCCAGCTGAGATTACGTCCCACATGCGTATCATTCGCTCGTAATGTGCCCCGCCGCGTTCTACGGTGACGCCGAATAATTTGTCGATTTGCGATGTGCCGATGATGATGGCTGCGGCATTGGTAAAGCCGAGTACCACGGGATGGGAGAGAAAGTTCACCAGTACGCCCAGGCGCAATACGCCCAGTCCGAATTGCAACAGGCCGACCATGAGAGCCAGCAGGATCGCATAGGCGATATATGCCTGTTCGCCAACCGCCAGTTGTCCCAATTCAGAGGCGACCATCAAGGCGACGAGTGCGACCGGGCCTGTGGAGAGTTGGCGAGAGGACCCGAAGAGGGCGCTGACGATGATGGGGACAAATGACGCATAGAAGCCGTAGTAGGGGGGCATCTCGGCCAGTTGGGCATTGGCCATGGCCTGGGGGATCAATACCAGCGATAGGGTGATGCCCGCAATGATATCGGCGCGCAGGATGCGCCGATCCTTGAGTTCTCCAATCCAGTTGAGAAAGGGCAGATAGCGATGAAGTAGTGAATTTGGCATGCGTATTCCATCTGTATGGTTGTTTGTCTGGATATTTAATCTGCTCAACGCGAGGGGAAAGTGCAAGTGGAAACTCTCCACCGCGTTCAAAAGTGCTATACATCACCCCAATTTGTTTGTATTATGTTTTCCGTTAGTCGCGTACCGTGTTTCACAAGAGAGTACAAAATAGAAATAAAGGGAGGGCCTATGTCTTTCAGACTTTGTCTATTTGCCTTGCTGATGGGGCCATTTGTATCCAGTGCTGCGTTTGCACAGGATACATCTTATGGAGAGTCGTCTGGGGTGATCCAGATGTTTATCGGAATATTGAATGACTATGTGGGCGGGGCAGCCAATCTTTTGTTTTCGGTTTTTTTCTTTGATTTTGGCATGGGCTTGCCACTGATCATTATTGTGTTGGTCGGGGGTGGTGTCTATTATTCTTTTTATTTTGGCTGGATTACGTTTCGCGGATTCAAGCATTCGCTCAATGTGATTCGCGGGCGGTATGATCACCCCGATCATCCGGGTGAGATTTCACATTTTAAAGCATTGACCAGTGCGCTGTCTGCAACTGTGGGATTGGGGAATATTGCGGGTGTAGCTATTGCTGTGAGTGCAGGTGGTCCCGGTGCTGTTTTCTGGATGATTGTTACGGCATTTTTTGGCATGGCTTCAAAGCTGGCGTCCTGTACGCTGGCGGTGATGCACAGGAAAATCCATCCCGATGGTCGCGTGTCGGGTGGCCCGATGTATTATCTGGAGCACGGTCTCGGAGGAAAAGGTCTCAGGCTGTTGGGGCGTCCATTTGCCATCATTTTTGCCCTGTTGACGATTGGCGGGTCTCTGGGCGGCGGCAATATGTTTCAGGCAAATCAGACGGTTGAAATTCTCGGCACTGTGTCCGAAGGATTTAAGACATATAATTGGGTTATCGGGCTTTTAATGGCGTCGATGGTTGCTGTTGTCATTATTGGTGGTATTAAGCGCATTGGCAATGTAACGTCTCGCGTTGTGCCCTTTATGTGTGGGCTATATGTTCTGACCGCAGTTTTGATTATTCTGACGAATATTACAGAAGTCCCTGGGCTTATTGCGAATATTATTTCTCAGGCGTTTACGCCAGAAGCTATGTATGGTGGTTTCCTGGGAGTTCTGGTTCAGGGGGTGCGCAGGGCGGCTTTTTCAAATGAGGCTGGTCTGGGTTCTGCGGCATTTGCCCACGCGGCAGCGCAGACCGATGAACCCGCGCGTGAAGGTATGGTGGCGATGATCGGCCCTTTTATCGACACCGTTATTATATGTTCGATGACGGCATTGGTTTGTATGATTACGGGTGCGTATCAGTTGGCTGAGTTTCAGGGACAGAGTGGGTCTATTGTGGGAGCCAAAATGACGGCTGCGGCATTTGATTCGTTTATTCCCGGGGCGCGTTATGTGCTCGCGGTTGCCGTGATGCTTTTTGCGTATTCGACGATGATCTCCTGGTCCTATTACGGCGAGCGTGCGTGGGAATATCTTTTTGGTATAAAATCCATTCTGGCTTATCGCATTATTTTTGTGTGTTTTGTGTTTATCGGGGCTGTTACGGCATTACAGAGTGTGCTCGATTTTTCCGATGCGATGATCCTCGGCATGGCATTCCCGAATATTATTGGCGGTATTATCTTGAGTCCACAGATCAAGGTTGTGCTCAAAGAATACTGGGGACGTTACAAGGCGGGTGAGCTGACGGTGTACAAATGACCCATGTCGCCAGTAGCCCTTGATGACGGGTATTTTTCGCATAGAGGCGTATAAATCAAAAGCTGAGGAATTTCCCAATGTTTTTCAGGTGTTCTCGTTTCGCTTTTCTGATGGGACTATTTCTGTCCCGTGATGCATTTGCACAGGAAGCTTTGGCTGGCGAGTCGTCTGGCGCGATACAGATGGTTATTGACGTATTGAATGCAGGCTTAGGTGCGATAACCAATTTTCTATCTTCGATTATATTTTTTGATTTTGGCCTGGGTATTCCACTCGTCATTATTGTGCTCGTAGGTGGTGGCATTTATTACTCTTTTTATTTTCGCTGGATCTCTCTGCGCGGAATGAAACATTCGATTGATGTGATTCGCGGAGGGTATGACAATCCGGATCATCCCGGTGAGATTTCGCATTTTAAGGCCCTGACCAGTGCGTTGTCTGCCACTGTGGGGCAGGGGAATATCGCGGGTGTAGCGATTGCTGTGAGTGCCGGTGGTCCCGGTGCTGTTTTCTGGATGATTGTCACAGCTTTTTTTGGTATGGCGTCCAAGTTTGTATCCTGTACTCTGGCGGTGATGCACAGAAGAATCCATCCCGATGGGCGCGTGTCGGGTGGTCCGATGTACTATCTGGAACAGGGCTTAAAAGAAAAAGGACTTGGGATTTTGGGGCGCGTGATGGCCGTGATTTTTGCCGTGTTGACAGTTGGCGGTTCTCTGGGCATCGGCAATATGTTTCAGGTGAATCAGACAGTTGAAATGCTCGGCACTGTATCCGAGGGATTTAAGACCTATAACTGGGTTATCGGGCTTTTAATGGCGGGGGTGGTGGGCGTTGTCATTAGTGGAGGCATCAAGCGCATTGGCTCTGTCGCCGCGGGCATTGTACCTTTCATGTGTGGATTGTACGTGCTCACATCTTTTCTCATTATTCTCGCGCGTATTACCGAATTGCCCCATCTGATTGCGAATATCATTTCTCAGGCGTTTATACCTCAAGCTATCTATGGCGGCTTCATGGGGGGCCTGGTTCAAGGGGTACGCAGGGCGGCTTTTTCCAACGAAGCGGGGTTGGGGTCTGCGGCATTTGCCCATGCGGCAGCCAAAACCGATGAACCCGTGCGCCAGGGGATAGTGGCGATGATTGGACCGTTTATTGACACCGTTATTATATGTTTAATGACGGCACTTGTTTGTATGATTACGGGTGCGTATCAGTTGGCCGAATTTCAAGGACAAAGTGGGTATCTCGTGGGAATCCAGATGACATCTGTGGCATTTGATTCGTTCGCGCCCGGGTCGCGTTATGTCATCGCAATTGTGGCAATGTTCTTTGCTTATACGACGGTGATCGCGTGGGCATATTACGGCGAGCGAGCGTGGGAATATCTTTTTGGATTGCGATCTACTCTGACGTATCGAATTGTTTTTGTATGCTTTGTATTTATCGGGTCTGTAACTGCGCTAAAGAGTGTGGTCGATTTTTCCGACGCGATGATTTTTGCAATGGCGTTTCCGAATATTATCGGCTGTATTATTATGAGTCCGGAGATCAAAGACAAGCTCAAAGAATACTGGGGGCGTTACAAGGCGGGTGAGATAGAGGCGTATCAGAGGGACACATATTGATAACTTATACCGGCACACAAAACGGGTTGACCATCACAGGTGAACCCGTTTTGTGTGTACTGAAAAGGCGAAAGACGAGTGGACAATTTTTCAAATATCGCTGTGATTGGTGCGGGTATCGTGGGGGCTTCAATCGCATTTCACCTGGCGAGACGCGGTGCAAAGGTCACGCTGATCGATGCAAGTGAACCCGGAAAGAGGTCAGAAGTTCAGCCAGCAACTGCTGTGTCCTTTGCATGGATGAATGCACGCGATAAAGATCCCAGACATTATCATCTTTTTAATCGGCGTTCGCTGGATATGTGGGCGCGATTTGTTCAACGACTGGGCATACAGAAAAGCGCGACATGGGGCGGCGAATTGCGATGGGCTTCTACGGATGATGGGGCGCGGGAGATTGTGGCGCGCGCGGGCGTTTTGCAGTCGTGGGGATATCCCATCCGCCTGCTGAATGGGGAGGAGGTTGAAGCATTAGAGCCGCGTTTGAAGCCGGGCGTTGTGACGGCTGCTTCTTATACGGATATAGAAGGACACGCAGATACGGGGGCTGTTGTTGAGGCTTGTGTTGAACGGTTGAAGGAATGGGGTGCGGATATTTTTTTTCAGACGCGCGTCATAGGGCTGGCGCGTTCGGGGTCGGATATAGCGGCTGTGGTGACAGATAGGGGAGAGATTGCGTGTGATGCTGTCGTGCTTGCTGGAGGGGCAGATACAGCGGCACTTGCGGCAATGGCAGATATTGATGTGCCTATGTATTACACATTTGGATGTACGATTTTGACAGAGCCTGTGCCACCTGTTTTTGAAACCGTATCGGTGGTGCATTCGCCCCGCGATCGCCCTCCGCAGACCAATTTCAGGCAGTTGCCCAATGGTTCGGTGATGCTTCACGGCGGGGCGCATGGTCGCGTGTACGATGGCGGTTCGCTTGGGCAGTCCGATGAAGAAGTTCAGCAGGTGGTCGATGCCGGGGCGCTTTTTTTGCCGGCAATTGAAGGCGTGCCCATACGCGAGGTGCGGCGCGGGCGACGGCCTATTCCGAAGGATGGACACCCGATTCTCGGATTTTCTCAGAGGGTTCCAAATCTCTATTTGTCTGTGACACACAGCGGAGTGACGCTCGCGCCTTTAATTGGTGAATGCGCGGCGATTGAGATTTTGGATGGTGCTCAGATAGATTTTTTGGCGCGATATCGTCTCGAGCGGTTTGGATCCGCAGATGGACGCAGATAGACGCAGATGAGAGGCGAGGGATAGACTTTCGGAATTGCTATGACGAGCGATTTTCACATTGAACCCGTGTCCGTTGGAGCACGCGAGCAATTTCGCGCTATGGCCGAGGCTTATTGGCGCGATTTAATGCCCGATGCAGAGGTGTGTAAGTCGCGGGAATCGCGCGATTCTTTTTTTCAAGAGACGTTTACATGGACGGGCGGCAATCGACATCCCCATTGGGCACTTATTGAGAAACAGCCGGTTGGGTTTGTCTCTTTTGAGATTGAAGGTACGACCGCTTATGTACACGATTTTTATATTGCTACGGAATACCGGTGCAAGGGATATGGATCAAAAATGGCGGGCTGGATGTTGGAATACTTCGATGAGATGGGCATTCGGCAATTGGATCTCAATGTGCGCCGAGACAATCCGAATGCCCTGTCTTTTTGGGAGGCTCAAGGATTTGGTATCGCGGGATACCGTCTGCGAATGTACCGCGACCCAGAAACTGGTATGCCTTATAAAGGCGTTCTGTCTTCTGATTTTTAAAAATAGCGTTCTTGTAAGGTGAGAGGTCTTTCAAAAAAGTTTTATTAACTTAATCCAGAAGGTTTTAGTTGTCATTGCGGCAGGGTGTTAGCCGCAATCCAGTCCTAACATCAGGCATTTGCGACTTCCATTATTGCAGAAAGAAATTCTTCCTTTTCAAGTTCAATATACTTGATGTCCGGAGGCCGCGTCGCAATCTTCCATGCACACTCTTCCAAAGTTGGCTCATCCTTTACTCTGACCAGGGATTCTTGCATGATGACGCGGATGGGAGAAGAATCTGTTTTCGGAACGAGAACGAATCTGACCGTGCCGTGTGGTCCGTGCATATCTACACGACCTTTAGCACCAATCAGATTGGTACCGATGGGATCGAAACCGATGTAGTCCTCATTGATGTGCTTTGTGGTCCATCTGATATGTATTTTCTCTTCTTCGATGTATTTCTGAAGAAATCCCAGAGCCAACTTGTAGAATCTATCAAGATGCTTTATCCAATCTTCGCGTCTTTGGGGCCAGTTCATTGACTGTGCTTGCTCTGCCTCGGCGATCTGTTGATCTACAAAATCATCGAAAGATATGTCTGCCATTGTGGCCTCCTTCCTATTCTCTCTTCACATATCCGATATCTGAACCACTTCGCCCGTTTCTATTGATCGGTTTACGGCCATGACGACTTCCTGTGTTTTAACGGCATCGGCGTACGTGGTTTTGAGTGATGAGTCGTCGCCTTTTCGCACGGCATCTATGAAATCATTGTCCATATCTTGCCAGAAATCGTTTTGCACTTCGACCAGTTCTGAATTGCCATTTTGAATGATGGTGATGGATCTGCGCTCGCGATATTCGATGTTCATGTCTTTGGTGAAGATGTCAATGCCGCCTCTGCCGCGTCCTCCGGATAGAAAACACGCGGAGAAGATCGTGGTGGCCAGACCGTTTTCAAAAACGAGCGTGGCTGCACTGCTGTCTTCGATGTTGTAGTCGGGCACATCGGTCATCAATCCCGTGCGCCCAGCCGCATAGACGGATTTTACGTCGCCAAAGAGATACCGCGCCGTATCGGTGACGTGAATGGTTTGCTCAATGGCCTGTCCGCCCGACATTTCTTTGCGCCGCCACCAGGGCACCTGGGGCATCCCGCCCATCCAGTATCCCATTGCCAGGCCAACGGGGCGATCTTTGAGCAGGTCTTTTGTCTGCGCGATAATGTCTAAATAGCGCCCTTGAAATCCAACGCACGATACCACGTTGTTTTTACGAATGGCAGCATCGACTTCGCGGGCTTTTTCCATTGTGACAGACACGGGTTTTTCCACGAAGAGGGCAATGCCTTTTTCGGCTGCCATGATTTCCTGGTCTTCGTGCGCAAAGGGCGGAATGCACACGTATAGCGCGTCCATTTCTTCGTTTTCGAGCATTGTTTTATAATCTGTATAAACAACTGCATTCCATTCTTCGGCGGCTTCTGCGACGCGGTCTTTTTCGAGGTCGCACATTGCCACCACTTCTACGTCATCCATATTTTTGAGATGTTTCCGGTGGGGGCGTGAAATGCCGCCAGTTCCGATAAATCCGACTTTTACAGCCATTTTTTTCCTTTCTGTAGAGTCCTAAAAAACACGGATAGACAGAATTATTCCGTCTATCCATGTTTGAACTGAGAAAATGGGTGGAACGATTATTGCTCCAGTGTCTTTTTCAATTCGAGAATCGATTGTTCCAACTGTTTCATTGCTTCGCCCGCAGTTGTCCAATCCCACTTTTGAAGGGATTCCCGCACGCGCTGGAATTGCATATCTGCTTCTGAAGCCAACGTTGCTGCGGTGCGTTCAGCGGGTTGTTCTGATGTGGTCGCGGATATCTCTTCAGAACTTGAAGAGTCCAGGGTTTTTCCTGCGCCAGTGCCAAACAGGTCGTTGAGGGCATCTTCAAACGTATCGCGCATGATGACCTGTCCGCCAAAGGCGACGATTACTTGCTTGAGTTCGGGGATGGCCGTACTTTGCTGGAGTTGACGCGGTGGTTGTCCTTGCTGAGGCTGTCCACCGCCTTCGCCCTCAAAGCCCTGTTGTTGGAATTGCTCGGATTCCTGGCGGGCTTGCAGGTAGATGGGTTCAACGTATAGGAAGGATGATTCGATAGGCACGGCCAAAAGATTTCCGCGAATGACTTCGGAGCCGCCCTGTCCCCACAAGGTGAGTTGACTCGATATATCTGGCTGCTGATCGATGCGGGCTTCAAGTTGCATGGGACCAAAGATGAGTTTTTCTTTGGGCAAGGAATAGACCAACAAGTCGCCGTAGTTTTCTCCATCACATCGCGCGGCCAACCAGCCGATCATGTTGTCCTTTTTGGCGGGTGTGAAGGGTACGAGCAGCAGAAACTCTTCGCGTTGTTCGCCGGGCAATTTGACGATGATATAATACGGTTCCATAGGCTGTGTGCGGTCGTTTTGACCGTAGATTTCATTTGGAATTTCCCACAGGTCTTCCTGGTTGTAAAACACCTGTGCTTCCTGCATATGATATTCGCGATACATCGTCGCTTGAATGCGGAAGAGGTCAACGGGATACCGCACATGGGCGCGCAAATCAGCAGGCATGGTATCAATTGATTTGAACAGGGTAGGAAATATCGCGGCATAAGCGGCAATTACGGGTTCATCCTCGGCCTGATAAAAGGTGACAGAACCGTGATAGGCATCCATAACGACCTTGACCGCATTGCGGATGTAGTTGATCTGGGACCGTCCCATGCGTTTGGAATAGGGATACATGTTGGTGGTTGTGTACGCATCTAAAATCCAGTACAAACGCCCTTCGGAGATAACGAGATAGGGGTCGGAGTCGAAGAAGAGGAAGGGCGCGATCTCGCGTGCGCGTTGGGCGATCTGCCGATGGTACATAATTTTGCTCTCAGATAGCATGTAGCTACTCAAGAGCAAATTGGGGTCCATCATGCGAATGGTAAATGCCAGGCGTTTGATAAAACTGCCCATGGGCACCCCGCCTTTGCCCTCGTAGGTGGTAAACGCATTGCCATCGCGCCGGGGATAGTCAAATTCATCGGCGCTGGTTTTGACGACTACGTTGCCGTAGGTGCGTTCGCCATAGTAGATTTCCGGACGGGAAATTTGTAGCTCTGTCGCGTCGGCCACTGGGGGAATATCTTTGATCATAAAAGCGGGCAAGCCCTCGGGGGAGACGTGTGTAACCGGGCTCATCGCAACGCCGTATCCGTGTGTATATTGCAGGGTTTCATTGACCCAGTTGCGCGCCTGAGGAGGCAATCGATTGGTGTCGAGTTCGCGCCCCGAGAGCATCACCTGTTGATATACACCGTCAATAGTGTAGCGGTCAACATCAATGCCGGGAAAGACATAATAGGGACGAATTTCCTGAATTTGCTGATAGGTTTGCACCATTGGGCGTTCATCCCAGATGCGGACGTTGCGAATGGTCAAAGGATTGGCGGCAATGTCTGCTGCGGTGAGGTTCTCAGATGCTTCAAAGGGCTGTTCCACAATTCTGTCGAGCGCGTAAGCTTTTCGCGTGAAATCGATGTTATTTTTGATGTAGGGGGTTTCGCGCTGGAGTTCGGTGGGATCTACGATGAGTTTTTGCACAATTGCACCTGGAATACTGCCCAGCCCGATTGTTCCAACGAGAAAGACGCCAACACCGATGAGAAGCGGACGCGCTTCACGTGCTTTGATATTTCTCAAGAGCATGATGCCCGTTGCGACAAAGGCAATGATGAGGATCCAATATATCCAGCGTTGAACGTTGACATCGACAAATCCCGCACCGAAAGCGACATTGCCCTGAGAATAGAGCAGGCCGTAGATTTTGAGGTAATAATTGACAGCGGAAAACAGCAAGAATAGCCCGGCCAGAGCCGACAGGTGTGCGACGGGTCGCGGCATGACCTGAATGCGTTCCTGCAGGCGAATACCGCCTGTGGCCATGTAAATAACCCCTGATGCCAGGGCTGATACGATTACTGTGCCGATGAAAAAACCGACTGTAAACTGATAAAAGGGCAATGCAAAGACATAAAATCCAACGTCGCGTCCAAAAATGGGATCGGAAGTGCCAAATGATCCGCCGTACCAGTAACGCAACAGGGTGGGCCATTGTGAGGAGCCGACATTGCCCATAATGAGGACGAGGACTGCGGCGATTAACAAATAGCCAGTATTTGAGCGCAACAGGCTTGCGCCGGGCATTTCGCCTTCATAAAGTGAGGCGTCTGCTTCGAGCGCGGAGCGGGTGAATCGACCGACATAATGGAGATTGATTCCAATGACTACAGCGGCAATCAGACCGTAAAATATGCCGGATAGGAAACGCGCTTTCAGGGTGGTCCAGAAGACAGCCTGAAAATCGAGACTCGAGAACCACAGCCAGTCGGTATAATAGGATGATAACCACGCGAACCCGATGACAATGACAAATATGGTTGGGATTAAAAACTTGCGTTGCATAAAATATGCCCTTTATAAAAATAGTGACCGAGACATCTCGCAGAACTGTTTCAGTCAAAAGGTGTATAATGCGATAGCGAATAATTTCAGGATGTTAAGTAAAGTAAAAAAGAATCATTTGTCACTTAAAAACACAAGCGATTAGCGGTTAGCTTCATCGACATTCAATATCTTCGGCATTATCGGGCACAGGGACGCTATCGGGTAGGGTGGGTTGAATGGCTTGTCCCCAGCGGGTGAGCAGGCGTATATCGCGGTTAATATCCGCGCTTTCTCTGAGTACGTACTCGGGGTCCCAGTTTTCAAAAATGCGGGATACGAGATCGTTGCGGATGTGTTCATAATTGGGATCGTTGCCCAGATTGTGCATTTCATCTGGGTCGTCTTCGAGGTTGTACAGAACGGGCGCGGTATCGTCGTAGTATGTGTAACATTTCCATGGACCGGTCCGAATCATACGCGAGGGTATGCCTTCTTGCCCCAGGTGTTCACTAAATGTTTCGTTGGGATGGTCGCCTGCATCTCGCCCCGCAAGTAGCGGCCAGAGCGAGTGTCCGTGAATGTCCGGCATGGGATTTCCACCTGCCATGTCGAGCAGGGTAGGGCCAATGTCCATCAGATTACATATCTGGTTGCTTTCCACATTTGGCGCGATCACGCCGGGGAGGCTTGCGATGAGGGGGACGCCGACAGATCCTTCGTAATAACTGCTTTTCCACCAGCAGCCGTGTTCCCCGGCCATTTCGCCGTGGTCCGAGCAATAAATAACCAGCGTGTTGCGATCGAGGCCCGTTTCTCGCAGGGTCTGGAGGATGCGCCCAATTTGCAGATCGAGATATTCGCACATCCCAAAATAAGCGGCGCGGGCAACGCGAATGCGTTCTTCGTCGAGGGGGGGATAAAGGCCGCGAAGCTGTTTGAATTTGCGAATGGCTTCGGGTTCATTGGGCGTGTGTAGGGGGATATCGACGCGGTCGTAGTAATAATCAAAAAGCTCTTTGTGCGCGATAAAGGGACAGTGAGGCAAAAGGAATCCCGCCACTGCAGCAAAGGGGCGGTTGCCTGGATTTTGCGATTTGTCGCGCAGATACGCGCTGGTTTTTTCCGCGACTATTTCGTCAAAAACGTGGTACGAGCCATATCCCCGTCCTGCTATTTCGACGGCTGTGCGATTTTGTCCAGTGGTTGCCGTTGAAATACTTTTGAAGAGAGGCGCGCCCTGCCTGTTTGCGCCCGGGTGTGTGGCGCCGTATTCGCCGAGGGGCCGATTTTCAAAGCCGTGTCGCTGGTCGTGTCCGTTGAAGTGCATCCGTCCAATAAGCGATGTTTCATACCCGGCCAGTCCCATGGCATGTGCCCAGGTGGGAATGCCCGAGTGCAGCAAATGATTGTTGTTCCACACGCGATTGGACGAAGGTGTGCGACACGTCATAAATGACATGCGACTGGGCACGCAAACGGGTGAGGCGCAATACGCGCTGGTGAAGCGCATACCGCTTTCTGACAGGCCGTCGAGATGGGGCGTGCGCACGAGGGGATCTCCATAAGCACCAATGTGATATTTGCTGTGCTGATCGGAGATCATCAGGAGAATATTGTATTTTTCAGACATGGATCAGGATTCCCAGGATTAAAGGATGTACAGGATTATCCCCAGCCCCCAAAAGCGGTGATGGAACGTAGGAGCGGGTTTTAAACCCGCCCAAAATTGGCGATTATTTGCGCGTTGTGAGGAGCGTGATAATCCCAATCGTGCCAAAGATCGCATTTGCCCCCCACGCGCCCCAGGCAGGGGATAGTACATCGTTCCAACCCATGGCGCGCCCGAGTTGGATACATCCGTAAAAGGCAAAACAGATGAGCAAGCACATGCCAATTTGGATGGGGCGTCCCGTTCGCCGCATACGAGAGGCCAGAGGCAGGCCAAAGAGGGCGATAACGAAGTTCGCAAATGGAAAAGCCAACCGCATGTGGCGCGCCACAGATTCTCGAAGCGTCTGGCTGCCGTTGCGCGATTTGCGCTGGATAAAATCTGTCAGTTCCGAATACGTCATCTGACCTTCGGGCACGACATCGCGTACGAGATCTTCGGGCGTGAGGGTCACATCTTTCGCCGCCCACACGCGAAATGCGCGATAAAATTCTTTTCCTTCTGAAAATACGCGCTGATCTCCGTTCATGAAATGCCATTCTGCGGTGGCCCAAACCGCTTCTTCGGCGCGAACGCGCTCTGTGAGCGCCCCGCCTTCATACTTGTCGAGCACCACCTGCCGCCCTTTCATGGTCGTGGCGTCGTATTCCCTCATTGACAAAACGCGCCTGCCCGTATCTCGTAACGCGATCTGCACGCGGATGGACTGAGGCCCTATTGCTGATTGACGCGGTTGTTCGATTTTCGATCGCGCCCGATTTGCTCGCGGCACGACCTGGTCGGCCATCGCAGCGGCCAAAATACTGATTCCAAGGGCCAGCATTTGCAATGGAATTACGACTTGATAAAGACTGATGCCGGCACTTTTCATTGCCAGCAATTCCCCGCGTTGTATCAGCCCGCCCATGCAGAACAACCCCGCGAGCAAGACTGCCATTGGAAGCACGAGGACGACAATATAGGGCAAATAGCAAAAATAATAAGATATAATTGTTTCCAGGCCGACTTCCCGGTCTATGAACGCGCTGAGGCGATCCACCAGATCAATTACGACAAAAACAACGGCAAAAGCCAGCAAACTGACGCCAAAGGGCATTGCAAATTGGATGACGACATAGCGGCTCAAAATACGCACAGCTATCTCCTTTTTTCGCCCCACTCGCAGATAATCCGCGCAGATAGAACAGCGCCGACGAGAGCGGTCAATAGATTGGGCACCCACATGGCCAACCAGGGCATGAGTACACCCCGGTCGGCCAATTTTTCACCGCCGATAAGAAAAATCCACCATACCAAAAAAAAGCCAATGCTAATCGCAGCGCCAATTGCCGCACTGCTGCTGCGCGCCCACACACCGATAGGCGCACCCACCAGCACAAATGCCACACAGGCCGCGGGGATTGAAAATTTTTTGTGTACTTCCACACGCAATCGGTCTGCGGCTCTCGACTTATGGTGTGCAATCCGCGTATCGGCTGCCACGCGCCCCAATACAGCGCGCAACGACTGCACGGGTTTTGTATCTGCGGAATCTATTAATACCTCGCGCACAAAAGCATCTAAAAGGTTCGCCCTTTTGACCTTTGCCTGATGCAATTCGCTTTCGTATTGTGCAATTTTGTGCCGCATGGTGGCAATATCCATTTCCCGATCATTGCGATATGCCGATGAAGACCGCGACAACTGATGGCCCGCATCTCCGAGTCGCAATTTGGCTTTGGCAAATGTCGTGAGCGCATAGACTGTGGGATCGTCTGGATCAATGCGGTGCATTTCCCCATTAAAAAGATAGAGCAGGGCTTCGTCTCGCGCTTCGTCAAATTCGACAATACCCGAATCGGCAACCGCTGTTTCGGGAAAGCCATCGCTATTAAAGCTATATACCAGCAAGTCATAAAGGGTATTGCCGCCTGCATCGGCGCGATCAAACAAAATCTGGTAATTTTTGAAATCGCCAATCATCACACCGGCCTTGTCGGCCAGTGCGACCGCGGGGCGTTTGCGGTGAATGTCTGTCATCAACACGCGGGCGCGGTGATTAAATTCGGGCAAAACGCGATCATTGAAAATCACCAGCCCAATTCCCAGCAGTGCGGCGACGAGCAGTACCGGCCCTACAACCTGGTGAATTCCAATGCCCAACGCCCGCATGGCCACAATTTCGCCCGCGGCACTTAAACGACCATAAGCCAGCAGGGTACTGACCAGCACAGCCATTGGAACAGCGAGGGCAATCATCCAGGCCGTATTTAAAAAAAACAACTCAAAAACCACACTTATAGGCACGCCTTTTCCCAGAATGCGATCGAGCATTTGCAAAATGAGATCGATGACCAGAAGAAAGATGATCACTGAAAAACTAAATAAAAATGGCATTATCAGTTCGGATAGCACATACCGATGCAAGCGCATGAGGAACCTTTTTTTAAAAAGTGGGTTTAACTTTCAACGGAATATACGGCTTTTTACCTCTGAAAAAAAGACGTGCTTATCGATGTTTATTTCCCGTCAATTTCTGCGGATTTTGCCTTGACTTTCATGTAGCTTGTGCTATTATTCAACGACCTATCACCCGCTCCTTAATACAACTTTCCTACTGTTTCCCAAACCCCTTATGAAGTTTATTCACACTCATCTGTGGTCGCGCGGCCTCAGTGTTTTATTTTTTCTTGCGGTTTTCTGCTCGAGTATTGCGTTTGCCTCGCCGGGTTTGCGCCCGCAAATAGGTGCATCAACGCTTGAAGCATTTTTGCGCGATACACCTGGATCCACTTCTTATTTTCCCCGAAGGCGCTCCTATGCGACCCCCACGGCGCAACTGATAGAAACGGAGACTGAATATACACTTATGGTATTCCGCGATCTGGGGGGCGCGCCTTATGGCCTTCCGGTGATTATCAGTCTGAGCGACTTTATGCGCTATAAGTTCCACCATGATACTCATCGCCTTGCACTGGAGCGATTGGGCGGGACGATGGATTACGACCGAGAAGGTGAGGGCATAATTGATGTCAAAATTCCGATTCGCGTCCCCCGGCGGTTGAGTGCTATTACTGGGGAAGGGGATGCCAATCTCACCATACGGGGGCACCGCCGCATCGAATTATCGGGTCTCTCGCAATACACTTTGGGGCAGGCGCAAGCAGTTCACACGCGCACGTCGCGCTTTCCCACCATCAATTTTGAGCAAGAAGCCCAACTCACTGTTGAAGGCTCCATTGGCGATCGAATCCTGGTTTCGCTGGAGCAAAATAGCGAGCAAAGCTTTGATCTAACCGAGGGCTTGCGTCTGCAATACAAAGGCGATGAAGACGGCATTATTGAAACCATAGAAGCGGGCAATACTTCACTGGCTTTGCCCGGAACGCGACTGGTTGGATTTAGCGGCGGTAACAGAGGTGGATTATTTGGCATCAAAACGCGGGGACGGGTTGGCGCCATCAACTTTACGGTTGTCACATCCCAGGATAAATCGTCGAGTGATCGCAAAACCTTTACGGGGCAAGGAGAAGAATCGTCTAATGAAATCCCCGATTACAGGTACGTCGAAAACACCTACTTTTTTCTCGATAACACTTATCGAGAAAATTTTCGCAACGGCTTGTTCCCCGCGCCAGGTGATCGCGTCACTGAGCAGAGTGTGCGCGTATTCATAAACGACTACAACGCGCAAAACGACCTCGAAGACTCGGCCATTCCCGGCGTTGCATACCTCGTGTGGAACAATGGATCGCCCGATGAAGCGGCGTCGCGCGGCTTTGATAAGGGTGTTGAAGAAGGCACGTTTCACGAACTCGATCCCTCCGAATTTACACCTTTTCCCGAAGGCTATCTCATCCATGAACGCGGTTCGATTTCGCGGGGCTACACGCTTGCGGTAGCTTATCAAACCGCGTCGGGTGAAAATTTTGGCGACATACAATTTATTCCCGATCCGGGAAATCCAGACAAAAGAATTCAGCTCAAGCTCATCAAAGCCAGACAACAACGCCCCACAGACCCGACATGGAGGCTTGCGTGGCGCAATGTTTATCGCCTTGGCGGGCGCAATATCGATCCCGAGGGCCTGTTCGTTGGCATCTTTCGCAATGTGCCTGGTGAAAATCCACAGGATAATCAAGAAGGCAAGTCATATCTGGAAATTTTTGGCCTCGATCGGCACACCAACAGATCTTCTGAATCTTCTCCGCCAGATCGGCTCATCGATATTGGTACGGGTAATGAGATCCCCGGCCTGAGCCTTCCCAGAGGGCATCTCGTCTTTCCCTTTCTCGAGCCTTTTGGCGAAGAGGGTTTGGGCGCGCCCGACCTCGAGGTGCGCGTGCCGGGCATTTACAATGAAACCAACACGGCGAACCGCACTGAAGCGGGGCGGTATGTTCTGCGGGTGCGTTCAACGAGCCAATCGACCGAATACAACCTCGGGTTTCTCGGACTGGTTGAAAACAGCGAAGTCGTGCGTCTGAACAACCGTACCCTGGAACGGGACGAAGATTACACGATAAATTATCAGACAGGCCGCTTGAAATTTATTGGCGATGCCGAAAACGAGGTTTCAGACCCCACGTCTGATCTCGACATATCGTATCAAACCAAAGACCAATTTGGTTTTGGACAGTCCAAAAGCCTTTTGGGCGTGCGTCTCGAGCGACCCTTTGAGGATCAGTATTCGCTTATTGGTATGACCTTGCTCTACGGCACTCAAAGTACTGCCTCGCCGCGCGTGCGGGTTGGGCAGGAACCCACGCGCACTATTTTGTGGGATGCCAATGCGCGCTTCCGGATGCAACCCAAACTATTGAGCGATCTCATCAACTCAATTCCCCTCGTGAACACGCAGGTGCCGTCGTCTATCGACATGGACTTTGAAATCGCGCAGAGTTTGCCAAATCCCAATACCAAAAATGTGGCTTATATCGATGATTTTGAAGGTGCTCTGAACAGTACGGCGTTTTCGATTGGCAAAATCGGGTGGAATCGCGCAAGTGTTCCCATCCGCAACAACAGAACGCTCACATTGCCACAAGGGCGGCTTACGTGGTATAACCCCATTGACCGCGATAGGGGATCTCTTTCCCGAATTCAGCCTACCCGCGATGACATAAGCGCGGAACAAGACATTATCGATATTCTCAAACTGCGATTTGACCCCGCGCGTAGCAATGGATTTCCCATTCGTTCACAGAACAACGAAAATGGCATTCCCCAGCGATCCTGGGCGGGCATTATGCGCTATGTCAATGGTCTCGATTTGTCGCGGTCCAAATTTCTCGAACTCTGGATTCGGGGGGACGACGGGCATTTGCACATCGATTTGGGCGATGTATCTGAACGCGTTAGCCTGCCCCTCGATCACCCCATGTATAATGACCCCAGTGATCGAGAGCGATTCCCAAGTGGTTTTCGCACAGAAGACAAACCCATCGGCGGCTTGCCTACAGGAGACGATATCGTCATTGACGAAGAGGATATCGGTTTGGATGGATTGACCGATGCCGAAGAAACTGAGATCTTTCGAAATATATTTCCGGGTGTAACCGTGCCCAACGATCCTTCGGGAGATAATTTTGAAGATGTGGATCAAAACACGACGGATATCCTGCGCCGCTATCCCTCTGGACTCAATGGCACAGAGGGCAACAGAGCAGAGCGCCAATCTCGACCCGATACCGAGGACCTCAACGGCAATGGTTTTCTCGACCAGCGCGAGAGTTTTATCCGATACAGCGTCGATTTGTCCAGCAATCGGGGGCTGTCCTCTGCATCGGGCACTTTTACCGGTCCATCTACGCTGGTACCTGGCACTGAATCCGATCTCTTTCCCGAATTGGGCGGTATTACAGATCCTCCGTGGCGTTTGTTGCGTATTCCCCTCAAAGGACAGGACGCGCCTCGCATCTTTGAAGGCAGTCCCGACACCACATTTGCCAGCGCGCTTGACTTTGTGCGCGTTTGGATCGAACACAACGACACGACCTCTGTCGAAATCTATACTTTTAGCGCGACCGGTAGCGAATGGCAAGAAGACCCGGTCGCTTTCGGACAGTCGTCGGGAGATTTTCAGGTTTCGACTATCGGTACCAACAATTCTTTTTACGAGTCCCCGCCCGGCCTCGAGCGAGAAATTGATCCCACCACGGGGATCCGTTTGTCTGAAAATTCTCTGGTGCTCGAATTTGTCGATCTCTACCCGGACGAATCCATCTCTGCATCCCGCAACTTCGCCAATGGCGAGAACTATACCGAATACGGTGTTATGACGCTATTTTTGCACGGCGGCAACCCCGCCGATCCGACGTATAACACCAATTTTTCAGATGCTGCAGATTCCCTGAGCGCTGGTCCCAGTCCCATCGAATTTTTTATGCGTTTTGCCCCCATCAATGAAGATTCTCTCAACTTTTACGAATACCGATCACGGGTTTATCGCGGCTGGGCAGAAGAAACCAATACCGTCCGTTTAGACCTCGAGATCATGTCGCAAATCAAAGGCCAGTTGCTCGACCTTCAATCCACCGAGCAAGCGTCTGATACCGTCAGTGTATCGCTTCGCCGTGGCGATTTTCTCGCCCACTACGACAAAGAGGGCAACCGCATTGAGATCGACGTGGATGGCCGCACCTATATCGTGCGCGGCAATCCCGCGCTGTCTTCAATCAGAGCCTTTACAGTGGGGATTCGCAACCGCGGCGATGAGATTCTCATGGGTGAGAATGAAGTCTGGATGGATGAATTGCGCGTTGATGAAATCCGCAAAAAACCCGCCTTATCTGCCCTGGCTGACACGCGTATAACCCTCGCTGATCTGGGCAATTTAACGGTCAATCTGGAACGCAGAAGCGGCGATTTCCAGGACTTGCAAGGCCGGGCTTCAGGCACCACCACCACGCGCTTCAACTTTGACAGCCAGCTCAATATCGACAAATTCTTTCCCAGAGAATGGAATACCTCCATGCCCGTCCGATTCAGCTATAACCGCTTTACATCAAGCCCTCGTATTCGCCCGGGATCGGATATTGTGCTCACCCCTGAACAAAAAATCAACGAAAGCGATGTGCGCTCTCAGACGCGCTTTACTATTTCGCTGAGAAAACGGCCAGCACGCGAAGACCCGAGTCTCTTGTCTCGCATTTTGTTTGACAAAGCCTCCACGTCACTCAACTACAGTTCTGACGCCTCGACAACGGGCGCGATCACACAGCGCAGGCGAAGCCAGAATCAGAACTTAAACGGCAATATGACCTATAATCAGGCGTGGTCTCAGCGCGAAGCTATCGCCATTTTTAAGTGGCTACCCTTTTACAAACCACTCAAAGAGGCGCAGTTTTTTTACCTGCCCACCAGTATTAATTACAACCTGCGTTTTAATCGCGGGGTGTCGGACCAAACGTCATTTCGCGCCATCGCGGGCGATACTTCAAATGTGATTGATACAGTTCGAGAAACCTTCAATCTGACCGAAAGTTACGCCATCAAACTCTCGCCATTTCGCAGTCTAAATGCCGATTATTCGCTCACTCTCAACCGAGATTTGCGAAATGGATACGCCCTGACGCAACTCCAATTTGGGCGTGAAGTATCGCGCAACCAATCGCTCAACTTCAGATTTACGCCGCGTATTTCCAGCTGGATTACTGTGAATCCGTCGTATTCGGCTACTTATACGGATCGCTTTGAGATCGGTGGTGATCGCGTGCAGTACGGCAGCATTCGGCGCGGCCTTACCGTCAATAGCCAGCAAACGGCGAATGCGCGTGTCAATCTCAACCTGCCCGGCTTGTTTCAACGCTGGACACGCAAATCCGGTAAAGATGGTTTTTCCATTTTGCAATGGATCGGAAAAGTGGGGGGGCGCCTTCAGAATGTGACGAGCAGTGTTTCACAGAACAAATCAAATAATTTATTTGGCCTCACAGCCCGCCCCTCTTTGGCCTATCAATTTGGCTTTCAAGATACGGTTCAGGTCCCCATCGTAGTTGTGAGTACGGGAACGAGAACCAATGCTGTCAATGTGCGAAGGCAGGCGCAGGTATCCAGTGGTATCCGACTACCTCTGGGTCTGAATTTCAACACCTCTGCCAATTATTCCGAAAACGAACGCACTGGCAATACGCTCGGCAAAGACGATCAGGTCATTTTTCCCAAATTTGACGCGAGTTGGCGCGGTCTCGAACGCGTGCCTTTGATTGGCTGGTTTTGGGTCAGTTCCAATGCCAGTTTCGGGTACCAGGAATCGCGCACCCGACGCGGTGATGGGAGTCTCAGTCTCTCGCCGCTTTATCTGACAAGCGATGCCACAGAAATATCCTATAATCCACTTTTTCAGTGGAGCGCGCGCTGGAAAGGGGATGTGAATACGACATTTAGCCGCCGCCAAACCCGTAATGACGAAATCCGCTACCAGCGCAATGTGACTGTCGATACAACTTCTGTCCAACCGACTCTTGCCGAACGCCTGATTGGGACCACTTTGACGGAAAATGGCACATTGCAAGCAGATGTGCGCTATTCATTGCGCGGAAAATTTCAGCGCACTCTCGACCTCACGCTTTCCTTTTCGCGCAATTTGAATACGCAGACCGAAATGCCCCGAAGTGCCGAACCCGATGTGCCTGCCGAACCCATTATCCGCCAAAATTCGACCTCATGGTCTGTCAGCTTGAGCACGCAATATGCCTTTAGCTCGCGATTTACGGGCGGCACCACGTTTCGCCATGAACGGCGCAAAGACCACCTGCGCGACCTCACCAATGTGACCTGGGATTTCCGATTCTGGGGTGAAATCGGATTTCAGTAATTGGACTTTTCTATGTTCACTTTTAACCGCAACGAACAAATTATTTTATTGCTGCTGTGCTGCGTTCTCATTGTGGGGATTGTCGTCCGTTATCTCGACAGTAAAGATCCGGATCGCATTCCCGATTTTGAGGTGCGTAAAAATGCCGTGGAAGTCCCATCGCCAGAAGAAAATATTTCCTCGACGTCATCTATAGCACACGGGCAGAGTCAGGTGGAAATCCCATCGCCAAAAGAAAGTGTTTCCCCGGTGAGGGAATTGATCGATATTAACCGGGCAACGGCAAAAGAGTTTGAGCGCCTGCCCCGTATTGGGCCTCAAATTGCGGGGCGCATTGTGGCCTATCGAGAGGAGAATGGGGCATTTAAGCGCGTTGACGACATTACAAAGGTCAGGGGTATTGGTCCCAAAACCCTTGAGCGTTTGCGTCCGTACCTTACGATGAGTAAGCCATGAGTACAGCGACGGGTATTCATATTTCGGGCAACACCTTGTGCCTGGTCCACCTTGAAAAATTGGATAATGCGTATTGTCTCAGGGGTCTGATTAACCAGCGTGTATCGGAGGTCTTTGATTTCGGTCCCGAAAAAGAAGTGCCTGAATCCTTTGTTGAGGAATTGGGACAAGCACTTGAAAGCCTGCGAAAACCGCTCGGCACGCTTTCTTTTTCTCTTTCCGGTGGTCTGTATCACATCCAAAAAGTTCCTCTCGAAGTCGTGGGAGAAGAAGACTGCCGCGAGCAGATTTTATGGGAAGCATCGCAGACACTCATTTCTCCTGTTGACAATAGCGCAATCGACTTTATTCCGGTAGGGCGCGTGGCTTTTTGGACCGCAGTACGCAACGGAGTGATTGAGGCACACGAAACCCTGTGCTCGGTGCTGGGCGGAAACCGTCTGCATCTCTGTGTCGCTCCGCTGGCTCTATTTTGTGCGGGACTACCCGCTCGCGTATGGGAGTCGGGTAGGCAAATGGCTGTTCACAGAGATCCCGCTGGGTCTTTTTATATTTCCGTTGAAAATGGTATTTTAATCGGCGTTGAAACAGCAGGTCCTGATGCTTCAAATTTACAACGCTGGCTCTCTCTCGCAAGTTCTCCACATCGCCCCTGCAAACGGGTTTATCTATCGGGGGACATACCGCCCATTGCTCCACCAGCCGACCTCAGCCTTGTGGAGCATCCAATATTTCGCGGTATAGATACTGCGAAGTTGCCAGAACGAGATCGCGCAAAACTCGGACACGCGAGCAGATTTGCCCTTGCCCTTGGCGCAGGGTTACACAAACTAATGATATCGGAGACCTCATAACAAATGGCAGACTTTAAAGATCAGATTAAACAAATACAAGATGCGATAGCGCGTATCGAACAAAAATTAGATCAGGTTGCCAGGGTGCAGGTTCCAATCCGAGATCTCCGAGAGATCAAGACCAGAGTCTATAAAGAAGCTATTAGCGGCGCTCGAGAACGCCGGGAAATTTTTTCTACTCTCGATGCCATACAAAAAAATATCGCCGGTCTGCAAGCCAATGCCAGTGCCCGATTAGATCGAAGCACACCCATTCCCCCGACTGAATTGCGGGTTGGGATATTTGTCGATGTGCAGAATATCTTTTATGCTGCAAAACCGTTTAATGCTCGTCTCGACTTTGAAAAATTGCTGGAACTCAGCGCGGGCAAACGCCGATTGATCCGCGCTATTGCTTATGTCGTGCAATCGCCAGATGTTGACCAGAGCAACTTTATCTCGATGCTCCAACAAAAGAGCTACGAAGTAAAAAGAAAAGATTTGCGGCAGCGCAGCGATGGATCGGCCAAAGGCGATTGGGACATGGGGATGGCCATTGATATCATGAGATTTGTCGGTAAACTCGATGTCGTGGTTCTCGTGAGTGGTGATGGTGATTTTGTACCTCTGGTCGATCTCGTTAAGACTCTGGGGCCACGCGTTGAGGTCATTTCCTTTACCTACAATACGGCGAGGGATCTCATCAACAGTGCAGATGAGCACATTCCCATTGAAGAGACTCTACTCTTGAGGAATAGCGCACAGTCGCAGCCTGCAAAATAGCGTCAGATCGCTTAATTTTCCCATGTTCGTTGATCTTACCAGAATTTATGCCCGTTCGGGCAGCGGCGGCAATGGTTGCAAAAGCTTTCGCCGAGAAAAGCATGTGCCGCGAGGTGGGCCAGATGGCGGCGATGGTGGCAGTGGAGGAGATGTCGTTTTTATAGCAGACGCCCGCTTATCCACACTGCTTGATTACCGGTATCGACAACACCTGAGTGCAGGACCCGGAGAACATGGGTCGGGTCAAAAGAAAGCGGGACGACGGGGTGACGATGCTGAAATTCCCGTTCCGGTTGGCACGCTCATCAAGGATGCAGAAACGGGTGAAATTCTCGCGGATTTGACCGAATCCGGTCAACGCATTGTTTTGATCAAGGGCGGTCGCGGCGGCCGTGGCAATGCGCGTTTTGCCACATCGACAAATAGAGCGCCAGAGTATGTCCAGCCCGGAGAATCGGGACGGGAATGCCATCTGGAACTCGAGCTTAAACTCATCGCTGATGTCGGTCTGGTTGGGCATCCAAATGCGGGTAAATCGACCCTGCTCGCCAGAGTTTCTGCAGCGCAACCCAAAATCGCCGATTATCCCTTTACGACCTTGCAACCCAATCTGGGCATTGTCAAATGCGGTGATTACGATAGCTTTGTTATGGCAGATATTCCGGGCTTGATTGAAGGGGCGCATCGAGGCAAAGGGCTTGGGTTTCAATTTTTGCGTCATATTGAACGCACGCGCGTTCTCCTTTTTATGGTCGATGTCGCCAGTCCCAATCCAGAATACGACCTGTCGGTTTTAAAAGAAGAACTCGATCGTTTCAGTCCCAAATTGCGCGAGAAACCCGCGATGCTCATTGCTACCAAACTGGACTTGTTGCCACCTGAATATCGCAAGGGGCCATTTTTTTCGGGCCAAACAGATTTGGGAATTTCTTCTGTCACAGGTCGTGGTCTGGACGCGCTCATTTTGAAGTTGCGGGATCTGATAAGACAGAGCGATGTATAACGGGTTGTCTCCCAGGCTCGTTCATAGACGCATAGGCAAAAAAATAGGGCGAGAGTAACTCTCTCGCCCTATTGATTGTGGTGCGACATACAGGATTCGAACCTGTGACCTCTGGTTCCGGAGACCAGTGCTCTATCCAGCTGAGCTAATGCCGCAGATGACCTCTCTGACGGGCAGACTGAGGACAGGCCCCCTGCCTTCATGGTCTATACCGAGCGTATCGTTTTGAAGCTAACAATAATGGCATATACAAGATCGGGGGATAGACCCATAACGCCAGTGTGAATGGCAAGTGTCTTGCCTTTAGACCCTCTTTTTATGTCGGTCTCTTCGGCGCCTTTTTTTTCGCTTATGCGTTGCGATTTTTGCGCGTTTGCGCTTTTTTCCGCTGGGCAAGAGCTACCTCCTGTGGGTACATTAGCTAGATGGAAGAACAGAAACCTCAGCAATAGAATTGCGAAGTTCGCGTGAGGGCTTGAACACAGGCATTGCGCGCGAGGGAATTTTGACAACCTCGCCCGTTTTGGGATTGCGACCTGTGCGCGGTGCGCGGTGAACGATTTTAAACGTGCCAAAACCGCGAATTTCAATGTGTTCGCCCTGCTCCATTGCTGCAATGAGCGAGGTGAGAAAGCCCTCTACAACGACAGAGGTATCTGTTTTGGTCAATCCCGTAGCTTCGGCAATCTGATTGACAATATCAGCTTTGGTCACCGCATCCCCTTTCTCGGTATTTACAGACGTATTTCTTCTCTATTTCATCAAGCGCGTGAATGATAAAAAAACCGAGTAACCTTGTCAATAAACAAATTTGTGCGCTCTTGCCAGAGATATTCCATTTCATGTCTCAAAAACCTGCTTCCCACCTGTAAATTTCGAGATCGACGCGGCCGTTGACAAATACAATGCCCTCTCGTTCAAGGCGGGCTTCCTGATTGTGATGGGCCATGTGATTTCCACTGCGAATGGACACCATTCCCCGCGCATTGATGACCCGGTGCCAGGGACAAGATGTATGAGGTGGCAATTCCGACAGTGCCCTGCCCACTTCGCGCGGTCCACACCCAACCCGCTCGGCAATCTGCCCATAAGTTGCTACAGTACCTTCGGGAATTTTGGCAACCTCTATATATATCCGTTCGTATTTTCTCATGGATACCTTCTAAGGAGATATTGGACGAGTATTTTTCGCCGTGCAGGCGTGATTTCAAGTTTGGGCATTGGCGTTGGGTATTTTTTTTCGTACGTCTGCAATCGGGCATTGTCTTTTGCGTACGCAGGGGGATCAATCAGAAATTTTTCCAGTGATTCGGGTGTCCACTTGCTTTGCAAGCCCTGTAGTCGCGGTGCCTGAGAACCGCCAGAGCCATTGATTTCATGGCATCTCGCACAACCCGATTCGATAAATACGGTTTTGCCATCGGGGGGGGCAGAACAGGACATCAGAAGGATTACTGCACACAGAATGCCACACATGGCAATGGCGATTAGATGTTTCACCTTGTATCTTAAGAAAAAGGGCGACCACAAGGGATCGCCCCTACGATCTCTTCGTGTATTTTCGTGTACCTTAGTGGATTTCACATCTTATCTCTTATTTTTTGCATTATTTTCAGGTCTGGACGTATCTTGATAGTAAAATGGAGGAATGAATATGAAACACATTTATATCACCGGGAGCAAGCGCACAGCTATTGGCGGATTTATGGGGGGCTTTGCCGAGGTATCTGCGCCTGAACTGGGCAGTGCTGTTGCGGCGGCTTCGATAGCGCAGGCAGGCATAATCGGCGATGAAGTTGATGAAGTGATTTTTGGCAATGTGCTCAGCGCGGGGCTGGGTCAAAATGTCGCGCGTCAGGTTGCTATTGGCGCGGGTCTCAATACTTCGGTGGGGGCGACAACGATCAACAAAGTTTGTGGTTCAGGCCTCAAATCCGTTATGCTCGCCGCTCAGGCCATCCAATGTGGCGATGCCGATTTAATTCTCTCAGGAGGCACGGAAAACATGAGCCGCGCGCCCTATCTTCTCGAAAGTGCGCGAACGGGTTATAGACTCGGAACAGGCGAACTCGTCGATTCAATGATCCGCGATGGCTTATGGGATGTTTATAATGATCTGCACATGGGCACATGTGGCGACCGATGTGCTGAACGCTACGATTTTTCGCGCGAAGACCAGGATGATTTTGCCATCAGCAGTTATAAAAGAGCACTTTGCGCCGATAAAGAAGGCCGATTCCGCAGCGAGATTGTACCCGTAAAAGCATCCTCTGGCAAGACAATTACAACGATAGACCGAGATGAGGAACCCCTGAGATTTGACGAGTACAAACTCCGCCAACTGCGCCCTGCATTTTCAAAAGACGGTTCTGTGACGCCTGGCAATGCGTCGAGTCTCAACGATGGTGCAGCATCTGTTGTTGTCCTTTCAGGCGAAAAAGCAGAATATTGCGGCATCGCACCCGAAGTTGAGATTTTGGGGTATGCCACACATGCCCAGGAGCCAGAGTGGTTCACGCTCGCGCCTATCGGTGCCATCTCCAAACTTCTGTCCAGGCTTTCCCTCACTGTTTCGGATATCGACCTGTTTGAAATCAATGAAGCCTTTTCCGGAGTTCCAATGGCGGCGGCGCAGGATCTCGGCATTCCGGGAGAAAAGCTCAATGTCAATGGCGGTGCTGTCGCGCTGGGGCATCCTATTGGTGCGAGCGGCACGCGCATTCTCGTAACTCTTATTCACGCTCTAAAACGCGCCGATAAACACATTGGCATTGCCGCACTCTGCATTGGTGGAGGCGAGGCTGTCGCGCTGGCTGTTAGACGAATAGACGAATAATCCGCAGAAAAAAACGCGAGTAATTTGAGCGTTTTTCGCAGATGAACACAGATTAAGGGCGAATAGACGGGGTTCGTAGATGAACTGGCCTGAGAGACGGCCAGTTGTACACCACTCCGTAGATTCGTCACAGACTCAAGAGATAGGAGAGTTTGAGGAGTACCGAGCGGTTTCGCCGGGTTAAGGTCGGGTCGGTGCCATAAGCGCTGTCGAAGACGAGAAAGATGTCGCTGCCGGGTCGATACCGGTAGTTGAGGAGAAAATTCGCGCTTGCGAACTCTTTGTCGTTGTTCCACTGTACGAAGAGTTTGACAAAAAAGTCTGTGGAAAAGGAGTACTGCAGGCGATTGCTGAGCGTGTGGATGTTAAAGTTACCCTGAGGAAGTCGAACCCAGTCGCCCTGATATTCCATTTCATAAGATAGCTGGCCAGAGGGGCGAAAAGAGCTTTCCGAGCGAATGGTATAGCGTCTTCCAGTGTAGTATGTGCCGGCCTCAAAGGTGATGCCAGGGCGCAATTTTCGGGTCCGACTGGGACGCGGTCCTGTGGTAAATGACGTGAAGGTATAGGTTCCCGGGGGGATGATCACATCTTTGCGACGCGCAGATGGCTCGAATTCCTCATCGACCACGTCGCGCGTGCGTTTTAATTCGACTCGCCAGTAGTCTCCGGTATTAAAGATCGCAAATACGGAGAGTTCGGCGGTCCAGTATTTCACATTGTTGTCGCGGTCTGTAAAGATTTGCGCTTCGGGGCCGATTGACATGTAGCGAATATTGCCGAATTTCGGTCTGGGTCTGTAGCGCGCATAGAGGTCATAGCGCCTGAAACCTTCCAATCCACTTCTGCGATTGATGAACCCCACGGCGGGGTCAAATTGTTCTCCGACATGGAGAATTTTGAGGCGCGTCCAATACTTGGTGCCGCGGTAATTCATAGATACAAATCGCGCATCGTCTGCGTTTTCAACCTGCGAATCCCATGTTCGCGCTGCAAAAGCCTGGAAATTCAAGGTTGATGTTGGAGAATAGTTAAAATCAATACCGCCCGCGCGGTTGTACTGGTTCCATCCCTCGTTAGGATCATCAATTTGTTTGTTGACCATGATGAAACCGAAGTTTGCCCGCGCGAATACGTCGCGTCTTATGCTGAGGACCGAGTAGTTGGTGCGGTGTACCTGGATTGTGTCGCCTTCTTCGGCAAACAATGCCGAGTCGGTCAGTACATTGAGCCCTCCAATACTCGTTCGTCCTTCTTTTCCCGCGATTTTTGAACCCACGATAATCGGAATTTTTTTTCCTTTTTCAAGGCCGATGCGTCTGGTGTAAAAAAGGAGGGTGGGGGGTCTGGTACCGCTGCCGGTTACTCGCGCTTGTTCGCCAAATTGGAAGAGGTTGGCACCTTCGAGGAAAAACTCGCGTTTTTCGGGGAAGAAGAGCCGAAACTGCGTCAGGTTGGTTTGTTCCTGGTCGCCTTCTACCTGTGCGAAATCCGTGTTGTAGGATAAGTCGAGCGAGATGTTTGACGTGATGCCATAGCGCAGATCGAGGCCCGTTTCAATGGTGCGGCTTTCAGAGGGGGTGGTTGCCTGATCGTCGATGGTCGTGCCCGGCAAGGCGTAGGGTTTGAGATAAATCGGGCGTCTGGCGCGAATGTGTTGGAGGCCGTGAAGTTCGCCGATGTCCGACATTCGGTACCGCTCTGTGGATGAGGAACTCTGCAGGCCGACGACGAGTTGGGTCGCCAGATTTTTGCGGGCAATATAGCGCGCGAGATTGATGCCCCATGTGGCGTCGGCTGCTTGCTTAAACCGCAGTTGGCTAAACGGAATTTCGATTTCGACTGTCCATCGGTCTGGGTAGTGTTTGGTGCGAGCGACCCAATTGCAATCCCAATCGCGGTTATAGGTTCGCCCCTCGTTGGAGAGCATTAAGTCGCTTTGCGCCCCAAGGGGATTGACAGAGAAAAAAAAGCCATTTTGCCGATCATTGTACGTGTCGAGCAGGATTTGAATATTGTCATCGCCGCGGATTTCAGAATCCCGCCGCATGTTGTTTGCGATAAATTGAGAGGAGTCCGGGACGAGGCATTCAAAGCCAAAGTAGATGCTTTTGTCCGTGTAGATAATCCGCACGACTGTTTGTTCGGGACTCGGCATCCAGTAGTTTGGATCGCGCTGTACAAAACCCTTGATCGGTGTTGCCCGCGACCATACGGGGTCGTCCAGGACGCCATCTACATTGGGATTTATGTCAACGCGAGTAGCGTGGACGAGCCGCCTGGATTTTCGATCCGATACGTCTGATTGTGCGTTGCTCAATGCCACCATATCGCCGGTATTCACGGCTGTTCCGTTGGCCGCTACGACTCTTGCTATGACCAGTTCTGGCAATTCTTTGATGACTTCGAGTTTCGCGCCTGTCTCCTGTCCGTTTTGCACTGTGAGATTTGACCACAGCGGGGCCAGACCATTTAAGCCCGTGACATAAACGAGGTCTCCCGAGACTTGTTGAACTGTGCCCTCGCTCGCCAGCAGGTCCGTGGTGGTCAACAGGATGGATAGGCATATCGCTATGGTTTGAATTCTTGGCATGAGTAAGGTGGTGAGATCACCCATTAGAGAGAGTGATCAACACCGAGTTTAATCCCTGTTTCAGGGTGTTCATTCATTTGCATATAGGCTTCGGCAACGCGATCGAGTGAAACGATGGGATCGATTAAGCCCTCGGCAGTTAAACGGCCTTCAACGAGCAGGTCATAGGCCTCTTTATTTCCGCGCTTTTTGTCCCATCCATAATCCAGCCAGGGTTCGCTGTCGGATCTCACGGATATAATGCGAATCCGATTGCGATGCCATTCGCCGGTCAGATGCAGATTTTGCATGGGGGTGTTGTAATAGGCTGTGGATACAACGGTGCCCTGATAGCGCGTTGAACGCAGGGCGTCGGTCATTGCGGCGGACGAGCCGCTGGTTTCCATCGCGACATCGACGCCGAGTTTTGCAGTGGCTTGCTTAATGACCATGCCCACATCGGATTCGCGCGGGTCCAGGACGAGGTCCGCACCATAGGCTTCGGAAATCAGGCATCGTTTTTCAATGGGGTCAATTGCCGCAACCCAGCGCGCGCCTGCGATGCGAGCGAGTTGTACGGTCATCAATCCAATCGCCCCCAAACCAAAGACTGCGACGCGATCCCCAATGCGAATATTGGCGTCTCTGACGCCACCGAGGGCAACGCCCGCGGGATCTGTAGCCATTAGAGCCTGCCACGGGACGCCATCCGGTGCTTTTTCAACGCGATCCGCCGAAAGTGTATGCGTCTCTCGAACAGGTCCATGGCCAAAAACCCGATCTCCTGCCCGAATATTTGACACATTTTGTCCCACGTCCGTCACTTTGGCGAGATACATATTGCCCAACCGTTTTGGAAACACATCTTTCTGTTTTTGCCCGCGCATGTGCATGCGCCATTCCCAGCTAAAAACATCGGACGAATCGAGTGTATTGGCTTGAAAACCCCGAAATTCAGTACCGTGTTTTACTGCTGAAAATAAGGTTTTTGCACGCACTTGATCGGGTTTTAAGGGTTCTTCATCGTATTCTCGCAATGTCGTGTGCCCCGGTTGGTCTGCAATGAGTTCGCGCGGCATAAATGATCCGGTGAGAAGTGTGAAGTTAGAAGTGTGAAATCTATCTACAGTTGTAGGGCAATCCTGCCGAAAATAGGATAAGACAAGAAAAGACGGGGGGCAAGTACAATAGGAGTGTGGAAGCAGTCTATTTTGTGCTTGTGTCGGGGTTATAAGTTTATTTGTTAGAAAAGAGGTTCAATTTACGCGCGGAGGAGGTCGAAATGAAAAAAAAGAATTATACCATTGCAAAGTCAAAGGCTTTGCTAAATCGCTATGGCGATGTTCTGGTTCGCGGGTACATTCCGCATAAGAATATTTTTGGTCAGGTCGATATGGACTATCCCGCATTTGTCCAGCGCGCATCGGGGGCGCGATTTTGGGATGTGGATGGCAATGAGTATTTGGATTATGTAATGGGTTTCGGGCCGATTGTTCTGGGATATAATGATCCTGCCGTTTGTAGTGCTATACAGGAGCAGGTGGCGAATGGTACGGTGTACAGTCTGGCACATCCCAGAGAGTTGACGGTTGCAGAATTGCTCATCGAAGTGATTCCAGGTGCAGAGATGGTGGGATTTTTTATTGGGGGCAGTGCGGCGACTTCCAGTGCGGTGCGCCTGTCGCGGGTATATACGGGACGCGATAGAGTGATTAAGTGCGGGTATCACGGCTGGCACGATTGGACGCGTCCCGGCGATCTGGGTGTTCCACAAACGGTCAGCGAGTTGACCTGTGAGGTTCCCTACGGTGATTTAGACGCTCTGGAATCGCGTTTGAAGAAATATGACAATCAGGTGGCGTGTGTGGTTATAGAGACGATTCAAGCGGAGGGACCACCGGATGGGTTTTTGCAAGGGTGTGTGGATTTGGCACATGCACACGGCGCAGTCTGCGTGTTTGACGAGACAAAGGTGGGTTTTCGCGTGGCAATGGGCGGCGGGGGAGAATATTATGGGGTTATACCCGATATTGCGACGTTTGGCAAAGCGTGTTGCAATGGGTATGCCGGGAGTTTTATTGCCGGAAAGCGCGAGATTCTGGGGTCGAAAGCGTGCCAGTCTGTGTGGATGACAGGTACCGCGCATGGGGATCCGCTCAGTTTGACGGCAATGGAGGTCGTGATAGGGGAACTTCAGAGGCGCAATGGCATTGCTTATCAATGGAAAATTGGGAATCGATTGATCGAAGGCATCAACGCGGTTTGCAAAGCCGGAGGGCTGAGTTATCATCTGATTGGCGTTGGGCCAATGCCGCGTCCCGTGATAGACGATTCTGACCGCGATCGCTGCATGGCGGTGTTGCGGGGATGTCTTGCACTGGGGTATTACTTACACCCCTCGCATCCGATGTTTCTCTCTCTTGCACACACAGAGGCGGATATTGAAGATACAATAGAAGCGGTGCGCGAGGCGATTGGACGAATAGACGAATAATCCGCAGATGACGCAGATGAACACAGATGAAGGGCGAATAGACGGAAATTCGCCTGTCTGGACAGGGGGCCTTGATAGGTATGCTTTTTATCTGCGTTTATCTGCGTTCATCTGTGGATGCTTTTTTCCCCGCAATAGATTTTACAATTTCGAGGTCTTCTTGCTGTTCTTCAGGTGATTTTAAGAGTGGATAGGCTTCGAAGGGTGTTGATTTGGGTTTGTCAATCGGTGAAATTTTAGAGCGTGCTTTTTCGATGGCAGGACCGAGCCGTTCTGCTTTTTCTGCGGCGTATATTTCGTGTCGCGTTTTGAAGTCGGGCAATACATTTTGTGCGAAACACTCGAGCGATTTGCATATATGATCGTGTTCATTATTGCCCGCTTGCTGCAAGAAGACGACCTGATCGACGCCGATCTCTTCCATTGTTTCAAGGTGGGCGCGTATTTCATCCGGGGTGCCAATGCAGCCCGATCCCGAACCTTTTTTCCGTTCGGGTTTGTTTTGCTGGAAGTCTGCCCAGATGTCAAATTCGCCGGGGATATGAGTGCCGTGGCGATAATAATGGGAAAGGGCATAGCCGAAAAATTGGAATCCTTCGAGACCTTGTGCCCTTGCCGTTTCCCCGTTTTCATGACACATGAACCCGGCGACCATAGCGATCGTGGGATTGACGGCTTGACCGAGGGGTTCGCATTCGTTCTCAAATGCGGTGTAGTATTCGTCAACCCAGTATTTGGCTTCTTCGGGTTCGATAAAGGCAAAGGTGAGTGCGCCAATGCCGTGTTTTCCTGCCCAGCGAATGCTCTCGCGGTTGGAACAGGCAACCCACAGCGGTGGGTGGGGTTTTTGCAGGGGCTTGGGCACGATATTGCGTTCGGGCATTGAGAAAAATTCGCCGTCATATCCGGGATACGGGTCAGACGCGAGCATTTTGGCGGTTTCTCGGACGGTTTCTGCCCACATTGCTTTTTTATCACCGGGCGGCACGTTGAATCCCTCGAGTTCTGCACGCGAGGCCGATTCACCCGTGCCCCATTCGACGCGCCCATCGCTGATCAGATCGAGGGTTGCGATGCGCTCGGCAACGCGAGCTGGATGGTTGTAATTGGGGGGCATGAGCACAATGCCGTGTCCCAGGCGGATATTTTTGGACCGTTGGCTACAGGCCGCGAGAAAGACTTCCGGTGCTGAGGAGTGGGAGTATTCTTCCAAAAAGTGGTGTTCAACTTCCCAAACATATTCAATGCCGATCCGGTCGGCGACTTCGACTTGCTCGAGTGCGTCTTTGAAAAGCTGGTGTTCTTCACCTTCTGCCCAGGGGCGGGGGATCTGGTGTTCGTAAAAGATGCCAAATTGCATAATATATCTCCGGTGATCAAAATGACGGTGTTTTGTTGTTCCCCCTAATTATACAAACAAAATAAGTATGTCAAAAGTGATTAAATCCAAATTGTTGACGGAGGAGGACCTATGAGTACAGTACTGATTACTGGAGCGAGTGGATATATTGGTCGGGCACTGTCGGTCTCGATGGCGGAAGAACACAAGGTGATTTGCATGAGCCGAAAAAATCCAGAATTGGATTTGCCATGGGTGAACGGCGAGTTTGGCTCTTTTGAAGATTTGCAACAGCTCAATGATGAGGCGATTGATGTTGTGATTCACCTCGCGGCTGTGACCGGCGGTTGTTCGGAGCGCGACGCGTTGATCGTCAATGTGGAGGGCACGCGGTGTTTGATGCGCTATTTGATGGATCGCGGATGCCGCAAATTTGTGATGGCGAGTTCGATCGCGGCGGTTGGGATGCAGAATGAGGCTTTTCGTCCGCAGACATTGCCGATTGCCGATGAACATCCCTGTCTGGATCGCAATGGGTATGGGTTGTCGAAATATTTGATGGAGGAGATCACAAAGTTCTATGCGCGACAAAATGGCGATATCGATGTGATTAATTTGAGACTGTCTTCGGTGCCGCACGCTGGATTGCCGCCTTTGCGAAATATTTCTCCGACGCGACAGTGGGGTTTGGGCTCCATGACCATTATGGATTTGCCAGATGCGGTACGAGTATTCGCGCTATCTGCACAATCACCGTACAAACCCGGGGTTCGCATTATGAATGCCGCTGGTCCAAAGGCGTGGGTTGCCGTACCCGTGGCGGAGATTTTTCGCGCCTGGTGGGGTGACGAGGTAGATCTGTCGCATTTTGAACAGCGCGGACATGAATACGATAGTGTTTACGATGTGAGTCGGATTAAAGAAGAATTGGGTTTTGTAGCAGAGCGGTTGCCGGAACGCGGAGGTTCTAATGATTGATTCTGCGTCATCTGCGGATCACACTTCCAACCCTTCCAAAATACCCTTGAGATAGCCGATGCTGCGCGCGGCAATGGTTTTTGGGTCGGGTTTGAAGTCAAAGACTTCTACGGATATATAACCATCGTAGTGGCGGTCTTTGAGGGCGCGGAGAATAGATGCAAATTGTAAATCACCGAATCCCGGACCGCGCAAATTGGGATCGTTGACATGGACATGGCGCATGGCTTTGCCGGCTTCGGCGATCACATCTACATGGGGTTTGTTTTCGGCGGCTGCGGCTTTGGTATCGACCATGGTCTGGAAATTTGGGTGGTCGACATCGGCGACCATTTTGAGGGCTTCAGAGATGGCGTTCAGGATATTGGTTTCTTTGCCCGTGAGTGCTTCGATGCAATATGTGACGTTGTTTTGTTCCATTTTTGAGGTGCAGTTCGAGAAGATATCGACAGCGTATTTCCAGCATTCTTCTCGGTCCCAGCCTTTTTGGATGTTGCGCTGTGCCGGTGAGCCGTGGATCATAATCTGCCCGCCAAGGTCGCCACAGAAGCTGATCAGTGCTTTAATATAGTCTTCAGTTTTGTCGCGGATGGCTTTATCGGGATGTGTGAGATAAAGCCCCGGTGGACTGGCGAGTAGCCAGTGCAGGCCAACGATTTCGACACCGGCTTTTTCCGCGGCTTTGCGAATGTCGATGCGCTGTTTTGCAGAGATTTGCGTGACGCTTTCCGCGAGTGTAAAAGGTGCAAGTTCAACGCCGTCACAGCCGATTTCTGCTGCGTAGTTAAAGACATCCTCGATTTTCCAATCTTCAAAGAATTCATTGCATACTGCGAGTTTCATGATGCGGTCCTTTCTGTCATGGTTTTGGAGACGCTACAGGTCTGTAGCACAACGCGGCTTAGAATATAGTGGAAGATGTTTGTGGAATCACGCAGAATTTATTGGGATTAAAATGGCTTGACATGCTCATGGGTTTTCGCTACCATACGGGAGTTCAATGGTAGAATTACTGTTTAAGAGGAGAACACAATGGCTCAGGAATCGGCTGCTGAACAACAGGTTGATACTGAAGATTATATTATTAAAGTTCAGGGGGTCTGGAAGACCTATCGGATGGGCGACCAGGAAGTGCATGCCCTGCGCGGGGTGTATCTCGATGTGATTCGCGGTGAGTATTTGTCAATTATGGGACCTTCTGGTTCGGGCAAAACCACGATGTTTAACATGGTTGGGGCATTGGATACGCCCACTAAGGGAACCGTATTGGTCAACGGCGCCAATATGGGCGATATGAGTCAGGGGCAAATTGCCTATTTGCGCTGCCACAGTGTGGGGTATATTTTTCAGTCGTTTAATCTGATTCCCGTTATGTCGGCACTTGAAAATGTGTCTTTGCCCATGGTGTTTTCGGGCATGTCGCGCAGTGATTACGAAGAAAAAGCCGCACACAAATTGTCGCTGGTGGGTCTTTCCGACCGCCTGCATCACAAACCGTATGAGCTATCGGGCGGGCAGCAGCAGCGCGTGGCAATTGCCAGAGCCATGGCCAATGACCCCGATTTGATTTTGGCTGATGAGCCGACCGGAAATCTCGATTTGAAGACCGGGCAGGAAATTATTGAATTGTTGCTCAAGATGCAGGGCGAAAGCGGTGTGACCATTGTGACCAATACCCACGATCACAAGATGCTCGGGGTGTCTGATCGCGTGGTTGATTTGCGCGACGGACAGGTTGAGCGGGTGAGACGTCGCGATGAGATCGAGATTCAGGAAGGGCGTATTGAGGGCTTTGATCCAACGGCTGAGTAAACAGCTTTAAGGCGTTCCTATATTCACCTGAAGCAAAATAATCCCAATAATAGGGCAGGCCACACAAGGTCTGCCCTATTTACTTTTTCAATTCTCCGTATTTGGCTTGTTTTGTTATCCCTTTTTATCTTTGTTTAGATAATGCTATTGCAAAACAACGGTCGCCCCCAGGCATTGCAGACGCTGATCGGTACCGACTTTCTACAGCTTACAAACGCATCTGCTGCCCTATATCCACCAGGTAACCATAGAAAGATTTGATTTTTTACAAAGGACAGCGCGATGCTAGATCAAACGATTTTGGACAACATCATCAGTCGAATTGTGGAAGTGGCTGATCCCGAGCGGATTATCCTTTTTGGGTCTGCCGCCCGAGGCAACATGAACCGCCATAGCGATGTTGATCTGCTCATCGTCAAGGAGGGTGCGGATCCACTTGATCTCATGGGGCAGATTTACCAGAATCTGCATGGAGTAGGTGCGGCCGTCGATGCCTTCGTAGTCACGCCCCAAGCCGTCGAGCGCTACAAGAACAGCCACGCGCTGATCATCAAGCCCGCGCTGCAGGAAGGAAAGGTGGTCTATGAATCTCCCTGAACGCTTTCCGCCTGATGACCCGCGGGAATGGATGAACCGCGCCCGAAGCGACCTGACTCAAGCAAAGAGCCAGGTGCCCGGCGTCTATCTCGAAAATTTGTGCTTCAACGCACAGCAGGCAGCCGAAAAGGCTATCAAGGGCGTGATGATCGCGTGCAACATCGAGTTTCCTTACGTGCATGACTTGGCCCGCCTGTTATCACTGCTCAAAGAAGGGGGAGAGTCTATACCAGCGACGATCTTCATAGATAATCCCTGCGGTGAGGATGTTGATGTTGAATTTTCCTAATTTCCAGTTGGTGCGATATGTGGAGATCGTGAAATCGGACTTTATGGGTAACAAGTGCAAGATCAGTCGCGTCACGCAATGATAGGACAGATCAAAGTGGGCAAAGAAGCGTTGGATTCTACGATAGTTGGACTTCTGCTTGACTTTTCCATTGAGTGCGTTCGCCAGTTTAGTAAAATTGACGCTGGTCAGTTTTATGACAGACAAGGGGATCAACTCAATCAGGTTCTTACATCACATCCAATATCGCTTGAGGATTTTTGTCTGCGACCATCAGGAGTGTTTGGGCAGCACCCGATGGACGACGACGGCCCTGCTCCCAGTCTTGCAATGTGCGAACAGATACACCCATCAATTGGGCAAACTGCGTTTGAGAAAGACCGACTTTCGCTCTCGTTTTGGCAATATCAGGTACTCTGCCACTAATTTTGGCAATAATCTTTATACGCCAAATTGCCATTGCAAACCCCTGTTTTTTCGAGTAAATTGCAGATAATTGTAGATATATAAACAAGCGGTCAGGAAAAATTGCAATGCGATCAATTATCACCTGCATAATTCTATTTTTGTGGGCCTGTCCTTGCTCTGCCAGCGATCCGGTGCAAACGCTGACCTATTGCGATAATCTCTCCGGTTGGTCCAACAATGTCCAGTTATCCAACGATGCCCAGGAGGGTCGCTTTGCCGTCGCTGCTTCCCCGCCAGCAGGTCAAACGGGATTCTTTACATATAATTTTTTTAGCACAGGTCAGGACATCTCCCAAAGACACAGCTTGAGCTTCTGGTGGAAAGTAGAGGGCAATGGCCTGAGGGACCTCAAAATCAAGGTTCGCAACCATCCTCTGGGCGGTGGTAGGGAAGCCATATATACAATCTGGGCGGGACAAACACCGCCTCAGGGCTGGCAACTTGCCGTTGTAGAACTGGCAAAACCCCACGCTATCTGGGGCAGTGAACCCGATTACAACAGGCGATACATCACATATAGAACAGAAACCAGTTCAAATTCAAACGCGCGCCTGCTCATCGATCATATTGCAACCGTCGATCAGACCTTTTCATGGCAAGTTGACGCGCCAGTACAGGAAAAAGGCTCCATTGACCATCTCGATTTTGATGGCAACGGAGCCGTCGGTTTTAGTGATTTTATCCTCTTTGTTCAGAAATTCGGTGCAACGCAGGCCGATTCGGGATATGATCCCCTCTGCGATCTGGATTCTGACGGACAAATCGGATTTGGTGATTTTCTCACTTTTGCTGCTGGATTCGGATCTGGCGGCACGCAGTGGTACATACCCATCACATTGGAAAACGCCACCACACAACCATTAAACATTGTGGTGGGAACCGAAACGCAGATTTTATTGACACAGACGATTGAGGCGGGAACAACCCGGATTCGCGTGCCAATTCCCCGGGATATTATCGCCTCACGCGACCCCTCCATATATCCCATCCCAATTTGGGCGCAAGTTGCAGATTTTATCCAAACGCGGAGCAGTTCGATATCTTACGTACCTCAGAACAGTAAACTCGTATATCCGGGACCTGAAGGGCGACTGGTCTATGTAGCAGACGAAAAGGGCAATATCATTCCAGACTTTTCACACTGTGGCTATATGGGTGGTGGTGTGGCTCTGCCAGATGTGCCGGTGGCAATGACGGTACAGCCACAGGTCGGAGGAGACGACACAGCGCGATTGCAAGCGGCAATCAACGACGTATCTGCACGCGCACTGGACGCCAATGGATTTCGGGGGACCTTGTTACTCAAGCGCGGAAAATATCGCATTGGTGGGACCCTGCAGATTCGGGCAAGTGGCGTTGTACTGCGCGGTGAAGGCGAAGGTGAAAACGGTACGGTATTGATTGCAACGGGAACAGAACAGCGCACATTGATCGAGTTTGAAGGCAGATCATTCTGGCAAGAGGTAGGGGGAACGCGACAGGCCATTGTAGATGATTATGTCCCCGTAGGCACAAGAACATTCGCTATCGCAGATGCTTCGGGTTTTGCAGTTGGCGATGACATCCTCGTGCATCGACCCAGTACGGCACAGTGGATTGCGGCTATAGGGATGGATCGCATTGAGATGTCACATCCCGACGTTCGGCAGTGGGGACCGGGCACTTACGACTTTCGCTTTGACCGCACCATAACTGCCATAGAAGGCAACCGGATAACAATCGACGCGCCCATGGGCAATGCATTTGAACGCGAATACGGCGGTGGGTGGATCTACAAATACGAATATCTCGGGCGCATTGAACAGGTCGGCATTGAGAACTTGCGCGGCGTATCGGAGTTTGATGACAGCGAAAGAGATGAAAGTAGGGAGGGTGAGTTTATCGATGAAGATCACGCCTGGAACTTTGTCGTATTTTCACGCGTGCAGAATGCGTGGGCGCGCGATATCACCTCGGTTCACTTTGGCTATGCATGTGTAACCATTGGCAACCTGGCAAAATGGATGACCGTGCAGGATAGCCAGTGTCTGGATCCCGTATCACAGATCACCGGATCGCGGCGCTACTCTTTTCCCGTTCATGGACAATTATCCCTCGTACAGCGGTGTTATACCCGGCGGGGACGTCACGATTATGTTCTACACGACCGTGTGCCGGGGCCAAATGTGTTTTTGGATTGCACAGCGGACATCGCGCATTCCGATTCAGGACCCCATCACCGATGGTCTGTTTGCACCCTGTTTGACAATGTGACCGTGAACGGCAATGCCATCAATGTTCAGGATCGGCAAGGTTCGGGCACTGGGCACGGTTGGGCGGGCGCGCAAAAAGTATTGTGGAACTGCGAAGCAGAGAGCTTTATCGTGCAAAAACCCCCAACATCGCAAAATTACGCCATCGGCTGCATCGGCGAGAAACGAGAAGGCTGGTACAGGCGCGAAGATGGATATTGGGAATCACACGGGCTGAAGGTCTCTCCGCGCAGTTTGTACTTGAAACAACTCGAAGACCGCCTGGGCATAGAAGCTGTAAAAGCCGTGACGACCAGAGCACAGATCGGGAGGGGAAATTGAATGGCAAAACGCAAACAATGTCCGCAGGACCGATTTTGAATCGTCTTCAAGTTAGTTTGATGTCCAGTCTTTTCATTCCGAGATTGGTTGGTGGGAGGTTCAGGTCGCATAAAGAAATCCTCCTGACCTTGTGTCTATTCCTCGATATGTTTCTGTGGTATTTCCCTCACGTTTCAGATTCCCTTGCCAAGAGCGTTTCGACTCTTTGTAAAACCGCATCCACTATCTCCGCGGGCAAAGGACATATCAGCGTTGTATTTCTTGCCTGCCAATCCATATTCTTGACCTGATCTGACAGAATAACACCCGTCACGTTTAACCCAGTAGGAATGGCGACTTCAAAGGGATACCCCTTCACCTGATTGGTGATTGGGCAGAGTATTGCCAAATGGGTCTTGCCATTATAAGCACCCGGTGAGAGCACAACGGCGGGGCGGCGTCCGGCTTGCTCGTGTCCTGCTTGTGGATTGAAGTTAATCCAGACCGCATCGCCACGCTGCGGGACATACTCATCTGGTGTCACCATATTTCGCCGCCTGTCGCAGGTCCAGTATCTACTTCACCGTGTAAGTTGTGTTCCGTCACCTGGGATAGAAGATCGTCCAATTTCAATTTAGACGGCTTCACAGGTTCAATGATCAACTCTTTACCACGCAGCGATAATTCGACGGGTGAATTGGGTTCAAGCCCGATCTGGACAGCGAGTGGTTTGGGAATGCGCAAGGCTAAACTATTACCCCATTTCTGCACACGGGTTTCCATATTTTTCTCCTTTGATGAGTAGATACAATGAAGATACATTGAAAACCGAATTTATCAAGCCCGATTTTGCATATCGCTCGCGCAGCAGCAATGCATAAGAACATCAAAATGCACAAAAACATAATTTGCCCGTATTCTATCTGAGTGACCTTGCTTTTTGCAAATTCCGTCTTATTTTCTCAAAATCTCAAACAAACGCTTGCGAATGATAGGGGGAAATAAGAATGAATGATCAGGTCAGCATGACGGTTCTGGTGATCGATGACGATGCACATATTCGGTCTTCGATAGGGAAGTTCCTCCCAAAATGCCCTGTGTTCTTCAGGGCATTTTTTGTGTGATTTCTCTCTGTAATCCCCCTGTTTTATTCCTATCCCAACTGTTTCAAATGAAACACCAACTGTTTCATTTGAAACACTTTTCCGCATGTCCTTTTTTGGGCATTTTTTAAAAACATGCTCTCCTGCAAGCAGTTACGGATTTTTTGGAAATTTTGGCACGCTTTTTGCACCATATAAAGGGCACGAGATCAAAATTTTCAGTTCTAACCCATACAGGAGGGCATTCCCATGGTTCACCAGTCACTCGTAACTCGTCCAGCAGTACCATCCCATAAAGTCCCATCGCAGAAGCTCCCCAAAGCGCTCGCGCAAGACGAGCTTGAAGCACTCAAATCCGTACGCATGAACCCACGCGATCGCGCGCTGATCGCCGTTCTCTCGATGTGTGGTTTGTGCGTTTCCGAAGCGTGTTCGCTCACAATTGACAATATCCACTGGTCAACGGATACGCCGAGCTTTCGCTTTACCTGCAAGCGCGGCAAAGAGCGCGTTGTCCCGATGAACCCCGAGGTGCAAGACGTACTCCGCGAGTGGCTGGAGTCCCGTCAGTTTTCAGATTCTAAATATGTCTTTTGCAATCTCCGCAACGGACAGCGTCTCAGCCGCAAGACCGTTGTCAGGGACGTGTCCCACACCGGTGCGAGAGATCAGATCGATCTTACGTTCGCCGTGGTGCTGCTTTTGAGCAGTGCCGTCAGTTTCACTACCCGGGAGATTGAATTCAAATTTGCCCAAAAAAAGGAGATTTTGTGGTTTCAGCCCGTTTTAAGAGGTCTCTCGCAACGCATAAAAGATTTGTTAAGGCAAGAAGCAAGAGGTTTTTGAGAAATTGGAGGACTTGAAAATGGCTTATCCGCCTGTTCACTACCTGAAACTGGGGCAAGTAGAGAGGGAACTGGCGGAAAAGCAGAAAGAGATCGAGGCTCTGAAACGCAAAAACGTGCGATTCAGGGGTGTGTTACGTATCCGTCTAATAGGAGACCAACTATGATATACAATGCGATGTTTCTGTGCGGTCTGTGCCTCATGCTCATTGCCGCAAGGGGCAATGCAGAAGAACTGATGTTGCGGGCACCTTTAGTACCTGCGCGATCGGCGACTGTCTATGCCGGGATGAACGCACGGATGCAGCAGGTCAATTTCGAGGTGGGAGACCGGGTGGTCAAAGGGGATACCCTCATGGTATTAACCCGCCGGGATTTGCGCGTGAAGGAAGCTGCGGCTCGAATTGCACTGAAGAAAGCGCAGACTCTGCAAGTGCGGTTGGAAATGTTGCACGATAAGAAGCTGATCAGTGACCAGCAGCTCGAAAATGTCCGCTTTGATGCCGAGGTCGCACACTATAACTGGATCACCGCGCGTATGGAACTGGACAGAACCGCAATCATTGCGCCCCAGGACGGAATGGTGGTCGAGGTCAATGTGAAGGCAGGTGACTGGATACTGGCTTACTCCGCGGTCGCGCGGGTCATCGACCCCATGGATCTTCAGGCGTTTATGTTTGTGCCCGAGGGCAAACTGAACGCGATCCATAAGAATATGCCGCTGTCTGCCGTGCCGACCGCTGGCGGAAAGCGCGCGTTGCCCGGGCGCATTGTCGGGATCAGTCCTGTTATTGATCCGGAAAATGGGACGTGCAAAGTAACAGGTCTCTTTTTGAATGCGGGAAAATATGTCCGCCCCGGTGCCCTGGTCAACGTGACCATCGGGAGGTAAAAAATATGTTTCTCATCAATAAGAAGTTGTCTTATTTTTTATCTCATGAGCATTTATCAAGTAATAATGACAGGAGATATATCATGCAGAGAGTAATCAAAAGTATTTTTGTAGTCGTCTTATTGGGATTTTTCACGGGTACATCCGCTCAAGTTTCACAGGAGAAAATGGCTTCTTTTAAGTCACCGGAGATGGTGGTGATTCCTGCGGGAAGTTTTAAGATGGGTTGCGTCTCTAGGAAAAGTTGCACCAACGCCGAGAGGCCAGTACACGAGGTGACGCTTGAGTCGTTCGCGCTGTCGAAGTACGAGGTGACATTTGAGGAGTACGATCTCTTCACAGATGCGACGGGTCGCGAGCGGGCAGACGACAGAGGTTTTGGTCGGGGGCGGCGTCCCGTGATCAATATCACATGGGATGATGCGGTGGCGTACACGGAATGGCTATCGGAACAGACAGGGAAGAGCTATCGTTTGCCGAGCGAGGCAGAGTGGGAGTATGCGGCGCGCGCGGGAACGGTGACGAGGTATAGCTGGGGGGATAATCTTGGTCACAACCGCGCCAATTGCAATGGGTGTGGCAGTCAGTGGGATAATGAGATGTCAGCACCTGTGGGATCGTTCGAGGCCAATGGTTGGGGGCTTTACGACATGCACGGCAACGTGTGGGAATGGACTCAGGATTGTTATAATAATAGATATGTGGGCGCACCCAATGACGGGTCTGCATGGGAGGTCGGTGACTCTACAGCGCGCGTGGTGCGTGGCGGTGCATGGTACCTGGAAGGATTTTTCCAGCGCTCAGCTGCTCGCGACCAACACAGGACCTTTGCCGGGAGCCTTTATGTCGGGTTTCGGGTTGCGCAGAGTTTATAACTTCAATTTTTTCACCAAAAAACAAAAAGGGTGTGAACACTAACAGTTCACACCCTTTTCTTATTGGAACTTTACAAGGAAATCTACGTCTGTGTATAGTCAAAACAAAGAAATGGTGGCTCCCGGCGGAATCGAACCACCGACACAAGGATTTTCAGTCCTCTGCTCTACCAACTGAGCTAGGGAGCCATCATCTTTCCCGATAAGATCAGAAAATTTAACAAAACGGATGATTGGTGTCAAGGTTCTTGCGTACGTTTTTTCTCAAACAGAAATGATGTTGCGCTATATGCAGGATTACAATTATAAACAGATAAACCATTTGACAAATGCAAGGGGTAAGAGTTAATTATCCCCGCACATTTTCTAAGAGACTGTTTTAAAACTCATTTTGCCCCTTCTCAGCTATGCGCTATTGCCCTGTCATTCTGAGCGGAGCGCAGCGGAGTCGAAGAATCTCATACCAACTCAGGTGGAAAAGATGCTTCGGCTACGCTCAGCATGACAAAACGCCGGACACGCGTAACATCAGGTATTAATTTTAAAACAGCTTCTAAAGAATTTTATCTTGTATCACGAAAATCACGCCAATGGCTCTTGATGCACAAAATATTCAGACGGAAGCAGACGATGCGAGTTTCCAACCCGCGGTAACATTGCGCGCTGTGGGATTGGGGCTATTTCTGGTCGTAGCCCTCGATCTGCTGGCTATTCTTGTGCGCTACATCTTGCACGCTCCGCTGATGACGTATAGCCATATCCCAATGGCCATGCTGATCATTTTGATGATTCTGATGATCGGACTGGCCATTGTTGCCAAAATGACCGGCTGGGTGCTCTCAAAAGGCGAATGGCATGCGATTCTGGCGATGGGCCTCGTGGGCGCGGCCCTGCCGTGTTTTGGCCTGACGGGTTATTTGATCGGCTATATCACGGCACCTTATTATTTTGCTACGGAAGAAAATCAGTGGGCTGAGCATTTGCATCCGCTTTTGCCCAACTGGCTCTTGCCGAGTCACGAGGGCAATGCCGTTGCGTGGTTTTACGAAGGCTTGCCGAGCGGTGCAGAGATTCCATGGGACGTGTGGATATTGCCCTTGTTCTGGTGGACGACGGTTGTGGCGGCGGCTTTTTTAATGCTGGCCTGTGTAGCTACGGTTTTGAGAAAACAGTGGGTGCAAAACGAACGCCTGGTTTTTCCCGCGATGGCGCCGTTGATCGATATGGTTTCTGAACCGGGCGATGGCGAGGGATGGTTGCCCGAGTTTACGCGCAATCGCTTATTCTGGATCGGATTTGCCATTGCGTTTGGCGTGCTGGCCTGGAATTGCATCAATTACTTTGTGCCGGGCTTTCCGCGTTTTCCCATTTACCGGTCGCGCTGGTACTGGATTGATTGGCAAATGCCGCCTATCAGGGGATACTTTGGCATTTTTACCATACTTTTTTCTTATTTTGCCAGCCTGGATGTTCTGTTTTCAATCTGGTTTTTTGATTTGTTATTCATCTTTGAAGGCGGGCAGCTTACTAAGTGGGGCTATAAAGCCACCACGCCTTATTATCGCACGGGGGTGTATTACTGGCAGACTGTTGGGGCTTTTGTCGTTTTTGTGGGTTCGACATTCTGGGTAGCGAGAAAACATTTGCGCGATGTGTTGATGAAAGCACTCGGGAGAGATCCCACCGTGGATGATTCCGAGGAATTGATGTCTTATCGCGCCGCTTGTATCGGTTTGCTGGCCAGCATAGCGTATTTGTTTATCTGGCTGACGCAGATGAATTTCGATCCGATGAAAGGATTTTTATACATTCTGGCAGTGATTTTTGTCTATACGGGTATGGCGAAGATCCTCGCCGATACCGGCATGCCATTTGCGAGCAAACCCATTGGTGCATGGAGTCTGGTCGCATCGTTTTATGGAAGGCGCAATATCTCGCTTTCCACCCTCGCCGCTTTTCGCTTTTCCGTGCTGATTACCGAGAATTTTAAGGGCTTGTTTTTGCCTGCGCTCGCCCATGCAGGGCGCGTGTCCGAGGGCGTTCCCGGCAATCAGCGGCGGCGGTTGATGGGGGCGCTTGGGCTGGTGTTTATGGTAAGTTTGCTATTCAATATGTTTTTCACTGTGTGGTTGGGGTACGACCAGGGGGCTTATAATTTCAACAGTTGGGAGATTACGCGGGCAGCCGAACGCCATTTTCAGAGCACGGTTGATGCGATCAAAAAACCCGATGAGCCGCCATTTTATGAGGAACATCCCGAACAAGCGGTGTTTTTGGGCATTGGCGGTCTGCTGATGGCCGGGTTGATCTATATGCGCTATCGCTTTGTGTGGTGGCCATTACATCCCGTGGGGTTGGCGATTTCGGGTTCTTATCTGGCCCGGCGCACCAGTTTTACAACTTTTCTGGCGTGGTTGATTAAGTTTGTAATCATAAAAGTAGGTGGGCCAACGGTTTATCGCAAATCGAGACCCCTGTTCATCGGTTTGCTCGTCGGATATATTCTCGGCGTGGCTTTGTCAGTGGGTATTGACATAATCTGGTTCCCAGAACGCGGTCATTGGGTACATCGCTATGGATAAATATTACAAGCACATCACATGGAGTCTTATCGGTCTGGGGATTTTTGTTACGGCACTCCTGATTGCCGGCCCCTATCGCGTCAATCCCCATATAGCTGCTCTATTGGGATTGGAAATGCCCAGCGAGGTTCCGCCCGTACCCGTTCCGCGTGCGGAAGAAGTGGGCACACGGGTTTTGGATGCTGTGCGCGAAGATGGGATTCGCACGTTGATGGACCAGTTTACGCAACACGAATCGCGTGTGGTGGGTTATGAGGGTCACGAAAAAGTCGCGGATTTTATCATTTCTGAGTTTCGGCGTTTTGGTATGGAAGACGTAGAAGCCGAGACCTATGGCGTGGCCGTGCCCATAGATCAGGGCGGCAGCTTAGAAGTAGAAGATACCGGCGAGGTTTTTACTATTCACGGATTGTGGCCCAATCTGGTCAAGACAACTACTTTGCCCCCGGGGGGCGTGCAGGGGCATCTCTTGTGGGGAGGCACTGGCGATGTATCGGAATTTAATGGGCGCGATTTGGATGGTGCGGTGGTGTTGATGGAATTTAATTCGTGGAACAATTGGCTCAATGCCGCCATGCTCGGCGCGCAGCAGATTGTGTTTATCGAACCCGATTCCACGTTTACCGCGCAGGCAGAGACCAAATTTTTGCAGGTGCCCAATGGTATAGAGCGTTTTTGGATCGATAAGGCAAGTGGCGAAAAGCTCAAGGCTTTGCTCGCCGAAAAGGGCACGGTCGATGTCACTTTGAAGGCGCGAATGGATTGGAAAAAGAAAGAGACCCGGAATATTTTGGGCTGGATTCGCGGAACCGATCCCGTATTGAGCGAAAAGTTCGTGGTGATCAATACGTATTACGATGCGATGTCTGTGGTGCCTGCGCGTGCACCGGGCGCAGAGATGGCGTGTGGGATTGTGGGCATGATGAAGTTGGCCGAATATTTTAGCAAGTACCCACCCAAACACACGCTTTTATTTCTCGCATCTTCCGGGCACCATCTCGGCTTCAGGGGCATTTGCGATTTTTTGAGCAGGCATTCGCGCAAGGAAAAGCATTTTGCCGCATTGATGACCGAACCTCTTGATTTGCCGCTGATGATTTCTCTGGATTTGACGAGCCAGACAGATGAAATCGGGGTTTGGAACAGCACGCGCAATTATTATTACAAGCGTTTCTTTACGCCATTTGGCAAATTGTTTGTGCATTATTCAGAGGCGATAGCCGAGCGCTTTGAACTGGATCCCGCCGATGCCCTCATCGATGGGATCAATCCCAAAGGTGGCATGAACTGGGATATGTATATTCCGGGGAAAATTCTGAAAACAGATGGCGAGGTCGTTTTGGAAGCGGGCACGCCTGCACTGTCACTCATTACGGTCAACGACGCGCGGTTTAGAGTGGATACCCCACTGGATAAACCCGAACATGTGAATTTCAAAAATCTCACCGGGCAGGTACGCATGCTTGCTGGCGTGCTCGATCTCGGGTTAAATTCAGAGGATTTTTTGCCCGATTACAAGCTGGATCCCGATGATCGCATGCGTGGGTTACAGGGTTTTGTGCGCACATTTCCCCGGCGAAGCATTATCCCTGATCGCCCCCGTCCCGGTGCCGTGGCTTCGCTGCGAATGGGCAATGACAAATCGATCAAAGGCGTGCGCCGTATCTACTACGATATTGCCGACGAAGATGGCGAATTTTACATGCCGGGCATTGCCGAACGCCGTGTTGATGTGAAGGCTTTTTATATGGATCCGGAAAGCGGCGAAATCACGTACGCGCCCAATCACGGTCGCCAGGCGCGCATCTATCGGGGTGAGTTTAATATGGACTGGTGGATATCCAAGCGCACGCGGATTTTGTTTCCGTGTATTGCAACGGATTTTTACGATACAGTCGATCCCCGTTATCTCACCAAATTGTCGAGCATCAGCGTGCTCGGTCCCGGCAATACTGCGCCGCAGGAATACGGCTATGCCATTGGGTTTGGTCCAGAGGAGCCAGTGGGAACCATTTTTACAACACCGGGTGAACGGGTCAAAATTGTGATGCGGTTGGGGGGCAGGTCACTGGATATAGGCGTACGCTATATGTTGTTGAACTCAAAAAGCGCGGAAAGCGTGGAAGTCGCGCGCGGCGATGGGTTTCAGACTTTGCAACACGGGTCGTTTATTCATTCTTCATTTCAGGCTGCAAAAGATATGTGGACTCTGAATGAGGCGCGAATGCGCGAATTGGCGAAGTATTCGATTGAAAACCAGCGGATGACCAATTTGCACGAGCAGGCCAAATACCATCTGGATCTGGCCGAAGAGGCGATGCAAGACAAGAAATGGGATTTGTTTGTCAAACACACGCGCGCGGGTATGGGCCTCGAATCAAAAGCCTATCCAGACGTGAAAGCAACGCAAAACGACGTAATCCGCGGCGTGATTTTCTTTATGATACTGGTCATTCCGTGTGCGTTTTTTGTCGAGCGATTGCTTTTTACCTTTTCCGATATTCGTCTGCAAATCGGCGGTTTTGGTGCGGCTTTTTTGGTGATCTGGATCGTTCTCTCACAGGTGCATCCCGCATTTGATCTTTCCAATCCTTTTGTGATTTTGCTGGCTTTTGTGATTCTGGCACTGGCGATTTTTGTGATTGCCATTGTGTCGGGGCGGTTTCACGACAATATCCGGCAGTTGCGCACAGAAGAGGTGTTGTTGCACGATACCGATGTGGGGCGGATCAGTGCTTCGGTGGCGGCATTTCAGTTGGGCATTGCGAACATGAAAAAGCGCAAAATGCGCACCAGCCTGACATTTGCCACGCTGGTTTTGTTGACATTTACCGTATTGTCCTTTACGTCGATCAAGACGACGCTCGATTTTCATCAACTTCCTCTCGATGATATCGAAGGCAAGTATCCAGGGCTGTTGATCCGCAGCCAGTTCTGGGGACCGCTGGAGGATACGGCTTATGATTATGCCCGCATCAATTTTTTTGATCAGGGTGAGATTGCACCGCGCAGTTGGTATGTTACGCGGGACTTGAAAAAGACGCCTATTGAAACGCCTGAAAAAAGGACCAAAGTGCTGGGGATATTGGGACTATCAGTCAATGAGCCTGCAGTCACGAGAATCGATACTTTGTTGAGCCATGGACGGTGGTTTGAAGAGGGTGAAATCGCGTGTGTTTTGCCGGGCAAAATAGCCGGATTGCTCGAGGTAGAGCCTGAGGATGTCGGCAAAAAGAACGTGCGCTTATTTGGCAAACAGTTAAAGGTGGTGGGATTGATCGACGCGGAAAAAATGCGCGAGCATCCGGACCTGGACGGTGAAATTTTGAGTCCGGCGGATTTTAAGCTGACGGATGATGAGATCGTTTCCCAGATGACTCAGCAGGAGACTCGCGAAAAACAGGGCCTGGAACAGCCCCAGCTCGAGAACATGCCATTCGAGCATCTCGATCCCGACGATATTGCCATTATTCCCTATAATATATTGCGGGAAGTAGGCAGTCCGCTGCAATCTGTGGCGGTTCGTTTGCGCGAAGATGTAGATGTCGAAGAACAGGTCAAAGAATACGTGTCGCGGTTGTCGGTGGTGGTGTATGCGGGTATTCCTGGGGAAGATGGCAAAATCCAGGTGTCAATTTACAGTTCGCTGGGGTGGGGTCCATTGCCCGGCCTGGCGAATTTGTTTGTTCCCATTCTGGTGGCTGCGTTGATTGTGCTGAATACGATGATGGGATCGGTGTACGAGCGCTTCCGCGAGATTGGCATTTATTCTGCTGTGGGATTGGCACCTGTACACATTTCCTTTTTGTTTATTGCCGAGGCGTGCGTTTATGCCGTATTGGGTACTGTATCGGGGTATTTGCTCGGTCAAGGGGTGATCAAAATTTTGTTGTGGCAGGGGCTGTTGCAAGGGCTTAATGTGAATTATTCGGCATTGTCAACGGTGATTTCTTCGGTGCTGGTGATGGTGGTGGTTTTGGTGTCGTCGCTCTATCCCGCGCGTCAGGCGTCACTTATGGCCGTGCCCGATGTGACGCGTCGCTGGAAGTTGCCGGATCCAGACGGCGATCATTGGCATTTTGAGTTTCCTTTTACCGTGGGCGGCAAAGACGTGTTTGGATTGTCGGTGTTTCTGGTCGATTATTTTGAGTCGCACACGGGCGAGTCCATGGGCGCGTTTTATACAGATGGTGCGCGGTTTGGTTCGGTTGAGGCAGAAACGGGCGCGGGCTATACGATTGATACGAAGATCTGGTTGGCGCCTTATGATTTGGGCGTGAGTCAGCAGGTGCATTTTGAAGCCGTGCCCATGGGGGAACACAATATTTTTTCGATGACACTGACAATAGATCGGATTTCGGGCGATGCTGCATCGTGGCGCCGGGTCAATCAGGGCTTTATGAACGCGTTGCGGAAACAGTTTTTGATCTGGCGCACGGTTGATCCAACCAATCGCGCCCAGTACACGGAAAAAGGGCGGGAATTGCTCTCTGCGCCCCAAGCAGCAGTTAACGCATAGCGGTATTATGACACGGGACAATCTATGGCTTTTGGCAATCTTTTAAGACGCAACAAAGATAAACCAGAAAAGAAAAATACGCAGTTTGAAGAGATTGAAGAGTATCGCGATCTGCTCGACGAGCCAGACGAGTTTGTCGATGGTTTTAATACAAAGACCATTGTGGGTGCGTTATTTGTGTCGATTGTGATGGTGCCCGGCAATATTTATCTGGATCTGATGATCGGTGGCTCCATTGGCGCAGCGGCGCAGTGGGTCACGATTATTTTGTTTATCGAATTGGCAAAGCGCTCGTTCACCATACTCAAGCGGCAGGAAGTCTATCTGCTGTATTATGTGACGAGTTCACTGGTCAATCGAGAGTCCAATGCGTTTGAAGGTCTGTTGTGGCATCAGTATTTTGTGCAGTCACCCGCAGCCGTGCAATTTGGCATACAAAACTCATTGAGCGAACTGTGGTGGTGGGCGCCGCCGGCAAATTCCGAAGCCTTGATTGAGCGAACGTTTTTACACGCCGATTGGTTCTGGCCCATTGCATTTCTGGTGCTGGGCACGATTATGGGGCGCATTGCCTGGTTTACCGCCAGTTATGTGTTGTTCCGAATCACGTCCGATTACGAGAATCTGCCATTTCCGTTTGCACCCATCAACGCGCATGGGGCCATGGCATTGGCCGAAGAAAGCAGTGGGGATATTACCTGGCGCTGGCGCATGTTTTCTATTGGCGCGGTGATCGGCGTGGTGTGGGGAATGGTTTATGTAGCTGTGCCAGCTATTACGGGTGCGTTTATGGAACAACCCGTGCAGCTTATTCCAATTCCTTGGGTCGATTTTACGCAATATACGGGATATTTTTTACCCGCGACACCTCTGGGCTTCACGCTGCATCTGGGACCCATTTTTACAGGTTTTCTCGCTCCCTTCTGGGCGGTGATAGGGTCCTTTGTAGGGGTGGTTATCCATACTATTGCAAGCCCACTTTTACATAAATATGGATATATGCCCCACTGGTTTATGGGGATGGATACCATTCAGACGCACTTTGTGACAGGTATTGATTTCTGGATGAGCTTTGGTATCGGTATTACATTTGCCATTACCGTCATCGGGTTTTATCAGGTGTGGCGCGGGGTGCGAACCGCGCGGATTGAAAAGACCGAGAAGGGATCGTGGGAAACGCCGCCCGGGCGAGGCGATTTTAAAATTTGGTTCTGCATAGTGTTGTTTTGTCTGGCGAGTTTGTACACCATTGTTCTATCAAAAATTTTATTCCCGCAGTTGGTGACGACCACTTTGTTGGTGTTTTTCTTTATTTTTGCATTTGTTTATACGCCTCTCATTTCATTTGTGAATGCTCGCTTAGATGGTATGGTGGGGCAAAATGTGAGCATTCCGTATATTAAAGAAGCGACCATTTTTCTGAGTGGTTTCAGGGGCATTCATATCTGGTTTGTAGATTTTGGCCTGGATAACTATGGGGCGGCGGCGCAGCGCTTCCGGGAGATTGAGTTGACAGGCACCAGTTTCAGGAGCATTCTGAGAGCTGAAGTTTTTATGGTCCCACTGGTTTTTATAACCAGTTTTATGTATTGGTCCTATATTTGGAAACTCGCGCCCATTCCGTCCGATGCGTATCCTTACGTGCAATTGTTCTGGCCGTTGCGTGCCCTTCAGCGGTGTGTGTGGATTACCAGCACTATGCGCGGTGAAGTTGACTATTCACAAGAGGGCACTGTGACGTGGACGCCGGCCAATTTGTCGAATAATGCGTGGTGGTACTGGCGGGTGCGGGCAACGCCTGATGATCCAGATGGTGTACCCGCTGGAGAGCGCAGGTATGGGCCGTGGTCGAGTACTGCTTATTTTTATACCAATTTTGATGAAGCACAGATCCCGCCATACCCGCCTGCAACACTGAGTCGCGCACCGCCCGATATTTCCAATGCTTTAGCACTAGGGCTGCCTTCTGCGCCAGAAATACGCAGCGCAGACAGTGGCGCGCACATGAATACGCCAAATCCGGAAATGCTCATTTCCAGGGCGATGGATCCTCAGGACCGTGAGTTGTTCTATCAATACGAGATAGATCAGGTGCCTTCTTTTGACGGGGCATTTTTGCAGTCGTCAGATGATCAGCCCATTTTGTTTGAGGCTCTGAAACCCTGGGTTATTACCACCGGATTTGCCGTTGGACTTGTATTCTTTTTTGTTTTGTCCGTGTTTGGGTTGCCCATTTTGCTCATCTTTGGTTATGTGCAAAGTTTGACCAATATTCCACATGTGATGATCACGCAGATCATTGGTGCATTGATTGCGCGCTACTATTTCTGGAGTCGTTTTGGCAAGAAACAATGGCGCCTTTACGCAACAGTACTGGCGGTGGGCTTTTCCGTGGGCATGGCCCTCGTGGGGATGGCGTCTGTGTCCATTGCTATGATCCAGAAGTCGGTATCGGTCTTGTTGTTCTAATCGCAAAGGGTTTATTTTGATAACGAAAATCCGTTGGTGATTGCGTATGCCAACGGATTTTTTTTAGAGGGAAATATGGCTGACGAGCGTTTTTTAATTACGGGTGCATTGGGGTGTATTGGTGCCTGGACTGTGCATAATCTGGTGCGCGAAGGGGTTCCGGTCACGGTATTCGATTTGGCGACGAAGCCCCGGCGGTTGCAATTGTTGTTGTCGGATGACGAATTGGCGAAGGTAAATTTTGTGGCTGGTGATATTGCGGATTTGCCCGCTTTTGAAGGGGCGCTGGACGAGAATGAGATTACGCATGTCATTCATCTTGCTGGGCTTCAAGTGCCGTTTTGCAAGGCCGATCCACCGCTTGGCGCGCGCGTCAATGTGGTGGGTACCGCAAATGTTTTTGAAGCTGTGAAACGCCGGCAGGAGCGCATTGGCAAAGTGGTCTATGCAAGCTCTGTCGCTGTATTTGGCGCGCCCGAAGATTACGAGCCGGGTGCTGTGATGCACGATGATTCCACGCTAATGCCCCATACGCATTACGGCGTGTACAAACAGGCGAATGAGGGAACCGCGCATGTGTATTGGCTCGACGAGGGGGTGTCTTCTATCGGTTTTCGGCCCTATGTTGTCTATGGGGTAGGGCGCGATCAGGGTATTACTTCAACGCCAACGACGGCCATGCTCGCAGCGGCGGCGAACTTGCCCTATCACATTTCTTATGGCGGGCGCACGGTTTTTCAATATGCCGATGATACGGCGCGTGCGTTTATTCAGGCTGCACGGGCCAATTACGCAGGTGCCGGGGCGTTTAATTTGGGTGGATTTGCACCCGATATGCAGGATGTGAAGGATGCGATTGATCGGGCCGCGCCCGAGGCCGCGGATAAGATCACGTTTGAAGATATCCAGTTGCCATTTCCCCAAGAGGTCGATGGTAGCGGATTAGAGGCTGCGATTGGCACGGTGGCGCACAAGCCGCTGGCAGAAGGTGTGGCTGAAACTGTGACACTGTTTCGAGACCTGATTGCCACGGGTAAAATCGATGCAGAAGCCTATATTGCAGAGCGATCATGAGGATAGATATGGCTGATCAATACGATGTGTTGGTAACAGGTGGCACGGTGATAGATCCGCCCAATGGCGTGCATGGCACACTGGATGTGGCGTTGAAAGATGGCGTGGTCGCAGCTATTGGGCGCGATTTGGGTGAGGCCGATTGCGTGATTGATGCAGGCGGGTGTCTCGTGACGCCTGGACTGATTGATTTACATACCCATGTGTACAAAGATGTGTCGAGTTTTGGCATAGAGGCAGATGACTTGTGCCCGCGCACGGGTGTGACAACGAGTGTGGATACGGGGACGGCAGGATGGATCAATTATCGCGGATTGGAACGCTATGTGATTGAGCCGTCTTCAACGCGCATTTTGGCCTATGTCAATCTGTCGGGTGTCGGGTTGCCCTGGCGGCGCGGCGAGATGGTGTATGAAGGCTATGTGTCGGCCAGCGAGTGCGCGCAGGTGGTTTTGAATCACCCAAAAACAGCATTGGGCGTTAAGGTGCGTTTGTACAAAGGGGTGGGCGGTGATGCGGATATACGCGATTTGCTGCAAATTGCCCTGGAGGCCGCCAATCGGTGCGAAAAACCCCTGATGGTTCATATCAGCAATGCCGATGTGCCTTTGCGCGACCTGATTCAGCCTTTGCGCCCCGGTGATATTGTGACCCATTGTTTTCACGGTACACAGCCAGCGTCGATTATCGACAACCGGGGAAAGGTGATTTCTGAGGCTTGGGATGCGCGCGATCGCGGGGTGATTTTTGACATTGGTCACGGGTTGGGCAGTTTTAGTTACGACGTGGGGCGCGCAGCTATGGAAGATGGTTTCCCGCCGGATACTATCAGTAGCGATATCCATTCGTACAATATCGATGGTCCCGTTTACGATTTGCCGACGACGATGTCCAAATTTCTGAATTTGGGCATGCCGCTCGCAGAAGTGATTCAACGCGCAACCATTGAACCAGCACAGGTAATTGATCGAGAGGATGATCTTGGACATCTCGGTGTTGGTGCTGCGGGCGATGTTGCCGTATTTGAATTGGAAAAGGGGACATTTGAGTTGACCGATTCGATGCAGCAGGTGTTGATGGGCGAGCAGCGATTTGTTTGCCGCGCGTCCGTTCGAGATGGGAAGATCTGGTGGCAGGGGTAAAGTATTAACTCAAAGGAGTTGGTTATGCCTGAGAAAAATGGGTTGGTAAATCCGTTTGTTCTGTCTGATGATGATGGTTATATGTGGCTGAAGGGCAATTTGCACAGCCATTCGACAAATTCAGATGGGCGGGTTTCACCGCAAGAACGCGTGGATGGGTATGTCAATCAGGGCTATGATTATTTGTGTGTATCAGATCACAACAATATCACATTTGTCGAGACACTGACCTGTCCTGAAAATTTTACGCTTATTCAGGGTGCTGAATTGCATCCCGACAATCCCTTTGGCGGCGACCGCCACCATTTTGTGGCACTCAATATTTCAGCGGATATGGATGCCCGGGCGATGCCGCCGCAACATGTGATTGACGAAGTAAAAAAACAGGGCGGCTCGATCTGGCTCGCACATCCGCACTGGAGTGGGATCAATATTTTGCGGGACACTATACCGCTGACGGGGTTGGCGGGAATAGAAGTTTTTAATACGACCTGTCGGTGCGCCGGGCGCGGTGAGTCTTCTGTGCATTGGGACGATTGGATGGATTTGTCTGGACAGTTGCTCCCGGCACTGGGCAATGACGATTCCCACGCGGCTGAATCAGAAGCGCGTGATACGTATCAGGGCTGGACTATGGTGCGCGTGAAGGAACGGTCGCCCGAAGCCATTGTTGAAGCGCTGGAATCTGGTGCGGGTTATTCATCAACGGGTCCACAAATTTTTGATATTCAGTTGCATAGTGGGGAAGGTCGCACGGTTGAGGTCACGGTAAAATGCTCACCTGCACAGCGCATTGCTGCGGTATTAGATTTGAGGGGGACCGAATACCACGAGGGTGGTGAGCTGTTTGAGACCGCCACTTTCAAGCTGAGGCCCGGCTCAAAACACGTGCGTTTTGAGATTATTGCACCAAATGGCGACAAGGCGTGGTCCAATCCCTTTGATCTCACTGCGCTTTAGGGACATGATGATGAAACTGACAACTCGGGGGCTGGGGACTGGTTGGGTTGAGTGGCCTGACCGCTGACCGCTGAAGGCTGAATGCTTGGGGGCTGGGTGGACTGACAACTGACAACTGACAACTGAAAGCTTTTGAATTATGCTCACGCAATTGGAAATTACTTCTCGGAAAGCTGTACTGGATGGCAAGTTATACGGCGCAGTGGGAGCTTATGAAGCTCTTTGCGGTAGTGCGTGGTTCGCGCTTGATCCCAATCACAAACAAAACGAGGCGATTGTCGATTTAAATCTCGCGCCCGTTGACGAAAGAAGCGGACAGGTGGTTTTTCGAGCCGATGTGCATTTGCTCAAGCCAGTTGAGGCCGCTCGGGGCAATGGCACGGTGTTTTACAATGTGGTCAATCGCGGGCGCAAAAATATCTTGCCTATGTTTAATCTGGCGCAGGGATCAAATATGCCAGAGATTGCCACACATTTTGGCGATGGCTTTTTGATGCGGCAGGGTTATACGATTGCCGCGTGTGGTTGGCAGGCCGATGTGCCGCCTGAAGCAGAGGGCGCTACCAATTTGATGACTCTGGACGCGCCAGTGGTCGATGTTACTGGTCCTGTGGCGTGTGAGATTCTCGTGAATGCAGAGACGGATTTGCATTCTCTGGGGAGTCGCTATCACGATCCCTACGAACCCGTGGAAGATGGCGATGCAGTGCTCACTGTGCGGGCGTATCCGTATGATGAAGCCGAGGAAATTGGACGCGATCAATGGGCGTTTGATCGGCTGGAAGATGGGCGCGCCGCGATCCGATTTCCGCAGAGATTTGAACCGGGACGCATTTACAATCTGGTTTATACGGGCAAAAATCCAACTGTGATGGGAACGGGTTTTGCCGCAACCCGGGATTTTGTGTCGTTTTTGAAATACGGAACAGATGGCAATCCACTCGGCAATGCGATTGAGCGGGCTTATGCTTTTGGATCGTCGCAAAGTGGGCGTTTTTTGCGGCATATGTTGTATGAGGGTTTTAATGGGGATGAGGCTGGCCGAAAGGTTTTTGATGGGGTATTTGCCAATGTTGCAGGCGGCGCACGGGGGTCGTTTAACCATCGGTTTGCACAGCCTTCGCGGCATGCCAGCGCGCATTTTGATGCGTTGTATCCCACGGAGTGGTTTCCGTTTACAGATTTGCCGCAAACAGATCTCGAGACCCAGGAAAAGGGTGGGTTGTTGGATCGCTGTGACGCCGCGGGGGTGACACCTCGCATTTTTTATACCAATACTTCAACCGAATACTGGAACCGCAGTGCGTCTTTGGTTCACACGGATATACGCGGGCACGAGGATGTGGAGGTTCATCCATTGGTTCGCGTTTATCACTTTGCAAGTACAAAACACGGTCCGGGTGATGTGCCCAAAAATCCACGTCAAATAATACCCCCAAATCCCGTGAATTTTCGCTATGCAGAGCGCGCGCTTCTCGTTGCGTTAGATCGTTGGGTGCGCGAGGGCGTTGCCCCTCCTGATAGCCGGTATGGTCGCATTGCGGATGGTTCTCTGGTCGATGCTGACGATTTGAAATTTCCCACTATTCCCAACTTGCGAAGTCCTGTTCGCATGCGGCGGCCTTTGCGATTGAACTGGGGGAACAGATGGAATACGGGTATTATCGATTGCGAGCCGCCTGAAAAAGGACGTCCTTTTGGGGTGCGCGTGCCCCAGGTCGATCGAGATGGCAATGAGGTCGCGGGTATTCGCATGCCAGAGGTGGTCGTGCCTTTGGGGACGTTTACGGGATGGCGGTATCGACAACACGGCGCGACCGATGCGCTCGTTGGCCTGGATGGGATGTGGGTGCCGTTTGCGCGCGATGAGGATGAGCGCGAAGGGGATTCTCGACTATCGATTGCCCAGCGCTATGGTAGCCGCGAAGCGTTTCTGGACTGTGTGGCACAAGCTGCTCGAAAATTAGTGGAGGAGCGATTGATGTTGCGCGAAGATGTGGATCGCGCTGTGGAGCGTGCCGGGGCGATGTATGATTGGGTGATTGAATTAGGAATTAGGAATTAAGGAGCGATGTACAACTGCGTAGCAGTTTATTGGAGGCATGGCGAGCTGATTGCTGACCGTTTGGGCGGGGAGGGGATAATTCGTAATTTTTAATTCCCAACTACCGGGAGGTGTTCCATGAAGCGCGTGATCAAACCCGAAGGCGCGTACCATGTCGAGATTGAAGATGTGCCGTTGCCAGAGATTCGGCAAACAGAGGTGCTCATCAAAACAGAACGCACGCTGATCAGCAGGGGGTCTGAGATCTGGCGGCGGTATGTGCGAGAAGAAGCGATTGATCACCAAAGGATGGGATATTCGCTCGCTGGAACGATTGTGCAGGTGGGGGCGCAGGTCGATGATTTGTCGATGGGGGAACGGGTGGCGGCTCTGGCGCCGCATGCCGAGTACGTGGCTGTTGAGGTTGTCAATGCGGGCAACAAACCATCTGTGGTTTCGCTACCCGATGCGGTTACATCCGAAGCCGCGACTTTTTGGCCCCTGACTACGAGTTCGGTGCTGTGGATGCGAGAAACGGGAGCTGGGCCAAATGATACCATGGTGATTTTGGGACAGGGGTTGGTGGGGAGTTGCTGTATGCAGGTCGCGCGACATTTGCAAAATTGTCGCGTGATCGCAGTCGATGCGTTGGACTTGCGTTGCGATTTGGCTGATCAGTTGGGTGCTGATGCTGTGGTGAATGCGAGTAAGACAGATCCAATTGCAGCGGTGAAGAAGTTAACCGGTGGTCTGCGCGCAGATGTTGTGGTTGAAGCGGTGGGCGGGCGTGCGGGCGCACAGGCGTTTGCGCAGGCGCAAGATATGGTAAGGCGAGGTGGGTTGTTACAGGTCGTGGGCTTGTATGAGGGCGAGCCTTTGCCTCTGGATTCGTCAAAAATTCAAGGTAAACGCCTGATTGGGGGATATCTGGATAGCGCGTACCGGCCACAGGGGTCGGATACGGCGATTCAATTGTTGATGGAAGATAAAATTCAAACTGAAGCAATGGTGACACATCGTTTTGATTTTGAGGATGCCGCAGAGGCATTTGATTTGTTGTACACGCGTCTTAATGAAGCAATGGCCGTGGTGATGGTCTGGTAGGTGGAATATGTCTTCACTTCAATCTGGAATATCCGCACAAAAACACAGGACGAGCAAGACAGCAGCGCTCGCAGCAAGTGTACGCGCGTATCATCAACAGCAGAGCAAATCCCCGGTTTTTGCCGATGATTATGCGGTTGATATGGTGCCGTTTATCTGGCGTGTGATCGCTAAAAACAGACTGCTTAGCTGGTTCGTTGTTCACAAGGTGTTTCATTTGTTCCGTCCCATACACACCGAAGTTATCCTGCGAGCCAGATATGCCGAAGACCGCCTCATGGAGGCGATATCGGAGGGCGTCGGACAGTATGTGATCCTCGGTGCTGGTCTCGATACGTTTTCCATGCGCCACAAGGAACTCGCAGATAGCGTGCGGATATTTGAGTTGGATCACCCCGCGACCCAGGCGACAAAAGAGAAACAGGTGCGCGTGGTCAACGGCGATGTTCCGTCCAATCTGGTATTTGTTCCCATTGATTTTGAGACTGACCAGCTGAATGAGGCACTTATCCGGGCTGGTTTCGATCCACAGAAGCCCGCTTTTTTTTCTTGGTTGGGAACGACTTATTACCTCACGAAGGATGCGATACGGGAGACACTTGGTCGCGTTGCGGATGTCGCCGCGCCGGGCAGTCGCATTGTTTTCGATTATAAGCTCGCCAGGCATCTTATCCCCGAAGAGAGCTTGGCCTTCGCCGATAAGTTAGACCGATTTGTGGCTCGTCGCGGAGAGCCGATGTTGTCCGTGTTTACGCCCGAGGAATTAAATGAGGAACTGTCGAGCATTGGCTTTGCGGAGATAGAGACCATTCCGTCCGAGGAGCAAAAGCGGCGTTATCTGGAGAATCGAAGCGACCTGGTTGATCCAGCACCGAATTTCTCCTTCGCGCTGTTTGGGGTGCAGTAGTAAGGCAAGAGTCGAAGATATGGAGGTTCTGGATGTTCAATGAACTCGTCCCCGGGATCTTTAGCGTTGATAGCCGTTTTGTGGATGGTAAGAACGGCATTGTGATCGGGAGACGAGCTGCACTGGCGATTGACGGGAGCAATTATGAAGATGAGGGGGCCGCTATGGCCTCCTTTATTCGTGGAAGCGGGTTCGAGCCAGATCTGCTGGCACTTACCCACGGTCACGGAGACCATATTCTTGGGGCGGGTCCTCTGGCGAAAGGGGAGGTTTTTGCACATGCTCTCACGCCTGCGGAGATCGAGAAACAGATACCGGGGTGGGCGGCGCGCTGGGAAGTGGATGAGGCCGAGGCGCGGGCCCGGGTGATCCAGCCGACCATCACCTATCGGGATGAGCTTCGAATAGATTTGGGTGGATTGCAGGCGTGGATGTTTCCGACGCCGGGACATAGCCCGGATGGCGTGAGTATTTACATAGAGGAACACCGGCTTTTGTTTGCAGGTGATTCGGTGGTGACCGGTATCGTGGCCGCGATCGGAGCGGGTAATAGCGAGGTGTTGGAACGTTCTCTTTACAAACTTCTGACGCTCGATATCGATATTCTGGTTCCGGGTCACGGTGATGTCCTCTTTGGCGCGGGTCGGGTAAAGGACTGGATTCAGTGGGAGGCCAGCTATCTGGCGAGTGTTCGGGAGGCGGTTCGCGAGGCGTTGAACGGGGGAATTCCAGCAGAGGATATAGCGGGACAGATTGGATACGACGAGTTTATCGGGGACCGGTTGCCCAGAGACCGGAATGGAATGCCGCAACGACATCTGAATACGGTTGCCAAGATTGTGGAGGAAGAAAGTGATCGGGGAGATAATAGGAGTTCGATTGAATGAGCGATATTGTTCGAATGGCTGTCTTCGGCGTCGGATGGGCGGGGAGCCATCATGTGGAGGGCACACAAGAGCTTGGGCGGAAGGTGGAGGTGACGTGTCTGGTGGATCGAGATCCGGATCATTTGAGAGATAGGGCAGAGGCGTTTGGGATAGAGAAGACGTACACGGATTTCGACGATGCGCTGGTGGATCCCGATATTGATGCGGTTTCGCTCTGTACGCCTCATCCCAACCATTGTCCTGAGGCGATCGCGGCTGCCGATGCTGGAAAGCATGTGCTGGTGGAAAAGCCGATGGCGCTGACGGTGGAAGATGCGACCCGAATGATTGATGCGGCTGATCGCGCGGGTGTGCGTCTCTATGTCGCGGAGAGCATGTCCTACCATCCCATGGCGCGTTTTTTGAAAAATGTGGTGGATACGGGACTTTATATCGGGGAAGTGGTGTCGGCGTCGGTGTCGTCGGGATTTCGGGCGCGGCCTACCTACGCCTATCCGGGGCGACGCGAGTGGCTTTCCGATCCACAGCAGGGGGGAACGGGTACCTGGATGCTTCACGGCATTCACACGATGGCGATGCTCCGATACGTTTTTGGAGAGGTTACATCGGTCTATATGAAAGAGCATCACGCTCGCAGTTTCCGGCGAGATGATGTGGAGGGGACTATGACGGGGCTTTTGACGATGGACGCGGGATTTCAGACGACGGTGTTGCAAAGCTGCGAGGTGAAGTTTCCAAATCCGCCGGGTGGGTATGTAATTTGCGGAGATAAAGGGCTGTTGCAGGCGACTCAGGAGTTGTGTAAAGTATGGTGTGAGGCAAATGACGATCAGCGAGAGGAAATTACCTATCCCGGAAGCGTTCGCTCGGCATTTGCGGAGGAAATCGAGGACTTCGCGGACTATGTGCTGGAAGGAATCGAAGGTCCGACATCGGGGAGAAGCGAGCGGAAGAGCCTTGCCATCGTGCAGGCGGGATACGAGTCAGCCAAAAGCGGCGAGGTTATCAATCTGCGAGAGAGATTTGGTGAGTTGTAACTTGACTTGTAGAATTTCATGTTTTTTTGTTATGAGGCGAAGCAATGAAGAAGGAACGTATAGTGAGCACCAGACTCCCTTTGGAGTTGGTACGTGAATTGGAACTCATCGAGAATGTCGAGCAGGCTGATCGCTCGACCACTGTGAGGCGCCTGCTGTCAAAAGCGATCCGGCAATGGAAGCTGGAGCACTACGCCCGTCTATACGGGGATGGCAAGCTCACACTGGCACGCGCTGCTCGCGATGCTGGTGTTTCCTTGTGGGAGATGATGGACTATGCCCGCGCCAGAAAAGTGCCGGCCCAATACGATCTCGAAGATCTCAACCGAGACCTGGGAACCATCCAGAAAAACTTGGATCAATAGTGAATATCCATTGAAGGGCGATCAGAGATATCGATGGCTATGAAGAATTCACCACATCCCGGCCTCTTAAAAGTAATGCGCAATGATATTTCTCTTTGATCGATGTGCTACTGGAAGCTTCAGTGTAGGGAGAATATGCGATGAATAAAACAACCTTCATAGAACAGGTCCGTATTAAGGGTTTCCGATCATTAGCAGATGTCGAGCTTTTGGGTATTCCCAAAGCGGCGGTCTTAATTGGTGCCAATGGGTCGGGCAAGTCCAATTTTATTCGCTTTTTCGAAATGCTGAGTTGGATGCTCGGGCCTCGTAGGCTGGGTGAGTTCGTCGCAATGCAAGGCGGAGCCGATGATCAGTTGTTTGATGGCAGTAAGCGCAGCCCGCAACTGAGTGTCACAGTAACTATGCAAACCACATTTATTATTGATCCGAAAACTATACGAACATCACTGTGTCGGTACGATTATCGGATTTCACTCGCTCATGCTCAGCTTGACCGTCTTATATTTACGGAAGAGGCATTTCGTGGACCCACGAACGAAGACTGGCAACATCTCGGAATTGGTCACACAGAAGCAAAGATAGTGGAGGAGATACCGCCCCACGCACCTCTGGCGAACTATCGCGTGACCACCCAGACCATTGTCGATCTGCTGCGGAGTTGTTCGGTATATCAGTTTCACGATACTTCCGATGGCTCGAACTTCAAAAAGAGATGGGATGTGGAGGACAACAATCAGCTTCTTAGTCATGGTGGTAACCTGGCTGCCGTGCTGCACCGGTTGGAGCGGGAAGACATTAAGCGATTTGAGCTGATCTGTAAGCATATTGGTCGGATCCTGCCTGGCTTTGATCGTTTTGTGATTGAGGAGAGCTATGGAAAAGTGTTGTTGCGTTGGAAGGCCAGAGGAATGGACAAGACCTTTGGCGCCCATCTCACATCTGATGGCTCACTGCGGTTCTTCGCTCTGGTGACACTCCTCAATCTTCCACTGGAGATGTTGCCCGATGTTCTTCTGTTAGATGAGCCAGAACTGGGTCTGCATCCGGCAGCCATCGCCTTGATTGGGGGTATGATAAAGGCCCTGTCTAGGAAAAGGCAGGTCATTGTAGCAACACAATCGCCCTTACTTGTTGATGCGTTCGATCTGGATGAGATCTTTGTGTTGGATATGGAGGATGGACGCACTAAGTTTCGCAAATTGGCACCGGAGGACTATCGCGTATGGCTCGACGAAAACTTCACCTCGGGTGAGCTTTGGCAGAAGAACCTGCTCGGAGGACGTCCGTGATACGACTCGCCATATCAGTGGAGGGGCCAACCGAAGAGGAGTTCGTAAAGAATGTGCTTGCAGACCATCTGCGGTCAAAAGGCGTGGAACCACAGCCTATATTACTCAATGGCAACGTAACGGTAGAGCGGTTGGCCTCGGATATAGCAAGGCTGATTTGGAGCTTCAACCGCGTAACTTCGTTGGTTGATTTTTACGGGTTTCGTGACAAAAATACTGCAACTCCTGAACAGTTAGAACAGCGCATACTCGAAAGAGTTGCGAGAAAGATAAATCGATCTTGGGACCAGTCGCGTGTTATTCCCTATGTCCAACAATATGAGTTCGAGGGGCTGCTATTCTCAAATGTGGATGCCTTTGCGGATGCGATTGATGCGTCGGAAGAGTCCGTTGAAGAATTGCGGAGTATCCGAGAGAAGTTTCCGACGCCTGAGGATATTAATGACAATAGTGAAACGGCACTGAGCAAACGGATTGAGAAGATTATAAGTCAGTATGAGAAGGTCGTTGATGGTCCCCTTATAGCAATAGAGATAGGTTTGGACGCGATTCGTGTTGAATGCCCTCGGTTTAGCGACTGGCTGACGCGCTTGGAGTCTCTGGGGCGTAAAGATTGAACCTCGGTAGTGAATATTGAACTGAGTTGATGCGAATGATAGTGGATACTGGAGAAGAATGAGTTATGTACAAATATGAGATCATTCTCTATTGGAGCAATGAGGATGATGCTTTTGTGGCTGAAGTACCTGAGCTTCCCGGATGCATGGTTCATGATGACACACAAGAAGCCGCTCTCAAGAACGTCAATCAAGCGATAGCTCTCTGGATTGATACCGCAAAAGAGTTTGGCGATCCAATACCGGAACCCAAGGGCGAGCGGCTGATGTTGGCAGCGGAAAAGAGGTAGCGATTATGCACAAAAACACTAAAGAACAAGGTTTATTCGATCTCTATCAGAACAATCCCCATGAGGCTGACTACTTATTGTTTGGTCGCGAGACGCATCCCGACAGGCGTGGATTTTTGAAGAAGGCTGGGTTGGCGATGATGGGGGCAATGGTTGGGGCGGCTATCCCGTTTCATCGCAATATTCCGGCTCATTTTATTCCTGTCGCGCTCGCTTCGGAGGATATGATTCAGGGTAAGGATGGCTTGACCGTGCTCAATGATCGGCCATTGAATGCCGAAACGCCTCCGCACTTGCTCGATGATGCTATTACTCCGACAGAGAGACATTTTATCCGCAACAATGGCATTCCGCCAGAGAATACGGATGCAGTGGGCTGGGAACTGACCATTGATGGTCTGGTGGATACTCCCATGACGCTCAGTATTGCCGATCTCAAACAGCGATTTGAAGTTGTTAAGAGAGCACTGACACTGGAGTGCGGTGGCAATGGTCGCGCCTTTTTTAATCCTCCTGCGGACGGTAGTCAATGGACCTATGGTGCTGTGGCGTGCTCGGAGTGGACCGGCGTTCGCCTATCTGATGTTCTCAAGGCTTCCGGGGTAAAAGATAATGTGGTTTATACCGCGCATGTAGGTGCCGATACCCATGTTTCTGGCGAGGAAGGACAGCTTCCCCTCTCGCGCGGGGTGCCGATTGAGAAAGCCATGGACGAACATAACCTTATCGCTTTTGCCCAGAACGGCAAAGCGATCCATCCTATGAATGGTGCGCCGTTGCGGCTGATCATTCCCGGATGGTCGGGGTCATGCTCGCAGAAATGGCTGACCCGCATCTGGTTGCGAGATCGGGTTCACGATGGTCCGAAGATGACGGGAATGGATTATCGGGTACCCAATCGGATGATAGCGCCCGGAGAAAAGGTAGATGAGAAGGACTTCGAGATTATCCACGCTATGAAGGTCAAGTCGTTAATTACAAATCCCGCTACCGGTCACAAGATGGCAGGGAGGACTCTGGAAGTGCGCGGGCATGCGTGGGCGGGAGATCGGAAGGTTGATTCTGTTCGTGTGTCAATCGACTTTGGTGCTACATGGCTTGATACGAAGCTCGATGCGCCAGTCAATGCGTATGCATGGCAGAACTGGCGAGCGAAGGTTGCATTTCCCAAAGCTGGATATTACGAGATCTGGGCAAGGGCGACCGATTCGCAAGGTGTCAGTCAGCCACACGCCATTGTATGGAACCCGAAGGGGTATCTCAATAATTCGATGCATCGGGTCGCGGTAATTGTTAGTTAGGAGTTCAGATAAAAAACAGGAGCAATTATGAAGAACGGATTTTTTAAGGGTCATGGATTGGGCAATGATTATCTGGTGATGGATCCAAAAGAACTGACGTTTGAATTGACGCCAGAGCGCATTGAGAAAATTTGTGATCGCAATTGGGGGGTGGGGAGTGATGGCATTTTGACATTGGAAGCATCTGGCCGCGCGGATTTTGGGTTGCGGATATGGAATCCTGATGGCAGTGAGGCGGAGAAATCGGGCAATGGGCTGAGGATTTTTGCGCGGTATTTGCATGCCACTGGTAAGGTAGATAAGACGGCATTCTCAGTCGATACGCCGGGGGGACTGGTTCATATTGATTTGCATATTGACGAATGGGGCGATGCGAGTGCGGCGACTGTGGAGATGGGGGAGGCGACGTTTGAACCAGGGGCATTGCCATGTTCGCTCGGGGTGGAAGAACTGATCGAACAACCGATTACCGCTGCTGGTGAAGATATGGTATTTACAGGTGTGAGCGTGGGCAATCCCCATTGTGTGGTGTTTAAGCCCAAAGGACAAGCGTGGTCGCGCGATGATTTGTTGCGCCTGGGACCTGAGTTGGAGAACCACGAGATTTTTCCGAGGCGAACCAATGTGCAGTTGGTCGTGCCCACGGGGGATCAAAAAATTTTCATTTTGATCTGGGAACGCGGCGCAGGTGAAACGCAGGCATCGGGATCTTCGTCGTGCGCTGCGGCGAGTGCTGCGGTGCGTTTGGGACTGGTCTCATCACCTGTGACAGTGGAGGCTCCCGGAGGCACGTTGATGATTGATGTGGATGAAGAATTTAATCTGACAATGGCAGGACCTGTGGCAGAGGTGGCGCGCGGTACGCTGAGTCCATCTTTTTTGCGCGAGATTGGTGCCTGATACAGATGATATAAACGGTTAAAAGCCGGTTTGATATGCGAAACTGCGTTGGGTAAGCTCTGCGTGGTATCGCTTTTGAACCGGTTCGTTTTTAAGCAATTTGGAAAACGGGTTGCGCAAAAAAGGCAGCCGATATAGTTTATATGCAACTCACCATTGCTTGCGAAAGGAATGCACCATGCCTTTGGATTCTATGGTCAAAACTTATGAGACGCAGGGTTTTTTGACAAAAGTCGATGTGTTTTCAGAACGAGAGATCGGGCATTTTCGCGCGTTATTTAACGATTTGGAAGCGCGTGAAGGCAAGGAGGAGTGCCAGATCGGTCTGCAGGGGCGGCATTTTGACGAGGCATTTGTCTGGCAGTTGGCAACGGATAAGCGCATCTTAGACATAATGCAGACAGTGATGGGCGATAATGTGATGCTATTATCCACCCACTTTTTTTGCAAATATCCCGATCCAGAGGCAAAGATATTTGTGGCGTGGCATCAGGATATTACGTACTGGGGGCTGAAACCGCCCATTGCACACACGGCCTGGATCGCCATTGACGATGCGGATGTGGAGAATGGGTGTATGCGTTTTATTCCGGAATCGCACAAAAATGGGATTGCCATGCACGGCAAGTCAGAGCGCGAGGGCAATTTGCTGAGTATTAACCAGGAGATCCCGGATGAATATGTCGATGATAGCGCGGCGGTCGATATTGTATTGAAGGCCGGGCAGATGTCGGTTCACGATGGGCAATTGTTTCACGCGAGCAATCCCAATCGGTCAAACCGGCGGCGATGTGGGTTGACCGTAAGATTTATTCCACCACATGTCAAACAGACCACGCTCAATTCACATAAGCAAGCGTGGCAGCCGATTGTGTTGCGCGGTGAAGATCAATTTAGACACTTCTCACAGGTCGGGATGCCGTTTCCATTGTCGTGATAAAGGAACTTGATAATGGCAAAGCAGCAAATATTAAAAAATGATCCCCAAAATGATCAGGACAAGGGTATTACTGCAATTTCTGTACAGGGGTTCAAATCGCTTGCCAATGAGAGTCGGATTGAAATTCGTCCGCTGACAATATTGGCGGGTGCGAACAGTTCTGGCAAATCGAGTATCATGCAACCCCTGTTGCTGATGAAGCAGACGCTTGAAGCGAGTTATGACCCCGGACCACTTTTGTTGAATGGTCCAAATGTAAATTTTACTTCTTTTGACCAATTCATTTCGCGTTTGCAGAAAAATTCTGATTGCCAAGGATTCAGTGTCGAAATAAACCACGCAGCATATCCGACGCTTAAAGTTGTGTTTTCTCTTAATGAAGATCAAACGCTAGAAATCCGAGAAATGATTATTGGAGTAGGTAATTATTCTTTTTCTTTAAGTCCAAACCAAAGTTCTGGTGAACTAGAAAAGGTTATATCAATAGTTAGGCAAAAAAAATTACCTGAAGGCATGAAGTGGTCGGTTTTCAGAAATCGGTGTTTTCTCAATGTCGCGTTTGAGGCTCTTAACGATGAGGCAAAAGTTAAGTTCTCACCGGTGCTTCAAATTTACGAGTCCGGGATATTTTCTTTTTTTGTTTTTCAAGAAGAACTACACAATATGATTCACGTCCCTGGATTACGCGACAATCCCCAGCGTGATTATCCCAGGACTGCTACGAGCACTGATTTCCCTGGTACATTTGAAAATTATGTCGCCACGATTATCGCAGAATGGCAGGAAAACGGAGATGACCGGCTAAAGCGTCTGGAAGCTATGCTGTCAGACCTTGGTCTAACATGGAAAATTTTTGCCAAAGTCGTTAATGATGCGCAAATTGAGTTGCTGGTTGGACGATTACCAAAAGCGAGGCGAGGTGGTAAAGATCTCGTAAGTATCTCAGATGTTGGTCTTGGCGTTTCGCAAGTACTGCCCGTGCTTGTCGCGCTTTTGGTTGCAAAGCCGGGGCAACTGGTGTATCTCGAACAGCCGGAGTTGCACCTGCACCCGCGAGCGCAATATGCACTGGCAAAAATTTTGGCAGAGACAGCGAAGCGCGGTGTGAAGTTGGTAGTGGAGACACACAGTGCTTTGTTATTACTGAATGTACAGACGTTGGTGGCACAGCGTGATCTTGATCCAGATCTGGTAAAGCTACACTGGTTTTTGCGTAGTGATGAAGATGGAACGACGTCAATCGAAAGTGCTGATCTGGACGAAAATGGGGCTTTTGGGGATTGGCCAGAGGACTTTGGCGATATTGAATGGAAGGCAGAGGGTGCATATTTGGATGCGGTGGAAGAGCGGGGAGAATAATGGCAAATCAGGGTTCTCGGCGATTGGTGATTGATGCCGATGTGGTGCATTCTGCGGGTGAAACGGAGCATCCGGTTTCAAGCGCGTGTCGGAGATTTTTGGAGACGGTATTAGATGCTGGGCACCGGGTTGTGATGACAGATGCTATAATGATAGAATGGCGTAATCACCTGTCCAGATATTCGAGAAGATGGCGCAGGCAAATGTACGGTCGTAGGCGGGTTTATCGCATTGAGAAGGAAAAGGAACGCGATAACAATTTGCGAAATAGAATTGATCAGGCCGTGCATAGGGATCAGAAGGCGATTGTTGACAAAGATGTTCATCTCATTGAAGCGGCGATTGCAACGGATCGGCTGGTTACTTCTAAGAAGCTGTTTTAAAATTAATACCTGATGCTACGGATGTCCGGCGTTTTGTCATGCTGAGCGTAGCCGAAGCATCTTTTCCACCTACTTTAGTAGCAGATTCTTCGACTACGCTACGCTCCGCTCAGAATGACAGGACAATAGATCATAGCCGGGGAGGGGCAAAATGAGTTTTAAAACAGTCTCTAAGGATGAAAGCGCACGCGGCGCATTTAAGGATGCATCGGATAGGGTAGTGGATTTGCAGCAAATCGTGTGGGTAAATCCGACTCAGGATGAAGAAACGCCTATTGACTGGTTGCAGAATGGTGCGAGGGCTGAAGCGCATCGTATGTTGGGCGCGTGATCTAACTATTAGTTTAAGGGGTAGATATGTCAAAAAGAAAAGTGCTCATTACCGGGGGGACGGGTTATGTGGCCGGGCGGATGTTGCCTGTATTGCGCGAGCGATATGATCTGACAATTTTAGATGTGAAGACGACCAATCGCGAAGGCGAGGAAGTACGCGATGTGGTGATTGCGGATTTGACGAATCGGGACCGAGATGCGTATCGGGAGTATTTTAGGGGGCAGGATGCGATTATCCACTGCGGATTTGTGCGGACAAGAGACGATGCGGATCGCTTCTGGGCAGAGATGACGAATATCGATATGGCGCACAATGTGTATCAGACTTGTGTGGAGGAAAATGTTCGACGTGCTGTGATCATCAGTTCAAATCACGCGGCAGATTATTACGAAAATCTGATCTGGGCGGGCAAGCAGGAATTTGTAACGCCAGAGATGTATCCGCTTTCCGACAATTATTACGGCTGGGCAAAGGCGCAATATGAGTTGTTGGGCTTCACCTTTGCAACGGGATTGATGAACGGCGGCAAAAAATTGGAGAATGTGCAGATTCGAATAGGAGGCCCGCGCGAGACCGATATGGATCGCGCGAAATCCACGAATCTGAAAAGCATGCATCGGGGATTGGGCGCGTATTTGAGCATTCGGGATCAGGTGCAGTTGATTGTGAAAAGCATTGAGGCTGAAAATATTGAAAATGAACATGGTATCCCATTTCAAATTTTTTACGGCATTAGCGGCAATTCACACAATTTCTGGACGATTTCCAATGCGCGAAAGAAAATCGGCTATGAACCCGAGGACAATAGTCAGGTGAAATTTGCCGAGCAATTGTCAAAAGTGTTGTTAGAGGCGCGAGAAACATCAGAATGAATGATATGGGCGTAAAAATCGGTGGGGTAAATATCCCCGGTCGGACAGCGCTGGCACCACTGGCTGGTATTACAGACCGGTCGTTTCGCATGCTGTGCCGGCAACAGGGTGCGAGCTTTGCGGTTACAGAGATGGTCAGTGCCAGGGGGCTGGCTGACGGCAGTGAGCGGTCGAATCAATATCTCGATTTTGAAGCCGATGAGTTTCCGATTTCCGCGCAGTTGTTCGGATCAGAACCCGAGGTCATGGCCGAAGGTGCACGGGTTGTGGCAGAGCGAAAACCGGATATTATCGATATCAATTGTGGGTGTCCGGTAAAAAAAATCGTGACGCGAAATGCGGGTGCAGCCCTGCTCAATACACCTGAAAGATTGGGACAGATCATTGCCGCAATGGTGCGAGCCGTGGATATTCCTGTGACGCTGAAAATTAGAAGTGGATGGTCGCAAGCCAATCAGGCAGTTGCAGTTGCGCGGATTGCTGAAGATTCTGGTGCAGCGGCAATTGCCGTGCATGGGCGCACGCGCGAGGCAAAATTTGGGGGCCGCGCAGACTGGGATATTATCGCGGAAGTCAAAAACGCGGTTTCTATTCCCGTAATCGGTAATGGCGATGTGCGTGGTCCAGAGGCCGCAAAGGAGATAATGCAGAAAACGGGTTGTGATCTGGTGATGGTGGGGCGATGGGCTATTGGCAATCCATGGCTTTTTAAGCGCATGGAAGTCTTTCTGAATACGGGAGAATTATTGCCCGGACCAACGGAAGATGACCGTCTGGAAATGGCCGTTCACCATCTCAAGGCGTCTATCGCGTTTAAGGGCTTGCGCTATGGCGTCCTGGAAATGCGCCGGCACCTCGCGGCATATATCAAGGGGGTGCCCGGCGCGGCGCGTTATCGCCGCACGTTGATGACAGAAGACGATCCGAATCATCTCATGGATTTGCTGGGACAGATCAAAGCGGAGGGGGCGGCGTGACACCAGAACGCATACGCGCGTTGTTAGAGGCTGTTGCACAGGGACAAACAGATGTGGATGAGGCATTTGCAAACCTCGCACACTTGCCGTTTGAAGAGCTTGGTTTTGCGCGCATTGACCATCATCGCACGATGAGACAGGGATTCCCCGAGGTTATTTTTTGTGAGGGAAAGACCGTTGAGCAAGTGGTCGCCATAGCAGACCGCATTGTGTCATCGGGCGCGGCACTGCTGGCGACGCGCACAAATGCAGAGATGCGCGATGCTCTGGTCGCAAAATATCCCGAGGCAAATGTCAACGCGCTCGCTCGCACGGTGGTCGTCGCAGGAGAGATTCCCGCTGCGGAAACAATCGGTAAAATTCTGGTTGTGTCCGCGGGCACATCCGATTTGCCAGTGGCAGAAGAAGCCGTGGAAACTGCGCGGGTGATGGGCAATGAAGTCGAAACACTTTACGATGTGGGAGTTGCCGGGATTCACCGTTTGCTGGCGTGTCGAGAACGTCTATCGGATGCGAGTGTGATTATCGTGGTGGCCGGTATGGAAGGTGCACTGCCCAGTGTGGTCGGTGGTCTGGTCAATGTACCGCTTATTGCCGTACCGACTAGCGTGGGATATGGGGCGAGTTTTAAGGGGTTAGCAGCACTGCTGGGTATGTTGAACAGTTGCGCGTCGGGCGTGACCGTGGTCAATATCGACAATGGATTTGGGGCGGGGGTCGCGGCGAGCAAGATTAATCGGCTTCGGGCGGGGTGATTACGAAGGAACGAATCTGTGTACGCCCGTTTTTAATGAGGATTTTGTTATGACAACATTAGATCATATTTCTCAACATTTGCAAACTCTTCCAGAGCCTGTACTGCGGGAAGTTCTCGATTTTGTCGAATTTCTTAAATCGCGGCACAAAATACCGAAGGACCGTGAAGAAGATACGATGTGGACTGACTTATCTCTTACATCGGCGATGCGTGGTCTGGAAGATGAAGAAGCGCCTTATACACTGACAGATATCAAGGAATCTTTTAGATGATTCAGGAAGGTCAGATCACGCTCTTTGCTTTTCCTCAAACGGATCAGACCGCTGGCAATCTCCGACCTGCACTTGTTTTGCGGTCTTTACCCGGTCCATACAAGGATTGGCTGATTTGTATGATTTCTTCTCGGCTTCATCACGAAGTGCTTGAACTTGACGAGATAATTCGCGATACAGATTCAGATTTTGCACAGACCGGACTCAAAACTACCAGCCTCATTCGCGTAACTCGTCTGGCCGTGGTTTCTGCAGATATTCTCCACGGCGCGATTGGCAATTTATCCGAAGAACGCCTCAAACGAATCCAGTCGCGCCTGGCTAACTGGATTCTTGGGACTCAAGTTTCCTCTAAATCCGACGAGGAGGAAATATCTCAAGAAGACGAGTAGCATAATATCGTATTTCATCAGCCGAAACCATTCCGCGAATCACCGACGAACTCCTTTGCGGAAATAGGTTTCAGAGCCAACTCGTTCAAAGAAAATAGGAGAATTCAATCCTTCAGTATTTCTTTGGAGGACAATGTCTCTAATTGAAGAGCCAAACCAAATGCGCCTACTTTTTGGATCAATCCCCGCTGTTTGTCCAATTCGATCCGAGAGATTATGCTGCTTTTGGTATTCTTCCCAGACCTGTTTGGCTTCGCGTGAATCAGCTTGTGTCCAGTCTGAGTGTTTCATTGTCAAAACCTCCTTTGACTTCGCGCAAATTTACTGATTAGATGAACCTCGAAACGGATTTAGATTCCCCAGGCGATTATTATAAGCAAGTGGGGTTCCTTCCGTATCGCTCAAAGGCAAGGGTGGATCTGTTTTTGTAGTCGCTTTGGTTATGATGACAAGCGCGAGAAGGCCGATTGGTACTGCGAGGAGATCGGCGGGTTGATCGGGTGCGACTTGAAGCAGAATGAGATAGGCGACAGCACCTGAAATCATCGACCAGAGGGCGCCAGAGCGATTGGCTTTAGGCCACCAGATACCCGCTGTGAGGGGTACAAAAAGGGTTGCCAATAATATGGACCAGGAATCGACCATCAGCGTATAAACCGTGTCGTGTGAAAGAGCGAGATAGAGCGCGATGACGCCGAGGATAGGGACACTCAGGCGGCACAGGCGCAGTTGGGTTTGCGCGTCAATATCGGGGCGCAGGTAGCGGATCAGATCGTTGCCGATCACGCTGGCAGGGGCGAGCAAGGCACTGTCCGCACTGCTCATCAGTGCAGAGATCAAAGCACCGATAAAAACGGCCATGCCGAGTGGGGGTAGATAGGTTTCAGCGAGTTTCATCATCACTTGCTCGGGATCTGCCAGATTGGGAAATGTGAGAGTGGCTGCAATGCCCAGAAAAACGGGCAAAAGGCCAACGGTCAGATAAATAATGCCAGAGATATATGCGCTGTGTTGGGCGACGGATTCGTTCCGGCTGGATAGGCTGCGTTGTAAAAGGTCCTGCCCGGCGAGATTGCCCAGGCCAATTACCAACCAGGCACGCGCATAATTAAACCATGTGGTCATATCAGCATCGCGGGGATAGAGATAAAATTGGTCATCGGGCAGTTGTGCTCGAATGGCGGCCCATCCCCCCATGTCGCTTAAGAGAAAGGGCGTCATAAAGATCAGCCCCAGGGTTAAGACAGCCACCTGGATAAAGTCTGTCAGCGTCACAGCCCACATGCCGCCTATTGTTGTATAGATCAGCACAATAACAGCGCCCAGGCAAGTACCTAACACCGCATCGAGTCCTGTGAGCGCGTGGATAATTTTTCCAAATCCCACCATCAGCGATGCAACCCAGCCGATATAAGCCGGAATCGTACACGCAGCAGCGACCACACCGGCTGTTTTGCCAAATCTCCGTTCAAAAAATTCGGCAATGGTTGAAACGCCCATGCGCCGCATCATCCGCACGTAAAACAGGCCCGCGAGAAACAGACACAGGGCTGCGCCAAAAGGATCGGCAATAACGGCTAAAAAGCCCCCTTTGTAAGCTGCGCCTGCCGCGCCGAGTACTGTACCTGTACCAAACCATGTGGCGGAAAGCGTGCCCGTAGCCAGCAAGATGCCCAGACGCCGACCCGCAACGACAAAGTCGGCGGAATCTTTGACGCGCCTGCCAGCATAGACGCCAACCAATAGGGTGAGAAAAACATAGGCACAAAGGCCAATGATAATGGGCATTTGAGACATATTTGGTCCTCCGGGATGTGCATATTCGAACTTTTCGATATGCGAGAAGTATCGCACCCTGCCTGGCGCCTGTCAACACCTATCGCTCAAAAGCTCAATCCATATAGCGAGGAGGTCCTGGGCGATGATAGGGCGATCCGAGCTATCGAGGAACTATCCAGGTCTCTTGTGCGTTATGAGTATGTAGAAATAGAATGAGTAGAATGACATTCACGAGGAGATAGATGATGAACAGCAGACGCCATATTGCAAGATCAGGAGTTCTATTGATCCTCGGGCTCATGACTGCTTGTGGCCTTGCCCCATCACCTACTCCGGATGCCTCGGAAGTGGTGTGCGGGGCTACAGAGGCGTACTCGAACGACTACCTCATGGCGGTGATTGGCAAAGATGCCGTGCCCACATCGGTTGACGCCATCAACACCGGCAGTTGCGAGTTTGACGGGACCATTATCGCAGTGCGCGTCCAGCTAACCGGCAACGGGGGTTCACAGACAGCGGTTATAGATTTGCCCGCTCCAACGCGCGACCTGCCTGTACCTTTCCACAGAATCGTCAATCTACCGCTGATTGACGCAGATTTACCTGAGGGCAGGTACGTCCGCATTGTAACCGGCATCACCGCTGGCGGTGAGGAAATCGATGTGCCAATCTTCGAGAATGTCCTTCTCGTGCGTGACCCCGGCTCCCAGCAGGCGGATTTGCTCCGTCATCAGGGGCGATGGGAGCGAAGACGCGTTGCGAACTATGTCTATACAGGCGCGTGGAACTGCTTCTGCCCGATAGACTACACCGCTGACGCGGCGGTAACCGTGCGCGCCGGTGCAGTTGTAAGCGTCGCCTCTGCCGACCCGGCTGTGCCCAATATTCCCGACCCAGAGCGGTTCGTTCCGGTCAAGGCCCTGTTCGTCCTATTGCAGACCGCGATAGACGAGAACGCCGCCCGCATCGACGTCACGTACAACGAGGAGTTCGGCTACCCGGAACAATTTTTCGTAGATTACCACGAGAATATTGCCGACGAGGAAAGGGGCTTCGTCATCCGCAGCCTCACCTAACAGCCCGTGAAGCCCACATGCTTTAGCTGTGGGAGTGTAAGTGGCTCTCCCGTTATAGCTTTAGTGTATAACAAGGCTGGAAAACCACCTTGATGATCGAAAATATACTGAGTATATTTCTCAATATGAAACTAACTCTTCAAATACAACTGTTACCGGACGCCACCACAGGCCAGAAGCTAAAAGCCACTATTGAGCGGTTCAACGAAGCTGCCAATTGGCTTGCTCCGAAGGCTTATGAGCGCAAGCTGGCGAATAAGTTTGCACTACAAAAGCTATACTACTCAGACTTACGCCACTTGTTTGGTCTCTCTGCACAAATGGCTATTCGCTGTATTGCTCAAGTTGTAGAGGCGTATAAGCGCGATAAAAAAGTGCAGCCTGCGTTCCGTAAGCATGCAAGCATACCCTATGATCAACGCCTGTATAGTTTCAAGGGCATAGACAGGGTATCTCTGCTTACCCTTGAAGGCCGCGTGCTTGTGCCAATGTTGATGGGCAACTATCAGCGTGAGCAGTTCGGCTATGCCAAAGGACAGGCAGACCTTGTGCTCCGCAAAGACGGAAAGTGGTTCTTGCTTGTCTCTGTAGATGTTCCTGATGGCACGCCAATACCTACCACTGACTTTATTGGCGTCGATCTCGGTACAACAAGCCTAAAGTTGCCGAGTGCATTTATGCACGAGCGACAAGCCCAACTGCTTCAGCGTTGGGTAGTTGACTTACCAATAGCTATTCTTGAATTTATCTCCGACCGTATTTTTGAAGCACCTCAACCAATTTGTCATGCGGCAAAGCGCGTATTGTGCGATTGTCTCGACCCGTCATGGATTCTGCCACGCACATGGCGTTGATAATGGCTTCTTCGGTGGCTTCGATGGTGGCTTGGAAAATAGCGTTTAGCCGGCCATCGCGCAGTGTGGTAATTGTATCGCGATCGGCGCGGGTGCGAGGCACGCGATAGGCGGTTGAAAAGGCAATGGCAAAATCCCCGCTGCTGGTGCGAGAGACCGTGCCCGTGCGACCAATGCCCAGGGCAGCGCGTTTACACAGGCGGCGCAATTGATGTGGTACAAGGGGTGCATCGGTGGCAATGACCACAATGATTGATCCATCGCGCGTGGGAGAGGTCTGAACGGGCAATTCGCGTCCTACAGGGACGCCATCAATGATGAGTTTCGGCCTGCGTCCACAGTTGGCATTGACGAGCACGCCTACAGTATGTCCGTCTGGTACAATGCGTGAGGCTGTGCCGATGCCAGCTTTGAATTGATACGCGCGCATTCCTGTGCCCGCGCCAACAGAGCCTTCAGGCACTGCGCCGCCTGTGGCGTTTTCAATGGCTTCGACAACGTGATCGACTGTGACGTGTCGCCCTGCAATATCGTTGAGACCGCCGTCATAACATTCGGCGACTACAGGTAGGGGAACCCTCCCCGTGCCCTGTTTGAGCATGTATGCGACCACGCCGCTATAGCCTTCACCCACAGATAGTGTATTCGTAAGTACAACGGGCACTTCGAGTTGTCCGCGTTCATTAATCCACGCCATACCCGTCATTTCACCGTTGCCATTGAGGGCTTCGGCTGCGGAGAATACATTATTTCGAAAGATATCCTCGCCGTGCGGGACAATGGCTGTGACACCCGTTCGCACGGGACCTTTGCCCACGACGAGTTCGCCACTGCCTTCTATTAAGGTGACGTGACCGACGAGAACGCCTTCGACATCAGTAATGGCGTTGTATGTGCCTGTGGGCAATGTGCCAATCTGAATGCCGAGATCCCGGGCACGCGGGCGCTGTGCATGGGACGGCAGGGCGAGCAGCAGGCTGAGGAGACAGAAAAGGATTTTGGTGGTCATAGGGTTACCTCATAGTGAACTGGTCTGGTCCCGTGTAGAACCATAACGGGATGGTGCGACCAGTTGTAAACCGTTTCACACTTCTTCCTTCACACTTCAGTGATCTCGACCTTTCCATGTAAATCCACGCAGGGTTCCCGCGAGGCCGATGAGAATGGTGTAGGGGATTTGTACGATTTCCCAGAACGGAAACATGATGAGCAGATCCGCACGCTTGAAGTTATAACCGCCTTTTCCCGCCACGAGCAGATCTACCAGTACTTTCGCGCTCCAGCAGATCAGGGGTAGTGTGTATGTGCCGTCTGTTATTGAGATGAGAAAAGCAGCGGGAATGAGCGCGTTGGTCAAAAATACCACTGCAATATATGAAAAAAAAATGGGATTGATACGCAGTTGATACGCGGCGTTAGATGCCCACCGCTTGCGTTGTTGCCACAGCGATGACGGCGTTTCGGGGCGATGGGTGGTTGCATAAGCACCGGGATCAGCGGCAAACGCGATGCGTCCATCCCAGGCCTGACGCAGTAACTGGAGCAATAGCACATCGTCGCCAGACGGGCGGTGTGCTATATCGCGGAAACCGCCAACTTTTTCAAAGAGACATTTGCGATAGGCAAAATTTTGTCCCGAAGCAGCCAGGGGCATGCCCAATCCGGCAGCACCAGCCGCCGCCGCCATGAGAGTGAGAAAATCATAAGCCTGCAAGCGGTCAAAAAATGAGCGCGATGTAAGTTGCGAAAATCCTATGACAACGCCAGTATCAGCTACCATATAAGACGCCATGCTGGCAACCCAGGTGGGTGGCACGGTGCAGTCGGCATCGGTAGTGAGGATCCATTTGCCCCGCGCGCGGTGAATGCCAACCGACATCGGTCGTTTTTTTGCCGCCATTTCTGGAAAGCTGTTATTGACAGGCAAAAGGCGGAGATTGTCCAGGCACATGGAGGCGACAATTTGGGATGTATTATCAGTCGAATCGTCATCAACGACGAGGATTTCAAATCGGTCGGATGGATAGGTCTGTTGTTTTAGAGAATGGAGGCACAGACCGATATAATCCGCTTCATTGCGTGCGGCAATAACGATGGATATAAATGGCGTTTCAGCAGTGCGCGGCTGATTGTTCAAGCGGAATAATCCGAAAAAAAAACACAGTGCGACGAGAGTGTAGAGAACTGTAAAGAGCAGCAATAAGTGGAGGACGATATCCATTAGAGGTAGGGGCGAGGCATGCCTCGCCCGATGTGGTAGGGGCGAAAAATCTTTCGCCCGTCAGTGTGAAGTGATTACACTGCCAAACCATTCTTAATTTTTAATTCCTCAGCGCTCGACCTTTTCTATATCGTAAAACATGCCTTTCACGCCTTCTGAGCAGTTGTTGCATATCGGCACAGATTTGCGGTCTTTGAGGATGGCATTGCGGAAGTCCGTGTATTTTTGACCGGTCCAGATCTGGTCGAAGTCCGATTCGTTGAGAGCATCGCCGAGGCCGTAGTGAACATCTTTGTCAAAGCAGCAAGGCGATACGGCGCCGTCCCAATTGATGACGGTGCTGTACCAGAGGTGGCGGCAAGTATTGCTGATTTTGCTTTTGGTCGAGAGATGATCAGCAGTGTAATCGTAGCGGCTGAATTTCTCGTCAGAAGGCAAGAAAGTCTCTACATCGGATTCGGTATATACCTGGGCTGTTTTGAGCGAGAGGCGATCTACGCCTAACTCTCGAGCGAATGCGCGCGCAGCTTCAATTTCGTGTTCGTTGTGTTTCATGATGATAAATTGCAGGTGGATCAGGGGATGGTTGCTTTGCAGGTCGCGTTTGGCCTGAACGAGCAGGCGGATGCCGTCGAGCACGCGGTCGAAATTGCCTCCTACGCGATATTTGACATAGCTTTCGGGTGTGACGCCATCCAGAGAGACCACGAGTTCGGAAAGGCCAGAATCGACGATGTCTCGGGCGGTTTCCCGGTTTTTGATGTAGTGGACATTGGTGCTGGTCAGCGTGGGAACATTGTGCGCGGAGGCCAATCGGATCATGTCGGTGAGGTGCTTGTTGATAAAGGGTTCTCCCTGATTCCACAACATGAGGAGCAGAAGGTGATCGGCCTGTTGCTCAAAGACATGCTTGAAGTGTTCAAACGGCATAATACCGCGCTCGCGGGTCATGTCGCCATTGCCAGAGGGACAGAGCGGACATTTGAGGTTGCAGAAATTGGTGGGTTCGACCATGAGCACAAAGGGTTTGCCCATGCGAATATCCCGACGAAACAGATTGGAGAGGGCATAGGACGCGACCACTTTTGAGGCATTCCATATCCGCCGGGGCGTGATTGCGCGATGGTATCGCATGAAGGTTTCGGGCAGTAGTTTGATTGACAACATATTATTTCCATTTGAATGGTGAAAATGTGCCGAGCGCGCAGATGATGACAATATAGGGAATGATCAGGATTTCGAGAACTGGAAACCACAGGAGCAATTTCAGGCTTTTGAACTGAATACCGCCGGAGAGTAGAAAAACGGCATCGGCGATTATTTTTATCGCCAGGCAAGAGCTGACTATATAAAATAATTCGGTGTCGATCCAGAACAGAATGGGTAGCGTCGCCAGAATGATATGGAATATATACACCGCAAGGGCCAGAATCAAGGTGGGAATGCCGTAGTGGATGGTTTTAGATTGATAGCGCACCTGTCGATTGATGAGATTGTCCGGATGAGATGCCGAGGGGACGAATGCATCGACGTCTGCGTTGAACCGAATTTTCCACGCGCTTTTTTGTGCGACTTGCCGCATGAGCAACACATCGTCTCCGCCGATGATATGTCCTATGTCGTTAAAGCCGTTGACCTCCTCAAAGGCTTTTCTGCGATAGGCCATGTTGCGCCCCGAACAGGTGAGCGGAAATCCAATGCCCGCGCTGCCCGCTGCGAGAGTTGAAACAATGAGTGCCTGGAGGGATAGCAGGCCCGATAGGGCTTTTTCGTTTTTCAAGAGGGGAGCGTGGCCGATGACCATGCCGACGTCGGGCGCAAAGTGGGGGAGGGTTGACGCAATCCAATTGGGGCCTGGCCGACAATCGGCGTCTGTTGTAAAAATAATATCTCCACGCGCGTGTTTGATGCCCTGCCACAGGGCGTTTTTTTTTGGACAAGCGCAGTTCTGATGTGTGACAGATGCGCGACTCAGGTTGGGTAAACGGCGCGTCCATTTGTCGATTCGAGCGGCGGTATCATCGGTGGAGCGATCATCTACTACGATAATTTCCATAAGATCGTCGGGATAGGTCTGTGTAGCCAATGCCTGTAAACATGCATCAATGTTTGCGGCTTCATTGCGAGCGGGTACAATAACGGAAACAGATACACGCGGGGTATTTACTGACCGCGATCTGCGAAAAAGACCGAATAACAAAATGGCGGTCAACATGAAGTACACAGCACAAAGGCTTGTGGCAGAATAGATTACAATATCATTCATGAGGCGAGTAGTCAGTGGTCAATGGTCAGTCTGATCAACCCATCAGTTTCTTGTCTAAATTATCACTTTTGAAGGAATGTGCAAAGTGCAAACTTCCATTAAAAAATAAAAACCGCACCTGGTTGTCACTTATGGACACCTGAGCGCGGTTCTGTCTGTTCATGAATAGGTATAGGAAGGCCTATGCTAAACTGTGTCTCCCTTCATTCCATTTCTCGTCGTCTTCTAGATCTATAACGAGCCGCAATTTGATAACTTGAATCCCAGAGAAGCAGCGTTTAACAAATTTCTGTGCCAGGTCCAAGGCCCCTGAAAGGTTGTTTTCGATACAAAATTGTTGAACTTTAGGAGGAATTCCTATCCCTTGTGTTTTCGCTCTTTTTAACACCAATGGTGACTCTATAGGATTAGCAATAGCTTCTGGCGAACTCATGTTACGTCCCCTTTGGGCAATTTCTGTGTCTAAATCAAGTAATTCCTGTAAGATCTCTAACAATTCATTGACTGGCAGTGTTCCTTAAATTTTCAGAAGAAAGCTTATGGTTGGGAATATAGATCAGGAAACGATTAACAAAGTGAAAAGAGAAATGAAACTTGTCAAGTTTTTTGTTTTATAAAGGAGCCCCAGGACCTCAAGTCGCCTTAGTACTCAATGCGATCCACCTTTTCCTGCCACTCTCTGAAGACCACTAACGCCTGATCGCGCAGCAATTGCTGGGAGGGGATTTGGCGTTTGGCCCTCGGCATTTGCAATTCCTGGTAAAAGAATTGGTCGTCGAATCCAATATCCCTGGCGTCTTCGGCGGTATTGGCGAAATAAATTTTCTCGATTCTGGCCCAGTAGATGGCGGCGAGACACATGGGACAGGGTTCGCAACTGGTGTAGATTTCGCATCCCACGAGGTGGAAGGTGTCGAGCTTGAATGTCGCCTTTCTGATGGCCATGATCTCCGCGTGGGCTGTGGGGTCTTTGCTGGAGACCACCTCGTTATATCCTTCCGAAATAATTTCTCCGTTCTTGACGATGACCGCACCGAATGGGCCGCCTTTTCCCGCCCTCATATGCTCTCGCGAGAGTTCTATGGCTCTACCCATGAATTTTTGCTGCATCCCAATATCCCCTTTTAAAAAAGGTGGGCACGAATGCCCACCTCATGTTCACTCAGGGCACCGAGGCACCGCCATTGGTATCTGCCCCTGTCCAGCCTCAGAGGCATCCGTTTACTTTGTGATTTGGATCGTCGGGCAAACCGGCGTGGTCAAGATTCGCATCGGCACCACCGGAAACTGCCGTGATGGTGGACCTCTTGAACTGGACAATCTGATTTGGCTCAATCGATATTCCGGTTCTATCTCGATCGCTCCTGGCAACGCAGTATTCAAAGACCAGCCTCTCTGTGCCCGATCCGGACTTGTAGGGAGCGGTTTCCCATAATGGATTCGAGTCCATTTCGAAAACCAGAAACGGTATGCCTGTTACCTCTACGGGCATGTCGAAGGCCACTTCTACCTTTATGATCTCTCCGCGACCATAGGTGGTACCCCTCTCGGGAGTAGAAATTATCTGGATCCCCGTGATTACTGGTATTGATTCCTTCAGGGACACCTCTGCAGTGGCTGGCGTTTCCGGAGTCACATTCTTTGGCAGGTCACCGAAGTTTAGCTGGATAGCTTCTCCACCTTCATCGGGGTCGCTATCCACCATAGCCGTCAAAGTGAAGGCCTGCATGCTTTCGCCTGGTGCGAAAGTGATACTTGAAGGTACGCCGGAATAGTCTTCAGGACCAGCCCCTTCTTTCTCTACCACAGAAATGGGGACCGTGATCGGCAAAGTGCCTGCCGCCGGGTCCAGATACACCGCAATCTCGGCACCTGAGGGATCTCCTTCCACAGCGGTATAATGCGATGCCATAAAGCAAATAGTGCGTTTAATCTTCCTGGCTTGTATTGCCGATGACCAGGCTCCGCTACCTTCACTATTGTTGGCTCGTACCTGAATGTCGTAGGCATCTTCCGTCATATTCTCTAACGTGATGGTCGTCGCCACCAGAGGGGGATCTGTCACTTCCGTCCAGGTTGCTGTTCCTGATGGTCGGTAGCGATAGTCGTAATCGATAACTTCAAATCCTGTTGGGAATGCTACCAGGGTACCGTTTTCGCTGAAGCCTCCGGATGCGATCCAGTTCACGTCTATCATCGTGTCGTCTGTTTCCCGAAATCTACCTTCCACCTGTCCTGGCGGCATCGGGACCCCTACGTCTTTGACCCGTATGCTCACGTCAAGTACCGACCCACTGCACCCTGTTGGGGAGCCTTCACCCCCCAGACGATGGATGTTGTGTGTGTTTACGACGCGCACCTGATAATCGTTGTCCGCATTGCTGTCATCAGGTGTTTCATAGTCCGGCACCGTCTTGAAGGTCAAAGATACAGTTCCCGATGTTGCCCTCTCTTCTGAATTTAGAGAGAATAGGGTATTGTCATCGCCACCATCCGGGAACGTATATACATCGTAGGTATTAACGACCTCACATCGGATACGGGGCGGCGACCAGTTGAATCCCCAATCCCGGCGCGCTGCTGTAACTGCTGTCCAGGTGGGCAACTGCCCAGTCTCGAGCATCGTTGTTCCTTCGTACATCTCTATGGGAGTAGAAATCTCCCAACGTTGGTCTCCTATGTATTCGGCTGGAGCCGAGAACTGGGCTGAGCCGTCGTAAACCAGGTGTATATTGAAACCCTCAGGATCGCTTTCATCGGTCCCATCGCTTGCGTAGATTGCGGATAGCAGGGTAGGAATGGTGGCGTCTTCTCCATAGACGGAGGTGAACTGGGCTGGGGTTATATCGCCGTTTCCCCCGAACGCAAAGTTGTTGCCTTCTCGCGTGATTCGCAACAAGGCTTCTGCTGGGCTTTGAATACCCGAAAGACCAGTTACTGCGAACGCAAACCGGTAGGAGACCGTGTCTCCATCAGGATCCGTCGCTGGCTCACTGTTAAACTTCAGTAGAGCAGTGGGACCGTGCGGGAGCAAGAGGGTCAGATTGTGAGGGGAACTGTTGAAAGTAGGGGGGTGATTACCTTCGTGGTTCCTTGCTTCTGTAGTGGAACCAGCGTTGATACCGGCGGGCTTGGTGCGGACAGATCCGACCGGGACACTGGGTGATAGATCACTGGATTGTAAATTCCCGGTTGACCTAATAACCGCTCTTTCCGGGGCGGTAGGCATGCTATGGCCTCCACAGCCCCATAAACTAACGATGAATGCGAGTAGTGCTGCTACACGAATCGACATGACGTGCTCTCCTCTCATTGTTTAGAGTTTGCACGGTTTCAATTCTGTCCCGCTCCATCAAGCGATAGTCGGCCGTATCTATCCTGCTTAGAGGTAGCGGGGTGGATTAAAGCAATAAAGGTATGTGCATGAAATTCTCCTTTTATAAAAGATTAGCTACCCTTTAGGACGATTCACCGACCCTCCAGTTCCAGCTATTCCCGAATTAAAGACGATATATCGTCTAAAGGGCGAAGTATAAAATAGAAAGACGAGGTATCGTCTAAAGATGCGCTACGTAAAATTCAATTAGAATTTTATTTTTTTTTATCCCAATTAAAAATAATACTTTAAAAATATAAGTATTTGAAGTAATCCATATTGGCACACATGTTGCAGTATCTATTCAATGTAGTCGTTTTCTTTTTATCCTGAATTTGAAGGTCACTAACATTTAGTAATAGTGGTTCTCTGTCATGATTGATGCCACCCCCGGGTGTCAATCGTGCGAAGGCGGCACTGGTGAAGGACATTGCCAGTGCCGTCTTTTTTTAAATGGACAGATTGAGAATAACAGATGGAATGAGATATTCACGCGTCTCATTGATACAAATCGGTTGACAGGTGTTTATCTGGCGGGTATAATCGGGTTGAATTTTGGTAAACAAGTGTGTATAAATGCGATATGTAATGTCAAAGTAGAAATGGATCCGAAATCAGTATTTGATTTTGTCGAATAAAATTCATTAGATTATTTGTATAACTAACTGCGCTGGAATGGGTTGAGAGGAATGTGTGTAAGCAATTTACACGGTGTTGAGGTCGGGCAGGTCTTTACTCCGATTAAATGGGCAGAATGGCTTATCGAGCGGTGGGGTATTTTCGATGCGTGGATTGATGGGGCTTCTATTTGTGATCCGACAGCAGGACAGGGCGCTTTCGCGCTCGCGCTGTTCCGTCTCGCCAGATCGAGAGGTGTGCGGGTGTCGTCAGAGCTTCTTTCGCGGCTGACTTTGATCGAAGTAGATGCGTCACATCACCATGCGTTCCAGCTTAAAGCGCGTCGGAAATTTGAGATTGATTTCCCCACATCTCAGCTTCTCGCCTTAGATGTGATTACAGATCCTCCAAATACGGAGTACGATATTTTATTTGGCAACCCGCCGTGGGCAAATTTTACGGATTTGTCCGATTCATATAAGGAGAGACTCAAGCCTTATTTTTTGGCAGAAGGCCTGGTTCCCGATAAAAAACAGGTTCTTCTCGGTTCTTCTCGCACCGATATAGCGGCTCTGGTTTTGAAGGTCGTGCTGGGTAACTTGCTGCGGAAGAATGGGATAGGGTGTTTCTATGTGCCACTCTCTCTCTTCTCTGGTGATGCTCATAAGGGATTCAGGGACTACATTGCCAGTGGTCGGAAATTTACGGTGGATGAGGTCTGTGAGTTTACTGCGACAGAGGTGTTCGAAGGGATAGGTACATCTTATTGCTGTGCCAGGTTTCGCATGGATGTGCCACACAAATTCCCCGTCAGGTATTTTAGAGAGCGCAGTGGTGAGTGGATCGAACACCGTGCGGTTCCTCTCAAGGCATCTGACGATCAATGGCGCGTTCTTCAACACGGAGATACTGCTGATCTCGATAGCTCCATCAAAGTCAAACTATCTCCTGACCAGAAACCGCGTCAGGGCGTGAATACTTGCGGCGCGAATGCGATTTTCATGTTCGAGGATAAGCCAACGCATCTGCCCGGGGAATTTCTCTTTCCGCTTGCAACAAAGGAGATCTGGAAAAATGGGGATATGGTCCCGCATAAATGGATTTTGCTTCCATACAATAGAAATACAGGACGACCGCTTTCGTGGGACCGTATTGAGCAATATGCCGAATTGAGACAATATCTCATTGAGGTTAGAGGCAAACTGGAAGGTCGGAGAGGTACCTTGATCCGATCTGCTATTGCCAAAGGCGTCTGGTGGTCGCTGCTCGGCGTTGGCCCGTATTCTTTTGCACCCTATAAGATTATCTGGGAGGCTTATGGCAAGAATCACTTCCATCCGGTGATCTTAAACAGGGAGGAGAGACAGGTGTGGCAGGCGAATCAAGCGATGCAGGCGTTTATCCCTTGTTGGAACAGAGCCGATGCAGAACGGATTTGCTCTGCACTGCAACATCCGGGTATTCCCACTTTGTTGAGACAACTCAACGGAGAGGGAAAATGCAACTGGGCACAGCCGGGAAAGATCAGAAAGATTCTTTCATTGTGATGTTCGTTATGTGATATAGAGGAGGCTTTATGAAAAAAATAATCTGGATCGCGTTGCTGGTGGTATTCGGTACTTTTGGATGGGGGCACGCGCAATTGCCCGATGCGCCGAATAAGGTGCGTCCCCTGATGGTTGGCGATGAAGTCCCCGCGCTGACGCTCGCTGATGCGAATGGGCGGGCGTTTGACCTGGGCGCGCACAAAAAGCCGACGATTTTGATTTTTTATCGCGGATACTGGTGACCGCATTGCCGACGGCAGTTGGGACAACTGCAGGAACTGAAGTCAGAGTTGGATGGTTTGGGATTTGAAATTATTGCTATTGCGCCCGATCCGCCTGAAAAATTGGCTGAGGTGCGCGATCGCGTGGGTCTCGAGTTTTCACTATTATCGGATGTAAAATTTGAGGCAGCAAAGGCTTATGGCGTTGCGTTTATGAATAACAGAAAACGCTCTTTACCCGTGCCATCGGTCTTTGTGATTGCCCCCAATCGCAAGATCCAATTTCAATATATTAATCCCAATTATCGCGAACGCATCGACAACGATGTTCTCGTGGCGATGGCAAGGGCGGTGGCGCGTGATTTTGAGATTGGGCGGTAAAAAAGTGGAGGCTGTCGCGATAGATGATATCCTCCGCGCTTTAAGGGTTGGATTATTTTAGGTTTGAAACTCGACCATGCGCATTAGAAGAACGGGAAAATTTGTCATCTCCTTTCGAGGGTCCCTTGCCCCTTTGGGCAATCGCGGCTTTCGCAATCTGCTCCTGAGCAACACGCTCTGGTGGCAGGCCATGTGGATGGAAATGATTGTCGTGGGATGGCTCGTTTTTGAGATTACCCACTCTGCGTTTGCCGTCGCACTGATTGGATTTTACCGATCTATTCCTCTGGTGCTCATCGGTTTTATCGCCGGGCCATTGATCAATAGCGTTGGGCGCGTTCGCATCGTGATTTTTTCGCAATGGATCAGCGTACTGGTCCTCGCAGCCATTGGCATGCTGATCTGGACCAATCAACTGGCACTCTGGCATCTCGCGATTGGCGCGGTGTTATTTGGCATCTCGTGGTCCCTCAACTGGACTGCTCGCCGTGCTCTGGTACCCGATCTGGTCGGCAAGCAGCGCACGGTTGAAGCGATGATGCTCGAAAGCTTTACCCAAAATATCGCCCGCATGGCCGGTCCTTTTTCAAGCGGATATATTTATGCTTTATATGGCGTACTGGACTGTTATCTTACTATTTTTTGTATTTCCCTCGTCTCATTCCTGATCATGCTTCGCGTCAAAGTGCCGCGTCATCCCGCGATTATCAAAACCTCTCCGTGGACGCTGATGCGCGAAGGCTTGCAATACATACGCACCAGCCAGCCAATTATGGGGACGTTGCTCATTACTGTGATCATGAATTTTCTGGCGTTTCCCTACCAGACCATCCTGCCCGTTTTTACACACGATATTCTTCATAAGGGTCCACTCGAATTTGGCATACTGGGCGCGTGCAATGGTATTGGTGCGTTTTTTGGCCTTTACGCGGTCAGTGTGTTGCGCTCGCGCCTCAGCCGCGGCTGGATATTTTCCATTGGATCGATTTTCCAGTCCCTCGCGCTGTTTGTTTTCGCCTTTAGCACATCGTGGATCGGTGCACTTACCCTGTTTGGCACGTCGGTTGCCTTTCCACTCGCCATCTTTCTCCTCATACTTGCCGGCCTGGGGCATGCATTTTTCAGTGTGATGCAAAGCTCAATTATGCTTATCGCTGCTCGCGATGATATGAGAGATCGCGCTATGGGTACACTCGTCCTCGCCATTGGCGCAGGACCGCTTGGCAGCCTGCAAATTGGCAAACTCACCGAAGTCTATGGCGCGCCTATCGCCCTTGGCTTACACACCAGTGTCGCCATGGTTACAACTGCACTGGTAACAGCTCTTTTGCCCGGGTTCCGAGCGCGTTTGGATGAGATAAAATAAAAGCCTCACAGAAAATTCTACGAGGCTTGCTCAAAAAGGGGATGATTTGTACAGTAATATTTTCAGTTTGTCAATTTTCATATGGCACAATGTAGAGAACTGTATATATCATGTCAATGCACATATTTTGGGGAGGTAACACATGGCACAAGAAACGACGTTGCATGTAAAACTCGACAGTGAGATGGATGAAAGACTCCAGCTATTGGCAAAATCTCGGCGTAAAAGCAAAGACCAACTCGTACGCGAGGCGCTTTCGGCATGTTACCAAATTTCATTTGTCGATCTGCCCCTGCATCAAAGCCAGGCACTTGTAGCTTATCAAGGTGGATTCATTAGTCTTGGTAAACTGGCGCGTGTGATGGGAATGCACATTTTACAATTGAGGCAGTGGCTCAAGGAACATGGGATTGATCAGAACAGTGCGTATGCCAATGAGGATACGGTCAATGCCTGAAGACATGTCTCATTATTACTTTGACACAGTGACATTATGCAATTTTGCACTGACAAATCATCTGGATTTGTTGATCGCGCGTTATGGTTCCAGGATTCAGATTACATCTCCTGTTTTGGATGAAATTACCGATGGTATTATGGAAGGATATCATGCATTGCGAGAAATAGAAGATGCTGTCAGGACAGGTGTGTTTGCTCAAGCGGACATTTTGAAAGGTCGGGAAAGAGAAATATTTCGTGATTTATTGCGAATCTTGTCACCGGGCGAAGCTTCCTGTATTGCCTGTGTGCAAAGCCGTGGTGGAATTGTCGCTACAGATGATAAGGCTGCCAGAGACTGTTGTGTAGAACGGAATGTGCAATTTACGGGAACAATTGGTATTCTCAAAGTGTGTTGCCGTGATGAGATATTAACACCCCAAGCGGCTGATGCTGTTCTTCAAGCTATGGTTGATGCAGGATACTTTTCACCTGTTCAGAATATTAGCGAACTTCTTTAAATGGGTATTTTCAATGCTCCGATGTCTATTGCAATGGCAGAATACCGGTGGATGGCTGTCAATATCAATACGCATGCTTATTCTGATTACAATCCAAATTCTCACAGGAGTATTGGCTATGCAAGCCATTGAACGTCCGGTTTACCAGGTGAATTTAACTGAGAAGGAAGTTGCGCGTTTGAAGCGGCGTGTGCAAGTGGTGATGGCACTTCCTGAAGCAGAAATGGTGGCGTTGATCCCGGATAAGACGGGGTTTCGATTTGTGGGATGCCCCGATTGCGATGCGGGTGCTCAAGAAGGGCAGTTGCGCTGGTCAGTTAAAGATCCACATCGCGTGCAATGTCGCTATTGCGAGATGGTATTTCCCAATGAGACATATCCCGATGATCAGGTGCTACAAGTCGTCAACCCGGTGGGTGAGAGGGTGACATATCCGTTTTGGGAAGATGAAACGGGATTTCGATATTACTTTCGGGCAAAGGCATGGCGGGAGGCGCGTGTGTATTTTGCGGCGATTGCGGAAGATTTGGGGCAGTTGTACCAGGCGACCGGCGATGCGATGTATGCGCGGCGCGCGGCACTGATTCTGGACGCATTCGCGCGGTATTATCCGGGTTTTCTGGTGAGTTATGATCGGGCACACGAACAAAAGGGTTTTGTGTTTGAACCACCCTATCCAAATTTTGGGGGAAAGTGGGGGCGGTGGCGCGCAGATGAAATGCCGACCAATCTGGTTATAGCCTACGATGCGATTTATACAAGTGGTGAACTGGAGCGATTATCCGATGCGATTGGGGTTGATGTCAAGCAACGGATTGAGGACGATTTTTTTCGCGGGGCTATTCGCCAGGAAGGTTTTCACGAGATTACCTATGGCAATGCAAGCCCTCGAATTTACGTCGGGTATGCGGTAATTGGTCGCGTTTTGGGTGATCCAGAACTCGTACACGAAGCCATTCGACGCAGTCTCGGGCTGTTTGAGCGTCAATTTTATGCGGATGGATTCTGGCATGAAGGCAGTTTGGGGTACCACCGGATGACAATGGCCGGTATGCAGGGAGTTTTTGATGCGCTAAAGGGGTATTCCGACCCATTGGGTTATGTGTCGGATGATGGTGTGCGATACGACAACCTGGATTTAGAGCGAGATATTGCCATCGTAAAAAAGGCAAATCAGCTTCTGGATATTTGCAGATATCCCGATGGACGATGGATTCCCATGCACGATGCCTGGGCGCGGTTGGATAGTCGGCGGGTTGATCCCAATGTGAAACCACTTGAACAATCGCATGCGACATTGCTGCCGGGTGTTGGGCATGCGTGGTTGGGGAGGGGAAATGGCGAACATCAAGTGCAGGTACATCTGCACTTTTCGGGGGCTTATGGGCATGCCCATGCGGATAATTTGAATCTGATGCTTTTTGCCAGAGGGCAGGAACTACTCTCCGATGTGGGCTATACCCATACCCGATACCGAAGCTGGGCAGCGAGCACCTTGTGTCACAATACTGTGTTGATTGATGAAAAAGAACAGCACACTGACAGAAGAGACATAACAGACGGTTCTCTACTGGCGTTTGAAGCCGCATACCCCTCTGTGCAATGGGTGGAAGCGAGTGGAGAGGATGTGTATCCCGAACTTGCCGAAGAATATCGGCGATTGGTCATGCTCGTAAATGCAGGGGGAGAGGATCACTATGTGGTTGACCTCTTCCACGTTCGGGGCGGAGAACAGCGCGATTGGGTCATGCACGGAAGCGCGGATGTCGATATGCGGACAGAGGTCAATGTGCCTTTGCAGCACTATGGTGAAAATCTGCTACCGGGTGTGAAGGTGCGATTTCCAGAACACGAGCGCGACCGGGGGGATGCAGAGGGGCGAAACGTCGCGCTTGCATTTTTTCAGAATGTGTTACATAGCGATCATGCAGAGAATGCGCGTGTCACATTTCACGGGGATGATGCCGTTGCCGTGCGTATTCATCTTGTAGGGTTGAAGGAAAGCGAACTTTTTGTGGGTGACGCGCCCTCTGTGCGGCGCGCAGACGAAGACGAACCGCTGCTCGATCACTTTCGCATGCCCATGTTGATGGTTCGGCAAAAAGGTCGATCACCGAGTCGATTCATTGCTGTTCACGAACCGTTTCAGAATGAGGCGTTTATCGATTCTGTTGAGGTGGAGGATATTGGCGCGCGTGGCGTGTATCTGAAAGTGCGCTACCGGGGGGTTACGGATCATATTGTTTTGCAATCCGGGACAGAAGTTTTTCACAAGGGCGATCTCACTTTTCAAGGCGAAGTGGGGTTTGTGCGCGAACAGGATGGAGAGGCGCGAGTTATGGGCTTATGGGGCGGAGAGAAGATGCAATGGCAAAACACTCACTTAACAGGTGGAGGTATCTATACAGGGTGGGTTATAGATGTATTGCGAATACAGGATGGCGTGCCGTATCATGCATTGGTCGTAAATAGCACGTCTGAAATAGATGACATAGATGGGGCTATTGCTATGGTGATATTTGGCGATGGCACAACGCGCGGATTGCGCGTTCAACGCATGGAGGGTGAGCATGTCATTCTCGAAGACGATCCCGGTTTTCGCATTACAAATACGGGAATGGCACATTGCTTTTTTCCGCTTCGAGAGATTGAGGGCACAGTGCAGTTGCAGATTCGGACATCGGCGTTTGTGACCATTCGAGATGGGGGGGTGGAACGACGTGCGGTTGGTTCGGGTGATTTTGAGATGAAATAGCAAAGGAGTTTTCAATGGCATTAAAAGTTGCATTTTTAGGTTGCTGGCACAGTCATACGGGTATGCACTTGCGCGAAGCTGCGCGATTGCCCGATGAGGTTCAGTTCATTGGCATGTACGATCCCGATCTCGAAGTGATTGCGATTCGGCAGGAAAAGAGCGAGGAAGAGGGTTTAGATATTCCCGTTTTTGATTCGGTTGACGCTGTTTTAAACAGTGAGGCCGATGCTGTTATTGTCGAAGGACATGTCTATCAGAATTTGGATTATGCCGAACAAGCACTCATAGCCGGCAAGCATGTATTGCTGGAAAAGCCCGCGGGTGTTAATCTGGATCAGTTTAAACGCATCCAAAAATTGGCGTTGGACAAACAATTGGTCCTCAATTTAGCCTATATGTGGCGTTATAACCCGGGCGTTCACGAGATTATTCGATTGGCAAAGCTGGGGGTGTTGGGTGATATTTACGCTTACCGCGGGCATATCCCAAAGCCCCACAGTTGGCGCACAGAGTTAGAGGAAGAGAACGGCATTTATCACGGGGGGATTTATTTTGAAATGGCGGGACATCTCGTAGATATTATGGTGGCTCTGATGGGTCGTCCGACAGATGTACATCCCATTCTCCGAAAACATTACGGCAAACGAACTGTCGTTGACAATGCGGTTGTGGTACACGATTTTGAATGCGGTCTCGGCACGATTGACATGGCCGCTATGCAGGTGGGTATGGCGCGGCGGATTGAGGTTCACGGGACGGCGGGAACAGCGATTCACGCGCCCATTGGCTCCAATAATCTGAGTCTGTGTTTGGAAGAGGAAGCCGAAGGGTATCAGATCGGCTGGCAAGAATTGGAGATTGAACCTCCCGATAGTTTTCCAACGCTGTTGAGGGAAGTGAGGGCGTGTATGAATGGCGAGAAAGAACCCGATTATTCTCAGGCACACGATTTGACCGTGCAAGAAGTGTTGTTGGCCGGATGCCAGGTGACAGATGGAAATGCCCTGTCTTCTGATCCACAGATGAACGCAGATAAACGCAGATGAAAGGCGAAGCAGGGCAAAAACGACGTAGGAGCGGTGCCTCTGCGCCTGTCCAACCACCCAATAATCCGCGTTATCCGTTTCATCCGTTTCATCCGCGATCAATCAATGGAGGAAAAGATGGCAGACTACTCACATATTAAAAAGCCCGATTTGGGCTATCGCTATGAGTTTGCGACAGATGAACTCGATGCAATGTCCGAGTGTTTGGAAGCGCACGGGTTTGCGATTATTAAAGACGTGTTGCCAGATGAGATTGTTGAAAAGCTCAAACAGGCAGTATATGACGGCACAGATCCAGACGGGACGTTAGAGCGTGGGCAGAGTCGCACGCGACATGCGTGGATCGAATCAGGACCAGGTGCATGGGAGCTTTTGGAATACGAGCCATTTATGGATATTCACCAGTATTTGATTGGTACAGATGATCTGACTGTCCATCGTTCTGCCGCGATTATCCGCATGTCGGGGTCTCAGCCCGTGGGGTGGCATACGGATTGGTGTGGTTTTTCCAATAGAGTTTTGAACTCGGGCGATGTGTTGAATCGCGGACTCTGGCCGTCGGGCAAGTGGTTTTATCTGACGGGATCGCGTCCGGTTCACGGTGGTCTGTGCGTGATCGAAGATTCTCATGTGGAGGGCTGGGAAGGCCCTGAGGGATTTAAGATGACTGCGGACCGACGCTCATTTTATCCCGAAGGTGAGGAAGAACATCGCTACGCGGGATTTGATATTCCGGGGTTGGTGCCTCTGTTTACAAATGGGGGAGATATGATTGTGTTTGCCCACCGCACGTACCACGGGGCATTTCCGAATCAGTTGGACGAGACGCGCCTTTCGTGCGCGATTGGGTTTAGGGATCGCAATCACAGGATTGATATTCCGTGGAAGATACCGGAATCAGGACAGTGGTTCTTGAAAAATATACCGGACCATTTGAAGCGATATACTGATGGGTACACGAGTATTGATATCGGTTGGCGGGGGGCGCAATGAACGCATTTACACTCTGGGCCGGTGGGGATGCACATGTGGGAACGGATTTACGGCGGGGGCGTAAGAGTTTGGAAACAGCTATTTTGCAGGCAGAGCGGGATTTTGAATGGGATGTGATGCTCGATATTGGTGATCTATCAGGTGCGCAGGAACCGCCCGACGATGAGGAAGGCGAGGAGGTGGTTCGACAATACCGGGTATCGACCAGGCATCCACGATCGCATTTTTACAATATCGTGGGCAATCACGATGCGAGTGGTCCTGATGAGGAGACGCAGTGGTGGTTTCAGAAATGGGTGGATCCGATGGGTGTGAACACCGAATATTCGGGTGTTTATGCCGATCAACGGCCGTATTCCGTAACCGGGCAGTGGGATCGGTATTCTTTTGAGGTGGGGAATATCCTGTTCTTGTGTATGGGGGATCGCAATGATGGTGGGCCGCCTGTGGGGCGGGGGAAAAGGGGTGGTTATCCCGCAGGTGCAGTCAGGCAGGAGACATTTGAATGGTGGCGCGATATGGTGCTTTCTCACCGGGATAAAATTATCATTTCCGCACATCACCATATGTTAAAGGAGACGACGGTTGCTTCGCTCGATTGGGTGGGGGTGGATGAAGGCTATCACGGTCGTTTTGACGATGGCGCGCCTATTGGAGCTTCGTATCTCTACTGGGTGGGGGGCAAACCAGATAGTGGACAGTTTGAAGGTGTTCTGGCAGATAATCCCGGTGTTTGTGATATCTGGCTGGGCGGGCACACGCACACAAATCCCGAAGATACGACTGGCGGGCGTTCGCATGTGGAACAGAAGTGGGGCGCGACATTTATTAACGTCGCTGCGATTTCAAAATTTCACGGGCAAAAGAACGTGCCGATGAGTCGCGTTTTGACCTTTACAGAGGGGTGTGATCGGGTAGATGTAAAATGCTATTTGCATTCCGATCATTTTGCCCCTCAGGGATGGTACGAGCCTGCGCAGCGAACCGTGCCTCTGAAGATGCCCTTTTCTTTTTAGGTGACCATGCCCGATCTCCTGATCGTCCTGACAGCTACGGCTTATGAGCAGCAGCGTTTGCGCGACAGCCTTCAACAGGTGACGACACAGCGCAGGGGACATCGCGCCTGGGTTCGCGGTGTGATTGGCATCAGGCCCGTTGTCCTGATTGAAACGGGTATTGGCGCGGTCAATACGGCGCAGGCTCTGACTGTTGCACTGCAAGAAATCGATCCCGAACTCGTCTTGCAAATCGGCATTGGCGGTGCTTATCTCGGCAGTGGCCTGGACAAGGGCGATCTCACACTTGCGACCGAAGAAAATTATGGCGATTTAGGCGTTATCACATCTGCTGGCTGGTTTCCCGCTGATGAGATCGGTATTCCTGTCCTATCGACAGACGGCGATTATTACAATACGTATTCTCTCGATCCCACGCTTGTCGCCAGAGCGCAACACATACTCGAACAATCGGGTGAACATGTTGTGCGAGGTCCTTTTGTCACGGTGCAACAATGTACGGGGCGCGAGGATATTGGAAATGAACTGGCAGCGCGTTTCAAGGCGATATGCGAAAATATGGAAGGCGCAGCCGCGGCGCATATTAGCACCCTTTATTCGGTTCCTTTCCTCGAATTGCGCGCTATCAGCAACCGCGTGGAAGATCGCAACAAAGACGCCTGGGATATTCCACTCGCTGTCCAGAGCGTACAAATCGCAGCGCAAAAATTCATTGAAGCTCTATGACACGAGGTTTACCATGTCCCGCATTTCTCTCGGTTATTCTCCTTGTCCCAATGACACGTACATTTTCTACGGTCTGGTTCACGGGAAAATTGATGGCGCGCTCAGATGCCGCGAGATTCTCGAAGATATCGAGACCCTGAATCGCATGGCTATGGCTGGTAAATTGGATATGACCAAGATATCATTCCACGCGCTTGCACTTATGCGCGACCGGTATTGCCTGCTGCATTCAGGAGGGGCATTGGGACGTGGATGTGGCCCGCTTGTTATCGCGTCTGATGCCCTCGATTCTTGCGATCTGTTGGGAAAACGCATCGCTATTCCCGGCAAACTCACCACGGCCGCGCTCTTGCTGCGCCTTTTTAATTCCGCGCTTGACGACCTTGTCGCGATGCCTTTTCACGAGATAATGGAGGCTACGCAAAAAGGCGATGTTGATGCAGGTGTGATCATCCACGAATCGCGATTTACCTATCCCGATTATGGCTTGCACAAAGTTATCGACCTGGGCGAATGGTGGGAGGCTTCTACGGGGCATCCCATTCCGCTCGGTGGTATTCTTGCCCGACGCGATCTCGGCAAAGAAAAAATTCAACAGATTGATGTATCTCTTTGCGCCAGTGTGAAATATGCACATTCGAATCCCGGTGTGGTTAAAAATTACATCCGTCAGCATGCACAGGAGATGGACGAAGCCATTATGCAGCAGCACATCGATCTCTACGTCAATGAATACACGTTGGATTACGGCGCAGATGGCGAGGCTGCGCTGGTCGATCTTTTTGCACGCGCGGAAGAAGCGGGTATTGTACCGCGATCCGATCAGCCGTTGTTTATCGACTGAAAGAGGAAAATATCTATGAGTAGATTAGAAAAGAGCCTGTGGATAAGCCAGCGGATTATGGGGGTGGTTTTTTTGGTGGCTGGCCTGACTAAGATATGGGATCCCATACTCTTTTTTTGGGAGGCTGTGGTGCCTGCCCAGATTTTTGTTGGGCGCGAGACAGTGGAAATGGTCGCCCGTTTGGCACTGTTGCTCGGTCCGCTGGAATGCCTGGTGGGGCTGGCGCTTCTGGTGGATTGGAAGCCGCGTCTCGTTTTGCCTATAGGCGTAGTGATGATGGTTTTTTTTATCGCGATTACCGCTCATGCATGGCATCGGGGGATGGGGGAGAGTTGTGGATGTTTTGGCACTCTAATCGATCGATCGCCGGTTGAGGCGATGGTGGAAAATTTTCTCATGCTGGGGTTGCTGGTCTTTTCTTGGTGGGGGATACGCCAGCGGTCTGTTGCGCTATGGGCCTGGGGGCGATGGGTGGTTCTGGTCGGTGGATTGGTTGCTCTGGCTGTGCTGGGTTTTCGATATATGCCCGAGCGCGATCGGATAGCTGATTCAGACTTGCAGGTGGGTGATCATCTGAAAGGTTTGTCACTGTTAGATGCGGATATCGATTTGACGCGGGGAGCCTATCTGATTGAGTTGTTCAGTCCAAGTTGCGGCTATTGCCAACAGGCCGTGCCCAAGCTCAATATTTGGGCTGCCGATCCAGAGGTGCCCAGATTGATTGCTTTGAGCCAGTATCCCAAAGATCATCGCGTGACCGCGCAGTTCAAAATGCAGTTTCGACCACGCTTTACCATCGCCACTATTTCTCTCGCTGATTTCAAGCGTTTGACCTATGGGCATGGCTACCCGCGACTGGCCTATATCGTGGATGGCGTAATCGTGCGGGTGTGGGAGCGTCATGCGTTTCCCTCGCTTATGGAGTTGAAGAAGTTGTAGATGTCTCTTATGAGAAGTAAAAATGAACAAGTCATGAGTGTCCGCGATAGTTTTTTGCCGATTGAAGTTGAGGAATGGGAGGCAGGCGATTATATTTACCGCTGACCGCAGGATAAGAGAAACTATCTATTGAAAGGGATTTAATACATGTCGAAACCAAAAATTGGGTTTATCGGTCTCGGAATCATGGGCAAGCCGATGGCCGGTCATTTGATAGATGCTGGATATGAACTCGTTGTACACAACCGCAATCGAGATGCGGTTGATGAACTCGTCGGCAAAGGGGCTGCAGAAGCATACTCTGGTAAGGAAGTGGCAGAGCAAAGCGATATCCTTATCACTATGTTGCCCGATTCACCCGATGTTGAGAGTGTCGTTTTGGGCGAGGGCGGCATTATTGAAGGGGCGCACGATGGCCTGATTTTCGTCGATATGAGCACGATCGCGCCCAGTGTCACCACACAGGTGGGGGAGGTACTCGCAAAAAAAGGCGTTCAAAGCCTCGATGCACCCGTCAGCGGTGGTGACATCGGTGCCCAAAACGCCACGCTTTCCATTATGGTTGGCGGCGATGAAGACACGTTCAACACGGTCAAGCCACTCTTTGACGTTATGGGCCAAAGTGCGATTTTGTGTGGACCTCTCGGCGCAGGGCAAACTGTGAAAGCGTGTAATCAAATTCTCGTTGCCGTCACCATTGCCGGCGTGTCCGAAGCCCTCACAATGGGTACTAAAGCGGGTGTTGATCCAATCAAAGTTGTTCAAGTGCTCAGCGGAGGCCTCGCCCGCTGTGGGGTTCTTGAAAACAGGGGCGAGCGCATGGTCAATGGCGATTTTGATCCCGGCTTTCGCATTCGTCTGCACTATAAAGACCTCAATATCATCCAGAAAACGAGCAATGATTTTGGCGTGCCCTTGCCCGTTACCAGCGAGGTTTTTGAGCTTTTCAAGACTGCAATGGTCAAAGGCCGCGGCGAACTCGACCACTCGGGGTTGCTCACGATTATTGAAGATATGTCGAATATTCAAGCGCGGACGGGACAATAGTCCATGCGTAAAAATCTTAAAAAATAAAATAGCGATCTCACAAATGAGATCGCTATTTTTGGCCCAAAAATCGTAGAAAAAGATATTGTAGTGCAGATGTATCAATCACGCATCTTTCTGGCACTCTCGAAGTCCTTTTTCAACTCTTTATGGGTTAAATTTGCGACAGATACTTTGTACGACTTCAACATATCAAAAAAAGCTACCCTGCCCAAGCCTGCAAGTTCTGCGGCTCGTCCTGAGGATAAGCGACCAATTTCATATAGCTTTACTGCCAAAAGTATCCGTGCTTCCCGTGCAAATTCATCAGGGGTTTCTTTTAGCGCATCCAGAATGTTGGCAGGGCATTCAATCTTTATAGACGACATTTTTGGCCTCATTTATAGTCTTATTCTTTTGTTTAACGATCACGTACACCCCGTAGGCGTTGGTAATCCCGCGATTTTACACGCGCCATCTGCGGGACCTGCAGAAAACAGGTCGTAAATTGTATCGATATCTTTCTCTGTCTCTTTGCACAGACGGCGGATCAATGGGGCAATTTCAAATTTCAACCAATAATTGCGGATATAATACACCACTTGCCAGTGATCTTCGCTCATCTCCTCAATGCCATCTTGTTGGGCCAGATCGCGCGCCACAGCTTCGTCCCAAAGCTCGGGCTGTTGGATAAACCCATCTTCATCCACCTCAATTTCTTTGCCTCCCAGCGTCACAATTTCATAGGCCATTCCGCACCTGATCTTTTATACACTACTTCGCCCGTGTCGTTTGGAAATATCGCTCAAGCCCTCAATCACAGTCTCAATCTGTGCTTCGGTATTGAAGGGCCCCAACGAAATACGCACCGTCCCCTTCATCGCTTTCGTGCCCAGGGTTTCATGTACCTTTGGCGCGCATTGCAGTCCCGTGCGCGTTGCCATATTGAACTTTACATCCAGCAATGTCCCCACATTGTTCGCTGTCATCCCTTCGATATTGACCGACAGTACAGGTACGTGTTGATCGAGATTTTCAGCGCAATACAAAATGGTCCCATCGACTTCGCGCAGGCCATTGACCAGTTGTTTGAACAAAGCCATCTCGCGTGCATGAATATTTTCCACGCCTTCGCGTTGCATCCATTTCTGCGCGTATAGCAGTCCCGCAATGCCCATCAGATTGCCCGTGCCACACTCCAATCGCCAGGGATACTCCTCCAGGTGATCGGGATACTCAGACCGCACACCCGTCCCGCCGTATCGCAGCGGTGCAATTGTCACCCCTTCGCGTACGTACATCCCACCAGTCCCCGTTGGCCCCATGAGTGACTTGTGCCCGGTAAAACACAGAATATCGGCCTGCATCGCCTCCATATCAATGGGTAACATGCCCGCTGTTTGCGCCACATCAACGCAGAAAATCACATTGTGTGCGCGGCAGATTGCGCCGACTGCTGCTACGGGTTGTACAGTGCCCAGTACGTTGGATGCATGGGTCATCACGACGAGTTTTGTATTTGGCCTGATCGCTCTGGCAATATCCTCCGGGTCGATAAAGCCATCCGCCCCAAAGCCCACATAGGTCGCCTCAATTCCTTCATATTTTGAGAGATGGTAAATCGGGCGCAAAACCGAGTTGTGATCCAGAAGCGTTGTAATTACGTGATCGCCGGATTTCAACGTGCCCTGAATCGCAATATTCAACGCGTCCGAGGCATTGTGTGTAAACACAAGCTGATCGGAACTACCTGTAGCCCCCAAAAACGAGGCGAGTGATGCACGCGCCTCGGCAACCATAGCCTCAGCCTCTCGTGCCAGATCCGTACCGCTCCGCCCGGGATTTACCCCGTATTTTCGATAAAACGCCAGCGCGTCTTCCAGCACATTGGGGGGCTTTGGAAACGTCGTCGCCGCGTTGTCCATGTAAATTAAATGAGACATGAGCTATCGGCTATTCCAGTATAATCGCATTGTTTACCAACTCGTGTACACCCGTAATTCTTAGTGGCATTTTGTGATAGCGCGCAATTTCTTTGAGCTGTGTGCGGCACTGCAAACAAGAAGTGGATACGATCTTCGCATCGGTCTCGCGCATTTGCTCTGCTTTCTTTTTTCCCGAGACGTCCATCCGAAATGCGCGCACCGAGCGCAGTGCCGACAATCCGCCGCCACCACCGCAACACCACTGCGTGTACCCGCCATCGGGCATCTCGCGGTAATCGGCACAGGCCGCTTTCAAAATTTCTCTTGGCTCCTCGACAATCCCACACCCAGCAGCAAATTGGCAAGCGTCGTGATAGGTCACAGAATCGGAATTTTTACCCGGGTCCAATTTCAGTTTGCCCGTGCGAATAAGTTGTGCCGTATATTCAAACCCACTGGTAATCTCAAAAGGCAATGTACCCCACCAGTGCCCTTCGCTGGCCATGAACTTCATCACCCGATAGGCATGCCCGCATTCACCCATCACCATGAGTTTACATCCCAATTTTTCGCACGCGTCGATGTAGTGCTTGTTCTCGTACTTCATCGAAAAGTTGTTGCCGGTCGTAAATCCGAAATTCGATCCGTCAAATGCCCGCGAACTCATCGTCCAATTGGCACCGATAGCGTGAAAAATTTTCGCCATGCCCATTAGATTTTCAGCATAAACCAGCACATCGCCCGACGGTGGCAGAAAGAAAATTTCCGCGCCTTCGCGGTCTAAGGGAATTGAAATATCCCGTCCTGTTTCTTCCCTGAGTTCCTCTTCAATAAATTGAATCGTATCCAAAAATGCTTCGGGCGATGCACCTTCCAAATTGCCCGTTTCAAACGAATTGTGCGTGCCCTGTGCAAGGGATGGTGGCGTCAGTCCCATCAAATCGACAAGCGAGCGTCCAACGCGGGAAACCACCGAATGATCGATTCCCACAGGACAAAATGCCGCACACCGCCGACAGGTCAAACACTCGTACATGCGCTCGGAAAACAACTCGGCATCGTTATTTTCAAAATCTGGCTTTGGAAAGATGGCGTTCCAGAATCGCCCCCAAAATGTCGTGTACTTTTTGTATAAACGAATCACTTGCCGGGAGCGTTCCACAGGGTGCATGCGCTTATCGGGCTGCCCGTAATACACCGGACATTCCTGCGCGCACACCCCGCATTTGGTACACGTATCCATATACAAACGCAATGCCGAAGGTTCATCTTGAATCTCGCGGACAAACGGATCCGATTCAGCAATGCGCCGCATATACGTGCCAACCATGCCTGGTGGAATGTACTTTTTTTCGCGTTCTATTTGATCTGGATTTTCCAATTTTCTGATTCTCGAGTGGTTAGTGGTTAGGGGTTTTTCATCCTTTAATCCTGAAAATCCTGATTCTATAGTTTTTCATCCTGTTCATCCTTTAATCCTGAAAATCCTGATCCAAAATCCCCCGCAAATGTATCGGATGTGCCCAGAAATTCGCGGCTCAAAAAAATCCCACCCAAATGCAACAGATGGGAAAATGGGATCACAATCAACAATAGCTGGGCGGCAAGTAGGTGCCAGACAAACATGCGTTGCACTTCAATAACTGCCGTTGTGCCCGTCAATAGGCCAGATACATAGTGGCGCAAGGCTTCGGATGAGACGCCGCCATATAATACGACGAGAAATGCTGTCGCAGAAAAGGACAGGAGGATAAACTCCGCCAGATAGTCCCGAAAGTCCGTAATTTCTCGTACGCGCTGCACGATTACCCGACGAAGCAACAAATATGTGCCCGATACAGTCATCAGTCCACTACCGATCAATGCGACGCGCAAACAGATCGGCTCCAGGTCAGGCGGCAAAATCACACGGACATGGGCAACGATTACCAGAAATAGCCCCAAATGGAGCGACCAGGAACCCAGCCATAGTACTTTGTCGCGCTTGTATAGACCGGTAAAAAAAACAAAGCCCTTTATTGCGCGCTTCCATTCCGTTCTCTGTGAGCGAGATCCTGGGAAAATATGAATGGTTGGGCGGTACTGCTGCTTCCACACGCCATATACAGATCCTCTGGCGCGTGGCAATAGCTTGAGCGCGGGGTTGTAAAACCGCATCCACACCCATATTCGCACGCCCAACATGATGAGATAGAAAGGTAATGCAAAATAGGGCAGGCGATAGAGGACGAAAAATTCAAAACCATTCATGGTTAGCGGAGTCAATCCGTCCAGCTCAGCACTTCTTCGAGGGGTTTTCGCCTTGGTTTTGGAATTTCATCGGGATATCCTGTATAGAAAAATCCGATGATGTATTCGTTCTCGGTATCTACTCCCAGCAATTTGTAGGTGTTTTCTTCCAGTGTAATCGGCCCTGTGCTCCACTGCATGCCAACCCCTTCTGCCCAGGCAGCCAACTGGACATTTTGCATGGCGCAACACGCGGCTGCATAATCTTCTCTGTTCTTGATTTCATCGCCATCTTGCAAACACGCCACCGCAATAATTGTGGGCTTTGACATGAACTTGGCATAACCGGCTTCTTTTAATATTCGCCTGGCCTCATCACTCGCGCCTTCAGCCGCTTTATCTTCCTGAATTTCGCTGTAGCGTTGTGCCAGTATTTCTTTGGTCTCTTCTCCCAGAACGACAAATCGCCAGGGTTCTGTCAAATGGTGATTGGGTGCCCAAAGACCGGCTTCATAAATTTTTTCAATCACATCTTTGGGCACACCACCCGGTTTGAATTTAAAAATTGTGCGCCGCGTGTGAATAGCTTCCAAAACGTCCATCGCTTGCCTCCTGTTGGGTCTCATTAAAAGTGACTTGATAAAAAGCATTCATCGTCCGTACTCATCTCTTTCTTTTATAATCATATCAGAAACAGAAATACCTCTTAGCCTGATCGGTTCAATACACCGCTTCCAGGAAGGCACAGAGTTGTCAGTTTTTACAGGTGTTAGATCAGCGACGGGCTTGCCGTGCCGCAAAATGCGAAACGGTTCACCTTGTTCAACGGCATTTAAATACACCGCCACATGCTGACGAAATTCAGTGAATGTCACCGTTTTCATTTTTTCTCCTTTTAGATTACGTACATCAATGTATATAACAACTTCAGACAAATCAAGTTTTGGCGTCAAATAAAAAAAGCCTCTGAAGACATGCGCTTCAAAGGCTTTTTATTTTTTTGGGATATAATAGGTTAGCCGGCTTCTGCATACGCGATGAGTTTGCGGCCTCGAGAGGGATGACGCAATTTGCGCAGGGCTTTTTCTTTGATCTGGCGCACGCGCTCGCGCGTGAGGTTATATTTGTTGGCTATGGCCTGAAGTGTCCAACTGGCGCCATCGAGGCCAAAATAGAGACGGATGACATCGGCTTCACGATTATCCAGGGTATGGAGCAGATCGTTGACTTCATCTCGCAGGGCATTGTGAAATATTGCAGCATCTGGTGGGACCTGGTCTTTGTCGTGCATCAAATCGATGAGGGTCGTATTTTCGTCGTGAATCGGTTTGTCCAAAGAAAATACGATCGGGCTGTGAGACAGCATATCGATGACCTGGTCTTCTGTGATGTGAAATTCATTGGCGATTTCTGTTTCTGTGGGCATGTGGCCTTTATTGCATTGATACTGATCGCTAAAGTTTTTAATTCGACGCAGCAGATCCAGTCGGTTGATGGGCAAACGGATCATACGCCCCTGTTCGGCGAGCGTTTGTAGAATAGATTGGCGAATCCACCAGACAGCATAAGAGATAAATTTGAAACCGCGCGTTTCGTCAAAACGTTCGGTGGCTGTGATGAGGCCCATATTGCCGGCGCTGATCAGATCGGCCAGAGCCACACCATGATTGCGGTATTTCAGAGCTACGTTGACCACAAAACGCAAGTTGGCCTTGATCAGGCGATCGCGCGCTTTGAGGTCACCGCGCTTCATTTTGACGGCGAGTTCAAATTCTTCTGCCGCAGAGAGAGGGTGAGAATGAGAGAGTTCTTTGAGATAGTATTCGAGGCTGGTATCTGATTGTTTGGACGGGGTGTTGACCATAACCCAACTCCTTGCTGAACGGGACGCAGAATAATGATACTAAAAAATAAGGTACCATTGTTTCTTCCGTATTAAGCGTAAGTGAAGATTGGGTTACATTAAATAGAAAAAGAGAATATAAAAGAGATAGTCCTTGAGGGCTTTAATTGCTGCGGCAAAAGTCGGATCTTCGGTTTTTTATTGGCATCACCATGTTCAAATCGAAATGTTCGGGCACGTTCAATTGACAGCAACCCATCTAAAAATCCAACTGAAGCCCCAACGGTTCCGCCCAATAGAATACCGAAAAGCATTTCATCTGTGGCAGATGAGCCTTCAAATGACAAACCCGCGAGTAATCCCGTAATCCCGCCCAGAATGCCGTACTTCATGCCGCTCCGAATTGTCTTGGTTACAATCCGTTTGCCTCCGCGCGGGGCAATGCGAATCTGGTCAATTACCTCCATTTGGATTCGCCGAAATCCCAGGGGCGTGTTGATGAGCATTTGCCCCTCTTCCATCATTGGCAAGAGTTCACCTTTTATTTTTTCGCCATCTGTCAGGGCCATTTTCACTTGCAATCGCTCATAGGCGCGATAAACAGGTGATATTATTTCAGCTGACAACAACAACTGTGCCTGTCACTTCACTCACCGTCACCACAGCCCAGCTATCCTCCGCCCAGGCGCGCAACATCTGTGACTTTTCCGCCGCGCCCACAGAAACGACTAATGCCAAAAGAATGCCAGTAACTTTTCCCATATTGCGTCTCCTTTAAGTAGCCAGTTGTCAGTTCGCCAACTCCAGCCCCAAGCAGTCAGCGGTCAGCCCGCGCCGCTTCCGACCCTTAATGAACTGCTCCTAATTTTTAATTTTTAATTTTTAATTCTTTTCACCACATCACGCGAAACTGCGTTGTAGAACGCGCCGTTTCCAGAGTTTGCAAATCTTCGACCACCACGCGCAGTGCTTTGGGACCTGGCATGGTTTTTTCCAGTGCCAGTGCCAAGAACAATGGCTCCCAGTCGCTATTGCCGCGTTGTTCGTAAGACACAGCTGTTACCCAATCCGCGTGCTCTACATCGCCGGCATCGCTCAGTGCTCGCACTTGAAAGGTGAGCTTGTAATGGGTCGCGCCAAACACATCGCGCTGTAAGTTGTAAATTTCAAAATACACCACGGCTTGACCGTTGTGTTCATATTGTCGCAAGGGATTTGACAATATGAGAAAGCGATTGCGACCAGGGGGGCGGTCTTCGCGCTCGACCACGCGCCGTGCGATCAATAAATCGCTGATGTCCAGTTGCTCTTTTGAAAATTGTCTCACCTCGAGCGTATCTCGAAATGTTCCCACAGATTTTTTGATAAGGTCTTCGACTTCTGCCGATAAATAATAACGCCCGGCTTTCAAATTGAGGCGATCACCCGCCAGCAAATAGCCCGAGCCGAGTGCGTCGTACTTCACGATGGGCATGCGCTGCACCCGGCCTATATCTCGACGCAACGTATCCCATTGGGCATCAAAAAGGAACAGGCCCTGGCGCAAATTGACGCTTTTTACACCTGCGCGGAGGTCTTTTGTTTCGACCTCATCGGCGTCCAGAGCATAATACACTTCAACACGCGCTTTGTCGTCTTCTCCGCGAAACTGCGCGATCTGATGTGGCGCATTGTACCGCTCGTGCCAGTACGGGTCCTGAAAATGGTCGGGATTGCGCTCGACAAACATCTTAAAGCCCAGGGGATTCATTTCAGAATCCAACCAGCCCAGGCGAAAATTCCAGTGATCGCGCGTGTCCGTATTTTCAAAAATGATGGTAAAGCCTTCGTATCGCCACAATTCTTTCCGGTGCTCGTAATTATGTGACATCATCTGCCAGCGCGCCCGCCAGGCCAGATAATCCTGCATATATCCGGGCAAATCCACACCTGTATGAAACTCTGCAGGTCTCGCGACCAGAGATACTGGATGACCATAGCGGATATAAACCTGTCCTTTATCCGTTGTCCATCCGGGAATGCCTTTGAGGGGATCGCCAAATCGCAAATTGGCATACGCTACGCGCCGACAGTGTTCGAGTAATCGCTCGTTGTATTCGGTCAAAAATAACGGGTCTCGCCCTGTCCAGAATTTGCGAATCGCCGCGCGGTCTGGCGCAGTTGAGTCGGGGTCGGCGAGTATGAATACACTCATCATAAAGCGTTGTTCCTTTCCTGACATGCGTGCAAGCCCCCTGGTGTAGGCCGCATACGCATCCTGCAACCGGTCTTCAGCTTGATAACCCAATCCCACAAAAAAATGTGCATGGGCATTGTCGGGATGCCGTTGCACATAATTTTCAAATAGAGGAATTAATTCACGCGCCATCCGGCCTTCGTAATAGACCAGCCCCAATAAGTGATGCGAGGGCCAGTGGTCTGGGTGTTTGTCAATTGCACGCGTCAAATATCCAATGGCCGCATCGCGCGCTTCAATGCCGTAATTTTCCAAACTCAGTGTTCTGACGGTTCTCCTGTATCTATTGAAATCCGAACCATAATTCACAATTTTGCGCTCGCCATCGAGATACCGCGTCATATTCCACATTTCAAAGCGCGCCGCCCAATACAATGGTCCCACATTGTCGGGATCGCGTTCAATACCTCGCCTGGCATATACGATTGCGGTTGTTCGCCGCCCGATGCGCCAGTAATACTCGGCCAGCGAGGTCAAAATATTCCCATTATTCGGCTGTTTTTGCATCGCCCTTTTCAACCACCGCTCTGCACTGTGTACATGACTTTTGCCCTGCAACATATATAATTCACCCAGCGCGTGGGCCGCGCGTCCCGCTGGGTCGCTTTTTGTAGCCTCTTTTAAGAGCGACTCGCGTTCATCAAACGCCTGCGTCGTATCTGAGGCCGCAATGAGCAAAGAATCGATATTCGCCCCTGCTACATTTATTGGTGTGACGAATATGAGAATTAATAGCATTCGCAATATCATTTAGGGTCTCCTCGGGTGGGGGGAAGGGGTATTTTTATTTTAACCGTTAAGATGCACAGAAGTTGCCTTAAAAGACACAAAAAAACCGCCCGTTGTGTCGGGCGGTTGGGATGGAAGGTTGGTGATTCCTCACAAATACGGGTAGGTCGCTTCGGGAGTGTAGCCCGGCAGGAGTTCTTCGTGGGGCTGGCCGGGGATTAAACGCGTGCCATCGGTAAAACCTTCTGGACGGTCTTTGAGGACTTCGATGAGGCGATTTCGCCAGGGTTGTATTCTAATTTCAGAGTTGGGATCACGCGTGATGTCGCGCATTTCGTGAGGGTCTTCATCGAGGTCGAAAAGGTGTTCTTCGCCCGTTTGGGAATACCAGATGTATTTGTAGTGGCCATCCGTGATATAGTGATTTCCGTGATCGCGGGCATAACAGCCTGCGTGTTCTCCGTGTAGAAATTTCCGGACGCGATCGGTGTCGTCTCGCATGATGGGCAGGAGGCTTTTGCCCGTGCAGGTATCGGGGATGTCGATGCTGGCCGCATCGAGGATAGTGGGCATGATGTCCTGAATGCCGACGGGACTTTTGGAGGTGATTTCTTCGGGGTATCCCCATTTTTTTGGGGCGCGTATGAGAAATGGAATTCGGGCAGACGCTTCATAGGGCCAGGTTTTGCGAAAGAGATTGTGGTCGCCCAGCATTTCGCCGTGGTCGGATGTGAAGATGGTCAAACAGTTGTTGAGACCACCAGTATATTGGATGAGGCGGCCGATCTGATCGTCTATAAAGTTGATCATGCCGTAATAAGCCGCGCGAGAACAGCGCATGTCGTGTTCGTCAAGGCAAATTTGCCAGGCATTGGGGTCGAGGCCCTTTTGGGGACCGTCGAATTCGGGTGCCCAGTCTCCGATGACGGGATCGGGCAAGTTCCGCTGGATATAGCGATCGTAATAGAGGGCAGGGGGGGTAAGCGGGGGATGGGGGTCGATAAGGGATATGTTGAGAAAAAATGGGACTGTGGGATCGCGTTTTTGGAGAAAGTTCATTGCTCTGTCGATACACCAGAAGGTATGCATCTGTTCTTCGGGCAAGTGGTGTGGACGGCCAATCCATCCGTTGGAGGAAATACCGTGGGCCATGCCGGGGTGTACTTCATTGCGGTTGTGGTATTGCTGTAGCCATTCGACATAGTCGTTTTGGTCGCCCCGAGTAGCGTCGGCCAGTTGCATGTGGTCGAAGCCATAGCGCCTGCGTTTGGGGTTCAGGTGGAGTTTGCCTATCATTTCTGTTTGGTATCCCGCCCTGGACAATTCGCCGGCCAGAGTGTGTGGTGGGTGCCACTGAGCGCTTTTGAATCCGACAACACCATTTGCTGCGGGTGCTGTGCCAGTCATGAGGCAACGACGAGCGGGTATGCAACTGGGGCATTCGGAGTATCCGCGATGAAAGTGCGTGCCAGTACGGGCAATCCAGTCCAGGTTGGGTGTTTGCAGACATGGGGGACTATACGGGTCAAGGCCGATACAGTCGCCGCGTTGCTGGTCGGTCATGATGAGCAGGATATTTGGTTGAGGATCTGACATATTATTCTCCGCTTGATGGGTACTATGCCGAGGGAATGACGGGCAGTGTGATGTGGGACGGGTATGCTTTCGAGTGATAGACAGTCTGATGGGCCTGGCGCATCTCGGTCTCACGTCCCAGCGAGCCACCTGTATTGAGATTGCGGTCAAACCGGGGGAAATTGGAAGAAGATATTTCGAGGCGGATGCGGTGGCCTTTTTTGAAGACGTTGCCGGTTACACCGAGGTCAATTTCATAGGCATAGATGCTGCCGGGTTTGAGCAGGGTGGGATTGGTGAGGCTTTCCCGAAAGCGCGCACGCAGGATGCCGTCACAGAGGTTCATAGCATATCCGGTGGGCGATACATCGACAAGTTTGGCGGTCCAGTCGGTGTCTGCGCAGTCGGTGGCGGCATAGATGACGGCTTTGATGGGCCCCGTAACTTCCAGAGCTGTTTCGAGGGGGTCGCTGGTGTAACAGAGTACGTCGCTGCGCATTTCTACGGGACGCTGGTCATAGGGTCCCCACGGTACGATGTGGGGTGAGCAACAGTTGTTGCCGCCCATCGTCGGGGTGGGGTAGCGCGGGTCATAAGTGTAGTGATCGGGCGATTCGCTCTCTGGTGATGTTGTGGAGAGCGTACCGTTGCCGAGCAGGGTATTGGCACTGCCGCCCGAGTGCAGGTGCCATTTTTGCCATTGGGTTCTCGCAAGCGGCCATTCGCATTCGTCGCGCCACTGGTTGATGCCCATAATAAAGAGGCGCAAAGGGGGTTCATCCGCAATGCCGTTATCAATACCTTTGAGCCAGTGATCGAACCAGCGCTGTTCAAGGCTTTCCAGATCGACCATTGATGGTGCGCCAAAGTCAATATCGCCAGTTTTTGGCGATAGGCTGAGAGAATGCGGCCAGGGGCCGACGATGAGTTTGCTCTTTTTTGCTTCTTCGGTGCGACCGTGCAGGCGCAAGCCGTTGAAGTTGGTGAAGGTTTGTGCCGCGTACAAATCGTACCAGCCGCCCATGTTGAACGCGGGGACGGCAATTTCATCCCATTTGGTTTCGTCATTGAATTGTTCCCAGTAATCGTCGTAAGCGGCGTGTTCGACCCAGTCTTTCCAAAAATTCAGGTTGCGGCCTGCCTGTTCGTCCATTTCTATGAGGGGCAGGGCGCGGAAGGCTTCGGTCCAGTTGTGGAATTCAATGGTTTGCGCGGTGCGGGCATTGGTGCGCATGCCCCAGGTCATCATGACGTTGAGTTGGAAAGCACCACCGGGGTGGACGAGGCCAGAGTAATAGTCCGTGCATATAACGCGGGGTGTGATGCATTTGAGGTATTGGCTGCGATACGGCGCGCTGCGCCACTGGACCGTGCCGCCATAGGAACTGCCGGCCATGCCGATTTTGCCATTGCACCACTCTTGTTTGCCGATCCATTCCTGGGTGTCGTACCCATCTTCGCCTTCCCGAAAGGCGTAATATTCCCCTTCTGAGTCCCATCGCCCGCGGCAGTCTTGAATAACGCAGGCATAGCCATTGTTGGCAAGCCGTCTGGCTCTTTCAACCATGTTGTCGGCGTTGTTGCTATAAGGCGTTCGCATGAGCACGGTGGGAAATTTGCCGCGTGCTCGGGGCAGATAGATATCGGCAGAGAGATTGATACCGTCTCGCATGGGCACTTTTACGTCTAATTGCATGTTGACGTCGTAGTTGGTCTGCATAAACACCTCCGGCAGTGGAGTGAAATTAAATGAGCACCGGACCCTGTATATCCCTATTGTCCGGGAGAAAAATTTTGGCGCGAATTTCGTTGGCGTAGCTCCAGTCGCCAATTTCCGTAGAGAGGTCGGCGTGTTCACCCTGTTAGGCTTCAGAGAGCATCCACTCGGCGCGAATGGTATCGGCCTGAAATTTGAAGAGATCCATGGTGTTTCCTTAATGGGAATGAAGGGCTAAAGACAAACGCCCAACTTGTTATTCCTGCAGGCTTGTAGCGGGAATCCAGAAAAAAACACTGGATGACGACGTTGTGCTTGCGCGTGCCTATTTTCACAGGAATGACGATCTTTATTGGAACTCTTAATCTGTGTCAAAATATAAAACGTCACAGCCACAAAGTCAGTTACATTTTTTGGTGGAAAGCCGTAGCGAGCGAGAATATTGTGAATCAGGAAGCGCGTGGGGGAACAGTATTGAATGACTCTAAACAGTAAAAAAGTGGACACTGGGACAAATTTTGAACTTCATGACAAACTTTAGGGAGTGAAATCGTCAGACCAATTGTTTATCTTAAAGGGTTATCAGTAGATTCGATAGGACTTACGCAGCAGCAATAGCCCAGAATGTGCAAAAGCCTGAAATGGACATCAAGTTGGCTGATAGACTATCGCATGAGTGTGGGCGATTTTTCGCGGTTGAGCACATCGGCATAAAGGCTGTCTGGACTTGTTTATGCACATCCCTCAATTATATTATACCAAAGGATTGAAATAATTTATGCGGGGTTTTCGTTTAATGTTCGACGGATCTCACCGATCCCATTGCAAAGGAAAAGAGAAATGACCTGTTGTAATTCTGTGCGGCGGATCTTCTTGGCCTCCCTCTATCTGGGGGTGGCTCTGCTTCTTATCCAGTGTCAGGGCATTCCGTGGTCGTTGCTTCGGACGCCGCCCGATGCGGATGTCACTATCGTCGAGACCTTTCTCACCGAGCGCCGGGAAGCGGACGACATCGACTCTCCGGCGGTCTGGCACGGCCCCGGAGGCCGCCACTGGCTCATCTCCACCGCCAAGTCGGCGCACCAACTGATCGTTCACGACGCGGTCAATGGAAAGCTGATCCGCCGGGTCGGCGGTCCGGGTACCGAGGCAGGTCAGTTTCAGCGCCCCAACGGCATCGTCGTGATCGGTGACTTCGTCATCGTCGTCGAGCGCGACAATCATCGTCTGCAGGCCCTGTCGCTGCCGGACTTGGAGCCGGTCGCCCTTCTCGGAGCCGAAGTGCTACGCGCGCCGTATGGAATCGCCGCGGCCCATGGTGAAGACGGTTGGGACGTCTGGGTCACCGACAGCTATGAACCGAAATCGTCCTCGGCGCCAGCTGCGGAGATGGGAGAGCGTCTGCGCCGATTCCGTCTGCAGGTGTCGGAGACACAGCTAACTGGGGAGTACGTCGGTGCTTTCGGCGACACCACTAAGGACGGCTACCTGAGGAAGGTTGAGTCGGTCGCGATGGACCCCCTTCTCGGCAGGATGCTGGTTGCCGATGAGTCGGAAGGGGTGATCAAGGTCTATGACCTCGAGGGACAATTCACCGGCCAACTCGTCGGAGACGGGGTCTTCTACCGCCAACCGGAAGGCGTGGCACTGCTGGAATGCGCGGAAGGCCGCGGCTACTATCTCGCCACCGACCAGGATTATGTGAAAAACCGCTTCCTGATTTTTGATCGGGAGAATCTCGCCATCCGGGGCACCTTCTCAGGAGCCGTCACCGTCAACACCGACGGCGTTGCCCTCACTGGCCGCAGCTTCGGCCCCTTCACCCGGGGTGCCTTCTACGCCGTGCATGACGATGGCAATGTCGCCGCCTTCGATCTGGCGGAGATCATCGCGGCCTTCGGCCTCGACTGCGGCCCTCGATAACAGCTATTTTTCCCCCTATCTTTTCGGCCGCCCGCGGTCAATCGAATTGCAAAAGACACGCCCCGCAGGAAAATGCCGGGGCGTGTCTTTTTGTAGTGATGACGACAGAGGTAGGGCTTGAATACACCTCTTGTATCTTAAAATGGGCGAGGCATGCCTCGCCCCTACATCTTACGTCTCCCGTCTTACGTTTTACCTTCGCACCACTCGCGGGCGTTTTGGAATAGTTGAAGCCACGGAGAGGCTTGAAGATCGCGTTTCCAGTGGTTTGGCATATAGCCCCATTGCCACTTGAGAAAGGTGCGTTCGGGGTGGGGCATCATGGCGAGGTGGCGCCCATCGGGGGAGCAAAGGCCGGCAATACCGTGCGGGGAACCATTTGGGTTGAAGGGGTAGGCTTCGGTCGCGGTATTATTGTCATCGACATAGCGCACGGGGCAGAGATTTTCGCCTATGACGCGGTCGAGTACGTCTGCGCGGGGAAAAAATGCGCGGCCTTCGCCGTGCGCGACCCACACGCCGAGGGATGCGCCAGCCATGTTTTTGAACATAATTGCTGGACTATCCTGAATTTGCACAGTGGAAAAGCGGGATTCAAAACGCGCGGATTCGTTGCGAATAAACCGGGGTTGTGCCGTATTGGAAAGGCCGGGGAACGGAACCCAGCCGAGCAGGGCCATGAGCTGGCAGCCATTGCACACGCCGAGGCTGAAGGTATCGGGGCGGTTGTAGAAGTCATCGAATTGGGCGCGAAGGCCATCGTTGAAGCGAATCACACCAGCCCAGCCTTTGGCCGAGTCGAGTACATCGGCATAGCTGAATCCGCCCACAAATACGACGCCTCTGAATTGGTGGTCGAGCGCGAGGGTCCCAGATAGGAGATCGCTGGTGGTTACATCCCAGGGTTCAAATCCCGCTGCGAAAAACGCAGAGGTCATCTCGCGGTCTCCATTGCTGCCCTCTTCGCGCACGATGGCGACTGCGGGTTTGCTACTGGCATTGAGAATGGCGGGCGGTGTGGGCATTGGAGTGAAGGGCACGGTGAATTTGGGACCTGTGCGCGCGTGTAGAGAAGCCTCTTCTTGCTCGACACAGGATGGATTGGTTTGCTGGCGTTCGAGCTGGAAACTCGTGGCTTCCCACAGGTCGCGCAATTCGGGCATGGGAATTTTGAGAACGCGCTGATTGTTGACAGAAATTTGGATGTCGGAACTGGATGTCACTTTTCCAATGGTTTGAATAGGCACGGCAGCTTTTTCAAAAATTTCTCGCACGATCATCAGATTTTTTGAACGCACTTCAAAGACGAGGCCGAGTTCTTCGGAAAAGAGCGCGGGGATCACATTGGCGCAGGTTTGAAGATCGATTTCAATACCACAGTTGCCGGCAAAAGCCATTTCCAAAAGCGCGGTGACGAGGCCACCATCGCTGCGGTCGTGTCCCGAGGCAATATAACTTTTTGCGATGCAGGATTGAAGTGCGCCAATTGCGCGTTTGAGCAGGGCCGGATCATCGACATCTGGCGACTCGTCGCCGAGTTGCCCATACACATGGGCGAGAGAAGATCCGCCGAGGCGGTGTTTGTCTGCGCCGAGATCGACGTAAAGTATGATACCTTCTTCGGGATATTTCAAGTCGGGCGTAACGATCTGCGTGATATCCGGGCTGGTGACATAGCCCGATATGACAAGTGTGCCGGGTGTTTTGACGGTTTCATCCCCATCATTTCCCGGCGCGATTGCGGCCATCGATAGGCTGTCTTTACCCCCATCTATGGCAATGCCCAATTCGAGCAGAATATCTGTGAGGGCACGGGCTGCATCGTAAAGCGCCGCGCCTTCTCCGGGCAATTTGGCCGCCCACATCCAGTTGCCAGAGCATTTGATGTCTTCGATGGCACTCAGGCGTGCCCAGGCGATGTTGGTGAGCATTTCGCCCACGCACAAGCGTCCCATTGCCGCAGGATCGATGAGGCCCTTGATGGGTTGCTCGCCAATGGCAGTGGCGGCGCCAGTCGTGCCAAAATGGCTTTGTGCAATGACAGCGACATCTGCTGCGGTTAGCTGGAGCGGTCCCACGCATTGTTGTTGCGCGACAAGCCCGGTCACGCAGCGGTCAACTTTGTTGGTGAGAAATCGCTTGGAACCTACGGAGACGAGGCGAAGCACGTGGTCGAGTGCTTTTTCAACGGTCAGGTTCTCGGGCAGGGTGAGCGGTTCTGTGCGGATGGGGAAGCGGTCGAGTTTGAATGGCTTCTGCGGCATATCGCCGAGGACTTTTTCCAGATCGAGGTCAACCGGTGTGGTATTGTCTTTGCTATCGAAGACAACCACCTGTCCATCGCCGGTCACTTCGCCGACAAAAGCATAGATGACCTTTTCGCGTTTGCAGAGGGCGTCAAAGAGATGGGCGTGTTCGGGGCGGATAAGCAGAGCATTGTTTTCCTGATATTCAGCGCCCCAGATTTCGAGCACAGATAGGGTTTCATCCCCAACGGGCACGGCGCGAATATCGATGCGAGCACCTGCTGGTTCAACGATTTCTTTGAGGACATTGCAGTTGCCACCCGCGCCCTGATCGTGGATGCTGACAATGGGGTTTTGATCGCCGAGTTCGACACAGGCGCGGATCACGCGATTGAGTTTTTGTTCCATTTCTGCGTCGCCGCGCTGCACGGCGTTGAAATCGAGTTCGGCTTCGTTTTCACCCTGCACCATGCTCGAAGCAGCGCCGCCGCCCATGCCAATGCGATAGGCCGGGCCACCGATTTTGGTGACGAGCATTTGGGGTTCTGGCTCTTCTTTATGTGTATGACGCGCGTCCATTTGACCGATTCCACCGCTGAACATAATGGGTTTAATCCATTCTCTGCGTTCTCCATTGGGCAGGCGCATACCATAGGATCGCGTGTAGCCCTGTATGAGTGGTTCGCCGAATTTGTTGCCGTAATCCGAGGCCCCATTGCTGGCTTCAATTGCGATTTGCAAGGGGGTGGCGAGGTTATCGGGATATTGAAATTCAGGATTTTCCCAGGGCAGGTCGTATCCGGGAATATACAAATTGCCCACGCAATACGCCGCTGTACCCGCTATAACGAGCGCGCCACGGCCCGTGGCCTGCACATCTCGGATGCGTCCACCAGTACCTGTTTCTGCACCGGGAAAAGGGGCAACACCCGATGGAAAGTTGTGTGTTTCCGCGGTGAAGATGATGTCGCAAGTGCGGTCTGAGAATGCAAATGGGGATGGGCTACCGATAGTAGTGGGCACAATGGTGCGAATCGGATACCCGCGAATGGCACTGGAATTGTCTTTGAAGGCGATGGTGCTGTTGTTGGGGTTGGCTTTGAGTGTCGATTGGATCATGGCGATGAGGTGGTCGGGCATCTCTTCGCCGTCGATGATGAGGCGGCCTTTGAAAAACCAGTGTCTGCAATGTTCGCTGTTGGATTGGGCAATGTCAAAGCATTCGACGTTGGTGGGGTTGCGTCCGATCTGATCGAGGAATAGGTCTGTGTAATAATTGAGGTCCCATTCGTCGAATGCCAGGCCCATGGTGCGATTGATTTTTTCGAGGGCGCGGCGACCTTCTTCTATGAGGGGGATCTCGGATACGGGTTCTGGTTTTGCGTCGGAGTCAAAGGAGATGAGGGGATGAGGGTACGGGCATTCGGTCATGCGGTCGTGTACGAGAGACAAAAAGATATTCTGCTGATCCAGGGTCAGGGCGGGCCTGATGAGGTAACGCCGCGACCGTTCGATGCGCGAAATTTGCGTAATACCACAGGCATGGCATATTGCCGTGGCATTTGTGGACCATGCCGTAGAAAAATTCATGCGCGGCCCCACTTCGAGGATCGTGCCAGGTCCCGTAAGAAAGGACTGCTCTGCAAATTGAGCCGCCTCAAAAGTTTCGGATAGCAAATAGATGAGCCGGTTTTGCTGGTCGGCAGAAAGTAGATTGTCCGTTTGTACGTTGAAACAGTATTCAGCTTCAATATCGTGAATATGTGCAGAGACGTGTTGCTGTGACAATTGGAGCAGGGTGTGTTGCTGTGTGGGGGATGTGCGAAAAAAATGCTTCAGGCTCATGGGGTCCTCAGTAAATGAAATTGTTGTCTGCTTCTTTGAGCGGGGGGAGGTTTTGGTCGCGCCTGGAAAGGATTGGATTTTTTATGGGCCAGGAAATATCTAAGTCGGGATCGTCCCAGGAAATACCGCGATAGGTCTCTGGTGCATAGATATCCGTACATTTATATGTGAAGTCCGCCACCTCACTGAGAACGCAGAAGCCGTGTGCAAAACCGGGGGGTACATACAGGAGTTCGGATCGCGCCTCGGAAAGATGAATGCCGATCGACTGACCATAAGTGGGGGAGCCCCGACGAATATCGACCGCAACATCGTATATTTCGCCTTTGATTACCTGGATGAGCTTGCCCTGTGCGCGAGGGGCTTTTTGGTAGTGCAATCCGCGCAGCACGCCGCGGGTAGAGCGAGAGAGGTTATCCTGAACGAACATTTCTAAAATGCCGTTGGCTTCGAATTCGTCTCGTTTGTACGTTTCAACAAAAAAGCCGCGATCGTCGGGAAATCGCTTTGCGCGAACGAGGATGACGTCGGGGATGGCGAGGTGCTCAAATTCAAAGGGCATGGTGAAGTGTGATCCGCAGATGGACGCAGATGGACGCAGATAAAAAAGAGGATCTGGGGATGTGCGAAGGTAGGGACAAGCCCCCAGGCTCTCTTGCATCTCTCCTGCTGTTGATTCTTAGCCGCTTTTAATTTTTAATTCCTAATTCACAAAGTTGTGGGGCAAGTCCTATATATGATTGAGGCGTTAGATTTTTCAGATGTTTGAGGTCTGCTTGTGGGAGATCGAGAGTATTGAGAAAGTCGTTGAGATCATCCTGCGTAATTACTGTACCTCGGGTGAGGTCTTTCATCAGTTCGTAGGCATTTTCATATCCGGCTTTTCGCATGACAGTTTGCACGGCTTCGCCGAGAATTTCCCAGGCGTTTTCGAGATCGCTGGCAATGGTCTGTTTGTCGATGGCGACCTTGCCTATGCCGTTCAGAAGGGATTTTAAAGCGAGACACGCATGGCCGATAGCCGGGCCAATATTGCGACTGGCTGAAGAGTCAGACAGGTCGCGCTGAAGGCGCGAGACGGGTAATTTGGTCGATAGATGTTCGAGCAGGGCTGTACTGATACCTATATTGGCTTCGGCATTTTCAAAATCGATGGGATTGACTTTGTGAGGCATGGTCGAGGATCCGACTTCTGTGGCGACTGTTTTCTGGCGGAAATAGGATAGGGATATGTAGGTCCACATGTCGCGGGCAAAGTCAAGTGCGATAGTGTTGAATCGGATGATCAGGTGAAAGACTTCGGCCATATAATCGTGCGATTCAATCTGTGTGGTGAGGGGATTGAATGTGAGACCGAGGCGCTGGACGAAATCGCGGGAGAGGTCATGCCAGAGCACTTCGGGATAGGCCGCGACATGCGCGTTGTAATTGCCGGTGGCACCATTGAATTTGCCGAGGTATTCGAGCTGTGTCGCCTGTTTGATTTGTCGCTGCCAGCGATAGATAAATACTGCGAGTTCTTTGCCCATCGTGGTCGGGGTGGCGGGTTGCCCGTGTGTGCGCGCGAGTATAGGAAGGTTTTTGGTGTTTTGTGCGAGCTTTGAAGTGATTTGGATAACTTGCTGTGCCAGTGAAAGAAAGACATCTTCGACAGCGGATTTGAGCATGAGCGCGTGAGAGAGATTGTTGATATCTTCAGAGGTGCAGCAAAAATGCACGGCTTCGCTTATGTCGGCGAGCGATGTTTCCGCGAGGCGTTCTCTGACGTAGTATTCGACGGATTTGACATCGTGATTGGTGACTCTTTCGATTGCGACAACGCGCTGAGCCTGCTGTTCATCGAAAGTGTCTATCCACGATTTTAACATCTGATGTTCAGCGTCGGTAAATGCGCGGACGTGTGTGAGTTCGGGGCGCTCTGATTGAAAGCGCAACCACTCGATTTCGATCTGTACGCGATAGGCTATTAGTGCAAAATGCGAGAGACAGGGAGCGAGGTCTGTCAAGCGACTCGTGTAGCGATTGTCGAGGGGTGAGAGTGCGGTGAGGGTCATGGAGATTCCTTTACTGATCTTCTGGATCGCCGTATTCGAGGGGGTCGTCATCATCGGGAAATTCAAAAACATAGCCGCACGGGCATATCGGATGATCGGATTCGCGCGGGGTATTGCATTCGGGACAGCGTTCAACGGGTTTGTAGAGATATTTGACCGATATGACAATAATGAGGACGATGGCAAATATAGTGGTGTAGAACATTGTGTAAAAAAAATAACAGGCGGGAAGAATACCCGCCTGTTTATTTGTGTGTTCAGGTCGTGCCCATATCGCCTTCGCTCGTAACGGCTTTGACTGGTTTTTGTCGCGCGTTGGTGATGAGTTGGTCTATACGGTCCTGAAGGGTTCTAATGTCTTGCTCGAAATCGTCGAGTTCTTTGACGAGGTCATCGAAATCGAGCTTGATCGCGTTCGCCTTCCTCAAACCCATTAGGTTTCCTTTCTGATACGGGATGGCATCAGGGAGAGAGGGGGAGGGAGTCTGGGAAAGGGAATAGAAATATAGGACAAGGCAGGGATGTCGTCAAGGAAGATTCGCCAACAGCGCATCGATTTGATCTCGGCTGGGGATCGCGGGTTGGGCACCTGCTTTGCCGACAGTGAGAGTGCCTGCAGCACACGCAAAGCGGATGGCGGTTTCGAGAGATTGGTTTTCACTTAAAGCGCAGGACAGCGCGCCATTGAAGGCATCGCCGGCACCTGTGGTATCTATTGATGTAGTCTTAAAAGCCGGTATGTGCAGGGTTTGATCGGGCGTAGCCAAAAACGCGCCCTGTGCCCCCAGGGTGATAATGGCGTTTTTAGCGCCTTTTTGGAGGAGTATCTCGGCTGCTTTTGCGATATTTTTCGGGCTATTGGGAGGGATGCCCGTAAGGTGTTCGGTTTCGATTTGATTGGGTGTAATGAGAAATAGATGAGGCCAGATTTCTTCTGGGAGGTCTGCTGCTGGTGCTGGATTGAGTACGACGCGGGTTTTGTTTTTGGTCGATAGAGATGCGGCATGGACGACGGTTTCAAGCGGGATCTCGAGTTGAAGTAAGCATATTTCTGCGTTTTCATAGACTTGATCCTGAATTTGACCAGGGGATAGAGCTGCATTCGCACCGGAAGCAACCACAATGCTGTTTTCTCCGCGCTCATCAACGAGGATAAAGGCAACGCCTGATGGTAAATGAGGGTCGGACACAATCCACTGGGTGTCAATACCTTCGCTTTGAAAGGCCGATAGAGCTTGCGTCCCAAAATCATCACACCCCATGCGCGCTATAAATGTGACCTGTGCTCCTGCGCGGGCTGCGGCAACGGCCTGGTTGGCGCCTTTACCACCTCCGGCAACAAAAAATGTGCCGCCGAGTATTGTTTCTCCCGGCGATGGCAATTTGCTGGCGCGAATAATTAGATCGGTGTTGGAACTCCCGATGACGAGGACGCGGGGCATGGAGTACCTCTCAGGTTTTTGTTTAGACACTTAACATTCATGCGAAAGTCTCTTGTGCAAGTCAAGCGGTCATGGCTTGCTTTTCACCAGGTCGTGATTCTTGACTTGATAGGTGGGTTTGCTTATGTTGTGAAAGTCTTATATTTTAAAGAAGTTTGAAATCAAGCGCGAAAAAAACGCGCCCTTTTTTGTTTCAGAAACTGGGGAACATTACAGAATCTGCATCGTTTATCAGACAGGACGATACCTTAACAGTTCTTTGGATCATGCAGATTGGCGGATTATGAGACGATTTTTATATATTTGTTGTGCGTGTCTGATCGCGTTAGGGGTGGGATGTGCACAAAAAAAATATCGGCGAGTGAGCCCAGAGGTTTATTACGAAGACGCGCAACAGGCACTAAAAAATAAGAAGTGTTACGACGCCGAGTTGCTGTTTAGAAATATGCTATCGGATTTTCCCGGATCTCATTTGTCAGATGAGGCGCAGTTTGGGTTGGGCAAAGCTTTTCAGTGTCAAAAAGATTATGTGACGGCTATTTTTGAATACGAACGCCTGCTCAACGAATATCCCGTGAGTCCCTATGCCGCCGAAGCGCGGTTCCAAATTGGCGAGTGTTATTATCAGGATGCGCGCGATATTCACCACGATCAGGATGAAACGCACAAGGCAATTCGAGAATTTGCGCGGTTTATCGAAGACTATCCACAAAGCGATTTCGTATCTCGGGCAGAGGAAAGAATTAACGCATTGCACAATCAACTGGCCCGTAAGGAAGTCATGATTGCATACGATTATATTCTGTGGAAGTATTATACTTCGGCCAAACTCTACGCCGAAGGTGTACTGAAGGAATACCCCGATACAGAAGCTGCTTTAGAGGCGCGTTTTATTATTGCACAGGTCAATTTGAAGACTGGGGCACTTGATGAGGCTCTCAATGAACTCACATTGCTGATGGGACAGGATTTGCCAGAGAAGCTGAAGGAAAAAGTCATTGAAGAGATGGAAAAAATAAAAGCCAAATTGCATGTTGAAAAACCTTAGCCTGGCAAGGCACATTGGCATTTTCGGCGGGGCATTTGATCCCATTCACATTGGGCATTTAATTATTGGGCAGGAAATCATGCTCCAATGCGCGCTCGATCGGGTTGTGTTTATGCCGTCGGGCGAACCGCCGCTCAAACGCACTATGGCTTCGGCTGAAGACCGCGCGATGATGGTCAGCCTGGCCGTGCGCGATTATCCGGGATTTGAACTGAGTCGATTTGAGTTGTCGCGCCCTGGGAAATCCTATACGATTGATACCTTGCGTCACTTGCGCCGAAATATGGGTGAGAATACAAAGATATTCTTGATCATTGGTGCCGATAATGCCGTTGAAATGGGCGACTGGTTCGACCCTGAAGGCGTGTTGGATTTGGCTCATGTACTCGTTGCTGAACGCTCGGGTTTTGAGCGAGAGCGCGTTGATCCCGTTTTTAAATCCAAGATGCGGTTTGTTGAAACGCCTCTGCTGGATATTTCGTCAACGGCGATTAGAGAGCGCGTACGCACAAAAAAACCGATTTCTTTTTTTGTTCCCGACGCTGTTGCAGATTATATTAGAACCCACGGTTTGTATCTTTAATTTTTGACTGGTTTTGTTATGGACAAAGAAAAACATGAAACCGAATGTCCCAGACTTGGGGGAATTCCCGAAGCGCGGATTCAGCGTTATTTCTGTGTGGATGACGACAAGTGTCACGCGCTGGCGCGTGTGTCAGAAGATGCCAAAGTTATTTCAAAAGAAACCAGAGAAATAATTGTGAGAGGTGAGGTCGTCAAAGGATGGATTGTAGAATTGGAAGTGCCTGCTACCGATGGCGTAGTTCGCATGGACCTTGTGGCAAAGCCGTGATCATAGTGCGGGGTGGGGTAGTTGGGTGATCTGACTGCTGCACACGCAGCACAACGTAAGTAAAGTTATATTATGTCCCATTCTGATGATTTACATAAGACCAAGGTGATGATCTTTGGCTCTGAATATGTACTCAGCAGTGAGGAATCGGAGGAATATACCTCTAAAGTTTCAAAATTTGTCAATAAAAAAATGCATGAAATCGCCAGGACCGAAAATATAGGTGATACCACGCGGATTGCACTGATGGCAGCATTTGATATTGTCGATCAAATTGCACGTCACAGCACTCGGCATAGAGAAGACCGCATTCGCATAGATGAAGCACTCAAGCGTTTGGAACAGCATATAGATGACACAAAGAAGTGAAGAAGGGCCCTCTCATATCTCACCTCGTAAACCAATACCTGAAAATTGTAAATAAAATTTTCCACCCTGCCTTGAGGGTACCTTTTAGAGTGCCAGTAATTTTGGAAACGCCGATGCGTTTTCTATAACTTACTGGCATTTCTTGTATTTTTAACGCCTGTTTTGCTGCCTTGACCTGCATTTCTACTGTCCATCCAAAAGTTTTATCCCGCATATTTAAGTCCATGAGTGCCCGATAGCGAATCGCCCGAAACGGTCCCAGATCTGTGTAGGATACGCCAAAGAGGATTTTGATGAGGCTGGTGGCCAGACGGTTGCCAAAACGCGCCTGAATCATCAGCGCACCGGGTTCGCTATTGCCCAAAACGCGCGAACCAATCACGAGGTCAGCGCAATTTTCCTGGATGGGCGCTATCAAGTCTGACATTTCATTGGGGTGATCGCTGTAGTCGCCATCGAGAAAGACGACGATGTCTGGTTCCCGGGTTGCTGCTATGCCCGCAAGGCAGGCAGAACCGTATCCCCTGCGATTTTCTCGAACAATGCGTGCGCCCATTGCGGCGGCTAATTTTGCGGTTTGGTCAGTAGATCCATTATCCACGACGATGATTTCGGTGGGTAAATGACTGGGAATATCGCCAATTACTTTTTCTATAGCATCCTGCTCGTTAAAAACCGGAATAATAACTGAGATGCGTGGGGGGGCGGGCATGAGGTGTGTCCTCTTCAAAAGTGGGTTATCCGTTCATATATTAGCAAAGGGGATAACCTACCTTGTTGACCGAAGAATTTTTTTTTGTATTTTGATTATATTCAAGATAAGGAGATGCTCTGAATTTGTCAGATATTAAATTTTTTGGCATAGTGGGGAATCGGCTTTTTTCTTGACCTTGTTTTCGCTTTATCGTAAGTTCTGACAATTTGGAAATATTTCTAAGTTATTCTAATATCACATTGTCTAACAATCAATTACAGGAATTGAAATGGATGTTATAAGAGGGGCACAGGTCGAGGGGCGACGCAGTGTTGAACGCGGTGAGACCGGTTTGCAAATTCGCCTGGTACATCCCGATGGTATTGGAGAATCGATTGGGTTGCAGCGCGGAGATGTCGTAGAAACGATCAATGGACATCCCGTGCGCGATCCCATTGATTACCGTTTTTACATGGGTGAAGAAGACGTATTGACCTTAGTGCGGCGAGGCGAGGATCGCTTTTTATTTGAGATTGAAAAAGATATTGAAGACGACCTGGGCGTGGATTTTGAAGATATGCCCATTCTCAAATGCGATAACAAGTGCGTTTTTTGCTTTTTGCATCAAATGCCCAAAGGGCTGCGTAAAACGCTGTATTACCAGGATGACGACTATCGATTGTCTTTTCTACATGGGGCTTATGTCACGCTGACGAACCTTTCTAAGGATGAATTTCAGCGCATTATTGACCAAAAGTTGAGTCCAATGTACATCTCGGTTCACGCCACGGATCCCAAATTGCGAGCCGAGTTACTCGGTCGCAGACAGGCAACACCTGTTTTGGATCGGATTGATATCTTAGCCAGGCAGGGGATTCAGATGCACGCGCAAGTGGTATTGTGCCCGGGTATCAACGACGGCCAGGCACTCAAACAGACGGTTTTTGATCTTGCGGCGCGTCATCCACGCGTTGAATCTGTGGGGGTTGTGCCACTGGGCTTGACCAAATTTCGCAAAAATCTTCCCAGGTTGAACCGCGTGACGCACGCCGATGCAGCCATGGCAATCCGCCAGATAACAGCATGGCAGGAAATGCTCAAAAAACGCCTGGGCACACGCTTTGTGTATTTGGGCGATGAAATGTATTTGCTGACGGACCAATCTGTGCCGCCGCAATCTGAATACGATGGATTTCCACTTGTCGAAAACGGAATTGGCATGGTTCGCCGCTTTGTCGATGGATTTGAGAATAGGATTGGGGAACTCCAAAATTTAGCGTTGCCACCGCAGCGTTTTGTTCTTGTAACGGGTATGTTGGGGACGCATTTTTTAGATGCAATGGTCAAACGCTTGAACCAAATTTCCTGGATAGATGCTCGCGTTGTGCCAGTCGTCAATCGTTTTCTTGGCAAGGGCATAACGGTTTCTGGATTGCTGTCGGGCAATGATATCGGTCACGCTCTTATAGATGCCCATGTCAGAAGCAATGAGACCGTTCTTTTACCTCCCAACTGCTTGAATCACAATGGTCTATTTTTAGATGATCTCTTGCTCAGAGATCTGGAGCAGCAGGTGGAATGTCGGGCGGTTGTGGGCACTTACGATCTGGTGGAGACCATTCAAAATGCCGTTGGTGGTATGTCGGCTTCTGTGGGCGCAGGCAGTGAGATTGTGGCGCATCCGTATATTTCCTCACATCAGATGGAGAATTAGGCAATGGGCGTCGTGGCAATTGTGGGGCGGCCAAATGTCGGTAAGTCAACGCTTTTTAATCGGCTGATTGGCGAGCGCAAAGCTGTGGTAGATGATTTTCCCGGTGTTACGCGCGATCGCAACTATGCACAGTGTACCTGGAATGGCAGGACCTTTACGTTAGTCGATACGGGTGGATATGTGCCCAATTCAGGCGAAATGATCACCGATCTGGTTTCCCGACAGGTCGAGCTTGTCCTTGGGGAAGCAGACCTGTTGCTCTTTGTGGTTGATGCACAGACGGGTCCTACGGATTACGATGCAATTATGGCGCGCAAGATCCGGGATTTGGGCGCACCTTATCGGCTGATTGTCAACAAAGTCGATAAAGATGAGAACGAAGCCGATGGCACGGCCTTTTACGGTCTCGCACTTGGCGATCCGCTATACGTTTCTGCTATTAATGGGCGGCAATCGGGTGACTTGCTGGATGAAATCCTCACATGTTTGCCAGAAGAAGCAGGCGATGCACGAGAAGAATTGCCTCCTCGAATTGCGGTATTGGGCCGCCCGAACATGGGCAAATCCACCTTTGTGAATCGCTTGCTCGGGCGGGAGCGGGTAGTGGTGAGCGAGATTCCAGGAACGACACGCGATGCGATTGACCTCTCGATGGAACGCAGTGGACGGCCATTTATTCTGGTTGACACAGCGGGTTTGAGACGGCGAACGCGCGTTAAAGAGCAAGTCGATTTTTACAGTTCGCTGCGTACCGTAGAAAGTCTCGAGCGATGCGATGTGGCGATTGTGCTGGTTGATGCAGTGGAAGGGTGTACAGTACAGGATGTCAAAATTTCAGAACGCGCTGTCGCGCTGGGCAAAGGGCTGATCGTGGGCATCAACAAATGGGATCTGGTTGAAAAAGACGGCCACACAGCCGACAAAACAGCTCAACAAATCCGCTCGCGCTTTGTACATCTCGAAAACTATCCCATTGTTTTTCTCTCGGCACTTACGGGGCAACGCGCGTGGCGCGTTATTGATATGGCTTTGGATGTAGCACAAAAACGTCGGCATCGGATTTCAACGGGCGATTTGAACGACTTTTTGACGCATCTCAATGCAACAACGGCTCCGCCTACAAAAAATGGACGGGTCTTTCGCATGTCTTTCTGCGTTATGCCGCGCAGTGCACCGCCAACCATTCTCTTTTTTACCGGGCGCCCCAAGGATGTTCCCGTGCACTATCGTCGGTTTTTAGAGCGCAGGCTCAGACAGGCATTTGACTTTTTCGGCACACCTATCCGTATCTTGTTTAAAAAGAAGTGATATCTATGCGTTTAAGTGGTATAAAAAAGCTCTATTATTCGATTCGCGAGGTATCGGAACTCACCGGTGTAGAATCTCATGTCCTGCGGTTTTGGGAAAAGGAATTTGCTCAACTGAATCCCAGGCGCAGGTCGGGCAATCGCGCATATACAGAGCGAAACATCAAGGTCATTTTGGCAATTAAGGATTTGCTCTACGCCCAGAAATACACGATTCAAGGAGCGGTTGAAAGGCTGAATATAGACCGCAGTTTATGGGAAAATCAGAATATTGAAGGCGCGACGTCTAATGTTGAAAATCCACTGGTTGAATTGCGGCGGATGTTAGTTGAACTTAAGCAATTAATAGAAGGGGATAAGGCATCGGATGCGAGGAAATAAAACTTGCATTATACTATATAATTTTCTATATTTAGTTTCTGATTATAGAGTGGGCTTCTGCCCACTCTTTTGAGTATATGGGGTGAAATTAGAACCGCCAGTGTAGCCACCAGACGCGGTAAAGCGGCAGTCTTGAGTTATCCAATGCTTATCAAAGACACCCTGACCCATCTGATTCTTCCGCTTCTCAATCGTCGGGATGTCGAGTTGGTTGAGCTGGCTGTTTCTGGCGGTCACAGACGAAAAACCGTACGCATCTTTGTCGATCGTCCCGATGGGATTACAGTTGGTGAATGTGCTGCGCTTAGTCGGGATATTGCAGATATATTAGATACGCGCGATCCAATTGATGGCACATATCTGCTCGAAGTTTCATCCCCGGGCCTGACGCGGCCCTTAAAGACAGACCGAGATTTTGAGCGGGTAGTCGGCAAATCACTTCGCCTTGTTGTAGATGGCCTCGGTGTTGCAGTTGGAACGCTCTTACAGGTCAAAGCCGATCATCTCGATGTCGAGTTACAAGGTGAACGAACCATTATTGAACGCGCGAAAATTCAGAAAGCCACTATGCATTTTGAGTTGTAATGGTCGAGGAGGATCCTCACTTGAATTACGAAGTTCTCGAAGCGTTAAGGCAAATTGCCCAGGAAAAAAATGTCAACCGCGATCTTGTTATCGAAACCCTTGAAATGGGGTTAATCTCTGCGGCAAAAAAGCGGTTTGGAACCGGGGATAATGTGGAAGTCAACTTCGACAACAACTCTGGAGAGATCGTCGTCGAAGCAGTAAAAGAAATCGTTGCCGACGGCTCGGTTGAAGACCCGGGAATCCAAATTGGCGTGACACAAGCGCGCAAATCAGACACAGATGCGAAGGTTGGTGGAGAATTGAGACTCCGCCTCAATTTTACCGATTTTGGGCGCAATGCGATTCAAACGACAAGGCAGGTACTCGTACAACGAGTCAGGGAAGCTGAGCGCGAGAAAATCTACGAAGATTATCAGGGACGCATCGGAGAAATTGTTTCGGGAACTGTGCAACAAATCAGTCGGGGGGATATTCTCGTCAACCTGGGGCGAACAGAAGCGATTATTCCGCTTAAAGAGCAAATCAGAAAGGAACGCTATCGACAGGGGGATCCCATTCGCGCCTACTTGCTCGATGTTTTGCGTACCGCCAAAGGTCCCCAGGTGGTGTTGAGCCGCACACATCCCGTATTTCTCGAAAGGCTTTTCCAGCTTGAAGTTCCTGAAATTTATGAAGGCGTTATAGAAATAAAAGCCGTTTCGCGCGAACCGGGTGTGCGGGCCAAAATTGCCGTTTATTCCAATGATGCGCGCATTGATCCCGTGGGTGCTTGTGTGGGCATGAAAGGCTCACGCGTACAGGCTGTGGTGCGCGAATTGAGCAGTGAACGCATAGATATTGTCCCCTGGAGTGACGACGAAGCGATCTTTTTGTCGCGTGCTTTGAATCCTGCCACAGTTCGCCGCGTGGTGATTGACCGACGCGAAAAACGCATGTCGGCTATAGTTGATGATGATCAGCTTTCTCTGGCTATAGGCAAAGAGGGGCAGAACGCCCGTTTGGCATCGCAGTTGACTGGCTGGCATGTCGATATCATGACAGAAACCCGTTATGACGAAATACAAGTCGAACGCCAGGCTACAACAGTGCCATTGGCCGAAGTAGCCGGTACGGGGCAAGTGACGCGAGACCGCCTTGAGGCCGCGGGTATTTTGTCTGCTAATGACCTCGTCCGCGTTTCCTTCAATACGTTGCTCAAAGTGCCAGGTATCGGCGAAACAACGGCTGAGAAATTGCGAGAGACCGCGCAGGAAATTGTCAATGTAAAAGTATCTGCTTACCGCGAAGAACAATCGCGTTTGCAAGCAGAGGCAGAGGAAGCAAAATCTACTGAAGAGACATCTGAAACTGACAAGTGATTCGGAGGTGAGCTTATTGGCGAAGGCAAAAGTCAAAACAGCAGCTAAGAAAAAACGAGTTTACGAGATTGCGCGCGAGTTCAATTTGTCGAGCGTCGCAATGGTTGAGCAGATTAGAAGCCTCGGTTTTGAAGTCAAAAACCACATGGCGGTTTGTACGACTGCCATGGTCGAAGCGGTGCGAGAGAAATTTGATTCAGAGCGCCAGGCAACGCGACGAAAACTCAGGCGCAAGGATGATGAAAGAAAAAAACGCGAGATTCACAAGCAAAAGCCTCGCGTGAGCCGGCCCCGTTCGGTTCAATCTGATGAAAAGACTGAGACCAGAGTCGAAAGAAGGCAACGCCCGCGGCGCAGAAGACGCCGAACGGATTATCCAACTGTTGTCGTAGAAGATGTCAGTCAGACACCGGTGCAGAAACCCGAAACAAAAGCACCGAAAACCGAGCCCAAAAAACCCGTTGTCCAGGACGAGGCTAAGCCCAAAGAAAAACCCGTACAGGAAGAGAAAAGCCGCACGCGGTCTCCACGAAAACGCCGTCGCAGGCGCAAGCGTCCTGTCGTTGATAAGCGCGAAGTATCAGAAAATGTGCGTCGAACACTGGCGCAAATGTCGAGTGGCGCAGCATCATCACGGGTGCGCCGTCGCCGTCGTCAAGATAGTGAAAAGCCAGAAGACGAGACCACAGGCGGACAAGTTCTCAAAGTCAATGAGTTTACAACCATTGGCGAACTCGCTTCACAGATGGATGTGCGCCCCACAGAAGTCATCACACAATGTCTCAAACTGGGCATGGTGGTGACCATCAACCAGCGCCTTGATATGGATACCATCACGCTTGTTGCCGATGAATTTGGTTTTGGCATTGAGCAACTCGAAGAATATGGTGAAGAGATATTGGAAGGTCTGGAGGTAGAAGTATCTAAAGATACCCTGAAACCAAGGCCCCCAGTGGTGACAATTATGGGGCATGTGGATCACGGTAAAACATCTCTTTTGGATTATATCCGAGAGACCAATGTGATGGAAGGTGAAGCTGGCGGCATTACGCAGCATATTGGTGCGTATCACGTTGAACTCGGTAATGGTCGTGAAATTTGTTTTCTCGATACGCCAGGGCACGAAGCTTTTACGGCAATGCGCGCCAGAGGTGCCAGCGTAACCGATGTCGTCGTTCTGGTCGTGGCGGCAGATGATAGTGTGATGCCACAGACGGTAGAAGCCATCGATCATGCCAAAGCGGCCAATGTGCCCCTCGTCGTTGCAATTAACAAAATCGATTTGCCCACTGCCGATTCCGCCAAAATCAAACGGGAGTTGACTGAGCACAATGTCGTCGTAGAAGATTATGGCGGTAATGTTCAAGTTTGCGAAATTTCCGCCAAAACGGGACATAATGTCGATGCTTTGCTCGAGCTGTTGGCTCTTGAAACAGAAATGCTCGAACTTATGGCAAATCCCGATAAGCGCGCCAAAGGCACCATTGTAGAATCAAAACTCGACCGCGGACGAGGAAATATCGCAACAGTGCTCGTGCAAGAAGGTAGGTTACAAGTCGGTGATCCTTTTATTACGGGCATGTTCAGTGGGCGTGTCCGCGCAATGCTCGATGAGCGCGGTATCTCTGTGACAACTGCTGGTCCTTCTCGTCCGGTTCAGGTTCTCGGTCTGGCCGGGTTGCCTCAGGCGGGAGATACGTTTCATGTGGTTGAAAATGAGCGCGAAGCCCGCGATATCAGCCAAAAACGGCAGCAACTCAGGCGCGAACAAGAATTTCATCGGGTACGTCGTGTATCATTGACCGACATTCACAACCAGATTGAGACGGGCAATATAGAAGAATTGCGCCTGATTATCAAAGGCGATGTCGATGGGTCTGTCGAGGCTCTGCAAGACGCGCTTTTGCAAATTGAGCACGAAGAAGTGAATCTATCGGTGATTCACCGCGCTATAGGGGCCATCTCCGAATCTGACATTTTGCTCGCATCCGCTTCAGATGCCATCATCATCGGATTCAATGTGCGTCCCGATGCAAATGCAAGAGAAGTTGCTGCACGAGAACGCGTTGATATTCGTTTGTATCGCGTGATTTACGAAGTCGTCGAAGACATTCGCGCTGCCCTTTCTGGTTTGCTGGCACCCAAAATCGAAGAAAGTGTGCAGGGCGAAGCGCAGGTGCGCGAACTTTTCCCTGTGCCACGCGTCGGCACGATTGCCGGATGTCTGGTTTCTCAAGGACTCATCCACCGCACGACCAACGCGCGCGTTTTGCGCGATGGCGTTGTTATTTACGAAGGTCGCATTGGGTCCTTGCGGCGTTTTAAGGATGATGTTCGCGAAGTACAAAACGGCTTTGAATGCGGCATTAGTATCGAAAATTTTAACGATGTCAAAGTCGGCGATGTTATTGAAACTTACGAACTTATTGAAACTACTCGCACAATCTAATGACCATTGGTTTTTGCCATCTCGATCTGTATTTGCCCGAATGCGCCTCGCTGAAACAGAAACGCAGCGTGCTCAAGAGCATCACGACGCGCGCGCGCAACAAATTCAATGTCTCTGTTTCTGAACTGGGCGATAATGACCGCTGGCAAAGAGCGCAATTAGGTGTTGCAACAGTTGCCAACGACTCGCGGTATGCCAATCAGATATTGTCAAAGGTGGTAGATTTAATCGAGCGCGAAGATCGCCTTATTGTGGTTGACTATTCGCTGGAGTTGCTCTGACATGCCATCTTATCGACCGGAAAGTGTGGGAAAAGCCGTTCAGGTTGCCCTGAGTGAAATTTTGCATACGGAAACCCGTGACCCCGGTCTTGCCGAAGTCACGATTACGGCTGTCAAGATGTCTCGTGATCTGCGCACGGCCAGGGTTTACGTCAGTGTGATGAGTGACTCTGGGGCGCAAACACAGGTGCTCGAACGCCTGATGGGGGCGATGTCTTTTTTGCGCCGTGCGCTCGCTCAGCGCGTTCAATTGCGACATGTGCCTGAGTTGGTCTTTGCCTGGGATGATTCCATCACTCATGGGTCGCATATCGAGCAGTTGCTCAATAGTCTCAATACATAGGTGGTGCCAATAAACGGCTTTCTGGGTATAGACAAACCCGCTGGCTGGACTTCTCAAGATGTCGTCAGTTGGGTACGTAAGCACTTTGGGATAAAAAAAGCAGGACACACAGGCACCCTTGATCCCATGGCAACGGGCGTTTTGCTACTTTGTCTGGGGGCTTATACACGTCTGAGTTCCTATATTACGGACGGTGACAAACAATATCGCGCGGTTGTGCGTTTGGGAATGACGACCGACTCTCTCGATGCCGATGGTGTGATTACCAGCAGATCGTGGGATATTCCAACCGATTATGCACAAGTCCAGGCCGCCGTTGCCGAATTTAAGGGTGTGATTGCACAAATCCCGCCTATGTATTCGGCCATACGCATGGGGGGGCGCAGGCTTTATGAACTCGCCCGCAAAGGTATTGAGGTAGAACGCCCAGCGCGTAAAGTATGCGTACACAAGCTCGACATTGCGGCTTATGCACCACCGCTCTTGCACCTCGACGTACATTGTTCTAAGGGCACTTATATTCGGTCGCTTGCAGACGACATCGGTAAACGGCTCGGATGTGGTGCTCACCTATCAACGCTTCGCAGAACCGCGGTTGGGTGTGTTGAATTGGGGCAATGTGTTGCGATTTATGATCTCGAGCGTGCAGAATGTATTTCTGATGTGTTGCTCAATCCCCACGCTGTTTTATCCCATCTGTCTTCGGTTTGTTTGACAGAGGTACAGCAGGGGAGATTTTTAAATGGCAATCCCGTGACCGATATGTTATTAGATGTCCAGGATATTGTGAAAGTGCAAAATTCCCGGGGTATTTTGCTCGGTCTCGGTCATATCGTTGAGGGCGTCTTGAAGCCTATTCGCGTGTTCCAGAATTGATGATGCGTACCATAACGCTTGAAGAACCGATCGCGCTTGCCCACCCGGTGGTCACTGTTGGAACATTTGACGGCATTCACATCGGGCATGTCTCTGTTATTAAAGCTATGATCGATATGGCACGGGCGTGTGGGGGAACATCTGTTGTCGTCACTTTTGATCCACACCCCCGCCAGTTTATCGACGGTGCCGATGCTCCCGGGGTGTTGACATCGTTTGAGGAGAAACAGCATTGTCTCGCCGCCTTAGGGGTGGATATTCTGGCTGTTGTTGAATTCGATGATGCACTCCGACAGATGTCTCCCGAGGCATTTGTCAGATGCTTCCTAATTGATAGACTCAGTGCCAGGTCTGTGATCATAGGTTACGATCACGGTTTTGGAAGAGGTCGTCAGGGCGGTTTTGAAACGATGAAAAGGTTGGGAAAACAATTTGGCTTCTCTGTTTTTTCTCCACCTGCTGTGTGTGTCGCCGAAAAACCTGTGAGCAGTACTCGTATTCGCAATGCACTCTTAGAAGGAGACATGGATGCGGTTGTCCAGCTTCTGGGGCATCCATACCCATTGTGGGGGCGTGTGGTAGAGGGGGAAAGGCGAGGTAGAGCACTTGGTTTTCCCACTGCCAATCTCCTATTTGAGACGCAGGGAAAGCTCTTGCCATCGCCGGGTGTTTATGCAGGTATTGCCAGGCTGGATCAGATCCATATCGCCGTTGTCAATTACGGCAAACGCCCGACATTTGGGGGGCAGGCAGCACTTTGTGAAGTACATTTGCTCAATTTTTCACAAGATCTCTATGGAACAATTTTGCCCCTTGAGATCTGGTATCGCATTCGCGGCGAGCGTGAATTTGGCAGCAAAGAAGCGTTGATCGAACAGATTCAAGCAGATATACAGTCCGCGAAAGATATGCTTTCGCGGCGTCATACCTATGGAGGTAAATTTTGGCTTTAACAAAGGAGAAAAAGGCCGAGTTGATCGCACAATACGGGCGAAAAGAAGGCGATACGGGATCGCCACAAGTCCAGATTGCGCAACTTACAGAGCGTATTGTGCAACTGATCGGACACTTTCAAACCCACAAGAAAGATCATCACTCGCGTCGAGGGTTGCTCAAACTGGTTGGGCGTCGTCGCCGGCTGTTGCGGTATTTGCGGCGCGTAGATTTAGAAGGTTATCGTAGCTTGATTGCGGCACTGGGTATTCGCGGTTGAGTTTTTTATTATTCCAGCAGTTGGTCGTATCTCTGGCCTTTTTTGTCAGGGCGCTGGGATAGATGTGTTTTAAGTAAATAGAGGAGAAAGAATGATAGCAAAAGTAGAGCTTGAATATGCTGGTCGTCCGTTGTCCATTGAAACGGGTCGGGTGGCCAAACAGTCACATGGAGCGGTGTGGATGCAGTACGGTGAAACCATTGTACTGGTGGCTGCCGTTTCCGATAATAGACCTTCGAATTTTGACTTTTTTCCGCTTCAAGTCGATTATCGCGAAAAAATGTATGCAGGTGGTCGCATTCCGGGCAATTTTTTTAAGCGAGAAGGCGCGCCTTCAACAACGGAAAAATTGCATGCGCGTTTGATCGATCATCAAATCAGGCCCCTATTTCCGGGGACTTATGACTTTGAAACGCAGGTTTATGTCACGGTGTTGTCTTTTGATGGTGAAAACGATCCTGCGGTGCTCTCAATGACGGGTGCTTCGGCTGCACTGTGCATTTCTGACATTCCGTTTGACGGCCCCATCGGTGCTGTGTGCATTGGACGGGTTGGTGAAGAATTTAAGATCAATCCCACACTTTCCGAACTCGAAGAAAGCGATATCCACCTGATGGTATCGGGCAATCGCGAGTCGATCATTTCAGTTGAAGGCGATTTTCACGAAGTACCCGATGGCGATGTTGTCGAAGCACTGCGCGTCGCCCAGGAAGGGATTGTGCAACTGATTGAATTGCAGGATGATCTGATTGCCCGCGTGGGAAAACCCAAGCGGTCTTTTGACGAGCCTGAAGAAAACGAGGCTCTTGTCACTGCTGTTGCCGAACGCGCTTCAGAACAGATTCACGCAGCCAATCGCATGCCGGATAAGATGGCGCGCGCAGAGACGTTGTCCGCGATTCGTGCCGAAGTGCGAGAGGCACTTGCAGAGCACTTTGAAGATGTCGAAATTGGCAGTGAAATCGATCGATTGATCAAGAAGGATATGCGCGCGATGATCCTCGCGGAGAATCAACGTATTGATGGACGAGATCTCAACCAAGTTCGGCCCATTGACATCGATATGAGTATATTGCCGCGCACACACGGGTCTGCTGTTTTTACGCGCGGGCAAACGCAAGCTTTGTGCGTTGCGACGCTCGGAAGCAAGATGGACACCCGGATGGTAGATGATCTCGAAGGCAAATCGTTCAAGAGCTTTATGCTCGATTACAACTTTCCCAACTACAGTGTGGGTGAAACGGGGCGGATCGCAGCGCCCGGCCGGCGTGAAATCGGTCACGGTGTTTTGGCCGAAAAAGCACTCGAGCCTGTTGTGCCCGGTGAAGAGCATTTTCCTTATACGATCCGGCTGGTTTCCGAGATTTTAGAATCCAATAGTTCGTCTTCAATGGCCACGGTATGTGGCGGTTCTCTCGCTTTGATGGATGCGGGCGTGCCCATTAAAAGCCATGTTGCCGGGGCTGGCGTAGGGCTGGTCATGGAAGGGGATCAGTGGGCGGTTCTCACAGATATTTTAGGCGAAGAAGATCATTTGGGCGATATGGATCTCAAAATTGCGGGAACGCGCTCGGGGCTGACTGCGATTCAGATGGATATTAAGATCGGCGGTATCAGTTTTGAAATTCTCAATACGGCATTTGCTCGCGCCCGAGATGCATTAAATCACATTCTCGATCTTATGGAAGAAGCTATTCCTGTGCCGAGAACGAGCTTGTCGGAATACGCACCGCGCATATTGTCCATCCGGATTGATCCGGCAAAAATCGGTGCGGTTATTGGCCCGGGCGGCAAGACCATTCGCAGCATAGAAGAGACAGGCGCAACGGTTTCAGTCGAGGACGATGGGCTGGTTACGGTCACTTCTTTAGACGCGCAAGCCGGAGAAACCGCAATGGGTATGGTTGAGGCACTCGTAGAAGAGGCAGAAGTTGGACGAATCTATGAAGGCACGGTGCGCCGGATCACAGATTTTGGCGCATTTGTCGAGATTTTGCCCGGCAAGGATGGGCTTTGCCATATTTCCGAGCTTGAACATCACCGGGTGCGCAAGGTGAACGACGTGCTCAGTGAAGGCGAAAAAGTTCAGGTCAAAGTGATCGCTATTGACGATCAGGGTAAAATTCGACTGAGTCGCAAAGTACTTATTGACAGACCCGACGGAGATTCAAATCAGCAGGGTAGGCAACGCCCCCCCCGAAGGTCGTGAGATTTGCTACACACGTAAAAACACAAGACGATCGGTGGGCAAGCAGGTGATACCCGGTCGTCTTTCGTGTTTTTACTCTCAGGGAACGATATATGCCAGATATCATCAGGATAAACGACGTAAGTGCATGGGAAGACAAGGAAGTTGTGATCGAGGGATGGTTGTACAATAAACGATCAAGTGGAAAATTGCACTTTCTTCAGGTCAGAGATGGCTCTGGTACGATTCAGTGCGTGGTCTTTCAGGGCGATGTATCGCCAGACGTTTTTGAAAGGGCTTCAGATCTGGGGCAAGAGTCGTCCCTTCGCGTGATGGGAACAGTTCGGGCCGATGCGCGTTCGTCCATCGGCTTTGAAATTGGCGTCAGCGATATCGAAATTGTGCATCGTGCGGAGGATTATCCGATTACGCCCAAAGAACACGGCACGGCATTTCTGATGGATCATCGCCATTTGTGGCTGCGCTCATCGCGTCAGCACGCCATTTTAAGCGTGCGCGCTGAAATTGTCAAAGTCTGCCGAGATTATTACGACAACAATGGCTTCACACTCGTTGACGCGCCCATTTTTACACCGTCGTCCTGCGAAGGCACCAGCACGCTTTTTGAAACCGATTATTTCGACGAGACGGCCTACCTGACGCAGAGTGGTCAACTATATATGGAAGCAGCAGCTATGGCATTTGGCAAGGTGTACTGTTTTGGTCCGACTTTTCGCGCAGAGAAATCCAAGACGCGACGCCATTTGACCGAGTTCTGGATGATTGAGCCAGAGGTGGCCTATATGGACCTGTCGGGTAATATGGACCTGGCTGAAGACTTTATCTGTTATGTTGTGCAGCGCGTGATAGAAACCTGTCGGCCTGAACTTATGGCCTTGCAACGCGATCTCGCGCCCCTACAACGGGTGCAAAAACCATTTCCCAGGATATCTTATTCGGATGCCCATGAGTTGCTCAAAGACGCGGGTTGCGATCACACATGGGGGGAGGACTTTGGGGCTGAGGATGAAACCGTTTTGGCCAATGCACATGATCGCCCCGTGATTGTGCATCGATATCCATCAGCTTGCAAAGCTTTTTATATGAAGGGGGATCCGGACGATTCCCAACTGGCATTGTGTATGGATGTACTGGCTCCCGAAGGATATGGAGAAATCGTCGGTGGGGGACAGCGCGAGGACGATCTGGAGGTCTTACGGCGGAAGCTCGCCGAACACGGTCTTGACGAGGCGCCGTTCCAGTGGTACCTGGACCTCAGGGACTATGGATCGGTGCCACATTCCGGTTTTGGATTGGGTATTGAGCGTACAGTCGCGTGGATATGTGGATTATCCCATGTCCGCGAGACGATTCCATTCCCCCGACTTTTGCAAAGATTATATCCTTAGGAGTTGTATTTCAATGGCTTACGAGTTTGCAAAATTTGAAAAACGGTGGCGGCAACGCTGGGAAGATACCGGGCTGTACTGTAGCCAAATTGATCCCAACCGCCCCAAGCATTATGCTTTGACTATGTTGCCTTATACTTCAGGCGATCTCCACATTGGGCACTGGTATGCGATTGTTCCCTCCGATGTTCGGGCGCGATATATGCGGATGAAAGGGCATAATGTATTGTTTCCAATCGGTTTTGATGCTTTTGGATTGCCTGCTGAAAACGCTGCAATCCAACGGGGTATTCATCCGGCCAAATGGACGCTGGACAATGTGGAACGCATGCGCGGACAACTGAAAACAATGGGTGCAATGTTTGACTGGACGCGCGAAGCGATTACTTGCTTGCCCGAATACTATAGATGGACACAGTGGTTATTCCTCAAATTTTACGCCAATGGTCTGGCTTATCGTGAAAAAGCCCCGGTTGATTGGTGTCCACAGTGCAATACGACCCTGGCGCGAGAGCAAGTTTGGGGGGAGGATCGACACTGCGAGCGGTGTGATACGCCCGTGATTAAAAAGGATCTGGACCAATGGCTGTTTCGGATTACCCGATATGCAGAGGAGTTACTTGATTTTTCAGAAATTGCATGGCCTGACCGCGTGCAGACCATGCAGGAGAATTGGATTGGACGGAGTGAGGGCATTGAATTTGAAATGCGCGTCAAAAATTCAGGTTCTTCGTTTCGCGTGTTCACAACGCGTCCAGATACCATTTTTGGCATGTCATTTGCGGTTTTAGCCCCCGAACATCCATTGGTTGATGAGATAACCGCACCCGACCAACGGGAAGCTGTTAAAGCATACTGTGCAAAAGCCAGCCGTCAGTCGGAGATCGAGCGGCTTTCTGTGGATAAAGAACAGGATGGCGTTTTCACCGGTGCTTATGCGATTAATCCCATGAACAATGCAGATGTACCTATTTACATTGCTGACTACGTGTTGCTCCAATATGGTACAGGGGCCATTATGGCTGTGCCTGCACACGATGAACGCGATTTTGATTTTGCAAAAAAGTATGGGTTGTCCATTCCCGTTGTGATTGCCCCAGATGATTGGGATGGCGAAGCCCTTGTCCATCCGCATACTGGCGCAGGACGCATGGTAAATTCGGGGCGCTTCGATGGCTTATCTTCACAAGATGGACAAAACGCAGTGGCCGATGACCTCGAATCCCGGGGCATTGGCGAGCGAAAAGTCAATTATCGCCTTCACGATTGGCTGATTTCTCGTCAGCGTTATTGGGGATGTCCCATACCGATTATTTATTGTGATACATGTGGCACTGTTCCCGTACCAGTGCGTGATCTACCCGTAATGCTGCCCGATGATGCAGAATTTTTGCCCACGGGTGAATCACCTCTCAACTATCACGAAGGATTTCTAAAAACGACCTGTCCAAAATGTGGCATGCCAGCCCAGCGCGAGACTGATACAATGGATACATTTATGTGTTCTTCCTGGTATCAATATCGCTATTTAAGCCCACATTACGATGCCGGACCTTTTGAACCTCACGAGGGTGAATATTGGTTGCCTGTCGATCAATATACAGGGGGGATAGAACACGCGACTATGCATCTGCTCTACACGCGATTCTTCACCAAAGCCATGCGCGACATGGACCTCGTCAGTGACGATGAACCGATGACCCGTTTGTTTAATCAGGGCGTTATTCTGGGTGAAGATCAGGAAAGAATGAGCAAGTCGCGGGGCAATGTTGTCAATCCCGACGATTTGATTGTGCAGTATGGAACAGATAGTATCCGAGCTTATGTGATGTTTCTGGGACGGTGGGAACAGGGCGGCCCGTGGAATTCGTCGAGCCTGGAAGGTATTCCGAGATTTTTGAACCGCGTGTGGCGTATAGTTGTTGAAAATGATGCTCCGGCAAAGGGCGATGCCACGCAAGAAGCTCAGGATGATCTGCGGCGCTTAACACATCAGACCATCCGCAAGGTGTCTGAAGATTTTGAGACCTTCGGGTTTAATACAGCATTGGCCGCGATTATGACGTTTAGCAATGGTTTGCTGGCGGCCCAAAATACGCCTGTTGTGCATACAGATGCCTGGAGAGAAGCTATTGAGACGCTTGTCTTGCTCCTGGCACCTGTAACGCCGCATCTCTCCGAAGAGCTGTGGTCGCGTATTGGGGGAGAGTATAGTGTCCATCAACGAGACTGGCCCGAATGGGACGAAAATCTCGCTCGACCAGCAACGATTGAGATGCCTGTCCAGGTCAATGGCAAAGTCCGTGCGCGAATGGAAGTTGAGGTCGATGCCGGGAAGGCGGAGATAGAAAGCCTGGCGTTAGAACAGCCGAATGTACAAGCGCATGTCCAGGATCAAAAGCCGAAAAAAATAATCGTCATTCCCAATCGGCTGGTCAATATTGTAGTCTAACGGACGTTACGCAACACGGATAAAAAAGAGACAGGTAAAAACCTGTCTCTTTTTTATTTTAACCTTATAGACAGTTACCGCTTTAAAAATGGTCGGGGCACAACCCGCGCTTTGAGGGCGCGATTTCGGATTGAAATGGCGAGTTCTATTCCAATTTCTGAATAATAGGGGGGGACATAACCCATTGCAATATTTTTTTTAAGATAGGGCGCGGCTGAACCGCTGGTGACTTTGCCAATTGCATTTCCCGAACTATTCAGGATTTCGTAACCGTGTCGGGGGATGCCGCGGTCGATCATTTCAATCATAACAAGTGTTTTCGGCAAGCCAGCCGCGCGCTGTTTCTCAAGGGCTTCAGCACCTGAAAATCCGCCCACCTGTGAGACGAACCTATCCAACCCGGCTTCTAATGGTGTTGTCGCCTCGTCGAGTTCCTGCCCGTAGAGGGGGAGAGAGGCTTCGATGCGGAGTGTATCCCGCGCGCCCAATCCTGCAGGTGATACATCGGGCGATGCGATGAGAGCATTCCAGATTGCCACTGCATCTTCTGCTTGTGTAAATATCTCAAAACCATTCATCCCTTCACCTGTATATCCCGTGCGGGCAATGTGAACGGGTATTCCCACGAGTTCTGCTTTTCGAATGCGGAAAAAACCGATTTCAGAGAGGTCTCGGTTTGCGATAGGGGAGAGTACTGCCTCTGATTTTGGCCCTTGAAGCGCGAGAAGGGCAAATTCTTCGCTGCGATTGGTTACTTGAACATTGTCAAAGGATCTTGCGACTTCCTGAACATGTTTCCAGTCTTTATCGACATTTGAGGCATTTACGACGACCAGGTAGGTTGTTTTGCCAAGGCAGTAAACGATGATATCGTCAATTGCGCCGCCATTTTTGTTGAGAAACAGAGAATACTGTCCACGCCCAATGCCGATGCGGTCTATGTCATTGGCAGTGAGAAATTGGACCAGTTTTCTGGCTCCTCTGCCCTTAAATTCAAATTCTCCCATATGCGAGACATCAAATAGTCCAGCTTGTGATCGCACCGCTTGATGTTCCGCGACTATGCCCGCGTATTGAACCGGCATTTCCCAGCCGCCAAATGGAACCATTCGGGCATTGGTTTTGCGGTGTATTTCGTTTAGTGGCGTTTGTTTTAATTTTTCCAACTATTTTCTCCTCTCTGGTCCTTGTTTTTTGAATTTAGCTTTCTCTCCTGTTTTTTTATTTAGTTTTTGTCCCATATTCTGTCCAATTCAGCTTTTTTTGCTTTTAGGCTTTTATTTTTTCAAAATTCGTGTACAATGCGTCTTTCTCCCAAAAATAACAAAAATTCATTATCTGTGCCTCTTTTTTCGTTATTTTGCCTCTTGACAGTATGGAAAAATAATGTTAATTTAATAGAAATATATTGTAAATAAATTAGAACTTAAGACAGGGGGAAGATATGGAAAGTTACGGGATTATCGAGGCTGCAAAAATTCTCAAAGTAACTGATAAAACAATAAGAAATTATATTAATAGGGGTTTTTTGAAGCCTGAAAAATGGAATGGAACCTGGCGAATATCCAGAAATGAAATTGAGGAATTATTTAGGAAAAAATATGGAAAAAAAATGAGGGAAAATCAGATTGATATGAGCTATAATCCCGATCAAATTATCGTCGAAAAAGCTGAATTTGAAGTGCAACAACAGCAATTGGGAAAATTGGCGACGATCGAAATAGCCGAAAGAGAACTGAGAACGGAAATTCGCAACCTGAATGAACGAAATGCACAATTAGAGGCGTCATCTGCCTCTGGATGGACGGAAGCGCGGGCGTTGAAAGAAGAACTCGAAAATACACGAGAAGAGTTAAATATGGCAAAAGAAAGGGAAAAACAAGCAGAACAAGACGTAAATTGGCTGCGTAAGCTACAAAAAGAAGTGGAAATAACCGCTCAGAAAAGCGCTGAAACGATTCAGAAGCTCCGCGAAGAGAATCAGCGGCTGTCAGATCTGTTATATCAACGAGCTCTTGGACTTGCACACGCGGATACAGAGGAAATGGCGGAACCATAATACAACGCCAGCAAACAGACCACAACACAGCGGAAATTATTATTTTTAGATGAGGATTGAGATTCGAGCAGTTAGAAGCGGTTTCAGGTAGGATTTGGACTATTCGGCGCATCAAGTTTACATAATGCTTATTATACCGTATTTTTGGAAGTGACAATTTCCACCTGGGCAAACCTGATTCGCGGAGTTGGCGTGTAGCATGCAATCAAAAAACCCCTTACATGCGCCTGCGCGTCGCGTAAGGGGTTTTTTGGGGTGGTCCTATCATCAGGTTTTAAGCAAGATCAGTGTCGCAAGCGAAAGCCAGCTCGTAAGGATAAGACCAACAACCCAAAGAAAGTGTTTGTCCATGCGGTTTTCCAGGTTGTTCAAGCGGCTTTCCATGTTATTCAGGCGGCTTTCCATGTTATTCAGGCGGCTTTCGATGCTGGTCAGTCTTTGGGCGATTTGCTCAATTAGACCTTCCAGTTTTGCCAGTCTTTCAGAATCCGTTTTCATGCACCATCCCACAGGTGTCTAATCTATCTCAACACCCATCAGGTTCAATTGCCCGCGTGCAAATCTTGCGACGGATGACTCGTCGTATTCGTTGACGATCTTTTGGTACGCATCACTCGCTTGCTGAGGCATTTTTCCAAGTTCGTAACACCTGCCAGCTTCTTTCAGGGCTATCGGCGCAAATGGCGATCCGGGGTGAGCTTCGGCAAAGGTTGCGAACTGTTGACCTGCTTCTGCGAATTTTTCCTCATTTTCAAGACATGATGCCAGCCCCGACCAGGCACCATAACCCAATGGCCCATCTGTTGGATATTCATTCAGGTATTGTTGAAAATATGTCCGGGCCTCTGCGATGCGTCCTTCTTCATAATGCAAATTGGCCAGCGCCATCAATGCTTCGCCCGCTTCGGCTTCGCCCGCATAGGTTTCTATTACATCCTGCGATGCGGCAAGCGCATCTTCTACGCGCCCTTCATAAAGTGCGATATAAACGTCTCCGAGAGCTATGCGAGCCGCCTCTGCGCGTTGTGTTTGTCCGCGATAGAAAAATAAGACAACCAGCGCAGCGACAATGGCAATACCGAATCCCGTGAGGATTCTGATATAATTTGCTTCAATCTGATTCCACACCTTGAGAAACCAGACCAGTATGTCTTCTTGTTGCGGTGTTGTTTGATTCATAAATGTTCTCCTCCCCTACCCTGTTACGAGATGTTAAAGTTCTGCGGTGTAAGTTATATAAATCGCGCATTTTGGGCAAGATAAACCAAAAAATGTTATTCAGTTCCTTGTCGTTGCATCCGTTGCACTGAAACGCCTTTTTCTGATAGTACGGACAAAACCGATTCGGGTTTTCTCGATCTAAAGACCAATGGTAGTTCAAACAACATAAAAAGCCCTTGGTCTGATTGACGAGGGGCTTTTCTTTGGATGTTGCTTTTGACTTTCATCTGCGTAAAACGCTCAAGTTACTCGCGTTTTTTCTGCGTCATCTGCGGATGCTTTTGACGCTATCACAGCAGCTTTTCGCGTTCTATCATTCGCCTCAGAGCCAGAAAAATGAACAATATACCCAGAATGGCAATGCCGGCGCGGTTTAAGACCACGCGATTTACCCACAGGCTGGTATCTAAATCTGAAGGCGGGTCAAATGGCTTGAGAAAAAGGTAATACGATGTATCCTCAAATGTCTCGGTAGAAAGCAAAATCGCAATCAAAAGCCCAACAGCGAGCATACCAGCCGCATTGCCGCTCCGACACAATACAGAAAACAAAAATGTAGCTCCCACCATAAAAAAAGCGGGAATCCAGGCATTCAATCCCCCCAGAACATAGGGAAACTCCGCGAAAAAATAGTAGGAAATCGTACTCATTGCCATCAGCGTGGCAAATAGCGCAGCACAGATCGACACAATTCTCACGGCCCACGTTGTGTAGTGGCTGATCGCCGTGCTGAACAGAATCTCAAGCGTATCCTTATCTCTCTCCCCCGACACCAGGTCCATCGTCAGATAAATTGCAAGCACTGTGCCCGGCACTTCAACCAATACATGGAGAGCTTGTTCGACCGAAAATCCTTCGCCCGGACGCCAGATTGCAATCGCATACAAAATTGCGTAATACGCCACAATTCCACCGAACATAAAAATCATTTTGCGGTGAAACACGATTCTCATGCTCAGGCTGTGCATTTTCCCGACAAAGAAAAGCAACTCACGCCATGTTAGGCTGTTTGTATTCATCGCCATGTCGCAAAAGATAGAGGTATGCATCTTCGAGAGTGGGCGTAACTGGATGTGCTTCTGGGATGGGATCAGTGGCGAGAAACCGCACCCGAATCCCATCGGGCACGCGCACATGTGTAATCATATCCAGATCGCGTTCCAGCGCATCAAAGCGTTGATCTGGTAGCAGGGCCTCCCAGACCTTATCGCGCGCTAAATCGCGCATTTCAATCGGGGTTCCCGTATAAAGCAACTTACCGTGATTCAGCACGGCCAATTGGTTACAACTACCCGAAATATCTTCGACAATATGCGTGGAAAAAATAATGATTTTTTCCTGACTAAATCGCGCCAGCAAATTTCTGAAACGGATCCGCTCGAGCGGATCCAATCCCGCTGTTGGCTCATCCACCACAATAATCTGTGGCAAGTGCAACAGGGTTTGTGCAATGCCCACGCGCTGTTTCATACCGCCGGAGAACGACCCAATTAGATCGTCGCGCCTATCCCACAAATTGACCTGCTCCAGACATTCTTGAACGCGCTTGCGTCGCGCTACCCCATCCTTAAATCCCTCTAAAAGCGCGCGGTATTCCAGATAATTATACGCAGACATGTGCAGATACAGGCCAAAGTGCTGCGGCAAATATCCAATCACCCCCTGCATATTCCGATGTGTAAGCGGTATTTTACCATTGGCGAGTACCGACCCGTAATTTGACGACAAAACTCGACATACAATCCGCATCAGCGTGGTCTTGCCCGCGCCATTGGGCCCCAAAAGCCCAAACATGCCGCGTGGTATATCGAGACTCACGCCGCCGAGAGCCTGGAATTGCGGGCGCGGAACGCCAATCAGGGGAACTGCGGCAGCGCCGCGGTACACAATACCTTTCACAGGGCCTAACCGCCCCGGTATATGCTCGGGATCAACGCGACCTCGTGAGACGCGGTTTGCCAAAAATCCGATGATGCGATAGAGCAAGTAGATCGCAGAAGTGGCTATGGTCAAAGATATAAGTTCCAGACGCCAGTGGATAAAGGCGACAAAGGCCAGCGGCAAAATCAATTGGGCGATTTGCGATATCCACCTGTTCTCAATCTGAAAATCGCGCAAAGCAGCCGCGCATAGCACGAGATGATGTACGAGGCTCCATATAGCAAGCGCGGTCAAAAATATCCAGGATCCCTGTTCAAAATAGGTTTCCAAATAGATCAAAAGTGCCAGAAGTGGTAATTTCCACCACAAACTGTCCTTAATCGCCTTTTTATCTGTCAATACCTGCCCGCGCTCTAAAAGGCGCTGATTGCGCCGCTTGAAGCGATCCCATTCTCGCTTAAACTGCCCCGGCGCACCGTAAATTTTTGTCAGGTTGCGAATTTCGAGATATTCAATATTGCCGATCTCTGCGAGAGAAGCCATACGCGCGCGATAAATGCGTTGCACTATCCAGACTGCGCCCATACACAACATCCACGCCGGCAATGCCAAAAGACAAGTCCAGAACAAACTCTGGTAATAATCGTCAACCCAATACGTCACTCCCGCAGCGGCTGCCGTCCCCAATACAATCCCGAACCAGCCAATATCCGCCAGCCAGGCCTTGATCTGGTCAATCCCCATGTACATCACGGGAATAAATACGAGGGTGGAAACCGTTGAAACCGCCAGCCCTCCGATTACCACAATCGCAAAGGGCGGCCAAATTTCGTAATCGCCGCCAAACGTGAGTGCCAGGGGCAACATGCCCAAAATGGTGGTTGCCGAAGTCATTAAAACAGGGCGAACGCGCGACCGACTCGCCGCGAGCACCGCGCGTTCTCGCCTGAACCTGCGGCGGCGAAGAGTTTCGATCGCGTCAATCAGCACGATCCCGTTGTTGACGGCAATACCGCTCAAAACAATAAGCCCCAACAGTGCCATTGGTGCTTCGCTCGAAGTCAATCCCGTACCCGATAAGACCAGTGCCCAGCACGATCCAATAATTGCCGCGGGCCACGTACACAGAATAATCAAAGGTGCAGAAAGCGATTCAAACAAAGAGGCCAAAATCATAAAAATGAGCAGTGCAGCAATGCCCATCATCCAGTAATAAATCGTCTCTTCCTCTGCCTCGATCATTTCGATACTATACCCTTCGGGCAGCACCATTTCAGATACCACAGCTTGCACATAAGCGCGGGAGGCTTCCAGCAGTGGTTGAGACTGCAAAATTTCGTCGGCGTAGCGATAGGACACAATTACGCGCCGCGATTGATTGGTGCGCAAAATCATGCTCCTGCCCTGATCCCGGCGCACATGCGAGACTTCCACAAGAGGGATGTACGTCCCCCCCGCACCCAGAATCGGCGTCTGTCTCAAACCCGCAATCCCCTCCCCCTCTTCTTCGGGGTCTTCAACATTGCGAATATCAATCGGGATTTCAGTGCCTTCGGGTGTGAGAAATGAAATATTGGACCGCGCACCGCGCGGATTGGCGTCGGATACGGCATTGAGCACCTGGCGCACCTGCAATCGCCGGTCAAACATCACTTCTTCATTGGGCAAAACATGTACTTCAGATGCGCCGCGTTCTGCATCGGCCTGCACGCTATTGGGATCGAGTTCCTCCAGTTCCTCGAGGCGATAGACCAGATCGTCGGCAAGCATTTGAAGCACTGTAAAATCATAGCCGCGAATTACAGCCATTTCCGAAGGCGCGCCACCTTCCAGGTTGAATCCACCAGAGGCCTGGCGGGTGCCCCGAATACCTCCGCCTCCCCCGCCTCCCCCGCGGCCACCACCACCTCCCCTGCCCGTGCGTGCGATGGCCTCATAACTCACAATCGCATTTTGGACATCACCGAATGACTCTTCGAGATTTTCCTTGATGAGATCGATAGAAATCTGGTCGGGGCGTTCGGATAAGGGCAAAAGTTCCACATTGATACTCGCCTGGGTTTCGCTAATACTGGTCGTAAAGCGATCTATACCTTTGAGATCTCGCACAGCACTTTCAATTTCGCCAACAACAGCATCGAGAGCTTCAATAGTCGTGCCTTCGGGCATGCTGATATAGACGGTAAAACGGCTTTCTTCCTGGCGAATATCCTGTTGTAGCATAAAGAAAAAAGAAATGATCAGCGTGATGACAAGCGCGCCGGCAATACCCAGTGACACTCTGATTCTGTGGCGCAAGCCCGCTTTGAGACACACAGTGTACATCTCGATCAATACGCCTGTTCCCGTTGGTGGCCGAGATGTGAGAGAAAGGGTTTTCGACGCGAGGGCAGGCACGAGTGTGAGGGCTACGAGAAGAGAGGCAAGCAGCGGAAATACCATGGACAGCGCGAGTTCCCGCAGGATATCCTGAAAGTCACTTTGAATAAAAACTACGGGGACAAAAATCGTAATCGTAGTCGCGGTTGCCGCAACAACGGCGCGTGCGACCTCATCGGTTCCGGCTTTTGCGGCTTCTTTGGGAGATTTGCCCTGTTCAAAATGCTTGAAGATATTTTCCATGACCACGATGCCATTGTCCATCAACATGCCAACTGCAAGCGCGAGGCCACACAGCGAGAGCACATTCAAACTGAGATCCCACATATACATCAGATTAAATGTGAGCAGCAAAGAACACGGAATGGCGAGGAGCAAAACAGCGACAAAGCGCAAATTTCTCAAAAATAAGAACAAAACAAAAAGCCCGAGCAATCCCCCGACAACAGCGGCCCGTTTGAGGAAATTGAGAGCTTCGTTCATAATCTCTGCCTGATTTTGGCTGATCACGAGCTGGATATTTTCATAGGCGAGATCGCCGTTGACGCGTTCGATGGCACCTTCGAGTTCTTCTGCAAGTTCGATGAGATTGGCTTCATCGTCTTTTTGAATGCGAATGCCAACGGCGGCTTTGCCATTGATGCGCTGCAGGTCTGTGCGTTCCTGCAGGCCATATCGGATTTGGGCAATGTCGCCCAGGTGCAGGGGCAATTCGGGTTTGATAACTACTCTGCGGATTTGCACGAGGTCTGTAAATTGGCCCTTAATGCTAACCGCATAAGCCTGGTCGCCATCGTACACCCGCCCGAGATATTGCCGCCGCGTATTAAAAGCATTGATGCGATTGCGAACATCAGACATCGAAAGCTGGTGCGCTTGCAACATCAATGGATCGACAATAATTTCAATAGCCGTTCTTTGTCCGCCCAGAACCTGCGCGTTGACAACACCATCAACCGCTTCCAATTCCGGCCTGATTTTCTCCTCGGCAAATTCCCGCAACCAGTTTATATCGCCCTCGCCCAATACGTGAATTTGCATCACCGTGGCACTCAGATCAGAGGAATCAAAGCGCTGTATGTTGACCCGCGTTCTTTCGGGCAAAAGCGGTTGCAGGCGCGTGATGCGGCTTTCGAGCTGCAACAGGGCGAATTTCATATCCGTATTGGGCGCGTAGGAAATGCGTACCCCGCCATTGTTCTGGCGCGAAAAGGACTCATACGCTTCAATACCTTCGAGCTTGCCCACCTCTCTCTCGACGGGCATCACCAATTCCCGCTCGACCTGTTCGGGCGAATAGCCCTGCTGAGTGACTGCGACAAAGACCTCCGGGCGGACGAGTTCGGGAAATATCTGAACGGGCAATCGGTCCAGTGAAATCGCGCCTAAAATAGCCAGACCAAGAAAAAACATGGCTGTGGTCACGGGCCGCCGAACGGCAATACCAGCAAGTGTCACGCGGATTTCCTCCGGAGTCGATCAATCAGTTCATACATGGTGGGTATCACGAGTAAGGTCATCAATGTCGATGTCACCAATCCGGCAATGACGGCAATAGCCATAGGTGCGCGCAATTTTGCCCCCTCGCCAAAGCCGATTGCCATGGGCAGCAGAGCGAGAATGGTCGTCGCACTCGTCATCATAATGGGACGCAAGCGGTCCTGCCCGCCCTGGAGGACCGCATCTCGCAATGTCATGCCAGCTTGTCTGAGCTGGTTGATGCGATCCACGAGAATGATCGCATCGTTGACCGCAATACCGCCCAGCATAATGATGCCGATATAGGCCATCACACTGAGGGGTTCGCCCAAAATATAGAATCCAAATATCACGCCGACGCCGGCTAATGGAACGGAAAACATTACAGTGAACGGATGGAGCGTGGATTCAAATAGCGATGCCATAACCATATAGACCAGCACAATTGAAAGCAGGAGTGCGAATTTGAGACTTTCAAATGACGCTGCGCGTTCGCGCTCTTCTCCGCCAATTTCAACGCGATACCCCGACGGCACAACCATTTCCTGCATGGTAGCGCGCACGTCGGCAATAGATTCACTTAAAATGCGCCCTTCTGTGAGATACCCTGTAATGCGCCCCACGCGACGCTGATCTTCTCTCAAAATTTCGCGGGGACCTTCAATAATATTGAGCTCGGCGATATCTCCCAATGTCAGGATCGCGCCGTCTGATCCCTCGATTTGTATGGTGTGGAGTTCGCGCAGATCGACATCTCGATATTTTACCCGGATATCCCTTGTACGCTGGTCCTTAGACAGTTCGCCGGCAACTTCACCCGACAGTTGTCTTTCCAATGTGCGGCTGATGGTCTGCGTGGTCAGTCCGAATGCCGCCGCCACCTCATCGCGAATTGCCAGATCGACTTCTGGCTGCCCGCCCTGAAAACTCGTGCGCACATTGTACACCGAAGGCAGGTCCTCAATCCTCACTTGAAGCTCTTTGGTGATACGCGCCAAAATATCGAGATTTTCCCCGGACACTTCGACCTGAATGGGCGCTTCTTGCCCCCCCATCACGCCTTCAAGCGCGGTTTCGTGTAGCTTGTATTTCACCTCGATATCGGGCATGGCACTCAAAATGGGATCCAGATCGCGCACCAATTCGCTGACGCTGCGCGACCGCTGTGTCTCTAAAGCCACCGATAGGGTCGCGCGATTGGGACCCGTCGGTTCGCCTCCGCTCGATACCAGAGCGGGATTGAGGCCGGTCAGCGCGTACACATGAGCCACATCGCTTCCGCCAACGCTTTCGACAATCTCTTTGGCGTGCAGGGCAACCTGATCGCTCAGTTCCACACGCGAGCCTTCGGGCAATGTGAGGTCAATTTGGAATAGCCCCTGATCTTCGCGCGGGATAAATTCAGTCTGCAACTCGCGGGCAATATATCCAGTTCCACCCAGAATGAGCAGCACGACGACGAGCAGGATGGGTTTGCGGTTCAAAATACCATTGAGAAAACGATAGTATTTATCTGACCGAACAGTCGTTTTGTGCGTGGTATTCATCCGCCTAAAAATGCGCGATGTCAGCATCGGAATCGTCGTCATTGCCACAACCAGAGATGACAGCAGCGAAAATGCAACAGTCCACGCCTGATCCACAAAGAGTTTGCCTGCCAGCCCCTGCAAATAGACAATGGGCAAAAAAACAGCCACTGTCGTCAGCGTTGAGGCAAGAATTGCCACGCCGACTTCAGAGGCTCCTCGGCTCGATGCTGTGCGTGCATCCTCGCCGCTTTCCATATGCCGGTAAATATTCTCTATGACCACAATAGCATTGTCAACGAGCATGCCCGCGCCCAGAGCTAATCCGCCCAGCGTCATAATATTTAGGGACAGTCCTTCAAAGTACATAAGTGTGAATGTCGCCAATACGGAAATGGGAATCGCCAACCCTATCACCAGCGTTACTGTCCAACTCCGCAACGCGATCAAAAGCACGAGAATGGCCAAAAACGCCCCGTGGATGGCAGATGTTTCGACTTCTCCTATGGCGTCTTCGACAAATCGCGCCTGGTTTTCGACGGTTGTGAAGTGCATGCCGCTCAGGTCCGCTTCGATATCGTCTATCGCATCCAATACCGTATTGACCACGGCGACTGTGTTGCTACCGGCTTCTTTGTAAATGGCGAGGCCAACGCATTCTCGTCCATCGAGGCGCACGATGGTTTCTCGCTCTTGATATTCCAGATCAACCGTGCCCACATCGCGCACGCGCACCGGAACCCGGTCTCCAGAAACCACACCCCCTGCCCCGCGCTTTTCTCCCACAATGACTTCCCGCACATCGTTGATATCATTTAAGCGACCGAGGGCTTTGACCGTATATGACTGCTGGTTTTCTCTGAGCGTGCCTCCGGATACATCGGCATTGGCCTGTGCGATGCGATTGATGACCGCATCGGGTGAAAGCCCAAACGCTTCGAGCAAATAGGGATCGAGCGAAACGCGCACTTCCTTTTCTGCCCCCCCTTCCACTTCGGCAGACGCCACGCCATCGAGGGCTTCCAATTTCGGTTTGATCAGCAATTCTACCGTGCCTACCAGTGCATCGAGTTCAGTGTTTTCGTCGGCTGTAATCGCTATTCGCATCACCGCAAGTGCGAGCGGGTCTTCTCGCGTCACATCCAACTGCGACACATCTTCATTTGCCGCATAGCGCCCCACTCTTTTTTGCACGTCGAGCAACCCGTAATCCATGTCCGCATCCCAGGCAAATTCCGCAATGACTACGGCTTGTCCAGAGCGGGTAATAGAATAGACGCGCTTGACGCCGTTAATCGTGCTCACATCGCGTTCGAGGCGGCGCGTATAGCTTTCTTCAATCTCGACAGGCGATTTGCCCGGTGCAGTTAAGTCGATGGTGACGACAGGTGTTTGCAAATCGGGTAGGAGATCTGTACCCAAACCATCCAGTGATATCCAGCCGAGCAAAACCACCGCGAGGGTTGCCATAGCAATTGTCACGGGATATCGCGTTGAAAATTCCGGCAAATTCATCGTCCGTCTCCCGTGACCCGCACCCGGGTGCGCGGCCTCAGTGTTTCGTAATTGCTCGTGATCAACTGGTCTCCCGGTTCAAGTCCAATTACAATTTCCACGCGATCTCGGTCTTCCAGGCCGGTTTCTACTTCGCGTTGTTGTGCACGGCCTTCTTCTTCGACAAAAACAACCTTCTGATTCCGCCGCCGCAAAACGAGATTGCGCGCAATAAGTACGACATTTTGTCGCGATTCCGTGACTATTTCTGTTTTGACAAACATACCCGCTCGCAAAAGCAAGTCGGGATTATCGACCATCCCGACGACCTGAACTGTGCGCGTGACGGGATCGATAGCCGGATCCATCTCGACAATTTCACCTTCAAAAACTTCTTCGGGCAAAGCGTAATTGCTCACGCGGATGCCCTGGCCCAATTTCACATTGATAATCTGGGCATTGGGAATTTTCAAATCGACAAATAACTGTGAATAATCCATAATTTTTGCGATTGTGGTATTCGGAGTCACCAGCGTTCCCTGCGTAATATCCGCGAGTTCCGACAGCACGCCCTGAATAGGTGTCAAGAGCTTAGTTTTATCGATCTTGATGAGGGCATCCTGATAATTGGCTTCTGCATCGGCCCATGCTCTACGCGCACTTTCAACGGCCATTTCCGTTGCCAGTTGTCGGCTAAACAGAGTTTCCTGCTCCTTTAGCGTTCGCTTGGCTGTTTCAACCGCGAGTTTGCGCGCTTCCACTCGTGCGCCAACAACCCATTCATCGCTGTCGAGCCTGGCTATAGTCTGCCCCCTTCTAACCTCCGACCCCTTGGCGAGCAAGCGGTTATTACTCCCCTTGCTCCAGTACAGACTCCCCCGAATCTCAGTCGTGATCTGGGCTTCGCGCACTGGTCTGAGAGTTCCGGTAGCTGTCACAATAGATTCAATTGTTCCCGTCTCTACGGATTGAACAGTAACGGGAACTGTCAGATCAACGGTGCGCTGTTCTGCCTGTTGATCACAGGCGACTATCCCACAAAGGATAATTACCAACAGAAATTTTGAGCAAAAATCAAACTTCACATCCATACCTCCGTTAAATTAAAATCCCAACAACCCGCCGCCACCTCTGTTACCACCGGGACCTCGCCTACCATCTCCGCCGCCGCGATCCCCGCCGCCGCGCCCGCCACCAGGTCCACCTCTGCCGCGCCCAGTAAAGGTGGGCATTTCATCTTCGTAGGCATCGGGGTTTTGCGGATCAAAAAAGCGCCATCGTACAGCATCGGCATAGAGACGCCCACGTCCATCTGCACGGTCGGACAATTCGACTACGGCTTCTTCTCCTTCGGCAAATTTGTATCGCCCCAGATAATTCCATCCCGCTTTCATCTGGTCGCGTTCCATTTCGAGTGTATCTGCTTTGCCGCTGTGAAAAATAGTCAGTGTAAAGCTCGATCCGACGCGCATGCGCCTGGCCATTGAGGGATCGGGGAAAAAGAAGCCCACATCATACTCTCCGTCTTTGGGGATTTGCGCTGTCCACACGGCTGGCTGTGCGCCATCTCCCGGACGCTTCATTCGGAAATTTGTCTCAAATCGCCCAAAGGCCATTGGCGAGCCCTGCTCGCTCCAGTTGCCGCCTTTGAGTCCCGGACGGAAGTAGCGCGTTGCGCGCCGCACGGGCATTGAAAATCCGTCGTCGTCATTATCTACGATAATTTCAACAGGACCAGAATCTTCGCCCGTCACGTCTTTTACATAAGCAACCGGAAAGCCCTCTGTGACATCTTCGGGAACGCGCACGGGGGACATAAGAGGTCGCCGATTCCGTGCAAAAAAAGGTTCGACCATCACCCTGAAGGGCTGTTCCCAAAGAACCATCGAAACTTCAATTTCCTGTCCACCTTCAATCTCGACGCCTTTTAGGGCTTCATCGCCCCGTCCAGTAGCCGTAATTTGCACATATCCCCTGCCCGGTTCGCTATTCTTAATTCTCAGAATCAATTGATAGACCACCATCCCAAAGCCATCGTCCATCTTCAGAGCTTTTACCCTTGTAAGGGTATAGCCGGGGATCTCTGTACTAAAAATCCAGTCGTTGACGAGACGCTGTAATTTTTGACTCTCTTCACTTTCTGTGGTATCGCCCACTGCAGCGCGTTCAAAGGTCGAAAAATCAATGTCCTCGTATTTGTGATTGTGGTCTATGTCGTCTAAGACCGTGCGAAATGTTTCCTCACCCAAAAAAGATTCCATCATTTGAAAAAGTGCGGGTCCTTTGGCGTCGAGAACCTGACGGTAGAGACCGGCTTGCGTTTCGGGATTTAAATCGGCAAATGACTTGCGTTGCATTTTTGCAACCAACGTATCCCAGGCAGCCCCACCACCAGTTGTCCTGCTGCGCCCACCTGGTCCACCACGTCCGCCTGGTCCATCGCGCCCGCCACGCCCCCTGTCGCCACCACCACCGCGTCGTTGGCTCGAATAAAAAGCGGAGGTCATATCGGTGCTTAAATCATTCTGAAGATACATGGGCATGCCCTTTTTGAGCAAGGCGTGATGATCGCCCACAAACTGCTTGTCATAAGCCCAGAGTTGAACAACAGGGCTGCGAAACAATCCGCCAGGCTGTCCCTGTCTGCCCGAATTTCCTTCCCGGGAAAAAAAGGTCGAAAAAACTGCGCGGACCAAAAGATCCTTTTTAATGTCTTTGGGTTCACGGTTGCCGCGCGAACGCTCCTGATAGCGCTTGAAATCGCGGGTAAATTGCTGCCGCATGAACACATCTTCTTCTATCATTAACACACCGGGCAGTGTCAACCCGCCCTTTTCTTCCCAGCCTTCGTAATACCATTGAACATGAAAGGAAATTTCCACCAAAGAAAGACTGGAATAGGGGTATTTCATGCCCGATTCTTGTTCCATTGCGTCCATTATTTGCTCAAGCGCACTTAAAATCTCTTCTTCGGCACCTTCAAAAAATCGGACTGGACGCAGATGCGATGGGTGGGCGTAAAGGGCGCATTCGACATCGTGAATGGTCGCGCGATAAACGCGGTATTCACCCGCATTGAGCGATAGGACAGGTACGGGATTTTCGACGATCCACTGACGCGTTATCTGTGTGCCGAGCGTATCGGTCTTGCCGACCCGTCCCTGGGTAATGACTTCTAAGCCCTGAGGATATGTTATTTTCAGATTTGCCGTTGAAAAGGAGACCGCACGCGCATCCTCATAGCCATAATCAACGCCCGTTACTGGATACCATCGGCTGCGCGGAGGCAAAAAGATGGAATTGTCGCGAATCCACGCCGTTAAAGATCCTTTATTAAATATGCCTAATGGTCCTTCGCGTTTGCGCAGCTTCGGTCTGGCTTTTTCCCGTTGGAGATCAAAACCATCTGTGTTAATATCACCCGCGTATGCCAGTGTCAGGTCGAGTTCTCGCTCTGATTGCAGGGGATTAGCGGGCATGACGCGGATCACGCTTCCCTTCCGCTCCCACGCTATTGCGCCGCCGTCAGCATGCGTCAGACTCTGGATTTCAAATCCGGGATTGAGTGAAAGAATCAGCGTATCGAGCGGCACTTCGTAGGAGTTTTTCAATGTAATCGTGCCAGAGGCGGCAAGCGGCTCCTCCCCCAAAAGTGTCAGTGCCAGATCGTAATGGGTTATTTCCGCGACGGAAATATTCGCAACCGCTTCCTGTTGCGCTATCAACGAACTGCGATATGCTTTCCCATCTTGCGCGCCTGCATCCATATAAAAGTAAAGCCCTACAGCCAGACCAAAACCGGTCAGTGCGCATCCGCGACCAAACCAGCGCGCGACTAAGGAATGTGCAAGACGGGGATACCAATCAATTGAAAAGCCAAAAAATCCAATGCCGAGCAAGATGTAAAACAGGCGTTGTAGTCCTACTTGCGTAATATCTGCCAGACCAATCAGATCGGAATAATACAGAGGCGTAAAAAAAGCACCAAAGTCGTAGATGCCGTCATATCGCCTGCCCAGGAATAACAGGACAGCCAACAAATACCCGATCACAATCAGGGCAACTGCGGCTTGCCGCCGCAACACTGCCCCCAGAAAAAATGTCACAGAAGACATAAAAATCAGGGCGGGCAGGTTCATGAGCACGAGGTAGCTGATATAGGGTTTTATTGTAAACGGATTGCCCGTCATGCTGATTTTTGCAGCCTGGATACTCAAGGTTAAAAGCAGAACCCCCAGGCTCAAAAAAATAAGCGCACTAACAATGCCCAGATACTTACCTGCGACCAGTTCCGCAGTGGAAATGGGTCGCCCGGCCACAACTTCGTAAATATGCGCCTGTTCATCCGCTGCTCTAAAATCCCCCACAATAAATGCAATGACAATGGTCTGTAAGAAACTATACACTAAAAACGGGACATAAGAATCAATGCCCACGGGTAGTTCAGCACCATTGGCTTCTGCTATAGCAAAGCCGATGCCGAGTAAAATGGGAACGCTCATGCCCAGACCGCCCAAAATGCGGAATTTTATAGTTCGAAAGAGCATTTTGCGCTCATAACGCGCAACGCCCCATACATTGTTAAAGATAGATAGCATGGTATTGGTCCTTTACGCGGCAATTTCGCCTGTGGTATCGCCTCCGACAAAATAGACATAGGCATCTTCGAGATTGGGCGCGACTGCTTCGGCATCAGCGGGAGGCTCGCCATCGCCCACCATACGCAAACGCATCTGGTCGCCCTCAACATTTACTGTGACTACGCGAAACACCCGCGACAGCATTTCAAAGCCAGCGTCATCGACCTGCACTTCCCACGTTTTGCCATCGGCTTTTGAAATGAGTTCTCCGGGAGAACCGCGAAATATCATTTGACCGGTATCCAAAACCGCGAGATCTTCGCAGGTACTCGAAATATCGCCCACTATATGCGTGGAAATCAAAATTGCGCGATCGCTACTCAAGCGTCCCAAAATACTCCGAAATCGGATGCGTTCTTCCGGGTCAAGTCCAACGGTGGGTTCATCGACAATGAGAAACTCTGGATTGGCCAAAATGGCCTGTGCAATGCCAAGGCGGCGCATCATGCCACCGGAAAACGTGCCCGAGCGTCGATTGCGCGCTTCGTACAAGCCGACTTCGTTTAGAGCTTGCTCTACGCGATTTAGACGCGCGCTTCTATTGTGCATGCCGCCCAAAACAGCCATATAATCGAGAAATTCCCAGGCAGTCAGTTGTGGATAGGTCCCAAAATGCTGGGGCAAATATCCCAGACGTCGGCGAATTTCTGTGCGGTCTTTTACGAGGTCGAACTCATCCATGGTCACGTTGCCGCTCGATGCGTCCATCTGAGTTGATAAAATTTTAATCAGTGTTGTTTTTCCTGCACCATTGGGTCCCAACAGACCAAATGTTCCGTGTGGGATCCTCAAGGTGACATCGTCTAAGGCGGGAACTGCGCCACGGCGATATACTTTTGTCAGGTTTGAAATGCGAATGACCATCAGTATGGCTCCTCATTGTGCTTTGCCAACGATTAGACCTGAAATTTGCGAATGGAGTTCCCTTAGACGGCAAAAATTTAGCGATTAGGCCAACCAGCCCAACCGCCAATAGGAGAATGCGAGACATACTCCCTACTCCTATTGCACAGCCCCTGTATAAATGACCATCCTTTTATCCCGTGCAAAACCAATGAGAGTTATTCCCATCGCCTGTGCAAGATCTGCTGCCAATGAACTCGCTGCAGATACGGCAACCACGACAGGTATGCGTGCAACAACGGCCTTTTGCACGATTTCAAAACTCGCTCTGCTGCTTACCGCGAGTATCTGAATTCCCTCCCCTTCTACTATGTTATGTGTTTCGAGCAAGTGCCCCACAACCTTATCTACTGCATTGTGCCGGCCAATATCTTCAAAACAGCAATACATATCCCCTGTTTCAGAAAATGCGGCAGCAGCATGAACCCCCCCTGTTTGTGCAAACACGTATTGGGATTGGCGCATCTGATCCTGGGCAGAAAAAATCATCGCAGCCTGAACGGCGCGACCGTCGTCAATGGGCTGGCACCGCTGCATCATATCTTCTATCTGCTCGCGCCCGCATACCCCACACGCCGATGAAGTCAGCGTGCCTCGTCGTCCCGCTCGAATCCTTTCGGGATCGAGTATCTCTCCCGGACGGGGGAGAACATCGATGACATTTCCATACTCAGGAGTCCCCGGGCGACCGCAGTGTTCTGCACGCCCAACATCGCCGATTTTACGGATGATCCCCTCGCCATACAGAAATCCAAGCGCAAGGGCGCGGTCCGCCCCCGGTGTTCGCATGGTCACGGCAACGGATTCTCCGGCAACGCGAATTTCAAGAGGCTCTTCTACAACCAGCACATCATCTACGGATTTGCCGATAGAGCCATCATACCGCGTGACGCGATGTATTACACTGGTCTGTGGTTTTGCTCTCATGGGTGTTATCCTTTTATCCATGTCAAAATAAGCGACATATGAAGCAAAAGCAATTTTTCAATTTCGCGACGATTGTGAAACATTTTTGCCTTGCGTCTTATAGGTTTAGGGCTATATATTAGCTCCATGCCTCGATGATACCTGTGAAATGGGAGGACCGAATGACAATGACAAAGAAGGACATCGCCTTAAAAATCTCTGATCGCTTGGGAATTAAAAAGCAACTCGCTTATGAGATTGTAAATACGCTTTTTAACGCCATGCGCGAAAATTTGATTGCCGGTGATCGAATCGAAATCAGAGGATTTGGCGTGCTGGGTATCAAGCCTACCAAACCGAAACCCGCTGCACGCAACCCCCGCACAGGCGAGATTGTTTATGTCCCTGCTCGACGAAAGAGCTATTTTAAAGCTGGTGTTTTGATCAAGAAAGCATTGCACGAACCTTTGGATGAATAGAGGTGTTTTCCACCCTTGCTTGGAATAAGCAAATTACAATAGAAATCAGGCCCAATGCACACGTTTCCAATACAAGCGCAACGTAATATTACTTTAAAAATAACAAGTACATAAAAAAGGTTCGGCTAAAAGCCAAACCTTTTTTATACCACCGCCCCCTGAACTGGTCTGGACTGCGACCAGTTGTACACCGCTCAATCACCTACATACACTGCTTAATTGTGTCAGGGGATGTGGTGTACAACGAACCGTTGTACACCAGTTATTCATCTGCTATAGCAGCCGCATCATCCGCCTCTGCTTCGGCCTGACTGTTCGATGTCAAAAACTCATACGCTTTATTTAACACCAATACGGCTTTGGGAATATCGTTTACGTTCAGGCTATTGGTTCTTTGCCAATTCCCCTCTTTATCCAAATAACTTCGCTGAAATGAAACCGTGCGTACGGTGAAAAAATCTTCACCACGCTTGTATTCATTTTCGAAAATCGAAGCACTACACAGACCGTGACGAAATGTAATTTCGGGTTGTGCCATCCTGTTTCACCTCCCTTCTATTTGGTAAGCAAAATGTAAAAGAGCCTATTAATCATCGCTTTTCACCTTTCTCACATCCCCACCTGCCTCTACTTCACTTTAAGAGCGCAACGCGATTTGTAAATATCGCTTCCTTGTCTTTTAGAAGGACTATATAGATTCCAGACCCCACAGATGCTCCCGAGTCATTTTTACCATCCCATATACGCCGATAATATCCTGCCGGCAAATGTTGTTGAACCAACCGTCGGATGGGTTGTCCCAGGATATTATATATAGTTACATAAACAGGACCTCCTGTAGTGTAAAAACCTAACACAGTTGCAGTATTGAAAGGATTAGGTGACGGGTAAATGCCCCAATCTGTTTCCAGACCACGGGGTTTTGAATCGCCAGATATAGGACTATTAACCATCTGGCCTTCACTATCAAAAACAATGGGTTTTCCCGATACGACATTTTCATCGTTCACACCATTCAGGGTATCTGGTTCCACTTCCGAAACAGGTGGTGTACCGGGTGACATCGCGTGCTGGCCAGGGATTCGGGGGTGTAACTCTGGAGGAGCATCCGGCGACAACAGCCATGAAACATCTGGTGTAGCTTTTGGTACGCGCACAGACCGCGCTACAGTCTTACCATCGGGCAGGATCAGATGAACAACATCTCCACCGCTACTGAGTCCATTTCCTATCTGACCTCCAGCAGACAAGACAGTACCGGGGATACTCACAGGCGTCCCTCCACCAAAGATGGTGACATAACCACCGGGTACGAGCATGACATCATCGGGAAAAGGAAAGAATTGAGAGACAACGATATCGTCATCGCCGAGCATCCATCCGCTCAGGTCGAGCGTATCTGCACCGGTATTAGCCAATTCGACAAAAGCATCTGTATGTCGATCCACAACCCCATCGTTATTGGCATCCACCTGTTTGGGTAACATCAGGATTTCGGAGAATACCAGACCGTTAGGGATAGTCAATTCTTCGGGGTCAATTGCATCATCGCCATGCCCTAAGCGTCCGACTGAGATAGATTTCCCTTCGTATATCTCATTGTGTAATAGATAATTGCCATTATCATCTCTGGCAAAGGATATGCCCTGACGCGCGTTCTCATACGTCATTTTAGATACCACCGTACTTCCATCGGGTGCCAATAACTGCACGGTATCGCCTCCATTGGACAGGCCATCGCCAATGCGACCGTCATCGGCAAAAATCCGCTCGCTAACGGGCATATCCCCCCCACCAAAGAGCACTGCGACAGCTTGAGGTTTGAGCATTGTATTGTCGGGAAATCGAAAAAGCTTTTTTAGAGGCACATCGTCATCACCGAGGTAATAGCCGCCAATATCGATGGGATGCTCGCCCAAATTCGCTATTTCGACAAACTCATCCTGATAGGTGTGCCGCCCCCCATCACCGTTGGTATCACCTGCGTCGCCTGTGGCCGGATTGGGATATACTTCAGAGATCACCAGGTCTTTGGGTGGTTGAAAAATGTCAAGTGTATCTCTACCCGCTGTATTTATGGAATCTGCTCTCGTCGCCTCTTGTCCATCCGGTGATGTACCGGGCGACATCGCGTGCCAGTCGGGGATTTGGGGGTGTAACTGTGGTGGGGCATCAGGCGACAATAGCCATGAAACATCTGGCGTGGCTTTTGGTACGCGCACAGACCGCGCTACAGTCTTACCATCGGACATGATCAGATGGACGACATCACCGCCACTAGCAAGACCATTGCCGATTCGATCGCCTACAGACAAAACGTGACCGGGAATCCCTAAAGGCGTTCCCCCACCAAAAATGGTGACATAACCTCCGGGCACGAGCACGACACTATCGGGAAAAGGAAAAAACTTAGAGACAACGATATCGTCATCGCCGAGCATCCATCCGCTCAGGTCGAGGGTATCTGCGCCGATGTTAGTCAGTTCTACAAAAGCATCTGCATGTCGATCCACAACCCCATCGTTATTGGCATCCACCTGTTCGGGCAGCATCAGGATTTCGGAAAATACGATACCATCCGGGACAGCCAATGTGTCGGTCAATCCTTCAGGCTCAATCGGGTCATCTCCAGGTTTTAAGCGTCCGACAGAAGTTGAATCCTCTTTGTATATCTCATTGTGCAAGACATAATTGCCGTCTTCATCTCTGGCATAAGAGACGCCTCTGGTCGAGCGTTCATATACCATTGAAGCGACTACTGTACTGCTATCGGGTGCCAATAACTGCACGGTATCGCTCCAATTGGACAGGCCATCGCCAATGCGACCGTCATCGACAAAAATCCGATCTTTAACTGGCATATTTCCTCCACCAAAGAGTACTACGACCGCTTGCGTATCGAGCACTGTGTTATCGGGAAATCGAAATAGGCGATCTGCTGAAACATCGTCATCGCCGAGGAAATAGCCACCAATATCGATGGGATTTTCGCTCTGATTCGCCACTTCGATAAACTCATCCTGATAAGTGTGCCGCACCCCATCGCCATTGGCATCGCCCGCTTCACCCCAGGCGGGATTGGGATACACCTCCGAGATCACCAATGCTGGTTTTTCCTTTTCTAACACCCGGATATATGTGTGAAGACTCTCCCGACCTCTCCAGAAAAATCCGACCTCCGTTTCACCAGGATGCACAGCAACCACCTTGTTGTTATGTTCGATTCGCGCGATAGTGGTATCCCACGATACCCATAAAACCTCATCATCGAGCTGCGTTGGTACTCCATCTTTATAAATCGCGGGTATCAGTGAAACGGATTCTCCTTCTATCATGTCCAGATATTCGGGAAAAGATTGGAGTATATCGAAAAGCGACCGTGGTTTGCCGGGTGAAAATAGCCCTTTGCCCGGGTCAGCACTGTGCAATACCCACCCGCCAGTCCCTTCCGGATACCGCACCAGAGATTGGTCCTTACCCCCTTCTTTACCCCATTCTGCTCTGGCAATTGTATCGCCTGCAGTTTTTATGAGAAATACCTCGTCGCTTGTATTGTTTAAACCTCTACTACCTATTTTGCCATCATCGACAAAAACTTTGCCTTCAAATTCAGATTTAATTTTCGTTATATCTCCGCCGCCAAAAAGGACGATGTATTCGCCAGGGCCAATCACTGTGTCTGATGGGAAAGAAAATGGTTTGCTCGTCTTAGAGTTGTCTGTCAATTGCCACCCACCGATCACAATAGTATCTGATCCGGTATTCAGTATTTCCACAAATTCGTCCTCACTGGTGTGCCGGACACCATCTCTATTGGCATCACCCCGATCCCCCGATGGCGGGCCTGCAAGGACCTCATTGATCACGACATCCTTTTCAGCACCGAAAACTTGTATCTTCCAAAGCATTCCCAATATCACAACAATAATCCCGTATCTCATCATATTGACCTCCTGCGATAATTTTTCTTTATGACATCTGCAAATCGCGTGCCAAAAGCTAAAAAATATCATAAGAGACATTAAATCAGTGAGTTACGCTCATGGAGGTCTGTATAACCAAATAGCATTGGAGAACGAATCGTTCAATTTTTGGCGATGAATGAATCAAATTTTTCAAAAAAAATCCCGGCCATTATAGTGACCGGGGTTCATTTATGCTTGACGTATATCGAAAAAACGTGTTATTGATTGCGTCGTCTAACCAACAGGAGGATAAGACTATGGACTGTAAATTACCCGAAGACTTTCACACAGTTCTCCAAATAGAGAATGCGGCTGAACGATTTGACGAAGCCTTGCAAGTCGCAGAAAAAATTTCTGCTGCAGACGTCAAATTGTATCCCAACATGGACCACGCGGCGATCTTCACGGATCCTCCGTGCCTCGTTGCGGGGCCTCTAAAAAAAATGGGTTATGTTGCAGGTTGGGACACCAGGTGCTACCCCTCCCCCGTCGATGAACAGGATTATATCAACGTGCCATCGGGTTTACCCGTCGGACATCCCGCCCTCGCACGCGGCTGGTTTCACTATGTCGCTGTGGTTCACCCCGTTGACCAACCCGCACTCGATCAGATGCTTGGGCAGGGATACGGCAATCCCTTTATCCACCACCTGACCTGGGGCATAGTACCGCCAGACCGAAACGGCGGGGATGATTTCGACTATGCATGCAGAGTTATTTCTCACATGGTCAACACGCGACAACGCATTGGAGGTTATCTAAATCAAGAACCGGGAACTCTGATAATGGCGTTACCATCCGATATTACACGACACCCACGATTTGAAACCACCCTTCCCGAATTGCTCGACGGATTAGATACCGACTCTTATCAGGTTGAAACCATGCAAGGCGGTGGATTTCTGATTCAGTTTTTTGTTCTAACTGGTGGGCGAATTGAAGTTGCACTTCGCATCAATACCCGGCAAACCTTCAACCCCAAAAGTGTACACAAAATTTCAGAAGACGAAATCAGCACTCAGCAGACTGATTGAACTGACCTGTCTAAAGTGCCTTCCGAAGTCGTGCGGAACTGATGTTGAGTTGATCTCGATATTTGGCTACCGTGCGTCGCGCGATATGAATGCCTTCTTTTTTTAAAATAGTTGATATGTGTTGATCGCTCAGTGGATCCTGCACATCTTCATTGCCAATGAGCTGTGCAATTTTTTCTTTTACACTTTTGGCAGAGATATCGTCGCCATCGTATCGACTCCATCCCCCATCAAAAAAATATTTCAATTCATAAACACCATGTGGTGTTTGTACATATTTGCCATTACTCACGCGGCTGATAGTCGAAATGTGCATCTGCACCTTATCAGCTACTTCTTGAAGCACCATTGGCTTGAGAAAACCAGGGCCTCGCTCAAAAAACTGAACCTGATTTTCGACAATACATCTCATGACTTTTAACATGGTTGCGCGCCTTTGATGAATCGCATTGATAAACCAGCGCGCAGAATTGAGTTTTTCAACAACAAATTTTTTGGTCTCTCGCAACTTTGGATCATCTCGGCTCGACTTGTCCGATTGTCTGAGCAAGGTGCGATAAATTGGGGTGACGCGCAATTCGGGCAGGATGCGATCGGTCAGGGCAACAACGTACTCGTCACCGATCTTTTGGACTTCGAGGTCGGGAATAACGTGATTGAGATTCAATTCGGGTTCAGGTTCTATATTGGGCTTGGGATTGAGCGACGCGAGGACTTCCTCAACAACGCGCATATCATCAATGCTCGTGTCGAGTGCCTGGCTTATCAGGCTAAATCGGCGGTTGATCCAGTTGTCGAGGTGATTGCGTACTACCTCTGCAACCAAACCGTTTGTGATATTTTTTTCTTTTAACTGAATCAGCAAACACTCTTGAAGGTTTCGCGCACCAACACCTACTGGGTCAAATGTCTGGATAATGCCCAAAACGCATGCCACATTGTCGGGATTAACCCCAAGTTCATCAGCCACTTCCCCTATCGTACATCCCAAAAACCCGTCTTCGTCAATATTGCCAATTAAGTATTCGGCGATAATGCGATCACTCGGCGAAAGATCCGTGATTGCCACCTGTTCTAAAAGTAAATCCCGCAGCGTTTTTTGAGTGGTACTGTCGTTGTGCCAGTCTTCAGTATTGGATTCAAATTCTTCACGAGGGCTGGCATACCCGGATTCGTTTAAGTAGTGATCCCAGTCTTGCGCATCAAATGCGTCTGTATCGAGTGTGTCTAAATCCGATTCTTCAAATTCCAATTCTGCAAGGAGCTCTTCATCCTCGTCTTCGTTCTCGGATTCGTCATCCAGTTCGGCTTCGGGCTCTTCCTGCTCCAAATCCAGATTAACATCTTCGTCAATTTCCAAAAGCGGATTGATCTCCAATTCTTGCCGAATTAACTCTGCTAATTCCAGAGTTGGCAATTGGAGCAGGTGCAAAGATTGGATGAGTTGCGGCGCCAATTTCTGCTGAATCAACTGAGATTGTGTATGATCAAGCCCAATCATAGTATAAAAAACGCTCCCACTTTGTTTTGTAATCAAATAATTCCATGCATTGTTCGCTTATACTTTCTTCACAGTATTGCCAATTCGTATCGCGCCAGTGCGAATGACCTTTGCATTGATACCGCGCAACTGTAGCTGCTTGCCCACGGGAGAACTGATAAATTTCAGCGCGTCCAGCCCAAAACGCGCAGCAAATTTTTTACATCCTGTATGGGGTTGATCTGTCACCTCGATCACCGCTTCCCCCAGACTCAGTCGGGTACCCGGTGGCACATTCTCCGCGCTCAGATCGAGATCCATATACAACTGGTCTCCAGCCAGTGCCCAACGCTCCTTTTTCTGTGCCAACAGAGCAATCACGCGGGCGTTCATGATGTTGAGTTGCATGTCTGGATGGGCCGACCCATCTACCGTTTGAGAGCTACCGCGTGTTTTCCAGTTGTCGCCCACGAGCCCTTCAACCAGATGGAGTTCGCCCACTTCCATGACCTCCCTGGCCTCAACCTGCGGCCGTCGCACAATCAGCTCTAATACACCCGCATCTGTGGGCGACTGACGGATATTTTCTAATCCCGCTTCCAACTCTGCCATCGTTACATGTTTCATTCTTGTCCTCATAAGTGTTCAGTAAGAGAAAGGAACAACTTTAAATAATAACAAATAACGGAGAGGGTTGTAAACCCTTTTTCCCAATTTGTTACGAATCGAGGCGAAATCGGTCGCCCAGATAAATGCGACGCGCTTTGTCGCTTGCTGCCAATGCCTGAGGTGTACCCGATAGGAGAATCTTTCCCTCAGAGAGCAAATAGGAGCGATCAGTAATCGCCAAAGTTTCTCGCACATTGTGATCGGTAATCAAAACCCCGATATTTCGGCGTTTCAACTCGGCAATAATATTCTGAATATCTTCCACCGCACGCGGATCCACGCCGGCAAAAGGTTCGTCGAGCAGCATAAAGAGCGGATCTCGGGAGAGTGCCCGCGCGATTTCCAGTCGGCGCGTTTCGCCACCCGATAAACTATCTGCGCGTTGGTGAGACAAATGTCCAACTCCCAGGTCTTTCAATACCTTGCGAGCGCGTTCTGCGCGCTCTGCCTTACTCATTTTCCCATATTCGAGAACGGACAGGATATTTTCCAGAACGGTCATTTTTCTAAAAACCGTAGATTCCTGCGCCAGATAACCAATGCCCTGGCGGGCGCGGCGATACATGGGCAATGTAGTGATGTCCCGATCACCTAAAAAAATGTGTCCGGCATTTGACGAGATTGCGCCGACAATAAGGTAAAAACACGTCGTTTTTCCCGCGCCATTAGGCCCTAAGAGACCGACAATTTCACCGGGATTGACAATCAAACTGACCTGATCGACAACCAGGCGCCGTGCGTATTTTTTAACCAAACCCTCGGCTCTCAGGTTCACGGCGCATCCTCCAATTCAGCGGTATAGTGACCTCGCACAGCCCCTTCAGCTCGGATAGATGTCAACTGCCCCGGGGCAAATTTCAAAAGGAGATAATCCCCGGAGACCGTCACATCGTCGCTATCTTGGGTGACTCGCGTGCAATGTGCTTCATCGAAAATTGCCATCTGGTCTAACTCGCCGTTGGCAAACCACAACACACATCGCTTGCCCCCCAGGCGGCTTTCCGATAAGCTGTCCTGAGCAACATAAGAGCCAGTGCAGCCACCAGACAGTATTAAACTATCCAGTTTTCCATCTCTATAGACCAATCTGAGATCGTCGCCAGAGAGCACCGCCCGCGACGTATCTCGCTCGCTCAGATCGAGCATCACATCACCCCAGGCGTGCATGCGCTGCGGGGTCTCATCACGAAAGACAATCCGAGCGGAATCTGAGCGTATTTTTTGCGTATGACCATCGGCAAGAGCCATAGCATGGATGAGCGTGCTGTCCGAAAGCACCAACGCGCCGATGGTTTGATCAGATATTTCCATAAGAATTTTCGCGCCCTGTGCAGAAACGGAATCGCGGTTACTGGGATTGGCCCAGGTCATCAGGGGCTTACCAGAAAGGACGATTGCAGAATCCACGTACGCGCCAGACAAGGCTTTCCCCTGTGTGTATCCCTGTCGCAAGATGAGGTTGCCATTGAGAAAGAGTTCTTGCCCGCGATTGACAAAGGCAATGGAATCGGACTGTGCCTCAAGGGTATCGCCGTATTCTCCCACTATCTGTAACTGCGTCTGGCCCTGTAAGTTTCCGCGCTCGCGGATCAAATCGTAGCGCAATTGGGAAGCGTGCAGTCTGCGGCCTTCGGGCAACAGAAGGGCGACATCACCCTCGGCAATAAGCGAATCCTCTTTGCTTAAAAACCGCACGATACGCGCCTCAAGCGTGCGCTGGTTGTCGCTTAGAAAGACGTGTCCCCGAAACGTCGCGAGATCTTCGCGGTCTTGAAAAATAAGTGTATCGGCGCGAATTTCTCGCACCGTATCTTTGTAACTCACTCGATGTACAAAAAGATAGGTCGCATCCCCAACGCGCACATGTGCAGAATCGGCTTTTACAATGAGTTGGCGCAAGCTGTCTTCATATACCACGCCTCCGCGGTAATTGCGCTGTGTCTGATCGTTCAATAGTAGCGTTTCTACCCAATCTGCACTGAGCTTCTGCTCGGCATATATCTCCGGGCAGGTGCATATAAGCAGAACTCCGAGAAAGCCCCGGAGTTCTGATCGCAAACGAAAATAATGTATGATATTTTTCACGGCTCTTTGCGTCTCATCCGCGTATTTACAAACAAAAGCGTCCACTGTTTCAGGTCTGACGAAGCATTAAAACCCACCCCTGTCTCCGTGCCATCGGGCCGGGAAATAGTCACATGGCCCTCACCCATAATGCGATCCTCATCGCGCTGCCAGCGCAGCGAATCCGTTTGCAACTGCGTGCAGTCTCGCGCGACCACCACGACAGATCCAAACACTTGCATATCGTCGCCCGATGCGTTAATTCTGCCCCGTTCAGCCGTCAGCGTGGAAACCGTATCGCCCTGAGAATTAAAAAATGCGACCCAAACGCCATCGGAAAACCGCGCGGGTTCATCTTCCGACACCTGTTGAAAAGAGCCAGCTCGAACCTGTGCCCGGGATTTACCGCGATCCGTAATATGCGTGGACCAGTGCCACAATTCTCGGTTAACCGGCACGCCATCCACGGCTTGCTCCGTCTGCTCAACAGGCGCACAGGCGCACAGGGCGCATAACAAAACCTCAGACACTTTTTTTAGCAACCGACTCATCCGCATCACCAACTCGTGCTTTTGTATGAGCGACAACGGCTTCTATAAAACCGTAAAACAAAGGGGCAGGCTGTTCAAGGCGAGACTTGAATTCGGGATGGGCTTGGGTAGCGACAAAAAAAGGATGATCTGGCAACTCGACAAATTCCATGAGTTTGGTACCATCCTCTCGGCGGTGATACCCGGAAAAAATCAGGCCAAATTCATCGAGCAAATCGACAAATTTGGGCGATACTTCATAGCGATGCCGATGGCGTTCAATCACACCGCGCTCGCTGTCGAGAAGAACTCCCAGGCGGAAAGCCTCAGCCGGGTTCTTTCTCAACTGATTGATGCGCCATGCGTCTTCTTCCAGGCGCCCCGTGCGTTCATACAGGTTGAGCACGACACTCTCGCGGCGCAGTACAGCTACATATCCCCCCAGACGCATTGTACCGCCAAAACGACTTTCTTCAATAATTTCCCGTTGGCTCATCTGAATATCGATCACGGCATGGGGTGTATCGGGATCATTTTCAGCCGAATTGGCATCTTTCAATCCCACCACATTTCGCGCATATTCAACAACGGCCATCTGAAGCCCGTGACACAGCCCGAGGAATGGCAGACCAGTTTCACGCGCATAGCGAATGGCCTCAATTACCCCTTCGGCACCTCCTTCACCAAAGGCACCCGGCACAATAATGCCATCAAATCCTCCAAGCACATCTTCAACCCCTCCCATTTCGAGGCTGGCCGAATCAATCCAGGAAATGTCGATGCGCGTATCTAAATTGGCACCGGCGTGTTCTATAGATTGGTTCACAGAAATGTACGAGTCCGTAAATTCGTAATCGCCAATCTCGACGTATTTCCCAACCATCGCCACCTTAACTGTCTGTGAAGGCTGACGTATTTTCTGTAGCAAATGCGTCCACCGCGTCCAATCGGGTTCTTTTTTAGGTTTCAACCCCAGGTGTGCGAGCATTTTAATACCTACCTGCTCACTTTCATAATGGATCGGAGCCTGATATACGATATCCAAATCTGGCGAGGAAATAATGCGGTCTTTTGGGATATTGGCCGAGACCTCAATTTTGCGTTTTCGGATCTCATCAATCGGTCGCGTGGCGCGGCAAATAATAAAGTCGGGTACCATGCCGTGTCCACTGAGCAGTTTGACTGCGTGTTGCGTGGGCTTGGTTTTCATCTCGTTGATGTGATCGGGGACGGGCAAATAGCTAACCAGCACATACATAATATTGGCCTCGCCAATTTCCCGCTCCAGGCCCTTCATCGCAAAGAAAAATGGGATATTCTCATCGTCGCCAATGGTGCCACCAATTTCAACCAGCGCGATATCGCACCCCAGAGCCGCGTGCTGAACCCGTTCCTTGATCTCGTCGGTAATATGAGGAATTGGCTGAACGGTTTGCCCGAGATATTCGCCCCGTCGTTCGCGCTCAATAACCGCATGGTAAATTTGCCCGGTCGTAAGATTGTTTGTGCGGGGCAAATCCAGGCCGAGAAACCGCTCGTAGTTGCCCAAATCGAGGTCAATCTCACCCCCATCATCCGTGACCCACACCTCACCGTGTTCTGTGGGCCTGAGTGTTCCGGCATCGTAATTCAAATAGGGATCAATTTTTATGGCTGTGGTTTTATAGCCGTAGTACTGCAAAATTTTGCCGATAGAAGCCGTGGCGAGACCTTTTCCCACGCCACTGATCACCCCCCCGGCAACCACGATGTATTTTGGCTCGCTATCATTTTTTTTCACATTGCCCTCCCTGTGTCTCACAAAAGAAAATCGGCGGGGATTCACCGCCGACACTTGTGCTTATTCAATTACTCTGGGGACGCGGAAGTGACCTTGCCCAGAAAGCGGGGCATTCGCCAGCGCGTCCGACCGGTCCAATGACTGCCCCATCACATCGTCTCGAAACGCATTTTTTAGGGGGAGTACATGTGCTGTTGGGGAGACCTCTGTTGTATCGAGTTGATCAAGTGCCGCAACATATTCGAGCATGCGGTTCAAATCATCGATTAGCTGCGCCTCCTCTTCCGGCGCAAAATTCAGGCGCGCAAGTTGCGCCACTTTTCGTACATCATTTTTTGAAACAGGCATAGTGTTTACCGAAGGAATGCGTTGAGTAAGTCATCTGGGAGCGGCTCAAAAAAGCTGTGAGGGATGGTCATTCCGCGGTCAATTCCTACAGGGCGCAGTTCGGCAGGAGATTGTGGCACCGGACGAATCTCCGCTATCGGTACATTGCGCCGACAAACGACGATTGTCTCTCCTTGCTCTACGCTGTCGATGTAGTGCGAGAAATGAGTTTTTGCCTCAGAAATGTTGACTTTGATCATTCTACACTCCGTTCAAAACTGATTCGGACCTCTTCTTTCGGCGCAAACTCCAAGCACGCAAGCCGCACCACTTTTCGCATATCATCTTTTGAAACAGGCATAGTGTTTAGATAAGGTTTTTGAATTTCAGCAGCATTTTGCGGGTATATCTTACACAATTTTTCAGGGTGCCGGTAACAACTGCCAACTCCCGTTATGGAGGGCCAACCGCGACGTGTCGGTCTTGTTATTCCTTAATGCCTCTTCGGTACGTCGGCTGTCGTTGATAAATTGACTGGATTTGAATGCAAATATACTATTTGCGTTAGTATTTGGATACCTAAATACTTCGATACCTTTACCTATTATGCAGGTAATTCCGTCGAAACGTATGTATCTGTCGTGAGCGTATGTACTAAAAACATGATTTAGAGACAGGTGTAAGGTAATCTTTTTAATTTTTTTTAGTCCGAGTTGAGAAACCTTTTTCTGCAATTTTATTGCAATCTGGTCTAAGGCAACCGAATTTCTGCCTGCATCTGGAGATGAGTAGATTGTGACGTAGCATTTAGACGAATCGTTCTCAAGGAATTGAAACAGGTTAAGTAAATCATTCTGCTCATCATCGAAGTTCCACGCGGCATATCTATCTACGATAGTAACTTGTTTTGAAATCTTGGCAAGCATTTGAAAACGTTCTGCCCAGAGGTCAACTATCGGCTGGCCTATCGGTATATTGCAATTGGCAAGTTGTCTTGCGGATTCAAATTTATCGGATTCACTAACATTGTGCAGTTCGGCGGCCTCGACATTTCCACAATATTTAGTTGGATTCAGGCCGAACACCAGCGCACGAGTTTCTTCTATAAGCGCAAGTTCAAACTTATGATGATACTTTGCCAAATCCTCAGGATCGTCTATACTTGCCCAATCAATTTCACTGGTATCCTGCCATAGAGGATAGCCATTAGATTGAAATGTCGTGTAATATTCACGCAGTTGATGCTTAAGAATAGAATTTTGGGAATCGACATCTACTAGAATCCCATAGGGATTCCAATGATTTTTCAACAGGTTTCGTATATGGTAAGGTTTTGCTTTAGAAAGTGCATCAGGTTCAATAGTGAATTTTACTAACACCCCTCCCCCTCCCTTATTCAGCTATCAATTCGTTGAATCCCTCGTCAAAGAAGCCGTGCGGCCACTCGTCAGTGAAATCACCATCTTCGTCAAGTTCCAGAACCTCTATCTTGCTACCCTCATCGCCAGGGTTTACGTAAATCACTGAAACGTCATTAGGGTTAAGAGTTTCTTCCCGAATATGTCGTTGAATACGCCGTATCAGCAGTTCGCTGTGCGTTTCGACAATCCACTGCTTCCCGTCTTTGCCCGTACTCGTCTCAATCATCAAGTCAGCGATGTTTGCCTGAAGCCTGGGATGAAGGTGTATCTCCGGTTGTTCGACACAGATTATTGCGTTTTCCTCTCGGGTTAGGCCCTCGGTTATTATTGGTAATAGCTGATTTATTCCAAATCCCACATCGGCAAGGGTTACCGGAGTTTTTGTGTTCTTATCAATAAGGGCAATGGAAATATATTTTCCGGCTAGTTGTACATCTCCAAATTCTCTAACCTTTAGTTCGTAAGGGATTTCAAAGAGATCAAACCACTCGTTCACCTTTGTTTGAATATCAGAACTGTGATAAAGAATATGAGGCATGAACTCCCCCCGGATGCCAGTTGACTCTCTGCCTCTCCCTGAAATCGTATAGATCCTTTCCGGGTAATTCCGCAATGGCCCCATATAAGTGATTGAACGCAGGAGGTCTTCATAACTCGACGGAATATCTTCCAGATTAAGTCCCGCTATCTGTTCTGGTTTTATTTTGGATATCAGTGCCATTACTTGTTTTTCTACCAGTAACAGTCCTTGTGCCTCTTGCTTTTTAATTTCCTCTATCTGTTTCATTACTATTTCTGCTCTTTTCTTTGCCCCTTCCCTTGCCTCTGCCTCTGCCTCTGCCTCTGCCGTCATTCGTTCCATAAATTGTGTCACTTTCTGTATCTTTGCCCGTTCCTCTGCTAATGCCTCTGCTAAGATATGTTCGTCTACCAGTTTAGTCCCCCATCTCCGTACCAATCCCTGTGTCCTTTCCAATTCTAGGATTTCTATCGCTGGTAAAAAATTTTTACCTGAAAATGATGGTTTTCTTGGAAATATTTCACGGTTATCACCCACACCTGAGATTGATAGCTGTGGTGTATCCCAAGAATTTATATCGGGATCGTACTCCAATTTAGCATCAAGGAGTACTTCGTTCTCATCAAGAATTTGATACCTTAATTTTGACAAGAATGAAGAATCTTTAGTAGAACCTAAAGTCAGGTTTACGCCAGATTTAGTGATAGATGAATTTTTGAATGTAACGCCTATTCCAATTTTACATTCTATGTCGTGTTTGTAGATCAGAGCGGGAAAGCCGCCCAAATCGACATATTCCCCCCTAGTCATCGGTTCCCTTCTACCCTTTTTTTTCCATTCTCCATCTAGTGACTGCTTTAGCATGAGCAGTGCTTGAATTATGGAGCTTTTTCCCCCTGAGTTGGGACCGTAGATAAGGGTAATTTTGGACATTGGAGCTTTTTGTTCTGTGTCTCCAAACGCCTTGAAATTTTTCAATCTGAGTTCTGAAAGCATAGACTTCCCTTTGCTTTTGTGTATGCGGTTTTCAAGTCTAACTCAGCTACGAATATCAGATAAACACACCCCGAAATCAAGAGGATTTACCCAGGTTTTTGATCGACAAAATCCTAACAACAGACCGGTATCCAGCAAGAAGTTACTCATGATATTCAGGGCTTAATCCAATTGCGCCAGAAGTTCTTCTACAGGTTCATTGCCGGGCCATGTGCCGCATAAACTCAGGACATTGAAGGCTCGGGCCTGCTTCTCTTGTATCCGTGTTAAGCCGCGGGACCTGGATATCTCGGTAAAAGGCAGTTCTTCAAATACGGCATCTCTGTCTTGATAGGGTCTAAGTCGATGAGCTTCGATTAGTCGGGGCTGGCCGTTAGCCTTGAAGTGGACCATGCCCTGAACAGTTGCACGCTTGCCCCACAACGGGCGCAACACCCCAACATCGAGTTTATCAGATTGTAGGCGACCAAACATTTTCCTGCCATCACCTGATTCGAGAAAAAACCGACCACTATCATGTTTGATTTCTTCGAGCCAGCCGCTGATGATAAATGCCTTTGAGGGCGGAAGGCTCTTCAGTCTTTCTTCAATCTGATTACAAACAGACGCATCAAGGGTGAATTCCCCGTAATCAGATTCTTGAGGGATCAAGTGGTAGCAGATGTTGGCGTTTCCTGTAGGCTGTCGGAATCTGAGAATTGCGCTGAGAACGGCTCTGTCAAAGTGGTCGCCAGAGGAGGTCGATTCTTGAGCTTCTTGAATCGACAGTGCGGCGAGATCAACAGCGGTATCTTGCATGGTCGGCTGTTCATGCCGGAAATTCTGTTGGGCAAACTGTGCGTAGGCTGTCTCGCCAAGCTGGGGTGCCTCAATCTCCAAAATATTTGAGCCGAGTTTTTGTTCATTGAGGGTGAAGTCAAGGGCTGCATTCAGCCATCTGGGTCTTGGCCCCCTACCACTACCTTCGCCAGTGAACATCAGACGAGTGGCGCATTCCGCTGTCTTAACAAGGGCGTCCAAAGAGCACTGAAGTGTTGCCACTTTGATCCGACCTTTGTTCTCTCGAAGGCCGCGCAGGCGAAATTGGTAGCGTCGCGTGTTCATGAGCACTCCCTTTATCTGTCGGTCAGCGTTTTAGACCTTACTTAACTGACGTTACGCATGTCAGGCGTTTTGTCATGCTGAGCGGAGTGAAACGGAGCCGAAGCATCTTTTCCACCTGCGTTAGTAGTAGATTCTTCGACTCCGCTGCGCTACGCTCAGAATGACAGGCGCATTATATTCTGCCTATGCGTAACATCAGTTACTTAAAAAAGTAGGTTTACCCCGGCTGAAGATTCGCAAATTTGACCATGAGCGTCTTGACGACGCCACCGTCGAATTTTACTTTGAGCCTGGCCGTTTGTCCCGATCCCGCGCGGCTTTGAATCTGTCCTCGACCCCAGGCGGGATGCACGACCCAGGATCCCACATCCATTAAAAACGGTTCTCCTGGGTTGACCCGTCGGGCGGGTTCTCGGTTCGATTTGGGGCGCGGAACACTGCTGACCTCGCTGATCTTAAAACCGACATCGAGCAGATCTTCGGGTATTTCGGACAAAAACTGCGACGCCGTACAGGCTATCGCACCGCCGTATCGCTGCCTCCGCATTGCATAGGACAAAAAGAGCCGGTCCTCGGCGCGGGTAATGCCAACGTAAAAAAGACGGCGTTCTTCTTCCAGCGCATCATCCCAATTTCCCTCGTCACCAGTGGGCCGCAAAATCGGAAACAGCCCATCTTCGAGGCCGGTAACAAATACAATGGGAAATTCCAAGCCTTTGGCACTGTGCAGGGTCATCAGCGTGACCGCGTCCGCGGCATTTTCCCACTGATCCACATCTGTCACCAGCGAAACTTTCCTCAAATACGCCTCTAAAGAGACATCGTCCGACTGTTCGACAAAAATCTGAATATCTGTCAGCAATTCAGCGACATGCGCCCTTCTCGATTCGCGTTCTTCAGGCAGGAGTTTCTCAAAACCACCCAAATATCCGGTTTCATCGACAATTTTTGCCGCGAGTTCATCTGCTGGCGTCGTCTCCATATCCTGGCGAAAACCCTCGATCGCATCGTAAAACCGCTGCATCGCGTGGGCTGTGCGCTTCGGAATCGTATCAATAGCGTCTAAATGTGCAAGTGCCTGATAGGGCGCAAGCCCCTCGCGCATGGCGAACTCATCAAGACGTCCTGTAGATGTCGCTCCAATACCGCGGCGCGGTGTGTTAATCACGCGCCAAAAACTGATGGAATCGCGCGGATTGACCACCAATTTGAGATACGCGAGTACATCTTTGACTTCCTTGCGCTCGTAAAATCGCACATCCCCCACGATTTGATATGGGATATTGGCGCGTCTAAATCCTTCTTCAAGGGCGCGAGATTGTGCATTGGTGCGATAGAGTACCGCCATATCTCGGTAGGTATGCGCGTGCTTAAAATCTCGCGCTACGCCAGCGATCCAACGGGCTTCTTCTGCTTCATCGGCGCACCTTTTCAAACGGATTTTCTCGCCTCCCCCGCGATCTGTCCACAGTTCTTTTCCCTTGCGCCCCGCATTGTTGCGAATCAGGGCATTGCCGGCATCCAGAATAACCTGTGTCGAACGGTAATTTTGCTCCAGACGTATGACAAGCGCGTTGGGATAATCGGCTTCAAAATCGAGAATATTGCGAATATCTGCGCCGCGCCACGCATAGATGCTCTGATCGTCATCGCCAACAACACATATATTGTGATGAACTTCGGCCAGATAACGCGCAAAAAGGTATTGTGGGCGATTGGTATCTTGATATTCGTCGATTAAAATATGTGAAAACTGCGTCTGATAGGTTTGGCGCACATCTTCGTGGTCGCGGATCAACGCCACGCTCAATGTCAACAAATCGTCAAAATCAACGGCATTATTCTGTTTCAGGGCATCCTGATAGTGGCGAAAAACCCGCGCGATTATTTGCTCCCGAAATGTACTCGCGCGCTGGGCGAACACATCGACCCCCACCATCTGGTTTTTTGCCTGGCTGATTCGCGTGCGAATTAAACGCGCAGGGAAATCGCGTTCAGAAAGTTCCTCATCGGCAATAACCCGTCGCAGAAGCGCGAGTTGATCTGTTGTATCGTAAATCGTAAAGCTGGATCTCAGTCCCACCCGTTCGGCCTGCGCTCGCAAAAGACGCGCACATAAACTATGGAACGTGCCAATCCACATGGTTTTGCACGAGCGATGCAGCAAGTCTTCGACGCGCTCGCGCATTTCTCCTGCGGCCTTGTTGGTAAAGGTCATCGCCAGAATTTGTTTCGGATCAACGCCGCATTCACTCAACAGATAGGCGATGCGTCGCGTCAAAACGCGCGTTTTGCCAGACCCCGCCCCCGCGAGAACAAGTACAGGGCCATCTACGGCCTGTACCGCTTTGCGTTGTGCATCATTTAATCCATCGAGAATCGAAGACATAAGTCAGTTGTCAAGCCCCCTAATCCCTAATCCCCTGTTACCAGTTTCTTTTTTTCCCAGGTTTTTTTTCGTACAGACGCGGTCCTTTTTTTGGCTGCCGCGTGCTCTTGCAAAGTGCGTGTAAAAATATGGCCGCCTTCGCCCGTAGCGACAAAATACAAATAATCGACATCAGCGGGAAAAAGCGCAGCCTCGATAGATGCGCGCCCAGGACTGTTAATCGGCCCGGGTGGGAGTCCCGCATGGCGATAGGTATTATAGGGCGAATCGTAGCTATAATCCTTATAAAATAGTCGTCGGGATTCACCGGGAAGAGCATATTGCACCGTGGGATCGGCTTGTAGGCGCATGCCTTTTTTAAGGCGATTGTGATAAACCGCAGCAATTGTGTCTCGCTCGGAATCCCAACTGGTTTCCCCTTCTATAATAGATGCGAGCGTGATCACCTCGTGAATACTCATTTCGAGTTCCCGTGCGCGTCTCTGGAGCCGCTCATCAAAAACAGCGTGACAATGCTCAGCCATCCTGCGCAGAACTTGTTGTTCTGATACTGTTGTTGAAAAATTATAGGTTTCGGGGAACAAATAGCCTTCGAGGTCTTTGGCTTGCACGGAAAGGGTTTTGCAAAAAGTGGGACTGTACATTAACAACAGCAATTTTTTTTGGTCGAGATTCAATTTTTTAGATAGGATCTCTGCAACTTGTTCTTTTTTCAAACCCTCAGGAACCGTGACATTTTGCGTAATATCGCGCGGACGCTCCAACTCGCTCAAAACCTCCCAGGTTGTCATCTGACCGTCGAAGGGATGAATACCAGCCTTCAAGCGGCGACTACTTCCATTGAAGTGCGCGAAAAATTGCAGCAGACGCGGGCTGTGAATCAAACGTTTCCGATACAGCTGTTGGCCGATTTGTTTAACCGTTGCCCCGTGTCGAATCTCGACCTCTTTCTTCCCCACTCCGGTTGGCCGATTAAAAATAAAAATTCCCGTGCAAGCACCCAAAACGCACACAATTGGCACAATGCTTAAAATAAAGAGAAACCGTTTCATAATGGTCTATCTCCCTTTGTGTTGCAAATAGGTTTCGAGAATTAATACAGCAGCCAGGCGATCTACTTCTCCTCTGCTTTTCTTTTTTTGCATGGCATGTAATTCGCGTTTTGCTCCCACCGATGAAAGCCGCTCATCAAACGTGTGAACCGGCAGATTGCACAAAACGGCGAGTTGGGAAGCGAATTTTTCTGTGACCTGCGCCATTTCTCCGCGGCTACCATCCATGTTTAAAGGCAAGCCAATAACCACTTCCTCAACGACCTCGCACTTTGCACATTTTGCGACCTGTGCCACACTATCATTGAAATTTTGAACTTTGAGCGTGGGCAATCCTCGAACAGAAATTTGCAATTCATCGCATACCGCAAGTCCAATGCGGCGCCTGCCAAAGTCAACGGCTAAAATACGCGCCATTCACTACTCCACACTCAGGGTTGTCCATCGGTATGCCCTCGCAAACGATCGCGCTTTTCCATAGCAACTTTGTGGAGGGCAACCGCGAGTTCGCGCGCATCGGCCTGTCCGCGTTTTGCAGATGGTAGCAGATTGTCTCTAAGGGCTTCTATTTCGTCAATATGCGCCCGAAGAATGAGTGGATTATTCACCTTTCTTCCTTTTTGTTGGTATGACCATTGCGGTGGGGTTTACCAAATTGTGGGGGCATCCCATACAGGGATTCGACAGCCGATGTGTCAGTAACAGGGCGATCCCACAGCGATTTGATAATGGATTGGAACATCACCTGCAGGGATCGTTTGCGGTTTTTCAGGCAGAGCTTGCGGATGCGCTTTCGAGAGGTGCGCCTGGGTTCTTCGCGGATAAAATCTGCCGCACTAATCCCTTGCTCGTGTGCGTGCTCCATCAGATTGCTAAACGCTTCAATATCTGCATTATCCGTCAAAACGGATAATATGCGATCATCTTCGCTAAAATCTGGCTTTTCCATTTTCCTCTCCTTCAAGCAAACTTAAGCAATACACGCATTTCTGTCAATCAGTCGGCCTAAAAAAATCAAGCGGATTGTTTTCATACATCCTCATCGAATATAGTAAAAAAAACTATCCTTTGCCACCTGTGTTTCCGCGACGAGATCTTCAATAATCACAAAGAGGCGATTCTGGCCTGTCTGTGCGTGTTCGAGATGGACTTCGAGGGGCAGACGTTCCCAATCGCTATTGCCCACCTGTGTGTAGGACAGCGCAATCTCGGGTTGGTCAATATTGCCTGGTGTCCGCCTCTGCTCCGTTTCTGTTGCCTTGACTGCGGTTGTCACGCGATAGCGGGTTTGCCCAAACTCGTCTTTTGACAAATTGTACACTTCGCAATAAAACGCGAGGGGATCGGGCGCACGGACAGTCCTTCGAGGATTGGGAACGACCTGCCAATTACCCCGCCGAAATCGCATATTGCGTAGTGTATCTGACAGGCTTTTAACGAGCAGGAGATCGCTGATATGAAGCCGTTTTTCGCTATAGTCATCAATCGCCACATCGAGCGAGAGCACCCTTTGCCGCGCGGTCATAACATCGGTAACGGTCAGTGTGAGATGATACATCCCTGCGGGTACGTCCTGGCGCGTGATATCCACGACTTCCCGAATGGCGACATTTGAAGTATCTACAAAATGCTGCACTTTTTGCGCGTTTCGATACACCACGCGATATGCCGAATCAGCCAGCGCGACCGCGTGCTCGAGCACTACCTGGGGCTGTTGTCCATCTGTAACGGCGAGCAAATTTGCAAGCGGTATGCCATAAATAATATCAACGCGGGTTTTACCTGCACTGCCTCGAAAGTCCGCCAGATCAAAGTAAAAAGTGCCCAACGACAAGCGGGGTGCTTTGCGAAATTCGTCGGTCTGGTTCACTGTGGCGTTTTTATAGCGAATTGCCGGAGCGTGTTCAGCAAGGCGAATATTATCTCGAAGCATAGTGGGGGGAATAGGCGGAATGGGGGCGAAATCAAACCCGGAGACGCCACCCAGTTCGCGAGTAAAATCGATGACTATGCCACCATCCACCTCGGTATAGACCCACGACTCCCAGGGCACGATACTGCGATCGTGTTGCATGGTAACAGGTGCATAAGCTTCCTGAGAAGGATCGCTGCGAGAGGTTTCTTCGCGCCGTCCTTCAACCGGGCCAAAGGTGCTCTGATCTGGAAGATCGAGCGTTTCGCTTTCGCGCTCAGCAGCAAACCCGCGATCGCTTCGAATGGGAAAAACCGGGCCAATCAATTCACTTTCATTGGGATCCCGATATAATTCTCGGTACACCTTTTCTTTCACTTCTTGAACGCGCGTTGAAGGCAGTGAAGAAACCCATCCCGAACGGGCGCGATAATCGGGCTCACCGTATCGAATATAGACTTCTCCGCGCCGGTCCCAGGGATAGTTTTCCCGCCCAAATGCCCAGCGCGCCAACCAGACCCGTTCGTAGTGCGCCAGTTGTCGTTCGTTGTATGCGCTGGACAAATTCGGATTTTTCGCACGCCAAAAACGCGCCACATACTTATTCTTTTCTGCATCGTCAAGTGCGTGGTAAGCCCCTATTTCCTCTTCTGACAACAGCACCTGAATATCGTTGTAAAGCTGGCTTTCGCGCGCGTCAATTTGCGCGAGAAATTTCTCGAATAATTGCGTTGATTCCCCATAGCGTTTCACCCGCAGTGCTTTGATTGCCATAATGGGTAACAAATGAGATGCCTCGGGTTTTTCGCGTGCGATAGGTGCGACAAAGCGATCGATATCCCGATAATTTTTCAACTGCAACAGACTTCTGCCCAGCCGCATAGCGACTTCGTCATCGGGATTGTCCGTCAAATACGCCTGATAAAACGCTCGTGATCTTTGATGGTCTTCACTATCGGCATACCAATCGCCCAACACGCGGTATGGCGGGAGATAGGTCGAATCGCGCCGAATAGCTTCTTCGGCAACTTTTACCCCATCAACCATTCCCCGATCGAGAAGGGCCTGCGCCAAAAAGCTGTACGCATCCAGATAATCTGGATCAGATCGGATTGCAGATCTGAGTGCTTGCACCCCGTCATCGAAATACCCCCCTCGCCTCAGCAGCACCAGCCCTTTTCCCGCGCGTGCCTGTGCCGGAGCATCGGAAAAAGTCATAGCTTTTTCAAATGCTTCGTCTGCCTGCTTGAGCAATCCCCGATCGAGATAGGCATGACCGAGCACACTCCACGATTGCCCGTCTCTTGCCTGGTCGCGCAACACTGCAACTTGTGTCTCTGCTGCCCCTGCCCCGTACTGCGCGAGGTCTTCACCAAGCCGGCTCATGGTCGCAGATACAATATCCGCCATCTTATCCCATCGCCAGACCCTTCGCCCACTTGAAGACCCCATCCAGAGAATTTTCCCGGTCTCCACTTCAATCAAACGCAATACCAGGCCGATATTGTCTGTCGCGCCGTCTTTGCCCAGCACGAGCAAGCTACCCGTCAAAATGGCCTCCGCAAGCGTTGTTTCCGATGCTTGCCGTCGCAAATCGGGACTGATGCGAGAAAATCGCTCGCGTCCCTGTGTTCCTTTTAATGCTCCTGGCACGAGAGAAAACAGGCCATCGCGCCGAATCGCATTTTTAAGATGCATTTCACAATCGGCAACAAGGGGCAGATAATCCGTGGTGTGGAGCGGTTGCACGAGAATATGGTGCGACAGATGCTCGGCCTCTGGCGCGGGTGCAGGTGTTTCCTCTTCGGCAAATCCAAGTGCAGACCGCACTTCAACAGCGGGGATCTCTCCCACAACCCGATGTGCCCGCGTCCAAAGCCACGCAGGATTGTCCCGCACCTCACCCGTCCAGACAATCACACCTGCCTGAAGATCGATGAGCTTGAGTTTAATCGTGTAAATGCCCGTAAACGCGACAGAACCCGTCAAAAGATAGGTGGCGGGAACTCTTTTGCTAAGGAACTCGCGCAGCGCGGGAGAAAGCTGCTTGTCCGCCTGGTCTATTTCCCCTGCTGGCACATCGGTTTCTATTAAAATCAAACGCGCCCTTCCCAGAGCGGGAACATAGGCGCGGCGGTGGAGTTCATAGGCGATGCGATCAGCCATATAGACGCCGTAATCGCCATTATAAGGTGAATAAAAGGGCGCGATTGCCAATCGGAAGGTGGCTGGCGACTGAGAAAAAACACTGGCGGGCAACAGTAACGCGGCCAGTACATAAAGACATATCTGATAGAGTATTTTTCGCCTTAGCAATAGCATCACCGGCCTTCCTCAATTTATGGGCACCGATAGGGTAACTTGTGCCGGTCCGATCACCAGATGATCCAATACATTGGATAACCAGACCGCAGCGAGCAAACCCAGCACGAGATTGGCCCGCCCAGCACGAGATTTTGTGCGTTCAAAATTTTGGGTAAACGCATCGGAATTCGTGCCGGATATGCGTTGGCCCAGTTGCAAATCATTCAAACGCGTACCGCGATAGGTATTATATGCACTGCGATAGGATATATCGGTTACAAACCAGGCCGCTGCGAGCACTGCAGAAACCCCCATAAAGCCATACCCCCGTTTTTTATGCCCGCGGTACAACTGCCCCCAACCCGGCAACAGAAGCGAGCGACCCGCAGCCCCCAAAAACGTAGTTTTTCCGAGGGTTTGTCGCAGTGTTTTGTGACGCATGCCTAAAAGCAAAGCCCGTGTATCTGTAAGTGCTTGATCAGTGCCGATATTCATAATCCCCTTGTTGACCTCTGGATTCAGGTGTAATGCCTCTACAAGTGCCAGACGCGCACGAGACGTATCACCAGAAGCCATGTGAATGCGTCCCAGATCAAAAAAAATCTCGGCTCTCCGATTCTGTTGCGGCCTGTCGAGCAGGGGCACCACACCCAACAAGTTCGGAAGATGGGAAAGTGTCTCAAATGCGCTGGCATAATCCCCTGCGCGATAGGCAGCCTGCGCTTTTTCAATAATTTCTCGGTCATCCGCCCAGGCCGAACCCATCATCAGACAAAATAACACTCCTAAAAATAGACTACGGTACATACGTTATGACCCCCCCATTTTCATCTGAAAGATGGACGAGATTTAGAGCCGATCCGCCAATGGTCAGATCACCTGCCGCAAATGTACCTGAAGGCAGAGGCCAGGATAGCAGGGTTGTTCCATCTGCCTGAAGGACGCTCACCTGCGTGCGATCCAGTATAAAAATTTGACCCGCAGCATTGAGTGTTAAAGCATGCGGTTCGATCTCTGGATGCAGCACATCCTCCCATGTGATATCACTGAGCATCTCACCCGAGAAGCGCAAAATCCCTCGTTGAACCCGATTAGCCCATGCGGCCCAGATAACATCATTGTGAACTGCGATATCTACGGGATCTCTATATTCGAGATCGAAAGTGCCCACAGGAGAACCCTCGGCAGAATAGGCGCGCAATTGCCCGTCTGTTGCAATGTAAACCCGCTTTTGATCGTCCTGAGCCAACCGCACATGCGAAGATGCGCTCATCCAATTGTCGGGGATATGCCACACCGTGGTGTTATTAACCAGTTCAATCCCCACAACTACAACGCGCCCTACCGAATCAATCCCCCCGATATAAGTGTGTGGAGAAACAACCCGAAGTCCTATCAGCGAAGGCCCGGCCAGATCCACCGATTGCGACACCAGGTCGTTCAATTGCGGGAAAGAAGTTCCGACAAGGTGGCGCAATATATGTGGCCTATCGGGAATATCGACATTCAGAGTATGCCGAAGCCGAGAAAGAGAAGTCTGGTCAGGGCGAACAATTAGTGCCAGCATATCGGCTTCGCCTGCGGGATCCGCAGCCGAAAGTCGCATCCTCTCAGTGGTTCCGCGTAGGGGTTCTACGATATGCCGCCCCGCTTCGCGATAAAATTGCACGCGCACACTGCGGCTTGTATGTTGCACACCCGTTGAGAGGCGTGACCTGATGGCATAAGTATAAAGGCGATTGTCAGCTATTGACCGATCCTCAAAGGACGTCTGCTGCGGGTCTTGCGTAATAAAGAGTGTCTGGTAATCTCCTCCTGCTGATGCGCGCACAACTTCATAAGTCACCACCTCACCCGCTTCCGCATCCCAGACGAGTTGCACAGTAAGAGCAACGGGATTGCGCCGAATTTCGCGTAAGCCAGCGCCGGGGATAGGGACTTCAACAGCAGAAGTACTCACCAGGCCGCCTTCACTATGTTCGGCAGTCACGCGGTATTGCAGCCGCTCGCCAGCAATCAGTTCATCATCTCGGAACGTCCCCACAGTCGCGTATTTGCCATTGGCATCGGTACCGGAGGAACGCACGATATTTATAAAACCGGAAATATCTCGCCGCTCGAGAACAAAATTCTCAACGCGCTTTTGACCCAGATACTCCCACTGCACGACGACCATTCCGGTGTTCGCCTCATAAGCGGCATCAAGGATGTGGATAAGGGGTGTATTGTATGGATCTATACTCAGATCGCGTTGGGGATTATAACATCCGATCAGAATCCCCACAGCACACGCAAATATCATATAAGAGAAACGATTTCCCATTTATTGTGCCTCAAAAAAGGGAGATTTCTGATCAATGGACTTTAATATATTGATATGAACCATGAATAAACAAGTAGTTTTGCCGAACAAGGGCTTGCAAAAATAACTTGCCTTTCTATGCCAGCAGTGTTAAAATTTATAGATAGGTATAAGTATTCAGCAAAATAAGCCAATAGCTTAATCACATAGACTCACCGTTCCTGTCGCCGAGAAAAGCTATGGAAAAAAACTCAGACCAGTGGATCACGCCTGAAATTCCGCGTACCAAAAATCCAGATTGTGATCTCAAACGCACTTATAAGCGCATATTTCGCATCAGCATGGGGATTGCATTCATCTTGCATGTGGGCATGGGGATGATGTTTCCCACATTCACAGCCGGCACGCGCAAAATAGAGCGACGTACCATCGTCATAGAAAACGTCGAGATACCGGAAACCCGTCAGATTCACCGCGCACCGCCACCGCCGCGTCCGTCTATTCCCATTGCAACCGAAAGCGAAGATGTGCCCGACGATGTTACTATTGAAACTACTGACCTCGACTTTGATAAAGTCGATCTCCATGTGCCCCCACCTCCTGGTGATGAGACTGCTGTAATAGAGGAACCAGAAGAAGAGATACTCGAATATTTCATGGTCGAAGAAAAACCCGTGCTCATCAAGCGAGGAACACTGGTATATCCCCCAGTCGCCCTCAAGGCGGGTATTGAAGGCACCGTTCACTTGAAAATACTGGTTGACAAAGCCGGAGTAGTCGAACAAGCCGATGCTGTCAAAGGCAAAGAAATTTTTTACAAAGCGGCCCTTCAGGCCGTTAATCAATACCGTTTTAAGCCTGCCCGTCAAAATGATAGACCTGTGAAAGTCTATCTCGTCATACCCATACGTTTCCGAATCGATCGGTAATCTAAAAACGCAAACACCAACCCCCCGACAATTTGCCGGGGGGTTTTGTTATTGGCTACAAACGAATCTACGAATTCGCACTGACTTTGGGTGGTGAGGAGGGGGTCGTCTATTACTCGCTTCGCTTCGTTGTAGGCTTCGCCTGTGCGTCTATTCGTCCAAGCATTTGCAATTCTGCCCACAATTCCCGATACGCTTGAGTTGCCTTTGAACGCGGCCTGAAGCATGCCACGGGTTGTCTCGCCCAGCCCATCCGTTCCACATCCGTTGTGTACGGAATTTGTGCGTTTAAGAATTTACCCCCGCGCTCACCCACCTGCGCGACCGTGTCCTTATGCATTGTTTTGCGCTGTTCAACCATTGAAAAAAACGATACCATTTTTCCGCGCTTCAATTTATTTTTTTTAAAGAAATCTACCAATTTTTGGTGTGTCAACATCGACAGAGTCGTCGGAATACACGGCACAACTACATAATCGGCTGCCCTGAAAACATGCTCGGCAAGGAGCGTCAAGTTGGGCGGGCAATCCAAAAAAATATAATCGTACTCTTTCCGCATCGGGGTTAATAGACGCTTCAAATAGCTTTTGTTTTTCGCCCGTTCATCCAACCCCAAATCCAGATTGCGAAAAGACATGGCCGAAGGCAATAAGTCCAGACCTTCAAAGTCCGTCCCCCGAATATTATTCTCTAGGTGCTTGCCGCCCTTCAAGAAACGCTTGCGTCCAAACTTTTTCTTTGCGCGGATGCGAAAATAAAAAGCCGCAGCTCCTTGTGGGTCTAAATCGCATAGCAATGCGGTTGCACCGGATTGAACCGCTTCATAAGCCAGATTCACTGCGGCGGCGGTCTTTCCCACGCCACCTTTCATGCTATACAATGCAAAGATACTCACACCCACTCCTCAATGAGATTTACTTTCTAAACAAATCGCGGTATAAACGAACATTTTTCTTTCCAGCAAAAACGGCAAAAGCACTGGCAAATTTGCGCCGAACCCCTTGTTGCTGGCTGTGCAAACGCGCGATAAGCCCGCCAATAGCCGCAGCACAAAGCAGACGATCCGCACGCCGGCTGCGGGGCAACACCTCGTTTAAATAGGCCATCAATTCTTGTTGTTGTACCGATAAATCGTTAAAATCTCCCAGATTATCCTGCAATTTCTTCATGTACCCAATGAGTTTGTCCATCTTATCTTTGGAAAAAAACGAGGCAAAAAACTCCAACAAATACCGCAATTTTTTGCAGTCAATTCGCAAATTGTGCAATGCTTCGTCAGGCGTATCATCTCCAATCGCCTGCCCCCTTTTGAGCACCTGCTTAAAGCGTTTAAAAATAATTTTTCGGGCAAGGGATATGGCCGGCACAGCGGGATCTGTCCCTACCCGAGACTGTTCGCTCTGCAAAAAAGCCGCCCAGGAATCCATCAGGTCCAGATATTCGGGTGCATCGAGAACCTGCACCATGTCGTTAAGGGCACGCCGACGCTCGCTTTTTAAGCGCGAAAACACGGCATCCAACCCGGGTTGCAGCGACTGGGGTAACATTGCGCGATAAGTCTCTTCTTCGAGCAAATACACGTCCAGATCGCGCAACCGATTGGTCGATCTGCCCAATTGCCGAAACTCATCCTTAAAATGTGCCACCGCATCTTCGGGCAAAACGCCTTTGATTTGACTCAGTGCCGATCGCGTGCGCCGAATCGCAACCCGAAAATCGTGCAGAAATTCCGTATCCCAATCCGCGCGAATGCCCGCTTCATTTTGGCGCATCACATCGTGCAGGCATTGCAAAATCTCACATGTTGCCTCGCGCCCACTCGCCTCGTGATTCAGGTTGAGATTGAGCTTTGAAGAATAATCGCCCGGTACGCCCCCTGCGAGATTCATCACGCGTTCAAATACACCTTCTGCCGGGTGTACAATATCCGATTTAATAAACTGACGGCGCAAATTCTCAAAATCGCGTTCATATCCCCGCACGCTTCGCAATGTCAAAGTCTCAACGTGTCTGTTCTCTGTGCTGGTATGCGTGAGAAACAACCGAACAACCGTTTTTTCATCCGCATTCAAAACGCCAAATCCGCAAACCTTCTGCGTCACCTGCGCCCGAAGTAACAGTGCGCGAACCGAGAGCGCGCCCCGCAGTGTGTCGCGCAACTCGCCCTTTGAAAACATCCACCAGAAGCGGCCTTGCAGATTTTGTTTCATCTCGATCTGGTCGCGTACCAAAGGGTATCCGCCATCTGAAATGCGCTGTAAATACACCGCATTTCCCGCCTGTATCAGCGCGAGTGCCTTTTGATATAAACGCCAGTCAAACGTGTCGAAATACCGCACTGTCTTCTCAACCTCAGATACAGGTAACAGACGCTCGGGCGCGAGTTTTTCGACCACTTCCCATCCATGTGGTTCGCTCAAAACATAAGTTTCACTGCGCGTGATCATCGGGCGTACCCTTATGTGCGAGGATTGCATTTTTGTAACGGTCATCATCGGTCACATCTCGTCCAAACCACGGCGGCGGGACAAAGCGAGAACTTTCATCTACGGTCTCAAACTCGACTTCGGCCACTACCAGGCCCTTCAGGCGGCCGAGGTACACATCCAGTTCAATTGTCCACGTCCCTTCAACTATCTCATAGCGCACTTTTTCGACTCGCCTGCCCTCAGTTAAAGGCCAGAGGTTATCAAATTGCGACCGGCTCAATTCCACCTCGACTTCCGTCCGTTGTACACCCTTGCCCTGTTTCACAGTCTGATAAAATCGCTCGCCTTTGCGGCGCAGTCGAACTTCCGTACCATTCTCCCCCACTGCGATATATCCCTGTGAGATTTTTACCCCCGTGCAAGCTGTCAGATCCGGCATTTTTTGCACGCAAAATTTCCGCTCAATTTCTTTTGTCATAACAAAACGCGAGTTCCCAGATGTGAAAAGCAGGACAGGACGCTTTATCCCCGGTACTTAATGATAACATACCTCATCGTCAAAAGCAATTTTTACGATGATATTTGATGTAGCCTTGCTTTCTCTATCGCATTGCGCCGTTTTTGGCGTATATTGAAATTCGAAATACGTCATGTGTGACTTCAAGATCAAAGGTCATAAGAGCACTGTCATTCTGAGCGGAGCGCAGCGGAGTCGAAGAATCTGCTGTCTCAACAGTGTGCATGGGTAACAGATGCTTCGTCAGCCTAGCGGCTTCCTCAGCATGACAGGGTGTATAGCGTATTTATTTTTAAAGTCACACATCGCGTTCGAAATATAACAACCTTGTATTACTACACCAAAAGGGAGATCGCACTATGTCACTCGATGGAAAAAAGGCTCTCGTCACTGGTGGCCGCCGCAATATCGGTCGCGGCATTGCCCTTGCTCTGGCTCAGGCAGGCTGTGATGTGGGCATCAACGACCTCGAACGAGATGCCGATGCCGACAGGACCCTGGAACTGATCCGGGATCAGGGGCGAGAAGCCGACTTCTTTCAGGCTGATATATCCGACCGAGCACAGGTGGAAGCGATGTTCACCGCCTTCATCACCCGTTTTAACCGCCTCGATATCCTGGTTAACAACCCCTATGCCGGAAGCGGGGCTACCTTCCTCGAAATCACCGAAGAAAACTGGGATTTGACCCTGGACGTGTGTCTCAAAGGCTTTTTTCTTTGCAGTCAACAGGCCGCCCGCATCATGGTACAACAGGGCGAAGGAGGCTGCATTGTCAGTACTTCTTCGGTCCATGCCTACCGCGCCTGGCCCAGCGATACGGCCTACGGAGTGGCTAAAGCCGGTGTGCTACGTCTCACCGAGAGCATGGCCGTGGACCTGGGTCCCCACAATATTCGCTGCAACGCCGTGATGCCGGGGCATATGGATCTGACCCATATTTTTGGCACTCAGGCCCCGTCTGTGGGCAGCGTATCCGACAACCTCAAAGCCAATATACCCTTGCAGCGCCGCGGCACCCCCGAGGACATCGGACGAGCCGTTGCCTTTCTCTGCTCGCCAGCGGCCGGTAATATTACCGGTGCCTCCCTACCGGTGGATGGCGGTCTCTTGACCACGGGCGTCTAATGTTTGAAGGAGACGTGACCAATGGCTAAGACAAGAGATGCGAATCGAATCATAGATGATGTAACAGGGGATGATGAAGAATTGCAGCAGATGATTGCAGAGGAGACAGTCAACTCAGAAGTTGCTCGCCTAATATATGAAGCTAGAAAGATGGCGGGCTTGACGCAGACTGAATTGGCAGAATTAATCGGATCCAAACAACCGGTTATTGCCCGCTTTGAGGATGCAGATTATGAAGGACATTCACTCACGATGCTTCAAAGAATCGCGATCGCATTGAATCAAAGGATTGAGATTAATTTCGTACCAGTGGAAGTGCAACAAGAGGTCGTGTAAAAGTAGCAGGTTGAATAGCGGGACATGTCCACAGAAGCGGGGTAACTCCATTGTTGAGGGCTTGCCGAAGTTGGGAATTCCTGAAAAAGAATCCGTTGAACATGAATCTTAATAACTGATGTTAGGCAAGAACCACTGCGACAGCCATCAGGTCAAGCGGTACATATCTTTCACATAACCGCTCATTCATCGCTCAAAATATACACTTTTTCCGCCGACATTTGTGCTCCTCCACCTACGCTCCAACAAACATTCCACAAATTCAAGTTGTGAATAAGACCGCAATACTGCATATTGAAAACATAATGAGGTGCCTGAGTTTCTGACAAGTCTCTTTTATCGCGTAATTTCGTGATAATTTCATTTTCTGGCCTGATATTTGCTTGAGTTCTGACTGTTGCGTTTGTCCAAAATACGACCAACTCTCAGACCAGGATCTCACATGGCCGAATTTGATGCAATATCCAAACACCTCATTCAAACTTATCCCAACGACTTTGCCAGCTTCACCCTCGGCCGCGAGGACGTTGAAATTCTTGCAGTCATTGACACAGAGCAACTTACTGTTGAAGCTCGCCAGACAGATAGCCTGATTCGCGTGCGCATTGATAACGAGGAGGTATTGGTCCACAACGAGTTTCAAACGACTGACAGCACCAATCCGCCTATGCCGCGCCGCATGGCAGGGTATATCGGACGTGCCATTGAGCATCACGGTTTGCCGATCTATTCCAACGTGATTTACCTGCGTCCCGATGCAGGGCGGCGCGATCCCGGGTACTATGTCCAGGAGCATCTCGACTACCAAATCGCGATTCATTACAGGGTCATCCGGCTGATTGAGATAGAAGGCGAGCACGTTCTCGAATCGGGGCAATCGGGTCTGATTCCTTTCACGCCATTGATGAAGCCACCTGAGGGGATGGCCTTAGATGCGTGGTTGCATCAGTGTATTCACACGGCTCGGACGCGCCCTATCGCCCGGTCATATAGGGCGGATTCTCTGGCTGGCATGGTGGCCTTGAGTGAGTTGGTATATGATTCTGAAACCATTTCTGCTATTATTTTCAAGGAGGGCATCATGGATATCTTGCGCGAATCATCTCTTTTTCAATCCCTTACTCAACAAAGCAGAGAGGAAGCCAGAGAGGAGGGCCTTGAGCAGGGCCTTGAGCAGGGCCTTGAGCAGGGCCTTGAGCAGGGCAGAGAGGAAGGCTTTGAACAAGGCATTGAGCAGGGGGGCAGGCAACGCACCATCGAAGCTATCCTCGAAGTGCTGGAGATTCGATTTGACCTGAACGAAGCGCACCCCCTATCCACCCGCATTTCTGCCATTGACGATTTGCAACGCCTCAAGCAGTTGCTCCGTGCGGCGATACAGTTGCCCAATCTCGAGGCATTTCAGCGCGTGTTAGATGCGTGATGTGATTTCCATACCAATCCCTCATTTTTACATTCTCGAAATACCACCGATCGTCCACACGCCCTCAACTTTGCCGACAACAAGAATGGCCTGTTCGCCGTTGCCAGATGCCTCGTCAGCAGTCACCGCCACAAGAACACCTTCAGGGCCAGATTGTGCAACCTCGATGTTTACATTGCTGAACGATGTTGTTCTTTCATTGACTTGCTGTGCCAGTTCTGTGGCACTTTCGATCCGGGTGACTTCACCAACGCCGACGTCAAGGAGTGGAAACCGGCAGAGAGTAGCACAGGCATCGCCATCGTTTTTGTCGCGTGCATCGTAATAGCGCTGGACATGATCGGTTGCGATCTCAACGGCCTTGGCGATCGCTGTTTCGTCGTCCTGCCCGTCGTGATAAGTACCCAATGCAAATCGCGCCTGGATACCCCACGAGTCGGCGGGCTTGGTAACAATGTAGGTGACGCGGTTCCAGAGGATGGGATCGTCGTCTGCGTTGTAGCGCGTCCATCCGCCTACAAGGTGAACTTTGTTGAGCGATTCATGAAAACGAACCGGTTCTCGCCCTCTCGTTAGAACCCAACCAGTCGCGATCCGTGACGTCCAGTCGGCATCATCAGCGTAGTCTCGAGCTGTATCGAAATACATGGTTGAGCCGTTTGCGGCAACTCTTACATGGGGATAACTCATCACGGCAGCCCAGGCATCTCCATTTTGAGATGCGTCGGCTTTGTAAAATTCAAAGTAGGCTTCTTCGGGTGTGTCAAAGTGCATCTTGTATTTGGTCATTTGCGTTCTCTCTTATTTGATCTCCCGAATTTTGTGCCTCAGCAACGACTTCCTGCATGCCATCCCACTCACTCCAGGGATCACAAAGTTTATCGATAGAAATTTGCCATGGATCATGACCTTCGGGATAGTCGAGAAATTCGCCTTCCCAACCGCGATCCGGGTGATCACTGTCTCCTCTTACCTTTGCACCACCGGGACGATGGCGACGTAATCGAAAGTAGGCACTGATGCGTGGGTCTGCACCCAAATCGTTGCGGGTACCGCAGTGAGGAGTACCGTGAACCGCAATAAAAGCATCGCCTTCTTCCACGAGCACAGGGGTAGGCTCAGGCCACATGAGACCATCAGGTGTGAACTGCGCGCCCTCACGATAATGATTGGCGATCCATTCTGGAAGCGTATTGATACCAACCCCATTATCACCAACACGCTTTAAACGCGGCCAACCATGGCCTTCAGGGCCGATGACGCCACCCTGGTCGCGTTGCTGCCTGAAGAATTCAGCCGTGTGATGATGGGCACCCCGAAGGACGGCAAAGTTGCCATAGCCAAATTTGGATTGATCGTTGAGGACAACAGCGGCAAAGCAGGTAAAACCGCCGAGTGAGAGCGTGCAATCTGGATTCTGAAACAAAGGCGTACCGTTTATCCCGAGCACGTTGGCACTGCGATCTCCAAAGTGTGGTGTTTTGGGCACATGCCAATCGTCTACTTCGTTCGCTGTTTTGGGAATGGCTCCAGACCACTGGCCATCAATGTGCGGGAAGAAGGCGTGATTGGGCACTTCATCGTCGGGCAGACCATGGTTGCCGATTTCTCTGGATGGCTCACGCGGATACAAGATTGGGGCAAAACCATGCGTTGGCGGATCAAAAGGCCCCATCGTATTGGTGAGAATGTCGGTCAGTGCTGTTTTATTAATGAGGTCTGTGATGGCGTCTTCACTGCCGACATAACGGTTTCTTCTTTTGGGCGGATCCATTGTGCCGTTTAGGATTTTACCTGCGGTGATGTTGACCAGCCGTCGGGCACGTTGGGTCAGTTCTTTAGGCACGATGTTTTTGAGGATGATGTATCCATCCCGATAGAGCGCGCGTTTTTGCCTGAAAGTGAGTTCGGTTGGGCCGTCTGAGCGTGTGTGTTTCATAACGGACATCTTTCTGGTTTAGATGACGATAACCCATTTCATGGGTTTCAGCGCTTGGGGCTGGTTCTAATTAAAATCAAATGTTGCTGAAGGGGTGAAACGGGCGATCCCTTGTGTTTCTGCGGCCGGATTTGGATTTTGTGGATAATAATCGGGGATTTGTGTCCCCTTCCTCGCGAGTCTTACAGCCAATGAGATTCTTGGCTCGCCATACTCAAAAGGCAGACTGCGATGCATGATTTGAGAATGAAACACCGTGAACTGGCCTCTTTTCATTGTGAGTGTGCCGATCCTATCATGGACGAGTTCTGGCACTTCTTTTACAAATCGCATATCTCTGTTCCATCCATCAATGGGTTGATGAGATCCCTTCACATATTCGATGCGGCCAGCACCGTACCCAATGTCGGTCAACGCAAATAGAACCGTGAAGTGGTTGCTGGTATCATAGAGATTGACTTGATCGCGACCGTTTTCGTATGCGCGATCGTGGTGCCATATATTCTCTGACACGCCTTCAGATTTCAATTGAAAAACGCTACCCCAGATAAAAAGATCATTGCCGAAATGTTCGGACACCACGGACTTCACATTGTCATCGAGACAGAGGTCTCTCATCACCTTGAATTCCATGTGTCTATCGATCTTCGTTCTAAATTGGGGTTCTTGTCCTGCCAACTGGCGCACGATATTTTCCTGGCGTTGTAGCGCTTGTAGTTCTATCCCGACCTCACATACGGCATCGACGAGGGATTTGTCTGCCAACTCAAAAGGACCGGTTAGGCCATTTTCTTGTAATTGCTCGATTGACATTGTTGCTCCTCCAAAAAAATGTGGTTTTTTGCGATCTTATATCCTGTTAGGCTGGCATCCAGGCTTTTGCAGCAATGCCTTCGAGATGGGTTTTGACATCGACGACGGCGGGTTTGCCTGCGTTGAGGGCTTGCTCAAGAGCACTTTGCAGCTCGCTGATTTTGTTGACGGTGATGCCAAAACATCCCATGGCTTCGGCCATTTTGGCAAAGTCTGCGTCTGGGAAGAGCCAGAGTTCGTCAGAGCCTTTGGTACGACCGCCATAGGTGCGTTCTACACCACCTTGTTCCTGGTTCAACGAATGGTTGTTGTTGATGACGGTGACGGTGTTGATTTCGGATTTCATGGCGGTGTCGAGTTCGGTCATGTGATACCAGATGCCCCCATCGCCAGTGAAGCAAATGACGGGACGGTCTGGTGCGGCGCATTTGGCACCGAGGGCTGCAGGGAAACCCCAGCCGAGTGAACCAGAACAGCGGATATAAGATTGTGTGGGATATTTGAAGTCGAGCATGGTGCCGGTCCAGATGCCGGAGTGTCCTGTGTCGGAGACGAGTATGGCATCGGAAGGAAGAAAGTCAGACAGTTCTTTGCAGAGGCGTTCGGGACGCATGGGTTCGGTGTCGGAGTTGACATGTTTGGCCATGTCTTCTTTCCATGCGTTGACGAGTTCGTGGATGCGGGCGATCCATTGGGTGCGAGGCTCTGCTTTGCTGGCCTGATCAATCATGAGGCGCAATGTGTTTCGCACGTCGCCTTGAAGGCCGAAGGTGAGGGGATAGTTGCGACCCAATTCTTCGGCGTTGATGTCGAGTTGAATGATGGGCGTGCCTTGTGGCGGCACTTTATACCCATTGGTAACCTGCCCGCCCGTATGGCTGCCGATGAAGAAAACCAGATCGGTTTCAAACATGGCCTGATTGGCACAGGCGCGTGAGTATGAACCGGGTGTGCCGATAGCGAGTTCGTGATCGGCGGGAAACATGGCTTTGGCATTGAGGGATGTGGCAACGGGGATAGAAAGCTTCTCGGCAAGGGCGATGAGTTCGGCGCTGGCATCAGATGTGGTCACACCGCCACCGGCCATGATGATCGGCTTTTTGGCTTGAGATAGAAGGCTGAGGGCTTCGGTGATCAATTCGGGTTCGGCAGTCGGGCGAAAAGGTGGAATCTGGGAAAAGGCAGATTCGATGACGACTTCAAAATCGGCTTCGGCTTCAACGACGACTTGACCGGCAAGACCTTGTAGATCGAGATGTACGGGACCGGGTGTGCCTGTGGTGGCTGATCGAAAAGCCTGCCGCAAATACACGGGCAACAGATCGACGGCGTGGACATCAGCGGTGTATTTTGTAACTGCACCAAACGGATTTCGGTGATCGACTTCCTGATAGGCATGGCGGAGCTGATTGACATGGCTTTCTTTGCCTGTGATTGCGATAACAGGCGAGCAGGCAAGATAGGCGTCTTGAAGACCAGCAGCGAGGTTAACGGCACCAACGGATTGGGCCATACAAAGACCTGGACCGCGTCTGACGCGCGCATACGCATCGGCCATGTACGCGGCGGCTTTTTCTCCGTGGGTTTGCACGCGTTTCATGCCGAAATTTTCCATTTCCATCAATGCTCGGGGCGCGATGTAGGGCATAAAAAAGACGGTGTCTATTCCGTGGCCATGCACGGTTTCTGCGAGAAATCGTGCACCTGTCATTTGGGGCATTGGGGTCTCCTTTTATGGTCTTCTGCTGGTGATGGGACGCAGAACTTTGACGTTGGTATCGATGGTGATTTTTTTGCGCTCTTGAATGGCTTTTTGGCCGATTTCCCAGACTTTGCCCATTTCGGGATCATCGGGTTGTGCGATGGTGCCGACATTGCTGTGATGGCCTTCCCAATGATACAGGCTGTCGTATCGCGTCATCATGTAGATGCGGTCTTCGGGTGCTGATTTGGTTATCCATTGGCCAATGGGGCGCACACCTTCGCCTCGGGTGACCCAGGGCCACCACTGATTTTCTGATAAGTCGACAAAACGCGAAACGTCGGTGGGCGCGACTTTGAATGAGCGCAGAGTATAAATGCCAGGCTCTTTTTCGGGGGCGTCGCTATCAGGCTGTCTTTGCGTGAGGGGCAAGAGGGAAATACATTCGGTTTCGTGTACGAGTGCGGCACGTCCACTGCCTTCATTGGCGAGATTGTCCCAGTTTCGGGTTTCTTCCCAATGACCATGGCTGTCGTATCGCGTCATGAGAAAGATGCGTTCGGGGCCACCTATGGCAGCGACCCAGAGGCCGAGTGCACGCGCTCCTTTTTCTTCGATGGCTGGCCAGATCTGTTCTTCGCTAAAACGAACAAATTCGGCGTAGTCTTTGCGGTGAACGTGAAATGTGCGGATGGTATAGATCATTCATTCCTCCAAATTACCAATTCAGCCATATATCATTCCCTGATTAGTTCCTCACCTAAGTTCTACGCATATATCTACAAAATGGATAACGCCAGTGAATTCAAAAGGTGAAACGCCCGCGATGGGTGAATGTCGGTTGCGACCGACTTCTACACCGCGCATCTTTGACCTGCGTGTGGCGTCTGGAATTTGGATCGAACCGATTGTCTCGCCATCTTCCGTGAGAGTGATGGTTCCTGTGCCATCGTCGGCTGGTTTGAACGCAGCGCCCACGGTAATACGACCATTGGGTAGCGTCGTTGTGGAACGACCCGAGATTGTTTGACCCAGCGCGTTATACACAAAGCACAGTGTGCCATTCTGTATGAATAAAGAAAATCCATCAAGGGATTTTCCCTGGGCATAGATGACGCCTTCGGTTTCTGGCAGGATCTCAACTTCGGCAGTTAATGACCAGTTTCCCTGTTCCAGTGCGGGCGATTGTTTTGATGCAATGCGAGCCATTGGCGGAACAAAATGATACGTCAGCGAATCGGGTTCCGCAGTGGTGGGGCGCGGTGGCAGCCCAGAGCGCAGAGGCAAGACGCCATAGCGTCCGGCTTCTACCCACCATCTATCAATCAGCTTTTTCAGTTGATCTGGCTCGGTCTTTGCGAGGTTATTGGATTGCGAGAAATCTTCATCGAGATAATACAATTCCCATTCGTCATCATTGTAATCGTCGTCTGGGTCGTGTCTGGTAACGGCCATCCAGCCGTCGAGCCAGAGCGCACGGTTGCCCATCATTTCAAAATACTGAACAGGTTTTTGCGTAGGGCAATCTCTGTCGTCAAAAGTGTAGGCCATGCTCGTTCCCGTAATAGGCATCTGATCGTATCCACGGTAGCACGACCGAGGTTGTAAATTGAGTACTTCAAGTATTGTTGGTGTGAGATCTGAAACGAAGTGGAACTGTCCCCTTACACCGCCAGCATCTTTTATAGCTGGGGGATAGTGAATGATCATCGGCACGCGTACACCGCCCGCATGTGTATCCTGCTTGTACCATGGCAAGGGTGTGTTGCCCACCTGAGCCCAACCCCAGGGGATATCGGTGTAGCTGTGCGGGCTCCCGATGTCATCCAGTTTTTCTTGTATGGCATCGAAATCTTCTTCTGGTAAAGCGCGACCGGTTTTCCCGCCTACGGTCTGCCCATTGTTTGCGGCATTGCGCAGGGGACTTGGACCAATGTTCATAACACCGTAAGGACCACCGTTTTGGCTGGTGCCGTTATCGGCGGTGAGTACCAGGAGTGTATTATCCAGTTGATCAATAGCGCGCAGATGTTCGATCAGTCGTCCGATTTGTGCATCCGTATGCTCAAGGAAACCTGCCCATGTTTCCTGCAGCCGGCACACGAAATTCTTTTCATTCTGGCTCAGTGTTTCCCAGGGCTGTACGCCAGGATTCCTGGGTGGCAGGCGAGTGCCGTCAGGGATAATCCCAAGTTCGGTTTGCTTTTGAAAATAGCGCTCACGGATAACGTCCCACCCTTCGTCAAAACGACCTTTGTATTTATCGATGTATTCTTTTGGCGCTTGATGTGGGTTATGCATAGCACCGGGCGCGAAGTACATGAAGAACGGTGTTTCGGGACGCATGGCCTTGAGGTCATTGACAAACTCGATGGCGTGATCTACCAGATCCTCTGTGAGGTGATAACCTTCTTCAGGCGTTTTTTGGGGCGATACAGGGTGGTTGTCATAGGTCAGTTCTGGATAAAACTGATCGGTTGCACCGGGTAAGAATCCGTAGAAGCGATCGAACCCGCGCTGTAATGGCCATTCTTCGCGAGATCCACCAGCTGAGTTTTGTGTACTGGGGTTGAGATGCCATTTGCCCAGGGCAAAGGTGGCGAAGCCTTCTTCGCTCAGCATCTCTGCCAGGGTTGCCGCGTGTCGGCTCACGCGACTTCGACGGTTGGGAAACCCAGCATCACCGCCATCGACAATCGTGGACATACCAACGGCATGGTGGTTACGGCCGGTTAACAGAGATGCTCGGGTCGGGGAACATAGGGGCGTGACATGAAAATTGTTGTACCGCAACCCGTTTGCTGCGAGGGCGTCCATGTTTGGTGTTTCGATTGTCGAACCATAGCAACCCAGATTGCCGAATCCGGTATCATCCAGAAGAACCACAAGGACGTTTGAAGCGCCGTCTGACGATGGGGGGGAAAGCCAATCTGGCTCTGAATCCTTGTAGGAGATGCCTATCTTGCCACGAAAATTTGATTCCATCATTTTTCCACATCTATAGATTGTTTGTCCTGAAGTATAATAACCTCAGGCGATTGTTGGCTTGTTGGTCAGCAGTGCTGTTATATCCTTCTGTTCTCTATCATTTAGTTCATTGAAAATGGGACTCTCCACGAGGCGTTCATACGTGGCTGTGGTGTCGTTTTTGGGCAGAACATCTGGTGCTTGGAACGATTGTAGCATTGCAGCTCTTTTCTGCTGGCTGCGGTTGATGCCTGTTCGATGCCACATCCTGGCATCGTAGAGGATGACGCTACCACCGGGCGCTTCTATCACATCGGCTTCAGGGCCGTGATAGGGAAAGCGACTCGCTTGTGTATCGTTCCACTCTGGTGGTGGGGGTGTGTCTGATAGATGTGAGCCCAGTTTAAATGCTGTTGCACCGCGAATCTTGGTAAAGTCAGATACACAGACATTGCGTTGCATGGCCTTAATGGGTCCCTTTCTGTCGGGAGGCTCATTGCCACCGGTTGACGCCGAATAGGGAAAATCAGAGTGCCAACCGCCCAGTTTTCTTTTACCATCATCCGGGTACTCGATTCTAAAACCGGGTGGATGCGAGAGGTGTAAATCGTGGGCTCCCATATACTGCCTGGCCAACCAAATGGAGATGGGCTCAATGGTTGCTCTGGCAACAGAGACACTCTGACAGATCCTGGGTATGTCGGTGTTCATTTCCAAGTGTTCGTAACGATCTGTACCGGCGACGCGTTCCATATCTTCTAAAATGTCTGGTGGCAGAATACAGGTCAGACAGACCCACCCTTCGCGCTTTAAGTGTTCGAGATATTCAGACGGCAATTTTTCAGAGCCGTGGTAGGTAGTGAAGGTCATCTCGTCTGAACCGACAGACAATGTGCAGACATCCTCATCGATATCGGTGGATACATCTTTACCGGTTGCCACGTGCTTTATGCCTTCTGGTGTGCGATCCCAGATCACGCGATCGTCGGCTTCGTCGTGCAAGGCGAGTTCGCTACTTTCATCAAGGCCGAGCATAGAACCGTCAGGTGCAATCAGAAATACGAAGTGACGTTTTGGAGGCTCTATCTTTACGACACGCTCGTGAAATTTCTGTTCCATTTTCTGACTCCTTAGATATTCTCAAACTGATCCTTCAGATTTACAATCGACTCATCGTGACTTCCCGGTATGGTCAGGTAAAATTTGGAGCCGGTTTTTTTAATGTTTAATTTGATCTGGCCGTTATAGTCACGGCTGAGTTTGTCTATGAATTTCTGTGTGAAATCTCTGGATGCAATGAACGTATGGATTTCGCCTTTTGTATCTTCACATAACAGAACAAAAGTGCCATACCGGGCTGGAGGAAGCCCGAGAGCCCAACGCCCGGGTGATTTCTCCGAAGCGCTGGCAACACCGAGCAAGTCACCTTGTTCGGTGCTGTATCTCACACCCTTGAAAGGAATGTATTTTTAAAAAAGTGCCCCTGGCAGGACTCGAACCTGCGACCAACGGATTAGGAATCCGCTACTCTATCCTCTGAGCTACAGGGGCAAAGATCAATAGTGAATCAGCGTGTGAATGGGCCAATCCCCAAGTTTTTCACGTCCGTTTAAATAGTCCAATTCAATAACAAAAGAGATACCGACAATTTCCCCTTTGAGTTCAGATACGAGTTGACACGCAGCGGCCATTGTGCCACCAGTTGCGAGCAAATCATCCACGATAGCGACCTTCTGTCCCCCGGCGATTGCGTCTGTGTGTATCTCAATCTTATCTGTTCCGTATTCCAATTCATATTCCGCAGAAATTGTTTCTGACGGTAGCTTGCCGGGTTTGCGGATCGGTACAAAGCCCACGCCGAGTTCATGCGCGAGTGCAGTTCCAAAAATAAAGCCACGCGACTCGATCCCTACAACGAGATCGACAGCCCCATTGCGATAGGGTTGTGCCAATTGTTCTATTGTCGCGCGAAGAGCGTCCGAATCGGCAAGCAAAGTCGTAATATCTTTGAACAAGATACCCACTTTGGGAAAGTCCGGTACCTCGCGAATAAATCCTTTTAAATCCACTATCTTCTCCCTTAAAATTTATTAACTGATGTTACGCAGGTCTGGTGTTTGTGTCATGCTGAGCGGAGTGGAACGGAGCCGAAGCATCTGTTCCACCTGCGTTGGTAGTAGATTTTTCGACTCCGCTGCGCTCCGCTCAAAATGACAGGCCCATGATATTATGCAGGTGCGTAACATCAGTTACTAAAAAACCTTATATTAAACGCAACATCCCTGTGGTTCGCAGGTATTTCAACGATCTGACAATCCAGGACGCGAGACGCAGGCGGTCCTCGTCTCATCGCTTCTACAAATACATCAACTTGCGCTTCATCTCCCTCTGCTTCGGCCTCAACATCGCCATTGGGTAAATTTTTTACCCATCCAACCAGCCCGAGGCGCTCGCCTTCTCGTTGTGTGAAATAGCGGAACCCAACGCCCTGAACCCGTCCGCTGATTATCACGCGAACGCGCTTGATATTACCCATCGCCCTTATCCAGGGCATCTGCCAATACCTCGACAGGATGACGGGCAGTGCGCCCAGTGGCGTGCGCAATTTGTTGCCTGCACGACAAACCCGCTGCGGCAATATCAGTTGTGCCATCTGCGTCGCGAACCACCTGAAGCAGCCGCGACTCGCCCACTTTGAGCGATACGTCGTAGTGCTCGGCTTCATAGCCGAAAGAACCCGCCATGCCGCAACAACCCGATTGAATGGGCGTCACGCGAAAACCCTCGGGCAATCCCAAAGTGGCCTCAGACGGCCCCATACCCCACAGGGCTTTCTGATGGCAGTGGCCGTGGAGCAAGATGTCTTTTTTCAGATCGGTAAATGGCACTGCAAATTCGCCCCGCTCGGAAAATGTCTGTACAAACGCTTCAAAAGTATAAATATTGTCGGCTACGGCACGCACGCGCGGATCGTCAATTAAATCGCAGTATTCATCCGTAAACATCGAAACACACGACGGTTCAAAACCCACAATGGGATATCCCTGTTCAGTATATTGGTAGAGATTCTCAATATTAAACAGGGCGTTTTCTTTTACGCGATCGATATAGCCGCTTGAAAGCATCGGGCGGCCACAACATCGCTTTACGGCCAAAATCACTTCATAACCCGCTGCTTCAAACAAGGCCGTGGCAGCTTTGCCAATTTCGGGATAATTGTAGGTCATGTACGTATCGGCGAAAAACACGACGCGTTTATTTTTTTGAGGGGCGTTGCGGCGGGCGAACCAGTGTGTAAAAGTCTGACGCGCAAATGGCGGCAGGGATCGCGCAGGCGCAATCCCAAGACGCTTCATCATCCACTTTGAAATACCCGTCCTGGACAAACGATTGGCAAGGGGTGCAACGAGACATCCGAGTTTGCCCATCAATTCCACATTGCCAAACAAAATAGATCGCAACGGTCGCCCGTGTTTGGCGTAATAATGTGCCTTAAATTCATATTTAATTTTAGCCATATCCACATTGGACGGACACTCGGCTTTGCAAGCCTTGCACTCCAAACAGAGCGCGAGCACATCGTTGATGCGATGATCCGTAAGCCCGCCTTCCCATCGCCCCGAAATCGCCGCTCGAAGCGCGTTTGCCCGCCCCCGCGTCGAATGTTCTTCTTCCAGAGTCGCCATATAAGACGGACACATCGTGCCCACCAGCTTTTTGCGACACTCGCCCACCCCATTGCACATTTCAACGGCGCGGTGAAATCCCCCATCGGCAGAAAAATCGAAGTGGGTATTTATCTCGTGCGCGTGATAATCTGCCCCATAACGCAAATTTTCGGTCATCATCGGCGCATCGACAATTTTGCCGGGATTCATCAGTCCTTTGGGATCAAAAGCGCGTTTGACCTCCCGAAAAGCTCCGTAAAGTATTGTGCCAAAGAACGTTTCGTTCCAACAACTCCGAACCAGGCCATCGCCGTGTTCTCCGCTTACGGCACCGCCGTATTTCATCACCAGGTCTCGCACGGATTCGGCGATAAATCGCATTTTTGCGATCTCGTCGGCATCCTTGAGATCGACCATTGGTCGAACGTGCAGCAAACCCACGCTGGCATGTGCATAATAACCCGCCCGCGTATTGAGCGATTTCACCAGCGCTCCAAACTCGGAAATATAATCGGGCAGCCTTTCTGGCGGAACAGCGGCGTCTTCGACAAAAGCAACGGGTTTAGAATCGCCCTTTACGCCCATGAGCAAACCCAGCCCCGCCTTGCGCACATTCCAAACATTGGCCTGCTCAGCATCGGAAATAGCACGAGAAAAAGTATATTCGAGATTCTGATTTCCCAGCAGCACCTCGAGTTCTTCCAGCTTAGGGACCAGTTCGCCTTCTGAATCGCCGTAGTATTCAACAGCCAGCACAGCCTCTGGATCACCCTGTACCCACGAACGCATCCTGGACAGTTCCATAGAGCCTTTGGTCTGATCCAGAATCATCTTATCGATCAGTTCTACTGCGGCCGGTTTCGTTTCTAATATCGGTGCGACGGCCTTCATAGACGCAATCAAGTCGTTAAACTGCACGATGCCCAGCACCTTTGCCTGAGGCAGTGGGATTACCTTGAGCTTTGCCTCGACAACTGTCGCCAGAGTCCCCTCAGATCCAATGACCATACGAGCGAGATTAAACGGCTGCTTTTTGATAAATTCGTCGAGATTGTACCCGCCGACCCGCCGCAAAATTTTGGGGTACCGCCGCTCAATTTCTTCCGCATTCTCCCGCGCTATGCGGATTATCTCCCGGTACGCCTGACCTTCGAGGTCTTGTTGCTCACATTTTTGTTGCACAGCAGGCTCGTCCAACTCCCCCACCGTTATTTCTGTGCCATCGGACAAGATCAAATCGAGTTCTAAAACGTGATCTATGGTCTTGCCGTAAATAACCGAATGCGCGCCCGCAGAATTATTGGCCACCATGCCCCCGATTGTCGCGCGGCTGCTGGTCGCCACATCGGGCGCAAATTGCAATCCGTGTGGTTTGAGAAATGCATTGAGTTCATCGAGCACCACACCAGGCTCGACCCTGACCCAATTTTCATCGGCATTGAAGTCGAGAATGCGATTCATATATTTCGACATATCCATCACAATCCCATTGCCCACCACACCGCCAGCAAGCCCGGTGCCACCACCTCGAGGGATGAGTGGTGCCTCGTGTTCATCGGCGAGATTTATGACATGCAAAACATCCTGCTTGTGTTTGGGCAAAACAACGCCAACAGGCTCAATTTGATACATGCTTGCATCGGTGCTATAAAGAATGCGCGACATCTTATCAAACCGCACTTCACCCTCAATTTTTTGCATCAACATTCCTGCAAGGTCCATCGTCAATCATCCTCTCTTGATAACTTGACAATCAATCTATAAATCGTACCTTGAATTGGGATACAAATTAAATATACATCCCGTCTGACTACGGGTCAAGGCGCGTTGTCTTCAATGTCCAACAAGGAGCTTTACATGTCAGAAACACTCGCAATAGATGGTGGCGTTCCCGTGCGCGATACCGAAGCATCGCCGTGGCCGACATGGCCAGACAACACAGAACGGGAATGGGAAGAAGAAATCGTTCCCATCCTCAAGGAAGTCTATCTCGGTCAGACCGAAGGTCTCCCCGCACCTGTGGGACATCGCTTTGGACAGGCATTTGCCGCCTATTGCGATGCGGCTTATGGGGTGATGATGCCCAGCGGAACCACATCTATTGCAGCTGGATTATCTGCCGCGCTCGACCTCGATGGCATGGTTGATGGCGGCGAAGTTATCATTCCCAATTACACCTTCATTGCCACAGCAAGCGCGCCTCTCTCGGTGCGGTGCTCTCTTGCCCTGGTCGATATTGATCCGGTGAGTTTTACCATGTCGCCCGAAGCGACCGAAGCCGCCATCACAGATCAGACCGTCGCGATCCTGCCCGTTCACCTCGGCGGGCACCCGGCAGATATGGATGCACTTAATGAGATTGCGAGCAAGCACAACCTCAAAGTCATCGAAGACTGCGCTCAGGCACACGGAGCCGAGCACAAAGGCCGCAAAGTGGGTTCTCTGGGCCATGTGGGGGCATTTAGCTTTCAGTCGAGCAAAAATTTGACTTCGGGCGAAGGCGGATGTCTTCTCACCAATGATCGGGACCTCAGAGATCGGGCATGGGCATTCCGCGATGTGGGGCGACGGCCCGGGGGCGAGCGATGGGAATATCCCCGCCTGGGTTGGAATTATCGCACCTCTGAGTATCTTGCTGGCATTTTATTAAAACGACTGCCCAAACTCGAAACACAAATCGATTTGCGCAATAAAAATGCGGCTTATCTCAGCAAGGGCCTGGACGAGATTGGCGGATTAGAACCGCCGCGATGGCACCCCTGGGTTACCCAACACGGCTATCACCTGTATATGATGCGCTACAACAGCGAGGCATTCGGAGGGAAAACACGCGATGAATTTATCGCGGCCTTGCAGGCTGAAGGCATTCCCTGCACACCTGGCTATCAGCGGCCCTTAACCGATGAAGGCGGTCTCAAAACCGTGATGGATCGACATCCACACTTGATTCGCCGTTTGCCGTGTCCCCAGGTGGAAGCAATATGCGCCTCCAGTATCTGGTTTTTGCAAAACATGCTGCTGGGCGATCGGGAAGACATGGACAATATTTTAACAGCCGTCGCCAAAATCAAACGCGCGTTTGCTGCTTGAGGGGCTGATGATATGGCAATCGCCAAACGCCTCCTATTCATCTCCATCGTCATCCTCGCCATTGCTGCGGGTTATTGGTGGGGTGTTTATTCGTCAGAAAATCCTTCTACCTCCTCTCCGGCGCATCAAAATCGCCTCAGCGGAGAACTCAGCCCTTATTTGCGCCTGCACGCCCACAATCCCGTTGACTGGTATCCCTGGGGAGAAGAAGCACTCGCAAAAGCGCGCCGCGAGGACAAACCGATCTTTCTGTCCGTGGGATATTCGAGTTGCTATTGGTGCCATGTCATGGAACGGCTGGTCTTTTCAGATCCGGATATTGCCCACTTGATGAATCAGTTTTTTGTCAATATCAAGGTTGACCGAGAAGAACGCCCGGATATCGACGAAATTTACATGACGGCTACCCAACTCATGACCGGGCACGGCGGATGGCCCAATTCTGTTTTTCTTACCCCAGATCTCAAACCCTTTTTTGCCGGCACGTACTTTCCTCCCGAAGATTCACATGGGCGTCCGGGCTTTCCGCGCGTGATTCAGGCACTTCATGTGGCATGGCAGGAAAAAAGACAGGAACTCGAAAAACAGGCTGAGCAGATAGCGCAATCTATCGCGCGCATTCACGCGACACACACTGTTTCAGAGAAAGTGGAAGGAGACCTGCTTGCCAGAGCGATAGAACACATAGAAGCGCGATTTGATTCCATCAGCGGCGGACTGGGGACAGCCCCGAAATTTCCGCCCGATCACGCGATCGACCTGTTGCTGGCGGCTTATCGACAAAATCCTCATGCAAAATATCTCGCAATAGTCGAGCAAACGCTAAATCACATGGCGCGCGGGGGCATACGCGATCACCTTGGCGGCGGCTTTCATCGCTATGCAACAGATGCACAATGGCGCGTGCCGCATTTTGAAAAAATGCTCTACAATCAGGCGCTCCTCACCCGCAACTTTCTCCGTGCTTACCAGATCACCAACAAAACGGCCTATCGCATTGCAGCAGAGGAGATTCTGGGGTTTGTGTCGCACGAAATGACAGACTCTAAAGGCGGATTTTACTCTGCTCTCGACGCAGAAACTGAAGCAGAAGAAGGCGCGTATTATACCTGGACAGAGCAAGACATTCGCCAGATACTAAAAAAAGATGCCGACTTCTTCCTCTCGTGTTATGCACTCGCGCCCATGCCCGAAGGATCGTCTGGCGTCATTTATAAAACCGATACAGACAGCGCGCTATCAATGCGCCATCAAATCGACACCACAACCCTGCACGCGCGTCTATCCCCACTAAAAGAAAAACTCCTTAACGCTCGCAGCCAACGCCAACGCCCTCTCCTCGACGACAAAATTATCACAGCGTGGAATGGCCTCATGATTGGCGCGTATGCCCGCGCCTACGAGGTCCTCGCCCAACCCGAGTACCTGGTGGCCGCACAAAAAGCCGCCGATTTTATTCACAACAACCTTCGCGATGCAGATGGCGACCTGTATCGCATCTATCGCGAGGGACAGCGCAAAGGCGAAGCCTATCAGGAAGATTACGCCTTTTTAATCGACGGCCTCCTCCACCTCTATCGCGCAACGCATTCTGCCCGCTATCTCCAGGACGCTCTATCGCTCGCAGAACAGATGCACACCGCATTTTGGGATATGCAGAATGGCGGATATTTTCTCACGCGGAATCAAAATGAGATGATTGTACGCACCAGAAGCTCTTATGACAGCGCCCTGCCCTCTGGCAATGCCGTTGCCCTGCACGTTTTGTGGGAACTTCGGGCATTGACACAGAATCCCCTATATGCCCAACGCGCGCTCTCGCTCACCCATAGCTTTGCCCCCCTCGCAGAGAATACGCCGGGTGCTTTCCTGCACTTTATTCACGGCACTATGATGGCATCGTCTCCCATCCTTGCACCCGATAGCCTCGTTACTGCATCCGCAACAGCCTTGCCTTCTGATAGCGCGAACACCATCAAAGTGAACGTGCGCCTTAATATCGCTTCGGGGTGGCACATTCAATCATCCAATCCCACCGATGATTACCTCATCTCCACGCGCCTCACACTGGACATGGACAGTGCCGAAATCATCCAAATCGACTATCCACCAGCCGAGGATTTACTATTCCCCTTTGCCGAGCGCCCCATTGCCGTTTATACCGACAGTCTCAATATTCCCCTTACTCTATCATTCAAAACCCAACCTCAAAACCTCTCGCTACTACTCACATATCAAGCATGCGACAGCACGCGATGCCTGTCACCAAAGACACAGCGCATAGCAATAAATAAAAAATAAAAAGGCACCTATCTCGGTGCCCTCTCGTAGCGATTGAGTTTCATCTGCGTTTATCTGCGAAAAACGCTCAGATTATTCGCGTTTTTTTCTGCGGATTACACTTCTAAACAAGCTCTCCCCCACAACTGCTTCCCGCACCTGCAGTACATCCAAAGCAGTGGTCTCGCACCCGCACGTCGCATCCGATCAGGTCTTCAACGGTCAGTTCCCAGAGTTTGACCTCGCGCCCAAAAGAATGCATATCGAGCATTTGATTAAAATCGCAATCGTAAACCTCACCCTGCCATCCCACGCTAATCAGCGAGCGACACATCAAATTATCGATCGTATGTGGATTAAAATTATCCCGTAAAGTCTGCATATAGCTGTCGTAAATACCCCGGCGTTTGAGAAATTCCTCAAACCGGCTGATGGGCATATTGGTAATGGTGTAGAGCTTGTTAAAATCGATGTTGTAACGTGCTCTTAGCTCTTCTTTATAATCGGCTTCGAGTTCGGCCTGTGGAGGCGGCAAAGACGCACCGACAGGATTATAGACCAGATCGAGTTCCAATCCCGTGCCAGGACGCCCATATCCAATTTCATTGAGAATCTGCAATGCCCGTATGCTTTTTGTGAAAACACCGCGCCCGCGTTGTTCATCCACATTTTCTTCGAGATAACACGGCAGAGAACACACCAATTCAACTTCGTGCTTGCGATAAAATTCAGGCAAGTCTTCTTGTCCGAGTTCAAAGATCACGGTTAAATTGCAGCGCACCATCACGCGACGACCCTGCTCGCGTATTTGTTCGACAAAATAGCGGAAATCGGGAATCAACTCAGGTGCACCACCAGTTATGTCAACTGTCTGAATATCAGATGTTCCGAGAAATGATAGAATATGGTCAATCGTCTCTCGGGTCATGATCTCTGTGCGGATCGGACTGGCATCCACATGACAGTGATGACACGCTTGATTGCACAACTTGCCGACATTGACCTGCAAAATATCCAATCGATTGCGCGTGAGTTCCAATTGCTCATCGCGGAGTTTGTTCGCAAAATCAGTCTTGTGATCGTCGCTCGCAATTTGCATCAAATCCATTGCTGCCAGTGCCATATTCAATCCTCTCTAACCGCCTGCTTCACCCGATGTATGCCAGCAATTATATCTTTCTTAAAATGAATGCGAATCGCCCGTCTTTTTTTATTCGAAAGAGCGCGAGCGTCGCCCAGAGCCTGTGCTTGCTTGAGCACGCCAAAAGAGAACGCCCGTCCAGGAATATCTACATCTGTCTCATCGTCGCTGGTCAACTGCACAACCACTACATTGTTCGGTCCCCCTTTGTGCAATTGCCCCGTAGAATGCAAGAAACGCGGTCCAAAGCCCAATGTGGTAGCCACCCGATATACATTGCGTATCCGATGCCTCAGAGCCTGTAAAACATCAATAATGTCTTTATTCATGTCGAGATAAGCGCACAATGCGACATAGTCGCCCGCTCGAATCTGATTAAGCAGCCCAGCAATACAACTGTCGAGATCTTCGACAGTTCCCGAGTTAGCAGCATCGGCGTAAACTACAACGTCATCATGAATAAAAAACGGCGTTTGTCCCCGTAATGTTCCCTCTTTTTCATAAGCCTGTGTCAATTGCGCCGTAAAATCTTTGCTCTCCTGCACATTGGGCTGATCAAAGGGATTGATATTCAAAACTGCGCCAGCCACTGCAGTTGCATATTCCCAGCGAAAAAACTCTGCTCCCAGGTCTAATGGTTCTGCCACATCGAGTTGAATAACTGGGAAATTAGCCGTACGCAGGTTTTCTATACCTGCATCCTGTTCAGCGTCTGCATCGCTACTCAGACGAATATAGACAAATGCCCGATCTTCGCCATACATATCGGGCACGGCAATCTCTTCTAAATCAACAGGTATGAGACCCTTGCCATTTTTTCCCGTGCTTTCGGCTAAAAGTTGCTCCAGCCACGCCCCCAAATCCCACAATTTGGGAGAGGTTGCAAGCGTCACTTTATCTCGTCCTGCTTTTGCCAACTCACCCAAAATAAGGCCCAGCAAAAGACCGGGATTCTGGTTATCCGATATTTTGCACCGCTCCCCCATCCCCACTGCGCGTCCTAAAAATTCTCGCATATCAATACCAATCAACGCCGCGGGCACCATCCCAAAATTTGAGAGCGCGGAAAATCTGCCGCCAATTTCTGGCAAACCGTAAAAAATAGATAAAAAGTTCCGTTCTCTGGCAAGCATTTCCAGATCAGAGCCAGGATCTGTAATGGCGATAAAATGCTGACCCGCCGCATCGCCAATAGTTCCCTGCATTTTTGTCCAGAAGAACTCGCAAAATGCGTGGGGTTCGATTGTCGTTCCAGATTTGCTGGCCACAACGCAAAGGGTTGTCTCCAAAATTACGGCATCGGCAAACCGCTGTACCTGCGCGGGAATAGTAGAATCTAACACATGCAACCTGGGCCAACCCTCCCGACAGCCAAAAGTCATCGCCAGCACTTCGGGACACAAACTGCTGCCACCCATTCCCAAAAGCAGAATATCCGTTATCCCCCTATCGCGCACCTGCTGTGCAAAAGCGCACAGATCACCTACCTGATCGCGTATTTGAGGCGCGATATTGAGCCATCCCAACCAGTTGGCCTCATCAGCCCCCGACCAGAGTGTGGCATCGCCGAGCCACAGCCGTTCTGTATTGCCGTTTTCTGACCATGTTTTCAAAGCGCGGTCAACAGCGGACTGGAACCCACCCAAAGACACTTGCATATCTGAGATATTGAACATATTACTCATTTTTACTGGCTATTCAGAGACCAATCGTAATCTAAAAACACAATTTGAAAATCGGGGTGATTTTGCAAATACAGGATATCGTCTTTCGATAAAAAAAGGGCGACATAATCCAACACAGTCTCACCTGCCTCACGCGCTTGCACATAAGATGTGAAATCAGAGGCAAACCAATCAAAAATTGCAGATAGACTCACAACCTTCGTCTCCCGATTGATCTGAACGTGCATTGGATTGCGAATCATATCTCGCATAACCAAATTGAGTTGATCATCCAGTTTGTCAGGTGTAAATGCTTCGTTTAGCAGACGCGGGCAACTCACTGCCGCACAATTAATTGCCGCGTGAATGCGCGGATCGGAAAACTGCTTGCGAATAATCTCGTGCTCGATGTGATCCAATGTGACCCTGCGCCCGCCAACGACAAATCGATATATCTTAAAAAAGCCAAAAGCAGGCGCGATTTCGGTAACGGAAGAAACGGGATAGGCTTTGGAGACCCCTGTAAGTACACAGGCATTGTACGCATTGATCCAAAAGGCAAGACTGTCCGCGCGATTGGGAAAAAGCGCGGGATGTGTATCGGGACTGATCTGCGCGAGTTGATCCACAAAAGCCCGCAAATCCGTATCTGTTTTTGCAGCCTCGTAATCCACGTCCCCTTGTGAATTCACAACTCGTCCAAGCACGCGGTTGAGCGGTGCATAATCAAATGTCTCAGCTCCACTTTGAGACGCGAAGCCAAGGAATACAAAGCTGATTATCCATGCATATGCTGAAGTACTTTTATTTCGTATTCGCCACATTTTCCACCTACTCCTACTGATCAAAAAACGTGAGATATGGCGCGTTATCCATCTCTCGCTGGAGTAAAACCGCCAATTCCATCGCGTGGTAATCTCCCCACATAGAAGACTCGCCGCATGCTACTTTTTGTCCACTGGGCACATAGTCCCACCCATTGGGATTGTGATAAATAGAATGCAGAATAAGCCCCTGATGCCCTTCGTCCTCGGACAAATAGGGCGCACCAAATAGCGTATGGGCCACGGTTAATGCAGCCTGCCGATAACGCGCATCGTCCAGATATTTGCCCAAACGGTAAAGCCCTTGCGCTGCAATAGCAGCAGCAGAACTATCCACGGGTTCACAGTCATTATAAGGGTCCGATATTTTATCCCCATAGCCCTCAATCAAGCCCGGCGCGCCTGCATCCCAAAATGGAATACCATCGGCAGAAGTGATACTGTGAATATAATAATCGGCCGTTGCACAAGCGGCCTTGAGCATCCTATCATTGATCATATCTCTACCGCCATAAAGATCAAGTGTGTCATCTGACAGGTGCGCTACATATTCGAGCAGTTCTGCATAGCCAGTCACAATCCAGGCCAACCCCCGGGTCCATGTTGAAAATGGTGAATAACCCTGCTGTGTACTCGGGCAGCGGTAATTGCCGTCATTGACATTAAAAATGGACTCGTGTACAACCCGACCCCGCACATCGTACTGGTCGCGCCCCTCGCCGTAATACACATTGAACTGCGCGGATGTCTCGGCGTGATGGATCAAGCGCTCGAGCAGCGAAATTGCGCGGTCATTCTCCCCCATCAAAATGTGACCGAGATCGTGCGCGACAGCCAATGCGCGGCAAGACCTGATGGTATCTGAAAACAGGGAATGCGGTCCATTAAACGAATGAATATATCCTTTCCCATTACCAATGGTCGTCCAGCGAGCAGCCTGCACAGCGCCAGATGCCTTGAGTGCCAGTTCGTAAAAGTGCTGCTCCCACTCATTTTCCGGAATTATACCTTCTCGCATCAACCGCCGCAAATTGCCATAAGTAGATACATTGTTAAACCCGTGGTCGTGTACGCCAATATGCGTCACATGAGACGCCATACGCTCGAGCGTGCCCTTGCGTCCAATCTGCAGCAGGTCTTCCTCTCGCGTAATTTCATATCCCAAAATGGCGCATCCAAATTGAAATCCCTGCGTCCACTCGGTCCATCCGCGCGTGGTGTATTTACCACCTTCTGTAAATACCGGTGTACCCCGGCCTGGATCCCACGTCGAATCGATATTGCGAATTTTCTGTGCAGCCAGTCCAAAAAAACGATTCAGCCTGACTCTCAGATCGCCAGGCTGAATATTGACATTCACCTTCATCCCATCTCCATATATTAGTTTTTGGCTTTACTGACGTTATGTTCCGCGTGCAGCTTTTAGCACTCAGCCTCTACCCATCTAATCCTGACTATATAGTACAATCACCCCTGATTTACTGCTCCGGCAAAATCGAGATCTGCACGAGTAACAGCATTTTCACTATGGGTCGTCACCGTGACTGTGAGGGTTTTTGTTCGGCTGTTGAGGCTGATATCCGAATGGTGATTATTTTCATCCATAATCTCTGTCAGCCTGCGTACAAAAGCCATGGTTGGCACAAATTTCTCAAAATGCCAAACGCGCTGCAGTTCTTTTGAGTCTTCCAGATATTCCCACCCATCGAGATCGGCAACCTCTGCGCGAATCTCATCTTCGGTCAGCAGGGTTTTGTCTTCAATAGCCATCGTGATAACTCCTTGGTGATAACTGATGTTACGCATGTCAGGCGCATTATCGCATTATATTGTGCCTATGCGTAACATCAGTGATAAGTAAATGGATACGTGGCAATATATGCGAAAAAAGAATATCGTCAACAATGGATAGCGCCACCCAATCTCATCGCTGCAAAAACTCAAGGGCGCGCTGATAACATTGAGGCGTATTGATATTCATCAGAAACCGAAGGTCGGGATCAACCTGTACGAGTGCGTCTTGTTCAACGGTCTGAACGCGGCAGGCATCGACTAATGCCAAAAGCCGCCGCTCTCCTTTTTCGAGTAGCAATTTGGCCTTTCGCCAGACAGCAGTTCGATAAAGCGCACACAAAGGATAATACTGCCCATCTATTCGAGGCATGACGATCTCTGCCTCTGTTGTCCTGTGCGATTTGAGGCATTGGACCAATTCATTACTGATAAATGGCATGTCGCAACCCGTCCCCATCGCCCATTCAGAAACATCTTCAACATGCTTTAATCCCACCATCAGTCCCATTAACGGACCTTGCCCGGCAACGGGATCATATATAGACAAAACATGGGATATGGCGGGCAAATCCTGGTCGGGCGCGCCCACAATCACAATTGGACAAACAACCCTCCTCAAATTTCTGACACTTCGCTGGAGCAGGGTTTCTCCGCCAAAAGGCAAGCTGTACTTCGGTTTGCCCATTCGCCTGCTTTCGCCGCCTACAAGGATGATTCCTGAGTCATTCATAGCAAAAAAAGGCTGCTTTCGCACGCCTTTCTTTTTTATTCAATACCGAGACTCTCGGCTTCTTCGGATGTATAATATCTGATGCCTTTGGCTTCCAGTTTCTTACGCGCCTTTTTGCCCCGCTTCCCACCCTCCCGCACCAGCGTAAGTAAACGTCTGGTTTCTTCAAGGTCTTTATTTACGTAACTGGACTTCAAGACGCAACCTCCTTTAGTTGAACCTGGGGGTGTTCCTCATCGCGAATCCGAAAAAAATACTCATGTGTGACTATGGAACAGTTGTTAGTTGCAGGAAAGCCCCCGCGTGTTCGCCCATCGCTTGCAATCACACATAAGGCTACAAAATATATATAAATAGGCACTTAATTGCAAATTGGCATACATATTCGCTTACAATTATTTACATATATTTACAATATTTAACATTCGTCAAGTAATTAGGTATTGACGTATAGTATCTATAAAGTTATTTTTTGTAGATAGGAGTGCGTTCAATCCCCAACCGCAACTCTCCCTCGTATTTAACACAAAGGAGTTTGCTATGCAGCACAAGTATCATTTTAAGTCCCTTGTCCTTGGCATCGCTGCCCTGCTTGCAATGAGTGGCACTGCCGTATCACAGGAAGAGGAAAAGCCGCGTACCGAAGAGGCGGATACAACAGCTACCTTACCCCCACTTACTGATATACTCGAAGAAGTGGTCATACTCGAAGAATTGGTGGTCATCGGTTCACGCGCACAACCGCGTTCTGTCGCCGAGTCCGCAGTGCCCATCGATGTTGTTACCGGCGAAGATTTCGTCAAACAAGGCGATACGGATGTACAAAATCTTCTGAGAGATCTGGTGCCTTCTTACAACGTAAATACAAACCCGATTAGCGACGCCTCAACTGTCGTCCGCCCACCCAGCATGCGAGGGCTGGCACCCGACCACACGCTGGTCCTCATCAATGGTAAGCGACGCCACCGCGCCGCTGTCATTCACTGGATAACCAATGGTGTCGCCGACGGCGCGCAGGGTCCCGACATAGCCCCCATCCCCTCTATTGCCCTCAAGCGCGTGGAAGTTCTGCGCGATGGCGCATCCGCACAGTACGGCTCTGACGCCATTGCTGGCGTGTTGAATTTCGAGCTTAAAGACAATTACAAAGGCGGGTCTTTTGAGGTCAAACCCGGCATTTTTCAGCAAGGCGATGGTTTCGCCTATGCTTTTGCCGGCAATATCGGTCTGGGCACGCCAGATGCCTGGGTCAACTTCAGCGCGGAATATGGCAATGAGGATGAAACCGACCGTTCCGTGCAACGCGACGATGCCGCGCGTTTGATACGCGTGGGCAATAACCGTGTAGAAGATCCCGCACAAATTTGGGGCCAACCCTTCATTAGAGACGACTTAAAATTCTTTGTCAACTACGGTGTTAACATCAATGAAGATATCAAATTATACGGACATGGCAACTATGCGAGCAAGGAAGTTGAAGGCGGTTTCTACTTCCGAAATCCCAATACGCGAGGTGGCGTATTCAGGGGCCCCGTATTGATGTTTGACGGGACCGATTATTACACGCAGGCCGAAGCTGCTGAACTCGGTATTGTCGATGGCGTAAACGGAACGCTGACAGCGACATTGCTCGTTGGCCATGTGAGTCAGACCGGCCTCGATGTTCCCGTCGTGCCCATCGTCTGCCATGTGCCGGATCCAGTAGCTTTACAACGAGTTTTCGACGATCCCGATTGGTTCACATTCCAGGAACTCTTTCCCGGTGGCTTCACACCTCGATTTGGCGCGTTTATGGATGACCGCGCCTTTCTGGCGGGTATCAAGGGATCGCAAGGGCTGCTGACCTGGGATCTCAGCGCGTCTTATGGGCGCAACGAAGCCGATTACTTCATCTTCAATACCGTGAATGCCTCTTTGGGGCCCAACCAACCCTGGCCCAATGGACCACAAGTTGATCCAGGTCACGAAGATGCACCGTATTTTGATCCTGGAACCTATATCCAGACAGATACCAATATCAACTTTGATATAACCTATCCGTTTAGCGAGCAGTTTTTCTTTGCCGCCGGTCTTGAATACCGCACAGAAAATTTTGAAATCGTGCAGGGACAACGAGAATCATGGGTAAAAGGTCCGCTGGCTGAGTATGGATTTACTGTCGCGTCCAACGGGTTCTCGGGATTCGGTGAAATTGCCGCAGGGACATGGAGCCGCTCCAACTGGGCGATTTATGGAGACGCCGAATTTAATCCGCAGGAGAACTGGTTGCTCGGTGCTGCACTGCGCTTTGAAAATTTCGACGATTTTGGCTCCACGGCCAATTTCAAGCTGGCGACCAATTTCGGGCTTAACGAGAATACAAAAGTGCGCGGGAGTTTTAGCACGGGCTTTAGAGCACCCACACCGGGACAGCAAAATGCCTTTAACGTATCCACGATCTTCGATCCCTCAATCGGTGATTTGACAAATGATGGCACAATCCCATCAACCAATCCCGTAGCAGAATCCAAAGGTGGTGGGCCGCTCGATTCCGAAAAATCGACCAATATCTCGGCTGGTGTTGTTTTTGAAATTCCCGTTTTTCCCGTGGATACCGGTATCCCTCCTGTCAATATAACGGTGGACTATTTCCACATCCTGGTAAAGGGACGCTTGACACTCTCGCAGAATTTCTCCCTTACCCCATCAGAGGTCGATGAACTGCTCCAGGCAGGTATCACCGCTGCGAACTTTATCACGAATTTCAAATTTTTCGTCAATGATTTTGACACCAAAACCCAGGGTATTGACATCGTTCTCACCGCTCCGGTGTGGTGTGATGGTCAACTGAGTCTGGCCTATAACTTTACGAATACCGAAGTGGTCAAACACAATCTGGAGACCCTGGGCGCTCAAAGCATCCGAGAATTGCAAGAGGCTCTTCCCAGGCACCGTGGGAATTTGGCTGTGGCACAACCCATAAACGATATGCTTGAGGTACTGGGCCGCCTCCGGTATTACAGTTCGTGGTACGATCAAGAAGATGACTTCGTTTATGGCGACGAATGGATACTGGACGCCGAAGTTAGTTACACCGTTGCCGAGCACTCAACGGTAACTGTTGGCGGTCAGAACATCCTCGATATCTATCCCGATATCAATCCACATGCAAGGAGCGGTTCGGGCCATTTATACAGCCAGTTTAGCCCATTTGGTTTTAGCGGCGCATTCTGGTATGCCAAATACAACTTCGGCTTTTAGGTCGTAGTTCAAAGGATTGTTCATCCAATCACAAAGAAGCCGCGTTTTTTAACGCGGCTTCTTTTTTAGAACAAAGAACTTTGAAGATCTGCAGCCGGCCTTTCGCGGCAGAGTTGAGCGATCTGAGCGCCTATAATAAAAATAATTGCCGAGAAGTATATCCACAAGGCTACGACCACCAACAGAACATAAGCCCCGTACAGATAAGATATAGAACCGAAGTGACTCAGGTAATAGCCAAAGACCCATTCGGTGAGTTTCCACAGCAAAGCGGCCCAAAAGGCGCCTATAACCAGCACCCTTATCTGGATTTTTTGATATGGAAGCAGCCAGTATAACCCCAGAAATACGGCAAAAATTAAAGCGAGAGAGGTAAGACCGTAGAAGTAGGTGATATATGTATGCAGCAGAGACGGGGCGGTGTCGATGACGGTAGATAGGATGGGCAACGCGAGGACTAATAGAAGAAAAATATACAGTACCAAAAGTACCATAGTGAGATCCTTCAATTTGCCCACTGCTATTGGCAAAACTCCGTGTAAGAATTTTATCCAGCGTCCTGGATTACCCATATTTTTTAACTGTCCCACTGCGACCGGACTTGTTTCGCTCTCTTTCGGTCCTAAACTGTGCTCGACCTTGAAGACCGCGTTGAGCAGGGTTCGCATACTGCTGAATAGACTGCTGGCGCTTATTATCAAAATCAACAGGCCCGAAACCCCATAAGCCTGTTTGAAGGTCATGACGCCAGAGACGCGTGAGGAGAGCACTTCCTTCAGGTATGCCGCCTCTTCTGGATATGGGATGAGCACATCCACCGTTTGATTGACCAGGTGAGCTATCGCCCTCACGTCCATAATGGCCTCAAGTACAAAGAAGATGAGGAATACCAGGGGAACGAGACATAAAAGAGTGGCAAAAGCCAGACCACCACAGAGTAAGAGGATATTGTTGTCATTCATTCTGACAAATAGACCGCCCAGGTAGTAGGCACAAAAGCCTTTTTTTGTTATAGGTTTGTCCATAAATTTAATAGTTAGTAATAGAAGCGTACGCGCGCAGGTAGGGCCATAGCCCACCACTGGAACACTCAATTTTGAAGTCGTATATGATCAAGTTGTGCCCAATATATACCCTGTATTGACCCTTTCCAACCCCAAATCCAGATATTGCGCTTGCTATTACTCGTTAAGATATGAATATTGAAGAAATCAAGGCCAAAGTTCTCCGTTCCCAATACGTCTATACGTCTCACGCTGAGATTGAACGCAGAGAGGATAACTTGACCTTTGCACAGATTGAACAAGCTCTATTAAACGGGACGATTATCGAGCACTATTCCGATACAGGGCGGGGTGAAAGTTGCTTGATCGTAGGGTTTGTAGGAGAATTGCCCATCCATATTGTCTGTGGTTGGCGCGAAGAAAGGGTGGTTCTGATCACCGTTTACATTCCCCGCCCACCAAAGTTTATTGACCCATGGACACGAGGAACGCAAAGCCATGAAGAAAGCTAAGTGTAACTTCTGCGAAAGCGAACACTACGAAGAGCGACGAATCGACTATCTCTACAGCCACCATGACCAATATCTGTTGGTGCCCAACACGCCGGTAGAAGTTTGTCTTCACTGCGGCATGGTATATTACGATGCCGCAGTACTCAAGGAGATTGAGCGGCACTTTTTTGCTATCCAAAAAAAAGAAGAAGAACCCGATCGGTATATTGAGATGCCTACCAAAGCATATACTTGAGGAGAATCAACTCTCGGCCCCTGTTAATATTGATTTCCCCCTACCCTCCTATGATTCAAGTCACAGACGTCACAAAATGGTACGGCACAATCAGGGCCGTTGAAAACATCAGCTTTTCGCTTGCACCTGGCGAAATCGTTGGGTTTGTCGGTCCCAATGGCGCAGGCAAAAGCACGGTGCTCAAAATGCTGGCGACCTATCTTTTGCCCACCTCGGGAAAAATCTCAATTGATGGCCTCGATGTGGTGACGCATCCGTTATGCATACGTCGCAAAATTGGTTACCTCTCTGGCGACACGCCGCTCTATCAGACTATGCGCGTGGATAAATTTTTGAGATTCTGTGGCAAAGCGCGGGGACTTTCTGGCGATATACTCGAAAAAAAACTCGCCTGGGTTGTCGATATATGCGGTCTCACCCCCCATCTGTACAAACGCATCGACCAATGCTCCACGGGATTTCGCCAGCGCATCGGTGTAGGGGCTGCCCTCATCCACGACCCACCTATTCTCCTGCTCGACGAACCCACGCACGGTTTTGACCCCCTGCAAGTCCTGGCATTCCGAGACCTGATACAATCCCTCAGCGAAAATCGGATTATCTTATTCAGTAGCCATATTATACAGGAAGTCTCTGCCCTATCTGATCGCGTGCTCATCATACATCAGGGCAACCTATTAGCCGATGGTTGCATAGATGATCTGGCGCGACAAACGGGACAGCCGAAAGATCTCGAGGCCATTTTTACCCATCTTGTACATCTGCAAAATTAAGGAGAAACCGCGCATGCCCGATCGATTGCGTCCAAAGGACTTCGCACGGGGCATTGGCGTGATCTTTGTCCGCGAAATCAATGCCTATTTTGACGCGCCAATCGCCTATGTCTATGCCTCGGTTTTTCTCCTCTTGTCCTGTTCGACATTTATGAACGCCTTTTTTCTCAATGGCGTGCTCGAAATGGCACCTTATTTTGACTTGCTTCCCTTTTTTCTTATACCATTTATCCCGGCCATAACCATGCGTTCATGGGCTGAAGAACGCTCCCAACACACCATTGAATTATTGATGACCATGCCCCTGCAATCCATCCAAATTGTACTTGGCAAATATTTATCTGCCTTTGTTTTTTACCTGATTGTCCTTTCAGGCACCTTACCCATGGTTCTCATGTTGCTCTTTTTGGGGACCCCAGATCTCGGTCTGATCTTTTCTTCCTATTTGGGCGCGCTCTTTCTGGGTGCATTTTTTCTTTCTTTTGGCCTGTTTGTATCGGGTCTTACACACGACCAAATTGTCGCTTATGTCGTCGCAGTGTTATTGGGTTTTGTATTTGTGTTGAGCGGGCACGAAAAAGTGGTTGAAATTCTCGACGGATTGGCCCCGGCATATCATATTGGTGGCGTACTGTATGAATCGCTTTCCATAGTCCCGCACTACAGTGCTTTTACCCGCGGTATCATTACACTGCCCGCCGTGCTCTATTTCTCCTTGCTGAGTGCCTTTTTTCTCTGGATGAATGATCTATCTCTCAAACGAGATCGAGGATGATGCGGATAAAATTCCTCCTGGTCTTTTTTTTTCTTCTCGCCCTTGTATTTTACACAGGTCGTCTTTTGGAGGACCTGGGCACAGGACGTCTGCATCTGACAGCAACGCTTTCGGCAGATTCACGAATCTTTTATACCAAACTCGAAGCACCCCTTTCTCTGACGTATATCGCAAAGCATCTGAAGGGAGCGAAAACACCCGTGCGAACCCTTTTAGCACGCCTCAAGGCACTGGCTCCCGACCGCATAGATTACCGCATTGTGGATCCTATCTCTGAACCTGGACGCACTTACGCCATTAAAAAAAAGGCAGCACCCTTTCATGTACGCGATATTCAACGCGATGAACGCAGCGAACAAGCGGTCTGGTCTTCGCTCGTCATTGCTTATGGCGATCATCCCGAAATTTTGATCCCTAAAATAACGTCCACAGATATACCTTATCTCGAACACCTATTGCTCGCCCATCTCAAAGTACTCGCCCATCCCCCACGCCCTGTCATTGCGGTTTCCGCGCCACAAAACTTTACTCTTTTCACAAAATTTCTCGGTCAATGGGGCGATATTGCCCCCGTCGATTCCGATGCGATGCCACCAGATGCAGATGTGATCTTTTGGATTGATCCCACAATTGCCAATCCTCGCGTCCTTCAAAATGCGATTGATAAAGGCCGCACGGTCGTGCTGGCTGGCAGCCCGTATTTTATCGACTACGCGGTCAATGATACTGGAGAAGTAACATACCGCGCATATTTCAACACGGCCTGGGAAAAATTTCTGGCACCGTTGGGAATACGCCCACAGGCCGACCTTTTGATGGATCAAAGCCATAGCCCGATCTTGTTCCGCGATCAAAAAGACAAAATCCACCAGATCAACGCCCCCTTTCACCTGCGCGTTATGTCGGGTTTTTACGACCTCAAAGGTTTTCTATCACCCGCCAGAGGCGCGCTAAATTTTGTATCGGCAGGCGCTCTAACAGTCGATCCGCGCGCGGTATCCAAAGCGGGCTATTACCTCGATATTCTGGGCACAACCACAGATAATACGTACATACAACCTATTCCAGCAGAGCCATTTACAAACGATCACATAGAAGAAACACTCACAATATACAAACAAAATGTGATGCTGCGTCTCAGGCACCGAGATCCGTGGAAAGGAGAAATTTTGGTGCTCGCAACATCCAGTCCATTCCGCGATGGCATCTTTAATCAACCCAATTACGCGCACCGCATCTTTCTTCAGACCATCATGCGTACATTCACCGATTACGACCGGATTGTGCGTGGTCGCGTTGAAAAGCCATCACCGCCGCCGATACCACAACTAAGCGCGACTTCGCGTGTGATCTGGCGGATCTGTGTGGTATTCATCGTCCCACTGACCCTTCTGATCCTGGGCGCGTGTTTGTATTACAGCAGGCAGATACGCTTATCTTTCAGACACCTCTGCCTACGTGCATGCATTGCGATAGTGGTGCTGATTATCGCATCTCGCTTCTGGTCCTACCAGGGCGGGCAACTCCTTGACTTCACAGCCGAAAAGATACATACCCCTTTGCCATTTTCTCGGGAGCAAATTCAAAATCAAATCCCCAAAGCCGACCTGATCATCCCCACTCGCGCACACCTTCCACCCGCATTAAAAAAAGTAGAAACCGAGACCGTTGTGCGGCTCAACAATCTCGGCATAAGCTACACCCTCCGACGGCCAAACGATCTGCCAGCAGCTTATCTCAGCCGACTGGGTTTGCCTCCATATCAGGTGAAAACGGTGCGGGATGATGTAATAATCTCTCAGCCAGTTATCAGTGGTCTCTTGCTGCACCGACCCGGCAATGCGACAATCATCCCGCGTTTAGATGACCGAACAACTGAGCACCTCGAATTTCTGCTCGCAACGGCCGCCCGCCGTCTATCCACGGGCCAAACACCCCATATTGCCCTTGTCGCTGAATCCCCGCGTCTCTCCCCTGCCGAGGCACATGAGTATCGCCAGAAACACCTGTCGCCCCCCAAAGGCGCCGATGTATTTAGCGAACTAAAAACGCTTTTGCGTACTTATGGATACCGCGTAAGCTATGTCAATCCGCGTACACCCCATCTCCCGCCGCAAACCGACCTCGTAATCTGGATGCAACCGCGACGAGATGCCAGTTCCATGATCGCCGTTTTGAGCCAGTATCTCGCGCGGGGTGGTCGCGTCATTGTGGCACTGCAACACTACAATATCCAACAGCGCCAGTACTCGGGCAGAGATTTTGAAACCGTGTACTGGCCTCAGCCCCAATATCAGGACCTCAACCGCTATCTGGAACCCCTGGGCATTCCACAGGCACGCGAAGTGCTCATGGACCAAACCCGCTCGCGCCTCGTTCTCGAAACCCAAATTTACCGACGCGCAGTTCGCGAATACGACGCCCAGGAAGTGGCACTGCCCTTTCTCATACGCGCAGTGCCGCCAAATTTTGACACTACGCTGCCTATTACACGACAACTCGGCGACCAACTCTTTATCTGGGGCAATCGCTTTGTGCCAGACCCGCATCGCTTGCGAATGCACAATCTGACGGCAACCCCTCTGATCAGCACATCAAACCACGCCTGGGCATACCACTGGTCGGGCGGATGGTTGCCCAAAACCGCATTTTTTCCAGATTCATTTCTCCAGGGACAGCAACCCCTTGCACTACTCGTGACAGGCACATTTCCCCTCGCCGCGTTCAAAGCAGCAGACCTCACACTTACGCATCCAAAGCCCAACCCGAAAGGTGAACTACTGCTAATCGGCAGTTCTGAAATGTTCAAAAATGAGTATCTTTATGCACCGGGTTTTCAACACGAGCAATTTTTGCTCAACGCCGTTGCCTATCTCACACATGGCCCGCAATTTGCCGATCTTCAAGCCCGTCGAAAAATCGCGCCCGGCTTTCCCTATTTGCCCCCCGACCAAAAAATCCTCTGGCGCATTCTCGTCGTCGGCTTCGCTCCCTTTTTCTGTAGTCTTTACGGATTCTTTCGATGTAAAAAAAAGGGGCACGGTTTAAATCACCATGACCCTTTTTTTCACTTGACTTAATTCACTGAATTGTAGGCTGTGCCTATGCATCCGTCTTGGTGGAATCCACCACTGCAGGTGCTACATCTACAGAATCCATCGCTGCAGGCGCGGGTTCTGGGGGTTTCTCACCCCAGAATGTCGCATCGGTGCTCACCTGATAGACAATGCTTCGATCCGTCAAATACACCTCTGGACCATCGCCAATCCGCACGTAATTGCGCGCCCAATCGGTACTCGATCTGCCAAACACCGCGTGCGTGAGCAACTCACCTTTCGCATTATAGACCTTGACATGCGTTCCTGCCGCATCATCTACGGCATACTTAGACCAATTATCAGCCTTGTCCGTCATCGTGGTCTCGCGGCTTACCTTCAACACTTGCTCAAATAGTGCCGTGATCCGATGGTCCCGAACTTTCAGAGTATCATGTCCCACAATCGTCCATTCAATATCTTCCTTTAGCAGTGTCAGGCTATCGCCTGTTGCCATCATTTCAACCCTGTAAATATCATCCGTATGCTCGGGAAAGATCTGACCTGTGGGAGTCGTATATCCGCTCTCTCGCATCTGCAAAAGCGCGTAAAGCACTATCAGTACTGCAATCCCGACAAGAAGCCATTTTATATTACTCATAGAGTGTCTCCAATCGCTTTGCACGCGCCACCACAAGCCGCCACTGCACCAGACCTAAAACAATGACCAGCAGCACGGGCAGCACAATATTGAGAGTTTTTGCCGTGGTTCGAGTCGTATCCTCCACAGTTTGCAACGGTCGCGTTGTAATCTCACGCGATCTCAAAGCCACGAGGTCTCGGTCACCAATGAGCACATCCACTGCATTCATCACAAAAATCCCATTGGACGGCACCTGTCCTCCCCCGCCGTCGAGCAGAAAATCGGACGTAGAAACCAGCACCAATTGGCTCATCACATTTTCCAAACTGCCTGAAGCAACTGTAGCATAAACCCCTACCACCTTGCCCGGTTCATTGAGCGATTGAAATGCCTGATTCTGAATGGGGTTGAGATTGATAAACCCGGCCGCTGCACCCGAATGATCTGATGTGACCAACAACGGTTTCACAAGGCGCGTTGAATCCGCCGTATCGTAAACAATCTCGCTGGAAAACAGCATCTGAACTTGCTCCAGGCCACTGACAATTTCGTGATCTGGAAAAGATTGCAACACGGGAAAGAAAGGATACTCCACCGCCGAATTAAAGCGCAAAAACCCGCGCTGCTGAGATACCGTAACCGTGCCGCAAATCCTGTCCATCACCAGATTGTCAGCCAGGCTCACGCCAAAAGGTTCGAGGATGTCAAAAATATTGGACTGAATGGGCGTCCCGCGTTGCGCCTGAAGGTCGCCATTGATCTTGCTTTGTGCCAGGAACAGATTACCTCCCGAGTTGATGTAGTTTCTCAGCGCGCCGAGAGCATCCTCCGATAGGGAATCGACAACGCCATTGACGAGCAACATCTCGATATCATTGGGCACGCCGGCACTCAAAAAGACCGAGCGCACGTCGTAGGCTTCCCGAAGTCGCGCACTCACCCGCTCCATTGCCGGTGCTGAAGCCCCGGTATTCGCCACCCCAACTACCGAGCGGTTATCATCAACTAATTTCTTAATCCGCGTTGTAATCTCGTATTCCAGACCCGTAGTCGTTTGAATAACCGGCAACACTTCTCGCTTGTCGCCGTAGAGCAACACCATTCCCATATAAATGCGCTTCACCTCAAACTTATCGTTCTCGAGTACCTGCAATTGCACGGGTTGAATGCCCGATTTTTGCGCTTCAAGTGCCAATTTTTCATCGTCGTCGGGTCTGTAAAATTCAAATCTGAAATTGCCATCTGAATACGCGGCATATTCTTCCAGAATATCCTGCAAATACCGCCGCGTGTTGCCGTATTGCCCGGGCAAATTTTCAGAAAAATAGACTTTAGCAGTCAAAAAATCGTCGATCTTCTCAAGTATCACCTTGCTCGATGGCGACAGCGAATAAATCTGATTCTCCGTCAGGTCCAGCCTGAAGAAAAAATTGCGGGAAACCAGATTGCCGAGTGCCACGAGCGCGATAGCTACCACAATAAAAATCACAAAGCTCTTTTTAGAATCAATAACAGGCATGATCACCTCCACTTCCGCATGTCAATACCGCGCACTGTAAGTGCCAAAAACAACCAGATCAGTGAGCCGAAATACACCAGATTACGCGAATCGACAACCCCGCGCGACATATTGGACAAATGGTAATCAACCGCCATAAACTGAATGGGGCCAGCAAAGGCTGCAGGCACAAAAATCAGCAACTTATCGAGGAGATAAAATCCCAGTACAAACACTGCCGCGAGAATAAATGCAACGACCTGATTATCCGTCAAACTACTCGTAAACGTGCCAATAGCTGCGTAAAACGCCCCCACCAGGGCCAGCCCTAAATATCCGCAGATCACCCCGCCGTAGTCGATATTGGTCCCGACGGCCAAAAGCGTAAAAAAATGTATCAGCGTAAAACCCAGCCCGGCCAACACCAGGGTAAATGCCGACAAATACTTCCCAATCACAAGTTCAAAATTTTTAATCGGGAGTGTCGCCATCAACTCGTGTGTGCCCGCGCTTTTCTCGCGCGCAAGCACCCCCATCGTGACCGCGGGTACAAAAATCAGATAAATCATCGGCGTAATATTAAACAGTGCCCGCATATCGGACTGACTGAACAAAAAGAACGTGTTGCTAAAGAAATACCCGTTAAACAAGGCGAAAAATACCAGGAAAATATACGCCATGGGACTCTTAAAATACGCGCCGACTTCTTTGCGGTAAATCGCCATCATATTATTCATCTCCTCCTCCTTCCCCTGTTAATCCGCGGAACACATCTTCGAGGAGAACCTGATTTTGCGTCATCTCCAAAATGGCCCAGCCACTGTTTTTGGCATAATCAAAAATCGCCTCGCGAGGATCTACCTCACGGGCGTATTCTATCGACAAAATACTGCGTCCATCTACCATCTCTATATTTGCAACTTCGATCTCATCAACGCTGTTGGTCAGCGCGGCGAGACTATCTTCATCGGCGTATTTTACATCGAGCGTCAGTTGTGTGCGCCCCATAAATCCCGCCATCAACTCCTGGCTCGTCCCATTGGCCACAATTTCGCCGTGATCGATAATCACAATGCGATCCACAGTGGCTTCAATCTCTTGCAAAATATGACTGGATATAATCACCATCTTCTGCTGTCCCAATTCTCGAATCAGGTTCCGAATCTCCACAATCTGGTTGGGATCCAGCCCCGAGACCGGCTCATCGAAAATCAACACCCTGGGATCGTGCAAAATCGCAGCAGACAGCCCGACGCGCTGTTTATACCCCTTCGAACACGCAGAAATAGGCAGATGAATTACATCGTGCAAACCACACTGTTCGACCACGCGATCCAGAGCCGTTTTAAACTCTCCTGCGTCTATACCGCGAATTTGAGATATAAACTCGAGATAGTCATACACCCTCATTTCCCCGTAAAGGGGGTTCATTTCGGGCAAATAGCCAATTTGCTCGCGAATATCCAGCGAATGGTCCTGGATATTCAGGTCGTCTATAAATACATTGCCAGCACTTGGTGCTAAGAATCCCGTCATAATTTTTAATGTCGTGGACTTACCCGCACCATTTGCACCCAGGAACCCGACGATTTCCCCATCGTCAATTTCAAAATCAATTCCCTTGAGTGCATGAATGTCGCCGTAATACTTCTCCAAATTCTCAACTCGAATCATTCTGGGACTAACCTCCTGTGAGTTAAGCCGCCCAATACCGCCGACGGCACAGATTTGGCTCGTGACGAAAACTGTCCATACCCTGAAGAGTAAAGGGGGAAGGACGACTAATTTTTTGAGACCGAAAATTTAAACAAGTTTATCAAAAAAAATCAAGGAAAAACGATCACGGATGACGCGGATGGCGCGAATGGACGCGGATGAAAGGCAAAATACAAAAGGATCAGGTATATAAAAAGGGCGTGCCCACAGGCCGCCCCCTTCATATCTGCGTTCATCTGCGTTCATCTGCGATCGCCTCACACTTCTTCAATCCCATAAATCCGCCCCAAATTACCTCCGAAGATCAACGATTCCGCCTCGTCGCCCAATTCCAACCGCTGAATTGCTCGCTTGACCTGAATCGGGCGATATTCCGGCAAATTGGACCCAAAAACAATCCGTTCGGGTCCCAATTCTTCAACGGCCTGTTTGACCTCATTCGGCACGGTCTCTTCGGGATTAATAGCCCACAACTTGTGAAATCGCAGAATCGTTGTGCCCAGATATACATCGGAGCATTCACGACACACCTCAAGGGCTGTGTCAAACCCATCGGGAAAGCCCATGTGATCCATAATAATCGGCACACCGGGCACTTGTCGCGCCACATTGCCAATGCGCTCGGCACTGCAGTTGTCGCGCCCAGAATGAATCGATACCACAATACCGAGGTCTCGGGCGGACTCGACAAACGGAATGACCATGGGATCATCCACATTGTATTTATGAATAGCACCCATCAACTTCACGCCCTGAGCACCGCGATCTACGTACGTCTTCAGCGCAGCAACCCCGTCTTCGCCCCAATGCGGATCCACGAGCGGACAGGGCAAGAGCTGGGGGTGTTCCGCTGTCTTGTCGAGCAATCCATCATTATCCGGAAGAGGTTTGGTCTGCGGCATGACCACCGCCATCTCAAATCCCGCTTCGGCCTCACATTCCAGCAAAGCATCAACCGTTATCTGCTGCCCATACCAATCATCTGTCAAATACGCTTCAAAATCTGCGGTAATCATCATGCCCTCCTTTATTACCGAATGTCCACAGGTGCCATTTCCAAAACCTGTCGCGGCTGCCCCACTGTGCGCGCAAAGCGAAAAACGGGTTGCAACTCTGTGGTGAGTCTCTCCAACGCATCGTCCTTGCCCAGCGTGCGGATCAGCCCTTTTTCCATCACCTGTTCTATCAGTGTCTTTTCTTTGGGAAATACAACGAGGTTGAGAGAAGCATCAGCTTCCAATTCCAATGCCTCTCGAATCAGACGCATTGCAGTCTTCATCCCACCCAATTCATCGATCAGGCCGTGCTCCCTGGCATCCTCCCCAGTCCAGATCCGCCCCTTTGCCACAGCGTGAACATCTGCCTGTGACATATTGCGTCCTTCGCCTACCTTTGTCGTAAAATCTTCGTAAATGCGATCTAACCACATCTGAAATTTCGTCCATTGTTCGGGTGTAAATTCTGAACCCGATCCCCATATCAGTGCATTTTCACCCACCTGCGCCGTATCCCAGGTAATGCCCAGACGTTCCCAAAATTCAGTTGTCACAAACTTTCCCGCTAATACCCCAATGGATCCCGTAATGCTGCCGGGTTGCGCTACAATTTTGTCGGCATTCATCGCCACAAAATATCCCCCAGAGCCAGCCACATTACCCATTGATACAACAACGGGTTTGTCCGCCTTCTTTGCATTGGCAACCTCGCGCCAGATCGCATCTGAGGCAACGTAAGACCCACCGGGAGAGTCTATTCGAAACAAAATCGCACGCACATCCTTATCCTTTACAGCATCGCGAAAAGCTTTGGTCAGGGTACTCGCGCCCATTGTGCCAGATGCATAAAAAGGATCGTAGTCGCTCTTGCCTCGATGCACGGGTCCCACGCCGTAGATCAACGCCACCTTTGTCCCTTCACTATATGGCTTTTCATCAATGCGCTTGAGATAATTCTTTATATCCAGCCATTTGACATCTTTGCCGTGTTCGCGCTTCACCAGATCGCGCACCTCATCCCAATACGCCAGGCTATCTATCAGGCCTTCGGTATGGGCAGACAATGCCAAAAATGGTCCGCGATTGATGAGATCGCGCACGGCTTCGGGCGTTGTGCTCCGCGCCCGTGAAATACCCAGGACCATTTGATCGACCATCGACTTTAAAAGTGCTTCACTCGCCTCGCGATGCGCGTCTGTAAATTTGGTTTCGGTATATAGGTTCATCGCATTTTTATACTCATATCGGTGATCCATCTGCACGCCAATCCCAAGCGTATCCAATGTTCCCCTGACAAAGGGATGCTCCATCGCCAGTCCGATCAACCCCACGTCGCCTGAGGGTTGGAGATAGATATGCTCAAATGCCGTGGCCAGATAATATCCGACATTGCCCGAGCCAAACTCGCCAAATGTCTCGGCAAAAATCGCGGTGGGTTTTCCGCTTTTTCCAAACGCCAGAACAGCGTCTCTTATTTCTTGCGCCTGTGCAAATCCCATCGGCGCGCCGCCTCCTCGAGCCAGCAATCCCACAACGCGGTTATCCGAAGCCGCCGCGTCTAAAGCACCGACCACATCGCGCAGCGAGCGCGTCTCGTCTGCAATCAACTTTGCAAACGGGTCTTCTGGCACATATTCCGCAACCCCCTGCTCCAGGTTGATCTCCAGAATCACCTGATCGGGCACGGGATCTTCGCCAGATAGCAATGCAACGGACAAGATGGTCAGGACGACCAGCCCAACCGTAATCCCACCAATCCACGCCAAAATCCGGCCAATTCTCCTGCGCATAAAAACCTCCAGATATTCGGATTAAAATGATTTGTTGACATTGCTCAGATTGCAGTGAGACGCGCAAATATCTCACTGTGTTTCGACAAGTTAGTGATTCAAGGCTGACCATACAAGAAAAAAGGATCAGGATGAACTGGATAAAAGGATGAACAGGATACCCCACCCCTAAAAAGAACGCCCCAACATCGTTGTGCCGGGGCCTTACCTTTTACAATTCGATTGTCACAGTCAACTGCATTAGATGGTTATTCCGCTTCCAGAACTTCCGGATCCAGTTGATACCAGAATACCTCACCGGATTCAACGAGATCCTGTATCCGGTCATCTCGGCGCAAGCCCACAACAGCGGAAAATGCCTGCTTACCGGTAAACCTGGTCAGGAACTCGGCATTTCGGAGGGCGCGGCTGGTGTCCCGCCCATTGGCGGTGAAGGAGATTTCCACGGCAATGTAGCAGGGATTACCGTCCTGGTCGGTGGCCTCTATAATCAGATCGGCGCGACGGAAGCTTCTCAACTCGTTTGTAGAAATGCTCGATGTGTCTGAGCGGGCAATCAGTGCTCCAAGATCATCCTGCGTGAGGGTCTTCGTGCGTTGAAGGCCTATGTCCTCGGCAATGATGGATGCCTCGCGCAGAGCGGCATCCCGAGCGTGGGACCCTTTGAGCGGACCGAGGTCATCTTGAATGGACTTCATCCTGATTTTGAGCGTGCCGACATCCACCTTAAGCGTGCCAACATCTCCCTTGAGGATACCAACATCATCCTGGATAGACGCCACTCTATTTTCGAGCGCGTCAAATCGACGGTTCGTAGCTTCGACAAATCTATTCATCTCAGCGACAAAGTTATTCATCTCTGCAACGAAGCTGTTCATCTCTGCAACGAAGCTGTTCATCTCTGCAACAAAGCTGTTCATTTCTGCGACAAAGCTGTTCATCTCTGCGACAAACTGGGTGAACTTTTCGGGCAGTTCAATCAGTTCCCGCGTCAGCAGCCGGGCACGCAGGGCATCCGTCCACTCAGGATGGTCGTCCAGGATGCGAATGAGGTCTTCTATTGTATGAATCGTGGTGGTCACAGGTTTTCCTCAATGGCCGTTTTATCCATCGTCCAACCAGCGAAACAGGGCAATCACTTGCCTTAACCAAATCAATATACGGAAATTGAGTACCTGGGGCAATATAGCGTCTGTAAATTTTGTAATAGATGGCCACCAAAAAAAGCAACCACAGTATGGAAAAGTCATCGTTGCCAATCCCTCGTGATGCAAACAACACAAAAAGAGAACGCTCCATGCTGGGGCGTTCCTGTGACCATAAATAAAGCTCTCCAGAGGCTTGTCCATTCATTAAAGCCCAGGACAAACGGGAACCATTGCCCATCCATTTAAGCGGATTCACCATAAGCTCTTGTGGCGTATGACTCCGTCTTTTTATTTTCAAGCAAAGGAAGCATATCCTCAAATAGGGCGTATCTCTCATCACCATTACTATTTACTCTTATCGACCTTTCTGAATTTTTCTTACTATTTTTATGCTAGGTGGAAGGACATGTACTATTCTGTCGCAGTCAACCAGCCAAGATCCTGTTTGTCCCGGTGCAGGGACTGCGCCCTCCCATCCTTGATTTGCCGTTCCATTATCACATGATCCGCTTTGTGTAAGTTCTCTTTCTGATTCACCATTACAATCATAGTCGAAAGAGCCATCACCTCTATCTTCAGCAAAGAAACTCGTCTGGCCGGGTCTCACATCTTTGTTACCATCGTAACAATCACGATTATTTTCTGCATATCCATCAGGTTGCCACAGTGCCCAGATACGCTGATCTGGATCTCCGAAGCCATCCGCATCGCCATCTTTATACCACCAAAATGGTCCAACTACAGCAACTATGGCAACAACCAATGCCAAGAAGGCGAGAATCAGGGCGGCCATCTGGCTTTGAAGTAGATGCCGTTTCTGTGGAGACAATACGCTCATACTTCGCATCCCCACAATGCCATATTAGCCCTATTACAAAAGTTAGCGTTATGATATTACAAATACGTTTAACCATGAAGTTCCTCCTCTTTTCATATAAGCGGAAAGCAGCACAAAAAAAAAGAAAAAGCCAATGATAGCCAGGTGCGAGTAAGTTCTAAACCATCTCCCCTCCTTCCTCATTGCAGAAAAAATTGCAGCTTGATTTTGTGGGTGTGAAACTTTACATTTTGAAACAGAGCGAGTTACGGCTGCCAAACCGTTCCCGTCTCTATATTGCGGCGGGAGGGCCTACAAGGTCTGCTAACCCGATATAGGCCCTTCGCCGTTCCTACAGACATAACATCTACCTGGGGTATTTTTTACATTAGATTATCCAAACGTTTGTCTCATTTCTCAAAAAAAATACCGGGTGCCATAATACCTATGGCACCCGGTTGTTTCACATAATATGCCGGTCAAATGCCACAGGCCGCGTACTCATCTATAGCCAAGATGTAGCTCGGTCCTTTCGGACACCGAAACCATAGCATTTAACCGGCTGGAAGTTGCTCAAATTTGCTTCGGCCTCTTCCAGCCGTTAACTATAAATGAATACGCCCCATTAAAATACGACATTAACAAGCATTGGCAAAAAAATTTGCCCTCCCTAAAATCTTTTTTTACGTCTATCTGCGCTCATGGCCTGTGCTGTGGTTGCTTCTGACCTCGACCTGCGGGACACCGAACGCTGACAGCTATTCACACCACCGATTCCAACAGCCCCTGACTGCGGCGGTCCAGTGCCAGTATATCGGGCACCTCAAAGCGATTGTTATCCACATCAAAAATCATCAACCGCGTGTCCCCCAACCACTGTGCGTCTTCAGCCACGGACTTGGCTACAAAATCGCGTCTGCCCCGGTCGGTATCGACAGTCCAGTACGTCACCCCGTATTCATTTTGCAACGCGATGATCTTCTGGATCTCCGCCGTCAAATACCGGTTGTCCAGTTCCTCATACACCAGGGTCTGGCTCTCTTCTGACAAATCGGACAGGTCCTTGATCATGCAGATCGCTTCGTCCTTGATATCCAGAATGCAAAAATAGCGATCCGGTTCCGTCAAAGGCGCTGCCCGCACCACTTTCACGCGAGTATAGGACCGATCCCCTTCAATCGTCATCCGCAAAACCCACTGTGGCTCCTTAAACAAGCGGATCTTACCCGGATCAACCGATTCGGGATGCACCATCTCAATTGGTATCGGCTTCCACTCCTCTGTATTTTCTTCAATCTCTTCCACTTCCATCTCAAGCATATCCGTAGCCATCAAAATCTCCAATCAGAATTACCCCGCCCCACATCTACCAGCCTCCAGTCCCTTACCCTCTCGCCTCTCGCCTTTCATCCTGCTCATCCTTTCATCCTGCAAATCCTGATCCGCCTTTCATCTGCGACCATCTGCGTCCATCTGCGGATTACTCCAACTCTACCCCCACCGCAGTCATAAACATATCCAATGTCGTCTCTTGCTGTGTCTTGACCAGACGATAAAAAATGCCCTCCCGGTCCATCAACTCCTGATGTGTACCAACTTCGGCGATATTGCCTTCGTCCATAACCACGAGCCGATCCGCGCTGCGAAGGGTTGACAAACGGTGTGCAATGGCAAATGTCGTGCGCCCTTCAACCAGACGCGCAATCGCCGTTTGAATCTTCTTCTCGGTCGGTGTATCCAGCGAAGATGTGGCCTCATCGAGAATGAGGATCCGCGGATTGTGCAAAATTGCCCGCGCGATAGATACCCGCTGTTTTTCGCCGCCCGACAGACGCCCGCCGCTTTCCCCCACCCGCATGTCATAACCATCGGGCTTTTTGACGATAAACTCGTGTGCTTCGGCTGCGATTGCGGCACGCATCACCTCGTCAAAAGTCGCGTCTGGTTTGCCATAGGCGATATTTTCGGCAATCGTGCCGTCAAACAAAAAGGGTTGCTGATGTACCATCCCGATTTGGGATCGCAAATCGCGCAAGTTCACATCGGTCATCGGCACGCCATCCACCAGCAGCCGCCCGCGATCGGGATCGTAAAACCTACACACCAGATTAATCAGCGTTGACTTCCCAGCGCCGGACTTGCCCACAAGCCCAATCATCTCGCCCGCCTTTACTTCCAGATCAACGTCTTTGAGCACGGGCTTGCCGGGGTCATAACCAAAGAACACGGACTCGAACTTCAAACCACCCTCGAGTTTGGGCAGCCGCACGGCATCGGGTTTTTGGTATGGTTCGGGTTCGAAATCGATCACCTCGAACACGCGTTGTGCGCCAGCAAATGCCCGCAAAATATAACTGTAAAAATCGCCAAACCATCGCAGCGGTTGATACAACATCCAGAGATAACTCATAAATGCGATTAACGCACCCAGCGTCAATTCACCATCCAGAATCTGTCTTCCGCCAAAATACCATACAAAAAATACCCCTGCGTTCATAAACAGATTTGTCACAGTAAAAAAAACAAACCAGGCCCGTTCACCCCGGGTATCCACATCGCGCAAATCTTCGTTGTACTGGTCAAACCGCTCGCTCTCTTTTGCTTCCTGTGCAAATGCTTTCACCACACGAATGCCGTGAATCGACTCATTTAACTGTGCAGATAGCCTGCCCCACTTTCCCGACCACTGCGTCCAGAATGTCATGATGCGGTACCAGATCCTCGTGCCAGCGAACACAATCAACGGAATAGGTGCCACCACAAATAGTGTGAGTTGCCAGTTCATCCATGCCAGAAATCCCAGAATACCGACAAATAACAAACTGTTTGAAAACACATAATAAAAATCATACGTCATGATCACTTCCATGCGGTCCGTATCATTATTCATGCGGGACGTCAGTGCCCCTACTTTTCGCCGATCGTAAAAGCGAATGGGCACCATCTGAAACGCGCGGTAGAGATCTTCCCGCAAATCGCCAATAGCTCGCAACCCCAACGACCGACTCAGAGCTGCCATCACCATATCGACACCCCAGATCAACAGCCGTACAATAATAAGCCCTAAGATCAACAGCCCCAATCGGTTCAGGCGATCCGTTGACGCAATAAACGGAATTGTAACCGCATCCCAGCCCGCTGTCAAAACACCGTCAATCACATATTCTGTAATTTTGGGCGGCAACAGCGTAAATAAGGCACTGACAAACGTCAGAGCAATGGTTGTAATTAGGCGCACGGGATAAGCGGCCATATAACCCACAATGCGTCGAAACGTCTGCCACTTTTTCAAACACGCAGCACACACCCCATTTTTTTCCGGCAACCGACGGCTACACCGTTCGCAGTGCGTCTGCTCCAATTCTGTGGGCAATGTCAGCGGCTCATTATCCGTCAACTGCCTAATTCCATCGGCTACTTCGGCAAACACAGCGGTGAGAGATGGTGAATACGGCACCTGTATTTCCGGTCCAGCTTTGTGTGTCAACGCCAGGGCACCCAACCCAACGCGCTCTTCCACTTTCACCTCTTCCACATCGCCGATCGCCATCGACTGCGTGCCATCCACACCCGATTCGGGAATTACCAGCACCTGTTGATCGGTCACCACCACCCACTGAGGATTGTAATTCAGGGACTCGTCAAGATCCGTCGCCACCTGCATCAGCACGGTCTCGCCATTGGGCTTCGCCGCACGCAGCTTTTTTGCCACAGATGGCGGCAGTTCTTCGATCAATGGCTTTTCTGGGACGTAATTCATGTGAACCTATTCCTTAATCGCAATAATCTGCGAAATCTCTTCTTGCATCTGCACCAATTTGTAAAACATGCCCTTCTTTTCAAGCAATTCGTGGTGAGTTCCAATTTCCACAATGCGTCCGGCATCCATCACCAGCAACCGATCGGCATTGCGAAGGGTGGATAAACGGTGGGCTATTGCAAAAGTTGTTCGTCCTTTGACCAATCGCACAACCGCATCTTGAATGCGTTTTTCCGTTTGCACATCAACAGACGATGTGGCCTCGTCTAAGATCAAAATCTTGGGGTCGTGTAAAATAGCCCGTGCAATGGACACGCGCTGCCGTTCACCTCCCGAAAGCGATTCTCCACGCTCGCCGATAAGCGTATCATAGCCATCGGGCTTCGTCACTATAAAATCGTGTGCATGGGCAGCCCTGGCCGCTTCCACAATCTCATCGAATGTCGCGCCCGGCTTGCCATAGCCAATATTTTCTGCAATACTGCCCGAGAAGAGAAACGGCTCCTGCAACACAATGCCAATTTGAGACCGCAAATCCTCCAGCCGAATATCGCGCAAATTCACCCCATCCACCTCAATGCTTCCGCGGTCAACATCGTAGAACCGACAAATCAGATTCACCGTTGTCGTCTTGCCCACACCGGACTTCCCGACCAGACCAATCATCTCTCCCGGTTTGACATCGAGGTCGATTTCGTGCAGCACGGGCTTGCTCTTGTCGTATCCAAACGTGACGTCATTGAACTTTACGCGCCCTTCAATATGCGGCATCGGCACGGCATTGGGGTCCTGATATGCTTCGGAGGGCGTATCGATAATCTCAAAAATGCGCTCAGCACCGGCCATGGCGCGCGTCATCCACGAATTGACCATCCCAAACCATTCCAGCGGGCCGTAGAGCAACATCATATAACTGTAAAAAGCCATCAAAGTGCCGAGCGTCAACTCCCCATCGATCACCTCCAGCCCTCCGTAATACCACACAATAATTACGCCCGCCGCCGTCAACAGGGTCATCGTTTTGTAAAAAATGCCCCGGTTGACCTCTGTAGTAATGCCAATGCGCGTCAATTTATCATTGCGCCTTTTGAACACCCTGATTTCCTGCTTTTCCTGTGCAAAAGCCTTCACCACTCGAATGCCCGTGAGCGCTTCATTGACCCGTGCCATGGTTTCAGACCACGACTGCATCCAGCGGGTAAAAAACTTCCGCATCCGCCGATAAAACGCATATCCCCAGATCATAATTAACGGAACGGGAATCAGCACCAGAATAGCCAGTGACCAACTCATCATAAACAGCGCGGCGAGAATCCCCAGCAACATCATCGCCTCGATCACCAGATAGGGCAAGCCATCGACCAAAAACATCTGTAAACGACTGCTATCGGTCGTCACACGCGACATCACTGCGCCAACTTGCCGCTTGTCGTAAAATTGCAGGGATAGCAATTCCAAACGCCTGTAAAGCTGGCTGCGTATATCCGCCGTCACCCGTGCGGAAAGCCATGTAACTGTCCAGCCGTGCGCCCATTCTGCCCCCCAGGTTAGCAGCCGGATACCCACCAGGACCAGCACGAGCCAGCCGAGCAAACTGAGCCGTTCGTCGTACTGTACCTCTGTGCCCTCGGGCAGCACCAACACATCATCGACAATGAGCTTTGTCACATAAGGCGGAATCAACTCGGCAACCGTCGTCACAATAGATGCCAGAGCCAGCACAATCGCGCGTGTTTTGTAGGGCTTCAAATACGATGCAATGCGTCCCAGCGTTGCAAATTTGTTCAAACAGGCCGGACATATCCCATTTTTTTCAGGCAATAGCCGACCGCACGATTCACAGATTGTGCGATCCAGATGCACATTGATAAAAAATTCTTGTTCCTTGCGCAGTTGCTCAATTCCCCGCGTGGTCTCTGAAAATTTTTGTGCCTGCGTCATAGAATACGGGACGTGGATGGTCGGCTTATTCTTTCGATGAATTTCCAGACGCGCACCGCCCACCAGAGCCTCGGTTCGCGCCAGTTCAATTTCGGAAATAGGAATATCTGCAATCGAGCCATTTTGCCGCACCAGCACGCGATTGCGCGTCACAACCACCCACTGGTTTCCGAAGTCGCCTTTTTCATCCAGATCGGTCTGTACCCGGATGAGTTCGTCTTCCCCATCGGGTAAAGCGTGTTTCAACCAATTCAAACTACCGTTTTGTTCATTATCCAGTAAACGGTCCATCTTATGCTCCTGAGTCATCCCTGCGTTTTGTCACACCCTTATTCAGACAAAGATCGCGCAATAAGTGTTTCACCATTTTCACCTCAACATCTTTCCCAGCAATCGCGACCGAGCCGACATAACCCTCTGCGGGTTCGAGGTGTAGCAGTGTCCAATCCTCTATATTGCCTTTTTTTATCCACAACAATTTTGCCTTGCGCCCCAAGCTGACTTCAAAGTTTTTTAATGACCGGGCAAGACCGGTACCCACAGCTTTCAGATATGCCTCTTTGCGCGTCCAGCAACAAAAAAAAGCCCGACGCTGTTCTTCTCGCGGCAACGCAGACAACCGCTCGTATTCGCCCGGCGCGAAAAAGCGTCTCGCAATATCTTTCAGCTGATCTACCTTACGATCGAGATGCTCAACATCAACCCCAATCTCGCAGCATCGAGAAACCGCGATAAGAGCCAGTCCTGCCGAATGGCTCAGATTGAATCGCAATTGGGATTTATCCCAGGGAGATGCCAGAGCGGGTTTGCCGTGTTCGCCATAAAAAAAAGCCAGTTCACCTGGCTTGCACTCCATGTATTTTGCGAGAATCGCGCGCAGACATCCGCGTGCAGCAACAAAATGCGCTCGGTGCTTTTCAAAGAGAAACCTATCCGCACGCGCCCACTCATCTGCCGATAGCACCTCGTCCAACAGGTGTGTCTCGCGCTCTAAATCCACTGCCCAGACATGGGCGGTATCAGTTCGCAAAATATCCATATCTCTTGCACTGTTTCAGCAGATTTACCCCGTCATTCCCAAACACGCCTCATAAGTCTCAAAGCGTTCGCCTTCGGTTTCTTCGGGATCGACTAACTTAAGCCACATCCCCTGGTCCTTTTTTTGTCCACTCAACTGCCTGCGGCTGCCCAAATTGGCAGGGTCCGCACCGTGCCAGATCACGTCGCCATCTTGCAAAAAGATAAATTCATTCCGATACCGGTCAACGATACCCCGCCGCCGGTCCTGGTAAATCAGAGCCTGCTCACAAGTGGTGCGACGCCAGCTTTCCACTATTTTTTCGCTATCTGTGCGCTCCGAATCAAACTCGGCCAGGGGGGCAGATACCTCGCTTTCAAAATCGATCTCGCGCAAATCAACCGTACCAAAACCGCGCCTGTCCGCGATCAACAAATGATTGCGGTCGCGCCGAAAAGGCGGGTTAGGCCAATCAGACGCGGGGTCGTGACCCATCAAATGAGCACCACATGCATCGGTAGCAGTTACATGGTCACCCGCTAATAACGCATTGCAGATACGCCCCTGTCCGCCCCACTCTCTTCCCCATTGCCCGGTTAGTGCATCCACGATATTCAAACAGGGTTGGGTAATCAATCCCAAATCGGGCAACACATAAGACAGGCGGATAAAGTGGTGATAATAAGATCTTACACGGCCGTGCGGCAGCGTGATCGGAGGCAAACCAAACAGGTTTTTCATGCAAAGCGTAATCCCCATAAACAGATGATTCTTCATCTTAGCCACAGAAACCACCTCGGCTCCTTCAAAACACGCGCTGAGCGTATAGCGGTCAAACATACATCCGCCCCCCGGCACGTCATACAGTTTGAAGGGCGGCGCGTTTGAATCGACAAATCCCACATCGTATTCTTTCAAAATATGCGCGTAATTAAAATCCTCACCCATCAGATGTTCGCGCGTATAAGGATTGGTATCCGTCGCAATAATTTCCGCACGGGTTCGTTCGCGCAACAAACGCAAAACAGCGCGTGCGACCATATCATCGACCAACTCGCGCCGTCGTCCCATGTAGTAAATAATGCGGTTGTGTAGCTTCATCATATTGAACTTGATCACAATTCGATTGGCTTTCTCCAGCTTTTCCCACGACCGATGCAATGGGTCTGTAATGCGGCGCAAAGTCTGGTATATTTCTTCCTCTGATGCCCGCCAATTGCAATGCGCTGCGCGAACCTTGTAATTCTTCTCCGCCATTTCGACCTCTGTGGTTAAATGCGACGATATTAGAACTGTCCTATTGTACCTATAAAAGCAAAAAATGAAAAGTGAAATCATAAAGTTTTCCTTATATTGGGTACATATAATCTCGGATGAACGTCAGTGGGTATTCAGACAGGTATTTTTTATGCTCGCAGGATTCACATCCCAATCGCCTCTTGACTTCCGCGAACTCACCCGCGCGCTCACGCGTATGGCAGACAGCCTTGTCGTACACCAAAAAGCGCATCCCTTCGTCGTTGCCCCGCATATTGCGGGCGTCGCGTTCGCACCCAATTGGCGTACCACACCTCCTGTTTGCCAGACACAAACGGGACATATTGCCTATCTCGACGGTGAATTTTTTAACCGCGCCGCGCTGTCTCGCTCTGCTACTTCTGACCCCGAATTTTTGGTTCAGGCCATCACGAGCGAGCGCGAACTACTGAACCGTATCGATGGCCTTTTTGCCGGGGTGGTTTTCGACACGCACAAAAATGAACTGCACATTGTCACTGATCGCTATGGCTTGCGCCCGCTCTACTGGACGCGTCTGGGCAATCGCATTGCATGGGCCTCTCAGACCAAAGCTTTTCTTGCGTTGCCCGAGTTTTCGCCTGTGATTGACCCCATTTCCCGCGACATATTTTTCGCCACCGGGCAATTGCCTTCTGATCGCACCTATCTCAAAGGCGTTGCTCCCGTGCCCGCTGCAACGCAAATGACATTTCGCATCTCAGATGGTAGCCTCACACAGCAGCGCTACTGGTCGTGGGATGAAATTGCTCCTCTTGCAGGACATCACAGCCAACGCGAACTGGCACATGAATTGGGTGCGCGCTTTCGCACTGCCGTAGAACAGAGAACCACGTCGCAAACCGGTCTCGCTCTCAGCGGAGGCCTCGATTCGCGTGCGATCCTCGCCGCTATGTCCAGCGCCCCTAAAACCTTCACATTTGGTCATCCCGACAGCGCTGATGTTCGCATTGCAACTCAAGCAGCATCTGTAAAAAACGCGCCACATACCGTCCTCCCCCTCCACAGTCAAAATTGGCTCTTGCCGAGAATCTCCGGCGTGTGGTATGCCGATGGCGCGCTCGACTTGCTCCACATGCACGGCATTGAACACCTCAAACAACAGAAGGAAGCCTGTGATATTTGTCTCAATGGCGCAGGTGGCGATGGCTTAGCAGGTGCAGGCCATCTATTTCATCCAAACGGACTCTCTGCTTACCTGAAAAATAAGCTACACATTCGGACAGATCGCAACACAATCCAACACCTCGAAACCGCATTTAACAATGCGGGATCGGCACATGCTTTTTACATAGACTGGCGGATGCGTGGATTCACCGTGCACGGTCCCCGTCTGGGACTCTTACACGGCCTCGAATACCGCTTGCCATTCCTCGACAATCAGGTTCAGGAATTTCTCTATTCTATTCCCCTGCAACAAAAAGCCAACAATCGGCTCTACCGACAAATGCTTCTCCAGACTTTCCCCGAATACTTCAAAAATATTCCCTATCAGGCCACGGGATTTCCCATATCTCATTCTCCCTGGACCGTCAGGATCCTGCGAGGTCTCACCCGATTTCGCAACCCCACGCCCCATACCTTTGCCGATTACGCAAATTGGTTACGCCAATCGCCGGGTAAAAATTTGTGCGACCATCTTCTCTACAACACATCTGAAACCTCCAGGCTCTGGCAACGCCACATCGCAGGTGAAGATCACACTATCATTTTGGGGCGCTACATGACCTATCAACTCTATCTTACCCAGCTTTTTGACGTCAAATATCGCACATCAGAAGAAGTAGCTGAACTATTGAAAATTACCCTATAATAAAAAACTGCCATCCGATATTTTTGGACGGCAGTTTCTTAAACAATTTTTACTGTCAATACTGTAGCACATTACGCAACTACGCAGGTGCAAAAATCTTGACCTCCTTTTCTATCCGATCAGCCAATGTCATTCTTGCTTTTTCTATCTCATAATGTGTTTGAATGCCTGTCCAGAATTCAACCGACATGCCAAAATAACGAGCAAGTCGAAGTGCTATATCTGCACTAATACCCTTTTCCCCGCGAATAATTTTGTTGATTTTTATTGCAGGAACGCAAATATCACGAGCAAGACGATAGCAACTGATTCCCATTGGCTTCAGAAATTCTTCTTGCAAAATCTCACCTGGATGAATTGGGGGCCTGTCTCTCATAATAGCACCTCAATGATAAATGATATATGTTTACTCACCACTCTTTCTTCCAGAATAACCCTATCGATCCTCGCCTGCGTTGATTATTACCTTCATTCACCTCTTCTATCTGACTCGCTTCCAATATCACCTCTGGGAAGATCTCAAATTCCATCGTCGCTTCATAAGCCGTGCTCGAAAAATCCTGTGCATAACTTATAAACAACCTGTCCCCAATATACTTGCCCAATCGAATCCTGGGGAGATTGCCTTCGCCAATATCGACCTCCACAAGATCCAGGCGCAATTTTTGTCCAATGTGTCGCCCCAGGCGATTTGCAACAACCCCCGCAAACAGGTCCAGCGTATGATCGCGGGAAAACTGAAATTGATCAGCCGGTCTGCCTGTTAACAATAGAGATGCAATATTCCCCATATCCCCCCCCAATGACGGATCGCTGCTGTCAAATGAAATCTGCGGATACGTCAATGTCCCCCCCACTATGACAATAATATCAACAGGCTCTGGCTTCTCGCCCTCTGTAATCACAGCGCGCACGCGCGTCTCGGCGCGAATATCCAGATCGGGATTCCAGTCGGGCCTGCCCTGAAATTGAATTTCACCTCGTGTAATGCGCAAGCGGTTGTTTTGCCAGATGTAATTGCCTCGACGGCTCGATAACGTACCGTAAATACGCGAATCTTCGCGATTTTTTATCACATCCAGATCGCCCCCAATTTCCACCTCAAAGGCTGGATCGCGCAACCACACCTGTCTGTCAGCAGACACTTGCAGGTGTATTTCCGGGTCCCTCAGAAACGACGGCATTTCCGGGCTTGGTTCTTCAAACAATTCCGTTAAGCGAATCTCCGCCTGTTTTGTCGCCAGGCTCGGTACTCCGAGCAATTCTGCCAGTCGAATCTCTGCCTGTTTCATCGCCAGTTTGCCCACAACTTTGCTGCCCTGCGGCGTTCCCGTGATCTGCAATTGTCCATCTGTCACGATTTGTAGTTCGGGCCGGGCAACTGGTTCAAAATCGCGGAGTTGTGCAGACAAATCCCATCTGCTCGGCAAAAAACCCTCAAGCATTATATCGCCGGAAAGATTCGCCGAAGTCCCAATCGCAAGACTGTCAATCCGAATTTTTTCATCTTCAACCACAGCACGCCCCGAAACAGGCGCGTAAGACCGATGCAGTTCGGGCAGGTGGAATACCCCATCTCGAATTTCGATTACACCTTGAATGTCCGGTTTCTCAAAACGACCGCGCGCTTCCAGATCGAAAGATAACATCCCTGAAATCCCCTCAGCGGCACCGAAAAACGCGTTTGGAACTGTGCCAATTACCATTTCCTCAGACCGTTTTATCCCGGCCAATTCTGTTTTTTCATCCGCTAAGTTTGGGCGTGTCCTCAAAGCGACCCCCTCAGACCGAGCGCGCAAATGCATATCACCTGTACCTGCAATGGGAAAACTGCCTAACAGTGCCAGGACTTCATCTCTATCGGGTACGACTTTCACCTCAAAGTGTATCCTGTCATTCCCCAAAGACACCTCTCCTGTGGCACTATCGAACCCCACTCTTGATATTTCGCCCTTTGCAAGATCGAATTGAAAAAAAACAAGTGGATCAGTCAATGTGCCGGCAAAAAGCACTTCACCATTGAGAATGCCCCCCATACCTGAAGCACCCGCCAGAAATGCCCAGGGGCGCAAATCCAGATCTTTCAACAACACCTCTACGGTTGCCTGAAAACCCTGTTGATCTCGCGCGATCAAACGCCCCGCTGGCCCAGAAAGCACCAAATGCTCGATGTGAACGCCGTGAGATGGCGAATACGCAAACCGAACAGGTCCCTCGTTATGCAGCACCACCTGATCGACTTTAACGTAAAGTGAATCCATCGCAACCTGAAAATGATCTTCTTTTTCTCCTGCGTGTCCGAAAAAAAGGACGCGGTTGTCCTGCTGTACGTCACTACCCAACAAAAATGATGTTTCGCCCTGTACATACACAGCATCGAAAAACACAGCTTGCAACGACCGATCTCCCCAGGTCAAGCGATCCACTTTCAGGTTAACAGCACCCGAATCCGGACGCGACCATCGCGTCTCAATTGCAACATTCTGAAGCGGGATGCCCACCACAACGATGCTATCTGTGCTACCTTGTGCAGTAAAACCGGGCGCATCCAACGTTCCTGACCAGGTGCCCGATAGAGCCACTGCCCCCGATAAATCTACATCTATCACCTCGCCTATCGCCTCTAAATCCTGTACATCCATCAGCCATTGGCCCTCAGAATACCGATCAATATGCCCCTGAGTGGAAAACATTCCACCCGCGCCCGATAGATCAGCGCGAATATCAGATGCCCAATCAGAATCGACCAATGCGGAAACTCGCAAACTATCTGCCGCAGCATTACCCACAATATTCCCCGCCAATTCAATGGTCAAATCGCCACCTGCGATGCCATCCACATTGCCCGCAAGCGTCAGTGATGTGCCCCACCTATCTGTGCCTGTCAAAAAGGGTAACGCGACCTCCGCCTGGATATTCCCCTCAATAGCCGGTTTTTCTTCCTCAAAATGCAATTGCCCATTTCCATTGACGCGCGTTCCCCAATTTTGTAGAGACGTCTCAAAATGATCGATAAAAAGCCGTTGATCTACATATCTCGCACCATCAATACGCCCTGTCGTCCGCCCGACTTTATCGGGCACGTAGGGAAAGTGCCCAGTGTGCAAATCGCGAAATCGCATTTCCCATTCGCCATCCCAGGTGTTCAACCGCACTTCACCACTACCCACTATATTGCCACTTGGCCCGTTAGCAGTGACCTGTGCCCGCAACAGGCCATTTGCCAAATTGCCGGCAAAACGCACAGAATCAAATCGCGTATCCCCGAACTGCACGCGCTGAAAAACACCCTCGGCAACAGCACTCTCCACACCAGAAGAATCTATTGCAAAAGTAACCATCCCGTCCATACGTGTTCTGATATGGGGTAAATCGGTGTCAAATCCACCTGTGTATCCCAACGAAATGAGATCATCGGTCTCGATCTTTAAAACCACATCTCCACGCAATGCAAACGGCGCAATTCCCATAATGCCATTAAACGCAATTAAAACTTCTTCGTCTTTCACAACCAGTTCTGTAACAAGGGATTGCAAGCTACCCTTCACGTTTCCATGCATCTGCATAGCGCGTGTGGGCAGATCGACCAGGTTTCTGAGATCTGCCAGCCATAAAGAATCGGCTTCCACAACGAGATCTACCTCGGGATTATCCAATTGCCGCACCGACCCGCGCAGCAAAATGCGAGATTCGTGAGTGTGTAGCGCCACATCGTTCAGTAGCAAGTGACCGCCCTGCAAAATGGCAATGCCTGACAAATTGGTCACTTCCAGCGGTGGATCGAATTGTACCGAGCGAAAACGCTCCAGGATCAAACGGCACTTCGATTCTCCCGCGAAAATAGCGCCCTTTAGGGCGAGATCGCGCACCTGTGTACCATCAACTACAATATTGGCATCCGCTATCTCCAGCGACTCAATATCCAAATCCAAAGGTAGCAGAACATCCCCCCTTGACGTCTCGATCCCTTCGCCAGAAGCGTCAATCCGCATCTCAATTCTCGACAACCTCAGCCGACGAACCAAAACCTTTCCCCTTAACAGTCCCCAAAAACTGTACGCCACATCGAGCGTATCCACATGCGCCCAATCCCCAACCTGCACATCCACAATGCGACAATCCCCCAGCGGATTGCCCTGAATCTCACCAATCCGATAGATCTCATCCCCTTGCCGAGACAGGGCGCGCTGCGCCAACCCGCGCAAAAGATCATTGGCATAGCCACCCGAGACCAGTATCGCCACCACCGCCAGCACAATGCCCATGCCCACCATGATCCAGATTATTGATTTCGCTCGTCTGCACATTTGACTACTGCCTTTTCAGTCGTTGCTTTTGACTTTTCCATCTGCGTTTATCTGCGTCCATCTGCGGATACTCGTCTTTTCTCAAAATGCCTGCCCTAAACTAATGTGGTACTGAATTCTTTTCTCCACTGTCCCATCATCCGACAAGCGGTAGCCCACATCAAATCTCACGGGACCAACCGGACTCAAATATCGAAGTCCCACGCCCACAGCGTACTTAAGCGATCCGGGGGTAAAAGCCCCCAACTTCGCATCGACATTGCCCACATCTATAAAAATGGCTGTACCAAGTGAAAAAAATACCTGTGTTCTAATCTCCACGCTCATCTCCACACGGCTCAAACCACCTGTTGGCTCACCCTGATGGTCTTTTGGCCCCAATTCATTCAATCCCCACCCCCGCACGCTATTGAGTCCTCCTGCAAAAAATCGCTCGACATTGGGCACGCCCCCCGCCTTGCCCAGTTCAAAAATCACACCGCCCTGCACGCGCAGCGCCAGCACACTTCGCAGGGGCATACGGCGGAACCATCTCCCCTCTGCGGTTGCCTGCAAAAATTCGCCATCTGATCCCAGAAACTGCCCGCGTTCGCGCACTGTGAACTGTGCAAGCATACCCGATTGCGGGTCAAAAATATCGTCGCGAGTATCTACAAGCAACCCGACCTTCATCTCTGCGAACGCGCTATCGGCCGAAAAATCAACCACACCACCGCTGAACTGAGCGATCAGATCCGTCACAGTCGTGATATTTCGTTCAAGAGATAAATTTCCCCCCAACTCGTCCTGTACAAACGCTGCCTGCCGTTCGCGTTGCACAAACCCGCTAATATTCAACCAATTGTTGCTGCTGAGAAAATACGGCTGCCGCAGACCCAGCAATGTTTCCCTATTCTTCCCGGAAATCCGCCCAGACAATTTGAGCTGGCGAGCACCCCCACCAAAATTGCGATGAGTCCACGCCCCCGATGTCCACAAGTCTTCATCCGTATCATATCCCACACCCAGGCGCAGTGCTTGAAAAGGTCGTTCAGACACGCGCACATCCACATCCACCTGATTTTCCGAACTATCTTTTAAGACCAAAGCCACAGACCGGAACACCCCTGCGCGGTATAGCAGGTGCTGGCTTTTCTGCAACGCCGCTTCGCTGAATTGCTCGCCCGATTGAAATGTCAAGCCACGCGAAATGGTCTTCTCAGACACGGCTTTGTTGCCCGATATCTGAACAGTACCCAGAGAGCATACGGGACCAGACGCGAGTTTTAGAACGAGTTCGGCCTGCTGTGCCACAATCGTCGTCTCGACCTCGGCTCGCACAAACGCATAGCCCCTATTACGCAACTCGCTCACAACCTCCGACACGCCCTTGTTCACGCGCTCGTGTGATAGCGGCTTGCCCTCAAGTTGTCCAAAAGCGTTCTCAATATCTTCGCCACCAATTACCGATGCTCTGGAAATCCGCGTCAAAGGTCCTTCTGTAATATGTATCTCCAGCCCAATCTCATCTGCGCTAAGCTGCTCAATAGTCGAATGTACCGATACTGCCAAATATCCCAGATCGCGGTAATATGCTCGCAATTTTTCCAGATCAGATGTCAGGATCAAAGGATCGTATCTGCGCGCATGGACCCAGGGCAAAAAATCGTACCACGGCGAGGCTCGCGCGACCATTAGTGCTTTCAATTCACTTCCCCAAATGGCTCGGTGGCCCGAAATGTAGTGCCACCTCACAATGGGGGCATCAGACGGGGTTTCTCCATAGGCTGGCACAGCGGTTATTAGAGCGACCAGTATAAAACAGGCCCTCAATCTGACGAAGAGGACCTTTAGGAGATCGGTGTAATCCATTCTATCACAATGAGTCATGAGAAAATAGGGGTTAAAGGAGACAGGGGCCATGAGACGCGGCATTTTCTATCTGTTTTTCATTCATGAGAGCTAAATTTCCCCAATCCGATGCAATTTCAGCAAATTGGTCTCGGCACGCGCCGTGATGGGCGCACCGGCCAGAATCACCAGCGTATCTCCAAAACGCACATTGCCCTCAGAGAGCAACCGCGCTTCAACTTCGGCAACCATGCGATCCGTGTCGTCGATTAGTGTAATTTGACGGGGTTCAACGCCCCAGCACAAGCACAACCGCCGACATATCCGCGCGCTGGGCGTAAATGCGATAATTGGCGTGCGCGGTCTGCGTTTTGAAATTAGACGCGCAGTAGATCCCGACTGGGTAAATGCGACAATGGCTTTGGGAGATACCGCAGTTGATACCGCAGCGGCGGCTTGCCCTATCGCATCCGGGAAAGAGAGCGATGAATCCAGATTCAGAATTGGCGGAGCCAGTTCCACACTCGCTTCGGCCTTCTCAATAATTCGCACCATCATTTGCACGGTTTGAACGGGATATTTACCAATCGCGGTCTCGCCAGACAGCATCACCGCATCGGTGCCGTCGAAAATCGCATTGGCCACATCTGACGCCTCGGCGCGCGTGGGCCGAGGGTGATCGGTCATCGACTCCAGCATCTGCGTGGCCGTAATCACGAATACCCCCGCGCGATTGGCCGCCGATATCACGCGCTTTTGAATCACCGGCACGTCTTCAGGCGATAATTCCACGCCCAGGTCGCCCCGCGCAACCATTACGCCATCGGCAACATCGAGGATATCTTCGAGGTGATCGACGGCTTCGGCGCGTTCCAGCTTTGCAATAACAGGGATCTCCTTCTCTGCCTGTTCAATAATATGTTGAACCTCTCGCACATCGTCGGGTTCCCGCACAAAAGACAAAGCTATATAATCCACGCCCAATTCGATGCCCAGATCCAGGTCCTCTCGGTCTTTGGTCGTCAGAGAAGGCGCGCTGACCCGCACCCCGGGCAAATTGATGCCCTTATTGGATTTTAACAGCCCGCCCACCACAACCTCACACACGACATCCGAGCGATAGACCTCGCGCACTATCAACTCAATATGTCCGTCATCAAGCAAAATGCGATCTGTGGGCTTCACATCTCGGGGCAACCCCGCATAAGTTGTCGATACACACTCGGCATCGCCCAGCACTTCGCGGGTCGTCACTATCAGTCTGTTGCCTTCTTTCAATTCAATCGGGTCCTGTGCGAGTTTCCCCACCCGCATTTTTGGTCCCTGCAAATCCTGCAAAATGGCGACACTGCGCTGCATGTTATCCGCAATCTGCCGAATGCGCCCGACATTCTCCGCGTGTTCATCTCGTGTACCGTGTGAAAAATTGAGCCGAAAAACATCTACCCCCGCCCCAATCAGTTGCTCTATCACCCGACCTGACGAACTCGCTGGACCCAGTGTACTCACAATTTTTGCTCTGCACATGTTATACCTTTTCGTTTTCCGTCCGATGCATTAAAGCTCTTTGAGCTTACCCTTCTCTTTCTCTTTTTCGGCTTCAGCGATTAAAAAATCCAATTTCCCCGATTTTGAGTCCGCCTCGATCTGTTTATCCCATTTGTCCCAGTCTTTTTTATTTGCCGACTTGATTGTCTCTATATTTGATACGGGTCACCTCCTTCATTTCCCAATAATACGACGCTCAGTCAAACACACCAAACGCATTTCAAATATAAGATTATTCGGCAATATAGAAAATAGACTGCTAAGAAATAAAAAAAACCCCACAAAACAAATTGAACTTGTGGGGGTAAATAGCTGGTGGACAAACATATACACAGATATAATTTGATTTAGAATACTATCGGAAAAACTCCTTTGCGTTTAGCCGGGTTTGAACAGAATGAGCGTTCCGAGTGTGATAATCGTGGTGATCTGGATACCGACAAGCCACTTGAAATTGCTGGCTTGTCGATTTTCCAAACTATTCAAGCGCGTCTCGACACTGGTCAAGCGCGTGCTCAACTGCTCAACAATGCCTTCGATACGCGACAATCGGGCATCTACTTCAGCCAGTTTGTCTTGTGGTGTTGGAATCTGCATGGTGTATCCTCTCGTATGTACGAATAAACATAAGATGTGATGTCATATTTGTCAACCATACTCCCTTCCCAACTGATAAGCCCATGCAAGATTTCTCTGTCTCACGCTCTCTCCGCCTTCTGTCATCCCTCCCAACACAACCATATCCGCCCGTGCCACGCCTATTTCAGGGCGAAGGCGATTATTAAAAATATCATCGTCAGGCTTTGTTTGAAAAAAATAATCGCTTCAGCCAAGAAACGAGAGTATCTACCTCAGCGACGTTTGGATCAAGGAAGCCAGCGGTAATGGCTGTGCCGTAGGGTTTGCCTGGATCTTCTTGCCAGGCAAGCCAGGTGTGTATAATCGCCTTGATTTCATCCAGGTCCTTAAAAAGCCGATGTTCTTGTGGGATAGTCGCCACGCTCGCCTCTACATGGCCGAACAGATCGTTTGGTGGACGGACGAGAAAGCGTAGAAAATCCTCCAAGACTCCATCTGTTCGGTTATCCGGCATAATCCAAATACCTACTTTTGGTAACAGTGTTCCTGCGGGTGGCTCAAGAATGGTTCCGTCCTGAGCCGGTTGTCTCGGCACATCTTGGTATCCGATCCCAATGACTTGATTGCGAATTGATTGCCAGCGATCATTCATATTAGTATCGGCATCTACGACCACGCCCACAGCTTCCAAATCACTACCTTTGAGCTCAGTGGGTATGCTTACAAGCAGTTCGTCAACGTTGCCAAGATTTTTCACCTCGTCAAGGCGGCCAACGTCACGAGTCCCGCAAATGTGTTTCAAGACATTCTCGTCGTCCTTGCCTTCCACCAAGAGTATCTTTCGCCCTGCCATATCAGCGTACCTCGACTCTGTTACGAGTCACAATAGCCAGTTCATCTTCCGCGAATACAGTAGGAATGATCTCTTCGCCTCTTCGGGTCAGACGCACGAGAGCTCCTTCTTCAGGTGTTTCTGCCGCAGCCTGCTGAAATGCCTCCACCGCGTCCCAACTGTGCGAAGTGGCGAAGACCTGTATGTTGAGTTCCCTGGCCAAGAGGAATATAGTCTTCCAGGCATCGAACTGGACTGTGTGATGCAGGCCATTTTCAAATTCATCTATCAACAAGATCCCCTCGCGAGCGTTGATGAGAGAGAGAGCTATGTCGAGGAGGCGATTCACACCGTCGCCCAACAACCGTAGTGGTACAGGTCGATCAATATTCTCAATCCGGACAATCGCCTTGCGTCCTATGTTACTGTTTTCATCATATATCATATTGACAGCAGATATCCGTGGTTCGATGATTTGCAAAGCCTCAACGACATGATTCTCGAATTTTGTTAGCGAAATCCTGTCCCATAAGGGAGCCAATATCGCTGTCCGTTCATCATACGGGCTGACAAAGATGCAGGGTATTTGGGTTTCAGAACCAGGTGCGGAAATTCTGCTCAGGTAAGAGTATCGCTCAAGCCTTTCCAGTGCAAGGATTCGCTTTTTTTTATTTTGTGTCTCAACTACCAATGCTGCGACGTCATCTGGCTCGTCAAAGGAGTCTGCTTGCAAAGGAACCAGCCGCAAGTTGCCGTCGGTGCCACGTTCCTCCGAAAACCAGCCTACCTGCATCGTCAACCGCATAGGGCATGAATTGTCTTTGGTGGAAATGACGATCGGCTCAGTGAAATCTGAAGGTTCGGGGAACCCATAGAACAGAGTGGAAATTTGAATTAGGCGCTCTCTATCAGCAGTACGCCCTTCCCCTTCTACTCTAATGTTTCCTTCGCGCCGTTCAAGTACGTGGCTAATTACGTCAAGTGCTGCGCCATGAGCGAAAATATGTAATGCCTCGAGCACCGACGACTTTCCGGTGTTGTTTTTTCCAGTGATGAGGTTCACGCGGCCCAAGCCACTAATACGCAATTCTCGGAATGCGCGAAAATGTTTTAGTGTAAGGTTTTGAATCTTGAGGCCCATCGTCCTATCTCCTATTTTGGATGTGTGCCTGCCTTCAATTTACCTTTGATTTTTAAAATATAAAAAAATCTACACCATGATCAAACCACAACAGTAGACAAAGACCCGATCAAACCATCCCTTCAATTTTGCCGGACAATCACTCCACCAAACTGGAAATATGAACACCAGGCCATCGGCCTTTTCGATCTTTGCGTGTTCAGCCTCTACATCAGATGGAATGGGCAATTCCGGGCGATTGCCATGCACATTCATCTCCCGGTTGTATTCGTCCAGACTCATATCAGTCCTGAAATCCATTTCATACAAATCACCTATCTCGTACGAGTGGCCTCCATCTTCCAATCCACGACAGAACTCTGCGAGCACATCACCCGTAAAAGATCGCCTACTTGGATGAGCAAATACGATATAAATATGCATGCTGTTTTCCTGCTACTTTTTGTTTGCTTTTTGTAGCGTGTACGCTACCTTCTAAAATTGAACACGCCAAAATGCATTGGCAGGATTTGAGGAGCCGTAGCCATGACTAAAAAACAGGTTTTGAAACACACGGTCAGTTATGAAGAAGGACTGATAAAAGCTCTCAAAGACCCCGAAGAAGCCCGGGCTTACCTGGAAGTCGCGCTGGACGAGTGCGAAGCAAGCGGTGAGACTGATGGGCTGTTATTGGCCCTGCGCGATGTCGCCCAGGCACAAGGTGGCGTTGGGGCATTTACTTCAGGATTACCCAATCCCGATTGTACCCTGTAGAATCGCTTGATTCAGATCCGCATCAGCCTGAAATCGTATTTTCATTTTTGAATCGTCTCAACGCGACGCCGCGCATCTGCTAATTTCTGATAAAACACAGGGTCTGATTCCCGAGACGCCTTTCGCATTGTCTCGAAATCTGTTTTCGCTCTCTCAAGATATGTCTCAATTTCTGCTTGATGAGCGAGAAAGAATGCAATAGATCCATAGATCTGTTCAAGTGTCAGTACAGGAAGCGATTGGGCAATGCTCTCGGGAGATTGTCCATCCAGAAAAGCATAACGATAGTATCCAGAGAGACCCGGCTATTCGCAATCCAATAGCCTTCATCTCGCCATTCAACATAAGCCTTGTTCATGTTCTCGTCTTTCATCTGCGTAAAACGCTCAAATTATTCGCGTTTTTTCTGCGTCATCTGCGGATACTTTTTGCATCTCTCTATTTATACCCCAAATTCGGAGCCAGCCAGCGTTCCATCTCCGCCTTATGCATCCCCTTGCGCCGTGCGTAATCGGTCACTTGATCGGCGTCGATCTTGCCCACTGCAAAATAGCGTGCCTCGGGATGTGCGAGATACCATCCGCTGACCGAAGCCGCTGGAGACATCGCAAAATTCTCCGTCAACTGGATATCCGTCTCTCGCTCAACCCCGAGCAAATCAAACAAAGTCTGCTTCTCCGTGTGATCCGGACAGGCTGGATAACCGGGCGCGGGGCGAATACCGCGATATCTCTCCCTGATCAAATCCTCATTACTCAACGCCTCGTCCAGACCATATCCCCAATCTCTCCGCGCCTTTGCGTGCAAAAACTCGGCAAACGCTTCAGCCAGGCGGTCCGCTATAGCCTGGAGCAAAATGGCATTATAATCGTCCAATGCGTGCTTAAACGCCGCTGCTTTTGCGTCAACGCCCAATCCCGCCGTTACGGCAAATGCCCCGATATAATCTGCATATCCAACAGGCGCAACAAAATCGGATAGAGAAAAATACGGTCCCCCCGTGCGTTTTTCCTGCTGCTGACGCAACATCGGCAACCGCGCCCACTCGGCATCTCTGCGCTCATCTTCAAACACCACAATATCGTCCCCATCGGCATTTGCCGGGAAAAATCCATACACAGCCTGTGCGCTGAGCCATCCCTCATCGACAATCGCCTGGAGCATCGCCTGCGCATCATCGAACAATTTGCGCGCCTCTGCACCCTTGTTCGGATCGTTCAATATCTTCGGATAACTGCCCCGCAACTCCCAGGCGTGGAAGAACGGTCCCCAATCGATAAAATCCACCAATTGAGAAATTGGGAAATCGCGCAAATCCTGTACACCCGTAAACTTGGGCCTGGGAAGATCAACCCGTGCCCAATCAAACACCTGACGACGCGATAGGGCATCCGGGTATGAAATAAGCGGCCTTTGAGCAATATCAAACTCGGCCAATGCCCGCTGCTGCGACTCGCGATTTGCCCGCACATACTCGTCGCGCTGCTCTGCGTTCAACAGCGTGCCCACCACACCCGTCGCGCGCGAAGCATCCTTCACATGCACGGTTGCATATTCGTAAACTGGCGCGATTTTCACCGCCGTATGCTTGCGGCTCGTGGTCGCTCCTCCAATTAAAAGGGGCACGTCAAACCCCTCGCGCTGCATCTCCCCCGCGACATGGACCATCTCATTGAGCGACGGCGTAATCAAACCACTCAACCCGATAATATCGACCTCTTTTTCCCGCGCAACTTTCAAAATGCGATCCGCAGGCACCATCACACCCAGATCAATCACCTCGTAACTATTGCACCCCAAAACCACACCCACAATATTCTTGCCAATATCGTGTACATCCCCCTTCACCGTCGCCATCAGTATTTTGCCACGCGCCCTGCTGCCTGCCTTCTCATCTTCCATCAAAGGCTCGAGATACGCCACCGCCTGCTTCATCACGCGCGCTGTTTTAACCACCTGGGGCAAAAACATTTTGCCTGCGCCAAACAAATCCCCCACCACATTCATCCCGTCCATCAATGGGCCTTCAATCGTCTCCAGCGGTTTGTACCTGCCGAGAGCCTCCTCCAGATCCTCTACCAAATGCTCTGATTGCCCGTGCAACAGCGCGTGTTTCAAGCGATCTTCAACCGACCCCTGTCGCCAGGCATCGTCTTTTTGACGGCTCTTGCCCTCTGACCGCACAGACTCGGCAAAATCCACCAGCCGTTCCGTTGCATCCTCCCGTCTGTTGAACAACACATCTTCAATCAGCACGCGCAACTTCTCGGGGATTTCCTCATACACCATCAACTGCCCGGCATTGACAATGCCCATATCCAGACCCGCTTGAATGGCGTGATATAAAAAAGCTGCGTGAATCGCCTCCCGCACGTAATCATTACCCCGAAAAGAAAAAGAAATATTGCTCACGCCACCACTCGTCTTCGCGCCAGGACACAGATCTTTGATCTGCCTCACAGCCTCGATAAAACTGACCGCATAATCGTTGTGCTCCTCAATACCCGTTGCAACAGTCAGAATATTTGGATCAAAAATAATATCTGGCGCATCTATCCCGACATCTTCTGTCAAAATGCGATATGCACGCTGGCAAATCCGCACCTTGTCTTCAATTGACGTCGCCTGTCCAGTCTCGTCAAATGCCATTACCACAACCGCAGCACCATAACGCAACACGGTTTCCGCCTGCGACTTAAAAACCGCCTCACCCTCTTTCAAACTAATAGAATTGACAATCGCCTTGCCCTGCACACATTTCAACCCAGCCTCGATCACCTCAAAATCGGAACTGTCAATCACAATTGGCACGCGCGCAATATCGGGTTCGCCCGCGATCAGCTTCAAAAACGTCGCCATAGCATCTTTTGAATCGAGCAAGCCCTCGTCCATATTGACATCGATCATATTCGCACCACCGGTCACCTGCTCGCGTGCAACTGCCAGTGCCGCCGTATAATCGCCCGTTTTGATCAACCGCGCAAACCGCCGCGACCCCGTCACATTGGTGCGCTCGCCAATCATAATAAAATTGGAATCGGGATAAATAATCATCGGCTCCAAACCGCTAAAGCGCGACACAGAAGAACGCTCGGGAATTTTTCTCGGCGCCTTATCGGATACAGCCTCGGCAATCGCAGCAATATATTCGGGCGTAGTGCCACAGCATCCGCCCACGATATTGAGCCACCCGCGCGCGGCAAAATCGCCCAAAATACCCGCCATATGCCCCGGAGACTCGTCGTATTCCCCAAACTCATTGGGCAAACCCGCATTGGGATAACAACTCATAAACGCCGGTGCAAAATGCGACAAAGCCTCCACATAAGGCCGCATTTCCCGCGCACCCAGGGCGCAGTTAATCCCCACACTCAAGGGCTGTGCGTGCGCCACTGACAACCAGAATGCCTCTATCGTCTGTCCGGACAACGTGCGTCCGCTTTGATCGGCCACCGTTCCAGAAATCATCACGGGCACTTTCACACCGTGATCTGAAAAATAACGCGACACGGCAAATAGCGCGGCTTTGGCCGTGAGCGTATCAAACACCGTCTCCACCATGATTATATCCACACCTCCCACCATCAAGCCCTCGATCTGCGCGTAATACCCATTGACCACATCTTCAAACGCATGCGTGCGAAAAGCCGGATCATTCACATTGGGCGAGAGCGAAAGCGTACAACTCGTTGGACCCAGAGAACCCGCAACAAATCGCGGCTTGTTCGGATTTTGTCTCGTCACCTCAGCCGCTGCTTGTCGCGCAACCTGCGCGGCTGCCACATTGAGATCGTAAACCCGGTCCTGAAGCTGATATTCCGCCATTGAAATCGGCGTGGCGTTAAACGTATTCGTCTCGATAATATCCGCTCCGGCATCTAAAAATCGCCGATGAATATCCGCGATCAAATGCGGCTGCGTCAAACACAAAAGGTCACTACACCCCTTCAAGTCAATGGGATGATCGCCAAAACCATCACCTCGAAACGCCTGCTCGTCCAGATCATAAGCCTGAATCATCGTAGCCATCGCACCATCGAGCAGCAAAATGCGCTCTGACATCAAGTTGCGAATGGTTGTATCTATATCACGCATACATTATCCTTAAAAAATCGCCGCGGCTAATCCGCCTGCCATCACCATCCCAATCGAAATCCAGCGAAACACCGCCACCTGGTGAACCCGTGTGCGGAGATAGGTCGAGGTCAAAAATCCCAAAATCAAACCCGGCGCGCCCCAGAGGACGAATTGCAAACTCTCATGCGTCAACACCCCTACCGCCCACAACACACAGAGACTCAACGTGGAAGTACACAAGAAACAGGTCAAAAGCGTTGCGCGCATCATCGCCTGCGACCAGCGCTGTTTCAGCCCAAACAGAACCAGGGGCGGTCCAGATACACCGATACTGGCGGACAAAAAACCGCTGAACATACCCACCCCCACACAGGTCAGTGCGTCATGTCGAAAAGGATTACCCGGTCGCAATTGCAAAACAATTGCCAATACCACCATCGCGAAACCAATGGCGCGCTTCATCACCTCCGCATCTGTATCGCGTAAAATAAACGCGCCGAGAGGCATACCCACAATCGCACTACCCACAATCATCCCCAGCACCTTCCAATCCACATCTCGCCGCAGTTGAATAAACTGCCCGGTGCCCAAAGGCAAATAAGACATCAAAACCCCGGGCACAACCACCTGCGCGGGAAACCACAAAACCATTGCCGGTATAGAAAGCAAGTTAAACCCAAATCCGGTCAACCCCTGCAAGCTACCCGCAATCCAAAAAATACCACTCGCATAGCATATTTCGCGTATTGGAAAATCCATAGATTATTTGTCAGCCCGCCACCCGACCCTTATTGCTTTTTGTCTCTTATTTTTGTTTTTTACTTCAATGAACACCATCCTCCGCAACCCCCTCATCCTTCCCGTCTTTATCCCTACTTTTCTACTCAGACTGGGCAGTGGCCTGCTCCTCCCCATCTTGCCACTCTACGCCAAATCGTTTGATATTTCCTACGGCCTCGTCGGTCTCGTGCTCGCTGCCGAGGGTATCGGTCACCTTGTTGGCGATCTGCCCGCGGCCATAGTACTCAACCGCATCGGTCGCAAATCAGCGATGCTGTTGGGGGTGCTAACAGTTGCACTTAGCGGCGCGGGACTCTTTTTTGCCCCCACCATCCTTATGGTCTTCCTGCTGCGCTTTGTAGGAGGCATTGGCGGCGCACTTTGGGACATCTCGCGGTATGCCTATTTGGCCGATGCCACAGCTGTCCACCAGAGGGGCCGTGCCCTCTCTGTATTTGGTGGCATCAGCCGCATCGGCACCTTTTTAGGACCTGGCATCGGTGGCTATATTGCCTCGGTCACATCCGTAAAATATCCATTCCTCGTTTATGGCGGCATCACACTCTTAGCCGCAGTGGTCGCGGCAATCGCCGTTGAAGCCTCTCGCAAGCGCGTATCGCCACCGCAACACGGCCTTGTGAGACACTTTGCCAACATCTTTCGCGCCCACCGCAAAAATTTGATCACCGCAGGTACAGGTCAGCTCTTTGCCCAAACCATTCGCAGCGGTCGCTACATCATCATACCGCTTTACGGCGCCGAAATTCTCGGCCTGGGATTTGAACAAATCGGTCTCATCATGACGATCTCTGGTTTTATCGACATGATGATGTTCTATCCCGCCGGGGTCATCATGGATCGCTTTGGACGCAAATTCGCCAATGTCCCCAGTTTTGCGTTACAAGCCGTTGGCATGGCACTTATCCCGCTCACAGAAGCCTTTGCCCCTTACTTGAACCTGCCCTTTTTCTCTGTTGGCCTCATCACAGGAGAATTTATCGCCCTTCTCCTTGCCGCCAGTCTGCTCGGATTTGGCAACGGCCTCAGCTCAGGCGCCATGATGACTCTGGGTGCCGACCTTGCACCCCGCGACGCCTTGAGCGAATTCTTGGGCCTCTGGCGCCTCATCGGCGACGGCGGGCGCATGTCTGGTCCCGTATGCGTCGGTTATGTCGCCGACCTCCTCGGCCTGTCGCCCGCGGCCCTGGCTATTGCAGGCATTGGCCTATCCGCAGCGGGTATCTTCCTCTTCCTCGTCCCCGAAACTTTGAAAAAACAACCTGTCTAACCCTTCCTCATAGCCTCCAAATGCGCCACAATCTCATCAATAGGCGCATAACAGGTCGAACAGGGATAGAGAAACTCCCCTGTTGCCCGCAAATGTGCCCCATTTTTGACATGGAACCGTCCCGTGCGATCCATAAACTGCCCCCAATGCCCCATCGTGTATCCCGCTTTTTGACTCACTATTGCGCTCTTGCTCCAGCTTTTGGGAAAGAGTTCTTGAAATGGCGGCGCAGAATTGAGCCAACTGCCACACCTCACGGTCTTCACATCGGAGCGTCGCTGCTGTGTGTCCTTTAATAATTGCAGCAATGTGCCCATAAATGCATCTCGCATTTCACTCAGAGGCGATTTGGGCTGATACACATTGCCAATGTGGATCGCGATATAATCGTCGCCATCGTCATACGTCCAGCATTCGTAAGGACGGCCTTTTGTAGAGGGTCTGCTATAACCTTTTTTCACGCGGGGCCACAAATAGGTTAGCCCCTCTTCTTCCCATGTTTCACCCTCACAGCGGTCAAAAATGGCCTTCAACCCCTTCAAACAGTCGTCCCAATCAGGGTCTTCATACCCCCGTGCCGGGTGGTGCTCACCATCAAAAAAATCCGTATTGCGATATGTATTGACCCGAGAAGTAACCGCATCTTCAAACGCAATCCCCTCCCGTCCCATCAGAAATCGCGCATACCACAAACTCAGCTTGAGAAAATGGCTGACATAGTGGATGCGAATTTCGTTATCCATGGAAACTCCTGTATATCCATAATATATCAAAAAAGCGGCGAAGATGGATCGTTCTTCGCCGCCGCGGTCTGCTTTCTCAAGTCAGAAAGCGGGTATTATATATTTGCATTTTCTTGTTCTACCGTATCTTCAATGACTTGAACCACCAGATCCCCGTCCTTTACGTAGCTATCATCCTCATCGATATCTACCGGAGAAAATAAGTCTGATTTCCTCAGCGTCTCTATCTCATACTTATTTATCCAACTAGGGGGCATAAGTGACCGAGCAAATGGACCAAAGGAGGCGGGACTATCAACGGTTGCTCGTTGGTATGTAGAGGCTACTGCTAATTTCTCTTGAACCTCAGTAACCCTCACCCTGACTTTCGTACGCTTAATGGAGCCTAACACTTCGTTCGTATCAGGGTCCTTAATCTCACCAGAATCGAGAGACATTACATCAAAGTACATTCCCATCTTGATGCCATCAGCATAACCTCTATTTATGGCAATTTCTCGTGAGTTAAGCACTTTTGCAACTTTTCCTCGAATTGGTTCAGTCATAGTCAATATTTATCAAAAAATGGAGCGGGAAACGGGACTCGAACCCGCGACATCAAGCTTGGGAAGCTTGCACTCTACCAACTGAGTTATTCCCGCTCCGCTAAGAAAAATTTACAGAGGTTCATATTTGGTGTCAACATGTTTCAAAGTTTTGCACGATGGCGTCTGCCACACCACCATCGCTGCCATCTACCCACACAATACGCTCATTTTTTCGAAAAAAAGTCATCTGTCGTTTGGCGTAGCGTCGCGTGCCCTGTTGCAAATTGGCAAGTGCGCGATCAAGCGTCGTCTCACCATCGAGATATTGAAATATTTCGCGATATCCAAACGCATTGAGCGCGTTTAGATCGGGAGTATAACCCCTGTCGCGAAGGCTTGCCGTTTCTTCAATCAGGCCATTCTCAAGCATAAGACACGCACGCGCATTGATCCGGTCATAGAGTGCTTCGCGCTCCCAGGACAAACCAAAATAAGATGCTGCCTGACGGATCGGCGGCGTTGGCGGCACCTTTTGGTGTTCAGAAAGCGGTTTGCCCGACACTTCATAGACTTCCAGACCGCGCAGGATGCGTTGTGTATCGGTCGCCTGAATTTTTGCAGCCCATTCTGGATCCACCTCACACAATCTTTTGTACAATTTGAGAAGACAATCTCTCCCCTCTTTCTTCAATCGCGTGCGAATCTCCATCGGAATTTTTGGCATAGGTGAAAAGCCATCGAACAACGCACGGATATACAACCCCGCCCCTCCGACCACAATGGGCACCTTGCCACGACTCAGAATATCCTCAATCACAACAGATGCATCTTCGGCAAATTGCCCCGCGCTATAGTCCTTGTCGGGAGTGACAAAATCAATGAGATGATGGCGCGCAGCAGCCCGTTCTTCGGCTGTCGGCTTTGCCGTCCCAATATCCATAAAACGATAAATCTGCCGCGCATCTGCCGATACGATTTCGCCGTTTAATCTCTGCGCCAGTTCAATGCCCACAGCCGTTTTACCCGATGCCGTCGGCCCTGCAATCACCAGAATATCTCGGAACGAGGCCATGGCTATCGCTTAAACCGATTGTCGATTTCATCCAGCCCGATCTTCACAAGCGTTGGTTTGCCATAAGGGCTGACAAAAGGCTCTCGCGTTGCGAATAACTGATCGATAAGCGCGCGCATTTCTTCTGTCGATAAATCCTCACCCGTGCGAATCGACGTGTGCCAGGCATAAACCGATGCGAGCCGATGTTCCTCGGGCGCGACCTGGCACCCTTGCACGGAAGGCGGAACAGAAGTCGCTTGCTCGGCTTCGGCCATATCGCGAATCATATCTCTCAAAAGCTGCCCGTCTTGCCACGTTCTCAACCCCATGGGAATGGCATCGACAACAACCGTATGGCCCCCAAAATCGCGAATACCAAACCCCATTTTTTCCAACAGCGGCATAGCTTCGCGCACAATAAAAATTTCTTTGACACCAAAATCGAGCGTAAGAGGAAACAATAGCCGCTGACTCGTCGCGGGACGGGTATGCATATTGTCGATGGCGCGTTCGTACAAAATCCTTTGGTGGGCAACCTGCTGGTCAATTGCAATCAAACCGTTTTTGATATGCGCCAAAATGTACTTGCTGTGCAACTGCCATACGGAAACCCGTGCAAAATCCTCTTCATCAAGACCTTCGGTATTAATCCCGGTTCCCCGCTTTGCTTTGCCCTGCGACATTCTCACCGTCAGGGGCAATGCCATCTGGGGCTGTCCGCCAACTTTGGGTTGCCCGGGCTGATAGGTAATCTCGGGAGATTCTGCAATGCTCACAGGAGTATCTGCCACAGACATAACAGCATCGCCCATTTCCGGAATTATATCCGCGCCGCGCAATGCTTGCTGAACCGCCTGGGTGATCAGGCTGTAAATCGACCGCTCATCGGCAAAGCGAACCTCGCGCTTTGAAGGATGGACATTGACATCCACACGCGCCGGATCAATGCTCAGACAGAGGCAATACGATGGCGCAAGCCCCTTGGGCAAAAGCCCGCCATATCCTTCGTAAACTGCAAAACCGATGGCTTTGTGTTGCACCCATCGGTTATTGACAATCAAAACCTGCTGAGCACCGGATTTTCGCGCAGACTCGGGCTTGCCCACAAATCCTCGAACCTCAATCCCGCTCACCACGCTCTCAATCCCGATGGCATCTGCGCCATATCGCACACCAAATATCTGCTCTGCCCGCCGATCAAAGCGCGACCTGCCCAGTTGCAACACCTGGCGTCCATTGTGCTTGAGGTCAAATCCGATCTCGGGATAGGCCATGGCCATAGCCGTCACTGCGTTCACAATATGTCGAAATTCCGTATCGACACTTTTGAGAAATTTTCGCCTGGCGGGCACATTAAAAAATAGACCGTGCAATGTAATGGTCGTACCCTGTCCCCGGCCAATCGCGGATACATCCTGCACGCGCCCGCCCACCACGGATACTCGCGTTCCTTCAACCGCATCTGTTAGGCGAGTCTCAAGGGTCATACGCGAAACAGCGGCAATACTGGGCAATGCCTCGCCTCTGAATCCATGCGTGAGCAGCCCTTTCAGGTCGTCCAGACTTTGAATTTTGCTCGTCGCGTGTCGTTCAAGTGCCAAAAGCGCGTCATCGCGCGACATCCCGTATCCATTGTCACTGACCCTCAGGCTTTCCTTACCGCCAGCAGCAACTTCAACAACAATGCGGTCCGACCCCGCATCCACAGAGTTCTCAATCAGCTCTTTTGCGACAGACGCAGGTCGCTCAACCACTTCCCCAGCAGCGATGCGGTTGGCAATATCATCCGGGAGTATGCGAATTTTATTGGGCATATTTAGAATAGATGTGAAAATAGAAAACAAAAAACGCCTAACCCGCCGGGTGCCGAAATGGTTGTCGAAGTCCCGGTGTTAAAACAGCGGAAAACTTCCTGCGGGGCTACCCTCATGCAGATTCAAGGCGTTTTTTTGTGAAGCAAATAAGCTTCGACGCAAATATAGCATTTTTACAAATCTGAATCAAGGGGTTCTTCTCAAATACCGCAGAAAATGTGTACGCCCCCTTATTAACGCATATATTGATGGATCAACGTTTTTTGGGCAGGGTTCTCTTTGACTAAAAAAATAAATTGTTTAATTTATACCATCTTTCGATCACAAGGAGGTTTTTCCAGTGCAGGATTTTGACCCTCATCTCGGTTCTATCTTAATCGACGAAAAAGCGATTCAGAACCGCGTTCGTGAACTCGGTGCCGAAATTTCCGCACAGTACCCAGACGGTGTCGTTCTCGTGGGTATTTTAACAGGATCCCTCTACTTTTTAGTCGATCTGTCGCGTGCGATAAGCTGTCCCATTGAAATTGATCTTATCGCAATTTCGAGTTATGTCGGTACAAGTAGCTCAGGCACAGTGACATACAAAAAAGACCTCAGCCGTGAAATTGACGACCGTCATGTGCTCGTTGTCGAAGATATTGTCGATACCGGGCGCACAATCTCTGCACTTCTCACATTATTAAAGGACAGAAACCCGCGCAGTCTCGGTATCTGCACCCTCCTGGACAAACCGGACCGCAGAATCGTACCTGTCCCCATCCATCACTGTGGTTTTACCATTCCGGATCAGTTTGTAGTGGGCTATGGCCTCGACTATAATCAAGCTTACCGCAACCTCCCCTATATCGCTGTGCTGGAGCCAATCGATCCAACCCTGTAGAAAAAAGCCTACTCCGCCTCTCAAGTGGATTCCGAGAGCAATGCGCACACGCGCTGGAACAAAACATCGATCATATCTTCTGTCAGAACGCCCGTATTCATATTGTAGCGACTAAAATGGTAAGTCGCCACGAGGATCTTATCGTCAAACCGGTACACGCCACCGTGCTGGAAACGATAGGCGTTCAACCTCGTCACACGCCCTGCTGACCTCTCCAGCCTTATATAACTATCAAACGCATCCCTGCCCATTGCCAGGACGATTTTCACCCGACGCAAGAAGGTCATTTCCTGCGCCAGCCAGTCGAGACACGCGCGCTTTTCTTCGGCTCTTGGGCGATTTTGAGGCGGAACACACTTGACGGCATTGGTGATATACACATTGTCCAGGCGCATGCCGTCATGGATATCAACCGCGGTTTCCCTATTGGCAAAACCGTGCCGGAAGAGCGCGCGGTACAGCACATCGCCAGCACCATCGCCTGTAAATGGCCTACCCGTGCGATTGGCTCCGTGTGCGCCGGGCGCCAGACCAATAATGAGCAATTGTGCGTTGACATCTCCAAACCCCGGAACGGGTTTTGCCCAGTAATCGCAATCGCCAATTTTGCGGTTTTCCGCCAACTCAAAGGAGCGACAGTAATCGACCAGACGTTTGCACAGAGTACATCCCGCAATCTCTTTTTTGAGAACGCGTGTCTGCATAGTATTCACACTCTCGCACAATAGAAAAAGGCGACCCTTAAGGATCGCCTCATTATAAAAAACCACCACCTTGTTTTTATCGTCCAAAGTGAGGGTTGGCAATGGTCGGTTGCTGTGCTGCACGCGCCATTGCTTCATGCTCTTCATCTGTACAGGAACGATCCGTCGGAACCGCGGGATCTGGACCACCGGGCTGGTAGCCGTTTTGGATCAACCAACCTTCTAACTCATCACCGCTGACATCGGCCAGCATCGTATCCCCGACCTGCACGCAGGGCTGTAAGGGCTGCCCACTCTTCATAACCATCTCGCGATAGTTGTCGGGATTGTTAATAATATCGCGGTCTTCGTACTCCAATCCATATTTTGCCAGAACAGCGCGCACACCACCGCTCCAACCACAGACTGGCTTTAAATATGCGATGACTTTGGGATTAGCCATTGAAAAACCTCCTGAAAAATGACACTACGGGTCTGATATAATTCTCTTTAATGTACAAAAAATTGCATATATGGCAAGGGTTCTTATTTTTTTTGCTTTTAACGGTCCGCCTGCCCTTCACCACGCCACCAATCAAAATCCCACACTGGGAACTCGACCTTTATCCAATTTGCGGCTCTTTCCCCATCTAATAGTCCGAGTCATTTTATTTATGATGCCGATATTATACCACAACTCTGTTCCTACAGGCGATTGGTGCATCTCCACGACAATATTCTTTTTGATTGCTACAGTGGGTACTTTCCCACTGCTGTAATTCACGCTTGATCCCCACACAATCGTCCGCGTTTTTTTTTTAGTGTCCCCACGCGATACCACAATCGCAAGTCATCATGCCCTTGATGAACTTCCACTATCGTATCGCCGTCGAGATCGCACATGGGCAATCGCCCATTGTCATATTTGTGGCTTTCTCCCCAATCTATCGACCCCGAGGTCGAATCTAAAACGCCAACATGATACCACAAATTCGCCCCACTATGGGATTGATGCACCTCGACGATAGTATTCAATTCCTCTTTGGAAACTCCAATATTTGGAAATTGGCCCCGATCAAATTTTCTGCTTGCACCCCAGTTGATAACCCGGGTTGAACGATCCAAAATACCAGCGTGATACCACAAATCGGTTCCATCGTGAGACTGGTGCATCTCGACAATAATATTGCCCTGAATGCCGACAACCGGGTTTCTACCTCTATCTTCGTAACAGACACTGCTTTCCCAGTTAATCATCCGCGTTTTTTTATTAACCGTTCCCACGCGATACCACAAGGTCAAATCGCCGTGACCCTCGTGAACTTCCACAATCGTATTGCCTTCGAGGTCGCACATGGGCAATCGCCCATTGCCGTATTTGTGACCTTCTCCCCAATCAATCGCTTGCGTGGTCGGATTAATAATGCCAACACGGTACCACAAATCCGTCCCACTATGGGCTTGATGCACCTCGACGACGAGATCACTTGTGGATTCACTGGCTTCAATTAGAGATGTGATAGCGAAAATAATAAGAACAGCAGAAAATTTCAAAAAACACACCTCCTTATTTCCATTTTTTACTTCCCACCTCTGGCTTCTCGACGGCGCGCTTTAAGGCGTTTTTTTCGCCTCTGTCGCCTTCGACGAAGCTCTTTTCTGCGTTCACTACCCGCCATAAATCCTTCCTATTCGTTACCAAAGTGAAAACCAATTGTGAATTGCAATGCGCTATCTTTTTCATCGTCGGCAATGATGAGTTTCATTTCGCCAAACCAGGACAACACTGGCCCCAATTTGCGCTGATATCCCAATGGGATATTTACGCTGATTTTGGTATCGTTTTGTGGGCCTTCGATATCTTCAGACGCTGGATCTGGCGCTATAGTGTCTGTATCTGGCGCTATTTGTGGGCGAAAGAAGTGGGTTCCAAAACCACCACCGATATAGGCTCGTCCGACTGGCGTTTGATGAAAAAAGTAAACGACATCCAGATTGGCGACATAAACGCGCAAATTTTCCTGTACCGCGATATCCATGCCCGGCAGCAGATGCAAGTTGGGCAAGATAACTGATCCCAGATCGAGATTACTACCGAGCATCCATCGATGAGAGTCAAACTGTCCACCCATGCCGTAAATGGTGTCAAATTGCTGTTCGCGCGTCAGACTCACACCTGCTTTGACCCCCAACCCCAGGGCATCGGCTGTCTGAGGAACACACAGTGCCATCAGGGCTGCCAGTCCCCAGGCAGCGAATATTGAAATCACTCGATTCATGTTACCCCCTTTGGATTGGGTTCATAGCGGTCTATTCAGATACACACAAATCAGGCTGTCCCAGTTCCCCCATTTTTTGCCCACAACGCTTTGAGAACTTCAGCAGGTGACATGGGCAAATTCGTCATTCTCACGCCTACAGCATCGTAAATCGCATTTGCAACTGCCGCAGCAGGCGGAACAATCGGGACTTCCCCCACCCCTCGCACACCGTAGGGATGACCGGGATTTGGCACTTCGACGATATGAGTCTCAATCATGGGCAAATCGAGGCACGTCGGCATCCGATAATCGAGCAAACTCGCATTGGCCAAAAGGCCATCTCCATTATAGGCATATTCTTCGTTGAGTGCCCAGCCAATGCCCTGTGCCACCCCTCCCTGCATTTGTCCTTCGACATAACTGGGATAAACAGCTTTGCCAGCGTCTTGAATCATAGAGACGCGCAAAATCTCCACTTTACCCGTTTCAGTATCGACCTCGATATCGACAATCATTACCGCAAAAGCTCCGCCCACGCCGGACGGATTTACGGTCGCCCTGCCCATAACGGGGCCACCGATTTCGTCAAGCATTCCGGCCAAATCTTTGAACGAGATAGTCTTAGAAGAATCAGATGAAGAAAATGTGCCATCGTCAAAAACCACATCATCAGCCGAAATTTCCCACAATTTCGCCGCGCGCTTGATCAACTGCTCCTTAATATCCAGGGCGCACTGATAGGCCGCCCACCCGGTTGCAAATGTCGTGCGGCTCCCCCCGGTCACATCTGTATCGCCGATAGAATCCGTATCAGCCACCTGTGGTTTGACATCTTCTGCCCGAATACCGAGCACTTCGGCCAATTGCATTGCAATAGATGTTCGGGTTCCGCCAATATCTGTAGAACCCTCGACCAGACTGACTGTGCCATCGGAATTTACACTGGCAGCAGCGCTCGACTTCAAGCCTACGTTGAACCAGAAACCCGAAGCAATCCCGCGCCCGCGATTTTTGCCACTGAGTTGCGTTGCGTAGTGCTCTGAAGACAGAGCTGTTTTGACACATTCCTCGTTACCAATTCGCGGATAAACCGGACCATCTGCGCGTCGCGTGCCTTCTCTGGCAGAATTGTTGAGCCGAAACTCGAGTGGATCAACATCCAATTGCTCGCAAATCTCGTCGATAATCGTTTCTGAAGCAAAAGCTGCATTCGTGGCACCGGGTGCCCGATAAGCCATGGTCTGCGGTTTATTGACCAGCACTTCATAACCATCAATTAGCACATTGGGAATATTGTAGGGCGCGAAAATGCACATGGCACCTGGTGCCGCCCAACTGCCGGGAAAACCACCCGACTCATACGCCATATACGCGTATGCGGCGATAATCTTACCCGCTTTGTCAATCCCCATTTTGCACTTGATATAAGAGCCTGCAGTCGGACCAGTCGCCTGCAAAACTTCTGTGCGGCTCATGACCATCTTGACGGGGCGTCCCGTCTGTCTCGACAGAATTGCGGCCAGAGGTTCGAGATAAATCCGAATTTTGCCCCCAAATCCACCGCCGATTTCCATGGGAACGACTTTGACCTGCGAAACCGGCACGTCCAATATCTGTGCGGTCTGTTCGCGCACGGTAAAAGCGCCCTGCGTGCTGCACCACACAGTAATCTGATCATCGGCAGCCCACAAGGCCGTGGCATTTTGGGGTTCAATATACCCCTGGTGAACCGTCGCCGTATCAAATTCTCGCTCAATGACGAGTTCCGCCTCTGCAAATCCCTTTTCTACATCGCCCAATTCGTGGCGAAAATGGGTACACACATTGCTTTTTTGCCCCGTATCCTCGCCAAGCGACTGCGTGGTCTGGTCTTCCAAAAGCAAAGGTGCGTCCTCTTCCATGGCTTCCTGGACAGTCAAAACGGGCTGTAGCACCTCGTATTCGACATCGATCAAATCGACGGCTTCTTGTGCCGTGTGAATATCTGTTGCCGCAACTGCTGCAACTGCATGTCCGTGGTACAATACCTTGCCATCGGCCAGCACATTTGCGCGCAGATGCCGGAGATTTGCAGCACCTTCGCCGAGATCTTCAATTTTGTCTTCTTGCAATGGCAGGTCTTCAACCGTGATCACGGCTTTTACACCTGCAAGTGCTTCTGCCTTGCTCGTATCTATCGATTCGATCCGCGCATGCGCGTGTGGGCTGCGTACAACTGCCCCGTGCAACATGCCAGCCATATCGATATCTGCACCGTATTTTGCCCGACCAACAACTTTATCGACGCCATCGTGCCGTATCGGACGGGTGCCAATAACTTTGTAATCCGTAATGCCCAGATAATCTTCTGTTTTTGTCGCCATTATGGGATTACCTCCCTATTCGGCCATTTCAGACGCGGCGTCTTGCACCGCGCGAACAATTTTGTCATAACCCGTACAGCGGCACAGGTTTCCGGCTAAGTATAACCGAATGCGTTCTTCGGAAGGATCAGACTCTTGATCGAGCAACGCCTTGGCGGCCACAATAAAGCCCGGTGTGCAAATGCCACACTGAAGAGCTGCGTGTTCGAGAAATTTTTGCTGAAGAGGATGCAGACCATCGGCACTTGCAACGCCTTCGATGGTTGTAATTTCCTGTCCTTCGGCTTCTACACCCATCATCAGGCAGGAATCGATAACCTCTCCATTGACCAGTATGCTACATGCGCCGCAGTTGCCGTTGCTGCAACCCTCTTTTGTGCCCGTAAGATCGAGTTGATCCCGCAAAACTTCGAGAATTGTCTGCCGAGGTTCGCACAAAAACTCGACTGATTCTCCATTAATTGTCGTTGTAACGTGAACTTTTCCTGGCATGCGATCAAGACTCCTTTGCTCTCTGAATGGCTCCCTGAATGGCGCGGCGCGTCAAAACGCCGGACAGGTGAATCCGCTGTTCGATAGTTCCCCGCATATCACTAATTGGCCTGGCTGCTGCGCGCGATGCCGCACAAGCCGCTTCTATTGCGTCTTCATCATCTACTGCTTTCCCCACAAGTGCTGCGCCTGCATCGGCAATGAGCAAGGGTGTGGGTGCAACGGCTCCAATTGCCACCCGCGCCTCTTGAATGGTCGTTTTATCGCTGTCCAAAACCACAGATGCCGCAGCATTGGCCACAGCAATATCCATTTCATTGCGTGGAATGAATCGCAGGAAAAACGCCCCCGAATTGGCAGCAGGCGTCGGTACTTGAATAGAAACGAGAAACTCGCCGGATTGAAGAACACTTTGTCCGGGACCGGTAAAAAAATCCTCTGCGGCGACTTCTCGCGTGCCATTTGGCCCCGCAATACGACATGTGCCGCCCAGGACAATGACGGCAGGTGGGGTGTCCGCTGCGGGCGAGGCATTGCAGAAATTGCCCCCAACTGTTCCGCGATTTTGAATCTGAATAGAACCGATGAGCGAAGTACAATCCACAAGCGCGGGATAACGGCTTTGGACAACATCATAACTGTAAATTTTGGAACACGGTGTTGCCGCGCCAATGGACAAACCGCTGTCCTCATCAAAACTCAACGCCGTTGCCTCGGGAATCTGCTTGAGATCGATCATCAAGTCGATCTTGCGTCCCTCCTTCAACTGCGCGATCAAGTCCGTGCCACCTGCCAGCATGCCGATATTGCCATTTCCCGCGCTAAGCAGAGAAATAGCCTCATCTACAGACTGGGGTGCAGCATAATCAAATGCGTTCAAAATTTTTCCTCCTCTTTATTAAAACCACAGATTTTATCTGCGTTTATTACCCATTTTCACAGGGATCATCTGCGGATGCTTTTGAATTTTGTTGAGAAGCTAAGAATACAACCGGAGTTCCAGACTGTCAAGCCTTTTGCCGGGTGAGAATTAACGCTCTGAAAAAGGATGTGTCAACCACAAAAAAGCGGGCTTCCGCGAGACGCTCAATCTGGTGGGAGGGGACCAGGCCGAACACTTGCGGAAACCCGTGACAACTATCAGACCTTAATACTTCATTGCGATAAACGCCTGTGCGATACATTAGTTCCCTATATGGGCATGGAGAACGACATATCCATTTTTTTGAGCTATAATATTCCCCTTCCCAAAAATCCTGCGAATATGTTTCAGATACGCTTCTGGACGCATTACAACAAGCATCAAACGCCCTCCCGGCCGCAGTGCCCGAAAAGCACCCTCAATAAGGGGGTGCGCTGCTGCATTGCCGTCGTGAAAGGGCGGGTTTGAAACAATGAGATCGAATTTTTCGCGCAGGTCAAAAAAGCGAGCATCGACCACACGAGTCACCGCATTGCAAATTCGATTTCGCCTCAAATTTCCCTTTGCACAGGAAATAGCGCGAATATTTGAATCGACGAGCGTAGCATTGCCTTTTGCAGAGAGACGTGCAGCAACCATGCCAAGTGCGCCCCAGCCACACCCCCAGTCCAGTACACGATCAGTGGGCCGAACTTCCATGCAGTTGATTAGCAACCTCGTCCCGTTATCGAGTCCATCTCTCGAAAAAACGCCCGCACGGGTTTCAACGCTGTATGGACTGCCCGGCAAATCGCACAATTCAAATGTCATTCGATTGTCAACAGGTGCTTGCAAAGGATCGTTCTGCTTCTTTGTCGCGTTGTAAATTTCCACTCTGCCCGCGCGCCCTACGCGTTTGCTATTGCCAAAAACAGCATGCAAATATGCGACATAACTTTTAATGCCGCGATTTCGCTGCCCAGCCAGATAAAGCGCGCCGCCCATTTCAAGTGCCCGAAAACCCTGGTCAATCCATTCAAATACCTGACCCTTAGCAGATCTCTGTGCGGGTTTGTAAAATACGACACGCACGCCAGAAATTACCTCTGCTGGCATTTCGCTGAGCACCCCATTTATCCGAAGTGCTTCTGCCTTTTGCACAGCGCGAATATCCTCGCCCACAAAAGTCGCCAGCGCACCTGTTTCCCGTAAGTATTCGAGACATTCTCCCTCCCAGCCGAGATCCAGGACCTGAGTGCCGGCCTGTAAATCTGCTGCCGCAACAAATGCCTCGCGCGCTTGTGTGTCCTTTGGCTTTATCACTCGTAACTGCCTCTGCCACAATATTGAACAGGATTTATATCCCATTTTCCATCAAATGAAACATCTGATGGTTTGATATGTTCTCACGACTTAGCCCGCGCCTTGAGACTCGCATAAGAATTGGATTCATTGACATCCGTTTCGACAGGCAAATTGGAATCGCGCCATCCCACCACTACGAGAACGCCATTTTCGACTTTTCCGCCAAAGCCACCCTGAACATTGGCGAGATTCGAATACCCCAACCGCGACATCAAGTCCGCGGCCATCTGAGAACGCATCCCGCTCTGACACCCACAAAAAATGGTTTGTTCTTTGTCGGGTAGTATTTTTTGTACAACATTCAGAAAGTCGGGATTTGGCATCATGCCCGCCGCGCCGGGAACGGCAATTGGGATATTGATAGCGCCTTCGGGATGTCCCTGAGCAAACTCCATTTCCGTGCGCACATCGAGATAAACCGAATTTTCTGCCTCGTCCATCGCGGCTTTTGCTTCTCGGGGTTCAAGCTGTTTAATCGCCATATTAACACTCCAATATTGAGGTGATTGCTCCTGAATCTATTGCTTACCAAAATAAACAAAATCATAGGGCAGGCAAGTCCTGAATCTCGTTTGGATACTTACAGTGTTTCAGTTCTTTACTCTTGTTGCTGGATATATTACTTTAGGATTCCGATAAAAATACGTACAGTGGAGGGAGATTCCAATGTCAGACCCTATGAACATCGTCGTCATCGTAGCCGATACATTTCGCACATCATTCCTGGGTGCTTATGGAAATGACTGGATCCACACGCCAAACCTCGACCAATTTGCCGAAGAGGGCGTGCGCTTCACCAATGCCCACCCCGAGTGCCTGCCGACCATCCCGACGCGGCGAACCCTTCACACCGGACGCAGAGCCTTCCCCTTCAAAGACTACCGTCCCGTTCCCTGGGACAATGTCTATATTGCCGGATGGCAGCCTATGTCAACAGATGAGGGCACAATCGCCGAAGCGCTTGTGCAGGCTGGTTATCACACCGGTTTCTTTGCCGATGTTCCCCATTACTTTGTCCCCGGAATGAATTTTACGCGGGGCTTCCGACAATGGCAATTCATTCGCGGCCAGGCCGAGGATCGCTATCGCGCCATAGCCGCAGCAGACCCGGCATTGATCGAATGCTATAAACTCAGAGAAGGACAGACCGAAAATCTGATCCGTGCCCATCTGGTCAATGTACAACCCCAGCGTCCCGAAGAGACCTGGCCCACTGCGCGGACGTTTCGCGCTGCCATTGAGTTCATCGAGCAAAACGCTTCAAACGCGCCTTTTTATCTCTACGTCGATAGCTTTACCCCTCATGAAACATGGGAAGCACCACTCCACTACTACGACCTGTATGGTAGCCGCGAAGACAGAGAACCCACTTGTCTCAATGTACCTTATGGTCCCCTGAGCGCCAATCCCGACTACGAAGATCGGCTCGCTTCTATTCGCGCCAACTACGCCGGACTCGTCACAATGGTCGATACCTGGTTTGGACGACTGATCGATACAATCGACAGAGTGGGCTTGGGAGACAATACCATGGTCATTTTTCTCAGCGACCACGGCACAAATTTCGCCGACAATGCCGAGGGCATAATCGGCAAACCCGCAGACTACATGTATCCGGGTACCATGTGCATCCCAATGATCTTGCGACACCCACAAAATAAAGGCACCGGAACCATCTCCGACGCCTTTGTCTATACCCTCGATATACCCGCAACAGTACTCGACATTTCCGGCGTCTCACCAATTGGAGAAATTGATGGACAGAGCCTTCTACCTATTGTTGAATCCTCGGGCACATTCAGCGAGCGAGACTATCTGACATGCCGCTACGGCAATTCTGTCTGGTATAAAGACCAGACCACCTGGTTCTTTTCTCAAGCGGATTTTTCTGGACCTCGCGTCTTCGACCTGGAATCAGATCCGGACTGTTCTCAGAACATAGCCGAAAGAGCAGCAGATAGAATCGAACGGGCAAAACACCGCATTCTCGAAGATGCCAGCGGCGAGATCCCCATCTACCATCGTCAGAAATCTACCGATGCTCTCGGTCGCCCAGAATTTACGGTATAATAAGCGGAGTTTGCCATCACAAACCCAACTCACCTAAACTCATCTCTAACCACTACTCGGTGTAATCGGTCTGGGAGCGCGCCCTCGACTTTCGGGCAATGTTTGAGTCATCTCATTTTGATTTAATGGATTTCCTGGAGTATCTGTCTTAGCTCAAACTGTGACAGGGCGCGGGGATTGTTTTTTAGACGTTCCGTGTTGACATTCTGCACAATTGTTTCCAGATCTGCGTCGGTATCCACGCCAACCTGTCGCAGACGGGTTGGACAACCAATGGAGCTGATGAGACCGTCAATGTGTTTTCTCGCTTCTTCAGAACTCGCAACCCCTATCAATCTGTTGATATATCTGATATCTTTCTGAACTTGAGCAACACCTTTGGGATGCCAACTATCACCACTGGTTACCCCATTGTTGTATATTAAAACTGCACCCAATGTCAGAGCCACAGCCAAACCGTGAGGCACGCCAAATTGAGATGTAAGCGTATAGGAAATTGCATGGGGTGCGGTAGTCTTGCTGATATTGATCGCTTTGCCAGATAGATGGGCAGCGCGACACATATTAGCACGCACATCGAGTGTGGGACGGAGAACTGCAGCCTCGATATTATCGAGCACCAGCGTCAGAGCCTCGCGTGCAAAAACGCGCGATTGCGCGGTTGCATTCACACTCCACAAAGATTCAACAGCCTGTGACAGTGCGTCCAGGCCAGTATGTGCGGTAATAGAAGCCGGCAAATTGGCCGTCAGATCGGGATCGATAATTGCGTAGTCTGGCAACACATTGGCGTGCGCAACAGAATATTTTTGTTTCTCGACATAAACCACAGCAAAATGCGTCGCTTCACTCCCCGTACCCGCTGTGGTGGGAATGGCGATTAACGGTGTGGCTTTATCCCCAATCGGTATCTCCCCTGTAAGAAGCTCGCGGTATTGTCCGCGATGTGTACCGCAAATGCCAATGAGCTTGGCCATATCAATTGCAGATCCGCCACCTATGGCTATCATAATATCACAAGAATGCGTGTGCCAGAATTTGACACCGCGTATCACATCAACGTATTTGGGATTGGGCGCGAAATCATCAAAGATGACATGGACTCGCCCCTGCAATGCGGATTCTATATACATTTTTGCACCGGATTCATTGTAGGCGGTGCGATCAGCCACAATAAAAACAGAACGCACGGCCCTGTCATCTAACAGAGATCGCACAGTTTTAATAGCCCCGGGTGCCATGTAAGTAATCTGTTTCACAAGACGCTTCATTTTTTTAATAAATCAGAAAGGACAGAAAATGGATTTCTATTTTCGACGTACATACCGCGGTGCGCTAAAAGCCATTTTGTTAGATTGGGCAGGAACCACAATGGATTACGGATGTTACGCACCTGCTGTGGTCTTTCGCCAGGTGTACGAACGCATGCGAGTACCTATCAGCATGTCCGAGGCGCGTGCGCCAATGGGAGCGCATAAAAAAGTCCACATCCACAAAATATCTCAAATCGAATCTGTACACCAGCGCTGGGAAGAGACATACAATCGACCGCCTCAGGAATCGGATATCGATGCGATGTTTGAAGCATTTGTGCCCTTGCAACTGAGTTGCTTGGCTGAATACGCCGACTTGATTCCCGGTACACTGGAAGCAGTTGCCGAGTTTCGCAAGCGCGGATTAAAAATAGGATCAACCACCGGATATACAGGCGAAATGATGGCACTATTGCAGAAAGAAGCCAAAAAACGAGGTTACGAACCCGATGCAACCGTATGTGCAACCGACGTTCCCGAAGGCCGTCCAGCACCCTGGATGTGTGTGCAAAATGCCATGCAACTGGGCGTGTACCCCTTTGCCGCCTGTGTCAAAGTAGATGACACGATCCCTGGCATCGAAGAGGGCCTCAATGCTGGCATGTGGACTATTGGACTTGCAAAAACAGGGAATGAAATCGGTCTAAACGAAGAAGAAATCAACCGCCTTGATCCCGAAGTACTGCAAACACAACTCGAGACCGTATATCAACGCATGCATCAGTCTGGCGCACACTATGTCGTTGACGGCATCTGGGACGTGTCGGATGTATTAGACGACATCCAGAGCAGACTCACACGCGGCGAGTGCCCCTGAGACGCAATACTCAAAAAGGCCGTGAGTCATATTCACGACCTTTATGTACTCCATCTCCGCATAGAGATATCCGTTACTCCGTTTTGTCGGGTTCAATTTTCACCGGTGAGACGACTTCTACCGACGTATTTCGCTGGCTCTGCACAACAAATGTCAGCGCGCTCCCGTCCATTATTGCCAGCGAATAATTATTCACCCGGCTTCCCAAGACCTTTCCCACGCCGATTCCCGTATTAAACAAAACCTGTGGCCCTTCTTTCCCTCCCTCGCCGTTCAATCGGAAACGCATCCGCAATTCACCCGCCCTGGGATTAAAATAAGGCACTCTCTCGTACTGCAGGTAATCACGACCGTTCAGTCGCGCGAATCCCTCTCCCCCATTTCGCATCACTCTTACACCACGCCTCCGGCGTCTCAGTGCCGTCACAAGGATCGGAAAAGTCCCTTTCAACAGCCAGTATTCATGATCCGTTCGACTGGACCGCACGCGCAACCGCTCGAACGGTTCCGCGGTATCCAGCCGCCCCAAAAACGCCACGATCTCGTTTTGCTCACCTACGAAAGGGAGACTGCCGCAGGCCACTGGCTGGGCCTCTTCCGCGGAAATCGTCTTCAAAATCGGATATCCGGCCCATTGCACGTGTAAATTCATAAACCCATGCGCGCTCCCGCCTTTGTATCCTGCCACGCAACAGACCACATCGCCTCTGTCCCAACCACAAATTCTCCGGCCAGAAAACAGGCCCATCGCCCGGTGCGCCGTCTCGCCCGCAGCCATAGGGCATCACCCCGCTGCGAAACCGATCAATCACCGCCGATACCCAGGCTTCTGCATCGGGATGTTTTCCCAATAAATACAAAGCCGCCACGCCAAAATGTCCGTTATCGACCACGGCATGATGTCGTCCATCCGATGAGTATCTGCCCCGCTCCACAGAGACTGTTTTAAAATTAATACCTGATGTTACGCATGTCCGGCGTTTTGTCATGCTGAGCGTAGCCGAAGCATCTTTTCCACCTGAGTTGGTAAGAGATGAACTGGCCTGAGGATGGTGTACAACGAGCCGCTTTTCAGGCTCGTTCACCGGCCAGTTGTACCCCGCTCCTTCGACTCCGCTGCGCTCCGCTCAGAATGACAGGGCAATAGCGCATCGCTGAGAAGGGGCGAAATGAGTTTTAAAACAGCTTCTAAGGATTTGTTTCCGCGCCTCATCCCCCGGCGGATCGAATCTGTAATCCGGATCATCGACAGGATGATACAGCCGGGGGTGATCCTCACGCAGAATCTGAACCATAATCGGACTCCTGATGAGTACCCCTATTATTACTTCAAAGCCTCATCAATCAAAAACAGATCGGTCAGCAGCGCGCGCAAATGAATAGAAGCATTTAAGTTGTCGATCAACTGGGAACTGATGGCGGGCTTGCCCAGCACGAGGTTAATGCCCGCCCGTGCTCTTTTCGCATCGGCATTCATCTCGTCTAAAAAATCTCGATAATCTACAAGCTCTCTTTCTTCAGCGATACGCGCAGCAGATTCTCCCAAATTATCGAGCGCTTTATACATCTCTTTTAGCGCGTGTCGTATCTGAGAGTCTGGCGCGTCATCTCCTTCTATACCCTGTGCGGCATAAGCCAGCATCAATTCATAGCCCGACTCAATCGCCTCAATATATTGTGCCCACTCTGAGAAAGCATCTCCCATGCGTTGATCAGCCCTTTCTTTTGGCATTCCACTTTTCGGGATCGTGATGTGCGCGATATTCCTCGTCTGTAATCCATCCTTTAATCATCGATCGCGTATAAAAGAGTTTCTCGGGCCGTATCGCAAAATAAACATGCATCATAATCAGCGGAATAAAACACAGACCTGAAAAATCGTGTAAAACGTAAATAATGCCCCAGCTTTCACCCGAAAAAACATAAGGATCGCGTGTCCATAAAGGCGAATCAATTTTAAGTAGCATCAAAATACCCGTCACAATAGCAACGAGACTCATGGTCGCCACAATATGGTGATAAACCTTTTGCATCAGCCAGTATTTGCCGGGCGACACTTTCAAAGCCTTGATGGAACCCGACAGCGAGGAAAGAATATCTGCAAATTCTCCCCACGCAATCCACATAGATCGCCAATCTTGCCGGATCATGGCATAAATAATATGAAATAAAACAGAAGCGGTAAAAATTACCCCGGAAACCCAGTGCAGCGTCACCCACGCAAACTTGACCCCCAAAATCGGCAAAAATCCGGTCAGCAACAGCGCGATCATACACGCTGCCATGAGCCAGTGATTGATTCGGGTAGGGAGAGTATGTCTCAGCAGGGCATTCATCGACCATTTTTTTTCACGAAAAAGTGCATATAACCCGAATGCAAAACAATAAACACAACGCCAGCACCGGCAAAATACCCGATCAGATCCCAAGAAAGACCTTCTAAAACTCGCTGTCCCCAGGCATCGCTGGTATATCGAAAAATATCCATCAGCTCTCTCGTATCGCCCGTTTGACCAGACTCTCCATAAGGGGAATTTTAAACCCATTGTAATTCAGCGGCGTGGCCCCTCGGCTTGCCGCACTCGCAGCGAGATCGGCAGACGCGCCATTTTGGGGACTGCCCTTGACCACTTCTTCCACAACTGTCAAGCGCAGCGGCACACACGCAACACCGCCACATGCCATGCGGATATCGGCAATCGCGTTGTTATCCACCTTCATCGCAGCGGCAATATTGACCAGCGCGAAATCCCATGTGTTTCTTTCGGCCACCTTTTCAAAATAAAAACGCGCACCTGCCCATGTGTTGGGAATCACAATCGACTTGAGCAAATCACCCGGTTGCAAAATCGTCATGCGCATAATATCCACATCGGGACCGATAAAAAAGTCCTCCGCCTGCACCTCTTTTTCCCCGTCGCCATTTACAACCACCATACGCGCATCAAGGGCAACAAGTGCGGGGGCAGTATCTGAAGGCGATACGGCAATACACCGATCCGCCCCAAAAAGACAATGTTCGCGGTCAATTCCCTCGGGCGTATCGGCATAACATGTATTCCCGCCCGCGCGATAACAATCCAGACCATACCGATAATACCAGCACCGCGTATCCTGACAGACATTGCCCCCAATCGTTCCCACATTGCGAATTTGCGGACTTGCAACATGCCGCGCAGCATCGGCCAACACACCGTATTTCTCTTTAATCAGCGCACTTGTCTCAATCTCCGTCAGCGTGGTCAGCGCACCAATTTCAATCCCATCGGCTGTTTCTCGTATCCCATGCAAATCATCAATACCGTTAATATCGATAACTGCTCCGGGCTTCTTGGCGCGGTCCTTAAACCAGTCAAAACTATCCTGACCACCTGCCAGAACCCAACCGCCATCGCCATAGCGATTCATCAAATTCAGCGCGTGGTCTATCGCCGTGGGCTGATACAATTCAAAATTAGCCATCATATCTCTGAGCATATCATCTCTCCATCGTGCAAAATGGGCATCATACTTCTCCGTGAACTGGTCTGGACTGCGACCAGTTTTACACCGTCCCTCCTTCACACTTCATACTTCACACATCCCCCTTCTCATACCGTATTCACCTGCAGTGCCTTATACGACTGTTCGCGCCCTGCGGCAGCATTGACGATATGATCGGTCGTCACTGGCATGCGATTAAAATAATACCCGCCCAGTGCATCTGAAATCGCGCACAAAAGCGCGGCAGCGGCACAACCCTGTACAGGCTCGCCTATCCCCTTAGCACCAACTGGATTTTGGGGATCCGCGATATCGACCACCTCGGTCTTCATCTCAGACGGAACATCGAGATAAGACGGCGGCTTGCATTGATAAAGTCCCATATTTGCGGGAAGGCCGTTTTGCGGATCATACACGTATCGTTCCAGAGCTGCCAGACCAAATCCCATAACCGCTCCGCCTTTGATCTGCGTCTCCAGCCCCTGCGGATGTAGCACCGTGCCGCACTCTGCAACTCCCACATAATCCAGAATCTCGTACTTGCCAGTCTCCAGATCCAATTCAATCTCGATAAACCCGACAGCCATCGCCGGCACAACGCCCTCGTGCTTCAAATTGTCTTTCGCAACACCGATCAAACCCGTGCCCGCAAGCGCGGTCACCGAGGCTTTTGTCATATCATTAATATCTTCAGGAGCCTCATGCCCGTCGTACTTCCCTCCCAGTTCAATTGCGCGTTTTGCCGCCTCTGCAAATCCCATGCTTTTGGATTTGTCCGTTTTATGCACAACCCTCTCATCGGCCAAATCGTAATCGCCGTGAGAGCCTCCCAGGTCCATTGCAGCAATCTCCAGCAATTTGTTCTTTGCATCCATAGCCGCAACATAATTCGTGCGCGTCATCGTAAACGAGGTATTGCTTCCCCACTGCGCGTGGTTCCAGGGCAAATGCCGGCGGCTGTCGCCCCGCTCAATCACGCAATTTTCCCATTTACAGGTCAGTACTTCGGCGGCTACACGAGATGTTGCACTGTGCGAAAATGTGCCGAGATTGCCAACGCCCGAATGAATGTGCAACTTGCCTTCCGGCGTCAGGCGCACAAGGCCATCAAACTTACTTGACCCCGCCGAGTGATAAGCCTGTCCAATCCCCACACCAATAATTTTAGAGCCATTTCTCTGGCGGCTTTTCTGCTTTTTGCCTGCCCAATCAAAAGCCTTGCCGCCTTTGTCCAGTGCCTCGCGCATATAAACGCTCGTAACCGGTCCCTGCCTGCGCCCGTATTTCGAATCATTGTCGGGGGCATTGATGCGCCGAATCGCCAACTGATCAAGATCCAATTCTTCGGCGGCCTTGTCGAGCAAGGGTTCGACCACACAGGCGATCTGATTTTGTCCAGGACCGCGCTGTGCCCCTCTAATTGGCGTATTTGTATATACTGGAATCCCCCGAAAGCGCATGGCCTCGGGCGTATAAACCAGCGAAACCGCATCGCCGGCAGCAGTCCAATCCCCACCCCCGCGATAAGCGCCATTTTCCTGGATCACGTACATATCCAGCGCACTGATCCGCCCATTGTCGCGAAAACCAATTTTAATTCGCCCCTGAAAACCATGGCGCGCCGACCCAATAAAATACTCTTCCACGCGACTAATACGCATCATCACGGGTCGCCCGACTTTTTTGGACATAAGTGGCGGAATCGCCATCACGGGATACGCCGTGCCTTTGGAACCAAAACCACCGCCGCAGTATTCCGCGATATAAACCAGATCTTCAGGCTCCATCTGTAAGAGACGGGCCAGGTCGCGCGTGGGACGGCTCTGGCTTTGCGTTGCGCCATACACGAAGCACTTGCCATTTTGCCATAAGGCCATGCACGACCGCGGTTCCATCGAATGATGCGGATTATTTGCCGTGACAAAGCTCTCATCCACGATCAATTTCGCGTTCTCAAATCCCTGATCAACCTCGCCATAAGACCACTCGGTTGCGGGTTTGCCCGTTGGACACACATTCTTTTTCACAAAATCTCCAGCAGTCCATTTGATCGTCTCGCTTCCCGAACGCCGGTTGCGAATATTGCCATCGTCGCGGGCATTTGTACCGCCGGGATAAAGACTCTCCAGAGGATCGAGCGTAAAGGGCAGAGGTTCATAATCAATCGCAATTTTGTCAATCGCATCCTGTGCCGTCTGCTCGTCGAGCGCGGCAACCGCCAGAATTGGATCCCCCACATAATGGGGATTATTTGTCAAAATGGGATTGTTCGGCGCGTTTTGCTCGGGCACGTCATCAGCCGTTAAAATACCCACAACGCCCTTTATCTTCATCGCTTCAGACACATCGATATTGCGAACGCGCGCATGGGGCATTGTACTCAGGAGCAAGCGACAAAACACCATGCCTTCAGCGCGAAAATCTTCGGCGTATTTCGCCTTGCCCGTAACCTTTGCCGACACATCTGGCGGCATAAAATCCTTGCCAATCAATTGATATGCCATTTAAGAAGCCTCCTTTGCCGCGCGCATTACCGAGTTTAGATAATTGTCATAAGCACCACAGCGACAAAGAGTTCCAGACATGGCAACCCGTGCTTCTTCGCGGGTTGGGCTCGGGTTGATATTCAGCAGTGCTACCGCAGACATCACCTGGCCCGGCGTACAAAAGCCACACTGAGGTCCCAGTTCTTCAATAAATGCTCGCTGAACCGGATGCAAGTCGCCGTCTTCGCCTTCAAGGCCCTCAACGGTCACAACCGAACGGCCTCGCACGCGATGGGTTAAAGTCGAACACGAATACATCGCCACATCGTCAACCAGCACTGTACACGCACCGCATTCACCCCTGTCGCACCCCAGCTTTGTCCCCGTAAGCCCCAGCTTATACCGCAACGTCATCGCCAGCGTTTCCTGCGGCAAAACATCAACGCGGCGCACGCGCCCATTTACATTTAAAGAAATGAGCCGCTCAACCGCGCCCGGCGCGCTACTCATATCACCCGCACAGCCTCCAAACACATATCCCATCGCTGAAATAGACGCACCAGTGGCAATAATCCCTTTGATAAAATCGCGTCTCGACATCCCCGCCCGTCCCATTGCCTCATCATCTGACAAAACGACCTCGCGGGAGAAATTTGTATTCATAGAGCCTCCTCGTAATCTCTTTAATTACTCGTTTTGTATTCCGTTTTCTTAAACGCTTCCAAATCGCAATCAATCTCTCCCTCTTCGTAGTGAGTGATCGGGACTTGGCTACGGGAGAGAAGATCCAGAAATTCGCGATAGGAGAGACCCAATAGTTCGGCACCTTTGCGAATCGAGATGCGCTTTTGGCGAAGAAGATCTAGCACCAAGGCTTCTTTCATTTTTGCAGAAGCTGTAGCCTCATCTATCCAAAGGCTCGCAACTAAGGACTCGGGAAATTCCACAGATAGTTTGATCGTGTTTGCCATGTATAGTCTCCTTTAGTCTATTTTGCCAGGATGCAGTGGATTCTTCATTTGTATTCATCCCGATCCTCCAACACCCTATCAACGCCACGCATCCACGACAGGTCCCTTCCAATAACAAGTTCTGTCATTGCCGCATGGTGTGTATTCTTCATGGGTATAGGCTTAGCCATAAAATGATGCTTTCGCGCAAATTTTTTAACTTCTTCTGAATTGTCATAAGTCATTATAAAGTCACTTTTTAGCTTTCGACATGTTGCAAAAAGAGCTTCATGATCTAATTCAAAGTGCGTATATAGACGACTCCCTGCTTTCTTGCCGCCAGCAGTATATGGGGGATCAATAAAAAATACCACCTCTTCATCGTCTTTATATCGTTCTAATACATCAAACGCATCACCATGCTCGAAACGCAATTTATCTCGCATCAGGTTAATAGCTCGCAGTCGCTTGGCAAGCGTGGTGGGATACCAGCGAGAAAGAACACCTTTACCCTTTTCGCCATTCTTCAGAAATCCAGCACCTGCTGCCAAAATACCACTGTGAAACGTGCGGTTTTTTACGATGGTTTGAAATGCTTTTTCTTTGGTTAATTTTCTATGGATATGGATCTCGGCAATAGCGTTTTCTCTCGACATTTCAAAATTTAGTATTCTCTTAGCAAGCCATTCTGCTTCACCATCAATAATCGTCTGCCATACAGCCGCGACATCCTCATCGAGTTCAACCATCAACGCAATTTCGACCAGGCTCTCAAAAATTGCTGTTAAAGAGATAATACCCCCTCCAGCAAAAGGCTCAACCAGAAGCCTGGGGCGTTTTGGTTGCGAGATGAGCCATTCTCGAAGACGAGGCACAAACCATGTCTTGCCACCGGGATACCGAAATGGACTTCGCTGTGGAACAGAGGCGACGTTGACGGCCTTTAAGGGTTCTTCTTTGTCACTAAACAGCAATTTTTGCATGTGATTAGCCTTCAAATGGATTTTCAATAATTTTATTCGTTGGTGGCAATTCCTGTTTCTCATCTACCTTTGACTGAAGCAATTCCATGAAATCTTCAATTCTCCCAATTTTTGGACGGGTTATCGCGTTCAAAGCCTCTGAGAATTTTGTATAAACGACTTTGGTCCTTGTTAACTCGTATTGGGTGGCATTAGCATTGAGAACAAGGTCGTACACAAGCCAGGCTACTTCAGCCTCAGATTTTGGCACCTCTGTGAGATTGGGGAGAGTGTTATAAAAAGCACTGTCCAAAGCCACCGCCATTTTCTTATTCCACGCCTGAAGAATACCCCCCTTAAACATAAGTTGCGGAGCTAAACGTTTTCGAGAGGATGAGAGGAAATCGGGACGAGGGTAATTAGGTTGATGCGTCCAGTTCATTTCGGCATTCGCCTCGCAATCCGACATGTAATGAATAAATGGATTTCGCACGTTTCCGGAAATATAAACAGCCTGAATTTCTAAAGAGCCAAAGTCATACACTTTTCCATCGCGGTCATAAGCAACCAATACTACGTCAATATTCCCCGCAGATTTACCATCAAAATCGGTCAGTCTTACTTCGGTCAATGAAGTCCATGCTGCTCCTTCTGGAAAGAAGAAATCCGCAGCATCATCAGCGACAAGCCAATCTTCTCGAAATCGGACAGGGCATGTGATGACTGCGCCTTCTCTGTTGTAAATACTACAGACTCCGAGGGGATCCCTTGCCTTATCCTTAGTGCAATTAGGAATTTGATTATTGAAAGGGCAAAGTTTGTTCCTCCGATAGCGCATTGCCTTCGGGCTAAAATCTGTTGGCAAATGGCCGAACACCTCTGCCAATGGTTGGTTCTCTTTTGGCATTCTTTTCCTTCATCAATAGACCATTGTCAAATCCACATTAAACATATAGACAGAAAAAAACGGCCTGTCAAATAAATATTAACTGATGTTACGCATAGGCACAATATATTGCGTCTGTCATTTTGAGCGGAGCCGAAAAATCTACTACCAACGCAGGTGGAACAGATGCTTCGGCTCCGTTCCAATCCGCTCAGCCTGACAAAACCACAGATCTGCGTAACGTCAGATATTAATCTGAAAATATCCACTCTATTTTGCCTCGTCATAAAATGTTGACAGGGCGGCAAAAAGTCTTGAAAGTAAGGGAGGAAGCCACCTGCACACCCTTGTCGTGGGTGCTTCAAACCGTCTGCTCTGTTATAATTCCCAGGCGATAGTTTCCATTTGTCAACTGTTTTTGCTAATGTGCGGCTCCTTGCGAAATCATAGAAGCCGTAGCGGAAAATCCTCTCCGACCCAATGTGTATGACCATATTTCTCGGCATGTTCTGGATTGGGTTCCGACCACTTACATACCACTTTACAGGGCACCCCAGCATTCAGAACAGTGTCGATGTTCTCGTGCGAATCCTTATTTCCCCAAATCGCAAGTTTGCCGCCCCCTTCAATGTTGCATACCAATCTGAGGTGGTCCGGTGAGCCTTGTTTTCCCCCTTCATCGAAGGCGGTGAGCGTGAAGGTATGGATCATAATGGAAAGCTCCCTGTTTTGATGGCACTGTAAGCAAGAGGAGATAGATTTCCCGTCTGCCAGCGCGGGAGATTCACTCTTTAATTTTAGGGCATTTCTATTGATAGTCTCTCAGGCTCCAGTAGAGCCGCACAGGCGGATACTTGCTGCCTAGGCTGGCATCGCAGGTCTGGCAGTTTGGAAGCAAAGAGCCAAAAACAACATTGGCTAAAAAGTCAACTCTACTGATTTCATCGTTTCATCCACCTAAAAACACTGCGCTTCCTATGACGAGGATCCCATACTGAGGGATCCTCGTCTATGTTCTTACTGCGGTATTCACACCTCTGTCGATGGAAATGACCGCAAGCTGTTTCTGTAAATACGAAAAAACGTCGCGCTTCACCTGGTTCATCCTCAATAAGAGCCATTGCGTCTTCTGATACGATGCTATCAAAAAAAACTAATTCACTTGTTCTTGGCTCCAATGAGAATGGTAAAGATTCTTTAAGGTCAGGATATTTCGGATGAGCCTTAAACGCAAGGATTGGGTCCTGAGTTGATTCATTCAAAGACATGGCCATCTTAGATACGGTTATAGGTAGAGAACCTCTATTTGTAACCTCAAATTGATAGAAGTCACCAGCTGTTTTGATAAAATTAACTCCCAGTCTGATCTTGTTCTGCCACCACACGGTCCACAATGCGGTTAAGCCACTAAAAAAAAGAGCAATTAGTGAAACGATTATCGTGATTGTGGTTATGTGATCATTGCCCGTTTCCATTCCATTCTCCTACTTTTTAGAAGAGGTCAAACATCTGCTATCCTTCAAGGCCATTTAGTCAAGAATGCTATTTGGACGTTTCCATAGGGTGATCATCCCAGAGCCTTTCACTGCAAGGATCAAACCATCGGGAGAAAACGCTACGTCCACATTAGGGAAAAAAAACGGCACGAAATTCACAATACCCCTTCTATCATAGCTTATATATCCGAGAGTCGCGATTTCTTGTCGCTTGGCAACCGACCATAACTTGATGGTTCCATTGCTGCCTCCTGATCCTGAGGTGAGGATCGAACCATCGGGAGAGAATACTACGGAATTCACAGACTTGCCATGTCCTTTGATGGTGGCGATTTCTTGTCGCTTAGCAACCGACCATAGCCTAATGCTTCCATCTTCGCCTCCCGATCCTGAGGCAAAGATCACAGTCTTGCTGACTCCCGATCCTGAGGCGAGGATTGAACCGTCGGGAGAGAATACTACGGAGTTCACAGTACTGCTGTGTCCTTTGAGGGTGGTGATTTCTTGTCGTTTGGCAACTGACCATAGCTTGATGGTTCCATTGTCGCCTCCTGAGGCGAGGATTGAACCGTCGGGAGAGAATACTACAGAGTTCACAGACTTGCCATGTCCTTTGAGAGTGGTGATTTCTTGTCGTTTGGCAACCGACCATAGCTTGATGGTTCCATTGCCGCTTCCTGAGGCGAGGATTGAACCGTCGGGAGAGAATACTACGGAGTTCACAGTACTGCTGTGTCCTTTGAGGGTGGTGATTTCTTGTCGTTTGGCAACTGACCATAGCTTGATGGTTCCATTGCCGCCTCCTGAGGCGAGGATTGAACCGTCGGGAGAGAATACTACAGAGTTCACAGACTTGCCATGTCCTTTGAGGGTGGTGATTTCTTGTCGTTTGGTAACTGACCATAGCTTGATGGTTCCATTGTGGCCTTCCGATCCCAGGAGGAGGATCACAGTCTTGCTGACTCCCGCCCCCGAGGCAAGGATCGAACCGTCGGGAGAAAACGCCATGGAATATACATCATCAATTACAGCCTCGCTATGTCGTCCTTTGAGACTCCCTGACGACAGCCATGGCTTGAAGATTTGCCCATTTTCGTACCATTCGGTCCATTTGCCATTTTTCTTATCCTCTTGGTAGCTTCCTTCTGACGCCATTTGCCCGTTTTTGTACCACGCGGTCCATTTGCCGTTTTTCTTATCCTCTTGGTAGCTTCCTTCTAACGCCATTTGTCCATTTTCGTACCACGCGGTCCATTTGCCGTTTTTCTTTCCATCCATCATTCTCCAAAGCCACAAAAGCCTAAGCTCCTGTTCTTGCTTTTGATCCTTCACCCATCCTTCATAGGGCTTTTGCTCATTGGGGGCATAAGACATTTCTTCGCCTGATGGTGTCCGCTGGATTTGCAAGATATCCTTATTTATTGCTTCAGCGAAGATTTTATCACGAACTTTCGGATCGTCTAAGTTTGGCTCACCGCAGCTAACGACCAGCTGCAGGACTGCCAAAAGAGCAAGGATGAACTTCATAGTAGCCCAATTTTCTCCTAATCCAGTAGTGGATACATTCATACCACCCTTATGTAACAATATCCGTTTCTTTGTCATGTTTTTTCTCCTCGGGGTATTTTATGTTCAACACTTCGGACAGTTTTTCAAAATTTGGACCTTTATAATCCATAAATCCTTAATTTACAACAATTTATGAAATTTATAGACACTTCTGTAAATTATTGTAAATACGTAACTTACAAAAAGTGTCCGAACTATTGTATGTTGAGAAATTGGTTTATTTTATGGCAGTCCCTCTCAGCGGTCTTCTTTGTCGTGATGGTGGGATAAAAAAACCTTGGCAGCAACAAAAATTTCAATATAACTGAGCGACTCTTCAGCTTTCAGCACTCGCTTTTTCCTCCTCCTCAATCAGTGCTGCAATATCCATACGCCCCGCATTGTGCGGGGGTTGCATAATAGCCTGCTGAAGCGGTGTCAGTTCATCCATAAATGGCGCGTATTTCGCGGGATCATTCCCACTGGGCGGGTTGACATATCCACCTGCGGCATAGCGATACAAGAGGGTCCGTCGCTCGTGATCCGCAGTCCACGGCATTGCGCCATGTGTCAACGCCTCGGTAAAAATCACTGCGGATCCCGCCTTCATGGGAATATGCTTAAAACACCCTAAATCCCGCTCCATTCGACGCACATCCGTCGGACATTCAAAATTTGCCTTATGACTGCCGGGAATACACACAAATCCACCATCGCCGGGATTGACATCGGCGAGCTGATAACACACGGCAATCAGATTATTCCACATCACCCCGTCCTTACAGAAATACATATGTCCGCCCAAAAACCCACCGCCACCGTGAAGCAAATGCCCTTCTGCCCCTTTGGTCATGCTAATCCCATTGGCATTGCCATAGCGAAACCCATTGCCGATCATATCGAGCATATAGTGCATCGTTGGCAAATGGGATAGCAAATCGCGGAAGGGTTGGCACCACGGCTTCGGCCATCTCAAAATACTCCCGATATCCCCTCGCCCGTGCGCACCCTCCAGTGCAACAGAGACCTCCTGTTGGCCCGCGCCGCCCGACAACCTCAGTTCCCCCTCGCGAATCCTTATTCTGTCCCTATTGTGATCAATCGCCTCATTGAGTGCTGAAACCTGATCGGCAGACAAAATATCCTCCACAACCAGATACCCATTCACATCAAAAAAATACTTCTCATAAACGTCCATAACAACCTCCTTTTCTGGATGTACTAAAAAATTATAGCATAAATTTTAAGTTGAAAACTTCTGCCCTTCGCCCTATTTTGCCCTGTCGTTAAAATGCTTTACACTGGTCCTAACTCTCCAGCCCTTTTACACAAATGGCCATACAAACAGACATATCTCCTGAAACCCATCCCGATGTACAGGATCGAGGCATCACAGTACGCGCGGTAATGCTGGGCATCTTGACCATTGCCCTCATGACGATCTACATCACGCATTTTGCGTGGAACATGATCAAAAACTACATGCCCGTATCGGCTCTGATCCCCTTTGTCGCCTGGATCGGCATCAACGCCATACTCAAACTCGTCGCGCCAAAACGCGCCTTATCGCGCACGGAAATGCTGACCATCTTCTTCATGGTCTGGCTCGTGGGCAACCTGCCCACCACGGGCTGGGCGGGCTATCTCCTGGGCAATATCTCTGCCCCGGTACACCTCGCATCGCCGGAAAATCGCGTGGGCGATGTCATTGCCCCCTTGCTGCCCGACTGGCTCTTTATGCAAAAATCGCCCGTGGTCATCGGACAACTCTATGGAGGATTAGAACCCAACACATCTATTCCCTGGCAACCGTGGATCCGTCCGCTCTTCTGGTGGACCGCCGCCTGTTTATCCGTGGTCATGTCCGGTTTTTTTTGCAGCGTCTTGTTCTTCAAACAGTGGCACGAAAAAGAGCGACTCACCTTTCCTATGGCTACCTTCCCCACCGAAATGTTGCGGGAAGAACCCGGCTATCGCCTGCCCGTCGTCTTTCACGCCCCTCTGTTTTGGGTGGGATTTGGCATTTCGGTCTTTGTGATCTGCTGGAATATCGCGGGTTATTTTGTCCACACCCTGCCGCATATTCCCATCTACGACCTCGCTGGACAAATGGCGATAAACATCGGCTATCACTATCCAAGATATTTTTTACGCATGCAACCCCTGATAATGGGCCTGGCCTATTTGTGCCCGCTCGACCTGCTCTTCAGCTTCTGGTTCTACAATGTTCTCAATATTATCAAAGAGGGGCTGATGAACCAAACTGGCATCACAGTGGGTTTACAGGGGCAGCAAGCGACGCCGGCAGAAATACTCAGCTTCGAATCCCACGGCGCACTCGTTTTTCTCGTCGCCTGGTCGCTCTGGGTATCGCGCAAACACCTTAAAAACACCCTCGAATGTGCGCTGATGAGCAATCGCGCCGCAGATGACGGAACGCCTGTCACCTATCGAACCGCCTGGCTCGGCCTCGCAGCTTCGGTCATATTTCTCGCGGGCTGGTGCCTGGCAGCAGGCATGGAATTGTGGGCAACAATAGTGCAACTCATCTTGATGTTCATCGCGCTATTCGGCGTTGCCAAATACGCCGCAGCAACCGGATTCACCTTTTTATCCCCCGGAAGTACCGGCGGACTGGGGGCCGATAAGGGAGGCAATGTGTGGATGCAGATGGGTGGTACGGCTAACATGTCGCCCGGAACACTCACGACAATCTGGATGATCAACCGCAATGGATTTGCCGGCATGCCCATTCGCCTCACCGCCACCATGTCTGTCCCCCACTACTTTCGCATGCTGGGCAACCACTTCAAGCGACATCCCATGGTCTGGGCTATTATTCCCATCGCCTACATCGCGGGCTGTATCACAACCGCTACCGATTCGCTGTATCGCAGCTACATGGACGGCGGGATGAACGGACCGCTATATTTGGGCGATTGGAACCATCTCGTGCGTCTGGTCCCTTATGTAGAAGGCTCGACAATACTCTACTTCGACATCGAAAAATTGGGTGTGTGGCTCTGGGGATTTGCGATAGCTGGTTTTTTGACTTACATACGCACGCGCTTTTCCTGGTGGCCCTTTAATCCCGTAGCCATTGCCTTTCCCACCCGCCGCTATGGCTTTAGTTTGCTCGTTGTGTGGGCGACCAAAGCACTCATCATGCGCTTTGGCGGCGTCGCGCTCTACCGCAAATCCCTGCCCTTCTGGTATGGCCTCATGATCGGCTACTTGCTTGGCGTTGGTATCTCTACAGGCGTCGATGCCATCTGGTTTCCCGACGCAGGCCATATTGTACATGGATGGTAAGAAGCGATCAGCTTGTATCCTCCTTTGTCTATTCGTTCATCATCGCCTCTATCCTCGCCCGATAGCTCTCATTATCTTCAGGCCATTCAACAATCTCAGAATCTGGCGCATCATTATCGGGCAACCACTGTGCCAAAAGCTCTTTGACCTCGCGTAAAATAGGGCTATGCGCCATATTTTCCCACTCCATCTCGTCGTGCCTGTGATCGTAAAGTTCCTCTGAACCATCTGCATAACGGATATATCGCCATCGATCAGACCGTATGGCATGATTACCGCGTCCATGCGTAGTGATCGCGGGAAAGGGCCAGTTGCGGTCTGGATTTTCCATTAAAGGCACCAGACTTCGGCCTTCCAGCTCCTCGCGAGCGGGCAAGCCGCACAACGCACTCAGCGTGGGATAAATATCGATCAATCCCACAGGCTTTGAACAGGTGCCGGGCGAATAACCCGGTGCTGAAATAAGCAAGGGCACGCGCGTGGCCTCTTCCCACAACGTACTCTTTTTCCAGTGGCTTTTTTCGCCCAAATGCCACCCGTGATCCGCCCACAAAACAATTGCTGTATCCTCTGCATAAGCACTTGCATCCAGTGCATCTATCAATCGCCCAATTTGCGTATCCACAAAACTGATACACGCCAGATAACACCGAACAGCTTCCTTCCATTGTCCTGCTTCTACGATGCGTGCATGCGGTTTTTGATTCGCCCATCGCTGCGCGACCTCGGGAACATCGTCCAGATCATTTGCCAATGTCTCGGGCAGATGAAGATCATTTAGTTCATAAGCTTCTACATATTTCCTCGGAGCGTGCCACATCAGATGCGGCAGCTTAAATCCACACGTCAAAAAGAAGGGTTTATCATGCCTTTCGTGTAATTGCTCAACACAATAACTCACAGCCTTGTAATCCTGCATATCTTCATCGGGCACATCCATCGGTCCCCAGTCCAGATTGCCCATACCCACCATGCCATTTACAGGACGATGATCGGGTCCCGCGCCGGAATGCGATTGATTGAACAAACTCGGCACATAAGAATCCCACGACATTGGATCGGGAAATTTGCCGTGATATACCTTGCCACTGCCCGTTGTTAAATAGTCATTTTGCCGGAAGTGCTGCGGCAAAGTCACGCAATTCTTTCCCGCTTCCGAAAATCTGAGCGGTTGTCGATTATTATAAACACCCGTAGTGGATGGTCGCAACCCACTCATCAAACTCGCCCGAGACGGATTGCAAATTGGCGCCTGACAATACGCGCGTTCAAATACTGTACATCGCTCGGCCAACCGATTAAAATGAGGGGTCACAGCATTGGGTGCGCGATCTAAAAACCCCACATAGTGATTTAAATCGTCAAACGAAATGAATAACACATTGGGCCGCTCTTTTTGTGCCATATACTCACCTCCATGTTATGAACTGATGTTACGCACCTGCACAATATAATGGCCCTGTCATTTTGAGCGGAGCGGAGTCGAAAAATCTACTACCAACGCAGGTGGAACAGATGCTTCGGCTCCGTTCCACTCCGCTCAGCATGACAAAACCACAGATCTGCGTAACATCAGTTATGAAGTTTAATATACCACCCGATTTTTAGTTTTCAATTTTACATTTTCAATCTTACATTTTCGAGCCTTGTTGGACAACTACAGGAGGTCCTCCGATGAACGCAATTGCCGTGATAGGAACGGGCTATATAGGTGGCGAACACATCAAAGCCATCTCAGCACATCCCAATGCACATTTGCGAACAATATGTACAACGCCGCGCAGCGAACAGATCGCAAAAGATCTGCAAGCGACATATCGCGCAGATAAAATATCGACAGAGTACGATAGCGTCCTCTCCGACTCTGAAATCGACATCATTTATCTCTGCACGCCCAACTCACAGCACGTAGATCAAGCCGTCGCCGCGCTCGACGCGGGCAAGCACGTCTTTGTGGAAAAACCTCTCGCGGTTACAGTTGAAGACTGTCAAAAAATCGTCGATGCAGCCAAACGATCCGGGCGACAAGTCATGGTTGGTCACGGCGCGCGATTTAGCAACATATTTGAAACCATTTACCATCTCGTTGACAACGGCACGCTGGGAGAAGCCTGTTTTGTAGAAGGCGATTATATCCACGACCTCAAACCCTTCTTGCCCCTGCCCGGTCACGACTGGTGGATGGACACTAAAAAAGAAGGCCAACTACCCATTATTGGCGGGGCTTGCCATCCTCTGGACCTGATGCGATGGCTCGCCGGAGAAATCGTTGAAGTCAGCGCGTATGGCGTGAATAAAAATATTCCCGATGCACCATGGTATGACACGGTTATTGCAGGCTTAAAATTTGAATCCGGTGCCCTGGGCAAATGTCTGGTCTCCTGCGGCGCTGAAATTCCCTACAACCTCAACTTCAGCTATCACGGAACTAGAGGCTCCATTCACAATAACAAACTCTTCATCGGCGGTATGCCCCACGTCGAAGAATGGTCTGAGCTCCCAATTGAAATTCGCGCAGAAGACCATACGTGTCCCCAGGAACTCGACCACTTTTTAACCTGTATTGAACGCGGCGAAAAACCACTAATTGACGCAGTTGATGGTGCGCGGTCCGTCGCCGTATGCTGTGCCATAATCGAATCCATTGAAAACAATCGCCCGGCAACCGTATTCCTGGACTTTTAACTATGAACGTTGCGCCCAATCCCACAAGCAGCATTCGCATGCACCGCTCTCTCAGCACTCCACTTCCCCAATATGTCCCGCCCAAAGGCTTCACAATTCGCACGCTCCAGCCCGGCGAAGAAGAAGAATGGGTTCGCATGAAAAATGAGGCTTTTGGCGAAGAAGGTGGAAAACCCTGGACCATAGACAATTTTCACAATACATTCACCCGTGAACCGTGTTGCGATTACAAGCGCATTTTTGTTGCTCTTAAAGGCGATTACATGGTCGCAACTGCCAGCGCGTGGGAAGCCCATTACGGAGGAGAGCCAGTTGGCCTTATCCACTGGGTTGGTACCGATCCCAAATACCGTGGGCATGGACTCGGCTACGCCCTCTCTCTCCGCGCCCTCAAAGAACTCGTTGCTCGCGGGTATGCCGGTGCCTATCTCAACACAGCCCTCTGGCGTGAATCCGCTGTGCGCCTCTACAAACGTCTGGGCTTTCGCATCGCCCCAAAAACCGAAGACACCTGATCAACCCATCCAGTAAACGGAGAACCCGATGCCCCTCCCCATTCGCATTTTGCTCGTCGGTTGTGGTCGCATGGCTTTGGGCCATGCCAATAGTTTGAAGTCCCTGCCCGAACTCGGTGTCATTGTCGCTGGCGTTGACCCGGCGAAAGACGCTCGCAACAATCTAAAAACCCAATATGGCGTGTCAACTACCTTTGACAGCCTCGACCATGCACTTGCAAACGTGGAAGCAGATGCTGCAATTATTGCCGTGCCCAACTTCCTGCACCGGGATTATACTATTGCCTGTCTCGAAAAAGGATTGCACACCCTCATCGAAAAACCCATGGCCCTCACCCTCGCAGATGTCGATGACATGATCGCTGTATCCGAAGCCAAAGGCAAATTGCTGATGTCTGGACAGAGCCAGCGTTTTTCAACAGCTATTCGCCAGGTCAAAAAGCTCCTCGAAGAAAAAGCTGTGGGTAACATCCGCCACGTCATCCACCGCAGACTGGGATCGGGGCGCGGCGGCGACGAAAATAGCTGGTTTGCGCGTCAGGAATTATCGGGCGGCATTCTCCCCGGCATTGGCGTTCACTCGCTCGATGTGCTCTTGTGGTGGATGGATGAAAAAGCCGTATCAGTCTCTGCAATCGTGCAAAACATCGATCCACACCCCGATATCGACATCGAAGACGAAGTCTCCCTCATCGCCACAACAGAAAGCAATGCCATACTCAACTGTGCCCTCTCCTTTCACCATCAAGCCGGCACGGAATGGACCGTAATGGGCGATGAAGGCGTTATCCACCTCAACAGCACCCGCGGACCTCTATTGCTCAATGGCAAAGAACAGAACATACCCGAAACCGTTCACCTCGCTGGCGAACCCACCATTCACCTCGAATTTCTCACAGCTATCCGCAACAATCGCCCGCTCGCACAAGCATCAGCTCAGGATGTACGCAAAACAATGGCACTCATCTTTGCGGCAATGGAATCGGGAAAAACTGGAAAAAATGTATCCGTTTCCGGCTAACCCTGCTACGCTGTTGCACACCGTTCCCTAATTTTTAATTCCTAACTGACGTTACGCATAGGTAGAATATAATGCGCCTGTCATTCTGAGCGAAGCGCAGCGGAGTCGAAGGAGCGGGGTACAACTGCGTAGCAGTTCATCTCCTACCAACACAGGTGGAACAGATGCTTCGGCTCCGTTTCACTCCGCTCAGCATGACAAAAACCGTCAGACCTGCGTAACATCAGTTCTTAATTCTCACTCCCCGCCATCTCGCAGTACCATATTCGCGCTGATTCAACGGCCCGGGTGCAGACTGTCCCGAACTGCCCATTTCAACTTCGCCGCGCATTTCATCACCCGACACCGTTCCCACAAACCGATAAGATAGATGGGTTCCCTCAAACCGATGCTGGCTCGTAAATACGATTTCATCTCCATTTACTGAGCCGTTCAGCGAATTTTTTAGCCAGCGCGTCTGGTGAGTACCAGTTAAAACGCTGGCAATTTGCTCGATATCCACACGATGACGCGCTATTTTTCTCGCAAGCGCGATTTCAATTTCCCATGCACCCGACACATCAATGGGTTCTGGTACCGTTTCTTTTGAAGGCAAAGGTGCGTGGGATAATGCGTCGTGAATATGCCTGCCAACAATATCTGCTTCCCCCGATTGTAGCGAAAACGGCAAAATAAAAATAGACGTGTCCGTTGCCCCCCGATCATCCAGCATAATGCGAGGATCACCGCACAAAAGTTGTTCGCGCAATTCAAGGCCGGTAAGGCCAATGCGGTCTCCATCCCAACGGATCTCCAACCTGGGAACATCCGACTGATCAGACGCGAGGATCTCTGCTTCTACACCCGATACACATGTCACATGCCGCGCAATCGTCTCGAGATCGGCAATCCAGCTCTCGAATTCTCGCTCGGAATCGCGTTCCGCCAGAAGATATTCCACTGCTGCCAAAACGCCCATAACTTCCTCTTTGCCAATCTTCATCGCGCGTCCAAGCGTATGATGCGGTGCTGCGTGCACCCAGGCGGCCTCGACGAGATCGCGATCGCCTAATAACAATCCCGTAGGCTGAGGTCCGCGCAGGTATTTGCCCCCGCTATAAGCGACCAAGTTGGCCCCGCGACTGGTATATGGTTCAGGGGATTGGAGATGCTCTGACGCCGCATCGACCAGCACGGGAACATCTCTGGTGCGTGCTATGTCAACAACTGATTCAAGCGTCATATCTGCCTCCCAGGTCCCCAGTAAGGCAACCATAGCCACTTGTTCCCGATCGAGCATCGCATCCATTTCCCCGAGATTATCCACCTCCACGATTGTCACCCCTACCGAGCGAATGGCGTGATCATACGTAAATCGACTTTCTCTGGGCATAATGACCTCGCGCTTCATCCCACTCGTATCGGGCAATCGAAACATCAACTCGGGATCGCCACCCGTCACACAGGCTGCTGTTGCGTGACACAGGCATGCCGCCGCGCCAGAGGCTACCATCCCCCACTCCGCTCCCGTGAGTATGGATAAACGCTTACCTACCCCCGCCATGAGTTCATCCATATTTACAAAAAAGCGCGAAGCAGCCATCATCGCTTCGCGCACCTGCGGCCACATCAGAGTCCCCCCGTGAATCGTTCGCGTGCCACAACAATTGATAAACGACCGCACGCCAATCAGCGAATAGGGATCATGCATTGTTATTCTCCTTTTTATACATATTCATTAAACGATGAATATACGAGAATCCCCCACCTACTTTTGAATTGCGGCACAAGACAATCGTATTAACTTAATGTTCCGCAAATTTTTCCACACTCCTGAGAGGCAAACATGGCACACATCAAAAACTGGCGAGATCAGCAACCCGAAGTGGCGCATCTGAGCGCGATTCGCTGGCCGGGATTAAGACAGAGAAATGCGACACCCAAACACGACGAAGATGACTCACCTCAGTTGCACAATCTCCAGGGCGTTGTCAAACACGGACTCCAGGGGCGCAAAACCTCCGACCACCACAAACACCCGCAAACCGAACAGGCGTATTATATCATCAGCGGTAGCGGCGAAGTCCTCGTTGGAGACGACCGCTTTTCCGTGCGCTCTGGCGACGCCGTATATTTGCCAGCCGATATTCACCATCAAATGTTCAACGACATGAATGACGAGTGGCTCGAGCACCTCGTCCTTAGCAAAAATATCGACACCGAACCCGGAGGCGAATGTGTGATTCGCAACTGGGAAGACGTTTTGCCCATAAGCGATGGCGCAGGCGCGATTCGTTGGCATCAGCTCGGTCCTGTTGGCGAAGAAAACACGGGTTGCTTAAAATCCATCGCCTTTATTGATCGGGAAGCCGTACAGCCCGGCCAACAGAGCATTGTGCGATGCTATGACGACATAGAACTCGGCTTCTGGATTCTCGAAAACCAGGGCATTCTCATCACATCTGATGGTGAACAGCACATCACAGAAGGCGATGTGGTCCACTTACCCCCTGGCACATCCTATCACATCGAAAATCCCCACAGCGAATGGTTGAGCTATATGATCATCGCAGGATAAAGAAATGATGATTTCGCTATGAAAAAAAGGCTTTATCTAAGATCTTGCAAGCGATTTTAGATGGGGCCTTTTTTCAGTCCCAATTTCGTCCTGTCTGTGTCTCTCTAAAAGTTTTGGTGGCTAATTTTGGAGTAAATTCTTAAATTGCCCAAACCCATTCTCTGCGTAATACACACTTGGAGAGTCCTTATCGCATGCCTAATTATCGAGAATACATGGCACAGATTCTAAATCATCCCATTCTAAAAAAAAGTCCTATTGCTCAGGTGGCGCTCTATCTTGCTACCCTATTTATTGGCCTCTATATCTGTACAAAAGCGGCAATCTGGCTCGACGGAGCCATTACTGGACTACAAGGCGGGCAAGTCCTTCAGGGGGGAACTTTTTGGAAGGCACTTACCGTCACATTCCAACAACCCGACAATCCAAAACAAAAAATAGCAGTTACGGACATCCGCTTCAAGAATGTAGATCGCTTTTTACCCATCGCCGTGATCGTACACACACAGGGGCGTGATTCGACCTATCACGCTGGCACGCAACGCGAATGGATCGAAATACCCAATATGCCCATCGACAGCCTCGTCATTCGCACGCGCAACGCCAGCCACAGCGCCGTGATCGACGATTTGAGCTTTCAGCACAACAACCGGAGCTATGCGATGGACTTTGACCGGACAGCCGATGGTCCCATTGCGCCCAATACGCAGATGGTCGAATACAAATTTGAGGACATTCAAATCGCGTTTGCAGCCGACAATGCCGTGCCTACAGTTGTTCGCGGCGGTGATTTGGCCGAATCCATCGGACGCTATATCTCCAACATCAGCGGCCCACTTTCTACGGTTTTGATCCTGCTCCTGATCGCTTTGCCCTTCTATATGGTTGTGCGCTATGCTCAAGTTTTGTCTCACGATCTGTCACCTGACCGCTTCTTCACCAATTCCGACGCTCAAATCGTTCAGAAGCAAGGTATTGACCTGCTATGGGGCGGGCAATACAACACCGATTACGCCCTATCTGAAAACACAGAGCTATACGCCATCCTCACATCTGTCGAATCTGAAATCGCATCTGACCAGGCGCGATTGGTCGAACGATGTACCGACAAAATCTATCTTCTTTTCGATGAAATTGAAGACCGTCTTTCCGAGGGATTTGGCATGTTGGGGCTTCTATCGCTCTCCATGGGACTTTTGGGCACAGTGATTGGCATGATAGACGCCTTCAAAATTTTGGAAGACACTATGAAAGTGGGCGAAGGTCCCGCCCAAACCCAGCTCAAAATGGCGCACTATATCAACTTTGCCCTCGTCACCACAGCCATTGGATTCCTCGGACGCATTTTATCCATGATCCTCATACGCAAAATCAAAGCCCACAGTCTGCAACATCGGGCGCGCATGCTCAACCTGATTCAGCACTTTTATCAAGTAGAGGGGAGACGTGAGGCGTGAGACATCGCAACAGGCGACCTCTGGCAGCACTTTTAGACACGGGCGAAGGGTTTATTGATGTCTTGTTTTTGCTGCTTACATTTTTTATTATCCAGAATGTGTGGCAAACCCATCTCGCCAATTTGCACAACCGCTTCGTTCACGCACAAAAACTCAACTTTATCAAAGCACCCGACGAAGATGGCTCTGCACCCCACCCCACAGATGAACGATTTTTGCAGATTATCATCGGTAAATCCTATGTGCAATTTGACAAAGGCGGCGTTGCCACCGAAGAGCACATGGTCTTTCAAGACCGCGCAGATAACGACCAGATTGGTATTGAACGCGCTGTATTTTTATCCGTAAAAAAAGCTTTACTCGCACTTCAGGCACAACATGGATTTGCGCCCAATGACATTTTGGTGCGCCTATATTTTGAACGCGATGCAACCGTGACTTATACCGTTGGTGTGTACGACGCCCTCAATACCAGCGGATTTAAGACCGTGCAATGGGGGCTGGAAAGCCAAAAAAGAAAATTGTAAAATAGAATATGTATCCCCAACAAAAAAATTTGATCCAGAGCACTCTTGAAAGCATGCGTCGGGATCATCCCAAACTCTTTGCCGTGTTATCAGCCACACTGCGCGCTCGCAACTTGTCTGAGGCGCGCCGAGCCTGCAATTATCCGTCGCCCGAAGACTTTACGAGCGACTACCATAAGGCTCTCGAACACCTTTCCAAACAGTTGCGAGACCAGGGATATGTTCCCCCATCGGAAACCGATAGTTTTGAGGATCACATGGGACAGATTTCGCCATCAAGCCATTCCAAACTGCCTTCGCGCGAAATCATCAACCGCTGCTACAAAGGCCATATCTTCCACGAAGCATGTACGCTTGTGGCCAAACAGAACCACCAGGGGCTTTCCAAACTCTGGGAGCGCTTTCCCAATCGCCGGCATGAAATAGAAATCGCGATCGCTCTTGCGCCTGTCCAGCCGCTCCAACCGCAACCCATCCGTCTGTCCTATGCCCCTATTCAACGCACACAGCAACGCTTTTTGCCCGCATTAGCTGGCGTGTTTGCACTGGGCATCGTCTTGCTATTGGCAGCGAGTCCCCCTCAGGGCGGGCGGGCATTCAAAGCCATAGTCACAAATTTTGAAGAAATGCTCGTAAGCGCGCAAGGCGTCTTTGATCTTAGCAAAAATGTGCAAGCCGACGCAACAAAACCAGAACCAGAACCCATAGTGCAGGCTGCACCAGAGCCTGCACCACGTCCCAAAATCGCGCTGCCAGACAAACCGAAATTGGCACTTGCATCTTTACCCGATATTCCGCGCCAACTCGACAGGCCGCTCGGCGCATCGCTCGGCGGATTGAAAACACCGCCCCGCATCTCGGCACCCAATTTGGACAGAGGTACAAACCCATCATCGTTTTTTGGTTCGCGACCAGAAGTCCATGTCGCGCGCCCCACTATGAGCATGCCAGCGCACACCTCTACTACATTGCCATCAACAGGTAAAGATCAGCCCGAGCAACAAGCGGAATCCGACGAACTCAAAGGCTATCGACCTGCTGGACACATTAGTTTTTCCAACTTTCACACATCGACTGGTCTCTCGACAGAACTCGTGCGTTTGACCCGTATCCAACGCGCACTCTCTCGGCTAAAAACGCCTCAAAGTAAAATATATGAAAATGCCCAACTCACATTAGCCCCGGACAAAGCCAAAATACAGTTTGCCGATGGCGTTGCATTTATCCTCACATTTCGACTGGGACAACTCGACGGCATTCGGATTTTCGCACGATCGGCCATAGACAAATCCCTTCACATAGAAACCGAAGCGCGTCGGGGCATTCGTTTACTCAACCGCGCCCTGAGCAATTCGTGAGATCGCTTATGAAAAAAATAGCCCTTATTCTCGCTTTTTTATTTTTACCACCCCTTTCCTTTGCCCAGGAAAAGGACGATGCCCTCGCCTATCAGGCTTTCGAGCAAGGCCGCAGTGCTTACGCGCTCGGGCGATACCTCGAAGCCGTCGCACATTTCGAGCGCGCGTGTAACCACGCCCTTATTTTTACCAGTGCCTATTATATCTGGTTGGGCACGGCATGCGAGCGCGCCTACGACACAGGTCGGGACACACCTGACCGATTGGATATGCTCAGAAAAGGTGCCGACGCATACCGCAAGGCACTTGACCGGGAGCAAGACCCCGATGTTCGCTACGAACAAGGCCGCCTCACCGTCAAATACGCGATGGCGCGTGCCAACTTCGTGCTCGAACGCGAAAACAACCGCCAACCCCTGCCGCTGGATTTGCCCCCGCCAGCATTGCGAGACAGCACCTGGATACCCACGCGCTTTCAACCCGCAACAATTGACTCCCTGCACCGGATATGGCATCTCGCAGAGGGGGGGCTGCGAGACATTTGGATGGCGATTCTTGGCAGAACGCAAAAGGAAATCGTCTATGCCGCGCCGCAACACAGCAGCATGAGCGATACCCTCCAGGCTTATTTAAGCGTCTATATCGAAAACAGTCTGAATCTGATCGAGACCGCCGGGCAGGCGAATTTTGAAGGCATAGAACCCGATTTTTACATCCCAAAAATTGCCGCTGCATCTTCCCGCGGCGTTTTGGGCGACAACCCCGACTGGTTCAATCAAGTGCTCGCTGCCGCGCGCTTTGACGGCGGTTATAACATGCGCTGTGCCATCTATCGCCTCAAGGGATTGCGCCACAGCAAGGAAGAAGAAGCCAACCGCGCAATCCACGCCATGCAACGCGCTCTGGTCTATGCGAGATCCGACACCTCTCGCGCCGCCCTCTATCTCGACATGGCCTTCACCGCTTACCGAGACGACTTGCCCAAAGCCGTTGAATATGCCAAATACGCATACGCGCACAACCAATACGAACCGAGAGTGTGCGATACCTATGGTGGGCTTTCGCTCAGTTTGGCGAGCGTAAAACTCAAAGAAGGCGCGTACCGGGAGGCGATCTCAACTATTTATCCTGTAACCTCCTTTGGCTGGCAAGACCGCGGCGAAGCTCTGATCACTCTGGCGATTGCCTATTTCAACTCCGATCTGCAAAATGTGGGAGACAGAGCATACCAGGCCGCGGAAATGGCCTATCGCATTGCGCCAGAACGCTACTGGGAAGAATTTCATCGCATTGCTAAAAGTCAGGGCAACTATGTGCAAGCTCGTCAACTCGAAGAAAAGCACAGCAGCGCGCTACTCAGCAAAAAACAGGACACCTCCCCATGAACACCCTGAGATTCATTTTATTTTGCATCCTGATGACCACACCGCTCCATATCCAGGCTCAAGAAACAGAGCCTGTGTCGAGGACGCTTCTCAAGACAAAAATTCACATCCGCTCAGAGCCCACAGGTGCTCAGGTCTTCATCAATGGGCAGGAAGCGGGTTATACGCCATTTGTCACAGAAAAGTTGCTGGACATTGGCGATAAAATTCAAGCGTATGCACACGGCTACCAGCCCTACACGCGCACATTTACGACAATCGTTTTGGCAGATACGGTGCATATTGCGCTCATACGCCAGAAAGCGAATCTGGAGATTCGGTCAGATCAACTCGCAGCCTTAGGTGCAGAAATCCATCTTCGATTTGCAGATCAAGACACGACCATCACCGGGTTTATCAACATCGGACGCGGCAATGTGGCATATCAGTCGGACCTCTTTGTGGGCAAATACCACCTCGAAATCAGCAAACCCGGTTTTAATCTCATCGAACAAGAATTCTTTCTTCCACCGCGTGGCAAACTCATAGCAATTCGGCTTACACCCAATCCACTGCCGCTCACGGGATTGTCTATACCCGGTCTCGCGGATATCGCAGATCAATACCTCGCCGAAAGCGCGCAACTCCTCGCCGCTGCCCTGGCCATTGGCGAAACAGCACCCGCAGTTGAAACCAATGCGTCTATCCGCCTCAGCGATACGCGCTTGACGCCTTTTATCGAAGATCTGAAATACTATAGCCACCAGACGCGCGAATTAGAACGCACGATGCGTCTTATGGGAAAAAGCGAACGCAGCCTGCTCCGTGCACTGTCGCAAATTGACGTGTATCGCGGCATTGTACTCGGCAAATACCGCCGCTTCTCAGAAGCGAACGCACTCTTTGAAGAAGCCCGTGAGCGTTCTCCCTTTCCCATCGAACAAGAACCTAATCCCCTGCCAGGGGAAAGCGAGTCCCGTCTGGGCGATCTCACGCGCTTTGCCGAACAATGGCACACCCGCCTCGGTCGATTAGATGTCAACATAAATGCGGCCTATCTCGCCATTCGCAACCTGCCCCCCAAAACCCTGCGCTTTGAACAGGTGCGCTTCACGCGAGAAGAACCCGTGCCCCCGGCCACTTCCTCACACGAACAGGCCATGCACGACAGCCTCGTCGCCCTTGCCGAACACATCCTGAACGACAATATCGCCAATCGCCAGCAGGAGTTTTCCCTCACCCTTCCCCAAGGCCATTACATGCTCAAAGACACGCAAAACATGGCCATCCCCATTTCATTCCGCGTTTCAGAAACCCCCGCTTTTCTACCCATCTCACCGCGTGTCAGCTTGTGGTTGCCCACCGCCAAAACCGCGTCGGATACGGTTCGCCTGCAAACCGTCGTCGGAGACGAACTCGGCCCGATTGTTCAACCCGATCAAATTACTTTTGGTCGAGAATACGCACTTCTGGTCAAAATGGGCGATTACAAACGCCACCGCGAAAACATCATCCTCTATCCTGCAAGCGGCATCAAACCCGTCTGGCCCGGGGTTACTGCCATCGCCGCGACCCCAGGTACGGAATGCCTATATTACAAAACAGGGAATGAAAAATTGGAAACATCTCTCCTCGGCAACATACAGGGCAAACGTAGCGGGATTCTCAAATACCTGCTCATACCCATCGTCGGTATAGGCGTTGCCCTCGCGCTGTGAGAAGAAGCATCCGCAGATGAACGCAGATAATGTAGGGGCAGCGCGTGAACGGGTCTGAACAGCGACCCGTTGTAAACCGCTTATGCCTGCCCGTCAGGTGAACGCAGATAATACCCTTTTTCAACAAACAGAAAGCACCCAGACGCAACCCGGGTGCTTTTTTATTTCAAACATTTATCGCAATCGCCCTTGATTTGCACATAGATTTTGAGTAAAATTATCACATATCCGAGAGGTCTGACCTGTTGCACCAGGTGTCACCCTTTGACGGTCTTTTTTTGACAAATTATTATGCATGCAAATAAAACCATTACACGACACTCTCTGAAAGGATGAACGGCAATGGAACGGTGCTACATTATCTCTTATGACATGGCCGAGGGAGGCGATTACAGTGCCCTCCACGAGGCCATCCAGAACTATGGCGTTGGGGCTCCGGTTACCGAATCAACATGGGCGGTGGTAACCGGGTATAGCGCGGAAGTGATTCGTGACCGCTTGAGCAGATACCTGCCTGATGGCAGCCGTCTTTTTGTCATCAGGTCGGGGGTTGAATCGGCTTGGTGGAATGCACTTTGTGACAACAAATGGCTAAAAAGGAACCTTTAGCATGTCCCAAGCGAAAAACCGTGGCGAAAAGCCCTTTATTCTGCGAGGCAAAGTCAGTTCGGTGTTGTTGTACGAAGTTACTGAGCACGAATTGGATACCCTTGAAAAAGGAACACCTACGAGTCTTTTCCTAAACTTTGGCATTGCGCTATTGTCAATTAGCTGCTCATTTCTCGTCGCTCTTCTTACAACAAATATAGATTCTGATCGTCTCTTTATGGTGTTTACCTTCATTGTCATTGTCGGTTTCATCATTGGTATCTTATTGATGTGTTTATGGTATCGCAATCGGCAGTCAATCAACGTATTGGTTAAAAAAATCAAGAGCCGGATCCCAGAAAAGGAATCGGAATCATCTGAGCAAGATAAGGATACAGAATAAGGTAATGAATCCGACTTAATGGGTTATCAGAACACCAATTCCCAATATGAGACCGCGCAAGCGAAGGAGAAACAACGATGGAAGCCTACATCATCTCTTACGATATGGCCTGGGGAGGCGATTACGACGCCCTCCACGAGGCGATCAAAAGTTACGGGGCCTGGGCACATATTACCGAGTCAACATGGGCAGTGTTGACCGAATATAGCGCGGAAGTGATCCGCGATCACTTGAGCGAATACCTGCCTGATGGAAGCCGCCTTTTTGTCGTCCGGTCCGGCGATGAAGCGGCGTGGCAATACTTGAACTGCGCCTCCGACGAATGGTTGGAAGCCATACTGTCCCAAGATGCAATCCGTCTCAACAAGTTACACGCAATTTTGCAACTTGATTCGTAAAATTATCGCACAGTCGAGAGGTCTGACCTATTGGACCGTGGGAGCAAGGTCTCCCCTTGACTGTTTTTTTTATAAATTGATGAACTGAAATGGACAGGTGCTACATTATCTCTTGCGGGGTTGGATACATGGCTCGGTTACGCGGAGATTGAATAAAGGGTTATTCTAATGGACCATGCACTCATAGAACAAGTGGAACAACTGCTGCAATCAACAGGATCAATTATTAAGAAACATGAAGAAATTGCCCGGATCAAGGGCGAAAACTTCAATATATTCTGCGTGTTGGGGATTGAAGACAAAGAAGTTAAACTGCATTCGCGTTTTATAGCCGAGTTACTTGATCCCAAAGGGAGTCACGACCAGAAGACAGCGTTTTTGAAGATGTTTTTGGAACAGGTTGTGGAGCCCCTGACATCAGAATCAGACAGGCTTCCCAAAGAAAGCAAGACAAAGGTACATAATGAATACTACATTGGTCCAAAGCGTATAGACGGAGAGAATTCAACAGGTGGTCGTATAGACATCTTCATAACCGATGGGATACAACACATTTCCATTGAGAACAAAATTTGGGCAGACGAAGGTGAGCATCAGGTCGCCCGATATTGCAACTATCAGACTGATAAAAACCTCGTAATATTTTTGACACTTCGAGGTGATGAAGCCTCTACGGAGAAGAAATACTACCCTGTCTCTTATAAAGAGCATATACTCCCGTGGCTGGAATCCTGCCAGAAGCATTGTGCAGACCTGCCTATTCTAAGAGAGACGATAAAGCAGTATATCATTACCATCAAAGGATTAACAGGAGGTTTGACAATGCAAAAAATGGAGAAGACCATCCAAAAGCTTATGATGAAAAATATAGAGGCAGCACACGCGATATATTCAAATTATGACCCCCTCTTCCAAAAAACCGTTGAGAAATTTGTTCAAGAGGTAAAAGAAGAAATCGAGGATGAAAAACCTGTTTCCTGCAGTTCTAACGACTGGAAAATAACTCCTAACGATGGAAATGGATTAAGAATAAGAAATACACAATGGAATGAAAATCATCATCTTCAGATAGATTGGGCGTGGGCAAAAAAACGTGCGAAATCAGCACCATTTTACGGCATTATTGTCCATGAAGACCACTTTAATCGGGATAAAATCAAAGAGAAACTGGATGGAATAGAGGGATTAGGACTAGACTTATACGACCCCAAATATCCAGAGTGGCCTTTCTATACATATACAAAAGAAGCTGATTTCCAGGACCCCAATCAGTTAAAAACACTATGGGAGAAAGAAGAACGCAAGGAACTGGTAAAAGATGTTGCCCGTAAGCTCATTGAACTCATTGAATTTTGCAACGGCAAACTTCTACCATCCGGGAATAGTAATAGTTGAAAAGCCTATCTCACAATCCAATCAAATACGACACTTTGAGAAGCACTGCGCGGCCGGTCTGGTGCAAATCGCCAGCGGTTCCAAACCCGTGATCATAGACAAAGAAAATATCGCTGCCCGGGCGGAACCGGTAATTGAGCAAAAAGTTTGCGCCCACGGATTCGCTGTCACTATTCCACTGTGCGAAAATTTTAAAAAAGAAATCGGTTGTAAACGAGTAAATCAATCGCGTACTCAACGCCTGGATATTGAGATTGGCCTGTGGCAAGCGAATCCAATTCCCATCGTAAATCAACTCAATACCCAATCTGCCATTGGGCCGATAGGCATTCTCTGCCGTCACCCGATACAGGTGTCCCGTATAATAGGTCCCCACCAGAAAGTCAAAATCCAACTGCAACTTGCGATAACTTGCCGTATCCGGCCCCAGCCTGAACGATGTAAAAGTATATTCGTCCGGTGGAATGGCGACATCGGGCCGCTTGCTCGACGGTCTAAAAGGCCGCGTAACAACATCGCGGGTCCTCTCCATACGCACCAAAAAGCGGTCAGCCGTCTGAAGCGCGAGCACGCCATCTAACCTGAACCGCTGGAACGGCACCTCGCCTTCGTCGTTTTCAATCACCTGAATATCGGGTGTGAACCTCAAATTGCGGATATTGGCTACTTTGGGACGCGGCAAATAGGATAGATTAGCACTGTAGCGCCGAAATCCCCGAATGCCACGCCTGCGATTGACAAACCCCGCCTCCGGCTCAAAATTGTCCTCCACATCCAGAACAGTTGCCGAACCCGAGTATTTGGTGCCGTTATACGAAAAGCGAAGATACCGCGCGTCATCTACATCCTCTTGCTCCTTATCCCACATACGCGCATAAAAAGCCTGAATATTGACCGCGGTTGAAGGCGAAAAACTGAAATCCAGCCCCCCAGCGCGATTGTAGTCGTCCCACCCGCCTTCGGGTAATTCGCTTTGTTTATTTACCCAGATAAATCCCACATTGGACCGCGCGAACACATCGCGTTTCATCCTCAACACAGAAAAATTCCGGCGCGGCAACGTCTGCGTGTCCAGCATCTCAGAATTTGTCAGAACATTTAAGGCACCGATACTCGTGCGCCCGGCTTTGCCGGCCAATTTTCCTCCTGCGAGTATCGGTACGGGCTGCCCGCCATCCAGTCCAATTCTCCTGCTGTAAAACAAAAGCGTTGGCGGGCGCACATCGCCCCCACGAGTTGACGCTGCCTCGCCAAAATCAAACAACTGCGCCCCCTCCAGGAAAAACTCGCGTTTTTCGGGAAAAAACTGAGAAAACTGCGTCAAATTCACCTGCTCTTGATCGGCTTCGACCTGGGCAAAATCCGTATTATAAGACACATCCAGCGCGAGATTAGATGTCACGCCATAGCGCACATCTGCACCGGCTTCAAACGTGCGATTCTCATCCTCATCACCTGCAAAATTGCGCGAAGTTCCCGGCAAGATATATGGCTTGACCTGAAAAAGCCGCTTTCTCTTAACGGCCTTTAATCCACGCAACACACCCATATCGGTCATCTGATACCGCCGCCGGGGCGACGGAGTGTGCCTCCCGACAATAAACGCGGTCTCTTCGTTCTTGTGACCGATATAACGACCTATGTTAATCCCCCATTCCATCTCATCAGACGGATTAAAACGAAGCTGATCAAATGGAATCGCTATTTCGGCAGTCCAGCCCTTCTCGTGACGCACACACCGCGCCTCCCAGATACAATCCCAATCATCATTCGTCGTTCGGCCTTCATTTGACAAAAGCATATCTGTCTGCGCGCCGAGCGCATTGAGAAAAAAGAAAACCCCATTCTGTTTATCATTAAACGGATCGAGCAACAACTGGATATTGTCATCCCCCGAAAGCTGTGCATCTCGGCGCATATTATTGGTGACAATGAGATCGGGACTTTTGTCGTAACATTCAAAACCAAAATAAATTTTTTTATTGTCATAAATAATTTTTACAACCGTCCGTTCAGTCACAGGCATCCAGTATTTCGGATCGCGCTGAACAAAACCCTCCGCGGCCTGAGCCTGTTGCCAGACTGCGTCATCCAATCGTCCGTCAATGCGCGGCGCATCAGCAACCCGCGTCGCATGCACCACCCTGCGCGGCGACCCCGCAAGCGTGCCATCATTCACCTGAATCTGATCGCCGGATTTTACCGGCGAACCATTCTCTTCAACCACGCGCGCTACCACCACATTGGGCAACACCTTGATCGCCTGCAAAACCGCACCTTCATCGCCCACCACCCGCAACTTGCCATCCAGATCAGCCGAAAGCCCTTCCACATAGACGAGATCGCCCACCACCTGTTGCACTGTGCCCTGTGCATATATGGGAGTTACAACTGTCATCAGCACGAAAACCAATATATAAGAACGCATTAACACCTCCTGACTGGGCGGGCACAGGGGCACCGCCCCTACATACCCCAAAAATACGGAAATTTTTAATTGTCGATTGAGGATTCTGGCTCAGTATTTGTAGAATCGGGTGCGACTACACCTGTTTGCAATTGCTTGCGCCAGAGAGCCTTCATCGATTGACGCTCAGCTTCTTCGGGATCGTAAGGAACCGTTGTAAGATCAGTCAAAACAGGTTGCAAATCGCCAGTTGTAAAAACCGTTTTCTTAAATGTATTGCGATGTTGCAAATCGGCCTGATCGTCATAATGGGGTGACGCAGGATCCTCGCTATTGCCATAAACCAGTGCACTCCACGACTGCACCGGCTGCACCAGCGAAACCACCATTCCAAACGCCGATCCGCCTTCGATAACCATTGTGCCATCTGCTTCTATTTGGGTCAGTGTCTGATGCAAAGCCTCCGTACCAGAAGGCGCACCGCCTATCGGAAAAGTGCGATCTCCCCGTTTCAAGTGATGCACCTGCCCCCACGGCACATCCAATCGCCCATAAGTTGCGGTCATATACGCGACCGCCTGTTGCAATGCCTCCAATACAACCTTTTCTCGAACAAAAATATCGCGCTTTTGCGGAATCTGTGCGAACAACGAATCGAATTGTGTCTTCCAGACAGAAAACAAAAGCGTGCCAACACTCTCTAAACTCGCCCGATTATCCCATGCCCTGAGAATTTGAACAGCATTCCCTATATCCCAGTTGGGATCGTGTAGCACAGGCCAGGCGCGGTTATAAGCGCGATAAATCAGTCCCTTATATTCTTCTGCGTCAACGATATAGTCATCCCGAAGCAAAACCTGCATATCGCCAACCGCGATATTTCGAGATGTGAGCAACCTGTTCACAATCCGCTGTGCGCGATAATTGGGCGTTCCCCACCCCAAAAATGGTGGGAAATCATTCATTTTAAGACCACTATCAATCGCAACCACATCTGGCGAGACATTGCAATTCTGCAAAAAGCCCGAAGCGGGATTATGCACTTGCGGTAATTGCGAAAATGCGATCACACCTCTCCACTCTGTTTCAGAGGTCCAGCCTGGCACAGGCGCGCGCCAATCGAAACCTTCTGATCGCATGGGACAGCGGCCATTAAACACATAAAAAATCTCGCCTGTCACATCGCCGTATATCACATTGAAAACCGGCAACTCCAAATGCGAAAGCGCCTGCTGAAAATCGCTCAGTGTCACCGCGCGATTCATCTCCAGCAATTGCCCTATTGCATCCACGCGATTTTCCATACTCGTACGCGCCGCATAAGCCCAATTGCCAATCATCTTGTAAACCGGGCCGTGATCGGTATAGCGCAACTCGCGCTCGACTTCCCGAATCCCTTGCTCGCTATGCACGCCAATTTTCACCTGCCGCGACACCACCCGCCTTTTCCCGTCTCCATAAAAATAGCGTCTGGGATTGATGGGATCCAGACGCACCTCGTACAAATCAAAAATATCAATATCATTGGAAGTCATTGACCAGGCAATGTGATCATTGTGACCTGCAAAAATAATCGGTAATCCAAAAAATGTCGCCCCCATCACATTCAAACCCGAGTTACTAACCAAATGTGCTTCACAAAGCTGAAAGGGCGTTGTGTATGGCAACTGCACATCCATCGCCAGCACGGGCGCGTCGCTACCAGATCGAGATGCCCCCACAACCCACAGATTGGACCCCGGCAATTTGGGAACCGTTGTCGCCAATCCCACATGGGACAATTCGGATTCACCAGTCTGCTCGGCAAACAAGAACAAGATCCACCGCGCAAGAGCCACGACATCTACTGCTCGCACATCCTGCACCCACTGCGGCAACACCTGTCGATGAATTTCAATATAGTGGTTGATGCCCCCAACAAAAGCTGCGATATAGTGCCGCGTATCCTCGGGAATATCTCCATACCGTTCACCGGCCACACTGTGAATGCGCCACAGCAAAGCCGTTTCATCCAATTTTAAGGCCGAAGTGCCCTCGACCTCAGCCAAACGCCCCCTGGCCTGGCGAAAATTCTTCAACATCTGAAGGAGATGATCTTCTGCTTGTGCATAGCCAAAACCAAACGCGACATCCACATCTGTGCGCCCATAAATATGGGGTACCCCATAAGCATCGCGCAAAATACGCGCCTTATCCTCTGGAGGTGAAAACAGAGAATCACCCAGTTTTGCGACCAGCGTCTCAACCGGGACTTCGGCCAGCAAAACCGCCAGACTATCCCGATCAATTATATCCTCTTCCGCCTCACTTTGAGTGGCAAAAGCGATAGTGAATACGACAAAAATAAACCACCTCATCCCCTACTCCCTGAACAAATGATCTTCAATGGGCAATGCCATGGCAATGCCATTGGTCGCAGAAATAAGCCCTGCCTCCATAATCTCCTGTGCATTGCGCGACAAATCCGCACAAGTCACAAAACCGGGCGACGCGCCCGATTGAATACAATGAATAAAATGTTCGGAGGCATTATTTTCCCCTTCGGGCAATGCATCTGGCGCAATTGTTTTTCCTTCTTTACTACCGCGCGTGTACAAAACAACATCGCTGCCAGCAATAATCGTCCCCTCTGTCCCGTGCAGCATCAAATCGTGCGGCGGCTTGTTCGGCACGGCTTCTGTCCATGTCATCTCCAGCCGACACATCGCATTTGGATAGCGCAAAATCATCATTCCATTATCATCCACGGGCAAATGCGTTTTCAACAGTCGTCCCGCCATTCCCACCACGCGATTTGGCCGTCCCAAAAACAACACACACAAACTTGAGCCATATCCCCCATAATCGTTAAAAGCACCTGCGCCATTGAGATGACTATCAAATAGAAAATCGCAAAAATGTTCGGAACATCCCAACTCATCTGGCCCACAATGTCCCCCCCGCCACAGCAGTTGCCACACCTGCCCGATCGCACCTTCTTGCACCAGGCGATAAGCCGTTCGGATGCCGCGATTCCACGCCGTTGGCCAATTGACCATCAACACCGTCCCCGCCTTTCGCGCAGCCGTCAACATGCGATCCGCTTGCTCTAAGGTCGCTGCCATTGGTTTTTCAACCATTGCGTGAATCCCGCGCGGCGCACACAACTCTACCACATCGGCGTGATGCGCTGTCGGGGTAAACACGAACACTGCATCCGGCTCCTCATTGTCCAGCAACGCTTCAAAATCCTCATATACCAACTCACAACCAGTAGCTTCGACAAATTGTTCTCGCAACTCTGCATTGTCATCTGCACCGGCCACCAGAACCGCATTATCCAACGCTTTGAGTGCGCGCAAATTTGACCATACATGATCGTGCGCCAGCCCCAATGCGGCCACTTTTACTCTTTCTGCCATGGATGCCTCCTCAAATATCTGATCGGGATATAAAGAATTTAAAATATTACACGATGAATGCACTTTGTGATTCCAAATGATACAGCACAGCATAATATGAGTAAAGCAGAAAAAGGCGATGCATAAAACAAAAAGCCCGGGTGAGCTTCTAAAAAAGCTATCCGGGCTTTTATTATCCAGCAGCCTATAACGAACGCAACGAGATCTCACTACTGCATCGTGGCGTAAGTCATACGCCATATAGAAGTGAACAGCAAAACCTTCTGGATTACTGGCGTTGTGCCTGCGGCGTGGCGGCTTAAACCATGCCGCAATGACATAAGATTAATGTGCACAATCTTTTTTACCGAGATGCACTACTCACCTGTCGCGCCTTTAACCACAAGTTCATCCTCCGTAGCATCCACCTCAACCTGCGCCCCGTCCGAAAGGTCACCACTGATCAACGCACGCCCAATGCGCGTCTCCAACTCGTGCTGTAAAAACCGTTTGAGAGGGCGCGCTCCAAACATGGGATCAAAGCCTTTGCGGGAGATAAACACCTTTGCATCCTCTGTAAGAGTAAGGCCAATCTGTCTGTCAGACAATCGGTTACACAAATCCACAATAAGCAAATCCACAATTTTGGTGATCTCCGACAACAACAGTGGCTTAAATAGCACCACATCATCTACGCGATTGAGAAATTCGGGTCTAAACTGCTGTCTCAATTCCGCCATCACCGCATCGCGGGCAGATTCGCGGATTTCGCCATCATCGGTCACACCTTCAAGCAAATACGGCGAACCGATATTTGACGTCATAATTACCACAGTATTCTTAAAATCCACGACATGCCCTTGTGCATCTGTCAAGCGACCGTCATCGAGCAACTGAAGCAAAATATTGAAGACATCGCCATGTGCCTTCTCAATCTCGTCGAACAAAATCACCGAATACGGTTTGCGACGCACCGCTTCCGTCAACTGCCCACCTTTGTCATAACCGATATACCCTGGAGGCGCGCCGATCAAACGCGACACTGAGTGTCTCTCCATGTACTCACTCATATCGATGCGAATCATACTATCTTCGCTATCAAAAAGTGCCTCTGATAGCGTGCGCGCGAGTTCAGTTTTGCCAACGCCGGATGGACCTAAAAAAATGAACGAACCGATGGGACGACGCGGATCTTTGATCCCTGCGCGCGCTCGAATCACCGCATCGGCCACCAGAGAAACTGCCTCGTCCTGCCCCACTACGCGCTCGTGTAAAATATCGTCCAATCGCAGCAATTTTTCACGCTCTCCCTCGACCAATCGCGTCACCGGAATGCCCGTCCATCGCGACGCGGTCTCGGCAATTTCCTCTTCAGTCACCTCTTCGCGCAGCAACCGATTATCCATCGTTTGAGAACCTTCGGCGATTTTGAGTTGCCGTTCCAAATTGGGCAATGTGCCGTGTTTCAACTCTGCGGCGCGGTTGAGATCGTACTGCCGCTCTGCCTCCTCGGTCTCGCGCCTTGTCTGCTCAATCTTCTCTCGCAAAGTTCGCACCCCATCCAGTTCCTGCTTTTCATTCTCCCACTGTACGCGCATCGCATCTGCCTGATCCCTCAAATTCGCCAACTCTTTCTGCAGCGTCTGCAACCGATCCCGACTCGACTTGTCCTTTTCCTTTTTCAACGCGGCTTCCTCGATCTCGAGCTGCATCACGCGCCGGGTTATAGCATCCAGTTCCGAAGGCATGGAATCGATCTCTGTGCGAACCATCGCACACGCCTCATCAACCAGATCAATCGCCTTATCGGGCAAAAATCGATCTGAAATATAGCGATCTGATAACACCACGGCATTGACCAGTGCATTGTCTTGAATACCCACTCCGTGGTGGATCTCGAATCGCTCGCGCAAGCCCCGTAGAATCGAAATGGAATCCTCAACAGATGGCGCATCGACCATCACAGGTTGAAAGCGACGCTCCAGAGCAGCATCTTTTTCCAGATATTGCCGGTGTTCGTCGAGCGTTGTCGCTCCAATACAGTGCAGTTCTCCTCGTGCCAGCATTGGTTTGAGCATATTGCCTGCATCCGTAGATCCCTCCGTTTTACCCGCACCCACAATCGTGTGGACTTCATCGATAAATAACAAAATATGGCCGTCGCTCTGTTTAATCTCATTCAAAACAGCCTTCAAACGCTCTTCAAATTCTCCCCGATATTTCGCGCCGGCCATCAACGCGCCCATATCCAGTGAAAAAACCGACCGATCTTTGAGCCACTCGGGCACATCGCCCCGTACAATGCGCTGCGCCAGCCCTTCAATAATCGCGGTTTTACCCACACCGGGTTCACCGATTAGCACCGGATTATTTTTTGTTTTGCGCGACAAAATGCGAATCACGCGACGAATTTCTTCATCGCGCCCAATCACGGGATCCAATTTGCCTGCACGTGCCTCGGCAACCAGATCAACACCGTATTTTTCAAGTGCTTGATATGTCTCTTCCGGATTGGCACTCGTCACTCGCTGATTGCCGCGGATTTGCGTCAAAACAGAAAGAAAATTGTCCCGCGTAATATTAAACTGCTTCAAAATGTGCCCTGCTGGCGTTTCATCGCCCTCGCCGATCAGCGCCAATAACAAATGCTCCACTGAGACATACTCATCCTTCAGCCTTTCAGCTTCGACCTGAGCGGACAGAAACAGCTTTTGAAAACGCGGCGTCACATAAATTTTGTCCTGTTCAACGCCTGGTCCAGAAACTTTTGGCAACCGCGCCAATTCCTTATCAAGCTCCGATTTCAGGACATCGCCATCCACTTGCATGCGCGTAAGCATACGGGGAAATAGGTCGTCATCCTGCGCGAGCAAGCTGGCGAGCAGGTGTTCCCCATCCACTTCCTGATGCCCATATCGCAGTGCTATAGCTTGCGCTTGTTGCACGGCCTCCTGCGATTTCTGCGTCAATTTGTTCATGTCCATTTTATTAGTCCTCTATCAGTTCCCCTATCCAGCCCAAAGACAAGAGGCGAGAGGCGAGAAGTCTATCCACTCTCGCGCCCCGCCTCTTAACCTCATACTTCATACTTCTTATGACACAGCGACTTCGATCTGCCGAGGTTTTGCTGCTTCTGACTTGGGTACCGTCAGAGTCAAAATCCCGTCCTTGTAATTTGCAGCAATTTTATTGGCTTGTACTTCTGTGCTGAGCTTGAAAGCGCGTTTGAATGTCCCATAGGAACGTTCACGACGGAAGAAATATTTATCCTTCTGCCCGTCTTCGTGCTTCCGCTCGCCTTCAATTGTGAGCACATTGTCTTCGAGCGTCACCTTGATATCATCCTTGTTCAGCCCGGGCAATTCGGCGTGAACGGTAAATTCATGATCCGATTCCACTACATCCACGCGAGGGTGCCAGCCCGTGCCGTGATAGGTGTTTACATCGCCCCAGAACTTGCTCACCAGGTCGTCGATCTCGCGCTGAATCGCGAAAGACTCACGGGGTTGCCAACGAATAAGTGCCATCACAATACCTCCTGTTATTGGTTGTTGGTTGTTACTTCTTCGTCTCGTCCTATTTCTATTGCAACCCCCGTGCCACAATATTTAATTTTCTCAAAAATTAAAATAAACTATTGTAAAAAAAAAGTTTAAAATTTTCACCTTCCGTTTTTGTCAGCGTACCATTCTATCTCTAAACCTGTCAGATCGCCACAAACGCCTCATTTTGGCATCAATCGGTCTGTCGCCCTGTCTTATAGGCAGACAATATGGCACAAAAACCTTGTTCTCCCACGCGCTGAATGGGTATATTAGGAAAACTATCTGGCACAACCCTATATTGACCGCTCAGGAGAAAACGCAATGCGACCAGTCATCACCTTCACAATTGTATTGCTATGGACCTGTGCTTGCTTTGCCAGCGATCCGGTGCAAACGCTAACCTATTGCGAGAATCTTTCCGGATGGTCCCGCGGCTTACAATTATCTAAAGACGCGCCAGAGGGTCGCTTTGCCGTCGCCGCTTCCCTGCCAGCAGGTCAGACGGGATTCTTTACCTACAATTTTTTTAGCACAGGCCTGGATATCTCCCAGAAACACAGCTTGAGCTTCTGGTGGAAAGTAGAAGGCGATGGTCTGAGGGACCTCAAAATCAAAGTTCGCAACTATCCCTTGGTCGGCGGCATGGAAGCCGTATATACGATCTGGGAGGGACAAACACCGCCCCAGGGCTGGCAACTTGCTGTTATAGAACTGGCAAAACCCCAATACGATAACTGGGGCAGAGAACCCGATTACAACCAACGATATATCATATTTAGAACTGAAACCAGTCAAAATTCAAATGCGCGCCTGTTCATCGATCATATTGCAACCGTCGATCAGACCTTTTCATGGCAAGTTGACGCGCCAGTACAGGAAAAAGGCTCTATTACCCATCTCGATTTTGATGGCAACGGAGCCGTTGGTTTTACTGATTTTATTCTCTTTGCTCAGAAATTCGGTGCAACACAGACCAATTCAGAATACGATCCTCTCTACGATCTCGATTCTGACGGACAAATCGGTTTTGGAGATTTTCTCACTTTTGCCGCTGGATTTGGATCTGATGGCTCGCAGTGGTACATCCCCGTCATATTTGAAAACCACACCGCACAACCGTTAAGTATTGCAGTGGGAACCGAAACGCAGACCTTGTTGACACAGACCATTCAGGTGGGAACGACCCAGATTCGCGTGCCAATCCCTCGGGATATTCTCGCCTCACGCAACCCCACCACGACATATCCCATCCCTATTTGGGCGCAGGTTGCAGATTATATCCAAACGCGAAGCAGTTGGATATCTTACGTACCCCAGCGTATTCCATCGCGCACATGGACACAATTCGTAGCGGCCAAAGAAAACGCTACTGAACCCATTTTACCCGATTTTTCCTACTCGGGCTATCACTACTTTGACAAACCGATTCCCGATATCCAGGGCGATGTATTCGACGTCACAGCTTATGGCGCCATCCCCAATGATAGCCTCTCCGACCAGGCCGCCATCGTACGCGCCATTACTGCAGCCGAGCAAAACAACGGCGGCATTGTCTTCTTACCCCCAGGCGAATTTCTCGTCAATACCAATGCAGACAACAACCAGCCCATCTACATCCGCAACAGCAACATCGTCCTCAGAGGAAGCGGCAGTCGAAGCGGAGGCACAATCATCCGCCAGGTGAACCACATGCCGCCACTCAATCCCGACCAGTTGTGGACATCGCCCTATATGTTTATTTTCCAACCCCGCAACACAAGCGATAGATCCCTGACGTCCATTACGGAAAGTGCCGATCGAGAAACCTTCTATATCACAGTAGCCGATGCTTCCAGGCTCTTTCCAGGCCAACGGATAACGCTCTATATGAACAGCACCGCAGCCATCTCGGAATTTCTCGCGCCCTACTCGGCAGAATCCATCTGGACGACTATGCTGACCAATGGAATACAAGTGCGCGAAAAGCACAGCATTGCCGAAATACAGGGCAATCGGATTCGCCTCAATGAACCCCTGCACACCGATGTCAACCACACGTATAACTGGACCGTGCGCGAATATCAGCACCTCGAGGAAATCGGCGTTGAAGACATCAGCTTTCACGGCACCTGGCTGGATGATTTTGTCCACCACAAAGACGCTATTCACGATGGCGGCTGGAGTTTGCTCCGGCTCAACCGATGTGTCAATTCCTGGATACGGCGCACATCCTTCATCAATTGCAATCGCGCCCTTCGCATAAGTTTGAGTTCTGCCGTATCTGTGTACCACGTCACACAGGCGGGAAATCTGGGCCATTCATCTATTGCCAGCGATGGCGGTTATGGCGTATGGGTCGGGCTGTCAGAAGACCTCGCAGGCCACTGGCATGGACCGGGCACAAACAGTCGCTCTGCCGGAACCGTGTACTGGCGTTATGACATGCGTCCAGATCAACGCATTGACGCCCATGGTGCTCAACCTTATGCCAGCCTGCTCGACCGCGTCAATGGCGGTATCTTGTATGGCAGCGGCGCGTCCCTCGCCAATTATCCCAATCACCTCAAGCATTACGTGCTCTGGAATTTCAAACATCGGGGCAATTTGAGACACTACGACTTTTGGCAACCTGGTGACGCACGCGACCGATTTGTACAGCCCATCATCGTTGGCTTGCACGGCGACCCCGCCACCTTTAATGAAAATACCCTCCAGGTCGTCGAATCCAACGGCAGCCCAGTTGAGCCAGAATCGCTCTTCGAAGCCCAACTCGAATCGCGTCTCCAAATCCTCCCCCCCTGGCTCAACGACCTCCGTACAGAGTGGGAAACGTTTCGAAATACGCCGCTACCAGATTTCCCGGTGCCGAATTTTTAAGCATCCGCAGAATGATAGGCAATCGTTAAGCAGGTTGAAGAATAATTGGAAAGTCCGTAAATTAATAAAAAGCAAAGGAGAAACAATATGCCTGAACAGATGACAACACGCCCACTCATTCGAGGCGATATACGCAAACTGAACGCACCAGAAAAAAATTTATTTAATCGAATAAAAAAGATTCGCAAAGCTATTGGTCCTGTGGTAGTAAATTCTGGTGCGATTTTAAGGCGGTTAAATGATCAATGAAAGATACGTTTTAGATGCGTCAGTTGCTGCTAAGTGGTTCTTAAACGACGAAGACGTGGTAGATATTGCAGAGACGTTTTTCATTCGGTTCTTAGCTAAAGAGATCGTATTTTATGCACCGCATATTCTCGAGTATGAATTAGGTCACATTATTACCCGGGCACAGCGCAGTGGTAGGCAGCGTATCGAAACAGATCAAGCAATAGAAGCGTATCGAACATTCTCTGAATTGCCAATTGTATTTTGTGACTTGAGCGTACAAGATCGACAAACAATTTTGCAATCCGCTTTAATCGCGGATTTTATGATGCGACTTATATCGTCCTGGCAAACAAACTTGATTGTATCTGGTTGACCAGCGAAAAACGATATCGAACAAACTTACCTCCTGACTTTCCAGAGCATCTAATTCTGACATTGGAAAGTTTCGAATAGCAATTTCTGCCACTTCTGGCACCAACTCAACGCCTATACCATGTCGTCCTAATCGCTTCGATTCAATGAGTGTCGTGCCCTAAAAAGGTATCCAATTCTGATTAGGAATTTGTGGAATAAAATTGCCGTGATACGCATTGTTGTGAGCACCCGATCTGTCGCGCTCATCAATTGACCACAGGCTATCGGTGAGAATATCGCCGTATTCCTGCCAATTTTTTAAGTCTAAGTCGTTGATTTTAGGCATTGTTCATTCACCTCTATTCTTATCTCTGAAATATCCCCTCTGTCGCATCAACAAGCGATAGAGACTGGGATTTTTCTCAAACGCCTCGCGTCCGTGCAGCCAGAAATGGTTATTGAGCACCACGAGATGATCGGGCGGCAAGGGTAGCGAGACCACTCCCTGTGACGCTTCCATCGAATCTGAAAAATCACGCAGATATCGCCCCTGCTCAATGGTCTCGGGATAAACAAACTGATCGATAAAACACACACACGCTTTGCCGTCTTGCTCGTAGAACGTCGGCTTTTCAACCCTAACGGGATAATTCTTACTCGGCGGCGATTGATAGACCAGAGGCAAAGAAGCCAGCGGATGGCTGGCAAAGTGCTCTAACGCCTCCCAATCATCCAGATGCAACAGTCGCGACTCCCCTCCCACCGCATCGTGCTCCGCCATCTTCATCATCAAAATCCAGTCTGTATGCTCGCGGACATACGTGCCATCGGTATGGAGCGTGAACAGACGATATGCCTGACGCAAATACGAATCGCTGCTATCCGTATCCTTCACTTCAAAACAGGCGTAATAATTCTCCGTCATATCGTCAAAATTGGGAATCCCGATCGCATGTGAAACAGCCGTGCCAAAGGCAACGCGCTGATCCATCGTCTCAAACCCACCCTCAACGGCAGCGGTAAAACCTCCAATCTCTCGGTCTCTAACGAGTGCATTGATATGCTCGAAAAAATCGCCACCGACGATATTTTGAAGGCAATCGGCGGCGATCAATCTCAGATACGGCACATAAGTCAATCGCTGTTCAGAAAGATCTGCGACTTCGCGCACAAATGCCGCTGCGGCATCGGCGTCGATTGTGATGTGACGCAGCCGGTGATGGTCGGGATGTTGTTCAACAGTATAGTTCAAGTCCGGCCCCTTATGTTCCAAGATTATACTTATTCATAAACGTCCGCATTGCCCGCGCCGGGTGTCTTTGTTTATACGCGCTAAACACATCGGGGAAATCTCCAATCACAGTACGCGCCCGTTCCAATGCCTGTGCCACGACCTCGCGGGGCGGATCGGTCAGGGGATTTTCCTCATCGGCATCCACACTCAAATCGTAAACCGTCGCCTGTGGCGACCTTGTTCCCACATCCATGTGTACGCTGTAGCGATCATCCCGCACATTGAAACTCGTTGCCCAACCCGTTGTGATATAATCTCGAGCAGGTTCAGCCTCACCCGTTGCACCTGCCCATGCATCTGCCCCATTCATCTCCTCATGCTCAACACCCAGCATATTGAGAATCGTCGGCGTGATATCCTGATTCTGTGTCCAGATATCCGAGTGCTGCCCGCGCGGCCCATCTGGATGGCGAACAATCCAATTGATCTGCGTGTTAAAGGGAAACAGCGCGTTACCCCCCTTGCCAAACCGCCCCCTATCCATCAATTGCGTGCCGTGATCGGATATGAACATCACCACCGTATCGTCTCGTAGATTCAATCGGTCAATCGTTTCCAACAAATGCCCAATCCAGCGATCCACAAACGTGACATAGCCCATATACAGCGCTTTTGTGCGCTCGATTTCCGCATCTGTCGCATCGTCAATGGACAAGACGCTATGATGGATATAATCCTTCACCGAAGGATCTGAAAAATAGGAATCGGCATACTGCCTGGGCGGATCCCATAACTCGTGTGGGCTAAAGCTGTCAATCCACAGGAAAAACGGCTTGTTGCTCCTATTGTCCTCCACCCATTGCGATGCCTCGCGGAACACTTGAGCAGCGAGATAATTCTCTTCGCCTTCCTGCCGATCCAGCATATTGAGCAAATACTGAACAATGACCGCATGTTTCCTGGGATCTGCATCTCCGTCCCTCACATGCGCTGCCAGATCGATACGCGATAGCGGCCCCGAGCGATATCCATCTTGTTCCTGCCCGCGAATAAAGCGCCACGACAAAAAACCCCGCGTGAAATTCTGGGTCGGCTTAAACATGTGATAGGTATCCGCCACCAGGCCCGTAACAAAACCCGCATCGTGCAGGCGTTCAGCAAGCGTATCCTGATCTGGCGGAATCGGATGCCAGCCAGAGCCTGCCGGCTGTAGTCCTTCATTCGGCGTATCGAACCGCCAGGGAAAAGACGGGATACCCGTAAAAACACACCGCCGAAATGGAATCGTCGGCAAACCTTCTGCAAAACAGCGATTAAAAGTCAAGCCATCAGAAGCCAACTGATCCAGATGAGGAGTTTTCACATGGCTCAACTTTTTACCTGCTCCAACAATATCTGCGCGAAACGTATCGCAGCAAATCACCACCATATTCATAAATTTCTCCTTGTGTGATTCAAACATGGATTGGTCTAAATTATCCTTATTCCATGATAATCTGCGAGTGCCCACATGTCAATATCAGCGCATATCCCATTTTCGAGTTGACAAAAAATAAAGAATATGTGAAGTTTCTTCCCACCAAGAGTAGAGGCGCGTCCCGTCATCAGTAATCTGGCACCAGAAAGCGGATCTATAGGCCAGATGAAAGGGTCGGGATGCCGAAGTCAATGTATCTCCGCAGAGCATTTGGCTGGGTCAGCAGATAATATCTACTGAACTGTCACGGGAAATAATCCCGTGGAGCACTCTCTTGTGAGCAGTCTCTGCTATATGCAGTCGGCATGCTTCTACTCTGGCAACCGACTGTTTTTTTATTTGGATCCGCAGAAAGGAAAAACTGATGTCCAAGCTCAAAGTTGGGGTTCTCGGCGCAACCGGCATAGTCGGGCAGCGCTTTGTCACCCTGCTCGCCGATCATCCCTATTTTGAAGTCACCGCCGTTGCCGCCAGCCCGCGCTCTGCTGGCAAAACCTATGGAGAAGCCGTAAAAGGCCGATGGACGCAATGCGATATTGCCATACCCGAAACAGTATCCAACCTCGTCGTGCAGAACGTACACGAAATTGAAGCTATCACATCACAGGTCGATTTCGTCTGTTGCGCGCTCGACATGGAAAAAGAGGAAATTTTCAAACTCGAAGAAGCTTACGCAAAAGCCGAAACCCCGGTCATCTCCAATAATTCGGCGCACCGCTGGACACCCGATGTACCCATGCTATTGCCGGAAATCAATCCTCAGCACGCCGAAATTATTCCGGCGCACCGCAAACGCCTGGGCACTCAACACGGGTTTATTGCCGTAAAACCCAATTGCTCGATTCAGCCTTATGTACCGGCTTTTCACGCATTATCAGAATTTGGGCCTTCCAGAGCCTCTATATGCACATATCAGGCCATTTCCGGTGCAGGTAAGACCTTTGAGACATGGCCCGAAATGATAGACAATGTCATCCCATATATCGGTGGCGAAGAAGACAAAAGCGAAAGCGAACCTCACAAAATTTGGGGCAATATCGTCAAGGGCGAAATCGTGCCCAGGCGCAGTCCGATCATTTCAGCCCAATGTATTCGAGTTCCAGTCACAGACGGACACATGGCAGCCGTATCTGTTTCATTTGACAAAAAGCCCACAGTTGAAGATATCCTCTCGCGATGGCAAGACTACGAAGGCGACCGCAGAGCCGCGGGGCTGCCCTCCTCGCCCAAAACATTTCTCGAGTACATCGAAGGAGATGACCGCCCGCAGACGCGCTTAGACCGCGACGCAGAAAATGGCATGGGCATCACACTCGGTCGCTTGCGCGAAGACAATCTCTTCGATTACAAATTCATTGCACTCAGTCACAATACTGTACGAGGTGCAGCAGGCGGTGCTGTCTTGATGGCCGAACTCTTGACCCGAGAGGGGTATATCGAAGCCAAATAAGATCGCGGATTTACGCGAATGAACGGATGACGCTGATTACTGCATTGCTTTTGCCTTTCTTCGTGCCCATCTGCATTCATCAGCGCCCATCTGCGGATACTTTTAAGTCACCGCATTTTGCGTCCGCCCCTCCAAAAATGCGATCACATTCTCCACTGCGCCGCTATTGAGCAAATCGACACCTTCCGGCGTCATATCGGCACAATGCGGCGTAAGCACCACCTGTTCACACACAAAAAGGGGATGATCAGGCGGTGTCGGTTCTTCCTCGTACACATCGATACCTGCTCCGCCGATATGCCCACTGTTTAACGCATCGACAAGTGCGTTCGTATCAACCACTGCGCCACGCGCCCCATTCAGCAATAGCGCGCCCGCTTTCATCTTTTCTAACTCGGCCTCGCCAATCATCCCTCTGGTATCATCCGTCAACGCCACGTGCAAACTGACCACATCAGAAGTTTCGAGCAGTGTATCTAACTCGACAAATCGCACGCCGAGTTTTTCCGCTCGCTCAGTTGACGGATGAAATGTCCACGCAATCACCTCCATCCCAATCAATCGCGCGAGTCGTGCCATCTCCGCACCAATATTACCCGCACCAATAATCCCCAGAGTTTTGCCCTGAAGCATCACATTATCCCGCCGGGGCCAGCTCCCCTTCTTCATCTCTGCGGTCAAATACGCAGCGCGTTTTGCAACGGCAAACATCAACCCAAACATGTGCTCTGCCACAACAGGTGCTGTTCTGCCCGGCTGGTTGCATATCACAATTCCGCACTTTTTTGCGGCCGCCAGATCGAACATATCTGTGCCAATAGAACACGTCGTAATCATCTTCAACTTTGGCAATTGGCTAAACTCTTGCTCACCCCACGTCACAGCACCGCGCGTGTTCATAATCACATCGGCGTCCCTTACCCGTCCGACCTTTTCTTTTAATGATACGGGTCGCGTATCGTAAAGCGTCACATCGCCATAACTTGCCAATCGTTCGAGATGGGGTGATCCCGCTATCTGTACCGGCTCATCGCCGGGAACCACAATCTGTACATAATCTTCCACTGCCATAGTCTCTCCTTTTAGAAACATTGCTTCCCAAAACATCCTTTGGTATATTCATAGCTTTCTAAATCATATAATGCAAACCATTTCGCCCAAGGAGTGCCAATGCCTCTGGCAAAATACCAGCGCATCGGACATCACAAAACTGTCGAATCATTCAAAGCACATGTCAATAGCCTGGGAATCGACCTACCCTGCGATGACGAAATTCTCAAAGCACCAGAATCACCACTTGCCCACACAAGCGAGTGTCAGGGCTTTCGCATTGGCAATCGCTTCTGCATCCAGCCCATGGAGGGTTGGGATGGCGAAATTGATGGCAATCCTTCGGAATATACGCTCCGAAGATGGCACAACTTTGGCCTGAGCGGAGCAAAATTGATATGGGGCGGCGAAGCCGTAGCCGTGCGCCCTGAAGGACGCGCAAATCCCAATCAACTCTTTGCAGCCGAACATACCAAAGCCGGCCTGGGCAGACTTCGCGAGGAACTCCTGTCTGCACACCGAACACACATCGGCAACACCGATGACCTGCTCGTTGGCCTTCAACTGACTCACTCGGGGCGCTTTTGCAGACCCAATGACAAAATCAAACTCGAACCCCGCATTGTGTATCGCCACCCGATCCTCGATCGCAAATTTGGTATTGATTCAGACGACTCCGTGCTGTCCGATGGCGAAATCAAAAGCCTGATTGACGACTATCACAGTGCCGCACGCATGGCTTATGACCTCGGGTATCAATTTGTCGATGTCAAACACTGCCACGGCTATCTCGGTCACGAATTTTTGAGTGCCTTTACCCGACCAGGACCTTATGGTGGCTCATTCGAAAACCGAACCCGATTCCTTCGCGAAATTGTCGCAGGTATTCGCGCCGACTGCCCCGATCTCAAAATAGGTGTGCGTCTCAGCGCATTCGACTTTGTACCTTTTTATCCCGATCCTGAACTATCTGAAGGCAAAAAACTCGGACCGGGCATTCCCGAGGATTTTTCCGAATGCTTGCCCTATAAATACGGCTTTGGCATCGATGAAAACAATCCTATAGCCGCAAATATTGCCGAAACTTGTCGCTTCCTCGAATTGCTGCGCGAACTCGACATTGTACTCGTCAATCTCTCAGCAGGCAGCCCTTACTACAACCCCCATATTCAGCGGCCCGCTTATTTTCCTCCCTCCGACGGCTATCAACCCCCCGAAGACCCACTCGTGGGCGTTGCCCGTCAAGTTGACATTACGGCGCAAATCAAAGAACAATTTTCCGATTTGCTCATCGTCGGCACGGCCTATTCCTACCTCCAGGAATTTTTGCCCCACATTACACAGGCACTCGTGCGCGAGGGCAAGGTAGATTTTATTGGCCTGGGACGCATGGTGCTATCTTATCCCGACTTACCTGTTGATGTACTCCAAAAAGGAGAAGCGTCCAAACGCAAACTCTGTCGGACCTTCAGCGACTGCACCACAGCCCCCCGAAATGGCATGATATCGGGCTGCTTCCCGCTGGATACTTTCTACAAAAAATCCCCTGAAGGCACTGCCCTCAGGGAACTCAAAAAATCGATTCAATTGTAACACTTTAATTATTAATCTGTGAATTGGTCTTTAGCACAAAAACTTCCTCTAAATTTTGAAAATTTACGCCCGGTGCCAAAATGACCTCTCTAAACAAACCCTGTGCTTCGTCTCCTACTTTGACGACCTGCCCCACGTAAAGCCCTTTGGGAAACATTTCCCCCAAACCGGACGATACGATCAGATCTCCAACCTCAATATTACCATGAAGCGACACATTTTTTAAATAGAATGTGCCATCTTCAAAAGACACAATGCCACTTACACGACTGTGTCGCTGCACCACCGCACTGACCCGACAATTGTGATCTATGAGCAACTGCACAATAGCAGTATAACCGTGTACTTCCATGATACGCCCCACCAACCCATCCGCAGTCACAACAGGCATGCGGGCCTGTATCCCTTCATCTGTACCGGCATCGATCAATATCGTATTTGCAATTCGCGCGGGATTACGTGCAATCACCCGTGCAAGGATATAAGATTTTTTAGCTGCCTGCTGCGACTTAAAATGTAACAAGGCATGGAGGCGTGCATTTTCGAGCTGGGCCTCTCTGAGTTTGAGCAATTCGAGAGAAAGGCGCAAATTCTGATCGCGCAAAGCCTCATTTTCGTATCGCAGCGCTGAAAGTCCCATCGGCCAGGCAAAGATACGGTGCCCAATAGACACCAACCCAAAAACAATATTGTGTGCAAATCGCGCCTGTATTGAGGAATCGAACAACATCAATATCAACGACGTCAAAACCGCAACGCCCAGCACAACTCCCTTACGGCGAACACGTAAAAAAACACGGATTCGTTGCATCGCTATTCCAAAACGTTCCTATAGCCATGGATATCTGCAAGTACTTTCCCCGTACCTCGCACCACACAGGTCAATGGATCATCGGCTACCATAACGGGCAAACCGGTCTCGTTGACCAACCGCCGATCCAGCCCGCGTAGTAGTGCCCCTCCCCCCGTCAAAATAATGCCATTGTCGAGAATATCGGCGGCCAATTCAGGTGGTGTCTGCTCGAGTGTTCGCCGCACAGCGTTAACGATCGCATTTACCGAACCGGCCAATGCCTCCCTGATTTCTTTTGAATGGACATTAATGACTCTGGGTATCGCTTGCACCATCTCCAGACCACGGCACATATGTTGTAGTTCTTCCTCAAGCCCTATAGCAGTACCAATAGCACACTTGATTTGCTCTGCACTGCGGCTTCCCACCAGCAGATTGTGTTTGCGTTTGAGAAATTGCACAATGACTTCTGTCAATTCATCGCCCGCTGTTTTAATTGATCTGGACGTCACAATGCCAGATAGTGCAATAACCGCGATCTCCGTTGTCCCGCCGCCAATATCCACGACCATAGAGCCCACCGCATCAGCTATGGGCAACCCAACGCCAATCGCTGCGGCCATGGGTTCTTTTATTAAAAAAACTTCGCGGGCACCTGCGCGATCAGCAGCCTCACTGACAGCGCGCATCTCAACAGGGGTAACACCAGAAGGCACACAAATCACAACGCGTGGCCTGACCAGCAGTTTATTTTTTTGTACTTTAGAAATAAAAAAACGCAGCATTTCCTCAGTCACATCAAAATCGGCGATAACGCCATCGCGGAGCGGGCGAACCACCTCTATATCTGGTTTTTCGCGCCCAAGCATTTCTTTGGCCTGGGCACCAATAGCCAGCGGTTTGCGTGTATGACGCTCAAGGGCAACAATTGAAGGCTCGTTGATCACAATGCCTTGCCCTTTGACATAAATCAGTGTATTGGCAGTTCCCAGATCAATACCAATATCGTTAGAAAACAAGTTCGAAAACCATAAAGCCATAGCTAAAGTATCTCCCACCGGAATCGATAAGGCGAACAACAATCCCGCAAAATTGGTTAACAGTATTTCCGAGTTCGGCATTCTCAACTGCCTGACAAAACATTGCTAAATGCAGTGAGAACACAATCTTTTTGAATGGGGAAAAATACACGAAAGGGGGAGAAATGATGCAGAAAATCGGCTGAGTAAACGACCACCCGCAGAGCGGGTGGCTTTTCGCGAACAATAATAACTCTTTAAAAAAATAAAGTCAAGTAATGAGAAACAACGTATTGTGAGAAAATATCCTTGACATTTCTTTCTGGCAATCTGAAATTTGTCATTCAGATCGTTTAATAAATCTCAGCATCCTGGAGGTCTTGTTGAAAATTCGGAAAGCAGTAATTCCAGCAGCGGGGCACGGCAGTCGCATGCTGCCCGCCACCAAAGCTCTGCCCAAAGAAATGATGCCGATTGTTGACAAACCGGCGATTCAATACATCATTGAGGAACTCGTCAACTCGGGTATTGAAGATATCCTGATCATCACGGGCCGGGGAAAACGCGCAATTGAAGACCACTTTGATCGCAACATCGAGATCGCCCATGCATTGCATGAACGCGCAGATCGGAAAATGCTTGAAACTCTGGACCGAATCGAACAACTGGCCGATATCCATTACGTGCGGCAAAAAGACCAGTTAGGTACAGGACACGCCGTTCTCAAAGCCCGAAAACATATTGGCGACGAACCCTTTGCCGTCCTTTATGGCGACGACCTCGTCGTTTCGGAGCGCCCTTGCATTGGGCAAATGATCGATCACTACAACAAGTACGGCAGTTCCATTCTCGCAGTCAAAGAAGTACCGCAAGATCGCATCAGTAGCTATGGCGTTATTAAAGCCAAACGCATAAACGATGTCTATCTCGTTGAAGGACTCGTTGAAAAACCCGATCCGGCAAGAGCACCATCAAATCTCGCAACCCTTGGGCGCTACATATTTGGACCCGAAATTTTTGACTTCCTCGAACAGATCGAACCTGCTGAAAATGGTGAATATCAACTCACCGACGCTATCGAATTGATGAGCCAATCCCGAGCGGTGTACGCATGCGCTATCGAAGGAGAGTGGCATACGGTAGGCGATCTCCTCTCATATCTCAAAACCTCGGTGGCCTTTTCCCTCAACCATCCGGCCATTGCCAAAGATTTTCGCAAATATCTCAAAGAACTCGTCCCGCAACTCGAATAGAAAAAGAAACCATTATAGACCCCTCAAAAGCGCGTCCATCTCCCGCACCAGCCCGGGCCAGTGTGTCACAATCCGTTTTTCCTCTGCCGCGATGGTTTTCAGGTCGGCCTCACACAGCTTGCCTTCCCTATGACACATTTCTACATCTTCTCGGTCTAACACCTCGGCAACGCCATCGGAATCTATCCATATATCCAAAAGTAAATCCAGGTAACTGACCCTGCGCTTTTCCACCTGCAGGTCTCGACATATATGGAACAAGTGCCCTTTCAGATCACCTGAAGGAGCGCACATTCGCCACAGGACATGCGCGCCGCCCGTCTGGTAAAACGCCAGCGTTTGAGAACCAGCAGGCAGGTAGGTAGCAGCGATTTCCCAGGCGCGATTTGATACATAAGACAAAATCACCCAATCTGTGCCATGGGCGACCAAATCGCACATATATGTTTCATCGGGCTTGTCGAGATGGTGCTTAAATTCGCAAAACAACACGATGGTAGTCCTAAACAATGAAATAGCAGACCAGGATTGTCAAACTCGTGATCAGCCAACAGATCCACTGCAATGACCAGCCACGCTTGTCGCCCAGGCCAGAGGAAACACACTGCCCGAGATAACAACCTGTAAAAATGACAAATAATACAATGCCCCACACCATAAAATACCCTTTCCTATATCAGCTTGACAACCTCTTCCCGTTCTGCCGATAGCCTGATTGCGTCAATCACGCGAATGGCCTCCAAACATTCCCAGGGTTTGACCAGCAATTCTTCTCCATGTGCAAGTGCCGCGCCCACATTATCGTAATACGTGCGATAGCTGCCAAACAGAGGTGACACGGGATACTCTACGGTTTGTCCGCGATCATTGATAACGCGCAATTGATAACGCGCAGGATCTTCTGGAACGAGCACGCCAAAAACCCCTGACTTCATCGCTGCCTCTTGAGGGTCTATACCGTATTTTCTGAAACTTCCGAGCGCGCCGCGCACATGATAGCGCGGTTTGGCATACATCCACGCGGTGCCCAATTCAATAAAATAGCGCACCCCATTTGCAAATTTCAGATGAATCAGAGCCAGAGCTTCAACATCGGCCTTATCTTTGGGATAGCGATATTGCAAATCGGCAAAAACGGTTTCAACTGTCGGGCCGTAAAGCCTGAGAGCCTGATCCACCAGATGCGCTCCCCAATCGAGAACGCGTCCGCCGCCGTATTTTTTCCACGCACGCCACCCGACATGCGGCCCACCATAAGTTGTAATATTGGACTCAATAGTATAAATATCGCCCAATATCCCTTCTGCGAGTATCTGTTGCAACGTCAAAAAATCGCCGTCCCATCGCCGATTCTGATACACACTCAAAAGTACCTGATTGCGCTCAGACGCTTCAATCATAGACCTCGCTTCAAATTCATTCAAACACATAATTTTATCTGTTACGAGATGTTTGCCGGCATCCATTGCCTGAATAGCCATCGGCGCGTGCGTGTCGTGCGGCGTCGCCAACACAACGAGATCGATATTATCATCTTCCAATAGCGCGTCAAAAGTGCCATAAGTCACGATTTGCGGAAAATCGGCCTCTGCATCCTGGCGTTTCTCCAATGAACGCGAACAAACCGCGTAGAGTTCGAGATCGGGTGCCATCTGAATCAATTGTGCGTGAAAGACTTTGCCGCCCAAACCGTACCCAACCAGACCAACGCGAATCATGAGACTCCCTCCACAACAAAGAAAAGGCCGCCTCAAAAGAAGCGGCCTCGAAAATGAACTGGACCGAGAGTTTACCGGCCAGTTGTATCCTTTCCGAATGCGCCATCACTTCAGCAACATCATGCGTTGAACCTGAGTAAAATCAGCCACTGACATGCGATAAATATAAATCCCACTGGCTACTTGCTTGCCAAATTCATCCGTGCCATCCCAAACGACCGAGTGAAAACCCGCATCCATTGACTCTCGAATCAGGGTGCGAACTTCCTGCCCGAGCAGATTGTAGATTACCAGTTGGACGTCACCGGCTTCGGGCAACCGATAGTCAATTGTCGTGGAGGGGTTAAAGGGATTCGGGACATTTTGTCCGAGGGCGTAATCTCGGGGCATGGGCTTGAGGGCACCAATTTCAATATTGGTAATCGCATCAATACCACCGGCCAAATCAACCATCACACCGTCGAGAATTTGAAAATCAGAGGCAAGCGGTGTCTGTGTGGTCTTAAACGTAAACTCAACCAAACTACCGTCGCCGCTGACCGCCTGACCATCGACCTTCATGGCACCAACAGCCACTTGCCCGGGCGTCTTGTTAGACGCGAGAAATAGCGCGGGTTGGGCACTGCTCGCATCGAGCAGATTTTGATCGACCTGTCGCGCTTCGACAAACTCATACTTGGATTGATCGTACTGTAGCACAAAGCCATAACCCTTCAATTGCTGTGCGTGATTGATGGCAACCTGTAACTTCAAAACGCCATCTTCGGCAACAATATTTTGCGCGCGTTGCAGCACCAGACCTGCCAGACTATTTTCACCACCCGTAAATTCTATACCCTGTGTCAAAGGTCCAGCAATGGCCGAGCCAACCAATCCCAGCCCCAAACATGTCGCAATAATCAAACGTTTCATAACGCTTCCTCCTGTGTATGAAAAGGGTTACACTGCATTTATATAAATTTACTGCATACCCACAGGTATGTCAACCGCATTTTTACCCAGATCTAAAATACGCAGCAATCGCCTGTACAAGGCCCAAAATAGACACCGATGTTTCGTCAAGTTCGACAACCACATCAAATTCTTGTGCAACTGCGGTTTGGGCTGTGATGGGACCGATACACGCTGCTGGCAAGGAATTCCAATTTTGCCGCGTCTTTTTTAATAGATTCACCAGATTTAAGACCGTAGAGGAACTCGTAAATGCGACCAGGTCAATGGCATCTTGTTTTAGCAACTGTAAAAATTTTTCGGGTAAACACCCGGGCATAACCGTTTTGTAAACAACAACTTCTCGCACTTTTCCGCCGCGGTCTCTAAGTCCATTGGCAAGCACATCCCGAGACTTTTCAGGGCAGGGCAACAAAAAACGCTGTCCCGAAAGATCTGCGCCAAAAGCTGCGAGCAAGCCTTCAGACGTGCGATTCGCCGCTTCAATATCCACACTGAGATGCCACTCGCGCACCCGTGCCGATGTCGCCGCGCCAATAGTCGCAATTTTTATCCCACCCAATGCGCGTACATCGCGCCCTTGCTTAAACAGACGCTCCAAAAAGCGATCGGTTCCGTTTGTACTTGTCAGAACAAGCCAATCAAATGAATGAATATCTGCAAGAGCACAATCCACATTGCGCCAATTTTGGGGTTCGGCAAATGCAATAGTTGGCACTTCCAGCACTTGTGCGCCCAACGTCCGCAGCATGTGTACCAATTCGCTTGCCTGCGTGCGTGCTCGCGTCACAGCAATTGTTCGCCCAAACAGGGGCTTAGACGCAAACCAGTCCAGATCCATCGCCGCAACCTTCCCAACGACAATGACTGCGGGATTGGTCATTTCGACCGCACCCATCTCCTCCAATGTGGTTCTCACAGTCCGTTGCAATGGCAAAGATCCCCACTGTACGGCTGCAACGGGCGTTTCAGGTGGGCGCCCTCCCGCGATGAGACGTCGGGCAATTTCACTTCTTTTTCTCGTACCCATCAAAATCAGGAGCGTACCGCCCACTTTTGCCAACCCCTCCCAATCGACTTCCCCTTCGCCTTCAAGCGAAGCCGTTGTCCCCGTTACAATCGTCACATGAGGGGATATACCGCGATGGGTCACGGGAATACCGGCATAAGCGGGTGCCGCTATTGCACTGGTAATACCCGGTACAATCTCAAACGGAATATCGCGATCCCTTAGAACCTCTGCCTCTTCTCCACCGCGCCCAAAAACAATGGGATCCCCCCCCTTTAATCGCACTACCGTCAACCCTTCCTGGGCACGATCAACCATCATCTGGTTAATCTCATCTTGTTGCACACGCTGAAAACCCGGGCGCTTTTCCACATTGATACACTCGCATTCCCGCCGCGCTTCCTTCAAAAGCTCGGGATTCGCCAACCCGTCATACAAGATCACATCGGCTTCCCGAATCAGGCGCAAACCCTTCACCGTTATCAATTCCGGATCGCCCGGCCCGGCACCTATGAGATATACACATCCAGTTCGCATAACAATTCTCTGCTAAGCTCTTGCGTCCAATATCTCCCCTGCCCCCTGTTCGAGCAACCCCTTTGCAACGCGCGCACCCAACTGCTCAGCATAAGATGCCGGTCCTTCCATCTTTTTTGATATCACCTGACGCCCATCGGGTGTTGCAACAACGCCCGACAGTAGCAGAACAACCACAGAAACCGTGTCAACGGCTGCGTATCCACCTATTGGAACGCCACAGTCTCCTCCCAATGTCGCCAGCATCGCGCGCTCTGCCGTAACGGCCTGTTGGGTTTCAACGCAATTCAAAACGCCGACGAGATCTGTAATTCTCTGATCCCCTTCTCGTATTTCTATCCCCAGCACGCCCTGCCCCGGCGCGGGCAAACAGATTTCCGGATCGATAAAATCCGCGATGCAATCTCCCAATCCCAACCGCTTCAAACCCGCTGCGGCCAGAATAATACCATCCAAATTTTCCGTTTCCAGCTTTTTCAGGCGCGTATCCACATTCCCTCGAATCGCCACAAAATTTAAATCTGGCCGCGCGTGTTTCAACTGTGCTTGCCGCCGTAAACTGCTCGTTGCAACCGTCGCGCTTTCTGGCAAATCCCAAAACACCCGATTATCTTTGCTGACCAGTACATCTCGCACATCTTCGCGCTCGCTCACCGCGCCCAGAGCCAATCCCTCTGGCAACTTAGTTGGCAAATCTTTCAAACTGTGAACCGCCAGATCAATGCTGCCCGACAGCAGCGCGTGCTCAATCTCCTTTGTCCACACCTCTTTGCCACCAATCTGAGACACAGGCATTTCCGACAGGCGATCTCCCTCCGTTTTGATCACCTCAATTACAATGCTGAGATCGGGATATGCGCTCGCCAGTTTTCTCTTTGCCCAATTGGCCTGCCACAAAGCCAGCGCACTACCACGACTGCCAATAACTATCCTCATGAGCCGCGAACCTCTTCAATTTCTTTTTTTGGATGTCCCTCAACTACCAGATCAAATAAATAGGAAAGTGCCGCCACATAAGCCCCACCATCTTCTTCTTCACCAGCCTCTCTAAGGCGCGTCACTGGCTTGTGCAGCACCTTATTCATAAATCGGCGCATCAAATTGGCAACCTGAGCGCGTTGATCATCTGAAAATTCACTGAACTTGGCCTGTGCGAGTTCCGAATCCATAAAAGATTGGAAATGTCCACGCAATGCCACAATCGCGGGCACAACCGCCAGGGAATTTATCCACGCAGAGAAGTTATCAACCTCTTCCTCTATGATTACACTGACTTTATCCGCTTCAATTTTTCTCTTCTCCAAATTCGCGCCAACAACAGATTCCAGGTCGTCGAGATCGTATAAAAATACATTGTACAGATCGCCAACTGCCGGATCGATATCGCGAGGCATGGCAATATCGATCAAAAACATTGATCGGTTATTGCGCTTTTGCATCGCCGTTGCCACCTGGTGACGTTCCAGAACATAAGTCTCCGCGCTCGTGGAACTGATAACAACATCTGCGCCGTGCAAATTGCCTATCCCATCGTCCCATGAAATGGCGCGACCACCCACGCGCACCGCCAAATTTTGTGCCCGCTCGAATGTGCGACTCGTCACCAACAAAGACTTCACCCCATTGTCGGCGAGGTGCCGCGCCGTCAATTCACTCATCTCGCCAGCACCGAGCACCAGAGCAGTATGTCCTTCGAGATTGCCAAAAATTTTCTTTGCGAGTTCCACTGCCGCAAAACTGATGGAAACTGCACCCGTTGCGATCTCCGTTTCCGTGCGCGCCCGCTTTGAAGCCTCGGTCGCAGCGCGAAATAATCGATTCAGAACGGTCTTGCTCATTCCCATAGATAGTGCAGCAGCCCCGGCCTCTTTTACCTGACCGGCAATTTGCGGCTCGCCCATTACCATAGAATCCAACCCACAGGCGACCCTGAAAAGGTGGCGCACAGCTTCCGTATCGCGATAGACAAATAGGTGCCGCCCCAACGTATCGGCATCCAATCCACTTTGCTCGCTCCACCCCGCGATCACAGCCGTACGAGCAGCGTGAATATCCGCGGCAACACAATAGACTTCCGAGCGATTACACGTCGATAACACCGCGCATTCGGCAATTTCAGGCACGCCGGAAAAGTATTGGAGAACCGCATCCAAAGTCTGGGGCAACACCGCGACCCCATCTCGGATTTCAACAGGTGCCGTGCGGTAACTCAGCCCAATTACAACGAGAGACATACTTCAATTCGCTCCTCAATTTCAGTCCACTTACCCTTGCGCGCAAGAGCAAGCGTATCATCTGTCACCAACTGTTGCCAAAACGCTTGCCTGCGCTCTGGCGCATCGGGGAATCGCGCATAAACTCTGTGCCTTAAACCCGCCATCATATCCAGCAAACCCGCGTGTCCATCTTCCAAAAAGGCCTCAATTTCTCGGCGCAACAGCACGGCATAAGCAGGACTATTGCCCCCTGTAGAAATCGCTACCTGTAAGTCGCCGCGCCGCACAACCGCGGGCACAATAAAATCGCTATCCGTATGCCGATCTGCACCGCAGAACAAAATCCCTCGGCATTTTGCCGCCGCCTGCACCGCCCGATTGACACCTGCATGATCAGTCGCGGCAATCACGAGCGCGCTACCGTCCAAATCGCTCGGTTCAAATGCTCGCTGATAGAGATGTATCGCGTCTTCATCGGCCAATTTTAGAATGCCTTCAGTCGCAGTTATACCCACAACCCGAATCCGCGCGCTTGCATTGCACAGCCCGCGCACTCTGCGTTCGGCAACGCGACCCGCCCCAACCACAACACACAATTTATTTTTCAAATTCAAAAACACGGGATAGCGCATGGTTTAAGGTCCTAAATTGTGGGGACCAGAAAAAAGAACACCCACCACGGGGAATGCCAGAATGACGAGGACAAAACCCATGATAGACAAAAAAGCCGCCCGCTTGCCTTGCCAGCCGCCCCACCATCGCGCGGCGAGATTGCCCGCATAGATGCCCCATGCAATTAAAACGGGCAAAAATACCGGCTCGCGCCATATAGAAAATTGCGAAAGATGTTGAAATGCCCACACTGAACTGGCAATGGTTCCGCCCGTCAAAAAGACAAATCCAAAGGTGGCTGCGCGGTTATTAATCTGATTCAATACCTCAAGTGATGGCAGGCGGGAATAAAAAAAACCAAAATGCTTGGCCTGAATTTCGCCGAAAAGCATCAGATACATCACACCCCCAACACAGGAAATCGCAAAAGCTGTGTAAGCAAGGCCATAAGCCAGCACATGAAGCTCAAACCACCCGCCGCTATATCCCGTAACCTGAATATCCTCAATACCCGGCAATTTTGTAAGTGTCAAAACGTGCAAAACCACCACAATAGGCACAATGAGCACGCCCAAAGACCGATCTCGCGTACTCACTTCGAGATAAATATAAACAACCGCGACCAGCCACGCGCACAGCGATGGCAAAACCTGACTGGTCAAAGGCACCTCGCCAGCAGAAATTGTAATAAGGGCCAGGAGCACAGTGTGCATACACCAGGCACCCCATATTCCCCAGGTACACAGACTGCGCCAGTGTGCTCTGGGCTGGTGAAAATGCAAAGCATAACCCAGCGCACTGACGATATACGCCCCTCCTGTTGCAATGAGTAAGATGTCAAAAATCATAGCTTTTCCTCGAATCATCCGCTCACATACTGGTAGCGTAACAAAGAAATATACGAAACGGGATATAACTGCGCCAGTATCATCAATTCAACAACGCTCACTGGACTATATTTTCACCCGGTGTAATAGAGCCTAACACAACCTGTTTATCGGCACCGGTCACACTCGGCACATTGCCCGGATGCCCACTCACTGTCTGATAGGCAAGAACCGCAAATGCAATAGCTTCTTTTGCTTCTGACGCCATTCCCAGGTCATCCAATCGCTTGAATGCAATATTTCCCAATGCACGGTCCAAAAGATCCATCATAATCGGATTTTTAGTGCCGCCCCCACTTGCAATCACCTCGTGTATTTCACACCTGGGCAAAACAAATCGTTTCAGCCCCTGTACAATGCTCTCCACCGTAAACTGTGTTGCAGTACGCACGAGGTCTTCCCGTTTTCCCTCCCAATCGAGAATTTTCTGAACCATATCGGTCCCAAAATCCTCGCGTCCCGTTGATTTGGGCGGCTTCATATCAAAAAAAGGATGCGCCATAAGCACATCCAACAGACCCTCATACACTTGGCCTTTGCTCGCAAGGTCTCCATCCCTATCAAAACTCATTTTACCGCCCGTAATCGCCTGCACAACCCCATCAATAACCATATTACCCGGTCCCGTATCAAATGCGAAAATGTCTGATACTTCACAGTTTGCAGGCAATATATTGACATTGGCAATACCACCGATATTGAGCATCGCGCGTCCCACATATTCAGATCGAAATAACAGATAATCCACCAGCGGGACAAGTGGTGCCCCCTGTCCGCCCACAGCCATATCCCGCGACCGAAAATCCGATACCGTCGTGATTCCAGTGCGCTCTGCAATCACCGCGGGATTGCCAATTTGCAGCGTTGACCGCACCCTTTTCTCAGCAGCTACTGCAAGTGTGGGCAAATGCTGAATCGTCTGCCCGTGCGATCCAATCACATCAACTTCTTCCGCGCTGACATTGCCATCATCACACACGCGCAGTGCAGCCTCTGCAAACCACTCCCCAAGCGCGGCATCCATGCGACATATTGCATCAACCCTTCCATCTTCACAAAGTGACAAAATCTCCCTTCTAACATCTTTGGAAAAAGGTAACTCAACATACCCGAGCAGAGACAGGCCAGATTCTCCGATCTCCACAAGCGCGGCATCCACCCCATCGGCAGAAGTTCCAGACATGAGACCAATCGCTTTCATGGTTCTCCTCACGCTCCTATCTCACGAACCGTTTTGATACCGCGAATAAAATAGTGATAAACCACTGACCCCTTGAAAAGACGCCGTTCAATCTCGCCATCTCCCACGCTTCTGAACCGCTGGGCTTCTCGCCGTCGCCGCAAGATATTGAACGGATGCAGCAACACCCACAAAAGCCCGGCTACCGCCGCAACGGGATGTTTCCAATTGCCTTTTAGCAACAAACCCAAATTCGCCAATTCCATAGCAACGCGAATCGGAAATTTATACAACAGCCGCGAAATGGAAAAATTTTTCAACAACATCACGAGTTGATTGCGGTGATTCAAATACGCTTTCTTATAACTCTCTGCACCCAGCGTAAATCCGCCGTAGTGATATACGAGAGAATCGGGCACATAGACGATGCGATATCCCGCAAGGTGAAACCGCCAGGACAAATCGATCTCTTCCATATACATCACAAAATCCTCATCAATCATTCCCGTTTTATCGAGACAATCTATACGCAAAAACATAGCTCCCCCAATAGCCCAAAAAATATCGCGGGGGTGATTGTATTGCCCCATATCTTCTTCGACAAACTCAAATATCCTGCCCTGACAAAACGTAAATCCCCATCTGTCCATAAGCCCGCCCGCAGCCCCGCCATAATCAAACATTTTGCGATTCTGCAACGACCGCACTCTGGACTGACACGCCCCAATTGCGGGATCGGATTTCAGCGCATTAATCAGCGGGGGCAACCATCCCTCCCCCACCTCCACATCCGAATTCAACAACATCGCATACTTCCCCTTTGCTATCTCCAATCCCCGGTTGCACCCGGTGCCCATCCCTTTGCTCGGTTTTCCATTTCCCCCCCCCGTCTTCACAATGCGAATATCCGGAAACTTCTCCAATGCCCTATCCAGGCTGCCGTCGGGATAAGGCTGATCATCTGCTACAATAACTTCAAAGGGGACATCGGATGTCCGCGCATAGACATAAGCCAGACACTCGGAAAGAATATCCCCCAAATAATGGGGAATGATAATTGATACCAGCGGTTTATTATTTTTTTTCATCTGAAAATCTCGGGATTCTCGACAGCCTTCCTCCATTAAAACGCCACCTCTACACCTAATTCCTCAGCCGCTTTTTCCAGACTTTCCACATGGGTTTTATGCAGTGGAATCCCCGTCTTTTCCCAGGCCGCCTTTTTTAACCACTCAATCTCACCTGGCGCGTAAATGCGATCCACGCCTTCTTTTGGGCGGGAAGCCCGAATCGTCTGAATCATCCGATCAACTTCCCGTTTAAAATCCGACACATCGCAAAATGTCTCGACCTTGATCGCTTGAAAAAAGTGACTGGCCCGCCGCTGCCCTTGATATTCATCCTCTCGATTCACCGTTGCCAGGCCAAAAGGCAGAATACCGCTCAAAACATCCATTACCACATTTAATCCCGATCCTTTTGTGCCACCGGGCGCTACCAGCGCATGCGCGCGACCCGGATCATCTGTCACCTGCCCATCCTCATCTAACACCCACTCGCCATCTAATTTTTGTCCATATAAACGCATAGTGCCCACCCGCCCCCAGGCGGATCGCCCCGTCGCCATATCCAGAACAATGGGATATTCCCGATCTGCCGGAATCGCATAAGCCAGCGCGTGATTGCCCAACAACCGATCAATCCCCCCGTAAGGAGCCACACCTCGGCTGCTGCTCGACACGCAAAAACCGATCATATCCCAGTCCAATGCCATCGTCGCATAACAGGCTGCTGCACCGTAATGACGGCTATTTATAACTGTTGTTGCGGCAATCCCCAGATCATTCGCTTTTGCAATTGCCAGTTGCATCGCCCGATAAGATGCCAGATGTCCCAAACACCCATCGCCATCTACCGTTGCCGACGCAGGCCCTTCGCGGACAACGCGAATTTCGGGTTTTGGATTTGTGTGACCAGTTTGAATGCGCTTTAAGTAACCCGGCACAGCCCGCGTACCGTGCGAGTGAACCCCGCGCACATCTGTCTCGACTTGCAAATCGGCCATCAACCGCGCATCTGCCCTCGGCACACCAACCGCTTCATAAAGCCGCAGCACCGTCTCTCCCAAATCGTCAACCTGAATCAACCGCTCCTGCTCCCCCGCCTCTGTCGGCACAATACCATTCACGAGTTCATGCATAAAAACCTCCAAACTCCTTGCTCGAATCAAAGAGACATTTTAATTTGTCAGTTAATCGCTGACATGACACAGGTCTGGTGTTTGTGTCATATTGTGCTTATGCGTAACATCAGTTAATCAGCCCGTCTTACTTCTTGTATCTTAACACGGGCGAGGCATGCCTCGCCCCTACCTCTAACGCATAAAGGAAATCACCATGGATTACGATGTCATCGTCATAGGCGGCGGGAGTGCGGGATACGCCGCTGCACGCACGGCACAAGATCTCGGCGCAAAAGTTGCCATTATAGACAAAGGGCCTCTCGGTGGCCTGTGCATCTTGCGCGGCTGCATGCCCACCAAAACCATCCTGCGCTCATCCGAGATCATGTCCTTGATGCGCCGCGCCAGAGAATTTGGCCTGCGCGCTTCTAATTTGCACGCAAATCTCGATGAAATCAATGACCGCAAACGCGCGCTCGTCGGTGAATTTGCAGATTATCGCATCGAGCAACTTCGCAATCCGCGATTCACTCTCATCAACGGCACGGCGCAGTTTGTCAATCGCAACACCATCACTGTAGAAAAACAAAATATCACCGCGCGAAGTTTCATCATCAGCACGGGATCAACCGTTGCCGACATCGCCATTCCCGGCTTGAAAGAAGTGGGCTTTATCACCAGTGATGAAGCACTTGAACTGCGGGAATTGCCAGAATCGATGATCGTCTTAGGTGGCGGTCCTGTCGCAACGGAGTTTGCACAATTTTTCTGCCGTCTGGGAACGCGCACCACACTCATTCAACGCAGCGATCACATTTTCAGCAGCACAGACGAAGACCTCGCACGCCCGGTAGAAGCCCGCTTCAGAGAAGAAGGCATGAAAGTCTTTACCGACACGCAATTGCAAAAATTCACGACCAAAAACAACGCCAAAATTGCCCACTTTCGCCACAAGAACAAACTGCACCATGCCTCGGCAGAAGTGATCCTCCATGCTTTGGGGCGCGTGCCTGCCATCCAATCGCTCGCGCTTGAAAATGCCGGCGTAAGCGTCGAGCGCGGACGCATTCTCGTGGATCATCACATGCGTACCAACGCACCCAATATTTATGCAGCGGGCGATTGCACGGGACTCTATGAAATCGTACATATCGCCGTTCAGCAAGGCGAGATAGCCGGTCACAACGCCGTTAATGGAACTCAAGATCAGCACATTGACTACAGGCTCAAGGCCGAAGTGGTCTTCACAGATCCTCAACTTGCGTCTGTCGGCCTCACAGAAAAAGAATGCCGCGAACAAAATATCTCCTATCGCGTTGCATCATATCCCTTTGACGACCACGGCAAATCCATGGTCCTGGGGGAAACCCATGGATTTGTCAAAATCCTCTGCCATCCCGAAACAGGCGAAATCATCGGCGGACATATCGTCGGTCCAGAAGCCGCTGAACTCTTTCACGAACTCATCGCCATCATGCACTTTCGCGGCACAGTACACGACCTCCTGAACATCCCACATTACCACCCCACACTATCGGAAATTCTCACCTATCCCGCAGAAGACCTCGTTGAAGAAATTCAATCCTCGCGGTGAATAACCGGCTTTAACTGATAGGCGAGCATTGCGGCAAATGGAATAAATAGTAGGGAAATGCGAAACAAATTCTGATAGGAAATCCAGGCGACCAGCAACCCGGCCAGCATGGGCAACAAACCTTGTGGAAACATAAACATATTCATAAAGCTGGTATAGGTCGGCCGTCGGTCAGCGGGCGCGATGTCGAGGACGTATGTCATGCGTCCCGAATACATGCCGCTTTGTGCCGCGCCTGAAAAAATGAACGTAAAAGCATACACAACAACCCTCAAATCCATCTCTGTGCCCCAGAACCAGAAGGTGCGATCAGGCACATACACGATACATATCGGAACCAGAATAGACAGCGCGAGCAAGCAGGTACCGTACAAAAACAACGCCTGATTGCCCTTGTAACGCCCCACCCATGCCCACGCGACATTTGAAAAAACCGAGCTAAACTGCATGGCGATCACATAAAACCCAATATAAACCGCCCCAATGCCCAGACCCGAAATCGCATAAGGCACGTAAAACGGGCCACCCATCATGCTAAAACCCCACAAAAATTGCACCATGCACAAACGCCTGAAATTCACATCATCTTTCATCAGGCTCAGGCCACTGATCAAATAATTTTTCAGAGAAAGTTGTGCGCGCGTACGCTTTTCAATGGGTTCGCGAATCATGCCAAATGTCATCACGGCCAGCGCAGTGCCCAAACCAGAGAGCATAAATAATATCGCGTAATTATTCGGAAACTCGAGACCGCTTTGCGCGCTCAGGATATAGGAAATCAAAATGCCCGCGACCATGGACATCACACCGCCTGAAAAGCGGCGCAGAGCAAAAACCTTAGCCCGATGCGACGCGGGGATCGCCTTGCCCATCAAATCCATCCACGGCACATTCATCACGCCCATCAGCGACGTTCCCAAAGCGTAAAATACCATAAATAAAAACAAAAAAAATGCGCGATCCAGCCCACCGAAAAAAAAAGTCATCGCACCCACCAGAATCCACATCGCACTTCGAGCCAGACCCGCGCCGATCAGCAAGGGCATCTTTCGGGGTTTGGGTTCGATAATTCGAGAAATAAAAACCTGCGGCCAGGCCCACCCCATTCTCATAAGTGCGCCAGCCATCCCGACCAGAATGCTGGACGTGGTCAGCGTTTGCACAAATGCTGGCATCACCAGGTCAGCGCTGATAAACGTGTACGCCATCATCACCATGCCGCCGTTGAACACCAGCAGCCAGCTATTTCGGCGCGTCTCTTTCTGTACGCGCCTCGCCGCCACCACATCGCGCAGCGGCGGTCCTCCATGCTGTGACATTTCCATAGATTTAGTATGCCTTATAAACGGTCCGCACCGTCAATAATCCTCTGAATATCCACAATCCCACACCCAGGTCCCCTGGGAATGCTCATTTTTCCATCTCGAATCTCGAGCGCAGGATCAAACCACTCGCGATATTTCTCAATCCCTCGTTTGTATTCCTGATATCGACCAATATCTGGCGTACATGCGGCAAAGTGAAGCATATAAATAAAACCAAAGCCACCAGAAATGTGGACAGTCGTCGGCATCCCGACCAGAGCGGCCATTCGCGCAACGCGCGTCGAGCGAATAAGCCCCCCGTAATAATGCAGATCGGGCTGAACAATATCCACACCGCGATTGGCAATCATCCATCGAAACCGCCGGTCGCTGAACTCCTGTTCGCCACCAGAAACGGGAATATCCAGCGTATCGGCAACGACCTTCGTATCTTCGAGGTGATCAAACGGACAAGGCTCTTCAAAATAAACAGCCCCAATATCCTCGAGCATGCGCCCCACTTCAATCGCCTGTGGCGGATCGTAAGAACTATTGGAATCCGCATGGATATCAATCGCATCACCGAGTACCTTGCGAGACAACGCGATTAAATTTGGTGTTCGCCCGGGCATGGCATCAGCGTTTTTGCTCATGCGTCCGCCAATTCTAAACTTCACGGCCAGTGCGCCCGTCTCGTCGATCAGCCCCTGTAAATAACCCACTTCTTCTTCTGGTGTGCTATCCCGCCGACCACTCGCAACATAAAAGGGAACCCACTCACGCACAACACCGCCCAGGAGTTCGGGAATGGATTTTTGTGCAATCCGACCGAGTAAATCTAACAGTGCCATCTCAACCCACGCCACACAACACCAGAAAGCCAATCCCTGCAATTTGTAATTGCTGCTGTGGCGGTACACACCCCACAGATGGTCTTCGAGATCGCGGGCATCTTTCCCGATAAAATAGGGAATCACCAACCTGTTGAGAATCGGATACACATATTGCGCCCGTCCATTCGTAAATGCCAGGCCTTCCACGCCATCTTTCGAACGCACATGAACATAATACTCCCGCTCATCTTTGAGCAATTCGATAGATTCGATCACAACCGGCTCATCCAGCCCATCTAAGACCAGAACGGGTTTTTCAGCCACCTCATCCAATGCCGCAACACTCGGTGCCATTTTAAGTCCTCTGCTATGAATTTTGAATTTTCTCTTGCAATTTTTCAAAATACAGATCTCGATCAACGGGAATATCTACCCAATCGTCCAGCCATGAAGACAAAAGCATCGCATTCGCCAATTCAACCCCACGAATGCCCTCAACCCCGGGCGCGAGTAGTGGACTGTCATTCAATATGGCGTCACACCAGTTGTTGATTATCCCGCGATGCGCCCCGCCATCTTCACCGAGAGGAATATCGAGTTTTTCCGCTTTTGGTTTGCCAAAGCCACCCGTATATCCCCGAGAAAACTCGCTCAGGGAAACATTTGAACGCCACCACACAATTTTGTTGTCTTCCATAATCACCTTACCGCGATCCGTCGCTATCTCCAGGCGGTTGCTTCCGGGAAACTCTCCAGTTGTGGTAATAAACACACCCGTCGCACCGCTATCGTATTCCACATAGGCAGTAACATCGTCATCCACTTCAATATCGTGATATTTGCCATAGCTGATATACGCGCGCACGCGCGAGGGCATCCCGCAAATCCACTGCCACAGATCCAGGTTATGAGGACACTGATTCATCAACACACCACCCCCCTCACCCGACCAGGTCGCGCGCCATTCGCCTTTATCGTAATAACTTTGGGATCGAAACCAGTTTGTGACGATATAATTCGTGCGCTGAATATCTCCCAATTCACCAGAAGCCACCAATTCTCGCAATTTTTGATGGTGTGGACGGGTTCGCTGATTGAACATCAGGGCAAATATTTTGCCACTTTTTTCGGCAGCCTCGTTCATCTCATAAACTTGCCTGGTATATACGCCTGCGGGTTTCTCGATTAATACATGCAAATCGTTCTCGAACCCCTTTATCGCATAAGTCGGATGATCGTAATGTGGCGTCGCCACAATAACCGCATCAACAGCCCCCGATGTGATCAAATCATCGCCATTGTCAAATGTCCGCACGTTTTCCCCGAGGTTGTCGCGCGCCCACTGAATCCTATCCGGATCGATATCACATACCGCTGTCAACTCCCCATGCGGAATATCGCCCGCCGGAAAATACTTCGCGTGACCGCTCCCTCTTCCACCAATGCCAATAATACCTACTCTCACCTTTTCCATATTGTAAAAACCTCCTCTGTTAAACCTGTCATCATCTCCCCTCGTACTGCCGGGTAAGTTGTGCCTTCAATGCGGTTTCAGTCGCGTCAGTCGCAACAAAAAAATTTGCGGGATAATGTGCGTACTCCAAGAGAGCCGTATAAATCGCATCTGCCTCATAGTGATTCAACCCCAACCCGGCCAAGTACTGGAGCCGCATATTCCGATCCAAGTTGATCTCTGCATCCGCGAGCCACTCACCCAGATCAGGTGCTCGTCCGGCATACGTCGAAAGCAACGCGACAGCAGATCCCAAAGACACATCGCTGAGCGAGTCCCACACCTCCGTGTAATCCTCGCGATCCAAACGCGCCTGCAAAGCATCGACATCGACGGAGAGCGTGCCCTCTTGTCCCAATAGCACGACATCATACCCCTCGCCATCATCTTGATTGCCCCAAATTGTTCCGTCTGGAAACACCTGAAAAAATGTCGCGATCTCGCTCTTCACCGCATCTAACCGCGACTCGTAAAGCGGCACCCACTGCGTCACAACACCTCCGGGATTCAAACGCTTTTTGCACAATTCAAAATACTCTTTCGAATACAGCGCGCCAGCACCTTTAACCCAGGGGTGAATCGGGTCAGACGTAATAATATCGAATTTCTCATCTGTTGCCAGCAGATAATGTCGCGCATCGTCAATAATGATTTCCACACGGGGATCTTTTAATACATCGTAGTTCTCAGGACCAAAATACACATCGGCTGCAGGTGGAATCAACGGTTCAATCTCGCAGATCACAATGCGTTCAACACTCGGATATAAAACATAAGTTCCCGCCGTCACCCCCGCACCACACCCAACCACGAGCACAGAACGCGGTTTCCTGTGCATCAATGCAGAGAGATGCCCCAACAGGCGCTGCAAACGCATATCCTGTGGCTCGCTGGAAGCCACGATTTTTCCACTAACGTGAAAATTGCGCACGCCATTGTCCAATTCAGACACCGCAACCGATGCATTCATCCCTTCCCCCGCGTAAATATACGTCGCGTCCTCTCCCCAATCGAGAAGTGAACGTCCATAAGCAATTAGCGACAGCGGCGGCCCCGGCATACTCCATACCAGCAAGACAACACCCACCGCAACGCCGACCCATCGATCTGATCTGACGGTTCTGCCCGCATCGCGCACCTGCCACAAACTTCGCCCAAACATCAAAACAGCCCCAAATGCAGAAAGGATGAGTAACACCTGTTGCGCCATCTGCGTCCCCAAAAGCGCGATCAAAACCACACTAAAACCGAGCGCCCCCACAATTGCACCTGCCGTATTGGCCGCATACACGCTCCCGGCCAAGGCACCGGGATCGCCTTCCTGCGAACGCGCCGCAGCGAGAGCCAGTGGAAAACTGCCACCCCACAGCACGGTCGCGGGAAAAATAGCCACAAAACAACGCAGCAAATCCAGTTGAAATCGCACCGCGGTTGTTCCTCCCGATATCCAGTAAGGGAGCAAATGGGCAAGCGCGTAAGCCGCCCAGGCAATCGCGCCAACAAGAAGAAGCTGGCACCAACCAAGCGCAATTTTGGGATCTACTTTTGTGCGTGCAAAATACGCCCCCACACTGCTACCCACCCCCAGCCCGATTAGAAAAACTCCCAGAATAATCGAAAAAGCATAAACAGTCGCCCCCATCATAAGCGACAGCAACCGCGTCCAAATCACCTGGGCACCCAGCGCGCACGCGCCGGAAATTGCGATAGTCACATAAACTCGCCAGGCTTCTTTTATCCACACACTGCGGGCGGTCATTTTTGCCATTGGCGCATCGTACTCAGCCCATTTTGCCAATCCATATCCGATAAGTGCCACGGCAAAATTGAGCGCGACTGCCACATAAGTCGCCGTAACCACATCGTACAAGCGCAACAGATAAAAACCCGCGGACAAACACCCGCAAACAGCACCGGCAATATTTCCCCCGTAAAAAAAGCCAAGCCACGAAATGCCGCGAGGCGTTGACTCTGTCCACCGCGCTATCGCAGGCAGGGTCGCGCCCATCAATACCGTGGGAAAAAAAAGACAGATCGCACAGACAATCCCCCGCAGGAAATGTCCCCATAACCCATAGGTTGCCACACCGATATAAAACGTGCCGATCAAGGGCAGGACGAAAAGCAAAATCAGGCCCGCGACGCCAATGCCCAATTCCAAAAGCGCATAGACCTTTAACGGATGATAGCGCGTTGAAATAACGCGCGAGAGCATCACACTGCCAACGCACATCCCGCCCATAAACGTACCCAGCAATATGCCGAGAGAAATTGCCGAAGACCCGATAATCAGTTGCAACATCTGAAACCAGACAATTTCGTAAATGAGCGCGGCGCACCCACTCCCCGCAAAGAGAATAATTAGAAAAGGCAGAAATTTTCGGTTTGCATCCATAGTCATCACTTCGAGTCCAATATGCAATTACGGATAAACCCAGAGGCGTTTACTTATCGCTTTTTATCTTTGTTCATCTGCGTCATCTGCGGATCATTGCTTTTCTTCTGCAAGCTGTCGCATCGCCGCAGAATGGCTCACACCTTCGGCTCTCAGCCGCCTATAAGCCGCTTCATCCATCCCCTCGGGATTGAGAAATGCGCGAATATCGTATCGCCCTGGAACAGCAACGGGCAACTTGCCTTCTTCAATCATCAATTGCAGCGGATAGCCCATTTCCTCAAGCGGCAGATGCACAACCCTATGTTGCCGTGCGGATTCAAAAAGCGCCATCATAATCTCGACAGTTGCGCGAGCCTTGCGTCCCGAAGCGCGGTGTTCATTGCCCCCTTCCAACCACGCGATTAATTCGCGCACAGAATCGGCATTGGTCTCGCCGCCAATTGCGCGATACCCCTCGTCAGCCACAATTTCCACATCTTCCCATCCATTGGTCATTGCATTGAATACGCGAACCGAGTTTTCGGTCACCTCCATCAATCCCTCTGAGCCGCGAATCTGAAAATGCCCAGCCTGTTCACCTGGACGGTTCAAATCCGCCTGGATCAAAGCCTGAGCGCCATTGGCAAACGCGATCAAACCCATACACGCATCTTCAATCGGTGTATCGCGCTCAAAGCGATCGGTCTGTCGTTCGACAGCACCCATCACCCACTCGGTTTCTGGATCATCCAGTACAAAGCGAATGCCATCAATGGTATGCGTCGCCCAATTAATCAACCCCTGAGCGACCTGTCCTTGCACCATCACAGCATCGCCGATAGCCTTTTTGCGCATCAATGCCCGCGCTTTCACCCAACCAGGTGTAAAACGCCGCTGATGGCTAACTACCAACTTCGTTCCATTTTTTTCACACGCGTCCATCATGCGATCTGCCTCACCAATGCCAATCGCCATAGGCTTTTCGCAAATAATACCCGGCACACCGCCATTTGCCGCGTCAATCGTACAATCGGGATGGAGAAGATGCCATGTGCAAACGCTGGCGATATCGAGGTCTTCCTTTGCCACCATCTCCTCCACCGAAGCATAGGCATTGGGAATGCCAAATTCCTCACAAAATTGCTCGCGTGCAACCGGATGAGGATCGGCAACCGCCACCATCTCTGTATTGGCAACGCGCAAATATCCATCGGCGTGAGTCCGCGCAATTGAACCACACCCAATAATACCGACTCTGTAAGTCATAGCGATACTCCTGTAGGGATCAATTATAGTCCCCGACTATTAGGGAACAGACGATTCCAGCCATTCCTCCAGCCACGCTGCTGGATCCTCTGCACTCGCACACTGGCGCAAAATCTCAACAGTCGCTTTCAAATTGTTATCACACGCCAGATATACACGCAAAAACACATCCGTACGCTCCCGATAAACCCGATAAAGAGCCATCCGCGCATTGTTGAGTTCCCATGAAGGAAAGTAGATATATAGATTGGTCTTGAGAGGAAGCGTATGAAATTCTGCGCGTGCGGAATCGAAAATCTGCTGGCGCAGCGTTATCTTATGGGGAGAATTGGACTGGTAAAGTGAATCGAGACGAGAAGCAATATCGCGCATAAATTTTTGAAAAACAACACCATCTGTACGCTTGTTGATCACCTGACGCACCGCTTCGGAATCGGCACCGTATTTGCGCTGCAACCACATCAACGCCCCGACCTCACCGACAAAACTCGCCAGGCTCTCATTAAAGGTAACATCCCCTTCAATCCACACAGTTGCATGCGTCAACTCGTGAATAATGAGATCGACCAGGTCGCCTTCGGAATAGCGCAACATCGCGCTCAAAACTGGATCGGAAAACCACCCCAGCGTACTATACGCACCCACTGGTCGCAAATAGGTATCATATCCCTCGGCCACATATTGATCGCGTACTTCTTCGGCTTTTGCGCGATCAAAATAACCCCTATAAGGAACCGCGCCCACAATCGGATAAGACCACTCGAGCGGTTTTAGGCGATCTTTGGGACAAACGACGAGATTCCACGACACAGGCCCGCGCCCGATATCGACATACGTAGTGTAATTTTTCGAGGTGTTCAGACCGATTTCGCGTTGGGCAAATGCTCGAATGGCCTGTACGAGCGCCAATTTTGCGCGTTGATCGGGCGAGAGCGTTCCCTCTTTCAGCACCTTGTCAATAGGTTCTGCTTTCCACAGAAGCGCGGCCTGACCTTTGACCAACTGATAGAGATACCCGATCTCGGATCCAAAACCGAACACGAGAATTAGCAGACATCCAGAAAGCCGAACCATACATGACGCTCACTGTTCCATAAAATAATAACAGATCATGTGCTGCAAAATAAGATGCATATCTTCGATGCGTCCCATGTGGTCAGAGGGAATTACCACACAATGTTGAACGAGTTCCCTCAGCCTTCCCCCCTCAAATCCCGTAAACCCAATTGTAACGCAGCCAACCTCGTTGGCATACCGCACCGCCCGCAATACATTTTCGGAATTTCCACTGCCGCTTATCGCCAACAAAACATCGCCGGGTTCCGCAAAATTTTTCAATTGTTCAACATACACATCTTCGTAACACAAATCATTGCTCAACGCCGTCATCCATTCCACATTATCCGTCAGCGAAATTGTCTTAAAGCGCGTTTCGCGCCCAATTGAAGCACCCTTGCCCATATCGTTCACAAAATGCGATGCCGTACTCGCGCTGCCCCCGTTGCCGATGGCATAAATTCTCTTATGTGCATCTCTCGCCTTGTCAAACTCGGCAATAATGCGGGCTATCTCCTTAGCATCCAATGCCTTGAGCAAGGTCAAATTTTGCGCGATGTAATTCTCGACAAAAGCCTCCATCGCAATCCTCCTCAGGATAACTGAGCGGCTTGCCAACTCTTATCCAGTGCGTCGTGTGTTGTTTGCACGGCATCTTGCGCCGCCATTTCCCGCACCGACTGACTAAAAGGCTCGGGCGACACCGGGCCGTCATAGCCAATTTTTTGCAGCACGCTCAAAAAGCCAACCAGATCGATCACACCCGTCTCTCCCGGCAAAGCGCGTTTGTTGTCAATCTGATCGCTCACATAAACACCATCGGGCGCGTCATTGACATGGACATGCACCACATCGTCAGCAGTCAATGCCATCAGATCCGATATAGTACCCAAACCCGTGTACCAGTGCCAGCAATCGAGAAGCAAACCTACATTGCCCGTACCAATCGCATGACCGAGCGCGAGCATGCCGTCCATCGAATGAATAAATCCATAAGGTTTATCCACCCGTAGCGTGCGCGGCCCGATAAATTCCAGCCCCAGGCTACATCCATGCTCACCCAGGATTTCGGCAATCGGCTTAAAGCGATCAATATGCCACCTGAAATTGTCGCCAAATTTGAGGTCTTCAGAAGCCGCAGGCACCCACTGACAAACTCGTGTAGCTCCCACCGCAGCACCAGCAGCGGCGAAATCGGCCAGCTTTGACAGGCCAGCTTTGTACTCGGCTTCATCTCCCCGCCAATTCACAGACAAACCCCACGCCCCCATTCTCAAACCAGCATCGGCAAACAGTCCCTTCACATGTTCTGCACCATGCGCATTGACCAGAGAAGTGATCTCCTGAATATTGGGATCAACCCCCTGAAATCCAGCGCGTTTTGCATAGCCGATCAACTCATCAACGCTTCCTCTTACGCCAATAGCACCCGCATTGAGACTTTTGAACATCGAATACTCCTTTATTTTTTGGGACATCACACCTGAACTCTGTGCGTTTCAACCATATCGGGATTCAATTCAACGCCGAGACCTGGCCGATCATTGATGCGAATGCGGCCATTCACAATCTCCTCGCCTGGAATGGTCAAATCTTTTCGCCAGGGAATTTCTCCCCATCCGTATTCCAAAATGACAAATCCGGGCAAAGACGCCATCGCATGCACCCCAGCCGCGATCACAACCGGACCAAAGGGACCGTGTGGCGCTGTCGGCAGCCCCCAGGCGTGGAGCATATCCCCTATTTTTTTTAACTCGCCGATACCGCCCACAACCGTCACATCGGGCATGGGAATATCCATGCTGAGATTCTCCACCACCTCAACCCAATCCCGCCGCAAGCCCCGCTGCTCGCCTCCCGCAATCGTCAATCCACATTCTTCTTTAACAGCGAGACAATTGTCGAGGCTCGATTCGGAAGTGGGTTGCTCAAACCAGAACAGATTGAGACTCCGCAACTCATCCGCGACCTCGATTGCGCCGCGAACCGTGAACTTACTGTGACAATCCACAAGCAAATCGGCCTCTGTCCCTATGGCTTCGCGAACTGCTTGCATACACGCAATTCCCTGTGCAGCGTCTCTGGCATTGTCGGCACCGCGTACCCCGTCAAAAGGATCCAACTTAACCGCATCAAACCCCTCGGCCACTGCAGCAGCGGCATTCCTGGCAAATCCCTCAGGTGATCGGTCTGTCGTCGCCCGATTGATATTCGCATACAGCCGGATCTCATCTCGACACGCGCCCCCCAAAAGCGCGTGAACAGGCACATTGAGCGATTTGCCCAATATATCCCATAGCGCCTGTTCAAATGCGCTCAAGGCGAACAGTTCCACCTTTGTGCGTTCTGTACTTGTATAGCGCGACACAAGAGCTTCAATTTTTCTCGGATCGCACCCTTTGGCCGCTTCACCCAGATCGCGCAAAGCTGCCAGTTGTGCCGCATAATTGTTGCCTGAGCGCATCTCCCCCACTCCTCGAATACCCTCATCCGTGAGCACATGGACGAACACCCAATCCCCGCGGTGATTGACATGCACGACGTCGAGTTCAATACCTGTGATTTGCATTTCGAAGCTCCTAAAAAATGGTTAATCCTAATCCGAAAACGGAATACTATGCCCCTGCCCCGGGAACCAGATCATATCGACCACAAACGAAATACCAGCCCCCACAAAATGCCCCATAATAAGCCCGATAAAAAACGGCCGACCCGCGCGATAGGCGCGAATACCTCCAATCCGCAAAACAATAGACTTGATTGCCCAGGCGAGAAAAATTGCAAAAATGACATTATTAACCGGATAAACCGGCCCAGCCGCAAATCCAATCGGATGCAGCGGCCACCACGCAACCCGATAGCGCAAAATCATAAAGAGCAGCGTCACCGCAGCGCCAATACCCATATACATAATGGGCAACCACTGCACCGCAAAGGGATCTTTCGACTTTTTGACCAGATTATCCCAGGGATACCGCGCGAGACCCCCGTGGAAAATACCCCCGTAATTTGCGGCACCATTCAAATAGCCCATATAAATCGTATAGGCAAATGTAGCCAACACACCAGCCCCCATCGCCAGAACAATGGGCAGGATCAACCGCCGCTGGTTGACTCGAACAGTATCGTAAAGTTTGACGGAATGGGCAAGTGCAGGCATGATCGTGGTTTTGGTATCGCTGCACCAGGAATACGAAAGTGCGATAGAAACCTGCGTCTGCTGCGAAAGCACATCTGAACCCATCACAAACATGGCAAAAGGTTGCGGCATCAGGGGGGCGCGAATAGAAATCAATCCGGTCTCTGCAATAACCCGCGTAATCCCCAGATACATGACCAGAGCACCAAAGAGAAAAATCGGAATATACTTAAACGCCATGCCCGTTGCCAAATGCCAGACGACCAGGTAGGCAGAACAGGCTATAAGGCCAAAAACCGCCGTGCGATACGAAACGATCTCATCGGAATCGTCAACCGAATCATCGCGGTAAAATGCCTTGCGAAAAACCCCGCGCAAGTGCCCGCGCGCCATCCAGAATCCCACGAGCACCACCACAATAAACGCCCCCATAGATTGCGCGCCCATCGCCAAGGGTCCTGTGGAATACTCCTCATCTGTGCCAGCTTTAAGACCAAAGCGGTTAAAAAAGCCATTTTCCAGATTGGTTAGCACATTGAACACCCATAGACTCAGTGAAATATCCAGATTGATAAAATATCCAAAGCCCACAACCATCAGATACAGCCGCACGGGAATAGGAGGAAATTCGCGCCCAAACTGAATACTCGCAAAGCGCCATGGAATCGTCGGAAAGGTCGGACTAAAATAGGAAATGACATTCCAGAGGATAATACACAACGTGAGACTAAAGCCAGCCCAGAACAATGGGCTATTCATAATGGGAATTGGGAAAAAACCCTGCCGATTGTCCTCCTCCATCACAGCCAAAGGCATTTCCATCAACGGATAGTCAATGCGCTCGTGCTCTATCCACTGTTTTCGCAGAATAACCATTGTGAAAAGGCAGCAGCCATAAAAAGCCGCAATTACAGTCATCCACCAGAATACGGGCACAATCCACACATCCCACGGCACAGAAACCCCACGCGGCAACCCTTCAAAAAACCACCGCAAAGGTTCACCCGCGGGCAGAATAGACCATTCAGGCAAATAGGGTTCATAATAGGTCGCCCACTGATTCTCGGGCGTTGCCAGATAATATGGCACCGTAAAATTGGCGATCAATTTCCCGACAAAATACGTCGGCATTGTCGCGCCAATCAATGCCATAGAAAACATGACAATAAGCTCGCCCCGACTCAGCTTGAGCGGACGCAAAAGCACAAGCGCGATCACAACAATGGGAAAAACAGCAGCAACTGAAAGATGATTTTGGTCCAATCTCGTGGTATGAAGAATAAATCTCGCGTACGACCCGGCAATAGTCGCCATCACTGTGAGAAAAGTACCCAAAACGAGTGCGCGGAATGTCACGGCGGGTCTGGCAAATCCAGGAACAACAGCTTCTCTTGCTAAAGCCACTAAAAACCCCCTTCTTACCTTTCTGACCGCCTAATATAAACGCCGAATAAGGGCACTGCCACACAAAAAAACGCCCTTCTCCCTATTCGGTGACCCCAACACAGGGATTCCTACTTAGGAGAAGGGCACATGACCTCGGGTCACCCTTGCCCGAGACCATTAAATATAATGTTTAGAATTATACTGAGTAATACACCTCAGTGCATGCTTCGTTGTAAATATCAATATATTTATAACATTGTGTCAAGAAAAAACGTATTCAATATCCCTTATTTTTATCGATCACACTCAACATATCTTCACCCTTCAAAAAACGCCGCAGGTTTTCGCAAAACAAATTCACAATGCGGTCCTGCCTATTGGGTGATCCTCCTGCAGTATGTGGTGTGATAATAACATTGGGCATGTACCACAATGGATGACTATCAGGTAATGGCTCTTGTGGCGTCACATCCAACCCCGCTCCGGCAATCTGCCTGCTTGTCAATGCCTTGACCAGAGAGGCTTCATCCATAATTTTACCCCGCGTGACATTGATCAAAAGCGCGTGATTTTGCATCTTCTCAAATGCCATGTGGTCGAAGATCCCGCGCGTTTCCTCTGTCAAGGGGCAGCAGACCACCACGACATCAGACGCGGATAAAAGATCGTAAAAACGATCCATCTTCCAGCACGTCTCTACACAGTCTGGCACATCGACATCCTCTGGATCAACAGCTATAACTTTCATGCCAAACGCCTGCGCCCGAATAGCCACATCGCATCCCGTGCCGCCCAACCCCACAATCCCCATTGTTTTATCGATCAATTCCCACGATGCGTGGCGGATGGGCATGCGCTCATTCCAATCAGTAGTTCTAATCGCGCGCGCGATTCCGCGGGTCAATCCGAGCAAAAGAGCCATCGCGTGTTCTGACAGGTGAACACCCACAGTGCCCTTTGCACTCGTCAGAATTACCTCGCTATGGACAAACTCGGCATACATCATCCCATCGACGCCAGCACCCCAGGTCTGCACCCACTTCAGGCGTTCGGCGCGTTTGAACATATCGCGGCTCATCCCCCCAAAAATGATGTCAATTTCGGGCATAATTTCCAGCGCATCGTCACTTGAATCGGGGATGATCAGATCGATATCCTCAACCGACGATTGAATCTGTACCAGGTGGTGTTCGTCCAGGCGATCATTAATCAAAACTTTCACAACAGCCTCCTGCATTAAGAGGATGCCAACTCAAATTTTTCAACTGTGGTCATGCGTTTGCGCCGATGCAACGCAACGTGTTCGGGCCAAACGCCATAGTCTCTATCAGAACCCGTTTCCCTATCCAGAAAGAGTGGGAATTCACTGGCAGCGGGCTTGGTCCTCGCATATCCGCTATTATAACTTCGCATAATAATGCGCTGCTCGCGGTTGAGCGTGGCGAGCCAATCGGGATCACACTGGTGCCGGTCAGCTTCGCAAACCCACGACGGACAATAGGCCAAAAAGATATTCTTTCTCACAATATCCGTATTATTGGGTGCTACGCGATGCCAGGTGCTGCAATGCATCAATGTCATAGTGCCGCGTTTCGGACAAATTACCTTTTCACCGGGAATTTCATCATGGGTATCGTAAAAATCGAAATACTGTCCCTTGTGGCTGCCGGGCATATAGACAAAATTTCCCATATCGGGATCGGGAAGATCGGTTAACCAATACGCCACTTTGATTTGTATAGGCAAAACAGGTGAAAAAACGCCATAGGGCAAAGCGCGCGCGCCATCGGGATGCCACTTGTTGCGACTCGTATCACGAGGACGCATGAAAAATTGGGAAATATGGAGCTTTAACAATTCGCCATACACATCGTGCATAAAGCCGATATGCCGGGGGTGATCGATCAACTCGGCAAATTCGGGATACCGCTCCACAATATTGTTTGGACCAAAAAACTTCTCAGGATTGTATTTTTCACTGCGAGCAGCCGCGGCATCGATCATCTCGATATAGCGATCGCATTCCTCGTCTGTCAACGCATCTTCAACAACGAGCATGCCATTTTCTTGAAATTCTTCCCACTGATCGCGCGTAAACCCCGGCGGCGCAACGCGATAGTTCTGTTCTGACATATCAAATCTCCTTTTTTATTAATAGAAATAATCGATACCGATTTAGAGGGCATTGAGAAATGCTTCGGGGCTATCAAATTTCTGGATACGTCCCTTTTTAATATCCTCTTCAGCTTTTCGGTAACGCTTCTGCCACTCTTCAAGCCACCAGTATTTTTGATCTGCTGCTATCAGTCCTGCCTCAATAGCAGCATCCGCCTCATCTTTGGTAAGACCTTTGGAGTTCAACCCATCTTCATTGATGGTCCGAATCTTCCTTTTTACTCTGGCAAGTTCTTGTTGTGCCTTGGCTTTCAGCACGTCAGACTGGTTGCCTACACCTATTATAGCAGTAATTTTTCGAGGCATAAAGACTCTTTTTAAGTTTTCATTAAACATAATGCAGATAGCTTTATGAGACAAGATGCTATTTTTATCCACGGCGCGTTTTACAAGTCAACGCGTCCTCGCCTGAACAAGCTCAATACTGACCCCATCGGGTGCTGCGATATAGCATATCACACCTCCGCTACCGGGAATAAACTCCCACGGCTCGACCACGAACTCTACCCCCCTATCGCGCAACACCTCGCAATACGCCCGCAAATTACCATGGTATGTAAAAGCAAAGTGATCTGTACCGTATTCATCATGGCTCGAATAATCCTCAAAATCTCGCATCGGCCTGGGCATAGACGGATCTTCACTGAGGCGTCTTCCGCGGATCAGAAGCGTCATCCCTCCCAGACTTACATTGATCTGCGGCGCGCCACGAAGTTCGTAATCGCCATTGATAGTCGCGCCCAGTTTATCGACGTACCACGCTACCGAAGCTCGCGGATCCTCGCTGATGATATGGATGTGGTCGAACGACAGATCACTTTCGCCCATGCTCAATCTCCTCCCGGACGAATCAGATTACCCACCTCATGCGAAACTCCGGAATTTTCCATCACATTGCCCTGAATCAGAATCGGGCGATTCGTGCCGGTCTGATCATTCACAATCAGTTCCACATTCTGAAAATGGTTGCCAGTAACCGCCATACCCGCGCCAGTAAGCCACAGCGGCAGACGCTCCGCCTCGTCCCGTCCTCGGATCACATTCCCCGTAATAGACGTATCAAATCCTCGCACATCCATTGCCAGGCCCAATTTCCCTCCCTGATCCACCATAACAATATTATTGGAAATCACATGCCGCTCAGAATCTGCCCAGGACCGAAAAGCAATATCCAGATCGCCACCCTCTCGCACATGCACGACATTATTTGCCATAATAATCGAATTTCCTCGGTCAGAACCCACTGCAACATGCGTACGCCCGGTAATCTCCACAAAATTTCCCATTACAAAACCCGGACCCTCCAGAAGCTCCACCGCATCGGAATGGGCATTGCCCAGGTGGTTATTCACCACCCGCATATTGGGACCGTCCAGCATAATACCCAGCCTCTGTGCGTTTAGCACCGTACAATTCTCAATCGTAATATTGTGCGTCGGCTCCGGACAGGACCCACCCGGCTCTGCACAAAATGCTTTAATCCCATTATACTCAAACCGCCCGTGTGAAATATTCACAAACTCCGCTCCATTATACGGGTTCTGATCCCGGTTCTGATCCACCCATAGATCTCGAATCACAATATTTCCCACGCCATTCCCGATAATGCGGATCACATTGGTATTCTGATCCGGCGCCAGAATCAACCGCGTGGCTGTCCCCTGTCCCATTAGCGTCACATTGCTGCGGTCAATAATCAACCCCCCGAGCTTGCCTTCCACCTTGCGAATATCATACGTCCCCTCCATCAGCGTCACCGTCCCGCCAGATGATGGAAGCGCGTGAATCGCCGCGTACATCTCCTCCTGATCGCCCACCCCATCGCCCACAAAATCGGCTGTGGCTTTTGATTTTTCCGAAGAACTCTGCGTTGCAACAACCATCGTTTTTCCCTGTATTTGAGATGGTTGATGAACCGCAAGAACCAGCACCAAAAACAACGCTATATATGTAAACCGCTCCATAAAACGCCCCGCACCTCACTGCTTGCTCAAACAAAACAGATACTCCTGCACCTGATCTGCTTTATAAACTCGATTCTCCCGATCTACATCCGCCCGAAAACGCTGGTAATCCCGCGTCATCAGATCTACCTCCCCGTATTGTCCCATTGTCTGCAGAATCTCATTCTTACCCATAATCCCCTCGCTATTATAGCTGAGGAATACATATCGCGCCGATGTTTTTTTAACCATCTCCTCAAATGCGGGTAACGCCCGTCTCTTCATACAAAAATCCGACTTTTGATCGTCATACGGACGCAGCCCCGTCACGCCTTTCAAATCCGGCTCATCGTACCGCGCCAGTGTCTCCAGCACATGGTAATTCGCACAGTACTGGCGATGATTATAGGGCGGGTCCATATAGAGCAAATCGCAAGACAGACGCTCGACCAACGCCTGCCCATTCACATTGTGTACTTCATGCTCCTCATCGCTCTCTGCAATTTCAAGCCGCTTCAACTGCAGGGGCTTCAGCGCACTCTTCTTGATATGCTTCAAAAACGCACCATAGACTGACGCTGTATTCGCAACCCGGTCTGCCGCATCGATCAAACTCGCCAGAAGATAAAAATACTCATCCTCAGTCAATTTGTCCGCTTGCCACCAGTCCTCAATCTGCATCCGAATCGCATCACACCGCCTGCCATTCTCATCTGAAAAATACTGCCGCTTAAATTCCGTCTCCTCTGTCCCCCCCGGACAATAATTGCGATAGATAAATCCGGTGTCTCCATCAAGATTATTGAGATATTCCAATACAACGTCAATTGCATCGCAGGATCGTGTTGTTGGTACCAAATCATCCAGAACACCGGAAAATGAGGGGATGCGATTAATGCCTACAAGCGCGCGATTGAGACAATAAGAGTAGTATTGGATGTCGTTAGAGATAATTTTAAAGCCCTTCTGCTTAAAATGCGCCCCCACGACGCCAGTCCCTGCAAACACATCACAGAACACCTTACAATCCGAATTTACATTTTTTAAAATACCCTCCTCGAGGAAATAACGGAGAGAATACTTGCTTCCGATATAGTTCATGTAAGTAGCTGTCTATCGGGTGATAGCAAGGCGAAGGTTCAGTGTATCCAGCACCCTAAAGAGCGTGTCGATCCGTGGATTGTCCTCACTGGACAGCACGCGATATAGTACCTGCCGACTTGGACCGTTGGCTTCAGCAATGGAGGATAGTTTTTTGGCCCGCACGACGTTGCCGAGAGCCTTGGCGAAGTACTTCGGATCGTTTTCTTCTAGTGCTACGTTGAGGTATTCAATCAACGCCTCATCGCTGTCGAGAAAATCAATTACGTCGAATTTTTTGAGTTTCATGATGCCTCCTTAGATCTTGCTCGCCATCTGTTGAGCGCGTTTTATGTCTTGCCGCTGCGTTGATTTATCGCCACCACAGAGCAGGATCACTACGGTGTTTCGCCGAATCGCGTAGTAGGCGCGGTAGCCCTTGCCGACTGTGATTCGGAGCTCGCTGACTCCGCCGCCAACCGATCTGTGGTCTCCAAAGTTGCCGTCTGCAATGCGTTCAATTCGGGAAACAACCGAGGCCCTCGCGCGTTGATCGCCAAGTCGCTTGAGACAATTCTCGAAGACCTCAGTATAGACGATTTCCATAATTGGAATGTCCCTTTTCGAGGACAGGTTGTCAAATAGATTCTGCCCTGACAGGCTCGTGGACATGCGTGCGGAAGAGCCGCGCCCCTTCGCGCTATACGGCAACACCCTGCTTACACATTCACAAATTCCTTGAGCGACACAATCCGTCCGGACTCTGAGGAAATGCCCATCCCCTCAACCATCGCCACAGTCACCAGATTATTGCGCCCGGAAAACTCAGGTTCTTCACCACCATTTATCCACGCGACAAATTGATTGACAATCAGGTCAGTGGAAGCAGGTCCCGCGTCCAGAGGCAATATTTCGGGATCGGCCTTGCGGCGCGTCAAAACGAGATTGCCACCCTCAAGGGAAAGCGTGCCTTCATCCACATCCACCCGGGTTTCGCCACCCGATTTATGTGGTTCAAAAGTCGCAAAATAGGTCGCAGTCGCTCCCCCGTCAAACTCCACCCATCCTGAAACACCTGCCCCACCCTTATACGGACTCCAGGGCGGATTAAAGCTATGCGCCCACATCCGCACGGGCAACGCGCCCAAAATATATCGCATAGTATCCAAATCGTGAATCCCGCGCTCCCACAGATAAGAATGATCGTCGTGGCCCGAATGGTGTACCCCCTTGCTGCGCCAGCCGATCTTGGTGAACAGCCCAAAACGCGCCTTGCCATACGTCTCTTCTCGCAAGTGGCGCGATAGGGTCATCGTCGCCGCATTGTATTTGGCATTTTGGCTCACCCCCACTTTGACCCCCATGCGATCAGCTTCTTCCACTACGTACTTTGCCGACGCCAGGGTCTTTGTAAATGGCTTTTCGACCAGAACGTGCTTCCCTGCTCTAACCGCTTCCAGAATCATCTCCACGTGGGAGTCTGGCGGGGTGATAACGATCACACAATCCGATTCCACATTGTTCATGGCTTGCTCAAGCGTTCTAAAACACCGCGACTCGGGCAATCCCGACACTTCCATAGCGGCATTCATATTGCCTTCGTGAACATCGACAAATGCCGCACTTTCCACATCATCTCGCTCGGCAAACATAGCAACCGGCCACTTTCCTCTGCCGCCAACACCCAGGTGAATGCACTGCACTGCCATATATCGCCTCCTTGAATTGTTTTTGATAATATCGCACCCAATATAAAACCAAATTTTTGCCTATGCACGTTTTCTTTCTCCTGTTGTGCTTGACATCGGATACCTTGTGTCATATCGTGCGCTATATCACCTTTTCCCGGAGGTAAGCCATGAAAATCAAAACTATTGAACTCATCAATCTCGACGTCCCCTTCACCCCACACAGTCAGAAACACCTCGGCTACTGGCTTCCCCACTGGCGGATACACCAGATTTGTCATATCACACTTGAAAATGGCATTGATGGATGGGGCGAAACCATCCCCAACTACACCTGGGCTAAAGTACCTGGCGATATCGAAGAGAGAATTGTCGGCAGACCTGCCGCTGAATTGATGTGGGATGACAGCCTTGGTGCTGGCGTACAGATGGCTCTATTTGATGCCATAGCAAAAGCGCAAGGTGTTCCCATATACCGTCTTCTGGACACAAAAGTGCGCGACTGGTGCCCAATATCGTGGTGGAATATGGACATGCCGCCCGAGGGATGGGCAGAAGAGTGCCGGCAAGCTGTCCAGACGGGATATACCAGCTCAAAACTCAAAGCCCGCCCATGGTTTGATCTGCACGCAGCCATTCAGGCCGTCCAAAAAGTAGTTCCACCCGGATTTCACCTCGATCTCGACTACAACGGCACCCTCGCCAATTCCGCCAATGCAATCCCGCATCTTCGAGAATTGGAAGACTATCCCGAAGTGGCGATGATCGAAACACCTATTCCACAAAACGACGTAGCGGGCAACAAGCAAATCAGAAATTTGATCGCGCGGCCCATTGCCATGCACTACAACAACCCGCCCATTGAAACGACCATGAAAGAAGATGTCACCGATGGATTTGTCATCTGTGCAGGCGCATCGCGCCTTCTCAAACAAGCATCCGTATGCGAACAATGGAACAAGCCCTTCTGGTTGCAACTCGTCGGCTCTGGCATTACAACAGCCTGGGCAGCACATTTGGGCGCAGTTCTTCCGCTAGCCAAATGGCCGGCCATTACGTGTATGAACATCTGGGAGCATCAACTCATAAAACCCGCGATTGAAGTTCGAGGTGGATTTTACCGCGTCACCGAAACTCCTGGCCTCGGCGTAGAAATTGATCCCGTCGCATTGGAACAATACGCCGCAGACTACACCTGGGTCGATCCTCCCCGCCACCTTTACGCGTACCGCCGAAAAAGCGGTGAAGTCACCTATTATGCCTGCACAAAACAGGACATGCACCACGTCTATCCCAGCGATGTCCAGCCCATATCAGAATCCGATTCATCACTCGACGTCATAGAAGACGACGGCTCAGAAGCATTTGACAAATTGTACAACGAATCGGAAAAGTCGGCCGTGCGAAAAAAAACACGTGAGGTGTGAAATCACCTCACGTGTTGTGTACATATTTAAACAAAAAAGCCCGTCAAGTTGTGATGACGGGCTTTTGTATTGTACTCGAGGATGCGCTCTCGGATATTAGAAACCCTCGAATTGATATGTCAGGCCCAGCTTCAACCTCCGCTCTTTGGGATCGTGCGTGAAGCCATCGTAGGCTTGTTCGATATTCACCAGAGGTGGCCTGGTGCCGAGCAGGTTCATCCCGGAGAACGCGATATTTACGCCTCGGGATACGTTCCACAAAAAACTCACATCCCATGTGACAAAGGAATCAATAGTACCGAATAAATTTCTAATAGTATCATTACCGGAATCCATTGACCCGCGGTCCTCATAAGATGAGATATAGTTCAGATAACTCACGAGGCTGTAGGTTTTCCAGTGATAGCCCGCCGATACTCGCCCCTTCAACTTGGGAAGCGAAGTCGCAATCGGATTGCCAAAATTCAGGTAGCCCGCGGCGTCTGCCGCCTCCTGGAGCACCAAATTGCCATGCATCAGAGCCTTTGTCTCATACGACAGCGTATAAGTGCCATCCAGACTCGCTGCAAATTGCCCTGTACCCGCCGGCACCCGCGTGCCCAGATGCACATCGATTCCCGAAGTCTTGACCCCTGGCCAGTTGACGATATCAACTCGCACCCGCTCGAGTGCTGAGGCCGCGCATGTGCCAGTACCTACCCCATCTGGACAGACAATGAATTGCTTCAGGGCATCCTTATTCGCTTCTTCGGCATATAAGTCGGTAATTCTCCCGTGGGGCATAGCACCGATGACATCGCTGAAATCGTAGCTCCAATAGTCAAAAGTCACTTCTGATCCGGTATCTGTGACCAGTGCAAGACCCGCATTATAGGTAAAAGCCTGTTCGGGTTTGAGATCCTTGCTCCCGATTCTATCGACCGTCTGGTACGCACCCGTCTGGTTGATCCACTCGAGCGTCGATAACGGGCTTTCGTTTACATCGTCCAGCGATGGCGTGCGAAACGTCGTCTGCACCGAGCCTCGCATAAACAGGGAATGGGTTGGGGATTGCGAAAGCTGCACGCGCCAGCCGACTTTGGGATCAAAACTGCTCGCCACATCGTGGAACTCGTAATTCGCGGCGAGTTGCACATCAACGCGCTCTCCCAGGCTCAGGGGAATTTCGCCAAAAAAGCGGTGTACCGTCTGGTCTTCGGAGTACGGCCGATTCACATTCGTGAACGCATAGGGACCGAACTTATCTTCCTCTGAGCAACCCTTATCACCCGGAACTGGGCATGGATTGATGGTCACATCGCCCGGATCGTTTGGATCGCCAGTAGCACTGAGCTTGCGAAACTGATATCCGGCGGCATAACTCGCATTGAGCCAGACATTCTCTGTCCATGTTCCCGTCAACGTCGCATCGGCAACCAGCATATCCGCCGTGCTCTGTAGATCAACTTCCTGATTGGCGAGCCATTCCCGCAATTCGGGACTATTCTCAAGACCAGAGCGGTAATCGGGATTCGGCGAGTTCTCAAAATTCGAGCCATATTGATCCGTGAACTCGATGGCATTGCCGAAGGGATTGTAGTAATGACAGTTGCCCTGCCCCGCTACTTGGTCGTAGATTCGTCCGATCCGCATCCCCGCAAGAGACGTCGGATCTGCTACCACGTCAACGCCGCAATCTGGTCCCCCAAAACCGCGGAAACCGAGGAACAGCCGCTCGATGTACACCCCCGGCAAATTGTAATTGCCCGCTGTACGGGAATAAGCAAGACCCACATCAAAATGGGCATCTCGCCCGCCGAATGCCTTAAAATCGCCATTGGCCGAAGCTGCTAACCGCACAGTATTCGATTGACGACTCAATGTGCGCCCTGGCCCCGAGTTCCCGAATGGACGCCCATTGAAATACCAGTTCTCACCGCCCTGACATGCGTCGTAATACAAATCACCGGGATTTGTACCGTAGTCCTGGCAGAATGCCTGCCGTCCCGGGTGGTCAGACGCGACCTCCATAATGCTCGTGTCTGTCAGTGGGAACGGAGGATACGATGGTGTCGTGTACCAATTGGGGATCTCGGCATCGGCCCACAGGTACTCCATGTGATAATCCGTACCATTGTCCAGAGTGCCATTGAGCTCAGCAAAAACACGGGTATGACTCATTTTTTCGACCAGATTTTCATACTGCTGATAGCGGAAACGGCATGTCCAGGATTCCCGGAAACCGCCAAATTCCTCACATCGGGGAGCGTGAATGGCAGCGGTCCACGGAGCGGGCGCACCAATAGCAAAAGTGCCTGGATTTCCCAAACTCGACCATCCGAGGCGTTGCCCGCCACCGTGCCACGGCTGCAACAAATAATCCCTCTCTGTAGATGGTAGCGCCTGGCGTCCCATCCATTCTGCAGAAATAACCGCATGAGTTCCATCGCTGAGTTTTTTACCCCATATTGCGCCTATATTTGTATCGCCAGCGCCGGCGATATACTCGTGAGCGCCTGAGACTTCAAAACCCTCAAAATCGGACCGGGTCAAAAAATTGGCGACACCGGCCACGGCATCCGATCCATAGATGGCCGAGGCTCCCTCTTTGAGCACCTCAATCCGGTCAATGGCGATAGAGGGAATAACATTAACATCGACAAAGCGTCCACCGATCAAGCGCGCCGGAACATAAGTCTGGCGACGGCTATTGATCAAAACCAACGTCCGCGATGCACCCAGCCCGCGCAGGTTCACATTGGCAATGCTCTCCGTAAGGGTGGCAGCCTGGCCCGCATTGTACCAACTGCTTCGCTCACCGATCACACCGTGGCTCGCACCCAGATTCTTGAAAAAGTCAACCGCCTGCGGAGATCCCTGTTCTGCCATCTTTTCTCGCCCAACCACAGCGACCGCATACGTCATACTGATAGGCGACTCCTTAAACGCCGTACCAGTCACTACCACTTCATCGAGAAAAAGCGCAGAGTGATTCATCTCCAACGCAACCGTCACGGTCTGTCCTGCCGTCACCGTAATAACCGCTGTCGCGCTCGCATAACTGATCAAATCAGCCCTCAGTTCATGCGTGCCAGAAGGCACATTGGGGATGGTAAAACGACCTTGCTCATCCGACACCACACCCAGTTTCAGAGTCGGAATATGGATCTGCACAGCTTCTAATTTCTCACCGCTTGCTGCATCAACCACAGTGCCCGTTACAGTTCCAACAGATTGCGCCTGGACCACGTTAGAAAACAATGCCGCGCATACCAGAATCGGAATAAATCTGCTCAAGAAAAACATTGGTCCTCCCTTTTTGTTATTTCAACCACACTACAATACTTCGGACTGTTTTTACGGTTACATTCATAAAAAAATAGGTTGGAATACTCTTAATGTCAAATTCTTGCTTGAAAATGTTGAGATGCTCGATACTCTCATCCGCGCGATTCGCGCACTTCTCTGCGCAGCCCCATCCACAGGCAGACAGCCATTCCCAACAGAACAATGGTGAACGGCAAGCCGGTTGCGAGCGAAGCAGCTTGCAACGCATTCAGACCTCCGCCCAGCAGGAGTGCAATCGCTACTAACCCCTCAATAGTACACCAGAAAACGCGCTGTGCGACAGGCGCATCAACCTTGCCGCCGGCTGCAATGGTGTCAAGAATCAGCGATCCAGAATCTGACGAAGTAACGAAAAACACGACAGTTAGAAGCATCGCAGCAGATGAAAGCAACGTCGCCATCGGCAATTTGTCAAACATTTTGAACAATGCTATTTCGAGCTTCCACGCCTCGACATTTTCGGTTACACCGGTATAGCCTTCAACAATGTGCTGATAAAACGCCGTACCGCTAAAGGTGCCAAACCACAGCAGGCATAAGAGCATTGGCAGCAGGAGCACAAAGACGACAAATTCGCGCACTGTGCGCCCCTTTGAAATGCGGGCGATGAACGTGCCGACAAACGGTGCCCAGGCAAACCACCACGCCCAGTAGAAAGTCGTCCAGTCTCGCACGAAGGCGACATCCTCGCGCCCTATCCAGTTGCTGAGAGGGACAATATGCGCGACATAACTGCCGAGACCAGCGAAGATACTGCGAAAAATGTAAAGCGTTGGTCCGAGCGATATAACAGCCAATAGCAGTAAAAGCGCGAGAATGATATTGAACTGGCTAAGACGCTTGATGCCGACGTTAATACCCGTCAGCACCGATATCAGCGCAATAGACGTGATCACAACAATCAGCACCACCATAGTAGTGTTATTCGCGGGAATATCAAACAGAAAATTTAATCCAGAAGTCACTTGCTGAACCCCCAAACCGAGGGAGGTTGCAAGCCCAAACAATCCCGCGAATATGGCAAATGTATCGATAATATGTCCGGGCCAGCCCCAGACGCGGTCGCCAAACAAAGGATAGAACGCAGAACGAATGGTGAGAGGCAACCCCCGATTGTACGCGAAGTACCCCAGAGCGAGTCCAACGACGCCATAGATTGCCCAACCGTGCAGTCCCCAGTGGAAAACCGTTGCCGCTATGCCGACAGCAATAGCCTCCTCTGTTCTGGGCGTAATGCCGAGCGGTGGCTCTTTAAAGTAGTACACCGGCTCCGCCACCCCAAAAAACAGCAGACCTATACCCACGCCAGCCGCAAAAAGCATGGCAAGATAGGTTAAATAGGTGTATTCGGGTTTTGCATCCGCACCACCCAGGCGCACCTTTCCAAGGGGTGATAGCGCCACATACACACAAAAGAGCACGACGAGATTGGCAGCTATGATAAAAAACCAATCGAGGTTCGCAGTGAGCCACTCGCGGATATTTTTGAACCCCTCAGTCGCGGCTTCTTGAAAAACAAGAGCGCCAGTGACAAAGGCGACAATGGTAATACTGGAAATCACAAACACTGGCGTCAGGTAGATATCTAAACCGAATAGCTTGCGATACTCCCGTTCAGGAGGCCCTACTACACGTGTTTCCATGGTTTCCTTCCATCAACGTCCGAGTTGATATGTAGCCGCCAACTTCAACTGCCGACCTTTGGGATCGTGCGTAAAACCATCGTAGGCTTGTTCCACATTGACCAGCGGCGGCCTGGTATTGAGCAAATTTCGCCCGGAGATAGCGATGTTAATGCCTTTGGACAAATTCCACAAAAAGCTGGCGTCCCATGTGACAAAAGCGTCTATAATGGGAAATAAATCTTCCGACGCCCGATCCTCATAAGACGAAATGTAGTTCAAGTAGCTGACCAGGCTGTAGTGCCTATAGTGATAGGCCGCAGATATCCGACTCTTCAACTTTGGCAAAGATGTCACGAGGGGATTGTCGAAGTTCAGATAACCCACGGCGTCCAGTTCGGGTTGGATCTCCAAATCGTCCAGCATCAGAGCCTTTGTCTGGTACTTAAAGGTATAAGTGCCGTCCAGGCTGGCTGTAAATTGTCCCGGTCCCGCCTGCATCCGTGTGCCCAAATACACGTCGAATCCCGAAGTCTTGACCCCCGGCCAATTGACGAGATCAATACGTACTCGATCCAGTTCTGCGGCCGTACAGGTACCGGTGCCAATACCATCTGGACATACGATGTATTGCTTCACCAGATCCCTGGTTGCGGCTTCGTCATAGAGGTTGACAATCGCACTGTGGGGCATGGCGCCGATTACATCGCTGAAATTGTAGTGCCAGTAATCCAGCGTTGCTTCAAAACCAGCCTCTGTATTTAAAGCGAGGCCCGTATTATAGGTGAACGCCTGTTCGGGCTTGAGATCGGGGCTACCAATTCTATCCACCGCACGGTACGTGCTCGTTTGCGGCACCCATTCGAGCGTTGTCAGCGGGCTTTCATTGACATCGTCCAGCGATGGTGTGCGAAAAGACGTCTGCACCGAGCCGCGCAGAAACGCGGAATGGGTCGGAGATTCTGAGAGTTGATAGCGCCATCCAAATTTGGGATCAAAACTGCTCGCCACATCGTGGAACTCGTAGTTCGCAGCCAATTGCACATCAAAACGCTCGCCCAGGCTCAGGGGAATTTCGCCAAAAAAGCGATGTACCGTCTGATCTGCCTCATAAGGCCGATGTACATTCGTGAAAACATAGGGACCGAACTTATCGCGTTCAGTACATCCCTTATCGCCTGCAACCGGGCAGGGATTGATGGTGACATCGCCCGCGTCGTTGGGATCGCCAACGGCGCTGATTCGGCGAAACTGATATCCGGCGGCATAACTCGCGTTGAGCCAGACATTCTCTGTCCATGTCCCCGTCAGCGTCGCATCGGCAACTATCATATCCGCCGTGCTCTCCAAATTGACTTCCTCTGCGCCAAGCCATTCCCGCAGTTCAGGACTGTTGGCAAGTTCGGGGCGATATTCCGGATTGCGCTGATCCAGGTATAAGGCACCGGGTTGGGCGGAATACTCAATGGCATTATTAAAAGGATTGAAATACATACAGTTGCCCTGCCCAGGCACTTTGTCACTGAGGGTGCTTGGGTCGAGTCTCATTTTGGCGTCACTCGAAGCGTCTGCAATCACACCCACGCCGCAATCCGGCCCGCCGTAACCTCGAAAGGCGAGGAACAGGCGTTCGTTGTAGATACCCGGCAGATTCATGTTTCCCGCGGTGTGGGAGTAGGAAAGCCCCACGTCAAAACTGGCGTGCCGCCTGCCAAATGCTTTGAAATCGCGGTCTGTGGAAGCGGCCATGCGCCAGGTGCGAGACTGGCGCGCCAGCGTGCGCCCGGGACCCGAATTGCCAAATGTGCGCCCATTAAAATACCAGTTGGTCTCTTCATCGGCGCAGGCTTCGGCTACTTTGTCCGCATCGTAAGAACCGCTCCCTGCATAGTTCCCCTGATTCTCGCAAAATACTCGCCGCCCCGGGTGGTCGGGTGCGACCTCCATGATGGTCGTGTGAAACAGAGGGATGGGCGGGTAAGAGGGCGTTGTGAGCCAATCGGGAATCTCGGATTCAGACAGCAACCCCTCAATGTGGTAATTCGCGCCGTTGTCCAGAGAACCGTTGATCTCTGCAAAAGCGCGGATATATTGCTTTTCATCGATCAGATTGTCCCAGGGTTGATAGCGAAAGCGACACGTCCAACTCAATTCCACCCCGCCAAATTCCTCACAGCGGCGGTCGTGAATATCCGCAGTCCAGATAGCTGGTGCCCCAAGCGTGAAGACGCCGGGATTCCCAATGCCCGACCATCCCCCGCGCTGCCCACCGCCGTGCCATGGCAGCAGCAGATAGTCTCTTTCTTCGGTCGCCAACTGCTGCTGACCGCTCCATTCTGCCGAAATCACGGCATGGGCATTGCCGAATTTGCCACCCCATATTGCGCCAAAATTCGTATCGCCGGCGCCAGCGAAATAATTGTGGGCAGCCGAGACCTCAAAGCCCTCAAAATCGGCGCGAGTCAAAAAGTTGGCAACGCCAGCCACAGCATCCGATCCGTAGATCGCCCCCGCGCCTTCCTTGAGCACCTCAATGCGGTCAATGGCTATCGAAGGCATCGCATTTACATCTACGAAGCGCCCCCCAATCAAGCGCGCTGGCACATATACCTGACGCCGGCCATTGAACAACACCAGGGTGCGCGATGCACCAAGCCCGCGCAGGTTCACATTGGCGATGCTCTCTGGAAGCGTGGCGGCTTGACCGGCATTGTACCAACTGTTTCGCTCGCCGATCACCCCGTGGCTGGCACCCAGATTCTTGAAGAAATCAACAGCTTGCGGAGAACCCTGCTCCGCCATCTTTTTCCGCCCGACCACGGCAACTGCATAGGTCAAACTGATGGGGGATTCCTTAAAAGCCGTACCCGTCACCACCTCTTCATCCAGATAAAGTGCGGACAACTCCATCTGTAAAGCAACCGTCACTGTCTGTCCAGCCATCATCTCAATAACCGCTGTCGCACTCGCATAGCCGATCAAGTCAGCCTTCAGTTCATACGTGCCAACTGGCACATTTTGGATAATAAAGCGGCCATACTCATCCGACACTGCGCTCAATTTCAGAATTGGAATATACACCTGCACCACTTCCAACTTCTCTCCACTTGCAGCATCGGTCACTGTGCCGGTAATAGTGCCAACAGACTGCGCCTCGCTCATGCCAAAAATCAATGCCGCGCATACCAGAATCGGGATATACCTACAAAAGAAAGCCACAGAACCTCCCCATTATGTGGTATTTTATCCGTATCGCACACCTGTGGGAACTACATCTGTCTCTTTGCCCTCTTGCATCGCCAGAGCCGTATTCAGTGTGCTCCACAGGTCATGTTCGGCATGATACCCGAGCAAGTTTTGGGTTTTTGTTCGATCAAATTCAAAAAAATTCGGCGCAGGCATGGTCGCTTCTGTATAGCCTACGCCGAGATAATCGGCAACTTTTGGAACATCTTCTTCCCACACGATGAGCATTCCGCCCAGGGTAAATGCCTCGCCCACGGCTTCATCGCGCTCCAAACTCAGAGAAAGGCCGAGAGCGATATCCCGCACATCTGCCCACTCCTGCTTAAAACTCCTGCCATCGGGACACCTGCTAATCAAAACCCGCGCGCCATCTTCCCACGCTTTTTCCATCAATGCGAGTTGCTCCCTCTGTGCATCTGTGGGATTTTTCTGGCGTCGCAATCGTTCGAGCACAGGCCTGAGGGAGCAAAACTTTGGAACGCCATCTTCGGTCAAAAATTCACTCGGTTCAAAAATGGTCGCAAACCGACACACAACGCTCGGAAAGCCGTATTGAACATGGTAATTCATCACCAGTTCTTCGCCGATCCACTTGGTCAAAAAATAGGGCATCGCTTTAGTCGCGCTGACCATATCTTCGGAAACCGGCTTCTCAAATAAACGCCCCGCCTCTTCAACTTTCCAATATATCGCTTCTGTGCATGCATAGACAAAACGCTGCAAATTGGGGACTTTCTCGCGCACTGCTTCGAGCAAATGAAGCGTACCCATCCCATTGATCTGCAAATATTCGATATGGCTATGCGGGCTTGCAAAAGCCGCGGCCAGGTGATATATCGCATCCACACCCTCAACGGCACGAGACACGGCCTCGTAATCGCGCAAGTCACCTTCTACGACCTCAACCGCATCAATACCTTCCCATTTGCCCGCCCGGCTGGCATCGCCGGGATAGACAAAGCCGCGTATGTCGTGGCCTTTGTCGAGCAAACGTCTGACCAGATTACCTCCTACCCTTCCGTGTGATCCCGTCACGAGAATCTTCATAAATCCCTCCCGGTTTCTTTCCCTAATTAACAAAAGCTCGATAAATAGCGACCAGCGCTGTCTCGAGATCGGCTTCTTCGACCCCCACAATAATATTGATCTCTGAAGCCCCCTGATCGATCACCCGCACATTCACACCTGCATCTGCCAGCGCAGTAAACAGGCGCGCAGCAATGCCAACCCTGTGCGACATCCCCTCGCCTACCGTCGTAATCAACGCGAGTCCGTGGATTAGTTCGACGCGATCAGGCTCGATAATGCGTTGAATATCTTCGACGAGAAGTTCGCCCTTCCCGTCCAATTGTTCATCCTGTATGATCACCGACATTGTATCGATACCAGACGGCGTGTGATCATAACTAATCCCGTGTCGCGCGACCACCTCTAAGACCCGCTGCCCAAATCCCGTCGTCTGATTCATCAGGGCTTTTTCAATAAATAGCATACTAAAATTGGGACGCCCCGCAACTCCGACGATCATGCGCTCTGTAAGCTCTCGGCTCGGCAAAATCAGCGTGCCCGCATCCTCTGGCCGATTGGTATTGCGTATGTGAATGGGGATTTCAGCCGCGCGCACTGGAAACATCGCCTCGTCGTGAAAAACATCGGCTCCCATATAGGCCAACTCGCGCATCTCTCGATACGTAATTTCCTCTACGGGCAATGGATTGGGCACCAGGCGGGGATCGGCCATGAGCAGCCCGGACACATCCGTCCAATTTTCGTAAACTTCTGCTCCAACTGCGCGAGCGATAATCGCACCGGTAATATCCGACCCGCCGCGCGAAAATGTCACGATCTCGCCCTCTACATCCGCACCGTAAAATCCCGGAATAACATAGAGCCGATCATCTGAAAGATTCGCCCGCAATCGTCGATATGAATCGCTATCGAGACGCCCATCAGCTCGAAAGAGAATCGCTTCGGCGGGATCTACAAACGCGGCGTCCAAAACATCAGATAGAATGCGCCCGCACAAATACTCGCCACGAGACGCTACATAATCTCGCCCCGCGCCTCCTGCAATCCCGCTCTCGACTTCAGCAAGCAATCCACCCATATCAATAGACACTGCAAGGGCCTTTGAGAGATCCAAATAACGCGTACTGATTTTGTTAAAAGGCTCCGAGAAATCGACATTTTGCCGCGCGAGTTCGTAGCACAAATAGAGCAAATCAGTAATTTTTATATCGTCATCAGACCGCTTACCCGGCGCGGAAGGCACAACAAAACAGCGGCGTTCATCGCTTCGCACAATAGACACTACCTTCTCGACCTGTGCGGCATCGGCGACCGACGAACCACCAAATTTACAAACAACTTTTTTCATATTCTAAGACGCTACCCTTCCTCGCTGTTGTCGCAACGCTTTGAGCAATTCCTTGGCGTCGCCCATATTCCCATCGATATTCACGGCTTCATTGAGTGCTTTTATCGCCTCATCAAGGTGCGCCATGTCCTCTGAATCCTGATAGATATACGCATAACACAGACCAATAACATGATAGGCACGCGCGCGGTTATTATCCGACAAAAATTCATAGCTCAGAGCTTCTTTTGCCAATACGACGCCCTGATGGAAGTCCTCTGCTTTGCCCTGCCAAAACGTGCAATAGGCGGCATAGACTTTGGCCCGTGAAATCACATCCTCGCCCGAAGCATAATCCAATCCCTTATTGATGATACCCAATGCGTGATTGTACTCCCGAAATGACTTGTCAATTAACATCTCTGTAATATTCAGCGTATCTTTGCACAACTGATCCTGCCAGAAACGATTGGATGGAATGGGACGAAAGGCGTAGCGCGACCACAGGCGATCCTGCTTTTCCCATATTCCTATGGCCTGTTCTTTTATTTGCAATGCTCCTGTATTGGCGGCAAAACGCGTGGTAAAGTGTATCTGATTACTGTAATTGGTGCCGAGCTTCTTCAACGCGGCAAAATAATCGGGCGCGATCTCAACCACAGCCTCGTAAAATGCCTCTATACTATCTTTCGGAATAACTTCCCGCTCTGCCAGGCGCGCTTGTACCCGCTCGAGCATTGCCCGACGCGCACGCGCGGTTTTTTCAGCCTCAGTATGTGGAAATTGCGCTGAAATTTCACCATACCGCGCAATCGCCTGCGGTAAATCGGCCAATTCTTCTTCCAAATCCCGTACAGAAGCCAGCATGCGCTGGGCATCGTTTTCCAGATTACTCTGTCCCCCACACCCAATAAATCCAAACAACAATAAGACAACGCATTTCAATTTCATTTATGCCTCCATAGTTACTCGATATCTGCCCGGATAGACATATCGTCTCGGATTTTGTTTTTCATGCGCTCAACCAGGCGGCGATTAAATTCTTGCGCCGTGTGATAGCCCTGTATTTTGAGTTGATAGTTCAGGGCTATGGTCTCTGCAATCACCGTAATATTTTTCCCAGGATAGATCGGCACTGTAACCTGTGGCACCTCGAGGTCGAGAATCGAGACCCAATCCTCATCGAGTCCAATGCGATCGTACGCTGCGGTCTCATCCCATTTAATGAGCTTGACAACAACCTCGACGCGCTTCTGCATCCGAACGGCACGCACACCAAACATATTGCGAACATTCAAAATGCCAAGACCGCGTATTTCTATATGATCGCGCAGTGTTTCCCCACTGCTACCCACAATCATGCCCTGTACCTTGCGCGACACGAGCACGATGTCATCCGCGACCAATCGATGCCCGCGTTCAACGAGATCAACGGCAATTTCACTTTTCCCAATACCACTCGCACCGACAAATAACAGCCCAATACCATACACATCGACCAGCGAACCGTGAATGGCCGTGCGCGGTGCAAACACATCGTCGAGATAATAAGAAAAAAGGTGGGCGAACTTGGTGGTTGCAAACGGCGTGGTTAGCAGGGGAATTTGCCGCGCATTGGACAATTCGACCATCAGGGGCAGTACTTCATTGCCATCTGTGATAACCACACAGGGAATGTCAAACTGAAAAATGGTTTTAAGGGCTTGGCGACAAACATCGGGATCAAGGCTCGACAGATAGAGCATCTCCGTATTGCCCATAACTTGAACGCGGTCAAAAGTAAAAAGACCGAGGAAACCCGCAAGTGCGAGACCCGGGCGATGGACATCGCTGGTAGATAGGGTATTGCCAATCCCCCCCTGTCCAGCAACGGACGAGAGCGAGAGTTGGTCGCCATAATCTTCTAACATCTTGCCAATAGAAATCTGAGGCACGGCCTATACCTCACTTAGACCAGAAATAACGCGCGGTTTTCTACGCCGGTCGCGTAGTTTCTTTAATTGTCGGATCATCTTCTTTGCCGAACCATCAATAACGGGAAAGAGCTTACTGCCAGTGTTGGAAGCTTTGAGGGTTTGTCCATGCACATTGACAATAATATCAACGCGAAATGCGGGATACTCTTTTTTAATGGTGACATGACAACCCAGCACTGGCGTGTAAAATCGCTCAAACCGGGAGACAGCAGCTTTTATATGGGTGCGCGTACTGTCCGAGACATGGTAGTGATGTCCAGAGATGACAATTTGCATGGGCATCCTCCTCAACAGTGAGATGGTGACGATTTAGAAGAAAAATACTTGATCATCTTAACCAGTGTACCCTTTTGAGATGGCATAAAATCCACCTCATCCATAAACGCACGCATCATCAAAAGCCCGCGCCCAGAATTATTCATTAGATTTTCTGGCGCAAGCGGGTCAGGTGCTGCATTGGGATCAAAACCGCGCCCCTCGTCTTGCACCCAAACCGTGATGAAAGCAGGGTGGATATCGATCTTGAGATGTACTTTCTTAGAAGCATCTTCACCATTGCCATGGTCAATTGCATTATTGAGTGCTTCCATGACTGCAACCATCAGATCAACTTGCTCATCTTCTGAAGCACCGGATATACGAATAGCCGACTCAACAACCTGAGCAAATGCGTCGAGATGCTCGTATAAACTTGGGGCACTGTGCATTAGCACCTGAGGTAATGAATCCGGCATGGGGTCTCCAAAACTTGTGCTGTCAATACCCGGTCATCCGCCCCCACGCGCAGCACAAGATTAGCAGAACTATGGACAGAAGGGCGGATTGACCCGTACCCTCTGCTTAACTCACATTCCACCTGTTGCAGCTCAATCTTGACTATACACTATATTTAATCGGCTGTCAAGCGTGGGTCGTCAACTTCGTCCTTGACCCGAACTTTAGAAAAAAGTATAATCCACCGCAGTAAAGACGCCACCAGTCATCCCCAAAGTACGGGCATTTTATGGCCTTTATTTTTAGCTTAATTATCGGTTTTGGTGCTTTTTTTTTCGGCCAAAAATTTTTTCGGTGGATGCCGCCATATCCGCTGATAGATAGTCTGCGAATAGGCAGAGCACATTATCTGTTCCTCGGTGTTCTCATTGGGATGTTTTTCCCCGAAACCGATGAGATGTTTCACCTATTTGAGATGCTGCGGTACAATTGCATCGGCGCTATCTTGCTGTGGATTGGCCTGCAAACAGGTCTGTCAACAGACCTTCAGAATCTACGAGACCACGGCATCTCGGTGATTTACTCACAAACAGCCGTTGTACTCGCCACGGGTGGATTCACTGTTCTTGCGGCCTTCGCCAGTGGTTTGATACTCTATCGCTACCTCGGTTTGCTCCAAAATTTACCCCTCGCCATCGTCCTGCTCACCAGTTTTGCACTTACTGTACGCTTTCCCACCCCTTTTTTTCAGTGGCCTAACCGCCCTATCTCAGCTCCATTTCCAGGTCAAAATCTGCCACTTGGCAATATCGTGGCCATGGCTGTGTTGTGCATAGCTTTTCCTCCACTTGCAGAAAACCCCATCTTTTATTTGGGAAACTTGCCATTTATAGGCGCAACTGGTGTTGCACTGCTCCTGCTCGGCGCAGGCATAGCCGGAGGTATTGCACTCGATTTTTCTTTTCGCAGTCACCGCACGGGTGCCCGCGCACTAAGCCTCGTCCTGGGCATTGTAATCGCCCTTTCTGGCTTGTGTCAAGCACCGGGCTTACCATCTCTTGCTGTAGGATTTCTATCGGGTATCTGGCTGATTAACACAACCGTGGCAAAACGCGAGGTCGTCGAATTTACAACACGCGCAAATGACGTGATTGAACCGATCTTTTTTGCGCTGATCGGCACAATTATAGGAGAATTTGGAGGCGATATATTTTTTATCTGGTCCCCTCTTTTTCCACTTGCCCTCACAATGATACTCGTGCGCGGAATGGGCCGCACAATCGGTTTCACGGTCTCCCAAACCCTCTGGCAAATACCGCAGACCTGGCGAGAATTGCTCGTCATGAGTTGGCATCCTCAGGGCACTCTGAGTATCGCTGTTGGCGTACAGGCCATTTATCTCCTCGACTTTCAGCACTATACGCTTATCACAGGCCTTGTGATCGCTGTTTTTTTGAGCCAAATAGTAATTATTCCACCCGCAAATTCGCCGCAATCTCACACCTGAGACGATTCCCATGCGCCTTCTGTGCATTACACTCGGTATCGGTATCCTGATCTGGAAGCTTCAATCGCCTCCCGAAATGGTTTGGGTCGGCTTTCTCATGACGGCCTCTATCGTGGGTGCGCGACTGGCTCATCGCGCTAAATTGCCCGATGTCCTGGGCATGATTGCTGCGGGTCTCGCCATCGGCTTCACACCTATCACAACCCCAGAAAGCTACCAGAGTATAAAACCCTTTGCTGATATCGCAATGGCCTGGATCGGCCTTTATTTGGGCACATCGCTCTCCCGTCCTATCCTGACAAATCAGCGTTTGCTTGCGGGCAGTCTTTACCTGTATGCAGCACCCGTTCTTACGACCTTCTTTGTGCTCATCTTCTTCGACCTCCACCTGGTCACTACCTTGCAACTCGCCATCCTATCGGGCATTTCGTCCCCCATATTTTTAGACCGCACAGAACACAACCTCCGCGACACATGGCCTTTTTCTTTGTACGTTACGGCGATCGGCCTCTGTTTGCTCTTTTTGACGGGGCTTATTTTTGGCGTAGAATTCATCCTGAACGACGGATTCGATGCCTTCCTCGATCTTGCCGCCGATATCGCGCTGGCTGTTTTGATCGGAGTTATTGGCATAGAACTTGTACATCGCTGGCTGCGACATATCCACACTCCCACAGGTCAATTTACGAGTTGGTTTACCCTATCATTCCTGCTTGCACTTGCTTCGTGGCACGTTTGGATTCAGCCTCTTATTTTGGCCTGGACAGTGGGCCTTGCATTGTCCTTGCGTACCAAACGCGGACTGAGACCCAATATGCGCCCGCCAAAAGCCGAAGCACTTATTGCTTTTGCCCTCGCACACTATGTTAGCAGCCTTGTTTTAGACTGGCAAATGTCCCCCGTGCCTCCTCATTTTTTCCCCCTGATCGCAGCCTTGATTTTGGGCAAAATTGCAGGTGGTCTGCTATCCAGTCGCTTTACATTACAACCCGTTCAAACCTGGCTACCGATCTTGCCACAGGGCCTCCTCGCAATTGTCTGCTTTGAGTCTATTGCATCCGAGATAGCCCCCCTGTACTTTGTTTGCACGGGGATTTGTCTGCCCATTTTGCACCTTTTAGCCAATCAAATTGTTCAAAAAATCAAAAACGGCCGCATTCGAACGCTCGCGCGCCGAACACAGGCCGTTTGAACTATCCTGCTGTAAACTACCTTACGAAACCGACCACGGAAAAAGAGTGCTGAATAAACCGCTCTGACGCGCCGTGTTTTGAATGGTCGCCACGCCTTCCCAACTCGAGCACATAGCGAAAACGACCGCTATTATTCACAAATGGCAACGCCAGGCCAAAGCTGGCACCCAATTCGTTAATCTGACTATTAGAGGCCGTTGGAAAATAAAGCGACCGATAATGAAAACCCGCGCTGAGTTCAAAGCGCCGGCTCCGCACCAGCACATCGGGATTACCCGTGCGCCACAACATGCCTGCACTCACATCCCACGTATCAAACCGTCCATCTCCTGTCGCCTGCCACAGCCCCCGAGAAACATCGACCGATGCCAGCCAGCGATAGCCCGCCAGATACGTTAGCCCCGCACCAAATTCCCGGGGAAATTCTACATCGCTTTCTGTCATCACTTCAATGGCTTCGCGCTGTTCCACAAAACGATTTCTTTGAATCTGGTGCTGCCTGATACTGCCTCCGATATCGACATTGGCACCCAGACTCCACCGCGGAGTGAGGGTATAGATGATCCCGAATGATGGCAACCATCCGCGGTGGGTACGCGTGATTTTGTCATGAGAAAAGAAGATCGTCTCATTGTCGAAATTCTTGATCCAGGATTCGTTAAGCGTCCCCATAGCTACCCAATTTATACGCCCTCCCACAAAAAGCTTGCGCCCGATCCGATGTCCCAGCCCCAGAGAAATAGCCTGGATCCCCCCGGTCGCTTCCACTTCCAGTTGATACTTCAAATCGCCCGTGCCGCGGTCTTCTATCGCTCCAAAATCCATATCGGTAAGCGGTTCAAGGCCCGCACCCACAATAATTCGCCCCAGGGGGAGCGCGATTTGAAAAGCCCCGACATCCCCGTCATTCACGACGTTTCCGCCATTCAGAAATCGGTGCTGAGCCACAAATTGCACACTTACAGACGTCCTTCGGAAAGTGCCCAACAATGCGGGATTGTAGGATGAAAAATTGAGACCATCGGCCAGCGACCGCCCAGCACCACCCATACTTCGAGACCGTGCATCAACGCGCCTGACTGGATCGCCAACACCGTAAAAAGAAAAAATTGTATTGGCGCAAGCCGGCAGCACCAGTGTACAAATAAAACCCAAAGCGAAAATTATTCGCATCATATTACAATTCCGGAGGAAAAGAGTAAATGAGGTTTAAACGCACATCTTTCAACACAATCCATTGGATGAGCGGGGGCGAATTTAAGAGCGCGGGCAAACCCGTTGTAGAAGTAAAATTGAGAGGCGAAAGTGCCAACCCATGATTTAATCGCGCACCAGATATCCATGCCTGAATCAAAGTATGATTAATTGTATAAGTCACTGTTATCGGTTCGATGAGCAACGGCTCATTATACCGCGTAAACGAGGTATCGCCTTCTGCAATAGTCAGGCGATATATCTCAAAGGGAAAAGACGAAAAATAGGAATGATCCAGATCGATATCCAATTGCAATTTAGCCGAATTGATCGTCGCGCCTTGCGGAATATTGGGCAGATCAAAATTTAAGACACTGCCGTAAAACAAACCCTCGGAAAGAATGATCAGATCTTCTGGCGGACCGCCATTGACCCGCGCACTCCAATAGGTGTCTGCATCGGTCTGTACAGCCGCACGCTCTATCACATCCCCCACCCGATACACCGCTTCCAATTCGGGAATCGGCGCATCTGCACGAATATCGGTAGCTTCGCGTGCAAAAATATCCAGGAGAAAAGGTTTCTCACCATCGGGTTGCAACAGGATTTCGACAGACGTAGCCCCCGCTTCTACCGCATCCTTCAGGAGCGACACGGGTAAATCAATCCGAACGCGCTCTTCAAACACATGCACCACAGCATCGGGAATTGGTGTCGCAAGCACCTCGGATTCGACCAGTGAGAGCGTATCGACATAAGTCTGAAGTTCTTCCCACGGCGAATCGGGCCGCAACGCAATCAGCGAGGCATTTTCGACCAACCGCGCCGACCGAATACCCAAATTGACGCGCAGGGAATCGAGTACCAACCCCGGTGGCACACCGCCGGACAACTCATCTGGCACATTGAAACGCAACAGACTGCGCAACAAAAACCCATTCATCTGCCCGATTAGCAATTCCTCTCTTTCCCCCATCACAGTGGGAAAAACCAGGGAATGAAAGGATCGCGCCGACTTTAGCGGAACAGCGGGCAATGCCACTGTATCGCCGGGATCGCGCCCAACAAAGCCCTCGCCCAACGGGTTGCGCTTTTCGGTATTGCAACCCGTGAGAAATCCCGCGAACAGAAAAATTAACAAAAAACATTTTTTTATCATATCATTACTCAATTGGTAAAAATAGCAGTCAGCTTCTTACACGTTTCAAAGCGTCAAACGTTTCGTTGTGTTTGACGACGAGAGATCGCGCGTTCTATACCGGGAAAGAAAAATGCTTCGCACACGCGATCCCAGCTCATTTGTGTGGCCAACTTGTAACCCGAATGCAATCGCACCTCGCGTTCTCTATCCGATGATGGCAACGCATCTGCGATATCCCACGCGACTTTTTCTGCTACTTTGCCTTCCTGGATACGACGTTCATACTCGCCTATCACACGAGCAGACGCGGCACTCTCCAATCCTACATCTGCCGTATAATCAGCCACAACAACGAGAGAATTGGGTTTTTCTTGTATTACGCGATCCAAAAATCCGCAACACCCGCACACACTACTCGGCACGCACAGCCCGCCAAAAGTCAGAGGTTCCAGCACGGCAATGCCAAACGGCTCGTAAATTGATTGTCCAAATTCGATATCCGTGCCCCGCCGCAAATCCTCAAATGTCATATCTTGCGGCATGCGCTGCCCGCAACTCGTCCGGTCCCATCCAAACTGATTGACCAAAATGGCCTGAATGGCAACAGACTTGCGGTTAAACGCTTCTATATTCCGCCAGATATCCACCTCATTTGAAACCAGATCAGGCGGCCCTATCTGATGGTGAACCGGCCAACCGTATTCGGATTCCATTATCTCGACATCTTGCGAACTACGCTGTTCTGCAGCCGTTGTAAGCACAAAAAATACGCCTGTCTGTCCCTTGTCCCCCAATAAGTTATCGAGATGTGCCAGCACTAGTAAATCGCGCCACAATCCTTTGCTAATCACTGGGCGCGTAACATGTGTCATCACCACATCTGGCTCATACCCGAGCAAATTTTGCGCGTAATCCCGTAAGCGCGTGCGGGATTGCAATTTCTCTGCATAAGAAATCTGCACAGAGGGAATCCCGTTGTACACCAGATCTATCGCCTGCGCCTCAAACCCCATAAACCGAAGCTCATCGAGCGTTGGATCGCCCACCGCAAAAATACCATCACAGTGCGACGCCAGTTGAACCAGCGCGTGTCGATAATAATCGGACTGATCTCCAAACACATCCTCAACCACTTCGCCCTGTGCAAGTGCCTGCGCCATCGCATTGTAAAACATCACATCATGCCCCAGATTGTCCTCTGTGATCCCGCGCATCGTCGAAACTTCATGTGCGTAAAAAATCGTCCAAAAGCGCGGATCATTTTCCGCAATAGCTTTGAGCGCGACAGGCATGCCCATATACTCATGAGCCAGCACAATATGCGGACCAGACGCCTCTCCAATAAGCGCGATAACAGCATCGTAAATAGCTTCGGCACTGTCGATATACAACGCGTAATCCGCAACCGTATCGTATCGGTCAGACATAAGGCCAAAATGCCGGTAGAGATTGTACTTAAAATTGCGGGACTTTCGCGGGTTGATATCTTCGGCATCGACGAGCAACACATCGGCTTCATATCCGCCAGTAAAGCGGCGTATTCCATAAATAATATTGACATTATACCGCTCTGCTACGCGATTGAGCGCATCCGAACAATCCGCATTTTGCACGCCAGAGATAGTCGAAAAAAACACATCGCCACTTTCCGCAAGAAGATCTTCATCTTCCGGGCGAGAAAGCGGGCCGACGAGAAAAGATCGCCGCACAGCTTTCTGGTACACAGAAGAGGTCATCAAGCCATCGAGAACAGTCCCGATACCACCGGCCTTGCGCACCGCTTCGTGTGTCGCGTGAATCACCGTATAGCTCATAATTCAATGCACCGTATCGATCAAAATATCCACATCTACGGCCCCGGGCGCAACGGGATTTTGCGGATAAATTCCCTCCATATCCCCTGCTTTTGAACCACCCACGCGTCCATCTGCATCAATTTTTGCAGAAACGTACAACGCATCGATCTCAGACCAGTCAATTTCAATCATTGCATCTCCTCGCGTCAGCGTGTACGAAAGGGGAAAATTGGAAATGTCGAGCCGCTTCACTGCCAGCGGAGGCCCACCAACGGGGGCAGGTCGCGCAATAACAAATAGCACGGCATTGCCTCCGATGCGTTGGTCCAACCCATCAGCCAACCGAATCGTCCCCGAAACCACAGCATCTGATGCCTGTGGTCCTTCTTTATCCGCTGCTGGAGCTTGAGCAGGTGGAGGCTTTGGTGGCGGATGCGCCCCTTCCTCATAGTGCTGACTACAAGATATCAACCACATAAGAACGCATAAGAGAATAGATTTACGCATCGATCTCTTCCTCGAACATCGTCAAAATTCTGGGTTCTCCACGCGTAATTGCCACCACATGTTCAAAATGCGCCGAAGGCAATCCATCAGCAGCCGATGCCGTCCACCCGTCATCGGCCACCACAACCTCAGGCGTTCCCAAATTGACCATAGGCTCAATGGCGAGCACCATCCCCTTTCGCAAACGCGGATTGCGCTCTGGTGGCACATAATTGGGTACGGCGGGTTCTTCGTGTAACCTGCGCCCAATGCCATGCCCTACAAATTGCCGCACAACAGAAAATCCAAATTGCTCAACCCAGTTTTGTACCGCGCCGCAAATATCGCTCAGACGTCTTCCGGCAACCGCTTGTTCAATACCCTTAAATAGAGATTCTCGCGTCACCTTGAGCAATTCTTTCTCCCGCTCCGAAATATTGCCAACAACGCGCGTAATCGCCTGGTCGCCGTAGTAGCCTCGCAATTTCACGCCGATGTCAATGCTGACAATATCGCCATCCACCAGCTTCCGCGATCCGGGAATCCCGTGTACGACCTGTTCATTAATAGAAATACAACTCGCTGCGGGATATCCCTTATAGCCCTTAAATGCGGGTTCTGCACCGTGTGACCGAATCACGTCTTCGGCCACGCTATCCAATTCTCTGGTCGTCGTCCCCACCTTGACAAGCGGTTTGAGTGTGCGATGCACCAGCCCCACAATGCGGTTTGCCTCAACCATCAAATCCAGCTCTCGATCTGTTCGCAATACAATCACATCGTACTCCCTTAACGCGATTCACCAAAATGGGAAACAAAAATGAGAAAATCGCGAAAATCAACGGGTCCATCTCCATTGAAATCCAATTTTGGATCGTACTTATTATCCGTATGCAAAAGCTTAAAACCATCCGCAAAACGCAGAAAATCGGAAAATGCAACGCGCCCATCGCCATCGACATCGCATACGAGATCCGTCGCCATACTTCCGCCAGTTGAAAACGTGTAATTCACGCGCCGTCTCTCGCCCGAAAGCGATGTTTCCATCACAATAAATACCACCTCGTCAAAACGATTGGCTCTTGGAATCACCACCGTTGTCCCGCGCGGGTACAGCAACTCAACTCCAGACGGAGAAATTAGCATAACCAGCAACGTCCACTGCCCGCGGTCGTCCAGTGAAAACGTCCCCCGAAGCCCACCAGCGATATTCGAAGTTGCCACGCGCAAATATGTCGTTCCCAAATGATCAATCGTCTCAGCCCCTTCAAAAGAGCCACCTGTGCCGAGGAATATATTGGCATGCTTTATAGAGGGCAAATCGCGCGCTTCAACATAATACTCGGGACGAGCACGCAAATCAGTCAAATAATTCCATGCAGCAAACCGCGGCATCACCTGGGCAAATCCGCCCAGAGGCATCCCATCATCAATAAGCGACAAACTGTATTTGCTCGGATCGCGTCTTTTGAGTAATTCCCAAACGCTTTTAATCATATCTACACCATAAACCTGCTCGACGTGGTGGGCAAAGATCGCAGCGCCAAAAGGATGAAGACTACCAGAGAATTTGTCCAATGACGCCTCGGGATTGTCGTAAATGCAACAAAAATTACTCGGACAACTCATGTACTGATAAAAATCATTTACATCGGGATAGGCCACATCCTCCATCCAGGTCGCCGTGAGTTCCTGCCACCACGCAGCACCAAAGTCGGCATAATACCCAAATTGAATCGCATGAAAAAACTCATGTGCAGCCGTCACGCGCAATCCATTGAGTCCGCGTGAATTTACAGGGTAAATATTATCCGTAAAATTATTGTCAATCTCCATATAACTCGGCGTAGTCAATTCCGTATATGCAATCGGATATGTAAAGCCATAAGCCTGCTGAATGGCGAGATTTTTAATATACACATCGTAAACACCATCGCCATCGGACAGTGGAGGATTGTAGCCCAAATGATTGATCTCCAAATCCCAAACCGCCTCAAAAACGCGCGCGGCTTCATCGACATAATCCGGCACGCCATTGACATCTGCGTCTGTTGGAGCAACGGCGTGCGTCCCCGTGGTATTGTAGTGAATTTTGAAATGCCCACCCGAAGACAGAATTGAATGACTCAAAATGGGACGCTGCTGGAGAAAAGCAAATGCCTCCTTTGCTGCGGGAGGCAAACGATCCCAATTTGCGGTCAGCCCCCTTATCGCCGATGTCCCACAAATAGCTCTATCCAGCCGAAACTCGCTGCCAACAGGCAGAACCTCGGGGAAAAAATGGGCACATGCACGGCAGTAAATATCGTGCAATTCAGTCCCGGGCGCAAAAATGGGCGGAACTTGTGCATGCACGGATCCGCCCGCCAACAAAACGACCGCCAACAAAAGGACAACCCTACCCATCTCAGCCCTCTTCCCCCAATGATGAAACATAAATATGTGCAGCCACTTCAAGGCCGAGCGAATACGCGGCCTCGCCATTGACCACAATTTCCAGCGGACCGTTAAAAGGCGCTCGACTCACCACCTCAATCTCGACATTCGGTTTAATACCCATCGTCGTCATATAGCGCAACATCTCCGCACTTTGATCACTCACTTGCCGAACACGTACATTTGCACCTGCCGGAATATCTGATAAACACAAATAATGATCGTATTCTATCGAACCATCTTTGCGCGGAATCGGCGCGCCGTGAGGATCGACTGTTGGATACCCCAGCATTCGATCAATTTTATCTTCAAACTCCTCGGAAATCACATGCTCCAACCGATCCGCCTCTTCATCGACCTTATCCAGATCAAATCCCAGCACTTCGGACAGGTAAAGCTCCAGCAAACGGTGGTGGCGAAGAACCTCAAGGGCAATGCGTTTTCCCGTTGATGTTAGTACAACGCCCTGATAGGGCGTGTGTTCCACCAGCTTCATCGCGGCGAGTTTCTTGAGCATATTGGTGACCGAAGCGGGAGCAACAGCCCTGTGCTCTGCAATCAGCGATGTCGTCACAGATGCAACGGGATTCTGCCCGTGTGTCAGCTTGTAGATCGTTTTCAAATAATCCTGTGAGGATTGACTGATCATTGTCCTTCTCCCAAATAGCTATCAAACAAAAGTAAGATAAACCTCATATACAAGCAAGCATATCCTATCCATCGGGAATACGCTTGCCCTGTGGATCAGTTGCGATATTGGGCAAAGCCGCTCGAATCTCTTCCCTCAGATGGTCATCCGTAAAGTGTTCCAGCGCATCGGCAGGGTCGTGTACATGATCTGGCGGAAGCCCCAGTTGGTTCAAATAGGACTCCCAAAGCCTGTGATTGCGGAGTAATCTGGTCGCGTGTATAACGCCCTGTTCCCCCAATGAAAAATGTCCATTTTTCCTCGTGATCAACCCTTGCCAGATCAACAACCGAATCGCAATACCAGACACCCAACGCGCAGCCGTATCGACCAGATCGCCCCAACTGAGCGCAGAGACGCGCTGCGATTCTCGCTCGCGGAGCAACTTCAACAAGACATGATCTCGTGCAACCCGCAAAGAGAGCCGTATTTGCCGCACAAATCGCCCCAGCAAACCATAGTGGGGTGCAAAAATCAGGGAAAGCGCGAATAGCGCACCCATAACGACAACCATAGCTCCGGCAATAGAACTATTCCAAACCCCTGCAAGAAAATACCCGGCAATAGCAGAGACAACGCCCATCAGAGCAGACAGAGTCAAAATAACTTTTAACCGATCGCTCCACAAATAGGCCGAAGCACCGGGAACAATCAGCATCGCAACAACGAGAATAGCCCCCACGGACTCAAATGCGGCCACCGTTGTCACAGAAACGGCTCCCATCAGCACATAATGCACCAGCGCAGCACTCACACCCACAGAGAGTGCCATCTCGGCATCAAAAGACGCGATCAAAAACTCTTTATAAAATACCAGAACAAGCGCGAGATTAAGCGCAAACACCGTTCCGAGAATCCATACAGGGCGCGGTCCCAAATCCCATTCTCCCCAGAACAGACGATCCCAGGGCGTGTACGCGATCTCCCCGTAAAGAACGCATTCTTGATCGAGATCGACCTGCCCGGCAAATGCCGTGATCAAAACAACCCCCAGCGCGAAAAGCGCCGTGAAAGTAATGCCTATCGATGAGTCTTCTTGCACGCGCCACCTGCGGTGAAATGTCTCAATCAACACCGTGGCAATAACCCCACATATAGCCGCACCTATAAACATCGGAATCACATCGCGACTGCCCGAAAGCAGAAACGCAATAACAATGCCCGGCAAAACAGCATGGCTTAGTGCATCGCCCAAAAGCGACATCTTGCGCAACACGAGATACGCACCCAACAAACCGCACGATGCCCCGGCCAGCGCGCCTGTGAGCACAATCCAAAATGGTCCCCAAAACTCATCCATCTTCGCCGGTCCTCCGATAGCCACTGTGCGTTTTATGGATGTCTCCAACAACATCTATACCTTCTTGCGCCAGAATTGATTCGAGTTGTTCAATAATCTCAGGCGTTAAAATATGCTCGACTTCATCGGCGGATCTATCCACGTGATCTTCCTCTAAGATAGACCGATAAACCAGATAATATTCCCATAGCTGATGGGATTTGACCACAAAATCCGCCTCTTTGTGTCCCAGTTCCGTCAAAGAACACGCCCCATTTTGCAAGCTCACCCGCCCATCACGCACGAGACGCGTTGCAAGCCGACGCACGCGGTAAAGCGGCAATTGAAGCTCGCTGGCGAGGTCCAACAACGCGATCTCCCGCTTGCCTCGCGCCTGCAACGCGAGATAGGCCCGCAAAAAATGCTGACCGTTCTCTCGCAATGCATTTGCCCTGATCCGTGCCCACCTGGCGAGCACCCCACGCCTGGGGGCAATCAGCGCAGAAACGAGAAATGCAGCCGTTGCAACCAGCACCATCACCGGCCCCGTCGGGATTCGGGGTGCCAGCGCGCTCAGACCAACTCCCAGCGCACCGCACAACGCGCCCAAAATGCCCGACGCCAGCACCATGACATGTAGCCGATCTGTCCAAAACCGCGCAGCGGCAGCCGGGGTAATCAACATCGCAGCAATGAGAATAACCCCCACCGCCTGAAGCCCAACCATAACAGTAAGCACGATCAATCCCATCAACAAAAGATCCACCACACGCGGGGAAAATCCCTGCGCGGCGAGAAATTCCGCATCAAAAATGAGCACTTTAAACTCTTTATAGCAAAGAAAGACCGCAACCATAACCAGCGCAGACACAACGCACATCACATACAGGTCAGCGCGCACGATAGAAGCCGCCTGTCCAAAAAGAAACTTATCCAGACCACTCTGATTGCCCACCTCGCTCTGCTGAATATGCGTGAGCAACACAATTCCCCCACCAAAAAAGACCGAAAGCACAATGCCCAGCGCAGCATCTGCTTTGATGCGCGTGTAATTGACAATGGCCTCAATTATAAGCACCCCCACCACACCGGAAATAGTCGCGCCCAAAAGCAGAATGGGCAATGCCTTGCTCTGCGTCCATAGAAATGCCAGTGCGACACCCGGAAGAGCTGCATGCGCCAGAGCATCGCCCAAAAGGCTGCGCCGGCGCAACACGGCAAACGCGCCCAGCGTGCCCGATGTCGCCCCTATCAACAGCGAGCCGAGCAAAACCAGCTGAAATGTCGCGTCCCAAATCACCTCATAACCCCCGCTGATGATGGGCAACAGCCTGCGCGGCTTCGGAAAGCACCGTCAACCGTCCGCCGTAGGTTTTATTTAAATTATCATCCGTGAACACATCTTTCGTCTCACCCGCGGCAACGATCCGCATATTGATCAAAACCAACCAGTCAAAATACTGGTTCACCGTGTGCAAATCATGATGGACAACCAGCATGGTCTTTTTTCGCGCCCTCAGATCCATCAAAATGTCGATAATGGCGCGTTCAGTCGCCGCATCCACGCCGGCAAAGGGTTCGTCCATCAAATAAATTTGTGCATCTTGCGCCAGGGCGCGAGCAAGGAAAACTCGCTGTTGCTGGCCTCCCGAAAGCTGATTGATCTGCCGATGTCCAAAATCGGTCATACCAACCTTTTCAAGTGCTTCCTCAGCAAGTTCCCTGTCAATTTTGTCCGGACGCCTCACCCACCCAATGTGCCCATAGCGCCCCATAAGCACCACATCTAAGGCATTGATAGGAAAATCCCAATCCACAGACTCGCGTTGCGGTACATAGCCAATGACCTGGCGCATACGCGAATAGGGCTTGCCGTAAATGTGAACCCATCCCGAAGCCTTGGGCACGAGATCCATAATGGCTTTGATCATCGTGCTCTTGCCCGCACCATTGGGGCCCACAACCCCCACGAGCTTACCTTCTGGCACGGCGAGATCGACATCCCACAGTACGGGTTTCTTATGATACGCCACCGTCATATCGTGAATATGAATGGGCGTCACCGATTCATCAACTGCGTGTAACATTATTTTAACGCCTCGACAATTGTGTTTACATTTGATCGCACCATACCGATGTACGTATCGGCTCCACTACCCGCGGGGCCCATCGCATCGGAATACAACGTGCCACCGATTGCGACATCCCATCCTCGCGCTTTGCACCCCTCGCGCACGGCATTGATCGAACGCTCGGGCACACTGCTTTCCACAAAAATGGCTTTCACCTGCTGTTTGACAATAAAATTCACGAGCAACGACACATCGTTGACCCCGTATTCAGCCACAGTCGAAATACCCTGAAGCCCTCGCACTTCAATACCGTAAGCAAGACCAAAATACCCAAAGGCATCGTGTGCCGTAATCAGCACGCGCTGATCGCTGGGAATATGTGCAATCTGCGCTTTTGCCCAGGTATCGAGATCGAGCAATTGCTTGCGATACGCCTCGGCATTGGCGCGAAATACATCGGCACTTTCGGCGTCAATCTCACTCAGTGTCTGAACAACCAGGGGCAGAGTTTCTGCCCACATGCTGACATCAAACCAGATATGCGGATCGTGCTCCCCTTGCCCTGCAATCGGTTTCCGCAACCTATCTTTGGGAATATCTCGCGACACTGCAATTACCGTCTTGCTGCGCGCCATCTTTTCAAAAATACCCTCCAGCTTGCCTTCCAGAAAGAGACCATTGTAAAATATCACATCAGCTCGAGACAGTTTCTGCAAATCGCCCTGCGTCGCCTTGTAATAATGCGGATCAATCCCAGGTCCCATCAGGGAAATCACCTCTGCGCGATCCCCAGCAACATGGCGCACCAAATCGCCAATCATCCCCGTCGTACACACTACCAGCTTTTTGCCTTGTTCAACCGGCGGCGTTTCGCCCCCACCACACGCACACAGCAACAAAACGCCAGCCATAATGAAAAATCGATACATACACCCCCCACAAAAATATCTGTTATTATCCATGCCTACAACAATCAGAATAATATCGCTAAAATAAAATTTAGCCATGGCTAAACATATAAAAATCGGGAAATTCGGTCAAGAAAAGAAAAATCCCTCAATCCATAAATTGGGGATAATAACCAATGGATAGTTTTTTTTGTACTTGAAAATAGTAAACATTTTGTTTATTTTTTTCTATGATTCGATCTTTTGCCGACTCAGAAACCAGGCGATTCTACAGTACAGGAAAGTCGCGTCGTTATCCACCGGTTATTCATAAAAGAGTTGCGATGCGACTATTACAACTCAACGCTACTACTCAATTAAATGATCTGCGTTTACCTCCATCGAACCGATTGGAAGCTTTGAGAGGTGATCGAGCAGGTCAATGGAGTATTCGCATCAACAACCAATGGCGCGTGTGTTTTCGTTTTATAGATGGCGATGCGTTTGATGTTGAAATTGTCGATTATCATTAACCAGGAAAAATATCAATGATTGAGAATGGTTTACCTTCTATTCATCCCGGACAGTTTCTGCGTGAAATATTGGACGAGTTAAACATCTCTCAGGCACAATTGGCACGCACAATTGGCATTTCGCCGATGCGCGTGTCGCATGTCGTAAACGGCTCTCGTCCCGTGACTACTGAATTGGCCCTTTTATTTGGTCGAGCGCTCGGTCAATCGCCCCAATACTGGCTCAATTTGCAAATGACCCATGACCTGCAAACGACTGAGGCAGCAATGGCGAAGCAGTTAGAAACCGTTTCAGAACTGTCCGAAACATAAAAAAACACGCCCAAAGGAAGTGTTTTTTATAGACCTAAAATGTTCCCATTTAATATCTCAATGGGATATTTTGAAATTACTCAATCTCTATTAAATCCTCGCGTTTTTCGTCTTCGCACGCACCACCGCAACCCGTACACGATGAAGCCCAAAAAGGTCTCACAACCTCACCAATAACGCGATAGGCACACCAGAGTGCTATAGCAATCACAATCCAATTTTGCCAGTCGGTCATATCATTACCCCCATCCGAGCGCCATTCCAAGGCGATACGTCACAAATGCGCCGATATAGGCAAGCACCGTCATATAAACAAAAGTCAGCACGGGCCACCGCCAGGCGCCCGTTTCGCGTTGAATAACCGCAAGCGTAGAAACGCACTGCGCGCACAGGGCAAAAAACACCATAATAGACAGTGCAACAGGGATATTGAACACCTTTCGTCCATCCGACCATGTCGCAGACCGAAGCGCGCCTCTAAGCGACGCCGACTCCTCATCCACCTCCCCCAGACTGTAAATCGTGCCCAAAACGGCGACAATCACTTCCCGCGCAGGGAAAGATGCCAGCGCCGCCATCCCAATGCGCCAATCCCATCCCAATGGCTCTACGACAGGTTCAATAGCATGCCCCATCCGCCCCAGAAAACTCTGCCGGAGCATCTCTCCAGCCTCTTTCGCGCGCAAGCCATCCAAAACCTCCTCCGGTGCCCCAACCAACCGCTCTCGCTCCGACTCGTAATGCGCGGTAATCGTCTCAGACCGCGGGAAATACGCCAGTGCCCACATCACAATCGTTGCGGCGAGAATCAATGTGCCTGCTCTTTCGAGAAAATGCCGACCACTTTGATAAATACGCATCCCAACAGTGCCCACATCTGGAATTTTGTAAGACGGCAACTCGAGCAAAAAAGGCGTAGGTTGTCCTCTCAACAGCGTCTTCTTCAAAATCCACGCAACGGGAATAGCCACAAAAATCCCCACACAATACAGCGCGAAAAGCGTAAGTCCCTGCAACCCAATCCCACCCCAAACATTTTGATTGGGAATAAAAGCCCCAATAAAAATCGCGTACACGGGCAAACGCGCAGAGCAACTCATCAATGGCGCGACCAGCATCGTGGCAATACGGTCTTTGGGATCATTGATCGTTCGCGTAGCCATTACGCCGGGAATCGCACAGGCAAAACTCGACAGAAGAGGGATAAAAGACTTGCCCGACAAACCGCACGGCGTTAACAGGCGATCCATCAACAGCGCTGCGCGAGCCATATAGCCACAATCTTCGAGTATGGCAATAAAAAGAAATAGGATGCAGATCTGGGGTAAAAAAATGACCACGCCTCCCACCCCGGCAATCACCCCATCCACCACCATACTTTGCAGCGCACCCTCGGGAAGATAGCCCGACACCCATCCACCGATCACCCCAAACAGCACGTCAATACTGTCCATTAAGGGTACGGCCCACGAAAAAATCGATTGAAAAACAAAGGCCATAATTACAGCAAAACTCAGGCTACCCCAGATCGGGTGTGTCAAAAACCGATCCAGTCGATCAGAACGGGTCACGCGAAGTGGTTCGGGATCGCGCAGCACATCATCGAGAACCTCATCGATCCATCTATAACGCAATTCGATCTCCCGATTCGCCAGCGCATCATCCACATTAACCTGCGCTCGCAATGCGTGAAGATCAGCGGCAAAGTCATCGCCAAAGCGTTCCACAACATGGGATGCAAAGGCATTTTGATTGTCAACCAACACACGCAGGGTCAGACCCGTAGATACGCCTTCGTATTTTCGCGCCAACTGCTCGGCTTCTACCCACCAGGACTGTGGCAATACCGACTTGCGCGATGGGACCATGCCCTTTTCAACAACCCGAGAAAGCACTTCTTTCAACTCGTCAAGCCCTACACGTTTATTCGCTTGTATGGGAATAACTGGAACACCCAAATGCTCGCTCAGAGCAGGCGCATCAATAACAATACCCCTGGCCTTGGCCACATCTAACATATTGAGGGCCACAACCAGGGGCAAATCAATTTCGAGAAGTTGAGATACGATGTATAAACTGCGCCTCAAATTGCTGGCGTCGAGAACCACGAGCACGGCCTGGATGGTGCTCTCGCTCTTCAACAACCCCATCATTACTTCAACAGCAATAAGTTCATCCGGAGACTTGGCTGAAAGACTGTATGTACCGGGCAAATCCAACAGGTCAATCGCACCGATGTCGGGCAATGTCAATTGTCCAACCTTGCGCTCAACCGTAACGCCGGGGAAATTTCCCACGCGCTGCGAAAGCCCCGTCAGAGCATTAAAAAGCGTTGTCTTACCCGTATTGGGATTGCCAACCACAGCGACCGTGGCACGACCCACATAAGGTCGCTCTCGATCTGCTATATCCATTGCCATAATAAAATCAGGCTGCTTTCATTCCTTTAATGCATGCAGCATCGGTTTTCCGCAAGCAAAATCTGCTACTACCCACCTGAATGACCACAGTGCTCCCAACGCGCAACACGCGCACAGGGACACCTGGCATAGCACCTACCTCGCGCAGTCGGGCCGCCAGTTGATTGGCACCTGAAATGCCTTCAATAGTACCTTCATCACCCCGGCCCCATATTGAAAGCGGTGTTGCAGCCTCCGTTGCATAAGCCATTATCGAGACTCCAAATTGAATAATTGATCAACATCCTGAACGGGCCACTGCCACTCTTCATTCTGATCCAGCTTGCTCCAGAACTCAGCGAGAAATTGTCGCGCAGTGGGATCATCAGAGAGTAAAAAATACACAAAATGCAGCAATTGCCCACCAGTTTGCGCGCTTAAAAGATGCTCGACCTTGCACGCATCCACTTCAGCTTGATGCTCGTCGAGCTTGAGCACCTCGTTGAGAAATTTGCGAACAACGGCGCGTTTGGCTAAAATAGAATCGACAATAAGACGGCCATCGTCGGATAATTTCAAAAATTTATTGTGATCTTCCAAGACCAGCCCGCGTGCCTTGAGGGCTTTGAGCGTCAGCGATGCACTGCCCCGGGTAATCTCCAGCGCACGTGCCACATCCGAAACCCGCGCATAGCCCAGATCACCCATCAACTCGTGAATGGCGGTTAAATGATGGGCAACACTGTGAGAGATCTCGTTGCTCTCGTATTCTTTCCATACATCCGATGCCATCATATGCCCCCCCTCGAACAGTGCGTTTAGCCGTTTAACCGATGTTTTGCTAATAAAACAACTGATAGAAACATAAACCAAATGTATGTGATCTGTCAAGGGCTTTTTTTCGCATACTTACTATCCACTATCCACTGCCTCTTCCCCCTTGACATCTGTTTTTTTTATGCTTATACCTCTGAACCAACTTTATCAAAGGATACAACATATGACGCATTCCCATAAGTTTTCTGAAATCGGTCGCCTCCCCCTTCCGGGAGACAATGTCGGCATTGCCACCTGCAACCTCGACAAAGGCACGCAGATTAGCCATTCAGATCGCACCTTCGCGCTTCGGCACACCATCCTCGAAGGCCATCGCTTTGCCATTCAACCCATTGCACCTGGCGACCCCCTTCTATCGTGGGGGCTACCCTTTGGCATTGCAACGCGCCCTATCTCTCCCGGAGATTATGCCTGCAACCCAGAGATCCTTGGCGCCCTCAAACTCCGCGATCTCGACTTTGAGCTTCCAGGCATGCCCAACTTTGAAGATCGCATTGTTCCACACCAGATCGATGCGACTACCTTTGAGGCGGGTGAGCAAGTCAAACGCTATGACCAGTACGGTACTTTTCAAGGGTACAGAAGATCGGGAGGCCGAGGCGCAGGTACGCGGAATAATATTGTCATTCTGGGAACATCCTCTCGCACAGCGAGTTATGCTAAACAGCTCGAAGCGAGATTAAAAGATCGCATACGAGATTATCACAACATCGATGGCATTGTCGCAGTAGCCCATACCGAAGGCGGCGGCACCGAAATCCCCAACAACAAAGACATCTTATTGCGTACACTCGCTGGATTTACAATACATCCAAACGTCGGGGCGGTGCTCGCAATCGACTACGGCCACGAAGCCATCACCAATCAGCACCTTCGGGAATATCTCGCGAAAAACAACTATCCCATCGATCACGTCCTGCACCACTTTCTCACGCTTGAGGGCAGCTTTGAATACGCGCTACAACAGGGCGAAAACATCATTGCCAAATGGCTGCCACAAGTCCAGGCGATGGCCCGCACACCCGAACCCTTATCGCACATCAAAATCGCGCTACAATGCGGCGGTTCAGATGCATTTTCGGGCATTTCCGGCAATCCATTGGCGTCGTGGGTAGCAAGAGAGATCATTCGCCACGGCGGCTCGGCTAACCTCGCCGAAACCGACGAGCTCATCGGCGCAGAATCCTATGTCCTCCAAAATGTCTCGTCTTACGATGTTGCCCAATGTTTTCTCGACAAAGTCGAAGCCTATAAAACCCTCGCTGCCTGGCACGGCACAACAGCAGAAGGCAATCCTTCCGGGGGCAACAAATTTCGAGGCCTCTACAATATCGTTCTCAAATCAATTGGCGCAGCCATGAAACGCCATCCAGATGTCCGTCTCGATTCTGTCATTGATTACGCGGCACGGATGACCCATCCGGGATATTATTTCATGGACAGCCCTGGCAATGATCTCGAAAGCATCGCCGGGCAGGTAGCTTCGGGATGCAACATGATCTTTTTTGTCACGGGTAATGGCTCAATCACAAACTTCCCCTTTGTACCCACCATCAAAATTGTGACCACATCCGAACGCTATCAGTTGCTCAGCAAAGATATGGATGTCAATGCGGGTGCGTATCTGGACGGCACCTCCATGGACGATCTCGGCAGCGATATGTTTGACCTGACCTGCAAAATCGCCTCGGGAGAACGCAGCAAAGGAGAAAAGGCCGCACACGCACAAGTCTCGATATGGCGCACCTGGCGGCAGACCTCAACAGATCACCTATCCGATCTACAGAACCGGCCAGAACCTCAGGGCGTCCCACTCGCTATTCAGACATTGGACGCTGACGAACACCGATTTCAAGCCATTCGCACCCAGGATGGATTTACAACCGACCGTCTGGGCCTGATTCTGCCCACCAGCCTGTGTTCTGGACAAATCGCGCTGATGGCGGCAAAACGTCTCACAGAAAAGGGTCTGGGCCTTGACAAGGGCATCTCGCGCTTCGTCGCCCTCGCGCACACCGAAGGATGCGGTGTATCGGGAGAAGCCACCGAACGCCTCTACACGCGCACCATGCTCGGCTACCTCACCCACCCACTGGTACATACCTGTCTGTTGTTGGAACACGGCTGTGAAAAGACCCACAACGACTATATTCGGCACGCATTGGACGACAAGGGAATCAGCCCCGATGCATTTGGATGGGCCAGCGTACAACTCGACGGCGGTATTGAGGCTGTTTTGGACAAGGTCGAAGCCTATTTTCTCGACCAGTTCGCACAGACTCTTCCTCCCGAAATCACTCCTGCCAGCCTGTCCGCGCTCCGCATCGGGCTTCACGCTTCCGGTTCTATTTCCGATATTGCCGCGCAATCGCTCGCTATTTTATCCCAAACCTTAATCGGTACAGGTGCCACGCTCATTGTACCCGACAATGCGAGTTTTTTGTCTCATCCCATCTACCAATCCGAAGTTCTGGGCAGCACACCACCTGCACCCACTCTTGCACACGGGCAAGATCCCGCCCAACCTGGCTATCACATCATGGACAGCCAGACCGACCACTGGGTCGAAACCCTCACGGGATTGGGCGGCACAGGCGTCCACCTCATCGTCGCCTACTCGGGCGATCATCCCTTGCAGGGGCATCCCTTGACCCCCATGCTTCAAACAACGGCCGAAGAAAGTGTCGCCCATTCCTACGGCGATGACTTTGACCTCATCTTCAATACCGATCCCAAACACAATGCCGACACCCTCTTGCGCCAGATCATCGCCGTCGCCTCTCGGCAATACACGCCCAAAACACCACTAACGGGCAACACAGACTTCCAATTTACCCGAGGGCTTTTGGGTGTTTCGATGTGATCAAAGCAAAGAGAATTTTTTGCTCTATTGCGTCCAGTAAGGCATAGCTATATATTGTAAAACGAGATGAAAACACTCAATCAGATCCAGAGTCAATTGTCTGTCGGCGAATTTAACTTCAGCCTCCACGCTCTCAAACGTGTTGTTGAACGAAACATCAGTGAAATCGAAATCAAACAAGTTGGAATGAATGCGAACATCATTGAGGAATACCCGGAAGACAAATATTCTCCGAGTTGCTTGTTGTTGGGTTTCACACAAGCAGGACGCCCTCTACATATCCAAGTTTCGCTTGCGGACACGGATTTCGTGAAAATTATTACTCTATATGAGCCGAATGCAGAAGAATGGATCAATTACACTCAACGGAGGTGAGCATGTTCACATGTTCGATTTGTGGTGCTGAAGAAAGCCGTGAGGAGTTAGTAGAAGAGGTCTTTCAGATTGATGGGAAATATGTGCTAATAGATCGCATTCCTGCAACGGTATGTAATCGTTGCGGTGAAGAGACATTCAGCCGCGAAACCGCAGAAAAGATTCGCCTAATGGTCCATGGACAGGCAAAACCGAAAAAGTCCATCTCCTTGAAGGTATTTGAGTTCGCTTAAAAAAGGTATAGAGACGACAATGTCCAAAATCAACTTTTACACCTGGAACAGATGAAGCACCTGCCGCAAGGTGAAAGCGTGGCTTTCACGAGAAGGCGTGAATTTTGAGGAGAGGGATTTCTTCAAGGATGAGTTCTCTGAGAAAGAACTCAGGGAATTGCTCGGCGGCACCCCGCCCTTCGACATATTCTCGTGGCGGAGTCCTTCGGCGCGAACGCTAAAACTCGACCGGGAGAAAGTATCGGCAGATGAACTGATTCGCCTCATGGTTGAACAGCCCCGGCTGATACGCCGACCACTAATACACACCGGCGACCGGCTATTCGCAGGAACGGACAAAGAGGCGATGGCAGAAGCATTTCCCGGCTACAATCTGTGATCAAACAAAAAAGCCAGACAAAATATCTGGCTTTTTTTCACACTTCATACTTCACACTTCATACCTCATCCTACCCCACCTTAACCTCCCGCCCCGTGCGCCCGGATTCAAATACCGCAGTAATAATTTCCACGGCGTGGCGTGCGCTTTCAAGGCCAATCATAGGCTCGCGCTCTTCATTGATCGCCCCGATGAGGTCTTCGATGATCAATGTGTGCCCATCGGAACTGACGGCCATTGGATCTGCTGAAATATTCTTCTGCTTGTCTTCCTGAGCACCGTAAAATCCCAGCATCTCCGCTTCTTCCGATGCCTCGTTTTCACCCTGAACCTTCCAGGAGATCAACTTTGAAGCATCTTTCATAATTGACCCATTCTCGCCGTAAATAGTCACCAGTTGCGGAAGCCCTGGATAGCAGCAAGTCGTCGTATAAACCGTGCCAATCGCACCATTCTTAAATTTGAACAACGCCACAGTCTGATCTTCTGCCTCGATATCGTGTCCAAAAACGCCAAACATGCCCATCACAGACTCGACACCGCCTGCGAGCCACTGAATCAAATCGACGGTATGCACGCCCTGATTCATCAGCGAGCCTCCCCCATCGAGATCCCACGTTCCCTTCCACGATCCATGCGCACCCTGATAATAGCTATCCGCTCGATACCAGGGCAAATGGCCGTGAACGCCGATCAATTTGCCCAGCTTACCGCTATCAACAGCATCTTTAATCCGCCTGTTTAAAGGTTCCAAACGCGCTTGAAAAATACATCCAACCTTCACGCCGGCATCCTTTACCGCACCAATCAGCTGATCAACGCGCTCAGGCGTAATATCCGCGGGCTTCTCAACGATCATGTGCTTGCCCGCATCTGCGGCCTGGATACCCAGTTCGGCGTGTTTTCCGGACTCAACGCAAACATTGACGATTTGGACCTCATCGTCCTGGAGCATCTCTTCATAACTCGTATAAGCTTTGCACCCATATTCCTCTGCCGTAGGTACCAAACGCTCCTCATCCACATCGCACACGGCCACCAACTTTGCGCCATTTGCCCGTGTGACAGACCGACAGTGGTTCTTGCCCATACCCAGTCCAACAACGCCAAAACCCAGCTCTGCTGCCATAACACCCTCCAATCGGAAATGTAAAGATCAATCTATAAAACGCGGCTCAATTTAATGAGACACCCTTCGGCGAGCAAGCAAAATTATTACGGGAAAGACCTTGACATTTGACGAGAACAGACTATACATAAATAAGCGGTCAACAGTCAGCTAAAAACCTCCTGGATCGCGGCTTTAAACATGCCGCGATGACAATCGCTATTCCTGTCGTCACCCCTGTATGCTTGAAGCAGGCGTCCAGGATGAGTAGGGATCTAAAAGCTGATCGCTAATTCCCGATATCTGCTTTCCAAAGGAACCCTATCATGTGCGGTCGATTTGTCTATGCTGCCCAATGCGATGAAAACCAACTCGCATTTCCACAAGTTATTTTCCCCAACGAGATACCATTGCGATACAACATCGCGCCGGGCCAGGATATCACGGCAATTGCCAACAATGCCGAGCCGCGGGCAGACGCCTTCAAGTGGGGACTTATTCCATCGTGGGCAAAAGATCACAAAATTGGCAACCGACTCATCAATGCGCGGGGAGAAACCCTTGCGGAAAAACCCTCATTTCGCACGGCTTTTAAAAGACGAAGATGTCTAATTCCCACAACGGGATTTTACGAATGGCAAAGCAATTTCGACAGCAGAACTAAAACCCCCATGTACATCGCGCTCAAATCCGGCACCCCCTTTGCCTTTGCTGGCCTTTGGGAATTGTGGCATTCACCCGAAGGAGAAAGCATCCAATCCTGCACCATTATCACAACCGAACCCAACGACCTCATGGCACCGATTCACAATCGCATGCCCGTTATTTTACCGGCTAACGCGTATGACCGCTGGCTCGATCCAGCAGACCGAACAGACCTGCAAGACCTTCTCTTACCCTATTCCGCACAAGAAATGACCGCATATCCCGTTTCTACCCTTGTCAACAGTCCGATGAATGACACGCCAGACTGTCTGAAACCCGTACAACCGCCCGAACAGGGCGCATTGTTTTAATCCCACCCCTTCGGAGTAAAAACACAATGACCATTGTCGATACACACTGCCACATTGGACTTTACAAATACGAACCCCTGGAATCCCTTCTTTACCACATGAACACATCCGGTGTAGATCGAGCCGTCTTCATCCAATACGCGGGGAACTCGGATAACCATTATATGCTCGACAGCATGGCGGCACATCCGGGGAAATTTCAAGCGGCCATGATCGTTGCCCCAACAGACGATGGCACAGCCATGCGACAATGGGCAAAACAGGGCATTGTCGGCATTCGCCTTCCTGCAAACAGCCGCGCTGATTGCGCCGATCCCCTCGCGCAGTGGCGCACGGCCGCCGAACTCGGTCTCGTCGTCAGTGCGCCGAGCAACCCCCAAAGTCTTCTAAGCGATGAATTTGCAGAAGTACTCAGCGAATTCCCAAATCTGTCCATTGTGATCGAACACCTCGCGGGCATCGGCGAGGGCCAACAGCCCCCTTATGACACATTCAAAAAAATTCTCGAACTCGCCGAACAGCCCAATCTATCCATCAAACTCCCCGGATTCGGTGAAATCTGCCCCGTTCCCTTGCCCTTTGATCCCATTCCCCCGCTCGCCGACATGGCCATCGAAGCCTTTGGTCCCCAAAGGGTCATGTGGGGAAGCGATTATCCCCCCGTGAGCCGGCGCGAAGGCTATGACAACAGCCTCAAAGTCCCGATGCATTACCTATCTGGCCTCAGTGCGGAGGACAGAGAATGGATATTCGGGAAAACCGCTCTGAAAATCTGGCGGTTCTAATCTCTACCTATAGCAAAGTATGTAAATTGCATCTGAGCGCGAACTTACGTATATTTGTACAATGGAATTTGAATGGGATTCGTCAAAAAATGTCTCCAATATTGAGAAACACGGAATCAGCTTTTTACGGGCAGCCAGGGTTTTTGATGGTCCAATATTGAAATTCCTTGATGATCGAAAAGATTACGGGGAAACTCGGTATGTGGCGATCGGTATTGTCGAAGGCTTAGAGTACTATGTCGTTTACACCATTCGAGAAAATCGCTATCGAATCATTTCTTGCAGAAGGGCAAATCGAGATGAAAGAAGAAAATATCGTGAGATATACCCGGGATCATCTTCCTGAAGATACCGAATCAGATATGGCGCGGGTTGAATCAATGACCGAGGCGGATATTGATGAGGCTGCCCGCTCTGATCCGGATGCTCAACCGACAGATGACAAATTTTTATCCAGAGCGCAAATCGTGCTCTCCATCCCTCTGGATCAGGACACTTTTAAGTGGTATCAGAGTCGAGGGAAAAACATCGAAACGACTGTCCAATCTGTACTCCAGGAGTACAAAAAGATACATCAAGTTTCTTGATCTGCAATTAAGGCAGAGCTAAAAATAAAAAAGCGTCGGCTAACATCACCGACGCTTTTTTATTTATTTTAATTTTTTTGACTCACTCTTCATACTCTGGAAATGCGGGAGCCAGCATAAACGCGCAATCTTCGTGGCATTTGCCGCAATAAGGCACCATGGCCCGGAATTTCTTATTCGCCTCCTTGACATTTCCCCCCTTAGCAGCCGATGCAATCCCCAGAGCCAATGTTTGAGATGCCTGGTTGTAAATCGTGTATTTCTCTTCGTGTTCTGGTGGATAGAGATCGATCACTGCTTTCAACGCATCCTGAATTTTCTCGGCATCATCGGCAACCCCATCAACTGTCTCGTTTTTCAGCGCGACCATAATACGGTCTGTACTCAGCTTAATCTCGCGCATTTTCGCACGTCTTACAGGCAGTTTATTGTCCGACTGTTCGCTGCCCCCACCACAGCCAGCGATACCAGCCATCACAACCCCCAAAATTACCGAACCCAAAGCCATAAACCTCAAATAGCGCATTGCTTCCTCCTCTTTCCTTTCTCATTTCACATCGCGGACCATGATAATAAACTTTTCTCAACACAAAATCAAGTTTTTCCAGAGGGCTTATCTCCGCCCCCCAACACTTTTCTCAATCCCTCCTGAACCCGGCGATTTTGATTGTGCTGACGCACTCCTGCCTGAATCATAAACCGCGAAAGCCGATCCTTTTTGGCCCTCATCCAGCGATTCAATGGTGGATAGGCATACATTAGAAAACCAGAAAGACAAATTGTCAACGTAACATAGGCAACGATATCGGTATAAATATACGCGTTGCTAGCACCCGCAAAACTAACCCCCGAATGCAACTCCAGCATAATTTTCCGAAAATCAGCAGATCGCACCATCACCAGAGAGGTAATAGACATTAGCGCCAACAAAATCATGCCGACGAGCCCGGCCCAATAGTGTATCTTGCGATTGTACTTAAACACGGTATTGATAACCGTGCGGTCCTCCACCAGATGCTCAAATCCCGACAAGCGCTCCATTTGTGCTTCGAGCAACTCATTGCGGTGGGCCATCTCCTCGCGCCGCAACATCATATCGACCAACCCGCCGATTTGCGCGGCCACCTCGTGCAGAAAATCCTCATCATCTTTTGTAAAATAACCCGGATCATCTTGCTTGTTCAGGAGTTCCAGCACACCTATCACCTCTCCGCGTCTGTTGTGCAGCGGGAAGGCCAGCATGGTACGCGTTTCATACCCAAGCACATTGTGAAATAAAGGGTCTTTGGAGGTATCTAAGACATTTCGTACATCACCGCTCTTAAACACATGCCCTGCGATACCCCTATTGCTCGGGATTCGCACCTGCGTGTCTTTTTCGACCCCTGCACCAACATGCGTATAAAGCTCATCCGTCAGGCGATTGTGAAAAAAAATCGAACACTGTTCTGCCTCCAAATACGTGGAGATCTCATGCGCAATACCACTGATCAACCGGCCCTGGTTTGACGTCGCATTCATCAACCGACTAATTGTCAACAGCGACTCCAAACGCTCCACGCGAGCGGTGAGGTCTTGAGAAATTTCGCTATCTTGTGCCATGTACCAACCTTGAATACAAATCCATCGCCGATTTGAGGCTATTCTTCAATGCCTCCAATATACAAAACTATTTGACGAAATACAAACCTCCTCGCCTTTTAACACTTATCTCACCAATTCTGCTGTACCCCACAAACTCGGATCATAAGACACGGGCAAAATCTCCTCTGCCGTCCAAACTTGCCGTCCCAAATTTTTATCGCGCAACAAATAAGTAAAACCGATCCGATTATTCTCATCGGGATCAAACCCGGTCATTGCAGCAGCGGGAATATGCGCTTCCAGACAATACCCTGTTTTGAGCATCTTAGAAGCCACCACTAAACGCTCGGGATCGCACAACCTCGGATGCGCCCTCGCCCGTCGCAAACGAAACTGTCTTCCCCCTGCCCGGCCCTTTTTCCTGCCCGGCCAAAAACAAAAATGATGACAATAGCGGCTTCCTCGCGGCACATTACGCACATCGCGCGTATCAATCCACACCTGAAGTCCGTCACCGCGCAATGGACGGCGGACATCGGGCGCACGCCCTCCAGCACCTTTTACATTAACCGCAAAAAACAATCCGGTATCGTGCCAGGCCATATACACATCGGCAAAGGGATTTTTGCCCTCAATCCCGGTCAAATCGGGCACCAAATAAGTCGCCTCCCAGTCATTGAGCACGCCGTCAATAACCGGGGCATCTGCGCGGAACGCACAGGGAAAAGCCACCTGAAAAAACGCGCGTTTGGGAATACCAATATTCATAACTACTCCCTGCCTTAGCCCCCAACGCCAACCTTGCGACCAAAGAGGTTGGCAAAGATGAGAAAGTCGGGGAAATTGACGATACCATCGCCGTCAAAATCATAAGTGGAATCGGAAGTTTGAAATGCGCGGACAAAAGCCAAAAAATCCGCAAAATCGACAACGCCACTGCCATCGGCATCGGCTCGTGCGAGAAGATCCGGGTCAACAGTATCTGCAATAGTTGTCAGCCCAAGAGGTGTACCACTCGCATCGGAAACATTCAAAATAGTCAATGTATAGCGAGCCGGGAACGGCACGGCAAAGGACAGAATCGCTCGGGTATTTTGCTGGTCGAGAACCACAGATGTCGGTTGTCCAAAACCGCTGAGCAAATAACTCGATGGCAGTGCCGCATCTGATCCCATTTCTTCTGAAAAGAAAATTTGAATCTGGTTGTCCGATAGCGTTTCAACACGTACGACTTCTGGTGCACTGTTTGGTATAAGAGAGACAATACCCGATCGCAGGTCCCAATCGGCCACGGCGACAATCTGGTAGCGGTAGGTCTGGCCTTCCGTCAGCAAAGAATCGATGTACACCGTGCGGTCGCTGATCTCATCAAAATAATCGAATGCACCATCGCCAACAGCGCGATAAATCTGGTAAGAAGCAGCATCGGGCACTTGCATCCAGTTGATTTCGACGCGGGTTGGACCCAAAGGCCGCGCGCGTATAATTTGTGGCGACCCGACCGTAACCGGCGGTTCATCGCGCTCAACAATATGCACTGCACCATCAAGATTAAAAAGTACCTCATTGCGAAAATCTTTGTCCAGATCGGCAATGAGCGCGCGGCGCATCAAACCCACCGGCGTATGCCAGATCGGGCGATAGTGATCTGGCTTCTCTGCGCGAAAAGCATAGAGATCGGGACGCAGGCATAGTAGCAAATCGGCCAGTCCATCCCCATCGACATCCCCCGCTGAAATCCCATTGCCCGTAGTCACCACCCCATTGATCCGCGTCGTCCATTCGCGTGCATAAGTATCGGGCGCACGCGCGCTGTAAATCTCCAACTCCCAGAAACCATTGGAAGCCTCGTACGTATCTGTATAGGCACGGGCAACGGCAAATTCTACCAATCCATCGCCGTCCAAATCCACACCCCCGCCAATCCAGCGCGCATCCCCATCGCCCGGCAAGTACCATGTCTGCACGTATATCCCCGCGCGATATTCGTACATCCAGAGATCGCCATCGGCATCGCCAGCAAGAATTTCCCGTTGCTCATCCCGATCAAAATCCGCAACCACAAAACGCGGACCAAGGTCGCCAGTGCCTTGTGAGGGATCCGCGAGAAATGTTTCCTCGCGGATCACACTACCGAGATTGCGAATCACGCGGATACCGCGCTGCCCACCTGAACGAGCGATAATATCGGGAATGCTATCGCCATCCACATCGGCAAAATCGCCGCCCCAGGTGTCGCGCTGTTCAAATTCCACTTGCGAGGGATAGGGATTGGAGAAGCTATCTGTAAAAAGCACAAGACGCTCATAAGTCACACCCAGTAAATCATCGGTCCCATCATTTGTAATATCGCCAATTGCCCAGGGCAAAAAACGCTCATCGCTTTGAAATTCATCGGTAAATGTACCATCCGTCTGGCGTTCGTAAATATGCACGGGTCCGTAACTGCCGCTAACATAGGGCATAAGCGCGATTTCCAACCTGCCATCGCGGTCGAAATCCGACGCGCGATCAGGCAAAAAACCATCGGGCAATGTACCCATTTCCGAAAAGCCATTTTGCGGGACACGAAAAGGAACATAATCAATGGTCTGCGCCGGATGCACTGCGCGGATATTGTTTTCTCCATCAGCCAAAACGTGAAATGTCACAACACCTGCTGGCAATGTGTGGGGCAGAACAACGCGGTGTTTGTTTTGCACCAGGCCGGTGTAAAGAGTATCAAAATCCGCGCCATAGCGATAAGCAATACCCCCGTGTGCGCGCTGATCGGTTTGCCAGCGACATTCAAAAACGAGGCGGTCGCCCTCCAATACATCGCCACACGCAAGTGAAGTGATAGAGGGCGCTGCTTTTGCAATGGCAACGCGAACGCGGTCCTCCACAACCGCACCATCCGACAAATCCGCCTCAAGTCGCAAAACCACATCAGAATTTGCAAAAGTAGAAACATCCCATGTATGGTGAATCTCTTGAGAAGCCGCCCCCTCTGTAAGAAGTATCCATGTTTGTGGATTGTATCCCCTGCCATAAGACAGGCGATAATCCGTAACCTGCGCGCCCGCAACAGAAGCGCGAATATCAAACGCAGTCTCTTCTCCTTGATCGTTGTTGGGCGTGTGAATCGCAACCGTCAGCGAATCGAAAGAACTCAGGCGAGTTGCGAGTTGCGTCCCACTCACGCGCCCTGCGCCATACTCATTGTCGTGACCCGGCGGACCCAGGTCAATTGCGGATGCGATGAGCAAATTGCGTACAGAGTGAGGCGAAAGATCGGGCCGACGCGAGAGAATCAGCGCGACCAAACCAGATATATGAGGCGCGGAAAAAGAAGTGCCAGAGCCTGAGGCATAGCGATTGTTGAGACGTGTGCTGAGAATATTGACACCCGGCGCAACCAGATCGAGCGACGCGCCCGTGCTACTAAAACCCGCCAGGCGGTCGGAGGAATTTACCGCACCTACGGCAATCGTATAGTGATTGCCCGCGGGATACCCCAACTCGTCGCCGGAGTTACCCGCAGAGGCAACGAGCACAACGCCCTGAGCGTGCGCGTATTGGATTACATCGCCCAGGATAAAAGTGCGCTCAGGTCCCCCCAAACTCATATTAATGACATGCGCGCCATTTTCCACAGCATAGAGAATGGCCGCAGCGATATCATCTTCTTCGAGAAAGCCAATGCCTCCAAGCCGCCTCAAACCCGCTCGCAGTGCCATAAGCTGTGCATTGGGCGCAATACCGGCAATTCCCCTATTGTTATTCGCAGCGGCAGCAACAATGCCAGCAACGCGCGTCCCGTGCGCCGATTCATCCTGCGGATCATTATCCCGCATGAGATAATCGCCCATCCCCGGCAGGTCGGGCGCATGGGTGAAATCCCAACCTCTTATATCGTCGATATACCCATTCCCATCGTCGTCAACGCCAGACGCGCCGCTTACTTCTGCGGCATTGTGCCAGATATTGTCTCGCAAGTCTTCGTGGTTATAATCGACGCCAGAATCAATGATTGCGACAATGACCTGTTCTCGAATGGGACCCAGGATTTGTTGCAATATCTCCCAATCGAGGATCTGAAGACTATGCTGATCGCTGTACCGCGGGTCATTGGGCGCTTGTTGGTGCGTAAACAAATAATTGGGTTGCGCGTACACAACATCGGGGCGCAATGCGTAATCGGCTGCAGCATCGCCTGGATCACCTGACAAACGCACGCGATACACATGTGTCAAAGGATGGGGATAAACAGCCTTGGCACTTCGCGGCGTAAAAAGAGGTTCAATCGCCGTCACGCCATAGCGCTCAGATAGATCGCTAAATTGTGAAAGCGCTGGCTTTGCGCTACGAAACTTGACGAGAATCTGCCCGGGAGAATACGCGGGTTGCGCGTGAGCTATCTGTGAAAAGCAACCACAGATAACCACAACAAGCGCGTAACCCCACCTCAGCCCCCGCCTCTCTTTGTGTCTCTGTGTCTTCGTGTGAGCCATCTCACTTCTCGCTTTTAATCTACGTAAAACGCTCAAATTACTCGCGTTTTTTCTGCGTCATCTGCGGATCACCTCTCACCTTTTATTCTTTACCTCGCCATACTCCGCAGGCAGCAGTGCAACCAGAAGAGTCGCCGGAATAAGCACCATGGAGACAACCATAAGCGCAGTAGCCGTAGAGGTCCATTCGGCAAGATTGCCTACGCCGATCATAGCAAGGCCCGCCATACTCCAGGAAAAGCCCATCACCAATCCGGTCGCCGTACTCGTATTGTGCGGCAAGGCGCGCTGTGCCAAAGAGATATTCGTCGTAATGCCGAGATCGAACAAATACCCTGCCACAAAAAACGAAATGAGCGACACGTATCCGTCTGTCAGGCAAAAACCCGCGTGAAAAATTGCGGATGAAGCACACGAAAAAGCCAGGAGTTTGCGCTGAGACATGCGATCTGCCAGATAACCACCCGTGATACGCCCCAGCGTGCTGGAAAGCAAATAACAGGAAAAAATCCAGCCGATTTCGCTGGTAGTCCAACCGCGAGACGCCCCCAAAATAGCCGTAAAACTGACAAAACCCGTGTGAATAATAGAGCGCAACACACTAATGGCAAAAAGCGTTCCCAGGGAGCGCGTTTTTCTCAAAATGGAGAAATCAATTTTACCCGCGGTTATACGGCGCTCCTGCACGGGAACTTTTCGAGCCTGCCACAGGATAAATGGCGCGAGAATCAAGACGGGGATGACAATAAGCCACAGATATTCGATGCCATATCTCTCGACAATTTGTGTCCCGGTAATTGAAGCGAGCGCCATGCCGAGCGTCCCCCCTGTGAGAAAGACGGCCATAGCCAGATTCGCTCGATGGGGTGTTAAAGCCGTAACCAATCCCCCGGCGGTGGGATGAAAAAGAGAGGATCCAAAAGACGCGATGATTAAAAATGCAGCGAGTATATAAGCGGTGGGGGCAAAGCCGATACAAGAGACAAAAATACCCGTGACAAAAAGCCCCAGTGCAACGAGCGCCATGCGGTCGCGTCCATCGCTAAAATAGCCCATAAAGGGCTGCGCGATAGAACCGCAAAAGACAATCACCGTGGGCAAATAGGCAAACTGCGCCACCGTGAGATTGAAATGACTTTGAAAAAAAGCCCACAATGGCGGCGTGAGGACCATGTAAAAATCCAACGCCATGTGTGCAGCGGTAATATAAAAAACAGGGCGAAAAGCCCCTCTTGAGTCAGAACGAAAAGATGTTGCGGTTTCTGTGGACATAGTTACAACCCGGCGCGTTGGAGAATGACCTCACAGAGTTTTTCATGCAGGCCAAGCGGTTCGGTAACGCGGATATGTACATCTGGATATGCAGCCCCTGCTTCTGTCGCCATACGCGGAATATCTTCTGTCGCATGGCGTCCGGGAGAAAGCATATAGGGATGAACAATTATCTCACTCGCTCCCTCGCACACACATGCATCAATGCCCTGTCTGATAGTGGGTTCGGCCAGTTCCATATGCGCGACGTGGACAATGACATCGGGGCGCGCTCGACGCAAAATATCGCCAACGCCGTGAAGCATCTGGTTGGCTTCTTCACGCCTGGAACCGTGATCGACAATGAGAAGTGCAGTAGGCATGTATAAAAATTGCCCTGATGTTGGGTACTGAGGCTGGCTACTGTACGGGCGGGTTTGAAACCCGCCCCCTACCATCCAGCCACGCTTCAATCCGCTGTTCATCCGCGTCTGTCCACGGCGCAATATCCTCAATACAAATGCGGTCGTGACCGCTATAGACGAGAGCCATTGTATCCTCGTAAATACCTTCTTTCAGAGCCTGCTCGCGCCAGGCGGCAAAACTTTTGCGGTCGTATTCTTTTGCCCGAGCATCAATGCCTTCGCAATCGAAATTCGCGGTCAGCACCCGATCCAATTCGCGGGCGATTTCAGGTTTGTCATGGACGAGATCAGTCGTTTCGTCGGGATCGTCTTTGAGATTGAAGAGTTCGGATTCGAAACCCGTATGTTTAACGTATTTCCAATCGCTCTGACGCAACATAAATGTACCCGTAGCACAGCGATCACCGTGGTATTCGCACATAGCCCAATCCCGTTCGCGCCCCGCCCCATCGACGAGTTGAGGCAATAGAGATTCCCCGTCCAACGCATCGGGATACGCTGCATTATCCGCATAATCGTCATAGCAAATACGCGCCATATCCATAAACGTGGGGTATAGATCAACGAGAGAAACGGGTGTATCCACGACAACGCCTTTTTGCACATCGGGACCGCGAATAATGAGGGGAACATGAGATGATGCCTCGTACATAGAACGCTTGAGTATTTGATTTTGATCCCCAGCCATCTCACCGTGATCACTTGAAAAAATGACATACGTGTTGTCGCGCAGCCCCAGATCATCGACGGTCTGAAGCACCCGACCAACCATCTCATCGAGCGCGGCGATCATCGCAAAGTACGTATGCCGAATCTCTCGGACGAGGTTCTCAGAGAACTGTTTATCGCAATTTTTGGTCACGCGCTGGTACGCAATCGCCTGATTGTGCGTATCCTCAAGCGGCATCAATGTTGGCGGAATATCGACTTTATCCGCATCGATCAACGGCATATGGCGTTTCTCAGCAGTAAATGCGGGATGCACCAATCCCGTAGTGAGATAAAGCCAGAAAGGCCGGTCGCTTCTCGCGTATTGATGCAGTTGATCAACAGCCTGATACGTGCGGTCCCAATCGCGTCCATTCGCCTTGCCATCATCTACAACCTGCGGCAAGGTCGTGCGACACAAAGGACGGCGAATATTAGCCGCGCGCGTCCACGAGCCAATGCGGTCGCGGATGGAGTGTTTGCCATAAGCATAATCGATAGGACCGATAGCAGAGGTCTGATACCCCGCGCTCTCAAATGTATTTTGATACGTGGGCACATTCTCGTGCAACCCCTCGTGATTGTTCCAGCAATCGTAATAATTGGGATATTTTCCACTCCACATGCTCGCACGCGACGGGTTGCACACCGGGCAATTCGTGTACGCATTCGCAAATAAAACCCCATCACTGGCAAGGCGATCCATATTGGGCGTGGCATTTTGCATGGCAGGATGGCCCATACAGCCCATCTTCCGCCCATCCATGCTCTCGGCGTGAATAAAAACGATATTCGGTTGAGAAGGCATTTTTAGTTTCCTATTGTAGGTGTAATTAATTTAAACATCCACCACCCGCCCTGTCTGTGCGGCTTTGTGCATGGCAAAAACAACGCGCAGTGCCTGGAGGCCATCTTCGCTATGCGGATCGGCAAAGGGGTCATTGGGGTCGGATCGATTGCCTTTAATCGCCTCGACAAAGTGATCACTCGAATTGCCGTACTCCGGCAGATTCTCCACGCGCTGCCAGCCATCTCTGCGCATAATCGTGTAGAGGCGGGCGCGTTCCAGGCGATAACTCTGCTTGTCAGTATATATGTTGACCTCATCCTGATTTTCGTCGCAGGTCTTGATACAGAGCAGACTGGCGCACAATCCCCCTTCAAATTCGAGACGCATATCCACCAGCGTTTCCTCAATGTGTCCAGTCTCGTATTGAATTTTGCCCTCCACTCTGACCACGCGCTTGTCCGTGATCCACGGCAAAACATCTGTAATGTGAATCGTGCGCCGGTGCAACATGCCCCCGTCTTCTATACCGCGCTTGACGGGACTTTGCCGCTGGACAGCCGTGAGCATTTGCGGGGTGACAGCCCCCGACGCGATTTCCCTTCGCACATACTCAGTACTGGGCATAAAATGGCGCGTAAACGCCGTCATCAAAATACAATTTTGCGACTTGCTCAATTCAACAAGTGCCTCGGCATCCTCCACAGTCACCGTAATCGGTTTATCGACAATCGCCGGAATACCGCGCTCAAGAGCCAACTTGCAGGGATCAAAATGCACCCGATTGGGCGTACTGACAAAAACGCCATCAATCAAATCCGGATCGATCATATCGCGATAATCGGTAAATGTCTGACTGTCGCGCAACCTCCTATCGCGCTCGTCCAGACATTCCTGAGAATTATCGCAAACCGCCGTGACCTCCACATCCGATCTATTCAGCAAATTCGGAATGTGATAGCCCGAGCAAAAAGGACCAAGGCCGATAATACCGATTTTTACCTTATCCATATCAATCCTTTCCCAGGCGCAACCATCCATCCACATCGGGGGCGAGTTCGCGCCAGTGGCTGGTAATCGCCCGCGCTTCTTCAAGCCCCATTTTACTCACACCCTCATAAGATGTGGGCGCGCCCTTTTCCGTGAGATAGTCCAGACAGCGAACCCACATCGCGCTCCATATATAGGCATTGTGCAATTCTGTTTCTGGAGCCGAGCGGCTGCGCGCAACAAAACCCGGTATAAAGGGACGGCCAGGAGGTTGCCCAATCGGCAGATAACGGAAATTATAAGCCCAGCGATAATCTTCACGACTCGTGTTGGGCACAGAGCTATGCATCACTTTATTATCTAAAAAAACAATATCTCCGGGATCAACGGGCAGTGCAACCCCCTGCGTGTCGAGATCTTCTGGATAGGGGCGATATTTAACACCGTCTTTGTGACTGCCCGGAATAACCACCAAACAGCCGTTTTCTTTGGTAGCATGGGTAATCGGAATCCACGCATTGACAATCTCGCTCTCATGAGAATCTTTCAACCCCGAAACAGCGTCCATATGCCATCCGGTTTTACCCACCTGAAATGTATAAAACCCTTCCTCCGAGAGATCCGCGCCCAGGGACTCGGCCACCTGATCTGCCAGCTTGAGATGATCGGGCGCGAGTTTGAGATTGAAATGATAAATCGGCGACGCAGCTATCTCCGGCCCGATAAGAACCTCCAAAACGTCTAAGACCTTTGGATGGCGCATGAGGTCAAACATCTCAGGAATACGCGCATCGGGCAGATCTTTGCGCCACTGAAAAGTCGGAACAAAGATATTCAGCACGGGATCGAGATGGTGCAAAACCGTTCCCCGACTGGCACCGAGCGACATCGCAAACCGCTCGGGCAAAGACATCTCATCAAATCTATCCAGTGCCTCAGCGTTAGTCTCAACCAGATAAATCCGCGCCAGAGCATCAAGGAGCGCAGAATAGGCTTTTTGCAAGGGATAAATGTCCTGCTCGGGATTGAGCACATCTTTGACAACGACGTATCCCTCTTCTATGTATTGTTCTTTTATAGACGACATATATGGTCTCCTATTATTTGATCATCAAGAAGTGCCACTGGGAACCGAACTACTGACGTACGGGAGGGTTTTAAACCCGTCCCTGCTTATCAAAAGCCCAGCGCAATGCCTCAGTAGATTCATTGGTCGCCGCGTCAATTCCAGCGACCGGTGTTTCGGTTGGCAACATATAAAACGCATGCGTCATGCCAATATAACGCCGTGTGAGAACGTCAACACCTGCGGCTTTTAAGGCATGTCCATAATCTTCGGCCTCGTCGCGGAGGGGATCAAATTCAGCGGTCATAACCAGCGCGGGAGGAAGGCCAGACAGATCAGACGCGCGAATGGGCGCGACATCGGGATGGTTGCGGTCTGCGATATTGGGAACATAACAATCCCAGAACCACTTCATCGCACTGGCCGTGAGCAAATACCCCTCGGCATTTTCAGAATAAGATACACGATCAAAATTTGCCTCAATAACGGGGTAAACGAGCAACTGAAAAACGAGATTTAGCCCTGCATCCCGGGCGCGAAGGGCGACACAGGCGGCCAGATTGCCCCCGGCACTATCGCCAGCCACGGCAATGCGGGAAGGGTCAACCCCCAATTCGTCTGCTGAAGACGCCGCCCATAATGTGGCGGCAAAACAATCGTCAATCGCACCGGGAAAAGGTGTTTCTGGCGCGCGGCGATAATCGACCGAAACGACAACACACCCCACATCGTGAGCGAGCTTTCTGCACTTAAACTCCCCCGTATCCAGATCGCCCAGCACCCATCCACCGCCGTGAAACCACATGAGCAACGGCAACCCGCGGTCGTCATTGGGGCGATAAATGCGAATGGGAATCTCCCCCGCTGCACCCGGAATCGCGCTATCTTCCACATGATAAACAGGCGGCAACATATCATCTGGCATTTTGCGCGAATCGTTAAAAACTCTCGCGGCCTCCACCCCACTGCTGTGCAAATCCGTCAACCCATCCCCGTGCATAGCGTCTTCAAATGTTTGTACGAATTGTTGTATTTCTGGATGTGGTTGGTTCATAGTTATATCCCTCGCGCTGGCATTGGAACGGGTCTCGCATCCTCTGTGCGAATACTCCAATCCGCCAATTTTAATTGCAAATCTGCGATGACATCGCGGTGATCGGCATTATCTATCACATTGTACAATTCCCACGGATCGTTCACCAGATCGTACAACTCATCCCGATCCCCCATAGGATCATGCACATACTTCCATTCGGCTGTACGCACCATCTTGCGGCGGCCCTCTGCCTCACGCCATTGCAAAGACTGTCCAATAGCCCGCCGCCCCCAGGGTTTCTCAAGCTGTTCCAAATCCACCATTGTAAATGCCGGTCCTCCCGCGCCGTATTCCGAAAACGCCGCATCTCTCGGTGCAGCATCCGTAACCGTGGGCAACCCCTCCCCGTGCATAGAACGCGGCACGTCGTGCCCCTGTAATTGTAAAACTGTCGGCACAATATCGATCAAATTGACACAACTCCCATCTACCACACCTTGCGGAACCTGCCCCGGCCACGACACAATAAGCGGCACGCGCGTCAGACAATCGTAAAATGCGCCCCCTTTGGCGATCTGCGCGTGTTCGCCCGAAAAATCACCGTGATCTGCACAAAAAACCACAATCGTATTCTCGCGCAAATTGAGCCGATCCAGTGCGTCTAAAATCTGCTCCACGCCATCGTCCAAAAAACGCACCATCCCGTGATACACCCCCACGCAACCCTTTACGTCTTCGATCGAATCCTCTTCCACCCCAATCATCGCATGCAATACCCGGTTGCGCTCGGGCGCTGTACCATCGCTATACTCATCCGCTCGCCAGGGCGGCATCACCACATCATCCGGTGCAATCGCATATCGCTCGGGACATTCATACGGCGTATGGGGATCGGGAATAGAAACCCACAGCGCAAACGGATCATTGCCAAATTGCTCCAAAAATCGCACAGTCTGCCCCGCCACCAGCCCGGTCGAATAATCCTCCAATGGAAAATCGCTAACCGAGTATGAAAACTGCGGACTGGTATCCGGCATATTCTTCCTTACCGCATGTGCTGCCCTAATCGACTCAACTGGCCGAAACCAATCCATCCCCTTCGTCGTGGCGTCCCTGGGCAATCCCCCGTGTCCAATCTCACACCACACATCGAACAAATCGAGATCGCTTTGTTCTTCAAAACAGTGATTTTTCCCAATCAGCCCGCACCGATATCCCGCTGCTTTCCACAGCTTAAACGCATGCGTGGCATCCCCCGGCATCAGCGTCTGGTTTCGCCGCCCACCGTGCGAATGTGGAAACTGAGAGGTCCAAAACGAAATGCGACACGGCACACACAGCGGATGCGGCGTGACCGCGTGTTTGAACAACACACCTTCATTTGCCATTCGCTCTAAAGATGGCGTCTGACAAAACGCGCTGCCGTACAAATGGCTCGCCGTTGCCTTCATCTGATCGCTCATAATAACAATCACGTTGGGTTGGTTCATTTATCTTCTCCATTTATCATCACTGCTTCACCACACTCAGCACTGAGCTTCGCCGCCTCAATCACAGCCATCGTATGCCGCACAGACCTGCCATTGGCATCGGGCACTTTTCCATTGAGACAACAATCTACAAATTCGGCAATCTGACTGGGCATCCCCACCCGCGATGTTTCATCTATGGGCACTTCTTTGCCATTGACTATCAATTTCTGATTGGTCATCCAGATAGATCCTTCGCTGCCCATAATATACGTATCGTGTGCGCCAGTATGCGTCACCACAGTTTGCGTCAGCACACTCACTGTGCCATCTTTGTGATTCATAATCGTCGAATACGTATCCTTTTGTCCTGCGTATCGCTCTGCGCTTTCACTGCCCTGTGAATATACCTTTACAACGGGAGAATTGATATACCAGGGCAAAATATCATATTCATGCGGACCAAAACAATACAAAACACAAACACCGCCCAATTCCAGATCGAGATACCATGATCGGTCTGGCGGATCAAAATTGCCGTATCGTCTGCGGATCATGTGCCCAACCTCGCCAATCGCCCCCTCCCGAATCAGTGCTCGTACCTTTAAATTCACAGGAAAGTGCCGCATCACCTGCCCCACCATCAGCACCACACCGGCATCTTCACACGCCGCAATCATGCGATCGCATTCGGCCACAGACAGCGCCATCGGTTTTTCAACCAGCACATGTTTCCCTGCACGCGCCGCAGCAACCACCTGTTCGGCGTGTGCCTTGTGAATAGAACACACATGCACGGCATCCACTTCGGGATCATTTAATAAATCGTCCAACACCCCATAAGCGCGGGCATTGTGTTCATCGGCAAGAGCCTCTGCCCGACTGCGATCAATATCCATAACCGCCGCCAGACGGATATTCTCATTCGCCGCAATACTGCGCGCATGTCCCCCCGCATTCGAACCTGCGCCAATCAGCCCAACAGATAAAATGTCTTTCATCATGTCCTCCTGCGATTTGTGCCACTAATTTCAGTTGCCCCCACAATAGCTTTTGTGTTTTTTTAAAAGGCACCTACCCCCGGCCCCTTCCTACAAGGAAGGGGAGCAAAACACCTGCCCCCAGTCTCTTGCCTTTCTTCATCTGCGTCCATCTGCGTCCATCTGCGGATACTGCTTTTAACTCAGGAGCAATCTATGAACCCCGTAAAATTTGGCATTGTTGGCATTGGCGGTTTTGGGCAAACACACGTACGCTCTGTCGAAGCACTTGAACGAAAAGGACGCGCGCGCCTCGATGCCGCCGTTGTCATTGACCCGGAAAACCACCCCGAAAAACTCGCCGAATTTAAAACCCGCAATGTTCGCATTTACGACACTTATGACGACCTGCTCAGTGCAGGAGGCGTAGATTACATCACCCTGCCCATTGGCATTCACTATCACGTCCCCTATTCCGTCGCAGCGCTCGAAGCGGGATTCAATGTTATATGTGAAAAACCACTATCAGCCACGGTACAGGAAGCCAATCATCTAATAAATACAAAAAATAAAACAAGCAAAATCGCGCTCATCGGGTATCAATCGATCTACGCTCCCAGCATCCAGACCATCAAAACCCGCTTATTGGACGGTCGGCTGGGCAAGTTGTATGCTATTCGCATCAAAGGCGGATGGCCGCGCAACAACCTGTATTACAACCGCAATACCTGGGCCGGACGGCTCACACTCGACGACGGTGCCTATGTTCTCGACAGCCCGATCAACAACGCCATGGCGCACGACCTCAACAATGCCATGTACCTGTGTAGCGCAACCCATCATGAATCGGCCATGCCTGAAACCGTACAGGCCGAACTCTATCGCGCCCGCGATATCGAAACACTCGACACAGCCATACTCCGCATTGTCGCAAATGGCGTTGACGTTCTCATCGGTCTATCCCATTCCACCCGCGAAAATTTCAACCCCCTCATGCAACTCCAATGCGAGCACGGAACAGTCGAATGGAGTCGCCCAGGGTCAATCATTCGCTATAACGACGGCAACACAGAATCCTTTGAAGAGCACAACTTGCGCGACCGCCATGGCCCGTTTCACAACGCCATAGACGTATTGCAAAACAGCACCATGCCCCTGTGCCCGCCAGAAGTCGCACGCGCACAAACTCTGTGCGTCAATGGCGCCCACGAAAGCTGTCCCAATATCGTCACAGTGGATCATAGTGAAATCGAAGTCGTCAAACGCGATGGCGCAACCTTTCACATCATCAACGGTCTGGACGATCTGTTGGACCGCAGCTTCCGCACCGGCAAACTCTTCTCGGAACTCGGCGTCAGTTGGGCGATTTCAACGCAGCCCTATGACATGGCGAACTACGACCACTACCCTCACGGCGGCAGATAATTCAAAAACCAGGCCAGTGTCCGCCGCGCACTATCGCGCCGGTTTTTCTCTTTCCGAAATCCGTGGCCCTCACCCGGATACACCACCAGGCCCACCGGCACCCCCAGTGCTTCCAGCGCGCGACAGGTGACTTTGGATTCCGACAGCGGACAAATCGGGTCCTGGTCTCCGTGTAACAACAGAAGCGGTGTGCGAATTGCACCTAAATTGGGAAATACATCGCCCCCGCGCGTACGCTCTGTAATCGGCCACGATAGCGGTTCCAAATACTCGGTCTCATACGTAAAATCACCCGTCTCCAGGGTCATCCGCCGGTTGTCGATAAAACCGAAAAGCGCGACACCCGCATGGAATCGGTCCGTCACAGATAGTGCCCGCAACGTCATATATCCCCCGTAAGACCCACCGAAAATACCCACCCGGTTTTTTAATGCAAGCCCTTCTTCGATCAAAAAATCAACACCCGAAATAATATCCTCGAGATCAGCTCGCCCTTGGCATCCGATATTGCCCCGTGCGAAATCGTCTCCAAACCCCAGAGATCCCCGAAATGCCGGACGAAAAACCCGATATCCCGCCCGCAGCAAATGGCGATATCGAACCGCCTCACTCCGCACATTCTCCACTGGCGCGGCAGGTCCCCCATGTGCCGAAATCAGCAACGGGGCAGAGCCTCTAAGGCCATCAGCTTCGTAGAGTAATCCTTCGATCTCCATGCCATCGGGAGCTTCCCAATCCATTTCTAAAACGCGCAAATCCTCGTAATTCGCAGGCTGAGGCAAAGGCACACGGCGCGTTCCCGTCCAAATTGCGGGAAATCGCTCTGCGTCTTCGGTTTCAAAAATAGCCAGACCATCGGGCATCCACACAATATCTGATACCGCGTCCAGATCGCCAAATGTTCCTTCAGGAATCCCGTCCAGAGCCAGCACTTCTGTCTGTGTTTCCAAACCCTCCACAAACGACACCCAGGCGGTTTTTTCGCGGGGTCCCCAGCCAAAGCGCGCAATATAGCGCCCACCCTCTGTGAGATTCACCCGTTCGCTGCCATCCCATGACAACCACCACAAATCCGTATGCGTTGTAATGGGATACTCTGTCTCGTGATTGGCTTCGTAAAGCAGCGCAGAGCCATCTGAGGCCATTACCGCGCGACCGGCTTTGCCCGCGCCTTCGGTCAGTTTCCGTACCTCATTTGTATTCAAATCAAAGCCGTAAAACTCTCCTCGCTGCGCTTCTTCGGGAATCACATTGAGGGATTCTCGCCACGCGATTCGACGCCCATACCGGCACATACTCAGGTTCCCACACCCTTCTGGCACATCGGCAAGATCGTGCCAACCCTCGATTGAAGCATATCGGCACAGCGTGACCTTTTCTCTCGGTGCGGGATAAAAATAAGGCGCTTTGGGATCTACAGGCGCACGGCGATCCACAAGAGCACCCACAACCAGACCCCGTATTCCCCATTTGACATCATAGGAAATCGTCCCTTTGGGAATGGTGAGCAAACGCCCCTTTGTACCGTCCCGATCAACCCGCCATAGCGCGCCTTCAGATTCGACCAGCGCACAATTTTCATCGGCTGGCCATAAGCGCGTCACAGAATCAAACACGGGTTCGAGCACGGCTCTCTCTGCGGTCAACTTGTACAAAGAGCCGCTCAATATCACAAATAACACATCGGGACCAACGCGCACCATACCCTGTACGCGCCTGAGATCCAGAGCTGTATCTGTCAGACGGTCTAAATGCGACGGCAATTTAACTTCATCCAGTAACACATCCATAGAAATCCTTCCGGCCAGGACTTCATACACAATTCAATGAGGCAAACAAATCGCCCCACAAGATAGGGTTAGACCTCGATATAAGCAACAGCACAATGCACAAAAAACAATAGCCTGCTCTGAATGATACAGAACATGCCTTCTTTTTTATCTTGACCAACAGACAATACTTCGGACAGTTTTTTTGCGAAAGGTTAAAAAAAATCATAGACAAAAAAGTGCCGTTCACGCAGATTGGATGTCAAAGATTTTCCGAGTCAAAGACAATCCAAACAAGTGAGACGGCACAATGGAACTGGCAAAAAAGATACTCAATCGGCTCGACATTTGCAAACCCCAAAAAAAGTTTCTCATCACCCTTTTTACCACCATACTCATTGCACGAGGCAAAATCAATTTTCGCAACCTTTCACGCTATTCCCATTACAGTGAGCGCACATACGCCCGTCAATTTGACAAATCCTTTAACTTTATGGGGTTCAACCGTGCCATCATCAATGAATGTATAGATCAAGACCAGGATCAAGGCCAAGATCAAGACCAGGATCAAGACCAGGATCAGGCATCTGCACGTATTCTGGCCTTAGATGCCTCTTTTATCCCCGCCCTTTTCTATGACCAGCATAAAAGCCTGTTATTTCAACACTTTTTTCCTCGAAAAGTTTTTTTCAATGTTTGATCTTGACCCTAAGCACATAAAAAAATCACCCAAATACACATATCTCATCAATTATGGCAATATTGCCGCTTAATTCTGTCCGAACCATTGTACTAATCTTGTGCTCGGCATAATCATGTTCCGTCAAATGAAGCACACAGGTATTGCATTATTGAATGGGGATAAGCAAGAGAATATTAAAGATTCCTCAAAAAAGACAAAAGGCAAGGTGTTGTGGAGCATTTTTTCATATGTCTGCTGATTGCGGGATTGGGAGGATATATGTGGTGGGAAAAGAAAAATCATCAGGCCGAATACGTTCGATATAAAGCGAAGTTTGAAGAAGCGTTAGAGGATGAGAATTTTAGTATAGCCGGTAGGTATATAGATTCGCTGCGTGTGGTTAATGCGGATGTCTTTGTGTTGTCAGAGTTGGATGGACGTTTGTCCAGAGCTTATCAACGTGCTGTAGGCGAAATTTTCAAAGACTGTGCCCAATGTCCGCAGATGGTAGGAGTGCTACCAGGATCGTTCGCAATGGGATCTTCCATTTATGAGGGCAGTGATGAGGGACCCCAGCATGTTGTACATATAGGTTACAGGTTTGCTGTAGGCGTATATGAAGTGACGTTTGCTGAGTGGGATGCATGCGTGGCAGACAGAGGTTGCGGGGGATATGTTCCAGATGACGAGGGTTGGGGACATGGGAATCGTCCGGTGATCAATGTAAGTTGGGACGATGCCCAGTCTTATGTGCGTTGGTTATCACAAAAGACGGGCGAATCGTATCGTTTGTTGAGCGATTCAGAATGGGAATATGTGGCGCGCGCTGGCTCAACGACGCAGTATAGCTGGGGGAATGACATTGAACACAACCGTGCGAATTGCTATGGTTGCAGCAGTCAGTGGGACCATGAGAAGACGGCACCAGTAGGAGTGTTTAGTGCCAACGCTTGGGGTGTTCACGATATGCACGGGAATGTGTGGGAGTGGGTACAGGACTGTTGGAACGACAGTTATGTAGGTGCCCCTTCTGACGGGTCTGCCTGGGAGTATGGGAACTGTGACCGGCGCGTGTTGCGTGGTGGTTCGTGGTACTTCAATCCGAGGAACTTGCGTTCTGCGATTCGCCTCTGGTACACCTCCGTTTTCCGGTACTACTACTTCGGTTTTCGAGTTGTCCGGCGTTTTTAACTCTTGCCTCCTTACCACTTTACCTCTTGTGGGGGAGGATTGGTTTTGGCGAGGGGTTTTACGATTTTTTTTTATATGGGCTTATATCCGGAGTGAGTCATTTGCCTGATCAATCAAGAGCCAGCGCACGTCAAACAGGGGAAATGGGTTAGTTCTGTTCTTAATCTAATCTGTGCCCAAATGCTTCAAGACTGGACACCTGTATCGCCGCGCGGTGCAACTGCTTGAGGCGTTGCAGATCGTCGATAGCGGCAATGCGAGTAGATAGGGGATGCGATGCAGGGAGATCAAATCGAATCTCTAACACTTCGAGGATACCTTCGAGCGTGCTTTTTCTTTCCCCTTGCTCAATGCCTTCCTCTCTACCTTGTTCAATGCCTTGTTCAATGCCTTGTTCAATGCCTTGTTCAATGCCTTGTTCAATGCCTTGTTCAATGCCCTCCTCAAGGCCCTGCTCTCTGGCTTCCTCTCTGCTTTGTTGGGTAAGGTGTTGAAAAAGAGATGATTCTCGAAGCAGATCCATGATGCCCTCCTTGAAAATGATAGCAGAAATGGTTTCAGACTCATATACCAACTCGCTCAACGCCACCATGCCTGCGAGATAATCCGCCCTGGACGACCGGGCGATAGGGCGCGTCCGAGCCGTGTGAATACACTGTTGCAACCACGCATCCGAGGCTATTCCCTCAGGTGGCTTCATCAATGGCGTGAAAGGAATCAGTCCTGAATGTCCCGCGCTCAGGATGGGTTGACCTTCTATTTCGATCAGTCTAATCACGCGATACCGAATCGTGATTTCGTAGTCGAGATGCTCCTGGACATAGTACCCGGGATCGCGCTGTCCAGCATTGGGACGCAGGTAGATCACGCTGGAATAGATCGGCAAACCGTGATGCTCAATGGCACGTCCGATATACCCTGCCATGCGGCGCGGCATAGGCGGATTGGTGCTGTCAGTCGTTTGAAACTCGTTGTGGACCAATACCTCCTCGTCATCCATACGCACGCGAATCAGGCTATCTGTCTGGCGAGCTTCAACAGTGAACTGCTCTGTGTCAATGACTGCAAGAACTTCAACATCCTCTCGTCCGAGGGTGAAGCCGGCAAAGTCGTGGGGATATTTCTGAATCAGGTGTTTGGATATCGTATCAAATTCTGCCATGTGAGATGCCCTGGGTCTGAAGGTTGGTCTTATTTTGAATAACGCAACAGTCAGACCTCAAGCAAATATCAGGCCAATTAGCACAGAATCGAGCGATAAAAAGGCTCAAAAGAAGTTCAGGCACCTCATTATGTTTTCAATATGCTGTATTATGCGGTTGTTCACAACTTGAATTTGTGGATTGCCTGTTGAAATGGAGATGAAGGCGGACAAGCGTTGCCGGTAAAAGTGCAAATTTTGAGTGATGAATGAGTGGTAAGGAGAAAGAATTGTTCTGACCAAGGAGCAGATTGATTTCCTGCGGCTTAAATACAATGTTAATCAGAGACTTAAAATTATCGACGCGAAATTCCTGTAACATTGCAAGCCTCCTCTATAAACAGTTACTAAACGGGATATGCTTCAAGAATACTAACACAAAACTTGTTTGAGTCAACGTCAATTTCTTTGCCTCAACCAACAAAAATACTTTGCCATACCTGTTTCCCCGTCCTATCTTGTCCCGTCCTTTTTATCCCCCGAACTCACCCTCATTCCGGAGCACCTTATGGCTCGCAACCTCCTTTTAATAACCACCGATCAACAGCGCTGGGACAGCCTCCCCTGTTACGGCCTCGGCTTTATGCAAACCCCCAACCTCGACCGCCTTGCACGCGAAGGCATGGTATTTGACCATTGCATTGTCCCCTCCCCTGTATGCGTACCTTGCCGCGCATCCATCATGAGCGGGCAGTACCCCAGCGTAACCGGTGTGACTGGCAATGGCAACTGGTTACCGGATCACGTACCAACATGGCCGCGCATCATCTCACAGACCGGAAGGCGCACCGCAGCCATCGGCAAAATGCACTTTCATCCCTGGGATTCGCTCCAAGGCTTTGACGAACGCATCATGGCCGAAGACAAACGGCACATATATCTACCCGACCACCACGTCCAGTTTCTCTCTGCACACGGCCTCGACAGACCGCACCCCACCACATTGCCGGGTTATTACGAAAATATGGGCGCATCCATCACGCCGAGAGAGCGCAAATTCCACGTCGATGGCTTTGTAGGCGACCAGGCAGCCGAATGGCTCCAACAAAATGGGAGCGACCCCTTTGCCGCCTGGGTCAGCTTTCCCGGACCGCACGACCCCTACGACCCCCCTGAAGACATGGCACGTATGTATGCCGACGCGCCCATACCCGAACCCGTCGGTTCCCCGGAAGAACTCGCCGACAAACCACCCGCCCAAAGAGACCGCGGTCGCGGCAGCCTATCCAACTCCATGTTTCGCCTGGACTATTCACAAGCCACGCCAGAACACTACCGCAAATGGCGCGAACACTACTACGCCAACATCAGCTTAATTGACGAAGGCATTGGCAAAATCATCGCCGCGCTCGAAACCCATGGTGTACTCGACGACACCCACATCATCTTCACCAGCGATCACGGCGACGCACTGGGCGATCACGGCCTGCCCTTCAAAGGCTTCTTTTACGACTGCATGTCTCGCGTCCCCCTCATCATACGCGGACCCGATATCCCCGCCCATCAGCGCGCATCTGGCCTTGTCAGCATCATAGATCTCGTACCGCTTTTTTATCACGCCTGCGATGCCGCACCGCCCAGCACACTTCAAGGCGAAGACATGCGCCCACTATTCAAAGACCCCACCGCGACCATTCGGCAGGCCGCATTTTGCGAAATTGGTGGTCGCGCTATGGTGCGAACCGAACGCTACAAATACGCGCATTACGCCGACGGATCTGCCGAACTTTACGACCTCCAAAACGATCCCGACGAAATTGTCAACCGCGCGGGTGACGCGCACCTGTCCCATGTTGAAAACGATCTCAAATCCCGCTTGCTCGAACACTGGATTGACAACCAGAAGCACCAATCAAACTACGTCTCTGCCCCGCAATACTGGGTGCGAGAGGCACTTGAAGCAGATTACAAAAAACAGCAAGAAGAAGGCGGCGATCTGCGTTACAGACCGCTTTATTGAAAGGAGTTACCCTTGAAAATCACCGATGTCGAAACCATTCAATTCAAATACATCGCCAACACCGAACGCGACAGCGATGGACACGGGCATCCAGGTCCCGATCGCGAAGCTGTTCAAACCCTGCTCGTAATTTCAACCGACGAAGACATATCCGGATACTGGTTTGGTGCAAATGCACAGGTGATCAACAACATGGTCAAGCCAGAACTCATTGGCAAAGACCCCTTTATGCGCGAACAAATCTGGCACGACCTCAACCATCGCCAGCGCATCAACTCAGACACGATAACCGACAGAGTCATCATGTCCGTTGACCTCGCCCTCTGGGACTTGGCCGGGCGCGCCGTCAATCAACCCGTTTACAAATTGCTCGGCGGCTACCGAGACAAAGTACCCGCCTATGCCTCTACCATGTGCGGCGACGACCTCGAAGGCGGTTTGGCCACGCCCGAAGACTATGCCCGTTTTGCCGAATGGTGTATGAAACGCGGCTACCCCGCCTTCAAACTCCACACATGGCAGCCTCCCTACGAAGGCGCCCCCAGTGTCAAACGCGACCTCGAAGCCTGCGCTGCCGTGCGCGAAGCCGTCGGCCCCGACGTGCCCCTCATGCTCGACCCCTATCACTATTACGACCGCGAAGCCTCGCTTGCCCTGGCAAAAGGACTTGAAAAACTCGACTATTACTGGATGGAAGAACCCATGGACGAACACAGCATGTCGTCATACATCTGGCTCTGTGAGCAAACATCCTTACCAATATGTGGCCCCGAAACCTGCGAAGGGAAAATGTATGTGCGTGCCGAATGGATCAAAGCCGGTGCCTGCGATATTTCCCGCTGCGGCGTCGGCGATGTGGGCGGTCTGACCCCCCTCATGAAAACCGTTCACCTGTGCGAATCCTTTGGCATGCGCTGCGAGATCCACGGAGGCGGCCCCGGCAACCTGCACGCCCTGTGCGCCATGACCAATGGCGAATTTTACGAACGCGGCCTCCTCCACCCCTTCATCGACTTCGACGAACACGCGCCCTGGCTTCACGAACACGGCGAGCCCATGGATGACCAGGGATTTGTACACGTCCCCCAGCACCCGGGATTGGGCATGAATATCAACTGGGATTATATCGAAAAAAACAGGATCGGGATGTAAGGATGGAAGGATGGAAGGATGGGCAGGATAAAACCAAACCCTACCCCCCCAACACAAAAACAGGAGAACTTTATGGACAAAGTACGCATCGGCATTATTGGTATCGGCAACATGGGCAGTGGGCATAGTCTCTATTTGCACCCGGGCCAGGTATCCAACGCCGAACTAACCGCCATCTGCGACATACATCCCGACCGCATCAAGTGGGCACGCGAAAACCTGGGCGAAAACATCCGCACATTCGACAGTGCCGATGATCTCATGGCTTCTGGAACCGTCGATGCAGTCATCGTCGCCACGCCGCACTACCTCCATCCACCACTGGCAATTCAAGCCATGAACAGCGGGTTGCATGTGCTTATAGAAAAGCCCGCAGGTGTTTATACCAAACAGGTCAAAGAAATGAACGCAGTAGCCGAAAAAAGCGACCGCGTTTTTGGCCTCATGTTCAACCAGCGCACCATTGGGGCACACCAAAAGCTCAAAGACCTTGTCGCATCGGGGGACCTGGGAGAAATTCAGCGCACGAACTACATCATCACCACATGGTTCCGCTCTCAAAGCTATTACGACTCAGGCGGCTGGCGCGCGACATGGGAAGGCGAAGGCGGCGGCGTCTTAATGAACCAGTGCCCGCACAACCTCGACCTCTGGCAATGGATTTGCGGTATGCCCATCCGATGCAGGGCATTTGTCGGATTTGGTAAATACCACGATATCGAAGTCGATGACGAAGTCACCGCCTATGTCGAATACGAAAATGGCGCGACGGGTGTATTCATCACCACAACAGGCGAAGCCCCCGGCACCAACCGTCTCGAGATCACTGGCGACCGCGGCAAAGTCGTCATGGAAGGTGGAAACATCACCTTCTGGCGCACCCGAGAATCCGTCAGCAAATTCTGCAAAGAATACAAAGGCGGCTTTGGCAGCCCCGAAGCCTGGAAATGCGACATCCCCACGGGCAGCGGTGGCGAAGTCCATCGCGGCATCACGCAAAACTGGGTAGATGCCATACGCACGGGCAGTCCACTCCTCGCGCCTGGGGTCGAGGGAATCAAAGGCGTCGAACTCGCCAATGCCATGCTCTTATCTGCCTGGACAGACAACTGGGTAGATATCCCGGTTGACAGCGATCTCTTCTATAAAAAACTCCGGGAAAAGATCAAAAATTCCAATACAACCAAACAAGCAGAAAACAGCACGGTACTCGACGTATCCGAGACGTATTGAGACTTAAAAAAAGAAAAGCCGACGTATGATTTTAACGTCGGCTTTTCTTTTTTCTGTCTGTGACAATCGAGTTTCGGGCAAGTTACAGCCACGTCAAATCGACTTAGGCACCTCAAAAAACACCAGATCCCCCGACACCGCATCTGACCAATCATCAATCGGCAGATCAATACCAGCAACACCACACGTAGGCACATTCGCAATAGCAGATCCCGCTATTTCATTGACCAATACAGTCATATCCGGGTTGTGTCCTATCACCATAACTTCCCGATATTGATTATCGACCTGTCGAATCAAATCTAACACATCCCCACTATGCCCCGAATAAATGCGATCGTGCCATGCAATCTGTTTTTTGGAAAAATTGAGTGACTTGCGCAATCGCTTGACCGTAGAGCGCACGCGCTTGGCCGTGCTGCACAATAAGTAATCTGGCTCGACCTTCCACGCCCGCTTCAAATACTTGCCCATGCGCTTTGCGTCTCTTCTTCCCCGCTTGTTCAGGGGCCGATCAAAATCAGCCAACCCAACATAACTCCAATCCGACTTCGCATGACGCACGAGATAGAGCCGTTTCATAAGCATTCTCCGTTTAGATTATACACACACAGAAATATACGCAACCAATGAGCCTTTACAACTTAATCTTCATTTTCCAAGAATATAAAGTCTCAAGTCACTCGGCGGTGGAATCTCCTCTCGGGGCAGGTCCCGATTGCGCCCAAGCGTTTCCCATCGCAAGAGATATCGCTCACCGGGCCTTGTGCCCGCCCCCCGTGCCCACCGCGTGTTGATCCCCATCCCCGGATACTGAGAAGTCACGCGCGCCAATTCTCTGGGTATCGCACTCGGAGGCGGCGGATACGTCCCTACCACTTGCAGAGTTTGTGGATCCAACTTCCAGATTCCCCGTCCTTCTTTGGCGTGTATATAGCTCATACTCAGGCCCCCATCGGATGCCACCTTCACGCTACCCAATCGAATCTCTGCGACAATTGAACCGCCCCCTCCAAACTCCCACCGATAGGTCCAATCGCTCACCTTGTACACGACCCATTCGCCGTATTCCAACCGCGCACAATAGGCTTGTGTGTATCCATTCTCATCGTGCTTGTGATAACTGATCACCGGGCGTTTCTGATGATCAAAACCCAACGACTGCGTCATATTGATCATCCCACCCCTCGGCGGTACGGGATCGACAATAGCTCCGCTTGTTATTGTAATCGGTAGCGCCAGCGCATCGCCGCCCCCCGTCTCCCAAGCGACCAGGTCGCGGCTGCGTGCATAAGAGATATCGTGATTGGTCGCAGCATCGGGTGTATCGCGCCACATCCAGATCATGTGGAACATCCCATCGGGACCTTTCTGGGGGCTGCGGGCGTACGCATTCATGCGCCCTAACCCATCCAATAACGGCGTATCGTGCAACCGTCGCCAGGTTCTGGTCTCAACATCATAGATATTGTAAAATTCAACAGCATTGCCACTACTGCCGTCTCGATATCGGAAAATCAATTCATTATTCGGACCGCGCATAAACACGGGATAAGTGCAGCGGTCTTCATTTTTTCCCACCATAGAACCAATGCGCTCAAAACTCGTCACATCGAGTGGCCGCGTTGTGCGAAAGTAAATCAGCGGATCCACATGCATATTCCCGCTCAAATGAATGTGATCGTCGGCATCAATGGCCATCGTCAGATAATTGTGGGTGTCCCATCCGGTATCCGACGACAGTCGGCCACGATTTTCCAGCCATACACCTCTGGGTTGTTCAAATGTCCACGTCTCTGCATCTAAATTTCTCATCCCCACCGTCATTTTGCGGTCGGCATCGTAAAATGCGACAAATTGTACAGTGCCATAAGTCAACAGGTCAAAACTAACGGGATGCCCAGCCCATACCTTCGAGATAAATAACGAACCGAGAATTTTTATATCACCCGCTGTCGGGTTCGCTCCCCCACCTGGCGCACCTGTTTTGCCAAAATTTGCGGCAAAACGCAAAAAATCGCCGAATCCGATCTCTCTATCGCCATCCAGATCAAAACGATCATCATACTTTTCATCGCCCTGGCGCGACCCGAATTTGGCGACAAATAGCAAAAAGTCGGGAAAATCAACCACGCCACTATTATCAAAATCTGGATTGGGGTCTTGTTGTAACGCGACACTGGCCCGAAGTGGTTGGATCAGAAGCACGATGGATAGCAAGGCGAGGATATGCCTGCACATGGCATCTTACTCCTATTGACAGGAAAAGGGCTTGCGATTCATATCACAAGCCCCTGCTTTTATTGTGGTGCCGAAGAGGGGATTCGAACCCCTACACCCTTTCGAGTACTGCCCCCTCAAGACAGCGTGTCTACCAATTCCACCACTTCGGCACAAAATCTACGGCGTGGTACTGCCGGTATCGGCCGGTGCTGTTTGGGTTGTTCCTTCGGTGGGAGTGGTTTCCGGAAAGGACAAAGGTTGAGGAATTTGCTGCATGGGCATCTGCCCTTCTTCCATTAACCGCTCAGCAGCCGTTGAAGGTACAGAATCAGTCGAACGCCCTGCGTACCAAAGCCCAATACATGTCAGCGCAAAAATAATCCCTACATACGTCGTCACTTTTGCCAACATGGGCACGGCACCACCACCGCCAAACATCGATGTGCCACCGCCCATACCGCCAAAAGCACCGCCGGACAACCCACCACTTCTGCCGGGCTGCATCAAAATAACCAGAATGAGTACCGCACAAACTATCACATGAACAATCAAAAGAAAAATTTCCATATCACCCTCTATATAGCCGCTTTCACAATAGCGGCAAAGTCATCAGCTACCAGCGAAGCCCCGCCGATCAATCCACCGTCGATATTGTCCTGCCCAAACAACTCCGTCGCATTATCTGGCTTCACAGACCCGCCATATTGAATGCGAACCGCCTGCGCGACATCCTCGTCATAAATTTGCGCCAATACCTGCCGGAGAAACGCATGGACAGCCTCTGCCTGTTCTGGCGTCGCCGTCAGCCCCGTACCAATGGCCCAAACAGGCTCATAAGCCAGGGTAATATCCTGTGCATCATCAGCGGATATGCCATCCAAAGCACCCCGCATTTGCGTCTCAACCACCTGCTCAGTCACATCGCTCTGACGCTCGTCAAAAGACTCGCCAATACACACAATAGGCTTCAAACCAGCACTCAGAGCAGCTTTTAATCGGCGGTTTACAGTATCATCTGTTTCGCCAAAAAACTGCCGTCTTTCAGAGTGTCCTAATATAACGTATTCACAACCGCAAGTCAACAGCATGGGAGCTGACACCTCACCTGTAAAAGCCCCCTCGGCCTCCCAGTACATATTCTGAGCACCCAGCCCTACGCCAGTGCAGCACACCACATTCGAAAGGCGTTCTAACGCCGTAAAAGGTGGGCATATCGCCACATCTACACCCGTCACACCCGATACCGCATCCACCACGCATCGCGCAAGGGTTTCCGCCTCATCAGATGTTTTATTTAGCTTCCAATTTCCCGCCACAAACGGCGTTCTCATCGCTACGCCCTTTCAGTTGTCAGTTCCCTCAGCCCCAGCCACCTGACCCCCTTAATGAACTGGTCTGAGAAACGACCAGTTGTACACCGCTTCCTAATTCTTAATTCCTAATTTTTAATTCGTCTCCTCTTCCCTATCTGGAAGAGCCGCCACGCCGGGCAGTGTTTGGCCTTCTAAAAACTCCAGTGAAGCTCCACCCCCAGTCGAGACATGGCTCAATTTTTTCGCCACGCCAAAATCTGCCATCGCAGCAGCAGTTTCTCCCCCGCCAACAATCGTCGTTGCACCGCGCTCAGTCGCCGTAACCAGTGCGTTGGCAACCGCACGCGACCCCTTTGAAAATGAGTAAATCTCGCATACACCCAAAGGACCATTCCACACCACAGTTTTGGCACCTAAAACCACATTGGAAAATCGTTTCCGCGTCTCAATCCCGATATCAAACCCCTCCAAATTTGCTGGAATTTGATCTCGTGGCACAACCTGAGCAGGTACCCCCTCAGCCATCTCTGCCGCCACAACCGTATCGGTTGGCAATATCAGATCGACATCTTCGGCCTCTGCACGCTTGAGCAAATGGGTAGCGACCCCAACGCGGTCTTCCTCCAACAACGACTTGCCAATCTCCAGGCCCATGGCCTTAAAAAACGTAAACGCCATGCCACCGCCAATGAGCAAGATATCCACTTTTGAAAACAGATTTTCAATCACATCAATTTTACCGGAAATTTTTGCCCCGCCCATAATCGCGACATAAGGACGCACCGGATCGGCCAATGCCGTACCCAGATAATCCAATTCTTTCTGCATCAACAAACCCGTAGCACAGTCAACAAAATAATGGGTAATACCTTCAGTTGAGGCATGCGCGCGATGGGCACTGCCAAAGGCATCGTTGACATACACATCGCCCAATTCCGATAGTTGTGTGGCAAAACCCGGCGCATTGGCTTCTTCGTCAGCGTGAAATCGCAAATTTTCGAGCAGCACAACCGAACCTTCGGGCGCGCGTTTCACCGCTACGGCTGTTGCCTCACCCACGCAGTCTGGCGACAGAAGCACTTCGCGTCCCAGCAGTATTTGAAGGACTTCGGCCACGGGTCTAAGCGATAACTCGGGCACTACCTCACCCTCCGGGCGCCCCAAATGAGACATCAGTATGGGCTGCCCCCCCGCATCCAAAATGTGTCGGATCGTGGGCAAAGAAGCCCGCAAGCGCGTGTCATCAGCAACCTGCCCATTTTCAATGGGCACATTAAAATCAACGCGTACCAGAACGCGCTTATCTCTCAAATCCAGATCTGTAATCGACAACTTCGACACGCCATCGCCTCTCAAAAGTCAAAATCAGCGACTATTTCGACATCTCCGCCAACTTCGCGATCAAATCCACGCACCGATTGGAATACCCCCACTCATTGTCGTACCACCCACACACCTTCACCATATTGCCAGCCATCACTGTGGTAATCATCGAATCTAAAATACAAGAATGGGCATTCCCCAGGACGTCAGCAGAAACAATGGGATCATCGGTATATTCCAAAATACCTTGCAAACGCCCATGCGCTGCGCACTTAAAGGCATTATTCACCTCTTCTGCGGTCACCTCTTTTTGAAGCACCGCGACAAAATCGGTAAATGAACCATCTGGCGTGGGCACGCGCACGGCCATACCATCGAGTTTGCCATTGAGTTCGGGAATAACCAGCCCCACCGCGCTCGCTGCACCCGTAGTTGTCGGGATCATCGACAGGGCAGCAGACCGCGCCCGGCGCATATCCGAATGGGGCGCATCAATGAGGTGTTGATCGCCCGTATAAGAATGGATAGTGGTCATAAGCCCGTGTACAACGCCAAAAGAAGCGTGTAACACACTCACCATAGGTGCCAGACAATTGGTCGTACACGAGGCATTGGAAATGACCGCATCATCTTTTTGCAAGACATCATCATTAATCCCCATCACCACAGTGGGCAAATCCCCTTTGGCGGGCGCAGAAATAATCACCTTTTTTGCACCATTTTCTCCCAAATGGGCACTCGCGGACTCTTTATCTGTAAAAAAGCCCGTCGATTCAACCACCACATCCACACCCAATGACCTCCAGGGCAATTGTGCGGGATCGCGTTCGGACAAAACAGCTACCCTCTTGCCATCTACTACAAGCGCGTCAACCGATGACTTCTCAACTTGCACGCCGTTTTCCCGATGTTTAACACATCCGGGATACCGCCCGTGTGTCGAATCGTATTTGAGCAAATGCGCCAGACTTGCAGCATCGGTCAAATCGTTTACAGCGACCACATTGAGACCACGCGCCATAGCTGCGCGAAATACCAGCCGCCCAATCCGCCCAAACCCATTGATCCCTACTCTTAGTCCCATCATAATTTCCTCCAAACTCTTTATCCAAAAAATACTTTGGCAATATCGTAAAGCCTCATATCCACGGTGCGCAATTTCGACACGGCCTCTTTCAAATCAATCGCAATAATATTTTGCCCGCGCAGTGCCACCATTTTTCCAAAATTGCCTTCGTGTACCAGATCAATTGCAGCAATTCCAAATCGCGTCCCCAGCACCCGATCATAAGCAGAGGGGCTGCCCCCGCGCTGAATATGACCCAGCACGGTTGCGCGACTTTCGTATCCAGTACGCCGCTCAATTTCATCACTCAGCAAATTGCCAATGCCCCCCAGACGAACATGCCCGAATGCATCTTTTTCCTGAGATTGCAAAACCATACTGTCATCGTCGAGCTTGGCACCTTCAGCAGCCACGACAATACTGAATGTCTTGCCGCGGGCATGGCGTTTTCTGATGGTATTGCACACATCATCCAGATCAAACGGGACTTCGGGAATCAGAATCACATCTGCCCCCCCCGCAATACCGGCTTCCACGGCAATCCAACCCGCATGCCGGCCCATAACCTCGACAACCATCACGCGGTTGTGAGATTCAGCTGTTGTGTGCAGGCGGTCAATCGCTTCCATCACGATATTGATAGCCGTATCAAAACCAAAGGTCTGGTCTGTGCCATCCAGATCATTATCAATGGTTTTGGGCACGCCCACAATTTTAATACCCTGATCTGTAAGACGATGGGCCACACCGAGCGTATCATCGCCCCCAATAGCAATTAGCGCGTCCAGACCCATTTTCTCCATCCCCGACCGCACGAGCGCACCACCATCTGCACCATCTTGATAAGGATTTGTCCGCGAAGATCCCAAAATTGTACCCCCGCGCGGCAAAATCCCCGAAACAGCGTTCAAATCCAGAGGCACCGACAACCCCTCAAGCATCCCTCGCCATCCCTCTTGCACACCCGTCATGTCGCAATTGTAAACCATAATGCCCTTGCGTACAATCGCGCGGATCACCGCATTAAGACCTGGACAATCGCCACCACCTGTAAGTATGCCAACGCGTTTTACAGACATAATATCCCCTCTTACAAAATCACTATCACGAGCATAATCGTCAGAGTCCTTTAAGATTTTCAAAGACCTGAAGTTTAATGTATTGCAACATACCTGTCAAGCCTGTTGTATTTTTCACAGGTGCGCTCACTAAAATATAAAATCAGTGTCAAGCCCCCGATTTTTCTACATCTTGAGACAGGTCATCTTCTCCCAACAGGGGACTGGCGACAGCACCAACAGACACGCATTGCGCTCCCGCAGATCTAAGTGCCAGAACACATGCATTTAGCGTCGCGCCCGTTGTGATAACATCGTCAATCAGAAATATTTTCCGTCCCTCAATAGACGCGGGATGGCGCACGTGAAATGCTCCCTGCACATTGTATTGACGTTCCAAAACGCCCAGTTGCGTCTGCGTAGGCGTTGGCCGCACTCTTTTCAGCGCGTTCGCCATCACTTGCAAACCCGACACTCGTCCTGTAGCCCGTGCAATAATCTCACTCTGATTGTATCCGCGTGTTCTTTTTTTTGCAGAGTGAAGTGGCACCGGGACAATCACCGTGTCGGGTTCTAAGAGATCCGCAATGCGCTGCCCTAAAGCCTTTCCAAATATCTGTCCAGGAAGTGTTTTTTCCCGGTATTTGAGCGCGTGAATTAAAGATCGAACACAATCATTAAATTGATACAAAATAACGATCTGATCAAATTCGTGCTCAAAACCCACCTCGTGTAATCCCGAATCCCAAATATCGATATCATCCCAACACGAATCACACAGCCCCGGCGAATCCGGCAGCGATGTCTTGCAAATCATACAAGATGACGGATAAACAAAATTGAGTGCCGCCTTCCAAATTTTCCACATTATCTGCACAATCTTTCTTCTTCCCCACTTTTATTTTTTTTCTTAACCTAAAAAGTCTTATCTTCCACTTTGAACCCACAACTCAACGCGGAGATGTGCCGTGTCCCTGGAAAATGCCCGCGCAATCGTGTTCGATCTCGACGGAACTCTTTTTGACCTGACACCCGTCGTGCTGGCCGCGCGCCAACGCGTTGCCGCCTTTCTATTTTCAAACGGCTTCTTTTCCACCCGTGCCTATGCACTCCAGCGCATCAATACGCTCGAACGCAAACACGGCCCTTATTATTCATCCTCGCCTTATTATTTCGCTTTTTTTGATATCGCCAAAGCCGTCTTCAAAGACAAACCCGATCAGGTACGCCGTTTTCTTGACAAACAAAATACCGACCCGGAAGCTGAGCCGGTCGAAGTCCTTGTATCTGAAATGGAGCGCGTTTACAATGCCGAAGATGTAGAAGACATTCGCCCCTACCCTGACGCCTTACATACTCTCCGGGAATTGCGTCATGCGGGCTATAAACTATTTCTCGTCACACTGGGCAGGGCGCGCCGTCAGCGCAACAAAATAGATCGCCTGGGCATTGCCCCTTATTTTGATCGCATTATCAACGAAGGTCCCCCTGCACACGCCTACTGGTTTTCTGAACTCATGGAAAGCCACAACCTTTCTGCCGACCAACTCGTCGTCGTTGGAGACCGCACCCATGACGAAATCCGTGCGGGCAATCGCCAGGGCCTCACCACAGTCTGGTTGCGACGCGGAAGATTCTCCCGCGAAACACCCGCGGTAGGGGACCGCCCCGACTACGAAATCAAATACCTCGCCCAACTATCCACATTATTGCATCTCTCGCGTGTCGGCAAATCCCCCGACCGATTCAGAATTGCCGTTATTGGCGGCGGCACCGGCCTGCCCACTGTTTTGCGCGGACTACGACCCTATACTCGACATCCAACAGCCGTCGTTGCCGTGACCGATACAGGTGCTTCCTCGGGTCGTATCCGCTGGAATTTGGGAGTACAGCCCCCTGGTGACATTCGCAACGCGCTCACAGCACTCGCCGATCCCGAACAGATATCTCAGGGGCTTTTCAACGTTTTCCAGCACCGCTTTCCCAACAGCGAACAAGAATCCGGTATTTTTAAAAACGACCATATTGGCAATTTTCTCGTGGCCGCACTCACTCAGCAACTCGGCGATTTTCACGCGGCCATAAAAACAGCCAGCGACATGTTGCACGTGCAGGGTACAGTTTTCCCGGCCAGCATCGACAATGTCGATATTTGCGCCCAACTGACAAACGGCGAACATCGCTATACCGAATGGATGGTCAGAAAACCCGACAAACCACCAATCGAGCGGGCATATCTCGTCACCAACGACGCACTCTTGCGCGAACTCAATCGCAAAAACAGCGCACTTGAGCGCGTCATAGATCCCGAAACCGGACAGGTAGAAATCCGCGTGCGCCAGGAGCACAAAGTGCATCTGGAACAAAATCAAATCAGAGCGCCGCGCGAGGCTCGGCAAGCCATTGCAGATGCAGATGTCGTCGTCATTGGACCGGGCAGCTTGTACACAAGTGTCATCACCAACCTCCTCGTGCCCGACATCCAGGGAGCACTGGTCAAACGCACCCAGGGCAAAACTATCTATGTTTGCAACATCGTCACACAACCCGGGCAAACCGATAATTTTAGAGCTTCTGACCATCTCAAAGCCATCCTCAAACACCTTCCCAAAAATCAGCGCGATGGCGTCATCGATCACATGCTCGTGCAGGACCTTCGCATATTCCAAACATCCAAAAGCGAGGACTGGCACCCATTACTTAAAAAATACAAAAAAGATGGCAAAGTCCTGGTTGAATGCGATACAGAAACACTCGACGCACTCGGTCCCTGGACCCGCGCAGACTTCTTAGAAGAATTTCATCCCGATGCCATAGAGCGCGGCACCGGCGATTTTATCAGCCACGACCCGGCCAAAGTCGCCGATGCGATATGTCGCATTTTCTGCGGCTTGAGCGTGCCCGACTACTGGGGCCTGGACGAATGACGGCAAAAATTAGAGGTGTTATTTTTGACCTCGACGACACCCTCTTTGACTGCACTGGGCAACTCACCCAACCGGCGCGCCGCAGAGCCGCTCAAATTCTCGCATCTGCACATCCCGACCTCTCAATTGAGACCGGTTATCGGCAACAGGTATTGCTTTCCCAAACGCATGGGTCTTCAGAGGCCATTCGCATACTCGGCACGCAATACAATATCCCGCCCAACATCATAAAAAAAGCACTCAACGCCTACAATCCCCGCACTGTGGAAGCCATCACACCTTTTCCCGATGTACTTCCCACCCTCGCTACCCTTGTCCAACGCGGTTATCAAATCGCCCTTGTAACCTCGGGCAATCCCGATCGCCAGCGCGAAAAAGTTCGCCTTCTCGGCTTATGCGATTATTTTACCGAGGCCGACAACACCCTCATCCTACACGACGACCAAAAAAGCAGCGATAAACAGCCATCGCTCGCACAGGCTGCAAAAGCACTATCCCTGCCCCACGCCCAAATACTATGCATTGGTGACAAACTCACCGATGAGATCGCCACGGCAAAAACTCTGGGTATGATCACCGTACACATGCGCCATGGGCGACAAAAAAACAGAAAGCCTCAAACCCCAATAGAAAAGCCCGATATCCAAATAGACCGCATTTCTCAACTGCTATCTCTCCTACCCTGACCTCTATAAACGCAAATCTCATCTCCTCGTTTTACACCGAGCGTCCTGCCTGCACTACCCCCGCAAACCGCGATCTCCAGCGTATCCAAACTGCCGTAAAGTGCCAGAGCTTCTCCCTCTTTGACCTGACTATATGTCTGGCATATCCGATCAAATCTCATCTTGCCAATCGCGATCTCAAAATCTCCACCGGGATATTTTTTATCAATTTGCGACCGCGCAATCATTGAAATCGCATTGCCAAAATGGTCAACACATACCACCCGCCCAACGAGTGCATCGGCGCGTTCTTCAACGCCCCACAAATCGCATGTAACCGGATCCTCAATTTTCGTCCCCACCTCCTCACATGACACCCCCCTGAGTAAATGCGCCCCCACCAGGGCAAATATATCTCGTCCGTGAAATGTCGAACTTACAACGGGTCTCATCAATGCCGCATTTTCAATCGCTACAATACGCCGTACAATTTCTCGCTCATATACAGGCGAGAACAGGCCATTATCCGGTCCGACATATACAAATCGCTCGGTCTCAACGACAATGCCCCGGCGGTCACTCCCCACCCCCGGGTCAACCACTCCAACATGCACGCTACCCTCAGGAAAAAAAGGGCACGCGCAATACATGGCAAACGCACCATCAGCAATATCTTGAGGCGGCACTTGATGTGTTATATCTACGATTCGAGCTTCTGGCATACAGCTAAGCACCACGCCCTTCATCGCGCCAACATAGCCATCAGAAATGCCAAAATCTGTCGTCAGTGTTAATATCATAAGTAATCGAGCCGCCAGCCCTCGCCTTTCATCTGCGTCCATCTGCGGATACTGCCTTTCAAAAAACATTCGCCTCTTTCATACTCAAGAATCGCTCTGACCCGACGATCAGATGGTCCAGCACCTCAATCCCCATGATCTCACCTGCCTGCACCATGCGGCGCGTGAGTTCAATATCTTCTCGGCTCGGTGTTACATCACCACTGGGGTGGTTATGCGCTAGAATCACACTCGCAGCAGACGATCCCACGGCGGGGACAAACACCTCTCGCGGATGCACAAGTGAGGCGTTGAGTGAGCCAACCGACACATTTTCGCGACAAATCACCTGATTTCGCGCATTGAGAAAAAGTGCCACAAAATATTCCTTGCGCAGATCTTTGATATCTGTCAGCAGTCCCAAAACATCGGCTGGGCTGGTAATAGTAGGCTCAATTCCCATCCCCTGATTAAGCCCTCGTTTTGCCAGTTCAAAGCCAGCGACCAAACCCGCAGCCTTTGCCCGCCCGATTCCCTTGATCGTCGTGAGCTTTTTCAGATCCATATCCACGAGTTCTTTAACCGAAAAGCGCTTGAATATCGCGCGCGAAAATTCCAGCACATTTCGGCCTTCGTATCCCGTTCGCAGCAAAATCGCCAGCAACTCATCATCGCGCAATGCCTCTGGTCCCAAACGCTCGAGTTTTTCTCGTGGCATATCCACATCCGCCACGCCCGCAATACCACCTCTACTTTTTACAAAGCCATTCATATCCCATCTCCCTGATATTGTTTTTAAGAACATCAGGCAAAATCGGTGCCGTTGATCGGGAATTTTTCAAATCTTTTATTTATATATACTTATATATTTAACGACAAAAAAACATTACGATATTTGCAACACAATGTTCAATTTACATTCCGAAATATGAACATGTTGTTCTTCATCAAGCGCGAAAATTCCTACTCAATCGACAGTGCGTTTCTGTGAAAAAAGCCATTTCATAAACACCGGCTCAGGATCACAGCGATCACTGCTGAGTTGGGTGCTGCCATTGTCGGCACCAGTAATCATTTTCATAGCAACACCATGTCCATCCCCCGCCCAGATCGTGAACTTCATGTTTCCACCTAATTTCTGCATCTCTCCAAAAAGTTTTTGAGCGCGTTCTAATGGACAGACCTTATCCCGATCTCCGTGGAAAGCCCATATCGGAATATCTTTAATCACTGACGCATCGATAAATTCTTCGGTCTGACGCAAACCCGTTCCGGCTGAAGGTCCTGCCGCTGCGAAATAATGGGGATCAATATTTAAAAAGATATAGGTACCATGGCCTCCCATGGAGTGCCCCAAAACGTATATTCTGTCCATATCAATAGACGGCAATGTTGCAATGATATCCTTGATCTTTTGGAGGTCTTCTGCATTCCACAATTCACTGACTTGAGGAACGAGCACATAAGAGGGATAATCTTTTCGCCTCTGCTCGTCTGCAAGAAGTCTATTCCAGGCGCGCAATTGCTTTCGATTATCTGTCCCCCGGCCACCTCCGCCATGCAATGAAACGATAACGGGGTAGCGCTTGTCCGCATCAAAATCTATGGGCTTCAACAGCCGATATGGCATCTCGTTGAAGACGTGAGGTTCGTAACGTTCCACCCATTCATTTCCGTCAGATTGTGCATCTGTTTCTGATGTGGTAACCAACGAGCAAAACAGGGTTGCAACAACTGTGTCCCAAAAATATCTCTTCAATTGCAGGGATTGATTCATGACTTAATCCTTTCTTTAATGGCGAGCATCTTTATTTATTGATTGAACAACACTTCAACGATCATCTTATCTCCAGCAGTTAAAATCAATTCTTCTTCCATGGTCAAAGTCACTTTAGAATCGCCAAATGAGGCGGTCGTTCTAATCATCTCTCCACCGACTGAAGCAACAACCGATTGCACGTGCCGACCTTCGGGCAATTCAGATTCAAATAGCCGAACGGGCAGACGCCCCCATTCAACACTTAATTCCATCACCTGCATTTCCACATCTCGTCGCTGCCTGAACAGGCCCCATCCCTCAGCTACGGTAAAAAAAGATACGTGATCATCGGGTTTCCATACAGGTGCAAAGCCAATCCGCGCATTGGGACCTTCATAGACAAAGCCCTGGCAAGCGAGCAACAATGACCACACACTCATCGCCCGTGCATAAAATTTGCCGCATTCATCATCGCCAAACGGATTTCCGCTATACCCCCACGACGCCGTATTCATCTCCGTCAACTGATCGCGCAGCCTGCCATCGTAGCGATCGTAAACAGCCCGGGCCACCATCAACCCCTCCCTGAGCATTCCAAACTGAACCATCGTCGCAGCAGCGCCATACTCAAAACCCGTCATCGCCTCATCGCCGTATTTCATACTGCGGAATGGCTGGGGATTTTTTGGCCAGGAAATCATCTTCATGGCCGCATCGTCGTTATCGACAAATTTTCTCGGTCGCTGTGTCGTCGTCCGAAAATGATGCTTAAAATTGTACTGCAAAAGAGACCGCAGTGCCGAATGGATATTTGATTGGGGGTAGTGCCCCGGCAGGTTCACCTGCGGTGCCCACCACTCCCCCAGCACCTGATCGATATGGCAACCATCTCCGTAGTCTTCATGTGCATCCTCGTCGGGACTCTGCACGTAATACTCGCCATTCCAGAGCGTCTGATTCTGGTTTTCAGTTCCCTTTTCGCGCAACCTGCGATACCGGTCGGCGGACTGTGCATCATTTTCCAATTCAGCCATCTTTTCAGACGCCGCAAGAGCCGACAGGTAAAGCGTGCCCATCCACGATGTTGACCCCGACAGTTCGCCATCAAGCGTATTGTGTTGCGAACCTGATAACAAGCCATCTTCATCTGAATCCCAACGCGCAATCACAAAATCCATCGCCCTCTGCGCACCGGGCCAATGCGCGTGCAACCACTGTTGATCTGAGCTACACATATACTCGCGATACGTACTCAAAATATCGCCGAGCATGCCATCAATTGCCGGGCCTTGTGTTTCAAAATGGCGATCGCTGTGGCGAAAAGGCAATCCCCCATCTTCTCGCTGCAATGCAAACGTCTGCTCGCGCATTCTCCGCGCAATATCGGGAAAAAGACGCGCATGCGCCTGTGCATAGTGCCACACATGACTGCAATTCCCCAGACAACACCCCGAAGTTGGTGCACAGCCTTCATTGGCCCCAAAATACCCATCTTTTGCCCAAAAACACGTCTTGCTTCTCAGCACGGCAACCTGCGAACTGATTCTGTCCAGCAACCAGTGTGGGAGATTAGACGCATAGAGCGTGTCGTGAAAGCACCGCGTCTGCTGTGTCAAATCATCGAGATTGGCTTTGAGATAAGCATAGACATCCAGCGCGTCAGTCCACCAGTTTGAATACATATTCCCTTGTTTCATCCATATACGCGTACCATGGTTGGTGTTGGGAAAATACCAGGTGAGAACAAAGGTGATGGTGCGTTTTTCCCCTGGCTGAAGCACAAATGGCGTAGCCAGCGCGCAATCGACTGTTTTATCTGTAGCCGATGGTTCCGCTGATTCGACATATTCCAGCTTGCCATCTCGTGAAAACGCTTCATACAAATCGCGCAAGCCGGTCCACGAAGCCATCGCACAGGCATTTTCCGCCAGTGACGACAGCACCATATCTTCATCCGGTGACGACACCTGCGTCATATGAATCGAAGTCGCATCTTCCTCTCGAATCACCCGGTTGACATTGCCGCCATACCCCTTATGGGGTTCATCTCCCGTGATGCCAATCGCATTTTGTTGTGTAGCCAGAAAACTGACTTCTACAGGGGAATCACCCTCATTGATCGCCGTCAGATTAAAAATCCCACACGGGATACTCGAAGATTTCACATTGAGGGGAATCAGCGGATTAAAAACCTCCATTTCGACCCGAAGAGGAAAAGCGGCATCTGCGAACTCAAACCATCCAAACGGGTATTCCCCCCGAAATCTCAGACGATCCATCGCGGGAAATACCCCAACATCCGAAGTCTGCAAAGCCCTGACCACAGGCTCTTTTCCCCGGGGCCTCGCCCACGCGGCAAAAAAGCTATTGGGCACTTCGATATGTTCAAAATTGTTGAATATTTGCCATATCGAACGCTCTGCCTTGCCATTCACCTGAATCAAACCCGCACCAATACCTCCCACCGGCAGAGAAATTGCATCCAGATATTGCCCTTCATATACTTTTGTTTCGCCGGGATCGAACAAAGCGGGATCATTTAGACGCGCTCTAAGCGCCTCCACCGCCACTTCGTTTTCTTTACTTTCTCGTTGTCTCCGGTCATGCACCATCTGCTTTCGGAGTGTCTCTTGACCAGCCGCATCAACGTGTCGCGCGATATCCAACTGTGTCAGTGCCACATTGTATATGGCCACCTCATCTATCGCGCAATTTACAGCTCGATCCTCGCCGCTTGCGCTGGACGCACCAATCTGTATCGGACAAGCCTGTGGTCGCACCCCAAACGCCAGAGAACCCATATCCAGAAAGCATTCGACACCATCGATATAAGCGCGAAATTCCTGTCGCGGCTTGCTCGTAGCCAAAAAATGATACCACTGCCCCACTTTTATCGGTCCATCGGCCGGGAGAATCAGCGTATTTGTTGTGCCATTGAGAAACCGAAGCGCAGTCAAATCTCGCGTCACATGAAACGCGAATCGCGTCTGTTCACCGTGGGCTACCTGATGCGAAATAAGACAGGGTTCGTAGTCCAACGACTCATCGGAGGTAATTTGAAAAAAGAATTCAACAGATGCATCGCCCAGTGGATCTTCATTCAAATGTGGCACAACCCCCAAAGCCACATACGAATTCTCTCTACCGGCACCCGCATTCTGGCTCTCTCCCACTCGCCAATAAGCCAAAAGCCCAGGCTCATTGCGAATAGTCTGCCAATAAGTCAGAGCCGCAGATTTTAAATCAGACCCCAATCTAAAGGGCAACGAAGCGACTATCGGCACGATTTCTTTGTTTACAGGTGTCATCTCTTTTCTCCATTATGACCGCCTATGCCGCGCACGGTCGGAACGCATAACTTTCTCAACTGTCCCGTTTTCAAATCCCGCCCAGGGTATCAGACTATCGGTCATATCCGTGCCATCTGGGGCAATCAGCCCCAAATCTCGCTTGGCGCGCAGAGCCGTCGCCTTTGGATTGACTATGGAACGCAACTCCTCTTCAAATGCCCTGAGCCTATCAGCTTGTTCAATATCCGATGCGAGATCGCGTTCTTCCCTGGGGTCCTCCTTCACATTGAATAACGAGGGTGGATGAAATTCATACCAGGTGTATTTGTAATCTCCCCGCACAATCATGTAATAAGCGCCTCGAAGTTGCGGGCCATGCCATTCTGCAAAAACGCGCTCAGACCGTTCGTGTGGTTCCCCTCTCACAAGTGGTAACCAGCTCGAACCGGGCAGACCGGGTTCGGGATCCAGACCCGCCATGTCCAGAATGGTGGGATAGAGATCGACCAGAGAAACGGGCGTGTCGGTATTGACCTCTCCCTCAGGAATACCCCGTCCTGTGAGCACAAGGGGGACCCCAATAGCCCCTTCATAAGAACAGTGCTTGAAAAAAAGCCCGTGTTCGCCCATGGATTCCCCATGATCCGATGTATAGATGATGTATGTATTTTCATAGAGCTTCTGGTTCTGCAACTCATCGAGAATCTCGCCGATCATATCATCCATACAGGTGATCATACCACAATAAGCGGCAATTGTCCGGCGCAGCATATCCTCAGTCACTTCCCCAAATACATTGGAGGCTTGCCACTCCTGCATCGCGGGATGAATATCGCGATTTGGGAACTTTGCATCGTAGGGCATCAAAACGCGATCGGGATAATACATATCGAAATATTTCTGAGGTACGCGATACGGCCAGTGGGGATACAGATAACCGACATAAAGCACCCAGGGAGAATCCGATTCAGCCTGCCCTTTTTCCCGCAAATACGCCAGCGTCTTATCTGTCACCTCGCGGTCGTGACCATAGAATCCCAACTCCTGCCGGTCATCAATCTTTGCGACATCTCCCCCACCCGCTTCGAGCAAAAATCGCCGACTGGCTGGCCGCGTATATCCCGGAAGGCGCGTGACAAAAGGCATTTCTCTCGGATAGGGATCCCATGCCGTTCGGTGAATAGGTTCATCAAAGTATGTAAACCCCGGATTGTGATCATCAACAGTGCCAGCGGAGTCGATTTTGCCTATACAAGTCGATTCAATACCATTTTGATCCAGCCGCGCTGCCCAGGTCTTTTGTTTTTCTTCTTCGGGCAGAGGCACACCATTCGACCAGCTATCAATCTCGTGAACATACTTCCCTGTCATAAAACTCATACGACTGGGACCGCACACCGCACAATTGGCATACGCCCTTGTAAAATATGTGCCTTCACACGCAAGGCGATCCAGATTGGGCGTCTCGACAAATGGGTACTGCCGATATCCCACCATTGCCGGGTGATGCTGATCGCTGCATATAATCAGAATATTGGAATGTTGCCCCGGTATTTGTTGAGAGCTCATCTTAGTTGCCTTTCCTGATAATCCTCAGATGAAATCCACGTCAAATCATCCCAGTAATCGGTATCATTCGCCTGATTCTCTCCTGGGGTCGTACGCCCATTGCACACAATGCGTGTAATTTTATCGCTCAGGTCTGCTACAATCTCAGGGTGATCGCCAATCGCGTTTTTTGTTTCACCGGGATCATTCGCGAGATCGTAAAGCTCCAGCGGCTCATCTTTGTGCGCCATAATCAGCTTCCACGTGCCTTCTGTAATCGCAAATCGTCCCCCAGCACCATGGTTAATCAAAGGCAATCGTTCGTGGGGTGTGTCAGAATCACTGAGTATCTTCGCAAAACTCTGGCTATCTTCGCCCGCATCAGCAGGCAACTCCGCACCCACAACCTCCGCAAAAGTCGCCATCAAATCGACCAGGCCTACCAGATCGTCACATTTGCGTCCGGGATTCTGAATGCCTTTGGGCCACCTCATAAAAAATGGCACGCGATGTCCACCTTCATAAATATCCCTTTTACCTCCGCGATAAATACCATTGCTATGATGCCCAAATTCTTCAATCCGCCCACGCCACGAATTCTCAGGGCCATTATCACTGGCATATACAACAATCGTATTGTCATCCAATCCCGACTGTTCCAGATAATCCAGCACGCGCCCTACATGGTGATCTGTCTCAATCATAAACTCACCATAGCCACCACAATCGCCCTGATTCCAAAATTCCTCACGCGGGCACACAGGATAGTGCGGCGATGTAAATGGCAGGTACAAAAAAAATGGCTTACCACTTTTGGCACTTGCTTCTTTGCCCTGCATCCACTCAATCGCCTTATCGGTAAACCGCGTCAAACACTCATTATCAATAAAATCAGGCGCGACCTCCATCCCCATTGTGCCCAATGCTTCAAGCGTCTCTTCTGGTGTGTTCTCATACGGCGGCATGATGCGATAATCCATATGCCGGTTATTGGGTTTCTTAGCCGTATAAACTGTCGGCGGTACTCTGGCATATCGCCCTTCAAACCAGGCGAGAATTCCGTAGTTAAGCGAAGCGGGTATGCCATAGAAATAATCAAAGCCCTTATCCAGCGGCATATCGGTGACAGGCTGACGCCAATCGCGATTGTCCACCTCGCCGGGAAAATTCATACCCAGATGCCACTTGCCTACCATCGCCGTATCATATCCATTTGCCCCAAACATTGAAGCCAGCGTCATACGTTCGTCTGTAATCAGACACGGCACTTCGGCGGGAAAAACGCCCTGTTTCTTCAACGTCCGCCAGGAATAGCGTCCAGTCAACAATCCATAACGAGAAGGGGTGCAAACCGTATCTGAGCAATGCCCATTTGTAAAAGCGATCCCTTCTGCTGATAGCCGATCCAGATTTGGCGTCTGAAACTTCGCATCTGGATTCAAGCAACTCGCGTCACCATATCCCTGATCATCTGTAAAAATTACGATTACATTGGGTTTCTCTGTCATACAGGATCCTTTCTTTTTTATAAACTGATGTCACGCATAGGCACAATATAATGCGATAATGCGCCTGTCATTCTGAGCGAAGTCGAAGGAGCGGGGTACAACTGCGTAGCAGTTCATCTCCTACTAACGCTGGTGGAACAGATGCTTCGGCTCCGTTCCACTCCGCTCAGCATGACAAAACGCCTGACATGCGTAACATTAGTTATAAAGTGTGTAGCCAATTTAGCCACCCAGAATCATATCTGCGGCTTTTTCCCCGATCATCATGCACGGCGCATTGGTATTTGCATTGATAATGAATGGCATAATCGAAGCATCTGCTACGCGCAACCCCTCAATTCCGTGTACCTGAAGTCGATTGTTCACTACAGCCATATCATCGTTGCCCATCTTACACGTACCCACCGGATGATAAATGCTCGTTGAATAATTGCGAATAAAATCAACCAGCGCACGATCATCCCGCACATCATCCCCCGGTAAAAATTCTCGCCCGCGATATCGGTCAAAAGCTGGTGCCCGTGCAATTTTTCGCGCCAATTTAACACCTTCCAGCATCACGCGCACGTCGGCCTCTTCAACCAGACATTGGGGATTGATCAATGGTGCTTCAAACGGATCTGCCGAACGCAGCTTCAGGTCTCCCACGCTTTTTGTGCCCACCAGCCCCGGTAGAATTGTGAATCCATGTCCTTCCATCTCTTGAAACCCGTGCAAAACAAACCAATCAGGCCCAAAATGAAATTGCAATTCTGATGCGGACGCATCGGCAGACAATTTTACGAATCCGCCCGCCTCCCCCAAATTGGAAGTGAGCAATCCCATTCTTTCGTTCTGATATCTGATCGCTTGCGCAGGATTGTCTTTGCCAACCTGCGTAATCTCCTCAGTGCAGGCATACGCAACCCCTACCTGGACGTGCTCCATCAAATTTTCTCCCACCCCCGGTAATGCCTTTACAACCCTAATATCCAGCGAGTTGAGATGTTCTGGAGGACCAATGCCCGACAGCATCAGCAACTGAGGCGAATTGATTGCTCCGCCACAAAGTACCACTTCTCTCCCAGCCTCAACCTCATGCTTCTTCCCTTCGTGCATATAATGAACGCCAACACACCTTTTGCCATCAAATTCAAGGTGTGTAACGTGGGCGTATGGAATCGCGGTGAAGTTGTCTCGTTCCAATGCCGGGTACAAATATCCCACCGCCGCGCTGCATCTCTGGCCTTCCTTCTGCGTGACTTGATATAGGCCAAACCCTTCCTGATCCCCGTCATTAAAATCTCGATTCAGACGAAACCCCACCTCCTGAGCCGCTTCGGCAAAAGCCACACTCAATGGATTTGGATCCCGGGGATCTGACACATGAATCGGACCTTCTATCCCGTGATGTTCAGAACCTCCCCGCGTCTGGTGCTGCATCTTCTTGAAATAGGGCAATACATCAGCATATCCCCAGCCGGCATTCCCCATCGCAGCCCACTGGTCGTAATTGCTCGGATGACCTCGCTGATAGACCATTGCATTGATAGAACTTGAACCGCCATACATTTTGCCGCGTGGCACGTAATCCCGCCGCCCATTAAACCCGGCTTGCGGTGTGGTTTCATAATCCCAATCTTTATCCGTATGAAACAGATCTGGAAATCGCGCAGGAATGTGAATCGCGTCCCGATCATCCGGGCCACCGGCTTCCAACAATAAAACGCGATACTGCCCATTTTCACTCAAACGACCCGCAACCGCACACCCCGCCGATCCCGCGCCAATTATGATGTAGTCGTAATTCATATCGCTATATAGCCTTCCCGAAGTATCCCGGCTCACGCTTCGTCGCCCGTCAGAATTTGCAGGTATTCGTGATAGGCGTACACACGGCCACGCCGCTTGCCAGTGATCTCACGCAGCACACCGAGGCTTACCAGCAGTTCAATCGCCTTGCGCGTCGGTGGTGCCGTCAAGCCGAGCAGTCCCGACGCTTTGGGAACGGTGACAATTGGATTGAACGGCAGGCACTCGAGCAACTGAATAGCGGCAACAGTCGGCCGGTCATGAGTGATGATGCGACTGCGGTCGTGCCCAACAAGAGCATGGAGCGACTGCGCGACACGAACACCATCGGCAGCGGCCTCGCGCACGCACCCAAGGAAAAATCTGGTCCAGCCTTCCCAATCGCCGTTACTACGCACGGCCGCAAGCCGCGCGTAGTATTCCTGCTGCGCACGCTTGAACGCCAGGCTGAGATAGAGTAGCGGCTGTTCGAGCAGATCCCAGTGTTCCACCAGCAGTGCAATCAGCAGCCGTCCGATGCGGCCGTTGCCATCAAGGAATGGATGGATTGTCTCGAACTGCACATGTGCAAGCCCAATTCGAATCAGCGGAGGGAGCTCACTATCTTCATGCAACCACTGCTCCAGCGCTCCAAGCGCGGCGGGAACCTCCTCGGGCGGTGGCGGAACGAAGCGAGCGTTGCCGGGTCTGCTACCGCCAATCCAGTTCTGCGATCGACGGACTTCTCCAGGAAGCTTGTTCTCGCCACGAACGCCGCGCATCAGGATGCGGTGGGTATCGCACAGCAGGCGGATACTCAGCGGCAGCCCTTGCGGGTCTGCAAGCTGTCCTCGGGCATGTGCGAGGGCATCCACATAGTTGCAGACCTCTCGGACATCGTCCAGACGGTCTGTATGGTCCGTCGCTTCGAAAGTGAGAACGTCGCGAAGCGTGGCCTGTGTCCCCTCTATCTGCGAGGTGATGACCGCTTCCTTCCAGACGAAGCCATACAGGAACCAACCAGTGCTCGGCACCATAGAGCCCGCCACGGCAAGACGTGCCAGCTCTGTCTGAACGTTGACGAGGAGTTCTGCTGTCGAGTCATCTATCACCAGCGGTGGATTGACGGGAGGTAGGGGGTAAGGAACGAACGCGCCCACCTCCTCTCCGAAGGTGCTGGTAATGCGGTATTGACCTGTCTGGCGAATCATGTCTGAGAAACACTCCTTTCCTGAGCCAGAATTAAAGAAACGTTCGTTTCTTTGTCAATATCTCTATGAATTGATCGTTTCTTTAATAAAATTAGCTTAAAAAAATTACAGGAACATCGCTTTCATACATTCATAACGTAAGCCTGGCCCTGTGCTCTCATCGCTTTTTCGTCTTCAGAGAGAATACCACATTCAGATGACCACGCTTCGATATTTTTCCGGGGCGTTTTCTCAAACCACCTTTTTCTAAATGGGAGTTCTGCCTCTTTCATCCAGTTTTGTAATAAAGAATGAAGCTCTGTGCGAATGGCTTCAAAATTTTCATTAAAGAACAAATTGTCCAACTGAAACGGATCTTTGTTTCGGTCGTACATCCAACCGCCCGGCTCATCCCACTCTGTCCAATTCGGTTTCCCTCCCAGGCGTGTTTTCCCTTTGACACTATAGACCCAATCCTTTGTCACAACGGTTCGATGAATTGGACAAGGACTCGAGATTGAATTCATATTGCTAAAATGGAATAAAAATACAGAATCGGGGTCAGGTCCGCCTGATTCTTCTATAATATTTCTACTGTGATTCACACCGGGACTGGCTTTTAAGTAGCTTAAAGATTCCATGCTCACTTTATCACTTTTTTCTGCCAACATTTCGTCTAGTCCTGCCAAATGACAAAAGGTTGGAAAGAAATCAATGAATGAGAGGAGTTCATCCACTTCCCGCCCGGGGGTTTCAATACCCTTATGCCAGCGCACGAGAAATGGTATTCTCGATGAAGGGTCATGCGGCCATCTCTTTTGCCCGCCTGCAACATTCTGAGCGCCACCCATAGCACCGTGGTCGGACGTATAAATGACAATGGTATTATCCCGAACTCTTTCCGGCTGGTTATCGAGCCAATCCAAAACCCGCCCCAATTGCTCATCCACCGCAGTAATACTGCCATAATAGTCATAGTTATTGACCGCATTACGGATGCGGTCATATGGCATATAAACGGGGTTATCTATGTAGCTTTGATAGGGCTTTAAGGCTTTTGCAGGATGGTTTTCATCATGTCGATACAACTCCGGATAGTTGGAACGATGTGAAAAATCTCCCCACTCGGGTGCGTTATCTGTTCCTGTAAATGGACCATGTGGATCTTGCATGCAAAGCGTTAGGAAAAAAGGAGATGCATCAATGTCATGCCTGTCCAGCAAAGCGAGGGCTTGATCGGTTTGACCAATTATTTTATAAGGATGGTTTGGAAAAGCCGGAAAAGAAAATGTATCGCATTTCGAAACGCCTGTATATGGGATATCGCTCCCATCTCCTAAAATATCGTTTGGATCCAGGTCCTGAAAAGCACCGCCATTATGGCAATATATCATGCTGTCATGTTTCTCATTTGACCATATATACGATTCATCATATCCCGCATTTTGGGCATTGTTCTCTAAACCTTGATGCCATTTCCCAACATGAAAAGTTGAATATCCCGCGTTCTTAAACAAGAATCCCAACGTCTTATTTTCATTACCCTCTTCATCTACTCGATCATTCAAATCCATATGATTTGCAATCCCGCCCCATTGAAAGGGCCATCGACCCGTTTGATAGATCGCCCTTGCAGGCGAGCAGATGGGTAAATTCGTATAACAGTTTTTAAAGCTAACCCCTTCTTTCGCCATGCGCTCCATATTAGGCGTATAAATTTCAAAATGATCCTTCAAGGGATTTGTAAATGACATAGCGTCATAACGATGCGTATCGCTTAAAATAAAAATGAAATTGGCAGGGCGGGAAGAGGGCTTATTCATGTGGGTCTCCAAATAGGTGTATTTAAATAATGGCCTCTCAATATAGTACCTGTGAAAGAAATCGCAAGCCATCATTCAGATTTTCAATATCCGGGAAAATGTCTTATATTGGCGTTCAAACGAGATGGATTCTCAAAAAAGGAGCTTCATTAATATTATTTTTTCAGGAGGAAATTCTCATGAAACTCGTACTATACAATAATTTTCAACTGGGTGTTTTGCAAGGTGATACAATCGTCCCAGTAGGTGATTCAGTCGCAGACCTGGGGCATCACAACGCCCAAGAACTAATGCAGATGATTATTAACGATTGGGATGCCATGCAATCCAGGATCGAGAGTGCCACAGAAGGTGGAAACGGTGTCGCCCTCGATACGGTGACTTTGCAATCGCCCTTGCCCCGCCCCGGCCAACTCATGTGTTCCGCCGGTAATTATATCGAGCCGGGGCAGCCGGAGCGAGGTCTGTTCAATGGCTTTCTCAAGGCCAACACCAGCATAATGCCTACTGGCAGCACCGTTGAACTCCCGGACGCCGAAGCGAGTGTTTTCCATTTTGAGCCGGAATTGGCTCTGGTAATCGGCAAGAGGGCCAGCCACCTCTCGCAAGCCGATGCGTTAGATCACGTCTTTGGTTACACACAGTTCATAGACGTTTCGGCTCGCGGATTGCCCGGTGGCTTCTTCCTGGGAAAAAGCTGGCACACATTTGCTCCTCTGGGACCGGCTCTGGTGACTGCCGATGAGGTATCAAATCCCAATGACCTTTCAGTGAAGCTATGGGTCAACAGCACCCTCAAACACGATTTTTCTACAGGCGATATGGCCCGCCACATTCCCGAGTTACTGGAAGAAATCACCAGCGTCATCACCCTTGAGCCAGGAGATGTCGTAGCAACCGGCACCCATCACGAAGCTCTGTCACCGATTCAGGATGGCTTCGTGGTCCGGTTGGAGATCGAGGGATTCGGTCATCACCTGGAGGTCAGTGTTCGCGATTCGCTGAAGAGGCGTTGGTAAAATAGGATCGCAGGTTCAAGTCCTGCACCGGGAGCCAAAAATATCTTCTCGCTGAACTTTGATCTATTTGTTTCATTGTAAGAAGCTGTTTTAAAATTAATACCTGATGCTACGGATGTCCGGCGTTTTGTCATGCTGAGCGTAGCCGAAGCATCTTTTCCACCTGAGTTGGTAAGAGATGAACTGCTACGCAGTTGTACCCCGCTCCTTCGACTCCGCTGCGCTCCGCTCAGAATGACAGGGCAATAGAGCATAGCCAAGAAGGGGCAAAATGAGTTTTAAAACAGTCTCTAAAAGAAAGCCCGTCAATCGGTGGTAATTGACGGGCTTTTGTTTGTACTGGAGGTCAGAGAGGAATAACTACAATAGCAGTTTATCGGCGTCCATAAAGGGTTGGACTTGACCCGTTTTAGTGGTCAACAAAGTTTGAATCCATGCTTATCGTGGCCGAAATGCACCAGTCCCGTCATTCTCCCAGATCAAGTTTCTCGCCGCATCATCAACCACGATATCTACATGTCCGTCGCTATTGCAATCGCACAGGCGGATCCATTTGATCCAATAGGCATCAGTATCTTCGTTTTCGAAAAGTAACTGTGCAGTCTTATCCTCGAAAAGACGCACACCAACCTGCTCAACCAATTGTACGTAATATCCTCTGTAGTTGTTAGTAGAAGGGTCACCGGTCCGGTTGATGACGATGTCTCTGTCGCCATCTTCGTCCGTATCGCTCACATCAATATCAACGACCACAAGCAGGATACACAAACGCTTCATACCGCACCTTTCTTTATTGGTCAATCCCTTTCCTTCTCCTCCACCGCGGGCTTCGACGCGCCAAAACTCACCGTAACTCCTCTGGCTTGAAGGGCTGGAATATGCGTGTTGAGCGATATGGCACTCAACGGGTTGCCATTCATAATAACTCTATCTCCACTGCCCAATCCCGTGTTTGCGACCAGAGGTGCGAGGTCCGAGACTGAGTTGTCAGCAAGTTCGAGAATCTTCAGACTGGTCAAGCCTGAGAGTGCGGACACATCACTGATTCTGTTGCGGAAAAGCCACAGCTCTTCCAGGCTGGTCAAACCTGATAATGGTGTGATATTCGAGATGTCGTTCCACTGAAGCGTCAGCCTTGTCAGGTTGGTCAAGCCGGACAGTGCGGACACATTCGAGATGCTGTTCGCGTTAAGACCCAGCCTTTCCAGATTGACCAAGCCAGACAGCGCTGATACATCACTAATGCTGTTCCCGTTAAGATTCAGAGAAGTCAGATTGGTCAAGCCTGATAATGGTGTGATATTTGAGATGGCGTTGCCACGAAGCTCCAGAGAAGTCAGGCGGATCATGCCTGAGAGTGCTGATATATCCGAGATGGCGTTGCCCCAAAGATTCAGATAAGTCAGATTGGTCAAGCCTGAAAGGGGCGAGAGGTCGGTTATCTCGTTGCTGTTGGAAGTCAGATCAATCACAGAGGGACCAAGATGTAGCCACACCAGATTAACAGCAAACTCAAGCCCTGTTAAGTCCCTAATATTCGCATCCCGGGCACCAAAGCGCGTCAAGGCCGCCATTTCAGCTACCGCAATTGGTGCCCCTTGCGCCTTGCCGAGACTATCCTCAATAACAGCGCGCAGATTAATATCTGGGATACTTACATAAAAAGAAATCTCAACGCCTCTACGCAGAAGAGATAGAATATGCGTTTTGCGTGATGTGGCACTCAACGGAGTCTCTCTCACATCAATCTCATCTCCACTGCCCAATCCCGTGTTTGCCACCAGCGGCGCGAGGTCTGAGATGCTGGTCTTGTAAAGTTTTAGACTTTCCAGATTAGTTAAGCCTGAGAGTGCTGATATATCCCTGATACCGGTGCCGGAAAGATCCAGAGATTCCAGATTGGTCAAGACAGACAATGCAGATACATCCCTGATAAAGTTGAAGGACAGATCCAGATCTGTCAAGTTGACCAGGACAGACAGCGCTGAAATATCACTGATGCTGGTGTTAGCAAGAATCAGCCTTTCCAGGCCGGTCAAGGCAGATAATCCTGACACATCCCTGATGAAGTTGAAGGACAGATCCAGATCTTTCAGATTGGTCAAAACTAATAGTGCTGAAACATCACCAATGAAGTTGGAGGACAGATCCAACGACCTCAGACGGATCAGGCCGGTCAAGGCTGACAGATCAGTGATTCTGTTATTAGCAAGAATTAGCCTTTCCAGACTGGCCAAGACAGACAATGCAGAAGCATCCCTGATGTTGGTGCCGGAAAGATCCAGCGTTGTCAGGTTGGTCAACCCCGATAGGAGCGTGAGGTCCGAGATACTGTTGTCAGAAAGATTCAGAAATGTCAGGTTGGTTAAGCCCGACAACGCAGACACATCTGAGAGGTCGTTGGATCCAAGATTTAGCACTTCCAGACGGGTCAGATCTGACAGTGCTGACACATCCCTGATGCTGGTGCCGGAAAGATTCAGCGTTGTCAAGTTGGTCAAGTCTGAGAGAGGTGAGAGATTGGATAGCTCGTTGCTATTGACAAACTCATTCTCTACGTTCTCGACACCAAGATCTATCCATATCAGATTAGTCGCAAATTCAAGCCCAGTCAAATCCTTGATATTCGCATTCCGAGCATCAAGGCGCGTCAAGGCCGCCATCTCACTCCGAGTGATCGGCGCATCGCTCGCTTTGCCGAGAATAGCCTCAATAACAGCGCGTAAATTCCCATCCGGAATAGCAACCATCGTTGCACCATCACCGCCAGAGGAAGGCTCCCCTTTGCCAAAACTGCTGCTAAAGATCAGAAAATCGGAAAATCCTATTTCGCCATCGCTATCCAGATCATACTTAGCATCATAACGCCCATCCCCCTCACGCGCCCCAAACTGACCCACAAACGCCAAAAAGTCAGGGAAGCCAACCTGACCATCCCCATCAAAGTCCGGGGTAAGGTCCTGATCTCCTGCCGTACTATTCTGTCCCGAAAGAGACAGCGGATGCATCAAAAGCGCAAATGTTGATAAGAGAAACAGAATCCGTTTGCGCATTGGTTTTTCCTTCTATTTTGGTGTTACGCCGTTTTGATCAAACATACCCATAGACAACTTGCAACGACTGCGAGCACGAGACAAAGACGCTTCATACTACACCTATCTTTTCCTGGTCAATTTTTTCAGCACGAGGCACCTTTGAAGTATATATCTCTTGACATTTCTTCAGACAATTGTACAATTGATAGTGTCTTGAGGAGACCATAATGAACATTGTAATTGATACGTCAGCGATCATTGCGGTGATCGTAGCTGAACCTGAAAGAGACGCGATTATCGCAGCCACATCGGGTCATACACTTATCGGTCCCGGTTCCATTCCCTGGGAAATCGGAAATGCTTTCTCTGCGATGATCAAGCAACATCGCATTGGCGTCTCTGATGCACAGCGGGGGCTGGAGATTCTCGATAGCATCCCCCTGCAATACGTGAACGTTGATATGGCAAATGTTCTATCCATCGCAGCCCAGGTAAACGCATACGCATACGACGCGTACTTATTGGACTGCGCCTTGCGGCATGCAGCACCCTTATTAACGCTGGATCGAACACTTAGACGGGCTGCAGACGCACTCGGTATCAACCTCGTTAATTTGGAGGAGTAAGATGGAAGTATATACGTACTCAGAAGCCAGACAAAAACTCTCCAGTGTGCTCGACAAAGCCGAATCAATGGGTAAGGTCCTGATACGCAGAAAAGACGGCAGGACTTATGCTTTGGTGCCAGAACGTCTCTCTGGGTCACCACTGGATGTTCCTTCAATCGAGGCAGATATCTCCACGCAGGAAGTCGTCACACTTGTCAGGCAACAGAGAGAAAGAATAAGAGGGTGGCGTCAACGCGCCCAATAACGCACGTCTCAGCCCAGATGTTAACGGTTCACATATAAAGGCACTACGGGCCAAGCTCCGCCGTCCCGTCCGTCATCATTCCTGCTCCCTGCCGTTCACAGCGGTCTGCATCGAGCCTGTTGAAAAGGCAATCTGTGTATACTTAAAGTGGAACTCGTCTGGCAATGTGAGACTGTGCTCTTTTTGCAGCGCGATGATTTTGTCCATCATGTTGAACGCAACTATATAGTCTTTTTTCTCAAGTAGCTGTTCTGCCTGCATCAGATGTTTATCTACCATGACCTCCGGTGGCAGTTGGGCGAATGCAACTGTGGAGAATCCCAGTAAAAATAGAACAAAAATACTTGTGATCACTCTTCGCATGCTGTCTCTCCTTTTATCAATTTTCGCCTACTATCGTTGCGTGCGACGCCACACGTACACATTGGCTGGTGAACCCGACCTGTTGGGTTCCAAACGCATTAACGCGCCTTGCACTTTGCGGCGTTGGGTTTGGGCCGGGATTATTTGAATTGGTGGCTGTGCTTGGAGGACAAACCTGTATTCGCCAGCGAAAAAAGACATTGGAGATTTTGGGTTCTTGATGATGAGTGCTATCCCGAAACTCTAACTACATTTTTCTCTTTCGTTTAATGGCAAGACATTCTATCAGGCTCGGTTTCTGCACAATTACTCCTACGCACTATCATTTTCATCGGCATCGGCACCATTTTGATCATCATCGACATCATTTTCATCTTTATCGCGTAATAATATCAATGCGTCACTCTTGACCAACCACGAAATGCCAAACGCTAAAAACAGCACGGTTTCGGTCACAAACATAAAGGGAAACGAAGTCAGATAATATTGTGTCCAAACCCCAACTCCAATAGCGAAGAGGCCAAATGTTATCACATGTGCGCTTTTCTTATTCTGTTTAGCCTTTTCTGTAGAATGCCATGAAAAATAGGCATTTATTAAAAAATAGGTCAGTACCAAAAGTAGCACGGCGGCGGACATCATCTTGTAGTCGTTCATCGCGGGCAATTTCAAGCACTTAAATGCACCGATAGCAAGCAGGCCAAATATCATCATATAAGCACACCAATTATACACCTGGTTCCGTTTCGCCTTGAGCGTTCCTGGTCGTATAGACTCACATTTCGATTTTGTAAAACGATACCGCGAAATATAGGCCAGCGTCAAAAAGAGCAATATGGCAGACAAGTAATGCATCGCCTCTACCGCTCTGTTGTTGCTTGTCGCGGGGAAGAGTGCAACTCCGAACGCCGACAATCCCGCGAGATGGCTCGCCTGGTCATCCCGAGTGTCATAGCCTTTATAGGCAAACAGAAATGCACCGATTACGCATAGAATCCCAACGAATACGTCTCGACTCGCGCTATCGTAATACGCACTGATTGAATTTTTGACACACTTACTGAAATCTTCTACCATCATAGTATTAGACCCGTAATCGTACAGACATGCAATGAGCAGGAGAAGCGGCAGTCCGATACCCAGAACTCCGACGATATACTGGAGCCTCCTAAGCGCATCTTTATTTTCCTGAACCCTACCTTTTTCACCTATACGAGTATCAAAGTTAAAATTAAATTTAAAGGCGAATTTTAAAAGCAAAGCTCCAATTCCAGTTACTACAAACACAATGATTATGTGTTCAATGACTTTGATTATCGGATCCACTTGTACCACAGCAATGTATTGTTTTGCTTGCAATCCCCACCGATCTTCCGCTGTCACCGTCACCATCGTATTGCCCTCCTTCGTCCCAGGCTTGATGGTCACCTTGCCATCATCCATACTCACCGTTGCAATAGCTGTATCACTCACCGTCGCCTTGTATGTCAGTGTATCTCCGTCCGCATCGCTAAATTTGTCCGATACATCCACAGTGTCGGGATCAACACCCAGCATCACGGAAGCAATCGAGTCCACCGCCAAAGGAGCTTGATTCACCTTCACTGCTATCGTCTGCGTTGCCTTCAAACTGTCTGGGTCTGTAGCCACCACGGTAATTGTCGCACGGAACACACTGTCCCGACCGATTATCACTTTACTGCTATCCATATGCGCCTTTACAATGGCGTCTGCACTCACTAATACCTTGTATGTCAGCGTATCTCCGTCATCATCCTTGAATTTGTCCGATACATCTATAGTATCAGGATTAACACCCAGCGTCACAGGATCAATGGTGCCCTTCGCCATAGGGGCCCTGTTAGGCGGCGTATCACATGTATCGTGACTACTCCCAGGAACCTGAGGCAGCGGATAGATCAAAAGCGCGATGACGATGATGACAAAAGTCGTGATTCTTTTACGCATATTTTTCTCCTTTTTGTAGCATGGAAATTTGAAATTGGGGTTGCGAAACGCGGACGACTGGTACGACTGGTTGACAAAAGCGATCGCCCAACAAGAATTTCGGGATACGGGAAAATCGCTCTCCAGCGTGGGCACCAACCACAGAATGAACTGGTGAGGTAAAGATGTAAAGAATTAGGAGCTAAAAAGACCGGGCAACTCGAAAACCGCTATAGTTGTACCGGTTCCCGGAGGTGAGCCTGCCGCGAAACGCAGAACGCAAGAGCCACGGTACGTTGTTCAAAGAACCACCACGCAACATGCGCCTGGCACAATTCCCAGACTCCCACGCAGAACCGTCTGCAGGTGCCCCCCTGTAATTACCATTCCAACAATCCTGCACCCACTCCCACACATTGCCGTGCATGTCGTGAAGTCCCCATCTGTTGGCGCTGAACGATCCCACAGGGGCTGTCTCACTATAATCCCACTGACTGCCACAGCCATCGCAATTGGCCCGGTTGCGACCAATGCCGTTACCCCAACTATACATCGTCGTTGACCCAGCACGCGCCGCATATTCCCACTCTGCCTCGCTCGGCAATCGATAACTCTCCCCTGTCTGTGAGGATAGCCACTGCGTATAAGCCACTGCATCATGCCACGACACATTGATTACGGGACGCCGTCCTCGACCAAAACCCCTGTCATCTACCCGCTCGCGTCCCGTCGCATCTGTGAAGGCGTCGTACTCCTCAAATGTCACCTCGTACTTCGACATTTCGAACGATGCGATACGCACACTATGCACAGGCTTCATAGAATCAGTACAGTCTATACCCGACACGCAGCCCATCCGAAAACTCCCCGCTGGAATCGTTACCATCTCAGGCACTGGAAAACGCGGTTTGGTTGTTTCCACGATGAGTCGCGCTTTCGACCCGGCACCACCGCGATGTCGCCAGACCTGTGTTTCCGTGTTCTCTCCGGTAACGCGAATCTCACCTGTGTTTTCGTCTATATAGCTACAGTTCCCTTTGTATCCCGTGCCGTTGAGGGCTGTCAGTTCTACCACATAGCTCTCTCCTCCCCGAACATTTAGAGTCTGGCAGTCCCACTCATTGACAATCTCTCCGGAAAATATGGTCCGCCCTTCCACATCAACGCGGATCTTATCCCCATCTTCGCACTCGTGGTCACGCACGCAAATTTTAAGGCTCCCCGTAGCACCCTTAATTTTCATCGGAAAGTCCCGGATGCCCTGATCGCCAGTGACGACCAGACACTTGCCCAGTGATAGATCAACACCCTCGGTACGCATCGTCTGCGCATCGCTATAGACAGAGCCATCTACAGCGGCAGAAAGCTCCAGTTCAGAATCTGGCCGAACCGCAATCTCGAATTGTCCATCAGCATCCGTCGTGGCTTTGGAACTCCCCACATAGTCTTTCCCGCGCGCTGTCACCTCTGCATTTCTCACTGGCTTCCCCTTCTGATCCTGGACACAGCCCTTCAGGGTTATCGACTCATACAGCACATCCGCATTCCACGTTGAAAAATGTCCCACGCTTCCCGTATAGGCCCACTTGCCATCTGCGGTTCTTTCCAGCACGGCTTCGCCTTCCTCAACCCAATAACCCGTTGCATCGGACCAGTAATACAACGGGATTGTTTTGGGAGCATCTTCAGGCCGCCGTCCCGAAGCAAGGGGAATCGAGATACTCGCCTGTTTCCCACTGGCGAGATTCAGCCGATTGCCATTCGCACTCGCAAATTCCACATTCATCGCACCGAAAGACTCTATCGGCTCGGCCTCGCCTGTATCCGCATTCCACTGCTCCAGATCGCCCGGCATCACCGAGGGATCTTTCGACGCATCCAGCACCGTGACCATCGCAGTTGCCTGTCCGGATGCAGCGCCTCCGCTATCTGTCACCAAAGCATTGGCAGACAGCGATACGACGGTTTGACCATCCACCTTTATCGCAGCATTATTTTCTAACCTGAACGGTTGCGTCACCTGAACCGGTATCATGGACAGATCAGCCGTTCTTCGGGATCCATCAGATACATCAACGATGATCGAGTGAGGCGCGAAGCCTGAGGCATTTGCATTGACAGTCAACCTGCCCGGATTGACCTGCACCTGAACAGAATAGTTGCCATTCCTGTTCGTTTTGGCTTTGCCCACCCTGCGAGAGGTCTGACCCTGGTATTGGCTAACGGTAATGGTGCCGCCAGAGATGCCCCTGTACGTCGCGTGGTTCTTGACAATTCCGGAAAGCGTAATCCCCAGTCGTCCGTATTTTGCTATTGTCACCATCACTTTGTCTGTTGCAGTTGCATTGTCGTCGTCCGTGACACGCAACCGAAACGTCAGGGTAACATCTCCCTCAACTTTTGGTGCGACAAAAGATGCAGATGCCTGATTCTCATTCGAGATCGACACGGAAGGTCCGGCGATCTGCTTCCAACGATAGGTATGGACCATTCCGTCCGGATCTGATGCACTTCCTCGGAGTGTCACCTTGTCGCCCACATCAACTATCTGATCGGATCCGGCTTGTGCGTTGGGTGGCAAGTTTGGCTTACAGCCTGCGAACGAGACCAGGGTCGCGAGTAATACTAACAGGCCCAATTTTTTGTGTCTCATTTGATTACTTCCCGCATGGTGTCTCTCCTTTTATCCATTTGATTTTATGAGAGGCTGGCAGAGATAGTCGTCTTGAAGCTATTCTGCCAGCCTATAAGACCAGGCCTGGTATGGGAGAGAACCCGCCCGGTCATCGCCCTGATGGGATCCGAAAGTAATTTATAGTTGCAAAAAGCGTGCCAATGTGAGCGTTGTTTCAAATAATGATATTCGTAAAGAGCTGTTTTTAATAAAGAAAAAGAGCCAGTCTGACTATATCATATCGTCGCAGAATAGTCGGATTGGCTCTTGTATAAGACCTATTACGGTCCCCAAAGACCTATTACGGTCCCGAAACTCTATTACATCAGTCAGTAAAACACCCGGTTCTATCCGGGCATTTTACTTTGCCCATAAAGTTTACAACCACTTATACCGATAGATAAATTTGTATTTGGATATTTGTCAATCAGGCTTATTTTTTACTTTGCAAATTTGAGATACACTATGAATTAGTTTTTTATCTATATCATAAGGTTCTTTCTATGATCAAGCCGCTTGACCGCACGGGCACCTGGCGAACTTATTCCATAGCCGATGGCCTGGCTGGAGTGCGCATTGAACACATTGCCGAAGATAGCGAGGGCTATCTCTGGTTTGCCACATGGGACAACGGTGTTAGTCGCTTTGATGGGGACGAATTTCAAAATTTTACGCGACAGGATGATCTTGTGAATGACCGCGTTTATTGTATTTCTGAGGACAGTCAGAAGCGATTGTGGTTCGGCACATCAAATGGCATCTGCTGGTACGATGGGACAAATTTCCACCCTATGGAGGGCGAGGGGATTGCAGGTCGAACAGTGCAATCCATCCACGAAGACAAGGAGGGACGTATATGGTGTGGTGGTCAGCACACTCTGGGATATTACGATGGCACGGTCTTCCACGACATCATGCCGCTTGTTCCAGATTGGAATATCCCCCATTGCTGGGGCATTACTCAGGATCCACAAGGCCACCTGTGGTTTGGCTCTGAATATCCCCTCTGCTTTGACGGCACATCCTTTCATCGCTACGGAGAAGAAGAGGGTTTTTCCCCGGCTAAGATCAGCTATGCCGTGGGACAGGACACCACTGGCAAGATATGGATTGGTCAGCTTGGATATGGATCCAGGCTCTGGTGCTATGCTGATGGCAACTTCCATTCTGTGAATGTAGATTTGCGGGGGTGGCTACGCAAAATTCAGTGCGACAGGGAAGGCCGGATGTGGTTCTGCACCCTGGAAGGAGCATGGTATCAGGATGGTGATGGATTCAGTAAGTTTACCCCTGCCGATGGTTTGCCCCATCCCGAAGTCATAGCTATGTTCCAGAATCGCGAGCATCAGTTGTGGTTCGCTACCTGGGGCGGCGTCAGGTTTTACGATGATCGTATCAGCGTTTTCGATCTCAATGTGGCGTTACCTCAAAACAACAGGTACGAAATCTCACAGATCGTGCAAGACAGTCGAGGTGATATATGGGTAGGTTATACATCTCCAGTTCTCAGCAACCTGGACAAAAGCGTTTTTCGCTTCGATGGCGAGCACTTTAAATTCGTAAGCACTGAGGATGGCTCTGATATCAACAACTGTTTCGCCATGTATGAGGACCATGATGGGGGCCTGTGGTTTGGTGGTCTCAATGGTCTGTTCCGTTACGATGGGAAGAAGATAAAAAAAATGCAAACAACCGCGGGTTTAGGCGAAAGAAGTGTCAGCGCAATCACTCAGGATACACAGGGGCAATTTCTTTTTGGTCATTGGGGAAATGATAACAAAAAAGAAAGAAAATCCCATTTTGTCAGCCCATTAAAGCTCATGTACCAGCGCGGCGAGCAGTTCCAAACCATTTTTGAAGAAAAGAAAAATAAAGATCGTTTCAGCCACATCGGCACTGTGATTGCCGGGCGCAATCACGAGGTCTATTTTTATTTATCTGAGAAAAACCTTTCAGGCACCAACCTGGGCTTCGCGCGCTGGCATCCCGAAGATGGCCTCAAGTTTTATGGGATTGAAGACAGGCTGATAGACCACGAGGTCAATGATTTGCTCTTAGACCGCAATGGCAACCTGTGGGTCGCCACTAAGAGTGGTCTTGCTTGCTTTGATGGCGTTGTCTTTCGTAACTACACGACCGAAGATGGTTTGCCGAGCAATCGCATCCGCTGCGTGTTCGAGGATCGGCAAGGCCACCTCTGGCTCGGTACAGACGGGGGCGTGGTGCACTACGATGGCCAACTTTTCCAGACGATCAAGTCATCGCATATAGGACCGGTGTGCCAGATACTCGAAGATCGCGATGGAGCCTTCTGGTTTGGTACAGTTCAAAATTCTCTGGTGCGCTACCGTCCGCGACGGACACCACCCAGGGTTCGTCTGATCCAAGTCGTTGCCGATAAGGTCTATGAGAATCTGAAAGAAGTCGTATCATCTACGACAGACCAGAATGTGACATTCGAGTATAAGGGCCTGAGTTTTTCCACACATCCGCGCGATATGCTCTACACCTATCGCCTGAAAGGATACGATCCCGACTGGCAGCCAGCGACCCGAAAGATGCGGGCGCATTATCGGGACTTGCCGCTGGGAGACTACACCTTTCAGGTCAGGGCGATAGATCGCGACCTCAATTACTCGGAAATAGCACAGACACAACTCTCGGTAGATATGGACCCGCGTATTGAAGCACTCACCTTTGCACTCAACACTCAGGAAGGCAACAAATTTATCAGTCAGAGTGCGGCCCTGCATGAGTTTCAAATCCAACTCAGAAAGGTAGCATCCACTGACATGACCGTGTTAATTCTGGGCGAAACGGGTGTGGGTAAAGGACTGGCTGCACGGGTGTTACACGAACACAGTGCCCATAGAGATGGACCTTTTATACAGGTCAACTGCGGTGCTTTAACTGAAGCGCTGATTGATAGTGAACTGTTTGGTCACGAGAAGGGGGCTTTTACCAGCGCAGTTTCTCGCAGGCTGGGCAAGGTAGAATTGGCCAGGGGCGGCACGCTTTTTTTAGATGAGATCGGGGATATGACTCAGGAAACACAGGCCAGGCTGTTGCGCTTGCTGGAAGAGGGCACGTTTGAGCGCGTTGGAGGTAGCGAGACACTAAAGGCGCAGACGCGGATTGTGGCTGCGACGAATCGCGATTTGGAGGAGATGGTCAGTGCAGGTGATTTCCGCGAGGATCTGTATTATCGCTTCCAGGTTTTTCCGCTCTATTTATCCTCTTTGCGCGAGCGTAAAGAGGATATACCACACCTTGCCGAGTTTTTTAAGGATGGCATGGCAGCGCATATAGGCAAGCAAGTAGCTCCCTTGACATCAGAGGTGATAGAGGCGTTGCAAGCCTACGATTGGCCAGGCAATGTGCGGGAATTAGAGCATATGATACAGCGGGCAGTCATCTTGTGTGCTAATTCTCAAATCGCAGTGGGGGATCTGGGACTGCATCATTCTCGAATCGAAGATAAGGCTCAAGGTCTTAAGAGGCTGCCCCCAGATCAAGACCTCAACGTCGTGTCTTTGGACGAATTTGAACGTCGCTATATTCTCGGCGTACTCGAAGCCACCAACTATCAGATAAAGGGCCCTAAGGGCGCGGCGGCGCTGCTGGATTTACCACCATCTACCCTGTATAACAAAATGAAAAGACTGGGCATCAAAAATTAAATTCGAATATCACTGATGTAATATAGTTTGGGGACCGTAATAGGTCTTATGTAAGAGCCAATCCGACTATACTGTGACGATATAATATAGTCAGACTGGCTCTTTTTCTTTATTTAAAACAATCCTTTATGATTATATATCTCTGAAATAACGCTCACATTGGCACACTTTTTGCATTTGTAAACCATTTTTAGACCCCGCCAGAACCGGGAGCGACGTGAAACGCAAGGTTTCGCAGCCACAAGATCAAGTTGCAGTTCTATCTCAAAGGGAGGGGTTAAATGTATAAGCACTTAAAAATTGTCACACTCATTGGACTCTTCTTCGCAAGCCCTCTCAACCAATTCGGCAACAGCATCCGAAGCGGGGTAACTCCACTTTTTTCTTGCGTAATGGAACGTGCCACGAATTTCTGCTATCAAATAGAAATACAAGTGGATCATCCAAAGAAGGAGAAAGCATGCCTGTAGATACAACGCTCTGGAGTTTTGTTCGACAGATACTCTCGAAGCAGATCACGAGGAGACTGTTGATTATCGTACTGTTATCGGGCGTGGCCTGCTACTGGCTGATGTTCATCCGAGCCACAAACAGTGGGTTGACCTTTGAGAATAAACTGCTGATTCCCAATCAGTTATTTGGAACCTTTGTAGATGGGCGGCGGCAGTTTCACCTGACCGTCGCCGAAGGAAGCCGAGAGTTCTTGCCAGGCAAACAAACGCCGACAGCTGGCGTTAACGGTCCGTTTCTGGGACCGACTGTGCGACTGCGTCGAGGCGAAGATGTCGATCTGATCGTCCAGAACAACCTGGATGAAATAACGACAATGCACTGGCACGGAATGCACGTTCCCGCTCGCATGGACGGCACACCACATCAGAAAATCGAGCCAGGAGAATCGTGGACTGCCAGCTTTCAGGTCGATCAACAGGCCGCTCCGTTGTGGTACCACCCGCATCCGCATGGCACCACGGGGCGGCAGGTCTATCGAGGGGTCGCTGGCCTGATGTGGATCGATGACAATAACAGTGATGCGCTGGACCTGCCAAAGACCTACGGCGTTGACGACATTCCACTCGTGCTCCAGGACCGACTGTTTGACGACGATGGTGCGTTTCGCTTTGCCCGCACCCAGGGTGCCGTCTTCGGAAACACCATGCTGATCAATGGAACCTATAATCCATTTCTCCAGGTTGAGTCGCGTCGCATTCGATTCAGACTCTTAAACGGCTCGAATGCGCGAATCTACTACATCGGCTTTGACGACAACCGTGTGTTTCATCAGATCGCCACAGATGGCGGATTCCTTGAGGCGCCCTTCCAGACCAACCGCGTGATCCTCGCTCCCGGCGAGCGAGCCGAGATCCTGGTTGATTTCAGCGACGGTGCTGAGGTCGTGTTGAAAAGCTATCCGGAAGCCGGAATACTGGAGACGATCACGTCGTTTTTCTGGGGAATCGGCACGGGGAACCTGCAATTGTTGAAGATCGTTCCCCAGCCAGCAAAACGCGCATCTCACGCACTGATAGAGCGCCTCAACACCATCTCCCGCATCGATACCTCACGCGCCGCCAAAACCCGTCCGATGGTGTTGGCTGGACCTCGGCAGGGCGGCCGGGGTGGTCGTGGACAAGGTGTACAGGGTGGACGAGGCGGTCGGGGAGGGCGAGGGCAAGGTGTACAAAGCGGTCGAGGGGGTCGGAGAGGACAAGGTGTACAGGACGGACAGGGTGGACGAGGGGGACGAGGGGGACGAGGGGGACCACCGATCAACGGCAAGATAATGGATATGGCGAGAATTGATGAGGTCGTGCGATTGGGAGACATTGAGATTTGGGAAGTACACAATCGCGGCGGTCAGCCTCACCCTTTCCACGTCCACTTGGTTCAGTTTCAAATTATCGATCGCAACGGTCAACTATCCACAGGTGCCGACCTCGGTTGGAAAGACACAGTCCTGGTGCCTCCCGGTGATCTCGTTCGGATCATCATGCCCTTCGAGCGATATGCTGACCCTCAGGTTCCATACATGTACCACTGCCATATCATGGAACATGAAGACAACGGGATGATGGGACAGTTCCTGGTTGTGGAAGAGCCAGAGCAACTCAGCCTGATCACTGGCAAGACAACCGTCGTCACGTTCATCACTGGCGTTCAATGCGAGCATTGTTACGAGCACGCGCGTTTGTTCGACGAGGTGCTTCGGGAAAACAACATCAATCTGGTGATTATCACGCCAGAATCCGATCCAGATCAGGAGAGAGTTGCTGCGCTGTCGTCGAGCCTTATCTCAGACACTGCTGGCAAATGGGCAGGCTGGTTTGGAATGGCCCACACCGGCCCAGCGCACGGCACAGTCCTGCTGGATGCGACCGGCGAGGTCGTCTGGACGTCCACAGGTTCCGAACCATACATGGATGTCCACAATCTCGTGAACCGTGCGAAAAATCTGCCGGACAGATAATGATAACTTTATCTTCAGCTTGCAGTTGTGCCGTTAGATATGTAAGTTGTGTGCAAAAACAAAAATAGATGGGTATAGCAAACAGGGAGGACGCTATGAAACTCACCACTGAACAAATCCGTGAATTTTACCACCGGGGTTATGTCAAAATCCCCGGTGCGATCTCAAAATCAATGGTTGACACGGCTCGTCAAGCGATCAACTATTCCATCGGCACACTCAGCCCGAAGGGTCTGAATTTGGCAAAGCACCACGGTGGCGGCGAGGTCGTCAGCAACCTCAATAGCAGCCCAATGATTAAGGATCTGTACCACAAGAGCCCTGTCATTTCTCTGACCGAATCTCTACTGGGCGACGGAAATCTTAAAGTCCCCATTGGCAGGACAACTCCCGCCTCGCGTTTTCCCAATGTCTTGGGCAAAGCACCGCCCGAACCGACCGGTCACATCGATAATATGGGCAATGGGAGAAACGGCAAACCAAAAGGTTCCTATCACCGGGGCTTCACCTGCTTTGGCATCATATATCTGGCCGATGTACCCGAGCCTTACAGTGGAAATTTCACAGTCTGGCCCGGGTCCCATCACGTCTATGAAGACTATCTCAATAAGATGGGCATTAAAATTCTCTCCAATGGACAACCACGTATCGACCAGCCCGAGCCACCGCACATGATCACCGGTCAGGCAGGGGATCTTATTCTCGCTCATTTTTTAGTGTACCACTGCGCCAGCCCCAATGCTTCTCCCAACATTCGCTATGCCACAATTGCCCGCATGAGTCATATTGATTGCGTAAAAAATAGCAACGACTGTTTCACCGACATCTGGCGAGAATTTCCATGTGTCCGCGATGTGATGGGCCTTGACTGAAAACTTCAAGCGACTGACGTGAAGGAGATTGTATGACAGCAAAAACCCTGATTGACTACTTCCTTCCCATGGAGCCTCGGGGACCTCTGGTTTCCCAGGGAGTCTGGGGCGATCCGAATGTGTTGCCGCGCGATATCCACAACGGGCTGGAAGATGTCAGGCTGGAGAACTGGTGCTACTGGGATGGTAAGATCGTGAAGGACGATGAGGGGCGCTATCACATCTATGCCAGCCGCTGGCATCACGCCTTTACGCACCGCACCGGCTGGAAAGAAGACTCAAAAGGCATACACGCTGTCAGCGACCATGTTATGGGACCCTATGAAGACAAGGGCCTTCTCTGGCCCCACTGGCAAGGCGGCAAGGGACACAATGTGATCGGACTGAGAATGCACGACGGTCGGTACGCCACGGTAACAAGTGAGATTACTCTGGGAGAGGTCTTTGTTTCCGAATCGCCAGACGGCCCGTTTGAACTGCTCGGCAGGATCGAGGTAGATTTCAACGGATTTGATCCAGCACTTGCCCGCTATGAAAGAAACGGCCGGATGGCCAATGTCAAAATCCTGCTGCGACCAGATGGAAGATATATGATTGTTCCCCGATCTACTGCTACCCTGATCAGCGAAAGCGGCATTCTGGGACCTTATAAGATCATGAGCGATCGGTTGTACGATAAATATCCAGAACTGCCTCAGACGCGGAATGAGGACCCCACTGTCTGGTACAGCGGCGGCAGGTATCACATTGTGTACAACCATTGGCCTACCGGGATATCTTATCACTTTACTTCCGAAGATGGTATTCATAACTGGGCGTACCGGGGCGTTGCCTTCCACAAAGAGGCCCTGGTATTCCGCTACACAGATGGAACTGTGAACCACTGGGAGATGGTGGAACGTCCGACTGCATATGTCGAAGACGGCCACGTCACGCACTTTATTTTTTCGGTCATTGATGTGAAGAAAGCGGAAGACCTGGGAAACGATAATCACGCCAGCAAGATTGTCGTCGTGCCGTTCGACGGAGCGTCGTTTGACCGGGATATGCAGAAGATTGTGGCAGCCGAAAAGGCAACGGGCTAAAAGCTATTTTCCTGAATCTGAGACTTTCTTAGGCTCAACAGAGATACCCCGGTCTGATTTCCATTTTCTGAGGGCTTGCGCCCACTTACCAGGTCTGGCGTCTTCAGGGGTCAGGATCTTCTTGTCAGCGTTGTGCTTGAATCCTTCGAGAGTCACATTTTCGATATCGACGCGATACGTTCCATTGGTGTGATCCTTTACCGCCCCGATCGATGGTCCATCAAAGAATTTTGTGACCTTTCTAAGCCTCAGATCATCGTAGTATTCTTCCGGAATATTCATCATTTCGTGTGTTTTTACCTGCGCATCTTGCCCAAAAATCGCGTGAATATTTTTGATGGAACACCCGTCGGCAAAGCGCCCGGGTTTCGCGTCGGGATTTCTCGCCTGTTCGGCCTTCTTGACGTTTCCCCTACCTATGGTGACAGCATATGTACTGCTTTTGGACGTGACGCCATCGACGTGAACCAATCCATTGTTCGCGCTGTGAGGTCCGAGCATGACGGCACAACGTCCGTTTTCACTGGTGATGTTTCTGGCTGTAATGTCGTAAACTGCCGTGTGATCTCCCACAGCACCCGTTTCCAGTCTCAGGGTGACGCCTCCCTTTGCATAAAGATCTTCGAAGTGCAACGATTGTGCGCCGTGTAACTGGACGAGTCCATATCCCGGGCTGGCGTTGAAGATGCGACAATTTCGGATGGTCCCATCGGTAGCGCGAGAGATCTCCCAATTTTTCACATTTTCGTTGCGCGACCGTGTAGGGGTCATCGTCAACCCGCAATAAACCGTAAAGTTATCTTTTATGTCGAGGTCGGAAATGAGGAAATTTCTGACCATTCTGCACAAGACAGTGCGGACGCCCTCGCCTTCCCGTCGTTCCCGGTCGGAATAATCGACGATGAACCGCCCGCCAAGTCCCCGAATGCTGACGTTCTCAATGAATTCATTCCCCCTTTGCCTGGGTCCCTTCCCGGATGTATCCTCAAAGTCCAGGATGAAAACAACGGTTTTTGTCCCTTCTGGCCAATAGGGCTTGATAATTGTATCCTTTTCGATCAACAGGTGTACATTCGACTTGAGATAGACTTTTGCAAATTGATAGGTGCCTTTCGGAAGAATAAGCCGTCCACCGCCTGCGGCTGCGACCTCGTTGACCGCCTTCTGCAAAAGCGAACTCTGGTTGGTTTTTGCATCGTCATCGACCAGGCCGTAATCGGACTTGAGGTTTTTCGCAGAACCATTTGGATCCATCGTCTCCTGGTATCTGGCGCTGGCCGTTGTGACCCATGAGATAAGCGTGAGGGTCATGAGACCGAGTATCAGTGTGAGCTTCATAATAGATTCTCCTTGTTTTATCAATGTTTAGTGTTTTTTTGAGAACTCCCTGTCGGGTGTGGTTCTGCATTGTATTTTGGCAGCCAGGATGCCAGTTCTTGTTTGACGGAAGCATACGCTTCCCGATCTGCCAGATTGTGGAACTCTTTCCCATCGTTTTGATGATCGTATAATTCTTCCGAATCGTCTTCATATCTGATATAACGCCACCTATCCGATCTTATTGCATGGTTATTGCATCCCTGTGTACAGACCACTGCGCGATGGGTCTGTTCCTCTGGGTTGTGCAGCAAAGGGACCAGACTCACGCCATCATAATCTCCTGATATTTCGCCTCCAGACAATTCAATCAGCGTGGGATAAATATCGAGCAGGCTGACAGCCTGTTTGCAGACCTTGCCCGAGGCAATCTCTCCCGGAGCAGCTATAATCATCGGTACCCGCGTGGTCTGCTCCCACAAGGCAAATTTCTCCCAATGCTCCTTTTGCCCCAGATGATACCCATTGTCTGACCACAAAACAATAATAGTATTTTCGGCGTGAGGCCCGTTTTGAAGTGCAGCTAATAGACGCCCAACCATGTCGTCGGTAAAACTGATAGCTGCATGATATGCCTGAACAGCCTCTTTCCATTTGTCATTTTCAACCATCCATTTATGCCATATACGCCTGGCCATAGCCTGACCTGCTTCTGGCACATCATCCAGATCGTTTTCAAGAACCTCAGGTACTGCAACCTGGTCATAGGGATGTCTCTCGAAATATTCTTCTGGCACGTACCATGGAATATGCGGTCGATAGATCCCCACGGCCAGAAACAAAGGTTGACCATGGTCTTGAGACAGCTGTTGTTCTGCCCACGACACGACTTTGGCATCGGCCATTTCTCCAGTTTCAATATCCAATGCCGCCCAATCAAAATATCCGCGATAAAACTTTTTGCTCCCATTTACAGGCCAAACATCTGGCGCAACTTCCTGAGGCATTTGACGGTTCTTCGATGGAAAGTATTCGTCCCAGGGGCGGGGATCGAGATATCCCTCATACATCTTTTCGCTCAGGGTCGCCCCATGATACACTTTTCCGCCGCCAAGGGTTTTGTATCCCTTGTCCTTAAAATATTGAGGCAGCGTAACCCTATCTCTCAGGCTCTTACAATTTCTCCAGTCCTGCTTGTTGAGATACACGCCCGATGTCGATGGCGCCAACCCGGTCATCACACTTACACGTGAAGGATTGCAGGCAGGCGCTGCACAATGCGCATTGGTGAAATACACGCCCTTTTGGGCAAGCGCATTCATATTCGGGGTGTGAACAGAGGTCTCTCCGTTCATCACATCGGGACAGCCACACAGATCGTCAATGGCGATAAAAAGTACGTTGGGTTGATTTCTTTTTAATCGTGATTCTATCACTTTATTCATCATCCGATTGCCCAATTCGGGCCGTTCACAGGCTCCAGGTTCCCGCTATCAGCAGAACGGATTCCAGCATCCACAATGGCCGTTGCATCGAGATTCATGCCTACCTGCAGCGTTTCATGCAGAGGCTCACCCGTGTCCAGATGGTGAATTAATTCCTCGGATATCTGACGACGTCCCTGGGGTAGCCTCTCGCCCGAATAGGTGGCACTCTCACCGGCCTCTACCTGGACAGTTGGCTTGCCCCTACCACCCCCTGCCACCAACGTGCCTTTCGTCCCATATACGATCGGACCATTTGGTACTCCCTGATGCCTGGTAGTCCAGGTTCCCTCAAACACGCCCATTGCACGCGAGAACCGGACGATCATCACGCCGTTGTCGTCTGCGTCACCCCACGGGCTATTCAAGTTCGCTCGCATTCCGATTGCTGACACGCCAGGTTCACCGATATACCATCGCGCGACAAGGGCTCCATAGGAACAGAAGTCCAGCATCGCACCCCCGCCATCCGACGCGCGATGCCACCAGGTAGCGCCCAGTTCCCGTTCGGTCATCGCTTCCGCACCTCCGCTCACGCCCGCATGACTAACACCCGCCCCAAGTGGTCCGCGATGACCACCCCGCCAACGGACTTCGATTACGCGGCCGATCACGCCTTGATCAATCAGCTCTTTGGCCTTTCTCGCGGCAGGACGCCACGTAATCGGCCAATTCACCGCCATTGTCACCCCTGCGGCTTCGCAAGCGCGGGCCATTTGCAACGCATCAGACATCGACATTGCCATTGGTTTCTCTACGCATACATGAGCATTCGCCTGAGCGCAGGCGGCCACCACTTCCGGGTGGCGCGCATTTTCGGTCGTGCAGATTGCGATGTCGAGCGCTTCCTTCGCCAGCATCTCTCGATAATCTTCGTACGCTTTCGGAATCCCTATCGCGTTCAGCGCGTTTTTCATGTTCCACCCACGAGTGTACGGCGCGTCGCGCAACTCGGGAACCGTCGGCACGGTATCGGCGCAGGCCACCATATTAACCTGCGAGTGTTGTGCAAACAACGCGGCCACATTGTTGACATGCATATGTGCAAAACCGATCACGCCGACCCGGTATGTATGGCTCATATACCTCCTCCTGTTGACACCTGGTTACGCCTGTAATGAAGCGAAATGTATCCTGAACGATGAACGGATTTATTCTGCGTATAGAAAGCTCAATGCTCGTTTTGGACGCGGCTGCGTTCCCATTCCTCAACGCTCATGTCCCCGGCGGCGATGTGGCTGTTGTCGCCGATGCGGTCCGGATGGCGCAGTTCCGGTTGGTCGATAAACCTGGCGCGCAACGACTTGTGCTGGTTCTCGGGCTGTAGCACATCCTCCTCGCCCTCGGCAATGTGCCGATACAGCAGCTTCAGCTCTGGGGAGAACTTGGCGAAAACCTCTCGCGGCACGTAGGTCCTTAGTGTGTGACCGCCCGAGTGCAAGTTGCCAAACTCATTCCCAGACAGCCACCATGGCGCATATCGGCACACCACCGCCGTGCGCTCGTGTTCGCTCTGGTTAAGCCCGGTCGAGTGCCAGCACCTTGTGTCCTGCATAAAAACCGAGCCCGCCGGGGCAGAGACCTGAAATTCTCCTGGAATTGGCGCACGCGCGTCGATGCCGTCATCGGGACCTCGCGGGTTACGCGGGTCTTTGTGCGACCCCGGCACGATCCACGTGCCGCCGTTGAACGGGGTCACGTCTTCTGGACCGAGGTACCAGACCGTGGATAGTGCCATGCAGACGTCGGGAAAGGGCTGGGCGACTGCGCCGCAGTGCTTCCATGGATGTTCGCTATTTGGCCCATACGCGCTCAGATCGTGTGGCCAGTCAGAATGCCAACCGCGGTGCTTAAGCTGCTGCTCGGATAGCGGTTTCTTCGCCGGTTGCGACGACTTGCTGACCTCCGTCTGCAAAATACGGATGTGCGTATCGAGCACGGCTCTGGCAACCCGCAGTACGCGAGGCTCCGCGAGGTACTCGGCGAAGGTCTCGCACCGCGCGATATCGCACAACTCTGCGTGCGGTGCCATCGGTGGCCGCACCGGGTCCTGGCGCCATCTTTCGAAGCGCTCAGGGCTGTCATCGATCTCGGCATCGGGGTCTCTCTGACGCTCTATCTCTATGCGCTTGCGGCGCTCCGCCTCGCGGTCCTGTTGCAACAGCTCGCGACCCCGGTGCACACTCTCGCGCACCGCATCGACCTGATCTTTGGGAATCACCCGCTCAATGACGCAGAAACCCTGGGTTCGCAGCGATTGCACATACCCCTCAATCTCTGCATCGTGGGGAATGCCCGTGCCGATAGAGTATGGGACGCGCAGCCGCTCATCTAGATTTAAGTGTTTTGACATAATCAACTCAGTTGGTTTAAGGGTTAAAAAAGCTATAGATTTCCTATTCGTAGATATTTTCCATTTATCCCGGTATATCGTACAACGCGACGATATACGGATGGTTGGGATCGTACGTCGTGAGTGGCTTAGGGTTTTCAACCCACCCACAGGGACGTTGGTTTGCACCGGTAACGCCCGTGATGTCGTCTCCCAAATCCTCGCGGGCTAATTCAGCCATATATAAAAGCTTCTGAACCACATCAGGAAGTTCGTAGTACTTATTGTCTGTCTCCCCAATGTCGGCATCCAGATTGTACAGCTCTTTGAGATGGAGATGCAGCTTATAGTTGCCACTCCGTATCGCATCAAGATTGCCCTCCTTGAAGTACAGAAATTTTTTGTACCCAGATGACGCACCATCTTCCTCCGTCATGAGCCCCAGCATCGTATGACCATCTCGAATGACGCCATCTTCAATATCGGCTCCAGTTATGTCAGCGAATGTTGGCAGGAAATCCATCATGGTGCTGATCTCGCCACAGGTTGTTCCTGCAGGAATGCGTGCAGGCCATTTCATAATGCAGTTCACCCGCTGCCCGCCTTCCCAGGTCGATCCCTTGAATCCACGCAAGGGTGTATTAACACTCTTCCTCGCGCCACCATTATCGGACGTAAAAATAATGAGGGTATCGTCCGTCAATCCGCACCGTTCGAGCTCGTATTCGAGCATCGCCAAACTCCAGTCGATATGCGCGACTGCTGCGCCGAGGACACCATTCTCTGACTGTCTTTCGAAGACTTCCGGTACGAACAATGGGTTGTGTACATAGGTATGCGCGAAATAAAGAAAAAACGGACGATCAGCGTTCTCCCTGATAAACGTCAGAGCCTCCTCGGTGTATCTTTCCGTAACTGAGGTCTGATCGGGCTGTTCTTGTACCACCACGCTGTCCCGCACGAGAGGCAGGGGAGCCTTGATATGTTGCGCCCAGGCTTTTTCAAGGCTCCGAGTTTGAAGCCCCATGTCGTTGCTATACGGGATCCCAAACCAGGAATCAAAACCATAATGCGCAGGTAAAAACTCAGGCTGGTCTCCCACATGCCACTTTCCGATCATTTTTGTTGTGTACCCACCCTCCTTCAACACCGACGCAATCGTCTTCTCCTGGGGGTTCAACCCCTCGGCCTGTCCTGGAAACAACACCCCCCGATGTTCGAGAATCTCTCCTGAGCCATCGATTTTTCGAATGTCGAAAGCATGCATGTTAAGCCTTCGAGGGTATGCCCCAGCCAGCATGGCGGCTCTTGAGGGTGTGCATACTGGCGCAGCAGCGTAGAAATCGGTAAAACGCATGCCTTGTTCGGCCAACCGGTCGAGTGCTGGTGTCTTATTGAGCGTTGATCCATAACACCCGATATCGGCGTAGCCCAGGTCGTCGCAATTTATGAGGATGATGTTCGGATTCTTTTTTGACATGGTTCACTCCAACTTTATTTGTGAATCGGTCCCGGATACGAACACGCCATCCCATTGCGGATGAGCATCCCCCGATCGGCCTGATTCGCCTTTTCAGCCATCTCTTCGCGAAACGTGATCATAACACCGCCCCATCGCGTGCGATCGCTCGGATTCGGTGGACTCATATGCCACATATGCGCATGCCAGACCACCGCATCTCCCGGCCCTAAGGGTACAGGCTCAAGCGTTCTCTCCGCGACCAACTCACGCGGAATCTCTGGGTGCAAACCATCATACTGCACGTGTTCGATCACGTCGCCTTTGTGGCTACCGGGCATAACATGCAGACATCCATTCTCCAGATCGACAGCCTCCAGAGCTACCCAACAATTAAAATGTTCTCGCTTGTGTGGTCTGATGCCATGTGACGCATCGCGCTCCCACAACCAAATGTCCTGGTGCCAGGGCACAGATTCGCCGATTCGAGCCTGCTTCGTAAAAAAACGTGTGCCCTGAACGCGAACATTCTCACCCAGAAAGCGTCGGTTCATTGCAATCACGTTTTCTGCGGTCAGCCACTCCTCCCAAAGCACCCGGCTATGAAGGTCCCGATCGCCCACAGCCCATACCGCCGCATCACCGTCAACACCTGTGTCATCTGTGCGATCAGTGGTCAATCTGAATCCTTCCGGCTTTTCTGCAATGACCCGCTCAAGCTCACTTCGCACGGCCTCAACTGCTTGGGCTGAAATCAGATTTCGAACCACAAAATAACCGCGCTCTTCAAACTGCGCCTCTGCATCTTCGGGGATATAAAACGCACCCATTCTCTACTCCTTCCTGGCGGTTGTACCATCTACAACGGTGTCCACATTGTAGGTTGGTATGACAAGAAACAGGTATGTCAGAAACGACCTTTCCATCATTCCACTACACCTTTTTTAAAACTGTCTAAGGTTTCACGGAGTTCTTTCACAACTTCAGGATGATCGTCTGCGACGTTGTTCTTTTCGCCAATATCGCTATCCAGATCGTATAACTCCAGACCATTGGTTCCAAAATCCATCAGAAATCGATGGTCTTGTTCCGGTTTGCGCCCAGGAAGCAGCAGCTTCCAATTTCCCTTTCTAATACCGACGCCCATATTGGCATCGCCTTCTCCCACTTGATCATAGATAAAGGTTTCTCGGCCTTCTTCAGCCTGTCCCAAAAGCAATGCGGTTTGATCAATGCCGTCAATCACGCGATCCATCGGCGGTTTGGTACCTGATAGTGCGGTAAAAGTCGGCATTAAATCAATCGTGGCCCAGAGCGCATCCGAGGTGCGCCCAGCCGAGACTTTACCCGGCCAGCGAACAATACATGGCACACGAGACCCGGCTTCATAAGCTGATCCCTTACCGGCGCGCAACGGCCCAGGATCGCCCCAAAAGATGGAACCCTCTGGATGGCCTTTCTTGTTTTCATAGTACCTGGATTGGCACCACGGTCCGTTATCCGTAGTATAGATCACCAGTGTGTTATCGCGCAGCCCCAGCGCGTCCAGCTTGTCGAGCAAACGCCCGGTCTCATGGTCCAACTCTTCAACCACATCCCCATATAGCCCGCCAGCCGATTTTCCTTTAAACTCAGGAGATGCATCGATAATCGTGTGCAACATCGTATGCGCCAGATAGAGCACAAACGGCTTGTTCGGATCGCGGCTGTTTTCCAAGAAATCGATTGCTTTGTCAGTATACAGGCGAATCGTACAGCTCATATCTTCCGTTTCACCAACCGCCGCGTTATTCTCGTGAAACTTTATAAAACCATTGTCGTTTGCGCCAAGAGTACCGTAATAATAATCAAATCCCTGCGCGTTCGGCATGCGCTCGATAATTTCCTTCCGGTTCGAGACATCCCACTTACCGATACAGGCCGTCTGATATCCTGCGGGTTTCATCAACTCGGCAAAAGTAATCTCACTGGCAGGCATTCCCCAGCCCTTACTGCGGACCGGATAGCGACCGGTGAGCAATGCCGACCGCGACGGACCGCACACCGGCTGGGCGTAAAAGCTGGTGAAGCGCGTGCCCTCCTTCGCCAGTTGATCCAGCCGTGGTGTCTTGTTCTTTTTATTTCCAAAACACCCAAGATCCGAATATCCCTGATCATCTGTGAAAATAATCAGAATATTGGGACGTTCTTTGAGATTATCATCTGTCGTCTTACTCATCTGCTAAACCTTTCTTTTTTGCATCTGTGGTTGCGCCAACTAAAACTGTATCCGCATCTCCTCCAACTCGGGATGTGCATCCCAATATTCCCGAATTTGCTTCCCCCAATTGAGCAATTGTGCAGCGGGCCGTTGAGCCGTCATCCTTCGCCGGTTCAGCCGCCCTTCAAAATCCATCATCGATTGCCTGAATCTTTTGAGCATGTCCCGCATTTCCGGCTGATATGCCAGATTGTGTGTCTCGTCGGGATCTTCGACCAGATCAAATATCTGTTCCAGCCCAATTCGGTCCGGATCCGGTCCTATCGGATCCAGGTCTTGCTCCGTCCCAAAAGGGATATACTCGCCGACATACTTATAGCGATCAAACACGAGAGAACGCGCCCAGCCGTTGCTCTCAATATACGCAAACTCCCGCCACGCAGGGTTCTGACCTTCTACCAGCGGCCTCAGGCTCAGGCCCTGCACGCCATCTACCGGATCAATGCCTGCATAATCACACACAGTGGGAAACAGATCCACCCCTGAAACAAAATGAGTCTCGTCCCGAATGTCTTTGGGCACATCCAGACTGTCGCCCAGAGAAGCGACAATGAACGGAACGCGCACACTCGCTTCATAGAGCGAGAACTTCTGGAACATCTGGTGCTGCCCATACGCCTCCCCGTGATCCATGGTGAACATGATCAACGTGTTATCGCGAAACTGGCTTTTGTCCAGAGCCTCGAGAAGCAACCCGATTTCGCTATCTACTTTCTCGACCAGGCGGTGGTGTTGCCACATCAGGTATCGCCACTGAATCTCGGACCAATGGCGCACTTTTCGCAAAATCGGCCAGTGGATCAGGCACTCGTCCATCCTGCGCGCCACCTTGTGGACCACTGTCTCGCGTTCGTCGTACTGAAAATTCGCTGGCAGTGGCGGCAGGTCCTCTTCGCTCAATATTCCCTGCGCGATGGGGTCCGGGATAGTCTTCTCTTCGTGATCGTGTTCGCATTGACAAATATCATGAGGATTTACATAAGGCACCTGCAAGAAGAAGGGGTCTGAATCCTCGTATCGACTCAGGAAATCGATTGCGGCATGCGTAATTGCCCCGTCGTAGTACTCGCCACCACCAGCACCAATCGGGCGATTCCCGATATAAAGAAGTTGAAACGATTCCCGGACATCGCGTCCATCGACATGCCATTTGCCCGAATGAAACGCCTGGTAGCCATTGCTGTTGAGAATCTGACCCAGATCCGGGATATCTTCGTGCAGATGGCCTCCGTTAAACGGCGTTCCCAATTCCGAAGTGTACCGCCCGGTCATCCAACTGGCTCTTGTCGGCCCACAGACGGGATCGGTAGAGTACGATCTCATAAAGGAAACACCGTTGCGCACGATCCGATCAATGTTCGGCGTCTTCACATAAGGGTAGCCATAAGCCGACACCACATCCCAGGTATGCTGATCCGTGTTGATAAACAGAATATTCGGCCGATCAGGCATTTTCGCCTCCTGTCGGGATTAAGGTTTGATACAAAGTGGTCGCGATAAGCACCCTCCCATGTGCATCCAGCCACCAGTAAGAAGGCGTCATCCCTTCTGCAATAAGGGCGTATCCCGTAAGTGCAACCAAATCGCTGTCCAACTGTAAATCGTACGACTCAAGATAACGAACTTGCCCATTGTTTCGGACCTTTTCAAGATCCTCCAAGATCGTCAGCCTCTGTACCTCGCCAGAATCCCGCAAGCCGTCTGCAAGTGCAGGAATCACGTCAAACAGCGTCCAATTGCAGGTCAGTGGTGCGGATAAATCGGCCGACCCCGCATGCAAATCCAGTCCATTGGTCGTAAGGAAAACAGAGCCGTTCGCCTCCAGGCGTCCGTCGCAGGAAAATTCCTTGTAGCCGTCTCCCGCGCAGTTCTCTACTTGCACAGACCAGGTACCAGTCAACGTGCGAAATGCATCTCTATTGGATGTAAATTGCATCTCCATAAGCTCTCCGCTCGCAACATTTCTATACACAACAGAATAGTTCAGGCGATTCTCATCTTCAACCATCCGACGGATCACCACCTCGCCCACGGACAGGTCATCGCCGTCTGCCGGGCCTTTATAGCCGCGCCTGAAGTTGGGGAGAATCGTATAGCGGGTGACTTCGCCTCCGTGATCTCCGGAGGCAGTCGTTTCCAGCGTCCCCTTTACCAAGGAGCGAAGCTGTTGCGCGAAATCTGGAGACTGCCCCTGCCCCGCTCTATCGTGGTTGAAAGACCAATGTAGATTAGCTGTCTCATTCATTCTATTTAATCCTCCAGTACGATATACGCGATGTGTGACTTTAAAAATAAATACGCTATACACCCTGTCATGCTGAGGAAGCCGCTAGGCTGACGAAGCATCTGTTACTCATGCACACTGTTGAGGCAGCAGATTCTTCGACTCCGCTGCGCTCCGCTCAGAATGACAGTGCTCATTTGACCTTTGACCTTGAAGTCACACATGACGTTACGATATGTTAATCTAATAGCTCAAACCATGGCCAAACGGAAACAGCGTGTCTGATTTGTCGTATCCCGGTGCGTCTGGATCCTGTTTCGCAATCGCCTTTGCATTTTTAGCCAGAGCAAAAGGAAGTTTCCCTGAAGGTTTGAATTTTCCAGTCAGAATATCTAAAATAGCTGCATCGCTCACGCCAAAAGTCGCCAAAACCGCGCCAGCCTTTCTCAATCCGCTTTGCTGATCCAGAACATAAGGTTGCCGAAACCGAATGGCGAGAATGGTCTTATTGGCCCCCACTTCCTTCATAATACCCTGAATATCCGTGAGAGAAGGTGCAATGGACCAGGATTTGGCCTTTGCCATATCAGAAAACGCCAGCAAATCCAGTTCATCCGGGTTAGCTCCGCCAAAGCGTCTTTCCCGTGAACGCGGATTAGAGACAACAACTCGCAAAATCGCATAATCCGTCCCTTTTGGCACAACAGGTCGCACCTCCCCCTTGCTCGAATCATAATCTCCTGCCACCACAACATAACCTGACCACGATGGATCCCTTACCACTTCGGGATTCAGGCCCATTGTGTAAATCTGAATGGAATCGGTCTCACTTTGGGCCTTCAAGGGCAATACACCAGCATTGTTTTGCAGCAAAACAATAGATTTGCGCTGCGCAATCTCCGCCTTCTTCTGAAATGCCCGGCTGCCCACCAGATAACCTGCCCGATTGGGATCCACATAAGGATTTTCAAAAAGACCCAACTGAAATTGTTCTCTTAAGAGCCTGCGCACAGACAGATCAACCCGATCTACAGAAAGCTTTCCACCAGTCACAAGATTCAAAATCTGTTTGTTATTGTTAAAACCAGACAATACGTCGGTTCCAGCCTCTACAGCAATGACAATCTGCTCATCAATGCTCTTGTCTTCCAAACCCCAGGCACGATCACCAATAATGCCTGTATCAGAATTGACATACCCCTTAAACCCGAGGTTGTTTCGCAGCAACTCGGTCAAAATCCCCTTCGAAAAAGCCATTCCCAAATCATTGGGCAAATACTGCTGGCCGATTGGAACGCCATAATAAGGCATAATTGATGACACCCCTGCATCGATGGCAGCTTTAAATGGCCTTACATGATAATCAAAATTTTTCGCAGGATAAACCTGATTCTTACCAAAATCGTAGTGCGGATCACCACCGCCTTCCTGGGGACCGCCACCGGGAAAGTGCTTCATTGTCAGCGCAACACTTTTTGAATTCAGTTGCTCACCCTGTAGATTCTTCACCAGAACAGTCATGATATTGGCGGCCAGGTCTGCATCTTCTGTAAATGTCTCATGAACCCGATACCAGCGCGGCTCTGTCGCAAGATCGGCCATATAGCCATACATCGATCGCAAACCAATCGATGTCCACTCCCTGGCCATGATCTGGGCAAACTCCGCAACCAGATCCATATCTCGCGTTGCCGCCAGCCCTGCTTCTTTTGGCCATTCCGAAAACGATCCTGCCGAAACGCTGATGCCTGCTCTTGCGTCGTGCTCGTAGTGATTTCTGGCATTGGATTTGAACAGAGCGGGAATACCCAAACGGGACGACTCTGCAAGTTCCTGCATTGCATTCATAAACTGCGCGGCTTCATAAGGAGTAACTTCAGCACCGCGCCTCCGCGATCCCGTGGCAGAGCCAGGCGTCGCAGTAACAGTGTTGCGAAAGATAAAACGGGTCATCCTTTCCGTCTCAACAAATTGCACAGCGCGATCAGAAAGCCGACCACCAGACTCGGCGTTTAACGTATTGATAAGCAACATGCCAGCCTTTTCTTCCAATGTCATGTGCGAAAGCAAATTCGCCACACGCTTGTCAACGGGCTGACGCCAATCTTCGTACACATCAACTTTGCCATTCTTATTCAAGTCTTTGAACTGCAAACCATCTAAATACAAAATATCTACAACCCGCGCATCGAGCATCGGTTGAGATGGGTATGTGCCCTGTGCTTCTACATTTGAATACAGCACAGACACTGTCAATAAACTCATGATCCATAAACCGATTTTCTCCATGTCATACCCTCCAATGTATTAAGGGGCGTGTATATGCCCGACATATCTCGATAGACTTTTAAATGATGTAGTCGTAATTTATATCGCTACGCAGCCTTTCCCGATATCATAACACCCCTCAGGAGAGCGTCACCGTGCAAATTACAGATGTAAAAACAACCGTCCTGTCGATGCCCCATCTAAAAGGCATTCAGGACGCCACCATTCGCCACCTTGAACGGGGCAGAACACAGTGCTTTGTCCACATCGTCACCGATGAGGGATTGGAAGGGTTGGGCACCGGAGGAGGCGCCCGGGCTGCCCGTGAGATCATCGAAGGATCGCTCAAACCCATTCTAATGGGTCAGGACCCACTTAACATCGAACAATTGTGGGACGACATGTTCTGGCGCATACGCGGTGTGGGCCGCAAGGGCCTGGCTTTTTGTGCCCTTTCGGCAGTCGATATTGCCCTGTGGGACCTGAAAGCCAAGTATTATCAAACCCCCCTCTACAAACTGCTCGGTCCTTATACGGACACTGTCCCGGTTTACGGTAGCGGCGGTTGGACCCACTTTAGCATGGATGAATTAATTGCCGAACAGGCCAGCTATGTAGAACGCGGCATGAAGTCCGTCAAAATGAAGGTCGGCAAAGATTTTGGTCAAAGTGAGGGTGAAGATATTGCGCGACTATCTGCGGTGCGGAAAGCACTGGGCGATGACGTGGAGATTCTCGTTGACGCAAACAATGGGTACTACGCCAAGCAAGCCATTCGCATGGCCCACGCGTTTGAGGAATACAACATCGGCTGGTTTGAAGAACCTGTACTCGCCGATGACATCGAAGGCCTGGCCGCCATTGCTCGTGCCACCGCGATTCCCATTGCAACCGGCGAACACGAGTACACCAAATACGGCTTTAAAGACCTCATCGCCCGCGGTGGAGCGGATATCGTCCAACCCGATGTGGGCCGGGTCGGCGGCATCACCGAATGGATGAAAGTGGCACACCTGGCTCACGCCTTCAACCTGCCCGTTGCGCCACACGCCTATCAGCTCATCCACCTGCACCTATCTTGCGCGACCCCAAATCTGCGAATTGTGGAATATCTCGGCATGGTGGAAGAAGCCGACCGGGTAACCTACAAAGAATTTTCCGAGCCGGTCAATGGCGTCTGGTCGCCCAATCCCGACAAACCCGGTCTGGGCCTGGAATTGGACCCCGAGGCGGTGGAGCAATACGCAGTATAGATCAACCTGTATTTCAATTGTTCTCAGGCAGTCCACGCGTCCATGTTGTATTTCGTATCGGCTTCAGGATCTCGAGCACTTCAGCAAGCAATGCTTCATCAATCGGCGATTCTAACCACTCGATATTCTCTTTCAAATGTTCAGGCCGCGTTGTACCGACCAGCGTCGTTGCAAAATCCGGATTGGCCAATCCAAATTGCATAGCCAGCTTAGAAATATTTTCGCCTTTCTGCTTACAAACCGCCACAGCCTTTGCACAAACCCGCTTGATATTTTCGGTGGCGGGATGACCTGGTGCCGGTCCGCGTTCAGTGAACAGCCCCATCCCCAAAGGTGAAGCATTGATCATCCCCACGCCCTTTTTCCTTAAATAAGGCACCAGCATTTCAAAGGACGTGTCATGTAGCATATAGTGACAAAACGACAGCACCGTATCCACATCCGTCCGATCGAGCACATATCGATAGACTTTTAACGGAAATCCGGTGATGCCAACAAACCTGGCCTTCCCCTGCTCCTGCAACCGCCGCAAAGCGGGAAGTGCTTCTTCTACGATCTGGTCCAGCGAGACAAAATCGATATCGTGACACTGGAAAATATCCACATGATCCAGCCCCAATCGCATAAGACTTTCATCCATACTTTCCACAATTCGTCCGGCTGAAAAATCGGACACCCCACCGGCATAACGCCCGACTTTGGTTGCCAGATAATATTGGTCTCGCGGAATCTCCTTTAAAGCCTTCCCCAGCGCGCTTTCCGATTTTGTCCCACCGTAAAGCGGCGAGGTATCAATCAAATTGATACCACAATCAATTGCTGTATGCACAGCTTTGATGCCCCGAGCTTCATCGGGCGTTCCATAAATACTGCCCAAACCAGATGCCCCATAACTCAGCACCGAGACTTTCAAACCCGTTTTTCCCAACTCGCGATATTCCATGTCTTACCTTTATTTTCCGTTATTTATGGCGCGATCGGCTCGGGAAAATTCCATCTCACCCAATGCCATTGAAACATATCATTGGTCGCATCATTCCACCCCAACAAACGCCCTTTCATATTCTCTAACACATCGGCGCACATCGGGTCATCAATCCGATTATTCATCTCCGCGGGATCGGCTTCGAGATCGTATAATTCATCCAGGTCGTGAGGTGTATATACGTATTTCCATTTCTCCGTCCGCACCATTCGCTGAGAGCTATAACCCCATACCTCACCGTGGCTTTCGCAATACACGCTATCTACCCAATCGTCGGGATCATCGCCATTCACAAGCGGCACCAAACTCCTCGCATCCAATCCCTCGGGCAAATTCCCACCACCCCATTCGACAAAAGTCGGCATCAAATCCATCAGCCGAACAAATTGCGATACATTGCGACTCACTCCCCCCGGCACTTTCATCAGCAGCGGAATCTGAAATACCTCATCGTACATTGTACCTGATTTTTCAAAATGCTTGTGACTGCCCATGGAATCACCGTGATCTGTACTGAAAAGGAATATCGTATTGTCCTCAATCTCACATTCCCGTATCTCATCCAGCACGCGCCCCACGCAGGTATCAACCAGAGACACATCGCCATAATATTTGGCAACCACCTGTCGCCACCACGCCCAATCTTTATCTTGAAGATTCCATTCTCGATGTTTTCGCAAATGAGCCGCGGGTTTGCCTTCAAAAGATTCGTCAAAGTTTGGCCATGGCGGAATGGATTCAGGATCGTACATCGACGCATAAGGCTCCGGCACAATATTAGCAAAATGAGGTGCTGTTGCATCAATTCGCAAAAAAAACGGCTTGTCTCCCCCCGCCCGTTCGCGCAACATCTCGATCCCACAATCCGTTACTTGCCACGTTTTGTATTCTTCTGGTAGCATCTCACCTGTACCCGCCACAGGAAAAGAACTTCCGGGAAACTCAACCGTCAATTCTGTACCGGGAACTATTTGCCCGCGCACTCCCCTCCCCATCTTATGCCGATCAAAGCCGTATTCCTCAGGTCCAATATCTTGATGGACATGCCACTTACCCGCATAATCCAGCACATACCCCGCCTCTTTGAGCAAGCGACTAAACGTCGGCACATCTGTTGACAATCCCCTACTCCACGCAGGCGCGATATGCGTATTGAGCATCACCCCGTGATTGTGCGGATAAAGACCGCTCATCAACGAAGCGCGCGCTGGTGAACAAACAGGGCTTGTGGTATAAGCCTGATCAAACCGTATGCCTTCCTCTGCGAGTCGATCCAGATTGGGTGTCTGGCAGATCTCATTGCCATAACACCCCAACGCATCGCGTCTCAACTGATCCGTAAGAAACAAAACAATATTGGGCGCCATAATTTCTCCTCCTATCGCATGACCCTTTACCGACATTCGATCCATCTGTTTTATCTACGACGCTCAAGGGGAAGTGTCAAGGAGAATGCTCAGAACAAATAATCGGTATAACCCTCTTGATCACTTGATTTACATATATTTGTACACTAAATTGCATTTTATCATTCTATCTGCTATTTGGTCTCGCCAAACAAAAAGGAACTTTTCAACACATGAAACAAACCCGCTCACTCGACGGAACCTGGCAAGTCATCTACGATCACGACAACAAGGGCCGCACGCTCAACTTACAGTATCGCGAAAATTTCTATGCCTGCGAAGACTTGGAGCAAATAACCGTTCCCGCATGTCTCGAAGAATTCAAACAAGATTACGAAGGTGTCGCCTGGTATGGCAAAACGTTTACCCTTCCTCCTGACTGGCAGGAAAAAACCATCCGCCTGCATTTTGAAGCAGTCAACTATCGCGCAGAAATATGGATCAATGGCGAAGCCGCTGGCGCGCACGAAGGCGGATACATCGGCTTTGAACTCCTGATTGACGACCTCTTAACCGAAAGCGAAAACTTCATCGCCGTTCGCGTCATCACGCCCCTCATCCTCCGAGACGTGGTCATTGACGGCCTGGGACGCGATGACATGCCGCACTGGCGCGGTGCAATCACGGGTGGCATCTGGCAATCGGTTTCCCTTATCGCTACAGGACCTGTGTACGTTGACGACACATTTGTTACATCCGACATCCACACCGGCGAAGTCAATGTAGCCAACACATTTCAGAATTGGGATTTAAAAATACAACCCGTGACCATCACCTGGTCAATCACTGAATTCAAAAGCGATACGCAGGTCGCCTCTGGACAAGAAACGATCAACTTGAATCCCGGTACAAGTCACCACGAAGAAATATTCATCATCGCAAACCACAAACTCTGGCAACTCGACGAACCCAATCTCTACGTCGTCACCGCCACAGTCGCCCTTGGAAACGAATCCTCAGATATCGAGAAAACGCGCTTCGGCTTCCGGGAATTCACAGCCAAGGGCAAAAACTTTTACTTAAACGGCGAAAAAATCATCCTCAAAACCACCTTCAACGAAGCCTTCTATCCACACGCCCTCGCATACCCACGCGACCTCGATCTTCTGAAAAAAGAATTTCAGCTTATCAAAGACGGCAACATCAACATGATCCGCCCGTGGCGCAAACCCCAACCGCCAATCGTCTATGACCTTGCAGACGAAATGGGTGTCCTATTTGTAGGCGCACTCCCCGTCGAATGCATGGACAACTGGCCCCAGATCACCCCATACACCCAACAACGCATCGAAAATGAAGCCACGGAAATGGTCAAACGCGATCGCAACCATCCCTCCATCGTCATCTGGGAAATGTTTAACGAAATCATGCGCGACGGCCTCAAACGCCTCAAACACAGCGTATCCTTAAAAGCGCGAGAATGCGATCACACCCGCATGATCATCGACGAAGCCGGCGGGTTTGCCGATGGATGTAGCGTTTACCTACCCGGTTCCTACGAACCCATTGTCATCAACGATGTACACAACTATCCCGGCACACCCTTTCCCCAACGCAGTTATGACAACTTGCTCGCACTCGGCAAAACCGAGGCGCAACTCAAAGAAATGGGATTGGAAATCGCCCAGTTCACCAATAGCAAAATCAAACCCGACTTGCTCACCAATATCTCAGAACTCGGGTATGGTAGTATCCCGGACCTCGAAGCAAATTTTGAACAATATAAACAAGAAGGCAATCCAATCACACCGGATTACCGCATGCACGAACGCCTGCTCAATTCGTATCTCTCGGTCTTCCGCGAAACCGGAGCAGATCAAATCTTTCCCAACTTCCACGCCTTTGTACAAGCCTGCCAGGAAATCCACGCCACAGGCAACAAGCTCATGACCGAAGCCTGTCGCATCAATCCCGACATCGGGGGTATCGGTATCCACGCGCTCAACGATGGCGATTGGGTCCTCGGTGCTGGCTTAATCGACAACTTCCGCAATCCCAAAAAGCCCTATTACGCCATCAAAGAAGTATTCGCCGATCGTTATGTCGCCATTCGCCCCAGCGCACAAAATGTCTATGCAAGCGATTTCGTTCAAATCCTGCTCACCACCGTCAATGACAAAACCGATCTATCGGGCACACTCTCCCTTCGCGTCACCACAAACGACGGACAGCATCTTCTCGACATAAACGAACAGAGAACAATACCCCATGGCATCACAGACTTGGCGACTTATGAAGTCAACACCCGTGGCGTCGAAGGTCTATGCCAGATCGAACTGACATTCACATCTGGCGAAGCAGAACCCATCAAAAATCAATCCAGCATCTACGTCCTCGACAAAAACAAATCCGCCATTCCAGATGTATCCATAGCGACAATCGACCTCAACGGCGCACTCGGCAGATACCTTACCAACACGACCGACTTCTCTACTCACTCCCCCACAGACCAACTCGTCCTCGCCAACCTCCAGGGCTGGAACGGCAAACCCGATACCCGCTTCGCCGATCTCGCCACATGGGTTGAAAACGGCGGCACAGCGCTCTTCCTCAATCTGCCAGCCATGCATCTTCTCAAAATGGAGACAGGAAAAAGCCGTATGTCTCGCCACATCGCCAAAGACACCTTTTTCCCATTCCCACTATCACTTTACTCCGGCAAAGGATTATGGACGCCCTGTAGTCATGTCGTCAAAGACCACCCCTTCTACGATGGCTTGCCCTCAAATTGCCTCATGGGACAAGAATATCAAAACATCTCCTCCCAGTGGTCTATTGTAGAACCCAAAACCGATTGGATAGGCGGCAACATCACCTATGACTGGTATGCGGGCCTCAAACACAAACAGAACTACATCGGCGTCACCGAAGCCTTTCACGGCGCTGACCTCACACAAATCTCCCACGGCAATGGCAAATATGTCCTGTGTACTCATCGCATTGTCGAAAACCTGGGCACCGATCCAGTAGCTGATCGTTTACTGAGCAACCTGCTCAAGTCCCTCCTGTAACCATTATGAAAGGAATTCCCATGAGTAATGAGAAACGCCCCAATATTCTGTTCGTATTTTCTGATCAGCAGCGTTATAGCGCGCTGGGTGCGAATGGCAATGACATAATCAAAACGCCTGTTTTGGATGCGATGGCAGCTGAAGGAATGGTGTGTGACAATATGTTTTCCAACCATCCGCTGTGTTCGCCTTATCGAGCGATTCTGTTAACCGGTCGGTATGGTTGGCAAAATTTGGTGATTGATAATGAGTACAGCCCGCGACGAGATATCCCAACCTTGCCAGGCACTTTGCGCGAGCATGGGTATGGCACTGCGCACGTGGGGACCTGGCATCTGGGTAAAGGGCCATACGGCGACGACAATCGGTACGGACTGGATTATCTTGCAGCGCTGGCAGGCGGAAGAGGGGGAGGCGCCTACTTCGACAGAACCTATTACGAAAATGATGAGGGGCCGAACTTTTACGGAGGCTGGGCTCCAACGAACGAAACGGATTTGGCTATTCAATTTATAGAAAAACACCTGAATGCTCGAACAGACGATCCATTTGCCGTCTTTGTGTCCTGGCGCCCTCCTCACTGGCCATATAAGCAGTATCCCGACGAATATAATATTTATGATCCTGCGGACATGGATGTGCCGGGCAATGTACCAGACGAGATGAAAGCATGGGCACATGAAGAACTTGCAGACTATTACGGGTGTTGTACAGGACTTGATGCAGAGATGGGGCGATTGCTGGAAGCCCTGGATCGCCTGGGGGTCAAGGACAATACAATTGTCTGTTATACATCAGATCATGGAGATCACCTTTCAAGCCATGGGTATGGCAAACCCAGTAGCAGATGGTTGGACGAGTCAATGCGGGCTTCAAAGGCAACACCTTATGAAGAATCTTGCCATGTGCCGTTTGTGGTGCGTTGGCCTGATGCTATTGAAGCTGGTACGCGAACGGATGCTTTCTTTGGTGCGATTGATATTGTACCTACATTGCTCGGTGCTTGTGGCGTGCCGTTGCCAGAAGGTCTGCAAGGACGAGATATTTCGAGCGTGTGGCAGGGCGGTGAAGCACCTGCAGATACAGAGTTAACGCCTGGCGGATCGGAGTCTGTCTATTTGCAAAATATGGCACACGGTTGGCCCAATCGCGACGGTTGGGTTGGGCGCTGGCGCGGTGTGCGTACCGAACACTATACGTATGCGCGTTGGTTTGCCAATGAGCGAGGTCCCTGGCTGTTTGACCGGCAGGAAGATCCGCTCGAGATGGTTAATCTGGCGAATTCTGCTGAAGCGCGGGCAGTACTTCAAGAAATGGAAGAAAGATTGCATCGTTGGATGGAAGGTACAAAAGATCCATTTGAATACGGCAGGCGTGGACCCCGTGGCTTTTTGGAATTGGGACAGGAGTTTGCAGATCCGGATAAGTATCCTGGCTGGGGCGTTGCATAATTGAGAAATCATTCAGAACAGGAGTCACAGATGCGAATAGAACAAATCGACGCATACGTCGTCAAATTACCCCGTCCCAATGTCGCTGAAAATATTCCCGATTATGCACGTCCTCGCAAATCGCTCTCCTACGACACAACGCCTCCCATCGACGACATGGCGGCTGCGCGTTATGCCGAAGCGCTCTTTGTCAAAATCACCGCCGACAATGGCATCGTCGGCTGGGGCGAAGGCCAATCCCTGCTCGTTCCCGAAGCCACCAAAGCAGTTGTAGATCGCCTGTTTGCGCCCATTCTCATCGGAGAAAATCCGCTCGCCCGCGAAAAGCTCTACGACATGACCTACGGCACCATGCGAGGTCGAGGGTACCGCTCGGGTTATCTCGCGGCCGCCCTTGCAGGCATCAACAACGCTCTCTGGGATCTTTCGGGCAAAGCTCTCGATGTACCCTGCTATGTCCTCCTCGGTGGCCCCTACCGCGACAAAGTGCGTATCTACAACAACATTCAGGGACCCACGCCCGAAATCGGTGTTGAGCAAGCCCTCAAAGCCGTTGAAATGGGTTATGACGCGGTCAAATATCACCTCAATCGCCCCCTGAAAAATGCCGTTGCCGTCGTAGAAGCCACACGCGAAGCCGTTGGTCCCGATGTCGATATCCTCGTCGATCTCACCTGGCATTACGACGTACCCGGTGCAATTGCCCTGGGTAAAGAGCTCGAAAAATTCGACGTCTTCTGGCTCGAATCGCCCGTGCCCAGCGAAGACCTCCGCCGCCATGCCGAAGTGCCGCGCGACCTCACCCTGCCCATCTGCATCGGCCAGGAATATTACAATGCCTATCAATTCCGCGCTGTTCTGGAAGCACATGCCGCTGACATTCTCCTGCCAGACCTCGCGCGAACAGGCATCACGGGCAGCCAGCGCATCGCCCACCTCGCCGAAACCTTCGACATCCCACTCGCCCCAGCAGTTGGCGCAGGCAACGTCCTGTCAACCGCAGCGCAACTTCAGCTCTCAGCAGGCATTCTCAACTTTGTCATCATGGAACACTTCGACCAGAGCTTCCAGCTAAAAAGCGATCAGATTCTCAAACACTCCCTCACGCGAAATGGCAGCTATCTCGAACTACCCGACCGCCCGGGACTGGGCATTGAAATCGACGAAGAAAAATTGATGCAGTATGCAGTAAAATAAACAGGGAAAAAACGAATATGACGGAAGGACACGAAGTTACCAGCACGACAGGAGCAGTTGCAGCCGGACCTCCAGAAGCGGCAAGAGTTGGTGCGAGAATACTCGAACAGGGCGGCAACGCCTTTGATGCAGCGGTAGCGACCAGTATGGCATGCTGCATGTTACAGCCACAGTCCACGGGTGTAGGCGGTTATGTCCTGTGCGCCGTGATCCTGGAAGGCGCCACTGGCAAAGTTTGGTCAATAGACGCCAATTCAATTTCGCCCAAAGCGGCTCACGAACACATGTACACCATCCTGCCAACGCGTACCCGCGGAGGCATCAATGAAAATGAATACAACTGTAGCGTAAAGGACAATGCCAACGTCCATGGCTCTCTCGCCATTGGTCCCCCGGGTATGATGGCAGGTATGGGCACCATTTGGGAAAAGTGGGGAAAACTCAAATGGTCTGATGTGGTAGCACCATCGCTGAAGCTACTCGAGGATGGCTTTCCCTTCGGTTCTACTGCAGGGGCGATCAAAAATCAGCAGAACGTGATCCGCAGATTCGAAGCGACAGAAAAACACCTGATGCCCGAGGGACGTGTCCCAACAGCAGATGACATCTGGCACCGCCGCGATATGGAAAAAACCCTTGCAAGAGTTTCTGAAGCTGGATGGCAGGATTTCTACACAGGGGAAATCGGTCACAAAATAGTGGATCACGTTCAGGCCACTGGCGGTATTTTGACAATAGAAGACATGGCTGCCTTCAAACCAGGCGTGACCGAACCATATACCACGACCTACCGCGAGGCATCCGTACATGGTGCAATTTTGCCCAACGGCGGATTGTCCAGCTTGCAACTGCTCAACATGTGGGAATGCTTCGATCCCCTGCCGGAAGACACGGTCGAGTACTGGCACCGATTCGCCGAGCTTCTCAAGCTGGTCTGGCGAGATCGCCTTCTCCATCTCGCGGATCCGAACCATGTGGATGTACCGGTCGAGCGACTCCTGAGCAAAAATTATGCAGCCGGTCGCGTGGAAACACTGCGCCAGTTTCCCAATGCGGTAGATCAGCTTGTGCCACCGCCAATGGGTGATTCAAATGATGGCACGCTCCACGTCTCTACTGCAGATGCCGAAGGTAATGTGGCGTCCGTAACAATTTCTCAAGGCGGGGCTTTCGGTTCCCTTGTTACGGTACCGGATACAGGCATTATTCTGGGACATGGGATGTGTAGATTGGATCCCAGACCCGGCCGCAAAAATTCCGTGGCTTCGCTCAAGCGACCGCTGAACAATACAGTTCCGCTCATCATTCAGCTTCCAGATCGGGATGTAGCGATCGGAATGCCAGGCGGCAGGCGTATCATCTCTGTAAACGCTCGTGCTGCCCAAAAGATCGTCGATTACGGCGCAACATCCTTCGAGGCTGTCAGTGGACCGAGAATGCATGTACAAACCCACGAGCCGGTAAGTGTGACCCGTGCCCTGCCCGATGATATCGTGAATGGATTGATCGAAATGGGCCACGAAATCACACCGGTCAACAGTCTGGGCGGCGGGATCCACTGTGCGGAGTTTCTAAAAGCAGAAGGTGCGGTCCGGGCAGGTGGCAATACATGGTCTGCAGGAAGTAGTTCATAAAACCAAATCACGCCGAGATCAGATCCTGGCGGATGAACCAGAATTCAATTATCCCTGCCTTTGGGCATAAAAATCTCGCCCGTGTTTTTGGCAATAATCACAAATGATAGGCAAAAAGACATCGGCATATTTCTCAACTTTCACAGGACCGACACCGGGAACTTGCCCGAATGCTTCCACTGATTGTGGTAATTGGGCAGCCATTGCTCGCAACGTCCTGTCGTGAAAAACAACGAACGCTGGTACGTGTTCAGCCTCCGATAACTCTCTGCGTTTGGTGCGAAGTTGCTCGAAAAGTTCCTGGCTATATCCGTTTGATTCTTCGGATGTCGTATCATAAACAGGTTCTTCAGTCATGTGGTCTGCCGAAGCCACTGGAAATCCCCAAAACTGCATTTTGCCTCTGATCACCTCACGCCCATCAGGCCTCAGCTTGAGACTGCCGTGTTGTAGATCTCGATTAAGAAGTCCCTGTTGGATGAATTGTAGTACCAGATGTTTCCATTGTGTTTTGTCATATTCTCTGCCGGTGCCATAGGTGGAGAGTTGGTGGTGCCGGTTCTTAACAATCTTCTTTGCTTTTGAACCGAGTAATACATTGATAATATGCTCTACACCGAAAATTTCCCTTGTTTCGACAATACAGGAGAGGAATTTGCGAGCCTGCTCCGTTAAGTCAACTCGCTCCATTTCCGCCTGGCGACAGTTGTCACACATTCCACAATTTTGTTCTTCGTAGTGTTCTCCGAAATAAGCTAATAACCCTTTGCGGCGGCACTCTATAGAAGTTGCCCACTCAACAAGCGTCTGCAATCGTTCCAACCGCCCTTCTCGCTCAGATGGCGCACCTTGATCTATGAAATATTTGATGGTGTCAACATCGCCGTGATTGAACAGTAAAAGGCAATCCGCTCGATGTCCATCCCGACCAGCACGCCCAATCTCCTGATAGTAAGACTCAGGTTCCTTTGGCAATCCTACATGTAGTATGAAACGTACATCTTCTTTATCAATCCCCATTCCAAAAGCTATTGTTGCGGCTATCACCTGAGTGTCCCCATTGATGAAAGCTGCCTGATTCTGCTTACGGGTTTCGCTATCCAGGTCTGCATGATAGGGAAGTGCCGAGATCCCACGTTCAACTAAATTGCGAAACAGCGATTCAACTTGTTTCTTTGTCTGGCAGTAGATGATACCGGATTCATCACGATGGGTATTGAGAAATGCAAGCGTCTGCTGTAGTACCTCCTCTTTCAATTCAATACCCATGAAGAGATTTTTCCGGTCAAAACTGGCAATGAATTCATTTTCCGCCTGAATTTTGAGCAATTGTTTGATGTCCTGTTGAACCCGTGGCGTAGCAGTAGCTGTCAGCGCGACACAGACAGCGTTCCTGAATCGTTCACGAACGGAAACCAGTTGTCGATACTCTGGACGAAAATCGTGGCCCCACTGTGAAATACAGTGTGCTTCATCAATTGCAAGACAGACCACCTGAGACTCATCGAGCATCAACAAAATCTCAGGTCGCAGGAGCGTTTCAGGAGCAACGTAAAGTAGCTTAATTTCACCCCTTTTGACACGCTGCATTGTGGCAACATATTCTGAATGGCTAAGGGTACTGTTGAGAAAAGCAGCGCAAACATCCCGCTGTTGCAATTGCATCACCTGGTCTTGCATAAGCGAAATCAACGGAGATACGACAACGGTTAGGCCATCGAAGATAAGGGCGGGCAGTTGATAGCAGAGCGACTTCCCACCCCCAGTTGGCAGAACAATCAACGCATCGTGCCGGTTGAGAATGTGGCTGATTATTGTCTCCTGCAAAGGTCGGAACTGTTCATACTCGAAAACGTCATTGAGCACCTCTTCGGCTGTTTGATGCAGCGTTTGAGGTAGAGGAGATTCTACTTTACGTGAGTGGAATGTATGTCCGCCAAACAGAAATATTTGCCCTTTTGTCAGACGCACAATGACGTCATTCTGCGTCTGCTGCTCGTCGTTTTCGTCAATATGAATCACGGGGAGATCCTGTGCCGTGAGCGAGGCTCCGATCAGTTTGCTTCGATGGCAGTGCTCCGGCTTTCCTTCGCTACACATGAGAGCAATACATTGTTGTTGAGCAAAGGCCGTCTGGAGACGTTCAATTCCCCTCTGATAGACTTCGGTATCCTTTACCTTTTCGTAATCCACCTGCCCTTTCGCATCATAACAAGTTTCGTCATCAGGGTGCCCGCCCAACGTGTCGCCCATGAACACATACCGAATCCGGTGCTGTTGCAGCTTCACCTCCAGAGCCTCTTTGGAAAATTCGGGTTTATAGCGAGAATAGGGAGCTGAGCGCACATCAACGAGGTAGGCAATTTCATGTTGTTGTAGTACTTCGATGAATTGCTCAATGGAACGGCTACCGTAACCGATGGTGTAAATTGGGATGGATGCTGATATTTTTTTCATATCACGTCGTTGAATCTAACATGCGTTCAAATTCATCAAGATTGGAAACCTGTATCGCCGCACGGTGCATTGGACAAATGCAACAATCAGAACTCAAGCAAATATCAGGCCAATGTCACAGCATCGCGCGACAAATGGTATGGACAGCATCAAATAACCCTTATTATGCCTTCAATATGCTGTATCGCGCCCTTTTTTTCAACTTGAATTTAAGGATTGTCTATTTGGCTCAGAACTGTCTCTGTATATTTTGAGCGATGAATGGGCGGTCATGTGAAAGATATGTACCACTTGCCTATTTGTCCGCCGCACTGTAAAACCCTCAAATGAACTGCTACGCAGTTTGTACATCGCTCACTCGCGTTTTTTCTCTGGTTGATTGCGTAAGTCAGTTTTTTAAAAAAATACACCGCGCAAGTTGGCGCGGCGTAGCGTGTTAGCTTATCTTTTGATCGTGTAATTTCGCAACATCCTCTGGTTTGCGAGGGTCGCCTTTTTGCCAATCTATAAAAGAAAATTTGAGCTGAATCGTTTAATTTGTGATTCTAAGTGCTTTAAGACTTTGGATTTGTTCTGCACTCATCATAGACTCTATGAGATGATATGTTAATGCTTCTACCACTACTCTGCGGCCCTCACCCTGGCCAGCCAGATCAGCATAGTCCGTTATAAGATGATCTACTGACAGCGTGGAATCTTTTTTGAGAGCATCCAATTTCGCGATCAAAGTCGCTCGGCCATTAACATAATCCTGGGTATAACCCACAACATTAGTCGAGAGACCACAAAGAATGGCTTGTTGATCTGGGGTTAATACCTGGTCGATCAAAGCCGCAGCCCCCCCACGACTCACCGATGTTCGATCTACATATCGAAAGCTTGAAAACCCAAAATAGTTGCCAATTTTACCTCTTGGCAAAAAGAGCGCGTCATCTAAATCACCCGTTGCCCAGGCAATGAACTTGCTCGACACTTCCTGCATCAATTTAGCATCATCACGGCTAAGTGCGTTAAATTGAGTTCTTGCTTCTGCAGCATATCGCAATGAGGTATTTTGCATCTGATCTACCGTGACAACGCCACGACGAATATCTTCTAAGTATTGCACCTGTTCAGAGCTTAAAAGAGGTAGTAATTTTGCATAGTATTGGGCCGTTATGACCGTAATGGTGCCTTCGTATTCCCCAATTGACTGTATCAAGTTCATCACACGAACATAGTCCATTGTAACGTTATTTTTTAAACGCCACAATTCATCGACCAACAAAACGCGGTCTTCCAAAAATCCGTTGATTGCCGTTCGATGCTCGGCCAATAATTCATATAAAAATGACCGTTGAGTATCATCCAAAAGCTCCAAAACTTCCTTATAGACTGCCCCCCGAAAAGAGACATCTGCATTGTTCCCCTCGCGTTCCCGAATCTCGTTCCTGAGTGCTGCAAAACCAAAATAATTTGCCACCTCACCAATGGGTTCATAATGTGCATCTTCAACCGTGCCGGTAAGCCACACCAACAATTTTGATGCCGTTTCAACATAAACATGATCAACACCAACAAGCTCTTCTTTTGCACAATTTTGTTGTTCTATAGGTACAACCTGCCAATCATCTGGTAGCTTGTAAAACGCAGACGGCAAGGATGTGTTACCATTCGTACCATATGCTCTAACAAATATCAGAAAGTCAGGAAAATCTACTTGCCCATTTTGATTAAGATCAAATTGGGCTTGATCGGTGCCAAAAGCACCTGCAAAGGCGAGAAAATCGAGAAAGTTTGTTTCACCATCGGCATTAAAGTCGGTTGTTATATCTGACGCTTGAAGCGATAAGGGATTAGAGTGCAACTTTCCAACGGGTCCAATGCACATCAAAAACACAAAACCTATTTGCATACAACACCGAAACCATCCGTTTGCCATGCCATTACCTCCAGGTTTCACTTTCAATAAACTTTGTTTATCGGTTTTGACATTTTCTTATATTTTAACAAGGGGAACTATCGTCCGACATTAATCATCTTCCCATTTAAAACAACGGAGCAAAAATGCCAACAAATATCGACTATAAAAAAATCATGTCCGACCTTGATGAAGTGGGTTTCCATATCATTCCTTCAGTCATCCCAGAAAAAAAAGCCGATGAAGCACGAAGTATTCTTGAGCAACTCCTCAAAGAAGAAGCCACTGAGCAATCCCTTGCAGCCAAAACGCAGCGCGTAGGGCGCATCGCCGTCAAGCACTCCATCTTTCTCGAACTCATGTCCCACCCGACCATTGTAACCCTGTGGCGCAAATACCTCGGTGACGACATGGTCTGCTCCACCTGGTCTGGCAATACAGTCTATCCGGGCGCAGACAGTTTTGGCTGGCATTCAGACTACCCTTATTGGTCTGTGCAACCGCCCTGGCCGCCTGGCCGTCTCGCAGGTCAAACCATCTGGCTTCTGAACGATCTCACCGAAGAAAACGGCGCAACCGCCATGCTGCCCCAAAGCCACCTCAAAGGCGAACCACCACCGCCCGAACTCAAAAACCAATGGATTGACGGTGGTAAAATCCTCACCGGCAAACGCGGAAGTGCCATTGTCATGCACGGTGCCTGCTGGCATACAGCTCGCCCAAACCAAACCGATGAAATTCGATCTGTTCTTCTCGGCATGTATATGCGCCCCTGGTTTATCCCACAAGAAGACATGCGCGGCCAACTGGCAGAGTTAGAAAACCCTTCTGACTTAGTACGCCACCTTATGTGCGCCAATCAACGAACGCCGAGTAATGTTGGCGCAAATCAATACTAATTCCGCCTTCTCCTATTATTTCTCTCTCTTCGTCCACCTGCTGGTTGACTCGGGTCGTAATTTGGATTGGGCTTGGGCATTTGGGCATCAACGGATGCTAAATATTCATTTAGCCGGTCGTGCAATTTCTCAACAACCTCTGGTTCGCGATCTGCCAGATCGTTCTTCTCACCCATATCTTTACTCAGATCAAACAGGTGCAGTTTATTGGCCTCATAAAATTTGATCAGCTTGTAATCGCCCAACATAATTGCCGATGCAGGTCCTGTGGGATCCATATCGTAATGCGGAAAATGAAAAACGAGTTCCTCGCGTGACCGCTTCACTTCACCTTTACCCCCATTCACCAAAATAGATACAAGGCTCCCGCCCTCAACATCCTCGGGCAAAGATCCATTGCCCCGAGACAATTCTGCAATAGTTGGCAATAAATCAATACCCATTGTCCGCGCATAAGCAAACGTATTAGCTTTGATACCTGGCCCTCGCACCAATAACGGAACGCGCAAACCACCCTCCCAAACAGAGCCTTTTCCCAGCGTCAGAGGCGCATTTGAAGACCGTCCCGGCGTGCCGTGATCAGCAGAGTAAAAGACATACGTATTATCGGCAATATCCAGTTCCTCAATTTTATTCAGAACCATACCAATCGTCTTGTCAATATCCAGGCAAGCTGCGATTTCTCCCAAACGCCTACCATCTGCCCCACCAGCACGCTTCTGTACCTCCTTCAGCGTTTCCGGCAAGGCATGCTCTCCACGCCGACTCGAATATTGATCCAACTGCAAATAGAAAGGTTTTCCCGCGCCAACCTGACGTTCTATAAACGCCATCCCCTTCCCGGCTATTGCATACGCCTGCTTCGGATTGGGATCGCGAACATTTTCAGGTCCGCCATTATTATTTGGGCCATCACTCTCTTCAAAACCGTGGAACCTCGGATCTTTTCTCCCCATATGCCACTTGCCAAAATGAGCCGCGACATAACCCTCCTGTTTCAAATAATCAGCAATAGTAATCTCTTCGGTCGGCATCTCCAACAACGGCCTTGGCGGAATCAGTTTCGTATTACCAACAACTTGATTCACAAACGTCATTCGCAATTTTGCCGGACTTTTTCCCGTAAGATACGAGACCCGAGATGGTGTGCATCGCGGCGAAGGCGCGTAAAAGTTCGAAAACCGCATCCCATCTTCAGCCAGCTTCGCCAAATTGGGCGTATAGAGAAAATCACTCACCGAATTGGGCACCCGATCATCCATCGGCACAGACAGACTCGCCCAACCCTGTGCTTCACCCTGGATAAATACAAAATTGGGACGCTTAGACGCAACTTGACCAAACGCATTGGCCACAGCCATCCCGCATACACCAGCACCGACTACACCGAGAAACTCTCTCCGCTTCATTGCAATTCCTCCATAGCATAACACTACTTTACGGTATATCTCACAATCACTTCATTGTCCAAAATGAGATTCGACGACCATATAAATTGTGCATCTTGCTCTGGGTCATCTTTTGTCTATCCGATAAGAATAGCTCACCTCGCCATTTGTCCGTCCAGCACCTTCATCCCAGGGCAGATAAGCTCTGATGTATTCCACCAAAACATCATCAGGAGAAACAGTCACACGCAAATGCCCCGAATTTCCCAGGACAGTGCCACTCAAATACCCCCCTTCAAGGGCTATCCTATTACCGTTCCGATAATTGGTATTACTGGGTTGTGGCAACACCTGATACACCACCCCATCTAACTCCTGCTTCACAAACACATGGTCATGACCGTGAAAAAAAGCCGACACATTGTTCTCCACCATCAATTGGTGAATAGGCTTGCCCCATCCCGCGCGTTTTGTGTCAAACCCCCAACTGTCGTCTCTATTCTTTCCGCCCCATTCGTAATACGGAGCCATCTCAATACCGCCACGTCCTTCTCCTGTATGAATGCCCCCCACCAGGTGATGTGAAAATATAAACTTAAAGGTCGCATCACTCCCCTCCAGCACCTGCCGTAGCCACTGGTATTGCTTCTCGCCAAGGGTCCAGCGCCAGTTATCCGATACGCCACCGCGTTTGGGCTTTGTTGTCGTGTACCAATAAGGGTCAATCACAACAAATAGCGCGTCTCCCCACGACCACGAATAATAACTCTCTCTCACGCCAACAAATTGCTCTTCATCGGAATCCCCGGAATAGAACACATCTGGCACGGGATTGGGATAATATTTTTTACGCGCCATTGTGGCCCAAACAGCCACATTGTTCGGTGTGCCATTCAATGACCACCCCTCTTCCCCATCGTGGTTGCCATTGACGAGAAACAGAGGAATAGAATGCGTAATCTTCCCAAAATTTCCGCGCTCGTACAAATACCGACGCTCAACAGTTGCGTAATTGGGTGCGGGTCTTCTGGTATCCGTAAGTGGTTCTGAGTGTTTGTTGCACATAAACGTATCACCGAGGTCAATAAGAAAATCGGGCTGGTATGCTGCCACATTTTCCAGCGATCGATGGTAGAGTCCCAGGCTGGACCGACCATCTAAATGTGCGTCAGCCTGAATCGAAAAGGTAAATGTTGTCCCAGGTGGACGATATGTGTGAAAAGTATATTCCCCTCGCCTTTTGAACTCTGTTTCTCCTGCGCGCCGGTAGCGCGTTCGATAATAGTACTGCGTGTTAGAAAGCAATCCCTCCATCGCAATTTCAATCGGTGTATCTCGCGACCCCTTCACCACAGATGTCTGATTTGTGTAAACACCTGATTCTGTTCCGTATTCCAGATAAATCTCCAGGTCTGCTGATGGAACCACATTGACAGTTACGGACTTATCGGTTGGTCGTCCCAACAACTCGGATGCCACAAACAAAGAATCGGAATCCGTATCGGGTGGATCGGTTGCACTGGGGACACCTGAATCACTCGGCACACCGCCCTGACCGGACATTCCACCACCTTCCACCGCAACACTCCCATTGGATCGGTAAGTCTGTCGCGTGATATTGCCACTGGCATCTACAAATTGAAAATCATAATCCCCATCGGGCCTGAGAAAATAGGCAATCGCATGTGTTCCACCGTTTGCCTCATACGTAAGCCGATACCAGTCATCTGCCCCCTTCACAAAATCTGTGATATTTGCCCGCATCCCCGTGCCCGAAGGCCGAACGGGCCTTGTGCGGGGCTGGTTGGCGACTTCTTCTCCCCTGGCCAGTTCAATAACACCCTTAAATCCTCCGTTGACATAGGGATAATCCAGCGTGCTGTGATAGTGATAATTTCCATTTGCATCGAAATGTCCGTTCAAATCGTCCAGGTTCGTTGCCGGGGTACCATCGGCTTCATTGAGTCCATACATCGGGTAGCCATCCAGCGCATACGCAATGGGGACAGCATCGCCCACTTTTTCTATAAGAAACAAAGGCGCGATATGGTAGTGATAGTCGTCCGCACGACCGGCATGCCCTCCAAATTCATCCAACTCCCCAGCCAAATACGTGTCTGTGCGGCCATTTTGTTTGATGGGATTAAAAATGGGCACGCCATTAATAGCCAGACCAATAGCACCCCGAAACAATGTCTGGCTTGCATAAACTGGCACATCTGCAACCGCGGGTTTCAATGGGATCTGCCATGCATTATCACCCTGATAAGGCTGCGGCAGAGGCACCTGCTGATTCCAGGCTGTAATCCCCACCATCATGCGGTGATCGGGAAAAGCGTTGGACTCGATATACAAAAAATCATCATCCCACTGGATGTTCAGCCGGTCTGCAAAATGCTGGAATGCTTGTGCGCTCACAGGGGCATCGCCCTGTGTGCCGCCAGAGGATCCAGGCTGTCCAAATGCAGAGATAAAGACCAGAAAGTCGAGAAAATCCACCAAACCATTCTGGTTTAGATCGAACTGTACCTGCTGCGAACCAAATGCAGCCGCGAACATGATAAAATCAACGAAGTCCGTTTTTCCGTCATCATTGAAATCCGTCACATCACTCTCATCGCTGTAGAGCCTGTGCCCTTCCGCATAACCGGCACACAACACACTCATCACGCAAAAAACCAATCCGAACATCCTCAATTGTCGCCTCATCATTTGCCACCTCCTGTAGTTTCCAACTCCCTACTTTACGGTATATCGCACAAGCACTTCATTGTCCAAAATGAGATTCGACGACCAGATAAATTGTGCATCGTGCTCTGGATCATCAAATAAATCCGTAAAATTCGTATATGCGGGTTTGTTGTTCACTCCAACTGTCGCATTCGTATAAGTATAGGCTTGTGGCCAGGCCGAATCATCAAAGTCGCTATCGTACCAGTTAGACGGGACGGGGTAGTGCATTGCGTAAAATTGACTGCCATCATTTGTATCACGCGTGTCACAGCCGCCGGACAAATGCTCGGTTTCCTTCTCAACAATACAGCTCAAATCTCTAATGGGTGCAATATAGAAAGTCTGCGCTTTCCATTGATCATTTGTAATCGCAACAGTATTTCCATTGGCATCGTGAAAACTCGCTACCAAACCGCCGTCTCCTGGATGATGTAAAAAATTGCGATTAGCTTCTGTGCCAAGCCCCAGATTCTCTTCCCAATCAACCAACTTCATTGCAATCGCAAATGGCCGCTTAACCTTAAACCGAACCACGCTCGAATTAAACGGTGTGAACGGAACTGAATCAACTGCGATCAAGGTACCATTCACATATAATTCAAAGTAATTGTCGGCAAAGATATATCCCGTGATCGTCTCACCATCTTTATCGATCTCTACGACTGACACAACCGACAAATTGAGAGCACTGCTATTGGGAGTAAAAACGCCTGTGCATTGGTTATACATATCCGATGCATGTCTCGCGGTTGTGTATTGCGTTTGGGCAGGCATAATCCACACATTGCCATCGTCAGATGTAATTGTCCCCACACTACTTATACGCCCCCCGGGACAATTGAGCAGATTGGAAATTGTTTGCGTTGCAAAACCCTGAGTGCTGACACCGAGAACAGGATCAGAGATGGTTTGCCCAAATGCAGTGGCAAAAATTAAAAAATCTCCAAAATCTACAGTTCCACTTGCGTCCAGATCGTAAATCGCATTTTGCCCAACTCCCGATTGCCCAAATACAGCTACAAAAAGCAAAAAATCGGCAAAATCGACCTTGCCATTCCCATCAAAATCGAGAAGTGACGCCTTCAAAGTGATTGGGCTAAAAATACAAAATAACGCGAAGACCGCGCCCAAAGCCCATTTTGATTTCAATAATTTTAAGAACATGATGTCTGTCTCCTCCGCACGGATATACCCGCTCAAGTTATATGTATGTAATCCCTGAATACCAGATCAGTAACGGCGCGGTGGACGCCTTCTAAAACCCGGACCGCCAGGGCCACCGACCCGACGTTGCCTGAACGAAGGATCTGGTGTCCCCCATACACAGCGGGGCATGTACGGGTAATCCTCGGTCAGATAATAATGATAGATCCCTTCTGAAAACTCGGGCGTCACCCCAAATCGCCCATTGCACTGGTCGAGGTCGCCCGATCCCTCAACAAATTGCCAATCTTCCCGAAACGTGCCATCGTATTCTCCCCCAGGTCCGCTTTCTCGTGTACCCGAACGCAATTCCCAACTTCCCTCAGGCGCATTGGATCCGCTGGCGACATAGACCGGAAAACCGTCGGCAGCATACCCGACCAATACCATCTCCTCGCCCTCCGTCCCACTCGTAATTTCATTTATCAAGCTGTGCGGCACGCCGTGGTAGTGGTAAATACCCGTTGGCTGAACATGCGCGTTATTGCAATCTGTACCCAGCCATTCAAACCGCGCATTGCCGCTCAATCGGCGTGCCATACCCGGGGTCAGTGCCTCGTAATTCCACTGCCGCTGGTTGCGATAACTCTCGGCAGTATCGCGTTCGAGTTTGATGCCCTCGAGCGTGATACCAAATACAGCCATTTCAGTGGGCGTGTTCGTCTTTTGGGGATTGCGGGGAATGCGCCAGGTCTGCGTCACTGACCAGATCATGTTCGGATTTCCCCGATTGGGAAACATTCCCGTCGCATGGGCAGGAATGCCATTGGTCGTGTATTCGATAGTATTTTCCAGAACGCGGGTCTGAACCTCCGGAACCTCTACCGGATCCTCTTTGCACTCCCAACCAACTTTCGGCGAAAAATCAGCGACAAGCGTCAGGTCGGCGGGATTCTGTTCAGGTACGTACACCTCGATCCAAACCGTATCCGATGCTTGTTGCCCCGATTCCATCTCGGCACGCACTTCAAACAGCAATGTCTCTGCACTACTGACATCGTCAGGAACGCTAACAGTCGTCTGAAGCGCGTTTGTTGAACTCATCGCCGCCGCTGTCCCGCGCACTTGCCGCCACACGACACGGGCACCCGGACCATTGGTAACCGTGGCGTTGAGATCCACCTGTGCCCCCGGAAGCACAATCCGACCGTAGCCAGCCTCCACGGATAGCGCACTCAGAGTATCCGGCATTTCAGGTGGACACGTTTCACCAAATTGAGCAGCCAACACCAGAAAGTCAGAAAACCCGACCTCGCCATCCTTATCTAAATCCGCACTACACGCATTCGTTTTCGAAGCGAACAAAAAACATGCGACAATCACAAGCCCGACAATCCTCATGAAGTGACCTCCTGTATAGTCAACTGTTAGGGACATCCAGCCCCAGAACAAGCGCGCCCATTGCACCAAGTCCGGTCAGGGGAATAAAATCCCTCCGGTCAATAGAAACAGGCGATTTATGTGTGTATCTGGTCATTTTTCATTTATCCGGTGGAACGGTTACTCTCCTCGGTCCTGAATCATTAGACATCTATCTCTGGTCTGGCGTTCCCTCATCACTTTGCATAGATGATGCCAAATTTCCAAGCCCCAAAAAAAGTTTCTCATGACCCTATTTACGACCATACTGATTGCACGGGTCAAGTCCACCTCGACGGCAAAGACGCGATAAAAATCGCGATCAAGGGCGGGCTTGTCTAAATTTTCAAAAAAGGCTTAATGCGGTAATATTGTAAGGGGATTCGGACAACCGATCCCCTTTTTTTAGCGCGTTACTGAGTATAAATATCCTGTAATTCAGTGCCCGAACAGGTTCTTATCCTGGCGGTAGGCCCTCTTCGGCATTTTATTTTAGTTCCTCAACTTTCTGACTATTGACTTGACGATACCCGGAAAAAGGGCAGCATAAGAAGAATTTTGCAAACCCAACGCTTGATCTAAATTTCTTATGTTGCGCTCGATTTTTGCCAACATATATCGTTCGTATAGTTTCATTGCCGGATACCCTTGAAATCCCTCTAATAACTCATCTTCCACCTCTGGCAATTCGGTCTGAACAAAGTGAATCAAACCATTGTAACAGGGTATATGACCAGGTTCCACAGTTCTGAATTGTTGCCCGAGAATGAAATCGATAATTTTACTGAATTTACTCCATGAGGGGTGATTGCGGAATAATTGATAGACAAGTACAGCCACCAGCGGATTATTCATAAGTCCCCAGATAAATCCTGAAAAATCAATATCGTAAGACAAACGTAACCCTACCGAGGCAGAGCCACCTACCCGCCATTCCATCTCCTTGATCCGAACGCCTTGCATATTTGCGCCATGCATTTTGGCTTTTATATATCCTGACATCATTTCGCCACTACTCATTTGCAATCCAGTCATATTCCAATGCCTTGCTTGAAAATCTCCAAAGACAGCCCCAGTTGCAATTGCTGCAGAAAAATTCGTGCCCATTCCAGTTACGTTGGTAAAATTTGCATCCTTCAACCTCGCAGCAGTAAAATCTGAGTAGTCGAGCGTTGCCCCTTCAAAATTGGCTCCAGTAAGATCTGCTTGAACAAAATTGAAGTGCGTTAAATCCTCACCTGAGAAATCCGTCCTTTTCAAATCTGCACCCGCATAATTTTTCTTTGACTCATTGAGCAGATAGTCAGCGGATACTTCACCCTCTGTTTCCTTTTCAATATAGTTGGCCAATTTCACTGCGGTTCTGTAATGGAGCCTGTTCGTATTCCCATTGAGAATTCTGCTCACTGTTTGGCGACTGACATCTGTTCCAGACTCAATAACCACTAATTTCAGCCAGCCATTCTTTCCCTTTTTACTCCTGGTATATAGCTGTTTCAGATGTGTGGATATCCTATTAGTCACAACCTCATTAAACATAGCGCACCACAAACGTGTGAATTTTGTGAATGAAAAGTCTCGACAAAAGGTATTGAACAATGCAGATTAGTTTTCAGATAATGAATTTCACTTCTGCATTTTATTTCAAAATAGTCGCGCTGTCTATCCTGCCAGCGGCAGCGCAGGACCAGGACACCACCGCCCCGGTGCTGAGGCTCGTATGGATCAACACTGAGCAACTGACGCTGACCTACGACGAGGACCTGGACAATAATTCAGTGCCGGATGGGTCGGCGTTTACGGTCACCGTCAACGGTACTTCCCGCAACGTGACCGGGGGTTTGGTACTCGGCACATCGATGTTGGTGTTTCTCGACCCTCCCGTGCAGGCCGACGATACGGTGATCGTGTCCTATACGGTACCCGCGACCAACCCGATCCAGGACCAGGCGGCGAATCCGGCCGCAGCCATCACCAACCGGGCTGTCACCAACTACACCCAGGCACCCGTTACCACGACTGCGCCACCCGCACCAACGAACCTCACCGCACAGGCTGGCACCGCTCAGGTAACACTGACCTGGACCACGCCGGGCAACGGCGGCAGCGCCATCACCAAACACCAATACCGCGAAAAAGTGGGGACAGGCACATTCGGCAACTGGACCGACATCGCCAACAGTGCCGAGGATCAGACCAACGCCAACAGCTACACCGTCCCAAACAGGACCAATGGCACCACCTACACCTACCAGGTACGTGCGGTGAACGCACAAGGCCAAAGCACCGGGTCCAATGAAGATAGTGCCACGCCAACAGCACCCGTTACCACGACCGTCCCACCCGCACCAACGAACCTCACCGCACAGGCTGGCAACGCTCAGGTAACGCTAACCTGGACCACGCCGGGCAATGGCGGCAGTGCCATCACCAAACACCAATACCGCGAAAAAGTGGGATCGGGTTCATTCGGCAACTGGACCGACATCGCCAACAGTGCCGAGGATCAGACCAACGCCAACAGCTACACCGTCCCAAACAGAGCCAACGGCACGACCTACACCTACAAGGTACGCGCAGAGAACGCACAAGGCCAAAGCACCGGGTCCAATGAAGATAGTGCCACGCCAACAGCACCCGTTACCACGACCGTCCCACCCGCACCAACGAACCTCACCGCACAGGCTGGCAACGCTCAGATAACACTGACCTGGACCACGCCGGGCAACGGCGGTAGCGCCATCACCAAACACCAATACCGCGAAAAAGTGGGATCGGGTTCATTCGGCAACTGGACCGACATCGCCAACAGCGCCGAGGGCCAAACCAACGCCAACAGCTACACCGTCCCAAACCGAGCCAACGGTACCACCTACACCTACCAGGTGCGTGCGGTAAATGCACAAGGCCAAAGCACCGGGTCCAATGAAGATAGTGCCACGCCAGCAGCATCACCAGTATTATTGCCCTTGACAGTGACATGGCCTGAAGATATAAAGGGCACGCAGCACAGTTCCATCTGGACCTCATCAACATCTATGCCTCCTCAAATAACCGTATCCGGAGGCCGACCATCCTATACGTATGAAATAGATACAAACGGCGCACCCGCAGGTCTTTCTATTGATCAGTCGTCGGGAACCCTCACAGGCACACCCACAGTAAATGGGACTTTCACAGTAAGAGTCGTTGTGCGGGATGCCGCAGGTCAGAGTGTGAGTAATGATAACCTGAGCATAACGATTCGTCCAGCACTGAATGTCAAGTCGATAGCGTATAAAACTGTCGAGCAGGGCGAACTAATTACCCCTATCCATTTATCAGCATCCGGAGGTTGGGAATCCTATACGTATTCCATATCTGGTGCACCGATGGGTATCTCTTTATCAAGTGGCAATCGCATCACTGGCAGCCCCTCACAGGATGGGACTTCCACAATCACTGTAACGGTGACCGATGACCACGGCAATACTGCGGATCACAGTTTCGATATGAGTGTTTATTCACTACAACTTGCCAAAAAATTCTCTCCAATTTTAATTTTGACAAAAAACCCAACGCAACCAGATCGCAAAGTGATATTCCCCGAACCCGTAGAAATCATGGGTGCAAAATCTGTTTCTAATCTTTGGTTTAGCCTCCATACTGTTACAGGACAATTTTTAGAACGTTTTCAATATCCCGCGTCAGGATGGATTCCTGATCTGCTTGGTAATTACCAAAGTCAATACTCTGATATTAATTTTTCCGAGAATAAATTTGCGTCTTTACCGGAAGTTTTAAGTTATACCGGACGTCCACTGGGGGATTACGCTACTGGAGCCTATCGGGTGACGGCACATTTTGAATACCCTGGTAACGGGGACAGGGATAATGAGAGTGAGGGTAAAGATAGCTGGTATGATTATTATTTTAACACCACGCATCCTAAGCGTGGGGATCATCCAGATTTTCCCCATACAGCATACGTACATATTTCTGAGGAAGGGAGTCAAGTCGTAATACAGTATTATTACTTTTATCCCTTCAATGATTTTCAAAATGACCACGAAGGGGATTGGCCGCACGTTAATGTTCGCGTAACATCCTATGACCCAAACAACGCAGCACTCGTTGGAATCGATTACAAATTTCATGGCAAAGGTATGAATTATACCAGCATGGGCGAAAGGATTTTCGATCCTCGGATAGATTTTGCACCAGCTGAAGGCGAAACGCATCCGGTTATCTATGTAGGAGTAGGCTCCCATGGCTCGTTTCCCACGGGAGGCAATTATAACAATGCTGCTGACTACAGTTATAGTGAAGATCTGACAACTGATGGAATTGTCCTGAGTACCAATGTTGAAGACACAAATCCTGATGTTGCACAATCTTATGATTTAATACTTTTGCCCAATCCCGATCCGGATCAACCCAATAAGGGTTTGTCACCAGAAATGAGCTGGTTAGGTACAGGAGCATTATGGGGGACAGTAAACGCCCCCAACTCGGTAGGTAATAAGGCTGCTGATGGGCCGTTGCATAGCGGTTGGGGCAGTTGGGGAGCGAGTGGTTACGATAAGGTTAATGTCCCATATACCGAGTTTCAACACTTCCCAATTGTGCAAAACGTGACCTGGAGTGGTACAATAAAGCTGATTGGTGATATTGTGGTCTATCCTGGTGCGACCCTGACGATTGACGCTGGCACGACGATCAGGGCCTACCCCAATCGAGATATTCACGACATGAAAGATCCAAATCGCGTCGATATTATCAACTATGGAAGGATAGACGCCAATGGATCAAGCTCTCAGCCCATTGTATTTCGTGCTGACACTTTAATTGCCTCGGCAGGAGACTGGTATGGCATCAGGAATCACGGCCATTTGGACATGACCCATTGTACGATTCAACATTCAGTGGTTGGCCTGGATTTGCAAGGGTCGCAGACGTTGACTAATATGACATTGAATACCAATACTTATAACACCTCTCTGACAATCACAGTAATAGCGGATGTTACAGCAACTCAAAATGGGGCAATTACAGATATAACAGTGAGTGCATCAGGAGGGTGGACACCTTATACGTATTCCACATCTGACTTACCTTCGGGTATCGTCCTGAATCAAAATCAAAACACGGCTCTCATCACTGGCACACCCACAGCGGCTGGCGAATCCGACATTACAGTGACCGTGCGAGATGCTGTAGGTGGAGAAGCATCAACAACATTTAACCTGTCTGTTTCTGCGCCTGATACAGACCTGAGTATCGAGTCAATAGCGGATGTAATAGCCACTCAGGATGTGGCAATTACCCCCATAACGGTAAAAGCGTCTGGTGGTAGCGGGTCCTATACGTATTGGATAGGGAGCAACCGACCCCCAGCGAACAGCCCTCTCCCAGCGCCCAATCCGCCCGCAGGTTCTGGTCTTTCTATTGATCGGAATAGTGGACAAATCACAGGCACGCCAACAGCGAGTGGAGATTTTACTGTCACAGTCGCAGTGCGAAATGCTGTCGGTAGCCGTGATTTACCTACCCAGGTCACTCTCCCCTTCACCATGCGCGTGAGACCGCGCGTGACCGTCTCGGCAATAGACAATATAACGGTCACACAGAACACCGCTATTACCCCTATTCAGGTCTCAGTATCAGGCGGACAAACATCTTATGCCTATTCCCTGTCCAGCAACTCTGCCGGTTCTGGTCTGTCTATCAACTCAAGCAGTGGACAAATCACTGGCACGCCAACACAGTCAGGCACTTTCACACTGACCGTGACTGTGACCGATGCACACGGCAGGACAGGAACGCGCAGTTTCTCTATGACTGTAAATGCGCCCACACCTGTTTCGCCGCTGACAATCGCAGAGATAAGTGATATAACCGTTAAGATCAGTGGTGTGCAGACCAACAGCCCGATTACCCCTATTCAGGTCTCGGCATCAGGGGGACAAACGCCATACACGTATGCCCTGTCCAGCAATCCTGCCACAGGTTCTGGTCTTTCTATCAATTCGAGCAGTGGACAAATCACAGGCACGCCAACACAAAGAGGCACTTTCACACTGACCGTGACTGTAACGGATAATGCAAGTGTGACTGAAACTGAAAGTTTCTCAATGGCAGTCAGTCTGATCGGCGACTTTAATGGTGATGGTGCGGTCAATGAGACAGATTTCTCACTTTTTCAAGCCGCGTTTGGTTTCTCCGAAGGTGATGATGGTTTTAATGCTGAGATGGATATGAATGGCGATGGAACCATTGGGATTCCCGATTTTCTAATCTTTGTAAGTCACTACCCTGGCACCGCTGCCCGGTTTTTTTAGAGTATGGGACAACTCAAATAGTGCTCAGGTTCAGGGTTCACTCTCTATCTTTGTCAGGAGGAATTCATGACACATATAGCAACAATCGTTCTGATTTTGGGTCTATGTCTGCCCCAGGCTCTGATGGCAGGGGAGGTCCTTCAAGCCGGTGAGATTGACAGCAGCAAGGTGAAAGTCGGGGCCTATGCCGAAGTCATCTATGGGACAGGTGAGCGGGATCAAGTCTCAGGGGAGTGGAAGAAACTGGAGGAGGCACAAGGATATATTAAAACTGTTGATGCAAAGAGCTTGACCATTGGACGCGGTCTTTGGAAGGAGCAGATCGCTTTTGAGCGCATACAAAAGCTGATCATGGCAGCGTCTGGTCGTGAAATAGACAGGCTTAAAGAGACGACTGATACGCTTTCTGTGATAGAGAACAGACGACAAGGACAAAATAGTACAGGCGGAGGACGGATTGCCAAAAAGTTGGCGGGCGGCGTTCTTGGAGGAATCCTGGTCGGTATCGCAGGGGGCATGGCCAGTATGGTGGTCGGTGACTGTCCAGAGGCCGTTTTATTCTGCGAATTAGAAAACTTTTTTATTGGTGGATGGTATGGCTATGTCGTCGGCTTACCCGTCGGCATGAACCGAATAGATCCACACGATCGATTTATCTATTCATTGGCAGGCAGCCTGATCGGAGGTGCAGCAAGTCTTGCGCTAACAGACTCCAAAGATGAGTTCTGGACTCTTATTATCTGCCCTCTCGTTGGCACTGCAATTATGTCCGAAGTCTTCCGAAAACCGCCAGATGGTCGTCGCGTCTCTATCGGTCTGCTACCCGGTCCCAAAGGCAGAGTATCCGCTGTAGTCACGCTTCAATTTTAAGTAGCTGCCAGTGCATTCGTCTCAATGGGAATGAGCTATAACACCATGACCTGAACCATATTTGAACTGCTGGCGCACCTTCAGGCATCGTCTTTGATCAAGAAAGTGCTCTCATCACTGGCACACCCAAAGCAACTGGCGAATCTGACATTACAGTGACGGTACGAGATGCTGTAAATGACGAGGCATCCACAACGTTTAACTTGTCTGTTTCTGCGCCTACTCAAGCCATGAGTATCGCGGCAATAGCGGATGTGATAGCCACTCAGAATGTGGCAATTACCCCCATAACGGTAAAAGCGTCTGGTGGTAGCGGGTCTTATACGTATTGGATAGGGAGCAGCCGACCCCCAGCGAACAGCCCTCTCCCAGCGAACAACCCGCCCGCAGGTTCTGGCCTTTCTATTGATCGGAATAGTGGACAAATCACAGGCACGCCAACAGCGAGTGGAGATTTTACTGTCACAGTCGCAGTGCGAAATGCTGTCGGTAGCCGTGATTTACCTACCCAGGTCACTCTCCCCTTCACCATGCGCGTGAGACCGCGCGTGACCGTCTCGGCAATAAGCAATATAACGGTCACACAGAACACCGCTATTACCCCTATTCAGGTCTCAGTATCAGGCGGACAAACATCTTATGCCTATTCCATGTCCAGCAACCCTGCCGGTTCCGGTCTTTCTATCAATTCCAGCAGTGGACAGATCACGGGCACACCCACACAGACAGGTAATTTCACACTTACTGTGACTGTGACCGATGCACACGGCAGGACAGGAACGCGCAGTTTCTCCATGACTGTAAATGCGCCCACACCTGTTTCAGCACTGACAATCGTAGAGATAGATGATATAACGGTCAAGATCAGTGGTGTGCAGACCAACAGTCCGATTACCCCTATTCAGGTCTCGGCATCGGGAGGACAAACGCCTTATACTTATTCCCTGTCCAGCAACCCTGCCGGTTCTGGTCTTTCTAAGTATCTAACCATGAGTTTTATGGTATAATGAAGACGTTACTGAAAAGCAATTTGATATTGCGTGCCCACCTGCACGAGAATATCAGCAACAGCCTTGCTGAGGGCATCGAAACTCACATAAGCCGAAAAGGGGAGCCAAGAATACTTGATCAAACGCCACAGGATTTCGATGAGATTCAATTCTGGCGCATACGCGGGTAAAAAGTAAAGAAAGAGCCCTTTCGCCTCCCAAATCGGCACCTGTGTCTGAAAGGCCGCTGACCGATGGATGGACGCATTATCAAGGACAACTATGGTTTTTCGCTTCAGCGTTTGACTAAAGGCATCAAAGCATCCAATCACAAGGTCGGTATTGACACAGCCTGCCGCACAAAAGGAGATCAGATCATTATCGAGATTGAAAAATCCTAAGACATTTTGACGCTTGCCTTTTGCGGCCGGAATTTCCAGCGTTTGCCCCGTCGGCTGCCAGGCATAAGCAATGGCCGGATCAAGCGAAAAGCCAGCCTCATCAAAGTAGAAGAGGTCAATGGCTTTAACGCGATGTTTTTTTTAATGTTTCAAGCTCTTGCCGCGCGGTGCGAAACGCCTGTTCATCTCGCTTGGATTTCACAGATTTTCGCACGCGTTTCCAACGTAAACCGCTTCGTTTGGCAATCCGCCGCAGGCTGGAACTGCTGATGGTTTTCCCGGTCTTTTCCGCTAAGAGTCCCAAGACTGTCTTGGGAGCTTGCGGATGTGCCTGAATGAGGGCCTGGGCAACGGCTTGTTCTTGCTCATTCAGCTTGGGAGGACCGCCACTGCGAGGCTGATCATACAAGCCTGATAGCCCAGATGTGGTCCATCTATCGATCCAAGCAGATACCGTGTCTCGATGCACGCGGTAAATGCGGGCAATCTCATCTATGCTTTGACCTTGTGAACTTAACAAAATACTGTGGGCACGTCTGCGAACCCGTTTGGCGACCGCTGTGTCGAGAAGATGCTGCAAGTGCCTCATCTCTTCAGGCGTCAACGCAGAGACAAATTTCGTGGCAACTTTCATAACGACCTCATCAATAAGAGTGGATAAGTCTTTACCCCTGAAGGGCGCAGACAGGGAGCAATGGCTCTTGAATATAGACATTTCCAAGACTCCCATTAGACTAAAAAACTCTTGAATGACTACTTATCAATTCGAGCAGTGGACAAATCACTGGCACGCCAACACAAAGAGGCTCTTTCACACTTACTGTGACTGTAACGGATAATGCAAGTATAACTGCAACTGAAAATTTCTCAATGACTGTCAGTCTGATCGGCGACTTTAATGGTGATGGTGTGGTCGGTGTAGCAGATCATTTACTTTTTCTGGCAGTGTTTGGTCTCTCCGAAGGTGACGATGGTTTTAATGCCGAAATGGATCTGAATGGCGATGGAACCATTGGTATTCCCGATTTTCTGATCTTTGTAAGTCACTTTCCCAATGCTGCCCGATTTTTTTAGTACAGGAAATAGCTTTTTGTCAGGAGGAATTCATGGCACATCTAACTGCAATCGTTCTGATTTTGGGTCTATGTCTGCCCCAGGCTCTGTTGGCAGGGCAGGTCCTTCAAGCTGGTGAGATTGACAGGCTTAAAGAGACAACGGATACGCTTTCTGTAAAAAAAGAGAACAAATCCAGACGGATTGTTGGTAAGTTGGCAGGTGGTGTCCTGGGAGGGACCCTTATCGGCCTTGCGATAGGCTCAGCTACTGAGAAGGCTGATGACTGTACGGGAACATTTTGTGGCGTGGGAAATTTTGTAATTGTTGGATGGATTGGCTATCTCGTCGGCGTGCCCATCGGCATGAGCGCATTTGATCCATACGATCAATTTAAGTATTCATTGGCAGGTAGCCTGATCGGAGGTGCAGCAAGTCTTGTGATATTCACAGATGTAGAGTTAGCAGAAGAAAAACTCTGGCCGGCCCTTTTTATCGGCCCCCTTATTGGAGCTACAGTTATGTCCGAGTTTTCCCGAGAACTGCCAGAGAATCGTCGTGTTTCTATCGGTCTGCTACCCGGTCCCAATGGACAATTATCCGCTGTTGCCACGCTGCGATTTTGAATTAGCTACTAATACCTGTCTATTTCTGCGGCTACTCGGCCCCTGGAGATCGAACCAATAGCGGATGTGATAGCCACTCAGGATGTGGCAATTACCCCCATCCAGGTAGCAGCTTCAGGTGGTGGCGGAGCCTATACGTATTCGATAGAGAGCGATCCTGAAGGTTTAATAGCGAGTGATCCTGCTGATGATTCTGGCCTTTCTATAGATTCGAATGGCCGCATCACTGGCGCACCCACAGTGAGTGGAGATTTCACGATCAGAGTGACCGTGGAAGATGACCCTCCTGTCCGTGCTCCCTCCACACAAGTCAGTCGCTCTTTCTCCATGACGGTCAATGCACCTACAACCGTTTCGGCATTGACAATCGCAGAGATAGATGATATCACAGTCAAGATAAGTGCTGTGCAGACGAACAGTCCAATTACTCCTATTCAAGTATCAGTATCAGGCGGACAAACGCCATACTCCTATTCCCTATCCAGCAACCCTGCCACAGGTGCAGGTCTGTCCATCAATGAGAGCAGCGGACAAATCACTGGCACACCCACACAGAGAGGCACTTTCACGCTTACAGTAACTGTGACCGATAATGCAAGTACGACTGCAAATGAAGGTTTCTCCATGGCTGTCAGTCTGATAGGCGACTTCAATGATGATGGCGCGGTCAATGAGTCAGATTTCGCACTTTTTCAAGCCGCGTTTGGTCTCTCGGAAGGTGACGATGGTTTTAATGCCGAAATGGATCTGAATGGCGATGGAACCATTGATGTTGCCGATTTTCTGATCTTTGTAAGTCACTTTCCCAATGCTGCCCGATTTTTTTAGTGCAGGAGATAGCTTTTTGTCAGGAGGCATTCATGACACATCTAACTACAATCGTTCTCATTTTGGGACTCTGTCTGCCCCAAGCTCTGATGGCAGGGGAGGTCCTTCAAGCCGATGAAATTGACAGGCTTAAAGAGACAACGGATACACTTTCTGTGAAAAAAGAAAACCCATCTAGGCGGATTGTTGGCAAGTTAGTCGGAGGTGTTCTTGGAGGGGGTCTTTTTGCCCTTGCGGGGGGCGCAACCGCAACAGCGATTGGTGACTGCCCAGAGGATGCGACATTCTGTAAATTAGGAAATTCTGTAATTGGTGGATGGTTTGGCTATCTCGTTGGCGTACCCATCGGCATGAACCGAATAGATCCGCAGGATCGCTTCACATATTCGTTGGCAGGCAGCCTGATGGGAGGTGCAGCAAGTCTTGTGTTACTCACAGATGAAGAGTTAGCAGAAAAACTCTGGCCAGCCTTTGTTATTAGCCCCCTTGTCGGCGCAGCAATCATGTCCGAGTTGTTCCGCAAACCGTTAGAGAACCGTCGTGTCTCCATCGGTCTGCTACCCGGTCCCAAAGGACGAGTATCCGCTGTTGCCACGCTTCGATTTTGAGAAAGCTGCCAGTGCCTTTGTCTCAACAGGAGAAACACATGAAAAAATTAGCTGCTGTCTTTGTAACCGCGACCCTCTTGCTCAATGCGATGGCCCCCACCCTCGCGTATGCAGCCACATACCTGCAAGGTTCAGAGGTCAATGCCAACACGCTCATTCAAGATGCTTATGTTGCTGTCACCTATTACGATAGCAAGCATAAACAAAAATTAGACAAGGGCTGGATTGATGCGATTGACGAGACTTCGTTTACCATTCGGAGCGGTCTGTGGGGAAAGAAGACCATTGCTTACGACAAAGTCCTGTCACTGGTTATGAGCGAAGAAGAAACCACGCTAAGGCAAATAAATGAGATAAATCAGTGGTTTATTGGAAGTATGGCAGAAAGAGGATCAGAGACAGAGCAAGTCGCCATCCAACTACTCAACCAAAAGACCGTCACGATCATGCCACGCGGGCAGATTGACCCATCAGAGATCACAAAGGGATGGTATGCTCACGTCGTCTATACATCTCAAGGAGCCACTGAAAAAGCCACCAGCCAGATTGCAGACAAGGACTCAAGCCGTATCGCACTCAAAAATGGGGCTGATACCTATAACATAGCATACAACGACATTGATACCCTCATTGTCGCCAAACGTATGCAAGAGATTGAGCGCTATCGAGAAACCGGAGTTAAATACAATGCCCGAGTGCGTGTATATGCCCCGTCCATTCAGAAGGGACAGATGGTTGGCAGACTCATTAAAATGATGCAAGACACGCTGGTTATCCAAAAAGGGCGTCGCTTTTATGAGGTGCCTGTTTCTTCAATCTCTACATTCGACGTCAGTATCAAACAGTATAGGAACACGGGCAAAGGCTTGATAATTGGGCTTACTGCCGGGGCAAGTATGGCTGCCCTGATGAATGTTCCCGATCCGGAAACCGATTTGCAAGGATTAGGTCAAGCAATCGCCACTGTGATAATCGTCCCCTCAATTGTAGTTATTTCCACGCTGATCGGTGCAATGAAGAAATCCGATAAATGGGTCGAAGTGTCTCCTCAACACCTCAACCTGAGCCTTGCACCCACATCCAGCAAAGGGCTTCGCGCCGCACTCACATTCAATTTCTAATCTATCGATTCGAATGGCCGCATCACAGGCGCACCTACACAAAGAGGCACTTTCACGCTTAATGTGACAGTAACCGATGACCACGGCAGGACAGGAACAGGCAGTTTTTCTATGACTGTTCGTCTTATAGCTGACTTTAATGATGATGGTGTGGTCGATACGTCAGATCATTTACTTTTTGTAGCCGTGTTTGGTCTCTCCGAAGGTGATGATGGTTTTAATGCGGATATGGATCTGGACGGCGATGGAACCATTGGGATTCCCGATTTTCTGATCTTTGTAGATAACTTTGGCTCCTCTGCATAGTTTTTTGGTGCAGAAGATAGATCTCTATCAGGAGGAATCATCATGACACATATAGCAGCAATCGTTCTGATTTTGGGTCTCTGTCTGCCCCAGGCTCTGTTGGCAGGGGAGATCCTTCAAGCTGGTGAGATTGACAGCAACAAGGTGAAAGTTGGTGCCTATGCCGAAGTCATCTATGGAAAGGGAGAGCGGGATCAAGTCTCAGGGAAGTGGGAGAAACTGGACACGGCACAAGGATATATTAAAGCTGTTGATGCAGAGAGTTTGACTATTGGACGCGGTCTTTGGAAGAAGCAGATCGCTTTTGAGCGCATTCAAAAGCTGATCCTTGCAGAGTCTGGCCGTGAAATAGACAGGCTTAAAAGGAAAGAAAGTAGGCGTGGAACTGGGCTAATGTTTGAAGTCGGCTGGAACCAGGGAATCAACACATCCTCTCAAAACATCTTCTCAGGATATCCTTCCTACCTTGATCGTAGACAGAAATCACAAGAAGGACTACCCTGGTCTTTATCTTTTTATTTTGCCCGTATGATTTCGGGCGAGAGATCCTCGCGATTTGGGCTGAAATACACTCATCAAGTAGTACAGATATTACCAATAAATCCCGAAGGCTTTCCCCCTGAGCCCAGAGATGGCAAAACATATAAGTCATTATCGCTGTTGCTGGTTTACCAACGTGTCGTTAAAAGTAGCCCGCGTGTTGTCATGCTCACGGATTTTGCAGGGGGTATAGCATTGATAAACAACTATTTCAATAGCGACAGCCCTTGTAACTACTTGTGGGACTGCGCTCCTGAAATCGGTTCACGCTACTCTGCCGGTATGGCATTTCTACTGCCTATTTACACACATATCGGTCTGCAAGCCACTGTACGAGCAGACTTACTGAGGGTAAAACATAAGTATCCTTTCACTTCGGGAATGTCAGTGGCATTTGGACTCCTTTGGGAGTAGAGATATTATCCCACATATAGTTTCTCTATGACTGTCCGTCTGATAGCCGACTTTAATGATGATGGCGTAGTCAATTCGTCAGATTATGCACTTTTTTATGCTGCGTTTGGTCTATCGGAAGGTGACGATGGATTTAATGCTGATATGGATCTGAATGGCGATGGAACCATTGGGATTCCCGATTTTCTGATCTTTGTAGATAACTTTGGCTCCTCTGCATAGTTTTTTGGTGCAGAAGATAGATCTCTATCAGGAGGAATTCATGACACATATAGCAGCAATCGTACTGATTTTGGGTCTATGTCTGCCCCAGGCTCTGAGGGCAGGGGAGGTCCTTCAAGCCGGTGAGATTGACAGCAGCAAGGTGAAAGTCGGGGCCTATGCCGAAGTCATCTATGGGACAGGTGAGCGGGATCAAGTCTCAGGGAAGTGGGAGAAACTGGACACTGTAGCAGGATATATTAAAGCTGTTGATCGAGAGAGTTTGACCATTGGACGCGGTCTTTGGAAGGAGCAGATCGCTTTTGAGCGCATACAAAAGCTGATCATGGCAGCGTCTGGTCGTGAAATAGACAGGCTTAAAGAGACGACTGATACGCTTTCTGTGATAGATAACAGACGACAAGAACAAAATAGTACAGGCGGAGGACGGATTGCCAAAAAGTTGGCGGGCGGCGTTCTTGGAGGGGTCATGTTCGGTATGACAGTGGGCCTGACCGGTGCAGCGATCGTTGACTGCCCAGAGGATGTTTCATTCTGTGAAATAGAAAACTTTTTTATTCTTGGATGGTATGGCTATGTCGTCGGCTTACCCGTCGGCATGAACCGAATAGATCCACACGATCGATTTATCTATTCATTGGCAGGCAGCCTGATCGGAGGTGCAGCAAGTTTTGCACTAACGGACTCCAAAGATGAGTTCTGGACTCTTATTATCTGCCCTCTCGTTGGCACTGCAATTATGTCCGAAGTCTTCCGAAAACCGCCAGATGGTCGTCGCGTCTCTATCGGTTTGCTACCCGGTCCCAAAGGCAGAGTATCCGCTGTAGTCACCCTTCAATTTTAAGTAGCTGCCAGTGCATTCGTCTCAATGGGAATGAGCTATAACACCATGACCTGAACCATATTTAAACTGCTGGCGCACCTTCAGGCATCGTCTTTGATCAAGAAAGTGCTCTCATCACTGGCACACCCAAAGCAACTGGCGAATCTGACATTACAGTGACGGTACGAGATGCTGTAAATGACGAGGCATCCACAACGTTTAACTTGTCTGTTTCTGCGCCTACTCAAGCCATGAGTATCGCGGCAATAGCGGATGTGATAGCCACTCAGAATGTGGCAATTACCCCCATAACGGTAAAAGCGTCTGGTGGTAGCGGGTCTTATACGTATTGGATAGGGAGCAGCCGACCCCCAGCGAACAGCCCTCTCCCAGCGAACAACCCGCCCGCAGGTTCTGGCCTTTCTATTGATCGGAATAGTGGACAAATCACAGGCACGCCCGATTTTCTGATCTTTGTAGATAACTTTGGCTCCTCTGCATAGTTTTTTTAGTGCAGGAGACTAATTTTTATCAGGAGGAATCATCATGACACATATAGCAGTAATCGTTCTGATTTTGGGACTCTGTCAGCTCCAAGCTTTGTTGGCAGGGGAGGTCCTTCAAGCTGGTGAGATTGATAGCAGCAAGGTTGAAGTTGGTGTCTATGAAGAGAACAAACCCAGACGAATTATTGGCAAGTTAGCCATCGGTGTTCTTGGTGGGGGGTTTTTCGGCCTTGCCGGAGGCGCAGTCGGAAGAAATGTTGGTGGGGACGAAACATACGAACCATTCGTAAATACTTTAATTGGTGGATGGGTTGGCTATCTCGTCGGCGTGCCCGTCGGCCTGAGCGTATTTGATCCATACGATCAATTTAAGTATTCATTGGCAGGTAGCCTGATTGGAGGTGCGGTAAGCCTTCCACTCCTCTACTCTGAAGAAGACCTCTGGCCAGCCCTTTTTATTACCCCCTTTGTCGGCGCGGCGATCCTGTCCGAGTTTTCCCGAGAACTGCCAGAGAACCGTCGTGTCTCTATCGGTCTGCTACCCGGTCCCAAGGGCAGAGTATCCGCTGTTGCCACGCTTCAATTTTAAGTAGCTGCCAGTGCATTCATCGCAGAAGAAAGAAACACATGAAAAAATTAGCTGCTGTCTTTGTAACCGCGACCCTCTTGCTCAATGCGATGGCCCCCACCCTCGCGTATGCAGCCACATACCTGCAAGGTTCAGAGATCAATGCCAACACGCTCATTCAAGATGCTTATGTTGCTGTCACCTATTACGATAGCAAGCATAAACAAAAATTAGACAAGGGCTGGATTGATGCGATTGACGAGACTTCGTTTACCATTCGGAACGGTCTGTGGGGAAAGAAGACCATTGCTTAGGACAAAGTCCTGTCACTGGTTATGGACGCAAGACACGCTGGTTATACAGAAAGGGCGTAGCTTTTATCAAGTGCCTGTTTCTTCAATCTCTAAATTTGACGTCAGCATCAAACAGTATAGAAACACAGGCAAAGGCTTGATAATCGGTCTTGCTGCCGGGGCTGGTATGGCTGTCCTGATAAATTTTCCCACGGATGAGGGACCCGATTTGCAAGGATTAGTTCAAGTATACGCCACTGTGATACTCGTACCCTCAATTGTAGTTATCTCCACTCTGATCGGTGCAATGAAGAAATCCGACAAATGGGTCGAAGTGTCACCTCAACGCTTCAACCTGAGCCTTGCACCCACATCCAGCAAAGGACTTCGCGCCGCGCTCACATTCAACTTTTAGTGATGTAAATGATTCAAGTATAGAGATATTGTCAAATGTTGACGGGTCGGCAAAAAGTCTTGCAAGCAAGGGAGAAAGGCATCTGTAAACCCTTGTCGTGGGTACTTCAAATCGTCTGTTCGTATTCCCTGATATAGGTTTGTACGGCCCAGGAACCCGTTGATGACCTTGCAAGGCACTCAAAAGCCTATCAAAAAGTCTTTGAGGGTAAAATGACCCCCGCCAGGCAGCGACACGATGGATATTGAGACCCAATGCGCGTAGCAATACCCGGTATTGAACCGCACTTTGCCCACGCACCCGCAGTTTTGCCAGTCCCATTTGATGCTTCAGACGCGATATGGTCCCTTCGATACCTGCGCGCCAGCGGTATTGGTCGCGGAAGGCGGCAGACTGTTCAGATAGACGCCGGGCACGTTGCTTGACACGTTCGTGGGTGTATTGGAGACGCTCTTTGCCAGGGATTGGACAGCCCTCCTGCAAGGGGCATTGGTCACACACATCTATGGCAAATCGAACCTGAAGGCGTTTTTTGCTCACAGACATCTCAAGGGGTGCGTGGCCTGCTGGACATCGCTGGATGTGCCCAGAGGCATCTACTTCAAAGTCCTCCAATGTCAATTTACCTTGACCTTTGCCCTTGGGGGGCATCGACGGAGCCAATAGGGTGACACCTTTGGCTTTGGCATAAGCAATACATTGGTTCGAGCCGTAGTGCGTATCGGCCAGCAGATGCTCGGGTGCCACACCACGCGCTTGTGTATCCTTTATAGCAGGTAAGAGGGCTTTGCTGTCATGGACCGTCATCTTGCCAAGGGCCATATGCGTGATCAGGTCTGGCTTGGCTACTTCAGACACGGCTGATGTAGCTTCCTCTGCCTCCTCGTCTTTGTCGGTATCATCACAGAAGGTCTCCATGACCTGTATGAGATAGCCTACCCCCCGACGCTTGTTATAGCTGGCATCCGGATCTGCCGGATTAAGCGTATTATCACACGATATAGCATGGGGATCCCGCATCTTTATGCTGCTTTGACCAGATGCCTCACAGATGCGTTCGCACTGTTCTTCAAAAACACGTTCCAACAGATGGTAGCTGTCCAACTGCGCTGCCTCGGTTGGACAAAACTGCCTCAGCAGTGCATCTATATCGGCAGCGGCTTCTGGCAATCGACGCTTTGACTGACTCGGCAGGGTGGAGGCGAAACACCCATCGCCTGTTCGGACAACATACTTGCGCCATAGTTCAGGATCCAGGCCCTGATACAACTCTGGATAGGTTCGACGCAACTGTCGCAAGAATTTACTGGTGGACTCGACCAGAATGCCCAAGCGCGTCAGGTTGCGCATAAAGCCTTGAACACCCGTCGAGTCGATCCGCTGCTTGCGGGTATTAACGCCAACCGAGTGGATGAGCTTGTCGGTCAGACTTTGGAAGAGCACCTCGTCTATGTGATGCTTTATCACCAAACGACGATAGGTTCGCAGGGTGCGCTCACAAAAATAACAGTCGGCTTCGCTGCGCACATCAAGGGCATACTGCCAAGCTATGTTGAATGCAATGGCTTCCACCGTCTGTGCATCGGTCAAATCATGCAGTTGTTGTAGCACCAGTGCCCCAAGCACAACGTGGTGGTCTTTACTCGGACGTCCAAAGTCTTTGCTGAAATGGGGGGCCAGTGCCTCAACGGGCAGTTCCAAAAGCAGATACTCTCGGAAGACGCCAGCCCAAGAACGATCAAGAAGTTGCCTGCGTTTGGCCCCAAGCTGTATCCACAGATCTGATGGGGCCGCGGAAGTGTGGTCTCGTAAGGTAAGCATAAACCAAAGATAGATCATCATACACAGCAGGGCAATCTCTGACTTTTTGCCGACCCATCAACTTTTGAATATACCTCTCAAGTATAGAGTCCAAGTGCGTCAAAACAACCCATACCTCCTATTCCTCAAAATCATCCTCGAGATATCCAGAAGCGCATCGCTTGCCGTAATGGAGGCCAAAGTGGCCTTTGCCGCCCTGATAGAGAGATACTCTGCGATTCGACTGAGCGCCGAACCTGTGCGCCGGCACCAGATCACTTTGCGCGGGCGAAACGAATTGTGGGTGAATGTGGAACGCATCAACTGAGCGGTTTACCCCCTTTCTCCAAGACCTAAAGCTTTGTTTGACCTCTCCCAACGGCTTCATTTATTTCATCTTGCACAGCAAACGTGTGAGTTATGTGATTGCATCAGGCGGTTGGGCACCTTATACATATTCTATATCCGGCGCACCTTCAGATATCGAATTTGATCAAGAAAGTGCTCTCATCACTGGCACGCCAACACAGACAGGCACTTTCACACTGACCGTGACTGTAACGGATAATGCAAGTGTGACTGCAACTGAAAGTTTCTCAATGGCTGTCAGCCTGATCGCCGACTTTAATGATGATGGTGTGGTCGGTGTAGCAGATCATTTACTTTTTGTAGCAGTGTTTGGTCTTTCCGAAGGTGACGATTAGACCTCAAGGTAGCCGCTTTATGACACCGAATACCTCTGATAAATACAAAAATTTACATCTATTCGACGACCAATATTTCGTTCAACTTATTCAGCGTCATATATTGGAATACCATGCACACTTTGCAGAGAGACTAATTTCAATCTACGTATGGGGAAGCGTTCACAGAAATGAAGCCATACAAGGCGTTTCTGATCTTGATTTGTACTCCTTCATCCGAGGTCCGTTGAAAAAAATCGACTACCCATGGTGCAGAGAAACGCGGGAAAGCCTTGATCGCGAGTTCCCTTATACACATGGGCTCACCCTCCCCCGTTCAATCTATGATGCTCTACAAGGCAGACAACCGGGGGCGAACAAAGACATGCGATCACGACATCAAGCACTTGGATTTCGTTTACATTATGATGCCACGCTCGTTTGGGGAAAGGATCTTACAGGAGAGTTCGAATTGCCAACTCTCACCCCATCGTGGGTGAGAGAATATCTTCAGCCAGCTTTGGATCTTACTGGATATGCAGCGGGATTAAAAAAGGAAAATACAACTGACTTTTCTCTTCCCAATGAGACGCGACAAAAACTCCGCAAGTTGGCACGGCTTGGCGTATTAGGCGGGGCTTGTCTCTTGATGGCACAAGGACGCTTTCGTTCGCTTAAAGGCGTTGACACAATACCGGTGCTAAGGGCGTCATATCCACAGTGGACCGACTTTCTCAATGAGACCCAGGAATTGTATATCCACCTGGCACGATCCTCAAACGAAAGGGCTAACGCAAAGTAGATAAAACATTTACTTTTGCTAACTTTTTTTGTATATCATTGATATGAATTATGTTCCGAGTAGAGTTGCATGCGAGCGACTGGGATTGCACCCCAACACATTGAGGCGTTGGGCTGATACTGGTCGTATTAAATCTTTTCGCACAAAAACGGGACAGCGCAGATATGATGTCGATGACTACTTGCGAGGGTCAATTAGCCCTGCCGTTGTTTGCTACTGCCGAGTCAGTAGCCCAAAACAAAAAGACGACCTTGACAGACAAGTCGCGTCTATGCAAGAGCAATTCAAAGGAGCGGAAATTGTCAAAGACATTGGCGGTGGACTCAACTACAAGCGAAGAGGATTACTTTCCATATTGGAGCGACTACATAGCGGGGAAAAACTCAAAATTGTGGTTGCCCACAAAGACCGTCTTACAAGATTTGGCTTTGAACTCATTGAGTGGATGGCGCAACAAAACGGTGGCGAGGTCGTGGTTCTCAGCAGAAATGACGAGAGTCCACAAGAAGAACTTGTCCACGATATTTTGTCCATCTTGCATACGTTCTCTCGCAGATTGCACGGACTTAGACGCTACCATAGTCAGATCAAAAAAGATACGTCTTTATCTGACGGCTGAACAAAGAACGATAGTCAAGCAATGGATAGGCGTTACTCGCTATGTGTATAACAAGACTGTTGAGTATTTAAAACAGCCTGATACAGTGGCAAGTTGGAAAGCTATAAAGGGCGACATACTCGGCGACTTGCCAGCATGGGCGAAAGACGCGCCTTATCAGTCTAAGAGCGTTGCTATACGCGACGCATGTGTTGCAATGAGTGAGGTAAAGAGAAAGAACAAGATTGACAAGCAGAGAAAACACAAATTACGCTTCAAGTCGCGCAAGCATCCTAAGCAATCTTGTTATATACCAAAATCTGCTGTAAAGCCAAAAGGCTTGTATCACACAAAATTAGGTAAGATTCATTATAGCGAATCATTGCCTGATAATATTCGGGATAGTCGCTTAGTTGTCCATCAAGGACGCTATTATGTGACTATTCCAACACAAGTGCAACGGCGCGTAGGCGAGAACCAAGCGCGTGTCGTTGCACTTGATCCAGGTGTTCGCTGTTTCCAAGCGTTTTTTTCAGAAAACAGTTGTGGCTTTTTAGGTCGCTTTGCAATCGGTAAAATACAGCGATTGTGCCAGCACTTAGATGACCTCATTTCTCGCGCAACAAAAGTATTGGCAAAGCGTAGATACCGCATGCTTAGAGCATGTAACCGTATCCGACACAAGATACGAGACCTCGTTGACGAGATGCACCACAAAGTAGCATGTTTTCTGGTCAAAAACTTTGATGTTATCCTGCTACCCAAATTCGAGCCGTCTAACATGGTCAAGCGTGGTAAGCGCAAATTAAGGCGCAAGTCTGTACGCCAAATGCTCACGCTTAGTCATTATCGCTTCAGCCAATTTCTCAAGCACAAAGCGTTTGAGCACGGCAAACTGGTCATAGACGCAAACGAGGCATACACGTCTAAAACAGTGAGTTGGACTGGCGAAGTTATAGACAGTCTCGGCGGGCGCAAAACAGTAACAGGAAACGACGGACAAACAATGGATAGAGACTTAAACGGCGCACGGGGAATCTTTCTCCGTGCTTTGGGAGATCACCCCCCACTACAACAGGCAAGCATTTGTAATGGGCATCGTTAATAGGTAATTACTGTTAATGAAAAAGGATCGGTATCAAGATACCTTTCACAGCTTGTAAAGTGGATGGATTGGATAGAGAACAATTAAAATAAATCGCGGACGCGATTGGCTATTTATGAGGATTATCAAGCATTACAACTACGGAGAAAAAAATGGGTATTCTCAGATCTGCTTTCGGCCCTTCCAAGGACGAAATCTGGACGCAGATTGCTACAGATATAGGCGGTGAGTTTATTGAAGGTGGCTTTTGGGGCAAGGATGTGCTCATTTACAAACACGGTGAGTGGCAAATCCTGCTCGATACTTATACAACTTCAACCTCTACTGGACAAGTATCAACGACATACACTTATACTCGGATGCGCGCGCCATTTGTAAACAAAGATGGTCTCTGTTTCGAGATCTCGCGCGAAGGATTCTTCAGTTCAATTGGCAAATTCTTCGGCAGGCGGGACATAGAAATAGGCGATTCATTTTTTGATGAGCAGTTTGAAATCAAAGGCAATAATCCAGAAAAAATTAAATTGCTACTCGCCGATGCAAGAATACGGAAGCTATGTGAAAAACAGCCGAATATCCATTTCAAGATCAAAGACGATGAAGGCTGGTTTGGCACTGATTTTCCAGAAGGCGTTGATGAATTGTATTTTGAATGCTGCGGCGTTATCAAAAAGACAGAGTTACTGAAGTCTTTATTCGCATTATTCGCTCTGACTTTAGAGCGCCTGGTTCAAATAGACTCCGCGTATGAGAACGATCCCCAGGTGACGTTGAAATAGCGATAGCTAAATAAGCATGCGCTTGAGCCGATGGTCTAAATCCCATCGACTTCCTCCACCCTATCCAGCAGTGTATATCCATTCTCATCTACCGCAATCGAGCGTACTCCTCGATACTGGTCGTAAACCGCATTCATCTCATCCACCGAATCGAAATACCCCACCACATAAGCGGCTCCGATCGTGTCCCCCGCCGTCACCTTCCGACCGTGTAGTTCCTGGATGAAGCAGACGTAACCCCGCTGGTGACACCATGCCTCGTACACATCCGCCGGATCCAGCGTCATCCCCGCCAGCCACACGGATGTGCCATCCGCTTTCCGTTGTTCGTATGCCCGGATGATCCGGTCGGGAATATCGTCCTTTTTTCGCTGATAGAGAAATCCGTCGTCAGGAGGGAAATCCGTCAGGAACTCTGAAGATTCAATATACCCTTGGTAACTCAGATAAATCCGCGTAAAAGTGTCCCCGCCCTTGTGGTGCAAGTGACCGGGCATATCGATCCGGTAGAACAGACAGTCCGCGCTATTGACGCAGGTGATCCGTTCGCACGAAAGCATGTACCGCGTATCCGGCAAAAATAGCAACGTCTGTTCCCAGCGCGACCCGGCCTGAAAACCTTCAACCACATGCGTGAACGTAAACCATTGCCGGACAGCGAGAAACGCTTCGCCTCTGATAACCTCATAGTCCAGCCGCCGTGCCCGCGTACAGATCTGGGGTCCTTCCACGATGTGCTTGGGCAGATTCCCGTCGTAGATCCGATTTGGCTCTGCATCTCCCCACCCCGGCACGAGCAGGAAGTCCATAATGTGCAGGCCCGAACCCAGATCGGTCGCGCCCGTCCGTTTATCTACAAACGACCTGCTCTTGATCCCACTCACATATCCCTCGGTCCGCACAGTCGCACAAAGATGCGGTGTTTCTATCTCGAGTTCTGCTCTGCGTTCGCACCGTATCATTGTTTCTCCAAAAATGCGACAAAACACATCCCAACTATCAAATCACGCATTAAAATACCGTTCCAGGCTTCCTCGACTCTGGCACGCATGCGGCGCGGTGCGATCCCTCGCCTCCTGCCCGGCAATTGTCATCGCAATCCCGATTGGCGCAGGCTCCAAATCTTCCTGTCGTACGTTGTAGTCCGTGCCACCCCATCGAGATCCCACTGCTACAACATCGAACCGCACAAACCGTTCCGTCCGCAGATCAAAACGGAGATATCCCAGCAGCGAGGCATCCAGCCCTCGTTCCCGGCACGCGCCCTCGTACCAACTCCCCTCCGAAAACAACTGCGCGGATCCGGAAAGCCTTAAATCCACCCATTCTGGTGTCTTCTCAGTTACCGTCAACGTCATTGCTGCATCTTGGATCGCCTCGGACGGCCACGAAGACGTTTCTCCCCGGACATAATCCGCCAGATGATAACGCACCAGCCTTCTGACCAGCCCATCGGGCATGGGAATGACATCGCCCACAGCTGCATCCGGCGGAACCATAGACAGCACCTCTTCCCGCCTGAACCAGACGTAATCCTGATTGTGCGCCTCTCGCTTCATTCCCGAAGGTCGTGTATCCACCTCCCGGGGCAGGTCCCGAACGCCCAGGTGTAAAATCAATCCGTCTTCCGGATATTCTGTCCAGCTAAATGTGGGATCCCGATAAGCCAGATCTTCGATTTCCAATGCCTCGCGCTGGGTCTTGCGGTTCTCCCAGTTCTCCAGTGCCCGTCTCAACATCCACAAAAACCGGTCTGGATCGCTACCCACACCATGGACCGAGGCCTTGCCGCCCGGAAACAGCCTGTTGCGGCTGCCCAACACTTCCCCCTCTGTCGTCACTACATATAAACCCTGATGGTTCAGCCCGTGATCGATATCCTCCAACCTGGCCTGTGCTTCCTCAAAAGAATATCCGTACCTTCCCTGCCAGGATATCAGGCGCAAAAACCGGCCCTCATCATCGGCTTGTCGCTGCAACCGGGAATTGTTCACAGCCACCGGGATAAACCGTTCGTTCACAAACTGGATCACGCGCGGATCTGAAAATACGAGCGCACGGCCCGTAACCCCGTTATTTCACGTACACCCCAAGGGATGGCCGTTCATCGCCCAGATGAACAGTGGCTTCTCCTCGCGCGCCGCTTTCTGTCGCCCCTCCCAAAGTCCTCCGATCCAGGGAATATCTGTCCACCGTTCCTGTTGGGGCCGGCAGGCTTCGAACAACGCCGCAAATGTCTCGTCAGTCAACGCCGGAGCAGGATTTGTTATCTCTTTGAGCGTCATAACACACCTCCGTGTTTCTTCGGGTGAAAATTGATCGCGGTTTGAAAGAATAAGTCAACAATCGTTCAATCCCTCCAACCCGAGGTGCCTGGAGAAAAAACAAGGGATTGACAAAGGGACTCCTATCCGTAAATTCGCAAATATAATACATAAAATCAAGGGAAGACCGTTAGTCAAACTCATGGTCTTCAAACTTGATTTGTCTATGTTTGTAATCTAAATTTGTTTTATTCCGTCTGCTATTTGGCCTGAAGGTAGCCCGCTTGTTAGCACAAGGAGTATGGATGAAACTCTGTACAGGAATCGCTCTATTCTTCTGGGTATTCGATGTTTGGTGCCAGGAGGTACAATTTGTGGAGGTATCTGTCCAGGCGGGCATTGACTTCATCCACGTCAACGGAGCCAGTGGCAGGAAGTACGAAGTAGAGACAATGGGCCCTGGCTGTGGGCTATTCGATTACGACGGCGACGGAGATCTGGACATCTACCTGATCAATGGCGCACCCCTGCCGGGCTATCAGACAACGGTGATACCGACCAACCGCCTTTACAGAAACGATGGCGAGTGGCGGTTTACGGATGTGACGGCAGTATCAGCGACGGGCGATCCGAGTTACGGCCTGGGATGTGCGGTGGGAGATTACAATAACGATGGGGACCTGGATCTTTACGTGACCAACTTCGGTTCCAATGTGCTCTATCGCAATGGAGGAAACGGAACCTTTGCAGATGTGACCACCCGGGCCGGAGTGGGAGATGCGCGCTGGGGTAGTACTGCGATGTTCCTCGACTATGACCGGGATGGAGACCTGGATCTCTATCTGGTCAACTACATCGATTGTACTCTAAAAAGCGATAGGGACTGCAGAATACCCGGCACATCCACGCTGGGCTATTGTCACCCGGATATCTATCCTGGAGTACCGGACGTACTCTACCGGAACGAAGGAGATGGAACATTTACAGATGTAACCCGCGAATCCGGCATCTACCGACCGGGAGCGAGAGGACTGGGCGTGGTGGGCACCGACTACGACAACGACGGAGATCTGGACATCTATGTGGCCAACGATTCGATGGAGAACTACCTCTTTGCCAATCTGGGCGACGGAACATTTGAGGAAATCGCCCTGCTATCCGGCGTGTCATTCAACGAGATGGGCCACGCCGAAGCGGGAATGGGGGTGGACATTGCAGACGTAGATGGGAACGGCTATTCGGATATCCTGATCGGGCACCTATCAACGGAGACAAATACCCTCTACCTGAACAACGGGGATGGAACATTTACGGATGCGACCAAGACAGCGGGCCTTGCCGCGACACTGAATGACCTGACATTCGGACTGGTCTTCTTAGACGCGGACAACGATGGAGATGCCGATGCCTTTGCCGCGAACGGGCATGTCCTGGATAACATCGAGCTTATCTCCGACGAGTCTCCCTACAAACAGCGCAATAAGCTCTTCGAAAATACGGGCAATGGTCAATTCGCGGATGCTTCGGCACGCTTCGGCCCCGGCTTGAGCATTCTCAAATCGAGCCGTGGAACGGCTGCGGGGGATATCGACAACGACGGCGATATCGATCTGCTGGTGGCCAATGTCGCCGACCGGCCGGATCTGCTGAGGAATGAAGGAGGCAACTGGAACAACTGGCTGATGGTGAGACTAGTTGGAGGAGAAAGTGTTTCGGAAATAAAGAAAAACTCGAAACTTTCCAATCGGGACGGAATTGGGACACGGGTAACCGTGATATCCGGCGATCTGCGGCAGGTAAAAGAAGTACACAGCGCAGCCAGCTACCAATCGGCTAATGACCTGAGGTTGCACTTTGGATTGGGAAATTGGGAACAGATAGACCTCGTAGAGGTCCAATGGCCATCGGGAAGAGTGGATCGAATCACAGAAACATCTTTCAACAAAATACTGGTGATCAAAGAAGGGGAAACCATGCCTGTACCGAGAACGCGGGATTAGGCTGTGGAAAACGCGAGACCTAAAGCCGGTGGACCATGTGGCCCTGCTCGGGAAACCAGATCAGGTCGATGAAAAGCGATAACACGACACCCATGACATAGCCAACGAGCAGGCCCAGAAATAGGGGCCGGGATTTCTGATACGAGGATGCTCCCCCTACCTTTACGGTAATCCACTTGATCAACCAGGCTACGAGAATCGTCAGACTCGTCCGTCGGGCCAGAAAGGAGCCTGAAATGGCGAGGCCCGCCGGATGAAGCGGCCACCAGGGGAACCGACGCCTGAGCAGGAAGAGCAACGCGGTAGCCAGCGCGCCGAGCACAAAAAAGGCGAACTCGTCAGGATGTTCTATGAAGATCGGTGCATCGGTATCCTGCATCAGAAAGGATCTGACGGATTTTGCGGTGCGATCGTAGTGTGGATTGCCGGATCTGATGGCCACCCAACCTGTAAAGTTCAGTGCTCCGTGTCGATAACCCAGATAAAGTGTCATCAACACGCATGTGACCACACTCGTCACAAAAGCCAGAAAAACCGCGCCTGTGAGCTGTCGCCGGCTTTCCACTTGCACACCCTCAGCCACCCGTCCGGCCTGGCTGAGAGCGGGTAAGAAGGATCCCTTGAAATTGGACAACAGGACGCCCGAGGTCCGTGCAGCTACCCGGGTGCTCGCGTGGATGGATTCTCCATCCAGAAAGGGGCTTACCAGGCCCCATCCTCCCCAAACGGGGGCGTTGACATAAGGCAACCCCGTATCGGACAGGATTCTCGCCAATCCCAAATAGGTGAAGATCGCTCCGAAGATCAGAAGTACCGCCTGAAAAGGATCGAATCCGATCCGAATCAGCCAGACCCAGATGTAGATCAGGCTGATAGCTAACCCTGCAACAGCCGTGCGGTAGGAGAGCGGTTCGTCCCTATCGTCAACCGGGGCCTGGGAGTCAAGTGCCTTCCAAAACACATCCCGGATCTGCGAACGCGCTGCCCAGATGGTAGAAAGCACCAGAAAGAAGAAGGCTCCCTTCGTCTGCCAGAAGCAGACCCCCGAGTAGTAATAGGGCGAAGTAGCCACAAATCCGATCCGGTTGAGCAGGCCCCCTTCGAGGATAAAGAGCAGATCGAAAAACCAGATACTGAACAGAACTTCCACAGTTGCGAAATAGGAAAAACAGATGGTAAAAATATCGAGGATGCCGTAGATAGGCGGAAAATTTCGACCAATCCAGATCCATCGCCCCCCCTGGTGTGCCGCACTGCCCTGCGCGTAGATAGGAAATTGGGGAAAGGTGGGGATGAAGTAGTTGACACAGTTCCAGGCGATCATCCCGAAGACGATCCAGAAGCCAATCCAGAAGAGGATATTCCGCGTGAACGCCGGGAGAAATCCCTTTCCATCTCCCGGGTGGGAGGCCATTTCGACCAGCGGAGCCATAGCCGGAAAGGCCACTTTTTCGTAGTGTATCCACTGTTTGCGGAAGATGGTGGTGACGCAGGCATAGAGGACAAAAGCGGCAACGGTCAATCCGCCCCACCAGAACAGGGGTAATAGCCACTTTCCCCACGGCAATTGCGCGCCCCTGGGTAGTCCCTCCCAGAACCAGGTCACCGCTTGCTCTTCGTTTCCGGGAAACAGCCACTCTGCAATATAGGGGTGCAGGTAATTGGCCCATTCGTTTTCACCCGTGGCAAAGTAGTGCGGCGCGCCCATGTAGGAAATAAGGTAGCCGGAATACCCGTAGAACAGAACCGCTGCTCCGACTATTCCCATCGCCAGAATCGTATGCCATTCCGAGGGCGACAGTGCCTGCCTCGTTCTACGCGCAACAACTGCTCCGGCCAGGATCATCAGAACAAAGCCGATCAGTACGACCATTGGCACATGGCTATAAGCCATCATTGGGCCGCGGGGAAGCAGGTATTTCACATAGATAGCCAGCACATCGATCCCGACGACCAGACCGAGGCCGAGAAGCACGGCGCGCGTCATGGGTCTGGTTCTTTCGGGAGAATCAGGTTGCCCGAGAGGCTCTTGCATGGTCATTGCTGATCAATCCTGAAAATCCTGCCTGATACAAATATGGTCGCGCGGGATGAAATCGGACTAAACAGGAACAAGCCCCTCCGCATTCTCCCGCCCGATCTTCCGCCACACATCCTCAGGAAGATCCAGGCTGCCCAGAAACGCGAGTAACTCGCCGCCATAGTAGTCCCGACCGAATAAGAACCGGTCGGCGTACGCAATCAGCATCTCTCGGGAGAATTCCGGATCGGCCGTGAGCGCTCTGAATCCACTGCCAGCCGAAAGGTCGGCACGCAGATTCGCATACTGGTCAAACATATCCGGCAGCCTGCCACCGCGCACCAGCGGGTCGCGGAAACTCACCTGGGGATATTCGTCGGCGTCGGCACTCAACTCCCGCCAGAACCCCGGTGCGTGCCCAATAAATACCGTATCCGAACATGCGACCAGTGCCCGCTCGAGATTGTGAATCGTCCCGCCTATCCAATTCGGATCGTATGTTCCACCTTTGGGCGGAACATAAGGGATGTCGAGGTGGAGAACCACGGGAAGGCCCTTGCTGCCTGCGAATCGAAAAATCTCAATACAGCGAGGGTCATCGAATAATGTCTGGAACTTCCACTCCCCCAGCACCCGGATCCCGAAGATGTCGATCGCTCCTGATAGCTTCTGAATCGCTCTCGAATCCAGTGGATTGGGGCAGTACCCCGGAATCAATCGATCTGGATACCGACGGCAGGCCTCGATCACGCCGTCCAGCGGGAGCGCAGGCGCATTGTCATCACCACCTTTCCAGCGGGGATCATAAGGCGCCAGGTTCTTCGTGATAGAAGCCGGTCGCTCCGAAGTCAACACCCAGGCCTTCTCAATACAGTACTGGTCCATATCGGCGATCAGCCCGGCGTCATCGCGTCCGTGCCAAAAAACGTGCTGGTGGCTATCGATCAGCTTCAAATCGGCGTCCCCCATCTGCTGGACGTCGTCTGAAGGGATATGGGTCTGGATATTGGACATAGAACGCTCCTGAATCGGATTGCGGTTTTTCTGTCATTAACAGTGTTCACGGATTCACCTCAGGGCGCCTCGCCGTCGTGCTCCTTCTCGTAAGTCAGGAGTTCATCGGCGGCCGAAGCCACCTTGTGGTAGGCATCCAGATACTGGTTGATCAGTTCCCGACACTCCGTTTCGAGCCGAGGAGCCGCGCGGAAGGAATACTCCCTGAGATGTTCTGTCATCGGAAGCGGACCATTGGCAAACTCCGGCATCTCCTGCCCCAGCGCGCTCAATGCCGTGCGCTCCGTACCATAGGGAAATCCCTCCGTGAAAAGCGGGTTCCCGTGCAAATAACCGTACCTGATTCGGCCAGTGCCCACACCCTCTGCGGCGAGCGCCCGCAAGAAGGTTTCAATCGAAATACCGCCGAGCTTGTCCGGATCATACCGCATGTAGTGATAGGCATACACGCGCCGACAGCCTGGAAGCACCCGCTGGGGTACCACATCGGCCACATCGGCCAGCCCGGCATCCAGAGCCGCACCGTTGCGGTCGCGAATTTCGTTCATCTCATCCAGGTGGCGAAGTTGCTCGCGGGCGATTACAATGCCCAGCGGGTGGGGTCGGTACTTGAAGCCCACCCCGGTGAAGGCAAAACGCTTCGTCCAGGACTCCTCGCGGATTTCAGCGCGTTTTTCCGGGCGGCCCAGCACGATAGCCCGCTCGTACATGTCGCGGTCGTTCGTCGTGAGCACACCGCCCTCCCCCGCCGCAACCAACTTCGATCCCTGGCAACTGAAACAGCCGACATCGCCTACCGAGCCGACCTTCTTCCCCTGCCAGGTGGCCCCGTGGGCGTGCGCACAATCCTCAATCACAGCGATCCCCCGTGGGCGCGCCAGTTCCATAATTGGCTCCATGTCCGCGGGATTGCCCCAGACGTGGCAGACCACGATTGCGCGGGTCCGCTCCGTAATCTTCCGCTCGATGTCGGCGGGATCCAAATTCATAGTATCGCGATCTACATCGGCAAAGACAGTAATACCTCCCAGAGTCGGCACCGTCGTCGCTGTAGCCACAAATGTATAGGAGGGAACAATCACCTCATCGCCGGGACCCACTCCCGCCGCGAACAGGGCCGTGTGAAGCGCCGCCGTACCGCTGGTAAGCGCCAGCCCGTATTCACAGCCGACGTAATCGGCGAACTCGCGCTCGAACTCGCCGACCGATGGTGAAGTGGAGGTCTCGCCCTTGCGCATCAGTTCCACCACCGTCGCAATCGCCTCCTCACTCACAGGAGGAATCCTTCTGTCGAGTGTTACCGCCTTCGGACCGCCCATCAATGCCAGCTTTCCCATCAGCATCTCCTTTCAATCTACATCCTTCATAGTCACCCCTCATGGACCTTCCAGTTTGGGGAGGAGAGATGACCCCTCCGGATCGGCGCATAGATCTTTTCACCTATGGGATAGGGTGTGTCCTGCGTATAGATATACATGACCTCATCTCGGGTCAACACGACCTCATCCCGGGCATCCCCTGTCAGATCCATCTGCTGCGCCGTGATCCAGGAGCGCCAGAACGGTTTCCCCGGAGGAACAGCCGGCTTGTCTCCCGGAAATTCCACGACTTTCCGCCCGTACCCATCGTACATCCCCAGCGCCCGCACCGACGTGCTCAACAACAACAGTTCCTGCCCATCTCCACCCCAGTTCACCGCAGGTCCGGACTGACTGACGTTGTCGGGTTCCAGGGAGAGAAGCGGATCTCCCGTCCTGCTGAACTGCACCAGAAGGCCATAGGAGTCCCACCGGTCACCCACCCACATTTCCAGCCCGGGCAGGTCCGGCCTGAAATTGCCCGCATACACATCCTGGGTGTGTCCCATCTGGTGCTGCCGAAGCACCCGACCGTCGCGCGCATCAACCAGAAGGAACCCCTCGCTGCTGCCAGCGATGCCGATCTTAGGCCCATTCCCTTCGTCTCCGTCGATCTCTCCAAAAACGACATTATCGACATGGTCGTTCATCTCGAAATACTCGGCACCCTCCACCCGCCAGATCAGACTTCCGTCGTCGTCGTAGAGATGATATCCGGACAGTGCCTCGTCCCGACCGTCCCCATCTACATCGTAAAAATAGATGGAATGCCCGTACCAGGGCGCATCCGCGCGCTGCTGCCACAACAGGTTGAGCCCCTCGTCGTAGGCCCAGATCGTCCATCCGCTACCCCCCGATACACCATCTCTGAGGATGAAGTCCTGTGGGCCGGAATTTCCCCGCAGGTTGCATGGGATGATGGCCCGCTGCACATGGAGATATTCATCTGTCAGGGGCTGTCCGCGGGGCACCAGGAACGGTCCGGGTGCGGGCAGAGGTGCCTCCGCCTTCAATTCTCCCGTCATCGCATTTACGATCGACAGACGGTTCCCGCCAGCCGACACCAGTTCGTTCACGCCGTCCCCATCGATGTCCTGTATCACCGTCCGCTTTGGAGAGACGGTCTTCAGGTTCGGGTATTCCATCTCCCACACCTGTTCTCCCTCCAGGCTCACCGACCGGATCCGCGGAGCATCTTCCCCATTTGAGGGATCCTGGAACAACAGCAGTTCCTTCTGGCCCCTGATATCCCCGAATATGGGCACCCCTCCGCCAAAGGCCCTGGGATCGATTTCATTCCACAAGACGGGCTTCGGATACTTATCCCGCTCTGCCGCCACCTCCTTTTCATAGCGGCTCCGCGTATCGATAAACGCGGCATTCTGTGAGGTCGTAGCCGTCACCCAGACATCGTAGAACCTCGCCCGCGTGCAGGTGCGAATGCCCGCCCGCCCGGTCTCATAGACATTGTCGTTCGCCACCAGACACTGCCGCCCATTGAAACTGCAAACGATCCGGTCCCCACGGCACTCGGCCTTCAGGTGGTGGTAACGCGATCGGTCCACCGGCACGGCCACCTCACCCAGCACATGCCAGTGCGCGTGCTCACGGCGGTAGAGCACCAGCCGGTCGTAGCCCTCGATACAAAAGAAATAGTACTGCCCCAGCGTCCGGTACCTGAACATCAACCCGCTCCGACCCACAAAGCAGTACGGATCGTCCGAGTTCGGCTCGCTGGTAGCGGCCATCTGGCGGACATATGCCTCCACCGCATAGTCCCCCCACAGGAAATCGCCCACAACCAGCGGCCGGTCGGTCATATTGACATGGTCCAGCACCAGCCTGCCATCCTCATCCAGTACCCGGAAATTGCTGGGCCTGTCGGGGCCGCGTCTCTTTTCCCGTATTCTGGCCAGAGGACACTCCCAGTCGGGGAAGTGACGGTCCTCAATGGTCCAATCCAGTTCTGGCCAGTCGAACACCTTCCCCTCCGGACAGCCCGAAAGATCTATTTTTGCAAGCATAACATCAGCCATTTCACATCCTCCACAGAATTGAATACCGTTCCTTCATCACGGCGCAGTATCAGAAAGCCCCAGCAGACTCAGAGTATCGCGGTGCAGAATCTGGTCCGGCAGATCTTCCGGCAGCGGAGGCAGTCGCATCTCCTGAGAAAGCCGGACCACCTGGTGCAATCCTTCCACTGTTTCCTCAAAAGTGGCCACAGGATAATCTGTTCCAAATAGCAGTTTATCCACAACCCCGTATTCAACCGCCAGCCGCAGCGAGTTGTAAAACTGCCAGGGCCGGTAGAACAGACCCGAAATATCCGAAAACACATTCGGCTGCTTCCGAATCAGGACAATGGTCTCCGCCTCCCAGGGATGCCCCAGATGAGCGATCACCATCTTCAGATCTGGAAACCGGAGCGCGATCTCCTCCAACAAAACGGGATTCGCGTACTTCAGCGGTGCCCTGCGCGGAAAAGTCGCTCCCTGATGGAACATAATGGGCAACCCATACTCCTCTGCCCTGGCAAAAATAGCCAGCGCAACCGCATCCAATGGATCCCATCCACCGTAGATCGGACTCATCTTCAGGCCCCGCAACCCCAGCTCTTTGACTGCGCGCTCCACCTCCTCAAGAGCGTTGTCCTCCGTTGGACAGATCGCAGCAAAACCGATCAGCTTTTCCGGATGGGTATGCACGTAATCTGCAACCGTATCGTTGACAGTCAGAAAGCCAGTCAGCGGCGCCCGTAACCCGAACACGATAGCGCAGTCCACCTCTGCCACGGCTGCCGTGTGCATATCGGGTGTAATATCCAGATCCACTTCCTGATTGCGCATAATAAAAGTCTCGCGCGCCAATTCATCGGTCAACTCACCCGGATAGCGCCAGAGATGTGTGTGGCAATCCACTCGATAACCTTTCCGAGACATCGATTATCCTCAATTTTTTTAATAAATCACCGCAGATCCTTGAAGAACGGATGATCTCTCACCAGACTACGAATCGGCACATAGCCAGCGTGCATTGAGCACGGCGACCTGCTTACAATCGATCGCGGGATATTCGCATACTGCGATCGAATCGGATCCAACCGACTCGACCCTGTATCCCGTCTGCGGCATTTCTCCCGCCAGCATCGTCGAACCGGCAGAGACGTCCGCGGAAGGGGGTTCTGCGAGGTGAAAAGTCCTGTCAGCTACGGACGCGACCTCCAGACGGATCTCGGGTTCGGGAAAGTTTATGTGCAACTCTCCGCACATCAAGCGAGTGCCTTTGAGCAGATAGGCCTGGACCCCACGGCCACCTGTATCAACCGAGGCAAATGCGAACTCGCCCGCGACAGTAGCGTGTCCGAACTGCCGCTCCTGCTGGTCGCCTGTGGAGACAATATAGTCCGTCCGGTCTTCGAATTGCACTTCAATGGCAAGCACTCCCGAATCCGGATCGTTGGCGAGCAATCGCGCGTCCAGGACAGGAGAATCCGCTGTTTGGTAAGGTACCAGGACGGCGGCGTATTGGGTAACCAGTTCGCCTTTGGGATACTCCGATCGATGCTCGGCCAGGATCTGCTGGATCGGCGGCTTCTCAAACTCCGCGAGATCGGCGTGACGCCATGCCGGAGCATCGGCAATGATCACCCGGTCGAGCGTATCGCTGGTGTTGAGAAGGTGCGTGTCGAGGCGCACATCTCCGAATCTCCAGGTAAAGATATTGGGGACATCCGGGGTGACAACGCGTGGTTTTTCAAGCCAGTCGCTCCAGGCTTCTGAGAGTTCTACAGGCTGCGATGTGGGCCGATTGGGACTCGCATCGATCAATGATCCGTTGCAATGGAAGCTGTACTGATGGGTACTGCCACCCGATACCCGAAAAAAATCGACAACATAAGGGGTACCTCCCGGTGCCTGAACAAGGGCGCAGGTCCGGCGGTACTGACTACACTGGGGATAAATATTGACCCCAGAGGCCTGCAGGATCTCGATACCCGGCGCAAAACCGATAAGTTCCATGGTGGAGCCGCATTCCTGGGAAGCCTGTTCGTCCTCGTCAACCACAACCAGGTTGTGGGCGTGCGTACTGCTGGTCCAGCGCTGTCCAGAGCGTCCGTCCGGTGTCAACTGGGAACTGCCGGAGAAATAGCCCCGGTCTGAGACCAGTTCCTCGCCGAAGGCATAGAAGCTAATGCTCAAACAATCGCGATGGCGATGGGTGGTATGCGCGGTCCACCGGTTTTCATTGCCGTTAAAATAGAGTGCCGTATCATTTGTCTTTGATCCACCGCGCATGACCCCTACATGCCATCCCGGAAACCACTCTGTGCACAGCGGCAATTCTGTCGCACCCCGGGCGATGAGATCGAACGGCCGGTACCAGAGGGCATATTCGCTACCCTTCTCCGCCAGCCCGGCGTCCTGAACCGTTTCGAGAAGCCCGGCATACCGCCCGCCGAGTCGGGCGGCCATGACCTCGGCGAAGATCGGGCTTATGCCGCTGTCGAAGTGAGTATCTCCGATCACGGGTAACCGATTACCGGGAGCAAGCATCCGCAGCATGGATTCGAGAGCCAGTCGAAACCGGCCGGTGGCAAACGGGTTCAGAGTTTTTCCCCCCGCGCCTTCTTCGTTACTTTCCGGATCGCTATATCCCATCAGGAGGTCGGGCAATTCGCGCATAGTCCCGAAATTGGTGATGGCATAAGAAGGTGTTTCGGTATAGAAGCCATCGAAATGGTAGCGCTGCTCAATGATCCGGTTCCACCCATCGACAGCCCGGCGTACTCTGTCGGGCTGATTGAGTAAAAGCCCGACAGCAGCAGATAGGGAAAAAGTGACCACACCCAGATTGGAAAGTGTATCGAGCTGTTCCGCATCAACACACCCGGCCACAAGCAGATCCCGGACAATGCGGTTCCGGGTCTCCTCATCGAGAAGATCGCGCTCATCGGCAAAACGCGCTTCGCGGACCAGATCGTACGCAACTGTCATATCGAGCAGCATCCCGGCACCGCTCCCCTTGCCGTGCGTACTCAACCGCCCCGCGCCCCAGAAGCCGTTGAACAGTGTGGAATAGTCCTCGTACTCGTTCAATCCGTACGCGTGGCGGATCACCCCCTTCGGGAATCGCCCACCCCGAAGCCCGCCCGAATTTTCATTTTTCCCCATATTGGCGGCGACTTCTGCGGGCGGCCAGTCTGCAACACTGCCATCGTAAGAATGGTAGAGATAATTAGGGAACACCCGGGCAAAGCGGTCGAGAATCCACACAACGCGTTCGGCGCAGGCGATATCTCCGGTGAGTGCATAAAGTCGGGCCAGCGTAAGGGCCTGACGGCTTGCCCATTCGACCTTTCGAGTGCGGATAAGACCAGTGAAACTCGTCATTTCGGGGCGATCTCCAAGCCACCTGAAAGCGTATCGAGCCCGGTCATCGGGATGGGCGCGCTCTTCTGGCGTCTCGTAGTAGGTAAAGATCTGTCCCATCCGAGGACATGCCAGCACCCCGGTCTCGGGATAGTCCGGGTTGGGGTAAACCGTGCCACAGGCCTCACAGATGGTCTGGTCCGGTTCAGTGACGGTCCACCGGAAGCGACCAGCACCCATCAGCGACTGCTTGCCGACACAGTGGGGACAACTCTGCCCATAGTGCGTGCCGGGGGTCAACTCGGGAATCAACTCGTCAAAAAAATCCCGATTCCGTTCCAAAACAAATGCCACATCCTCTTTCCATGCATCTACAATTTCCCGCGCCCACCCGTAGCGTTCGACATTTCGTCGGGCGTTCTCGATATCGGACGGTTTGTAAAGGGTACGCGGGTACGACAGTATTCGTGTGCCATCCATCGGGATTGCTCTCCTGTGAGGTGGGACCTACAGCCCCAGGATTTTTTTTGCGTGCCGGTAGCTGATGTTTTCCAGCGTATCTTTGTCAACTTTCAGGATCGCGCGTTTGACCAGCGCCGATCCCGGATACGAAAAGGGAACATGAGATCCGAAGACAAGGTGGTTTGCACCGCCCTGCTCCACGAGCACTTCCACATCCCGGTGGACTTCGGCAAGGGAGAGATCCAGATACCAGGATTTATCGCGCAGGTCCTCTCGCTGCCAGAGGGCACAACTGGCCATGCCGCGCAGGTTGGGGATTGTGATGGTAGCTTCCGGGACAGCCGCGAGCAGGTTGGCAATGGCGGCGACATCTACAACATTGCCGGGATCCATCCAATGGCGCTCGCGCACATCTTCCAGACGGTGGGGAATAAAGATGGGCAGGTTCCGTTCGGCGCAGGCTTTTGCGACGCTTTGGGCAAGTGGGCCATCTATAGGGAAGTTCTGGTACTGTGGAAAGAGGCGAACCCCCTTCATGTTCAAGTCTTCGTGACAGGCTTTGAGATCGTCTTCCCAGTGGGTATAAGTGGGGTTGAGGGTAGCCAGTGGAATAAAGCGATCACTGAATGGCTCGATGTCTTCCACCAGTTTTTCATTGGCGAGCTGCACATTGCGGTGGAAAACCGCTTCGATAGGAGATACAGCGGCTTTCTGGATACCACAGCTATCGAGCCGGGCGGCGAGCATTTCTGGGGTGTTGTCCCGAAGGGCGCGAAAGGGCCAAACGCCAAGCCAGGCATTGATATCGATGATCATGAAGCCACTCCTTCCGAGTTCGCGTGCAGGGTCTTCGCGCCCTGTTGCGCCAGAATGTATTCGGCATTGTCCCAGAAAATGCGCTCTTTTTCTTCATCGGTGAGTTTGGCATCCAGAACTTTGCCGATGCAGCCAGCCATCGTGCCATCGGATCCGAAGAGGACGCGATCCACTCCGAGTTCTGCGACGGCGAATTCGATCTGTCCGTCATCCAGATTGCTGCCGCTGGTGTCGATATAGACATTGGGCGAGGCATTTCGCATAGCGCGCACGGTCCATTCCCAGTCTCCGCCACCACCGATGTGGGCGTGGATAAATAGGGTCTCCGGGAATTTTTCACTGGCCTTCGTGAAATCTTCCCCGTGAGAAATAAGCGGCTGCTTGTCCAGATGCTCCCGGCCGGTCAGATAACCCGCGTGTTCCAGGACCGGGATGCGCCGTTCCGCCGCGAGTTGGAGCACGGGCCAGACAGCGGGGTCCCAGAGTTTGTACTGGTTGTAGAGCTTGATACCGACCATGCCAGCGTCCAGGCAGCGTTCGATTTCGGCAATGGCTTCTCTTCCGTAACCCGGAATGACATAACACAGGCCCCGGATGTGGTCCGGACGGTATTCTGCGGCGCGCAGGACGCCGTCATTGCAGTTGCGGACTTCATCTACAGAGGCTATGCGCCCGCCACCAATAGGGCGAGAACACCAGTATTCTGTAACGCCGACGGGATCTCCGCTGGCGATGAGAGAATCAGCAGAAGCATCCGAATTCGGTTGGGTAGCCACATGGCAGTGTACGTCGATTTTTGGGCGATTGAGCCCCACTCTGATGTCCATCGATTACTCCTTATCTTTATCAGCCGATCTTGACTTTTTCGCTCACAGCTCAAACTCTCCCCAGAATGGCATCCATACCCGCCGACGTATGACTGAGCACCACATCGCCGTGATACTTATAGGGAAACATCTCGGCCGTCACAAAGCCATCGAATCCCACTTCATTCAAAGCAGCCATCACCTCCGGCCAGTTCACATCTCCTTCCAGGAGCTGTACAAATCCATCGATGGTCCCGACATTTGCCCTGAAATCCTTAAAATGCACCTCCTTCACCCGTTCGCCCAGCAGGCGGATCCACTGTTCGGGGTACCCGAATAGTATCACATTGCCCGTATCCAGGAGCACATTTACGTATTCGCTACCCACATCGTCAATCAGGCTGCGCATCTCAAGGGGCGTCATAAGCATTCTGTTCCAGACATTCTCAACCAGCACATGCGTCTTCAGACGCTCGGCATCGGATGCAACGGCGACCAGACCTGCTTTCGTTCGATCGCACGCCTCTTCGTAAGGGACCAGTTCCACAGATGAGTCCCAGGGAAGCCCCACATAGCCCGGGATGACCAGCACACCCGGCATACCCATTGCCGATGCGATCTCCAGCGCACGCCGAACGGTCTGCTCTGCTTCCTTTCTCACTTCCGGGTCGGGATCGGTGAAGAGGTAGGAAAACGGGGCGATCTCCAGGCTGGCGAGCACCACACCGGCCTTCTCTGCCCGCTTCGCGATCTCCTCGGCCACCTTCAAATCGGAAGTTAGCGAAAAATAACCCTCGTGATCGGCGTAAAGCTGCACGGCATCGAAACCCGTCTCCACGGCCCGGTCAAAGCAGCGCGAAAAATCGTCTGCACCGCTTAGAAAACCGACGTCACCCAGAAAGTCCGGATTTCCGGAAAATGCGCGAATGACGATGCCCTTTTTCATGCTGCCTCCCGTATATAGATCCTCTACTCTTCCTGCAAGCCTACAGATCCTTCAACATCCACACCAGATCTGAGATCCCGCCCGGCGCAAGATCCGAGCGGATCCAATCTGGAAATCGCCCGATTTCCCGGTAGCCCCTGCTGGTGTAGAGGTGGTAGCCTCGCTCGTTGGCACTCCAGACCGTTAAATCAATCCGCCGTTTGCCGAGCCGGCGCGCCTCGTCCTCCAGTGCATCCATCAACCGCCGTCCTATTCCCCTATCGCGAAAATTCTTGAGAATCAGCAGCCCCAGAGTAATCGAACCGTCTCCGTTGGAGCGCTGAAGCGTTCCCTCTCCCACGATCCGCCCATCCGTCTCCACGACCAGCAGCACACCTGTGCCGCAGGCCATATCCGTAAGTCTCCTGCCGAGTTCTTCTCCTGCGACCCGGGTATCGGCGTTCCTCGGACTCGCCATCACCCGCTCCCGATACAGCTCCTGGTGCATCGCTCCGTAAGGCATCAGATCGCTCCACCGCGCCGTGCACATCACGAATTCCCTGCCGTCAACGCTCCATTGCTCGATCAGACGCCCTTCATCCGTATCCACTGAACCCTCCGGTCGCTATCGCACAAACAGTATTCGCCCACAATCTCGGTTCACCCAGGACCTACCTCTGCGCCGCCTCTGTCCACGCATCCAGGGCGAACGCCGTCGCCTCGCCCCCCTCTTCCAATTGCACATCGTCAATCCACACATCTCCGCCCAATACCTGGTGCTCTCGCTTCACCATCACATATACATCTGCGATCTCTGGCCCAAAGCTCCGCGTCCAACTAATGCGCTGCCACTCTGTACCCACCTCGAACCGGGGCGACACACCGCCATCGAAATCTCTTCCCCACGCCGGGTTCCAGCCGTAGATGCACAGCCTCACACGCGTCGGATTCAGACTCGACTTCACCCATGCGGAAAGCGTATATGTCTTGTTCGCTCCGGAACTGGAAACCTTCTGCTCGATCCACCCATCCCGCGTCGCCTCATTCGCCCAGTTTTCCCGCGGGATCTTGAGCGAATACGTTCCGCTATGCACCACCTCGCTATCGTAATGATATGCAGGACGGAACTTTGCCCAGTAATATGAGTTCCAGCACTCCCAGGGGTCTTCGACTTCGTCATGCGTCTTATAATTGACTTCAAATCCCCCGTTCGCTGTTTTGTTCTTTCCCGCAAGTGGACCATACTCCGCCAGGGGCATTTCCGCCTCATTCTCCGGTTCGGTCGCACGCTCCTCAAGATCGGCCTCTGCCGCTCCTACCTGAGCTTCAAGCCTCACGCGCTCCCATTCGAGCACGCCGGAAAGCTCGTAGGACGCCTGCGCCGCCACCTCAAAAACGACCTCATCCCCGACCTCTGTCTCCACCTCCTCGCCATCCCGCTCCACCCTGACTTCATCCGACAGCCTGCCTTCAATTGCCATCCTGCCGGTGCCATTGTCCCCAGTTTTCACCAATAGTCGGTCCCCGGCCAATCGCTCGACGTAAATTGAAGCTGGCGCGCTGGCTTCTACCGAATGCGAGCCTCGTCTGAGTAAAACGCCGTTCACCAGATAAACATAAGCTGGTTCTTCCCCACTATTTCCCCATCGGCCAGCAGCCATCTTTCCGTCTAATTCGATATCCCCATACCGTTTCAACCCGGACTTATAAGAAGCTAAAAAGCACTCTGCTTCGCCCTCACCTTCTCTGACTACCTCAATCCCAACTCCCTCGGATTCTCTCACCTTGCCCCCATTGTCTTCCACCGGCAAGGACACGATCTGCGACAGGAAAGGCTTTTCCCGATAAGGCTCCCATACCGCGGCGAACACCGTCCTCTGCGCTGACCGACGGGCAATTAGGGCATTCACATCGTCGTCCCGGTCCGTATTGCTCGGCGAGGTGCAGGCGATCACCTCCGTCTCAGGCCCACCTACAACGGTAAGTCTGACTGCGCTATCCTCGGCCTGACGCCAATCTGCGGACCACGTTTCATCGGTACGCTTGCTCCGTACATCCGTCAGGTACTGATAGCCGTACCCCACGCCCAGAGGCTCCTCTCGGCCCTCGAACGGCAGCGGGCAACTCAACTCCCCGAAGCTCCGGTAGCACAGGTCGTACCGGTGCCGTCCGCTTTCGGCATATACGCCCGAAAGGTCCACCGCGTACCCGTCCGTGAGAAACAGCGTCCGATCCAGGGCGATATCCCCATAGGCGCCGTTATCCACTGCCCGCATCAGCTTCACGCGGGGAGCCGCTTCAAAGGCGATCAACTTTCCTTCTGTGCGGCCCCACTGATCTGTGTCATCGGCCGTGATGGAATTGTGCGCCAGAGGATTGCGGGACCATCCCCCGGTCAGCGGATGCCCATAACCTGAAGGCATCCCCCTTGGGGTCAGCAACCGGTGGTTCGCATAGAGCACCAACGCGAACTTCAGCGCGGGGGCATGCCCCATAAACATCGCCTCTTTGCCATAGCTCATCGAGAGATAGATCTGATCCTCTCCCTCCCCCGAGCGCAGCACCCCATACCCAAAATGCTTGAAATTGAACGATGAGGAGGGAATGACCTTAACCCTATCCTCCTTGTCAAACGGGAACTCTATCGCCTCCCCCAATTCGGCAAACCTTCGACAAGCAATCTCATACACGTCCAACAGGCTATGGCGAGATTCCGGATCTACCTCCCCGGGCAGAAACACCTGTAGCGGCGCCTCGAACACCTTGCGGTACGCGGGATCACCATAGACATTGATCCCGATCCGGTACGCCATCTCCGCAATGGGAGAAAGGCCGACCAGTGTGTAGGTATGGTAACCGAATCCCTCCCACGCCAGACCGTCCGGATCGAATATGCGCGCCGCCAGCGTGTGAAATCCCGAATGCGGACTGTTGAGTGCTTGATCTACAAACCCCCTGTCGTTAATGGCCGACCCAATGGCCATCACATTCCGATTGTGGATCGCACCCCGGTTGTTCATACGCCCATTTGTATCGGCGTGGTTTGAATAATACTCGCCAGCCACCCGGAAGAAATCTTCTTCGATCTTTCGGTGGTCTTCCGCTGATAAAACACCGCTGTCATAGATATAATCGTACGCCGTTGTACAGGGAATGAGAAACCCATTGGACTCCCGCAACATATAGAGCACCGCGTGACCGCCCCCGCCCCATTGCTTGTAGCGCCCGGCAAACCCCACCAGGATCTCCGCAGCCCGGCGGGCATACCGCACATCGCCGGTGAGCGCATAAGCCTTGCCCAGCCAGCCAGCGCCACGCGCCATCTGTTCGTTGTACATCGCACGCGCACACGCCCTGTGTTCCTCGTTTCGATAGATTCGGTCGCACTCCGGACATTTCATCTCGGTTGTACCATCGGGATGTATAATCGGCTCGAGAAGCTTGGCATCTACCGGACAGTGGCGCCCGATTGTCCAGTATTTTTTGAAGTCGTACCCCTCCTCAAAGAAATGTAGCTGCTTCTCAAGCCACGGGTCTGCATTCTCCACCCACGCGTGCTCGTGGATATCACGCCCTTGCATAGACCGCTTGATCTCCTCAATATCTTCCGAGGTATGCTCCAAACGCGGCCGGTGTTCGGGAAACACAAAATCAGAAAGATCTGTCTTCTGAATAGGGGGCCTGTCATCCTCGGCTTCTATCTCCCTGACCTCCACATCATCGATATAGAACCGCTCAGCCAGTCCGCCGAGTTGATCAAACTGAATGCGTCCCGAAGTGGTCCCGAACTCTGTGCGGAATATAACCGTAGATTTCCGCCAACTCCTCCCCACGCTCAAATCGAATAACTCGCTGTGGGTGTTGGCACGCACCTGCATGCGAACTGTATCCTTTGGGAACCGACTGTCCATCCTCAACCAGACGCTTACCTCATACGCTACATCTGGCTCGAGATCAAAGTGCGGAGAACGCAGGTCCGTCCCCCGTCTGCCCATGCCCTTCTCAACGCAGAAGCTGTACCGACCTGAATGGGATTGGGTAGATAATTTACTTGTAAGCAGGAAATCGTCTGAATCCACATCCAATTCCCACCCATCGGGCATACCGCCGGTATCGGCCTCAAATCCCCCATTGGGTACCACATTGGGTTGCATCATCTCCAGTACCTCCTTCATCTGGCCAGAACACGCCCACACCGCTCCAAGCATCACCCCTAACACTAACAACGCGTATAGATGCCCAACAGCGCGGGTCACAATGCCGAATTTCATTTTTTTTCTCTCCGCATATCCAGCCTGGATGCCTCCGGTCGGTACCGGTACTCTTTTTCCAGATCTTTCGGAAGTTCCACCCCCAACCCAGGCGTTGTTGGAGGATAAACCATCCCGTCTTCAATCCGCGGTTTTTCCACAAATAGCGCATCTGTGAGCGGAAAATGCCAGGTCGGATACTCGGCAAGTACAGTATTGGGCGTGACAAACGCCCATGCCAGGTTGGCTGCGACTGTGATCGAAGTTCCCCAGGCATGGGGTGCCACTTTCACACCATAGGCGTCGGCCATCGCAGCCACCTTTATGCACTCTAAGATGCCCCCTGCTTGGCACGCATCCGGCTGGGCCACATCCAGTGCCTGCCGCTCGAAAAAATGTTTGAACTCATACCGCATACACGAACTTTCGCCGCCCGAAATGGGAATACAGGTATTCCGGCGGACATGGGCGTAGCCCTCGTAGTCCGCTGCAAAACAAGGCTCCTCCAGCCAGAACAGATCGTAAGGCTCTAAAGCCTTCGCTACCCGCACCGCATCCGCCGCTGTCCACGGATCCGGGTTGTGTCCCATCACCGCGTCCGCCATCAACTTCACCTCCGGTCCCAGCACTTCTCGGCACGCGGCCACCCGTTCCAGATCGTGTTCCCGGTTCACGCCAATCCGCATCTTTACAGCCCGAAATCCTGCCTCCCAGTGCGCCTTCATCTCTGCTTTCAGATCCTCCAGGGGCTGCTCCAGGCCCCCGCTGGCGTAAATCGGGAGCTTCTCATGGCACAGCCCTCCCAGCAGGCGGTACGCCGGCACGCAGGCCGCTTTTCCCGCAATATCCCACAGGGCGTTCTCCACCGCACTGGCCGCTGCCACCGCCAGCCCGGACCGCCCCCAGTACAGGATGCGGCGGTACATCATCTCGTAACACCCGGCCACGTCCCGTGGGTCTTTGCCCTGGAGAAACTGCCCGAACAGACGAAACAACTCGGCCGTGGCCTCACCCGCGGCAAACCCCGGCCCGTAGCAATCTCCCAGGCCGGTGATGGATTCGTCGGTATGTACCCGCACCAGTGCACAGTTTACGCTGGTGGCTTCACCCCCCGACCATCTCAAAGGATGCTCTTCCGGCATATCAACCGTGAGCAGGATGGGTTCCACCTCGGTGATCTTCATCGGTCATTTCTCCTATTTGACGCAGGTTTCTAACTTTCCGCATGGAGAACAACAGCACCGGCAAACAGATCTTCAAGCCCCGGCATCAATGGTCCTGACCACACACTGGGCAGATAGCTACTGGTCTCGTACCCACCGCGCTTCATCTCCTCTGTATCGGGGGTATAGCCGATGCAGCCGTTCGTATATCCCATAAGGATCGCCTGCGCCGGTGCAACCGCCTCCTCAACCGTCTTCGCCAGGCCACAGAGTGGCTCCACATCCAGACCGATCAGAGCCATATCCCGATTCAACCACAGCGTCTGAATCCGAAACGCCACCTCATCGGGAATCGCTTCCCCCGTACCCAGGCGCGCCAGACCCGCTTCCGCATACTGCTGCAGGAGTCCGCCTTCGCCCTTCAAAGACTCGAGTTGTTCGCGAGTGGTATATTGCTTCTCGCAGGGAGCCTGTACAGTATTAATCTTCCCTTGCAGCATCAGATTATCTACCGGACGGAGATGCGTTCCCGTGAGGACCGCCAGAGTCTCCGCCATCAACTCGTCGCCAATCTCGGCGAGTTCAGCGTGCTTCATCACCCGCCAGTGGTCCCCCTCTGCTACATGTCGGGGGCGCGCATCCGCACCCGCACCTTGCAGGAAAAACGGGATCACATCCGGACCAAACACATTGGAAAACGCCGCACGCCACGCCCCCGGCCAATCTGCGGTGATCAAATGTTGCGCACCCGTAGCAACGGGATGGCACGATACCTTGATGCCCACCGCCGCCGCTTCTCCCGTGGCCTTTCTCAAAAGCAGAAGTTGCATCCGGTCATCTACCGGACCATCTGGATTCGGCGCATTCACAACCCGACCATCCCGCTCCGGACGCCGGTTCATCGGCAAGCGCGTCTTCCCCTCTCCATACCAGAGGCTCCCTTCCACCAGATTGTCCGCAGCCTCGCGGGCAGCCTCCAGCACCTGCGCGTAGAGTTGCTCCCTGTACTCCGCTACAGTTCGCGAAAAAAAATCTCTCCAGTACAGAGAAGAACTCGGCATCTTCGGACCCCCGTGGGTATGCGAGGCATTGAGCATCACACTCTCCGCCGGACAGCCAATCGCCTTTCCAACCTGCTCCAGAAAGCCCGGCACACTCCCGTCATTTGGAAATGTGCAGATATCCGCAGCGCCCACCAGTGCGCGCCGGCCTCCCTCTTCCATCACAATCGCTGTAAACGTCAGGGGATCGTTCACCCCATCGTTCGTATCTCGCCTTGCCGCGTACCCGTGCATATAAGTGTAAAGCGGCGGGGTGATCTCCCTGCGACCGATACCAAAACGCATGGCATTTTCTCCTTGTGTATTGAGAGACAATTCATTTCACAACAGCGTCAGCCAGGAACTTCTCAAGGCCAGGTTCGGGAGGCCCCGACCATCCCCTGAAAAGATAGGTAACGATCTCCGTGCCACCGCCGCGTTCTGTCTCCTTTCCGTCCATTGCATAGCCAATACAGCCGTTCGTATATCCCAGGAACAACGCCTGTCTGGGAGCAACGGAATTCTCTATGGCCCGGCCCAGAGCGTGGAGTGGCTCGGCGTCGAGGCCGATCAGGGCGAAATCTCGGTTCAACCAGAGAGTCTGAACGTGAAATTCCGCACGATCCGGAACTTCCTCTCCCGCATCGAGATGCTGCAGGCATTTCTCCGCATAAGAACCAAATCTTCCACCCCGTTCCCTGAGCAATTCGAGTTCCTCGCGCGTGGTATAAAGCCTCTGGCAGGGCGCCTCAACCCGATTGATCTTGCCCGCAAGCCTCAGATTGTCGATCTGTTTGAAGTCCGCCTCCAGGAGGATCTTCAGCATCTCCCTCAAAAGTTCCTGCCCCATGCCGGGAAGTTCGGTGTGCTTCATCGCCCGCCAGTGATCCCCTTCAGCTACATGTCGGGGCCGTATATCTCCGCCCGCTCCCTGCATGAAAAACGGCGTCACATCCGGACCAAACGCTTTTGAGAAGGCAGTTCTCCAGGCCCCGGGATACTCCGCTGTCAGCAGGTGCTGTGCCCCCGTAGCAACCGGATGACACGCCACGGACATCCCGAGTGCAGCGATCTCTCCCGTTGGTTTTCTGAAGACCAGGAGCCGCATGCGATCATCTACGGTACCCCCCGGATTGGGCGCATTCACGACCTGACCATCTCGCTCCGGGCGGCGGTTCATCGGCAAGCTCGTCTTGCCTTCGCCGTACCACAACGTCCCTTCACTCGCATTCTCCGAAGCCTCCTGAACAGCTTCAAGGACCTTTTCGTACAACCACTCCCTATATCGCTCGTCCGACACCGTCGCGGTCCCGTGAGAGTGCGAGCAGTTCAGCATGATATGGTCTCTCGGACATCCGACGATCTCTCCGAGTTGATCCATAAAGCCGGACAACTCATCAAGCCTCGGAAATGTGCCCAGATCCGCAGCGCCCAACAACGCACGGCGGTTCCCCTCTTCCAACACAATCGCTGTGAACGTCAACGGGTCGTTGACGTCTTCGCAGAGATCTACCCGCGCACCATACCCATACATTCTTGTGCGAAACGGTGGAACGATATCCCGACAGGCAATTCCAAAACGCATTTCGATCTCCTCCTGCAAAAAATCCTGCGAGCGACGTAAAGCAGAATGGACTCTTATTTGTCCGTGAAATCCTGTGGCGTCAAAACCATCTTTGCGGAAGGATGAGAACGGTTGCCCCAGTTATCAACCGCCACAACGCAGTAATAATACTTCGGGTGCGTTATGCCTACATCCACAAAACCCGGCTCCCGCGAACTTCCGATCAAATTCTCCTGGGTGGGTGTCACATCCACTGCCGTACTGCGGTAGATACTGTAGTAACGAATCCCCTGCGGCGCAGTCGAAGCGTTCCAGACCAGTTTCACATACGGCACTGCAGGATCAGACGGATCGGGCTTTTCGGCTGGTTTCAAGACGGCCTTTTCAATCCGAATCTCGGACGGCGTTGAAGGCGGTTCCATCGGCGTGTTGCCCTTTTCTCTCGGCCTGAAGTCAAGATCGTTGGTCACCAGAATCTTGTCCAGAGCGATATCAACTGCCGAAGTAGCAAACCGCAGTGCCACATTCCCGGCAGATAGCATCGCCAGACCGCCTTTCAGTTCCACCCAGTGCCAGACCGGTTTTTCAACGTCCAAATCGCCGGCGGCTACACCGCTTACTTCGATGCTGAAACTGCCGCGTGCGCTTTTTGACAGAGATCGAACGCGGCCAAAAATCCTGTACGAATGGTAGAAAGGAATCGAAATCTGAAGTTTCCCAACTCCCCGCAACCCTTTCCGAAGACGGTCCCGGTAGAGCAGGTCTGGATCCGTGATCGCCAGGGCATAGCCATTCCCGGCCCCTTCGGGATCGAAAACCGGCGTCAGAGGCTGCTCGAACTCCGCGGTCTCGGCCTCGTAGAAATGGCGCACAGTGCGGCCGGGTCCCACGACCACCTCGTTGGAAAACAGGCGGCTCTCCAGCCCGGAGTGCTCCACGGAGGTCAGGACATAGAAGCCCTCTTCCTCTCCTCGAGACAGTTCATAGCTCAACCCCTCTACTGTCTCCGAATGAAGCTTTTGATATCCCACACCGCTCTGATCGGATCGGTAGATATTGAATCCCCAGATCTCTCTGTGGCGCAGCGGTCGGTCCCATACAAGGCGCTTCCCCTCACACCGCACGTTGACAGGCGGCTGTGGATAACGGGCCACCGCGATGTACACATCTCCCTTGTCGCGCATGCTGTGGGCAAGCATGGCCGATGCATAGATCACCTTGGTCCCGTCTGGACTGCTCGTTTGGCCGGACCAAAAGATGTACCCCTTCCGCTCCGTGCCAAGCCTCTGCCCGTCGCGGTAGTCCTTCAACCGCTGTCCGTAGTCGTAGAAATTCATCACAGCAATCGGCCACAACGCCCGGTGTTTCAGGTCGAAGAACAGAAGCGGTTGCGGGGCCAGTTCACCCCTTATGGACCCGAACTCCCAACTCTGGCTCCACTCGATATGCTCCATCCACGGATATGAGCCGATATACGTCACCTCCCCCGTCTCAATGTTCTCCACAGCCAGCGTATTGACCTTGGATGCATCCATCCGGTAGCGCAGGGACCCATCCATCGCCTTGTGCCCGCCAACTAAGGCCTCTGCCCGCTGCACAACCGACCCGTCTTCCAGCCTCATGCCCTGCAGTTTCTCGAATCCGCCCGTCACGTATAGCGGTCCCCTATAATCGTTCCTGGAAATCGGCAGTGCCCAGACCTGCCCGGGGTTAATACTGTTCTCCGGAGTCTTGAGAATCTGATTGTGCAGTGGAAGCCAGTTGAGGACGTAGCCGACGTACCAACCGCCGTCCCACCCCTTGCACCAGAATGGCTCGTTGAGGTAATCCTTCTCCGGATCGGCCGAGTAGGTCTTCACCCTGACCTCGCGGAAATCTCTCCCACTGACATCGGACAGACCGATGGTGCGCTTGTCGTTTGAGACCCAGACCAGCGTCTCATTCGGCGCACCCTGTCGCTCCAGCATTGGGCTCTTTACGGAGGGCAGCAAAGCCAGAGTCCAGCCGTCCCGCGTGGGAAACTCGACGCGCATTTCGTCGCGCGTGATCAAGTTGCGCAGGGTCACGGCTTCGGAGGTGGTCTCCACTTCCACCCAGTCATCGGGATCGGTTCCCTGCTTCTGTAACCACGCGGGGAGCCACGGCGTGCCGCCGCGCTTGCGCTTGTAGCCCGTAAACCGGGCAGACCCGTCCGTCCTCAAGACAATTCCGGGGTTGGACACAAAAACGTACTTGCCGCTGTCGCTGAAATACGATACCCCGGGGTATTGCAGGTGCGACCTCCGGCCCTGCGTAATCAGCCAGAGCTCCGCCCCGGTATAAGTATCGGTGAAGATCGCAAACCCGGGCCGATTAAAGTCGGCCGATTCCCGCAGCCCAGTCAACCCGTGAGTACGGTCCACCGGCAGATTCTGCGCCCAGCGCCGCTTCAGTTCTGTGTCCCCAAGCCAGCTGAGGGAGATCGTCTTGATCTCAATCAGCTTTGACTTCCGATCTTGTCCCTCCAGACCGGCCCTGGCCTCTCGTGCCTGCAGACCGAGGGGCACGCTCTCCAATTTCCCACCGTCTTCGACGAAAAACGGCAACTCCACGGTCTTGAAGCCCTTCGAAACACCGACCGGAATCCGGAAAAGTCCGTAAGCAGGTGAGATGAAGTTCGTATCCGTTACATCGTAATCCAGCGCGTCGGCAAACAGCCTGGCCTCATTCGAATTCGTGCGTATCACCACCTGCAGCAGATAATGGCCGGGGAGCAATTTCACCTCCTGTACCAGACGGGTGGATATCTCGTATTTCAACGTGCCAACCTGTCGCCCCGCATCATACGTGAAATCGCCTTCTACCTCCCATCCCCGCGGTCCCTCCCCCTCCAGCATCGACAGGTCCGCGTTGACCAGATAAGCGTCGCGTTGAACTGTCACTGTCTTCTCTCCCTTATGCTGAGCACCATCTGCAATGCAGTTATGCGCCGTCAGAATTACTGCTGCAATAAATAAAGTCGCACCCAGGCGATAAGAACCGAAAACGCCGATCTGTCGCCCACCTGTTATCCACTTTAAAGGCAACCCCAATGCACTCTGACTCATCCGAGCAACTCCGCGCTTCATACACTGCCATACATAATGCCAACCGATATAGCCGTTTTCCGGGGCGGTATAGGCACAAGTGCGAGGTTCTCACCGTAGCGCCGGACCGTCTGCCACTCTGCACGCTCCCCGTCCAGCTTCACCTCAGCAAGAGATATCTCCGAGTCTTTCACTGGAACCGCAAGACACAGGGTACTGTGTGATCTTTCCCCCTCAAGCGCGAATTGCAGCCTGCATCCCTGCCAGGTCATCCCGTTGAACCGCCACGTATCGCGCGCTTCCCAGAACCCCAGCCACTCGTCGAAAGACCAGATTGGGAATCGTCTTTCATTCGCCTGGCGAAGCAGTTCTCGTCCTTGCGGCCGCGAAAACCTCACCCAGTTGCCGGGGTGGATACACACGCTATAAGGCGTGTGAAAGCGGGTCTCGATATCCGTGAAAATCCGGTCCAGCACACCGGCAAAGACCTGCGGCGATAGCCGATAGGAATATTCTGCGGTCCCGAACATAATATCATCTGCAAGCTGCGTGTGTTGCTGAAAGACATTGAGCACCCGGCCATCCGGCCAGCAGAAACGCATCGGCATCGCCCCTCCAAACGCAGCATACGGCGCATCCTCCCGGCTGTATCCATACGTGCCCGAAAAGTAATTCCCATCCATACCCACACCCAGTTTCTCCATAACCTCGACCGGTTCCAGATACCCGGCCCAGGCTGTGCAGTGGTTCCTCAGGGATCGCGCAGGCGTATCGAACTGGTCTTGAAACATCCGGATCTGTCGCTCGAACTCTGTTAGACGTTCCGATATAGAGCATCCATCCAGCGGGCGAAGATTCGGATGTGGTCCCACATCGTGCTGGACGCGGTACCTCTCCACATCCGATGCCGTAGATTGGGTCCGGTCCGGAATAATATAGAGATTCATGCGCCCGCCTGCGGCTGCCACACACCCGAATTCCGCATCATTGCTCGCCACGTCCGCATTGTCTTCATCACCGGAGTAAAGGAGGATGCCAGGCGCCGTCCCCGGCAGATGTGACAGGAGCGGCACAGGCCCCGGCAAATAACGCCGCACCGTATCCACTAACAGCCTGGAAAGCAGATCGGCAAAGGGAACCCAGCCTGAGTCCAAAGGACCCATATCGCTCGCCATGCTGGACGGGCGGGCGCATCCTGTGCCCCCGGGAATCACCTCGGCGCGGTTCGGGTCGCCCTGCCGCAGCAACAGGACACAGAGAGCCAGATCAAACGCGAAAGCCACGATCCTCCCCCGCCCCACCGCTGTTTCTGTAATCCCGACAGTTTCCCCCTCATAGCGATCTGTATATGAAAGATAGCCCTGCACCTGAACCTCAGGTGCCTGCCTGTAATTCTTCGCACAGCCCACAATTGGAAATCGCTCTCCTGTCATGCCTGCAGCCGGGTACGCGGTAACGCGCAACCGCAATGGCACATCCTTTTCCCCCTCATACACAAGCCCGGCTGCCTCGGCCAGAGGCCCCTCGGGAAGAAAGCAGATCACTGCCCCACCTCGGCGTGCGAAATCGACCAAGGGACGGCTACTTTGAGACGCAGGGCAAACCACCACTGGCACATCTTCGGGATCCAGCTCTGAAATATGGTCCGGTCTCACCATCTCGCACAGGACCAATCCCCACGTCTTGAACATCTCTCCCAGATAGGCCGAAAGATCAGGTCCATCGGATAAAATGGCGACACGCATGCTCAAACTCCTTCCGGCATCTGCCCGGAAGCCCGCGATCTGTTCGGACGAAAATCGGGAACTTTCATTAGCTCGGTGCCCCGGGCAATAGACTCCGCGGCCAGAACCGCAGGTGCCGCCGTTTCCATCGCCCTGTACACATCGAACTCCAGAGGTTTATTTTCAACCACGGCATTCCGAAAAGCGGTGTGGACGTAATAATCTGCATCCCCATGTCCACTGCCGTGCGCTTCTGCAGGCGCGTCTGTGCGCTCAAAATTCCAATCTACTTCGGCCAGATCGTGCATCTGGGAATCCGCCAGCCACATCAGAGGGCGACCCTTTTCTGACCGTTTCCACTCCACACACCCCCTCGTCCCGATAACCTGGTACCAATGATGCCCCCTGCGGCTCGGGATCTTCTGCATAAAACCGGCCGCCATCCGCAATAACCTGTCCTTCTCCGTCTTCATCAATGCGACCTGAATATCCGGTTGATCAATCTCTGGATGCGAATAGCTGGGCGACCCGGTGCTCATCGCCGTTACTTCAACTACCCGGTCATCTAAAACCTTCAGCATCGGACTCAACTCGTGCGGAAGATAGTGAATCGGAGGCATCAGGTGCAGCCACGTAGGCTCTGCCCCTGGATGCGATGGAAGCTCTTCTACCCGACACTGCTGCCCTGTCTTATAATCCTGAAAAAACTGGCGCGTGCCGTAATAGCCGATATACTGCCCCTCGCAATAGGTCACCCGCCCCAACCGTCCCTCAGCCACCAGGTCCCGCCAGGCATCCACAAAACCCCAGTAGCGCGTCTGTTCCGCAAGCTGATAGACCCGTCCCGTGCGTTCTGCCGCCGTTACGATCCGCCAGCAGTCCTCCATTGTATGTGCGGCGGGAACCTCCATATTCACATGCTTCCCAGCCTCCAGAGCCTGCGCCGCCATCGCTCCCTGGTCCTTCCTGCGGACGACCAGACCGACCGCGTCCATATTCTCATAGGATAAAAAATCCTCGTAGTCGCTGAACACCACGACATCGTTCCGGTACTCAATCAGGGATAGCGCCCGCTCGTGCAGCGGTTCAATCCAGTCGTAGAGTGCCGTGATGCGGTAGCCCGGCATCTTTAGCAGGGTACTGATCCAGCGTCGAGAACGGCCGCCCAACCCGGCAATGCCGATGCGTATTTCATCCATCTCTCAACCTCTCCGTTCATAAAATACATGGTCACAATAGCTACGGGGAATAGAGTAAAAATCCCTGCTACTCCCTGCGCGAAAGCCGCCAGACATCCGACTCCATATTATTTCCCGCCACCATCCATAGCGACCCGTCGCAAACGAACACACTCGCCGCGTGCCTGGGTGCCCAGGGTGTATCGGGCAATTCGGTCCAGTTCACCCCATCCGCAGAATACCACACATCGCGGCGATTCCCACTCTTTGCCCCATAGCCTTCCAGCACCCACATACGGTCGTCGAACGCGGCCACCTCGTGGTATTGCCTGGGTACCCACGGAGCGTGTGTCATGTGCTGTTCCCAGTTCACTCCATCTTCCGAACGCCACACATCATTGTAATAATTGCGGGTAGGCGTTGCAGGCGTATCGTATGTCCCTCCACCCAGAATCCACATCCTGTTCTTATGCACAACGGCTCCTCCGATCATCCCTCTGGGCACCCACGGAGCGCACGCGATAACCCGGGTCCAGTTCACCCCATCTTCCGAATTCCATACATCGTTGTAAAAGACCTCATTCCCGCCTGCAAAACCGGGCATTGTCTGCCCGCCCATCACCCATATCCGACCGTCAAAAGCCAGGGTATAATGGAGCGCCCGGGGAGCCCACGGCACGCGATCATTAACCAGATCCCATTGCACACCATCTGCACTGCTCCAGACGTCGTTCTGATAATGCCCCTGATTGCAGTCCCCGCCCACGATCCACATTCGGCCATCGTGTACCACATATCCGGCCGTATGCCTCCCCTCCCACGGCGCGTGAGGGTTCTCAAGAATCCACGAGACACCATCGGCAGACGACCAGACCTCGCTGTTGCAAATCAGGGGAAAATGGACTTTATCTCTGGGATTCCATCCACCCAGCAACCACATTTTATCTTTGAACACCAGTGCGCCAGCACCATCTCGAGCCTCAAATGCAGCTTTGCCGATAACGAGGTGCCACTCATACTGGTTCATTTGGCATATTCCATGCTCAGTGAGGCCAGATACCCATCGGACGCATATTCCGTCACCCGTTTCCCGGCCTCGAATTGGACTGCATCTACCCATATCGCTCCCGTTCCCAGGTTAGCCAACCGGATCCACACCGCCGACCAGTCCATCCCCTCCCCTGATTCGGGAATGGCGCAGATTAGCTGGTGCCTCTGCCAGTCGGAACTCAGTTCGATCTCCTGCTGGAAGCGTCCCTCTCCATGGAAATTCGCGACTTCCAGACGGGCTTTCAACCCCGGGTATTCTGCCTTGAGATAGGCCGACAACACATAGGTTCGGCCTCGATCCACGGGCAGTCCGGGATGCCTCCGCTTCGCTTTGGGATACGGGTGCTTATAGGTGGCACGGGCGCTTCCCGTGTTATCCTTTTGGCCGAGGATCTTGAGCGAATACCGGCCGTGTTGGGCGGTCGTGCCGTCCTGTCCCGGCCCCCTGGGATCCCCCACCATCGCCGTGGGCGATAGAGCCGCCCTCGAGAGTTCCCAGCAGTCCGGCCAGCCCGGCAGGGCGGATTCTTCGAAACTCGAGTTGGCAAGGAGGTTCTTCGATGGTCCCGGTCCTTCCACGGTGTCCGGTGCCGCGTCCACGCCCTCGCCCGATAGGCTCGCGCGGATGTCCACGCGCGAAAACGGTTTTCTCGAAACGCCGGCCACCCGGTAAGCCCGGGTCGCGTAACCCTCCAGGCGGTCGGAGAAGATCCCCTCCCGTAATTTGAATACCCGACCTTCATGGAAGTCGGAGACCCGTGTCGTCAAGCCCATTGCGGAGAGATCCCACCTGACCTCAACGGCGCGTGGGCTACTGTTGGCCGCCAGGAGCAGCCCACCCCCCTCAGGACAATCCTTGAACAAAGCCTGGACAACCGGAAATGCCTCAGGTGGCGAAGGCGCTGGCTCCACTGCGATACGCTGCGGGGGAGTACGCGTAAGCAGCGCTGGTGCCATCGCGTGGAGCTCTGCCGAAAGCGCCTTCATATCCTCGTAGGTCGCTCGGTGGCGAATCGGAGACGCGAAGTACAGGACCGACTTCGCCCCGTGGATGAGTGCCAGATAGACGTTCAAGCGGCGCTCCTGAGGCGTGTGTGGCCGCCGCGCGCCTGAGTAGAGCTCTCCTTGCGGTATCATCAGCATAGGCTGGTGCTGTGGCTCCGTGATCCGTCTGGCGGCCTCGGCACATCGCGCCATGTAGTTGGGGCGATGGTTCATATAGTCGTATGCGGGAATCACCCCGACAACGGGACTCCAATAGACGTGCACGCCCAGCACATCGGCAATTCGGTACCAGTCGGCGTCAATCCGCCTCGACCCGGAGATATAGACCGGATGGTGAGGATCCAGGTCGTGGATCGTGTCGTAGAAATTCTCGAGCAGCTCGGGCGATTTGTCCCAGGGCTGATGCGGCTCATCCGGGCCGTAGTAGGCGATCACCGACGGATGGCTCCGCACGGCGCGAATGAATTCGGGAATCTCCCCCACGGCCTCTCTGAAGTCCTGGGGAAAGGTAGGCGAGCGGTAGAGCAGCTTGCGTTCCTTTCCGGTGAAAGAAAGCGGTTGCTCGACCACATAGATCCCGTTGCGACGGGCTTCCTCCAGTGTCTCCAGTGCGCTGGGAATAGAATGGGCGCGGCCCATCCCCCACCAGCGAATGACGGTGTTGAAACCCGCCTCCCGATACAGCTTCAGGGCCGCCTCGTCCATCTCCAGACTCACCATCCCCACCGGGAAGAATGGCTTCCCATCTATCAGCAGCACCTGGTTTACCTGGTCAACTTTGACCTCCGTCGTCCCTTCCGTAGCAGAGGGATGTTTGAGCAAAGGCAGGTTCAGTTCGGTCACAGGCTCGCCAGATCCATCGCCCAATCGCAGGTGTACCCGGTGGCGTCCGGGTGGGAGTTCGCGAATGGGCAACTCAATCTGCGATTCCTCCCTCGCCTGGACAAGAGATACATGGGCGTTGGGAGGTAGTTCTTCCGTGACGGGTGAGGTCACATCCGCCGTAGCGACCCTGAGTTCATGCGTGGTGATCACCTCGCCGCCCTCATCAATCAGAGACACAGAGAGCCTCAAGTCGTCGGTCCGCGCCTTCGAGGCCTCCAGATGGACTGAGGCCGCGAGACGGGCAACATCCTCTGTGGTGTAGTAGTTGCGGTCCAGATAGGCGTCCAGCACATCGGGCGCCTCCGTAGCAGATACATCCATAGTTATCAGTCTCATCTTCGCAAGTCCCTCCCAGACTCCAGCAAGACAAATCGCCATCGTGAGAATCCCAGTCAGCCATCCCACTATTGCCTTCATCTTTACCTTAGCCATCGCTCAGCACCGATTTCAGATAGTGGATATCCTGCTGCGCGAACCACTCCCGATCCCCCTGCCTGGGCCCCTCAATGCAGATCGGCCCGTCGAATCCATCCTCCCGCAACAGTCGCAGGAATTCCCGGTTGTTGATCATCCCCTCGCCCAGCGGGCACTTGACCATCACCGTGTGATCGCCCACATTGACCGCGTGAGAATTCTTCAAATGCACCATGTAGATCCGTCCGCTCAGCGTGGAAACTGCCTCGCTCAACGTGGGTGCTTTGGCAAAATACGCCATATTGCCGTAATCCAGATTCGCCCCTACTGCCGGTGAATCGATCATATCCAGGAGCTTTGCCGTCGGCTCCGGAAGATCTGTCAAGCACCCCATATGTGTCTCGAACGCCATTTTAAACCCGAACTCCTCCGCTACCGCGCCCAGTTCGCGGAAGCCTTCAGCCGCCCACTTATAGTGATCCTCTGTAGCCGCTCCCGATCCACTCGCGTGGTAATTCCAGGATGGCGCACTCCGATCCCTCCTCGGTATGCTTCCTGCACCCACATTGCACACCGTCAACTCGACGCGTTCGGCTGCCATCCGGTAGAAATGCACACCTTCTTCGACCTGCGCCTTCCGCTCCGCTGCATCCTCCGTCGCCAGATTGACCCCCGGCCCACCGAAGAGCACATGTTCGAGACCCGCATCCTCCGCTGCTCTGGCTACTTCATCTACATACGCTTCCGGCGTCTCGTCAACGCCTCGCCGCACCCGCCGGAACTCGATCCCGTCAAACCCCCAGGCCACTGCCTTGCGGCACATCTCTGGAATTGTCTGACCCTGTTCGCAGTAGTTTACATGCATAATAATGGGCAACGACACACACTATCTCCTTTCTGTAGCACCGCGTTCAGCCTGTCCCGTCCCCTCCCATTTCCCAATAACTACTCAGCGTAAACTTCTCGGGAGGATCGTAAAGCCAGGCGCCCGGCGAAGGCTCATCAAGCGCCCGAAACAATGCCCAGATCGTCTTTCGTCCGGTCTCCCGTACGTCATCTGGCGTTCTGCCAAACCAGGGAAACTCCAACCCTACGCCTTGTGCGCCAAACTCGCGGCGGCAATACTCCCCCATCAACTCGCGCTGCGGTCGTGTGGAGCTTATCGGCCGAGGCTCTCGGATATGCCACTGTTTCCCAAACTCGACCTGATCGGGCATAAACTTCAGGAACCGATTCCGAAGATGAGGCTCCAGCCCCAGGAGTCCATCGCTGTGTTTGTTCTGCCAGTTGTGCAGACCGATACACAATTGAGGCTTAACCCGATCCACCATCTCCCAGAGCACCCGGTGCGCCCTGTCCTGTGCCGTAGATGACATAATCAGGTCTGCGCCCTGGGGGGCGGTCAACCGTCCCATACCGTTCACCACCCCATCTGGATTGGCCATCGGGACGATGTAAAAGACGTAGCACCGCAACGCCGCAATCGCCCATGGATCTTCGCTCAAGAGCCACTGAACCATTCCCTCTATCGCATAGCTCGACGCGCTCTCATACGCGTGGTAGCGCGAAACGATCAGCACGCGCGTCTTCTCGCGTTTCCCTGAATCTGTAATTGTCAAAAGCGGTAGATTGCGCCCCTCCTCGCTCTTCCCGATCTGCTCAACCTGCACCAGCGGATGCGCCCGAAGCGAATCTACAAAAGCTTCGCTTTGCGTATATGTATATGGCGGATGCCAGTGAACCTCCGTCTCACCCGGCGGAATATTCAGCTCAAATTCTGCCACCGAACCTTCCACATCCCCCATCACCGTGCGCCACGCCTCGTGCCCTGGCTCGCGGACGACCACAAAATCGCGATAGGACATATACGTGCTCGGGCTGAAACCCCGGGGCATATCCGGCGGTGCTTCGTCGCACTGCCAGTCTATCAGGAGTGCCAAAGTCTCATCCGCCTGCGATTCATTCACCAATTTCAGACCCAGCCGGGTGCTGTGCCCCACGGCCTCTTCGCTGATCCCGGGACTTGGACGCCACGAAGGAAAAATGCGAAATCGGTTCTCGCCCTCCTGTCGCACACCCTGCTCGCTTTGCGGACAGCTTCCCTCAAAACCGACGATAATTCTTGCCACAAATAACCTCCTTTACCACTCTGTCTGGTTCGCCTGCGGGGTAGCCTCATCGATATTCGGACTCACGTCGGCATCCACTAAGCCCAGCGTCCACCGGATGGCTCCCAGCATCATCTCCCGGAAGATCGGATTGGTCCACGTCTCGTCAAAGTTGCCCATGCTCGTGTAGAACACCCGCGACTTACCATTCACGCGAGCCCAGGTGGCCGGATACAGGGGACGCAGAATCTTCTGATGCATCTCCTGCCGCTCGGGCGGCACCTCAGCCTTCTTCGCCACCTCCGTATCCTGCGCGAGAATCACATGCGTATCCTTCTTGAACGCTTTGAACGTGTACCACGGATCCCGGATACAGAACGACTCTGCGGTGTTCTCAAGGCCGGGGAAATTCGGGGACTTCACCACCATCCTCCCCTCCTGCGTCGGCGCATGACCATTGTAGGAACATCCGATGATGTCCTGCGAACACGAAACCGCATTCCGAAGCCCCACGAACCCGGCACCTTCGACCAATGCCTGAAAAAACCGCGCCTTGCCGCGTTCGGAAATCGGGGGTGACCCCTGCGTGCTCTCTGTTCCCATCAACTGCTGAAGCGATCCCGACGAGAAGAATACAAACGCTCCATACGCGCTCAGATCGCCGTCGAACACCTCTCCGTTCCGCGTGCAATCCACCGCGAACCCTCCCTTTTCACCGATCTCCATCATCACCTGATCCGACAGGCTCGGCCCCTTCAGGGGCTTCAAAGGACTGGGAAGCGCGTTGAGAGTATATACCGTATGCCGTGTGAAATACAATACCTTCTTGCCTCCCATCGAGATACCTCCTTTGCACCTATCAAAGCGCAGCACCCATCTCCTCGAGTTGTGCGATAATTTTATCCACATCCTGCATGGTTCTCGCCGCGCTTTGTATGGGAGAAATATCTTCTTCTATCCCACGGACCGCGTTCAGATAATTCTCCACATCCCACCAACTTCCAGACGCATGGTGCGGTCCTTCACCCGCTTCGAGCACTCCGATTCTCTCCTCGGACTTTCCGGGCGCCTTATACCGCCGGTCAGTCAGCACATGGCCCTCTTCTCCGACGATCTGGACATCCATAATCTCGCCCCCCATCATGCCCGAGCTGAAATTGAAGGTCCCGACAGCCCCGCTTTTGAATGACGCAGTCGCCACATAGCTGCGAACGCCCTCCTGCCAGCCTCCTTCGACCTTCAGTTCCTCAATATCCCCCATAAAGAACCGGCCAGCATCTACCGCGTGCGAGTTCATATCAATCGCCGCGGCCCTCAGGTCCGATCCGGTGCGGACCATGTAGCGCACGATACACAGCGTCGGTCTGCCAAATGCCTCATTTTTCATCACGCGCTTCATATCTCGAAATGCCTTTGAAAATCGCAACGTGAATCCGGTGTGTGCTACCACGCCCTTGCGCTTCGAAATATCCGCCATCTCTTGAGCCATCTGCCCGTTAGCCGCTGGCGGTTTTTGCGTGTAAAGAGGGAAGCCCATCTCGAGCACCTTCTTTCCCACGCCATAGTGCATCCGGTGAGGCCCCACGCAGAAAACCGCATCCGGTTTCTCTTTTTCCAGCATCTTCCGGAAATCGGTGTACACCTTTCCAAACCCGTACTCCTCCTGTGCCTTTCGCGCCTTCTCCTCTTCCAGATCGCAGACCGCAACGAGATCTACGTCGTGCTCTGCGAGATGCGGAAAATTGCGCCGGTTTGTAAACCGGCCCGCGCCGATATAACAGATGCGAAGCTTATCCACGCCCTGCCCTCCCTGTGTATAGACAAAAATAACCGGCAGTTCCCTTCTATTTAAAAAGAGAACCGCCGGTCCGTAGAGTCATGGGCTATCCGATCTCTTTGGACCGAACAGCCCTCCCGGCTTGTCTTTGCCCTATATACAAACAGTCAGCCATCGATCTTTTCTCAGAACACCCCCCCGATCGTCACTCGAATGGGGGCATTGAACCACTGCATCTTTGAATAAGCCACATCCACGGTCAACGCCCGGTCGCCGGCAATCTCCTTTTTCAGCCCCACGCCCAGACTGTAACTGTCCGTCTGGTAGGCGAACTTGTAGCCACCCCGCAGTGCAAGCATATTCTGCACCCACAGTTCGGCTCCCAATAGGGCGCGCAGGTCGTAATCCGTGGCATAAAGCGTCTCCCCCGACACCGTCAGATACGTCGGATCGCCCTTCTGCCCGAAAACCTCTGCGGCCAGAGCCACATTGTACTGCAACGGCATGAGAAAAGTACTCGACAGAACCCTCTTGTCCGGACCGAAGTTCCGCAACCCCATGCCCAGACGCAGGCTCTTAAAGCCCGTGTGGAAATGTGTCCCCACATCGATGGAGACTTGATTGAGACTAAATGTATAAAGGGTTTGGTGCAGCCAGGATATCCGCGCACCAAACGAAAACTTATCCGTCAGCCTCAACGCATAGACCGCGCTGATACCTATGTCCCCGGAAGATACATTCTGCCCCGTGCCCAGCGGCTGGAAGATCGTGGTTTCTTCGATCTCGCCGGGCTGAAAGCCGACCACGCTCATCCCGATCACCCCGCCCAGAGCCGTGCGCGTATTCCAGGCCACGCCTCCAGAAAAAACATAGGAATCCACCAACCACTTCGTATAGGTGGCCGTCCAGGCCAGGCGGCGAATCTCGGTCAGCCCCGCTGGATTCCAGAAAATCGCGTTGATGTCATCGGCCACGGCCATATACGCATCTCCCATGGCCACGGGTCGTGCGCCCTGTCCAATCTTGAGAAACTGAAAACCGCCCAGGCCAGAAAACTTGTGCATGTCAAAGCGGTAATCTATAAATTCCTGCACATCCGCTCTGCCCGGAGGTGCAGACAGGAGCACCCCCATTCCGGCAAGCAGGAGTATCAAACAAAATTGTCTCACGGTTCTACCCCCTTTTATCTATCGGACGATCATGAAAGTGCCCCTCTGTATCTTCCCTTTGTCAGCCCCATCGATCAGATTCTCCACCACGTAGAAATAGACCCCTGTGGCGATCTCCGTCAGGTTGTTCCACGAAAGCTGATCGTAGTCGGCCTCTCCCTTGTTCCGATCGTTATGCGTAATATCGCCCACCAGTTCTCCAGACACAGAGAAGATGCGGATCCGGCAGTGCGATGGAATACCCACAAATCGGATCTTGGGCGCGCCCCCATAGGAATGCGACTCCTCGCCTACCACGCTGGCAAACCCGGATCCGATATAGGGGTTGGGCACCACCCGCACCCGGGCCTCGGACGCATCCGATTCTCCGGAAGGAACCGCAAAGGGCGATTCGGATGCGAAGATCCGCTGTGTCTGTGCAGACCAGCCTCCCTCTTGCCCCACCTGCAGGTGCGAAGCGATATGCGACGGCAGGTCTGCCATAGATAGCGGATGAAGCGTCGGATCGCTACTCCCCGATGTCCAGTCCGCGTGAGGCATCTGGTAGGCGCGCACACTGTAGTGGTAAAAGAATCCGGCTACAGAAGTCTTGTCGGTGAACACGTAATCGGCACCGTTGCGCTCTACCTTATAGCCGGTTTCATCTGGCGTCTCACCCACCCTGAAATCGGCGATCAACTCCCAGGGGCCTATATCGAACCAGGTGGAACGATAGACCCGGTACCCCGCGATATCGGTTGTACCGTAGTCCGGATGCACCGCGTTCTCAATATCGGCCGACCATTCCAATTGCATCTGCGCGTCCGGGCTACTGCCGCTCCGGAAATTCACATCCGGGGGGGCGTCCGGAATATCATAGGCATTGTCGTAGGCAAATTGTGCAGCCTCAATATTCTGCTTGAGTGCGTCCAGACCCTTGGGCAACTCTGCCTGGTTCCCCTTGAACGCCCAGGTCCACATATCCGTATTCCCGAGCATCTGACCGGGATGCCCGCCTGCATAGGCCAGCACAATCTTGGCCTTTCCACCCGGGGGAAGATCGTACGGCCCGAAGACCAGCATGGAGAACTGTCCGCTCGGTACAACTGAGGGTTTTCCCTCCGTGATCTGAGGGCCGGGGCCTACAATCGAGCTATACATCTCGGAGTCCGACATGGTCTCTCCACGGGGATCATCCTGAGCGGAGTTGGAAAACGACTCCCAGTAACGCACGGCAAAGGGCTGGTCCCCCCGGGGGACGATATACCCCTGATTCCTATCCCGCGCATTGAATCCGTAAGGACTTGTGGGATCGTCAGTATAAGCAATTACGCCCACGCCCATGTGCATGGGACTCATCAGCGTATTCTCCGGCTGCCCCAGGCGCTTGAATGCAAATGCATCCTTATACGGATCGCCCGTGTCATCCCAGTCTCCGTACAAAGGATGATCTCCATCCCAGGCGAAGAGGAGCTTGAGAGTCGTATCATAGGTGTACCAATCATCCATGATAAAAGTCCGTTCCTCCTCCCAGTAGGCACCCCACTGCGAGTGCGCCCCGGATGCAGAAGGAGCAAATCGGTCCATAAATCCGATATAGACATCTCTCTGGTTGAGCACCGGCCCGTCCGGCTCGCCGTCTCCGTTCTTATCTCCTGTATTTTCAATTATATACTCGTCAAGAAAAAAATCGTCGAAATCGGGATGGCTCCAGCCGGACACGCGCTCTGTGAACGTCAATCCCTGCGCGTTTGTCCACTTCACCGCAATCATCTCTTCGGGCCACTCGTCAAAATTGGGATACTCAGAGAGATTGAAATTGTTGATGTGGACAGCCCGTATATCGCCAGTGCGCTTCCATTCCTCAATCAGTTCCGACCCCGGCCACCAGTTCCCACCCAGGCTCGTCTCATCAAGCCCGGCGGGAAAAGGCTCTCCATTCCCCATCTGCACTCTGGGGCGGTAGAGAATATACGGTCTATGCACACCCCCTCGCCCCAGTTTCGACAGTTCCGGGTGGGCACTCACATCGTATTGCATCGGCATCAGCAAATCGTCTTTGTCCCTGCGGGGACCTGTATAAACCACGACCTGATCCGATGTAAACGACCACACCCCGTGCCCTGCGCGCTGGCGCATGTAATAGGCGAGGTGCTCGGCCGTGCCCTTGAGCTTGTTTTCGCCATACCCTCCGGGCCGACGGAGGTTGCTGGGATATAGCAAAAATTGTTCATCCCCCGTGCGCAGGTACCTGCCGTGGTAGCCCATGGTCGTCACCCCGACCTGAATCATAGGTCGTTGCAACTTTTCGGCCCGGATCTGAGGCACCGCATACAGCAACAACACCGCACCTATCGCAACAGCCATTATCCATCGTAGTACGCTCATCGTCTGTTCCTCCTTCCATCTCCGGTTCATCGCATACAGGGAGCGGCTCGAAAGCCGCTCCTCCCTCCTTATTCACAGGTTAAAAGACCACCCGGAAGCCCAGATTCGTCCGCCTTGGCGCACGGAAGTAGCTCCGGTCGCCAAAATCGCCGTAATTGATGAAGTCGCTGTTATCGGGCGGTGACATTTGCAATCCCCACCGCATGTAGTTCTGTCCGCCGCCTGTATCGGCCTTGTCATTGAACACATTGCGGATCTCGATAAAGAACGACGGCCGCACCCGGCCACTGGCGTTAAAGGTCTTTTCCATAGAAAAATCCGTTGACGCATCCACTGGTCCCCGGTCCGTACGCCGATTAGGCGAGCCTGGCGGTGTCCAGTTGACACGACTACCCGAACGCAACCTCCAGAGCAGGTTCGCGTTCAGATCACTCACCAGCCAACTCAGAAAAGAGGGACCGAATTTCACATCTGAAGGCGTATTCACCACAAATTGCAGGTTCGCCTGCGATGTGCGGCTGGCGCCAACTGCCCCGTAGTTCCTCATTGGGCCGTAGCGCACGCCACCGCGCGAGTTCATACGCCGGTACGCATTTATATCCAGATCCTGCACTTCGGGCATCTGTCCGAAGAACCACAGGTCGTCGTTCGCATACCGCCGATTGAAGCTGCGTGCGATATTCTCCTGACTGCGCCCAAATTTTTCGATATCAGACTGCGTCATAACAACGGGCACCCGCGATCCATCGGACGCCACATCGGTAAACCGCCAGTACTCCGCACTGGCCACAAAGTTCGAGTCCGGGTACTCCCAGCGGCTCGAGTTCTGCCGACCAGCCCAGCCCCTTGTTCCCCACTGCAGATACCAGGCGAGGCGGAAAGAGAAGTAGTTGCTCATCCGCTTCCCCAGTGCCATCTCAAGGCCCTTGTTCCACTGTAAATAGCTATTGGCGGCCCCACGGATTGCCCCGCCGCGTCCTCCGGCGATGGACATAGACGATCCGTCGGACGAGTACTGGTTCGTGTCAGCGCGGTAGAAAACCGTCAGCGAAGCCGCGTAATCAGCCACAAAATTCCAGTCCACACCCACCTCAAACGTCATGGACTTCTCTGCGCGAGCCTCGTGTGGATCGCCAGCGATTCCACTCGCATTGGGTCTCAGATTCGTCCACTCTTCAGCGGGATCTCTCACTCCGTTTTTGTTCAGGTCTTGCCAGTTGGGATCGCCATCTGTCCCCAACAGACCGTAGTTGCGATACGCCTTCGCATACATCTGGAAGAGGTCAATCCACTGCACGAACTGCCCTATCGAGTAGTGCATCGCCATCCGGTCTGTAATCGGATGCGAAATCCCCAGGCGAGGGCTTAAGTGAAATCGCCACGGCGGTGTTTGTGCAAATTTGCCCGACGCTTCGAAGCCCGATGGCACACTTCCTTCGCCATAAGCGAGGCTGCGGGTGCTGTACCAGTACCACATCGGCATCCCCAGCCACGGCGCGCTGATCAGTTCCTCGTGCGTCGTCTTCTCGAAATCCAGGCGCACCCCCGCATTCACGACAATCCCTTCAAACTCCATCTTATCCTGCACATAGATTGCACCCCGAATCGGACTGGCTGGACTGCCATTGCGCCAGGGTTCATCTCCGCCCGAGTAAAATGAGACCCAGTGATCCGCCGCAGACCGCGACCCGTACTGGACAAAACGCGCATCCCACCGGATCACCTCAAAGCCGGTCTTCATCAGGTTGCCCTTCGTAATCTGGCTGGACAGGTCCCCCTTCACGCTCCACCGCGTCCGCTGCGAATCGATCCACATCGCCACATCCCGGTCAACGTAGAACCACCCGTCTTCGTCCAGCCGGGGCTGTGTTGTAAAAGCGGGAGCTTCAATCGTATCCTGGCTCGTCTGGCTGCGGGCAATTCGCACCTCGTAAAAGGTCCTGGGCGAAATGGTGTGCGTGAACGTCAGATATTCCAGATCTTCCTGGAACTTGTATCGCCCCCCCGCCGACCACTGCTTCGGCAGGAACAAATTGCGAAGCCCGGCCCTGCTTGACCTGTTGCTGCGGATGAAACCCTGAGCACCGTAGTTGCGATTGTTCACCTCGCCGTTATACGCCGTAAAGTGCTGCAGGACCAAACCGAGTTTGAGCTTCGTGTTTGGGCTGGGCCTGATGGTGATATTGCCCGACCCCTGGATATTGCCTGGAGCATTAATAAAGCGTCCGCGCTGAGAATCGCTGTAGAAACCGTGGTTCTCCGCATCCGGATAAACAGGCGCCCGTCGCTCGTGCTTCTGCGAGACCACAAACGACGCCTTCGACCCAATCGGCCCCATCAGGCTGCCCTCCAGCACAGCTCCGTGGTAACCGGTGTAGTTCTCTCTAACGTGGATAACCCGGCCCGTTTGCGGGTCTATCTCCCGCACCCACTCCGGGTCGCCCCACTTCATGTTGTCCTTGTGTGCCGGGGCGTCGTAGATATCCGCCCCCCAGTGCTTCTTCCCTGCAGGTTCGTAAGTTATCTCCGTCCACCCGTGATACTCCTTCCCCCCATCTCGCGTCACAATGCTGATCGAACCCGCCTTTGCATCGCCGTACTCGGCTGGCGCCACGCCCGTTTCCACCGACATCTGCTGCACCGCGCTCTTGTTCACCCCCGTGAACAGGCCGGCGCTATTGCCGTCGCCCCGGGGAACGCGCACCCCATCTATGATCACATAGACATCGGCACTGCTATACCCCGAAGTCGCCCAGATAACCGGCTGTACTGCCGCGGCGTAATCCGATCCCCTCACCGAAAACGTCCCCCCCATATCCACGCCAGGCAACAAAGAGATGAACTCGGAGGTCGTCCTGATAATCGGCGCCTGCCGGATTTCATCTGCCGACACGGTATATTTCGTCGAAGTCTTATCCCTCTCTACCAGCGGGGCCTCCGCCTGGACCACTATCTCTTCAGCCTCAATTGTCCGCTCTTGCAAATCGAAGTCCAGTGGCGTTGTAGCATCGACCGAAACCTGCACGCCCTGCTTCGTCACCGTGTTATACCCGATCAAGGACGCGACCAGTTCGTAGGTCCCAGGATCTACTGCGAGGATCACGTAATGGCCTTCCGCATCGGCGGTGGCACCCTGCCTGCTGCCTTTGACCACGACATTGGCCCCGGGCAGTGATTCACCTCTCTCATCGACAACCCGCCCAGTGATCTTCCCCGTTGACCCCGCAAAAGCGTCCGTCAGGCCCAGGGCGGCGACCAGAGTAAAAATTCCTGCCAGAATATATAATCTCCTGCTCATTTTTTAGTCCTCCCTTCATTCCTTCCAGAAGTAGAACTTCACCCCCGCCCCGATGTCCAGTAACATCATCGGGAAGGTCTTGTTTTCGATGCCCCAGTCCCACATCGGCCGCACTTCACCCATCAAAACGTTGTAACGCGCCCGCAGATCCAGCGCGATTCTGTCTATGGGAAACGCCTGAATACCGAACCCCGCGTTTAATGTCAGCGCCGTCTTCGAGTCGATCTGTGGCTGTAACACCAGCGTCGGATCCAGAGGCTCTTGCCTCTGCCCTGGAAAGATGAAATTCCGGCGCTCCACCTTATAGTGATAATACCCTCCTCCCACCTGGAAATAATACGCGAAAGCACCTCCCTTTAGCGATGGCGCACCCTGATGGAAAATCAACAGGTTTACAGCCCCACCGTCGAAATTCATCTGCGTAGATGCTTCCGGGCTTAGATAATCCTTCCCATCCACCGACCAGGTAAACGTCTGTTCCTCCAGCTTCCCGTGGTTAAACTCCGACCGGTGGTACTCCATCTCGAGATAAAGTTTCTTGTTGAGCATATACTGCCAGCTCATGCCAAACTTACTCGACGGAGAAAACTGGTCCCCCAGGCGACCCATTGGGGCGTTAAGGGACAAAAAGGTCCCCACTCCCCATTTACGACCACTTTCCTGCGCTTCCCCCATTGAGATGGCGGCCAGAAGGAACGCACAGGTTAAAAATGTAACCCATATTTTCTTATTCAAGGCTCTCCTCCTTCCTGCATGCGGGCTGAAATATGACAAAAACCCTCACAACTACATATTCGTTAAATCTCTTTACATTCATACCTCCTTTCGGGGTACTCAGATACGCCTGCAAAATAGATAATCAAAAATTGTGGTTAGAATAACTACAATTTATAACCAGAAAAATAAAAGCACAATTGGAAAAAACCCCAATTGTGCGATTCCAAAAACCTGAAGTGATATCAGGGAATGGATAATTTGTTGTGCAGAGCTTGATTTTACAGATGGCCGTACATTATATTGCCGTCTATAACCTGCCCTTCTACATCATCCTATAAAGGACGAATGGCAATGACACCCGACCGCGCCTGTCGGCCCGTGCAGTACACAGCGAGGATAGCCCTGTTGTGTCTGCTCCTATGCGGAAATGCCACCGGAGACATCCTCTGGGAGAACAAGGGGCCTTACGGCGGAATAGTTTCGGCCCTTGTCATCGCTCCCTCACATCCCCAGATCCTCTATGCCGGAACAAAAGGTGGCGGCATCTTCAAATCCACCGATAGAGGGGCAACCTGGTTGCCCGTCAATGCGGGCATAACCAATAACGACATCTCTTCTCTTGTATTTGACCCCTCTCATTCCCAGACACTTTATGCAGGAACAGAAGGTGGCGGCATCTTCAAAACCACCAGTGGTGGATCAGCCTGGCACACCGCAGGACTGAACAACCTGAACATCTATACCCTCACAACAGACCCCAAAAATCCCCACACCCTCTATGCAGGAACCACAAACGGCATCTTCAAATCCACAGATGCAGCAACCACCTGGCACACCGCAGGACTGAACAACCTGAACATCTACACCCTCGCAATAGACCCTCAAAATCCCCATACTCTCTATGCAGGAACCACAAACGGCATCTTCAAATCCACAGATGCAACAACCACCTGGCACACCGCAGGACTGAACAACCTGAACATCTATACCCTCGCAATAGACCCTCAAAATCCCCATACCCTCTATGCAGGAACCACAAACGGCATCTTCAAATCCACAGATGCAACAACCACCTGGCACACCGCAGGACTGAACAACCTGAACATCTATACCCTCACAACAGACCCCAAAAATCCCCACACCCTCTATGCAGGAACCACAAACGGCATCTTCAAATCCACAGATGCAACAACCACCTGGCACACCGCAGGACTGAACAACCTGAACATCTATACCCTCGCAACAGACCCCAAAAATCCCCACACCCTCTACGCAGGAACCACAAACGGCATCTTCAAAACTCTCAGCGGAGAGACGGCCTGGACAGCGATCAACACTGGGCTGACAAATGTGGATATCCAGGTACTGGCCCTGGCTCCCTCAGCCCCCCGGATCGTCTATGCCGGATCAACCGTCGGCCTTTTCAAAAGCATCGACGGAGGCACATCCTGGACTCACACAACACTGGCAGGCACCCGGGTCTATGCCCTCGCGGTCGAACCCATCAATCCCCAGACTCTCTATGCGGGAACAGCCGGAAAAGGCATCTTCAAAAGTGACAGCGAAGGGCACTCCTGGACAGCGGTCAATACTGGACTGACCCACAGGGAAATCTTCTCCCTGCTGATAGACCCTGCCGATACTCGCACGGTCTATGCGGGAACAGCCAGCGGCATCTTCAAAACCCAAAATAGGGGCAGGGTATGGTCTCCTCTGGGCCTTAGCCATACCAGCGTCCTCTCCCTGGCCGTCCATCCCGCCCATCCTCAGATCCTCTATGCAGGAACAATAGAAGGTATTTACATGTCTTCTCACGGGGGAAACCACTGGACTCACATAGAGCAGATGGATATAAAAACCTTTGCCTTAACAATTGACCCTGAAAATCCCCAGACCCTCTATGCCGGGGTAGCTGGCGGGGGACTATTCAAAACAAACGACGGTGGAAAGACCTGGGCATCCGTCGGCACTGGCCTAACTCAGAAATGGATATTCGCTCTGGCGATTGATCCCGAAACCCCGCAAACCGTCTATGCTGGAACAGGGGGTGGTATCTTCAAAACCGCGGATGGCGGGACAACCTGGAAAAGAACAATCGCGGGCCTGACCCATCCGATCACTCTCTCACTGGCGGTAGATCTCCAGAACCCTCAAACCATTTACGCTGGAACCCTCGGAGGCGTATTCAAAACCGGGGCTGAGGAGATGGCCTGGAGGAAAAGAGGACTACCCGGTGCGAGGGTGCTCAGCCTGCTGCCCGACCTCGAAAATCCCCAGGCCCTCTACGCAGGAACTCTGGGCGGTATCTTCAAAACCACCGACGCGGGTATATCATGGACACACACCAGCAAGGGCATGACAAATACAAAGGTCCAGGCTCTTGCTACCCATCCTTCACAACCTCATATCCTCTACGCAGGAACTCTGGGCGGTGTCTTCAAATCTACCGATACGGGTGCGTCATGGACACACGCCAGCAAGGGTATGACAAATACAAAGGTCCAGGCTCTTGCTACCCATCCTTCACAACCTCATATCCTCTACGCTGGAACCCTGGGCGGTGTCTTCATATCCACCGATACGGGTATATCATGGACACACACCAGCAAGGGCATGACAAACACAAAGGTCCAGGCTCTTGCTACCCATCCTTCACAGCCTCATATCCTCTACGCAGGAACTCTGGGCGGTATCTTCAAATCTACCGATACGGGTGCGTCATGGACACACGCCAGCAAGGGTATGACAAATACAGAGATCCGAACCCTCGCCATCCACCGATCACAACCCCAAACCCTCTACGCCGGGACATACGACGGTGTATTCAAAAGTGCGGATGGGGGGATGTTCTGGACGCCCGTCAACACAGGGCTGACCAATAAACGCATCCTCTTTCTCGTTATCCATCCCGCGAACCCCCAGACAGTTTATGCCGCGACCCCCGGTGGTGGTATCTACAAAACGACCAATGGAGGGCAAAGCTGGCTTCCCGCAGGACTGACGGACACCTTTGTTTACACCCTGGCCATTCACCCTTTGCGTCCCGAAACGGTATATGCCGGAACATACGGACAGGGCGTATTTCAAACACCATAAAAAAAGCGGGCACAGATCAAAACGCGATCTATAGCCCGCAGTCTCAACACAAATTCCTTTTATTCCTTGATCTCGAACCTCGCCTCACTGGAAGCAGTCTCGTCCGTGTTGAGGTCTTTCACCAAAACCGTCAGTACGACCTCCCCGGGCACCACCTCATTCAAATCGAGTTCGATATAACTGTGCTGCGTTTCCTGCCTGCCGAGTTGCTCCTGCCCTACCGCGACCTTTTCGCCCGGCTCTTCGTCTCTGAACGCCCGAAAAATCCGCGAAATTACCCCTGGTGGTTTGCCCGAACGAATCGTGTATTCCACCGTATAGCTGGTCATCCCAAACGCGTTTCGTTTGAGATTGTAGATTTCGTAATAGATAAAAACAGGCTGCCCCTTTTTGTACAACCGCGTCGGCATCGGCACCACCTGCAGTCCGTTCTTGGAGAACGGCCCCGGCTCATCCCCTGCAGAGACCTTCCAGGCCAACTGGATATCGCTCAGTTTCAGCGGCCCTGCTGGATACGGCTCTGCGATCACCTGCTTGCGGTAGGCACCGACCTCTCCCTTCAGCCTGTCCTCCATCCGCACATCCAGGGTATATTCTCCAGCGGGCACATTCACAGCGACCACCTGGGGAATAAATCCAGTTCTCCCGGTCCGGTCTCCCGGCTCCAGGTAGGCCAGTTCATTTCCAGATCGGTAAATCTTTCCATCTGCTTTTCCAACAAGCGCGATCCGGCAGACAGCCCTCAGTTCTGTCGTGTCGGTCGGCGAGTAAGTCGCCTCAGACATCGGCACACCGTAATAGACCTCTACGCGAACCGTATCAGCCTGCCCTCGAAACCTGGCCTCGTCGAAGTAGAAGTCTAAAGGGTAGTCCTCATCAGAAACCATATACCGATCCGGCACAGCCGCAAAGGCCCTGCGCGCAATCGATATTGGCGCCCGTCGCGTAAAGGCGTTCATAGCCCGGATGTCGTCAATGCCAGCCTGTGTACCATGCCGCAACCCCGGTGTCTTGCCCAACTCCGGAATCGGCGCATAATCGAATCCCATCTTGCCGCTCTCTCTGGTAAAGTCAATCACAATACCCCCACCCACCCCCGTATATGTCCACGACTCCCACGGCACGAGGCTGAAATCGCTGGCACCCACGGGCAGATAAAGCCCGAAGACAGCACCGGGATCGTAAGAGCGGATGGGAAATACCGGTCCCACCAGCGACCCGGTCAGTCCACCCGTGACCGCGTCAAACCACTGCACCCCCCTCATCGTGGTTGCCTCCTGGTACAATCCGCCCTCGGTCTCCATCAAAAGTGCCTGATCCTCGGGCAGAAGCCCCTCGTCTATTTCCAGGGGGTCCATGTACGGGATTTCCGCTCCACCGCCCATGGCGAGCAAAATGTAGTGATCCCTGTAGAGCATATTGAAAAACCGTTCCTTCACCGCATTTACAGACGTCGTAGGAGGTGGACTCGGCTGCCTGGAACGACTGCGGTGATCTGGTTCTCCATAGCGGATATAGACCTCCCCACGACGGTCCCACGGCTGCTTATAACGGGAAAAATAAGTCCGCGCATACCACACCCTGCGGTAGTGCTCCAGCAACCGCTCATTGATCGGCGTATTATAGTCCGGATCCCGTTCTGCCCAAAAGCGATCTGCAATCGCCCGCTTTTCCTCTGCCGACGCCCGCTGGAACCGACGGGCCTCATCCCCCCACATAATCAGGCTCAGATCTTCGTACAACGCGCGTTCCTCGCCTTCCAGCCCCTCCACGTACTTGCTGAAGCCGATCCACGCCTGATCCAGAAAATTCTTCTTCCATAACGCCTGCGCCACAATCGGATACAGGTCCAGCCACTCCGGCTTCATTCGAATCACAACCGGCAGGCGTGTCAGAATCTGATCGTAACTCCCTTCGGCTACGGCCAGTCCCCCCCATTCCAACCAGCCCTCTAAGTCCTCCGGGTCCGTCGTCAGGTACTTCTCGTACATCTTTCTGGATTTCTCCACATCCTCCGCCGAGATTGCCCGGCACTTGTCAATCAACTGCTGCGCCGCCACATACGTAGAATCGACCGATAGCGCATCCTTTGCCGCCTGAATCGCATGCGATATCCAGTTGTGGAGATAATACGTCTGCGCTTTGTTGAAATGCGCCTCGGCGTAATCCGGTTGCTTCCTCAGTGCCTTTTGGAAATAATCGACAGCCGCCTGAAGTTGTCTCGGTTTCGCCGCATAGACCAGCCCCAGGCCGTTATAAGCCTTCGCATCGATCTGATCCTCTCCCTTCGCTTCCGCCGTCAAAAACGCCTTTTCGGCCCCCTTCGGATCTCCCGTCTTTAAGCGGACATACCCCAACTCAAGCCACAATCCCGGTCTATCCGGGTCTGCTTTAATGCGCTCCTCCAGCACCTGCACTTCCTCCTTTGCCCCAGATGCCTCAACCTGAGCAAAGCAGAGAGACAGGATAAACAGAGCACCCAGCATCCCGGTTGAACACAGACCAAATCGCCTCTTGTCCATAGCATAACCTCCTGCTGGTAAATCCAAAGCACCCATGCGCGATCAGGTTTCGAGGGATGTCATCCCTGCGCGGATCGCGTATTTGGTGAGATCGGCGATGTTGTGAAGGTCTAATTTTTTCATCACTCTGTGACGGTGAGATTCGACGGTCTTAATACTCACTTCAAGTTCATAAGCAATCTGCTTCGTGGACCAGCCTTCGACCATGAGTTGGAGCACTTCGCGCTCCCGGGACGTCAGTCCTGAAGCACCACCTTCAGTTCCCGATATGCGGTGTACATAGTCTTCAATCACAACGCTCGTCACGCCGGAACTCACATAGACCTGGCCTGCAACGACGGCTTGAATGGCTTTGATCAATTCCTCGAACTCGATATCCTTCAGCAGATATCCAGACGCCCCCGCAGCGAACAGGCCCGCCACGTACCGCCTGTCAGAATACATCGACAGGCCTATGATCTTAACACCGGGGATCTCAGCAACGATCTGGCGAGTAGCCTCAATACCGTTCAAATCCGGCATACCAATATCCATGACGACCACATCGGGCGAGAGCGCACGGGCCAGATCCACCGCCATCCGCCCATTCTCGGCCTCTCCCACCACCTCCATATCGGGTTGTTCCACAATCATGGCACGCAATCCGGCACGCAAAATTTTGTGGTCATCAGCCAGAACAATCCGGATGCTCATGGCACATCTCCTTTGTATTCTCCATCCTGCTTCAACCGTATTGTAGTGAAAATAAGTATGAAGAAAAAAGGACGCAATGGGGTAAAACCCCAGAAGTGTACTTCCATATACCTGAATTGACATCGGGTAATGGATGAGCCTTGTTACCCCTCAGGGTGTCCGTTTTGCTTCAGCGGTGCCGTCAGGACGGCCCGGGTACCCTGGCGGGGTTTGGATTCGACTTGAAAATTTCCCCCCAGAAAATTCAGACGCTCCCGGATGCTGAAAAATCCGAATCCCCCTTTGTCAGGTGCGCGGCCAAAATCAATTTGCGAAGTGTCAAATCCGACTCCATCATCTTCGACCTCAATCTTTATACTGCTATCATCTTTTTGGATCGACACCTTCACACTGCGGGCCTGGGCGTGCTTGACGACATTGATCAGCAATTCCCGCACCGTGCGGAAGAGAAGCACCGTTACCTCCTCATCCATCTTTTCTGGCTGCCCGTCGTCCTCTAAGTCGATCCGGATATCGTGCTGTTCCTGGATCTGTTCGACCAACCACTCTATGGCCGCGCCAAACTCCAGTTCGTAAAGAATCGGAAGGCTGAGTTCAAAGGTCAGCGACCGCACACTCTGAATCGCCTGATCGATAAACTCACAGGCTTCGTCCATAGATTTCGCAAGCTCAGGAAGAGATGACGATACCCTCGGTCCTCGCAACTTCATCCTCGAAACCAGTAAGGTCTGACCGATCCCATCGTGCAGATCTCTTGCTATGCGACGCCGTTCCCTCTCCTCGGCAAGCGTCAATTCAGAGGCCAGAGTCCGCAATTGTACCTGATAGTTGCGAATCTGTTCTAAGTCCGCCACCCGGACGAGGCCCATGGACAACACTGTGGCAACCCGTTCCAGAAATGCCTGCTCGGATTCGGCAAAGGCATCTGGATGCACACTCACGAGGGCGACCGTTCCCAGAGTGTGTGGGATGTCCAGGATGCAACGGGGGAGGATCCCGTAGCGCCTGCGGATCGCCGTCAGTGCCTCCGCTGTCATCCCACCCGGATCTACCTCCAGGTCCCGTCGATAGACCATCTGTCCATCCTGCCACATACGGTAGATATTGGCGCGTTTCATCATCAGTCTGTTGAACTTTCCCGAAGGCTGGATCTCATAAGACTCAAATGTCTGTGTTTCTACATCAATTAGCCGGTGGATCGCCAGCGCCTGGAAATCCAGTTCCAGTTCCCGTAGATGCTTGTAACAGACCTGCACGATCTGCTCCAGATCGGAGACACGCTTCATCTCCTGCACGGCCTGATTGATATGCAGCAGTGCTTCCTGTTGTCTATTTTGCTCGTTTAGCTCTGAGGTCCGGTGCTGTACCTCTTCGGCCATCCGATGGTAGAGTTGCGTATGTCTGATAGCCAGGGCCGCATGGGAGGCGTACACCATCAATCGGTCCAGTCGCTTCTGATCCAGAGGACGCCTGCTGGACTCGTTATCCAGGCCGATCTGCCCGATCAAAATTTCTCTGCCTCCCTCTACAATTTTCAGGAGAATTTCGGCCCATTCCAGCTCAGGAGATGTCGCGTTGGAGAAGATACCGGCTTCTCTATTGAGACCGCTAACCACCTCGTATTCCGGACTTCCGGTCCGGTAGATCCAGGGGCGGTTGGAGGCCAGTCTCTGTTTTGCGTAGGGATCCCTTTTCAATGGATATACGATGGTGGAAAACGGAAACTCTTGTTCCATGCCCACCTGGAAGGCTCCCTCCATCACATCCCGCTCTTTGTTATAGAGATAAAGCCGTACCCGGTCATACCCCTGAGACTGGATATACGTCAGGATCATCTTCAGGATATCGTCCAACATCTCAGTTTGATCGCCATCCATCTCCAAACACCTCTGTCAAAGCCAGCATCAACTTGCCACCACAACACCATTTTGATCTCTTTTTTCCGCACACAATGTCTCGCCCACCCAAACCTTCAACTCGCCATCGGGCAATGGTACCATTAAAACCCCATCATCCATCAGAATGGGATCTCCTCCGGGCACATCCCCCGTCCTGTGTGGTCGCAATACCGCAATAAATGTGGCATCTTCTTGCGGTATCGTCGTCTCTGCTGTCACATGATACTCCTCAAGCTGAACGCGCTCCCTCGGCGGCGGATCAAACTGATCTGTCTGACTGATTTTCAAATTTGATGGACGTAGCAGAGACACCACACAGCCCGCATTACCCGTTGTAATTTTCAGCGTCTGTCCTTCGATATCCATCTCCGTTTCAGCGTGCAAATAATACTGAAATATCGATGCCTCGTGTGCCACCACCGTATCACAAATCACCACAGCATCGGGTTTGGCGAACAAAATCTGCCGCGTAAATTTTTTCAGCATTCCCCCATACGCCGGGGCGGCTTCACCAGCCACATAATCAAATACATCCGACGTTTGAAAATCCACAATTTCACCCATAGCCGCAGCGTTGTTGCGCAACTGACTCTCGCCGTTTACCCCAATACAATTGGTTGATTTTGTATGGTGCATCCAGTTCTTATGGTGGTCACTGCCGTGAATATCGCGTTGCCCTGTGTGAATCAACAGCCGCTCGCCAAAAGCAAATAGCGAAAATGAATTTTGCGCGTCAAAACCGTGACTCTGTGACCCATAAGGACTGCTCTTAAAAATGACCGACACATTGTTTTTTCCATCCGTCAAATCCGAATTCATCGCCACCAACCCCGTGCCGCGAAAACATTTCGAAGAAGGCAAATCCACCGGCACTTTTGCGCGCACTTCTGGCAATGCACCCCTCACAAAGTCGATATAGAGCGACCGCCCAGCACCCACGGCATCCAACCGGTGCTCTTTTGTCTCCTCTTTCACTTTCTCCGGATGCATATCCACATACCACTTCCAATATGGATTGCGCGCCTGAGCCGCCAGCGTACGCATCAAGTCACAATTCTGATCCGATGTTCTCGTCGTCGTCAAATCGCCCACGCCACCTCCTCGCGTACCCGGAGGCTGAAAATACATCGGATAATCGCCAGCGCGTGCAAAATACGGTTTGCAATACGCATCGATCCCCATTGCTGTCTGCATGATATCTGCCCACCACGTAAAGCGCTGAACATAACTGTCCCAGTATTGCAATCCCTGGTGCCAACCGCCATCCTCATCGCACCACGCGGGATACACGGCCCCAAACACATTCATTGCAAACCACACCCACTCCTCTGCCTCGGGAATCTCGTCCAAAAACGCCACGCCAATCTCTCCCAAAAAATGCCAGGCACGACCGGCATGGCTGCCATAAGGATGCCACAAATAGCGCATCTGGACTGCCAGATGATCGTACATCTCCTGCCCCTGCACCTTCATCACTACGCGGCATATTTCGCGCTCTTCTTCGCATAACAAATCGTTCACAAACGTATAGGTGCGACAAAAATAGTAATTGTAGGGCATACCTGCTTCGTCATTATACCGATACCCGGTCGCCCCCAGAGGATCCCATCTGGCACACGCCAGCAGCAACTCTTTCGCCTTCTCGCCATAGTGATCTTGCCCACCCAAAAGCCGCGTAAAAGCCAGCGTCGCCGCGCTATTTAACACGCGAATTGTGTACATCCGGTTTCCCCACCAGATCTCCCGCCATTTCTCACTCAGAACAACAGTCCCCTCTGGATACAGGGGCGGTTCCCTGGTGGATGGCATATCGACCAGAATATCTTCGCATGTTGCGACCAGATCGTCGTAAATCGGTTTCAGATCTCCTCGCGCCCGTGCGCGCAAACTATCCAAATCCTCTGGACGCACAAACAGACGCGGATGGCTCTTGGGGATGCGCCCGATCAATTCACTGCGTTTGGGCAAGGGCAATGCGCTTGCATTCTGGGCAATCACAAAAGCGCGCCCCGAACTCCAATCCGACACCTGCCCACACCTATCGGCAAATCGAAACCGCCAGTACCACTGCCCCGAATCAAACACCTCTGCTGCGCGGTGAACCGTATATATCAACTCCCGTGCCTCATAAGCAATATCTGAAAAATCCGCGCCCCGCGCACACTGGATGTCATAGCTCGCAGCATTCTCCTGCGGACGCCACACAAATGCCGGTGGCGTCTCCTCTGTCGTCGTATTCTCCGGTCTAAATCCCCATTCTCCCGGCTGCGCAGGTCTTTCGTCAATTGTCAACGCCATTTTTTTCTCCTTTATCGAACAATCCGGCGGAAGGGTTCCGAGTGCAGATCACAAATGAGCAGATCGTCGATAGAATCATTTTCAAGCCCCTGTTTGATAACGCGCAAAGAGGCTTCAACGGCTTCAGCAGTAATACGCACGTCTTCTTCGGTATGTGCAAGCGTAGGCCCAAAGCCCATATAACAATGCACACCCCGGCGGGCCATCTCCTGAATAAACAGCGTCTGAACTTTACCGCGCAATGCCTCATCGGGCAAATCGAGCACCAGATTAGGCGTTGCGGGAAACCCTTTGCAAGATCCCGAAAGACCAGCAGATGAGACGGCTTCGTCAATTGCCACAGCTACTTTTTGACCCATTTCTGCCAGATGTGTCTCGCTATCGCGCCTTTTGAGTTCTCGGATGGTCGTAAGTGATGCAACAGGACCGACATTATCGCTCCAATACGAACTGGAAATAAACATCGCCTTAGCGGGCTCCATCGCTTCCCGCGATCCGACAACAGCCCCCATTGGATACCCATTGGACATACCTTTGGCAATCACCGTGATATCTGGCGTAACACCCAAATACTTCTGCATACCGCCAAGAGACTCGCGCCAACCGCAAGAGACTTCGTCGAAGACGAGCAAAGCGCCGTGCCTGCGGGCGAGTTCTTTGACCCCTTCGAGATACCCCTGTTCGGGCCACTCGGATCGGGCGGGTTCCATCATAACCGCGGCAACCTCGCCCTGATATTCGGTCAGTAAACGGCCGAGCATGTCGAGATCGCCATAGGTAAATGGAATCGCCGTTCCCGCCAGAGCACGCGGCACACCAATCGGCTCAATACCGGCAAAGGGATATTCTCCACTCTCGGGATCGACGAGATAATTTGCCGATTGGTACCAATCGTGCCATCCGTGATAACCGCAAAAAAGAATGACATCTCGATTTGTCGTGCCCCGAGCAATACGAGCAGCCACTGCACAGGCTTCCCCGCCCCCCTTAGTATAGCGCACCATTTCAGCACTCGGTATGGTATTGATCAATTCATCTGCCAGTTCAATCTCGAGCGCACTGTTCATGGAATGCAGACTTCCGCAATCGATCTGCTTTTTAACAGCACCATCGACAACGGGATCTGCATAACCCAAAATAATCGCCCCCAAAGCGCGAATCCAATCGATATATTCATTGCCATCAACATCGACAAATCGCGCGCCTTTTGATCGCGCGACATAGAGTGGACTAACGCCATTTGCGACCCGGTCGGCTCTTCGGCTGATGAGCTGTGTCCACCCCGGAATGCGTTCTCCCGCTTTCTTATACAGTTCTAACGATCTCGTGACATCATGTGACATGGCTATTCCCGCCAATTAAAAATGACACCCAGCATAGATTTTTCACGCGCGTAGGCCATTTCATAAGCCTGGACCATTTCTGTGTAATGCAAACGGTGCGTAATAAGACGGCTGGGCTGAAGTTTTTTTTCTGCCATAAGAGAAAGAACGTGATTGCAATGACCGAGGTGCCCCGATGCATCGGCATGCGGATATAATTGGGCATCTTCTCCATGCACAGCAATCAGAGATATCCCCTTGGCGTAAAACCATTCCATTGCCAGAGGATTAAAATCAAGCGGCGGTTCGCCCCGCCCCATAAGGCTGACAATAGAGACCCGACCATTTGGTCGCACAATTTCAACAGATGTTCTGAAAGCAGGCCAGGGATTCGCCGTAAGAATAACCAGATCAATACCGCTTCCATTTGTAAAAGCGCCGAGTTTTTCTTCGAGGTCTGGGTCGTCTGATAAATAAGCCGCGTGCGCCCCCATTCGCTTTGCCATATCCAACCTGATGGGACTATTTCCAAGCCCAACGACACGGGCACCAAACAGAGGGCCTAAAGCGACTGCCCCCAGGCCCAGAACACCCAGACCAACAACGGCGACATTTTCGCCAGGTCTAAACAATGCTTTGTGGTAACAATGTGCGCTGAGCGCATAGAGGTGTGCATACACAGCATCTTCATCATCGACTCCAGGAGGTACTTTGAAGATGTCACCAAACTGGCTTATGATGTATTCGGATTGGTGAGGCTGAGTAGCCACAACGCGATCGCCAACCTCAAAGCGCGTGACCTCGGCACCAATACCGCGAACAATACCCAGATTGCTATCGCCAACGAATCGCGGATAATCCGGCGCACCCGGTACGCGTTCTGCGCCTTCAAAATTGCCCCGATCTGTCCCAATTTTAAACGCGCTGATCTGCGTCTCAACCCAGACATCATCAACACCGAGCGCGCTCGTATCAAGAGGGTGCTCTTCAATGCGAAGGTCGCGTGGACCATGGAGTATAGCTTTTTTCATAAAATCCCCTAAACAAAAGAAACCTCTCCCTTGAACTGACTCATATACAAATTGTAATAAAACCCCTCTGCATCCAACAACGCCCGATGCGATCCGCGTTCAATAATCTGTCCGTCGTCAATAACCAGAATCTCATCCACATTGCGAATTGTGCTCAACCGGTGGGCAATAATAAAGCTCGTTCGCCCCTCCATCAACCTTAAAAGCGCCTGTTGAATCCGCATTTCCGTCCGCGTATCCACGCTGGACGTCGCCTCATCTAAAATGAGAATCGACGGATCGGCCAGCGCGGCTCTCGCAATAGCCAGCATCTGACGCTGTCCCTGGCTCAAATTGCCGCCGCGTTCCGAAAGCACCGTATCATAGCCCTGGGGCAACCGGTGAATAAAGGGATCTGCATTGGCCAATCTCGCCGCATCAACCACCTCCTCATCCGAAGCATTGAGCCTCCCATAACGGATATTTTCCCGCACAGTATCAGACAACAAAAAAGTATCCTGCAACACAATGCCCAGTTGCCGGCGCAACGCTTCCCGTTTCACCTGCTGAATCTCATGGCTGTCGATATAGATCGCCCCGCTATCTATATCGTAAAACCGGGTCAACAAATTCACAATCGTCGTCTTCCCCGCTCCCGTCGGTCCTACCAGCGCAATCTTCTCGCCAGGTCTCGCGTGCAAACTCACCTCTTTGAGCACAGGCACATCTTTTTCATAACCAAAACACACCCGCTCAAAAGCCACATCCCCCCGAACCTGTTCTAATGCGACTGCATCCGGACTATCGGGCATTTCGGGAAACTCATCAATAGTCTCAAAAACCCGCTCTGCTCCAGCCAGTGCCGCCTGTATCGAATTGTACAAATTGGCAACCTGTCCCAAAGGTCGTCCGAACTGTCGCACATAACTGATAAAAGCGGCAATCACCCCTATTGTCACATCGCCCTGAACCGCCATATAGCCACCCGCAAAAGCCACAATTACCAGGCCCATATTATTCACAAAAAAGGTCAGAGGCGGCATCAGTGTCCCGAAAAACTGCGCGCGGGTGCCGGCATACTTCAATCTGTTATTGAACTTTTCAAATGTCTCAATCGACGCCTGTTCGCGTCCATAAGCTTTCACCACCTGTTCTGCCGAAATCGTCTCTTCAATCATCCCATTGAGATCACCCAGTGCCGCCTGCTGCTCGCGAAACCCTCGCCGTGCGCGTTTGGCGACCTGCGCTGTCAAAGACGTCATTAGCGGAAAGGTAAGCAAGCTAATCAACGCCAGCGGCCAATCCATCCAAAACATCATAGCCGACACGCCCACCAGAGTCAGCACACTGCTAATCAACTGCGTCACGCTTTCCGACAACACACTGCTGATATTATCCACATCATTGGTCACCCGGCTCATGAGATCGCCACTGGCACGCCGATCAAAAAACCGCAGCGGAAGCACCTGCAAGCGGTTAAAAATATCCTGTCGCAAATCCCGCACAGCATTTTGGGATACTCGCGCCATCACAAAAGACTGAAGCCAGGACGTCAGTGCCATGGCCACATACACCCCAGCCATCAACAGGGCAATTTGAAAAAGACCTGGCAAGTCGTTATCGACGATATACTCATCAATCGCACGCCCCATCAAATACGGGCCTGCCACCTCCAACCCCGTCGAGATCACCACCAGCCCCACCACCCCGACCAACGTCACCTTGTAGCGCCTCATATACCCCATCAAACGGCGGGTAGTCCCCCGAAAATCCTGCGCCCGCTCGTCATCTCCCATCATCATCATCCGGCGGCGCCCCATCATCATCCCGCCCGGTCCTCGCTGTTCACCGTCGCCCTGTCGATTAACTTCCGCCATATCCGTTACCTTCTCCGAGCTGTGAATCGTAAATTTCTTGATACACTGAACTGGACGTCATCAACTCCTGATGCGTGCCCTCGGCAACCAGCACCCCATCGTCCAGCACCAGAATTTTATCGGCCTGTAACACCGTACTGATGCGCTGCGCTACCAGAAAACTCGTGCAACCCACCATCTGTTCAAGCGCATCGTGAATCCTGGCCTCTGTCTCCAGATCTACCGCACTGGTACTATCGTCCAAAATCAACACCTTCGGACGGGAGATCAACGCCCGGGCTATCGCTATCCGCTGCCTCTGTCCTCCCGACAAATTCACGCCGCGCTGGCCCAATAGCGTCTCATACTTATCTGGAAACTGAACAATAAAATCGTGCGCCATAGCCGCACGAGCAGCGTCCTCAACCTCTTCATCCGTCGCATCGGGCCGCCCGTACCGAATATTGTGCCGAATCGTACCCGAAAAAAGGACCGACTCCTGGAGCGCCATCCCAATTTGCTGTCGCAGTGTCTCCTGTTCCATATCCCGCACATCCATCCCATCCACCATCACCCGCCCTGCATCCACATCGTAAAACCGCGGGATAAGATTTACCAGCGACGACTTGCCCGCTCCCGTCGATCCCAAAATCGCCACCTTTTGCCCCGGCTCGGCGACAAAATTCAGATTCCGCAACACCGGATCATCTGCTGTCTCATTATAACTGAATGTCACATTTTCAAACGCGACCTGCCCCCCCAACACCACATCGCGCTTTGCATCCGCCCGATCATGCACCTCTGGCTCGCTATTCAGCACCTCGATAATACGCTCGGCAGAAGCCTCTGCTCGAGACATCCGGATAAGCACCATACTGCCTATCATCAGGGATTGCAAGAAAAGCAACAAATAATTGATAAACGCAATAATCTCGCCCAGCTTCATCCCTCCCTGAGTCACTGCAATCCCCCCGAACCAGATCACACCCACCACACCCAGATTCAGTACCAGCATCATAACCGGCATCACCAGCGCCACCAGTTGCGTCACCCGAATCGTCTGTTCCATCAACCTGTTATTGGCCGTTCCAAACCGTTCGATCTCGTGGTCTGCCCTCAAAAAAGCCTTCACCACACGCACGCCTGCCAGATTTTCCTGCGTCACTTGATTCACCCGATCCAGGCGATTCTGCACTTCGCCAAACATCACATTGGCTTTTCGAAACACCAGAATTAGAGTCCCCAGAATCACGGGCACCAGTCCAATAAAGATTAATCCCAGGCGGGGACTGGTTATAATCGCCATCGCCAGACCACCCACCATCGACATGGGCATACGCGACAGAATGCGCAATAACAAACGCGCCACTTCTCCCACCTGCCGCACATCATTGGTCAGCCGCGTAATCAGATGTCCCGTTGATAGCTTATCCAGATTGCCAAATGAAAGTGACTGAATTTTGCCAAAAAGCGCACTGCGAACATCGGTCTCCACCCGCTGCGCCACCCACACGCCAAACCAGGCATTGCCAATCGCAAATAAAACGCCTCCAATAGCCAGACCGAGCATCCACAGACCGGTTTCAATCACCAGATCCAGATCTCCCCCGGCAATCCCCTCATCTACAATCCGCTGCACCAACCGGGGCTGCATCAACTCCAGCATCACCTCGATCAATTTCATCAATGGCCCGATAGTCGCCTGCTTCCAATAGGGCCGCATATAACCCATCAATTTCAGAATATTCTGCATATCAAACCCTTAATTTTCAGGTTATACAATATCATTCCGGCGCATCTCCATACACATTAAATCCCATCCGATCCTCACCGCGCACCAGATGAACGTGATGCCTTTTGTAACACCGCACAATCGGAATGGTAATGCGTATGGCCAATCCCAGGCGTCGGCGATCAGACGTGTTAGCCGCTGAGTGGTGGAGCATACGCTCGGTAAAAAGGAAAAATTGTCCGGCTCTCATTTCCATTTTGACAACGCGCTCCGGGTCAATACCGGTATGATCGGGGTCGCCCTGTTCGCGAAAAGCCTGTTCAGGTGTGGCTTCAATGTGCGGAACCATTTTTCGGTGCGATCTCGGCATGAGTTGCACACAGCTGTTGGTGACATCCGTATCGTCAATAGCCAACCAGGCAGAGACATTAATACCCGGTTCTATTTCGGTGGACCAGAAATTCATATCCTGATGCCAGGGGATTTCCTTGGCATCGGGATTTTTGTTAAAAAAGTTGGATTGCCAGAGTACGATATCCGGTCCGAGAATGCCCTCTACTCGATCCATAATTGTCGGATGTGTACACAGGTCATAAATAGTTCGGTTATCGAGATGCCGCGATTTTTGCCGATTGACGTGAAACGGACCTTCGGCTTCAAAAATCTCATGCTCAACAATAGGCCGAATCTGATCCATTTCTTCCGGCGAATGCATCGTATATGGTCCCAAATAACCTTCGTCGTGAAAGAACCGCACGTCTTCTGGTGTTAATTTATAGGATTGAGACATTTGTACTCCTGAGAAACGCATCGAGGCGCGATGGCAGGGTCAATTTAGTTTTTCAATCTCTATATTAGCAATTCGGATCAAAATTTCCAAGCCCCAACTCGTGCGAGGCCCAGAACAAAATGATGTCAAAAATTATGCTTGACATATATGTTCACTTCCCGCAACTTAAAGGGCTAATATGATATTCCAGCGTTGCTCAGATAGTAAACAAGTGCCTGTTAAGAGCATCTATTTGAGCCTACCGCTGGTGCTAAACTTCCGACTGCTAATTCTTATACGGCACCACATTTAACGCAAGCCCCCGATGTGCGACCCTATCGGGGGCTTGTTGTTTGTAAGGAGTCTATTTCCGCATGCCTCGTAAATCTCGCTCGACTAACCCGCGCCCATCTCGCCGTGCAAAGCGCACCGCGTGCGCCGATTGCAACACGCTGACAACCGTCCCTTTCCGGCTAAAACCAGGCAGGCCGGTGTACTGTCGCCCTTGCTTCAAAAACCGTCGCAACGGCCATTCTTCCCCAGCCAAAGGCCCCGTAAACAGGTCACATACTACAACTAAACCTATTGCTAATAGCACCAGTGCTACCGTGTTTCCTGAGATGGCGTTGAAAGTCGCGACCAGGGAGGCAATTTATAGGATGAACATATCAGATCCTACGCCCATTCAGGCGAAATCGATCCCCCATCTCCTGGCGGGGCGGGACCTGATTGGACAAGCGCGCACGGGGTCTGGAAAGACGCTGGTGTTTGCAGTACCCATGGCAGAAAACCTGAACTCATCCGTGCGGCGGGTCCAGGCTCTTGTGCTGGTGCCTACGCGAGAGTTGGCCATTCAGGTAGCTAAAGTCACAGAGGCCCTGGCTTCATCGCAGCGGTTGCGCGTGACATTACTGTATGGCGGCCGGTCATTGAGGCCAGAGTACAAGGCGTTGAAGAGCGGTCCCCAGGTCATCATTGGGACCCCGGGCCGTACGTTAGACCATCTACGGCAGGGCACTTTAGACCTGCGATCAGTGCAATTCCTTGTCCTTGATGAGGCGGATGAAATGCTGGATAAGGGTTTTGCCCAAGATGTTGAGGCAATCCTCAGCCAGACGCCCTCCGGACGGCAGACCGCTCTCCTCTCTGCAACCATGCCCGAGTGGGTGGCGAACACAGCGAAGAAATATCTGCGCAACCCGGTAACGGTGAAGGTGGACGACGACCTTAAAGCACTGCCCACTGTGGAGCATCTGGTCTATACCATCCGGCAAAAAGACAAGATAAAGGCACTCCAAACGCAGTTGGACCAGCGGAACGGCGATCCGGTAATCGTCTTTGGCAGGACCAGGCACGGCGTCATGAGACTGGCGAGACGACTCGATACGTTGGGCTACCCCGTAGGGGTGCTCCAGGGCGACCTCAGCCAAAGCGCACGCGAGCGTGTGATGATGGCCTTCCGTTCCGGTAGCGCACCGATTTTGGTGGCAACAAACGTGGCTGCGCGAGGCCTGGACGTTGAAGGCATCGGCCAGGTCATCAACTATGACTTGCCGGAATCAGAGAAACTTTTCACACACCGGGTCGGACGGACTGGTCGCATGGGCCGTTCGGGAAAAGCAGTAACTTTTATCACGCCGGGAGAAAAGGGGAAATGGCGTGAGATTGAGCAAGGCCTGGGCTGCCGATTTGCCCTCAAGCCATGGCGCAATGCGCGTAAGGCAGATCCGCTCCTGACAAACGTACTGCCATAAATTACCTGAACAATAGCAACCTCTATTGATCTCCCAACTGAAATCAAATTAACCTCATCGCCTTCTACAGAAAAATACATCAAAGGTCTTTTAAAAGTGCCCTCGCCTGCTCGGCATCGCTTTCAAATACCAGCACCTCAACAGGTCCCGCTGCGTACAGGGTCTGAAATCCTTCGCCGCGCGTTAGACAGGGGATATCGGCATCGTCGAGCACAGATTTGATCATCGCGAGCAAGCCGGGATTTGTTGCAGTGATAACAGTTACGAGAGGTTCTCGATAATTCATCTCAATTTTCTCATGTTATGGGTAGTCAGCACAAAATACACAACCAGAATCGATCTGTCAGACAAAAAATAATCATAAGATGTCTCATTTTAAGTTGACAATATGCATTTCGAATGCATATTATCCACCCATACGTAGCCACCGACCACAACTTGAAGCCGCGATATGAGAAATTACATCAAACGCTCGCTGGAATCAGTCCTCAAAAGGGCTGCCTCCGAATTTCCCGCTATCGTATTGACCGGACCGCGCCAGTCTGGAAAGACAACACTCCTCCAACATCTCTTTGGTACGCGTTGCAGGTATATATCTCTGGAGCCTCTGGACATTCAGGCGTCCGCCCTGCAAGACCCGCGCAGTTTCCTGGAAATGTATCCGCCCCCTATTATCTTCGATGAGGTGCAGTACGCCCCTGAGTTGCTACCCTATATCAAAGAGAGAATAGACGCAAACAGACAGGAAAATGGCCAATACCTGTTGACAGGTTCACAGAATTTGTTGCTCGCGGAAAAAGTGACCGAATCGTTGGCAGGTCGTGCGGCAATGCTTCGCTTGTTGCCGCTTTCCAGACGGGAAATGGAAGGCCATCCTCAGCTTGCCCTTCCGTGGGAGCGCGAGCACTGGTCGTCTCTGAAATCGTCAAACGTCTTTGGCAAACTGTGGCAGGGCTTCCTCCGAGGAGGGTACCCGGAACTCGCGACACAACCCAACCGCGATGCATCCCTTTGGCAGGCCAGCTATATCCAGACCTATCTCGAACGGGACGTGCGTACGCTGCGACAGGTTGGGGACCTGACCCAGTATCAAAATTTCCTCCGAATTCTCGCCAGCAGAAGTGCCCAACTCCTGAATCTGACCGATGTCGCCCGAGATCTCGGCGTGGCGGTCAACACGATTAAAGCCTGGCTCTCTGTGCTCGAAGCCACCTACCAGGTGATCGTGCTGCGCCCGTATTTTGCCAACGTCGGGAAGCGGCTCGTCAAGACCCCGAAAGTGTATTTTACAGATGTCGGCACACTCTGCTACCTCGCGGGTCTCAAAGACCCCGAGCATGCCGCCTCAGGTCCCCTGGGAGGCGCTATCATGGAAACAGCAGTGCTTTCCGAAATCGTCAAGACATTGACACACCGGGGAATCGATCCACAGATATACTTCTGGAGGACTATGGCGGGAACAGAAGTAGATTTTGTAATCGAGACCGGTGGAAAGCTCGTACCGATCGAGGTGAAACTATCTGCTACGCCGCGCCCGACCATGGCCGCGGCCATCAACGTATTCCAAAGAGATATGGAGAGCGCAGCAATGCCGGGATACGTCGTGCATCCCGGTGACATACACCTTCCACTCGGTTCCGGTGTGACGGCCTTGCCCTTCGCCGCTCTGTAGTATAGCACAAAAAACTGGAGAAAAAAATGAGTCAACCCAATATTGTATTCATTCACACAGATCAACAGCATCACCTCGCCATATCCGCTTATGGAAACAAAGAGGTGTCAACGCCCAATATGGATCGCCTCATCGCAGAAGGCATATCCTTCAGGCAATCCTACAGCGCCAACCCCGTCTGTTGTCCTGCGCGCGCGAGTTGGTACACCGGGCGCATGTCCGTCGAACACGGCGTTATCAGCAATCCGTTCCCCATCGATCCCAACCTGCCCGACCTCGGCCAGTGGTTGACGAAGCACACCGATTACAACTGCGTGTACTCTGGCAAATGGCATGTCACAGGACGAGATGTTGCCAACAGCTTTGACGTAATCTACGGTAGGCATCCCTATGGAGAACTGCAAGACTCTGGCGCTGCCAGAGCAGCAGCGCAATATATCACCGAACATGCAAATGACAATCGCCCCTTCTTCCTATCCGTTGGCCTCTTGAACCCACACGACTGTTGTTATGTCTGCGGCGTCAACGGTCCCGTGGGAAAATACGGCATGGAGCCTCGGTTGCCCGACCTGCCCGATTTGCCCGGCAACTTTGACACCGACCTCCTCCCGCCAAACCAGAGACACCGGGTCGCCCACTGGTCAGAAGCAGACTGGCAATATTACATCTATCAGTGTTACCGAATGGTAGAAACCGTTGATGCTCAAATAGGATTGATCTACGACACATTGGAAAGCAATGGCCTTATTGAAAACACCCTCATCATATTTACAGCCGACCACGGCGAAGGCTCTGGACATCACAGAAGAATATTGAAGGGCTTTTTTGAAGAAGAAGCCTGGGCAGTTCCACTCGTTATTTCTCAACGCGGCAGCATCCCCAATGGGCAAAACGATTCGCACTTCATATCCGGCGTGGATATCTCCGCTACAATCTGCGATTACGCCGGCGCACCTCCTCTACCCGACGCCACGTATGCAAATAGCCTGCGTCCATTCCTCGAAGAACATGACGATATTATCTGGCGGGAAAGCGTCATAGGAGAAAACGCGAGTGCAATCGCCATCCGCGACGACCAGTACAAATCCATCCTCTACGATTCGGGACAACACACGCTTTACGATCTGTCAAACGACCCCCTGGAGAAACACAATCTCGCTACAGAACCCGGCTTTGATGACGTCAAGCGCAAGCACGCGGCACACCTCGCCGAATACGCAAACACCGTTACACCATATAGCGGACCTGATAAAACTGGCGAAAGAGATCGAATAAGAGAAGAGAGAATGACCAATCTCAAACAGGGAAATGGATGGACAGAGGAGGTGGGATCATGAACACCATACCAGCCGAACTCAACGCAATCGCCGGACAATTGCAAAATTACGATGCCCCAAATCAAACCGTTCAATTGGACTCCAACTGCAAATTAACCTACGAAATCCTGCAGTGGACAAAGACACATCCCGACGGTTTGACCGATGACAGGCCAATAGGAACAGTGGAAATCTCGCGCTACAACAAAGAGAACGGCACAGAATACCAGATCGTTGAAAAACGCAATGGCGGCGGACAGGAGATCTACGAAGCAACAATCACAACAGCGCGGGATGAGCACATTGGGGAATCAATCCAAAACTGGAAACTCGCCTGGTACCAGGCAGAGACACCAGACAAACGCCTGATTATCAATGGCACAGTTCAAGAATCGGCCATAGAAATGAATGCAGGCAAAAAGCACCTTGCAGATACACCCATATCATGTCAATGGACCCTCCCCTTCGCGCTCGCCAATCGCGTTACCCCTCTGAACGAAGCATTTACAACCATCGACGAACTCACGTACTGCAAAACAGATCAACTACTTCAAGGTCCCGAACAAATCGAAGCCAACGGCCAATCTCTCCTCTCTTTTCGCCACACGGGATACGGCACATTGCCCATCCACTATGTATTCGATACACAAAGGCGACCCATCTTTGTCACATTTACGATGCTGTCCTGGATCTTGCGCGATATTGAACTTATCTAACGATAACCTCAATCAAAATAGGTATCCCCGTCAGCCAGCAGTGTTTTGGCGACGGTAGGATCTAACTCGACGCCAATACCGGGTTTGTCAGAGACAGCCATCCAGCCCCCTTTGATAAATTCTTCGCCGCCACACAGATCGGCCCACCACGGAATGTCGCGCCCGTGAAATTCGAGCACAAAAAAGTTGGGAACGGTCGCCATTACGTGACACGCGGCCATCATGCCCAGGGGTGACGACACATTATGTGGCGCAATGGGGATATAATGCGCATCGGCAATTTCGGCAATGCGCTTGGCCTCCATAATGCCACCCGATTTGGCCAAATCGGGCATAATGATATCCACTGCTTTTTGTCTGAACATCTCCAAAAATTCAAAACGAGTATAATGATTTTCACCTGTGCAAATGACCGTGCTCGTAGATGCACGCACTTGAGCTAACGCATCAATATTCTCAGCAGGCACTGGCTCTTCCAACCACATCAACCGCACATCTTCCACAGCTTTTGCCAACGTAATCGCCGAAGGCAAATCAAACTGGCCGTGGCAATCAATCGCCAAATCAATATCGAAACCAATGCCCTCGCGAATCGCACAGATCAAATTAATCACATGCGTCATTTCCCGTGAACCCACCGTCCAATTCATCGGATCCAGCTTGCCCACACCCGAATGATCCACATCAAATTTCACCGCGCTGTAGCCTTCCTCGACAACACTCAGCGCCTTCTCGGCATACGCCTCTGGCGTGGCCGAATCCCCAGCGTGACAATCGGCATAGAGCCGAATTTTATCGCGGAACTTGCCCCCCAACAACTGATAAATTGGCACCCCCAACGCCTTACCCACAATGTCGTACAACGCATTTTCGATGCCGGTCAATGCAAAAATCAGCGGTGCATGGGTAGTACCCGCATACCGCCCACGACGACGCATTTTCTCGTACAACGGCCCCACATTCATCGGGTCTTCACCAATCAACATATCCTTCATTTTTAAAATCGCTTCTTTCAAACCAAATCCCGTGTAATACGAGGCTGAATTGCATTCGCCCGTACCCACAATGCCCTCGTCGGTATATATCCGGACAAATGTCCACACACACCCACCACTGTGGGGTTCTGGTTTGCCAATCACACAGGCTTGAACATCGGTAATTTTCATGCTATACCCTCTTCATAATTACTCACGGTTTTATCAAGGTTTTGATCGCAGCACCTGGTTTGGCCTGTGTCGCAAACGCTTCGGGTGCCTGGTCGAGTGGAAAGGCGTGGGAAACGAGAGGCTTGCGATCAATTTTCCCACTCCTGACGAGATCAATTCCCCACCTGTAGTCATCGGGGGTCCAGGACCATGACCCCTGGAGCGTCACTTGCTTGCGCACCACCTGGTTAAAATCGAGTTCGGGTTGATCTTCAAACAAAGCAACGGGAACGAGGCGACCATCTTGTTGTTTTAGCATCGTCAACCCCTGATTGGGCGAAGACCTCGCGCCAGCAGAATCGATAACCACATCGGCATTTCCTCCCCGCGCACCGAATCTTTCCACAGGTCTCTCACCGCCCGTGAGTTCAATAACAGCTTCCACGGGATCTACTTCTGTCAAGTTCACAATCTCATCCGCACCCAATTGGCGCGCCATATCCAATCGTTTTGGCGATGCATCAACCGCGATAATGCGCCCGCCCGCAGTTGCCCGAATGACCTGTATGCACCCCAAACCGATAATTCCAACGCCCAGAATAACCACTGTTTCTCCCCCAATGGGTTTTGCCAGACCCACTGCGTGTACCGACGTGGCGAGAGGCTCCATCATCGCGCCTTCCTCAAAGCTGATGGTATCGGGCAACCTGTAGGGACGATTGGGATTGACTTCCAGAGGAAGATATTCGGCAAATCCGCCCAATCCCCCACCAGAAATGTGGTCGCCCACCCGAAACCGCTGCACATCTCGCCCCGTCTCTACAACCTCACCGCTAAACTCGTGCCCCATGATGAGACCCTTTTCTGTCGGGCGTCCCAAAGAATCTTCAAACAGCCCGATGCGATAAGCGTGCAGATCCGACCCACAGATCCCACACGCCTTCACCCTCACCAGAATCTCATTTGCATTGATTTTCGGCTTTGGCACATCTGCCACCTGAATATCATGCGGACCGCAATAAATAGCTGCTTTCATCGCCGCCTCCTCTCAAAAGATGGCGCAATGACATCAAGCCTCGGAGGCTTCTTTGGGCCGTGCCCTCCCGGCGATGCCATCATGCGCTTTTGGTTCTCAGTCAAGTGATCGTAGTCATCTATATTGTAATAATTCGCCCATGAAATCGTGTTCCCGAGATTGTACTTAAAGAGAAATGATCGGCGTTCGTGATTTGCTGTCCAGGGCATAGTGCCATGCACTGTCGCCTCCGTAAAAATGATCAGGTCTCCTGGCTCTAATTCGGGTTGTACGACGTAATGGGCGGACCGTTTGAAATACATAACATCTTCGGGGATGTCGAGTTGGAAGTTGGATTTGTGCGAGCCTGGAATACAGCAAAAACCACCATCGCCCTTTCGCACGGGCGTAAGCGCATAGACCAGTGTTGTCAAACCATTGCGCATGATGCCTTCGCGATACGTATAAAAAAACGAAGATAATTCCGTTTTCGATTTCATCGTACCGGCGTGCAGCGGACCTTTGGAACCGCCTTTGTCCAAAAAAATGCAATAATCCTGATCAAAATGGATATTCGGTCCCAAAAGTTCGATCAAATAAGGGATAATTTTGGGATGGTCTATAAGACTCTGAACGCAGGGATCCCACAGCGTGATATTTCGAGCGAGTTTTAGCCCATCGTCTCGATAGATTTCAAACTGGTCGCGCGCGATGCGATCAGAAACTTCATTGCATTGATCAACTTCCTCTTTGGAGAGCACATTTCTGACGACCAGATAACCTTCGAGGTCAAACATGAATTTTTCTTCGGGGGTCATAGCCAAATCTCCTGTAATCTATCCTGAAATCGCCTTGTAATCTCAATATGGTATTAAATTTAGAAAATAAAATAAAAAAAGACACCGTATCAGAATCACACGGCGTCAATTTCCGCTTTAATATACTCACCTTTTCGCATATACTACCAGATCTCGGGATCATTAAATTGACATTTGGACATATCTTCGTCTCATTTAAGCGATTTTACACACATAACTGACGTTACGCATAATAATACACCTGTCATTCTGAGCGGAGCGCAGCAGAGTCGAAGGAGCGGGGTACAACTGGCCGCCTCTCAGGCCAGTTCATCTCCTACTAACGCAGGTGGAATAGATGCTTCGGCTCCGTTCCACTTCGCTCAGCATGACAGAAACGCCAGACATGCGTAACATCAGCACATAATATTGAAAGGAGCCACCATGGGAAAACTCGATGGCAAAGTAGCACTCGTCACTGGAGGAGGAACGGGCATCGGTCGCGCGGCGTCGCTGCTATTCGCCACAGAAGGCGCAGACGTCGCCGTCAACTACAGCCGATCTGAGGATGACGCCAACAAAACCTGTTCAGATATCGAAGCACTGGGGCGCAAAGCCATCGCCGTCAAAGCAGACGTATCGGAAGACTCCGCCGTTCGGCAAATGGTAGATCGCGTAGTCGATGAACTCGGCCGCCTCGACATTCTCGTCAACAGCGCGGGCATGACGCGGTTCGTGCCCCTGGACGATCTGGAAAACCTGACCGAGGCGGATTGGGATCGCGCAATGGCCGTCAACGTGAAGGGTGCCTTCTTCGCGGCCAGGGCAGCAATCCCAAAAATGAAAGAAAGTGGCGGTGGAAGCATCGTCAACGTCGCTTCCATCTCCGGTATCTCTGGAAAGGGTAGCTCAATTGCCTATTCCGCATCCAAAGCCGCGCTGATCTGCCTGACGAATTCCCTCGCCACCAGTCAAGCACCCGATATCCAGGTCAACGCCATCTCCCCGGGCTTTGTCGATACGCGCTGGGGAATTGGCTGGGACGCCTTCCGCAAACTCCATCTGGAAGCCACGCCAATGGGCCGCGTCGCAACCGGTGAAGACTGTGCCGACGCCATCCTCGGACTCATCCTCAGCCCCTTTGTCACTGGGGAAAATCTCATTGTAGATGGCGGGCGGAGCATATAGAATTAGGAATTAAAAATTAGGAATTAAGAATTGGGAATGCGGAGTTCACTCAATCCGGAACTTCTCGCACATCTTTAAATCCAGCGAAATGCCCAGCCCCGGATCTTCGGGCACGGGCATGTGCGCGTCTTCCACGGCAAATCCATAGCCCTCTTTTGTAATGCACGCTTCCCTGATAAACGGGCGCATTCCATAAGGCAACGTGGCATTTGGTACAGCCGCGCCTATATGTGCGTTAAACGCCGCCTGAATTGCATAGCAATGCCCCTCCATCTGGATCCACACCGGGCATCCGGCTGCCTCTGCCATTGCCGCGGCCCGGATCACCCGGTTGATCGTACCCCCTACATTGACAATATCTATTCCATTGTGGCGCAAATGGTTCAGGATCAACCGCGTATCCGTGGTGTGGATCGCCAGAGGTGCCCGGCACTTCTGCCGCAAAATCTCGTACCACTCCGGATGCGCCTTGGGCACCGGGTCTTCAAAGCATTCCACATTGGGATACTCCTGCAACGCATCGTCGATGCGCACTGTCTCCGACAGGGTATTGAACTTCTCATTTGGATCTATACGGATCTTGTAGTCCGGTCCGCCTGCCTCGGTCATCCCCTTCACCTGCCACACCGTATCCCAGGGGCGCGCCTTGATCTTGTGTAGCTTAAACCCTCGCTTTGCGCCCTCTTCTGCGTGCTTGCGGGTCTCTTCCGGAGGCAGATAAGGCGACCAGTAATCCACCGGAACACGGTCTCTATGCTTGCCGTTGCCAATCAGCCGATAGGCCGGTACCCCCAGCGCCTTACCCGCAATATCGAGAAAAGCATGTGCCCAGGGGCGCCCGAGATTGAACATATCCAGTTCCATCGGATTCTTGCCGATATACTGCTGTGCCTGCTGCTCGGCCTGTGCCATCGAACGCCCTCCCTCCCCAATTCCCACAATGCCCTCGTCGGTATGCACCTGCACAATCACATAGGAATCCTCTTCCTCTGGCGTTGTCCCGCTCATCCCCCGCCAGGACACCATCGGCTCCTTATAGGAATCCTGCCAGGGCACGAACACGCGCATCTGCTCGACTTTTGTAATTTTCATCATGCCTCTCCTTTGCAAAAACAGCGATGAAAGATGCTAATAAATAACTGATGTACGCATAGGCACACTATATTGCGCCTGTCATTTTGAGCGGAGCGCAGCGGAGTCGAAAAATCTACTACCAACGCGGGTGGAACAGATGCTTCGGCTCCGTTCCACTCCGCTCAGCATGACAAAACCCCAGACTTGCGTAACATCACTAAATAATATATGTCAAAGTACTTTACAATAGCATTCTAACAGGGCTATTATTAACCCGCCCCGTGATAAATAGCCTTGACGAAATTATTTCTCGTGTGTAACGTCAGTAGTCAATTTGTGCAGGTATTCGGGGGAAAACTCCATGAAAATCGCATCCATCGACATCATTACAGTCGTTGTTCCAACCATACCCGGCCGTGTACACAGCGCATTATTTGGTCCTGCCGGCTGGGACCAGGTTCCCAAACGCATCATCAGGCTAAATACCGATGAAGGGATTTACGGACTGGGAGAGACCTCGCGCGGAACACCTGAAGAAGCAATTCGGCAGGGGTTTAACCAACTCAAAGGTAGAGACCCCCTCAAACTGAGCCTGCAAAACGTATTCAGAGACGCCGCTACGCACCGCAATACAGTCATGCCTTTCAGAGACACGGTTGCGTCTGAAGACGGAGGCGGAACGCGCGATTGGGAGAGTTTGAATGGCTGGGGAACTGGCGCGGCTTATGAGGCTTTTGAAATGGCTGTTTTTGACATCGTGGGCAAAATTCGAGGCTGCCCTGTTCACGAACTGCTCGGCGGTGCGTACAGAGATCGCGTGCCAGCAGATTACTGGATCGGCCACCAAACGCCCGAAGACTCCGCTCTTAATGCACGGCTCGGTTACGAACGCGGATTTCACGGCGTCAAAATGAAGTGTACCTCTGATGAACCAATGGTCGCTCGCGTACAGGCAATTCTGGAAGCCACAGATATATCGTTCAAATGCACAATCGATCCGAATCAGAGATTTTATCGCCCGGCAGAAGCCATTGCATTGGCAAAACAATTCGAAGCAGTTGGCAATGTAGGCGTGCTTGAAGACCCAATGGCAAAATGGAACCTGGATTGGTATTGCCAGCTAAGAGCAGCAACGACAATCCCGGTCGCATTGCACCTGGCAAATCCCCACGACATCATCAACGCAATCAAGGTGGAAGCAGTAGATATTTTCAATTTGGGGGGCAGCATGTGGCAATTTATCTACAACGCGGCAATTGCCGATGCCGCTGGTATTCCCTGCTGGCATGGATCTGGAAATGACCTCGGCGTAATGGAAATGGCCTATCTTCACGCGGCAAGTGTTCCTCGAAATTGCGTTATGCCCAGTGATTTTGTAGGGAGTTGGACGCGGGAAGACGACCTGATTGTAGATGGCATCCAATTTGAAAAGGGCGAAGCCATCGTTCCAACAAAGCCAGGACTTGGATGTGAACTCGATGAGGATGCCCTGGAAAATTACCGGATAAATTGACAAATGTTGATTTGAGGAAGTGAGGATCGTATGGTAGATAAATTAAATATCCTGCTGTTTACAGCAGATGATTTGGGTTGCGATTCACTCGGTTGTTTTGGATCAAACGTGCCAGATATTTCCCCCAACCTGGATGCGTTTGCCGCAGAGGGTATGCGGTTCAGTCATGGGCATGTGAATGTTGCCATTTGTATGCCAAGTCGCAATGTGTTGAACACCGGGCGCTATAGTTATAACAATGGCGGAATGGGATTTTTCCATACATTTGAGGACACACCGACGATCATCGAAACATTGAGCGATGTGGGATATATGACTGGCCTTCTCGGAAAGGTGAATCATTCAACGCCAAAAGAGTCGATTACATGGGATTTTAGTCGGGATCAAGAAGACCTGGGTTTTGGCCGTAGCCCTCAGAAGTATGGGGCGTATTGTAAGAAGTTTTTCGAGAACTGTAAAAGTGCCGACAGTCCTTTTTATTTTATGGTGAACTCTCATGATCCTCATCGACCGTTTTATAATCCAGATGAAGGACCAGGCGGTGATGCTGAGGTGCCATCGCGGTTGTATAGCCCCGATGAAATTGAAGTGCCCGGGTTTTTACCAGATCTTCCATTGATTCGCAAGGAAATTTCTTGGTATTACAATTCGGTGAGACGCCTGGATGATACATTTGGGGCGGTAATGAATGCTTTGGAAGAGGCGGGATTGCGAGACAATACACTGGTCGCTTTTTTGTCGGATAACGGGATGGCTGTGCCGTTTGCCAAGTGTAATGCATATCTGGCGAGTACACGCACACCCTGGCTGGTGCGGTGGCCCGGTGTTGCAAAAGAGGGTGCGACATGTAGTGAACTGATGTCGGGCATTGACTTCTTGCCGACTGTGTTAGATGCGATTGGGCTACCTGCTTTGGATGGTGTGGATGGGCAATCTTTTGTGCCGCTGCTAAGAGGCGAAAAGCAGGAGGGTCGAGAGCATGTATTTACGCAGATTGATTCTAAGGCCGGTGGAGCAGCGACGCCGATGCGGTGTGTGCAGGATCATCAATTTGGGTACATCTTTAATATGTGGGTGCGAGATGACTATCGGTACCGCAATAACAATGAAGGGTTGACCATGCACGCAATGGAGGAGGCTGCACCGGGCAATCCAGATATTGCGGAACGGGTGCGGATGTTTCGGTATCGCGTGCCGGAAGAGTTGTACGATTTGGAGCATGACCCCAATTGTTTGAAAAACTTGATTGACGATCCAGAATACAGTGCCAAAGCTGATGAAATACGGGCGATTCTACAGGCTCAAATGCAGGAAACCAATGATCCAGTTTTGGAGGCTTTTGAGAATCGGACATCGCCCGATGTGGTAACGCGTGTGTTCAATACTGTATATCCAGATCACGAGAATAGAAATAAAAATTAAGGCATCACAAGACCTGAGGATGGCAATGAGAATTCTCGACATCCGACAAATAAAGCCCGAAGCGTGGCGAGTTCTCGCATGGTATGCGGATCAGAAACGGGCAAGCCGCGACCAATAGACCTGGAGATTCTGATTGGCCGGGGTACAACAACCCATAGCTGAACCGGAGATTCGTCCCTTTCGGCACGCCATAACGGCTCGATCCATTGCGCTTGGTACGCTGTGTGTGACTTTCATGGCCTGGGGCGGTCACTACACGCGTCACATCGGTCATACGACCAAGATGGCGCAGGACCATCTGCCCTGGGGCGTGATGGTCCCCTTTTTCATCATCGTTGTCATTCTCAACAAGGTCATCCAGGCCATCCGCCCAAGGGCTATGCTCACAAGAGCCGAGCTTCTCGTCATCTTTGCAATGGCCCTGATCGGATCCGCTCTGCCCAGCTACTTCATGGCGCACATGATCGCGAACATCGGTGCGCCCTATTACTTTCCATCATCCGAGAATGGTTGGGCGACCGAACTGCATCCGTATCTCGTCAACTGGGCAGTCGTAACGGATGTTATTGCAGCCAAATGGTTCTACGAAGGACTCCCTCGCGGCGCTTCGATCCCGTGGAGAGCCTGGCTTATACCACTGACCTGGCGCCTGGTGCTCGTAGGCGCAGTCGCCTGCTTCTGCTATTGCATCGTCGCGATCTTCCGGAAGCAGTGGGTCGAGAACGAGCGGCTCTCCTTCCCCCTGATGAAGCTGCCGATGAACATGGCAGACGAGGAGCCTCGTGGGTTTTTCACCGCCGGGTTCATGAACCAGCCTGTTTTCTGGATCGGTTTCGCTTTTGCGATCTTTCCGATTATGTGGAATATGGTCGGATACTTCGCACCCGTTTTTCCGACCATTCCAAGGGATTTTGGGCTTATCCAACTGGAGCGAGACTTTCCCCCCATCGAAACCCGATTCTACCCACTGATCATCGGTGCCTCTTACTTCGTTGAGCTCGAAGTATCCGGAAGCATCATCATCTACTTCCTGTTCCTGACGTTTCAGCTTGGTATGTTCAGAAGACTTGGATTCGAAACCGGTCCACTGCGTGCAGACACTTCCGATTTTGAAAACTGGCAAGGACTTGGCGCACTTTTTGTCCTGATTCCCTGGGGGCTGTGGATCGCCCGCGGCCATTTGAAAGATGTCGTCAGAAAGGCATTTACAAAGGACCCCACGATAGACGATACTCAGGAGATGCTCTCCTATCGTTCAGCGATATTCGGACTCATCCTCAGTGCGATGTTCATCTGCGCGTGGTGCGTCGCATCGGGAATGACCGTATATGTGGCGTTTGTCTTCGTCGCCCTTGTCATTTTAGTCTGGCTTGGGATCTCAAAGATCAGCATCGAAACGGGGCTGATCAGCTCTCGCATCATACACGCGCAGTTCGCGACCTATCATATTGTTGGGCTCACAAACATGAACGCGCAGAGCATTGTGGCATTGGCGTTGACCTACACCTGGCACCGCGATCTGAAAACTGTCCTGATGGCTCCGATGGCCAACGCCACAAAACTCTTCGATGATGTCCGCGAAGACCGGGGGAGAATGATTCTCGCAGTCGCGATCGCCGTTGCCGTTGTTGTGGGAGGCAGTGCCTATTACGCGATATCTTCCGGCTACCAGACGGGCGCATACAACTACGGCAGCATCTACGCGGGATCCGTGCAGGCTGTGTTTGATCGGGGCGTTGGTTATATCCGCGACCCCTTCGCAATGAAGCGACATCTCGCCTTGTGGGGGCTGATCGGAGCTGCCGTCACCGTCGCCAATATGATCCTCCGCTATATCTATCCGACTTTTCCGCTGCACCCCATCGGCCTGGTCTCGGCAACCTCATACCCTGCCAATCGCACTATATTCTCGATTTTCTTCGCCTGGTTCGCCAAAGCCGCCATCCTCCGTATTGGCGGCATCAGCCTGTATCGCAAAGCCTCACCCTTCTTCTTTGGTATGATGCTGGGGTATTTTGTTGGTGTCGGAATTTCGTTTGGCGTTGACATGATCTGGTTTCCAGATGACGGGCATTCACTCGCGCTATACTAATTAGGTAGCGGATTATTCAGAATATTCATAAATTTACATGTCTATGTTGATTTTACGAAGGTCTCGCAAGACCTGAGGATGACAATGAGAATTCTCGACATTCCCCAGAGGAAGCCCGAAGTATGGCGAGGTCCCGCCTGGTCTCCAGATCGGGAACGGGCAAACCGCGAATGGGAAACCTTCTGGCGATTTTTCAAGTACCTGTATCCCCACAAGACAAAAGTCATCCTCGGGATGCTATTCATCATGGTAGGCGTTCCGCTCCGTGAGATAAGCGTCTTTGTGAATCGATATCTGGTCGATGACGTCATCTTGAACATCGACCTGCCAGTAGATCGCCGCTTGCAGCTTTTATTTATTGTCTTTGGTATCAAGTTCCTGATGTATGTCATCTCGAATGTCTCTCAGATAACACGGCGTATCCTCGGGTGGTATATCGACATGAAAGTCACCATCCACCTGCGCACGCTCTTCTACGACCACCTCCACAAACTTTCCCTGGGCTTTCTTCAGAGTCGGCCCATCGGCGAACACATGTATCGCAGCACCGCCGACGTCGGAGGTGGCCTGATTACCATGATCACCGACGATGTTCCCAATGCGATTACCATAGCCTACCGGATTATCTGGACGGGCATCATCCTCAGTCTGGTCGATCCCTATCTCACATTGCTGATTTTTCTCTACTCCTTTCCCTACACAGCCCTATCCCACTACTTCTACACGCGCCTTCAGAGAGTCCGCTGGGACATGAGAATGCAGGCACAGTACCTGAGGTCGATCTTGAGAGACGGTATAGCCGCGACCAAAACCGTCAAAGGTTTTGGCCGTACGCGCTGGTCTGCCCGCCGATATGCATCGACTTTTATCGAGAACCGCAGATACTGGATCAAGTACCGCGTTCTACATATCTTTACGCACCAGGGCGTTCTGTGGTTTCTCTCTGAGGGCGTTGAAAAAGTGCTGTGGCTCTACGTGGGTTACCACACCATGACCGGGGAGTTGAGCATCGGAGAATTCAGTGTTGTGTTTTTCCTCGCCCGGCAATTTGAAGGCCCGATGGAGAGAATGATCAGGCTGATCCAGAGCATTCGCCTTCAACTCGTCCAGGCCGAACGCGTCCTGCAAACCCTTGACGTTCGCCCCCAGATAAGCGATGCGCCCGATGCGAGCACCATGCCATCCCTCAGCGGCACAATCGAATTCAGAAATGTGGGATTCGAATACGTATCGGGACAGCCCGTGCTGGAAAATATCAATATCACAATCCGTCCCGGAGAGCGCGTCGCATTCGTGGGACCAAGTGGCTCGGGCAAGACCTCGATGCTATACCTCATCTTGAGGCTTTACGATCCCACCACTGGATCAATTCTCGTAGATGGACTCGACCTGAAAAACGTCCGGCTCTTGAGCTACCGCAATCAACTCGGCGTTGTGCTTCAAGACACCTTTTTATTTTCCGGAACTGTTCGCGAAAACATCCGCTATGGCAATCTAAAGGCTTCGGATGCAGACGTAGAGGAAGCAGCGCGCATGGCCGCGCTTTACGACGCCGTCACCGCCCACCCGGAGGGATTTGAAAGAGATATTGGAGAGGGAACGAGATTATCCGGCGGACAAAAGCAAAGAATGGGTATTGCCCGCGCCCTGGTCAGAGACCCCGCTGTTTTCATCCTGGACGAGGCGACTTCGAACCTGGATTCTCGGTCGGAAGAACACGTCATGGACACAATCTGGAACGTATCGGAAGGGCGAACCACCGTGATGGTTTCTCACAGACTCATGACAGTTCAAAAAGCAGACCGAATCTACGTTCTGGATCAGGGCAGAATTGTCGAAAACGGCACACACGATGACTTGTTGGAAGCAAACGGCCTCTATCGCCAAATATGGGACGAGCAGATGCAGTTGGGTACAGATAGTGCAGCCGATTGAGATCTCATTCGTACTTAAGCGCCTCAATCGGATTGGTTTGCGCCGCTCTCCAGGCCTGATAACTCACAGTGATCAGAGCAATGGCAATAGCCAGTACGCTACTCAACACAAATACTGAGAGACCCAGGCCAATGCGGTAGGCAAAATCGGCTAACCAGTCATTGAGCATGTAATAAGCCAGAGGCCATGCAATGAGACTGGCAAACGCGACCAGCACGACAAATTCGGCAGAAAACATCGTCACAATTTGCCCAGCAGAAGCGCCGAGCACCTTGCGCACCCCAATCTCCTTTGTACGCCGTTGGGCAGAAATAGCTGCCAGGCCGAACAGCCCCAAACAGCACACCACGATCGCCAGCAAAGAAGAAATGCCAGCAATTCTTCTCAGGCGAAGTTCATTTCGGTACGCAGATGCAAATCCATCATCCATAAAAATGGGATTAAACGCTTCATTGGGCACGAATTTATACCATTCCTTTTCCAAAAAATCCATCGTTTCTACAAACTGCCCACCCTTTACTTTAAGCGTTAAATACGCATATAGCCTGGCCCACTGGATGAATGCGAGAGGCGCGATTTTTTCCTTTAAGGAATCAAAATGGTAATCCTTAAACACGCCCACAACAGTACCCGCGCCGCCACCACCATCCAGCCTCTGAATTTGTTTGCCGATGGGATTATCCCAGCCAAATAATTTGGCTGCCGATTCATTGATCAAAAATTCGCGCGTCCATCCTCTGAGGGGATTGCCCTTGCCCGGGGTGAAATTTTTGCCTGCAATGAGTTCAATCCCCATTGTTTTTACAAAGTCCCCATCGACCTCGTTTATCAGAATCCACCAGTCATCCCCCGGCAAATCTTCTGGGCGAATGGGCTTGCTCCGCGAGCCACCCCCGCTGGGGAAGGCGCGATACTGAGATGCCGTTGCCCCAACGACATTGGGATGCCTCAAAAACGACTGCTTCACAGTACTGTATCGCGACGACAGGCGGTTGGCGTGAACGAAATGTGCCTCCCGGCTCGAAGTAAAAATGGGCAACATGACCAGGTGTTCTGTATCAACCCCCAGATCCCGATCCAGCATATAAGAGATCTGGTTGCGCACCACCAGCGTGCCTACAATCAAAAAGATCGAAATTGAAAATTGGAATATCACCAGTCCCTTCCAGAACCAGGATCCCCCCGATCTGGATTGTATCTGGCTCTTCAATGTATCAATCGGCTGCCAGGCAGACAAAACAAAGGCGGGATAACCTCCGGCGAGTACCCCGGATACCAGCACCACGCCGATCAACGCCGGGATCAAAGTCATATATGCTCTGAGATCTAACACCAGATTTTGCTGGATCAAATCATTAAACACGGGCAGTGCCGCGTGCGCGACAATAAGTGCCAGCAACAACGCGAGACCCGCGACAATCAGGGATTCTCCCAGAAATTGCTGGATCAACTGACCGCGACTGGCACCGACCACTTTTCGCAAGCCCACCTCTCTTGCGCGCCGGACTGATTGGGCTGTCGCCAGGTTCATAAAGTTCACGCAGGCAATGATCAGAATAAATGCGGCAATCACACACATCGTATAGAGTTGATCGATATCGCCGAAGCTCTTGATGTCGTAATCTGCACGCGAATGCAAATAGACCCGATGCAGGGGTTGGAGATGATAGGCATTGTATTTTTGGATTTCTGCGCCCATATAGCGCTTTATAAAATCTGGAAATTTTTGTTCCAGTGTTTTGGGAGAAACACCTTCTTGAAGCAAAATATATGTTTGTATCGGTCGAAAACCCGCAGCCTTATCCCAGACGTGCCATTTATTCCTCCATTGGGCATTGGGGTCTCGCGATACGAACATATTAAATGGGATTGTGGTGGGTTCAAGGCGATCTTTCAACACACCCCGCACAATATAGTCTCCGCCAAAGATAGAATTGACAACAGTGAGCACCCTGCCCATCGGGTTTTCTTCGCCGTAGATGCGATTCGCCATTCTCTCGGTAATCACAATACTCGTTGGATCTTCAAAAGCCGCCTGTGCGCTACCCTGAACAAATTCAGCTTCAAATACGTCAAACACGTGCTTGTCAACGAGATTGAGTCGTGTGGGAAACAAAATATTCTCGCGTTCGACCTTCACATTCCAGGGCCATATTCGAACGGCTGATTCCACTTCGGGAAAATCGCGTTGCAACGCGGGGGCCAAAGATCCCGATGTGCCCCAGGAAAAAGTGCGCGATCCGCCCTGGATATTTATTTCTCGCACGACCTTGTAGATGCGATCTCCCTTTTCATATCTGTGATCGTATTGCAGTTCGCGTTGTAAAAACAACACAATCAAAAGACAGCAGGACATGGCGATGCCCAGACCGATGATATTGAGCGCGGAATACACTTTGTTCCGCATCAAATTCCTGATAGCAATTTTGGCGTAATTTCCAATCAGATTAAACATGAAACAGGCTCCTGCAGACGCAATGAATGTGTCACAACATACAAACTACTGTATAAAAAAACCAATTTTCTACCAGACGCAATTGTTTTCTGTTCTCCCACAAACCCGAGAATCCAATTGACATTCAAACCTATCTTCGCCTAATTTAAGCGGTTTGGTGTCTTTTGGAGAAATAGCCTCCACGCCTGTATTTGGACAGGACTAAGGCCGAACAATGTTCAACTATTTTCCCCCTCCCCGCAAGGGAGCAAAACAGTCGCTTATAAGAGTCTTTCTGCGTTTTCTCAGGCTAATGATTCCGGTCTGGGATAAGGCACTGCTCGTCGTAATGGGCACGATCGTCGTCAGCACGTTTCGGGTTGTGAATCCGTGGCTGAGCAAGTTCCTCGTCGATGATGCTTTTCCAAATCAGGATTGGAACCTGTTCTACAGCATCTTTGTCGCCTATGTTGTGCTTGTTCTGATTCAGAGATTGGTCGGCACCATGTCAACCATACTCAATCACTACGTAGATCTACGCGTGAGCTTAGCCCTCAAAACCCACTTCTTCACCCACCTCCAGCGTCTCTCCATGACCTTCTATGAGAGTCGTGGTATTGGCGAACACATGTATCGCGCCAGCGCAGATACTGGGGCCGTAATGCGCATGATTACGGACATCTTGCCGGCGACATTGCGGGCGGTCTATGAGTTCATACTCATACTCATCTTCACCACCTGGTTGGACTGGCGGGTCTCGCTGGTCATTCTGATTTACTCGATCCCTTATGGTATGATCGCCCAGAAGATCGCGACCATACAGCGCAGATTCGATCGCCGCGTAAGAGAGAGATGGCAGGCGCGCGACGCCGGGCTTCAAGAAGGCGTTGCCGGAGCAGCTGTCGTACAGACATTTGGTCGGCGCCGGCACGAAGTAAAGCGATATGTTAATCTCACCATTGAAGGATATCGCGCCGCGATGCGCCTGTTTTATATGCGTACCATCGAACGAGAAATGGCGGGCAATAGCGGCTTGCTCCCTTGGGCTAAAAATCAACTGATAAGACTATACTTCCTCAGAGAAGTTATTTTAGGCAACCTCTCCTATGGGTCCGTCTTCCCCATTTTCTCCTATTCGAACCGCCTGTCCAATCCCATTCAAGTCCTGATTCGGTATTTTCAGCAAGTTCGCATTGCAATGGTTCCCGCCGAGCGCATTCTCGAAACACTGGATCAGGTTCCCGCTGTTACAGACCGTCCCAATGCACCAGCAATGCCACCTGTCAGGGGCGATGTCGTCTTTGACAATGTTTCCTTTTCTTACGAGGATGGCACACCGATCCTGCGCAACCTGAGCTTCACCGTTCAGGCAGGTCAAAAAATCGCCCTGGTGGGACACAGTGGATCGGGCAAGACCACGGTCGCAAACCTGCTTCTCAGGCTATACGACCCGGATTCGGGCAGGGTAACAGTAGATGGCCAGGACCTCCGAGAAGTGAAATCGAGCACCTATCAGGATCAGGTTGGTCTGGTTTTACAGGAAACGCATTTGTTCAACGGAACAATCAAAGAAAATATCTTGTTCGGTCAGCCCCATGCATCTGACGATGAGGTGGTCAGAGCCGCCCAACTGGCGGACATAGACGCATTTGCCTCATCCCAACGCAACGGATATGACACCGACCTTCGAGAAGGCACGCGAATTTCAGGCGGACAGAAACAGCGGATCGGGATTGCCCGTGCCATGGTTCGCGATCCCAAAATTCTCATTCTGGACGAGCCCACATCGTCCCTGGACAGCGCCACAGAACAGCGATTTCTGCAAAGCCTGAACCGCGTGGCAGAAGGGCGCACCACCTTCATAGTCTCTCACAGACTTACAACAGTGGCAAACGCCGACCAGATCATCGTTCTCGGCGACGGTCAGATCCTCGAACAAGGAACACACGCAGAACTGATTCGCAATGGGGGCGAGTATGCAGAGATGTACCGGCGATACCTCGGCCTGGATGATACCAGACAAGTTGGGTAACGCAATCTCCTCATAATTACGGATAAAAAAATGCAAACAACAGAGAAACCGAAAACACAGAGCTTGAGAACCCGCAGACTTATTGCGAAGTACGTCAAATATCTGGAGATATTCGGGTATGGCTTTGTTTTTGCGGTCGCCACAGCCATCGCCTTTCTGTGGTTTACGAAGACAGAAGACCTCGTGTTATCTAATGCAGAACCGATCAAGCCGCACGAATATGTCCTATCCCTCGATGAGGACATCGTAGTCATAGAAGCACTGGTAAAAAATAAAACCGACGTAACAGTTGGTCAGCCGCTATTTGAAATTTCCAGAGATAAATCTCAGGTCAACCGCTATCGCGCAAAACAAGTTGCAGAAGAACTAAGTGGTGAACTCGACAGCCTTGCCACATCATCCTCCCTAACTCTATCGGAACGGGAACTTCAGGGTGTAATGAGAAGTGCGGTGTCCGGATGGGAACAAGAACTTTCCGGACGCGAGACATTGACTGCTACACACGCTGGCGTCATCCTGTTTGAGGAGGAAATCGTCGGAACGGTCATGCCGAAAGGAGACGAAATCGCGCGCATTCTGGATTTTGACGATCTGCGGATTTCAGCAGGTCTAAAGGGCGCTGTACAAAGGCTCGCACGCGTTGGTCAACCGGCCCATATTGAAGTGATTACAACTTATGGAGACGGCGAAATTCTGAGAACAGACATCGATTCGCCGGATTCGTGGGGCACGGGATTTGCGCAATTTAACGATATCTCGGATGGCCAGATCACCAAGCAACTGGAAGACTACTTTTCGGGTAAACTCGTCGCCATAGAAGACGATACAGTATTCGCACTCGGCAAGGTGAAAAAAATCGATCTCCACAGCGTGCTGAACGTGCAGGATGCCGGGCCATCCGATCCCGGAGAGAAGATCGAAGCCGAGCCACTAAACCAGATAGCCCTAACCGGTACAGTCATCGAAGGTACCCATACTGCGGAATTCAGGATTCACACTTTTCCCAACGAGATTCAACAGGAAATCCAGAATACACTTCAGGACCGCATTTTGGAAAGGCAATTCGACACAGACGGTCAGCCCCTATCCGTAAATGAAATCACTGATCTGAGTATGATTATCGAGATGGATGCCGATGAGCCAGAGATTGACGGGACGAGCCTGGACGTGCAGATGGTCGATGCCGAAAAGACAAAGCGTTCTTTTAAGGGCGTGATCAGAATCGACGATCCACATCCGATGCTCAAAGCAAAAGTTCGGGAACTCGCATTGCTAAAAAAACCCATCTATATCAAGGCAATTGTGAAGGTCGTAGTGGGCGAAAGACGAATCGCAATGCTCCTATTCAGGAAGAACTAACAGGACGAGTTACAATGAATGAAGTCGAACAATATGAATTTGACCGTCAGGGATATATCACAATCAAAAACATGCTCACGGATGCAGAAGTGCAATCCCTGCGCAAAGCCGTTGACAAATTGGAAGAACACGCCCTATCCAATGTCGATCTACCACCTCGGAAACTCAGTGCCTGGGGAGCTGATTACCATATCAACAAAGAAAAAGGCTACCACGCTCAGGGATCATGTGCCGAGGGAAAAACCCTGATCATCGAAGACTTTTGGAATTCAGATCCGACATTTGATTTCCTCGTAACCCACGAAAAAACATTGCCATACGTGCAAGCCGTCATCCGCGGTCGCTACACCATCAACAATTCAGAGATCCGCATTCGGTATAAAAACAATACATCGCGCAGCCACGGCGGCACGAGACCGGAAAATCAAAAATACCGCTATACCAGCAGTGATCGCATCGATTGCATGATGGTGCGCATGATTTACTTTATACACGATGTCACCAATGAACAAGGCGCGTTCTGCGTCGTCCCCGGCACACACAAAAGCACCATGCCCTGCCCTTACGACAACGATCCAGATGTAGAACCGGGCATGATCGGATTGGAAGTCAAAGCTGGCGATGCGATCTTTTTTACAGAACACCTGCGACACGGTGGCTTGACCAACCGCTCAGATCAAGTCCGCAAAACCATCCACGTAGGTTATGGTCCCTACTGGATGATGTCGCAAAATATCGCCACCATGGATGAACCCCAGCATATCACATCGCACACACTGGCGCGATATACAGAAGAACAGCGCAATTTGTTTCGACCGTGGCCCGAAAAATAGAGGAGCAAACCAATGTCTGAGAAAACAGCGCGTGAGCATCTGCCTATGTCGGATTACGAAAAATTCCTCTTCGACTTAAAAGGCTTCCTCGTCATCCCCAGTGTGCTCACCGACGAAGAAATCGCGATCGCACGCGACCATATCGCTACGTATATGAAAACGCCCGACAGCCTTCCCGAGCATCATCGCTCGCCAATTGCTGGCCCCACTGAATTCCTGATCGATCACCCGCGCGTCATGGGCATTCTCCAGGAGGTCATTGACCCGGATCGGGAGCGCATCCGATTGGAAAGCGTATTCATATCCGGCCGATCTGCTGAGAAAACCGGCAACGAGTGGCGGCCACACGTGGGGGGAACAAACCTCCACCCTTCGTTCTCTTTTCGCTTCCACAACGGGCGCATCTACAGCGCAATGACTCGCATTGTCTGGGAATTGAACGAAGTAAAAAAAGGCCAGGGCGGCACCTGCCTCGTGCCCGGCTCGCACAAAGCCAACCTCGCATCTGCCCAGGACGGAACCTGGCCCGAAGAAGCCGATGATCCAGACTCGGGGGTTTGGGAAACCTATGGCTGCCCGCCGGGAAGCCTCGTCGTATTTTCAGAAGGCGTGCGGCACACGGGATCTACCTGGACCAATTCGGACAATCCGCGACGCGCCATCCTCATGGCATACAATCACGTAACCGTGCGATTCCACGAACCCAAGCCTTGCATGAACCCGGTCGTAATCAATGGCCTATCTGAAAATCGCCAGTCTTTCTTCCGCGATGTCTGGATCTTAGCCAACAAGCGAAGGGGATAAAATGCCAACAGCCGAAAACGCTCCCAATATTCTCTTTATCCTGACCGATCAATGGCGGGGAGATTGTCTGGGCTATACCGGTCATCCCGCAGTTGAAACCCCCCACCTGGATTATCTGGCAGGCGATGGTGTCACATTTACCCAGGCGTATGCCTCGTGCCCGGTATGCGTTGCAGCCCGCGCCACAATCCTCACGGGTCTCGCCCCCAAGCGACATGGGTATCTCACCAACGGCGGCGTGCAATGGGACTATCCAGTAACACTTCCCGGAACCCTATCAGATGCGGGTTATCACACCCAGTGCGTCGGCAAAATGCACGTCTATCCCTGGCGCAATCTCGTAGGTTTTCACAACGTCGTACTGCACGACGGCTATATGCATCGCGCCCGGCGAGAAAACCGCGAATTCGGATTAAACGACGATTACACCCCCTATCTTCGGGAAAAACTCGGCGAAGTCTATGCCGACCACAACGACTCGGGTGTGGGATGCAATGGATACGCGGCACAAGCCTGGCCCTACCACGAAATGCTTCATCCCACGAGTTGGGTCACCACGCAGGGTATAGACTTTTTACGCAGGCGCGATACATCCAAGCCCTTCTTCCTCACGCTATCCTACCATCGGCCCCATCCGCCTCTGGACCCTCCTGCGTCTTTCTTGAATCGCTATTTGCAAAAGGACATTCCCCCACCCGCCATGGGAAACTGGGTTGACCACGAACTCCGCAAGGGCGGCCACGATAGCCCGATCCCCCGGGACCCAGCACTGGTGGATTTTGCCCGAAGAGCGTATTACGCACAGATTTCACACATTGATTTCCAGATCAACCGCATGATCATGGCACTCAACGAATACGGAGTCCAGGACAACACCGCCATACTCTTCACCGCGGATCACGGTGAAATGCTATACGACCACAACCATGTGGGAAAAGGCGTGCCCTATGACGGATCCGCTCGCGTGCCCTTCATCCTGCGAATGCCCAAAACATCTGGCACTGTGGAACGTGGATCGCTTGTAGAATCGCCGGTAGAACTGCGGGACATCTTCCCAACCTTCTGCGACATCGCTGGAATCGATACCCCGGACGATCTCGACGGCGAAAGTGTACTGAATTGTGGGGGAAATAATTGGCGTCCGTTCATCCACGGAGAACACGCGACATCCGCCAATCAGTGGCTTACGGATGGCAAGGAGAAGTACGCCTGGTTTACCCAGACGGGAAGGGAGTTGCTCTTTGATCTAACCGAAGACCCCCGCGAAATCAACGACCTGTCCCGCACTCGTCCCGACCGATTGGCCTGGTGGCGCGATCAACTGATCGAGGAACTCACGGGGCGTCCAGAGGGCTTTGTCCAGAACGGAAAACTCGTGCCCGGACGACCGATCCAGGGCTTGCTACCCCACGTCGGCAAAGGCGTCCCTAAAGGCGCGATTTGAGCAGAGGAATATCCCATGTCACTTCACGAACCCTTTACTGAAGAAGAACTATCGCCGATTCTCGAAGATTTTTACAAAAACGGCGCGACCATCATCCGAAACGTCTTGTCCCGGGAAGAATGCGAGCAAATATGCAGACGCGTCGATCAGATCTTTGCAGAACCCTATTTCGCCGAAATGCGAAACGTAAAAATCAAACCACAGCACAACGGCAAAGAACCCATCGTTGTGCATCGGCTATTTGAATGCGACCGGATGTTCCGCGACCTGCTCGTGCGCGAGCCTGTCATATCTATTGCCGAAACAGTCCTCGGTCCCCAGTGCCATTGCATGGCGCAGGGATGCATCTTGAACCGCACGGATCTGGGCATTAACCGCTTTCACGTAGATGACAGCCTGGAATTTCCAATTACGGACGACAATATCAGCAGCCATGACAAGCGTCTTCAAATGCCCGTTTTTCGCATGTCGTTCCAGATCGCCCTGACAGACCAGGACGAAGACCAGTATGGACCCAGCCAATTCGTGCCCGGCAGCCACTATGCGGGCAGACAACCCAACGATCCAGAAAATCCAACCTTCGACGGACAAGGTCCCAAATCTCTGCACATGAAAGCGGGTGACCTCTACCTCCTGAGCAGCCAAACCTGGCACCGCGGCGCCCCCAATACATCCGATCGCGTCCGCTACCTCTTTCACCAGGTCTATAGTCAGCGTTTCGTCGCCCAGCGATTCTGGCCCTATCTCAACTATCACATGCCCGATTACGTCCTCGAAGGCGCCGACGAACGCCTCCTCCGCGTTCTCGGAAAACACCCCGAAATGGCTTATGGATAAGGCATTACATCTGCAGGTCATCCAGGAACTCCGAAGCAGGTGTAACCCCCGTGATCAATAAGTGATCCCGAGCGCGTGTGCATGCGACATAGAGCAAGTGCCTCTCTGTATCGTAAACCTCTTCGAGATCCGCACTATCCGCAACTGTCTCAATCCGATCCTGTAGCGGAATAACCTCATCGTCACACGCCATCACTACGACAGCGCGAAACTCCAATCCCTTCGCCAGATGCATCGTGCTTATCGATACGCAGTCCTTGTCCTTCCCATCGAGTTCATCTGCAGATCAAAGGCCGTGGTTTTCACGGCCTTCTGTTCATTCCCGGTCAGCCTGGCGAGACTATCGGTGAAAGTATGGGCGATGCGGAAATTCATTAATTATTCACTTTTATGGTCCAGTCTCTCAGCAACACTTTTGCGCTCGGTGAGCATAGTCCTGATGTCTGCTTAACTCAAGCCTCCGAAAAAAAAGCCCCAAGGGATCGGTCTCGCTCATGATCATCCTCGCTGTGCGAGAGGAGCAAGACGTACTGCCAGGGGGCGAATGTGAATCAAAAATTGGGCTTTTCAGCACCTGTGGTCTATCCCTCAGATGATCTACCCCTTAGATTCATTGTTATACCGTTTTCTCGTGCTCATAATGGACCAGGTAGCTACACCAATACCCATTATTGCAACCAAAATTGAGACTATGATAAGGATAGTTTCAAACATTTTATTCCTCCTCAACCAGTTTCGATACTCTATCATATACGGAGAAACTCAAGAGAAACGACACAAGACTGGAGACCATAGAAATATATTTTATGGTCTCCCCCCTGATCAATCCAGGGTTAGACTGTCCCAATAAGTAAGCCGTGAATAAGACACTATAGAGTGATATAAAACCAATTGAGATCCCGTTTTGAATTGTTTTCCAAGATTTTTCGTGATCATTGAAATGCTCTATCTCATTGATATTGGATATATGTAAGATCAATCCAAACGCCACGAAGTCTGAGGCGTTGAAGATGTCCATCGTTCTGTCCTGTGAGATAAACCATATCAATATTCGCAAGAGAGCAGGTATGACACCTACAAGCACAGTATATATGAGCCACTTAATTTTTATATTTGCCATTAAATTCGCTAAAGATCCTTCTGGTATCTAGTGCATCTCGGCAAAAGAAACTGGTCATATCAATTTGACTTGCGGTTGTCATTGCGGCATGGTTTAAGCCGCAATCCAGAAGGTTTTGATGTTCACTTCTATATGTCGCAAGACTTACGCCACGATGCACTAGCTTATTCTTTCTGATATTGACAAAGTATTATAGAATAGAGTATAAGTCTCGATTTGTCAACCCGTGTCCATTTCGATTATAGCCCCCACATACAAGTGCCACTCCCGTGGTTCCTGCCCGGCATTAGACATTGACCGCCTCCCGCTCTATGTAAGGACGCAGTTCTGCCCGCAACGCCTTGTTTGTGACCAGATCGACCGGATGACCCAACAGATCTTCCAGATAGAACTGAGTGCCGAAATAGGTTTTTGAGGTTGCCGGTCCGTCAAAACGGACCAGGATGTCGATATCGCTGTCTTTGGTTACTTGATTGCGAACAACCGATCTAAACAAGGCGAGTTCTCTGACGCCAAAGCGTTGCGAAAGAATCGGCTTGTGCGTTCGGAGCACATTCAGAACTTCATCTCTATTCATCGGTCCCCCATCTGTTATCCGGGGGCTCGTATTCCAACAGCACCGATTTTCCGATCATCTCAATAAACCGCACAATCCACTCAGAACCGTTGACATCCGTGAGCCGCAGGGGCTGATTCAATTTGAAGTGAACGGGTTGCTGCTTGCCTTCTTCAATGGCAATATTCGTCGCGTAAAGGTACATGCGATCAAGGTTGTCAAGGATCGGATTTAGTCGCCCAGTCAAATCGGGCAAATGCCCTGTTCCTTCCGTGAAAATCTCTGATCCACCCATCGGCAACGTATCGAGCTGTACAGAGAGCGGTTCTGGTGGCTGCCAATCCCGCATGACATGTGCTCTGTACCCTGGCATCGCACAGAAAACCGTGATGGGGAGTTCCGAGTGAAACCCGAAACCGACCCGCCCAAACGCATCGGTCTCCCCTTCCATCCAGGTCTTGTTGGGATACAACGCAACGACCTTTGCACCCGCGAGTGGCCGACCCTCGGCAGATACGGACACTTCACCTTCGATGCCCGTTACCGGCAGACGGGCAGATGGTATTGTCAGACGCAGTTCTGCGCCACCGATCAGTTCGTAGTTTGGGTCGTGCCCTGTCAGATCCAGCGTCTGCTCATAGATAATCGGAACACCTTCGCCGCGCTGCTCCAGAAAGTACTGCCGGTCGCCAGCACCAGCGATATCCCCTACCGCGAGCATACGGAAGACGGACGCAAGCGTTTCGTTGCGGGTGGCTTGTCGATTTCGCATGGCTTCGATAGGCAGCGTATTGGGCAGGGCACCCGGAGAGCATAACTCAAGTCTATCGTCGAAGATAAAGAGCCGTATCTTCGCATTCTCCATTGAGTAGTCGCGGTGAACCACGGCGTTGACGATGGCCTCGAACACCGCCCGCGGACTGAATTGCGGGACCTCCACCCGCCCAGGGTCTTTGCGCGCCGCCACCCGCGTGTTGAGCCTGACAAAATTGACGGTATCGCGGATCTGCTGGTCCAATGGACCAGTAATTGACACCGCGTCGTGCTGGCTCGCACGACCAAGCACCGTGCCGCGATAGCGAACGGCTTCGATCATCGCACCGCGTATGTGCTCATCCGGACGCGCCGTGCAAAGCAGCACCCCGGCAACTGTTGCGCGGATCACACCGCTGTCATCCTCCCCTACCAGCCCCAGCTTTGTGAGTTGGGCGTCGGCAGGCTCAGTGGCGCGCGAACTCAAGAAACGGTCCACAAGAGTCGCATCAAGCGTGTTGGGGCCGGTTCCAGTGACAATCGCTTCGTCAGGGCCAAGGAGACCAGAACGCCCTCGCCGTTGAAACAGGCGACGCAATGCTTCTGAAGACAACTCCCGCCTGGCACTACCTTGCCGGGAAAGGTATCCCCCGGGACTCTTGTGTACCAAGGCACTCTGTCCGACTTCGACGACCAACACGGACGAACCATCCGGCAAAGCCAGCCGTTGGGTGACAAATGCCAGCGAGGGACTGATGCTATCCGCACAAATCTCGCCGACGAAGGCTTCCAACGCATCCATCTGTTTCCGATCCAGTGATCGCACCTCACCGGCGTCCGACACACTGAAGATCAATGTGCCACCAATGGTGTTGCCAAAAGCGGCCAACTCGTTGGCGACCGTCTCCCGACGAGGCGCGTCAATACGGTTACCAGTGAACAAGACTTCTTTGAACTCGACGCGGCTGTCCTCGCCAAGTTGGAGTCGCTGTAACAAACTCTCGCTATCCCAGGGCATGATCACTCCCCTTTTGCAAACTTCAGCACGCCAGGCCATCAGCGCGTTGCCGCTTCTTCTTTTGCCTCAAAGTTCGACTGTCCCTAATACAGGTCCCCCTACCCGCCCGGCACAAACTGTCGCAAATAGTTCACAGCTTTGGGAACCGCTGTCTCTTCTGCCTCTTCATCCTGTCCCTCATACACAATCGACACCCAGCCGTTATAATTCACGCCATTCAAAATCTCAAAAATGCGCGGATAATTCAGCCAGACCTCTTCTCCCGTACTGATGCGATAGACCTTTGCGCGAACATGCACGGCAAGAGGGGCTGTCTCCGCAATACTCCCATAGAAATCCAATGCCGGATCTTCAGTGCCGCGCTGACCACTCGAACCCGGCGACCCGACGTATTGTCCCGTATCCAGAATATGCGACAAATAGGGATTATCGACCGTCTCGAGAATCCGGCGCACATCTTTACCCGTGCGCGTAACACACCCGTGATTGTGATTGTGTAAGCCCAGAACAATACCTTTTTGTTGCCCGTACTCTGCGACCTCCTGCATACAGGGCATCATGCGATCCCACACCTGTTCTTCCGGCTCGTCATTGCGATTCCACGCCGCAAAAATCCGCACGAGTGGCACCCCCATAAACTCTGCAACATCGACCCAGTGCTTGACAGTATCTATCACCTCCTGCAATTCTTCCTGGGGCCTGCCAAAATCATTGCTCACACCGAGATACGAAATCGCCAAACCCCGCCTGAGACAGCGCATGCGAATATCCCGCAAATACGCCGGGTCTTCAGATTCAAACGCGCGGGTGTGAATATCAATTCCATCCAGACGCAGATCATAAGCTTTGCCAATAAACCCCGCCATATCGGTCTCGCCAGCAGTGAACTGATCTTTGTAGCTCAGAGACATACAACCCAATTTCATCATGGCTAACATCCTTTCTTAAAAACGGGCGGGTTTGAGCGGCGTACAACTGCGACAGCAGTTCAACCCGCCCCTACATTTTTATCTGCGTTATCTGCGAAAAACGCTCAAATGAACTGGCCTGAGAGGCGGCCAGTTGTACCCCGCTCACTCGCGTTTTTTTCTGCGGATTACTTCATTCAGCGCATCGAGCAGTCGCGCCACATCATCGCTACCATTGTACAAATGCGTAGAAACGCGCACCCGCCCAAACTCGCCCCAGCAAAAAACATTGCGCTCTTCAAGGCGATAGACCATCTCGCGGCCATCTTCGCACGCAAAACAGGTATTGCCTGACCGCGCTTCTCGCTTATTTGGCGAAATAACCTCATAGCCCAACTTCTTAAGCCCTCGGGACACCTGCTCGGACAAATCGCGTGCGTGATTCTCAATCTTCTCAGGACCAATATCTAAAATCACGCCCAGCGCGTGATCCAGGTGCATAATCACCTGCATAGCAGGATTGCCCGGTTCGAGTTTTTCCGGCATAGGTTGCTCGGCAACCTCGGGATCGCGCTCGGCGGTTTGTTCGGGCCATACTTTGAGATTATGCCAGCCAAAACACGTCGATGCGACCTGCTCTTCCGCGCGTTCGCTCAAATAACAAGGCGCCGTGCCGTGCGTTGCCAAAAGCCATTTGTAACTGCTGCTCACCGTGAGATCGGTCAACTGCGCTGGCACGCGCAAAACACCCGAAGAATGCGTGGCATCAACTGCAAATAACGCACCTTTCTTCCATGCACCCTCAGAGAGTTGCGCCAAATTCAAACACTGCCCCGTATAAAACCCCACATGGCTGACAGCGAGAACGCGCGTGCGGGAATCAACAGCGTCGAGGAGATCCCCTTCGCGCACCCGCCACTGCTTGTGCGGCACCAATCGAACTTCAACGCCTCTGGATCGCAAATGCTTCCACGCATACGCCACAGAGGGAAACTCGAGGTTATTGGTCACAATATTATCGCCGTGCTGCCAGTCCAACCCCCGTGAAAACCAGCCCATACCCTCGGCAGCAGAAGGCATAAACGCAATGCGATTCGCTGGCACATTCCAGAGCTGCCCCATGCGATTGCGGCAGCGTTCTCCGCGGTCGTAAATTTTATCGCGGCCCTTGTGCGACCCACCCTTGAATTTGGCAAATTCGGCATATACCTCAGCCTGACTTTTGAGCCACGGAGATTCGCCCCCCGTACACAGATGCGTCATGCCTTCAATACCTTCAAAAGCATCGGGTGAAAGAAGAGGTGCAATTGTCAAAAGAACTCCTTTCTCTGATATTGATCAACAAACCAATCGTCCCCAATATAGCCCGTATCTCCGATTCATCCACCAATAAAATAAGGGTCGTGAAGTCACGACCCTTTGAATGACACACAATATTAATGGCGACCCCGAGGGGAATCGAACCCCCGTTGCCGGGATGAAAACCCGGTGTCCTAACCACTGAACGACGGGGTCGCCTCATAGAGAGGAAAATATATACAAAACCCAAAAACGAAGCAAGACAGAATATAAAAAAATAAAATCCTCGCATCTTGACAAAATTGTACTCCCGCTATACACTATATTTCAACATAACAAAACAACAATAGAAAGGACGTACTGTGGCAAAATTCAACATCTTGCTCTTTGAACCCGTACATCCCTGTGGACAGGATCACCTTCTCAAAAACGACTGCGAAATCCTCTGGGCAAAAGGATTTGAACCCGATCAAATCATCGCCTCGGTCAAAGACGCAGACGGCATTCTCGCACGCGCGCGGGGCTTCATCGACGGTCCTGTAATGGATCGCGCACCGCGCCTCAAGGTCATAGGTCGCCACGGCATTGGCGTCGATAATATCGACGTTGACGCCGCCACCGCGCGCGGTATCTATGTCGTCAACACACCCGGCGCACCCGTTGAAGCCGTCGCCGAATACATCGCCATGTCCTTCATAGCCCTGCCGCGACAAATTGGTCAGGCCGATGCCGCAACCCGTTCCGGAGACTGGGCACTCCGAGACCGCGTACACGCCCCGGAATTACTCGGCAAAACCCTGGGCATTATCGGCTTTGGTCGTATTGGCCGTCGCCTTGCGGAAATCTGCTCCCTCGGCTTCAGAATGAACGTTATCTACGCCGATGAATTTCCCGCGTCCGCAGAAGAAGAAAACCGCCTGAATGTACACCGCGTGGAATTGGACGACCTCCTCTCTGCCTCGGACTATATCAGCCTCAACGTCCCCCTCCTCGACAGCACGCATCACCTCATCAATGCCGACACACTCGCCCGCATGCAACCCCACGCCATTCTCGCCAATTGCAGCCGGGGACCAGTTATCGACGAACAGGCACTCGTAACCGCACTGCGGAACAAACAGATTGGCGGCGCGATCATCGACGTCTTTGAACAAGAACCCGCAACGCCAGACAATCCCCTCTGTGAACTCGACAATGTGCTCCTCTCGCCCCATTATTCCGGCCACTCGACCGAATCAATACAAAAAATGGCAATGGTCGCAGCGGATATCGTGCGCGTTCTCAACGGACAAAAACCCGAATTTCCCGTCAACGGACCGTTATAGAGGATTTAATCATGCGATATATCATGCTCGGCAGTGGTGCAGTGCGGGACAACCCGAATCGCGGCGGCCCCTCGCAATTATTGCAAATCGGCAATAAAAACTGGATGTTTGACTGCGGTCGCTCAGCGTGTACAAATCTGGCGCACGCAGGCGTAAATTGTGAAGAGGTAGATCGGCTATTTTTGACGCACCTGCACTTCGATCACATCGTCGATGTCCCCTATCTCGTATTCGTGGGATGGGTAAAGGTACGCAAAAAACCCCTTCAAATTTACGGACCAGTCGGAACAAAACACTTTGTATCCCATGTGATCCGCCCGCCCTTTGAGCAGGATATTCAAAGTCGGATTGGGCATGGAAAAGACGACAGTGTACTCGATCCAGAAGTTATCGAGATCGGGGAAAAAGGCGAATTTCTATCCACGGACGACTTTCAACTGTCCGCAACATTCACAGATCACGGCGGCATTCCCACGCTCGCCTATCGCATCGACACAAAAGATCACCGCGTCATAATCACAGGCGACGGAAATCCCGATGCGGAATTCCCAGCATTCTGCCAAAATGCCGACTTGCTATCCATAGAATGTTCGGGCACCGCTGAATTCTTGGCGACTCAACCCTGGGGATCGTGGCATATTACACCGCCAGAAATCGCAGAAATCGCAACCGAGGCCAATGTCAAGCGCGTAATGATCAAACATCTGGTAATCGAAGATATCACGGGTGATCTACAAGCTGTGCATCGCATGGGCGACCAGATTCGGAAAGAATACGGCGGCGAAGTCATGGTGGGCGAAGATGGGCTGGCGGTCGAGATTGGATAGATTTACTTTACCATTACCACAGAGAGGACTCAAATGATTCTTACAGGACACAGGGGAGCAGCAGCACTCGAACCTGAAAATACGCTACTATCCATGCAAAAAGCGATAGACCTCAGCGTCGATCAAATCGAGATTGACGTACATCTCACGCGCGATCAGCACCTCGTCGTCATTCACGATACCACAGTAGATCGAACGACCGATGGACAGGGTGCAGTCGCCGACTTTACGTTAGAGAAAATTAAGCAGTTGGACGCCGGCAAAGGAGAGCGCATTCCCACGCTACAGGAAGTGATAGATCTGGTGCGCGGGAAGGTGGTTCTTCAGATTGAACTGAAAGGGCCAAACACCGCCGAGCCGGTCGTCCGGACGGTTGAGCGAAATAATATAGAAAGCGAGATACTTCTGACCTCATTTGTCCATGAACGGCTACGCGAAGCGCGCCAGCTCAATCCGAGCCTGGCGCTGGGTGCATTGTGGTCAAATCCACCAGATGATGCGTGTGAACAGGCTGTCGATATGGGAGCGGTAGGGATACACATCCTGCATCCGAATATTGACGCCCAACTCGTTCAGAAAGCGCATGCGAATGGCCTCCTGATCTGCGCCTGGAACCCCGACAGCGTTGAGGAGATACAGCGCGTTATCGATCTGGGCGTTGACGCCGTCGGCTCAAATCGTCCAGATCTGTTAATCGCGCTTGGGCGTGCATGACGCCTATCGTGAAACTTTATGTGATGCCAAATCGTCCACACTATCAAACTGAATACAATATTTGGCTCTGATCCCCGCATTTTGTTTATATTTTTCAGGGATTTTCAAAAGGAATAGAAATGCGTTATTCTCAATTATTGACACAAACCCTGCGCGAGCTACCCGCAGATGCAGAAGCAATCAGTCACCAGTTGGCCTTGCGCGCGGGTTTAATTCGTCCTCTGGCATCGGGAATTTTTAGTTTCTTACCACTGGGATTGCGCGTAAAGCGAAACATCGAACAGATTTTGCGCGAAGAAATGGAACGCGCAGATTGCTTTGAAATTTCGATGCCCGTGGTGCAACCCGCAGAAATCTGGCGCGAGAGTGGTCGATGGGACGATGTGGGCCAGGAAATGATGCGAGTGAAAGACCGCGCAGACCGCGACATGTGTTTGGCAATGACGCACGAAGAAGCCGTAACCGATTTGGCGCGTCACATGGTACAAAGTTATCGACAATTGCCATTGAGCGCGTTTCAGCTTCAGACCAAATTCCGCGACGAGCCGCGCAGCCGCGGCGGATTGATTCGTGTACGCGAATTTACGATGAAAGACGGGTATAGCTTTCACATCAACCAGGCGGGTTTAGATGCGTATTACCCGCGCATGTACGAGGCATATCAACGAATATTTGAGCGCGCGGGATTGGGCGACCACGTCATCGCAGTAGAAAGCGACCCGGGAATGATGGGCGGAACAGAAGCGCATGAATTTATGTATTTAAACCCGGGCGGTGAAGACACCCTGCTCTTATGTGATACATGCGGTTATCAGGCCAATCGACAGGTGGCGATATATAAACGGGAAGCCATTGAAGCAGAAAGTGAAAAATCCCTGCAAAAAGTAGCGACCCCCAATTGCAAAACCATTGAAGAAGTCGCGTCGTTTTTGGATGTGCCGCAGAGCAAAACAGCCAAAGCCGTATTTTTAATCGGCACAATAAATGGGGAAGACAAATTTATTTTTGCAGTATTGCGCGGCGACCACGAGTTAAACGAAACCAAGCTGGCCAATGTGGTAAAAGCGCAGGCATTGCGTCCGGCAACAGACGAGGAAATCACAGCAGTCGGCGCAGTGCCGGGATATGCGTCGCCAATGGCCGTGAAAAATACGATTGTGGTCGTGGATGAAGCCATCGCAAAAGGAACAAATTTTGTATCGGGCGCGAATGAGGAAGGGTATCACTGCTTAAATGTCAATGTGGGACGCGATTTTGATCCCGATATAGTCACAGACCTCATCGCCGTAGAAAAAGGCATGCCCTGTCCGGAATGTGAAACCCCGCTCAACAGCACGCGCGGCATCGAAGTGGGCAATATCTTCAAGCTCGGCACAAAGTACAGCGACAGCATGGGCGCGAAAGTCCTGGATGAAAACGGCAAAATGCAGTCCCTTTTCATGGGGTGTTACGGCATTGGCGTGGGGCGATTATTGGCGTGTATTATCGAAGCCCATCACGACGACCACGGCATTATATGGCCGATATCCGTCGCACCCTTTGAGGTGCAAATCGTAGTCCTGACAGGTCGAAAACCCGCAGGCGAACTGGAAGCCGCTGAGAAATTGTATGAACAACTAAAAGCCGCGGGCCTGGATGTCTTGCTCGACGACCGCGATGAACGCGCAGGCGTAAAATTCAACGATGCGGATTTAATCGGCATCCCAATACGATTGACCGTGGGATCCCGCGGCCTGGCAAATGGACAGATAGAGATGAAATTGCGGCATGAAAATGACCGCTCAGATGTGCCTCTGGATCAGGTAGTGGAACATGTGCAGTGTGAAGTAAAAAAGCTAAAGACTAACAACTAACAACTAACAACCCACAAAGGTTTAAAATGGCAACAACCGAAGACACACCAACGGATTTTATCCGAGAAATTGTTCGCGAAGACGTAAAAAATGGCAAACACAAAAAAATCGTAACGCGCTTTCCCCCAGAGCCTAATGGCTATCTGCACATCGGTCATGCCAAGGCTTTTTGTCTGGACTTTGGCCTCGCCGAGGAATTTGACGGACAGTGCAATCTCCGATTTGACGACACCAACCCGGACCGGGAAGACACCGAATACGTCGAGTCCATCCAGGAAGATTTGAAATGGATGGGCTTTGATTGGGGCGACGGATTGTACTTTGCCTCTGACTATTTTGACCAACTCTACGATTATGCAGTGGAACTCATTCAGCAGGGGAAAGCTTATGTCTGCGACTTGAGTCCAGAGGAGATACGCGATTATCGAGGCACTGTGACAGAGCCGGGTAAAAACAGCCCCTATCGAGATCGCACCGTGTCGGAAAATCTCGATCTATTTGCGCGAATGAAAAATGGAGAACTTCCCGATGGTGCGTGTACATTGCGAGCAAAAGCCGATATGGCATCGCCAAATATGAATATGCGCGATCCCGTAATGTATCGGATCAAACACACATCACACCATCGCACGGGCGACAAATGGTGTATTTATCCAATGTACGATTGGGCACACGGGCAATCCGACGCCATTGAGCAAGTTACGCACTCGCTGTGTAGCATTGAGTTTGCAGAACACCGCCCCCTGTACGATTGGTACATCCAGCAGTTAGAGATCTTTCCCTCGCGGCAAATTGAATTTGCGCGGTTGAATATCACCTACACGTTGACCAGCAAGCGCATGTTGACCCAACTGGTCGAACGCAATCTCGTAAACGGATGGGATGACCCGCGCATGCCCACGCTTTCGGGCATGCGACGGCGCGGGATACCGCCGCAAGCCATTGTGAATTTTATCTGGCGCGTGGGAATGAATCGCCGGGATACAACGGCGGAAATAGATTTGTTTGAATTCTATATTCGCGAGCACCTGAACAAAGTCGCGCCCCGGGTAATGGGCGTGATTGACCCCTTAAAAGTGGTCATTGAAAACTATCCCGAAGATGAAGAAGAGACATTTGAGGCGATGATCAACCCCGAAGACCCCGATGCCGGCACGCGCTCCGTGCCCTTTTCTCGGGAATTGTACATCGAGCGGGAAGATTTTATGGAAGATCCCCCGCGCAAATTTTACCGTCTTGCGCCCGGGCGAGAGGTGCGATTGCGAGCGGCGTGTTATATCACCTGTCAGGAAGCAGTAAAAGATGATGACGGCAACATAACCGAACTGCGCTGTACCTGGGATCCCGAAAGCCGCGGCGGCACAACACCCGATAAACGCAGGGTTCGCTCTACATTGCACTGGGTATCTGCCAAACACGCACTAAAAACCGAAGTCCGATTATTTGATCGGCTGTTCATGACGGAAAACCCAACCCGAACCGAAGATGGAGAGGACTTCACAGACAACTTAAACCCCGACTCGCTGGAAGTGCGTCCCACCTGTTATGTCGAGCCGAGCATGAAAGGGGCAGAAGTTGGCAGCGTGGTCCAATTCGAGCGACTGGGTTATTTTTGTATCGATCCGGACTCATCAGATGAAAAGCTCGTATTGAACCGAACGATTACTCTGCGCGACACATGGGCGAGGATGAGAAGTGGGAAGTAGGAAGTGGGAAGAAGCAGCGTCAGTCATCGCGGCATAGTGTTGTAGGGGACGGTCCCTGTGCCCCCGTATAGAATCATTACAGGGCAGGCTCTCGTGTGTCATCGCGGCGTGATGTTAGCCGCGATCCAGAAGGTTTTTTGCTGTCCGCTAATTTCTAAAAAGAAAGTTGCCTCTAATCGGCTAAAAATTTATATTTAGCCCTTCGGCACAGTATTGCCCCTTCGTCTAATGGCAAGACACTGGATTTTGGTTCCAGGTATCGGGGTTCGAATCCCTGAGGGGCAACCAACTACATCTTCTCGCTGAACTTTGATTCTATCCGTTTCATTGGCAGAATCAAACAAGGCGAGTTGAATCCCATCAGGAGTATAGATCAGGTGGTTGATATGCAGTCTTAACAGGTCTTTCCGTTCTTCTGGTGTGGCTTCAGTAAATAATTCCTCAAAGGTCGTAAGTTTTTGCTCCAACTGAGCAACGCTTACGGCCTTTTGTTTTACCTCTGCCAGAGTTACTTCATTCTCCATCATCTCCTGCTCTATTTGGCTTTTTTGCTCCTCCAGGTCGATAATTTTCTGACTGATGGTTTTAATGCCAACCTTGCGTTCCGCGATGCTTTCCACCAAAGCATCCAGCTTCTTCTCAATATCTTTGAGAAGCCTTTGATAATTTTTCCGTGCTTGCATCAAGGATTTCATACGCTCTGAGTTATTTGTTGTCGCCTCAGCAACAAGGTCCTGGACACGTTTTTGATCATCACTGAGTTGAATTAACCGATCCGCGACTACTTTTTCAAGGGCTTGTGCGGGCACAGCCTTCATTTTGCATTCCTTGTTGCCACGATGAATTTTGCAGGTGCATTGATAGTAGAAATACGGCTTTTTCTGGTGGTTCATGCCGTAATAGGGTGTCATATAGAACTTGCACCAACCACATTTCACCAGACCTTGCAATAAGAAGGTATGCAGGTTTTGTTTTCTGCTTTTTGAGCGTTTGGCCCGTTTGGATTCTATAATGGCTTGCACTTTATTCCACAATTCCATAGGAATAATGGGTTCCTGCTGGCCTTCATATACTTCACCGTTGTAAGCAATTTTTCCGATATAAAATTCATTTTGCAGAATACGCATAATGTGTGTGTTATTGAATTTTTTGCCCGTACGGACATGACCTCTCCTGGATACATACGATTTCGTACGATAGCCCTTTTCATTTACGACCGGTGCCGTCGCCCTGAAACTTTTCTCTTTCACATACGTACGAAAAATCAAGAGTACCAATTCTCGCTCTGCCTCATTGGGCTTTGGTACGCCTTTGTCATCTGGGTCATTGTCATACCCAAGAATCTGTCCGCCATTATGCAGGCCCTCCTCTGCACGCCACTGCATTTTTTCTTTTGTGCGCTCACTGGTGCGCTCCCGCTCTAACTCGGCCACTATCAAAAAAATGTTGAGGAAACACCGCCCTTCAGGAGTGGACGTATCCCAATTTTCACGGAGCGATATGAATGTTGCTTCATGTTCCTTTAGAAATTCTTGGAAATGATAAAAGTCGATGATAGACCGACTGGCGCGATCAATTTTTGTGCAAAGCACTGCATTGATCTTACCCCGCTCAATGTCTTGAATCATTCGCTTGTATTCAGGTCTATCCACATTCTTGCCAGATTTGCCTTCTTCACGATATATTGCAGCTACTGTCCATTCTTCCTCTGGAGATGTGGAATCCTTGACCTCAACGTACTTTTGAAGAAGATCAATTTGGGTATCCAAACTCCCATTTTTCACTTCTGCTTGCATATCGGTCGAGACCCGTGCGTAAAGACCGCATTTAATCATATCTATCTCCTTTGTCCTGTATTGTTTTCTTTGGAAATTATATATGAATATATTTCCCGCATATTTATTACAAATATACTTAAAAACAATACTTTATGCAATATTTAATCGTTACTTCCATTGCCATAAATATTGTTCAGAGTTGGTTTTTCCAACCTTCTCAGATAAATATTTTGGCAGAGTTCTCGCAAGTGATCCATCCGTTCTTCGGGGGACAATTGAGCATACGGATTTTGTGGATTTGGAGGGCCTTCTTCTATGACCTTAACAGGGATATTGTCCCAGTCGATTTTTTGTCGTTTTGCCATAACCACACCTTTCTTTTGCTCAGGTGTGGTTTTTCCTACTCCCTGATATTGTTTTTAATGATTTGTTTTTGGAGTTTTATTTGTATTGCATATCGTGTTTCAGAGCATCAATTTTAATACTCTGCTCTTTTACGATATTAACCAACTCGCCTTTTTGAATACGCAGTGTGATCGACCCCCAAAAAGAGGTGTCGAGTTCTTCCAGAAGTTGAGAAATTTCTTTGATTGTTTGTGTCTTCATTTGTTAATCTCCTTCAGCGGCATTAACACTCGTCATCAAAGCCGCCGGATTTTCGCCTCGTCGTATTCGTTCCAATTACCCATCCTGTCCAGTGCCGCCGCAATGTGTTCAATTTTTACTACTGTTCACCACCAGCGACCGCAAAAAACCAAACTCGATTTGCACAGACCCCGACCGATCCAATGCCCGACTACGCCGCCTCAATGCTCGATCTTTGCGCCGCTCAACATCGACCACCTGAGCAAGCATCAACGCTTTTTGAGCCGATATTTCCGGATTATTCGGCTTTGGTGTTCGTGACCACTGATTCACTAATCGCAAAGTGTCCATTGCTCCACCTCCGGGAAACAAGTTTGAAAAGGATTCAAAAGTGTGTCTGGTTCAGTACTTGTCCTGTGGTTTTTGGAGTTACTGACTCAAGTGTGTGCGAAGCTGGTGCTGCGCTTTGGGGTTTCAACAAAAGGTGCAATTTTGGCGACCTCAAGGAGCCGAAATTCGCCTTATAATAGAGTCCCCTTAGAGTCCCTTTAGGCAAAAATTCCGTTTTTTACGTAACTCATTGAGACACAAAATTTTGCGCCATTTTTCTACAAAAAGTTTCAGACGGTTTAATTCCCATATTCGGACGGTTTAATTCCCACATTCGGACGGTTTAATTCCCAGTCAAAAAGTTCTGCAAGTTCACCGTTTCCCACTTTTGCTCTTTTGCCAATCTCGCGGCCTCAACAAAGCGAGCGGTTGCCCGAAACCAGGCCACACCTTTTGTATCAAATGAAAACTCTACTGTGTCACCAGCGGTCGCTGGGTTGCGTCCGTCCGTCACATAGCCCGCAGCCTTCAACACGTCTTTGCGCCGTCCAAATCGCCTATTGACTGTGCTATCTTTGGCCTTGTCGTTCTCGTCCCAATTATCGCCCGTCAAACGCATGAATGTTCGCCAGTCCACCTTTTGCCACTCACCAGGCCCACCTTTTGAAACGGCTACCAGTGGTCGGGCAATGCCTTTATTTTCGCCTCGGATTGTTGGGGATCCCCGCGCCAAATGATATTCAATACCCGCGATTGTTCGCCAGATACCCCCGTCATCAACCTTTCCCCAAAGCCGGTTCTTGCCCACCGCACCATAACCCGCCGTTAATGTCCACTGGCCGTTTTCCCGCCTCGACCACAACGGCTTTGAAAGTGTCACCGTTTCATCATTTATTCGTGAGCATATAGCCATATCATACGGAATAAATAGGCCGTCTTTTTCAATCCATACCATCATAGCCCATACCGCGACCCAGGCATCAATAAACCGCTGTTTGTCTTGCCTATTGATTTTTTTCCGAAAGCCGCCTTGTCTATTCCGCGCCAACAACCTTGCGCCGTCTTTGTGGGACAGGAAAAGGGATTGATTGCTGGCATGTGTGAGAAATAGCAAAACAGAAACATCAGCTGCGATTGATTTGTGCAGGTCGCCGCCAAATTCTGAATAAGCGATCAGTGGTATCGGTTGAGCAAGCGGCTTGCGCTTAAACGAAAAACCCAAAGTAAGCTGGCCCTGTGTGTTTTGTGGTTTGTAGGCTTTCAGATTGCCTATCCGTGCGCGTGTTTTGAAATCCCGTATGTGGGTAGCAAGCGGCTGCCCATCGACCATAACCGCATCAATGCTCCCCCCTATCGCTTCCCATCGAGTACGCGAAATTTCCGAAACCCCGTAAGGCACAGCCGTGAGTCCACCGCCAACCACATCCACACTTGCCTTTTCCGGTTTTCGCGGTCGATTTTGCCACCCTCTGATAAGCCGCGCAAGTATCCACTCGCCGCCAAAGCCGTTTTCTCTCGCTTCAAGCCACGCTTTATGCATCTGGAAAAGCATTTTCTCCGGTCCGAAAAAATTATTCCACAGGCGCAAAATTAGGTCTTTTGGAATCGTCTTGCAGGGTATTTCAAAATACTGTCCTATCACTGCAATTATTTTTTGCAATCTGTCATCCGATGCAGGACTTGCAAAGCGAGTATAAAGACAGTAGGTCACGGTTTGGTAGTTCACCACTGGTGCAAACTGTGAGACCCGTTTAATATCTGCGTCTATTTGGGCAATATCAAAGTCTGTCACATCTGCGGCATAAGCCACCACATCATCAACGGCTGGGATCTTGGCCTTTGGGCAAGGCGTATTGTTTCCACTGTCAAACCAGCACCAGACAGCGCCCCACTTCAAAAATTCCGATTCTGTGGCCTTGATAAGTGTCTCCTGGGCTATCGCCTTATACTGCTCCAAATCATCGCCTGATAAGGTCGGCTGATTTGGGTTTTGCTTTGCCATTTGTTGCCTCGCTGTTAATAGTGTCCTGTTCGATCCACACTCCCCGGTCAAAGGCCAACATTGTAGGCTTTTCCGGTTTGGCCGCGTAGCTCAATTTTTCCACCTCAAACTTGTATTTTGCTGGCCCGGTCTGGTCGTCCTGTTTTTCTTTACTCAAAAACCACATCGCCCTAGGGTCGGCTTCCCAGCCAGTTGATCCACTGAATTTTGCCTCGTTCTTTGGGGGATGCGCCAGGAACAAAACCGCACAATTATTCGCATTACCCCAGGCGGAAAAATAATTTGTGAACTCTCGGACACTGGCCCGGTCGTTCTCGTCGGAGGAAAACGCACCAGAAAGTGGATCCAGCACCAGAACATCAGCCCCAAACGCCGCCGCCTGTTTCAATAGCACCTCGCCCACTGGCAAAATATGTGCCCGGTTATAGCGATTCTCCCCTTGTCTCACCCCCCACAGTGGCCCACGACCATCAGCCCGCAGATTGACGTATTTTACATTTGCCTCAAAATCGCTTTGACTGAACCATCCCAGGCGACTTTGTGCCAAAGCCAGCCGCCTTTTGTGTTCATCCTTATCATCTTCCCAGGACGCGAGATAAATCCGCTTTTGGGGCTGATTATTTGCGTATGTGAGTTGTCGCTCTTTAGACTGCCAGGGCGTACCACCCCAGCCACAGGCCAGCTTGCCCACGATCTGGAGCATCAGGCGAGATTTGCCAACACCGCCTCGGCCTGTAAAAAGCGTCAACTCATTCGCCGGTAAAAGCTGATCAATAAGCCATTCTCGCGGCTCAACATCGTCCCAATCCGACAGGGATTCTTCTTTGATCGGCGCATAATCCCGATTAAAACCCCGGCCCTTTTCTAAAAGCTGATCGAAACGCGCCTGGAAGTCACCTATGGCCTGGTCGTCTATATGCTCGCCTTCGGCCATTTGCTGGCCCAGGACAATCAGCCCACGCCTGAACGAGTTTTTTGAAACGATCTTGATATAGCTATCCACAAGGGCACTGGTCGCCGTCTCACTCGCCAATTCTGCCACGTAAGCCGCGCCGCCCGCATCTTCGAGTTTGCCAGTTTCAAGCAATGCCTCGCAGACCGTCAACTGATCAACGGGCTGTCCCAATTTCCACATGCCAACAATGACTCGATACATGCGCCGATTTGTCGTATTATAGAAATCGTCTGATGTAAGTCTTGCGGCTACCTGGTCAATTACCCCATTGTCGATAAGGCAAGATCCCAGGACTGCTTTTTCAGCCTCGTTATTGTGCGGCATTGCTCGCAATAACGAGGCTTCTTTTTTTTCGTTTGATCCCATCTTCAAAATCCTTTCTCCAAAGCACCACCAGGTAAAGACTTGGCGCCCTAGTGGTGCGATCTTTTTGTCAGTCGATAGTACCACATCACGCGCTCCCCATCGCAAAAAGTTCAGTCTGGTTTAGATCCACAACCGCCTCTTTCCGCGGTCGCTGTTGTCGCTTGACCTTTGGCCGAACTTCACGCCTCACCGGAATGCTCAAAACGTCTCCCAATTTGAGCAACACGCCAGACTGCACCATCTCGTCCACCTTGCCCTCGACACACTCAACAAGGCTGTCTGTCGGCTTTTCGCCAGGATCGCAGTAAATCAACTGTTCAAAAGTCAACGGATAACTCGCCTTTACTTCCTCAAAGATTTGGTACTTCACCACGTCAACCGGATCGCTGGGATTATACGGATTCGGTCTCGGCATTTTTCAACCTTTCTGTCCGCGCCCCCCCAGGTGAAATGAAAAATCGCACCGCCCAGATTAAGGCGTCTCCTTTGTGCGATTTACCCAATTTTCAGGCATAAACACAGTGAAAGAAATTTATTCACTTTTTTCCCGCCGATCAAAACGCCGCCCGCGCCGTCTATCCCCAATTTTTTCCAAATACAGATCGACACACTCACGGACAACACTGGCAATAGATCGTTTATCTCGGTGTGCAACCTCATCCAGTGCCAGTTTCTGTTCCTCCGTCAATCCAACAATGAATTTGCGCGGGAAAATCGTATCGCGGTGATACGCCATTTTGTCACTCCTGGTGGGTGGTGAAGGAAAATACGATAACACCCAAAGCATACGCCCAATCGAATTAGATTTCTAATAAAATTAAGAAATGTCGCTGAAAGACATCCTTGAATGCCTTTGTATATTCAATAATAACAAAAAGATAGACCTGCAAAAAAAAGCCCCAGTGAGTGCCGACACACCCACCAGGGCAAAACAATGCACACCTTGACAGGTGCATCACCACGAAAGGAGAAAACGATGGAAACAGCAACCGAAAAAGTCACCGACCGACAACGGGCTTTGCTCAAAAAGCTGATGTTGTCGTCAACGTTCACAGCAGAGGAAGCGCATCGCACAGCCGTATGGCTTGCATCACCTGCGGCAACCAAAGATCGAGCAACCGAAGTGATAGACGATGCTTTGTCGCGCATCAAAAATCGGAATGAGGCTCAAAAAAATTCTGCCGACCGCAAGGCCGAGTACCACGCCAACAAGGACTGCAATGGCGGTGGGGAATATCCCCCCAAACGTTACTCGAATGACCATCCCCCCAACGGTGCAGATGAGGCCAACGGATCCGCGCCTGAAACGTCACCAGCTCCCCCACCAGCTCCTGCACCTGAAGTGGAGCAGAAAATCTATCGGATCAATGGCGTGGATTACCACGACAAGAATGAAGCTGCCGCCGCTGCATCAAAAGCGATTTTCGGATAAGGAGACGCCATGTATAAAATCAACGGAGTCCACGAAGTTGAGCAACCGATCTACAAGATTCAACTCAACGGTGCTGAGGCTCTGCCCGATGAAGAATTGCTGGCACTGGTCTTGAGAATCCCCCAACGAAATGATTTTAATGTGCTGGCAAAACTTCGAGGTTTTTTGAAACGAAATCCTCTCCAATCTCTCGCAGATTTTCAGCTTGCGACTCCAGCCGGGCAAATTATCAACCGCGAGCTTAAAGGAAAAGATTTGACAAAGGCTCAGTTGTTGACGCTAAAAGCCGTGATCGAGTTTGCCCGCAGAGTGCTGGACAGAGGTCTGGGCACAGAACCATCAATCACTTCGCCTGTTGATGTTCTCCCCGAACTGCGCGACATCAAAGACAAGAAGCGAGAATATTTTGTCACTGTCTTTCTCAATGCTCGGAATCAAATCATTCAGCGAGAAGTGGTCAGTATAGGCAGTCTGTCAGCCTCACTGGTGCATCCACGAGAAGTGTTTGCCCCTGCCATAGCCTCAAGTGCGGCCAGTGTGATCCTGGGGCATAATCACCCTTCGGGAGACGTAACACCATCCCGCGAAGATATTGAACTCACACGCAGGATTGTGCAGGCTGGCGAAATTATGGGAATTGAGGTACTTGATCATCTGATCGTCGGTTCAGAGCGATTTCTTTCTATGAAAGAGGCCAACGTATTTTGACACATCTGGGTGGCCCTGATGGTCGCCAATGTCCAATTCGAGGCTATACGGGAACGCCTGGCCGCGGAAGATCGCATAATCCAGCAAGATCAGTGGTAGAAAAAAGGCCACAGAAAGGACGCCTATGAGCGCAGAAACACCAGAGACAAAACCACCTCATCAGCCTGAAACTTCCGTTGTGAGGCTGAAGTTTTTCGGGCTGGTCACATGCCGTCCCGAGCAGTTTGTCGATGAATTGGAAAAGCTGTGTGAGAAGTTCACCAATTCGCCAGAGGAATACAGCTTCAGTTATGACACGGATTTTGCCGCTGAATGAAAGGAATCCCCCAATGGCAAAATATGAAGGCGCACCACCAGAGATTGCCGAGGCAATCAAACAATCCACCATTATTCCAGGAGGCAATATGCCCCAACCGGAGATAACCTTCAGACATGGCCTTTGCTCTGCGTCTATTTTCGAGAATGAATTTACACGCGGAGAGGAGAAGTTCACCGTCCGCACCGTCACTTTTCAGCGCAGTTATTTGGACAAAGATGGCAACTGGCAGACCACCAACAGCTTGAAGACGAATGATATACCGAAAACTGTCCTTGTCTTGAACAAAGCCTATGAGTTTTTGACTTCCAACAGCTTTGCTGATGCGTGCGCCGATGCTGAATAGCCGTACCGCCGGTGCAGTCAACCGATCACCTGGGCGGCTCTGGTCGCCCACAACCCCCAACCATTGAAAGGACTTTCAAATGGCTATCACAGAAGCAGATCTGCTTCCTGAAGTCGATGTTGAGCAACTTATCGGAGAGTGCTACACGCCCTTTCCTCAAAACGTCATCAAAATTCGTCAGGATGCAGGAACAGGCAATAAACCCCTGTCCTATGTGGGACACCCCGAATATACCCGGCGCCTCGATGCGCTGTTCCCATTCGCCTGGGACTACAAGACCGAAGTGGCAGGACTCACAGACACAACCGTTGCAGTCAAAGGCTCTCTCTCGATCACCTTGGCCGATGGCAGAACGATCACCCGCGAAAACTTTGGCAATGGATCCATTAACCGCGGGTTTCCTCTTGGCGATGCAATGAAAGTTGCTGCGGTCGATGCGCTTAAGAAGTGCTGCTCTACTTTTGGGATTGGGCTACATCTCTACGATGGAGATGATCTTGACAACCGCACGAGTCCGGGCAATAATGGTCAGCATCACAACGGCCAGCCGCCAAACTCCGGCATCGAAGATCCTGGACACGATTGGCTGAATGATCCCAACCCGCCGCCGCGTGAACAAAAAGACGAACACCGATATGACATAGGCAATGATCCCTCACCCGCCACATCGAAGCAGGTTCTGGCACTGCAAAACATCGCCAAAAACTCAAGAACGGATCCCGACCTCAAAGACGAGATAAACAAAAAATTAAATACGCCCGCGCCTAATGATGGTGTAAGAATCAGCAAAAAAGAGGCATCGGATCTCATATCGAAAGCCTTTGACAAATAACCCATAACCTTAAAGGCTCTCAGGGCGATTATATGAAAGTGGCTGGGGGAGACCACTGGATAATCGCTCTGAGATAGCTTTAACAATGCTGTTTCGTGCGTTTCTTTTACATCTCCGGTCTCAGCCGCGTAGCAAACACCCCCAACACACAAACCACCAGATAGCCGATTACGGCAAACCACAAACAAAGGAGAAAACATGTTGCGTTTCATTCTGCTGGCAATACTCATTGCCTTTGCATCTGGGGAATCAGGAGCGGATGTTTTCGGACTCAAAAAAGGAATGTCAGTCGCGCAGATCCGTACCCTGAACTTGGGCAAGATGAGAATGCTCCCCAATACTTATGGCGAACAAAAGTGGGCGGTGCTAAGACCCAACACCCCGGAAGGAGCGGACCGTGCGGTATTTTTTGTTGTGCCAGGTAAAGGATTGCTGAAGGTGTTTTTTTTGTGGGATATCCAAACAAACTCTTTTGGCGATGGCGTTAAAACAAAATTTGAGGAATTAAAAAAAATATTGTCCGACAAGTACGGCAAGGGCGAGACCCATGACATCCTGAAGCCGAACAGCGCCTGGGATAGACCGGAAGATTGGATGGATGGATTAAGGAGCAAAGACAGGTTATTGGTCTGGTTTGTGGTAGCTAAAGAAACGCCACACCAAAATCTCCATAAAAATAAAATCGAGACCATCTCCATTCGCACAGGCGCATCGTCGCCAGTGGCTGCGTTTGTTACCCTGTCTTACGAGCTTGAAGGGTGGGCGAAACACGTTAAAGAGAGAGACGCTAAAGAATTTTAGAGGTTTTGAGCATATTATCGGTAACACCTAAAACACAGCCCCGCCGATCTGGAGGAATTATGGCAAAATCAAAGCGGCCCATTGGTCGCCCAAAGACAACTGATCTGGTCACGTTCTCGATAAAGATTCCCAGGAAGCTGCAAGCCACACTGGACACCGCCGCTGGCAATAGTTGGGATTCTCGCAATATGGTGATTCGCAGAATCCTTGAGCAATACTTTTCCGGTGAATTGATGCGCCACGACAAGACGCCTTTAGACTATTCCAATTCAATCAATTTTGATTCACCTGAAACACGTCGAGAAGTCCCACACGTCCAGTCAAAATAACCCGTACTCGAGAACACATCCAAAAGGAGACTTCATTGGAATCAATCGAGAGAATGAAAGACAGGATTGAGCATATTCAAGAGCAGGACTTCGAGGCGTATCAATCCGATATTTTCGATACAATCGCCCTGCGCGTATGGAAAGAACACAACGGAGATATTGACGCTATTCTGGCAAAAGAAAGCCTGGAGATCGAGAGCATCGACCCCCAGGCAATAGGCTTTATTGATGGATCCCGTATTTCAATGGGATGTGTGGCTCACATCGAGCCTGGCTGGATCCGAAAAGGCGACAGATACCCGGCGAAGCTGTTCCTTTCAGCGGCTTAAAATTTGCCGCTTTTCCGTCATTGCGATAGATTGTCTCTGACACTTCGGCGCCCAGGCGTGAAGCCAACACACCAACCCTTAATAAAGTGAGGTATTGGATGGAAAATGTAACCCTGGAAATCACATTGCCAGCCGATCTGGTCGAGACAATCTATAAGGCCGCAGACAAAGCCAATATACCGCCCGCCGCTGTTGTTGTCAGCACCTTACGGTGGTATTTCACCGAGCATCAAAGACGGCAGCACAAAAGGCCGACCGCCCCAACAAAGCGAGGTTAGAAAAAGTCGCTGGTAAAATCCTCGAGTACGACAAAACACACGCCCCTGGCAGAAATCGCCGGGGGCTTTTTCTGTTTCCGGTAACACCGGAGAAAGGAGCTTTATGGATATTTTGAGAAGCTATTGCAAACACCTTTACTGCCTGTTGCCTCCCGTCGAGAATGGCTTTTGCGGCTATCATTTGACGGATCCCCCAGAGGATGAAAGCCATTACTCGGTTTATCGAATCACTCTTGCCAATGGTCAAACCTTTGTCGAGGCCACAGAGGGCAGAATCGCCGACCGCATCAAAGAACATTCCCGCACAAAGAACAGCCTCATAGGGCAAGGCTTAAAGCCCGGATCCGTTTGGCGTGGTGAATGCCTGGACACTGGATTATCGAGAGAACAAGCCTTGTCGTTGGTGAAGAAAGAGCAAGCCCGCTCGGATCCGATCAAACCCGTTGTCCGTTCCAAAACAAACAATCTCAAACTGGTCTCTATCAGGATTAAAGAGCCGCTTCTGGCACTAATTGAGAAGGCGACGGGCAACTCGACCGATAGCCGGAATCAGGTCATAGGAAAAGTACTTGATCAGTATTTTCGAGGTGAGTTGATACGTGCAGATGACACGCCCCTTGACTACCTGGACTCCATCGACTTTGACGCGCCTATGATCAGGCGACCATTGCCACTCACACCCTCACAATAACCCGCAACGAAAGGAGCAACAATGAGCAAAACCAATGGCAGATTGAAGCCCAAGAGGGAACTGGTGATTGTTGCCGCAAAGATCCCGCGTGGGATTGTCTGCCGTCTCGACCGAGCGGCTGGTAACTCGTGGGACACTCGCAACACTGTCATTCGCTCCATTTTGGAGCAATACCTATCAGGGCAGCTTGTGAGAAAAGACAACGCCGAACTGGAGTTTTCCGAATCTATCGGATTGCCCTGAGACACAACAGATGTTTTCAGGCGAACGGCACACCGCTATAAAGAACATCTGCAAACCTCTAACCCTCGCCACAGACTTCACCGTGACGCTCTCTAAAGGCCAAAAAATCCCCCATCCATTGGCCGGATTATTCCGGCACATCCAACCTCGCCCGTCTGGATTGCCCCAGGCGGCAAAATAGGAGACTCCGCAGATGAAAGACGATAAGCAATACACCGAGCAAGGCTTTTGGGAGAAGATCACCACCACCGCAAAAAAAGCTGGGCAAGAAGTTGTGGAGAAAGCCCTGCAACTGCATTACACGGCTGAATCTTCAGAAACGCCCAGGTGGGTTAAGGTCACGATCTATGGGGCATTGGCGTATTTGATTGCGCCGCTCGATATGATACCGGATTTTTTGCCTGGGGGATTCACAGACGACCTGGGCATTTTGGCCGGAACGTTATCAGCCGTTATTGCCCATATCACGCCTGAAGTTAAGCGGCGAGCAGCCGAAAAACTGGAAGAATGGTTTGGTTAATGCACAAAAGCATACCAGATTTTGTATATATGCATTAAAGCAGAGGTTTAGATAACTGTTGACGGCCCCGCCTTTGCGTTGTATTCATGGCAACAGTCCATTGTCATGGCGGAAACCCGATTATGTCGGGTGGCTCGCCCTATACAACAGCCCATTAACGGCAAAGGGTCGCTCCCTGAGCCGGGTGAAAAGGCGGGGCTATTGTGCGTATTTTCCGCATGACGGTGGACTCTGCCCGGCACTCATTTTTGTGAGTGCCAACCACCTCACGCGGGAAGTCCACCGATGCGTAAAGCCCACGCAAAAGCTGTACGGTTTTTCAACGACTATTTGGAAGAAATAGAAGCCCTTTGGGAGTACGCATCCCAGGGGGCTTTTTCTATGTACCCCAACAGGGAGGAATAGCATGACTGACATTCAAGACGGCAACGGCCTCGAAGATCGGGACGAGGCAACAGACGAGACAGAAAAAAGCCCGTCAAAACTTCGGACGGGAATAGGTGGAATGTGGGCATCTATCAAAGGACGCCCCACATTTTAGGCAGTGATCGCGCTGTGCGTTATCACCGTTTTCTTCAACACATACACGCTGTTTGTCCTGACCCAGGATGTTCGCCGGTCGATTGAAAAGAAAGCCTACACTTACAAGGTGGTGGCCCCGGACGATGAAGACCTTACCACAACCCTGAAAATTCAGGGCGTTCTCGGCTGGCGCGTTGTTCACGCGCGGCGGGCGACCAGGAGAGGCACTAGCGGGCGGGGAACCATCCCCATCTATGAACTCATATTAGAGCGCGAATACATCCTTCGATGATGTGCCGCGCAAAACCGTGAAGGGTTGCACTGTGCTTCCCGTACTCACGCGGCCCTTTGCGGAATTCACAGCGAAAGGAGAATCCCATGCCCCCTAAAACCTTCACCATCACACTCAAAAAATTGCTGTTGTTCGGCATTCCCGCCCTGGTGATATTCGCGGCTTTGGCCGCCGGACTTGTCATTATAACTGGGACTCTTTCAGATGTGCAAAAAGAGCTTTTAGATATAGAAAAAGAGCTTGCTGAGAAAGTCAGCAGAAAGGAACTTTCTGAACTGCTCGCCAAACGCGACATTAAGGATCAGTTACCCGACAAAGAGAACTCACCAAGGGAGAAAGCACCAAAGTTCAAAGAGCCGTATGAAAAAGTGATGGTCAATTATTTTGCCGCAGAGACCTGGCAAGACAGGCTCCCCTTCGTATTGCACCCCAACACAACCGAGCCGCTAATGAAACGCCATTACGGTATTGGGCAATTTGGAAAATTTGAGGCTACGAATATTATTCCCTATGATGGTCAAAGCAAAGTGGGTATTGGTGAATACATAAGACTTCTGGTTTATTATAGAGACCGGCAGGATGGATCCACATCTCCCCCCCACCTGTATTATGTGAAAAGAGTCCGCGGTGGATACAAGGTTGATTGGGAAGCCTCGATGGGCAAAAATCCAATGAGCTGGAAGGCGTACCGAGCCCAACGACCAACAATGCCGATGCTATTCAGGGTGGTAACAAATCTCACGTCCTATTACAATTATGAGTTTGGGGACGCACACCGTTCCTATTTGAGCATAAGTTTTGAGGACGGGACGCTCGTCCCCATTCACGGCTATGTCAAAAGGGGGTCAAAAAGTGGAAAACGGATATACGAGATTTTGAAGGATGGAGAAAATCACGCCCTGATTGTCAAAATCAGATTCTTGGCTGGCGGCGATCCGTCCAGTAATACTGTTCTGATAGATGAGCTAATCTCTGAAGATTGGGCAATGAGAAACGGGGAGGAGTTCGCGCAATAAAGGAGAAAGATATGATGCGCTATTTCGCAGTATTGTTCGCATTGCTGGCAACACACACCATTGACGCGCGTGAACCCTGGCCGCCCAAAGACGGCCTGGGGAAAGACCTACCAAAAGAATTGTCTGCGGCGTACTGGTTCGTCTCGGATGCTGACCCCAGAAAGTTCCCTTATCCTGACGAAGTGCAGACCCTTTTCTACGACTTCGACGTGAGAATAAAATTCTGGTTTATGGTGGGCCGAATGATGCAGATAGCTAAAAGGGGGAACGGCAAAGTTTTGCCAGAGGATGAGGCAAAGTTGAAGGCTACCTTTGAAAAATTTCTCCTGTCGCTTTTTTCCAATAAGTACTTTGCCCGTATGCCAGAGTCAAAGCAGAACCAGGTCTCGAAGGGGATGCGGGATTTTGCCACCATAGAAATCACAGGACGAATCATTATGATACACAGCCTGAACGAGACGGTCCGGGAGGCGAAAAGACAGAAAGAAGGACGGTGATTGACCACAATATTTTGTGGTTGTAATTGTCTGTGGTAACACCACATCTTGAGGTGCTGGCATAAAAAAGTCGCTGGTCTGCGAATGATCAGCGGCCTTTTTTTATCTCCCTGGCGACAAAAAACGTTCACTTCAAATGCCTCATGCGGCCAGGGTTTCGGACAATACCTTGAAACACGGCGATTTGTGTCCAATCATATCCCAGGCGACAAAAAGCGGATCGAAACGCTCCAAAATTAAATATGGATCCCCCGACCAGCCCGGTCGCCAAAGCCCCAGGTAAATTAAATTTCTGATAAAATTACGACCGCCTGATTGAGTATCAAAACCACAACATCTTGACGCCCCATATCATTACGTCATAATGTGCAATTTCTGTGGCTACAAAGACAAGCATTTGCGAATGATTTGACGAATGAACATTCTTTAATTGCTGTGTCTGCATCTGCCAATCGGTCTAAAGGTGATCGAGACCCCGCAAACTGGCTACCGCCAGATGAGTCCTTTCAATGCGAGTATATCAAACGGTGGGTGGCCGTGAAAGAGCATTTTAACTTGCGTATGGACGCGACAGAAAGGAATTTCTTGCAAAACCATCAGTGCTTGCAGGATAATTAAGTCCTATACCGTTCCTTACCCCTGCCGTCTAACAGAACAAACTGAAGGGGCTGAGACAGGGGCTGAGACACATTACATATAAGGTATCGGTCAGACTTTGCGACTTGTGTAAAGGCGTTGATAGCCGCCTTTATATCATCCAGGATAGGCTCAAACCTTTCATTGTCCACAGAGAAAACGAAGACGCGCAGCTCGGCTCTGACTATGAGAAGTTTAGTAAAATCGAACAGTATGTTTTTAGTGCCCGTTCCCCATTCACATTCGAGAACCAGAAGGACCTTCTTCAGTGGGGTTTCAGGGGCGAAGTAGCTATCTTGACTTATACCGTCAGTTACCAAAAAGCACACATCATAGAGAAATTCTCCCCAATCCGGATTCCCTCCCCTCGGATCATGTCGGACCTCAACGTTAAGTTTCTCCGCCAGACGATCCAATTCAGAGAATAGCCGGGTTGTCCAGTACGCGCTACTGTTTCTCTGCTCGTCCGGCCAGTTATTGAGACCTTGGAACGCATCTCGCACAGATTGAATGATGCAGCGAGCCAGTTTGTTGCGATATAAAAGATCTTTTAATCTCGGAACGATGACCTTCAGAATAAAGGTCAAAATTAGCCCCCCGACTACTGTTCCTATTACTGCGTAGATTATCGTTTCCATTGGAGTTACCCCGTTTTGGTGAAGTATTTAGGACTTGGGTTCAAGCCTGTGATCGGTGCAGTTTGCCGTATAGATTCATTACAGCACATGCTTCGTAAGCTATCGGCGTAAGGGTATGCGATAAACGAGTTAAGATGAAACTTCATAGTAATATATATCATAGAGATTGCCGTCCAATCTAAACTTACAAATTAGATCGCAAAGACGGCGGATTTCAAACGGCACATTGTAGAGGGAATTATGTTTTGACTTGCAGAAAAGGCTATTGTATTATGCAGGCATCAACGCTCGTGCGGTGCCCGTATGTCGGGTGGCCTGCCGAATACAATAGCCAATCACATAGGCAAGGGGTAGCTTCCCAAGTCTTGGTGAATAAGTAGGACTCCCGCATCTCTTACTGTGCGAGTGTTGATACCGCCCGGCACCCAACCGGGTGCCGGATTATGGGCTAACACTCACCTGGGAGGGATGCGATGTTACAGTATATTTTGTTGGTTGTTATTCTAATGTTGTCCATTGGATGCGAACAGCAACCCGAAGATGCTATAAAGGATTATTTTGCTGCAAAAAACTGGCAAGAGAGGTATGCGATAGTATTACAGCGTGCAACAACCAAGTCACAGATGGAATCCCATTATGGTTCTATTTCCTTGGAAGATAATAAAGTTTGGGATATTGTCCGTATTGACGGCGAAAAAGAAGTCGATGTTGGCAAATACATCAGGTTAGTCGTATGGTACGGTACTCAGGATAGAAAAAAACCCCACCTTTATTATGTGAAACGGACGCCTGATGGATACAGAATTGATTGGGAGGCATCATTGCAAGATAATCCAATGAGCTGGAAGGCATATATGGCGCAACGTCCATTAAACTCAATGACATTCAGAGTGGCAGCGGGACTTGCGACGTATTATAACTACGAATTTAGTAATGCACAGCCTGATTATTTTAGCATAAACCTTAACAGCATAGACCTTATTCCCTCTCTTTACGGCTATGTCGAACGGGGGTCAAAAAGTGGCAAAAGGATGTATGAGATATTAAAAGACGGGGAGACTCATCATCTCACTGTCAAGATAAGATTCCTCCCATATAGGTCCACCAGTAATACTGTGCTTATTGATACCCTCATCTCTGAAAGTTGGATAATAGATTAGTCATTCGTTCATTTTTCACCACACAAAAAGGCGGGTTGAGGGATATAATCAGCCTTTCTCTTGCTTCTTTGTTCACTTCTACACATAACCCCCATTACTTATAAGATTCATGTTCAACGGATTCTTTCTCAGGAATTCCCAACTTCGGCAAGCCCTCAACAATCTCTACAGTCTCTAAACTCACCGTAATCACCTTCCCAATCAGCTTGACAATGTATTTCGGATCATCTTCACTGTTCGGGTCGTTGATAATGCCACTTCGTTTGTCCTCTTTGACACGGTATTGATCAATGATCCATTCCAACGCGGACCGATTTCCAAGCCGATATTCCAATGCTTCCGGGGGGATCCCGTCGAGAGTCAAGAAATCGTTGTACACAATCTGCGTTTTGTCTTTGGAAAACCTCATCTTTTCCACACGCCAGTTGAGAGGCATATCCGGTGTTTCAATGAATGTGAGCGGATATTCGGGCATGTCCTCGTAGCCTATGTGGATTTCCGATAGCCTTTTACCTGCTTTGGCAAAGCCCCAAAAGCCTGTGCTGGACTTTGATCCAGTATCCGGTGTGAACGGAATGCGCGGCAATTCCCGCTTGAGGTTGGCCCGATACCGCTCCCTATAATCCGGGTGATGGAGCAGACCGTAAACATAATGAAAGATGTCCCATTTGGTGATTGCATCATCTTCATAATACCCTCGAAATTGTTCCAGAACCCAATCGGTGACATTCTCACGGCGATTTGTTCCGTCCTCATCGTAGGTGAAGAAGGGAAAGCATTGGGTTCCGCCATTTGAGGAGTTTGAAAATTTGTACTCAGTGATTCTATTGGCAATATGACATCTAAAAATATCATGTCCTAGCCCACTGACACAAATCACTCGATTTTCCGTTTCTGTCTCCACTGTGGGGAAGATGGAGGGGAAAACGTAAACTTCCTCATTCAAAATCCGATCAAAGAACAGATGCGTTTTTGTAAAGGGGCGGCGTAGTGAATCTCTTACCTTGTATTCAGCACATTCAGCACTTTTACCTCGTTTCAAGTCCAGTTTTAAGTCCCGGCTCCAACTGATTTTCTTGTCATCATAAACTACGAAATCATCTACATTTGTACCCAATTCCCCACGACGTTTCCACCTATCAACCTCCTCGTTGTAAGTTTGAATCGTCCGGCTCATATTCTCAGTGAGGGCATTCCGATTGAAGTTGTAAGCCCACACATCACGACTGGTTTTAATGCCGCTACTGTAAGTCTTAAAAATTACATTATCCACCTCGACCTTTGCAGATTTTGCTTCCCTGGTGCCCATGGGAATAAAGGTCTCAAATTCGGTGTGGAGTCCTTCTGTGAACCATGTGTATTTCTGATCAGGCGTTATTAGCTTCCATTTGATTTTTCGATAATGTTCCTTTGCATTGAGATAGCGATATTTGTCTTCCTTGCGCCAGAACTCATCAACACGGGCATAGAAGATTTTCGCATGAGTCTCTGGTTTATTGCTCTTTTTGACGAAAAAATTAATGCTCACTCCGACTTGTATCCCAAAGACATTGTGTGTTGTTCCTGAGAGTTTCGGGTTCTTACGGACATTCCCACTCAGGTCCAGAATATAAATCGCGTCGAACTCCTCTGAGAGATGTTTCCGCATCCCATCAAAGGCTATACCATCGAGAAATCCGTTGTTCGTCACAAAGGCGACAACACCTCCATCCTCAATTCGGTCTGATGCCCACCGAATTGCCTTCACATAAGGGTCAGAGAGTGCGTTTTTATTGGTCGCCTTTGAATCTTGTGAATAAGTATCCCGCACTTGCTTATCCATCGTCTTATATTTTCTATTCTTGTTGTTGTCATTCTCATTGACCTGTCCAACGTTATAAGGTGGATTGCCGATAACCACAAACATCGGTGTTTCCTTCTGCCGTTCCACTCTTTCCGCATTCTGCTCCGTGAACAACGCCATCTGCTGTGGCTCTGCCAACTCAAATGTATCGACCAGACATATCCCATCAAACGGCAAATAATGTCCTGTCGCCTCGTAAAACTCGTGCTCGATATTCATTGACGCGATATAGTACGGTAGAAGCATCACCTCGTTGCAGTGAAGATTGGATGTGTACTTGTGTTCAAGCGCGGTTTTGCTAATCTCCCGCATAATCCGCACGATGAAATTGCCGGTGCCGACAAACGGATCAATGATATGAACGCCACCATCAGAAAGCGAACGGTCAAATTCAGTCTGTAGAATATGCTCAACACTTTTCACCATGAAATCGACGATGGGTTGCGGTGTATAGACGATACCGTGTGTATCGGCAACCTTGATTGAAAAGCCTTGAAAAAACTGCTCATAGACGGTATTGAGAAAATGCTGTTTTTGGGAGAAGTCATTGATCGTTTCCGCTGTCCGTTCAATTGCTACATAGAAGCGATCAAGATTTTGGAGAAATTCATGACGGCTAAACGACTGCGATGTAAGCGCGTCAATCACTTTCTCAATTTCATTGGCAATTACATTGCGGCGGGTGAAATCGGAGTTATCAAAAACAGTTCGGAAAATCCGCTCGGTCAAAAGATGTTGAATAAGCATCTCCTCAACCGCAGCTTCAGAGAGGTTTGGATTGATTGACAAGCGACATTTGTCCAGAAAATCTGCAAAGGCGGAAGTAAACCGGCTGTTGGTCTGTCGTTCCTTTTGTATCAACTCAGCCAACCCGTTTCCAATATCGGGCACTATGTCTTTGAACTGCGCGACTGCCCCTTCCCATTCGGCGATCTCTTGCGGACGATGAGCAAAGAAAGTTTGGAGCGTCTCAATGAGTTGCTTTGGGTCAGTCAAATCGGCGTCAATTACTCGACGATCATCCTGATAGAGGATCGCCCGTTGTGGCGTCTGGAACAGGATATTATCTGTGGGATAACCCGCCTCAAATTTGTGCTGAACTTCTGTTGGCAGGTCATCGTGTATATCCTTTGCCTCCCAATAGCCATGGGACAACCGAAAGTCGTCAATCAACGCCCCATCAACGACAATCCGCTTATTCCGATTGAGAGCCATCGGATGTTCGAGAACGAGCGTCCAATCAAACTGCTTCCCACAAGATTCGAGCAGCGATTGAAATGCCGAACGCACGGCGGTTTCATGCGTGACGCCGAGACGATCAAATTGATCGAGCGATTCATAATACGCTTTGACTGGCTTATGGGTGGGTTTAAGGTTGAGTGTTGGCATTTTTATTTTTCCTTCGTCGTATGCTGTATTAAGCGATGTGTGACTTCAAAAGCGAATAGAGCATGGCAAAATTTATAAAAATTGATGGCACTTGATGATTGGGTGGACCTTCAAGTATATCCCCTTAAACGGGGCAAATCCAATCTCTCGCAGGCAATGACAAGACAATTCTCGACAATCTCCTATTCGTTTATACCTAAAGAAAATACGATAAGATCAAAAAAAGGGCAATTTGCATTAGGTGATGGGCGATTTATGCTATTATCCACCAAAACGGAGCAAGTCCATTTAGAAAAGTTGGCATAATTTTTGCTCTACTCTGATTTTTCGGGAATTATATACTTTGTACACCCAACTTGATTTTTGAGTGAAAATTGGGTTGACAATCTTTTGAATAAAGGATAGATTTGCCTGAAAATTATCAACAACTTTTTTGTCGCCGGAGGGAACATGGACAGCAATGTGGTAAGACTTTTGGAGGCAGGAAGAAGCCGGGCTTGGGGATCCTCGGATTCTCCAGATGAGAGAATAGACGACCTCGAACGCTTTAAGAAGCTTTTCGATATTGTCAACGAGATGCAGAGTGACTTGTACTTAACAAAGACTGGATTAAACCTTGCACAAACGGAAATCACCAGAATGAAGATGGAGGGCCAAAAAGCAGAAAGGTGGGATGATCCTGAAGTGCTCAGGGAAGAATATCGTGAAGCACGAGAAAGGCTGGAAAACGAAGGATTTTAAAAAAGAAGGCCGTGCTGGAAACACGGCCCTCAAAGCAAACACAACTTTACGTAAAGGAATGTGAAAATATGTTAAGTGTTTTCAGCGAAACAGTCAACATATTTGTTGACAATTCGCCTACTGGAAAGGAGTTGTTCTGGTGAATGATGACTCAAAAGAGACTATTCACAACTTAATAGCGAGACTCTACAAACTCGAACTTGAGGGCGCTATCGAAAGAGGACTTTTCTCGGTTATATTCAAAAAACAGCAGGAACAAATAACAGACATCAACAACAGGCTGAAACGAATAGAAGAAAACACCAAAACAGGAGGTTCTACAATGCCGTCATTGCGAATTTACAGGTTGTTTATCAGCCACGCGTGGGACTACAACGATGAGTACTACAAACTAACTAACCGCTTGGACGAAGCTCCCAATTTTGAATGGCGCAATTACAGTGTGCCAGAACATGATCCTGTTGACAGCGACGAAGACTTGAAAGAAGAATTGCGAGAACAGATCCGGCCAGTACAGGTTGTTGTTATCCTCGGAGGTATGTACGTAGCACACAGCAAATGGATTCAGTTTGAAATTGACTATGCAAAGGAATTGGGAAAACCGATTTTGGGAATCAAACCTTGGGGGTCACAGAGGATGCCAAAGGCTGTGCAAGATGCTGCTGACGAAATCGTGGGATGGAATACACCAACGATTGTAAAGGCAATTCGGCGTCTTGCTAAGAAGAAAAAATGACTTCGGATGACTTTGAAGCCTACCTGAAAGACCGCTATGAAGATCAGTTACGCTGGTACAGCAAGAAGTCCAGCGGGTGCAAAAAGTGGTATCGCTGGCTTCAAGGGATAATATTTGTGCTTTCAGCCTTTCTTCCAGTCATAGCTATTGTTAAACCAGGGCATCCTTGGGTAATCGCTGTTGTGGCAAGCTGTCTGGCGGCCCTTACCGCAATATTGAAATCATTTAACTTTCAGGAAGATTGGATTAGCTACAGAGCAACGGCTGAAAATCTGAAAAGGGAAAAGTACTATTACGATGCGAAGGTAGGAGATTATGGCACAGCTAAAAATTCAGAACAGATTTTTGTGGAAAAAGTTGAGGGTTTAATATCAAAAGAAAATACATCGTGGACAGACGCTCACTTAACAAAAGAAACAGAATCCCATCAGGAAGAATCGTAAGTATCGGCAAATATGCTGCGTTTTATGGGATAGTGCTCACCCCTTACGCCTTCAATAATCAGGTCGTTTTCTGAAAACTCATGGTATCCTTCAAGCGTCCGAATCTTTCCTGAAATTCTCCCTTCGGTGTTTAGTTCCATGAGGGAAGGGAGTTTTCTGATCAAGTCAAGGTTCTGTTTTTCTACGCTTAGTGCCTTGACCGCAACAGGTTTTTTACGCACTTTGACCCATCCGCTGGACATAACTTTACACTCCTTTTGGGGTTATTATGGCTTCGGGGGGCAAGATTGTTTGTGATTTTTCTGAAGTCAAATTCTTTTTTCACCGCTCTCTCAAGGAGAAAGTTATGTTTTTTTCTGATGATCGCCCCCAGCCACCACCTCCGCCTCAATCACCACCTCCACCTCAGCAGCCACCACCTCAGTCTCCACCTCAACCTCCACCTCAGCCTCCACCCCAAACACCACCACCCAGACCAATGGGGGGATAACAGGAGTAACACAAAAAAATAGGTTGCCTTTTTTGGGCAACCGTCTTAGACTCGTTTTGCGAGTGGTAAAAAATAATGGGGGAAGGCCGTTTTTCTAAAGGACCTTCCCCTTTTTTATTTGAACCCCCGCCCCGAAATCGCTATATTAGTCTCACGCCAAGTAAGCCAAACAGTTTCATTCAGTTAGGGGGTAAATCATGTCCGGACTCAGCGCTTTTTCACAGCGTTTTTCTACGCCAGAGCAATGTCTATCACACATTGAGTCTGTGCGCTGGAAAAGGGGCGAATTTTGCCCGAAGTGCGGTTCTACGGAGAAGATATATCATTATAAAAAAGGCGTATAGCTTACGAAAAACTGCACCAATCACAGGCTTGAAACACATGCCCTAAATACTCCACCAAAACGATGCTGTTGCCGAATTCCGAATCTGTCCATACAGAGCTTGTATTCAGGCTACAAACAGCCGTTTTTCCAACCACAGATACTTCTCGACCAATTGGGCAACAGCATCCAAAACGGGGCAAATCCAGGAACAAAAATCTTTACTAAGTCACTTTTTTAACTTCGGGAATAAGAAATTCTGATTTCTGACATAACCCTGTAGATCACTATAAATGGCTGGCAGCTGTATATTATATACACACGCCAAATATGTCTTAATCTCTCTTTTTTTTGACGAAGGAATAGTGACAACTTCAATCCAATCTTCATTGATGTCAATGATACCAGAAGTTCTCGGTCGCACCAAAACACTAGACTGCATTTTACTGTACGCAACTTGTGGAAATGTCAACGGACTATGCTTTGGATGGATACTTGTATGGTGATAGAGAATAACACGCCCATCTTTATCGTTGTCGTATAAACTACTCCGATAATACAGTGAATCAGTCTGACTACGACAAGCAAAAAACAAGGCAATATTCGCATTCCTTGTAAAATCTATGAAATTAGTTATCCCTCCTCTGTGCTGGACATCCGCCAAGAGTTCCCATTGTTTAGACGAAAAATCCTCGACACAACCTCCGTTTTTAACTACATAATCTTCACCTCTATACCCTGCGAAAACTGATGCGACTTGAACAATTTTCTTTTCGTAATTAAAAAGAAATTGCTCTTTTTCATCATCATTTTTTGCTCTCCAAGCATCATGTCCCGAAAAATAGCGGTACAAACCAGACGATATAGAGGGGAAAGGTTCATTTTCCCCTCTATATAGCGTTTCTTCACTTCCAAATCCACGTCCGGTCATAGTGAGATCCGCTATTTCTTTCATAACTTTGTTGTAGTAGTGCAATGTCTCATACCTCGTTTTTTTGACTGGCTCCCGTAAGCATATCAACGAAATGAATGTTACTACTTTTTTGTAAAACATCCTATTCGGGAACGTCAAGGCGATGCGCTCGACTCCATCCACAACATTTGACAACATTTCTGTGTAAGAAAATACCACGTTGATGCCCAATGTCAAGCGGTGTAAAACGGGGCGATGTCCTGCCCCGTTCATTAGCCTTTATAGCGGTTCAACTTCAGGGGCGCATCTCTCCGGTCCAACCTATTTTATTTAACTATCAAGTCCTGATAATACAACCTGCTTATGGCAGGCACTTTCGCCAGGGTATTGCTCCTCGATCATTTCCCAAAATTTCCTTCTTTGTCTCTCCTTGCTCTTAACCTGGAGTAACGGCTGCAACCGATAGACAGTCAGGGAATTCAGTCCTGGGTCTGAGTCCTCTATCTTCAAGATAAAGTCTTTAATTTCCTCATCCAGTTTGAGCATTTGTAGAATCAAGTGGATTTTGGGCTGAGAAATTCCCACCTGTTTCGCAAGTGCCCTCTGAGATTGAACATAACCATTTTCAAGAAGTTCGTGATAATATATGGCTCTTTTGAGATAGTTGGGATGGTGCAATTTTTGAGTAACCAATTGTTTTTTCTTTTTTTGACCGATTGCGATAATGGGCTTATTGTTCCTGCGGAAGTGATGGATGGGGAAGTGATCCCATACGGTAAAAAGTTCAGTGAGTGCAGCAGTCGGGCAACCATTTTTTTTAGGTCGTAAGTTTTTGCGCTATCTGAGCAACACTTACGGCCTTTTGTTTTAGAAATCTCCAAAATGCAGAAGCCGTATAGAGTCCTATACGGCTTCGCGCCCTGCTCCCCAAGCAACAGGGGTGGTAATTATTTACAAATTCAACCCGGACCCACTAACAAGTCCGGAGGCTTCAGCACTGGTCAAGCCTGAGAGAGGTGAGAGGTCGGATATTTCGTTGCTATTGACCCACTCATCCGCCACGCTCTCGACACCAAGATCCAAATTTGTCAGACGGGTCGCAAACTCAAGCCCGACCAAATCTCTGATATCCTTGTCCCGCGCCTCAAGGCGCGTCAGGGTCTCCATCTCACTCCGCGTGATCGGCGCACCGCTCGCCTTGCCAAAAATACCTTCAATTTTGCCCTGTTTCCATTTTTTCGATTAACAATCCCACCGATCAGCGTCCGACCGCGTCGCCACTGGATGTTCCTTCAATCGAGGCAGACATCTCCACACAGGAAGTCTTCACACTTGTCAGGCAAAAGAGGGGTAAAATAAGAGGGTGGCGTCAACGCGCCCAATAACGCACGTCTGTATTTGGCCGCGCTTCAGAACCAAAACGGGAGACCGCCATCATTTCTCAAAAGACACCTTACTGATATACCCCCACTTGCCATCCTTTTTCACAGGAGCCAAGCCTTCTGAAAAACCCGTTCCAGCACCGTCAAATTGCGGTTTGATAACGTATTGTCCTTCCCGGTTGGACTTGACCCGTTTTGGAGAAGAGTTCAAGACTTGGGTTTCAGACCTGTGTTTGATGCTGCTCTTTGATGTCTCAATCTTCTCTTTTATGGCATTAAAAGTTTAGATATAATGCAAAAAGTGTGCCAACGTGAATGAAATCCAAATAAATACTCATAATCGGCATTAACATCGCCGTTATCGCGACATGGTTTTGCCTACTATCGCTCGGTCATATAGGGCGGATTATCTGGCTGGCATGGTGGCATTGAGTAAGGGGAAAGAAAAAGCACGCTCGAAGGTATCCTCGAAGTGTTAGAGATTCGATTTGATCTCCCTGCGTCGCATCCCCTATCTGCTCGCATTGCCGCTATAAACGATTTACAACGCCTCAAGCAGTCGCACCGCGCGGCGATACAGGTGGCCAGCCTTGAAGCATTTGGGCACAGGTTAGATCAAGAACAGAACTAACCCATTTCTCCTGTTTGCCTGTCATCGCGGCAGGGTTTAAGCCGCGATCCAGCACCAAAACAGAACGCCATCATTTCTCAAAAGACGCCTTATTGATATACCCATACTTGTCACCAATTTTTACAGCAGCCAGGCCTTCTGAAAAAGACCCAGCATAGTCAAATTGCGGCCTGATAACAACTTGTCCTTCTCTGTTGATATACCCATACCTGTCACCAATTTTCACATAAGCCAGACCTTCTGAAAAAGGCCAAGCATAGTCAAATTGCGGGTTGACAACATATTGTCCTTCCTTGTTGATATACCCAAACTTTTCACCAATTTTCACAATAGCCAGACCTTCTGAAAAATCTCTGACATCATCAAATTGAGGATTGATAACATATTGTCCTTCTCTGTTGATATACCCATACCTGTCACCAATTTCCACACGAGCCAGACCTTCTGAAAAGGGTTTAGCCCCATCAAATTGCGGCTTGATAACAACTCGTCCTTTTCTGTTGATATACCCATAATCGCCCCGAATGTACACAGCAGCCAGGCCTTCTGAAAAATTATCAACACTAAAGGTAAATTTAAATAGCAGGTCCAGGTTGATAACAACTTGTCCTTCCTTGTTGATATACCCATCCTCGTCATCAATGCCCACCTCTGCCAGACCTTCTGAAAAAGAAGAGGCAGAGCTAAATTGCGGGGTAATAACAACCTGCCCTTCCTTGTTGATATACCCATACTTGCCATCTTTTTTTACAAGAGCCAGGCCTTCTGAAAAAAAATAAGCATAGTCAAATTGGGGATTGACAACATATCGCCCTTCCTTATTGATATACCCCCACTTGCCATACTTTTCACCAATGTACACAGCAGCCAGGCCTTCTGAAAAAGACCCAGCACCGTCAAATTGGGGATTGATAACAACCTGCCCTTCCTTGTTGATATACCCCCACCTGTCACCAATGTACACAGCAGCCAGGCCTTCTAAAAAAGACCCAGCACCGTCAAATTGCGGCTTGATAGCATATTCGACCTCGTCCTGTTGCGCATCGCTGCTTGAAAATAGCAGGGTTGAGAAAATCAAGATGTATAATATCTTGTTCATTGCTGTACCTCCCTTTACTGTGATAGAGCTTGTCCTAAATGTCAAACGGTGTACAAATGCATCGCAGATCATCCTTTATAAATCACCATCTCCGTTCAAATCGTCGCCCGTGCCATCCAGACGAAAATCGGTTTCCCTGATTATTGATGCGTGTTCCTTCCCCAGGACAAAGCCATCGGAACACTCGCCAGACCAGGTCCCGGTCTCGCCCTTCGCAAGACCGGGATTCCAGACATAGCATTCAGGTGGGTTGTCCAACGCCATCCAACAACCGGAGCCTACAGACTTTCTGGCACACGTTTCCTCGACCCTGATCTCTGGCGGCAGTTAGGCGGATGCAACTGTGAATAATCCCAGTGAAATAGAACGAAAATACTTCTGATCACGCTCTGCATGATGTCTCTCCTTCTTGTTATACCAATCGTAAGAATTAACTTTGCATGGTCTGTTGCCTGCTCAAGCTGTCGCAGAGTCGGGAAAAGGATTTCTCTCCTACAACTCGCTTACTGTGGGAGCGGCATCCCTGCCGCGATTCCCCAGTTTCGAGAACCTGATGCAAGATTTCTATATCTGATTAGTATTAGTTACCGTTTTGAGACTGAGGGACTTACTCCTGAGATGAAGTAGCCCCCAACGAGTCTTGCAGTATTTCGTGAATGGCCCTTAATTCCTTAAGAAGTTGCTTAACGCTATCCTGGACGCTACTCACTTTACCTTTGACCACCTCAACGCTATCCTGCACATTGTTCACTTCGCCTTTGACCACCTCAACGCTATCCTGCACATTGTTCACTTCGCCTTTGACCACCTCAACGCTATCCTGCACATTGTTCACTTCGCCTTTGACCACCTCAACGCTATCCTGCACATTGTTCACTTCGCCTTTGACCACTTCAACGCTATCCTGCACATTGTTCACTTCGCCTTTGACCACCTCAACGCTATCCTGCACATTGTTCACTTCGCCTTTGACCACCTCAACGCTATCCTGCACATTGTTCACTTCGCCTTTGACCACCTCAACGCTATCCTGCACATTGTTCACTTCGCCTTTGACCACCTCAACGCTATCCTGCACATTGTTCACTTCGCCTTTGACCACCTCAACGCTATCCTGCACATTGTTCACTTCGCCTTTGACCACCTCAACGCTATCCTGCACGCTATCCACTTTACCAGCGATCCGATTGAAATGTGATGGGAGGTTAGCTTCGACGCTATCTATCGTTCCTTTGACGTTTTTAGCAGCTATGTGTGTAGAATCTAGTCTAGCCTGTATCTCTCGCGTTTTCCTTTCGGCGTCAGCTTGGTCTATAAATGACACAAAAAGGCCTATAACTGCAACGCAGATTATGAGCTTGCCCCAAATAGTGATATTATTCCATAGCCATTTTGACTGTGCCCATGCTCTGGCTACGCCCCCTTGCTGCTCATTGGGATTAAACTTATTGCCAGCCCATGTTTTTCCTCCCACGGCTAAAATTATCAAAAGAAACGTAATAAAAGGTAAAATAGATCTTACAAAGTCACGCGGGGTCATCCGGGGGGAATCTGCTGACGAGGACGCTTCATTACCCACCTGTACCTCTGGCGGCAGTTGTTGGGCTACCGCAACTGTGAAAAATCCCAATAAGACTGTAAAAAGAACGCCTTTGATTATGCTCTGCATAGGTGTACCTTCCTTTCGTTGGTGATTCTGTTAGGTGTAGGAGGACAAAAAAATATCACCCCTTTCCCTCCCCATGAAAGAGGTAAAGAATCAAGAGCTAAAAAGACCGGGCAACTCGAAAACCGTCGCCGTAGAGCCGGAACTCGGTGTGATGCGTTCGGCGATTCGCCGAACGTAAGTACCACGGTCCGTCGTTCCACGATCCACCACGCTTCACGCGACCGTCGCAGTTTCCAGTCAGCCAGGCAGTACCATCTGTAGGCGCACCCTCGTAATTGCTATTATAACAATCCTGCACCCATTCTCGCACATTCCCATGCATATCGTAAAGACCCCAACCATTGGCCTTGAACGATCCCACAAGTGCTGTCCTCTCACCACCCCATAAACTGGCGCAATCGCGACAATTGGCGCGGTTGCGACCTATGCTGTCACCCCAGCTATAAGCCATCGTTGAACCAGCACGCGCAGCATACTCCCACTCCGCCTCGGTCGGCAAACGATAGCGATCCCCTGTCTGCGACGTCAGCCACTCTGTGTACGCCATCGCGTCCTCCCACGAAACCTTGATCACTGGACGCAGACCTCGACCCCAACCTATGTCACCTACTCGCTCGCGTCCCGTCGCATCCGTGAAAGCATCATACTCCTTAAATGTCACCTCATATTTCGACATTGCAAACGAGTCTATCTTCACTTCATGCACAGGCTTCTCATCGCTGTCGCAGTCTATACCCGACACGCAGCCCATCTGAAAACTGCCCGCTGGGATCACCACCATCTCTGGTATTGGAATACGCGGTTGAGAATACACTGAATACACCGTCCAACAACTCACCAAAACGGTTAGTACAACAAATATACGCCACATAATGAACCCCTTTCTCGTAGGCTTAAAACAGACACGTCTTATCTGATAACTCACTTTACTTATTACACTTTATTTCTCAGCACTAAGCGATGTGCCAGTGCCAGTGATTAAATAACAGAAAGCCCGTCAATCAGTGAGGACCGACAGACTTTGGACATCATTTGCACCTCACCTAACTGTTTCAACGATAATTCGCGCTTTCGATCCGGCACCGCCGCGATGACGCCATACCTGCGTTTCTGTATTCTCTCCAGTAACGCGGATTTCGCCTGTGTTTGCATCCGCGTGGCTACAGTCCCCCTTGTATCCCGTGCCGTTGAGCGCTGTCAATTCCACTGCATAGCTTCCTCCTGCCCACACATTCAGCGTGTAGCAGTCCCAGTCGTTGTCAATCTCGCCAGAAAATATGCTCCTGCCATCGACCTCAACCCTGATCTTATCGCCATCTTCGCACTCGTGGTCACGCACGCAAATTTTAAGGCTCCCAGTGTTGCCCGTAATTTTCATCGGGAAGTCCTGGAGGGCCTGCTCACTTCGAGTGTTCTGATTACTGGTGGCGGTCGGGTAGTCGTAGGCATAAATCTTATCGCCACTGTCGTCCACCACCCACATAGTCGTCCCGTCAGACCAGATCCCCATAGGATCGTTGTTTCCGGCGGCGAGCCTATTGCAGTCCTTCGGGTCACGGTCTTGGGATCTCAGGTTGTAGGCACAAATTGTCTTGTCCCAGTCGTCCACCACCCACATGGTCGTCCCGTCAGACCAGATCCCCATGGGGCTGGCGCTTACTGCGTTGCGTAGCCTGAAGTCCTTGGCCGAGTCATGGGCTTTAGTCCTCATGTTGTAGGCAAAAATCTCGTTTAAAGCTCTGTCCGCCACCCACATGGTTGTCCCATCCGACCAGATCCCTTCAGGGATGCCGTGTTTTACGGAGAGATCGAAGTCTTTGTCCGGGTCGCGAGCTTTGGACCTCATGTTGTAGGCATAAATCTTATCGTGATAATCGTCCACCACCCACATGGTCGTCCCATCCGACCAGATCCCTCCTGAGTGTCTATCGGATGCGTCGAGCGTATTGAAGTCCTTGCCTCGGTCACGTGCTCTGGTCCTCAGGTTATAGGCATAAATCTTATCGTCATAATCGTCCAGCACCCACATAGTCGTTCCGTCCGACCAGATCCCTTTAGGATATCGGTTTCCGGCGGCGCGGAGCTTATCGAAGTCCCTGTCCGTAGCACGGGTCATGTCTCCTGCCAATGCCAGACCTGCCAACACAAACACCAGACAAATGGTTAAGATCATACGGTTCCACATAGATGCCTCCTTGAGTAAGTTGTGTTTCGTTGAATTGGAGCAGAATTCAGCAACTGCATCCAAAACGGGATAACGCCTTCCTCTACCAGTTAAACGCAACCATCAATGCTTTTATGTCTAAATCTTCTCCTTTATGGCATTAAAGGTTTAGATATAGTGCAAAAAGTGTGCCAACGTGAATGGAATCCAGATAAATACTCATAAGATATTATTTTTATTCGAGATAAAATTTATATACCAATAAAAAAGCCAGCCTGAATTTTATGTCCTTTGAACCGTATATGGTTCAAAAAAATTCAGACTGGCTCTTATATGCTTTATTAATAAATATTTATATCTAAACATCCGTATATGGATTAGAGTCCATATACGGACGGCAATCAGGGACGCTTGATACCCAGTTTTTTCATTTTGTTATACAGGGTAGAAGGCGGTAATTGCAGCAGCGTCGCTGCGCCTTCGGTTCCCCTTATTTTCCAGTTGGTCGCTTTGAGCACTTTCAGGATATAGAGGCGTTCAAATTCAGCCATTGGCACGATTTCGCTGTCTGTAACAACAGGCGCGCTACCGTTTATCAGGCCGATATCCGCAACTTCAATTTGAGAATCCTGACACACGATGATGGCTCGGTTTATCGTATGTTCCAGTTCTCGTACATTGCCTGGCCAATCGCAGGCTTGCAGCACTTCTATCACCTCTATGGTCAAAGGCTCGATTTGCTTGTCCAGATGTGTCGCCATGCGAGTCTTGAAAAACTCAGCGAGGTATGGTATATCCTCCTTGCGCTCGCGCAGGGGTGGCAAAGATATTGGAAAGGCATTGATGCGGTAATAGAGATCCTCCCGGAAAGTACCTGCATTGACCATCTCTTCAAGATCTCGATTGGTCGCTGCCACAATCCGTGCTTGTATCGATAGCGTCTCGCTACCCCCAATGCGCTCAAATGTGCCCTCTTCCAGCAGGCGCAACATCCTGGTCTGCGTTTCCAGACTCATGTCGCCGACCTCGTCCAAAAAGAGCGTGCCGCCCCTGGCCAGTTCTACCTTGCCCAGTTTGCGAGACACTGCGCTGGTAAACGCACCCTTCTCGTGACCAAAGAGTTCACTATCAATCAGCGTTGCTGGCAGCGCACCGCAGTTGACCTGCATAAATGGACCATCGCACTTGGAACTCAGCGCGTGTAATACCCGCGCAGCCAATCCCTTGCCCACACCCGTCTCGCCCTTAAACAGCACCGTCAGATCAGTAGATGCGACCTGTCTAAGCTGGATTTGAAACGCGTGTAGTGCCGCACTCTCACCGATAAATTCATTACCAACGCCATCCGTGCTGTTGATTATGGAGGTCAGTGCGCTGATGCGCGGGTCCATTTCTACGGAAAGTCGTGCCTGTGCGATCTCCGAGTAATTGAGGTCGCGATCTATCGCCCTGACCTGAAAGGTGTACTCTCCCGGTGGTAAATCCCGGTAGTAGGCCCGTATCTTTCGGGTCGCTGGCTGCCAGTCGGGGTCGTATCCCTCCAGACGATAAACATAGAGCATGTCGCGGGGATGGGTGGAAAAACTCAGCCCCTTGTACTCAAAAGTCACATGCTGATCTGCGGTAGATACGATGACTTCCTGCGGGTTCTCATAGACCTGATTGGCAACAATCTGAATCAGGCGAACCAGGGGCGGAGTCTGTCGCTGGCGGTAGCGCACCAGGGTGTTTTGAACTGTACCGAAATAGAAGGCCCCATCGCGATCTTCAATTATCTGAAGAACCGCTCCTATATGCGGTGATTTGATGGTCTGAAAATACTGACCATCGTAGTGAACCACACCCCCATCTGTGCCGAGCCAGAGGTGGCCTTGCCGATCCTCAAGCAAGCAACGGATGCGGTTGCTCGGCAAACCGTCTTCAGTCGTGAAGGTCTGAAAAGTGCTGCCATCAAAGCAACACAGACCGCTCCTCGTAGCGACCCACAGGTTGTCATTGCAGTCTAATAGCAAGTCTGTGACCCTATCGTCTATCAGCCCCTCTTCAACCCCATAAAATTTAAGTCCTTCTTCGGGATGCCACCGCGCGAAACCCTTGTCCTGGTCGTAGAAATCCTGGTGATAAAGCAAAAAATACAACTCGCCATTGTGCCCGGCAATCACAGTACCGATGCGACTAAAAGGATCTTTCTTTTTATTATCCAAAAAAATTGTTTGAAACTGCTCGCCCCGCTGATAAATGAGCTTCAATGGGCTGGAAAAAAAATCTTTTTTCATTCTTATGCTGTCCTTTGCCCAATGTCCAAAAATGAATCGCCCTTGCGAGTCCTGGGTAATTGCACTGACACTTCTTTCCCCTAAATCTGCGGTTGTATGCATCTTTTCTATTTGCTGCCCATCGTAGCGGAACAGACCCTTGCCACCGCCAAACCACAGATAGCCATCGTGGTCTTCGTAGATGGCAAAACAGTTGTTGATATCAAAACCCGACTCGGTACCTACCAATGCAAAGTCCTCGCCATCAAAGCGAAAAACACTTTTTTTTATCTCCTTGAGGTTGTACGACGCATGCCCGACCCATATATCACCTCGCCGGTCTTGTACAATCTGAGAGATCTCGCTCCCGCTTTTAGAGACCTCCGCACTGAGATCAAAAACGCTGATACTGTGCGCATCGTAAAGACCGACACCACCCCAGGTGGCGAACCAGAACTGATGCTCGCGGTCCTGGAACACGGCTTTGACATCAGGATGGGGCAGGCCATCGGCAGGCGTAAACTTGCTGAACCCATCACCATCCTGATAGAGTACCTCTTCCGAAGTGCTAAACCACATTCTGCCTTCTCGGTCACAATCAATTCTGCGCAATGGGCTACCCAAATCGACCTGAACAGGCTGGAAAGTGCCATCGACATAGCACCAGAGTTGATTCTCATGTTCGTGCTGACCCACCCACACCTTGCCAGTATCGTCCCGACCCACGGCATAGCTTATATTACTCCTGGGAAACCCCTCTTCTTCTCCGTAGCGGTGGAAGGAGGTGCCATCAAAGCGGCTGAGACAGCCAAAGCCGAACCACAGGTGCCCTACCCTGTCCTCCGCAATGCCTCGACACTGGTTTCGCGACCGGTCGGAAGGTGAAGGCTGATAGCCAAGATAGAGTGGAATCAGATCGTGGAACACTGTGCCGTCGTAATATCCCAGAGTATGGTGACCACCAAACCATATGCGGCCCTCACGGTCTTCGTAAATGAACTGCACAGCACGACCTGCAATCCCGTCGTCCTCCAGATGGTGGAAATCTGTTCCGTCGTACCAGCAGACCCCATTTAATGTACCGAACCACAACCGATTACGACTGTCTTGTGTAACAAAATAAGTACAATCATCAATAAGACCGTCCTGTTGGGTAAAATTCTGGAACTCGTCGCCATCGAAGCGACTAACACCGTTGTCCCATGTGGCGAACCAGAGATAACCTTCACTATCCTCGGCAATGTGTTCAATGCGCACTCCAGCCAGGCCTTCGGCCATAGAATAAGTCTGCCATGTCCCTTTGCGGTCAAGTGGCTTGATCATAAAAAAACCTTGTGATATAAAAAAACAGGTTTATACCGTATTTCACATTTGCAAATCAAATAATAATAATAATTTCCAAATATCCAAATACAAATTACTCTTCGATCATTTGCCAAAATTTCCTTCTTTGTCTCTCCTTGCTTTTAAGCCGGAGTAACGGCTGCAACCGATAGACAGTTAAGAAAGCCCGTCAATCAGTGGTGATCGACGGGCTTTTGTTTGTACTCGAAGTAGGTCGATAAATTTTTCATTGATATTGGAGTCAAGGTTGGCTATATTTTACACGATTACCGTGAAATCGTGTAAAATATAAAAGAAGAACATTTCATGATTGAGTCATTTGGAGATTCTGCAACAGAAGATTTATTTCATAATAGACAAACGCGGCGCGCCCGTAGCTTTCCACCTAATATTGCACGTGCCGCTTTAAGGAAATTGGATGTTATTGAAACTGCACATCGCCTGCAAGACTTGCGGACACCTCCGGGCAATCGTCTGGAAGCCCTGAAAGGCAATCTTCAGGGATTTTACAGCATCCGTGTCAACGAGCAATGGCGGATCATTTTTCGATGGTCTGAAAATTCTGCACATCAGGTATCGCTGACGGACTATCATTAGACTATTTGGAGATAACCATGCTGCCCGAAAATCGCATTCCGACGCATCCAGGTGAAATCCTTTTGGAAGAATTTCTGAAACCTCTGGGAATAACCCAGGTAGCGTTTGCCAAACACATTGAAGTACCACTTCAAAGAGTTAATGAGATCATACGTGGCAAGCGGGGCGTAACGCCTGAGACAGCCTGGTTATTTTCTCAAGCACTGGGCACAACACCTGAGTTATGGATGAATCTTCAACGGAATTACGATCTGGCGAAGACCCGACCACAGAAAAAGATTCCAAAACTTCAACTTGATCCGTTTTGAGGACTTGTATCGCATTGTTCTCCGTCCGCATTCGGACCTGGATTTGACCCATTTTGGTGGAGAATTCAGGACTTGGGTTTCAAACCTGTGTTTGATTATAAACGACAAGGGGTTGCGAGCGAAAACTCACAACCCCTTGTTATTGGTCGAGGTGGAGGGATTTGAACCCCCGGCCCCCTGCTCCCAAAGCAGGTGCTCTACCGGACTGAGCCACACCTCGTTTCTAATACCTAAAAGTACGGGATTCGGAAAATATTGTCAATAGAAAGAATCCGACCTTATCGCGTCCCTGCCATAATCGCCTCGGCCAATTCCATCGTCTTAATCGCCTCATCCAAATTCGCTGCGGGAAGCGCGACCGGGCGGTCTTCTTTCACGCAATCGATGAAAAATCGGTTCTGTTCGTCTGTGCCCGATCCATCCCCGCTCAACGCCATCTTCTCCCCATCGCAAAAAACCTCTCCGCGCGACACCCCCTCCATATAAGCCGAAATCTCGTGCCCGTGAATCTCATAACGCTCCAGCCTGGCATTGGTCGTATAATTGTGAATAAGCTGCGCGACAACGCCATTTTCAAACGCGACGAGCGCCGCGTGTACATCCCGATAACCGGACATAGACCGCTGCACCACACTGTGAACCTCAGAAACATCAGCACCTGCCAAAAAGCGGACGGTATCAATGGCGTGAATCGGCGTCTCAAAAAGCATACAATCCATCAGAACCTCGGCAAACTTGCCCGAATTGCCCAAATCCGTGATGCTCTTGTGAAACTCCCCCACCAACTGCGTCACAGGACCGCGATCCAGCACCAGATTGCGCGCCTCGACAATAATCGGATGAAATCGTCGATTCCACCCCACCATAGCTTCCGCGCCCGTTTCGTCCGACGCAGCCTTTAACGCTTCGGTCTCTTTTAGGCTCAAACCGGGTGGTTTCTCCAAAAAAGTATTGACCCCCGCCTCCAGACACGGCAATGCAAGCGTGGCATTTAAATGTGCAGGCGGCGCGACAAAAACCGCATCCAGAGCTTCGCCTTCGAGCAACCCGGAAACATCGCCGTATTGCCCCTCAATCCCGTACTCCTCACACACGGACTCGCGAATCGCCACAACCGGATCGCAAACCGCTGCGAGATGCACATCTTCAAATTCATTCAAAGTTCGAATGTGTCCCCTCCCCCGACCACCACATCCAATTACACCAACGCGTACGCTATCCATCATATCCTCCTCAACCTGTCCATTCCGCCGGATCGATATCCACCCACCTCGCATCAATTTCACCCCACTTATTGGGCGCCGTATCAATCTCGTATTTGGCAAAAACCCGATCAATTGCTCGCTTTGTATCCTCGTCCAATGTCCATCCCAGAGCGCCCATATTGTCTTCCACTTCTTCCGGCCTTCGCGCACCCACCAGTGCCGTACTCACAGCCGAATGAGACAACACCCAATTCAGCGCCATATGCGGCAGATTTTTGCCCAGCCCCGCGGCGATCTCCTTCAACTCATTCACCGCCCGGACATTGCGCTGAAAAATACCCGGCTCAAACAGACGCAAAGTCGTATTGCTACCCCCTCTTCTGCGCCAATCATTATCTTCAAAAACCGTGTCTTCTGTAAACGCGCCAGCGAGCAAGCCATAAGCCAGAGAACCGTACGTCATCACCCCTACATTATTTGCTTCCGCATAAGGAAACGTCCATTTGACATGGCGGCGATCAAACAAATTACACCCGTATTGCAACACATCCACGCTACGCGTATCCATACACCGCGCAATTTCCGGGGGCGTAAAATTCGACACCCCCACAAACCGCGTCTTCCCGGCCTGGACGATTTCCTCCAGAGCCCCCATGGTCTCTTCAAAAGGCGTATCGCGGTCGGGCCAATGCACCAGATACACATCGACGTAATCTGTATTCAGCATCTCCAAACTCTGCTCAATCGCCCGATGGACCATCTCTTTGCTGCTATCTCTGCCCTGCTCGTACCCAATGCCGAACTTCGTCACCAGAATCACATCTTTGCGCCTGGGTCCCAATGCCCGTGCAAGCAACCGCTCAGACATCCCTCCGCCATATCCCTGCGCCGTATCAAAACAATTGATCCCCAGATCAATCGCGCGATTGACCGCAGCAACGACCTCAGCGTCATCAATAGACCCATATCCCCCACCCAATTCCCAGCATCCAAAACCGATTGCCGAAACCTTCAATCCCGTCTGTCCAAACTCGCGATATTCCACAATAACCTCCTCAGGAGAATCTGCGGAGCGGTGTACAACTGACCGCCCCTCAGGCCAGTTCATCAACGAATCAACGAACCCCGCCCATCCTCCCAAAATCAGTGTGTATCGCCATTCGTCTATTCGTCTATTCGTTCATTAACGTTCAAATTTCGGTTGCCTGGGTGCAAAACCGCGATCCATGCGATAGGGACAGTCTTGCAACGGCAGATTGACCCGCTTGCCTCCTCGCTGATGCGACTCGACACAAGCAAAAATCAATTCTTGATTGGCATGTGCCAACCGCACACCACATCGCGTCGGTTCACCCGTATCCAGCGCGTGTGCCAGGTCTTCAATCAAATGTACCGTAGAACTCGTCGGCTCCACCTCTGGAAATTCCCCTACCCCCAACACATTTCGTCCCCTGTGGTCGTGACCAACCACCTCGCGCACCTGCCACCCCGCGCCATTTTGCAAACTCGTCACAACCCCCGCATCGCCCACAGCTTCAACCTCCAAACCGCGTCCAGAATTGAGGGCATAAGCCGTCACACCGTTTTCAAACTGAATAATCCCATGCCCCACTGGATCCGCCTTCAAAATATTCCCCTCAATCTCATCTGCACCCTGCGATAAATGTGCCTGCACCCACAATGCGGGATGGTCGCTATTGAGACGCATCAACAGATCAAAACTGTGACTCGCACCATTAAAAAGAGAACTCGTCTGATGAATGATCAGCGACCGCAACCGCCCAATGCGCCCGCTGTCAATCACCTCCTTCATACTGTCATACCCTCTATCCCAGCGCCGATTGGTACCCAGATTGAAAAACACCCCATTGCGCTCACACGCATCGACCATCGCACTGGCATCCGCCATAGAAGCCGCCATTGCTTTTTCAGCATAAATCGCTTTTGCCCCGTGCTCGGCAGCATATACCACAATTTCTGCGCGCTGCTCTGGCTGCGTGGCCACGCTTACAATATCTGGCTCTTCCGTATTGATAAGTTCCCGATAATCCGTGTACTGCCGCGATTTTGGAACCCCATATCGCTCGCCCGCCTGCGCCATCACATCTTCGCGCAGATCCGAACACGCGACCAAATCCGTTCGCTCACACGCCTCGTATCCCGCCGCATGGGAATACGCCCGCGTGTGATCTACCTCATTGTCGATAAATGCACCCATCCGACTGCATCCAATCAATGCTGCGCGGTATGTTTTCATGGTCTGCTCCCAATGATGGCTTAAACATGAAAGATGTACAAATCCCGTTCTTCCAGCGGCAGATTTACCCAGGAACTTCCCCGGCGATGGCTCTCTGCCACGGCAATACATGCCTCAGTGATATGATGAGCAACCTCCACATGTCCCAGCGTCGGACGCCCTTGCTCATAAGCGTCTATCAGATCCTCCAGACACGACACCACATGGCTTTTGGGTTCAACTGGCGCGATCTCCGCATCATCCCATCCCTGGCGTTTGCCCACCATGTCACCGGCTTTCCTGAGCTTTATGCCATCCCCATTGTTAATTGACCGGATGCACCCCTTTGTCCCTATCACCTCAAATTCCCATCCGCCAGCGGGTACTGACCAGGATTCTATGCCATTTTCAAATCGCAATTGAAAAGTCGCCCTCGGATCAAAAGCAATGTGATTGTTCTCAATCGCAAAATCTCGCGGCAACAATTCACCGCACACCGCTTCGATTTTCGGATCGCCCAACAAAAAAGAGAGCGTATCTATAGAGTGGATATGCCCGTGCATCAAAGATGAGGCCGCATAGTGAATAGCTGCTTTGGGTTCACCAATTTCACCCTCGGCAATTGCGCGGCGCACAGCGTGATAGCTCTCGTTAAAACGTCTCAAAACACCTGTATTAAACACCGTGCCATTGGCTTTCACCGCTTTCAAAATCTCATCTGCCCGCGTTATCGAACTCGCCATGGCCTTCTCCACATACAACATCGGCACCCCAGCATTGGCCAGGCTCACGGTTAAATCCGCATGCGAATCGCCCCTGAAATTGACATCTGGTGCTTCATTGGCGGGCTTAAACAAACCCGAAGCCGTTGTACACACCGCCACCAGATCGAGCGACTCTTGTGCCACCATCTCCAGATAATCTTCGTAAACAGCCCCCACACCCCATCGCCGGGTAAAAGCCGCCCGCTTATCTGCTTGCAAATCGGAGCCAGCGACCAGTTCGAGCTGATCTATCACCTCACAACAAGCCGCAATAGAATACGGTTTGACAGCATGCCCTTCATCGTCAATAGTGCTACCCATTCGTCCCAATCCAATAATGCCCACGCGGTAGGTTTTCAAAACGCGCCTCCCTTTGTTTTTAACCAGACGCTTGCATTATGCCATGAACAGGCGGACAACACAATCACAATCTATTGCCCTCTGAAATCACGCCAGAACCGCATCACAAACGCCCAGGCGAACAAACGCACCGCAATAGCATAAGCAATGCTCCCGACCACCACCCCCACCAACAGAGATTCAACAGGCCCCAGATCGGTTAATGAACGAACCGCGACCAGCGCAGCCGCGACCCATAGCGTCGTCAGCAATGGCCCCACAAATGATTTCAAGTAATCAATCATTCGCAAAACAATCAAACGGTTGACCAATATTTGCGTAACCACGAGGAATAACACGGCAGCCGCTGAAAGCACGGCGGCGATCCCATCAATACCATAGCGCACGCCCCAATAAAGCGCGGGCACAAAAACAATCAGATTTACAAGCGTCCATCGAAACGACCAGTTTGCCTTTCCCTTGGCGAGAAAAACCGATCCTACAACCGTACCCACAGCTTTAAGCATACCCGCTAAAATCAACAGCCTGAGTGGGTTAAGAGCAGATAACATCTCCTCACCTTTTACGAACAACAAAATCTCTCGCCCATAAATAAAACCACCTATTAGTGCGGGCCAGGACAAAAGGGCAATCGCAGTAATCGTGCGCGTATATCCTCGCCGCAAAGTCTGATTATTGCGCTGCACCACGGAAAAAGCCGGGAAAACCACCCGCGTCAGCACAACACTCGCCCGATTCAATGGAACCATTGTATATTGATAGGCAAAAGCGTACAGACCCGCAGCAACAGGCCCCAGCAAAACCGGAACAAAATAGACCTTGTCCAGATTATTGTTGATATTGTTGAGCAGATTTGCGCCGGAAACATTAAACCCAAATGGCAAAAGTGCCTTTAGTTTTGCCCAACTAAACGACAGCGATGGCATCCAGGCAGCGGCAATCCACAAACCGCCCAACAATGCGATCTCCCTCGTTATTGCATTCCAAACCGCACTTTTTATGCCCCAACCACCAAAGAGAAGACCAATGCCGACAATTGCAGCAATCAACGCGGCAGCCATTTCACTTATTGCTATGGACTGAAAACGCAATTCCCGAGCCAGTATTGCTTTCACAATACCCGAAACAGATGCGAGGGGAATAATCAAAGCCATAGGTTTCGCAATATCAAAAAACGCCGCGATATTCGGCGTTCTCCCCCACCAGATAATCAAAAGCCACTCACTTGCTATAAACCCGAAAAAAAGTGCAACCCCCACAAAAAGACAGGCCCAAAAAGCAGAAGAAACATGAATGCGAGAAGCATCTTGATATTTTATCAGAGCATCATTTAGCCCCAATACACCAACCATCTGAAACATAACCAAAACGCGCTGTGCCCAGATGAAATACCCCATATCTTCCAGATTTAGAATCCGAAAGAAAATCAGCGTCACAATTAGATGCACGCCCAACCCACCGCCTGTCCAGAACGCACCGCGCACCGCTCGTGTTGCCAAAGACTGATTGCTCATATCCCCTACCACGAATGCATGTGATGCCCCCGCCCGGGAAACCAGATCTGATCCACCACGTAGGACGTGAACACGGCAAGCCCATAGCCCACCAGCATCCCGACAAAAAAGGGCCGGCTACGCCGATAAAGCGAAGCCCCGCCAATGCGAAGAATAATTGCTTTGGCACTCCACGCAATCAAAATAGACATCGTCGAATGCATCGCGTGACCGACCGGCACAATCATCCCGATCTGATGCAGAGGCCACCATGTAAAGCGATACCGCAAAAAACTCATAACACTAAAAATGAGTGCTCCAGCACCGAGAAACAAATAGCGTTCGGGTTTGTATTCGGGCACTTCTTTTAACGCTTTGACCAGACCGTCGTACACCCGCGGCGGATAGCGCGTAAATGGAAGATCATTAAAATTATACGCGCCGTAAGTATAACTCAAAAAAATCGTCAGAATCACCGTCCCACCAATCCCAACGATGAGTGTCACAAGCACGGTCATCAGCAAACGCCCCCTTTGCTGCTGGATCAACTCCCCCAACCTGGCAATGTGAACCAGAGGCACCATAAACATCGCCTTGCTCTGGCAACGCAAAGCAGAAAATAGCGTGATCGAAGTTCTCGCGCCTGCCGAATAATCTGCCGGATGAAAAAACAAACCTGCGAACCCGGCCTCGTTGATCGGCATACTCATATACACCACGCCAGTCTCGGCAATCACGCGGGCAAGCCCAACATAAGCAATGAACAAACCCAGGGTTAATAGACACACAAATTTCCATTCCAATCCCATCGTGCGCAACCACAACAACATGAACAACACACTGATCCCAAGCGAAATAACAGCCATGCGATGCGACATCAACTCACCCGAATCATCCACCTCATCATCGCCCCACAAAGCCTTGCGAAACACATCCTTCAAATGCAACCGCGCCGTCCAAAATGTCCAGAAGACCAGAGCGATAAATGCCCCGGCACTTTGCAGGCCAGCCACCGCATCGCCGGGACCTGTTTTGGCTGATAATGTGAACCCAATCCGACGAAAAAAAGCAATCTCATTGAGATACAAAAGATGAAAGACCAGAATGGAAAACAACACATCCACATTGGCAAAATACGCAAAGCCAATCGTAAAAAAATTCACCCCTGTATGCTGAGGCGGATAAAATCTGGCAAAATAAAACCACTGCTGCCCCAACCAGATAATGGGAATACCGGGGTTGAAATACGACATAATATTCCACGCCTTCACAAAAAAAATCAGGCCGCATCCGATCCAGAACAACCGATTGTACAAAATGCCTTCCCGCTTTGGTGCGTCAGCCGCTGAAGCCAGATCTACCGGAGGGCCGAGCACGGGATAGGCCACGCGCTCGTGCTCAGACCACTGTTTTCGCAACATACTCGAAAGCGCGATAGACGCCAGAACAATGGCTGCAACAACGCTCAACCACCAGAACAGCGGCACAACCCACACATCCCAGGGAATGGATTGCCCCGCAGGCAGGCCCTCGTAAAGCCATCGCATGGCGTGGCCTTCATTACTCGGCACCAGCCAATCGGGCAAATGAGGATGGACAAATTCCGACCATTGATTTTCGGGCGTCGCCAGATAATGCGGCACCGAAATCATGCCCAGGAAAAAACTCGTCAACCCATAAGCGGGAATGGCCGCGCCCAAAAGCCCCATCGCCAATACCACCAGCAACTCGGTTTGACACAGCGCATATCGCGGCTTTATCCAGCGCACCAACTGATTCAGCAACACCACCAGTATGTATGTACACAACAATACCATTGGGAAATGGCTGATATTCATACGCGATGTGTGGGCAATATACTCGGCATGCGTATTCCAAAACGCAATCCACAGCACTACCACCAACCCAAAAAGAACAGCCCTGAGCGTGATACCCTCGCGCGTTGCCGCATCTGTTGTATTTGAGGCTCGTACTTCGGCCATAGTCCACCTTTCTCAATCGCTTGTCAGAACTCTCAAACTAATAACAGGAGACAAAAGATGCAACCTGCAACCGCGCATCTCTCACCTCCTGTTTATAGCTTACAACAGATCACGCAAATCCATCTGTCCGATTTCTGCGCCCCCACAAACGATACTCAAAAGTAACGCAGTCCGCAGCACTGCGCCCCAACCGCCTGAACCCCACCGATTCAAAAACGGCTATTGCGCCCATCCTATCGCACGGCACAACCGCCTCTAACAACCGCACCCCCGCCTCCCGAAAATGCTCTGTCAGCGCGTTGACCAACTGCGTTGCCACGCCAAAGCGCCGATGCGTATCACGCACCCCAAACCCCACAATCACAGCCTGCATCTCATCCTGCAACCACGCCACGAACCCAATTACCTGATCGCCCTGCACAGCCACAAGCGTCTGCTCCACATCTATGGACGTACCCCCACCGGACAACTCCGTAATGCATTGTGGTCCAATTAGTTCCAGAATTCCGTTAAGAGATTTTCTATCAGAAATCCGCGCTGGACGCACAGTTAAATTGGGTAACATCACTCCTGAACCGAGTCATTCTGTTCGCAGATATAATCGAAAATAACAACCGCGACATGGGTGCAAGCCGCTATCACTGCGTTCCAGTCGTGCCACTGTGCAGCGAGGTCTTTATATTCTGAAAGTTCCATGTCCTCCAAGTCGTAGGGCAAGGGATTTGAGAGTTGCACCTGTAATTGTTGTAATGCGGACTCCCCGTTGTCCTGATGGTACAACCTGTCGAAAGGTCGCATGGCCTCTGCTACATCCTGGTCGTCCATCTGGTGTGCAAGTGCGACAAAGTCGAGATAGTCGCGGGTCGTGTTGCGTTTGAGAATCAGCACGCCTTTGATGCGGAGTATTTCCGCTCGGGTTGGGATGGTCAACATCGCGCCCCGATGTTGGAGCGTCGTCGTTTCCAATGGCTCGCCGCGGATCAGTTGACGCACACCCGTCTCAATTCCGTCAAGGCTGCCGAGTATTTGGACCGGGCGCATCACGCGGGCTGTCTGCCATCCGGACACCGATTCTAATTGGGCGAGAATCTCATCGAACCAACGGCGCAAATCGAGCAACACATGATCTGCGTCCTGGGAAAGGCGATGCTCGGCATGGATGGCTGCCGCAGTCCCTCCCACCAGCACAGCTTCAGGCAGGATCTGCTGGAGGCGACACGCAGACGACAACACGCGATCCCACTCAGGAAGTATCGCGGTGTTTTTTGACATAGTTCATCCAAAAATGATGACGCTGAGCATATGGGTCAGCGATGCAATGGGCACAAACGCGCTCGATCTTGTCGAGCAGAGCGGGGTCTTCAAGAGCCGCTCGGCGCAACTCAGCCCAATCGTCCCAGCGACCGCGACGAATCACATCGTCTATAGCGGCGAGAGTAAAACGTTGATGGTTTAAATGACGGTGCTGCACGGCTCACTCCTCTTGCAGGCTTACCTCTCCAACAACTCAATTTCATACCCATCGGGATCATCGACAAATGCCATTTTGCGACCCGTGGGAAATGTCTCTCGCCAATCGCCGGGCCAAATCTCGAGTCCGTTTTTTTCCAGCTCATCGCAAAAGGCAATCAAATCGGGCACACCGATCGCAAAGTGCATCAAATCTTCGGGCACATTCAACTCGTAATCATCGGAATACGTCAATTCCAGGGTATGCTCATTGCCCGGCAATTCCAGATGACAGATCTGATTACCCGCAGGTGACTTTTCCGAGCGGCTCTTTAGCACAAAACCAAAGTGATCGCAATAATACTGGATCGACTTGTCCAAATCGCTCACGCGAATGCGCGTATGAAGAAATACAGCCATGGAAAACTCCTTTCAGAAATGAAAAAGTGCGATTTACAACTTCAATGACCACCAAAGATACACATGAATGAGACAAAGACAAGAGGGAATTAGGAATTAAGAATTAAAAGCAGGGAGGCTGAAATTGGAGCAAAAAAAAACAGGTCGCGCAAAGCGGAACCTGATTGACAAAACAAACAGAGGAAAGTTAGACTATGGGGTACGGCGATGGTGACGGGGGTTTGACCTTTTGTCCTGATTCTATACCCAGAGCGCGTTGCACCCGCCGTATGGCGAGGCGGTAGTGACTTTGCACCGCACTTTTTGAAATCTCTAAAAGTAGCGCGATTTCTGTAAAAGTCTTGCCCTGCGAGCGCAGCAACAAAACCTCGTACTTGCGTCCGGTCAGCACCGTTTCGATAACGTCTTTAACCTGAGCCAAACGCACGGGGTCCGCCTCGCCGGGCATTAAGTGGCTGATATGACAGGGCGCGCCGTTTTCCTGCAAATTGTCGGAAAGACGAGCGAGATCTTCCGGCGCAAAACAAACTTCGCGCACCGTGTTATAATGTATTCTTTCGCGCTTCATAGCATTTTGTAAAATGGTACTTTCTGTAAAATTTCGAAAATTTGGACGCCGTAATTTAGCGGATTCAAACACACTTGGCAAGGGAAAATACCTTACTGCGAACCAGAAGTCAAACCTCTACCGAAGTTGTACCCCACATCGCAAACATCTTGACGAAAAATAATTTATGCTTAAATAAAAAGATGAAACCCTCCCAGTCTTGCCAAACTGCGCAAGGAGACAAAAACCCATGATCGAGCTTATTATTGTTGTCGCTGCTGTTATTCTCACCTCTGCCATGTGCTCGCTCTTCGAAGCCGTACTCTATTCTATACCCATCAGCCACATTGAAACCCTCGCGAGAGAAAACAAAACCTCTGGTTTTATCCTGCGGCGCCTGCGCCAAACCGTTGACCGCCCAATTTCCGCCATTTTATCACTGAACACCATATCAAATACCGGCGGCGTCAGCCTCGCGGGATTTCTTTTTGCCACCGCAGTTATGGGAGAAAAAACATCCGGTGAATCCTTTGCCGGCATAGCCTTTTCCATCGCAATGACCTTCGCCATCTTATTCTTATCCGAACTCCTGCCCAAAACAGTCGGCGTTGTTTATGCACGCCCGTTGGCGAGCATCATCGCCCGCCCCCTCCAATTATTGGTCTGGATATTCGCACCGTTTATTGTATTATCGCGCCTGGCCACGCGCCTGGTTGCCAAAGAACAAAAAGAACAGGATATTTCCGATGAAGAATTCATTTCACTCGCGCGCCTGGGAAGACGCAGTGGCGCATTGGACCCCACAGAAGCGCGCGTAATACAAAATATACTCTCCCTCAAATCCAAGACCGCAAGGGAGGTCCTGACTCCGCGAACAGTTGTCTTTTCACTCAAAGACGATCTCACCGTTGAAGAAGCCCACAACCAGCGCGGAATATGGTCTCACAGCCGCATTCCCGTTTACGAAAAAGATTTTGAAGACATTGTCGGCATTGTTTTGCGGCGCAACATCCTGGCTGCACTCACAGACGCTCGCGGCGACAGCAAATTATCAGACCTCATGCGCCCCGTACATTTTGTCGCTGAATCCCATAGCCTCGACCGTATCTTGCAAATGTTCCTCGACCGCCGTCAACACCTCTTTGTCGTCATCGATGAATACGGAGGCCTCGCTGGCGTTCTGGCACTTGAAGACGTACTCGAAGAAATTCTCGGCTCTGAAATCGTCGATGAATCCGACCGCGTTGATGACCTGCGCGAACTGGCTCGCCGCCGTCGCCAGCAAACACTGGATGAATGAACACCAATCCCAAATATGGAGACCCTTCCTTATGCTACGTGTATGTGTCATTGGACTGGGGCCAATTGGCAACCGGCACGCTGATATTTATGTGGATAACCCGCTGTCCCAACTTGTGGGCGTATGCGACATTGACGAAACCCGCGCAAATACCACTGCACAACGCCTGGGCGTCACCGCTTTTTACAATGTTCAGAAAATGCTTGAAGAACGCAAACCCGATGTGGTAAGCGTAGCCACGGGCGGGTATGAATACAGCAGCGATCACTACGCACCCACTATGCAAGCCCTCGAAGCTGGCTGTCACGTTTTGGGTGAAAAACCCATCTCAAATAATATTTCACATGGCGAAGAAATGGTCGCCAAAGCCAGAGAAATGGGCGTCTGCTACGGCATTGACCTCAACCACCGCTTTACTCCTGCTGCTCGCCTTGCAAAAAAATGGGTAAATGAAGGTCGCCTGGGCCACCTGCTCTTTATCAATATGGCAATGTGGATCATGAACCCGGCGGAGAGTTCGCCGTATTATCATCTCAAAGCACTCCACCCACACACCATTGACGTCATGCGCTATTTCTGTGGCGACATAGAAGCGGTTCAATGTTTCGCCACCAAAGCACCGGGGCGACAAATATGGTCCACCGCGCAATTCAACATGCGTTTTAAAAACGGCGTAGTCGGCTCACTCACGGGCAGTTACGACATCGCGCGCGGACACCCTATGGAACGCTGTGAAGTCGGCGGAACAGGCGGTCGATTCGTCCTTGAAGATATGTGGCACGAACTCACCCTTTACCCGGCGGGAGACCTCGAAAAAACCGTGTACACAGACCCTGCTTTTGGAGGATTTGGAGACTTTATCGACACCTTTCGCGACCGCATCGGCACATTTCTCCGCCAGGTCAGCGACGGGATTGCACCCGAAGACATCGATGGCTCAGGCGAAGAAGGCCTCGCCGCGCAAAAAGTCATTGCCGCAGCAATTGAATCGCTCGACACCGAAACCGTTGTTTACGTGTAAGAGAGGCATCCCTGCCTCGACTTTGCAACACAACATCAAAGGTACTACTCTATGGACAAAGTTCACATTGGCGTAATCAGCCACGCACACGGACACATCAACACATATTGCGGTCAAATGCAGCATTACAACGATGTCGAACTCATCGCCACATGGGACGACAACAAAGACCGCGGGCGCGAGAATGCCAACAAATTCGGCATGGAATATCGCACATCAGCAGACGCCGTACTCGGCGACCCAAACATCGACACCGTCATGATCGGCATCGAAACCAATCGCCACGCAGAATACGCAATAGTGGCTGCTCAAGCTGGCAAAAACATCCTGCTACAAAAACCCATGGCCACCACCCTTGAAGATTGCGACCGCATTATCGAAGCCGTGAATACATCGGGCGTCAAATTCAGTATGGCCTTTCAAATGCGGCAGGACCCCGTCAACCGCAAAATTAAGGAACTCGTTGACAAAGACATAGTTGGTAATATCGCGGTCGTGCGCCGAAGACATTGCATCCCCGTACTGCTCAATCCCCACTTTGTCACTGGCGCGTCCAGATGGCACCTCGACCCCATTGCCAATATCGGAATGTACTTCGACGACGCCATCCATGCCGCCGACTGGTTCTACTGGATATTTGGTCGCCCCGTCTCAGTAATGGCCGAAATCGATAACATCGTGATAGATACTGCGCCCGACGATAACGGCGTCTCCATCTTCCGCTTTGAAACCGGCATGATGGGCATATTATTCAATGGCTCCACCACCGCCGCAGGTGTCAACACCACTGAAATCTACGGCGATGAGGGGACCATCATCCAGGACTACGGCGACGCGCCTTCTACTTCTGCACCACGACCAGAAGACGCTGTCCCACTCAAATACATCCGCCGCGGTGACAATCGCTGGACCGAATTCAAAATGGACATACCCCAGGGGCAGGGCGAGCGCATCGCTGGCATACCCCGTCCCTTTATCAACTACATTCGCGGCCTGAGCGACGAACGCGTCTCCCCCGAAGAGGGTCGCGTCTCCGTTGAAATGATCCTCGGCGCGTATCAATCGGCACAAGAAGGTAGAAGAATCACATTCTAAAAGCGTACAATGAAAGGCTAACCCAATGCAACAATCCTATTCCGATCTCGACACATACAAACGGGAAGTATTCGCCCGTGAAGACGACTTGCTCAAAAACATCATGCCCGCAGCTGTCGAACAGGGTATTCCGCGAATCTCCGTCAGCCCCGAAGCCGGACAAACCCTGTATTTGCTCGCAAAAACAATCGGCGCAAAAAAAATTCTTGAATTTGGCGCGCTCGCTGGCTATTCAGGGATCTGGCTCGCCCGCGCACTGCCTGAAGATGGACAATTCATCACCCTCGAAATTGAACCCAAACACGCCGATGTCACGCGGCGCAACTACGAAAAAGCCGGACTATCAGACCGAACAGACGTGCGCCTGGGCGACGGCGCAGAACTCATGAAAGACGCGGCGCAGGACGGACCTTTTGACCTCATCTTCATCGACGCAGACAAAGAAAGCTATCCCAAATACCTCGACTTTGCCCTTGAGAACACGCGCCCGGGCGGCCTCATTATCGCCGACAACGCCAATGGACACGGGCACGCACATCGCGCACTGCCCCAAGGCGATGGTCGCCGAGGCATACAGGATTACAACCGCCGCGTTGCCAACCACCCCAAACTCATATCCAACATCATACCCGTAGGTGGCTGGCTCGCCGTCTCACTCGTTTTGGAGTAAATGTGCCGTTCACATCTGCGAACATCACATCTACAGTTGTCATAATTTTCGTAATTGCGTAACTTTTCTGTAAAGATCAGAGCATGAACGTCACGAATTATTTTGTTACCGTGCTGCTCGAAAAACATCCTGAAACGTTGAGAAATTTGCGGGCAATTGTCGATGCGGTTGACAGTGGAAATATGGAAGGTTATGCAGTAGAATCTTCGGGGCGCATTCGGCGATGGGTTTATATTGCCGATGCTAAAAAATATTTTCGAATTGTCTTTCTTTCCGATGGAAAAACTGTCTTGAACGCCTTTCCAGATAGCAGATATAAATAAGGAGTAAACCATGAAAGAGCCATTTATGTATTTCCCCGATTCAGATACCCTGGAAATTACGCTGGCTCAGGGCCTCGTATCCAAAACCGAAAATGCCGGTGTTGATGGTGAACATGACAATATTCTCTTTTCATACGACGACCAGGGGAGGCTCGTATCTATCACAATTGATGCAGCGACCCAGGCTGTGAATTTGTCAGACATCATACAAAATCCTGAAAACACGATTAACGGACAGACTTCAGAAATTTTCACAGTATCGAGCCTGGCAAAATCCTGGAATGTCTCCCCTCACACCATTAAAAAAATTATCAAATCCATGGCGAAAGCAGGTATTGGGGTTGGCCTCCAAAACAGCGCGAAAGGGCATATTGTCTTGACAGAAGCAGACGCAGAAAAAATTGACCAATGGCGCAAAGAACATCCACAAACCCATCCAAAAACCGTTGATGTCTAAAAAAATGTCTTAGAAGCTGTTTTAAAATTAATACCTGATGTTACGCATGTCCGGCGTTTTGTCATGCTGAGCGTAGCCGAAGCATCTTTTCCACCTGAGTTGGTAAGAGATTCTTCGACTCCGCTGCGCTCCGCTCAGAATGACAGGGCAATAGCGCATAGCTGAGAAGGGGCAAAATGAGTTTTAAAACAGTCTCTTAAAATTATTACCGCATCATTCTCGGTATGTTTAGACTGACCACTTGACCCTTCCATTGCCCTCCTTTATATTTTGAAAAACGAACAGAGGTCGCGTCCATGGTCTATGAAGCCCAAATCGAAGGCATATTTATCGACCGCCAATTAGAAGAACCGGTTGTTATGCTCAAACAAAAAGACGGCGACCACCGCGTGCCAATATGGATTCAAATGGGCGAAATGTTCTCGCTTGCCCTTCATATTTCAGGCGATGACTACAAACCGCCGCGTCCATTTGCACACGATTTGATCAGAACGGTTATTAAAAACTTGCAAGCCAGCGTTCAACACGCGCTCATCACAGACATTATAGACCACGTCTATCGCGCGCAATTGCATCTCACCTCCCCTGTAACCCCTTTGGAACTCGACGCGCGTCCCAGCGACGCGATCTTGATGGCACTCAAATTTGACGCGCCAATCTACATTGACGAAAAAGTGGTGCAAAAAAGTGCCGAACTATCCAAAAAACATCCCCCCGGACGCCTTCAACAGCGACTTCAAAAACTGCACCCAGAAGATTTTATCAATCTTGTTCAATGAAAACATTATCCACATTCCTGTTTCTCCTCCTCTTCTCTACCCAGATATCGAGTGAGATCTTCAGCCAAAAAGCGGAAACCCTCTTCCAACGCGCACTTGCCCATTATAACCAGGACAAATTATCAGACGCCCGGGATGGGTTTATCGAACTTATAGAACAACATCCCCCCAACCAGCGCACCTCTGCCGCGCGATTCATGCTGGCAAAATCGCACTACAAATTGAAAGCGTACGATCTGGCTCTGAACGAGGCCATCGCGCTTCAACACCACTATCCGCGCAGCCGATACGTCTCCGAAACCGACCTGATCATCGGCGACTGCTATTTTCACCAGCGCCAGATTTACAACGCCGCTACACAATATGCGCGCGTGCTCACCAGCCGCGCCGACATACGCACCAAAGCGCGTGCAGCCGACCGCCTGGGCCAATTATCTGGCAGCGAAAATTTGACCACGGCAGAGGTCGAAAATTTGAAAACCAACTTTAATCGCGCCATCATCGACGAAGCCATTGCCTTTGGCAAAGCGCACTGGCACATCAAATTCGGCACCCCCAAAACGGGCAACAAATACCTGTCCTTCTTTCTCGATCACCATCCAAACGGACAATTTGCCGCACACGCTCGCCAAATCCTCATGCACGCGCGCGCTGCGCCATCGCCCCAACCCGCTCCAGAACCCAAAAATGCGCGCTATAAAATTGGCGTCATCGCCCCATTGGGCACCCCAAACGGCGAAAACCTTCGCAACGGTATCACACTTGCGAGAGACCGCAATGCACTCGTATCTCACGACCAGGTCGAACTGATATTCGAAGACTCCGAAGGCGATCCCATTCGCGCAGCACGCGCGGCACAGCGCCTTGTTGAAGAACGCAAAGTACTCGCCATCATCGGCGCGCTCACAAGCGCGGAAACCACGCCTATCGCAACCATGCTCAGTGCCCAAAAAGTGCCTCTGGTGGCTCCAACAGCCTCAGATGACGGCATTGCATCCCTCAGTCCCTACGTTTTTCAAGTCAACGCAACACCGGGCGCGCAGGGCAGGCATATTGCAGAACACGCCGTACACAAACAGGGCTTGCGAACGCTGGCCTCACTCGCATCTCGAGATGATTATGGCCGGAGCATCGCCCGCGAATTTGCCATCAGAGCCGAAGATCTCGGTGCCGAAGTGCTCATTCAAGAATGGTATGAACCGGGCACCACGGATTATCGCCGCCAATTTGAACGCATCCGCAGCGCGGGACTGGCACTTCAAGCGCCCGACGATCTCGCTTCGGAAATTGACTCCTTAATCCTCGGGGACATACGCGTTGCCCCTCCTCCACCCGTCAGAGTTGATCCCGACACCGTGCAACTCGAAGTTGTCAAAGCCCTGGACGGCATCCTCATTGCCGGTGGCGCTGAAGACATCTTACTCATCGCCCCCCAATTTCACTCCGCCCTCGTCTCTTCCCAGGTACTCGGTAGCGATGGCTGGAACCACGATCAAGTGGCTCGCGACGGAGGCAACTATGTCGATGGTGCTGTTTTTGTCGCAAAATATTACGACCAGAGCCACCTCGAATCCGTGCAAAATTTCGTCAACGCCTACCGTTCGCGCTTTGGCAAAGAACAAAATATCGTTGCCGCCCTCGGATACGATGCCATGCTATCTATCCTGCACGGCATAAACGCGGGCGGCACCACCCGAGACCGCCTGCGAGACCGCCTTGAAACCCTTACCAACATACCCGGTGCAACCGGCCAAATATCTTTTGGCAAAGGCCATCGAGAAAATGCCTGGATGTATATGCTCACCATCAGAAATCGCAGAATAGAACTGTATCAAAAATGAGAAATCGTTGTATAGGCTACGCCTGTACTTAATTTTTAATTCTCAATTCTCAATTTTTAATTCTTCTGGCATACCGTTTGCATAAGGTCTATTGCAGTAATAAAGCAACTTACTGTAAATACAGACCTTTATATCGCAAACGCGCCCAATGCCAGAACAAATCTTTCACATCCGCACGCTCGCATGGCACATTGTGTTCACCCTGTGCGTTCCCGCGCTCCTATTCGCGCAACCGCCCGCCATCTACACCGAAAGCGAAGCCGAAGCATATAACGACCTGTTACGCGACCTCGAAGGCATAAGCCTCGAACTCAATCGCGCAAGCGCGAAAGACCTGCTCATTCTGCCCGGTCTCACCCCAGAACTCGTCCGACGAATCATCGCCCGTCGCCCCTATCGCGCCCTTTCAGAACTCGCCTATGTGCAGGGCTTATCGGAAGAACACATCGATCTCATCGCGCCCTATCTCTCCATCGCACCCCCGCGCCCATGGCGTTTGCAATACACATCTCGGATCTCGCGCCCTTCCAAACGCGCCAATAGCTTTAGCGACATGCGTTTCTACCAACGACTCGAAATCTCTTCACCCTCACGCCTCTCTGCCTTTTTTCTTACAGAACGCGATCCAGAAGAACCGACCCTTACCGATCATGTCACCGGATATATTGTCCTGCCCCTTTCGCGCGTCAACATCATCCTGGGAGACGTGCGTCCGGAATGGGGACAGGGATTGCTCTTTTCTCGCCGCACCCGCAGCGCGACCGGCATGAGCTATGCCCGCGCCCGCACTGCAACGCAATCGGGCAACCGCACCAGCACAGAGCACGGTGCCCTGCGCGGCATTTATCTGAGTGGCTCACACACCCATTTGTTATGGAGCCTGATGTATGGCCGAATGACCTGGGATGCGACCTTTGGCTCTGACACGCGCATCTACACCAGCGGCCTTCACCACACCGAAACCTCACAAGCGCGCAAAAACGCACTCCGCGAAAACCTCACAGGCGCGAACATAGCCATTGGCTCCTCGCAAAAACACATTGGATTGGCAATCCTCAACACAGCCTTTGCACCCGTTGCGTCTGACATAGCCGGAGAATCCGCCGTACCGCGCACTGCTCAGGCAGGCATGTTATTCAGCCTCAACGCCCTCTACCGCACTGGCAGCATCGCCTTGTTTGGCGAAATCACCCCGAAAGCTTTTATAACCGGTCTCATCGCCGGTACGCCCATCCTGCGTCTTCACCTCATTGGCAGACACTATGGCGCCAATTTCCACAGCTTGCACGGCGCACCTTATGCCGCCTATAGCTCTCCCCCCAACAACGAATGGGGCGCATTCTTTGGTCTGACCTGGCGCATATCAAAACACAAACGCCTCGATATCGCCCTCGATCGCCACGGCCATCTCAAGCCAGAGAAAAGCGCACTGCCAGAACGAGGTGCTCGCCTGCGGCTCAATTTTACCCACCGCTTCAGCAGAGGTTTTTCTGCGCGCCTGACTGCCGATGCCAGAAGTACGACAAATCGCGTGCCTCGCCAAAGCCTTCGCCTCGCACTCATCTACAAACGTCCCGCACGCACCATGACCGCCTGGCTACAGCGCGCCCACGCCGGTACATCGGGAAACGCTGCCGGACTTCGCCTCCAACTCGGCAAATCAACAGGCTTTTCCCTCGCACTATGGGCCACCCAGCACAAGATCTCAACCTACAACGCGCGTATCTACGACATTGAACCCGATGTCTGGGGCGGCATACGCTTGCTCACCCTCTCGGGAGACGGCACCAATCGCGGTCTGCGCCTCACCTGGGCAACCACGCACTTTCGCCTGTCAACGCGCTACAGCCACCACCGCACCTCCTCCTGGTCTGCACAACTCGACCTCAAACGTTAGCCCCCTCCTCTTTTCTTACCTCTTATTTTTATTGACTAATCAACCGCTTTTATATTATCATAGCTCAGATTAGAGCACACAAGAACACGCACCACAACAGAAAGGAGGAAATCTCTCGTAAATTGTTACGGTACATGTGCTCAAAATCACATCCATTTAGTACGGGCACTTTGCGTGCCTCATTCACCCCCATCTGGAGGAAAAAACCATGAAGTATCGACATCTTCCCCTGATCCTCGCACTCCTCATTGCATGCAGCTATAGCGCGAGTGACGCGGGCCATCACCTGAAGAGCGAGCAAAAAAGCGAAAGTGCCAAACAAATGGCGCCAAAACCCGTCATGATCGCCGATGCCAATCTGCGTGCGGTTATTGCGGATTCTCTAAACATGGCGAGCGATGCGGTGATCACCACGGCTGACATGGCAAAATTGCGACGCCTTGTTGCGCCAAATGCAAACATCAGCGATTTGAGCGGACTCGAGCATGCAACCAATTTGACAGTACTGAACCTTGGTGCTACGCGCGTAGAAAACAAGGTCGCCAATAGCAACGCCGTCTCTGACCTTTCGGCACTTTCCGGTTTGAAAAAACTGCGAACGCTGAATCTTACCCGCAATAATGTATCCGACATCTCGGCACTTGCTAAATTAACCAATTTGAGAACGCTGAATCTCAGTGCGAACCGCAACGTCTCTGATATTTCGGCACTTTCTGGGGCGACCAAAATGAGAAACTTGAATCTCTCCAGCAACAAAGTCGCGGATATTTCGGCAGTGTCGGGCATGGCCGAGTTGAAAACCCTGGGGCTGAACAACAACAAAGTCATGGATATAGCACCGGCCGCGGGCCTGGCCAATCTGGCAACACTGAATATCAGGCGCAACGCCCTGAATGAAGCATCGATGAAAACGCATATTCCCGCCTTGACAAAAAAAGGCGTTAAGGTAAATACCGACAGCTAAATACCTGTGAAAATCTCAGGTCATAACCAAACGAGTTCGCTCAGTGGAAGCTGGGCGAACTCGTTGTTGTTAAAAAGAAAAGACATCATGAAATCAATCGCTGCAATAATCATCCTTATGCTGAGTATCCAAACAAATGCAGAAGCATTCACCCCCCCGGATAGGGATCAGATTCTAATGACCTTAAAACCTGGTCACCCGCGCCTGATGATGGATGCAAACACCCTCGCACGCATCAAAAAGCAAATTACCCAGGACACTGTTGCTGCAAAAATCTATCGCAGGATCAAGCGAGAAACCCGGGAAATACTCACGCAAAAACCTTCAAAATACAGCATCCCTGACGGAAGGCGGTTACTCTCCACCAGCCGCCGCGTGAAAGAGCGCGTGCGGCAACTCGCCTTTCTCTATCTCATGGAGGGTGGAAAACCCTATTTGGAACGCGCCTGGGCCGAACTCGAAGCCGCAGCGCGATTCAAAGACTGGAATCCCGGTCACTTTCTCGACACTGCAGAAATGACCTATGCCTTTGCCGTTGGATACGACTGGTTATACGACCATTGGACAGAAGACCAGCGTAGCATCCTTCGCAGTGCTATAGTGGAAAAGGGTCTCAAACCCGGCTTAAAAGGCTATCGTGAAAACGCCTGGTGGGCGCGCAGTCACAACAACTGGAACCAGGTCTGCAATGGTGGGCTTGGCATGGGCGCGCTCGTCATAGCCGATGAAGAACCAGAACTCGCCAGTGAAATTCTCCACTCGGGCATCAAAGGTATTCCCCTATCGATGAATTTTTACGCACCCGATGGCGCGGGTATCGAAGGCGTCACCTATTGGGATTATGGTACGCGTTACAACGTGCTCTTTTTATCCAGCCTGTTCAGCGCACTCGGCACGGACTTTGATCTCACAGCCACACCCGGGTTCAAAGAAAGCGGGGATTATCAGATTTACATCTCGGGGGCGGATCGCTACAGTTTTGACTTTGCCGATTGCGGGTTGCGGCGCATGAGTTCTCCCATGCACTTCTGGATGGGCAAGCACTACGGCATACAACACTATAGCTGGTTCCGCTACGATACGCTCAGACAACACGGCAGGGGAACTGTGCTCGACTTGCTGTGGTTTGATGACCGTGCAAAAAACTTTGATCCCAACACCCTACCCCTCAACAAACACTTTCGCAAAGCCGATGTTGCCACCTTCCGCACATCGTGGACCGACCCCAATGCACTGGTCCTGGGCATTCAAGCTGGCGGCAATTACAATCTGGGCATGCACCGACACCTCGATCAGGGCACGTTCATCCTCGAAGCACTCGGCGAGCGATGGGCTATCGACTCGGGCACGGAACGCGAAACCTATCAAAGACACCGCAACAAACGCCAACGGTGGGAATTTTATCGCATCCGCGCCGAAGGCCATAATACCCTCGTCTTCAACCCCGGCAATGGCCCAGATCAGAATCCCAAGGCCCAATGCCCCATCACCTCCTTCAAATCCGAGGCCAATCGCGCGACAGCTATTCTCGACCTCACCGACGTTTATGTCGATAATGCAACGCGCGCACAGCGGACCTTTGAGATGATAGACCAAAATCATGTCGTGATCACCGACGACATTGAAGCCAAATCACCATCTGAACTCTGGTGGTTTATGCACACGAGAGCCAGTGTCAAACTCGACGGTCAAACCGCCCTTCTAACGCGCAGAGACAAACATCTCAAAGCGGAAATTTTATCGCCATCTGACGCGATATTTACAGTTCTCGACGCAACCCCCTTGCCCACTTCCCCCAATCCCAAACAAGCCGATAATACGGGCCGCAGAAAACTGGCGATTCACTTCACAGATGTCACAACTCTTCAGATTAAAGTAAAACTCACGCCAGAGGTAAGCCCGTAAACCTGTGCTGTGTAAACTTTGCTCTTTGCATCATCTTATTTCTTCTTTAAATTTCCCCTGTCCTCTCTCCCCATAATAACACTATGTCCATCAAATTTCTACATGTTGCCGACACCCATATTGGCGTTGAAAACTACGGCCGACTCGATTCGGGTACGGGCCTTCACACGCGCTTGCAAGACTTTATCAAAAGTCTTCGGTTTGCATTTGAAAAGGCAATTAAAGAAGATGTCGATCTCGTCATCTTTGCCGGTGACGCCTATCGCTCATGCGATCCCACGCCCACACACCAGCGCGAGTTTGCATCCCTCATTCACATGCTCAGTGCCCGCGACATACCCATCGTCATGATCACCGGCAACCACGACAGCCCCGTATCTTATGGCAAAGCCTCATCTGTTGACATCTTTGGCACACTGGGCACAAAAGGCGTCTATATCGCCTCTGAAGACCGCCTCATACCCATTGACACAAAATCTGGCCCCGTTCAAGTTGCCTGCTTGCCCTGGCTGCACCGCAGCCGCCTGTTGACTCAGGGACCCTATCACAACCTGTCGCAAGAAGAAGTCGTCGAACAACTGCAAAACCTGGGTGCCCTCTTAATTGACCATCTATCCTCACAGGTCAATCCCGCTATCCCCTCCGTTCTCGTGGGCCATCTCGCCGCTGCCGACGCCACCTTATCCGGCTCTGAACAAACCGCAATAATTGGGCGCGATCCCGTTTTTCTTACCAGTACACTCGCCAACCCCGCCTTTGACTATGTCGCCCTGGGCCATATCCACAAATTTCAGGACCTCAACCCCAATGCTCAACCCCCTGTCGTGTATTCCGGCAGCATTGAACGCATTGATTTTGGCGAAGAGCGAGAAACCAAAGGCGTCGTCATGGTCACAATTGAGACTCTGGAGACAGGCAGGACGACATCTTACAAATTTGTACGTACACCGGCCCGTCCCTTTTCCACGATATCGGTTGATATCGCCCCAGATCAGGACCCCACAACAGCCGTACTTGAAGCCCTCGACAAACACACCCTGACCGATGCCATTGTGCGCGTCATCTATGATTTGCCCGGCGACCGCACAGATACCGTTGACCTTAAAGCCGTCAAAAACGCGCTCGAAGATGCGTTCATGATCGCCAGCATTGCGCCCAGGCCCAGAGTCCAAAAACAGCAGCGCAGATCCAGCATTTCAGAAGATATGGACATAAAAGACGCGCTCCACGCATACTTACAAAATCACCCCGACCTCAAAAACATCGAAAAAGACCTTCAGAATTACGGCGCGCAACTCGAAGCCGAGCTCAGAGGTAGCGAATGATTCCCATAAGCCTTTCCCTCCAGAACTTCCTCAGCTATGGCGAAAACGTGCCCCCCCTCGACTTTTCGAGCTTTCACGTCGCCTGCATATCTGGCCGCAATGGGCACGGCAAATCTGCCTTGCTCGACGCCATCACCTGGGCACTGTGGGGAGAAGCCCGCAAATCCGGTAGTGACCGTCGTCCCAACGACGGTCTGTTGCGCATTGGCACCACTGAAATGCGGGTCGATTTTGAATTTTTTCTCGAAAATGACCGCTATCGCATCAGCCGCAGCTTTCGCAAAACTGGCAAAAGCGCGACCACTCGTCTCGAATTTCAAATTTACTCCCCAGAAACGAACGCATACAAAACCCTCTCGGAAGAAAGTGCCATACGCCAAACACAGGCCAGTATCGACACCCTGTTGCGAATGACTTATGAGACCTTTATCAACTCGGCCTTTTTGCTTCAGGGGCGCGCAGATGAATTTACGCGCTGCAAAGCGAGCCAGCGAAAAGCCCTTCTCTCAGACATTCTCGGCTTATCGCATTACGACGACCTGGCTTCTCTTGCGCGAGAGCACGCGCGCAAAGGAGATATAGAACTTGCAACAGCTCGCGCAAAAAGAGATGACATCGCGGAAACCATAGAAAAACGCGATGAATTTGTATCACAGCGCGACAGCGTCAACGCACAACTCCAGGCCTGCAATAGCGAATTGGAAAACGCGGAAAATCGCCGCGAAGCACTGCGAAAAATACGCACCCAACGCGAACGCCATGAAGCCGAGAGAGAGGCTCTCCAAAAAGACATATCGCGCACCGAATCGGACATGGGGGAACAACAAAATGCGTGTAAAAAAGCGCGGCAAGATGTGGCAGCCTATCGCGAAATCCTCGACAGAAGCGCCGAAATCACAAACGCCGCCGAAAAATATCGGACACTCCAAAAAGAAGACACAGACCTGCAGACAAAACTACACGTCTTGAGACCACTTGAAAAACGCGCAGGAGAACTCGATCAAAAAATCGCCGACCAGCGTCACGAAGTGGAACGCCGCCTCGGCGAATGGCAAATACGCATTGGAGATGCTGAACGCGCATTGCGAGAAACAGAGACACTTCTATCCGACCGCCAAACCATTCAAACACAGATCGAAGCATTGCACAAAGCCAGGCAACAGGACCGCGAATGGGAAGACATACGTGAAAACCGAGAGCGCGTTGAGCGCAATATTCGAGATCTCGAGCGACAAATAGATAGTACTGTTGAAAATATAAAAGTAGATATCAACACCCGCACACATCAACTTCAGCAGACCGATGTGCTGGTAGCCGAGATTGAAGTGCGCAGAAAAACGCGGCAATCTCTCCGTGCACAAGTAGAGGAAATCCAATCCATCGAGACCGAACGCGATGAGATTCGCAACAAAGGCAGTGCTCTCAAAATTCAGATCGAAAATGCCGGGGAACGCCTCGACACCCTGCGCCAAAACCACAAAGACATCGCCCAACAGCAGCAAATTTTGCAAAATGTTCAGGATGCTTCGTGTCCCTTGTGCGGCAGCGAACTCGACCAGCACCACCGCGAAGAAGTAACAGCCAAACTCTCGAAGCAGTTGCGAGAACAACAGACGCAGATCACACAGTTGGAATCGGATAATCAAAAAGCCGAATCAGAACGCGAACAGCACAGACATCGCTATCAAGAGATTAAAAACCAACTCGCACAGCGTGAAGGCATCGCCCAACGCCTCGCTGAAGCCGAAGCCGCAATAAAAGAAGCCGAAAATGCCGTGCAAACCCGCGAGACATTGGCGGCTGAAATCAACGCACTAAAAATCCAATTGCGCGAACAAACCCAGAGCAGCCCGGATGCGCGCGCCCTATCCCAGGCCCGCAGTGCGCTTGATAACCTGACCTATAACCAAGCCGAACACCGCACCCTGCGCGAAAAACTCAAAGAACTCGACTCTGTTGAGGCACAAAATGCCCAACTTAAACTCGCCGAAGAACGAAAAGAAAAAATCCTCGCGGAATTGCCCTCATTTCGCAAAAAACGCGACCTCGCACAACAATGGCTGGACGAAGCCAAATACGCGCTCAACGAACAAGCAGAACGCGAGCAAGTGCGCCATCGTATCCACACCCTGAATTACGATGCCAAACACCACCAGCGCATCTCCCAGCAACTCGCCTCCCTGCGAGATGTTCCAGCGCAATACGAACGCCTTCAAGTGGCCGAACGCGACCTCGAAAATGCACAAACGCAACTCAAAACCGCAGAAAAACGCCTGACAGAACTCACAGAGCGCAACGAACAAGCGCAAAAACGCCTGACAGAAATCGCCGCAGCCATCAACCGCGCCGAATCTACCCTTGAAGAAGCCAATACTCTGGAAAAAAATATTGCACAGATGCGCGCCCAACGCGACAGCCTGCTCCAGCAAAATGCCGCTCTGCAATCTCAAATTGAGCACTGCGATGCACTCAGTGCAGAACAAAACGCAGTTAAAGAAAAAATCAAATCATGCGAACGCGATATCCGCATCTATCGCGAACTGACCACCGCATTTGGCAAAGACGGTATTCAGGCACTCATCATCGAACAAGCCATTCCAGAAATCGAAGAAGAAGCCAATCGCATTCTCGCGCGCCTGACAGACAACCGCACCCAAATTGCCCTGGAATCTCTGCGAGACCTCAAAACCGGGGGAACGCGCGAAACCCTCGATATTAAAATTAGCGATGAACTCGGCGAACGCAGCTACGAACTCTATTCTGGCGGAGAAGCTTTTCGCATTGACTTTTCTATCCGCATTGCCCTGTCCAAACTCCTTGCCCGCCGCACGGGCACGCGCCTGCGAACCCTGGTCATCGACGAGGGCTTTGGCACCCAGGATGCCGAAGGACTCGACCACCTCGTGGAAGCCATACAGGCCATCAGCGGGGATTTTGAAAAAATTTTGATCATTACCCACGTTGAATCGCTCAAACAGGCATTTCCCGTACGCATCGAAGTCACCAAATATCCCGATCTGGGATCGCGCTTTGAGGTACTCTACTAAATGCCCCAACCCGACCGACCCGCATGGCTCGAAGTAAATCTATCGGCCATTGCCAACAATATTTCTGCAGTCCGTCAGTTCGTCTCGCCAACAACACAGGTCATGGCCATTGTCAAAGCCAATGCCTATGGCCATGGCCTCATACCCGCTGCTAAAGCAGCCATAAAAGGCGGCGCATCTGCACTCGGCGTTGCCCTGCTGCAAGAAGGCGTTGCCCTTCGCAGTGCGGGCATCACAGCACCAGTTGTCGTGCTCGCCCCCACCATGCCCGAACAGGCCGACAGCATTGTTGCCCACAACCTGTCTCAAACCATCGGTCATCCCGCCGCGATATCACCGATAGAAGCCGCGGCCAGGCGCCACAATACACACACCCGCATACATCTCAAAGTCGATACCGGCATGGGCCGCCTTGGCCTATTATCCGATGAGGTCCCCGCCTTTGTAAAAAAAATCGCCGCAAATCCCTACTTATTCCTCGAGGGTATCGCAACACATGTGGCATGGGAACGCGCAGAGGACATGGACAAGGCGCGCCATCAAATCAAAACATTTGCCTCATGCCTGTCCAAACTCACAGACATTTCGGTTCCCTGGCGCCACGCCGCCAACAGCGTCATGACCGTTCACATGCCCGAATCGCATTTTGACCTCGTGCGCGTGGGATTGCTCACCTATGGCATTCCCCCCACGCAAGGTGCAGGCACGCTCCCACTTTCTCCCGCGCTAACCATCAAAGCGAGGATCGCGCAAGTGCGAAATTTTTCTACCGGCCAAACCCTCAGTTACGGCGGCACATACACACTCACGCGCCCCTCTCGCATCGCCCTCGCGCCCCTGGGATATGCCGATGGCTACAACCTCCGCATGTCCAATAAATCCCACGTCCTCATCTGCGGAAAACCCTGTCCGGTTGTCGGCGCAATCTGCATGGACGTCATCATGATCGATATCACCGATATACCGCCCGTTTCCGTCGGTGAAGAAGTCGTCCTCCTCGGACAACAGGGCGACCGCAAAATCACCGTGAATGACCTCGCCCAATGGGGAAATTATATTTCACACGAAGTCGTTTCCCTGCTCGGTGCGCGTCTTCCCCGGCACTATATTTCGTAAAAATTGAACATTGTTTCTGTTTCCAAATCCTGTTATCTTTATTTTTTGTTATACCCAACCACCTTTTCACGACATTATTATGCGCATTTTTCCATTTTTTCTGCTCTTGTGCATCGGATGTGGCGACCACTTGCCCGAATCCCTCGGTCCTGCTCGCAAAATCATCGTATTGGCCGATTCCACCGATTGGCAAATCCTGGAAGACCCCCTCCGCGACATTTTTGAAACCGTTATCTATACGCCCCAGGCCGAACGCGTTTACGAAATTGAATGGGGCGATGTCAATTTCCTCAGCGCGCACAAACACGACCAGCGCAAAAGCCTCATGGTTATCGCGCCCCTCAATGCCAATCACCCCACCGCGCAATTCGTCAAAGAGATACTCAGCCCCGAAGTGCAACAAACCATTTTGGACGGTCGCGCAGGTGTAACCTGGAAAAAAGATGTGTGGGCCAAAGATCAAACCCTCTATATCGTATCGGGAAAAGATATAGAGACCACCGTTGAAAACCTCTATGTAGAATCTGATCGTTTGTATAGCACTCTGGAAAATGCCGTTGATCACAGTGTGCGAGAAAATGTTTACAGCTTTGGCGAACGCAAAGATGTCACCCAGGAACTCGTAGAGACCTATGGTTGGAATGTGCGTGTGCCCTTTGGCTATCGCATCCTCGAAACCTATCCCAACTTTGTCGTACTCGCCAGAGATAATCCCAACCGCTGGCTTTCCGTTTATTGGGAAGACGATGTACACCCCGATCAACTCACCGAAGACTGGGTTATTCAAAAGCGCGACGACATCATGGGGCAGTGGTTTGGCGGCGACCGCATTGTCCTGGGCGAAGTTACTGTTCGGCAGGTCGAATTTGCGGGCAAACTCGCCGTAGTACTTCAGGGCCTTTGGGAAAACGAGGCCGAGTGGAAAGGTGGTCCCTTTAAAAGCTATGCTTTTGTCGATGTCGATCTCAACCGACTTTTTTTTATCGATATAGGACTCTACGCGCCCAATAAAAAAAAGGCTCCCATCTTGAGAAGGGTAGATCTCGTAGCCAAATCTTTTACAATCAACCGCGCGTTTTTTCAAGACAAATGATATTTCTGGAGAGGATATGAACAAACCCAATGTGATTTTTGTTCTCACCGATGACCAGGGCTATGGCGACCTCTCTTGCCATGGAAATCCGATTATTAAAACACCAAATCTGGACGCGTTGCACGACGAGAGCATCCGGTTCACAGATTTCCACGTCGCGCCCATGTGTACGCCAACGCGCGGCGAATTGTTGACAGGCCAGGACGCGCTCCGCAATGGTGCTACATTTGTGTGCATGGGGCGATCTTTGATAAATCCCGAATTGCCGACCATGGCGGATATTTTCGCCATGAATGGATACAGCACGGGTCATTTTGGCAAATGGCACCTCGGCGACAATTATCCCTACCGCCCACAGGATCGGGGATTTCACGAAACGATTCACCATCCCGCCTGGGGAATTACATCCGCCGCTGATTATTTTGGGAATGATTATTTCGACGACCACTATCGACACAATGGGACAATTGAGGCCTTTGAAGGATATTGCACAGATGTGTGGTTTGACGAAGCTATGGACTGGATCGAAGAACAGGGCGACGCGCCGTTTTTTGCTTACATCGCCACCAACGCACCCCATACCCCGCTTTGGGTCCCCGACAAATACCGCCAGCCCTATCTCGAGCATGTCGCATATAATGTCGCCAGCTTTTACGGAATGATTGCCAATATCGACGAAAACATGGGCAAACTCGACGACCTTCTCCGCAAAACCGGACTGCGCGACAATACCATTTTGATTTTTATGACCGATAATGGAACGGCAAACGGAGAAACGGTGTACAATGCCGGCATGCGCGGAAAAAAGACCACGCTATATGAAGGTGGTCACCGCGTTCCATTTTTTATTCGCTGGCCCAAAGGACAGTTGGGAGACCCCCGCGATATACCCGATTCCACGCACGGCACAGACGTGTTGCCAACCCTGATCTCTCTCTGCGATCTCAATGAACCAAAAGGAACAGCCTATGATGGCGTTTCTCTAACCAGTCTCTTGCGCGAACGCGAAGAATTGAAAGATCGGGTGCTCGTCGTACAATACGGCCACAATGTCCCAAAGGGGAATCGAACCACGCGCAAAGGCAATGCCGCAGTTTTGTGGAATCGATGGCGTCTCGTGGATTATACCGAACTGTATCACCTCGACAGCGATCCCGCACAAGAACACAACATCGCCGACCAACATCCCAATGTCGTGCAAAAGATGCGAGCGCATTACGATGCGTGGTGGGATGCGCTCGGAAAAAATCTCGATATTTACTTCCCCATTTCCATCGGGACAGACGAAGAAAAGTCCTCGCGATTATCCAGTTGCGATTGGATGGGGGTTTATTGCGATAATCCCGGGGGCGTGCGCGGATGTGTGATGGACAGTGGTATCTGGCAACTCGCGGTTGCACAATCCGGAAAATACGACATCACCTTGCGGCGCTGGCCCCGAGAATCGAATCTCGCAATTACAGCGCCAGCTCCCGTGATGGAAGGTGTTGACGGCACATTGATGGCAGGAAAAGCACTCCCCGCAGACCGGGCGTGGATGCAGATCGGCGGCTCTGAACATGAAATGGGCGTGCGCCCCGATGACCTGTCCGTAACATTTACAGTGGATTTGTCGAGTGGTCCTGCAACTTTACAAACGTGGTGGATAGACGCGGATGGCAATCGCCTCGCCGGCGCGTATTACGTGACAGTAGAGAGCGTATAAAAATATGAACTATAACCCCGAAAATCCCCTCATCATCCAGAGCGACCTCACAGTTCTCGTCGAAGTCAATTCGCCCAAATACGAAGCGGCGCGAGATCGACTCGTGCGCTTTGCCGAGTTGGAAAAAAGTCCCGAGCACATACACACGTACCGCGTCAATCCCCTCTCGCTCTGGAATGCAGCCGCAGCCGGCATCACCACCGAAGAAATCATCACCACCCTCGAAACCTACGGCAAATACGACATCCCTCAGAATGTGGGCGTCGAAATCCGCGAGGCCATGAGCCGCTATGGCAAAGTCTATCTCGACAAAGAAGACGACGCGCTCATCCTGTCTTCTGAAGACCCACTGATCATCCTTGAAATCTGTCGCCAAAAAACCGTCCAGCCCTATATCGAAAAGCGACTCGACGCTCACCGCATCAGCGTTTTGCCCCTCTATCGGGGGCACCTCAAACAGGCTCTTACGCGCATCGGATTCCCGGTCAAAGATCGCGCTGGATATCTCAAAGGCAGAACACTCAAATTTCGACATCGCCAGATTGCCTTATCGGGGAATTCCTTTGCATTGCGCGATTATCAGCGCGAAGCCGTCGATATATTTCATGCGGGCGGAGGCCCCGATGGCGGGAGCGGCACAGTAGTTTTGCCCTGCGGCGCGGGCAAGACCATTGTGGGCATGGCCGCGATGGATATCCTCCAGTGCGAAACCCTGATCCTGACCACCAACATCACGGCGTCGCGCCAGTGGAAAGCAGAACTCATCGACAAAACGAGCCTCACCGACGGCCAGATAGGCGAATATTCCGGCGAGCGCAAAGAAATTCGGCCCATTACCATTGCCACGTACAATATCTTGACCTATCGCAGAAGCCGGGAGGAAGACTTTCCCCACTTCGGTATTTTTAATCAGGGCAATTGGGGCCTCATTATTTACGACGAAGTTCACCTGCTTCCCGCGCCTGTATTTCGCTTTACCGCCGAATTGCAATCCCGGCGTCGTCTGGGCCTCACAGCTACCCTTGTGCGCGAAGATGGTCTCGAAACCGATGTCTTTTCACTCATCGGACCAAAACGCTACGACGTGCCCTGGCGGGAGCTTGAATCCAGCGGCTGGATAGCAACCGCAGAATGCTGCGAAATTCGCCTGCCATTGCCACAGGACAAGCGGCTCAGCTATGCCATAGCAGATAGACGCGCCAAATTCCGCATCGCATCGGAAAATGCCGACAAAATCCACCTGGTCAAACACCTGCTAAAAAAACATAAAGGCGATCAAATCCTCGTCATTGGGCAATACATCCGTCAGGTCGAATATATGGCACGAGAACTCGACGCCCCGTTAATAATGGGCAAAACCCCCACCGAAGACCGCGACCACCTCTACGAAGCATTTCGAAAGGGCAAAATCAAGATCCTCGTCGTGTCCAAAGTCGCCAATTTTGCCGTCGATCTGCCCGACGCCAGTGTCGCCATTCAGCTTTCCGGCACTTATGGCTCGCGCCAGGAAGAAGCCCAACGCCTCGGGCGCATTTTGCGTCCCAAATCCGACGGCAGCCTCGCCCACTTTTACACCCTGGTCACACGCGATACCCGCGAACAAGAATTTGCCCGAAACCGCCAGACCTTCCTCACCGAACAGGGCTACCGCTACACCATTCGAGACGCAGATGATGTCTTTGAAGAAGCCTGAAAAATATGCCCTTCCGCAAGACCAGATTTTACGCCGCGATTGAACTGCCTCGCCCTGTCAACTGTCTCATAACCTTTGCCTCGGTACTCCTCGGCGGTTGGCTGGGGATTCACAGGATCACCGAACCCCTGCTTTTTGCCGCGCTGTCTGCCGCCCTTATCACCGCAGGGGGCAACGCACTCAATGACCTGTGTGGCATCACCGAAGACCGCATAAACAAACCGCACCGCCCACTCCCTTCGGGGCGTTTATCCCCCGGCATCGCTCGCATAGAAATGGGTATTTTCCTCCTCGCAAGCATTCTCCTTGCCCTCCCTTTGCCAACGCCTGCCCTCACCATTGCTCTCATTGCCATTGCAAGCCTGATCCTTTACAACATCTATCTCAAACGCGTACCTCTCATCGGCAATCTCATAATAAGTGCGCTCGGCGGCCTGGCATTTCTCTATGGCGGCGCAGCCGTCAAAGTCATATCTGCCCCCTATCTCATTGCGGGCTTTGCCTTTCTGTTTCACCTGGGGCGCGAACTCCTCAAAGACCTCGAAGACAGTGCTGGTGACCGCCAGTTATCCGGCAGCACGGTACCTATCTCCTGGGGCGAAAACAGCGCGCGCATCCTGATCACCGGTATCTTTGCAATCCTCATCATCGCAACCCCCGTACCCGCGCTCCTGGGCATTTACAGTTCGATTTATCTCAGCCTGATTATCCTCCTCAATTTCCTGCTCATCTTCGTCCTCATCCGCCTCTGGCAAAAAGACGCCCTCGGATACCTGAACAAACTCCTCAAAGCGGGCATGCTATTGGGACTCGCAGCTTTTCTTTTTACTTAACTTGACATACACTGGACTTCTTCATAATCTTAAAATTATGACCACAGCATTGAATCACAGTGGATTCCAGGAGTTGCTAAACATAGGACCGGCGAGGTGGCCGAGATGGAGATAGCTGATGATTACGCTGATTGAAGCCCTGAACTACCGCTGTTTACAGTATGTGCAGAGACCTTTGAAACCGTTTCATGTCCTGGTCGGTCCGAATGCGTCGGGTAAGACAACCTTTTTGGACGTCCTCGGTTTTCTGAGTGATCTGGTATCTGAGGGATTGGAAGTTGCCCTGTCGGAGCGCACCTCGAATCCCGCAGAACTCCTCTTTCGACGGAAAGGCGATAGGTTAGAATTGGCGATTGAGGCACGGATTCCCGATAATCTGCGCGAATTGACGGCAAAACCGGATTTGGATACGGTAAGATACGAAGTGGCTGTCGGTCTTGATGAAACACAACACCGGTTCGAACTCAAGGCTGAGACACTCTTATTAAAAAATGCCGAGGTTTTGAAACCAGTGCAGCGTTCATTATTCCCCATATCTCCCGCAGTGCCAGATTCATTGCTAAGCAAGGTTCACCAGCGAGATAATAAGATCGTGCTCAACAAAGTATCGGGTGGAAATGACAATTTCTACAGCGAAACCTATGCTCGTTCAGGCAAAGGCTGGGCACCTTCGATCAAACTTGGGCCGCAAAGATCGGCTCTTGGTCACCTTCTGATAGACGAAAGCTCTTTTCCTGTGGCTATATGGTTTCAAAAATACCTGACCAGCGAAGTTCAGAAATTCATACTCAATAGCCTTGAGATTAAGCGCCCAAGTCCGCCAACGCGGGCTACGGGTTTCTTGCCAGATGGATCAAATCTTCCCTGGGTTGTTGATCGTCTGCGTGAAAAAAATCAAAAACAACATCGCGCATGGATCTCTCACCTGAGAACGGCTCTCCCCGACCTGGTGGACATTACAACCTCTATACGTGAGGATGATAGGCATTGTTATATGATCTACGAGTATGAGGATGGACTAAAAGTGCCTTCGTGGCTGGTCTCCGATGGCACGCTCAGGCTTACAGCACTCACCTTGCCAGCTTATTTGCCCGACCTTCAGGGTATCTACCTGATAGAAGAGCCTGAGAACGGAATTCATCCGAGAGCTATGGCAACCGCTTATGATTCCCTTTCCTCAATGTATGAAGCCCAAGTGCTATTGGCGACCCATTCGCCAGTGGTACTAAGCACAGCCAGTCTAGGCGATGTGCTTTGCTTTGCCAAGAATAGCAACGGTTCAACCGACATCGTTCTTGGCTCAGAACATCCCTTGCTTAAAGAGTGGCAAGGCGAGGCTGATCTCGGCACATTGCTCGCATCGGGAGTTTTGGGATGAATCGGAAAGATCTCATCGTTCTCGCTGCTGACAAAAATATCGAATACGCACTGAAGGGATTATTTACAAGGCCGCAAGCACTGGATATCCGACCAATTGAAGCGGACATTTTTATTCATCCTCAACATGACCCTGGCTGTACACAGCACGGCGTTTCATTTCTATCCAACTTCTCAAAAAACTATCACTATGGTCTGATCATGTTCGACTACGAAGGCAGCGGAAGAGAACACAGGCAGCAGCCAGGGGAATTGCAAGCGACTCTCAACAGAGGATTTGCCAGTTCAGCGTGGGGTAATCGGGCCAGAGCAATTGTTTTGTCGCCGGAACTTGAGGCGTGGGTATGGAGCGGTTCTCCCCATGTTGACGATGTGGCAGGATGGAAGAACCGGCGACCTTCGCTTAAGCAATGGCTGACCGAGCAAGGTTGGCTTCAGAACGGGGAGGTCAAGCTCAATAGACCCAAAGAGGCGTTTCAAGCAGCTTTGCGCGAGGCACGTATCCAACGCAGTTCGTCCCTATATCAGCAAATTGCACAAAAGGTTTCCTTGCGCCGATGCGCGGATAGTTCGTTCCAAGAATTTCAAAACATTCTGCGTGATTGGTTTCCTCGGGACAGCCAGCAGTAAGAAATGGTGGCCCCTGCGGTGGATTATCTATAAACCAGGATAACTCAAAAAGAGATGTTAAATATTGATTCATGAACCCCACTGATCGCATTGCACAACTCGTTGAACAACTCAACGAACACAATTACCGATACGCCGTGCTCAATGCCCCCGTGATTTCAGACCGGGATTACGACGCCCTCATGCGCGAACTGATCGATCTGGAAGCGCGACATCCCGATTTGATCCAACCCGATTCTCCCACACAGCGCGTAACCTCTGACCTGACTCGAGAATTTCCAACTGTGCAACACGACATCCCCATGCTCAGCCTGGACAACACCTATTCGGAAGACGAACTCAGAGACTTTGAAGACCGCATCCGCCGCGAACTGCCCGACGAAAAATTGCAATATGTCGCCGAACTCAAAATCGACGGTGTTGCTCTGAGCCTGATCTACGAAAACGGCCTGCTCACACGCGGCGTCACACGCGGCAATGGCACGCAGGGCGAAGACATAACGCCCAATGTCAAAACCATCAAATCCATACCCATCCGCCTCAAAGCCTGCGCTGAAATGGGGTTATTCAGTAACCCCGTGCCCTACTGCGAAATCCGCGGCGAAGTCTATCTCGATCACAACACATTTGATGCAATCAACGTCCAGCGCGAAAAAAACGAAGAAAACCCCTTCGCCAACCCGCGCAACGCAACATCCGGCTCACTCAAATTGCAAGACGCACAACAGGTAGCCGAGCGCCGCCTGAGCTTTTTTGCGTACTCCTTTCGCTCGCGCGATATACAGCTATCAACGCATAGCGAAAACCTCTCCTACCTCGAACGCCTGGGCCTGCCCGTCAACGCCAACCGCGCCCTGTGCAACAATATTGACGACATTATCGCCCAGGCCCGCGAATGGCAGGAAAAACGACCGGATCTGCCCTACGACATCGACGGCATCGTCATCAAAGTCAACAACATTGCACAACAAGACAAACTCGGCGCCACATCCAAAAGCCCTCGCTGGGCAATCTCCTACAAATATTCAGCTGAACAAGCCGAAACCGTGCTCGAAAACATAACCCTTCAAATCGGGCGCACAGGCGTCGTCACCCCGGTGGCAAACCTCGAACCCGTGCAATTGGCAGGTACCACAGTCAGCCGCGCCACATTGCACAACGCCGAGGAACTCGAGCGCAAAGACATTCGGGAAGGCGACACAGTCATTCTTGAAAAAGGCGGCGACGTCATCCCCAAAGTCGTGCGCGTGGTCACAGCCAAACGCGCAAAAGACGCCGTCGCATTCGAATTCCCCAAAAACTGCCCCATCTGCAACGCTCCCCTCATCAAAGACGAAACCGAAGTCGCTATCCGTTGCGATAATTCCCAATGTCCTGCACAACTCAAAGGCAATATCCGCCACTTTGCCTCGCGCACGGCAATGGACATCGAGGGTCTGGGAACTGCCCTTGTTGATCAACTCGTCGATAACGAACTCGTCCGCGATGTCGGCGATCTCTACGATCTCGAATTAGAGCAACTCGCCGACCTCGAACGCATGGCAGAAAAATCGGCTCAAAACGTCCTCAACGCACTCGAAACGAGCAAACAGCAACCATTTCACCGCGTACTCTTCGCCCTGGGCATTCGCCACATAGGAGCCACAGTTGCGCGCGTGCTATCCGACAACTTCCACAGCATTGACCGCTTGCGCGACACACCGCCCGAAGAAATCGAAGCCGTACACGAAATCGGCGCCGCCATAGCAGAAAGCATTCACGCCTATCTCGATGACAATAGCAATTGGGATTGGATGGGCTGGGTTTTCAACCCGTCACCGAACATCTACGCGCATATCGATAAGGGCGGCGACTGGAACCTTATTAAAAAACTCCGTGCCACAGGTATCAACCTCGAATCCGAAGCCCCTGCCGACACAGGTCCCAAACCCCTCACCGACGAAATAGTCGTCATTACCGGCACCTTCACCCGCTGGGGTCGCCAGCAAGCCCAGGACCTCATCCGCGCCCTCGGCGGCAAACCCACCTCCAGCGTCAGCGGCAAAACCACCCTCGTCATCGCAGGAGAAAAAGCTGGCTCCAAACTCGCAAAAGCTGAACAATTGGGCATCGACATCCTCAACGAAGAGGAATTTTTTAGCAAATACATCAGCGAAGAAAACGTATAATCTCTAAGCGATATACCACAGTACACTCATATCCTCAATAAAAGCACAGAATTTAATCCGTGTAATCCTTTAAGCGGTGTACAACTGGCCGTTCCCCAGGCCAGTTCATCCGTAAAATCCGTGATCGGCTTTTTGCTTGACAGACCCACCCCATTTTGTTACCCTTGAATGCGTATAGATGTGGGGCCGTAGCTCAACTGGGAGAGCGTTTGACTGGCAGTCAAAAGGTCGGCGGTTCGATCCCGCTCGGCTCCACTTTTTTTTAGGCACTTGCGTTTGTAAGTGTCTTAATTTTTACTGTGTCCATCATGAAACTACGCACAGCACTCACACAATATCCCTTCAGCACGCTCTGTCAACTCGCCCGCGACGTGGGTATTGATCCCGGTGGTAGCAACAAAACCTTCCTCGCCGACGCGCTCTGCCGCATACTCCCCGATCCCGAGCGCATAGCAAAACGCCTCAGTGCCCTATCGCCTGAACAGCGCGCAATGGTACAGACCCTTGCTGCCGAAGGGGGCGATCTTTTAGAAACCGAAGCCGTTGAAAAATTTGCCAACGGATTTCTTCCCCGTCTCCATGCACAACTCAGTGACCTGACCGGTCTCGTATTTCGAGACGTACATACATTGGGTGATTCAGACGTTCTAATCGGCATTCCCGAATCGCTGCTCAAATCCATTCCCATTCCCGACGCAGATCAGGGCCGACTGCTCGTCATCTTGAAACCCATCTCTGTGGGTTTGCTCCGAGCTTTTGCAGATCAGATTGGCCTGCGCCTCTCAGACACGCGCAAACTCATCGTCTCCAACGCCATAAGAGATGCCCTGCTCGACATTAAAACACTGCACGCCTACCTCGAAACACTCAGCGAGGATCGCCGCGCCATTCTCGACTTGTTCCTCCCAACCAACGCACTCACACGTCGCGAAATCGCCGACAAATTGGGGGAATCCGCAGTCCGTGAATTGGAAGACATGCTCTGGAAAATGCCGATCTTTTATGCGCCGAACCGGAATCTTCACGCCCCTGACGCAGCGATATGTCTCGCTTCAGACCTTTGCGCTGCCCTATCCAAAATCGCCCAATCCCAGGGCGGACAACTCGAAAGCAGCCTCGACACCCTCCTCGAAACTTCCACCACTCCCACTGCGATACGCGAAAATACCGCCTTTCTCATTCGGGATCTGACCACATTGCTCGGCATTATTACTCAACGCTTGCCCCGCAGACTCAAACACGGCGGCATATCCAAAACCGATTTGCGCGACACGAATAAATACTGCCATATCCAGGACGATCCGGGCTATATTGAATTTCTCACGCTCTTTGCCGAAACAACGGGACTGATAAAACCCCATGATACAGTCTGGCATACCGCCTCGGATGCCGGCATCCGGACAGGACAAATTATCGACATACGCAAGGCGTGCTTTGAATTCTGGTTTCACAGCAAGCGATGGAATGAGTGGTCTTCTGACCGCACAAAAGCCACCAGTGCCCGAATGCAAGTACTCAAGAATATTCGCAGTGAAATCGTGCAGAGCCTTCGGCATTGCCCCGCCGATACATGGATGACATATCCGTCGTATTATCAATTTCTGACGCGCCTTTCAGAGCCTTTTCGGCATTTTGCCAAAGACCCATCCTATACGGGAACCACCGCCGATGAATTGCTGCGTCGCACCATCACAGGTGCGCTCACCTGGATGGGCGTTGTTCGCGTGGGCAACTTCCCCAATTTCTCCACACCATTGCAACACAGCAAACAGGCGGTCTTTCAGATCACCCCTGCGGGCTACGCCCTATTGCACGACACACAGGATGATGCACTAACCGAACAAATACCCCTGCAAAACTCAGATGCAAAATTTGTTGTACAGCCCAATTTTGAAGTTCTATCCCCGCCAGACCTTCCCAGCGTTCACTATCTCAGACTGTGCGTTCTCGGCGACATCAAAACACAGGATATAATGGCGTGTTTCCATCTTTCTCGCGACTCGATTCACCGCGCATTCGCACGCGGTTTATCGGGAGACGAAATACGCACATTTTTGACGCGGCACAGCGCAAGTGGGTTACCCGACATGGTCGATACTTTGATTGCCGAATGTGACGAAAAATACGGCGAGATCAAAATCATTCCCTCCATCGGACGTATCAAAACCACCACGCGCGAATTACTCGATGAACTCTACGCCCAACCCCGCATTGCCCAGGCATTGGACGACCGCATTTCTCCAACCACTGCAACCCTCCACAATGAGGCAAATCCCAAATCACTAATTCAAATACTCCAACAACAAGGCTACTTACCGCACCTCTCGCGAGAGTGACTAATACCCGTGGATATAATGCCCACCTTCTGGAAACCAGATCAAATCAATTAAAAAAGAACATCCCACGGCAAATACATACCCCACAATCAACCCATAGCAACACGGCTTAATCCTTCGGTAAAGTGAAATGCCACCAAAACTGAGAACCAGCAATTTACTCAGCCACACCAAAAAAATATCCAGCACATAGAGCCGAACATAACCGCTCGACATCAGCATCACACCCAGCGGATGAAACGGCCACCAGGAAAACCGGCTCTGCATCACCTGAATAACACCCGCGGTCACGCCACCCAGAACCCACACCCCAATTTTCCCCGGATCAGTTACGGTGCGGTCTGTCTCTGCAACCGCCTTTGCAATACCCTCGTACATCCCCACTGGCGCACCTACCAGAGACCATGTGCGAAAGGTACTCCCCCCCGATTCATAGCAGATGGAAACCGTGTAAATAATGGCCGATAGCATCCCCAGAATCAGACTCCCAACCACGACCCATCCAACCCGCTTTTCCGGCCTCACCAAGCGTTCTACATGGGGCAATGCTGCCGGCAAACGCCAGCCGGCCAGCAAACGCCAATTCACCAGCCGAATCCCCACCTGCGTGGCGTCTTGCATCTGGCTGGCCCCCACCGTCATATCCAGAATCGACGTACCAAAACTCGGAAACAAATACGCAAACCCACTCGCCGCCAAAAACTTCATCACCACCAGAATACTCGCCCAGAAAAGCAACAGCCAGGCCAGCCCAATCCCCGCGCTATAACCTGCGCTGTACAGCCAGAAAACCATATAAATACCACCGCCTAAAATCCCAAACACGGCCAATCGGGGAGACAAAATCGCCGTTTCCGTCTCCCCGCCTACAGGTGGGCGTAATACCTGCCGAAAAACCTTTCTCAGATGACCGCGAGCAACCCAAATCGCCCAGATCGCCAGTCCCATGCTCACGCCATGGGTAAACAGGCCCAGAATCGCAGTCGGCTTCGCCTCTTGCCCTGCCAGCCCCACAGAAAATCCAACTCTGGACATCCCGTAAAGACCCGCCTGCCCCGCCAGCCACAAAGACCAGATGCTGAACAGAATATTCAGATCACACAAAAATGTGAACCCCAACACAGGGGGCAAAATCCGATAAGAGAACGGCCGCAAATAACGCGATAATTCAGCACCTCTGGGACCTCTGGGACCATAATAAGGATCAAAAATCGCCAGCCTGGGAAAACCCGGCGTCCAGTATTCGATCAGATTCCACAACAAAGGGAGAGCAGCTACGATAAACCCCACCCAGAACAGCCAATTCCGCATAAATAGGGGCCAGCCGCGCTTGCCGTCAAACCCCTCCGTCAAATCGAGGGGAACCTGTGCCAGTGGATACGTCAGACGTTCGTGCCGAACCCACTGCTTCTGGAACACCGCCGTCAAACCCAGTCCAATAGCCGTCATCGCCAACCCGGCAGACATCGCCCAAAAAATCGGAGCTATCCACGCCCCCCACGGCACTGCCACACCTTCCTCCAGTCCCAAAAAAAATCCCTCTGTCACCCCGGGAAAATTCGAAGGGAACATCCACCAGGGCAAATAGTCAAAAATCAACTCCTGCCACCGGTTCTCGGGCGACGCATAATACCTCGGCGCAGCCATCGCGCCCACCCACTGCGTAATCCAGTTATACCCCGCGAACGACCCGCCTACCCAGAGCATGCTCAACACCATCCGCAACTCTGCAGAAGTCATAGACAGGCGGGACATGAACCGCTTCAAAAAAGCATTCACCAAAAGCCATGCCACAAAAGGCAATAACACCGCCAGAGGCAGGTTCGCCATTGCCATATGTGCAGAACGAGATTTGAACTCCAAAAACGTTGCGGCAATACAGGCAAAAACCAATGTGGCCGAGGAAAGCACCACGACGGTCCAGCGCAAGCTATCCTCGGCCAACTCAGATGATGGGAAGAGCTTTCTTTTAATTTCAGCCATTTTTTATGTTACTCCACTGCGCCGTAATGCGGTCCCCATTCCGCCGCGACCTCTCGCCCAAGCTCCTCAAGAGCAATACCATCCGCTGCATTAAGCGGTGTAAATCGCCTCGCCCACTCCAGGTTCTGTACAAGCTCTGCCTCCGAAAACATGCCGATCACGGCTGTGCAAACCCCGGGCAATCCCAACGCGTAACGCAGTGCTGCCTCGTGGTCGTGTGGCCCATGTGCAGCCAGAGCCGAAATAGCGGGTTTTTGGTATGTCATTCCCTGCGCCCCGCCGTAAACCTTCATTGCCGCCACGCCCACATTCCGCTCATACGCCAGAGGCAACACCTCATTCTCAAAATTATAAGTATAGCGATCCGCGAGATTTACGGCGAGCATCACCACATCTATATCCGCCTCCTGCAACACCCGGGCGGTTCTCCAGGGTGCATTGTGCGCGGTAACCCCTACAAATCGCGTCCATCCTCGACGTTGGGCTTCCCGCAACCCTGCCAGCGCACCATCGGATCCCAGCACCTGATCTACATCTCTATGACCCATCGAATGCACATAAACCAGATCCACGTGATCCGTCTGCAAATCCTTTAGCGCCTTCTCCAATATCTTCAGTGCTTGTTCCGCTTCATCCGCGGCTGTCTTGGTCACCAAAAACACCTCATCTCGCCGCTCTGCCATCACCTGCCCCAGTTGAACATGCGCCCGACCATATCCGGGCGCCGTATCGATATACGTCACCCCCAGATCAATCACCTTATGACAAAGCGCAATGGCGTCCTCATCTGAAAGTCCCATCCCACCCGGGGCAGATCCATACCCCAAAATGGGCACCTCCTCTCCAGTCTTGCCCAGAACTCTATGGGGAACCGTACTCGTCGTGACCTCTCGTAAAGTATCCTGCGCCATGATATCCTCCTTGTTTGGCCTAACCACCTGCCCGTAATATGGCATCACAGAACTCGTCTTGTCAACCTTTGATATATTGTGTGGCTTGATTTTTATCTCCAGGCCCCTATATTGCAGGGCCAGTGCCATTAATTACACTAATTAGAATAGTGACTGGGCAACTTTCGTCGGCTATCTAATCCAAATTAAATGATCATTTTCTTTCAATGGTCCAATTGGTTTGTATTCGCAGTCTCTTCTTCTTATCTTGCATATAGGATCTAAGGTACACACCAAATCGAGTCAAACTTTAAGAGGCTATAATGCTGCGTAATTATCTGGTTATAGCGGTTCGGAATCTGTTGAAGAATAAAATCTTGTCAATGATCAACGTTTTGGGACTAGGAGCAAGTCTGTCGATCTGCCTGTTGATCATCTTGTTTGTGTCATACCAAAAAACGTCTGATGCATGGCACAAGAAGGCAGATCGTATCTATCTCACCATCAGCGACTACCGTTCGCCCGCCCACCCTGATCGTGTTCGCTCCTTCGCAACGACACCTGTGAGTCTTGCTTCGCTTCTTCAAGATGTCTGCCCAGATGTAGAAGTGACGACACGGGTACGCAGATTCCGTGGTTCCATGGGCTTTCCCGGCAGTCAAAGTCAAATTAAAGTGTCTGGCCTTTATGCCGAGCCGTCGTTTTTCGAGGTATTCGATTTCGCTCTTGTGGAGGGGAATCCCGCTACCGCGCTTTCCGAACCCAATTCCATCGTGTTTTCGCAGAACCAGTCGGTTGCACTCTTTGGAGATTCCAGCCCACTGAATCAGACTGTGATGATCGGACAGACGCCATACAAGGTAACGGGCGTCCTGGCGGATCAGCCAGGGGCTAGCTATGTACGGTTTCAGATCTTGGTGTCGTTTGAGACCTTGAAATTTGCGCCACCCCGCGGCATTCCTCAGTGGAGCGATGGCATGAATGACACATACACATTCTTGGTCTTACGAGAAGGTACCCACCCAACGGTCCTGGAAAGATACTTCACACAGATCATTCAAGACCACTACCAGCCTGGTACAGATCAACAGATAGAGAGGGCAAGTGTCCAATTACTGACCGACCTCAACCTGAGCGTCATGAGAGTTAACCAACTTAGTTGGATGGTTCCTGGCATGGTTGTTTATTTTGTTAGTGTTCTGGCCGCTATAATACTGATAGGGGCGTGCTACAATTATACCAACTTAATTGTGGCCAGAGCAATGGCCAGAGCCCACGAGGTGGCAATTCGGAAAGTCGTAGGTGCATATCGCAGACAGATCATTGGCCAAATCTTGATGGAGTCGATTCTAACAGTATTGCTGGCGACGTTTTTTGCCATGTGGCTGTTGGTATGGTTAATTCCTGCTTTCAACGAGATGTACTTTACTTCACTTTTTCCCTTGGCCCGCATCAAGCTCGACGTTCTCAAAGATCTGACGGTCTATCTCACTGTCCTTGGCTTCAGCGTAGGCGTAGGCATTCTTGCGGGCACCTACCCCGCACTTTATCTTTCCCGATTCGTCCCAGTCTTGATCTTGAAGGGAGGAAGTTTTACAAAGGATCGAGCCAAGTCATTCAATCGGATGTTTGTGGTGGGGCAGTTTGGAATGTCGTTATTCTTCGTCCTCTCGACCCTGTTCGTGTACCAGCAGTTTCGATATCTGGTATCGTCCGACTATGGATTTGATCATGAAAATATAGTGAACGTACGGCTTCAGGGAGTGGGCTACGACGTGTTCCGGCAGGCGATGGAGCAATCGCCCTCAGTGGAGCTCATTTCTGGTTCCTCACAGCTTCTGATGCAGGGTGAGCGATCAGAACGTTCGGTGACGATTGGGAGAGGTGATCGTAAGCAAGTTTCCGAATTAAGCGTGGACTACAATTTTGTTTCGAACCTGAAACTCAAGCTACTTGCAGGCCGTTACTTCAATCGCCCGTCGGATATTCACAGGAGTGTGCTGCTCAATAGGACCGCTACTCGGCTGCTAGGTCTGGAAAACGAAGAGCAAGCGATAGGTCAAATCTTGAACGTGTCAGGGAAGAACACGAAACCTACCATTGTGGGGATTCTGGAAGACTTTCAGACACAGGGCATAGGCATGGATATTGATCCTGTCATACTGTTCTGTGAGCCAGCGCGTTTACAGTGGGCAAACGTGCGCGTGTTACCCGGCCATATGCCTGAGGCGGTTGCGCACCTCGAACAGGTCTGGGCTGAGTTAGGAAGTCCTTGGAAAGTGGAGTACGATCTGTTTACGACGCAAATCCAAAAAGGAATGCTCGCTGGAGTCTATTCCGATGTTTTGCATATCATTGCTCTGATTAGCACTTTCGGGGTGCTTTTGGCCTTACTTGGCATGTTGGGAATAGCTATGCATGTCACGGAAATGCAGGTCAAGGCAGTTGCAATACGTAAGGTTCTGGGAGCGAGTTCTTGGCAGATCGCTGTGCTCTTGTCAAAGGATTTTCTCTTGATGCTTGTTGTGGCGGTTCTACTTGCAGCTCCTGCTGCGTGGTTTGCAAACCACCTCTGGTTAAACCAGTTCCCCCTCCGAACCACAATGAGTCCGTGGCTGTTCGGTGGTGTTGTTGCCGTGATGGTAGCAGTTGTTCTCACAGTAGTTGGGTCGCAGACGCTTCGTGCAGCGAATTCCGACCCAGTAAAGGCACTCAGACGTTTATAGAGCTGACCCTATATTGCCCTACGCAAGCTCTACATAAACGCCCAACTCCTAATTTTTAATTCTCAGGGAGGAACTGTGAACAAAATGAATGTGTTATTCATCGCCGTGGATGACCTCCGCCCGCAACTCGGTTGCTACGGTCAGAATTTCGTACAGTCGCCGAACATCGATCAATTAGCCGCAGGGGGCGTCCTCTTCGAGCGGGCTTACTGCCAGCAAGCCGTGTGCGCGCCTTCTCGGGCGAGTGTTTTAAGTGGCTGCCGTCCAGATACGACGACAATTTACGATCTACAGACCCCCTTGCGGTCCGTGATGCCCGATATCCTCTCGCTGCCACAGCACTTCAAGCAGCACGGCTACGAGACGCGATCCATCGGAAAAATCTATCACCATCGAAACGATGATCTGCAAGGATGGACGACCGAACCACACGTCTCAACAGGAGATTGGAAGGGACGGGGCTACCTGACGGATGAAGCGATGGAAGTGATCGAGCGCACAGATGCCCTATTGACCGCCGAAGGCTCCACACGACGGGGTCTGGGACCGGCTTTTGAAGCCGCGGACGTTCCAGATGATGCCTATCACGACGGCAAGGACGCCGATCAGGCGATCAAGACCCTCAACGAATTGCGCGATCAACCCTTCTTCCTCGCCGTGGGCTTTCACAAACCTCATTTGCCGTTCAATGCCCCCAAGCATCACTGGGACCGTTACGACCGGGAAGCATTGCCACTCGCCCTGAATACCAGCGCGCCAGAGAACGTCACCGAGTATTCTTTAACTGAATTCGGTGAGCTTCGCGGTTACTTTGGAATGCCCAGGGAGGGACCGATACCAGAGGACCTATCGCGCACATTGGTCCACGGCTACTGCGCGTGTGTCTCGTATATGGACGCGCAGGTCGGTCGCGTACTCGACGAAGTCGAACGGCTCGGCCTCAAAGAGAACACCGTTGTAATCCTGTGGGGAGATCACGGTTGGAAACTCGGCGAACACGGCAGCTGGTGCAAGCACACGAACTTCGACATCGATACACATGCCCCAATGATCATCCGTTCGCCAGAACGCGGCAAGCAGGGCGCAAAGGCATCCGGGCTTACGGAGTTCGTCGATATGTACCCATCGCTGTGTGACCTGTGCGATCTGCCACTGCCCGATCATCTCGAGGGCCAGAGCTTTGTTCCCTTGATGGAGGATCCCGATAGAACATGGAAACAGGCGGCTTTCAGCCAGTATCCGCGCACGGGCGTGATGGGCTATACCATCAAGACCGATGACTTCCGCTACACAGAATGGCAATCAAGAGATACAGGAGACGTAAAAGCACGAGAGCTTTACGATCATCGGGAAGATGCGGCGGAAAATGTCAATGCCGCGGAAGATGTTCGCTATGCCGAAACAATAAGCGAACTTGAGAAAGTGCTGAAAAAAGGTTGGGAAGCCGCGAGAGCATAGCCGTCCTGACCTTGCCTTTTATCCACAAGACGGTATATTGTCTGTATGCGTTTCTATAAATTCCCACGGAACTAATTGGTATTTCAAAAAAATTTGCTAATATATTTTTTTGATAGACTGGATTGCGGCTTAAAGCATGCCGCAATGACAACCGCCGTTCGTCACTCCGGCGTAGGCCGGAGTCCAGTGAGTTTAGGCATGAAACTTATTTGAAAGAGTACTAATTATGACCATCAAATATTCTCTTCGTGAACCCATGGCTCCTGGCAATACCCTCATGGAGAAATTCCAGGTGCTCAAAGAACTCGGCTTTTCCGGTATTGAAATCACCAATAGCAGCACATCAGATTTTGCAGATGAGATCAAAGCAGCGGCAGACGCGACGGGTATTGTGCCCAATATTTTCTCTGCCCGAGGCGGCAATCGCCTGCTCGACGCGCGTCCCCAGGAACGCAACACAGCCATACAATCCATCAACGACGCCCTGACCCTGTGTGCTGAAATCGGCGGTGTAGGTGTGATATTTCCACCGCTTATCGGCATCAAAATGGGGGGTGGCGAGCGCATTCCAAACCTCTCACCCCTGTACAGCACATCTGCACTTGAAAAAGATCTCCTCATCGAAATACTCAAGCGAGACATCGCGCCGCATGCTGAAGCGTGTGACAGTCTTCTGATTCTCGAACCCTTGAACCGCTACGAACAGTGGTGGCCCTGCACAGTAGCCCAGGGCGTTGAAATCTGCGAAGCCGTGGGCAGTCCATCTATCGCCACCATGGCCGATCTTTTTCACATGAGTATCGAGGAAGCCGACCTCGCCGAAGCCATCCGCGCTGGGGGTAAACACATCGCCAATGTGCATCTGGCCGACAGCAATCGTATCCTCCCCGGCTATGGTCACACGGATTTTGGTCCCCCCCTCAAAGCACTATCCGACATCGGCTATGAGTACTACTGCGGCTTCGAATGCAGCATCCCTTCGGGTGATGCCAGAGCAGAACTCCGAAAATCTATAGATTATCTCAACAGCCAGTTGTAGCCCAAACACAAGATCCCAAAACTGGAGGTATAGCCATGTCGTCTGAACCCACAGAAAAAAGCCTCAAAAGAATGCAGATATACACAGAAAAGTACTGGGAAAAAACCGGGACATCGCCGCATCCAACCCGGGAAGTCGCCGATACGGTCATCAACGGCCTTGCAGAAAACATCGATGAACTGGGCCGCCCGCTTTGCCCCTGCAACTTTTATCCCGACAAAAAGGCCGAACTCGAACGCAGCCGCGAATGGGTCTGTGCCTGTGACGAAATGAAAATTTTCAAATACTGTCACTGCCTGCTCTTTGTCACTCCCGAAGGCATGCCCATTACGGAATACTTACCCGAAGACCACGAAGGCCGCCAGGTCTATGGCCTCATCGAAGACCCTACCCCGGACAAGGGCCGCGAACTGCGTCGCAAAGCCGATGAAAAAATCGCCGAATGGAAAGCGGAAAAAGAATGAGCTATCAGCTTTTAGCATTCAGCCCCATCCCATCCGCCCTAAGACGACATAGCTACTTGACTTGTTTTGTTGATAGCTGACCGCTCTCAATGTTTGACAAAACCCACCTCCCCCCCGCTCAATTTGAATGCGCGATCATCGCCGACACGCATTACATGATTGACGTTGGCGACCGCCCCCTCGAATTTGAATCGCGCCGCGTGCAAACCCAACGCGCCGGCATTGCCCTGCAACAAGTCGCAGCTATTGAGGCCGATTTTGTCATCCACATGGGCGACCTCGTCCAGGAATATCCCGAAACGCCCGACTTCAAACGTGCGATGCTCGAAGCGCGCGATCAGATACGCGCCTGCAATATTGATCCACACTATGTCGCTGGCAATCACGATATCGGCGACAAAACCGATCCCACCATGCCCACCCATGAGGCAACCGCGGAATCCCTCGCGTTCTTCCACGATCTCTTTGGCCCCTCCTGGTACAGTTTTGACCGCGATCTGTGTCACTTTATCGTGCTCAATTCCCAGATCCTCAACTCAAAAATATCCGAAGCAGACGACCAGTGGGAATGGCTTGAATCCGATCTTGAGAAACACAAAAACCAGCGGCTTTTCCTCTTTTTTCACCTCCCCCTTTATCTTTCGGAAAAAAATGAACCTGGACTGGGACACTACGACAACATCAGCCCGCCAGACCGAGACCGCCTCCTCGCATTGATTCAAAAATACGGAATCGAACTCCTCTTCGCGGCACACGTACACTATCCTTTTTACGACAAAATTGGCAAAACGCGCTATTTCATCGTCCCTTCCACATCGTTTACACGTCCGGGATTCGGTCATCTCTACGCCAGTGCGCCGCCACCTGAACAGGGGCGAGACGACACTGGCAAGCTGGGATTTTATCTCCTCCGCATACGCGCCGATCACACCGACATCCACTTCATCCGCACAAAAGGCAAAATAAAACGCCCTGCCCGCGGCCACCTCATCACCTGCACATCCGCCGATCTGTCTTCCCCTATTGGACTCACCCTCCACCACCCCATCACGCCCATCGCAGAACTCCCAATCGCCTATCCCTCTGTCGTGCGTCAAAAAGTGCGCAATGACCAGCATCTTTTGGCCTGCATAGAACTCGGTGCCAAATTTGCGCGCTTTCCCTGGCGCGACCTGCGCGACCCCTTTCAGCGCACACGCCTCGAAATGCTCTGTTCCGAAGGTATAATGCCCATTGCCACATTCCTCGAACCACGCATCACCTCATTGCCCGAGCATATTGAAGCCAACCTCGATTTTGTACAGAATTGGGAAATCCAAATATTTGATCCCGCGCAATTATCCGATGAAGTTTGCGAGATACTCAACCGATGTAAAGAACTTGCAGAACTCTCGCTCTGTCCCATCATCCCCAACGAACGCGTACACGGCAAACAACACCTGCGAACCCGAATGGGTTATCATCTCGAAGAACTCGAAAACCTGAACGCGACCCTTCAAAACGCCGATATTCACCTTCAGCGCGTCATCTGTCGCGTACCGCCCAACGAATCGCCGTGGACTTATATCCAATCCCTGAGCGAACGCAAATACTCGAATATCGGTCACATCGACTTCTCACTCGAATTAGACGCGCAGAACGACAGTACCAATGCCCACCGAATTGCCGAAGCCACATTTGCCATTGTCCGCCTATTAGGCGCGCGCCTCTTTGTCGATCCACTCACCGACTTTGACCGCACAATGGATGTCACACATGGATTGCTCGACACCCTCTGCAACCCCCGCGCACCTTTTCACGCGCTGCGTTGTCTCAACACGCTTCTCAACAGCCCCGTTCACGATACCACTTTTACAGATCCCCACGAACAAACATGGGAAAACAACCGCATCCTGTATCTCAACAACACCTATCGCAGACTCGCTCTGGTGCTACCAGCTCAAGATATTTTTGATCTCAACACCCTTGAATTTTCACTCGACACCAGCCCTGTTCGCATCTATCATCTATGCACGGGAGAAACCGAAACAGTATCTCGCAACGCACAGATCAAAATACAGGATGGTTCGCCCATCCTGGTGATTGGACACTGACCGATAGAGGCCATTATGAAACCACAAAATCAGCGCTTTGAATCCAACTATCCGCTCGATACAGATCAAGTTTCCGAATGGGTAGAACAATTTCATCGAGACGGATTTCTATTTCTCGAAGATGTCTTAAAAGAAGAACACATCGCACAACTCAAAACGGACCTCGACTGGTCTCTCGCGCATTTTACCAGCCGAGACAAAGACCCCAATGGCAAGCTCAGCCCACAAAGCGGCAAATCCAGCCACCGCCTGTGCCATCGCATGTTCGAGCACAGCCAGGCCAACCTCAACCTGTTCGACCTCGAACCCATCGTCAGCTTTGCCGAAGCCCTCGTTGCCACAAATTGTCACGTTATACACAACAACTCCTTCATCACGCCACCCGGCGGCGGCCTCACGACCTGGCATCAGGACGATTCCCCGCATTATGTTGTCACAGATGGCAAGCCTCCCACAAATATCCACCTGCCCGTACTCGTATTCACCTGCAATTATTATCTCACCGATGTGACGAAAATCGAACATGGCGGCACAGAAGTCATACCAGGCTCACATCTCATTGGAGAAAGCCCACGCGAGGTTGCATGGGAAAAATGGCAGAACAAAATCCATTACAACCTCGGCAAAGCCGGTAGCGTCATCATGTTCAACAATCAGGTCTGGCACAGAGGGGGACCAAATCAGAGCAATCGCAGCCGCTACATCACCCAAATCACCTATGGTCGGCGGCTCATCGGCCACAAATACTATCCGTTTATGAACTACACCCTGCCAGAACATGTCTATCGCAATGCAAATGAAAGACTCAGACGCCTCGTCGGATTCTTAGACCATGGAGCCTATGGATGACAAAAGACAGGAGGCCATTATGATGACAGATGCGCAGCGCTATTTATTTGATATGATGGGATATTTGCATCTGGAACAAGCACTTAAACGAACAGAACTGAAAGCTGCACAACAGGCTATAGATCGGTACGTAAATGCCTCAGAGGATGAACTACCCGAAGGATTTGGGCGTTCAACCTCATTATTTGACAAAAATCGGACACAGTTCAAATACGCTTTTGCTTTTGACAAAGTACTGGAAGCACTGGTCTTTCACCGTTCATTCTGGCCCATTGTGCTGGAAGTATCTGGGCGGCGACCGCGGCTAAACAGCGGAGATGTGCGGATCAATACGGCTAAAGACCCCGTTCATCGATTGCATTGTTCGCGCGAGAGTTTTGGTCCCTATAGCTGCCGATATAGCTGCGACGATGGGAAAATTTATTGCGACGACCTGGTGGTATTTATCTATCTCACAGATGTCTTGCCCGGAGATGGTGGATTGCTGCTCGTGCCGGGGTCACACAAAAGCGATTTTAAGCGCCCACCCGATGTGTTCAACGACGGATGGATCGAAAAAGACTTACCCCTCGGTGTGGCGAATATCACAGCCCGAGCCGGCGATATTGTCATAACCACAGAATTGATGACACACGGGGCAATGGCATGGCAACCCAAAAATCGGGACCGCCGTTTCTTTATTCTCAGATACCGCCCGCAATATCACCGACAAATCCACGAATTTCCCGATCCAGTACTGGCACGGCTTTCACCCGAAACGCGAGAGCTTATCGAGACGCAGTCCTATACGTATGAAAAAGAAATAGTTAAAAAGGATTTCGTGACATTGACGATTTAAGGGACGGATATAATCTGAACACAATAAAGCGCCCGCCAGAACAATCTGACGGGCGCTTTTGCATCTGGATTATTTATAGGCTCAATCGCGTTGCGACAACACATCGCGCTCATAAGTCTCTATCTCATCAAGCCAGGAAGCACCAATAGGCACATTGGCTTTGAGGCAGCACATATCCCACACAGCGGAAAACGGCATTGTCTTCATATCTTCCATCAGCGCAAGTTTTTGCGCGAGCTTGCCTTCGGCTTCGAGTTGGCGCAGGCGATCAGTCGGATCAACGAGGCCATAGAGGAGGGCTTTGCGCGTGGCGCGCGTACCAATAACATAAGCCGCGATGCGATTGATGCTCGCATCGAAGAAATCGAGCGCGAGATACATGCGATCAATCGCATTGTGACGGGCGAGTTCCAGAAAAACATAGCGCACATCATCGCTAAAGAGAACGACGTGATCCGAGTCCCAGCGAATGGGACGGCTCGTGTGAATGAGCAACTTCTCGTGAAATGCAAAATGCGCCGAGAGCTTGTCGGCAATAGATTCAGTCGGATGAAAATGCCCCATATCGAGACAGAGGAGTTTGTCCCGGGTCAACGCATAATTGGCGTAAAAATCATTGGATCCTACCGTATAATCCTCCATACCCAGGCCAAAGAGCTTGCCTTCAACCGCATCAACGCATTCGGGACCTATGCCCAGACCATCGTCAAAAACAGTATCCAATGCTTCCACCAGACGCTCGCGGGGCGTCCACCGATCAGCGGGATGGTCCTTGGCACCATCGGGAATCCAGTGATTGTTGACTACCTCATCCCCCAGCGCTTTCCCAATGGCTTCAGAGATGCGGCGGCTCGCAATACCGTGTTGAATCCAAAAATCGCGAATACCTTTATCGGGATGGCTCAGGGTAAAGCCATCGTTCGCTTTGGAATGTGCAAAATAAGTGGGATTAAAATCAATACCGATATCATGCGCCTTTGCCCAATCAACCCAACTCGTAAAGTGCTCTGGTTCCAGGGCGTCGCGATCGACGACTTCGCCGCCCGTATCGCCATAAGAAGCGTGGATATTCGCCCTGTGTGGCCCGGGCAAAAGATCAACCACTTTCTTCAAGTCTCGGCGAAGCTCATCCCCATTGCGCGCGCGACCGGGATAATTGCCCGTAGCCATAATGCCGCCACCTTCAACAGCCTCATCTTTAACTTCAAAACCCGCCACATCGTCACCCTGCCAGCAGTGCAGCGAAATCGGCACTTCGAGTGCCCTATCCACAGCCCGTTCAATATCCACGCCAAAAGCGGCGTACTGTTCGGCAGCGTGCTTAAAATTGGCTTCAATCTGAACATCGGTAATCGGTGTTTTATAATGCATTGCACTCTCCTGTAATCAAAAATAAAAGTCTGTCAAAGTCGCATCAAAAAAGGTGAAATAGGGCGATGTGTCAAGGGAAAAGCAGTGGATTTTAGCGGTAAATTTGGGTATTATGGACGACCTGATTACAAATTACTTAACTGATGTTACGCACCTGCATAATGTCATGGGCCTGTCATTTTGAGCGCAGCGCAGCGGAGTCGAAAAATCTACTACCAACGCAGGTGGAACAGATGCTTCGGCTCCGTTCCACTCCGCTCAGCATGACAAAACCACAGATCTGCGTAACGTCAGTTACTTAAAAGAAAGGAACAGCATGAAACGACCGAATATATTACTGATTTACACCGACCAACAGCGGTGGGATGCCATGAGGGTGAATGGGAACACCGATATTCAAACGCCGAACCTGGATCGCCTATCAAACAAGGGTATAAACTTCGACCACTACTTTGTTCAGAATCCCGTGTGTATGCCCAGTCGGGTGAGTTTTTTAACCGGACAATATCCCTCCACACTCGGCATTACACACATGGGTGTACCCGTGCCCAAAGACTTTGTAACAATGCCCAAATTGCTACACAATTCGGGATATCATTCCGCAAATATCGGCAAATTGCACTTTCTGCCACACGCCAATCGGGACCACCGCGAAGTACATCCCGATTATGGATTTGACCTTATGGAAATCAGCGACGAACCCGGGTGTTACGAAGATGCGTATCGCGCCTGGGTACGCATGGAAGCACCGGACCAACTCGATCATTTGAGCCTCGGATTGCCGCCATTGGCAGATCATTGGCACCAGATGATGGGCGTAAAAGACGGCGTGCATCACCCCGACGAACGATTTCCCAAACACCCCATTGCCTTTAGCGGAAAAGATGAATACACACACACGGCGTGGGTGGCGAGCCGATCAATTCAATACATGGCGGAACGCGCAAACGAAGGCAACCCGTTTTTGTGCATCGCGGGAATTTACTCCCCGCATTCGCCCTGGGTTGCACCACAGCGTTTTCTGGACCTGTACGACCCCGATCAAATTACCCTGCCATCCTTCCCGCCAGAAGCCGATGAAAAACGCAATGAAAATCACTATGGAGATCGCGAGCTTCGCCTGGCGCGACAGGGATATTACGGCATGGTCAGCGAAGTCGATCACCATGTGGGCCGCATGTTAGACGCGCTGGATGAATTGGGCATTGCAGATGAAACAATCGTGGTCTTCACATCTGACCACGGCGAATGGCTGGGTGAACATTTGCGCTATGGCAAAAGCTATCCGGGACACGACTGTGTGAGCCGCGTACCCCTGCTAATGCACATCCCCGGAAAAGAAGGCGGGCGTCGCGTATCAAGCATCGTCGAAGGCGTGGATGTACTCCCCACCCTGCTCGAAGCCTGCGGGGTACCCCTCCCACCCCATTTACAGGGCCAATCGCTATATCCCGCTTTCTGCGGGGGGGAAACCCCGGACAAATCAGTCGCATTGATGGAGGCCACGGGCTGGAAAATGATACGGTCTGAGAACTATCGCTATATCGCGCATGACGATGGACGAGAATTTCTCTATGACCTGAACGCCGAATGGGGTGAATACCGCGATGTATCCGAGCATCCAGACCATACAACCTCGCTGATAGAACATCGGCATCTATTGATCAAACGGCTGATCGAAATGGAACGCCCCAGAAAGCGGATTTGGGGATATTAAAAGCTCCTCTCACATCTTGTACCTTCGTGTCTTTGTGTCTTTGTGTGAGGCCCTCTCACATCTTGTATCTCACCTTAACAGGAGGTAACATGAAAATCGTAGATATACAAAAAACACTCTCTCTGGGTGCTGCATGCCGACACTGGTCATTATTGAAAATCATCACAGACGAAGGCATTGAAGGACTGGGTGAATGGCGCGGAGGGCAATCGGTTGATCAATTGAAGTCGATACTAATTGGACAAGACCCGACCAACGTGAACAAATTGCATCAAGATCACCTGTGGCGTATGCAGGGCGCGGGCGCAGGCGTGGAAATCGCGCTTTGGGATATTGCCGGCAAAGCTTATGGCGTACCGATGTGCGATCTCCTGGGCGGAAAGTTACGCGACAAGGTGCGGATGTATTGCGATTGCCATTCGGGTGCGTACTGGACACCAGAAGACTATAATCGACGCTGGGATGAAGTCCGGGCATCGGGTGAATTAGACCCCGTATATGAAACATCGAGCTATGTAGCGCGGGCAAAAGAGCGCGTTGCCGAGGGATTTACAGCCTTAAAATTTGATCTGGACGTTCCCAACCCCTGGAAAATGGATGTGTACGACCGGTCTGTCGGACGGCGGCAACACGAACATATCGTAACGACAATTGAAGCATTGCGCGATGCAATTGGACCGTATATCGATTTGTCGATTGACCTGCACGGATCCTTTAACGCCATTGATGGCTTGCGAATATGCAAAGACGTGGAGCATCTCGACTTATTGTGGTTGGAAGACCCCATTCGGTGGGAATGGGGTAACGTAGATGCCCTGGCAAAAATTTGTATGCAAACAGAAACGCCGATTTGCACAGGCGAAATCTTTTACGGTGCAAAGCTCTTTCGAGAACTCATGGAAAAGGGCGCGTGCGACTTGCTCGAACCCGACATACCGCGCAGTGGTGGCGCCATAGAAACGCGGCGCATCGCAGAACTGGCCGAAATGTATCACATGTCGATCGCGCCGCATTATATGGCGAGCACAGTAGCAGGCATAGCCGCCGTACACATCTGTTCCACCATACCCAACTTTCTGGCTCTGGAATATCACTCGACCAATATCCCGCTGTGGTCAACGATGTTGAATATCAAAAATCCTATTCAAAATGGATATATCACCGTGCCAGAGGGTCCCGGACTGGGCATTGAATTAGACGAAGAAGAAATATTAAAACACCTGCCCGATGGCACGGAATTGTGGTCTTAGAAACTGAAAGGACACCAAATATGAAATTTCCATCGATTCGTCCGCCGCGCGCCAATTATATTCATCCGCTTAACGGTGAAGTGCTCACACTCTCACCCCCCGGCTTTAGCTGGTGGCGGGCTGCTGATCGGGATGCATGTCAATATCGCGTAATTGTCGCACGCGAAGAAAAACCTTATTACGAATCCCCCCTGCTCTCCGACCCTATACACCATCCAGACCGCGTTTTTGCCCCCGGAACTTACGACTGGCATGTGCAAGCCGTTGTAAATGGTGCGGTTCGAGCGCGATCGGAAAGCCGATCTTTTGAGATTACCGATTGCGCTGCCAAACAACCCCACCCAGACGCCGCTTCACTGCTGGCGAACGTTCCAAAAGAACGCCCGCGGCTCTTTTTTCTGGCGTCCGACATGGAAGATGTGCGACGCTCGCTAACATCCACCCGAGCAGAAGCTTATGAAGCCCTGAAAAAAGACGCTGACCACGCACTCACACTCGAACTACCGCCAGAGCCGACCTACGATCAAATTGAAAACCCTGCCGAACGCAGGCTGGCTTATGTTGAATGTTTTGGCACCATGCGAAAATATCACGATGGGGGCATGCGAAGTCTTGCCCTATTTTACTTACTCACTGGAGAAAAGCGATATGGCGAGGCAGCACGGCGCTTTATTGTTGACGCCGCGCAGTGGGATGTGGAGGGCATATCCTCTATTCTCGCGCCTTATGGCGACGAAGTCGGCCTTGGATTGCTCAGAGCGGGCGCAGAAGTCTATGACTGGATCTACGATATTTTCACCAAAGACGAACGCGAACTCGTCGCTCGCATGCTCGGCGCGCGGACAGACCAGATGATCCGCAGACTGGAGAAAAGCGATTATACATACACGCCCGAAGAAAGTCACAACGGTCGCCTACCCGGCTTTTTGCTCGAACACGCCATTGCATGCGCTGAAGATGAACGCGCGCCTTCATGGGCGGAATACGCACTAAAACTTATTGCGACAAATTTTCCCCATTGGGCCGGGCATGAAGGGGGCTGGGCGCAAGGTGTTCCCTACGGCTTGTCTTACAACTCGCGGGACGCAATGCCCTTTCACTCCTGGACATTGGCGACCGGGCACGATATATGGCTCAAACCCTATTATCAGAACATGCCGTGGTTCTTTTATTACGTCGTTTCCCCAATTGGCGAGCTTATGCCATTTGGCGATACCGAAGATCAACCCGTTCGCGCCTCGCAGGCCAGAACCTTTCTCCAGTTTCACGGTCTCAGATTGAAAAATCACCGGCTATGCGCCTGGGCAGATCAGGTGCGCGATCCCGATGGGCAGCCCGCAGAGATCGACCCCTTCCCCGGCATTCTCCTCGAAGATAAGCCCATCCCGTCAAAAGGAGATTCAGTGCCACAAGATCGTGCCTTTCGAGGCGTTGGCTGGGGCGCATTGCACAGCGATATCGAACATCCAGATAGTGATTTTATGGTACTCTTCCGTTCATCGCCCTTTGGCGGCGTAAGCCACGGCCATGCGAGCCAAAATGATTTTGCAGTAATGAAAGGCGGACGCGCTTTGATCTGCGCTGGTGGCCTTCGCTATCCGCATCACGGCACGCCATTTCACAACGAATACGCACAGCACTCAATTTCACACAACTGCGTTCTCGTCAATGGCAAAGGGGCGATCAACCGGGATGGCAACCGCGGCGGCGAAATTATCGATTTTAAGACCACAGATCCGTTTGGCTATATCTGCGGCGAAGCAGAGAACGCTTACGGAGATCGGTTGAACCGATACAGGCGACATCTCGTGATGATCCGCCCATCGATCACAATTCTCGTCGATGAATTGGAAGCCCCCGAAGCATCGACATTCCAGTGGTTGCTACACGCATTCGAAAAATTTGATCTCGACCTGACGACCGTCACCTCCAACCGCAAGGGCGCATCATTAAAGGGTCAGCTTTTTGGCTCAACAGACCTTCGCCTCAGCCAGACAGATGAATGGCCCGTACCACCAGATAAAGGCTATCCCACACTCGATAAGGAATTGCCGGAAAAACGATGGCATTTTACAGCCGAGACAGAGCGCGTAAAACGCTGTCGAATTGCCGCGATTTTCTCTGTCCGAGGTCCCGGCGAGAGCGATCCCGACTTTTCGATAACTGTATCAGAAAATCAAATCGCGCTTTCGGCGGGAAACACAACGACAAAAATAAACCTGTGCCCCGATGAAAGCACCGTTCTTTCTCTATCATCTGGATCAGAAGATTTGACCATTCAGACCTGAGCAGATCGATAGTTTGAGACCGCGATGACACCGGCGGTGATTAGCGCGATACCCTGCAAATAAAGGCGGGTATCTCCCGATGGCGTGAGGAATAAGAGAAGTGCTGCGGCGAGTAAAAGGCCGCGCTGGTAAGTGGGCAACGGGGCAAAAGCATGCCCGGCAGCAGCGGCTGATAGGGGAAAAATACCGATCAGGACGACGAGGATATTGGCGATTATAGCAGTCAAATCAGAAGACAAGAGCAAAATTTCTGGATGCAGCACAAAGGCATAGGGCAAAGCGAAGCCCACAAGGGCAAAGCGGAAAGCCGTGACACCAGTTTGCATAATACTCGCCTTTGCAATCGCGGCAGCCGTGTACGCAGCCAGCGCGACCGGAGGCGTAACCATAGACATCATGCCAAAATAAAAAATAAACAGATGCGCTCCCAATGGCACAATGCCGAGGTCGCTCAGAACAGGTCCCACCAGAGTTGCCATAAGCAGATAACACACGGCCGAAGGCAAACCCATGCCCAGGATAATGGTGGAGATCATCAGGAGAATTAACGCCAGAATAATATTGTTTTGCGCCAGTGGCAACAAAGTGCTCGGAAGTTTGGTACCAATACCCGTGAGCGTCACAACGCCGATAATAATACCCACGCATGAAGCCGCTGCAATAAGCGAGACACCGCCGTGCGCGGCCCTTTCCAATGCGCGGATCATAGCGCGGGGACCAACGCGCGTTGTGGAGTTGAACGCACCGACAATCAGGACAAAGAGCAGGGCGATACTCACAGCGCGAAAAGGCGTGTACCCCAAAATGAGAAATACAATAAGTGTTATGAAAGCGACGAGAAACACCAGGCCCCGGGGTCTGGGAGGACGTTCCTGAACATCTCCATCGCCTTCAGACGCACCAATGCGTTTGGCGTGAAAATGGACAATCAGCAAAAGAGCCGCGTAATAGAGGATCGCAGGGACCAGAGCGGCTTTAATAATTTCCAAATACGTGACAGCGGGTTCGACAATTTCGAGCATCATATACGCGCCCGCACCCATAATCGGCGGAACGAGCGCACCGCCCGAACTCGCTGCGGCTTCAATGCCGCCAGCCACAGTTGGACGAAATCCCGTTGATCGCATCAGCGGAATGGTAAACGTGCCAGTAGTCGCCGTATTAGCCACGGCACTGCCCGAAAGCGACCCCATCATACCCGAAGAAATAACAGCCACTTTGGCTGGACCACCGGTGCTATGGCGAAAAATGCGGCGAGCCGTATTCAGAATATATCCCGTGGCGCCGGTCTCTTCGAGCACAGTGCCAAAAAGCACAAAAAGAAAAACGTAGGTAAACATCACTTTCAATGCGATGCCAAAAACGCCCTGGGAGTGGAGATAGGTCTGAGAGACAATGCGTTCCCAGTTATATCCTCGGTGGGGAAAGAGCCAATCGGGCAGGATATATCCATAAGCTGCATAAATCAGAAAGGTGAGTGCGAGTAGGGGCAGGGTGAGACCAATGGCGCGACGAGTGGCTTCCAGAACCAGAATGAGGCCGATGAGACCGACAACGTGATCGAGCGCGTGTTCGAGTCCCGCGCGATTGCCCAGAGATTGACCATTGAGCCAGTAAACTTGAAAGAAGGATTCCGTTTGGGTCAGGACATAACCAAAACAGAAAACAACAGCCAGAACCAAAAAGAGATCGAGAATCTGGAGAGATTTGTTGGAGTGAATCGGATATTTGAGAAATACAAGACACAAGCCCAGCAGGGCAAAAACCGATAGCTGGGCTTGTGGTGAGAGTTGTGGATGATTGACTTCAACCAGAATAAAAAGACCGAGTAGCGCGGAGAGAATGCGAAACAGGTGGGAATAGAGGCGCGTCATGTTGAAACCACAGATGAACACGGATAAACACAGATGGTAACATCATTGTTATTCCGAACCTGGACGCTCATTGTCGCACGATGCGCCTTTATCAGTGTCCATCTGTGTCTATCTGTGGTTGCTTTTTTAATCCTGCCAGATACCAATTTCTTTGAAGTATTTTATCGCACCCGGATGAAAAGGCGTACCCGTGTCCCGAACGATATTATTGGGATTTATAGCCTTGCCTGCCGGGTGTTTTTTAACGACTTCCGCGCGGTGCTCATACAGGGTCTTGGTAAAATTGTAAACCGTATCTTCGCTCAAACTCGCCCGCGTGATGAGATGCATAGAACCGACATTCATCCCGGCAAAATCTTCTGTTTGTCCCCGGTAGGTACCGGCGGGAATCGTTGCGGCAAAAAAGAAGGGATAGGTCTCAAAAAGGCTTTGTTTAGCCGATTCATCGTAGGGAATAAAATAAATATCCTGAGACGCGCTGGCCTGGGTGATCGAGGCCGTGGGTACTGCACCCCCTAAAAAAGCCGCAGCAGCCGAACCATCGGCGAGCATGTCAACAGTTCCCGCCTGCGTATTGTAAAGCGGTGTGAAATCGTCATAAGTGACCCCGTGTGCGTTCAGGATGGGTTTTAAGAAATATTCAAATCCCGCGCCCGCTGGCCCAACGACAACGCGATTGCCCATGAGATCGCTCAAGCTATTGACGCCCGCGTTTTGTGGCGCAATAAAAAGCGCGACATTAGGCGCCAATGTCATAACTGCATTGATATTCTGTTTCTCTCCCCACGCGCCTTCTCCGCGCACGGCAAAATAGGAAATGGCAGCATTGGCCAGCGCAAAATCCAATTCTCCACTCGAAAGGCGGCGAATATTCTCCTGCGTACCTTTGGTAGCCTCGGCAGAAACCTCCCAGGGCATGTGATCGTTGACAACCTGGGCAATTGCGCCCCCCACGACAAAAAATGCACCGCCGGGCGGCGCCGTGCCCACGCTGAGAAATTTACCCTCTCGATCCTGAGGCGCGCCACACCCCATGAACATGGCTACCGCGAAGATGAGTAACACTTTGTACTGCATACCAGTCCTTTCAAGTTTATAAATCCACCCTTCAACGCCCTCAATTTTTGACCAAATACTGATTCAATCCCCTTACTTCCAAAATAACAATGACGCAGATTTAATCCGTGAAATCTGCGCCATCCCTTTCATCCGCGATCAATTCGCCGCAATACAATACAGGTGCTCAGTGCCGCGCAAATACAACTCGTCGCCCGCGATAATGGGAGATGCGCCAGTGCCTTCGTCGAGTTTATTTTTTCCGAGCACTTCAAATTCGCCACCGTTCTTGATCACAAATGTCACGCCGTCCAGACCGGCGAGGTAAATGCGGTCACCTGTGCCAACCAGCGGAGAGTATATTTTTCCCAATCCCTGGAGTCGTGTGGGGCCGAAAACTGTTTCGCCTGTTTTGGCATTGAAACAGAACAAAATGTTAGAAGTTTTTCTCATGCAGTAGATATTGTTTCCGGAAAGAAGAGGCGAGGAAACATAAGGGGTGTAGTTGCCAGTAACAGTCCAAAGCACGGCATCTGTACCCGTGATATCGCCTTTAGCTTTGTCCAGTGAAATCGCCAGCATGGCAGGGTCTCTATGGCCACTTGTAACATAGACGATGCCATCGGCATATAGGGGTGTTGGAATGACATTTGACCCCAGTCCCGCGCATTCCCACAAGACATCGCCAGTTTTGAGATCGTAACTTCGGGTCTTCCTGCTCGCGCTCACAATAATCTGTTGCGTACCATTGTGTTCGACAACGATGGGCGTGACCCACGTCGTTCGTTCCGGTCGCGCCGTGCGCCAGATTTCCTCACCCGTGCGTTTATCCAGCGCAACAATAAACGAATCGCCCTGGTGATCCCAGTTGATAATCAGCGTATTGCCGTGAATAGTCGGCGATGTACCTTCTCCAAAAGTACCTGCGATTCTCTGATCGCCAAGGTCCTTATCCCATTTCAAATTGCCGTCGAAATCAAAGCAATACAAGCCCCATGAACCGTAAAATGCGTACAGGTGTTCGCCATCCGTAACACCCGATGTAGCAGCATAATTAGCCGTTTTATGGGTGCCTTCGTGGGGCAGCGCCTCCTTCACGGTCTTTTCCCACACCACATCGCCACTTTTGCGATCCAGTGCAAGGAGCTTAAATTGATAGATATGAGTGGGTAAAGGTTTTCTGCCTTTCTGAGCGACTTCTACGGTTTTGTCGGTCTTAACCGCTGTCTGGACAAAAATTTTATCGCCCCATACAATGGGCGTGGCGTAGCCCGTACCCGGAATTTTTGCTTTCCAGCGGATATTGGTATCTTCGCTCCACTCCACAGGGGGATTGCCCGTATCCACGAGTCCATTTGCATTCGGTCCCCGCAGATGGGGCCAGTTGTGTTTCTCCTGCGCCGCATGGTGTTTTGCCTGAACCAGAATTGGAATCAAACAGAACCCCATCAAAATCAAAAGCCATTTCTTCATCTCAAACTCCTTTCTGTGATGTGATATTTTGCAATTCAGAGATTCAAAATATCCGTTTAATGAAGGGTTGTCAAACCTTTATTTTTTGTTTACGTTGGGGATGAAGGTCGATGAACTAACCACAGACCACTAAAAAAAGGAATTTTATGCCTGCTCCTCTTTATCCCAAACCCATTCGCTGGTGGCCCGCGATCGCGGTCGGTGTGCTAATAATCATTGTATTATCGGCGATCTGGATTCCCGACAGACCAGACCGTCAGATGCAGGTTATGCCGACAATATTGGTCTGCTCAATCGGCTCTCTTTTGCTCTGTCTCTGGTTTTTTGCTTTTTCTCGAACGAGTCGGACAATTCGCCTACGGGGTCTAAGTATTCTTATACTCCTGATCATCCTGACGGTTTCATTATTCCAAATTCGCGGTTTTACAGGCGATTTGGCTCCCAAGATAGAGTGGCGCTGGTCTTCTGTTACATCTATATCTATGGCGGAACAGTCTTCAGATGGTCCCGATACAGACTATCCTCAATTTTTGGGTCCACACCGCAACGCCATCCTCGAAAGAATAAAACTGGAATCCGATTGGAGCCAGCATCCCCCCAAATTACTCTGGCGCGTACCCGTTGGTGAAGCCTATTCTGCCTTTGCCGTTGTTGGACGCTCTGCCGTGACTCAAGAGCAAAAAGGCGAAGACGAAACCGTGGCTTGTTACGATCTCTTGACCGGAAAAGAGAAATGGCGTCACAGCGCGCGCGCGCGATATGGAACCGCGATTGCCGGAATTGGTCCGCGAGCCACGCCCACCATATCGGGCAACCGCGTTTATTCTTTTGGCGCAACCGGCATCCTCACCTGTCTCGATTTGGAAACCGGTCGAGAAATCTGGTCGCGCGACACCGTAAAAGAAACCGGTGCGCGCGTTAAAGAATGGGGCATAAGCGGTTCGCCCCTCGTTTTAGACGACAAAGTGATCGTAAGTCCGGGCGGACAAAACGAGCAATCGCTGATGGCATACCACCGCGAAACCGGTGATATTATTTGGGGTGGTGGTCGTGTAAGAGCGGGTCATAGCTCCCCCAGCCTGATCTCCATAGCTGAAATGAATCAAGTACTCATTTTTAACAGGGGGCAAGTCGCGGGTCACGATCCAAATTCCGGCAAATTGCTATGGGAATATCCCTGGAATGAGATGACGCAACACGTTGCCCAACCCATTCCACTACCCGATGACCGCATATTTGTATCAACAGGTTATGGCATTGGTAGTGAATTGATTCAAATTTCAAAAAATAGTCGGGATGAATTTACTGCCGAACGAATATGGAAAAGCCCTCGTCTCAAAGCCAAATTTGCCAATATGGTCTATAAAGACGGATATATTTACGGACTGGACGACGGTGTCCTCGTGTGTTTGGATCTCGCAGACGGACAGCGCAAATGGAAACGAGGGCGCTATGGCCACGGGCAACTCATTCTGGTAGATGACCTTTTGCTCATCCAGACCGAATCGGGCGATGTCGTCCTCGTCGATGCCTCGCCAATTGAACACAACGAACGCGCGCGCTTCCCCGCTTTGGGCAGCCATACCTGGAATGCTCCCACACTTGCCGCACCCTATCTCCTCGTGCGAAATGATCGAGAAGCAGCATGCTATGAACTTTCACTTAAAAAATAAATTAACGCGCCTCATATCTCCTGTTTCAACGCGGGCAATAGTGGTGCTCGCAGGGCGAAGAAAACAGCTATCACACTTGCTATGAGACCCGCGCCATATATGATGACAAGTGTGAGAGCCAGCGATCCCCATGGAATTAACGCACCATAGCTCATGACATGGGGAGCTACAGCAATAAGCGCAGATATGCTACCGATTGCCAGACCCACGAACATTAAAAAACCATTCTCCGCGAGCAACATGCGCGACAGCACAGCGCGGCGAAATCCAAAGGCGCGCAGAACCGCCAATTCACCGCGTCTTTCAATAACATTTCTCAACAAGACGATTCCCAATCCGAGCGTACCCAACAGCAGGCCCAATCCCCCCAGTGTCTGAAAGGTGGAGAGATAGGTATTTTCGACCTCCTGAAAATGCGCGAGTTTTTGCGCTGTGGATACGGCGTCTAACCCAATATCTTTTAATCGGTTTTCCAAAAGCGCAGTAAGCTGAACGGGTTGTTGCGTTTCAACGAGAAAAGCATCATATCCACTCTGATCGGGAAAGTGCCGCAAAAAATTGTCTTCGGAAATCAGCAATTCACTTTGAAAAATACTCGTCTTTAACAAGCCCACCAATCTCAGCCTGACAGTTTCCCCTATTTCATTCTGCAACACAATATCATCGCCCAATTGCTTGTGCAAGATCCACATAGCCGAATTGTAATCCCCAATTGCCGGGATCACATCCGCGCCCAGATCCCCGGATAATAGAGTCCAGGGATTTTCCACTTCGGTACTCATTTGCTGAAATGTAAAACCACCTCGCTGACGTAGAGCTTCGGGAACGCCCAAAACGCGCGGGCTTTCGGGCTGATAAAGATTGAGACAACTCGCATCTTCCCCGGGCAAAATGCGCAGCGGGATAAACCGCGCCTGATTTAAGAGTTCTGTATCTGCTTGCGAAAATCCGAGTTCAAATTGCCCGTCTTTTGAATTGAAATCCCAATAAATCGGCACATCAACTTCGGCAATGAGAGCAAAGCCGCCCGTACCAGAGGCTTTGTCCTGCGCGATATTTTGAGTCAGGTCAGTTCGCCTATTCGCGCCTACTGCAACAATGACAAAACACGCACAACCGATGAGTGAGGCACACAGCAAACTGCGCGTGGGCTGCCGTTTGCTATTTTGTACCCCCATCCCAATAATACCCTCCTTTATAGCGCGATGCCCGCGTCTAAACCAGAGCGAGAGAAAGCATAACCCCGAAACCATCCACAGCGCGCCACTAACAAAAAACAAACCTGTACCCGTTGATGGACCCACCGCTGCCGCTCCCCCGAGACTGAGGGCGGCGAGGATGAGGCTACCCAGAGCGTACCATTTTGTACGCGGCTTTGCACGCACCACTTCCGTAATACCCGATAATAATGCGCGAACAGAAATATTGCCCAAACGGCGGAGCGTGAGCCAGATTGCCAGCAGGATCACGATTAGTGAAATGGCATATCCCAATAAAAGACTTGATGCGTGGATGTGAAGCGAGAGATCAGATGTGCCAACCGCGCCCACCCAATAAGTACGCAATCCCACCATAATCAGATAGGCATAGAAAACACCGCCTACCAACCCTGTGATGCCACCCACACCGGCCAGCACAAGGCCCTCACGGCTAAAGAGTCTGCGAATTTTTTTTCCCGTATATCCCGACACCATCCGCATCCCGACTTCTCTGCCCCGCTGCTCCACACTCAGGCGAAATAATAACCCAACCAGAAGAGCTGCAGAAATAATCAGGAATTGACTGAATGCAATAAACAGCCCGCTAAAGTCCGTTGCCCCCGCAGAAGCGGCCAGGCCCTGCTGTTTGACGGGCTGAAATGTCAGGCCAACCGATTCGGGCGCGATGTTTTTGCGCAAGCTATCCTCAAATAGCTTTGTCGTCGTTTCAATATCTCGCCCCGCAATAGCCCCAATGCGTACAGCGGTTAATACGCCAAATCGACTTTGCCACAATCGCTGTCCAGTCGCGGCAGACACAAAGGCTTTTGGCGCATCGCGATAAGTATCCCAATAATCTTCATCTTTCGGACGAACACGACTCAGGTCTATGGGAAAAGGGGCCTCCCAATCAGCCATATTATTCGCATCGCCCAGGCCCGGATAATCGGGAGACAACTTTTCATCCGCCCCCAATCCCGTCATTGCCACAATACCCTTGAGTTGGAATGTCGCCCAACGGGTCAGGAGTTTTTCCCCCAGCGCGACTTCGTAATAGGCAATTTTTACTTCATCCCCAACCCGCGCGTTCAAATCCTCAGCCGCCCAGGTATTCAGCAAAATACCATCTTCCCCGAGTTGCAGTGATCCATCTACAATCTGAAAGGTCCCCAGATTTCCAACATCTAACGCAGAAATTGTAGAATAGGGCAATTCTCTTTTCCCCACCTGTGTGGTATTCGCCAGATAGGTGAGAATGGACATGTGAGGCGCGTTTAATTCGGCAGATACTTTTTGAATAGTTTCCGTGATATGGGATTTGAGAATAAACTGCGTGCTCTCAATAGCGAAATAATCGGTCTCTCGGCGGATGACAATGCCGAGATCATCGGGCGTTGCAACGCGGGAAAGTGCTTCCTGAATGTCTGTATCAGGATCACCCGACACCAGCAATGTATTCACGCGGCCTCTTTGACCCAATGCTTTTTGTAAAACCGGCAACGACAGATACGCATTAAAAGGAACTGTCTGGCGGGCGAACAGGCCAAAGCGCCCCATTCCCCTATCGGGAAGCACGCCTGCGAGCGTCAGTCGAATTGTTTGAACTGCATCATCACCACGTCCAAATAGCGATTCGCGGTGAATATCATCTGATTGCTCAAAAGACAGCAGAATGGCATCGCCAATCTGTGCATTGAGTTCTTTTTGGAGGGATTCATTGACGACAACCGATGGAAATATGCCCTCGCTCGTCAACTCGGGCAATATTTGATCAAACAGATTTGCAAAGCGATTATCAATACCCTGAATCTGCACGCGAGAAGCCCGCGTATTCGATCCCGCATGAACAGCTGTTCCGCTCAGGCTAATGGCCGATACGACATCTTGAGTATCGAGTTCACGCTCGAGATCGCGTTCCAGATTCGCGCGGAAAAATCGCTCGGATACCAGGGCGTGATCAATTTTGCCCAGGCGACTCAGCGACAAATCCCGCAAGCTGCCGCGCACGGAATCGCCCACGATCAAAGCACCCGTCAGCACAGCCGTCGCCACTGCCACACCGAGCACAACAGCCAGATTAATCCGCCAGAAATAAATCAGACTTCGACGCACATCCCCTCCTGCAGATCAAACCGCCGCTCAAAGCGATGAGCCAGTGCCGAGCTGTGCGTCGCGCAGATTAGAATATTATTTTCGCGCTTGTGCAATTCAAATAGCAGATCGGCTATTTCTTCTGCTCGCGCCCCATCCAGGCTACCCGTTGGTTCATCGCACAAGAGCAATGCCGGGGAATTGATGAGCGCACGCGCAACAGCTGTGCGCTGTCGCTCGCCGCCAGATAATTCAGCGGGCCTGTGATCAATGCGATGCGACAAACCCACGCGATCAATAATCTCTCGGGCGCGATCTCGCGCATCGCCTTTTCTAAATGCCAGCGTTGGGATCAAAACATTTTCCAGAACCGAATATTGCGGCAAAAGATGGTGCTCTTGAAACACAAATCCAATACCCTGATTTCTAAACCGCGCGAGTTCGATTTCCGACAATGCTAAGGGATCCTGGCCTTCAATTTCAAGGCTTCCCTCAGATGGTTGATCCAGCGTACCCAGCACATGCAATAAGGTACTCTTTCCCGACCCCGAAGGTCCCATAACACTCAGCGATTGCCCTGCCGCCATCTCAAAAGATATATCATGCAGAACATTTACATCGCCGAAGTGTTTAGAAAGATGTTCAACTTTTAGTGCCATTCTGGACCTCTTAAATATTCGGGCGGGCACAGGGGCCGCGCCCCTACATTCTCGATCTTAATCCGCGTCTATCTGCGCCATCTGCTTCATCCGCGATCTGATCCGCAATAAAATCTGGAATCGGTATGGACCTGATTTTTTCGCCGGGATTGCATATACAACATACCACACTCAACTCTCCGCGGGCAATAGCCGTCTCCTCGCAAAAAAAATCAAATCGATAGGTCAGGGATTTTGTGCCTTTGCGTATCACCTTCAGATGAATATCCAGCACATCTTCAAATACGACCGGACTGAGATATGTACACGTCGCCTCCAACCTCGGCCATCCAATTTTATTTCCATCCCATTCTGTTGAAACACTCGTCTCCAACGCGCGCAAGAAAGCGTGCTCGGCCGCTTCCATAAAGACAAAAAACCGGGAAAAGTGTACAATCCCGGCCATGTCCGTATCGGAAAATTCTACCCTGCGAGTGGTGTGAAATTCACTGTACATAATTTTTTCTGTCAAGACGAAGGTTTAAATAAGGTCACCAGACAACCTCCCAGCGCGGCCAATATAATACCCAACACAAATTGCCAGTTCAAACCGCCCCATCCACCTGCTGGCGGATGCATAATGAGAGAGACGATAGCATTGACCATAGGCGCGCCGGCAAAAACAATGGACATAACCACGGGCGGCGTCCCCTTTGCGCCAAAGGCGAGGAGCACACCAAACGCGCCAATAGCACCCACAGTACCAGCCAACAATGACCATGTTAGCCCCTTTGTCGGAAATGACCAGTCCGATCCGTTGATCGCCAGCACGATGAGAGATCCAATAACAGCCGTCACAAGATAGGCAATACCCACAAACAGAAACGCCTTGTAGCGTCCATTTTCGGGATCGCCCATAGCGATCTGACCAGTGTGCAAAAAAATCCCGTATAAACCCCACGATCCCACAGTCAACAACGCAAAAATCAACCACGTAAGTCCAGAAGATGAAGTCGGCATTTGCCCCCCTGTGTTAAGTTCTTAATCCGTCACATACCGACGATATACCGCCAGTGTTGCTTCCGCCATATCGTCGTCACTAAAATTTTGATGTACTGCTTCTTTACCTTTTTGCCCCATCGCCTCTCGCCCTTCTGCGTCATTCATCATCCGCAGCAACCCTGCCGCCAATGCCTCTAAAGAATCTGGCTCTACCAAAATTCCCCCACCCGTTTTTTCAATCCATTCTGGAAAAATACCGTGTCGAGGCTGAACAACGGGAACGCCATTGGCCATAGCTTCGAGAAGCGATAGCCCCTTGGGTTCTTGATAAGGCGTTGGCACGGACAAGATATGGATACTATTCAAGAATGCAATTTTTTCTTCTCGATTGACTTCCCCGCAATACTCAAAAACATCGGAAAGTCCCCGGGATGCGATCTGTTCGCATACGCGCTGAAAATACGGCGCGTCTCTTTGCCCAAGATAACCGGCAACACGGAGTCTTACATTTTCCACACCGACTTGTTCAGCCAATTGATGAAACGCATCAACCAGCACATGCAAACCCTTCTCAGGACATATTCGGGCAAGATAACCAATCGCAAAGGGCAATGGGTCTGGCTTTACATCGCTTTCCCCATGCCCATCTAATTTGATACCCAAAGGCGCGATGTGCATTCGATTGCGCGGCACATCGAGATAATCGGCCATAAAATCGGCATAATAGTCACAAGTCGCGACAAATCCATCGACATCCTTTGCCCGATCTTGTAAGCACTGCCGCGCGTCCGATTTGTAGGGTTCTATCAATCCTTCGAGGAAAATATCTTCGCCTTGCAGAGAACACAAAACGGGAATACCGAGTTCTCGTTTCATTTCTCTGGCCATGCCCAAAAACATGGAATTGGTCAATTGCACGAGATCGGGCTGGAAATCCTCTTTCAACCAGCGCACCAGCTTTGCGAGTTCTTTTTTTTGCAGGCCTTCTTCCCCTTCTAAAACCGATACCGTAAGCGCGCCGAGGTCCTCAGCGCGCGTCGATCCACTGAAACGGGCGAGACTATTGAGCAGTATTCGGCTATTCAATAACCGATCAATAAAAAAGGGCGTGTGCCGAAAAATACCCATTTTCTGCTGGAGATAAACATTGATGCCGCCATAAAAAACCCGATCGATACTCGCGCCCTGTTCATCGGTACGCAAGGGCGTGTACGTCGGAATGAGCGCGAAGTCTATCCCCTTGCGCTGAAGCGCAGAGGCCAGCGCATTGTCGTGAATGCAACTGCCACAATACATGCCCGCGGCACCAGCGGCAATATAAGCAATTCGCATATACAGCAATCCCGTTTAAGCAGATATCTCAGAGTAGTGATCTGCTGTTTCGGGCAGATCGCACATTTGCCCCATAGGCTCAAAAATAGGGGTGACATCCTCGCGATAGACATTGCCTTTTAAGATATTGATAACGCCATCTATACATTCGGGATGCGATTTTAAAAATTTGGCAAAACTGAAATCTTTGGTATAAAAAGCATAGACCAATTTGCGAATCGCCTCCATGCCCGGTAGAAATTCTGGTCCCCATCTGCCGAGTTGCTCGGCAGAGAAATCGCGCTTTTCGATGGCCTCGTGGATCGCATCGGCGGCCATCTCACCCGATTTGAGTGCGAGGAACACGCCCGAGGAATAAACGGGATCGATAAAACCAAAAGCATCGCCCACCAGCACCCAACCCTCGCCCGCGACAGTGTTGGACCGGTATGAAAAGTCCTGCGTGACTTTCATGGGAAACAACTGCTCGGCTCCCGCGAGCCGTTCTTCCATGCGGATGCACTTTGCCAACTCTTCTTCAAAAATTTCCTGGGGGCTTCTCTTGCGGTTCTGCAGCAGATAATCCAATCCCCCGACAACGCCCACGCTGACCACATCTTCTGGCAGTGGGATGTACCAGAACCAGGAATCCTTATCTCGCGTATGTAAAATCAGCGTTGCACCTTCGTCAATACCCTCATCGCGGAACGCGCCTTTGTAGTGCGTGAAAATAGACGCCTTTTTGAGCTTTGGTTCAATCGTCTTGATCTTTAGCCTTCTCGAAATAAGCGCGCTTCGTCCCGTCGCATCTACAATAACACTGGCAGACACATCTTTGATCTGTCCATCGCGGTATTTTACCTGAACACCCGTTGCCCTATCCCCGCTAAAATGCACCTGATGCACACTCACCCCCTGCTCAACTTCGGCGCCTTTTTCTCGGGCGTTATCCATCATCATAAGATCAAATTCGCTGCGCAACACCTGATATGTGATAGAACTCTCGTGGGGATCGTGTAAGTGAAAATAAAATGGCGCAGAGCCTTTTCCCGATCCGCTAAAAAATTGAACACTGTATTTTTTTACAAAAGCACTTTTTTTCAGCTTGTCCAGCAGCCCCAGTCGTTTGAATGACCAGTACGTACCCGGCATCAAAGATTCGCCAATCTGAAATCTGGGAAACTCCTCCCGCTCCAGAAGCAACACGCGGTGACCGTATTCAGCGACCAGCGCAGCTGTCGTGCTTCCCGCAGGTCCTCCACCAATGACAATGACATCGTATTGATCTGAGATCATAAAATAAATCCTAAAAGTTTTTCAGTTGTTCTGTACGCCCCGCTCTATATTCCTCTCTGGCCTTCTCTGCGAGTGCTGCAAGTACATCGGGAGATTTTGCCAGCGTTTCATCCCATCGGATCTCTGTCTCTATATCTTTTATCAATTGCTCGGCAAGTGTATCCCTTGACTCTTCGGGAAGTTTTTGAACTTCCTCAAAGGCACTGGTCAGAAGGTCAGGCAGGCTGCTATCTCCTTTATAATCGGGATTCAGTTCCAGCACTTTGGTATAGTCTTCAATGGCGGCGTCATACTCCTTTTGTGAGTGATAAACCAGGTCTCGCAACAAATAAACTTGCAGAACGAGTTCACTCCGCCCCCTCTGCGCTTCGATAATGCTTTGGAGTGCTAACAGGAGGGCTAAAGTATCCCCGTCCTTCTGATATTCTTCTATGGAGGTTTGGAGATAGGCAATCGCCTCTTCGCGGTCAGAAAGTTTTTCGATCAGATAATCGCGATATTTTATCATTTTTCTCATTATTTTCAACGATGATCTGTAAACCGTCTCGCTTTAAGCTCGAACCGCGGTAAAGTATTGGACGGCACGGTTTGAACGCCGGCGCGAATACCCAGAATATGTCTCACCTCTCTACCTATCGCATTGGAAATCGGACCCGACTCTCCACCATTTAATTCGATGCGAATTTGCATATCATCCATTTCACCTTGTCGGTAAATATCCACCGCAAACTCGGTCACTTCGGGAAATTCCCGCACAATATTTTCAATCGCGCTGGGATAAAAATTGACGCCGCGGATGATCAACGCATCGTCGATACGTCCAATCACGCCCCCTTCAAGACGCGAGAAACTCGAACCGCAATCACATATCCCTGTATGCAGCTTCACGCGATCTCCCGTGCGATAGCGAATAACGGGCATGCCAGCGCGTCCCAAATTGGTAAGCACCAACTCCCCCTCTCTCGCTTGTTCGCCTGTATCGGGATCGATCACTTCGCAAATAAATTCGGCTTCATTGATATGCATGCCATCTCGAAACGCACATTCAAACCCCCACGCACCCACCTCAGTCGCCCCTGCGTGATCGTAACAACGCGCGCCCCATGCCCGCTCAATGCGCTGTCTGGTCGCAGGCAATCCTGCGCCGGGTTCGCCCGCGTGAATCGTGGTCTGAACACTCCCGCCTGCAATATCTATACCTTCTGCCTCTGCCACCTCTGCCAGATGCAGGGCATACGTCGGCGTACAGACAAGAACAGTAGCCCCATGATCCCGAATCGCTTGCAAGCGCTGAATTGAGGACATAGCTCCCCCGGGGATGGCCATTGTCCCCATTAAACGCGCACCCTCATGCCCGCTCCAGAATCCAATAAAAGGACCAAAAGAAAAGGCAAAAAACAATCTGTCATTTGCCGTCACGCCCGCTCCGCGATACACATAAGTCCAGCAACGCGCAAACCAATCCCAACTCTCTACCGTATCCAACCAGTTCAAAGGATCTCCCGTAGTCCCCGATGTTTGATGGACGCGAATATAGTGATCTGGCGGAAAAGTCACGTTGCTGCCATAAGGGGGATACGCCATCTGATCAGCTGATAATTCCTCTTTAGTCGTGAAGGACAACAACCTGTAATCATCGCGCGTCTGAACATCCTCGGGTCGATAAATCCCCACCCGGTTCAACTTATTGCGATAAAAATCATTGCCATTCAGCACTGGAGACAGCATACCTCGCAACCGCTTCAACTGCCGCTGCCAAAGCGCGTTTCGGTCTGTAGTAAAGTCAGGCATAGTTCAAATATTGATTTCAAAAGCGCAATACAGGCCAAATGGATTGGCCGGAATAATTGAGGCGGAACCAAAGCCCCGCGTTTCGTATTCCTGATTGGTCAAATTTTTGGCGTTAATGCGAAATTTTAGCAGCCTGTACGCATAAGACACCGAGGCATCCAGCGTCAGCACATCTCTAATTTGAAATTGATTGTCCTCGGCAATAAACTGGCTGGCAACATAGCGCGCACCAATCCCAAATTCCAACCCGTTGTCAAATCCTCTCGCCGTCCACACATTAAAAATATGGCGCGGCGAAAAAGCCGCCCTATTTCCCGAACGATCTGCAAGCTGGTATGTAATACCCGTTTGCGTGAACACGGGAACAAACTCGGCAAAGCGGGTGAGTGTCGCATCGGAAAATGCATAGGACAAAAATGTGTGCCAATTTCTCACGGGGCGCACCATCACTTCAAGCTCAACACCGCGAGACCGCTGATCGCCATCTTGCTGTGTGACACCCGTCGCATCGGGGATTCCGATATTGTTTTTTGTCAAATGATAAACAGCGAGACTCGCGTGCAGACGGTTATCCAATAAATATTTTTTCGCGCCCACTTCCATCTGAAAACTCTCTTCCGTTTCTCGCGGACCCGCTACCTGACTGGAGGGAGGTGCAAAGGCTCTGCCGACATTGGCATAAAACGAGAGATCCTCCTTAAGCGAAAACACCATACCTGCCATAGGACTCAGTTTGTTGTACTTGCGAAACGTGGAAGTCAGGGGATCATCGTAATCAATGCGGTCATATCGCACACCTACATATGCCTCATAGCATGGACAAAAGACAATGCGATCTACGATATAGGGCGCGACAACGCGGCTTTTTGAATCCGCCCCCTGCGATTGCCCTGGAATAATAAAATAAGGTTGGCTCGCGGTTTCCACGGGATTGAACACATCCATATTGGGCAAAGCAGCCACATCCAAGGTAAATTTGTCTTTCCACTGCATCAGTTCCAATCCGGTGAGCAAGGTGTGTTCGACGTGGCCCGTGCGGAATGTAGAAAGCAGTTCAAACTGATTGCCCAACACTTTCTGACGGTCGTCCAATAGAACAAGTGAGCGCAGAATATCCAGGCTCCCCTGGGCATTGGGAAAAATGCCGCTGAACAATGTGCCCTGAGACACCCATGAAAAATCGGTATAATAGAGCTTGTTGCGAAGTGTGACCCGAGGCGATAAGCGCGACTGAAGATCGACGCGCGCCCGATAAATATCTTGATCTGACGCATCAAAAGGCGATTGATACGATTGTGTGCGCGGCACATCTGCGACCGCCCCATTGATAATGGGCAGGCCCGAATCCGATTTGTACCTGCTGGTGACATATTCAAAATTGGCGGTCACAGTGGTTTTGTCATTGGGCCGCCAGGTCGCCGCGGGATTCACGGCCCACAAGCCGCTGTCTTTATCGTCTCGATAACTATCAGACACCTGCCGTAGTGCATTGACGCGCAAGGCAATACCCTGACCGACATCCGCCCAATTTGCATCCACAGTTCCGCGCCCCGTCTTATAGGGACCGTAAGACCCCCCGACCTGGAACGCATTTGTAAAGATCGGTTGTTTGCGACTCAGATTCACCGATCCAGAAAGCGGATTGCCGCCGTATAAAAATGCGCCCGGTCCTTTGAGCACCTCCACGCGCTCCAGATTGTAAAGATTGTAAAATGTGGCTTCTGGCTCCGATGCGCCATCGGTGAGCACCAGCCCACTGGACAGTGAATCGAACCCGCGAATGACGAAGAAATCCGTAACGCCAAATACGGTTTGAATATTGACCCCGCTCACATTTCGCAGTGCATCCCCCAAAACCACGCCGCTTTGATGTTGAAACAACCCGTGATTGACAACCCCGATACTCGCCGGAGTCAAGCGGATTGGAATGGGAACCTTAGTTGCGATAGTACTCACGGTAGGCACTTTTTCCTTGCTCTCCGTCACCACAATCTCTTCCCCTGCATAAACGGGCAGTTCTTCTTCCTCCTTCTGCTCCTCCTCTTCTGTATTCTCAGCGAAAATGGAACTGTCAATCATGCTAAAAACACAGACAAAAATTAAAAGCTGTCGAAAATAACGCATAGCGGCTTCTCCTGTTGTCAGATATCAGTCCCCCGGCCTCTTCCGACTATTACTCGCTCTCTTCGGGCATCGATTCTGCCCGTGCGTCCGATACATCCATGCATACAATCTTGTGCATATCGCGCACAAAAATTTTACCATTGGCAAGTGTTGGTGGTGTCCAGCATTTGCCCGAAAGTACCTGTGCGCTGACTTTTTCTCGAAAACCCGTAGGCGATGCATCTGCCAATGCGAGTTTGCCTTTATCACTCAAAATGATCAACCGTCCATCGGCATAAATAAGCGACCCTTTGCCATACCCCCGGCGTTTCCACTGTTCTTTGCCAGTCTTTGCTTCAATACATTTCAAGATCGCATTGTCAAAACCGTAGATATAATCGCCGATCAGAAGCGATGTTCCAAAATGGTTTTTCATGCCGCGGTTTTCCCACACTTTTTTAACGCTCAGACCATCTCCCTGCTGTGCGATTTGCAACAGGGCTGCCCCATGATCATACCCCGAAGAGATAAATATATAATCCGGAGGCACAAAAATTGGCGTAGCAACATTCAGATCATAAGATGTGGACCAGGGAAATCGCCAGTAAAGCGAGCCATCGGTGGGAGAAAGCCCAACCGCGGCTTCGCCCGAAACAAAAACCACCTGACGAATACCCGCAATATCTACGGCAATAGGCGATGAGTAAGACACTATATCTCGTTGAGACGCCCACTTGACAGCGCCATTGGTCTTATCCAAAGCGATAAACGTCCCTTGCCGTGTGCCCACCTCTAAAAGCAACAAATCGTTTTCGACCAGCGGCGACGTCGAAAAACCAAATTTTGGCACGCGACTGCCCAACCCATCGTAGAGATCGACCAGCCACAGTTTCTTCCCATCTTTTGCATTGAGCGCGTACAACCAGCCTTCGGCGCTGAGCACAAAAACCCGATCGCCATCTACAGTAGGCTGCGAACGGGGACCGTTCCCACCCTGCCGCTCATAAAATTTGGCACCGGTCCTAAAACGCCAGATTTCCTCACCCGTTTTTTCTTCCAGACAAATGACAAATTCATCTTCACCAGCAGAGAACATAGTATAGACCCGTCCATCCGCGACCGAAATGCCGGAAAACCCCTCACCGAGTTCTTTTTCCCACACAACCGCTGGTCCATCTTTTGCCCAGGTTGTCAACAGTCCCGTTTCAGATGAGATACCCGTCCGGTTGGGGCCCAGCCATTGGGGCCAATCCGCGTGTGCGGAAGAAAAGCACAGCACAACAGCGATGAACAAATAATACCTGTATGTCATAAATCCTCCATAGTTGATGGTTAGCAGTCAGTTCGCCCAACTCCTAATTCCTAATTTTTAATTCTCAATTCCTAATTCTTCATGTATAACGCGAATTGCGATATTTTTCGTGGTAAAATTCGGGTAGCAATTGATCTACCCGCAACAGTCCCTCTCTACTCAGAGTGATACTTTGCGAATCGAAATCCAGCATCTCGTAATCCCTGAGTTTTTGATAGGCATCATCAAATTGGTGCAGGATATCGACGCCAAATTTATTCTGGAAATAAGCGGTTTCAATCCGTCCCAGCTTGAGTTGCAAAATCATCTCCCTTATCAGCCGCTCTTCTTTTGACGGCACAAAAGACCGATTAATAGGAAGCTGTCCTTTGCCAACAGTTTCGATATAGGGATCCCAATGCGTCTGGTTTTGAAAATGCATGCCACCCACATGAGAAAAAGAAGCCACACCCGTACCGATGAGATCCGCGCTGCGCCACAGGGCATCTCGATAGACGAATTTATTCAGACGACCTTTTTTCACCAGCGTATAAGCACTCGATGTTTCATAACCCGCTTTAGCAAACTCTTCAATCGCGTAATTGTGCCAGGCCCGCTTGGTAGCCCAATCGGCGACAGGCAAACCTCCCCCATCGCGTATCGCTTTTGAATACGTCGTATTAAACGGCAATTCCATCTGATATATAGTAACGCTATCCGCATCGAGATCAATGGTGCCCTGTACTGTATCTCGCCACGTCTCCCACGTCTCCCCGACCATACCGGAGATTAAATCTACATTGACCTGTGCAAATTCCTGCGCCTTGACCCAGGGCATAACCCTGTAAATTTCTTTGCTGACGTGTGCGCGACCATTCTCCCGCAAAATATCGTCGTTTAAGTTCTCCAGTCCCAGGCTCAAGCGCGTGACGCCAATCTCTCGAATAGCCTCAACTTTGGACTGTGAAAGCGTACCCGGCTCGCACTCAAATGCCACCTCTTCCGCATCATCCCACGGCATCACAGCCTTGACCCGGTCAACCAATACCTTTAAGTGCTTGACGCTAATATAAGACGGTGTACCACCGCCAAAATAAACAAAGTTCAATTTTCGACCTGCAATACGCGGCAAGGTACTATACGTTTCCACCTCTTTTGCCAGGGTGTCCAAATATGTCTGAATTTCAGTGCTATTGCGATCTGTATAAACCCGAAAATAACAGAACTTGCACCGTTTTCGGCAAAATGGGATATGCATGTAAAGGCCCAGAGGTGTATCTCTATCCCCCGAATCAGATGTGTGCAACATCTCTTCAATCCGTGCCGTATTTTCATCGCGCCAGAAAGAGTAAGGCGGATAATTGGAAACAAACACGCTCCCAACATCTGTCTCCTTCCACATTTTGCGGGTCGTCGCTGGCTCAGGAATCTGAATTTGCTCGCTCATTCTTCCGCCTTTCCAAAACAATATAACGTGCCATCTGTTGTGCCAATAATCAGCCGCTTGCGCGCCACACTGGGCGAGGCGATAAATTCCGATCCGGTCACAAATTCCCAACCGAGTTCACCGGTATCGAGATCTATCGCCACAATTTTTCCATCCATTGTCCCCACAAAAACGCGATTTCCCACCACAACCGGAGATGCTTCAAATCGAGAGCGGGATGTGTAGGTCCACAAAACATCGCCCGTATCGGGATCGAGCGCGTGAACCATCTTGTCGCGCCCTGCAACAATAACCCGCTCAGGGGTTGCGGATGGCGATGCAAAATAGGGAAATTTTCGCTGTGGATGTTCGTATCGCCAGGCAATTTCTTCTGTCTTTAAGTCAATGCTCAAAACCTGGCTTTCATAAGTCCCCACATAAGCCCGCGCCTGATGAACGGCTGCACTGGCACCCACATAAGCACCGAGTTCAATTTGCGATTGCTCTTGTCCACTGGCAATATCGATAACGCGCAAAATGCCGTCACAGCCCGCGATGAGTGTGTGCATTTGTGCAATAGCCGGCATGCCGTGAACATAACCATCCGTCTCTATCTTCCACAACAAAGAGCCGCTATCCGGCGCGAGGCAATATAAGAACTGATCATAAGACCCAAACAGGACGCGCCCCCCGGTTGCATTTGCCGACGAGACAATCTCCCCATCTGTTTGAAACGTCCAAAGTGCGTTACCTGTTTGTGCATCAACAGCGTGAAAGACGCCATTGCCATCGCCGAAAAACACGGTTTTTTCAAAAACCAATGGCGACGATTTGATCTCACCTGTAGCCAAATACGTCCACTTGATCACACCGCTATCAAAATCAAAAGCGTACAACTTTTCATCCAACCCGCCCACATACACCGCGTCTTGCCAAATTGCGGCGGTGGATTCAATCCCTATTTCGATCTGTGCAGTCCACAACACATCCAGTTCAGCAGGCAAGCTACTATTTGCAACGCCCGTAGATTGTGCATCCCCGCGAAATCGGCTCCATTCTTCTGCATGGACAGAAACACAAAAAAGAAAAATACAACCACCGATGAACACAGATAAACACGGATAAATGCAGCGGATCGCGTTGTTGCTCATTTTATCAGGCATATAAAAAAGCCTCTTCATCTGCCTTCATCTGCCTTCATCTGACGGGCAGACACGAGGCACTGCCCCTACATTTCATCTGCATTCATCTGCGCCCATCTGCGCCCATCTGCGGATCAATACACCGATTCGTAAAGGGTGAGAAAATCATTCTCGCCAACTGGTCTCGGATTAAAAGTACCCGTCCATTGTTCAGTTGCATCTCTTGCCAGCATTGGGAGACTATCACGCGCTACACCGAGGTCGCGCAGCCGAAAAGGCAGATTTGCACATTCTTTTAAAAAAGCGACCTTCTCGATGAGTTCCTCAACATCGGATCCAAGTCCGCGATAGCGCGTGCCTTCAGTTTCTCCATTGAATTGGACGACAGCGAGCAGCATAAGTGCCACAGCAACGCCATGTTTAATACCAAAATGCGCGGTCAATGGATTGGCACACGCATGGGCTGCACCCAACATGGCATTCTCAATAGCCGCGCCAGCAAAGTGTGCGCCCAAAAGCATTTTGCTTCTCGCTTCGCTATCGGAAGCATCCTTCAGCACGCTTTCAAAACTCGATGAAAGCAATTGCCACGCCTTTTGCGCGAACATCATAGAAACCGCATTGCGGCGCGTGCAAACATAACTTTCAATAGCGTGTGCAATGGCGTCTATACCCGCTGCTGCAGCGACATTTTTTGGCACACTTTCGATTAGTGAAGGATCGAGAATAACACTCCGAAATCGCGCCTTCAGATCGCCACAGGCCATCTTGACATGCGTTTTGGCATCGGAAATAAGCGCGTAGGACTGCGCTTCGCTCCCCGTGCCCGCAGTCGTTGGTATCCCGATAGAGGGCAACATGGGTTTTGTCGCACGCCCCATACCCCAATAATCTTCCATCTGCCCGCCGTTAGTCAGGATAAAATTGATCCCCTTGGCACAATCCATCGCGCTACCCCCGCCCATACCGACGATCAGATCAATATTTCCACGCGCTTTTGCAAACGCGACACCGGCCTCTATATGCGCGGTCGTGGGATTTTCACCCACACTATCAAACACAAAAAAATCCAGGGAAGTGCGTTGAAGCACCGCAATCGCACGGCCTGCAAGCCCGGCACTTACAATCCCTGGATCGGTTACAAAAAGAATACGACTACCGCCCAATTCTTCTGAGAGTTTCCCCAATTGCGCGAGTGTGCCCTCCCCAAACACCACACGCGCAGTGGGATAAAAATCAAATGCTTTCATCTCCTATGCCTGTTTCGCCCATTGCAGCGCGCGTTGCCGATACAGGTGTTCAAACAAATTGCCCTCGTGTGGTTGATCCCATGAGATCTGATGCGTGGGAATCGCGCCCACATTGAGGCGTTCTACATGGGGAGAATTGAGCAATTCATCAATAAATGCACGGTCTTCTGTTATTGCGGTCACCACGAGACTCGGTCCAATCCTGTCCAGAATTTCTGACTGCGAAACTTCGACTACGCTCGCATAAGGAAACAGATATTCAGTATTTGCGAGAGGATGTTCAAAATCATCACACCAGACAACCGTGGGATTTAAGAACTTCAGTCCATCGATCTCGACCAGCCGATCACCGCGCATTTTTTCGGTCAGGTCTTCCGCTCCTGGGGTTTTGAGATGAATGTCTATCGTTGTCGAAATTTGATCGGCGAATGTGGGGTTGGTAAATGCCGCGATCTGCGCTTCTGGATCATCCAGAGGCCTCCCGACAATATTTGCCACTCGCTCGGCGAGTGCTTCGGCAATTTCTCTGCCATGCGCGGGAACCCACACACCCGACGCATTGATGCAGGAACGACCGCCATTCGCAGTAATTGAGGCAACCGCGATGTCGAGACAGTCTTCCCAGCGGTCTATCATATCTTCGCCAATAATGACCTTACTCTGCCCCGGCCCGTGAATTTCCACGCGGGGATCGCTCAGCCAGGGCGCAACCGTCGCCCCGCCCCCAAAGAGCATGGAGCGACCACAACGAAGTAAAATTTCAGTGGCACCACCGTGATCCGTAGGATAGAATCCAAACGCTTCTGGCGGGCACCCCGCTTCGATAAACGCCTGTGCAATGCGGAAAGGCGTCCATGGCTCTTCGCGCCCGGGTTTTAGAACGAGAGGCACTTTGAGCGGTATGGACGGAACCCACAGGGCGTGTACCCCCGGCGAATTGCTCGGCAAAATGGCCCCGAGCGCATCGGCCTGACAAATATAGCTGAGAGAGCGACCATCCTGATCGTACCACCCCTCATCGAGCACAGCGAGGTCTAACCCGCGCGTAAGGCCCCCTAATATAGCTTCGATTTCCGTGCATACGAGCTGAATTTTTTTCATATTCGCGCGGCAGAGAGCTTCGGGCATACCCGTTGTGCCAGACACCTGTTTGACATAGTCATCGGGCGTCTGGATATGGTCGCCAATGGGCAAATCGGCTTCTGCAAATAAGCGCGCTGCTTCGCGGGTTATGCCCACGAGTTCGGATACACTCAGTCTGTCGAGCACCCGTTTGTTCGCCGCGGCTGCATTTAAGTCTTTCGCGACCAATCCCCGGTTTGCCTGACTGACCTGAACGAGCGGCTCGCCAGTTTGAATATGCGAGACTTCCTGAACACTCAAGCTCGTGTACGGTTTCCCCGCACGTAGAATGGGTAAGTGAATCATTTTTTGCCTCTGTAAAAGACTCGCACCAACCAATTATCGCCTACTCGCAACATTTTGGGAAGAGATTTATAACTATTAATCCACAAATGTGATTTTAAATCGCGTTCAGCATAAAAAAGTAGCACTTCGTCTCATTAAAAGCAAGCACAATGAAATACATGAGTATTTTCATATTGACTCTAAAATACTCACGAGTATATTAAGGTTTAGTCTAAAATACTCACGACCTGCGAGAAAGGTGATGAAGTATGGAACCTCGCTACATCATGGATCAGATTGAAACAGATATCGCAGACAGGATGATATTCATCGGCGGTCCTCGACAGGTTGGAAAAACAACACTCGCAATCTCCCTGCTGGGGCAAGGCCAGAATGAGTCGTCACCTGCCTACCTGAATTGGGATGTACTCGCCGATCGCGAGGATATTCTGGCGGGAAGACTCCCTTCTGGACAAACCCGCATTATTTTCGACGAAATTCACAAGTACGCGCAATGGCGAAATTTAATGAAGGGATTATTCGACAAAAACAAGACATCTGTTTCTTTTATCGTTACCGGCTCGGCACGGCTGGACTACTATCGCAAAGGCGGCGACTCTTTGCAGGGGCGATATCACTATTACCGTCTTCATCCCTTCACGCTGATGGAATGCGGACGGGAGTCAGATAACGCGCTCGTGGCGCAATTGCTCAGATTTGGCGGTTTCCCCGAGCCTTTTCTCAGGGGAGAGACGCGATTTCACCGCAGGTGGCTACGCGAGCATTCCGCAAGAGTCATCTATGAAGACCTCCGCGATTTGGAAAATGTGCGAGAGGTATCCATGCTGGACCTGCTACTGTCTCACCTGCCCGCCTGCGTGGGATCTCCGCTTTCGGTCAACAGCCTCAGCAAACTCTTACAAGTGGCTTACGAAACCGTCGAACGCTGGCTCGCGATCTTTGAAAGGCTGTACCTGTGCTATCGCATTCCTCCATTTGGTGCGAAGAGGATAAGAGCTGTACGCAAGGAAAAGAAGCTGTATTTCTGGGACTGGTCGCGCGTAACAGATCGCGGTGCCCGATTTGAGAACATGGTAGCAGGACACTTGCTGAAGTACTGCCACTATGTCGAAGATACAGAAGGATATGACATGGAATTGCGCTTTATCCGCGATACTGACAAGCGCGAGGTAGATTTTGTCGTTCTTCGCGATGGGTATGCTGAATTTGCCGTCGAGTGCAAAACCGGCGAGCGCAGCACTTCTCCCACCTGTCGATACTTCAGAGAGCGAACAGATATTCCGCGATTTTACCAGGTACATCTGGGCACAAAGGATTTTGGCAATGCAACAACCAACACCCGCGTTCTACCGTTTTCTACCTTCTGTCGTGAGTTAGTACTACCATAGCGACATTTCCCATTGTGTCTATGAACTGCTATTGTATCCCTATTCATCTCTTTTTTTAGCCACAAAAACATAAGGGATTTGATCGTTTTTCACAATATTCTTCATAAAAGCCACATAGGTCTCATAATCTGACCGCGGTATTTGTTTTTCATCCAGTCTGAATATTCGGGTATAGTGCAATGCGCCATCCGAAAAATGACTGGTGGTTTTGAAAAAGCCGAATGGCGTTGTAATTTCCACTGGATCGGGGACAGTTTCCAGCACATAACCTTCTGGTATATCAACAGATAGAGAATCAATATACGTATATGGATAGGAATGGTACACCGAGAATTGCCGTTTCTTAGCTCTCGGCACACTCCCTGGCCTGGCGCGGTTCACTATGTTGGGATTCACAAATAGTCTCTTCGCACTTCGAGAACCAAATTTTTTGGACGTACCGCTAACGCGCACCTCAAGCGGTTGATCAAAGTTCTGGTGCAGATGATCAATCTCATAAGTTGCCAGATCCAGCACGGGTAAATACCTGCCCAATCTTCCGCCTAAATAGCGCTTGCGGTCTTCTCCCTTGTTATCCCGCAGACTGTGTCTCAATCGCGTTGCAATATTACCTGTGCCCGACAGCTGCCCCGAAAACGCGAGTTCGCCGGATGCTGTGAGATGGCCTTTTATGGTGCTAATCTGGCAGTTATCCCTACTCTTACTCTGCGGCGTACGGACGATTTCTCCGGCGTTCTCCTTAACCACGAGCACATCGCATCCCTCATCTGCGGATGGCAACTCCCCCGCAGCTATAAGGTCGGCCGTGCATTCCAACCAGAGCGTATCGCGTTGTAAGGGGACAAATGTGATACAGTGATTGAACTGATTGGAAGGAAATTCCCGAATCAACATGCCGCGGTCGCGCGTGCCAATCAAAGTGGGATACGCCGAGATACCACAGGCTTTGAGCATCGCAACCATGAATGTAGATAGATCCTTGCAGTCGCCGTACTTATTCTTAAAAACCCATTCTGCCGAATACGGTTGCCACGCACCAATGCCCAGTTCAATAGCCACATATCGCGTGTGATCCTGGAGATAGCGATAGAGAATCTCCACTTTCTGCCGGTCACTGCTGGCTTCAGATACCAGCTCTCGCACTTTCTCTACGGCAGCCTGCGGCAGATCATATCGACCATCAGCCAGTACCCCGTACCATTTTGCCACAGCGTCCCATGAGGCGAACGATCCTGGAGATTTCCCAATTTCGAAGACAACAGGCGCAAAAAAGAGCCCCATCTGGATTCTGTCTTCAGGAGGCATAGACCGCTCTTTAGTCCTGGGTTTAATATGCTTCAACTCCCACTTGCGTTCAGATGCCTTCACCTGCACAGGAGGTTCTGGCAACCCAACGGCATGGGTTCGATAATCAATTTTGTCATGTCCCACAACAGTATAGGTTGACTGCAGAACGGGAACATCCATCTGTGGTAACCACGAAGGCCAGAAGAACAGGCTTTTGTATTCCTTTTCATAGGTATATTCCACCAGATATGGAAACGCGCTGTCCTTCAGTTCAAATGCCTGATATTTGGTATCCTGATACAGGACGTACTCGGGAAAGTACGGGTTTTTCCGAATCTCGCCTTTGCCCAATTTTCGAATCAACTTGCCGTCTGCATCCAAAATTTTTCCAGAGATGTGGGTACACTTGATGTATCTATTTTCGCCCACCACCACCTGTCCGTATTTCCTTCCCGCTTCAGTGTTAATTTTCACAATCCGATGTTTGCGGTATATCGCTTTGTTTTTCCCTTTTATGATAAATTCGTTCTCATCCAGCACAACAACCGCATCAGCGTCCTCCTCAATACAGTCCGCGCCTGCTGGCACATAGGCAGCAATCAGCAAGACCACAAGTATAAAAAACCTGGTGCTCATATCTCCACCCCCGTCTTATTCTTCCGTTTCCGATGGTTTTCGGCGCAAGACAATCTGCCCCTGATCGGCACTTACAATCTTTGTGTAAGCGTTTCGCAGCCGGGAATATTGCGCCGGTGTGTAATAAACGCGGTTCACAGAAAACGTCCGCTGGAGACGCACGCGATTGCTGTCTGCCTGACATTCAGACTGAAACCGAACCCCGAGGGATGTAACCTTTTGTACTTCGGGTATTTCGACAACATCGAACCCCTCCGGCAGAGTTAGATCTACTATTTCTTCAGATGCAAAGCCGTAGTTGAACTCGACGGGAAAAAGCCTTTTTTCGTTCTTAAAGGGATTGGACTGACGCCGATGGATCAAACTCGAAGGACAATAAACCATATCGCCAGCCACCTGGGCGTAATTTTGAACCCGATAGTCGATCTTAACTTCCAAGGGCATATCGACATCTTTGTCCTGAGCGATCTGAAATGTATCGATTGTCACATCTCCAAAACGGTTTTCCAGAATCTCTTTGACGTATTTCCCCGGTTTATCTTCGTCCAGATCCTTTCGTTCTGAAATCCCGCGATACCCTTCAAATTGCAGTGTTGTTTGGCACAGGAGATCGCCGTTTTCGGTCAGCTTCGCCTGTGTATTTGCTCTACTTGTGCTCGCATCTTTAGGCATGGGAATTTCGACAATTTTACCTTCTTCCTCCCCAATCAAAAACCCTTTTCCAGACAAGAACCTGGGTGGTAGCAGTACAAACGGACACTGACTGTCATTTGTATCCAAAAAATAAATTTCATCGTCTATGGACAGGTGTGCAATCGTGTAGTTGAATTGCTGCAATTGAGGCCAGTTTTCTTGCAAACGCCCATTGGTGCGGGTGGAGATACGCAGCGGATTGGCTTCGAAACCAGCGGCTTTCAGCATCGCGATTAACAACATGTTTTTCTCGGACGAACTGCCCTTTTTTCTTTTTAGTACATCGTTGGGTTTTTTGCGACTTCCACTCGACGCAGATGTTTCAATCGAGTCCCTCACATAGCTGTAAATAGCCTCTGCCCGGGTGCGACCATCCTGCGTCTCGGGTGCAAGAGCAAGCGTCCGTCTTTCTAAGGTCCTGTTTCTTCTGAAGAGTGGATTGTAACTCTTTTGCAAGGTTTCCGCCAGGTCGTCCCAGGTTTTAATGAATATGACAGGATCGGCCATTGTATCTTTGGGATTTCGATAAGACACGATCTGAAAAAATAACGTTGCCCAATAATCTTTGAGCGTCGTAATATAAGGTTCCCGTTTAAGAGCTGGCAAATTTTCTGTACGCCATACAAATCTGCCTACAAAAGAAGTGCCCAACTGAGGATCGGCAATTTGAAAAGATTCTCTCTGTGGATCGGGAACGTAGGCATTGCTGGCAAAGGCCCGATAATCGAAACCTTCTGGAATAATCAAGATCAACTCACTCAGTCTGGTAAATATTCCATGCTGGAACTGCCAGGGGGCGAGAAATGTCAGTCGTCTACTGGTAATTTCATAGGCGTATTCAATAACAGCCCCCACCTCCACACCGGGTATGGCGAATACCTTTTCAGATCCACTTCTACGCTTTTTTGTAAAAATGTCTTTTTTTGAAAGTGTGATCTTTTTGCCATTGGGCAAAATAGTCTGTGCCCGCAATTCATCTATCTCGTCATCAGAGCCGAGATAGATGGACACATCGCCGTATTTCAGACCGCGTTCGGTGAGAATTTTAATTCGGGTGTGTCGCTGAATCACAAGATTGAATCGCAGTGTAATAGCGATAGTGCCTTTATCGAACAGAATAACGGCATCGGCCTCAGAGTCTTCGGGTATGCCGGTCATGCCCAGAATCTCTTCAGATACATCCCCCCATTCCTGCGCCAGAAGTGGGCCCGCGTAAAATAGCAGCCCAAAAACCAGAAGAATCTGTGGGATTATAGATCGCATATCGGCACCTCCTATTTGTAAGGATTTGGAAACAAGCTGACCTGTATCAGACGACCAGATTATCTTTTGGCACTACCTGAAGCTATTCCTCTTAAATGCAATATGCGTGCCAATGTAAATCAGATTCAGGTCATATACATAAGATATTATTTTTATTCAGGATATAAAAAAACAGAAAAGCCAGACTGGATTATATCAAGGACCGATATGTAGTCCCCAAAATAATTAGACTGGCTCTTATATAAACATAAGATATTATTTTTATTCAGGATATAAAAAATAGAAATGCCAGACTGAATTATTTTTAAATGGCCGATATACAGTCTTAATAACCGATGTTACGCGGAAAGGCAAAGTGATTGAGCCGATGTTGATCTGCTATACTGACGATTCGCATACGTGTGCATTTTTAAAAATAATAATATAACAATTTCTCTCTGTCAAGCTCGCTACCTATTCTTCAAACGCTACCTAATACACCCCAACGACGACTGATTCCTGCAACTCGGAGAACAGACCCAGGTTTCTCACGCCATCCCAGGGATAGGCTTCAATCGGTTTGGCGCGTTCGGCCTCATCGCGTTCGAGAAAGCGGGGCATAAAAAATTCTTTTGTGAGTGTCGTGAGCATCACGCGCCCTGTTTCGTCGTAATCGACCACTTCATCGGGATTATTTGGATTCACCAATTCGATAAACGCGCGAGGCACGGGTGGATAGTAAGTAATTGCGTAATTGTCTCCGAGTTCGAGCGGTTTGGAATAAGCCAGCCCCATCAGGGTATTGCCATAGGTGGGAACAAAATCGATGCCGGGGATAAGCTCTTCTCTCGCAAACCGATTAAATTGTGCATTCATCTCTGTACCGCCGCAAAAAATGCCGCTAATCCCGGCTTTTTGCAGGGAAATTTTTTCGCACAATTCTTCCAGGAGCTTAGGAGTCGTGAACATGCATTTCACATTATCGTTAGCGCGCAAAATAGTGAGCGCCTGATCGATAACATGCGCTTTGTAAAGCTCCAATTCCTGGAGTGCGCCGCGCTTGATCAGCTTGTTGACCCATCGCGGATCGAGATCCACGAGAAAACAAATTCCACCGCGAATCTGACAAAGATATTCAACAGCCAGGCGCAATCGTCGGGGACCTGTTGGCCCCAGCATCAGCCAGTCTGCACCCTTTGGAAATGTTTCTTCAGAGAGATGCTCGCTGAACATTTCGTAGTCGATCTGAAAATCATTTTGGCTGATCCGATATTTGGGAACACCGGTTGAGCCACCCGTCTCAAATACATAAGTCCGCTGTTCTTCACTCCCCCTGGGGATCCATCGCCGCACGGGTCCTCCGCGCAGCCATTCATCCTGGAAATGCCCGAGGTATTTCAGATCACTGTACCCGCCGATCTCCCGCCGCGGATCAAAATCCAATTCCTCTGCAAATGCCAGCCAGAACGGACATCCCGTATTGGGATCAAAATGCCACGCGACCATATCGCGCACATGAACATCAAGGATATCGCGCGCTTCTTTGACCCTATCGACAAAAGGTGTTGCCAACACTTCCATATTGTGACCTCGTCTATTCGCCTTTAATCGCATACAACGTATTGCGCGTGCCAATATAAAGCATGCCATCTTTTGCAATAGGCGTGGTATATACGGCACTGCCCATATTGATTTCGTTGATTAGTTCAAATTGTGTTCCGGCTTTCAAAATCGCCACATCGCCATCTTCATCTCCAATATACACCTTCCCATCTGCGACAAAAGGTGACCCCCATATCGCGGCAAATGTGTCGTATTTCCAGTGCTGTGTGCCGGTTTTTACGTCAAGGCAATAGACAAAACCGCTCAGGTCTGCCGCATAGAGCAGACCATCGCTGATGCCCACCGTTGAAATGGTACGGTTGTAATTTTCATTGCCAAAGTGCCACACCGCATGGCTTCCCGTCACATCGCCTGTACCTGTCGCGTCAATCGCCCACAAATGTCCGATGCCCTCGCCGTGTTCCGGGTCTTGCCCAACACCGATAAAAACCTTGTTATCGTAAATAACGGGTGTGGAAATAATCGCATTGCGCGTGCCGCGCCCGCCCAACTCCCACACAGCATCTTTTGGATTGCAGTCAAATTTCCAAATCAAGTCGCCCGTTTCGGGCTCCACTGCATAAACCCAGCCATCACCTCCGGGGCAAATCACTTGTGGCTTCCCATTGATGACGCCATAAGCGGGATTGGACCACTGCCCGTGCAAGATATTTTCGGCGGGATAAGCTTTTTCCCACACCAATTCACCCGTATTGAGATCGATCGCAATAAAGCTGGGCGACAGAGGCGACGGAATGGCGACATGGCCTTCGTCAACACCATTTGCAGTGATGATAAACAAAAGATTCCCCGCCCCCACGGGCGAACAGGTCGCCAGATTGTGAGGGAATACATCCAATTCTTCCATCATGTCGTATTCCCAGATAATATCCACGCCGATGTCGCTTGTATCTTCTTCCCCGGTGTATGGACCATCATTTTCCCCATCCAAAAAACCCTCTGTATCCGCGCACACCACGCGACATTGATTGGAGATATAATACATCCGATCCCCGCGGATATAAGGCGTGGAGCAAATGCCCTGCTGTGGCCAATCATTGACGCGCCCCGCGGGCAGCTTGGGATGCGCTGCTTGCCAGAGAAATTTTCCATCAGATTCCTGAAAAGCCATGATCACGCCCTTGTCACCCGTGATTTTGGGGTTGCGCGCGATCTGATTATTTGTACCCATGAATATTTTCCCGCCTATCCTGATGGGACCGGCGTAGGACTGCGAACCAAGATCTGCTTTCCAGGCGATATTTTCACCTGTTTCTGTATTCCAGTTCGACGGCAAATTTTTTGCGTCTGATACGAGGTTGCGATCTGGAGTAAATCCCCACATGATCTCTTCAGCTATCCCAGCCGAAGAGATCAGGCCAGCGATAGCACATCCGCTCAAAAATCGTTTCAATTTCATTTTATTCCTTTATATGTAAGGGTTTATGATAATTACCACACTTTCACATTATCGTAGTAAATCGTGGCGGGTGAATAGCCGTAAAGCGCGGGGCTGCCTTCTTCTATAGGCAAGGGATCCTCTACTTCGATACTCCACGCATCGGGTTCGGGATGACCTTTTTCCCAAACTTTGCCCCGGACGATGGCTTTGCCGCCTTCGACATCAACTCGCATTTTCATAGTGTACCACACACCCATGTCCCAGTGGAAATCGATGCGTTTTGCCATGCGCAAATCCGACGACCACGACCGCACTTCGAGACGCTGGTGAATGCCCTGAAGATCGAGGATATAGCGATGCGCGATAAGACCCATATCGGGACGCCGTCGCTTGTTTTGCGTACCCATAAGATCGGCCTGAATCGTATAGCCACTGAGTTTGTACGGTGCGACATAGAGATTTGAGCGATCTAAGCCGCGTGCAGCAGGAGGTTTTGCCAGTACCTTGTTGCCATCTTTTTCTTCCACCGCAAAACCCCTGCCCCCCCACACCCAGTGCAATGGATTTGTGCCGACTGAGACATTTTCAAAATCCTCTGTCCAGGGCAAAGTGGGCACCACGCGCACCCATGTTTGTCGGGTTAATTCACCTACCTTGGCCGTAATCCAGCCGCCCTGTCCCGCTCGGGATGGTACAAACTGATTGTTCTTTATTTCTCCCTCCATGCCATTCAACGACCATTCGGCAGTGACATTGCCGATCAAGCGCCCCTTCTCATCATAAGCCTCTGCCCGCAAGGGCAACACCTCGCCCTGTTGTATAGTCGCTTCAGCCGGAATAGAGAGAATAGATGCTGGTTTCGCACCAGAGGGCGCGCTTTCGTGCTTTGCATGAGGAGACTGCGTAACTTCAAATCGCGCGTTTTTATCGCCCAGGCAAAACAACCCGGCTTCGGTCGCAAAATAGATGCGGCGATACGCAACGGCGACTGACCCGTAGATCTCGGCATGCCCGCCCTCGGGCATTGCGATTTTCTTTTTGTCGAGCACTTCCGCACCCATATTGTTCGTTTTGAGAATCTGGAGGCCGCCATTGACTTCAGTAACATAAAGTTTACCATCGGCCCAGGTCGGCGATCCCCTGCCCACAGTACCGATATTTTGCTCCCAGTATTGCTTTCCCGTCCTGGCGTCCAAACAATGCACATTGGCTGAATTGTCGATAACATAGACGCGCCCCTCGTGAACCGCTGGCGAAGCATAGCCCACGGTCATACCGTCTTGCCGCCAGATTTCTTTGCCCGTGCGCGCATCCAAACAGGTAACGCGACCAAGAGCGGTATTATCGACATTTTCTTCACTATGTGCGACATAAACGCGATTATCAGCCACAACAGGCGAGGTGTTGATGCCACGCCTACTGAATGAAAAACCCCATACTTTTTCGCCAGTTGCGACTTTGAAGGCAAAAATGCCGCCATTGCCATTGCCGGCAACCAACACGCGCTGCCCGTCAATTGTCGTGACAACAGGCGTCGAGTAAACGGTTAAATCGACCTGTCCACCGCCGCCCGGACGAGCCATCCACGCGGTTTCACCCGTATGCTTATTAAAAGCAACATACCGATGAGAAGGCGGTTTACCAGCCCACCCGCGATTGCCCATGCTGACGATGACCAGATCGCCATCGACAACGGGTGTGTGCAATCGCCCGCCATAACCGGAGAATCGGTTAAATTCTTCGGTTAGAGACCGCTGCCATTGGACATAGCCATCGGTATCAAAACAGATCAATAACCCATTGACGAGATGGGCATAAATATTACCGGTTTCACCATCGGCTCCCAGGCTTGCCCATCCCAGACGATTGAAAGAAATAGTCGAGTGCCAGACATTGAACTTTTTTTCCCAAATGAGATCACCCGTTTCCGCATCAAAGCACGCAATGTGCTCCTGCTCGGTTATGTCTTTACCGGTTCGGCCGATAACATAGACCCGACCATTTACAATAATCGGTGTAGATCTGCCGATAAACTCGCGGTGCCAGATCAGATTTTCCCCATCAAGGGCCCATGTAGAAATGAGTCCCGTCTCTGGCGACGCGCCGTTTTGCATAGGACCACGCCAGTGCGTCCAATCAGACGCCTCAGAAATACTTCCCAGAAGAGCGATACAGAACAAAAAAGCAAAAAGAATGCGTATTTTCATCGGCTTTCCTTATTTTAGTGCCCAATTGGGCGGTGAAAAAGGTCGGACTTTTCTCAAAAATAATCATACTCCAGATCGTGCCTGGAGCAAAAACGCATCAATCTTATTGAGACGTTAATCATTCTCTTTCTGTTCCCAATTTCTAATTTCTACCCTATAAATATAATTGATTTTGCAAGAGCGCGTCATAATTTGTAAATTAGATGTCGGTTGAGATAGATGAAGTCACCAAAAAGGAGTATTCAATGGGACTAACGGATGCAGAACAAAAATTCTACGACCAAAATGGATATGTGTTGAAAAAGGGATTGATCACCTCCGGAGAGATTTCCCATATCGAACGCGAAATTGCGGGCTTGCACGAGCGAATGGCAGAAAACGCGCCCGACGGAGTCGGGATCTCATGGGAAGAATTTGAGGATGAGCACCTGCCCCAGCGCATCCGACAGTTGATGCACAGCGAAGTGATCAGCGAGGGATTAAATCGCGCATTGCGCTGCGACGATATGTTGGATATTATTGAGACACTGATTGGACCGAATATCTCACTGTATCACAGCAAGCTATTGATGAAAGCCGCGCGCGATGGCACGGCGATACCCTGGCATCAGGATTACGCGTATTGGAAACGCGAAGACAATCGGCCTTTGATGGTGAATTGCCAACTCGCTATTGACGGGACAGACGATGAAAATGGCTGTATTCAATTTATCCCTGGCAGCCAGAAATGGGGCCTACAAGAACACGAACGCGCACAAACGAGTTTTGGCGTATTTTTGCCGGGGCACTATCGCGAGCGCGAAGACGCGGTACCCGTGGCAATGGAACCGGGCGATGGCGTGTTTTTTAGCGCGCTAACCATTCACGGATCGGGACCAAATACATCGCATCGAGGCCGTCGTATGAATACCTTTGCCTATAATGTGACGGGCAATAGCGAGGGACAATGCCGCGAGGTTTTGCGCGGACGCGCACTGTAGGTACATATTTTTCTTTGAGGAACGCCAAGGATGGCAACACAAATACCAAATATTGAGCGCGATGCAGAACAATCTCCTCGCGGGGGTATTACGCCGCGGGCCATCGGTTTGGGACTACTCCTGGTGGTTCTACTGGATGTGATTGCGGTCTATGTGCGGTTTTATTATCACGGCTCGCGCATGGTGCTATCGCACATCCCAATGGCCATGCTCATCGTGTTTATTACCATGCTCATCGCTATAGCCGTGATGGGCAGGCTTGCGCGATTCTCACTTCAATCCGGAGAATGGCACACCATTTTATCGATGGGCCTCGTGGGTGCAACCATGCCGATCTGGAGCAGCACGGGGTATTTGATCGGGTATATTTCTGCGCCGTATTTCTATGCGACTGAAGACAACAACTGGGCTGAATTACTGCACCCGCATCTGCCCGATTTTATGATTCCCACCAATGAGGGCAATGGCATCGCATGGTTTTTTGAAGGCCGCCCCGAAGGCGCAGCCATCCCCTGGGATATATGGGTACTACCGCTGTTCTGGTGGTTTATGGCTTTTACAGCCGCGTTTGTGGTGCTGACCTGTGTGGGGATCATTTTTAGAAAACAGTGGGTGCAAAACGAACGCCTGGCATATCCCGCGATGGCCCCCCTGATCAATATGATGTCCGAACCGGGGGGCGACAAACGCGCATTGCCGGGCTTTATGTACAATCGCCTGTTCTGGATTGGCTTTGTCCTGGCATTTGGCATGATTGCCTGGAATTGTATCAATTATTTTTTGCCCAATTTTCCGCGCTTTCCCATTCACGGGGGCAGGTGGCATATCATAGATCCACAATTCCCGCGCATTCGAGCATCCGTGGGCTTGTTTTCCATCTTCTTCTCCTATTTTGCCAGCCTCGATGTGTTGCTCAGTTTGTGGGTATTCGATCTCCTCTTCATTGTCGAAGGCGGCTGGCTCAATAAATTGGGATATAAATCCATGGTCCCCGTTGCTTACCGCGGCGTGTACCAATGGCAGACGCGCGGCGCGTTCGTCGTGCTGGTGATTTCGATGTTCTGGGTGGCACGGCTGCATTTGCGGGATGTGATAATGAAAGCCCTTGGCAAAGACGATAGCGTGGATGACCGCGATGAGCTATTGTCCTATCGCGCCGCTGTGGTCGGTGTGGTAGCAGGCCTCGCATTTTTGTTTATCTGGATGATGCAGATGAACATGGATCCCATCATCAGTGCCCTGCTGCTAATGGCGTGTGTGTGTGGATATATTGGAATGGCGAAAATTCTGTCAGACACCGGCATGCCCTACACGCAGATACCGGGAATTGCGTGGAATTACGTGGCGCCATTTTTCGGCAATGTCGGGATTCCCTCCACCACACATGTGGCGTTTCGCTTTGCCAATTTGATTACGGGGAATGCCAAGGGTTTGTTTTTGCCAGCGACCGCACAGGTCGGCAAGTTGTCCGAGGGCATAACCGACAACCGCCGCAAGCTGATAGCGGCACTTTACATGGCTTTCGCAGTGAGTTTTGTAACGAGTATTTTTCTCACTTTGAACCTGGGCTATAATGAAGGTGCGTTTAATTTTAATGTCTCCGAGATTCCCAGAAGCGCGCGCAATTATTTCAGAAATTCCGCCAACGCGGTCAAGAATGCCGACAATCCGCCCTTTTACGTGGATAACCCCGAAAATCTGGTCTTTTTCGGCATAGGCGGTCTGGCGATGATTGGCCTCATTTTTATGCGCCATCGATTTGTGTGGTGGCCCCTGCACCCGGTGGGCCTCGCGCTTTCCGGAACGCCATTGATTCGCGCCAGCAGTTTCACATTATTTATCGCCTGGCTGATTAAGCTGGTGATGATCAAAGTGGGCGGCCCCTCTGTATATCACAAATCGCGGCCCTTTTTCATCGGCTTGCTCGTCGGCTATGTCTTGGGCGTAGCCCTGTCTCTGATGCTGGATGTAATCTGGTTCCCAGAAAGGGGCCACGCAGTGCATTTCCGCGCGGCATGAAGCAACCATAAATAATTTTTTAAGGAGTGTATATCCATGATCTCTCAAGAACAAATCCGTTCACAACTGAATAACTGTTTGTTAGAGGCCAAATTTGACCGCTGGGCGAATCAATACCAAAAAGGGAAAGTGCGGGACATCTATCTGCTCGAAGACAAGCGTATTCTCATCACCACAGACCGCCAAAGTGCGTTTGACCATGTACTCGGAGCAATCCCCCTGAAGGGACAGGTATTGAACAAAACGGCAAAATACTGGTTTGATCAGACCGCAGATATCGTACCCAATCAGGTACTTGACGTACCAGACCCCAATGTGACAGTTGCGCGCGAACTCGATATGCTACCCGTCGAAATCGTCGTGCGGCGATATCTGACCGGCAGCACAGACACCTCAGTGTGGACAAATTACAATAACGGTGTACGGAAATTCTGCGGCGTTGATTTGCCCGATGGAATGATAAAAAATCAAAAATTTGACGAAGCGATTATTACGCCAACCACAAAAGCAGAAGATCACGACGAATCGATCTCGCCACAGGAAATTGTCGAGCGCGGCTTGGTGGATGCAGACAGGTGGGCAGAAGTCGAGAAAGTGGCACTGAAATTATTCGCGCGCGGAACAGAACTGGCTGCACAGCGCGGTTTGATTCTCGTAGATACAAAATACGAGATGGGCCTGGATCCAGAGGGCAATCTGACCGTTGCCGATGAGATTCACACGCCCGATTCATCGCGCTACTGGATCCTCAATACTTATGAAGACCGCCATGCGCGCGGCGAAGAACCCGAAAGTCTGGACAAAGAATTTTTGCGCCTCTGGCTCGTGGATAAGGGTATATCCGACGACAATATCCCCGAACTGGATGATGAAATTCGCACACAAGTCTCCGCGCGATACATCGATTTGTTCGAGCGCGTAACAGGCGAACCATTTGAAACCGAAGTGGATGATACGCCCATACTCGAGCGCATCGAAAAAAATATCGAGCCGTATTTTTAAAAAAAGCGATCAACAGTGGAAGATCTGATTAACAGTTTGCTTAAGAGTCTTGAAAGTGCCAGCGGCCGCAGCATTGGAATGGTAATGGCTGTGATCGGGGCGCTAATCTGGTGGGGTGTTCATCTGATTCGCAAGATTGGTCGCAAGATGCACAACGATGTTAGTGTGCCTGAAAAACCCATTGATGTCCAACGACCGCGAAAGCGTTTGTCTTTACGCGAATATCACCGTTGAGTTTATGCATGAATGATCAAATTATACAACAGTGTGCTGTGATGAGCGATCGGGAACTTGTGCGTACACTGACGATTGACCGAAAAAATTTCCAGAAGACTTTTCTCGTCATCGCAGAAAGCGAACAAGAAAAACGCGCATTGTCCATAGAAAACTTTCTCGACAATATCCATCTGGCTCAGAATGATGAGGAAGGTGCGTCGTGTAGCATTAAACAGGCGCTTGCAAAAGTACATTCGGATATTCCGCTCTGGTCAATTCTCACAATCACCAATTGCCTGGAGGACGCCTGGGTTATCCAGCGTGAATTCAGTCAATGGCTCGTTCACCACTATGTAGAAGATGGTTACTTAACGTCGTTTTTTTTTGATAACACAGAACCATTGAAGTCAACACTCAGGCGTTTTTTATCTCTCGAATTTTGGTCTGTTGATGTATCGTATGATCTCAATACCTGGAAACCCATTTTTCAATCGCGATCCCCTGCGTTTTTGAACAAAATCATTTCGGAATTGGGCGACATTTTGCACACAGTCAAAACGCCCTTGTTTTCACAAGACCAAAAGGGCCAACTCGTCTTGCTGGTGCATCCAGAATGTGAGAAGCAGGCGCAAGAGATCGTGGCTGAAAATCAGGCCAAAATTGATCAACTCTACGATCGGGCTGAATATTTGGCGAAGACAAAAAATTCTGAACAGGAACTGAGGATTTACAGCATCTTAACTGAACTGGTACCCGATAATCTCGCTGTGCATTATAATCGAGGCAATGTTTTAATTGAACTGGATCGGTTAGATGAAGCGGCTGAATCCCTGATTGAAGCCATTATTCTCGGTCTTCCCGAAATTGGGGATAAAATTGACCTCAAACCGCGCCGAGGTAGTGGTGTTGCAGGCAGTGTGAATCCATTGTTAAATCTCATGGTATTGTCTCAAGAAAATAAGGAATCGCTGCATTATCCCGACTATATTGATGATGTTGAAATACTGCTGCTGCACATCCGAGAACAGAGTTCAGAAAATATCCGCATTCTACACGGATTGGCCATCATTGCCGAACAAAAAAACGATATCGCGGTAGCTTGTCAGCACTACCGCGAAATGCTCGCCATTGATCCTCAAAACAAAGCCGCCCAAACCCATCTTGCCTATTTGGAACAAATACAGTAAGAATGCCTACAGATTACGCCAACAGTGTGCGCTCTACTGCTTTGTGCCAGCCAGCCAGCAATGCTTCGCGGCGATCTTGCGACATCGCAGGCTCAAAGGTGCGTTGTGGTGGGTTAATATCGGCGAGCGCGTCAGCATCATCCCACACACCCGTCGCCAATCCCGCCAGCATCCCCGCCCCCAATGCAGTTGTTTCCACGCACTTGGGACGAATCACCGGCACATCCAGAATATCCGCTTGAAACTGCATCAAAAAATCATTCACCACAGCCCCACCATCCACGCGCAAACTCGCCACAGACTGCCCGGCATCGGCGGCCATCGCATGGACGAGATCGGCGGATTGATAGGCAATGGACTCCAGGGCTGCGCGCACGAGATGTGCACGCCCGGTGCCGCGCGTAAGTCCGACAATCACTCCCCGTGCATCCGCATCCCAGTGCGGCGCGCCCAAGCCGGTAAATGCGGGGACAAGATACACGCCCCCCGTATCGTCAATCGCCTGGGACAGAGCCTCAGTCTCAGCGGCGGTTTCAATAATCCCCAATCCATCGCGCAGCCACTGAACCGTTGCCCCCGCGCTAAACACCGCGCCCTCAAGCGCGTGGGATACGCGCCCAGAAGGTCCGCACGCAAGCGTCGTCAACAAACCATGCGCGGACGGCACCGCCCGATCACCCGTTTGAAAAAGTGTAAAACACCCCGTGCCATACGTATTTTTAATATCACCTGCGCGAACGCCGCGTTGCCCAAAAAGCGCGGCTTGCTGATCGCCCGCAATCCCCCCAATGGGAATGCCCGCAGGCAAAATGCCCAAATCTGCAGTAGTCCCAAATTCCCCAACCGATGATCGCACTTCGGGGAGTATGCCCACGGGAATATCAAAAACTTCCAATAATCCGCTATCCCATGCCCTCCCGTGAATATTGTAAATCATCGTGCGCGATGCATTGGTATAATCAGTCGCATGAACAGCCCCTCCCGTGAGTTTGTACAATAAAAAACTATCCACGGTGCCAAAACACACCTCGCCCCGCTCCGCACGCGCACGCAGACCATAGACGCGGTCGAGTAACCACACAATCTTACTCGCAGAAAAATAAGCGTCAATAACCAACCCCGTCTTTTCACGCACCATGTCTTCGAAGCCATCTGCGCGATATTGGGCACACAAATCCGCCGTGCGCCGGCACTGCCAGACAATCGCGTCGTGTACGGGTTCACCTGTTCTCCAATCCCACAAAACAGTTGTCTCGCGCTGATTGGCAATACCAATGCCTTTTATTTCTGAGGCATCTATCCCCGCCTCTGTGATTGCTATACCAATAACTTCCAGTGTCGTATTCCATATCTCTACTGTGTCGTGTGACACCCAGCCGGGACGCGGAAAAATCTGTCGAAACTCTGAATATCCTCGCCCCAAAATTTCCCCTTGAGAACCCAACACCAACGCGGTTGTCCCCGTTGTGCCCTGATCAATGCTCAAAATCATGTATGATCTCCTGTATCAGCAGGTTTTTCCGGTGCCGTATGCCAGTGCTTTAAGGCAATCTCGCCCTGTTCGAGCACAGCATAAGAGTCGTATCTCATCCAATCGCCCAACACAACAAGTATTCCGCTATCCAAGGCTTCAACAATCAGCGCGTGATAGTGTCCACAAATCACAAAATCAAATCCCTCGGCAATTTTCTCGCCCGCGCTTTTGAGAAAATATGAAGGCAAATATATTTTCTTTTTTTTTCGCGTTCCTTTTTTTGTACCGACGTCAGAAGACCGAGACACAAAACGCGCCAGATAAGCACCGATATCTGGATGTAACCACCGGAAGAGGGCGATACAAAGAGGATGACTCAAAATGCGTCGCCGCAGTTCAAATTTCCAATTTTGCTGAAAAATATCGCCGTGTGTCACATACAGGCGGCGATTCTGATGCACGACATCGCAAAAAAGTCCGGGAAGTTCTACACCCACTTGCTCGGATAAATAGCCCCCCAGCCAGCTATCGTGGTTACCCGGCAGATAAATGACGCGCGTTCCACTTTGAACAAGGTGATACAGTTCAAAGATCACACGCGCGCCATGTGCGGGGATGACGGACCGATATTCAAACCAAAAATCGAAAAGATCACCCACTATATACAGACACTCGGCATCTTTGCGAATGGCGCGTAGAAAATTGATCAGCGCGTCTTCCCGAACGCGCGGTAGGCGGATAAATTTACCCCCACCTATATGCGCGTCAGAAATAAAATAAACTTTGTCTTTTTTCATAAGCCAATCGGGAAAAGGATTTCCCTCTTACAACACAACTGTAGGAGCGGCATCCCTGCCGCGACTATCCCCACTCCGTCTATTCGTCTATTCGTCTATGAACTGGCCTGAGAATCGGCCAGTTGTACCTCGTTCCGCCCCTTCGCGTTCTAAACCGAGTTCATCCCAGAAGCGAGAGGGCACCATATTTCGGCCCGGACGATGCTGCACACAGGAAAGCGTGAGGCGATCCATTGCGCGGGTGATCCCCACGTACAACAACCTGCGCTGTTCAGCTAAATCTGCGCTGTTCAAGGCGCGTGCATTGGGCAAAATGCGATCTTCGAGGCCGCAAATATAGACTTCTCGAAACTCAAGCCCCTTTGCCGCGTGCAACGTGAGCAAATGCACAGCATCGCGGTCTGGGGTATCCAATTCGACTTTATAGAGATCGGCAAAATCGAGCAAATTGCGAATGCCCTCCTGGAGAGATGGCGCGGCGGCACCGTGGCGTTCGCACAGGTCTCGAAAGCGCTGAATCTGATCGGGGGCGTGCAATGCGAGTACATCAGGACGTGGATCTTCGCCGAGCAACATCCGCGTCTGCCCCCGCAGTCGGTCGGCATCCAATCGAGGAAATTGCTGTACGAGATTGCGAATACACAAATTAGCCGGTCCCAAAAGACGCTGCGCCCCCAGGTTGAAATGTACGTGTTCTTCGCGGGTAAACTCCGCGTTCCTTGCGCCATCACGCGCGCGAAAAAGCAAACCCAGAGCAACTTGATCCAAAAGGCGCTCATGCGTCATGCACCGATAGCGAGAAGCGCGTTCTTTTTTCATAGCTTCAAACACGCGATACAAAGCCAATGCTCGCGCAAGTGCCGGTGGGTCGTTTGGGTCTGACGCAATATCATACCGCTCGCAAAGAGGACGCAAATCGCGTGTAGCGGTCGCGCCATAGCTTCGCGCCATAGGCAATATATCAACCGTCGGATTGGGCATACGGGACCTGCCATTGCGACGGGCTTCGCGGTGCAAAACTTGAAAATCGAATGCATAACCATTATGAGCGACCAGAATGTCAATACCGACAAACGCCTGAAACGCGAGATAAATCTCCTGAAATGTCGGAGCCGTACCTTTATTTTCCCGCAAACGCACAGGAGAATAAAACGTATCGACAACACGCCCATCTCGCACACGCACAGCACCCAGACCCGTAATTTGTGCATGATCGGGATCATCACTCGCGGTTTCCAGTGCAAATGCAGTGTATTCCGGCATATACACTGGCAAATCGACACAGCGGATCGCCTGACACAATTTGAGAGCAGCGAGCATCGCACCGCACGCCAGGCCGCCCAGATGTAGAAAGTGCTCGGGCGTTTTCGGTGGATCTTCGTCGAATGATAAAATCAGAGTATCGGATAAAACATCCAATCGGCTGCCGGGCACAGCCTCTCGTATGATGAGACCCGGCCGCGCCAGCGCATCCCTGATCAGAGTTGTGAGCATGTGCCGCAGCACCTCATCTCGACACGCCACATACAAGGTGCCGCCCCTGCGCCAGAGCGGCAACAGGCGATTCAGAGCGGTATCGAGACCCGAAAAATCGAGCGGATCTACAATATCCTCGAGATGATTCTTCAGGGATGGCAACTCCGATGTATTCAATTGGTCCAGAATATCATCCACCAGATGGGACAAAGATGCCACCGCGCCTCTTTGCACGGCATTGTGTACCACGCCTGCCAGCCCCAGTGCGCGTTCCACATCAACACCCTCTTCTTCCGAAACCGTTCGCGGATATAGAAAAGCCGCTTGTTTGAAACTGCCAATATTTTTTTGTTGCTGAAATCCCCGCACCGCCGGATATAATTTTGGATCCACAGCTTCGAGTTCGCGCCGCAAAAACAACTCGAGGCTCGCATCATTTGCGCCATCGAGAGCGTATCGCAATACAGACAGAGCGCGGCGGATCACGGGCTGGTCGAACAAGCCCCTGCGATGTGCCATCAGGCAGGGTACGTTGGCGCGCATAAAAATGCGTTCGAGTTCGCTACCTATTGCGTGTTGGGGATAAAGCACCGCAATATCCCGATGAATTAGATCCGGTGTTTCCCTGATGCGATCCCATATATCGCCCGCAATAAACTGGCCTTCTTCCTCAAACGTGTCAAAAGCCATCCCCCGCACGCGGCGTCCAGACCTCTGGGTATGGATACTGCGTTCAAACAACACGTCATTCTTGGCGATAAACACGCGCGCCAGATGCAAAATTTCTGCGGATGATCGGTAGTTCTCCTCCAAAAAAACAGGTAGGTGCCCTTTGAGAAAATCATCTTGAAATTGTTCGATATGTTCTGGCCTTGCATGACGCCACCCGTAAATAGATTGCTCGTCATCTGCAACTACAAAAACACTGCGGTGGGCCGCGCTCAAAAGATGAACGAGGGCGTATTGAACCGGATCGGTATCTTGAAACTCATCGACGAGGATGTGTTGAAATTGCGCGCGGTAATCCGCCAGAATCTGGCGATGCGAATGAAGCAAGTCATGCGCGAGAAAGATGAGATCGTCAAAATCGATCAATCGATTTTTCTTTAGCTCGACTTCGTACTGATCGAGCAATGCCGCATCCCCTTTTTTCATCGGAACATGCGGTTTGTATCGCCGCTGCCATTTCAGACGATTCACATTTTGCATCACATTATTCAAATTGCTTTCATTGGGATTCAGGCGTGGAAAAGCGCGATAGATCAGCGTGCGCTGAAGGTCTTCATCGGCGATGCCAAAATGAGGTGGCAATCCAACCGTTTCTCGATGCTGGCGCAGCACTGAGATACAAAACCTGTGAAATGTACCTGCGGTAACAGCCTCCGCAGCGTCTTTGCTCAATGTGCGCGACAAGCGGATTTGCAGTTCTGCCGCGGCTTTATTTGTAAATGTAAGCGCGAGTATATTTTCTGGATGGACGCCGCACCGCGAGACCAGATACGCAATGCGTTCGGTCAGCACCCGCGTCTTCCCCGTGCCCGGTCCGGCCAGTACGAGGACGGGACCTATCGGCGCGGTGACGGCTTCGCGCTGGCGTGCATTTAATGTGATGGGATCGAGTTCTGGCATATTAGCGTTCATAGATGTTAGGAGACCAGTCAACGACATCGAGTTGCTGCTTGACAAGCACGGCTTTATACGGCGGCACATTTTTCATCAGCACCACGCCCGCGCCCACCATCGCACATGGCCCCACAATGCGACCGGGCATAATCATCGCACCGATACCCGTACGCGAGTAATCCCCAAACAACACACCGGTAAAACCGGGTGCTTTTCGGCGAATACCCTGAACTTCGACCTCAATCTCCGCATCGTCAAAGCGCAGCGTGCCCACCTGTGTCCCCGCGCCTATTTCTGCGCGCTCGCCAAAAATGCCCGAAAGCTGAATCTGATGGGTCACGCGACCTTCTTCGAGCATAATACCGCTAAACTCGCCCAAATAGGTGATATGACAGTTGGTATCTACCGTACCCGATACTTTGGCAAAAGGGCCAATTTTGCAGCGGTCGCCGATCACAGTACGGGATGCGATGTGAGAGCCTTCCAATATCTGCGTATTTTTCCCTATCCAGACCGGTCCCTCAATATAGGCATCTCGGGCAATCGTGGTATTTTCATCGACAAAGATAGGACCGCGAATGCGGGCGTCAGGATCGACCGTAGCCGTTGGCGCAACAACGGACTCTGTGAGTCCATCAGCCATTTCAGCAAGTGCCATAAACGCGACATTTTTTGGATGCCAGGGCAGGTCCATATCGAACCAGGGCCCGGGCAATTCGGCCGCGATAAGCGCGTGTCCTTCGCCATAGAGCAATGGGATAACATCGCAAATTTCCTGCCCCTCAGGCGGAAAAATACCATATTGGGTTCTCGGTACAAAATCGGAGGTATTGCCCAGATCGGACAAAATTTCATTTTTGAAAACATAGAGACCAGACAGTGCCTGTCCCGATCCGCCTCGGGGTTTATAGGTATAGGAAGATAAGCTCTGGTCCTTTTCAACGTGTGCGCGTATATGAGATGAGAGATCGTCAACCTGGACAATGCCAGCAACACCAGAACAGTTTCTCTCTCTAAACGCATCTAACAGATGTGGGATTGCACCGCCACTAAAAAAAATATCTCCGAAAATGACCAGAACATCATCAGTGCCAATAAAATCGGACGCCAACCCCACCGCATGCGCCGTGCCTTTTGGCTGCGGTTGCTCAATATAAGTAATTTGACAGCCAAAGCGTTGCCCATTGCCAAAATAATTGCGCGCTCGCCCCCCTCGATGCCCCACCACAATGCCGATATCCGTAATATTTGCATCAATCAGGCGCGAAACCGTCCACTCCAAAAGCGGGCGATTGCATATTGGAAACATCGGCTTGGGACGAAAGACATTAAATGGAAAAAAACGTTCGCCTTTTCCCGCCGCGAGAATAAGTGCTTTCATAAAAACTCCGGGATGAAGTATAAAGTATAAAGTGTGAAGTGCCCCAGGTCCCCAGCCCCAAGCAATCGGCTATCAGCAGTCAGTTCATCCAGCCTCAGTCCCCACCCCGCCTGTCACTTTATTTTTATCTGCGTTCATCTGCGTCATCTGCGTCATCTGCGTCATCTGCGGATGCTTTTGCATCTTGACATTGCATGCATAATGGACTACAATTTTTTCAGGACCACATCGCAAAGGCTTTCACAATGTCATTTTTAAAAAATAAATTTAATCTCCTATTGAGCCGTATCGCGCTATTTGCTCTCCCCTTTATCGCCGTATTTGTAATAGTCGGATATTTGGGAATAGGAGAACAACGCGATCCCATTTTTCGGGTTGCAGAACTAATCGCACAGAAAAAATTTACCGAAGCATTATCTGCACTCGACAATATGGATGCCGACACACGCGATACCTGGGATTCTCACACCGCCGCGTTGCAACGCGCGATTTGTCTGATACACCTGGGCAAATACTCAGACGCATTGACAATTCTTCAGTCTTCAGGCACCACGCACAAAGAAATTGCCGATTACGTGACCTTTTGGATAGGACAATGCGCCGAGGCTTTGGGGCAAGCCAAAGACGCTGAAAATCATTATGCAAAAATTCTGCACCTGAAACCAGTGAGTTTGCTCGGCGACCAGGCGACACTCAATGCCGCGCGGGTCGCGCTTGCACAGGGCAATGCGGAAGACGCTATCGCATATTATCAAACACTTGTTGGCAAGCGTCCGCACGAAAGCGATGCACTGGCCGGGCTGGTCGTGGCATGGACTGCTCTGGACGATTCTGTTGCTGCGCGCGAGATGTGGTTGCAATTGATAAAAAATTATCCCAAACATCCGGGCATTCTCGAAATGCTCCCCGCGCTGAGTGATATGCGCGGTGTTGAAGAACTGTTTTACGCGGGTGTAGCCTGTATGCATGCCGGAAAATATCAACAGGCTACCGATTTATTACGCCGCGTGATCGATGAATCCCAAGATGTCACATGGCGGGGGAAAGCGCAATACGAACTGGGCCATGTATATTATCGCAGTCGAAAATATCTCAAGGCCGAAAGCGCGTTTGACCGCGCCTTCAAAGTGTATCATGTGTCCGAAGCACTTTTTTATCTGGGCCGATGTGCCATCAAGCGCGGGCAGGACTTGACGGGAACAACGCGGTTTCGAGAATTTGTGCGTCGCTATCCCAATGCAAAGACCGCACCCGAAGCCCTCTGGCAGGCGGCCATGGCCTATGAGCGGCGAGGACGTCATAGCGATGCGCGCAAACTGTTTATAGCACTGGCAAAAGCCTACCCCAAAAGTACTTATGCCGACCAGGCGGCGTGGCGTGCGGGATTCGCGCTTTATCAAACGCGGCAATACACGGCTGCTTCCAAAGCCTTTTTGCGCCTGACGCGCCAGACCGCTGAGAGCTATATGCGTGACCAGGGATATTACTGGGCGGGCAAAAGTTATCAGAAACTGGGACAAAAAGCAGAAGCGCGATTCTGGATTGAACGCGCTTCTGAGGGGTTTCCCACCTCTTATTACTCAACGCGCGCGCATGCTGTCTTGGGCAAAACAGAAAATGCTTATATCGAAGTGCCCCAACCGGGCGAACACCTATCAGTTGGTCAATCCTATAAGCCTTCGACGCATATCCCAAAAGGAGATGTATTGGCGTCTATCGGATTGTATCGAGATGCGGAGCGGGAATACGACCGCGCGCGGCAAATTCTCGGGCGCAATTTGTTTGCCCTGGATGATTTGAAGCCGCGCTATGAGCGCGTCCTCGCCATGCACAAGGCACTTCAAATTTCCGCACAGATTGTAATGTTGGAACGAACACATGGGATATCCATGACGCGGGCTTCATTCCGGCGGTTGTATCCAACGTATTATTGGGGCGAGATCAACCAGGTCGCACAAAAAATGAATCTGGATCCCAATCTCATGATCGCCATCATGCGACAGGAAAGCGCGTTTAATACAACTGCTGTATCTCGCGCGGGCGCACGCGGGCTGATGCAGGTGATGCCGCAAACAGGACGGGACATGGCTCGACTTGTCAAGCTCAAAAATTTTTCAACAGCAGACCTGCACGACCCCCACACGTCGATTTTATTGGGCGGGAAACATCTCTCCGACCACATGAGGGCATTTCAAAAAGATAAACACAGGCAACTCAGTTTGGCACTATCGGCTTATAATGCGGGTCTGGATGCTGCAAAGCGATGGGCTAAACGCCTCACAAAACAAGACGTCGATGAATTTATAGAGCGCATTCCCTATAAAGAAACCCGCAATTATGTAAAACTCGTGTATCGCAATTATCGTGTTTATTCTTACCTCAACGATGCACAGTCAGAAGTGAAAATATCATTGGGATATAAAAATGAATGAGCGACCACTGTGGTTGATTTTGGAAGATGCATTTATCATCCTGTGCATTGGGGCACTCTGGCCGGGCATCCTGGGCTGGCAGGGCTGGATATGGGATATGGTACAATATATCGCACTCATTGGACTCGTGTGGATTTTAATCCGGCGAATTGGTCGCTATCGGATGAGACGGGACGAGGGTGACGACGATTAACTGACCTCCTCCCCAAACTAAATAGGGATCTCGAACATGGACGAACACGAAAAATTCTTCTTCGACCTCAACGGCTACCTCCTCATCGAAAACGCTTTGACACCCGAAGAAATTGCCGCGTGCAACAAAGCCATTGACAACAACCCAGACAAAATGCGCATTCGCCCGGCAGAGCAATCTCTCTCCGGCGAGTCAAAAGCACTCAAGGGCAAACACGGGCGCACCGATCTGGGCGGCATGCTCACCTGGCCCAAACCCTGGTGTCAGCCCTTCCGCGATTTACTCGCCCACCCAAATATCGTGCCCTACCTCGCGGAATTGCTGCGCGAAGACTGCCGTCTCGACCACCTCTACGGCATTATCATGGAAAAAGGGGCCGAAGGCCATGTCATACACGGCGGGGGCACGGCTGACGACCTGACGCACTTCTATCAATTTCACAATGGACGCATGCGCTGTGGCCTCACCGTAGTCTCGTGGGTACTCACCGATTGCAACCCCGGCGAGGGCGGATTTGCCTGCATTCCCGGCAGCCACAAATCCAACTACAGAACCCCTCGCGATGTCGCACGTGTAGATCGAGATATGGGTGTCGTAAAGCAGGTCCCGGCAAAAGCGGGATCGGCCATCATCTTCACAGAAGCACTGGCACATGGCACGCTCCCCTGGACAGCCGACCATCAACGCAGATCCATTCTCTACAAATACTCCCCCGGCACGCTGACCTATTCAGCTCGATATCTGCCGCCAGATGTGGAAAAAGCTCTCGACGAATTTACACCCACACAACGCGCCCTTCTCGAACCGCCCTACCGAACAAACCGCCCGCGCATCACCCAATAATCCCATGAACATCCTCATTCTCGGTGGCAATGGTTTTCTCGGTCCTTATGTCGTCAGCGCGCTCGAAGACCACCATCAACTTCGCATCACCGACCTCATGCCCATCGATACACCACACGACACGCGGCAGGTCGATGTATCCGATTTTGCTCAAGTCATGTCCGTTGCCGAGGGCATGGACGTCATCGTCAACTGCTCTGTTCAGCGCACCCATCGCAAAATTGCTTTTGATGTGAACACAATGGGAACGCACAACGCACTCCGCGCCGCAGCTGCCTGTGACATGAAACGCTTTATAAACACAGGACCGCGCTTCTCACTCGTCGGCCCTTCCTATCTCGATTACGACCATACCATTTCTGAAAAAATTCCCCCACAACCCGGCACGGAACTCTATGCGATGAGCAAAGGACTCGGCCTCGAAATCTGCCGACTCTTCAGCGAACACCATCCGCTACACATCCTGTCGCTCATTTTTTCGCGCTTTCGAGAACCCACCGCCGATCCACACAACACCGATGACAGCACCCTCAGCATATCAGCCAGAGATGCCGCACAAGCCGTTAAGTGCGCCATAGACGTAGATCTTCAAACACTCCCATCGCGCTTTGAAGTCTTCTTCATCACCACAGACCTGCCGCACAATCGCTTCCCAAACGAGCGTGCACGCACATTACTCGGCTTTGACCCTCGAGACAAACTCGAAGCCTACTGGACAGAGCAAGCCTGAATCGCCACCTGCTGTCCCGTCTTCGCCGATTCAAAAATCGCGTCAATCAATCCCATTGAGGCGCGCAACTGATCGGGCGTTACATTGGGCTTTGCCTCCCCCCGGCACGCAGCGATCAAATTTTCATAGAGTTGATTGCGTTCGTGAATCGCCTCCAACGTCTCGGCAGCATCCATATCTTCCGTCTGCACAGTGATTGAGCTATTGACCCCCTGTGCGGTAATACATCCCTTCGTACCCACCACATACCAGTGAGGCGCAGGGAGAATCGTCATATTACTCGCCTCCAAATACGCTGTCGCACCCCCTTCAAATCGCATCAGACATGAAAAATGGTCATCCACTTCATCGCTGAACACAATGCCGCGTGCATCTGCCGACACAGCCGTTAATGGACGATCGACGAGCCGAAGCACTTGATCACCACAGTGCGGCGCGTAATCGTACACCATCCCACCGCCGTAATCCCGCTGAATGCGCCACGTCGGATTAAAACCCTCAATCCCCCACTTAGTCCATCCTTCGCCGTATTGCGACCACACCCGACGCACATGCTGTACCTCCCCGATGCGACCACTTTCCACACACTTTATTATCGCCCGATACTCCCCGTCATATCGCCGCGACTGATGGCAATGAATCACCACACCGGCCCGCTCAGCAGCATCAATCATTTGTTCGGCTTCGGCGCGCGTCATCGCAAACGGCTTATCCACAAACACATGCTTACCCGCCTCAGCAGCCTGCACTGCCAGTTCGCAATGCGTATTCGGCGGTGTGGTCACAACAATCAACTGAACGCCATCATCCGATAGCAAGTCGCCAAAATGCTCGTAAATCGCCGCATCGGGATTATCTTTTGCAGCCGCCTGACGGCGCACCTCGGTCATATCGCACACAGCTGCCAGCCGCGTATCCGCTCGCCTGTTAATCCAGTTCCTGTGTGCTCCCGTAGCAACTTTTCCATACCCGACAATACCAACACCCATTTCTCGACTCATCTTTTTCTCCTATATTTATTACCCAGGCAAATCCCGGCCCTTTGTACAACCGGGTCCACCGGCCGATAGATAGCCAGAACTCGCGCCATTGGGATCATCTGTAACCCAAAACGAAAATAATCGCCCCGACTGCAGATAAAACTTGAACACCACAGGGCGCCCAGAAATCGAAGATAAATTTTTTCCAGAAGTCCATAAGACCTCGCAGCAGGTGCGATCCACACAAAGCGGCACACACTGTTCCGCGGTTAAACCTTCGACCGGTCGCCCGTTTTCTTCCAGCACTTCCACTCGCAATTCACCGCCAGCCGTCTCCACATTCACAAATAAGCGGTGCCCCTTAAAAACCACAGAGCGCGTAGTCAGCACACCGCCACTGTTATCTGCATCCATAGATGCAAAACCATCCCGTCTAATGGTTGCCAATCCCGTACTCGCACCCGCATACATCACGCGCCGACTTCGCCCAGCCGCCCCCACATCTGTTTTACCGAGCTTTGGCGACTGCCCGGAGAAACCCGTGAAATAAATCCACACTTCATCTCCCACCACCATACAAACACCGCCCACCGCGTGCAAATACGCCCGGTTCCAATCGCCTATACGGCGCGACGACGCGAGAAAAGGCATGCGATTTGGGCGGCTAAAATGAAACCCATCGCGGCTATATCCCAGTTCTATATCCATTGTTTTGGGCACGCCCTTCTCCGCACAAATATCATTTTCAGGCCCGCGAAAAATTGCGAATAGCCCCAGCATCAAACTCTCATAAGGCGTTGCATTCACATCGTAAAGTGCAACCCGGTGATCGGGCAGTGCGGGATCGGGCAAAGCGAGATTGTCAATGCGCTGCCAAAAAACCTCATCGCGCTCTTGATCCCACTTGGCCCCTTGCAAAAAATCATCGCACTCCCGATAAAATCGCGCGCGCAAATTGGCACTTTGCCGCCGAATGCTCATACACCATTTTTTGCGAAATGGATTGTAAAAAAATGACGTATTATCGCCAACAGGGGTTGTCACAACAGGATCAGACCAGTGAATCCCATCGGGCGATGTGTGCAACCAGCCCTCTGAAGCAGTCGCATTACCCTCTGTGTCATACCGATAATACTGAAACATCTTAAAGCGTTCTTCAGATCTTTCCGCATCGTAATCCAGCCACACCAGACACCCATCTCTATCGTATCCATCCCGATTGGGCCATACGAGATTTGTACCGCGCACAACACCGAAATCTGGACGCTCCCAGTGGATACCATCACGGCTTATTGCCAACGCCGTGCTGTGAAACCAGCCCGGCATGTACCACAGCTTAAACAACCCATCTTCGGGATCGTACCACGCGCCGTCATTAAACGGTGCAGCCATTGGACAATAGCCATTGTCCATCTCGTCATCCGTCTCAGGACTCAAAACGGGACTGGCCTCATGGATTTTTGCCTCGCCAAAAACCCTTGTTAGAGAAGTAGAGGCAATCAAAAAATCATCTACAAACAACTGCCTGCCCAGATCGATACAAATCACCTCTGGCGGATCGTCCAAATAGGGAACGGGAAGAGGTGCCGTGCCCTCTTCATCCACATCGCGAGGCGGCCAGACCTCTGGCAAGACAATCCCATTGTATAGCATTTCATCCGATGCATTCATAATCTCTTCCCATATTCTATTTAAGCGTCACAACCCCTTTGATATAGCTCTCATCGCCCGCTACAATTTGCGCCATCAAAGAAGGATAATCTTGGAGTGTTGCCGTATGCGTCACCAATGGTTTGAGATCTATAATACCTTTGTGAATGAGGCGAATCGCAGGGTCAAAAGTATCTCGCAATTTTGAAGCCGGCGCGGAATTGACAACGGTAAATCCCCCCAAATGCCACTTTGTAGGGTCAAAAGAAGCCCTCTGACCTTTGAGCCATCCAAAGAGATTGATGCGCCCGCCGCGTTTCACAATATCGGTAGATAGATCCAGACCTGCCTGGCTGCCAGTGGTATCGACAACCACATCAATCTCTCTGCTCTTGAGCTCGCGCGATAGATCGGAGAGATCAACCTGAGCCGTGTTATACACCTCACCAACGCCGAGTTGTTGCGCGAGATCCAGACGACTTTGCACTATATCCAGAACGATCAAATCGTCGAGGGGATAACGCAGAAGCCCTTGCAGGATCAACAAGCCCATAAATCCACAGCCGACGACCACAATGCGATTACCCGGCTGAATCTGGCAATGGTCAATACCCGTAACGGCGCAGGACACGGGTTCAACAATCCAGTATTCATCGGGCAAATCGGATTCCGGGATTTTGAAAACGCGTTGTGCGGACAAGTTGCGAATATTGGCAAAACCGCCGCCGACAACCCGGTCGCCCTCTTTGAAATCCGTAACACCAGCACCTATTTTGGCGACATAACCAACGCCTTCGTGCCCCGGCGGTGCCATGGGGTGCATCTGATTGCCGAGTTTGGCCGTAACCACATCCCATGAACATATCCCACACGCGCCACCCTCAACTTGCACTTCGTTCTCGCCGGGGTCGGACACCACCTGTTCAAACAGTTCAATACTGCCATCGTCTAAGTAGCGAAGGGTTTTATTTGACATTGTCTTCTCCAGTTATTTACACACCCTGTTGATCAAACCAGGCGCGGTAAGCCCGCACGCCGGACTCGAGATCGTATTTGGGTTCGTAACCGAGTTGGTCTCTGGCAAGAGTAATATCGAGTGGCGCGCCGCGCTCGAGGTTGACGCCTGGACCAACCTCATATCGGGGATTGCCCGGCGAATACCGCCTCACGACTTCGATAATTTCGTCTATGGGATTGTACGTGCCCGTGGCAATATTAAAAGATCGACTGGCGACATTTGTCGCCCTGAGCATGAGCAAAACACCCCGCACGGCATCTTCGATATAAGTCCAATCGGCCTTTTGTTCGCGACCTTTTGGCAGGTTCACATCCTGCCCGCTCAGCCCGGCAAAAATGCGCGTATTAAAGCCCGCATCCGGGCCGGGTGCATTGGGAGGACCATATAAAAAAAAGATGCGGGCGCACAGGACATCGACGCCATAAGTCGCATAATACTGGTGGCAAAGATGTTCCGACATGGCCTTGGTCGCGCCATAGGGATCGCTGGGAATCATGGGGATGTCTTCCGTCAGTGGTCCGTCTTGCTTGCCATAAACCGCACCGCTGGATACATAGACGACCTTCAGACCGCCAACCTGTCGCGCAACTTCGAGGATATTGTGCGTTCCCCCCACATTGACCTGTGTTGCAAAATGGGGATTGTCGCGCACGTCCCCTCCCAATAGCGCGGCAGTGTGAACAATACCCGTGAGATCGGGGTTATTGCGCACAATCTCATTAATATGTGCAAGGCCCAGGATATTGCCTTCAACAAACGTGATGCGATCCGACACATGGGACAAAAAATCGTCGCGCCGTTCAAACATGTCAAAAGCGATGACGTCTTCGCCCTCTTCGGCGAGGAGTTTAGAGACCCAGGAACCGACAAAGCCAGAGCCTCCAGTGACGAGAATGGACATATTAATCTCCAGATGAGTTAAAAATGACGGTTTTCGGCTCTATGATAATTGCCCCCATGGGGTATGTCAACGGCTTTGTGCGAAAGGCTTGACTTTGGCAATGGATTTCGTAACCTCATACACGACATGTGTTCTAATATCAATTTTTTGGAGGATAACAATGGCAACAGTAAAACTAACCGTTCACGCAGGCCCTCACAATCGGATCAACTGCCCGGTTTCGGCGGTGGTAGAAACACCAGAAAGCACCACAACAGCGACCTTGAGCACAGGAGACGCAGAAGTTCCCTGTCAGATAACGCCCGTGAGCGATGGTTTGCAGGTCAATTTCATTGTCGATAATCTCGAAGCGGGAAAGACCGCTGAATACGAACTCGCAACAGGACAAGGACCTGAGGCTTCCGGGAGCGGTGTGGAAGTCACACAAGGTGAAAATGAAGTGTCTATATCGATTGGAGGCCAACATTTTACGACCTATTGTCATGGCACAGAACTCGCACGTCCACTTTTGTATCCCGTCATCGGACCTTATGGCGATCCGGTAACGCGACGGTTGGCTACGCCAGCGGATGGACGGGAAATGGATCACCATCACCATCGCTCCATCTGGATTGCACACGGCGAAGTAAATGGCGCAGACAACTGGTCAGAAGGCGAATCTCACGGGCGGATTTTGCATCGGGACTTTGAATTGCTCGAAAGCGGACCTGTATTGGGGCGGATTGTATCGAATAGCGACTGGGTGGGCATGGATGGCTGGACAGGGCCTCCGGGTAGGAATCGCGAGATTTTGGATCAGCGCGCAGAGTGGATTGTGTACAACACGCCCTCCTCCGTGCGAATCATGGATTTGCACCTGACGCTCACTGCCCGAAATATGGATGTGTTATTCGGCGACACAAAAGAAGGCGGTCTCGCGTCTATACGGGTGGAAGAGACAATGGAAGTCAAACGCGATCTGGGCGGTAAAATCGAGAACGGCATTGGCGGCATTGATGAGGATGAGACTTGGGGAAAACGCGCGCCGTGGTGCCATTACTCAGGTCCGGTAAACGGCAATACTACAGGCGTTGCGATCATGGATCACCCCGACAGCTTTCGACACCCCACGCACTGGCACGTACGCAATTACGGGTTGATGACCGCCAACCCTTTTGGACACTCGTATTTTTACGGCGATGAAAGCCGGCGCGGGCATCACACACTCTCGCAGGGCGAGTCGCTCGTGGGCATTTATCGCTATTATTTCCACAAAGGCGACGCCACCGACGGCAATATCCGCGAGCGGTATCACGACTTCGCCCACCCACCTGTGATTGATCAGGATTGACCATGGACCTCAATCTCACCAATAAAGTCGCCCTCATCACCGGGGGCAGTCGCGGCATTGGTCGCGCAACCGCATTGCGATTTGCCGCAGAAGGTTGCAACATCGCCTTGTGCGCGCGCGGGCAAGCGGGCATTGACAAAACACTCGAAGAAATTCGCGCACACGCCGTCGAGGCATTCGGACTCGCGCTCGATGTGGCCGAACCCGGCGAAACCGAGCGATTTGTCAATGCAGCCGCAGATGCACTCGGCGGCGTTGATATCCTCGTCAACAATGTGGGCGGCACAGCGGGATCGCGCGAACTGCTCACTTCCACAGACGCCGATTGGCAGCAAACCTTTGACCTCAACCTTTTTCACGCGGTTCGCGCCAGCCGCGCGGCTGTTCCCCACATGACAAAAAGAGATGGTGGCAGTATTGTCACCATCTCTTCCATCTCCGGTTGGAAACCAGCAAACAGAGGCGCGCAATACGGCGCAACCAAAGCCGCTGAAATATTTCTCGCTGGCGCACTCGCGTGGGAATTGGCAGCCCACAACATCCGCGTCAACACCGTCTGCCCGGGTTCGCTCCTTTTTCCCGGCGGCGGTTGGGAACGCTTCCAAAACGAGACGCCGGAAGAATACGAAATATTCCGCACGCGCGAATTTCCCGCACAGCGACTCGGCACGGACTTCGAAGTCGCCGATGTCGTCGTATTTCTCTCATCCGACCGCGCGAGTTGGATCAACGGCGCATCCATTCCCGTTGACGGCGCACAGGGAAGACCCACGGCTTTTTGAAATCCCTGCCCGGCCACCCAGACCCAAGTTGTCAGTAGCCAGTTGTCAGTTGTCAGCCCCCTGTCCCCGACCCGCATACCCCTTTTTTATCCGCGTTCATCTGCGTCATCTGCGGATTGTCCTTCACCCTTCATTTTTTTAGAACTTTGTGATTTTTCAGGTGTTGGTTATATTGCATATACGTTGCGAATAGCATTTCTGACCCTGTCACAAGGAAAGACATCATGTCTCTTCTCGAAACAATCAATTCACCTGACGACTTAAAGTCCCTGTCAATAGAAGAATTGCATCAGGTCTGTACGGAATTGCGGCAATATATCATCGATGTGGTGACTGAGATAGGTGGACATTTTGGATCCAGCCTGGGGGCGACAGAACTGACGGTGGCTTTGCATCATCTATACAACACGCCTCAAGACAAAATTGTGTGGGATGTAGGGCATCAGGCTTATGGGCACAAAGTGCTTACCGGGCGGCGCGAAGCACTCAAAACCATTCGTCAGCCGGGTGGCATCAGTGGGTTCCCGATGCGGTCAGAGAGTCCGTACGACACATTTGCCGTAGGACATGCGGGCACGTCGATCTCCGCAGCATTGGGATTTGCGACACAGCGCGATTTGATGGGCGAAAAACACAAAGTGGTCGCCGTTATTGGCGATGGTGCCATGACCAGTGGTATTTCGCTTGAGGGGCTGAACAATGCCGGTGCATCCAATCGCGATCTGCTGGTCATTCTCAATGACAATCGCATGTCAATCTCGCCCAATGTCGGTGCTATTTCGCATTATTTGACGCGCATTATCACCGATCCGATTTACAATCGCGTTCGAGATCGCATTACAAACGATCCGCTTTACAAAAAAATTAAAAGAGAAATCTGGAATTTGGCCGGACGCATTCCCGTTGTCGGCACAAATTTGCGCCATGCACTGAGTGGATTCGAAGAGGGGTTAAAGGGCCTGTTAGTTCCGGGTATTCTTTTTGAGGAACTGGGATTTCTGTACCTGGGACCTCTGGATGGCAATAATTTGGAAGAGATGGTAAAAACCTTGAAAAATGTGCAGGATTTGAAGGGACCGGTGCTATTGCACATCCACACCATTAAGGGCAAGGGCGCGATTCAAGAAGAAGAGGAAGACCCGTATGGTATCGATTCGATAAAATATCATTCGATCAGCCCGCCATCGCCCAAAACCCCGCTGCCCAAATATCAGACGGTTTTTGGCGAGGCAATGATCGAGCTTGCCAATAATGACAGCCGCATTGTGGGCGTGACAGCCGCGATGTCCGAAGGCACGAGTCTGGATATTTTTTCCGAAGCGCATCCCGACCGCTTTTTTGATGTGGGTATTGCCGAACAGCACGCCGTGACGTTTTCAACCGGGATGGCACTCGAGGGCATGCGCCCCGTCGCAGCGATTTATTCCACATTCTTACAACGGGCTTACGACCAGATCATTCACGATGTTGCCCTGCAATCCGCACCGGTAATTTTCTGTATGGACCGCGCCGGACTGGTGGGTGCAGATGGCCCCACACATCACGGCGATTTTGATCTGTCCTACTTAACCTGCGTGCCCAATATGATCGTAACCGCACCAAAAGACGGCGACGAATTGCGCGATTTGCTATACACAGCAGTTCAGCAAGTCGATAACCCCTTTGCCATTCGGTATCCGCGCGGCAACGTGCATACCCCGCTTACAGGACGCGACTCCGAAGTCTTGAAGATCGGTTCGTGGGAGGCATTGGCCGATGGTGAGGATCTGGCATTCCTCGCAGTGGGCACAATGGTAGATCACGCCTGTCAGGCGCGAGAAAAACTCATAGAAGCTGGCATCTCTGCCGCAGTGATCAATTGCCGATTTGTCAAACCTATGGACCTGGAAATGCTCGACGATCTCGCCGACCGCTATCAGGTGCTGATCACCGTTGAAGAGAATACCATCGAAGGCGGGTTTGGATCGGGCGTTGCGCGTTATTTGAGTGACCAGATGCGAGAGGGCCAGCGCGTACACACCCTGGGCATTCCCGATCGCTTTTTCCAACACGGTTCACAGGGCGCGCTGCGCGACGAAGCGGGCATCTCACCCGAAGCAATTGCAGCAACCGCCCAGCGCGTTGTCGCGCGAGAACCCGTTGGATATTGAACAATAGAAGGTGATTGAAATGTTAAATACAAGCGACCTGAAACGCAAACTGGAAGGCGCGTTCCCAGAAGATCAAGTTGCCACTCTCACTGAGGTATTGCTTGAATACCAAGCAGGTTTGGCTACTTCTGTTGATATGCAAGATCTCAAGGATGCAGTCAAGGCACTCACAGGTGCTCAGGCCAGAACCGAAACGCGAATGGAAGAACTCACAGAGGCTCAGGTCAGAACCGAAAAACGAATGGAAGAACTCACAGAGGCTCAGGCCAGAACCGAAAAACGAATGGAAGAACTCACAGAGGCTCAGGCCAGAACCGAAAAACAGGTGAAAGAACTCACAGAGGCTCAGGTCAGAACCGAAAAACGAATGGAAGAACTCGCAGTCGTACAAACCCGTACTGAAGAACGTCTGGGATACCTGACTGAAGCCCAAACCCGTACTGAAAAAACGCTCAATAAATTGGTCCTCGATCACGATGATACCCGCAAACAGTTCGGTGGCCTCTCAAACACAGTGGGTTACACGCTCGAAAATGCGGCCTACCGCACTTTGCCTGCACTCCTTGAAACCGATTATGACATCACAGTACAGGGCACACTCAAGCGCACCTATCTCAGAGATAACAGAGGGCGTTCGGTTGAGGTCAACATCTTTGGACGGGGGAACAAAAATGGGCGCGATGTGATCATACTCGGCGAAAGCAAGAGTCAGTTGTCTGCCAATCATATTGACCATTTTATCAGCAACCGACTCGCGCACCTCAAGCCCCTCTTCGAGAATGTTTTTCCGCTTCTCGTCACGCATATGACCTCATCAGAAGATGTTGAAGCGTATGCGAAAGAGCGCGGCATCGCGCTGTATTATTCTTATCAACTATAACGTCTATTCCATATTGTGCAGCAACAGAATCGTTCCGGCTGATTTTCCAGATCTGACCCAGCAGCACATCCGAGCGGCACAAAATTTTTCCGATTTCCATAAACTCCAACTTGAATCCAGTGCCACAACGTGAAACTTCTCCTTGATGAGAATCTGAGCCATCGGCTCGTGGCGCGGCTTGAGGAAGCCATTGCCGCAACCACCCAGCGCGTTGTCGCCCGAGAACCCGTTGAATATTGAGCGTTATGCACACCAAAAGGCTACCCCATGCACAACTTCGTTGACTTCAAAGGCTTTAAAGATGTCAGTATTAACTTGTTCCGACCATTCACACTTCTGATCGGACCAAATGGCTCGGGCAAGACGAACGTCATTGAAGCAATCGAGTTGCTTTCCTTTATCGCACGAGGTCAACCCCTCTATGAAATTGCTGACGTCGGTCGCACCGAGACCGGTCTCCAGATTCGCGGTGGCCTTCAGGCTTGCGGTCATATGGGAGTAGATGTCTTTGCATTAGGATTTACTTTCACAAGGTCCGATGGCGCATCTAAGCCTGTAATCTATTCACTACACATTTGCAGTAAACCGCATCCTCAAATAATAAAAGAAGAGTTACAAGTTGATAAACGCACCATCTACGAAACGCTGTTCAAGAACCCCTGGACAGCATCGCGCGACTTAGTGGTGAAATATGACAACTTTGCCCGCGGCGGCAGAAAACCTCGAACAGTGGCCTCGTCAGAGCGTTCTGTCCTATCTCAGTATCGAGAAATCGCACAGAAGAATCGCAATATCAAAGAGTGCAGTCTATGGGTACAAATAATCATGCGCTACTTGCAAGCCTCGTTTGTCTTCGATCCAAATCCAAAATTAATGCACGGCTATGAGCGAGTTGGTAATAATGTTCTGTCTAAAGATGGCGCGAATCTATCTGCGGTGCTTTACTCGCTTTTTACTGGAGACGAGAATCAGAAAGCGGCGTTAGAGCGATTATTATCTCAAATAAGCCAACTCCCAGATGAGCCGTATGAAGAATTCAGCTTTACGACAACGGATCTTGGCGACGTTATTTTCGGCCTGCGCGAAAAAACGGGTTATACAGTCGATGCTCGTTCACTATCAGACGGCACATTGCGAACGCTTGCCATCCTGACAGCTCTGGAGACTGCCCAGGAAGGTTCGCATGTTATTGTGGAAGAGTTTGATAATGGCCTTCATCCGAGTCGGGTAGGCGTTCTGACCTCTGCAATAGCGGAAGCGACTGAACGGCGGAACCTGCGCGTACTCGTCACGACACATAATCCTGCTACCATGAATAATTTGACTCCCGAGCAGATGAAAGGGGTCGTTCTTTGTACCTGGAGCGAGGAAAAGCAAGCCGCCGATCTTGTCGAATTGGATAGCCTGCCGAGATCTGATGAATTGCTCGAGCGCGGACAGTTAGGAGACCTCGTATCACGCCGTGTAATTGAGCAATATCTCGCGCCCGAGTTTGAGGAACAGCACCGTCAAAAGATGCTGGAGTGGGTTGAGGCTCTCGCATGAATTTGTCGCGAGTATATGTGATTGATACGAGTTATTTGCTGGAGCTATTCGCCGTTCCCGGTCACTCTACAAAAGAGGCAAGAGATAAAATAAAAATTCGCATCGCCGCCGCTGCTCAAAGCGGCGCACGTCTGTACGTCACTGTGCCATCCATATACGAATTGGCTAATCACATCTCTCATGTCTCTGACGGCAAAGTACGGCGGTCATTGGCTAAGAAGGTGAAAAAAGATGTTCTATCGAGCCTCGACGAGGGAGCGCCGTGGACGATTATTCCCGCTCAACAACTCGATACCTTCAGAAATCTGATTGTGAGCTTTGTCGATAATCACGTCATCCAGGGCATTGATTTAAGCGACAGCACCTTAATCGACGAAGCCCGCAGACTCAAGGACACCACATATCGAGGACCAGGCTGGCGCGTACATATCTGGACTAAAGACAAAAACCTTAAAGCGCTGGAACCGGACAACGAACCTCGGGCTTACCTAGGATAATATGATGGATAAATCATTTCCAATATCATTTCCTATACAAGAATTCAAAGCAGAATTCGACAAGGATATAGCTGAATACGAAGCCTCATCTCAAGAAGCAATTCAAGATTTGTTAGCAAAACTCAGAGATCAAAATCCACAACTTATGGACTTGAAAGTTGAGGCAATTCACGAAATCAAAATCTCCATAGTTTTAGAAAGATCACCTGTCAAAGGGATTCTACAGGAATATCTTAAGCAAGCACAATCGCATGTTGAGAAAGAGATTTGTTCCCAAATAGAAGATCAGATAGGTCGGCCAGTCACACTTGACGAAGTAGATGGCCTTCTTACTGTACCTTCGTCTGAGACCACGAGACTGGATTTAATGCTTGATAAGACTAAAATTGTGAAGGAAATGCAACGCGTCTTGCTAAAAAATATAAATAAAACTGTCCCTAAGTCCCAAAAGGTCCGCCCAGATATCCGGATCGATATCTACATCCCTGACCCTCAGGGAGCAAAGATATCTATTTATGCTGAGGCAAAAGGTAAGGTGTTGGTAGATAGGATTATTGAACTACCAACGGTGACACTTGATACTAATGTGGTAATGGAATGGTGGAAGGAGCAACGCAATGCTGAACATGTGAAGAAATTATGGGATCTCAGTGAAAATTTACAGATTGATCTGGCAGTGACAGGCAGAATCCGGGATGATATTCCTCGCCCTCCTTTGGCCGAAAAAATTAATGAGCTTCCGAATCTAAACATTCAAGACCTCGGTTCAGTTATTCGGTTCGGTCACTGGAAGGCGGGTATTGACGTGGCAGGAAACAATGAATTTAGGGAGTTTGTAAAATCTCTCACTGACGCCAAGAAATTCAATCAAATGAACAAAGAGGAGCGACCAGATTGGCGAGATTGGGACCATGTCCACACACACTATAGATATGGCAGAAATTTCTTTCTAACATGGGATAAAAAAATTCTGCATTTTGACTCTGAACTTCAAGATAGGTTGGGCATTATTGTCATGACACCTGAAAAGTTTCTTGCCTGCATCTAAAATAGGCCTTGCACGAAAAAGGATAAAATCATGCCTAAACCATACCAGGCCGTCATATTTGATATGGACGGCCTGATAGTTGATACAGAAAATATTTACTACAACACCTATAACGAGACCCTCAACGAACTGGGGATTGACATACCGCGCGAGGGTTATGTGCGCTGTGTGGGACATCCCGTGGAAAACAACAGCGCAGACGCCGTCGAACGCTACGACTTGCCGATCCGCCCCGAAGACTTCCACGAATCGTGGATGACCCGGTTTGAAACCGCGATATCAGACCCCGATCAAATAGACCTCATGCCCGGCTTTCTCGACCTGCTATCACATCTACAAAACAAACACTACAAACTCGGCATCGCATCATCCACGCCGCGCCAGCGCATGCACATTACCCTTCAAAATGGCGTCTTGCCCCACATAAATGCCAACGCACTCCACGACATTTTTGGGGCTATTTTTTCGGGCAGCGACGTCACCCGCACCAAACCCGATCCGGAAATCTACCTCAAAACCGCTGCAAAACTCAATGTCCCGCCCGAAACCTGTGTCGTATTTGAAGACAGTTCTGCCGGCGTACAATCTGGAAAAGCCGCTGGCATGGCAGTCTTCGCCATCCCCAATTTCTTTACCGCACAGCAAAATCACGACACAGCCGACCGCATACTCACCCGCCTCGACGCGGCAATTGAGATATTGTGAAGCAGCGATTAGCCTCCTGCTTCTAATTCTTAACTGATGTTACGCATGTCAGGCGTTTTGTCATGCTGAGCGAAGTGGAACGGAGCCGAAGCATCTGTTCCACCAGCGTTGGTAGAAGATTCTTCGACTCCGCTGCGCTCCGCTCAGAATGACAGGTGCATTATATTTTGCCTATGCGTAACGTCAGTTTTTAATTTTTAATTTTTAATTCTCACGTTCTTTCCCAAGTCTCATACCACTTCCGGTACCCCGTCTCCACGGGTTCGATATCGCCCACCTCAAACTCCAGTGCATAATCCCGATCATAGCCCAGTGCTTCCACCTGATCCCACACCCAGTGATAATCGATAATGCCATCGCCGAGCATGCAACGCTCCCACTTGCCCTCTGAGTTGTAATCGCCATCCTTGATATGCACATGTACGATATAATCCTTAAACACATCAAAAGCAGACTTGTAATCTGCTCCTGCAGCCATCAAATTGCACGGCTCGTACAAAATCCCAAAATACTTTGAATCGACCTTCTCACAAATCTCCTGACAAGCCTCTGGATTGCCAGAAATTTCAGTACCGTGGTTCTCAATCCCCATATAAATACCCAATTTCTCGGCGTATTCCGCTGATTCGCGAAAATGGGGCACCATCGTATCAATCGAAGCGCGTTTGCCATCACCCGGCATAATGCGAATGGACTTTGAACCAAACGCCTTACCTACATCCAGTGTCTTTTTCATATCCTCCATTGCCGCCTGCCTGTCATCCTCCAAAGCAGCGACAAAATCTCGCCCACAATACGACCCGATATTTGCCAACACCACGCCGTACCTGTCACAAACCCGGCGCAATTCATCCATATCGTAATCCGGATCACTCACCGAAAAATGCGGCATGCGTCCCACCAGATCAATTTTGTCAAACCCCGCTTCGGAAATCACCTTAAACGTGTAATCCAGATCCTTTTCCCGAAGCGGAAAACTACACGCAGAAATGCGCGTCACATCCATATTAATCCTCCTTAATCTACAGCGTAATCCACAAAAATTGGACTGCTCCAGGCCATCTCCATATCGGTTTGCACCACGCGAACATAATAAGGATTGATACCCGGCTTTGCGTTTTCATCGGTAAAATCGAACGATACCTCACCCGCGGCCTGTGCCTCAGGCGCGAAATCAATAGTCACGCGCCGATTCAATGGCCCGAGTTCCATTGTCACCGCGCCATTTTCCAGATCACTTGACCCAACGTGAAATCCAACCTTTTCAGCCGGTGCATGCGACATACGTCTGGGCGGTTTGATCCCCTGATCGCCAAATAAAGGACCGGTAATAACCGAAGTATTCACCACGCATTCAATATCCACATCGCCATCGCCCGGCAAGTCCAGAATAATACCACTGCGATACCCACACGCCACAGAATACCAGCGCAGCCCCTCATCGGTCACATCAAAAACGCGAGAGCGCGGGCTGTCAAACCGAATTTTTTCAACGCCATTAATCGCACGCCCTGAAACCCTCAGTGTCCCCTCCCAGATCACACCGGAATAACTGCTCTTGCGACTCGCGCCCTCCCACAAAATACGCACGCGATTGCGGTCTTTTTTTCCTTCAATCGGATGACTGTAAATCCGTTCCAACCCACGGTACAATTCCACAGATTCATACGGCGCAGTACCCGCTACAAAAGCCGAGATATGCGGTGTATTTCTCGTCGTGAACTCCTCCCCCATCAAATGGTCTTCACACGAGGTATGCAGCAAAATCCGCGCACCTGTCGTCGCGTAAATGCGCCTCGCTTTGTACGCGTCCAAAACACTTTCAATCGTCAACTCCGGCGCGTACACCGCGGCCAATCCCGCCTTGGCATAACGCCGATGCTGAAACCCCGGCGTATCCCCGCCCGGTCGCCCGTTGTGGCTATCGCTTCCACCGAAAAATCCCATGCGATAATCGCGCTCAAGTGTCTCCTGCAAAATCCACTCAAATGTCCCGTGATCCGATGTCACTTCCACAGCGGGTTCCAGATAGGGATCGTGGTATTGCAAATCGGAATGTTCGCCGCCCACATGAGCCGTAATCACCGTATCCGTCCCGCGATACGCTTCATAGACCTCTGTAATATGCCTCAAATCCGTATCTTCGTCCGATTTATCAGCCAATCCCTCATGTCCAGATCGACGAATCGGTTGATCGTGCCGCCGAAAATACACGTTGTGATGCCCGCCCCTCGTGGTTTGTGCCGACCACTCAAAGCCCGGCAAAGCGACAAATTGCCCCGGCTGATTATACGCGCGTTCCGTCTCTTGCTGCAACACCCAATCGCTTTTGCTCAAAACGTGATCGTTGCGCTGATACCCCGCAAAGTGGATAGCTGCAACATCTCGCGCGTACCGGAAAAAATCGGGAATCTTCTCCGCCATAGCCACCTGACCGCCGTGTGAGTCTCCCCAATACAGCGCGAATTGCGGTGCTGCATTGCGGCACGCAATCGGATTGCTCTGTGCGACCAGTGTGCCATCGTCGGCATCGATACGATGCACTCCTCCGCGCTCTACCACACACTCATCCACCCACCGCACGCCCTCGTCTGCATCGCCAAAGCTCACGGTTTGTGGCACCTGCACATCATTGCCGTTGAGAGTCACCTCCCCGCGATAAGAAACCGCTGGATTACCCCATGCATCTTCGGCCTTGACTTGAATGCGAAATGGTTTGCCAGACTCGACAATGGACGGCGCATTGATCGTCAGTTTTACGGCCTCGCCCCCCACAATGCACAAAGACGGCGGATTGGGCAATATCGCAGCCTCGCCATCACCCGCATCGACAGCCACCCAGAAAAAGTGCTGCGCCTCGGCAAAAGTCTGCGACCGAAACCCCGGCCCGCCACCTGTCGTATCGCCATAAGTCACCGAGACCTGCTCACCTTCTGCCAAAGCGCGCCCATTCACAGTCAGCGAAAGCGACATCATACTCTGCACCAATGCTCCCACACGCGCTTCCCTCGGCGCATCAACCGTCAAATAATCCGCCCCTGCGGGATCATCCATCTGAGGGGTTGCGCGGTCTGAATCCGCATCCGTATAAATCCGAATCGTCCCACCTCTTGCAATCCCTTTTTCCCCTGCCGTATAAGTCAGCGTCCATGTGCCATAGGACCCCGCTACCACATCTTCCGAAGGACTCACTGTCGCACTCCCATATAACTTTTTCACTTCTGCATCAGACATAATCGCACTCCCAAAAGAGAATTAAAAATTAAAAATTGAGAATTAAAAATTGGGTTCATTCTTAATTTTTAATTCCTAATTCCTAATTCCTATTACCAACCGTGAACAAAATGCCCGCCATCTGGAAACCAGATCGCATCCACAACACTCGACAGCGCAATGCCAAACAAATACCCGACAATCACGCCATACCAGAACGGCAGCGACCGCCTGTAAAGCTGCACGCCACCAAATCGCAACACAACCACCTTCACCAGCCACACGAGCAACAAACAAAACGCATATCGCCCGGGTGGAAACGCAATGGCGACCGGATGAAAAGGCCACCACGCAAACTGCGAACGCAAATAAGTCAAAACACCTGCTTCGGCAAATCCAAACAACCACACACCGAGCTTTTGCGTATCAAAAACCGATATTTTACTGCCCTCAATATAAGGCACCCGCGAAATGAGTGAGTCCATAGGCCACGACACCAGTAGCCCATTCAACCCGCCTTCGTCATAACAGCGAAACAAATAAAAACCACCCGCACTCATATACCCGACCAAATACGCCAGCGGAACCATCCCCCAGATCCACGGATGCCGGCGCAGCGAATTGCCAAACATGCGAAAAATATGCGGAATAGCAGCCAGACAGGTCGTTCGGATTGAAGCCCCTAAAAACACATTGCGATTGAACAAGATCAGCATCGACTGCGACGTGGGCGAAAGTCTCGACGTACCAATCACAGAGTGAATCAGCGCCACGCCCTTACCGCCAGCGGGATTGAGAAAGGTAAAACCAGTCGCTGCCGCGTATTTTGCAATACCAAAATAACACATAAACATCAGGACGAGTTGCCCCACCACCGCCCAGAACCCCACCCCCGAAGACATCATCCAGCCGCCGATACCAACCGTTGCCAAACACAAGCCAACCCAGGCAGTACGATATGTAACTGGCACGCCATCGTCAACAGCACGAGATCGGTGCAACGCTTTTTGAACCGTCTCTTTTAAGTGCTTCCGCGCAACCCACACCGACCACAGCACCAGACACGCCAGCGCACCGTGCATCTCGAGCATCGCAATCTCGCCAGCCTTGGCGGGTTGTCCTTCTAACCCTACCGTAAAGCCCGTTCGATTCAGCAGCCCCACCTTAAAAATATTGATCACATTGTAAAACCACACACTGAACAACATATCCACCGGACAAAGATAGGCCAGGCCCATAATCAGTGGTTGCACACGCAAATAATACGCCGGGAAATACGGTCCCAAATCCACCGCTTTGGTGAGATAGTGATCAAAAACCGTAATCCTCGGCATATTCAGTTGAAAATAACCCACAATATTCCAGCAAATCACACCGGCCACGCACCAGAACCCGATCCAGAAAATTTTGTCTTGTAACACAGCGGGCACGCGACCTTCATCTGCGCCCTCGATCAAAGCCACGGGGAATTCGGACATGGGAAAGACCAGGCGCTCTTTTTCCTGCCACTGCTTAAAAAAAAGCACGCTGCCGAAAAATCCCGCCATCACCGCGCTGATACAGCCGACAAACCACCAGAAAAAAGGCCGCACCCACAGCAACCACGGCACGGGATCGCCGCTATGACGCCCGGTGTACACCGCCCGCACATCGGGTATATTGGCGTCTAAAAAAAACCACCTGGGCAAAAAGGGAATGACCGCATCTCGCAGACGATTTTCCGGCGATGCGAAAAACTCGGGCGACGGAATCAGACTCACCGCATAAAACCCCCACCCCACCGCTGGCAAACTCCCGACAATCCACATCATCGAAAAAATCGTGAGCAATTCAATGCGAGACAACGCGAACCGAGGCGCAAAATAAATCATTCCCGCATTGATCCCCACCCACATCACAAAGGGAATCAAAGCAGCCACGGGCAAATAGCTCTTGACCAGATTCCCCGCAAAATAACTCATATACCACGTCGCAACCGCAATGGTCACCAGCCCCAATAAAATAGATCGAAAAGTTATTGTATCCGGCGCAGGAGCGGTCTCGGATTGTATTTGGGATGAAAGGGCCATGAAAACTGTCAGAATCAGGATACGCGGGATGAAAGGATGATCAGGATAAAACCCCGTGGTTCAGAGTGATGAGCGGATAAAAGACTAAAAAGCCACAAAAGACGCGAATAATTTGAGCGTCTGCACAGAAGGCACAAAAAAACGACCGCCCAATATAACACGGAATACAAGGGGATTCAAGGATTGAGATGGGATAAACTGCGCCTGCATTTTATTTAAAAATCCTCTAAAAATGATCCGCACAGTACGAGGCGTGGGATACTGTTTTAAGCCGATAGGGTAAACGACCACTCTTTCTCCCCCAACGGGACGTATGTTCTTTTGAGCACACGTCCCGTTTTTTTGTATAATTATATAAAGCAAGACATAGTCACGGAGGTCGCTGTGTTAGATTTACAGATATTAAAGCAATTGCCGCGAGAGACCGTATGGGAAGATGTGGTAAGTCCTCTGGGACTGTTGACCGTGTTGGCCTCAGATGATGGCGTACATGCGATTGCATTTGAGGATGATCAAACGGAACAGGCGAAGACAAATTTGCCTCGCGCGGTGAATCATCCAATCATAAATGCTGCGGCCGAACAACTCGCGATGTATTTTGAAGGGACGCTGGAAATTTTCGATTTGCCACTGGACTTGCGTGGAACGGATTTTCAGAAGCAAGTATGGAAATTATTGCTGGAAATACCCTTCGGAGAGACGCGAACATATCGCGACATCGCCCGTGAATTGGGCAATGCAGGTGCGTCGCAAGCCGTGGGTGCGGCCAATGGCAAAAATCCCGTGGCAATAGTGGTACCCTGTCACCGCGTGATCGGCGCGTCCGGTCATCTAACGGGATATGCTGGAGGGATGGACAAGAAAAAATTTCTCTTAACACATGAAGGCGTGATTCAACCGATGCTATTTGGGTAACCGCTAATAGCTTTTTTTAAGGAGTTTAAAATGGCTGAAGGACACAAATTGACCATGTTGGGAACTGGGCTGATCGGGATGTTTTACACCATGGCCTTACACAGACATCGGGGAATTGATCGCGTACAGGTCGTGTATTCGCGGACCGAAGAACGAGCCAGGACATTTGCGGAAGAATGGGACATACCCAGGTGGACAACGGATCTCAAAACCGCAATTGAAGACGAAGAAACCGACGGCGTGGTAATCGGCTTACCCAACGACCTACATCTCGAAGCCGCAACACTCGCGGCTCAAGCCGGCAAAGCCGTATTGTGTACCAAACCTCTCGGACGCACCGCTGATGAAGCCCAGCAAATTCTGAATGCAGTAGAAAAAGCAGGCGTATTTGGCGGGTATCTCGAAGACCTGGTATATCCCCCAAAAACCTTAAAAGCCCTCGAATCCGTGAAAAACGGCGCATTGGGACGCGTCTTGTGGGTGCGATCGCGCGAAACACATCCCGGCCCCCACAGCGATTGGTTCTGGGACATAGACAAAGCAGGTGGCGGCGCGATTGTCGATATGGGATGTCACTGCATCGAAATTATTCGCAACTTCATCGGCAAAGGCATTCGCCCGGTCGAAGCGATGTGCTGGTCCGACACACTCGTACATCCAGTCGAAGCAGAGGATCACGGAATTGGACTGATCAAATTTGAAAATGGATCCATGGGCCAATTTGAAGTCGGATGGGCATTTCGCGGCGGCATGGACCTGCGGGACGAGGTCGCAGGTACAGAAGGAACCATCTGGCTCAACCACTGGTTGCGAACGGGATTTGACATGTTCACGGCTGTGGGACAAGGGGGTTATGTGGCGGAAAAAGCCGAAGGCGATACCGGATGGCTCTTCCCCGTGGGCGACGAAGTCGCCGAATTGGGCTATTCAGACATGTTCGTAGATATGTTCAATGCCTGGGATGAAGGACGCGAACCAATGGAAACACTGTATGACGGCTATGTTGTCAATGCAATTATAGATGCGTGTTACAGATCCGCAAAAACAAAACAATGGGAGCCGATAGAAATGGAATGGCGCGGCGGTGAAGTAGATCGGGAAACCGCATCGACCGAAACAGATGCACCATTTGTCACCCTGAAAACCGAGCGCATGCCCGATGGACGCCTGAAACGAATTGTAAAAGACAAAGAAACGGGTGAGATCAGCGAGCGGATTGAGAATGCAATTAAGAATTAGGAACTGATGTTACGCACCTGCATAATATCATGGGCCTGTCATTTTGAGCGGAGCGCAGCGGAGTCGAAAAATCTACTACCAACGCAGGTGGAAGGGATGCTTCGGCTCCGTTCCACTCCGCTCAGCATGACACAAACACCAGACCTGCGTAACGTCAGTTAGGAATTAAGAATTAGGAATTGTCCTCACCCCACCACCCAACTGCTATCGTCTATTCGCACTCAAGGTCATCAATGGACCATGTACTAATTGCTGATCAGGACACCCTCCAGGACAAAATCGCGCAATTGAACAGCCATACGGGAATTGAGCAACTATGTGTGGTCAGCGACTGGGATCGCACATTGACAAAAGCGCGAACAGAAGATGGGCAAGATGCGACATCCTATTCGGTCATTGCACACGGAGCCTATTTGGGAGAGGCATATCGCGTCGAAATGGATCGCCTGTACGCGCGGTATCGCCCCATTGAAATATCGCAGACTATCTCGCACCGCGAAAAACAACAAGCCATGCACGACTGGTGGACGGCAGCACTTGCGATGATGCAGAAATACGGACTTACCGAGGAGATAATAGAAGACATTGCCGTTCGAGATTTCATGCGCTTGCGCGATGGTGCCATCGATTTCTTTAACATATTGTCAGACAGAGACATACCCCTGTTAATTTTATCCGCAGGCATAGGCAACGCAATTTCAAAATTCTTAAAAATTAGAACATTGCTCACCTCAAATGTGACAGTAACAGCAAACAAATTGATATTCGATACACATGGCATAGTAGCGGGGTTTTGCGAGCCGGTAATCCACAGCTTTAACAAAGCGCGTCATGCAAGTAATCCACAAGGCTGCGTCCTCCTCCTGGGAGACACCATAGAAGATGCACAGATGGTGACCGACGCCGATGCAGCCTGCGTCATTCGCATGGGATTTTTGAACGAAGCAGTCGAAGAAAATCGCGCTGCATATCTGCGCGCTTACGATATTGTAATCTGCAACGACGCATCTATAGCACCCGTGATAGAATTGTTGGAAACGTTATGTCTTTGACCTACTCCGCCTGCTCTTTTTGCTTTGCCTGTAATCCTGAAAATCCTAAAATCCTGTATATCCTGATTCAGACAGGGGTTACTCTTGACACCTTATGAAGCCATGCTCCTGGGATTATTGCAAGGGCTGACCGAATTTTTGCCCGTGAGCAGTTCGGGGCATCTCGCTTTGGGACAAGCGGCCTGGGGTATTCAAACCGGTAATGTGACCTTTGAAGTGATCGTACACTTTGGAACATTGCTGGCCGTAGTGACCGCATTGCGAGTGCGAATCATCCATCTGATCGCCGGATGTTTGCGACGCGATAGCGCATCCTGGCACACAATCTACCTGTTAGTAGTCGGCTCCATTCCCGCTGGCATCGTGGGAATCTTGTTCAAAGACATGCTCAAAGAGGCTTTTGCCAGTCCAATCGCCGTGTGTGGATTCTTGATCGCGACCGGCTGTATTTTGTGGAGCACACGGTTTGCGCGGAGCGACCGCATAAAAATTACATTTTTAGACGCCATATTAATCGGCTTTGCACAGGCACTCGCCGTATTGCCAGGGATTTCCAGATCGGGTTCAACCATTGGCATGGGCCTGTGGCGCGGGTTAGATGGCCGCGAAGCCGCAACATTTTCTTTTTTATTATCCATCCCCATCATTTTGGGCGCAACCGCATTAGAAGTTGGCGACCTGCTCGCCCATCCCCCGCAAATGAACGCGCTATGGCCCCTGCTGATTGGTGCTATTGTGGCCTATGCATCCGGGGTATTTGCAATTCGATGGCTCCTGAGCTTGCTCAGTGGCGGATATTTTGCACAATTTGCCTATTATTGCTGGCTCATCGGCCTGGTGGGCATAGCGTATTTTGGAAAGTAAATAATCCATGAGATGGCTAATCGTGTGCCTTTTGCTCGGCTGTGGCGGCGTTCCCATATCGCCCGAGAACGAGATACTCTCGGATTTTATGTCCATTGCCAACGTACACCGCGAGCCGATCCACAATGCGGCGGGTGATATTGTGGGAGTCAATATCCTGGCCGAAGTCGTCAATACGGGACCAGTGCCGATTATCAGTCCGTTTATTATGACCTGGAAATTGCGGACCGCTGACAGCGAAGAAATAGCTCGCGCAACCCATCGATTTTCCAGATTCGAGGCGGGACAGGTGCAGGAAATTACATTGAACCTGGCATTTGCCCCGCGTTCGAATCTATCGGACGTGCAAAATGTGGTGACATTTGATTTTGAGGAAAGTAGAGGCGGGTTTCAAACCCGCCCGTACCAGCCAACTGACAACTGATAGCCCCCCTTGCCCGATACGGTTCTGGCGTGTATATTGTTGCGTCAAACGCGCCGTATCACACCATAGAGGACACTGCGATGAAATACATCATTGGGTTTTTGTCTGTCTTTTTTTTATTTGGGTGTTCTAAAGACGACTCTGCCGGGTCGCGTACTTTTATACCCGACGATTTAACCGTTTTGGGCAACCCATCCATTGTAGGCGAGTCTGCGGGTACACCTGATAATCCATCGAGCTTTATCCGCATTAGTGGTAATGTTGACAGTGAATCGGGTTTGGAACTCACAGGTCTTAAAGTGCGCGTGCGGGTGTTGGGTGAAAACGACACCGTATTGGGGATGAGCGAAGATGTATGTACGCCCGCTGAAATAGCCCCCGGAGGATCGTGTACTTTTTTATCAGCCATTGTATTGGCCAACGTGGATTTCAGGGAGAGTCAATCAATTGAGATTACGCCAGGTTGCGATCAGGGTGATGGCACACTGAGACTTATTCCAGTGACCTGGCCTGATCCATAGAAAGGAGTATTATTGTGGCAGAAGTGATTTTATCGGGTTTTGCCGACGAGGGACCGGTTAGCAAGCGCGCCGAAGAGCAATTTACCATGATGCGTGCGCTCGGCTTGTCTTATTACACAATTCGGTTTATCGACATGGGCAATGGAGTAAAGAACGCAATGGAATTGACCGCGCAGGAGATTGTACAACTCCAGAAATTGCACGGTGAATTTGGCATTTCGGTATCGAGCATTGGCTCACCGCTTGGAAAAGTGAAATTGCTGGACATAGATGACGGTACAGACAATCGCTATGTACCGTTTAAGGAATATCTGGAGACAGATGTCAAACGCGCCATCGAACTCGCCCATGCATTTGACACAAAACTCATCCGCGGCTTTAGCTATTACCATCCGCATGGGACCGATCCCTGGGCTCATCTGAATCAAGCGGCAGATCAGCTCTCAGAAATTGTCGCCCTGTGTGCGAGCGAAGGTCTCATCTACGGCTCTGAAGTGGAATCGCATTTAATCGGTGGAGATGGCGAAACACTGATCGCATTACACGAAAAGATCGACAGTCCCAATACCTGCATCATCATGGATGTGGGCAACATGGAAAGCATGGGGCACAGCCCGGACAGCGTCTTTGCCGAATACGAAAAAACAAAGCCCGGATTGGGATGGATCCACATCAAAGGATTTAACGCACCAGCCAATCAGCCGATGCTGGACCGCGCAACAAAGCGAGGGTTGACGCGGTTTATCCCCGTCGATCAAGGCGATGCCGGACATGAAATGGTCCTGCGAGATTTTAAGACACTCGTGCCACGCCTGCAACGCCAGTTTCAAGAACTGGGCGTACCGGGTGTATTTATCGATTTGGAACCGCACGTAAAAGGCGGTGGACAATTTGGCGGATTTAGCGGCGTTGATGGTTTTGGCGTGGCATTCCGCGCACTGTGCAATTTGCTGGATTATCTGGGGTATGAATATCACCTGACGGGTTATGACGATTTGACCATGCCGTGAAAGGCGAAGAGCAACCACAGATAGACACAGATAAAGGCGAGAGGCTGGAGCGGTGTGCAGGTTATGCCTGGCCTGTGCTTACCTCTTGCGTCTTACGTCTCACCTTTCGGTGGTTGGGCAGGTGACTACGGACCGCTGATAGCTGATTTTCTAAATGAGGTAAAAAATGGCAGATAAAATTCGCATTGGTATTATTGGTGCGGGCGGTATTTTTCGCACCCGCCACTTTCCGGGCCTCGCTCAAATAGACGATGCCGAGGTCGTGGCAATTTGCAACCGCAGTGTAGAGAGTGGCGGCAAAATTGCGGCTGAATTTGGATTGAATCCCGACCTGATGACCGATCCCTACGCGCTCATTGCGCGAGATGACATCGATGCAGTGATGATTGGCACCTGGCCTTATAAACACTGCGAGTTTGTGCTCGAATCGCTCAATGCAGGCAAGCATGCATTTGTGCAGGCGCGCATGGCAATGAATTTGCGCGAAGCAAAAATCATGTATGCCGCGGCAATGGAATCAGAACTCGCGCACCAGATATGCCAACCACCGCACGCATTAAAAGGTGACTGGTTTATGCAGCGGTTGATCGCCGAAGGATATGTTGGCGATATTCGCAATATCGTCATCCGCTCAATGACGCCCGGTGGGATTGATCCCAATACGCCACTACACTGGCGACAGATGGGTCATTTTTCCGGCTTAAATACCATGAGTGTCGGCATGCTGGTGGAATTTGTACACCGCTGGTGTGGCTATACAAAATCCGTATCCGCACACGCAGAAACTTATGTCACCGAGCGCTCCACAGAGGACGGCATGGGACCCGTTGACCGCCCAGACACCGTAAATATCCTGGCGCAAATGGAGAGCGGTGCGACTGCGGTCCATCTCTTCTCCAGCACCGCGCATCACGCACCGGGTGAAAGCATTGAAATTTACGGCACGGACGGTACACTCATATACGAAACCTCACCCGTTTTGGACGAGCAACGGATATTGGGCGCAAAATCCAGCGATGGCGCATTGCAGGAATTGGATGTCCCTGCATCTGACAGACGCGAATGGACGGTTGAGGCGGATTTCATCGACATGATCAAAACCGGAAAACCCGCAGAATCAACGTTTTATCAGGGCGTGAAATACATGGAATTTACCGAAGCGGTGTTCCGCTCCGTCGAACGCGGCGCAACAGTTCACTTGCCCATTGTTGATTGAGAGGCCGCATGACCACAGACTGGAGCAGGCTGGAACAAGCGGTTAAAGAGTACGAATCGCCCGGCACGATCGGCGTCAGTGTGATTTCGCCTCGGGAAGAGCGTTGGGCCTCGCGGGGTGATCATCAGTTTCCGGCGGCCAGCACAGTTAAAATCCCGATCATGATCGAGATCTACAGAGCTATTGATCGCGGGACACTCGCGCTCGACGACACATATATCGTCCGCTCTGTGGATAAATCTCCCGGCAGTGGTGTGCTGAGACACATGCATACCGGGCTGCAACTGTCGTTTGGAGATCTCCTCTACCTGATGATGTCCATCAGCGACAACACCGCCACCAACATATTGATTGAAGTGGCCGGAATGGATCGCGTCAACGCGACAATGCGAGAACTCGGTATGACCGCTTCCTCTCTCGGACGTCCCATGCGCGGGCGCCTCGCGATTGAAGGGGAACAGGAAAATTGGGCTACACCCAATGACTACACTACCGTCGTCAAGACCATTCTCGACGACCAGGCCGCATCCCCCGCAGCCTGTCAGGCCATGCTCACCACCTTGACCCAGCAACAGAATGGTCGCCGCATCGGCCGATATGTGCCGACCTCCTGGACCTATCGCTGGGGTTCCAAAACCGGCTCGAATCGGGGTGTAATCAATGATGTCGGCTTCATCGAATCCCCAGCGGGGACGATGGTGATTGCGCTCTACAGCCTGAAACTCGGCGACCGCGTCACCGGCGAATGCGCTCTCTCCGAGATTGCCAGGGCTGCGATGCAAGTGACGGGCATGATCTGAGGAAGAGGTGACCAATGCCAAATCACGAGTCACTTGAGGCAAAAGTCGATCAAGTATTCGCGGAATGGGACAAGCCAGACTCCCCCGGTGCGGCCCTATCGGTTATCAGAGACGGTGAAATTATCTACAAACGCGGATACGGCATGGCGAATCTGGAATACGACATTCCGATTGCGCCGACAACCATCTTCGACATTGCTTCGGTCTCCAAGCAATTTGCGGGCTTTGCTATCGCCACGTTGTTGCATGAGGGAAAACTCTCGCTGGATGACGATATTCAGATGCACTTGCCCGATGTCCCGAATTTTGGAACAAAAATAACGATTCGACATCTGGTGCATCACACGAGTGGATTGCGGGATTGGGTACAGGCACTTGTCATCGCGGGTGGACAGATGGATGACGTGATTTCGTTCAAGCATATCTTGAAAATGGTAAGGCGTCAAAAAGAACTCAATTTCGAGCCTGGAACAGCGTTTTTATACTCAAATACGGGGTACAATCTGCTGGCAGAAATCGTTCAAAAAATAACGGGAGATTCATTTCGCGAATGGACGGACGCCAACATCTTCAAGCCTCTCGCCATGACCAACACCCACTTTCACGATGACCACGAGATGATCGTGAAGAACCGGGCGTATTCCTATTTGTCCGTGAAAGATGATGGGTTCAAGAATGCCGTGAACAATTTAACCGCTCTCGGTTCGAGTTCTCTCTATTCGACAGTAGAAGACCTGACAAAGTGGATTCTGAACTTTGACGATGCACAGATAGGCGGACAGGCAGTGGTTGATCAGATGCATCAGCGAGGGGTTCTCAATAACGGAGAACATATCAGCTACGCCTTCGGATTGGACATCGGCGAGTACAGAGCACTGAAAACGGTCGGACACGGCGGATCATGGAGGGGATTTCGCAGCCATCTCATACGTTTTCCGGCTCAGAAATTTGGTATTGTCATATTGTGCAATCTGGACACCTTTAATCCGCTCAATCTGGCGAGAAAGATCGCTGATATCTATCTTGCTGATGTTCTTACCCCCAAAGCACCCGAGTCGGATAAGCAACCCTCTGAACGCACCGAGACAGAACCCCTGACACCAGAACAGTTGTCAGAGTTCGAGGGCGCTTATTACACCGAAGAACTCGATACCACCTATACCATTGGTGTGCGAGGGGATCGGCTTGTGGCGCAACACAGACGCCATGACGACATATCGCTAACCTGTGCCGATGGTCATTTCGTCGGGGATGCGTGGTTTTTCCCAGAAGTTCATTTTACGCGAGACGATACAGGACAGGTTACAGGATTCAGGCTGACGGGAAACCGGGTCAAAAATTTGCGTTTTAAAAAAAGACGCTTTAGCCGAAATTAAAAAAAGTGTTCGAACTATTATATCTTGAGAAATTGATGAATCAAGGGAAGACTACTTGTATCCCAAATCTTATTTTATCCCCGTCGAACTGCCTCGCAAAGCCAAAGACGCACTGGTATAAGAGACCACAAATATGCGGCAAAATCAAATACATCCATGCGTTCAAGCCGTGATAGATGAATGTGTGCAGCCGTTGAAAGCACTGGCGAAGGGGCGTTGCGCATTGAGCATCGGAGGTTCACACGGCAAGGATATATTTGACAACCGGTCAGATATCGATTGCGGTTAACCCCATACCCTCTGGCTCTGCGGCAGGCGATCATTGAGAAGCACATGGAATCGCTTAATTACTGGCGATCTGACTATCATTACCGGAACAAATTGGCGCGGGGCGATGTGGTCTTCCTCGCCGGCATTTCCGCACGACTGGTGCATGATATGATGCAAGTGCTCTTCGCAATCAACGAGACCTACTATGTGGGAGATGGGAACAATCTACACTATGTCGAACAGTTTGCCATTCAGCCCATAGATTTTGCTGAACGGATCAGGGCTATCCTGTATCCCCCCCAAGTGGAAAATGTCCTGACTGTGCAGTATGAAGAAATCGTGAGACTTATCGATGAACTGGCTGCACAGGTTCACAGCCTGTGAAAAGGATAGAAGCAATGGCAGAACCAGCAAATGTAAGGCTCCATCACTATCAGGACTACGGCTGGCTCCGCGGATTTAACATTGTCCCCTCCTGGGGCGCTCGCATCGAGCAGGCCTGGTGGGACTATAGCCCGGACCGATTCCGCGAAGAGGCCGCGCTTGCAAACCAGACGCACGCCAATTGCATCCGTCTGTGGATCGAGTTCACAGCATGGATGGCAGACCCGGACGCTGTCCACGCGTCGTTCATGGATGCTGTGGCGGCCATCGATGAACTTGGCATGCGGACCATGCCATGCCTGTTCAACCGGTGGCACAGCCGCGACTACGACTACGGCGGGACTTATATCGAGGATCTGCATCGGAATTGGAACCTGAAGCTGGACTATGTTCGCGATCTGGTCGCGCCCCTTGCCGATGACGAGCGCATCCTCGTCTGGGATCTCTGCAATGAACCCCAATACCCGCGTCTGGATGCCGATTCCAACGCCAAAGAAATCGAGTGGCTGGAACGGGTAGCCGGGACAGTACGCGCGTGCGGAGCGCAGCAGCCAATCACCATTGGCGTACTGCAAATCGAGGAACAGATGGACCGACTCGCGCCACTCTGCGACGTGCTGTGCTGTCACCCTTACGGACGCACGCCCGAGCAACAGCGCGAAATGTTGGCAGTATGTGCAGCCGTACAGCAGCGCCATGGCAAGCCAATGCTCTCCAACGAGACCATTCCCGGCTGCCTTGACGATACAAAGCGCGCAGATTGTGCCCGCTGGACCATCCAGATGATGGAAGAATCGGGCTACGGCTGGATGGGCTGGGGCATGCGGGAAGGCAGGGCAATTTCTACCCGCCGCGACCGCTACGACGGCAACGGCATCGATGGGCAGGGTTTCCACGCGTGGTTCAACGCGGATAGCTCGCTGCGCGCGGGACTGGAATTCCTGACCGAGAGGCCGACATTGCGTGCGCCATGGGTAAGGGAACCGAACCATGCGGACACAGGCGACTCGCAGCAATAGCGCGCGTCAGATCCGGATACAACCAAGGACATGATTAACCATGAACCGAATCCTATTGAAACTAATGCTACTCGCTGTGCTTGTCCCCATCTCTTCGGTTTTCGCCGATGAATGGCCGCAGTGGCGGGGACCGCACCGGGACGGTGTTTGGAGCGAAACCGGGATATTGGAGGCATTTGACGGACCGGAGATCCCGATTCGTTGGCGAGTGCCAATCGGCAGCGGCTATAGCGGCCCGAGCGTCGCTGACGGGCGCGTTTACATTACTGACCGTCTCACAAAACCGAAACAGGTCGAACGGGTTCACTGTTTCGACTGGGAAACAGGTGAATTGATTTGGTCCTTCACCTACGAGTGTGAATACCGAATTGACTATACCGCTGGCCCTCGAGCCAATGTTATCATTCATGACGGACTCGCTTACGCCTTAGGGGCGATGGGACATCTCCACTGCTTCGATGCCGCAACCGGCACGTTGAAGTGGAAAAAAGACCTCAACACCGAATACAATATTAAGATGCCAACCTGGGGAATTGCGAGCGCGCCGATTGTCGAGGGTTCACACCTCATCGTCCAAATCGGCGGCACGCCCGGAGCGTGCATCGTCGCTTTTGATCGCGAAACCGGAGCCGAAAAATGGAAAGCCCTTGAAGACAACGCATCTTACTCAGCTCCAATTGTGATTACACAGGGTGACGAGCGGGTGCTCGTCTATTGGACAGGCGGACATATCGCTGGACTCAACCCGCAGACAGGCAGCACTCATTGGCTCCATCCGTTTCCACCGACTCGCATGGAGATCGGGATCGCAAGTCCCGTTTTTTATCAAAATGAGTTGTTTATCACTGATTTCTTTGAAGGCTCGCTGCTGCTGAAACTGAATCCAGATAAGCCGATGATGCAATTCGGTTGGCACCGTAAGGGAAGAAATGAACGGAACACAGACGCGCTCCATTCCACGATGTCAACCCCGATCCGACTCGGCGATTACATTTACGGTGTGGATAGCTATGGCGAACTCCGCTGTCTCGATGCCCGCAACGGCGATCGGATTTGGGAAGACCTCACCGCGGTTCCGAAAGCGCGCTGGAGCAACATCCATTTTATCAAAAATGGCGATAAGGTCTGGATGTTCAATGAGCGCGGCGAACTCCTGATTACAACGCTTTCGCCGGACGGGCTGAATATCATCAGTCGCGCGAAACTGATCGAACCGACGCGCGACCAGTTGAACCGCAGAGGTGGTGTCACATGGGCGCATCCTGCGTTTGCTTATAAACATGTGTTTGCCCGAAATGATAAAGAACTGGTTTGTGCCAGTTTGGCGAAAAGCGAAAACAGGAATGATGAATAGCAGCACAGCCGTAACCGATTTGTTTGCTAATTGACAAAAACTGTGATACATTCGCACTGTAGTTTCTGCATCCCCTGAACATTAAACGACAACATAGCGAGGTAAAAAATGGCAGATAAAATTCGCATTGGTATTATTGGTGCGGGAGGTATTTTCCGGAGTCGGCATTTTCCGGGATTGGCAAAAATTGACGATGCCGAAGTCGTGGCAATATGCAACCGCAGTATAGAAAGCGGTGAAAAAGTAATAGCCGAGCAGGGCTTATCAGCCGAAGCCATGACAGACCCACAGGCATTGTTGAATCGAGACGATATCGACGCGGTAATGATCGGCACCTGGCCGTACAAACACTGTGAATTTGTCCTCGCATCCTTAGACGCGGGCAAACACACATTTGTACAGGCGCGCATGGCGATGAACTTGCGAGAAGCCCGATTGATGTATGCCAGAAGCCGAGAAACCAATCTCGTGACCCAAATTTGTCCGGCACCCCCATGGAAAGGTGGACGTTTTTTGAGGCGGCTCATAGATGAAGGATATTTGGGCGATATCTTCCACGTCTATGTCCGCGACCTCGGCGGGCGCTATTGGGATACTGACGAACCGTTACACTGGCGACAGATCAGACGATATTCGGGTCTGAATATCCTGGGAATGGGCATTACCGTCGAGCGCGTGGCGCGCGTATTTGGCTATATGTCAACCATAACGGCTGAAACTGAGATCTTTACCAGAGAGCGACCACTACCCGACGGGTCTGGCGATGGACCAGTTGAAACACCTGATATGGCGCATGTCATAGGCAAAATGGAAAATGGCGCGCGTGCGGCATTTCTGTTTTCGGGCGTCGCGCAATTTGGCGGAAAATCCGTCGTTGAAGCTTATGGCAGCAAAGGCACATTGATCTACGACATGGGAACGCAAATCCTCGGCGCAAAAACGGGCGATCGGCGTCCGCAACAAATTCCCATCCCCGAAGATGAAGCCGCCGAATGGACAGTGGAAGCCGATTTTATCAATGCCATCAAGGGTGGGCCTCAGGGCGACACCAGTTTTTACGAAGGCATGAAATATATGGAATTTACCGAAGCGGTTCACCGATCAACAGAGCGAGGCGGAACCGTTCGGTTGCCTTTGATTGATTAAATTCACCCCAATGAGGAGAACCCGCGTGGTCAAACTCGTAGCCTTTGACCTGGATGGAACGATCTTAAATCACAACAACACCCCATCGGATGCTTCGATGGCGGCGATTTGCGAATTGTTGGATCGCGGCGTAGCTGTAGCATCGATGAGTGGGCGCAATTTTGAGCGCAATCAAATCCCGTTTCTGAGCACCCCCAGCGTGGCCGACGCACTCTACGCCGGATGTTATAATGGCGCAATGGTTTTCGCACCCAAAACGAATGGCACACGCCAACTCATGCACGAACAGCGTTTGCCCGATGATATATTCTTATCACTGATCCAATATGCCGATGAACGGCTCATGAATTTTGTATATTGCCGCTGTGACATAAATCGCGAGGGCCTCTGCGAAGTTTATATTACCGACCGCATGACAAAAATGAGTCGCGCAGTAGCCACAATGACCAATATGGTCTATGAAGTCGATGCCGATCTCGCACAGCGAATACGTGCAAAAGAATTGGCAGCGTCTCCAAAAATAATGCTCTTGCCCAAACCCGGACATGCCGATGAGACAGTTGACGAATTAAAAAGTATATTCGGCGATCAAATTTACATGGCATGGGCTGTGGCGGGTCGCATCGAAATCATGCACCCAAATGTGAACAAGGGCGCAGCACTCACAGCGATTGCCAACCATATTGGCAGCAGACTCGATGAAGTGATGGCCGTGGGCGACGGCAATAATGATCTGCCCATGTTGCGTGCAGCCGGAACCGGTGTGTTGATGCACAACGCAGACGCAGCAACCCATCGCGCAGTAGCAGGGAAAAATATTTTACAAACCGATCATATTGAAAACGATGGATTTGCCAAAGCCGTTCGTCGCTATGTGCTTGAAAAGTAAGAGGAAGGATTCTCATGGGACAGACTTTAGATCTTGGTCGGCGAATAGAATTGGTGCCGATGGATACCCATTTTCACGACATCACAATTGGGCTATACCGGCAAGAAAACGCGCAGGGCACGACTTTTTGCGTTCACACATATAGCCAGATAGACGGGGCGCAAGCGCGTATTGACTCGATAAACCATGCGATGCGAGTTTTAGGAGGAATGGAAAACACAGGCGAGGGATTGCTGCGCTTTCCGTGTGGAAGCCCACATCTGCTATCTGTGAAACGCCTATTTTTGGAATCGTGCAAACTCGGTCTGGATGACGATGTATCTATGCGTCCATTGACCATTTTGGACAAAAAATCGGGATTGCACATTTCGGCAACAGCGCAATCCAATGCCGTGTACAAAATTACGGCTGACAGCGACGAAAAAGGCGCAGACCGGCGCATTCGATTGGTAGCCGGAGGACTTGCAAAACTGGGCGAATTAGAGCAAGTGGAAGAAGATCAGGTATGCTTTGATTGCGGTATGACACACGATCCCCTCATAGGCGTTCTCATCGTACGCGCCCCCAATGTGCGATCCGTTTTAAGAGAATTGGAACAGGCTGCGAGTCGAGGCGTGCTCGCTGCCCCGAGCGCGCAAAATTAAACGCCTTCAGCCTCTCACGTCTTACCTTTTTTGGAGTCCTAATATGCACGACCAGACAATAAAATCAATGAAACCGCGCGACCGCGTATTGGCGGCACTCAATCGGGCACCTGTAGATCGCACCCCAACGTGTAACCCGACCTCGGTTGCAACCGTGGAGTTAATGGACCTGGTAGATGCGCCATTTCCAAACGCCAATCGCGAGCCAGAACTCATGGCGCGGCTGGCGGCAACGGGTTATACCGAATTGGGATTTGACACGATAATGCCGGTATTTACGATTATTCAAGAATCGTCGGCACTGGGATGCAAAATCCAGTGGGAGCAAAAAGACAACTGGCCCACGGTAAAAATGAAAGAGCCAATATGGCACAAGGCAGATGATATTGAAATCCCGTCAAACTTATTGACCCATCCCGATACAAAATGCGTGCTGGACGCGATTGGCATATTGCGAAAAGAATACGGCGACGAAGTGGCGATTATCGGCAAAACAATGGGCCCCTGGTCCCTGGCCTATCACTGTTTTGGCGTAGAGGATTTTTTGCTCCTATCATTGGACGACCCGGATCACACGCGGCAAATTCTGGACAAATTAAAAGAAGTAACCGTCGAATTTGGCGTGGCGCAAATTGAAGCAGGCGCCGACGCCCTGACCCTGCCAGATCACGCAACGGGTGATCTGGTCAGCGGCGATTATTACGACCGGTATTTGCGCGAATTGCACATCGAATTTGCCGATCGTATCCCTATTCCACTGATTTTGCATATATGCGGACGCACAGTTGATCGGATGGAATACATCGCGCAAACGGGCATGGCGGCATTCCACTACGATTCCAAAAACGATCCGGATGAGTCAATTGACATCACAAAGGAACGAATCGCACTGGTCGGCAACATCAACAATCCGGAAACGCTATTTTCAAAAGAGCCGGAAACCGTAAGAGAAGAGGTATATAAAAACCTGGACGCCGGTGTGAATCTAATCGGGCCTGAATGCGCGATTCCGTTGCAGACATCCATCGAAAATTTGAAAGAAATCCCCAAAGCGATCGTGGACTGGCATGCGGAGGAAAAGAGAGTTCATGGCTGAATTATCCGATATCCAAAATGAGTTTATCAAAGAAGAAATAGAAGAATTTTTAGAACGCCCCGATGAGATCCAGCGCAATATCGATCTGTTCGCAAACGCGAGTCCCGATATGCAGGATATTGCCGCCTCATTAATCGATGGCGCGCATCACGATGTCGATCAATTGACACAAGATGCCCTGAACGCAGGCGTGGGCGCGCTGGAAATTATGGATGATGGCTTGATTGCCGGCATGGGCATTGTGGGAATTAAGTTTAGAGAAAATTTTATTTTTGTACCCGAAGTCCTCGCATGTGCCCGCGCGATGAAAGCGGGGATGGCACATATTGAACCCATTTTGTCAGCCTCGGGCGTCGAACCGGCAGGTACGGTCATTATGGGCACGGTGAAAGGCGATTTGCACGATATTGGCAAAAATTTGTGTATCATGATGTTGCGCGGCGCTGGATTTATCGTCCACGACCTCGGCGTGGATACATCCGAAGACGAGTTTATGGATGCCGTCGAAGAACACGAAGCCAATTTACTGGGCATGTCGGCGCTGTTGACCACGACAATGCCGAATATGGGCAAGACAATTGAGGCATTTATTGACGAAGATTTGCGAGACGATGTAAAAATTATGGTAGGCGGCGCCCCTGTGACACAGGAATTTGCCGATGACATGGGTGCGGATGGATACGGCGAAAACGCCCTGGACTGCGTGGAACTGGCTGTACAATTGTTGAAGGAGTGGGAGAAGGAGAATGAGTGAGCAAAAAAAAATAGATCGAGAAGCCTATCAAAAGCGGTTGGATCGCATGTCTGAAATTTTTTCAGATATTGTCCAACATGCCGACAAACAGGCACAGATGCGTTGTCCCTACAAAAATAAAGACAACGCATGCACCGCCAAATTTGGATGTAAATTTCAGCGAAAGCCAGCGCCCGGTCGGGCGCTTTTTCAATGTGCCAGCAATGATAACCTCGACTATCGCACGGCCTGGGAAACGGAGCCAAATGCCTATCGTGAGATGAAGACCACGCTCAAAACACAAAAAAAACGTCGCAGAAAAAAGGGAACGGGCACAATTACGCACATGGGGCAAGTGCAACAACTCGAAGGGCGAAAGACCATCTTTGATTATGCCGACGACCTATCTGTTCGGGTTCCAACATCGTGTTTTCGGTCGGGGATATGCCATGAATGCGTGGTAGAAATTGCGAAAGGTGAAGAAGCTCTATGCCCCAAAACAGAGGCTGAAGCCTTCTTAAAAGACAATTACCGATTGGCCTGTCAGGCTGAAGTCGTAGATTTAGATGCGGAAGTTGAATTTATGCCCCTGCGCCGCGCACCTCAAATTCTGACCTTGAGCCAGCAAAAAGAAATTGGCCTTGATCCTCTGGTAACGCGCAAAGGTGACCGGGTATTCTACGACGGAGAAGACATCGATCGGTTTCGGGGACACATCTATGGGCTGGCAATTGATGTGGGCACCACCACAATTGTGATGGATCTCATAGATCTGGAATCTGGCGAGAGTATTGCGATGGCATCTTATGAAAATCCCCAGCGCTTTGGCGGCAGCGATATCATGTATCGCATTTCTTATGACGGCGAATATCCAAATGAGCTGTGGAAGGCACTGGTAAATGCAATGAACCACGAAATTCTCGTGCTATGTGAAAAATTGGATTTTGAGCGACAAGAAATTTACGAAATTGTCGTCGCTGGCAATGCCACCATGCGGGATATGTTTTTCAGGCTCGATGTGCAGAGTATTGGGCAAAAGCCCTATAAATCTCAAATAGAACACGAATATCTGGCCGGAGAGCGAAAAACAACCGCCCTTTATGAAAGCAGCAGGCGGTTGGGCATTCGCGCAAATCCCAAAGCGCGGGTATATGGCATGCCCCTTATCGCAAGCCATGTGGGCGGCGATGTCGCAGCAGATATGCTGGCCGTAGAAATGGGTGAGCAAAACGAAGTGTTTATGCTTGTCGATGTGGGCACCAATACCGAGGTCGTAGTGGGCAATCGAGATCGGTTAGTGGCAGCATCTTGTCCGGCGGGACCGGCATTTGAAGGCGGTGGCATCGCCTGTGGCATGCCCGGGCAAGATGGGGCAATTGAATCTATGGCGTGGGAGAATGGGCAGTTCAATTACCGCGTAATTGGCGGCGGCGCGCCCCAGGGATTGTGCGGCTCGGGTCTGATCGATTTGTTGGCCGCGCTCCGGCGACATGATATGATGACGGAAAAGGGCGTATTTGCCAACCGCAAGCAATTTGAAATGATGGTGGTGCCCGAACACGGCATTGCACTATCGCGCGAAGATGCGAGCAATCTGGCTCAAGCCAAAGCCGCAAATTATTGTGGACAAATGATTGTCATGCGCGAATTTGGCATTGCCCCCGACCAGATCCATCGGCTCTATCTATCCGGTGGTTTCGCCAATTACGTAAATGTGCAAAATGCGATTGATATCGGTTTTCTCGCACCCGTGCCACAAGAGCGCATCGAAAAGGTGGGAAATGCCGCGATATTGGGCGCGAGAGAAGTATTGCTCTCGCGAAAACGACGCGATGAGTTAGAGCGCCTTGTGAAACGGATCGAACATGTAGAACTGGAGACAAAGCCAGATTTTTTTGATGCATTTGTCGAAGGGTGTCAGTTTAAGAGGATGACAGTATGAAGTCTTTTGCAGAACGCCTCACAGATGACCAACCTATGGTGTACGACGGCGGCTTTGGGTCTCAATTATTTGAACAGGGGGTGAATCTGGCAAACAGTTCCATCGCCAATCTATCGCATCCCGACGAGGTGGTGGCTGTGCATCGCGCGTATATCGATGCGGGTGCAAACGCCATTGGCACAAACACATTTGTGGTATCCCCCCTGCATCTTGAGATGGCCGACGCAGATGAGGATGACGCCGAACACCTGACAAAATTAGCTGTCCAACACGCGCGGCGAGCCGTTGCAGAAAGTGGGAAGGATGTTTATGTGGGCGGTTCCATCGGCCCATCCCCCGGTGCTATCGAAGCCGATGCCGGCGATACGGATTTTGGCATTCCCAATGTAGATGTGCGATCAGCCCACGAGCGCGTGATCTCTGCCATGGTCAAAAGCGGCGTCGATTTTTTTGTCATAGAGACGCAGTTTTCCGCCAAAGAAGCGGCAATCGCCGTTGATATTGCGCGGCATACGGGCTTGCCTATCGCCGTGAATATGACGTATAAATTTACAAAAGATCGCAAAACAGGTGAATTGATTTATCGAACGGACTGGGGCTTTTCGCCTGGCGATGTACTGGACATTTTGGCAAGTGGCGAATATTCAAACGGCGATAATCTGATCGATGACGTACAACTTTTGGGCTTGAACTGCGGCGCAGAAACGCGCAATACAGACCACACGGGCATGCCCTATGCAATTGAGGGCACAGTGCAGATGCTACAAGCGCTTGTGGATCGCGGCATTGAAAACAAGCGTTTGATGGCCTATCCCAATGCGGGCTTACCCACCCTGGATAAAGTCACCAAACAGGCGTCGTATTCACAAGGCCCAGAAGACATGGCGCAATATGTCGAAGACTTGTTGGACGCCGGTGGGTTTTTGATAGGCGGATGTTGCGGAACAACGCCCGATCACATTCGGGCATTTCGCAATATCGTAGAAGCGCGATAGAGCCCGATATTTTTATACCGATTAAACTTGGGGGATTTGTGTTATGGCTGATTATTGGGAAGACGATATAGAAGATATCGAGGTCGAAGATATGTTTGTAGGCGCGCTACTGGGCGGGGCGATAGGCGATACTCTGGGCTGTTTTTGTGAGGGATGGCCCAGGGAACGAATTTTAGCAATAGAGGGACTGACAGACCACTATCGAGGCCGGGTCAATCGGGAAGGTGTGTTGACCCGACCTGCTGGAGAATATACAGACGACACCCAGCAGACCCTCGTCCTGGTTGAGTCAATTATAGCGTGTGAAAAGATCGACCCCGAAGACCTGAGCAACCGATTTTTGGCAATGTGGCGCGAGGGACTCCTACAAATGTATGGCAGGGCTTTTCGGGAAACCCTGGAGCGCCTTGATCAGGGTCTGGCGTGGTCAGAAGCCGCATCGAAAGACCACCCCTCCAACGGGGCGATCATGAAAATCGCGCCAGTGGGCTTGTGGAACTGGGCAACCGGTGAAAATATCCTGGAAGATGCAATTGCAGCGAGCCATGTGACACACCAGGACCCCCGCGCAGTTGCTCCTGCGGTCGCAATGGCCCATGTAGTGGGGCATCTGGTAACACATCGCCCCCTGGATGGAAATGAAGTCCTGGACGTAGCCGAGTGGTCGGCCAGACCGATTTGCGAATCTACAGGAGAGTTGATTGCACAGGTGCGAACATTGCTGACAATGAACGAGGAAGATGCGTGGGCGGCCATGGTAAAAATGCCCGAAGCAGCGCGAGAAAATGCCATCCCAAGCGAAGCCCAGGCCACAATTGTCGTAGCTCTGGAGGCATTTTTGCGCGCAGAAGGAAAATTTATCCCCACGGTTGAACGCGCGCTGCTCACGGGTGGAGATGTTGATACATTTGCAGCTATTGCCGGTACATTGAGCGGTTTGTATCACGGAACAGCGGGTTTGCCGCAACATCTCGTAGAGACACTGGTTGAACGCACAGAAATCGAAGCATTAGCCCGCACACTTTACGAAAAAACAGGAGGCGCCCTGTGATACTCGACGGTTTTAAGGGCATGTATCCCGCACTCGTCAGCCCAAGAGATGGGGCGGGTGCATTTAGCGTCTCGGCGTACGAAAAACTCATGGCGCGTATTTACGAACAGGGATCACACGGCGTATATGTGGCCGGCAACACGGGCGAAGGCTATTTGATGACAATGGCCGAACGCAAGCTGGCCACAGAGGTTGCCGTCAAAGCATCAAAAGGTCAAGGGCGGGTGGTAGTACACGTAGGCGCGCCCTCTGAGCGCGATGCCGTTGAACTCGCCAAACACGCCGCAGATGCGGGAGCCGATGGTGTTTCGAGTTTGCCGCCTTATGTCCAGGGGTATCGGTTTGACGATATATTGGCGTATTACAGCGCGCTGAGTTCAGCGGCAAATTTGCCGGTCTTTGTGTATTATATCCCCGTGGTCACGCATCAAGAGTATTCGTTTGAACAAGTCAACCAGATGCTCGCACTCAAAGGCGTGGTGGGCATTAAGTTCACAAATTTCAACTTGTTCTTAATGGAACGCATCCTCAACGGACCACATAAGCCGCATATTTTTAACGGACATGACGAAGTGGCCCTATCGGGCATTGCGGTAGGTGCTCAGGGGGGTATTGGCACATTTTACAATGTGATGCCCGCGCATTTTGCGGGCATTTACGAGGCGGTGAACAAGCGCGATTTGGATACAGCACGCACATTGCAAGCAGACGTGAATGAGCTGATCCGGATTTGTCAAAAATACGGTGGGCACGGCAGCGCACGCGCCGTATTGCGCTGGCAGGGAATCGAGTGCGGCGACCCCATCAAGCCAACACGTCCGCTCAATGAGGAAGAAGAGAGGGCATTGCGGAAAGAAATCGAAGCGGCGGATTTAGATATATTTTGAAGTGGTGGAAGGTAATATATAATAGGTAAGAGAGGGTGCTTTTCACGTCTTGTGTCTTTGTGTCTTTGTGTCTTTGTGTGAGGCCCCCTCACCCCTCACGATCTCATACACTGTCGCGCCTTCCCGCTCGGTTATAGTGGAAAACCCCCAGCCCGCATCCTGGAGACGATCGAAGAAAGATCTACCTAAGACACGATTGGGTTCAGAAAATAAAATGCGCCCGCCCGGTGCGAGAAAGGCGTCGAATGCAGCGATGAGCGGATCGAAAAAGCGCAGTTCGTACACAAGGTCTGCACCCAACAAGGTGGCATAGTGTTGACCTTGCGGTGGGGAGCGCCAGTCGATGAGCATTGTCCTGGGCGCGACGCCGGCAATTTGCAAACTGTTGAGTCGCGCGAACTTGAGTGCATCGGGCTGATAATCGGTAGCCGTGACACGCGCGCGTTTGAGACAGGCAATAGATGACACAAGGCCCAATCCACAGCCGAGTTCAAGTACGGACTCGCCCGGCGCGATCAAGTTATCCGAGAGCAAAACATCGGACAAAATAAGCGCAGAATCCCAAAGCGTTGCCCAATAAGGCAGACGTTCATCCTGAACCTCAATGCTATCGGGATCGGCCATCCCCAGTTTGTCAAAGAGTGCTTCGGCATCTTCAACACAAGTCACACCTATCTTGCGCCCACAAATATTGTGGTGTTCTTCGCCGAGTTGATAGCGCGCGGCGAGTTCGCGTTTGAGGGCGTAAATTTCTTTTTGTACGCTCATGTATCAGTTGCCAGTTGTCAGCAGAGGCCTACCTACTGATACGCTTCCCACAAAGCCTTGTAATACTGGAGCAGACGCTCGGCATCTGAGCTACCGGGGATTTCGGCCAGCGTATATCCCGCATAGCCTTCGGCATTGAGAAGAGAAAAGAGTTCGCGCCAAGGATAAGCCGGATTGCACAATTCGGTGATATGTACCAGACCGATTTTGTGTTTGAGCAGGTCAAAATTGGCTTTGATAGACCCATCTTCAACTTCGCCTAAATTCGAATTCCAGCACACATAGGCATTGTCGTGATCCGCCCAATCCATAATAGTACGCATATACGCGGGTTTTTGCGTTTCTCGCCCGTGTACTTCCACCCGGATTTGCACCCCCAGATCTGCAGCCGCAATCGCGCATTCACGCACGGATTTGCCAATTTGTTCGAGTGTTTGATCCACCGAGATGCCCTTCTCGGTTTGCAGACCATTGGGCCGCACCTTAACGCCCGGGCAACCCAGGTCGGCGGCAAGTTTGGCATATTCAATAGTCCCATCAATATTTTCGCGCACAACGCCGGGATCATCCGAATGATATTCAAACGCCGAGCCCAAACCCGCGATTTCGACACCGCCATCCTCAAATTGTTTGCGGATATCTTGCCGTTGTCCCGCCGAAAGGTCTGTTTCAACGCCGTGAGCATGCGTGGTACGCAGTTCAGCACCGCCATAACCGAGTTTGGCACAGTTTTCGATAATAGTGGCAACATCCCAGTCCGCGGCGATTTGATACGTGACAATACCCAACTTCATTTTTATCTCCCGATTAGTAGCTCCCAGCCGCGATCAGTCAGCAAAACAAAGGGCCAAAAGCTGAAAGTGGATGAACTTGCAGTTGCTGACCGCTTCAGAAGATAGGACTTGCTGTAATAATGTCAATGCCTTTGAAGGATCTCTCATAAGACATACAAAATAACTTGACGCACATCAAACATTTCGCCATATCTACACAGGTACAAACCGCTATTCACAAGGATATTTGAAATGCACATCCAACGTGCTAAAACGCGCGATTTTTTGGAAATCGCAAAATTGGATCGCGAAGCCTGGGCACAAAACCGAAATTCTGAGTATATACCCGATGGAGAACACGTCTGGCGATTGTGGACAGAGCACGCACTGGTGTTTTGCGCCTGGGAACGCGAAAAACTAATCGGTGCTGTGCTGGCATTTCCCACGGCGACAGACAGGCTATATTGTTTGCACAAAGTATTTGTGGATCATACCTTTCGCGGCAAAGGCATAGGGTCAGCTTTGTTCGACGCAGTTTTGGCCGCGTGCGATCAAATCGGTGTGGATTGTTTCTTGACCGTAGATCCCGAAAATGAAAGTGCTATTTCCCTGTACGAAAAATGGGGATTTAGCGAGAGAAATTTTGTGCGGGGTTATTATCGCGCCGCAGAAGACCGGTATGTACTGACGCGACGCCGTAAAACAAAGACGTGAGATCACCAAAAGGAGCCAAATAATGGACCCCAAATGTCTCGATTATTGCCTGACAGAAGAAGAAGCGCGTAAATTCAAACAGGATGGCTATTTCATCGTTCCAGACGCCCTGCCAACCGACATGGTCAGCGATCTTGTCGCTGCGGTAGATCGCGTGGATAAAGAAGAACGCGCTCGGATGGGCAAAAGCGCCACAGCGCGCATCAACCACTACGACTTCATTGGCAAGGACGACCACTTCTTGCCCTTGCTCGACTGGTACAAAACATTTCCCAAAGTGTGGGGCATCCTGGGCTGGCACATCCAGCTCTACCACACCCACATGACCGTGACACCCCCTGCAGAACCGCACAAAACATTCGAAAAAGACGGACCTGGCCTCGGTTTCCACCAGGACAGTGGCCGCATCAATCAGGATTTTGACATGAATCCGCGTCCCATGATCTCCCTCAAAATCGGCTTTTTTCTCACTGATACAACTGAACAGGGCCGCGGCAATTTCTACGTCCTTCCCAAGAGCCAAACGCAAAACACATTTCCAGGAGATAACCGCAACGCGCTGCACAAAGACGCTATCCCGGTGCTCGTGCCACCTGGATCAGCCGTGTTTTTTGACCGCCGAATATGGCACTCAGCCAGTACCAACTACTGGAAAGAACCCCGCCGCGTACTCTTCTACGGCTACTCCTATCGCTGGCTTCGCCCCCGCGACGACATGCAGGTAGAACACTATCTCGACCGCTGCACGCCCATCCAAAAACAACTCCTCGGCGTCAGCTACTCCGGCGGTCGCGGATACACCTCCCCCACGCCCGAAGATGCGCCCCTCAAAGCCTGGCTTGAAGAACACGGGATCAGCAGTGAATAGTCAGTCGAAAAAACTGTATAATATGTTCTGCCGACGCATCCCCATAACCCAGCAAGTCCAGATCCCGAGTGACCCGATGCGACTTGCCTGTAAGGACAACGAAAAGCATTGCGCCTTTGAGCACAAACCGATCTGCATATTCCGACTGCGAAAGCCGGTAGAGTAGTCGCTCTACGGCATAGGAGGTGAGCAAGAGGAGGACAGCACGTTGACAAAACAGGCAGAACTGAATATACTGTCTTTGTCACCTGGAGCTTTTTACATGCTTCGGGCAGGTAATGAGGTTGCAGAGGCCAGAGCCTAAAAGAGGGGACACGCTATGAAAAATAAGAACCCAATCTGGCAGGATCGCATTGTCACTAACCCGTTGATACTGGCCGGGAAACCAACAATAAAAGGCACTCGAATTTCGGTGGAACTGATCATGGAATTGCTGGATGGGGGGCGCAGCGAAGTCGATATCATTCGTATGTACTCGCACATCACCCCGGAGGATATCCGAGCCTGTCGGGATTACGCCGCCACTGGTGCAAAGCTGTCCAATGTAACCTGGGCAGATATTGACGCTATTATGGATGGCAAACGGTAGATGAGAATACTTGCCGACGAAAATATATCGGAGCAGGTCGTTGTCCGGCTACGTGCTGCAGGCCAGGATGTACGATGGACGAAGGAAACGGACCGGGGCGAAGCAGACCCTAACCTCCTAAAATTGGCAACGCGGGAAAGACGTGCGCTGATAACGTATGATAAGGACTTTGGAGATCTTGTGCATCGTGACGGTATGTCCGCCCCTCACGGCGTCATCTTGTTTCGTATTCACAGCGATGTGCCAGATTCAGTGAAAACCGAGTTTGTCGCCAGTAGCGTTATAGCTTGGGATAGTTTGCCGTCCGGAATCTGGACGATTCAGATACGACATCAGTGAAGCAGTGCCACTCAGGCAGACCGAACCTTTTCAAAACGCTCAGCACTGCGGAGCGAATCTCTCCAAACAACTCAACTAAAGTAAAAAGCAACCTCCCCTATCCGATCCTCGGCGTCAGCTACTCCGGCGGTTGCGGCTACACCTCCCCCACGCCCGAAGATGCGCCTCTCAAAGCCTGGCTCGACGAACACGGGATCAGCAGTGAATAGTCAGCAGTCTGTTTACACAATGAAAAAAGGCCGATATAAATCGACCTCTTTTTATTTTTATACAAGTTTGTTCAGATCAATCGGTAATCCTGCCTGCTTCATTTCCGTAGCTAATTTCAGTTGCCATTCATTGGGATTATTCATGGGGACATAGACTATACCCTGAATATCTGAAGGTAGCTCAACCCCTTCTTTGTAAAGAACACATACACGCTCACGCCCTAATCCACATAAAAAATAGCCGAGTTCCAATATAACGTTCTGACGCGCCCTGTCTTTGAGTTTGTCTTGCTTATCTTTTGGCGCGCCAACATCGTCAGGCGTCAGCAAGACGATTGCAAAACCCGCCCTGTCCGCATGTTCTTCAAACTTGTCAATGATCGTTTGGCCTTTACTTGCATGCTCATCGAGTATGGTAGCCTTTAAGTTAAACTTCTCCACGAACCTGGCGATGGCATGTTTGGCGGCCTCGTCATGTCCATGCACGATGAAGACATAGTCGCCAAAGGTGCGAGTGGGATTGTCTGAAAATCCTTTATTGTTCAAGGTATGAGGAGTACTGTCTAATACTTCATCGAATAATTCAAGTCGGTCACAGATTCCTTTTAGGCTATTGATGCTATCAGCCATATTTCCTTGGTATTCTTCATCTACTCTATATTCCCAGTCGGGGGGAACCCCGGCGTTAATCCAGTTCTTCTTATCCTGAAGACTCAATCTATAGTAATGGAAATCTTTGTATTCATTTTTCATCGACAAGTTATCAAATAGCTTTATCAAAAGGTCCCTGTTGTATCTTGACCAATTGTTGGCTTCTATACCGCTTTTGTCCAATTCATCTTCTGAACATATCTGCCGATCACGGAGTAGTTCCCCTTTCTCAATTTGCGCTTGTATTTTATCTTTTGCCTCTTTTCTACTCACACGCAACTTTGGCAGAGCTATCTCTTCCATAATTTCCCTCTATTTTTACGCTGTTCCAAGAACCACAATTCCTATGTCAACGCGAGATTTTACGAGTTTTTTAATAAATTTATCGACGATGCCCGAGATTTCGCGCAGCTCTTGGTGTTATAACGATCTGATATTGAGGCGTTGCTTCTCCCTGTCCCAAGAAACCCCCTCACCATTTGCGATTTGTCTTTCCGATTCGGCAATGTCGGTCATTGTCTCAGGGTCAGATAGGATCTCAGCGGTCTCCCGCCAGGCGTTGACCACTTCATCAACACCTGTACCATTGTCCTTTGCGGCATTTGAGAGTTCCTCGAAAAATTCGTCGCATTCCGCATCGGATAGGTAACGCACCCACGGATATATTGACAACAGGTCAGCCCGTTTGGGACACTCTCGATCTTTGAGAGAACTCAGCAAACTGACTACAACCCCCAAACTTTCATCGGAGAGCTCATCGAGAATCTGTTTTGCTTCCGTCCTCAAATCAACAGTTGCCATTTCAGTTATCTCCAAATCATTCTTCCAACGCCCGCTTCCACGCATCCAATTTTACCAGCGCCTCAACTGGCGTAAGATGGGCGACATCTAAATCGCGCAACTCAGACAGCATCGGATGATCTTCCCGCTCAACCACCATTTCTGGGGCGAGTGCGAATAGCGGTATTTGTCCTTTTTCCTGCACATGGCCGGGTTGGGGTTCCCTTCGTGCCCCTTCGTGTCCTTCGTGGATATTCTCTTGCACGCGATCGGGTTGGGGTTTTGATCCCACCGACAGATCGTTTTGCTCCAGCCGGTTCAAAATCTCCTTTGCACGCGCAATCATCTCTGCTGGCATCCCGGCCAGGCGCGCCACCTCAATACCGTAGCTGTGGTCGCACCCGCCCGGCACCAACTTGTGTAAAAACGCGATGGTATCGCCCGTCTCGCGCACGGCAACGCTGTAATTCACCACCCGCGGTAGCAAATCCTCCAATTCTGTCAACTCGTGATAATGCGTTGCAAACAGTGTCCGCGGCTGAATCTGCTCGGCATTGTGCAAATACTCCGTCATTGCCCACGCAATGCTCAGCCCGTCAAACGTACTCGTCCCGCGTCCGATCTCGTCCAAAAGCACCAGACTCTTTGGCGTCGCATTATTCAAAATATTCGCCGCCTCATTCATCTCTACCAAAAACGTACTCTCGCCCCGAGCCAGATTATCGGATGCACCCACCCGTGTAAAAATGCGATCCACCATCCCAATACGCGCCTCGCGCGCCGGCACAAAACTGCCGACCTGCGCCAAAAGCACAATCAACCCGGTCTGGCGCAAAATAGTCGATTTCCCCGACATATTTGGGCCGGTAATCAGCAAAATCTGATCGGATTCGCCATCAATCGTCAGATCATTTGGCACAAAATTGCCGCCCGGAAGCAACTGCTCAACCGCGGGATGTCGGCCTTCTTTCACATCAATACGCACGCTATCATCCACCTGGGGACGCACATAATCACTGGATGACGCCACCTCGGCCAAAGTACCCAGCACATCTACAGTGGCCACGGATAGCGCCGTGCGCTGCACGGGCTCCACCCAACCGGCCACCTCTTCGCGCAACGCGGCAAACAAATCGCGCTCGAGATCTTTTGCCCGCTCATCAGCGCCCAAAATTTTCGCCTCCCAATCCTTCAACTCCGGCGTAATATACCGCTCGGCATTGACCAGCGTTTGCTTGCGCACAAAATACGCGGGCACCTTATCCTGATTGGCCTTGGTGACCTCGATATAATATCCAAATGCCTTATTATACCCCACCTTCAACGACGCGATACCCGTTTTCTCGCGTTCATCTGCCTGCAAGTTGGCAACCCAATTGCGCCCACCCGAGGCAATTTCCCGCAATTCATCCAGTTCTTTGTGATAACCCGTTCTGATATATCCGCCATCGCTAATCTGCGCGGGAGGATCGTCTTCAAGCGTGTGAGCGACCAAATCAATCAACTCTGTCAGATCCGGCATGCCCTGATCGCGCGCCCGCGCCAGCAAATCTGCGCGAAATTCAAGCAAGGTTTCTCGCAGTGGCACAACCGCTTCCAAAGACCGCCGAAGAGCCACAAGCTCTCGCGGACTTGCCCGATTGCAACAAATTCGGGACATCAACCGCTCCAGGTCTCCAACGCGACGCAGCGCCTCTCGCGCCTCGTCCCGATGCGATGCAGATTCGACAAATTCTTGCACGGCATCTAAGCGCGCTTCAATGCGGCGGACATCCACAAGCGGCTGGGATAACCATGTACGCAGTGTTCGCGCGCCCTGCGGCGTACACGTCTGATCTAAAACCCCAAATAGCGTACCCTCTCGCCGCCCCTCTTGAATAGTTGTAACCAGTTCCAAATTGCGCTGTGTCACCAGATCCAGTTCCATAACTGACTCGGTGTGTTCGCGCGCCAATCGCGTAATGTGGGATACGGCTCCCTTCTGATTCTCGCGCAAATAACACAGCACGCCGCCCGCAGCGCATATCCCAACAGTGAGATCATCGCATCCAAAGCCCTTGAGAGACGCCACCTTAAAATGTTCCTTTAGTGCATCGTACGCATAATGTTGTCCAAAATGCCAATCTTCAATATGCGTGAGCAATGCACCCGGCATCCGCGCTTCGAATTCAGATTCATTGTCTTTGACCCACGACTCGGGCGCCAGCACCTCTGCAGGAGCCACGCGCTCCAATATCTCCCACAAATCATCGACCGCGCGTTCTGATGCCCTGAACATTCCCGTTGACAAATCCGCCGTTGCCAGGCCCAATTGATCGTCAGAAACAAAAATGCCCACAAGATAATTATTGCGCTTTTGATCGAGCAAATCATCGGACATTACCGTTCCCGGCGATACAACCTGTACCACCTCTCGGCGCACCACTTTTTTGCCCTTTTGCGGCGGCTCCATCTGCTCGCAAATCGCCACTTTTTTACCAGCTTTGATGAGTCTTGCGAGATAGGTATCCAGCGCGTGATACGGAACACCTGCCAGTGGGATGCGATCTGCACGCCCATTGTTGCGCGATGTCAACGTCAATCCCAAAAGCTGAGATGCAACAACGGCATCGTCGTAAAACGTCTCGTAAAAATCGCCCATCCGAAATAGCAAAATCGCATCCGGATGCTGCTCCTTAAAACGCGCGTACTGTTCCATCGCCGGTGTCAGTTGTGTCGCCATCCCAAATCCTCTAAAGACTTCTCATTCCCCTACCGCTTTTCGATATGAATAATCAAATAACAACTCCCATTCGCACAGTTGAATCTCGCGGCAAAGCGCGTCGTGTGCTGAGCGCCCTTCAAGAGCATCGGCACACAGATCGACATAGGCACCGGCATCCCAATGTGCTTGCGTCGTCAAAAAATCTGGCGCTCCGGAAACACCACCCGCAATGCTGGCCGCCGCCTTGCACAAATCGTCAAAAATGGCGTGGTTACCCACTTTGCGAAACCAGTATTTTGAATTGGAAAAATCGGGTTCGCGGCGATGCATGATGCCGTGCCAATAACTTCCTGTCGCTGTATGAATACCCTGGCTGATGGTGTGAGACGCATCTAAAAAGTTGTGATACAACCACATACCAGAAATACAGGCCTGTGCCATATCTTCATCCGCTACTGTTTTGCCGGCAAATGCAGACGCCACAGTCAATGCGTCGAGCGCGCTTTTCGCGGCGGTATTCTCTTCGCCGCCATCCAGTGGATTCAATCGCTTTTCGGAAATTAATTCCGCAAAAACATTGCCATAAGCACCTGTTTCAAAAGACATAATCTCACTCCTTTGTTTTGTTGGATCGCAAGAATCACCTTTAACAAATACAAAAATTCTTTCTCTTCGGGAATATACTCAGAATTTCAAAAAAAAAAAGGCCAATTCCCTTTGGAATCGGCCTGTTCTATCCAAATTTTGCGTTATGCACTTTGCAACTGTAATAATTCTCGCGCGTGATGCCGCACTATTTCGCGATCAAAACCCGCCAATTCTCCGACGACCACATCGTCTTCAACCCGCTGCAAGCGCACATCGACAATCTTTTCGCACGCGGCATCTGGGGCTGGTGCAACCACGCGGATATAATTATCGGTCAACCCCTGTAAAAGCTGTCCATTGCGGCGGTTTTCAAAAAGCACGGGCAAGGTCCGCCCAATAAACCGCGCTTGAAATGCCGCCACCTTTTGCTGCCCCAAATTGCGCAGTATTGCACCGCGCCGCTTTTTCACCTGAGGATCAACCTGATTCTCCATACGCGCTGCAGGCGTTTTGCCGCGCGGCGAATACGGAAATACGTGCAAATACGTCATGGGATGATTGGCAATCAAATCGCGCGTATTGAAAAATGCCTCATCCGACTCGCCGGGGAACCCCACCATCACATCGCCGCCAATGCCCACATCGGGAATCCTCTCCGCGAGTTTTTCAATCAGCGCAATATACTGTTCCCGCGTATAGGGGCGGCGCATCGCCTTCAACACGCCATTGTCACCGCTTTGCAATGGGATGTGCAAATGCCTGCAAAACTTCTGACTCGACGCAAAAAAGTCGATCATGGCATCGGTCACATAAGTCGCTTCGATTGAACTCACGCGAAAGCGTTCTAATCCGTTAACCCGCTCAATAGCCTCCAGCACCTGCAACAAATCGCGCTCCGCCAAATCCACGCCATAATCGCCAATATGTACTCCCGTCAGCACCACCTCTCGATAGCCTGCCGCCACCAAATTTTCAACCTGTGATAAGGTACTCTCAAGCGTGCGACTGCGACTGCGCCCACGCGCAAATGGAATAATGCAAAACGAGCAAAATTCGTTGCACCCTTCCTGAATTTTGACAAAAGCCCGAGCGCGCCCGCCAAAATTGTAAATATCCATATCCTGAAAATCAGCCGTGCGACTGCGCGTCACAAATGTACGCCCCAAAGAACAGGTATCATTTACCAGGTCAAGAAGTTGCGTCCGCTCTGCTGTTCCAACCACCAGATCGACTTCGGGCATTGCAGATAGGGCATCTGGATCGGTTTGTGCATAACACCCCACCGCGACCACGGTACCCGTAGGCGAAATCCGATGCGCTTTGCGCAATGCCTTGCGCGACTGCGCGTCCCCTTGACCGGTCACAGTACATGTATTGACCACAGTAACATCTGCCAATTCGCCAAACGGCACCTCGCGATACCCCTGCGCCACAAACTGCTCGGCATACCACTGTGTGTCGTAAGTATTGAGCTTACAACCAAGCGTATAAAATGCAACTGTCTTTTGATCTCGCATGAAACCCAGCCATTGAAAAAACAAAGCGTTGAGACGATATGCCCCAACGCTTTGCAACCTCTTGACACATCTGAGCAATCTTATTCCTCTTTGCTGCTCTGTGCTTTTTCCTCTGCTTCTACTTCCGCCTCTGCTTCCACCTCTGCCTCAGCTTCTACTTCCGCTTCGGCTGCTTCTACTTCTGCGCGTCGAGGATGTGCCGCCAGGAAAGCGTCGATTTCATCTTGATCGGCATCGCGCAAACGCTCTCTTACGCTCAACACAATTTTCTTTTGATCTTCGTCAAACTCCACGACTTTCAGCGGTATCCCATCGCCTTCTCCAAAATATTCATCGGGCCGTTGAAGGCCGTCAATCCCCAGTTGGGAGACCGGCACAAATCCCTCTACATGGCCTTCGAGGTCAACGACCACCCCGCGTTCGAGAATACGCGAAATAGTACCTTCTACGGCATTGCCCACCGCATAGGTAACAGCCAGTTTCGCCCAGGGATTTTCAATGGTCTGTTTGTGCCCCAACGAGATGCGCCGCCGCTCTTTGTCGATATTGAGCACGACAATATCCAATTCCTGGCCCTTTTTTATTACTTCGCTTGGGTGGCGAATGCGCTTGGTCCAGGACATATCGGAAATATGCACCAGCCCGTCGATCCCCTCTTCGATTTCGACAAAGGCCCCAAAATTGGTCAAATTGCGCACAGTGCCTCGAAGAGGTGTCCCCGAGGGATATTTTTGGTCGAGATCTTCCCAGGGATCGGGCTGAACCTGCTTGAGACCCAAAGAAATTTTTTGACCTTCCTGATCAACCCGCAGGACCATAACCTCAACTTCATCGCTGATGGAGACCAGCTTGGAAGGATGGCGAATATGTTGCGTCCACGACATTTCAGAAATGTGTACCAACCCTTCGACACCCTGTTCCAACTCGACAAAAGCCCCGTAATCCGTAATACTGACAACCTTGCCTATCACCTTGCTATCAACCGGATATTTTTCCTCGACATCTTTCCAGGGATGGTCTTGTAATTGCTTCATGCCCAGCGAAATGCGCTCGCGTTTCTCATCGTAATTGAGCACCTTGACTTCTACTTCTTCACCAATGGACAAAACTTCTGATGGATGTCCAACGCGCCCCCAGGCAATATCCGTAATATGCAACAACCCGTCTAAGCCGCCCAGATCGATAAATGCGCCAAAATCGGTGATATTTTTGACCGACCCCTGACGCACTTGCCCCACTTCCAATGTGGCGAGAATCTGTTTGCGCAGCCTGGAGCGTTCTTCTTCGAGAACGACGCGGCGAGAAATGACAATATTTCGGCGATTCTTGTTGAGCTTGATAATACGAAACGGGTACACATTGCCGAGAAATTGATCAAAATTTTTGACCTGTTTGATGTCAATTTGGGAGCCGGGCAAAAAAGCATCAACGCCGAAAAGATCGACCACAATGCCACCCTTGATTCGCCTCATCAAACGCCCCTCAACAATCTGATCACTGTCATACGCGTCCTTAATGCGATCCCACACCCGCATGAAGTCAGCTTTGGTCTTGGACAGCACCACCTGGCCTTCTTGATCCTCAATGCTCTCTAAAAAAACCTCGATTTCATCGCCTTCTTCTATAGCTGGCGGGTCGCCAAACTCAGAGAGCGGAATCGCACCTTCCGACTTGAAACCAATATCTACTACCACAGTTCCGTCGTGGATGGACCTCACAGTGCCCATAACAATCTCGCCCTGCTTAATGGTCTCTAACGTCTCTTCGTAGAGTTCCATCATTTCATTAAATTCTGACTCGCTATATTCGCTTTCGTCCAGCGCAGCCAGTGCTTCTTCAGGGCTGGGCTTGGGAAGAGTATTAACGGCCATACTAAATGTTTCCTTTCGCGCTTAAAAATTGCGCAAAAAATAAAAAAGAACGACGAACAACGTCGATCAAACCGTACCGACACCTTATTGTTATCTATTGTGAGAAGCGGGTGCGACCGTGCCGGCTTTCCGCCGCATCCGCCTCAGGATAGCGAGATGACGCATCACTTCATGAGTGATAAAATTGTAGGCGTCGCGACGCCTATCGGGCAATTGTTCTGGACAAACAAAAATGGGCGCGCCAAACCGCACCTGCAACGGCTCCAACCCAACCATCGTTTTCCAGATATTGACTGTGCCCGAAATATATACGGGTATCACAGGCGCCTGAGTGCGATAGACCAGCATGCCAACCCCTGCTCGGGGAGGCAGGAAACCGGGGTGCTTATTACGCGTACCTTCTGGAAAAATAAGCACGGAATTGCCAGCCTGCAAAGTTTTTGTCCAGGCCAAAAATGCGCTTCGATCTCCACGGCTTCTATCAACGGGCATCGCGTGCAACCTGTGAATCAACTTTCCCAGCAACGGAATAGGAAAGAGTTCAGCCTTTGCAAGATACCAAAGTTCACGCCCTGCCGCAACCCCAATAATAACGGGATCGACGTAAGAACAATGGTTAGCAGCCAAAATTAAAGCACCCGACTGGGGAATGTGATGCCGTCCTTCGACCCTCACCCGAAAGAGAATAACGGCCAGCCCGTAGGCCAGCCACCAAAAAAAGCGATAAAATGTCATCGATACCATCCATTCATCATTCACGCCCTATTTTACCGGTGGGCAAGTGCTACAATCCGACCTACTTGTTCTGCTATTGACAATCCCGTGGTATCTATACATATGGCATCCGATGAGGGCCACGCGCCGCGCCGTAACTGCGTCTCCCGGTCGCGGATATCCCGAATGCGAATTTCGTCCAACAGCGACTCAAAATTGGCGGATTCACCCCTTTTTTCGAGGTCTCTGAGCCGTCGCCGCGCGCGTTTGGCGGGATTGGCAAAGAGAAAAATTTTCAATTCCGCATCTGGAAAAATAGCAGTACCAGTGTCCCGACCTTCCAAAACAATACCCCCATCCCGCCCCATGGCCCGCTGTAATGCAATGAGCACATCGCGCACCCCCGGATGGACAGCTACGCGAGACGCAGCCTGCGAAATTTCAGATGAGCGAATCGCATCGGATATATTTTTTCCATTGAGCAGGGTTTGCAACTGCCCATCTCGCGTTTCAAATGCGATATCGAGCGAGCTACACAATGCAGTCACGTCATCGGCATCATCGGGATCAACGCCCTGTTGCAAAGCTGCCAGGCCCACAGCGCGATACATGGCCCCGGTATCCAGATAGAGGTATCCCATTTGCTTCGCAACAAGCCGCGCAGTCGTGCTCTTGCCAGCACCTGCCGGGCCATCAATCGCAATGACAATCCCTTTTTCGCGCACAAATTGCTCATTGTTCATGGTTCAGCCCGACCAGTTCTCGAAGCCTCTTTACTTCTGCTTGTGTCAGATGCCGCCATTGGCCTAACTTGAGGCGTCGCGTTGTGAGACCGGCAAAATGCGTGCGTGTCAAAGATTGCACCCGATATCCCGCTGTCTCACACATTCGCTTTACTTGTCTTTTCCGCCCCTCGTGAATCACCAATTCCAACTCTGTGTCCCCATCTCTTGCACGCATTACCCGAATATGTGCAGGGGCAGTAACACCATCGCTGAGCTTCACTCCCTCGCGCATTCCCGTCAATACCGCCTCTCCGGGATGCCCGCGCACCCATGCGCGATAGACTTTTTTTACGCCATACCGCGGATGGGTCAACCGAAATGCCAGATCGCCATCATCCATCAACAACAAAACCCCTCGCGTATCCAGGTCGAGCCGTCCGACGGGAAAAACCCGAGCATCAATACCGCGCAACAATTTGTAAATTGTTTGGGTATGATGTGGGTCGCGCGCCGAGACCAGATATCCCGGGGGTTTGTGTAATAAAATGTATGTTTGTCGATCAACCGATTGGATCGCCTGGCCATTGACACATACCCGATCGCTACGCGGATTTAATCGCGTCCCCGGATGTGTCACAACAGCGCCATTTATTTTAACGCTACCCGTTTGAATCAACCGATCACTCGCCCGCCGCGAAGCCACCCCCGCGCGAGCCAGAAACCGGTTCAGACGCTCTGTCATGGGTACCCTGTTCACTTTTCCCATCGGTATTGATCACGCCCGATAACGGGCTGTCTTTGCCTTCAGCCACCCGTTGCTCTTCTTCTCGAAGCAATTCTTCCAACTCGCGAATCCTGGGCAGATCAGACAGGGTCTTGAGGCCAAAATGCTTTAAAAAATCGCGTGTCGTGCCGTATAACAAGGGCCGCCCGGGCGCATCTGAGCGACCGGAAATGCGGATCAGCCCTTTTTCCATCAATTGCCTCAAAACGCCATCGACAGACACACCGCGAATATGCTCGACCTCGGCTTTGGTAATCGGCTGCTTAAAAGCCAGAATGGCGAGGGTTTCCAGGGAAGCTTGAGAAAGCCGAGGTGCGACCTTCTCGCGCATCAGTTGCCGAATCCATGGCGCAAATTCGCTGTGTACAGCCAATTGAAAGCCACCCGCGACTTCGACAACCCTGAAACTGCGCCCCGTCTGTGCGTACTCTTCATTGAGATCATTGACATACGCGCGAATTTCTTTTGCGCCAGTATGCTGTCCCAAGACCGATGACAGGCGCGATGCCCCCAGAGGGTCATCGGCTGCAATCAACAACGCTTCAACCACGCCTTTGTTGCGTGCATCTTCATCGGTAGCCAAATTTGCGACGCGCGCGTCATCTCTTTCAGACATCGGTTATGGTCTCCTCTAAAGACGCCGTGTCTAAAACATCGCGGCGATAAACCCAGAGTTCCCCATCGATATCGGCCTGTTGAACGCGAATTTTTCCTTCTTTCATCAATTCCAACAATGCGACAAATGTCACCACAACAACAATGCGATGTGTACTGGCAATCAGTTCACTAAATGGAACCTGATGCCGCCGCTCAAGCATATCGAGCACGTATTCGGAGCGCTCCTCTGTGGTCACATCGACCCGCGTCACCTCGTGAAAATCGACTTTTGGTGCAGCATCCATCGCTTGCTTAAAGGCGCGGAGCAATTCGAACAGGCTCACGGGACGAAATTCCCCGGCTTCTGCCGCGTGTTGCTTCCGAATATCTTCCAGGTCCATCGAAGCTCCCCGATAAAAAACATCGCGGTACTCCGTCTGCTGATCGTCCATCCACGTGGCTACTTCTCTGAATTGCTGGTATTCCAATAAGCGGCGCACCAATTCCTCGCGAGGATCTCCTTCTTCCTCCTCAGCTTCTGGATCAGAGGGCAATAACATGCGCGATTTGATACGCATCAATGTGGCGGCCATAACGACAAAATCGCCGGCGACCTCTAAGTTTAATCGCTGAATGATCTCGACGTATTCTAAAAATTGCCGCGTAATATCGGCGATGGGAATATCGTAGATATCAATCTCGTTTTTTTGAATGAGAAAGAGCAACAGATCCAGCGGGCCTTCAAACAAATCGAGCTTCACGCCATAAGGCGCGGCATCCGGATCGAATCGAGCCGTCAAATTGGATGCTATCATTGCGCCTCCTTCTCCTGTCTTTTCATCCTATCTCGCGCTTTGCGAGAAATCCGATTCCATACGCCGGAAAAACCCATCGCCTTTTTCATAGCTACAAGCGTTTCGTGTGCAAGTGCTTGTGTTTTAAGCGTGCCTTCGTAAATCACTTGCTCGATATAACCCGACTGCGCCGCAAAATGTGCTCGGCGATGGCGGATAGGATCGAGAAACACATTGAGCGCGCGGGCCAATTTATCTTTCACTTCGACATCGCCCACGCGGCCTTGACGATAGCGGATTTTGAGATCTTCAACTTCATCGACATTGGGATTAAACGCGTCGTGATAGATAAATACGGGATTGCCTTCAACAGTGCCCGGAATATCTGCGCGAACGCGATTGGGATCCGTGTACATACCGCGCACTTTTTTTTCTACCGTCTTTTCATCGTCAGACAAAAAAATCGCATTGTCGAGACTTTTGCTCATCTTGGCCTGTCCATCGGTCCCCACCAGAGTAGGCACATCGCCCATGAGGAGTTCGGGAATGGGAAATACATCGCCGTAATACGCGTTGAACCGACGCGCAATTTCTCGCGTCACTTCAACGTGTGCTTCATTGTCTTTACCCACCGGCACAACATGTGCGCGCGGCATCAAAATATCGGCGCTTTGAAGTACGGGATACCCAATCAGACCAAATGGAATTGCCTCATCTGTCATATTCGCCGCGCGTGCCATATCTTTTATACTGGGCAACCGCGCCACGCGGGGCAGTGTCACGAGCATCTCAAAAAACAGATTCATTTCATATACAGCGTGAATGACCGATTGAAGGTAAATGGTTGATTTTTTCGGGTCTATACCCAAAGACAAATAATCCAATACCATCTCATAGATATTTTCACGCAGTGCATCGATATATTCTTTTTGGGGCTGCGTGGTCAACATGTGCAGGTCGGCCACTAAAAAATAGCACTCGTAATCATCTTGCAAGGCCACGCGATTTTTCAAAGATCCGACATAGTGCCCCAGATGCAAACGCCCCGTGGGCCGATCACCTGTCAAAATTCGCTTTTTTTCCATCAATTCCCGCTTTTAATCATCCATAAAAAGATAGGGACGCCAGCGACGGTCTGGCACCCCGATATGATGTCGAATAAATGTCACCCGATTGGGAGACTGCGGCTTGCGCAATAATGACAAACCGGCTTCCGCAGGCGTATTGTCGCCCTTGCGGTTGTTGCACCGATTACAGGCGCATACCAGATTGTCCCATGAATTGCGCCCATTATGAGACCTCGGCACCACATGATCAATGGTAAATGGACCGCGGCGAACACCACAATACTGACACTGGAACCCATCGCGTTTTAAGATATTGCGCTTGGTCAAGGCGAGTGGCTTTGGAGGCACGCGCACATATACAGCCAGACGCACCACACTCGGCACGGGGAATGAATCGCTCACCGTATGGATACGAGAGTCGCACGCTTCAACAACTTCAGCGCGACCTCGAAAAACCAGCACAATAGCCCTGCGTACAGAACACACATGCAGTGGTTCGTAACTCTGGTTGAGCACCAGCACAGACTGATTGAGCACTGTGGGCATCGTCACGGGCATGATAAAGCACCTCAAAAATAGCGATTAGCCTCCACCCATCCACTCTCTACCATAAATCTTCATGATATATCGCATTGATTACAAGGTGTCAAGCCTTATTCACTGCTCTTAAACAGCGACGCAATATATTGTAAGCCATTTTCAAAAAAATATACAATATATTGTGGTGGAATAAACCATTTGACCTGCTATACTGAATCCGTTTTCTCCGAACCTTTCTCCGAACTTTTCTCCGAACCTTTCTCCGAACTTTTCTCCGAACTTTTAGTACATCAGGGATAGGATTGCCACATTTGGTGTAAAATTCAAACTCAAATGTAATCAAAAAATAAGGCCGAGCACAACATGCTTGTACTCGGCCGCATCCCTGGTACCTCAAAATTTGCCGGTGGCATGCCAAAATTGGTCTTCAAACTCAGAATTGACACCCGTTTGAATACGCATCGCACAAATCCTCTTTCTCACAGATCGGGCAAAATGGCTTAACACCCATTACTCATCAACCAGGCCCGCATAGGCAGGTGCATCCATTAAAAACTCTGTCTCTGAAGGATCTGAAAGGCGCACTTGAATCATCCATCCCTCTCCATAAGGATCGTCATTGACCAGAGCAGCATCATCTGTCAACTGGATATTGACATCAATTACCTCACCCGAAACCGGTGCAATGAGATCGGACACAGTCTTGACCGCCTCAATTATGCCATAGGATTCCCCCTGCGCGACAAAATCGCCAATCTCTGGCAATTCTAAAAACACAATATCGCCCAGTTCTCCCTGCGCGTAATCCGTAATCCCGCATGTGCCCGTATCGCCCTCAATCCGAACCCAGTCGTGATCGCTATTAAAAAGTAAATCTTCTGGAATATCCGACATTTTCTGCTCCTTTATACCTTTGCCTATGGGTGAGAATGGGCTTCACCCACCATAGCCCAACTTGTTCACAAATTCTGTTGTTGCTCGTCCTGTTCTAAAATCCTCGTGTTGCAAAGCATGGAGGTGAAAGGGAATAGTTGTTGGCACGCCTTCGATCACAAACTCTTCGAGCGCGCGTACTGCCCGAGCAATTGCCTCGTCGCGCGTGTCGCCATATCCAATGAGCTTGGCCAAAAGGGAATCGTACTGCGGGGGAACTGTATATCCCGTATATACGTGTGAATCAATGCGAATGCCCGGGCCACCTGGCATATGAAAAGACGTAATTGTGCCGGGCGAGGGCCTGAAATTGTGCTCGGGGTCTTCGGCATTGATCCGACACTCAATAGCATGTCCTTTGAAATCAAATAGATCTTGAGAAAGTGAAAGAGAAGCACCGGCTGCGATTTGGATCTGCCATTTGACCAGATCGAGACTTGCCACCGTCTCTGTAACCGGATGCTCAACCTGAATGCGCGTATTCATTTCTAAAAAATAAAAATCTCCGGAAGCGTCGAGCAAAAACTCAACCGTACCAGCACTGGCATATCCAACCGAAAGGGCACCTTTAATCGCTGCCTCTCCCATGCGCTGGCGCATGGCGTCATCGACTACGGGAGAAGGCGACTCTTCAATGAGCTTTTGGTGCCGACGCTGAACCGAACACTCTCGTTCCCCCAAATGCACAATACGCCCTGCCAAATCTCCCAGCACTTGAATCTCCACATGCCGGGGCTGCACAATCTCTTTTTCCAAATAGAGCGCACCCGACGTAAATGCCGCCTGTGCCTCTGCCTGCGCCATTTGCCACGCGCGTTCTAACTCGCGCTCTGAAAACACAGTGCGCATTCCCCGTCCGCCTCCGCCTGCCACGGCTTTGAGGCGCACGGGATATCCAATGTCACGTGCAGATTCTTGAGCCTCCTCATAGCTCTCCAAAACCCCTGTACCCGGCGCAACGGGCACACCGGCCTCTTGCATGGTCTCTCTTGCAATGGCCTTATCGCCCATTTTGCGTATCGCTTCGGCAGATGGACCAATAAAAACAATGCCGCAGGTGCCACAAATTTCGGCAAACTCGGCATTCTCGGCCAGCGGCCCATAGCCCGGATGAATCGCATCGGCATCAGTCACTTCAGCAGCACTTAAAATGCGCGGGATATTTCGATAACTTTGCTCGCCGGGGGGTGGACCAATACAAACATCTTCATCGGCCATACCGACATGCAGAGAATTGCTATCCGCTTCGGAGTAAACGGCCACAGTTTTCAGGCCCAACTCTTTACAGGCTCGGATAATACGCAGCGCAATCTCGCCGCGGTCGGCAATGAGAACTTTCTCAAACAAGGGTATGATCTCAAAAAAGGAAAGGTCAATAGGGCCTGCTCATTCGCAGGGGGAGGGCAAGCGACAATAAGCGAACGTGCATCCCCGAAAGGGTCACGGCTACTTTTGTGGATCAATTAAAAACAAGGGCGTATTGTATTCGACGGGTGCGGCATTGTCAACCAGTACGCGCACCACACGACCATTCACATCACACTCGATTTCATTCATAATTTTCATGGCTTCGATAATGCACAGGATCTGTCCTCTCGTCACCTCATCGCCCTCTGTTGCATAAGGCGGGGCTTCGGGATTTGGCGATTGGTAAAACATACCCACCATGGGCGAACGCAAAGTATGATAGCGCCCATCGTCTTCGCTTACAGCATCTTCAGCAGGAGACTCAGGTACATCAACAGGTGCAGATGCTGACGCCGGTGGTGCGGTCAGCGTTTGCAAAATGGGGGCTTGCTTACTTGCGCGCACAATGCGAATGCGCCCGCGACCAAAGAGCTTGCGTTCAATCTCAACTTCCTGCACATCATCGGCACCAATCAGATCGATGAGTTCTTTTGCACTCGCTATTATCTGTTTGGAAATTTTCACAATGATCTCCTAAACCCGTTCGACATAAGATTGGGTGCGCGTATCAATTTTCAACACATCGCCAATCTCGACAAATAGCGGAACCTGCACTGTCGCCCCGGTTTCTACGCGTGCGGGCTTTGTGCCGCCAGTGGCCGTATCGCCTCGCAAGCCGGGATCGGTTTGATCGACTTTCAATTCCACAAAAATGGGCAGTTCCACGCCCAGGGCATTTCCCTCGGCAATCAGCACATCGACAATCTCATTTTCCTGCAATAGCTTTTGCGCATCGCCCACAGTCTCTGTGGGCACTTCGTATTGGTCGTAGGTGCGGGTATCCATAAAAATGTAAAATGTATCTTGTTTATATAGGTATTGGCTCTTTCGTTTTTCCAGGCGAACATCATCTACTTTGTCGCCCGACCGGAATGTGCGGTCAATCACAGCGCCCGACTTTACACTCTTGAGCTTGGTGCGCACGACCGCAGCACCTTTGCCGGGCTTAAAATGCTCAAACTCAGTCATAAAAAAAAGCTGCCCATCCAGGCGAATAACCATACCATTGCGAAAGTCAGAAGTAGAAACCATAAAATTATCCTTGCTTTGACGCGCTAAAGCCAATAAGTGGGGGATGAGACATAAAAGCATCCCAAAATGAGTTGTGCTGCTGAGATGGGTGTATAAACGGACCAACCCATTGAAAATTGGAAAAACCAGCTTTCTGAAAGGCCCACTGGTACGTTTCTGGTTTGAGAAAATAATTCTTAAACTCAAACCTCGTGCCATCTTCATTGATCATTTGATACGAAATAACATCGCCCTCTTGAGGCGAAGGAGTACACACTTTGTCAAATCCGTATTGGGCGAAGGAGATAGTTCCCCTGGGAACATGCTGGACATTGTCATTGAATCCGATAAATCGCCCCCCCAGTTGCAGTCTATTATAAGCCACCTGGACAAAATTGAGAAGTTCCTCTTTTGTCCCGGCATAATTTAAAAGATACATCGCCACCACGACATCGACAGATTCAGCCATATTGAGTTGTGCCACATCTCGATTCAGGTACTTGCATCCCAAAGGGCGGATGCGTTCTTCTTCTTCTGCCAACTTGATCATTTCTGCAGAAAGATCGACGCCTGTAACTTCTGCCGCCCCGGCTTGCTTGATCTTGCGCGTGTAAAACCCCTCACCGCAAGCCAGGTCCAGGACCGTTGCCCCTCGGACATCGCCCAATATCTCGAAAAAGGTATATTCTTCAATATATTTTCGGAATGAGAGTTGCTTGGAATCCCTATAGGCCTCCGCAATTCCGTCATACTCACTTTCGGACTGATTCATAATCCCTCTGATTCCGGCAAATTCCGCAACGCATTCAGGCGGGCGATAATATGCTCATTGTCGGGCTCCCGTGCCACCACCTGTTCCAAAACTGCGATGGCCTCCTGAATAAGGCCCTGACTCGCGTACAGATCAGCCAGTGTTTTCGTTGCAATAACAGGGGCTTCTCCCCCGGATTTTGGCTCGCGTTTAAGCGATGTAACCAGCGTATCTAAATCATCTTCGCTATCTTCCTCTAAGAGAGCCTGATCAAATGCCTCGCTCTCAGATACGACTCCATGATCGCCAGACTCAGGATCGTTGTCCTGCTCCTCTTCAACCTCCTCGCCCTTGAGTTCGCGAATCTGCTCTATGAGTTCGGGACTAAATGGATCGCGTACATGGGCCTGTTCAAAATATTTGAGCGCGAGGTCGTCACGGCCCGCTTGCAAAGCGATTTTGCCCATATACCAGTGTGCGGCAAGATGACCGGCATCTAATTGCAATACCCTTTGAAACGCCAGACGCGCTTCTTCATAATGCCCGGCCGCATGATAGCACTTCCCCATCACCACATGGCCTGCCGTATATGACGGTCGGTAGCGCAATCCTCGGCGACAAATCTCAATTGCGCGTGCAACCTCTCCTTGCTGCAACAACCCATCTGCCAGGCGCGCAAATAAAATGGACGTCGGATTTTGATCACAGATTTTTTGGAGTTTTTCTAATACCGACATGGGAATAAATCGCCGTTAAAAAAGACCGGGCATAATAGGAAAAAGGTCCGGGATTGTCAACGATAAACAAAAATTAAACCAGATCTCATCCCATTTCTATTGCACCGTCTTCCCGCACAATTAGAAAAAAATAGATTGACGCGCAACAAAATCATGCTCAAATGTAAAAAATCTGACCAAAAAATCCAATGTAAAATCAGCCAGCAATTTTGACTATTCCCGATGTGATTTACCTTGTCTCATAAGCGTGAAATGGATATATTTCCATCTCGCTATAAGAAGCGTTTTATTCCTAACATTGATGTTTAACAATCTGTTACGCTTACAAGGAGTGCCTTAATGAAGCTGTGGCACCTGTTTGTTTCATTCACCAAAGTCGGCGTTTTCGCTTATGGCGGCGGTCCTTCGATGATCCCCCTCATTCAAGAAGAAGTCGTCGATCGCAATGATTGGATGACCATAGAAGAATTTACAGATGCCCTCGCAATGGGCTATGCACTTCCCGGTCCCATTGCCACCAAAATGGCTGCATATATAGGATACCAGGTCGCCGACACACCTGGCCTTGTGGTCGCGCTCTTTGGCACGGTATTTCCCTCATTGCTCATGATGATGGTCCTCGGTTTATTTTTCATGAACTATAAGGATACGCCGCTCGTACAGGCCATGCTCAAAGCCGTGCGTCCGGCAGTAGTCGGGCTTTTAATCGTCGTGGTCTGGGAAATGTGTCCCAAATCCGTTACTTCCTGGCACACGGCCCTCATTGCAGTCGCTGCTTTTGCAGCCATCAATTTTCTCAATCTTCATCCCGCTCTGGCCATTGTTGTAACCGCGGTCCTCGGCCTTGCATTTTATCGATAACCCAAAAAATATAGACATTCAGGACATACTATGTACACCTCTTATGCCCAAAAGACCCTCTCCGGGACCAACTTATCAACCGCAGAAATGCACGCTGTTCTTCAAACGCCTGATCGCGATATCCTGCCGCTTTTGCACGCGGCATACCAGGTGCGCCATCATTATTTTGGGAGCAAAGTACACATTCATGTACTGATGAATGCCAAAAGTGGCTTGTGCCCCGAAGACTGTGCCTATTGCTCGCAATCGGCTGTCTCAAATGCACCAATTGATAAATATCCCCTGCGACCAGCCCGTGAAATGATAGATGCAGCCCGCAAAGCCAAAGAAAACGGCGCGTATCGCTACTGCATTGTTACGAGCGGACGCGCGCCCACCGATAATGAAGTTGATGCCATTACAGGTGTCGTGCGCCAGATCAAACGGGAAGTAAATATCGACATCTGTTGCTGTTTGGGCTTGCTGACGGGCGAAAAAGCACAGCGCTTAAAAGACGCCGGTGTCGATCGCGTCAATCACAATCTCAACACCAGCAAAGCGCACACGCCGCATATTGTATCTACACATACCTACGAAGACCGCCTGAAAACCCTGTACAACATCCAAAAAGCGGGCTTGGATACGTGCAGCGGCGGCATTATTGGTATGGGAGAAACCCACGACGACATCATTGATATGGCCCTGTCTTTGCGCGACCTCGGCGTCAACTCCATTCCCGTCAATTTCCTGCACCCCATCGCGGGCACGCCTCTGTCGAATCAAAATACCTTAACCCCTCACGATTGTCTGCGCGCATTGTGTCTGTTCCGATTTGTCAACCCATCAACCGAAATTCGCGTGGCAGGTGGTCGAGAAAAAAATCTCAGATCCCTCCAACCCCTGGCACTGTACCCGGCTAACTCACTCTTCATGGAAGGGTATTTGACCACAGGTGGCCTGGATGTAAAAGATACACACCAGATGATTACCGATCTGGGATTTGAAGTTGAAACAATACAAAGCGAATCGCAAAACGATCATCTTCTGGCGATTGGCACACAGGCAGGCAACGAATTAACGCGGGGTTGGGTGGTTGGGACTGACAACTGACAACTGACTACTGACTACTGATTTTCTTATGTCGATCTACGATAAAAAATACGACGTCATTGTTGTTGGCGGTGGACATGCAGGTGCAGAAGCCGCACTGGCCTCAGCACGCATGGGCTGTGAAACGCTGCTGCTGACCATGAACCTCGACACCATCGCGCAGATGTCGTGCAACCCGGCCATTGGCGGCATTGCAAAAGGCCATATGGTGCGCGAAATTGATGCTCTGGGCGGTGAAATGGCTCGCAATATTGACGCCACGGGTCTGCAATTTCGCATGCTCAATCTGCGCAGAGGCCCCGCCGTACAGGCTCCCCGGGCACAGGCTGATAAAAAAGCATATCAGTTTCGCATGAAAGAAATAGTCGAAAATCAGCCATACCTCGATGTCAAACAGGGCTTACTCGAAGATCTCGTGGTCAAAAACAGACGCATTGAGGGCGTGGTCACCAAAGCCAAAACGGTTTTTGCCGCCAAAACCGTCATCCTGACTACGGGCACCTTCCTCAAGGGCCTCATTCATGTGGGCGATTTTTCCTACAGCGCGGGTCGCGCAGGTGAGCAAGCAGCCGACAAAGCATCCGATGGCCTCTCACAACTCGGCTTTGAACTCGGGCGGCTCAAAACCGGCACCCCTCCGCGCGTCAATGCGCGCAGCATAGACTTTGGCACATGCGAAGAGCAACCCGGCGATGCCGATCCCTGCCCCTTTTCCTACCATACCGACTGCATTGAGCAGGAGCAACTCAGTTGTCATCTCACAATGACCGTGCAAAAAACACACGATATTATTCGCAGCAATCTGGATCGCTCGGCCATGTACAGCGGACGCATCCAAGGTGTAGGACCTCGATATTGCCCCTCGATAGAAGACAAAATTGTGCGTTTCCCCGACAAGGATGGGCATCAAATTTTTCTCGAGCCCGAAGGGTATCACACCCTTGAAGTCTATCTCAATGGCCTGTCGATGAGCCTGCCCGAAGATGTGCAGGTCGAGGTTGTACGCAGCATCCCCGGTCTCGAACGAGCCGAGATTATGCGCCCGGCCTATGCCGTCGAATACGACTATGTGCCTCCAACGCAAATCCATCCCACTCTGGAAACCAAACCCATCGCAGGTCTGTTTTTTGCGGGGCAAATCAACGGCACCACTGGATACGAAGAAGCCGCTGGACAGGGGATTATGGCGGGCATCAACGCCGCCTTAACAGCCCGGGGCGACGATTCCATAATCCTGGATCGCTCGCAGGCTTATATCGGCGTGCTAATTGACGACCTCGTGACCAAAGGCACAGAAGAACCCTATCGCATGTTTACCTCACTGGCCGAATATCGCCTGCTCTTGCGGCAGGACAACGCGGATTTGCGTCTATGCGAACTCGGGCGAAAAATTGGCCTGCTCTCCGACGAAGCGTATAACCGCTATTGCAAACGCAAACGACAAATCGATAAAGAAGTCGGACGGCTGCGATCAACGCGCCTCACCCCAACTGACAATGTTCAAACAACACTCAAAGCGTCGCATTCTTCCCCGTTGAAACGCGCGGTGACACTCGCCGAACTTTTGCGGCGCCCAGAATTATCTTACGACATTGTCACACAATTGTCACCTGCAACTGATACCCTGCCCAAAGATGTGTGTGAATCGGTCGAAATTGAACTCAAATACGAAGGATATCTCGACCGACAAGAAGAACAGGTGCAACGCTTTCACAATTTAGAAAAAAAATACATTCCCGAAAACTTTGACTATGATGCCATTGCGGCTTTGCGAAATGAAGCTGTTGAAAAGTTCACCCGCATCAGACCCCGATCACTGGGGCAGGCATCTCGCATTCCCGGCATTTCGCCTGCGGATATTGCTCTACTTATGATCATGATCAAAAAACGCGGTACACCTGTATGAAACTCCATCCCCAACAAATCCGCGCCATTGTATCGCTTCTATCGGACTCCCCTCCCGACATTGCAGATCGTTTGCGCCAAAAACTGTATGATCTGGGAGAGAAAGCTACACGCGAAATCCACAGTGCCTGCGCCGAAGACTCACGTGCACACCGAGAAGTCAGCCGCGTACTCAGGCGATTTAGAGAACCGTCTCTCGACATGCGGTTTCGCAATCTCACCCGCGATCAACACGGCGATATTGCCCTCGAAGAAGGCGTCTTTGCACTGGCGCGATTCGGATATCCCGACCTCGATGAAAGTACTTACAAAACGCGCCTGGGATACATGGCCTTTGAACTCGCGCCCAGGATTGCTCCCTACGATCATCCCATTCGCATCATTCGCACACTCAATCACTATCTTTTTGATGAACAAGGGTTTCACGCATCTACCCGCCATGATCCCGACGATACGTATTTCAACCGCGTACTCGATCGCAAGCGTGGCTGGCCGATCACGCTTTCAGCAGTCTATCTCATTCTCGCACAACGCCTGGAATTATCCATCTCAGGCGTTGCTTTACCCAAACACTATATCGTCAAATACACCCAAAACGATCAACATATTTATATTGACCCACACAATCGAGGGCAGATCCTCACGGCAAATGAATGCACTGACCTCATTGGTGAAGAAATTCCTGACGATCTTTTTGCTGAAGCCAGCAACCGCTTCACACTTTTTCGCATGATGAACAACCTCAGATATACGTATCTAAAACTGGACGACCCAAACCGCGCAACAAAACTCGAAGATCTCATGTACATCCTCCAACCTGATATATGAGCGGAATCTAATGCCAGACAACATCAAAATTATCGCGCAAAACCGAAAAGCACGACGCGACTACCACATCCTCAGCACTTATGAAGCCGGCTTGCAACTGCGAGGCACAGAAGTCAAAGCACTGCGCGAAGGCCGGGCCAATTTGAAAGATGGCTACGCGCGTATTGAGGATGGAGAAGCTTATTTGCACAACACGCATATCAGCGAATATGCACAGGGCAACCAGTTTAATCACGACACTGAGCGCAAACGCAAATTGCTGCTCCATCGCCATGAAATCAATCGCCTGAGGGGATATGTCAACGAAAGAGGCCACACATTAATTCCCCTCAAACTCTATTTCAAACGCGGCAAAGCCAAAGTCGAACTCGGCGTGGCACGCGGCAAAAAACAATTTGACAAGCGGCGCGATATTGCCCTCCGAGATGCCCAACGCGAAGTCGAACAAGCGCTGAAGGCACGCATCCGAAGTGGGAGGTAAATTATCACATCTCGACAAACAACAGCCATTGACCTCCCCCCCAATGATCTCGGCTACGACTACGACCCCCATATCGAAGCGGGGCTTCACGGCAAAATCACACTCTCGCCAAAAGTCCTCGAACACTGTCGATGCGGCGGTAAGTCGCCTTTTATGATCCTGAATGCAAAGAGCGGCGAACCCAGCTGGTGCCCGTGTTATCCCTTCCGGATAAAAATAATCCACATTGATAAATACATCCGAAAATCGGGCATACCAGATCGATTTCGCTTTAAGTTCTTAAAACAGGACTTTAAGGAGCAGCATGATAATGGGGAGATCATCCGGAAACTCCTCAGGTCCTATTTTACCACCTTAGTTGATGATATTTACGGCAATAAAGCATCAATCAAAGGCCTTTATTTGTGGGGAGCACCAGGCCGTGGAAAAACCTATTTTGCATATATCTTGCTCAACGAACTCATTTTTCGGTTTGTAAAACCCGGCAAATTCATCTCACTATCAAAGAGCTTTCAAGAACTCAGACATACATTTGACGAAAGCAGTGACACACATGGGCAGGCTATGCCCATGATTGACGTACTGAGCAATGTTCCCTATCTCGTCATCGACGACTTTGGCGTGCAGCGCAATACCGAATGGGAAATGGAAATCCTCTACAACCTCATTGATGCCCGCTGTGCCAATCGACGCCTGACATTTGTGACCACAAATCAGAAGGTCGATGAACTGAAAGACCTCGCGCAGGGTCGCATCTATTCCCGCTTTCTCGAAATGTGTCGTATCATTCACGTCACTGGGCAAGACTTCCGCGAATTGGGCAACCCCGAAGAAAAATGGATCGATCAAGAGAAATGAAGCGATCTGTAGTAACAACGAGGAGCATTTATGAGCCAACGCATAGATGGACGCCGCCCTGATCAATTGCGTCCCGCGAGTATTGAACGCGGATTTATGAAACACGCCGAGGGATCGGCACTGATCAAAATGGGTGACACACACGTTATATGCACAGCGAGTGTTGAGAACCGCGTACCCCATTTTCTCGTGGGCAAAAACACGGGCTGGATTACGGCAGAATACGCCATGTTGCCCCGTTCAACCCATACGCGCAGCGAGCGCGAAACGCGCGGTACTAAGGGCCGAACCCAGGAAATCCAACGCCTTATTGGCCGCGCATTGCGCGCCGTGATCGACCTCAAAAAACTCGGCGCGCGCACCCTCTGGATCGACTGCGATGTGTTACAGGCCGATGGCGGTACCCGCACAGCCTCAATTTCGGGGGCTTATGTTGCAGTCGTCGATGCGATTGACAAACTCAAAAATAAAGGCAGTATTACAGAAAATCCTCTTGGCACTTCCGTCGCCGCCGTCAGCGTTGGCATCATTGGCAATACGCCCATGCTCGATTTGTGTTATGCCGAAGATGCAACCGCCGAAGTGGATATGAATATCGTCATGACCGGTCAGGGCAACTTTGTCGAAGTACAGGGCACAGCCGAAGGAAAACCCTTTACATTCGACCAGATGCAACACCTGATCGCCCTCGCCCAAAAGGGCATCTCCGAAATCACTCAACTCCAGCAAGATGTTTTGGGACAACAGTAGTCACACCTATGCCTACGCTCATACTCGCCACCCGCAATCAAGACAAGCGCAGGGAAATCCAGGACATGCTCGGCTCCGATATTCAGGTAATCTCGCTCGATGCGTTTCCCAACGCGCCCGAAGTGATCGAAGACGGCGACACCTTTGAAGCCAATGCCATAAAAAAAGCCCGTGAAATTGCAAAATACACGGGCTTGCCTGCTTTGGCCGATGACTCGGGCCTTGTGGTTGACGCCTTAAACGGCGCGCCCGGCGTGTATTCCGCGCGTTACGCCGGGGAATATGCCACGGATAAGGCAAATAACGACAAACTCATTGAAAACCTGCGCGGCATTCCCGAAAACCAGCGCACCGCGCACTTCTGCTGCGCGATGGCTCTCGCCACGCCCGATGGCCGCGTACAAACCGCCGAGGCTATATGGGAGGGCCGCATCCTCACAACACCCCGAGGCGCGAATGGCTTTGGTTACGATCCGCTCTTTTACGTTCCCACCCGCAACGCCACTTCCGCCGAGCTATCTTCTGACGAAAAAAATCGCCTCAGCCATCGAGGCCAGGCTCTGCATGCCATCTTGCCCTGTATTCTCGACCTTTTCAACGCATCCATACCATGAGCGATCCCAATATCCCACCCCGCCCCAAATGGTATCAAAAAAATGGGTTTGTGCTCCTCTGCGTCGCTATCTTTATTATTTTCGCAATAATCTCATTGCTCTATTTGCGCGGCATTGATCCCGTCATTGCGGAATTTTATATCTTCCAATAAAGAGCAAACCCCGAAAGCATAAGGAGCAAATAATGACCGCTGAGGCAAAACCAAATGTCAAACGGGCAGTCCCGTTTTTTTCGGTATCAAACATCAACGCGTCTATTCGCTTCTATGTCGAGGGTCTCGGATTTGAAATGATCCATAAATGGGAACCAGATGGGAAACTTCGCTGGTGCTGGCTCCAATGTGGGGACGCCGCACTGATGTTGCAGGAATTCCGAACGGAGGGACGCGATTCGTGGGTACCCGAAGGAAAAGTGGGCGAAGGCGTCTCGATTGTATTCATGTGCGAAGATGCCCTGACGATCTATCGCAGAATCAAGAATCGCGGTATCGAGGTATCGAATCCCTTTGTGGGAAACGGAATGTGGGTTGTTACATTGAACGACCCGGATGGATTTAGTATCTGCTTTGAAAGCGATACAGATGTACCAGAAGGCACTGAATTTTCAGAAGATTTAAATCTATAAATTGCTGATACAACTCAGGACTCTACCATGCGCTGGGACGATCCCCGACGAAACCCCTACCACGATCCAGATACCCGAACTCCGGGATGGCTGCTGTGTCTGATTGCCGTGGGCGTTGCAATAGCGGTGACAGCTATCGGATGGGTCGTTCTCTATTTGAGAGAAGTATTCAGTGCGCGACCGCTCGGGTAGAGCCTTCGGGTTTGTGATCTTCATGCAAGAGCTGTCTCGAACCAGTAGGCTTCGAAGCTCTGCCTTCTGAACAGCAAGAGGATGTCGAAGGGGTTATAGACCTTCTCCTCTCCCCGCCAGCTATAGCCGTTGTACCAGTCGCGGATCTCATCTGCGATGCAGGCAGAAGCTATCACATGCCCATACGTCAATCTCTACCCCGCTGATAGATGCCCGGCGGAAATGGAACACTTTGTCGTCCCAACGCTTGTCTTCTCGGCGGTCAAAAATCACCAGATGCCCCGCCTCCGCATCGCAGCTATCCATGTACTCCGCTGTCTGTTCCAAACCCTCGGCAATGGTCTGTTCCAGACTCTTGTGGAGCAACTTGCACTCAATCACGATTTTGCGTGTCTGATCGCCCTGCGGCCAGATGATCAGTAAATCGGTGCGTCCACGTCCCAAACCATACTCCCGTTCAATACGCCCGCCACTGTTCACAATACGCTGCAAAAACGCCTGCAACAGCAACTGCGGACCCGCCTCCTGGTATTGGAACCGCGTCACCCAATGCTCTGATGGTCTGCTGCCACCACCGGACCGCTCGTATTGAAGAAGCGCATGGATCACACCCTCTCTATAGAAATCCATGTGATAAAAACAGAGGTAGATGTCAAAAGATATATCTGCCCAAAGACATTGTCAAATGCCAACCCCTGACTTTCTATTCTACACAGAAGATGTATATTTTTTCAGGAATAGGAATTTCACGGCGACCTGGACTCAGGTCGTTCTCGTGAAGGGCGTTGTTCGCGGTAGGTAGGATCAGGAACTAAAAAGACCGGGCAACTCGAAAATCGGTAGCAGGGAACCGGCTCTCGGTGGAATTGTAGAGGCGATCCGCAGAACGCATGTACCTCGGTATGCTGCGCCACGAACCACCACGCATCACGCGACGCTCGCAGTCCCCAGACACACAGGCAGACGCAGCACACCGGTAATCCAGTCGTTTTGCCTGTCCTCCCAATCGCGCCGTCCGGATCCGATGCACTGCCGCGGAGTCTCACCCTGTCGCCCACATTAACCGTCTGATTGGAACCGACTTGTACATTGGGCGGCTGATTTGACTCACAGCCTGCGAACAGGACAACCGTTTCAAGCAATATGAACGTGGTCAATTTGTTGTGTGTCATTTTACTCCCTCCCCTGGAGACTGTGAATGTGTAAGCAGACGGTTCACACACCTCCAGTCGATTTGGGTTAAAATTGAGGGATGGCGGATGAAAAATAAATCCACCACCCAGGCCCGGCTGTGAAGTTGAATCTGCTGATAGGGCCACACGCGCATAAGTAACGGGCGCCGGATCACCCATTCCCCTGCCGACGCCCGTCTTGTCCCAATCCTATGCCTGATAATACCGCCTGAAAGAGTGGGTTGGAGCTTATATTATCTTACGTGATGTGCGACTTCAAAACCGCCATATAGTAATACCCAGTAAACAGATATAAGAAAGTCAAAACCACTGGATTGCGGCTAACACCCTGCCGCAATGACGGCTCTAAAATCCTTGTTTTTCTGACTGCTGAGCACTGATTGCTTGTTTTTTTGACCATTATTCTAAAGTCACACATGACGTATTATCTTATTGTAATCTACCTGAGCGACGCTTATCCCGAGCAATTCGAGCCGCTGGTTTCTTCAATACCCTGAAGCCACGCCTGAAAGGCAGCATCAAGCGGCGCACATAGCCCTGTGTTATTAAAGTAAAATAGCGTCAGCTTCGTCAGCCCGGTCAGGCTTTGAGGAAGCATACCCATCAAGGATGCGTTATCCTGAAGCCACAGAAACTCAAGATTGGACAAATTGCCCAATTCTGTTGGTATCTCTCCACTCAACTGATTATTGTAAAGGTACAGTCCCGTAAGGTTAGACAGATTGCCCAATTCTTTGGGAATCTCACCGCTCAACTGATTGGTGTGAAGGCTCAGTGTTGTAAGGTTAGACAGGGTGAACAATTCTACTATCTCTCCAACCAACTGATTATTGTGAAGACCCAGTAGCGTAAGGTTCGATAGATTGCCCAATTCTTTGGGAATCTCTCCACTCAACTGATTGTCGCCGAGGTCCAGGACAGTGAGATTGGACAGGTTGCCCAATGCTGTTGGAATCGCACCAACCAACTGATTACCCCAAAGATACAGGTGTGTGAGATCAGGAAGGGTGAACAATTCGGAGGGGATTGCAGTCAGTTGATTACCTCCCAGATCGAGCCAACTGAGCGCGGTCAGGTCATCAAAGAGACCATCGGGCAGACTACTGAGTTGATTCTCTTGCAAGCTAAGAGTTATCAGACCTGTCAGATCAGAAAAATCGTCAGCTTTCAGTTCTGTGAGGTTTGCATCATCCAAGAAGAGAGAATTTATCGCTGATAGATGCTCCGCTGTCACATCGCCGCAAGCACTTACAGGCACTAATGCCATAATCGAGGCGCGCACGGCATTCGTGCGATCACACACCGGCAACCTTACTGTCTGTGATGGCACTTCTTTGCCAAACGAATCCACAAAGATCAAAAAATCAGGGATACCTATCACACCATTGCCATCCAGATCATATTTGGCCTGGTATGTCCCATCGCCTTGACTTGATCCAAACTTCTCCACAAACTCCAAAAAATCGGGAATGCCTACCACACCATCTCCGTCAAAGTCCGCAGAAGGGGTCGTATTAGCAGAGACATAACCTACACATACCAGCACCGCAAGCGCGACAACATTCACAAATACCCATCTCTTTTTCATATTCTCAAACTCCTTCAATAAATGTGACCCAAAATGGGGGCAAGTCCACGCCAATCACACCATTTTCATCCGTCCTGGTTAGGAGAGGACAGCCCAACGGGAGTTAGCTGATGGTCACCAAGTCATCCGCCGAAATTAAAGGGCTGCCCTCCCATTTTCTTAGGGTCAAGTACTAATCACTTTTGCCAAAGGCATTGACAAAGATCAGAAAGTCACCTATCCCAATTGTGCCATCCCCATCTAAATCATACCGCGCGTTATACCCTGCATCGCCCCGGCTTAATCCGAAGTGATCCACAAATGTCAAAAAATCGGCAATGTCAACAGTGCCACTGCCATCAAAGTCTGCGGAAAGAGCGGGTTTATCAAACAGGACTTCTACGCCTCTTTTTTGTAAGTCTGGAATATATGTGTTAATGGCTGCTGAACTCAGCGGGTTGTCCTCGAGATTCAATGTGGTCAGGTTGGTTGCAAATTCAAGCCCGATCAAATTGCGGATGTTTCGATTGCTCACATCGAGTGTGGCCAAACGCGCTATGTCTGTTCTGGTGATGGGTCCGTAACCGGATTTGCCCAGTGTTTCTCGAATTGCCGTTTTGAGGTTGAAGTCGGCGATATGTACCACGGGTGTGACATAAGGCGACAGGTTCCACAAAACGATGGTGTAATCCCCCTCTCTTTCATAACCGCCGCCTAATGATGTGGCGAAAGTTGTGCCATCGGGGGAAAAGGCTGCACAGGCACCAAGCAGTCGAGCGTTAGTGTTGCCCTGAAATCTCACGATTCTTTCGTATGTATTTGCATCCCAGTCTATCTCCCAAAGATCAATATCCCCAGCCTGTGACGCGGTGACGATTTTTTCGCCATCGAGGGTAAATGACGCATAACGAAGAAGATTATTCACCCTTACATAAAACTGATCCTTAAAGGCTCTTCTTTCCACGTCCCAAAAAGTGACTTCGTTTAGAAAATCAGTTGAGACGAGTGTTTTGCCATCCGGTGAGAATGCCACAGAAGTGACCGTGTCCTCGCTGGGAAGGGGGGCGCCAATCTGCCTTTGTGTCGCCACGTCCCATAGCCTGATTGTGCTATCAAAAGCACCCGAAGCGAGGGTCTTTCCATCCGGTGAAAATGCCACGCTCTGGACAGCATGTGTATGGCCTATAAGAGGGGGGAGTTGGGTTTTTGTCTCCATGTCCCATAGCCTGATTATGTTTGGGCCGGTCCCATCATCTGCTATTCCTGCGGCGAGGATTTTTCCATCGGGGGAAAAAGCCAGGGACATGATCCGACTGCCATAAGCACTAAGCGTGAAGGTGGCTATCTCTGTCCTCGTTGCTATGTCCCACAGCTTGATGCTGCCATGCCATGTTCCCGTGGCGAGGATTTTTCCATCGGGGGAAAAGGCCACAGAAAAGACCTGTTTAATATCCCCTCGATACGGGTTATATCCCCCAAGTGTGGCGATGTGTGCGCCGGTCTCTGCGTTCCACAGTTCAACGGTCAGGTTTTCTGTCCCTGCGGCGAGGATTTTTCCATCGGGAGAAAAGGCCACCCCATTGGCTCCATGCCCCCAGGGCTCTTTCTGCCTGTCCAGGGGGATGATGAGTTTGTGGGTGGAATCATGCAGCAATGAAAGACCTATTTTGCGGATATTACCTCGCGTATCCACCGTCTCGAGTGTCATCTTGTGTACAAGAGGGTTGGCGAGATTCGTATTACCGGGATCCGATGGAATAATGCCGTCATACTGGAGATCAATAGTCGCATTCGTCGCGCCGCCTAATAGACGACCTGTCTTCAATTCTGGAGCGCCTGCGGAAAAGTGGGTTTCTGGCGTCGTGACAAATAGAGAGACTTGCTGAAGACCGTCAGGGTCGCTGAGTTCCAGTTGGATAGGGACGCTTGTTGCACCTGTCTGATATGAACGCGCCGAAAGGACCTCACACGTTGGCAAATCCAGCACATATTCCTGATACGTCGAACTATCGGGATTGAAATGGGGGTGTACGGCCAAATGCCCGGCGCTGAACTCGGATAACCTGATTCGGCTTTGACCCCCGTAAGACATGATGTAGGCATCATTGTTAAAATTGTGCCACAATCCGAAAGCATGTCCCAGTTCATGTGCCGCCCTGACGACGAAATTGGGGTCAATATATTGCCTCAATATCGCCCATCCACCATTTCTTGACGTCTGAAGACCAAGCCCTAATACATTTCGAGATTGAATGTCTTCCTCGTTGCCGAGGACGATAAAATAAATATTTGAATCGAGATCATATCCATATTCCCATTCAATGCGTTGAAGCGCACGCCAGTGGCCGTAATTACCTCCGGCACCATATACGATATGAACCAGGGGTTCACCCTGTGCATCTTTTTCATAAGTGAAGATTCTTTCTCCGAAACCATGCGCCCTTATCTGATCGGCATAAATGCGCTGTACTTCTCGAATGGTTGCTTTCATCTTATTGACCACTTCTTGCCTGAACCTTTGCGGGTCGGATACGAAGTAGATCATTCGCACGGTGCGCGGTTGTCCAGCATTCAGTGTCTGCTTGCTCGCAGCGGGTCGAGATTGGCGATATTGTTCAAATTTTGCCAAATCGACTGGGACGCAAAAATGACTCCCATTGTCTGAGGCTGCATAGCTGACTGACAAGAGCAACAGACATGAGAGCAGGGTAAATATGAATTTCTTCATAACTCTGCCTCCTGATAGGTGAATTTATATTTTTTTATTCAAACTGTGGTTTACGCAGAACCTGTACCTGCTCTGCTCATCGCCCTGACGGGATTCAAAATTGATTTATAAATGCAAAAATCGTGCCAATAAGAGCGTTGTTCCAGATAGATATACTCGTAAATAATTGTTTTCTATGAAAAAAAGAGCCAATCTGACTATAGAATACCGTCGCAGAATAGTCGAATTGGCTCTTAAAAAAAGACTTTATATGGTCTAAAAGACGTACTATGGTCTCTGTGGTCCCGAGATTATTACACCCTTCATTATTTCTGTTTGCACGCGTGAGATATAATATTATGTTTTTTTCAAGTGTGAGATTCTCTTTTTGAATCCGTTTTTTTACCCATATCACAAGGTTCTTTCTATGATCAGGCCACTTAATCGCACGGGCACCTATCGGACTTATTCTATGGCCGATGGCCTGGCAGGGATGCGCATTGAACACATTGCCGAAGATAGCGAGGGGTGTGTCTGGTTCGCCACATGGGATAATGGCGTCAGTCGCTTCGATGGAAATGAATTCCAGAATTTTACCAAACAGGACGGTCTTATTGATGATCGTACTTATTTTGTTACACAAGACAGTCAGAATCGGTTGTGGTTTGGGACAGCAAATGGCGTCTGCTGGTACGACGGATCCAGATTCCATCATTTGAAGGACGATGGCATTGCAGGCCGAGACGTGCGGTGCATCTACGAAGACAATGAGGGCCGTGTATGGTTTGGCGGTACCCGTACTTTGGGGTTGGAGTTCCCCCGTTTTGATGGAGTATTTAGAGCTTGGGATTCAAGCCCGTGATTGATGTAGCTTGCCGTACGGAATCTCTGGATTAAAAACATTCCAGAGCAGGCTATTACGGCACATGCTTCGTAAGCCATCGTCGCGATCACCGAATCCGCGTTTTTCTACGCGCGAAGGCATCCAGCTCCTGCCGAACGGTTGAACTACTTGCGTAGTTGTACCCCGCTCGACCGGACAGCTCAGCATAGTGCTGGGTGGTCTGCAAATTGCGATGACCAAGTAGCTGGCGCACTGTGCCAACACCCACACCACTGTTCACCAGTTCCGCCGCGGCCGTGTGCCGAAGCTGGTGGATCCCGCATTTGACCTCTACCTGCCCACACAGCTTTGTCCATTGATACAGCGCGGTCCCATAACTCAGGCACTGATCTTATCGCCGTCTTCTCACTCGTGGTTACGCAAAAACTTAACGCTTATCGGGAATTAGCCCCGCCTCGCGACATCTTTCTTTTTTTATTTTCTTAAAGCCATAACCCCAAATCGGTCCACCCACTTTATGAATCCTGGACGAGCAGTTCCCCCCATCATAACTCAACCATATGCCTTCTTTTTTTCCGTTTACATATTTACCTTTCTCTTTGTCCTGGGCTTCATCGCCCTCAATCCATTCGCCGTGCTTCTTGCCATCTGCATCATAAGAGCCTCCCCCTACTATCCCATCCGAAAACCGTATGACCCTTTCGTGCGCCTTGCCATCCACATAGGAGGTTTCTTCTGTGGTCCCATCCCTATAGCGTGCGACCTGGTGCCCGTGCAACTTACCATCCACATAGAAACTCTCACGACCTACGTCCCCCTTCTTTCCTCGATAGATCCATTGTCCGTGCTCCTTGCCATCTACATAGGAGCCTTCAAGCTCTATGGATCCATCCGGGTGACGACTGACGTAGTGCCCGTGCAACTTACCATCCACATAGGAACTCTCACTTACGTCCCCATCCTTTCCTCGATAGATCCATTGTCCGTGCTTCTTGTCGTCCACATAGGAACCTTCCTCTGTCTTATAGACTATTTCCGCGTCCGAGTAGTAATACTGCTCAGTCCAGTGCCCCTGCCTCTTGCCTTTTTGAAACGTTCCTGTAAGTACTTGTAATTTTTTCTTTTTTTCATTATAGACATTTTCCCATGTTAGTGTTCCCTTCCCATCGGGCAAGTGGCCTGAACACTGACCAGTCCAGATCGCAGTCTCGCCCTCATTGAGGTAGTCATTCCAAACATAGCACTCAGGATGGTTGGTCAACTCTATCCAACACTTGGAGCCTTTCGGCAATCCCCCACACGTTCCCTCAGCCTTGATGACCTCATTGTAAAAATCCTCCGCAGTCATGACCTCATTCCCTTCTGCCTTGAGCATCAACGCCAGAGCCTCCTTGTAGAACTGTCCTTCGTCCCCTGTTGCCGATAGATACCTGGTCACCGACTCAAGCGCGATCCGCGTGGAATCTGCTGATAGGGCCACCTGTGCATACTTGAAGTGAAATTCGTCCGATAATGTGAGACTGTGCTCTTGTTGCAACGCGATGATCTTTTCCATCACTTTGAAGGCTTCTGCATAGTCTTTTGCGGCATACAACTGTTCTGCATGAATCAGATGTTTGTCCGCCATGATCTTCGGCGGCAGTTGGGCAGATACAACTGTGAAGAATCCCAATGAAAATAGGACGAAAATACTTCTGATCATTCTCTGCATCATGTCTCTTCCTGAAAAAATTATAACTCCCCTCCTGAACCCAAAACCTAAAAAAACGCCACCCCATCTCTCCCACAAAAGTAGAGATATAGGATCAGGAACTAAAAAGACCGGGCAACTCGAAAACCGGCAGAAGGGAACCGGCTCTCGGTGGAATTCAAGAGGCGATCCGCAGAACGCATGTACCTCGGTTCGCCATTCCACGAACCACCACGCATCACGCGATCGTCGCAGTCTCCAGTCAGCCAGGCAGTACCATCAGCGGGCGCACCCTCATAACCCCTGTTCCAACAATCTCGCACCCACTCCCATACATTGCCGTGCATATCGTGAACGCCCCAGGCATTGGCTGCAAAAGATCCCACTGGCGCTGTCTTAAACTTGTCCCACTGACTGGCACAACCGTCACAATTGGCGCGGTTATCACCTAGGTCGTTACCCCAGCTATACACCGTCTCTGTCCCCGCTCGTGCCGCATACTCCCACTCCGCCTCACTCGGCAAACGATAGCGATCCCCCGTCTGAGACGATAACCACGCTGCATACGCCGCCGCGTCATACCACGAAACATTGATCACAGGACGCCGACCTCGACCCCAACCTTTATCGTCCGCCCGCTCGCGTCCCGTCGCATCTGTGAAAGCATCATACTCCTCAAACGTCACCTCGTATTTAGACAGAGCAAACGAGTCTATTTTCACTTCATGCACAGGCAACTCATCGTCCTCGCAGTCTATACCCGACACGCACCCCATCTGAAAACTGCCCGCAGGGATCACCACCATCTCTGGCATTGGAAAACTCGGTTGCGAATACACTGAATACACCGTCCAGAAACTCACCACAACAGTTAGTACAACAAATTTACCCCACATACTGAACCCCTTTCTTGCAGGCTTAAAAACAGACAGGGCTTGCGACGTCATTTGGACCTCACCGGGCTGTTTCCACGATGATTCGCGCTTTCGACCCGGCACCGCCGCGATGACGCCAGACCTGCGTTTCTGTGTTCTCTCCAGTAACGCGGATCTCACCCGTATTTTCGTCTCGGTAGCTACAGTCTCCCTTGTATCCCGTGCCGTTGAGGGCTGTCAATTCCACTGCATAGCTCTCTCCTGCCCACACATCCAGCGTGTAGCAGTCCCAGTCGTTGTCAATCTCGCCGGAAAATATGCTCCTACCATCTACATCAACCCTGATCTTATCCCCATCTTCGCACTCGTGGTCACGCACGCAAACTTTAAGGCTTCCCGTCGTGCCCTTGATTTTCATCGGGAAGTCCTGGACGTCCTGATTACCCCGGAAGCCCTGATCACTGGTAGCGGCCAGGCCGCCGTAGGCATAAATCTTATCGTAATGACCGTCCACCACCCACACAGTCGTCCCGTCCGACCAGATCCCTGTGGGAGAATAGATTTCAGCGAGCTTATTGAAGTCCTTCGGGTCACGTGCTTTGGATCTCATGTTGTAGGCATACATTGTATCATCCCAGTCGTCCACCACCCACATGGTCGTCCCATCCGACCAGATATCCGTATCCTTGGCATACGCTGAGAAGTTTAGCTCGAGGTCCTTGTCAGGGTCACGGGCTTTAAACCTCATGTCGTAGGCATAAATCTTATCTTTAGCACTGGCGAGCACCCACATGGTCGCTCCATCCGACCAGATACCCGTCGATGCGCTGTGTAGCTCGAAGTCCTCGCCCGGGTCACGGGCTTTAGATCTCATGTTGTAGGCATAAATCTTCTTGTAATGGTAGTCCACCACCCACATGGTCGTCCCGTCCGACCAGATATCTTCAGGGAAATTGTTGGCTGCGTCGAGCTCATTGAAGTCCTTGTCCGGGTCACGAGCTTTGGATTTCATTTTGTAGGCATAAATCTTATCTTCAAAACTATCGAGCACCCACATGGTCGTTCCATTCGACCAGATCCCTTCAGGGAATTTGTTTCCTGCAGCTTCCAGCGTATTGAAGTCCTTGTCTGGGACACGGGACAGATCTCCAGTCAATGCAGAACCTGTCAACACAAACACCGAACAAATGGTCAAGATAAGATGCTTCCACACAGATGCCTCCTCTATAAGCTGTTTGAAAACTAAAGAATCAGGAGCTAAAAAGACCGGACGACTCGAAAACCGAGGTCGAAGAAGTCGTCCCGTGTCCCGTCGGAACCGCCGCGACACGCAGAGCGTAAGACCGACGGATGGCTTCTCCACCAACCACCACGTACCACATGAATATTGCAGTCTCCAGATTTCCAAGCAGAACCGTCGTCAGGTGCATCCTCATAACTATTATTCCAACAATCTTGAACCCACTCATATACATTACCATGCAGGTCATGAAGACCCCAGCTATTGACACTAAACGATCCCACGGGTGCTGGCTGCTTGTTGTCTCACTGGCTGCCGCACCCCTTACAATTGGCGCGGTTAACACCAATGTCATTCCCCCAGCTATACTGCGTTGTTGTCCCTGCTCGTGCCGCATACTCCCACTCTGCCTCGCTCGGCAAACGATAGGTCTTCCCTGTCCGCGACGACAGCCACGCTGCGTACGCCACCGTGTCATACCACGAAACATTGATCACTGGACGCCTACCCCGACCCCAACCTTCGTCGTCTGCTCGTTCGCGACCCGTCGCATTCGTAAAGCGATCATACTCCTCGAATGTCACCTCGTATTTTGACATTTCGAACGATTCTATACGCACACTATGCACAGGCTTCTCATCATCATCGCAGTCTATACCCGATACACAGCCCATCCAAAAACTCCCCGCTGGAATCACTACCATCTCAGGCTCCAGCGGTAGCATCTGTTCTGCCTCATTCAACAACGCCAGTGCTTCCTTGTAGAACTCGCCCTTCTTCCCTACTGCGACCAAATACTTGTTCACCGCGTCAAGCGTAGTCTGAGGTTCACCTGCTTTTAAGGCAAACTTTGCATACTTGAAAAGGAACGCATCTGGCAAGGTGAGATTGTGCTCCTTTTGCAATGCGACAATCTTTTCCATCTCTTTGAAGGCACCTGCATAGTCTTTCTTCTCAAATAGCTCTTCTGCCAGAATCAGATGTTTATCTACCATGATCTCTGGCGGCAGTTGGGAGGATGCAATCGTGGAGAATCCCAATAAGACGACAATGAAAAAGCTCCTGATGACTTCCCACATGGGTTCTCTCCTTTTATCAATGATCTATCCTCAAAGAACATACTGGCAGGGGCGCGCTATGGTTTGAGCCGCCACGCCTGTCTGCTTTGCTCGGCACAGGCAGACGCAGCACAACGTCAGTAATCCAGTCGGGCCATCAGCGCAATGTAAAACTCACCCCTTCTCCCTGCTGACAGATATTTGCTCACCGCGTCAAGCGCGACGACCTGGAACGAGCCTACTGAAAAGGCAATCTGTGCATACTTGAAGTGGAACTCATCCAGCAACGTGATATTGTGCTCTTTCTGCAACGCGATGATCTTGTCCATTATATTGAGCGCAGCCACATAGTCTTTTTTCTTAAGTAGCTGTTCTGCCTGCACCAGATATTTGTCTGCTATGACCTCTGGCGGCAGTTGGGCAGATGCAATCGTGAAGGACCCGAGTAAGGCTACAATGAAAAAACTCCTGAATACTTCTCGCATGATGTCTCTCCTTTTATGAACTTTAGCCTGATATCGTTGCGCGAAGGATTCCCTTGGGAGGAAAGTGAAACCACTGAAATCCGTTATATTCAGAAAATTTCTGCTTTTCAAATAAGAGCATACTAACGTAGAACTTTTAACCTGTTGGATCTGTAATTTGCCAATCTGGATCCAAAAGTTTGTCCACAGATATATCATAATGTCGTACAAGAAGAGTTTTAGTTGGCACGGGCACGTACCTCGCTGACCTATAGCATCCGTTGCAGCGCATCTTTAGACCTCTACTTATGACCAAATCAGCTTTTTAGCGTTGTAGTGTTAGGCTTCTTGTATTTCTTGTGCAAGCCGCCTAACTTCCTTCGTTGTGCGTCTAACATCCAGAATATCTTGAATTTCACTTACAAATTTTCGTTTTGCATCAACAATCTGCTTCCTTTTCGGTTTATTCGGAGTCTGATTTTTGTAATCTAAGCTCTCTACAAGATCATAGACCTCTGATAAGTAATCAAGAGCGGCTGGACGTAGTCCTCGATATGCACATTCCTTCCAGGTCCCGATGATGTCATGCTTCAGATTGGGAAGAAACAAACGGCCTTGATCTAATAAAGTTGAAAGCCTGGCTCTCGCAGAGCGGCGTTTCTTATAGAATTCTCCATCTGGCATGCGCTTCGGATCAAGTTCGCAGAGAAAAGCTGCTTCCGACAATTCCGCAATTGTTTCTTCGGCCCATTTGCGTATGTCCTTGTAATAGGTATGTACATGAGTTGCAACCTGTATTTTTCGCTCTTTCTTTGCTGAAATACGAGTACGTCGCAGAGATATAACGGAAATCACAAGTCCGAGAAAAGCTATACCGATAGGGAGATAATCCTTGATAAGTTCCACTGAGTTCCTCCATTTTGGTGTTGTTGCCGAATTGTTCGAGAGAGAATCTGCGGTTGAAAAGACTGCTGTTTGTGACCTAAATTCAGGCTCTGTAAGCCCTATGTTTAGTTATATTGAGACATTATTCGATTTGTCGTATAGAATCTCTGGATTAAAACATTCCAGAGCAGGCTATTACGGCACATGCTTCATAGGCCATCGGCGCGTGGCAGACGATGTAAGAATGCCTACGATGTGGATTATACCAGCCTTCAATAAAAACTCAAAAACACCACCTCCCTTCTTTCCGCAAAAGAGATAAAGAAGTAAAGAATCAGGAGCTAAAAAGACCGGGCAACTCGAAAACCGAGGCTGTTGTTCCAGCCCTCGGAGGGGTACCAGCTACGAGCCGCGGGACGGGGAGGATAATAATGACTTTCCTCGGGAGCACGCACACCGCACAAGGTGCGCAAGTCACAGTTGTCGCTCCAAGCCGAGCCATCCGAAGGTGTTATCTCATAGCCGTGAGGACAGTCCTGCACCCACTCCTCCACATGGTCAAGCATGTTGTGAAGACCCCAAGCGTTGGGTGGGAACGAACCATCCTCAAACAAGTTCCGGGCCTGCGATCTATTGATCTCATTCCTCCAGCCATACTTCGTCGTCGTACCCGCCCGCGCCGCATATTCCCACTCCGCCTGACTCGGCAAGCGATAGCTCTTCCCTGTCTGCGACGACAGCCACTGCGTATAGGCTACTGCATCATGCCACGAAACGTTAATTACGGGACGCCGACCACGACCCCTGTCTCTGTCGCCTGCCCGCTCGCGCCCCGTCGCATCTGTGAAAGCATCGTATTCCTCGAATGTCACTTCGTACTTCGACAGCGCAAATGATTTAATCCTCACTTCTTGCAGTGGCTTCCCCCACGTTATATAATTTTTCTTGCGCGGACGAGGCTTGCTCTCAGGCTTACCCGGAATGACTTCAACGAGCGTGAGCGTGAAACGCTCATACTCGCAATCTGTATAGCAACCCATCTGAAAACTCCCCGCTGGAATTGTCACCATCTCAGGCATGGGAAAACGCGGTTTCACTGTTTCCACGATGAGTCGCGCCTTCGACCCGACACCACCTCGATGACGCCATACCTGTGTTTCCGTGTTCTCTCCGGTAACGCGGATCTCGCCTGTGTTTTCGTCTATGAAGCTACATGCCCCCTTGTATCCCGTACCGTTGAGCGCTGTCAGTTCTACCTGATATGTCTCTCCCCCTCGAACCTCTATAGTCTGGCAGTCCCAGTCATTGACAATCTCTCCGGAAAATATGGTCCGGCCTTCCACATCAACGCTGATCTCATCCCCATCTTCGCACTTGTGGTCACGCACGCAAATCTCAAGGCTCCCCGTCGTGCCCGTAATTTTCATCGGGAAGTCCCGGAGGCCCTGACCATCAGCGACGACCAGACACCTGTCCAGTGATAGATCATCCCCCTCAGTACGCATCGTCCGCGCGTCGCTATAGACAGGGCCAGCAACAGCAGAAAGCTCTATTTCAGAATCCGGTCGAACCTCGATCTCGAATCGCCCTTCAACATCTGTCGTTGCCTTAGAACTCCCGACATAGTCTTTCCCGCGGGCAGTCACCTCTACATTTTTGACTGGCTTACCCTGCTGATCCTGGACACAGCCCTTCATCGTGATCGACTCATACAGCACATCCGCATTCCACGTCGAAAAATGTCCCACACTTCCCGTATAGGCCCACTTGCCACCTGCGGTCCTCTCCAGCGTTGCTGTACCTTCCTCAACCCAATAACCCGTCGCATCCGACCAGTAGTACAACGGGATTGATTTGGGAGCATCTTCAGGCCGTCGTCCAGAGGCCAGAGGAATCGAGATACGCGCCTGTTTTCCACTCGCAAGATTCAGACGATTGCCATTCCCACCCGTAAATTCCACATTCATCGCACCAAAGGACTCTATCGGCTCGGCCTCTCCTGTATCCGCATTCCACTGTTCCATATCGCCCGGCATCACCGAGGGATCTTTTGACGCATCCAGCACCGTGACCCTCGCAGTCGCCTGGCCGGACGCAGCACCTCCGCCTTCTGTCTCCAGCACATTGGCAGACAGCGAGACAACCGTTTGACCATCCACCTGTATCGCGGCATTGTTTTCCGGCTGGAAGGGCTGCGTCACCTGAACCGGTATCATGGCCAGATCAGCCGTTCTCCTCGATCCATCAGATACATCAACAATGATCGATTGGGGCGCGAAGCCTGTGGCATTTGCAGTGACGGTCAACCTGCCTGGATCGACCCGCGCCTGGACAGAATAGTTGCCATTCCTGTTCGTTTTGGTTTCTACCACTTTTCGAGAATTCTCGCCCTGGTATTGACCAATGGTAATAGAGGCGTCTGAGATGCCCCTGTAGGTCGAATGGTTCTTGACAGTTCCGGAAAGCGTAATTCCCAAGCGTCCATATTTTCCGATCTTCACCATCACTTTATCTGTTGCCGTTGCATTGTCGTCATCCGTGACACGCAAGCGAAATGTCAGGGTAACGCCTCCCTCGACTTTGGGTGCAACAAAGGACGCAGATGCCTGATTCTCGTTTGAGAGCGACACGGAAGGGCCAGCGATCTGTTGCCAGCGATAGGTCTCAACCGCGCCGTCCGGATCTGATGCACTCCCGCGGAGCATCACCCTGTCGCCCGCATTAACCGTCTGATCGGAACCGGCTTGTGCATTGGGCGGCTGGTTGAGCTTGCCCACGATCGTCACGGCCACTTGATCGGTTGCTGTTGCATTGTTGTCATCTACGACGGTCAGGCGAAATGCCAATATCTGGGAGCCTTTGACTCTGGGTGCGACAAAGGACGCAGATGCTTGATTCTCGTTTGAGAGCGACACAGGAGGTCCGGCGATTTGCTCCCAGCGATAGGTCTCAACCACGCCGTCCGGATCCGATGCGCTGCCGCGGAGCACCACCCTGTCGCCCACATTAACCGTCTGAGCGGAGCCGACTTGTACATTGGGCGGCTGATTTGACTCACAGCCTGTGAACAGGACAACCGTTGCAAGCAACATGAACGTGGTCAATTTGTTGTACATCATTCTATTCCCTTTCTCTCCACAACAGGGGAATCCTTACGGACATGGAATTACAGTCGGAGAAGCGACACACCTTCCCTGCGCCGTGCTGTATTTATGTGTGAACTGAATGCACCCACCCTGACCGTCCGTCGTCCAGTAGTCGAGATGGCTACAATCCGTTGATGGTGCGGTTGGACTATCCGATACACACGCCACCATAAGTCCCATTGCGATGAATGCGATGAAAATGGCCGCTATTGATAGTTTTGTACGGATTCTTATTCCGATCTCTCCAGTAACAAATTTTCTCATGGCTATATACTCCTTTATTGGGCCTTAAAAAATAGACACGTCTCGCGTACTGATAACTTGCTTTACTTATGCGTTCTACCTCTCAGGTAAACCTCCTTATCTCGTTGCAGCAGGCACCAAGCAAAGAATGTAATTTGATTTTATGGTTACGAAACTTTGCAGATCCCGCGCTTCATACCGCTCGTTTATCACCCTGATGGGATGATTCCAAATTATTTATAAATGCAAAAATCGTGCCAATAGGCGCGTTGTTATAGATAGATATACTCGTAAATAATTGTTTTCTATGAAAAAAAGAGCCAATCTGACTATAGCATACCGTCGCAGAATAGTCGGATTGGCTCTTAAAAAAAGACTTTATATGGTCTAAAAGACGTACTATGGTCTCTGTGGTCCCGAGATTATTACACCCTTCATTATTTCTGTTTGCACGCGTGAGATATAATATTATGTTTTTTTCAAGTGTGAGATTCTCTTTTTGAATCCGTTTTTTTTATCCATATCACAAGGTTCTTTCTATGATCAAACCACTTAATCGCACGGGCACCTATCGGACTTATTCTATGGCCGATGGCCTGGCAGGGATGCGCATTGAACACATTGCCGAAGATAGCGAGGGGTGTATCTGGTTCGCCACCTGGGATAACGGCGTCAGTCGCTTCGATGGAAATGAATTCCAGAATTTTACCAAACAGGACGGTCTTATTGATGATCGTACATATTTTGTTACACAAGACAGTCAGAATCGGTTGTGGTTTGGGACAGCAAATGGCGTCTGCTGGTACGACGGATCCAGATTCCATCATTTGAAGGACGATGGCATTGCAGGCCGAGACGTGCGGTGCATCTACGAAGACAATGAGGGCCGTGTATGGTTCGGTGGTACCCGTACTTTGGGGTATTGCGATGGCGCTGCTTTCCGCGACATGATTCCGCTCTACCTTCAGCACTACGAGGTACCTCCTTCTCCGAGATGGCGTCAATGTTGGGGTATTACTCAGGATCCACAAGGTCACCTGTGGTTTGGCTTCAACTACCTCATCCGGTTCGATGGTGAATCCTTCCATCGCTATGATGAGAAAGACGGCTTTCCCCAGGATGGAACCGCCTATGCCTTAGATACGGACCATACCGGCAAAGTGTGGATCGGTCGGTTCGAAAAACGAAATGAACTCTGGTGCTATGCCGATGGCACCTTCGAGTCTATTCAGGTAGATTTAGGTGGCTCACTGCGCAAAATTCAGTGTGACCGGGAAGGCCGGATGTGGTTTAGCACTTCGGAAGGAGGATTGTATCAGGACGGTGATGGGTTCAGCAGGTTTACCTTTGCCGATGGCCTGCCCCATCCCGCAGTCAAAGCCGTGTTCCAGGATCGCGATCATCAATTTTGGTTTGCCACCTGGGGCGGCGGCGGTCTTTACGATGCATATAGTATCAACGTTTTTGACCTCGATAAGGCTTCTCCCAAAGACAAAGGGCCGGGCGAGATCTCGCAGATCATACAAGACCGGCAAGGAGATATATGGATCGGGTGTATGTCACCTATTCTCTCCTACCTGAAAAAAAGCGTCGCCCGCTTTGATGGCGAGCACTTTGCTTTTGTAGGTTCCGAGCAAGGCTTTGATATCGACAACTGTTTCTCTATGTACGAGGATCACGAGGGGGATCTGTGGTTTGGTGGTCGCAACGGCCTGTTCCGCTACGATAGACAAGAATTCAAAAAGATGAAAATAGCTGCGGATTCAGGTGAAAGAGGTATCAGTGCAATTGCCCAGGACTTTCAAGGTCAATTCCTTTTCGGCTATTGGGAAAAGGACACCTATAAAACCGAATATATAATAAAAGCAGAACTCTCGGTTAGCCCATTAAAGATCATTTACCAGCGGGGCGAGACGTCCCAAACCATTTTTTTGGAGGAAGAAAAGAAAGATGTATTAGACCGTATTGGCACAGTGATTGTTAGGCGCGATGGCGAGGTCTATTTTCATTTGGCCTGCCACAATTTCTCAGTTGGCGGCAGGGGCCTGGCGCGCTGGCATCCCGAGGATGGTCTCAAATTTTATGGGATTGAAGATGGGTTGATCGATGACAGGGTCACAGATCTTATAGAAGACCGCCATGGCAACCTGTGGGTCGCTACTCTTAACGGTATCAGCCGCTTTGAGCGCAAGCGCGCCTCTCGATCACAGCAGACCCGCGTATCGAAGCATTGACGGACGTCATCAACCGTCGAGAAAGCCAGAAGTTTATCGGGCATAGCGCGGCCCTGCACCAATTTCAGATCAATCTTGAAAAAATCGCATCTACCAATATGACCGTGCTGGTTCTGGGCGAGACAGGTGTGGGCAAAGGACTGGCTGCGCGGATGCTACACGCGCTGAGTGCCAATAGCGACGGACCTTTTATAGAGGTCAGTTGCGGTGCATTGCCCGAAGCGTTGATCGATAGTGAGTTGTTTGGTCACGAGAGAGGGGCTTTTACTGGCGCAGTTTTCCACAGATTGGGCAGGGTGGAACTGGCGGAGGGGGGCACGCTCTTTCTGGATGAGATCGGCGATATGGCTCTGGAAACGCAGTCCAAGCTGTTGCGCTTGCTGGAAGAGGGCAGGTTTGAACGCATTGGGAGCAGTGAGACGCAGATGGCACAGACGCGCATTGTGGCAGCGACCAATCGCGACTTAAAGGAGATGGTCAATGAAGGTGATTTCCGGGAGGATCTCTATTATCGCCTCAATGCCTTTCCGATGTATTTGCCGCCCCTGCGCGAGCGCCAGGAAGATATATCGGAGTTGGCCGAGTTTTTCAAGACTCGCATGGCGACGCATCTGGGCAAGCGAATTGCTCCCCTGACACCTGAAATTATCGAGGTTTTGCAAAGCTACGATTGGCCAGGCAATGTGCGGGAGTTGGAGCATACGATACAGCGAGCAGTGGTTTTATGTTCTGATTCTCAAATCAGAAAGGGGAATCTGGGACTGTATGGTTCTCAAATCGAAGATACAGGTCCTGAAGGGCAAACCTTATCACCGTCTCAAGATCGAGAAGTCGTATCTTTGGCAGAATTGGAGCGGCGCCACATTCTCGACGCGCTCGAAGCCACCAAATATCGGATAAAGGGACCCAGGGGCGCGGCGAAGAGGCTTGGGGTACCGCCTTCTACGCTGTATGGGAAAATAAACAGACTGGGCATCAAACTAAGCTGACCACCTATTCGCCTCAATACGTCGCCCTGCCACCGCTGACATCATAACACTGCCCGGTCACAAAAGAAGCGTCGTCAGATGCGAGAAAGTGAACAACAGCGGCGACTTCTTCCGGCTGGCCGAGGCGACCGAGGGGAATTTTTGAAGTCATATAATCGAGTTGATCTGGCTCTACATCTGCCAAAAGTGGGGTTTCGATCAGAGCTGGCGAGACGCAGTTGACGCGGATATTGTCCTCAAGATGCTCCTTGGCCAGGGCTTTGGTAAAACATATAATACCCGCTTTAGAGACCGAATAAGGTGCCATGCTGGGATTGCCTTCTTTGCCTGCTATGGAGGCAACCGAGACAATGACGCCCTTTTTTTCTTTAAGCATAGGCACAAGTACAGCGCGCGAACACAGAAAAGTCCCCTTGAGATTGATATCGAGAACTTGATCCCAGTCCCCTTCCGTGAGATCTTTGACTGGTACATCGCGCCCCACAATGCCCGCGTTATTGACGAGAATGTCGATGCGTCCCCATATATCGAGACATTCATCAACGGTATTTTGTACACTCTCGGCATTTGCAACATCGAGCGAGAGAGCCAATGCATCTGTCCCAATTTCTCGAGCCGTTTCGCGCGCGCTGTCCAAATTGAGGTCGGCAATCGCCACAGTTGCACCGGCTCCAGCAAGACGTATGGCAATGGCTTTTCCAATACCCTGCGCGGCACCGGTGATAATGGCCGTTCTATTGGTGAGATTTTTTGGAATCATATTATTTCGGATCCGGATCATCTGGCGGCACGGGATGATCTTGTGATTTTAGCTCCGTCGGTGTGCTATCGGACAAATAGCCACCATCGACATAGATGTTTTGACCCGTGATATAGCGCGCGTCTTCCGAAGCCAGAAAGACGGCGACAGTTCCAATATCGCGGGTATATCCGCGAGCACCCCAGGGAATGCGTTTGCGGTAGGCTTCAATGACTTCGGGACCAAGTGACGCGCCCATACCTTCGGATGCAATAGCACCCGGTCCAATGGCATTGACATTGATCTTGTAAGGGGCGAGTTCCACGGCAAGGGTTCGCGTGAGCATGACCACAGCGGCTTTAGAGGGCTGATAGGCAGAAGCATCAAAATGCGCGACTTCGGCCTGTACAGATGAAATGTTAATAATCTTGCCGCCCTGCTTGCGCGCTATCATGTCTTTGACAACAGCGCGACTACAATAAAAAGGGCCATTGAGATTGACATCGAGAATGCGCTGCCACGCTTCGTCTGTAATGGCTGTAACGCCGCCATCTTGCGGAATGTACACACCGGCATTATTGACCAGAATATCAATGCGCCCGAAGCGATTGAGCGTCTGTTGAACCATATTCTCGACCTGCTCCGAGTCGGCTACATCTGCGGGAATGACGAGGGCCTCGCGTCCGAGATCTTCGATCTGATGTGCAGTGGTTTCGGCTGTTTCAGCAGTGAGATCATTAACCGCGATATGCGCGCCTGCGCTGCCCATTTCGAGGGCAATGGCTTTTCCAATGCCCGATCCTGCGCCCGTGATGAGCGCGATTTTGTTTTCGAGTTTCATGAAACCTCCCTGAGATTGCGTTCAAATCAAAAAAGGCCATTTTGGACATCTTGTTTTAGATAATCAATGAGTTTGCGGCTGGTGCGGGAAAAGGCATAAGCGTTGAAATCAGCACGCACAACCCATGCGAGATTATCACACAGGAGTGGATGTGCTCGACCTTTAATATAATGACATTGGAAAGTGTGCAGGGTAATGCTGAAGTGCGTAAAAGCGTGCTTGACGGTGCGGTAGCGATCGTTGATTTCGACATCAATACCCGCGATTTCTTTTATTCCGCGCCTGCATGTGTCTTGCAGAGATTCCCCGCTCTGTTGCGTTCCTGAGGGAAATTCCCAAAGCCCACCCAGCAAGCCATTTTGCGGGCGCTGGGTAATGAGCACTTTGTCATTGTGCCACACAATACCCGCGCACTGCGTGTGATGGGGGCGCGGTTTCTTTTTAGCTTTGACGGGCAGACGCTGCGGATTTCCGGCCTTGTACGCCGCACAGTATTTTTGCACGGGACACTGATCGCACGCCGGGTTTTTAGTGGTACAGACCAGTGCGCCGAGTTCCATAATCGCCTGATTGTAGGTGCCAGCTTCACCTTTTGGCAACAGGGCCTGGGCGAGATTCCAAAGTTGGTTTTTGACGCGGGTTTGCGTGACGTCGTCACCAATATCAAAGAGCCGCGTGATAACGCGAATGACATTGCCATCGAGCACGGCATGGTCGCGATCATAAGCAATGCTCAAAACTGCGGCTGTGGTATAAGGCCCAAAGCCGGGCAGAGATTTGAGTTCGTCGTAAGTATTGGGCACCGTGCCGCCAAAGTCCGTAGCAATAGAATGCGCGGCTTTGTGCAAATTGCGGGCACGGGCGTAATAGCCCAATCCCTCCCAGGCTTTGAGGACATCATCCTGTGAGGCATTCGCGAGGTCACAAACCGTGGGAAAGCGACCGAGAAAGCGATGGTAATAGGGAATAACAGTATCGACCTGCGTTTGCTGGAGCATAAACTCAGACAGCAGGATGCGATAGGGATCGTCTGTCTGTCGCCAGGGCAAATCGCGTTTGTATTTGCGATACCACGTAAGGAGATCAGCGGCGATCTGTGTTTTGAAATCCATGCGGGACATAAATCACGATTTCTCTGCAATCTTACGAGCGTGTTCCTGAACGATATTCTGCGGACTGGCCGCGATCAAATTGCGAATAGACAGGATAACAAACACAATGTCATCTCCAAATCCGATATGAGGGAGAATCACTTCCGGGATAATATCAAAGGGAGAAAGGCCATATAAAACGGTTAAAACAACAAACACTTTGGGCAATACAGGTATGCGGGAATCCCATAACAGTCGCCAGGCAAGGCGCAAGTATTTTGGGAGTCGAGAGATGATTGACAAGACCCCGCGTACGCGCAAGAGACGAAAGAGAAGGAGAAAAATACGCAACATGACAATCACCAGAAAGTGGTCAGTGGCCAGTCCCCACCGCAGGTATATAATGTACAAGACAAATTGTGTCAATCGCAGCAGATAGTTCAGATGATGTCAATTTGATTCTGAATAATCTCTTGCAGGGCGCTGCGCTGAACTTTACCCGTAGAGGTCAATGGGCGATCTTCAGGTGTAATTGGGATAATGTGCGAAGGGGCTTCGTAGGCACTCAAGCCTGGAATTTGACCGCTTTGTCCGCGTCTGAGAATATCCTGGACTCCTTCGGCCACGTTGATCCCAGATTTAAAAATAGCTGCTGCACAAACGTCTTCTCCCCATCGGTCATGACGAAGACCAATCACATAAACAGCGTCGAGCTCTGGACAGGCGGCGCGCAGGGCATTTTCAACGGCGATGGGTGAGATGTTGACACCGCCTTTGATGATGATTTCTTTTTTCCGACCATGCATAAAATAGAAACGATGGTTATACATGTCGCGGAAATAACCCATGTCGCCACTGTGGAACCAGCCATTGCAAAAAACCTCGGCAGTATCTTTGGGCTGATTGAGGTAGCCATTGGCAACCACGGGACCGCGTATGAGGATTTCACCAATATCGCCTTCGTTTCTCCCACCATCAATTCTTATATTGTTATTGGCAAGCTCAACACCAATGGCATTTTGTTCGAGTACATCGCGGTACTGCTCATCGGGCAAATCGGGTGGTACGCCGGTAACGCGCAAACTAACTTCGGTCGAGCCATATCCTTGAACGAGACGAACGCCAAAGCGATCGACAAATTGGCAGGCAATATTGGGTGGAACAGGTGCCGAGCCGATCATAACTTTTTTCAGCGAAGATATATCGTAGCCCTCGCGCTCAAAGTCATCGGCGCGGGCGAGCAGGTCGGCCATAATCGTCGGTACAATACTCGCAGATGTCGCCCGCTCCCGCGATATGATACGCCAAAACGCCGAAACACTATAGCGCGAGTTGAGCACAAGGCTCCCCCCCACCATAAAGCTGGTGATCGAAAACGTGGTAGAATTGATGTGATGAAGTGGTAAAACGAGATTGAGCCGTTCACGCGCATCAAATCCGAGCCAGCGAATAATGCCATCCGCATTGGCTGTGAGGCTTTGCCGGGTAATACACGCGCCTTTGGGATGGCCTGTTGTACCCGATGTGTACAGCACAATGCTGGTGTGTTGTTCGCCTTCTGGATCGCCAGACCACTCAGGTTCGATATCCGCGGCGTCATATCCATCGGCGGCGAGCAACTGCTCTGTTGTCGCAATCTGGATATCTGGTAATGCACGGCGTTGATCTTCTGCATGTTCGGGCAAAACAACGAGCAACCTGGCCCCGGCATTCTGCAGTTTGTAGCGCTTACGCTCTGTAACATCTTTGGCAATATCGAGAGGAACAGAAGTCGCGCCAAGGCGAAAAAGAGCAAAGGTAAGTAGGGGTATTTCTGCACAATTGGACAAGGCAACACCGACGCAATCGCCGCATCTTATGCCGTATTCGCGATGCATCAGACCTGCAAGCGCGGCGGTGAGACGTTCAAACTCAGAATAGGTAATAACCGTGCGAGCATCCGTATCGCAATCGCAAAAGATCAACGCGGGCTTATCTGCCTGATGCTCTGCGCGATATTTTAAGAGATGCGTAAAGTTCCGCCACGGAAAGCGATAGGTGTGAGAGTTGGCGTTTTTAATACAGGTGAAAATTTGGGCATTGATCATTTTGGTATTTTATTTGTATTCATAAAGCGGTACCATTTCGGCAGGTTGTGAACTTGTTTTGAGAAGTTCTTCAATATATTGAACTGTCTCAGGCTTAAGAAGCACATCGCCGCAAATGGTGCAAACTTCGGCAGGAATATTGTCAATGACGACAACTTGCCCTTGATAGCGCACTGTATGAAAAATTTCTTTCTTTTCGTATTCACCTGGGCAACCTTCCATGCTGCATTTCATATCGATTAACCTCTTTGTCCGCGCTGGCGCAAATAGTGGTCTGCCAGTACGAGTGCCATCATCGCTTCGACAATGGGAACAGCGCGGGGTAAGACACATGGGTCGTGCCTACCGCGCCCTTTGAGCGTGGTGGAATTGCCGTGGATATCAACGGTTTCTTGCTCGGCCAAAATCGTAGCAGTCGGCTTAAAAGCTGCGCGAATGACAACGGGTTCGCCGTTGGAGATACCGCCCTGAATCCCGCCGGAATAATTTGTGCGCGTGTGAATGCCGCTGCCATCGTTGTAAAAAGGATCGTTGTGTGCAGAGCCAGTCATCGCAATACCGCCAAAACCAGAGCCGGATTCAAAGCCTTTGCAGGCGGGCAGTGAAAGCATAGATTTGGCGAAGTCGGCTTCGAGTTTGTCAAAGATGGGTTCTCCCCAGCCGGGTGGAACGCGATGGGCGACGGCCTCGACCACGCCACCGAGAGAGTCGCCATCTTTTCGGGCAGCATCAATGCGCCGAATGATTTGCTCAGCAATCTCGAAATCGGGCACACGGGCAATATTCGACTCGACCTGATTGCGGGTAACCCTGACGGGATCGACATTGGCAACAAGGGTGTGAACCTGGCGAACATAAGCGATAATGTCGATATCGCAATCGCGTTTGAGCAATTTGCGCGCAACCGCACCTGCTGCAACGCGGCCGATTGTCTCGCGCGCACTGGCTCTGCCCCCTCCTTTCCAGTTGCGAATGCCGTATTTTTGCTGATATGTATAATCGGCGTGCGAAGGGCGGTATTTGGTGCGTATCTCTTCGTAATCTTTGGAACGCGCATCCTGATTCCACACCATCATCGAGATGGGCGTACCCAGGGTTTGACCCTCAAAAAGACCCGAGTGAATTTCTATCTGGTCTTCTTCTTTGCGTTGTGTGGTGATTTTACTCTGGCCCGGTTTGCGGCGGTCGAGCTCAATTTGGATATCTTCTTCGCTGATCTCCAGGCCGGGCGGGCATCCATCCAGAACAACGCCAACGCCACCACCGTGTGACTCCCCCCATGTGGTGATGCGAAATACGCGACCAAATGTGCTGCTCATAACAGGCTCCTCTAGATCATGACATAAATGGTATGCAAATGTACCCAATGGACAGTGGGGAGTCAAGCAACGCGCGATACTCAGCGGTGTTACTCAGAAGCTGTTTTAAAATTAATACCTGATGCTACGGATGTCCGGCGTTTTGTCATGCTGAGCGTAGCCGAAGCATCTTTTCCACCTGAGTTGGTAAGAGATTCTTCGACTCCGCTGCGCTCCGCTCAGAATGACAGGGCAATAGCGCATAGCTGAGAAGGGGCAAAATGAGTTTTAAAACAGTCTCTCAGGCAAACACAACCGCCGCGAGTTGTTGCGCAATGGATTTTACAGGGGCGGGATTCACATTGCTCAATACAATAATACAGATCTCGTCATCTAAAAACCGCAACAAAACTGTGTTGAATCCCGATACGCTACCGCCGTGCATGACAGATCCATTGTCCTCCACGCGCCAGCCGCAGGCGTAATTGTTCAACACCGGCGTAAACATCTGCTCGTAAGAAGCCTGTGAAATCAGTTTGCCATCGCCGAGCGCGGCATCCCACTTCGCCAGATCTTCTGCTGTGGAATACAAATTTCCCCCACCGGTCAGAATTGGCATATAGATCATCGGCGAATTGATCACGCCATTCTCTGCAGGGGCATACCCGCGTGCCCGATGTGGCAAAATCGCATCCCGTATCGGCCATCTCTATAGGGTCAAATATGTGCTCTTTCAAAAAAGTCTGATATGATTGACCCGACACTTTTTCGATCACTCGCGACAACACAAAAAATCCCGTTCCGCTATAGTGATATTTTGTACCCGGCGGCGCCACGAGGGGCCGATCCACAACTTTTTGAATTGTCTCATCAGGGGTTGCTTTCAGCGACATGGTATCAGAAAAACCGGGCAGTTCCCACACATGTATAATCCCCGCCGTATTGCTCAGCAGATGGTGTAATGTGATCCCGGTCCAGTGATCGGGAATGTCCGGTAAATGTTCAGAGAGCAAATTGTCTATTTGGAGTTTGCCCTGCTCGGCCAATATCATCACCGCCATTGCAGTAAATGTCTTGGTTATGGAACCAATGCGAAATTTGGTATGCAGGGCATTTGGCACATTGTTTTCCAGGTCCGCCAGCCCATATCCTTGAGCCAATAATCGCTCTCTCAATCGCACGACGAGAACCACACCCGAAAAATTGTGCGCTTGAACAACCGCATTTAGTTTGTCTCTCATGGATCTCCTCATAAAAGTGAACCTGTTTTCAATTGGTTAAATGATAGCGCGACTTGACGAAAAAGCCATTTGGTGCGTAGTTAATAGCATCAGCGACTTCTATTATCACCGAGAAATGACGCATGAGAATGCCAAAATACAAATCAATCCATCCCGTTCTCTTTTTGATGTTGTTTGCCTGTATGCCCGAACTCGAGTTACCCAAAGCACCCGGCCGCGTGACTGAAATGCCCGAATTTGAACAGCACGCGATTCCCTCATACCAAATTTACAAAGACAAACCGCGTCCCGTTAATCTCGTAAGCCATCCGCGCGCGATTCGATTCAAAGACCGCCTGATTCAAGGCACCAAAATTGGACCCAATTTTGCGGGCGATCAAACCATTGTGCGGTGGTTTTGCGGTGAAGAATGCCAGCAACTCGCCGTTATCGACGCGCGAACAGGCAGTGTGATCTTCGCGCCCTTTGTCACGCATCTGGGCTTTCGTTTTCGTCTCGACAGCAAACTCTTAATCGTCAACCCCCCCGAAGCCGTTGAACGCGCTGCCCGAACAGGCAGATCCAAATCGCACTACCGCACGGCGTATTACGTCTGGCACTACGGCGAATTTGTAGAGATCTATACGATCAGATACTAAAAAGGGCTATGCCAATATTCAAATTGAAAAATCAAAAGGCCACCTCGCAATAGAGATGGCCTTTTCAATTCAGCAGATCTTACTCCGCATCAAACCTCCATAATTTCTTCTTCTTTTTCTGCTAACACATCATCAATTTTTGCGACAAACTCATCGGTCAAAGCCTGCACGCGCTCTGTTGTTCGCCTGGCATCGTCTTCCGGAATCTCGCCTTCCTTTTGTGCATCGCGGATGAGTTCATTAGCATCGCGACGAGTATTGCGAACTGAAATGCGACTTTCTTCGGCATATTGCTTCACCACCCGCACCAACTCTCGCCTGCGGTCTTCTGTCAACTGCGGAATAGTCAACCGAATAATTGTGCCATCGTTGGCCGGCGTCAATCCCAAATTCGATTCCAGAATTGCCTTTTCAACCAGCGGAATCGCCGACTTATCCCAGGGCTGAATCGCGATCAAACGAGGTTCTGGCACACCCACTGTAGCGACCTGATTAATCGGCACCTGTGAGCCGTAATACTCGACCCGAATTTGATCCAGCAAATGCGCGTTAGCACGCCCGGTGCGTACTGTAGCCATCTCATTTTGCAAGGCTATCACAGACTTTTGCATGGCCGTTCTCGCTTCAGCCATAATCTCATCAATCACGGCGCACCTCCTCTGGGCATTATCAATGCTTAACTCTCTTCTCCCAGGACAAAACGGGCAAATCGGCGAATGGTGATATTTTCGCCGCACTTGGCCACCAAATCTGAGTGCAGGTCCTGAATGGTTTTGTCCGGATCTTTGACAAAAGCCTGTTCCATTAAGACCACTTCCTGGTAGTATTTTTCCATGCGACCATCTACAATTCGATCCACGATGTGCTCTGGTTTGCCTTCACCGAGTGCCTGATCGCGATAAATACTTTTTTCCTTTTCCAGCATTTCGGCATCTACATCCTCGCGATTTACCACAAGAGGTGCAGCGGCGGCGATGTGCATAGCCACATCTTTTGAAAATGTCTGGAACTCATCGGTACGCGCTACAAAGTCGGTCTCGCTATTGATCTCGAGCAAAACCCCCAATTGGCTTCCCGCATGGATATAAGACGCAATCGCCCCCTCTTTGGCCTGACGTCCTGCTCTGCTCTCAGCTTTGGCAATACCCCGTTTACGCAACAACTCAACAGCCTTATCCATAACGCCATCGGCCTCTTCGAGTGCCCGTTTACAATCCATCATGCCCACATTGGTTCTGGCACGCAACTCCTGAACCATTTTTGCAGAAATAGCCATTTCAGTCTCCATCTCCTCAATTATTGCTGGGATCGATTTCTGTAATCTCAGGGCCTGCATCTGGCGCAGGGCCTTCTTCTTCTTCATCCTGCCGAACAGTTGTTCCCTCAATTACGGCCTCGGCCATTAAATTTGTAATCAGCGCAATGGACCGCATTGCATCATCATTGCCCGGAATCGGATGGTCAACCTCATCCGGATCGCAGTTGGTATCGACAATTGCCACAAGCGGAATTTCCAGGCGACGCGCTTCGGCGACTGCGATTTTTTCCTTTTTGGTATCCACGACAAAAACGAGTGCTGGCAAACGCCCCATGCTGCGGATCCCGCCCAGAGATTTTTGCAACTTATCGCGCTCGCGTTCCAAACGCAACACTTCCTTTTTGGTCAACTGCTGATATGTGCCATCGCCAGCCATTTTATCCAACGTGTCCAAGCGACGAATGCTCTGCCGAATAGTTTGAAAATTCGTCAGCATGCCCCCCAACCAGCGGTTGTTGACAAAAAACATATCGCAGCGTTCAGCGGCATTTACAATGATGTCTTTGGCCTGTTTCTTCGTGCCGACAAAAAGTATCGGCTGACCTGTTTCAGCAGCCTTGCGCACAGCTTGATATGCCGTTTCGATTTGCATCTGCGTCTTTTGCAAATCGACAATGTAAATACCATTGCGTTCTGTAAAAATGTACTTCTGCATCTTTGGATTCCACCGCCGGGTTTGATGCCCGAAGTGAACCCCAGATTCGAGCAGTTGCCTCATAGAAACAACAGCCATGTTACCTCCTGCACTTTGGGTTTGTCCTCTGCATCCCTCATATTGCCGCACTGCCATCTGGCACCCGTGAAGCAATCAGGATACATGTGATATCCAGATAAGATACTCTGGTCTAACGCTTGGAAAACTGGAATTTTTTGCGTGCTCCGGGCTGCCCGGGTTTTTTGCGTTCCACTTTGCGCGGATCGCGCGTGAGCAACCCCGCCTGTCGCAGGGGTTTGTGATTGCCCGTATTCACGCGCTGCAAACTGCGCGCAATACCCAATCGCACGGCACCGGCCTGACCGGTCAAACCGCCACCCTTTGCTTTGGCAACAATATCATAAGTCCCTCGGGTCTCGGTCACATCTAAGGGCTGTTCGATAATCATCACCAATGTCTCTCGTTTGAGATAGTTGAGCGCGGAAAGCCCATTGATAATAATCGACCCCGTTCCGGGAAAAAGTTTCACATGCGCTGTCGATGTTTTGCGACGCCCCGTAGCAGAACTCAGTGGTTCAACTGCCAAACAATCACCTCCTCTATAAATCAATAGGCTCAGGTGACTGAGCCTGGTGTGGGTGCTCTGGCCCGGCATAAATACGGACCTTTTTGATCATCTGTCGCCCCAACTTGTTGTGAGGCAACATGCCCCGAATCGCGTGCTCGAGTACAAACGTGGGGCGCTTTTCCAGCGCGTCTTCCAGCGTTTGCTTCTTAAGCCCGCCGGGATATCCACTATAGCTCGTATAAACCTTTTGCTGGGCTTTGTTATTGCCCTTCACCTGAATTTTTTCGGCATTTACAATAACCACATGATCCCCTGTATCAACATGGGGAGTATAAAAAGGCTTGTGTTTGCCGCGCAAAATTCTGGCAACGCCACTGGCAAATCGCCCGAGCACCTTGCCTTCTGCATCGGCGACATACCAGGTCTGTTCAACATCATCTTTTTTGGCACTAGGTGTCATCATCGTCTCAATCGCGCCGCATGGTTATGGCGCAATGCGCTCACCTCCTCTCCTGATTTTAGAATCTTTAAGCCTTTGAAAGTACAGTATAATCCAATTTTGTCAAGTTAGAAAGCCACAAAAAAGCGCCACACGTCGGGTGTCGGGTAACCGACCCATCTCCGTGCGGCGCATCGTCTGACGGAAGTCTCTGCCTCGCGACTATCAAAAAATCGCCAATATGGCAGATAACAAACCGCTCAATGGCTGTCTTGGATTGCCAGGTGCGCTACCATTCGAGATGCTATACCCCGCTCCTGGCAGAGGCGCACCTAACGACAGCCACCTCCACTGGTCATTTCACTCATTCGACCACCTCCTTTCTTGTGTGGTTCCAATATAGCGCATGCAAGGGCGAAAGTCAACCCATGAAAAGGTGAGATATTAGAAGCAGCATAAGGCAATCCCAGATGGCCGATCCAATCCCACGGTAACGAGATCTTCAACATCTGAACCATCTGTGTTCGCACATTGAATTTTAGACGTGCCATAGTTGTCATAGTCCCCCCAGTACATCTTCCTTTTGACGACATCCAGAGCAATCCCAGATGGCCGATCCAATCCCACGGTAACGAGATCTTCAACATCTGAACCATCTGTGTTCGCACATTGAATTTTAGACACACCAGCCCCCTTATAGTTCGTCCAGTACATCTTCCCTTCACCCACGTCTAAGGCAATCCCCAATGGCAGTAATTCGGTGAAAACGAGGGTTTCGACATGAGAGCCATCCAGATCCGCTCGTTGAATTTTAGTTAAATCTGTCCAGTATATCTTACCCATGTCCAGATCCAAGACAATACCGTTGGGAATACTCATTTCGGTGAAAACGAGGGTTTCGACATGAGAGCCATCCAGATCCGCTCGTTGTACTTTGCACCCCATGGTCTCTCCCCAGGCCGCATCTGTCCAATATATTTTTTTCTTCTTTCCATGCACGGTCATTCCACCTGGAAGATACACGTCGGTAACAACGAGGTCTTCGACATCTGAACCGTCTGTGTTTGCACGCTGAATTTTGGACGTCCCAGCGTCCGTCCAGTACATCTTCCCCTCATCCTCATCTATGGCGATACTATTTGGAATACGCAATCCAGTAGCAACGAGATCTTTGACATCTGAACCGTCTGTATTTGCACACTGAATTTTAGAAGTTCTCAGGTCTGTCCAATACATTTTTCTCATAGCGGCTCCAATTCAAAAATGCAAACGTGTAATATGTATAAATACATATTTTTAATCGCAATATATGCCTATGAACATAAATAAACCCATAAAATTCCCTTATTTTTCATTTATGATTGTAACTGGACGAAAAATAAGGGAATTACGGCACGCAAAAAACTGGTCTCAACACGACCTCGCCAATGCGGCCAATATTGACCAGGCGACAGTATCTCGCATTGAAGCAGAGACAAAAGTGCCCCGAGCCGATACCCTGGTCGCTATTGCTACTGCTCTGGGCGTTTCGCCGGATGTCCTTTTGGGTGCGAATCCCGAAACGACTATTGTTTACCCGCGAGAGCGCGATCCCGAGTTGAGTAGTATTGTAAGCGACCGGATTAATACACTCACAATAGAACAACTCAGAGAACTGAATATTTTACTCTCTTCCGAAGACGGAAAAGCTGTGCTTTCTGCACTACTACGCTTGCAAACAAAGGAATCACTGGAAAAAGTTCGCAGGCTTCTCGAAGTCTTAGGAGAGGAGTAAACCACTCCCGCGGTACCTCATTCCGTATTACACAGGCTCCATCGCCCTGTACGACGCCAGCACATCCTTCACATCCCGCGCCTGGGAAAAAAAAGACAACACGCGCAACAGCACACCATCCACTACTGCATCGGGACACGATGCACCACATGTCAGTGCGACATCCACAGGTTTTTTATCGGGCAACCAATTCTCGGCAATCTCCACCCCGTGCGACTTGAGACAATAATGCCGAATTTCGCATTCTGAAATCAACTCCTCGGCATCCTTCACAAAAAACGTCGGCATGGCTTCCTCGCACAATTCCACAATATGCGACGTATTCGAAGAATTGTATCCCCCCACAACCAGAGCGATATCTGCCCCTTGCTCAATAAGTGTGTATGTCGCATTCTGATTTTCGTTGGTAGCATAACAAAGCGTATCTGATGTATCCGCAAAATGGTCTTCGATATTCTCCGCTCCGTACCGATCCATGAGTGCCTGCCGAATGATCCTGGCGATTTTATGCGTTTCAGTAGCCAACATCGTCGTCTGATTCACCACACCGATGCGCGACAAATGGATGCTGGGGTCAAATCCCTGTGAGCACTTGTATCTAAAATACCGTTCAAAAGCACCGAGACCGCGTTTGCCCCGAATAATATTTGCTAAAATACGCGCCTCTTTCAAATTCAATACGGCTACGACCTCTGCATTTTGAACCGCGTGTGAAAAAGTTGCCCGCGTCTCTTCGTGTATGGTCTTCCCGTGAATGACGACAGTATAATCCCCATCTCCCAATTGGGCACTGCGCTTCCACACCTTTTCGACAAATGGACATGTGGTATTGTACTGATATGGGTCAATCCCCCGCCGGGCCAATTCCTCTTGCGTTCCCACAGTTGTACCAAAAGCTGGCACGACAACGATATCTTCGGGAACAAGTTCTTCCCACGGAATAAGCTGTTCGCCAGACGGCGTAAACATAAACTGCACACCGCGATCCTGCAAATCTGCGTTCACATTGGGATTGTGAATCATCTCACTCAGAAAAAACACGCGTCGGTCCGAATGCGCTTCCAGGGTTTTATACGCAATTTCAATGGCATTCTCCACGCCAAAGCAAAACCCAAAATGCCGCGCTAAAAAAAATCGCACAGGCCCAAAATCCAGCACCGAGGGCTGCAAATCGCGCTTTTTTGGATCCGATAGTTGTCTCGCTCTTTTGACCTGCGAAATAATCGGACTTTTGTAAAATTCTGGAATATCAAATTTTCGCGCCATGATGTCTCATTCCTCAAACGGAAGCACAATTGTTTCACCCGTTTCAATGGACTGATAAGCAGCCAACGCAATCTCCACGGCTGCCCGACCATCTACACCAGAGACCGGTGGGTCCTCTCCATTGAGCACCGCTTCGCAAAACGCGCGAATCTCCTGACTCACCGGGCTTTCGTCTTGCGATAAATCCGATGCAGCAACAGCCGTTTCATCCCCATCGTATCTCTTGTATCGCAAACCACCTTCACCGCCCCAAAACGACGGAAAGACCGCCGAGCCTTCTGCACAATCCAACCGCCCGCCATAACCGCCAATAGTACTTGCTTGACTGGAATGCAAGACACCTACCCCACCGTTTCTGAATCGGATCGACACGAGTGCCACGTCTGGAAAATCCGTCTCCATCTGCACGAACTGCCCCCCCACCCCAGAAACCGATTCCGCATCGCCCATCACAAAACGCATAAAATCGATTTCATGCGCATTCACTTCCATCAGTGTACCGCCACTTTTTGCTCTTGACTCTCGCCATGTTGCAGACCACACACCACCCCATCCACCGCCCAGGCGATGAACCATCAAACACAAAGGCGAACCCAAATCGCCCCCGCGAGCCAAATCGCGCACCTTGCGATGCACCGGATGAAAACGACACACCAGCCCAATACCCAACTTAATCCCGCCTTGCTCACACGCGGCGATCATCGCATCACACCCCGCCAGCGTCGGCGACATGGGCTTCTCGCAAAACACATGCACGCCCGCCTGGGCTGCTGCTATTGTGGGATCACTGTGCAAAAACGGCGGCGTGGCAATCATGACCGCCTGCACATCCTCCCGCGCCAGCATGATGTGATAATCCACCTCGTAATCGCAATCCATTTTCTCAGATAGTGCCTGACCTTTTTCACTATCCACATCGCTGACACAAACCACTTCCGCGCAGTCCAAATCCCGCGCACCATTGGCCAGACTCGCGCCCATATTGCCGCATCCAATCACACCCAATCCGAGTTTTGTCATCCATTCCTCCAAACTATATTGAATACAAAACAGGTTATACCATATTTTGGGGAAAAAGTCAATCTCCTTTCAACCCGTTTCAAAAATCGCTTTGAAATTATCCAAAACGAAAATACCATGTCTTAATATAGAGAAAGGAGCATCCCAATGCCTGCACTCAACGCCACCATGTGGACCTATCCCTGGGATTTGCGCGACGAAGGTTATAGCGCCGTCCTCCACAAACTCCGCGAAGAAGTCAAACTCGACGCCATCAACCTGGCATCGGCTTACCACACCTTTGACATGCTGCGCCCCCATTTACCCGCCAACAACACACTCGCGGTCTCACAGGCAGCAATTTATTTCGAGCCACAGGAATCGCTTTACGGCGCGATCAAACCACACGTCAGCCCTTTGATGCAATATGAAAACTGGTGGGGCGAAGCAGCAAAAGCCGCATCATCCGCTGGTATAAACCTCAATTCCTGGACCGTCTTTTTTCACAACTCCTATCAGGCGCAATCCCATCCCGAATGTGCCGAAGTCCGCTGCACAGGTGACATCAGCACATCGGCCCTCTGCCCTGCCAATCCAGACGTACGCGCCTTTGCCATCGCGCTTTCTCGCGATCTCGTTCTCAACTACGGCATCTCCCTCCTCGAATGTGAATCCCTTGCCTACTCCGGCTGGGGCCATCTGCATTACCACGCCAAACACGGTATTGATCTAAGTTCTGGCGGACGCTACCTCTTTTCACTCTGTTTCTGCGACAGTTGCAAAAAACGAGCCCTGGAAACCAATATCGACATTGCACAGCTACAAAGCGCTGTCACCGCAAAAATCCGCACGGCCTTTGAAACCGGTCAACCCGTTCGGGAAACGATCGCAGAACTCAAACGCACAATACCCGATCTCGCAACATTTGACGCCATGCGCGAAGAAATTGTCACATCTCTCGTGCGCGAACTCAAAGCGTCCGTTGATGTTCCGCTCTCCTATATCTTGATGGGCGATTCAACAATCACGGGATCGAATCCCAAAGCCATTGCACAAATTGCTGACAGTGTAGAAATTCTTTCTTATACTGCCGATCCCCAACGCACCAGAACGCGAGTCTCTGAACTTTTACCCATCATCCAGAGTCCAGACCAACTCGTTGTCGGACTTCAAGCCTATCCCCCAGCCTCCCCCGATGCAGAAACTCTCTGTGCCAATCTTCAGGCGGCCCGAGAACAAGGCGTGACCAAATTCGCCTTTTACAACTACGGCATCATGCCGCTCTCCGCGCTCGATTGGGTTCGCCAGGCGATCCAATAGTTAAACACTGGCACACACACCCATCCTTTTCGAAAGGACATACACTATATGCCCACTATTGACGCAACGCACCTTCGAACCCTGCAACGCGAACTCTACAGCGCTGCGGGATTCCCAGAAGATCAGGCTCACATCGTAGCCGACCACCTCGTGGATGCCAACCTCTACGGGCACGATTCGCACGGTGTTATTCGCACGCCGGGCTACATTCGCGTCATCACAAGCGGCAACATCAAACCCGTGCGCGAACTCAAAATTATTCGAGAAACCCCGGTCTCAGCCGTCATTGATGCCGAGCGCACCATCGGTATTGTCGTCGCCCACAAAGCCATGCAAATGGCTACTGACCGCGCTCTCGAACACACCATTGGTGCCATAGCTGTCCACCGATCCAGTCACATCGGTCGCCTGGGCGATTATCCACCCAAAGCGGCTGAACGCAACTGCATTGGCCTGCTCATGCTCAATGGCGGTGGGCGATTCACCGCTCCCTTTGGCGGCACGAGCCGACGCCTACCTCCCAATCCCATAGCCTTCAGTGCCCCCACACCCAACGGACCTCCCCTCATGCTCGACATAACCACCAGCATGTCTGCCGGTGGCAAAGTCGATGTGTATCGCGCGCGCGGGCAAAAAACACCCGAAGGCTGGCTCGTAGATGCAGACGGCAATCCCGTGAATGACCCCAACCGCTTCAAAGGTAGCGACGTGGCGATGCTGCCCCTGGGCGGCCCTCAGGGCCACAAGGGATATGGCCTGGGCATGATGATCGACGCCATCGCGGGCGGTCTCTCATGGGCGGGATGTAGTTCGGAACAACCCACGCGAGGCGGCAGTGGCTATATCGCCATCGCCATCAAAATCGACAGCTTTATCGATCTCTCTGATTATCTCAACGAAATTGGCCGTCTCTGCGACTGGATCAAGTCCTCTCGCACCCAGCCCGATGTCGATAAAATCTATCTCCCAGGGGAAATCGAACACGACACACGCGCCAAACGCGAAGCCGAAGGTGTCTTTATCGAAGACGAAACCTGGGACAACACAGTCGAAACAGCGAATGAACTGAGTGTGTCAATACCTGCAGTGAGATGAGGTGTGCAAAGCATTCTCTCTTCCCGCTAATTTCTTGACAACATATAGTGATTATCGTAAACTGCTTTCGAGCTTATTTTCCTCAATCAATTTATCAATGGAGGATACGCCCCGATGAGTAAAGATATTCAGCCACTTCTGGATGACTGGCCTTGTGAACCCGGTCAATTGTGTGTTCGCAAAATCAGAGGAAATGATGGTCGCGCCAAAGTTCAACTCCGCATCGAAATGGGTATCTTGCAAATGGATGTCACAGGTCGCCCCGACGGCCAAGAGCCCGAAGGGTATGAATCGCTCCTGCACTATTACAAAGCGCAGGCACAAAAACCAGGCTCAGAAGACTTTGTGCTCGATTCTGAAAGCTGCATGGCCCTCCAAATGGAAGCCCTCCAATATTATCATCGCCGCATTAGCTTTCTCGAAATAGGCGAATATCTCAACGCCAAAAAAGACGCCGAACGCAACCTCGAACTTTTCGACTTTGTCAAAGAATACGCAGAAGACGAGGAAGACCGTATGGCGTTTGAGCACTATCGCCCCTTTGTCATTGGACACCGCGTAAGAGCTGAAGTCCTGATGTATCTCGAACGCGAAGCCTACGATATGGCACTGTCAAAAATTGACGAGGGCATTGACGAACTCCGAGCCTTCTTCAGAGAATTTGACCGTCACGACCTCATCGAAGAAAGCGAAGAAATCGCCTTCCTCCAGGAATGGGCAGACGAAATTCGTCGCGACCGCCCCAAATCCCTGTCCCAGGACCTGCGCGACCAGATCCGCGAAGCCGTGGGTCTCGAAGACTTCGAACGCGCCGCAGAACTGCGCGATCGGCTTCTGTCTCTGAAGGAAAAGACCGAAATTTGATCTATAAATTAGTTGCGAAAGGTATGAATCAAACTAAAAGCTCATGTCCTCTGGATGTGGGCTTTTATCTCTATATCAAAGCGATGGTTAGAAGCACGCGATAAAGTGTAGTACTGATATAACAGGAAGAAAAACCAATATGAAACCAACCTTTCAGAATGTCCCTTATGGCCCTCACGAGAGAAATGTGCTTGATGTTTATAAGGCACCTTCAAAAAGTCCCTCTCCTATTTTTGTATGGATACATGGCGGCGGATTCTACTTTGGGGACAAATCTGAAAGAGGACCTCGTCTCGTTCCCATCCTGTTTGACCAGGGCATATCTCTTGTTACGATAAATTATCGCTTTTCTCAACATGCAATATATCCCGCCCCCTACTACGATTGCAGACGAGCATTTCAATTTGTCAGATATCACGCACCATCCTGGGGCCTGGATCCGCAACGTATCGCCGCAGGTGGATTGTCTGCTGGGGCTGCTATGTCGCTCTGGTTGGGGTTTCGTCCTGATATGGCTGAACCAGAAAGCGATGATCCTATCGAGCGGGAACCGACCAGACCTGCCTGTATATATATAATAGATGGACAAACCTCATACGATCCTCGTTTCATCTCACAACTGATAGGTGGCAAGGTCCACATTTATGAACAAGTATTGGCGGACCTTTTTGGTGTACCGAGGGATGTTTGGCCACATCTTGATGAGCGTGCCGTGCAGTTAGTGGAGGACGGATCTCCGATCAATTTTCTCTCTCAGGATGCTCCGCCTGTTCTATGTGCTTACAATTTGTCCCGGGAACATGAACCAGACATCCATCACCCTCAATTTGGAGATGATCTTAAAGAACGCATGGATACGCTAAATTTAGAATGCACTGTCGTAGTGAATAATGAAGATGCTATCAAGCGGTTGAACAAAGACCAACAGGATGGCAGTACCGGCCAAATAACTTTCATGGATGGGACGTATCCGGGTGATTTCCTGGCTCGTCACTTGAATGTCTCCTGAAATCATTTATAAAAAACTGAACGAAGCAAAACCAAATTCTACGGTATGCGCTACGCGGCATACGCCGCTTGGCCCTATCGGGCAACCCCTTGACAAGCTCGGGGTTCGCAAACCGGAGAATCGTTAGATGAAATGCGACCGAGGAGAATCCATGTTTCCGAGCACGCTTGAATATAACCGCCGGGGGAACGCGAATATCTGGATGGATCCGCATGTATCTCAAGCGATGCTCTCTGCTCACTTGGATCCAGATTCGGATGGGGCCAGTCGAAAGCCTCATATTATCAGCAAAACGATTGACTGGGTGGCGGAGCAATGTAAAGGAACAAAACGCATCTTGGATCTAGGATGTGGCCCAGGCTTATACTCAACCAAGCTGGCAACCAAAGGGTTCAGCGTAACCGGTCTGGACATTAATCCGATGTCTATTGAGTACGCCAAGAAGAGTGCCCGAGAGAGCGATCTTCGGATCCACTATGAATGCGGAGACTATCTCTCTGATCCTATTGAAGGCATGTATGACGCGGCTATCTGCATCTATTGCGACTTTGGTGCTTCTCTTGCCACGTGAACAAATGACGTTTCTGAGTCGCGTTCATGAACACCTCGTAAAGGACGGATTGTTTCTCTTCGACATATTTGGGCCACGCTTGAGCGACAGCAAATGCGAATCACGAGACTGGAACTACGTTTCCGGTAGCGGATTTTGGGCGAACTCTTCGCACTTCTTGTTGAACGAGAGCAAACACTTTCCGGACCAGAGAGCTTGGGGAATACGAACAGTAGTACTGGAGGACAGGCAAGATCCAAAGGAGTACATCACGTGGGACCACTATTTCCCCGAAAGCGAGATCGAGAGCCTATTGGCAACGAATGGCTTCGACATAAGTTCAACGCAAGGCGATATAGTCGAAGCGAACGACTTTGCTAGCGAGGATGTCTTGTTCGTGGCATCAAGGAAGCGATAGCTCGCACTTCATCTAACAGCACGGTTCGCGCTATGGCACATTCGCGCCTTCGCGTAGGGCACTGGAGAAAAAGCTAATGACTGAAGTCAGATACAACAGGCCAATTTGGGCGAGTAGAATCCCTCGGCAGAAAATCGCGGAGCTCTATGCTAAGGACGCTCAAGGAATCCGGGATGAAGAGCTAATCAACGAAGTGGGGATTGGCCTGCTTGTGAGAATCGAGAGTATTTTCCAGGCAAGGGATGCGAACAACGGTCTCGCGAGATGTCCCCACTGCCAACGCGGGCTTGAGCACAACTTCGATAAGGAGTTCTTACTTCGCTGTGAATCATGTAACTGGGAATTGACGTGGGCTGAATACCAGAAGTCGTTTCGAGGCAAACACCTTATTGCATCCGGCATGACAGCGTTCCTTAAAGAATACGTGCAAAAGTATAGGGTCGCGCGATCAGTTCAAGAAAAAATGATCCTGATCGATACTCTGATTCATAGGTATCATTGGGAACTTGAGGGAGGACTGACTCGGCCTGGAGCCACAGATTTAATTGGAGGAAGACAGCATGAAATTATAGATTTTCTAAACAAGCTTTCATATGGCGAAAAGAGTAGCCCTGAAATCTTAGCCAATAGAGCAGAATGGATTCAGAAGGTTAAAAAAAGCCAACGGCATCGCAAAACAAAAAGAGAGGAACGGCAGAAAAAAAAGGAAGAGCGGGAGAGAAAGAAGAACTTAAAGAGAAAAGTTAGACAACAGATGTTGGCGCAGAGGGACAAATCGAGTAAGTCATGATTTTCCACCGAGTTGTGTTCAGTCGGGGGTGAATCTGAAGAATTGAGATGGAACCTCTGCATGCCTGAAAAGGCAGAAAACCAGAAAAGCAGATTGTCTATGACGCTCGCGGTATTCACGCCCTGATCTCAGGGGTTGAAAGTGGCGAAACCACCCCTTCGCGACTGCCGATAACAAGGGACCTGCGTACATCCTCCCAGCCCGATGCCACCCAAGCCGCCCTAAAAAACAGGGCGGCTTCGCAGATCCCGACCGTTACACGCAAGCGGCGCAGAATTACCCAACAACCCCACTCCGACAAATTGTGCACAAGAAAAATCGGAAGACAGGTAGGCTTAATGCGTTTTCACTTTATTCGTCACGGTAAGAGAGATCGCAAGATCGGCGATCCTTCATTGACGTCAAAGGGTCGAGAAGAGGCAGAACGACTCGCAAGGAAGTTAGCATCAAACGGCATCGCACGAATCTTCAGCAGTCCACTGGCGCGAACAAGACAGACAGCAGAGATCATCGCCACCATTTTGAATCTTGAAGTTACTGAAGATTCACGGCTATGTGAACGAATGAATTGGGGTGACATCGAAGGCCAATCTTTCGATGAATTCATGGCTCAGTGGGAGCGTTGTAATAGAGAACGAGATTACCGACCCAGTGTTGGCGATTCAAGCATTGAGGCTGGCAGACGCATTGAGGCATTTGTTTCCAATTGCTATCTTCAGTCATCCAAAGATACTGTAATTGGGGTGACCCATGGCGGTGTCTTGGCAGACTTCCTTCTCAACGTTTTTTCGTCTGAAGAACTGAGTCGCATTAGTCCGAAATTCTGCAATGCCCCATACAGTGGTGAAGTAGTGCGTGAATGCTCCGTTACGACAATTGCATACGATGGCAACCAATATCGACTCGACGCTGTTGGAGCCATCTTGTTTGAGAATTAACTTTGGGCAGGAGCCACCGGCATTATCCTGGAGGCATACAACATGAGTGACGGGTCTGGAGCCGATCTTGAAACCGTACCTGTCCGGCAAGGCTACGCTCGTTGGTCTGAGACGTACGATACGCAGGACAATTCCTTGATCATTTTGGAAGAGCCGCTATTGCGATCCCTGTTGGGGGATGTCCAAGAACTCAGCGTCGCTGATATCGGCTGCGGTACGGGACGTCATACCCTCTATCTGTCAGAAGCAGGTGCCAGGGTGACCGCAATTGACTTCGCTCCAGAAATGATGGCGCAAGCTATTGAGAAGACGAAAGACCACGATGTGCGATTCGTTACCCATGACCTGACAGAGCGCCTCCCATTCGACAATGACACCTTTGATCGCGTCCTATGCTGCCTCGTCCTGGAGCACATTTCTGACTTGGATCCAGTAATCAGAGAAATGGCGAGGATCTGTCGGCCAGAAGGTTTCATTCTCATCTCAGAACTCCACCCAACGATGCGTCTCCGTCGCCTACAGGCTCGCTTCACTGATATGAAGACAGGCCAAACAGTTAACGTCGAGGGCTATCACCACCAGATCGCGGACTATGTCAATGCAGCCTTGAAGGCCCAACTTCAGATTGATCGCATTGAGGAGCATCTTGCTGACGAATGCCTACTTGAGAAGTCGCCCAGAGCGAAGGAGTACTGGACTGAGTTTCCGGAGGATTTTGATCTTGGTTGGCCGATGTTATTACTCATGAGGTTGGAAAAACCTCTATCCGGTCCCCACAGGGTGCTTAACACGTCCACATAGAACTGCATCCGTTCTGGTGTTTATGTAATCGAGCCAACAAGCTCGTAAGAGGCCGTTTTGGGTAGAACGCTACAGCCATCATGGGGGCTGCCTTGCTGAACACCAAGTTGATCTTTGTGGAAGGAATCCCAGGCTCTGGGAAGACCAATACTGCAGAGTTCCTTTGCTCACAGCTTGAACGGAACGGGATACCAGTCGCACACGTTCACGAGAAGGATCCAAATCACCCAACTCGGATGGAGTGGCAAGGCGAGGCCTCCCGGATAGAAGAGAGTCTGGAAAGATGGCGGGACTTCGCATCCTCAAGAGCGCAGAGCGATTCGGTCACCATCCTTGATGGCCAACTATTTCATCGCAATACGGCGGAGTTGTTCTTCAACGACGTTGAACTGGGCACAATCGCGAACTACGTTCGAGACGTCATTGATGCAGTTTCGCAACTCAACCCGACTGTGGTTTATCTGATTCAGTCTGACGTGCCGAGTTTCCTGCGACGTACCTGTGATGACCGAGGAAATCGCTGGGAGAACACCCAGATCAACCTGAAGGTCACCACACGGGCTCGGGCTAAGAGGAATGGGTGGAGAGGATTCGCTGGCTACGCCCAACTCTATACCGCGTTTCGAGAAATGACGGATGAGCTAATTGGCAAGCTGGACGTCCGAGTATGCAGAATCAATATGACCGACCATCAATGGTCTGAATACCTGACGACAATCCTTTCCTACCTATCACCAAGCCTCCAGGAGAAGGACATATCGCACAATCGTCTGGCTGCCACGTACGGTGATCTATGCATCTTCCGGTGCGATGGTCTTCATAGCATTACCCAATGTGAGACCATCACCAATGTAGCGCGAGATCTGAAGCTTATTCGGAATCCCGATCTGCTCAACCTGGATGGGCTCAATGTAGAGAGAGTAGGCAGAGACATTTACATGCTCTGCAACGACTCACTACAGAGCATCACATCTCTAAACAGAGTCAAAACTGTACCAAGGGATCTCCGCGTGGACGGCCATCCAAAGCTGGCGTCGCTGGAGGGGCTTCATAGGATCGAGTCTATTGGTGGTCGCTTGCTGATCGTATCTAACCACTCCCTGCGAGACCTGCAGGGGCTGCGAAGTCTAAGGTACGTCTCCCGCGGCATACATGTTACGGCCAACAACAACCTAGCCGTCCTCGATGGTCTGCAAGCACTAAAGGAAATCGGAGGCTTCCTCTACATACGCCAGAACGAACAACTGGAGAGTCTGGAAGGACTGGAGCATCTTGCATCCATCGGCGGCCATTTGGAAATCAGCAACAATCCGCGACTAAGAAGCCTGAGAGGACTGGAGAACCTAACTCACTTGGGTGGCCGGCTTATTATAGGCAGAAATGATATCTTGAGTCAGGCGGAGATCGATGGCTTCGTGGCGCAAATCAAAGAGAGAGGTTTCTCGGGGGACCTTTCTACAGAGCTTCTCCCTCCATAACGAAGTGTGCACATCGCATAACACGACTGTACACTGTTTCGGCTATTCGTCCTTCGCCCAACAGTTAGCGAAAATCGCGGCAGTTAATCCTCTTTGGCAGGTCCCCAGGCCACCATTGGCTTCCAGCTACTACCTGGAGAGAATCAGAGACACCTTTCCAGATATCATGTGGACAAATTACAGAAGAGTTCAGACCATTGCCGATCATGTAATTATTCTGTTGGACAATGGCATCGCTTTCCGATTCGAGAACGATGTGGATACAAATCTGACGAGGGATCGGATCGTCCTGGATGCCCTTAGAAGCAGCCTGAAGGCAATACCCATTTTACTCTACCCTTTCCAAGCTAATTGCGGTATTTTATAAGCATGGTCAAAGGTCACGCCCTTAGAGCTACTTGGAGACAACAATGAAAAAGAATCAGAATGACCCAGTCATAGACGAAATTCGGAAGATACGTCACCGTATCTCAGCACGTTTCGACCATGATCCTGCACAATTGGTCGCTTACTACCTGGAATGCCAGAAAGAGTATCAGGATCGATTGATAGGATCCAAACCAGTAACTGAAAATTTAGTTTGATCGTTTGATATTCTACACTATTGACTCCTGTAGGTATGCCGCGTAGCAAATTTAGTCTGCCATTATCAACTATTTCTACACCATAAAATCCCTGCGAGATAAGTTTTCTGGCGGGGATTCTTTTCAAGAGCGGTTCGGGCACGGCGAAAACGTTAGGCACCATTGGCCCAGAGAGGGGTTTCATTTTCCCAAATGGCTTCGTCTATGAACTCCGTGGCGCAGATTCGCCCGATTATCGTCATAGGGCCGGAACGAAGCGGAACCTCCGTGGCCGCGGAGATGATCTTGACGTGGGGGGCATATCCTGGAGAACCCGAGAGTCTCCGAAAGGCTGATGTCCAGAATCCCAGAGGCTACTTTGAGTATCTCCCTATCTGGGATTTCTTGTCCGATTTGGGTGTGAATTGGTGGGACCCTGGCTTCCAGGAGAGGCTTTCCGAAAAAGCTTCCGATCCGCATCATCGGCAGAGGGCCGACGAGCTGGTGGCTCAGATGGAGAAGGGAGGAAGGTCCTGGGTCTGGAAAGATCCGGCCCTCAGTTTCTTTCTTCCGTTCTGGAACCGTATCTGGAAGGATCCCATCTACGTCGTATGTGTTCGAAATCCATCAGATACTGCAAGATCGTGGGCGAAGTTCACACTGCCCAGCGATGCACGGGACAAGGATCCATTTATCCAAGCCAATCTCTTGAGGTGGCACTACATCATGCTTCTCATCCTCAGCAACACGGAAGATGTGGAATCGAAGATTTTTCTGTCGTATGAAAAGCTGATGAAAGATCCTGCCGACGAGGCCCGAAAGCTGGCGATGTTCCTCAACGCTGAGTGCGGAATGATAGATTCGGGTTCGTTGAGTGCCTCTGCGATGGCCGGGGCCGTTGATCCACAACTTTGGCACAATCGTAGCGGCGCAACACCGGAGGCCAACTTACACTTGAAAAATCTCTATGGCTTCGTTGCTGGCAAAACTGTGATCTCCTCAGAACCATTTCGTCCAGAGGATTTTCCATTGCCTCCTAGATGGAGAGAAACTGTAGTCACAAGCGAGCGGCAAGCAAGGATCTACAGAGACATGTCTGGGCCAACGAACGCCTAACACGAGCACCCCCGGCTCCGGTCATTTAGCCTTCGCCCAACCCCTACGCGGTTCGCAAGCCATAAAACGTTAAATGTAATGAGAAATACATATTATCGGGATCACTCCAATGATCAGAACTGCAAAAGCTGAAGAAAATGAAGAGTTGAGTAGCCTTGCAATGCGCTCAAAAGCGCATTGGAACTACGATGCAGATTTTCTTGAAGCATGCCGCCAGGATCTAACTTATAGCCAACAAGATATTAACCATCACACCGTCTATGTGGTAGAAGAAATGGGACAGGTCGTCGGCTTTTATAGGTTAGAAATCAGGGAGAATAGACTCGAACTGTCTGATTTTTTTATTGAGCCAAGCAAAATAGGCCAGGGATATGGGAAGAGACTTTGGGATCATGCGATTGATCAAGCGAGGCAGTTAGGTTTTCACAAAGTGTCTATCCACTCAGACCCGTATGCGGAATCATTTTATTTATCAAGAGGTTCCGTTCGAATTGGAGAAGTGCCTTCCGGGGTCATTCCGGGGCGCACTATTCCCTTATTAGAATTTGCACTTAAATAAGAGCGCCTGAAACAAGACGAGAGATCACTACATTTAACACAGCGAATCACGCGGCGGCGCTGCGGATCGATCTGCCGGAACACCTGCCTATCGGTGGTCATATGAAAGAAGCTGAACAGGCTCTGGGAACCTGGGATATCTCCGTCCAGTCCATCAGAGCAGCCACAGTCTCAAAGGTGTATCACGTCAAGTCAACCACAGGCGAGCGCTTCGTTCTGAAGAACATCGGTGCGCCTGATGTGCTTGTACGTACTGAGACCTGGTTCCGAGTGGCTCGTCATGTTCATGAGTCAGGTCTTCCCATAGCCTACCTGGTCGAGACCAATATGGGCTCGTTTTATAGCAGAATCGACTCGTCTATCTATATTCTAATGCCCTTCCTGCCAGACGACGATCCCAACTTTTATGGCCCAGATTCAGCCCCTCTCTACCAAACTATAGGAGCAGCCTACGGTCGATTGCACGCCATCTTGGCCGACTTTGACGGGCCCATAGAAACGTGGGAGGACAACGCCTACGACCCACTGTTCAAAGGCTATGTGCCGGAGGCACTGCCCAAACTGCCTGGTGAGGCGAGACGAAGGGTAAAGGACGCGCTGAGTGAAGTTAAAGACCACCTGCGGATGATCGCGTCTTCGTTGCCGATGGAGCCCATATTCCAGGACGTACATCGCGGAAACGTTCGGATGGTCAAGGGTGAGTTTTGTGGCTTCATCGACTGCGATCACATCTGTATCGGACAGCGGATTGACGACATCACGACAGCTCTGATTTCTATGATCAAGTACCGAGGTCGCAATGGCCTGCCTTCAGAGGATGAGACTGATGAGCACCGTCACTGGTGGTTGGCTCACTTTGGCGAGTTTCTGACATCTTACAACGCGGTCAATCCGCTTCGTCCGCTGGAGAGAGACCACATGCTGTATGTAATGCTTGCGCGCTGCCTCCCAGAACTTGAGGAGATAGAAGGAGGAACTGCCAGTTTGGAACTCATGGATTGGTTCTATGCTCATCGAACGGAGATAGAGATCGGAATTATGTCGATTGGCGGGTAGAATGCAGTGTATGGTAGCGGGTCATCACCATTGGAGTCGAGAAAGATCACCGGATGAATCATTCAGACATTTCTTGCCGAGTTGCGACCAGATCAGACGTCGAATCTCTGCTAAATCTCTTTCCGCAGATCACGAGCCGCCCCCATAGTCTTTTGGCCAAAACTCTCGGACTCGAAGAGTCGATCCGGATCTTCGATGAGATGTCTGACTACGGCAACATATTCATCGTTCTGGGAGAATCGGACAAGGAAATAGTCGCCGCGCTCATAATGGCAATCGTTCCGAATTTTACTTACGAAGGGCGCCCTTGGGCTATCATCGAGAATGTCGTTGTGGCACGCGAACAAAGGGGCAAGGGATTTGGGAAGAAGCTGATGACATTCGCGATGAACCTTGCCGAAGAGAAGGGCTGCTACAAGCTACAGTTACTCAGCGGTCCAAACGAAGATCAGGTGGGATTCTATAGAAGCCTTGGAATGCAAGATGGGACGAGTCGCGGATTTAAGAAGTATTTCGTGGCGCGCGAGTAGGCTCACATCTCAGGCATTACAAATTTGAACCTGACGCAAAATTCTTTCTGAGGAACCTGGAAGAAGAGATCAAAGACTTTACTTCAAAGACGAAATGGGTTGACTGATACGAGTGAAGATGATTAGACTCCTTCTTCCCTTCACCGCGGACGAACGCACGGAGGTCACAGCCGATGTCGAATCTCAAATACTTCCATCACGACTGGATTGAACCTACAACTGAAATCATCGAAACGGATGTCTGCATCTACGGCGGCTCGTCAGGAGGTATCGCTGCAGCCGTCACAGTCGCACGGGCCGGGCTACGTGTCGTCATCCTCCAGCCGGGCCAACACATCGGTGGCATGACAACCGGCGGACTCGGGTGGACGGACTTCGGCCGCAAGCACGTTATCGGTGGACTGAGCCGATCCTTCTACAACCAGGTCGGACAGCACTACGGACAGAATGAGGAGTGGCAGTTCGAGCCTCACGTCGCCGACGCTGTTTTCGATGCGTGGGTTTTGGAAAACGGTATCGATGTCCGGTACGGTCAGTATCTGGACGCTGTCGAATCTATTGATCGACGTATCGTTTCCATCACGCTCCTTGGCGGGCTCCGGGTCCGCGCCAAGATCTTTATGGACTGCTCCTACGAGGGGGACCTGATGGCGAAGGCTGGCGTCTCCTTCCACGTCGGGCGTGAGGCGAATGAGATCTACGGTGAGACGCTCAACGGCATCCAGGTGCGAGAAAAACATCAGTTCGGTCTTACCGTAGATCCCTACGTGGAACCGGGTGACCCGGACAGCGGGCTGCTGCCTCAGATCGAGGAGACCGATCTGACGGCACGACAGGGCGAAGGCGATCACCGTGTGCAAGCCTACTGCTTCCGCGTATGCATGACCGATGATCCTGCGCTCAAGATCGACTGGACTAAGCCGGACGCGTTCGATCCTGCCCAGTATGTCCTTGCGACACGCTGGTTCAACACTGTGGGCGGAGACAGCCAGAACCCGAATCACAGCGCCGACCCGGTTGCCAACATAAGCGACAGCGGAGTACCCAGGAAGTTCGACATCTTCCCGAACAGAACACCCGGCGGTTACTGTAAAACCGATACCAACAACAACGGCCCCATCAGCAGTGACTTCATCGGGAGATCGTGGGGATGGCCCGCCGCCAGCTATGAGGAGCGGGAGGCCATATTCCAGGCGCACGTCAATTACCAGCGTGGTCTCTACTGGCATCTGGCCAACGAACCGGCGATACCCCAGCGCGTGCGTGACGCCTACAGCCGCTGGGGTCTATCCAGTGACGAGTTCACCGATACCGAGCACTGGCCGCATCAATTGTATATCCGCGAGTGCCGCCGGATGATCGGCGACTACGTCATCACGGAGCACGACTGCTATCAGAAGTCAGTCGCAGAGGACTCGATCGGGATGGGTAGCTACACCATGGACTCGCATAATTGCTCCCGATTCGTACGTGTCGAAGGAGGCTTAGCATGTGTCCTCAACGAGGGGGATGTGCAGATCCCCCCGACCAATCCTTATCCCGTAAGCTACCGGAGTATCGTGCCAAAGAGGGGGGAGACAGCAAATCTGTTCATCCCCGTATGCTTCTCGGCCTCTCACATATCCTACGGTAGCGCGCGCATGGAACCGGTCTTCATGGTCCTGGGAGAGTCTGCTGGGCTGGCGGCAAGGCTGTGTCTGGATGCCGATTGCGACACGCAGGATCTGCCGTACGATGAGTTACGCCCCGAGTTGTTGAAGGCAGCGCAGATCCTCGAGTTGCCCGACACCCGGTAGAAGAAAGAGCCCGAAGGCGGTGGTCGCTCTCGAAACTTGAGGAATCTCTGAGGGACCTTGGAAGAAGAGATCAAAGACTTTACTTCAAAGTGGATTTCAAGATCGTGATGCAGCACTAGATGCTCTAACCAAACCAAGTCAATACCCGATAGCTCTATTTCATTGCCAACAACTGGCAGAAAAGGGTATGAAGGCGGTTTTAAGATCATCCGGGTTCAGTGAAAAAAAATAAAAGAGATAAGGCATGATCTCAGGAGATTACATAGAGAATGTTTTCAAAAATACCCTGTATTTGGTACGGTTACTCACGAGGCCCGAAGTCTTTCCTCAATTGGGATGAATGTTCGTTATGATAATCCTGTTATTTATCCTCACCAAGCAGTAAGAGCTTATTGGGCGGGATTAAGGGTAACTGCTTTATGTACCTGTATCATATGTAGAATCAATAGAAGAGTAATCAAGGATGTAAAAGCTCAAGATTCAAAGGAGCCAATTCAGTTAGTAGAAGGCGTTATGGCCTACAGAGAATTATAAAAGAAAATTCCGTTTGAATACGCGGGGTCGTAAATAGAGAGCATGTTACACGCAAGCGGCGCAAGAGTTTCCCCAACCCCACTCCGTGACAGTACAACTTGAAGTAGAGGTAGAAATCTGCGGCACCTAACATATCCATTCACGCTATGGCCCATTCGGCATTTAGCCTCCGGTAACCCGCTTCGCGGTTTCGCAAGTGGAGAGAACGTTACCTGAAATTGGCGCACAGGCAAGTGTCCAACCACTCCCCAAAAAATCAAAATCGCGCACAAAAACAATAACCACTACATTTATGTTGGCCCCTTTAAGATGATGTGTTTAGCGGTTGGGCGGTATCGCAGAAGGCCAAAGAGAATCCTGAACTCTACGAGCCAGGCAAGAACAAAGACAGCCCGCCGCCTACCAAAGATCAAAAGAGAGGGGCAAAATTAGAGGGTCTAAAACAGACCATCAAAAAAAGACCCTCTGGAACGCCTGGACAAAAACGAACATTCAAGACCCGGCCAACTGGCGATGCGGCGTTTGAGCCTATCGACAACATTCCAGAGTCGGATTTCTTTCTATATTTTCACGCACTTTATGATGTCGTTCTGCCGTCTCTCAAACCGTCAGATCGTCTGTCCCGTCTGATCCTATGTGTGCTTTTCTGGAAATCTCATGGCAACCATCAGAACTTTTGTCAGGTGTCCTTCAGAGAGCTTGAGCGCATTACTGGCGCGGGGCGCAATACTATTCGCAGGAATCTGGAGCCATTGATCAAGGACGGCTGTGTGTATTATCTCTGATGGGTATAGGGAAGCCACTACGTATGGCTTGCGGATCCCGCTGGAGTCAAATAGAGGGTCTAAAATAGAGGGTCTAAAATAGAGGGTCTAAAATAGAGGGTCTAAAATAGAGGGTCTAAAATAGAGGGTCTAAAATAGAGGGTCTAAAATAGAGGGTCTAAAATAGAGGGTCTAAAATAGAGGGTCTAAAATAGAGGGTCTAAAACTTACACACTGTAATTGACGCGCGACCTCGAAAGGAAGGAACACTTGTGGAAAATTTATTCGACAGGAACTTGAAAGCCCTCTATATTGGGACAACCCACCATTCTTTCCACAGTCTGGAAAGAGCCATATTCACAGGAGGTAGAAATGAAAACTCGTGTATTTGCATTAGTTGTCTGTTTGGGGATCGCGTCAGCGGTCTTCATGGCCGGATGTGCATCAATTATGCATGGAACATCACAAGATGTTGGTATATCAAGCACGCCGACAGGAGCCACAATTACTGTTGATGGCCAAATTAAAGGGACAACCCCAGCTGCTGTCAAACTTAGCCGCAAGGATACCCACACTGTTAAAATTGAATTGCCTGGCTATTTGCCATTTGAATCAATGATCACTCGCCATGTAAGTGGCTGGGTGTGGGGAAATATTATTTTTGGTGGGCTAATAGGGCTTGCTGTTGATGCAATGACTGGTGGCCTTTACAAATTGAGCCCAGAACAACTACAAGCGACACTTGCAAAGGAAAATGCAGGGATTCTTTACAACAAGGACGCAATCTATGTATCAGTTGTTTTGCAGGCCGATCCGTCATGGAAACAAATAGGAAATCTAGTTCCCCAACAATAATCTGCCAAAAGCCATTTGGCTGGCATCATTATGTGGACTTGACCTGTTTCGGCGGGTACCTTCGCAGGCTTAAAACCCAAGCCCTAAATACTCCACCAAAACGATGCTGTTGCCGAATTGGTCGAGAGGTAGTCAGCAGTTGTAAAAACGGCTATTTGTGGCCTGAATACAAGCTCTGTATGGACAGAATTCGAATTCGGCAACAGCATCTGAAGCGGGGTAACTCCACTTGTATGAGTTAGAAAAGTACCTCACTCTCTCTAAAAACTGGTCGGCAAGCAACGCGAATTGTCCGAATTTCGGGGCGTCACCGGCTCCCCAGGCGATTTTTAGAGGGATTTTGGTGGCTTCCCCAGGCAGGCAAAGAATTTAACGACAAGGCCGCCCACAAGTGGGAAACGGCACTAAGAAAGCCCGTCAGTCAAACTGACAGGCTTTCTTTTGTACTCGAGTTTTTTTAAGGCATTCTTCCATCGCCTACCATGCGCCGATGGCTTATGAAAAGCTGCATCTATCACAGGCTTGATACACAAGCCCTAAAGTCTCCACTGAAGCGATGCTGTTGCCGAATTCCTAATTATGTCTCAATGCAACTAAACATAGGGCTTACAGAGCCTGCATTTCGGCTCTAAACAGCCGTTTTTACAACCGTAGATTTCCTCTCGAACAATTCGGCAACAGCATCCTTTAAGGCTTCACTCGAAGGGGACCACGCCAACTTCAGGTAATAAACGGTTGTCGGCTTTGAACTATTCGGCTCTTCATCCAAATACTTGGGCATAGAGAAAATTTCGCTGGAAATGACCTGCACAGGAAGCTATATTGTATAATAGTAGCCAAACCGAAGCCGAACCAAACAGATTATTCTGGAAGACCTGACTCCAGATGAAGAATTGGCCTGAAGAGGCACTGGAACACTGGCAGATCAAGCGGGACAAAACACGACGTGGAATAGTAGAGGTGATCAGCGATGATTCAGAACGATCAGGAACTTGAGGCGACCAAGGAACGCATCCAGTATTTTCAGCAACAAGTAGAAAAGCTTCGACAGGTTGAAACCAATCCACAGAACTATTGGTTATCGGCAGGCGGCTATCTGGCCGAAATAGATCGGATGAATCTCGAGGTGAGAGAGTATCTTTCGCTTCATCCAAGTGAACGAAGAGAGCGGGTTACCTGAGTTTATCATAGAACATGTTTCGTGATATAGATCCCCGTTCAGGAGGTTATCTGACGGGGATTTTTTTCAACATTTATCTTGCTCTTAATACGCGCAACGCCAACAATAAAAGTTTTTGACCGCAAGCGGCAAAAACTGAAAGCGCGCAAGAACCACTCCCCGCCACCTCGAAATTTTGGAGATGTGAAATGAATGATTCCCTGTCATATTCAGTTGCGGTAATTGCAGATATTCACGGCAACGTCGCTTTGATGGGGATCATCAAGTTGGATATGCCAGAGTGTGGTGGGATGGGCAGGAATGGCATAAGGAACTCTGACCTCTTCGTCCATTCTCTTCCGTAACTGCCTGTCGTTCACGGGAGGAAACCATGCTCAGAAATTATCTTACTGTTGCCATCCGAAATCTGATGCGCCACAAAACCTATTCTGTGATCAACACCCTCGGGCTCTCGGTGGGGATGGCCTGTGGCATTTTAATCCTGCTTTTTATTCAGGACGAATTCAAACATGCCAGTTACCATCCCAATGGATACAGGATTTTCAAAGTCTGGAGAGAGATCAAACATCCTGCAGGAAAATCTGTATTCAAAGAGTGGCACGAGGGCAAGATTGCACTTGCTATGCGAAATCAATTCCCGGAAATCCAGGTCGTGGCCAGAGCCAATGCGTCGCACTTTACCGAGCAATGGATACGGGTTGCGCATAAGATGCGCCGTGAGTTCTTCGTAATTGTAGATTCTGAATTTCTGGAAGCGTTTCACTACCCAATGGTCAGTGGCGATCTCTCAGCCGCCCTGGCACAGCCAGGTTCGGTTTTGATCACCGAAGGCGCGGCCAAACGGTTTTTCGGAGACGAAGATCCTATTGGAAGAATTGTTACAAACGTCAAATACGACATGGATTTCAGAATCACCGGCGTCATGCGCGACATCCCTAGATATGCGCATTTGCGTTTTGACTTTCTTACCTCTACTCATCACCCTCAGGCGTCGGAGCGGTTTCGAAGAAGCTGGGATCATTCGAATAAAATCTACCTGATGTTGCCCGAGGGACACTCTCATCTGAAATTGGAAAGCAAACTCCGTGATTTCTACGCACGACATATGGACGAAGACGTTGCCGGCGAAAACATCCTGCGTCTTCGTCCGGTCAGCCGGGAATACCTTTATGGGTTGAGTGGGGGGCAACCCCGTATTGGGCAGATTCATCAGCTTGCCCTATTCGGGGTTGCTGTTCTGTTGATTGCCTGCATCAACTTTATGAACCTGGCCACGGCTCGGTCAGCGGATCGGGCGAAAGAGGTGGGTATGCGAAAAGTGGTCGGTGCCTTCCGGCGGCAATTGATTGTACAATTTCAAGGGGAGTCCATTTTGCTGTCCTTGATTGCACTTGTCTTCGCTTATGGATTGACCAAACTCATGTTGCCTACATTTAATACACTGGTGACCAGGCAACAGTCGTTTCCGATGAACTTGACTTTGGAAGCTACCAGTCAGGGTATGATGTTCCTGAGCCTTGTGGGTCTCGCCCTGATTGTCGGCATCATTGCGGGCAGTTATCCGGCTTTCTTTCTCTCTGCCTTTCAACCGGTAGAAACTTTAAAAGGAACGATAAGAACTGGCACAAGACGTATTGGTTTTCGAAAAGGGCTCATCATTTTTCAGTTTACCGTTTCAATTTGTCTCATTCTCAGTACCCTGGTCATAGATCAGCAAATGGAGTTTATCAGAAACCGGGATCTAGGTTTTGACCAAGATTACATCGTTCGAACTCCCATCTTAAACCAAGATCCGTCTCTACTAAACCAGTATGAAGCCGTCAAACGGTCTTTCCAGCAACATCCCAACATCTTGAAAATGTCTGCATCTCAGCGTGTCCCGGTGGAAGTGAAGGATGTGTCCACTGTTTACTTGGAAGGCGATCCAAACAATGAGCGGAACGTTGTGGTGTTCGGTATTGATGAACATTTCTTGGACACTTTCGGTATGGAGCTTGTTGAGGGCCGCAATTTGGATTTGAGGACAGCAAGCGATTCAACAGAGGCGTTTCTCCTGAACGAATCAGCTGTCAAGCAATTTGGATGGCCAGAACCGATAGACAAATCCATTACGTATCGGGGCCGGAAAGGTCGCGTTGTCGGCATTGTGAAAGATTTCCACTATCGGTCGCTCCATCACCCCGTCGGGCCTGCGATGCTGCTTTATCATAGGCCGAGTCATGGTTTCTCCTTTCGCATCAGTCCAAACAGTGTCCAGGAAACCATGACATTTTTGCGAAACACTTGGTCGAAATGGATACCCCATCAACCGCCGAGATTCAACTTTGTGGACCGAATGATCACACTTAGCTATCGGGAGGAAGTACGTCTGAACCGAGTATTGAATCTGGTATCAGGATTAGCGATCCTGGTAGCCTGTCTGGGGCTGTTCGGACTGGCATCCTTTACTGTAACCCAGCGGACCAAAGAAATTGGTATCCGCAAAGTACTCGGCGCTTCCATACCCGATCTCATCTTCTTACTTTCTAAGGATTTTATGATACTGATCATCATTGCGAATATCATTGCCTGGCCTGTTGTGTATTATACTATGAATGCGTGGCTGCAAGACTTTGTCTATCGAATTCAACTTGGCATTTGGCCGTTTCTGCTAGGAGGGATTCTATCGCTTGTAATTGCGCTGATGACAGTGAGTTCTCAAACCGTAAGGGCCGCAATTTCCAATCCAGTAGATGCTCTACGGTATGAATAAGAAGACGAAAAACAATAGGATATGGGAAGAGACTTTGGGATCATGCGATTAATCAAGCGAGGCAATTAGGTTTTCACAATACGACGGACCGTTCAAAGATGCCATCACATTACGTAAAAGCAGGCGTTGCCGGGGTGATTCTCAGAGGCAACCAAATTGTAATGATTCGCCGCAAATACGGGACAAACAAAGGGAAGTGGTGTATCCCTTGCGGGAATGTTGAGGTTGGTGAGGACGTCCGAACTGCCGTGAGACGCGAGATTAAGGAAGAGACTGGTCTGGATGTGGAAGTTGGTGACGTCGTGGACGTGCTCTCGACTCATCACTCGCCTGAGAGGAGTGTGGTAGGAGTGTGGTTTCTCGTTAAAGAAAAAGGCGGTAATCTGGTCGCAGGGGACGATGCCGCTGAAGTCCAGCTATTCCCTCTCGAGGAGCCGCCAACAGATATGGCATTCGAGGCGGATAGGAAGATAATTGAGCGACTGAAAACCACGAGCTTGTGAAGGTCTCACGAGACCGAAGGCGCGGCCAGCACCATCGGCTAACACGGTGTATGCGGGCTGCGTTAGCTTCGCTCTCTAGAGATTATCAGACGTTTCGAGGAGATTAGATCGAAGTTAGAACGTGGAGAAATCTCTGATTTTCAACCTGTAGGTCGATCCTTTCACGTATGATAAAATCATTCTTAATATTGATCCTGGCTATTTTTACGATTGCTTGCGTGTCAGATGGTTTGTTTGCTGGAGAGTCTCAAATGCGTGAGATTATTGTCAGTTGCCCTGATAAAAATAACATACTACAACTCTATCACATCAAGGAGGACGGTTCATCCAGGCGCAAAATTACAAATTCCAATCATGAATGTATGATGCCTGCCGTGTCTCCTGATGGCAGTAAAATTGTATTTGTGCAACAGAGCGGAAAAGGAATGGCTCTTTGGATCTCCAACTTTGATGGCAGCAACCAGAAAGCACTCACAGAATCGGGGAGAAATTTGATACCTTCCTGGTTTCCTGATTCTAAACACATCGTATGGATGATATTCAAACCAGGAAAAGACCCCGCTGAAAACAGCCAGTTGCACATCATGAACACGGAGACCATGGAATCAAGGCGACTGTTCAGCGATCCTCAGCAAATTAAGTTCAGCAATTCGATGGCCGTTGTCTCACCGAAAGGAACAAAGGTGGCCTTTGTTTCAAATCGAAGCGGCAACTATAGGGTTTGGTTGAGCAATCTCGATGGCAGTGATGCCAAACCAATTTCACCAACGTCTGCTGAACATGACGGGACCCTCAAGCTGCCCATCGAACAAAAAGTCCCTGCCTGGTCGCCGGATGGCAAGTGGATCGCCCATTGGGAAGGTGTGGAGATGATCCATATGAGCAAATTCACAGGGAGACAAGATCGCGAAAGAGACAAGCTGATCGGTGAAACCTGGAATGTATGGGTTGTCGATAGTGATGGGAATAATAAGCGAAAAGCAGGGCGTGGTGATGATCCGACATGGTCTCCCGATGGATTTGTGACTCGGGCTTTTCCAGATCCTAAAAAGGGCGGCCCGAAAATCATGGTTGAAACCAGGTCCGGGTGGGAGGAGTTACCGATCGTGCCTCCAAAAACGCCTCGATATGGTCGGTTCGCCTGGAAGCCGTGATAGAACTCTTTAAAAGTTACAGTAGCATATAAAAAATCGACAACATAAAGAGATTGCCAATCCATCAAGCATCCCACATATTTTCCGAACTAAAGGTTCGTTTTTTTAAAGAAAGCAGAAACTATGGAACATATGAAAGACGATGTAGATGTGCTCGTAGTTGGCGGAGGCACAGCGGGCACGATTGCTGCGATACAATCTGGGCGCGCGGGACTTCGCACGGCTCTGGTTGAATCTGGCAGTCAACTCGGTGGTGTCACCACAACAGGCGGCGTTTCCTTCCCCGGGCTTTTTCATGCCTGGGGAAAGCAGATTGTCGCGGGCATTGGATGGGAACTGGTTATAAAAGCAGTAGCACTTGACAGTGGCCAACTGCCGGATTTTTCAGTCTCTCCTGAGCGCCATTGGATGCACCAGATACGCATCAATGGCCCTGTATATGCGGCACTTGCAGAAGAAGCCTGTACTCAAGCAGGTGTGCAATTGCACTTTTATGAAATACCGACGCAAGTTTTAGAAACAGACAGAGGTTGGAAAATCGAGTCTGTCGGAAAAAACCTGCGGCGCACCATCCTGACCAAACAGTTAATTGACTGCACCGGCGGAGCAAATATCGTGGGCCAGATCGGTTTTTCTCGTTTGCGCGAAGAAGAAACACAACCGGGCACATTGATTTTTAAACTGGGTGGTTATGATGTTGATACGCTGGACGAAGATGTCATTCAGAGACAGTTTATCGCAGCCATGAAAGATGGCCGATTACAACACGGCGATGTAAGCAATCCGCGCGCACGGTTCATCGGCTACCTTGGAAAAGGCGGAGAAAATGCCCAGCACGTATTTGGCGCTGATGCATCGACCTCTGACAGGCATACAAAAACCAACATTGCAGGGCGACAATCTTTGTTGCGGATTTTGCGGTTTGTACGTTCACTGCCTGGATGCGAAAATGCCCGCGTTTTAAAAGCGCAGGCAGAAACCGCTGTGCGCGAAACCTATCGCATTGTTGGAGAGGTGCAGATAACCCACGATGATTATACCTGTGGCCGACATTTTGAGGACGCTGTATCGTACTCTTTTTATCCAATTGACCTCCATGACAAAGACGGTGTAAAGCCCCAACCCCTGTCTGAAGGCACAGTTGCAACAGTTCCTTTACGCGCACTGATCCCTAAAAACAGTCATAATTTACTCGTCGCTGGACGCAGTGTGAGCAGTGACCGACTTGCAAATTCTGCTTTGCGAGTACAGGCATCCTCAATGGCTATGGGACAGGCAGCTGGTGCAGCAGCAGCTGTATCTGTGCGTTTGGAAACAACACCCCGCGACGTTCCGCTTTCTGATTTACACGATCTACTCGTGCTACACGGCGCAGTTGTCCCCGAAAAAGACACCTAAAAAACAAAGGCCGAACTTTTTATGCCTGAAAAACCTGATATTATCTGGATTTACTGTGACGAACTGCGCACCGATGCGCTGGGCTGTTATGGGCATCCCAGATTGCAATTGCACACGCCAAATCTCGACCGTTTGGCGTGCAGCGGTGTGCGATTCACAAACAACTTTTGCAATGCGCCTGTTTGTGTTGCCTCCAGATATTGCACTCTAACTGGTCTATATCCCGAAGACACAGGCGTGTACAACAATGAAGGTGCATGGCCAAATTTCCGGTTGCCCCGTATCCTGCAAACTTTCCCTAACGTATTTTCACAGAACGGCTATTCAACTGCCAATTTTGGAAAGATCCACGTTGTCCCCGAAATACGTCCAGGTGCCAATCCAGAGCATGAAATCTTCCAATACCACGACGGAACTGGTGGTGAAATGAAAATCTGGGAACATCTTGGCGAAGACGCTGTGCAGATGATCCGCTCGCCCTACGGCGGCATGAACGGCGGTATTTTCCCCGACGGTGAACCCTATCCTCCCGACTCAGTCGTTGAAAATGCCTTACACTGGCTCGAAACAACAACCTCCCCTTATCTTGTGCGCATTTCCCTTCTTCAGCCACACACACCGGTATTACCTCCAGCACAATATGTAAGACTTCTCGACGATCAGGATCCCGGCCTGCCCGATCCGCTGCCTGACACCCTCTCTGCATTTGAAAAACGCGTTGCCGAAGTTTTTGGTGTGGCCAGAATGGATCTCGAAAAACTCCGTGCAGGACGCCTTCACTACTACGCACAGGTCGCCTGGATTGACGCTCAAGTCGGACAGGTCTTAGATTTTCTTGAGAAAACTGGACGACAGGAACAAACCCTCATCGTATTTGGTGCGGACCATGGCAATCCACTTGGAGAGACAGGCGCCTTCGAAAAACTGACTTACACGCCCACAGTGCATCGCGTGCCACTTCTAATATCTTGGCCAGGCTCCATACCTGCAGAGCAAGTGCGGGATGACATCTGCGACAGTCTGGACATTGCACGAACACTCTTTTCTTTTACCAACATCGAGACACCTTCGCAATTCAAAGGTCGCAATCTTTTCACTGATCCACCACCCGACTGTATCTACTCTACAATCGGATATGGCCAGCCATTCAGCAAGATGGCACCCAACGGTGGCCGTGGCGACTGGTATGGTGATCGCGGTTGGCCACGGCGAAGCTGCATACGCACGAGCCAGTATCGCCTTGATAAAAATGTGTTGCTTGATGGCGAAAAAACGAAACCTGAAGATGAAGACATCTTCCTCGCAGATGTGTACGCTGATCCAGAAGAATTCACAAATATAGCACAAGATCCAGAATATGCAGATGTTGTCCACCAATTGTCTGATCAACTGGACAAACACACAGCAAATTCTGTGGAAGTAGATCCGTCATGTTTGCAGAGATAAAAGATGCCTTGGACTGATAGAGGCGAACCACGATCACGAGAAGAGTAAGAAGGAGGGAATGGCGGTGAAAACGGAACTCACAGACGAAGACCTGGAGCACTTCCGCGAGAACGGTTACCTGGTGCTCCCACAGGCATTCAACGCCGAGGAAGTCGCTCGCATGCAACGCGAAGCGGACCGGATACTCGAGCTCATCATCAACTCTTCCCTGGCCAACGGACGAAAAAGCGGGCGCCTCGATATTCTGCAGACATCTACGGGTCCGATGGTGCGCAAGATCCAGCCCATTAACGACCTGTCGCTGTTCCTGGCCAAAGTGTCTGCCGACGAACGGCTCATCGGACCCATGCGTCAGATCATGGGGGACGAGCCGATTCTCATGGAGGAGAAGCTGAACTACAAAGAGCCGCTGCCCGAAGCGATAGAGGGCATCCCATTGGTCGATAGCGAAGACCGGTTTCCGGTTCACAACGATTGGGCGTATTATCTGGCCCAGGATTACCCGCAAGAGATCATATCTTCGGCCGTGACCATAGATCCGTGCGACGAATCGTCCGGACCGCTTCACGTCTGGCCGGGAAGTCACAAACAGCACCTAAAACATCACCGACCGCCCAACAAAAGAGGGTGGGAAGTGCTACCGGATTTAATAGATTTCGATGGAGGAATCGACCTGTTGGCGCCGCCCGGCTCCGTCATGCTCTTCCATTCGGTGCTGGTCCACAACTCCAGACCGAATATTTCCGGTCGTCCGCGGAGGCTCATGATCTACAGCCATTACCCCAGGCAAAGCGACATCGGGCACGATGTAAGGAACGGGCCCAGCAGACTCAGGGAATCGCCCTACGAGTGGGAGTATCAGCGGGCGAAGGACCGCGGTGAATTCGAGGATGTGTTCCAGGCGCCGGTGTTTTCCCGATTCCTCTGAGCCGAGTAACAGTGGCGTTTGTTTACTACCTGAAAAGGAGAGATCTCATGAGCAGTTGCATTGTCGTTCACAGTAAATTCAAGCATTCATGGCCCTTTGCAGCAGACCATTTTCACAAGCTGTGGCAAAAGCAGGGAGATGTGTCTTTTGTGGAATTACAACCGGACGACGAGCGTCTGTTGGGTGAGGTTGTGCCGCATCCAGAACAGGTCCAGCGTCTCGTTAGTCTTCATATGCCTGTGAGCCTCGACTGTCTGAAAGCACTCAAGAACCTCAAGGAAGCCGTTTTCCAGCCTGGTCTAAAGGATGAACTTCGCACATATGCAGATCAAGCTGGTGTAAAACTGTATCACCATACAAGCGTGGAATTCTGGGGCCAATCTGTTTCCGAGTGTGGTTTAGCACTCACTTTATGCGGTCTGCGCAGAATTCCACAACTCCACCACGAAATAATCACGGACCTGAAGCCCTGGAACTACGGATACCAGACAGGGCCAGATGGTTACGTCAAAGCCGGGCAATTCTGTGACGATGTGCGTTTTACCAATGGAACGGTGCATGGCAAGAAGGTGCGCGTGGTTGGAGCTGGCAACATCGGCAGCCGATACGCCAGCTTCATGAACATGCTTGGAGCGGATGTTGCTACCTGGGACCCATTTGCCAGCGATCCGTGTTTTCACCGTGCTGGGGCGCGGAAAGTATGGCACCTGGAGGAACTGGTCAGGGATGCGGAGATCTTCGCGCCCATGGTCCCTCTCAGAGACTCTACCAGAGGGCTTATCAAGGCAGAGCATATTCGCGCGCTCCCCAAGGGATGCCTGATTGTGCTGGTAACACGGGCCAGGATCTGTGATACGGATGCCATTCGTGAACGTGTACTGGCCGATGAAGTCGCGCTGGTGGCTGATGTTCATGATATTGAGCCACTGCCTCTTGACGATCCGTTAGTGGGCAGACATAATGTCGTTCATACACCGCATATCGCCGGTCGCACCATGGACGCCAATAAGCAATGGGCAGAGCGGCTTGCGGCGCAGTTTCTCTCTTCATAGCGTTTTTTGATTTTTTGCTGCTTACACATAATTCGCTGAGTTCATTACCTTTTAATACTGGAGATTTTAATGTCAAAAATTGTAATCATAGGTGCTGGCAGTGGATTCGGAAGCCGACTGTCCCTCGATATTTTATCTCGTGAATTATTAAATGATTCCACAATCGCACTCTGTGATATCAACGAAGAGCGATTGACTCAGGTACACGATTACGTGAACCGCGCCATTGATGGCCATGGACTCCCTGGCAAATGCATCGCCAGCACAGATCGCGAAGAATTATTGCCCGGCGCAGATTTTGTCGTCACTGCCGTATCCATTGGGGGCGCAGCCTACTGGGGCGAACCTTACGCATCTGAAATCAACATCCCCAAAAAGTACGGCATTAACCAAACTGTCGCCGACACAGTAGGTGTAGGAGGTGTGTTCCGTTATCTTCGCACCGCACACGAGCACTTATCATTTTGCAAAAGCATGGAAAAACACTGCCCCGATGCACTCATGTTAAATTATACCAACCCCATGGCCATGCTCACCTGGATGCATTCTATCGGTTCATCCATCCAAAACGTCGGCCTCTGCCACAGCGTACAGGGCACAACAAAAAAACTGGCAAATGGCATTGACGTTCCTTACGAAGATGTGAGTTACCTCGTTGCAGGGATTAACCACCAGGCCTGGATTCTAAAATTCAATAAAGACGGCGAAGACCTGTACCCTCGCATCTTCAAAGCCGTTGACACCCATCCCAGTTTCAAAGACGACCTGGTGCGGGTCGAGATGATGAAGCAATTTGGTTATTTTGTTACCGAAAGCACGCGACACAATTCAGAATACCTCCCCTACTTCCAGCGCACTCAGGAACTGCGGGACATCTACAACCTGCCAGAACGCGATCCCGTCTATATGGAATTGCCCGAGGGCCGCAAACGTTCCTGGATGAAAGACACAGGCATCACAGACGACGATACCGAAGTCCCAAAACTGCAAGCATCCCACGAATACGCTTCTTCAATCATAGAAGCAAAGATCACAGGTGTCCCATTTGTCTTCAACGGCAACGTTATGAACAACGGATCTATCATCAATCTTCCCGACGAATGCTGTGTTGAAGTACCCTGCATGGTCGATAGAGAAGGCATTCATCCCTGTTACGTTGGTGAACTCCCGCCTCAGTGCGCCGCATTAAACATGACCAACATCGCCGTACAAGAACTCTCCGTCAAAGCTGCAATGGAAAAAGATAAAGAAGCGGCATTCCATGCTTGTGCATTGGACCCACTTACTGCATCTGTCGTATCTTTACCCGACATCCGAAAAATGTTTGAAGAACTCTGGGAAGCAGAAGGCGATCGACTCAGTTATTTTGATGCCTGATATCGCGGCAGTTAATCCTCTTTGGCAGGTCCCCATGCCCCCATTGGCTTCCGGCTACTATCTGGAGAGAATCAGAGACGCCTTTCCAGATCTCATGTGGACAAATTACAGAAGAGTTCAGACCATTGCCGATCCCGATCATGTAATGATCCTGTTGGACAATGGCATCGCTTTCCGGTTCGAGAACGATGTGGATACGAATCTGACGAGGGAGCGGATCGTCCTGGATGCCCTTAGAAGCAGCCTGAAGGCAATACCCATTCCCGACTATGCATTCGTGCCGAAGGCGTCAGATTTTGCAGGATACCACACAATTCCGGGGACTCGGCTCTCGCCGTGGCGGTTTTGGAGACTTTCCAAGGCGAACCGCAACGAGGCCGCTCAGAGGCTGGGCGCTTTTATCAGCGGACTTCATAGCTACCCGGTCGCGAAGGCCCGGAGCCTCGGCGTAGAAGAGGGCGACGCATCTGTTAGGCGCCGCAGGATGTGGAAAGAGTTATTCGCTGAACGGGCAGACGAGCTTCAACATGAGGTCCGCAATGTTTTCGAAGCATGGATCGAAAGAAGTGACAGTATCGATCATTCATACGAGCCTGTGCTGGCTCACAACGACCTCTGGTACAAACACATCTATCATGACCCCTCGACTGGAAGACTTACTGGGATCATAGACTGGGGAGACGTCGAAATCACGGATCCCGCTAAGGATTTCTATGGGTTCTGGGTTTATGGAGAGTCATTTCTCGACGAGGTCCTGTCGCACTACGAATACTGTGACGCGAATCTAAAAGACAGATCCTTTGAGCACTTTTGGGGAATCGCAATTAGTAGCTGGTTTAGCCGTCCCCCAGGCGGGCGATTCTTCAGGCGATCAACGTGGCAAGGTAGGCCGACCTCGGAATGGCCTATGGGGCAGGTGCGGTGAGGGCAGGTCCCCAGAGTCAAGCCCGGTCCTTGTCCCTTACTCCGCTGGGGCATTCGCAGTTGACTTGGCCTGGCCGAGACCTTAGCTGCGTTCTGTTGGTGATACGGACTGAAATTCCAGCATAGAGAAACACAACACCCGAAAAATCGCGCAAAAAAATCATCTCTTCTTAAGGAGTAATTCATAGTGTGGCCAACACTGCGAGACTTTCTGCAAGTTCCTGTTGAGCTTACGGGAAAAGGTGTCCGTATTGCTGTTGTCGATGGAAGATTTTCAAATCATCCCGATATTAGTACAAATAGACACCGTACAACCCACATAGTACATGTGATGGATTCTGAACCACACCCCGAAGTGTTTTATCCAGAACCCGAACCCTGGGCAGCAGGTAGTTCGCACGCACTGCGTGCCGCCGCTGGTGCTGCAGGGTCGGGGGCTGCATCGCAGGGATTATACACAGGTGTAGCACCAGAAGCAGACCTGTTTCTCATTGCTATGTACTTCCCGGAGCATAAATCGAATCCTGATAGATATTTACCAGACATGAAGGCGCTGGAATGGGTTCGGGATAATTGGCGAAAGTATGAGATTCGAGCAGTTATGGCAGCACACATATTTCGGACAGACTCAGGCATTCTTCCCTGGCAGATGGAACCGCTTCGCATTTTGTGCGAAGAACTGACCGAGGAAGGTGTGCTTGTCATCTCGGGATCGGGTAATGTGCCTGACCAGACTGCTGCTACAGCGCAGGCCGCATCCCCTTCTGTGCTATCCGTGGGTGGCATCATAATCCCACCGAGCGGAGATCCGTCCCGAGCCGAAATATATCAAGGATGCCGTGGAACGACATTTGAGAGAAAATGGGTTCCTCAAATTCTGGCACCTGCTGCGAACATTGCCCTCCCTAATGTAGAGATCGCGCAACTCCTTTATGCGAAAATGGACAACCTTCCAGATGGCTATGCCCGCACGAATGGCACATCGTTCTCGGGACCAATGCTGCTTGGAGCAGCCGCCTGTTTGTGGCAAGCCCACCCCGATTGGACAGCTACGGAAATGAAGTCTGCGCTCATCACCTCATCAAAGAAAGAACCTCAATGGTCAGATTTGCGTGCAGGCCTTGTATCCGTGCGTGATGCGCTGGCAATCGAAGAAACAGAGATTACACCTGAGCCTTCGATTACCCCCTACCGAAACTGGTCATCGTGGCGGAGTAGCCCCTTAGAACAGAGATTGGCAAAACTCAATAGCACTGATCATGAGGAAGTGAAGGATGCAATCCTTTCTTTTTTTGGGGATGCCATTCCACCTCAAGCAATAGAGCCAATATGCGAGAACTTAAAACACCCTATAGCGGATGTTCGCACGGTAGCCTTATGTGCTCTGGCAACCGAACCGACCCAAATAAACGCGAACTATATACTGAGCGCGTTCCAAGATTCTTCGCCGAACGTTCGGATGGCGGGCGTTTACTTGCTGGAAAAGTGCCAGAATTTATGGCTCAATTGTAAAACGGCATTCAGTAATCTCTTCAACGATGAAAGTTTAGATGTCCGTTATCAATCGCTTCTACTGGCCGCAATAATGGCTTATCCAGATTTTACCGCAGAAATCGCCGCTGGCCTTGAAGAAGACGCCCAAATGGGTCGCGTAGCGAACTTCACGGCCCGAAGAGATGCGTTAGAAGCAATAACAGGACAGCAGTTTCCGCTTAACTCACCTCCAGAACCAGGAAAAATACCCCATTCGAACTCGCTTCGAGATGCGCGAATGGATTTGGCACGTCAATGGGAGGACTGGCTCAGTCGTGAGTGGATGACAGAATGAGGTTAAAATAACGGAGTAAGAAAATAAAACGACAAATCATTAATAATCACTAATAAGGAGATACTCGCAATGAAAACATATATACCACTCATCAGCACCCGGACGAAGGGCCCGTTGGGATTGGTTCATCTTCCGAGGTTATGGTTGAAAATGCGCCTGTCGGCAAAGGGTAAGTTGGCAGATGAATACAGAGCGGGCGAAGGCGGGTTCGATGGCCTGCTGCTCGAAGCTCTGGGAATTGATTCGACCACCGCTGTCGCTTTCGTAAGCGCGTCGCAGCCGGGCTATCTGGCATTCGAGGCCTGGGTGAAAGAAAATGCGAAACCGGGAAGCCTGACACCGGAAGCGATTGACCAATTCAACGAGCGCATCCTCTCGTTCCCCAAGCCAGAGCCTGGCCGAAGCGAAATGCTTGAGATTCTTGGGTTGCCTCAGTCTGACAAAGAGTGGCTCGGCACCGACCTCAACGATCTCGACGACTGGCACGGCTTTCATCTGGCGTTACTCGATGAGGAGTGAGCAAGCGATTCTATAGCAAATTTCGCCACAGGTTGTATTTCCGTCCAGTATAACGCTTGTCGTTTAATGCTTAACGTTATATATTGTTGCATGATACGATCCTTCAGAGATCGAGAAACCCGACGAATATTCCAACGCATCCGATCTAGAAAGCTACCCAGCGATATTCAACAGACCGCCCTTCGCAAGCTTCGCATGCTCAATCGTTCAACGACACTTGCTGATCTTCGGGTGCCACCAACTAATCGCCTCGAGAAACTCCGTGGCGATCGGGCCGGCCAGTATAGTATTCGAATCAACGACCAATGGCGAATCTGTTTCACTTGGCAAAATGGGGATGCCTACAACGTTGAGATTGCAGACTATCACTAAGGAGATAGACCTATGTGTGCTCAGAGATTGGCTCCTATTCATCCCGGGGAAGTGTTGTTGGAAGAGTTTCTCAAGCCCATGAATCTGAGTCAAAACCGCCTCGCGCTTTCCCTCGGGGTGGCGCCCCGACGTATAAACGAGATTGTGTTGGGAAAACGAGGCATTACTGCTGATACGGCCCTGAGGCTCGCTCGCTACTTCAACATGTCACCCAAATTCTGGATGGGCATTCAGATGGACTATGCGCTAGATGTAGCAGAGGACGAGCTATCGGACCGCTTGGAGCGAGAAGTGCGACCGCACCTGGATAGAAATGGGTAACTCGTTCCTTGAAGGACAACGTCTGCTAACACAGTGCCCCCGGCTCCGGGTCATTAGGCCCGTAGTCCAACCGCTACGCGGTTCGGGGGCACTAACACGTTAAATGCCCTGCCGGTATTTTCAGGTACATATCGCCGTCTGTTTCCACCGGAGTACCTCGCTTCGGCCAAGCCTGTTGGATATGAGCTTGCGTTCTGGGCACTGTGGGGTCAATTTCTGCGCGGCGGGTTCCGCCCGGATATTGAGGTGATTACCCGGTTCCGAACTGCAATCGCCAGAGCCGACTCACCTGAAGAATGCGAACGATGCTTTACCTACGAGGTTCTGCGTCCTGAATGCGACATTCAGCACTTCTACAGGCATTTCAAGATACTCGATGAGAAGTGAACAAACGATTCTATAGAAAAGGAGCCTTTATGCCCGACTTCCCGTCCCAATCGCGTTACGACAGCATGACATATAGACGGTGCGGCACCAGCGGTATTCAACTCCCCCTGCTCTCTCTCGGCCTATGGCATAATTTTGGCGGCGTTGATGTGTTTGAAACCGGGCGTTCTACGGTGCGCACCGCCTTCGATCACGGCATCACACACCTGGATTTAGCCAACAACTATGGACCGCCCTATGGCTCTGCGGAAGAGACCCTCGGCCGCATCCTTCATCTCGACCTGGCGCCTTACCGGGACGAACTGATCATCTCAACTAAGGCCGGATTTGATATGTGGCCCGGACCCTATGGTAATTTTGGCTCGCGGAAATACCTTGTTGCCAGCCTCGATCAAAGCCTCAAACGCCTGGGGGTAGAATATGTCGATATCTTCTACCACCATCGCCCCGATCCCGACACGCCGCTTGCAGAAACCATGGGTGCCCTCGATTTCGCTGTCCGTTCAGGTCGCGCCCTCTATGTTGGCATCTCCAATTATCCGCCCGACAAAACCAAAGAGGCGGCGCAAATCCTGCGCGACCTGGGTACGCCCTGTCTGATCCATCAGCCCAAATACAATCTGCTTACCCGACAACCAGAAAACAATGGCCTCTTCGACGTACTACAGGAGGAAGGCATCGGCTGCATCGCCTTCTCCATCCTCAACAGCGGCATGCTCACGGATAAATACCTGGACGGCATCCCCGAAGACTCTCGCGCTGCTCGCCCGGGTCACCAGCTCAAAAATCGCCTCGACAAAAAAACCATCGACAAAATCAGCAAGCTCAACAACCACGCCTGCGCCCGCGGCCAGACCCTCGCCCAGATGGCCATCGCCTGGGTCCTTCGTCAAGAAGCGGTCACGACCGCGCTTTGCGGAGCCAGCCGCCCCGAACAAATCGAGGACAGTCTCGGTGTTCTCGACAACCTGAATTTCACCGAAGATGAACTGCAGACAATCGATAACATCTTAGCGAATTAAACGACCTGCTGGGATCGCTTTAAAGCCAAAAAACTATTCCTGGCACCGTCCATAATCCCCTTGTTTATTCCAACGGATAGCACTATTTTTTTTTATAAGATTGGCCGAGGTTATACCAGACAGATTGAAAATGGAGTAAATGTATGACAAATTGGAAAACATGCGATGCGGTTGAGCGCCATCCCAAAAAGGTCAGCGGAGCCTGGATATTTCGTGGCACTCGGGTTCCTGTATCCGCGCTTTTCGAGAATCTCAAAGATGGAGCTTCGATTGAGCAGTTTCTGGAATGGTTCCCAGGCGTAAAACGATGGCAGGTAGAAACGGTTCTCGATCACGAAGTGAAGGCGTTGGCGAGCTCCATTGATTCATGAGGATTCTATTTGATCAGGGCACCCCCGTGCCTCTTCGACGATATCTGTCAAATCACTCAGTCGATACCGCCTTTGAGCGGGGATGGTCCCACCTTCAAAACAGCGAGTTGCTTCAGGCAAGTGAGCAGGATGACTACCAACTCTTGATCTCTACAGACCAAAATCTTCGATACCAACAGAATCTGTCCGGCAGACAGCTGGCGATCATCGTTCTGCTCTCGACTTCATGGCCACGCATCCAGTTGCGAATTGGTGACATCCAAACTGCTGTTGATAAAATAGCTCCAGGTGACTACATAGAGGTTCCGATCTGAGGCTGTAGCGATCATAGACGCGGTCCTTCCAACCACTACCTGAAGCGGTATATCAGAAGTGCTTATACGTTGTGCGAAGCTGGCGCAAAAATAGCTCCCAAATCTCACCCTGCTAAATCGCGCACGAAAAGCAATATCCTCAATTGCTAACTTTCCTCTATAGCTTGGTCGAAAAACCTAAACCCTTCAAAAAAAAGCACTGTTTTGACTCTATACAGAGGTTTAATTTCCAATGCAGAAGATTCTATTTGGAACGGCTAATAAAGAAAAAATTCGTCATGTTAGACATATTTTATCGCCGTTTTCAATTGAAATTATAGACCCTATCCAATTGGGACTAAAATTAGAGGTAACTGAAGACGGTGATACCCCTGAAAAGAATGCGATCAAAAAGGCAATAGCTTATTATCAAACATCGGGCCTCCCATCTTTTGCGATCGATTCTGGGCTGGTGATCAGTGGATTGTCAAATAAGGAGCAACCCAACGTTTTTGTCCGGCGAATTTGTTCCCAAGAGCAAGAGGTCACAGATCAGCAGATTATCGACCATTATGTAAAAAAAATACGTTCTGTTGGTGACTCAACTTTTGGCACCTGGCACAATTGTATTGCTCTGGTTCACAGTGAGGCTGCTCCCCTTCTTCACAGTTGGCAAATGGAAGTGATATTTACTTCAAATCAAAGTCAAAAAACTACTCCTGGTGCGCCTCTCAATTCGATAATGTGTGATCTTGATAGTAGATGTTATTTTTCAGACATGGCTTATATGGATAGGCCGGATTCCAGGGCTATTATGAGTTTTTTTGATCGCAATCTGGATGAGTGGTAAACTGGCTTTTGTAAGAAAAAGAATGAAGACTATCGATCGTATCTCAGGAATTCTGATCACGCAAGATGGCCTCTTATCTTGCGGAAATACATTGTCCCCCAACTTAAACAACAACGGCTTTAGATTATACTGTTGACTTGACTGATCTCAGGATAAATGCCATATGCAGATTCCCAACTTGAGGAGTTCCTACGATTGGTAAAGCACTACGATCCGACCTGGCCTTCGGCGGGTTCGCAAGTGGCCAGAACGTTAGGCGACGTAGAAAGATCGCGGCCAGAGAGAATTCCACCGGGTATGATATGAACGAACTTACCAATAGCCTTGGGCAGCCAATCAGCTTCGCACTACCGGATTGGACGCCAGCACCCAATCCACCGCGAGAATGCCTGGAAGGCCGCTTCTGTCGATTGGAACCACTTCAAATCGATAGCCATCTTGATGACTTTATCAGGCTAACGCCTTTGATAAGGATGGTAGGAGTTGGACATACTTGGCATACGGTCCATTCTCCGACAAAGATAGCTACCGGAACTGGATGACCAAGACGTGCCTATCGGAAGACCCACTATTCTTTGCAATCGTGGACAAGGGCGTAGGGGCAGCCTGTGGTGTTGCGAGTTATGTCAACATCGAACCTTCAAGCGGTGCTATTGAGGTGGGGCATATCCACTATTCCCCACAGTTGCAGCGAACGCGAACAGCCACCGAATCCATGTACCTGATGATGAAGAAGGCATTCGAATTGGGCTATCGACGCTATTCGTGGAAATGCGACAGCCTGAACAAAGCATCGCGTGCGGCCGCTCAACGTCTGGGATTGTCGTTTGAAGGGATTTTTCGTCAGGCAAAGATATACAACGGACGAAATCGCGACACCGCATGGTACGCAGCGATTGATTCAGAGTGGCCTCAGCTCGAGAAAGCCTTCGTCACGTGGTTAGCCCCAGACAATTTTGACAAGCAGGGTAAGCAACGAGTAAGTCTTTCAGATCTCACTATGTCTATTCTCAAGAAGACTGACTGACCGTGAAGATCAAGAGGTGTGTAGTCCCACGTCGCCTAACACAGTGCTCCCGGCTTCGGCCATTCGCCTAACCGCTGCGCGGTTCGGGCACGGCAAGAACGTTAGACGGCAATTATGAAGGAGAGCCGTATGAAGAGGACCGTTTTTTTCTCTGGAATTTTCGCTGTCACTGCACTATTGGGGCCAAGTTTAGGATTTGAATGCAGTATCTTTCCGGGTGAAGGTCCCCACAGGATCCAGGCTTCTGGAGATGAGATAGTCCTGAGAACTGCACCCACGGCGCAAGCCAGTGTTGCGGATACGATTAGCCCCGTCCGCGGTGAGATGATCATGCATAGCGATGTCCGCTTCAGAACCATTATGCCCGGTCTCTTTCTTGCTCGGGAAGATGGCGCAATCCACGGTACCTCGTACGGAAGGGTGTTCTATTTGTCTAGAACGGATTACTACCGAGGTGGTAGCGGGTACGATACCTTTAGTTTTTCGAAGGGAGATACAATCGAATATCTCCAGTATCGTGCAGAGGGTGGGACATTCCTGAGAATAGATGGGGTTGTTGTGTGCGCCGATTTGTTATCTGAGCGGGCAGTGCCGCTGAAAGAAATTCGGCGACCACAACTTGAGCTTTGGATCCAAGTGGCGGACGTGGATGACAACCCACTCGGATGGTACAAGTTAGAAGTCAATCAGTTCTTTCAACCGACAGCAGGCTGCATGAGGCCAGGTCCAGAATTTCTGCCTGATATCTCTCATCGTTAGAGGCTCATCGTCGTCTAACGACCAGTTGCCGCTGCGTCGCCTGCGCTCCTTTACCTCTTGCTCTTTTGTAAATAGGAAGCACCTCCCTATGATTTGGACATTCCTCATCATATCTCTCTGCTATCAAAAGTCGGGTTTGAGAGAGTTGATGTGCTTTGGAAGAAGGGTCTGTTCGCTCTCTACGGAGGCTTTGGAAAGGCGGACGAAACCCGGTACTGATCCCCCCTACTGTTTCTTATGAGATCCAAACCTGTAACAGGTCCACTTGCGCTTTTGTTACTGACCACACACTGCCCAGATTGAGGAAAACAACATGACAGATGCCGAATCTGAGAAACAGCGTGATGCCGATATTGCACTCGAACCGGCGACGGTCATTGTCAATCCGTGGAAACAGCATGTGCCGCCGACCACACGACAGGGCGTGCCAGGCATCGAACGCACCGCGAAGGGACGGTTGTGGGCAGTTTACGGGCGGGATGTCGAAAGCCCGCGAAACTACCAGGTCTTGATTCGCAGTGATGACGATGGACACACCTGGTCAGATCCAAAAGTCATGGTACTGCCCTGTAGGGGCGTTCGGGCTATGTCCGCTTCCATCTGGACCGACCCCCAGGATCGGATGTGGGTTTTCTGGGGACAGAGTTTTGGTCAACAAGATGGTCGTTACGGCATATGGACTATTGTCACCAGCAATCCAGATGCTGAGAACCCAACATGGTCGAAACCGCGTCGATTGGGGAATGGCATCATGCTGAACAAACCAACGGTACTATCGAATGGCGACTGGCTCTTTACCTCGTCTGTATGGAAGACTGACAACAGCATCAAGGTCTACGCCTCGCGCGATCAGGGCAAGACCTTCGAGCTTCGTGGTACTGCCAATATTGTCAACGCGGAATTGCGAGGCCCTGATGAACCGATGATTGTTGAGCGAAAGGATGGCTCACTTTGGATGCTGGTGCGAGTTCGTGGCATCGGTCAGACAGTTTCTTATAATCATGGAAAGACCTGGACGCCCGTTAAACGTCTTAAAATACCACATCCTACCACCCGATTTTTTGTGCGTCGTTTGAAATCTGGCGCATTGTTATTGGTCAAACATGGATCCATGAGCGAAAAGACGAGACGCGAGAAACTGGTGGCGGTTGTATCCGATGATGAAGGCCAGACGTGGAAGGGCGGACTCATGCTGGATGCACGAGAGAAGGTCACCTATCCCGATGGCGTGCAGGCAGGCGATGGAACAATCTACATCATTTATGATTACAATCGCACTCCAAATGGAGCGGTTTTCATGGCAAAGTTCAGGGAGGCAGACGTTCGCGCTGGTAAGATCGTAACAGAGAATGCCCGACTGCGTGGGGAGGTCGCACGGCTGTCGAATGGTGATAGGCTTTGACATATAAGAGCCACCGTAATATATTCTACAAGTCTCTTATTTTTCAATTGCACATTGGACGCCACAGGAAAAAAATGACCCTCGTACGGAGTGTTTTGTTAGTGCTTCTTTTTACTGTGCCTGTCTTGGCTCAGGATGCCAATGAAAGCAGGGAACAACGACGTGAGAGGAACTTTGCCCGGCGTGATACAAATAAGGATGGTCGAATCAACGATCCTGCGAAGTTTTGGACACCAGCTATTATTGCCAAAGTTCAAGACAAAGTAAGCCGTTTTCAAACTCCCCTGCTCGTCCTTCACGGAGATGTCCACCCTTTGAAACACGTCAATATGGATTATATTATTCCTGCGATTAGGGATGGTGGAAAGACGATCGAAGTGAAAATTTATCCAGGCAAAGACCATGGATTCTACTGGGGTAGGCGAGTGGATGAAGCATTTGTTGTAGCTATGATAGAGGATATTCACAGCTTTGCCGTCCCCCTCTTGAAAACAAAGCCCGTTTTAATAGATCAAAAGTTCTATTAAAAAAAGTGAAATGCATTGGCAGAATCATCAGTGGAGGCTGCGGAAGAACTCGTAGTCTCCTTTATTTTTTTATTGAGTACGCAAAATAACTTCTGAGCCTATTAAACGACCTGCTGAGATCGATATCTCGATTTTGTCGCAGCTTACTACACCATTCGCAGAAATCTTGGAAATGAGTGGATTCCTTTGTTTTTCCATGAATATGGACATGAATTGGATCAGGCCAAATTGAGCGTATATCAAAGAATCCATGACTTTGCTGGCTGAGAACGATATGGTGAGGGATATATGAAAAACGTCATCGACAATTTAGCCCCTAAACGACTCTTGCCCCCTTTGATTATTTCCTTTTCCCTGTTGATTGCCAATATCAATGTGCTTTACGCTGACGATAACGATATTTATCAATGCGCTACAAGCAAGGATGTTTACGATGCATTGGATACCGTCAAGCCAGGGGATACGATTGTACTTCAGGGCGGCAAAGTGTATGAAATCGATACGAGTTTTAAGCTATATGCAAATGGGTCCGATAAAAATAGAATCACCCTTACATCAAAAGACAGCACAGGCCAGGGTCGATATGCTGTAATTTCCACAGTTGGCCAAAAAAAGGAAGATGATTTGGTAGCAATCAAACTAAGTGGCTCGTTCTGGAACATTTCCCGCATAGAAATAACTGGGAAGAAAGTGTCTGTAGGCAAGGGGTATTGGAACACGCATGGTTTTCGTATCGGTTTATATTTATTGGGATCGGGATCACACCATAATATTATTGAAGATGTGCATATACATCATACACATAACACTGCTGTAGCCATCAGAAATGAAAGTCACCATAACACCTTTAGAAGAATGAAAATTCATCATATTGGAGAATGGCTGGATAAAGATTATAACGCTCATGAAGGAGAAGGCTTTTATATTGGTTCATCAAAAGGGCTTGAAGAAAGAGGAAAAATGGCAAGAGCCCATAATATCATAATTGAGGAAAGCATATTGGGACCGGGATTACTGGGGCAATATATCGATATCAAATACGCGGCCTCATCTGTAACCGTCCGGAATAATATTCTATACTGTTATGAAAAATCTTACAATGAAGAGGTTGTCAAAATAGCGGGATTTGCCAACATCATAAAGGATAATAAATTCATCGGATCTAATAAGAACCTGACTCGATATATTCAGATTTTAAATAAAAAAACAAACGATCCAGTAAGGGTAGATTATCTTGATCAGAAAAATATCCCTGCGCCAACAGGGAGGAATAACACTGTTGTGAACAATGTTTTTTATACCAACGATCCAAAGATATTAGTTGTTGAAATTGATGTTGCTCCAATAGATCGTCCATCAGTTATTGCTGAGAATAATAAAATCGAACCATTTGATGATACGCTACCTACCAAGAATCCTCTGCAACACTTGTTTCCCACTCAAAAATAAGATAACAAAAACAACACGGACGCTTAACCATGTGTCCGTGCTTCAGTCGCTGCGCTCCTTCGACCATTCGACAACCTGCCCTATAGAGGAAGAGGAATGACATCTGACCTGCACAGGATGTATGCCATCGGCTTGATGGCGTTCATCATCTTCCTGAGTACTCTCGTCAGCCTTCCCGTATTGCCGAGACTCAGCACGGAACTCGGAGCTGAAACATACCAGATACCCATAGTCGTGTCGGCCGCCCTTGCCACAGTGGTCGTCGCCCAATTCTTCGCAGGTGCCCTTGCGGATCGCTTCTCACGGAAACGTCTCATTCTGGTAGGCACAGCCCTCGGTTCAGTTTCATCTCTATTGTGTCTGATTGCGAGCGACTGGGTCCATCTGGTAATTCTTCGAGTCCTCGGTGGTGTCGCTGATGCCATCTCGATGCCCGCCCTCCTGGCAATTACTTCAACGCTTGGCAAGGATGCCCCAGGGCGGTTCTTCGGGATCCTCAGAAGCAGCCAGGGACTGTCCTTCGTGGTTGGCCCCGCCCTGGGAGCAGCGCTTTCATTGGCTTCGCTTCGGGCCCCATTCCTTGTAGATGGGCTTCTCTCACTCGTGGCCTTCTGTGCTGCTTTCTATCTGATCAAGGGTGGAGAACGTGCCCCATCGGAGCACCATCTGGGCGTTTTTCGCAGCCTTGGTGCAACCTTTGGAAACGGTCACGTATTCGTCTATCTTCTGATGGGGTTCTCGGGGCTGTTTGCCTTCGGGATTTTCGGAGTGTTTGTGCCGACAAAGGGCGAAGTGTTGGGATTCGAGGCCTGGGAGATCGGGCTAATTCTGACAACCGGTTCGTTTGCATTCAGTGTGTCCTCATACTTCACCGGGGTGATCTCTGAGAAAGTGGGAAGGAAACTCTGTGTTCTTGTCTCTCTCGGGCTCCTGGTTCTATCGGGAGTGGGGCTGGTCTATGCCGACAGTCTATCCCTGCTGATAGGGTTCTACGTTCTCTTCTGTCTTACAAATGCAGTTCCATATTTATTATCATTCGTGTACGCTTCAGAGGCGTTTGACACTTCGTATATAGGAGCCGCCATGGGGGCATTTGATTCCCTCATGGATCTCTCTTTGTTGATCGCTCCGCTACTTGGAGTCGCAGCACTCGGGATGACAGGCGAAATGGCCTATCCATTGTTGCTGGCAGTCCTTCCGGCATTTCTTGCACTCTTTGTAACCTTTGCATTTTTGCGAGAATCGCACGCTCCAAAACAGATGTAAAGGGCGTCGAGCCGCCCCGAACAAATCGAAGACAGCATCGGTGTTCTCGACAACCTGAATTTCACCGAGGACGAGTTGTAGACAATCGACAATATCTTAGCGACGTAAATGACCTGCTGAAACTGTTCGTTAATACCGTGGTTAGGCGACATGGAAAAACGAACTGAAAGTGGCTAAACTGATCAAGAAAGGTAAGCAGAATGTCTTCAGCCTCCGATACTCCGCGCGTGTACCTGGGTGCCTATGGATTCTGTCGTGATCCGTCAGATCGACTTCTCTTGGTTCGCATGGCGAGCGGGCTGGACGAAGGTAGATGGACGATTCCAGGTGGCGGTATTGAGTGGGGGGAGCATCCGGATGCTACGGTGCTTCGCGAGTTGGGAGAGGAGACGGGCATCGTGGACGTTGAGTCCCTTAGAGTCGCCGAGGTATATTCACATACGTACACCAAAAGTGTGGAGCGTCCAGAAGACTCGGTACACCATGTCGGCATCGTCTATAATGTGACTGTTGATTCGCTCGATCTCAGGTTCGAACAAGACGGCTCGACTGATCGTTGCGAGTGGTGTACCAAGAGTCAAGCCCGGTCCTTGCCCCTCACTCCGCTGGGGGCATTCGCAGTTGACTTGGCCTGGCCGAGACCTTAGCTGCGTTCTGTTGGTGAAGTGGAGGGAACCCACAGCAAGAAGTTCAAGTTCGTTCAGCACGCGTCGCGTAACTCGTGATGGTGCAACTCGAAGAGGAGGCAGAAATCTACGTCGCCTAATATTTCCATTCACGCTATGGCTCATTCGGGTTTGAAACCACAAGGCTTATTTGCCGAAAGAATCACAGACCATGATAAGGCTCATCATTTCCGATCTCTCTGAGGTACTTATTTCTGGTCTGTACGGCATAGAAGTAGAACTTCAATTAATACTGGGAATCCCACAAGATGAAATCCTCCCATGCTTTGGTGGAAATCTGCTCGCAACTTTGTTCGTGGGGCGGATAACGGAGGACGAGTATCTTAGCGAAATAATCTCCGAGAACTGCTGGCCAATCACTGTAGAGGGGCTGCGAGAAACTATAAGGCGGAATCTTCTTCGATCCGACAATCGCGCCATCGCACTCGTTACATCGCTGGCAGAGAAGATGGATGTAGTCATCCTTTCAGATCATGCAAGAGAATGGGGTGATTTCGTCAGACAAAATCACTCTTTTTTGAAGGTCTTTGAGCGGCAGTTCTATTCATATGAGACTGGATTCACCAAGATTGATCCACGAGCGTTCACACATGTGCTGCGAACCCTGCGTGTTGCTGCAGAGGAATCCCTGTTCATCGACGACAGGCTGCCAAACATTGAAACTGCTATTTCCGTTGGACTGAATACCCATCACTATACAACCATAGAGGCGCTCGAATCCTATCTGGTCTCCAGAGGGATCCTGGTCTGACTGAACTGGATGGTGTTATCCTCAAAAAAACGTCTTGAAGCTGTTGGGGCCATCTTGTTTGAGAATTAAATTTGGGCTGGAGCCACTGGCGTTATCCTGGAGGCATAAAACGTGAGTAATGAGTCTAAGGCTGATCTTGAAACCGTACCTGTCTGGCAGGGCTACGCTCGTTGGTCGGAGACCTACGATACGCAGGACAATCCTTTGATCATATTGGAGGAGCCACTATTGCGATCCCTGTTGGGGGACGTCCAAGAACTCAGCGTCGCTGATATCGGCTGCGGGACGGGACGTCATACCCTCTATCTGTCAGAATCAGGTGCCAGGGTGACCGCAATCGACTTCGCTCCAGAAATGATAGCGCAGGCCATTGAGAAGACGAAAGACCACGATGTGCGATTCGTTATCCATGATCTAACAGAGCGCCTCCCATTCGACAATGACACCTTTGATCGCGTCCTATGCTGCCTCGTCCTGGAGCACATTTCTGGCTTGGATTCAGTAATCGGAGAAATGGCGAGGATCTGTCGGCCAGGAGGTTTCATTCTCATCTCAGAACTCCATCCAGCGATGCGTCTCCGTGGCCTACAGGCCCGCTTCACTGATATAAAGACAGGTCAGAAGGTCAAGGCCGAGAGCTATCGCCACCAGATCGCGGACTATGTCAATGCAACCCTGAAGTCCCAACTCCAGATTGATCGCATTGAGGAGCATCTTGTTGACGAATGCCTGCTTGAGAAGTCGCCTAGAGCAAAGGAGTACTGGACTGAGTTTCCTGACGATTTTGATCTTGGTTGGCCGATGTTATTACTCATGAGGTTGGGAAAACCTCTATCCGGTCCCCCATCTGGTGCTTAACACGTCGAATTGACCTTTTTTGATTTTCATGATGCCGATGAAGAGAGATCATAATATCTGAATAAAATGAAAGTTACATTGGTAAAGCACTACGATCCGACCTGGCCTTCAAGGTTCGAAGAGTTGCGACACCGTTTTGAATCTGTTTTGTCAGAAAGGTATTGCAGCATTGAGCATGTCGGTAGCACATCTGTCGCCGGAATGACTGCAAAGCCCATCATTGATGTTGACATTGTCATTGAGCGGCAGAATTTTGAGAGCACGATGGACCGGCTTGCAGAGATCGGATATTTCCATGAAGGTGATCTGGGTATTCCCGGAAGAGATGCCTTTGATCTGTCGGATAGCGGACTGAAAGAATCTTTGCCCGCCCACCATACGTACGTTTGTGACAAGTATGGCGAAGCCTTGAAGCGGCATCTTGTCTTCAGGGATTTCCTCAGACAAAGTCCCGAATATATTTATAGGCTTAGTAACCTGAAATGGCAACTCGCTGAAGAGCACGACAATGACCGTCAGTCGTACATGGACGGAAAAGCCGCTTTGTGCGAGGAGATCTATGAGAAAGGGCTGGAAGCTCTGGAATGCCAGCGTAGTCTGTACTTACCATTTGACAAATAGTATGGAGCAACGCCAACAATAGAGGAAAGGACTGTCTCAAAAAGTAATGGATGCACAGCAAATCTCGATAAAGCCATTTGAGAGCGAAGATCGAGAAGCTGTCCAGAGCCTAATTTTAGCTGGCCTTGCCGACAGATAGCGGGTCGGTGGAGATCCGCTCCAGACCGTCCAGATCGCCGACATCACGGAGTTTATCGCGAAGCTGTTGGTGGAGTCGCTGAGCAACGGGGTGCGACCCAGAGTGTTCCAACAGATTGTCCGTGTCGTAAGGATCGCGTTCGGTATCGATCAATAGCGTGCTCTCGTCTGCGTCGAAGGACACGGCATAACAGTATCTGCCATCGTGAACGGCGCGCCAGTTGTGCAGTCCCATCAACACCACTTCAGACCCTGGCTCGGTTTGGCCCCCCTCTCCCACTTTCACAGAGCGGCCGGGCAGGTCTGTGGCCGGGGGAAGTCCGGCAAGATCGAGAATTGTCGGAAGCAAATCCACACTGCCGACGGGCGTATCGACTTCAGTCCCCGGCGGGATGCCAGCACCCGCAATGATCAACGGCACCCGGTACGCATTCTGATACGGCCGACTCTTGCGGCGGTAACGGTCAGTCAATTTCGAATGGCTACCTACCAGGTCGCCGTGATCGGACGTATAGATAATCGTCGTATTTTCCCTTAGATGGAGGGCCTCGAGCGCCGCGACGATCCTGCCGAGTTGGTCGTCGAGGGACGACACCATGGCGTAGTACTCCTTGAGCATGTGGCGCATGACCGGCCTGAGGTGATACTCGACGTTCGGCTCGACCTCGATCTGATCGGCGTCATACTGGTCGAGGTTCCGGTAAGGGACGACCCGCTGCAGCAGGTGGAACGGGAAGCGGTGTTTCAATGAGTCGGAGTCCTGGAAGAACGCGTCGGGAAGGCCGAATTCGAGAGATCGGTTCAACTGCCGTGCCCGCGCGAGCGCGTCTTCGTCGAGAAACTCAATCGGCGCATGCGGCGGCGTCCAATTGAGTTGCAGGACCCAGGGGCGATGGCGGTTGGCGCCGATAAACTCTATCGCCAGATCGGTCTGTACCTCCGGATTGTAGCGACCGCGATACCGGTTGGTGAGTTCGCCGCGGTGGTCGAAGTCCGGCGGATCGTAGAACCAGTTGTGATTGTTGCACGCATGCCAGGTCTCCCACCGCAGGCGGTGGCTCTCCGGGACGAAGCCTGGCGTCTCGTTGCCATACCAGTGCGCCTTGCCAATATAGCCAGTGGCAAAGCCAGCATAGCGGAAGTGGTCTGCCAGGCACCGGAAGGACGGATCCAGGACATGGCCGTTGCTGTAGGCACCGTGCTGGTGCATGTAAAGGCCGGTCTGCAAAGTGCACCGGTAGGGCGCGCAGACTGGATGGTTCGAGATACATATTCGATATAGCGCACCCTCGGACGCCAGTGCGTCGAAGTGCGGGCTGTGCACCTGTTCGTTGCCATAGCAGCCCAGAGCACTCCACCGATGTTGGTCTGAAAGAAGCAGCAAGATATTTCTGTGCTCTGGCAGACTTTCAGCCACGTTGTCCTCCTTTGAGTATCAGTGGACTGCGGATCCGTGCCATTGAAATCCGCTACTGTATGAGGTGATATGCTCGGAGTAAAAAACTTTCGCGATGTTGGAAACAGCTTGAATCAAATTCTTGGGTCTGAGTTCTTCAAGTCAAGCATCCTCTATCGAAGTGGGGCTCTGGATAAAATCTCGCCCCAGGATAACCTACCCCAATTAAAGACAATCGTCAACGTAACTCTCGAAGGCAGGTTGGCCTTGAAAATCCAGGATCTTCCAAATTCAGTCCAGGTCCATCTGAAGGGTTTCACCTCAAATGGCAACAATCTCAGGACTGCATCGTGCGCCGATGTATTCTCATTTACCCACCCAAGTAAACGCGGCTTGTTCCTCAAAGTCAGAGATTCGCTTGCTGTGCCGCAGGAGCCGGACCTTCTCGCTGAAAAGGCCGCCATGTCCTGGCTGCACGGCAAATTGAGTGTGCCTCGCGTGGTTTGCTACCACGAGGAGGATAGTACTCAGTATCTGCTCATGACCCGAATCGCTGGTGTCTCTGGTATCCACAAAGACGCCAAAAGTGATATTCCGGGCCTTGTACGCCTGTTTGCTCATGGTCTTCGCGAAATTCACGCGATAGCGGTCAATTCATGCCCCCTGGATTGGCGCATGGAACGCTATTTTGCGTGGGCGACAGACCTGATTGACTCAGGTGTGTTAGATAGTCAGATACCAAATGGTGAAACGAGGAATGTTCTTCGGGATGATCTGGACAGCATACGGGCCGACCTCCCGCCAGAGGATCTGGTATTCACCCACGGGGATTATTGCCTGCCCAACGTTATGATCCACAATGGCCACCTGAGCGGTTACATTGATTTGGGCTATGCGGGAGTCGGAGATCGATATCTCGACTTTGTCGCAGTCTGTTACACCATTCGCAGAAACCTTGGCAATGAGTGGATTCCTTTGTTTTTCCAGGAGTATGGGCAGGAATTGGATCAGGACAAATTGAGCGTGTATCAAAGAATCCATGACTTTGCCGACTAAGGACGCTGTCCTGCGAAGGTCGCACCCAACCACTCCGAACTGCACCAGCGCTTAACAGCGCACCCCCGACTTGCTTCGCTCGATCCATAGGAAGTGCCCCCTTATGATCTCGAAATACATCGATAAGCTCAAAGAGGGTGAATCTCTCCAATCCGATGAGGCTGAACAATGCCTGAGTTCAATCCTGGAAAGTAACCTGCCAGACGAACAGATCGCAGGACTACTCATAGCGTTTTCTGAGAAGGGCGAGACTGCCGATGAAATTCTCGGATTTTCGAGAGCTTTATTGGCTAAGTCGAGACCTGTTCCTCTCCCTTCCAACGCTATTGATTCGTGTGGAACAGGTGGAAGCGGTTTAAATCGATTCAACGTATCTACAACTGCCGCGTTCGTTTTATCTGCTGGCGGCGTTCCGGTTGTGAAACACGGCAATAAAGGCTCAAAGAGACCGAATGGCAGCTTTGATTTGCTGGAGAAACTCGACTGCGAGTTTGATTTCAGAGATGACCGTTTGGAAGACATTTTCAAGAGGACAAATGTGTGTTTTCTGTTTGCCCGCACATACCACCCAGTAATGAAAAAAGTTGTGACCGCCAGACAAATGGTTGACAGGAGAACGATTTTCAATCTCAGTGCTCCGTTATGCAATCCTGCCAATCCTCAATATCAGATACTCGGAACAATTGATGTCGATATGGGCAGACAACTGGTAGAAGTGCTCCGCCATCTTGGGCGTAAACGCTTCTTGATTGTTGTCGGAGAGCCAGGGATTGATGAGATCTCCATTTCTGGACACACTCATATCTTTGAAGTAGCCGGAGGTATGACCAGGGAATACCAGATATCGCCTGCAGATTTTGGGATAGCTAAACGGGATTACAGTGAGATTCCAGGTGGTGATAGTGATGAGAATGCCGAAATCTTCCTATCTCTTTTAGATTACCAAACCCCCGAACCGATTCTGGACATGGTTTGTTTGAATGCCGGTGCAGCTTTCTACTGTTTTGGACGAACAGATTCGATCAAGGAAGGCTTTGATCTGAGCAAGGATCTCTTCGCAAAGGGGTTGGTTCAAGAGAAATTTCTTGAATATAAGCGACTGTCCAGTAAGCAGAAGTGAAAGAGAAGAAAGATAGAATGGAGGATGCACAGCAAATCTCGATAAAGCCATTTGCGAGCGAGGATCAAGAAGCAGTCCAGAGCCTGATTTTAGCTGGCTTTGCCGAGCACTGGGGAGAAATTGGCCCAACCTTAAATTCGTATTTGGAGGAAAGCCCATGCATTTTCTTGTGTTAGAGACGGATTCCCATCGACAGCGGAAGTACACCGACGAAGGCTGTGCGTTCCTTGAGGCCCATGGCGAAGTCGAAATCGTCCGCCAGATTGATCAACAGGACAGGGAAGCATTCCCTCAATTCCTCAAGCGTATTCCCGTTGCCGATGGTATTGTGATAGGCCCCTGGCACCGTCCAGCAACCACCCCTCAAGACTGGCAATCTGCCGAGCGGATGAAGGTCCTGGCGGGGACGTTTGACAATCGCTTCAATGACTGGGTCAATCTGCAGGAGTTAGCAGACCGCGACGTCCCGCTTATTGATACTTCGCGCAGCATGACGCCATCGGTTGCCGAGTTTGCGCTCGCCATGACACTCAATCTCATCCGCGATATCCCAGAATCGCTCTACCTCGCACGCCAGGGCAAATGGAAGTCTTACGCGTGGAACAAACCGGGCTTTGTCCATGGTGACCTGACAGGCAGGCGTGTGGGACTCGCCGGATTCGGCAGCATCAACCGGAGTTACGCCGAACTGATTGCGCCATTCAAGTGCACCACGAGAAGCTACGACCCCTATGTCGCAGATGCCGCACTTGCGGCACACGATGTCGAGCGTGCCCCATCACTTGTGGAACTGGCTGCGTCCAGCGAAGTCTTTGTCATCGGCCTTCCTCCGACGCCAACAACCCAGCAGATTATCAGCAGAGAAGTCATCAACGCCTTGCCACGAGGTGCTTTGTTCGTGCTTGTCACGCGCATGGCAGTAGTTGAGCAGGACCCGCTGTGGAAACGCATTGAGGCCGGGGAGATTGCTGCGGCGATTGATGTGTTCGCACCGGAACCTCCCCCGCCAGATGCCTGGTTTCGTCGGCATCCCAACGTGCTGGCAACCCCTCACATCGCAGGTGGCACGGATTTCTGCCATCGACGTTGTTTCACCGATGCGTGCAAGGATGCGGTTGCAGTACTAACGGGTAATGAGCCACGCTTCCAGGCGACCCTATGGGATGATGCCTGCTATCAGGGGAAACTCGACTAATTCAGGTTTAAGGAAAAGAGGAAACAGTTATGACGCTTCCACAAACTCTATTCAGAACAGCAACGCTCTTCTTGTTTTGTACAGCCGTATTTAGTCATTCTATTGCTCAGATCGGCGAGGAAGACACAGTTAGAATCATCGGGAACAAAGAATATGTCCACCTGGAGGAGGCAGGAGGGATTTGGACCATGGTTAACGGTGATGGCGAACCCTTTATTCCCCTTGGAATGAACCATGTAGGGCCCCTGTACAGATTTGCCAGTTACAACAAAGAACACTGGGTCGAGAAAATCGGTGGAGGGATCATGAAGGGGAAAAGAGTCGATTTTAAGTCCGAAGGAGCCAAGACCTGGCTGGAGATAATCGCTAAGGATCATAAAAATTACGGTTTCAACACCCTGGCATTTCATCATCCACACGTAATGCCCACGGATTACTGCAACGAATTGAAGTTGTATTATTTCGGCAAGCTGCGAATGAGCCATGTTCACCCCAAACGGGTCAAACAGTGGTCAGCCGACAAGCGCTTCCCCGACGTGTTTGATCCCGCATGGAAACAAAAACTCGACCATTTTGTCAAAGCTTACACCTCAAAGCACAGGGATTCAAAGTATCTGTTAGGATACAGTTACGAAGATCTACCTGCTTACACAATTCATAATTTGGGAAAGCCAATTAGAAATTTTGAGCACCATCCCTGGATCATGGACATCTTGTCTCGTCCCGGCAAGACACCGGGTAAAAGCGTTTGGATTGGTGTGTTACAAGATCAGTATTCTTCTGCTGCTGAGGCTGGGAAAATGTACGGATTAAATGTAAATACGTGGGAAGATTTTTTCGAAATAAGTGAGTATGGTATGCCCGGGGATCCCAAAAGGGGGTTTACCGATCAGGCACTTATGAATGCAAAAATCGTTGACGCTTATCTCAAGGCTCACCACGATGCCATCAGGAAATACGATCCCAATCATTTGATTCTTGGCGACAAAATCCAAAATGCGAGGTCCCAACCCGATTGGGTCTGGAATATTGTGAAGAATTACGTAGATGTGGTGCTGATTCAGGATTACGATTTCTATACGCCTGCTCACGAACAAAAACTGCGGAGAATTTATGAAAAGACGGAAAAGCCCATCATCAACGGCGATCACGCCTATGGATTCATACGCCCCCAGATGCATAAGGTGAAGGGAGTGGAGGTCCCCACAATCGAGGATAAAGGCAAGCAGTACGCCATATACTTAAAGGGAATCATGAACCTGTCCTTTATGCTGGGCTGGCAGACGTGTGGGTATATCGAAACCTGGGCCGGAACGCATGACGCTACGGGTAAGTCCCAAACCGGGTACTTCGATCCTATGGGAGAGCCTATTACCGAGGCGCTCAAGTATGTCAAAGACGCCAATGAACAGGCATTGGAATGGCATAAAAAGGCCGGAACTTTGGAAGGCGTCTATTCTTCGATGAGGCGGAAGCCCTTCAAATGAGAATGATTAAATTGACGGTTATTTTCACAGCAATGCTGGGGACTTTGAGCGTGCAAGCTGACTACCGCACTGAAGAATTGAGAATACTCGCACTGGCAGAACTGACAGATACGCCGGTTGTCCACAATGAAAAGGAGCAAATCGTCAGTATTGGTGCTGGTGAGTTAAAGACGATCTACTTTGATGCGCTTATGTACGAGGGAAAACCAACCCGCATCTATGCCTGGATCGGTATCCCTGAGGATGCCTCGTCGAGCCATAAGGTCCCGGGGATCGTGTTAATCCATGGCGGTGGCGGAACTGCCTTTAAGGAGTGGGTTGAAAAGTGGAATGCCCGCGGATACGCGGCAATCAGTATCGCAGTGGAAGGGCAGACAGATGAACGGGAACCCGGGAAACCCGGCGTCACCAGGCGCAACAGATGGAAAAAACATCCCTGGCCGGGACCAGCTCGCGCAGGTATTTACGGTGACTCCGACAAACCGATTGAAGAACAGTGGATGTATCACGCCGTTGCCGATGCAATCCTCGCTAATTCGCTCCTTCGTTCCCTGTCGCAGGTAGATAGTACGAGAGTCGGCCTGATGGGTATCTCCTGGGGGGGCATTATTGCAAGCACTGTTATCGGTATCGACAACCGCTTTGCTTTTGCCATTCTGACGTACGGATGCGGGAACATGTCCCAGGCGGCCAATCAATACGGCAGGGCACTTGGAAATAATGACCTTTACAAGGAAGTCTGGGATCCTGTTCTGCGCTTAAAGAAAGTGAAAACCCCGACCCTGTGGCTCTCCTGGCCGGGAGACCAGCACTTTCCATTGGACAAGCAGGCCTCCTGCTATCGCACTGTATCTGGGCCCTACATGGTATGTCTGATCCCCGGCATGAAACACGGACATCAGGCTGGCATGAAACCTCCGGATAGCTATGCCTTCGCAGATAGCGTTGTCAAAGAGGGTAAACTCTGGGCCAGGCAAATTTCGTCCAGGACTGAGAGCGGACAGTTCACAGTGATTTTTGAATCATCAAGGCCTTTGGATGAGGCCTTTCTGATATCAACCACTGATACTGGGATAACCGGCAAAAGGAAGTGGATCGAATCACCTGCAAAGCTGGAGAGGAGAGCCGAGCAATGGGTGGTAACCGCCACGCAGCCGAAAGGGACAACCGCATGCTTTATTAACGTAAAGTCGGGTGGTTTAACTCTCACCTCCAACTATACAGAAATAGAATAAACGACATTTCAGCGGTAAAACTCCGCCAGTGGATAAATGCGCAGCACCATCTCGCGCGGCTTCCTCGCTCTCCCTTTCCGTTCCCCCAATGTCACCGCTTCCCCGGCATCCTCGTCCGCTTCGACCCAGTTCCGGTGGTAAGTCAGGTACACCTGATCGCCCGCAAACCACACGTTGGGGTAGTCGAAGGTGGCGAAACCCTCCGGCAACGTACCCACTTCGGGCAGCCCGACCACCGGCGTAATCGGCTCCTGCGGCACCACCCGATCCACGTCCTCCATACCGTCGCTCACCTCGATAGTCTTGAACCGCTCCCAACTCGCGCCACTATCCCTGGCTATCGCCGCCGACAGCCGCCCCCGCCGATAGCCCCGTCTGATCTCATCCCGCGACACCTGATTCCACACACACAGTAAGTCGCCCGTGCTCGGAATTTGCCGCAGCCTCGGCGGCGAATACGAACTCGCCAGATCACTCGGCAAAATCGGCGTCCAGGTCTGGCCATCGTCTTCAGACACCGACAGATAAAAGGGATTCCAGTTGAACATCTCCGTCCCCCGTCCCGCCTCCTCCCTCCCCCGGTGCGCCAGCGCCAGCTTGCCCGACTGCATCTTTATACACGACAGGTTGGACGGACTTCCCATCGCCTCGCAGTTCAGCGGCCGCGACTCGCCCCAGGTCTGTCCGCCGTCAATCGAGATATGAAAACGACTCCCCACAACCATCATCAAGGAGCCGTCGTCTAAGACCACCATCCCATTGCCTGTACCAGTACCGATGTCGGTCAGTTCCACCACCCCTTCCGGTGCTGGCTTGCGAAAACTCGGTTTAGCCGCCATCCGTCCAATCCTCCGAAAAAATCGATCCAGGTAGCAAAATATCTTCCAGAGGGCAAGATAGGAAGCGGCCATGCCGAAGTCAAACGCAATTGGACAGAGCATTCCTTGTTGGAAGATAGGCGGGCGCATCTCTGCTTGCAGGAGTGCCTTATAATCATGTACTTTGACAACATGAAATATCGTCAATTTCATCAGGAGACTTTCCATGAGAATTCTTATCTTATGCGATCTGGAGGGCACTGCCGGCGTCGTAGATTTCAAAACCCAGACTTACGACGGGGGTCGCGACAACGAACAGGCCAAATATCTGGCCACTCTGGAGATCAACGCTCTCATAGACGGTGCTATGGAAGGAGGCGCCACAGATCCTATCGTGCTGGACGGACACGGCAGTGGTGGAATCAATATCGAACACATCCACCGTGAAGCCCGGGTGATATTTGGCCGCCCCAGAGGCTCTGCGTGGGAGATGGGATTGACATTTGAGGCGCAGTTTTTGTATGGTCATCACGCGATGGAAAACACACCTGATGGCGTGCTGTGTCACAGCTGGAGTTCCCGAAGCATTGCCAACTGCTGGTTGAACGATGAACTGATAGGCGAAATTGGTTTCAACATAGCTCATGCCGGTGAGGTTGGCGTACCCACAGTTTTCGTCAGCGGGGATCGGGCTGCTGTAGATGAAGCCCGACGTTACGTTCCCGACATCGAAGGCGTTGTCGTGAAAGAGGGGCTCAGCCGCACGGCTGCCCTCTCCCTCTCCCCCACTAAAGCTCGGGATTTGATCCAGGAGGGCGCTCGCAAAGCCATGGGGCGGATCGGAGAAATCGCACCTTATACAATCCCATCCCCGTATATATTCGCGACCGAATATCAGTCCGCTGATAGTGCCGAGGCCAGAGCTGCCCGTGAGGACGTTGAGCGAGTAGATACCCACACCGTCAAAATAACCGGCGATACCATCGCTGAAATTAGTAAAAAAAGAAGATAGTGAACGTTCGAATTTCAGAAAAATTAAGGTATTTGCCATGAAGCGTTACAAATTCTTGATTAGCGGCTGTGGAAGCGCTGGCCGTCACGTCGCCCAGGTAGCCGCCGCCGATGGACGTGGAGAAATTGTGGGGCTTGTCGATCCACAGCCAGCACAGTTGGACATTATGCAGGAGCAATATCCGGATGCCTCGACTGGCCACGAGTACGCTCGACTCTTGCGAGAAACACAGCCCGATGTTGTAGTCGTAGCAGGACCGGATCACTTGCACGCAGACCAGACTGTCATGGCATTGGAGCAGGGCTGCCACGTCCTGGTGGAAAAACCGCTTGCTACCACAGTGGCAGATGCCCAACGCATCCTCGGCGCGGAGGCAGAGAGTGGCCGGCACGTCATGACCGACCAAACCATGCGCTACCTGCATCCCTGGCACGAAATGGCACTGATGGCCCAATCCGGCGAGATTGGCGATGTTTTCTTTGTCCAGGGCGATTACATACATGATATGTGGAGTCATTATTCACCCGAGGGCAAAAACCACACACCCTGGCGCATTGATCAGCAAAATCCCCAGAACATCCTGTTGGGCGGCGGTTGCCACCCTCTTGATCTGATTTTGTGGACGGTTGAATCCCCGGTTGCGGAGGTCTATGCCTATAGCAATAAGCTCAGCATCCCGGTGTTTCCAGATGATGACTGTTACATTGTGGTCCTTCAATTTGAAAATGGCGTCACAGGCAAAGTCTTTGTGACAAGCGGCTGCTCCGGACATGGCATGGGCGAGGGAATGGGCGGTGGCTTTCTGGCCGTATATGGCACCGAGGGCACGTTGTGGAAAGGTCAACTTTTCCGCCGTGGCCATGAGCCAGTTCCAATTGAAGAATCATCTGCACATGAAGTGATTGGAGGACACGGCTGGGGACGCTCTGTGGTCGATTATCTGAATCTGCTCGACGGCAAAATCAGTAATCCGATCCCGGCTCGATGGGGTGCACGCATAGTTTCTATCTGTGAGGCAGCACTGGATTCGATTCGCACGAAGCGCCCTCAATCCCCTCATTGGTTTGAGTAGCCCACTAATATACGGGGCACCAATGAGCCAAAGGTTTCGCGGATCATACCACCTGACATCCAGCCAGCATTCGCTTGTGCTTTTCTGAATTAAATTTTATCGGATAGCCCGTAAAACCCAACAGCTTTAGCGTTGGGAGTAGTCACACTGAAGATATTTAAACAATTACTACTCTAACAAGTGCATATTTAGATCACTGGATATCTCCAACCACTTCTCTCCTCGTGGCTTCACCAAATAGAGTGCTACTCAGAACGAATCTTTGCCAGATTGAGAGAGAGCCGCATTCGAGCCTGCAGTCAATCCTAACCGAGATTGGACAATGAGACCCATCATCTTCGAAGATGACCTTTCGCAACTGCTGGATCAGTTTGAGCCATCGATGCTATTCGAAGGCTCAACGGTCGATGAACTGGAGAGGTGGCAGGATCGATTTCGGTCAACAGTAGTGGAACTGTTGGGCCTTCGCCCGGAACGGTCGGACCTTTCTCTGGAATTCCTGACTGAAACGGATTGTGGGGATCACGTACGCCATCGCATTCGCTACCAGACGGAGTTGGACCTGTTCGTACCGGCTTATTTGCTCGTTCCCAAGGAGGTACAGAATCAGGTTCCGGGTCTCCTTTGTCTGCACGGGCACAGCCAGTTTGGGAAAGATGGTGTGGCGGGGATCGACATTTCACCCGAGCGGAAAGAAGAAATTGTTACGAAGGGATACAACTTCGGCCAGAAATTCGCACAGCAGGGCTACGTCACCCTGATGCCCGATCTACGCGGGTTTGGCGAACGACGGCCCAATTATCCAAATCCCCGGGTTGACTATTGCATGCGCAACTACCTTTGTGCAACGCTGATGGGCACAACCGTTGTGGCACTACATCTGTGCGATCTACAGGCAGCACTCGATGTGCTTCAGTCCCTTGATTATATCGACAGTGAGATGCTTGGCTGTGCGGGGATTTCGCTCGGCGGTCGAATGGCCATGATGATCTCTGCTTTTGATTCACGGGTCAAGATTGCCGTACCCTCGGGCTGTCTGAGCATGTACCAGGAACGTTATCAGGCTTTGAAGAAGTGCGGCGCACAACTCATCCCGGGACTTCTCCAGTATGGGGATACTCCGGAGATCTTCTCTCTCATCGCCCCCCGCCCTATGGTGATTGAATGGGGGTTGGAGGATCGACTGGCGCCACACGAATGGGCGGAGAGAGCCCTGGTCAGAGTGCGGAAGGCATATGGGGCAGCCGGTGCTTCGGATCGGTTGTTTATCGACCAATTTAATGGCGGACACCAGTTCAATATGAAAGTCGCCAGCGATGTCCTGAACAAATGGAGAAACGGTGGTCTCTGATCACATACCAAGTTGCATAGGAGAATACCATGGCACAATCACTTCTGGCAATTGAAGGAGGCCCAAAGGCCGTTACGGCTCCTGTAGGGGATGGGTGGGAAAATATCGGGCCGCTTGAAAAGTCGTACGTGAACGAGGTACTGGACGATCCGAAGAAAGCCCGGCGACATCTCGAGCTCTTCGAATCTGATTTCAGCAAACTGGTAAAGACCCAGCACGCGATCTGTACGTGCAACGGAACCGCAGCTTTGCACTCGGCCATTTTTGCTGCGGGCGCCAGTGTTGGCAAAGAAGTGATCGTGCCATCAGTCACCTGGCATGCCACGATTTCACCCATCCTCCACTGCGGCGCAACACCAGTATTCTGCGAAGTAGATCCGAACACCTTCTGTGCGGATCCGGAAGATGTAAAGCAACGAATCACAGACAGGACATGCGCGATTGTCGTCACACACGTCTATGGGAATCCAGCGGATATGGATGGACTGCTGGACCTGATCGCCGGAACCGATATCAAGCTGATTGAAGACGCCTCTCACGCACACGGCGCTCTGTGGGATGGCAAGCCAGTGGGCAGCATTGGCCACATTGGATGCTTCAGTCTGCAGGGCAGCAAGCCAGTTACGGGATTGGAGGCCGGGTTGGTGGTGACAGATGACGATGATCTCTATGACCAGATGATGGCATTGGGCCAGTACGGTCGTTGCGGGGAATCGTGGAAAACCGATCGGTTTACGGGATTGCACAACATGGGCCTGGGCGTCAAATACAGGGCGAATCCTTTTGGTATCGCGATGGCTCGGGGGCGGCTCGAACGCCTTTCAGAGCTCAACGAAAAGCGCCGAAAGTGGTTTGCACAAATGGACGAGCTTCTCGAGAATGTAGAGGGGGTTGAGACTCAGAAGGTCTATCCAAAGGCTACCCGCGGCGGTCTCCTGTTGTATGCGGGTTTGGTCGATCCTGAAGCTTATGGGGTACCCGTGTCGAAGGTTCTGGAAGCGCTGGTAGCCGAAGGGGTGCGGACAAAACCGGAGATAACGCCTTACGGTTATGGTGTGATGCATCTGGAGTCACTGTTCAACGATTTCTCATTCGAGGGCCTTGGGGGTCCCTGGGGATATCTTCCAGATAACGCGAGGAAATCGTATCGACCGGGCAGCCTGCCGATCAGCGAAAGGATACATAGCACGTGCTTCTGGCTATCTACCCCTGTAGATCCCGATCCGATCTGGGTCGAACAAACGGCAGAGGCATTTCAGAAGGTATATGACAACCGTTCGCAGCTTTCTGAATTAACGGATGATACCGTATGTCAAAAAACGCTCGCATAGAGTGGATCCATGCCTCGATTCCCGGGGATGAACCCGACGGATTTGAGGTCCTGTTTCGAGGTGCAGATGGTTCTGTTGCATCGGGATCCACATTCAATCTGCCTGCTGGGAAAGTCGGCACATGGGAGATCACATTTACTGCTGCAGCGGATGTGCAGGATGGTGGAGGATTCTGCTTCTTCCGCCGCGGATTCCTCATGGGCCACGCCCCTCAGCTGAATAACCCACTGGGACGCGACTATGTGACAATGGAGTCAAATTCTGACGCCAGGCTGGACCTGGCTGTCAATTCCGACCATGGTCACGAACCCGAAGTTGCGAGGGTTCGCGTGTCGAAAGGGATCCTTCGAAAGGGAGATTGGGTCAGATTGCGAATCGGTGATCGCTGCGGGGGTGGCCCAGGTGCTGAAGTTTATGACTCGACTACAATGGCGCGACTGGAGGCAGCGGTAGATCGCAATGGCGGTGGTGAATTTGTCAGCATCGCGGGTGGAGAGACCCGGATTCGCATTACTTCAGAAGCATCCGCAGATATGCTGCGAATCCTGGGACCATCCATTGTCGAACAGGGCGAATCGTTTCACCTCAATCTGGTCGCTTTCGATATCCATCGAAATGTGTGTGAACAATACCAGGGCGTCGTCCAGTTAACTGCCCCTGACAACGTATCGGGCCTGCCGGATCGAGTGGTGTTTGAGCCAGTACATAACGGCGTCCTGAGGTTGGAGAATGTTCAGATTGGCCACCCAGGCGTTTATCGCCTTGAAGCGAGGGATGGAGACCTTCGAGCCAGAAGCAATCCGATATTCTGCCAGAAGTCTCCGGACTTCCGGCTGCTCTGGGGAGACTTTCACTCCCACGCCTGGGGCGATACGTCCATGGCGCTGATGGACGAGCCCAGCTTCAAGTTGGATCCGGATGCCCGACACAGGCAAGCCCGCGAAGTGGGACGGCTGGATTTTGCGGCTCCGGGCCCTATGTCGCCACCTGATCAGGCTGACGAACCTGAACTGTGGGAAGCCTTTCAACAGGCATATACCAATCATGATGACCCCGGAATATATGTGCCCTTTCTGGCATCGGAAGTTCACACGCGCTCCGGAGGGGACCGAAACGTCGTGTTCCGGGAGATGGAAGATGGGTACTTGCCGACCTTTTCGTCGATGGAAACCCTGCTGGAAACCTACGGAGATCGGGAGGATGTTCTTCTTGAATCCCACGTTGGAGGAGGACCGCCAAATTGGGACGCATTTCGGCCAAATGTCGAACCACTGCTGGAAGTAGCCAGCGGTCACGGCGCTTTCGAGTGGCTCCTGCAGAAGGCACTGAGGTACGGCTATCGACCGGCCGTTATCGGATCGGGAGATATCCATCTGCCCACACTGGGCGCCCCAATGGCTCCCCATTGCTTCCGGGGTCGGTTCAACAAGGTGCTCAACATCCGTGACACCGGATTTGGATCGGGTCCTCTGGCAGGTGTGTGGGCCACTCGCTGTGAACGAAAGGCCATCTGGCAAGCTGTCGCTGAAAAACGAACCTTTGCAACGACTGGGGCTCGAATCATTCTGACGGTTTCGCTAGAGGGCAATCCCGCTGGCAGCGAGATACAGCTTTCAGGCCCAGCCAGAGTTCGTGTGGTAGCTCACGCATGCTCAACAGTGCAGCGCGTAGATCTCATCCGAAATGATCGACGCTTGAAGACCTGGCGTCCGAACATGCTGGACGTAGATCTGACTTACGTGGATGAGCATCCGCTCAAAGAGAATGCCTACTACATACGGCTTCGCCAGAACGATGGAGAGTTTGCCTGGAGTACACCGATCTGGGCAAAGGCGGCAGACGGAGAATCTCAACCAGCATCGGACTTGCCATGGTGGAATGAACATAAAACACCCGTTCAGGTGAGTTCCAGCGGCGCCGAAAACCATACAAATGATTTGCTGCGTTACCTGGAAGTGGAAGAGGATCCGGACCTGTTGTCGGAACTCACGCCTGCAGGGATGCTGGATGAAGTGACGGGCCGATCTGCTCTTTTTTATGCATACCTGGAACCTCAACACGAACCCGTGAGTATTCGCTGGTATTACGAGTTTTCCATACCCCGAATCCATCTGGATTGGGGCTGGCAGGATTTTGGCACAAAATCCGGCCGAGGAAAAGATTAACTCAATACGAACAACGGGGGTAGAATCAATGTCCGATCTAGATCCAATTCGCGTGCATTATGTTCGGGAATTCACCCGGTTGAGCCTTTGGTACGCGAACAAACGGCTACGGGAAAACCCTGGAGACCTGGAAGATACCGTTAACGTGCGAGTCAATCTGTACCGGAATACCTCACTCTACAACGGCAACCACCATCCGGCTGCGGGAGCCGAAGATCCCGAATGGAACGTCATTGTCGGGAAGTTGGGAGAAATCTTCTACAAGTATGGTAATGATAGTGAATCCGTGGAGACCAGAGGACTTGCGATCCTCTGGCCACTTATGGAAGCGCGCATTCGCAAGTTGGGTAATGAACAGCCCGGACCCGGCGATCGTTCACACGAATGTTGGAATTATGACTACAAGCACGAGGACTCGTTGAGCCTTCATATTGCCAACGTCTATCAGCCAAAATCTCCCCTCAGTGATATGCATGTGCAGTTTGCGGCATCGCTAATCAGGCTGCTCAGAGATTCGCAAGTACGTCGGCCGGAAGTAAAAGTGGTTCGATGCGGTAGCTGGTTGAATTCGGCACCACGGTTTCAAATGCTGTTTCCCGAGGCCTGGATTCAGAGCGCTGATAGAAGGACAGAGATGCGATACACGATGGGACACTGGGGTCAGTTCATGGACCGGCGGGGTGATTTTCACGAAAAGAACGGAGCATTTTTCCGGCGTACCGGCGAGATGCCCTATCCCAGCTCTTTGTGCAGGTGTAAGATTGATATGGTTCTTGACCACCTTCACGAGACCTACCCCGAAGCTGTGGCATATAACGATCAACTAAGATATGTTCCAACGGCTTAAGATGAGGTGACTTCGATGAATGTTGTTTATATCATGACCGATCGGCACAACCCTGAGTTTTCCGGTTGTTACGGTAGTTCCATTACCCGCACGCCTCACATCGATGCGCTCGCCAGGCGAGGAAAGAGATTCGACAGTGCCTATTGCCCAAGTCCTCTGTGCGCGCCTTCGCGGGGAGCGATGATGGCGGGACGGTATGTTCACGAGATCTCTACCTGGGACAATGCGTTTCCCTATTCAGGAGTGCCCAGAGGCTGGGGGCATTACTTTGCAGAAAATGGCGTCGTGCTTACGACCATTGGCAAGCTCGATTACAAACCAGGCAGTGATGCTGGAGTGGAAGACATGCGTCTGGCCAAGACACGGGAGAGTCTGGACATACACACGCTGTTCGAAGAGGGCCGTGTGCAACCCCGATACCATCACCTGCATCGATTGCGGGAAGCGGGTCCTGCAAGTGGGAGTGGGGAACACCAGCACGACGCGCAGGTCGCGAAAGAAGCGGTACAGTGGCTGATGTATGAACGCCCACAAGATCGCCCCTGGGTCCTGATCGTGAATATCAAACAGCCCCATCCCGGATGGAATCCGCCGCAGGAGCTATGGGATTACTACGATCCGCTGGTGCGAACCGAAGACCTGGACGAGCGCTATTCGGAACCCGTTTCTCGACTGCACCCCTTCCACCAGGATTTTGTTCGTTACACGTGCAGCGATCTTTGCACACCCGAAGAGTTGCGCCGTGGTCTGGTAGGCTACCACGGCATCTGTGAGATGGCAGATCGCAACGTGGGGCGCGTGCTCAAAGCCATAGACACCGAGAATCTCTGGGATTCGACGCTGGTCGCCTATGCTTCGGATCACGGTGGCAGCATGGGGGCACATCGCAATTCCGGAATGGGATCGATGTATGAAGATTCAATTCGCGTGCCCCTGATCGTGGCTGGACCCGGCATAGAGTCAGGAGGGTCCGAGCCTGCACCTGTTTCACATTTAGATCTTTTCCAGACATTCTCGGAAGCCCTGGAGCTGCCTTCGCCAACACACATGCGGGGGACATCCTTACTGGGATCCATGAGGGGCGAGCCGGGTGCGGCACTTCCCGAATTCGCTATCAGTGAATTCCATGGGCCGGGCCTTCCAGGAAGCGCCTTTGCGCTTCGATCGGGTTCAGATAAATACGTGGCGTGCGTTGGGGAAAGACCGATGTTGTTTGACCTTGCAGAGGATCCTCTGGAGATGCAAGATCTTGCGGAGCGTCCCGATGCGTCTCAGAAACTGGCTCGGCTTCGACGAATTCTATACCAGGTGTGCTGCCCGGAAGCGATTGATCAAAGGGCAAAGGCGGACCAGCAGGCGCTTCGCGAAGAACTGGCTAAAAGTGGAAGGCTTGTGAAGGAGTTGTGGAAACGAGGTTACGAACGGAATCCGGAACGCATGATTCCACGGCCGGAATTTGTCGTGCAAAAACCGTGAGATGATAAAGGTTTCTCGATATGTCACCTATCATACCACCCGACATCCAGCCAGCATTCACATCTGACCTTGCCGACTCAGATATCCGCGCAAAGCTCATAGATCTTCTGGGGCTGGCTACAGTCCCTGACAACGTAGATTTCACAACCTCAGAAACGCACAAAACCGAAGACGTTCGCGTCACCCATCTGAGCTACCAGAACTCACTGCACGAAACCGTTCCCGCCATCCTCATAGAGTCGCCTGGACATACTGAAAAATTGCGACCGGGAATCGTATGCATTTCTGGCACATCCGGTTCTGCAGAACGGGTCGCTCATCCACAATTCCATCAATCTCCCGATGGTCCATTGATTGGCTGGGGGCGTGAACTTGCGCGAAGAGGGTTCACGACCTTGGCCATCTCGATCAAAGGCACAGAAGGAAGGCGCCGCAGCATTGAAGAATGGGCAACCGAGAACAAGCTCTTGGCTCCGTATGGACGAAGCCAGATGGGCATTCTCGTCGGAGAAACACTCAGAGCCGCTCGAATTCTTTGTGCGATAAATGGCGTTGACAAAAGCCGTATTGGCCTGACAGGCATGTCACTTGGCGGCAACGCAACCTGGTATTCAATGGCGTGTGCCCCCTGGATCGCGGCAGGCGTAACTGTCTGTGGTGGCCTTGGCAGTCTGGCCAGCGTCATTCACTGTGGCGACAACGAACGACACAGTGCTTATTACTACATCCCTAACTTCCTGTGTCATTTTGATCATCCGCGCGTCGTAGCCACCTGCATGCCCCCGCGACCTTTTATGATGATCTCGCCCACCCGGGACGAAGATATGCCGCGTCAAGGCGTCGATGCCCTTATACCCATTGTGCAAAAAGCCTATGCATCAACAGGGCACGATGATCGTTTCAAAGTCTATCAACCCGAAGGCAATCATCGCTTTCTCATTGAGTACTTCGAGCAGATGGTCGCATGGTTTGACCATTTTCTGCTTTCACCCCAGGAAAAATCTTAAGAGAAATCGACTTGCCCGGTTTGCTGTCCTGCTCGCGCCTGTCTTTTGACCGGACAATATCCGATGAAGCACCTGCAATTTACAATAACCAACTTTAAACAGGAGCATTCACATGTATCCGGACAAAGAAGCTGATCTTCTCAAGGCGTTTTCACCTGCTGAACCCATATTTACAGTAGATCCCGATTATATCAAGCGGGCGCGCTCGTTGAGCAAACAGGAAGATAACCCGTGTGGGCAAGCCCTTAAAGCCTTGCTTGTGAAAGCGGATGCCGCTTTGAAGCAGGAACCGCTGACCATTGTGAACAAACCGATCTTGCCTTCCAGTGGTGACAAACACGATTACATGAGTGTTGGGCCTTACTGGTGGCCAGACCCCGATAAGCCTGACGGTTTGCCTTATATCCGACGAGATGGCGAGGTCAATCCCGAGGTCGAGAAAACGGATCGCCCTTTGTTGGCAAAATTCATTTCAACAGTGAAAACGCTGGGGTTTGCGTATGGTTTTACACATCGAGAAGACTACGCGGCTCATGCTGCATTGTTGTTGCGAACATGGTTTATGAATCCCAAAACCAGGAGTGGTGGCTTTACAATCTGGCCGGGGTCACATTACATGAGTCACCTGTATCACAGTACTGTTTACGGTCCCCTTGATCCCGACCTCGCAGAGCCATATAGCAAAGTCCGTGACAATGTGCTGAGAGAGATCACACCAGTGGAGTTTTCCGGCAAAGCAGGGGACGTTGTTTTCTGGCATCCTCGCCTTATTCACGGGGGAGGTGTTAATCGCTCTGCTGAACGCGACCGACCTGTCGTGCGTCTCGTCGTTCCTTGTGAGTATCAACGAGATGGTTTGACGCCATATTTTAACCTGTCGCATGGACCAGCACCAAACCGTCAGTGGTGGGTCGATACCCGAAACTTTCGAGAGGATGTGCCAGCGACCGTTGACAACATGTGGGACGGATGGGCATTTGATACCGGTACAACAGACGCCGGGGACTGCTCAGCGTGAGCGCAAATGAGGGATGCCAACCCCGACAACTCGCCGGTCTGCATACCACTGCGCGAGGTATTTCATCAAGATTGAAGAAACTTCACCATGCGAACTTATTTTACCGATTGCATTTGGAGGTCAGGCTGTGGACACTGAGAAACAAACGGATTTTTCTGTTGTTCCCTTTGGAAGTGGGGGACAATTAAAAATGATCTATGACAGAAGGCAGCGCCCTCAAGCCATCTTTATCAACAATCAAGTATATATCGTTTATAATGGCGGGGCACCAATGGATGCTGAGGTCAGGGAAAAGACATATCCTTTTGTTATTTCTTTTACCCCTGAGACAAAGTCCTTCTCGTCTCCCCTACAGCTGGGGACCAAAGGCTCAAACGACCAGCATTATTGCCCCATAATCTGGGCTGATAATGATGCCTTTTTACATATTTTGTCAGGTTGTCACAAAACGCCAGGAATACATTTAATATCAAAAAAGGTAGCGGATATTGGAAACAGTGTAGAAGACTGGTCTCCAGCCCCTGAAATAAGAAACTCGCTTTCCTACCCTACGGTTTATCACATATACAACAATAGACAAGTGGTTTATTTCCGAACAGGAGAGCACAGAAGTTCGTGGTCATATTTAATTTCAGACGATGAAGGTAAGACTTGGTCAGGGCCTGAAAATGATGTCACAGATTTAAACATGGGGGAAGAAACGGCAACAGTAAATGATCCGATGGACTTGAATGAGTGGTCTTCTTATCACACTTGCTTTCCGAGTAAAGATGGAAAGTTTTTGCACGCCGTATTTTGTTCTTATGATGACAATAAGAAGGATATCCCAGAAAAGTTTTACAATCCTCGTTATGGAACTAAAAAGAATCTCGGGCTCAAATACAATCTCTATTATGTAAAAATCAACCTTCAAACGCATGAGGTCGCGAATTTTGATGGCGAGACAGTCAGAACGCCCATTGATATTGGCACTGCAAATGACAAATGCAAAATTTGGGATACCGATTGGAGAGGGGCAGGCGTTCCACCTGATATTGTCATAGATGAAAATGACAATCCGGCCTTTTTGCATGTGCTATCGGAAGATGTGCCCGACAGATGCAATTACTATTATGTGAGGTATATCAATCATGAATGGATACAGACGGTTATCACCCCTGCCACTGATGATTGGAACAGTTGCTATCTCAGGCTGGATGAAAGTGGCACGCTACATGCTTATCTGATAGTAGGTGATCACAAATTTATAAAAGGAAAGCGTGGCAGAATGGACTCCAGAGGTGGAGGAGATATTGAAGAGTGGATCTCTACAGATAGTGGTTTTACCTGGAAAAGAGTGAGAGATTTGACGCCACGTGCCCCGGAGTATGCCGGTTGGAAATTTAACAATATTCAACCGATTAAAGATCCAAAAGGAAATGTAAGAGATGGCATGCTCCTCTTTTACGGGTGGAAAGACAGTGAACTGTGTAAAGCGAAAGGATTTCTGATTATAGATCAGAACTGGTGAGAAGTTACAAAATGAGAACAACGCGATTGGCAGTTAGCACTTTTATCGTCTGATACATAAGGAATCAAATCTTTTTGATATTTCTGTGATTCGTTGACGCGCTTATGCTGATGGGCTATATTCATTTGTGTTGGTGAAGTTATTCCTTTGAGGTTTGTCCTATGAAACGTGTTCTGACAATTTCAAAATTTGATCCCAATGAAAAAGCCTGCGACCATACCCGACATCTTACAGGGGACGAACGCGTTTCGCTCCTTGAGGATTTACGCCAGGAGATGTGTAAGGTAACCCACCGTGAATATCCACAACGACTTCGAAGAGTTCTTACAATTGTTAAACGCGGAGACAGTTGAATTTGTGATTGTCGGTGGATATGCTGTTGCATTCCATATTTAATTTAACCATACAGCAAAAGAGGCTATCCAAAGCAGATAGCCTTTTTTTGTGTAACGCCGAATTTAAACCGCTGTTACTTGTGGCGCAGTGATATTTGATTAATTATCATGTAATTCGGGTAGTCAATTTTCCTGTGATTGTATTCTGATTACTTTATGGAACTCGATGAGGTGAGGTGGAAAAGGTTGATCGCTCAGGACGTTGCTGAACTCAAGGAATGATCCATTGAATATTGGGAAGTCACGGACAATCAGAGCTACACTGAAATACAAAAGACACCAGGAGGCTGAAAATGCGAGAAGATACCAAATCTCTCCAGGAACACCTTGAAGAATTTAAAACAGTTGGATTTACACTTTTCCCAAAGATGCTGGACGATGACTGGGTCAAAGCCATGCGAGATTCATTTGAAGAAATCGGTGATCGCATGCCCAATCACGATGGCAGCCGCCCCCAGGTCTTTGTCGATGTGTTAGAACACAAACCCGACCTCGTTCTCTCTGCCTTGTCAAATGAGCGCCTCCTGGACTTTGCTGAAATGATCGTCGGACCTCATGTCCAACTCGAATCAATCACGTATCGCCGCACGGCGCCACAGGACCCAAACACAAACCCGGTGCTGGGTTTTCACCGGGACATGTTTGCCGAGTTTCCTCAGGAAGGCGTTTACAATAGACCCTTACTCTTTAATGCCCTGAGCTATTTACAGGATCTCGATGATGAAATTGGTCCCCTGCGAATTATTCCAGGTTCTCACATGAGAGCAATGGCTTTAGCGCCAGAAGAAAGAAAACAACCCCATCCCGACGAAGTCATTGTTTATCCCAAAGCCGGAGATGTGGCCGTATTCCACAATGCGATCGTACACTCGGGAACAGCTAATTATTCAAAGAACTATCGGTATCTTTTCTTTTTAACGATGAATCATTCCTGGCTCAAACACAGAGCCAATTATTCCGGGCCGATTTCTGAATCTGTCAAAGCTCGAGCCCGAGCAACTGGAAATCGACGACTCCTGCGCCTATTGGGGGAAGATGAAAAAGTATTTCGACGAGCCAATAGTGGATTTATGCAACCAGATGAACTGATGTGGGAACAGTGGATTGCGGAAGATGCTGCTGATCTCAAGAATTGATCCTGGACTTCAATCAGACCACGCAGCAAATAGAATTGCCAGCAAGCGATTAAGGTATTAACATGCCTTATCCCAACAACCTGAAGGAAAACCGCAATGACAGAAAGGAGTTAGGCACAATGAATCGAGGACGGCCAAATCTGGAGTCTGATGTGGGCGGAATGTTACCGACCACCAATGCCGATGGACTCCCGGTCATTCCTATGACCGAAGAGCACAAGTATCTGTTTGATATGAAGGGCTGGATTTGCCTGCCGGGATTGATTGAGGGCGATCAACTGGCAGAGATCCACGAACACCAGATGAAGCTCATTAAGGAACCTGAGTCGCTTCCGCCGGAAGAAAGGAATCCGGTGGGAGGGCCTTCTCAAGTGCTGCTGGATCATCCCGTAATTGTCGGGGTTTTGAATGAGACTGTTGCAAGTCAACAGTTGGCAACTGAGGACTGTTATGGGTTTACATTTGAGCGCACACGCACGGACTATCGCGAGGTGGGATACGATCAATTCAAGCCTCACGGGGGCAGCGGCTATTTCAATCTTATTGGAAATTCACACATCTATCAGATGCTCCCGGGCAAGGTGCATTCAGGATTGACACGCGTGGTTTGGGAATTAAATGAGATCGGGCCGGGTGACGGGGGCACCATGCTGGCTTCTGGCAGCCACAAGGCAGCATTTAAACGACCCGAGTCATTGAGCAACCGCGAGAGCGAAATTTGGGATACATATACCTGCCCTGCAGGTTCTGCGCTGATCTTCACAGAAGCACTATGCCATACCGGTACTCTGTGGACAAACGAGAATCGCCAACGGTTGAGCTTGTTTCACCTCTACAATGCCGTAAACAGCAGATGGGGAGGTCGCAGCGTACCCAAAGAAGTGATTGCTACAATGCCGCCAAAACGGCAAACACTGTTTCGCGGCGTGTGGGTAAGCGGGGGGAACAAGATACGATACAACAGGTATTATGACGAAGAGAACGCAGCTTTTGGAGATGAAGATAGCGAAACTCGGGCGGCCGATCAGAGAGTCGTTGCTACTTAGACGTGCCGGTCTTGGAGGCCGTTTTCACAGGTTTACGCTATCCATGACAAACGCACTCGCCGTGAGGCGGCGAAGCAGCGTGTCCCGCATCTCGTTCTCCGTATCCCGATGCTCGGGATCGCCGATCAGATTGTGCTGCTCATCCGAGTCCTGCTGTATGTCGTACAGCATATACCCCATGCCGTGCTGATCCATAGCGTACTTGTAGCGTTCGGTTTTCACCATCGTATTGCGCGAACCGCCGTAGTAAATCTCTGACAGCACCTCGGTGCGGTGGTGTGCGGTCGGTTCCGCAAACAGATGCTCCAGCGACTGCCCAAGGGACATCTGCAACTGGTCGAGCCCCAGGGCGTCCAGCAAGGTAGGGCCAACGTCGATGGTTTCCACCAGTGCGTCGCAGACGGTACCCGATGGTATCCGTCCGGGCCAGCTCAGGATCAGGGGGACCCGCAATGCAGATTCGTGAAAGGTGCGTTTGAACACCCTGCCGTGATCGCCGGTCATTTCGCCGTGATCAGACCAGAACACGACGCAGAGATCATCGAGCCAGCCGCGTCGTTCATACGCCGCAAGGATCTCACCGCACCAGTGATCGACGAATGTGATCTTGCCATCGTAGTTTGCCCGGATCGCAGCGGCGATTTCGGCGGTCAGGCCTGGCTCCGTCTTGAAGTCCTCCTTCTGAGCGACTTCGTCGGGGAGCGTGGCAGGTCGTGGTGGCACGCCGATAGCTGGTGGCGAATCGGACGGATCATACATGGTGGCGTACTTTCCCGGCGCGTCCCACGGGTCATGTGGCCCGGGGAAGTTGACGAACAGACAGGTCGGACGATCCTCGGGCGCAGAATCGACGAACTCGACCGAGCGTCTGCCCACGTACCCGTCCATGTGATCGTCTTCCTCAAACGCTGCCGGTCTGACGATCTTTGGGTCGCGAACCCGTTCGCGCGTGTCGCTGACAAAAAGCTCGTACAGCCCCTTCGCGCGCAGGTAGTCGGTGAAGTATGAACCGGAGTTGAGACTTCCCCGTGGTCCACCGAGTTCGTCGATAACATCAAAACCGAGCGCTTGCATATACGGCTCGCCTTCGCGCAAATGAGACACCTTCTTGTGGCTCCAGAGGTGAGACTTGCCGACGGTTGCCGTGTGGTAGCCAGCGTCCCGCAATTGGGAGAACAGCGTCGGGTAGTTGATCGGCAGTTCGCCGCGGTTGTACCAGATGCCGTGGTTGTGAGGATAGGTGCCAGTGATGAACGACACGCGCGACGGCTGGCAGACCGGCGACACGGTGTGGCAATTGCTGAACCGCATGCCGTCTTTGGCAAGCGAGTCGATGACCGGCGTTTTGACCCGCGGATGACCGGCGCAGCCCATGGAATCTGCCCGTAGTTGGTCCGTTGTGAGAATGAGTATGTGTGGTCGTCCTTGTGCCTGTGCCATATGTATTCTTCCTATAGTTTCGAGTCCAGTCCGCGCTACCGGATCGGTGTAGCGCAAGACAACGTGCGTGTAGAACTACTGCGTATAGTACATACAATAATGAACCTCGATCAAGACATTTCGTTATGCAGCACCTCATAGCAAGGCACAAAATGTTTAAAAAAATTGGATTTGGCAGATTCACGGCGTGTAGTCTGCTTATATCCATCCAGTGTATAATCAGCACGCCGGTTTTCGCCGAGGTTTCGATGCTTGTAGAATCTGGCAACCGAATCATCCTCGAGAACAGTTCCGTATCGATGACGATCCAAAAGTCGTCTGGGCGGATTATCTCGCTGGTGCATCAAGGGGACGCTCTCCTCGCGCCCAGGCAATTTGGGTATTTCACCATCCTGGCCAGTTATGTCGATGATTCGGATACAAATTATATGGCGGGCAAAGAGTCGAGTGCGAGGGCAAAATTTTTGCGCGACCAAACCCCCGAGTTTAACGTCCATGTCAATAACCCGGAAATGATCGACATTTCATTCGCCCCCAAACAACCTGAAGGTTTTCCGTTCAAGATGGAACTCCATTATGTCTTGAGAGCGGGTGATTCGGGGTTCTATTATTATGTTGTAGCCAGCAAACCCGGGGATACGGGCGACGCCGTACTGACACAGCTTCGTTTTGGGATGCGCTTAAATGATTCGATGGTGAATATCAGGGTCAATGACAAGCTCTCTGGTGTGATTCCCGATAGCAAGGCCATATCCAGCGCAAAGGGCATGGTGATGGATGCCACACATGCGCTTCAATCAGGAGAGGTGGATACAAAGTATAACTGGTCATCTCCAACTGAGGAAGCTCTTGTACACGGTTTGCACAATGGAAAGCAGGGCGTGTGGATGGTCACGCCGAGCAATGAATACCTCTGCGGCGGTCCGACAAAGCAACACAATACCAGCCACGCGACTGATCGGGGGCCGATCATCCTGAAGCTGCTCTATTCTCACCACTACGGCAGCAGAGGGGATTACGTCAGCGGTAAATGGGAGAAGATCTTCGGGCCGGTTTTTGTTTATATGAACAAAGGTGAAGATGCCCAACATTTGTGGGATGATGCAAAGCGCGAGGGTGAAAAACATCGAAAGCACTGGCCCTACAGTTGGCTGGAACATCCGGAGTACCCGACCAACAGGGCTGTGGTTACGGGAAAATTCAAAGATACAGGCCTGACACACCACAGCAAAGGATGGGTCGTTCTGGCGCAGCCCCAGGAACATCGAGGGCTGGACTGGCAGCAGCAAGGCGCAGAGAACTACATCTACCGTGCCAGGATGGCGGATGATGGTTCCTTTGCAATACCGGCTGTTCGAAAAGGGCGATATACGCTTTATGCGTTTGCACCTGACATGATTGGTGAATTTAGAAAAGATGACGTCACGATCAACGCAACCGGCGAAGTCAAACTCGGCAGTCTGCAGTGGTCACCCCGTTCTTTCGGCAAGTTGCTCTGGCGCGTCGGAAAACCAGACCGAACAGCTGCTGAATTTCGACACGGAGATGACCATCGCCACTGGGGGCTATGGTTCAATTACCAGAAGGATTTTCCCGAGGATGTCGATTTCGCGATCGGCAAGAGCAAAGAGAGAAGTGACTGGAGCTATGCACATATAGCAGTTTGGGAAGAGAAAGGCGGATGGCAACCCCGCATACAGCCCGCTGATCGGACCGGAGAGGGCAACTGGCGACTGCCTACCTGGAAGATTCGGTTTCAATGCGATGATAAGCCAGTGCCCGGGCGTGCGACCCTCACAATCGCCCTGGCGTCGGTGAATCGCGATGGGGGAATCGCTATCGGCCTCAATGGCAAATCCCTGGATAAAATTACCGGTTTGGAGAACGACAGTGCGCTTCCCCGCAGTGGCATCTACGGGCGCTTCAGTGAGCACTTTATTACATTTGATGCGTCGCTGTTGCGTACAGGAGAGAATGTGTTGACGCTCGATCTCCTCCCGCGGAAACAACATCGCGGGCAACGACAAAACTACCCTCACTTTGGCGTTATGTACGATTATTTGCAACTGGAAATCGATCACCAGGATTAACAGAGTGTTTATAATGCGAATAATCAACCGCATAATGCTGATCGTTATACTTATAACTGGGCAGACACAAGGAACTGAATCAGTGAAGAAGAATTTAACCCCCGAAGCGGTCGTGGCTGGCTTTGAACAACGAGTGGATGCGATGTTTCGCGCTGAATCCGGCAAGCCGTTGGTGCGGGCAAAGAAACAGAAGCCACTCGATCCCGGGCGAGGAAATTATGTGCGGGCCTATTCCTATTCCATGGTGGGGTTTGCCGCACGCTGCCTCTATCTCAACGAGATGCTGGAAGAAGCCAATGCCGCACTTGCCGAAAATGCCCAACATTATCTCGACAACCCCCTGGACATCAATGACCGCGACAGTTTTCACTGGCATGCGGAGATCGTCATGCGGCTGATTGAGATGTACGGCACCAACGGTAGTAATCGCATCACCAAAAAGACCGAAGCCCTCGCTCTCAAGCCGATTTGGGAGTACGTCAGGAAGGTTTCCAGACTTGATAAGGCGGAATACGAGAAATCTAAAACCTGGCACATCTACCTATCAGAGAATCATCATGCCATGTGTTTTACGGTCTGCTGGCAGTTTGCCAGAATCGCGAAGGATCGGCCTGAATACAAAAATCTCAAGTATGATGACGGCGCTACGGCGGCGGAACACTATCGGGCCTGGAATGCGTATTTTGTGGTTTACTGCCATGAACGTGCGCGCAAAAGCCTGTGCATCGAAATGATGAGCGACGGCTATAACAGCACACTGATCAAGGGGTTCTACAATTTCTACGACTTTGGTGACCCGCAAGTGAGACGGTCGGCCGGGCTGTTGCTCGATCTTTATTTTGCCTATTGGGCGCAGGAACAGATTGACGGCGTTCAAGGTGGTGGGCGGTCGCGCATCTATTTCTGGAAAGGGCTTAAGCAAAACCGGGAGCATGGCAATGCGCCGCTGGCCTGGTTCTACTTTGGCATCGGCAAGCAACCTGCTGTTTATGGTCATGACATGAACGCGGCCCTCAGCGACTACCGACCACCAGCCGTGGTGGCCGATATCGCAATCGACGTAGCAGGACGTGGACGCTACGAGGTGCGGCAGCGTCCCCAGGGTCTGGGAAAAACGGGTCGCCCTTTGAAGATTGCTGCTACGAAAGTGCCGACCAGGATGCGAACCGATGGCGGTGGTATTCTGCGCTACAGCTACTGCGATCCCGCCTTCATCATGGGAACGCCGATGACGGAAGCGAGGCCCCTGGAGGATTGGGCTGCGATCAGTGCGCAAAACCGCTGGCAAGGCGTGATCTTTGCCGGCGAACACGATGCGCGTATTGTTCCCATCGTTCGCCCCAAAGACAACCGGGTGGCCATGAACGCACAGTGGTCTGTGCAGAGCAAGGGAAGCTTGATTACCCAGAAGCTCAAGCACCATAAGGACGGTGCCGAGATGATCATCTGGATGTCGAAGGACGGGTTGAGCACGCCAGTGGAAGAGAATGGCGTGGTCTATGTGGAAGCCAAAGGCGCTTATGCGGCGATCCGCGTGGTCACAGGCGGTTTCAAGTGGATGGATGGCGAGTTTGAAACGGATCGCTTTGTTCCCGAAAACGCGACCATGATTCCCAATGATGAATACGCACCGGTGATCATTGAAGTCATGGCCAAGAGCGATGTCACGAGTTTCGACGCTTTCAAAAAAAAGGTGAAGGCCTGTGAAGTTCATATGGATGGGACGGTGCTGCGCTACAAAACCATCTATGGCGATCAGTTGACCTTTGATACCAGCGCCAAAGCGGTACCCTCAATCAATGGCAAACCGATCGACTACGCTCCAAAGAAGGTCTTTGAAAGCCCCTTTCTCAATGCGGAGTGGAACAGCGGGGTTGTCACCATCAGCAAAGGTAAGCGAAAGAAGGTTCTGGATTTTACAAAACAGGCAGAAGACAACATTTTACGATAACCAACTTGAAACAGGAGTATTCACATGTATCCGGACAAAGAAGCTGATCTTCTCAAGGCGTTTTCACCTGCTGAACCCATATTTACAGTAGATCCCGATTATATCAAGCGGGCGCGCTCGTTGAGCAAACAGGAAGATAACCCGTGTGGGCAAGCCCTTAAAGCCTTGCTTGTGAAAGCGGATGCCGCTTTGAAGCAGGAACCGCTGACCATTGTGAACAAACCGATCTTGCCTTCCAGTGGTGACAAACACGATTACATGAGTGTTGGGCCTTACTGGTGGCCAGACCCCGATAAGCCTGACGGTTTGCCTTATATCCGACGAGATGGCGAGGTCAATCCCGAGGTCGAGAAAACGGATCGCCCTTTGTTGGCAAAATTCATTTCAACGGTGAAAACGCTGGGGTTTGCGTATGGTTTTACACATCGAGAAGACTACGCGGCTCATGCTGCATTGTTGTTGCGAACATGGTTTATGAATCCCAAAACCAGGATGAACCCAAACCTTTTATTTGGACAGGCCATACCCGGGATATGCGAAGGGCGAGGTATCGGGCTTATTGAGACGGCTGCATTTGCACGCGAGATGCTCCCCGCGGTCAGTTTCTTGCGCGACTCCAGGAACTGGTCCAAAAAAGATATGGAAGATTTGCAGGCCTGGTTTCATGCGTTTCTCGAATGGATGTTGAAGCATCCTTATGGAGTTGACGAAGCGCGTCATGGCAATAACCATTCGAGTGCTTATGATGTTCAGGTTGTGACATTCGCGCTTTTTGTAGGGCAATCAGATCTTGCGCGAATGATATTAAAAGGGGTGGGAGAAAGAAGGATTGCCGATCAGATTGAGCCAGATGGTCAACAGCCTCTGGAACTCGCACGCACAAAAACACTTGGATACGCGAGTATGAATTTGGAGCTTCTTTTAGAACTCGCTGAGATTGGCCGACAGTGGGGTATTGATCTCGCCAATTTTGAATCTACCGATGGGCGATCCATGCGACGCGCCTTTGATTGGCTTTATCCCTACTGGACGGGCGATCACGAGTGGACGCTTCCACAGATTCAACCCTTTTCCTGGGAGCCCGCATTTAGATGTATGAGACTCGCCGCTTACCTTTATTTAGATATGGATATTGAGCCTGTGAAAGCCGAATTGGCAGGCATGAATCAGAAGGAGAAAGTGCAACAAATCTACAATCTTTTGGTGCCGCCATTTGAAGGGAGCGGTTTACACGCGCTCAGAATTTCCGAAGATGTCGTCATCCGCGATCCCCATGTATTGGTCGATCCAGAATTTGCGAACGGAGACCCAACCCTCTTGCCCGATCCAGAATTTGCGAACGGAGATCCAACCCTCAGTGAAGCCGAAGTCGCGTTTTTCAAAGAGAATGGTTTTCTTGTGAAACGCGGGTTTCTGCAAGAAAAGGAGACGTTTGACCGGATCGTGGATTACGTGTGGGAAAATGTGCCGCGTGAGATTGTCAAACGCGACGATGTACAAACGTGGTTCGATGCGCCACACGGGCAATGGACAGAGGCGGATGCCGAAAAGGCAGGGCACTTTGCACGCGGCACATGGAAGATGCGCTCGCGTAAAATTGGTACAGAGCCTTTTTTTGTCGATAAGATCGCCAACCACCCACGTATGCGGCAGTTGGTTTCACTGTTTATCGGCGAGCCGGTTAAGCATTCAAAACGGGTGCGCGGAGTCTATTGTATATTTCCAAAACCACCAAATTCAGAAAGTCGTTTGGCCCCCCATGGAGACCATACAGCGGCTCAATTATCTGCAATGGTTTTTGTAGATACGGTGCCTCCGCACTGTGGTGGTTTTACAATCTGGCCGGGGTCACATTACATGAGTCACTTGTATCACAGTACTGTTTACGGTCCCCTTGATCCCGACCTCGCAGAGCCATATAGCAAAGCCCGTGACAATGTGCTGAGAGAGATCACGCCAGTCGAGTTTTCCGGCAAAGCAGGGGACGTTGTTTTCTGGCATCCTCGCCTTATTCACGGGGGAGGTGTTAATCGCTCTGCTGAACGCGACCGACCTGTCGTGCGTCTCGTCGTTCCTTGTGAGTATCAACGAGATGGTTTGACGCCATATTTTAACCTGTCGCATGGACCAGCACCAAACCGTCAGTGGTGGGTCGATACCCGAAACTTTCGAGAGGATGTGCCAGCGACCGTTGACAACATGTGGGACGGATGGGCATTTGATACCGGTACAACAGTGGAGAGATAGTATGCCCGAAGCAGATGCTAAAAACAGTTGGTTTCGATCCCTTCTGGAATTTGATAATTTACCCATCGACAAGCGTATCACCGAATTAATGGCAGAAGAATTGGAAACGCGCCCACAACGCATTCAACAAGCCTTTGAAGCAGGTGCAAAATCAGATTTCTCGGGCAAAGACCGCCAGATGTTTGATCAGATGTGGCTCAACCAAAACCTAAACGAAGTCAACAGAGAATTGACGATAGATTTTCAAACCGAACTGGCAAATCTCGCAGAATGTGAGGAGAAAGGCACACAACCCGGGCAGAGTCTCTACAGCCTGTGGCGCAATCCAAGGCTGATTACATTCTACAATTGGTTTGGGTCTAAAAGTACACAGATGCCAAATCGACTCACGCCTGAAACAGAGCAAACTTTACTGGCTTTATTATGGGCGCGAACCAGGTACAAAAATGATATTTCTGTCGCAAAAAAGAGCACCTGGTGGATCGCGGGTAGTGAAAATCACGATCTGAATACAAAAGCCTGTAATCTTTTAAGTGCGCGTATTTTTGCCAATGAACCCGAGTATGTTGACCGCATTTATCCCGACCTCGGTTATGGAGATGGCATCGGATACGGCGAGTCGGGCTATTGTGGGCAGGGCAGCAGTGATCGACACGGTGGTGGGCGCGCAAATTGGGCGGATGGAAAATCTTATAACGCAGCCGATCATTACGACGCCTGGTTGCCCTATCTCAATGACTATTTCACCGAGCGTGCAAAGCGGGGATTCTTTCTTGAAAATGGTTCGCCAACCTATATGAAGTACACCATCAGTTATATTCTTATGCTCTACAATTTCTGTGGTGATGAGGGTCTCAAAAAGAAAATTGGCATGTTTTTAGATCTGATGTGGGCCGATTGGGCACAGCTACAAATTGCAGGTTTACGAGGTGGTCCTAAAACGCGCCACCACAAGACTGCTGGTGGGTACGATTCTATGTCAGACCTTGCCGTTTTCTATCTGGGCGGTGAGGGCAAAACCTCATTCAACTATCCGCAACAACTCTTAAGCGACTATGCCTGGCCAAGAATCGTATGGGAATTGGCTCTGGATCGAAAAGGGCTCGGGTCATTTGCATATCTCTCTCGGGGCATTGGAGAAGAAGAGCCTACCAGCCCTCGTCCATTGGGCACGGAGCGTACCGTGATGGGAGATACGCCATCGCGGTTTGTCAAATACACCTATGTAACGCCAGATTATATGCTGGGTACTCAGATGGATCACCCTTATGCGCTTTACAACCACCTATCAACCGCCGGACGCTGGCAAGGTCTGGTGACCAGAGATCCCAACACTCGTCTGGCAACCATTGCACTGGATACGCCAGAAGGAGAACGCGAAGATAAAAATATCTACGATATGGAATTGGTGTATCACAGCGTCCAGCATAAGCAAGTGCTGATCACCCAACAAAGAAGACGTTGGGCACAATCCAATCCAGACTGGTATCCAGCCAATGACAATCGGTATGATCGGGAATTCGGGTTATTCTTAGGCAACGGATGGGATCGCATTGATGAAACAGATGGATGGATATTTGCAGAGAAGGAAAATGTCTATGTGGCAATACGGATTATTCTTTTGGAAGCAGAGGCCGATGCCAAAGCCTGGGCAAAAGGGACCGACAGGTACCGGGGCAATGTGGTTCTTAGAAACGACAGTTATAGATTCAATAACGATCGGACGATTTTGCAACTGACCAACAGATACAGTCCCATTCTGATAGAAGCAGGTCGCAAGGCAGATCACCCGACGTTGGAGAATTTTAAGCGTATGATTTTGCAGGGCGAACTCACACTTTATAGAACCGTGGTAACAAGAGAAACAGGCATTGTTATTGTTTACAAGAGTGCAGCACCCGAAATGGCAGAAATAGTATTTAATGCGGCCAATACAAGCGATGTGCCCACAATTGGTGGCGAGTATGTCGATTATGAGCACCCAAAAGTTTTCGACAGCCCTTATATCCAATCCAATTACGATAGCGGCCAGATTGAAATTTGCAAAGGTGATTACAAACTCAACCTCGACTTTAACAACAATTCAAGAGACGAATGCTAAAACCCTTCAACCTCGAAGTCAGGAGCAAAATATCATGCAACGCAATGCTTTCAAGATGCAACTAAAGCCAGGTTACGAGGCCGAGTACAAAAAGCGCCACGACGAAATTTGGCCGGAACTGGCTGAAGAATTGGGCAAAGCTGGCGTCTCGGACTATTCAATTTTTCTCGATGAGGAGACGCTGACACTCTTTGCCATGCAGAAGCTGGCCGACGACAATACTGCAGATGAGTTGCCGGAGACCGCAATCGTCAAGAAGTGGTGGGCCTACATGGCCGATATCATGGATACCAACCCCGACAACTCGCCGGTCTGCATACCGCTGCAGGAAGTTTTTCACCAGGATTAACAGAGGATTTTTATAATGCGAATCATCAACCGCATAATGCTGGTCGTTATACTTATAACTGGGCAGACACAAGGAGCTGAATCAGTGGAGAAAAATTTAACTCCACAGGCAGAAGACAACCCCGATCGGTTCCTGTACACCAGGCACGACAGTGATCTTCCCTGGTCGTCCATTCTCGAAGAGAAACAGATTCCGATCGGTACGAACTCATATACGGGAATAACAGGTTCAATAATTGACGTCAATAACAAGGTGGTAGAAAAGGGACCTCATGCCTTTCGCCCCATAGAAAGTGAAATCAACATTCACACACTGGGCAACAGTTTGATTCCTCGACGTGATTTTCAAAAATGGTCGCGATGGTATCAGGAGGACGGAAACACACAGGTGTTTCGCCTTTTTGATGGTGAACACAATGTGCGCAATGCACGTGTCAATGCGGCTCGGATCGAGGCGTTTAGCAAAAAGAGGTGGAACCGTGGTACCTGGCATGAATGGATTGGCACCTACACGATTGTGAAAGCACAAAGGTGTGCCATCTTTCAGGTGAAAAACAATGGCGAAGACTGGTCTATACTGTTGGCTATGACCGCTAATGGTGACGTCAGATTCCAGCCACGCAGAGCCACCCCAAAGACTGTATTAAAGAACATGGAAGGCAAGTCTTTTGATGTCCGCATTCGCGACAACGGCCATACATCTGAATGCTACATCAATGGGGAATTTGTAGGACGCCACGACTGGGAAAGACCCAGTGGTCGCAGTACCTTTCGATGGGGCATGTACGTGGGAGGCAAGAAGCTTTCCAAAGATGCCTTATTATTTGTTACAGGCGCTACAGTAGATCCTGAAAAGGAATGATATGAAACGACCCAATCCTAAACGAGGCCAGATAATGTCCATCGACACTGAAACCGGCCCCCACGCCGTCAAGCCCATCACCGATTTTCTCACCCGATTTACGCCCGTACAGAAATCTGTCTCTGATCCCGACAATACCACCCTGACCTACGACATCCTCAACTGGATCCACGCGCCCCAGACACCGCCACCCGCACCCAACGCCATCTACGGCTCCCTGACAATTCAACGCAAACAGCGCCAGACAGACATCCTCTACCACATCCAGCAACAAACCCGCATTGCTGGCGAGCCCACTCATTTCAATGCCGACGTAACCTGCAACCCAGACGACACCCTCGTCTCCTGGACCCTTCACACTTATCGTACCGACAATGGCGGCAACCCGGTCCCGATCTCCAAACTCCAGGAAAACTGGACAAACAACAACGGCCACATCCAATCCCAGAACGGCGCGTACACGTACCGTGCAACCCACCCCGTCTTCAGCCACTGGACGCTCCCGCACATCCTCATGCGCACGTCTTTATCTCTGCCCACAACCTTCGACATGCTCGAAGATCTCTCAACTTTCCGCCCCAACCAGACCCTTGCAACCGACAGTGTCACAACCCTCAAAACAGACACATACAACACATACGCCCAGACCGGTGAAGGCATCCTCCCCATCCACTACCTCCTCGACGACCACCACCGTCCTCAACTCATCACCTTTGGCCTCATCGCCTGGGCCCTCACGGATGTGGTATAGGCAAAAACGCGACACAATTTTACCCATACTTTCACCCCATTGACCCGATGACTCAGTGCTGATCATTGGACGAAAAAAAGAGGCTTATCGATGAGCACGACGAACAAACCCAATTTCCTGTGGATCAGTAACCACGACTCGAGTGCCTGGAACTACGGTTGCTACGGAGATCAATACGCGCATACCCCAAATATTGATCGCCTATCGGCAGAAGGTGTGCGCTACACCAATGCGTTCACCGCTGGCCCAATCTGCTCACCGTCGCGCACAGGCATCTATACCGGCATGCATCCGACGACACTGGGCACGCATCATCACCGCAGCGCGATCATCCGCCCCGCAGGGGTTGAGCTATTAAACACAATGCTGACAAACGCCGGTTATGCCTGCACACAGCCAGACGGCGACATCAATCTTTACGTCTCCAAAGAGGAGCGTGAACAGTATTACAACTCTGAAGATTTCTGGGAGAATCGCCCTGAAGACAAGCCGTTCTTCATGTACTACAGACTGGGCAATTCCCACGCCAGTGTATTCAAACTGACGCCCGAGGATGCGCGGAAAGCGCGTTCTCCGCTCTTGAGCGACGACGAGTTGCACGACCCGAATGATGTGCCGGTTCCGAGCTTTGTTCCCGACACCCCCCTATTCAGGGAAAGGATGGCGCTCTTCTACGACGCCCTTACCAACGTCGATAAGCAGGTCGGAGAGATCCTCGATGAGCTTGAAGCGCAGGGGCACAGTGAAGACACCATTGTGGTCTATTGGGGAGACCACGGCGCAGGTTATCCCCGGGGCAAGATCCACGCCTACGACGACGGACTGAGTATCCCGCTGATCATGCGATTCCCGGAGAAATACCGACACCTATCCCCGGCAGAACCCGGCACCGCGGTTGATGAACTCGTCTTGCACATGGACCTGTGTGCGACGACCCTGCAACTGGCAGGCGTCCCTATCGCCGAACACATCCAGAGTCGAAACCTGTGCGGTCCCAACAGAGATGAACCGAGGGATTTTGTCTGCAGTGCCAGGGATCGGCTGGACAACAACCCGGAAGTGATCCGTACGATCCGCACAAAAAAATACCGTTACATGCGTAACCTCCTCCCCCACCAGCCTTATGCTTCGTTTTATCCGGACGGCGGGTTCTTTGCGAAGGTTCCAGAAGAGGGAACGCCGGAGCGCGCCTTCTGGGAGACCTCTTGCCTACCGGGCAAACAGAAGATCCACGACCCCGACGGCGTGTTTCTGATGCTCGGCCCGCCGGTCATGATCAAACAGGACGGGCTACCTGAGCATTACCGGCAGTTCCAGATCTGGCAGGATCACAAACCCGCCGAAGAGTTATACGATATTGAAAAAGACCCTGAAGAGACACATAACCTGGCGGATGATCCCGCTTTCAGCGATATCATGGATGAACTGCGGCAGAAGCTGTTCAGATGGATGATCGAGACCCGTGATCTGGGGCTGATCGATGAACCGGAGATTGCCGCGCGAGCCGAGCAGTACAACGGAATCAGCCACGCAGTCGGTGTACACTGTGATAATTACGAGCGGATCCTGGAAACAGCGGACCTGGCGCGTCTGGGTGAGGACGCAAAGGAAGAACTCGCAAAACGACTTGGTGATCCCGACAGCGCCGTGCGTTTCTGGGCAGTTACCGGCCTTTGCTCGCTTGGTGTGGAACGCGCGATGATCGAGCGCCTATCCCCTCTCCTTGACGATCCCTCAATCAGCGTCAGCCTGGCCGCCGGAGACTATCTGGTGCGGGCAGGCGAAGGTGCCCTGGCCCTGCCTGCTTTTGAGCGGGCGCTGGCGAGCGATATCCTCTGGGCGCGGCTACGGGCAGGCGCTTATCTGTCATACCGCAGCCGCGAAGAACTACAGCCCCTGAAGGCACTTATTCTCGCCCTGGAGCAGGCCATAAACAAACAGGAGATGTGCGGGCCAGGACACAATGCGCAGGTCGAAAAGAACAATTACACAGGCAGGCTCGATGGGCAGCGGGATGGCATCGTCAGGGTGTGGGTATTGGAGCGAGTGATGAAGAGGATTGAACTGTCCTCTGGGTTTGAGGGATAGATATGAATCAACCGAATATTCTTTTTGTGTTCACAGATCAGCAACGCACAGATACCATGTCGTGTTACGGCAATGATTGGATTCAATCGCCGCATTTGAATGCGCTTTCGGAGCGGTCTTTTGTTTTTGAGAATACGTATGTTGGTCAGGCTGTGTGTACGCCATCGCGGGGTACGTTGATGTCTGGGCTGTACCCTCATTCGCACGGATGTGTGGCGAATGGGATTCATCTACGGGAAGATACAAAGTCGATTGCGGAAATGATGCCAGATACATATCGCAAGGCATATATGGGCAAATGGCATTTGGGCAACGATACCGTTCGCCAACATGGGTTTGATGAGTGGATCAGTATTCAGGATAATTTGCGGCATTTGAATACGATTCAAGATGCGCCGATGAGTTCCCACTATGAGTGGTTGGTGGCGCAGGGCGTTGAACCACCCTCGCATTTGGCACCGGACTTGAAACAATTTTCTGCAGGAGATCGCGCACGTTTGCCAGCGGAACAACAGGTCGGGGCATTTGTCGCGCAGGAAGCGGATCGGTTTATTCGAGAAAATGTCGATCAGCCCTGGTTGCTGGTGTGCAGTACGTTTGAACCGCACCCTCCATATACAGGGCCGTATGACGGTTTGTATGATCCTGAGGAATTGCCGGTTGGCCCGACGTTTTTGAAACAGCCTGAAGGGCATTCGCGATTTAATCGGGTGCGAGCAGAGCATTATGCAACGAAGATAGAGGCAGGTGAAGATTTAAGTACGGAACTGGGATGGCGGAAAGTGAGATCGCAATACTTCGGAAATATGAAGATTGTGGATGATGCTGTGGGGCGGATCATTCAGGCATTGGAAGAGACAGGGCAACTGGAGAATACGATTATTGCTTACACGAGTGATCATGGGGAAATGGTGGGCGATCATGCGATGATGGAAAAGCGGACGTTTTACGAAGAGTCTGCGCGAGTGCCGCTTTTGCTCAGTGTGCCGTGGTTGAATAAGGAACAGAAACGAATCGATGGTGTGTTTGGGCATGCGGATTTGGTGCCGACACTTTTGGATCTGGCGGGTGTTGAAGTTTCAGATCAGTGTGAAGGGGAGAGTTTGGCTGGTGCACTCACCGGTGAGCGCGATTTGAAGGATCACGTTGCATTTATGGAGTGGAATGGGATTGGCGATCGCAATTTAGGGAATCCAAGCATTAACTTGATGGCGACATTGCCCTGGCGATCTGTGGTGACGGGTGATCGCTGGAAGTTGAATTTGTGTGCTGGTGATCAGTGTGAGTTGTTCGACCTTAATACAGATCCTTATGAAGAAAACAATCTGTTTGATGTTCCTGAACATCGCGATCGCATTCGCAATATGGCGGCGAAGATTCGAGTGTGGCAACATGAAACAGGAGATACTGTGCCTTTGCCGAGTGTTTAGAATCCCCCGATGGCTCAAACGAAAGGAGAGCAAACAATGGCTCAGATGACAGAACCCTCGATTGATTTGGACTGGCATGCGCTTTCAGAACAAGAAATCAGGCAGTTTGATGAGCAAGGCTATCTCATCGTGCACGACGTGCTCGATCAGGACATGATTGACCGGGTCGTTGAGGCTGCTGATCGGTTGATTGCGAGTGACGACCAACACATGCGCACGGGACGACTGGGCTTTAAGAATTGTATTGTGAAAGATGATGCTTTTATTCCACTGCTAACCCACGCCAAATCGCTGTCGGTTGCGGTACAGCTTTTGGGTGCACACATCCAACTGATGGTATCACAACTTGCTTACAGAAACTCTTCTGATCCCTCGAAGAAAATTCGGCGGGTCGGATGGCATCGCGATTATGGTGCAGCGACAAAAGTATTGGGAAATCATGTGCCCCGTGTTTTGTTAAAGTGCGCGTTTTATCTCAATGATCTGACCGAACCAAACTCGGGAATGACACTAATTGCGCCTGGCTCCAATCGCCATAGCAACCCCATTGAAGTCCCTGAAGGAGAGCCTGGACCAAAAGGTTATGTTGAGGCTTCTTTAAAAGCTGGCGATTGTCTGTTCTTTGAAAATCGAACCGGGCATGCGGCAGGGATAAACACATCGGGTAATGTCCGAAAGGCGATCATGATTGGTTATGGCTATCGTTGGGTTATGCCGCTGGATTATCGAAGTCAAGAGCCTGCCTTTATGGATAAGCTGGATGAGTTGGGCCGATATCTGGTTGGTGAAAGATATCCAAAGATAGAGGGGTACAAAGCTGGTGGTGGAGATAGCCCACTTACGCCGTGGTGCGAAGAGAACGGCGCGCCAGAGATCAGACCGGTTGTTTAAATCGAAGGAGAAGGAATCAAATCTTTTTGATATTTCTGTGATTCGTTTATTAGCGTGAAGTAATCTAAGGAGGTTATTGTGGCCAACAAAGAAAGGCCCAATATTGTATTCATTTTGACCGATCAGTGGCGCGCACAGGCGATCGGGTATGCGGGAGATCCAAATGTTAAGACACCCAATCTCGATGCTTTGGCTCAAAAGAGTATTCGGTTGGATACGACTGTGTCAACATGCCCGGTTTGCTGCCCAGCTCGTGCCTGTCTTTTGACCGGTCAATATCCACTGACACATGGGATTTTTTTAAACCAAATTCGGCTTGAGCCCAATTCGACCACATTGGCTGAGGCGCTCACTTCACATGGTTATGATACGGCGTACATTGGCAAGTGGCATCTGGACGGAGATACCCACGAGCAGAATTTCATCCCACCTGAACGACGGTTGGGCTTTGACTTTTGGCGCGCGCACGAATGCTCTCACAATTATTACGATTCGCCCTATTATGATGACTCGGGTATTATGAAAAAGTGGGAAGGATACGATGCGTTTGCACAGACAGATTGTGCGATTGAATATCTGGAAGGCAGACAGGAGAAGGAAGATCCGTTTTTCCTTTTTGTTTCCTATGGCCCGCCTCACACACCTTTTCACATGGTGCCGGAAGAATACAAAGCGCTCTACAATGAAGACGAGATCGTATTGAGAGACAATGTACCCGCTGAGTGTGAAGCGACTGCCCGGAATAATATGTGGGGTTATTATGCGCATATTACAGCACTTGATCACTGTGTTGGGCGTGTTGAAGTAGCACTTGAACGCATCGGGATGATAGAGGATACGATTCTTGTGTTTACCTCTGATCACGGTGAAATGAATGGGTCACAAGGTCACGATCGAAAAATACGGCCCTGGGATGAATCCATTCTTGTGCCCTTTCTGTTGCGTTTGCCAGATGGCACGGGTCGCCAAATCGACACACCTTTTGGTATACCGGATATGATGCCAACCATACTGGATCTGGTAGGCGCACCTGTGCCGGACGGTGTCGAAGGGGTGAGTTTTGCCAAACACATGCTCGGTGAAGCCGATGCGCCTTTGGAGGCTTCACTTTTTGGATGCTACGTTCCGTTTGCCAATTATTCTTATGGAAATGGTGGCAGGGAATATCGGGGCGTTCGGACCAGTCGTTATACTTATGTGCGTGATCTGGAGGGGCCCTGGTTGTTGTATGACAATGAGGCAGATCCTTATCAGTTGGAGAACCTTTGTGGTCGGCCTGAGGTAGAATCTGTTCAAACGCATCTGGAAGGTTTGCTTTCAGATCTGTTGAAGGAACAGAACGACGCGTTTGAGAACGGGCAGGAATTGTTGGATCGATGGGGATATGAAATCGTCAATCCCCACGCATTTCGCAGGAAACAAGTGTAAACGCGAAGTATAGATGTGGAGCAGAGAACATAGATACGCGAGATGAATGAAAGGAATCACATGAGTAATCAAGACAGACCCAATTTCCTGTGGATCAGCAATCACGACTCGAGTGCGTGGAACTACGGTTGTTACGGAGATCAATATGCGGATACTCCCAATATTGACCGATTGGCGGCAGAAGGGGTGCGCTATACCAACGCGTTTACTGCAGGCCCAATCTGCTCACCATCGCGCACGGGTATTTATACCGGTATGCATCCGACCACGCTGGGCACGCATCATCACCGTAGTGCAGTCATCCGCCCTGAAGGGTTTGAGCTGTTAAACACAATGCTGGCAAACGCTGGTTATGCCTGCACGGAGCCTGACGGAGATATCAATCTTTATGTCTCCAAAGATGAGCGTGAACAGTATTACAACGCTAAAGATTTTTGGGAGAATCGCCCTGAAGATAAGCCGTTTTTCATGATCTATGTCAGGGTGTGGGTATTGGAGCGAGTGATGAAGAGAATCGAATTGAGTATCAAATAACCTTGCACAGAAGCGATAAACTTATAATTGTTGAATGGAGGAGCGATGCCCCCCAACATACTCTTTGCCTTTGCGGACGACTGGGGGCGTTATGCCAGCGCATACCGCCCCTTCGAGGGCGAAAACGCGATTAACGCACTCATCGACACCCCAAACTTCGACCGGATTGCCGAGGAAGGGGTGCTCTTCCGAAACGCCTTTGTCCCGGCGCCCAGTTGCACGCCCTGCCGGAGTTCCATCCTCTCGGGGCAGTACTTCTGGCAGACGGGCCTCGGCGCCATTCTGCAGGGCGCTGTGTGGGACGAGACCATTCCGACCTATCCCCTCATTCTCGAGCAGAATGGCTACCACATCGGGTACACGTACAAGGTCTGGTCTCCGGGAAGGACCATGAATGCCCCCTACGGCGCAGAGCGTACACGGTACGAGCCGGCTGGCAGGCTGTACAGCCGCTTCTCCCACGTCGCGACTGAACGGGCTTCTGAACTCGGGATCGAAGGGGCCAAAGAGATGCTCCTGGAAGAGACGCGGCAGAACTTCGACGCCTTCCTGGATGCGAGGCCAGCGGGAAAGCCCTTTTGTTACTGGTGGGGTCCAACCAACACCCACCGAACCTGGGAGCGCGGCTCCGGCAAGGCTCTATGGGGACTGGAGCCCGACGACCTGAAAGGTCGCCTTCCGGCTTTCCTCCCCGACGTCCACGACATCCGTGAAGACGTGAACGACTACCTGGGTGAGTGTCTGGCGGTAGATGCTGGTCTGGGCGTCCTGATCGAGCGCCTCGAGGCCATCGGCGAGCTGGACAATACACTCATCGTCGTCAGCGGCGACCACGGCATTCCGGGCTTTCCGCGCGCCAAGTGCAACCTTTACAATATTGGCTGCGAGGTAGCGCTGGCCGCCCGGTGGCCAGAACGCATCCCTTCCGCCCGCGTCGTCGATGACTTCGTCAACCTGATGGATCTGGCGCCCACTTTCCTCGACGCCGCAGGCGTTGACATCCCAGACAGCATGACGGCTCGCAGTCTTTTACCCGTGCTCGAAAGCGACAGGAGTGGACAAGTAGAAGCAGAGCGCACGGCCGTCGTTACTGGTCGAGAGCGCCACAATGTCATGGCGAGAGATGGCATGCCCTATCCGATGCGTGCGATCCGCACCAGGGACTTTCTCTACATCCACAACTTCGAGCCCGACCGTTGGCCTGTGGGGGACCCGCGAGGGCTTGACGATCCCAATGCGGAGGCGCCGTCCTGGGACAGTCTCCTGGCTAGCTCGCGCCCGGCGTATTCCGACATGGATGGGGGACCAACCAAGGCCTGGATGATTCACCACCGCGCCGACGAAGATGTACAGCCCCTCTTTGAGATCGGCTTCGGTAAGCGTCCTCGAGAGGAACTCTACGACCTTCGGGTCGATCCCCACTACATGAACAATGTCGCCACAAACCCGGACTACGAGCAGGCCCGCACAGACCTGGCGAACGAACTCATGGATCTCCTGCGGGAGAACGACGATCCCCGACTGGTGGAGTCTCCATGTCGCTTCGAGCAGGCCCCCTACGCGGGTCCGCTGGCGGGCGACGAACTCCAGGAGGAAATCGAGCGGCTAACAAATCTGGGCCTGTCGGCACTCATCTCAAAGGTTAAGGGGGAATGACCCGCAGTGCCAACGATGGCTCAAACGAAAGGAGAGCAAACAATGGCTCAGATGACAGAATCGTCGATTGATTTGGACTGGCATGCGCTTTCAAAACAAGAAATCAGGCAGTTTGATGAGCAAGGCTATCTCATTGTGCGCGATGTGCTCGATCGTGAAATGATTGAAGCGAGACACACTAAATCTGCAAAGGAGAAGGCAATGGATAGAATTAGAATAATGGCATCGCTGGTTATTCTCGCGACTTTTACGGTTTCAGTAGCGTTTGCTGCCGATTCTGTGAAGGATTCTGGTATGAACTGCGACATGTTCAATATCGAAGAGATTCTTGACGAAAGCACGCTGAATATAAAGACGCTGGAGGATTGGCATGTGGACGAGGTGACTGGCTCGACGCGACAGAAACTTATCGAAATCAAGGTCGCTGAATGGTGGCCTGGACTGCAGTCATACCGTTAAAGGATGGCTTTTCCCAGATCGATTTCTTCAGCAATCATGGACGAGAGGTTAACGGCTACAAGCAGTATATTTCAAGCCCCTATACCCAGGTGAAACGCTGAGCTGATTAAAGAAAGAAGGGTTATTTCCATGAACACAGCATTGACACCACTGAGCACGGAAGATATCCAGCAGTTCCGCAAATCGAGGCAGAGGAATACGCGCCCGGCCGCAGCGGCACAACCGACGCAGGCTGGGGCTGCGAAACTTACTGAGACGCTGACGGGCATGAATGCACGGTTTAAGAATGTTGAGGTGGAGCTTCTTGAGTGGCCTGATGAGTTGCATAAGAAACTTGGAAGAATGACGAAACTTGCTTTGGTGACGCGGCCTGTGAAGAAGGTTGAAGGGAAGCTGCCGTTGCTGATCAACCTGCATGGTGGAGGACAGCGTTGGTTTAACAATAGTTTTCAACAGCAGCTTGTGATTGCGCAAGAGGTGGGGATGAAGCGGGGGTTTGATTTGGCGGAGCTTGCGGGGAAGGAGCTGATTGTGCTTGATCCCAACACGGCGGAACGTTGGAATGCGGACTGGCTCGATACGATGCTTGATTATGTGTTGGAAACCTTCCCTCTGCTTGTTAGCGCGGGATTGATGGGCGTTGCCGGGGTGGCCCAGCGCCCTGCTTCAGGCGCCACCTCTAGCTATTTCACGGTGCGTGAATTTGAGGGACGCCACCTGTTCGCGACGCCCGGAGGCAAGCCGTTCTTCGCCATCTCGTTCAACCACATCGATTCGTCGGCGATGCGGTACCCCGAAAACATCCACCTCTGGCAGGAGCGCTACGGCGCGAGCGAAGAGCGTTGGATCAAGGAGCGCGTGGCGCCGGATCTGAAGGCCTGGGGCTTCAACTCGATCGGCTGGAACCAGGAGGTCGTGCTGCGCGAGCCCGACTACCACTGGCACTCGCCCAATTGGACACGCGACCACTACAACTGGGCGGGGATGCCCTACTTCCACAACCTGGCGTTCGTGGAGGCGCACCGCTGGAAGCTTAGGCGCAAATGGCCGGACGTCTACTCGCGAGACTTTGAGATGTGGTGCGACTACGTCGCGCGCGAAAATTGCGCGGCCCTGGCGGACGATGCGAACCTCATCGGGTACTACTTCACCGATGTGCCGCTGCTGGTCAACAAGTCGATCCGCTACCCCGCGAAGGACTCGATTCACGATCCGGAGTTGCTGAAGACGCCGGCCGGGCGCGCCAGGATTGCGCAGGACACGCGTCAATACTATCAAGTGGCGTGCGACGCGATCCGGCGGTACGACAAAAACCACCTGATCCTTGGCGACCGGTACGACCTCGGCACGCCGATGCCCGAGCCGGTGATCGACACGGCTGCGGAGTTCATCGACGCGATCGCCGTGCAGCTGGCGGGCAAGTTGGAAGACATCAGCCCGACGATGACGCGCTGGTCGGAGCGAACCGGGTTGCCGTTCATCGTGGCCGACGCCACGCGCACCAACAAGCCCGATCCGGCCGGGGGTTCGCGTCATGACCCGGAGAAGTACGACTTCCTGCTGAACGCGATGCGCGAAAACCGGCACTGCCTGGGCGTCAACCTGTGCGGAGGGTTTGTGCGGAACCGGGCACGCCAGAAAGGCGTTTACGACGAGCAGGAGAGGCCGGACCAGGAAGCAGTCGATGGGTTTACGGAGACGAATCGGGGGATTCGGGAATGGTATTCGGGGCTGAAATCGAAATGAGGCCTGTAACAACGGAAACAACCCAAACAAGTCCGTCATCCTGGCAAAGACCGTTGATTACTGCATTGACCAAGAAGAGGCCGTTTCCGATGTCACGATAGAAGGCATCGATTTTCTGGTCTGTTCCGTGCGAATGGCAGCTTCCGAGAATAGCAACATCCGTTTCGAGAACGTCCATTTCAAATACATCAACGGAAACGCGGTTCGACTCGATATCTCGGGCAAGGAGCTGAACGTGCACCACAATGTCTTCTGGTCAAACTATCGGGCGTTGAGCATCGAGGGATATGGCAGCTTCAATATTTACAACAACACGGCGGTGCATAACCAAACACCAGCTGATTTGATTCGGAACGTCTTGAGTGCTTCCACGTTGGGGCGGCTCCGATCAAACCCCGGAGTGATTGATGGGACGAAATACACCACCTGGCAGATTGCATTCTTAGCAGATTGTGTGTGACAGAGAATTGGGATCGGCTAACGGAGCGCGGCGTCGATATGCTTTTTCAGCCGGGAACACATGACTACGTTGCATTTGACATTCTTTGGGGCGCGCAAAATCATCCTCAGTTGCCAGTCTATTACGAACCCAGTGGCGGGCACTCACAAACGCCGCATGTCGCTACGGCAAAGGACGAACAGAATAAAGACGCCTTCCTCTGGCATCACTTCTTTGGTGGCGAGCCCTTGCTACAGCCTCCGAAGTCAAATTATAAAATCTCCAGGGACAAACTAAGTGTCAGCGTGAGTTTTAATGAAGGACCTCAGCCGATAAACGGACGCATATGGTGGATCTATGATCGCGCTCCGGCAGGTTCCGCCCCATTCTTACACGAGCAAATCCCCGCAGACCAATGGATGGATATGGAACGCGATGCAAAGACTGGTGCCTGGACTGCAACCATACCGTTAAAGGATGGCTTTTCCCAGATCGATTTCTTCAGCAATCATGGACGAGAGGTTAACGGCTACAAGCAGTATATTTCAAGCCCCTATACCCAGGTGAAACGCTGAGCTGATGGATTTGCGACCCAATTTGGCATAGGATTTTCATAATAGCTCTATTCGCCAGCACGATCCTGAGGGTTCATTACCATCCATAAACGCAGCACATTTTCCATTAATTCTGGGCCACCTGTTATAGCTTCATAATGTTCACTTTGGTTTGATGCTTTTGGTAGAGGTGATTGATCACTCAAAAAAGTTTCTACCGATAAATCCATATACGTTTTTGCTTTGCTTAAAAAACGTTCTTCCCCTGTTAATTCATACGCACTCATCATCATATTAAATATGCTGGAATAATTGCTGGGATAAAGTACTGCTGACGGCGGAGGATCTTCTTTGTAATAGGCATTCACCGATTTCATAAAAAGGATGCTATAGCCTTCAATACCTGTTAGTTTATACCGCGCATAACATTTGTTTGCCTGCCCGGTACTTCCCGATCCCACCCCATAACCAGCCGACCACATTTCAGTCCAGGCATCCGTTCCAGTACTTGACCTACGAAAATTCCCCGGTACAAGGGTCATAAGATTGGCAGATTCAAGAAATCCTTTTCCGCCTTTTGACGGATCGTGATCAAAACTTAAATACAAAGAATCTGTTCCTTCCGACAATTTCTTCATCCTATTTGCAAGGTCTGCGGGCATAAAATCCTTTGCGCGATAAAGATTGGATGCCAGATTCATACTTTGTTTCAAAGAATATTGCTCAGGAAAATCTGATGCATATAAGATCGCACCTTTATCGGTTGTATTTCGCTCATAATAATTCAATACGGTTTCAATGGCGGTTAAAAAAACTTCTTTGCCAGTTTCCCGATATGCTTTTGTCCAAACATAGATATAATTGCCGCCATGTGCGGGAAAAGCTCTTCCTTTTCCAGGACCATGCGTGTCATAACTGGCATGTCGGCTAAACTCACCCGCTTCTGGTCCTTCGTGCGCATAAATCTGGTGTTCCCATAATCCCAGTGCAAACTTTTCAGCAGCTTCCGGATTAAATTCCCACACCTTGTCCCAATAATTGAAAATTTTGTACTCGTGTATCAAAGATCGAGTACCCATTTTAATAGGCGCCTCTGTAAAAAAATCCCAACCGATGTGTTCTCCCCAGGCCATAAATCCTGTTTCAGGACTTTGGCAGTTGGCAAAAAACCATTTGATTGCTTTATCCGCTTCCCGTGCATACTTGTCATCTCCGGTGATTTCTGTCAAATGATAAAGTATGCTGTATAAACCATTGTCTTTTGACGTATTTGAACCACGCCAAGTGCGATCGCCATTGCGGATACCTTTGGGTGCATCGGGAGGATTTTCGCGATATACATTTCCGGTTTCCCGGTTAAGCGTTGTGGCAAAAAGGGGCGAATGTTCTTTTCCGTAACGGTCGCGCCCATGGGTAATCATATAATCGGCATAAGCCTTTACTATGAGAAAGTATTTAGCACCTTCCGATTTTGACAAATCAATCGTGCTCAAATCTTTGGCCGGCAGCTCGGTGGGGCTTTGGGCCGCGATGTTGCCCGCGGTCAAAGCCAATAGCAATGCAATGGTCAGAGCCCTGCCTATCTTCGCATCTTTGAATGGTCTTGCTTTCATTTTTCTTTCTCCTCAATGTATTTGAAATCACCAAAACTACTGCTGGTGTCCAAGGGCAGGATCCGGATGCATACTACAAAAAGGGACGGACATGAAGCAAGCGAATTTGTTCAGGGTGATTTCCGAGCACGGCGCGTTCGCCGCCAATTCCACGGATACCACGAGGCGCATAACGCCCGTATTGAAATCCTCGCTCGACATCGCCATTGATAATCAATTTCTGATTTGTTATCATGTAACAGAGTCAATTCAGATGAATTGGGTCGGTATTTGGTTGGTGAAAGATATCCAAATATCGTGGGATACAAAGCCGGTGGCGGAGATAGCCCGCTTACGCCGTGATGTGAACAGAACGGAGCGCCGGAGATCAGGCCGGTTGTCTAAAAAAGATAGGGAATGGAATAGAGAAAATAGAAGCGAACCATGGTCTGGTTACCCGGCCATATAGATTACGGAGGATCACAATGAACCATCCGCGCAACATTTTATACATCTTCACCGACGATCAGAGCTTTCGGTCTGTGAGTTGCTATCCCGAGGCGCATTCGTGGATCAGTACGCCAAATATCGATCGCCTCGCCCATGAGGGAATGCGTTTTTCCAACTGCTATACCAGTGCCTGGTGTGCGCCCTCACGCGCCACGTACCTGACCGGAAAATTGCCGCATGGCGTGATGAGCATGCACCTGCCCTCGAGCTACCCAAATTATGTCCGCGATCCAGACCAATGTCCGTACTGGCTCGAGAACCTCCGTGAGAACGGTTGGTACACAGGCATCGTCGGCAAATGGCACACAGGTCCCGATCATGGTCACGGTCGGTACTGGGATTTTTCTGCCATCTGGGACCACAGCCAACCCGAGAAATACGGGCCTTATTATGTCAATCAGAATATGAGTATCAACGGGGGACCGCCGGAACCGGTTGGCGGCTATTCTACCGATAACTACACGGAGTATGCACTTGAATTTCTCCGTGGACGGGCAGAGGAACCGGATAAACCCTGGCACCTCTGGCTGTGCTATGACGCAGTACACGGACCCTGGGCAGTGGCTGACCGCCATCTCCAGGACTATCCAGATGTTCCCCAGGTCCCCACGCCGGAAGACATCTATCCGCCGCGTCCGACCAAGGCGACACATATGCGGGACTATGGTGTTTGGCGTGAAGGAGATCAGGGCCAACCAGTAGGCATCCGGGATGGACGGACCCTCACCGATTGGGAACAACAATACAACCGGGGCGTACTCGCCCTGGATGAAGGGGTTGGTAGGGTAATCGGTGCCCTGGAGGAGATGGGGCAGTTGGATGATACCCTGGTCGTCTTTACGTCGGACCAGGGATTTGCCTGGGGACAGCACGGCTTTCGACTCAAGGTGGCGCCCTATGATGCCAATATCAAAGCGCCGATGATCATGCGGCTGCCGGGACAAATTCCTGCAGGCACAGTATGCGATGCGCCAATCGGCGGCCAGGATATCCCGCCTACCTTTCTCTCGTTGATCGGCATGGAACAACCCTGGAAGATGCACGGAGAGGACCTGACACCATTGCTCTTTGACCCCAACGCCGAATGGGATCGCCCGCTGCTGATGGAGTGTACGGGTCATTATTTTGGAGAAGACACCGATATCGGCTGTGGTGAGCCAATAGGCAATCCCCCTATCCCCTGGTGGGTGTCTCTGTGTACGGGAAAGTACAAATATATCCGCTGGCTCGTCCCCGAGGAGATCGAAGAGATGTACGATCTCGAGAATGATCCCGAGGAACTGGAAAACCTCGCTTTGGAACCTGATTACCACGAGTTGCTCGCCCAATTACGGCAAGGGACCATTGATGAGCTTCGACGCACGGACGCGGGAATGGTCGATAACCTGCCACCTGTCAAGGTGATGACCAGAGAGCAGCTTCTCGGCGGGACTGACAGGGTATGATGGTTTTGAATTGGGACATTACACCGGAGTTTGTTTACGAAAAATGGGGCACCGAATGTGACGCCATCGTTTATGCTGTTTGTTGTCAAACAAAGGGAGATTCTCCATGACACCCGAAGAAAAATTCATATTTGACCTGCAAGGATACATCGTTGTCAAAAATGTACTCTCTCAAGCCGAAGTAGATGAACTCAATGCAATTGCCGATCAAAAAATGGCTGACCAGGAGGAAATGAGTAACGGACTCAAGATTCCCCGCAGAGTCTCGCTCTGGGGCAAACCCTTCCAAAATCTGTTTGACCACCCCAACATGATTCCTCACCTCAGCGAACTCCTCGGCCCCCAATTTCGCGCCGACCACGACTACGGCATCTTTATGCGTCAAGGTGGGCGTAAAGGTGGCCTCCATGGTGGAGACCATCGCGCAGGCACGCACTATTACAAATGTCGCGACGGCGTCATGCGCAATGGCTTGACCGTAGTCGTTTACTTCCTTGCACCCGCCCCCCCAGGTTCTGGTGGATTCTGCTGCGTACCCGGTTCACACAAATCCAATTTTGCCCTCAACGTCCCCGAAGAGGTTCGCTCCTTTAAGTGCATTCCTCACTACCTCGCCAATCCAAGTGCAGAAACAGGCGACGCCCTCATCTTCACAGAAGCGACGATGCACGGCACCTTGCCCTGGACTGCTGAAAACGAACGCAGAACCCTACTCTACAAATTCACCCCGGGCCACGTTTCCTACGCGTCAACATACTACAATCACGACGACTACGAAGACCTCACCGAACAACAAAAACGCGTTCTCACGCCCCCATCCGTCCGCCGTCCTAACGTAGTGGAAACAGCATAAGGATGGGTTTTCCCAGATCGATTTCTTCAGCAATCATCGAGCTGACCGGGGGCGCGGCTCCTAAAGCACTGTTCTCTCCGGATAGACTGGCACCACTTGCCTTGGCGTTGTTTCATGTTATGCAAACTCCTTTACCTTGTTTAAACTAATTTTTCGTCATGAATAGGAACGGAAAACCGGTTTGGATCGAGAAATGCACGCGTGGCTTTCAAAATCATGCTTTCCCGCAGTTTCTCTGATTTTAACCCCTATAAATTGCCGATTGACGGAGATGCCACTCACGTAGGATTTTCAGCAGCTCTGTTTTGGTGGGGTCGTATTCCGGCTGTGTCCAGAGATTGTGAATTTCGGACGGATCCGCATTCAGGTTGTAAAGCTCTCCGAAATCAGAATGGTCGAGATAATGCACCAACTTCCAGTCTTGGGTGCGAACCATGTTGAGATACGCATTGCTTCCCCGACCGGCCAGCTCCGCGAATACGGCATCACGTCCGTCAGATTCGCCCAGAGCAACGGGCAGAGCCGATTGGGCGCCTGAATGGTCGGGTTGATCAACCCCTGCAAGCTCAAATAGCAAGGGAACCAGATCCATGTGCTGAATGAGAGCGTTTGTACGCTTTCCCTCGGGCAACTTGCCGGGTGCCCACACGATTGCCGGGACTCGGGTGACGGCATCGTACATCGTCCACTTCTGGGTATGACCGTGATCGCCTAAGCAATCACCATGATCGGACATGAATACGACAATGGCGTCTTCGAGATATCCATTATTCTCAAGAGAGGAAAGGATTTGGCCGACCTGCTCGTCGATGAGGGTGACGTTGGCAGCATAATGCTTCCAGAGTCTGAGCAGCTGTGCTTCCGACGGTCTTTCATGCCACTTCACGGCGTCGGGATGTCCCTTCATCATATTGCTGCGATACGCTTCATGATAAGGCGGTTGAGCGGCAAGCTCTTCGTCGGTGACGAGAGAAACCGGGATGTCAGTGTTTTCGTAAAGGTCCAGGAAACGTCTGGGAGGGTCGTAAGGTGGGTGCGGACCAGGAAATCCGATCTGCAGGAAGAGAGGCGTGTCCGCTTCGCGTGTTTCAACAGCCCATTGTGCCATTGTGCCTACAAATGTATCCGGATGGAATTTTTCTTCCAACGGCCATTCGAATGCACCTAACCCAGTTGACCAATTCGGATCCTCTAGACGGTAAGTTTCTCGGGATGGCTTCCGGACGCCGCAGTTGAGCATGAATTTATCCCATTCGTCCAGGAAGCCTCCGTGAGGATGGCCGTAGGGTAGTGCTCGATCCTTGTTCTCGACGATGTATCGCTGGTCGAAGCCAAAAGCCCCGTCGATTGGGTTCGTGTGCATTTTGCCGACGTTGATGGTGTGGTACCCGACCTTCTGAAAATCCTCTACCCAGCACTGCTGCCAGGGCGAGCTATTTGTGTAGCTGCGGACAGTGTGTGGGTATTCCATACTGAAGAGACTGGCTCGTGAGGGCACGCAAACAGCACCAGTACAGTGACACTGGTCAAAACTGACACCCTCACTGACAAGCCGATCCAGGTGTGGAGTTTGCATGAACGAAGCGCCGAGACCCGCGATGGTGTCGTAACGCTGCTGATCCGTGATGATGAAAATGATGTTGGGTAAACTCATTCAAACTCCTTTTACCAATGGTGCGCATTGCCATGTGCTGTTTGAAACTGCATCAGCGCCAAACATCCTCTGTGGGGAGTGGGCCCAAACGATCGTTGAGTTGATGAAGCAATTGTGTTGCTGTGGCGTTGTGCTCCGGGTCATTGGCCAGATTGTGATGGTTGTCCGGGTCTTTTTGTACATCAAAGAGGTCAACGCAGATGTCGCCGTATTGAATGAGTTTCCATTCATCGGTGAGCACCATGCGATGTGGGCGCGGGCCAAAGACTTCGACGTTGCGTGTCATGGGATAGCTTTCGGAATAGACCGCATCTTTGCCCACGTAATTCTGGTTGCAGATATCAGACCAGAGCGAACGGCCAGAAAGCTCGGGCGGTTCGGTGCCTGCGACGTCGCAGAATGTGGGGAAGAGGTCGATGAGTTCGACAAGCCCAGTGTGGTGTTGTCCTGCTGAGATGGTGTCGGGTTTGTGCATCACGAAGGGCACGCGTACGGATTCTTCGTAGAATTGCGTTTTGCCCATAAGGCCGTGGTTAAAGCCCATATCGCCATGGTCGGAAAGATAAATCACAAGTGTGTTGTCACGCTTACCAGATTCGTCGAGCAAACGCAGGGCTTCGCCGACACACCAATCGGTGTAGTTTGCAAAGGCGTAATAATATCGGGTCCATTCTCGGCGTCGCTCTTCGTCGAGATTACGTATGGCTTTGTGCCAGACGGGGTGCTGCAACATGGATTCTAAAGGCGGGTCAGGCAGGGGGATGTCGCCGAGGAATGGTTCTAAACATTCGGGTGTTGGCAATGAGGGACCGTGGGGGCTTTGAAAACTGACAAATGTAAAAAATGGATTTTCACGCTCCTGTGCGAGATATTCTTCCCAGGCGTTTAGAACCATATATTCTTGATGGTCTTCGTGCGGCAATGTGCCCCAGTTACCCTGAACGCCTGTTTCCGAGGGCGTGATGAGTGGGCGTTGGAGTGCGTGTTGGATCAGTTCGAGGTGGATGACCTGCCAGGGATCGTCGGGGTGACCTTCTACGGGTGGACAGCCACGCTCGTTGCGGAGGTAATGCCAAAATTCTTCGTAGTCGATGCGGTCGGTAAAGCCATGATGGCGTTCCTTGCCCAATGAGGATTCTGTGTCGGGGATAAAGTGCATTTTGCCCAATGCTGCCGTGTCATACCCCGCTTTGCCAAGGTGGTGGGCCATGGTATAGAGTTCTGGCATTGGGGTGTCGTTTTGCAGCACGCCGCATTGGAATGAGTATTGGCCGGTGACCAGCGATTGGCGACACGGTACACAGATCGGATTTTGTGAATAGGCGCGGTCAAAGCAAATGCCTTCAGCCGCCAGGCGGTCAATGTTTGGTGTAAGGGCAATTTCAGAACCATAACAGCCCGTTGCCCAGGTGGCATGGGTGTCGGACATGATGACGAGGATGTTGGGACGATTACTGGACATAGATTGCTCCTTGATTGTCATTTTGCGTACCGACTCGATGACCAGGGGCATTTGCGAGCACGCGCGATACGGTTGCGGTACTCACACCAACGTCCTGGGCGATGTCAGAAAGCGTAGCCTGTCGTCGAGAATTCATCAACTTTTCCTTGTATTTCGAGGTACGCTCTATTTCATCGGGGGCGGATTTTCGAGCAGTTGCTGCAATTCATAATAGGCTTGTTTCGGTCGAAGGTTCCGGTCCCAGAGCCCGATCTTTACGACGTTCCTCCTCGCATAATGCCGGACGTCTTTGATGTCCCACAGATTCCACGTCACCACGCCGCTGTGCCGGTTTTCCAGAAGCGCCTTGAATATCCCTGCATAAACTGCGGCATGCTCATCGACATTCCCTTCATCTTCCGGCCTGACGTGAAGATTGTTTTCGGTGACATGAAACTCAAGATCGTGCTCATGCGCCCAGACGATCAGGTCGGACAGATCCTGGGTATTGATGGCGCCGGTTTCCCACTGACTGGGATCGTCTCTGATCAACTTGATGTGTGCCTGCCAACCGACACCATCCACCCGGCAGCCGATGGAACGCAGGTAGAGAACCGTATCTTTCACTTTGTTCCACGCGGGTTCTTCCATGCCGATGTGCTGGTTGATGACCAGCTTGATGTCCGGGGCATGTTCCGTGGCGATGCGGAAGGCCTGGATAATATATTTGGGGATCTGTCCATCCAGATGCTTGAACTCTGCCGGGGTCTTTTCATACCCAATCTTTTCCCAGGGCATCTCCCAATTTGCGCCGGGTTCGGCTTTCTTCCATGTGCCGTCCGGGTTCACCGTCTCGTTCACGACGTCCATCCACAGGATGTTTTCGTGACCATTATAACGCTTGCACAAGGCGGTCATGAACTCTTCCAGGTTCTGTTCCAGTTCTTCAGCGGTTCGGTCGTCGGCCTTGGTCCACGGTGAGCACTGCGGAGAAATAGGCCCGTGCATCCTGATCACCTGGTTGTGTTGTTCCGCAAATTCAACCCAGCGATCCGGTCTTTCCCATCGCCACTGCCCAGGTTCAGGGTGGATGTAGGTCTGCTTGAAATCATTGGCAGGCGTGATGTAACTGAACTCCCGAGCCAGGATCTGTCCCTGGGGGCCCCGGGGCGACATGGAGGTTGCCCCGATATACACATTGCCTTTCGGAAATCTCTCTGCGACGATGTCACGCAACCGCCTGTCCGAGCGCGCTTCGGGAGCTTCTGCCACCTCGGGCGCATCCACGCGATCAGGAGTGACTTGGGCAATGTGACGGTTCAGCTCGATCACCGCTTCGCTCAGGCCCGGTCGCGGCGTCAGCCCATCACCGAAAAGCCCTTGCTTGAGTCCCCCTCTATTGAAGGCGGGCGTCGAGTCGACGGGATTGCACCAGAAGGCCCCGATGATGTAGGGCGTCTCCAGTGCGGCGCGGATGTATTCCGCGTAACGCTCTCCGGCTATCCGGGCGTTGTCCTGGAGCTTCCAGCCGCGGATCGACTTGTCACCATCCTTAAATCGAATCGCGAAGTCACAGATCAAAATAGGTTTTCCGGTCAGCTCGTGAATCTCTTCATACTTCGCCTTGGGAAACCCGGGCTGAAAAGGCGGCTGAATGGCAATGGCGTCAACCCATGGCACCATTTCCTCCAGCACTTCGGGGACGAGCGTATTGAAGGCGAAGCGATCTCCAAAGATAAGATGATCCGGATCGTGTTTCCGGTTCGCCTCGCCCATGACGCGAAAATACTCGCGTGCAATGGTCCGAAGAAAGCCAAGATCCCGTGCTTGCGCGTCATCGCCCTGCCAGGTCTTTAAAAACTCAGCATAGGCCTTATGTCCGGGAGCATCGGCAGGCAGCTCCCGGATGAAGTCCACCCAGTTCTTACCGACGGAATTCTTCAGCGGCCAGGCCCCGAGATCGGTCCAGTAGTAGCCGATCAGGTTTGGGTTGTCGCGGTTCTGGAGACAGGACTGCTTGACCTGCGCTGTCAGTTTCTGCTGCTCCCGAGGATCAAAGATGTCAATGAAGCGGAAACTCCCCCCATTGGCGCGATACATCGAGATGGGGACGTAGTTACGACCTTCCACGTAGGGCATATCGCTCTTCAGTTCATTCGGGCACCCATACCCGTAGGCATTGAACCCGAGATTCTTGCAGGCCATCGAGGCCGCGCTGTAGTCGGTCCGTAGGCTTCGGTTGGTCATATGGGTAATCCCGTGGGCGAAGAATGGTTTTCCCTCAGGGGTGATCAGCCAGGTGCGGCCTTCGATCTCGGCCAGCCCAATGGCGGATTGTTCCTGTGCTGCGGATGCAAAAGACGTAGCGAATATCAGAGTGAGCGTCCAGATGCCCGCAGCAAATTGGTGATAGGTTAGATGTTCCATGTGACGTAAACTCCTTTCAAGCTGCGAAGTAACAAAGATCTGTCGTTCTGTTCATTGAGCGATGCGCCTTAAAATCAATTCGAAATTCGTCCTATTGCCCTCTCAAGCCACCGCTGCCCTGACCCATCTCGGCAGTACGGACGTCAAGACCCCGAATATACCGTCTCGCAAAGAACGGCATCAGCTTTGCCAAGTCATACAGCGCAAATCCAGTCTATAGCCCCGCCCGAGCATGCTGGTTTACCGGAAGATACTCACCGGAACATGGCCTTGTTAGAAACCAGGATAGAATCAGGAAAGACATACCAGACCTTGGTCAATGGCTCCGCAAAGGAGGCTATGAGGCCTTCTACTCCGGGAAATGGCATATCGGTGGTAGGGATGTTGCCGAAAGTTTTAGGTACATTCACGGTTCCGCGAAGAACACTGCAGAGACTGGCGACCAACGCTCTCAGCTATTATGATCAACGGTTGGCACGTCCGGGTCTCTTGACAAGATCGAAATCATCCCGTCGAAAGGGACATCCAAAAGGTTCTTCATAGGGACGAAATGGAACCATAGCCGCAATTTCGTCGATACGTTCCATGATGTCATTTGGAAGGGCACCATCCCTGGCAGCGTTGACATTTTGCCGCAGTTGTGCGACGTTCCGCGGTCCCGTCAGCACAGTCGTCGATTCGTCAGCATTGGCAAGCGCCCAACGTAACGACAGTTCTGGAATAGGGATCCCGATTTCATCAACCAATTTGTAGAGCAGTTTTAACTGCTCCCGCCTTGGTTTATTCAACCATCTGGAGTTGGCCTGATCAATCTGTTCATCGTACCTTTCTGCCAGCCATCCTTGCTGCGTGGGAGATGCCATTAGGATCCCCATATTCTGTCGCCTGGCTTCCGGTATCAACTCGATCAGCGCTTCTCGCCACAGCATGCTGGAATTGAACGCTGTCAACACAACATCATAAAACCCCGTGGCAATGATGGGCACAGCTTCATAGGCTGTTGTACCACCCAAACCGGTAAACCGAATGATTCCTTCTTCCTTCAATTCCTGGAGCAACTCGGTTACGGGGCCCTGAAAGGTTCGAAGATCATCCCACCAATCGAACTGGCCCGGCCGATCCGGTTCGTGAATCATGAGTATATCTATCGTTTCACGATGAAGAAGCCTTAAGCTTTCTTCGACTATCGCACGCAGCTGCCCTTTATTCTTTGGGTCAAAATCTTTCGACCTTGGCCCCAGCTTCGTAGATATGATGCAGGGCTGGTTTATATCTTTCATTGCTTCACCAACCCCGGCTTCACTGTCACCGTAATCCGCGGATGTATCGATCAGATTCAGCCCCAGTTCCAAAGCCTCAAAAATGATGTTCTTCGCGCCATCAAATCCCTCTTCTCCACGCGTTGCAAATGCTGCTCCAAGCGACAGAGCACCCACTTCTAATCCAGTACGACCCAATATTCGTTTTTCCAAAGAAGCCACCTTTCTATCAAAAGCCGATTTTTTTAGGTTTCGTTTTTGCGTGACAGAGGTCAGGCCAGGTAATTTTATACGATCAACGATCATTTAAATATAGTGCCTGTAATAGTTATTCAAAGAAAATTTGAAGTATAAGGCAATCGATGACTCAGTGATTCCTTACACGCAGGAAGTTACTGGTTCGAATCCGGTATCACCCACCATACGAATTTGTATTCATCGTCACAGCATATGAGAGAACGATTACAATGGAATTCGATGTCCAGTTCGATGTATTCTGGTGATTCGGTGGTAATTGGGATTGTTTTTGATTGTATTTTGCTTATTATCTGATCGAACAAATTAATTAGAAGGCAGGAGAACCAATAATGGTTCAGTATTAAAGAAAGAAGGCTTATTTCCATGAATACAGCATTGACACCACTGAGCACGGAAGATATCCAACAATTTATTACGAACGGATTCCTCGTTAAACGAAATATTCTCGACCCCAAACTTTGTGCTGCAGCGCGGGACAGACTGTGGGCGGGAAACACCTCAAGTCATTTGCGCCGAGACGATCCTCAAACCTGGCTAAACGGTCTCCCGGAGGCAGATCGTCAAAGCACGCCTGATGGCATGAATGATCGCACCGGTGACCACGGCTGGCGACTGCGTGAACTCTCCGGCGACGAGGACCTGATCAACTTGCTTCCACGCCGTGTATTCCCCTGGATTGAGCAACTCCTCGGCAAAGGTGAAGTTGTGACACCAGAAGTAAGTTCCTCCGCGGCCGATCCGGATCCTCGTGGAAGCCGACTGCGTGGCTGGCCGGTCTGGGGTGGTAAGGAGTTGCGCGGTATGTACTGCGTGTTGCCGAGAGAGCGTAAGAGCACTTCACCTTCTCTGGCGGATGCCGCCCGTGCCGGTGCACACATTGACCCGGAGCCGATGCATCTGGTGGCGATCGGATACGTTGATAAGGTTCCAAAGGACGGCGGTGGCATTGCTCTCTTTCCCGGCAGTCACCGCTTGCTCTATGAAGCAGAGCCGGATTCCGTAGATCTCGCCCGCTATTCAATCCTGCACGCGCCCCATCCAGATAGTGGCGCTGCGGCATTCGTGCTGCCACAGCCTCCAGGTCTCAAGGACGCACTCGCCAACATTGAACCCTTTGAGTTCTTTGGTGACGAGGGAGATGTGGTCTTGTCGCACGGACGAATGTTCCACTCGGCAACACGGAACTACAGCAATCCTCCGCAAATTCGACAGATGATTCTTTATGATGCCTACAAAAAGTCTGTATATGACAGAACATTCAACGGCCGTTATGTCAAAGGGCCAAGACCATCGCCACCGCCCTCGGTGAGGAAGGACTACGGACTTGAACTCGGGATAGAAGTCCCACCACCAGAGCCTCGCCCAGAGGGTCCTGGGCTTTGGGATGACTGGAGCGAGGCCGTTCGCACTGTTGCAGGCTCTGAGGTCTAATCAAGAAAATAGAAGCGAACCATAAACTGGGTATTGACAGGACGATAAGACACGGAAATTGAACTGAGGAATACATCTGGAAGACCAGGTAGATTATTATGGGCACAAAACCAAATTTTCTCATCATTGTTTCAGACGATCAGGGGTATGGAGATGCGGGTTGTTATTGGGATACAGAGGTCGATACACCAACGATGGATGCGATTGCAAAAAATGGGGTGCGTTTTACACAGTTGAGGGTCAATCCACTTTGTGCGCCAACGCGTGCATCTCTTTTTTCTGGGCAGTATTCTTTGGAATGCGGCATGTGGCGTGGCCCATCACTGCCGGGGCAGAAAACAGATACGTTGCCAAGGCGCATTCATGATGATGTAAAACTTTTGCCCGAGTTTTTGAAAGAAGCAGGATATAAAACTGGCCTGTTTGGCAAGTGGCATTTGGGATATGATGCACCCAATGTGCCCAATGAGCGCGGTTTTGAAGAATTTGTCGGATTCTTGGGTGGTGCACACCCCTATTGGCCTTTTGATGGTAGTCGCCTTTTGCACAATGACCAGCCCATGGTGCATGAAGATCATTTGACGGATGTGTTTACTGGTTATGCGATTGACTTTATTCGGAAACATCGTGATAAGCCGTTTTTTTGTTATGTGCCTTACAATGCTGTGCATGGTCCCTTGTGGCGAGAACAGGCACCCAAAACATCGGGCAAAGCCGAGTGGTTAAAAAAGTATGAAGATCGCGGTATTGAGTTCCCCAAGCGCGACTATTGTGCGGTGCTGGATCATATGGATGATGGTGTGGGTAAAATCATGGCGACATTGCATGAGTTGGATATCGTAGATAACACACTTGTCATCTACTTGAGCGATAATGGTGCAATGATTGATAAATTTCCGGGCAATAATGGCCCTTTACGCGGGCAAAAAGGAATGACATATGAAGGTGGAATCCGCGTGCCTGCGGTGATGCAGTGGCCGGGTGTTATTCCCAAAGGGATGGTATCTGATGCAGGTGCTGTGCATTTTGATTTGTTTGCCACTGTGCTGGATGCGGCTGGCATTGAGATTCCCAAAATGAATGGACAGCATCCAGTTCATGGAGTGAGTTTGCTTGCGCATTTGAGATCACACGGGCAAGAAGATTTGCCAGGGCGGTATGTGTTTTGGGATTTGTTTGGGAAAATGGGAGCGGTAAAAGACGATTGGAAACTGGTTGGTACAGGCCCTAATCATCGCGGGCAATTTGCCGAGGCTATTCCGGCTATTGAAGAATTGCAGTTTGAATTGTACAAGCTCAATCAGGATATTGGCGAAGCCAATGATTTGGCCAGTCAATATCCTGAGATTTATAACGATCTTAAAAGACAACTCATTGACTGGTTTCAACGGGCGAAAGGATCGTGATGATGGGTGATAACAACAGCGGTTCCTACCCGAATATCGTGATCAGCCCTTTTACACATCTACAGAGACTGGATAAAAAATGAAAAACATTGTCGTAATCACCATTGAGCATCTTGCCGCTCGCTCATTAGGATGCTATGGCAATCCCATCGGAGCAACACCTCATCTGGATCGCTTTGCCAGCGAGGCCGTCAGGTTTGAAAACTGCACCGTACCTTCTCCGCTCTGCGTCGCGTCACGGGTCGCATTTTTCACGGGTCGTTATCCCAGCGTTACAGGTTCCAGAGACAACACGCTGTTGATGCAAAAAAAGGAAGGGTTTCATCTACCAGGGCTATTGAAAGATGCTGGTGTCGGCTGTGGCCTATTTGGGAAAAACCACTGTTTTCCAGATGCCGAAACTGCAGGATTTGAAGCGTGTATTGAAGAGTCACCACTTCGACAAAAGCAGCGAGAAGCCTATGGGAAGCCATTTCCTGGGCCTGCAGTACCCATCGACCCATCCGTGTTCGAATCACAAACAAGACGTTTCCGTTGGGGAGATCACCCCAACCCAATCTGGTATGGCGGAACCTACCCTTTTGATCCTGCTGAATCTCCAGCAAGAGCCAACGTGAATCAGGCCCTCGATTATCTTGAACGAAAGGGTGACGAGCCTTCGTTTGTGTGGTTGAGCTTTTCAGATGTTCATCCGCCCTATCGGGCTCCCGAACCTTTTGCCACGATGTACAGACCAGAGGACATGCCTCTCCCACATAGACCTGAGGGTGAATTGGACTCAAAACCATTCGTTCAGCAAGCCTACTATCACGGCGGATGGCTGCATCTCATGGATGACGAGCAGCTGCGGCAGACAATGGCGTATTACTACGGCATGCTCAGGTACCTGGATGAATGCTTGGGCAAATTCTTTGATGGACTAAAAGCGCTTGGTCGTTGGGACGACACCATCATTATTGCCACAGGTGACCACGGTGAGTACCTGGGCGAACACGGACTCATTCGGAAAACAGCTGCATTCTACGACTGCATTGTCCAGGTCCCATTGATCGCAAGGGGTTTGGAACATGCACGGGATGGTGCAACAAACGCATTGCAAATTGAGCAAATCGACTTGATGCCTACATTACTCCAGAGTAGCGGAATCTCGATCCCGCCGGGTGTTCAGGGTAGAAGTGTGACAGATATGATGTCGGGTATGGCTCCGGAAAGAGACTGTACCTATGCGGAAGTTGGCAGCCGTCAGCCATTGCCAGAGGGAGGACCAGAAGCAGAACTGGACGCGCTGAAAGCCGGCATAAGTCGGACTGAACCCGTACCTGAATTGCCACTGGTTGAGTCGGGAACGTTCTTCCTTTCTCAAGGTCGCATGGTTCGAAACGAGAAGTGGAAATACGCACATTATGTGAATGATCGTTCTGAACTTTACGACTTGCAGAACGACCCGGGCGAACTGGTGAATTTGGCAGGAAACCCGGATTATCGAGATCGGGAAGAAGCAATGCGCAGCAGGCTGCTGGAACGAACAATAGAAGCTGGCGATCCTCGTTGACATCTTGAACGTAACTTCAATTACCTGAAAGCCCTGGCACCGTAGGGGCGTAAAGACTTACCGCCTGCTTTGTGTTTTATCCTTGTAAATCGGGAGGCAGTCTCCCAAATTACAACCGTGAACATTAACAGAAAAATTCAGACAAAGGTCTCTGGATACGCGGGGTACTTCCCTGTCACGGCAATAAAGCACTGGATTCGTGAATCGATATTAAGGAGATCAACCTATGCAACCAGTCCATCCAACAAAGGAGAACCGCAATGGCTGAATCGAAAAAACCCAATATCGTATTTGTCTTCGCCGACGATTGGGGGTGGGGTGACTTGAGTTGCTACGGCCACCAGTTTGTAAAAACGCCAAATCTGGATCGGCTCGCTTCGCAGGGCATTCTCTTCTCACAATTCTATGTTTGCTCGGGTGTGTGCTCACCCAGCCGGGCAGCGGTCATGACGGGTCGCTTTCCTGCCCACTGGGGCATACATGGCCATTTTGCCGGTCACGAGCAGAACGCCCAACGCGGCATGCCAGACTGGTTGGATCCCGATGCAACGACCATCACGGGTCTCCTGCAACAAAGTGGCTATGCTGTTGGCCACTTTGGCAAGTGGCACCTGGGAAGGGGCGAAGAAGCACCTGATACCACGGCTTATGGGATTGACGAATCCAAAACATTCAATGCGGTCGGACCCACCATTGAGATTCCCGAAGGCAGATCTCAATCTACAGAGGTAATTATAGATGAAACCATATCCTTCATCGAAAGACATCAGGATGAGCCTTTCTTTGTTCAAGCGTGGTTGCTTGACACCCACGCCACTCTGGATCCTACAGAGGAGCAGATGGAACCCTATATGAATTTTACTGCTCAAGGCCTGGAAGATAAACACAAAGGTGCACTACGCATCTACTATTCTGTCGTTACCAACGCGGATTATCACATTGGACGGCTCATGGATCGGCTGGATCAACTGGGCCTTTCCGACAACACGATTGTCATCTTCTCAGCTGACAACGGCCCTGAGGATATCCACGTTCGAAATGCGTCACACAGTGGCGTCGGTTCTTCTGGTCCCTTTCGAGGTCGAAAAAGAAGCCTCTACGAAGGTGGTGTGCGAACCCCTTTCATTCTCCGGTGGCCAGGCAGTGGCGGACCAAAAGGCAAAGTTGACAACACGACGCCCTTATGTGCCGTAGATCTGTTGCCTACTTTTTGTTCCATCGCTGGCTCAGACATTCCCGACAACATTGGTCTGCAGGGCGAGGATATGACAGCCGCCTTTCGAGGTAACTCGGTAGATCGCACGACGCCGTTGATGTGGGAGTGGCGATTTCGGGTTCACGGCCATTGCCTTCACAAAAGCCCGATCCTTTCAATTCGCGAGGGTGACTGGAAGCTGCTTCTCAATCCGGACAGAAGTCGTGTCGAGCTTTACAACATTCCTGCCGATCCGATGGAACTCGTCAATCACGCCAAATTTGAAGAGGCCCTGGTCAAACAGATGTCAGAGCAGGTCATGGATTGGCAAGCCACACTGCCGGAAGGCCCCATCGATGATGAGGCTGGATCCAACGCTTACCCGTGGCCCGGGACGATTTTCCAATCCTGATTTCTGCCAAAAATGAAGAAAACTGAACAGGAGGGCTATGTGGAGAAACGAATTCTTGGACGCACGGGATTTGAAGTCACTGTTCTCGGTATGGGAGGGGTTGGAGCAAAGCCAGAGACTGTGCGGCGCGCACTGGAACTGGGCGTAAACTATGTTGACACGGCTCCCGGCTACGGAAATAGTGAGGAAAATATAGGGATCGGTCTGGAGGGGACGAGTCAATCGTATTACATAGCCACTAAGCTCGGAGGAAGGCCCAAACCATTTGACGCACAAGATAAAGATACGCTACGTCGGTCAGTTGATGAGAGCCTCCGACTGCTTAAGCGCGACAGTATTGATATTCTGCAAATCCATGAACCTGATCATCCCTCAATATTCGATTGGTGGACTGACTATGACAATTTCCATGGACCTGTGTGTGAAGTCCTGGAGGGGCTTAAAGAGGAAAAAATAATCAAATTCACAGGGCTGGCTGGCACCAGTTCCTATGAACTTCCACACATCATGGCCACAGGTGACTACGATGTGGTTCTGGCAGCGGGTAATTACAATCTGGTCCGGCAGGAATTCGCTATTTCTGTATTGCCTGAAGCTAAGAAACAGAATATGGGAATTGTCATAGGTGCAGCCTTTTTCAAGGGTTTTCTGGCCCGTCGCGACATCCCGGAACTGGAAAATGGCGCACGATGGCTGAGTCCGCCACGTCTGGAACAGTTCAAAAAACTCTATGCTTTTGTAGATGAAATCGGATTACCACTTGCAGAAGTCGCTCTGCGCTGGGTAATTTCCAATCCCAACGTCTCCACCGTTCTCATGGGGACAGGATCTATAGAGGAAGTCGAACAAAATGTGGCAGCCGCTGAAAAAGGACCTCTTCCAGCAGAGATACTCTCCGGGCTCAAGGAGATCGCCGATATGGTACCGTTCCGTCCGCACCTTGAACCGCACCAATTCCCTATCGGACAACCTTACAAGGGACCCAAATATAAGTAGTAATCATTGAGGCTTTTTAATGGGACGCAAAATACCAAATAAACCCAACGTCATCTTCTTCATGGTCGATCAGATGGGGGCGAAGTGGCTGGAAGCGGCCATGAACGGCATCTGCGACCTGCCGAACCTGAAACGCCTTCAAAGCATGGGCGTGACCTTCAGCAATGCATTTTCCAACAACCCGGTCTGCTGTCCGGCCCGGGCGGGCATTGCCACGGGACTGACCAGTCGAGGCCACGGTCTGCTCTCCAATGGCTACCGGCTCAATCCCGACATCCCCACCTTCATGAAGACATTGCAGACGGCTGGGTGGCGAACCGGCGCGTTTGGCAAGATCCACTTCTATCCCTTTGACTCAGAATACTACCCGTATCCGGACTACAGGGAGTACGGTTGGGATGTGGTACACAACACCGAGGACAACCGAACCGGCGAGTGGCACGACTGGATTGAGCAAGAGCATCCCGAACACTATGATGCGATCATGGCAACCCCGGCGAACTGGAATTCTCAGTTGCCCTATTACGATTCGTATGGCGAGCGGAAAGTCAACCTGACCGAGAGAATGCGCCGGGCAAAGAAGAAGATGGCGTGGTCTAAAGGGGATGACGGAGGCCTGAAAACCCGCACCGAAGGCTACTATCCCCTGCCCTTTCCGGAAGAGATCTCGCAAACCAACTGGATCACGGAACATGCCCTGGACTTCATCGATGAAACGCCCATGGATCAACCTCTATACACCCACATCAGCTATGTGCAGCCCCACCCCCCGTTTCATCCGCCTGCGCGATTCCTGGAGATGGTGAACGAGGATCTCATCCCCTACCCTGTCGGTTACGGCACGGACCACTGGAATGGGCCTGACAAAATCCCCAACTGGCACTACTACCGCAAGCTCTACTTCGCCGATTTTATCCACCTCGACGAACAGATCGGCCGCATCCTGGAGCGCCTGGAACAGGTTGGCAGAATGGAGAACAGCTACTTCGTCTTCGTGTCCGATCACGGCGAGATGCTCATGGACCACAATCTGGGCGGAAAGTCCGCCAGACACTACGACGCCGTCATCCGCATCCCGCTGATTGTAGCTGGACCGGGCCTGAAGCAGGGCAGCACTTGCGATGTCTTCGTGCAACACGAAGACATCTGTCCGACCGTGTTGGATATGCACGAAACACTTCTGACACAGCACCCGCGGCCCCTGTCGAGGCGTGGGGTCGGCGATGACCATCCGCTATGTGCCGGCCGTTCGCTGATGCCCCTGTGCAAGGGAGAGCGGGTTTCGGACTGGCGGCAGTCGGTATTCTCCGAGTCATTTGGCGCCCTGTGCGAGTCGCCCTTCCATGAGGGGGTCATGAAGTTCCCGTGGAGAGAGACACTGCGAAACCGTGAGTTCCGCTACTCAGTCACGCCAGGGCGCGATGACGGGGAAGAACTCTATGATCTCACCAGGGACCCAGACGAACTGGTCAACGTCGTGCATGATCCGGCGTACCAGCAGACGCGTCAGCAACTGATGATGGAAATGATGCACCGCGTCATGCTCCAGGAATTCCCGCTACCACCACGTGACCTGGTGGTGATCGGGGCGCATTAGTGGATTGCTGAAGACACTGCTGACCTAAAAAATTAAGCAAAGAAGGTTTTTATGAACACAACTCCAACAGCCTGCATTGCCGGTGTCAACGACGAACCCAGTCCATCGTGGGATCTGGACGAAGGTTTGGATGTGCTCGATGAACTTGGCATCAAATTTGTTGAACTGCGTGCTGCCTATGGTGAAATGGTTGACCAGATGAATGACGATACATTCATCCGTGTCGCAGACCGTGTCAAAGAACGAGGTTTTACCGTCACCACTTATCTCGGTCAGGTGGGCCGCACAGTACCCGACGAAGCCAATCGCGCACAGGACATATCGCACATCACCCGCGCCGTTCAACGTGCCGACTACGTTGGCACAACCCAACTGCGCACGATGGGATATAAAAAAGGCGACGCAGGAACCGACTGGTTTGCAATCGCCATTGAAATGTACACCGCAATGACCGAAATAGCTGCCGCGGGGAATAAAACCCTTATACTCGAAAATCCACCCAACAAAACGTCAGCCGTCTGCACCGCCTCCGAATGTTTAAAAGCACTCCAAACTGTTAATTCTCCAAATTTCCGACTCAACTTTGACCCCGGCAACTTTGGTGCACATGGCGAAGTTGGAATCGACATTTTTGAAAAACTGAAAGATCACATCACCAATGTCCACGTCAAAGACATCCGAGAACCCGGCGACACCAGCACCTACTGCATTGCCGGCGACGGCAAATGCGGATATCCTGAAATCTTCAAACGTCTTTGCCAAATGAACTACTCAGGCTGTATCACCGTTGAGCCGCACTTGCTTCATTCTCAGAAATTCCACGTCTCCGGCCGAGAGAACTACATGAAAGCTGCCAACCGAATCATACACCTTCTCGAAGAAGCTGGTTTTGCTGTGCAGAGAAGTTAATCACCTCACCAACTCGACAAAGTCTCCCGGCTGGAGCGCAAGCCCGGGCGATAGGTGCAGAGCATCGCCCATCGGATCCGGATCCGCCATATCAAATGCCTTCCGCATACGATCTCGCAGGATCGCACCACGCTGATGCTGTTTGCGGAGTTCTGTATCCGCTTCCATAGTTGACCTCCTCATGGAATACAATAGGGAGAGACCTCATGGCATACGTCATACTTATCGCAGAAGGGGATGCATCCGACGCGCTTTAATCGACCTGGATCAAGGTCGCGGGATGTCTGGGGATCGAGACATGCGGCGAGCAACTACTGATGGTGTTTATCCATCCGAACATAAACCGGTTCAGGTCGAATTTCAGATCCTTGACCATTAACTACCGATTAGCATTTGCTACAGGAGATTCCCCATGCCCAGGCTCTTCGGCCGCAACTTCACTCGCCGCCAACTGCTCAACCGCGTCGGCGACATCAGCCAACTCATGTACGCCCGCCGCGCCGAGCGCAGCGAAGGATTCGAGCGCGGCGCCGGCCTCATCGACGTATTCAACGCGTCGGGCCTGGGATTTTCCGTCTTGCCCGGCCGCGCCCTCGACATTGCCTCGGCCCACTACAAGGGCCAGTCACTGTGTTTTCGTTCCGGACCAGGAGACGTCGGGCCGGCCTTCTACGAGCCAGAGGGCTTCAAATGGGGGCGCGGCTGGTTCGGCGGGCTGGTAACCTCTTGCGGCCTCGACTTTGTCGGCCACCCAGAAGTTGATCCCGAAGAAGAAAACGCCGAGATGCCACTGCACGGTCGCCTCTCGTACATACCGGCGAAAAACGTCGGCATTGAGGCGGGCTGGGAGGGCGCGGATTACGTCGTGCGCATCCGCGGCCAAATGCGCCAGGCCGAGGTCTTTGCCGAAAATTTAGAGCTGTCGCGCGAGATTTCGACCGTGCTCGGCGAGCGGAGTATCCACATCCGCGATCGCATCGAAAATCTTGCCGCCGACCGTTCGCCCCTCATGTTCGTGTATCACTGCAACCCCGGCTTCCCCCTCCTCGACGAAGGAACGCGCCTCGTCCTCCACAGCCGCGAGAGCACCGAGTGGACCGAGGACCGCCCCGTCGGTTCCGATGAATACACCGTGGCCAAAGGACCGCAACCACGCGCCCACGACGATGTGTACGTGCATCGGCCCCACACCGACCGCCGGGGACGCGTCCACATCGGCCTGCTCAACGAAAAGCTCGGCCTGGGATTGTATTGGCAGTTCAAACACAGCGAGATCCCCATCGTCAACCAATGGCAGCACTTCCACAAGGGCACCTACGTCACCGGCATTGAGCCGGGCAACTGCTCGGTGCTCGGTCGCGCCTGGAACCGCAAGCACGGGACCTTGCAGTACATTGAACCGGGCGAAGTGCGCGAGTTCAACATGGAAATCGGCGTATTAGATGGGGCGGATCAGATGCGCGAGTTTGAGCATAAGGTCGAGCGGGGCTTGACCAGGTAAGGCCGCTCGATTCGAGATCACTGGAATCCAGGGGAAAGTCAACGCGAGGCTTTCCTCGCCAGACTCGACGAGGTCGCAGCGATTCGCGAGTTAGTACCTGAAGGCATGAACATGGTTGATTTCGCGCTCAAGTTCACCCTCGCCAATCCCGCTGTCACCTGCCCTATTCCCGGAATGAAGACACCCGAGCAGGCAAAACAGAATGCGGCTGCCGCTGATGGGGAACTCGATAAAGCCACCCTGGACAAGATAGACACGATCTGCCCGCCCGGGAAGACGGGTCTGACCGAGAGCTGAACACAACCAATAACACAGGAGGTCGGAAGCGATGGCTCGTGAGATTATACAACCGGTGAGTGTCCACTCGACTGCGGGGGTGGGTTACTCTCACGTAGCGAAGGCCAGCGACACCGTCTATATCGCCGGTCAAATCGCCCTGGATGTGGACGGCAATCTGGTAGGGAAAGGCAATATCGAGGCACAGACTCACCAGGTTTACGCGAATCTTCAGGCCATCATCGAGGAACTCGGAGGCAGTCTGGAAGACATCGTCAAATTGACTACCTATCTGACTGATCGCAGCCACCTGGAGGCCTTTCGTCGCGTCCGCAACCGCTTCTTCAGGGCGCCTTTCCCCCCGAACACGCTGTTGTTCGTCAGTGGCCTCGCTCACCCCGATTACCTGGTCGAGATTGAAGCCGTAGCTTTCCTCCCTTCCTCGTAGAAGTCCAAAAAAGAGAGCTCCAATGGAGATAAAAAGATGACTGATAGAAAAATCCGTCTCAGAAATTCCACGTCTCTGGCCGAGAGAATTTCATTAGAGCCGCCAACCGAATCATACAGCTCCTCGAAGAAGCCGGTTTTGCTGTGCAGAGAAGTTAATCACCCGTATGCTGCGACCGAACGACCTCGGGCTGCGGAGCTTCGAGAAGTGTCGCAAAGATCGTGAAATTCATAAACAGTTAAAAGGATTGGTGGATTACCGCATGAAAAATGTAATCGTCTTCCTACTTGTCTTTTTTGCCGCTCCGGTTTGGTGTTTTGCCGATATCAAATTGGATAAGGACGGCAACTACGTCGAGTTTACTTATGCCACGATGTCCGATGGTGTAAAGATCGCTGTAGCTGTAGGGTACCCAAAAGGATTCGATCCGCAGGATCAGATTCAAAAGTGGCCGGCCATCCTGGAGATGAGCGGTTATCCTCAAGCGAGCCGGCCGGTATATAGAGGCGATCGCTACGGGGAGCGCTACATCACTGTGAGTGCGTCGCTGCGCGGGACTGGCGCTTCGGGTGGGGCGTTTGCCGCCTTTAGCGAACGCAATATCAAGGACGGATACGAGATTATCGAAAATTGGATCGTCAAGCAGGCCTGGTCAAACGGAAAAGTGGGGATCCATGGGCACTCCTGGTCAGGAATCACAGGATTTCTGATCGCCACCTCAAACCCGCCTCACCTTGGTGCTGTTGTGGTTTCCGGTGTTATTGACGATGGTTACCGTGGTACAGTGCGGATCGGCGGCATTCTTAACACCGGTTTCACCTTCAACTGGATGAATCGATTTTACCTGCCCACTGGTGTGTGGGGCTCGGATCAAGCCGCAGCCAGGATCCGCGGACTTAGTGAGTCAGAGGCACTTCAGATCAAGCAGTCACGTCCACCGAGGAATATCGCCCAGGAGGATCTGTGGCAGCTGCTCCAACTCACTGAGGACAAGCCTCCGTGGCCAAAATCACCGCGCCACTACGCTGCAGGCATCCGTGCACCGATCTTTATCCTGCATGCTTACCAGGATCAGCAGGTCGGAGGGAGTGGTGTGTGGCTGTTTGATCACGTCCCAGACAATATTCCAAAGCGGCTGTTGATCTCAAATGGTCACCATAACACGCCAACCACATTTAGGCCCCAGCGCCGAGCCTGGTTCGACTTCTGGCTGAGGGGCGAACGCAGAGCAGCGTTGCTGAATATTGACGATCCGGATACACGCGTCCAAGTCGTCTTTGAGGTTCAGAGGGGGCAGAAAAAAAATGAACCGTTGTTATCCAGTGATTTCCCTCTGTCTGAGACGATCTGGAAACACTACTATTTAACCTCCAATGGTTTGCTTTCAACAACACCTTCAATGAGGCAGGGTGACTCGGGCGCTGAGGGGGATACCTACGAGGTGGGGGTTGGTATTGCGGACGATAAGCTCGATGGCGTTGACTACCAACTGGCTTTTGACGAGCCCACTGCCATCTGTGGTCCGATCACGTTGACGTTGTGGGCAAGCTCCACGACAGTGGATACGGACTTATTTGCTATTGTTTCGGATGTAGATCCAGACGGTCGCGTTCAACACCTTCAACGCGGTATGCTCAGGGCATCTCATCGGGCATTGGATGAGGAATTGTCTCAGTGGGTGGATGCACAAGGCGAGAAAGTACTCATACGCCCCCATCATCCTCATGTAGATCCCCAACCTCTGTATCCGCGTAAACCATACCGGTTGGATATAGAGATTTTTCCTGTGGGACATGTGTTCCGTGAGGGTCACAAACTATTGTTGTCCATCAGCCAACCGCCATTGAACGATCCGGTCCCCATCTCCAGAGGACAGATGCGTACTTTTCAGTATGAGTCAAATCAGCCGCCTGGAATTGTAACCATTCATCGGGGAGCTGACTATCCGTCGAGCATCCTTTTGCCAGTGCTACCCAGTCTGCCGCCGATTTCCGACAATCCGCCTGCTGCCGGCGACCTGATGGGGATCTATGTACAGCCTAACAATTCCGATGAGTGATGAATCTTGCAAAGGAGAACGCATATGAGTCAGACGAGCAGAGAATCCGTTCAGATCACCAGCTTGACAAAGTCTCCCGGCTGGAGCGCAAGCCCGGGCGATAGGTGCAGAGCATCGCCCATCGGATCCGGATCCGCCTCTGTGTAGGGATAGGCGATGGTTGCGCCATATGCAACCGACGTATTTTTTGAACAAAAGCTCGCATAATTAGGTATAATATCCCTGATAACCGAAAGGATTGAGACATGACGAATGAGCAGTCGCTGGCAAAGCGGCGGGAGTTGGTCGAGTCGGGTTACACCATCGTACCTGGTGTCATGGATAAGGATCTGCTGGACAGGCTCAGGACCTGGTCCGACCGCATCTTCGAACGCGTGACAGTTCCCCACAAGATCCGGTACCAGGGCAGCGATATCTTCGTCAGAACGGAACGCCGATGGCAAGAGGGAACGCCGATAGCCGAGAATCGGTTTCCCGATCCGATCGCCGAGGAGATCATTGATCAGCCTGCGCAACTCGAAGCATGCCGACAAATTGGGCTCGAGAATCTCGTAGCGGACGATACCGTGATCATCCTGTCCAAGCCCGGATACGGTCCACCCCTCTACTGGCATCAGGACTTCATGAAATGGCAGAGCCCCGAGGCCGCAACGCCCTGGCCGATACGCATCTTTTTATCCTACTACCTGACGGACACCACGCGCGAGAATGGATGCCTGCGCATGATCCCCGGCAGCCATCGGAAACGCCACGAACTGCACGACATTCTGCCCAAGGCTCACGGATCCGAGATTCAGGCGATCGGCGACCTGTCTCATCCCGCGTTCGCAGACTACCCCGATGCAGTAGATGTTCCCTTAAACGCAGGAGATCTGATCATCGCAGACGCGCGCGTCCTCCACGGCGCGTGGCCCAACCAGACAGCTGAACGCCGAACTCTGCTCCTTGCCTGGCACGACGTCTTTTCCTTTCCCGATCCGCCCAGTTGGTGGGATGGTGACATACCCGAGGCAATTCGGGATGCGGAACCCTCGATCAAATACGAGAAATCCCACGAATTCAGAACACCCTCGCACTACCTCACCTGACGCTTCACTATCCTGAGCTCAGAAATTCCGCATTTTGGGATACAATAGGGAGAGACCTCATGGCATACGTCATACTTATCGGAGAAGGGGATGCATCCGACGCGCTTTAATCAACCTGGATCAAGGTCGCGGGATGTCTGGGGATCGAGACATGCGGCGAGCAACTACTGACGGTGTTTATCCATCCGACCATAAACCGATTCAGGTCGAATTTCAGATCCTTGACCATTAACTAAGGTCGAGCGGGGCTTGACCGGGTAAGGCCGCTCCAACCACATCCTGCACCACTTGACACGGAGGAATATTATGCAGTATAGAACACTTGGGAAAACTGGGTGGAATGTGAGCGCTGTCTCCATGGGATGCTGGGGCATCGGCGGACAGTGGGGGCCGGTTGAAGAAAAGCAGGCCCTCGACACCATCAACGCAGCTCTCGATGCGGGCGTTAATCTGTTTGACACCGCAGATGGCTACGGTTGTGGTCAGAGTGAAATCTACACAGGCAGAGCGCTCAAAAGTAAGCGCTCTGAGGTCTATATCGCGACAAAGGCTGGCAACTGGGGACGCCGCCAGGAAGATCCTCTCGGGTACAAGACGATATACAGCATCATCAATTGCTGTCACGCAAGCCTTTACCGTCTCGATACAGACTATATCGACCTGTATCAATGTCACATCGGAACCCCGGAACATCCCGAGATCTTTGTCGAAGCCTTTGAGTTGCTCAAGAAAGAAGGAAAGATCCGTCACTACGCGATATCCACCAACGACCTGGATTCGCTCAAAGCGCTCAACTCAGAGGGCGCATGTGCATCGTGTCAGATCAACTACTCGCTCCTTAACCGGAGCCCTGAAAAGGACATCCTCCCCTACTGCCTGGACAACAATATCGGGGTATTATTGCGAGGACCAATCGCTCAGGGTCTTTTGGCGGATAAATTTACCGCAGATACAATATTCGACGATTCGGTTCGAGATCACTGGAATCCAGGGGAAAGTCAACGCGAGGCTTTCCTCGCCAGACTCGACGAGGTCGCAGCGATTCGCGAGTTAGTACCTGAAGGCATGAACATGGTCGATTTCGCGCTCAAATTCACCCTCGCCAATCCCGCCGTCACCTGTCCCATTCCCGGAATGAAAACGCCCGAGCAGGCAAAACAGAACGCTGCCGCTGTCGACGGCGAACTCGATAGAGCCACCCTGGACAAGATAGACGCGATCTGCCCGCCCGGAAAATAATTGGCAAATAAGTAAGTGGTTACTTGATCCCATAATTCTATTTGGTTATTATATTGTGGGGTTTACATTACAGGCTGTCATTTTGTATTGAAACGGATGTTTTTGGTCATTTGGGAATTATCTTACGCATGCTATATGTTCGCTCATTTCTTTTGATCTGGCTCGCGTTTGTTTTTGGGTGTTCGCCCAGGTCTGCAAATCTTACCCTTCCTTTTGAACCTCCCAAAGCTTTTTCCAGTCATGCCTCACATGCGCTTTCTGAACAGTGGTGGACCGCTTTTGGAGATGCGAGTATGGACAGCCTGATCAATCGCGCATTGCAGTCCAATTTCAATTTGGAGACGGCGTGGCATCGGTTGCGAAGTGCACAGGCTGTTGTGGATCGCGAAGGGGCTGGCCGGTTTCCAACGCTGGAAGTATCCGGGCGCGGTGAGGTTCAACGTCCAGATTCTGGAAATGATGCACAGATCCGTTTGGGCATCACGTCTGAATACGAAATAGATCTGTGGGGGCGGATTCGTTCGGGTGTGGATGCCGCGCGTTATCGAATGCAGGCGACTGAGGCGGATTATCAGACTGCTGCATTGTCGCTTTCTGCAGAGGTCGTGCGTACTTATTTTCAGTTGATGGAAGCACAAAATCAGCACGAACTTTTTGAGCATCAGATTGAGACCAATCAGCAAGTGCTGAGTCTGATCCGAGCGCGTTTTGGCAGTGGGCAGATTCGCAGTGTGGATATTTTGCGACAAAGGCAATTGCTCGAATCCACACGCGAACAAAAAATCGCGACAGAATCCAGAATTGAGGTGTTAGAACACCAACTCGCTGTTTTGTCGGGTCATGCCCCTCAGGATGGAATTGCCTATACGCATCGCGCTTTGCCAGATCTGCCACCTCTGCCGGATACGGGCTTGCCTGTTGAGTTGATTCAGCGACGTCCAGATGTCAAAAGGGCTTATAACCTGCTGCTGGCGGCGGATCGCGATGTGGCGGTTGCTATCAGCAATCGGTATCCGCGTTTGAGCCTGACAGCATTGGCATCGGGTGATGACCGCGGTGGTCTGTTTAAAGATTGGGTGGGCAATCTGATAGGCAATCTTTTGCTGCCTGTTATCGATGGTGGTGAACGGGGGGCAGAAATCAAGCGCAATAAAGCCAACAAAAGCGCGCAACTTTCGGCTTATGGGCAGACGGTTTTGACGGCATTTGCCGAAGTGGAAAATGCATTGGTTCAAGAACAAAAACAGGTTGAACGCATCGCGAGTCTCGAAGTGCAGGTCGATCTGGTGAGGCAGACCTATGATCAGTTAAGGCTGGAGTATTTAAATGGCATCAGCGATTATCTTGACGTGCTTACCGCACTGACAAACGAACAGAGGCTCCGGCGAGCGTTGATCTCTGCGAGACTCGATTTGCTGGAATTCCGCATTGCGCTTTACCGGGCGCTCGCAGGTGGTTTTGAAATTGCTCGTATAGACGAATAGACGAACCCCGCTCCACCACCCACTGGATTGCGGCTTAAATCATGCCGCAATGACGATGGTTGGGATTGATCGTTGATTCGTTGATTCGTTGATTCGTTGATTCGTTGATTACTCGCTTCGCCTGTGCGTTTTGTCGTGTACCATGTAAATCATTATAAAAAGATAGGCATAACGTGGATAGCAAAAAAGTGATAATTATTTGTTTTTGTATTTTGATTGTGGGCACAGGTGTTACTGCGCTGATTTTTATGACAGAGCCTACGGCGACTCGCGTTGCGGCGACTAAGAGAACCGCGATGCTCGTCGATGTGGTTGAGGTGGAACGCGGGACGTATCGCCCTGTGATTGTGGCGACGGGGACGGTTGAAGCAGAACAGGATATCATCTTGAGTCCACAAGTCGGTGGACGGGTACTTTCGCTGTCATCGACTTTTACGCCGGGTGGGTTTGTCAAAAAGGGTCAGGTACTATTGCAGATTGATCCGGCAGATTATCAGAATGCACTTTTGCAAAAAAAGAGCGATCTGCGTCGTGCCACTGCTGATCTGAATATTGAGATGGGACGGCAGAATGTGGCGCAGAAAGACTATCAGATTCTGAATGAGACGCTGTCGGGTGAGCTTGAGGCGCTTGTGCTGCGCCAACCTCAGCTCAATGCAGCTCGGGCACGGGTAGAAGCGGCGCAGGCGGCAGTGAATCAGGCTGAACTGGAATTGCAGAGAACAACCATTAAAGCGCCTTTTGACGCGCACATTTTAAGTCGCAATGCCAATGTGGGTTCTCTGGTTTCTCCACGCGATAATCTCGGGCGTCTGGTTGGTCTGGATACATACTGGGTGGTGACGACCATTCCGCTTTCCAAAATTCCGTGGCTTTCTTTTCCCAACAGCGAGGCAGAAAAGGGATCGTTGGTACAGATTCGCAATCGTGTGACCGAAAAGAAAGGTGCTTATCGCACAGGCTCTCTTCACAGACTCATTGGTGCTTTGGCAGAAAGGACGCGTATGGCGCAGGTACTGGTTTCTGTTCCTGATCCGCTTGCTCATCGGGATGGATCTGACCATCTATCCCCGTTGATGATTGGCGCATTTGTCGAGACGCATATTGAGGCCAACGAAATTCCCAATGTGGTGCGTCTGGCACGCGATTATATCCGGACTGGCAATACGGTCTGGGTGATGAAAGACGGCCTGTTGCAAATTCGGTCTGTTGAGATCGTTTTTCAAGATGCCGACTATGCTTATATATCGGATGGGTTGCAGGATAAGGATCGGGTGGTTACAACCAATTTGTCTCGAGTCGCTGATGGTGCAGAATTGCGTTTGAAAAGCGTTGGGGCGGAAGATCCTAAAACCCTGGGAGACACTCGGTGATGAATGAGACACAGGATACATTTGAAGAAATACGAGGTCCGATTGCCTGGATGGCGCGCAATGCTATTGCGGCCAATCTGTTTATGGTCATCCTCGTTGGAGGCGGGATCTGGACGGCTTTTCATATCCAGAAGGAGGTCTATCCGCAGTATGAACTGGATATCGTCTCGGTCAGTGTGGGCTATCCGGGTGCGGCACCTGCGGAGGTGGAGCAAGGGATTTTACAGCCGATAGAAGAAGCTGTGCGCGGTGTGCAGGGGATCAAGGAGATAACGTCGCAGGCTCGCGAAGGGCGTGGGAGTGTGACCATTGAACTGGTGGCAGGCACCAACCGGGGGAAAGCCTTTCAAGATATTGATCAGGCAGTCAATCGGATTCGGACATTTCCCGATGATATAGAACAACCCGAAGTCAGCTTGAGGGCACAACAGCGCAATGTGATGGATATTGGGCTGTATGGCGATGTGGATATCGGCACGCTGAGAAGTCTGGCCGAACAGCTAAGGGATCGATTGCTGAGCGATCCGACCATTACACAGGTTGAGCTTGGCAATGTGCCAGAATACATGACGCATATTGAAATTCCTCAGCACAGGTTGCGTGAATACGGTCTTACACTACGCGATGTGGCACGCGTGATTGTTTCGTCGAGTGAAGACATTCCTGCGGGTTCTGTGGAGACGGGTACGGGTGAAATTTTGTTGCGCATGAAAGAGCGCAAGCAGTGGGCCGATGAATACGGTCGTATTGTGATTATCCCTTCAGAAGGAGGCGGTGGGGTTACACTGGCGGACCTGGCAGAGGTCACGGATGGCTTTGAAGAAGGCGGATTTCACGAACGGTTTAATCGGCAGCTTACAGTTGGTGTGGATATCTACCGGATCGGGAATCAATCGCCACTTGAGATTGCTGAGGCTGTAAAAAATATCATGGCAGATTTTGAGACCACCCTGCCGCCTGGTGTGAAGTATCGGATCGACAGCAACAGTGCAGAGGATTACAAAGATCGGTTGTTTTTGCTGATCGAAAACGGGGGGCTGGCTGTTGTGATTGTTTTGCTTATTCTGGCGATGTTCCTCGAGTTTCGGCTTGCATTTTGGGTGATGATGGGGATGGCCATTTCATTCATTGGCGGTCTGGTGTTTCTGCCTGCTATTGATGTGAGCATCAATATGGTTTCTATGTTTGCATTTTTGGTGGTGCTCGGCATTGTAGTGGATGATGCGATTGTTGTGGGTGAAAATGTACATGAATATCGGGAACAAGGTATGAGCCCGATGCAGGCGGCCATTGCGGGTACACGTGATATTGCCAGGCCGGTTACGTTCAGCATTTTGACTACGATTGTGGCTTTTGTGCCGCTCTTGTTTATGCCCGGCACCACGGGAAAATTCTGGTGGCCATTGCCTGCGGTTGTGATCACTGTGCTGGCCGTATCTCTTTTGGAGGCGCTGTTTATTTTGCCAGCGCATCTCGGGCACCTTTCAAAACGCGCTGTTTCGCCGATAAATGGCACTGCGCATCGCTGGCAACGATCTATTGCCAGCCATTTCAATCGGTTTATCGACCAACACTATCGCAGGTTTCTGGATGTATGCATTCGGCATCGGTACGTTACGATTGCATCTGCTGTTGCTTTGCTGATGATGGTGGGCGGTTATGGATACAGCGATCATATGGGTATGATTATGATGCCCGAAGTTTCTGCCGATGAGATTGAGGCGGGTATCCGATTGCCTGTGGGAACCACGCAGGATCAAGCAGCGCGGGTTGCACATGAGGTGACTGAATCGACCCATCGCATGTTTGAAGCGCACAACCTTTATCGCGTAGCCGAAGGGATTAAAACCAATGTGCGCGGGGGGAGTTTTATCGATGTAGAAATTGTGATGAAACCGCCCGATGAACACGATATGACGACAGGAGAGATCATCTCACTATGGCGCGATAACATCGGGGATATTGATGGTGTCAGTCAGATTACGTTTGAGGCCGAGAGCGGGCCCGGCGGTTGGCAACAGGATATCAGCGTCGATTTGAGCCATTCGGATATCGACGTGTTGGCCAAAGCCAGTCGGGCATTTTTAGAGCGCGCCGAAGGGTTTGAAGAGACGCACGATGTGAGTGACAATTACAATAAAGGTAAAGCGCAGTTTGATTTTGTGTTGCGTCCGGAAGGCCGAAATTTGGGACTGACGGCGGTTGAGGTAGGGCGTCAGTTGCGCGATGCATTTTACGGCGCACTGGCGATGCGTCAGTTGCGCGGTACAAATGAAATTGAAATGCGCGTGAAATTGCCGATGGCAGAGCGAAAGGATATTCGCTATCTCGAAGAATTTGTTGTGCGTACACCCGATGGCACAGAAGTGCCTTTGATGGATGTGGTAGATATTGAGCGTGGCGAAGCGTTTACAAGTATTAATCGGCGAGATGGTCGGCGCGTGGTGACGGTGAGTATGGACGTGGAGCCCAAGCGAGCGATGACGCGCGTTATGGAAGCGATTAATACCGATGTGTTGCCACAAATTCGCGCTGAGTATCCGGGATTAACCTGGACGTTTCAGGGGACGCAGGCAGAGATGCGCGAATCCACGCAGGCGCTATGGGGCGGGTTTGCCATGGCGATGGCCATTGTGTATATGTTACTCGCCATTGCATTTGGCAGCTATTTCCAGCCCTTGATTGTGATGGCGGCGATTCCGTTTGGGATTGTGGGCGCTGTAATCGGCCATATTTTGCTCGGTTATGATTTGTCGCTTATCAGTTTGATGGGGGTGATCGCCTTGTCGGGTGTTGTGGTAAATGACTCACTGATTATGATCGATTATGCAAATAAAAGGCGTGCCCAGTGTTCGGTTTTTGAGGCGATTCACACTGCTGGGCTTCGGCGTTTCAAGCCGATTATTTTGACGACGTTGACAACATTTGGTGGTTTGACACCGATTATTTTGGAGACATCCCGCCAGGCTTATTATCTCATTCCTATGGCAATCTCTCTCGGATTTGGTATTGTTTTCGCGACGTCTATAATTCTTTTGTTAGTGCCCTGTCTGTATATGATTCTGGAGGATGTTGTCTCTCTGGTCACAAATGCCCGGTACAGTTTGAGCCGTTCGACAGACGGACTTTAAAAAAGGGGATTATGTAGGATAGTGCCGCAACCCACAATACTGCGCGCTGGTGGCTTGATGCAAATTTTTGTCTAATATGTATGCCCTACTTCTGCAAAGAGGTAGGGCGTTTTTCATTTATAAAAAAATAATGGTATATCGCCAAGTTGCCTTTCTGGCGGTAGCCCTTATTACTCTTTCAAAAAAGTTTATTAACTGGAGTTACCCCGCTTCAGTGGAGAGTTTAAGGCTTGTGTATCAATCCTGTGAACGCCTGATCGGTGCCTTGTGTATGGAATGGTCTGACGAGTGGATCACGGGCAGACGCTATCTGGACATGACGGATTTAAAATAAAATCACTGACCCCTATTACGGAGCTACCTTTTTACAGAACTTTTCGGACTTGACCCTATAGACTGTGGAGCTTTTTGGGGTTGACAATGTTCTGCATTCCCCCTTAATTTTGTAAAGTATTTTGTTCACTATGGAAGATTGTGGGGCAGATATTGTGTGGAAATACAAGGAATATAAAAGTAGCAATGGAACGCGCCCTGTCGAAAATTGGTACGAAAAATTGCCCCACCAAGACAGAGCAAGAGTAAAAGCATTTTTGTTTAGAATAAAAGATTTGAGTGTTTTGCAAATGCCCCATTGTAGGAATATAAAAGGGCATAAAGGCTTGTGGGAGGTGCGATGTGGAGCCAGTCGTCCATATCGGATATTATATTATTCACCCGGCGGGTGCGTATTAATCTTCTTATGTGGATGCTACCATCAAGACAAAAACAATTATGAACCATCTGGCGCACTAGATACAGCCGACAAAAACCGTAACGAGATAGAGAAAGGTGTTGCGTATGCATGCAGAGTACAGTTCCTTGCTATGGGAAGAACTGGAGAATAAAGAGTATCGACAAGGTTATGTTGATGCTCAATATTCTGTTGAAATGCCATTTCAAATAAACGCGCTCAGAAAAGCGCGGGGCTGGACACAAGCAGAGCTTGCGGGTCGCGCTGGCCTTTCGCGGAGCTATATATCCAAGATCGAACAAGCCGGTTATGGCTCTTCGTCGCTCAAGACACTAAAAAAACTTTGTGGGGCTTTTGATGTTGGACTACACCTTACATTTATCTCGTTTAGCGAGTTAGTCCAAAAAAGTGTAGTGTTTAATATTGAAACCTTTGATGTGACTCCTTTTTCAGAGGATTCTTTGCATTCCGAAATCTCTTTACACAGTGAAGATTTTTGTGGATACGAGCGCGAGAGGGAGGTTCCGTCCGATATTGAAGTGCAACCTTACTTTTGCAGCGTACCAGTAAAAAGAAAAAGGGTAACTATTGGGATAGCATACAAAAGCGAATCCACTGAATTAGAGCCACCAACCCAACCAAAGGAAGAATTATGGCACGATCCTCACCTTCATCATCTCATCCCGTAGTGAAAGATGAAAATTATATTTCAATATATGCAAACTCTGTTGAAATTGCCTACACCGATGGGGATTTTCAGTTCTTTATGCTGGACCACACTACGGACGAAGACACAAATGACCATGTAATAAGAAGAAAAGCAAGAATAGTTCTGTCTCCTGAGAACACCAGAAGGTTTGCTCATTTATTAAACAATATGTTAGCTAATTGGAATTACGAAAAAGAGCGTGCAATCGAGGAAGCCAAAGCAGCCCAAGAAGCCAGAGAAGCGCGAAAACTTTGACCATCGAAGAGAATACGGTAAGGTTGTAAAAATTACTGCCCAATTTCAGGTGGACGCCCTGCACGTCCACCAAAACCGTCGCCAAAGCCACCACCCCAAAAATAATTTTTATCTACGGGCCGTGTTCTCTGCACGGCCCTTTCTTTTTGTGGTGTTTTTATTCATTCGGCACTATTATACCAATGGTACGGACATTAAGCGGCAATATTGCCATAATTGATGAGATATGTGTATTTGGGTGATTTTTTAATGAGTATGGTGGTAAAAAGGGTGATGAGAAACTTTTTTTGAGGTTTGCAAATGTTTATCCGATTGAGTATCTTTTCTGCCAGTTCCATTGTGCCGTTCACTTGTTGGTGTGTCATTGATTTGGACGTCTTTGACATCCTATCTGCGTGAACGGCACTTTTTTGTCTATGATTTTTTTAACCTTTTGCAAAAAAACTGTCCGAAGTATTGTTATACATAATCCTCTTAAAAAAACAGAAGATCTTTCCGATCAGAAAATTCATTTGTCTGATTGCTAAACGAAATTATCTTGTCAGGTGTAGCGGGACAACGCAATCGCAACGGTTGGTTGCGATTAATACCAAATACAGATCCCCACTGGATAGGTTGTCCAGTGGGGATTCTCTACAATAGCGATCTCTTGTTGAAGAACTAAGGAATAAGTCATGCAAGTCGGCCAATGGGATATGTTCGAAATTGATGTACCAAATGCCAACACCTACGAAAATCCATTTGAAGACGTATCGCTCAATGCCACCTTCCGTGCCCCCGATGGGCGCACCCTTGAATTTTACGGATTTTACAACACAGACGGCTGGCAACTCCGCTTTATGCCCGACACATTGGGCACCTGGTTTTATGAAGCGACATTTTCCGACAACGCACCCGGTGTATCGGGCACCTTCGCGTGCATATCGTCTAATATTCCCGGTCTCATTCACAAAGATGTCAATAACCCTACCTGGTTTGGTTACAAGAGTGGTCGCCCCTTGCTCGTTCGCAGTTTCCATATTGGCGATTGCTTTTTTGCCAAAAAAAACAATACCGTGTCAGGCGATGCCTGGAACCCCGACATGCGAACCGCTTTTCTCGACTGGGCACAAAACCAGGGATACAACATGCTCTCTATTGCCAGCCATTATCTCAACCGCGCAGGTAGAACGCGAGGCCAAATTCGCGGCGAAGGCTGGGTTACGCCCAATCTCTGGGATTCGGACAATCAGATGCCCCGCCCCGCAGAGTACGAAAAAATGGAAACCGTGCTCAACGACCTCGCACAACGCCAGATGCTCATCTATCCATTCGCTGGTTTTTTAGGCCGGGAGTCTAACCACCCCAAAGACCCCGCCAGGCAAGAAGCTTATATCCGCTACACAATCGCACGTCTGGCACCCTACTGGAATGTGCTGTTCATGGTAGGCGGCCCAGAACCCCACATGAAAAACGGTCTATACCTCACATCCAAAGATGTGAACCGCATCGGTCAGTTCATTCGCTATAACGACCCATTCGATCATCTGATATCGGTACATAACCCCACAGGCGATGATTATTTTCGACAAGAAGATTGGGTCTCTTACGTCATTCTGCAAGGCCCTAAAACTGTTGACAGAGAAAAGCTCTACAAAGATCACATTCGCAACAGCTATCCCGCCAAACCACTCTATGCGCAAGAAACGCTTTGGCCGGGCAATGAATTGCACAGCAATCGCATCGGGCACGATTATACGCCTGACGACATTCGCAAAAATGCGTTTACCATGCTTTTCTCTGGGGCAACCATTAACTTTGCCGACATGGACGGGCTATCATCTTCGGGTTTTAGTGGACGCCCAGACCTTGCACTCAAAAAGCAACCCATTCACGACATCATTCACCATGTTTGGGACACGTTTGAAACCTTCCCGTTCTACATTCTCAGCCCCAATCAGGATCTCGTGACCAACGGCTATTGCCTTGCCGATGCCGAAGCCCAACGCATCGTGGTCTATTTCCATACGCAGACCTCTTTCAACATCACCTGCGAAGGAACCTATCGCGCCGAATGGATCAATCCACAACACCCTACCGAGCGCAAAGAAATCGGCCTCGTCACATCAAAAGATCAGCTTCACACACCCAATGACCACGATGACTGGATTCTCGATCTTATTCAAACCGGCGATTCCGTTGCCGACCAAATCCACCTATCCTGGTCCGAAGACCCGGCCACAAGCCTCACAGTAACCTGGCATACCGAAACCGCAAATACACCAACGACATTGACTTATCGCACCCCATCAGGCGATTGGCACGAAGCAACCGGTGAATCGTTTCCTTCGCCCAATACGGGTCAGCTACATCGCGTAACACTCAAAGAACTCAGTCCAAAAACCAGCTGCGATTACCGCGTTGCAAACGGTCCAGTCTATCGCACCCGCACTGCGCCAGACAATTCGTCCGATTATACGTTTGCCTTCATTTGCGACACAGGCCTGATCGGTCGTCTCGACGGCAATGCCACCGGTACGCGCCAAATCATCAACGAAGTTTTGCGCGATCAGCCCAATTTTATTCTGGGTGGTGGCGACTATGCTTATGGAAATAAAGATGGCCGGTTCGAAAAAATGGGGGATGCCATCGATACATGGTTCTTACAATGGCAAGATGTGCTGGCCCAATATCCATTTATGGCACAATATGGAAACCATGAAATTCATCTCGTTGAACGATTTGAAGATTGGGGACCACGGTTCGCCTACCCAAACGGATTCGACGAAAAACGCAACTACAGTTTTGATGTGGGCAATATGCACTTCACATCCATTTTCCTGCCCAAAAACGATCTCACAGGAGAACAGCTCGCCTATATTGATGCCGATCTCGCACAGGCACGCGATCGCGATATTCCCTGGCTGATCGTCTTCCAGCACGAAGCCATGTACGGCCACGGCACCAGCCACCCCGCCCGGCCAGAAAACCGAGCCGCACTGGCACCCATTTTTGAGCACCACAAAGTAGATCTACATTTGAGTTGTCACGATCAAAATTACGAACGCACATTTCCACTCACCGAAGTGCCCGACAACCCAACACCCGGATCAACGGATCTGAACCATTACGCAAAAGGCAAAGGCGTCATTTACGCCAAAATCAGCCCCAGTGGAAAGAAATCAGAAATTGGCCACCAGTTCTCACAGTTCACCACCGAGCAACAGGATTTTATGGCCGTGCGTGATTGCACTGCCCATCACTACGCCCTTGTGCATGTCAAAACTGCAGGCGACATCGTCGTTGAAGTATTCAGCGTTGTAGGCGATGGATCTCCCAAAACACTTCTCGACACCTTTACAATCTCAGCACAATGATCTGGCGCGCAACATCATCTTCAGACGTTTTTACGAATGTGGCGGGCCACTCGGAAACGTAGAGAGGTATGGTATTAATAGGTATGAGGACACAATAGGGAGAGACCACATGGCATACGTTGTACTTATCGCAGAAGGAGATGCATCCGACACGCTTCAATCGACCTGGAGCGAAAAATCGGAACGCCTCCGAACCCACACACAGTCACCGGGCGCGTTGGTACTCTACGATACCAACCTCGCCCGCGAATTCGTGCGGGATGTAAAAAACCGCATCGACAGCGGCAAACTCGTCGTTTTCCGCTGCGACGAACCACACGAAACCGTAGAGCCGGGAGCGTCCGTATGATCGACTACCCCCCACTCGACACGAACGCGCCGACTTTCCCGTCCGAGGCCGACCTCATTCATCTGATGTGTCGGCACATCCCCTACATCGAACAGTACTGGGTCGATGATGATGACGCGCATGGCTACTTCGGTACCCTCGATGAGAACGAGTTTCAACCCCCGGGCGGACCGATCAACGAAATGATCATCCGATCTCTGGGCGATGAACTTCGAGGCTACGCTGCACTCCATCAAAGCGCGTTCTTCGATCCGGCACTTGCTGGAATCGAGAAACCCGTCCTGCTCGACCGATTAAACCGATGCCTCCGCTGGATCTGCGCGCACCATCTGAGCGGATCGCGAAAAACGGAGCCGCTCGAATGGAATGGTCAGTGGGGTGACGACTGGGAATCGTCCCTCTGGATCGCGGACATTGCAATGGCAGCCAACCACGTTGCGAACGAACTGGAACCGGACGTGATTGAAGCCGTCCATCGCGTGCTCGCGTTTGAAGCGGACCGATTTCTTGGGGTCGATCCCCCGGACGGACGCTGGCACGACACAAAGGAGGAGGAAAATGCGTGGGATAGCTATCTGCTTGCCTGGGCGCATTGTCTCCTCCCCGACCATCCCCACGCGGACGAATGGCTCTACCGGGGTAAGCTATTTGCCATCAACACCTTCACTACCGACCTCGATCGGGTCGATACGCGACTCTTCGACGGTCGCCCGCTGAAAGACTGGATCTGCACACAAACGTCCCACCCCGACCTCACCGTGGAGAATCACGGCTCCTTCCATCCGGGGTACCTCGGCTGTGGTGTCCTCCTGATGACGGGACGCCTCGCCTTCACACTGACGGGCAAGACACCTCCCTCCCACTACCTGCACCACATCTACGATGCCTGGAAGGTGCTAAGGCGATTCTTCCTCTATAACGGATTTACGGCCTACCCATCCGGCCAGGACTGGACCTACCACGAACCCGACATCAGCTATCAGCACGCCGTCATGTTCGAGGAATTCGGCGACCGATTTGCGGGTCATATGCTGTGGCAGAACCTCAAGTACCTGGACGAGTCTATGCGGGATGCAGGAGACGGCAGATTCAACGCCCGAATGCCACACACGGCAGGTGGTCGCTACTTCCAGTTCGAAACGGGCATCATGGGGCAGCTGGGCACCCTCGTGATTGCCAGCGTACCCGACATCTCGCCGATATCCGTCGAAGAATTCAGACGCGAACAGGTCGGAACCGATGCCTATCCCTATGTCTGGCTGCAGGTTCGCCGCAGCAAGCAGGGCCTGTTCTCATTCGCCTGGCGATCCCTATCACACAGCGTGATGGGGATGGTCGTACCGGCTGGCGGAGAGGACACGCTGGGGTCGGAACAGGACGCCTTCATCGGACGTTTCGAAATCAACGGCGAGCGTCTGAAGCCCACGCCGCTCTTCCACACCGATCACACATCGCAGAAAGGCTTCACGACCACGGGTGTAATCGAGTACGCAGACGGGCGTATTCGACAATCGATCGCAGTCGTCGCGCTCGAAGACGGGGAAACTTCTCTCTTAATAGACTGGACGACAGTCGCGGATGTCGCGCTCTCGCTGAACGAGGGATTTGGCGTCTATATCATGAACGATTTCCTGAACGGCAACCGGGTCCCGATCTCCTTCGAAGGCGCTCGGCGCACCATACGAGGCGTCGGTGGACGTGCGCAGGTGATCGAAACAGGTTCGACCTGGATCAAGATCGCGGGATGTCTGGGGATCGAGACGTGCGGCGAGCAGCTCTTCTATGAAGATGCCTCGGAGAGAAATACGCCCGAGCGGTGGAAGAACTTGCTCCAGGACCGCGTATTCCTGCGTCCCAAAGTGAGCGGTAGAAACGTCCGCGACTACGCGTGTGTCATACGCCAGGGTCGTGCCGGAACGCGCCGCATAGGCCATGGCGTGGAGAGACTGCAAACAGCCCAGGACGGGGTCAGAGCCTATCGCTTTCGGTCCCGCACGGGTGACGTAATCGCCGTTGCGAACTTCACAACAGTGTCCAAGTCCGTGGAACTGGCTGGCAGATTGATCCAGGTTCCGGCGATGGACACGGTACTGATCGAAGATTGAATGAGGAAATCTGATGACGGACGAGAAGACGATCAAGATGATGACTTACAACCTGAAATTTGCCAGTCCCATGTTTGAGCCACCCTGGGAAGTACGGCGCGATATGCAAGTGGCACTGATTCGCAAACACAGTCCTGACATCATTGGTAGCCAGGAAGGCTTGAAGGAGCAGATCGACTATCTGATGGATCATTTGCCTGAATACGTGGTCATCGGAGAAGGCCGAAAGGGAGGGGATGATGACGAGCATATGGCCATCTTCTTCAAGCGCGATAGATTCCGACTCAGGGAAATGGGCAGTTTTCAGCTATCGGAAACGCCGGAAGTCATCGGTAGCGGCCCTGATAGCAATCCTCGTATGGTCACATGGGCCCGCCTCGCGTTCATCACCAGACCGGCAGATAGAGAAACGAGTCCCTATCCAATGGACTACAGGGGGCACTGGGAGAATACTCAGGAGTTGTATGTCTTCAACACGCATCTGGCCGTAGGCAAGGGAATGGCTCTGGCAAGGCTGAATAGTGCAAGACTAATCGTCGAGCGGATCCGTGCGCTCGACCGGTTTGGTGAATGGACCAGGCCGCGCCCTGTATTTCTGTTGGGAGATTTCAACGCAAGACCGGAGAGCGATGTCTATAAAGCATTTGTCGGGGATAAAGGCTCGATAGAGCCTGGCGTACTGAAAGACAGTATAGAAGGCGGCAGCGGAATCGACTGGATTTTGTTCAGAGGAGACGTCGAGGTCCGCTCGTATGAGGTCGTGGACTACAATATCGACGGTGTTTATCCATCCGACCATAAACCGATTCAGGTCGAATTTCAGATTAGACCGGAGGACGCTGATGAACCCCGAAACCATGCTTGAGAAGGTGTGCCGTTCGCTGGATATTCTGGTCGCATTGGGAGCGACCTATGAGGGATTGTTCCCTTCGATTATTGATCGATCGACCCATCAGATGATGCCGGAAATGCCGCCGGGGATTGCGGGACAGCGAGACGGCGATCGGTCACACCTGGGCAGCAATCTCATCCACGATCAGACGGCGCTAAAGACAATGTACGCGCTTGCCGAGGCGTTGGACCGTCCGGATTACGCACAGGCGGCAGACCGATATTTGCAGCGGTTTGCAACCCACTGCACGAATACGATAACGGGTATTTTCCCCTGGGGAGAACACGCGTACTGGCACCTATTGGAAGATCGGGTGGCAGACAGCTATCAGTTGCGGGAGGAAGCAAGGCCCAGTAAGACGACACACGATCACCTGCGACAGGCACCGCTCTGGCTGTGGGAAAAACTGTATGCCTTCAATCCGCCATGCGTCGAGCACTTTGCCGAGGGGATTGACGGACATTGGACCGAAGGCGAGCCGCTGGAATATATCCGGCATGCTTATATCGATGAGAAACGACCCTATGCCCGGGGAACGCGATCCTGCGATTTTCCGAGACATGGAGGATTTTACATTTTCGATTGGTCATTTGCCTACTTGAAGACGGGTCGGACGGATTTTGTACAACAGATCGAAACCATGCTGGACTACTGGTGGGAGAAGCGGGACGACCTGGGCCTGCTGCAGACGGAGAGCCGGTCCCCCGAGGACGATGTGGATTTTTATCAAATCAATGCGCCCGGGCAGACGCTCTCCCTGGGGGTGAGCCTGCTTGAATCCGCCGAGTTGATTGCAGGTGCGTTACCAGAACTGGCCACTCGCATGAGAGAACGGGCGGCCGTTTATATCGACGGATTTTTAAAAGCCCCCCACGATCTGGAACGGGGTATTTATGTGAATTCCTCTTACCGAAGTTCCAACGAGGCGAAAGGGACGATGCCGGTTTGGGGCAGCGTATATGGAAACTGGCCCGCTTGTTATGCCGCACTATTTGCTCTGTGTGGGCATCGCATTCGGCCCCATCAGGAGCTTTTTGCCTGGGCCATCGCAGTTGGAAAGAGCTATTTGGAAACCGATTTCCCGGATGACATTGCCGTGCCGGCAATGGATGCCGGATTGGGGGTGGAGTTGTTGGCAGATTTATATGATCTGACGGGAGAGGCCAGGTGGTTGGACGGGGGCATGGCCCTTGCCGAGAAGCTTATGGGCATTTATATGGACGGCGATCTGCCGAGAGGAGCGTCGGGAATTGATTGGTACGAGTCGCAGATGGGACCGAGTTTTTTACAGCATGGATTGGCGCGAATTGCACTGATGGCCCGCGATGGTCTCCCCTGTATTTTGGAGGGGGATTATACAGCGAGGTAAAATGAGGAAAATAGATTATGGACAAAAACCAATGGCTGGATCCACAACTCTGGGAGCGAGACGTTGATGCACCCTGTCTGTCCCTGGGCGCAGCCGGTCAATTTGACGATACCCACCTTTTTGCTCCCTGTGTCGCTTTGGAAAACGGGTGCTATTACATGTGGTACAGCGGCTCGCGCGGCGAAGTGGATCTGCGGGTTTTTGCTCTGGGGCTGGCCACCAGCGACGACGGCCTGCATTTTACACGACACCCCGCCTCTCCGGTTTGCACCCTGGAGGCCGACCACTCCATCCTTACCCCTACCCTGGTACGCGACCCAGACGGCTCCCTGCGGCGCGAGGCGGGCAAGCTGCGTATGTTTTTTTCCTCGACCGATTTTCCCTCTGGCGACACACGCCACACCCTGCACGCCATGACCAGCGACGACGGACTTCGCTGGGAGACGCCCTCCGAGCCCCTATTGGAAAACGCCTACGCCCCCACCCTGTTTTGGGAAGACGACCACTACCGCCTGTGGTACACCGATGTGACCGCCGATCCCTGGACCATACGCGCCGCCCAAAGCGACGATGGCTTTGAGTGGCAAGTCCATCCCCACCCGGTGTTGGAATTGAATCAGGAATGGGAATTCCAGCGCCTGATCTATCCAGCCGTCCTCAAAGAGGACGGTTATTATCTGATGTGGTACGGCAGCTATAACAGCTATCCGCCCGAGGTCATGAAAACCTCCATCGGATTTGCCATCAGCGAAGACGGCCTCAACTGGACTAAAAACTCTCACAATCCGATCTTCGGCCCCGACCCTTCGCGGCCCTGGGAATCGCACTTTACCACCAGCCATTCGCTCTTACGCCTGGCCGACGGCTCCCTGCGTCTGTGGTACGCTTCGCGCACCAAACCACCTTTCGTACACAAATATTACGCCATCGGCACCGCGCGATGGTCCGCTTAATGGACGCCGACAATATAGAACAGTGGCTGCGCTTTGAGCCTCCATGGCAGGGTCAACCACGGATTCTGATTTTAGAAAAGTAACTTCGAGCATTGTGATTGAAAAGGAGAGAGCACCATGGCGCGAGATATTGAGATCACCCGCATTACCTCGACGAGTTTCGCCTATGAGATCGCCGATATGGAGTTGGAGGAGCAATTGGGCTTCGACACGGTCTTCCGCAAGGGCGGCCGCCTGACTCTGGGCGGCGGCTTGCTGACCATCGAGACCAGCGTCGGCATCAGCGGCATTGCCTCCGGTGGCATCGATTCCCGCCCGGCGCAGTACTTACTCGGTCGCAATCCGCTGGACCGCGAGATCATCTGGCACGACCTCAAGCGCTCGCGCCGCGGGCAGGACGGCACGCCGCCGGGCGCGGTAGATATCGCGCTGTGGGATTTCGCTGGCAAACTCTACGACGCGCCGATCTACGAGCTTTTGGGCGGGGGTTGGCGCAAGAAGTTGCCGGCTTACGCTTCGACCTACCACGGCGACGAAAACGGCGGTTTGACGACGCCGGACGACTTTGCGCAATTCGCCCTGCGCTGCAAGGAGCAATACGGCTATCCGGCCTTTAAGATCCACGGTTGGATCAACGGACCGATCGACCGCGAGGTAGCGGCGGTATTAGCCATCCGCGAAGCGGTGGGCGACGATATGGATCTGTTGCTCGATCCGGCCGGGTGTTTTCCCACATTCGAGGATGTACTCAAGGTGGGTCGCGCCTGTGACGAGGCGCGCTATATGTGGTATGAAGATCCGTTCAGGGGCGGCGGGTTTTCGCGCTTTGCCCACGCCAAGTTGCGCGAGTTGATCAATACGCCGATGCTGATGGGCGAACACGTGCGCGGGCTGGAGGCCAAGGCCGATACGATTACCGCCGGTGCCACCGACTTCGTGCGCGCCAACGCCCAGACCGACGGCGGCATCACCGGGGTAATGAAGATCGCTGCTATGGCCGAGGCACACGGGCTGGACGTGGAGTTGCACGGCGGCAATCTGGCGCACCGGCATATCATGGCGACCCTGCGCAACGCCAATTACTACGAATTGGGCCTGGTGCATCCCCTGGTGCCCGATACCAAGCCAGCGATCTACGCAGAAAGACGCTGGCTCGACGAGTTGGATTCGGTAGATGAGAACGGCTGCGTCGAAGTGCCGGAGGGGCCAGGGCTGGGGGTGGCGTTCGACCGGGACTGGATCGAGGGCCACAAGACCGGGGAGATGGTCTATGAGTAGGGCTTTAGTTATGCGGTTCCCGTTCCGGCCTCAGAGCACCGGGCAATGAAGGGGGCAGAAAATTGGTTGGCCTTAATTCATGGGAGTGATCTATGGGCTTAATTACAGATGAGCAGAAGAAGCAGTTTCGCGAAGCAGGGTATTTGTTGGCGTCGGGTTTGATTCCTGAGGATGTAGCTCGCAAGGGTGAAAACGCGATGTGGGCGGCTTTAGAAATGAACCGTGACGATCCCGAAACCTGGAACCGTGTGTCAGCGCATGCGATTAGTCAACGGCATCGCGCATTGCCGGAAAATCGAAGATTGGGCGCGCCGGATATCTTAGCGTGTTATACGGATGATATTTTGGCCGCACTTTCTGAACTGACGGGTGTGAATCGCGAGGAGATCTACGCGCCGAAGGATATCCTGACGCAGAACACGTTTCCGACGGAAGGTCAATGGAGCCACCAGAGACCTCATTTCGATGGCGGAACCAACCGGGAGAAGTTTAATGTGACGTTTCCGATTCCAATCAGTGTGCATTCAATTTTGTATTTGAGTGATACAGTATCGCATGGGGGTTGCACGTTTGGATGGCCGGATTCACATAACAAGATGCGGGGTCTTGCAGAGAGCAATCCAGAGAAGTATCCCTATCTGTGGGACGTGAATTCGGATATGCATAAGGTGGATATTGGCGAAGGTGTGGAATTGCTGGCAAAGCGTGGAGACATTCTGTTTTACCAGAACTTTTTTGTACACGCGGGAAGCAAGAACGTGAATGATTATCCACGGCTTGCCTGTCGCAATACGTGGCGGTGGGATGTGTAATCAGGATCCATAACAACAGAAAAGGAGCGTAACAATATGGATCGACGCGCAGCCTTAAAAACGTTGGGAATAGGAGTATCTGGAATGATAGCAAACCCATTTGTATGGGCCGAAGATGCCAAACGACCAAACATTGTGGTGATTTTGTCAGATGACCAGGGCTTTGGAGATGTGAGTTACCAGAAACATCCCGCAGAAGTCTATACACCACATACCGACGCACTGGCCAACGCGGGCATTCGAATGACAAATGGATATGCCAGTGCCTTTGTATGTGCGCCCACCAGGGCGGGTTTGATGACCGGTCGATACCAACAGCGCTTTGGTTTTTATACAGCCAGTGACTCACGCGCCGGTATGCCGGTTGACGAAATTACACTTGCAGATCTACTCAAAAAAGCGGGGTACAGGACAGGTATATTTGGAAAATGGCATTTGGGTTTGACGCCTGAATATCATCCGAACAACCGTGGATTTGATGAATTTTACGGATTTTTAGGGCACGGGGCGCACGACTATTTTGATTTGAATTACAAAGAGGACAACGCCCATAATGCGATATATCGAAATAAAGAGATTATCAATGATACCGGTTACTTGACCGATAATCTGGCTCGAGAGGCTGTTGGCTTCATTGAACGAAACAAAAACGATCCATTCTTTCTTTATCTTCCTTTTAATGCTGTACATGCGCCGCTGCAAGCGCCCGAAGAGGATATCAAACAATTTAATACAGGAGATTCCAAGCGCGATATTTTGATGGGCATGCTCAAAAGAATGGATATCGCTGTTGGCGATGTGGTGGCAGCACTCAAGACCAATGGCGTGTGGGAAAATACACTCATCTTTTATTTTTCAGATAATGGTGGTGCAAGGGCCACAAATGCAAACAATATGCCCCTGCGCGATTACAAGCAGAGTGTCTATGAGGGTGGGCTGCGCGTGCCGTTTCTCGTGTCCTGGCCAGGGCATTTGGAAGCAGGTGGTGTGTGTGATGAACCGGTTATTTGTATGGATATTTTGCCGACTGTCTGTGCAGCTGTTGGCATCCCATTGCCCGAAGACCGTATCTACGATGGCAAAAATATGTTGCCAGTCTTGCAAGGTAAAACAGAAGAGGCATTGCACGATGCGTTGTATTGGGATGGCGATTCGGGAACCTGGGCGATTCGAGAAGGGAAATGGAAGCTGACATTTAGCAGGTCTAAGAAGCTGGAATTGTACGATCTGGATGCAGATATAGGTGAGAAAAATGATTTGGCAAACCAGCAACCGGAAATTGTTCAGCGACTACAAAAAAAATTCAAGGCATGGAGAAGCCAGATGGCGCCAAGGATTAGAAGACCTCGGAGAAATAGAAACAGACCTGCGCAACAGAATTGATGAAGGCAGAACCATCGTCGTTCAAAAACAGCAAAGAGACAATGCACAAACACATCGAAAAGACAAAGCTAGATAAGAAATTACAGGCGGTATTTGGGCCTCATGCTTACAGCGAAGGACCGTTGGCCACAAGCGGAACAGGTCGGCGGTATGTGGGTGTAAAACTCTCTACTCCTCTCAATTCAGATCAAGTTGAATTCCTGGTGGATTCGCTCAGTCATTTCCAGATTCTCTGCATTTCGGGTCAGAATTTCGAGTCGTTTTCGCTTGCTCATTTTGAACGCTTTGCGAATCATTGGGGAGCACCTATTCCACATCCCAGCAATGTCAGACGACGTGGAGAGAACGTCGAGTGGAAACCCTTTAAAGACCGGAATGTGTCTGCCGTAAACGCGACTTTCCCTGACCAACTGCAATGCCTGCCACACACGTCACCAACGGTATTTGTAGCATCCAATATGAGCGGTCCGAGAAAGGAAGGTGAGCCGGTGAGCGTGAGTCCTGGCGGTGACTGGCATGTAGATATCGAGTGTGAACGACTCCCCATCTACGTGTCTATGTTTCTCGTCCATAAGGTTCCTGAGTCACGCGACGCACCGGGTGGAACGTGGATCGAAGCGCCGAACGACATTGAGAAATTTGGATCTCTACAGGAAAATCCAGATGAGGAACTCAGGCGCTTGCGCAGTCAGCTTCCACTGGATGGCGGAACGGCTTATGCCGATACGGAAGCCGCGTTTGCTGCACTTCCGGAGTCAGAACAGGAAGTGCTTGAGCGCACCCGAGTGCATAGGCGGCTCAACTGGAAGGACGAAGGATGGCTTGCGCCTCTCGTTCGCACAAATCCGCAATCAGGTCTGAAGTCTCTGCACAGTCCCATTTGGAATTCCAGACCTGCCATAAAACCGCCTGTCCTTGTAGAAGGAATGAACGCTGGTGAGTCCAGAGCTTTTTTGGATCGGCTTGAAAAGCATGTACTCCAACCCCGATTTCGGTATGACCACACACATACGCCGGGTGACGTAACCATCTGGGATAATTACATGATCCTGCACAATTCACCGCCGATCAAGACGAACATCCATTCCATCGACGATGCGCGACTCCTTTACCGAATAAGCTGTAAAGGAGAACCCGCATTGACTCTTCCCAGAAATGACGTACAGGAATGGCTTGACCAGCATATCAATGGGGGGTATGTCACCCCGAAGGAAATCATCCGCGTGGATAAATAGATAGGAACTTTCACGCCCACAGGCAGAGCCCTTCGGACGGAGCGTTTGAAAGGGGCGCATACTATGTCTATGTAAGCCCCGCTTCCTGAAAACCGCGATCCCCTGCAATTAAGCCGACAATCGACTTGGTGGCGAGAGTTTGATACTCTCTTGATCTATTTTGAATAGTTCTGTAGGGAGAAGCCGTCTATAAACCGGGATAAATTCATGATGTCAGCATATCAAAAGCGCAGGAAGGCGTATCTCGATTGGCGTGTGGCTCAGAAATTTGATAAACCACCAATCGGTTTGCACCCCAAAAAAGGCACGACGTTTTCCAGAGAATACGCAAGGGAAACGAGTGCCTATGCGTTTTTGATGCTGTCTTACAAGCAAAACATTGATCTTGCCAATGAGTTGATTCGTGAACTGTGCACGTATTTTTTGGAGCAACCTGATCAACTGCACGAACCCCACAGCTTTTATTGGGCAACAGAGTTTTATCTGAAGATCTATTATGCTACTGATGATGAAATGGATCTTTTAGCGCCTGAAACAGAAGACCTCTTACTTGAGATGATGTGGCAATATGTGACCGAATGGTCGAAGATCGAACGACTGAAAATCAGTTTGAATCACCATACGCTCTGGTACTGGTTGAGCGAAAATCACTGGTTTCAGGAGATCTGTACTGCGTGGGCTTTTGCTGAAATTTTGAGTAAAAAATCGGCGTATCAAGATTGCGTTTTGAAGGATGGTTTTTCTCTTAATGAACACACTGAATTGCTTCGCCTTTATTTGCTTGCGTACTTGAAAGAAAAAGGGAGTAAAGGTTTTCTGGTAGAGATGGCCTCGGGTTCTTATGGACCCAGGATGTTGATGATGTTTCTCACGGTCTATGAATATGCAGAAGATTCAAAGCTGAAGACCTTGGCGAAGAACATCATTGATCTGTGGTGGGCAACATGGGCAGAAGAACAAATCAATGGTGAACGGGGTGGAGGGAAAGTGCGGCAAAGAAGCCTGAAGGGATTAATGCCCAATGAGCAAATCGGGCATCTGGCTCATATGTATCTGGGCATGGGGTCATCAGAATTCAAAAATTGTCCCACAATGTTGATTTTTCCATTGTATTGTAGCTATACCATTCCGGATTTGATTGCAAATATTGCAACGAGCAAAAAGAAAGATCCTTACGAAATTGTTCAACGCAGGCTTGCGAGACGAGATTCGAGTAAGCCTTTTGAACCGTTTATGAATATATACGACTATGAGCAGGGACAGTGCCTGAGGTACTCTTACTGCACTTCAGATTTTATCCTGGGGACTGTGATGCGACCACCTGAATCTGTTGACACCTGGATTTTGGGAAGCGCGCAGTCGTGGCATCATGGATTGTTGATAAAAAATGGTGCTGTGAACGAACGTATTGTGCCTATCTGTGTGCAGAACAAAGATACGTTGGGAGAGCAGTGGTCTGTGCAATCGAAGGGGACTTTGATCTGTCAGAAATTGCGAGATGCCAGAAATGCAAAAGAGATGGCGGTTTTTGTGTCTGAAGGATTGGTGAGTCATGCAGAGCAAGAAGGGAATTTTCTGTTTGTTTGGGCAGGGGAAGTTTACTGTAGCATCTGTTTTGTTGGGACTGAATACGCTGAGAAAATGCCAAAAATACAAAAGAAAGTTGATGGACAGTGGTATGTCAGTTCTGATGCGTTTGCGCCAGTGATTTTAGAAGTGACTCCAGCAGAACAGTTTGTATCCTTCGAGGGTTTTAGAGAAGAGGTGAGAAGGCGAAAAATTGTGTATCACGATCAGGTTTTGCAGTACACGAGTATCTCTGGCGATGATTTTGTGTTTGACGCTAGTCAAGAGGCGGTGCCAATAATCAATGGGGCGTCGGTCAATTACCATCCGGAAAAATTGTTTGACAGTCCGTTTGTACAATCTGTGTGGGATAGCGGGATGGTTCATATCCGGGATGGAGATGAGGGTTTGAATCTGGTGTTTGATGTAGAACAGAATCGGTTAAGGCCTAAGTTATTATAAGTTCTGCGGAGGCCCGCTCTATACCGTCCAGATCGCCGACTTCACGGAGTTTCTCGCGAAGTCGGCGGTGAAGCCACAGACTCGCGGGGTGCAACTCAGACCGTTCCAACAGATTGTCCGTCATCCAGGGCGATCAAGAATTTTGGAGAACAGGAGAAATGCAATACAATGAGAATAATTACATTGCCGATTATTTTTACAGTAATGCTGAGGACTTTGAGCGTGCAAGCTGATTACCACACTGAGGAATCAAAAATACTCGCACTGGCTGAGCTGACAAATGCGCCGGTTGTCCGCAATGAAAAGGAGCAAATCGTCAGTATTGGTGCTGGTGAATTGAAAGCGATCTACTTTGATGCGCTTATGTACGAGGAAAAACCAACCCGCGTCTATGCATGGATCGGTATCCCTGAGGAAGCATCGTCGAGCCACAAGGTCCCGGGAATCGTGTTAATCCATGGCGGTGGCGGAACCGCCTTTAAGGAGTGGGTTGAAAAGTGGAATGCCCGCGGATACGCGGCAATCAGTATCGCAGTGGAAGGGCAGATAGATGAAAGGGAGCCGAGAAAACCCGGCGACAATAGGCGCAACAGATGGAAAAAACATCCCTGGCCGGGACCCTCTCGCACAGGTATTTACGGCGACTCCGACAAACCGATTGAAGAACAGTGGATGTATCACGCCGTCGCCGATGCAATCCTGGCGAATTCGCTACTGCGTTCCCTGTCGCAGGTAGATAGTACGAAAGTCGGCCTGATGGGTATCTCCTGGGGAGGCATCATTGCAAGCACTCTTATCGGTATCGACAGCCGCTTTGCTTTTGCCATTCCTACGTACGGATGCGGGAACCTATCCCAGGCGGCCAACCAATACGGCAGGGCGCTTGGAAATAATGATCTTTACAAGGAGGTCTGGGATCCTATTCTACGCTTAAAAAAAGTGGAGACCCCGACCCTGTGGCTCTCCTGGCCGGGAGACCAGCACTTTCCATTGGACAAGCAGGCCTCCTGCTATCGCACTGTATCTGGGCCCTACATGGTATGTCTGATTCCCGGCATGAGACACGGACACCAAGCCGGCATGAAACCTCCGGATAGCTATGCCTTCGCAGACAGCGTTGTCAAAGAGGGCAAACCCTGGGCCAGGCAAATTTCCTCCAGGACTGAGAGCGGACAGTTCACAGTGATTTTTGAATCATCAAGGCCCTTGGATGAAGCCCTTCTGATATCAACTGCTGATACCGGGATAACCGGCAAAAGGAAGTGGGTCGAATCACCTGCAAAGCTGGAGAAAAGAGCTGATCAGTGGGTGGTAACCGCCACACAGCCCGAGGGCACAACTGCCTGCTTTATTAATGTGAAGTCGGGTGGTTTAACGCTCACCTCAGACTATACAAAAATAGAATAAACGACATTTACGAGAAGACAGATTGCCCAACTCACGGAGAATCGAAAATGAGAGATCTATTTTCACTGGAGGGAAAAACCGCACTGGTGACTGGTGGTTCGACTGGCATCGGAGCGATGATAGCCGAAGGCTTTGTCAATTTTGGGGCGAAGGTTTACATTGTCGCACGCAGAGAAGAGGTCTTGAAAAAGAAACAGGAGGAACTTGCACAAATCGGCTCCTGCGAGTATATCGCAGCCGATGTAAGTTCAGTCTCCGGAATCGAGGTGCTGGCAAAGGCCTACGGTGAACGAGAACAGTCGCTCGATATTTTGGTCAACAACGCTGGAATCAGTGATGGTCGCAGGGAGATCGAGGATGTGACGGAGGAAACATGGGACGCGGTGATGGATCTCAATCTCAAAAGCATCTTTTTTATGACCCAGGCATTTTTGCCATTCCTGCGCGTGGGGGCTTCGCCAGAAACCCCAGGCAATGTGATCAATATCGCGTCTATCGACGGCTGTGGTAAACTCAACACAGCTTACAATTATGCCTACGGAGCCAGCAAAGCAGGTGTGATCCATTTAGGCCGACACCTGGGTGATAGTTTGGCCTGGGAAGGGATTCAAGTCAATACCATCTCCCCTGGTGATTTTCCCAGCGATTTGAATAAGGTGGCTCGGGATCACACAGACGAGATGAAGAAGAACATTCCGGGCAAGCGGGTTGGAGAGAAGGAAAATATCGCAGGCATGGCCATCTTTCTCGCTTCGCAAGCAGGCAACTTCAGTGTAGGCTCCAATCTCGTTGTTGACGGCGGGGAGAGCGTACGAGGCATCCAGCGGGCATTTTTTGCCAGCGTTTGGCCCGATTGGGTTAAACTGGACAGGTAGTCGGGCATATCTGAAAGGAGTACACGATGGCAACTTATCAATACCGCGTTGTTGAAGGGTGGGGCCGAGGTCCTGAAGGGAAAGAGATGGGTGGGGTCGTGCCCGATGTGGCAGTTGACTCGCAGGATCGCGTTTATGTCACCCTGCGAGAGCCTGCGGGTATTCTGGTCTATAATTCGGAAGGTCGCTTTCTCGGTGCATGGGGTGATGATGTGCTCTTAAATCCGCATAATATCTGGATCGACCCGGCGGATCGGATTTATTGTGCGGATGTTGACGATCATACTGTGCGTATCTTCAGCACGGATGGAGAAGTGCTTCAGACTCTGGGTATGCCAGGCCAGACAGGTTCACCGGGCGAGCCGTTCAACATGCCAACCAAGGCAATGGCCGCTCCCTCAGGTGAGATTTTTGTCTCGGACGGATACGGCCAGCACCGGGTGCATCGTTTTTCAGCGAACGGCGAACGGATTCTTTCCTGGGGCGAGGAAGGCACAGGACCCGGCCAGTTTGCCCTGCCGCACGATTTATGCATTGACCCACGCGACCGTGTGCTTGTAAGCGACCGGACCAACCACCGCATTCAGCTTTTCGATTTTGACGGGAACTTTCTGGAGGAGTGGACAGATATCCAATCTCCGAATAACATTCACATCGATGCAGATCAGATTGTCTATATTGCTGAAGCGCCCCATCGCGTCAGCATTTTTGATCTGGAAGGTGCTCTGCTGGCACGATGGGGTGAGGAAGGCTCAGATCCCGGGCAGTTTATCGATCCTGCGCACGGCATCTGTGTTGATAGTCGCGGTGATATTTACGTCACCGAAGTGCCCTACCAACCCAACCGACTGCAAAAATTTACACGGATTTGAGGAAGAGTTCAGCATTTCTCAAATCTTCGGAGTAGATATACTGGATGTGAAGCCGACGGTGAAGACAGCAATTAAATGTGAGGGAGACATATGGAATGAAGACCAGAGATCCGATCCCTTTGTTATGGCTGTGCGGTCCGTGTGGTGTCGGTAAATCCACAGTTGGGTGGCAATTCTTCTCTCAACTGGCACAGGATGGGATCAGAATTGGCTATCTCGACATCGATCAACTTGGCATGTGTTATCCCGCACCCGTTTCGGACCCAGAGCGTCACCACATAAAAGCGCAAAATCTCGGCGCGATGGTAGCTACCTTCAAAGCAGCGGGCGCCTATTGCGTCCTTGTGTCTGGCGTTGTCGATGAGATCCACGGAGTGCGCGACTATGTTGGTCAGATATCGCATACTGATCTCACCTTGTGCCGACTCCGAGCGGATCGCGACATACTGGCAGAGCGGCTGACCAATCGCAGTCTGGAATCTTACCAGGTGGATGCAATGCTGCGCGAATCAGATACTCTGGATCGCAGCGACTTCGCTGACGTATGCATCGACACCAGCGGATTGACTGTCTCTGAGGTCATTCAGCTCCTGGATAGGAAGACCGACGGATGGCCCGCTCTCCCCAGGAGGACCTGCTTATCCAACAGCCGCGCCTCGACGCGCTTCCCCAGGTTGCCCACCACTCCCGGATCGATCCTATGGCTTTGCGGTACGACTGGTGTTGGAAAGTCAACTGTCGGATGGCGAATCTTTGAGGAAGTCAGGCGGGCTGGTATCACAGCCGCTTTTATCGACCTTGAACAGATCAGTTTCTACCGGCCTGTCCCGGACAACGATCCCGACAACCACCAGATCAAGGCGCACAACCTCGCTGCTATGTGGCAGACCTTTCACGAGAGCGGCGCGCGATGTCTCATTGTCGTCGGTCCAATCAACGACCTCGACGCTATCCAGACCTATACCAAAGCGCTACCAGAAACAAATCTGAGGTTATGTCGGCTTCATGCTGGATCAGAGCAGTTGAGGCATAGAATCAGACTGCGAGGTCAAGGCTTCGGCCCAGGGATACCTGGTGACGAGTTAAAAGGAAAGCCTGACACGGCCCTCCAGCAGATCGCTGAAAAGGCGATTGAGGCCGCAGAATCTCTACAACGCAACGCGATCGGCGACCTGTGCATTGATACTGATAACCGAACCATAGAGGAAATCGCTCAGATGATCCTTATAGAAGTTGGTCTTGAGCGTTTAATGAGATGGAGATGAGTAGCCGTGGAAATCACTGTCACACTGGAAGAGCACGCAGCCGAATCTCTCACCGACGCGCACTTGAAACAGGCCCTCGATGCTATTCGAACGGAGGGCTACATCATCCTCAATGCAGTGGTCGCGCACGAACACCTCGACCTTCTCCGTGAGCGGATGACCGAAGACATAGAGAAGATCATGAATGCCCCTGCGCCACCCCATAACTTCGTTTGGGGAAACGTCCAACAGGATCCGCCCCCCTGCCCCCCATACGTCTTTCGCGACGTTATAGCGAACCCATGGGTAGTCCAGGTCTCGAAAGCCCTGCTCGGCGAGGGGATCTTCAACAATCGCTACACCGGCAATACCAACTTGCCGGGCAGCAAGCTCCAACCGGTACATGTCGATTCGGGACAACTCTGGCCGAACCTGGAGATTGCGCACCCGCCGTCCAAAGTCATTGTCAATATTGCCCTGGACGAGGTGACCGAAGCCAACGGAAGTATCGAACTCTGGCCCGGCTCCCATCTGGAAACGCAAAAGGTAGTTGGAGATGATATCAAAGTCGAAGAACACCTGCAGGAAGCACGCCGGAAAGTGGCACCACCGGTTCGGGGGAACACAAAAAAGGGAAGTATCCTGATCCGCGACCCCCGGCTCTGGCACCGGGGGATGCCAAATTTTTCCGACCAAACGCGGTTCATGATCGCAGCGATCTACTCATGCCACTGGATGCGTCGCCTTCCCCCTCTCAGGTTCAATACCGGTTGTGAAACCGCCTTTGCAGAAAGCGACCTGGACTCGAACACAATTTTTGTAGATGAACCAATAGACTACCTCTTCCGAAACCGGCCCTACGATTACAATTTAGAACCCCCATGTTGAGAAAGGAACACATTTCATGAATCGCTATAAAATGGAATACGTATGAATAAATTTGCTCATTTCGATGGATTTACATACTCAACTGCGGTGGCTTTCGAGGAGGGTGTTACGCGGAGAGATCCAAGTCCGGTGATTCAGGTGGATGGCACGTACTATGTTTGGTATTCTCGAACCGAAGAATCGTTTAGTGGCTACTCCGCTTCAATCTGGTATTCTACAAGTCCCGACGGTGTGACCTGGTCTGAGGAAGGGGAAGCACTTCCCAAAGGTGCAAAAGGTGCATTCGATGAGCACGCTGTATTCACACCCACGATTCTTGTCTCAGGTGGTCAATACTATTTGTTTTACACAGCGGTACCCGAGCCGTTCAGCAATGATAATGGCGGTCCGAATGGAACAAAGACCGCCATTGGTATTGCAGTAGCAGATTCACCTCGGGGACCGTGGGTTCGGTTTGAAGGCAATCCGGTGTTGCGGCCCAGCGACAATCCGGAGATTTTTGACAGCATGCGGGTTGACGACACGTGCCTGATCGTTCGAGACGGAAAATACTGGATGTATTACAAGGGCCGACAGATGAACCGCAAGCCAAATCAAACCAGGATGGGGTTGGCGATTGCCAGTGAGCCGACAGGTCCCTATATCAAACATTCTGAGAACCCGGTGTTGGACAGTGGTCACGAGGTCTGCGTCTGGCCCCATGGCAATGGCGTCGGATGTCTGGTCTCCAAGGTGGGACCCCAGGGCAACACCTTACAGTATAGCGATGGCGGTGTCCATTTTCAAAAAATAGCGGATACCTCTCCCCCCAGTGCCCCCGGCCCCTTTCGGGCTGATAACTTTGTCGATGGCGCAGGACCCGGCGTGACTTGGGGCATATCCATGGCGCATCATCACTCGTGGCCGTATCTCGTTCGGTTTGATTGTGATCTGAGATATTGAACATTCGACAACGAGTTCTTCCCACGATTTTCCCCGGAGCTTTTCTATGCAAGTTTATAACGTTGGTGTTATCGGCTGTGGCAGGATTGCAAGTTTACTGGAGCAGGAAACACATCGCGGAACGCCGAACACTCATGCGGGTTGTTACGATCACTGTGATCGAACCCGTATTATCGCAACAGCAGATCGGGACGATGAACGCCGACAGAGTTTTGGAGGCAAATGGGATGTTCCGGGCCTGTACACAGATTGGCAGGAAATGCTGGATACTGAAAAGCTGGATATCGTGAGTGTTTGCACCTATCCCATTCCGCATCGAGATATCGTTGTTGCCGCGGCTCAGTCAGGTGTGAAAGCCATATTCTGTGAGAAGGCGATGGCGACTACGTTGCGAGAGGCAGACGAAATGATTGATGCTTGCCGGAGAAACAATGTAAAGCTGAGTATTAACCACACGCGCCGATGGGATTGGCAATTTCGCCAAATTAAAGAGTTAATCGATCAGGAGGTCATCGGTACTCTTCAGGCGATGACACTCCAGTACAGCGCCGGGCTTGCCAACAACGGAACCCACTTTTTTGACATGCTGCGCTTCTTTGCAGGCGATGTCGCGTGGGCAACCGGTCACCTATTGGATCCGGATGCCCTGGATCCCCGTGGCGCCGGGTACTTTCAGTTTCAGAATGGCGTACAATGCATCGTAAATGGATCTACCGGAGGGAGAGCCCAGCACCTATTTGAATTGTTGGGCTCCAGAGGACGGATAACGGTGGACAATACACGGCCACGTCATTTCAAGCTCTTCGTTGGCAATAAAGAGGAAAAATTTCCCGAAATACCAGAGGAACACAAGCTGAATACAACGAACGAGGGCCGATGTGTGATCCCGTTGTCAGTAGAGGAGATTGCAGAAAGCCTCGACCGCGATCAAGATACGATATCCACTGGAGAAGACGGACGGGCCGCGCTGGAAATGGTGCTTTCTCTTCACGAATCGGAACGGTTGGGCAACGCGCGGGTGGATTTTCCTATGACAAACCTGGATCTTCAGGTTCTGGTGAGAGACGAAGGGTTCATGAGCAGCGCTGTACCGCAATAATCAAGGATCAGTCCCCTACCCCATCGATCAACGCTTTCATATTCGCAAAGTTGATACGCATCGCTTCTTCCGCCGATCCGCTTTCCGGCTTGAAGTGGGTGGCGATAGATATCACTGCGTCGATCTGATGATCACGCAGGTTCCGCAGTACCGTCGGAAAATCCACGTCTCCTTCGCCGATGGGACAGTATTCAAACTCACATTTCAGACCGTCTATAACTTGCAGATCCTTTATATGGAGCGTATGAAGATATGGACGGACATTCTGAAATCCGCGGGTGGCGGTGTCCGATTCGCCGCAGTTCATGGTATCCGCCGGTCCCCAGACCGTTTTCAGGCGAGGTGAGCCGACCGCCTCAATCACCTGCCGCATGTGTTCCGTGGTATTCGTGTAATTCCACGGCATCATGCACAGCGGCAGGTCCACATCGTAGCGGTCTGCGTCTTCGGCCAGCAGCGTAAACGCCCGGACCAGTTTGTCCATGTCCAGATCTGAAATGACGCCGCCGCGGGTCATCCATCGCATGGGCCAGGTCGGCTTACCGGCGGTATATTCACCCGGCCAGGCGAATGTAAACGTGGCCACTGCCGAAATTTTGAGCCGGGCGGCCATCTTCATGGCGGCGTTCAGTTCCTCTCGGGCTTCCTGGAATTCAGGGTGTTCGGCCATATAGTCCAGATCCAGATCGCAGAGATGCACTTTTTTGAACTTACGGCCTCCGCAGAGCAGGAATATATCCGTTTGATGCTGCTCGGCGCACTCGCCGATGCGGTCCATATCCGCGTCGGTCATGGCTTCGAACGGAAGGTCGCCCGCCGAAGGCGCGTACCAGAGGCGGTCCGCGCCGATCTCTTTCGCCTTGGAAAATGCCCGATCATAGGGCAGTCTCAGTTCGGTCGTGAACATGGCAAGTTTAAACGTGTAATCGGACATGAGCATAATCCTGTAGTCAGAATGAAGGGTGACATCGAATATTATCTTTTAATCCCTGATCAATTCCACCTTATCCAGATAGAGCGTCTGTTGTTTTGAACCGACGTCGAGTTCGAATCTGACGTCCATGACATTCGGTGATTCATGGGTGTAATGGCGAGTGTAGGTCTTGGGTGTGGTCGATATTTTTATCCAGTCACCATCTTTCTCATAGCTGTCGTAAAGGACGCTGTTGTCTGCGACATCTCTCATCGCGATTTTTATTTGACCTTTACCATGATCAGTCCTGGCCAAAAAACTCATTTTATACCTTTGCCCTTGAATGAGATGGATCAATGTTCTGCCGGGTGCCTGTGGTCTTTTAATATTGCCGGAAGATGTGAGAGTTTGTTGATATAATTGACCGCCAACTGCCGATGGAACGGTCAATTTCAAGGAACTGATGCCATTGAGGGCTTCATCTCCATATACATAATCTTTTGTGATGGCCACAGAAGACAAATGCCAGCAATGATCAGGTCTGAAAAACTCGCCATTTAATAGTTGAGGTGTATTGGGAATCGATGCAGGGACAACGCCGGTAAGCTTATCAAGGACAGGTTGATTCCATCCCAGTTCGGAATTAAAGATGGCGAATTGTCTCTGGTTGTTTTGTATGCCAGTGTACCACATGGAGCCGATGTTATACATTCTGAATTGATCCATATGATAGTCCAGCCACACAGCAAGATCAGACTTTGAACGGCCATCAAAAAGCCAGCATCCCCATTCGGTGACAATGATGGGCATTGATGGATTATACTTTCTTCTCCACTCTACAGCCAGCATGATCTCCCTATATATGGAAGATTTCCAATTCCCTTTTAGCGGGGCTGTCCACATGGCAAAGTTGACGCCTTCAGCACTGCCTGGCTTGTAAAAATGGATGGACACGCCAATGTTCTTGTCATCGAAAAATCCAGTGCCATCCTTTAGCCTGTAAGTAAGATGTTCCTCTGTAACCCATGGATCCAATTTGTCGGAGTCATTATAGCCTGGCGGACTGACAAGGATGGGGCGGTCGGGATCAACTTCCCTTATAGCCGCAATAGCAGCATTGTACAGTTTCATAACCTGTGCATGCTGGTTGTCTTTAAAGCCTATCCCCTTTGGTTCATTGAGTATTTCAAAGACGACATCATTTGGCAAATTTTCCCATGCTTGAGCCCTTTGTCTCCATTTTTTTGATATTTGTGATATTCCTTTGCCGATATCGCCTTTGGACCAGGACTTGAGACCCCACATGCATACAACTACAGCCAATCCGTTGTCGAGAGCGTCCCTTATACGCCTTTCTGTATCCGCAATGCCTGCGCCATAGGGCATAAAGATGCGCACAGATTCAAAGCCAGCCTCCTTGATGGCCTGCATGTGTCCTGGATGGTGTTGGACTTTGTTCCAGACTCCAGAGGTGGGTAAAGCGACATCCTGATTTATCCCATTATACAATTTCTTGAAAACAGGCGCATAAGAATGGCGTGGAGCACCCCATGATGTCCCCATGAGTGTCAAACAGGTTATCAAAATGAATTGACAATAAGTGATGAAAATATTGGTTTCCATTTTTTATATTCCCCTTCTAAACCCGAAAAATTCATAAAAAAGGTAGTTTCCCTATTCAAGTTATTGTATTATATTAGGTTACACGCATAACCATTGAACAATAAACTTGGGAGAAACTACCGTGAGCACACAAGATAATCATAGCAAGGTTCCTTTGGCAAGCATTTTCGGAAAACGTCTCGACCTCGCCTTTGATGGGGGTATTCTCACCAGCGATAGCGGTGTCTTATTGCTTCGAGAAGTGGAGGCCAAAACCGGCATTTTATCACGCATCATTGAGGCGATCAAAGACCGTCGGCATCCAAGTTATGTGGCTCACAGTGTGTCAGAGTTGGTCAAGCAGCGGGTGTTTCAAATCGCCTGCGGGTATGAAGATGCCAATGATTGCGATGCCTTAAAAAGCGATCCCGGCTTCAAGGCGGCGTGTGGTCGCTTGCCCTTGCAGGGGAAAGATCTGAGTAGTCAACCCACGATGAGTCGGTTTGAGAATCAGATGAGCAGAAGCGATTTGTATCGCGTTGCTCGTGCCTTCCTCGATTGTTTTATTGCCTCGTATAAAAAGCCGCCTTCGTCGATCATCTTAGATATAGATGATACACAAGACACGGTTTATGGGACGCAGCAGTTGTCCTTATTCAATGGGTATTTGGGTGCCTACGCCTACCAACCCTTGCACATTTACGAAGGGCAATCGGGTAAGCTAATCACGACGATTTTGCGTCCGGGTGTGCGTCCTGATGGCAAACAGATTGTCACGATTCTCAAGCGGTTAGTCGCTTATATTCGTCAGGCTTGGCCTCATGTGGCACTCTTTTTGCGAGGCGATGCCCACTTCTCAAGTCCAGAAGTCCAGGACTTCTGTGCGACAAAGGACCTCTATTTTATCCTCGGACAGACCGCCAATACCCGACTTTTAACCTTGGCAAAGCCCCTTATAGATCAGGCCAAAAGCCTGTATGCAGATACCGGGCAACCGGTGCGACTTTTTACCTCATTTTATTACCAAGCCCAGACTTGGACCTGTGCCAGACGCATCATCTGCAAAGCTGAAATCACCGCCCGAGGCCAAAACACACGCTTTGTCGTGACCAACCTTGAAAGTTCAAGGGCCTCCTTTATCTACCAAAACATCTATTGTGCGCGCGGACAGATGGAAAACTTCATTAAAAATCACAAGACCTTTCTCCACTCAGACCGCACATCCTGTCACGCTTTTGGAGCCAATCAGTTCCGCCTCTTCCTCCATTCGGCTGCCTATGTCTTGTTGCACAGTTTAGCGCAAATCGGATTGCAGGGCACAACGTGGATAAACGCACAGGTCAATACACTCCAAAATCGCTTTCTTAAAGTCGCAGGACGCGTCTGTGAGTTGAAAACTAAGATCACCTTCCATCTGCCTATGTCATTTCCATTGCCACACTTGTATGATAAAATCCTGAGCAATCTGGCAAAAGCTGTGCCATAACTCGTCAACCGGGGAGGGGGAAGGGGGCTGCACCATCATTGGCTGACTTTACAAATACACCGACCGCTCCACACAAAGAGCAGGCAAGGGCGAGTCTGTACTTTTTGACACCCTCAGGGACGGGCAGGTGACGATGCTGGGCGGCTTGCTCCTTATGAACACGCCTATGCAGGCAGACAAGACTGCAAACGCCCTAATTTTGATGCTTGGAACCCACGCCGACTGCCATACACAACCAAACATTACTGTTCATGAATTAGTCGGGCTAAGAAGCTGTTTTAAAATTAATACCTGATGTTACGCATGTCAGGCGTTTTGTCATGCTGAGCGTAGCCGAAGCATCTTTTCCACCTGCGTCAGTAGCAGATTCTTCGACTCCGCTGCGCTCCGCTCAGAATGACAGTGCAATAGAGCATAGCCAAGAAGGGGCAAAATGAGTTTTAAAACAGTCTCTAAGAAGATGGGCAGTAATCCAGGGTGTTTGACACAGGTAGGCCGAGGTGATCGGGAACCGGGAGGTCTGCGGACTTCAGGTCAGGAGGGTCCAGTGGACAATCGGGGTAGGCAATGCGCTGGGTTCTGTAGAATCCGCCTCTCGGGTTGATGTATTCCCACACGATTTCACCTTCCCATGTCACTTCGAAGATCCGTCCCTTGTCCGTGTCCAGACTTAGCGTGTTCCCATTCGGGAGGCGCTGTACACCGCCGGTAACAATGCTCAGGAATTTGCTGGCCTGAGGTCCCGCAGCATATTCCCATACGACTTCTCCACTCACGGGATTGATTTCTACAAGCCGAGTGTAGAATCGATTAATCGGAGGATAGCCCGTACCGCCTCCATTGTCGTAGATCAGGATATTTCCGTTGTGCAGCATTTTGGGATCGTGTGGACCTACCAGGTATTGATTCTGCCTTTCGGTCCCGTTTAACCACATGGTTTCCATCTGATCCAAATAGCCCCACTTCCAGACGATGTTTCCAGTCGATTTCTCGATAATGAATATCTGATTTCCATTTCTGGAACAGCTGAGAATATTTCCCGGCTTGAATCTCGTGTCGCCCTGATCATATAGGGGATTGTCGGGAAGTGTGTGAAGCGTATTCAGATGGAGCCAGTCTCCTACCTGTCCCGGCTGTTGCCCCCCGCCAGTTTCAAATATGATCTGCTTCGCACGATCGCTAAACCCGAATTCCTCCAGGTGGTGATGGCCCCACCATTCCCAGACGATCTCGCCCTCCGAAGTTATTTCCATGATGTGATCGTCTTTGAGTGTGACGCGCGATACCTGGGGGGCATCCACGCGATCCGCGACCATAGCGAGATAGGTGTGTTCAGAAGTCTTCTGGATGTCGTGATGAAAACCCGTTGGTCGCGCATCCACGCGGAAGTCTGAGGACAGAGACCAGACAATATTTCCATCCCAGTCCTGTTCTATGATGGAGTTCCCATTGCTGATATAGTGGCCGTTTGCGACGCGTTCAAATAACTGAGAGCCGCGCTGCGTCGCCGGGTTTCCGTAGAACTCGTGAACCACCTGACCCTCCATGTCTATCAAGTGCCATCGATCGACCTGTTCGGCCGAGATACCACGCACGGGGTCCCAGGGTCCTCGCCCGTGAACGAGCGTGTACCCATTGTAACATCGATCGGGGTGATAGACGGTAACGCCTGTTGGCCAGTCGAGAACAGAACGATTCATTTCAATTCCTTTTATGTTAGACCCATTTTGTATCTTGCAATGATGCGACCGTGCCAGGACGGGGCCGCCAAATATTTGCGTCGTCGCGCCAGGGGTTTGCCTTGAGCCACTCTTCGTTCATGGCCACGCCCAGCCCGGGGCCGGGCGGGATCGGCAGAAATCCGTCCTTCTGAACCGGGAAGTCGCCCGTGCAAGCGTCTTGAAACCACGGGCTGATTCCGCCTTCCTGTATCATAAAGTTCGGGGTGCAGGCGTCGAGATGCAAAGACGCGATTGTGCATAGCGGGCCGTAGGGGTTGTGTGGTTGGAAACCAACATAATGGGCTTCTGCCATCGCCGCAATCTTCTTCAACTCCAATATGCCGCCCCCCTGAACAATGTCGGGTTGAATCATCTTCACAATTTGTCGGCTCAGCAAGTCGGTAAATTCCCACTTGGTGTAAAGCCGTTCACCTGTCGCCAGTGGTATGCTTACGGCTTCGGCAACCCGTTGCATTGCGTCGAGGTTTGTTGGTGGCACGGGTTCTTCGTACACAAAGGGACGATACTCGGCCATCGCATTGCCGATGCGGATGGCATCTGCCGGGGCAAGCCGTCCATGCACCTCCACGAGTAGCTCAACGTCGTCGCCCACTGCTTTGCGAACGGCTTCGAGTTTTTTTATGGCTACGCGTTCGGCTTCTGCCGGAATAAACAGCCCGCAATGGTCAAACGGGTCCCCCTTGAGCGCCGTCAATCCATTCGCTGTGTTATTTAGCGCAGTTTCGGCGGCGGCTTCGGGCGTAGGCCCATCCCATCTGCCATAGCACCAGATCCGATCTCTCATCTTTCCACCCAGCATTTCGTATATGGGCAGTCCCACGGCCTGGCCTTTGATGTCCCACAGGGCGATTTCTATACCGCTTATGGCTGACATCTGCACGACACCACCCCGCACAAAAAAGTGATGGTAGAGTGTCTGCCAGTGTTTCTCGATCTGCCAGGGGTCTTCGCCCACCAGCACCTGCCCGACCTCGTCGATCTGGGTTGCAACGCTAAGCGGACCGGCGGTCGCCTCACCCCAGCCTGTGATGCCTTCATCGGTTTCAATCTTCACAAACATGTAGTTGCGTGGCGGGCGGCCTTGCGGTGAAGATGATGCGGGGACTGCTTTTACCGATTTGATCTTCAAGATATACCTCCCTTGGAAAGTTCCTCATCCATGGTGATCGCTAAACGCCCTTGAGGCCCATCGATTCGGCTTACCATGAGACTTTCCAGCTCGATATGCTCCCGCTCCGTCAGTTGAATCGCCAGAGGACTCGCAAGGAACTCCTTGTAGGGACGAGCGGTCTCCATAAAAGGCATGATGTACATGGGAACCACGGACTGAAGCATCGCCGCTCGCTTTTTGTTCGTGCGGTTCACGCCTGCCCGATGCCAGGTTCGGGCATCATAGATGACGTAGCTGCCCGCCGGCGCCTCGACGACGTCTGCTTCGGAGCCCGTATAGGGGAGGCCCTTTGCCTGGCGAGATCCCTCCTCCCTGTACGCATTCCCACTCCCCCATTCCAGAGGAGGCCCTTCCCCAAGCGTATGCGATCCGAGTTTGAAACAGGTCGCGCCGTTTTCACTCTTAAATTCGGTCACACATAAATTTCGCTGAACGCCAAGCACAAGATTCAGCGCATTGTGCGGTACGATCCGATTGCCATCAGAGGAATTCCTGGCGATCCCCCAGAGGTAGGGATAATCCGAATGCCACCCCCCCACTTTGCGCTCACCGTCATCCGGAGCCACGACGGCGAAACCGGGCCTGTGAGCCAGCCGAATTTCCCGACACTGCATATACTCCCGCATCACCCAGAGGGATACGGGTTCGGTTGCAGCTCTCGCCACTTCTACAGACTGCGTGAGGGTCGGCAGGCTTTTGTCTAATTCTTCATTGTCCCACTTGCCGGTGCAACTCACCCTCTGCAGTTCTTCGATCGCGTGGGGAGACAAGATGCTCGGAAGGCAGACCCATCCGTTCTCGCGGATTTGCTGGAGGTATTCAGACGGGAGATGGGCAGGACCGTGACCCGGCTGAAAACGCCCCGGCACGGACGGTTGAGAGCCATCTTCGCCCAGTGATTTCCCATTCAGGGCGAGATGCACACCTTCGTCATTCGCGGCAGACACATCGAGTGTCAACCCTGACACCACGTGGCGATAGGTGTCGCCTTCTTCTTTCCAGATCGCTTTGTCGTCGGCATGGTCGAAAACGGCTGTTTCGCCTTCCGATACGCCCAGAAAATCACCCTTTTCGTTCCTCAACAGCTCGAAGTGAGCGGAGGGTTTCTCCACGCGAACGACGCGTTCTCCAAATTTCTGAGTCGGGGGCATGTGTCACACCTTAGTTAAAAGAAAATGTCGCGGACGGATTGAAACGGGCGACCTTCTGATCGACGGCGGCTGGATTTGGATTTTGTGGATAATAATCAGGGATTTGTCTGCCAACTCAAAAGGACAGGTTAAACCATACTGTTGTAATTGCTCGATTGACATTGTTACTCCTTTTCAGAGAGTTCCTAATTGAGGTCATCCCTCGTCTGAATCTGGAAAATAGACCGTTGGATTGTTCGCGTCACTCAGATGCTTTCGCTCGTTGCCCCAGTTGCCTGCTGTGCCGTTCCAATATCGCGTGTCGGAAGGCGAGTATGAGAAGAGGTATGACCAGCGCGACTTCTCGGTGCTGTTGACTGGAGCGCCATGGATTGTGTACCCGTGATGCACTGTGCAATCACCTAACTGGTAATGGAAGGGCGGAGAAAGCTCCAGCACAGATGTCAGATTTGGAAATTGCTCGAGCAGGTCGCCCTGGCCATCGCCGCCTACCGAGCCAAGCGGTCCTTCGCGATGCGAGCGACTGACGAATCGCATGGCGCTCATCTCCGGTGTCACTTCCGCCAGCGCAAGCCAGAACTGGAGCTCGCCCACGCGATCAGAGCCGTGCTGAGCCGAGTCCTGATGATAATGGGTTCTGGCTGCCCCTGGGGGCTTTTCTCTTATGACGTCAGCGCGATAGCGAAGTGGGATATCTACACCCTTGAGCCGCTTCCTGTTCACGAGTCGCATCGCGTTTTTTGACATGCGTTCGCTGAACATGAACGAGCGGAATGGCTCAGCCTCTTCCTGCAGTACCAGGCCAACGGCCCGTCTGCCGCCCTTCTCTTCGCCATGTCGTTCCAGCCACTCCTGGCCGACAGTTAGGAGCTCCGAGACGAACTCCGGATCTACGAGTTGCTTCATCATGACCCATCCGTATTCCTGGTAGAAAGCCACTTCTTCGTCTGTGACCTCCCGAACGACGGCTTCGATTTCACGCTCCATCAATGCTTGTCCCATAACCTGTGCTCCTCCAGTGTCGTGTTCCATCAGAACCCCCTTGGATCTCCTCCGACGGGAACAGTATCAGAGGTTTTCATAAACCAATCCAACATAGACCTTTCCAGATCTAACTTTGTCTCTTGCATACTTGAGTCATCGATTAAATTCTCTAACTCCCGAGGATCATTTTTGAGATCGTATAATTCGTCTTGACCGGCTGTACGTCGAATGAGCTTGTGATTCAAACCCCTGATCATCGTCGTACGGCAAACACTTTCGGGCACTTCTTGTTGCAGTTTGCCCTTGGGAAAATAAACACCATCCCTATTGGGATTACTCCAGTCCCATCGTCCTTCAAACGCATGGGGTTCACAAATCTCATAGCCCCCTTCTGCGAATACCAATCGATCCTTATCTTCTGCTTCACCCCGGAGTTGCGGCACAAAGGACCTGGCGAAATGGGTGTGTGCAGGCGAAAGACCGGCCAGTTCCATAACAGATGGCATGAGATCGAACATCTCAACCGGACCTTCCACCACATGACCTGCTTTGTTACCTGGCACCTTTACCAATAGCGGCACCCGTGTCAGCGCATCACTGTAATCACTTGGCCATTTTTCCACCAAACCAAAGTCCCCTGCCCAGTCACCGTGATCAGAAGAAACGATTAGAACCGTATTTTCAAAAAGCCCCTTCTCCTCCATAACAGTCATCAGTTCCCCCAGAAGCCAGTCCGTATAGCTGATCATACCGAGATAAACAGCATTCAATTTTCGAAAGAAATTCCCCGACAATTCATTCAGGCGGCGGTACTTTCTGATGAGCGCGTAGAAATCCGGCTTTTTGTCCAGCCCTGCGGGTCTCAAGTCCGGTATATCTTTGGGATCATACATGTCATAAAAATCGCGGTGGGTGGTATAACCTGGATGGGGTTGCAGAAGCGGCAAAAACAAAAAGAAGGGATTGTCATCATCTTTGCGATTGTGCAGAAAATCGATCCCCGCTTTGACTTTAATATAATCAGCGACCTCTTCCCTTTCGCAATCCAGAGTTTCAAAATCAAAACTATAGAATTCCTTATCACCGCTTTCCCAGCGATTCTTCCTTTTATCATCTTTGTATTCATAATATTCTTTTATGCAGGACAAACTATCTCGTGCGAGTAAATCATTTTTGCCATACCAGTGAATGTCGTATCCCGCTTCATGCAGATATTTAAAAAGATGGGGTTCATGAGGCCTTATCAGATGCCACATGGAGCGATGCCCTGCACAATGGGGATAAAGCCCCGTCATCATCGAAACTCTGGAAGGCGTACATTGCGCGTTTTGCACATGGCACTGGTCAAAGCGAACCCCTTCTGCCGCCAGGCGATCGTAATTTGGGGTTTTGATCAATGGATGACCATAACAGGCCAAACTTTCGGCTCGCATTTCGTCTGGTTGAAAAAATATAAAATTCAATGGCTTTTGATTGGCCATAAGATCTCCTAACCAAATGACGCCAGAGGATCTGGAATGAGTACACAATGCTCGCCCAACCGCTCGCGAATATCCTGCGTCAAAGAACCTGCAATTTCATATTGAGGCGCAGTGTTTGGACAACTGTATCCCATATGGATCACACGCCTGGGCAATTTTGAAAGGTTTGCTCGTGCGCCATGCCAGACATCACCGTGGCAAAAAATGCCAGTTCCAGCCTTACAGGTCGCGTAGATTTCTCCAGCAACTGCCTCTTTGAGATCGTCCAGAACATCTCGGGGCCAGGGTTTTTTATGCGATCCCGGCACAAGGCGAGTCGCACCGTTTTCTTCTGTCATATCATCGAGTGCCCACACCACATTGAGGTATGCAGTACAATTCTTAAAGAACGATCGATCGGCATGGATTGCCTGAAGAGGACGCGGATCACCGGGCATGGGATCGTGAAAATTCATAGCCTGCCAGCGCATATCCTTTCCAATCGTCAGCCTGGCCATTTCTAATGCAATCGGCTCGATTGCCAGCTCTTCTAAGACGCGGCCTTTACCAATGAGATTGCATAACCTGCGAACGCCCGGAGGGGTCGATCCTTCTGTCCCTGCCTTTTCGCCCTCCAGATCATATCTCTTTTCCAGGGCCTCTCGCAACGCTGCCAATCGTTGCACAGAGAGCACATTTTCAACGATCAGATAACCGTGTTCTTGAAAAAAATCCCATTGTTGTACAGAAATCATTTCAATCCCCTGAAATCTTATTCGAAAAAATGGACCGTTGGATTGTTCGGCTCACTCAAACGCTTCCGCTCGCTGCCCCAGTTGGCTGCGGTGCCGTTCCAGTATCGCGTGTCAGAAGGGGAGTATGAGAAGAGGTATGACCAGCGCGGCTTGTCGGTGCTGTTGGGTGGACCGCCATGGACTGTGTATCCGTGATGCACAGTGCAGTCACCCGGCTGGTAATGGAGCGGCGGAGAGAGCTCCAGCACAGACGTCAGATTTGGGTACTGCTCGAGCAGGTTGCCCTGGTCATCTTTGAATACCGAGCCAAGCGGTCCTTCGCGATGTGAGCGGCTGACGAATCGCATGGCACTCATCTCTGGTGGCACTTCCACCAGTGCAAGCCAGAACTGGAGTTCGCCCACGCGATCAGAGCCGTGCTCTGACGAGTCCTGATGATAAGTGGCTCCGGCTGCCCCCGGGGGCTTGTGTTGGAGGATGTCGATGCGATAGCGAAGTGGGATATCTACGCCCTTGAGCCGCTTCCTGTTCACGAGTCGTGTTGCGTTCTTTGACATGCGCTCGCTGAACATGAACGAGCGGAACGGCTCGGTCTCTTCCCGCCGCGCCAGGCCGACGGCCCGTCTGCCGCCCTTCCCTTGGCCATTGCGTTTCAACCACTCTTGACCAACGCGCAGGAGCTCCGTTGCGAACTCCGAGTCCACGAGTTGCTCCATCATGACCCACCCGTATTCGTGGTAAAAAGCCACTTCTTCGTCTGTGACCTCCCGGACGATCGATTCGATTTCACGCTCCGTCAATGCTTGTCCCATAACCTGTGCTCCTTCAATAGAGTGTCCCTGAACAGGATGACATACTGATCTCTCGTATCTAACGAATATGTTTGTGTACCTCATCTCTGACGCGGCACAGATTTTCATCCAATTCGGCGATTTCAGAAGAACCATAGGGATCTGTTGCGCGTTCATAGATTTCCTTGTTGGCCTCCCTCACGGCATCCACGAGCCCGGGCTTTGGGTTGCCGTCCCAGTCGTACAGGCCTTCCATCATGCCGGACATTTTCATCAACGGACCGTCATCAAGATCGTACAGAGTCGCGCAAAAATTGACACCGCAGACGTTCGAGTCTCGCAAGTGGCGGTCGAGCAGCAAGCTGTAGATGCGGCCTTTGTGCTCGGACGTCACACTGCGCGGATTCTGGCGTGACGCTTCAAAAATATGGCCTGACTCCTCGTCAGAGACCAGCACAGACCTGCCCGTTGCTGCACTCTGTTCGGCAAAACTGATGTCGCGGTTAAAGTGCTGGGGCGAAAGCATATCGACATAAGGCGTCAAATCCTCCCACGTTTTCAGGTCAAAGGACTGCTCCTTGACATAAGGTCCGAGGATCAGGTGATTGGGGTCATGCCGACGTATCGCATCGTAGATCATGCGGTACATGTGAACCGCCATTTTGCGGATATTCTCCTGCTCTGGTGCTTTGCTGTCGAGCGACGGTATTGAATTGATCCAGTTCTCCGGTCTGATGAAGGTGCCGAAACCATAGTAGTATCCCATCATCAACGGATCATTGGCGTACCGCGAGCAAACATCGGCTACCAACGCTTCTACCCATTCCTGGTAAGCAGGGGCGAAAATATCTGGTCGTTCCTGACCTTCCGGCAGTTCGTTGGGGTGAGGGATCAGGAAGAGTCCGGCAGCGTAGGGGAAAGATTCGCGGCGAAACAGCGCCACCACCTTCTCGACATCGACATAGCCCCTGGGGTCCCGACACTGGCTCGTCGCGCCTGCGAGTGCGCAGTTAAACCCGAGCGCGCGTATCTGGCCGAACCACTTTTCAATCCACGCATCCTTGTCGCCGTCGTAAAGCTTTTGCACGGTCGGCTGACTGTTCCCGGTGTAGATATGGGACAGCGACACGGGGAAAAAGGCATTGCCCTCGGGTGTGATGAACCATCTGCGCCCGCCCAGTTCCTCGAGATGGAACCAGCCAGTGCTTTTTCCCTTCAGTTCGGTTGTGCCGCCGTACGAATCAAGTGTATGTGTCATGGGTTTTGCCTCTATATTTTATTCATCACCCCAGTGGACGGCGACCAGTCGGTCGTAATAATCGTCCCACATTTCTCACGCAGATACGACCTCAAAGGCCGTGATGCAGTCTGTGTCTGGTCATATTATGCACCTTTTTCTTTTGATATTTGCAATTTACTCGAAAAAACAGGGGCTTGCAATGGCAATTTGGAGTATAAAGATTATTGCAAAAATCAGTGGACAAAAGATCTATACGAATTGCCCAACTGATGAGTGTATCTGTTCGAGCATTGCAAGACTGGGAGCTGGGCCGCCGTCGTCCGTCGGGTGCAGCCCGGACACTACTGATGATCGCAGACAAAAATCCTCAAGCGATATTGGATGTAATGTGAGAACCTGATTGAGTTGATCCCCAATTGACGTGAGGGCATCGGTTTAAGAAAAAAGAACGAGTAGAGAATTATAATATTCTTTACCCGTTTTCTTTTTTCCAGACAGCGTCTGGCAAATCGGTTGTTGAGGGGATTGATCAAATTCTCCAGACAATGTCTGGAGAATTTCGCTGAGTTCTGATTTTTCAGACAGTGTCTGAAGAATTTGCACAGGTGGATACGACTGGTAGAACAGATGTGCTCGCAATCCGCCAATTTGTTACTATGGAGTAGATACAGGCATCTCCGAGATTCACTTCAAAGTGTGTTGAAACGCCGCTTTATAGACCCACGCTTGTATATCACCTGGCGGATTTGTAGAGGGTGCGTCCAAGTTTGAAAATTTCCTCGAGAAATGGATCAAAGTTTTGCAGATGGGTTTGAATTTCTTCAGGTGTACGCACGACAATATCCATCGCAACGTATTTGGGACGACAAATGCGAGCAATTGCGGCACTTCGCGCTGTTGGACGCAAATCTGTATCCATAATGACGAGCAAATCTAAATCGCTATTGGTCTTTGGCTCGCCATAAGCATAAGAGCCGAAGAGGATGATCTGATCTGGATGAAAGTGTTCGACAATTTTATTTGCGATCTCATTCAAAAGCGATTCTGTAATTTTTTGTTCTTTCGCACTCATCTGAGTATTTCCTAAAATGCGCTGTCGAACCGGGCGAATCGCCCATCCGCTTTTTGTATATAATGATAAATGCCTATTTGCAATTTACTTGAAAAAACAGGGACTTGCAATGGCATTTTGGCGTATAATGCAGGCGTTTTTGGAGGTGTTCCTGACAAAATACGAATTATGTCTATATCTTTTTCTGCCTGGAATCCCGATAAATCGGGTATCTTCACGGCCCTTGTATCCCCAGGCGAATGAGGATCAAAGCCACCGTCAGCGCAATGCCGTTGACACCGAGCGTCGCATAGACCGCGAAAATGGCGATCATCGCTAGCGCAGAGAGACTGAGAAAACGCTGAAAGTGCTCCCGAACCACATTGTCTCTGGATCCGAAGACATCGAGGACGTCGGGTGTGGGATGGGTTTCTGGCGGGACTGTACGGGACGGTACTGCTGGACGGGTTACGAGTGACTGGTGAACCATGGGAATACCCTCCTGTGTGGGTTGGAACTGAAAATTTTGATCTCGTGCCCTTTAAATAGTGCAAAAAGCGTGCCAAAATTTTCCCAAAATCCCGTAACTGCTTGCAGGAGAGCGTGTTTTTAAAAAATGTCCTGAAGAACACAGGGCATTTAAGAATCTCCAAAATTTTAAAACATGTTTACGAATGGTTCAATGAAACGCCCTGGGCTACCACGCAAACATCATCCTTGGCTGCTTTGGCCGCATATAATTTGGCAACCGCATCTAAAACGGGTCAAGCCCACCATCTCTACCTCAGCACGCGCTTCTTCAGCGTCTCTCTGCGATGTAGATTCGGAACGCATAAGGCCCCCCTTTAGGCGGGAAAGACACCCCCAAATAGTAGGGTCAGTACTATTCGGGGGTTTTTTATTTCTCTTTGGCCTGTCAAGGGTTTGTAGCTTCGATTTTAACCTCTGCCGGTGGTTTCACTAACTCGCTATTACATTTCGGGCATATCTGGGCATCTTTGTGAATGTGTGATTGGCACTTAGGACATTTCGGACCGGATAAAAATAATGCGGGTATTACAGCTATGGGGCCAAATAGCAATCCCCATAAGAACCACAAACCCGGTCTATTGCCACCCTTTTCATTGCATATAAACAGAGCAATAACACCGCAGATTAAAGCAAGTATGAAATAGAATATTTCAGAGATAATTTCAGAGCCGATGTTTTCATAGCTGCCAGTCGTTTCGTTGGTGCTATAATCACCTTGGTTGGAATCTGCAGAGGGTAAATTAGGGTTTGTATAAGTAAAATTTGGTAAATCGGTCACCCCCATATAAGTCACCTCAATATCGCCTTTGGCATATTTACCGGTCAAATTGAATTTTATCGATACAAACGTTCTCTTATTTGGTGTATTCCAGGAGGTACTTAGGAAATGAGATAACCCCAGAACGCCCAATTCAGTATCTTCTGGCAGCCCATAGGCGTGATGTAATCCTTTTTTTCTTGAGTCGTATTCACTTGCTGGTGTACCGTAGGTCTTATATAATTCATTCTTTATTGCATCGTAGATTTGTTTGTTTTTATATTTCGTATCCTCATATTTCCACTTATAAGTGGCCATCTTTAATCTATTTTCTACGTTAGAAAATGCATAGATTAATTCACAATCAACACCAAATAACTGTCCTTTATATTCTAATACGGGACCCAGCGGGGACTTATAATCTCTACGGTGGTCAAATGTCCATTCGCTGCCTGTTTCGGATGCTTTAACTTCGACCTCGGTCATGCCCCATCTGGTCTTTCTAAAATCAAAATCTTCTTGCCCGTAACTTTGACTAAAAAATAAACAAATAACAAATATAAAACGTAGAATTCTCATATCTTTTTCCTTTGCGGAATTGTGTATTATATACTCCGAAATTTCCCAAACTGGTATTATTTTTTTAAATCTCCTAATTTTGGCTGAGATAGGTTCCTTACAAACCTATCTCAGAATCACCGGATCCGCGTTTTTCTACGCGCGAAGGCATCCAACTCCTGATGGTCAATGTTCTCTTCATTGCGTCGCGCCTCACCCTTTATCAATTTCACGGCATTTTAAGTAACCTGCCCTAATTGATCCAGCTTCAACTGCTTGCTCAACAGTCAATGTCCTGGCGATTCTCATAGAACGTCGGGCCGGTATTATGGGATTAATTCCACAATCATCAGTAACAAAATCTTCCCACTCTCCGTAGCGCGCGACTGCTTTGGCCTTGTTAAGTACAGTACCGAATTTATGTACAAGTTTCATATTTGGTTGCTGATTATTGTTTATTCTTTTATATAATTTCTTAATTTTTTGAGTATATGTGTCCAACATGTCACCCTCCTATGGGTTAAGTCCAAAGAGTTCTGTAAAAAGGTAGCCCCGTGATAGGGGTCAGAGATTTTGTTTCAAATCCGTCATGTCCAGATAGCGTCTGCCTGCGATCCACTCTTCAGACCATTCCATATACAAGGCCCCTATGAGGCGTTCACAGGCTTGCTCGTTGGGGAAAATCTGGATCACATCGGCACGTCTTTTGATCTCTCGATTGAGTCTTTCCAAACTGTTGGTGGTACGGATGCGTTTGCGATGTTTTTGGGGATAGTCGAAACAGGTCAGGCAATGCGCTACATCGCGGTCGAGTTTGTCCACGAGTTTGGGCAGGACATTTTCGCATTCATACACTGAGCATTTTCTAATTTCTCACGTCTCACGCACATGCCACTTCGAAGGCCGTGATATTGCGGGTATCCTTGCTGAACTCTACCCCGATCAGATATATCGGCTGATCCAGACCCCGATATTTGTCTGCGTATCCCTTTTCCTGTAACTGCGCCATCGCAGCTCCCTCAGACGCCAACTCTATCACCTTGAACTCGAACAGGTAGATGTTATCGTTGAAGTGTACAGACATATCCACACGTCCATGGCTGCTGCTATCCTCTACTGTGATATTGAGTCCCAGTCCCGCGAAATAGGAATAGAACACGCTGGCATAGTAGCCCTCAAAATTGGCGATGTCGTTGTTGGTGTACCACTCATAGGGAATACTGGCAAAGAAGGCGTGGAATAAGGTCTCGAGACCGGTGAAGTCGTTGATCAGCAACAGATCATACAAACGGGCACTGTGCTCAACGCGGCGCGACGAGTGTCCAATCAGGTGATTCAGCAGACTCTCGTTCAAGCTCTGCCGAACTTCCCGGTTCGGGTAGCCCAGGCGATAGAAGAAATTGCCGCCGAGGTTTTCTGTTTCTGTGATGGTGAGATAACCAGTCTGAAACAAGAGGGTTTCGGTTGCTATGTGGTCAAGGTCAACGGTCGATAAGAGTCCATCGGTACCCAGCATATTGTCCAAAGCTATGGAACTTACGCCCCGGTCCAGTAATATCTCGATAAGAAAGGTCGGCGTACCAGTCTCGAACCCGTAGGCACCGAACTCGCGGCTGTCGAAGAGCATGAGAATATCGAAGGGATTATAGACCTTCTCCTCTCCTCGCCAGCTATAGCCGTTGTACCAGTTGCGAATCTCCTCTCGATCCAGGCCGGGAAGCTCGGGCGCGAACACAGTGTCCAGATCCGCATCGGTATAGCCGCAAATAGCCGAGTAGCGCGTATCCAGCGTGATATTGATCAAGTTGTTGAGGCCAGAGAAGATGCTCGCTTTGGAGAATTGGCTGACGCCCGTGAGGAAAGTGAAGTGAATGTGTGCGTCGCAGTCTTTAGTGGTGGCGTACAGGCTGTGCAAAAAGTCGCGATTGGCCCGGGCGACTTCGGGCACCGCCAGCGCGTCCAGGATCGGCTTGTCATTTTCATCAACCAGTAGCACAACGCGCTGCCCACTGCGCTCGTGGAGAACTTTCATCAAGTGGTGCAAGCGGGCTGATGCGTTTTCGTCGCGCGGGCTGACCTTTGCTTCGTTTTCCAGGGCGTCCAATTGCACCGCCACTTCCTTCCGCAAGTCGTCCGGCCCCTGATAGTTCCCACTGCTGAAGTCGAATCGCAGGACGGGATAGCGAACAGACCAGTCCCAGTGGTCGTGGATGTACAGCCCCTCGAACAGCGGTTCATTGCCCTCAAACAGTTCCTTCAGCGTGTCCAAAAACAGGCTTTTGCCAAAGTGCCGTGGACGCGATAAAAAGTAGTGCTTACCTTCGTCTATCAGTCGCCGCATGTGAGCCGTTTTATCGACATAGTAACAGTTTTCCTCTCGTATCTCGCGGAAGGTCTGAATACCAATGGGCAGTCTGCGTTTGGTCATATTATGCACTTTTTTCTTTCTATATTTGCAATTATCTGCAATTTACTCGAAAAAACAGGGGTTTGCAATGGCTTTTGGGCGTATAAAGATTATTATACGTCAGATTTTGACCCTCAGAATATTTCTCTTACAATGGTGTTCAAGTTGTAATTCGGCAGGTCGAGTACCACATAAGATGGCAGGTTCAATTGTTGCCAGAGGTCGAAGCCATTTGTCCGGGTTTTTTGGGCGACAAATAAAGAGATGACGGTACCGTGGGTGGCGATGGCTATGGTTTTGCGAGAATGTATTTTCACTGCTTTTTCAACGGCTCGGGTGAAACGCAGACGGGCCTGATGTGCCGTTTCATTGCCAAAGATCAGGTCGTTGGGGCGTGCAAAGAAGGTTTTTACGGTGGTGTGCCATGTTTCCTGGGGGATAAAGGGGACGCCTTTGCGGTCGTGTTCGTGAAGATTGGGTGCTGATGTATAGAGGATCTGAAGGTGTTCGGCTACGAGTTGACCTGTTTCGCGGGCTTTGGGTTCTTCGCTTGTGATGAGAAGGTCTGGTTTATAGGGACGCAACGCTTTGGCGAGAGGGGTGCAACTTGCGCGTCCACTGTCCGATAGTTGCCAGTCTCGGGCGGATTTTGTTTCGTCGATTTGAGGCATTGCGTGTTTTATTAAGATGAGATAGTTCATAAGAGTGCTCCAGTTATGTGTTGGCTTATATGACTTAGACTGAGCGGTGAACACGGTCGTATCATTACAGTGCCTGATACTGCTCAAACGAGAGCAAAAGTCGGTCTTTCTCAATCTCAGTTTGCCCATTGATGGGTGTATCTGTTCGCACATTGCAAGATTGGGAGCAGGGTCGCCGTCGTCCATCGGGTGCTGCTCGGACACTACTGATGATCGCAGACAAAAATCCTCAAGCGATATTGGATGTAATGTGAGAACCTGATTGAGTTGATCCCCAATTGACGTGAGGGCATCGGTTTAAGAAAAAAGAACGAGTAGAGAATTATAATATTCTTTACCCGTTTTCTTTTTTCCAGACAGCGTCTGGCAAATCGGTTGTTGAGGGGATTGATCAAATTCTCCAGACACTGTTTGGAGAATTTCGCTGAGTTCTGATTTTTCAGACAGTGTCTGAAGAATTTGCACAGGTGGATACGACTGGTAGAACAGATGTGCTCGCAATCCGCCAATTTGTTACTATGGAGTAGATACAGGCATCTCCGAGATTCACTTCAAAGTGTGTTGAAACGCTGCTTTATAGACCCACGCTTGTATATCACCCGGCGGATTTGTAGAGGGTGCGTCCAAGTTTGAAAATTTCCTCGAGAAATGGATCAAAGTTTTGCAGATGGGTTTGAATTTCTTCAGGTGTACGCACGACAATATCCATCGCAACATATTTGGGACGACAAATGCGAGCAATTGCGGTACTTCGCGCTGTTGGACGCAAATCTGTATCCATAATGACGAGCAAATCTAAATCGCTATCGGTCTTTGGCTCGCCATAAGCATAAGAGCCGAAGAGGATAATCTGATCTGGATGAAAGTGTTCGACAATTTTGTTTGCGATCTCATCCAAAAGCGACTCTGTAATTTTTTGTTCTTTCGCACTCATCTGAGTATTTCCTAAAATGCGCTGTCGAACCGGGCGAATCGCCCATCCGCTTTTTGTATATAATGATAAATGCCTATTTGCAATTTACTTGAAAAACAGGGACTTGCAATGGCGTTTTTGAATATAACGATAATTATACTTAAAAATTAAGACCCGACAGACGACCACTCTTGAGTGGGCTTTTACTCGCCTCGAATACAACACAAGCCCGCAGGTCTGCACCTACAGGCTCTTGTGTTTGATTGTTTGTAACAGCCGTTTCAATCATCGTTGTTTTGTCACAGCAATAGGGAAATCCTCTTCGGCGAGACGCTTGCATGCTTTGGGGATCATATCTGCTCCTCAGCCCAGTGGACGACGGCTTCGGCTATCTCAATCGCTTTCGCGTACTCCTGTTCAGAAACCGGTTCGACCCTGGCAGGATAGCGTATAACCGTGGCATAATCGGTGAGATCCTCGGCTTGACGGACCAAATGGGGAATCGTCTCGCCAGTCTCTTCAAGTAGCAATAGAAGGCGGCTCAGGTCATGTATATAGGGAAATTCAATGCCGCGCTGGATTAACAATGCCTTGATGGCCTTCTCGGCGGCCTGTTGAGCCTCAAAGCACAGTTCTTCCAGATAGACATGGTGGATGCGACTCCTCGCCAGGGCAAGATTGCTACGGGCGCGATTCAACCACTCCCGCGGATCGTCTGGTGGAAAGCGTTCAGGCGGCCTCATAAATCACTCTTCCCTCCTGTAGCGCGGGCTTGATGATCAGCGCATGGCTGTCCTTGTAACGTTCTACATCCTCGGGCGTGACCACGATCACATCTACAGCCATCCTTATGCCATACAGCTTCCGGCGTATCTGCCTCGCCAGACTCCGCCGATGTACGCACGCCTTAACGATGAGCAAATCGACATCGCTATGGCGGTTCATGTCGCCTCGGGCGGCAGAGCCAAAAAGGATGATCTTTTCAGGATCAGCTACTTCCACAATACGACTGATGATGTCGGCCAGGATTGTTTGGTCCATCATCGTGCTGTCCTTTTTTATCTCCATTTGATCAGACATGCAAGGTACCTCTTATTTCGTCTAAATCTCAAATTTAGTGCGACAATGATATATGGCATTGGGGGCGCATCCATCCGATTGATGGATTTTTTTCTTGGTCGATCACCTTGACCACAAAATCTTGTTGATGCAGTTGGCCGAGAAAACACAAGATATTGATCCCCTATGGAAATACCACTGCCCACGGTCACTGGTGGGGTTTCCAACAGTGATCGCTGATCTCACCGTCAGCAGTGAGGTTCGGGATTCGTTATAGACCTTTTAGGGATGGCTATTCTAAAATCCGATCCACATCAACCTCAAATCCCGCGCTCTTCAACTCTCTCATAAGAGTCATCTTCCATCCGCCAGATTCGTCAAGGGGAATATATAGTACGCCATCATAATCAGAGGGTATCTCGACATTCTCCCCTTTCAATGCACAAACCCGACCGCGGTCCAACTTACCCGTGAAATATCCCAACTCAAATATGACATTTTGCCGTGCACGTGGTTTGAGAGACTGTTCTTCTCCTGATAGGCCACCAGTATCGTCCGGGGTCAGGAGAGCAATGGCGAATGCAACCTCAGCATGTCGCTCAAATTTCTCAATAATCGTTTGCCCTTGATTGGGTTGTTCGTGAAGGATAATAGGATTTAGCCTGAGTTGCTCGATAAATCGAGCGACGGCTTCTTTGGTGCCTTCGTCGCGTCCATGAATTATGAAAACATCCCGCATGTGCTCTGAACTTGTTTGGTTTTGTGATGTTGAAATTTCTGTGAATGATTCATCCTCCCAATACTCTTCAATCTCCTCAATCATTGATTGCAAAATAGCTGTAGATCGCTCTAGCCCCTCAATATAGGCCTGTTGCCAGTCTGAATCTGTAGTGCTTGAGGATAACGCGAATAGTGAGTAGGAGATCCCATCGAAATCCTCCATCTGACTGGAATCCTTTTCAAATGTGTGGGCAATGGCAATTTTAGTATTGCGGCGCCATTTTATAAACTCAGGTGAACTGCTATGGTGTTTGGACTGTTTAAGATCCTCTATTGCGTCAAGTGCTCTTTGAAGGCGTTGTATCGCTGTATCTTTTGGTGGTCTTGTCATTATTTTTCTCAGACGTTGAGATATTCGTAGAAACGGACGGTATCTGCGATGCGATCCGACGAAGGTCTGGCCACAATCACTGATCACTCTCCTCTTCTTCTAAGCAAGCTTTCAACCAAGCAAGCTGCTCGCCCTGTCTTAAGCCTTCCATCGGAGTGCTCACCGCGATGCCACGCCTGTGTAGCACCGACTCTAAGAACTCACGATATTTTTTGCTGGCAAGGAATACCACGGATTTGACGTCAGTCAGGTGCGGATCGAGTGCCTCTATCACACCACGCGCCCACGCACGCCGATCATCTACTCCCATGTTATTCAGCGTTTTTTCATACGGCTCGATTTGCTCGTTTGGATCGACAAGGCCATATTTTGCCGACAGTATGTACCATGATCGTCCAGTCCTTTCAACACAGGTGCGTGCCTTGACAAACCAATCAGAGGTATATAGGTCTCTCGCTAGTGCAGGACAGCATTGTTTGGTCTTGACGCAATAGACAAGGTAGAGGTCTGCATCTGGCAATTTACAGCATAACGTACGCATACTCATTCTCCTAAGGTAGAGTGTTAAAGCAGCTTCTCAATCTAATGTCTCAGGCAATGACCGCGTACGTTGATCAATGGGCTGGGGTGCATCGAGTTCGTCGTCTCCAACGTCCAATTCCTGGAGCCGATTTACAGAGGGCAAGATCCGGCGCTCCAGTGACCCGATGGACTGATTATAACTCTCAACAGTCTGATCGATGTGACGTCTCAAGTTGTTAAGATGGCGGAAAAATGGCGTTATGCGCTGGTATAGCTCTTTGCCCTCGGCGGCTATTTGGCGTGCGTTTTCAGACACCGCCTGTTGTTGCCAGCCGTAAGCAACAGCCTTCAAAAACGCCAAAAGTGTAACGGGCGTTGTAATCAGCACCTTGCTCTGCAAAGCATCGTCCAACAAACTCGGCTCTTCCTCAAATGCCGCGGCAACACTGGCTTCGACTGGCACAAACATAACGACAAATTCCGGTGCCTTTTCAAACTGCGACCAGTAGGCTTTTTGTCCCAATTCGCGCACCCGACCGCGCACCGCTTGAGCATGTGCTCTCATGTAGCTTTTGTATGTTGCATCATCACCAGCTTCGGCTGCGTTCCAATAAGCTGTCATAGGCGTTTTTGCATCCACCGGTAGTACTCCCCCACCTGGCAAATACACAACCATATCTGGTCGGCCACTGCCCCCTGACACCTGTTCTTCAAAAGCCACGTACCGCTCCATGCCCGCCAGTTCCATCACACGACGCAACTGGCGGGATCTCGCCCTATTACCCGCGCACAGAAGACGATTTGAGTGCCTGAGACAATGTGATGATCGTGGTCTGAAGTTTGTGCTGCGCGTTCGCGTGATACCAGCCCCAACTCTCAATCGAAACGTCTCTTCCTGACCTCTGCGTCGGAATCCCACATCTCGGCGTCGCGCTCGCAAGATGCGGCGACGGCCTCGAGGACCCTCCCAACAAAGGGATAGTCGAAAAGCAAGTGCTCGGACCAAGCTCGGTATTCCGCAGCGCGTTCGTGTTCTTGTTTGCCTCCTTCGTCCAGTTCGACAACGCCGCGAGAGTTGCGAGTGCCGAAATAGAATCCCTCGCCGATTTTCGTAGATGCCATCCCTTCCATCGCCTCGCAGACCGCTTCGCAAGGCCAGATACCATTCTTGCCAGCAGGTGCCTTGGCAAGCAGTTCACCGATGCAGTGATCCCCAATATTGACGCGGGCGTAATTGCGGCACAGTTGCCGAACCTCAGAGATCCAAGCGGCGAGTACGTGTCCGTCAATCTCTCCGTCATCATTTGTGCCAGGAATCTTCGTTATCTCCCTGAGAAGGTGACGCGCCGCCCATGCGGCTGCCTCCCGTTGTTTGGGGTCCTCGATCTTCCATTCCAGCGGGTCTTCTCCGTCGTCACTTCTTTTGTAGATGAGCGCCACCACATAGGCAAAAAACGCTGGTGATTCTGTGATCTGATTTTCGAGATTCGGGATTCCATGCTGGCTGTACTCAAGGGGTTTGATGAACATAAATTCGAATTTCGCCATTTCATCACGGGTGACGCCCGGACGGTTATTAAGCGAATCCAGTGCCTCGGAAATATTGTATCTTTCGGGCAGGTAATGGCTTTCTGGTTCAGCATTAACTGTGGCAACTTCGCGCAAAAGCTGCTTGAGACGGGACGTCTCGATATCCTTGAGATTCATGTGAACAGCATGGAACGCCGCACGCGGTCGCCGGACCTCCAGAAGACAATCAATCAGTTCGGTAAGTTCTGCGGGCGTGTACCGGATCACTGATGGGGAGACATTCCTCCAGTACTCGGCTCGGGTATCCTCGTCATAGTCGTCCAGAAGACGCCAGGTGGATGCCTGAAACGGCGCGCATACAAATAGCCGCACACGCTCTTCGGCGGACAACTCCTTGGCCGCAGCCTGCAATACCCCAGCACGCGAGTCTTCCTCGATCGAGACAAGAAAACCCTTCAAGCACTGCTCAGCCTTACCCTGGAAGTCTCCGTCAAGTGAAAGGCAACACTTGATAAAATCGATCTGGGGCTTCACACCGGTAACGCACGACGACATGTAATGGCCGACGATTTCGGCGGCACCACTGTCGGCAAGCAATTTCTTAACACCCCGAAAACCGCACTCGGTCCATATCTCGATCATCGCATCACGGCGCAGCCTGTGGATCCGTTCTGCGTGCTTCTGATGGTCGAAATCTTCTTCGATCTCGTCAGCCGATTCCTGCACCCACCCACTGGCGAATAGCCAGCCGTGATGTATGACTGGATCCTGGGGACAGAGGCTATCATAAACTTCGCGAGCACGGTCGCGGGTCGATTCTCCAAGCTTCTGGCCGCCCTGCCGAGGAGAAAAGGCAAAGCATCGGATGCGCTCGCGCAGCATGGCCTTAGCAGATTCAGTGGCATTCTGGGACCATTCCTGAATCAGGTCCCAAACCTTGGTCTGGTCTTTTTCCGCCATACAGGAGAGAGACTCTATGAGACTGCCAAGAGTTTTTTCGTCGTGGGACGGCCAAGCAATCAGCAAGTCCAGAGCCTTTCGGTTGAAGTCGCATATTTCCTTGTACGTGACGACTTGGCCAGCCCCTGAGGCGTCACTACGCCAACGGGGTCTGTAGCTAGGGATGCCTATTTGGGAACCCGGCTGGAACTGCGCGATGCAGATCGCCCAACCAATATTTGGGAAACGCTTGATTAGCATTTCGAGCACCTTAACTCTATCCCCCACCGAAGCTGCCGTCTGCGGCATCCATGATCTGAAGATGTCCTGAAGGCTGTCGCCCGGTTTATTCATCCAGTTGTCGTTTATTTTTTGCTGAGAGAGTTGGGAGAGGATTAACGATACGCACGAGAGGTTTCGCGGTTTCCAAGCAAGGCACTCCAACGCCCAGAGAAGGCCCGTTCGTGATGGCGATGCCCATAACGAGCCGCTGGGAACCGGCTTGAGAAGGCCAAAGACAATGGGGTCTTTGTCTTTGCTCTGTAAATCTTCTTCGATGAGGTCCAGAAACACACCGGGCGCGGCTTCTGCGAAGCGCGGCAGATCATGGTCGTGGGAGAGTAATTTTTCAAGCGTCAGCGGCGTTAGGAGTCCTCGGATCAGACCTTCGACCTGGCCTTCGACATTGATACCGAGGCGACTCTGGAATAGGTCGTTGCCATGAACCGAGAGGATGACGAGGGTATCGCAGATACTCTCGCGCAACGCGCTGGAGTGGTTGCGTTTCTTGCCGTACAGGGGCGCGGCCCACCGTTTCTCTTCTGGGAGTTCAAGTGCCGGATCGGACTCGGACAGGACGTATTCAGCTGCGGTGAAGAACCGGTCGAGATCCGCTGATATGACCCTCTCAGCTATTGCAAACAAAGCATCAATCTTGGAGGTAACACCTTGGAAACGCCCGGCAGACCACACCGGGCTGTCATCGAACCCAAGTAGGCGCGCGACGCCGTCTTCTATCTCCTCGTATTTTCGATCCGCCACGTAGGAGACTATCTCGCGATCCGCTTCCGATTCTGCGTGCCATGTGCCAATCAGAGCCATCGGTACGAGGTCTTTTGCCGTTTTATCATCGCGCGCCCATGCCGGCATTCTGATTGCGGCATTCTTCGAGAGGCGCCGGCGCAAGATCGTTGGTGATCGTCCCGATTCCCTCGCAAGACGTTCAATTTTATCTTTTTTGAGTCCCATGGCGGTGAGTGCCTTCTTGAAGGCGTCATAGCCAAGCAGGTCAAGCACAATGTCGGTTTCCCTATCGGCCGCGTTGCGTGTACGGAACACGATGCAATGAAGTCGCCGATGGGCGTCACCGAGTTCGCGCTCGGTATCATGGGAATGGACTATCGGGATAAAATTCTCGGAGGACGCAACGAGCATCTTGAGCGGCTCTGGAGAAGTGAAGACCGCGGCTCGATCCTCGAATTGGCGGAGATCCTTGTTATCGAACAAGCAGGCGAGAAAGGCGAGCGCCTCGTCCCGCGAGTCAGCCGCGACATAAAAAGGCTTCTCACTCGGCTTGTCGAGCCAATCTTTGAACTTGTCCCGGTACGCAACGATCGAGGATGCGAAGATCTCAGGCGTTAGATGAGGCTCGCTGACGTTCGCCCAGCGGTCCCATACCCGTTCCAGCGTTTCATAGCCGCTGGTTGGTTGGCCGAGTTGTCCGGCAAGCCAGATCTGCGCCAGCACCGCCTGTTCCAGCCACTGCTCGAGATCGCTTGCATCTAAAGCTCTGACTTCCTTCCAGTCGCCGGTTTCTTTCTTCTGGTTCTCCCATGTGGTCTTACCGGGCCAATTGCGAGGTGTCACAAAGACGAAGGTGATATTTGCCCGCTCAGCGGGATCAACTAACTCCAGCCGATTGGAATAATCCTTCTCCGCCTTGCCACGTGGGTTTTTGTCGGTGCCGAACTCCCAATAGGAGGTCCCCTCGGGAATCCAAGGATTAGAAGCTCCCGATTTGACAACACCGTCGGGGCCATGGCGCTGCGCGTTGTCGTAGCCAGGAAAGTCAACTTGATGGAGGTCACGGCCTGTTGAATGAACGAGCTTTCGTAGTAAGACAGGAAGGTAGGTGCGGGCATCGATCTGGTCGGCCCAGTTCTCGATCTGTCTTGCCTTAATAGTCAAAAAACTCGGGATAAAATCGTCGTGATGGTGATGGGTATCAGAGAGGGTGGTCATGCCTTCTTCCTCGCAACCGTAAAAAACAAAATAAAAGGTATCTTTGATCGGCTTTTTCAGATACTAAATACACTTCACCGCTACCAAGCGGCTGACACTGCTCGATTGGTGAGAAACCGATTCAGCGGAGAAGCAGGTTGGATTGAAATGAGGCTGATGACGGTTTGATATCTCTTCAGATACACAGCATCTTCTTGAATAGTGAAGCTTTGGGAAAACTCCTGATCCTCAACCCACATCTCTACAGGCACTTGCTGCGGACCGCCAGGAGAAAGATCGCCTGCAAAGAGTTGTCCTGCAAGAGAATCTGGATCTACCATTGTTCCCATATCTAGCAGTCGCAACGGAAATGTCTCGCAGGTTTTGAACCAAGTCATTTTACCATCACGGCTCACTATCGCCGCACAATCATGCCGAGTGAAATCAAGATATCGGAGAGTTGTGGCAGTTAAACTCGTCTCAAACTCTGTACTCAATTTCTCAATTGTTGCTACAGTCGGACTCTCGCTGCTGCATCTTGACTCAAACAGAAAATTAGGCATTAGGAGTTCAACTGCAAAAGTATTCGCCTCTTGCTCTTCTGGAGACAGTTCTTTGTACCAAAATAAAAGTTCTTTTTGATGGTACAAAGAAAGCTGATTCTTTTCTTGATGCAGCATGAAGTGCCCAAATTCATGTGCAATAGCAAAACGGCGTTGTCCTACCTCCCGAACCCTATCAGAGACACGTATCAAAGCTTTATCTTTTCCATTGCGAATCAGACGAGCAAGCGCTCCTTTCAACGGTGCTTCAATCACCAAAATACCTTTGTCAAAGCAGATGGCATTGAGATCAATCTGATCCGGATCATCAATTCCGTAATCCCTGAGAATTTTATGTGCAGACCGAATAGGTCGACGTGATGTCTGATGGTTCATGGTGCTTTTCCACCTCCCCCACTTTCGTTTTCCAAATTTTCCCACCATTGGAGCAATTCTGCGTCTTGTGCGAGGCTTTCCATATCTTCCTCTTCAATTGTATCCAATTTGCGATAGAGTACTTGCAAAGCAGGACCAGATACATTACGGCCAAATTCTTCTTTTAACCATGTGCCTATTTGGTGCTTTGGATCATTCATTGAAGAGAGAGATTCTTTTACCTGATTAACAAAGCCCACAAGACGTTCTCTGCGTTGCTTTGCCTTAGCCAGACGTACGCGACCTTTCATTCTTTGGATAAATGCCTGTCCGCGTTGCCTGAGCTTATCCGGATCGTAACCACTACGACGCAATTCTTCATTCAAGGTCTCCTCATTTTCAGTGGCGGCCTCGTACAGTGCTTCGACCAGATTATCCATTATCTCTGCGGGGGAGAGTTGACGCCTATTATCCATATTTAATCAACCTTGTTTATTTAAGGCAGGAAGATCTTGTAGTTTCCGGCGAATGCGTTTTATAATCACATAGATTTTTGTCACCGATTTGCCAAGTTCTTCTGCTATTTTTTTGGGCTTTGCGCCGTCTTGCAAATACAAAAAAACCATGCCCGCTTCCTCGTCATCTTCCAACAGGCTTTCAATCTGGGCAATCCGCTCTTCGAAGGCAAGGCATTCTTCTGGCGAAGGATTGTTGCTCAAAGCATCGTGTCCCCAACCATCTATACCGGCATCTTCTGAAAGAGCTTGGCGCGTTTGATTGTCCCGTCCCTCTGTTTGGTGGCTTACAAGGCTTTTAATAATTCCTTTAAGAACTGCCTCAAGATTGGGATATTTGGCTACATCCCAAGTTCTCTGGCCAATATAAAGTAATTTAATGGCTTCTTGAACAAGATCTTCAGCTTGTGTGCCTCCAGGCGGGTGTCCACCGGGCCAGGATATAGCTTTCAACCTGAACTGAGCATATACAACTAATTTGGGGAGAATTTGATCCCAATTAGCTTCTTCAAGTCGCCGCAAGACATCTGAACTGGGAGGTTCAGATGCACGTTTTTCGCCGTCGACAATCAAAACGGTTCCTCCTTATATCTATATGCCACTCACTCAGATTTTTGCCATCCTCGTGGCAAAATTTCCGAACTAACGGGCACATAGACGATGAAGGGTTTAATCAAAATGGTTCCTCCTCATATCTCTATATGCCACTCATTACATATTTTTTGCCTTCCTCGTGGCAAAATTTCCGAACTAACGGGCATATATAGATGATGGAGGCTTTAATCATATCAGCTTCTCCTCATATCTCTATATGCCGCTCATTACATATTTTTTGCCATCCTCGTGGCAAAATTTCCGAACTAATGGGCATATATACGATGAAGGCTTTTAGATAATACCCCGAAGGGAGGTGAATTTACATGGCTAAATCTCTGAAGCCAGGACAGAAAGCCCCAGCATCCGGCCAATACGAAATTGTTGGTCCCCGTGGTGGGGCTACGGGCAAAGAACGAACCGTTGTTAAAGGTGAACCGCTTCCGCCTACGCCCAAATCAAAACAAGGCTACGTAATCGCAGACCGAACAAAGAACAACAGTGGACGTGGCTAATGCGATTCTGTTTTGATAGCCGTAAGGCTGAAAATTCGTTTCCAGTTTTTCAAGACACCTATGTGTCCAACCCTATCCTATGGAGGATATGATGGCAGATGTAATCGATGTATCTGAGGCGATCCGGGAAGAAATTCTCGATGAAATCGCCGATCTCGAAGAATATGCAGCGCGCGGAGAACGCCCGCCGCAGTGTCGTGGTTATCGCATTCGCGTCAATCGCGAGCGGTTTGTAATGTATGAATCAAAACCGACGCGTGAAATGATTCTGGAAGCAGCGGGTCTATTCCCTGTCAAGGACTGGACATTGCGATTCGTAATACGGGGTTGCAAGCCCGAGTTGATCAAGCCGGGCGAACAGGTTGATCTTACACGCCCTGGGGTCGAAAAATTTAAGGCCCTACCGCGTGACCAGACGGAGGGTTGAAATGTTGCGGCATCATTTTGAACTTCTGGCAGAAGATCACCAATTTTTAGATGACTACGGTTGCCCATGGGAGACCATCTCTGATGGCTCCCAATGGGTGCTGCTGCATAATTTCAGCACCCAGGACTCCGGGTACAACCATCAACACGTCACCGTGGCAATCCGTCTGGAAACCGGCTATCCAAAGACGGCACTGGACATGGCGTATTTCTACCCGACGCTTGCACGCAAGGATGGAAAGCAGATTGGAGCTACCCAAGCAACGCAGCAGATCGATGGGAAGGCCTTTCAAAGGTGGTCTCGTCACCGCACGAGCACGAACCCCTGGATCATCGGTCAAGACAACCTCGGAACGCACATTCTCTTGGTTGAAGACTGGCTGCGTCGAGAATTTGAAAAGTGAGGCTGATATGGACGTGACACTTACTTTGACCCAAGACCAGCACAAAGAGCTTAAAACGCATCTCTTTCCAGGTGATGGATATGAGGCATCGGCGATCATTCTTTGTGGGAGATGTGCCGGAGATCGGCGACATCGTCTGGTTGCGCGAGAAGTGCATCCAATCCCGTATAAACAATGCTCTGAGCGCACACCTTTAGGGGTGACTTGGCCGACTGATGTTATTGCCCCTCTACTTGATCGTGCTGAAGAACACGGGTGGACAGTGATAAAGAGTCATAGCCATCCTAACGGCAGAGCACGGTTCTCTGAAATCGATGATGAGGGTGATCGCAAACTAATACCCGCGGTTCGCGACTGGTTCGATGACGATTTCTTCCACGGTAGCGTCGTTATGCTTCCCAATGGAGAGATGTTTGGCCGCTGCCTTGATGGTAAGGGTGATTTTGTACCCCTGGCACATATCAACGTAGTTGGGGACGATCTCCTATTTTGGTATGCCGATCCACACAGCGACAACATCCCGGATTTTGTGGCGTCGCACACTCAAGCATTTGGTGAAGGAACCTTTGAACGCATTCGCCGTCTGTCGATTGCAGTTGTTGGCTGTTCCGGGACCGGTAGTCCGGTGATTGAGCAACTTACTCGACTCGGTGTTGGGGAACTGGTGCTCGTTGATGGAGATATAATTGAAGATCGAAATATCAATCGCATCCTGAACGCGACAATGAATGACGTGCAAGCCGATCGGTACAAAGTCAGTGTTCTCACCGAGGCGATCAATCGCATCGACATCGGAACCCGCGTTATTCCACTGGCTACGAATCTTTGGACACCGGAGGCAGTACGGGCCGTTGCACAGTGCGATCTCGTTTTTGGGTGTGTAGATACAATCGACGGGCGTTTTCTGCTCAATACGCTCGCTACCTACTACATACTTCCTTATATCGACCTTGGTGTCCGAATTCGGGCAGTCCCAGAGGGTGAGCACAAAGGGGATATCCAGGCTATTTGCGGCAGTGTTCACTATCTGAAACCGAGTGGATCGAGCTTAATCAGCCGAGACATATTTACCCTTGAAGAAGTCGCGGCCGCAGGGTTAGCGCGAAACGACCCAGAAGCCCACGCACGACAGGTTAAAGATGGTTATATTGGCGGTGTAGCTGTGGCTCGGCCCGCTGTCATTAGTCTGAATATGTCTTTGGCTTCGCTTGGGGTGCATGAATTGCTCGCCAGATTACATCCATTCCGAGATAATCCTAACGGTGATTACGACCACATTCAGGTTGATCTTGCTGGTATGATGATGGATTTCGATTCGAAACCCGATCCTTGTTCAGTCTTCCGCAGTGATGTTGGTAAGGGAGATGTCCGCCCACTTCTCGGAATGTTGGAACTGTCGGAGAAAACACATGAGGATATCGATACTAAAACGGTTCAGGAACTGGCTACGCAACTTGTTACGTCCCCAGTTTAGAACCGTCTTTGTCGAAGAAGACTTACCTGAACAGCCAAAGTCAAAAACTCTCTACCTCGTTATGGAGGCCGGTGATCCGTGGCACGCGGCAATACTTTGTCCATGCGGTTGTGGGGAAACACTGTATATGAATCTCATCCCGGATGAACGACCAGTCTGGCACCTCAAAGTGCAGGAAGATTACACTGAGACGCTTTGTCCTTCCATTCTGCGAAAAAGGGGTTGCCGTTCACATTTCTGGTTTAGGAATGGCCGGGTTTATTGGTGTAATGAGCAAAAGTTCCCAATTTGGCGCGATGTTCGGCTCCTTATATTCGGCTCCTTATAGCAAAGTAAATCAGAAATACGAACAGTCCCTCGCCCCGCCATTGTGCCGTAAAACGACACTAATTTCGTATTCTTTTTTCTGAAAGTCCCTCTGCCAGTTCATCACAGTTCGCCAGCTCGTATCTCCAATCACCTCATGGCTCCACTTGGGTCCATGTCCTCAATATTCCTTAGAATACTCCTCAGTCCTCAGTATCATCAATCAGCCCAAGTTCTCGTAGCGGCTCCATGACACCATTTTCCAGTTTGATCTTGTCGAAGTTACTCTCCGACCTCGCTCTGGCGTTAATGGAGACTTCTCCAGCCAGATCCGCGAGGTTGGCAATGGCGTTCCAAGCTGCATACAAGTCATCTCGGTTAGCAATGAATGAGAAAGCAACTTCTTGTTCAGTCTCCACGGGCGGTGGCAATACATCGCCTGTATCGCTGGATTCTCGGGCTACGTCAGTTCCTGTGTCACGCGTATCGTCCGTTTCTTGATAACCTCCGCTGGATGGCTCGCTCGGCTCAGATGGCTTCTCTGGAAGTGCCTGGGGCACGATAAGGAAACCGGAATCCAGGTCAATCTCGTCATCCTCAACATACCTCTCAAAAGCGATCCGACTCCAATCCAACTGGTAACGCCCATCTTCTCCAAGGGTTGGTCGCCCTGTTGTATATCCAAACAAGCCCGTCTGCACGCCGCGTGCGATTGCTTTGCTCACGATATGATGCGAGGTAAGTCTTGGAAATCCAAGGAAGGAAAAGAACCCCGCTACTACTCTGTCAGTGGCTATGCCTTGATCTCCAGAATCGTCTTCACCCAGCTTAAACAATTCGACGATTTTACCAGGTGCGACAGATCCGAAGACCTTCCGCTGCACGGTGGACAACAGTTCCATCAGGCGTTGATGGATTTGAGCGCGTTTTTTTTCATCCAGTGTCGTCTGGAGTGGCCGGCCTCCTATGCTGACTGACTCTAAGGACAGCGTACCATTATCGGATCTTGGCAACCACACATCGCCATAGAGCTTCAACAAAGCTGACTCGGCCGCCGATTTTTCAGTGGCGTTGCGTTCCTTAAGCTGATCCTTTTGTGCATCCGTCAGATTGAGTTCACGCCACTTGGTCTGGACTCGTTCGATTGCCAGCAGATATCGGACGGCCCGCCGCAATACCTCAACTTGGTCCGCCGATGGCACAGCGAGTCCAAGACCGTTGCGGAAGTCGCGCGACCGATTACTATGGTTCTCATAGATATCGCGGGCGGCCGCTTGCTGCTCATCATTGGGTTGCATGGCAAACTCAAGCGGCATGTAGGCGATCAAGAATTGCGTCTCTTTGTCCGGAATATCTCTGGATTGCGACGGCCATATGATTGCTGACTGCTGACCCGCGAGTCGTTCCTCGATCAACTCCTTGATCTGGGTCTGGACGCGACCTTCATCTCGGGCGACGGCTTCCACCTCTTGTTCGACGAGCAAGGTGACGTTGGGATCCTTTTTGAAGCAGTACCGTGCGCCGTCAAAATGAAGGTAGAGACATGTTTCCTTAAGCTCCTTGAGGCAGGCCTGAACGGTTGTGCTATCGAGATCGGGGCCGACACAGGTCCTTAACAAGTCCGCCTCGTCAATGCCGGGTGGAAGGAGATCGCCATCTCCACTCTCGGAACGCCGGAGTCCCCCAAAAGAGGATAAAAGTATGGTCATCGCCAGACGGGTTGCAGGACGCTTTCCTGCCTCGGAGGTCGTCTCCCGCGCTCGTCTATCATCGATCCTGCGCGCCCGCGCATTTGCACCAACAAAGTCATGCTCCAGACAAGGTTGGAAGTCCTCTCGCTGTCCGACTTCCTTAAAAAAAGAAAGGCGTACTTCTGAATCCTGTATGGGAACATCTCCCGGACCCAGCAGCATTCGAGAGTGCCCAGTGCCATGGATAGAGCGAAGGCAAGATGCCAGAAATCTCAAGGCACCGCGGGTACGCTGAAAATCGGGAATTGCTGCCCAGCGTTCTCGCATGATATCGATGAGGTCGGGATGAAAGGGATAGGATGATTTGATGCGATCTCGGAGTATCAAGCCTTCTTCTTCTGCCTGCTGTCGCTCGGAATCGCTTTCCGCGTAGGCACGTCGCATCTGAGTAAATATATCGCGATGGATTTCTGCTGTCTGTGAAGCGGCGTGCGGATTTGGAATCTCTGCCAGCAACCTGCGCTGAATCACATTGAGAATTTCGTTTCCTTCAACTGGCTCCCGACGTTGATCCTTGCGCGCGGCCAGATGTTCTACAGTTTGTAGCAGACTTGTGTATTCCAGCGATTCTCGATTACTCGACTGCAAAGAGAACACAAGGGCGGCGTTCTCGACGTTGCCAACAGCGACGGTCAAGCGTTTAAGAAAGGATAGTGTCTCGGCGCGGAGGGTAGTCTCCTCTACACGTACACCGCCTGCACTTATGAGGTATTCCAACAGTTCATCCAGGAGAATCAGGCTTGGACCTCGCTTGAGCAACTCAATGATCGCATCAGCACCAGGAGCCACGCGTACTTGATCCTGTTCTCGAACGATTTCGTAGCCTTCCGACCCTGCCAGCGCCCATGCAATCCAACCCCAGATAGTCTTTGCGTTAAAACTCTCTCCAGGCAAGTGCTTACCGACCTGTACATCGAAAAACTGGCCATCAACCGCAGCCACATTTACTTCTTCAGGTCGAGGTAGTCCGGCTGCCTCTGGCAACGCATCCAGGGTAGCTCTTGAGCGTGCGCCATGAAGCAAAGCTGCAAGTGTGTGTGATTTACCACCTCCAAAAGGAGTCACCAACTTGAGCACTCGATTGCCCTGAGTTCCTGCCAATCGTCCCAATACATCGTGCAGCAAAGACTTCAGGCCACTCGTCAGGAAGGATGCACGAAAGAAACTATCCGGATCTCGGTAAACAGCAGGGACTCGGGGCAATTTCGAATTTGGCAAACCGAGGTCCCGTCCGATCAAGTAGTCGGACAATGCACCGAAGTCAAGTGCAAAAATGTCCTCGGAAAATTCGTCGGAAAGGACATCCGGATGCAGGCTTACACACTCAAGCCATGGAGAAAAGGTCGTTGTACTCATAGGTCGTTGCCCTCAGAGAATAATGGTAGAGTATATTGTCCTGTTACTTTCCGTTCGATTTCCTCACTGTAGGTATTCCCTTCTACAAGGCTTTGCCAATTCGCTGTCAGTTTCGAGAGCGCACTCAGTTCCGCAGTTGGTATTACGTCCTTCGCCTCCGTGTTTTTGAGAATAGGCGCGCAGAGAGCTTGGGTGACGAGACGAAGTTGCTCCACATTTGGGTGAGCGACCTTGAGAAAGGTGGCGACCTCTGTTGGCCGATTATCGATGAGCCAGAGCAGACGATGCAAAACATCAATGAGAGGTGCTGGTCGATCATCTACACCTATGCCTAACTTCTCGTCATCACCGCGCTCTTCATAATTGCGCACGCGAAATTTACTGCCGGATTTCTCGACTAATGAAGGAGATGGTCCAGATATGCCTAAAGGGCCGTCAATCTCGATGCCCTGGGGATAACAAAAGACATAGGCATCTCCCGCCTCAATGCTTGATTCACGGTACGTAAATCTCCATAGGATATAGAAGCGCGTGATAGAGTCCACTGATCCAACAGCCGTGCCCCGCAATCCGAATATCTCATCGAGCATGACGTCGAGCACAACGCCTTCGACTTCACGGAGGTACCGCTCCGCAGGCATGGGTTCTCCGTTGGCGTATTCGACACTCCCAAATTTCGTGTATGCGCGCAACCCAGCACCAACTGCTGCCATCAGGAGATCTGCTCCACCGATGCCTTTACCCCCAGCCCACAGTGTCACCACCCGCTCTCGTGCGATGCGATGGAGTTCCGGTGCCACATCCGTTTCGTATTCTCCGGTAGCTGATTCTTCGCGGCGGCGTGCTACGAAGAATATGCTGTCCGAGAGAGCGGCAGCTTTAAGGGTGTTCATTCGACCTCGCGACTCTGTTTGCACTGGCCAAGCCTCTGTTACCGTAAGTCCAGCGTCGACAAGGGCGCGGATTAGCGTTGCCCAGCCCTCCGTTGTTTTGTGAGCGTACACACAGACGAGAGGAGCGCCCGGCTTCAAAACGCGTCGAGCTTCGACGAAGGAACGACGCATCAGGTCCTGGTAGTACTCGTTTGCTTTCTGGACATTACCGCCGTGTTCGCTCGGCTGCGCAACAGCTTCGCGGCGTTTCGGGGGTGTGGACAATGTGAAGTGTTCAGGATAGAGGTCTCCAACGATGCGTTTTAACCAGACGTAGAAGAAAGCAGAGAGATCCGCGTAGTAGATACTGCTGTAGTACGGTGGATCTGTAATAACAGCATCAAAAGATTCATCGTCGTAGAATAGTTTTTCGGCATTTCCTCGTGTTACAATTGATGGATTTTTCACCTTTGCAAGCTCTCGGATGCTGGACTCCTCCCTTTCCAATGCGAGAGGAAAGCTCCCTGTAGTATTTGCAAATGGGTTAATGTCTGAGAAATCGTAGATCATCTTGAGAGCCTGCCGGTCACCTATAGCTCCCCTTGTAATCTGGTCTCGAGGTTCCCATCGTGAAAACTTGTTAAACGCGATGACCAGACGCCCGAACGCCATCGAAAAGTATGTTGTCAAAGCGCGAGTGCGGTCTTCGGCCATTCCTTTATCGAGCATTTCAGCATGGGCGACCCGAATGTGCTTGACCAAAGTGAAGAGCGCGAGAAGTTGCCGGGGAGTGAACAGCTCGCTATAACGTTCAACTCCGTAATGTGGTAACTGGTCTCGGAGCTTTCCCTGAAGGATCTCGTCTAGAGTACCCAACTGTAGCTCTTCTTCCAATGCGACTAAGCGAGAATGGAGGTGATCGTCTGAGGGAAGCATTCCAGCCTGTGGAGCCAGATACAACTTGGACCGTTTGCCTTGCACCACAATAGCAGCAAGAGAGTCCTGCATTTTCCCTGCGAGTGCCATCTCCTTAACGTGGTCAGTCGGTGCCGGTGTATCGCATGCAACGCAGACCGCTTGTCCCGCACTGGTCTGCCCCTCTTGAGCACTGATTTCCCTAGCAGAGTTACCAGATACGATTTCCCATCTCAGATCTCTGCCATTTTCGATTCTCGGCATGGCGGCGACTGCCCCTCCCTTTTTACGCAACCATGACTGACGGACGAGAGGAACCGGCGCGTCACAGCCTGGGCGACGACAGGGAACTGTACGAGCCCAGATGTAGGCTACAGGTTCAGCAACACTGGCGACCTGTGGATTACTGCCGCCGAATAGATTTGTCTGGGTAAGCACCTCTTTAGTTCCAGAGATATGAACCGGTGGGTAAATATCCCTGAGTTCCTGTTGCATCCGATTGAGGATGATCTGGCCCCAGTGTTGAAAATCATTTGCAAGACTGGGGCCATACGTTTGGGGAAAGACCAACGTGCATAGCTCAATCAAGTGAGCCACTGGGTTGTAGTCAATGGCATGGCTCTCACAGCCCAATCGTGCAGCTTCGAGAGGAATAGCGCCACCGCCGGCGAACATATCGAGGACTTTTGGGGCTATGTCTCCGTAATGCTTATTGATTCGTTCTATTGCCTCTTCGACGATCTTTGGATGCGGTTTGTACACTGCCAGCTTGGTGATGAAAGATGCCGCTTCCTCACGTTCTTCGTCAGTGCGCGGAGCAGAAACAAGCGCGGCGTAGATTGCAGCACGACATGCAGTTGGCGGGCGGCGGGCCGGCCAGTAGTGGACCAAGGAAACGTAATGTTGAGGATGTAGTTTTTCCCTCGGCGCAACGACATTTAAGAAGTCCAGAGGTAGATAATCCTCGATTAAGCGTCGATCTGCTGTTTTCACTTTGGTTCCTCCTGTTGATCACGCGCAGCTTGCTCCACAGCGTTTGCAGGCAAATCATAGTACCGGGCAGCGACTATCTCTTTCTTGGCGTAGTCCAGATGCTTGGCGGGATTCTGCACCATCACGGGCGTAGGATCGGGGTTATGCAGAGGGTCCCATACGACGTATAGCCAGTACGTGTCCCCGAGTTGTTGTGCCTTGTACCATTCATTCGTGGTTAGCCGAACTGCCCCGCCCCGTTTGCGACCCTTGACCTCAATACGCCGTACGCCAGTGACAGGATCTCGATAACCTGTCTGCGGGTCCGGTTGTGCCAAGCTCCGAATATCGAATCCGATCTTGAGATGACCGACGCGTTCGCATTCACGTCCCTGGGTTTTCTCGAAAGCAACGACAACATCCTCGGCGGCAAGCTCAACGCGTCGCTTCAATTCTGCATCCACCTCCTCGGTAATTCCAGAGATATGGCCCGCGGCTGTATCGGGTGGAAGTATGAAGCAACTTGCAACATGCCGCACAGAGCCGCTGCGAGCAACGCGAAGCCGTTTTACACCATCAAGCCGTTCCCGTTGTGTGCGCTGGATATCGACCAGATACTGTTCTGCCCGCTGGCGTGCCAGTGCGACCTCCGGCTCTTTTAGTTCGCGAGCACGCAACCCCATCACTCGGTCCTGAGCCGCACGGATGCGCGCGTCAAAAGACCTCTCGAGGTAATCGCGTGCGATATCGGCATAACGACCACGCTCGGTTTGAGCATCTTGCCGCCGCTCCATCTGCACTGTCATCTTGACGTAGTCGCTGACGGGGCTGTGATCGATTTTGGGTAATGTCTCAGGTGGATGTGGATGTGCAGGCAGGTCAATGAGGACATCCGCCGGAACAACGTTGTAGCGGTCAGTAGCAGAGGTACTTTCGCTAATCTCTTCCCGCACACCTACCAGTTCGGCATGAATCGTTATTGTTTCACCTCTGGTTGTCTCGCCTCGTACTGATATTTCATAGAAGTGAAGCCAGTAAGGTGCCTCTGCTACTGGATCCATGAATACCGCTGACTGTCCTGAGAGTTCATCAAGGAGTTCCTGCAACTTCTCGTCAACAGTGGCATAGACAGAGTGTCCGGGACCCAGAAGCACGGCATCCAAATGTTGGTCCTGTTCCAGGTGCTCCTTGTAGAAGGTTAATTTTCGATAGCTGCTGTCCGGTTTTCCGAGGCGCTGGACCGCTGTTAGACGTTCAGAACGAAGATCAGCGAGTACATGCTCAATCCTCCAGAGATCGTCTGCTCTCGCTTCGATCCGAAGTCCCACAGCTTTGGCCGCGTTCAAGAAGTGCGCCTCAACATAACGCGGCATGAGTCGCCGCTCTTCCGCTTCCATATTCGCCTGCGCAAAGGAAGAGAAATCTACATGCGCGCGCGCCAGAGCGATGCCAGATGCTTCCTCATAACGGCCAAGAAGTTCAGGATCAATCTGCTCAATAGCGTCAAGATAATCGTCGAGTCGTCTCGGCTCGTACGCCACTTCGCGGAGCATGTCTGGAAGGTTGATATGGTTCAGGGAGAGCACTTCGCCGATGACGTCAAACACGCGATCCCCGAGCGCGTCCCTCATACTATCCAGTTTGTGCAAGAGCCGTTCCAGGATGCGCCCTTCAATGACCGGTTGACCATCCTCTGAAGAAGTCGCAACAAAGTTGAACGCATACACGTCACGCGATTGTCCAATGCGGTGAATACGACCAAGACGTTGCTCGAGACGAGTCGGGTTCCAGGGGAGATCGTAATTGATCATCAAGTGACAAAACTGAAGGTTAATGCCTTCACCAGCCGCCTCGGTTGCTACGCAGATCTGGCAACTTGTCCGGAAATCCTCTTGAGCTTGTTTGCGCTCGTGCGGATTCATCCCTCCATGAATCTCACAGGTTGAGTAGCCCCATTTTTCGAGGTGTTCACGCAGATGGTTCAATGTGTCCCGGTGTTCGGTAAAGATGAGGAGTTTGCCTCGTCCGTCCTTTAGTTCGTCAAACTCTGCTCTTTGCAAGCATTCACGCAGTGCGACCAACTTGGAATCCAGACCGCTTTCTCGGATACGTCCCACGCGTGCAACCAGATTCTCAAGCTCATCAATTTCGGTCCGCAGTTGATCCAATTCGGCTGTTGCGGTTGCTTCGTCAATGAGTTCATCACGAGTTGCTTCGTCCAAATCGTCCTCGTCTTGCTCAGCGTCGATTAGGTGACCCTGCATGTGTGCCAGTCGCCTTGATCGCTCAGAAAAGGAAAGGCATTCCAGTTCTCTGAGAAGATCATTCAGCTTTCTTTGCCGTCGACATAGAGACTCATGGATCGCATGGGTTGAACTTGCCAAGCGCCGCTGGAAGACTGTTCGAGCAAGAGCAACGCTGTTCTTGCGACGCCCAGTCGTCTGTGGCAAATATTCGTTGATGTACGCCGTAACTTCCTTGTAGATGTGGTACTCTTCCGTTCCGAGGTTGAAGCTGACTGTCTGCACATGACGATCCGGAAACAATCGGCGACCGTGCATGTCCTTTAGATCCTCCTTCAGTCGCCGGAGTGACCAAGGGCAATTCTCACCGAGTTGTAAAATCTCTCGACGAATTTGACCGGATGCTTCGCGGAGACGATGCGGCTCAGGAAATAAGTCGCGGTCGAGAAGGCGTATGAAATGTGCAAACCGGTCGTCGTCACCGTGATGTGGTGTCGCCGTCAGGAGTAGCAGGTTGTCGCAGTGCTCCGAGAGCCGCTCTGCGAGTTGATACCGCTTCGTGCGCTCGACCTCGTCACCGCGGTTTGTCGAACTTTTCGTGTAGGCACTGCATTTATGGGCTTCGTCAATGATAATGAGGTCCCAACGCTGCTGCCAGACACGTTCCCGGACACCGTCTCGCTTGGCATAATCGATGGATGATATGACCAGAGACTCGCGTTCCCAAAGATTCAAAAGCTGTTGCTGATCGTTGGCGGAGTTGATGATCTGGAATTGCTCGTTGAAAAATCTTAATAGTTCGTCTTGCCATTGAATGGTCAACGAGGCAGGGACAAGGATGAGGCACCGGTCAATGGCTTCTCGGAGCTTGAGTTCCTTGATGAGAAGACCCGCCATGATTGTTTTGCCAGCACCTGGATCGTCGGCGAGCAGGAAGCGTAATCGCGGTTGTGGCAACATCTTCATATAGACTGCCTCGATTTGATGAGGCAGAGTGCGGATGCCGGAAAGGCTGACCGCAAATTGGCGGTCGTAGGCGTAGGCAAGACGAATACGGGCAGACTCTATCAGGAGACATAAACTTTCTGCATTTTCAGGTTGGGCTTCCACATTTTCTTTTAGATCAAAAATTGTAGCAGCTTCCTCAAAGGAGATGACGACCTCTTCGAGCCCGCCATCAGGCAACCGAACTCGACACTCGTAGCCAGCCTGTCCGTCCGTCCCCAAGGGTCTTACATCTTCCAGGATAACTGGCACATCAAAGTGTCCCTGTAGGGATATTCGGTGTCCAACCTGTTCCGAAAGGTGACTCTCACTCATTTTTATAGGTCTCTTTCATTTTTCGTTATGTTGGAAGTTCAGGTACTCTACGACGTACCGGGTGGTCATGTTCCGGACGGTATCTAATAAAAAAAGAATAACGGAATAACACAAACCAAATGTAGGATATTGGGCAAAGACACTCTGAGGTAGTGCTATGGTATAGAAGATCACAATGATATTTGCTTGCATCCTATCTGTAAAACCGCTAAATAGGCAGTTAAATACCAGATTGTGCTACCCTTGTTTGTATTTGGAGTGGACTATGGAATATAAATATACTGAAACAGAGGTCAGTATCAGTTACGCAGAGGCACTCGCTGGTGATTATACGAGAGAGAAACGTCCATCTCCTCATCCGATTATTCAATACGTCGCCGCTCGAGGCGCCAGGGTCAGTTCCATCGGGTTTGCAGATCCCGACCTTGTATTTGGAGATGATCACCTCAAGAATATCATAACGCTCATAAAATCCGGTAGAAAACAGAAATACGTCAAACTCTCAATCTGGATTGACGAGGAAGTATATAGTGTAATCCGAATTGAGCTCCCAAGAATTTGTGCTCTTCAATGGGTTGTTTTGGACATTGAAGATCCGAATGAAGATAACGAAACGCGGGTTACGTTTTTTTATCCTCAAGAGTTCATCTTTGAATCGTTTATGGAAAGAGCTCGATCAAAGACAGACCTTCATCCCAATTATGTGGATAAAAAAGAAATACAAGAAGTAAAGGAAGCAATTTACGGTAAACGAAAGATGTCAGAGTCTATCAAGAGCAATATTCTAAAAGCACTGGACTTAACAGATCAGACCGCAATAACTGAGGACGATATTAGAGGTCCAAACCTATATGGGAACCAAAGCAATGATCATTCATAAAGAATTAATCGCAAAAATGCGGTCACAACCTGGATATAAAGAAAAGTATGATGAAGCAGCACCTGAGTTTGAGTGGCTGCACAAGATGCTTGAAGCGCGAAAACGCGCTGATATGACTCAAGAGCAGGTCGCTGAGAAGATGGGCACGAAGGCAACTGCGATCACCCGTTTAGAGTCTGCCAATAGCCGACATTCCCCAAAGGTAGAGACATTGCGAAAATATGCGGAGGCCGTAGGATATCGGCTCAATATTGAGTTGATCCCTGATTGACGTGAGGGTATCGGGTTAATAAAAAAGAACGGGTAGAGAATTATAATATTCTTTACCCGTTTCCTTTTTGCCAGACGTTGTCTGGCAAATCAGTTGTTGAGGGGATTAATCAAATTCTCCAGACGGTGTCTGGAGAATTTCGCTGGATTCTGATTCTGCAGACAGTGTTTGCAGAATTTGCTCAGGTGGATACGACTGGTAGAACAGATGCATCTGCCAGATATTCTGACGGGAAAACCCGCGCCTGAATCGTTCTGTGAGGTCAATGGCCAGTCTGACTCGCTCTTGGTTGTCCGTGAGATCAAGTTGCTTCTGCACCTGAGGCAGCAGGTCATTATCGAGAAATGCCGCGATCTCAGCGGTTTTCAGGTTCATGATGCGGTACAGGCCAAAGTCCAGATCGCCGCGGTCAAGTTGAAACATCTCGCGCAGCAGTGTCTTCAGTCGGTCGAGCTTTCCTTCGGATCCCCGGGCTGGCTGCACGTCGTTTGATGTCGAATACGATGATGTTGAATTATTCATGATGGGAATTTTTATTTGGAGTGAAAAAGGCAGAAATCGTGTGATGCATCAGACATCGAATTTCGGGGGGAGTACATTGAAATCCAATGGTCTGAACAAAAATGAGGGAGTGATCAATTATACTCAGCTAATGGCGAGCCGTCAAGCAAGCATTAAGAATGTCATCAAATTCACACTCTCCCCCACCTTCAGGCTTGTCCCAAATACGTCTTTAAATCTCGGTTGCTGTTCGTCAGAGTGACTGAGTTGAAAAAGAATGAGGTTAGGGAATTATCCAATTTCGTCTCCACTTTGTGTTACCTGTCGTAACCTGGCTCGTAAATCGTCAAGGAACGCCTTTAGTGAAGAATCCCGCCTCCCAGCTTGGTAGAGGTTCATGCCCTCTACCAATTCCGGAGCGAATTCGACTCCGCCGAGTGTATCTGGATAGCCTGCCCGTCGAATTGCGGTCGTCAGAACCTGCTTATAGTGGCCCCGGGCACACTTCCTACTACCAATCCTGGGGCGATGCCCCACGATAGTCTCGAATGAATCAGGATCCGCGACGTACCACCGCTCGATGTGTGGATCAGGACATGCTATGACCAGCCGGTCTATCAACATCGGAACAGTGGCATCCTGTATGTGCCTCCGTGCAACCGGGAAGGTCAAACAATTGCCATCAATCGCGACCACCACTATGTCTGCGGACTCACTGCTCAAGAGGCTCTTCGTGACGATACTCTGATAAAGCTCGAACTCCGCGATTGCACGACTGTGGCCCCCTCTGGCGGAACGTACGCGTATATTCATTTCGATATCCGGATTCTGTTCGCGAGCAATCCGCATCAACAGTGGTTCCAGAAAACTTTCGTGTGCACGGTCTTCGCCAAAGAGATCGACTATAACCTGATTACTCATCAATAAGCCCCCGCAATATCAGACTTTCAAACATGCCGTCTTCTGTCCGATTCGCAAGTGCCTCCGCGATTTCGGCATCCCGAAACAGCGGATCTGTAACGTCAAAAGGCTCGACGACTGTCCCCTGTGCCGTAATACGAACATTGAAGAGGCCAATATCGCTCGACTCTTCTTCACGCTTCACCTTCAGGATTGCATCAACAAATAGCGGTGAGTGTGTCGTGACAACAACCTGACGCTGATATTGTTCTGCCAGGGAAAACAGAAGCTGTGCAATCAGATCGATCCGGCGCGGATGAACGCCGTTTTCGGGTTCCTCCAGTGCTACGAGAGATCCGCCCCAGGGATTAACAGCCATGGCGCAAAGTGCGAGGACTCTTAATGTTCCTTCAGATAAGACCCGAGAGGAATACTCTATACCCGCCTGTTGGATCCACAGCTCTAACGTACCGCGTCGTTCGGTCAATTCGACATTCAGCGTCTCAATACTTGGCACGATTGAACGTAATGTTCGAAATACGGCATCAAAGTATTTGGGGAACTCGGCTCGAAGCTTATACAGAAATGGTGCAATGTACTCCCCGTGAACACCAATGTCGAACACGTCGGCAGGAGATTGCTCCTCCCGCATTTTCATCCGTGGCTCGAAATCGTAAGTACGCCAGTTCAGCAACTCATTGCGAACTTGCTCCAGATAGGGGTATGTCTTGGGTCCCAGACTTCGGTCTGATAAAATAGAGTGATTCAAGCCAATCAGTTCCTGCCGTATATAATCCGTTTCAGCTTGGGCGCGGATATGGAGATGTGCTCCCAGGCACTCAATAGCTGCGGTTCCCTTTGGTCTCCCGGAAACACTAAGCTGAGTCAAATATTCGTCATTAATGCTGAGTTGGCCCGATCTAAGATCAACTCGTGGTTCAATACGATACCGATAGTTTCCTTTACCAGTAATCAGATCGGCCTCTAACGTAAACTGTGCGGATCCTTTTTCGAACAGTCCAGGCAACCCTCCTGGAGCGAAGGAGAACGCTTCAAAGGAGTGGCCACGTATCGGGGACGATTGTCCAAGTGCCTCGGATAATGTGGGTGCGTTACCTATCCTTGAAAGAGTCTGGATGGCATCGAGCAGATTGCTCTTACCCACGGCATTGGGTCCAAAAAGAACCGATAGACGGGGCAATTCTACCGTGACATCGTTGAGGGACTTGAAGTTTCGGACAGTTAGTTTCTTGAGCATGGTGATCTCCTATTGTGGCATCGCCATTAGGGCATGGCAATAGAAGTCGCTTTTTCTTTGGATACTTCCTGGATAAGGGGCAGAAAATGCGTTGGCAAGCTGCAGGAAGCCAGTGCCACAATCCCGCTCGGCGCCGATCAGCGCCTGCAATGCTTGGGGGCGACCGTTGGTTTGCAACAGCATGGCCATAATGTATCTAAACAAAGACAAAAAAGGATAACAAAACAAGTTAAATACGGAAAAATCGGATCAAAGGCACGCCTTCCACACCTGATCCCCTCCCCCACTTTCAGACTCGTCCAACTCAGTTTTCAAATGGTGGATACCGTCCGTCATAGTGACTGATACGCCGGCGTGTCCTCTGACTCCATCCAAAGCCGCACGGTAAACCTGTTTTCTTCCTCGATAAAGTCAGACCATGTTCTTCAACCCTGTCGGGATTGACACACTAAAGGTGGGAAACTTTCAATGTTTCCATCAGATATCTACAGTTGATCCCCATTTTGTCGTCAACTGAACCTTCGCCTTCGTTGGGACGCGGGGGATCGAGATCGAGCGTGATCCATCCGTCGTAGCCTCGCGCATTCAGCATGGCCCAAATCGCAGGGTGATCAACGCCGCCGGACCCCAGATCTTTGTACAGAATCTCCTCCGCGTGCATCTCCTTCGTCGGTGTCGGGCCAGTATAACCGCGATACGACGCCTTCGAATCCTTCCAGTGGACGGCGGCCAGTCGGTCGTAATAATCGTCGATGAGCTGAACGGGATCGCCTCCTCCGAGATTGAGCTGTGCGGTGTCGGGAATCCAGGACACGATATCTGGGTCGGTCTGATCGAGAAGGGCGCGAACTTCCTCCGGCCGCTCGATCGGCCCCCAGATATGCGGGTGTGGCGCGATCGTCACACCCATCTCAAGCGTTCGCTTGCCGAGTTCTGACACAGTTTCCGAGATCGCTTTGATGTCATCCGCGGTAGTTCCGTTCTGCGGGCGGCTGCCCATGTTGATCTTGAAGTGCGTGCAGCCGAAGATCTTCAGAAAATCGCGGCAGAAAGCGACGTGGTCGGCGATTGTTTCCTGACGTTTTGACCGATCGATGAATTCCATTGACTGACCGGGCCCGCCGTTCGAAGCGGTAATGAGCCGTAAACCGCGCTCGTCGAGGAGGGCCTTCAGCGCTTGCGGGTCGTCGAGCCATGCGATCAGGCCACTGCGGTAAGGTTCGATGCCCGGCAGACCGTGCTTAGCGATCAGTGCCGCAGATTCAGCGGTGAACGCTCCAAAAATGGCACCGCCCATAGCAAAATGGATGTTTGATGACACGATGATCTCCCGTTTGGTATGATATCCTGATTATTGAGCTCTATTTTGTTTATTTGCGAGGGGATTATCAATTGCTTTACCAGACAAGGTTTCACCTTTTGTCGTGTCGTGCTCAGGCCATTGATGATAGCCTTTGCTCCCCGCCCGGTCCATCTGTCCGTTTCCCGTAACTCCTTCTTTAAGGGCATCTTTATCCGGATCGCTGTACTTTACAAACCACGACTTCATTCTTTTACGCATGGTCAATACGATGTCAATCATAGCAGGATCGTCAATAAGATTATACGCTTCATCGGGATCGTTTTCCATATCATAGAGTTCGTTCTTATCATAATAATAACGATGTATATATTTGTATTTCTTGTCCCGAATCATTCTGACCGGTCCATACTCATCAAAGACAACGATCATATCGTCGCCTGCACCATCTATTCCGCGTAAAGTATCTGCAAAGCTGCGGCCGGGTAATTCTTCTCTATCCTGGAATTCCACTTCAATACCTGCGTAATCTAAAACTGTAGGCATAAAGTCGTATTGACTTACCATGATATCGGTTACTACACCTGCAGGTATTCTACCGGGATGCCGGAAAATGGCAGGTACCTTAACTGAATTGTCGTACATATTTATTGGATAGGTGCCGTTTCCTTTTCCCCAAAAACCGTGATGACCGCAACTGAAACCATTGTCGCTTGTAAAGATCACGAGAGTACTATCATCTATCTTTCTTTCTTTGAGCTTCTCTAAAATTCTGCCCACATTCATATCAACTGCAGTGATGGACGCAAAGTAACCTTTCAGATTTTCTTTCCATTCTTCAGTTTCCGGTTCCGGAAAAGGCTTCCAGGTGGCTTCATCGCGGAGTGGTATGCGGGGAATTGAAGAAAAATCACAGTCATCATACGAATCCACCAGCTCCTGCGGATGGTTATTGATAAGCGGTGAATGGGGAGCGGTATAATGTACACTTAAGTAAAAAGGGCTTTTGCTTGCGTGTTCATCAATAAAATCGAGTGCCTTGTCGGTCATTATGTCTGTAATATAGCCGGATTTTTCAATATAAGGCACCCCGTCCTTTATCATGGGTGCTGCATAATATGCGCCTCCGCCATATTGGCAGGGGAACCACATGTCAAAACTTTTTTGCGGCTTTATGCTGTGCCCCAAATGCCATTTCCCGCTCAATCCGCAGACATAGCCGTTTTCTGCGAGATAGTCGGTATATCCTTTAATTCCTTCCAGATATTCAATGGGCTCATTACCATCGCCTGGATCGAGGTTAAGAGCAGGATCTTTTCGTTTATGCTTCTGGTCTCCTTTCATGGCACCACCGCGAATCCAGTCGAGCACACCGTGATTTGAAGGTATACGGCCGGTGAGAATTGAAGCCCGTGCAGCAGAGCAGACAGGCGAAGTGCAGTAGAAGTTTTCAAACCTCATACCTTCCTCTGCCATTCGATCCAGCACAGGTGTACGCAGTTCCGGAGTTCCGGCACAACCAAGTGCCCAGGGACCTTGATCATCCGTCATGATTAATATGATATTGGATTTGGCGTTCACGCTTCCCTTCTCTTGATTTTAACAGCCTCTGCAAAAGGTTCTTTTCCATCTTCCCATTTTCTACCCACAGGCCGCAACTGGCCATAACCCTTCACATTGTATATGCGGCCATCGATATCTGGAATCACGTATTCCTCAAACCATGTATCCATCTCTCCTTTGAGATCTTTCACGCGATCAGCCTGTGCCGGGTCATCAATTAAATTGTTGCGATCATCGGGATCATTCACAACATCGTAAAGCTCATTTGGTCCATCTGGATAACGATGGATGTATTTCCACTCGGCGGTCCGAATCATCCTGCAATAACCATACTCGTCGTAAATGACAACACTGTCACGACCTTTTGCACGTTCATTTTTCAACACTGGAAGAAACGATTGTCCTGGCAAATTTGTATCGGGAAGCGGAAGATCAACATAGTCCAAAAACGTGGGCAAAACATCATAAGCCGAAGCCATCGCCGATTGCACCGTGCCTTCTGGAATCACACCCGGGTGCGTAGCCAGGAAAGGCACCTTAATCGAATTCTCATACATATTCACCGGATCGGTTCCATTGCCTTTACCCCAAAACCCATGTTGCCCGCACGAATACCCATTATCAGAAGTAAATACCACAAGCGTATTTTCGCGCAAACCCTTTTCTTCGAGCTTGTCCAAAATCCGCCCCACATCCAGATCCATCGCGGTCACCGCCGCAAAATATCCCTTCAAACTCTCGCGCTGCCCCAGGTTATTGCTCAGCCCTCTCATTGACCGGGCTGGCAGATCTGCATCATCCTCGGGCACCTTTGCCCATGGATGGCGTGGTTCCTGTGGACACGTATCAAACGCACAGTCGTCATAAGAATCCACAATATCCTGAGGATGACCGATCCACGGCGCGTGTGGCGCAGTATAATGAACACTCAGATAAAATGGATTTTCATCTTCTGCGTGAGCATCGATATATTCAAGCGCATCATCCGTAATCACATTCGTCACATAACCGGGCACAACCGCTGTCACACCATCGCGTATCATACTCTGATCATTATAAACCCCCGCCCCGCCCGGATGCGCAAACCAGTGAGAAAAACCACATTGCGGAAGAGACGAATTGCCCAAATGCCATTTGCCCGACAGACCACACGCCCACCCATTGTCAGCCAAAACGTTTGTGTAACAAACTTCACCATCGAGAAAACTCTGTCCTGTAGTCCCAAAATTGACCTGACCCGCAATAAAATCGTGAACGCCGTGCTGAGACGGAATCCGCCCGGTCAAAAAAGAAGCCCGGCTGGCCGAACACACCGGAATCGTCACAAAGAAATTCTCAAACCGCACGCCTGTTGCCGCCATGCGGTCGAGATTTGGCGTTCGAATTTCTGCATTGCCATAACAACCCGCCGCCCAAACAGCCATGTCATCGGCGAGAATAAAAACGATATTGGTTTTTTCTAAAGCCGACATAAAGACCGCCTCCTCTGCTTATTCACTGACGTTACGCATGTCAGGCGTTTTGTCATGCTGAGCCTTTCGACTTCGCTCAAGATAAACTCCGTGGAACGGAGCCGAAGCATCCCTTCCACCTGCGTTGGTAGTAGATGAACTGGCCTGAGAGGCGGCCAGTTGTACACCGCTCTTTCGACTCCGCTGCGCTCCGCTCAAAATGACAGGCCCATTATATTGTGCAGATGCGTAACATCAGTTATTCAGGTCTTCGCCCGCGCAGTTCAATCTGGTCGAGAATGATCTCTGAATGACGGTCAATGAAGATAAAAGAAAATCGGACGTTGCTGACCGATTGGACGACATGTTCATACTCGAGTTCGTATTTCTTCAGTTTGCTATCCACAGTTATTTCTTCAGAAGTCCAGATGACGGGGTCATTTTCGGGGGCGTGACCAAGCTGAATCTGCAACCGCGCAGTACCGACTTCGCATCTCGCGTAAAACGAGATCCGATATATGCTGCTTTCCCGGAGTTGGATAGTGTACTTATTTGCCTGCACCTTTCCCCTTACGCGAAACTTCCAGTCCGGCTCATATTGCTGATAGAGCGACGGTATCACCCCGCGCCCCACATCGGGGTCAAAGGTAAAAGGCACGTGTACTCTGATGGCCCGTGTTCCATCTACACCTTGTCCGTCAGCAGTCCCCATGATGGCATATTCGGATGAATTCCAGTCTGCCAAATCGAGCTGAAAGTCCGGATTGACAATCTGGTTGGTAGGCGGGACTTTGGCCAGCGGTTCTTTTCCGGTCAGGTTTTTTACCACACCTTCAACACCTGCAAATCCCCATTCTGAATTATACAGTCCGTAGGGCCAGGCATTATTGAATACACCACAGTAATACGACCATTCAATATTTCTTTTGGCAAGCTCAGGTACCATAAAGCCCGTGTATTCTTCAACATGCTTTATTTTATGATTAAGACGTGCGCCCCATTCACTGAGATAGACCTTTTTGTTATGTTTTTTTGACCACACATCGGCTTCTTCCAAATCTGCAAGGATGGTTTCTCGCCAGCCTGGATGATCTTTGTTGATATCCTGGTCTATTGCACCGTGGGTAAAAGGTTTGGGGTGATAGCAATGAAAGACGCCCCAAATATTGAGGTCATCGGCAAAACCGGTTCCATCCTGGAGCTTATATGAAAGATACTCTGGTGTTACATATTTCGTGAGCAACTGCACGCCATTAAAATGCGGCCCGCCAATGGCTATCAATCTCGTTGGATTTGACCGGCGAATTTCCTGGATACACGCTGAATACCATTCCATGGTTTCAGCTTCTTCTCCGTCGGGATGTCCTGCCATTTTGGGTTCGTTAAATGCTTCAAAAATCACCTCAGCAGGATAGTCTCTATAATATTCCGCAACTTCGCCCCACCACTGTACAAGGCTTTCTTTTCCCCAACAATACATTGAAAAAGGAACAACGACGATTTTTAAGCCGAGTTCCAACGCATCGTCAACGGCCGGTTTATAGAACTCCGGATTCCAGCCTTGTTTAATAAAGAAACGGACGGAATCAAATCCGGCTTCTTTGAACGCAATATAAAAGCCTTTATCATAGGCTACTTTGTTTACTTCGGTTGCGGTAAAATCGGTATTGACACCATTGCCGAGCGTTAAAGACCTGTTTTGTTCTGTGAAGTCCTGTGTCATCTGTATCTCCTGCAATGGATTTAGAGAATATTGTGAACAGGAGTGAAGTGAATCGATTTTAGACTGGCTTTGCCCAAATCGCCTTCGAGACAGGAAACGCTGATTTTGTAAGTACCCGGCCCGGAAAAGTTAATCCAGCCGATGGGAAAACGCTGGTAGTTATGCGAAGAATTTTGCTGATTTTGAATGTGTTCACCATTTTCAATAGTCACCCCCCAGACGAGACGCCCTTCACCTGAATAGGTGAGATCTACGATATAGTCTCCAGGTGCAAGAACGTTGACCGTCCAAGTCGCTTTGCCTTCAGGCGTCCATTTGTGAACACGGCTGACGTGTTTCCATTCTCCAAATTTTTCCATCCAGCGTTGATTTTCCAATGTGGCATTTTCAACGACCGCAGCTTCTGAAAAAATTTCAGTCTCTATTTCGGGATCAATTGCCCAGGTCGAATCGGCTTTTGGCGTGCCTTTGAGCTTGACTTCAAGAACTGAAACCAGATTATCGGGCGCCTGTGGCGATAGCTCGAAGCAGGTCCAGCCGTGCTTTTTCTCAAAAGGTGTAGATTGATCGCCATCGAGGAGGGATGCAGATTCGATTTCCGTTTTGAGGCCTGGCAGATAAAGTGTGCCAGAGGCAGGCCAGTTGAAAATGCTGAGAAAGAGCGTGTTGTCTTTTACCGTCACATCTCCCCAGGGCAGGGCATGTTGCCAGGGCGATGCATCGGTACCATAGACGACCTGGGGATAGCGCCTGATCCATTTGCCAGCAGCACGTAAAGTGCGGGCAGCTCTTTCGGGTATTGAACCGTCACCGCGGGGACCTATATTGAGCATGTAAGTGCCACCTCTGGCAACACAGGAGATCAGGCGGCGAAGAATTTCTCCGGGTGTTTTCCAGTATTCATCGTACCAGGCAAAAGCCCAGGAGTCATTGGTGGTATCGACGCTTTCCCACATACCTTCAACATTGGTGGATGGCACATCCATATCACCCAGCGTCTTGTAGTCGCCCAGCCCATGCCCGGCGCGACCTGAAACGAGGGCATTGGGTTGATTGTTGCGCACGACTTCGATGAGTTGCTCAATGTACTTTTTGGGCATTTGTCCGGGTGTGTCAAACCAGATGAGTTCGATGGGACCGTACTGGCTGGTGATTTCTTCGACCTGTGGCAGGCATTTTTTGACAAAATAATCGTCGAAGGTGGCCGGGTTGCCATCGGCATCTGTGCCTGGGCCGTTTGCCCCACCAGGAAAAGTCCAGTCCTGATTGTGAGAGTAGTAGAATCCAAATCCGAGACCGAGTTTTTTGCAGGCCCCGGCGAGTTCTTTCATAGGGTCGCGATTAAATTGGGTAACCGCACCAATGTTAAAGTCGTTGCAGGCTGAGCGATACATGGCAAAACCATCGTGGTGCTTGCTGGTGATAATGATGTATTTCATGCCCGCGTCTTTGGCCAGTTGTGCTATTTCTGTTGCATCAAAATTGACGGGGTTAAAGGTTTTCGCCATTTCCATATATTCCTCGACCGGAATATTGGCCATGCGCGGGTTCATGATCCATTCGCCAATGCCGTAGTACGTTTTGCCATCGACTTTGTTGGCAAGTTGTGCATATGGACCCCAGTGGATAAACATGGCGTAATTGCCATCATTAAAGAGTTGACCCCGTTCTGCATTTTCAGCGCGCAGTGCAATAACATCTTCGCCCCAAAGCGTGTCCATTTCCTGACTGTTGTCTTCCTGCATGTTTATTTTCCTTTCCTGGTTTTTCTAAAGAAAAATCTTCTTCCTTACTCTACAGCATATCTAACTTCTACTCACCTTGAATCAGTTTGAACTTATGTGCAGCTTCCTCGACACCAACGAATCGGCTGTAAATCGCCACGTAGTTAAGTTTACCTTCCCAATTCCGACCGCCACTCGCCTCATCACCGAAAAGCAACGGATAGAGTTCCCAATTACTGAAATCCCCTTGGATTCCGTTGCTAACGTGGACAAGTTCACCATCGATGTAACAATAGACGTTCCGGTCAAAATAACTGACGATGATGTGCGTCGGTTTCCCCGCCTCAATTTTACTGAAAGAGAACTCACCGCCCCTGCCATTCGCGCCTGTTCTCGGTGTGCGGATTCTCACGGCAAAACGGTTGCCATTTTGCCCCAAAGTAAAGTTGCGATGGGTAGAGTCGTTCGAGAATGAAATAATCCGCGCCGGACCACTCTGATCCAGGTTATCCGTTGTAACGAGACATTCAAGCGTCAATTGGTTGCTTGCCTGACATGCTTCCAGAAGCTTATCATTCACGCCTTTGGTGAGGAACGCACCACCGGTCAGATCCATCTGTTCGTCTTCACTGATTTTTGCCTCTCCGCGCAGTTCAACCTCTCCACTACTATCAAGCGTGTTATGCCAGAGAAAAACGAGTCCGTCGCGCGAACCGGGAAATTCTGTGTGCGTCTCAATGTCAGCCGGTGCCTTTGGTAATACATAGATCGCGAGGGCGGTAGTTGATGTTATATCTTCGGCGTCTGTTACCGTGAGTGTTGTAACGTACTGCCCGATATTCTCATAGACATGGGTCGGATTCGATTCGGTGGATGTTGTACCGTCTCCGAAATCCCAGTGATGTGTCAGGTCCTCTTCTGCTGAGAAAGTCACCGTGAGTGGCTCACTCCCATGAAGCACATCGGCGGATGCCCTTGCCTCTGGACGGAGTTTCTCGCCCGGTGCATACGGCGTAAAGCGATACGCAAAACCACTATACGGTGTAGCGAACGTGTACTCACCCGGTTGGGCTGTACCGACAGGAACGATTTTCATGTTCCACGTATCAATACCATCAACTTTATAGGGTCGTTCTCCGTGTAAGTCCAACGCTATCGTCTGCGGTTCGGTTGTGTAAGTAAGGTAGTATTCTCCATGTTTCGCGAGGATATACTGTCCCCTATCATCACCAATCGGCTCAAGCGTATCAAACGCAGGGGCATCAGCCATGAAATTCTTGAGGAACGCGATCCGCAGTGGACTTTCACCCCGCAGCACACCACCTTTCGCCCACCAGAGAAGGTCTTCAGAATGTTTGTATGTCTCCCCGTGTCCGACATAGCATCCAGAGACCGTACCTGCCCAAAAGCGCTGTACCATCTCTTCCGCGGTGATACTACCCCACCTTTGCGGAATATTGCCCTCATAGCGACACTCATCGTAGATAACTGGTTTTCCGTATTGCGTGCGATAGTGGATGCCCTGTGCCATGTTGGACGTTTGGATACTGGTGTGTGTTACCCACGGCTTACTGTGGTCATACCAACGTCTGCCATTGTGAATCCCACGTAACCGCTGATACGGATCTTCGGCCTGGATAATCTGGAAGAACCGATCCCAATCTGATTCTTCTTTCGCCCGCATAAGATTGTATTCATTCGCGAGGGACCACCAGACGTTTCGGAATGCCGCCAATCGAGCGACAGCATAGCGTATGTATCGGTCATCGCTTTCGGCATCCATGTACTCGAAACCCCATCGGTCATAGGTATGAAACAGGATGATATCCGCCTCAATACCGAGGTCCAAAAGGTCTTGCACTCGCTGCTCAAAATGCTGCCAGAATTCAGGATTGAACCTTGTGAAGTCCCAATCCTTTAGCGGTTTCCCTTCAAACGGATAGTAAATGGGTTCATTTTTGTTGTAAACATAGTCTTTTGGAAAAATGCACATCCGCATCTTGTTAAAAGGTGCCTCGGCGAGGGTTTGGAGCGTCTGTTCCTCCATCGCATCCCCTTGATGTACCCAAGCGTAGCAGGTCGTCCCAAATTGGTGATAGGGGGTGCCGTCAGCATATCGCAAGTAAAAGTCTTTATAGACACGCACAGGTCCATGGTTTGCCTCAGACGGTTCAACACACGTAAACTGCCCCGTCTGCCCATCGAGTTCAGCGCGGTTACTTTTCGTCGTGTACGTCCATCCACCGATTGCGTCGGGCATAAATCGGATTTTGTAAACCCCGTTTCCATCGTAGAACCCATCCGGCTCAAAAGTTCGATCACCCTGTTTAAATTCTGCTGTTAATTCGACCTCAGTAAACGGATTTCCTGTGTCTGGCCCATTTAAAGTTACTTCATATATGTCCCAACGTTCAATCATACTCATCTCCGATTTTTGTGCATTCGCGAACGAAACTGCGATTGCAAAAATCGCTATTGGCAAAATGTATTTTAGCATCAAATTCTCCCAATTCAGGGATCCCAAGGGGATTGTTTGCTAAAACTGATCGATGGGACGACCAAATTTTTCGAGATAATCCTCGTGTACCATCTGCTCGTAAGCGGTCACGCCCTCGAGGGGCAACTTAACCGGAGCCATGCCGTTGAGCGACGATTCGTAAATCGCCATGGCCATCTCAACATCTTTGCGTCCTTCTACGCCATATTCTACCGGTTCATCATGGAGCGCTGCATTGGCGATACTCATAATCTCGGAAGCATGACCAACACACCAATCGTCGATGGCGTAGTCGCGAAACGGATTCTCATAGACGATCTCGGGTTCCGTATGCACGACGATCCGCTGCAGCACATCCACGCCATCAATTTTGCGACGTACTGTCTCAACAGGGATATCCTGCATCTCCTCGCCGATGCGCAAACGCAGGGGGATCTCCGGGCCGAAATAGTCGGTATCGAGAATACCGCCAAGGGTGCCGATAATCTGGCAGTATTTCTGTGCCTCACCCAGCCGCGACGTCTCATAAATACCCACTGCGCCGCTTTCAAAATCAATCATAGCATGCGCCCAGTCTTCATGGATACTCATGGGATCCGACCGGTACTTTCTCACCGCCGCGGTAATCTGCCGAGGCTCGCTTTGCGCGTACAAACGCAACTGTGACAACCGATGTGCCCCCATATCCATGCACATGCCAGAAGTGCGACCAAACCCCGAGATGGGTCGGCCCAAACCGCTGTGCGTAACAGTCGGCTCAAATGGATCCTGCCGCTTGGGCTCAACGAAATATACGCGAACGATATCGCCCAGAATCCCCTCTGTAATGAGCTTGATGATCATCCTCTGCTTCGGCATGCGAAAGTAATTTTCTGCCACTTCGAAATGCACGCTATTACGGCGGCAAGCATCGATGATAATGTCGCAACAGGGCAAGGTCAGCGCCATCGGCTTTTCCACCATGACGTGTTTGCCGTGTTCTGCGATCAGCCTGGCAAGCACATGGTGTGTTGGGTCGCCGGCGATGACATCTACGGCCATGATGTCCGAGTGCTTTTCCAGCATCTGCTCGACACTGGTGTACCACGGAACACCGTAGATTTCTCCAGTCTGTTTTGCTAACAACTGATCCATGTCACAGAGCGCGACAAAATCGAGTTCGCCATGTTTGGCGAGTTCGCGCATTGTCGGCAAATGCCATTTTTGCGACGCCCTTCCACAACCCAGAATGGCGACTTTGGCTTTCATATCGCTAACCCCTTACTGGTATGCTGCAGCGTGACGCCGGAGCATCGCAACACTTTCATCCACCTGATCTTCGGAAAGGCCATGCAGAATGACCGGCACGTCGAAGGAGAGCTTACAAAGTAACGATACATAATGGGCGTAATCGAGCTTGCCGGTACCTGCAGCGAGATGTCCGGCATCGCCACCGCGATCCAGATCTTTGCCATGGGCAATGGCAATGTAATCACCCAAAATCTCGAAAGCCTCGTCCAGTACCTCCTTCATACGAGACAGGTCATCTTTGCCAAAAATATTGGCGGCATCCATCACGACTTTCAGGTTTGGTGAACCCATTTCATCAATCAGTTGCCGACTCTTATGCACTGTGCTGGCAACGTTATTTATCTCTGGTTCAAACGCAAGGGTCACGCCAGCCGCTTCGGCAACCGGCAGTACCTGTTCCAGGGTATTGTGTAACACCTCCCAGGCTTCTTCTGTATCATTATCCGGGTGCCAGCGCCACATGCTCTCCGAATCGCGCGATCCGGTACAGGTGGCAATCACCGAGGTACCCATTAGGTCACACGCCGGGATAAGCAATTTGAGATGCTCGATAGCTTCCTGACGTTTTTCTTCATCGGGATGAACCATATTGACCGTGCCAGCCAAGGCAGCGATGACCATACCGCGCTTTTCGATCTCCGCACGAACTACAGGTGCCTTTGCGAGTTTATCAGATAGCGAACCCTCCATATTCAGGGATCCCAAATTGAATTGAAGATGCCTGATGTCGTGCCCGAGTATGGCGTCGAGCGATTCCTCCAGGGTCGGCCGAGCGATTTGGCCTGACATAATTCCTACTTGCATGGTGTGTCCTCAGGTTATGAGCCAGCGGTTGCTGGCTGATTGGTCAGAAGATCCGTAAAAAGTTGTTGTTCACTCATCGCGTCACTCCCATCCGGTTAATAATCTAATGAAATCGTCAAGCCTACTCAAAGGAGTCTCCGATGAACATCGATGATATCCGCCAGACATAAGGGGAGGACACCAACATTCAGTGTCCTCCCCTGCACGAACTTGCGGTCCCAACCTTTGAGATTACGATAGGTCAAAGCGATTGAGATTTATCACCTTGTCCCACGCATTCACGAAGTCGCGCACGAACGTCCCCCTATAAATCCGCGTTGATGTCCTTCACAGCCCAGCCTGGATCAGGGTCGCCAGCCATCGCCTTCCGAATGTCGGGACTGGGCGCTCCTGCCGTACCCCAGAGATCCGCAGTTTCCGGCACCCGTCTCCACACCGCGGGTTCGTGCGTTGCGTCGTCTTCGATGTACTCTATGTCGCTGGAAAATTCGTTCACGTATCCAGCCGGATCCTTGTAGTAGCAGAAGATGTTGTTGCCCGGGCCGTGACGCCCCGGTCCCCAGTCGGGTTCCTGCCCTTGGGCACGCAGGTTGGAGACCCCTTTCATCACGTCATCTACGTTAGCCATCACGTACGCGACATGGTGGACCGATGCGTAATCTGCGCGATTGAAGACAATGGCGTGATGTCTCCGGTCGCATCGCAGGAAGACCATCTGGTTCTCAATCCAGTCCGAGACCCGAAACCCGAGAATTTCGGTGTAGAACTCCACGACCTGATCAATCCTCGGAGTGTTGAGGCCCACATGGCACAGCCGGCGGGGGGCGACTTTCCCGGCAGACCAGCCGTTCGGGTGTTCGGCCACGCCAGCCGATAGCTCGATGCAGCGGTTCTCCGGGTCAAGAAACCGAAACCCGTATCCGCCGCCGGGTTCGTCCAGGTCGTCCGGCTGCGCCACGAGGGTAGTTCCCTGCCGTTCGAGTTCGGTTGCCGCCGCGTCAACTGCTTCGCGCCCGTCAAGGCCGAAGGCTAAGTGGTGGAGCCCACGCCGTTCCGCTTGATGCAGACTGAGAATGTGGTGCTCGGACGACGCCCCGCGGAGATATCGTACATGCCGATCTTCTCCGGCCGATTGGAGTCCCCAGACCTCGAGGTAGAACTCGGCGTGGGTCGCGATCGCCGACGACAGCAACCCCACATGCCGGATGTCCTGGATCTTCATCAGAGCGGCTCCCCTGCAGGTTTCTCGGTGGGTGGTTCTCTCATAAGACATTCCTCCGGGTCAACTCGATCTTCAAGTCCTGTCGGATGTAGATTTCGACGAACTCACGCAGCCACACGTCCTTCGCAAGCGTGAACCGCTTGATCAGTTTCTGCTCGGGTCTGTCCGTGAGGTAAACGATGCGCCACAGGTTCAGAGGTCGCAATTCGTCACCATCGACAGAATGCTCAACGTGAAAGAGAGGCTGTCCTTCCCCTGCTCGAAGCAAGTTCCCGTCCTTGTCGAGGAGTTCCGCTGTCCCGATGAAAGTGGCACTCTGCCGCGCAGGGTTAAGGAGGACCTGTTCGAGGACCAACCCGTGCTCTGACGGCTTAAGCCAGAGGCGCTGCCGCGAGCATCGCACGAAGGATTCGGCTCCGTCGGCCGCCGCTTGCTGGCGCCAATAGTGGGAACTGCCCGCCGTTACAACAGAAGGAATATAGAGATCGGGCCGGAACGCCTTTTTCACCTCCATGTCCCACAACATGGTCCGGGTAAACTTGAGCGGTTTATTCGTGCGGTAATACTGGGCAAGCACCAGGTTGATGTCAACCGGAGACAGCTCGATTCGGGTGTTGCCTGGGTCGGTCCAGGCCCGCTCGAACTCTTCTTCATGTTTCAAATGCTTCCTGCCTGGTCGAAGATTTAACGGTTCTCATCGCCCGTCTCCGGAACTTTTACCTGGACGGTCACGATATCCGTGTCGTGGAATTGCTGGTGGCGAACAGAGGACGCGATGTGCCGCAACAGCCGTAGCGAGACTTCCCGCTCCATCAGCACGTCATCGGGCCGGTCCGTCAGCAATCCGATCCGGTCCTGAACGTTCTCCTCGCCCACCGCGGCAATGAACTCGAGGACAGCATCGCCGCTCTCCTTGTGTGCCTTCACGAGAAGGCGCCGCTGCTCGCGTTTCTCCCGGCCCTCGTCCTGCCCGATCAGCGTCAGCAACGTCTCCTCGCTAGCGGCGTCGAGACGGTCGACCATCTTCGCCCCCCAGCCGTTGCGGGATGCGAACGCATTGAGGAACGCCCTGATCTTCGGCAACACGGACAGATCGAGTTCCACTTCGATCCGGCTGCGGCGGGGCGCCGTCACTTCCAGAAACAAAGTCATGAGAATCGCCATGATTCCCCCGGCCGTTATGCCGTTCCCCAGCAGACCGCCCCCCAACTCCGCGAGAATCTCGGGGAATAAGAGATCGTTCTGGCAGCCGACGCCAACCCAGAAGGCGACACCGGCGATCAGCGCTTTGCGATGATCAATCCCGTCCTGTACCACCTCCGTCATCCCACGGACAAAGGTCAGCGCCAGCACGACGGTCAGATAGGCGACGACGACCGGGCTGGGTATCGCCAGTATCATGGCAAGTGCCTTGGGCAAGAACGCCAGCACGATCAGCACGCCGGCGGCAACGATTCCCACGCGGCGGGCCGCGACCCCCGTAAGCTCTACCGTCGGGACGCTGACTCCGATGGTCTGAGTCGGCACGATCCCCGTGATGCCCGATAGCAGTTTGCCGATGCCGTCCGCCGTCACCGCGCCCTCCACCGCACGGTAGTCCACGGCCCGCGGCCGGCGCCACGACACGCGCTGGATGGCGACCGCACCGGTAATCGTCTGGATGGCGCCGATGAGGGCTACGAATGCGAAGGCAGGCAGAAGTCCCACGAAGGCAGGACCGAGGTCGAGTCCGATACCCGGCCAGTTGCCCTGTGGCAATCCGATCCACGGAGCTCGGGCAACCAGGTCGAGGTCATAGAGTCCCAGCGATCCGCCAAGAACCGAACCCGCAATCACCCCGATGAGCGGTGCCCATAAACGCAGCGTTGCCCCCGCCTTCAGGGAGATGCCTCCGATGACCAGGCCCGTCGCTACCGCAGTGAGCGGCGCACTGAGCGCCATGTCGTGCGGCGCGTCGGCCAGGCGACTGAATACGACCGGCAGCACGGTCGCGGGTATCAGCATGTTCACGGTACCGACGATGGTCGGTGTCAGAAGCCGCCTGAACAGGGCGAGCCGCATCGAAATCACGATCGGGACGAGCGACGATGCGACGACCAGGGTAGCGAGCAGCGCTGGACCGCCCTCGATGAGGGCGCTGACGCAAACTCCGATATAGGCTCCGGCGGGGCCCATAAAGAGCAGGTATCCCGCTCCAACCCGGCTCAGCCTGAGCGCTTGCAGAGCCGTGCAGATACCACTGACGGCGACCGCACCGAACACGGCCCAGGACAGGTACGCATCGGTTCCGCCGCTGGCTCTGATGACGATTGTGGGGATAAAGATGATGCTTGTTATGCCGAGGACTACCAGCTGCAGGCCGCTGCCCAGAGACACAAGTGCCGGAGGACTCTCGTCGGGTTCGTAGTGAACGTCAGGAGCGCCTTGCTCGTGACGGTTGCTCATGATACCTCCTTGGCCAGCCTGCGCACACCTTGTGATCCTCACGCCCGGAGATATTTGGGCGGTGCGGCAACGCGATCAGCCAGGGCGTCCCGTCAACCAGTTCCAGGGGCGAATGTGAGACTCGGCGAAGGTGCCCGCCTGAGCATAGGGACTGCCGGCAACAAATGCCTGCGCCACCTCGAGCGAGGGAGCTTCGATCACGAGGACAAAGCCGGTAACGGTTTGGTCACTCTCGCTGAGCGTCTGCCCACCATGATGAACGGTCACATCAGGATGTTGGGTGAGATCGTGAAGGTAGGCCGCAAATGCATCCTGCAATTGGAGCCGTTCTTGTCCCATTTCTTCTTTGTGAGTCGCGAAGACTACGAAATACATATAGCACTCTCCTTTATTACGCCAGATCGAAGCGATCGAGATTCATAACCTTGTCCCACGCGCTCACGAAATCGCGCACGAACATCTCCTGCGCATCGTCACATCCATAGACTTCCGCGTAGGCTCGGAGCTCGGAGTTTGAACCGAAGACGAGATCTACCCTGGTGCCGGTCCACTTGAGCGCACCGGTCTGAGAATCGCGTCCCTCGAATACGTCCTGCGCTGCGGAGGTCGCGTTCCACTCGGTGTTCATGTCGAGCAGATTCACAAAAAAGTCATTGGACAACGTCCCTGGCCGATCGGTGAACACGCCGTGCTCAGACTGCCCGGTGTTCGCATTCAAGACGCGCATGCCGCCAACGAGCACCGTCATCTCAGGAGCGGTCAGTGTTAGCAGGCATGCCCGCTCCACCAGCAGGTCCTCCGCTGTACCCTCCTGCCCTGCCTGGCGATAGTTGCGGAACCCGTCTGCGGTGGGTTCGAGCACGGCAAACGACTCCTCGTCGGTCCATTCCTGCGACGCGTCCGTGCGCCCCGGTGCAAAGGGAACCTGTACGTCATGACCGGCATTCCCAGCAGCCTGTTCGACACCTGCGCACCCGGCCAGAACGATCAGATCCGCGAGAGAAACCCTCTTCCCGCCGCTCTGCGAGTTGTTGAAATTCTCCTGGATCTGCTCCAGTGTCTGCAGCACCCCGTCGAGCGCGGTCGGGTCGTTTACTTCCCAGTCCTTTTGCGGCGCGAGGCGAATGCGCGCGCCGTTCGCACCGCCGCGTTTATCGGTGCCGCGGTACGATGCCGCCGATGCCCAGGCGGTCGAGACCAGTTGAGAAACGGACAATCCCGAAGCGAGGACCTTTGCTTTGAGGTCGGCGACATCCTGCTCACTGACCAACTCGTGATCCACGTCGGGGACAGGGTCTTGCCACAACTGCGGCTCTGCGGGAACCAGAGGCCCGACATACCGACTAAGGGGTCCCATGTCCCGGTGGAGCAGCTTGAACCACGCCCTGGCGAAGGCGTCTTCAAGATCCGCCGGGTTTTCGAGGAAGCGCTTCGAAATCTGCGCGTAGTCCGGGTCCATCCTCAGCGAAAGGTCCGTAGTGAGCATCATGGGGGCGTGCTTCTTCGAAGGATCGTGCGCGTCCGGCACGGTGGCTGCTTCAGCGGCATTCTTGGGGGCATATTGACATTTACCAGCGGGACTCTTCGTCAGCTCCCACTCATGATTGTGCAAATTCTCCATGAAGTTGTTGTCCCACTTCACCGGATCATTGGTCCAGGCACCTTCCAGGCCACTGGTGACCGTATCGCCGCCTTTGCCACTGCCGTGGCTGTTCTTCCAGCCAAAGCCTTGCTCCTCCATGCTGGCCCCCTCCGGTTCGGGACCGACATTATCTTCAGCGGCAGCACCATGTGCTTTGCCGAACGTGTGGCCACCGGCAATAAGCGCAACCGTCTCCTCGTCATTCATCGCCATGCGTTTGAACGTCTGGCGAATGTACTTTGCTGCTGCGGCTGGATCCGGGTTGCCATTCGGCCCCTCCGGATTCACGTAAATCAGACCCATGTGGTCGGCGCCGAGCGGTCCCTCAAGCTCGCCGTCGGCGTCGTGGCGTTGATCGTCGAGCCACGTCGTCTCGGAGCCCCAGTCCGTCTCGTCAGCCTCCCAGACGTCCGGGCGCCCGAAAGCAAAACCAAAGGTCTTGAATCCCATCGACTCCAGGGCGCAGTTACCGGCGAAGATGAGCAGGTCGGCCCAGGAGAGATTCCGGCCGTACTTCTGCTTGACCGGCCAGAGCAAGCGGCGCGCCTTGTCCAGGCTCGCGTTGTCGGGCCAGCTATTGAGGGGCGCAAAGCGTTGATGGCCAGAGCCTCCACCACCCCGACCGTCACTGATGCGGTAAGTGCCTGCAGCGTGCCATGTCATGCGGATAAAGAGAGGCCCATAGTGGCCGTAGTCGGCTGGCCACCAGTCTTGCGAGGTCGTCATCACCTCTTCGATATCCTTCTTCAGCGCATCGACGTCAAGAGTCTTAACTGCCTCAGCGTAGTCGAAATCCTTGTCCATCGGATCGGACAAGGGAGAATTCTGGCGGAGAACCTTCAGGTCCAACTGATCTGGCCACCAGTCCTGGTTGGAAGTCATTTTATTCCTCCGTAAAATGTTTTGAGAATGGCGCAACCTTTTATAATCGTTGCAAGCCTGCGAATAGGAAGCAATAAATAAATGGTTCTCTCGTTCCCAAGCAAGGGGAATTTGGCTCGGTTAATTCAACTTCGCATCGTGTTGGCCCATGTGATCAATTCCTACCCTTTCTAATGCTCTTGGGCATAAAAAAAATACGCTGGAAATGACCAGTATTGGAAGCTATATTGTAACGAGAGCAGCCAAACCGAAGTCGATTCGAACCGTACAGATTATTCTGGAAAACTTGACTCCAGATAAAGAATTGGTCTGAAAGGCATATACTAAACCATTTTAGACAGAGGGGAGTAATCAGATGTTTGAATTGATCTTTTTTGTCAGTTTTGCCGTTTTCTTTTCTTTTATGTGTTCACTTTTTGAAGCGGCATTGTATTCAGTTCCTGTTGGGCATATCGAATCGCTGGCGAAATCTGGCAGTGTTTCTGGCCGGTTATTGAAAAAGTTTAGAGAAAATGTGGATGTGCCCATTGCGGGTATTCTATCACTTAACACAATTGCACATACAGGTGGAGCCGCCCTTGCTGGAGCGGCAGCTGCAGAAGTTCTGGGTGAGCCGTGGTTGCCGCATTTTTCAGTGGTATTTACCCTGATTATTCTTTTGTGTTCTGAGATTATCCCAAAGACGATTGGCGTGGTTTATGCCCGGCACCTTGTATCCTTGATTGCCTATCCCATCCAGTTCTTAATCTGGATACAAGCACCGCTTATCTGGCTGTGCCAATTTGTGACACGGCTAATATCTCCTGGAAAAGTTGAACATGTCGTATCTTCAGAAGAACTCATAGCATTGGTAAATATAGGGCGACAGGCGGGAACCATTGATGCAGAAGAAGGCAGTGCCATTCAAAATATTCTATTGTTAAAAGAGAAAACAGTGCAGGAAATAATGACACCGCGCACGGTCATTTATTCGCTTCAAGCCCAGCAAAAAGTAAGCGAGGTATTACAAATTGGTGTTCCATCATATAGTCGCATTCCCATAGTAGATGAAGATGCCGAAGATGTTGTTGGGATCGTGTACCGTCGGGATATTTTGTCATCGGCTGCCGAAGGTCGCGAAGATACTCCCATTCAAAGTTTCTCGCGAGGCGCGCACTTTGTGGTGGAAACGCTGACGTTGGATCGGGTGTTGCGCATGTTTCTTGAGCGCAGGCAACATCTGTTTGTCGTGATTGATGAATACGGTGGATTGACTGGCGTGGTGACCCTGGAAGACGTGCTTGAAGAGATAATTGGACATGAAATTGTGGATGAGACAGATGAGGTTGTGGATCTGCGCGAACTTGCCCGTCGCCGCCGCCGTCAGGCTATGGAGAACATAGAATAAGAAGTGAGCTTGCTGCATCAGTGATGCTGTCCCTATTGTCAGGTGTATTTCCCTTTTCTAACATGGAGGAATAGCCGATGAGAACAAAATTCATCTTTGTATTTTGCCTTTGCAGTTTTATGGGACTGGCTTTGGCACAACAAAGGACATCGGAGACGGATCCGCGTTTCAAAAGATTCCTGACACAGTATCCGAAGGCGGATAAGAATAAGGACGGAATCCTTACAGCAGCGGAATGGCGCGCATATCAGGCCGAAACAATTGGGCCAAACAGCACGCAACCCAACCGGACTGGCGCGCGGATACAAAAGACCCTGATTCACAAACCGGACAAAGCCGAGTTCGCCAAATTCATAGAAATGGGGAAAAACTCGGCGCAACGAGGCCCTCTATCCTTTGAGAAAGGAAATGGACTTCGAATCGTAATGACAGGACATAGCTGGGTCGCACCGGGCCGAAACAAGCTCCTCGAAATTGCCGGGGCGGCGGGATACGCGGGCCATCGCCAGCGCGTCCACGGAGGGGGCGGATCGACAGGAGCCGCCAATGCAATATGGCTCAAGGAATTCGGCAAATGGAACGAAGACACACCCCCTGCGCCCATTTTGCTGCCCGCGATTGCAACTGGAGAATGGGACGTCATGACCTGGGGCTGCTATTACGATGACCTGCCCGAGTATTACACACAATGGATTGACTTCTGCCTTGAGAACAATCCCGAAATGAGATTCTATATCCAGGACGGATGGCCACGACATCTTCCCTCTTACAAGGAAAAGCATCCCGACGAGGTGATGGCCAGCCTGGAGGCCGATCACAAAAACCTGCAAAAAACCATCGGCAAACTGCTATACACCAGTTTGGAAGAGAAGTATCCTGGAAAAGTTCACATGATCCCAGCAGGAGAAGCCGTCATGAAGATGATCCGGTTATACCATGAAGGGAAGCTGCCTGAATTCGACTGCATTGATGAAGACCGGGGGCGAGCTGGCAAGCGCGGAATCTATCGAGACGGCGGTCACCTATCCAGAACAAGCGGGATTGAGCAACTGGCGGGATATGTGTACTTCGGAATGCTTTACCGGAAAAGTCCGGAAACCATCGCCGATTACGCGCCGGAAGGAATCCCAGAACGGGTTGATAGGATTATGCGTCGGGTGGCCTGGGAGGCAATCGTTGAAAGCCCTTATGCTGGCATCGCCGATGAAAACCAGGATGGGCTGGCGGATTAGGCCATTAACAAAGGAAATCTGTTATGAGAAGAGACGAGATACGCGATAAGAATTGGAAACAGGAAGTGCTGGACAAGGGATATTTCATCTTTCAGGGATTGTTGAACCAGGACGATATCCCCGCGATCAAAGAGCGCGTTCGGTTTATTGCCGAACACGCCGACATATACGAGCGATTAGGAGTTGGGCACGTGAAGGAAGACCAGCCGAATGCCGGGGATCCATTGCACCGTTTTTATCGACTGAATAGTCCGGCGTATCACAATGAGACGCTCTGGAAGAAGATGATTTCAAATCCGCGAACCGTCGGGCTGGTGCGCTCTGTTTTACAGGATGACTTTTGTGTAAACGCCGGTGGTTTCTTTTTAAAACCACCCAGGCACGGTTCTATTACTCCCTGGCATCAGGATTCTGCAGCCTGGAACATGCCCCCGGCCCCCTATGATCCCAACGAGCCTATGATGTTTGATTTTTGGATTGCAATTGATCGGGCAACAAAAGAAAATGGATGCTTGCAGTTGATTCCTTTTTCACAGAAGCTGGGCCGCATTGCACACCAGCGGCAGGGCAATAAGCTCACGGAAGTGGATCCGCGCGATCACGGCTATAACCCCGAACAGGATGCAGTGGCCTGTGAGATGGAACCCGGAGATATTCTCGTGTGGCATCAAAATGCATTGCACTATAGCGGACCAAACCGTTCGGACAAACAACGCATCGGTCTGGCAGGGACGTTTATCGCCAAACGCGATGTGCCCTGGATGCGGGTGCTCAGGCCTAAAAATCAATACCTGGATTATTTACCCGTGTGTGAAAATGGTCATCCCCTCGATTTACCGAAAGAATTCCTGATTGATGAAGATCGGGTACTGGCGATGGCGAGTTAGAGAAAACTATTTACAAGGACACAAGTATGCAAGAGAAACCGAATATTCTGCTCATTCTTACAGATCAACAGCGCTGGGATCTGCTGGGTTGTTATGGTGCCTCCCAGTGCAGAACACCACATATTGACAACCTGGCAAGCCGAGGTGTGCGTTTCAACAATGCTTTCCCGCTTATCATCCCATGTGCGCCCGGTCGAGCCGCGCTATTTACTGGTCGGTACGGTCACATTACCGGGGTTGAAACCAACGGCGGCCAGTTGGATCAGTCGCTTCCCAATTTCGCGACAGAGCTACCTCGGGCAGGATACAACCTGGGGTATGCGGGAAAGTGGCATGTGGATCACCAGAAGAACCCGAGTGATTGGGGATTTCGCTGTAAACGAGATTTCCCCAAATATGGCTATCCCGCATCCAATATCAATATGCCAGGTATCAAAAGCGGTGCGCAGAAGGATTCTCAGATTGCGAGAAATTACCTGGACTATTTGAACGAGAAGAATCTGGAACCTCCAGAGCTTCTGAAAGCGTTCTATGCTCAGGGAAATCCAGGGCAGCGGAACCGGGAATTGCACGGCCTCCATGCCGGAACTATTGAGCACAATTTCGAAGCCATGGTTGCCTCGGAAACGGTTGAGCTTATGCAGGCGTATGCGCAGGAAGAAGATCCCTTTTTTATCTGGACCAATTTCTGGGGGCCGCACAGTCCGTGTATCGTGCCGGAACCGTATTACTCGATGTACGACCCGAAATCAATTCCGGAGGACCCGAGTTTCTGCGATACGCTGGAAAATCGTCCCTATGTTCAGACTCTGGTGTCTCGTTATTGGGGGATCGATCCCAACAACTGGGACGAATGGGCGGAGATTACGGCGCGCTACTGGGGATATATGACTATGATCGATGATCTGGTGGGGCGTATGCTTTCCGAGTTGGAAACGCTCGGCCTGGCGGAAAACACACTTGTTGTATTTTCCACCGATCACGGAGACAATATGGGGGCACACAAGCTATTTGAAAAAGGGCCTTTTTTTGACGAGGAGAGTTTTCGCCTGCCTCTGATCGCAGCGCATCCCGAATGCCGGCAGCCAGGTCGAGAGAACGACGAATTTGTCTATTTGCAAGACCTGTTTCCGAGTTTTTTGGAAGTCGCAGGTCTGCAACCCGATATTGTACCCGATACGCAGAGCATTCTTTCGCTGTTGAAGGGAGAGGATGAACCGACGGGTCGCGACAGCGTGTATTGTCAGTTCAACGGTCAGATTCAGGAGCACAAGTCTCGTATGGTGCGCACCAGGACGCACAAGTTTGTGTTTAATCAATCGGATATTGGAGAGCTTTATGATCTCGAAAACGATCCGCACGAATTGCACAACCTCTACGGTATCGAGACACACAAGGCGTTGCAGGAATCGCTGATGCAATATATGCAAGATCACATGGAACGCGTGAAGGACCCGATGCTCGGTGAGTTCAGGCGGGTGCGATATATTTACTGATTGCTCGATGGAGGGTGGTTATGAATGTAGTAATTTTAATGACCGATCAGCAAGCGCATTCCTTTCTCGGGTGTGCGGATTATCCGGGGTTGCAGACACCAGCGTATGATCGTTTGGCTCAGGAGGGCATTCGATTTACGCAGGCAACGTGTGCTGTATCGCCGTGTTTGCCGAGTCGCCACTCGATGTTGCACGGGCGATATGCATTTCAGTCAGGGATTTATTCCAATCGGCATTTACTGGATCCCGCACAAATCCCCGAGTGGACAATGGGAAAGGCGTTTGGGCAGGCGGGTTTTGTAACGGGTGCCTTTGGCAAGATGCATACAATACCGTATCAGGCGACTATTGAACGCAACAACTATTACGGATTTGATCATCGGGCAGGGCCGTTTCACGAGACGGGCGAGCGCATGGACAGCCACTTTGTGGCGGAACATCGGGATTGGGTAGAGACGGGGAAGGGCGAACGGGAAGCGCGTGGGATTAGTCAGGGCGGAGACAATTGTGCGGCGGCATTTAAGGGTTTTACGACCAGCTTGAGGTTAGAGCAAACGCGCGACTGGTGGGTTGGCGGACAGGCTGCTGCCTTTGTGGAAGAGAACAAGGACAATCCGTTTTTCATGATTTGCAGTTTGTCAGGGCCTCATGCACCTCATGTAACGCCGGCTAATTTGGCAGATTTATATAATCCTGCTGACGTTGCGTTACCACCTGAACCGCCGGATAATTTACCCGATCGGGATGCTTATCCCAATTTTGTCGGATTAGAGCGAGAAGAACTGCGAGATGCGATTGCAAATTACATGGCTTTTGTCACGGCCTGCGATCGGTGCCATCAGCAAGTGATAGACGCCCTGGATCGCAATGGATTGTACGATGACACCCTGATCATTTTTCTTTCTGACCACGGTGAACTGCTGGGATCGCGAGGGGTAACCGCATTTTCGAAATACAATCTCTACGAACAGGCCATTCGCATTCCATTCATTGTGAAACCGCCAAAGGGATTTCAAAAGGGGTTAATGAACGATTCACTTGTGAATCTGTTGGACGTACTACCTACAGCATTCGATTTTGCGGGGATGGATATTCCCGTGCATTTACCCGGTATGAGTTTGAAGTCGCTGGTTGAAGGTCGTGAATTTGATCGTGAGGTGGCGATTACGGAGTTACAGCATCAGCGAGATTTGAATCTGAGCATCCGCACGCAGGAGTGGAAATATATACATGGACCTTATGGACCAGAGCTTTATCATATTGCTGAAGACCCGTATGAGTTTGTGAACTTGGCAAATGACCCGGCACATGCACCGCGAATTGCAGAACTACAAGCAGGCGCAATCGCCGAGTATCGGCGGGCGTTTGAGCGCGGATCAAAACAGTGGATAGACTATCCGACACAACAGTGGAGTGCGATGACGCTTTAAGTAGTGTTTCAACAAGAGGATGGGGTGGGGTCAAATACAAAACAGTGTGGGTTTCCTGAACATTCAAAACAGGGGATCTGAGCCTTGGCAGATATAATAAAAATTGGCACAGCACAACGAGACATCACACCATCTACAGGATCGGCTATGGGTGCTTTTCCTGTAGGCCGCTCGCCCATGCAACCCCGCATTGCAGAAGGCATCCACGACCCATTATACGTCCAGGCGCTGGCACTATCTGACGATACGACCACTATCGTCATTTGCTCGGCAGATCTCCTGAGCTTTCAGTGGATCGACGTCGATGCCATGCGCAATGCTTTTGCCGCACAATCCGATCTGCCACCCGAAAACTTGATCCTGTGTAGCACCCACAATCACAGTGGTCCAGAATGCATCTATTACTTTGGCGGGAGCCACGAAGATGATGCGATTGTTCACATAAGAGAGCAGGTTGTCGATGCTGCTATCGACTCTATGACCAATCTCAAACCCGCCACAATCTCAACGGGCGCTGTCAACACCGACCTCGCCTACAACAGACGCCAGATATTGCCCGACGGCAGCTTTAAATCGTTTAACCTCAATCCCAAAAAACTATCCAACGGCCCAGTTGACCCTGCAGTCACTGTCCTGCGATTCGACACACCCAATGGCCAACCCATCGCGACCGCAATCCACTTTGCAGCTCACCCCGTCATCATGATGACCGCGAATCGTCTCTTCACCTCCGAATATCCCGGCGCAACCCGTCACCATTTTGAAGCAGGCACATCTGTACCTTTCTCAATATTTCTACAAGGGGCCTGTGGCAACATACTTCCGATTCAGGAACCCAGAGACAATTATGATACGGTCGAAGAAATGGGCAAAGCGCTCGCCAGAGAAGCCATCGTTGCCTGGACACAAGCAACACCAGAAACAAATCTTTCACTTAAAGTAGAGCGCTGGCAGGACACACTTCCCAACCGATACACAAATGAAAAAACCATCCGAATCGAAATCCCCGCCATCCGCATAAGCGACGACCTATCACTCGTCTTCTGGCAGGGTGAACCCTTCATCGAGCTATCTCTATCCACCCAATCGTCATCCCCCTTTGCACGCACAGTTGTCATAGGTTATTCCCAGGGGTCATGTGGCTATGTGCCAAATCGCCGCGCGTATAACTTCGGTGGCTACGGCGTTACCCCCTACCCAAGCGACCCACTCGAATACAATCGCGCCTGCGTTGTTCCCGGCACAGGTGAACGCTGGATTGACGAAACGCAAACCTTACTCACAAAACTGCACGATAATTCATCCCACAAGGAACGCTCCAATGCCTGAACTCGCAATCAACGGTGGTTCAAAAACGGTTAATAGAGACCTGCGCCAACCCTGGCCGGTTCACGATGAACGCGAAGAAAAAGCCGTTGTCGGCGTCCTTCGCAGCCACAAATGGGGGCGCAGTGGCTTTGACTATTACAACCATGGCGACAGCAAACTCTACGCATTTGAACAGGCCTTTGCAGAATTTCACGACAGCAAATACGCCCTTGCCGTCTCCACAGGCACCACAGCACTCGAAACCTGCTTGCGCGCACTCGACGTCGAAGCTGGCTGTGAAGTCATTGTCCCTGCGTCAACTTATATCGCGTCTGCTTCCTGCGTCATGATTTGCAATGGCATTCCCATCTTTGCCGACATCGACCCGCGCAACTACACCATCGATCCCAAAAGCGTAGAAGCCCTCATCACGCCGCGCACCCGGGCAGTGGTTGCCGTAGATATGGGCGGCATGCCCTGCGATGCAGATGCTTTAGGCGACATCTGCCGCAAACACAACATCGGCCTGGTCAGTGACTGTTCTCATGCGCACGGCGGGCAATGGAGAGGCAAAGGCGTGGGATCTCACGCCGACCTTGCCGGTTTCTCCTGCATGCCCGGTAAGGTACTCGCCATAGGCGAAGGCGGCGTGGTGATGACCAAAGACGAAAGCCTGTACGAAAAAGCCTTTCGGTATCATCACGCAGGCCGAGACAGAGGCGAAGAAAGCCTGAACTTCACCTGGCCTGCCACAACCTTAAGACTGGGCGAATTTGAAGCGGCCATCGGCCTGATCGCACTCACCCGCCTCGAAGAACAAGCAGAAATCCGGTGGGAAAATCTCAAGTATCTCCACAAAGGAATGGAATCTATTCCCGGACTCACTGGTCTCGACATTGACGAGCGCGTCACCCGCTGGAACCCCTATCGCTGGCACTTCAAATTTATCGCCGAAGAATTTGAAGGCATCCACCGCGACCAATTCCGCAAAGCGCTCCAGGCAGAAGGCGTGCCCTGTGGCATTGGCCCGACAAAGCCCCTCTATCAATTTAGCATGTTTGCCAGCGGCAAATGGGGCGAAACAGGCTGTCCAATCCGCTGCCCGTTGTACCAGGCTGATCCCATCGACTACACCAAAGTCCATTGTCCCGAAGCCGAGCGCATTCACGAAACCGAAGCCCTTGATCTCACGCACCGCATTCTTCTCGGACCGCGCGAAAACATGGACCTCATTCTCGAAGCGTTCCAAAAATTGCGGGATAATATTGATGAATTGAAGACGGACTGATGTCTATTTTGAGAATTAGGAGCTGACGTTACGCATCTGCACAATAGAATGGTCTATCATTTTGAGCGGAGTCGAAAAATCTACTACCAACGCAGGTGGAACAGATGCTTCGGCTCCGTTCCACTCTGCTCAGCATGACACAAACCCCAGACCTGCGTAACATCAGTTAGGAGATTAAAACAATGAAAAAGAAACCATGTTCGTTTCTCTGGTTGATATTCGTTTTAGTCATTCTCCTACCGGGTCGTCTCGCGGCTTCGATCGAATACGACGCAGCGATCCCGCAGTTGGTATTCGCGGCGCAAGAACTAAACGATGCATTAAAAGAGGCGGAGCGGGAAAATCTGCAGGTTTCGTTAATCATTAAGCCGGATGAGGCGTTACCCGAAGCGTTTCAAATTCGGTCTATTGAACCAAACGGGATAGAGGTTATCGGTACGGATGCAACCGGCGCAATGTATGGCGGTCTCGAAGTAGCCGACCTTTTGCGCCTCGGTCTTCCTATTGAGAATCAGGAACGCGCCCCCTTTGTGAAAAAGCGCGGGATCAAATTTAATATTCCGCTGGATGCGCGCACCCCGTCCTACGATGATACGGGCGATTCGGCACAGAACAATATTGAAACGGTCTGGGACTTTGAATTCTGGCAAGCCTACCTCGATGACCTGGCGCGCTATCGCTACAATGTGCTGAGCCTGTGGACGACCCATCCCTTTCCTTCTATTATCAAGCTGAAGGACTATCCCGAAGTAGCGTTGGACGACGTCTATCGCATCGGCGTGGATATTTATCCGCAAAATAAAAATAAGTGGCAGGACGTAGATTTTGACAAACCGGGCACCCTGAAGCTGGTAAAAAAGATCTCCATCGAAGAGAAAATCGCACATTGGCAACAGGTATTCCAATACGCGGAGAATCGCGGGATTGAAATTTATCTGTTTCACTGGAACGTCTTCACTTTTGGCGCCACCGGAAAACACGGCATAACGCAGGACCAGACCAACCCCATCACTGTCGATTATATGCGAAAGAGTGTGCGCCAGGCATTGCTGACCTACCCGCAGATTGCGGGGATTGGCGTCACGGCTGGCGAAAACGCGGACAATGTCATTAAAGGCGCGCTTTCGATTGAAAACTTTATCTTCAATACCTACGGTCAAGGCATTATGGATGCGCAGAAGCAGCAACCCGACCGCAAGATCCGCTTTATTTTTCGCAGACACGTAACAGACCATCACTACGTTACAGATGCCTTTAAAAATTATACGGGTGGCCCCCTGGAAACCAGTGTAAAATATGCGGTCGCGCATATCTATTCAATGAGAAGGCCGCAGGAGTGGGAAAGACGTATCGTAAATGATGGATGGCTGGATAATTTCAAAGTCTGGCTCAACCTGCGAAATGACGACATTTTCATGCATCGCTGGGGCAGTCCGAATTTTGTGCGCGAGTTTATTAAAGAGATGCCACACGATCATTCACCCGGCTTTTATATGGGGTCGGATGGCTATGTCTGGGGCCGCGAATTTATCGCCAGGAATCCGGAGATGGCCGGGCGGTTGGAGATTGATAAGCACTGGTATCGATTCCGACTATGGGGACAGCTGTCTTATAATAACGAACTTGGTCGAGACTATTGGGAAACTGTCCTGAAACACCGCTTCCCCGATGTAGATGCCAGACTACTTTACGATACCTGGGAGTCAACTTCCGAGATTATCCCCCAACTCAACAGATCCGTCTGGTCTGGCACCGATGGCAACTTTGCGCCGGAAGGGTGTATGCAGCGCCAGGGTTTTCTGACCGTGGATGATTACCATTTTGATCGGGACCCGATGCGTGGATCGGGCATTCACTCCGTAACAGAGTGGACAAAGGCTTTTCTTGCCGAAAAAAAACTGAAGGGCATCACACCGCTACAGGTGGCGGATAACCTGGATGAATATGCGGCGACTGCACTAAAAGCGCTTCCGGCATTGCGGGCACAGATGGGCGATAATGTAGAGTTGCAGGAAACCCTGAACGATATTGAAAGCATGGCCTACCTCGGCCGTTATTATGCCGACAAAATGCGCGGTGCAGCCAAACTGGCGGTATTTCGCGAGAATCGCCAGCAGAAGCAGTATAATGATGAAGCCGTGGCCCATTTTAAGGATGCGGTGGATGAGTGGAAGACGTATGCCTCAATTCTTACCCCCCAATACAAAACGCAATTGATGGCCCGGACCCACTTTATGGATTGGAACCGTACTTTGAAGGAAGTGGAAAAGGAAGTCATCACCGTGCAGCGTGAAGGAGACTTCCCGAAAGTGCGTTTCACCAACCTGAAGGATGGCGCGCGTTTTCCAGTGGGAACCGATCTCCGGGTGGAGGTGAACGCGACTGATGGAGATGGTATTCGGGAGGTGAAGCTTTATCTCAACGGCCTGATTCTCACTGCAACCAAACCGCAGGTTTGGAGCGGTTCAAGCGATGAGCTTCTGAAAGCACTGAAGCCTGGGATATATCATCTGGAGGCTGTAGCAGAGGACAAAACCGGTATGTTCAGTCAGCGTGAAATTCAGATTGCCGTGGGCGATGTTTCGGAAAACAGCGCGGCAGACTGGCGGGATGAGATTCATCAAGTGATACTGAATGAAGGTGAAAAATTTATGATCGGGGATGTCCGCGTATTCCCCCGCCTGGAATGCTACTTGAGGATGCATGATAATGGAAAGCTGGTGCTTCGTCGAGGTGCTCCTAACAGAAGTGGAGACGCAATTTGGCGATCTCGATCAAAGGACCCAGACGGCGGCCTTCATTATGCTGCTTTCGAAAAGGGACAACTGGTGACCTATCGCGGCACGCCCGACCATCCGGAAGTAGCACTCTGGAAATCCAGAGAGGTGTCCGACCCGGGTACTTATAAACTCGGAATCACTGTATCCAAAAAATTGGCCGTATTTCGCGAGGTCGAAGGGGAAAAAAGAAAAATTATCTGGAGGAGCAACAACTAATGCCCAACAGGAGGAATATATGATTCTTTTTATAAAACTCATCCTATGGATTGCGATTGTGATTGGAACCTTCGCCGTTCGCAGTCAGGCAGCACAGGCCAAATCCAACACACAATCGGGGTCTAACGCACAATCCAGACCCAACATTGTCATGTTTTATATAGACGACTGGGCCTGGAACGGATCACCGGTTGCCATGGATGACACCATGGAGAATTCCCTCATGCCGGTCTTGCAAATGCCGAACATCCAAAAGCTGGCAAATACGGGAATGAAATTTGGCAATGCCTACGGAGCGCCGCAATGTGCACCTGCTCGTGTGTGCGTACAGACGGGACAGTCTGCGCCACACAGTGGTTTCACGGTGTATCTGGGGTCAAGAGAGCCCTACTACGACACGAAAAGGGAATATCAGAGTTTTCCACTGGTTCCGAACGTATCTGACCGAGAACTCGACGAAGACGCAGTCACCATTCCCAAGGCTCTCAAGCCACTGGGTTATGTCAGCGCCCACATTGGCAAATGGCACATGAGAGGCGATCCTGCAAAGGCGGGCTACGTATTACACGATGGTGCTACCGATAATAATCCTGGCAATACGCTAAAGTACGGACTGGAGAGGGGCGAGCGGACGCCCAGGCGACTACCCAAAGATATGGCCGATCCCAAGTTGATGTTCAGCATTACCGAAAAGGCAATTGGCTTCATGGAAGAACAGGTCGAAAAAAGCAATCCTTTTTATCTCCAGATCTCTCATTATGCCATGCATGCGGGTTATGAATGCCTGGATAAAACGCGCGAAAAGTACGTGAACCACCCACTGGTGCAGGAGTGGTACAAGAAAAACAACAAACATCCCGACACAGTCAACCGGGGGGATGATCCCGCAATCTGGTTAGGAATGGGTGAGGACCTGGATGGTCGAATCGGCGCGGTGCTCGACAAGCTCAGGGAACTGGGAATTGAGGATAACACCTATGTCATCGTCGTGGGTGACAACGGCTACCGACACGAAGAAGTCGAAATTATACCCGACTACAAACAACCGTTACACGCGACAAAGTGGTGGTTGTGGGATGGAGGTATCCGGGTGCCTATGATTGTCAAAGGTCCCGGGATCAAACCCGGTTCAGCTTTTACCGGCAATGTGATCAACTATGACTTCTTACCCACCTTCGTTGACTGGGCTGGGGGCGACTCGAAAAAATTGCAGAATATCGACGGTGTCAGCCTCGCGGATTACATGGCAGGAAAAGAACCGGACGATGCCTTTCTGAATCGCTATCTCTATTTTCATTATCCTCATTATCGGAACTCCGTGCCGCATTCGGTCATTATTTCTGGTTCGTCCAAGGTGATCCATTTTTATGAACGGCCAGATATCCCGATGTTGTTCGACCTTTCTGGCGACATTGGCGAAGTTACCAATATTGCAAAGCAGAATCCGGAAACACACCAGAAACTCTACGATGAGATGATGCGCTATCTCGAACTGGTCGAGGCGCGATTCCCGAAGGTAAACCCGGATTATGATCCAGAGATTTACACGAGCGATAGAAAAACCAGAGAGCGTATTCAATGGGGCCCGTTTGAAGGACAGCGCGCTCTGGATGACGATGAAATTTAGGCGATATAGCTAAAGGAGATCGAAAATGCTGACCCCACAACAGTATGAATTTTATCAACAAGAGGGCTACCTCTTAGTCCCGGACCTGTTCTCGGCCAGCCAATTGTCAGCGACGCTTGAGGCCGTGGAAGAAAACGCTTATGGAAAGTCTTTTCCCGAGTTCATTGCCGAAATAAAGGCCAATCCTGACCTTGAGAATGAGTTGAGACTGCCCGGAGCAGGTCTCGGGTTTGGCGGTCCCCGATCGAAGTTCGGTGACATTCCAACAGGGGTAGAGGTCGTTGACCAGGTCCTGGAACACGATCCTTTTCTGGATGCTCTGGAACAGCTTCTGGATACGCCTGATATACACTATCATCACGGTTACGTCTATGTCCGAAACGGCAGAATAGATAGACGGACCCCAACGAAGCCAGAAACCGAATTTCACCTGGATTGGGCCAAACCCTTTATTCCACCTCATCCAGATTGGCAGCGGTATGGCCATATTCAGGCCTGGGTCTTTCTGGACGATATTGATGAAGATTGCGCGCCTGTTCGGTTGGTCCCAAAAGTACACAACAAAATGGGCGATATCTTGCGTGTGATTGAGGACGACGGCCTGGGCTTTGGCGACATCAGCAAGGTGCCTCACTCCTACCGCTTTGCCGATATTCGCAAAATTCTTCACACGCAGGAGCCCGTCTCAATCACTGGGAAAGCTGGCAGCGTTCTCTTCTACAGCGGACACACCCCACACGCAGCACAACCATTTGCAGACAAGGACAGACAGCGTGCGGTCATTTTCTTTTCCATAGGACGCAGAGACACTATGCCATGGACATCGACTGGAAAAAGGGAAGCTGGAGTGATTCGGCGCTTGAAACCCTTTTTGGGAAAAACGACATCAAGGGTTCGAAGTCTCTTCGGCTGGCCAAAACCCGGTGACGAAATTTACACACCCGTCTCCGTTGAACTGATAAAAAACGCGTATCCGGAAATGGACATCAGCGACTACCTTTGAAGAACTAAATCTCTAAAAACCTGGACACAATGCATTGAAACGAGAAGACTACTTCCAATGGGCTGAACGAGCGGCACGATGGGGTGCCGAATACCTGGCCACGCTCGAAGAGCGACCCGTTCGGGCGCAGACCGCACCGGGCGAGGTCGCTGCGATGCTGCCTCTATCACCACCGGAAGAGCCAGTAGGCATGGAGACGATCTTCGCCGACTTCGAGCGCATTGTGCCGGACGGTATGACGCATTGGCAACACCGGCGCTTTTTTGCGTATTTCAGCGCCAACGCTGCGCCAACTTCGATGATCGCCGAGAATTTGACGGCGGTCATGGCAGCCCAGTGCATGCTCTGGCAGACCTCACCCGCAGCTACGGAAATTGAGACTCGGATGATCGACTGGATGCGCCAGGCACTCGGACTGCCGGAAGGATTCCAGGGGGTTATCCAGGATACGGCAACGTCGGCAAATGTCTGCGCCGTACTAACGATGCGCGAGCGCGCACTCGGCTGGCGAGGAATCGATTCTGGAATAGCGGGAAAGAAACAGCTCCGGATCTACGCATCGCCAGAGACCCACTCGTCGGTTGACAAGGCGATTCGCATCGCCGGTATCGGCCAACGGAATCTGGTCAAAGTCCCGACCGATGGTTCCTGGGCACTCGACCCGGAGGCGCTCCGCCGGGCGATCAACGCAGATCGTGCCGCGGGTTTTCTTCCGGCTGGTCTCGTCCTCTGCGTTGGAGGCACGTCAATTGGCGCGTCCGACCATGTACACCAGACCATCGAAGTGGCGCGAGAGCACGATCTCTACGTCCACATAGACGCCGCGTGGGCCGGTTCCGCGATGATCTGTCCTGAGCTACGGGCGTTATGGGAGGGTGTCGAGGGGGCCGACAGCATTGCCTTCAATCCCCACAAGTGGCTCGGTGCGCAGTTCGACTGCTCGATCCAGTTTCTTGCAGACCCGGAACCACAGGTTCGCACCCTCGGCATCCGTCCGGATTACCTCCAGACCCTCGGCCAAACCGAGATCACCAATTACAGCGAGTGGACGATCCCTCTGGGGCGCCGATTCCGAGCACTCAAGCTCTGGTTCCTGCTTCGTGCCCACGGTCTCAAAGACCTCCGACAGCGCATCCGGAACCATATTGCCTGGGCTGAGGAGGCCGCCGCCGCGATCGCATCGCTGGACGGCTTTCGCCTGACAACGGACTGCCACCTTTCGCTCTTCACGTTCCAGTACGCCACCGACGGTGAGAACGCCAACGACGCCACCGAACGCCTGCTCCGCACAATCAATGATGACGGCCGAATCTACCTGACGCAGACGATCCATGAAGGACAGTTCGTCATTCGCTTCCAGGTCGGGCAGTTCGACTGTCGCAGAGAAGATGTCCTCCTCGCGGTCGATGTACTGCGCGAACTGGCCAATGCGAGCCATCCGTAAAGGTCCAGATCAGTCCCTGGCAAGATCTTGAATTTCCCGTTGTGTGAGACCCCGGCGATAGATACGGATGTCTCGCAGGGCACCTTTGAAATAGTCGTGGGCACCAAAGCCGATTAAGAGAGGACAGTTGGGGTTGAGGCCGTAGCGTTTTGGATTAAAGCTGTCTGTTTTAGCGACAGGGGTTCCATTGACGTACAGGGTCAGAACGCCGCCTTGCTTGACGGCGGCTACGTGTCGCCATCCTTCGGGAAATGCGTGGTCCCAGGTAGCGACTTTTCCGGCTTCGACCGAATAGACATGTCCAGACGGCAGGGTGCCAGCATAGAGGCGCCCCTGATAAACGGCCATGGACCAGACCCGCCGCAGGGGTGCGGACGTGTGGTCCAGAGACGCCAGAAATGTGAACCCATTCCCGTCCATCCGCCAGACATTGGCCATCGGGAGCGAACCGATATAGACCTTGCCGTTGTAAAGTCCCATGGCCATGATTTCACGTTCGTAACCGACCCGGCCCAGACACGTCCAGGTCGTGTTGCCGTCATATCGATAGACTTCGCCCTCAGGCCAGGTGCCGACATAGAGCCGGCCCTCAAAAGTGACCGCCGAATAGGTCTGGGTAGAAGTTTCGGGGCAGCCACAGTCGGTCCATTCGGCGCCACCTTCATAGCGAAGAACCGGGCCGCCGTTGACGAGGGTGTAGAGCCGGTCTCGATAGACGGTGAAACTCATCAGCCGCACGTCTGGACCTATGGGCGTCCAGGTGGTGCCGCCATCATAGACAAATGCGCCCTCGCGATAGAGGCTGGTGGCGTAGAGCCGATCCTGATAGACCGTGAGAGCGGTGGCGTTGTCGGCTTTGCCCGTGTTATGTCCCGTGGTGGATATTTCTTCGGGTGTAGCGTCTTCGATGCCTGGATGCCCACAGAAGGTCCATTGCCCGTCGGCATCGACCCGATAGACCTGGCCGCCGGGTGTGGTGTTCAGGGGGTCGCCCATGGCGGAGCCGCTGGAATTATACCGGCCGAGGGCGCAGTAAAGCGCGCCTTGAAATTCGACGACGGCGTTGACAGAATTGCATCCGATGGGATTGCCCAGATCGGTCCAGCGTTTTTCCCCTTCGTAGCGCCACAGGTGGCCGACCTCTTCTTTGCCGTTCTCGAAGGTGCCAGCGTACAGGTGTCCACCTATTGTTGAAAGTGCAGATATTTTGACTGCCTGACCGGGACGGCCGCAATCGGTCCATGCCCCGAGATGTCCGTTGTCGATGCCGAAGTGGAGGTTGCGGTAATTCGATTGGGCGGTAGAGGTCATTCCGGTATTGGTGAGGACCGAGATCTGCCACCCCTGGCGGGTTTCCGGATCGAATTGGCTGATGATGTCGCCGACCACTTCGGTTTCTTCCGTGTGGATCCATCCGGCGCATGAAAAATCGCCTGTCCCTATAGACAGGTCGCAGGGAACTTCCAGAAAGGTTTCCGCCCCGTTGAATTGGGCACTTTTCTGTCCTCCAGATTCCCCGATTTCAACGCCGTGATTTTGAATGGACAGGCCGCTTTCGGAATGGTCTTTCAGGTTTTCCCGGAACGGCCAGTGGGCGATCAGGTCGGGGTCGCTGACTCGCAACATGATTTCTCCTCGGTTTGGGCGGTTTAAAATAGCTCAGGACTCTTAGCCAATCATGAAACAAAACGGTAGTAGTCTATCTCTAATGAGATGTGAGAGAATATAGCTGGTTTCAATTTAGAATCAAGCAATGTTTCTTGTAAGATATTTATTTTCAATCCTATACACTCGATTGGAAGAAGTGAACAGAAAAAAGGAAAGTGATTTGGCCCGTCATGTTCGACATAGCTACCCTACCGCTCGGGCAACTGAGGCGAATCCTACGACAATGTCTTCTGCGCGATAGGCAAGAAACTCTGAAAAGCGATTTCGAAGGTCAAGATGTCAAATGGTCACCCCATCCAGAGATGCGAGAGAGGTTCGACGATTTGTTCGCCAAACTGACCTGAACCCATCACATATCTTTGCATAGGGGTACTCATGCAAGAGACTGGAAGTAACTATGATACCCATTGGTGGGCACTAATCTATGACCAATGGAACGAGACTGGTGGGCGCTCTGCACTAAATGAACGGGAGTTACATTTTTATCGAAATCAATTGCAGGACACGCGTGGTGCAATATTGGAGGCTGCCTGTGGAACGGGTTGTAAAATGCTGCCTCTGCTTCTGGATGGGCTTGATATCTTTGGCTTTGATATTTCGCTTCCCATGTTGGAAGTGCTCAGACACAAGGCAATAAATTTGGGAATTTCAGATATAGATTCTCGAATCTCACAACAGGATCTTGCCGATTTTGTCTATGACCGCCAATTTGCAGCGGTTCTCATACCTGCCAGTTCCTTCATGATGCTGCCGACCCAGCAAAGCCAAATTGACTGCCTTCGACATGTCTATGAGCATTTGCAGCCGGGAGGACGCCTGCTCCTGAACTTCTACATTCCCTCCTACACAGAAGACATACTCCTTCACCAGGACAACCCGCCAGCAGAGGAGGAGTTCGGTGAGTGCATGCACCCTGAGACAGGGAAACCGATTCAGGTTAATTACTCAAAAATATGTGATCTGGCATCGCAGACGGAAACCTATACCTGGACATTTGAGTATGACGGGGAAACGGCCAAAGTGCCAATGCAGGCTCGATGGATTCACAAGGAGGAATTTCAGTTACTACTGCGATTGAGTGGATTTGACCAGTGGAAGTTATACGGGAGCCACGACGGCAAACCCTTTGTGGGTTCACCACATATCACCAATACCTACTGGACGGTAACCAAGTGACGACAGCAAGACAGAAAAAACAAAAAAACAGGAGGGAGGCGTCCAACACTATGGCTCTTGATATTGGTCATGGAACTCTACTGTTTTGGTCAGCGAAGTCCGGGCTTTCCTCTGGGACCCTTGTGAAGCCCGGAAACTTTCAAGACCATCTGATACGCCAAGCCCTAATCGAAGTGCAAACCAGTCCTCTCACCGTGACGATTCCAGATGCGGCCTCAACGGGAAGTGTCCTGTTGGAAGTCGCCTGGGAGACGGTTCGCCTCAGAGAGTTTCCATATAGACCAAGTCGATTTGATTGCCTCTTCCTCTGGACAGACGAGCGTGTTGCCAGAAGGTTCAATTCAAAAAGAGCAGATGCTGAACTCTACGAAGTTGAGATTGTTGATTGCTCTCGTGTGTTTGCTGCGAATATGGATCTCATAAGCTATTTTGAAGAGTCTGAAACTCTCGGATCAATGTTTGAGAGGGCACGAGAATACTGGAGAACTGAGAGGAAAGACGAACATAGAGAGATTCTTTTGGAAGGCTCTATTCGGATTGCACAGACTATCTCATAGAAAAACCAGGCGGATTTCATTGCCACGACAAAGCATCTACTGGAGAGATAGCTATGGAACTTGCTGTGAATTATTCTATCCAAGCGGCAGAGTTATTGCGGCAGCAGCAGATTGCCTTCAAACGTTTCAAGTGTTCTGATCATTTGTTTGACCAAATTACAACGATTCAAGAAAGTCATCCCATTTACCTGCACTTTCCACTTAAGGTAGGCCTGGGTATCTCTGATGCAGTGAACACCCAGACCAATCAGCCGGCCAGGTGGGATCAGGTGGAAGGTCTAATGGAACAAACAGACACACCTTTTATAAACCTGCACCTGGCACCGGAAGATACTGATTACCCAGAAGTATCGGCCAATACCACGGATCCGATGCATGTCGAAATGCTGAGAGATAATATGATTCGGGATGTGAGTGCCGTGGTCCGACGTTTTGGAGCAGAGCGGGTAATTGTTGAGAACGATTTCGATGGAAGAACACACAACGTATTACGTCCAGCGTTCTTATCAGAAGTCATTTGTCAGATAGTATCGGAGACGGGTTGTGGTTTGCTTTTAGATGTATCTCATGCTCGCCTGGCTGCCGACTATTTGGGTATCGACGCCCGTGAGTATATTACAGCCTTGCCGGTCCAACACATCCAAGAACTTCATATCACTGGCATCCACCGGATTGAAGGAACCTACATAGAGATGGCACGCCAGATAGGAGTGGATGAAGCAATTATTCAGCGCGTCGAGGGCCGTTTGGTGGACCACCTGCCAATGGGACGCGATGACTGGTCGTTCTTGGCCTGGGTGATAGGTCAGATTAACAATGGTTCATGGGGGCAGCCGTGGATTGTGACATTCGAATATGGTGGAGTCGGTGGCATGTGGGAAAAGATGACCAGGGCAGAAATCCTGGTTGAACAGATCCCACGCCTGTATAGTATGCTCAACAAATAAAGGCCCCGTGAAGCTACAGTATTCTTTAGAAACGCATAATTCGTTGCTCAACAGAATCCACCCGAAAAGCCTCTATGAAAACACAAGAATCAATTGCAAAAGTCATCAACCGTGATATATGTGACAGTGGGGAAACCCATAGTCGCTATAAACAAAGAGTGAAAGAAGGAAAACCAACGCGAGATGAAAATCCAGAGACCCACTTTTGTGTCTATTTTCTGCCCTATAATGACCAGAGCAAAAAGGTGTTTGTCATCCACCATAAAAAGTCTGGCCTTTGGCTTTCTCCTGGTGGTCATATAGATAAAGACGAAACGCTTTTGGCAGCTTTGAACCGTGAGATAGGTGAAGAATTGGGAATATGGAACTTTTTTAAATCCGCACCACAACCGTTTTTGCTTACCATTACACCAATAGAAAATCCTCTGCAACCCTGTCAGTCTCATTATGACATCTGGTATTTGCTATTTACAGATGGCAGCAATTTCAACATTGATCTACAGGAATTTTATGCTACCCAATGGTTGACTATTGAAGCCGCAAGGGAAATAGTCACTGATCCATCAACTCTTAAAGCCTTTCAACGGCTCCAAACGTAATTCAAAATGGCCTTTCTATATGGAAAAGCTGACTGAACGCCTGCTCCTGAGAGAGTTCATCATGATTCCATACGCAAAAGACACATCAAAGTGGGAAGATTGGCAACGCGACTACCGATTAGGCCTCATCCTTATCATGCCCCCTCCAGAGGTATCACAAGAAATCGACCTCTTGCGAGCAAAGTATGATCCCCGCTCAGCTACCACCTGTCCGACACACATCTCTCTGTCAGATCCCTTGAGCCTGGAAATGACGCCTGATCTTATCGATGAAATCAACAACGTCATTACTGATGTCCTGCCATTCACGCTTTATTACGACAAGCCGCATGCCTCAACCAGGCACCCCGGTGTCTCGTATCCTATAAGGCCACGAGAGCCTATCGATAATTTAAAGCAGATCCTCCACAGCACATCGGCATTTTCCGACGAAGCGTATCACAGGCGCAACATAGCGCCGCACATGACCATTGCTGAGTTCATATCCATAGACGAGAGCCTTGAGCTTTGTGCAAGGCTCCAAAATTCAGCGACGTCTGGCTCTTTTTTGTGTGATAAACTGGCGTTCGTCGTACCCGATGAAAATTTTCGGTTCAAAAAGAGGGGAACGTTCTTTCTTGCCGATTCAGGTAAAAAATAGAGACGGGGCATGGGCTGGTGGATTGACACGACATACGCACTCTAAAAGGAGATAGACCTATGTGTGCCCAGAAATTGGCTCCTGTTCATTCTGGGGAAGTGTTGATAAAAAATAATCCCAATATCATCTTCATGGTCGCCGACAACCTCGGTTGCGAAGCAGTCGATTATTATGGCGAAGGGATATTCGAAACGCCCAGATTGAACACAATGGCGAGCGAGGGTGTCGTCTTTGACAACTGCCTGATCGCAACCCCGCTATGTTCACCAGCGCGTTGCGCCTGGAACACGGGCAGGCATCCATATCGAGTTGGCATCAACTCACAGACCCGTCCAGATGATCCGGAATCCGGACTCTCGCTCCAGGAAGTCTCTATAGCCAGACTTTTGCGAAATGCCGGATACACAACCGGGCTGTTTGGAAAATGGAACCTGGGATATGCTGCAACATTCAACCCGCTACACCACGGCTTTCATGAATTTTATGGGAGCAACGCTGGCCATGCCGACTACTACACCCACCTTTACAACCGCGACATGAAAAGCCACTTTTTTCGCGGTCTGGAACCCATAGCGCACGAGGGCTACTTCGACACCCTGTTTACGGATAAAGCCATCAATTTTATCAACCGCCAATCCCAAGAGCCAGAACCCTTCTACCTGAATCTCGCCTTTTATGCCCCACACGGTCCCTACCAGGCTCCACCCGGATACTATCACAGCGACGACCCAATGGTAAACTACCAATATATGGTCGAATACCTGGACCTGTGCGTGGGGCGCGTGCTGGATGCGGTACACCATGCCGGTATTGCGGAAAATACGCTCATCGTATTCCTGAGCGATCAGGGAGGCAGCCGGACCAATGGTTATGGACGAACACTCTATGAGCGTTCGCTAAGAGTAATCTGCAACGCGGTCTGGCCTGGAAAAATCGCTCCAAATACAAGAATCCATACCCCCTGGATACACTACGATCTCTACGCCACATTCACCGCTCTCGCCGGTGCAACTGTGCCCGACGACCGCGTCATTGATGCCCAAAATGTGTGGCCTCTTTTCGAAGGCAAAGAGCAACCCCTGGACCGCCCCATGCACTGGACGTATAGAACAGAGGACGCGATCCGTGAGGGAAATCTAAAACTCCACGCCACAGACGGCAAACCAGACGGCCTGTTCGATCTGAGCACCGATCCCGAAGAACAACGCGATCTGCGTGCCGCCGTCCCTGAAAAAGTTGATAAGATGATAGCAGAACACCAAGTCTGGAAACAAGCGTGTGAAGCCCAACAAACATCAAAAGCCTGAAACGCATAACCTCAATAGAACCTGTCCGCCCACCCCCGGAGTTTTACAATGAACATCATTCTCTTAATCATCGACACCCTGCGCTACGACTATATCGGTGCCAACGGCAATGAATGGATCGAAACGCCCAACCTCGACCGCTTAGCCTCACAATCCTGGTGTTTCGACCGTGCCTTCGCAGCGAGCTTTCCCACCATCCCCTATCGCACCGACGTCATGACCGGCAAATACGGCAGTCCCTTTCACGCCTGGAAACCACTACCCTTCAACACCAACGCACTGCCGTCTGTCCTCGGCGAAGCAGGCTATGCAACGCAACTCCTGCACGACACACCCCACCTCGTCAATGGAGGTCACGCCTTCGATTATCCCTTTCACACCTGGACCTTCATTCGCGGTGCAGAAGTTGACCGCGCCTGGATAAATGACGAAGCCAAATGGCCCAGCAACTGGGCAAAAGACCCGCTCTTTGACATCCTTGAAGACGAGCTCCCAACACCAACCATTCAATATGCCCGCACCAACAGAGGCCGCGAAAACTTAGACGACTGGAACTGCGCCAGACTCTTCAACACCGCCGCCGAGTTTCTCCGCGACAATAAAAACCGGGAAAATTTCTTCCTCTGGATCGACTGCTTCGACCCCCACGAACCCTGGGACATGCCCCCCGAATTCATGCTCAAATACGACAAAACGCCTGACTATGACGGTCGGCTCGATCCCCGCATATTCAAGGGTGGAACGCAAACCCGCAGCAATCCCGACCTGCCCGATCAGGCCAGAGCACGCATCAAAGCCAGTTATGCAGCCAAAGTCACCTGGATGGACCACTGTTTTGGCCGCTTCCTCGAAGCCTTTGAAGCCACGGGCCTGTCCAAAAACACCGCCATCCTCGTCGCAGGCGATCACGGCACCAACGTCGGTGAACGCGGCAAAATCGGCAAAGGCGCACCCGTTCGCGAACAAGAAATCCACATCCCACTCTTCATCAAAACACCCGAAGGCGACACAGGTCGCAGTTCTGCCATCTTTCAACCACAAGATTTCTTCGCCACCATCGCCAACCTATCAGGCGCGCCTGTTCCCGACAATATCGAAAGTCACGACATCCTCAACGCTGCGCGTGAAAACAGCATGGGCCACCGCGAAATCGCTCTATCAGGCATAGCTCGCGGCAAAGCTATGCGACATCTTCAACGCGGCTACTTTACCGTCTTCGACCAGGAAGGCTATCTCGAATGGCACCCCAACCCCGAAGACAGCATCCTCACCCCCTACGGCTCTCTGGACAATATCGCTTCTGAAAATCCCGATCGCGTTAAAAACCTTCACGCCTCAGGCATCGCCGAACTCGAACGCCGCAATGCCGACCCCATCTTCATCGACTGGCTCAAAAATGGCGCCCCCGGCAATGTACCCGAATGCAATCTCTTCGACGGCTACCCCGGCCCCGAAGGCTTTGAAATGTACTCCGCCAGAAGCTACCAGGGCACTTAACTTCATCCAGGGAAGCACTTATGGACGCGAACCCAAACAAAGCAGATTATGAGATCACCCCCAAAAACCCACCGAACGATGGTATTCTCTTCGTCGATCACGCCCCGGCAAGAAGGGGTGGAAATCTCGGGCACGCACTGGTGGAGTATGAGGACGGGAAAATTCTCGCCTTTTATCCCAACTGCAACGAGGACAACAAAGGTCACTCGGCCGTGGGATGGATGGAATACAAGCGTTCTGAAGACTACGGCGAAACCTGGAGCGAGCCAATCGTGCTTGACTATTCAAAAAACCTGTTCGACGAGGGGCAAAAAGGAGGACCCAACACCGAGAAATTTTCTGCCTTCGGCGAGAAAGCAGTTCTGACAGACAACGGTGACATCGTCATCTTCTTCCTCGTGTGTAACATCACGAACGACGCTATTTGGAGGCGTTTTCAGATCCCGACCTACATCATCAGTGAAGATGGAGGACACACATGGAGTGAGCCGTATGAACTGTGCGACAACCGGGGAAGGCTCTACGATGCCCGGTATTACAACGGAGAGATACTCGCGCTTCACTTCAAGAATGACAATGAGATCAACTTCCTGGGCAACCAGGACGAACACATGTATCAGTTGTATGTGAGCAAAGACAGCGGCAGGACATTCGAGCTGCGCAGTGAGCTTCCCTTTGACACCACCGGAAAATCGTATGGCACTATGGGGAAGCTCGCCTCGGGAAGCATCATTGTCTATATATACAACAAGAACGCTGAGGACACGATGGACTATGTGATAAGCGACGACGGCGGTCACACCTGGTCCGAACCGAAGATCGCACACTTTAAAAAGAAGATCCGGAATCCTCAGATGGCCGTGCTAAACGGCTGTTATTTCCTGACCGGACGAAGTGGAAGTTACGGTGAGCAAGTGGAAAAAGGCCACTTTCTTCTGTATTCTTCAAAAGATGGTCTTAACTGGGATGATGGCACCATCTTGAGGATGCGCGAGGCAGGGACAGGCGCGTATTCGAACAGCATCGTGGTTGGTTCACACAATCCCAACAGACAGAACCGCCTGCTGATACAATCATCACACGCGTATGAACTGAGCCTGACCAACCTCCTACACTGGTGGATCGATACGACATAAGCACTCTAAATGGAGATATTCATGTTGAAAATTCGTCGTTATCAGGCTTCTGACCACAATGAAGTCTGGAATCTACACAACTTAGCACTGGATCAGGTGGAAGCGAATGCAGGCAGCGGCGCTCAAGACAATGATCTCCATACTATTGAAGAGACATATATAGCTGACAAAGGCGAGTTTCTGACAGGGTTCTGCGAAGAGAAACTGGTTGCAATAGGTGCCTTGCAACGAATTTCAGATGATAAGGCAGAGATTAAAAGGATGCGCGTTCACCCTGATTTTCAAAGACGAGGATTTGGTCAGACGATTCTAAATAGACTTGAGAAGAGAGCAGATGATTTGGGTTATAAAATACTTTGCCTGGATACAACAGTGCAGCAAATTGCGGCTCGCAAACTATATGAAAAGAACGGATATTGTGAAATTGAACGGCAGAAGATATCCGGATTCGATGTGATTTTTTTTGAAAAGAGACTGTGAGCGGCTCCAATTACCAGTGCTCCGCAATCCTGACCAGAAAACGAGACAGCATTTCGGAGGCGATTCCCAATTCCTTCCGTTGGAGCATGGATTCAAGGAGCGCGATATCAAGTACATCTTGCCCAGCCTGCCACATACACGGCCTGATGCAGACAGGGATGCCGCCTTCGCTTCCATGAGCTTCATACCAGAGGGCATCTCGAGTCCTGGCTGCTGTGTGAGCAGATAGCTCCCTCAGAATGCCTGCGCCTATGATCTCGGTCGGGCTTGCAAGGCCAAGTTTCTCGTAGATCTTGTGCGCCCTGATGAACTTTCGAGCCGCTAAGCCCGGATAATTTGAGGAAGAAGGTGCATCACCGACTCCCCATATCTCCCTGTCTTCTACCCTCACACACTCCGTGCAATGCGTGCCCTCGTTGAGACATCGCAGCCCGAACTCGGAATCGATGTACTTCTGAACCATAGGATCGGGATCGCTGACCCGCAGCATGATTCCTCCTTGGTTTGAGCGGTTAAAAGCGATTAAAAGCAGAGCGAGGTCTATAATCAAAGCTACGTCTCGCAAGCCGAATTAAAAAAAATAGAAATGTTAAGCACCCTTCCTATCTCCGGAAAAGTCCCGACGGCCGTGTGCAATCTTCTCAATGCTGTCGATGTCGTCATCGGAGAGTCCCTCATAGACCTTTGCAGCCAGTTCAAGAAGATCCTCGAAACTTTCTTCAAAAGACGTTTCTATTACAATACGGACATGCTGACCCTCAGAGACTGTTTTAAAACTCATTTTGCCCCTTCTCAGCGATGCGCTATTGCACTGTCATTCTGAGCGGAGCGCAGCGGAGTCGAAGAATCTCTTACCAACTCAGGTGGAAAAGATGCTTCGGCTACGCTCAGCATGACAAAACGCCGGACATCCGTAGCATCAGGTATTAATTTTAAAACAGCTTCTCAGACAGTTTAGGAGGGTTCAAAGGTCTGAAGACTCCATTTTCATATACGGCATCCATAGGCTGTTTCATCGAGTCCCACACCTCCCTCTCATTAAAATAGTTGAGAACTTTTAAACCAATCATGAAACAAGACACTAACAGTCCATCTCTAATAAGATGTACGAAAATATAGCTGGTTTCGATTTAGAATCAAGCAATGTTCTTGTAAAGTATTTATTTTTCAACCTCATAAACTGTCGCAAGAAGTGAACGACGGCATACCACTGAATCATATTTTATTATCGAAAGGCCCCCCATGATCGAATTACGTGGTACAAAAGTAGTATTACGGACAATGGAACGCGAGCATTGCCGCACTCTTTGGGAACATTATGAGATCGAGGAGCCAATTCCGACTGAACCAGTCAGGCCAGGTCATTCACTCGAAGGCTCGGAAAAATGGTTCGAGGAGATCCAGGAACAGCAAGGAAAGACTCAAATTTACCTGGGCATCTTCAGCCTAGACGGAAATCTCCTTGGAGATATTCAGTTGTCGGAAATCGACTTGAGAAATCGCACCGCCAGCCTCGGTGCTGGCATTGCCCGCAGGAGGGACAGAGGTAAGGGGTACTGCACAGATGCTGCACTGGTAATCCTTCGATTCGGGTTTGAGCATTTGGACTTGTACAGGATTTCGGCTGAGACAGCTTCCAATAATACGGGTGCCATCCGAGTTCTTGAGAAGCTCGGGTTTACTCAGGAAGGATGTGAGCGTGAAGCTATATATTGGTCCAATCGACGTTGGGACAGGCTCTTATTCGGGATTTTGCGAGCAGAATTTGAGTTCAGACATAATACAGTCTAATGAGCGTGTACCGCCCGAACCGGGTAGAGGCAAAATTAAGAACTACCTATTGTCCAAAAGGAGAAATAATTGATTCATCTGAATAGAGACGGGGCATGGGCTGGCGGCTTCTTTACTATATGGACGGGACAAACGCTGTCGTCTCTTGGAACTCAAGTTGCACAGTTTGCTCTGGTGTGGTGGCTTACGGAAAAGACAGGATCTGCGACCATTCTCGCGACCTCACTTCTCGTTGCCTACCTACCAGAAGTCTTCTTGGCTCCCATCATTGGCACACTGAACGATAGATGGAACCGCCGAATCGTAATGATCATCTCGGATACGCTTGTTGCGATAGCCATGGCCGGTCTTGCTGGTCTTTTCTGGATGGACATTATCGAGATATGGCATATCTACGCAGTAAACTTCCTGGCGAGTATTGGTCGTGCATTTCAGGGCCTGGCGATGATAACTTCCACGCCTCTGATGGTGCCCGAAAAACATCTGGCCAGGATCCAGGGAACGAATCAAACCCTGCATGGAGTACTCAGTATGGGAGGGCCTCCCCTTGGAGCACTGGCACTGGCTGTGTTTGAGATACATATCATATTGGCCATCGATGTTTTGACTGCGATGCTTGCTATCGGCCCCCTCATCTTCATTATGATTCCACAGCCAAAAAGGATGGAGGGGAAGCATAACCCAGGGAGTGGAATCTGGGCTGATATGCTGGGAGGATTTCGTTATTTGTGGAGATGGACTGGTCTTCGGAACTTAATCTTAATTGCTGCCGTATTAAACATATTTGGGAACACGAAGATGACCATCTCGCCCCTCTTGATAACAGATCACTTCAATGGAGGTGCTGCCGAACTTGGTTGGTTTAATTCTGCCTGGGGAGCCGGCATTGTCCTGGGAGGCCTTCTGGTCGGGGCCTGGGGAGGCTTCCGTCGCCGAATCCTGACGACGATCTTCGGCTGGATAGTGTATGGCATTGGAACAATACTCGTAGGTATAGCCCCTCATACCCGTCTTACTTTAGCCATCACAGGCATAGCTTTAAGCGGCGTGGGTAGCTCGCTTATCAACGCGCCTCTCCGGGCGCTCCTTCAGGCCAATGTCGATCCCCATCTACAAGGCCGCGTATTTGGCGCTCTTCATAGTTCCGTGCAGTTTACAACGATGCTCGGTCTCATCGTGATAGGTCCCGTAACCGATGTATTTGGCCCGCAGCCGTGGTTCCTAACAGGAGGATTACTGACCCTCGTTCTTGGAACATCTGCTCGGATGATTCCGTCTGTTGTTCATATCGAAGACAAAGAACCATGACCTGGATCTATTTGCAGCGTTATCAGGTGGCTACCTTGGTGAAACTTTTGGCTGGGAGGCAACACTATTGATTTCAGCTACTGTAATGATGGTGGCCTTTACCTACTTGATATTGTCATCCGTTCGTGTCTCACCCGAAGCGATTGTGACAGAATAGACAAGTCAGTCCTCATCGCAGCGACGAAAAACCCGGTCGATGCACTTCGAGACAAATAATGTGTAGTCGCCCCTATTAAGGAATAAAACATGTTAAAAAAAATAAAGCTACTCCGCACCGTTTCCATCGTGCTAACCTCGATTTCAGCAGCCGATACCGCCGAGTTCACCCTCGTCGATAAAAAAGCCGGGATCAAACCGGCGCCGCTGATCCTCTTTCCAGATGCACCACCTTTCACGCGCGAAGCCGCGATTGACCTTGCCGATTACATCGAGAAAACCTGTGGCACTCGACCGGAATGGATCGACGGTCCACCCCGCCAACTCCCAGATCGGGCCATCTGGGTGGGTTACCAACCGGCGCTTGATTCGCTGTTTCCAAAGATCGACTTCAACTTCCAACACCCCGAGGAAATCGTCATCGCAGCGAGCGAAAAGCACCTCGTAATCGCGGGGCGAGATCGTTGGGACCCCAACCACCTGATTGCACAGATCAACGGGAAACGGATCGAGGGAATCCAGCAAGAGTATGGGACTGTAAATGCGATCTATACGTTTCTGCACGATCGACTCGGCGTGCGTTGGCTCTGGCCCGGCGATCTCGGCGAGGATATCGTCCCGCAGGAATCCATCCGCTTCGCGACCTTCAGGTATCGCTACCACCCCAGTCTTCGTTACCGGGCCGGACTGTTCAGTTATTCCAGGCTCGCGCCCAGGGGAAAATACGGTCGATCCCAGAAGTGGACACGCCGTCAACGGCTGCAGTTGGGTTCCCTCGAAATGGAAGGGGGGCATGGATTCCGCGACTGGTGGGAGCGATTTCACGAAACACACCCCGAATACTTCGCACTTCAGCCTGATGGAACGCGGAGCGGATTTCCACAACCCAAAAACGCCAAGCTCTGCCAATCGAACCCGGAGGTGCCGCAGCAATGGCTCGCGGATGTCGAGGAAGCACTAAAACAAAACCCAAATCAACGCGTCTTTAATGCGTCGCCTAACGACGGCTGGGCCAGCGGGCATTGTGTTTGTGAGCCTTGTCGCGCCTGGGACCATCCGGATGGCGAGCCCCGTTCGTTTCACTGGAAAGGAACCAGGCAGGAACTGCCCGCGCTATCCGATCGGCACGTCCGGTTTGCTAACACATGTGCGCGGCTCCTCAAGCAGCACTATCCGGATCGAGACTACTATGTCATGATGCTCGCCTACGGGCATTCCCGGCCTGCTCCGATTCGCGAAGTTCCGGCAGAGAATGTCATTGTGGCAAGCGTGGCAAATTTCCTCAACCGGGACGGCCTGATCGACCGTGGTTCGACCAGGGGTTCCACACACAAAGAGCAATACATCGCGTGGTCGAAGGTCGCGAAGCACATGATGTGGCGACCCAATGTCGGTGAGCCCGCGGGCTGGCCTCAGGGACAGCCGGATGTGGCTCTCACACAAGCAACCGAGGACTTCAAACTGATCGGCGAAAAAGCGATGGGCATCTTTGTCGATATGGTATGGGAACACTGGGCAACGCACGGGCCACAATACTATCTCATGGCGCATCTCTTGTGGGATCCGTCGCAGGATGGGCAGGCGATTCTACAGGATTACTATCAACGCGCATTCGGCCCAGCAGCCACGGAACTCGAGGCATATTGGAATCTGATGGAGGAGGCGCGCAGCATCTTTTGGGCAAGTGAACGAGCATACCCGGATGTCTATGACAAGGCCTTCTTCGACCGCGCTTACGCGCTACTCGAACAGGCGTCACGCAAGGTCGCGGACGAACCGGAACGATTCGGGGCGCGGATCGATTTCGTCCGCATAGGCCTGGATCACACCCGCCACATGATCGACATTCGCGCTGGAATGACCCTGTATTGGAACGGAGACAAAAGCGAACAGGCGAACGTACTCGCCGCCTGGGAAAAGATCGAGCAACTCTGTAAGGATCACCCCTATGCGATCAATTGGGGACCGATCCGGCCTCAGACGCCGCGAATGGCCGGGTTGCACCCGGATTATCCTCCAAGGAAGAGGGCTCCCGTCGTGAAGCGGATAAAGTCGCCGGAGCAACGTTAATGAGGGAAATAGTCACTGATCCGTCAACTCTTAAAGCCTTTCAAAGGCTCCAAACGTAATTCAAAATGGCCTTTCTATATGGAAAAACTGACTGAACGCCTGCTTCTGAGAGAGTTCACCAAACAAGACGTGGACGCCATCGCTGAGTTTAGAAGAGACCCGAGGTATCTGGAATACTACTACCGGCCCGCCTACACCAGAGAGGAGTGCGTCCGCTTTGTAGATACGTGCATCGCGTGGTCCAAAGAAAGTCCGAGATGCAAGTTCCAGTTGGCCATCACAGACCGCTCAAATGGGATATTACTCGGTAACTGCGGAATACGCACAGAAAGCATTGAGAGTCAACGGGGCGACATAGGCTACGAGTTGTCGCCCATTTATTGGGGTCAGGGCTTTGCGTCAGAAGCTGTCCGGAGTATCTTGCAGGTGGGTTTTGAAGATTTGGACCTGGACGAGATTGAAGCCAGATGCGTTGTAGCTAACAAACGGTCTGTCCGGCTTCTCTACCGGCTGGGTTTTGAGGAAATTGAGCATGTACCCCCCAGACCAAGTAGAGGCGAATTTGTGGACCGCCAGTTGCCTGAGCGGTCTGTATTTCTCTTGCGTCGGGACAAATGGACCCACTGCTATAGGAGAATGATATCATGAACATACTCGTCATCGGTGGCACGCGCTTCATCGGTGCCTATACTGTCGCCAGGCTGGCTGAAGCCGGTCATACCGTCACCGTCTTCCACCGGGGAAAGCACAACGCCGATCTCGTGCCGGACAGCGTCGAGCATATTCACGGCAATCGACTGGATCTGGGCGCCTTCCGCGAACAGTTCCTGTCGCTGAAGGCGGACGTCCTCCTCGACACGATTGCCATGAACGAGCAATTCACACAGACATTCGTCGATACCATGCGGGATGTCGCGCCCAGAGTTGTCATCCTCTCAAGCGGTGACGTCTATCGTGCCTATGACATCATGAGAGGATACGAAACAGGACCGCTTCAGGAAGTCCCCATCCGCGAAGACGGAGACCTCCGAACGCGACTGTATCCCTACCGCGGCGAATCGCTTCGGTCTGACGACGACCCGCACAAGCACATGGATTTCTACGACAAGATCCCCGTGGAGCAAATGCTTTCACAGGCGTTCGACACGACGATTCTCAGATTGCCGGCTGTTTATGGTCCCGGCGATCACCGTCCCTGGGGATACCTCAAGAAGATGCTCGATGGCAGGCCAGCGATTTTGCTGGGTGAAAAGAGCGCGCACTGGCGTTTCATCCGCGGATACATCGACGATGTCGCACAGGCCATTGTCGCCGCGACAGTAAACGCCTCAGCTACCGGACGTATCTACAACGTGGGAGATGGAAATTACTGCACGGAGCGAGAATGGGTTGAATCGATTGCAAAGGCTGCGGACTGGAAGGGTGAAATCCGAACCCTCCCCGAGGACAAGTTGCCCGACCATCTCGGACAACTGGCGAATCCCGCACAAGACCTGATCTATGACGTCAGCAGGATCTGCGACGAGTTAGGCTGGAAACACAGGACGGATTTGAACGTGGGCATGAAGCGCACCGTTGACTGGGAACGCGAGAATCCTCCAGAGGAATACGACCAGTCCATCTTCGACTATGAAGCAGAAGATCGGGCACTGGCAAGCACTGGTACCGAAGGATAGTCTTTAGGATTCTTTTTGGGATATTATGCACACCCCTCAATTAAAACGGGATCGCCATGCTGAAAAATTATCTTAATGTGTAATCTCCCCTATCCAGCCGAAACATTCCATTTTATGATATCGTCGTATTATTGAGCAGGGGGTGAGAGCCGTTCGAATCGACATCCGTCTAACCTCGAAGGAGGCGACGCGTCCTGCGCCATCCAAAAGAATTTCACTGAGACTTCTGGAGGTTTATCATGCGGTTCACTGGCATTTGTATAATAACGCAGAATGTGGACAGATTGTGCGCTTTCTACAGAGAAATACTAAAACTTGAATCAGAAGAAGGGAATGTATTTGAGATTATTCCAACGGAGGGTGCAGATTTGTCAATATTCTCCTCAGAACGCACGGAGAAGATGGCTCCTGGATGCCTGAAGAGAGCTGGATATGGTAACTATACTATCGAGTTTGAGGTAGAAGACGTCGACCGGGAATTTGAGCGTTTGAAGGCCCTGAATGTCGAGATTGTTAAACCGCCTACAACCCAATCGTGGGGGCGCCGATCCGTTTGGTTTCGTGACCCGGATGGGAACATCGTCAATTTCTATGCCAATGTGAAGGTGTGATTACTCCCAACGCTAAATCAGTTGGGCTTCTTGGCGGTCAAACCGCCTGACTTTGTAATCCCAAAGTTAATATGTTTATCGCAGCAGTGAGGTAAAATGTGAGTACTGAGTGGTGGACCACTTTTTTTTCTGGAAACTGGCTCGACGTTCAAAGAAACATGCGAGCAGAGCGTACCTCAGAAGAGATAGACTTTCTCGTGCGCGTGCTCTATTTGAAGCCAGGATGTCGGGTTCTCGATGTGCCGTGTGGCAATGGTAGATTGGCGATTCCGCTGGCTGAGAAAGGCTATAAAGTAACCGGCGTTGACATTACGACCATCCTTCTTCAAGAGGCGCAATCCGCTTCACAAGGAGCGAATCCTGGTCTTGAGCTTGTTGAGATGGATATGAGGGATCTGTCCTGGATTGAGACATTTGATGCAGCATTCTGTTTTTGGGGAAGTTTCGGATACTTCGACGACGACGGAAATAGGCGATTCCTCAAGGCAGTGCATCGAACGCTCAAGACTGGTTCGAGATTTGCTCTGGATATTCCCAACGTCGCAGAAACAATACTCCCAAAACTCCAGCTTCGCAGTGGGGATTGGAGCAAAGTAGGTGAAACAACTGTCCTGGAGGACATAAAATACAGACACACGGAGAGCCGGATTGATACTGAATGGACTTTGGTTGCGAACGGAATTTCCGAGACTAAGACGAGCTCTATGCGGGTCTATGGGTTTCGAGAGTTGATATTTCTCTTTTCCGAGGTAGGTTTCGAGGTGTGCGATACTTTTTCATCACTGGATTGCGAGCCTTATGAACTGGGCAGACGTGCATACTTCATAGTCCGAAAAATGTAATCGTGGAAATAGATCGACTTCGGCTAACAAAAGCATACAGAGTGAGACACCATGCACCGACTTTCCAGTGAAGAGACCTCGTCGATTCGCCCTCATTTTGACACGCCCAACCTCCGCCTCGTTGTAGATAGCATTATTGATGGCAAAACCCCCGCCAGAGTCTGGGCAGACGACATAGCTGCGCCGAGGACCGCATTGGCCTGGGAAGGCCGGTGTATCTACCTCGCAGGAGACTGTGAAGGCGTTGAAGCCAACAAAGGGCTGCGAGAGATCTTCTCGACTGAAATCCAGCCAGAGGGTCAATCGAGAGAACTCGGGTTCTTCAAGCTCTACTATTCACCAGATGCATGGAGCCTCCGGCTGGAGGAGATTTTCGGCCCGCTCTCGCACAAGAACGTGGAAAGACGGATTTACTGCTCTGTTCGGGACATCTCATCGAGAATTGACGTCCCATCGCCCCCACTGAAGCTCAGGCAGATCGACGCCCAATTGCTCAAAAGTGACTTTGCACACATTGGCGCAGTCAAAGATGAAATCCTGGGAGGTTGGCCATCCCTCGAAACATTTCTCGACCAGGGATTCGGCTTCGTGATGCTCGATGGAACTTCTGTTGTCTGTTGGTGTACAGCAGAATACGTGAGCGAAGGCAAGTGCGGCATAGGCATCGAGACGATTGAAGCATACGAGAGAAGGGGCATTGCTACTGCAGTAGCTGGAGAGTTTGTCAGGCACGCCCTCACTTCAGGAATGAATCCCCACTGGGATTGTTGGGCAAGCAACATACCATCGGTCAGGGTGGCAGAAAAGGTGGGGTTCGCCGACAATCACGACTACGAGATCGCAATTGGCACATTCGGCGACGGATAGAGGGTCGCACGACATATAACACGACCGTAAGAAATGAGTAAGTCTATGATGAGCGAAGTAATCATGGCATCTTTTGATCGGGATTCGGCTACCTCGGGGATTCAGGAGGCGATTGACGCCCTTGGCGAACGAGGTGGGAGCGTCCGGATTCCGGCAGGCAAATGGCGGCTACGTCAGTCGATTGTCCTCCGAAGTGGCGTGAGCCTCATCGGGGATGGATCAGCTACTGAACTGACGATAGCTGCACCCAGAGCACTGTTCCTGATTCGAGATGCACGCAAAGGTTCCCGCAGCGTCCGCTTGCGTGGGCAAGTGCCCTTCGCAGCAGACGATGGCGTCGGGCTGAACGACCGTCCTCGCCAATGGTGGGATGGGACCCACGCGCTGGTGAAGTCCGTAAAGGGCAACCTCGTTCGCTTGAGCGAGCCACTGAACAGGGGCCTGAGGGTGAAAGAGGAAGCCCAGATCGTCGGCCTCTTCCCGGGCATTACCGCTGTCAGGAGAGATGACGTGAGCTTGCGCGATCTGACGCTACGCGGGTCAAGAGATCCCAAAGGGCGCTGGTGGCAAGACTTCACTTACAGCGCTGTACACACTGTCCATTGTAGAGGTGTACGCATCCAGAATGTAGCGGTTATCGACTGGCCGAGTGACGGCATCAGCGTGCAGGGAGGCTCGGATGTGCAGGTCACCCACTGTCAGGTTCGCTTTTGTCGCGGACACGGATACCACCCCGGCACTGGTATAGAACGCAGCATCTGGTCACACAACATTGCCATTGGAAACGGCGGAGACGGTCTGTACTTCTGCGGCCATGTGCGCGACTCTATATGTAGCGACAGTGTGTTCACAGGCAACGACTACAGTGGCATCGGCGGCGTGGGGCATGGGGAGGATCATCACAACGTCATCAGCAACAATGTGTGCTCAGAGAATGGCAAATGGGGCATTAATGCAAGCGATGGCGTGGAACATGTAATCGTCGGGAACATCCTCCGGAGCAATTCATGGAAGAAGCCAGGAGCTTATCCCGCCCTGCGCCTGCATAATGCCAAAAGGTTTCTTGTTCAGGGCAACCGTTGCGCCGATGATGTTGACAAATCTCCGACGGTTGGAGGGGACACGCCGTGCCAGACGCGAGGCATCGTCGAGAGTGGTCACAGTGACTGGAATCTTGTGAGTGGCAATGTCTGTATAGGAATGGATGAGCCGATCACCGTGATAGGCCACAACTCCCGCGCACAAGGGAATCTTCATGAAAAAAGAAACATTGAAAAATGAGGCTAATGGCTTTCGTTTATCTACACATTTTGATATATTGCCAGGAGATTTAGATAAGCACTTACGAGGATGAGAAAGGACCTGCCATGGCAAGAAATTCACAAGCAACCAATGGCAAAAGAGTGCATGTCATCTCAAGAAAAGATGGTTGGGCAGTCAAGAAGGAAGGGAATTCCAAAGCTTCAAAAATCTACCGCACTAAGTCCGCTGCCGAAAGAAACGCAAGCCAGATTTCGAAGGGCAGGGATGTCGTCATCCACGAACGAGATGGATCCATACAAAAATGGAAACGGGCTAAGTGAACAAATGATGCCTGTGCCTGAGGATGGATTCGTGTTTTCAGCCCCGTGTGAATTTCCCACGGGGTCTTCGTTTAGTAAAGAAAAACAGAAAACGTAAATGACGAACGTAATCTTGACAGACCTCGATGGGGTGATTCGGATCTGGTCCCCTGAGATACACCTGAAGGCGGAGCGAGCAATCGGACTTCCCGAAGGAGCCATCCTCGGAACTGCGTTCTCAGATGACTTACTCCCCCTGGTGATCACAGGACAAATCTCTGACGATGAGTGGCGTCGGAGAATTGCGGACCTGCTCAGCCAGGACTTCCCTAACACCAACGCGGAACGCGCGGTTGAACTCTGGTCTGCATCGCCAGGAGAAGTCGATACGGAGGTTCTGGGGATCTTGCGGGCTTGTCGAAAGAAGGCTAAGTTAGTCCTCATCAGCAATGCGACATCGAGATTACCCTCAGACCTTCAACGATTGGGTATCGCCGAGGATTTCGACTACATTATTAACTCCTCAGAAGTCGGATTCGCAAAACCTGATCCCAACATCTACTTCGCAGCCCTAAATACCGTGGAAGCAACTCCAGAACAGGCTCTGTTTATAGATGACAACGCCGGGCATGTGGCAGCGGCGACGAGATTGGGTATAGCCGGATACACCTATGCTGGAACCGATGCTCTTCGGCAGAAACTGAATCATCTGAGACTTCTTTAATAACGAGGATACTTTGACGGAACCCATTTTCACACTCCTGCGCCGAACCTACGCTTTCAAGAAGACGGCAGACTGCGACATCCATCTCGACGTGTACTCGTCAGAAGCCATGACCGAGATATCCCCCGCCGTAGTGTGGATTCACGGCGGAGCACTCATAATGGGCAGCCGAGAAAGCGGTCAGAACCACGCGGCTCGCTACATAGATGCGGGATACAAAGTCATATCGATCGACTACCGGCTCGCCCCTGAGACCAAACTACCAGAGATCATCGCAGACGTCCGCGATGCGTTTGGGTGGATTCGGTCGAACGCAGATGAACTCGGTGTCGATCCCGCGCGAATTGGCGTGGTCGGACATTCCGCAGGCGGTTACCTGACGTTGATGTCCGGCACGTTCGACTCAAAGCCCAAAGCCCTGGTGTCCTTCTATGGATATGGAGATCTGATCGGTTCGTGGTATGCAAAACCGTCCCCTTTCTACCTGAAGCAGCGGCACATCGGGCGCGAAGAGGCGATGGAGCAGGTCGAGCCGAGAGCGATTTCGGAAGGCAGACGTCCAGGCACGTTCTACCTGTACACGCGACAGCAGGGCATCTGGCCGATCGAAGTCAGCGGCTTCGATCCCGCGAAGGATCCCGCGTTTTTCACCCCATACTGTCCAGATCAAAACGTCGATGCGAACTATCCGCCAACGCTGCTGCTACACGGGACAGACGACACCGACGTTCCGTACGAACTGTCTGTGCGTATGCAGAACCACCTGAAGGAGGCGGGCGTAGATCACGAGATGGTCACGATCGAGGGCGGCGGCCACGGATTCGACGGACGCTGGTGGGACCCTCAAGTAAAAGCCGCCTTCGCGAGAGTATTGGAATTCCTGGAAAAACACTTGAATTGACAGAGTCCTTCCGTTCGCTGGCTTGACAAAAGATTTCGTTGTTTGCTATATTAGAACGAATCTTGGCGTAGAGATTCTAACTTATATAGAAAAGGATAAAGCATGAACGTCATTTCTGAACTTTTGCAAGCGAGGGTTAATCGTCGGCACTTTTTACAGGGTGCAGGCATAGCACTATCTTTGCCTTTCTTAGAAAGCAGAATGGTGTACGGAGCGGCAAATCCGAGGCGTCTGGTCTGCGTGGGCACTCATCTGGGATTTTGGCCGGGCGGACTTTTTCCCGAGCAGTCCGGTAAGGACTATGAGACGAGCCTGACGCTGAAGTATATCGATTCACACCGAAATGATTTTACTATCTTTTCTAATCTCGATCACGGTACCGGCGGTGGACACTCCGGCGTGCATGTATTCCTGAGCAGCATACGCAAAGAAGAAGCCGCGGGTTTCCCCGAAAAGAATATGACGCTGGACCAGGTAGCGGCGGAGCATGTGGGCAGTACAACGCGCTTTCCCTCGATTACTGCAGGGTTGGGCAGAGGTACAGACATGGTATGGACGCGGTCGGGCGTAAACGTGGCACCAATTAACAACCCCGCCCGCATTTTTCAGGCTTTGTTTGTACAGAATGATGAAGCTATGCGAAGCGCAGAGCGTCGTACATTATCAAACCGGGGCAGTGTGCTTGACGCCTTGCTCGAGTCGGCAAAGACACTCGATGGGCAGTTGAATGCCGCGGACCGCGGTAAGCTCGATCAATATCTGACTTCGGTGCGCGATGTCGAGCGTCGTCTGCAAATGTCGCGCGAATGGCTCGACAAACCCAAGCCAGAATCCCCAATTGAACCTGTGGAAGACCTCGAACGGATGCAAATTGAGGAAATGCCACTTTTTTATGATCTGCTAACGCTGGCATTACAAACCGACTCGACACGGGTTGTGACCTTTGAAATTCCTCTGGGCTTTAAGACGTCCGAACTCAACCTGGGCGGATATCACGGCCTTTCGCATCACGGCAAGAATGAAGAGCTATTGAAAGACCTCCAGGTTGTGGAAAAATATTTGATGACTCAATTTAGTCGGTTTCTGGATCGCCTCAAAGAAACAAATGTGTTTGACGACACGCTGGTCGTTCTGGGAAGTGGCATGGGCGATGGCTCAAGGCATTCCAATAGGAATTTGCCGGTGATTCTCGCTGGGGGCGGTTTGAAACACCAGGGGCATCTCGTGTGTCCTGCTGAGGCACACAAACGAATTCCCCTGTCAAACCTCTGGCTTTCCGCCTTGCAGTGGTTTGGTTTAGAGCGAGATAGCTTTGGCAAAAGCACAGGGACCTTTTCTGCGATGGAGATTTCATGAAACGGATTTTGATGGTTATTGTCTTCACGCTATGCGCGCATTCTGTCTGGGCAGAACTGCCCAGGGCATTTCTCACACAATATTGCGTAAAGTGTCACGGTTCAAGCGTACAAAAAGCCGATCGGCGCTTTGATCAGTTTTCCGAGACAATTGCCAACTTCAAAGAATTAGAACTCTGGCAGGATATTGTCGATCAGCTCAACCTGCAGTCGATGCCACCAAAGCGCCAGATGCAGCCGGGTAAAGATGAGGTACTCGCCACAGTTCAGACAATTACAGCATCAATTGCTGAAGCGCGTATGCGATTGTCGGGCAAAAGACAGCACACACCTCTAAGGCGGCTCAACGCCTGGGAATATCGCCAAACACTCGGTGATTTACTCGGCCTGAATATGGAAGCCTGGGACCCAACGGAGGACTTTCCGCCCGAAGTAAAGATCAAGGGCTTTGATAACAATGCTGCCGGGCTTGTCACGTCGGGCATGTTGCTCGATCACTATTTGCGTGTTGCCGAAGAAGCCGTCACACGTGCCACGCGTTTTGAAGCCAGACCCGAAGCCAAAAATTACGTGCAAAAATCACCCTTCTATTTTACAGGCAAACAGGCCAGTTCCTTGCCCAAGGTCTTTAGAGTGGATCGCTTTCGATTTGTGTCAGACACGGGATACGATGATCTGACTGGACGTCACTACCGGGGCGGTCATATTGGCTTTTATCCGCTGGTGGATGGTGGTGCCCCTGTCAGCGGCACCTACACCATAAGGGTGCGGGCGGCGGCAATTGATCGCAATCACCATTATGACAGAGAACTCAACGATTTTCCCAAAGGCGATCCGCTTGTGCTGGAACTGGCAGCCGTAGATCGCAAAGGCAGTGTGGAGAGCACCGGCAATATTTCTCGCGAATACACGCTTGCAACTGTTGAACTGACCCGTGAAGAGCCTCAGTGGTTTGAATGGGATGTTTATCTGGAAAAAGGATTTGAGCCTGAGGTTCGGTTCCGCAATGGAACATTGGCAACCAAAGCCCTGGTTCGCAAACTTACCAAAGCAAAAAATCCAAAACCCGAAATCCTGCCCTTTGTGGATCAGAAAGCGGGCAATAAAAGAAATCACGCGCTACTCAAGATTTACCGCGGACCTAAGCTAAGGGTTTGGGAAATTCAGGTTAGCGGCCCCCAGATGAAAGACTGGCCTCCACGCGGGCACCAGTTGATGTATGGCGATTTAAAACCCGAAGATTTGGATCAAAAGCGTATTTCAGAGCGTCTGCACGCATTTGCCACAGCCGCTTTTCGCAGACCTTTGCGCCCGGGAGAACTCGCACCATTTGAGTCGCTTGTGCATGAAAAACTCAGCAATGGCATGGAGCCGCTAAACGCATTACAACTGGGTTTTCAGGCCATTCTAAGTTCGCCTGCTTTTCTATTTTTGCATGAAGGCGAAGGCGCTCTGGATGATTATTCTCTATCTGCCCGATTATCCTATTTTCTGTGGTCTGCAGCACCAGATGATGAACTGCTATCACTTGCTCAACAGAAAAAACTCAGCGACCCGGCCACGCTCAGTAGGCAGATCCATCGTATGCTCAAAGACAAAAAGTCGCACCGCTTTGTTAAAAATTTCATTCGCGTGTGGCTCAACTATGACAACATTGGTGAGATGCCTCCCTCCCCCGATTTTAGAGTCTATTTCCGCGACAATCTCGGCCCTGCTATGTTGACCGAAACAGAGACATTTTTTCGGCACGTACTCGACAACAATCTTTCGCTCCGCGAATTTCTATCTGCTGATTATTCCTTTCTCAATCGGGAACTCGCCCGGCATTATGGGATAGAAAATATTGAGGGAGATCATTTTCGCCGGGTTCCGCTCACAGGGACACCACGCGGTGGTCTGCTGGGCCAGGGCAGTTTTCTCATGGCTTCGGCCAATGGCGTAGATACTTCGCCTGTGGTGCGTGGGATTTACGTGCTGGAAAATTTGCTGGGATACACACCGCCGCCACCGCCGGACGATGTGCCTGAGATTGAACCAGACACGCGAGGAGCAACGACCGTCAGGGATCAACTGGTCAAGCACCGCGAGATGCCGACCTGCGCCCAATGCCATAGCAAAATCGATCCGCCTGGTTTTGCACTGGAAAACTTTGATGCAATCGGCGGTTGGCGAACCCACTATACCAGAAGCGCAGTGATCGATCCTTCGGGACAATTGCCGAGTGGCGAGACCTTTCAATCCTTCGTCGAATTTCGCAAGATAATAGCAAAGCGCCACGCAGAATTCACGCGTTGTCTGACAGAAAAATTGCTGACCTATGCAATTGGTCGCGAGTTGGGTATTTCTGACCGACCGGGGATTGATACAATAGTTCGGGAGATACAGGAGGAAGACAAAGGCCTGCGCGATCTTATCACCCTCGTTGTTTTGAGCGACCCTTTCAAAAGCAACTAAAAAAGGATCCATCATCTCCCCTACCCCGAACACATGATACACAGACCAAATATCCTATTCATATTTCCCGACCAGCTTAGTGCCAGATGGTTGTCGTGCTATGGGAACCATATAGTTCACTCCCCCAACCTATCGCGATTTGCCGCACAAAACGCGCAATTCAATCGCGCTTATACGAATGTACCGCTATGCACCCCATACAGAGCTTGTCTATTAACTGGTCAATACCCCAGCCAAACCGGCGTGACATGGAATGGTATGCCCCTCCCCGTGAATCAGCCGACCATTGCTCATTATCTGAACCGGGCGGGTTATGACACGCACTATATCGGGAAATGGCATTTGAGCGGTAAATCACAGAACAGATGGGTCCCACCAGAACTGCGGGGAGGCTTTCAACACTTCATTGGATGGGAAAGCCACCATGTAGATCACAATGCCGGACTGATCTGGTACGATAACCCTGACAACCCCATAAAGCTGCGCGGACACGAAACCGATGGCTTGACAGATATTGTCTGCGAAGAACTGGAATCGCTATCATCCCCGGAATCCCCATTCTTCATGGCCGTGTCGTATCAAGCACCCCACCCTCCGTGTTCCCCCCCGATGGCCGACATGCAGCGATATGATAAGTCCGTACTGGATAACCCACCCAACACAGACCACGACGCCTGGTTCAAGAACACAGGCTGGAATGCGGACTACGGCGTAGAAGAATTCAGGAAGCGGTACTTTGGGGAAATCTCTCAGTTGGACACCGCATTTGGCCGCGTATTGAAAACGCTGGAGAAGACTGGACTGGCAGATGATACTGTCGTCATCTTCACATCGGACCATGGCGATATGGCCGGTTGTCATGGCTTGTTTGGAAAGGGCGTTATGTTTGATGAGTCTGTTCGCGTACCCCTGCTCATCCGCGTACCCGGAACAGCACAACGCGTTATTGAGAACCCAGTATCTACAGTAGATCTATTCTCCACTATTCTCCATCTGGCCGATGCTGAAAATTCAGGAGAAACTGAAGGACGCTCTCTGCTGCCCTGTATGACCGGAGAACCAGATATCTCAACCGATGTCTTCATCGAGCACAAAGATGATTGCATTATCAGGGGCGACGTAAAGCTAATTACAAAGCGGAACGAGAACGAAATTACGCATTGCTTTGATCTGACGGACGACCCATATGAACTCAATAACCTGGCCCAGAGTCTGGACCGCGAAACCAGAGACAGCATGCTCCTGGCTCTGAACCAATGGAGAAATCGAATAAGGAGTTGAAGGCGATCTGGTAAATCGCGCTATCTCACATACCACAAAGGCCCTTCACCTCCTGCAGCATCGGATCTTCTGTCTTCTTTGCCATCTGTACGAGTAGCTCCGATAGCCGCTTCTTCTCACCTGAAATCTGTGGTGCGTCGATGAGATTTTCCATCTCCAGCGGATCGGATTCGTGGTCATATAGAACATTGTGAATACCTGGCGAAAACACGTAATGGCCATCCCATACAGCACGCCATCCACCGGGCTTGCGTGCGCCTCGGAGTCCCATATACACACAGTCGTTCTCCACGCCCTTCCCTTCTATACACCAGTCCGCCATACTGTCGCCCTGCATCACATCGGGAATCCCCAATCCCGCCAGATCCAGAATCGTGGGCGTGAGATCCACGCTACTCACCAGTGCGTCACACACCTGATTTGACTTAATGCGATCGGGCCATCGCACGATGAACGGAATGCGAAACGCAGTTGCAAAGGGACTCCCCTTGCCCCGAAAATTGCGCTCATCGGGTTCGCAGTGACTGCCCAGCTTGTCACCGTGATCGCTTACATAGACCACGATCGTATTGTCTGCTATTCCCAGATCCTCCAGGCCAGCCATCACACGTCCGATCTCCACATCCACCGCCGTTACCTGACCGTAATACATCTGGTATTGCCACCGAAGCTCGTGTTCCCATTCTCCAAACCGTCCTTTCACGTCGTCTGGAAGATCAAAGGTATCAGGATCGTACATATCCAGGTACTTCTGCGGGCACTGTTCGGGCTTGTGCGGCGGACCATATCCCAAATAGTAGAGCCAGGGACGGCCAGCGTCGCGATTTCGTTTCGCAAAGTCCAGAGCCATATCCGTATGCCACGTCGGCTCCCAGTCATAGCCTTCGATCCGCACTCTCGCGCGATTCTCGTTGTAGTCCCAGACTTCGAAAAACTCGTGCCCCTTCTGGTACCCGTGCCATTCCTGCCATCCCGCTCGCCTTGGACCAGACTCGATGAATCCCCCTCCTCCTTCGGGCTTGCCCCCATCCAAGTGCCACTTCCCGATATAGCCTGTGGCGTACCCAGCGTCCGCAAACAGGTCGGCAAATGTGATCAACTCAGGATCCAGCAGAATATTGTTCCCATCCACGCCGTGCGTGTGGCAATACAAACCGGTCTGCATCGTCCCCCGAAATGGGGAGCACACAGGACTGGACGAGGCGCAGCGCGAAAACCGGACCCCCTCCGACGCCAAACTGTCCAGATTCGGCGTTTTCACTTGCGAGTCACCTGCGCAACCCATCACCGTTCCGCGGTGCTGATCGGGTTGAATCACCAGCACATTCGGCTTTTCATTCGACATTATCGGTCCTCCATCAGTTGCTTCTACAGTACAATTCGTGACTCGACATAATAGCGACTTAGCCTTTCCGGGTCAAGGCCAAAGTGGGTCATAGAGCATTTTCCAACACCCTTTGGAATCCATACCAGATGATACTTGCACTTCCCCCTTGTATGTCGTAGAATCTGAATGCCCTTCATTGAGAGCCTTACTCAGAAAGGAGCGTGAAAATGGCTGAGCCATGGGAATATATCCATACAAAGAGGGTATTGAACAAATACGGTTTGCCCGCCGGAGCCTTTGATCCGGAGGCACCGGGAGAGCAGACATACGATATCTACTGGATGAACATTCGGACGAAGCGAGGGACTCCCAGCAGGTCTCACGAGCCTGAGGCTACACTCGAGATTTCCGCCAGGAATGAAGGTGAAGACCGTCATTTGGGAATCACCTGCTCGGACCTGAAGTTCGATAACACGACAGAGATTAATGTACAATGCGAGAACAACGCACTCACATCTCCAAAGACCTGGACACTGAAGTATTCCAACGGGAGCCAGGCGGGAAAAGGACTGGTTGGCTACACCCAGAAAGGAGAAATCCGAAATAGCCAGCTTTTGATGGATGGCAAAGAGCCTGCACATTCAAAAACGCTTGGGTCCTATACCGCCGACTGGTGTCTTTTTGACGCAGTCCAGCGCCTAAGTGCCGGAAAGGACACTGCAAAGCACACATTTGACCTTATAGAAGAGTTCTCGATGATCCGAGAAAATCAGTTTCTAATTTATCGCGGGACATCGGAGATCACAACAGATCAAAGTGCTGTAACTGCCGATGTGTATTGCCATTACGGAGAATCCGTTATTCCCACCTGTTATTATGTAGATGCGAATGGGCGATTATTTTTGGTGGTGAGCACGCGTCGGACGGTGATCCTCAAAAGGGAGGGATCATAAGCGATGGAACAGAGACCGAATATTCTTCTGATTACGACCGACCAGCATAGCGCGGAAGCCCTTGGACATCTGGGGTGCAATGACGTGAAAACACCCGGTATGGACCGACTTGCAGCAAGAGGAATCAGCTTTGCAAAGTCCTATAGCGCGAATCCAGTCTGCTGTCCGGCGCGTGCGAGCTGGTTTACCGGACGCCACACCCCCGAAAACGGAGTCGTGGCCAATGGTTCCAACATGGTTCCATCGATGCCGGACCTGGGACAATGGCTGAACAAAAATGATTACAACGCCTACTACAGCGGGAAATGGCATATTCCCGGCAGAGATGTTGCACAGAGTTTCCACTATATATGCCCGGACCCTCGGAATACGGCTGAGACCGGAGACATTGCTTCGACCCGCAGTGCAATCGGATTTCTCCAGAACTACCAGGAGAAAGAACCCTTCTTCCTGTCGGTCGGGCTCTTAAATCCGCACGATATCTGCTCCTTCGTACTGACGCATACGATGTACGATGGGGAAATGCCGTTCCCCGAGATTGACGACCTTCCTCCACTGCCCCCCAATTTCGAGACAGACATGGCAGAGCCAGAAAAAATCAGAAGCTCCCGGAATCAGAAACTGGCAGATCGAGGCGAAGAATCGGGCATGGAAAAGTGGGAAGAGAAACTCTACCGTTACTATATCTGGACCTACTACCGCTACATTGAAAAGGTGGATGGGCAGATTGGCCTGATCCTGGATGCGCTCGAGAATTCAGCATTTAAGGACAATACGGTCGTAATCCTTACGTCCGACCATGGAGACGGGCATCTTCGACACAAGATGGTTTTTAAGAGCTTTTTATACGATGAGGCCGCGCGGGTACCCTTTATCATAAGCTGGCCCGGTCACATCGAAGAACAGGTAATAGACCAGGATCATCTCGTATCGGGCGTAGATGTATTTCCGACAGTTTGTGACTATGCCGGGATCTCGCCGCCCCCTATGATGCGGGGATACAGCCTGCGTGCGATTGCTGAGGGGAAGAATCCAGATTGGCGGGATTTTGTGATAGCACACGCCACCGGGGGCGGTAAAATGCTCCGCACCAACACACATAAGCTCATTACCTATGAGGGTGATCCAGTAATCCAGCTCTTCGATATGGAAGCGGATCCCTGGGAAACCAGGAACCTGGCGGAAACGCCCGAACCGAGGGCATTGGCAAGTGAAATGCAGGAATCTCTGACTGCGTTTGAGAGTAACTTCGAGTTGGCGGATGCCTGAATATCCCTTAATTGAAAGGAGATTTATTGATGAATGTACTTGTTTTGATGAGCGATCATCACAGATTTGATGCGTTGGGGTGTCTGGGGAATCCACTGGCACATACGCCCAATCTGGATCGTCTGGCTGAAATGAGTGTGCGATTTGACCAGTGTTATACACAGTCGCCTGTATGTTCGCCAGCGCGGCACAGTTTGGCAACCGGTCAATATGTCCATGCACATGGCGTTTTTACCAATAACTCAATGCCTTATCCGGAGATGTTCACGATTGCCCACGCTGTGCAACCCTTGAATTATCGTCGATTTCATCTGGGCCATATGCACTGGAAAGATCCCGATGTGGACAATGGCTATGAGCCAGAAATTACACAACAGATGTGGCGCGAGACAATGCCTGAGAATATGCTGGCCCGATACGATTGGGAAAATGAGGGTGTATTGCGGCGATCATCTGGCGGGCCAAGTCCGCGAAGTCGGGAGCAGTATTGGGGATATCATGTGGCGACGGAGTCGATTCGACAAATTGAAGAGGCTGTCAGTAAAGGGGAGAAATTTCTGTCCTGGACGAGTTTTACGGAGCCTCATCCCCCGTTTTATCCACCCAAAGAGATTTATGAAAAGATCGATCAGTCAAAGATCGAATTACCAGAACAAGCACCTGCTGATGCGCCCCTGCCCCACAGTGATATTTTGAGAAAACGGAAAGAGTGGGAACACTTGACACCTGTGGAACTGCGGCAGGTGATTGCTGGATATTACGGGATGATTGAGCTTGTGGATGGGTATTGTGGAATGGTTTTAGATGCGTTGGATCGATTGGGGATCAGGGACGAGACTATTGTGATTTGGACAGCAGATCACGGCGATCAGATGTGGGAGCATGAGATGTTTTTGAAGTTTAATATGCGAGAGGCTTCGGTGCATGTGCCGTTGTTGATTTCTGATCCAGGAATGCAAGCAGGGGTACGGAAGGAACTGGTAGAACATATTGATTTGTTTCCGACGATTTGTGATCTGATTGGGGCTGAGGTTCCCAATTCTGTTCATGGACGTTCGTTGAAACCGTTGCTGGATGGAGAGCCGCCCCCTGATGATTGGCGGGATGCGGTATTCAGTCAGATTGGTGATACTCAGATGATCCGGACAGAGACGGAAAAGTTGAATGTATATCAGGATGAGGCAGGAGAGTATTATGATTTGGCGAAGGATCCGAAGGAGTTTTATAATCGGATTGAGGATGAAAGATATCAAGAACGCGTGGGCGTGTTGTTTGAACGAGTGAAGGCGTGGGAGAGCGCGTATGGGCGTGATAGCGGTTAGATCGGAACGCACCCCGGGCACAAAGCGCATCATCGTATAGAATCATTACCATAAGATCCCTATTTCGAGCCGCCAACCTCAGTACTGCCATCATCAGGTAATTGAATTCGAGAAATGTCGCCTTGACCCTCACCGCCATCATCCTCATCCTCATCTCCGCCTTCACCCATGTGGGCTGGAACCTGTTGTGTAAGCGGGAACATCCGTCCTCCGCTTTCTTCCTCCTGGTCAACACATTGGGAACTCTGTGCCTGATTCCCGCACTCATCCTGTTCGGCTCGGCAATTCCCACATTCCCCGCCTCCGTATGGCTCTTGCTTATCTCAACAGGTATTTTTCAGACCATCTACATCCTCGGCTTGGCCAATGCCTACCAGAGAGGAGACCTATCCATCCTCTACCCCATCGCCCGGTCCTCTCCAGTCATCGTGGTCATTATCGTGACGCTTTTTTTTGACCGCGCCGACCAGATCAGCGCACAGTGCATTTGGGGCATTGCTCTGGTTGCCGTTGGAATGTTTGTCCTGCCCATGAAGCATCTGAGTGATTTCCATATTGACAACTACCTGAATTCATCAGTATTGTTTGCATTGATGGCCGCCTTCGCCACAGCCGGTTATTCAATCATCGACGACGAGGCTTTGCGTCTCCTCAGAGATTCTCCCGCTCTCCCCATTGCAGGCTGGCAAGCTACGATCCTCTACGCCTTTTTCGAAGGTCTCATTACCTCTCTCTGGCTGGGCGTTTGGGTTCTATTTCGAGAACGCGGTCGCATCCTTATGCGGGAAATCCTGAAAACGCGGGCATCCCGCGCCCTGCTGGCAGGCGCTGGCATGGCCGCCGCTTATACACTGGTCCTGATCAGCCTGGCTTTTGTCTCAAACGTCAGCTATGTCGTTACTTTTCGCCAGATCAGCATTCCCCTGGGCACTATTTTCGGCATTCTCCTGCTCAAAGAACCCGGCTACACACCCAAATATCTCGGAACCGCCATCATCTTCACAGGGCTTGTTTTTGTCGGAACTGGATAGAGGAAATACATAACTCAGATAAGAAAGGAAACTCATGCCATTCAAAATCGCTGACGATCCGGAAACCAATTATCGGGAACTGGTAAGGACCGCCTATAACCGGTGTGCGAGAGATTACGCTGGACAAAGGAGTACCACGCCAGAAGCGGAACTCGACTTGATAACTAAGCATCTGATCCCTGGCTCAAAGGTCCTTGACATTGGATGTGGTGCTGGTATCCCGGTCGCACGACATTTTGCAGAGACGTTCAGCCTCACCGGGATCGACATCTCCTCAAACATGATCGCTTTAGCAAAGAAACACGTTCCCACAGCCAAATTCGTCATCTCCGACGTAATGGAGACCGAATTCCCTACAGGCAGCTTCGATGCAATTGTCAGCTTTTACGCCATCTTCCATATCCCGAGACAAGAGCATCAGGAACTCTTTCGTAGATTTGCACAATGGCTTCGGCCCGGTGGTCTCCTTCTGTTTACGGTTGCAAGGTACGACGATGGACCTGGATATACTGAAGATGACTTCTTCGGCGGGACCATGTACTGGAGCAACTTTGGTCCCTCAACCTACAAGAAGTTTCTTACTGATACTGGGTTTCAGATTGAACAGGAAGGTACCGTAGGAGGAGGATCCAAAAGTGTTGATGCGCCGGAGGAGGTTCACCCATTTTTCTTTGCTATTAAAAGAGAAGAATTGTAGAGGGGCCTTTGCATTTGTCACAATCGGCGCACTTGTTTATCTGGAAAGGTAGGCTACCAATGCCCACTGCCCTAAATGGTAGTGGGCTTTACAATTTTGTACACCACTATCTTATTCGTGCCCTCTAATATATGAAAGCGTCACCTGGAATTGAATTTCGGAAGCCTGTCAAATGAGTCAATCTGATAACGATACGGTTCTTATTCAAAAATCTGTGCAAGGTGATCGGCAAGCATTTAGTGAGTTGGTTGACAGGTATGGTTCTCTGTTGCTTCAAACAGCTTATCGTTTGACAAGAAACTGGGATGATGCTCGGGATATAGTTCAGGAGGCGTTACTATATGCACACGCCTCATTGGATAGTCTAAGGGATCCACAGCGTTTTCTTCCCTGGGTTCGAGCCATTATTTTTCGAACATATCAAGGCCACCAGAAAAAGCAGATGCGACGCACAGAATTATTGAATTTCTATATCTCCTCCGAAGGCAATGATCCCTCAGTTTCTGCACACTCCGTGCTTCCAGATCAATATTTATATCAGAAAGAACTGGCCTCTCTACTCCATCATTCCCTTCAATTATTGACCGAGCGCAACAGGCGCATTGTTGAATTGTTCTATCTTGAAGATTGGCCAATTAGAAAGATCAGTGACTTTCTTAAACTTTCAACAGATACAATAAAAAACCAACTGCGCAACGCCCGCATTCAAATGAGAAAGGAGATATTAGGAATGCAAACACTGAATCCAATGCCGCGATTAAAACCGCAGCGCATTGCCCGTTTCAGAATCTCAGGGAGTTTTTCTGGTGATTCTTCCAACCCGTTTGAGTTAAATAATACCCTGTTGTATCAGCGCATACTGACAGCCTGTCGAAAAACGCCTCTTACGCCATTTGAATTAGCAAAGCAAATCGATGCAGATGAAGCTTATGTTGTAGATGCTTTGTTATCGTTGCTTAAAATGGAGATTATTGCAGAAGCAGAACCCAACCATTATGTGGCAAATTTCTTTTTTCCAACAGTTTCAGATGATCAAGTCTTTTTAGAACGATGCCAGCCATATGTAAAAAAAGTGACTCAAGAGTTACAAAAAAATCTGGCTACTATCAAGAAGACAATTGCTGACTGTTCTTTTTCTCAATGGGGATTCGGTTGGAATGAAATACACTGGATTGTTCTGTATGAATGGTTGCCTCAGCCTCCAATTCCAGGCCAACCACAACCACTATCTGCAAAAGAAATAAATCGATTTATAGGACCGCTTAGACCCGATGGTGGACGCTGGTATTTATCAGGCCATGACTTGACTTCCCCTTTTTCGGAAAGAATAGGCAGTCGTGCTTTCACCGAGTATGATGGCTCGGGAAGACATTATAAAGTGGGTTGGTCTGGTTCGGGGAGGTTCATGACAGAGAAGGAATTTGCGATAGCAGTGAAGTTAGCTAATGGTCCAAAAACTGAAACAGAGGTAATGGCGGACTTGTCCAATGAAATGGGAAGGGAAGTGCTCGCGGAGTGTATGAATGCGGGCTTCATAACGCGAATTGATGGGTGCTACCACCTCAGATTTCCGTTTGTTTCGCCAGAGGATGAAAAAAAAATTGCAGATGCCTTACGTCCTGTATCTACTGCGTTGACTGAAGCTCGAGATGAATGGCAGGTCGAGGCACCGAATGTAGCGGAGGAATTGGGATTCGACTGGCTTATAGAGAATCAACCAGACTCTTTAATAGCCGGAATTGAGGGACTTTGGGGGTTGAATCAGCAATTGCAAATGGAGGGGCTTATTCATCTCCCACCAGATGATAATCCCTGCTGGGCTATGTGGGCAAAAGTCTGGAAAGCCTGACGATATAAAGTCGTACTACTCACGCTTGTTATCGCGAAACCGGAATGCTTTGCCTCCTACCAACTGATCACTTGTAACGGTTGGACACCAGTACTTTCCGATGTGTTCGAGCGTGAGATCCGTGCCATGGAAATGACCTCCGTGATCACAGTGATGGGAGTCGGTCAGATCGCGACACAGCAATGGTTTCTTACCCAGATAGACGAGTTGACGAATACCAAATGGCCGACCGAGTACACAGATGTTCACAGCAACACCCATCACGAGTACGTTCTCGACGCCACGCTGTTGAAGCAAATTATATACTTCCTGCCCATCGTCGCTGATCGCATCCTCCTCAGCAATTTCAATCGTCTCGATCTGGCGAACCCAGGACGCATAACTCTCTTTACAACAAGGCTCAGGGGTATGGCACGAGCACGCTCCTGGATTGGTGATTCCAATCGGTAATGGTGATTCCTCGAGTTGGCGAACCTCGCGGGATTGCTCCCACCCGTTCCATCTGAATTCAACCGAAGCCTCTACAAAGGGCGCGTCCTCAGCGCGTTTGCGTTGAGGTGTCTTGTCGTAAAATCCCATACAACTGCTGGGAGCGTGTACGATCAGAGCACCTTCTTTTCGAATGCTTGCTACAACTTCATTCATGCGAGGTGCCATTTCAGCAACCCGTTCGGCAGTCGAAATGCAGTGATGGGTATCCCACATATCACAGATGATAACAGCGGCCTGTGCCGGATCCCATTCTACTGTTTTTGTCGCGATGTCAAACGTGTCCTTGCTATCGTCAGCTTTCGCGCGTATGCGTGTATGCAAAGTAAATCCAGCCATAGCTCTCTCCATGAAAATCACCGATTCTTAGCATTGTAGATCTCCATATATCACAGTATATTAATGATATATTTAAAAAATGTAAACTCTATAGCGAGCAAAGAGTCAAGGAAAAACCTCTAAAAACCTCTCATTCCGAAAATTATGACGCTTTGGACAATTCAATCTATGCCTGCCTGGAAGATCTTGCAGCGGGAACAAGTGCTTTTCACCGATCAGAGATATTCAGAGGATCTGTTTCTCGACGCTTACAGGTGGATGACAAAGCAAATGAAGCACCGAATAGAATCCAAATCTGAGACTGTGTCTTTGCCTTTATGGGCCTGGTATCAATGGGATGGTATTGAAAGACGTAAACCCGATTTACGCAGCAGTGGTCATTTACCCAAAGGCCAACGCGGTGTAAGGATCGAATTCGAGCAATCAGCCACAGAAGTGTTGTTATCCGATTTTGATCTATGGCACTATGTCCTCAATTACTGGTATCTGCCTCAAACCGTAGCTGAAGGAGAAGCATTTGAGACCGAGTTATCTGAGCACAATTTGTCTTTTTTTGAGATGAAGCCTCTACCAGTTCGCGCATATCATCAACGCATAGAAGATAGTTGGAATCGTATATTTGACCTCGATTGGGTTGAAGAAGATATATCAGAACCTTACGATAGAAAGCGAATTCAAGCTACGTTCTGGAAGTTGCATTTTGATCAGATCAAAGATGTGCAGGTTTTCACTGCACGGTAGCACTATTCTGATGAACGAAAGTGGAAAAAATGACTACAGATAGCCACGGACAGCGAAAGCCGCGCCGGTTATCCCGGGAGGTCATCTATGAAGAAAGTGACGCAGGCAGAGCAGGATAAGATTTGGGAGGATGTTCGGAAGGAATTTCCGAATGATGAGATGATGCAGGAAATACACTTCATTCGGCAAGTGCATTATTTGCAGACCAAAGATTTATCAATGGAAGAACGCCTTCGCTTTTTTGAAAGTTCAAAAAATTAGGAGACTCTATGTTAGGGTCAATCTTGAAGTCAACATCACTCTCTGGCTTGATGTCTGCGAATGAAAACAATCTATACGATATCTACAGATTTCTTGCACAGAAAGGTGGACGTACTCTTGTAGAAAAGGATGATGTCAGTTGGGTTATAGCTAAACCTTCGTGGCCAAATTTTATTTTTTCTCCCTGTTTTGACCCACAACAGGTAGATGAAAGACTTGACGAGGTCATGGACGCAATAAAAGATTTTGTCGTCCCACCTGTCATAAAACTGAGTGCGAGTAGTAAACCCGATAATCTGGAGGAAAGGCTGATAGAGAAAGATTTTGAACCGTTTCTCTCTCGCCCTGCAATGGCTGCCGATCTGAGCGAATGCAAATTCGATTCTCATAAATCTGAAGATGTATCTATCGAGGTTGTCGATGCTATCGAAAAACTCAGTCAATGGTGTCAAATGGGAAGTGGTTTTGAGTTCAGCCTCTACGAAAGGCTATTATCAGAACCGAATTTGCGGCTCTATTCAGGATCGCTAAGTGGAAAAGTTGTTGGCAGGTCTATGATGTTTTATTCTTCCGGTGTAGCTGGACTCTACAATGTTATGGTTTTGCCAGAATTTAGGAACCGAGGAATTGGAACTGCTTTAACGATTGTGCCATTGATGGATGCATTAGAGACGGGTTTTCAAATTGCAACACTTCAGGCGTCACCAATGGGCGAGCCAATTTACCAAAAAATCGGGTTTGAACGACTTTTCGATTTCACCTATTGCAGCCCCAAGCAGATCAATTTTAGCGATTTTATGAAGATCTAAATGTTGATGATTTAAGGCTGTTAGGAAAAATAAGGAGCTTGTTTTCCATATTGTGGAACTTCACGCCTACAATATCCCAACTCCTCCCAAAAAACATCGTTGAATCATATATGGAGAATTCATGCCAGACGTGACCATTCAAGATCAGATTGATGCGATTATAGAAAATGCGATAAATGAGATCCAATTGGTGGGGGCATCAGGGGGTGTTATGCGGAACAATGAGGTCATTCTTGCGCGGGGATATGGCTATGCAGATTTAAATAAAAAAGTAGAGGCTACTGAACATACTGTTTACCGAATTGGCTCAATCACGAAACAATTTACGGCCCTCGCCATCATGGTTCTTGTTGAACAGGGCAAGGTGAACTTGAATGATATTATGTTGGACTATCTGCCCAATTATCCCCAAAGAGATCATAAAGTCACGATTGATCAGCTTCTCAACCATACATCGGGCATCAAAAGCTATACAGATATCGAGAAATTTTGGGAAATATCTGAACGCGATCTTTCCCGAAATGAGATAGTTGATCTGTTCTCGTCAGAACCCATTGAATTTTCACCAGGTGAAAATTTCCAGTACAATAACTCGGGGTATTACCTACTGGGCTTGATAATCGAAAATGTATCTGGTATGAGCTATGCTGACTTTCTTAAAACGAACGTATGGCAACCTCTGGAAATGTTTGACACCTACTATTTGGGGAAAATCAAAAACGTCAAGAATATTGCAACAGGTTATGACCATAAGGATAATGGATTTGTTCTGGCGCGCGCCCTTGGCATGGATAACCCATTCTCTGGCGGCTCATTGGGTTCCAGTGTATTAGACCTGCTGAAATGGCAGACTGCACTAAACGAGAATAAACTCATATCACGACAAAGCTATAATAAGATGATTGAGCCAGGTATTTTGACGGACGGGAAACATACTACATACGGGTATGGTTTTTTTATGAGCAATCTCAATGGGCATCGCAAAATTGATCATGGCGGAACCATAAACGGATTTCGTGCCCAATTATCTGCTTACCCCGATGATGGTTTTACAGTCACTGTATTGTGCAATCTCAACTCTGCGCCACAGGCACAACTTGAGAGCCAAGTTTCACGCCTGATGTTGGGGATTCCTGAAATCGTAATTGATGAAATCCATGTGTCAGAAGATGACCTCGAAATCTATACGGGAACTTAACTTACAAGTGGGGATCAACTATGGCACCCGTACCATTCACAGTATCAGTTGCAGAAGGTACACTCAGAGTAAGTGGTCGTCCACTTCGAGCCATAGGAAATCACACCTTCGTTTTTTCTAACGATCCGTATTACACGGTGACTTTCACCGTTAAAGATGGCAAATCTATAAACTTTCGAGCTGAGAGGGAGGGGCAAGTAACGGATGCCCTTCGAGATGAATGAAGTTTCTGAATCCAACATTTGAGGAAAACCGATCAAACCTCACTGAATATTTGTCTATTGCAGTTGGCAAAGAAATCATAGGTCTCAGAAGACCGCCCCAACCTACGGTAGGTGGCATAGAGAATCGCAATTACTATATCTATGCAAAAACGGATGAAGGAAATGTTGATTTCGTCCTAAGATGTGAACCCGAACATATTCCCCAATGGCGAAAAAGCTATGACCTGTATAATCTTCACCGCGAATACTTGATTTTGCAGGAACTACATAAACTAAATCTAAAGCTTCGCACGCCTCAAGTTTGGGGATTTGATCATGGAGAAACTTTTGGTGTCCCCAGTTTTCTGATGGAATGTCTGCCGGGCAAGCATCTAAGGTGGACATTCCATCCTTCCTATAGCGATCAATTGGTTTCGCAACTGGCAGAGTTGATTGCATATATTTCTACTATCGACTACATGGAATCCGATAGTCTCGAATCTATTCTTCCTATCCGCACAATGTGTAGCGATCTTGCCTGGTTAGATGAGAACTCTCGCATATTTAGAAATGATCCATTGGTGAAATATTCGCTCTCCTGGCTGAGTGAGCGGCGTCCAAATGCTCGTCCTCTAACCTTTTGTCACGGGGATCCGAACCCACAGAATTTTCTTCATAAAAATGGTGTTATATATGCTGCCATAGATTGGGAATTTGCGTGTTTGAAAAATGATCCACTCGGTGAAATTCTGTGCGTGGGTTGGTTACACCAAAAACCAGAACTTAAGACCATTTTTTGTCAGGCGTTTGGCAGGGATATTGCGGAGCTTCTATGGTTTGAAGTGTGTGGATTATTTGGTGCAACATACGTGAATGATAATAAAAAGAATTTTGAAGCAAACAGAAATAAACTTACTCAACTCGTGGGCTACAGGAAACACTGACATATTATCTCGGGAGATAATCTACGAGAGCTCGTGGATGAATCTTTATACTGACAAGGTGGAGTTTCTCCCTCTTCTGATTGATGATGGAGTTATTTTATGAATGGTGATATCAAGATTATGTTCATGCGTCACGGACGCTCTCGCGCAGATGATGAGAATGTCATTGAGGGCCGATATGATGCACCTCTTACAGGCGTGGGTCGTGAACAAGCTGAAGTCCGAGCTAAGGAACTGAAGGCGAGAAAGATCAAATTTGACAGAATCATTGCAAGCCCATTAAAGCGTGCCTGCGAGACAGCCCAAATTGTGGGTAATATCCTGGGGGTAGGTGTCGAGTTTGATGAAGACTGGATGGAAAAGGATAATGGTCCAATTGCAGGTTTGCCACATCAGGTCGCCAGAGCCAGATATCCATTACCTGCTTTTCATAATCCCTTTCAACCTCATGTTGTAAGTGCAGATGCTGGGGAAAGTGCTTGGGCATTTCACAGTCGAGCCGCACAGGCGCTGGAGAAAGTGATCAGACTGGGAAGAGGGCGCTATCTGGTGGTCGCACACGGAGGTATTTTAAATGCCGCGTTGCGATGCATAGTCGGTGCACAACCAGCGGTTAGTGGCCAGGGAATTGAGTTTTCATTTGGGGATACAGGATACATTCAAACACTTTATAAGCCAGATCAACATCTTTGGGTGATTCGTGAATTTGTTAGTGGTTTTCGAGTCGAAAATACATAGTAGAGATTCCACATGTTGAAGCCAGCTTTGGCCCTGTTCTTATGGTTCTTTTGCCTTTCCTGCATCGCAACGGCACAAGAAACCAGCGAATCTACCCTACCTAACACCTGGCCCTTATCACCACTTAAGTCTGAGCGGATCAATCCAGAACCAATTGTCCAGGTTGCGCATCAGATACGCAGCCAGGTGTACAAAAACATCCATAGCTTTCTGATCGTCAGAAATGGCAAGCTGGTATTTGAAGCGTATTACACCGACACAGATGGTGCAAGGGGCGAGGTCGAGTTCAGCGAACAAACCCTGCATGATACACGGTCCGTTTCCAAGAGCATCACATCTACACTAATCGGCATCGCCATCGATCGTGGATATATCGACTCCGTAGATGTGCCGATGGCTCATTTTTTTCCGGAGTATGCCCACCTCTTGACAGAGGGGAAAGGGCAAATTACCCTGAAGCATCTACTGACGATGACCGCCGGATTCAAATGGGATCAATCTGGCGCACATAACTCCGAGCCGGGTTCCCTCAATTCCGAAGCGCAAATGGAAAACGCCAGCGACTTCATAGAGTATGTGCTTTCCAGAGAAATGTCGGACGAACCAGGTTCACGATTCAACTACAACAGCGGTTGTTTCATCTTGCTCGCTGGCGTAATCAAGCGGGCATCGGGTATGCATGTGGACAAATTCGCAGATAACCATCTCTTTGCTCCGCTCGGAATAGATCATTCAGAATGGTGGTACACCAAAAGTGGCTTGCCCCAAACGCATGCTGGCTTGCGACTCAAGCCGCGCGACATGGCCAGGATCGGCCAACTCTATGTAGATAACGGGCGTTTTCAGGGCAGACAGATTGTATCGGCAGCCTGGATCAGCGAGTCGGCAAAGGGGCATTACGGCAATAATCGATACGGGTTTGGCTGGTGGCTCGATCATTTTCCATACCGCGGGCGACCGGTTGACGTTCTTGCGGCCGAAGGAAACGGCGGTCAGTACATCTTCGCTATCCCAGAGTTGTCTCTGGTCATCGTCTTCACTGGCGGCAACTATGGTTCGTCTGTGGCCAATCAGGCATTCCGGATCGCGATTGATCATGTGTTGCCTGCGGTCAGCGAGACAGATAATGGCGAATAGAATAATAGCTGAAAGGATAAACTATGAGCACTTCAGAATGGCCAGAGCTAACGTCCGAAACACGTGAATTTTGGGATCAGAATGCTGCCTTTTGGGATGAGTATATTGGGGAAGGCAACCATTTCCACAATCAGCTTATTCGACCGACCGTCGAAAGGCTGCTTGCCATAAAGCCAGGGGAAGTGGTTCTGGATGTTGCTTGTGGAAACGGCAATTTTTCTCGACTACTTGCCACATTAGGTGCAAAAGTTGTGGCAATTGATTTTAGCAAAACATTTATTACTCAGGCGAGAAAACGAACGAACGATCAGGCTGACAAAATCACATATCGAGTCATTGATGCAACTGATAGGACCCAATTACTCGGTCTCGGTGAGGATCATTTTGATGCGGTGGTATGCAACCAGGCTTTTATGGATATGGCTACCCTCCAGCCCCTATTTGCCGCCCTGAGTTCCATATTGAAATTGCAGGGACGTTTCGTCTTCACATTGGCACATCCTTGTTTTCAATCACCAGGAGCAATCAAAATGGTTGAGGAAGAAGACTGTGACGGTGAAATCGAAGTACGTCACTCAATCAAAACTTCAACTTATATCACCCCCACCACGTATCGTGGTATTGGTATAAAAGGTCAGCCGGTACCCACACGTTATTTTCACAGACCATTGAGTCAGCTTTTTCAAAGTTGCTTTGACGCTGGGTTTGTGATCGATGGCATAGAAGAACCGGTATTTGAATCAAAACCCAATGAAAAACGATCACTCTCCTGGACAAATTATAGCGAGATCCCCCCGATTCTTGTCGCAAGAACTCGTCGTATGAATTAAAAAAGAGGAAGGAATGACTACAGAAAACCACGGACAGCGAAAGCCGCGCCGATTGTCCCGGGAGGTAATCTACGAGAGTTCGTGGATGAATCTTTACGCCGACAAAGTGGCGTTTCCTCAAGGCAGGATAATTGATCGCCATTACTTCCTGGATTTTAAGAAGGAGGCAGTCGCTGTACTTGTTGAGAATGATGATGGACAGATCCTGATGATCGAATCTTACCGATACACGACCGATACTATCGAGTGGGAAATTCCAGCAGGAGGAATTGAAAAGGGAGAGTCTGTTCTGGAAGCTGCCAGACGCGAAGTCATCGAAGAGACAGGGTATGATTCGAGTAATATGGAAATGCTCTACACTTTTCATCCCTCCAATGGTATTTCTAATCAGGTGTTCCACATTGCGAAGTGTTTGGCAACAGGGTCCCAAGGTGAGTTTGACAGGAATGAAGTGAAAAGTGTGAGGTGGTTTACTCGTGATGAAGTCCGTCAACTGATCCAGGAAAGGAAACTCAGGGACGGCTTATCACTAACCGCCCTTTTGCTCAAACTGTTCAAGTAGGGAGTCAACAATGAAATACCCAGGTGTAAAAGCGAGGTAAGTATCTAACCATGAGTTTTATGGTATAATGAAGACGTTACTGAAAAGCAATTTGATATTGCGTGCCCACCTGCACGAGAATATCAGCAACAGCCTTGCTGAGGGCATCGAAACTCACATAAGCCGAAAAGGGGAGCCAAGAATACTTGATCAAACGCCACAGGATTTCGATGAGATTCAATTCTGGCGCATACGCGGGTAAAAAGTAAAGAAAGAGCCCTTTCGCCTCCCAAATCGGCACCTGTGTCTGAAAGGCCGCTGACCGATGGATGGACGCATTATCAAGGACAACGATGGTTTTTCGCTTCAGCGTTTGACTAAACGCATCAAAGCATCCAATCACAAGGTCGGTATTGACACAGCCTGCCGCACAAAAGGAGATCAGATCATTGTCGAGATTGAAAAATCCTAAGACATTGAGACGCTTGCCTTTTGCGGCCGGAATTTCCAGCGTTTGCCCCACAGGTTGCCAGGCATAAGCAATGGCCGGATCAAGCGAAAAGCCAGCCTCATCAAAGTAGAAGAGGTCAATGGCTTTAACGCGATGTTTTTTTTAATGTTTCAAGCTCTTGCTGCGCGGTGCGAAACGCCTGTTCATCTCGCTTGGATTTCACAGATTTTCGCACGCGTTTCCAACGTAAACCGCTTCGTTTGGCAATCCGCCGCAGGCTGGAACTGCTGATGGTTTTCCCGGTCTTTTCCGCTAAGAGTCCCAAGACTGTCTTGGGAGCTTGCGGATGTGCCTGAATGAGGGCCTGGGCAACGGCTTGTTCTTGCTCATTCAGCTTGGGAGGACCGCCACTGCGAGGCTGATCATACAAGCCTGATAGCCCAGATGTGGTCCATCTATCGATCCAAGCAGATACCGTGTCTCGATGCACGCGGTAAATGCGGGCAATCTCATCTATGCTTTGACCTTGTGAACTTAACAAAATACTGTGGGCACGTCTGCGAACCCGTTTGGCGACCGCTGTGTCGAGAAGATGCTGCAAGTGCCTCATCTCTTCAGGCGTCAACGCAGAGACAAATTTCGTGGCAACTTTCATAACGACCTCATCAATAAGAGTGGATAAGTCTTTACCCCTGAAGGGCGCAGACAGGGAGCTATGGCTCTTGAATATAGCCATTTTTCAGACTCCCATTATACTAAAAAACTCTTGAATGACTACTTATATTCAAAAGTTGTGGATGAGAAAAAGAAAAGAGCGTATCCTATAGTATCACAAAAAACCTAAAATCCCTCAAGGAGGGAGAAAGGACACGCTCGTGAAAGAATATACCCCATTTGAAGTGGAAAGCATAGTGCAAGATACACTGGCCGAGAGCCTCGAAGAGGTTTTAAGAAAGGGTGCTGTCAAGATGCTTTGTGCGGCCTTAGAGTATGAAGTGAATGAATACATAGCCCGATTCGCCCACCAAGTGGATGAACAGGGTCATCGTCAGGTGGTCAAAAATGGGTATCATCCTGCCCGTGATGTCACCACTGGCATTGGTAAAATACCGATCAAACAACCCCGAGTTCACGATCGTCGAGAGGGAGAGCACTTCACCAGTGCGATCTTGCCTAAATATGCCCGTCGCAGTCCAAGTATTGACACGTTGATCCCGACCCTGTATCTGAAAGGGGTCTCGACCTCAGCCTTCCCACAAGCCCTTGAAGCCATCCTGGGCAAAGGCGCACCAGGCCTTTCACCAGCCAATATCACGCGCTTAAAGCGTATTTGGGAAGATGAGTATAAACAATGGCAAAAGCGCGACTTGCACGATAAACACTATGTCTATATCTGGGCAGACGGTATCTATTTTAACGTACGTCTGTCTGATGATCGCCCCTGTGTATTAGTACTCATTGGTACCACCGCAGAAGGTAAAAAGGAAGTCCTTGCCATAGAGCAGGGACAGCGTGAGAGCACCTTATCTTGGAAAACGCTCTTACAAGAGGTCAAAGCACGCGGGTTGAACCAAGCCCCTGCGCTTGCCATAGGCGATGGGGCAATGGGCTTCTGGCACGCATTAGAAGAGGCGTTTCCTGCCACGAAACATCAGCGCTGCTGGGTGCATAAGACAGCTAATGTGTTGGATAAGCTGCCCAAATCTGTGCAACCGGATGCCAAAGGACTACTTCATGACATGTATCAGTCGCCGACAAAAGAGGCTGCTCACAAGGTCTATGAGCGATTCTTGTCCCTGTATCAGGATCGCTATGAAAAAGCCTGTGATTGCCTCACCAAAGATTTTGAGACACTCTTCACCTTTTACGATTTTCCTGCCAAACACTGGATCCATCTACGCACCACCAACCCGATTGAATCGACTTTTGCCACCGTGAGGCATCGCACGAGGCAGACCAAAGGCTGTGGATCGGTCAAGGCGACGATGGCGATGGTGTATAAACTGGCGATGGAAGCCGAAAAAACATGGGTCAGATTACGCGGTTACAGGCTCATCCCCCTCGTCATTGAGGGCGTGAAATTTGTCGATGGTGAACGTAAACTGGCGGCATAATCACAAGAATACGCTCTACACCCATCCACAACATTTGACGGGTCGGCAAAAAGTCTTGCAAGCAAGGGAGAAAGGCATCTGTAAACCCTTGTCGTGGGTACTTCAAATCGTCTGTTCGTATTCCCTGATATAGGTTTGTACGGCCCAGGAACCCGTTGATGACCTTGCAAGGCACTCAAAAGCCTATCAAAAAGTCTTTGAGGGTAAAATGACCCCCGCCAGGCAGCGACACGATGGATATTGAGACCCAATGCGCGTAGCAATACCCGGTATTGAACCGCACTTTGCCCACGCACCCGCAGTTTTGCCAGTCCCATTTGATGCTTCAGACGCGATATGGTCCCTTCGATACCTGCGCGCCAGCGGTATTGGTCGCGGAAGGCGGCAGACTGTTCAGATAGACGCCGGGCACGTTGCTTGACACGTTCGTGGGTGTATTGGAGACGCTCTTTGCCAGGGATTGGACAGCCCTCCTGCAAGGGGCATTGGTCACACACATCTATGGCAAATCGAACCTGAAGGCGTTTTTTGCTCACAGACATCTCAAGGGGTGCGTGGCCTGCTGGACATCGCTGGATGTGCCCAGAGGCATCTACTTCAAAGTCCTCCAATGTCAATTTACCTTGACCTTTGCCCTTGGGGGGCATCGACGGAGCCAATAGGGTGACACCTTTGGCTTTGGCATAAGCAATACATTGGTTCGAGCCGTAGTGCGTATCGGCCAGCAGATGCTCGGGTGCCACACCACGCGCTTGTGTATCCTTTATAGCAGGTAAGAGGGCTTTGCTGTCATGGACCGTCATCTTGCCAAGGGCCATATGCGTGATCAGGTCTGGCTTGGCTACTTCAGACACGGCTGATGTAGCTTCCTCTGCCTCCTCGTCTTTGTCGGTATCATCACAGAAGGTCTCCATGACCTGTATGAGATAGCCTACCCCCCGACGCTTGTTATAGCTGGCATCCGGATCTGCCGGATTAAGCGTATTATCACACGATATAGCATGGGGATCCCGCATCTTTATGCTGCTTTGACCAGATGCCTCACAGATGCGTTCGCACTGTTCTTCAAAAACACGTTCCAACAGATGGTAGCTGTCCAACTGCGCTGCCTCGGTTGGACAAAACTGCCTCAGCAGTGCATCTATATCGGCAGCGGCTTCTGGCAATCGACGCTTTGACTGACTCGGCAGGGTGGAGGCGAAACACCCATCGCCTGTTCGGACAACATACTTGCGCCATAGTTCAGGATCCAGGCCCTGATACAACTCTGGATAGGTTCGACGCAACTGTCGCAAGAATTTACTGGTGGACTCGACCAGAATGCCCAAGCGCGTCAGGTTGCGCATAAAGCCTTGAACACCCGTCGAGTCGATCCGCTGCTTGCGGGTATTAACGCCAACCGAGTGGATGAGCTTGTCGGTCAGACTTTGGAAGAGCACCTCGTCTATGTGATGCTTTATCACCAAACGACGATAGGTTCGCAGGGTGCGCTCACAAAAATAACAGTCGGCTTCGCTGCGCACATCAAGGGCATACTGCCAAGCTATGTTGAATGCAATGGCTTCCACCGTCTGTGCATCGGTCAAATCATGCAGTTGTTGTAGCACCAGTGCCCCAAGCACAACGTGGTGGTCTTTACTCGGACGTCCAAAGTCTTTGCTGAAATGGGGGGCCAGTGCCTCAACGGGCAGTTCCAAAAGCAGATACTCTCGGAAGACGCCAGCCCAAGAACGATCAAGAAGTTGCCTGCGTTTGGCCCCAAGCTGTATCCACAGATCTGATGGGGCCGCGGAAGTGTGGTCTCGTAAGGTAAGCATAAACCAAAGATAGATCATCATACACAGCAGGGCAATCTCTGACTTTTTGCCGACCCATCAACTTTTGACAATATCTCTGTAAAAGCGCTTACATTTGATGTCGGAGGTACTGTTTTCGATTGGAGAGGGACAATTGAGGCTGAACTCCGCGCCTTGTCAGCAGAAAAAGGTGTAAAATTTGACGTACGTCAGTTCGCCACTGACTGGCGCAGTAGCATGTTTGAGATGTTGGCGCGAGTAAAAACAGGAGAGTTGCCAAAGATGAACGCCGATGCGATTCATCGGCGCGTACTTGACGATATTCTCGATAAACACAACACCATTCATCTTTCAGCAAAGGAAAGGGACGACCTGAATCTGGTGTGGCACAGGATGAAGACCTGGCCTGATGCTGTTAGCGCAATACACAAATTGCGAGATCATTATTCAGTCATCGTATTAACTGTATTGAGTTACGCAATTGCAGTAGATTGCTCGAAGTATAACAACCTCAGTTGGGACGGTATATTATCGTGTGAATTCCTGGAGCGATATAAAACAGACACGCGAGCTTATCAACAGGCCGCTGAACTCCTCGGTTCCGCACCACATGAGGTGATGATGGTGGCGGCGCATGCGAACGATCTCAAGGGTGCCAAAGACGCAGGCCTGAAAACCGCATACGTACATCGGGAAGACGATTGGTGGAGGGGCTATCCGACGGATGAGCCTACTATGTCCCTTGAGACCTTCGATGTAAGCGCATCTGACTTCGATGATCTGGTCGAAAAACTAACCTGAGTAATATCAATGGCATACGACATCGCACAACTGGATTTAGCGGATTTCGCCGTACTCGCGGATACTCTGGGTGATACCCCCGAGACTGTAGTGGCAGTACACCTTCTGAGAAAGAAACTGTGCAAGGCCTTTGTCGCGGGAAGTCCCACCTGCTTCAGCGCAGCTATCGTCCAGGGACACTTCGATTCAGAAGAACCCAGAGGATTTGGGACCGAGGCGCAAGCACTGTGGGAATTGCTTCAGTTAGTGGAGGGTTGGGATTGTATAGGTGTGAATCGACAATGCGCCAAATCGCTTGGTGATCTGATAGAGAAATCCAACGGAGTAAAAGTACGCTACTACTACGACGTTTATCATTCGTTGACGAGACCAATCCAACTGTTCACCAATGACCAAGTCCGCGAATTGACCATTCACGACCGAAACTTAATTGCCTCTGCACCTATCGAAATACAGGGTAGTAGCTACGAGAATACGGAAACAATGCTCTCAGAGGGGATTGTGGCGGGAGCTATTGATGCAGGTCAATTGGTATCCATAGCTCACACAAGCGGCGTCACTGATCTTCATGGTGAGATTGGTGTTGGCACCCTTGAACCCTGGCGCAAAAGAGGCCTGTGTAGTGCCGCCGCCTCAATAGTATCGAATCGGCTTCAGGAACAAGGACGAGTTCCCGTTTGGAGCACAGGAGAGGACAACTTTGCCTCTTTGCGAGTTGCAGCGAAACTCGGCTTTCAAGAGGTCTCCCGCAGGACCTACGTGATTCTGGTCAAGAATTGAACAATTTTTAATAATTAGAAGACGTGCTTCCCCGCCTCAAAGAGAGATGTCTCAATTATATGACTGGAGAGTCTAAATGAGTACGTGGCGCGAATTGACATTTTCGACCAACGCCTTAAAGAAGACGGTAATCGTTATTGAGGATGATCGCGCGAACATACTTGCCGATCCACTGCGTTGGCTCATCCTCGAAACCCTTGGCGACGGAAAGTCGGTTGCAGAAATTTCGCAGACATTGGAAATTACCGATGCCCGGGTGCTATACCACTTGAAAAAGCTGGCAGAAACAGGTGTCGTACATTTACAGAAAGATGAAATAGGCATCCCTGACTGGCATTGTTCGCCAGCAGCGGGTAAGATTCGCGTTCGAGAGGACCTCCTGGCAAACAACCAGGTTGCAGAGGCCATGCCAACTGATGTTGTCAACCAGTTCAATCAAGCATTTCGCGAAGCTGCCGAAGGCTTGTACGGTTCGACATTCCAGACATCAGTCAATCACAACCGCGCGCGACTATCTGAAGAACAGGCATCCGAATTCAGTCGTCGATTATTGGCACTTATAGAAGAATACTTTCCGCCCGGAAAGGGAGATCGGTCGGGCATTAAATACGGTTTTTACGGGATACTCACACCAATTGACCTTCATCCTCTTGAGGACACTGAAACTGAGGAGTAATTTGACATGAATGAATATCTCCGTCCCACAGACATAATAGATTATGACCACCTTGAGGTGCAACGTCTCGCGAGCACTTTAGCAGAAGGAACCTCAGATCAAACGATAATCGCAAAGCGCTGCTTTGAGTGGGTGCGTGACAAAATTAAGCACAGCGGCGACTTCAAAATGAATCCAACAACCTGCGCTGCATCCGAGGTATTGCATCACAAGACAGGATGGTGTTTTGCCAAAAGCCATCTGCTTGCTGCGCTCTTAAGAGCAAACCGCATACCCGCAGGTCTTTGTTACCAACGGCTCACGCGAAATGGCAAGACACCTCCCTTTACACTACATGGTTTGAATACCGTTCTACTACCCAAATTTGGGTGGTATAGAATTGATCCAAGGGGCAACAGAAGTAGCATAGATGCTCAATTCGATCCGCCTCATGAGAAATTGGCGTGGCCTATAGCCATTGAGGGAGAAGGAAATTTCCAGGAGATATGGGCTGATCCCCTACCGGAGGTAGTTGCTGTCTTGCGGGGCTATGATACCTGGGAAGAGGTCCGCGCTCATCTTCCAGATCGACCCTTTTAACAAAAGGCAAGACTCAGCCCTAACTCTCAAAGACAAAGAACTAAATCATTATGGCGAAAACAGATTTGCCAGTAATTACGCGAAGCAGGTTGGTATCTGACTTATCAAAACTGGGGCTTGTCCCGGGCGATACCCTGATGCTGCACGCTTCTGTCAAGGCAGTCGGCTGGATCGTTGGCGGACCTGATATGGTGATTCAGGCACTTTTGGACGTGATTGGACCTGCGGGCACCTTGATGATGTACATAAAATGTGAGGAACCTCTAAACGAAATTGAAGATTGGCCGGAGAACTGGCAAAAAGCGTACATGGCAGAATGCCCACCGTTTGATCCCAATCGGACACGCGCCTTCCGCAAGTGGAGTATCCTCACCGAGTACCTGCGAACATGGCCCGGCGCATATTGCAGCAACCATCCCGAGGCAAGAATGGCGGCAGTTGGCGCCAAAGCGAAGTGGATAACATCAGATCATCCCCTCCAATTTGGTTATGGCGCAGGTTCCCCACTCGCAAAGTTGTGCAAAATCAAAGGGCGAATACTACTGCTTGGACCACTCTTTGATAGCCTGACAATTCTGCATCACGCAGAACATATTGCTAACGTACCCAACAAGAAAACCGAGCGCTATCAATGGCCCATCTTGCGTGATGGCAAGTGCGAATGGATAAAATTTGAGCAGTTTGACACTTCTGGTGGAATCGTCGATTGGCCCGATGGCGACTATTTTCTTCGTATTGTAGAGGAGTACATGACCCAGGCAAGCTATGCAACGGGACAAGTTGGAGCCGCAGACTCTTATTTATTCGACGCCAGGGATCTGACCGATTTCGCCGTTGCCTGGTTAGAGAAGCATTTCGGTTAGCTGGAAAAATTGCCAGTAATGGACTAAATGTAAAATGACTATTACAATCCTTGAGGCAAAAAAGGCGGATATAGCCGCCATCCTTTCGATGCAGCAAAATCTGGCATCCGAAGGCGCAATATGGGGCTATGGACCCGATTCGGCAGAAGTGTGGAACGCCCGCGACCTGGATTGGCTCTTTCTGGCTATAGATGGCAGTGAGCCTGTTGGATTCATCTATTGTGAGGAACGACCCTACGAAGGCGAATGTGTATTCCCAAAAGACAGCCATATTCTTGAAATCATTGAACTGTATGTGCGTCCACAATCCCGCCACAGTGGAATAGGCCAGCAACTGGTCAAAACTGTCCAATCAAAAGCAAAATCCGCTGGCTTCAGTCACATGCGGCTCTACTCGGCAGCGAAGCGTTTCGATGACATCCTGGCATTTTATCGAGATTGTGGCTTTGTCCCCTGGTACCTTGAAATGGTGAAACCGATCGAAGAGTTGGATTGGGGAAAGCCTGTAGGGAAAGAAGTGTGGTAAATGCCAGGATATATTTCAATAAAAGGTCTCTCCATGGAAGAGTTGAACATTCGCAAAGCAGATGCATTTGACAGCGACTTCGTCTTTGCCGTAAAAAAGGCCGCATTCCGCAAATATGTGGAGCAGGTCGAGGGCTGGGACGATACACATCAGAGGGAATTACACAATAAGCGGTTTGATTCGCATAACTTTCGCATTATTCAATTTCAAGGAAACGATGTTGGTTTCTTCTCCACATCCTGTACTTCCGATTCTCTCAAGATCCATCAGCTCTTTATCCATCCAGAGTATCAGGTTAGAGGGATTGGGTCAGCGTGCATGACAAGCATTCTCGCCGATGCCCACGTTGCGGGAAAGGCTGTGAACCTGCAAGTATTAAAGATCAACATCCGTGGCATCGCCTTCTACCAGAGACTGGGATTCTCAATCATCGATGAAGATTCCACACATGTTCAGATGAAAAAACTCCCAGCACTTACAGACCAGGTGCTTCAATAAAACGCGTCAGTTCACAGATTTTACCGCCCAAACAGATTGGTGGTCGATCTGGATTCATTCCCCAGGGATTGGACATTTGCCGTATCGTATCTTCATCGGCTTTGGACATATAAACACTCGCTTTGCCAATCCTCGGACGATCCGACATATTAGCGGAAGATCGGTGAATCAAATCCTGATGCCACACAATCACATCGCCTGGATCAGTCTCAACACGAACCACATCGTCCTCGGAAAAGCCATGCTTAAATGGATCCATCTCCCTCAAAATCTTACCCGTATGCTCGTGCTCCAAACGCCCCAGAGTATGCGATCCAGGAATCAGTTCCATACACCCATTTTCAACATCTGCCGCATCCAGCCCCAGCCAGAAATCAAAAAGCACAGGCACGGGGATACCCTCTGAACCATCGAAAGGACTCGCATCCTGGTGCCACGGTACCTCACCGCCACAACGGGGAGGCTTCATAAAGAACCCACCGCCATTAAGTGGATAAATATCGGGACCCAATACTTCCATAGCCAATGCGATAAGCCTGGGGTGTGCAGCAGAATATTTCCACAATACCCGATCTCGAAACGAAATCTCATTGATCCAATCAAATCGCAACAGAGGATCGGGATGGTTCTGATATGCCTCGTCCTGCACATCTATAATTGCCCGAATCTTATCGCGGTAAAAATCAATACGGAGCGCAATCTCTCGCAATCGATCCTTACAAACCTCAATATCCGAATCGCTCAGGATACCCTTTTCTACAAAATAACCGGTATCGAGCAAAACCTCTCGTTTCGACCTCACACCTGCATTTGCCATCTCCTGCTCCATGTGCTAAAACGCAATCTCTCTACAGATAATTGCATTATATTTATTTTTTTCAGATATTAAAGAATACGCTCTTTGCTTTTACTCATCCGCAACTTTCAAATATACCTCTCACAATGGGCAAAGTCGAGTCTAAAGGAATCTCAGATATCATAAATACCAGAGTTCGGTGACAAAGCACTACAAGGCAACTCTCGACTTCCGATCGATCATCAGCAGAAAGACAAAACCGTGGACATACATCGCATCACCGCAATGGTTCCAATAACCGATTTGGACCAATCTATGACCTTCTACTCACAAGGCCTGGGCCTCCAGGTCATCCAACGTAAAGACGAATGGGGCCACGCCCTTCTGGAAGGTGAACACGGTTGCCAGGTGATGATAGACCGATCTATTCGCACGGAATCTAATGCCTCAACCGTCGTTTACTACTATACGTCCGATATTGAAACGCTAAGAGACCGCGTGATCGCCGCTGGTTTCGAACCCGACCCTATCCGTGTAACCTTCTATGGCATGACAGAATTTCGAGTTCGCGATCCCGATGGCAATCAAATCTGGATCGGCGTACCTGAGTCTCCCACCACCTGACATATTGACATAGCATGAGGTTCGTGTTATGATGCGATCATGATTCAATCGTTCCGGCGTACTGGCACTGAAGATATTTTTAATGGACGGGACACACGTGCCGCACGCGGTACTTGTCCATCGTCATTGTGGACTGTAGCCGCACGAAAGCTCGAACAACTGGACTCAGCCGATGAACTGCGCGACCTACGCAATCCACCGGGCAACCATCTCGAGATCTTGCGGGGCAGGCGTTCTGGGCAACACAGTATTCGGATCAATGATCAATATCGGATTTGCTTTGTGTGGTCGGATGCTGGTCCCTGGGATGTTGAGATCATTGACTATCACTAATCACTGAATAAAAGGTATCGACCATGGTACGTATTCCAACAAATCGTGTTCCAACTCATCCAGGTGAGATGCTGCTGGAGGAGTTTCTAAATCCTTTGAGTTTAACGCAACGCGAATTGGCTGACGCCATTCATGTTCCTTATCAGCGGGTCAACGAATTGGTGAATGGTCACCGCGGTATGACGCCGAGCATAGCCCTGCGTCTAGCAAAATATTTCGATGTATCACCCGCGTTTTGGATGAATCTCCAACTTCGCTGGGATCTGTATCAAACGATCCAATCTGAAGCTCAAGAATTAGAGACGATTGAACCACATGACATAGGGCTTAAAGTATAAGCAGATTCGCAAACTCTAAAATGTTACTGATAATCGTTCCAAATCCACTCCAAAAACACTCAGGAGATCGTATATGAAAAACCCAGCAACACCATTAAAAATAAATACCAATCGCATGACACCTGATGAAATTCAGCACTGGGAACGCAACGGATATTTTGTGCGCGAAAACGTCTTTTCACATAAAGAGAACGATCACCTGCGACAGGTCGCCGAAGACATTGTCGCAGGAAAACGAAAAATGCCAATGGCTCACATCGACCGCAATGCCCTTGTCCGAGACGGCAAAGACCCGCGATCTGGTATCTATGGTATGCACAAGATCCACCACCCCAGTTGCTACATCCCGGAATTTCTCGCCCGCGTGCGCGACCCACGCCTGACGGACCCAGTTGCAGATATTCTCGGACCAGACGTTCTGGGCATCAACAACCTCTTCATCTGGAAAGCCCCAAAAATCGGATTGGGATTCCCCTGGCACCAGGACAAATTTTACTTTGGCAAACGGTTCAGAACAGCGACAACCGTCGGTACCTGGACGGCAATCGACCCCGCTGACCGCGAAAACGGTTGCCTCTATGTAATCCCCGGTAGTCACAAACAGGCAATTTCCGAACACGACGACATTGAGGGATCACAGCAAAATGAATTCAAACTCGCGCGCAATGCCCGCGATGAGGATGGCATTCCCGTGGAAGTGCCCCCCGGAGCGGTCATCTGGTTCCACTCTCACCTCCTGCACAAAAGCACAAATAACCACAGCCAGCGATTCAGGCGCAGCTATGTATCGCATTACCTTAGCGCGCAAGCAGAATGGATGAATTCGGAAAACGCCGGCAATGGCCAGCCCATTATGTGGATAAGAGGACAAACCTATCCCGGTAAAGTTCAGGAAGTCACGCGAGAAGTTATTCCCGCCGAGTAAAATACTCTGATAACTATTCAAAGGTACCCGAATGAACCGACATAAATCGCACCGGGACACCGCCGAACGCGATCAATACGGCGGCTGGACTGGGAAAAAATTTGCAGCAACGGGCTTCTTCCGCGTAGAAAAAGACGAAAGATGGTGGCTCGTGACACCCGAGGGAAATGCGTTTCTGAGCTTCGGAATAAACCACCTGCATCCCCATCTGTGGAAGCAGGACTACAATCGCGAAGCCTGGAAAAAGCGATTGGGCATAGACAATCTGGACAGCCGCGAATTCACATCTGCCCTCAAAACCTGGTTCCTGCAAACATGTCGTCAATACGGCTTCAACACAGTAGGCGTACACACAGAGTTGTCAGCCGTCAATCGTCCACAGCCATCTATCCCCTATATGCAGTCGATTCACTTTGTCGATATCCCACATTGGCAGACAGAAATACCCGACAGCAATTTTTTGGATGTCTTTTCAGAAGCGTTTGCCTCACACTGCGATCAGATGGCAAAGGAATTTGCCGCGCCTGCAAAAGATGATCCTTTTCTGCTCGGTTATGCCATGACCGACTGTCCGTTATTTACAGAAGAAGATTGCAGGGAACGCCCCGACGTGATCGGCGGCGCACGCAGGGAAGCTCGCATCGGCTGGCCGCGACGGTTGCGCAATTTGGGTGCCAATGCACCGGGCAAAAAGGCTTATGTTCAGACCATGTGCGATATCTATCGCGCGCAAATCAGCGATTTCAACACAACTTATGGCACACAATTTGATTCGTTTGACGCGCTCCAAACAGCCGAGAACTGGCGGCCACACACCGATCTTTCCAATGGAAACGAAACCCGCGACAATATTGAATTCCTCCAAAAAGTCGTCGAAAAATACTACCAGACAGCGCGGGATGCGATCCGCCGATACGATCCAAACCATCTGTTCGTCGGCGACAAAATCAATGCCAACACAGATGCGCTGGATACCCTGTTGCCCATTACAAGCCAGTTTACCGACATCGTGTTCTATCAGATGTACGCCCAATACGAGGTGCAAAAACCCGGGTTAGATCGCTGGTACAGGATCGCCGACAAGCCGCTGATCAATGGCGATTCTGCTTTCACGATGATTACAGACACCATGCCGCGCCCCTACGGTCCCGTGGCCGACAACATCGAACAGCGAGCCGAATGGACCGATGAGTTCTTCCGGAACGCCTTTGCGCGTCCAGAATTTGTCGGCTGGCACTATTGCGGTCTGATCGACGCCTCCAACCTGGTCGCCCGGAAACAGGACCGCCAGCATTCCGGACTGCTCACCGGCTACGGCGAACCATATCCCGAACTCCTCAAAGTACTCGAGACCTGCACAAACGAAATGTACGAGATTGCTACACACTAACGCTTGCAGGCATTTGAAAAGTCGAGGGATGTCAAGACGTGAACAAACCCATTTCTGAAGCCCGTGCCTGGGAAATCGCCCGAGAATTTGCGACAGAGGCAACGAGCCAGGACATTAACCGCTACATCCTTGGAATTTTCATGATCGGCTCCCTCGCAGCAAAACAGTATCGTCCTGGTTGGAGCGACATCGACACTGTGATTGTTACGCGTGATTCCATATCTGATGAGTTTCGTGCGAGTCTAAAAGAAATGAGAGCCTCCTACCAGTCGAAATATGGTATTCCAAAAGGTTTTGGCGGCATTGTCCTGCGGGAACAGGACCTGAAACCCCCGTATGATCCTGAGAAAGAGCTTGTTCCCGAGATATACAGGCTTCTTCAGCAAGGCAAACCGCTCTGGGGCGAATATGATCTATCGGACATTCCTACGCCTTCTCGCGATGATTTTCGGGCATACGCGGAAGTATTCTATACCTGGTTGAGGGGGTTGAAGGGGCCAGACCGGGAGCGTACAATCGTTGCTACTGTAAACAGAATACTGATAGAGATCAGACTGTTCATTTGGGATCGAACGGATGCCTTCATTCTAAACAAACGAGAACTGATCCCGATATTTCTGGAGACCGAACACGGAGAGCACTATCGAGATACTCTCCGAGACGTCCACGAATACGTCCTTGGAAACGTTCAACTGCATGATCTCGATCTCCTCGAAAGACTACTTGAGGACATAACAAATCTTGTGGCTAAGGAAGTAAATCTCTCAGCATAGATCTCACCAATTAGAGGGAATTACAAAAATACTGTAAACATGAAAGATCTACTGTTCAGAGATTCAGCCTGATTCTTTAGGAAGGAGTAAAACAAATGACCCCACTTCTTCAAAAGGCTTTCGAAAGAGCCACCAAACTCCCGCAAGAAGAACAAGATAAATTTGCGCGTTTCCTGCTGGCCGAACTTGAGTCGGATCAGCGATGGGCTGAGTTGTTTAGCCGCCCCGAGTCTGAGGATTTATTGGAGCGGTTGGCCGATGAGGCCATTGTAGCACACAGAGCAGGACTGACAAAACCTCTCAATATAGAAGAATTATAAGCGTGCATTCGTTTACACAGCCGAGTTTCTGGGATGCATATCACCGCCTCCCAGAACACATAAAGCGGCAAGCGCGCGAATCCTATCGATTCTTCGTGTCAGATCCTCGCCACCCAAGTTTGGATTTCAAGCGCGTGAGTCAACGTCGTCCAGTGTTTTCGGTGCGCGTAAGCATTGACTATCGTGCCCTTGGCGTACTGGACGAAGACGACATCGTGTGGTTCTGGATTGGTCCACACCATGAGTACGATCAACTTCTTAAACGAATATAATGACCAAATACGAATTCGCCTTAATTCTCAAAGGACAATTCGAACTAACAGAAGAAATTGCAGACGAATTGTTCGAAGCCGGTTGTGACGATGGAACACCAGGGATATGCAATGGTGTCTTTTCGATTGATTTTCACCGAGAGGGAGATTTCCCTGGAAGCTGCTATTTGTTCAGCCATAGCGAATGTAAAATCGGCAGGTTACGAGGTAGCGCGCGCGGAAATTGAAACTGAAGCCATGTCGCAGCCTGTATAAAACATCAATTGAAACTTTAAATGAATACAAGCAAAATTATACCATTTTACGGATCGGAAAACCGCCACCTATTTGAGATTGAGCGGCGATGTATGGATAAAGATGGTGTCGTTATTGAGTACCTGAACCAAATCTTGCCTTCTGGACTGGCGATTGACATTGGCGCGGGAAATGGATATATAGCAACTTCGCTAACCAGAAGTAATAGAAGGGTTATACCGTATGAGCCGTCCAATAATATGATTGATCGAAATCAATCCCTTCTCTGGGTCAGGGGTATTGCACAGGAACTTCCCTTCAGATCAAATTCCTTTGAAGGAGCCTATGCTACATGGGCGTATTTTTTTCCTGCCATAGGATATGGAGAAGAGGGATTGGAAGAATTGATCAGAGTAGTCAAGCCTCAAGGCCCAATCTGCATTGTAGATAATGCAGGAGATGATGCATTCTGCGATCTTTTTGAACGCGATATTTCCAGTGACTCATCCTGGTGGCACAAGAGAGGTTTTGACAGTCATATTTTGGAGACCAGTTTTAAGTTTGACTCCATAGAGGAAGCCCAGGAGCTTCTGTCATTTTATTGGACGCTCAATGGGCGTAAATTAGGTAGCAAAGTAGATATGGAGATTGAGTATAAAGTGGTAATTTTTACAGGCAGATCAGGTGATAAATCAATGAAAGGAACTTAAATTGATTATAGGGTTCATAGGTGATATACACGGACGCGCATGCCATGCCCTTGCCATTCTTCTGATCTGGCAATCAATGCGAGAAAAGGTGTTTGACCTTGTCGTTCAGGTTGGCGATCTGGGGGTTATGCCACTGCCGCAGAGTGGTGAGATTCCCTACGACAGGTTCTCCCAGTGGGATCCGGCCGTGTACGATTTGTGAGCGGAGATTGGCTGAGCACCTATAAACGTGACGGAGGATTCCAATTGCTGGCTGACGCTATAAATAAAACATCGACGGCTTTTGGTTAAGCCCTGGAGGAACCGAGTTAGCCAAATACCGCCGCTAAAAGGAGACATACGCGAAATGGCAACGCACTACACTTCTATAACGGATGAGCAAGCCGCGCTCATCAGGAACGCTCCCTTATTTTTTGTGGCAACAGCCGATCCAAATTTGGAAAACGGACCTGATGGGACAGGTGCTTTAAATTTGTCGCCAAAGGGAGGAACGCCCCTGCATATTCTCACGCCAAATCGCGTTGCCTACCTCGACTATCCCGGTAGTGGGAACGAGACAGCACGCCATGCGATCTCTGGAGGTCCAATCACGATCATGGTATGCTCCTTTGAGGAAGGTGACGCGGGCATTGTTCGACTCTATGGGCATGCGCGGATCGCTGAACTTGACGACTCACCTCTCGCACGTCAGATGCTCGAAACGCCTGCTCAAGAATTGAAGAAACCTCGGCAAGTGATCGAAGTGAACATTGAAAAAACGCAAACGAGTTGTGGTTATGGTGTCCCAATCATGGCTCGGGTCAGAGAGCGTCGGACGGCTGATCGCGGACGAAAATACAAAGGCCCAAGATAGCATTCAAAAGAAGGAAAAGAACTATATGAAAGGATTTGAACTATCAGAGCGGTTCTTTCGGGAAATTGGGCTACCTGCCATTGAGCAACAATTGCCCGAATGTGTCCCGGGACTGGCAGTAGGCGTTGGTTTAGGCTCTCAAGCACACAAAAACGACGATGATGTATCTCGTGATCATGGCTGGGGACCAGAATTCAGGGTGTGGCTTGCCAAAGACGATTTCGATGATCATGGCGAGCGTCTCCAGGAAATACTGGATACCCTTCCCCATGAATATGACGGATTTCGATGGCAAAAACCAACGGTCAGGACCTGTATTGTAATGGAAATTAGTAGCTATATAGAATCTACGGTCGGATTCCCAGAGCCGCCTCAGTCACCCGTGGACTGGTTGCGAATACCAGAGCCGTATCTGTTTGAATTGACTCCGAGCAGACTTTATCACGATGGGCCTGGCATTGTTAGTGCTCGCTTTCGATCATTCTCCAAATACCCGGATGATGTATGGAAGCAGCGGCTGGGAGCTTGCCTCTCCTGGTGCTATGAGTGGGGACGAAAGCAACTCTTCAGGGCGGAGGCTCGCGGAGACCATGTGAGTGCGTGTTGCTATTGGACCAAATTCGCAGAGTACGCAATGAAGGTTGGTTTTCTGATGAGTCAGCGTTATGCACCCTACCACAAATGGTTGTGGACAGAATTCAGGAAGTTAGGCACTATTGCCGACAAAGTTTCTCCCCTACTTGAGGAAGGATTCGAGAAGGTAAATGGCAAACGAGACCTGGTTGACCGCATAGAGATGATTTATATGGAGCAGTTGCAACAGCTTGGCTTTTCTCCAACGGGCCGAGCAGGCACGGCCTATCCGGACAATGAAATATATCAATATGCCCAGGGGGTTCGCAGCAAGATTGGAGATCCAGAAGTGAAGAAATTGCGTTTGGGAGAAGAAATAGCCTATCCAGCAACTCGAGCCGCGTGGACCTGGCTACGATAAGGGATATTAGAATATGCCGTACCCTGAGTTGCATAAAAAAAGGAGACATCCATGGATTTCAAAGAAAGCCCGATAGACTACGAGGCTTTCGGTGCAAAGGGCGACGGCGTCACGGATGACATGCCGGCGATATGCGAGGCACACGCCTACGCCAACGCGCACGGCCTGAGTGTCAGGACAAAGCCCGACGCGACGTACCATCTCGGCGGCCAGGCGCTGACCGCCGTGATCGCAACCGATACCGACTGGAACACCTCTCGTTTCACAGTTGACGACACACAGGTTGAAGACCACAAGGCGCATCTCTTTGAGGTACGCTCGCTACTGGAACCGGAGGAACTGCAGATCGATCGGCTCACGAGAGACCAGAGACAGGTGGATGCGCGGCCAGAGCACGACTGCCACGTCCTCGTGGAAAACGCGCACAAGAGGCTGTATATTCGGCGGGGGCTTAACCAAAACGACGGCGCACCCCAGCACGACTGCTTCGTCCTGCGTAGAGACGGCTCAGTAGAGTCGGACATCGATTGGGAATACGATCAGGTCACCCGGGTGGAGGCGAGGCCAATTGACGAGCAGACGCTCTACCTGTGCGGCGGCGTCTTTACCACGTATGCCAACCGCGAGCATCATCCAAATGGTTACAACTACTGGAACCGGAACATTGTGATCTCCCGCTCGAACACGGAAGTCGCGGGTCTGACCCACTATGTCGTCGGCGAGACAGCCGTGGGCTGTCCCTATTCCGGATTCATTAGCGTGCAACAGTGTGCCCACATCACGCTGCGCAACTGCTTCGCCACCGGACACAAAATTTACTCGACCATCGGCGCGGCGGGTAAGCCAGTCAGCATGGGCACCTACGACTACAATGCGAACAACGTCGTGGGATTCACAATGATTGGATGTCGGATGAACCACATCACCGACCGCACGCGCTGGGGCGTAATCGGATCTAACTTCTGCAAGGACATTCTGCTCGAGGACTGCCATCTCTCCAGAATGGACACGCACATGGGCGTTTCCGGCACCTACGTTATCCGTCGCTGTACCCTGGGCCATATGGGGCTGAACGCGATCGGCCGGGGCCAGCTAACACTCGAGGATTCTACGGTGTACGGCAGCAGCCTGGTTTCCTTTCGGCGCGACTATGGCAGCACTTGGGAGGGATCGCTCAAGATCCGCAACTGCCGATGGATTCCGGCCTGTGGAGACATCTGTCAGCCTCATATGATCAATGTTTCCAACGACGGCATGCACGATTTCGGATATCCCTGCTCTATGCCTGAAGAAGTCGTTATCGACGGACTATTCGTAGATGACTCCAATACGCCCGAGAATTATCAGGGCATGTACTTCTTCACCGAGCCAGACGACTTCCACGATGGCGTTGAACAGGCCTCCGCATCTGAGGAACGTCCTTTTCCATACACCCCTTGCCAGCAAGTAAGGCTCCGGGGTCTGACGACTGCCAGCGGCCTGAGGCCGCGACTCTCGCCCAGTGCGACGATGACTGCCCACACGGTCGTGATCGAAGAGGAATGAGGGAAGAGGAACTTAAATTGATTATAGGCTTTACAATGCTGACACTATCAATAAAACCTCTCAGAATATGGGGTAAACCAATGATATATCGAAGTCTGTTTTTTCTCGCTATTTGCATGACCTGTTTAGGTCTGACATCTGCGGCCTTTGCCGGCGCGTGGACTCAGAAAAAGGGTGGCTATTATTTTAAGGTTGGCGCCAGCTATTTGAACTCGACCATAGATATTGATGCTAACGGCAAGCAGATTCAGAAGGCAAATATGGGAGAACTGAGAGATCTCAATTATTCGACCTACCTGGAATACGGCTTGCTGGATCGACTCACACTTGTGTCGTCCGTCCCCTACAAACAGCTAAGGGATACCCGCATCTGGAGGGATCTCAATGAAGTTATTACGGGAACAACACTGGAGCGCCGATGGGGTTTTGGCGACATGGATATGCGTTTGCGCTGGCTTTTATCCAACAACCCCGTGGTCGCATCGATTGCTGTGGGGGGCAAAATTCCACTGTGGTACGAAGAAGACCCCAGCACGCTGGTTCCCCTGAGTTCCAAAAAGGTAGATGCAGATGTTCGGATACTACTGGGCCAGTCCCTGTACCCCCTTCCGATTTACGTGACCGGAGAGGCGGGTTACCGGGTCCGCGGAGGAGATTTCAGTAATGAGGGGTTTTATGCTCTGGAAGTTGGGATTACGGTGGACCGATTCCTGTTCAAAGGGTATCTTTCGGGTATCCGTACCTTTGGAACGTGCAACCCGGTTGAAGAAGTTGAATTGATCGGTGATCAGAATATCTTAAAACTCTCCCCTGGAATGATTTACCGCTTAACCAACTGGATGGAACTGAGTGTGGAAATGATTCGCATCGCAGCGGGTTGCAACACCTCTGCGGGAAATACATTTTTGTTTGGAATCGCATTTAAGAGATGAGCCGGGACCTCATCAAGGAGATCGATATGCCAAAACGAGGTTGGGAAATACCCGAGAGAGAAGCAACGCCAGAAGATGTTTATATGAACCGACGAAAGTTTATGGTAGCCGCAGGAGGTGCCCTGGGGGCGTTAGCAGGCTGCGGACATGAGAAGATTTTTACCCCTGCTGAAAGAGCACCCACTACGCCGACTGAGGAGCCTCAGCAGCCGCAACAACCTCAGCAACCTCAGGATCCACAGCAACCGCCACAACCGCCACAGCAACCGCCCGATCCGCCACAACCACCACAGCCGCCGCAGCCGCCGCAGCCGCTTTATCCCGCCAGACTCAATGAGGAATTCAAGGAACTGGACCGGCCTTTAACCGAGGAGTCAATAGCAGGATCGTACAATAATTTTTATGAATTCAGCACCGGCAAAACTCAGGTAAAGCCCCTATCGGAAAACTTCATGACAGACCCCTGGACAGTGGTAATCAAGGGAGAGGTTCCACAGGAAAAGACATACGATTTTGGCGACCTTGTCCGCGCTATTCCGCTGGAGGAACGGCTTTACCGATTGCGGTGTGTGGAGGCGTGGTCTATGGCGATACCGTGGACCGGTTTTCCGATGAAAGCCCTCATAGACCTGGTACAACCGCTTTCTACGGCAAGATTCGTCAAGCTGACCACCTTCCTGGACCCAAATCAGGCTCCTGGTCAGCTCAACGCCCCCCACTATCCCTGGCCCTATGTCGAAGGGCTGACGATGGAAGAAGCGGCAAATGAACTCGCTTTTATCGCCACGGGGATTTACGGTCACGAAATGCCCAACCAGCACGGGTCGCCCATTCGCCTGGTCGTGCCCTGGAAATACGGTTTTAAGAGCATCAAATCGCTTGTGAGCATTGAGTTTGTCCGTGAGCAGCCGAGAACCTTCTGGAATACGCTCGTTCCGAGAGAATACGGCTTCTTTGCCAATGTCAATCCCAAGGTCGATCATCCCCGGTGGTCTCAAGCCCAGGAACGGTTCATCACCACCAATGCTTCAAACCCCGAAATGCGTCCGACCCTGCTGTTCAACGGATATGATCAATATGTCGGAAATTTATATCCTAACGAGCCGAGATAACGAAAAGTGCCACAAGCATATAGAGCAATCCTCTGACATGACGGACGACCTGACCGACATACGCGAATTTTACAATGCTGCCTGGGACGCTGAGGAAAACAGGTTGGAACGCCACCAACTCGAAGCGGATATCACCTGGCGCTATCTGAATCTACACCTCCCACCTCGCGGCAGGCTCCTCGAAATTGGTTTCGGCACGGGAGCTTACACCTTTCCCCTGGCAAAGCGAGGCTACCGGATCACGGCTATTGACCTCGCCGACGAGTACGTCACCCGATGCAAGGCGAAAGCCGAAGAGCTTGGACTTTCTGATCAGATCGATTTCCGCACTGGCGATGCGCGCAAACTGAATGGAATTCCGCGCGGAGAGTTCAAGGCTGTGCTCCTCATGGGGCCTCTGTATCACCTGCCGCTTGAAACCGACCGAACAGCAGCCCTGCGGTCCGCCTATGCCTGCCTAAAACCAGGAGGCGTGATCTTTTCTGCAATGATCTCCAGATTTGGCATTCTTGGGGACCTCATCAAGGACAACCCTTCGTGGATTGAGAATCAGGAAACGGTTTGGTCACACATAGAACAAGGCCACCGCCCCGCCAATGCCCCAAAAGGTGGCTTTCGGGGCTATTTTGTTCGGCTGGAAGAAATCGCCCCCATGCATGAGCGCGTGGGATTCCGCACCCTCAAAATTGCAGGTATCGAGCCTGCTATCTCCGCAAACGACGAAAGCTATAACACGCTTGAAGGAAAGCAGAGAGACCTCTGGTTGGATCTCCTATTCGAAATCAGCGCAGAACAAAGCATGGTGGCTTCATCCAGACACATACTCTACATCGGGCAAAGGCCAGATGATTAAATTGGAATCAGCCATGAAACTCAACCGCGACGAATTCTTGGAAACCGGCTACCTCATCGTCAAAGAAGCCGTGCCACGCGACAAAATCGAACGCGTCCGGCAGGCGTACGAAACGCTCGTTGACCGCCAGCGCGAAAACTGGAAGGCAGAGCGTACGGAAAATGATCCACCTGGAGGCGTATGGGAAACAGCGCCGCAACCTCGCCTGCAACTCTCAAGACAGCCGCTCGTCAATCAGATTGACCGAGAGACCGCGCCAGCAGTCGAAGTATGGCTCGAGGAGAACATCCACGGAGTCAGCACAGAGCTTCTAAACGTAGCGGACGGAGCCGTCACAGAAATGATGATGATGTGTAATCCCGTCAGAGATCACGGCCCGGCAAAGTGGCACCGCGATCTCCATCCGATAGACACAGCACCGCTCCAGGGCTATATCGACGACATCCTCGAAGGAGGTCCGCGTTACGTCCAGTGGAACATCCCGCTCTACGACGACAGCGTCCTCTGGGTGATACCGGGTAGCCATCTCCGACTGAACACCCCCGAAGAAAACGAACTATTGTTGGCAGACCCCTGCCGCCCACTACCCAATGGCGTACAAACCCACCTCGAAGCCGGTGACGGCGTCGTCTATATACTCCCGATCCTCCACTGGGGCAGCAACTACAGCCCCAAAATGCGGCGAACCATCCACGGTGGCTTCTCGACCCACACTTCAATTGACGACCTCTCGTTTACCGACCACATCTCTCCGCAGGCGCAGGAGGCGTTCGCGCGCTGGAACGACCACAGCGACCAGATGAAGCAGCATACGGAAGATGCACTGAGAGCCGTTCTCGCTGGCGACGGCAGTGCGTATCTCAGCGCCCTGGACCGCCTCCACCCGGAGCGAGCCGGAAAAGGCAGAATGCTGTCAACCGTATTCCTCTGCAAAGCGGCACTTGCGATTCGGCTGCAAAAAGATCCCCCGCTTCGGGGCATTGCCGAAGACCTCCAACGCCGCGTTCTCGGAAAACATCCCATCACGCTCAACTGGGGACCGAAGTTCGCCAATCAATTCACCTCTGATGAAGCTCGCTTGCTCTGGGATCGCTTCAGCCCACTCGAAGCACTGCTCCAATCGGACGAGGAACACTTTGTGCCGGGCTTTCAGTCCATCCCTATGAAGCACTATTTCAACGAAATGCCCGCGGACTATGACACGGCGGACTTCATCGCCAGTTGGACGGAACAGTAGTTCCACCTCGCAGGAGACTTTCATGCCCGTTTATATTCCCGAAGACGCCAGGCGTATAATGCCCAATTTGTTGCGCGACTTTGCTACCGAAGCATTGCTCAAAGTCCATTTGTCCGATGGCGATGCCGCGTTGATCGCGCGCTATCTGGTAGAGGTGGATTTGCGCGGCGTGGCCTCACACGGCACGCGACAGTTACGGCGGTATGTGGCTGAGTTTCGAGAAGGGCGTATTAACCCACAGCCCGAAATTGCCCAAATCATGGACGCCCCTTCAATGGCGATTTTTGACGGCGACGGCGGTGCGGGTTACCTCGTGGCAACGCGGGCAACAGAGGCAGTTATTGAAAAGGCGAAAACAAATGGCATTGCCGTTGCGAGCACGCGCAATCACGGGCATGTGGGTAGCGCGGGAATTTATGCAAGGCTGGCACTAACACGCGATCTGGCGACCTTTTGCGTGGCAGGAGGAATCGCCTGGACAAAACCGACGCGCCCCGATGCAACGGTATGGGATGCGATGTCTGCCCCTCCGATGTGTTTTGGCATACCAACGGCGGAAGGCCCGCCTTTTGTGCTGGACATGAATGCGAACATGTTGAAAGACCGCAGCAAACTCGCCGAAGCATTGCAGACATTTCCAGATTTTATTTTCAAAAGTTTGGGAATGCGATTTACATCGTGGTTCCTGGCGGGTATTCTATCGGGCACAGCGACACCTGAATCGCACAAACCAAAATTTTCAAGCGCTACGCGGGGATTTATGATTGTGGCGATTGATGTGGCGCGGTTAGGCGATCTGGAGGCTTATAAGGCAGAAATCTCTCGCATCTTGCGCGAAAGCCGGTCACTGAACCCCATGCCGGGACTGGCAAGTGCCGAAGTCCCCGGCAGTTTGGAATGGCAACGCGAACAAGAACGCGAGCAAAGCGGTATCCCGCTAACCGAAGAACATCTCGACATGTTGCAACACATTGCCACAGAGATCAATGTACCTATTCCCTGGGAGTCATAAATGGACAACCCAAATTTCATCGAAATTCAGCAATTTCGACAGGGCTGGCTATTGGCTCTTGTACTTGTACCTTGCATCTCAGCTTTGATCTATATAGGGTTCACGGTATTTCGGAACTGGCCAATGTCTGGCACCAAGATGCTCATTTATGGTGCCATTGCGCTGGCTCTGGTATTGGTACCGGTGTTTATGCTTTCGATAAAGATGGTAACTGAAGTCAAAAATGACGCCATTCACATCCGATTCTTTCCGCTAAAGAGAGAGGTAATCCCATTCTCAGAAATTGCAAAATGCACTGCCAGACAGTACAGCCCCATCAAAGAATACGGTGGATGGGGGATTCGATATGGGGCTAAAGGAATGACTTATAATATAAGCGGGGATCATGGCGTACAATTGGAATTAGCCAATGGAAAGCGATTATTGATTGGCTCTCAGCGATCCGAAGAACTGGCAAAAACAATTCGTTTCAAAACCTTTACAAAAGAGGAGGAAGGATGAAAATTTTGACCCTGATGATACTGATGCTTGTTCCAACGCGGATGATGGCGGCAGAACTACTTGCAGGCCCAATGATAAGCCACACGACGACATCATCGGCGATAATCTGGATTGAAACAGACGCGCCAGCGAAGGTCACAGTAGATTACTGGACACAGACGGGCAGAGCAATGACGATCACCCGTGCAGCAGTAGAAACGATGACCTCAGAAAGCTATCCCCACACTGGCACGGTGACACTGAACGGACTTGTGCAGAACACGAGGGTTCACTACGCGATTTCGGTAAACGGGAAACAGGTACGAGCACTGGTTCCCCAGGTCTTCCGCACAATGCCCGCGAGGCAGCCGCGGCGAAATGATTCAACCTACGTCGCGGATTTTTCAGTCGGATTCGGATCCTGTCTAAACCCGGGAACACAGCCCATGCAACCTGCTTTTTCAGAAGTCTTACAGCACCGCCCAAACGCATTCCTCTTTATTGGCGACATCAACTACATGCCGGGACGATCCAGTCACTACGGCGAGGATCCGGATCCAGTCCGCTATGCAATGGCGGGATATCATCGAGAAGTGCGACATGTGCCGGAGATCAGAGCACTAATGGCGACAACGCCCAGCTATGGGATCTGGGACGACCACGACTATGGCCCCAATAACTCTGATCGGACCTTCTCCTATCGGGAAGAGACCCTGGAACTGTACCGACGATATTGGCCAAACTCAGGCGGAGGCACTTCCCAAACGAAGGGTATTTTCCACAAGTTCCGAATCGCCGATGTCGAGTTCTTCATGCTCGACGATCGCTACCATCGAGACCCGAACGAAGCAGAGGACCGCAAGACAATGTTCGGCCAGGGCCAGATCGATTGGTTGAAAGCATCCCTGAAGGCGAGTACGGCGACGTTCAAAGTGATCGCCAACGGAAATAGCATGGTCGTTGACTTCAAGGGACGTGGCGAGCGCTGGGACAACTTCAGTACAGAGCGAGATGACTTCCTGAAATGGATGTTTGCCCAAGGCATCACCGGTGTCGTCTTCATCGCAGGCGATTGGCATGTCGGGACACTCAACCGCCTCTATCGCGAGGGCCAAGACACCTATCCCCTCTTTGAATTGCTCAGTTCCAACGCCGCTGTCAGGACAGATCCAATCGTTCAGAGACCCCGCTCGGGCTGGCGAGGAAACCCACAGAGTATCGCAACAGTCTATCCCGGTTTCAACTTCGGGCTGCTCGGTTTCTCAGGCCCCAAAGGCAACCGCGAGTTAAACATGAAAATCGTCGATAAAGATGGGAACGTACAGATCAAATACGTGTTGGGGGAAAATGATCTGAGGTAAATAGCGTGAGGTTCGCTTGAGGTATCTATTATGAACTTGCGAAATGCAGCCAAAGCTCTGATCCAGAGAGGCGACAAAATTCTCGTTACCGAGAATATCGATGACAAAGGCCTTTGGTACATTCTGCCAGGGGGAGGCATGGAATCTGGAAAAGAGACACTTATAGATGCTCTCAAGCGAGAATGCCAGGAAGAAATAGGTGCAAATGTCGCAGTTGAAGATTTAAAATTTATTCGAGAATATATCACTGACAATCACACCGACTCCCGGACAAAGGGGGGCCATTTAATTGACTTCATCTTCCGATGTTCCGTTGATGAAGAATATAATGCCTCCAAAGCCCCAGCGGGAGATCCGATGCAGGTTGGGGTAAAATGGATGAGCATTAGTGAACTCAAGAACCTGAGATTCTATCCTAAGCCCTTACTCGATTATCTTGACTCTGGAACCGGATCACCTCCCATATACCTGGGAGATATTACCTGACAGAGTCACAGGAGATGATTATCATTGGGGTGAGACCATGACCAAACGCGATTTTCCACCAATCCATCCAGGTGAAATCCTGTTCGAGGATTTTCTCAAGCCCCTGCAGATCAGTCAACATCATTTGGCTCAGGCAATCAGTGTGCCACCGCGTCACATCAATGAAATTGTGCATGGTAAACGAGAGATCACGGCAGACACGGCTTTACGGCTGGGTCGTTTTTTTGGGATGGAAGCACAATTCTGGATGAATCTTCAAACGCGGTATGAACTCGAAACGACGCTTGAAGCCTTAGCTGACAGACTGGATCAAGAAGTCCAGATGCATCCGGTATAGCGGATGTAACAGGCGAGAAAGAAATGAGCATTAATCAAACCGACATCAAGCGATTTCAGGCCGATGGTCTTGTGACCTTGTCGCCGGGTTTTCCTCGTGCATTGCTCAATGCAGCGAATGAGGCCATTGACGCAATTGATGACGCTGATTTCTTTCCCGAAGGGCGAGGGGATGCCTTTGGATGGTATAAAGGCGATGTCCTGCAACCCGAACTATTGAGACTTGTCTGTGATCCTTTTTTCGAGCGCGTTTCCAGGACGATCTTGCGTACTGAGGCCGTCGAACTGACGTTGGTATCTCTGCGCGTGACAAAACCCAGGCCCAATGCGCAGGCAGAACGCGAGCCAGAACACGTTGATTTCAAATGGGGAACTACCTCTACCCAGATTACGCCCGTTACCATGCCCAGTAGCTTTTTCGTGTGGCTAACCGATGTCCAGGCCGACAACTGCCCATTGTACTACCGCCCTGGCAGTCACTTGCAGGTAATGCGCTACATGGACGATCATCCACACGACAACAATGACGAACTCAAGCAAATACCACCCGATCTCGAGTACGCAGATCCCATCCCAGTTTTTGCAAAACAGGGACAGGCCTCCCTGATCTCAGGCCCAGTCGTCCACGGCGGATCGGTGACACCAGGAAATCAAGATCGCAGACTTCTGGTGATCGAATTCAGAGCAAAAGGCACTACATTCCCTCTGTATGCTCAGTTAGCAGAACAAAGCCAAAGGCATCTGCGGGAACTAAAAAACCATCTGCCAGCTAATAAACTCCATCTCCTTCCTGAGTAAACGACCACAAATATTAACCGAAACCACCTCAGCAAGAAGGACGCCTCCCCATGAAAGCCGTCTGGGCTATCGACCGACTCAGAACCGATACCGAACGCGAACAAGCTGTCGATTTTGTGGCTGACATTGGCTGCAACATGCTTATTACCAATAGCGCCACCTCCGAAATGGTCGCGCGAGCCAATAAACGGAATATTCAGATCATCGCCACTGTCTTCCCCTATTCCGACGACGACTTTGAAAATGCCCATCCGCATTGCCTTCAGAAAATGCGCGAATTCGAATACAAAGTCTCGGACGCCATCGCCGGACAACCCTGGTTCCGGTTGCACGGAGAGAGCTACCGCTGGCAATCGTTCGTCTTACCGAGAACGCTCCTCTGTTTCGAGCACTCCGAATCGCAGGCCGAACTCAAAAAGCGGGTTGAGCGCGCCCTCGACATCGCCGACGGGATCGCCCTCGACGGCTTTGGTTTTGCCAACTACTACGCCTGTTTCTGCGACCGCTGTGAAACCCTCCGTAAAGAAGCACGCGCGCAAACCCCCGACCTGTCCGACATCGAAATCATGGGCAAAGTCTCCACGCAAACACTCATTGACGTTCATCGCCTCCTCTACGATCACGCTAAATCCATAGATCCCAATGCCATTGTCACTAACCACGTCTGGCCGCACTTCCTTCCCGACGAGTACATTGGTGCCAAATACAAACTCGACTATTGCACACAGACCATCTCCTGGTTTTATCCCCCCGAATGGCGACTCGAACGCGTTGAAATGGAAGCCGCCGAAATGAAGCGTCTGGAAAATCCAGAGATCAACCGCTTTGTCCCCTTCATCGGCATCCACGACCTGCCCGGCTTCGTGCGCACGCCCGAACGCCTTGCCAGGGAGATAGAAATCGCCCTGAAATACGGCGGCGGCAATCTCGTCATCTCTCGCTTGAACACTCTGCAGAAGTACCCGGGACTCGCCAGAGCAGCAAGAGACGCACTCAAGGAATGAGGGAACGCGCCATCACTTTGAAATTAAGGAGCCGATCACAATCATAATCCGAGAACCTTCTAAAGACGACGCCAGAGGCCTGGCCGAGGTCCACGTCCGATCATGGCAGGCTGCGTACAAGGGGCAAGTGCCCGACGACTTTCTCGACAGTTTGTCTATTGACCGCAGAGAGAAGGATTGGCGCCAACTTCTGAGATCTCCTTCAAATAAAGTACTCGTAGCCGAAGCAGAGCAAAGAATCGTTGCATTCAGCAGCTTCGGTCCCGTACGTGATGAAGGACTGGATAAAAACTCCGTTGGCGAAGTCTATGCAATCTACGCCCTTGAAGAATTCTGGGATTGTGGCATTGGTCAAAGACTGATGGAGGCTTCTCTCGCAGTCCTTCGTGAAATGGATTGCTCAACAGTAAAAGTCTGGGTCCTCGATACCAACCAGAGGGCGATTTCCTTCTATCAAAAATTCGGATTCACTGCGGAGGACATACAAAAAGTGGAAGCCCGTGGAGGGGTTGAACTCAGAGAAATCCGATACAGCCTGAGTATGGTCTGAAATCCAAAGGAGGAATCGTGCCACAGAAACACAGTACAATACGCAATGGTAAACAGCTCGTGTGGTACACCGAAAAACTCTGGAACCAGTCCAGAGATCTTTCTCCATTTGAAATTGAAATATCATCGATCAAAGAATTAGACAAAGACTGCTGGTTTGGGCAAAAAAAACCTACCCTCAGAGAGATCGCGCGACATTGTAAAAAAATTAACAACGCTTCCTTAAAATATCCTATCATTCTAAATGCAGATGGCTCGCTCATGGATGGTGGCCATCGCCTGTGCAAAGCGATCCTTCAAGGCCGTAAAACGATAAAAGCTGTCCAATTCACATCCATGCCCGAACCAGACGAAATTCATGAGTTGGACCCCTGACGCGGGTCCTAACGCATTCAAAAAATGACATCGCTTTGAGCCTTCAAGCGATGATAGGGATTTCGCGCTTGTCCAAACAGCGTAGAAATCGTATAAAACAACAATAAAAGGGTAATCACTAAAGAGAGGACTACCGTATGGCAATGATTGACATGAAGCAAATCGAGGCGCCGGAGGATGCGACAGCTTTGTTGCAGAATCCTGAGGCGCTTCGAGAACAGGCAAAGGAGAACGGGTATCTGTTCTTTCGCAACCTGCTCAATCCCACACGTGTACTCGAGGTTCGGCACCAGATTCTCGACGTCTGCCGGGATCACGGGTGGCTGGCAGATGGCTCTGAACTGACGGCAGGCATTGCAAATCTCGACATTCAGGTCGTCGAGAGCAGAGATCCGCGCTGGCAAGCGTTTTATGAAGATGTTCTGAAAATTCGAGACTTTCACGCACTGGCACTCGAACCCCCTCTGATTCGGGCGTTTGAAGTTCTATTCGGCGAACAGGTGCTGCCGCACAGCCGAAATATCTGCCGCCTTGTCTTCCCCAATACGAATACCCATTCGACCCCGCCGCATCAGGACAATTACTTCATCGGAGGATCGGACGAGACCTGGACAGCATGGATTCCCTGCGGTGACTGTCCAGAAGGACTCGGTGGACTCGCTGTCGCCAGTAGATCGCACCGGCGCGGTAAACTGGAGACATTCGAAGGCGTGGGACCGGGAGGCCGTCAGGTTCCCGTCGAAGAGGATTCCGTCTGGGTCGGTGGCGACTATATGTGCGGTGACGTCATTATTCTACACAGCCTGACGATTCATCAAGGACGAGATAACGAGTCGGCAGACCGTCTGCGACTTTCATCTGATTACCGATATCAACCGCGAAGCCATCCGGTTCGAGATGATTCGCTACAGCCGCACATGAATTGGCTGACATGGGAAGATGTATATGAAAAATGGGATACGAGCGACCCGGTGAAATATTACTGGCAAAAATGGGACCTGAATATTGTTCCGAGAGAAGTGCATGTCTAAAAGAGGGATAAACACCGATGAGTAAGGAGTGGGTATCTGCTCTGGATATAGTCCGTGTACTGCAATCAGGTACGTGGTGGGAGAGCCAGTTTCGGTATGCCGAGACAGCCTGTCTGGAGACGGAGGATAATGGCGCTGCCTTGACGTTTGAATTCACCGGTAAGGGAGTGGCACTTGGTCTGGGGCAACACGCTGTATCGGCCTACGGACGACCGTCTTTGGGAAAGCTAATAGCGACAGTGGATGATGGGAGTCCGCGCGTCTTGTATCCGGGTAACGAAGCACGAGAGGTGGTACTGGTGAGGGGACTGACACAAGGGAAACATAAGGTACGCGTTGAGCATCGTCAGAACAGGGGCGAGATGGGCTGCCGTATATCTGGATTTCGAGTCCTGGCGGAACATTCTGGAGATTTGTCATTTGTACTCAACGGCGAAGAAAATGGATTCTTCGTAGATGCACGAGCGGTAATACGCCAGGGTGGTCAAATAGTACGAAACACGCTGGTGCGGAACTGGCTATCGGGGGCGTGTCGTCTGACTGGCCTACCCGCAGGAAAGGGATATTCGCTGGAATTGGTTGCGTACGGATGGGAGCCCCAAAGAATTGAAGAAATCGCGATTCAAAAAGAAAAAGAAACGCGCCTGCCACCAGTGTATCTGCACCGAAATCTGGAGACCAGACCACAAGGCGTCCGATTCCCGGTTCTGGGGCACCCGGCCATCCGTCGGCCCGGTGAATCTTTTCGGGTGCGGTTGGGGGCCTACGATCACACGATTGAGCAAGTGAAGCTGTCGCGTCGGGTTGGTCCGGCTACGATCTCACGCACGGTGGCGTTTGAGGAAGATCCGAGCGCGAGGTTCTACTACGACCGGGAAGGCACGGTGAAATTACCTCAAGACATGCCACCGGGTTTATACGATCTATCAATAAGGGTGTCCGGCTCGCGGGGAGATTTCACGCGACAGTCTCCCAGGAGCGTGTACATAGTTCAAAACTATCCAAAAGATCCGGTATTTATGACATTTGGACATCTGGATACGCAAGGACAGTATCAGGCGGAATACGAGAGACAGCTGACGGAGATCGCCAACCTGATTGCACCGGATATGGTCCTGATTAGCAATGCGGTGAACCCGGCGTATATCTCGGGATCACATCTGGTGCTGGAAATGCCCTACGCGATTACATTCGGCAATCACCAATTTTACGGACACGAGAAGTGGTATGGAGATCAGGTAGGAATCATCGATTATGGGCCAGACCTATGCATCCTGAATTTCGGACATCCCTGGCATGTGGATCTATCTCAAGCCAACGCGCTTCTATCCTCGCGGGCGAAGGCTAAGATCAAGATAATCAACGCATTCGAGCACAATGCGCCGGTGGAGACATTTCTGGATAAGCACCGAGTAAAGCTGATCCACGACGCGCATGGTCCTGGGGAAAAGGTGATGACCATTGGAGCCACACCCACGACGCGGGTGGGCAAAAGCAATAGCAGCAGTTTTCGGGTGGTGCGTTTTAAAGATGGTCATGTAACATCGGCGACCTATCGAGGAGATGCAGTTGCTCCCATTCCTTTTGATCGAGCGGGGCCACCGCCACTTAGCGTGACATACGATCCGGGTAACGAAGGGATACACGACAGAGTGACAGCCACAGTGACCAATATACTTGAGGATACATTTCCCGATTGCCGGGTGATATTCGTACTACCAGCAGGAGCGTACTCGGTGGATGGCGGACGTCTGGAAACGATGGTCACAAGTGACAATGGGAGATATACCGTGCTGACCGTGCGTGTGGATGTGCCAGGGAAAGGGACAGTCCGTACCACAGCTCAAAAATGGTTGACATGAGTGTTATTACCCCACAGCTTCAGCGATCCTGGACACAAGTGAGTCCTTTACTCAAGATTCAGAATGAGCGGGACTATGATCTGGCGACAGAGCGTCTCAATAGCCTGATAGATGAGGCGGGCACCGATGAACAACACCCTCTTTATTCTTTGCTCGATACACTGGGTACCGTTGTCCACGCCTGGGAGGAACAACACCATCCCATACCCAGATCAGAGGGTGTGGATTCACTTCGCTTCCTCATGGAGGAACATGAACTGACTCAGTCGGATTTGCCAGAGGTGGGTTCGCAAGGGGTGGGTTCAGAGATTTTAGCTGGGAAGCGGAAGCTGAACATCCGTCAAATACGTACTTTGTCCGACCGATTCGGTGTCTCACCCTCAGTATTCGTATAGGCTCAATTTCTAAGGAGTAAATATGAAAACCAAAGCTGTATTCAAAACTGCCTCGCCCTACTTACAAGACGCCATGAACCTTCCCGTCGAAAATTTAAAAGAAGCCATCCCATTTTATGAAACAATCATGGGATTTCAGGTCGTATCTCAAAAGGAAGCACCCTGTCAGTCCGCTATACTTGCAAGAGACGATATCCAGATCGGCCTGGCAGAGAATGGTGGTGATCCAACCCAGGATGGTTGTTTTTTTGAAGTAGATGATGTCGAAGCCGCCTTCAACGAATTAAAGAACAATGGACTGCAAAATGACGATCCAAATTATCGGATTGACCAACACGGTGATAAATCCTTCCGCATATTCTTCGTCATCGCCCCAGACGGGTTGTGCTATTGCCTTGGTCAACAGGTATGAACGTTAATGAATCATCTGACGTATAAAAAGCCGCGTATCTGCATCCTGGGGTGTGGGAATATCGGCGCGCTTCATGCGAAAAATTTGCAATGGCGAGCGACGTTGTATTTTTGTAGCCGGTCGCGGGTAAGCGCGTACAAGTTCAATCTCAAGTTTAAGGGCCAAGGGATTTTTGACGATCTAAACGCCCTATTGGAAAGCGATGTGGATGCCGTGGTGATCGCTTCCCCACCAGAGCATCACAAAGACCAGGTAATCGCATTATTAGAAGCCGGCAAAGCCGTACTCGTCGAAAAACCGATGTGCATCTCGCCAGAGGAAATTGTCGAGATCGAGACCGTGTTGGAACGGGTCGAGACCCCCTTATTGATGATCGCCGAGAACTATTATTACAAACCCTCGCTATCGTACATCAGACACATGGTCACCCAGGGCGATATCGGCGAAATGCGTTCGGTTTCAGTGAAAAAGCTCACAACACAGCAAGCGCAAGGTTGGAAAAGTGCTCATGGTGCTTTGTTGGAAGGTGGTATTCATTTTATTGCCCTGATTTCAGATCTATTCGATGCAGTTCCCGAACAAATCGAAGCGATATTCCCTGGCTCTTCCAGCAGTACACCAGAGCGCGAATCTGTCGTGCGGATGGTCTATGCCACAGGCGCGATTGGCGAACTACATTACTCGTGGCAAACACCCAGTTTGACAAAAGGTGTTTTTCAGCATTCTTATATCGAAGGATCACACGGACGCATTGTCTTTGAAAGCAACGGCATCTATATACGCAAACCCCAGAAAGGCTTTCGGATTCTTTGGCCGGGGCTGAAAGATTTGATGGGCTATCGCGCGATGACGGATGATTTTTTATCCTGCCTTCGAAACCGCTCGCGTCAGCCATATTCGGATTTTGCACGCGCAAAACGCGATTTAAAAATTGTATTTGATGCGTATGCGTGCAATGATTAAAAAATTGTCATTTTCCAATCGCGAGGTATGGATGAGTGTGAAGCACATATTCTGGCAAATAATCGCCATCGTATTTATTTCACCAGTGCTCGCAGAGGAAGTTAAAGAATCGCCAGACGAGCCGAAAATCTACGAATTTGAAGAGATTGTCGTAACCGGTTCCCGCATCAAAAGCGCGGAAAGTCTTTCGCCTGCACCAATCGTCGTCCTGTCCAGTGACGAAATCAAAGCGCGGGGATTGACTTCCATTGGAGATGTGCTACAAACACTCACAGTACAGTCCAACGCGACCAATACACAGTCCAACAACGGCGGCGATGGCTCTACCCGGATTAGTCTGCGCGGTCTCGGCTCTAATCGCACCCTGGTATTGGTCAATGGACGTCGCTTCGTGCCGGGCGGAACAGGCGCAAATTCATCCGTTGATCTCAATTCTATTCCCACTTCGGTGATCGAACGCGTCGAAGTACTCAAGGATGGAGCCTCGGCCGTATATGGATCAGACGCTATTGGGGGCGTGGTCAATATCATCACCCGGTCAGATATGGAAGGAATAGAGATAGATTACTATGAGGGAATTTCAGGCCATGGCGATGGCGAAGTCCGCGACCTCAGCATAACCACCGGTTTGCAGAGCGAAAAAGGCCACATATTGTTTTCTGCCGGTTACCACAACCGAAAGCCCGTCTGGACCGGTGACCGCAATTTCAGCGTATCGGACAAAAACTACGACTGGGGAAAAAACGACGGCACCTATAACAAAAACGGCAGTTCGGCCACCCCGGAAGGCCACATCATTGACCGCCTAAGCACCGAGGGCAACGAAGCCTGGCAGGCTATCGTTTCGGCGGCTGGCGAGAACGCCGGTGATTACCACCTCGATCCACACACCGGCTGGCGTCCCTTCAATTGGGCGGGAATCTCCTCAGATGGGAGCGGTGACACGTACAATTATCAACCGGAGAATTACCTCTACACCCCACAGACACGCTACAGCTCTTTCCTAAGCGGCGCTTACGAATTCACAGAAGATGCGAAAACTTTCTTCGAGGTATCGTACACCAATCGCCAATCCGATCAAAAACTGGCCCCGACGCCCTTGTTTACCATCAGCGACGGCATCGTAGTGTCGGCCACCAACCGGTACAACGAATTTGGCCGTGATTTTATCGATGTTCGGCGGCGTTTTCTCGAAGCAGGCAATCGCAACTATCTCCAGGATATTGATACCTATCGCCTGGTCCTGGGATTGAACCATCGGCTCATGGGCTTTGACGCTGACCTGTCCTTTTCCTACGGACGCAGCGAAGGCACCAGCGTCAACGAGGGCCGATTTATAATCAGTAATCTCGTGCGGGCACTGGGGCCAGACGAGGATTGTACCGGCGACTGCGTACCACTGGATATACTCCACGGTGCAGGCACAATCACCCAGGAAATGTTAGATTACATCCAATATACTGGTATCGCCAGAGGCTACTCTCAACAGCAAATCCTGCAGTGGAACCTGACAGGGAAAGTCGCGCAACTCCCGGCCGGTCCGCTGGTCATGGCCGCAGGTCTATCTTCGCGCTGGGAAGCGGGAGCCTATCTTCCCGATCCCATAACCGCATCGGGAAATACTACCGGTAGTGACGAGGCTCCCACTGATGGTGCATACTCGGTCAGGGCTTTGTATGCGGAAGCCCATTTGCCGCTCTACAAATCGGGAGAAGTTGGCTTCGATTTAATAGCCGCTGGGCGCACTTTCCACTACGATTCGTTCGGCTTTGGCTCTACTTATAAAGCGGGTACTCGTCTCGAATTGCCTCAAGGGGTGGCATTTCGTGCCACATACTCCAATGCTTTTCGCGCCCCCAGCATTGCCGAAATGTTCCTTGGCAACAGCGATGGTTTCCCACTGGTCAGCGATCCTTGTAGTTCGGTCGATGAAGCGGGCAATGCCCGAGCGTTGACCGCTCAGCAAATGCGAAATTGTGCAGATCAAGGCATCCCATCCGACTTTGAGGATTCGCGGGCACAACTGCGAGCCCAATTTCGTGGCAGCACAGATCTCGATCCAGAAAAGGCCACAATGCTCACAGCAGGTTTGGTTTATCAGGCGGGCTTTCTGGAAGGCTTTGATATAACTGTGGATTACTATACCAGCGCGATCACGAATGAAATCGGCGCATTACCCGCCAGCCTCATCTTGAGTAACTGCTACTCGCAGGATACGCCATCCAACTGCGATCAAGTCGTGCGCGATCCAAACACCGGACTGATTAATTACATCTCATCACCCAATACCAACGTTGGCGAAACCGAAACCAGCGGCCTGGATATCGGACTCCATTACGCTACGGACTCACCCCTGGGTATTGTCTCGGCGCAAATAGAGAGCAACCTGCTCGTGAATTACGATCAAATCCTGCCTTCAGCCAACGGTCCTGAGTTGATCAAAGGCAAGGACTACTACGATCTGGGCGTGTTCCCAGGCTGGCGTCACGCCGCTTCAGTTAGCGTAGAGAGTAACCGTTCATCCATTGGACTGACCTGGCGATACATCGGCGGATTCGAAGAATGCGAGGATGGCGACTGCAAAGGCAAGTACCGCCCGGATGTGACAGAAATACCACCGAGTCGCAAAGTCAGCCCCAACAGCATCTTTAATATGCATGGATCATATCAACTGGGTACAGCCTTTGGTCACTCCGCACTCACAATCGGAATAAACAACATCCTCAATCAGGCACCAGCAGTGATATACAATGGTTTCCTGGGCACTTCCGATGCCAATACCTACGACTTCTTGGGCAGGTATTTATACATGCGCCTCTCCCATGCTCTGTAGTTTTCGGCACTCACCCTCGCACACTGTCAGGGCATGCACACCTTCTGTTCGCCTCTTTTAAGTTGACCCCTTTTCTTCTTCCAGCTATATTCCTATATCGTATCTTCCCTCTTTCTTTTTTATTTCCTAACTCTCTCCCGTTGAAACTCAAAAGCCCTTTCCGCATGATGAATTTTGATCAATTTATCGCGCATGTTCGCCGCGACTATGGGTATGCCGGTCAGGTTGCTCATATAGAAACCATACCTGCGCAAGAAGCTAAATTCATCGCTGACGACTACGCGCTGCATCCCGCAATCTCCGATGCCTTGAAACAGCAGGACATTGATCGGCTCTACACGCATCAGGCCGATGCTTTGACCGCCCTGAGGCGCGGTGAAGGCGTAGTAGTGGTAACGGCAACGGCGAGTGGAAAAACCCTGTGTTATCAGATACCCACACTGGAAGCACTGCTATCCGACCCGCAGGCAACCGCGCTCTATCTCTTCCCGACCAAAGCACTGGCACAGGACCAGGCGCGTGGACTGGCGCGGTTTGGCGAATTAAACGAGAAATTGAAATTTTCCTTGGGCACTTACGACGGGGATACGCCGTCCAACCAGCGCAAAACACTGCGCGAAGAGGGGCGGGTAATCTTGAGTAATCCCGATATGTTGCATCAGGGCGTGTTGCCCAACCACCCGCGCTGGGCGCGTTTTTTTCAAAATTTGCGCTATGTAGTGCTCGACGAAATACACACTTACCGGGGCGTCTTTGGCTCACATGTAGCCAATGTATTGCGCCGCTTGATGCGAATTTGCGCGCACTATGGCACACCCCCACAATTTGTGTGCTGCTCGGCGACCATAGCAAATCCCAAAGAACACGCCGAAGCATTGATCGGACAGCCGATGTGCCTGATTGATCGGGATGGCTCCCCGAGAGGCAAACGCCATTTTGCGTTCTGGAATCCGCCTTTTCTGGAAGGCACCACGAGTGATCGCCGCAGTTCAAATACCGAGGCGCGGTGGTTACTCGGGAAGCTCATCCACAACAGGGTGCAGACCATTGCCTTTGTCAGGGCGCGCACATCCGCCGAGGTAATCTACCGCTATGTGCAAGAGGATTTATCGCTGGTAAACCAGCGGTTGGCAGGCGCGATTAGGGCTTATCGCGGCGGATATCTGCCCGCAGAACGGCGAGAAATTGAGCGACAATTATTTGAAGGTGAGTTGCTCGGTGTGGTGAGCACCAATGCCCTGGAATTGGGTATTGATATTGGAGACCTGGATGCCGCGTTAATTGTGGGATACCCGGGCAGTATTTCTAGCATGTGGCAGCAAGCGGGACGTGCGGGGCGGCAGTCTGAAGAGTCGCTGGTGGTCTTTGTGGCGCACAACGCACCCATTGATCAATTTTTGATGCGCGACCCGGCCTACTTTTTCGGACAATCGCCCGAACACGCGACCATTGACCCCAACAATCCGCATCTCGTCGTGGGACACCTGCGGTGTGCTTTGCGCGAATTGCCCGTGCGAGGCGAAGAAGGCGAAGTCATGGGAGAATTTACAGGTGCGCTACTCGAAATTCTATCAGATGAAGGCATGACGCGCCAGCTCAATGGGCAGTGGTTTTACAGCCACTCGGGATATCCGGCGGCAGAGGTCGGCCTACGCAATATCAGCGATTCGACCTACACCATTATCGACGAGACAGAAGGCGACCCGCAGGTGATAGGTTCACTGGATGAAATCAGCGCGTTTTTTCAGATACATACACACGCTATATATTTGCACAATGGGCAGACGTACTTTGTCGATCAACTCGATACAGAGCGCAAAATTGCACGGGTAAGTCAAAAAGCTCTGGACTATTATACCCAGGCAGTTGACGAGACGAGTATTGTCGTAAATGATACCGAAATATCGGGCGCGTGGCGCGTCAGTGACGTATATTTTGGCGACGTCTCAGTCTCGTCACTGGTAACGATGTTTAAGAAAGTGAAATTCGAAGACCGCGACAGCATTGGGTGGGAAAATCTCGATTTGCCAGAGCGCAAGCTCGATACAGCCGCCTGCTGGATCGTGCCACCGCAAGAAGGGCTAAACCAGTGTCGCCGACATGGCCGCGTGCCATCTGAAGGACTCAAAGGCATTGCCAATGTAATGGGAGAAGTGCTACCCCTATTTGCGATGTGCGATGTCATGGATATTGGCACCACCGTAGATAGCTCCAATACGGGGCGACCAACCGCATTTGTATATGACCGACATCCGGGAGGCATTGGTTTTTCGGAAAAAGCTTATGAGATGATCGAAGACGTCATAACAGCCTGTTGGATGGTCGTGTCAGAATGCGAATGTGAAGCGGGGTGTCCATCGTGTGTGGGCGCGCCATTGCCCCCCGGCGACGATGGCAATACGAGAGGAACGATTCCCGACAAAGAAGCCGCCCTTGTTTTACTACATGCCATGTTGGAAAAAGAGCCTTATGTACCCAAACATCCACGGCTTGAAATATCTATCGCAGGTGATGTTGCAACTCACAGCGATGCCAAAATTCCGGTTCGACCTCTATCGGCAAATGTCGAGACAAAAATTCGCAAAAAAGTAAAGGAGTTCAAGAAATAAAATGGAAACGCGATTAAAAAATTATTTGGAAACCTGGGTGCCTCGCATTGACGAGGAAATGTATCAGTTCTTACCGAAAAATAAAGACCCGATTGATTTTTTATACGCGCCAATGCGCGATTATCCCCAGCGCGGCGGTAAGCGATTCAGGTCGGCACTCGTGCTACTGGGCATTGAAGCATTTGGCGGTGATCCCAATTTGGGGTTGCGAACGGCTGCTGCTTTTGAGTTATTTCAGTCCTTTGCCCTGGTACACGACGACATAGAAGATGCCTCTTTAATGCGCCGCGGAAAGCCGTGCTTGCATCTGATACACGGAATTCCACTGAGCATTAACGTGGGCGACGCGCTTTATTCCAAAGTGTTTGAAATATTGTACGCAAATCGCGGAATATTAGGGGAAACAACAACGCTCGATTTGCTTTGTGAAATGATCCAGGGCGCACAAATAACATTTGAAGGACAGGCTTATGATATCGGTTGGATCGATGCCGAAGTCATTCCCGATGTACGCGATTTTGTTGACATGCTGCGGCGCAAAACGGGATGGTATAGCGGTCGCGGACCCTGTACTATGGGCGCGATTATTGCGGGTGCCAGCAATGATATGAAACAGACGATCGGCGATTTTGGCGAAGCCATTGCCGTTGCATTTCAAATTCGCGATGACTTGCTCAATCTCGTCGTTGAAGATGCCGATGCTACATTAGCACCCACGACCACATCTGGGGGTTATGGCAAAGAGCGCGGCGGGGACATCGCCGAAGGCAAGCGCACCTTGATGGTCATTGATTTGCTCAACCACTGTACGCCAGGAGAAAATAAAAAGGTGCGCGAAATTCTGGATCGAGATCGAGATGCAACATCGCAAGAAGAAGTCGAATGGGTGATTGACTTGATGGGAAGATATGGCGCAATTGAAAAAGCTCAACGGGCTTGCCAGACACGCGCCGAATCTGCCGAAGCACGCCTCGCCCAGTTGCCCCCATCAGAATCGAGAGAAGTACTCAGAGAAATGTGCTCATTTTTGGTAGAGCGCGTATTTTAGATCACGGATGATACGGATTACGCGGATTGCGCGGATAAGCCGTCCTGAGAGACGGCCGGTTGTACACTGCTCCGTTATTCGTACATTCATAAAAAGGAGGCATATATGAAGTTCTTTATCGACACAGCCAATTTAGACGAAATCCGCGAAGCCCAGGCCATGGGTGTGCTGGATGGCGTGACGACAAATCCTTCTCTTATGTCGCAAGAAGAAGGTGAATTTGAAGACATCATTCGCGCAATCTGCGGAATTGTAGATGGACCAGTAAGCGCAGAAGTGGTCAGCACCGACACCGAAGGCATGATCGCCGAAGCGCGCCGAAATGCCGCGATTCACGAACAGGTAGTGGTAAAAATTCCGATTACGCCAGATGGTCTAAAAGCGATCAAAGCGTGTTCAGATGACGGGATCCGCGTGAATGTAACGCTGTGCTTCTCTGCAAACCAGGCACTTATGGCCGCCAAAGCAGGCGCGACTTATATCAGCCCATTTATTGGCCGCCTGGATGATTTGGGCCAAGATGGCATGGAATTAATTCAAACAATTCGCCAGATTTACGACAATTACGGATTCGAAACCCAGGTACTGGCCGCAAGTTTGCGCTCGCCCAAACACGTTGTCGAATGCGCCCTCGCTGGCGCAGATGTTGCGACCCTCCCGCCCGATGTCCTGGGCAAGTTACTCGCACACCCCTTAACCGACATCGGCCTGGAACGCTTCCTCAATGACTGGCGCGCCTGGCAAGCCACAAAAAATAGCGATCCCGTGGTGGTTTAACGCATTCTTTTTCTCCCCTGCACAAACATGGCACTCGGAGAGGGCGCGTTGTCACACACTTCGTTAAACGTGGCGGGCAGGGGTTGGTGAATCACCGCCTGGATGCGCGATCTTTGCAAAGCCGCCACGTCGGGATGATCTGCGACGACATTGGTATTCTCATCGGGATCGGCTGCAAGGTCAAAGAGTTCTTCATTGTTCACATCATTCAAACTCACCGTATAATTCCACTGATCATCGCGCACCGATGCCCTGCCTGTAGCTGGTCCGGTTGAAAAAGCAGCCCAGCCAATCACAATGTGATCTCGTACAGCATCCACCTCTCCTGTCACCAGTGGCCAGACATCTGTACCATCCACCGCCTGGCAGGGAATATCCAGCAAGCCCAACACAGTGGGCAACAAATCGTGCGCCTGAACAAAACCCGAGACACGCTTGCACACATCGGGATGTCGCACCATCCAGTTCAATCGCGTGTTGTACGGATGCAGGCGATCTGCCCCTTTGCCAAATTGTCCGTGATCCAGTACCTGCGTGCCGTGGTCTGACATCAACATCACAATCGTATCGCCTTTTAAACCCAGATCATCGACCCTATCCAGCAAGTGCCCCACCCAGCGATCTACCAGCGTGACCTCGCCAAAATAAAGCGCCTTGATCCGTTCTCTCTCCGCATCGCTCACCCCATCACCTTCGTTTCCAGCCCCCGGAGTAATAAAATCCTTCCCATCCCAATCGGGCATATACCGATCCGCATATTCCCGCGGCGGATCCCAGGGTTCGTGCGGATCAAAAGAATCGATCCACAGGAAAAATGGCGCATTGCGTGCATTCTCACTCAGCCAATCCGCCGCCCGCCGAAACACACGCGCACAACTGTAATCCTCTTCGCGCTGTCGAAACTTCTGATTGAACATGTATTGCATCAGCCCGACATGCCGATCCCAGTTAATCGGCTCCCGCACATGCGGACGCAACAAATCTTCAATCGCTTCCCGCGCACCAAACCGCCAGTTGTCGCTCTCCTGCCCGCGAATAAAATCATAAGTCACAAATCCGCGCGTATAATTCATCGTCGGCTTAAACATGTGATACGTATCGGCAACCAGCCCGGTCATATATCCATTCGCCACCAAAATTTCAGAAAGCGTATCTTGTTCAGGCGGAATTTTGTGCCAACCAGGCGCGTGATGCCAGTGCCCGCGCCGATCAAAATTGTACCGCCAGGGAAAGGTGCGCCGTCCCGTAAACAAACCCCGCCGCGTCTGCAATGTCGGCTGGCATTCCCCAAAAGCCCGATCAAACACCACGGACTCTGCCGCAAATGCATCCAGGTTCGGCGTCTCGACAAAACTCAGCTTCTGATTTGGCCCGACAATGTCAGCGCGAAACGTATCCAGACAAATACAAATCACATTCATCACAAATCTCCTCCTCAAAAATACAAACTGTGTCCATGTCCTCGAAACCACAACGCATCGATAATGAACGACACACCAGCACCGGAAAAGTGCCCCACGACGAGGCCAATAAAAAAGGGCTTTGCGCCGTTGTACAGCATCAAACCGCCAAAACGAATCAAAAGTGTTTTAATCGCCCAGGCGACAAATAGCGACAACAGGGTCCATCGTACTTGTCCCACAGAAGCAATTGAAAACCCGATAGGATGCAAGCGCCACCAGGCGAATCGATGGCGCAAATACGTCAGCAAAACCGTCACGAGCGCACCAATGCCCAAAAACGCAAAATGACCAAACTTGAGCGTCTCTGCCGCCTTAATTTTCGCCACAACCGTATCATAAGGCACCTGCCCCCCGCGACGAAAGACCCACTCGCCAAAATTGTACGCGCCCGAAGCATACGCCAGCTTGAGCGAAAAATAAAAAGATACGATCAGACTAATACCCAGTGCCAATCCAACCGCAGTGAGATAAACACCTTGAGGAAACCGCCGCTCGCTGTGTACACGCGCAGCATTCGCGCCAAAGGGCATAAATGTGGCAATGGGGTCACACGCCCACCCATACGACAGCCCCAGTCCCGTCATCGTTGAACCCGTCAAATCTGCCGGTCCAATGAGATGCATCGCATAAGCCTGCGGCACGAGAGGTCCCCGCACAAAAACCAGCCCCCCCTCAATGACAATCCGCGTCAGGCCCAGATAAAGCGTAATAACCGCAAAAAGAAGCAGCAAAGCCACACCGGGATGAATGCCAATACGCGTCAGCCAAAAAAGAATGTACACGACCCCCAGCGCAATACCTATCAGTGCCGAGCGATACCCCATGATCTCATCGCGGTCTGAAACGCCATTGCCCTTTTCCAATGCGGTTCGCCACACCCCGCGCAAATGTTCGCGCGCAACCCAAATACCGCCCAGCACAATCGCCACAAACGCCCCAAATCCCTGCCATCCCAACGCCGCTGGACTAACCGAATAAACCTCTGATGTGCCAATAGTAAACCCCGTGCGATTAAACAGTGCGACCTCAGCCATATTAAACAAATTGAAGAACCACACACTGAAAATCACATCCACATTGACAAAATACGTAATCCCCACCAGAGGCAACGAGAAATTTGACGAAATACCCGGCCAGACCTGCCCGCCCGGAATGCTCAATCGAATAGCGGGAATACTCGGCCAACCCTCAAAAAAATAACCCGGCACATTCCACGCAATTTTGCCAGCGGCAATGGCAAAGCCAATCCAGAACAAGCGGCTACGCATAAATTTTGGCAAAATTAGACCATCTTCGGCACCATCCATCATCGCCAAAGGCACATCAACCAGGGGGAAATTCAGCCTTTCTTTATCTACCCACTGCTTGCGAAATACCGCAATGAGACAAGTGCAAAGCGTCAGTGTTGCGACAATCACCGATCCCCACCAGAACAGCGGCATAATCCACACTTCCCACGGGATTTTCGCTCCCGGCGGCAATCCCTCAAAAAACCATGCCACTGCGCGCCCCCCTCCAGGCACAGCCCACAGAGGCACATAGTCGTGTATAAATTCGCCCCAACCATTTTCAGTTGTCGCAAAATAAAAGGGCGAAGCCGACACAGAAATCACATAACCGGTCACCCCATAAGTCGGCACTGATACCGCTGCCAAAAGCATCGTATAAACCACGCCCAATTCATCACCCGTCAATCCCCCCTCGCGCTTTGCTGTCTTCAAAACCGGGTTCAAAACCACAACCACAAAAATGAACAACGCCGCCAACCCCAGCGGAAAATAATTGGTCGTCAACAGCGTAGATCGCACAATCCACTCGGAAAACGGCGCCAACAGATTCACCGCAACAACGACCAGCACCCCAATCGCCAATGCTTTTGGCGTCATGATATGCCGCTGTCCGCTAACTTCTATTTCTCGGGAAAAGTCTCTCGTAGCCACTGGCGCATTTCTCTGGGCGAGTTCAATAAAATTGTTTCACTTCAATCCCAAAAATCCGAAACTCTTAATACAAGAACGAGTCTAATCCTACACCTTACCGTTGCGTTTTACAACCCACAGTTATTAAGGAGACTGCCATGACCTCGCGCTTGATTTTTGTTCTTGCTGCGTTATTCACACTCCCGGTCAGTGCCGCGGAAAAACGCGAAGAAACCGTCGAATACACCCTCGATTTTACCCCTGGAAAAAAGCTCTCTGTACACGCTCGCAATGGCGGAATCACGCTTAAAACCTGGGCGCGCGACCAGGTCTTTGTCCACGCGGAAAAAAAAGCAGAAGCGAGCGATGAAGAAGGTGCCGAAGAAATGCTCGAAACCACCACCATCGAAATTAAAGAGACAGATAGCGGTATCGAGATTCGCACCAAACACCCCGACAACAAGTGGAAAATATTTAAGAACTGGAATATAAGCGTAAACTATACAGTCACAGTCCCCCAAAGCGTGAGCCTGAACCTCGAGGCCGTCAACGGAAGTATCTCTGTCCCCTCAACCACGGGCAATGTGAAAAGCGAAACCGTGAACGGAAGTATCAAAATCAATGGCACACGCGGCGCAATCGATGCCGAAACCGTGAACGGCAAAATCAATCTCACTGAGATTATCGGTGGTATAAAAGCCGAAACCGTGAACGGCAGCATTGAAATCGCAATTGCCGAGCAAATACAGGACAACATTCGTGCAGAAGCGGTAAACGGAGGGTTGCAACTATCCCTTCCTTCGGACTTTCAAGGCCGTATTCAGGCCGAAAGCACGATAGGCCATATTGATACAGAATTTCCAATTGTAGTCAAAGGGCGCGTTAGCGGGCGCATTAGCAAGTCCCTTAAGGGCGATCTCAACGGAGGAAAGGGCCCGAATATTAAACTCCAAACTCTCAACGGCGGCATCGACATCAAACAGCTATAAACTTACACCTGTTGTCCCTCTCGAAGCTCTTGCCCATATACCCGCACTGTTTGTCCATTTGCGAGAACTATTTTATTAACCCATCCATCGACCAATTCCAGCGCACCTGCTTCGACATCGGTTTCCCCATCAGCAACGCGTATCCACCCTTCGCCGGCCTCTGATTGCACAAAATAAATCTCCCTACCATCGCGCAACGCAACCCGGCCGGCAATCGCAGCTCGCCCATTGTCTCCCACAGCGGGAATGTATTCCACATGAACCACTGGTGATTCTTCACCCGCTTTCACGGGATATAAAACATAAGACATCAGCGTGGGACCATCGCCCTCTGCTTTGAAAATTGCCGTTGGAATGGGTTCACACTGATAGGGTCCTCCCCGGGGAATCCAACCCTGTACGGTTGGTTCTTCCTGTCCACTTACAATCCGCACATCCATCGGCTTTGTCGAAATGGCATAAATGCCCAGATTGCTCTCACCCCCACTGTTTTTTGTCATAACACCGCGTCCATTCGCCAGCACCTCGGCATCATCCGCATCCAGATGAAACATCGCTTCATACGTGTGAGACGCCTCATCCGAGGGCCTGAGAATATCTGTCACTATCCAGAACTCGGGTTTCACAAACAAAATCGACCGCGTATGCGTAACTGTCCGATCCCGCTCAGGCCCATATCCCAAATCGTAACTCGCCGACACATAATCGCATTTCTCATTTGAAATCCACGTATGCGGCAACGGCTCGGATACCACGTACTCCTCTCGTGACTTTCCGCGTTGATTCTGCTCCATCCCATCCACCATCACCGTATTGTGCGCGCGGGTTGACAGCACATAAGCGCGCCACTGTGACGAATCATAAGGATAATTTCCCGGATCCACCACATGCACGCGACCGTGTGCGTACAGCATGATATTCAGCTTATCTTCGTGCTGATGTCCATAGCCAAACGGACCACCGTCAAAAAAGAGATAGAGATCATCCGGTTCCCATCCTGAACGCATGCCAAAATGTCCCGCATAAGGAAAAGCGCAAGACAGAGTTTCCGGCTTTGTTCCTTCCGCACGCCCAGAACCCGCCCATTGAAAATCCGTCCGTTCTGGAAAAAACCTGAACCCACCCTGCATATAGGGCGCAATATCCGTCTGCCCGCCGTCATTGAGCGCGGGCAATCGCAAATTGGGCATAGATAGATACAAATTGTAGTGGTACATCCGCTCCAATTTTGCGACATAATCCGCAGGCAAGGGCAAATCATTCAACCGCGCAATTGCCAGCGCCATCACAAAATTTCGCAAACTCACCTGATGATACCCACTCGATAACTCAATCTGCGCGCCATCTGGATAAACCTGCTCATCCAATTCCCGATACAGCGACTGCATTGCAATCTCGCGCCAGCTTGCGGCTTCTTTGAACTCGGGAAACAACGCTCCAACGTGATATTGCCCATTGGCCTGCATCGTCTGCCAGTTGCCACCGCGCGGCCATAGCGTGAGATGCCGCGCGTGTTCGACCATGCTCTTCACCATCAAACACACATCGTCATCAGCAAATGTTTCAGACGAAAGAAAATAGTAAAACGCTGCGGGCCACGTCTGTCCCATCCGAATCCCACATTCAATTGTGCGCCAGCAATTCGTGCGATCCGTACCCATTTCCGCATTGTCTTTCCAGGTATTGCCATCCTCCCCCACCGGCATCAGCACATGTTCAATCCAGTGCCGCATCTGCCGCCTGAACGCCTCGGCATATTTTTCATCACCCGTTTTCCAATACGCCTGCCCCAGCGCGACCCAAAAGGGATGGCGCGACAACTGCCACGTCCATTCCCTGTAATTAATCGGATCCAATTCCCAATTGATCACATCCCCAAACACCTCTTCCACATCGCAGCTCACCAGCGTATTTGCCACAATGCGATCCGCCTTTTCGAGATCGATATCTCTTATGGCGCGATCTCCCACGCGCACCAGTTCGACCTCTGCATCCCGGTCTTGTGGCTCTGATCGATTTCGCCAGTCCGAAAACCACTTCGGATTTTCCCGCGTGCGAACGTGTTCTGCAAATGCACGCCGCGCACCCGTCCAATCTCGCGCCTCTACTGCCCTTTTCACAGTCCTCATATCCGCACGCGACAAATCGAGCGCTTCAAAGAACGCTTCATCACTCAACCGTGGTCCAAGCATGTCTTCCTCCATTTCTATCGCTTGCCTCCACAATACTTTGTATCCTCTCTTAAAATATCACAATGACACTGGCCTGCCACTGTTTTCTGAGCAGGACAAAACCCCCGCGCTTTTTTTTTGTATTTGCCGCGCGACACACCTATATTGCGCCGCACATAAAAGGAGGCGGTCATGTTTTGCGACACCGAGAAACGGCAGTACAGGAAGCAGGGGTTTTTTATTGTGGATGACGCCGTAGATCCCGATATGCTAAAATCCCTATTGGAAGCCGCGATTCGCGCCAAGAAAAAGGTGCGTTCAGGCGACGTGGATTTGTACACCCACCGCTCGGAGGACGGAGAACCCTGGGCGATTCGCGGGTTATTTGCCCCCGAAATGAACGAGCCGATTTTTGCCGAATATCTGATGTCAGATCCCATAATGAAATACACGCGCGCCTTTTTAGGCACGCAGTTGCAATTGGGAGGCGCGCTCATCTTCACAAATCCATATCAAGCGGATTACGGTTTTGGCTGGCACCGGGATTTTGGAAGTAAAGAACGCGACGGATCGTATCAGGTAGAAATGGAAATTTTGCATCGCCCCCAAAGGGGTTTGAGGTGGCATCTCGCACTGGTGGATGATTATTGTTTGCAAATTGTGCCCGGCAGCCACAAGAGGTACCGCACCGCCCACGAGCGCAGGTGCTTATTAGAAGAACGCCACGACAATATCCCGGGACAATATGCCGTGCCTCTCAAAGCCGGACAAACCGTATTTTGGACTGGCAATTTAATTCACCGCGGAGTAATGAAAAAGGACGTGGAGCGATTGACCCTGTCTGGAAGTTGGAGTATGTACTCAAAGAATGGCAAACCCGGCGAGACAGACCCGCGCCTGAAGTGGATGCTCGCGGACAATGTGCGCGGATTTTTGCCAAAAGAAATGCGCCCATTGTACGATCGGTGGCGTGTATTGCAAGAGGGGTAAAGCTGCAAAAGGTAAGATATGAAAATTACTCATATTGAAGCCATTCACCTGCGACTGCCAAAAGTCGTAGAGGCGGCCGATGGAACTCAGGACTGCCTGATCGTGCGGGTGCATACCGATGATGCGGGCATAACGGGATTGGGTGAAGTCGTATCGTGTTCCTATGTAGCCAAAGCCGTAATTGAAGCACCGCGCTCTGCGCCATTTCGCCATGGCCTATCAACGATTATAACCGGCATGGACGCGCTGGATTTTGACGCAATTCACAACGCCATGATCGAAGGCGTATCCTGGTATGGTCCAGGCGGCGTGGCGCGACAGGCCATGAGTGGCATTGACATGGCACTGTGGGATATATGGGGCAAAGCCGAAGGCAAACCCGTGCGCCATCTATTGCGAGAAGATGCAGCAGATGCAGTGCCTGCTTATGCGAGCGTACTGTGGCCCGAGCGTCCAGAATTGGTACAAGAATCCGCGAGCGCATTTTTGGCGCAGGGCTATCAGTCTGTAAAATACGGCTGGGCACCAATGGGACCAGACGCAGATTTAGACGAGGCATTGGTCGCAGCGGCACGAGAGGCTTTGGGGCCAGATGTAAATTTGATGGTAGATGCCGGTCGGGCGTGGGATGCAGAAACCGCGTTGAAGCGCGTTGCGCGATTTGAAAAATACAATGTGTTCTGGCTCGAGGAGCCATTGCACCCATTTGATGTACAGGGGTATGGCGAACTCTCAACTCAGTCATCCATCCCAATTGCAGGTGGCGAAGCGATGACTCTGGTAAGCGAATACGCCGACTTGTTGCACAATGGCAAACTCCATTTTGTACAACCCGATCTGGGGCGCGTAGGCGGAATTACCGGCGGCCTGGCAATTGAAAAATTGGCAAAAAAGACGGGAGCGCGTGCCGTGCCTCACGCATTTGGCACCGGAGTCTTGTTGGCAGCATCTGCTCAATGGGCCGCAGCGAGCGAACAACCGCTGACAGAATACACGCGAGCACCATCACCCCTTGCCCAAAAACTGGCCCAACACGAGATGGTGTTTCGAAACGGCGCGCTACATCTGACACATCAACCCGGGCTGGGCGTGGATCTGGACGAAAACGTGGTGGCGGAGTTCAGGGTGAAAAAGTAAGGAGGGTTAAAATGCAATTTGGGCTATACCTTACCGTTTTGACGATGGTAGTACTTGTTGGCTGGCTCACGAGTCACGCTGGTGAGAGCAAGACGTACAATCTCAGCGGATTTACCGGTGTATATGCCAGTGCCGCCGTTGATGTCGAACTCACACAGGGCGATGCCTTCAGTGTAGTGGCCTATACCGAGAGTGGCGATTTCAGCGGCCTGGATCTACGGGTAGAGGATGGCGTACTTATTGCCAAACGCCCCGAAGAGATATGGAAGGATAAAAACACATCGAACTGGCAGCGGTTCTTCAGTATAGGATCAGGCAACAGGAACATATCGATCAAGAGCGTTGATGGGCGGCGCGTAATAAAAATAAATGGCGAGCGCGTACCCACCTACACATTGCGCGTTACCGCCCCAGGTATTGACCGTCTTGATGCGTCTTCCAGCAGCATCGTAACAGCAAAGGAAATCAAAACCCGTGATCTTGCCATCAAAGCTTCCTCTTCTGGAGACATCAACGCCGAAGTCGCGGGTGGCGATGTATCCGTAGAGGCGAGCAGTAGTGGAGATGTAATCCTATCCGGAACTTGTGAGAATTTGGACATCAAAGCGAGTAGCAGTGCAGATGTGAAGGCGAGCGATTTCACTGCCCAGCATCTCAATTTGCGATCCACCTCCTCCAGTAATATCTGCGCCAAAGTCTCTGGCGGCGATGTATCCGTAGAGGCGAGCAGTAGTGGAGATGTAATCCTATCCGGAACTTGTGAGAATTTGGACATCAAAGCGACCAGTGGTGCCGATGTGAAGGCGAGCGATCTCTCTTGCCAGCATGGCAATCTGCGGGCTTCCAGTGGTGCCGATATCACCGTTATTGTAACAGAAACTGTAAACGCCCATGCCAACTCTGGCGGCGACATCCTGGTGCGTGGCGGAGCAAAACCAGTTAAAGTGACAGAATCGAGTGGCGGCGACGTGTCGATCCGAAATTGACCACTTAGAAAGGTAAGAAAATGGCCTCTGTAAAAGATATATACAAATTTGATGAACTGACCTGGCCCGAAGTGAACGAAGCGGTGGAAATGGGAAAAATTCCGATTATTCCAACCGGCGCAGTCGAACAACACGGGCATCACTTGCCCTTGAAAGTCGATCATCTATGTGCCAATGCCGTGGCGACCGAAGGCGCGCGCTTAAAACCGGAATACAGCCTGGTGCTACCGCCTGTCAGTTATGGTTACGTGCATCACGTCATGGACTTCCCCGGCTCGCTGAATATACACTACGAACACTTTATTCAGTATCTGCTGGACATCTGCAAAAGCCTTGCCTATCACGGCTTTAAAAAAATGATCCTCGTCAACGGACACGGTTCCAACCACAACCTGGTCGAAATGGTCGCCCGACGCACAATCGTAGAAACAGACGCGAGTTGCGCTTTCTGCTCGTGGTGGCAATTGCTCAAGGTCGATCCGGATTTTGACAAAGAATGGCGCGAGAGCGTATTTCCCGGCGGGTGTTCGCATGCGGGCGAATTGGAAACGTCCATGTTGCTCTATTTATCTCCAGAAAGCGTGCGCAAGGATAAAATCAAGAGCGAAATTGCCAGGACCAATAAACGGGGATCCAAATTTGTCTGGACCGATCTGTTCAGCAGAGGACCTGTGGGAATCATTGAATGGACGAGTCAATATACGGATTCGGGCGTGATGGGAGAGGCGGAAAAGGCAACCGCAGAAAAGGGCAAAATTGTGTTTGAAGAAGCGAGCAAAAATCTGGCGCAATTCGTCGAAGAATATTATCATCAAAAGATCGAATCCCCCACGCAAAAGCAGGCACAAGAACCGACATTTCCATTGTCGTTTACCAGTCAGTGAGCATTCGCACAAGGAGAAAAACATGAAACTCGCAACTTATTCAGTCGGCGGTCAAGAATCCATTGGCGCAGTCGTCGCAGATGATGCGATTATCGTCAATCTCGCTGCCGCAGACAGAGCATTAGCCCAATCAGAAAAACGCGAAACACATCCCTTTTTTACGGATATGCTGACCCTTCTCGAAGCAGGAACAGAGGGCCGGGCTGCGGCACAAGAGGCGGCGGCTGATGCCGAAGATCGTTTGAATGGCACACCGGATGGCGAGACCAGCTTTGCCGTCAGCGAGGTTAAATTAAACGCGCCAGTGCCCAACCCCCGCAAATTATTCTGCCTGGCGGGCAATTATCAGGATCACATTGAAGAAGGCGGCACGGCCAAGATGCAAATTCAGGACAAGGAAACGCCGCGCGTGTTTATGAAGCCCCCAACATCGACTGTAATCGGACCAGGCGATCAAATTTTGATACCCCCCATCGCAAGAAGCGTAGATTGGGAAGGTGAATTGGCCGTCGTAATAGGCCGAGAGGCAAAGGGTGTACAGGCAGAAGATGCCCTGGACTATGTCGCGGGTTATACGGTCATGAATGATGTTTCCGAGCGCACGTTGGAAATCAAAAAACGCACAGACAGCCGCCCAAGAGATGAATGGTTTGACTGGTTAAACGGCAAATGGCTGGATACCTTTGCACCCCAGGGACCGTGGATTGTAACCTCGGATGAAATCACAGATCCACACACCCTCGACATCAGCACGTATGTGAATGGCGACCGCAAACAGCACAATAACACGGGGCAAATGTTGTATCCCGTGGATAAAATTATCGAATACATCTCGGCGATTATCACACTCGAGCCTGGCGACCTGATCAGCACAGGTACAATTTCAGGCGTGGGCAATACAACGGGAACCTATATGCAACCAGGTGACACTGTAGAAATTGAGATCTCGGGTATTGGGCGATTGGTAAATACAGTCGCTGCGAGTGAAAAATAAACCTGTGTATCCCCGCCGCGACTCTGTAAGAGAGGCATCCTTGCCTCGACCTTGATTGACAAAATAATGGCAGGCACGGGCAACCGCTGCCTGCCTTCTGTGTACCGGTAAAAAGGACTCAAACATGAACCGACCAAACTTGCTCTACATCCACTCAGACCAGCACAGCCCAAAAGTACTCGGCTGTTATGGCGACCCACTCGTTCAAACACCCCATCTGGATACATTGGCTGCACAGGGCGTGAGATTTAACAATGCCTATTGCCCATCGCCTGTATGCACGCCATCGCGGATGTCGATGTTAACCGGACGGTACCCGTATGAGAATGAAGCGTGGACAAATCATCACATCCTGGATTCGGGACGGCCAACAATCGCGCATGCAATGGGCGCGGCTGGCTACCATCCCGTCCTCACAGGCCGCATGCACGCCCTGGGCACAGATCAGTTGCACGGATATGTGGAGCGTCCCATTGGAGATCATTCTTCAAATTACCCGGGCAAAGGCGATGCCCCCAGCAACTTAATCCACTCAGTTCAAAAATCAGGTGCGGGCCAGAGCAGTTACGAAGTACACGATGAAGATGTGACAGCAGCAGCAATTGATTTTATCAATCGAGAGGGCATAAAAAAACGCAGCGGACAAACGGATATCCCCTTTTGTTTGCATGTGGGATATATACTTCCACACTCGCCTTATATTGCGCGAAAAGCAGACTACGATCAGTACATCGATGTGATTACGCCTCCAAAACATCCCAAACCAATGGGAGATGAGTCGCATCCTTTTTTTCAGTGGTGGCGAGAACGGAACCGTTTCCTGGAAATTGAAGATACCGATACCACACGCGCCCGCGCAGCTTACTGGGCACTGGTAACAGCGATGGATCGCATGATTGGACAGATTTTGGAGGCATTGGAACGGAATGGATTTGCACAGGATACAATGATCGTATATTCATCAGACCACGGCGAACAGGTGGGAGAAAAAGCACTGTGGATGAAACGAACATTTTACGAAGAATCTGTTCGAGTACCGGCAATTATTTCATGGCCCGATGCGCTGCCCAAAGGACAAATCAATGACCGCGTCATCAGCGCATTGGACTTAAATGCCACCATGCTCGACGCATTGGGCGCACCCGAATTGCCCCATTCGCGCGGGCGCAGCCTGTTGCCATTGCTGCGCGGTGAAGTGGATACGTGGGAAGATATTGCCTTTTCAGAATACTGTATCTACGAAGGCCATTACCAGCGCATGATTCGGCAAGGCGATTGGAAACTGATTTACTATCACGGCTATGATCCGCAATTATTCAATCTATCCGAAGATCCAGAGGAATTGCACAATCGAGCAGACGACAGAGAATGTCAGGCGATTCGAGAAGAACTGACAGCAAAAGTGCTGGATGACTGGGACCCCGAGTGGGTTGCAGAAAAGATGCTGGAAAAAAGAAGGGATCTGGAAGTCATTCGTGAATGGGCAAGCGCGACAAATGCACCCGAACAATGCAAATGGCCTCAAACACCAGGGATGACATATCTGGATTAAAAGTGAAATTTAATCCTTGATCAACAATCGCATTTCCGATATTTTCAACCCATCAAAAAATATCCACAGGGGTTTTGATGAGGGATGATGCGTTTTGTCTTTGTCGGCAAAATGCCTCCTTCACCAGAAAGCGGATACCATGGAAAATATTACCATTGCCCTCGATGAGGAAGTGATAAAAGCAGGACGAACCTATGCACAAGAGCACAATACGTCTCTGAATGGCCTAATCCACTCCTTACTAAAACAAACGGTTATGCCTGCCTCAAATCACTGGCTCGATGAATGCTTCGAATTGATGGATCAGGCACAAGCACACTCCCGAGGTGTCAGGTGGAAACGGGAAGACCTCTATCGTGTCTAAAGTCTTTCTCGATACGAATATCCTGATTTACGCCACAGATCAGGATGAGCCAGAAAAACAAAATGCGTGTCGCGCGATCCTCAAACAATTGCAAGAAGCAAATAGATATGTTATCTCTACTCAGGTCATGCAGGAGTTCTTCGTAGTAGCAACTCGAAAACTGGGAGTTGATCCTTTAAAGGCCAAGCGCATATTGCAGGCTTTTGGAAATCTTGAAGTGGTTTCAGTATCGCCACCCTTGATCTATGAGGCCATTGACTGTAGCCAGCATAACCAGATTTCTTTTTGGGATGCTCTGGTGCTGGTTTGTGCCGAAAGTGCCCAGTGTGATATGATTCTGAGCGAAGACTTGAATGATGGCCAGATCATCAGAGGAGTTAAGATTCAGAATCCATTTACCTGGCGTGAATCACTGGATAATACAGAATCAATGGAGGAATGATTGATGGTGAGGTCGAAATTTTTGGCCGACCGATTTTTTGTCGGCCTTTTTTGTGTACTCATGTCGAGTTTAAGCGGTTGCGATTTTCTATTACCGAAAGAAACAGTCTATGTCACCGTTCCCATTCTGAATTTACGCGAGAAGCCGACAACAAAATCGCAGGTAGTTGAGCGCTTGCAGCGCGGTCGCGAACTGAAGATTTTTGAAAAAGCCAATCCCTGGTTACGCGTGCGCGCAGATGGTAAAACTGAGGGATGGGTACACGGCAATTATGTCGGAGACGCCGCAGCCGTACGCGCGGCTTTGCAAAAAGACCTCGCGCGTCGTTCTTCAAGCACGCGGAAAAAGCGCCCCACACCCACAACGCGCCCAACTCAGCCTGCAACTGAACCGCAAGCGACACAAGAAACCCAGGTAACGCCACCGTCTCCCGGCGCCCTATCCATTGATGGCATGATCGCGGGAATGCCCGATGATCTGATACTGGAAGAAGTGGATCCTCTCGAGGGACAGCCACGGCATTTCGGCGCAACGGGCAGCGGACAAGTCGTACTGGAGTTCTGGGGGCCAGAAGCCGATCTGTTGCGATCCGAAATTATGGTAACCGCGCTCAATATATCCGATGCCGACTTGAATCGCAATGCAGCCCTCGTGCGCTTGTTTATCCAAAATGCCGTACCACAATGGCAACGAGACACAACCTGGGTCGCAAATTTTTTGCGGGAATTGTCGAGCCAAGATGTTGGCACAGGCGGGTTTGACACGCGCAACAAAACCGTCAGATTCCGCTTTATCAAACCCCTGAGTGCAATTCGCGTAACCATTGAAAAAGCATCTTAATTAGCGCTCCCCTACCCAAACAAAAACGCCGAGAGTTTTCACCCTCGGCGTTTTGTTGTCGTATTCAACCTTTACTTCTTCTTATCATCCACAACTTCATATTCAGCATCAACAGTCCCATCGTCGCTTTGTTTGGGACCTCCTGCACCACCACCTGGTGGTGGTTCTCCTGGCGCACCCTGAGGCGGCGCCTCATCTGCTGAAGCTTGTTGATAGAGTTCACTCGCAACCTGATGCCAGACCTGGGTGAGATTCTCATTGGCCGCTTTGATCGCGTCAATATTGTCCCCCTTGAGGGCATCTTTGACCTTGTCAACAGCCTCTGTCACTTTGGCCTTTGTTTCATCACTGACCTTGTCGCCCATCTCTTCCATCTGTTTTTCAGTCTGATGCACCTGCTGCTCGGCCGCATTTTTGATTTCCACAGCCTCGCGTTTCTTCTTGTCTTCGGCAGCATTGGACTGGGCGTCGTTGACCATTTTATCAATTTCTGCGTCTGACAATCCCGACGAGGCTTCGATGCGAATATTCTGCTCTTTGCCAGTGCCCTTGTCTTTTGCCGAAACATTGAGAATGCCATTTGCATCAATATCAAATGTGACCTCAATTTGCGGCACACCGCGCGGCGCAGGCGGAATGCCATCGAGATGAAACTTGCCAATGGTGCGGTTATCTAACGCCATATCGCGCTCGCCCTGCAAGACGTGAATCTCTACCGAGGGCTGGCTGTCAGCAGCGGTTGAAAACACTTCGGTCTTCTTTGACGGAATCGTAGTATTGCGATCAATAAGCCGCGTCATCACGCCGCCGAGCGTTTCGATACCCAGCGAGAGCGGGGTCACGTCGAGCAGCAACACATCGGTCACATCGCCCGAAAGCACACCCGCCTGAATAGCCGCGCCAATAGCGACGACTTCATCGGGATTTACGCCCCTGTTAGGCTCTTTGCCAAAAACTTCCTGCACAGTTTCCTGTACTTTGGGGATGCGCGTTGAACCGCCCACCAGAATCACCTCATCAATATCAGAAGCCGAAAGACCGGCATCCCGAATAGCCTGCTCACAGGGCTGCTTGGTGCGCTGGACGAGATCGTCAACCAGTTGCTCAAATCGCGCGCGCGACAAATTGACATTGAGATGCTTGGGACCAGATGCATCGGCCGTGATAAACGGCAGATTGATGTCCGTAGATGCGGAAGTCGATAGTTCGCACTTCGCTTTTTCCGCCGCTTCTTTCAGGCGTTGCAAGGCCATGGGGTCCTGGCGCAAATCCACGCTATTTTCTTTCAAAAATTCCTCAGCCAGAAAGTCAATGACGCGCTGATCAAAATCATCGCCGCCCAAATGGGTATCGCCATTGGTCGATTTGACTTCAAAGACGCCATCGCCCAGTTCGAGAATAGAAATATCAAACGTACCACCGCCGAGGTCGTAAACCGCGATTTTCTCATCGCTTTTTTTATCCATACCATAAGCCAGTGATGCAGCCGTTGGTTCATTGACGATACGCAACACATCGAGGCCAGCAATTTTGCCAGCATCTTTGGTAGCCTGCCGCTGTGCATCGTTAAAATATGCAGGAACCGTGACCACAGCCTGAGTAACGGTTTCGCCGAGATAATCTTCAGCGGTTTGCTTCATCTTTTGAAGCACCATCGCCGAAATCTCGGGCGGAGTATATGTCTTGTCGTCGAGTTGTACAGATGCCAGCCCATTGGCGTCACTCACGATAGTATAGGGCACTTCAGAAATTTCAGTGCTCACCTCTTCGCGGCGACGCCCCATAAACCGCTTGATAGAATAAATGGTTTTGCCCGGATTGGTCACAGCCTGCCGTTTGGCAACCTGGCCAACGAGGCGCTCCCCATCTTGCGCGAATGCAACTACAGAGGGCGTCGTGCGCCCGCCTTCTGAATTTGGAACAACAACCGGGTCGCCGCCTTCCATCACAGCGACACACGAGTTGGTCGTTCCCAGATCAATGCCTATTACGCTACTCATGTAGATTCTCCTTGTTTGGCTCCCGTGTCAGAGCACGGGACATGATAGAATATAATTTCCATTTTTATGCTGCTTTGGTATCCGAACTTTTCGACTCAGAGGTCTTTTTGGTCTCTGATTTCTTCCCATCAGATTTCTTTTCTTTAGATGCTTCTTTGTCCTTCTTAGCCGCTTCTTTGTATCCATCACTTCGATAATCAGTGATATAAAAACCCGATCCCTTAAAGATCAGGCCTGCACCACCGCTGATAAGACGCTCGACCTTTTGCTCACCGCATTCGGGACACAGGCGAATGGGATCGGCGGTGATAGAGTGAAAGGCTTCAAATTCGTGTTCGCATGAAGTACAAGCATATTCATAAGTCGGCATAACAGATCCTCTGATTTGTATTGGTGGAATTAACAGGTATTCTATAAAGCAATATACATACCATAAAACCCAAAAATTTGTAATTTTATAAAAAATAAATATTTATTTTCATTTTGAGATTTGTGCAATTTTGAAAAACTTGCCATACTGTCTGCAATGTTGCCATATTGTCAATACAAGACACAAAAAATAAGGAGCGCACTGTCATCATGCGCCCCTGTTATTTTTTGTTTTCGGCAGTGGTTACATTGATTCGGGGAGTTTGCAGCAACTGCTCTGAGTAATTCGCGTCTATTAGTGTAATGCGTTCAATTGGACGCACCACTTGCGAGTCCCATACTATCGCAATTGAGATTCAGTCCTATTGCTTTCGCAAAATCTGCCATGGCATGATCGAGTTCGCGTTTGTCGCCATAAGTCGAATCGCGATTGTAAGAGACGTTTTTTTCTTTTATCAACCGTTCTTCGACTCGTTGTTTGTTGTCGTAAATCAGATCGCAATTGTAAGAAATATCGGCATAACTGGGATTGAGTTGTATCGCCCTGTTATGATCTGCGATGGCACGGTCAACCTCGCCTTTGTGGTGGTAAGCCATACCACGATTGTAATAGGCATCGGCATAATCGGGATTCAGTTCTATCACTTTGGTATAGTTTTCAATAGCGAGGTCATGCTCCTTCTGTGAGTGATAAACCAGGCCGCGCAATAAATAGACACAGAGAGCGAGTTCGCTTCGCTCCCCCTGTGCTTCGACGACGCTTTGGAGTGCCATCAAAAATACGAACCTGTCACCGTCCTTCTGGTATTCTTCCATGGCGATTTGGAGATGGGCGATTGCCTCCTCGGGATCGGAAAGTTCTTCGATTAAGTAATCGCGGTATTTTCTCATTTTTCTCATTTTACGCGGCATTTTGAACCGCGTCAACAACAGCCTCGGCGGCTTCCCGAAGCTTGCGAGCAACGGTAAATTCAAGACCCGAATTTTCGAGAATTTGCGCGCCTTCTTCGGCGTTGGTCCCCTGCAGACGCACCACAAGCGGCACATTGATTTCGATATCTTCAAGCGCGGCAACAACGCCTTCTGCCACGCGGTCACAGCGGACAATACCGCCAAAAATATTGATCAGCACAGCTTTGACCGATTCGTCGGACGTGAGAATACGCATCGCATTTTTGACGCGCTCGACATTGGTTCCCCCGCCAACATCGAGAAAGTTTGCCGGTGACGACCCCGCGTATTTGACAATATCCATCGTAGCCATCGCCAGACCTGCGCCATTGACCATACAGCCGACTTCGCCATCGAGTTTGATATAATTGAGATCGTATTTTGAAGCTTCGACTTCGAGCGGGTCTTCCTCGTCAACATCGCGCAATTCATGGATATCCGAATGGCGATACATCGCACTATCATCAAAGTTCATCTTGGCATCCAAAGCCAGAACCTCACCACTTTTGGACACAACGAGAGGATTGATTTCTGCGAGCGAACAATCGGTCTCTTCATAAGCTTTGTAAAGGGCGGAAATAAATGAAACTCCCTGTTTGATTTGATCGCCTTCAAGCCCCAGACCGAGTGCGAGACGCCGCGCCTGAAAGGGCTGAAGCCCCACGCCTGGATGAACAACCTCTTTGAGAATTTTTTCCGGGGTCGTCGCAGCAACCTCCTCAATGTCCATGCCACCCGCACGGGAAGCCATAACAACCAGACGCGACTGCGCGCGGTCCAGCACAATACCCAAATATAATTCGCGGTCAATATCCGTCGCATTTTCCACCCAAACGGATTTGACCTTTTGACCTTCAGAACCCGTTTGCGGGGTAACGAGTTGCATGCCAATAATTTCGGATGCCATTTCTCTGGCTTCGGCAGGATCGGCTGCGAGTTTAATACCGCCCCCCTTGCCGCGACCACCTGCGTGGATTTGCGCTTTGACAACCACCGCACCACCGAGGTCTTTGGCAATAGCTTCGGCCTCGTCGGGCGTACGAGCAACCGCGCCATTGGGCACGGGCACGCCAAAAGATCTGAGAACTTCTTTGGCTTGATATTCGTGAATTTTCATCTTAGTTCCTTATGTTTATGTTATCCAATGCCAACTCAAACAGCGTATTTTTCCAAGACATCTCGATCAATCTCAATGCCCAATCCCGGTGCATCGGGCACGGGCAATTCGCCATCCACAGCCTGGATCGGATTCACGGCCAACTCCGTTCGCAATCCATTCTCCGTCATATCGTATTCAAACAGAGACGGAATCGGGTTCAACGCATCCGGCGCATCGGGAATAGTAGCCTGCCAGTGGACAGTCGCCGCCAACCGAATATGACTGCCCCACATATGCGGCAAAACCCGCACATAATTTGCACTCGCCATCACCGCAATATTGCGACATTCGCTAAACCCTCCTGCAATGCTGATATCGGGCTGCACAATATCCAGTGCCCGCTGCTGAATCAACTCGCGAAACGCCCAACGCCCGGCCAGCCCTTCTGCGCCTGCAATGCGTATAGGCAACGCGCCTTTAACCTGCAAATACCCGCGCACATCATCAGTTGGTATCGGCTCTTCATACCAGAACAAATCATTGTGCGCGATCTTGTGCCCCACATCGATGGCAGTACCCACATCATATCCGCAATTGGCATCCACGGCAAACAACACATCATCGCCTATTGCCTGCCGAACTGCCGCTACATTTTTCACATCGTAATCCGCGCCAAATCCGATTTTCATTTTCATCGCCGGAAAACCCATATCGACATACCCCTTTGCCTCATCGACAAGTGCCTGTGTCACATCCGGACGATCTATGCAAAATAACCCGGTAGCATACGCGGGAATCTTATCTCGCACCTTCCCACCCAACAATTGATGCACAGGCATATCGAGAGCCTTGCCCATCAAATCCCACAGCGCAATATCTATCCCACTGATCGCCTTCGGGCTCACCCCATCATCGGACAACGCCTGATAGATCGCGCCACAATCAAACGGACTGCGCCCCACAATATGTGCGTCAATCGCAGATCGATGGACTGCACTTGTCCCCTCACCCCACCCAATCAAGCCATTATCCGTAGCGATCTCCACGACTTGCGCCTGTCGGCTCGTGGACCATCCTCTCGAAATCGCAAACTTCTCTCGCAATGGATAGCGCAAATGATATGTTTTTACCTCAGTAATCTTCATCTGACCACTCCTACTTCACAAACAAATCATCCAGTGTTACGGGCGTAACCGCGCCGAGGGTCCTCAGACTGTTGAGATCAAATTTGGTTGTATCGCCCATAATAGAAATGAGTTTGGGACGTTTAGTAATATGCTGCTTGTGGAAATCGAGCATAATCGGCATCTCAGCCTGGAGAATATGATCAAACCGCTCTTTTCGCGGATCGGGCGTCTGGTTGCGATGTTCCCAAATACGCAACACGCCTGGTAACTCGCGATATTTGATCTTGGCGACGCGATAGCGATTGACCACAGAATTTTTGGCCTCGGCAAAACGCTCGGGCGACTCGGGCAAATCGTCAATCAACTCGGCCAGTGCAGTAACAGCTTCGGAGGTTTTATCGGCCTGGCAGCCAATATATCCCCACATAACATTCTGATCATTGCTGCGCCTGCCGAGATCATACCGCGCAAACGTAGAATAAGCCAGCGCTCGGGCTTCGCGCAATTCCTGAAACACAATGCCCGACATACCCCCGGCAAAATAATCGTTGTAGAGATCGATAGCTGGACGGAGTGCAGTATCGAACGCAACGCCTCCAAACTCGACAAAGACCTGCGACTGAGCTGTCTCTTTGTGAAAGAATCGGATTTCGGTTTTGGCCGGCGCGTGAACTGCGAGATGCTCATAACCGGGGGGCGTCTTCCGTTCGCCACTATCAGAGAGATGTTTTTGCAGTGTCGCAAGAACCTCGTCCAGCGACCTGGAGCCACCGTAAATCAGAGCATGTTCATAGGTCGGCAGGCTGGATATCAAACCGTGTAATTCTGCAACCGTAAGCTTTTGCAATGCCTCAGAAGAAATGCGGCGTTTGTACGACGAATTGTCGCCATAGCGACTGTAGAAACGCAGGGCATTGCGCAGAGATCGAGGATCTTTCTTTTGATCTTCGCGTTGCGCGAGGGTGATTTTGACAAGTTCATCGAGCGTGGCCTGATCCGCAGTCGGAGTCTGGACGTATTTCATCATCAGCGAAAGAGATGCGTCAAAATTTTCATCTAAACCTGAAATACTGATATTGGTCTCATTATCTGATACGCCAATATTGAAATCCGTGCCCAGTTTGTACCATTCTTTCTTCAGCGCGTCGGGAGACAAATCGCCAGCACCAGATTTATCCATGAGCGATCTGGCCGTGCTGAGTCGATTATCCTGATACGTCCCCATATCTACGCTCAGCGTAAAAGTGAAGAGGTCGTTGACCGGATTTTTCACATAGTAGAGTTTTACACCATCCCGCACTTGAGCGATGGTGTAGTCTTTGTCGGTAACAAACACGGGAGAAAGCTCATCAGCAGACATAGCCAATACATCTTTTGCAAATTTGGATTGACGAGTCGGATCAATATCAATTTTGTCGATTTTGGGCTTATCGATTTTCGGCAATTCGTGTTGTTCGTCAATGCGATAGCCCGCAACATAGCCCTCGCCAAAATAATGATTGGCTACGCGCATAATATCTTCTCGCGTGATTTTCTCCATGCGGGCAATTTCAGCCACCTCGTGATCCCATTTGGAAAATCCCAAAAACGCACTGGTCATTTGTCTGACCCGGCTGGGATTGGATTCCAAACCCCGTTTTTGATTCTTTTTAAAATCCGTGACAATTGCAGACAGCAGGCTTTCGTCAAATTCCCCGCGTTTGATCATGGCAATTTGATCCAGCAGAAGTTGCTCAACATCTGCGAGTGTTTGATCTTTTTTTGGGATACCCCACAGATATTGCGCGCCATAGTCGTTGTTTAAATAGGGATAACTACCAGCGCGTCTCACTGCCTGCTGTTGCACGAGATTGAGATTGATAAGCCCCGCTGTGCGATTGTCCAGGATCATATCAATCAGCTTCAGTGCCTCGGCATCTTTGTGGCTGCGATGGTTTGTGCGAAAAGCCAGGAGTACGTATTCTTCACCCTGAAATTTGACCGTGACGCGCTCGGCACCTTTGATGGGCGGTTCTTTCCATGTTTTGAGCACGGGAATATCTTTGGCTTTCCAAGCTGAGAAATGTTCGTCAATCAGTTGAATTGTCGCGTCGATGTCAATATCGCCAGAAATACTAATCGCCATATTATTGGGCACGTAATAAGTGTCGTAGAATTGATACATATTTTTGAGCGAGGGATTTTTGAGATGCTCTACCTCGCCAATCGTAGTTTGCTGCCCGTAGGGATGACTTTTGTACAGGCGTTTGTTCACAGCCTCGCTGATGAGCCAGCCTTTGTTATCCAAAGTGCGGTTCTTTTCCTCATATACCACTTCCAATTCGGGTTGGAACAGGCGAAACACGGGATTTTGAAACCGTTCGGACTCAATTTTTGCCCAGTGTTTGAGATAATTGCTGGGCAACCCCACTTTGTACACGGTTTCTTCGTGCCATGTGTGTGCATTCAAACCACTCTCGCCCATAGCTTTGTAGAGCTTGTCGAGTTCGTTGGGTATAGCGTATTGTGCGGCCCGTTGAGACGCTTTGTTGATCTCTGCGTAAATGGCCTTGCGTTTTTCGGGATCGGTTTCTCGGAAGTGATCTTCGTAGAGCGCGATAATGCGATCAATGTGATTTTTTTCTTTTTTATAATCCAATGTCCCAATATTTTGCGTGCCCTTAAAAAGCATGTGTTCCAAATAATGCGCCAGACCCGTAGATTCGGCGGGGTCGTGTTTGCTTCCCGCACGCACGGCGATTTCGGCATAAAAACGCGGTTCTTCGTGGTTTTCAGTGAGATAAACTGTAAGGCCATTGTCGAGTTTGTAGATGTGTACATCCATCGGATCGTCGGGATTGGGCGCATTAACGCGCGTAATCCCGGCGAAGACAGGTGAAGCGACCAGCGTAAGGGTGAAAAGTGTACAGGCGAATAATTTGCGCATAATGCACTCCTTTGAAAGTGGATCGCGTTGTGAATTTTGCAGGTCAGATAATTTATCTATTTTTCGATGCCGTGAAAAGCATAAAGGTTTCATTATCAATATTTAATCATTTACGCAATCTTCTGGGCGAATTTTATCGAGGCGTTGAACGACATCCTGAGGCTGGATTCGGGTTTTAAAAAAGAAAACATGCCCGGGCACATCCTCGAAATCTTCTTCCTCCACATTGAGATCGCGGGAGACCGCGACGACGAGATCTTTGCGGTTGGCGCGGCGGAGCTTGTCGAGTTTGCGCCTCAGATAATCGGGATGCCAGAACCCGACGATCTCGAGCAGCGCCGTGCGACCATCGGGATGGCGAAATGCAAAATCGGGAATAAAAACCGTGTTTTTGAGATTCACAATTTCGGTTTCGCGTTCGAGATCCCAGTCAGTCCTGGCTTTTTCAAAGCGAGTGGCAAAAGTCTCTTCGAGGAGAGAATCATACATGGTCTGATCTTTGTAGTGCGAAAGCAAGTTGTGATTGTCGTCCAGGATAAAATCGCCTTCGCGACCGTCTTTGAGCTTGACCCTGGCTTCCATTTTCCAGCGGGTACACAAGAGCAACGCAGGCAGAAAAACAGCCATCTGAATGCCGTATTTTTGCGAGAGGCGAAATAGGCTTACAGGTCCGTCGAGGACAATTTCGTATCCCGCATCCCGGTCGCCGCGAATATCGTGTATCAAACGATAAAATTTGATGAACTTGAAAAGCTGTTTGTAGCGCACGGGCAAGTTGCGATGCACCGAGAGTCGCATGCGAGTGCAGCGATAAAACATAGCCTGCGCGAGTGCAACATTGTAGCGGTTGAGCAACCACGCGGGATCGGGCGCGTCAAAGCTATCGAGATAGTGATTGATGGGAAGGTCTGCGTAGAGGCTATGCGCGATATTTTTCGACGAGGTCTGATATTTGAGTGCGACCTGGTCGAGAATGTGTTCTCGCGTGACGGGATAGAGGAGATCGGGTTCTCGGACAATCGGGTGATTCTCTCGGCTGAGGCCAAAAACCTGTGTGCGAATTTCTTCGGGTTCGACAATGCAGTCAATGCGAAACTCACAGCGGTCGTCTTCGAGCAATTTCGTCAGGCCGCGCTGAACGCGATAATCCGTTGCCTCGGCCGCACGCATGTCCAGAGCACTGTGTAATTCACCGCGCGACTTGCCCTGGTGATCGGTAAAAATATCGATAATTTCCTCTGCCAATGCGATGATATTGGGTGCAGTCGTATCCACATAGCGAGGCTCGATATAAGGCCCGCGACGGCGCACGAGCAAAAGGTCGGAAGTGAGCATAAAAAAGAGGTGAAATCCACTAAGGACACGAAGAAACACGAAGATATCGTAGGGGCGATCCCTCGTGGTCGCCCAGGTGCATCAAGTTAAGAGTTGAACAAGAGGTAGTCTGAGACCTATCACGCTCAGAAAGACTGTCATGCTGAGAAAGCCGGAGGCTGACGAAGCATCTTTTACCCACAAACACCGTTCAGACAACAGATGAACTGACCTGAGGATGGTGTACAACGAGCCGCTTTTCAGGCTCGTTCACCGGCCAGTTGTACCCCGCTCCTTCGACTCCGCTGCGCTCCGCTCAGAATGACAGGGCTACTGAACAGGCTGAAGTGCCTCTTCTACAGCCAATGGAAAAATTTCTGTTACATCGCCTTCAAGGCGCAATGCGAGATCTGCATAACTGTCGTGATCAGTTTTCCCCTTATTGATAATAACATAGGGCGCACCGCGTTCTGCCGCCATCAATGGAAAGCTCGCGGCGGGATAGACGGATAGAGTAGAACCGAGTGAGATCGCCAGGTCGGCATTGGCCGCAGCTTTTGCTGCCCGGTGTAAGTCCGCTTCAATGAGCAGTTGGCCAAAGCTGATGGTAGCAGATTTGAGATAACCTCCGCATTCGCACAGAGGAGGTTTTTTTGTGCGGCGAAAAGCAGCGTAGTGGCGTTCGGGATCGCTGCGTTTGCCGCAGGTTTGACATTCGACCTCTGCATTGGTACCGTGCAATTCGATCAAGCGTTCGGGAGAGGTGCCAGCCCGGGTATGCAGGCCATCGATATTTTGCGTGATAACACATTCGACTTTGTCTGCTCGCTCGAGCTTCACAACAGCCTTGTGAACGGCATTGGGACGGGCGTTTTCAAAGGCAGCCCAGCCTTCGAGTTTTTGGTCCCATGATTCGATACGCGCCTCTTCAGAGGTCATAAAATCCCGGTAATAAACCGGTCGCCGGGTTTTCCACACGCCATCGGGCCCGCGAAAGTCGGGTATGCCACTGGCGGTGGAAACACCTGCACCCGTGAAGATGAGGATACGCTCGGCGTTTTGGATATATTCGACGAGTTCTAAATTGGGCGTCACGATTTTGTCTTCAGGTTGAGTACAACAGAGGTCGAACCCCAGTTGTGATCGGTGAGATGATATGCGATAACATCGGGCCGGCGTTTTAAGATGGTGTGGACGATTTCGCGCAGAACACCCGTGCCCTTGCCGTGAATAATACGCACATCGGAAATACCGCGCAGTTTGCATTCATCGAGATAATCGGGCACGAGAGCCTTGACATCATCCGGATGAAAGTGGTGCAGATCGAGTTCGCCATCAATCGGAAGTTCGATTGGTTCGGGCATATAGCCTCTCTTATCCCAGATTGTAGGCGTGTGCGTCGTCCAGATCGAGAAGGTCAAACCATGTGGTGACATCGGTGCGACCAGGTGCCACGCGCTCGAGCGTTGAGTTAAAAATCTCCATCTGCTGTTCACCTTCGGGACCTTTTTGAGAGAGAGCCGCGTTCAGGCCCGAGATTTCATCCTGAGTGCGATCAGTATGTTCGAGCACCCAAGCACCGAGTTCGATATCGTTGGCATTGTGATAAGCCGCGTCCTGAAAATCTTCGGCGGATATATTGAGAAAATCGAGAATGACCTTATCAATGGGACAATCGTAGATATAGTCGTTGAGCTTGCCCGCCTTTGCTGCGCGTGCTTTATCACCCATGCGCGATCCGCCGTAAATACCGGCAACATCGCTGTTGTACGGCGAGCGCGGTGGCCGCTGGTTCAGATCGGTATCCCGGTAACAACCCCAATCGTCGAGTTCCATCGATTGGAGCATCGTTTTCACTTTATCGGGATCTGCATTGAACTTTTCAAGGCGATCTTTTAAGCGCTGGCGACTCGCATCATCAAAAGGTTTCCAGGTGAGAAGCTCGTTATTGTACGCCTGGATTTCCTCTTCGGTCTTAGGGTACGTTTCGCGCAACCAATCACACAATTCCGCGTCATTCATGCGCTGCGCCGCATCCGCAAATTCATCGTGCGAGACGCCGAGAAAATCGAGTACTATCTTATCCAATCCCGAGTTCTCGCCATAGAGATGTTCGCCAATCGTATTTGCCCGGTGCGCCCGCGCCTTATCGGTCAAACGAGCAAGTGAAACAATACCGAGCATAGAAGTATTGGTCGGTCGGCGAGGGGGTTGTTTCGTCATATCCATGATGTTCCTTTCTATTTTTTGTTTTGGGTTATATCAGCTAAGAGACTGTTTTAAAACTCATTTTGCCCCTTCTCAGCTATGCGCTATTGCCCTGTCATTCTGAGCGGAGCGCAGCGGAGTCGAAGAATCTCTTACCAACTCAGGTGGAAAAGATGCTTCGGCTACGCTCAGCATGACAAAACGCCTGACATGCATAACATCAGGTATTAATTTTAAAACAGCTTCTAAAAGTTGCTGAAGGTGTGGTTTGGCGTTGAGCATTGTCTTCATAACACTATCATTTCTTTTAGAACAGCGTCGCGAATTTCCTCACGGAGCGACTTTTTTGGGACGACATCTACCTTGCGATGAAGCTTTGTCTCCAGAAAATCTCCGACCCTGACCAGATCAAATAGACTTGCTTCATCGTCAAAATCTATCAAGACATCTATATCACTGGTATTTCGCTGTTCATCTCGCGCAAAAGAGCCAAATAAGCCAATTTCTCGCACTTTGTGTTGCAAAAGATCGGATTTTAATGCCTTTAGCGTGTTCACTATTTCTGTTTTGTCCATCATTCCAATGGAGCTATTTTGCCGGGATTCTCTAAATCTTGTGCCCGTTCCCAAGCTGTTCTCAATTCCGCTTGATGCAAAGACGCCCAGCGAAGCACAAGTCGTTGTTCTCTTGTCGGCAAAAATCCTTTTAATACTTCAAGAGTTTCAATTCCAATAACTGCCTGGTTATCACCATACAGTGCGTGAAAATGCGCTGGCGGATGTTCTCTAAAATGAATTTGGATGATAATTCCGTAAAAGCGACAAAGTTCAGGCATTCTCAATCGCCATTTGTGCGCCCGGCATCACTTCCGCCACAGACTTACCTGTGAGTTCCATATAAAGCGCGTCCGGACAAATATCCAAATCATCGCCCCAGGCTATTGCGCCCCCATCTGCCACGCGCACAGTCTCAAAGAATGTGCGGTCATTCCAGGCTGCAAACACACCGCGTCCAGCCATATCTGATAAGTCTATCTCACCCTCGATTCCGTCCGAATAGCGAACCCAGATGCAGTAACCATCACGCGGTTCCACTGCTATTGGTCGTATCATTGCAGTTCTCCTTTTGCTACAGTCTCAATTATCTTCACAAACAAAAAGTGTAGCAACAACGCCATTTTGTCAACCGCATTTCAATTTGACCAGCGTATAACCACACCGCAACATGGGTATCAAAGTAGATCAATATTCACCGCTTTATCCCAGTTTATATGAACCAGATCCTCGGGATCGCCTTTAATCACATGCTTCCTTTTACACAAGTTCTGAAGTTTGTCTATACTCTCGATCGGTGCGATAATGAGTTTTCGATCTCCTTTATTGATTTTGACGGGCACACCCGTATTCAAGATATCATCCAATATCTGGTAGATATTCCCCCGCAATTCGGTCGGCGTAATTGTTTTCATGTCACACTCCTGGGCAAATAGACCATTTCACGACAGGCTGTGAAAGCAAAAGTAAATAAAAAAGCGTACGTCTCAATATTTATTACGTACGCTTTTGCCCTATTGTTCGGTTGCCCCGTATTTCAAAACATCTCTCTTGCTTGCCAATCCCCCCTTTGTCAGAATCAGGATGGGCAGGATTTGAGGATATACAGGATACCCACCGCTCAAACACTTTGTTTCTTGACGATACGGTGTCGGGAAACTTCGCGGGAGCGATAGTCATATCGGACAGACTGGATGTCCAATACAAAGATGCTTTTCATATCTATTTGTAGGGTTGGTTCAATGTATATGGGCAATTCCCCGCCTTCATTATCATCCTCATCCCATCTGGGTAGGGACAGGTAGGCATTCACAAAAGTTGTATCGTCATTATAAAGCGACTTTGCAGGAGTCGGAGGTACGGTCTCAAACACTCCGATATAGCTGTCATCATCTTCGTTATAGTTGCTATGGGAGATATAAACTTCCACTTCTGCCCCTTTGGGTAAGTCGTCGGGGTCCACGCTACAAGCGTGGTTGAACAGCACCACATTGTGGCCATCGTCGGTCTGCGATGAGCGGAAGATGATTCCGTCCAACGGCGTATCCAGCTTGTTGGCCAAATATTCGGCCACGACTTGGGAAGGCAGATATTCGAACGCTTCGTCCTGGGGCATTACTGGTCGGCAGATCTCGTGCGCCAGTGATCGGAGGGACGCCACACGGCCTCCGAGTTTGTAGTAATCAGGATCGAAGTGACTGGCGTCAATGTTCCAGATTTCCATTAATGCCTCAAGGTCCAACAGTCTCACGGGACGCAGTAGTTCAAATTTGGCTACTACCACTTGACTACCTACCGGGGCGCGAAGTTCAGCTATACAGGTGTCTTCCTCCATTGCGCCGTAAAAGACTGGAATCCCCAACGCATTCATCCGCCCGCCCTTGGCAAGATGCGGAGGAGGAGGACCAATCTCGCGGGCAGGTGATTTCAAGATGGCTTCAAGCTCTTTGCGCGACTGTGCCGTGCGGCCCCGCCAGATATAGCCGCTTTCGCTGTCTGGACTGATTTCGTGGATCACTGATTTGCCATGGAATGACTTATGCATGCCTAAATCGCCAAAGATGTACGTCAATGCCTCTTCAGCATACGTGTTGAAGAACCGACCATGGGAGCGTATTTGGTCGCAGAATGTCTTCCAAGCACAGTCCTCCATCTCTCGCTCTTCGTAGTAGGCATCGATATCATAAGGATTTTCCTCGCCATCTTTGATGGCCCGATAGCCGTAGCGATCCGACAGTAGCTTGATCACATCGGTGACAATATCTTCGCTTAACTCTGTGATGTCGGTAATAACATCCGTCACCGGATAACCGGATCGTTCCCACCATGATAAGCCCTCTCTGACTAACATGTATTCGAAATCAATGGCTTGGTTAGGGGTAAGTTTAAAATGATCTTGTAGAACTTCGTGGATGCGTTGAGCCAGATCACCCAGTGGTAATGCCTCACCAACTGCATTACAATAGCTACATGCAACGCGAGTGCCTTCCTCACGCACAACTTTGGCCAAAAACGGATCGCTGACGCAATCATGACAGACGTAGTTCATGTCTATATCCTCTGTTGTCATCCGATATCTCCTATGCCAATACTGTAAACAATTTTAGATTCTGCTAATCACGTAGAAACACAAAATCGAAGTTGGGTGTTTCTTTCCAAATCCATATATTTTGTGCATCTTCGCTTTGATATTCTCGCCTATCTTAGAGGTCTTTTCTTCAGCTTTCACATTACCCTCGAGGTTGCGAATCGGTAATTTTTTTGGTATAAATATAGTAAGAGCATATAACTATATGCTCTTACTATTGCGAGAGTGACATGATTATTTACGACGTTTCGGGCTGCTGCTCCCAAGATCGCTTTGTCGGTTTTCCGCATCTCTCTGGCGTTGGACTATCTCCGTGGCTTCATCCTTTGCTGCTTCCCACGCATAGTCTCCATCACCATGATCAGATCGGTAATCGTCATAGAGCTCTTCTGCAAGTTTGAATATGTCCATGATCGGTCTCCTTGCAAATCATCCGACAGGATGGTCTTGGCTATATACGATACGTGCCTGTATTAGCTCCGTGGCTTCAGGCCGCTTATCGTATAATGGCTATCATGTTTACTACCTCCTTTCGGGTTCGCCCAATGCTGGGGCGTATCCCAGCATTGGGCACGAAAATAAAAGCCCCGTGAATAACAAATACTTGTCCGCTAAGGCTCATCACAAAAAAGCCATTAAGCAGTACTCCACCTGCGTTCTGCCCAGTTGCTAGCATATACAGTCGCCACTGTGACGACAACGGCTTGCAGAGCCGGTTTAATCCATTCCCGCCAAATCGATTTTAGCCATTCCCGCATTTCGCTCACCTCCTTTCCTTTATCGAGTTTACTTCTTACTTCCCCAATCCTTCCGCAGACTACCCAACTTTTTATCTGATCGGGCGTTCCGCCCAGACGGATTTGTCAGGCTGTTGCCTATGCCCAACTTTCTCTCCACCGTTTTTACTCTTGCGTCACTCCGGATCCTCCGAGCCATTCTCTCACCCCCTTTCTTCAAAGAGATTTTGCAAATCTTGCTAAAACATATCCAAAATTTGATGCTTGTCAATCGGACATTTAAGAGTATTTTGGGGTTTTTAGGTGTAAAAAAACAGACAAATTCAGACATTAGATTTAGCGTAACCCCCGGGATTCTGTGGGGTATGGTTCCTGAATGCGCGAAAAAATAAGTCGCTCAGACTATCCTTTCTCTTACCACATTGGTCTGTTTGTTAAGACTCATCACCGTGCTTCATCGCATCAGACCCCTTCAACCTTTTTTTCTTGCTTTCTCCCAGTCTTTCCACCAATTCTCATAAACCCATTTTTCCCTTTCCACCTTATCCAAAACATCGCACCTCGGATCTTCCATTAATTCCTGCAATTTGTCGGGCGGCAATTTTTCTTTGAGCCACTTCTCGCGCTCCTCACCAGCATCTTCAGCCCAGAGCACATCTGGTATCTCCGAGAGCCGAGCATGACCGAATTCAAGAGCTATCTGTGCCACCAGAGAATTATTAGCAGCCTGCCCGTATAAATCGTGCAGTCCTCCCCAAAATTTCTCTTTGAGCCACTTCTCACGCTCCTCACCAGCATCATTCTCAGCCCGGAGCCGGAGCGCATCCGGTATCTCCGAGAGCCGAGCATGACCGAATTCAAGAGCCATCCGCGCCACCGGCGAATTATTCGCGACCTCATTGAGGACTTTAGGATAAACATCGTAATTAGGGAACCTTGACCACAGATCGCCATCTCCCACACTCACAACATCAGCGTTTTCGCGCGCTAACATTTTCAAATATTGCGCAAAAGGACTGGCTGACCGTAAAAACTCCTCTCTCCATTCATCAGATAATAAAAAATCCTCTATTTCATCTATTTCATCCTGTGACGGCATTTGCTCTGCCAACTGTCCATCGCCAACCATATGGCTCGCAGTCATAACTAACGCTGGCCCACCATCCCTCACTAAAATCATTAGCTCACGAAAATAAGCGAATAAGCCCTTCCCAAATATATCCTCCTCGCTGATAGACTTACCTTCCATCTTTGCCATATTTTCTTGTGGCAGCGTAATCCCGGCAAACATGTTCCATTCATTATCACCATCACCTTTCAGGCACTTGATTGCCTCCTTCACCCCCTTCAGTTTTTCTTTTCGCCACGCGAGACTGCCCGAAGCCAAAAGTGCAAAAAACAGCGGGGCTATACTGATGAGATTAGTCGCAGTGACGTCATATTGCTCCCGGATTAAATCATAAGCCAGCCGGGTCTTTGGCCCGATCTGTGCATTGATCCGTACGTGTCCGGAATCATCGGTAAACAGGTCCTCGACATCCGGCAAAGGTAACTCACCTGTCAAAACACCAGCTTCGACGTCCAGAGCCTTCGCTAGACATTCTACTGTATGTTCACGGGCCGTTTGGTTCGGCGAGGACTGTCTCTCTAACCGTTGGATTGTCTTTTCCGTTATTCCCGGCGGATTTACAACCCCGGTCTTTTCCGCCAGCTTAGCAATGGATAGATTTTGCTTTTTACGCAGAGATCGGAGGCGATCAGGATTAATGCGCATATTTTAACTCCTCTCTTCGAGAGAAACAGCCAGTAATAAGCAATTTTTCACATTGGTGACAAAAAGATACCCCAAAAAATGATTCTTATCAAGGGACATGTTAAGATATTTTTGAATGTCTATATGTAAGAAAATGGGATATAAGTAAAACAAATGTTTATATTACGTCCTCAAAATAATTTTCGATACTTCATTGACGTGCGCTAAAATGGACAAATGTGGACATTATATTCATCGTAGTCCCTGGCCTTCTGTGGCGTAGATTTCAACGTACAAAAAAATAAGCCGCCCATCCGACATTCGGAGAGCAGCACAGTTGCATTAAAACGCCCTTAGTATGATAGAAATTTAAAAGCTTCTCATATTGGCAAAATCCGCACTCGAGTCCTGATCTCATCTACAACAACCAGAGACCCAGAAGCCAGATCAGCATCGTGCTGTCTGAGAGCAGCGATTACGATATTCTCCAGATGATCCGGCAATATATCTTTAGCGCGAACCTGAAGCACACTTGGACCAATCGCGTGGGACAGAGCCAGCAGGGTGCCAAAATCCAGATCGTGGGTAAACACGACATATTCATGCCTCACCGCCCAATCCATAATTATCCGGTCACTTTCCTGCGGGTCACCTATTGTGGACCAATGGACTGCCGACCATCCGTGGCTCTTCAGCACAGGCACCCAATCGGGCGACAGATTCATGTCCACCAAAAGCTTCACACTCATAGGGTGACCAGTGCAACTTCCCGTTCTTCGACCCGCCACGCGGCATAAGCCAGAGCTTGATCGATATCTTCCCTTTCCAGATAAGGATAGGCTTTCAGAATTTCCTCATGTGATCGTCCGGCTGCCAAAAGTCCCACAACAGTTCCAACCGTCACCCGTAGTCCTCGAACACATGCCTTGCCGCCCATAACTGCGGGATCGAAAGTAATCCGTGTCAATTTTTCCACGCGCTATCTCCCATCATATCCGTATTATCGGGTATAAAAACGATTCTCCACAAACAAAAAGTGTAGCAACAACGCCATTTTGTCAACCGCATTTCAAAATATATCATGGCAGGTTGGACTTGATTCATACGTCATTTTGACGTATAATTTAAAAATGGAAAGAGTCCTATTTGATAGGGTCAGAAAAAATCTGAATCGGTTGCCCATTCATATTGTAAGAAACCTTCAGCGCTGGGCACTTCAAGTAGAATCTCTGGGTATTCGGGAAGTTAGAAAAATCCCCGGATATCATGATGAACCTCTTCGAGGTGACCGAACCGGGCAAAGATCCATCAGGCTATCCAGATCCTATCGCGCCTTCTATACTGAAATAGAAGATGAAGGTGATGAGGTTAATTTGATTCAAGTTGAGGAGATCAATAAACATGACTATTAAAGAACAATATGGGACTTCTGAACTGGAGAGAGACTTTGGATGTCTCACATTCGGAAATGCCCTATCCAGCTATCGCACAGGAGAAGAAAAGAGCCAGAGAGCGTTTGCTGATTTGTTGGGCATTTCTCCTCAAAGCCTTTGTGATATAGAAAAAGAAAGAAGAATTCCAAGCCCCAGCAGAGCAGCCAAAATTGCCAGGCAACTCGGCGAGCCAGAAAGCTTCTGGGTTCAGCTTGCACTACAAGATATGCTTCAAAAAGAAAACTTGAACCTCGTTGTTTCCATCGATTGATCTATTGCGTATGCGATAGCAATACGCAGAAAAAGCCCGGTTCCTTTCCGGAATCGGGCCATTTTTATTTTTTAGGACAGCTTAACGACAATGAGATGCGACTTTTGCAGGGGCAGGATACACGTCAGATAATCGGGCACCTCATCCAAGCGGCTCTTAAAAGCTGCCCAGTCCGGATCCATGTACCATTGTTCGACCGCAGACCAGCCATCGACAAAAATGAAAGCCCCTGGTGCCAGGCGGCTTTCCAACATGTCGAACATCTGTGCGAAAGCGTGCAGGCCAAAGTCAACAAAGACGAAATCCACGCGATCGGGAAGGGCCGCGATAAAGGCATCACCGGTACTCGTATGGCATTCCACCAGATGATCCAGACCCGCGGCTCGCAAATTTCCCTGAGCCGCCGCAGTTTTCTCAGGCATCTGATCCAGGGTAAAAACGCGACCTCCCGTGTGCTGTGCTGCCGCGGCCAGATGCAAAGTGGAATAGCCGTGCGAAGTGCCAAATTCAACCAGCGTCCTCGCCTGTTGATGAACCGCGGTGAGACACAGATAATGAGCCACCTCTGGACTGGCGGCCTTGAGGCGTAGCGGGTCTGTAGAGCACGCGCGGCGCTCCTGCTGGTCACAGCTATGCAGGTGGGCGACAAGCACTCGTTGAGCCGGGGTAAAGAGATCTTCGATATGCACAGAGAATCCTTTCGCGGGCGAGGTACAAATCCGCTCCTGCGAGCGGCAAAAAATAAGAAAGCGTACGTATCAATATTTAACACGTACGCCTTCGTAATAACGATTAAAAAACGCGAGTGATTAGAGCCGGATGCCTCAGTTTCACAATGAAGATAAAATCAGGGCTCGACTCTTTTGACATGTTCAACGCGGTCAAATTCCTTATCAAAGGTATATAATTCACTTGAGCCAGCACGTTTCATTTGTGTGGCAATATAGGCATCTGTAAAACTGATATTCTTTTCAGCATAAAGAGAAAGTGCTTCAAGAAAGATATTTTTATCCGATATTTTGAGACTTTTGAGTTTGAGAATGGACGACACTTTGGAGGCGACATTGCTTTTCGAAAGTTTGTAGAACCGTTCTAATGTCCATACAATTTCGGCAGCCGCCAGAATTGACAATTCTACTGTTTCTCGACCACTTTGAATGCGCTGCATAAGCATTGAGGCTTTATCGGCCTGTTCAGGTAGATCGTTGGTAAGAAAGCGAAGTAAGATATTTGTATCGACAAATCTATGACTTGAGGGCGACATGTTCGGCGACCCTCTTTTCAACTTCAATTTCAATCGCATCGAAGTCCTGCGGGCCATCAACCGGAACGCTGCCTCTAAGTGCCATAACATCATCTTCAACCGGAATGAGTTCCGCGCGGCCATTTTTGACGACAACAGAGACGATGGAACCTTTATCCAGATTGAGTTGGTTTCTCACTTCACGGGGAATTGTGATTCGTCCTTTTGATGTCACACGTACATACATGATCGTTCTCCTATGTTTTTAAGTTACTCTAAGAACCAAAAGATGTCGTAATGATGAGATTTTGTCAACCGTATTTCAAAATATCTCTCGTTGCTTCCCATCGTACGCGTCGTGTTGTCTGCGGCGGCGGGAAATGCGGTCTTCAACCGTATTGCGGGAGATCACTTCGTAGAGAATGGCGTGTTTGCCTTCGCGGCGGCGCAAAATGCGCCCCAATCGCTGGACGTGCTCGCGGATAGTGCTCGTCCCCGAAAGCACAACCGCGACATTGGCCTCGGGTACATTGACCCCTTCGTTGAGCACGCGAGAAGTGACAAGCGCGAGAATGTCCCCCTCATTAAAAGCTTTGAGAATTTCCCGGCGCTCCTTTGTGCGGGTCTGGTGCGTAATGGCGGGAATGAGAAATTGCTCTGAAATATTATAAACAGTTTCGTTGTCATTAGTAAAAATGAGCATGCGATCGCGCGGGTGTTTTTTCAACAAGTCTTCCAGCACGCGCAACTTAGCGGTCGTGCCCAGAGCGACTTTTCGATAGCGGCGATAGGCGAGCATCGCCCTTCGTCCATCGCTGGAACGAGCCGAGAGACGCACAAAATTTTGCCATCCAGAAGCACTGCCCAACCGCAGATTCTTGGACTCCAGAAAAGCACTGAATTGCGAACGCGCAGTTTCGTATTCGGCGCGCTCTTCAGCCACCATATCGACTTCAATGCGCTGCGTATTATACTCAGAGAGATAATCGCCCGACAAATCGCGAATACCCTTTTCATAAACGGTGGGTCCCACGAGATCGCGCAGCATAAGATGGCGCCCATCGGGACGTTCGAGCGTGGCTGTAAGCCCCAGACGATAAGGAGCAATAGAAAGTTCCGCACCGTGAGAATAGGATTCGCCGGGCAGGTGATGGACTTCGTCAAAAACCAGAAAACCAAAGCGATTGCCATAGCGATCCATGTGCATATACGCACTGTCGTAAGTCGTTACAGTAAGATCTTCAAGCTCGTGATATCCCCCACCCAGAATGCCGATATCGCATGCAAAAGCATCTTTGAGCAAGTCATACCACTGATTCATAAGATCAATCGTAGGCGCGACAACAAGAGTACTGCGGGCAACTTCTGCAATACCCATCAGCGCGAGAAGCGACTTACCCGACCCCGTGGGCAACACAACCACGCCGCGATATTGGTTTGATTGCCAGGCGTCAAAGGCTTCAGCCTGGTGCGGATGTGGGGTGTGTTCTCGGTTGAAATCGAGTTTGAGGCGGTTGTAGCGCGGGACGACATTTTTTATTTTAACATCCTGAGCCTGTAATACCTCGACAACATCGCGATACCGATGCGCCTGAGCGCGCCAGCGTCCCACGCGGCTATCCCATATAAATGGAGATGGCGGTTCATAGTCCGCTGGCGCATCCAGAAGGACGAGCGTGCCATCGTCGAACGCAAGGCGCATGTCGGGAGATGGGGATGGCAAGGTTAGTACCTACTGATAACATTACTCACACAAAGACACGAGCGGGATACAACTGGTCGCAGTCCAGACGAGTTCACGCTCAAAGGGGCTGGTTGGAGGCAAGAATAAGCCTCCAGCCTTGCTTGACTTTCTTATACCTGTTCATCTGCGTTCATCTGCGTTCATCTGCGGATGCTTTTCGCCTTTCACCCAACTGCCAACCGAATAGCATGGTCGGCGGCGGTGAGATAGGGAAACGATTGATCGAGAAAAGCTTTGAGCAAGGTATCTGCATTCAGATCTGATGTATCAATCTGAAATTTTTGTTTAAAAAATGATTTGCGAAATTCTTCGTGGAATGCCTCCTGCACTTCTTCGATATCCGATTCGGGCACAATGGGAAAATCGTGTGGATCGTCTTTCATGCGCTGTTTGATAACATCGGGACTGGCCGTGAGATGCACCAGAATGATATCAGAGGGCATGTTTTTCTCCCACGCCTGGGGATTTTCGACCGGCCGCGCCAGATCGGGATAATAATAGCGTTGGCCGTACACCATCTCCTCAATGTGGAAACCCGTGAGCAAAACGTGCTGGTAATTGTGTACCAGGCGCACATGATAGGCAATCTGAAACCGCTGAAAACGCTCTTTGATGGGCGATGGCAATTCATTCATAGCCTTTTGATCTGCGGGATTTGTAAGAGTTTGCTGATCGGGAATGGAAAAGTGATCGTCCATGTGATGGCGAATACCGCGCTCCATGCCCCATTGTTGAATCGCTTGAACCAGCGTGGTTTTGCCCGTGTATTCTGTACCAATTGCAATGACGCGCATGTGAAGCTCCTTGTTGAAAAGTCGGTTTAGATAGACTATATTTAGCCTATGGAAACGACAAAAAAAATACAGAAGGTTGTGACAAAATGTAAGGTCGGCGCTCAAAAGAGCGACTTCGCCTTCTGGCAAACGCAGTCTTATCAAGCTCGCATAGATGCGTTAGAAGAGATAAGACGAGAATACAACAGTTGGAAATATGGCACTGACCCAGGATTTCAAAGAGTTTATCGCGTTATTAAACGAAAATAATGTCCGATATCTCATTGTTGGTGGATATGCCGTTGCATTTCACGGTCATCCGCGTTATACCAAAGATCTGGATGTGTGGATAGACCCTGCGATTGAGAATATAGATAAGTTGCTTGAAACACTCAAGCAATTCGGTTTTGGATCGCTCAGTTTGAAGGCCGAAGATTTTGAAGACCCGGAAAATATGATCCAACTGGGGTTGCCACCCAATCGCATTGATCTTTTCACTGGTTTAAAGGGTGTGACATTTGATTCGTGTTATGAGACCAAAATTGACATCGAAATCAATGAAATGATAGCCCATGTTATTGATTTGCAAAATTTAAAGCAAAATAAAAAAGCGACTGGGCGACCTCAGGACATAGCAGACTTATCGAATCTATCGTAAAAGGCACACCATGGGACGCACGAGCGATGCAAAAGAACGGCTGATACAGGCTGCGATGGATTTGTTTTTTACGCGCAGTTATACCGATGTGGGCGTGCAGGAATTGTGCAAAGCTGCTGGGGTAAAAAAAGGGAGCTTTTACCACTTTTTTGAGACCAAGCAAGACCTGGTGCTCGCTTCATTAGATCGATGGTGGGAGATTACGCGGGAGACTGCCTGGGAGCGGGCTTTTTCATCAGAACGCCCCCCCCTGGAGCGGATTTCGCATTTTTTTGAACTGGTCTATGAGCAAAATTGCCAATTTTACGAGCAGCACAAACAGCTTTGCGGATGTCCGTTTGGCAACCTCGCCGTGGAAATGAGCGCGCACGAGCCGCTGATCCGTCATAAAATTGACCGCATTTTTGAGGATGTAATCGGTCGGTTGCAAAGAACACTCAATGAAGCAGTAGAAGCCAGTGATCTGTCTCCCATGGATACGCGAGAAACAGCCCTGGCATTGTGGGCATATTACGAAGGCATTTTGATACTGGCAAAAGCGCGGCAAGATCTGGATCTGTTAAAACGGCTGGGACAGCGCGCCGTGCGTTTTTTACAAGTATCGCGGCGACACATGGCGTGAGGATCTCATGACCCTTTCGAAACAATATCAAAAAGATGGTTTTTGCGTTATTTCTGACCCGGTTTTTCCAACCAACGTCGTCGATGCCGCAATTGAAGGCATGGATGCTATACGCGTAGGGAAGTACGATACCGGACATCCGCCGGAAAACTCCCGATGGAACCCCGGCGACGATCCCAAAGCACTTTGCAAAATTGAAATGCCGCAATTTGCCAGTCACGCCATCATGGACCTGGTATCGCATCCCGCCCTCGGCAAACTCGCCGCCGAAGTCACAGGAGCAAAAATGGTGCAGGTCTGGTGGGTGCAACTACTCCACAAACCCGTGGGCGAACCCACGGATCAACGCGTTACCAACATCGGCTGGCATCAGGACCGCTACTACTGGCGAATATGGGAAGACGGCAGCGAACTCTTCACAGCGTGGGTCGCCCTCAGCCACATCACACCCGATGCAGGACCCATGCGCTTTGTCCCCGGCTCACATCGCTGGGGTCTTTTGGACATCGACTTCGGCTTTCAACAACAAGACCTCGACACATTGCGACGCGGCATATCAATACCCGAACAAGCCACCTGGCGCGAAGTTCCCATGCTCCTGCCACCCGGCGCATTGAGCCTGCACGACTGCTTCACGCTCCACGGCAGCGGACCCAACCGATCCAGTGGACCTCGCCGCAGCTTTGCCATTCACATGCGCACCGAAAACTCGCGCCCCGTCAACGATGAGCGACAGGGCCTCTCCCGACACATTGACGATCTATCCAAATGCCCGGTTATTTATGAATCTTAAGGAGTATCCATGAGCGACCTCTATCTCGGGCTTGACGCCAGCACACAGAGCTTGAGTGCCATTATCATAGACATCGACACCCGCAAAGTCGTGTACGATATTTCTTTGAACTACGACGAAACACTACCGCACTATGGCACTCAAAATGGCGTCCTCGACCATCCCGACCCCCAAATTGTTCACTCGCCACCTCTCATGTGGGCCGAAGCTCTCGATGTGCTTTTCGAAAAAATGAAAACCGGGGGCATACCCCTCGGCGATATCCGCGCCATCTCTGGCTCGGGGCAACAACACGGCTCTGTCTATCTCAAAAATGCGGATATCTTATCCGATCTCAATCCATCAAAAACCCTCGTAGAAAATCTCGACGGTATATTCTCCCGCGACACATCGCCCATCTGGATGGATTCCTCTACCCGCGCCGAATGCGATGAAATTTGCGACGCCCTCGGCGGTCTTCAAACCACAGCCGGCGCCACGGGATCTACCACCTTTGAACGCTTCACGGGGCCACAGATTCGCAAATTCTACAAAACACAACCCGATGCTTATAACAACACCGCACACATCATGCTCGTATCTTCCTTCATGGCCTCTCTGATCGCGGGCAAAGTTGCCCCCATTGATCACGGCGATGGTGCGGGCATGAACCTGATGGACATTCAGACCCGAACTTGGCATGCTGCCGCACTCGACGCCACAGCACCCCATATATCCCATCGCCTGCCCTCGCTCGCAGAATCCCGCGCGATTATCGGCACTGTGAACCCCTACTTTGTAGATAAATACGGCGTCAATCCCAATGCACAGGCACTCGTCTGGTCGGGCGACAATCCCAACAGCGTCATCGGCCTCGGTCTTATCCGCGAGGGCCTCGTCGCCATCTCACTCGGCACCAGCGACACCTACTTTGGCACGATGAAAAATTGCCAGACCGACCCGCGCGGCGAAGGCCACGTCTTCGTCTCGCCCACTGGTGACTATATGACCCTGATATGTTTCAAAAACGGCTCCCTCGCCCGCGAAGCCGTTCGCAAATTTCATAGTCTGGATTGGGACGGTTTTTCCCATGCGCTCCAATTCACTCCCCCTGGCAATAATGGCAAAATCCTGCTCCCCTATTTTGAACCCGAAATCGTGCCCAATGTCCTCAAACCCGGCGTACACCGCTTTGACCTCGACGAACAGGACGCCGCTGGCAATTGCCGCGCGGTTGTTGAGGCACAAATGATGTCCATGCGCATTCACTCAGAATGGATGGGCGTGCGTCCCTCAGCCATCTACGTCACAGGCGGTGCATCGGTCAATCCCGAAATCCTTCAGATCATGGCCGATGTACAAAACTGTCCCGTTTACCAATTTGAAGTCACCAATAGCGCGGCACTCGGCGCAGCCCTCCGCGCAGCGCATGCGCACCTCAATACCTCTGGACAAAAAACCACCTGGGAAGACATCAGCAAGGGCATCGCCGAACCCATATCCGGCTCTGTCGTCACCCCAACCAACACCGCAGTGTACAACGAACTGGTCAAAAAATATGCCGAATGCGAACAAATCGCGCTCGGCAAATAATTCTCAATACACCTCAGCCTTCAAGGTCCCCGCGTTCTTTTCATCGACAAAAGCGCGATAGGTATGTGGTCGTCGCTGCATCCAGTTAATCCCGCGAAAGCACCCGCGACTTTTTGGTCTGAAGCCATCCACGAGATTCACCTCGGCGGTCACAAACCGTTCACTGCCATCATTCCATGCCAGCACATGCCCGGTGCGATCAATAATACAACTGCCCTCCGCGCGATTTACCGCCACCACCATACACAACTGATTGTCCAGCGCCCGCGTCTGCATAATCCCGCGAAAGCGCTCGGGGTCCCACGTATGATCTTCCGGATGCCACGCGCGGTGATCGCCCATAATGGGCAACAACAAAAAGTCCGCGCCATTTAACCCGATCATCCGCGACGACTCAGCTGCCGAAGAATCCATACAAATATTGCACCCAATCCGTCCGATCTCTGTATCAAATACAGGAAAATCATCACCCGGCAAAATACCCGAATCCATCTCTCCCCCCACTGCCAGATGCACCTTGCGATATCTGCCATCCACGCCGCCATCGGGCGCAAACAACACGGCTGTATTGTGAACAGCATCGCCATCTCGCTCAATCACACCCAACAGCACATATACGCCATAGTCACGCGCAATATCCGCAAACGGCTCCGCCTCGGGTCCCGGCACGGGCACTGCCAGTTCCAATGGGCTCCCTTTAATCCCGTATTGCAATGCGATCTCGGGCAACACAATCAAATCGGGTTTTTCTTTTTCACATATCTCTCGGCACAAAGGCAAATAAAGATCGACATTGTCCTGAATCGACTCAAACCGCCGGTCGCGATCTTCTCGCCGTCCCGTCGCAACACAAATTTTCACGGGTTTGTATGATTCTGCCACATCTGTCGCGATCACATGGGGCAATTGCCATTCAGACGATCCCACAACCGACCAGCGAAACGTATAGCGCACGGTCAGGTGTTCGACATCTTCCGGCGCAGTGAGCCGCCGTGAAAATTGCACGGTATCGCCGTTCCATTCGGGGAGGAGATAATCCCAGGACAAAACTTCGCCGCGCCGCCCACTGTCCCGATCCAGATGGCCCCAATACGCCTCACAGCGCAGTACATCGCGTGCCGCATCCACATCTTGAAACTGCGTCTGAGCAACGATCTCATACATCTTGCCAGCCTCAACACCCGAATACGCGATCTGCCATCCGCCAATACAGGTGCGCGTGCCATTTGCGGCTATTGCCAGCGTATCCCCACTGCGTTCTGTCAACGGTGCAGCGGTTGGATGCGGCGCCCAGGTTTCAATAGACTCAAGCTGTAAATCTGACATGGTATGCCTCCTTTTTTAATTTATCGCAAATCTCAGACTATTGTTCGACCCAGTGGCGGTACAAAGGCTTCACATCTTCCGGCAACCCATCGTAAACCTTCTTTTGCAATGGCATAGATTCGTAATTCTTACCGCCTGTCTCTACCACCATCATCTCGTGCTCGGGTTTGCCAATATGAGACGGATTCAAATTCAACCACCACGGGGCATAGCGCACAATCAATGCCACACGCGGTTGATCGCTCTGATTTGATGCCACTGCATGCCACAATCGACTATCGTAAATCAGCACACTGCCCGCTGTGCCCTTCACCTGCATCTCGGTGGGATACGGTGCATCCTGATCCACATCTTCCATCCCACCTGCGGCCGGATTATCGAGCCATCGATGGCTGCCCGGCACGAGCAATGTCCCGCCGTTTTTTTTATTAAACGCCGTCAACATCCAGATTGACGATAAATGTAATAACGCATCGGGATACGGCGAGAAAATATGCGACGCATTGGTTGCATTATACGGCCAATCCGCGTGCCAATACCCCCTTTCATTGCCCGGATAATTGATCACACAATCCGTACAGGAAACGCGTGCGTAAGGCCCGAACAGCGCATCCACTATATCCATCATCTTGCGACTTGCCAGATAAGGTACGAAAATCTGTGTCTCATTAATCACCTGCCGCAAACTCGCTACGCCTTCTGCACCAACGCGATGTCCCTTCGCCCGGGTTGCGGCCAGCGCCGCCTCTGACTCTGCGTGTTTTCGCGCCTGTGCTGCCACTATGGCTTGCCGCACGGCATCCACCTCATCTTCGGGAATCACGTTTTCAACCACGTAAAACCCATCGCGTTTGAGTTTTTCGAGGATATGAGAAATCGGCATCATTTGCACCCTCCCGTGATGATATTCTGCAATCCTGTTGCAAAAAATATACACATGTCGTATTGTTTCACAGAACGCATACTTAATTTTAAGTATTAGATATACGCACAACTCCTTATTTTTCCAAATTTTATTTCTATCTGAAAAAGACCCACAAGACACGGGCACGGATTTTGCATAATTGTATCTAAAAACCACAAGAGTGTTGTCATCATGTACAAATATCTCATCTTGCTCTGCCTGTTTGCCACCCCTGCCCTGGGGCAAATCGGACATGAAATAGAAAATATTGAAGTGCGCGGCAATGAAAAAACCCGTGCTGAAATCATTCGCCAGGTCTTACCCATAAAAGTGGGGGATAACCTCCGCGAAGGGGATATTGACCGCTGCCGTGTGGTCCTCGAGCGTCTGCGACTTTTCCGAACTGCATTTGTCAATGTCAAGCCCGGTGCGGAAAAAGGCAAAGCCATTCTCGTGGTCTATGTGCAGGAGAAGCGTTTTGGCGACCTGGGTTTGAGTTTTGAATATTCCGAACTCGATGGCTTTGGCGCAGATGCAAATGCCCATTATGCCAACCTCCGTGGCGAGGGAAAATTAGTCGGCGTGGAATACGGTTTGGGAGAACGCTTTAAATACTGGGGATTCCACTACAGCGATCCGCTCTTTCTCAAAACCAATCAGGCATTTCACATTCGGGTAACGGGGTCTTCCGCAGACCGCGACATCTTTCGCGATCCAGACCCCAATATCAGGGGACGCTACGATCTCGAACGCATCGGATTTGCCATGGGCATTGGTCAGCCCTCTCCTTTGCGCGCCTATCATTTTGTCTTAAAATACGCTTTCGAAGCCATACAAATCGGCGATTTTCAACACCCCTCCATCCCCACGAGCGGTGGGGTCTTCGCCAATGAAATTAAAGCTGCCGAAGGACGGGAAACCCTCTCCACACTTTCTTTTAACCTGTTCAAACATCCCGTGAGCGCGGTCTGGGGGCAAGGTACGGATTTTAACGCCCGACTCACACTGTCGTCCAAACTTCTGGGATCGGTAGCAAATTATATCAAACTTCGCACAAAACTCTATCGGCACCAGCAACTTATCTCAGGACATATCCTCTCACTCGGCATCAAAACAGGGGGTGTCTGGGGAAATCCACCCTTTTACGAACGCTTTTATCTCGATGGGGATAATCAACTCAGGGGCATAGAACGCCGCGTTATTGGGCCAGAAGGCGGCACCCTATTTTTTGCGGCTGAAGCCCTCTATGCCATCGATCTCAAAACCCTGGGGCGGGTATATGCCTTTGCCGAAAGTGGCGGTGTACATCGCTCTGTAAACGACAAAGATCGGCGAGATGCCGACTTTGCCTTTGGCGTAGGTCTGCTGCTCTTTAACCGCGTCGATATCAGCTTTGGAATCAGCACGGGAACACTCATCGTAAAATCACATCGCTTTGCCGGCGTCAAGATTGGTCTGTGAGGACGAGATGACTCGGTTCTTCACCATCAAGACGCTCGCATTTTACTTGCTTGTCAGCGTGCACCCCTTACTTGCACAGCACATACCGCAAGACAGTCTTTATATTTATGTACAATCCGATACTCTACGTCTTGATGCAACCATCGATTCTCTCTTTTCCAAACGGGCTATTGATGCCATTGAAACGGGTATGACAACATCTATCGCCGTGCAATTTCGCCTGCGGACAGGTCGTGGAGATAATCTGGGCCTGCGCAGCCTGTTCAGGCGTTTGGAACACGACATCTGGGAGGGGCAATATCGCCTCATCCGGCAATCCGCACGACCAGACACACAGATCACGTCTCATTTTGAAGATATTCGACGCGCGTGTTCTGAACTACAGGGAATCTCACTGGCACAGCTTCCCCTGCCCGATGAGCCTATCACCTTGCAGGTGCGGATAGACGTAAACCCGATCTCGTCCGAGCAACGAGAACGCACGCGACAATGGCTTAAGATAATCGAAAAAGGCAGCTATCTCGAATTTTTCTTCACGCTGGACAGATCTACATTTCCCGAATGGATTGACCTGTTCAGATTTCGCCCCAGCGCACTCCCACACCTTCTTGATGGGAATTAGGGAGCGGTGTACAACTGGTCGCAGTTCAGACCAGTTCATTAAGAATTAGCCTCACCACCCCAATTCCTAATTTTTAATTCCTAATTTTTAATTCTTAGGAGACATAACTATGAGAGCTATTCCCCTGCGCTGGCGCATCATCGCCGCCTTGATTGGTCTGGCATTAGGCACAACACTCATACTCGCGCTGCTCGCACGACACTTTTTGGCACTGAGCCTGCAGACCAACGTCAATGTCGAGATGGGTAGTGCGCTGACCAGTGCGCTTTCTTTGGCAAAAGAGAACTACGACGCCAAAAAACGGCAGCTTCAAGGTATAGGACAGCTTTTATCTGCGCCGCCTCACCGCGACGAGAATGCCTTACACGCCGCATTTGCAGATGCCGGCCTCAACGACCTGACCCTGCGTGTTTCGCCTATCGAACAGATCGACATAGACCTTTCGCGAGGTCCCGTAGTCTCCAAAGTAGAGACCGATCAGCTTCAACTCGTGCTCGCACTTCCCGATTCGCAACGAGCACTAACTGCCCTGCTTTCACTCAAGGCGCTCATCGATGTTGGAAATGCCGTACAGACGTACAAACATATTGAAATGGCGGAAGACGATCTGCGCACTGCATTTCTACTCGCCTTTCTCGTCGCCGCCGCAGGCGTTGTCCTTCTGGCATCTGTGATTGGCGTTCGCATTGGCTTTGAGATAACGCGCCCGCTTAATGCACTACTTAAAGGCACGCGAGAAATGGCACGTGATAACCTGCAATACCGCATTCCCAGAGGCAGAGATGACGAGATCGGCTTACTTATCGAATCCTTTAACCAGATGGCGCAAGACCTCGTAGAAAACAGACGCAAACGACTCGAAGCCGAGCAAATTGCAGCCTGGCGAGAAATTGCGCGGCGCCTGGCTCACGAAATAAAAAATCCGTTAACGCCCATTCAACTTGCCGTGCAGCAAATGCGCGATAAATATTCTGGCAATGATCCCGCGTATCAACAATTTGTGACCAACTGCACGGAAATCGTCACAGAAGAGGTCGAAAATCTCAGATCTCTGGTTCAAGAATTTGCCAACTTTGCTCGCATGCCCTCTCTCTCTCTGTCTCCCAGCGACCTCAATGAATGTGTACACAATGTCGTTCGTCTCTACCCGGATGCCCACATTCATCTCGACCTGGAAAAAAATCATCCAACGCTCGAACTCGACGCCGAGCAGATGCGTCGGGTGCTGATTAATCTGATAGAAAATAGTCTTGATGCCTCTGGCAAAAACGGCCAGATCGAGATTCGCACGCGCACGTCTGACGACACGGCTATACTGTCCGTAATTGACAGCGGGCCGGGCGTGCCCCTGAAAGATCGCGTGCGCATCTTCCAACCTTATGTCTCCACAAAAGAAAGCGGTATGGGCCTGGGCCTTGCCGTAGTACACAACATCATTGAAGATCACGGGGGGCACATTTCGGTCAAAGATGCCCCTAAAGGAGGCGCGCAATTCGACCTTCAACTCCCCATTCCCGACCGAACGGTAGCACAACCGGAGGAACAGCGATGAGCCAAAATATTCTCATTATTGACGACGAAAGAAATATCCGCCGAACCTTAGACATGATCTTATCGGGTGAAGGCTATCAGGTTTTCACCTGTGCCTCGGCACAGGCGGGTCTTGACGTAATCAAAAAAGAACGCATTCATCTGGTCTTGCTCGACATTGTTATGCCAGAAATCAACGGCCTCAACCTGTTGCCCAAACTCCTCAAAGTGCGTCCCGATCTGGCAGTCATCATGATTTCGGGACACGGCAATGTGCAAAACGCCGTTCTCGCCATCAAACGGGGAGCTTATGATTTCCTGGAAAAACCCCTTGATCGCGACAAAGTGCTACTGGCGATTTCTCGTGCCCTCCAGACCCGGGAACTCACCGAGGAAAATCGCCACCTCAAGCAACAAATTGAAGGACGCTACGAAATGTTGGGGCAAAGTCCCGCCCTAACAGAAATTCGCGACCAGATAGCGCGCGTTGCCCCCACCAATGGACGCGTCCTCATCCTCGGCGAAAGTGGCACGGGCAAAGAACTCATTGCCCGCGCTGTTCACAAAATGAGCCATAGAGCGAACAATTCCTTTATCAAAGTAAACTGTGCTGCCATTCCCGAAGAGCTCATTGAAAGCGAATTATTTGGAAGTGACCGGGGCGCATTTACCGGCGCGGTCAAAACGCGCGACGGCAAGTTCCTTCAAGCCGATGGGGGGACGTTATTTCTCGATGAAATTGGCGACATGAGCCTATCAGTACAGGCCAAGGTTTTGCGCGCGCTCGAGCAGGGTGAATTTGAACGGGTAGGCGGAGCCAAAACCTTTCACGTAGATGTGCGCGTCATCGCGGCGACAAACAAAAATTTGCACGCCGAAGTCGAGGGTGGCAAATTTCGAGAAGACCTCTACTTTCGCCTGAATGTGGTGCCATTGACAGCGCCGCCCTTGCGGGAGCACCGCGAAGACGTCCCCGAGTTGGCCGAACACTTCCTCAATACTTATGCCGAGGAAAATGGATTTTTACCCAAAGTGCTATCGGCAGAAGCGCGGGACCTGCTCTTGCAATACGACTGGCCCGGCAACATTCGCGAACTGAAAAACCTGGTTGAACGCCTCTCAATTATGGTTTCAGGAGATACCATATATCCTGAAGATTTACCAACTTTAGATGGCATGACCATTCCAAAACAACCCGGTTCTTTTCCCGATCTCGGCGTGGGGAAAACACTTCGTCAAGTGCGCGAGGCCGTTGAGCGACACTACATTGCCGAAGCACTGGAGCGGTACAGTGGAAATGTCACACGCGCATCCAATGCCCTGGGCATTGAACGCACCAACTTGCACAAAAAAATAAAACAATACGATCTCGAAAGATGAGCACGTCTCGATAATTAAAAAAAAGCGCGGAAGTGGCTTCCGCGCTAAAGAATTGGCAAGGTGATATTGAAAATATTACAGCCCAGCGGCTTCTTTTAAGACACTGGCTTTACCCGTCTGTTCCCATGTAAATTCTCCGCGTCCAAAATGACCATAAGCGGCTGTGGAACGATACACGGGGCTGTTCAATTTCAGTGCTACAATGATGCCAGACGGCGTCAGATCGAAGTGATCGTCAATCAGAGCGACGATCTTTGACTCCTCAATTTTGCTCGTACCAAACGTATCTACGGCGACCGAAACGGGTTTTGGCACCCCGATAGCGTAGGCCAATTGTACCTCGCATCGAGACGCAAGGCCCGCTGCAACGACATTTTTGGCGACCCAGCGCGCCGCATAATGCCCGCTGCGATCCACCTTGCTCGGATCTTTGCCGGAAAACGCCCCGCCGCCGTGACGTCCCATTCCGCCGTACGTATCCACAATAATTTTTCGCCCGGTCAATCCGCAATCGCCGTGTGGTCCCCCCACTACAAATTTGCCGGTTGGGTTGACGTGATAAATCGTATCCCCATCCAAAAAATGTGTGGGCACCACTTCGCGGATCACTTTCTCTTTCACATCCCGTACAATCTGCTTGTGCGATACGTCTTCATCGTGCTGTGTAGAAACCACCACCGTGTGTACGCGAATCGGCGCGTCCCCATCGTATTCCACCGTCACCTGTGCTTTGCTATCGGGACGCAAATACGAAAGCCCTTTTTCCTTGCGAATTTGCGCGAGTTCTGCCACCAATTTATGAGACAGGGTAATGGGCAACGGCATCAGCTCTGGCGTTTCTCGACACGCATATCCAAACATCATCCCCTGATCGCCTGCTCCACCCGTATCCACCCCCAGCGCAATATCGGACGATTGCTGGTCCAATTTCACCATAATCTCACAACTTTTGTAATCAAATCCGTAGCTCGAATCCGTATAGCCAATATCTTTAATCACGTCGCGCACCAGCGACTGAAGATCCACGCTGGCCTTGCTCGTCACTTCCCCGGCGACCACCACAAGCCCGGTTGTCACCAGCGTTTCGCAAGCTACCCTTGATTTGGGATCTCTCTCCAACATGGCATCGAGCACGGCATCCGAAATTTGATCCGCCACCTTATCTGGATGCCCTTCAGAAACTGATTCCGACGTAAACAAACGGCCCATAAACCTGCTCCCATAAAAAATTAAAACAACGACAATCTCATTTGTCCTGTAGTCTCGCCACTTTCCCCGCCAACGAACATCTCGTCATCCTCATCGGATAAAGTGGCGTTTACACGCGCTCGAATATCTGCGATCTCCTGCATATTGAGTACATCTTCACCAAGTGCCTGAAGCTGATTAAAAGATGTATTGCGAATTGCGCGTTTGACCTCGGGCAATGCCGAAGGCGTCATCGACAGCTTATCAACCCCCAGGCCCAACAACAACAATCCAGAATGCGGATCTCCCGCCATCTCGCCGCAAACAGTCACCGGTATATTTTGTGCTTGCGCGGCATCGACCACGCACTTGATCAATCGCAAGACCGCAGGGTGAAACGGATCGAATAAATACGAGACGAGATCATTGCCGCGATCAACTGCAAGCGTGTATTGGATCAGATCATTGGTGCCAATACTAAAAAAATCGACTTCCCGCGCCAATTGATCGGCTATTAGCGCAGCAGAAGGGACTTCGATCATGACCCCAACAGGACACTGAAGGTCAAAAGGCACACCTTCTCGCGTCAATTCTTCGCGCACATCATCGAGCACGGCAAGAGCCTCGCGCAATTCGTCAATTCCCGAAATCAGGGGCAACATCAACTTCACATTGCCAACAGCACTCGCTTTTAAGATCGCCCGAAGCTGTACTTTAAAAAGATCGCGGTGCCTCAGCGTCAGCCGAATGGATCGCAACCCCAAAAAGGGATTCATTTCTGTCTGTGTATTGAGTACATGCGACATTTTATCGCCCCCCAGGTCCAGGGTGCGAATCACGAGAGGATGCGGCGCAATGCGCCTGGCCATTTGCGAATAAGCGGCAACCTGCGAGGCCTCATCGGGCAAAATATCGCTGGAGAGATAGAGATATTCCGTGCGGTACAACCCGACGCCTTCAGCACCGTAGTCCATCGCAGAATGCACCTCGCTGGGCAATTCTACATTGGCCTGTAACGCGACGCGGACACCGTCCTCAGTCTGGGAGGGCAAATCTCGGGAATCGACCAACCCGGCCTTTCGCTTTCTCAATCTTTCGGCCAGACCCTGATACTGTGCGAGTGTTTCACTATCCGGGTTGAGAATAAAATTCCCGCGATGACCATCTACTATCGCCACATCGCCAATACGCGCATCTGATAGCGCATTGGCAACGCTGACAACAGCGGGAATCTCTAACCCGCGCGCCAGAATAATCGCGTGAGACGTGGGGCCACCGACCTCTGTCACAAGCCCCAAAACCCGATCGGGTTGCAGGTGCGCCATATCGTCGGGCATTAAATCGCGTGCAACGACAATCGCTTTGTCGGGCAATCGATCTAACCCTGCCTTTTCCCAATTCCCCAATTTGGCTAATACCCGCTTTGCAATGCCCAATAAATCAGCACCGCGTTCTCTCAAATAATCATCTTGAAACGCTTCAAATTGACGACGCAAATTCTGGAAGGTCGTCCAAAAAGCGTATTCGGCATTATATTTTTCTATATGTGGATATGTAAGCTCGAGAAGCATGGGATCTTGCAATATGAGCAAATGTGCGTCGAATATCTGCGCGTGTTCTTTGCCCAGTATATCCTCGACATGCGCCCGCGTGGCCGCGAAATCCTCGGACACGGCTCTGATTGCCTCTTGCAATCTCGCTTTCTCTACGGGAATATCGCTGGGATCTATCCGGCGTTGATCCACGGGAAACTCTTCTGGATCGTATAAATACACCGGTGCAATTGCAATACCCGGAGACGCCTGTATGCCTTTGAGATATTTCATAGCTCAGTCAAATTTTAATTCAATCATTGCGACGATATGATCCAGTGCGGTGCAGGCATCTTTACCTTCAACTCGCACCGTGATCACAGACCCCACTTCCGCAGCCAACATCATCACACCCATAATGCTCTTGCCATTAATTGCCAGACCATCTTTTTCCAGTGTAATTTCAGAAGTAAACTTAGCCGCCGCCTGTACCAGCAAAGCCGCGGGTCTCGCGTGAATGCCCAGTTTATTTTTTACCGTAGCCCGTTGTTCAAGCATCGTGTATATCACCCATAATCAGAAAAATTTTGAAATTCAACCTTCGGCAATCAGTAGCAAGACCTGTTCTTCTCCGTGAATATGCCCTGCTCCACCGGCCCTGGCACATGTTAGTGCAGCACTTCCGCTGGCAAATTGCACACTGCGTGTCAGCGTCCATCCCTGCAAATACCCGTAAATAAGGCCAGCTCGAAACGCATCTCCTGCCCCGGTTGTATCGCGCGCAGTGACCTGGTATGCGGGCTGTTCAAAACTATTGCCATTTTCCTGGAAAATCTGACATCCCTGTTTTCCTTTGGTAATCACCACGGTTTCTATACCGGCCTTCAAAAGCCCAACCGCCACATCTGAGGGGAGGCCCATTCTGTGCCGGCGCATAAAACCGTCAGAATTGATCACTACATCACAGAATTTTGCAAGCGGGTGATCGGGCGTCAGTTCAATTGCAAATACCGTCACATCACATGCCCGCGCAATTTTGGCTGCCCGGATTGCATTTTCTCCTAAAAAGGGATCGACAGACAACAGAGCAACACCATCGAGATCCGCCTCAGTTAGTGGCCTACTACGCACATCGGGAAAATGTCCACAAATCGTTCGACCACCGTTGACATCAGACAGGATAACGGCGTGCCCGGTGCGAACGCTGGGATCTATATCGAGCCTGCGGATATCCACGTCAAATTGACGCATGATGCGCAAGAAAAGTGCCCCCCTGCGATCATCTCCTATTGCACACCCCATCAACCGCACGTCAACCCCCAACCCGCTTAGAGTCACCGCCGTATTGGTCGCTTCTCCACCAACAAATTCTTCGTCGCGAAACGCGCGCGTGTGCCCATTGCGCTCGGGAAACCAGGCCACTTGTACGATTTGGTCGATACCCAGTATCCCGTAACACAACACTGTACCAGACGAAATAGACATAACAATACGCTCACATAAAAAAACCGTCCGCAAAGACGGTAACGACACCCCAATTGTCAAAAAATGGACTTAGTCGAGATAGTGAATGGCAGAAGCAAACGCGCCAATCAGCGCGGCATCCCAGCCCGTCTCTTCAAAAATACTCCCAACCACCACAAAAGCTGCGCCCAATGCGACCCGTTTTGCCGCAGCTTTGGGGTCGCGAATGCCGCCGCCGACAATTATTGGGATCGACACATAACTACAGACTGCCTGTACTATTTCTTCGGGTACCATCAACTCCGGCCCGCTGCCGGCATCCAGGTACACGCATTGCATACCCAAATACTCAGCGGCAAGAGCGTGCGCCATTGCAATCTCGGGTTTGTCGCGCGGCAAGGGACGCGTGTTGCTCACGTATTCGGCTGTGGTTAGCTGCCCTGTATCCACAAGCGCGTAACCGGTTGCAATAGCCTCTAAGCCGTGTGCTTTCAAAATTGGCGCGGCCTTGACGTGTTGCCCAATCAACAATTCGGGATTGCGTCCACTGATAAGCGATAAAAACATAATCGCATCGGCAGCCGCTGAGATCTGGTTGGTATCGCCGGGAAATATAATCACCGGAATATCTACAGCGCTTACGACCTCGCGCACCATGCGGTCAAAATTGGTGGATAACAAAAAACTGCCGCCAATCAAAATGGCGTCTGCCCCCTGTGCTTCGCAAAGAGAGGCCGTGCGTCCCAAATCTTTTTTATCGAGCCTGTCGGGATCCAGATAGGGCAAAAACCCCGCCCCGCGGCGATTGCGAATAACCACCAACTGTTCGAATATAGACATTGAGGCACTTACCCTTCCACCTGTGCCCGAATGATGTCGGGCACGCGCGCCAGAGCTTCTCCGATCTTTTCCGGGAACTTGCCACCGGCCTGCGCCAGATGGGGGCGACCACCACCGCCGCCACCCACGATCTGTGCGATGGCTTTGACAACATTGCCAGCCTGCACACCCCGATCGATCAGATCGTCTGTCACTACCGCGAGAAGCGATGCCTTGCCATTTAAATTCGCACCAATCACGCCAACGCCCCCTGTACCCAGGGCATCGCGCAAACCGTCGCCCATTGTGCGAAACCCGTCCATATCGGGCGGCGAGACCTCGGCGGCCACAACGCGCAACCCATTTACATTTAGAGCACTGCTCACCAGCATATCCATCTCTGAACCGGCCTGCTCTCGTCGCAAGCTCTGCAACTCGCGCTCGAGTTCGCGATTGTGCGCGATCAGGTGCGCAACCTTATCCGACAATTCTGATGTTGGCGCACTCAGTTGCGACGCGAGATCGGCCAAAATTTTCTTTTGTTCTCTTACAAGGGCTTCTGCCCCCGGTCCAGTAACTGCCTCAATACGCCGCACGCCGGCTGCGGTACCCGTCTCTTGTGTGAGCTGAAACAGCCCGATTTGCCCGGTGCTTTGCACATGCGTGCCACCGCACAACTCCAGGCTAAAATCCCCCACCTGCACCATACGCACCACATCGCCATATTTTTCGCTAAACAACATCATCGCGCCCATTTCCACAGCGCGATCCAATTTTTCAAAAGAAATATCGACAGCCCAATCCCGCCTGACCGCGTCATTGACAATTCCCACAATATCGTCTAATTGTGTGGGCGTTACACCTTCAAAATGCGTAAAATCAAACCGCAAGCGATCTGGGGCAACCAGCGAACCGGCCTGATGTACATGATCGCCCAATACCTGCCTCAAAGCGCGATGCATCAGATGCGTAGCTGTGTGATTGCGCGCCGTATTCAAACGGATTTCAGCATCGACACGCGCATTCACCTCCATCCCTTTCAATTCTTCGGCCTGCCCATCGCACAGGCGACCCTGATGGACAATTGCTTCTCCCGCCTTAAATGTAGTTTCTACCTCAAAGCGCACACCTTCTCCTACAATTTCTCCCTTATCCCCAACCTGTCCGCCAGATTCGGCATAAAAAGGCGTTATATCCAGATAGAGATTCAACATCCCATCCTGCTCGGATTGACCGACAATGCGCGAATCGGATGTAAGTGTTTCGTACCCCACAAATTTCGATTTAGGAATATGTGTAACTTCTAGTTCACTCACTTGAAAATGAAAAGAAGCCGCCAAACGAGACCTCTCCTGCTGCTCTGCCATTTGCGCTTCAAAGCCCTCCTCATCCACCTCAATACCTTTTTCGGCGGCCATCAACCGCGTCAAATCAATGGGAAAGCCATAGGTATCGTACAACTGGAAAGCATCTGCCCCGGAAATATGTCCTTTTTTCTGCATTGCCTCAAAAATTTCCAGTCCGCGATCCAGTGTTTTGCCAAATCCCTCTTCCTCAGACCGAATCACCCGTGTAATATGATCGCTTTTTTCTTTCACCTCGGGAAAAGCAACACTCATTTCACGGACAACTGTCTCGACCAGTCGAAAAATAAACGGCTCATGCATCCCCAGCGAGCGCCCAAACCGCGCGGCACGGCGCAAAATCCGCCGCAAAACATAGCCTCGCCCTTCATTGGACGGCAGTGCCCCATCTGCGATAGCAAAAGCGAGTGTGCGCACATGGTCGGCAATCACGCGTATGGGCACCTGATGGTCTTTGTTATAGGGTTTTCGAGTAATCTCACTGATTGCCCCAATAATTGGCAAAAACACATCCGTATCATAAGTAGTTTGTACACCCTGCAAAATTGAACAAATCCGCTCAAACCCCATCCCCGTATCCACATGCTGATCTGGCAAAGGGTGTAATATGCCATCGGCGTCGCGATTGTACTGAATAAAAACCAGATTCCAGATTTCGACATAATCCTCAGAATCTAAATCCGGCACGGCATCTTGTTTCGTCGGGTCATCGCCAAGATAAAAGTGTACTTCGGAACACGGGCCACAAGGACCTGTACTTCCCATCTCCCAAAAATTATCTTCCTTGCCCAGGCGCAGCACGCGATTGGCGGGCAAATCCGTCACGCGCGTCCAGAGTTTTTCAGCCTCTACATCGGCCTCCAGACCATCCTTCTCGTCGCCGCCAAACACCGTTGCCCACATGCGATCTTTTGGCAACTGCCACACATCTGTGAGTAACTCCCAGGCCCATGCTATGGCTTCTTCTTTAAAGTAGTCACCAAAAGACCAGTTGCCCAACATCTCAAAAAATGTGTGATGGTTGGGGCTGAATCCCACTTCTTCTAGATCGTTGTGTTTGCCTGAAACCCGCAAACACTTCTGCGTATCAACCGCCCGTGAATAGGACCGACGTCCGGTGCCCAAAAACACATCCTTAAACTGATTCATACCCGCATTGGTAAACAACAGCGTGGGATCGTCTTGCGGCAATAGGGGCGCACTTTGAACCCGTGTGTGGCCTTTAGATTCAAAAAAAGCCTGAAACTCTTCGCGAATTTGTACAGCAGTCTTCATCTTTTTTTAACCTTCTTCATTTTCTATTTTAGACCAAACTTTATGAGCGACATCTCGCGCAACCGAAGCCTCAAATCCCCTGCGCCCTAAAAAACCGTACATCCGTCCGAGAGCTTTCTCACGAGATAATCCCCGGTAGCGATTTGCCCTGCTCATCATCAAATCGAGTGCGACATCTTCAATATCAACATCTGCCAAAACATCGTCCAAAACGCGATCAATTATCTCAGCCGGAACACCCCGATGCACAAGATCGCGCACAAGTGCCACCCGTCCAGAAGGCCGCAATCGCAACCGTTGCTCGACAAATTGACGCGCAAACAACACATCATCAATTAAATTGAGACGCTCGAGCATCGAGAGGATCTGTTCAATTGCGCCTTGCTCATAACCTCGTCCAGCGAGTTTGTCGCAAATCTCTTTTTTTGTATGAGCACGTCTGCTCAGCAAGCGCAAGACATATGCCCTGGCCTTCTCAACGGCTTCATCGGTCTCAAACAATGTGGGCGATTTCACGACAATTTCTCGCTAAAAAAGAACAACAGAGCAGGTATTAAAATAGGCAAACCCACTCTGTTGTCAAAGCCTAAAATGCGATTTCTTTCTCAGGTTCCCCGTGCGTTATTGTCCGGAACTCGTGTACGCATAGACCGCATTATCCCCGCCATCAACCACATAGAATCGGTCGCTGGCATAGATGATACCAAACGGATCACTGCTGGCCAGATCGAAGTCCGCATCCGGATCACGCTGGCCAGAACTCGTGTATGCATAGACCTTATTAGTCTCGCTATCAGAGTTATTAGCCACATAGAATCGGTCATTGGCATAGGCAATACCAAACGGATCAATGTTGTCTTCAGCCAGATCGAAGTCTGCATCCGCAATACGCTGACCAGCACTCGTGTACGCATAGACCTTTACATTCGAAAAATCAGCCATATAGAACCGGTCGTTGGCATAGGTAATACTCGCCGGAGCACTGTTGTCGCTATCCGGATTGAAGTCTGCTGCCGCATCGCGCTGACCAGCACTCGTGTACGCATAGACCTTTTCATCTCCCCGATCAGACACAGCTCCCCGATCAATCACATAGAATCGGTTGTCGGCATAGGTGATACCTTCCGGCGCAGTGTTGTTGCTATCCAGAGCAAAGTCTGCTGCCGCATCACGCTGACCAGAACCCGTGTACGCATAGACCTTTAGATCCCTGGCATCAACCACATAGAATCGGTTGTTGGCATAGACGATACCTTCCGGATCAGTATTTTCGCTATCCAGAGCGAAGTTTGCAGTCGAGACACGCACCCCATTCGAGCAGTTGTTATCGGTATTGCTCTCTCCACTGATGCTTTGGATACACGCGCCGTAGTAGTATATCCCCACACTCGATGGCGCATTCAAGTCAATTGACTGGTCACTCGTATCTCCCGCATTGAGACTGCCTATGGCACCCGTGCCAACCTCTGTATCACTCGTTGTAATCGAATCATCGGTCGAGAGATAGTAGCGCAAGGACGTCGCCACCGAAGAACCCGCGCCCTGATTGCGAACCGCAACGCTCAAACTGAAGGACTCGTTGGCATTCGGGCTGTTATTACTCGCCGATGGCGATACAACAATTAGATCGGGAATTGGGTCGGCAATCGTGTACCAATAGACCTTTGCACCTTCCACTTCAAGCACATAGAATTGATTGTTGGCAAAGGTGATACCTCTCGGATCACTGATAGCCAGATCGAAGTCTGCAGCCCCAACACGCTGACCAGCACTCGTGTACACATAAACCTTTTCATCTGCGGCATCAACCACATAGAATAGATTGTCGATATAGGCGATACCCGACGGAGAACTGTTAGCCAGATCGAAGTCTGCAATCGCAGCACGCTGACCTGCACTCGTGTACACATAAACCTTTTCATCTGCGGCATCAATCACATAGAATTGGTCGTTGGCATAGGTGATACCCGACGGATCATCGTTGTTGCCTGCCAGATCGAAGTCTGCATCCTCAACACGCTGACCTGAACTCGTGTAACCATAGACCTTTACGTCCGAGGGATCAAGCACATAGAATCGGTCATTGGCATAGGTAATACTAAACGGATCACTATTAGCCAGATCGAAGTCTGCATCCGCATCGCGCTGACCATCGCTCCCATACCCATAGACCTTTCCATCATCAACATCGAGTACATAGAAGCGGTTGTTGACATAGGTGATAGCCTGTGGAGAGTTGTTGCTATGCAGATCGAAGTCTGCACCCGTATCACGCCGCCCGTCACTCCCGTGCCCATAGACCTTATCATTCCAGAAATCAACCACATAGAATCGGTCGTTGGCATAGGTGATACCCCTCGGATCACCGGTAAACAAACGGAAGTCTGCATCCGCAACGCGCTGACCTGCACTCGTGTACACATAGATCCTATCATCCCCGTCATTAACCACATAGAATCGGTCGTTGGCATAGGCGATACCCCTCGGATCACTGATACCCAAATCAAAGTCTGCATTCGCATCGCGCTGGCCGTCACTCCCATACCCATAGACCTTATCATCCCCGTCATTAACCACATAGAATCGGTTATTGACAAAGGTGATACCTCTCGGGTCACTGATACCCAAATCGAAGTCTGCCGCCGAATCGCGCTGACCGTCACTCCCATAACCATAGACCTTATCATCTTCGTCATCAACAACATAGAATCGATCGTTGGCATAGGTGATACTCCTCGGATCACTCCCAGCCAAGCGGAAGCTTACTGCCGAATCGCGCTGACCGTCACTCTCATACCCATAGACCCTTGCATCCTCCCGATCAAGCACATAGAATCGGTTGTTGGCATAGAGGATATCCTGCGGATTGCTGTTGTTATCCAAATCAAAGGACGTCTCATCACTGCCTTGATCACCTTCCCCACCATCGCTGACCGTGACAAGTACCCCATCTGAGCAGTTGTTATCCGTACTGCTCTCACCGCTGACGCTCGCTACGCAGGCGCCGTAATAGTACATGCCGGCATTCGATGGGGCATTCAAACTGATCGATTTATCACTGGTTCCCGAAGCGGCAAGGCCAGCCACAGCGTCTGTACCAACCTCCGTATCATCCGTCGAGATCGTCGCGTCGGCAGAGAGATAATACGTCAGCGTCGTCTCAGCGGCTTGTCCACTCCCATGGTTGCGTACCGTCGCATTCAGCGTGAACATCTGCTCTGGCGCCAGCAGGGTATCGCTTACCGAAGGTGCTGTAACAATGAGATCGGGGCTGCCACCACCGTCACCACTGCCAAAGGCATTGGCAAAAATCAGAAAATCGCCAAAACCTATCGCACCATCCCCGTCCAGATCAGCCCGGGCATCATACCTATCATCGCCTTGACTTGCCCCAAACATGCCTGCAAAGATCAAAAAATCTGCAAAACCAACCATCCCATCGCCGTTGAGATCCGCATCTGCAGACTGCGTAACAGTAGCCGCAGCATTATTGGCATTGGATACAGCAGAGGCTTGCCCCACGCATAGCAGCAACGCAAGAGCAGCGATAAACGCTATCCCTTTGTTCAAAAACATTTGCGACATCCTTTCTCAATTTCTCTGAAGGCCTGGGAAAATAAAAAAGATGGAATTATCACCAATACTTTCGATAAGATTCCCAGTTTTTTTGACCATACGTAAAATCATTTAATAACTGACGTTACGCAGAGGCACAATATCCTGCGTCTGTCATTCTGAGCGGAGCGGAGTCGAAGAATCTACTACCACCTATTACCTTCAGAAGTAAAAGATGCTTCGTCAGCCTGATGGGTGTTGGGCGCAGAAGATTCATTGCGCCCGCCTCAGCATGACAAACATGCGAGACAGGCGTAACATCATTTAATAAATTAAATTAGAGAAAATTGAGATGTCAACAACATACTTAGGCGGGTTCTTCCGCGACGGGAAGCCCCACGCTCTCGCGCACCTCGCGCTCAATTTTTGCAGACAAATCCGCGTTCTCTCTCAGATGGCGCTTGACATTTTCGCGCCCCTGACCAAGCCGGTCATCCCCATAAGAGAACCAGGTACCACTCTTCTTGACAATCCCGTGCAATTCGGCCATATCGATCAAACTGCCCTCTTTGGAAATACCCTCGCCAAACATCAGATCGACTTCACATTCCTTAAAAGGCGGTGCCATCTTGTTTTTTACCACGCGAATCCGAACGCGATTGCCAACGACCTCTTGCCCATCTTTAATAGAACCAATGCGCCGAATATCCATACGCACCGATGCGTAAAACGGAAGCGCGCGACCACCGGTGGTCGTTTCGGGATTGCCAAACATCACGCCGATCTTCATGCGAATCTGATTGGCAAAGATCACACAAGTTTTAGACTGGCTGATCGATCCGATGAGTTTGCGCAGAGCCTGAGACATCAGACGGGCGTGCAAGCCCATGTGGGAATCACCCATATCACCTTCGAGTTCGGCACGCGGCACCAGAGCAGCCACAGAGTCTAAAGCCACGACCCCAAAAGCACCGCTACGCACGAGAGTATCTGTAATTTCGAGTGCTTCTTCCCCCGTATCGGGCTGAGCGATCAATAAGTTTTCAATATCTACCCCCAGACGCTCGGCCAATTCCACATTCAATGCGTGTTCTGCATCGACAAAAGCCGCTGCCCCACCGCGCTTTTGCGCCTCGGCAATGATGTGCAAAATCAAGGTCGTCTTGCCCGACCCTTCAGGGCCATATATTTCAACCACTCTTCCCTGAGGAACGCCACCTGCACCCAATGCGACATCCAGGCTCAAAGAACCCGTCGGAATAACTTCTGTGACACGGGATTGGCCATCCTCGCCCCCCAGGCGCATAATTGCCCCCTGTCCAAATTGCTTTTCGATTTGGGCAATTGCGTTGTCAATTGCTTGCTGCTTGCCATCGGTTTTTGGCGTACCTTTAATTTTGCGTTTGGTCATCTGCGTCTCTCCTTACAAAAGGTTTGGGATCACGGCGCAGCCCTTCTCGTATCCTGCACCGCACAAAGTATAACACAGTATAGTGAACATTTGTATATACGTCAAGAAACAATTCAGCGATCTGAAACAAAACAGCTTCTAAAACGATAAAGGTGCAAATGCCAGCCATAATCTCAGTGTCAGATGTCCATAAATTCCCGCAACCACATCGTCAGCCACGATACCCCACCCACCGGGCAATGCCTCGACCTGTCGGGCGGGCGGTGGCTTAATAATATCCAGTACGCGAAACACGACAAAGCCAACAATGCCCATCAACACGGACTGCGGAAGCAGACTTACCGTAATAAAAAACCCCACAAACTCGTCAATCACCACATATCTGGGATCTTTACCCCAGGCTTTTTCGCATGGCCGAGATGTATAAATTCCCAGAAAAAACAGCCCGACCAGCAGCCCCCCCCACGCCCACGCGTTCAGTGGTGGCAACAGACAATAAATCGCCAATGCCACGCCTGACCCGGCTGTTCCCGGGGCAAAACTCGAATAGCCAGAAAAAAAGCCGGTTGCAATCAACCGGACAAAAAATGGTGGCTCAGAAGGCCGAAAATCTGTCATAGTAATGAGCAGTCAGCTATTCGCTCGCCTCAAAACGTCTTGCGATTTTCAATTAAATACCGGACGCCTGAAACCACGGCAACAAGGGTTACGACAGCTACCAGAACATTCAAAACCCAATAAGAAATATCGCCCACGAGCACAATTGGTTGGGCGGCCAATTCGGCTTCGACCACGCGCACATTAATAAAGATCAAAATGCCAAAAACAAGTACTAATTGCAGCATGGTTTTCCACTTTGCAAGTTGTGAGGTCACCACGGGCTTGCCTCGTCGAATTGCAAAAATTCGCAATCCCGTGATCACGACATCGCGCACGAGCATCGCCCCGATAAGCCATGCTTCAACCATGCCCAAACGCACAAAAGCAATCAACGCCGCAGATACCAGCAACTTATCGGCCAGTGGATCCATAAAGCGACCAAAGTTGGTCACTGTACCGTCACGCCGCGCAATGCGTCCATCGTAGAAATCCGTCAGCGAAGCTACCGTAAATACAAGCAGCGCAAGGATTTTGAAATACCAGTTGGCAGCAAAAATCAACAGCAAAAACACGGGCGTAAGCAACAGACGCGACACCGTTAAGATATTGGGCACTGTCCACAACCGATTTGGGGTATGCGGCTCAGGCATTGTCATGCGATTCGACTCTATGGTATTTACCTGGGGCATTTAATACTCCCGACGGCCTTCCAGCGCACGCGACAATGTCACTTGATCGGCCAGGGCGAGATCACTGCCCACTGGCAACCCGCGCGCAATTTGTGTGACAGATACTTCAAACGGAGTCAAACATTGAGACAGATATTGTGCCGTGGCATCGCCCTCTACGGTTGGGCCGTTGGCGAGAATCACCTCTCGAATTTCTCCCTGGCGCAAGCGGTGGAGCAATTGGGAAATATTCAAGTCTTCTGGTCCAATACCATCCAGAGGCGAAATTCGCCCGTCCAGTACGTGATAAAGCCCCCGATAAAGCCCGGTGCGCTCAAATGCCAAAAGATCGCCGATAAAATCAATCACCATCACACTGGAACGATCTCGACGCGTATCGCTGCACACAGAACACGGTTCAATCTCTGTCAAATTAAAACAAATTGAGCACCGCCGCACCCGGGTCTTGACATCCACCATCAAATCGGCGAGTTCGCGCACCTCATCCGTATCCCATGTCAGCATCTCCAGCGTGAGACGCCGTGCTGATTTGGCGCCGATCCCGGGCAACCGATTTAAAGCGACAATCAATTTTTCAATGGCTTCTGATGCCATGGAAAACTCCAAAAACTATAGCGCGAAAGCTTCGCAGTTCCAATCTCAAAAACCCGGCATACTCATACCGGGCGGAATAAGACCCGCTGTGGCTTTCTGCATTTCTGCCTCGGCCATATCCGCAGCTTTTTGACGCGCCTGCTGAACTGCCGCCAACACGAGATCTTCCAGCATTTCCACATCTTCGGGATCAACGACTTCGGGATCAATTTTTATCGACAAAATATCTTGATGCCCACTGGCCCTTACTGTCACCATACCCCCACCAGAAGTCGCCTCTACCTCTTTTGCCCCCAGTTCTTCTTGTACCCTGGCCAGCTTGGCCTGCAATTTTTGAGCCTGCTTCATCATCGCGCCCATACCTTTTGCCATACTCTATCTCCTTATCTCTGTACTGTGCATATTGACGCACATCCCTACTGGATCACTTCTCCACTAAAAACCTGCATCACCATCTGCACGCGCTCATCTTCTTCTGCACTCTTCTCCTCAACTATTTGCTCTTTATTATCATCGTAAATGACCTCACACGAAATGGTGACTGTACCCTCAAAAACATCGCACGCAACTTCTTCGACCACAGCGCGGCTGCGCCGCACATGACTGGCGTGAAATTCGCGGTGCTTTTGAAAAGCCACCACCAGATGTCGCCCATCCATTGATTGTGGATGGCCTTCGGCCAAAAATGTGCCCAACGACATCTTCTTCTCCTTCACTTTCTGTACGAGTTGCTCCCACTTATTTTTTATAACAGAAAAATCTGGCGGCTCTCCTGAAGATACCTCTGGCATCGGAGGTATTTCTTCTTGTGGCTGTTCTGCCGCGGGACGGCCATTGCCTTGCTGCTGCGGTGGTGAAGTTTTGGAAGTGGTTGTTGATACTTTGGCACTATCTACCCTGACGCGCGCGTCTGATCCAGATGAAGTCGCTTTCTGCTGTGATGCAGGTTTGGACCTGGGCAATGGCCGCTCAGCAGGTACGCGGCCAGATACCGTTCCCTGGCTTTTTAACCCCCGCTCGATTTGTTCTAACCGACTAATCAAAACCTGCAAATCCACACTTGACGTCATCTGCACCAGCTTCATAACCGTCAATTCGAGCCAGAATCGAGGCTCGGTCACTCGACTAATCTGCGTTGCCAATTCCCCCACAGCGTTGAGCATGCGCACGAGATCTGCCTCTTCAAATTGCGCGGCGACCTCTGCATACTGTGCGCGATCAGCCTCTGGCAAATTTTCATCTGTTAAATCTCCCGCGGCACAGGCAACGAGTAAATGTCGAAAATGCGCCATCAACCCCGCCACGAATTCACCCAGGTCACTGCCTTCGCGTACCAGTTCATCAACAATTTCCAATGCGCGGGCACCATCCCGCTCCACAATGGCCTGCGTCAGGCCAAAATACACATCTCGGGGAATCAAACCCAGTAAATTTTGTACGGCTTCTTCCGTAATACCAGCATCTGAAAATGCAATGACCTGATCCAACAAACTCAGTGCATCGCGCATGCCTCCATCAGCTTTTCGAGCGATCAAAAAAAGTGCGGATTCTTCCGCTGCTACGCCTTCTTCATCCACAGCCATTTTGAGCTCTTCCACAATTGCCACAGGTGGAATACGCCGAAAATTGTAGCGCTGACACCGGGACAAAATAGTTTCAGGTACTTTGTGAGCCTCGGTCGTCGCAAATACAAAAACAACATGCGCTGGCGGTTCTTCGAGTGTTTTGAGCAAGGCATTAAAAGCCTCAGTAGTGAGCATGTGAACTTCGTCGATAATATAAACCTTGCGCTTGCCTTGCGAAGCCGCATATCCCACCTCTTCGCGCAATTGCCTGATTTCATCAATCCCGCGGTTCGAAGCCCCATCAATTTCCAGCACATCCATGCTGTTGCCCTGGCGAATGGCAACACACGAAGCACATTCCCCACACGGTTCAGCCGTTGGCCCCTGCTCGCAGTTGAGTGCCATGGCGAGCAATCGCGCCGTAGTGGTCTTACCTGTTCCTCGCGGCCCGGAAAACAGGTACGATTGCGCCACGCGCCCCAGCCGAATGGCGTTTTGCAATGTGGTGGTCACATGGCTTTGTGCAACCACTGTTTCAAATGCCTGTGGCCTCCGCTTTCGGGCCATTACCGTGTAAGACATAAAAACTCCAAAGGGGGCCATTCCAACCCCAGCCCCCCAGCCTGAAAAAAAGGTCGTGCACCGCGCTTCGAACCGCTACCCCGGGGCGTTCAACGAGCGCTGGCTCCTGCCAGGTGCCCCTGCGGCACACACACCTATTTGCTTACCGCTGCTACCTTCCGGTCCTGACGGGGTTCAGCATAGGCACGTTGCGCAGGACCTGACGATCAACGCTGCACACTCATTGACCGCGATCCAAAATACCGACTCTCAGACGTGGAATTCGACCCCGCTATAGCGGATTGCGGGCTACAGGGCACCGCTATCTCCCCGTCTAGCACGACCTGAAAACAGTGAGATACAAGAGGGATCTTACTCTCGCCTCTTACTTCTTACCTTTTATATTTTGGTGGAGCTGATGGGAGTCGAACCCACGACCTCTAGAGTGCGATTCTAGCGCTCTCCCAACTGAGCTACAGCCCCACCTAAACGGCTTCAACCACGATGTTGCGTACCCCCGAAACGGACTTGAGCACCGTAGCATCACCCAGCACCCGCCCAATAATATTGACGGGACTTGCCGGACGAATTTCATCTCCATGACTGGCCGGGGTCTGACCGTAAAAAATGCAAAACGCATGACCCGGCGGCCAATATCCGAGGTCGTTTAACGCCACTGTTTCACATGCATCTTCGGGACCCGCTTCAACGGGAATTGAAAAGTAAATCTCATCGCCCCAGGTATTAAACGAACACTCCAGCGGCAAAACCTCGCGAATTTTGCCTGCTGTTTGCGAATCGTTTAACTCGGCGTCGAGTTCAATATCCCCAACTGTAATGCGAATGGGATGCGGCATAACAACCTCGTGATATTTTTGGCGGAGAGGGAGGGATTCGAACCCTCGGTATCCGTAAGGATACACATGATTTCCAGTCATGCCTGTTCGGCCACTCCAGCACCTCTCCAATATAGCTGTAAGCGGTCAGCTATCGGCTTTCTCACACATGCACTTGTGTGCTTGTTTTTGGCGGAGAGGGTGGGATTCGAACCCACGGTACCCGTGAGGGTACACCGGTTTTCGAGACCGACCTGTTCGACCACTCCAGCACCTCTCCAATATTTATTTTTTCCGCAAAGTTTGAAAAAACGCCCGCAACACCTGACCACACGCATCTTCTAAAACGCCTCTGCGCACATCCATGCGATGATTCAGGCGGGTATCTTCCACAATATTTCTCAGGGATCCACAGGCTCCGGTTTTGGGATCGCACACGCCAAAAACCAACCGGGACAATCGGGCGAGCACCATAGCACCGGCACACATCGCACAAGGTTCCAGCGTTGCGTAAAGTGTGCAGTTATTTAGCCACCGAACGTCCAACTTTTTTGTCGCTTGCCCAATAACGAGCATTTCGGCATGCGCGGTGGGATCATTTCGCTGGACAATGCGATTGTGATCTCGTGCGATTACCTCGCCATTGTGCATCACAACAGCGCCAATAGGCACTTCATGTTCACTTGCCGCCACGCGGGCTTCTTCGAGCGCAAATTGCATGCCTGTCAGATCGTCATCCAGCACGGATACCCCGCGAAAACAACACTGGTTACAGAGAAAAAAATATACGGGTTTCCACACACGGAGTCAACCATCAACATCAGGGCATCCAGATATTCCACTCGCCGTGCTTTTCCCAGATGCGACATGCGTCACAAGCACACATCCAGCGGAGGGCAAAACGCGGTTTGTTACTCGTATTGAGGGATCCACAGTGTACTAACAGATAATGAAAAAACATTACATCTCCTCGGGACGGCCTCAACTCAATCGGCTCTCCCAAACCGAACCTTTGTTGCGGTTTTGCAAAATCCGACAGCATTCGAAACCGGTCAGGATCCTGAACTGCCATCTCGCTGAACTTCCGATGCGACCCTGGCCAGACCGCGGTCCCACCACCTTGCGCAACACCAGAATCGAGATAAGTTAAAGAGGAAACCCGGAATGACCCGGGAAAAACATTGAAAGGTCGATGTCCGCCATCGACGTGCCCACTGAGATAATCCCAACCTTTCGAAACCGGAAATACACTGCGTGCCCACACTGCCTCAGGCTGTGGTTTCTGACAGTGAAATGCACCTGCATTCTCCCGAACCAATTGGCTCTGCACCTCGTAAAATGCGGGCGTACAACAAGCCAGCAACGCGGGATCTTGAACCCCAAAATGTTCAATCACCCCCTGGCGGGCGCTTGTTGTCACCCCATCTGTTTTGTCTGGCAAAGGAGACCACGAAGCCGGATCATCCCGATCCATCCTGAGCACAGACCACATCGCAGCTTCCGCATTGGCAATTACCTCTTCTGGAATTAATCCCGACACCAGCACATATCCATCCCGGTCATATTGCGCCTGTTGCTCTTGTGAAAGCATAGACATCCCCTGATTAAAAGGACATTCAACTCAATCTCCATTCCCACCTTCCACCTCACCAATTTCTCGAACGCGCGCGGCATATTGACCGCCTTCAAACGGGGTACTCAACCACGTCGCAACAATCTCTTTTGCCACAGTATCCCCCACCACGCCCACACCGAGGCACAAAATATTGGCATCCACATGGGCGCGAGCAAATTTGGCCGATGTCACATCGTGACACGAAACAGCGCGAATCCCCTTTACTTTATTGGCAACGAGAGCAGCCCCCGTACCTCCCCCATCGATCACAATACCCGTCATCAAATTCTTTTCCAGAACAACGTCAGCCACCGCTTTTGCCACGCCGACATAAGATGTTTCCTGCGGGCTATGTACGCCACAATCCATCACCTCCCGCCCGGCATCTTGCAACATAAGCACAATCTGTTTCTTCAGCTCAAATCCCTTGTGATCTGCACCAATAGCTAATACACTCGACTTCTGCGGATCTTGGACCACCGCCTCATCATCAGCCACGACCAGACGCACCTTCTGCTGCCGTATCAGATCCCGCGCCAACGGCGTCACAATCGCATTGGGCGTCACATAAACCGCATCGCCACCGCGATTTATCGCAGATTTGACCAGATCTTCCGTCACCAGACTCACCGGCGGATCAATCGGCGCAGATACCGCAAGTCCCTCCAACGCCTGCAACCGCCGCACAACTTCGGCAACAATCCGCTGTATCAGTTTTTCATCTGGCATAGGCAAGAGGCTGGTGGCTGGTAGGTTGGGTGGTTGGGCTAACCTCTGGAAACATAGATGTTCAACAAAGAGATGTCAAGGAGATTGCCCTGATATTCAGACGCTGCAAAATCAATGGATTAAAAATTGCGCTTGACACTACTATTCACTTCCAGTAAATTTCATAGCTATTGGAAATATGACGTTCCGGCGTAGCTCAGCTGGCAGAGCAAGTGGCTGTTAACCACTGGGTCGTAGGTTCGAGTCCTACCGCCGGAGCCAAAAATATCTTCTCGCTGAATTTTAATCTATAAAAGAAAGCCCGTCTATCGAATGAGATAAACGGGCTTTTTCTTTTGACCTGAGCGAAGCGCACCCTCTATCCACACGTATTACCGCCATTGACGATTTGCAATATCTCAAGCAGCTGCACCGTGCGGCAATACAGGTGCCCAATATCGAGGCATTTCAGCGCGTGTTAGATGCGTGAAGTGATTTTCCAATGCAGGACGATATACAAGACACTGCGTAACATCAGTTAATAAGATTCATGCTCAAAGGATTCTTTTTCAGGAATTCCCAACTTCGGCAAACCCTCAACAATCTCTACAGTCTCTAAACTCACCCTAATCACCTTCCCAATCAGCTTGATCATCGTCAAGAAGACCTCTCAGGAAATTGCACAGCCTGTTCCATAGCATCGATTTCTTCATCTGTCAGGTGATCAAATTGGCTTGCGCGTTTTCGTGCGGACAGGCGGCCGTTGTTTTGGAGACAGAAGCGAATGAAAAGATCTATCTGCCGGTCGGGCATATCTACGGTATTTTGGATCGCTCGTTTGGCCGCATCGTAGTTAGCCAGGAAGGCCAGTTCGTCGGCGAGTTCGGTATCAATGGTCTGGTCGATAAACCGAAACAGAGCCTCTGCCTGGGTGGTCAGGTCGATATAGCGGTACCATATCGCTGTATCGTTATGCACAGTCAAGCGCCCATCCTGTTCCAGGGTGTATTCCACCAGAGGCATGAGTAGTCGAGAGAACGCATCCAGCGAAGCGTCGTAGTCGGATGGATTCTTCAGCATGACCGCCGATATGGGAAACATAACGCTTTCGGGTGTAAAGCCCCGCCGAGCGAGAATATTGTGGATTAAAAAGCGGTGGATACGACCATTGCCATCCTCAAAAGGGTGTAGAAAGACGAATCCATAGGCAATGGCAGCAGCTTGAATCACGGGTGGGACAGCACCGGCTTCCATGCGTTTGTGGGTGGCTATGAAACCTTCCATAAGACCAGCTAAATCGTCGGGCTTTGGGGCCACAAAGTGGATATGCTCTCTTTGCCAGGCCACAGTTTGTCCGACGTAATTTTGGGTCATTCGATAGTCGGGATCCTGGAACCGGACATCAACGATGCGGTTCTGTAAGTCAATCAACCGAGGTTTTCGACAAAAATCCTCTTGCTCGGCCAGTTGGAGCAGTGCTATGAAGCGTTCGGTTCGGGTTGAGGAAGGGGTGATGCGTTCGATTTCATAAGACGATTTCGTTTCCTTGGTGTACAGGTAGCTGAGCGCGCGTTTCAACAATTCTGGCGCGTATCGAGACACAACTTGCTGGCATCTGGTATGCAACTCTTTTGTTTCAAAGTCTCGAAGAATATCGGTGCGACGAATTGTGGGGCAGAAACGGCGTTCACCAGGCAGATTATTGTTGATCCGCTGACGGCGAACCTTATGGGCTGGCTCGACCGTATAATAAGCATCTGATTCGAGGAGATCGATATAATTACCCCGGTTCAGATCATCCAGCGGGAGTATCTTTCCGGTCAGGAACTCATAGAAAAACCACAACCGCCTGGCATACTTACCGGTCGGTTTCGAGCAGACATAGTCGAGGAAATCATCCTCTGATACTTTCTGGAACAAGCTGGCGAGAATTGCGAGATTCGTCCCATCGTATTTGAGCGCAAATTCCAGATGGTCGCCCAATGTCTCCCCGGGCCAGTACCGGAATGGATAGACCTCTTTGATGATCCCCCCGAGGGAATCAATCCTGTGGGTTCCTCTAATAGTCACCATAGACGTGTGCCAATTCGGGATGACATCGAGGTCATACTGTTCAATCAGTGCCGCATACCCCGCGAGCCTGTATAGCGATTGATTTTGGCGGTGTTTAGCCATAGCATATCCCGGAAAAATGGTTATTAAATGAGAATTATAGTTATTTTTTAGCAAATATCAAGAAAAACAATTATAAAAAACAATGGAATTGAAATGTTATACATCAAATCGGGTCAAGTCCACTTCAAGATAAAGTCCTTTGATATATGTCATATTTGACATATATTTTTTTTATGAGTCCTTCTGACAAACCTCTGGTATGGCTTCACGGACAAATCAAAACGCCTCCATTTTCTCCATCGGCGAGATAGGATAACTCATGAATAAAAAAAACTTCTCGAGGCTGCCGGGTGGCGTGTGGGTTCAACAGACGATTTTCTGGGTCTGACTGAAGAAGAAGCCGCCTACATTGATCTCAAAATCACGTTGAGCAAGAAAGTGCGTCAATGCCGTGAGCGAGAAAATTTGACCCAGACACAACTGGCCGAATGTCTCAAATCCAGTCAATCTCGTGTTGCAAAAATCGAAGCAGGCGATCCCTCTGTTTCTGTAGATCTATTAATTCGATCCCTCTTCGCGCTTGGGGTCACCAAATCCGAACTTGCCAAAATGCTCGTATCGCAATAACAGTCAGGAAATCCAGTCCTGGGTCTGTGTCATCCAATCTCAGAATAAAATCCTTAATTTCTTCATCCAGCTTGAGCAACCGTAGTATCAAGCGGGTTTTGGTTCTCGAAATACCCACCTGCTTCGCAAGTGCTGTCTGAGAAGAGTCAAAAAAACAAGCATAAATAAGAAAACGCCGTGAGATTTTTCTCACGGCGTTTTTCTATTTTCGCTATCATTTGGCCAAAAAGTTATAGTAACGTTTGGTCGGCCAGTTGTTACTTCTCATCGAACTTCAACCTCCACCGGCACTCAGCAGCATCGCCCTGGTCTCGTCCGTCAGCCGGATGTGCGGCGGCGACATGCCCGGCAGCAACACACTCGGGTCGCTCTCCACACACGCCAGCGGATGGAGCTTTGTGAGCGCCGGGTTCGCGGAGTAGTCTTTGTCCTCCCGGGGCTCGTTAAACCAGCACGGCGAGAACTCCAGGATCCGTTTCTGCTGCTCAGTGAGTTCGGGATCGTTGGTGTCGTACCCGGCGTCGCCGTGGTGCATGCCGAAAGGAACATACTTGTAGAAGAGGGTACGGCGCTCGCCGCTCCCCGCCCACGGAATCGTACCGTGTTTGAGCTTCTCACTGAACAAAATGCAGTCCCCAGCCCTGGCCTCGATGCGGTGCACCGGCACATCGTCATCCCAGTTCGGTAGCTGTGACGTCCATTTCGTGTCGCACCAGTTCCGCCGCCAGTCGCCAGCGATGTCCATCAGTTTCTGCTCATTGACCGGCTTGTGTGTACCAGCAACACACCCAAAGCCCCCGTCATCTGGTCCGACTGTCTTGAGTTCATACACACACGTGATATGAAAGCTGCCCGGGCCACCGTGGAGCGTCCCGCCTTTGTCCGCGCCGTCTGTCGGTTTCCGGCCAGGCTTGTAGTGCACATTGTCATGATCTAGCCGGAACAAGGGGCGAAGCTCTGCCGGCATGTGTGCAGGGGCATGGCCCCACGCTGGGTCACCGAGAATCTCTTCAAGGATGGGCAGCATGGTCTCGTTGTCGATAAGGTTTCTGTAGGCCTTGCTCCAGAACCTTCTCCCGATGTAGGTGTTACCGTGCCGGTCAGTTGTCATGTGCTTGTCGCGCGCGCCGATGTAGAAGCGGTTCTGTTTGTCGGTGCGGGCCGTGGACAGCGTCTCCTCCCGCTCAAGGATATGCTGATCGTAGACTTGATTGAGCTCGTCCAACTGCTGTTGGTTGAGCACGTTGGGCACGACGATATAGCCTTGTCGTGCGAACGCGTCACGCATCGTATCGTCCATCTTCTAATCTCCTCTACGTGTAGGAACTACAAGGGCCATTTCTTGCGCATGGATGGCTGGTAAGAAGGAGTTTTCGGCAGTCGTTGTCAAGTGTTTTTGTCGTACTTGCGGGCGGCCGCTTTGGCAACACTGTCATACCGGTGTAGAGCACGCGCCATCACTTTGCTTGTTGTTTGTTATTCATACCGCAGGGCTTCAATCGGATTTGTTCGCGCAGCTTTCAGTGCCTGATACGCGATGGTGATAAGTGTCGCCCTCTCACAAATGAGAGGATAAAGCTATTGCTTCTTCTTACAGACCATATAGAATCCGTTGGGCAGAGCATGAAAACAATTCTGACGCCATTGATCATGATTTTTGGTCGGCTCTTCCCAAACGTGAAGGATCTCAAATCCAGCATCAATCATCGCCATCAGGTAGTCAGAAACAGTCCACTGAAAAATGTACTGAACATTCTCGGCATCCCTAGTCTCTTCGTCTTCAGGATCCACAAATTCTGTCGCCGCTCCTGTCTCCGGGTTATACAAGTATTGGTGAGGCCCACGATCGAAGTAAAAGAAGTCTGCTTCGGGAGTGTTGCCCCCCTCTTTGCCAACCATCGCATCTTCACCTATAAAGTATTCACAGTTGCTCCACATTTGCCGCACTGGATGAACCTCGCCTACCACAAACAGTCCACCTGGGGTCAGCAACCGACTTGCCTCTGCGTAGTATTGCCAAAGATCCGAAATCCAGATGGCCACAACGCCTACGCTACACGCGAAGTGATATCCTCCGTCGGGCAACGTCGGGAGGTCCGAAATGTCGCCCTGGTGGAAGGTGATTTCAAGGCCAAGGTCCTTTGCCCTTTCGGCGGCGATTTCCAATTGTCGCTCGGAAATGTCGACTGACGTGACTGTTGCCCCCATTGATGCCAAGGCGAAGGCGGCGAAGTTGTCCCCACTGCCCAAGACAACCGCGTTTTTTCCCTCCAAGGATCCAAGATGTTGAGCGATGTGCTCAACTCCCTGCTCAGTCAATGCATTCTCCCTCCAATATTCGAGTGCTTTTTCAACCCGCTCTGGTACCAGATGACCGCGATGCCAAGGGCCTTTTGAGTCTCTGCGTGCCTTCCACCGTGGTGCAGCTGCATTCCATTTCGTATGATTTGACTCGTGCATCTTATTCATTTTACAGACTCCTTTAAACCAAAAAACCGCAGGCATTCAAATTGAATACCCACGGTTTCGAAACAAAAAGGCTGTGAGAAGTCCCTCACAGCCTAAAATATTGATTTTATTTTGGATAGGCTTTAACTCCTCGAAACACCTGGGCACACGTCTCCCCTGAATGACCTTTGGATAAAGATAAGGGTGAACACCCAGCCAAGAAAGGTGGTTAAAAAAAATGCTACAGATGGTTTCGAAGAATCGTTCATTATCCCAGTCCCAATTTATGTTTCGAATCTTCAGAAAGTATAGAGCAAAGCTCGCCTTGTGTCAAGTCTGTGGCCGATTGGCCGGGTAAATGCCAATTCCATTGGTGATGAAGTGGCACCTAACGACTGGTGTCTGCGACGGGGTTCGGTCCGGCGTAGCCGGATTGGCGCATTGTTTGTGCCCTTGTTTTTTACTCAATTACGTCATGTGTGACTTTAGAATAATGGTCAAAAAAACAAGCAATCAGTGCTCAGCAGTCAGAAAAACAAGGATTTTAGAGCCGTCATTGCGGCAGGGTGTTAGCCGCAATCCAGTGGTTTTGACTTTCTTATATCTGTTTACTGGGTATTACTATATGGCGGTTTTGAAGTCGCACATCACGTTCAATTATAAAATACCTCGAACATTACAACGTTGGGCTTGCACTCGCTCCATTGGCACTCAACATTGCCCTGGTCTCGTCCGTCAGCCGGATGTGCGGCGGCGACATGTCCGGCAGCAACACACTCGGGTCGCTCTTCACACGCGCCAGCGGATGGAGCTCTGTGAGCGCTGGATTTGCAGAGTAGTCTTTGTCCTCTCGAGGCTCGTTAAACCAGCACGGTGAGAACTCCAGGATCCGTTTCTGTCGCTCAGTGAGTTCGGGATCGTTGGTGTCGTACGCGGCGTCGCCGTGGTGCATGCCGAAGGGAACATACTTGTAAAAGAGGGTGCGGCGCTCGCCGCTCCCTGCCCACGGAATCGTACCATGTTTGAGCTTTTCACTGAACAAAATGCAGTCCCCAGCCCTGGCCTCGACGCGGTGCACCGGCACATCGTCATCCCAGTTCGGCAGCTTCGACGTCCATTCCGTGTCGCACCAGTTCCGCCGCCAGTCGCCAGCGATGCTCATCAGTTTCTGCTCATTGGCCGGCTTGTGTGTGCCAACAACACACCCGAAGCCCCCGTCATCTGGTCCGACTGTCTTGAGTTCATACACACATGTGATATGAAAGCTGCTCGGGCTGCCGTGGAGCGTCCCGCCTATGTCCGCGCCGTCTGTCGGTTTCCGGCCAGGTTTGTAATGTATATTGTCGTGATCCAACCGGAACAAGGGGCGAAGCTCTTCCGGCATATGTGCTGGGGCATGGCCCCACGACGGGTCACCGAGAATCTCTTCAAGGATGGGCAGCATGGTCTCGTTGTCGATCAGGTCCCGGTAGGCCTTGCTCCAGAGCCTTCTCCCTACGTAGGTATTGCCGTGCCGATCCGTTGTCTGGCGTGTGTCGCGCCCCCGGATGCTTCTGCGCTTCTGTGCGTCGGTGCCGTCCGTGGACTGCGTCTCCTCCCGCTCAAAGATATGCTGATCATAGACTTGATTGAGTTCGTCCAACTGCTGTTGATTAAGCACGTTGGGCACGACGATATAGCCTTGTCGTGCGAACGTGTCACGCATCGCATCGTCCATCTTCTAATCTCCTCTACGTGTAGGAACTACAAGGGACATTTCTTGCGCATGGATGGCTCGTAAGAAGGAGTTTTCGGCAGTCGTTGTCAAGTGGTTTGTCGTACTATCGGTACCCCGTTCCGATTTGCCTGTTTGCCTAACATTCTACCGCAACGCGATTCCCCGTAACAATAGATTCCTGAATAGCCATCGCAATGGCTGTTGCAATCAGTCCGTCTTCCGGTGTTGCAGCTACAGGGGCACCACTTCGGACCGCGTTGAAAAATGCACGCATATTGTACTCCATCAGAGTCATTCGCTCAGGCGCATGAAACGTCTCGACTGTAGATTTGTTGGCATCCCTTAAGGCCCATTCCAGCGTATCTGGTAGCCATTGCGTGCCAGTTATGCGTGCCAGTCCGTTCTCTGTCCAAATATCCAGAAGATGTCCGCCATCAGCACAAGCAGCACCAATACCACCACAAGTCAGCGAAGCGGAGGCCCCAGATTCAAACTCAATGACTGCTGCGGCCGCATCCGGCATTGGGCGGCCTCTGAAGGACCCCCCAAATGAGAATACTGATTTGGGCTTGCCCAGTAAAAATGCCAGCGTGTCGAAAAGATGTACATAGCACTCGTTGAGAAGCCCATTGTGGTTTTCCGGATCCCAGTGTTTTGATTCTGGAGGAGGGCACCACCCCATCATCAGATTGGCATTCGCCATCCACCCTTTTCCGAGATCGCCTTTCAGGAGTTCTCTCAACCGCATCATCGCAGGCATACAACGGATCGGAAATTCGACCTGACAGGGCAAATCAAAACTGTTGCACAAGTCAACCAGCTCTCTACCACTTTTGACAGTCCCTGCCCAGGGCTTCTCGATCAGCATTGGGATGCCCCTGTTGCCAGCCGATTCGATCAACGCCCTGCGATGTTTAGGCGTCACCGCAAGTGCGACCGCGTCCAACGATTCGTCATCCATCATCTGGTCCGCATCTTCGTAAAGCCTGAGATCATTTTCCTTCTCATAGGCTCTATAACCGCCCATACCATCCAATCGAGCAGGCATATTCTCAGCAGCTGCTACAACGTGAGCACCCTCGATTTTCTTCACAGTTTCTACCATCCACCGACCAAGACCAAGACCAACAACACCAAGCCTGAGGGGTGTCATATTGTTCTCCTCATAAACCCGCTTCCTCTACCGTCGAACATGCTTCACGGCCGCTTTCAGTTTCTCTAGCCCATGTTCAAGTTCCGTTTATCGCAGCTTCGGCCTGTCGAAGCTGATCCGTGACCCATCCGAAGTCCGGGTCCTCGCCGAGGATCATGCCCTGCATGGCTCGGTAGTCTTGTTCGATCACCCTGCGCAGTTCCGCTTGAGGAACCAGTCTCATCGTTCCTGGAGCCGCTTCTTCGAACCGCTTCCAAGCCTGCCGGAACGCGATGAGGTTATGGTTCCGAACCGCTTCCAGCAGGTCGATGTCGGCCAAAGCCGACTTGCCGACTTCCGTCGCCGTGATCACCGCGACATCGTAGTAGTGACGCGAAATGCGATCCCTGTCAGTTGGCAGGCGTCCGGCGTCCCGGTATCCGCAATATGCGCCATGCAGGATCAGCAGCTTCTCCCAATAGGTGCGCTCGGGCGCGATCACGCGAATACCCGCCGCTGTGAACGACCCGTCAGGAAGCTCATCAGCGATATAGGGGGTGACCGTGCAGTGCTGGCTGGGATCGAGTGCCGACCTCGCTCCCGCCTCAATCTTCACGCGCGGGGCCACATAGGTGACGTCTCCGCTTGGAAAGAGGGTTGGGTACTCGATGAAGAGCGTCTGTCCGTCAACATCGCCCTCATCAAGAAAGATCTGACAGCCGGTCGAGAGTTCGTCGATCCGACTCGCCAGAGCGGTCCGCAGTGCCCCCCGAATGTATCCGCTGCACGCCGCCCTGAGTTCCTTGAACAGCGCGGCCCGTTTCTTGTTCGACAGTTGGCTAACTACGGTCGGGTCGCGCTCTCCTTCGAAGCCAAGGCCGTCGCGGAACACCACGAGATCGATGTCCTCGGAAAATCGCTTGATGAGTCCGAACGCCTTGGACAGCGACGTCCCACCCTTGAAAAGCAGCCTCGGATGCCCCTCGGGACGCCGATTGAACAACGCGCCGAGAACCAGGCAAACCCAGAAGTCCTTCTCCACATAGCTCGGCAACGTATCAAGGCGGGCTGCCGCCGCTTCAAAAATGTCCCGTCTGTCCTGCTCCGGCAGGGCGAGGAACGATTCAAAGCCCCTGGTCATATAGCAACGGCCTGATCGCTCGCGATGCTGCGCGCCAGCGGCAACGCCCAACCGGGAAGATCGTGGCTGTTGTGCAACAGATCGAGCTTCACGTCGTCGGGAAGATGGCGACTCAGCGTCGAGACGATTTCTCCGTCCGCGGCTGCGCGGGAGCCCAGCCACCGCAGTGCCTGAACCACTGGCGCGGCGGGTCTTCCCGCCCACCGCATGACGCTTGGGGCCGCGTGTCGGAACCGAACGGTTCTTCCGTCGATCTTGAGGGTCCTGGAGTAGCCATCCGTCACGTAGCAAGCCTTCGCGGGCACGGCGTTGGTGAGACCCAGCTGATTCGCGGCCACCAATCCATCCGGCATGATCCGCACGCCATCCCGCCGTGCCAGTGCTGCGATGGCCGCACCCAGATCAACGGGCGCAGGTCGATTCAGTACATTGCTGATCCTCGGCATGTCGTACAGGCCGTGGCCCACCCGGCGTAGCCGTCCCGCCTTGACGAGACGCGACAGAGCCTGATCGACGGCCTCGCGGCTGCCGAGGTCCAAGAAATCCTTCGGTGTACATACCCATCTTCCGCTATCGTGGACGGACACTCTCTGCATGATCTTGTCGGCGATTCCAGTCATTGGACTACATCCCTCGCATTCAGATATATCTTGATACTGATGTCAGAAATCTATACTATTTACCTTACTATGTCAAGGCGGTCCAGCGACGCCCAGACAACAAAATTTTAAACGCAAATAGAGGAGATGAATGATGCAGAATTATCGAGGAGATATTACAGACCTTCGCGTAGTTCGTCAGGTTGAGCAGCATCCGCAGTCCTGGCGCGTGTGGCAGCCAGTCATTATTCCGGGGCACAAGAAGAGGCATCTCATTGTGGCCTTTGGAGCGATGGTCAATGGCAAGAAAGACATGGGAGACATTCTCGCGACGATCTCAACCGACGATGGGGATACCTGGGAGGAACCAGTGATGATCTTCGACCATCGCCAGCATCAGGGTATGGTGCAGTTTGCCTACGCGAATCCAGTCCTTTACCGCGCTCCCGGACAGGACGTAATCTGGTGCTTTGCGATGCGCTGTCCGATAGCCCAGAAGAACAGCGAAGAATCTCAACTGGTCGGTGCATTCACTGCAGATGGCGGTTATTCCTGGACACAGGTAGAAATGGCTATGCACTATGCGGGCCCGCTCATCACATGCTCGATCATCGTTGCTACAGAAATCGACTCGACACGCAAGTTTCTGATGCCTGCCCACCGCAACACACTGCAGGAAGACCCCCGTGGTTCACGTGACCACTTTGTTCTCAGCAGTACCAGCCTGCTGGAGTGGAAACTCGAAGCATATATTCCCCAACCCACCAATGCTCGTGTTTTCCTGCATGAGGGAAATATCGCGCCGGGAGAAACATCAGAGGAACTATGGATTGTCATGCGAACTGCCGATTATGACGAAACCGATCGCACGACGGACCCTCCCAGAGCCTATTCGAGCGTGAGCCGTGACGGTGGCCGTACCTGGCGTGTCGCCAAACCCGAACCCGACCTGCACAACGCCAAATCAAAGGCTTTCTTTGGCCGATCCTCGAATGGCACGCATATCTACGTTTACAGCGATGGGCCTCCCCAAAGAGAAAAAGCACCGGGGTTTCCCAACGGAGGTCGGACTTCTCTGCGGTACAAAACAAAAATTCCCGGAGACACCTGGAGCGAAGAAAAAACCTTCTACGATGCCGGGATTAAGAACTCCTATCCCACACTTATTGAAATTGCACCGAGTGACTTCCGTTGCGTGTGGGACAGCGGCACACCAGATACGCCGCGTACTCATATTCATTTCGGCAAGTTGCGAATTTCACCATGATTCGCGTAGTGTTATCGTAACGGTAATCAAATTCCTATCGCCCCAGCAACTTTACAGCTACCAGGGCACCACCGTGCCATTATTATGAAAAAAGCCACCACTGTCCTCTATGGTCAGCTTGTCCAGCGTGCTGGACATCAACCCAACGGATTCCTCTACCGAAATCGTACCGTTTGGATTCATACCGGTAAGCACGGACCCGGGTGTGACAGCAACCACCACAATATTGCGGTCGGCGAGCCTGACAGACAATCGCCGGGCAAGCATATTGACCCCCGCTTTGGCAATGGCGTAAGCATCCATTTCGTTTTGGCGGTTGGCGCGTGTAATACTGCCCACACCGGAAGAGGTCAGCACCATTTTCGCCCCGTCCTTCAGCAGTGGCGTAACCATTTGTGCAAACAAAGCGGAACCAATGGTATGCACCTCGAAAGTAATCGCAAAACTCTCCGAATCCCACTCGCCAAATGGTTTTCCACTGCCTGAGCCAGCATTATTGATCGCAATATCAATACACACATTGTGCCCAGCCAGTGCATCACCCAACCGCTTGAAATCCTCTTCGTTTGCCAACTCCAATTGCACGACCAACAACTTGTTGCCATATTCTTCCTTCAGGGCAATCAGGTCCGTCGCTTCTTCTGGCGTCCGACAAGTGGCAATGACTGAATCACCTGCATTCAGATAATGCTTTACCCAGCCAAGTCCAATGCCACGATTCGAACCAGTCACAATCACCGTCTGTCCAGCTACATCTTTGACAAATTCATCCATGAATTATATCCTTTCTTACCCCAGGTAATCCACCTTCACATCTCCAATCGTCAAATTGCTTGAAAACGTCACGCGACCTATGGCTTCGAGTTCGAACCAAATCTCCAGTTTGCCGTCCCCCGCTTCAAGCTCGAATCGTCCTGAATTCTCTCCCGCAGCCAGTGGGCTTCTCTGGGTATTTCCCTGCCACTGAACCCCGAGGGCACCCGCGCCATTTAGCGACTCGCGGTTGATTCGAAACTCATAGGTTCCGCTCTGTTCGATCTTCACCCGCCAGCCGTGTGGTAGTTCGGACATGTATTCTGAATCCTGATAGCGACACAGCGTGAGAGGATTCTCGGCCGAATTCCCAATGTGAATGATCCCCACCTGCCAATCTGAAGCCACATCGTCGAACCAGGCCTCGTAGTCTTTCTTCATCCGCCCTACAAGATCGGGCATCTGACCACCTATCTCTTTCTCTTCGCCAGGGTCATCTTCAAGATCGTACAGCTCCATCACGGGGTCTGTCGAAGAAGTCTCAAAATCCCACTGTCCACCGGTACCGGGATAACCTAACCACTTGTAGCGTTGGGTAATCGCCGTACAGTTGTGGTACTGTCGCGGGCGGCTCCCCCGGTGTGTCTGAATGAAAAGTGTGCGATCAAGCCATTCCACTTCACGACCTCGAATCAGGGGCGTCAGATCCACGCCATCCATCCTGAGATCAGAGGGAGAATCCACCTTACAAAGCGACAACAAAGTGGGCAAAACATCAATATGTGAGGCAATCTTGTCGGTTTTGAAACCAGCCGGCATCCCTTTCGGCCACCTCATGAAATACGGAACTCGAATCCCGCCTTCGTACACGTCTCCTTTTGTAGATCTGAGTCCGGCATTGTACCTGCCGCCCGCGGGACCGTGGTCGGACGTAAAGATGATGATTGTATTTTCATCCAGACCGAGACGTTCCAGTAATTCCATAAGTCGCCCAATATTGTCATCGATATTCTCGACCATCCCATAGATTCGTGCGACGCTGTCATCCAGACCCATCTCGCGATAGGGATCCGCATAGTCGTCACTGATCTCGAGTGGATTGTGCGGCGCGTTCGTAGGAATATAGATAAAAAAGGGCGCGCTTTGATGTTCCTCGATGAACGCGAGGGCCTCGTCAAAGAAGACATCCGTGCAATACCCTTTCGCCTGGAACTCTTCCCCTTCTCGCCACAGAAGTGAATTAAAGTAGCTGTTTGGCCTTACGGGGGGTTGCCCGATCCCTCCTCCTTTGTGCCACACGGCTTTCTCAAATCCCTGGTCCATTGGCCTCATTGGGTAATTGTCACCGAGATGCCACTTCCCAAAAATCCCAGTGCGGTACCCGGCATCTCGAAACAACTCGGCGGCAGTGACCTCATCGCCCGACATTAATGCACCCCCCCGAGACGTGTGTAGAATGCCGGTTCGATAGAAATACCGCCCGGTCATCAACGCGGCTCGAGAAGGTGAACAAAGCGGATTCCCGTAGCACCGGTCAAACGCTACCCCTTCATTGGCCAAACGATCCATATATGGCGTCCTGACCTGGTCATTCCCGTGTACCCCCACAGTTCCGTACCCCTGATCGTCCGTAATGATAAGAACGACATTGGGCCTGCTTTTCTCATTCATTTCGTTTACCCCGCTATGAGATCAATGGACTCCATCTCGCTTTCAGACAAGGACCAGTCAAAAACATCGAGATTTGCCTGGAGATGTTCTCTGGAACTCGCTTTTGGAATAACGATCATGCCTTTTTGCAGCAGCCAGTTGAGGGCGACGTGTGCAGAGGTCTTATCGTATATGCGGGCAATATCCAGCAGAACAGGGTCCCGAAGAATATCCTTCTTTCCCAGAGGGGAATAAGCAGTCACCACCACATCGTTTTCCAGGCACCATTGTAAAACATCTCGCTGTTCGTAGCCCGGATGGTATTTAATCTGATTGACGCTGATAGGCGCCGCAGAAAGGGACCGGGCGCGTTCCATTTGTTCGACCGAAAAGTTGCTAACCCCAATACTTCTCGCTTTTCCCGCGTCGAAAACCTCGTTGAAAGCGCGAATAGTTCCTTCCATAGGCACGGTCTCGTTGGGCCAGTGAACGAGCAGCAAATCCACATAGTCCATCTGGAGATATTCGAGAATATCATCGGCTTGTTTTATCGCGACATCATATTGCAGATAATCTCTACCGACTTTAGAAGTAATAAAAAGTTGCGAACGATCAGCACCAACCTCCCGCAGGGCCTCGCCGATTTCGCGCTGGTTCTGATAAATCCAGGCCGTATCGAAATGCGTATAGCCCAATTCGAGAGCCTGTTTAATGACCTCTTTACATTGATTGCCTCTCATCGGCCAGGTACCAAGGCCAACAACAGGCATTGTATCGCCCGAAAGCAGAGTCAGGGATTCCATTGTTTATCCTCATTGTGATTTATGTGCAAGGTGTGACACGGCAACGTAACTAACTGGTCGTATCACCTTGCAATATTGGCGGACATTGAGCAACTTTCCAGTTAATTCTTCGTCTATTCGTCTAGGTGTAAATTACCGATTATTATAATAAATTCAGACACAATATCCAATCTCTGTGTGGGACACAATCTATATCTTTCTATGGACTTGTAATTTATTCCAACCTATATTTGGACCAATCGAGTGCGCTATTCATGTGTGAGGTTTTAAAACGATGACAAAAAAAAAGTATCTATCATCGCCGCAAATGCGTCTGCCCTTTGGAGAAGAACAAAAAGTTCGGCGCGAAGACGAGATCGCTGTGAGATGTATGCAGTGTAGCAAGCGATTTATCCAGCCGCGGTGGTATGTTGAAAAGGGCATGAGTTCCCTATTTTGCAGCAATAAGTGCAGAACCCATTGGGAATCTGACGAGGATTTTGAACTCGTGCTGGAAGGCCGCCCAGAGTATCGCGGGGGAAATTGGAAAATACAGGCGGGCAAGGCGCGCGTACGCGATGGATTTTGTTGTGCCTCTTGCGGGATTACAGAAGACGCACTCGGACGGCAGATGGACGTGCATCACAAAATACCGTACCGGCTTTTCGACTCGCCAAAAGAGGCCAATCAACTGAGCAATCTAATCAGTCTATGCCCTTCATGCCATAAGAGAATGGAGCGCGATGGACGGGCAGATATGCCGTTATTTGATCGCGTCAAACACCGAGCGCAACGGGCGCAATAAAGATCGTTATACCAGCGCGTTTGGTTCGCCAAATACGCGCTCGCACACCTGCCCAACGCGCTCTCTATAACCTTCGGGTGCAAAAATGTAGAATTTCCAGAGCCGTTCATACTGGTCTTCCACGACCTTTACATCAAAAGGCGGATTATCTGGAGGATCGTTCAGACGGCTCAGGCCATTGCGCGTAACAACGCGCACGCGCGCTTCTTTGATAGCCGAGATATCAGGGCAATAGAGAATAATTTGATCGGGATTGATGGTTACAGCATCGGCGATTTGTCGCTCGATCTGCTGCCTACTCTCGACAGACCGATTGTAGGTGGCGATCAATTCATCGCGCCCTCTGCGCCCCACTTCGGCAGTCGAAATCATGTAGGCTCGTTTGAGCAAACGCCGTTCGCAAACGCCGTTGATCAGGCGGTCAATGCGCGGATCTTCATAGCCGAGCAAGAGGTGAAACAAAGCGTCGTCCGTCAGGGTATAAAGATCGGTTTCGGCAAGACCGTGTTCAGTGGCAATTTCGACAGCTTTGGCAATCATAGCGCCCGATGCCACCTTGGCGTGGTGATAATAAACGCGCTCGGTAAGAAAATAGCGCAACCGCAGCAAATGCAGCAACTCGGTGCGCGTGCTGAGACGGGTCAAATCAATCGCAAGATTTTCATCGGCAAGCATAAAGGTGCTAAAAATTCGGTCGTCATAATCCTGGCGCAGGCCTGCAAAATACGCATCGCGACGCAAATAATCGAGTAAATCGGCATCAATGGTGCTGGACACAATCTGCTGCATCCATGCCGGTGAAAACGATTTGTCCGTAAGCAGAGAAACCACCGTATCGCGCAGGCCCGAAGCATCGAGTGCTTGCGCGATTTCTGTTTGCGTTAAGAAATATTTCATGCGAGCGGCGGTATCATGGCGTGGAAAAAGCTTGCGTTCATCTTCAAATGTATGCCCGAAGGGCAAGTGCGAAATGTCGTGAACCAGCGCAGCCAGTGAGGCCGCATCGGCCTGTTCGGGTTCGATTTGCGCGCCACCGCGTCTCAAGACATCGAGTACGCGCCGCGACATCGCCGTTGTTCCCAGCGAGTGTTCAAATCTCGTGTGTACGCAACCGGGATAAACCAGATATGCCGATCCTGTTTGTCGCACGCCTCGCAGGCGTTGCATTTGCCGCGTGTCCATAACCCGGCGTTCGGATTCATTAAAGGACATATCGCCGTGAACGGGATCGCGGATAATCATTTTGTGCTCCCGATGAGTTGTAGAATTGTCCATTGACAGTCAGACTGCACCATGATATTTTGCACGCGGAAGTTGCAACGCTTTATTGTCATTTTTAATTTCTAATTTTTATTTTTAATTCGCATTTTGAGGAGGTCCAATGGCCGATGTATATACGCCAAAAAAAGAAGATAAATTTTCATTTGGTTTGTGGACAGTGGGAAATCCCGGACGCGACCCCTTTGGCGACCCCACGCGCCAATCGCTTGCGCCCGAGCGGATTGTGCAACGCTTGAGCGAACTGGGCGCGTGGGGCATTAACCTGCACGATAACGACCTCGTGCCAATTGACGCCACACCGCAGCAGCGCGACAAAATTGTACGCGATTTCAAAAACGCACTAAAAAATTGCGGCATGGTTGTGCCCATGGCAACCACCAACACATTTTCTCATCCCGTATTTAAGGATGGGGGCTTTACGTCCAACGATCCCAAAATTCGCGCTTATGGCTTGCAAAAAATTATGCAAGCCATTGATTTAGGCGTCGAATTGGGTGCAAAAACCTATGTATTTTGGGGCGGACGCGAAGGCGCCGAATGCAACGTGGCTAAAGATCCCATCGATGCCCTCAAACGCTACCGAGATGGCTTAAATTATTTGTGCGATTACGTGCGCGACCAGAAATACGATTTGAATTTCGCACTCGAAGCCAAACCCAACGAACCGCGCGCCGATATGTACTTTCCCACAACCGGGCATTATCTGGCGTTTATCGAAACGCTGGATTACCCCGAGATGGTGGGCGTCAACCCGGAAGTTGCACACGAACACATGGCGGGCTTAAATTTCCACCACGGCGTGGCACAAGCACTCGAGGCGGGCAAACTCTTCCATATCGACTTAAACGACCAGCGTTTTGGTCGATATGATCAGGATTTTCGTTTTGGTTCAGAAGATTACAAAAGTGCCTTTTTGCTCGTGCGCTTGCTCGAAAACAACGGTTATGCGGGTCCAAAACACTTCGATGCACACGCATTTCGCACAGAAGACGAAGATGGGGTATGGGATTTTGCCGCAGGGTGTATGCGTACGTACAATATCTTAAGAGAAAAAGCGGCACAATTTGAAGCAGATGCCGAAATTCAGGGGATTTTGAAAGAAATCGGAAACCAGAACCCCGAATACGAACAGCATCTGGGCAAATACAGCCCGGAAAAATCGCTGGCACTCAAACAAGTGCAATTTGACATCGATGCAATGGGACGCGTTGGATTGGGCTATGAGCGCCTGGATCAATTGCTGGCCGAATTGATGTTAGGGGTGCGGTAGCGGATCACCGTATGCCAATCGATCCGCCCATGCCGCTACCACCGCGACTGCTACCGCGACTGCTCGAACCTCTACTTTTGCCACTCCTACTACTCGAGATCGATCGGGTGTAATAGCGCGCCTTGACAACTTTATCGGGCAACAGGTCAGAGGTCAGGTCTCGGCTATCAGCATCGAGATCCCAGTAATTGTCAATTTTGTATCGCTTGCCATTTTCATCCGTAATTTCAATTGCAGGCGGTTCATTGCCCTTGAGCGCGTCTCGACCCAGAATGCGGAAAGTATATTCGCCATCGTCGGTATCAACGGTCCACTGACTGCCCGTGCCTTTGGATACGACGGAAGTTATGGCGCTGATAGTCGGAACAAAATAGATGGCTTTGAGTTCGGCTTCGAGCAAATTGCGCGAAACATCGTCGAGTTTTTTGGGATTTTCAATAATGCCAATTTCGTGCCCCAATTCATCCATCAAGCTGACAAATTGATCGGGATTGCTTTGGGGAAACGCACGGGCAAGACGATCGACAAACGTGGTCTGTCCCTGGATAAGAGCTTCGATTTTATCGCCGTTTTTTTTAAGCGAGACAGCAGCGGGATCGAGATTCATGATATTCTCCTATAAGGTTCGATGATCCGTAGGAGCGGGTTTGAAACCCGCTCCTACTAAAATACATTCACATTTCCATTCTGTCAAAAAACAAACGCGGGAGTTGTGCCGATGTATGATACTGTCTTATTATTTGGACCCCCCGGTGCTGGCAAGGGCACATGGGGAAGTGTATTAAAACAAATTCCAGGTTTATACCATTTTTCAAGCGGCGATATGCTCAGGGCATTAGACGTCGATAGCCAGCCGGGGGAAATGGCTCTGGCGAGTATTCGCAAAGGCGAACTGGTACCCGACGAATTTGTCGTTGCACTGTGGCGGGAACGCATGCAGCGCCTCGTTGATTTTGGCGATTTTAAGCCCGATGAACAGACACTGATTTTAGATGGCCTACCGCGCACACTGGCCCAGGCTCAGATGGCCGATGAAAACTTAAATGTAAAATTGATCATGGTATTGGATTGTCCAGACCGCAATGTACTGATCAAACGCCTCTTTGGGCGCGCGCTCGTCGCATACCGCATTGATGACGCAAATGAACAAATCATTCGCAAAAGATTCGACGTGTACGACCGTCAAACAATTGCTGTATTGGAACATTATCCCAAAGAAATCGTGCAACAAATCGATGTATCACAACCTTCGCCAAAAATTTTGAGGGATATCGGTCAAACCCTGGTCGATTTTTTACACACATGAGTGTGCAATTTTCCCGCGTGCTCTTCATTGTGAATCCGCATGCAGGTGTGCAACGCAATATTCGATCTCGCGTGATTGCCGCGTGTGAGAAAGCGGGGATTGATTTTACCCTTGAGGTGACGCAGTACGCAGGGCACGCCACAGAATTGGCGGCAAGCGCATCCGAAATGGGATTCGATCTGGTAGTAGCTATTGGAGGCGATGGCACCATTAACGAAGTTGGACGCGCACTACTCGGCACGGAGATGCCACTGGGGGTAGTACCCGCTGGATCGGGCAATGCGTTTGCGCGTGCGTTGAATTTATCTTTTGATCCGGCAAAAGCCTGTCGCGCTTTTATTCAGCCAGAGATTCGAAAACTCGATGTGGGGCGCGTGGGCAATGCCCTGTTTTTTTCTTCGGCAGGCATTGGCTTAGACGCAGAGGTTGCACATCGGTATGCAAATCGGACGGGGCGCCGAGGATTCTTGCCCTATCTGGTGCTCACCGCGCTATCGCTTCTATCATATCGTCCTCGGACATTGCGGTTGAGATTGGATTCCGACAGTGAAATTGAGCGCACGCCTTTGTTCGTTGCCATTGCCAACATACCGCACTACGGAGGTGGCGCAACCATTGCCCCCCAGGCAATGCCAGATGATGGACTCCTCGATGTGTGCGTGGTTACGCATCCGGGGTGGATTCGCCTGGTATTGAATACCTATCGACTTTTTAATGGCACTTTTGACCGAATGCCCGGCGTAGAGATATTTCAGGCGAAAAAAATCCATATCACGCGCGAGAAAAGCGATTGGTTTCAATTTGATGGCGAAGTTGAGAAAGGACCAAAAGAACTGGTATTTGAAATTATGCCCGGTGCGCTAACGCTGGTCACAGCAGGACAATAGCGCATAAGGCTCTAAAATTAAAAAGTTGATTGCTAAATATCCCACAAAAAGGAGGAATACCATGGGTTGCCTGACTGCCGAGCAGATTGCACAGTTTGAAGAAGAAGGCTATCTGGTGGTGGAAGGCGTGTTGGATCCGAAAACCGTGTTGGATCCTGTGATTGAAGAGTACACAGATGTACTCGACACATTAGTACGCGATCTTTACGAGCGAGAAGAAATTTCTTCCTTGTTCGAAGACCTCGATTTTGCCGAGCGGTTTGTCGCGGTCTGTATTGAAACGGGCGATGTACACAAACAGTATTTCGATTTTTCGCTACCATTTCAAAATGTAGAGCCAGACACGCCTTTCTGGACAGGACAGGCTGTTCTCAATGCCTTTACGGCTGAATCCCTGCTCGATTGTGTGGAATCGCTCATCGGACCAGAGATATACTCGAATCCCGTACAACATGTGCGAATTAAACCGCCCGAACATATTCTGCCCAAAAACCAGTTTGGAAATCCGATTTTGGGAGAAACGATCTGGCACCAGGATCAGGGCGTGGTTGTACCAGAAGCAGATGAGACAAATATGTTGACCGTGTGGTTTGCACTCGAAGACGTCGATATTGAACAAGGTCCTCTAAAAGTCGTACCTGGCAGCCACAAACACGGGCTTTTGACGCACTGTCCATCGTATTTTGGGAATGGGCCCAAAACAGCGGGCGGGCGGCAAATACCCGAATCGCTATTTGAAGCCGAACGCATGATACCGCTACCGGTCAAACGGGGAGATGTCATTTTTCTTCCCAGGTGCACAGTACACGGATCGCTGCCCAATGTAAGCGATAAAATCCGCTGGAGTTTTGATCTGCGTTATAACCCCATCGGTCAAACGACTGGACGCGAGGCATTTCCGGGCTTTGTCGCGCGCAGCCGCAAACATCCAGAGCGCGAATTGAGAAATGCAAAAGTGTGGACACAAATGTGGTTGGACACCCGAAAGGCGATGTTGAAGGTCAATCAGGGCGGACAGACCGATGTTCTATTCGGGCGGTGGACGGAAGGCCATCCCGATTGTGCATAAAAATAAGGCGATAGGAGGATAACATGGTCGGTTTTGGCGTTATTGGCCTGGGCATGGGGCGCAACAGGGCGCGGTTGATTAAAGAGACAGCCGGTGCAGATTTAAAGGTCGTATGCGATTTGCACGGCGATCTAGCTGAGGAAGTAGCGCAGGAATTGGAGACGGACTGCGTTATAAATATGGAACATGTGTTTGCGCGAGATGATGTGGATGTCGTGATGGTGATGACGCCGAGCGGCAAACATGCCCAGGTGGGCATTGAAGCGGCAAAAGCGGGCAAGCATGTAATTACCACCAAACCCATGGATGTGAGCACGGAAGCGTGTGATCGGCTCATTGCGGCTTGTGAAGATGCCGGCGTATTGTGCGGTGTGGATTATCAAAGCCGATACGTGGATGGCAATGTCAAGGTGGCAACCGCAATTCGGGAAGGCTGGCTGGGCAAGATGATTTTGGGTGAAGTGCGTTTTAAGTGGTTTCGATCTGACGACTATTTTTTACACGATGATGGTTGGCGCGGGACATGGGATATGGATGGCGGCGGCTCATTGGCCAACCAGGGTGCACATCTGCTCGATGTATTGAGCTGGTTTATGGGCGACCCGGTTTCCGTGTACGGCGAAATCGACATTGTAAATCACGAGATTGAGACCGAAGACATCGGACTGGCAATCCTCAATTTCGAGAACGGGGCAAAAGGCACAATTCTGGGCACTACGACCTTTCCCCAGAGTGTGTATTTCAGCGCAGAGGTACACGGAACAGAAGGCGGTATTTTGCTGCACGATGTTTTGAATGGCGAGATGACGGTTTACGGCAAAGGGCTTCAGGAAAAACTCGACAGCGTCGAAAATAGCGTTCACAGCATTGTCGAAGACGTGGTCAATGCCGTGACCAGAGGAACGCCGCTATCCGTAGATGGACGCGAAGGCCGCCGCACAGTAGCACTCCTCGAAGCCGTCTATCAATCTGCCCGAGAAGGCAAGCCCCTGAAGTTTAAGTGATCCTGTTCTCCGTTTTGGAAACCCGGGCGCGAGGGCACCCCACCTCCTACCAGTTTGTCTTTTTTTGTGTCGAATTATTAATTTTTTAATTGACATTCACTTTCTTTTTTTCCATATTATTTTTGGAAGTATTAATTATTTAATAGTGAGGTTTCTATGGGCAGACGAAAATCCCCTACTCTTACAGATGCCGAACTGAGATTGATGCGGGTGATCTGGGATCGCGGCTCGGCTACAGTGAGCGAGGTTGTAAATACACTCGCGGGACGTGAATCTCCGGCGTATAGCACGGTATTGACAATATTGCGCATCCTGGAACAGAAGGGGTATTTGCGGCATGAAAAAGAGGGCAGGGCATTTGTGTATTATCCAATCGTGGGGCGAGAGGATGCACAACGAAGTGCCATTCAGTATCTGATGAGTAGGTTTTTCGACAATTCGCCAGAAACTCTGGTACTCAATCTGCTGGAAAATGAAGAACTCGATGTGCAAGACCTCGTCCGCATTCACAAAATGATTCAGCAAGCAGAGGAGGATGAAACATGATGGGCGAATGGATTGATACCATTGCCCGGCTCAGCGTGTTTTATCTGCTGAATGGGATCTGGATGGGATTGCTGGTTGCAATAATTGTAGCAGTGCTCTCGCGTTTGTGTGTGCCTGCATCTTTGTTGCACCGCCTTTTGTGGATCGCCGTGATTGGTGTGGTGATTATGCCTCTGTTTCTCGTCACACCTGGACGATATGAGGCCGCAGATGAATCGGACGCAACGATTCTCCCAACCAGAGTTCTGGATACCAATCTTACCAGTGAGATATTACAACCGCCCCCGCAAATTGCAACGCCTGTGAAAACCCGGTCGATCTTTTCCTGGCCGATAGTCGTCTGGTTTTTATGGCTAGCCGTTGCTACTGCAATGCTCGGACGCATTGCAGTGGGATATTGTCAGATGATGCGGTTGAAGCGATCTGGAAAGTGGGCGGGAAAGGATCTGCAGGCTCGGTTTGAGCAGTGCAAACGCAGATGGATTGGCTCAGTGGATGTTGGTTTGCGAATTTCAGATGCTGTTGCCAGCCCCGCAGTGCTGGGTATTTCTCGCCAGGTCGTTCTCATACCGCAACATCTCATACCGCAACTGTCAGCGCCTGAACTGGAGCAAATTCTCAAGCATGAAATCGCGCATGTTCAACGCAGAGATGCCCTGGGTATTCTGGTGCAACGCCTCGTGGAAGTCTTTTTATGGTGCAACCCGGGCATCTGGTGGCTGAGTCGGCAACTGTCACTGACGCGAGAAATGGCCTGCGATGATTATGCCACGCATCGCGGTCACAATGTACGTGATTATGCGATCTGTCTGACGCGCCTGACAGAGATGATTGGCAGGGTGCGCCCAATAGGTTTGGGCATTATAAATCGCCATCCAAATCTCGTAAAGCGCTTTGAATATCTGCTCAGCAAGCGCCGCCCATCGCTGTCGCACTGTGCAATCTGGCTCGCGATATTTCTATTTGTCGGTGTCATTGCTGTAAAAATCGGTCCTCTCATTGATGTGCCCGGTCGCGCAGAAGCCCATCTGAAAATTGCACGGTGGAGCAAACCCCTGGCAGATGTGCTTATCGGCAATCCACTGCCCCGGGGCATTGGACTAACCAGTAAAGTTGTGGTTGTGGTCGATGGAACCATCCGAGAAGAGTTAAAACCAGTATTGGAAGATTTACTATTAGATCCAGTGTTGACGCCGCAACCCGAGTATGTATTTGATCTCGTATATGTTTCTCCTGAAGCGTTTCGGGATTTTCGAGCTTACCGCAATTTAATCCTTGTTTCATCTGCAAATGGTATTCTGGCACCAGCCTTGCAACCGCTACTTACGGGACATTCCAAAAATGAGACAGTAATTCACCGCGATGTGTGGGCATCTGATCAGATAGTTGTGGTCGTCAAGGCCGCAGATGCTCAGGGTGTGGCTGAACAAGTCGCGCTCAATGGCGACCGCATTGTATCGGCGATTGAAGCATCTATGGCGAAATGGCTCGAAACCATTCTGTATCACGCGGGAGAAAATACCGAGCATTCTGAAGCCCTATCACGGCAATTTGGCTGGCGCCTGCGGGTGCCGGTGGGCTATGAAGTAATGGATGAGTATGCAAATGAGAACTTTGTGGCACTGGCGCGCCAGGTAGATCGCCGACAATTGTGGCTATGGGTATATTGGGAAGATGGTGTACACCCCGATCAATTGACGCCGGATTGGTGTTTGCAAAAGTGGGACGAAGTGTCGAGCCGTTTTTATGGCGGCGATCAAACATCATCTGGGGAAGTGACTATTTACCAGACGGAATTTCTGGGTAAATTGGCCGTTTGTCTGGAAGGACTGTGGGAAAATACACGCGCGTGGCAAGGTGGACCATTTAAGAGTTATGCTCTCTTTGATGTCGCCCAAAATCGTTTCTTTTTAATCAACATGGGGATCTATGCACCTAACCGCACAAAGGCGCTTCAGATGCGACAGCTCGACGTGCTGGCTCATACCTTTTGTCTTGAAGGCCTGCGAAAGGGGGGATAGATCATGTTGGGATAGATATTTTTTTGAGACGAATTATTAAAATTTTAATAGTTAAAAAGGAGGAAATGATGATTCGCAAAAAACATGCAGATGCCGATTTGAAAACAATTTATCCAAAGGTGATGAGACGTTCTACTTCTTTGACGCTGTTTCTGATGGTCGGGTTGGCCATTTTGTTTCCAGATATGAAAATCGATTCAAAATCAACCAAGAAAGTTATTGAAGTTCTCAAGGTTGAAGATATTCCCGAGACACATCAGAAGAAGCGACCGCCCCCCATGGAAAGGCCCGCCGTGCCCCTGGAAACAGAAGACGAAGACGTGCCCGATGATGTGACCATTGCCGATACAGAACTGGATCTTGATGCGCCTGTTGTCGATATCCCACCCCCGCTCCAGAAGGGCGATGTGGAAGTAGAGGAAGAGATTTTGGAATTTTGGATAGTGGAACAAAAACCCGAGTTGATCCAGCGCGTGAATCCAGTTTATCCAGAGATGGCACGCAGAGCGGGATTACAAGGCCAGGTGATTGTGGCGTTTATAGTGACCAGAGAAGGGCGCGTAGCCGAACCGCGAGTTTTAAAAGGCCCCGAGATTTTTCGCGCTTCGGCCCTGGAGGCAGTCAGGCAATTTCGGTTCAAACCCGCCATGCAAAATGGCAGAGCAATTGCGGTACGCATGACCATTCCGATCCGTTTCAGGTTGCATTGAGCCAGACCCTGTGGGGTTTTCTTGAAATACGGACAAATTGGGGATATATTGAGCAGGTCTTGGGATTGCTGGCGGCTGTTCACTCATGGGGGTTATTCATGTTAAAATACGAAGTACTGTTGGAAAAGCTAAATGAACAAATAGAAACTATTCTACCCCGTCAAGTGATGGATGTAGGTCGGGAAGATTACGGTGGGTTTGTCAGCGATGGGATTGCGGGTGCAACAAATGTGAGCGCGGTATCCACCCTGGGCTATGCCTATCTTTTGGAGGGCGGTCGATATTATCAAAGCGAAGAAATTCTGGCACGCATTCTCGCAGGCGCGGCCTTTGCTCGAAAGATTCGCCGGCCAAGTGGGTGCTTTGATCTTATTACAACCAATTTAGATTCGTCGCCAGATACGGGATTTCTCGTCGAAGGACTCGCGCCAGTAGTCCGCGCAGCTCGCAGAGCCAAAGATGACGGCGCAAAGCAGATTGCCGAAGTCCTCGGCGAAATTATTCAAACGGCTGTACCGGGCATGATCGCGGGCGGATTCCACACGCCGAATCACCGCTGGGTATTGGTCGCCGCGCTTTCTCAAGCACTGGAATTATTCCCCAATCTGGACGGGATGGACACCATTGAAAGCTATCTCGCCGAAACAATAGACAACAATGCCGATGGCGAATACATCGAGCGCAGTGCAGGCACGTATAACGCCGTCTGCAATCGCGCGCTCAGACTGGCTGCCGACGCGCTCAATCGCCCTCAACTCCTGGAACCCGTGCGCCGAAATCTGGATTTATCCTATCACATGTTACATGCAGACGGAACCGTTGTAACGAGTTTTTCCCGCAGACAGGACCACGGCACTCGCGTTGTTCTGGTCAATATGGTCGATAGTTATTACAACATGGCACGACGAGATGGCAATGGATTTTACGCAGCAGTCGCAGATTGGTTGTACTCCGTATCCCTGGGCGGTTTGCCATGGGCACTGGAACCATTTTTAACCCATCCCGAATGGCGAGTAGATAACCTCGAGCGCGAGCCTTTGCCCGAGTCGTACGCGAAGATTTATCCAACCGCTCGATTGTGGCGCGTGCGGCGCGGGAAAACGAGTGCCACAGCAGGCGCAGGTATAACATCGCCATTTGGCGTAAAACATGGAGATGTAGAACTCGCCTCGGTGAACCTGTGCGCGAGCTATTTTTCTATTGCACAATTTTTAGGTGAGACCTTTGAGGAAGTGGATGGCAAAATCAGGATGACTCATGTGAGCCGCAGTTCTGATGGCGGCAGACCTGGTTATGACCTGCCATTGGGGCGCGAGGTCGCTTTTGAAGAATTTTACAATTTGCGAAAAGAAAGAGATGTGTACGCTCTGCCGCCGCTAACGACAGTATTGGAAATTGAAGAAGTGGATGGTGGCTTTGATCTGCACGTACAATCAGAGGGCTATGACCGCGTGCCATTTCAAATCGCGTGCGATTTTGTACCCGGCGGCGAACTGGATTTTGACAGCGGCATCGTGCGTGGCCAGGCCGCAGAGGTCGCATTCCTCAAATCCGGATATGCGACCTACCACACAGGCAACGACGCCATTTCCGTCGGACCGGGCGCGTATGCCCATCGCTTTTGGGCATTGCGAGGCAGCGAGTCCGCCCCCACTGCCTTCCGCGTATTGATGACATTTACGACCCCAGTGGATCACAGGCTGGAGATCAGATGCGGAACATGGTCGGCCGCAGAGGATAAACTCGTTTAGCCACTCCCCTTCTGCGATCCCATACTCTTCGTGTTCTTAGTGCCCTTCGTGGATAAAGAAACGCCTTTAACCACTATCCACTGCCTCTATCACGGCGCAATAGCCACCGCGCGAACTTCGCCGAACTCGCGGGCAAATTTGGTCCAGGAATCGCCATTGTCGATGCTGCTAAAAATTTGTCCGGCAATACTATACGCTATTATCAAATTCGGCACAGCGGGATTGTGGGAAATCGCCCAGACCGTGCTGTTGGTATTGCCGTTCAGATCGGCGCGCTCCCACGAATGTCCCAGATCAGAAGTATAGAACAGCCCGCCTTCATCGCCTGGCGGACCATTTCCCGCGCCGACATATACCCGACCATCTGACATATAGAGCACCCCCCTGCAATAGGGCCAGGGAAACTCTGCTTTCACATTGAGCCGTGTCCAGTTCATCATATCAGTTGTGATACACACATCATTATTAGTGCCTGCCACAAGTGTTTTCGGATTTCCGGGCACAAGCGCGAGGCCGTGAATGTCCAGGCTCGAAAGGCCCTCATTGCCAGAAGTCCATGTCTCGCCGCCATCTCTGCTAATCCGCATGCCGTCAATTTCAATACCCGCATAGACGGTCTGATCATCAGTCGGATCTATGATAATAGTCGTGACGCGCGGAATAATAGCACCGCAATCCTCGACGAGTTCCACAGAAAGTTGCTTCCACGTCTCACCGCCATCGTCTGAACGAAACAGCGCAGAAGGACATGTGCCTGCATAAACCGTATTTGGGCTTTTGGGGTGAATTGCAATAGACCAGATTTGCATACCGTTCATTGGAGAATCCAATTTTTCCCAGCTATCTCCCCCGTTTTGTGAGCGATAAATACCGGCCTCTGTTCCCGCAAAGAGAATTGACGCATTGTCCGGATGCACAGCAATAGCGCGGATATCCGATTCCGAGAACATACCGCTGCTCTTGCGCCGCCATGAGTCGCCACCATCTTCGCTTCGCCAGACGCCCTGGCCGATTGTGCCGACATAAATAGTTGATGCCATTGTGGTTCCTCCTGATTGGATTGGATTAAATACCCGGGCGGTAAAATAAGACAGAAGCAGAAAAAAACAAGAAAATGAAAAATGGGTTGTGCAAATACCTGTAAATGTTTAAATTTCGTATTCTGAATTCCGGAAAACTCTCTAAGGAGGTGAATCCCTTGCCCAAATTGGCATCTTCAAAAAAACGCCTGCGCCAGGCTGAAAAAGCCAGGCTCCGCAACAAGAGTACGCGCTCGTCTTTGCGTACTTCTCTGAAAAAAATGCTGGAGACAAATAGCAAAGAAGAAGCAGAAGCACTGATCAATCGCACGCAGTCCATAATTGACAAAACAGCCCAAAAAGGCGTTATTCACCGCAATGCGGCCGCCCGCTACAAATCGAGAGTACGGCGCCACGTCGCTGCTCTTGAATCGTAAAATATCTGCCCAAACAAAAAGCCCCGGCAATCTCAAAAAGATGCCGGTTTTTTTGTTCTGATTGCGTACATTACCCAAACAAAAACGTGCCCAAATAGCGTTCCCCGGTATCGCACAATACGGTTGCGACCGTCTGTTGAGGTCTCATACCAGAAGCGACAACAACGGCTGCGTGCGCTGCTGCACCCGACGAAATCCCCACCAGCAAGCCCTCTTCGCGCGCCAGCCGCTTTGACATCTTGCGCGCATCCGAATTAGATACGGCAATCACGCGATCCAATATTTCCGTATTCAGCACATCTGGAATCATGCCTGCGCCCAGACCATCGATCTCGGTAGGACCGGGTTCTCCACCCGATAACACCGCAGAATCCCTTGGCTCTACGCCGACGATCACCACATCTGATCGCACCTGCTTAAAAACCTCGCCCACACCGGTCACTGTACCTCCCGTTCCCACACCTGCAACAAAAACATCGGGAACGCCTTCGAGTTGTGAAATCATCTCTCGGGCAGTGGTCTGCCGATGAATCTCGGGATTGGCGGGATTTTCAAACTGCATCGGTATAAAACAGTTCTTATCCTTAAGCGTCCAGGCTTTTTCAATCGCACCGCGCATCCCCTCGCGGGCAGGCGTTAGCACAACCTCGGCACCATAAGCTTTGAGCAATCGGGTGCGCTCGTCGCTGACGCCTTCGGGCATGGTAATAATCAGCCGATAATTTTTTATCGCAGCCACCATAGCGAGGCCAATTCCCGTATTGCCACTGGTCGATTCCACAATGGTCATACCGGGTTTGAGTTGTCCATTTTTTTCCGCAGCCTCAACCATAGCGAGTGCCGTGCGATCTTTTACACTGCCCGCCGGGTTAAAAAATTCCAATTTCGCCCAGATCTGAGCGCCATTTGCAGGCCCCACCGCGTTCAGTTGTACCATAGGCGTGTTGCCCACCAGATCCAGCACCGTATGTCCAGTTTTGGCGCCATCCATAATCATATCCGGAATGTGACAGGCATCTGACGCGCCCGATATTTTTGACACAAATCGGCAAATGTCACCGATGACAGGACATCATGCACAGCGGATCCCACGGCTTCCCACACCTCTTTGAACACATCTGTTCCCGCATCTCCAGCCTTTTCGCGCTTATCCATCAAATTGACAGGCCCCTCCAGAGCAGCCAACACCTCTTCCACGGTCAGTTCATCCGGACGTTTCAACAACACATGGCCGCCTTTCGGACCGCGAATACTGTGTATCAAACCGGCTTTCCGCAAAAGATTGAGCAACTGCACCAGATAAGCTTCGGGGATGTGTTGCCGAGTAGCGATATCCTTACGCAAAATTGGCCCTTCCCCGTCGTGCAGACACAGGTCCAAGACCGCGCGCAAACCGTAATCACCTTTGGCGGAAATGTGCATCATAAGTCAGACATACCAATTAAAAGGAACACCCGCCAGCAATCGCAGGTACAATGGTCACCTGATCGCCATCTTTGACGCTGGTATCGGGACCATCCAGAAAGCGAATATCCTCTTCGTTGACATACACATTGACAAAGCGCCGAATAGCACCCGACCCATCGACCATGTGTTCCTTAATGCCCGCATGCTGTGCTTCGAGATTGTCGATAGCTTCCCCAACCGTTGCACCCTGCACTTCCACATCAGATTGATCACCTGTAAACTTGCGCAAGGGCGTTGGAATCCGAACTGTTACAGCCATTTGGTACCTCCTTTTTTGTATTTCACCTGATTTCCACTTCCTCAAATTTTGACGACGAATTATGCCATTGAAAAACTTTTTTCCCGCCGATATCCACCCGGGCATTTTTTACTGGAATGATGGGATAAACTACGCCAGGAAAGGTCGGTTCACCAAAAAATGTCGCCGCATCTTGATCCTCTTGAGAAAAATAAGCATCTACGTCAATATGCGAATGGTAGATCGCGACAATCTGCCCGCCCGTCTGTTCCGCCTCCGATTGAATTTTCATCACATGCATATCGTTCATGCGATAGGCTGTCCTGGAAGTGCGCGGATGGGTTTCGGGATCGGCGGCGTGCAATTTGTCCTGGATATTCTCACACGGATGAACCGTCTGCACACCCGAAGCATCTGCGGTCACAATACCGCAACACTCAGCCGGATATTCCCGCTGTGCGTGGACAAACATGGCGTCCCAAATCGCTTTGTCAAACATCGCTACCTCACGGGATCGAGCCGCCACAGGGGCGTACTCATGTACTTTTCACCACTATCGGGAAACATCGTAACGATGACCCCTTCGTCCAGAGTCTCGGCAACTTTTAGAGCAGCAGCCATCGCCGCACCACAAGACTGCCCCACCAGCAGTCCCATATCTCGCGTCAACCATCGCGCAATATCATAAGCATCTTCTGTTTCAATCCGTATCTTTTGATCCCACACCGATGGATCGTAAATACCTGGCACAATGGACACATCCATATTTTTCAAACCCTCAATCCCGTGAAACTCGGGCGGCTCAACGGCAATAATCTGCACATCGGGATTAAATGCCTTCAGACCTCTGCCAGTACCCATTACGGTACCGCTCGTACCCAACGTCGCCACAAAATGCGTCACCCTGCCCTGTGTCTGCGACCAGATTTCTGGCGCTGTGTGCAAATAATGCGCCCTGGAATTGGATGGGTTATTGTACTGATCAGGTTTGTAATACAAATCGGGATTTGAAGCCAAAATCTCTCGACATTTCAAAATGGCACCATCTGAGCCTTCAAGAGGGTCGCTCAACACCAGATCAGATCCATAAGACTGAATGACGTATCGCCGCTCAATACTCACGCTCTCGGGCATAACCAACTCGACGCGGTATCCCTTTGCAGCACCGATCATGGCATACGCAATACCCGTATTGCCCGAAGTCGAATCCAAAATCACTTTCTCCGGCGTGAGCACACCTGATTTTTCGGCATCTTCAATCATCTGCAAAGCGGGGCGATCTTTGACCGATCCGCCCGGGTTAAACATCTCCAACTTCGCCCAGATTTCAACCTCGGGATTGATCTTGTCCCCCAACTCCCGGATACGCAACAGCGGCGTATTGCCTATGGCATCGAGAATCGAGTGTCGGATACGAGAACGCTTTGCTACCTTTTTGCGACGCATAAATGGCCTTTAGCCGTTGTAATAATCAGGCAAATAATTGGTCCGTCAAATAAGTTTCTTACATTAATCCACTGGACTCTGGGCGTTTCACAAGAGCGTTGAACGACGGGTGTCATTGCGGCATGGTTCAAGCCGCAATCCAGTCTGTTTTTTTAAACCCATAGGCGAATACTTAGCAGTGTGATATCGTGTTTTCAGTAAACAGATCAGTATAGCTTTTCGATAAATTCCGTAAAGCTACCTGATATTTTCGAAATTTTGTTTGTTTCATGATCCCAAAACACCACCCCATCTACCTGCCGACCTGCTATTCGAAAGGCGATCAGGTTCCCGAACGGATCGCGTGATATGGGGACCAAGTTCTCAATGTCGTAATCGGCAGATATAGTTTCAGCAAGGGAAACCGTATCCGAGAGATTGATCATATAATCAAGGACACATTCCTTTAGATGGTCTGTATCAAACCGCTCTAAGGTGGGTTTTCCCCGGTTGCATTCCGCGAGTAATTTCTTGTAATCATCTGGCAAACTCAGGCCAAAGTGTTTCTCAATCTTAGACAATTGACTTTCATCCAATGGTTCGACGTATTTCCACTCCAAATTCATAGTATGCTCTCTTTGTTATCTGGCTTCACTTCCACCACCCCACAAACTCCGGCCACCTGTATGCCCTGTTTTTTCGTGAATATCAGAATCCACCAATTGCATGCGTCCTGGATCTTCATGATGGTGCCAGGTATATCCTTCGGGCTTATCACCATTGCGGATCTGTTCCAATTGCCTGTCTGTGAATTGCTCTGTATCGAGACTGCCATTTTCATAGGATTGGCTCAATTGTTCGTTACAATGCTTAGAGTGCTGATAATCACTTGCTTTATGTAAATTCTCGGGAAGCTGAGTCTCAAAACGACAGTGTTCGGAGAAATCGGGATATGTTGCTTCCAAAATTTCAGTGCGGAAAACCTCATCTTGGAGCATTGCATCAACTCTCTCATTGATGATTTCCCGAGGAACCTCTTTCTGGATTGCAGAAAGGGTTTCACTCAACTCGGTTGCCCCACTTATTGAGGACTCGGCGATACCCTCAGCAACTGTCGCTTCGGCAGTTTCATAGCGCAAGGACTTCGTCACGAACAAAAAGCAAACGTATCAATCCAGGGTTTTTCATCGTTTCATCAAAGTAGCATTCTACGGCTTCTTTGACATTCTGCCGAAGTTCCTCAAGCGTTTCGCCCTCAGTGTGGATGCCATATCCCAGTGCATTGGCGGAGTATCCGCCATCGACTTCATCCTCGCTGACTTCAAATATAATTTCAGACATGGTGGCTTTCCTCTATCTTTGTAGCATTTTCTAAGCCTGGTATGCAGAAAGAGCACTCTTAATCTCGTTGTCCTGCTTCAACATCCGTTATTTCCGGAGACTGCTGCTTGATTTCGGATACAATTGATTCAACAGATACTTTGACTTTTTCGCGTGCTCGGCACTGGGCATCGGCAACTTGAGAAGCGGTCAACATTTTGGCAACTATATCGCGTTTTTCACATGCTTCCTCGTTACCCTGTGCCGCGGCGAGATTCCACCACATGTGGGCTTCCACATAGTCTTGCGGCACGCCATGACCGTCGGCATACATCACACCCAGACCGTGCTGGGCTTGAGCAAGTCCTTGCTCGGCTGCCATGCGAAACCACTTTGCCGCCTCTACATCGTCCCGCGGCACACCATGACCTACGGCATACATCATGCCAAGGATGTTCTGACTTTTAGTATGTCCTTGCTCGGCTGCTTTACGGAGCCACTTCACTGCCTCTTCATCATCTTTCTGCACATCATGACCCGCGGAATACCGCCAGCCAAGGTCATACTGTGCTTCTGGAGATCCTTCATCGGCGCGTCGTCGCAATACATTTTTAGTTATCATGATCTCCTCCATGATCTCAGATACAATCGTACCCTTAGTGCTCAATAATGGGAAAGCGCGTCCAGTTATTTCTGTATTGCGATAAGTCGCGTTGCCCACAAGTGACACCTGTGCCCGTGAAACGCAACCGCAATAAGAGCCTGTCGGCGCTTCTGATCTGAATGTGAGACCCACTGAGTTCCTCAGCTAAAGTTTCTCTTAAAGTTTCCCTGTCAATCACGACAAAAGCATCCCAATGACTGTGAAGTCGAACTGCAAAAACGTAAATTACTTCTGGATTTACTGGCGTACTAAGTTGCGAGAGCGAAAGATTGAATAGCGCGTTATGTGCTCCAGACTTCAACGGTTTTGCCACAGCAGTCTTTACCTGTACGCGTTGCAGGTTCCCATCGCTATCGCGTACTACAAAAATGTCGTCACCTACATCTACTTCTGGAATGGCTGTGTTCCACCCGCGAAGAAGAAGTTCGGCCATAACCGCAAGATGACCTGCTCTACCCGTATAAAGATTGGCTCTTTTAGACATGTCGCTCTCAAAGCTCAAATAATACTTTCATCGTCTTTGAATCTACAAATACGACCTTGCCAAGTTCTTGCAATTTTTCTTCTGAAAGGCTCGTTAAAAGCTCTGCAATATGTTTCCAAACTGAACCATGAAGACTCTCAAAATCCGATTTGGTATCACAAGAAATAAACACGCTTGTAACCGGGACCGACTCTTGGGGAATTTGAGCCCTTATGACTGCTTTGCTCCTGGGGTCAAGTCCACAAGTATAGCCGTCCAGTTGTTTGGTCGCGTAAATTGTAATATCAGATATCTCTTTCGCCTCTACAACGTCGCGCAAAGCAAACTCTGAACCGTTAATAAAAAACGTTGGATTTTCAAGGTTAACGACACTATATGCTTTTGGAACACCTACCAGCGTTTCTCCATCGCTTAATTTGATGCGGTAACGCTGACTCAGCAAATTGTTTTGAAGGAAACGGTCATAATACTTGCGCTCGCTATTAGACACCATGACGTGCCTCCTATACGATTTCAGACATGATTGTGGACATGGTCTTTTTACTGCTATCCCTCACGATTTTTCATAAACCAAAAACGACCCCACGAAAGGGCCGCGATTAAAAGCAATAATACTATTCTTGATCTTTCAAGTCAAGATTCAACAGGCACAGTATTAACCGCCGCATCAATCGGCTGCAAAAAAGTGTGAATACCGCATTCTGTCTTGTCCGAACCCGCCCAGCGACCCGCGCGTTCGTCTGCATCTGCATCCACAGCTTTTGTGCAGGGCCAACATCCTACCGTGGCAAAGCCCTGATCCATCAAGGGATTATAGGGCACATCGTGCTCGACAATATAATCCCAAACCTGTTTGCGCGTCCACGGCGCCATCGGATTCAATTTGAGCAACGCGCGACCATCTGTCTCATAATATTCCAGAATAGAAATTTGGCTGCGGGTATCGCCCTGATCTCTCCGGCGGCTATTAATCCAACCATTCAACTGGGACAACTTGCGCTGCAAAGGCTCAACTTTTCGCAACCAGCAACACCGGTCGGCATCCCGCTTGTAGAGTTCGTCACCATAATCACGCGCTTGCTCTTCAACACTCAAACGGGAATACACCCTCTCTATCTCAATCCCATAGCGCGCCTCCACGCGGTCGATCAAACTCAGGGTTTCGGGAAACAGAAAACCCGTATCAATTGTAAACACGGGAATTTGCGGCGCGACCTTTTGCATCACGTCGAGCAAGACCATGCCGCTGGCACCAAAAGCAGTACCAAACGCCACGCGAGACCCCAACGTCTCCCATGACCAGATCAAAATATCTTCCAGAGGTGCTGTTTCAAGAGCCAGGGACTGCGCGTTTAATTTTTCGCGAGTAAGCACAAACATCTCCTATTCTTGAGTTCGTTGATTCACAATATATTTAATACCCGTTGTGATGTCAAGTTGCCGTGCAATATCGCGGTCCCAAATCATAACTTCTATTTATAACTTTCTTGACCTTTGCAAAACAATATAATAGATTTATTTACTATATTTACTCGCAATGGGCACGAAAAAAGCCCTGAAATCATTGTGATTCAGGGCCGTTTTGTAATAGTGAGCGCGGCAGGATTCGAACCTGCGACCCACGGCTTAAAAGGCCGTTGCTCTACCGCCTGAGCTACGCGCCCATCCAAAATTTTGGTTGAGAGTTGAGAAATATACCATTCTCCCAAAATCTGTCAAGCAAAAGGAAAAAAATAATCCCATGATGCGCCGTCGCCGAAAAGGCAGAATTGTCAAATGGCTAGTCTGGGTCTTCGGTGTAATTGGGGCCATTGCACTCGCCCTTGCACTGATCCAGATTGACGATATTGTGATGGCTCAAGGCATTGTCGAACCAGGAGACAAAATATATATCAATTCGCCCATGAGCCAGGACATCCACGAAATTCTCGTAGGTCCCGGTGACTCCGTCACAGTCGATCAACCCGTCGCACGGCTCTACGATGGCGATTTGAGAGCGGCAGCGACAACCGCAGAACAAGAAATCAAACGAGAAATGGCCAACCTCGAAGCTGCACAGGCGCGGCTTGCCCTGCTGCGCGCACAGCCAAACCCCGAAGAAATCAAAATAGCCGAATCGCGCGTTGAGCAAGCGCGTATTAACCTCACAGCCCGGCAACAGGACCTCAAACGCGCCCAGGCCCTCTATGAAGGCCAGCGGCTCTTCAGTCAGGAAGACTACGAACGCGCCAAGACCAATTATGACCTCGCTGAAGCCAGCTTAAAAGTGGAGAACGAAAATCTCAACCTGGTGAGGCGCGGTCCTCTACCCGCTGAAATTCAACAAGCCGAAGCAGCAACGCGTCAAACCCAGGCATCTCTGGACAAGGCAAAACACAATCTCGAAGCCGCGCGCGAAGCCCTTGAACGCGCCACCTTGCGCGCGCCAGTCAATGGTGTGGTAGCTCGCCAGGATCTCTATCCGGGCATGCAGGCCGGTCAAGGTGCCATTGTCATGATCATCGCAGGAGAAGGCGAAGGCACTGTCATCGGTGCCTGGATGCCCGAAACCAGTGCGTGGAAGGTGCGCCCCGGCCAACCCGTTGAAATATTGAGCAATCTCTTTACCGACCGCGAAGGTTTTATCGGTCATGGCGAAGTGTCAGAAGTTCATGGATATGCCGTCATTGAAGGCAATGTTCGCACCTTTGGTCTGGAAGTCGTCGTCAAACAAACCCCCATTGCTCTGAGCTTTGGATCTACCGCTGATTTGCGTATCTACGTGGGGCGGCGAAGCATTTTGCAAACCATCCTCGGCTGGGAAAGCGATATCCAATTCAATCAGATAAAATCATCGATTGAATCATTCCAAACGCTCCAACCTGACACCATTAATACTCCACAGTCCGATACTATCAATACGCCACAGCCCGACACCATCAGTAGTCAGTAGTCAGGTCGCTTATCCCAGCCCTTCTTTTTCATCTGCGTCATCTGCGGATCACCTCTCAGCAGCCAGCCGCTCTGCTTCTCATTCTTAATTCTCAATTTTTAATTTTTAATTCCAACAAAATCCTTGCTCGTTTTTTTGCCCTATTATATTTTTTGCTACAAAATAACCCGGGCACACTGTCGTGCCCCGATTTGAACCCTTTTGGAGGACGCAATGTCGAAAGCACAACAAGAAGAAAAATATGTCTATTTCTTTGGCGATGGCAAAGCCGAAGGCTCTGCAGAAATGCGCAACTTACTCGGTGGTAAAGGCGCGAACCTCGCAGAAATGTCGGGCCTGGGTATTCCCGTGCCCGCCGGATTTACCATCACCACCGAAGTTTGCACGTATTATTACGATAACGACAAACAATATCCCGACGCACTCGAAAAACAGGTCATGGACAACGTTGCCAAGCTCGAAAATGTTATGGGTGGCAAATTCGGCGATGCGACAAACCCATTGCTCCTGTCCGTGCGCTCGGGTGCGCGCGTCTCCATGCCCGGCATGATGGAAACCGTACTCAACCTCGGTCTCAACGATGAAATCACAGAAGGTCTCATAGTTAGGAGCAACAACCCGCGTTTTGGATGGGACTCTTATCGTCGCTTCATCCAAACCTATGGCGATGTGGTGATGGGCGTAGCTCCTGAAGGCATCGAAATAGACCCCTTTGAAGCCGCCATTGAAGAAGTCAAAGAAAAGCGCGGCATCCAAGACGACCTCGACATGACCGTAGAGGACCTCAAAACCCTCGTCGATATGTTCAAAGACATCGTCAAAAAACGCACGGGACAAAATTTTCCCACCGATCCTATCGAGCAACTCTGGGGCGGAATTGGCGCGGTATTTGGCTCCTGGCAGGCGGATCGCGCCATCACCTATCGGCGTTTGGAGAATATACCCGGAGACTGGGGAACGGCGGTCAACGTACAGTCCATGGTCTATGGCAACATGGGCGATGACTGCGCCACAGGCGTTGCATTTACGCGCGACCCCTCCACGGGTGAAAACATATTTTACGGCGAATTTCTCACCAATGCACAGGGCGAAGACGTGGTCGCGGGTGTTCGCACGCCCGAACCCGTAGATCGCCTGAAGAGCAGACAGCCCGAAGCCTATCAAACACTCGAAGACATCTATCAAACACTCGAAAAGCACTATCGAGACATGCAGGACATCGAATTTACCGTGCAACAGAGCAAACTCTGGATGCTGCAAACCCGAGGTGGCAAACGCACTGCGGCTGCCGCCGTCAAGATTGCCGTTGACATGGTCAACGAAGGACTGATCACCCAGAGTGAAGCCGTGCAACGCGTGGAACCCGAACAACTCGATCAACTCCTGCACCCCACTTTCGATCCCACATTTGAACGCAATGTGCTGGCTAAAGGATTGCCCGCCTCACCGGGCGCTGCATCGGGAAAGGTCGTCTTTCTCGCCGAAGAAGCCGAAGAAGCCGCCGAACAGGGCGAACAGGTTCTGCTGGTGCGCCTCGAGACCTCGCCCGAAGATATCGGTGGCATGAACGCCGCACAGGGTATTCTCACCGCACGCGGGGGCATGACCTCACACGCTGCTGTGGTTGCTCGCGGTATGGGCAAATGCTGTGTGGCTGGTTGTGGCGATCTGGTCATCGACTACACAGCGAATCAGTTCTCCGTAGGCGATACGGTTGTCAAAGGCGGCGACTGGGTCTCCATTGACGGTTCTACGGGCGAAGTCATGCTCGGTCAGGTTCCCACACAGGAGCCTGAACTCTCGGGTGATTTTGCCACCTTGATGAGTTGGGCAGACGAGTTTCGCACACTCAATGTACGCACCAATGCTGACACGCCACACGATTCGGCTGTTGCACGCGAATTTGGCGCCGAAGGCATTGGTCTGTGCCGCACAGAACACATGTTCTTTGAAGGCGACCGCATCAATATCGTGCGCGAAATGATTCTCGCCGATGATGAACAGGGCCGCCGTCGCGCCCTCGAAAAGTTGTTACCCATCCAGCGCGGCGACTTTGAAGGTATTTTCAATGCCATGGCAGGACTGCCCGTGACTGTTCGCCTGCTCGACCCTCCCCTGCACGAGTTTCTCCCACACGAGAGCGACCAGCAAGAGGAAATGGCAAGGCGGCTCGATACCTCGTTGCGCGTGATTCAGGACAAGGTCGAATCCCTCAACGAATTTAATCCCATGCTCGGGCATCGCGGCTGTCGGCTGGGCATCACCTATCCAGAAATTTACGAAATGCAGGTGCGTGCCATCCTCGAAGCCGCCGCAAATGTGGGATCTAAAGCTGTTCCCGAAATCATGATTCCACTCGTCGGTACGGTCAAAGAATTTACCGAACTCAAAATCATGACCGATCGCATAGCTCGCGCAGTGGAAAGCGAAACCGGCAAGCGCGTCGCGTATCTCGTCGGCACCATGATCGAAATTCCCCGCGCTGCCCTCACCGCCGCCGAAATTGCCGAACACGCAGAATTTTTCTCGTTTGGCACCAATGACCTCACGCAAATGACTTATGGTTACTCGCGCGATGACGCCGGCAAATTCCTGGGCGAATACGTCGAAAAGGGCATCCTCGAAAACGATCCCTTCCAGACTCTCGACCAGACCGGCGTGGGGCAACTCGTCGAACTCGGCACCAAAAACGGACGCGGCGCCCGCGGCGACCTCAAAGTGGGCATCTGCGGCGAACACGGCGGCGATCCCGCCTCTGTACACTTCTGCCACAACATCGGCATGGACTACGTCTCCTGCTCACCCTTCCGCATACCCATCGCCCGCCTCGCCGCTGCGCACGCTGCACTGGAAGACTAATCTCCTATTTCTAATAGGGATAAATACAAAAGTGCCCGCTTCTATTGAGGAGGCGGGCACTTGCTTATTGTATGTCATTCCAATTTTCCTGCGATGCATGGAGATGCTGTCACATGCCCCAAATGTCGATCTCTACCCCACTGTTAGACGCCCGGCGGCAATGGAACACTTTATCCTCCCAACGCCTGCCTTCACGGCGATCAAAAATCACCAGATGCCCCGCCTCTGCTGCACAGCGATCCATGTACTCCGCCGTCTGTTCCAGACCCTCGTCGATGGTCTGCTCTAAGCTCTTGTGGAGCAATTTGCACTCAACTACAAACTTGCGCGTCTGATCGCCCTGCGGCCAGACAATCAGCAGATCTGTACGCATCCTGCCCAGGCCATACTCCCGTTCAATGCGCCCGCCACTGTTCACAATGCGCTGCAAAAACGCCTGCAACAGCAACTGCGGACCGGCCTCCTGGTATTGAAACCGCGTCACCCAATGTTCTGAGTGCTCGCGAAAAAGTGTCTGAAACTCGGTTATTAGCTTGGCCACGTCCAGGCTGCCATCAGCATTGACATACCATGCGGTTTCCTGCTCAAACTCCTCCTGGATCACCCACGTCAACTCACGCGGGACGACCTCGGCGTAGATGGGATTGGCCAATACGCAAGGGCCGATCTTGAGCCAGGAGGCCGAGATCGCGGATGTACTCCAGGTCGCGATCAATGAAGCGGCGTTCCTCGGCACCGCTCAAGAGGGGCTCGACAATGCGCTGTACGCGATCTTCCTTGAGTTTGTCTGCCAACTGATCCAGATGTGTTTCTCGGCGCTGGATGAGTTGCTCTTGAGCGTTGCGGATGTCGGTGGCGGTGATTGGACGATGCCGGTCTGCTGTGTCACCGTCATGGAAACAGGTCTCATCTGCCAGCGCGTTGACCAGCCAGGGCTGTCCTTGAGTCTGTGTCCAGATCGTCTCTTGTGCATCGGAGGTAAATATCTGCCCTGTCTCCTCGGTGTGCTGGTTGAGCAGGGCGATCACCTCGTCTTGCGAGAAGTCACCCAGGCGCAGGGATCGCGCCTTAATGTTGAACGCGCTACCGCCAGCGATGATGGCGTTGGCCGAACTGGAGTGGATGCGGTAATCGCGCACGTCGCGCACACCGCACAGCACCACGCTTTGTGGAAATCCCCCCGGGCGCAGAACATATCCCGCCCGCAACTGCCGCAACACCGACAGTAGAGAATCGCCGATGAGCGCGTCGATCTCGTCAATGAGCAACACCAGGGATTTTGGATCGGCCTGCGCCCAGCGCGTCAACGCCTCGCGTAGCGCAACGTGCGGACCGTATTTTGCCAAGATGTCGACCCAAATCTCGTCCAGGAACTCGTCGCGCAGCGTCAAGCGCGCCCAGGAAGCCAGTTCGCCCAAAATGGTGCGCATCACCTGTTCCACATCTTCGCGCCCGGCCTGCCCGCCTTCAACATTGACGTACACGCATCGGTAGGTGCCCTCGGCATTGAGGAGATCGCGCAAAACCAACAATGCCGAGGTCTTGCCCGTCTGCCGAGGTGCGTGCAGGACAAAGTAGCGTTTGTCGCGAATGAGCCGGCGAACCTCGGCGAGGTTCAGCCGTTTTAGAGGTGGGATGCAGTAATGGTCTGCGGCCACGACCGGTCCGCTCGTATTGAAGAAGCGCATGAATTGAGTATCTTTCTCTATTTTTTGTGTAAAGGCCAGCGCGTTATTTGATGAATACGAGGTATTTTCAATCGCCCAGCAGTAGCGCGTGACACTTGTGCCCGTATGCGTTAGGGCATGTATATCGCCACCATCTCTCGTCGCTTGTCGTCACGACAAATATAACCGACTGCCTCTTGTTACTCAAATAGTTTCATTACCGAACGAGGTATATGCCATCTCACCTGCATAATCCGTCAGAAATACGCAATTGGCATGGATTACGTATCCTGTTCGCCCTTCCCCATAGCCCGCCTCGCAGCTACGATGCACTGGCAGAATAATCCCCATTGTGTTTAAACACAAAAATGCCCGTTTCCATTGAGCAGACGGGCACTTGCTTGTTTTTTTTATTCGGTAAAATCACTTGATTTTTTGAAATTCAATTCTATATTGCGAACCCTTTATGCAACACAGCCTTTTACCCCCCCCACCGCATCTGATGATCGGTGTTGATAAAAAATAAAAAGGAAAGTCCATGGCATACTCGTCATTTTCGGAGCAATTAGATCAAGTTAAGGACCAATTTTGGGATTTGAGCAATAACCTGGAAAAAGTATGCGAAAACCTCAAAGGATCAGATTCTCCTCCTCCCTCTGAGATAATGGAGGAGATAATAAATAGTGCCAACAAAATTTTCGAAGAACTGAAATCCTGCGTCATCGAATGGGCAAATTCTGTCCAGATGCCGGATATACCTGAAGCACAGGAACTCGATTCTATCAAAGCAATAACGGCATTCTTCAAAAAGATAGTAGCTCACCAGAACTACGTACAAGACGAAAAGGTATTGGGAGACATTAACCAGGCACTCTCAATCAGATATGAGGGCGAATCTTTCGAGGGACTGGAGCAATTCCGTAGAGATCTCAATAGTCTAAAGAACCGAGTTTCTACCTCGCCCGTTTCAGAAGAAACAGAGAAAGACAGAACTCAAATTCTGGAAAATAAGCATCCGATAAATGATTTATTGATGCTTTTGGAACGTGGGGATGAACTTGATGACAAAAGCTATAATCGAACTTCTGAAATCATTTCAGAAAAATACGGGCATGATTTCATGATGGCAGCCGTCAGAGGAAGGTTTATTCTTTCGGAAATTCCAGATATGGAAGACCCTCTACCACCGTTGCCTGATGAACAAGAAACACTGGAAGCATCCGAACCTGAAAAGACTGAAGATTCATCGGTTGATGGACAATCAGAAGTTCAGCAAGGGGAAATCCCTGAAGAGTCTCCCGCGATCACTACACAAGAAAAATCAGAAGAATCTAAACCAGAAAGTGCAGACAATTTACCGATTGGCGGGCAAGCGCCTATTGAAGTAGAAGTCAAAAAAGAAAAAACAGAATCCAAAGATGTGCCCGATAAAGATGTCATTACAGATCTGAAGCAAGAAAAAAATCCTGATTTGCTCGATGAAGAGGTTCCCGCTGAACTGGGTTTTTGCTTTAACGCATCAGAAACTGCCCAGTCAATTGCCTCTTCTTTAAAATCTGCTGACTATAGGTTCGAACGCGGATTTCCAGATTTATTTTGGGCATTAATTCGGGAAAATCGTCTTAGCCTTGCCTACTGGCTCGCACGCTATGTAGAAATCAAGGAGTTAGATTTGCCTTTTACTCTACCCTCCCATTTTGTTGAAGCTCTTATACACGGCCTTGCTGTACAAAACAACACAGGTTCTTCAGCGGGTTGCTTAGCAGATATATACAACCGAGAAAAATTCGAGTTTTTAGAATCTGAAGAAGCAGGATATAAGGAAAGCATTCGTTTGTTGATAGTGTGCGGAACTCTTCAGCCATCTTTATTTGCACCACATACAGAGGCGCATACCTTTCTTAAGTCTCTTACTCCCCTGCCAGATCTGGATGCTTTTTTTTTCATTAGTCAAGCGGTGGAAAAATTTGCCGCACGGAGATTACCGATCATCATAGATAGCTTGACAGATGCAAACGATGATCAGCAGTGGCAAGAGAAATTGGATGTCCTGATAAGAGAAGCGAGGGAGTGGCTTGAGCGTGCGCCAAGGATGTCCATGAAAAATAATATACTTAATAGAATTTGGCGGGATTACGTAAAAGATGGAAACCTTGTCCATAATCTCGTATCTCCTATAGCTGAAGATAAAAAGCAACAGGTTGAGGTCGTTAGGGCGATGATAAGTAAACTAAATAATATCCAAACTTTTGCTCAAGAAGAAGCTACGCAAGCCGCAGGCAATAGATTTGATTATCGACCTCGTCTTCTTGAGAATGGGATAAAAAAGGCTGTAGATTTCGCATCACGTTGGGTCAAATTATATGACCAGAGACCGAAACGGGACGATCGTACAGATTTGACTAGAACGTTAAGGCTACGAGATGAAATTCATCAGCATGCAGATACGGCTAGAGAACAACTCAAAGATTTTGCAGAACAGCACAAGGATTTCAAACCTATTCTGGCAAGTGTTGCGATTTCTCAACAGGTATTGAAGGTAATAACCGGGCTTTTTCATGGAGGGCCATTACCACCTGAAGATGACGAACGAGTTCTGAGGTCTGCCGAGCTTTTAAAAATTCCCAATTTGGAATTGACAGAGAAATGGATACCAACAGAGACGGCGTTGGATAATCTTGGGGATCATCTGGTTCAACATATTGCCCTGCCAGAGTCAGACCGAACCTGGGAAAAAGCTTTCGAAAACCAGAAAGAACATCGCAATCACTGGGCTACAGAACATATCCTTCGTTTAATAGCTTTCGAATGTGATAATGAGGTTATACCCAAACTCGAAGAAGCACGTCAAGAGGCAATAGGCGAGTGTATTACAGCCTTGGAAAATGATATTGAAACAACACAACAAGAAATTGAAAGTTCCATATTGAATGACATACTGACGGACCAAGAAAGATCAGATTTTAGCCAACAAATTGAGGGTATAGAGCCAAAGAAGATTCTCAATTTTGGACCTGAACATTGTAAGCTCAAGGAGATCCGAAATGATATAAAAGATATACATGAAAAGAGGCTTGCTGAATGTAGAAAACAGCTTGAAAAACTATCCATTTCAGAGGACGATATAAAAAAGATTGATGCCGTACTAGATCGCGGTGATGTTGGAACTGCTGAAGGATTTATTGCTCTTCATGAAAAAGGTGAGCCACTATCTGATCCTAGTGAAGATAATTGGGTTGACCAGTTTCAAGATTTTTTTCCCAAAGCTGTGAAGGAATTTGAGGAATTGTTTAGAACAGAGACATTTCATACAATTATTTCCCGCGTAAAAGGGGGACAGTCTATAGGCCCCATAAATATGGATAAGGTGCCTGATCCCCAAAGGCAAGATATTGACAATGTGTTGGATACTTGGACCCACTTGAAAGGATCTAGAACAGAGATATTTTCAAAACGCTTTGGGGAGAGGGTAGGAAGAATTCTTGAATGGCTGGGTTTCGAAGCCCAAAATATTGGTCGGCCCAATCGGAATCGGACCGGCAGCAGGGTTTGGATACCTCTTAAAGCGACTGTCTCCTATCGCTGTCCTATTCCCTCATTTGGATCCGAATCTAATGGGCAATATCGCTTAATGTGTGTATGGGACCAATCAAGGGAAGATGAAATTTTAGACTGGATTAACCAAGATAACGAAGGGCAAGCTATTATCGTATTTTATTTTAATCGCATGAATATTCAGGAGCGTCAAGACCTTGCCCGTTCAACAAGAGAATCTTGCCCACCTTTTCTGTTAATTGACGAAAATCTGCTTCTTTTTCTTTGCAACGAACGGGGAGCGCGACTGACGACACTTTTTGATTGTGCTATGCCCTTCACCCGTATCAATCCATATACACCTTTTTCTCCTGGCAATGTACCTCCCGAGATGTTTTTTGGTCGAGAGCAAGAGGCCGCTTCTTTGATGGACCCAAATGACTCCTGTATCATCTATGGAGGACGGCAACTTGGAAAAACCGCACTGCTTCGATATGTTGAACGCGAATTCGAAAACAAATCTGGCGAACATAAGGCCATCTACCTTGATCTGAAGGCGAATGGAATTCCAAAACCTAATGCCTTATGGCCCGCATTAGGAAAGTGTCTTCGAGAGAAGGGTATTATCCCCAGAAGAGCAAGTAATAAAGACTTACTGCTTGATCGGATTAACCGATGGATTAAAGACCGACCAAATCGACGTGTCCTTTTATTATTGGATGAATCTGATGACTTTCTGGAGGAAGATGCGAAAGAAAACTTCCCTGATGTTTTAAAACTCAAATGGCTTATGGATCGGACGAGGCGGAAGTTCAAGCTAATATTTGCGGGTTTGCACAATGTGCAGCGTTTCAGTGCCATACCAAACCAGCCATTGGCTCATTTGGGAAAACCTGTATCTATTGGCCCTCTAACTACTGATGCAGCACAGGATCTGATTTTAAAACCACTAAAAACGCTAGGATATCGTTTTGATGATCTTAGTTTTGTGGCGACGATTCTTTTTAATATGAACTCCTACCCCAATCTTATCCAATTATTCTGTAATGAGTTGCTCAAATATCTTAGGAAACAACCATTTTCTGCCAAGGATGCACCTCCATATAGAATTTCAAAAAAACACATTGAAGAGGTCTATCAGAGCCAAGATCTTCGAGCCACTATTCTCGAGCGTTTTAACTGGACGTTAGATCTGGATAAGCGGTATCGGTTTATCGCTTATAAGATTGCCTATGAGATCCGTGCTGGTGCAGGAGAGAAAGGCTTTGAAGTCAATTGGATTGCTAATGAAGCGTGTCAAGATTGGCCAGAGGGTTTCGGTGAGACTATTCAAATCGATGAAATCCGGGGGCTACTTGACGAAATGATAGGATTAGGCATTCTTATTAAGACGGAAAATAACCAATATAGATTGCGCAGCCCAAATGTGCTCCGGCTATTGGGTACGGTCGATCAGATTGAGGGGCAACTTATAGAAATCCTGCAGTATCCTCCATCTCCCGGGTTTGATCCAAATAGTTTTAGGCGTCTCCTAAAAGATAAAAATCAGTGTAGCCCATTGACCGCTGCACAAGAGTCGGATATTCTCAAATCTGAGAATGACATCCGGTTGATATTTGGCAGTGAAGGATTGGGAATTGAAAGTGTTCCCGAAGGTGTGAAAGCGGCCGTTGAAGACTATACTGATACTGAGCAAGTACATTTACTAGATGCTAATGTCCAATCGTCCAAACAGCTAAGGTCTTGGCTTCAAGAGCACATTAGAGGAGAGGGATATGTGATTCCGATCGTACCTCTAGAAAAAGCTGGTTCAGAGCCGAAAAATCTTATTGAGTGGATCGAAACAGCACTGGATGTTGTAAATCGTCGCCGTTCTGAAAAACGGACAATTCGGATTCTCTTCGTAGTACCACCTCAAGGGGCACAAATCTGGTTTAAAATACCTATAGAAAAACGAAAAGAACTGACTAATGCAGATGGTCGGCTCCTACTGTTGAAGCGATGGAATGACGCTGGGTTGCGACGCTGGCTGGAAGACCTTACTATTGCACCAAACACAGATGCATACAAGGAAATTCTGGATGTAACAGGTGGGTGGCCTATCTTTATAAAAAATTTCACAGAACTATGCCAAAATGATGAAGGAATGAACTGGACAAACGCTGTTCAAAAAATCCGTGAGGTACAACAAAATCTTGACGATACTCTCAGACAGAGATTCTGTGAAAAATTTGGGCTGAACCAAATGGACCGCGCAGATCAAGTTTGGAGAATTCTATGTGAATGGAAAAACGAACCCCTTGAATTTGTCGAACTGCTAGAGGCTGTTAAGGATGAGGACAGTATTAAGGAAATGTCATCTGAAGAACTCCGGCAGGTCATCGAGTATTTTGATTATCTGAATTTGCTCGACTGCGGAAATGGTAAGCAAATTTGTCCCGAACTTGTTGCCGCAGCGATGACCACAGAGGGATGATGCCGCTATGGAATGGTCCTTACCCGGCCCCTCAGAATTTATCTGTAAAGCTATTGACAAATTGGAAGATCGTAAAAACCTCACTTTTAGGCTACCAGAAGATTTTGACACTCACCTTCTATCCCAGACTCTCAGAAAGGCTGTTAGAGAGCGTAATCTAGATCTATTTTGGGAAGAACGATCAGTCTCGGATCTGATAAACGACTATCACGCACAGCCCGGGGAGGCAATCACTCGGGCTTTTGGTTTGCAAGGCAATGATTCTACGGCTATTCATGATGCTGGATTTATTGCCCAATCCAATAAATTTTCGGATTTGGTAATCTATTTGGAGGGTTTGAACGAGTTAGATGAATTAGATAGGCAACGCTGGATAAAATTTCTGGCCGATTACGCCCATGTCTGCCGGGAAAGACGGGATAGATCCCTTTTCTGTGTTCCGCTAATTGGAAAGCTCGCTTTTGAAGGCCCTTTCGAGGATGTTTTGCTAGAACATCTATGGTGGTGGGGTATTGTATCCAGATGGGATGTGATGCAGTACCTCGACTTAGTATCGCCAGTTACCTCATTGGAGAGTACCTGGAAGAATGCGATTTTAGCAGAATCAGCGGGATGGGATCTGGACCTCGTTGATAAATTGATTCAACTTGAGGACCTGAGTTTTGACAATATATTTAGCTGTCTAGTTAGCTATGCTGATAAGAAAGGGTGGAGGGAGATAGCTTTGAAAAATCTGAATCAAGTTACTTTGATGGACACTCAAGGTTATAAACCTCCGACATCCGCCAGCGACCTTTGGGCAAGCGGAGCCCTAAATTTGATTCCCGGCGAAGGATATAACGTTCACCCTGCAGTGCTGGTTGCAACAAGAAAGCAAAAGGATCTGAAACGGCTTATGAGGAAAGGTCAATCTCGATCCATTCTTCTCACCATTGAAGATCAGCGATTAGCCGTTTGTGAGTATCTGAGTGAAAAACATGGAAATAACTGGCGCAATTGGTGTGATGGACAGTATAATGGCAATACTGGAGAAATTGGACATTTGCACTATCTGTTTACTCATGAAAACCAGTTGATAAAAAGCGAGTCTGAACTAAATAATATTCGAGATTTGGTATCTTGGATGCTGAAAACCCGTAATGATCTATCTCATTTAAGGTATCTCGATTTTCAGGATATTAGAACTGGAGCAAGATTAATTGAGCAGGCAAGACCGCATTTGAGAAGCATGTAGCAGTGGAATGATGCATCTAACAAAGCTAATGTGATTACATATCAGAAATACTACGGATGGGGCGCACGCCTCGCTGGAATAGTAATCTCCTATCTCCAATAGGGATAAAGACAAAATTGCCCGCTTCCATTGAGGAGGCGGGCAATTGTTTTAGTTCAACAAATCAAAATTTGCCTCCAGAATCTCGGCGTCCTAAATGAGATATGCCTATCGGAAAATTGCCAGAAAGAATTGATGGGACTTGAAAAACGCCGAAAAATGACTATCTTCAAGTAGTCCATATATTTTCACACAGGAAAACCCCAATGAAACCCGAGTTGACAATCAGTTTGCTTTGTGAAGAGGCGAACCAATTTGCTCGTATCGAGTCTTCACGCGAGCATGCCAGTCTGTTTGGCGTCACAGATGGAAAAGCAATCGGGACCTATGTTGAACATAAATTTCGGGCATATCTGGCTCAAAGATATTCATTTGCGGAAGGAAGTTCCGCAAGGGGAATAGACTTCCCTGATCTGGCAGTTGATATGAAAGTAACCAGCATTCGGCAACCACAATCTTCTTGTCCCTTTCAGTCTGCGAGACAAAAGATTTTCGGCTTAGGTTATTCTCTACTGGTGTTTGTCTATGAAAAAGAAGACAATCAGGCGTTTGAAACAGGACGCCTTAGATTTTTCCATACTGTCTTCGTCAATGAGGCGAGGACAGCAGATTACCAGACAACGAGAGGTTTGAGACAAATTCTTGAAAATGATGGAAATGAAGACGACCTGACTGCTTTTATGTTCGACAGAAATTTGCCAGTCGATGAAATTGAAGCGCATCGAATAGCTCAGGAATTGTTGAACAACCCGCCCAATATTGGGTACCTCACAATCTCCAACGCCCTACAATGGCGGCTTCAGTATCGGAGAATTATTGAACAAGCAGGACAGGTAGAGGGGATATTAAAAATTCTATGAGTGCAAAAAATCACAGACAAACAGTGGAATTTGGTGACTTTCAAACGCCGTCTGAACTCACAGATGAGATATGTCACTTCCTATTTTCTACAGGCGTGCGACCTGAGAGCGTCATTGAACCAACGTGCGGCACCGGTGGGTTTATAGTGAGTGCTATGGACACTTTTGAGCAAACGCGAAAATTTTTTGGCAACGAAATCAACAGGGAGTATTTACTGGCACTTGAGCGAAAACTGCGGGGGATGGACTTTGCGCGGATCGAACTCAAAAATGAAGATTTTTTTCAACTCGACTGGGAAAATATTTTAACCCGTCTGCCACAACCTATTCTTCTACTCGGCAATCCCCCCTGGGTAACTAATTCAGGCTTGGGACGTATTCGGGGATCGAATTTGCCTGCTAAGAGCAATTTTCAAGGTCATAAAGGGTTCGATGCTATAACGGGAAAATCCAACTTCGATATATCCGAATGGATGCTCATCCATCTACTGGACAAATTGCAGAACAGAAGCGCAGTATTGGCGGTGCTTTGCAAAACCACAGTTGCGAGAAAAGTACTGAAGTATATATGGAATCGCGATTTTCGCATCTCCGATACCCGTTTGTATATCATAGATTCTAAGGCGCATTTCAATGTCTCTGTCTCCGCGTGCTTATTGGTATGCAAGACGGGGGTGCCTTCAAAAACAAAAACGTGCGATGTTTTTCAGGGCATTTCGGAAAAATGTAAAATCTCTGAGATAGGGATGCACAATACTGAAATTTTAGCCGATCTAAAAAAATATGAAAAATGGTCTCAACTCGATGGTCAGGTTCCTTTCAAATGGCGGTCGGGCGTAAAGCACGATTGCGCCCGCATCATGGAATTTACGCGCAAAAATGGCACTTTTGTAAATGGCATAGGCGAAGTTGTCGATATAGAAGATACTTTTATGTTCCCACTTTACAAAAGTTCACATGTCGTCAAATGCAAAACAGAAACGCCCGAGCGATGGGTTCTGATACCCCAGCGAAAAGTCGGAGATGAAACCCATATCATTCGAGAAAAGGCACCAAGGACATGGGCTTATCTCACAAACCATGCGGACAAATTGGATCGGCGAAAAAGCTCTATTTACAAAAACAAACCGCGTTTTTCTATCTTCGGCATCGGCGATTATTCCTTTGCCCAGTGGAAAGTAGCGATTTCAGGGTTATACAAAAAAATCCAATTCTCAATCATCCCTCCTCTGGACGAAAAACCCGCAATGGTTGACGACACCTGTTATTTTCTTCCATGCACAAATCGAGATGAGGCGATTTTATTCGCCGACCTCCTCAATTCAAAAGCAGCGCATGAATTTTTACATGCTTTCATTTTCTGGGATGCCAAACGTCCGATTACAGCCGATATACTCAAGCGTCTGGATTTGATCGCACTCGCAAAGACACTACACAAAGACCAGCATCTCGCGCGATATATGCCACAATCTGACGTTAGTGAATCCCAATTTGTGCTTTTTAGCGACGTTATGCAGTACTCTAAGCCATTACAAAAAGCACCATAACCCTCGCCTTTCCATCCCACCGAGTGAATTAGCGACAAACGCCCGCGCTTGATTTTCCCCTATGCGTACACTATATTCTACCGACTTGAATATCTCTATTTATTAAGTAAATTTACGGGGTTTGAGATGTCCGCACGGGTCATTGCCATAGCCAATCAAAAAGGCGGCGTGGGCAAAACCACCACCGCAGTCAACCTATCTGCGTGTCTGGCTACAGCCGAAAAGAAAACCCTGCTACTCGACATAGACCCACAGGCCAATGCGTCCAGCGGATGTGGCATTGTGATAGATGAACAAACGCCTTGTGTGTACGAAGTGCTCCTCGAAGACGTACCCCTAACGGAAGTAATCCACGAAAGCGACTTGCCCTTTCTCAGCATTGCGCCCTCTCACATTCGCCTCACCGGCGCCGAAGTGGAAATGGTCTCCGTCACATCGCGCGAACAACGCCTCAAAAATGCCCTCCTGCAAGCGCGTGAAACCTATGATTTTATCATCATCGACTGCCCCCCCGCACTGGGATTGCTCACGCTCAACGCGCTGACGGCAGCCGACTCTGTACTCATTCCCATACAATGCGAATTCTACGCGCTTGAAGGCCTGAGCAAATTACTCAACACCCTGCACCTCGTGCAACAACACCTCAATCCACATCTCACTATTGAAGGCGTTTTACTCACCATGTACGACGGACGTCTCAACCTGGCGCGCCAGGTTGCCGAAGAAACCAAATCGCATTTTGGTGACCGCGTCTATAATACGATTATCACTCGCAACGTCAAACTCGGCGAAGCACCCAGCTTTGGCAAACCCATCATCCTCTACGATATTATATCTACCGGCGCGCAAAATTACATGAACTTAGCCGGGGAGGTCATCAATGGCTAAACGCAATGCCCTCGGCAAGGGATTGGGCGCCCTGATTCCCGGTGCCGATGAAATCTCTGCCAACCAGATCACATCGGAAACTACCCCTTCGCCCATGGGACAGAGCCATCGGCAAATCATCGAAATACCCATTGATGATATTGAACCCAACCCCCACCAACCGCGCACGGAATTCGACCCCAAAGCCGTGAGCGAATTGGCGCAATCAATCCGCGAAAAAGGTATCATTCAACCTATTTCTGTGCGCAGCTTTGGATCGGGCTATCAATTGATCGCAGGCGAGCGGCGTTTTCGCGCCGCGCGTCAGGCCGAACTCACAGTTGTACCTGCAATTGTTATGGATGTGGGTACAGACCAGGAAATGATGGAAATCTCGCTAATTGAAAATATTCAGCGAGAAAATCTCAATCCCATTGAAGAAGCCAAAGCCTATCGCATGCTCATAGAAGAGTGTTTTCTCACACAAGAAGAGGTAGCAGAACACGTGGGCAAAGACCGCTCCACCATTGCCAACACCTTGCGCCTCCTCGCATTGGCACCCGAAGTACTCGACGCCCTGCAAGCCGGGCAGATATCCGCAGGTCACGCCCGCACACTCCTGGGCCTTGACAACGCGGATCAACAAATTGCCTTATGCCAGCAGATCATTGCACAGGGACTATCGGTTCGCCGTACAGAAGCCCTCGTCAAAGCACTCAAAGAAGGCACCACAGAAAAAAAATCCACACCACCCAAAGACCCCAACCTGCTATTTCTCGAAGAAGACCTCCAGCGCTATTTTGGCACGGCGGTCAATATCAACCGCAGAGGCTCCCGGGGCAAAATCGAAATCGAATTTTACAGCAATGATGACCTCGAGCGCGTACTGGAATTATTGCGAAATAGGGACTTTTAAATGGAGATATCATGAAACACCTCTCGTACATCCTTTCCTGTCTTCTCATCGGCTGTTCTGCCATTCCCGAAACACCACAATCCATGGACATTGTCGTGGACGATTTTGGCCTTTATGACCAGAACGGCGAATTCCACACACTCCATGAGCACTCAGACGCATCTGCTATCGTATTATTCATCCAGGGCAATGGTTGCCCAATTGTGCGCAATGCAGTGCATAGCCTCAACGCAATACGCGATGAATACGCGCCCAAAGGCGTACAATTTTTAATGCTCAATGCCAACTTGCAAGACGACCGCGAAAGCGTACGCGAGGAAGCCGTCGCCTTCTCCATCGACTATCCTATCCTCATTGACGAAACACAACTCGTCGCCGAATCGCTCGACCTGCACCGCACGGCTGAGGCCCTTGTCATCGATCCCAAAACATGGCACATCCGCTACCGGGGTCCCATCGACGATCGCCTGAATTACGAAGCACAAAAACCCAGCGCGTCCAACCATTATCTCGCCGATGCACTCCTCGCCCACCTCAAAGGTGAGGAAATCGCCGTCAAAGCCCTTGCATCACCCGGTTGCCTGATTGCTCTACCGGGCAAAGACCGCGCACAACACAAACAGATCTCTTATGCAAAACAGGTCGCTCCCATTCTGCAAAACAAATGCGTGCCCTGCCACCAACCCGGCGGCATAGCCCCCTTTGACATGACCGATTACAAAGAAGTCGCTGGCTGGTCCCCAATGATGCGCGAAGTTGTGCGCACACGCCGCATGCCTCCCTGGCATGCAGACCCACACATCGGCACATTTAGCAACGACCTGTCTCTCACATCAGAAGAAGAACAAACCCTCATCTACTGGATCGAAGCTGGATCACCCCGAGGTGATGGTCCTGACCCGTTATCCGAAAATCCGACACAAGCCACAACATGGGCTTATGGAGAACCCGACCTGGTCATCGCATTGGAACGGCAGGAAATCCCCGCAACCGGCATTATCGACTATCGCTATCCCAAAATCACAGTGCCCATCAACCGCGATGTGCAAGTGCGAGGCACTGAATTTTTGCCGGGGAATCGCGCCGCCATGCACCACGCACTGGCGCGCGTGATCTATCCCAAAGGGCACAAAATGAAAACCGTCAAAAAGAACCGGTGGTTAGACGGCATCTTTGCCTCTTATGTACCGGGCATGGACGGTGTCATGCTGCCCAAAGGCACGGCGCAACTACTCCCCAAAGGGAGCAAACTCCAATTTCAAATCCACTATACGACCACTGGACGCCCCGAAGTGGATGAAAGCAAACTGGGGTTGTATTTCACCGACGCACAAAACCTGCGAGAACACCGCGTGGTTGGTCCCGCCAATCCGAAAATTAAAATTCCACCATATGCCAGTGCCCATCGCGATTCATCCATAAAAGTCTTTGAAGAGGATGTAACGCTTTACACCCTCTTCCCCCATATGCACTTCCGGGGCGCGGGTTTCCGATATGTTGCACATTATCCCGACGGAACCCGCGAAAACCTGCTCTCTGTGCCCAATTACACGTTCAACTGGCAGCGGTTCTACGCCCTCTCAACCCCCAAATACCTGCCCGCTGGAACGCGCGTGGTCAGCCATGCCGTCTTTGACAACTCGGCAAAAAACAAACTCAACCCCGACCCCTCCGCAACGGTCCACTGGGGTGAGCAAAGTTTTGACGAAATGCTGATTGGCTACATGGGCATTGTCGATGGCAAGATTGAACAAGCCGCTCAACTTTCGGCACTAAAGGAATAATCATCCACATCCTTCCTATGGGCTATGGCTCAATCGCATAACACTCAACCGCAGTATTTGCGGGCGTGCGGACCGACCATGACGCCATAGCGACTTCCGGCACATTCCGAAATGTATTGTGTACCAGCATAATCGAGGGCATGCTCCCGATAGTTCCGATCACCCAGAGATTTTTCCGATTCAATTCTATAATCTCCCCAAACAACCGAACCTGTTCCGCCTCGTCAGGCGTCTCCTCAATCTGCCAGAACAGTTCAATGCAGCGTCGCATATCCCCCGTGGGCGTCTCCCCCCGTTTTCCATTGGTCAAAAGCCAGTGCGTGAACCCAATCGCGTGGCTCGATCCCACATTATAAGGGACAAACAGGCGCGGCTCCAGAAGTGGGTTCTGAACCTCCCCCCCCGCAGTTGCCGCATCGTGTATCAACGCCTTTCTCCGCTCGTAATAAAGCTGTCTGGCCTCCTCCTTGATCTCCGTCTTCACCCCCACTGCCGTCCAATAATTCGCCACCAATTCCAGCACCCGGTTGTTGAGCGACATCGTTTCAATTGCCAGTCTGATCGGCCTTCCATCTGACCGCAATCGCATACCGGACCGATCTCTCTCCACCAGTCCCATCTCGTCCAAAAGCGAGTTGGCCTTATCCGGATCGTAGTCGATATATGCTTTTTCAAACGCCTCTGAATAATGCACCGACGTTCGCAAAGGTGCCGGTTGTCTCGGCTGACCGATGCCAAACCCACCGACCTCGTTAATCGCCTCCCGATCAATCGCATATGACAGCGCAATGCGGAACCGACGATCCCAAATAATTTCGCGCATCACCGGATCTTTGTGGTTCAAATTCAGCGCAACACTCTCACCCCCGGTTCCGCCAGTAATCCAGTGCAGCACCCTGTACCCTCCGCGTGACTGATTTTCCATAAATAAGGAATAATTTTCGATCAGAATATGCCGCCCCTGCATCCCGATCTCCCCGTTAATCGCTTTGAGATTGATCGTCTCGCGGTCATAAATCTCGAAGGTCATACGATCAATATAAGGAAGCTGGTTCCCCTCTGGATCCACCTTCCAATAATAGGGATTGCGCTCAAGCACAGAAGGACGAGCGGGCGGAGGTGCCACGACCACCCACGGCCACAGTCTGGGGATATCCGGGTTCCACCAGTCTCGCTTGTCTTGAAAAAGCTGGTGCCAAAAGTCAAAACCGTGTTCCCCCGCCATCGCTTCCAATTTCTCCAGTGCCACATACCGCGGATGAAACTGCGCCATATAATGCGCCGGATACCGCAACATTTCGTATCCGCGTCCCCATGCCAGCAATTTCAGGAAGAGACCATTGGGCCGCCTGAAACGAAAACGCACGGTGTACGCATCGACTTTTTCTATCGCCATCACCTCGCCTCCCCGCTGAAAATCCCGCGCGACCACTGGTGTCAACTCCTCGTTACTCAACACATTTTCATGCCAGAAGAAAATATCCTCTACTGTAAAGGGATGCCCATCTGACCAGCGCACCCCCTTTCGCAGCCAGAATGTATAGGTCCGTCCCCCATCGGATATCTCCCAATGTGTTGCCAGATTGGGAAGAATTTTTTGCCCCATCGGATCCCATCTCACCAATCCCTCATAGGCAAATCGCGCTTCCACAATACCTATATCTCTCGGTCCCGTTGCAAACCGCGTCCAGGTACCTCCATAAGGCCCGTTCTGATGGGGCGGCACAATCACCAGCGGATTTTCCGGCAAACGCTCCTCAACCGGCGGCAACTCACCCACCGCCACCCTCTTTTTTAGCATTGGGGCTTCCCGAAACTGGCGTTCCCATTTCTGCGGCCACTCCATAACCCGATGCACGGCTTTTGCCTTCCTCGGGTGTCGATCTGGTACCACAACCCGGATAGCCCCCTCTGTAGGACTTTGCACCAACCTGCCCATCATCTCCTCAAACTCGGACGCCTGTTGCATCGACTCCGCATCCCTGGGCATCAGGTACCAGGTCACATATCCCAGTAACTCCACCAGGGCGACCAGCCCCAAAAAGACCACGCCCACGCCCATTCCTATGTGCAGAATATTCCGGATCATTATTCTCCACCACATGTATAGAAAATCCCCGCCAGATAGCGCAACTGATGGGGACCTGCATTGCAAAACATGGATAATGGTAAATCGAGTGCTAATATTCCTCTTGAACAGCGCGTTCGCTTCCTTACTTCTGTGTTGGCACGTAGCGCGACCAGTCCTGCGCCTGATTGCGCTCTTGCTGCTTCCGGGCCCACTCGGCGGACAACTCTACATAGGGCTGGGATGATGATGGGTGCAGCCACGACACAGCGCCTTCCGGGAACAAAAACCAATCATGGCGAGAGACAATGTAGCCCCGAATAAAAGCCCGGGGGGCGTCATCGGTAATGTAATTGACCACGTACAGATCGCCGCTGGGAAGTTGCACCCACCCGGAATAGCCGCTATCGGGATGAAGGCTGCGGTCATTGTCCAGAAAGGCGAACCTGGCCTGGCGATAGTCGGTCGCGTAATCATTCGGGTTCGGATCGTCCCTGCGAACCGCCTCGGCGGTAGTCTCTACATACAGGGCCAGGCTGGTGGATACCGCAGAGCAGAAGCGGTAGGTGACAACGATCTCGCCAGACCGAACCCGGCCGACCGATGGACGGCCCAGACAGGAGTGCATCTGGCTGCGAAAGGCTTCAGACCATGTGCGACCACCGTCGTTCGAAGTACTCTTCCAACCCGTGAACCGCTCCCCATCTTCACGCATGTAGCAGACCACCGTGCCATCGTCCAGTTCGGCAAAATCGCCTTCGTTTAGCCGCAGGTAAGGCGAGGCTGGAACTACTGAGGGTCCCTCCCAGGTTTGACCACCGTCGCCGGAACGATAGATTGTCTGCTCTTCCTTCAGGCCGGAGAGTCTCCCGTCCGTAGAACGCTGGCGGGTCACACCGACGAGCAGGTCGCCGTTGGAAAGCTCCTTGATGGAAGGCACGATCCCATCGGTGATACCCGTCTCCATAGGCCCCTCCCATGTCCGGCCCGAATCACTGCTCCAGAACAGCAGGTTCTCAACCGGATTCACCAACCGGTCCCGACCGGGCACGTAAAAATCTACGATCAGCAACAGGGTTCCATCCCGGCAGACTGTGATGCGGGAACAGTTCAGTCGCCCTTCCCCCTTCTCGCCATCCTTCTCAATGACTACCTGCCTGGGCTGCCAGGTGTAGCCACCGTCCTCGCTGTGGCGCACTACGATCCGCGAGAAAGGCCAGGGACCATGAGCCATGCTCTCGCGATAAGTGCAGACAAGAGTGCCGTCCGGCGTCCGGGCAATGTCGGCGAAAGCCTCATAAATTCCGTCATCTCGTGAAACAGTGAGCTTCTGCATAGCCCTCCTCCTCGGCGTGCCGACATAGTGGGCCTCGTCTCTGACTGAATAAATTTTGCGTCAAGAGTGTACCTGGGAACCCCAGCCTGACAGTCTTCGGTTTAAGTTAGCTTTTTTTAAAAAATTTCAAAAGGAGTTTTTTTAAACTTCGTGAGGACACAGCAATATAACGAGATCGGATCGTACCTGCCGCTTGACTTCTCCTGTTAGCAAACCTTATATTATTCTAAAGTTTCGTAGATGTAATGGTAGTTGGAGAAGGATCCATCTTTACAGTCAAGATCCCAGCGGTGTATAGACTCGAGGTGTACGATGAGCGTTTCTGTCGGATTTCGGCGTTTTACTTTCTTTTTTGTCCCCTTTTGGACGTTGATTTGGATCCTCACACTTGCCGTCTCTGCCCAGGATCTACCGTCCGAGGCAGCACCACAAGTCCTATCCAAATCCGCGCGGGACTCTATGATCGCCCTGGGGGAGCAGCAGGTGCGAGCGAGCGAATTTGGCAAGGCCGTTGATACCTTTGCTCGCCTGGCCGAGACATACCCGAAAGACGCCACCCTCCAGATCCGGCTCGGCTACGCTGCCCTCAAGAAGGAAGACTTCGAGGTAGCCAAAGATGCCTTCGCAGCGGCCAAAGAACTCGATCCCAACCTCCCCGATGCCCGCGTGGGTTTAGGGCTGGCCTACGTCAAGATGCCTGGCAAGGGACTGGCGGCCTTCTACAATTTCCGGCGTGCTGTGGGCGAGGGGAAGCGGGCGGTCAAGATCGATTCGCTCTACGCCCCGGCCTACTGGCTTCTCGGAGAGGCCTACGAACACTTTCGGGAGGATCACCAAAAGGCGATTGGATACTATTTAAAATACGTTAAACTGGAGTCCGATGACCCAAATGGCCTCTACGCTTTCGGGCTCTCCTGCGTGCAGGCCAGGCAATATGACAAAATTAACACCTACCTCACCCCTTATCTGGAGGCCAATCCCCAGGAGTTCCGGCTCCTGCCTCTGGTAGCCCAGGGCTATTTCTTCCATGAGTACTTCGAATCCGCCCTGGAACACTTCGAACGCTATCTACAGAACCTGGATGAAGGGGAGCGCCAGATCTATACGGACATCTCACTTGTGGCCTCCAAGAAGGAACTCGACGACTACCGGGCTATCGCTGAATCTGCGAAGCGCCAGGCCTATCTGGAGCAGTTCTGGGTGCGTCGGGATTCCGATATCTTGACCCCAGTCAACGAGCGTATCATCGAGCACTACCGCCGGGTGTGGTACGCCCGCACCTTCTTCGCTGAGGGGACCCATTCCTGGGACCGGCGGGGAGAGGTCTATATCCGCTATGGGGAACCCGACTACAGGTCGCGGTCCGACCTGAGGCAACTCAGTGTGAGTGCCGAAGTTGAGGCCGTGCGCACCCGGATGGCTGTGGATATGTATGGACCCGAGGCCCACTATTTGACTTTTACCGGACCGGTCTTCCCGGTCCGGACGCGCCGTGACGCTCTGTCCGATGACATCACCGTTGACTCCCGTCAGATGGCTGAAGGGACAGCCGTTGAAGATCCCACTCTGGATGATGAGAATGTTGAAGCGCTTTCGGGATCGACGGATTCGTATCTGGATCGTCTTATGTTGCAGAATATTCCCACCCCTCAAGAAGAAGACAGACTCGGGAGCCTTTCCGATGATATCCTGGATCTGAAAGCTCGGCTCAATTTCCAGGGCTATGCGCCCCTCACAATCGACAACGAGGTCAATACAGTCCCCTGGGAGACCTGGACTTATACACAGCTCCAGAACGGCACCGAGTTTACCTTTACCGACGAACTGGGCAACCGCACCTACGACTTTGCCCCGCTTCCCCCGATCCCTGCTGGACACAGGCAATTGAAATATACGGCGCGAATGCTCGAATATGCGCCCAGCCTCGTCTTTGAAAGAACCATCGTCGCAACCCCGGACTATTACCGTCCCAGCCTCCGGGGCTCTGCCCTCCACTTCTACTACGACCTGGCCGACTTCCGAGGCCCCGATGGGCAGACCACGCTCGAAGTCTATTACGGCATTTCACCCAAACAGGTAGAATTCGTCGAGGGAGACACGGGTTCGATGGCCCACGCGCAGGGCGCGCTGGCCCTGGCGGACGAAGGCCACACCAACATCTACCGAACGACAGACACGTTTTCCTATCGAAACACCGGAGAATCCAACTGGGCGAAGGGGACGTTTGTCCCCGATGTGCTTCAGGTCCAGGTGCCGCCTGGAAAATACGAACTCCAGGTTCAACTCAAGGACCTGGTCTCAGGGCATGTGGGGGCCTACAAACAGTCCCTGGAAGTCAAAGACTACCGGTTGGAAACGCTCCAGATGAGCGACATCGAGCTCGCTTCCGCCATCGGCGATAAAGGATCGAACAGCAGATTTCGGAAGGGCAATATCTGGGTGGTGCCGATGCCCTCCCGTGCTTATAAACTGGACCAAAAGGTCTATGCCTATTTCGAGATCTACAACCTGAATAAAGACGCTTTCGGTCAGACCCGCTACAAGGTGCAATATCTGGTCCGGTTCAGCCCCGAGGGTTCGGTGGGGATCGTCGGAATGGTTGCCTCCGGGTTCCGCTCTCTCCTCAGGAGCAAGAAGCCTCAGGTCTCAGTGACCTACGAGCAGATCGGGTCGGAGTCGAGTGATAATGAGTATGTAGAGTTGGATTTGAGCAAGACCAAACCCGGTATCAACGTTCTGGAGGTGAGGATCACGGACCTGGTGAGTGGTGAGACAGCCACCCGCGAGGTCGGTTTCCACTATGGAAGCCGATCGAAAAATAAGCGTGTCTCGAAGGAGCATTAGTCAGAATGACTCATAAAGCAGCCACTGATAGACATAGAAAAAACGCGAGTGAGCGGTGTACAACTGCGATGGCAGTTCATTTGAGCGTTTTACACAGCTAGAGGTCAACTGTTTGATAAAAAATTTTCATCTCGAAGCCTGCATGAATCAAAAAATCCTTGACAGAGGATGTGAATGGGCGTATTATTTTTACTAATGGTCTGACCATTATACCATATAATGATATGTCTGTTTTTGTAAACAGAGCAAAAAAGTCACAAATATCTGTACAATGGAAATACAAAGGAAGGCCGGGAGAATGGGCTTTGTTTAATAGCATTGAAAAAGAAAATCTGAGTAAGAGGATCATCGGTGCAATCAAGAACCATATTTTGCAGAATGGATTGATGCCCGGAGACAGGTTGGCCACAGAGCGGGAGATGGCAGAAGCGTTTGGCGTGAGTCGTGCCTCCGTTCGAGAAGCGGTCAAGATTTTAGAGGCAATAGGCGTTCTGGAAGCTCGTCCCAAGCATGGGATCAGTGTCAGAGAGTTCGACCCTCAGGCTTTGTTTAAGTATCTGAGCTTTATTCCATCCATAAATAAAAAGACGATTATAGAGATGTACGAATTGCGGCGGGCGGTGGATATTGGAATTGTGGAGATGGTAATAGAGCGCGTAACTGAAGATCAGCTAGAAGCGATGGGGCAACACCTGGAAGCGATGCGGGAGGCGTTGGAACGTCCTGTCGAGTTTTACACGCACGACTGGGCGTTTCACTTTGCGACCTACGAAGCAACAGGAAATCTGGCGACTCAGGCTCTTGGACGGGTGCTGAGTGAATTTTTCGTTACGGCTCACCGCGAGTGGTGGGACTGGGAGAGAATTGACCTGGAACACTTCCAGAACCACGAGCGGATCTTCCTCGCCCTGAAGGCGCGTAATCCGGATGGGATGCGGCAGGCAGTGTGGGATCACTTCGATACCGGCTTGAGGCAATGGGTAAAGCGCACGCAGTGAGTTCATCCGGGCTAAGGCAGCACTACAATCCCGGGTATAAGAGAAAAGTTTGGAGCGTAAAAACGGAATTTTATTGGCAAGGCGCATAAAAAAAGCCATTAGCTACCAAACCTTGCACGGAGGAGCTAATGGCCAGAGCAATGAGAGAAAATGTTATAATTTCTCTGCATTGCGCCTTTCAATATCAGAAAGACAGATTTTGATGTCAAGCAAAAATTAGTCAAACTTAACTAAACATAAAAATTAGTGAATCTTAAATTAATTATGGAACGGTTTGTTTTGGCGAGGAATCGTATTGCCTGGATTTGTTGCGCCATTTTCATTTGCGTGACTTAAGATTGTCATTTGTCGGAGGGAATCGATGGCTACCTTGAAGGCAGGGATCGTGGGGCTTGGATTCGGGGAGTCACATCTGAGGACATTCCACGACTACATCGACGAAGTGGATGTCGCTGCGGTGTGCGATATCGACGAGGAGAAGGCGAACCAGTTGGCCAGGGAATACGGGGTGCCCAGGGTCTATACGGAATACGGGGACCTGCTGGCCGACCAGGACGTGGACTTCATCTGCACGGGCACACCGGGGTTTCGCCACGGAGACGAGTGTCTGGCGGCCCTGGAGGCGGGAAAGCACATCCTGACAACCATTCCGATGGTAGAGAATGCCGACAAGCTGCACCAGTGCATGGAGATCGTCAAGGCAGTAGAGAGAACGGGGCTGAAGCTGGCCATGGAACAGAACAGCCGGTGGGATCCACGCACGATCACTTTGAGGCGGCTGGTGAAGAAGGGCACAATCGGCGAGGTATGCTACGCCGAGTCTGAATATACACACAGTCTGGTGTACCTGTTTGTAAGAGATGGAAAGAAGACCTGGCGGGACGGGTTCGGTACGACGACGCAGGAGAGCATCTCTTCCGGCGGCGGCATTCACGCGATCGACGACATCCGCTGGATCATCGGGCAGGATTTCACCGAGGTGGTCGGGTTGGGAAACCGCATTTACTCGCCATATCGGACAGTCAACGACTGGGAGACGGCAATTTTCAGGACGACCGGTGGGGTGACGGTGAAGGTCGCCTGTTGCAAGGCGATGGCCTGGCCTGGCTGCAACCTCTACAAGTCGCTATACGGCACCAGGGCGGCCGTTGAGGGAGATCGGTATAATGGCGTGCTCGGTATTGCACATGCACAGGAGGAGGGCGGGCTTCCCGGAGAGATTGAGCCCCTGGAGTTGGTGGGGCTCGAACTGGATGCCGAGGTTGCCAAAAGAACCGGTCACGGCGGCGGTACGTACCACAACTGCCGCGACTTCGTGGACGCGATTTTAGACGATAGGCTGCCATTTATCAACGTCTATGAGGCGGCAAAGAGCTGCGCTGCAGCGATCTGTTCGCTAATCTCGATCAACGAGGGGGGCCGGAAAGTCTATATCCCCCAGTTTTACAATCGGCTGGGTCCGGAAAGGGAGATTATCTGAGACGAGTGGGTTGGCCGAAAAATGACTGCGTATCTTCAAGGAGGTTTTTATGAGAAGGATCATGGGTTTATGGATTCTTTTGTGGGTATTGTCGCCCACGGCTTTTGTTGTGGCTCAGGAAGAGGGCCACAGAGGAGGATTCGGCGTATTCGCCGAGCTCTATTCGCCGCTGTTTAACTTCAGAGATATGTACACCGAGGGATTCAAGCTTGGGGCTGCTGCGCACTTTGTAACCAGTCCGGCACGGATCGTGGAAGTGGAGTATTACTACTCGAAGTTTGCGGGCGGCAGCCTCGAGGGACGGACGTTTCGTTTCAAGGATGGAAGGGACTACACAAGTCCACAGGCCAAGTCCGATATGACCTTTAACAGCCTGGCGGTCAACTGGCTTTTCGCCCTGAAGGATAAGAAGTTCGAAGGCGAAGGAAGCGTTCCCTATCTTACCGTTGGGGCCGGGTTCCACAACTACCATTCTAAGGTGAGCGGGCTCATCTTTCCCGAACAAGGAGGCGCCACGCTGGATCAGACCCTGCTCCTGGAGGCGATCGACGATACGCGGACAGCGCTGGGTGTAAGCGGAGGGGGCGGGATGCAGATCTTCTTGGGTCCGAAGGCTGCCCTGGACCTGCGTGTGAGTTATAATGTGATCATTGGAGAGCTCAGGCCCTTCCTGAACTGGGGTGTGAAAAAGACCCATCCGTTTCACTTGTTCGACATCGGGGCTGGAGTGAAGTTTTATATGTGATCCGCAACCTGTCAATAAAAGGAGAAGAATATGAAGAGTGATCGTGTTTTCTGGATTGTAGGGCTGCTCGCCTTTCTGCTGCTGTTTTCGGCGACCTCCGAACAGGCGATTGCCGGGACCACAGGGAAGATCAAGGGTCAGATCGTGGACAGCAACGGTCAGGCGTTGCCCGGAGCAAATGTGATCATCGAGGGCACCTCACAGGGTACCACCACAGGGCCAGATGGGGACTACTTGATCTTGCTGGTGAATCCGGGGATCTACACGCTGACGACGTCCATGATCGGCTACGACCAGGTTTCCAAGACGGATGTCCAGGCCATCGCTGATTTTACGACGACTGTGGATTTTACCATGAATGAGACCGCCCTGGAGATGGCCGCAATCGTGGTCGTTGCTGAGCGACCCCCTGTGGAGCCGGACAGGACAACCACCAAATACATCCTGGATAACTCCAACATCGAGGAGGTCGCTTCCATTGTCAAGGACACCGAACAGGTGCTTGAACTCCTGGCCGGGGTCGGTCTGGACGGAGACACTTCGATTCGTGGTGGAGACACGTCGTCATCTGGCTCCGGGAGCAGTGACGTGGTTTATTACGTCGATGGGGTGCCCATGTCTGCAGTCAATGTGGAGCGGCGGTCGCACGCCAGCCGAAATTTTCAGGGTGTCAACGCCAGTGCTGTCCAGGAACTCGCCGTGGTTACAGGCGGGATGGAGGCCGAGTACGGCAACGCTCAAGCGGGTGTTGTCAATATTGTGACAAAGGAGGGGAGCAAGGACTTCCACGGCAGCCTGGATTACCTGTTGAATCCGGCCGGAAAGAAGCACTGGGGCAGCAACGTCTATGACAGCCCCTATTATGAAGATAAGATGAAGTGGAACGATTCGAACTGGACGGGCGAGACCGACCCGGAGACCGGACGGAGGGTACACGAGCGGACCGACTACACCGGCGTGATCGGCCACCGTCTGGAGGGGATTCTGTCCGGACCAGTGGTCGAAAATGCCTCCTTTTTTACCTCGGCCAGATATCGGGGATTGGCGGCGGTGTTTCCGGAGGGCAAACAGCGTGGCTTCTACCTCTATCCAGACCGTAAATCGGGTTGGGTTGCCTCTCCTGGCAACATCGAGGCCTCCTACAAACTGACCGGGAATGCGCGTTCAAAGTTCAAGGTGGGCGTGGGGGGCATCTACGGCCGTTCCGGAAGCTACTGGGGAGGCTCAGGTGCCAGAAGGCAGTTGGGCCGCGACATCTTTCTTCCGGAGGGAAGTGGCTCCGGGCAGGTCAAGTATAAAAACGACCTGACCTATGTGTCACTGACCCACATCCTGACGCCCAAGACATTTTATGAGGCGAAGCTTTCCTTTTTCCGGGATAACCAGGACACCACCAACGTACCGGTAGATCAATACGGAGAAGGCGTTACCGAGGACATTCGTCGGGACGCGGATGGCTACTTCACAGCAGCTCCCTCGACGAGAACCGAGTATCAGCTTACGAAGCGGGAACGGATCAACTTTAAACTCGATTTCTCCAGCCAGATCACAAAGGGGCACTTCGTCAAGAGCGGATTCGAGGTCGCGTTCGACAAGGTTCTGACCGTATGGGAACGCTGGCAAAGTATGACGAGTTTTTCCCTGCGCGTGGCCGGGAAGCCATATACCAGAGATAAGCCGTGGGAGCCCATCCAGTCGTCCTGGTACATCCAGGATAAGATGGAGTTTCACGGGCTGGTCCTGAATGTGGGAACCCGCTACGACCGGCTGGATTGGGGCACCCAGGTGCCCCAGGGCGAACACGGACTCTGGTCGATGGCGCCGATGACCAAATCGTGGACGCGCCAACAACTCATCCCCCTGGTGGATGCCAAGGCCTTGCAGGCCTGGAGTCCCCGGGTTGGGGTCTCACACCCGATCACCGACAGGGCCACGATCCGCTATTCCTTCGGGGTGTTCCGCCAGTTGCCTTCCACATGGTACATCGCTCAGTATGGGTGGGTCAGTCGGGCCCGGGCAGCGGATTTCAACAACAACGGTCAGATCGATCCGACAGAGGTCGGGAACCAGTCGGACTCGCGGGACTGGTCCGGATTCTGGGACCGCATCAAGTATGAAACGACCACCAGCTTTGAGGTCGGGACCGACTGGAACTTTGTCGGGGACTACATCAGTTCTCTGACGGTCTTCTACAAGAGCGGGACAGATCAGTTTTTCTACGGCAACAGCTACTGGTGGGATCCCCAGTTGCAGGCCCCCCAGCGCGGTGGGGCCGACTGGAGGAACAACTCCTATGAGGACGTCCGGGGCATCGAGCTGTCGCTGAGGAAGAATCTCAGCCACGGGTTCGCATTCATGGTTTCGTACAATAAGCAGTGGGTGTCGGCCGCACGCCAGTCCGGGTGGTGGCGGACCTACTTTGTGCCCGACTCGAACTGGGTCGCCACCGGAACCAACTACTATGTGACGCACTCCCGGGACACCAACGGCGACGGACAGGTGAACAGCAGCGATTCCGGATCGGAAGTGCCGGTGCCGCTGACCACCGATGAGATCATGGAATTCGGCCACCGGGCCAACGAACGGCTCCGGGCCATCCAGAATGGCGCGGCGGCGGACTACGATCCGCTAAAGGAATCCGAGATCAAAGAAATGGAGGATTGGCCTGGCATGTGGTCCTACAAACAGTTTAACGTGAATCCCCGGGGGCGGGGCACAGCGCAGGGGACCTTCGGCACCGAACGGCCGGGTTTCGGGTCGGCGGTGTTTATGTATCACTCGCCGACGGACTATGGACCGGTGTGGAGCGACATCAGCGTCACGTTGGTCTATCGGATGCAGGAGGGGAGGGCCAGGCGGTTCGCACTACCTGGCGAGCCACCGAAGTGGTGGTTCGGACCTGTGCATACCCGGGCCGACCTGGCCTTTGTGAAGCGGTTCCAGCTCCGCAACCAGGTGCGTCCCACACTCTATTTCAACGTCAGGAACCTGTTTAACCAGCGCGATCTACAGCCCAGACCGGATGTGGACTGGTGGAAAAACGGTCTGGATCAACCCAGGCCCGACAGCGGTAAGTACAACCAGTTCGGCGATACCGGAGAACTGAGCCGGTATGCCGGGTTCCCAAGGGAGATCGAGCTGGGGGTGATGGTGTCCTTCTGACAGGTCAACTCTATTTTTATATCTCAGGGCTTGGGATTGAATCGGACACAGGCTGTGGCCCAATCCCAAGCGCTCCTTCATTATCACAAGGAGGTTTCAAGATGCGAATAGTGAGAATAGGCTTCTGGCCTGTGGTGCTATCGCTGTTGTTTCTGCCGTGTAGCCTTTGGGCCCAGGCTGCGCCGATGCGGAACCTGACCCGGGGGCTGCTCTGGTCGGGCTATCGCAGCAACGGCATCCAGGGTAAGACCGAGGGCATGACCAGGAGCTGGGCGAGGCTGTGGGACGCGGGCCTGATGTACCCCGGCGCTCCCATTTTGGAGGGAGACTTTGAAGACCATTGGGCGGTTAAGGAGAGCATCGACTTTGCGGACCGTTCGACCCACACCAGCCAGGGAGAGGGAATCTATGTGCTGACAAAGGACGAGAGCGGCTTCTACAATGTGTCGATGTCCAACCCCCGGATCGTCACAGAGGATATCATGCCGATGACCTACGATGCCTCCGCCGGTCCAGAGAAAGACCTGGGGGTGCGGACGGTCTCCCCGGCAACTGGAGCGGTGACGGCCAACTACTGGCCGGGGGCACCGCCAGTGGTCAACGATGTGACTGAAATCCACAACTTCGATTACAACCGGTACATTCCCAACGACACCCAACCCGAGGAAATCCTGATTACGCAGTGGGGCACCGAAACGGGAATCGTCGTGACTCGAAAGGCCAAGGCGTGGGGCTACCCGGACTATGACGACTTCATCATTCAAGAGGTCATTCTGGAGAATACCGGGACGAAGCAGTTGAACGATACCTACCTTTCATTTTTCAATCTGCCCAGAGTCTCTCGGGCGGGACACATGTGGACGGGCTGGACCAGCGGCTGGGAGGGTGTGGACACCCGGGTGCAGGACGACTGGTTCAAATACAGCGAAGCGCCCAATTTCGACGGCCACGCGGATCTGAGAGGAAAAAAGATCCAGTACGTCTATGACGGCGACTATCCCTTTGACCAGACCGATGACACGGGAGAGCCTGCCCGGCTGGCTGAGGCCCCGGGCAATGTCCGAAACTCCGGCCTCATCAGAGAAGGGCAACTCCGGGCATTTCAGTATATCGGGCTGGCCCTGTTAGACGCCGATCCGACCGACGGGTTCGCCCAGGACGACGAGGTCTATGTGGCACCAAAGAATCCCGACCAGCCGGCCTTCCCCTTCTGGTGGCAGATCCGCAGCCTAGACGACATCGATACGCCGGAGCATCCTATGTCCGACGAGCAGATCTACCTGGATATGACCGGGCAGGGGACGCGCCCCATCTCGCCGAAGCACCCCCAGGACAACCCTACAGAGCTTATGACCATGGGCTTCGCCCAGACCTATGGGCCCTACGACCTGGGGCCCGGCGATAAGGCCAAGGTCGTGGTGGCCTGGGTGGCCGGCACCGGAGCTGAATTTGCAAGCTCGGGGGGGACGGTGGACATTTTTGGATGGAGCAGACAGCCAGGTGCCCAGGCTCAGTTGCCCGACGGCGAACGGGCACTGGCCCTGCACCTGGACCGGGCCCGGTTTGCCTACGCCAACAACTACGATATTCCGGACGCGCCGCCCGACATCAGATTCACGGTAGAGAGCGACGAGGACGGGAACAATCTGCTGTCCTGGTCTGCCGACGCAGAGGACGCTGAAGACCCCGACTATGCGGGGACTTCTGAGGCGAAGGATGTATCCGGCTACCGGATTTACCGGTCTGAACACACGTCTATGGGCCCCTGGGAGCTTCTGGTGGACCTTTCGACTGGAACGCATAGCTACAAGGATGCCACCTCGCTCGCGGGGTTCAGCTACTGGTACTCCGTCCGGAGCTACGACTCTGGGCACGCCGACTGGAACGGCACAGGGATGGCGATCCCTTCCCTGGAGAGCGGACACGGCGCGCCCGAAACGAGGACGCACCTGCGAAGCATACCGTTTGTGGTAGCCTCCGATAAGAAAGACCGATTCGAGGACCCGGTGATTGTGGTGCCCAACCCGTTCAGACTCGACGACATCCACCGCTACCCGGGCGGCAGCGAAGAGATCCGGTTTGTGAATGTGCCTCGAAGGTGCAAGATCTCGATCTTTACAGTCTCCGGGGATCTGGTCGCGGTGGTGGACAACCCAGTGCGAACAAGGTCTCCGGTTCGGGGGGAGACGAGTTGGAATCAGGTGGTATTGAATTTCGCGTCGAAGGTCTCGACGGGAAAATACTTCTTCGTGGTGGAGTCTCTGATGCCGGGGAGCGAGGGTGAGAAGAAGACCGGAACCTTTATGATTGTCAAATAACCGTGCGACCATGAAAGGAGGCATGAGAATGAGACGAATTCTGTGGATAGCCACTTTGGCCGCACTGATGGGGTCACTTCTGGCCGTGGATGCAGAGGCCATCTTCAAGAAACTGGGTACGACCGGATTCAACTTTGTGAAGATCGGCCAATCGGCCCGTCCTGTGGCAATGGGATCTGCGTATATGGCCATTTCCAACGATATAAATAGCATCTTCTGGAATCCGGCCGGTCTGACCCACATCGAGAGGGCTGCATACACCTTTTCTTACAATCGCTGGTTTGCCGATTCAAAACTCTACTCGGGCGCTCTGGCCTATCGGTTCGGTGCTTCGGTCTTCGGGGTCAGCATGGTGTCGTTCCAGACAAAGCCGTTTGAAGAGACGACCATTTTCGAACCCAAAGGCACCGGCAAGATGGTGGAGGGAAACGACTTCGCGATCGGCGTTGCCTATGCCTATCAGTTCACCGATCGGCTCTCTTTCGGTGCAAAATTCAGGTACCTTCAAGAGTCCCTGTTCGAAGATTCGAACACTGCTTTTGACGCCAGCGTCGGTACGCTTTTCTACACTGGCTTCCGGAACTCCCGGTTGGCGATGACCCTGAAGAATTTTGGGCAGGACAACACTGTTATCGCAGAGAGCGCTTTTATGCCGGTGGTTTACACAATCGCCGGGGCTATGGAGGTGGTCGGGAAGGTGGGAGATCCCACTTACCTGACGCTTTCAGTAGAGAACGTGTTTGCGATTGATTACGAAGGACGCGTCCACCTGGGTGCTGAGCTGTGGTTGGCCAATACACTGGCGCTGAGAGGGGGGTACAAGTGGAATTACGACGCCGAGGATTTCAGCGTCGGCGCCGGACTCAAGCGGACTTTTGGCGCCGCGTCGCTAAGTGTGGACATCGCTTACACCCATAGTAATTTCTTCAACGCACCTTTGAGGTTCACGGTGAACGGGACGTTCTGAGGTGTCTGCAACAGTATGCCGAACGCCGGGGGCTTGGACTACCCCGCGCTCCCGGTGTTGATTTTGTGGACTGTTCTCGGGTTTCACTCTATCTTCTGTTCTCATTTTTTACCTGGTGGTCCTTGACCGTATTCTTGAATTAAACGGATATCCAAGGGACACCAGTTTTTTTTGAGGAATTCATTTGTCTGTTTTGATTGAACCACAGGAACGCCGCACATCAGAGGTGCCCTACCACAGCGATCTGGCGCCCGGGAGGCGGAGGGCACCGGGATGATACTGGAACTGGAAAAGGCGTAGCTTGGAAACCATTTAAAGGTGGGGGTGCTGGAAATGAAGACTTACAAGGTCGGTGTGGTCGGGCTCGGTCACGGGGGAAGCCACGTTCGCCTAACCCACGAATACCTTGAGCAGACCGAGTGCACTGTGATCTGTGATGTGAACGAGGAACGGCTGCAGAACACGGCCGGGGAATTGGATATAGGCAAGACAACCACGCATTACGCGGACTTGCTTTCGGACCCGGACCTGGACATTCTGTGTATCTGTTCGCCCTGTCACATCCACGGGCAGATGGTGCTGGCAGCGCTGGATGCCGGCAAGCATGTGATGGTTGAGACGCCGATGGAAAACGAGTCCCTGGAACGGCTCTGGAAAATTATCACGATGGCCGAACGGCGACATCTGAAGGTCCAGATGGACTGTCCGGACCGATGGATCCCAGAGTCGGTGAAGATGAAGCAGTTGATTGACGATGGCCAGGTGGGAGAGATCTATTACGTAATCTGCGAATATTTGCAGGATATTCGGCAGCAGGGCGGAGGCGGGCTCATGAAAAAAGAGGGTTTCAGGATGGGCTACGGAGTGAAGGCACAGGAATCTGTGTCTGCCGGAGCTGGCATCTATGCTGTGGATACGGCCCGGTGGTTTCTGGGGGAGGACTTCACGGAGGTTTTCGCCTACGGCAATCGCAAGAATCTGCCCAGCCGAAACGTGGACGACCACGATGTGGCTCTATTTCGAACGGCCTCCGGGGCGATTGCACGAGTCCAGTGTTCAAAGGCAGCGAGGCGTCCCTACAAGGAAATTACAAAATCGGTGTGGGGTACTAAGGGCACGATCGAATCTACGGGGTATCTGCCTGCGCCCCCGGACAGTACGGGGCTTTACGGATGTCTGGTGGAGGACGGCGCCGGCCCCAAGCCTTATACCGGGCCTTACGAGATGCGTCCGATTGAGGTGCCGCCGGTTCCAATACCGGAGTGGATCACCGAGGAGATGGTTCGTAAGGTGGGGCATGGTGGTGTGGAGTTCTTCAGTTGGATGGACTTGATCCACTCGATTGAGAACGATTGCATGTCGGAAATCAATGTCTATGAAGCGGCGCGCACATGTGCCGGAGCAGTTGCGGTCAAAGAGTCGAAGGTGGCGCATCGACCGATCTCCATCCCACAGATTGCGGATCGTCACGATGAGATGAAACCGCTTTATCCATTGCCCTACGGGGAAGCGTCGAGTGCGGAGCTTTGAGGTACTGGTTTCGTCCATTTTTCAGAAATTGTCCTGGAGGCCGGAAATTATGGAGAACGATACAAAACTATCCCCTCTTCAAGGCCTGGAAGATCGCGTTGCGGTCGTGACGGGCGGGAGCCGGGGCATCGGCCGGGCGATCGCCCGCGAGTTGGCACTTCAGGGGGCGGCGGTCGCCGTCAACTATACCGCCAATGCCTCGGCGGCCGCGAGCGTGGTCGGTGAGATTGAACGGGATGATGGACAGGCTATGGCGATCCAAGCCGATGTGTCGGATCGCGCAGCGGTGGAGGTCATGATCCAGGCAGCGGTTCAACGTTTTGGCGGGGTCGATATTCTGGTCAACAACGCCGGTATCGATGTCGCCAGTTCTGTTCTCGATACTACCGATGCCGATTGGGAACGGATTTTTGCGGTGAATGCTCGGGGGTGCTTTCTCTGTACGCAAATCGCGGCTCAGGTTATGATCAATGCCGGGGGCGGTGGACGGATCATCAACATCAGTTCGCTCAACGCCCGCCTGGGCTGGATTGCGAGAGCCGCCTACAGCGCCTCCAAAGGCGCGATGGAGGCGTTCACCCGGTGCTGTGCCCGCGATCTGGGACCGCATAGAATCACGGTCAACGCCGTGGCACCCGGCGCGATTCGCACCGAGATCTGGGGCGATACGCTTACATCCGAAGCTGAAAAGGCACAGGCCGAGCGCGTTGCCCTCGGGCACATCGGAGAGCCGGAGGACATCGCAGGGATCGTTGTATTTCTGGCATCCTCAGCCGCGCGCTTTATCACCGGCGAGGTTATCCTGGTGGATGGCGGCCGGGGGACATGCGATTACTTGCCGACAGAGCATGCGTTAGAGGACAAGATGTATCCACAGATTTGATCAGGAGGGCGTTAAAAATGGCAGAGGATACACTTAAACAGATTTTCGAATATGTTGATCAACATTTCGACGATCATCTGGCAGCTACGCAACGCTATCTTCGCCAACCCAGCATCTCAACGGAGAATTTGGGAATACAGGAGTGTGCCGAAATGACCGCAGAGATGCTGCGAGACCTGGGTGCAGACGCGAGGCTGGTCCCTCTGCAAGGCGGTCATCCCGTCGTGTACGGCCACTTGATGTCCAGGAACAGCGATCGCACCCTTCTGGTCTATGGCATGTATGACGTCCAACCGGTAGATCCACTGGAGGCCTGGGATTCGCCGCCCTTTGAGGCCAGGATTATGGATGGCCGTATCATTGCCCGGGGTGCCATAAACACCAAGGGACCGCTGATGGCTTTTATTCACGCCGTCCATTCCATTCAGGCCGTTACAGGTGATGTGCCCGTCAACCTCATTTTTCTCATAGACGGTGAGGAAGAATTGGGCAGTCGGCACCTGCCTCAGTTTATTGAACAGTACACAGATGAGTTGAAGACCGCCGATGCAATGTACTACCATCTCCCATTGGAAACCGTTAAAGGCCATCCGCAGGTAAGTCTGGGTTTCAAAGGCATTGCTTACTTTGAGCTGGAAGTGAAAACACTGCCGACTGATGCGCATTCCATGGTCGGGCCTGTGGTCAACAGCTCGGTGTGGCGGCTGATCTGGGCACTTAATTCTATGCGCGGAGCCGACGACCGAATCGCGATTGATGGCTTTTATGAGAATGTGCAGCCTCCCACCGAGGAGGATGAGCGCATGCTCACCGATCTGCTCGATATCTGGGGGCCCCGTGCCTTCAAGGAGATGTACGGTATTACGGAATTCCGTGAAGGGCTTGATGGCCTGGACCTTGTCAGAGAAGCGATTTTTGCGCCTGGCCTGAATATCGACGGCTTTCTGTCAGGCTACACTGGGCCTGGACCCAAGGCGATTGTGCCGGCTTCGGCGATGTGCAAGATAGACATCCGGCTGGTGCCGGATATGACTGTCCAGGAGATTCTGGACAAGGTACGCGCCCATCTGGACCGGCACGGATATGGTGATATCGAGCTGAGATTTGTGACCGGGTACGATCCAGCCAGAACATCGCCGAAAGAGCATATCGCGCAAGCCGCCGTTAGAGCCCTCAAAAGGTTAGACGCCGAGCCTGGCGTTGTGCCTATATTACCTGGAACGGCTCCGCAAGTGTTGTTCAGTGAGCCCCCGTTGAACCTGCCCTTTGTGATGTCGGGACTCGGTCACGGCTGGTTGCTGCACGCCCCTAACGAGTATTTCGAAGTGGAGGGCTTGCTGGCATGCGAAAAGTCGGCGGTTGCACTTCTGTATGAATTTGCGGATGTCTGATGGTTGTGGCGGAATTGTCGAAGGCTATTCCGATTGCCGAGGATATCCAGAAAAAGGAAGGGCTGTTGCTCACAAAGATGGAAGAAGGGGTGAGCTTGCTCGATATGTTGAATTTTGAGGAACACTCTGCGAAGGTGGGTGCTGGAAAAGAGAGCGAGTTGAAGTTTATCGTTTGAGTTATTACCGCCCACGATAAAAAAAATGGACATTAGGGCAGATAGGTTATGAATAGCCGAGAACCAGTTTTCGTTTCCTCCAGGGCGACGAATGAATCGACTGCCGTAGATGAGGCGCACCTGTCTGCACCGGTGCAGAAGGAGGGAATTACAACGAGATCGGTGATTCTGGGCGTGCTCTTCGCGGCCTTCGCCAGCCTGTTTCTGACCTACGACGAGTACGTGATCCGCTCCTCGTATCTCAACTTGAGTCATTTCCCTCTGATTGCCTTTCTGTGCTTCCTGGCCCTGGTTGTTTTGAACGTCGTTCTGGGTCGTCTGGGTTTTGTGCGCCCGCTTTCGTCCTTCGAACTGCTGATCATCCTGGCGATGGTGATGGCCGGGAGCGTGTTGCCGACATGGCAACTGACGGGCTTTTGGCTGGCGATCATTTCCTCTCCTTACTACTTTGCCACGCCAGAGAACCGGTGGGAACCATATTTTCACAACTACATCTCCGACTGGCTGACCCCATCCGACCAGACCGGCGCGATGACGTGGTTTTTCGAGGGTTTGCCGGCAGGAGAGCGTATTCCCTGGGAGGTGTGGGTAGTCCCCCTATTCTGGTGGGTCTGTTTTATCGCGGCGGTGACACTGGTTTCGGCGTGCATCGTGGTGGCATTGAGAAGGCAGTGGACTCATCACGAGAAGCTGGGCTACCCTCTGGTGAGTGTCGGAATTGAGATGGCGACGAAATCCGGAGCAGTCGGCTTCAGGCCGGAGTTCATGCAGGGAAAACTGTTCTGGGCCGGGGTGGCGATTCCGTTTGGGATCGTCTGCTGGAACATCCTGACCTATCTTGCCCCGGGCCTCCCGGCCATTCCCCTGGGTGGAGGAAACGTGGTTCTTTACCAGGGCGCGCCGGGTATAAACCTGAACATCCACTTTTTTGCGATGGCGTTCGGTTTTTTTGCGAACTTAGAGGTGCTGTTCAGCATCTGGTTCTTCTTTCTCATCTTTATTCTCGAGGCCTCCATCTTCAACCGCATCGGCTACAGTGCTGGGGAAGGAGCGTACTGGTCATCCTACAGCGCGGCCACCGGCTGGCAATGCTGGGGAGCGTTCTGGTGTATGGTGTTCTGGGTGATATGGACAGCGCGGCACCACCTGAAGAATATAGTGCGCGGTGCCTTCGGGGATGCCAGTCTCGCCGAGGACGGCGACGAGATGATGTCCTATCGGACCGTCGTGTTTGGATTTATCCTGGGTATAGTATTCATTCTCTTCTGGCTGCACAGCGCAGGGATGAGCTACACGATGGCCCTGGTGTTGACGGTTTCTACTCTCGTCATATACATCGGGGTGTCGAGGATCGTAGTCGAGACCGGCCTGGCTTATGTGCGGGCGCCGATGACGGCGCAGTATTCCACGCTGTATGTGCTGGGCACCGAGGCGACCTCGGGGGCCAGCCTGACCGCCTTGACCTTCACATACTCCTTAGTGGCCCGGGGGACGGGGCTGTTCATGCCGGTATTGACTCAGGTGGGAAAGGTGGCGGATGTGGCCGCACGTTCCAGGAAAGGAATTCTGGTCTGCACCGGTCTGGCGCTGTTTGTTTCTCTGCTCTGCTCAGTGTGGGGAACCCTTTACCTGGGATATGCCCACGGAGCCTACAACTTTAACTCCTGGAAGATCAATTCCGCTGCGCCGAAGGTCCTCAACGACGTGGTCGTGTATATGCAATCGCCTTTTCCGACCGACTGGGTGAAGCTGCAGTTCTTCTGGATCGGCGCCGGGGTTATGGCTGTGATGACGTTCTTGCGGTATCGGTTTTCCGGCTGGCCGATCCATCCGATTGGATTTGCGATTTCATCCACCTATTTCAGCTACCGAATGACCTTTTCCATCTTTCTGGCCTGGGCGTTTAAATGGACCTTTATAAAGGTCGGGGACGCGGCGCTCTACAGGCGATCCAGGCCGTTTTTTATCGGCATCCTGGTCGGCTGGGCACTGGGAGTCTCCCTGACAATTCTTGTGGATGCGATCTGGTTCCCCGGTAGCGGCCACCATATCCACGCAGACTAAAGCCATATGGCACACGCTTGAGCAATTGAGATGATCAGAAGGAGAAACAGGCGATGGCAAAGACATTGAAGGTTGCCGTGGTCGGGATGGGCCATGGGAGGGCACACGTTCGGGTGTTCAACGAGTACATCGACCAGACGGAGGTGGTGATGGTCTGCGATGTCGTTGAGGAGCGAGCCAGGGCTGCGGCAGAGGAGCACGGTATCGGCAAGTGGACCACCCGCTACGCCGATGTGCTCGCCGAAAAGGACGTGGACCTGGTGGTCCTCTGCACGCCCTGTCACCTGCACGGACAGCACACCCTTGCGGCACTGGACCATTGGAAGCACGTCCTGGTTGAGGTGCCAATGGAGAACCAGTCTCTGGAGACGCTCTGGAAAATTGTGTATATGTCTGAAAGGCGCAATCTGAAGGTCCAGATGGACAATCAGCTCCGGTGGATGGCACCGACGGTGCATATGAAGCGGTTGATCGAACAGGGGAATCTTGGAGATATCTACTATGTGGAGACGGAATATGTCCACGACATTGAGGGAATTACCATCCGGCAAGATGGTTCTCCAACCTTCCGATGGGGGCTGGGAGAACTGGCCCAAGGATCGATCAACGCCGGCGGCGGTCTGTATGCCGTGGACAATGCGTACTGGTTGATGGGAGAGCAATTCGTCGAGGTGTTCGGGTACGGAAACAAGAAGAATATGCCCTATCGACAGGTGTACGATCACGAAGTGGCACTGTTCAAAACGGCGAGCGGTGCGATTGCCCGATGCGTCTGTTCAAAGGGGCCGAAGCGACCCACGATAGAGTATGCCGCTGTGTACGGGACGAAGGGCACGCTGGAGACCTCCGGGCGTCTGCCCCATCCTCCCGATGGTCCGGGTGTCTATGGCTGCTTTGCCGACGAAGATCCGAATTATAGCAGGGGTGTCTATGGGTGGATGTACACGGAGTCCGCCAAACAGGAGGACGGGGCTGCAAAGGAGCAGCCGGAACACGGGATGGTGAAAATCGAGGTGCCGCCGCTGATTGTGGATGAGGAAATCTCCAAGAGGGTAGGCCACGGCGGCACGGAGTACCTGGCCGACCTGGATTTGGTGAATGCCATCCTGGAGGACTACCAACCGCCGTGCAACGTCTATGAGAGCGCCCGGTCCTGCGCCGGGGCAATCTGTGCGGTGCAGTCGATCTACGAGGGCAGGCCGGTCCAGGTGCCGGATATTGTAGATAGAAGCGACGCCGTCAAGCAGTTTGGACCGCTACCTACTGCACACCAGAACTCGGACGAGCTATAATGACACGAAGGGAGTTTCTTGCAAGGGGCGGCCGAGCAACCACCGGTCTGGCAGGTCTGTCTCTGGCTGTACGGCTGACAATGGAGGATGGAAATGCGGGTTTTCTTGTTGTTGCTGATCGCGGTTCCGGTCTGGGCCCTAACTTCGGACCAGGAGGAGATCGAGGCGCATTATCGGCGCGGGGTCGAATCTATGGATCAGAGCCGGTACAATCAGGCGATCCAGGCATTTCGTCGCTGTCTGGAGATCGACTCTTCCCACTACGATGCCCGCGTACGGCTGGGAGAGATCTATCTGAGACAGCAGATGTTGGGGCGAGCGGCCGATGTGCTCCACCAGGCGACCGAGATCGAGCCGGACCGGATCGAAGCTCGCCTGGTGCTTGCGGAGGTTCTGGCGACCGAGGGGCGGTTCTTCGACTCCCGACAGGAGATCCAGCAAGTGCTTTTGACCGATCCAGACAGTATCCCTGCGGATGCACGGATGAAGGTCGGCTACCTCCTGGGGATCGCGGGAGGGATGCTTCCCAACCTGGAGGAGGCCAAGAGGCAGTTTGAGAAGGTGCTGGAGGTGAATCCCGATCATGTGGGCGCTTCTTTTCAGCTGGGTATCGTGGAACTCAGACTCGGTCAATTTTTTGAAGCCGCAGAACGCTTCGCATCGATTATCTCGCATTATCCCCAGCATTTTGAAGCCCAATATCAACTCGGGATTACCTATCTCCGAAGCCAGGATTACCGCAAGGCCATTCCCGCTTTGAAAGAAGCCCTTAAAATCAGGCCGGGCAGCCTGGAGACCAAATGGGCCCTTAAACTCGCCTACGATCGGGAAGGCGGATATCCAGAGGATTTGGAGGAGAGATACAGACTCAGTCTTTTCCAAGAGGATATCAATAATTCCCCCGTCCTGTTCACCGACGTTGCTGTCCAGGTCGGGGTTGCAAAGGTGGACGGCGGACGAGGTAGTGCCTGGGGAGACTATGACAACGATGGAGACCAGGATATTTTCGCCCTGGGACATTATTCGCCTCAGGTCCTCTACCGGAACAACGGGGACGGTAGCTTTACCGACGTGGCCGCTCGTGCGGGACTGGCCGATATGCCGGGAGGTTTCGCGTCTCTGTTTGCCGACTACGACAACGACGGGGACCTGGATCTCTACGTAACCCGGGATGGCTGGTTTGGCAAGAAACCGAATTCGCTCTACCGGAACAATGGGGATGGCACCTTTGACGATGTGACGGAGAGGACTGGTGCAGGAGATTCCGGGTCGGGCTTTGGCGCTGCCTGGGGGGATTACGACAATGATGGGGCTCTCGACCTTTATATTGCCAACGGTGTGGTCGGGGATGCGTCACCCAACGTGCTCTATCGCAACAATGGCGACGGCAGTTTCACCAATGTTGCCGCTCAAGCAGGTGTTGCAGACACCCGATCGGCTATCGGAACAGCCTTTGGGGATTACGATAAAGATGGCTACCTGGACCTGTATGTCGTCAATCATACGGAGCCCAATGTCCTTTATCACAACAATGGGGATGGGACATTTACAGATGTGAGCGACCGAGCCGGAGTCGCCTCAAGACGGAAGGGGTTTGTGACGTTCTTTTTGGACTATGACAACGATGCGGATCTCGATCTTTTCTTTTCCTCTATGGCCGATTTCACCGATTATATCCAGAGTCAAGTTGACGGAGAAACTGGCCCGGACGCCTATTATAGCACGCCCGTGCTTTACCGCAACAACGGGGATGGAACCTTCACAGATGTGACCATCCAGGCGGGGCTGAACAAGGCCTTCGGATCAATGGGGGCCAACTTTGGCGATATTGACCAGGATGGATATCAGGACCTCTACCTGGCCAACGGGGGACCGGAGATGGGGCGGTTAGAACCCGATGCTCTTTACCGCAACAATGGGGATGGGACATTTACAGATGTGACCGCGTCTACCGCCGTCGTCGAACAGGTCGGAAAGGGGCATGGTGTGACGTTTGCAGATTATGATAGTGACGGTGATTTGGATATTTACGTCCCCGTTGGAGGGGCGTTCATAGGGGATCAATGGGTGAATCGCTTATATCGCAACGATGGGAATTCCAACGCCTGGCTGGTGGTTAAAACGGTTGGAACTCGGAGCAACCGGGATGGGATCGGGGCGGCGGTGACCGTGCGTGCGGGTTCGCTGTTATTGTACGCAGAGGTCAGCGGAGGATGCGGCTTCGGATCCACGAATAGCCTTCCGCTGGAGTTCGGGTTGGGATCCAACAAGCGCGTGGACCTTCTGGAGATTCGATGGCCGAGCGGTGTGGTTCAACGATTTGAGAATCTCCAGGTGAATCAGGTCCTCACGGTGACGGAAGGAGAGGAATTGTGAATGCCGGCTTAAGAAAATGGAAAAGAGGTTGGATATATGCTGTACTCCTCCTGTTGATCGGATTTATCATCTACTTCTGGCCGTATCCCGAAAGGGAGACGGGCATGTCCAGAGGGGAGATAAGATACCATTTAGGGATGAGTCACTTAAACCGGGGCGAACGCGGCAAGGCAATGGAGGTCTTCCAAAAGGCAGTCGAATTGGACCCGGACTCCCCGATGCCCTACTTTGGTTTGGGCCTTATTTACACATCCCATGGCAAATACGATGAGGCGGTGGAAGCCTTCCGTAAGGTGATCGTTCTGCGGCCAGATTTTGTGGAGGCCTACTATAACCTCGGCCGGGTTCTTGCACAGCAGGGCGAGTACACAGAGGCGATTCGAGCTTATGAAAAAGCGGTTTTGATCAACCCGGATCTGACTCAGGTATATTACAATCTGGGGGAAATCTACATGGAGGGAAAGGAGTATGCCCGGGCCATAGCGGAATATAATAAGGCGATACAGCTTGACCCCGACTATCGAGATGCCCACTACGCGCTGGGAAACGCTTACTCAAAACAGCGCAAGTATCCGGAGGCTATTCAGGCGTACGAACGGACTCTGGAGATCGATCCGGAACACGCGAAGTCCCACTATGGTTTGGGTATGGCCTACATGAGACAGGGAAAAACCGACGAGGGAGAGCGGGAGTTGGAGATATTCAAACGGCTGTATGCGTATATGGAAGAGGTGGAACAGGTAGAAACCGTTCTACGACAAAGTCCCAATGATCCCTCTGTTTATGTTGAGTTGGGCGTGATCCACGCACGCTACGAAAAGCTTGAGCGGGCTGCCAGGGCGTTTCAAAGGGCGATTGCGCTGGACGCCGTTTCGGTAGATGCACATCACAATCTGGGCCTGGTCTATGCGCAGCAAGGCATGTATCGGGAGGCCGAAACATCGTTTCAAAGGGCGATTGCGCTGGACGCCGTTTCGGTAGATGCACATCACAATCTGGGCCTGGTCTATGCGCAGCAAGGCATGTATCGGGAGGCCGAAACATCGTTTCAAAAAGCGATTGCGCTGGACTCCGAGTTTGCGCCAGCGCACGTTGAGTTGGGTGCGGTACATCAGCAGCAGGGTGTGCTGGATAAGGCGATGGCTGAATATCAAAGGGCGATTGCGCTGGATCCTTATCTGTTAAAAGCCCATAACAACCTCGGGGTCATCTATGCAGCGCAGGGGCGATTGCAGGAAGCAGTGGCGGCCTGGAAGACGGCGCTTGCAATTGATCCGGCCGATCCCGAAACGAAGAAAAATTTGGAAGAGGCAAAAGAGATCGCACGCAAAGCTCCCTAAAGGTGGATAGAAAGGATCGTTCAGGATGTTCCGGTTTCACTCAGCGCGAACGTGGACAGCCCGTTTCATGATTCTTGTCGCGTTATTTGGCCTGACTTGTGGTCCAAAACGGGATCCAGGCGATGCACAAGGCGTTCGATTTGTGGATATCACGGTTCAAGCGGGTGTTGGATTTCGCCATGTCCACGGAGGAAGCGGGCAAAAGTACTTCGTGGAGACGATGGGAGCAGGCTGTGCCTTTTTTGACTACGATGGCGATGGCGACCTGGACCTGTATGCCGTTAACGGCGCTCCGCTTCCGGAGTTTGTAGGAAATGAGACGCCGACGAACAAGCTTTATCGGAATAATGGGGATGGGACATTCACCGATGTGACGGAGCGCGCCGCCGTGGGCGACACGGGATACGGAACGGGATGCGCTACCGGCGACTACGACAACGACGGAGATCTGGATCTCTATGTGACCAACTACGGCCCCAACCTCCTCTATCGGAACAATGGGGATGGGACATTCACCGATGTGACGGAGCGCGCCGCCGTGGGCGACAGCCACTGGGGAGCAGGATGTGCGTTTCTGGACTACGATAATGACGGGGATCTGGACCTCTACGTGGCCAACTACCTCGATTACTCGCTGGACGATCCGCGAATTGATCTGATCCCCTATATCGTTGATTATCACGGCACCCGCGCCTCGGATCTGAAGACATATCCCCATCCGCACAACTTCAATGATGCGCCCGACCGGCTCTATCGGAACAATGGGGATGAGACATTCACCGATGTAGCCGATGTGGCGGGTGTAGCCAATACCGCAGGGAAAAGTCTGGGTGTAGTCGTCACAGACTACGACGACGATGGAGATCCCGATCTATATGTGGCCAACGATATGGTAGGGAATTTCCTCTATCGGAACAACGGGGATGGAACATTCACCGACGTGGGATTGATCTCCGGAGTCGGTTACAACGAGAACGGTCAAGAGGAGGGAGGCATGGGTGTGGATGCCGGTGATTACGACAACGACGGGTGGATGGATCTGATTGTGACCAATTTCCAGCATGAGACTTATACCCTCTATAGAAACAACGGGGACGGGACATTCACTGATGTGTCGTTTGCCTCCGGTACGGGCAGAGTCACCCGGCCTTACCTGGGATGGGGGGTCGGTTTTTTCGACTATAACAACGACGGGCACAGCGACCTCTTCGCGGCCAACGGTCATGTGCAGGACAACATCGAAAGGCTGGATGGGTCAACCTCTTATCCACAGCGCAATCTGCTTTTTCACAATAACGGGGATGGGACGTTCGCCGACGCTTCCCTGAAGTCCGGGGATGGGATGCGCCTGGTGAAGTCCAGTCGGGGGACGGCGTTCGGGGATTATGACAACGACGGGGATGTCGATCTGTTTGTCCTCAACTCCAACGAGCGGGCGGACCTGCTACGCAACGACGGGGGAAACCGGAACAACTATCTGACAGTCCGGACGGTGGGGACGGTGAGCAACCGGGATGGAATCGGTGCCAGGGTAAAGGTGGTCTCTGGAAGGCTGAGACAGATGAAGGAGGTGCGGAGCGGATCGAGCTATCTCTCCCAGAACGATCTCCGGGTTCACTTCGGATTAGGTAGTTGTTCAACGGTGGATACTCTGATGATTCGGTGGCCCAGCGGAACGGTGCAGGTGCTGACAGATATACCCGTTAATCGGGTTTGGACAGTGACTGAACAGGCAGGCCCATAAGGGATAAAAAGATGAAAATTACCGATATCAAGCCGATGGCGATTAAAATTCCCCAGGAAGATACCTTTGGCGGAAAGGGAGTGGTAGAAGAAAGAGCCTACGATGTGCAGCCGGGATGGCGCGGGCTCTATTCCCGCCAGATCGAGACGACGCTGGTCAAAGTGGAGACCGACTGTGGTATTACGGGATGGGGAGAGGGACAGGCACCGATCGGTCCGGAGGTGACGGCGATGGTGATCGACAAAGTGCTAAGGCCAATTCTGATCGGAAGAGACCCGGCTGAATGGGGGGTATTGAAACACGAGATGTATCACGCGATGAACCTGCGGGGACACTACTCCGGGTTTATGGTACACGGCCTTGCAGCGGTAGATTCGGCCCTGTGGGACATCCAGGGGCAGAAGCTGGATGCGCCGGTGGTGGAGCTTCTGGGCGGGGCTTTCCGGAATCGAGTGCCGGTTTATGTTTCGGGAGTGCGGGGAAACTCGATTGGGGAAATGGCGGAGACAGCACGCGGGCATATATCGGAGGGTTTCCGAGCGCTCAAGATGTTTTTGGGCTTCGGAATAGAAAGAGATTTGAGGCACGTCGAGGGAATTCGAGATGCGGTGGGGCCGAATGTCCGGCTGATGGTGGATGCACTGTGGAATTATGACACACCGACGGCTCTGCAATTGGGACGGCACCTGGAGCGTCTGGGAGTATTCTGGTTTGAAACGCCGACCAGTCCGGAGGATATCGAGGGCCATGCGGAGATTGCCCGGGAACTGGATATGTTTGTTGCGGCCGGAGAGACCGAGACAACGCGGTACCAATTTCTCAACTGGTTTCAGGCGCGGGGGCTGGATATCGCACAGCCCGATGTGGGGCGTTGCGGAATTACAGAGACCAGGAAAATTGCCGATCTGGCCGAGACGTTCAATATCCCCATTGCGCTGCATGCAGGGGTCTGTCTGCCACCCAGTATCGCGGCTTCAATCCACGTAGCATTGGCCATTCCAAATTTGGTTTTCCAGGAGTATCAACCGCTGATGCTCGGTCTTTCCAACCAATTTTTGAAGCGGCCCATCGTGTGTGAGGAGGGCCATTTTCACCTGCCTGAGGGGTCGGGGCTGGGAATTGAAATGGACGAAGATGTCCTATCTCAATATGTAGTTTATCCATAACCGTTGAGCGATCGATAGCCGGATTTGAACGAGGTGGTGGGTATGATTTTTTTTCAGGACGACGCGATTGGTCAGGTGACGCTTTCACCAGAGGGTCCCTTTGTGACCGGCTCATATATGACGTTGAAGTTGACGTTTACAACAGGCGTGGACGGTCTAGCTGAAGGTGCGCGGTTGCGTGTTGGAGTGCCCAATACCGGGTGGGAGCCTGTTGTGGTGCCCCAGCTCCGGTACTGGGACGAATTGGTGCGGGGAAAAGAACGGAAGTACGCACCCTTTCATTCGGTCAACACGACGGCAGAGGTAGTCACCCAGGGGGACGCTGTGCTGCATCTGGAGACGATGGAGCGCATGCTAATTCCCGATGAAGACCCGGCGGAGGCGTATTGGCGATGGTGGATCACGGCGACGGTAGAAGGTGGGCCTCTGGCTGGGGGAGACCCGATTGTATTGACTTATGGTGACCCTCGATTTGTGAGACGCGGTGTACGGGTTCAGACCTTTCCGGAAGACGAGCTGACGATTTCGGTGTATGTGGACCCGGGCGATGGAAATTGGGTACGCCCCGGAGGGGCACCGGTTGAACTGGACGTAGTGTCGGGCGCCCCTGCGCGAGCCAACGTAGTAGTCCCGTCTGTGATTACGGGGCCCGTACCCCCCGTGCGGATTGCCTTGACAGATGCCTGTCACTGCCGTCCAAACGACGATCCACCCAGGTCCCTGGTCCTGCGCGACGAGCGCTGGCGTCGGGTGGGCGACGTCCGATTTTCTGGATTGCAACCGGTTAAAGTGGAACTGAAAAATTCGGGAGCCGTTTTTGAGGGGGTGACGCTGACCGATCCGGAGGGAAAACAAATCTGGGGGACTTCCAATCCGTGCATTCACTCGGATGAGGGCAATTTGCAGCTTTTCTGGGGAGACCTGCACGCCCAGAGCGAATATCACGTGATGCACTCGCAAGAGAAGGACGCCCGGCAGGTAGGCTGGTCCAAGGGCATTTCCTGCGGTACGCCGGACGATGTGTATCAGTACGCCCGGGATGTGGCACTGCTCGATTTTGTGGCTATTACCGATCAGGGCGCGATTACAGGCGTGGGCTGGGAGCTTCTCCAGCAGAAGGCCATCGAGCATTACCGACCAGGAGAATTTGTGACATTCAAGTCCTATGAAGCTGGCTCTCCAGTGGGCCATCGAAATGTGTATTTTCGGGACGATGCGATTGAGCCGCCTCAAGATGCCGGGACGTTCAGCTATATGCCCGATTTTCTGTACGAGCACTATCGAGGACGGAAGGATGTGATGCTGATCCCCCATCACGTCAAGACGTGGACGGATTGGTCACTTCACGATCCGGATTTGGAACCTTTGATGGAGATCTATTCGTGCTGGGGACAATCTGAAAATCCCTCAATGGACCGGTGGGACAAGGGGATGACGCCGGGGGCTGGGGCTTGGGAGGCACTGAGACGAGGCTATCGGTTGGGTATGATCGCCAGCAGCGACAACCATGTGGGCATGCCGGGACGGAGCTATCAGCACGACCGACAAGCCCATACGCCTTTTCCGGGGGGACTTGCAGCGGTCTGGGCACCCGAGTTGACACGGGAGGCACTGTTCGATGCGCTCAAAAGCCGCCGCTGCTACGGTACCACGGGTGCTCGCATTATCCTGGATTTCACGCTCAACGATCAGCCTATGGGGAGCATTCTGAAGGTCGAGCGGGCGGAGGTATCGAGAGAGGTCTATGCCTACGTTCAGGGTACAGACGCGATCGATCGCGTTGAGGTCGTACAGAATGGGAAGATCGTTGAGATCGGAACTCCCCATCACCGGGATAGACAGGATGTCTATCGCTTGCAGTGGCGGGACACCACGGCGCTTGAGACGAATACCTATTACTACATCCGCGTGATCCAGACCGACGGAGAGATGGGCTGGTCGTCTCCGATCTGGGTGGATCGAGTATAGAGAAGTCGCCCTTGCACCGCGTCCGACGCCTCCGCGAAAACAGTGATTGCCTACCATGTGAAGATTGTGCATAATAACAAAGTACACGACCCCTAAATACATATCCTTTGAACTGCACAAATACCATGCGCGCTGTACGCAAACTAAAACCCGGCCCTGGTCACATCGCCTTATGCAACATCCCAGAACCGGATATCGAACATCCCGACGATATTAAAATCGCCGTTCGGCGCGGCGGACTCTGCGGCACAGACCTCCACATCCGCCACGGCGGTTATGGCTTTCGCCCACCTGTCACACTTTGCCATGAACTTTCAGGCGAAGTCGTCAAAGTCGGCACCAATGTCACCCGCGTCAAAACAGGCGACCGCATCACGGTCCTTCCCACGGCGAATGGGGCATGTGGGCACTGTCGCTATTGTCGGGCCAGCGAATTTTTCTTTTGCCCCCAGCGCAACTCAGTTGGCAGCATGCGCGACGGCGGTTTTGCCGAATACTGCGTCATCCCCCAAAACCTCGCCTTCCCGCTTCCCGAATCTGTCTCCTATGACACCGCCGCGCTCGTTGAACCCCTCGCCTGCTGCATCAAAGCCGTTCTTTTTCACACAACAATTGTACCCGGCGACTGGGTACTCATTTCCGGACCCGGTCCCATTGGCCTGATGTGTGCCGACCTCGCCCGACTCGCTGGCGGACGCGTTATTGTCTGCGGAACACACCGCGACGCCCATCGCCTCGCTATGGCTAAAAGCGCGGAACACACCGTAGATGTCACGCGAGAGAATATATCCGAATTTGTCCACTCGCTCACTGGCGACGGCGCCGACATTGTCATCGAATGTGCAGGTGCTGCCGCCTCCATCGATCAATGCCTCGACGCTGTGCGCCCCCTCGGCACATTTACACAGGTGGCTCTGGTCGAACACCCCGTTGAAGTGAACTGGGGCAAAATCATCTACAAACAGCTTTCCGTGAGCAGTTCTATTGCCCAGAACTGGCCCAGTTGGCTACGCGCCCTCGAAATGGTCATCGCCAAAACAATAGATCCCTCGGCATACATATCCCACAGACTACCACTCGAAAATTGGGAACAAGCATTTGATAGCGCAGAGCGACAGGAGGGATTGAAATATGTCCTGCACCCTTAAACCACCGGTACGGTCACCAGGATGTGTTCAATCCAATCATCGCTGTCATTGATCAACTGATGGTAGGTATGCGGCGGTAAATGCACCGCATCGCCTGGCTCCACGGGATAAATCTCGTCATCGATTTTCATCTTGCCATGACCGCGCGTAAAATAATAAATCTGTTCTTTGTCATCGTGCATGTGATAATCGCCCGCCTTGCGGCTCTGCATCATGTGCAAGGTAAACCCCGATGCCGCCAACATCGGTGCTTCTTCCTCGCTCAAACCAGCAGACCCTTTCTGTCTGAAAATCGACCAGATCAACGCCGTTTCATGGCCCACTGTGGGCATGGCATCTTGCCAATTGCGAATCACCATCTGTCTTTCCTCCATTTTAAGTGTTGATGTTCAACGCCGCATCGATCTCTGCTTGATATTCATATAACTCGCCGCTTTCGATCTCTGCTGCCGTCACAGTGCGACCTGCGCGAGCAGACTCGCAAATCGCATAAATCGCAGCAACATCCTTCATCCCCTCAACACCATCGACCTCAATCGGTTCATCATTCAAGACAGCACAGGCGAGTTCGTATTGTTCATAAGCGATCAATTTCCAATCCACTGCCTGATCGCCCACACTGTTTTTGCTAGGAAAAAAATGATCTAAGAGAGGATGCAATTCAAAATCGTCAACAGCACTCAGAATCGCATTCTGATCTCTCACCTCGCCATCTGCCGACTGCCATATCGCCTGACTTCCACGGCTGCCGTAGCTCTGGAAACACCCTTTATCACCTAAAATCAACTGACTGCGGCAGGCACCGTGCCCTCCAATGCCCACAATAAAACTCACCATCACACCGCTTTCCATCTTCATCATCGCCATCGCCGTATCTTCTGCCGTAGCGGGAACTTCGCTGGGCATCGCGCGAAAACGCTGCTGATAAAATTCATACCGGTCGCCAATAGACTGTTGCTTTTTCCGCACCGGCTCCACCAGGCGCGCATCGCCATATACCTCGACCACATCGCCGAGTTGATACCGAATCAGATCCGCATAGTGTACTCCCATATCGATCAACGGACCCCCGCGGTCTTTCAAATGCCGCCAGGGCGTAATAAAAATTTCATTGCCGCCGCGCATGGCGTGAAGCGTCGCCATATAAGGCGTTCCGATTCGCCCGGTATCCAACAAATGGCGCGTTAACCGCGCCGAAGGATCGCGCCGATAATTTTCAGCAACCGACAGTTTTCGCCCATTGCGCTCCGCGGCCTCATTCATAGCATGACACGCTTTTACAGAAATAGCCATAGGTTTTTCAACCAGCACGTGCAATCCCAGGTCCAGAGCCTCACACACTACCGTGTGATGCACCGACGGATCTGTCACCACATCGACAGCCATCAAATCGGGAATCGCTTGCGCCATTGCTTCCATAGATGTAAATACGGGAGGTTTTGAACCGAGCAACTGCTCGGCCTCGCGCGCGGCCAATTCTGCGTTATTCCGATTGAGGTCGCACAGGGCGCACAATTCAACATTATTAAACGGCGTCTTCGCCAGTTCGCCCAATCCATACAAATGGCGCGTCCCCATACCACCACAACCGATCAGGGCGAGTTTGAGTTTGTCCATATTATCTCCTTTGAATCATGTGAAGCAAAATTCACGCTATCGTCCTGGGATCCGCCAGTAGGTCAGTGCCCGCCAACTCCATTCCAACGGACCATATCGAATGGTAGAGGGCCATGCCCAGCAACATGATACCCGCAGATTGCCAGAACACTTCAATTGGCAGGACCGTCGTGTGCATTCCCAGTGTATCGCTGGTTCGTTGTGCCTGCTGTGCGAACCAGCCGCCGCGGTAAGCGAGCAACTCCGCATCAATTTTGGCCGCATCCGGTGCCCACACCGTTACGATTTCCGCCACATCTTTTTCGGGAATAAACTCTGTTGTCAGACCTATTCCGATGGACAGCACACTCGCCACTGCAAAAACAACGAGGCCGCTGACTACCAGCGTGCGCGGCGAACGATCCCTAAAGAGAAAGATGACGGAGCCGCAAAGCGCGTAGGCAACCAATATATCGCCCGACCACAGGAGATAGGCGTGCATAAGACCGAAGGCAAGCAGCCAGAACATGCGCCGGTAGTGCAAGCCAGCGGAGCGACCACTGCGAGCCTCTGCGCGATCGGCAAACAAGCAGATACCGGCACCAAAAAGAAGCGAGAACATCGACAAAAACTTCTGATCGACGAGCAGGTAGCTAACCAGCCAGGTAAAAAAGTTGACACCATTGAGATCGCCATAAGCTGTGGGGTTCAGGTACGCGGCAAAAGGCATTGCAAACGCCTGGATATTCATGACCAGAATACCGAGTACGGCAAAGCCGCGTAGCACATCCAGACTCTCAATGCGATCTGAGGCTTCAACTGGGCTATTTAGAACGCGTTTGTCCATATTTTCACCTTTACAGATTTGCTTACAGGGAATATATGCCATTATTAAAATTGAACACACTATATCTGATACCGCGCGCATCGCACTTACAAAATGGCTTGCCCAATACACCCATCTCGAATAAGTTTATTAATGCTGTGATTTCTACTATTAAAGATCATGTTTCCATGGATGAGCTTGAGCGATGAGCCATTTAGAAGCTGTTTTAAAATTAATAACTGATGTTACGCATGTCCGGCGTTTTGTCATGCTGAGCGTAGCCGAAGCATCTTTTCCACCTGAGTTGGTAAGAGATTCTTCGACTCCGCTGCGCTCCGCTCAGAATGACAGGGCAATAGCGCATAGCCGAGAAGGGACAAAATGAGTTTTAAAACAGTCTCTTAGATTTTCATGGGAGTTGTTGTTATGATGATCAAACGTCTTAAAGTAAAAAACTGGCGCAATTTTCGAGAACTCGATGTTCCATTGCGCGAGCGTCAGTTTGTCGTAGGTGCAAATGCGTCCGGTAAGTCCAATCTTCTCGATATTTTTCGCTTTCTTCGAGATATTGTAAAAGCAGAAGGCGGCGGATTGCAGAAAGCGGTCAAAGACCGCGGAGGCGTATCTAAAATCCGTTGTCTAGCGGCGCGACAATATCCAGAAATCGAAATTCACCTTGCAGACAATGCAGAATCTCCCGAGACCTGGCGATATGCGATAGGAATTAAGCAGCAACCTCGGGGTTATCGCCAGCCTTTTCTCACTCATGAACGCGTGTGGAAAGATGGCAAACAGATTCTCAACAGGCCAGATGCAGACGATGCAGAGGATCAACAACGACTCACACAAACCTTTCTTGAACAAATCAACGTCAATGCAAATTTCCGGGATATTGTCCATTTCTTGCAAAATATTACCTATTTGCATCTGGTTCCTCAACTTTTGAGGTTTGCCGATTCGATTCAGGGAAGAGTTGTTGAAGATGATCCCTTTGGACAAGGATTTTTGGAAAGAATTGCCACAGTTCAGGAGAGGACGCGTCGTTCCCGGTTGCAAAAAATTGAACAAGCCCTAAAAATTGCTGTGCCCCAACTTGAGCAATTGGTATTCATTCGCGATGAAATCACAGGAAGGCCTCATTTGCAAGCTCTTTATTCTCACTGGCGTCCGAATGTAGGCTTGCAACGAGAAGATCAATTTTCTGATGGGACGCTCCGGCTTTTGGGCTTATTGTGGTCTCTTCTCGAAAGTGACTCCGTACTCTTATTGGAAGAGCCAGAGTTGTCATTAAATGCGGGCATTGTCTCTCAACTCGCACCGTTTATTTCCCGGATGCAAAGAAGCAGACGCCCCCAAGTCTTTGTAAGCACACATAGCGATGCATTGCTTACAGAAAAAGGCATTGACGGCGGGGAAGTTCTGTTGCTTACACCAGCGATGCTGTTTCGACTAAAATTCTCGAATATTTTGGCCTTGAAATCGTAAATAGAATTGGATTTAGGGGCAATTCTTTCCTGAAACGAAACGCCCGTAACCTCAACCGCACTGCCAGGGGATTGTATAATGTCTTTCTGTTGACAGATTTAGATTCTCCAAAGAATTGCCCGCCAAAGCTCATTCAATCTTGGGTTGGAGCACCTCTAAATTTTGGATTTCTCTTTTGCGTTGCGGTCATGGAAATCGAATCCTGGATTATGGCGGATCGCAGAGGCATCGCAAAATTTTTATCGGTACCGCTCAATCGTATCCCACACAACACAGACGAAATAGAAAAACCCAAAGAGTTTCTCGTTTCGCTTGCCCGACAGAGTAGAAAGAGAAAATTGAGACAAGAATTGGCTCCTGCACAAGGCGCGACGACCGCAAAAGTAGGCCCTCTCTATAATGCGCGTTTTAACGAATTTGTACGAGACCATTGGGATTTAGAGCGCGCTGCTACTGTATCTACAAGTTTAAAAAGAACAATGGACCGAATCAGTAGTTTGTACTCCGCTTGAATGTATTTATAGGGGCTATCCCAATACACTCTCCATCCAAAATACCCCCTTGCATTCTGAAACAAAATTGGGTAACTCTATCACTATCTAACTTGTTCAACCCGCAATTGCGGAGTGCATTATGGTTATCGCAAAAAATATTGTCAAAACCTTCAAATTATCGCGGCAGCAAAAGCGCGAAATGGGAGATGACTTTCAGGGCAATACCATTGACGCGGTGTGCAATATCAGCTTCACCTGCCAACCCGGTCGCGTCTTCGCGCTATTGGGTCCCAATGGCGCGGGCAAAACCACCGCATTGCGCATGATCGCCACCATGCTCAAACCCACTTCGGGCAGCATATCTGTCGCGGAATACGACACCGTAACACAAAGTCAAGCAGTACGTGAAAACCTCGGTTTTCTCACTGGCAATACGGGCTTGTACGATCGCCTGACACCCAATGAAATGGTGCGTTACTTTGCCGACCTGCACGGCATGAACAATGCCGATTACAACACGCGACGCGACCACCTATTTGCCCTCCTCGACATGGAAGCCTTTGCAAACCGCCGCATTGGCAAACTCTCCACAGGCATGAAACAAAAAGTCTCCATTGTACGCACAATCATTCACGACCCCGATGTCATTGTATTCGACGAACCCACCGCCGGTCTCGATGTCGTCACCTCGCGCAATATCGTACACCTCATTCGAGATTGTCGGAACGCGGGAAAAACCGTCATTTTTTCCACACACCGCATGGGTGAAGTCAGCCTGCTCAGCGATGACCTTGCCATCATCCACAAAGGCCAATTGCAGTTTAACGGAACCTTTGAAGACTTTCAAAACCAGATGCAAACCCCCACGCTGGAAGACGAATTTATTCGCATCGTTGAACAGGCATAGATTTGCCATAAGAGGTCCCCATGAAACCGATCTTCACCATCTTCAAAAAAGAATTTAAGGACATCACGCGCGACCGGCGTTCGATGATGATGATGTTTATCATACCAATGCTATTATTCCCGCTGTTATTCACAATTGCGACTGTCTTTACTACTCATCAGACCCAGAAAGTTAGGACCAAAACACTCGTAGTTGCCCTGATCGCAAATGGCAATGCAGAGGCATTCCGCGAAACCCTGCTCAAACGCGACGACCTGAAAATTCGAGAAGACATAGCAGAAGACATAATCCCTCAACTCATCCGCTCCGACAGCATAGATGCAGCCATTCGCTTTGATGAGCAATTCGATGCCCAAATCGCCGACTTGCAACGCGGTCAAATTCATCTCTATTTTAAATCATCCCGAGATATGGACGCATCTCGCAATCGCCTGACAACACTGATTCGAGACTACGAAAACCAGATCATCAATGACCGATTCCAACGACTTGCCCTCGACCGCATGATTGTAGATCCCGTACAGGTCAGACGCCACGACATTGCTTCTCAACGGGAAAGAATCGGAAAAAGTGTGGGGGGGTTTTTGCCTTATATTTTTGTCTTAATGTGTTTTATGGGTTGTATGTATCCCGCCCTTGATCTGGGCGCGGGAGAAAAAGAACGCGCCACCCTCGAAACACTACTCGTTGCTCCCGTCAGCAAAATTCAGATCTTGCTGGGCAAATGTGGTGTGATTGTCCTATCGGGGTTTGCCTCAATCGCCAATAGTTTTATCGGTTTTTTTATAGCTATTATGTTACAACGAGAAATTGTCGCAAGAATCCTCGACGCACTACAGGGCATGTTCGAAATATCATCCATCCTCCTGGTCCTTTCTCTGTGCCTGCCCTTAACCATCTTTTTTGCCGCCGCCTTAATGTCCGTCTCCATCTTTGCCAAATCTTTCAAAGAAGCACAGAGCATTATGGCGCCCCTCAACATCATCATTATTATCCCCGTATTTATCGGCTTCTTGCCCGGCATTGAACTCAATGCCATCACATCGCTCATACCGGTCTTGAATGTCTCGCTTGCATCCAAAGAAATTTTCGCTGGAACCATCAAACTACCCTTATTGTTCGAAGTCTATGCCTCGCTCATCGCCCTTGCAGCCCTCAGCCTCTACGGCTGCGCCAGATGGTTTGAACGCGAAAGCACGATCTTTCGGGAGACTTAAATGGAAAATCTCATAGGTGTCGCCATTTTTACACTTATCCTGATTGTTGTCATCGGCTATGCAATTTACGCACTTGTGAAAGGCAGTCACAAAGGTACAGGCGGATCGGCTACCACAATGCTCGGCGCAACAGATCTCATGCTCAACGAAGACAAAAAACGCGCAGCACAAGAAGTCGTACAACAACGCGCCGGAGAAATCCGCCATATTTCAGAAGATGATCAGGGTGAGGTTTCAAAGGATAAGACTGAACAATAAGCACAACCTGCACACCCCATCGAAATTCCAGCGGACTCATGCTCATACACGCAATTTCAACAAATTAAAAAGAACCTGAAAGAATACTCTGCTAAATACCACGTAGAATCAAATTTCTAAGTGTTTGGAAAAAGAACCAAAAGTAAAAGCCGACGAACAAACGTCGGCTTTTACTTTTGCCCACCGCCCTATATCTGTTATATTGACCACAACTATCCGCCCAAAAATCCAACCTAATCCTGAGAGGTCAGCTATGCGTTTATGTCTTCTGTTTGTCCTCTTGTGTTTATTTTCGTCCGTCTTTGCCCAACAGAAAAAGCCACTGGATCACGAAGTGTACGACACATGGAATCGCACGCGTGCCAGCAATATTTCCGATAACGGACAATGGGCTTTTCTCTCTATCGGCCCGGACGAAAAAGACACCGAACTCCGCATCGCAAGCCTCACAGATGACCGCTCCTACGCAATACCGCGCGGAGAATCCATTCGATTCACCAAAGACTCGCATTATATCGTCACCCTCATCAAAGCCTTCAAAGACTCGGTAAAACAGGCAACTCGCGACAAGAAAAAGCCCGAAGAATCTCCCAAAGACTCCATTGGCATCATCACCCTCGCCACGGGAGACATCTTTAAGGCTCCGCGCGTCAAATCCTTCAAACTACCCAAAGAAAGCGGAGGATGGGTCGCCTATTTACTGGAAAAAGAAATCGCAAAAAAAGACACTACTGCGAACAAAAAGAAAAAACCATCCGAACCTGAAGAAAAAAAAGAAGAGCCAAAACCCGAAAAACAGCCCGAACAAAAGCCTGAAACTAAAGAAGTGAAAAAGGAAGATCCCAAAGACAGTAAAAAGAAAAAACGCAAAAAAGCCGAAGGCACCACACTCGTTCTTCGCAACCTCCAAACCAGTGCTGAAACGCAATATAACCATGTGGTATCCTACGCCTTCACTGAAAGCGGCTCGTACCTCATTTTTGCCGCAGCCAACAAAGACAGCACAGCCGATGGCATCTACGCCATTCGCACCAGCACGGGCGACACCACAGCTATACTCACAGGCGCGGGTGATTATAAAAAAATCACCACCGACGAATCCAGTCTCCATCTCGCATTCATTGCCAATCGCGACAGCTTTAACGCAGAACAACAGGAATACGCCCTCTATTACTGGCCCATTGGCCCGCGCAATAAGGGAAAAAAAATCGCCCGATCTGGAACGAAGGGCATACCACCGAACTGGTGGGTCAGCGAACATGCCAACCTCTCCTTTTCCAAAGACGGCAACCGCCTCTTTTTTGGCACCGCACCCAGGCCAGAAGAGGAAGCAAAGGACGATACCCCGGGCGACGAAAAAGTCGCAGTTGATATCTGGAACTGGCAGGACCCATACCTCCAACCCATGCAACTCAAAGATGCCAAAGAAGAACGCGAACGCACATATCGTGCCGTCTTGCACCTGAACAATGGCAAAATCGTTCAACTCGCCACAGAAACCATTCCCGATATTCGCCTGGGAAGCGAGGGCAATGCCGATATCGCGGTAGGCACTTCAATACTTCCCTATCGACAACTCATCTCCTGGGATTCGCCAGCTTATTACGACAGCTATTTGATCGACATACAAACAGGTGAGGCAACGCGCGTACTCACAAAGATGCAGACGCGCCCCACCCTCTCACCCGAGTCCAACTACATCTACTGGTGGGATCGCGTCCAAAAAAACTGGTATGTTCAGCATGTCAAAAACTTGATCCGCGTCAAAGTCAGCAAAAATATCCCCCATCCCGTTCACAACGAATTGCACGACTGGCCGTATCCACCCAGCGCACATGGCAATGCCGGGTGGACAAAAGGCGACACAGAATTTCTCGTTTACGACCGCTACGATATCTGGCTCACCGATCCCAACGGGCGCAAAGCACCCATCAACATCACAGAAGGGATTGGGCGTGAAACAGAAACGCGCTTTCGAAATGTAAGCCTCGACCCCGAAGAACGGGCACGCGATCCCAAAGCCGATTTGCTCTTATCGGGTTTCAATCTCAGAACCAAAGCCATGGGCTACTATCGGGATCGCCTTGAAGGTATCGACAAACCCGTTGAACTCATCGCGCGCGACAAACGATTTTCCAATCTCCAAAAAGCCAAAGAAGCCGATGTGCTCCTCTTCAGACAATCCTCTTTTGAAGAATATCCCGACCTCTGGACCTCTGACCTCAATTTTCAGAATGCACAAAAAATAAGTGAAGTCAATCCCCAACAAAAAGACTACCTGTGGGGCACTGCCGAACTCGTCGAATGGGCCTCGCTCGACGGCAAACCCCTGCAGGGCATTCTCTATAAACCCGAAAATTTCGATCCCGCTCAGAAATATCCCATGCTGGTCTATTTCTATGAAAAAATGTCCCATCGGCTACACGCCCACCGGGCACCAGGAGCCTCGGGCGGCTCGATAAACTTCCCATTTTACGTCAGCCGTGGGTATCTCATCTTTATTCCGGACATCCCCTACAAAGTCGGCTTCCCCGGAGAAAGTGCCGTCAACGCCGTTGTCTCTGGCGTGACGCACCTCATAAATCGGGGATTTGTCAATCCCGACCGAATTGGTGTACAGGGCCACAGTTGGGGCGGCTATCAAATCGCCTATATGATCACCCGAACCAGCATATTTCGAGCAGCCGAGGCCGGCGCGCCCGTCTCAAACATGGTCAGTGCGTACGGCGGCATCCGCTGGAGTTCGGGGCTGAGCCGCATGATGCAATACGAAAAAACCCAGAGTCGCATCGGCGGCTCACTCTGGGAAGCACCCACGCGGTTTATCGAAAACTCCCCCATCTTCTGGGCTGACAAAATTCAAACGCCTCTGCTCATATTACACAACGACGACGACGGCGCAGTACCCTGGTACCAGGGCATCGAACTCTTTGTCGCCCTGCGCCGCCTGGGCAAACCCGCATGGCTGGTCAATTACAATGGGGAAGCACACGGCATACGCAAACACCACAACCGCAAAGATTGGAGCATTCGCCTGCAACAATTCTTTGACCACTATCTCAAAGACGCCCCCGCACCTGTATGGATGAGCGCAGGCATTCCCGCCGTGCAAAAAGGAAAGACACTCGGATTGGAATTAGAAGAGGAACAACCGTGAGCATGGAATTACAAAACCGGGTTGCACTCATAACCGGTGCTGCGCGAGGCATTGGGGCAGCCATTGCACAACACCTATCGGATGCAGGTGCAAAAATCGCCATTACCGACCTGGACGGCGATGGCGCAAAAAAAACCGCAAAAACGCTCAAAACGCCCGCAATAGGGCTGTCAGCCGATGCATCCGATGAGACAGCCATGCGCTCAGCAACAAATCGAGTCGTTGCAAAACTCGGCTCACTCGATATCCTCGTCAACAACGCGGGCATTGGAGGACCCGATACAAACGCGGCCAAAGCATCGCTGGAAATCCCACTGACGGAATTATCCGTTGATGACTGGGACGCGCATCTACACACCAATCTACGAACCGCCTTTGTCTCATCCAGAGCAGCCATTCCACATCTCAGCCGCGGATCCAGCATCATCAACATCGCATCTATCGCCGCGTTAATGCCCAGCGTTTCCATGCCAGCTTATGGCGCGGCCAAAGCCGGAGTCATTCATTTAACCAGAACTTTAGCCAGCCAACTCGCGGGACGCGGGATCAGAGTCAACGCAATATGCCCTGGCTACCTCTGGACGCGCGCCTGGGAAATGATCGCATCTCAAATCAAAAATAACAACCCGGCATACACGGGATTTACCGCAAGAGAAGTTTTTGAAGATGTAATACGCAACAGCGTACCCCTGGGAACCGAACAAACCCCCGAAGATGTGGGCCACATGGTCGTCTTTTTGGCAAGCGACAAAGGGAAAAATATCACTGGACAAGCACTTACCATTGATGGCGGTGCTACATTGGGAGGGCGCAAACAGCGGTCAGATTCTCCGTGATAATCAACCGAATCATCCACATTCACAAGGAGTTGAGAACATGAACCTCGAAGAACTTTATACCCAAATTGACATGGCCAATCGCATGGCCGATGCTGCCACGGCATTTTTGGCATCACTGCGTCCCGATCAGGCGGCGACCGCGCAACTGGGCTTTGGCGATGAAAACGCACGGAGTGACTGGCACTACATCCCGCGCGACCGATTGGGCCTCGCGCTCAAAGACATGGAAGCCCACCAGCGCGACAAAGCATTTGCCCTGCTCGACACAGGACTGAGCGAACAGGCGCGCACCAAAGCCAGAACAATTATCAATCTGGAACCCATCCTCGCCGAAGTAGAAGGTCCCAGACGGCGGTTCCCGCGCGACCCGGACCTCTACAACCTTGTCGTCTTTGGCACGCCCGGCAGTGATACCACATGGAGTTGGCGTTTTGAAGGCCATCACGTCTCGGTCAATTACACCATTGTCAACGGCACACTCGTCGCCCCTACGCCCGTCTTCTTCGGCTCCAACCCCGCACAGGTTCGGCACGGCGAACACGAGGGATTGCGCGCCCTCAAAGAAGAAGAAGACCTTGCCCGCGACTTACTTGCCTCTCTGGACGGCGAACAAAAAAGAGTGGCGATCATCAGTGACGAAGCACCCGCCGACATCCTCACCCGCAATGTCCCCCAGGTAAATGATGAAGTCCAAATTGAGGGTCTGCAACTCAGGGACATGACCGCGTCACAACGCGAGGTCGTCGCCGCGCTCATAGATGTATATATCACCCGCTTGCCCGACAGAATTGCAGAAGCCCAGCGTGCAAACCTCACCTCACTCGACACAGCCGCATTCGCCTGGGCTGGCGGCATTAATCGCGGCGATGGGCACTACTATCGCGTACTCGGCTCTACCTTCCTCGCCGAATACGACTGCACCCAGGACGAGGCCAATCACATCCACGCAGTCTGGCGCGACCTGACCAATGACTTTGGCAGCGATATACTCAAGCAACACTATCGGGACAGTCATTGAGAGCATCAGTAGTCAGGAGAACTTTATGCAAGCAGTTGTACTGTTAGCCGGTAAGGGAACGCGGATGGCGATGGATTATGAGGGACCAAAGCACTTATTGCCGGTGGCAGGAAAACCCGTGGTGGAACACGCGCTGGATCGATTGCCATGCGAGGTACGCGAACTTGTATTCATTGTGGGGGGACCACACGAAAAGGCGATTCGCCAGCACTTTTCAGATGGCACGTATGGGGGGCGACGCATTGTATTTCTCGTTCAGGAAGAGCCATTGGGCATCGCCCATGCATTTCGGGTCGCTGCACCTGCAATCACCGGGCGGTGGCTGGGAATGGTTGGCGATGACATTTTTGGACCGCGCAGCCTTCAAAATCTCGTACAGCAACAGGACCTCGCCCTGGTCGGCTCGCGTGTGACATATCCTCAACATTTTGGGGTTCTGGTGACAGATGAAGACGGACACCTCGTTCGGTCAGTCGAAAAGCCAAAAACATTTATTTCAAATTTGGTTTGGAACGGCGCGATGGTCATGGACAGAGATTTCTTTGACGCGAAAATCGCGCCATCTGCACGCGGCGAATACGAAACGCCCGATGTATGGATGAAATTGATTGCGACAGGGCGAAAAATTAAAGTAATCGAAGCTGATTTTTGGCTGCCAATTAACGATAAGCAACAACTCGAGGAAGCAGAACAATTACTCGACGGTTGGGAATCAGACAATCTGGAGAAATAGCACATGGCCAATGAGCCAAACAAAATCATCTATTCGATGGTGCGCGTAAGCAAATACATCGACAAAAAACCCATCATCGAAGACATCTCTCTTTCCTATTTCTACGGCGCGAAAATCGGTGTGCTCGGCCTCAATGGCGCAGGTAAAAGCACGCTATTGCGTATCCTGTCTGGTGTAGATGAGAAATTCAATGGCGAAACCCACCTCGCTCCCGGTCACACCATAGGATATTTAGAACAAGAACCCCAACTTGAAACGGGTAAAACCGTGCGCGAAATTGTCGAACAGGGCGTACAAGAGCACGTTGACCTCATGAACAAATACAATGCGCTCAGTGCCAAATTTGCCGAACCTATGTCCGACGATGAAATGAATCGGGTGATCGAACAACAGGGCGAACTTCAGGAAAAAATCGACGCAGAGAACTTATGGGACCTCGATGCGCGCATTGAACAGGCGATGGACGCTCTGCGTTGTCCACCGGGAGATGCGCGTGTGGATCACCTTTCGGGCGGCGAATGCCGCCGTGTGGCGCTTTGCCGACTGCTCCTTTCCAAACCCGATATTCTCTTGCTCGACGAACCGACCAACCACCTCGACGCCGAAACCGTTGGCTGGCTCGAACAGCATTTGCAACGTTATGCGGGCACCATCATTGCCGTCACACACGACCGTTATTTCCTCGACAATGTCGCCGGATGGATACTCGAACTCGACCGCGGCAAAGGCATCCCCTACAAAGGCAACTATTCTGCGTGGCTCGATCAAAAAGAAAAACGGCTGGCGAGTGAAGCAAACCGCGAAAACCAGCGTCTGAAAACCCTCGCGAGAGAACGCGAATGGATCAACATGAATCCGCGCGGCCGACACGCCAAATCCAGAGCGCGGATTACAGCATATAATCAGTTGCTCGATCAAACCGAAGAGAAAGAACGCGACCTCGAAATTTATATTCCACCCGGTTCGCGCCTGGGCGATATTGTCATCGAAGCCCAGGAAGTTTCCAAAGGATATGGCGATACACTCCTCTTTGAAAACCTCTCTTTTTCCCTGCCACCCGGCGGCATTGTCGGCGTTATTGGACCCAATGGCGCGGGAAAAACCACCCTCTTTCGCCTCATCACTGGCGAAGAACAGCCCGACGCGGGGATATTCCGCATAGGCGACACGGTTAGCCTCGCCTATGTCGAACAAACCCGCGATGTCCTCGACCCCAATCACAATGTGTGGCAGGCCGTCTCAGGTGGTGAAGATTTTATCACCCTGGGCAACCGAGAAATCAATTCGCGTGCCTATCTCGCTCGCTTCAACTTTACTGGAGCCGACCAGCAAAAACCCGTTGGTCAACTATCTGGCGGCGAGCGCAACCGCGTTCACCTCGCGCGCATCCTCAAAGGAGGTGCCAACGTCATATTGTTGGACGAACCGACAAATGACCTCGACGTAAACACAATGCGCGCCCTTGAAGACGCCCTTGAAAATTTTGGCGGATGCGCCGTAGTCATCTCACACGACCGCTGGTTCCTCGACCGCATTGCCACGCATATCCTCGCCTTTGAAGGAAACAGCGAAGTCATCTACTTTGACGGAAATTATTCGCAGTACGAAGCAGACCGCAAACGCCGCCTCGGCACCGACGCCGATCAACCCCATCGGATCAAGTATCGACAATTTACGCGATAGAAGGGACACCCACCATGCAACGCATATACAAAACCACGCCCCAGGGCGAACTCGCCATTCACATTTTTGAACCCGACACCGACGAACAGACAGCCGCGATTGTCTTCTTCTTTGGCGGTGGCTGGACAGGTGGCAATCCACAACAGTTTTTTCCGCATTGCCAGTATCTCGCAAAACGCGGGATGCTTGCTGCATCGGCTGAATACCGCATCAAAAGCAAACACAACACCTCGCCTTATGAATGTGTAGAAGATGGCAAATCAGCGGTGCGCTGGCTGCGGGCACATGCCGATGAATTCAACATTGACCCCAACCGCATCGCTTCGGGAGGTGGATCGGCCGGCGGTCACGTCGGCGCGTGTACCGGTACTGTTCCCGGCCAGGATGCGCCCGATGAAGATATGACGGTATCTTCCCGACCCAACGCAATGGTGCTCTTTAACCCCGTCGTCGATGTGGCTGGGCTAAAACGCCTCGCCGAACGTTTTCCCAAAGATCCACGGAAAATCTCACCTTTTCAACACATCTGTTCCAACCTACCGCCCACCGTAATTTTTCACGGCACGAATGATACAACCGTCCCTTATGAACAGGCCCAACGCTTCACAAAAGCCATGCGTGAAGCGGGCAATACCTGTGAACTTTGCGCGTACGAAGGCAGAGGACACGGCTTTTTCAACCACGGCCGCGACGATGGCTCAGATTATGAACAAACCGTCGCGCAAATGGACGACTTTCTCGTGCAATTGGGATATCTGGATTCAAAATGACCTGCGACTACGACATCATTGTGATAGGCACTGGCCCTGGCGGAGAAGGCGCCGCAATGAAATCCGCCAAGGAAGGGAAGCGCGTTGCCGTCATCGACAATTTCAAAAATGTGGGCGGCAACAGCACGCACAGAGGCACAATACCGAGCAAAGCGCTGCGCCACTATGTCCAGCAACTCATCGATACCAATGCACATAGCACAACGAGTTTTCCCGAACTGCTCGACCGGGCCGCCGACCTCATCGGAGATCAGGTTAACCTTCGCACGGGCTATTACGAACGCAATGATGTCGATATTATCCTGGGCCGCGCATCTTTTTTCGATGAACACACCGTCGAAGTCGCGTTGATTAACGGAGGGGCTGAGCGCTACACCGCCCGGGGATTTATTATCGCCACGGGGTCTCGCCCATATCAACCGCCCGATATCGACTTTTCCCATCCGCGGATTCGCGACAGCGACTCCATCCTGGACCTCACAGAAACACCGCGCATTATCACCATCTATGGTGCGGGGGTAATTGGCTGCGAATACGCATCCATATTCCGCGGCCTGCGCATAAAAGTCAATCTCATCAACAGCCGAAGCCAATTGCTCTCCTATCTCGACGACGAAATCATCGACGCCCTCAGTTATCATATCAGCCAAAACGGAGTGCGTATTCGCCACAACGAAGAATACGACCGCGTTGAAGCCAACGACAAAGAAGCGCGCGTATTCCTGAAATCCAACAAACAAATTGTCAGCGATATTCTCCTCTGGGCGGAAGGCCGCACCGGAAACTCAGACAACATGGGACTGGAAAATATCGGAATCGAAACAGACGAACGCGGCTCCATTCTAATCAACGACGCGTATCAAACACTCGCTCAACCCCACATTTATGCTGTTGGCGATGTCGTTGGATTTCCCAGCCTGGCAAGTGCGGCTTACGATCAAGGCCGGTTTGCCGCCACCCATCTCGTCTTTGGCGAATGCGAACAACACCTCGTGGAAGACATCCCCACGGGTATCTACACCATTCCCGAAATTAGCTCTATCGGATTTACCGAAAAAGAGCTGACGGCCCAAAAAATCCCCTATGAAGTGGGCCACGCCTACTTTCGCCATATCGCGCGGGCACAGGTAACGGACAGGCTCACCGGTATGCTCAAAATTATCTTTCATCGCGAGACCTTTGAAATTTTGGGCATCCACTGTTTCGGCTCTCAGGCATCTGAAATTATCCACATCGGGCAAGCCATTATGGCGCAAGAGGGTGAGGCCAATACGCTCATGTACTTTATCAACACCACCTTCAACTATCCCACAATGGCCGAAGCCTATCGCGTTGCCGCGCTCAATGGACTTAACAGAGTAAAATAAAAGTGCGTATTTGCACAACTTGTCCTATATTTACGCCAATATTTGATTGCCCTCGCAGGGCATAACCCATAACCTTTTTTTGGAGACTCTCATGGCCGACCAGTTGCCACTCGATCAGATTCAGGTAGATCAACAAAACCTCTATCGAGAAGAATCCATCACTGATTTGCGCGTCGCCACAATTCGGCGCCTGATCCCCATCAACACCGATGGCACAGACGACACAAGTCGTCCGACCCAATACATCGGCTCCACACAGATCATATCTCAAATGGGGCCTCTGCCAATCTCAGCACCGATTGAAGCCGCTTCGCTTCGGGAAGCAATAGAAAAATTCCCCCAGGCCATCAAAGAGGCTGTTGATCAAATGGTTGAAGAGGCCAAAGAATATCGCCGCCAGGAATCTTCTCGCATCGTCGTTCCCGGCACAATGCCCGGCGGTTTGCCCGGACAGGGAGGCGCTCCAGGGGCGGGTGGTTCACCAAGCGGTGGCATCATCTCGAGTTGATCTACCGCTTTACTTCGGTACAAGAGGTACAAATGGCACAAGCAAAAAATTTAGCAGCTATACCAGCAAGGTCCAAGACTAAGGAAAATGCCAGCAGGTCCCTATCCCGGGTTATAGAAAATAGACCGCCAGATACAGTAACCGCGAGCGAATTGCCGCAAATAGCAGGACTACCAACTGATCAGGATGCACAACAGTTTTGCGAGCACCATGACCTCGAAGATACAATATATCAAGCGGTTGATCTGATCACAGCTTCATACCGAAGCGCAAGCGATCTCAAGCTGTATAAGGAAACAGATCCAGATATTGGGGAATCCTGGCTCGTCATCGACTTTTGTGTACAAGGTGACCTCGATCAGATAGAGGAAGAAGACGAAATATTCACCCAAAAATGGGTCGCAACTATGCCCCGAGACAAAGATGGCCTCGTTCATGACCTCGTCAGAATTGGGTTCGACATTTTGTCATAACTGCTTATGGACCCCAGAGACTTTCTCACTACAGCTACCGAACTGGCGAACAAGACTTCCGCGACAAAAGCAGACTAGAGAACGGCTATCATATGAACGCAAAATCGGGGGTAGATAGCTCTGAACCGAAATCAAGTCCATCAGGCGGCATCATCTCGAGTTGATCCAATAGACATATAAAACAAAGCCGCGAGTGCATCTTTTCGCGGCTTTAAGGATAACGCGATGATCGAAAAAACCATTGAAGTTGCAACTTCAGACGGCACAATGCCCACGTATGTCTTTCATCCGGAAGGCGAAGGACCGCATCCCGCTGTCATCTTCTACTTTGACATCTTTGGCATTCGCGACGAATTGAAAAACATGTGCCGTCGTTTTGCTCGCGCGGGTTATTACACCGTCCTACCCTCCCTATTTTACCGCATGGGCAATCCGTCTTACAACCCCGAAAAATTCATGAGCGGCAATCTCAATCTCGAAAACACAGATCCCCTGCACCCGATGAACCTCAACACCAGCACGACCAATGCCATGGTCATTGAGGACACGGGCGCACTGATCCGCCACCTCGACAACGAAGAACCCCAAGCCAATGCCCAACGGGTCGGCACTATCGGCACATGTATGGGTGGTCGCCACGCCCTTTTCGCAGCGGCAACCTATCCCGACAATGTTTTGGCCTTTGCGTCCATTCACGGCGGCAAACTCGTCACCGATGCCTCAGACTCGCCTCATCTCGCCATTCCAAAACTCAGAGCCGAAGGCTACTTTGGCTGGGCAGACCAGGATGCCGGCGCGACCGAAGAACACTTACAACTCTACAAAACCGCACTCACCCGCTATGACGTCCCACATCGCATTGACTTTATGCCCGGCGCCCTGCACGGCTATTTCTTTCCCCAGCGGTTAACGCACTACCACGAAGACGCCGCCGAAAAATCATGGGATGCGGTTCTCGACTTATTCGCCCGCACCCTCAAAAGTAAAAAATAAACCCCGATGAGATCACCGGGGTTTTTATTTAGGGATGAAATATGGCGTTACCACAGATGCACATATACGGCGGGGCGCACCTTTTGGCCTGCTGTGCCAGCAGACAAAAGAGAATCTGCATAAGCCGCATCATTGACCATACGCTCTCGGCTACCCCCCTTCAGAAACAGATGCAAATGCCGATCGGGTTCTGCAACCAGATCATTGACTGTTTTGCGAAACTCGCCCGGTCCCAAACTGCGTGTAGCAGATCGCCCATCTTCTGAAAACGCCTGACCTCTGGAAGTATATAAAATCACCACATCTCCTGGTTCGGGATTGTGGTGGTAAACGCGCCACACGGGCTGTGACACATTCAAAATCATAATACCCAGGCACAGCATCAACATCATGATACCCAGAAACAACTCTTTGCTCACGTCGTGCGCTTCGGCTTCGGCCACCGCGCGCCGTAAAAAACGTCGCCTCACCCTCTTTTCTCCTCTTCGCGCATATCCAACCATTTGCGTTCCAGATCAGACATGCGATTTAGCAACATATCATAGCCCTTTCGAAGCGGCAAATAGGCCAGCAAGGCGACGAGCGTTGTCTGAAATGCCAGCACCAATCCACCTGCCATATCGCGCAACACCTTAAACGTCTCGGTCGCTTCATCCAGTCGGGTCAGTTCTTCGGCCATCAGCAAAATACCACACACAGTACCCAAATACCCATAAAACGGAATGCGACTCAAAGCGCGCTGCCCGGACAACAACCGCTCGCCAAACACAGCGAGTAATTCATCTACTGCCTCGTCATCGCGCGCTTTTAGGTCCGCATAATTCTCGCGGCTCTGGCGAAATTTATCCACCTGCTCCTGGCGCAATGCCGTCAAATTACTTGTTTCTGCACCTTCTGCGCCCAATCGCCGCCAAAAATGAATAAACATGACCAGATGCGCTGCCGAACTGCCCAAAACGAGCACATAAGCCGAACGCCCCGTCCACTCAACCCAACCCGAAGCCGCTGGTGCAAAAAAATAAAAATAAATACCAATACTCGCCACGCCAGCACCGCCCAATCCACCTATTATCGCACCAGGCCAATTGGACTCCTGCAGACCAAATTGTTTTTCGTAGCCACAAATAGCACTTAAGCGTTGCATCAAAATCAATGCACCTGCTATAGCACACACCACCCAAAAAAGAACCAACGACAACGATTCAGACCAGTGTAATCCGTACATTAATCACTCTCTCCCATTAACGATTGCCAGCGTATGGCCACATACAACACATAAATTCCCACTATCAGCGTTGGCAACAACAATCCCAATCGCGTGGCCTGACTCGACTGCCCACCCCCACCACCGCGTCTCATCCCCTGCGACTGCACCTGAGCAGTGACTCCCTCATCTTTTGTTTCACTTTTCATCCCACCGCGTTCTTCAGGAGGGCGATACGCCTGCTCGCGACTGCCGCGATCACTCGCAGTGGGCACCACATCACCCGTAGCAGCAGTTACAGCACCTTCTCCTTTTAACGCGCGGCGGTCTGGATAAATCAACTGCTGCTGCACCGCTGGCAACTTCTCCGACCAGGACCGCATATTTTTTGCCACCGGTGCCGACACCTTTTCAGTCAAAGGCGCGGCTTTTCCCAGTGTCAGCGATGCAGAACGGGCGCGTTCCCGATTGTAACGCGGCACATTGAGATCGCCCTGACGCGCTAAATCCTCTCTTAACTTTTCTCGTCGAGCCTGCAAAATAGCGAGTTGCTGGGCAAAGGTATGATAATCCATCGCCTGTTGCCGCGCAGCTATTGATCTTGCGGGTGCGCTTTTTGCAAGCGCGCGTTCAATCGCAGCCCGGTCAAACGTGATAGCCATATCTACAACCCCAAACATACGCACGCCCCAAATTGGTTGTGCGCCGGGAATATCCGGCATTGGATGGGCATAAATAATTTCCGTCACTCGTCCTCCTGTGGTCTCCCATGTCCCATTGGAAACCACAATGGGGTACAACCTGCCCGCGCGATCTTTCAGGTATAATCCCCCCAAAAAACCACTCTCCACCCGATCTGTATCCCAACACCGCACGCGCAGGCGATTTTGCCCTTGAAAATACAAATCTGGCACGGCCACTTCCACAGGCGTCAACCGGGTCTCGCCCACGGGAAAATCATTGAGCCAAACCCGCGCTTCGTCATCCGCCCAAAAAATCATCACAGCCGTCATTCCCTCGGGCAACACGCGCTCGGCACGCGCTTCGGGCAGCTTCTTCAAAACCTCGGCATCTGCCACCTGCATCATTCGCACGAGACTATCTACGGCAGCGGACACATCGTTGTATTCTCGTCGAATTGCCAACACATCTGCATGACCGCTTACACAGAGCAAAAGCAACCACAGATGAACACCGATAAACACGGATAAAAGGCGAGAAGCGAAAAGCAACTTACACCCCCTTCTGAATCGGGATTTTCATGATTGCTGGTGCTGTGGCGTGCTGCCTGCCCTGCTCCCGATCCTTAATTCTTAATTCCTAATTTTTAATTCGCATTAATAATCCGCAAAAGATCCGTCATCTTCATACCAGAACATCCCGCGCAGGCGATAAGATTCATCGCGCAATGCCTCGAGCGCATCATCGTCCATATCCACCCCTAAACCCGGCTCAGTTGGCAATTCAATAAAACCATCTCGAAAAATCAGAGGCGTCTTAAACAAGCCTTCTCCACGATTATGACCGCCCTCGCAAATCAACAAATTTGGAATCGTTGCCATCACATGCACCGACGCTGCCACCCCTACAGGCCCGGCCGCGTTGTGAGGCGCAATCGCCATATTGTGAATCTCTGCCATCCCCGCGATCTTTTTCAATTCCGACATACCTCCACAATGGCGAATATCCGGTTGCAAAATCGCGCACATCTCTCGCTCGATGAGTTCACGGAATCCCCAGCGCGTCAAATGCCGTTCGCCCGTGGCAATAGGCACGGTTGTGCCCCGGGACAGCACCAATAACGCCTCGTTATTTTCCGGATGACACGGCTCCTCTGCGAACAGTGGACGTAGCGGCTCCAACTCCTTCACCAGAATCGCAGCCATCGTCGGACTCAATCGCCGATGCAAATCCACCGCAATATCGACCGAATAGCCCACAGCTTCGCGCACCGCAGCAACGCGCGAAACCATAAAATCGATGGTCTCTGGCGTATCGACAAATCTCACCGGACGAGGCGAAGCTCCCATCTTCACAGCGCGAAAACCCTCTGCCACCTTTTGGCTCGCATTCTCTGCACATTCTTCCGGTGTCGTCCCGCCCGTGCCTGTGTACACGCGGATGCGATCGCGAACTTTTCCACCCAAAAGTTTCCAAACCGGCAGCCCAACCATTTTGCCAAACACATCCCACATCGCCATCTCAATCCCACTCAGAGCACCGACCAGCACCGGCATACTCCGGCTATAACTCGAGCGATACATCGCCTGCCAGTGATCTTCGATATTCAGCGGATCTTTGCCCACCAGATACTCGGCCATATCCTCTACAGCCTGCGCCACCACGCGCCAATGCTCGTAATTCATCGGCTCGCCATACCCCACCAATCCCTCATCCGTAAACATCTTCAAAACCATCGCCCGACCCCGAATGGGAACCGTCTCAAATCCCGTAATTTTCATATTCAAAACCCGTTATTGCTTTTTTGTGCTTCTCGGATAATCTCTGCAATATCCCCCGCAAACCGAATTTGACTATCATCCTCAGGCGCATATCCCACAACGCGCCTTGCATTGTCGATATTCCAGAACCGGTGCGTATTCCCACTAATCCCAAAAAACACCTGAAACGGCACCCCATTTTCATCTTCAATATTCTCTGCCTCAATACTCTTAATCACCAGTTGCGACAAATCCCGCGCACTCAAATACGCGCCCAATTCCCGGTGCAACTGCTTCAAATCATCCGCCGACTGCCCTTCCATAATGGTATCTCGGGGCGCGCCAATGCGAATATGAACACTCTCCAGCCGCTTGCCATTAGTCGCATTACCCGTTGCAAACACAAAAGCCAGATGTTCGTACGACGACTTTGCCCAACCGTAAAAATTATCAGACAGAGGCAGCATATCAGTCGTGGCAAAATCCATTCGGTCAGACCAGATCAACCGCTCATAAAAATCGCATGCATGATTTGAACTCATCACCACAATGCGTTTCACACTCTCTTCGATACATGTTTGGTACACATTGTAGCACATCCGAACATTATCGGACTCCTTCCAATAATCCGTATGTTGCCAATCTACAGTCCCCTTAAACCCGCTGTGTACCACAGCATCGGCACCTTGAAAATGGGCGCGATACGCATCCCGATCCGGATTTTCCAAATCCACAACTTGCACGCCTTCAACTTCTTCTCCCTCGCGATTGGTCGTCTTCACATCCAACAATGTCAGATCGTACCTCTCGCGCAATGTAGGCAACATCCGCCCTGCCACATAGCCCGATGCACCTGTTAGAACAACCTTTTTCTTCCCCATATCGCATTCCTTTATTCAGCCTGATAAACAACCTGCCCGCGCACCACCGTCGCCACCACATCCAATTTCTCCTGCCCTTCTACCCAGCGGAACAGAGATAAACTCGCCTCTTTGCCGACTTCCACAGACCCCACGCGGTCTTCTATTCCCAACAAACGCGCCGGGTTGATCGATGTCATTTCAATAGCATCGGATAGCGAAGCGTCTGTAAACCACACGGCATTGGGAATGCCACTGTCCAAAAACAAACCCGCACCCGCCAGATAAGGCGTTCCCGCCAGAGAAATTTTACCATTGGCGTGCAACTCGCTCTTTCCCAGCCCGCTTTCACCACCGTAAATACCCGGCGACAGGCCAGCGATAGATGCCACATCACTCACCAGACACAGGCGTTCTTTGCCTTTTGCGCGATAAAAACTCTTCAACACCGCAGGCGGCAGGTGAAACCCGTCGGGAATAATCCCAGCCCACAACGCATCTGCCGCGAGTTGTTCCCATATATAATTGGGATGGCGTGGCAACTCGGCATGCGCGCCATTACCCAGATGGGTTGACATTTGGGCACCGGCGGCAACCGCCTCCTGGATGCGCTCGGGGCTCGCGCCCGAATGACCAATTGAAACAATAACACCCGTTGCAGCCACCTTCTCAATAAATTCCAATGCGCCATCTCGCTCGGGCGCAAGCGTAAAAATCGCAATGCGTCCACCAGCCGCTTCCTGATACCGCTGAAATTCATCCCAATCCGGATCGCGCACATGCGCCAGGGGATGCGCCCCGCGGGGACCATCTTCAGATGCAATATAAGGTCCCTCAACGTGAAACCCGACAAAAGACGCACGCGCAACTTCTGATTCCTCGCATGCCTTTGCCAACAGCGCCAGACCGTGAACCGCATCTTCCTCAGATGAAGTCGTCACCGTGGGACACCACAAACCCGTGCCCGTCCTGTGCATCCACGCCGCCGTCTCCACAATTTTCTCCACCGTCAAATCTTTGGCTTTGTAGTTGATCCCACCCACACCATTGACCTGCATATCGAAAATCGCCGGCGCAATCCACACATCGTCTCCACCAATCGCATCACCCTTCCCCCCGCGATGAACAGCCGTGATCTGCTCGCCATCTGTTTGCACGGTTACGACCTGCGACGTATCAACCAATTTGCCTCTAAAATTCATAGTCTTATCTCCTTTCTCCGCGCTAAACTACGCGATTTTCTGTACTTAATCAAGTGAATCCATCTGCCCACAATTCATTTGTCCATCACCCCATGTCCACTTATCTTGCACATATCCCCTCAATAGCCCCCACAAAATAGCCTTCGTGCCTGTTATACCAAACTGATGTTGTGCAATACTTCAGACTGTACAATATCAGTTCTAATTTTTAATTCCTAATTTTAATTTCAATGACCCGTTCCCAAACCATTGGCCTCATCCTCGGCCCCGCGCTGGCACTGTTTATTTTTCTCTTCCCCAGCGACCTCGGCATATCTGCCCGTATGGCACTCGCTTTCACCGCGCTCACCGTTATTTTCTGGACCTTTGAACCCATCCCTATTTCCTACACCGCCATCTTCATCCTCACACTCTTCCCACTTCTCGAAATCCTCTCTTTTGAAACCACCTTTCAGGGCTTCTCTGGCAAAGCCGTCTGGCTCGTCTTTGCCGGAATGGCATTGAGCCTGGGCATTACCGAAACCCCCCTGGGGGCGCGAATGGCCCAAAGCGTGCTCGGTCGCCTTAGAGGATATCGGCAACTCGTCTTTGGCCTGCACGTCCTGGGCCTCACAATGGCGCTGTTGATCCCCTCTGGCGTCGTGCGCATCCTCATCTTGATGCCGATGGTCGTCTCTCTGCTCAAAACCCTCGGCGAAGTCCCTAACTCAAAAATCAGTGCTGGTCTCGTCCTCTCGCTAACCTGCGCCACGTATTACAGCGGCACGGGCATACTAACGGCCAGCGTGCCCAATCTGGTCATTCTCGGCGTTCTCGAATCGCGCGATATCACAGTCTATTGGAGCGAATGGGCCTATTATCTCTTTCCCATCATTGGCCTCCTGCGCGTTGGCCTGCTCTACGGCCTTATCCGTTTGCTATTTCGCCCTTCGCAGGAACCCGATCTCTCGGGCCATTCCGCTATCGCCGATGTCCCCGCCCACATGACCGGTCCCGAAAAAAAAATACTCGGCATACTCATCGCAGGCGTTCTCCTGTGGACAACCGATGTTATACACGGCATACACCCGGTCTATATCGGCCTGGGCCTCGTCCTCCTCTGCTACCTGCCTGGCTGGGGACCCTTGCCTTTTGACACCATCAAAAAAGTCAATTTCCCCCTTCTCATATTCATCTCCGCGGTTTTTGCCATTGGTCATGCCCTCGAACAATCCGGCCTCAACCGCACCCTCGCATCCGTATTCATACACCATCTCCAAACAGTTGAAACGCCCATTGCCCAACTCGCCCTTATAGCTTGTTTGGCTGTGCCATTTGATTTCTTGATGGACACCGCTGCGGTTGGTGGCGTGCTCGCACCCTTCCTGCTCGACCTCGGTCCTCAACTCGGTCTATCGCCCCTTCCCATCGCCCTCAGTCTGGCAATCGGCACAGGCGTGGTTTTCATCCCCTATCAGGGGGCGCCATTTATTGTCGCATACAGCTTTCGCTATGCCCGAATGGGCCAATTCGCACTCGTGATGTCGCTGATTTCTCTGGTAACGCTCATCGCGCTGCTTCCACTGACCCTGTTATACTGGCAGATGATTGGCTTTATTTGATTTTATCCCATCGCCCTACAACCCCTTCTCTACTTGACAAATATACCTCCACACACTTTAATATTTCCATTGCTATTACCCGATTTTCATTCAGGAGTAGAAAAATGACCCAAACCATTGATGGAGAACGCGCCCTGGCATGGGGTGCTGTAGAAGCGGGCGTCGGCGTTGTAACCGGGTATCCCGGTTCACCCGGCACAAACACATTTAACGCCATGGCCGAAATGGCCAAAGACCACGGACACCACGCCGAATGGTGTATCAATGAACGCATTGCCCTGGATATGGCTGCCGGTGCATCACAAGGCGGCAAGCGCGCGCTCGTATGTCTCAAAAGCGTGGGCATGAACGTCGCGCTCGATACCCTGATGGTGCTCAACATGACCGGTGTACACGCCGGACTCGTCATCGTCATGGGAGATGATCCCGGCGCCTGGGGATCGCAAAACGAACAAGATACACGCACCCTTGGCCCCCTGGCCGAACTTCCAATGCTTGAACCCGCCACGCCAGAAGAAGGCCGCGACATGATAAAATGGTCTTTTGAATACTCAGAAAGCCTGCAATCCATCGTGATCTTGCGCCTGACCAGAAGTTACAGCGTCAGCACGCAGGCCCTCTCAGACTTCCGTCCCGCAGCACAACACCCCACCCGCGAACCCGACCGCGAGCCAATGAGCTGGATATCGGCACTTCGCACAACCGAAGGCAACCACACAGAATTACACGAAAAAATCGAGCGTGCCACCGCACAATTTAGCGACCTGCCCTTCAATAGCATAGATGGAGATGGAAAGAAAGGCATCATCGCTTGCGGCATGGTACATACCAAACTCCTCGATGCACTTGAAGGGGCAGACACATCTGACCTCTCCATCCTCAAACTCAGTGCCCTGTATCCCCTACCTCAAAAACTCATCGCAGACTTTCTCGCAAAGTGTAGCGAAGTACTCGTCGTTGAAGAAGTCGATCCCTATATTGAAGACGCCATCAAAGCCATTGGTTACGACGCAGGTTTTACCCCGTCAATCCTGGGCAAACGCACGGGACATCTCACCAGCGTGGGGGAACTCTTCCGCTGGCACATACAAAAAGCCCTCGATAGCTATCTCCCGGGTTTCTCGCCAACCACGCGCTACACCGAAGAAAATTGGGAAAGTGAAAAACCCTTTCGCAAAAACCACTGCGCCGGCTGCCCCTTCACAGAAATCCTTACTGCACTGCGCGAAGAAGCCAATGCCCTCGGTCAAAATCCCTTTATATCTGCCGATCCGGGATGCGTGGTAATGGCCGCTCCCATGCTCGACACCAAACTTTCGATGGGATCCGCTATTGGCGTGGCCTGTGGCCTGAGCAAAACGGATATTGCGGAACGCACCATTGCGATATGTGGCGACTCCGCCTTTTATCACGGCGGTATCAATGCCCTCGTCCATGCGCGCGCCACAGGTGCGACGCCCATTGTTATGGTACTCGACAATGGTGGTTCGCTCACCACTGGCGGACAAACCACACCGGATCAGGGCGTTCAAATAAATGGCGAAGCCGGACCGCAAGTCACCATGCGCGACCTCGCCCTTGCCTGCGGAGCGTCACGAGTCCGCGAAGTCCATGAACAAGATACCGACGATCAGATGCGCGCCGTCTTTCGAGACGCCCTGCAAGACCCCACCCTCAACCTCGTCATTGTGCGAAAGCCTTGCCAGGAAGTGTAATTAAATCGCTATTGACACCAACTCAAACGCCCCTGTTTCATTGGCAGAAACAGGGGCGTTTTGTTTGTACTATTTAATGGTTCAGGCTGAAGAAAGGCTTTGTATCTAAAAATTCAGAAGTTTAGCGGCCGTGCGGTATTTAATATCTTCAAGCATCTCTTCATCAACGGGCAGGATGGCGAGTTTGACGAGAGCTGGGCCAGCATAGGAAAAGGGCAAATGCGTGCCAAAAAGAATATGATTCGCACCGCCTTCTTCAATCAAATATCCCAGATCCTTCATCGCATTGGTACTTTTGTGCAGACCATAGTGAATTTCGGCCAGCGAGAGATCAAAATACCAGTTCAAATCGCGCAGATCCTCTCGCATCCAGAGTGGTGACCGCGCAAGCGGACGGGCATTGGGAATGATAATCGCTGCACTGGGCACAGCCGCGATCAGATTGGCGAGCTGTGTCAGGTCGAGACTCTGCCCCGGATCCATCCAGTGATGCTGCCGAACATCTTCGAGTCTATGTGGTATAAAAACCGGAAGATTGCACTGAGCGCATGCTTGAACGACACTTCGGATTTCAGCACCATCGGTCTGGTAATTGTGATATTGCGGAAAAAGGCGAATTCCCCTCATACCGAAGTCGATACAAGACGTCAGGTCATCTTCCCAATGCGGCGACAGGGGATTAATTGTACCAACTGGAATAAGGCGATCGCCATGCGGTTCAACATCGCGGGCGAGCCGTTCATTCGCCGATTGCGGATGCCTGTGAAATGCGGCTTCGATATAAGAGACAACCGCCTTATCAATACCCGAGCGGTCAAGGCGTGTGATGAGCGCATCGGGTGTATTGTCGCGCAGGGAGCGAAAAGGCCAAGTGCCGAGCCAGGCATTTACGTCAATGAGCATTTGATTGTGTTCTTTTCGGTTGAAGTGCAGAGTAAAATGTAATTCCTAATGAACTGGTCTGGACCGCGACCAGTTGTACACCATCTCTAATTCTTAATTCCTAATTCCTAATTCTTAATTCCGTAGGCGCAGCCCCCTGTTGTGCGAGAATGCGCTCGGCATTGGTCCAAAAAATGTGTTCGCGTTCATCTTCGCTGAGATCTGCATCGAGAACTTTGCCCACCGAGCCAGCCATCGTACCATCGGTGCCAAAAAGCACGCGCTCAACGCCGAGTTCTGAAACCGCGTATTCGACCTGTCCATCGTCCAGATTGCTACCCGACACATCGATATAAACATTGGGGGACGCCTGGCGCATTTCGCGCACCGTGTGTTCCCAATCGCCTCCACCTCCGATATGGGCATGAATGAGAATCGCATCGGGATATTTTTCACTGGCTTCGGTAAAATGAATACCGTGTGAAATGAGCGGCTGACTTGCGCGGTGTTCGGGAACGGGGTATCCAGCGTGCTGAAGAATGGGCACGCGGCGTTCGCTCGCCAATTCGAGAATAGGATGTAAGACCGGATCGTTGATGCGGTACTGATTGTAGAGCTTAATACCAATCATGCCCGCGTCAAGACAGCGCTCGGCTTCTTCTATGGCGTCTTGAAAATGACCGGGAATAACAAAGCACCAACCGCGAATGCGTTTGGGATGGCGCGCCATCGCGCTCAAAATAGTATCGTTGTGAGGGGGCACTTCCTCAACAGGTGCCAGAATACCCTGCTGAATAATGGAAGAACACCAGTATTCGGTAATACCGAGCATGTCGCCCGAAGCGACGAGTTGATCAGCGGACTGCTCCCACCCATCCATAAGCCAGACATGGCAATGCATGTCAATTTTGGGGCAGCGAATGCCAGATTCGATATCTAAGGTCATGGTTAGCTTTACCAGTTGTTGTAGATTTGTGACGGGCAATTTACTCCGTCTCGGATAATTGGTCAAGACAACAAACAACGCGCGCTATATCACTAAAAATAGTGCGCCCAAACCTTCTTCACCGCCGCGATCGTTTGATCAATATCCTCGTCGGTATAGCGTTCATTCACGGGAAGGCGCAAGCAAGTGGCTTGCAGGGTATCGACATTGGGACAGTCGTCGGGATTGTACGTGGTATTTTGCCAGAATGTAGGAATATCGTCCGTTAAAGGATAGTACTTGCGTTTTTGAATAACTTCCGTGCGGAGGATATTTTTTACTGCAGACATACTGGTATTGATGGAAACGCCCTCGGCGCGAAAAACATCGACGAGTTCATCCCGCGTTGGCGTGCTACCCGTATAGCGAATGGCAAGCGGCCACCACGAAGGATGGACGTTATCAGCTATCTTCGGAAAATCCAGATGGGGTAGATCGCCGAGTTCGGCATAGTATCGCCGAACAATCTGGTCGCGGCGGGCAACGAGGTACTCGAGCTTGTGGAGTTGAGCAATAGCGACAGCAGCTTGCAAGCAGGTCGGGCGCAAATTAGTGCCAAAGAACGGAATGGGTTGCACACCGCGTTCGAGTTTCTGACCCCGCAAATAGGTTTTGTCGCGGAAAAGGCGGGCGATTTCAGCGGTCTCATCGTCATTAGTCGTGACAAAACCGCCATCGCCAGTGGAAATTTGCTTGGATTCATTCATGGAAAATCCTGCAGCGTGCCCAATAGCCCCAACAAATCGACCGCGATAAGTCGCGCCGTGTGCCTGCGCGCAATCTTCGAGAATTTTGACCCCTGTCTCCTCGCTAATATCCAGAAACGCATCCATCTCACACGGCATACCGGCCATGTGGACGGTAATAATAACTCTGGTCTTATCGGTAATTTTCTCGCGTACCTTTTGCGGATCGAGCAAGCGGGTTGACAAATCAATATCAGAAAAAATCGGGATGGCGTGCAGCGCGAGTATGGCCGCAGTCGTGCCAAAATCCGTCATAGGCGTGGTAATAACCTCATCGCCTTCAGATACACCCAGCGCGGCAAGAGCCGTTTGCAGTGCAACCGTGCCAGATGTCACCATAATCGCGTGTTTGACCCCAAATGCGCGACACACTTCGGCTTCAAAATCCGCGACTTTCCCACCCGGTCCCATCAGTTTACCCGAATCGAGCACCTCGAGCAACAATTCGCGCTCTTCATCGGTATATTTATTCGGTTGATTGTACGGAACGGTTTTGGCCTTTGCGCCACCGTTAATGGCGAGTTCATCCATCGTGCATATCTCCTGATTCAGGTACGCCGAGAGAAGCGTGGATCTGGACAAATTTCCACTGCTCTTTTTCTTTTTCGAGAACACCCGTCAAGCGCATAGCCAATTGTTCGCGCTGGCCCTGCCACTTGAGAGTCCAGGTTTGACGTGTGTAAAACCATGCAACTGCCTCGCGCTCTTGAACATCGAGATAATCGCATGTAATGGTAAAATCCTCTGTACTATCCACATGGTGCCGATAGTACTCAGGTATATTTTTCTCACCCTGGATATATTCGTTTTCATCTGTGCCTATTTTGACGTAATAGGGCGCGCGGGACATAAGACCGATCAATCGCCGGGCGTCTCCCAAAGTAAGCGCGTCAAAATAGGCCTGTACTGTTTTACGTGCGTCCATATCCTAAAACGTGCCGGGCCAGGGATACGCATTAGACCCCGCATTTTCATCAACTGGACCTTCGGGCAAGGTATCTTGCCAGGCGAGCACCCGATCAGCCATTTGCGCGACGCGCTCTGGCATATATTCTGCGCGATTGTTGAGTTCCATCGGATCTCGTGGAATATTGAAGAGTTCGACGCGGCTGCGGTCGGGATTTAAAAGCAATTTCCAATCGCCTTCGCGGATGGAAAGCATGGGACTTTTGTGCAAACAGTGCCCGGCAATATTGAACCGCCATTCCCACATAAGCGGTTTTTTTCTTTCAGTACTGCGACCGCGCAGCGCATCAGTCATATCTTCCCCATCGAGCATCAAACCATCGATATCGACGCCGGCCAGATTGCAAAAAGTGGGCAAAAAATCGACCGCACACAGCGGCGTATGGTTATCAATGCGCCCGACAGAACCACCATTGGGCCAGCGAATAATAAAAGGCGTACGCACACCGCCTTCGTAGAGGCTGCGTTTGCGGCCTCGAAAAGGACCAGAAGAACCGACGCCGCTGTGCGTGGCATTGCGAATGTGGATATCTTCGGGACCGTTGTCCGCAGAAAAAATCACGATGGTATTATCGCTTAAATTCAATTCATCGAGTTTATCCATCAGCCGGCCAATATGGCGATCCACATTGGTGACAACCGAGTAGTAAATCCGCAACGCGCCCTTGTGTTTATCTTCCAGACCATTCGCAGTGAATTGCTTGTAGGGTTCCATCTGTTCTTCAGTCGGATCGAGAATCGCATGGGTATCATTGAGCCATGCCTGAACAAAAAAAGGCTCGTTTTTGTTGCGCTCAATAAAACCAATGGTTTCATCAATAATCACCTCCGTAGAGCGGCTGCGGCCCTCGCCAGTCTGCAAATCGGTAAAATTGAGCAACGGACCATTGCCCACATTGATTTTGCTCTCGTCAATGCCGTAATCATAAGGCGCGGGCGCGCCCGCGCCGCTACCGAGATGCCACTTGCCAAAGTGCCCCACTGCGTACCCGCTTTGTTGCAACAGACCAGTAACTGTAACCGCATCGGGATCGAGAAAATTGGGCATACCCCGTGCCGCGTTTTGCGCGTGCTGTGCAAAATGCCCGTGTATGCCCCAGTGCGCTGGAAAACGCCCGGTCATAACAGCGGCGCGGCTTGGGGAGCAAACCCCAGAGCAAACGTAGAACTGAGAAAAAAGAGAACCCTGTGCGGCGAGGCGATCCAGATTTGGCGTCCTGGCATGAGCATGTCCATAACAACTCAAATCGCCCCAGCCCCAGTCATCGGCGAATACAAAAACAATATTGGGTCGGCTCATGGAGAATTCCTTTCACAAAATCAGAAGAACGGCAAGAACAGCGATCCCCACACCGGCAATAGCGGGTCGAGCGAGGCGTTCTTTCCAGTAGAAATGGGCAAAGAGGTTATCCAGCACAACAACACTACATCCCAATGTCGGAAAAAAAAGCGTACCTGGCAACTTGCTTAATGCGGTCATAATAACGCAAAGTGCCAGAACATTGTAAAAACCAATAAAAACGCCGAGTTTAATCGCAGGCCATTGTGGTCGGTGTCTTTTGAGAATGATGACAACACTGCCCATCAGCGCGGCAGTTCCCCCGATGAACACCAGGATGTGCAAATAGACGGGATCGAGACCATTGTAGTGAACAGACCGCAAACACGTATGGCTTATGCCTTGGCAGAGACAGACCGCAATAAGCAAACCAAATGCTTTTATTCCTTTGACCTGCGCGGTTCTGCCCGGATGAGAAGTCATAAGTGCCAGAGCACCGAGCGCGAGAAGCAGCCCCACAAACTGCGTTGGGGCCATGGACTCGCCCCAGAGATAAATGCCCAATATAATAGGTACGACAATGGACATTCGGAAAGCCGTAACCACAGAACCAATGGGTGCGAGAGTAAGCGCGTGATTCATCAGCAACATGGAACTGATAAAAATCGTACCAGTTCCCAACCCCGTGTAAAGGGCAAGTGCGGGAAATGTCCACGCATCGGTAACAAAAAGATAAATGGCAATTGCGAGAGATAGGACGAGGTAGTTTACAGAAACAACCACTGGCGCGTAACAGCCGCGTCTTTGTCCGAGCTTGAATAGCTGGACAAAACCGAAGTCGAGGATAATAGAAAAAAAGAGCCAATGCATAAAAATGGTTACCGCCTCAGGCTATTCCGTTTAACTCCCGCAAAAGAGCGAGGTTTTCCTCTATCAGAACATTGGGTCTATCTGCCATATGAATCCCCTCCGTTATGCCACGACCTGCTGGAGCAATGCCAGGCAATTCTCGTTGACCATACCGCCCGCCTCGGGGTCAACCTGGCAGGCGTGGGTGACTTCGTATCCCCCTTCGGGGTAGGCATCCACGGTAGGGACATACCCGATAGAACCATTGGTATAGCCCACGAAGAAAGTGTGATCAAATGGCGATTGATTTTTCACAAGCGTGCCGTTTTCGGTAAAAATCTCTGCCGGAGCCGTCACAAAGGCGAGATCACCGATTCGCCATGCCTGTAATTCCGCCTCAACGGGATCGAGTGGAACGCCCGTCTCGTAGCTTTTAATCGCTTCTCTCACCCGACTTTGTCTGAGCGCGGCCCAATGTCGCCGTCCATCGGAGAGATTTCTCGATTCCAACTCCTGGGCAAATTCTCCATCGAGTTGTTTCGCGCTTTTTAAGTCGCCGTACATGTAACGAGGCAGGCTTATGGTTTTTGAGGCAAGATTCAAGCCTTGAGCCTCGCCAACGCTGATGGTTTCCCACACCCGCACTACTTCGCAGCCCAGTCGAATGCCCAAACTATCCGATGGCTTGTGAAGATCTTCGGGCCTTTGATCTGGAATCCGGAATCCCAAAGCCGGGTTGATATTTCCCGCCGCCCCCTGTAGAAAAAGACAATACGCCCCTGTAAGATCTTCCACCACGCGGGCCATCTTTCCGGAAAACCCGGCGGAAATGGCGCGTTGCTGAGACGTCTGTGCAACGGGATGTGTCGCAAAGTTGACCAGGCAAGCGATAGGATTACCCTCTATATCTTCAATCCGCGCCACGCCGACCTCGCGATCAACAGGCCCATCGTAGTTGTTGCCGAGTATAATTTGCCCATCAAGGGTCTTCTCCCTGCGGTTGATACCGATATCGGAACTGCCCCAGCCGATACCCATCCGGGCCGGCTTCAAATTTTGCTGTGCCTCCTGTACCAGGCCCGCCAGTTTGAATCCGAGATGAATCCGATAGGCATCAACCAATACGGCGCCTTCGGCAGAACTCGGACCAGGCGAAGGAGATCGCCTGCCTGCGCGATCGACATCAGGCCCGTAATGAGTGTGACTGCATGCCAGGGTAATCCGATTGGCGGAGATTCCCGATGCTGCCTGAATGAGCTTGCGAAACTCGGCGACCGTTTCCGCCTTAAACTGAAGGAGATCCAAAGCGATCAATACGGCTTGCTCTCCCGCGCAGGACACAGCCATAGCCGTGGCGTACAACGGGTCGTTTATACGCGTCGAAGGTCCCCTTCCCGCAAAACCAACCAGGGGAATGCCCACTGCAGGGGTGATATCAGTGCGAGCGATGCCGATTTCTATTGCATTTGCCATACTCCCTCTCTTTCACTTTAAATTAAAACTCGAATCTACTGAGGATCGCACCACCGATTCAGATTTGTGATTGCGGAACAATATCCAATACATAATGGCTGCGGAGACAATGTAGGCAACCGTGCCTGACCAAACATTGACCTCATTTATTGTAAAGATGGCATTGGTAGATAGAGCGGAGTCTTTGTAATTGACGAGGACCGCTGCAAACATGTTATTCGCGGCGTGGATACCAATGGCGAGTTCTGCACCGTTGTCTTTGAGCGTGACAAGGGCGAGAAATGCACCGACGACAAAGTAGGAGATCAACATGGGCAATACGCCATACGCTGCGATCTCCGGATTCATCAAATGAAACAAAGCAAAGGGCAGGGCATTGAGAATAACGAGGGCAATGGGATGTCGCGTGAAGTGACCGAGTATTTGCAAGAAGTAACTGCGCGTGAGCAATTCTTCGGTAGTGGTCTGGAAGGGAGTGAGTATAAGGACGAGAATGGCGAATTTGTAAAAGCGTTCGGGATCCAGAGTATAAGTGTAATTATCGGGAAAAATCAGAGCGTCAATAGCTGCGAAAACAATACCCAGGCCCATTTGCAAACCAAAGCCCTGAAATATGCGCCCCCAGCGGATGCGGTCGCGTGGCGTAATAAGCGTGCGGAAAGAGCGTTTGTGTGCGTTGCGAATGCCAATCCACAAGCCGATCAGCACCGTGACAAAGAGCAAGTTGAGGGCAATAAAATCCAGAAAAGGATTTGTGCCATCCATGGGAGAACCTTCGGGCTCAGAGCCATAAACACCGAACAGAACCACGCCACTGCCAAAAGTCCAGGTGGCAATAATAATCAGCAGTGTTAAAATATATCGTATCCAGCGCGATTCACCTCGATTGACGAGATCGAGAAACGCCTTGCCCATTTTGTCGGGTTGTTCTGTTATTTCGTTCATATCACCAATCCGCAACACTGCCATCGTTTTCGTAAAAATATTCCCCGCCGAGTTCTTCTTCGTACACCCCGATATTTTGTTCGGCTTCTGTGGGAATAAGATCAAAGCCCAGGCCAGGCCTGGTGGGCAAATCAATATGTCCATCCCTGACAACCCAGGGGGCTTGCAGCAGATCCTCGCCCAGACCCGCATCGACTTGCTCTTGAATGAGAAAATTGGGCACAGCGGCATCAACCTGCATACACGCGGAAAAAGCAACCGGCCCAATGGCGCAGTGCGGCATGATGTGCATGTAATACACTTCGGCCATGTTCGCAATGCGTTTGAGTTCGGAAATACCGCCTGCATGCGATCCGTCGGGCTGGATATAGGCAACGGCATTTTTTTCAAAAATAGTGCGAAATTCCCAGCGCGAAAGCAGGCGTTCGCCCGTAGCAATGGGAAAGGGCACATGGTCGGAAACGTGTTTGAGCGCATCGACATTTTCCTGTGGCACGGGTTCCTCCACGAACATGGGACGCATACCTTTGACCTCGTGGCAGATTTCTACGGCGAGCGCTGGCGTCATCTTGCCGTGAAAATCAAAACAGAGTTCGCAATCGTCGCCAACCCACTCGCGCATGGTATAGGCACATTTGACAAAGTGATCGATCACAGCGGGAGGTTCGTGGGCGCGCCACTTGCCGCCGGGTCCCGATTTAAAAGCTTTGTACCCACCCTTTTTTTGAAGCATTTCGAGACGCTCGCGCGCAGCATCCAAGCCGCGTTCCGAACTGTCGCGAATCCCCCAATGGGCATAGACGCGAATGCGGTCGCGCACTGGTCCGCCGAGAAGCTGATAGGTCGGCACATCAAAGTACTTACCTGCAATATCCCAAAGCGCCTGGTCAATACCCGAAAGAGCGGTCATAAGCACATTGCCTCCGCGATAAAAAGCGGATCGGTAAATGTGTTGCCAGTGATGCTCAACGCGCAAGGGATCTTTCCCGATAAGATAATCCGCAAGTTCTTCTACAGCGGCCCAGGTGCTTTTGGGCTTGCCCTCAAGGGTGGTTTCCCCCCAGCCGACAATACCGGTATCGGTCGTAATTTTAATCAAGCGCATTCTCCGACGGGGAAAGAATTGTTCGATTTTGACGATTTTCATGATATTTCTCCGGGACTGAAGAATCTAAAAGGATCCACAGATGAACGCAGATTAACGCAGATAAATACAGCGTTAATCAAAGTTGAAGAATCGAAAAGAAAAAAGGTCTGCCTCGGTTAGTTCAAATTGCAAACGAATGGGTTGGTTCGGGGCGATAGCATTGATATTTTCCCAACGAACAGTGCGCGCGATTTCATCGCCGAAAATATGGGGACAGTCGTCGAGCGCGAATTTTGAAAGGGAATCGCCCGCTTCGTCGAGCAATGCGATGCGAATAGACCCGGCAATGCTCGTAGAGTAATTGATTTCCAATTGGTTGCCGGTAAAAGTGAACGGTTTAGTCGTCAGGATACCCGTTCGGGCGTCAGCGCGAACAGAGACAAACCCATCTTCGCGCATAGTAAAACGCCGAATGTGTACATTGGGCGTGCGATAATTTTGCACAGAATATAGAGAAAGTTCGCCAGGCGCAGTAGAGACAACGTGCGGTGCAATAAAAATAGAGCGCTCGTGCCAGTTGTTTTGATCCAGACCGGGACGCATAAATGCATCGGCATAAGGCTGTGTGAAATTCAGACCATCTCTACTGGCGAGAAAGAGGACATCGGAAAGACCTTCGTGCCCCCACTCGGGCTTGGCGCTACGCGTTGAAATAAAGCGTTTGGGAAAAGCAAAATAATAGGGTGCGCGTGCGTAAGGGTGAACAGCATTTGTATAAAGTTGATAATCAAAGCGCGTTTTGCCGTCAATGCGGATGTATTGCCATGCGTCCCAATTTATGAAATCCTGCGAGGTAGTCCTTCGAATGGCACGCATTCGCGGCTCATCGCCATCGGGAAACCAGCCTCGCGCGTACAAGACATAATGCCCCTGACGTTCATCCCAAAAAGCACTGACAGGACTGTCAAAATTGGGATCGTCTTCAGAGGCGACGACAAGTGGCCTGTCTGCTGCGTTTTGCCAGTGAATCCCATCGGGCGAGACGAGACCGTAGATCCGAGCGGGTTTGCCGCCGCTCCAGCGACCCGCTGCTTTGTACCGCTCGGATTCTGGCACACCGGGACGTTCATCCACAAAAACCGCGATGTTTTTGGTATTGGGATTGTCAACACAGATATTGTTATCCGTTGAACCATTAAAATTGAACAAACCGAGATTGGGCCGCTGCCAACAAATACCGTCTTTGCTCTCGGCATAAGCCGTGAACGTGTGGTTAAAACCACCCGTGTCTTGTTGCTCATCTTGAGATCGGTACCACATTCTATATCTATCGCCATCTTTGATAACAACGGGACACCAACTCGTTTCCCCTTCCCAGGGGCGATTGAGGGTGAGACAGGTTTCTCGTGGGATGGGCGCGTGCTGGTGAATACGCACATGTTCGAGGCTGTCGATGAAATGGTTATCCACAAAGAGTTGGCGTTGGTTGGATACGATAAGTGGCTCTGACAAATTCATCACTGAACTCCTCCATTCTCTACATACGAGGTGGAATGGACCATAATAGCCGTTTCATTTTATCAAAGCAAGGAGAACCCATGACCGCTTATCTCAGCGAGAGGTGCTGTTACAACTACCCAGCCGATCATTTGAGTTATTTTTGTTAAACAATTGCTTTATATTAAAAAAGAAAATAACACAACCACCAATTCAAGGAGATAGAATGAATAGGGAAATCGTAAAAAAAAGGGTAGAAGCACTGGAAAAAAGAGTGCGCTGGCAAATGCGGGCGATTATTGGATTGATCATTGTATTCCTTTTTAACACATCGCCCGCTTTTACGTCAAAGTGGTTTCACCGGCTGATTCCACCCAAATTGACCTCTGTAAATGTGGAAATCGGTGGCGATACGGGTTTTCGCCATAACTGGTCGCATCGGGAAGAAATTCTGGCGCAACGAATACAGGCACCAGAGCTTGGCCCAGGTAGAGATAAGATAGAATTTATCAATAATATTCTATCGCGCCAGAATGGGACACCGAGATTGGGCAAACAAGCGCAAGCAGGAGAACTGCAGATTTTATCCGACACATTGCGGGTACAAACACTACAGACAAGAACACTGCAGATAGTAAATGCAGCGGGGGGTGTCGTCGCCATAATCGGATCGGATCCCGCTGGAAACGGTATTTTGCTCGTAGGGAATGCAGCAAGTGCGGCAGTTGCGGCTATATCCGTCGATCAAGCTGGCAACGGAGATATTAGTATAATAGAAAATAATGCCTCTGTTGCGGGGATGGGCGTAGATCAAGCTGGCAATGGTGTGGTAGCTGCATCAAATGCATCGGGTTCGAGCTTTACTCTTCTCGGTGCCGATGATTCTGGAAATGCTGGACTGATCGTGAGCGGCAGCTCTGAATCGGGCACAGGTGCGGTCATTCTGGGCTTAGATGAAACTGGTAATGGGCTGGTGAGTACCGTCAGTAGCTTGGGTTCGCTCGCGCTTCTCGGTGCCGATGATTCTGGAAATGCTGGACTGATCGTAGGCACTGCATCTGAATCGGGCACAGGCGTAGTCATTCTGGGCGTAGATGATGTTGGCAATGGCTCAGTCAGTGCCGTCAGTGCCTCGGGTTCAATCGTTGATTTGGGAATTGATGAGGCTGGCGATGCAGCAGTACTGTTGACAAATAGAGAGGGCGTTTTGGCTTCCGTATTGGGTGTCGATGAAAATGGACACGGTGTAATGGGCATTCTCAACGCCTCTGGACGGCCCATTGCAGCTATGGCAGCCGATGAAGCGGGCAACGGCGTATTGGGAATTGAAGGCGGCAAATTCCGTGCTTATATAGATTCTACGGGCAACGGCGTCGCAGAGACCCGGGGACAAAATCAGATCCTTCGATGGTCTTCTGAAATAAGACCGACCGGAGGTGGTGGCACGCCAAGCGGTTTAATCGGTGATTTGGATCAGGATGGCGATGTGGATTTCAACGACTTTTTGATATTTACTTCAAATTTTGGCAGGAAAAATGGATAGCAAGCGGAGAGAGGTACTGCAAACGCGCTTGACGCGCGAGTGGATTCGCGTATCTTGATCGCTGATTTTAAACTTTGAATGGGCGAATCACTGACATGAACACACAAACTGAAAACATCGGCCAGGACACGCTCTCTGATCGAGACGTGTTCACGGAAGGTCCAGAATACAACAAGCCGCCAAAGAAAACGCGCATCAAATGGTACCGCTGTCGCGTCACCCGCGAGACATTGCGCGAACTCAATAAGCGCAGTGATTTCCTGGGCTTTGCTCAGACACTCGGTTTCCTGGGCGTACTAACTATTGCTGCGGGAGCGGCCATTTACTCATCGCGTCACTGGCCCTGGTATATCACTGCGCTACTGGTCTTCATCAACGGGCACTTCTGGCATTTTCTGGTCAACGGCTTTCACGAACTGGTACACGATTCGGTCTTCAAAACTCGATGGCTCAATCGCTTCTTCCTCCGCATTTTATCCTTCCTCGGCTGGCACAACCACCATCTATTCTGGGCCAGCCATACCGAGCACCACAAATACGCCCTGCATGCACCTGACGATCAAGAAGTCGTACTCCCTCAAAAAATCGACCTCAAAGGTCTGTGGAAGCGAGCCATTGTAAACCACAAGTATCCCTACACGCTGCTCAAAGAGAGGTTTCGAAACTTTACCGGCTATATCAACAGGAAAAATTCCTGGATTGGAATGCTCTTTCCCCAAAGCGATCCAGAGCGGTGTCGCGCCTACACCAGATGGGAGCGCACCTTGCTCATCGGTCACCTCTTGATCGCGGGTATATCTCTGGCGTATGGGTACTGGATTGTTCCGCTGGTCATCACATTCCCGAAAATGTTCGGATCGTGGTTACACTTTCTCTGCAACTCTGCACAGCACGTTGGCCTGCAAGACAAGGTGCCGGATTTTCGCCTCTGCTGCCGCACGATATACCTCAATCCCCTGCTCCAATTTCTCTACTGGCATATGAACTACCACACCGAACACCACATGTACGCTGCGGTTCCGTGCTACAAACTCGGTCGGCTACACAGGCTGATCAAACACGAGATGCCCCACTGCCCCCGCGGCTTGCGCGAAACGTGGAAACAGATTGCTGAGATCCTGGACAGACAGGCGCGCGAACCCAATTACCAGTACATTGCCGAACTGCCCACAGGCGGCAATCGGCGCGATGTAGAACAACATCCAGCGGACACTCAGAATTAAAAAGTTGTGTTTTGTATGCCAAACAAAGTAGATAATAATGTACAGTTTATATGAGCAAAACTTATTGCTTGACTCGCATGTAGATTCCTGTATATTAAGCCCTTCGTAGGCTCAACCCGATCACATTTTGTCTCATCTCACTTCACAGGATCCATAAATGGCGCAGCTTTTTCCGCGTGGCAGTAATGCGTTTGCCAGAATCAGTATTGTCGTGGTTCTGGTTGTTGTTGGAACGGGCCTCACCATTCTGCTCAACACCAACCGATTGCACTACACAACCGATGTCCTGGTCGCAAGAAAACAACCCGTACCCTTTAGTCACAAACACCACGTGACCGGCGTGGGCCTCGATTGTCGCTATTGTCACACCTCTGTTGAAGAATCTTCTTTCGCCAATATCCCTCCTGTTGAAACCTGCATGACCTGTCATTCTCAGATTTGGACGGAAAGCCCCCTTCTCGAACCCATCCGCGAGAGTTATCGCACAGGCAATCCCATAGAGTGGGTTCGCGTACACGATCTCCCCGATTTTGTCTATTTCAATCACAGCATTCACGTTCACAAAGGCATCGGATGTCAAACCTGTCACGGACAGGTCGATCAAATGCCACTGATGTGGAAAGTGAACACCCTCAATATGGAATGGTGTCTGGAATGTCACCGGGCACCCGAGAAATATGTGCGTCCCCGCGAAGAGGTTTTCAATATGGCATGGAAACCAATGGATGAACGCGGACATGCGGTATCGCAAGCCCTATTGGGCGCACAACTGATTCAAGACTACGATATTAACCCTTCCACGGATTGCTCGACATGTCATCGATGACACGCACAGCACACAAAGACGGTTTGGACCTCTCTGCGATTCGCGAACGCCTATCTACGCGCGAGGGACAAGATTATTGGCGCAGCCTGAATGAACTGGCCGATACGGAAGAATTTCGCAACTATTTGCACCGCGAATTTCCCGAAGGGGCTTCCGAATGGGACGATAAAGTCGGTCGCCGAAAATTTTTACAGGTGATGGGGGCGTCTCTGGCTTTTGCCGGTTTGACTTCGTGTACGCGCCAACCGCCAGAAAAAATTGTACCCTATGTGCGCGCGCCCGAACAGATCGTACCCGGAAAACCCCTATTTTTTGCTTCGGCTCTCTCTCAAGGCGGATTCGCCCGAGGCGTATTGGTCGAAAGTCATGCTGGGCGTCCAACCAAAATAGAGGGCAATCCCTCACATCCTGCAACACCCCGATCGGGCAATGCAACTTTTGGTCCCACAGATGCAATTACACAGGCTCAAATACTCGACCTCTATGACCCGGACCGCACGCAGGTACCCGTGGCAAACGGGCGTGCGAGTACATGGACGAGATTTTCCGCTACCCTTGCGACCGAAGTGGCAAAACTCGATTTAGACCAGGGAGAAGGGTTGCGTCTGTTGACAGAAACGGTGACTTCTCCGATTTTGATCAGCCAGATCCGCGCACTATTAGAAAAATATCCCAATGCAAGATGGCATCAATTTGAGCCTGGTACACGCGACAACGTGCGCGAAGGTGCCAGAATGGCTTTTGGCGAGGTGGTCGAAACGCAGCATCATTTCGAAGATGTCAAACGCATCTTGTCTTTAGACGCCGATTTTATGGATAGCGGCGCGGCAAGTGTTCGACATGCTCGGCACGTTGCTCTGGGCCGCCAGGTCATCGACGGCCAAAAAGCCGATATGAACCGAATCTATGTCGTTGAATCTGCCCCCTCCAATACAGGATCTTTTGCCGATCATCGCCTGCCATTGAAAGCCAGTCAAGTTGAGGGATTTGCGCGGGCAGTGTCTGCTGCATTGGGGATAAACACGACGGGGGGCGATAGTGCCGGACACGATACCTGGCTCAATGCACTGGTTAAAGATTTGACGGCACACCAGGGCGCATCACTGGTGATCGCTGGCGATCATCAACCACCTGCTGTTCACGCGCTTGCACACGCCATCAACAATGCGTTGGGCAATGTGGGTAAGACCGTGACGTACACAGATCCAGTAGAAGCCGAGCCGACCAATCAATACGCTTCCCTCAAAGATTTATCCGTTGATATGTCAGAGGGCAGGGTTTCACTACTGGTGGTTTTGGGTGGCAATCCCGTCTATAATGCGCCAGCAGATCTCAATTTTGCCACTGCTTACCAGATGGTGACAACGCGCATTCACCTCGGCCAATCTCAAAACGAAACCGCGCGATTGTCTCACTGGCATTTGCCCGAAGCACACGCATTAGAAGCCTGGGGCGATACACGCGCTTTTGATGGCACCGTGTCTATTGTCCAGCCATTGATTGAGCCGCTCTATGGTGGCAAGTCCGCCGCGGACCTGGTGGCTATGATGTTGGGGGATGGACGCGCGGATTACGATCGGGTCAAAGAATATTGGCAGGAACAATACAAAGACAGCGATTTTGAAACAGCCTGGCAAACCTATTTGCACGACGGATTGGTTCCCGATACGGCTTTGCCCGAGCGTTCTGTGAGCTTGACCGAAAATTACGGCACGCCATCGCAGGCGAATGAAGGACTCGAAGTGAACTTCCGGTTGGATCCCACAATTGGCGATGGGCGATATGCCAATAATGGCTGGTTGCAAGAATTGCCAAAACCCCATACGCGCCTTACCTGGGACAATGCAGCTTTGATCGCGCCAGCAACTGCCGAGGTGATGGGGCTTCAAAATGGCGATGTGGTCGCGTTGAGCGCGAATAATCGCTCTGTGGAAGCACCTGTTTGGATCGCACCCGGACATCCCGCAAATGCCGTCACTGTACATCTCGGATTTGGACGCACCGCTGCCGGGCGCGTGGGTAATGGTGTTGGCTTTAATGCTTATACTCTTCAGACATCTGATTCGCCGTGGGTTGCATCGAATGCATCAATGACAAAGACGGGGCAGACATATCCTCTGGCCTGCACACAGGACCACCACAGCATGGAAGGCCGCGCACTGGTGCGATCTGGCACAGTTGATGAATACGAAAAACATCCGCATTTTGTACACGAAATGGGACACGACCCCGGTCCCGATGCAAACTTTTTCGATGGCATTCACGATAACGATGGCATAGCCTGGGGCATGGCAATTGACCTGAATTCGTGCAATGGTTGCAATGCCTGTACAGTCGCCTGTCAGTCGGAAAATAATATCCCGGTGGTGGGCAAAGATGAGGTACTCAACGGGCGCGAGATGCACTGGATTCGCATCGACCGCTACTACAAAGGCGACTTGGACAACCCCGAACTTTATAACCAGCCCGTACCCTGTATGCAGTGCGAGAATGCACCCTGCGAACTCGTATGTCCCGTTGGCGCAACCGTACACAGCGCAGAGGGATTGAACGATATGGCCTATAACCGCTGTGTGGGCACGAGATATTGTTCAAATAACTGTCCCTATAAGGTGCGGCGCTTCAATTTCCTCCATTATACCGATGAAGAAACACAGAGTTTCAAATTGCAGCGCAATCCCAATGTGACAGTGCGCGGTCGCGGTGTAATGGAAAAATGCACCTATTGTGTCCAGCGCATTAGTGCTGCGCGAATTGAGGCCAAGGTCGAGGATCGCGAATTGAATGATGGCGATATTACAACCGCCTGTCAGGGTGCGTGTCCTACAGATGCCATTGTATTTGGCGATATCAAAGACCCCAATAGCCACGTGGCCAAGCTCAAAGCCCAACAGAGAAATTACGGCATTTTGACAGAGTTAAATACCAAACCGCGCACCACGTATCTGGCGCGATTGACCAATCCCAATCCGGAGATTTCACAGCATGGGTAGTCCTGCACCTATAAAAGACCCGACGATGCCGGCGCCGGTGCTCGGTCCGGGGCAGACCTATACAACGGTGACGCAAAAACTCAGCGCAATCATCACCAGTCGCACACCTTTGGGGTGGATTGCAGCGATGTTAATTGCGGGTGCTATCCTGCAGTTGTTGATGTTGTCTGCGACCTGGCTGCTAATCAAAGGAACCGGTATCTGGGGCTTAAATATTCCCGTTGGCTGGGGCTGGGCAATTATCAACTTTGTCTGGTGGATCGGTATTGGACATGCGGGCACACTGATTTCGGCTATTTTATTGCTCATGCGTCAGCAATGGCGCAATTCGATCAATCGATTTGCCGAAGCTATGACCATTTTTGCCGTCATGTGCGCAGGTATGTTTCCGCTGTTGCACACGGGGCGTCCCTGGGTGGCGGCTTACTGGCTGTTGCCCTATCCCAATACAATGTCTGTGTGGCCGCAGTTCCGCAGTCCGCTGATATGGGACGTATTTGCCGTTGGCACCTACTTTACAGTATCCCTGATCTTCTGGTATCTGGGCCTGATCCCCGATTTTGCCACCCTGCGCGACAAGGCAAAACACAAAATTTCGCAGATCATCTACGGCGTGTTATCAATGGGATGGCGAGGATCTGCCAAGCACTGGTTTAATTATGAAATGGCCTCGCTTCTTTTAGCAGGTGTATCGACGCCACTGGTACTATCCGTTCACTCCATCGTAAGTTTGGACTTTTCCGTAGGCCTGATTCCCGGCTGGCATGCAACCATCTTTCCCCCCTATTTTGTGGCGGGTGCTGTATATGCCGGCTTTGCAATGGTGTTGACGCTGGGGTTGCCAATTCGCTACTTTTACGGATTGCACGATTACATCACGGATCGCCACCTGAACAATATGGGCAAGGTGATGCTCGCCACCGGACTCATTGTGGCTTATGGCTATGCGATGGAGCAGTTTTTTGCCTGGTATAGTGCCAGCCCCTATGAAGGCTATATGATGCAAAATCGCACATTTGGCCCTTATTCCGGCACTTACTGGTCACTGATCTTGTGCAATGTGGCCATTCCCCAATTATTGTGGATTAAACAGGTGCGCCTGAGTCCCTTGGGGCTGTTCATTATTTCGATGTTTATCAATGTGGGAATGTGGCTCGAGCGATTTATCATTGTGGTGACAAGTCTCCACCGCGACTTTATGCCTTCGTCCTGGGATATGTATCACTCGACGCCGTGGGACTGGGGATTGTACGCAGGCACAATTGGATTTTTCCTCTTTATGATGATCCTGTTTATTCGGGTGATGCCCGTCATTAACATTTTTGAAATCCGCCAGTTGGTGGCAAATAAAAGCGAACATGCAGAAACAGCTTCTGCCGATGATTAAACGGGTGTGATTATGGCTGAAAATTTATACGGTCTTTTGGCCGAATTTGATGGTCCCGACGAATTGCTCAAAGCTGCGAAAGATGCATATGCAGATGGGTATCGCAAGATGGATGCTTATTCTCCAATGCCGATACACGATTTGTCGGAATCAATGGGTTATGACAAGCACCGCGTGCCCATCATTGTGTTGATCTGTGCACTTCTCGGTGCCAGTTCAGGCTTTGGGCTTCAGTACTGGGTATCTGTAATCGACTATCCGCTCAATGTGGGAGGTCGGCCCCTCTTAAGCTGGCCCTCTTTTATCCCCGTGACATTTGAACTCGGCGTTCTATTTTCCGCTTTCGGTGCATTGATTGGCATGCTCATCCTCAATGGTTTGCCACGTCCTTATCACCCGGTTTTCAATGTCCCCAATTTTGAACGCGCTTCCGGTGATGGGTTCTTTTTGTGTATCGAAGCCGAAGATTCCAAATTTGATATTTCCGAAACCCGTGCTTTTCTCGAGAGCCTGAAAGCAAAAAAGGTAGATGATGTCGAACCGTAGATTAGCTAATTGGGTAAAAATTGCCCATCCCGTGAGATGGCTTGTAGTGCTCGCACTCTTTATGATAATAGGGTGTGAAGGCACGACAGATATCGAGCGTTTGCGGCAAGAAATGTACAACCAGTCGAGATTTGAACCGCTGGAAAAAAATTCTTTTTTTGCGGATAACCGGTCCTCTCGGCCATGGATAAAAGGCACTGTTGCACGCGGTCATTTGCGTACAGACGCACATTTATATACCGGGATAGTAGATGGTAAACCCGCGGAGACATTTCCTTTTCCCATTACGCGCGATGTGATTCTCCGCGGCAGAGAACGCTACAATATTTACTGCTCCCCATGCCATGGATATGAAGGTGATGGGCGCGGGATGGTAGTGCGCCGCGGCATGAAGCAACCCCCATCATACCATATTGAGCGATTGCAAAATGAGACACCGGGTTACCTTTTTGATGTAATGACCAATGGTTTTGGCGCAATGTATAGCTATGCATCGCGTATCAAACCGCGCGATCGATGGGCTATTATAGCCTATGTTCGGGCGTTACAACTGAGCCAAAACGCCACGCTGGACGATGTCCCTGCTGATGTGCGTCAGCGGCTTGAAAACGAGTAGGATATTATGTATTATGGCTACTAAATCCTTCAACCATCCGTTTGTAGATAAAGTGCAACAAAGAGGCCTTCTGGCAGGTGCCTGCGGTGTGGTGCTTTTATTTATTGTTGGTTTTGCCGATTCTCAGCAATTTTTCCAATCGTATCTTGTTAGCTATATTTACTGGTTGGTCATATCTCTGGGCTGCCTGGGATTGTTGATGTTGCACCATCTGGTCAGTGGGCGGTGGGGATTTGTCATCCGGCGATTATTGGAATCGGGCGCGCGTACACTGTGGCTCATGGCTGTCCTGTTTATTCCCATTGCGCTTCTGGGTATGCACCATTTGTACGAATGGACGCATGCAGATGTCGTAGCCAAAGATCCAATTTTGACCTTTAAGAAGCCGTACTTAAATGAGACTGGATTTTATATCCGAGCAGTCGTTTATTTTGCCCTGTGGCTGCTCTGGATGTTTTTGCTGACAAAATGGTCGCGCGAACAAGATGAAACCGGCGAACCGGGTCTTAAAAGGCGAATGATCAACCTGAGCGGCCCCGGGATTCCCATGTTTATCTTGACCGTTACATTTGCGGCAACAGATTGGGTTATGTCTTTGGAACCGCACTGGTTTTCGACGATCTACGGCTTAATTTTTGTGATAGGTGGCGCATTGGGCGCCATGGCACTGTGCATCTTATGGGTGATCAAATTAAAGGATGTCGAGGTCTATCGAGAAGTTGATGCATTCAAGTATTTGGCCGATCTGGGCACTCTGATGTTTGCATTTACATGTCTGTGGGCTTATGTGAGTTTTTCTCAGTTTTTGATTACGTGGTCCGGCAACCTGGCTGAAGAAGCGCCCTGGTACATTCGCCGATCGCATGGCGGTTGGCAATATGTGGGAACTGCGTTGATTATTTTTCACTTTTTTCTGCCATTCTTCTTACTATTGCAGCGGGCGATCAAACGCCGCGCCGCGCTGATGATGGTTATCGCATTTTTTATGTTGTTTATGCGCTATGTCGATCTTTATTATTTTATTACACCGGCTTTTGTGCACGGTGGTGCCAGTGGACTGTATCGCTACGTCGCAGATGTGCTGACATTTGTCAGTATTGGCGGTTTGTGGTTGGGATTTTTTGCGATGCAGCTAAAAGGTGTGCCGCTGATGCCATTGCACGATCCGCGCATGGCGGAAACCTTTGCCGGAGAAGGTCACTGATATGGCAGAAAAACACAATGCCCGCGAAAAGGGCTACGAAGACTATCATCTCAACATTGGCCCAATTCTCGCTGCCACTGCGGGAATCATAGCCATAGCTATTCTGTCTTTTATCGCTATGTGGGCCATGTTTCTCGGTCTGGAACAAGCCGTGATTTATATGACAGAGGATCCGCCGCCCATGGCTGCGCATCAAAAGCCCTATCAGGGACCGCTGATCCAGACTGTACCTTCTGCTGAACTAACGCAAGTGCGTACCGAAACCAATCGCACGCTTACCGAATACGGTTGGGTAGATCGGGATGCCGGGGTTGTTCATCTTCCAATTGAGCGAGCCATAGACATGGTGCTCGAACGCGGGTTCCCAGTGCGAGAGTAAAACATGCGCATTTTATTCGCCTGTATGGTGATGATGTATCTGATCAGCAATGTGCAGGCACAAGACCTCACGCCAAATCCCACAGTGCTGGATTCTGTTGGGATTGACCAGAAATTGGGCGCATCTGTGCCGGTAAACTTGAAGTTCCGAGATGAATCGGGCACAGATGTTATGCTGGCGCGATATTTGAATGATCGCCCCATTATTTTAGTGCCCGCATATTATGAATGCCCCATGTTGTGTACACAAATTTTGAATGGTTTGTTGTCGGGATTGCGTCCCATTTCTCCCAATGCCGGACGAGATTTTGTGGTGGTGACATTTAGCATTGATCCCGACGAATATCCAGAATTGGCAGCGGCAAAAAAGGTAAATTACGTCGATGGATACGGTCGAGAAGGCGGAGAAAATGGATGGCATTTTCTCACTGGAGATCGGGCATCGATTAACGCATTGACTCAGGCTCTTGGCTATCGCTACATATACGATCCCGAAACAGACGAATACGTTCACGCCAGCGGGATTGCAATTTTGACTCCCAATGGGAAAATCGCGCGGTATCTGTTTGGAGTCGAATTTGCACCAAGAGATTTGCAACTGGGGCTTTTGGAAGCCGCGCAAGATCAGATCAGCTCTCCGATTGATGCGATTTTGCTCTATTGTTTTCAGTACAATCCATTGACTGGCAAATATACACTGGCAATTTATCGGTTGGTTCGCGTTGCTGGTGTGATTACTGTAATTTGTATCTTAGCATTTATTTTTATTATGGTGCGCCGAGAGCGGTCGCCATTGCAGGCAAATTAACGCTTCAAAAAAAGTCCATCGGACCTCTAACCTCTGAGTTGGCACATGCAGACTGATTTTCCTCTTTTTCCAGATCAAGCTTCGAGTTTTGCCTTTCAAGTTGACGCGCTTTACTTTGGCATTTTGGCACTGTGCGTATTTTTCGCGCTCTTAGTCGTCATTTTGGTAGTTATTTTTGCGATTAAGTATCAGCGCAAATCGGACGACGAAGTGCCGCGACAAATTGCAGGGCATCTCGGCCTGGAGATATTTTGGACCGCCATTCCGGCGGTGCTCGCACTGGGTGTATTTGTGTGGGCAACCGTCTTATACTTCCATCTAATTACACCCCCGCCAAACGCCATGGAAATGTATGTGGTGGGCAAACAGTGGATGTGGAAATTGCAACACCCAGAAGGCAAAAAAGAGATTAACGAATTACATGTGCCTCTGGGTGAATCGGTGCGCCTGACCATGACATCGGAAGATGTGTTGCACAGCTTTTATATTCCCGCTTTTCGCGTCAAAAAGGATGTGGTGCCCGGGCGATATACCAATTTGTGGTTTAAAGCGACGCAGGTCGGTTCGTATCATCTATTTTGCGCCGAATTTTGCGGTACCGAGCATTCGCGTATGATTGGTACAGTACATGTCCTGGAACCTCAAGATTACGAAGCCTGGTTGACTGGCGGGACTGCAAATGAGCCAATGGAAGTGGCTGGAGAAAGATTATTTGAACAATACGCCTGTCATACCTGCCACAAGATGGACGGGACAGGACGAGGGCCATCCCTATCGGGTCTCTTTGGCAAAACAGTGGCTTTGGAAGGCGGCGGTACTGCATTGGTTGACGAAGCCTATATTCGAGAATCGATTCTGAACCCTTCCGCCAAAGTCATGGCGGGATACAAACCCATTATGCCAACTTTCAAAGGTCAGATCAGCGAAGAAGGGATCATTCAGTTAATCGCCTATATCAAATCGCTGAAAGCCCCCGAACTCACGAGTATGGAGTGATGCGTCATGGCAATCACCGAACAAGATGTTCAAGCGTCTGAAGATGCGCCGAGCGTCAATTATCTGAACAACGGTTACGGATTGAAGTCCTGGTTGTTAACCAGGGACCACAAGCGCATTGCCGTTTTGTACATTATTTCAATTTCCATCTTTTTTGCCCTGGGTGGGTTATTTGCCAGTCTGGTTCGCTTTGAACTGATGACCCCCGAAGGCGATTTGATGTCTTCGGATACTTATAACAAAGTTTTCTCAATGCACGGCATCATTATGGTCTTTTTCTTTTTGGTGCCATCTATTCCCGCAACCATTGGCAACTTTTTGGTACCCATCATGGTTGGTGCGAAAGACCTGGCTTTTCCGCGCGTCAATCTTCTGAGCTGGTATGTCTATGTCGTTGCGGGTATTTTGGGAACCATTGCCGTGGTCGGTGGCGGTGTTGATACGGGCTGGACTTTTTATACGCCGTATAGCAGCACCTATTCAAACTCAAATGTGATTCTGGCCGCTATGGCCGCTTTTATGGCGGGTTTCTCGTCCATTCTGACGGGCCTCAACTTTGTGGTGACAATCCACACCATGCGCGCGCCCGGGATGACCTGGTTCCGCCTGCCGCTATTTGTCTGGTCGCATTATGCCACCAGTTTGATTATGCTATTGGGCACGCCCGTTATCGCAATTACGCTGGTGCTGCTCATGCTCGAGCGCGGATTTGGATTTGGTTTTTTCGATCCGAACCTCGGTGGCGATCCCGTCTTGTTCCAGCATTTATTCTGGTTCTATTCGCATCCGGCAGTCTATATCATGATTTTGCCTTCAATGGGAGTAATGAGCGAAATGGTGGCCGCTGTTGCGCGCAAGCGCGTCTTTGGATATGAATTTGTCGCGTTCTCAAGTGTGGCCATCGCAATTTTGGGATTCCTGGTGTGGGGCCACCACATGTTTGTGAGTAGCCAATCGACGTATGCCGGCATGGTGTTCTCTATCATCACATTTCTGGTAGCTGTGCCCTCTGCGATCAAAGTTTTCAACTGGACAGCGACCTTATACAAGGGATCTATCATATATGATACCCAGATGTTTTATGTTTACGGGTACCTCGGCTTATTTTTGGTTGGTGGTTTAACCGGACTATTTTTGTCGAGTATGGGCCTGGATATTCACCTGCACGACACGTATTTTGTGGTGGCGCACTTCCATTATATTATGGTCGGTGGTCAGGTGATGGGATATATGGGGGGCATGCACTTCTGGTGGCCCAAAATTACGGGCAAAATGTACCCCGATATTTGGGGCCGCGTTTCGGCCTTGCTGGTATTTCTCGGTTTTAATCTGACGTTTTTCCCGCAGTTTATTCTGGGATATATGGGCATGCCGAGGCGTTACCACGTCTATCCCGACGAATTTCAGGTTTTGAATGTTGCATCGTCTCTGGGTGCGTCAATTCTCGCCCTGGGGTATGTGATTCCCGGCGCGTATTTAACATGGTCGATCTTTAAGGGGCCAAAAGCACCTGATAACCCCTGGGGAGCCAAAGGACTGGAATGGGAAACGACTTCCCCACCGCCCACATTTAATTTTGAAGAAACGCCTCTTGTGACAGAAGAAGCCTATCAGTACGGACCAATTGAGGAGCACTAATGGCCGATCACGCACTACATCACGATCACCCGCACGGACTGGCCCACCAGTTCGAGGATATGCCGCAGCAGAAGGAATCCGCCGTCATTGGCATGTGGAGCTTTCTAATTACGGAAATTCTGTTTTTTGGGGGCTTTTTTGCGACGTATTTGATCTACCGGTCCTATTATCCCGAGGCCTTTTTTGAAGGCAGTAGTCACCTGGATATTCCTCTGGGAGCATTCAATACCATGGTGTTGATTATCAGCAGCCTGACAATGGCGATGGCTGTACACAAATCCCATGAAGGCAATAAAAAGGGGATCATGGTCTATCTGATTTTGACCGGGATTTTAGGGCTTACCTTTTTGGTGGTCAAATATTTTGAATACTCCGCAAAGATCGAGTACGGCTTGGTCCCCGGCCTGGTATGGCATCCGCAAGGTGAAAATTCGCCCCAACTGGCTCTCTTCTATTCTCTGTATTTCGGAATGACCGGGATGCATGCCCTGCATATGATTATTGGCATTGGCCTGTTGATCTGGCTATTTATTAAGACCGCGCAAGGGACTTACACAGCTGAATACAACGCCCCTGTTGAAATTTTTGGCCTGTATTGGCACTTTGTCGATATTGTCTGGATTTTCCTATTTCCATTGCTCTACCTTCTGGGCACACAGGCAGGAGGACACTGATGGCTGATGATCACCACGGCCCGACTGTACGCATTTATCTGGCGGTATTTGCCTCCTTGATGTTTTTGACCGCGCTAACGGTCTGGGTGGCTTTCCAGGACCTGGGCATGTTTAATGATGTGGTAGCACTTGGTATCGCATGCACAAAAGCCACTATTGTGATTCTGTTTTTTATGCACGTCAAATACGCCAGCCGATTGACCTGGTTGCTCGCAGGTGCGGGTATTTTGTTCTTGCTGATCCTCTTTGCCTTTGCAATGGCAGATTACGTCAGTCGAGGCTGGCTGGGCATGCCGGCGAGCCACTATTTGCAATAACAATATGATACATAAAATGAGAGCGGAGAAATCTACTGGATTTCTCCGCTTTTTTTATTCCACTCATTACAGCGGCGGCGTGTGCATGCGGTGGCCCTGGCCCATAAAAAAGAAAATATCCAAAATAAAAGAAATCAGAACACCCAGTGTATAGCCCATGAGAACGCCAAAGATAAAGACACGAGATCGGTTGAAAAGCTCAATGCCGCCGACTTTGAGCACAATTATTTTCATCAGCCAGGCCAAAAATACCGAAAAAAAGGACGCGCGAGTGGGATACTGGAGGGAAACGGTGAATCCCACCGGGTGCAGGGGCCACCAGGGAAACCGCTGGTTCAGAAAAATCAACAGCAGAGTTATCGCCGCCCCAAAGGTTCCGAAGCTCAGGTCCCACCATTGCCGTTCTGCATCTGGACGCCCTTTGATATCCGAGACGGTATAATTAAAAAAGGCTCGGTTACCCCGCGTATAACTGTAGTCTCCAAAATTCTCAGCTCCCGGCCCGTAATAACCCAGAATAAGGGTAGTAATCACAAAGGCGAGGATTGAAAGAATTCCGCCAATGAGAATTGCGCCACCCAATCGGCGCCTTTGAGGATCGGTGTGGTCGCCAGCCCTGGCGGCATTGGCTGCACCTGGCATGGCAAATCCCTTTGCGTTGCCGTAAAGCGTACCCATCTGGTTCAGAGCCGCAATAGTCGTATCATCCATATTCCAGATACCGATCAGTCCTTTGACGGGTCCGGTAGGTCCCGAACCCCGTAAAGACACCAACCCGCTGAGTGCCACGATCTTGGCCATCCCCAAATAGAGAATCAGGCTAAAAAACATAAATGCCACGGCCACCCCCGGATTCATCTGGGTTTTGCAGAGCCAGAAGAAGATGAAGAGGCTCGCAAGGATGAAACCGAAGGTCGCTGTGCGATAGGAGAGCAATTCGGTCGAATCATCTATCTCAGGGCCTTTTCCAATTGCTTTGCGCCAGACATTGCGGATGTGCCCGCGTGCGATCCAGAGACTCCACAGCACAAAAACCAGCAGGCCGTAATTGTTCTGGGAGATCACCCCCGAACCATAGCCTCTTGGACCAAACCCAATACGGTTGGAAATGCCAGCCTGCAACATGCCCAAAATGTGGAAAAACCACATCGACAGGAGAATTTCCAAGGTGGTGAAATAGGCGAAACAAATGACGTAGAAATCGAACTGAAGAAAGAAAGGCATAAATCCCCGTCCGATGGGAAGCAGTGTTCTAATATTGAGAAATGCGAATGTGGGAAGGCCCGGGAAGAAGTGGCCTGCTGTATTCCAAAAAAGCATGATTGCCGGAATCGCAAACCCGATCCAGAAAAGAGGCAGGCCAAAAAACTGAGGCAGGTTTCGTCCGGGGCCGGGATTCTCTACGAGCATCAGCGAGAGTTCTACAAAGGGAAATGCCAGACGCTCGCTTTCCGACCACTGTTTTCTCAAAATGACTGAGAGACAAAAACAGGCCAGCATGATAGCTATGAGCAAGCTGAACCACCAGAAGAGCGGCCCAACCCATATCTCCCAGGGCAGAGACGCACCGGGAACCAACCCACGATAGAACATCCCAACGCCATCTTCGGCATTGCTGGGGAACAACCAGCGCTGCAGGTTGGGCAGTGTGTAGGTGGGCCATTCATTTTCCGGAGAAGCGTAGTAATCCGGAGCCGAGATCACGGCTACAAATCGCTGGGCGAGGGTGGGCACAGTTGTGCCGAGAAACCCAATGGCGAGTACCGCAGCCATATCCCACCGCGTCAAAGCGAGGTGGGGAAATCGCCCTCGAACGAGGGGATTATAGAGATAGCCCAGGAGTAGCAGCCCCACCAGCAAGGCAAAGGGCATCTGGCTGTGTGTGAACGAGGAAGAGTGGATCAAGTAACGAGAGATAGGATCGAAACCGTTGATGCAAAATGTGAGCACTACCCCCAGGCCAATAGCGCCCGGGCGCACCGATGACTCACGCTTTTTCGCCGACAAATGGTGTGCTTGTAAAGGATTGCTCATCGGATAACAGGCCGGACAGGTTTATTTGCACACAGGTTGGAATTCCATTCGAGTTATAAAAAATGGCCCCCAGCGAAAACTGAGGGCCTCCGTATTCGACGAGTTCAGCCTATTCCTGGTGAAGCGTAGGCGAACGTCTCGGCGCGGAAAATTGCTCTTCTGTGAGCGGGATAGCCTGCTTCTGATAGACCTGCACCCGGTAAGAGCCATTGTCCGCCACAAACATCAACCCCTCTCCATTGACAGCCACCCCTCCCGGACGCCGGAAATACTTTTGAGGCTCGAGGTCTGCCATATCCCTCAGGCGATTTGGGCCAGCATTTGTCATCATATATTCAATTGCGACCTTTGACAGGGTTGCATCCCCCAGGAATTTCTGCACGTACCTCGGTTCAGAATTGAACAATTGTACGCGGTCATTTCCCCAGTCGGCAACATAAATATCGCCATGCTCATCTACGGCTACACCGGTGGGTCTATTTAGCTCCCCATTTCCGCTACCCGACTTCCCGAATGCGAAAATAAACTCCCCGTCACAAGTGAACTTCTGAACTCTATCATTCCGCCAATCTGCGACATAAACATCGCCCAGTTCATCCACTGTAAGTCCCCAGGGCATGTTAAACTCGCCCTCCCCATCGCCAAACCTCCCCCACTTTGAGATAAATTTACCGTCTTTGGTAAACTTCTGGACTCTATGGTTCAAACTGTCGGAAACATAAATATTCTCTTCTGCATCAAAAGCGATACCTGCCGGACCGTTCAGTTGCCCATCGCCGTCGCCGTGCTCCCCCCATTTCCCCAACTCTTTGCCATCTTTGTCAAAGGACAAAATACAATGCTTGGCCTCGTCTGAGACGTAGAGATTCTCCTCGCTATCGGCAATAATTGCAACCGCCCACGTAAGCCCACGACCGACGGTACCCAGATCCTTATCATCTATATGGTACTTTCTAATCGATGATGCGTCTCTGTTCCGACACAATATGTAGAGACAGCCTTCCTTGCCCAGGGCAATATCGATCGGAAAATTCGTCAGCCGCCTCATACCCAGAGTCTTATAAAACGGAAATCCTGCCCGCAATAGGCCATAAGGTCTGCCCATGATTCACCTCCCTTTTCAATATCACACGGCCTCTTTGAAAGGCTGGATCTGTTCAAATGTCCCATCCACAATCGGGGTGGCATCCATTCCCATCCATTGCTCCAGGAGCGTTGCGTATATGCCGCGGAAGTCAATCGTGTGCTCCAGATCTTCGCCATTGGCCCATCGAGAGGGATCAAGAGAGGGATATTCTGCGTATAGTCCGCCATTCACACCATCACCGATGATAAAAGCACCGCCGCCTGTACCGTGATCGGTGCCGCTGGCGTTGTCCCTCATGCGCCGCCCAAACTCTGAGAAGACGAGCATGGCGATCTCTTCAGAAGCATTGTGATTTCGCAAATCCTGAAAGAAATCGCGGATTGCTTCCGACAACTCCGTCAGCAGCTTGGGATGAGACGGCATTTCATTTGCATGGTGGTCATACCCCCCGTGCTGAGTATAAAAGATCCTTGTGCCGAGACCGGCAAGGTGAACACGCGCGACATCTCTCAATGCCTTTGCAATCGAATTGCTACCGTACTCCACATCGGATTGATACATTGCCGGAGCCTTCTTCAACTCATCCGAGCCTCTGATGACATCCAGGCCCGTTTGCGAAAGATAATCCATCACCACACCCGTGCCAATCGCGGGTTTGTACATAGTCTTGAATATCTCAATCGCCTGCATTCGCTTTGGATCTTCCGCAATACTGGTCATCAATCCGTAATTATCGAGATCGTCAACAGATGTTACGGGAACGCCGGAAACAGCCAACGCTCTGGAAAGTCCTTTTCCGAAGTTGATGCCGGTCAGGACATTTTCCCCCTTTGGATCCAGATCGCGTACCACTCTGCCCAACCAGCCCTCTGTGCCAATATCTATGGGTTCACAGGTATGCCAGACATCCATAGCCCTGAAATGCGACCGGCTCGAGTCCGGATACCCGATACCCTGCACAATTGCCATATCACCCTGCTCAAACATCTCCTTCAAGGGCACCGTATTGGGGTGCCAGGCCAGGGTATCATTCATCGGTAAAACTTCATCCTCGCGAAGCCCAACAATGGGTCGGCAATCGTGGTATATGCCGTTGGTATAAGGGATAATTGTATTCATGAAGTCATTGCCGCCCTTCAACTCAACAACGACCAGGACCGGATCTCTATAAGCCATTTTATTTCTCCTTTCCGTGTGCTACGCAAATTGATACTCTCTCGAAGCGACAATGAGTTGCAACATCTGTATCACGCGATCAGTACTCTCCTCAGACCCGTTGTCCGCGGATAGATCGAGATCGCCACCTGATTCAGCAAATTTGCTCAAAGATTCGCGGGTCGTATCACTCACGGTCATAGGACCTGCGAGATCCAGACATTTTTCCACGAACTCATCAGGAGCGAGAGACCTACCCTCGGCTTTGAGCCGATCGATGATTTCGCCAATACCCGGCCTAGACGCATCGCTTACCTCGCGAACGGCAAAGTTCACACGCTCGGTCAGCGTACCCCCATCAACCCATTCCCTACCGGTGTGCCAGCCTTCCACGGTCGGCGGATCCAGCAATTTCTGCCCCATTAACGTGGTGGCACCCGAATATTTTCCCATACCCGGATCGGGACGTTGATAGGTGCCGATCAATTTCAAGATGCCCGTAACGAGTTCTGTCGGGCTTTTCACTTTTTTTCCTTGCGCTTCCTTGAAGAAGTCAGAATTAAAGAGTGTTCTGAGGATATGGCGCATATCGCCTTTCGACTCCATGAAAGCGTTTGACAGAGTTTCAATCGCTTCGGGATCCTGCGGCGGCGTCACATGCCAGGATGGAACTTGCGGTTCGTCTGCAACAAAAAAGTTGTAGAGATGCCTGGATATAAATTTGGCGCAGGCAGGCTGCTCGGCGATGATATCGACGATATCGTCACCGTTGAGATTGCCCGTATGTCCCAAAAACGTCTTTTCGCCGTCGTCGTGGTCTTCTTCGAGGAAAACGAATTTCGCATCGTAGAAACCCTGTGGATACAGAGGCGGCGGCTGGGCGAACGTCCATCCCGTAAAGGCGCGAGCACAGTTTTTAATATCGTCTTCTGTATAATTGCCAACGCCCATCGAGAAGAGTTCTAACAGCTCTCGGCCGTAGTTCTCATTAGGCTCACCTTTGCGGTTCTCATTATTGTCCAGCCAGAAAATCATAGCGGGGTCTTTCGATAACTCGAGCAGGATCTCCCGCATATTTGAAAGCCCTACGCGCCGAAAAGTATCGATCTGGCGGGCAGAAGCGAGGAGATGCTGATTCTTTCCAACCCCTGTGGCGAATACGTGATGCCAGAAAAGGGCTATTTTTTCTTCGAGCGGACGCTTGCTGCGGACCATTCGATACATCCATTTCTCGACGTACCCCGCTTCAAAGCTGCCAAAATAACGGTGCAAAATATCCTCATCAATCGGATCGCAACGCTCCGGCTCAACCAGGTCTTCCACGACGTTTTCGTAGCCCCTTTCGACATAGTCCTCCAGTTCTGTTCTCGTGGCCCCAAACCCGGCTCGGCGCATCAGGTGGGCCATTAATGCAATATCGGTGTTCGACATTGTTTCCCCCTTTGCTGAAATACCTCGTTGGTTGCACCTGCTCTATTCCGGTCACCAGAATAACAACAAGTTGTTTATCAATGGTTTAGCTTGAATATCCCTTTGTAAAATAAATTTCTATAATCTTTACTAATAGTATAACTTCATCATGGGCAAGAGGCAAACCAAAATTGTCGAGGTCTGGATGCGAGCGCAGAGAAGTCCACTGGCTTTTTTCATTATTTTTGCGTATTCATAGAAAATTAGACGCGTTACCATAACACCTGCAAGGAGGAAACATGCGCCGAAATAAGCTAAGAGAACTGCTCAATGCCGATAAACCCAGTCTGGGAACCCACGTACACAGCCCGTGGCCATCGGTATTTGAAATGGTGGGATATTCAGGACAGTTTGATTATATCGAATACGTATCGGAATACGCCCCCTATGATCTACACACAATGGACAATATTGGGCGGGCTATCGATCTATTCGACGATATGTCGGCAATGATCAAGGTCGAGGAAGACCCTCGTGGGCATATTGCAAATCGCGCCATAGGTGCGGGCATTCAAAATGTTTTATTCGCCGATGTGCGTACAGTAGAAGATGTGGCGGCGTGTGTGGAAACCGTGCGACCTGACACGCCAGAAGATGGTGGGCATCACGGCGTGAATATGCGCCGGTACGTGCGATTTGGCGTAGATACAGGAGGGGCTGAATTTATTCAGTCGTGTCGCGATTCCGTTGTTGCGATCATGATCGAAAAGAAGGAAGCGGTCGAAAGCCTGGAAGCACTGCTTTCCGTGCCGGGCTTAGATATGATACAGTTTGGGCCAGGAGATTATTCTCTGAGCACGGGCTATGGCAGGGAAAAAGTGCAAGAAGCGGAAAAATACGTGATCGAAACATCACTCAAAATGGGCATCGCGCCTCGAGCAGAACTCGGAGATGCCAAAGGCGCAAAGCGATATTTGGACATGGGCGTGAAACACTTTTGCGTGGGAACCGATGTGAGTATCTTGATGCAATGGTTCCGCGAAGAAGGAAAAGCGATGAGGGATGTACTGGAAAATGCGTAGGATCAGATAGGAGAGATATAAATCATTGAACCTGCCGCACACATAGCACGCCGTCACTCAGGCGCTAACCGGAGTCCAGTCATATTAACTTGCCCTTGCCGCCTGTAATGGCTTGACTTCAACCTCGGCTATGCCTACTGTGGTCTCCAGTTGTGGAATCGGATCCTTGTAATCTTTGAGGGCTTTGCAATGGAAAGCCATTGCCTCCTCAATTGACATCTGCGGCTGGGGAACCGGGTCGCCGTATTCTATCAGACTCTCGATGTGAAAAATGATCGCCTCCCGCATGTTTTCCTGAATATCCTTCCAGGTTTCCCCAGTGCTTATGCAGCCCGGTAAATCAGGCGAATAGGCTGAGTAGTTGTTCGGCGTGCGTTCATAGACCACCGCATATTTCAGCTTCATCGGTTTCTCTCCCTTAGTCCTGCTTGTCTCAGGATATTCAGCCATGTACCCGGTGCCACATCATCTCCCGGATGACCCGGAATAGTGACTGTTCCGGGCTTATCGGGATGATGGTATTGACGGTGACTCCCTCGCGTCCTTACCAGCCTCCACCCGTCCCTCTGGACCAATCGGATAGCGTCTCTAACCTTTGGCATACTCCCGTTCCGAAGAATTCACACATTCGACCAGCCAAATCCACAGGTGCGTATCCAGAATAATCACTTCAAAAGTTCCCAGTCCTCTATAGCGACTGGCTCCGTCGGATCTAAATATTCAATGACCTTGCCGCGTAGCGGTGACGACGTCACGGGATCGGAGTCAGACACGATCTGTGTCTCGACGTAATCGGGATCATTGTCCCTCATCTTATCCCGGATTTGGTCAACTGCAACGAAATCCTTTTCCCACTGTTGCTGATAGAGTCGATAGCGTTCTACAGGCAACACAACTGCCACCATCTGCCCAGCTTCATTTCTAACTTCACACGCTTCGTTAGAAGATCTGAGAGATTGAACCAATTCCTGGAGCTTGCTGCCAGCTTCTTTGAGATTGAGTACCATTCTCAGTCCTTTGAATTTTGTGTCTGAATTTCCTTATTAAGTTGCAGGTTCGTCGTCAACCGTGAGTGAACACACTTAGACTGAGAAGAGGGAAAAGCGATGAGAGATGTGCTGGAAAATGCGTAGGATTCTGATATGCCCCACCTGTTCAGAGTTTCTACTGTTGCGTCAGCATGGTTGCGATGTCTTTCTGCAATGGAATGTTATATTCCTGCTCGAAATCCGCAATGCTTCCGTGAATTTTCTGAAAGGCTACGACGATATCTCCCCCCATGAATGTGGCTTTGCTAAGGTCTAATTTGGCTTTTTCCCATTCACCTAATTGTAACCAGGCAAGGCCACGATTGTTATAGGCATCGATAAAATCTGGCTTCAGCCGTATCGCCTCAGTGTAGTCTGATATCGCCTCCTCAATCTGGTTTTTCCTGCGGTAAGCACTGCCGCGATTATTATAGGCAATAGCATCATATCGGTTCAATTCAATCGCCTTGCTAAAGTCTTTGATGGCATCGTCATACTCGCCTTTATATCCGTAAGCAGCACCGCGACTGTAATAGGCTCTGGCATATTCCGGTTTTAGTTCAATCGCCTTGCTAAAGTCTTTAATGGCATCGTCAAGAATATTTTTTTTGCCATAAAAAATGCCGCGATTGTAATAGGCATCGGCATAATTTGGATTCAACTCTATCGCACTGTTGAAGTCTTCAATGGCCCGATCTAAATCGCCTTGTTGAAAAAAAATAAAGCCGCGATAGTTATGCGCTCTGGCTACGTCAACAATGGAGGTGTCCAAATCTAACGACATGACATCAGCGTTCATCAAGCTCATCGTTTTCCTCCCCTCGAGGTGATTGAGATAAGGTTTCAGTGAAAACAGCAGCCATACTATTTATAAATTCTGTGTAAAGGGCAATAGCATCATCCCGATTATTATTTTGATCTGCCTCAATACTGCGTTGTAGATAGCCTTGCTTATCAGATTCAATGTATGGTCTATTCTGAGCATGTAGGCGAGCAAAGCCGTCAAAGTCGGGAAACATACTGGCTTCAGTGATACCTGATAATTTATCCAGAGAATCCCGAATCTCTTGCTTGCTACTTTTCATAATCTCACATTTGGCCTCTGTTTCAATGTCAATGCCACCAAATACAAAAACCGATTTCTGTGCGATAATGCGGTTATTCTGATACTTGGGTTGCCATTGATACAGCAGATATTGACCATTTGCATCCGGCTCAAAAAAGTGTTTAATATCTTCTTCTGCTAATTGGGTACCAACTGTTCTGAAACGTGCAGGATCATCAATACGCACAGCGAATACTTTACCATTCGCTGGTCCTTTGGAACTTGGTTGACAGGCAAACCAGAGCGCGACCAGAGCATTGCGTGTAAAGTCTATCAGACAGGTGGCTGCGCCAAAGTGCTGAAGTTCTGCAAGCAAATCCAAATCGCATAGTCGTTGCCCATCTTTTTGATCGTGTCCCATAAGACGAGCATCTGCTATCAGTTTTTCATTCATTGTCAGCAATTTAGCAGGAGTTCTATCCTTCCCAGGTTGCAGACGACGGTAAGAGGATGCTTCTATTTCGTAATCGTCTCTTGTAACCCCTCGAAATAGATATTGCCCATCGTTGAACTGTTTTGCCCATTTCATAAAACCACTCAGAGTTTTGACACGGCGTGACTCCTTTTGAGCCATCTGCCTTGATGACGACTCATTCATTACTTTTTGCCCTCAACAATAGCGGTCTCCTCTCTCGTGAAGCCATGCACATTGTCAGAATCAGGATTATTGGTATTATGCTCTGAGTAACTGGTATTTGTTTCCCATAAATCGAAAAGATACTTCAACTAGAGCTAGATGACAAGGAAAAGTCCAAAAAAAGGCAAAGGCCCAAAACTCGTTCAGGGCCTTGATACACCTCAGTTCTTCAGGTATGGAATTCATTTCAGAAGAGAGAATGGTTTTGGAGCGAGTTCAGCGCGCGTTTTGGGTTTGCCTTTTCAGTCTCCCACTAACCGGGGCAAATCTTCAAAAGGCAAATCTCCATTATGACGCCAAACCTCTGGATCGAATACCTCAGCATGGCCCCACATACCGCGCCTTGCACTACGAGCTTCGCTTTCAACAGACTCATACTGATCGCCATAGGCAACGATTGCATATCCGTTCCAGACCATCCATTTTCCGATGTCTTCGTCGAGAAAATATACCGCTCCAACAACACGGTCATAACTGTCATATTGGTTTACCTCAACGCGAATATACTTGCCCCCAATCTTTTTAATCAACTTAATCTTAACGCTTTCTCGCTGATCATACCAGTTTCCGTATGGATATCTTGCTAACTGGCCTAACTCAGGTGCATCTATGCCTGCGACACGCACCCTTTCCTCGGATACTTTGATTGTATCTCCATCAATGACAAATGCTTTGCCAGTAATGACACTGACATCACTAAAAATCTTTTTGGCCTTTTCGAGTCGTAGATCAATTGGCTCTACAGAGGGTTCATATTTCTTCTCTTTTCTTTCTTCTGTTAAAAAAAACAGGAGTTTTACTACCAGTTTCAAGAACTCTGCCATTCCCTCCTCCTTTAAGTGACGCACAACAAGCCCCTACAGGGCTACCATCGCCGCACTTGCTTTACTCCGCATCAACCAATTTCCCGTCCTTGAATATCAACTTCAAGTCGTCATAAGAGAGAATGGTCTTAGAGCCGAGTTCAACGCGCGTTTTGGGTTTGCTTTTCCGGGCGATCACTTCTTCAATGGACATGTTCAATTTAAGCAAAACGGTTTCTTCCGCGCCTTCTAATTCCGCTTCGCTTGCTGCAAAGGCGACATTGAAAAGACGTTCAACTTCGGGAATCGTGTACTTATCTCTCCAATCTGAGTAGTTCACATCACAACCAACCTGCCACAGTCCACAACGGACTGAGACGCTGGAAAGGTGCATTCAACAGACGCTCGCGGTCTGTGACGGGATGGCCGCCGTACTGCCGAATATATTCGGCTTCAAATCGTCGCTCGAGATCCGTCTCTTTCGTCAGCGGAAGATCAACCCAGACACTCCCCCTATTCGCACTCTCGCGAATCGCAATCCAGATCTCCAGATCCCTGCGGGCATTTGCGGGACAGTACTGTGGTTCTGAACCCTCTGTCACAGCCTTGTGAAGGCTATTGAGAATCGCGGCTTTTGCCACATCGTCCGCATGGGAGACCTTCTGGTATTTGAATGGATTCTCCCAAACAACCGGTGGATCGGTATCCACCCGAACGGACGCAAGAATCTGCTCTCCGTCAATCTCCTCGAATGCCTCCCGAATTGGGTAAGATACGCGTTCACCACTTCCATAAAGCACCAGCTCATTCCTCGAAATATGCCCTTCCACACCTTCGATATCCCAACAGTTCCCTCGCGCACCAGCAGGCGACATTTCGTATAGACAGACCACATCATCTTCAAACTCCACAACAGCACTCTCCCACCATCGGGTCGTTTCCTGCGCCCCGCCATAATTGCTATATGGCAACACCTCCACCGATTGTGCATAGCCCAGGGCACGGGTCGCGGCCTTGTCGAGGATCATTCTAACCCCGTTGATACCGTGATAGCTTCCAGACGTGTACCAAAGACGCGCATGCGTCAGTTTTCCAAGCAGTCCCTGCCTGACAATCTTTTGCTTTAATTGTTCCTGGGGCCAGAGCCAGACATTTTCAGCGACCTCCCAAACGACACCTCTATCTCGACATGCCCGATCAATCGCATCGCCAATCGCCAGAGTGTGGGCATACGGAATCTCCGTGATAATATGACAACCGCGCTCAACAGCCGCCAAAGCCATAACCGCTTGTCCATCGGTGGGGACAAGTATAAAAACCACATCTGGCTTTTCCCGATCGAGCATCGCTTCAAAATCGGTATATCGCGCATCAATGCCAAAACGCTCGCCAACCACCTGTAACGATTGCTCGCTGTGATCGCAGATCGCGCACAAATCGTAGAGATCGGTCAACTTGACCATCGTCGCGATATATCCGCGGGCGCGGGAACTTTCATAAGCACCACACCCGACAACAGCGAGTCGAAGTTTCTTCATAGCGTCTCACCTCCTGCTGTCAATCAATCCCACTCCAGAATGACGCCGAGTGCTTCGTCCGGCTTGTGATAGAGCAGGTGATACGCATCCGGAGTTTGTTCCCATGAGAGTCTGTGGGTAATCAGTTCCGCGACTTTGACCCGTCCGTCAATCAGCATCTGGGCTGCATCCCGCATACACGCCTCTCTGGGTGTGTCGATGCGGATGCCCGCGATAATCTGCTTGTTCATGAAGGCGTCTCCTTCCAGGGGCAATGGCGCACCTTGATACTTCGCGATGAGATGAATTGTTCCCCTGGGTGCGAGCATCTTCTGAGCTTGTTCGAAGGACTGGATGCCCGCGTAGCCACCAACGCACTCGACGACGAGGTCGGCACCCTTACCATCTGTGAGTTCCTTGACCGCTGCGATGGAGTCGGTCTGGGAGACATTGATCACATTTTCGTGCCCCAGTTTCCGCGCGATATCGCATCGGAGAGGCTGTGCATCGACGACGATTACACGTCCGGGATCGCGTTCCCAGACAATCTGAGCGCACAGAGCACCTACGATCCCCTGGCCGAGCACGACAACGGTCTGCCCGGGTTCTATTGGCGAAGTGCGCATCCACATCACAGAACTGGTCGCGAGTGGGAGAAAGGTTGCGGTCTCATAGCTGAGTTCATCCGGAAGGGAGAAAGCGCGCCGGGATCTCTCGGTTTCGCCGGCAATGACGTACTGAGCGTGCGGGGTGTTCGCCATGACACGCTGTCCCACTGCGAAATCCTGGATATCGTCGCCCACGGCCACAACCTCACCCGCGTCGGAATACCCCATCATTTCAGGACTTACCGCCTCTTCCCTGACGTATCGCCAAAATAGCTCCGACCCCCTGCTGATCAGGCTGCGCTTGACCTCAATCAGCATCTGATCGGGACCGGGTTCTGGCTGTTCGACTTCGACCATCTGCACATTGGCGAAGCCATCGAGCTTTTCAAGTCGTTTCATTCGTGCCATAACGGCATCCTTTCAGTTGATATCGCGCAAGCCTTCCCAGTGATCCCACAGGTCGAAGGGCAAATCGAACATGATATCACTCAGGTTTTTGAAAGCAAAGCGATTGACAAGCGCCATGCGGATATCTGTCTGACAGTTCATACTGGCCGTATGCAGCATATAGTGGTGCCAAAAGCAGACCGTTCCCGCAGGAGCGGCGTGTTCATAGCGCGTGTCCGGATGCAGAAATCCGGGAACTTTGAGACCACTCAAATTAGTCAGGGCATGTTCCTGGAAATATCGAGCAACCTTAAGGTGTGCCCCCGCCCATGTGGTAAAACCGCCGCCACGGGGCAAGACATCGCTGAGATTAATAGTAACGGCAACGGTAAAAGTATCCGCCACACCTTCGATGAGATACCCATCCAGATGCCCTCGCGGCGGCTGCCAGTCCGTATGCCCGCTCGGGTAAATCATTTTACACAGCCCATTCCCAGGCGAACGAAGACGCCCCGTACCCGCGAGTTCTTCAGCCATTTCGTAAAGCGGTGTATCTGTCCTCATAGCCGCGACTGCGGGATGGTCGCTACACGGAAGGTTGCCTTTGGGTCCCGCGTTAATCCACGTCTGAGGATCATCGCGGTCTGCTTCAATATGTTCCCACACGGCATCCCGCGCATTTTTGAGTAGCTCTGATGCAATCAGGTCGGGTTTGACAACATAGCCATTTTTTTTAAAAAAGGCTTTCTCTTCATTAGAAAAATAAGACATGGTCAACTCCCTGTTTATGGATGAATTCTACTCTCCCCACAACTGATCAGTCGATTTCCAATCGATTATCCGTGGGCGGATCGCCCAAATCGGGAATCTCGAGCAATTCACCGCCCTTGAGGGCCGATTCGTGGGCAATGAGGCCGGGGATCAGGTAGCGCGCAGCTTCGTAAATATTGTTCGGCGGCGTCTTATCCGAGACACAGGCGCGAACAAAATCGTCAACGAGAAACTGATGTGACCCATTGTGACCATTCGGTAAACCTCTGAATGCATCGGGCAAGCGGTGAACCGGATGAACGGGCGCAACAGTGTGATGCGTCCCATCGTCTGCTGTAACCTTGTCCATATCGCCCTCAACGCGCCTTGCTGCCGCGCGGCAGGTAAGCAGCGCATCGAGAGATTCGCGTTCAGATCGGTCTTTTGTGAGCCAGACAGCACCCGAGGCATTGTGTTCAAAACTGCCTTTTGTGCCAAACATCGTCATACGCACCGCACCCGGATGTCCGACACGGCGAAATTCATTGATGCGTGCGGTGCTGCCATCGGACAGCTTTAACAGCGCAGATTCATTGCTGAAAGGATTATTCCACTTATTTGATTTATAGATTCCATCCTCGTGGCGGTCTGTAAAGCCCTGACATGAAACATGAGTCATACGCGCGCCCGTAATAGAGAGAATCTGACTCGTCGAATGGGTGGGATAAAACATGGGCGGTACACCAGCGGTTTCGCGCCAATTTTTACCGCCGCGCCACCTGGCAACAGCGTACAGACCGTGATCCCAGTCGTGATAATATTCGGCTTCGGCGTACACAATATCGCCAAACGCACCCTCGCGGAATCGCTGCCGACAATAAATCACTGCAGGATAGTAGTAACTCGTTTCACCGAGCATATAGATATTGCCCGTCTCGCGGACAGCCTCGGCAATAGCGCGAAGTTCGTCGAGTGCTATACCAGGTGGTACGGCTGAATAAACGTGTTTACCCGCGCGAAGTGCCTGCGCTGCTTGTGGCCCGTGCAGCCAGTTCTGGGTAAAAAGCGCGATAGCATCAACATCTGTATCACACAGATCATCGAGAGAAGGAGAAGTCTGCACAATCCCGTGTTTTTCTGCATTACTCTGGCGTTTTTCAGCATCCAGATCGCATAGAATAACCTGATCCACATCTGGATGTGCATTGAACAGAGGAATAAAACCCTGTGCAAATGCCCCCACCCCAACAATGCCGAGACGAATGCCCATGGAACCTGCCTTTTATTTTACGAGATGTACTTTGACACAGCCGGATTTCTTATCAGCAGCGGTGTAAAAAGCTTCGGCGATATCTGCAAAGGGATAGCGGTGAGTGACGAGTTTCGTAGCTTCCACACGCCCAGAGATAATGAGATCAATAGCGACATCAAAATCGGTACGCATGCCGCTGAAACCGTAGCAATTAGAGCCTGTAATATTGACTTCGGACCAGACAATTGAGCGCAAGTCAACCTCGAGGGGCTTGAAGTAACCGGCCACGAGAACGATCATGGCATGGCGGCGCGATATAGCGATGGAATCATCGAAGTTCTGCGCGGTGCCCACAGTTTCGATAACAGCGTCATACCCCATGCCATCGGTAAGGTCTTTAACCACATCCTTCACATCGGTCGTCGTGATATCGACGATGTGATCCGCGCCGAGGTCACGCGCGAGGTCGGCCTGCTGCGGATATTTGGTGGTAATAAGCGTTTCGCGCACACCAATAGCTTTGGCAACCGCCAGGCAAAGTTGACCAATAGTTCCCCCACCGATCACGGCGACCCGATCCTGGTAAGACGCTTTTGCCTGCGCGAGTGCGCGATGCGCGACAGCGAGGGGTTCTACAAGCGCACCCTGTTCGAAAGTCATGTCGGGCAATTTAAAGACACTATTTACATGCGCGGTAGTATATTCCGAAAAGCCACCGTGAGATTCGCCCGAAAACCACTTGCGATTGGCGCAGTGATTGTAGCGACCTGTAACACAATAGTGACATGTACCGCAATGCGAAAAACATTCGGCAGTAACGAGATCCCCTATCTCGATATCTGCCACGCCCTCACCCACTTCGGCAACCGTGCCACACAACTCGTGTCCCGCAGCGCGTTCGAGCGAGGGTTTCCACTCGCCAAAATAATTGTGCAAATCGCTACCGCAGATACCAGAGCTTCTCGTTTGAAGAGTGATATACCCCGGTGCCGGGGGCGTGTATTCAACATCTTGCCATTCTATTTCGCGGATACCTTTGTAAAGTGCTGCTTTCATTTTTATCTCCTGTAGAGGTTGGACTTACTGCCGGTCGGCAGTGATACCGGGCCAGTCATCTGTGCGAAAAGGCGACGCTGGCAAATCTGCCCCATTGTACAAATTGCAAATTGGATTATCTGCCCATGCATATCTCACTGCAACGGGTTGCTGCACATCTTTGCTCCAGACCAGTACATCATTCCCGTCAATTTTTGCCTCTGCCCAAACGAATTTGCGATCTTGCCCGGCAATCGCAAAACCTTTGAGCGCATCCCCCTTTGCCTTTAAGCCGCTGTATGTGTGATCAAAACTCAGACGAATTTTGTCTTCTTCAACCGCCATAGACCGATAAATGGGACCAGAATGCGGTTGATCCAGACCATAGACCGTAGCTTCTGCCCCCAGAGCCAGACGCAATCCAACATCCTGTTTATTTTTTGGGTGAATATCATCAGCCTCTCCAATATCAATCGTCACAGCCATACCGGTATTTGGCAATGAAAGTGCCATCAATTGCGCCTCGCGCAATTCAGCCCAGGCACTTTCCTCGGGATTTTCCTTTACCTGCCTGAAATTGGCAAGCTGCACAAAGAAAAACGGAAATGCGCCCTGCCCCCAACTCGAACGCCAGTTCTGAATCATCGCCGGAAACAACGCGCGATATTGATACGCACGGCCAGCATTTGATTCCCCCTGATACCAGATCGCACCGCGAATGGGATATGGAACGAGAGGCGCGATCATTCCATTATAGAGCACAGACGGACGATGGGGGTGATTCGGACCGCGCGGTGCTCGCGGGCGGCGTTGCCCCAAAGCGCGCAAGCTATCGGTATTTGCACGCCATACAGCGAGTCTGGCCTGGAAGCTCTCCTGTGCTTCTGGATACGCGGCGATGTGTTCTGCCCAGCGTTTGCCCAGCGGCGCATACGCTGGTATAGTTTGAAGCGCAGACAATGAAGTCCAGGCTTCAGCCGGTGTACCCCCCCAGGATGTATTGATAAGACCAATGGGCACATTTAAAGTCTTGTGCAAACGGCGTCCAAAATAATAAGCCACCGCAGAAAAATTGCCGACACTACCCGTATCGCATACACTCCATGTGCCCTCAACGTCTTGCGCGGGCCTTTGTGCGGCATTGCGTTTGACCGTAAAAAGCCTGATATTGGGATAATCTGCCGCTTCGATTTCCTCCTCAGCATTTTGAGAACGCCTGACGGTCCAGGCCATGTTAGATTGTCCCGAGCAGGCCCAGACTTCTCCCACCATCACATTGTTAAACGTGATGACATTCTTGCCGCGCACGGTGAGTTGATACGGCCCTCCCGCATCCATCTGACTCAGGTGGATCTGCCAGGCGCCACTTGCATCTGCTGTGATTGTCACGCGCTGGGTATCTAACTCAATGGTAATCTCTTCATTGGCACTGGCATTTCCCCACACGGATATTGGAATTTGCCGCTGCAACACCATATTGTCTGAAAAAATCGCGGGCAGAGAAACATCTGCGAGAATGGGACAGGGAAGCAATAACAGCAGGGCGGCAATGGATTTGCGAACAGTAGAAGTCATGGTTTATCCTTTGTATGTAGTTGCCCAATGTATCGTAGGGGCAACCCTCGTGGTTGCCCGATATATGATAAAGTGGGATTTCTCATCGCACAAGTCGGAATTGTTCCTTAGCCTTGCGTTTTTCCCAATAGCGACTTATTTTGTCGAATGATTTGTTGATCTATAAAAAGGAGACACTTATGCCCATCTCTTTCCCACATCTTTTTTTAAAATACATCTCGATATGTATCATATTCCTGTGCTGTATAACAGGAACCTATGCGAAAAGCTATGCCCAGACCTATGTCACCACACTCGAAGGCGAACAACTCGGCGATATCGCCTGGGAAGATGCCCGCGCATTTACAGTGGTCACGCGTTCTACGTTGAATCGCCTGAAAAAAACAGATGAAGGTGTACCACCCAATCTCCAGGCACTATCGGATACAGCCTTTGCTGCTTTTGAAAAAAAAGACAACTATCGCGCCTATCGCCTGTTTATACGATTTATGGCAATGACGCGAGACAAGGGCTATGGCGAAGGTACAGAACTCGCCGCAAGCTACAACCTGGTATTAAATCGCACCATCACAAACACGGGCGACACGCTTCAGGTGCAACTGAATCCCCTCTTCTCCCTGGGGCATCCACTTTCAGGCGAATATACAGCGCGGCTATCGCTGCGAGGAACTAAGGGTGTGGTTGACGAGCGCACACTACCCATTTCGTCTGTCCGCGCTTTCGATTGCGCCTTACCAACAGAGGGTTTGCCCGAAGGACCCGCCGGTGTGCGCTATGAATTGCGCGATCCATCGGGCAAAGTTTTGCTGCGATTCACACGGGCTTTTTGGCACACAGACGCAATGTCTTCACGTCTGAAAATTTTGCAAACACGGCTAAAAACCTTGCAGAGTGAGAATATCGCGTCCCGTGGTGCAACCCAGCGGGCAGCCGTTGAAACAATCGAATATATCGTCGCGCATCTCGAGGAAATGCACGCCAAATATGTGGGAGATCTCAGGCGAACAGCGCAACCTATGGTCATGAAATACCGCGGCGGCGGCAGAGGATTGACATGGCGCGGCCCGATTAACATACCGGCGGACATCGAACTCGCCGAAACCCTATCTTCGGCACTCTTGGAAGGAAAAGATCCCCTGAAGAAAAGTACTGGCGACTTTCACCTCGCGTATCGATCAGCAGTTGACAGCCAGCTCGTACCCTACCGCATATTTGTGCCAGAGGGATATACGCCAGATCGGTCAGGGCCACTGATCATTGGCCTTCACGGTGCCTCCGGCAACGAAAACACCTGGTTAGACCGGCGCAGAAGAGGCGAAACAGAGAATTTATGCAAGCGTCTATCACAAGAACGCGGATATTTATTTGTTGCGCCAAGTGGGCGCGGACCTTTTACAGGGTATCGCGGGATTGGCGGGCAAGATGTCATGGATGTATTGGATCGCGTATTATCTATCTACAATATCGATCCAGAACGCGTGTACCTCACCGGTCATTCGATGGGTGGAGGCGGCACCTGGATTTTGGGATTGAGACATGCCGAAAAATTTTCCGCCATCGCGCCAATCGCGGCCAGTGGGCGGTGGGTAAGATCGAGACACGTCAAACCGCATGCGGATCTCCCCGTGCTATTTTCGCAAGGGGCAAAGGACATGGTCGCGCTGGCAGAACCCGCCCGACGCACCGCAAAATTGTTGGCAAAATATATGAAAAATTTTACCTATAACGAAACCCCCGACGATACACACAACACGATATGGTACACAGCCCTGCCGTCCATTTTTGATTTTTTTGACGCACATGGCGGCGTCTCGCAATGATCCCATCTTGAAGAGAAAAGAATATGACCGCTGATTTTACAGGCCTTGGCCGAGCCGTTATCGATTGCGACATTCACAATGTGGTTACCTCATTGGAAACCCTTGTCCCATATCTGGAAGACCACTGGGTCGCGTATATTCGCGAATCCCATTTTCGGGGTCCCGGCGCGAATGATTATCCAGGTGGCGCGCCCACATCTGCGAGGAAAGGTACTCGCCCCGCAAATGGTCCCCCGGGTTCCGATCTGGAACTAACGCAAAAACAGGTAATCGATCCCTGGAATGTAGAAGTAGGGATTTTGACCTGTGGCTACTGGGTGCAAAGCGTACACAACGAAGACCTCGCAGCATCGCTTGCAACAGCGGTCAACCAGTGGCAGATCGATCATTGGCTGGAGAAAGACGCGCGTCTCCGCGCTTCATTGGTCGTGCCCAGCCAGAATCCCATCCTCGCCGCGCGAGAAATTGAGCGCTTTGGCGACCATCCTGGCTTCGTGCAGGTGATACTCCCGGTCCGGTCCTATTCTCTATATGGAAAAAGCGAATACAATCCGATGTACGCCGCAGCAGTAAAGCACGACCTGGCAATTGGCATTCATTTTGGCGGTGCCTCATCGCTTCCTCCCACACCTGTGGGCTGGCCTTCGACCTATATTGAAGAATGTGCCGATATGGCGCAGATTTTTCAGGCACAAGTCCTGAGCCTGATCTCCGAGGGGGCGTTTGCGCGATTTCCCAAATTGCGGGTGGTCTTAATCGAAAGTGGATTTGTATGGATGCCCGCATGGATGTGGCGCATGGACAAAGAGTGGAAAGGCCTGCGCCGAGACACCCCCTGGGTTGTGCGACCGCCATCGGACTATGTGCGGGAACATATTCGAATAACGCTACAACCAATGGACTCGCCCATAAATTCCGAACATCTATTGCAAATGATTGGACAACTGGACTCAGACGAGATACTGATGTTTTCGACCGATTATCCACACTGGCATTTTGACGGACCGGATGACGCCATTCCAAAAGGGCTATCCGATTCGCTATTGGAAAAAATTTTGAGAGAAAATGCACGAGCGTTTTACGGATTGTGAGAGACGAGAGGGCCACAAAAAGCACAGAGGGCACAAACGGAGACATAAGGAGATATCGTATGGCAACGACTATTTACGATCAAGATGTACAGAATTATCCTGTACATCCTGAACATCCTGCAAATCCCGATCAGCTATCGATAATCGATTGCGATATTCACAATGTAGATGGATACCAATCCCCTGCAACCGAGGTCTGGGTAGATTATATGCCCAGCGCGTGGAAGGATTATCATCTGAGCATTGCTGGACGCAGACGATCAGGTTCCAATTGCCCGAGAGCTGTACCCTTTGCCGCGCGAAACGATGCATTTCCCCCTGAGGGACCACCGGGGTCACATCTGGGCTTTATGCAGGAACAACTGCTGGATACCTGGGAAATGGACTACGGCATATTGAATCCGCTATCGCCTGCTGGCGGGCAGCAAAACCTGGAATACGGAGCTGCGATAGCACAAGCGGTTAATGAATGGCAAATAGCCGAATGGCTTGAAAAAGATGAGCGATTGCGCGCATCCCTGACCGTTGCGTATGAAGACGCCGACCTCGCCGTCGCTGAAATTGAACGCCTGGGCGATCACCCGGGATTTGTACAACTGATGTTCATGGCCCGAACAATGGAACCGCTGGGTCGCCGTAAATACTGGAAAATTTACGAAGCCGCCGTTGACTACGACCTCCCCATCGGCATTCACTTTGGCGGCACGGGTATTGGCCCAATTACAGGCGCGGGCAAGGCGGCGCATTATATCCAGGATCACGGCGGAATGCCCATGGCATTTCAGGCACAGGTAACGAGCTATGTTTACGAAGGCGTTTTTGAGCGATTTCCCGACTTAAAAATCGTTCTAATCGAAGGCGGTTTTGGATGGGTGGTACCATTGATGTGGCGGATGGATAGCTGGTACCGAAAACTCAAAATGGAAGTCCCCTATTTGAAGCGGCTACCCTCGGAATATATCCGGGACCATTTCTGGTTGACCACACAGCCGGTAGAAGAACCTTCAAACCCGGCGCATTTCGAGCAGATGCTGGCGCACATGGACATGGATGACAAACTGATGTTTGCGACCGATTATCCGCACTGGGATTTCGATTCGCCCGATCAAGCACTGCGCAATATATCGGACAGAAAAGTAAAAAAACAAATCATGGCAGAGAATGCCCGGGAACTCTACGACCTGGACTAAACGCGAGGTATATAATGTCGGAACAAACTCTAAAACAGCGGATTCGAAACGGTGAAATAATACATTCTATTGGCGTGCCAATGGATATTGAAAAAGGAGAACTGACAGATATTCTGGCAACACACGAATGCGACTATCTAAATGTGGATGCACAACACGGGCCTTTTAACGAAGCCCACCTGGTGGCTTTCTGCATCATGGCTCGGGATTTTAATTTGCCCGTTCAGATTCGGATTAAGCACACCCAACACGCCTATCTGATCGGCAATTATCTCGACCTGGGACCTTCGGGAGTTATGGTGCCAGAAGTCGAAAGCGAGGCAATTGTAGATGAGGCACTAAACGCCTTTTATTATCCCCAAATGGGCAAACGTAGTTGGGGCGGCGTACATAGGGTAAGGTTGAACGAGCGACCAGATCGGTTGGAATACGCCGCCTGGTGGAATGCGTATGGGTGGCTGGCAATTCAAATTGAATCTGTCGAAGCAGTAATCAATGCCGCGCAGTTAGCTAAGCCAGGGGTCGATGTGTTGAACTTTGGGCCAAACGACCTGATGTTTAGCATTGAAGCGCATCCCCAATTTCCATATCGGACAGTAGAAGACTGCGTAAAACACGTGCTCGATCAGGTAAAAGACACACATGTAAAAGTGGGCATGAGTGCCGAGACACCTGAGGAGCAAAACCGGTATGTGAATTGGGGAGTAACGGTATTTCCAAAACGGATTGGCATTTAGTCCAGTACTAAAAAAAGAAAGCGGCCTATGTCTCTCGACATAGGCCGCTTTCTTTTAGACCGATTTATCGGATAGCCCGTAAAACCCACTCGCAGAGAGCTTCAGCGTTGGGTCGCATGGCGAAGGGCTTACTAATCTATGGGTTGGTGCTTTAGCATGGCGGCACATTGTTCAAGACAATGTGGGCGGTGATTCAACAAGAATCGTCCTTTAGTTTTGCTTGACAAAAAAGGCATATAAGTATATATTTTTATTATGGTTAAATCATTTAAATACAGATTGCGTCCGACCAAAAAGCAAGAGAAAGTCTTGCTGGCGCATATTGACGAATGTCGCATTCTCTACAATCAACTCCTCTGCGCCAGAAAACAAGCATGGAAAAACGAGAATAAGTCTCTGTCTCAGTATCACCAGACTAATACGATACCATTGCTGAAGCAACAGCATGTTGAATTTACGCAAGTATATAGTCAGGTATTGCAGCAAGTATCAGCAAGAGTCGATTTGGCATTCAAAGGTTTCTTTCGCCGCAACAAAAAGAGGGCAAAGACTGGCGAGAAAGCAGGCTTTCCCAGATATAAGGGACAGAATCGCTATGATTCTATCACCTATCCTCAGTTTTCCAACGGATGCCGCTTAGACCACAAGGGCTTGCGATTGGGCAAAATAGGCTGTATTCGCGTTGTCCAGCATAGACCTCTCGGCGGCATTCCAAAGTCTTGCACTATCACTCGCACAGCGACGGGTAAATGGTATGCATCTATCCCTTGTGATATTGGCGACATAAGTAAGAAAACCGATACTAACTCTGCCGTTGGCATTGACGTGGGTCTCAATTCCTTTGCTGTAACCAGTGACGGACAGGCAATAGCCAACCAGCGATTCTTTCGCAAAGAAGAAAAGACGCTTGCCAAAGCACAGCGCAAATGGGACGCGGTGAAAAAAAGACCTAAGACTGACGCCGTAAGAGAAAAGCGTCGTAAAGTAATTGCCAGAGTGCATGAGCGTATCCGTAACAAGCGACATAACTTTGCCCATCAAGAATCAAGAAAAATGGTCAATCGCTACGGCTTCATAGCCGTCGAGAAGTTGAAAGTTCAAAAGATGCAAAAGAACGGGCGATTGTCTAAATCAATAGCAGACGCAGCATGGTCCCTGTTTCGGCACTGTCTCGAATACAAAGCGGAAGAGGCTGGTATTGGATTCAAGGCCGTCAAGCCTGAATACACCTCACAAGATTGCTCGGCATGCGGGCACAGAGAAAAGAAAAAACTCTCTGATCGTGTGCATCATTGCAAAAAATGTGGCTATACGGCAGACAGAGACCTCAATGCTGCCATAAACATATTGACGTTGGGGCTACAACGTCAGGCGGTTTGACCGCCAAGAAGCCCAACCGCTTTAGCGTTGGGAGTAGTCACAGGGCATTCTACAGGCTGGCGTGGTTGACCAGGCGGTGTTCGCGCAATAAGGCTCGTATAATTAAAGCGGAACCTTTATTTACAAACCGATACTCTCCGACCCAAACCCTACAGTCCTGCGATAGTAAAGTACATCTGCGTCCGGTATGTCTTCTGTCGGCCACTTATTCACCAGGATGCTCCATCCAGCACGCGATAACCTCAGACTTAGGACGAGTCTTGCCCTGAATGGCATTTTCGCAATAGTCATCCCCGTAGTAGGATACCGAACCGTCAGGATGGAAGTTGATCAAAAGCTCGAACTGTGCTGTCTTCCAATGCAAATCTATGCTACCCTCACTGGCGGGCAGAATCCGCACCTGCGTTGCTACTTCAGATTTCTCCGCCAGTTCATACAAAAAAGCAGCAGCACCCTCTATAGTTTGTTTACAGTAGGCAGGAGCACTTTCCCCATCCCAATCATCTTCCAAAGCGAGTAAGCGCTCCTTTGCCTCATCAATAACCTGAACAGGAGTGTCCAGAGTCAGTTGATACTTTTCACGCATTTGGGCGGACATAGCAACCTCATCTTTTGGTGAAATTGTTACTGAGGCCATGAAGCACTTCTTTTGGTGCGCTTTGATGTGTGATGTGACGACTCCCAACGCTAAAGCTCTCTGCGAGTGGGCTTCTACGGATTCTCACCGATGGCATATCGCCCTATGCCGTGTTGTGCCAGCAGTCTCTATGGTCGGGGCGTCTCCGCCAAAAATTTCCGACACTCTTTACTGCGACGCAACGCAATACGTTTTACCCTGTACACGATTCGGCACAAGAACGCCCTACGTATTCTTTAGTGTCAAAGAGCGAGACGACAAAAGCCCTGCAATGGGGCTACCCGAAACCAACGGCTTCAGACCAAAGCAGGGCTTATAGACACAAAAAAGTGCCGTTTGGTTATTTCGGGTAGCATGAGTGATATAGTAAAATTGGAGAGCAGAGGCAAGTGGAATTAGCGGACGAGTCTTAATGATTCACCGCCCCATATCGCCTTGAGCGATATGCCCAATGCTAAAGCACCACACCATAAATTCTAAGCCCTTCGCCATGCGACCCACACCTGAAGGTTGTGGGTTTTACGGGCTTGTCAGAAAAAAAACCGGCCCGTGTCGAGAAACATTGGCCGCTTTTATTATTTTGTAACGCCTGTACTATGCGTATTTCGCCTTGAGCGTCTGCCCCATCGCCGCGCTTTTGCAAGCAAGGTCCAGGATGTGAATGGGACGGCGAGACCATTCGGGCGTGATGATCAGGTCTTCGCCCGTCGAGAGATGCGCGGCAATATTATCGTAGTATTTATCGTATTGGTGGCCGGGATTTTTGCCAGAGGAGACAACTTTTTCTCCATCTTTTATCTGCAAAATTTCGTACGTGCCGCCATCAAAAATATAGGTGCCAGTCGTCCCGGTAATCTCGAGCCAGCCCTTGCGGGGTGCAGATGCAATACTCGACATCGTGAGATTAATCCAGGTCCCATCCTTGAAACGCACGACAGCCGTGGCCTCGTCTTCATTGGTATCGGCCTGCCAGGGAGTCTCATCAGCCCAGAAACCAGTGTGTGCGAACCCGGTAACCTCCACAATATCCGATTGCAGGATTTGGAGCGAATATTCGAGCAAATGAACACCCCAATCGTAGAGGATACCACCAGAAATGCTCTTACTGCTGCGCCACCAGTCGCCCGGTCGATTGTATCCCCCCATGTGGGCTTCAATGCGATAGACCTCGCCAATAACTTTGCGCGAGTGAATTTGTTCGAGAGCATTCAGGATACACCCATCCCAATGGCGGTTGTGATAGGTAGAAAGAAGGAGGTTTTGCTTTGCGGCTTCGCGAATCATCGCATCGCATTCCTCAGTCGTAATTGCCAGCGGTTTTTCGCTGATGACATGACGACCAGCGCGCAGGCATTGCAATGCCAGTTTGGCATGCGTATTGTGTGGGGTGATGATCACGACGAGATTGACATCGGACTTGTCCAGCATTGCAGACACAGATGTATAGGTCTCAATGCCGGGAAATTCTTCCCGTGCGACTTTCAAACGCGTTTCGTCGAGTTCTGCAACCGCAACAGGCGTCATACCCGCCTTTTTCATAAATGTGAGATGCTGGCGGCCCATATTGAATGCGCCGCCGTAGCCGATAACACCCACTTTGATGTCTTCAGGCATTTTAAAAGAGGACATAGATATTGTGCTTTCCTTTTTGAGTTATGATTACTTCAACAAACCGGCATCTTTGAAAATCTGCTCGTGTTCGGCTGCAATTTTGTCGAGGGCTTCCTGTGCGGGCGTAACCCCGTCAATCGCTTCGCCCAAATAGCGCTGTGAAACCGCGAGCAATTCGTTATAGACAGGCGCATTCCAAAAGTCCTGGAGATAATCGAGCGATTCTGCAAAAGCGCGATTGTACGGGGATGCATTTCGAAATTCTTCACTGTTGAGAATATCCGTATTGGCGGTAAATCCGGCGTCTTTGGTAATCCATTCTTTTTGAATATCGGTTTGCAAGAACCACGCGATGAATTTCTTAGCCCGTTCCTGTTGCTCTGCAGATGTTTTGGTCGAAATGCTGAACCCCTGCCCCCCCAGACTCACCACGCGTTTATCGCCAGCTTTGGGCACCATGAAAAACCCCGCCTTATCCCCCATCTGTTTCACAATGCCGGGATAAAAGGCGAAATAATTCATACTCATAGCCGTCGAACCATTGATAAAGGCCTCAAAGGTCTTGCCATAGTCGAAATTGGTCGCGCCATTGGGACCGTATTGTAACAACTCTTTCAGATACGCAAGAGCTTCTGCCACTTCGGGTTTATTGACATACCCATCCACTGCAAATTCGCCAAACTCACCCCACGAGCCGCCAAAACCCCACATAAACATCTGAAATCCCATCGTCATCGAATCATACCCTCGCCCGGTGAGCAGAGCGCAGCCATATTGTTTTTCATCGGGACGATGGAAAAATTCAGCCAGATCGCGGAATTCATCCCAGTTGTCGGGAATCGTCAGATCGCGCCCGTATTTCTCTTTGAATGCCGCTTGCTCGGCGGGGTCTTCAAACCAGTCCTTGCGATAGACAAATCCGACGGCATCGGTTTCACATGGCGCCGCGTAGAATTTGCCACCACCGGGCGGGTATTCGCACAAATAACGCGCGGCGCGGGGATGAATTTTGTCTATATCAATTGCCGTGGGCAACCAGTCGGTCAGATCGACGTAAAGACCGCGCGTCGCGCCTCGTCCAATCCACTGACTATCGCCAATCACAATGTCAAAATCCGTTTCATTATTCCCAAAATTGAGAAAGACCTGATCCTGATAAGACGGCCAGGGAATCTGGTGGACTTTAACGGCAATACCCGTTTCCTGCTCGAATTTATTGCCCAATTCTTGAAGTCCATCCGCGGGATCCCACTGCGCCCACCATATTGTGATAGAGCGCTTAGTCGGTGTCGGCGATTCAGCGGGCTTACAGCCCACAAAGAGAAATATCAGACCAAATAGAATACATGTGTACCTCATAGCGCAATCTCCAGAGTTATTGTGTTGTATGTGATGGCGGTTTGCAAACAGCATGAACAAGGCGATGTGATAGCGAAAAAACAATGCCTTGTCAAGCATTATATTGGAGTTACCCCGCTTCGGTGGAGAGTTTAAGACTTGCTTTTTTTAATAGGCGATTTATTTTTCATATCAAATACGCGTATAATTCACCATCCTGCTCTGGGATGCTAAATCGGAATATGAGACTCTATCTATGATTGACGCCCTGTTACCCCTCGGTCTGCTTATTGTCGTAGGCAAGATCTTCGAGGGCGTGTTCAAACGTTTCGGCTTAAATTCAATCGTCGCCTATACAATAACCGGCACCCTGCTCGGCCCTGTCACAAATATAATTGAACTAACGAGCGAACTGCAAACCTTCTTAGGCATCGGTATCTTTGTCTTCTTCTTTCTGGTCGGCCTTGACGAGATTGATATACCGAGCTTTGTAGCGACCCTTCGCGGGCGATTTTTTGTCGCAGCGATTGTGTCTGTGCTCATCTCACTTCTCGTCTCCATCGTCTTCACATCCAGCCTCTTCAAAATCGGGGAATTCTCCCTCAATCTCGGTTTTACAGAGGGGCTGGCTCTGGCCGGCATCCTGTCGCTGACCAGTCTGGGACTTGTGGCAAAGGTACTCGCCGATAAAGAACATTTCAAAGAACCCATCGGCCTCGAGATATTCACTACGGTCATCATCGCCGAGTTGCTCGCCCTGCTCGTGGTCGGGTTCTCCATCGGTGAACACGACCACGAACTGAGTGTGGCCAGCGTGTTCCTTTTGCTGGTGCAAATGACGATTTTCGCAATAGTAGCCTGGTTCTTATCAACGCGGCTCCTGCCTCCTGTAATTATCTTTTTACAGCGTTTTTTGGACGTGCCCGAACTATCGTTTGGGCTACTAATCGGTGGACTTTTCTTGATGGTGGTGGGAGCCGAGAAAATCCACCTGCACGGCTCCATTGGCGCGCTGCTTTTCGGCGCTGCCCTGTCGGGTCTGCCCCGTCAGGTACACCAAGATGTCCTGCCCGGTATGCGAAGCGCGGCAGAGGGCTTATTTGTCCCGCTCTTTTTTGCCTCGGCTGGTCTGCATCTGGATCTGTCTTTTACGACCCTGCCAATCGCGACCATCGTCGCATTGGTCGTATTCCCATCGTTGGGCAAATTTGCCGGTGCCTTCATCGGTACCTATATAGCACGTCTGGACAATCCCCTCGCCCAGTCCACGGGGCTGATGGCAAAAGGGGTAGCGGAGATTGCCCTCCTCCTCGTCCTCTTTGAGAGCGGCGTGATCGGACAAGATGTATTCTCACTATTCGTGCTGATGATGTTCGGCTACATTATACTTATGCCGCCAGCAATCGACTTCGCGATCACCAAAGCAAAGAAAACCCATCAACCTAAGCTACCCGACTCCGTACCGCTTTCTTTTGCCCGCCATACGATGCAGGACATTACTGTCAATCACGTCATAGACAGAACGCGTACCTATCCCAATCCAGCACTCTCGGCCAAAAACTTTGTCGATTACTGGGCCGTACCAAATCAACAGGATTACCTCGTGGTCGATAAAAATAATGTTGAAGGAGTCGTCTCGCTTCCCCGCCTGAAGGCCATGCCCTTGAAACTCAGGACAGACACGCAACTTGGCAATGTGTTGCGTACAAATTTACCACAAGCCCATCTCGATGAGCCAATTGAAGATGTGCTAACGCGCATGGCGAATCATTCATTGTCCGTGATACCAGTCATAGATAGAGATTCAGATGAATTTCTCGGTTCAATCACGAGCGAAAATATCCTGCAACTGGCTGTCTTGATGGACGAAATCGCCGAAGAATTAAAAAAGAGAGGCGACAACATACCGTAGGTACACAAACCCAAACTGATGGAGACTGGCAATGAAAATAGGGGTGACGCAAATTATCCTGGGCAAACTGACGCTGGATGAAATATTGCAATTGTGCCGTGATGCGGGTTACGAGGCACTCGAACTGGTATTTTCACCAGAAGGTGATCCAAATGTAGATATGAGTGACGACGAGGTGTGCGGTGTCAAAACGCGGTGTGACGATGCGGGTATTGAAATCAGTAGTGTGCTTGCCAGATATGATAATCGAGGCAATTTTCTCAGCCGAGACCCAGCAGAACGCGAAGCCGGCATGAAGAGCTTGCGCCGCGCCATTGATGTGGCGCGTCTGGTCGAAACCGATGCAGTCTTACTCCATCCGGGGCAACTCCCGGTTGACGGTACCTATGAAGACGCCTGGGATGATTTTCTGGTCTCGATGAAAGAAATCGCACCTTATGCAGAGGCAAAAAGCGTTGCAGTGGGCATAGAAAATGTGTGGAATAAGTTCTTGCTCAACCCAAAAGAAGCGCGCGAGTTTGTCGATGCCGTGGGCAACGATTGGGTCGGGATCTATCTCGATACGGCCAATATGATGTTTTACGGCTATCCAGAGCACTGGATTCGAGGGCTACAACACCGCATTAAAAGGGTGCATTTCAAAGACTTTGTTCGTCAGCAACGCAATTTTGTACCGCTAATGGATGGGGATACGGACTGGGCAGAAATCATAAAGGGGTTGCGCGATATTGGCTATGACCGATATGTCATCCACGAAGTAGGTGGCGACCGAGACGTGCAAATCGAGATGGCAAAACGCATGAAACAAATTGTGGCAATGTGAGGATACTAATGGCAATGCGAAAAGTAGCAGCAATTGACGGCCAGGGTCGAATTTCGGTCCTTGAAGAACCGATTGCAGCCCCAAAGCCAGGCCAGGTTCAAATAGAAGTCACGGCGAGCATGGTCAGCCCCGGCACAGAATTGGGTGGGGTAAAAAGGCGACGGGAAAACCCATCAGATGCCGCACCTCGTCCATTTGGATATTCCAATGCCGGCGTGGTCGTGGCGCAAGGCGCAGGGTGTGAAGATATACCGCTTGGAACTCGCGTGGCCTGCATGGGGGGTGGATATGCCCAACATGCAACCCATGCCTGTGTGCCGCGCAATATGGCAGTGCCCATTCCCGATGGCGTCAGCGATGAAGACGCCTCGTCTATTCATCTGGTCGCAACCGCCTTAAATGCCGTGCGGCGCGGCGCATTTCAACTCAGTGAACACATCGCCGTGGCGGGCCTGGGGCTTGTGGGACAGTTCACCTGCCAATGGGCGCGCATTTCGGGATGTTATGTGATGGGCCTGGACCAATTGCCCATGCGATTAAAAAAAGCCGCAACCTGCGGCTTGTTGCGCGGGGTCAATATCACAGAGGAAGACCCGGTTGAAGTATCTCGGACTTTTACGCGCAGTTATGGGATCGATGGCGGTGTAATTGCTTTTGGTGGCGATGGCACGCCGGCCTTTATTACACTTAGCAAAATGATCAAAAAAGCACCCGACACACACTTGATGGGGCGCATTGTCATTGTGGGCGGTGCCCGAATAGAACACGGTTTTGCAGCCGCACTGGGCAATCTGGATGTACGCAGTGCTGCACGCACAGGACCGGGCTATCACGATGAGGAATGGGAACACGGCGCGGATTATCCACCCGTTTTCATGCAATGGACAACGAAGCGAAACCTGGAGGAATGTTTGCGCTTTATGGATATCGGACACTTAAAAGTAGCTCCCCTCATTACACATCGGGTTGCATTAGATGACGCACCCGAAGCATGTGAAGAACTCATCCAGAATCCCAACGCTGCATTGGGCGTTGTATTTTTACCTTAAAAGGAGTCACAATGGTAGCAAAACGCTATCGCGCCGGTGCTATTGGTCGGACGGGACAGGGCAATTTTGGACATGGGCTGCATGTGCCCTATCAAAAAATCGATTGCGTGGATATGATCGCTGTGTCCGATCCAGACGCAGCCGGACGAGAAAAGGCAATTGCAGATGCTGGCGCCCAGCGAGGATATGCTGACTATCGCGACATGCTGGCAAAAGAAGACCTCGATATTGTCAGCGTGTGCCCCCGGTGGGTCGATTGTCACGAAGAAATGATCGTAGCGTGTATCGAAGCCGGCTGCCATGTCTATTCGGAAAAACCACTTGCAAGCGACCTCGCATCCGCAGACCGCATTGTGGCTGCCGCCGAACAGCACAATCGCAAAATTGCCGTAGCGCATCAAGCTGTTTACCTCAAACAAGTACATCAAGTGCGCGATCTAATACGAGAAAATCGAATTGGTAAACTCCTATCCATGCATGCGTATGGCAAACAAGACCATCGGGGAGGCGGCGAAGACATGCTGGTGTTGGGAACACACCTCTTCAACATGATGCGCTTTTTGGGTGGCGATCCCCTGTGGATGACAGCGCGCGTGACAGTTGGAAACCGCGAAATCGCCCCCGAGGATGTGCGGGAAGCCACAGAGCCAATTGGCGCGATTGCGGGCGATGGTGTGGTCAGCCTGTTTTCTTTTGACGATGGCGTGGATGGCTCATTTGTCTCGCGGGCCAATCAAGTGGGAAAAGGACAGGGCTATGGACTGGTGCTGGTCGGAGAATCTGGACGGATCGCCATAAGCGGGGGCGCAGAAGCGATTTCCATTTACGAAGATGGTCTGTGGTCACCCTGGGCAGGCAGTCAGGCATGGCGTGCGCTCGACCTTGCAGGTGATCACTTGCAGGATACGGGAAATTATCGCGCCATTATCGACCTGATTGACGCTATAGAATGCGATCGCGCACCCATTTCCAGTGATCGAGATGCGCGTTGGGCGCTGGAAATGATTCACGGGGCGTACGCATCCCAAATTTCTGGGCAGCGCGTTATTTTTCCAAACTCTGAGCGTTCTCATCCGCTCGAGAAATGGCCTTCTGGGCATTGATATGGTTGTGTTCATGCCTATAATTTGATATTATTTTTAAAACGCTTTGTCCCTTGCGGAAAGGTCACAACATGAAACTAAACGTATTGAAAGAATTGCCCCGTTCCTTTCAGGCATCAGTACTGCTTGCCGGATGGCCGGGTATGGGCAGTGTAGGCATTGGTGCAATTGACTATATCCGGCGCAAACTCGATGCCGTCGCATTTGCAGAAATAGACATGCAATCTCACTTCACGCCCGAAGCCATGATCGTAGAAGATGGGATCGCGGCCTTTCCCGATCCGCCTGCCCATATATTTTATATGGTGGAAGAACACGACCTGATTATTTTTCAAAGCGAGGCGCAAATAGGCGGAGTCCCCGGCGATGAATTGCTGGAAAAAGTTCTCGATGTGGGACAACGGGTCGGCATCGATACGGTCCTCTCGGGCGCGGCCTATCTCACACAGGCCAGTCACAAAGAAGACGCACAGGTTCTGGGGGTGGCGAACAACACCAAATTTCGAGATTTACTGGCATCTCACGGGATAGAGATCTTAAAAGAAGGGATGGTCTCAGGGCTTAATGGTCTGTTGCTGGGCTTTGCCAAAAAACGCGAACTCAATGCGGCCTGTTTTTTGGGAACCATGCCGCAATATGCTGCCCCCATTCCAAATCCCAAAGCATCAAAAGAAATTGTGCTGGCATTGGCACATTTATTAAATTTTTCTCTCGATATGTCGGAAATTGACGACGCTGCCGAAAAGATGGAAGGCACAATGGAAGATATTGAGATGCAAATCCAAAAGACATTTTCCCATATGGATGATATTCCAGAGAACGAATTCCCAGGCGGAAAGATCGAAGAGGATAAAGTGCCGCAGTCCGTTATGAAACGCATTGAAAAGATGTTTCGCGAAGTCAAACAAACAGATCAGTTCCAAAAAAAAGCCAATGAACTCAAAGCAGAACTGGACCGTTGGAACCTCTATTCATTTTACGAAGATCGGTTTCTAAATCTTTTCAAATCTGGCCCCGGAGAAAGCAGATAAATGACCGACATTAAAATTGATCTTTACAGCGATACATCCACTGTGCCAACGCAAGCGATGCGCGAATTTATGTGTCGAGCAGAAGTGGGTGATGAGCAAAAGGGCGAAGACCCATCGGTGAATGCCCTACAGGATATGGTCGCCGAGATGCTGGGCAAAGAGGCGGCTCTTTTTTTGCCATCGGGAACAATGTGCAATCAAATTTCTTATGCGGTTCACTGCCGCGCAGGAGATCTCATTTTAGTGGATCGCACCGCACACCCGCTCATATCAGAAGCCGGTGGTGCAGCGGTACTCGCGCGCGCAACGCTGTATCCCATCGACGGGAAAAATGGCATGTTTACACCCGAACAAATGGCAGAGGTTATGGTGCCGTCAACGCGATACAGACCGCCCTTCCGCCTCGTCTGTGCCGAACAAACTACAAATATGCCAGGAGGCCGTATATGGCCTCTCGAACAGATACGCGCAGTGTGCGATATGGCGCACGAAAAAGGCGTTTTAACGCACATGGATGGCGCACGACTGCTGAATGCAACTGTTGCAACTGGCATTGCCCCAAAAGATTATGCCGAGTCTTTTGACACCCTGTGGATCGATCTGAGCAAGGGCCTGGGCGCGCCAGTGGGAGCTGTGCTGGCGGGACCTTCAGATTTTATTCTAAATGCCTGGCAGTGGAAACAGCGCATCGGAGGTGCCATGCGACAGGCTGGCATCATTGCCGCTGCTGGTATTTACGCGCTGAAACACAACGTCGAACGAATGGCAGAAGATCACGCCAATGCAAAACGCCTGGCAAAAGGTATTGCAAAAGCACCCGGCATCGGGATCGATATCGAAGGTGTAGAAACCAATATGGTGCGCTTTGACATAGCTCAATTGGGCATTTCCGGCCGCGATTTTGGCGACCGATTACTCGCCGATTACGGCGTACGCGTAAGCGTCATCGGCACACACCTGATAAGATTGATCCCACACATCGGCATTTCCAAATCCGATGTTGACGAAGCCGCCCAGTCGATCTGCCGATTGGCTGAAAAGGTAAGATGCAAGAGGTGAAAATCAGACATCATAGCAATCTTTGGAGGAAGTATGACCAAGACATGGCAAGTACAGGATGCCAGGGCGCGGTTTAGCGAACTACTTAAGACGAGCCTTGCTGAAGGGCCACAGATTGTGACCAGGCGAGGCGTGGAGACAGCTGTGCTCGTCTCCATTGACCAATGGCGACGATTGGAGAAGATGAGTAGCCCAAACCTCAAGGAACTGCTGCTCGCGCCGGAAGCACGCACGGATGCACTAACACCTCCTCGTGAAGCGCATCTTCATCGGGTGTCATCGATTTCAAGGTAAGTATTGTGCGAGTCGGTCATAAGATTACAGAATTATCTACCTGGCGTTTGTATCAGGTGTTAACCATGCGCCAAACGTTGCTCTATCTTTTCTTATTCGTCGGATGTGTAACCGTAGATGCTCAGGAACGTCCTCGTGTGGTGCTGACCTCTCCGGAGAATGGCGCGATGTCGGTAGATCCCGCGACGAATGAACTGCGTGTTACTTTCGATCAATCCATGTTGACCGGTGTTTCGTTTGTGGGTGGTGGCCCCACGGCCCCAGAAGTTGTCGGCAGGCCGCAGTGGATATCCAACACGACCATCGTTCTCCCGATAAGACTCAAACCGGATCACGCATACTGGTTGAGCATAAACTCAGATCGTCATCAGGATTTCCGAGGAACCAACGGGCTTCCCGCAGTCCCGTATCCCATCTCCTTCCGCACTGCGCCATCGGGCACAGTGGATTCTCTATCTCAAGAACTAAATCGAGAATCGTTGACTCAGTTGAGATCGCCTATAGAAGATCGGTATTCCCATCGGGATTTGCGGGGCGTGGATTGGGACGCCAGATTTGCCGAGTTTGAGTCGCGGTTAATCGATGCGAAAACGCGCGCCCAGTTTGCCACACTTGCGGGACAGCTTCTGGAGGTCGCACGCGATATTCACATCTGGCTCAAGGTGGATGATGAAATTTTTGCCAGCTTTCGACGAAGTGTCAGCCCAAATGTGGATTTAGAGCTAATTAAAAAAACGATTCCTGAGTTTCGATTCGTCAATGACGCAGTGGCTACCGGAAGATTTCAGGATGGACCGGCGTATCTGCTGATTGGGACCTGGCGACGAGAACGGGCTGAGGATATCGAGGCTGCTGGGGCCTATATTGACGGACTGGCACCCGATGATACCTTGATTTTAGATGTTCGATTCAATAGCGGAGGAGCCGAGCGGTTGGCTAAAGAAATCGCCGGTCGATTTGTCGAGCACCCTGTGGTATATGCCCAGCATCGCTTCCGCGATCCCTCCATACCGTCAGGATTTTCTGAAATTATGACCCGAACGCTGAATCCGACGCCATCCGTCCCCGGTTTTCGAGGGCGCACAGTCGTTCTGATGGGTCCGGTCAACGTGAGCAGTTGTGAAGCGTTCCTGCTAATGATGAAACAGGTACCACAATGCACGTTGATGGGTGAGAAGTCCTATGGTAGTTCGGGTAACCCACAACCCGTGTCCTTGTCGAATGGTGTGACGGTATTTCTACCCTCCTGGGTGGCTTTCACACCCGATGGAGACCCATTCGAGGGAAAGGGCCTATCACCTGATGTCCACGTTGCATTTTCCACCGACACCACAGGCGAGGATCCGTTGATCAACGCAGCCCTTGATTTTTTGCTGGCAAAACCCGACTTTAACGGCGATAGTCGTGTTGATTTTGCCGACTTTTTGCTATTTGTGCAGCAATTCGGATTGAGCCGGGACGACGAAGGGTATGATGCGAAGTACGATCTGGATAGCGATGGCACAATTGGGTTTGGAGACTTTCTGATCTTTGCCAGCACCTTTGGCAAGTAGGCATCATAATATAATTTGAGGAGATTACAACATGTCAGAACTATCTATTTCCACCTGGAGTTTGCACCGCGCTTTGGGAAAGGCGTGGTACGATCGCACGCCCGATGGGTTTGTGAACCGAAACGGAGATGAGGGGCGCATACAACTGCTCGATGTTCCCCGCGAAGTGGCATCACATGACATCAGGCAGTTGGAAATCTGCCATTTTCACTTCCCCACAACAGATGATATTTTTATTGCAGACCTGCGCGCGGAACTGGACAGACACGGCGTATCGCTTTACAGCATCTTGATCGACGCCTGGGATATTACGCATCCCGACCCCGAACAGAGGGAAAAGGATTTGGCAGAAATTCGGAGATGGATTGACGTCGCATCCACCTGTGGCGCGGCGAATGTACGCGTAATTGCCGGCGAAGCAGAGCCAGATCCGGAATCCATTGCACTCAGCGCGCAAAATCTCCTGCAATTGTCGGACTATGCACGCGATTGTGGCGTACGTGTCATGACCGAAAATTTCAAACGACTGACCCAGCGCGCCGACCCTCTATTGGGTATTCTAAACAGATGCGATGGGAAAATCGGATTGTGTACCGACTTAGGCAACTTCAAAGGGGAACACAAGCTGGACGACCTCACAAAAACTTTGCCATTTGCAGATACGATTCACACCAAAGCGGATTACGAAGATGGAATCATGTTGCGGGACCGATTCCTGGCCTGTTTGGACTTGACGCGCAAAGCCAATTTCTCGGGATATTATACATTGATCTTCCAGGACCCCGGTGAAGAATGGACATATCTCAACGCGCTCAAGAGCGAAGTGCTGCCGTATTTATAATCCTATCTTGAGGATAATCTAATGCAACCCGTTCGCGCTGGCTTATTTGGCCTGACACATCCCCATTCGGAAGCCCATCTCAAAACCCTGCAGGCTTCCTCACTGGTAGATGAAATTATTCTGTACGACACCGATCCTTCAGCTCTGAATAGCTTTAATTCAACAGATAAAGTCGCGGGTGCTTATTCCGATCTCAGCGTGCTTTTAGGCTCTGAAAAAATAGCTTTTGGTGTGGCTTGCGCCCGCAACGACCAGAATCCAGATATTTGTCTCCGTCTGTTCGAACAGGGCATTCACGTCATCAGCGAAAAACCCATTGGGGCCTCGGTTGCCGCTGTTTCTCGAGTCGTGGATGGCGCGGCAAAAGCGGGCGTGCAATTGGGGGTCATGTATCAGAATCGCTATCACCCAGCCACTTGTGAAGCGCGAAGACTCGTCCAAGGCGGTGCAATAGGTCGAGTGACATCTTGTGAATCACGGATGGTCACATCACAGGTTAAATTTCGCAACCCCAAACACTGGCTATTTGATCGGTCGATTTCCGGCGGTGGCATCTTATCGTGGTTGGGATGTCATTATATCGACCTGTTGTGCTATATCATGGACGCGGACATCGTATCCGTTTCTGCCGTTGTCGATACGCTCAGTGGCGAAGATATTGATGTTGAAGACGTGGCGTCTCTATCCTTTCGGTTTTCCAATGGCGCGCTGGGCAGCATGCAGGCCGGTTATCAACTATCAATAAGTGGTGCTGGGTATATGGGACCGAATTACGACACGTATATGGGATTTCGCGGCAACGAGGGCCGCGTGTTCTGGACGCCCTCGGGCGGCCCCTCAGAAGTATATCTCGAAAGCGTTGCAGAGGGCTGGCACACCGCGTCTCAGCGCACCTTTGATTATACGCTACCGCAGGTCGATGCTTATGGCGGTGCTTATGGAATCGCTTTTTTGGATGACTTTATCCGATCCACTGCGGGCAAAAGCACGGCTCCAACCTCTGGAGAAGATGCTTTAAAAGTCGCCCGTATCATTGAAGCGACATACCGGTCGAATGACACGGGTCAGCACATTGAATTAGGTGAGGCGTGAAAGCACCTGCCCCGAATATCCTCTTTCTTTTGACCGACAACCAGCGCAATGACCTGCTCGGCTGCGCTGGCAACCCAATCATCAAAACCCCAAACATCGATCAGCTTGCCGCAAACGGTGTGCGATTCGAAAACGCATTCTGCACAAGTCCAATCTGCGCCGCAAGCCGGGCCAGCTATCTCACTGGTACCTATGAAAGACGCCACCGATTCACCTTTCTCACACACCCCCTCCAAAGCGCGTTCACTGACATCTCCTACCCTGCTACTCTCAAAATGGCGGGTTATCGCACAGGACTACTCGGCAAATTCGGCATTTCCTCAAATGGTATTACCCCTTCCCTACAGGATGCGAGTGCTGTAGAAAAGATGTTTGATATATTCGACAACTACGAACACTGGACCGAAGAAGGATATGAAATCAGACAGCCTGACGGCAGCGTACGCCACCTGACCGACATTACCGGGGACAAAACGATTGACTTCCTGCACACACATCAATCAGATCACCCCAGCCAGCCATTTTGTCTCTCCGTCAGTTTCAACGCGCCGCACGCACAGGACAATGATCCGCGCTACTACATCTGGCCCGCTACTGAAGATCATCTCTACACAAAGACGCAGATACCAGAACCATTCAATGCCCATCCCGACTTCTTCCGACAGCTACCGAAATTTCTTCGAAAAACAGAAAGTCGCGTACGATGGCAAAAACGCTATGCGACATCTGTGGACTACCAGAGAAACATGCGGGGACTATACCGAATGGTGAGCGGCATCGATCGGAACATCGGCAGAATTATCAAAGCATTAGATCAACTGTCGTTATCCGACAACACAGTCGTGATCTTCGCATCTGACCACGGGATGTACTACGGAGATCGCGGACTCAGCGACTGCTGGCAATTGAACGAACAGTCTATCCGCATTCCCTTGATTATCCTCGATCCACGAGTTGCCAAGGACAATCGGGGTCTCATTCGCGAAGAATTGGCACTGAATATTGATGTCGCACCAACCATCCTCGAACTGGCAGGTCTGAGTGCTACGGACAAAATACAGGGGAAATCCCTTGTCCCATTGTTGCGCAACAAGAAAATTGACTGGCGACAGACATTCTTCTGCGAACACCGGTTCCACCGCGCCGACATCCCCAAGAGCGAAGGCGTACGCACACAACGATGGAAATACATTCGCTACTACGAGCAACAGCCCGTCTATGAAGAGCTTTATGACCTCCTCGTGGACCCTCACGAATCCTTCAATCTTGCAAGAGATCACAGGTTCTCAAATCAACTCAAAAGACTGAGACAACAATGCGACAAAATGAGCGTTGAATGCGCTTAGTACCAGTCTTACACCACATAAGTGATCAATGGCTGATCTGTGAGCCCAGCTATAAGATTATCCACTGTGCGCTGAGCCATTGCTATGCGCGTCTGGCGTGTGGCACTACCCAGGTGGGGAACTATAACCACATTGTCCATGGACAGGAGGGGATGATCGCGCGGAAGGGGTTCCGGTTCGGTCACATCGAGCGCGGCAACTGCGATCCAGTTGTTCTCCAGAGCCTCTACGAGTGTATCGTGATCGATAACACCTCCGCGCGCCAGATTGACCAGTATGGCGGTTCTTTTCATTCGCCTGAGTTGATCTCGACCAATCATATTTCGCGTTTCCTCAGTCAGCGGCACATTCAGAGTGACAAAATCCGATTGTTCGAGCAAATCGTTGAGAGATACATAAGTTGCGCCTAACTCGATCTCGGCTTTGGGATCGGGTTTTCGGTTATGATAGAGCACATCCATGTCAAATCCCCGAGACCGCCGCGCGACCTGCTTGCCGATATTCCCCATGCCAATAATACCCAATGTTGTACCGTGAATTTCGTGTCCAATCAAAATGCGTGGATCGTAGTGTGTAAAAGCCGCACTGCGGGCAAAGCGATCCCCAATAACGATATTGCGAGCCGCAGCCATAAGCATTGCAAAGGTCATGTCGGCTGTCGCGCCATCGAGCATATTGGGCGTATTGCCCACTGGAATCCCGCGCTGTTTGGCTGCTGACAGGTCAATGTGATCTACGCCAACACCAAAATTGCTGATGACTTTCAAATTGGGCATGCGATCCATAAAATCACCATCGATAATCATGTGCCCGTAAGTAAGCAACCCCTGGGCAGACGCGAATTTATCATCTGAAACATCGCCATGTGCCAAAATGTGAATTTCACAGCGGTTATTCATCATCTCTGGAATTTCATCTGGAAGATCGACATCGACGAGAACTCGATATTGCATACGCGCTCCTTTCGCAGGTATTATTTTACAGGATACAGCAAAATACCACGCGATGAAAGATTTCACAACATGAGTTAATTACTGATGTTACGCATAGGCAGAATATAATGCGCCTGTCATGCTGAGCCTTTCGACTTCGCTCAAGATAAACTCTGCGCAGCGGAGTCGAAGGAGCGGGGTACAACTGGCCGCTTCTCAGGCCAGTTCATCTCCTACTAACGCAGGTGGAACAGATGCTTCGGCTCCGTTTCACTCCGCTCAGCATGACAAAACGCCTGACCTGCGTAATATCAGTTAAGTATTGCAGGAGGGACGCGAATTGCGTAAATTGGAAAGTGATCGTACGTTGTAGAAGAACCGAATAAACACGGGAGGAAGGAACATGAACTGGTCAATTTTTGGCGTCGCGGTCAAAGAATGGCGGCTTAAGATGTTGATAAACTGTGCTCTAATTATGACGGCGTTCATAACTTTTGGACAGGCAGACGCGGGCGTACTACCAGAAACCCCTCAGCCTCAAGGTGGTGATATCGTCGGTTCCTGGGTAGCTGAAAAGGTCGGGCTAAATGCCTATGTCCCAGCCGGGCTCGTGCAGGCTGTATCGCCTCTTACAGTTGAAGGCGAGATCAACGGCACAATAACTATTGGTTCAGATGGCAGTATTCAAGCGGACTACACAACATTGACCAATGTCTCTGCGGTACTATTGGTTCCGCTTACGGTCGCCGTACACGATACGAGCCAATACACAGGCAATTACACAGTCGCGTCCGATACCCATGCACTCACCATAACGCGCGAAAATGAAGACCCACTCAATTATACGTACACAGCTACGGCGGATTCACTGCATATTATACGCCCGCTTCTTTTAGATGAATTATTGCAGTCATTATCCGAAGCTGTAAGACCTCTCGCAATGGGCGCGCTTTCTCAGCACGTCCCGCCAGATGATCCAATTAAAATTGTCATCACTTTTGCGAAAAAGAAAGATACGGGAACACCGGTACCACCAGTACCACCGACTATGCTAACTGGTGATTTTGACGGAAACGGCACGGTTGAATTTCCAGACTTTCTCCTCTTTGTCGCGCAATTTGGCAAGTCTTCATCTGATGACGGTTTTAATGCCCGTATGGATCTGGATGGAAACGGTGCAGTTGAATTTCCAGACTTTCTCCTCTTTGTCGCCGCGTTTGGCAGCAAGAGCGGTTAGTGATCAAAGCAAAAAATAAAAAAGGACTCTATGACCAAATTTATGGCAAGTGTTTATCTGATACTCAAATTGATTTGTCAGCGAATAGAGATCGATCCGGACCTTGTTCTTGTGATGTGGTGCAATCGCCCGGCCATTGAAATTTACGAGCCGGGCCTTTCTGTACGTCAAAGCCTGCGCTTATATCGCGCAAAAAATGTTTTGCCACACGCCCCTACAGAGTACCCCATAGTCGATCCCCTTGCGTGGAGTGCAACTGCGACGAATCGACTGGATTTGTCGAAGTCATCAGGTCAATGGACCTATATCGGACGTCCTTTGTATCTATAGAAGGGAATCAATCGCGGCAAGGCATGTCCTGAGCTTGTCGAAGGGATGCCGCTCCAACAGGTGTATCGCATTCCCGACCCTGCTGAGTTGGCATATCTAAAGCGTTGCACAACTTTTTGGTATTGTCAGGAAAAGTATATGATATTGCGACTGGGAATAATCATCGCTGTGTTTTTGAGTGCAGATCTTGCCAGTGCTCAAGAGGTTTTTGAAAGCAGTAATCCGATGGTTCTCGACCCCGCATTGAAAAGTGTTGTCGATTCCCTGGAAACTGGCAATCCCGGTGGTGCTACTGTCGCGTTGCGCGATATTTTGGAAAAAAACCCCGCACACACCCAAGCATTGCGGCTCCTCATATCGTCTTATTTGCGAATGGAAGACTTTGATCGCGCAATTAACGCCTGCCAACAGTTGGCCGTCCACGATACAACCGATGCAGGCATTTTGGTCGCGCTTGGATATTTATATCAGCGGATAGACGATATGATTCTATCAGAGCAATATTACCAGCAGGGACTTGCCTTGAATCCCGATGTCATCGCAGCCTATCAGGGTTTGGGATGGATTTACCTGAAAACAGGACGATTAGAGCAAGCACTTGACATGGCCAGTGAGACCACAGAACGCAGGCCCCATTACGCGCTCAATTATATTTTGATGGGACGTGCTCTGACTGCTCAGGGTTTTTTTGAAGATGCGGCAATCGCCTATAACCGAGCCTTTGCTCTGCAAAACGATCTGCGCGAGCAATACGGTATTTTGCTTCAAGAATTGGGATTGAGACATCGCTTGAGGCGTTAGGGGGCATGTCGTGGCGGAAAAACCCAAACGTATTCGCGTTGACCGTGCAGAGGGATGGCTCGAAATGGATTGGCCAGACGATGGCGTTTTGCGCGTGAGATTGCCCGACGTGCGAAAAGCCTGCCCGTGTGCATTGTGTAAAGACGTGCGGACAAAGCAAGACGAGCAATTGCAGATGATTACTGAGGAACAAATACCGTCGATAGATCTGTCCGATGTCATTCCAGTTGGGAATTATGCCATCCAAATTCGGTGGACAGATGGACACGATACGGGAATTTATACCTATTCTTATCTCAAACAATTAGCACTGGCGTCGCGTAGATAGAAAATTTATCCGGCACTGCCAAAAAGTGCTGTAAGGAGTGTACTATGAGGGTTTTTGCTGGTGTCGGATTTTTGGTCTTAATTTTTTTTGCATCCAGTGCCCAGGCCGGTTTTAAGCTCTACAATCTGGCGACCAAGGTTGGTTTAGACGTTGTACAGGCAAATGACACGCGGCATTTCTTTGTGCTTCAAGCAGATATTGCAACCGTATTTTCGCCCAATCTCCGCCTCGAGATAGGTGCTGAGACAGGTAGCGGGTCCGATCTTGACGGTACCGAGATTCAGGCAAGAGGAGGTGGGGCTTTTCTAAAGTACTTGTGGCCGCATAAATCGGGAACTGCATATGCGTATATGGGTGGAGGATTGGGGGTGAACCGGGTGCGGCGCGAGCGGTTGATCATCAACGAATTTCAAAACGAATATCAGGCCGCGCTTCACTTTATTCTGGTCGGCATGGAAAAACACTTGTTGAACAGCAGGATGGAGATTTTATTTGAGGTCCGTTGGGTCATTGGAGAGCAAGAAGACGCAAGTGCCCTGCGCACAGCCGTGGGGATTGGTTTTAACCTCGGTAAACCGTGACGCCGTTTTCAGTGCAGAACTGTAACGCTTTACAAAATCAAAAACCGACCTCATCACCAGGTCGGTTTTTATTTTAGAGATCAAACCCTTTTGCATCTCGCCATTTAACCTTCAACCTTCGCATTGGCAAAGAGATTACTGACGGATTCATCGTTATTGATGCGGCGGATGGATTCGGCGAGAATGGGAGCGACTGAGAGAATTTTGATTTTGCCATTTTGAGCGCGTTTGGGCACGGGAATGGAATTGGAAACGACAAGCTCTGTAAGAATGGAATTTTCCACGCGCTCAACGGCGGGATCTGCCAGCACAGGGTGAACAATAGTAGCGCATATATCGCGTGCGCCTTTGTCTTTGAGTGCGGATGCGGCTTCGATTAGGGAACTGCCCGTAGAGATAATATCGTCAACAATAACGATATTTTTGTCTTTCACTTCACCAATAACGTTCAGAACTTCGGTCTTTTGACCGCTCCAGCGGCGTTTATCTACAATAGCCAACGGCGCACCGAGCAGTTCGGCATAAGCGCGTGCCATTTTTATACCGCCCACATCGGGTGCCATAACAACGAGATCTTTGAGATTTTTTAGCCTGAAGTATTCGCCTAAAATGTTAATGGAGTAGAGGTGGTCAACGGGTATGTCAAAAAAACCCTGGATCTGATTGGCGTGCAGGTCCAGAGTTAAAACTCGCCGCGCCCCAGCGGTATAAATCATATTGGCGACCAATTTGGCTGTGATGGGCACACGGGGACGGTCTTTGCGATCCTGTCGCGCATAGCCATAATAGGGCACAACCGCTGTAATGCGTCGGGCAGAGGCTCGTCGCGCTGCATCGATCAAGATGAGAAGTTCCATCAAGGCGTCATTGGGCGATATGCCTTTTTCTTCATTTTCACAAAGGGGTTGAACAATAAAAACATCGCAACCGCGCACGTTTTCATCTATTTGCACATGTGTTTCGCCACCGGAAAAACGGGTCACAGTGGCTTCGGCAAGCCGAGTGTCGAGAATATTACAAATATCTTCGGCCAATGGTCGATTGGTATTGCCCGAAAAAACTTTGAGATCGTAACCCACGTTTTCTCCCTCCTGTCGTCGGATGCTCTGATTTGTCCGAGTGAATTGCTGTTGCAATTTACATCACTCCCTGTGAGCAATATACCGTTGAGTGGATAGTGAATCAACCCCGATTTCAGGGTGCAATATCGCGCTTGATCAAAATCATCTGGATTTTGGAATCTGAGCGAAGTGGTTCGGTTAAACTGGTCTCCTCAAATCCGATTTTTTGGTAAAAAATACGCGCTGGATTATTTTCACTGACCCAGGCTTCAAGCGTAGTGGCACCACCCGCTCCTGCCCATTCTATGACAGCGCGCACAATTTGCTCACCAATATTTTGTCCTCGAACTTCAGGTGCGACCCACATCGCGGTGAGCATTACTATGTCTGATGTTCTGCGATAACACCCCGCCATTCCACAGGGATCATCTCCCACATAAGCCATAAAATAGGCGCGGTCCGGCAGAGTCGCATGCTCTCTCGCCATATCCTGCCAGTCTCTATCGGTTCTTTTTTGGCCTTCTGCCAGCGTTGTACCAAAAGCGTAAGGCGCTTCTTCAAGTGCGCGAAGACGCACGTTTTTGAGAATTCGCCATTGATCTGCGCGGATTCGATTTACGATCTGTGAGGGCATGACTCATTACTCTGGTATGATTTTGGGGTTTACAAATGTCAATTTTCCACTGTCGATACTGCGGTAATAACAGCCGTACCGCGTGCGTCCATTTTCTCTGGTATGGCATGATCCATCGCCTTTGAGGCGCACGAGATAAAGCAGTGAATTTTGCTCGCAGTTGATGCGCACATCGACCAGTTCGAGCATATCGCCAGACGTGGCCCCTTTGATCCAGAGTTCATTGCGCGATGTACTCCAGAAAGTCGCCACGCGGTGTTCAAGTGCATATTCGAGCGCAAGTTCATTGACATAGCCAATCAAGAGAACGGCTTTGCTATCCACATCCTGTACAGCAACGGGAATAACGAGATGATCGGTATGTGCAACCTTGCGGAGCTTTTCAAAATCGAGATGAACTTCTGTACCTTCTTCAAGTGTATGATCCATAGCCATAGCAATTTCCTTTTTTACGAAATAAATCGTCTTCAATTTTTCTCAATAACCGCGACATAAACACTCCCCGTTTCCGGAATGAATCGCGAAATTTGCCAGCCAGTACCTTCGAGAATAAATGCCATCTCTTTTCGAGATACTTTGAGGTATTCAAACCAGGCGCCGATATAATGTTCATATCGAATGCGAATTTTGAGCTGACACGAGAACTTGCCTCGCTCGCGATTCAATTTGTGATAATCCAGATGGGCTTTTCTCGTCGTGCTATAAGGATCTGCGGATTCGGCAATAATTCTCGAATCAGAAGATGTCATATTACGCATCTTTCGCAACAGCCATCGGGCGCGTTTCAGATTGCCAAAAAGACCGAAATTACTGCCCATCATGAGCATGGTATCAAACTGACCGATCCGAGAGGAAATTTGTGTTATACTCAAAACCCTGGCTTTTTTGAGACCGCGTTCTTGCGCCACCTTGATCGCAAGAGGAGAAGTATCAATGCCCAAGACATCAAACCCTTCTGCCTGAAGGTAGATTGCATGACGCCCGGGCCCGCAACCAATGTCGAGAACGCGTCCACGAACATAGTTCATCGATTCTTGCTGATGCGGGGGCCAATCGCGATGTGGATTGAAATAAGCACTGGAAGTACCGGAAGTTATATATCCATCTTCTCGTTCTACTATTTCCTCTGCGGGCATGCCGCGATGAAAATCCCACATCATGCGTCCATAAGCATCGTCATTGTGTGCCATTGTCATTCTCCTAAAAAAAAAGCCCACTGTCTCTCGACAGCGGGCTTTTTCATTTTATTGGACAAACTGTTATGACATATCCACCGCCGAGCATATCATGCAAAAAGTCGCAAACGTAGCATGATGGGTATGATGCTGGGCAGTATGGGCAAACGCATCCCCGGCCAAAACTGTGTTTGGATTTGAAAAAATAACCGGGTTTTTGATCAATGCGTTCATAATACACAAAATAGAAAGTCTCTGTTTTCGCGTCAAGGTTTTTCTTTGAAAATGGGTAAACAATCACCCGCAAAGAGATTGGCTATGAGTTCAGACTTGCCCTTTAATGATAGAGACCTTACATTGGTCCTGATTTGTCTCGTTTTTCAAATCATATCACACGGGAGATTGTGCTGTGCTCTACTGGCTGGGGGAACAACTTTTGGACGTCTATGGGCCATTTCGCCTTTTTACTTCTCATCTATTTTTAGTTGGTGCAGGTACCGCGCTCGCCTGCGTGTTTACCTGGAGAATTTTGCCCAAATTATGGCACTGGTTACCACGCGATCAAGGGCGAGCTCATGCTGTTGGCGCCGCCCAAAATAAAGGCAAGCCCGTAGGGGCTGGTATTATTTTTATTTCTATTTTTATTGTAGTCGGATTTTTATTTGTACCGCTTGGAACACGCTATCTGGCCGCTTTGGGGTGCTTGTTTTTGGCGATGCTGGTGGGGTTTCTCGATGACCGCTATGAGTGGAGTGAATACCGCATGGGGTTGTTCGATCTGATCATCTCCATTTTAGGTGCGATGGTAGTGTGCCAGATGGCACCGGTTGAAGTGTGGCTGCCGCTCATTAAAACACCGGTTATTGTCCCACCCTGGATTTATATCCCTGTTGCTACATGCTTGTTGTGGATGACTATTAACGCCACAAATTGCACAGACGGCGTGGATGGCCTATCGGGCAGTTTGTGCATGCTGGCATTTATTTTTTTAGGTGGTGCACTATACGGTATTGTGGGACATCGGGATATCGCCCAATACCTGCTTGTGCCACACTACAATGAGGGAGCCAACTGGGCAGTAATGGCTTTTGTCATGACGGGGTGTTTGGTGGGCTATTTGTGGCACAATGCCAATCCAAGTGCCGTGTTAATGGGCGATGCCGGATCCCGTCCTCTGGGCTTATTACTCGGCATGCTGGTCCTGGCGTGTGGCAATCCGTTTTTGATTATTGTAGTTGCTGGAGTGGTACTGGTCAATGGCGCAACAGGTCTTCTGAAAGTCGCTTTGTTGCGCTTTTTTAAAATCGGCATTTTCAAACAGGTGCGTTATCCCTTGCACGACCACGTCCGTCAAAAATGGGGCTGGTCCAATACACAGGTGCTGGTCAGATTTACGCTCTTACAGGCCATTGTAACGCCTCTTTTGCTGATATTATTACTAAAAATCAGGTGAGAAATAATCGGAGGAAAACATGCCTACAAAAGCCGAACTCAAGAAACGCGTTTGTGAAGCCATTGATCGACGTCGAGATCAGATTTGTCGCATTGGCGATCACATTATGGTGAATCCCGAATTGGGATTCAAGGAATTTGAGACAGCAAAGCTGGTATCGCAAACAATGGATGAGTTTGGCGTGCCGTGTGAAACCGAGCTGGCGATTACAGGTGTAAAGGGCGTATTACATGGAAGCAAGCCTGGCCCAACTATTGCACTGATTGGCGAACTCGACTCGCTCGTGGTCTCCGGTCATCCCAATGCCAATCCCGATACTGGTGCCGCACATGCTTGTGGTCACAATGCACAGATCGCGGGATTGATGGGAGCAATGATGGGCATGGTGGATGCGCGCGTGGTTGACGATTTGGCGGGAAAAGTCGTCTTTTTTGCTGTACCCGCAGAAGAATTTGTAGAGGTTGAATACCGTCTGAATCTGGTAAAATCTGGTAAACTGAGCTTTTTGGGTGGCAAGCCCGAATTGATCAAGCACGGACATTTTGACGATATCGATATGGCGGTTATGATTCATACACATAGCGATGAATCATTGACCAAAGCCGCGGTTTCCGCCTCATCTAATGGATTTGTAGCAAAAATGATCAGGTTTGCGGGAAAAGCCGCACACGCAGGAGGCGCACCACACCGGGGCGTTAATGCTCTAAATGCCGCTCAAGTTGCTCTGAATGCCATCAATGCGCAGCGCGAAACATTCCAGGATCACGATGCAGTTCGGGTGCATCCCATCATCACCAAAGGCGGAGATTTGGTCAATGTCATACCCGACGAAGTTTGTATGGAAACTTATGTTCGAGGGCGCACAGCAGAAGCGATTCTCGATGCCAGTATGAAAGTAGATCGCGCACTTCGAGCTGGCGCAATAGCACTTGGCGCAACAGTAGAAATAGAAACACTACCGGGATATATGCCATTAAAAAACAATGCAGATTTGCAGGTACTCTATGAAAAAAATGCCAGAGCGCGTCTGGGAGAAGATGAATTTTGTGCAGTCGGCCACAGAACAGGATCAACAGATATGGGCGATATATCCTGCATTATGCCCGCGATTCATCCCTATATGTCGGGCGCTACAGGACCAGGACACAGCGTCGAGTGGCATATTTCCGATAAAGAGATGGGATATGTAGAGCCGGCAAAATCACTGGCCCTGATGGCAGTGGATCTGCTTTACGACCGCGCAGCAGAGGCAAAATCCGTACTTGCCAATTACAAGCCAGAGATGACAAAGGATCAGTACCTCGATTTTCAAAATAACCTGTTCCGAACAGAAGTTTACGATGGTGAGTGAGGTGAGCATTGATCAAAACACACAGGTTTATTTTAAAACGCAAAAAGGCCCGGAATGTATCGGGCCTTTGGTATCGCGTAACTGTATTTTTTAAGCGGTCATACAATCTCCAGCATGCGTTCCACAGCTTTTAATGCGCGCACGCGGATGTCTTCGGGTACTTCGATGATTTGCTCGTTAAACTCAAGAGCATTAAGCGTGTCTTCAAGTGTAATTTCGTTCATATGTGGACAGCGAATGCTGCACAGACCAACCATTTCTTTATCCGGATTTTCCGCGGCGATATTGTCGCCCATGCTGCATTCTGTGAGCAGCAAATACCGCTCTGCGTCCATATCGCGAACATAATCGACCATGCGAGAAGTACTGCCCGAAAAATCAGACGCAGCGACTACTTCTGGACTGCATTCCGGGTGGGAAAGAACAACGACATCTGGAAACTGCCCGCGCACATTTTCAATATCCTGAACTGTAAATTGCTCGTGTACTTCACACCGACCATGCCAACCGATCATTTCGTATTCAAGACCGGGTTTCAGATCGGAAAATCCCGTTATGGTGGGAAAGACAATGCGTTTGTCGGTCTCTTGCGCCACATTGGCGGCTAAGTATTCATCGGGCAAAAAGATAACAGTGTCAGAATCGAGCGATTCGACGACCTTGTGGGCATTGCCCGATGTGCAACAAATATCGCACTCGGCTTTGACATCGGCATAGGTGTTGATATACGTGACAATGGGAACGCCTGGATATTGTTCGCGCAGATTGCGAACATCTTCCGCGGTGATGCTCGCGGCCAGAGAACAGCCCGCAATGCGCGCGGGCAAGAGAACAGTTTTATCGGGGTTGAGGATTTTTGCGGTCTCGGCCATAAAGCGAACGCCACAAAAAACAATGGGATCGGCATCAGTTTCTGCGGCTTTACGCGATAATTCGAGCGAATCGCCCACGACATCTGGCACCGAGTGATAAAGTGCCGGTTCCATGTAGTTATGCCCGAGAATAATCGCCCCGCGCTCTTTTTTTAGCTTATTGATTTCGTAGGCCAATTCGGCTTTGTAGCGCAATTCGATATCGGGCACAATGCCCTCTAATCGCTCGGCCATCTGTTCATAGGTCTCTTCCAAAGTAGTAGCAGTCAGTGCCATAACAGTCAGCTCCTGTTGTGGGGGAGCGACCCCCTGGGGGATGCGGATTTGAATAAAGATATAAAAAGACGGCCTTTGCTGCAAGGTTTCGGTTGTGACCCCTTGCAAGAAATATTACTTTTGGTTTTGTGATAACTGGATACGGGATATGAAATTTGTAATTCGCGCAGGTGGTGTTGGCACGCGGCTATGGCCTTTGAGCCGCAAGAGCAAGCCCAAACAATTTCACGCTTTAACGGGTGAACACACGATGTTGCAGGAGGCGGTAAATCGCCTCAATTCTCTGGCAAAAATGGATGACCTTTTTGTATCTACTGGCGTTAAACTATTGCATAGCGTTCGAGAACAACTGCCCGAATTACATGCTGAAAACGCGATTTTAGAACCAGCACTACGCAACACAGGCCCTGCGGTGGGGCTTGAGTGCGCCTTGTTGGAAGCCCGTTTTCCCGGATGTATAATTGCGAGTTTGGGTTCTGATCACCATATTGGCAAGCCAGAGGAATTTTGTCGGTTGCTCAAAGTATCAGAGGACGCTCTGGAAAATCGCGCCGAGACCCTGTTCGTACTCGGTGTAAAACCAACACGCGCAGACACGGGCTTTGGATATATACAAAAGGGCGATGTAATTGCAAAGGTAAACAACGAACCAGTTTATGCCGTAGAATCATTCAAAGAAAAACCCGATGCAGCGGCTGCAAAAACATACCTGGAGAGCGGTCAATATCTGTGGAATAGCAATATGTTTGTGTGGAAAGCCAGAACAATGCTGGATCTTTTTTCAAAATTTGAACCCGAGATGTACGCCCTGCTCGAACAAATTGGCGCTGCTGCCAAAGTGGGACGAGAAGCAGATGTCATAGCCTCGGTCTATCCTCAGATGAAAAACATCGCTATTGATCATGCGATCATCGAACGCGCGCCAGATATTGCGACCCTGCAAGCAGATATCGATTGGAGCGATATTGGCGCGTGGGACGCTTTGACTGATGTCTTGCCCATAGATGAAAATGGCAATTTACTGCATGGCAACGTACTATCGCTCAATGCAAAAAACACAACGGTTTATGGCAATAAAGACAAAGTAATCGCACTGGTCGATGTCGAGAATTTAATCGTAGTCGATACGGGCGATGCCCTGCTTATTGCGCCCCGAGATGGCGCTCAGCGCGTAAAAGATGTGGTCGCGGCATTGGACGAGCGATACGTGTGATCTAAAAATGCGAATCAACGGAACGGTGTATGAAGGCGAGTAAATCGAGCATGACTGCGATAGCAGTTCATCAGTGAATTGAGGCTCGTAGTGATTTTGGGTGGTGGAGTGGGATTCGTCTATTCGTCTATTCGTCTAAAGGAGGTTTTATGAAGATTCTAAAAAAAATTTGTCTCGCGCTATGCGTGTTGTTTTCTAATATGGGCACTACCGATGCGGCATTTATCGACGGCGTAAACCTGGGTGGGGGCTTTATGTGGAACGACAGTATTCGCCAGCGTTTTGAATCAGCCGGCGGAATCGCCCTGCACGCCTCTGTCCATGCCAACCTGCCTGGTCCATTCATACTCGCACCGTTTTACGACATAAGTTTTGCCAGCCCGATGATGCATATCCTGGGCACGAGTCTCAATTATGCGATTAGCATGCGCGACGTTGAAACCCACAAGCTGTTTTTTGGGCCGAGTATTGGACTTGTACTATCGGATGGGACTTCTGGTCGTTTTATAGGTGGGGAATTGGGATACAAATTTCCAATAGGTGAAAAACTCGGGCTATTTGCCAGGATCAAATTTGTCGAAGATCAAAATGATGTCGTCAGTGGATTTTCCGGACATATCGGCGCGACATTCAAACTCTTTTAGTAAATCATTTTACCAAACCCCTGCCGGTCCAACTCATTGTGTAGCAGCACAATACATTGAGAGGCAAACAACATCCGGGGCCCCACGCAAATCGGTTTGGCACCGAGGCGACGCAAATACTTAGCCGTTTTTTTGGGCATTGTGAGATGGTCTGAAAAAACAAACGTCACATCCTGAGGAAATGTCACCGTGCGAATATCAGCACCCCTGCGTTCGAGTACATAGAGCGATTCCGTGCGATCTTGCACAACGCGTTCAAATCCCTTTTTCGCCACAAAAAGACCGTTATCAACCTGTCGCTCTTCGCCCAATGACAAACCCTTGCCAGCAGATAGTGCTTTTTGCACCGCTCCTGCCAAAGTGCGTTCATCAAACCCACCCAAATAGGTCAGTTGATCGCTTTCAAAGCGCACAGTTTTCGGCGGGTCCGAAGGCCCATCAAAGACGAGATGTACAACAGTATCGGTTCGTATATTTTGAGAATAAAAAAGCGCGTTAGCCAAACAATGCGCCACAATCTCCAATCGTCCGACCCGGCTCAGGTCATCCAGTGAAAAATCGGGTGTGGTGGGACCTTTGCGAGCGCGAAGAATAAAATTTCTCATAAGGAGCAAGTTATGAAACGCTGGGTGATCGCAATGCTGATCCTCACAACTCAGGTCAGCGCGGAAAACGAAAACAAAATGTCAACAGGGGATGGAAAAACCGATGAAATAATGGTCGAAATTCAAAAAAATGCCAGAGAAATCGCCACCTGTAAGGCCGAACAAACGACCGTTATTCGCGTTATGGACCAAGAACTGACACTCAATGCCAGCGCAACTTTTAAGCGTCCCAACCTGATGCGTCTCGACACCGTGCAAGATCAAATAATTATTTCACAACGTTTGTCTGATGGTGGCCTGATGTGGACCTATGACCGCGAAGAAAAAATCGTCTCAAAAGTGAACCTGGGGCGCGTCTATCGCGTCACCAACCTCGAAGCCGATGCAGATCAGGCCGACCCCTTGCGTCCCTTTAGAGGTCTGGAATGGACGAGCATTCGCTACACCGCAGACGAAATATTTGAAGAACGCCCCCACCGCGTTCTTGAAGCCAAAACCAAAGTCAATCTCTTGCATGCACAACTGCCTAATCCCCCAGTCAAAGCACAATTACTCATCAATCCCGAAGACGGCCTGTTGCGCCGGGTTGGCTTTTTTGATGCCGAAAACAATGAGATCATCACGCAGACCTTTCACAATTTGACCATCAACCCAGATTTGGAAGACAAATGGTTTGAATTTATCGTACCAGCGGGTGCCCATGTCATTGACGCCACCGACGACGCGATACAAGCCCTCAAGACGGTAAACCAGTAGGAGGGAAATCCCTTTCCCGACCTTTTCCAGTGAAAAAAACCATGACAACAACGCATTGGCGCATCGCCCTGTTTGTCTGGCTACTCTTAATTTTTATTGGTTCAAGTGGCCTGCTATCGTTCGAAAATACTGAAAAAATTTTCTTTTTCAGTGAACGAATACACCAGGCGGCGCGCAAATTCGCACACATAGCAGAATATGCTATTCTGACCTATTTGTGTTTTCGGTCCCTATGGACAAAGAACCGATTTACCTCCTGTGTATTGTGGAGTGTCCTGATATCCATTCTCTATGCGATATTGGACGAATACCATCAATCCTTTGTACCCAGTCGCACCGGCACCTGGAACGATGTGGTGTGGGATGGCACAGGTGTCGCAATCATAATCCTATTATTGTGGTATGCGAAACACAGGGAAAACGGCAAAATTAGACAGTGGATTTTATAGACTATTTAACGGGATACTTGCCATGACCAAATCTGGAAAAATTGAAAAGCCCAATATCCTCTTCATCCTCGCCGACGACATGGGCTGGGGTGACGTCAGCTATCACGGCTCACACATTCGCACACCCAATATCGACCGCCTCGCAGCCACGGGAATCGAACTCGACCAGCATTACGTCTGCCCTATGTGTACTCCCACCCGCACATGTCTCCTAACGGGCCGCCATCCCGGTCGCTTTGGACGCCACGCTACCGTCCCCTCCAACGCGCCCGTCCTCCCAGATGGGTATGAAACACTGGCCTCATCCTTCCGCAATGCGGGATACGAAACCGGTCTTTTTGGAAAATGGCATCTGGGATCCTCTCCCGAATACGGTCCCAACCAATTTGGTTTCAACACCAGCTATGGGAGCCTGGCCGGCGGCGTTGACCCGTATAACCATCGCTACAAATCAGGCCCCTACAGCGTCACCTGGCACCGCAATGGCGAACTCGTCGAAGAGCGCGGCCATGTCACCGACCTCATCGCTCGTGAAGCCACCCAGTGGATTGAAACGCAAACAGCTCCATGGTTTTGCTATGTCCCTTTCACCGCTGTTCACACCCCCATCAAAGCTCCACAACACTGGATAGACCGCTATTCAGACCGGCGCTACGATCCCGACGACAACAAAGACCGCTCATTCAAAACCTATGCCGCCTACGCCAGCCAGATGGATCACGCCATCGGTCAACTCGTCGAAACCCTTGCCCGTACCTGCCAGCGTGAAAACACCATCATCATCTTCTCATCGGACAACGGCGCCATCCCTGCTGGCCCACTTCACGACACGGACAAATACGAAGAAATGCCGCGTCTGGGCTGCAATTTGCCCCTACGAGGTCAAAAATCTCAACTCTACGAAGGCGGTATCCGCACCCCTTCTCTGATCAATTGGCCTTTTCATCTGCAACCCGGCAAATGCTTTCACCCCCTGCACATAACCGATTGGATGCCAACCCTGACCAATCTCATCCGGTACACGCCCAACAGCGATCCCCAATGGGATGGTCAAGACATCTGGCCCCTGCTCACAGGCGACATCACCATACCCGAAGAACGGTCTATCTTCTGGAACTTTAGAGGCTCGTCCTTTGGCATGCGAACGGGCAATTGGAAATTGATCTACGAAGAAGGCCAAACCCCCGAAGAAACCAAACTATTTCACATCGGCTCCGATCCTTATGAAACGACAAATGTAGCATCCACGCAAGCCGACCGCGTACATCAAATGCTCGAACACATTGCCGACGAGCGAAAACGAGACAACAGTTCAATAAGAAATTAAAAGGAGATCTTAATCTTATGTCCCATCGCAACGTCCTCTTACTCATTGCCGACGACTGGAGTCCCATTGCCGGATGTTATGGCAACGACGTCATCAAAATGCCCAGCGTAGATGCACTTGCCGCGCGGGGCACCTTATTTAAGCATGCCTTTTGCACCACCCCATCGTGTGCAGCCAGCCGCGCCAACCTGCTCACCGGTCACTACAGCCACACGCACGGGCAATACGGCCACTCACACAGCATCCACAATTTCCACACGCAACTCAACATGCCGTCAATACCCAAAACCCTACAATCCGCCGGATTCACAACTGGCGTTGTCGGCAAACTCCACGTCCAACCCGAATCTGTCTATCCCTGGAACTACGAAGTCGGTGGTGGGCGCAATGTGCGCGGTATTGCAGACAACATTGCAAAATTCTTTGAAACCATTGATAGCGATCGGCCATTCTATCTGCACGTCGGTTATTCCGATCCCCACCGTGACTTCGGCAACAAACAAACCTATCCCGGTGTTCCCGAAGTCACGTATTCCCCCGACGAAGTCATCGTCCCCGATTTTCTGCCCGACCATCCAGACGTGCGACGAGAATTTGCCGAATACTACCAATCCGTCTCTCGCCTCGACACCGGCATAGGCATGGCCGTGCAGGCACTTCAAGACGCTGGCCGTGCCGACGATACCATGATCATTGTCATGAGCGACCACGGCATGCCCTTTCCCGGCGGCAAAGCCTCTTCTTTTGACACGGGCCATCACTGTCCACTCATCATTGCGCGCCCAAATGCCGAAGCCGTTGTCAGCGACGCCCTCGTCAACTGGAACAACATCGCCCCCACCGTCTTTGAATGGTGCGGCGTTGAACCCCCCGAAGATTTGCCCGAAAAATCCCTGGTCTCCATCCTCGAAGAGGCACATCCCGAGGGATTTGACGAAACCTTCTTTTCCCACACCTTCCACGAAGTCACCAACTACTATCCCTACCGGGTACTGCGCGGGCGCAAATACAAATACGTGCGAAATCTCTATCCCGAAATCACCACCCCTTTGCCCAGTGACCTGTGGGCATCGCCTACCTGGCAGGCCATCCGCAGAGAAAATTTGGAAATGGGCAACCGCCGCACGGAAAAATTTCTGCACCAGGATGCCGAAGCCCTATTCGACATTGAAAACGATCCCATGGAATCCACCAACATCATCGACGATCCCGCGGTTCAGGACATCGCCGAAGCCATGCGGCAAAAAGTTCGCACCTTCCGCAAAGAAACCCGAGACCCCTGGTGCCTGGCGTCCTATCACGCGGGTGAACCGGGTATGGAACCTGGCGTAACGTGATCGCCCCTTCCCCTTCATACAACCAAACAACCCCCGCCTGAGCATTCCTGACGGGGGTTTGCTTTTATTCATTCAAAGACAGAGCAATAACTAAAAATTATAAATCAAACTCAGATCAATGAAACTATCGCGTATCGTAGTGGATATCCGCTTGATCAATACTGAGAAGGTGAATCGCCTCTATATTCAGAGACAACTGGTCAGAGATACGCCGGTCCAATTCGACAGATAGTGCATGCGTGGCGCGCTCCGAATCTCCCAGAATACTGGCGACAATCTCAGTGCTCTGAACATCGTTGAACGCAATATTATGTGCCTTTGAAGAATTTCATTTTTTTGCCTTCTCATCTCGCCAAATGTCCTCCCATCTCACACACAATATCAAACTCCCCCTTTGTCACCGGCTGAATTGATAACCGCTGTCCGCGCTGAACCACCTTCATATCTTTGAGCTTGGGATTGTTCTTGAGGTCTTGCAGGCTAACATAAGGCTCAAATGCTTTCGACCACTGCACATCAAAAGAAAACCAGCGTGGATCTTCTTTCGAGGCCTTCTCGTCGTAGTACTCATGCTGCGCATCGAATTGTGATGGATCGGGATACCCCGCACGCACAATATTGGCAATACCAGCAATACCGGGATCTTTACAATTCGACTGATAGAAAAGCGTCTGATCGCCTTTTTGCATTTCGTCGCGGATAAAATTGCGCGCCTGATAATTGCGCACCCCTCGCCAGTACCCAATGCCACTGGGCCGATTGCTCAACTCTTCAAAAGAGCACACATCGTACTCGCACTTTACAAGCCAGTATTTTTGGGCCATAGCATCCTCACAATTATTGTGCGGCGTCTTTCCATTTCTGATAATTTGGCGACAGGCTCAGCGCGCCATCTACCTGTGGCACGAGTTCCCCATTTTGTCCCCTCGGATCGCCCCGGTTTTCATTCACCTCTGCCAATCGCCTGCGCCACATCGCAATACGCGCTTCATAAGCCGGGTCTTGGGACAGTTCGCAGCATTCCAACGGATCGTCATCCAGATTAAAAAACTGTTCTTTTCCCGTGTGATGAAACCAGATATACTTCTCGTGCCCATCGGTGACATATTGCATACCGTGTTCTCTTGTATAACACGACGTATGCTCGCCCTGCACAAACGCGCGCCATCCCTCATCATCCCCCCGCGCAATATCCAGAAGAGACCGTCCATCCACGGACTCTGGTATATCGACCCCAGCAGCATCGAGCAATGTGGGCATCACATCGCGCAACTCCACTGGGTGGTCATACTTTTCCCCTCGCGCCACATCGCGCCAGGTATCGGGATATTTCACAATAAACGGAATGCGCGCAGACCCTTCATACGCATACGTCTTCCGCCAGTGGTGATGATCGCCCATCATATCGCCGTGATCAGATGTAAAAATAATCAGGGTATTACTGTATGTGTGCGGGTCGTGGCGGCGCAACTCGTACAGCACGCGCCCAATCTGGTGATCAATAAAAGTGATATTGCCGTAATATCCCGCCCGCCCCCTGTGTGTTTCAACATCGGAACGGTGCGAACGCGGCGCATTGACATCTGCGATTTTTTTGTCAAACTCCCCTGCCCAATCTCCCACAGCGGCTTTGGGAATATTGTCATTATTGATATACATATCCCAATACGCCTGAGGCGCATCATAAGGCGAATGGGGCCGCGCAAATGAAAGCCACATAAAAAACGGTTTGGTCGGGTCGCGCTGCTGCAAAAATTTAATCCCCTCGCTCGCCGTCCAGTGCGTCGGATGCAAATGCTCGGGCAAATGGCTGGGGCGCGCCATCCATGAATTCCAATCGATACTGTGATCTCGATACCCGTAAGCACCTTCCTTGTGCTGCTCGAAAAACAGGTGATAATCGCTGATAAAATTGCCCACTCGCCGTCCACTCTCATCCAGCACCATGTGGTGAAAACCGTATAGCCTGCGCTGCGGGGCATGGTGCATCTTGCCCACAGCCTGCGTGTGATATCCCGCCGCTGCAAGTTCCCCCGGCAATGTCGCCGGATATTCCAGCGGATGGCTTCCCGTCATTGTCAACCGCCCGTGATTCCATTGATCCATCCCCGTGATAATCCCCGCGCGTGCAGGCGTACACGACGGCACCGATGTATATGCGTGGGGGAAATGTGCCCCTCGCTCGGCCAATTCATCGAGATATGGCGTCTCCAGCGCCGGATGCCCATCACAGCCGAGGCAATCACCACGCTGTTGGTCTGTCGTAATCAACAACAAATTTGGTCGCTCTGACATTTTTGTATCCTTTTAGCTATCAGCGGTCAGCTATGAGCGGTCAGCCCACCCAACTCACCAGCCCCTGGTCCCCAGTCTCTCTTTTTTATCTGCGTTCATCTGCGTCATCTGCGGATTGATCTTCACCTTGCCCACACCGATTTCAACAACCGCACCCAATTTCCCGACAACACCTTTTGAATATCTTCTTGTGAATATCCGCGCCGTTCAAAAATAGGCACCAGATTTTGCAAATCGGCAATTGTATTTAAGTCCCGCGGCGATTGTTCCTGGCCAAATCCCCCATCGAGATCTGTCCCAATGCCCGAATGATTCGCATTGCCAGCAAGCTGACACACATAATCGATGTGATCGACCACTGTTTCGAGCGTTGCCTTTGTGGTCTGCTCATAACACGGTACGCTCCGCTTCCACTCAGGATCGAGCATCCACGCATCAAAAGCCGCGCCAATAACCCCGCCGCGTTCTACAATTGCGCGGATCATATCATCTGTCAACTGCCTCTGCCCCGGCGTCAGTGACCGACAATTGTGATGGCTTGCAGCCACCGGCCCGTCGTAATAATCGAGAATTTCCCAGAAAGCCTGATCGGTCGTATGTGTCATATCCACAATAATACCCGCGGCTTTGAGCGCATCGAGCAATGGCCTGCCCCGATCCAGCAATCCCCCCTCCGTCCCTGTTCCGTGGCAATAAGAACTCACGCCATAATGCGAAATACTCACCATTTTCAAGCCCAGATCGCGCCATTCAGACACCTGATCGGGATCGAGAATCGGATCCGCGCTTTCCATCGCCAGCACCAACCCGATAGGAGTATCTGCCGAAGGCTGTGCCCACGCCGAAACGCATTCATCCAAATCCTCAATCGTATGAATCTGCCGGATAATCCCTCGTCGTTCCATCGCCTTATAAAAGGCGTAATGTCCCCTTCCGATACCATAACACTGCGTCTGATCCCACATCCCCGTGCGCGTCCAGCGATCATTGGAATCAATACGCGACATCACCGTGCCAAACACAATCCCCACACGCCCCTTGTGCAACTCGGGAAACGTAGTCGTACACGATCCAAAACTGCGCGTAGTCGGTTCCGAATCGTGTACCCGCACGGTTGCCGCAGGCTGCGTGAGATCGCGGTTGACCTGAATGGCGCAAAAGGCGAGGTCTAAGTGGCTATCGACAATAAAGTAGGTATGATCGGACATGTCATCCCCAGGCTGTATTAAAAAATCGCACCAAATTCCCATGCGCAAAACCCTTCACATCGTCTTCTCCATAGCCGTGGTCGCGCATGAGACATAAAAAGCGCTGCAAGTCGTCAATCGTATGATAATCCGTAGGCGAAAGCTCCAGCCCAAATCCCCCATCCAGATCCGTGCCATAAGCCACATGATCTGTACTGCCTGTAAGTTCACAGATATGATCAATATGTTCGAGCACCGCCTTCATAGGTCGGGTTGCCGTGGTATAATGCGTACGCGGATCGTCCCAATTCCACGCAGGAGATAGCATCTGCTCGGCAAAGACCATCCCAATTACGCCACCCCGGTCCGCGATCGCGCGGATCATATCATCCGACAAATGCCGCTGCCCAGGCACCAATGCGCGACAATTGCAATGGCTGGCATGTACCGGCCCCTTCCAATAATCGAGAATATGCCAGAAGGTAAGGTCTGCCGCATGGGTCAAATCCAGCGCAATATCGGTCTCAGACAACGCGTCCATCAGCGCGTAAGCTGGTGGATATAGCCCACCTACCGTACCCGTGCCATGTCCATACGTATTGGCGCCAAAATGCGTCAGAGACACCGAGCGCAGTCCCGCTTCATACCATTCGCCCACCTGATCAGGTCCCAGAATCGGATCGGCGCTTTCCATCGACAAAATAAGCCCCACGGGCGTCTCGCCTGAGGGGCTTTCCCAGTCTGCAACACACGCATTGAGATCTGCTACAGACTTGATAAACCGAATCTCTCCACATCGTTCCAGCGCCCGATAATACGCCAGATGGGATTGCCCCCGCGCATAAGCCACATCCTGCGTACGCACCGCATTGTGTGTATTATCATGTGGATTTTGCACGCGACACATAATGGTCGAAAGCATAATCCCCACGCGCCCTTTGCGCATCTCGGGCAAACAAACAGTAGGCGTAAACCGCTTGGGCTGTGGCCCCAGGCGTTTCTCCAGCGAATCTGGATGGGCCGACAATCCCCCCACCATACTGTCTTCGCGCTCGCGCAACACATATACAGACTGCGTGAGATCTCGGCGATAAAACAGCGCGTTAAACGCCATATCGAGATGCCCATCAATAATCAAATATTCGCGCATATCCAATATCCCAATTCAAAGGGTTGCTCGCTCGTGGGTAACGTAGCACCCAAATCACTCAAGAGCAAGCATAATAAAAACCCCATCCAATAGGATGAGGTTTTTGTTTTACCTAAACACTGAAAATAAATGATTTTCGGCCCGCGACTTTATTTTGTCATATCTTCAATTTCGTCCTGCACGCGCTTGCGCCACTCGCGGTCGGCATCGGACTCTTTTTTCTTTTGCACGCGTCTCTGTCTATACGGCTTACTCACGGGCTTGTCTTCAACCACTTCAATAAACGGGACATCTTTGCGATTGCGGCGTCTCCAATACCGAACAAATACCCAACACAAGTAAACCATTGCACCCATAAAAATCAACAACTGTGCGGTCATGTAAGCCTCCGTTTGCGCGATTATTTCATTATAAAATATCATAAATAATAAGCCGCGTCAAGCGGTGAATTAAACCAAAGAATGACTAACATAAACCCGTGCAGCCTCGGCAACTTTTGGATGAATGCGAATTTCCACATCATAATCCAATGCATTGAGAAAAGACATCAATTTTTCCACTGAAAACTTATCGAATTGTCCGCGTTTCAAGTCTGATACCCGCCCCTGTGTAATCCCAAAAATTTCTCCTGCTTGCTTCTGTGTTAATTTTCTTTTTTTAATTAGTACAAATATCTCGGTAGCGATACGCGCTTTTGCCGCCCATTCATCGGGATTCTTAAATCCCAGGTCTTGATACACATTATTCGATCCTTCACGATATTCAATTTTACCCTTCTTTTTTTTCTTCATGTTCATTTCTCCTGTACCAATTGGCGCGCTGTCGAGAGATGATGGGTTTTGCGTTCGATTTATTCATAAATTGAATATATCAAATTTGATATATTTTTTCAATAGAGAATTTAAGTGCTTCTTTCTCCATTGTTTCAACCTGTAAATTAGATTAACTTTTGTGGGCATAAGAACTCGGCTCGACAAAATCTCAGAGGAACAACTCATGTCCCCACTCCACTTAGCCAAAACTTGTGAACTCCACGTCCACCCCGGCGGATGCTTGACCGCCGAAGACCTCATAGAACTCGGCAGAGACTTTTACGAAGACATTGATTGGACGCTTTTTACAGACACCTATGAAAAAGCTTATGGTATTCGCCCGGATCCCATCGCGCTCTATCGCGATGCCATATCCAATCCAACCACGGGACTTACCGAATTTAAAGAACACTACATCTACACCGAAAAAGACGGGGGCGACTTCGGTCGGTTTAAAGCTAAATTCAACCTCATCACCAGTCTTTTGAAACACCCGCCCAAAAGACAGGATCTCATAATAAAAATGATTTCCAGCGCACAAGACCGACATCGCAAAGAAGGCATCACCTTCGTCGAATACCGATGTGGATGCAGCGACGAAACGCGAGATACATTCATCAACTTTCATCGCACCCAGGCTCAAATCCTCTCAAATGCATCGCAAAACAACACAACCGCGCGCTACATCATCAGCCTGCGCCGCTTGACCGCGCAGCAAGACTACGAATGGGTGCAAGAACTCATAGACGAAACCCCCGAACTCATCCCTACCATCGTCGGCATTGACTTTGCCGATATCGAAGAGGGCTATCCCCCTAAAGACAACCGCGCACTCTTCCAACGCGTACACAAAGACAACCAGGAATGCCCCGAACGCGCCCTCGAAATCACCTATCATGTGGGCGAAAGCTATTTTGACAAATCGCTCGAAAGCGCGATACGCTGGTGTCATGAAGCCGCTGAAATGGGTGTCAGGCGATTGGGCCATGCCATAGCGCTCGGCCTCGATCCGGCAGTGGCGATTGCGCGCCGTCCCGATGTACACGCGAAAGAACGGGTCAGCGAACGCCTTGATCAGATTGCCTATGATCTCATGCACGCCTCAGAGCTTTCGGCTTTCGATATCAAAGTGAACGCCAGCGCACTCCAAACCGAACGACAAACCCTGAAAAATCGAGCACCCGACGAAATAGTCGAGCGTGCTTATAATCCCCAACGTCTCGAAGAAATCCGCAACCGCCAGCAATTTGTTCTCAACCGCCTCACACAACTCGGCACAGTCATCGAAACATGTCCCACCTCCAATCTCCGAATCGGCGGCGTGCCCGATCCCGCCCATCACCCCATCCACACATTCCTCAAATCAAATGTCAACCTCGTCATCGGCGCGGACGACCCCGGCATCTTCGACAGCCCACTCGCCAGCGAAATCGACTGGGCAATCACCCACACCAACTGGACAACCGAAGCCCTGGCAAAACGCCTCGGCGATCCCCGCCGGTTTCAACTGGGTAGCCTGCGCCTTTCATGAAATCACATCACCTGTCCATAGAGATTTTAGAAACACTTTCCAGGGCACAATGCGAATTGGGCCAACAGCGCGTTCCGTCGTTTCATTGCAAACGATTAGTGCTTTCCTGGGCCCGAATTCATCGATAAATGCATGCATAGGTCGAAGAACCTTGCTATCTACCCGACTTGTACCTTTTGCCTCAATTGCCACCTCGCCATTGCCCAGTACAAAATCGACCTCCACCCCCGACTTAGTGCGCCAAAAATGAATATCGTAATGCAACTCACTATAAGAAGCGTGTGCCGTCAATTCGGAAAAAATAAAATGCTCAAACGCTTTGCCAAAAATTATGCCCTGAGCATCCTCCAAATGCCGTTTTGCAAGTACACCGGCCACACCCACATCAAATAAATAGAACTTGGGCGCTCTGGAAATAACCTGCCTGCTTTGTCGTCTCTTAAAAGGTTCAACCATTTTGCCCAAAAGCGTATCTACTAGAATTTGATAATACTCTTTCACAGTCTTGGAACTCACGCCACACTCTCGGGCAATATTAGAAAAATTAGTCAACTCGCCGTGAGAGTATCCCATCGCATCAAAAAATCTGGAAAATGCTGGAATATTGCGCGTCAATCCCTCGTCAAAAACTTCCTCCTTTAAGTAATCTTGCACATAAGCATTCAGAGAACGGCGATATTGTACGCTGGCAAAATGATCGGGAATCAGACCGCGATTCAAAATCCGCAAAAGATCCATATCGCCGTCATTCAACTCATCTGTCACCAACGGAAACATTTCATATCGCCAGGCGCGTCCACCGAGCAAATTGGCCCGTCCCCGCTTGAGCTTTCGCGCGCTGGAACCACATAAAATAAAACGCAGTCCCTTATTTTCAATCAGCCAATGCACCTCATCTAATAAAAGCGGCACACGCTGGACCTCATCCAGGATAATCGGATGTGCCAATAATGCTTCAGACAGCGCGAGAATTTGCTCGCGCAACATCGCTGGCCGCCGGTTGAAATCCAGCATCAAATCCGTCTTTAGAAAATCATAGACCAGGCTGTTGGGAAACGCCTGCTTGAGATATGTGGATTTACCCGTTTTTCGCGCTCCCCACAAAAAAGCCGATTGTCGGCTGGGCAAGTCGATTCTTAAACGTCGAGAGTAGTGTACCATTTTGAACTTTCCTCCAAATTAGTTAAACTATTTTGGAATTTACTTCAAGTTAGTTTAATGTCAAGACATAGATTTTTTGTGTCCAAACTGTCCGAAAACGGACACTACTGTATCATTATCGGACACTTATGTGGGAGGTCAAATCTCAGTTTTCTCTTAAACTATTGAAAAATATACACAAATAATTTTTGGCACGGTTATTGCTGTTGTAAGAAATAACACATGAACACCCATCGTATATTTCAATAGGAGGAACCATGTTCAAAAACCACATCACCGTCGCCATCCGCACACTCTTGCGTCACAAAGTCTATTCTTTTGTCAACATCTCTGGGCTCGCCGTTGGTATTGCGTGCTGCATGTTGATCATGCTCTTTGTACAGGACGAACTGAACTACGATAAATTTCACAAAAACGCCAATCAAATCTATCGTGTTTTGTGGGACGGCCGATACGGCGACAACGAATGGACCATTCCCTATGTATCGGTACCCATATCAGAAACACTGAAAGAACGATACCCGGAGGTAATCCACAGCACGCGATTGAGACGAGAAAGTCAAACCCTCCGCCGAGAATCGAATCATGTCATCGAGAAAAATTTCTACTACGCGGAAAGCAGCTTTTTCGATGTCTTTACCGTTCCCTTCACCGCGGGAGACCCCGCAACAGCACTCAATGCCCCCAACGCTGTCATCCTCACCGAACAAAGCGCACAGCGTTACTTTCCCAATAGCGACCCAATGGGACAAACCCTTGACCTCAACGATGGCAAGTCGCTGCAGGTCACGGGCGTGGTCAAAGCATTCCCACCCCAGTCCCACTTTCACTTCGACTTTCTCGCGCCCCTCAAAACACTCCCCATTATCGAGCGCAGAAAATCAGACTGGGGATCGGCCACTGTTTATACGTACCTCGTGTTAAAAGACGGGGCATCTGCCTCTGAATTGCAAACCAAATTTACCACTTATGTTCGCGAACAAATCTTGAGCAAAAAGCCTCCCATGCCCGGCTACCACACCAACTACCTCATCCAGCCCCTCACAGACATCCATCTATATTCAAACCTCAAATATGAAATCACAGCAAATAGCAATATCATGTATGTCTATATTTTTTCACTCATCGCAATTTTTGTCCTCCTGCTCGCCTGCATTAACTTCGTCAACCTCTCCACAGCGCGTTCATCAACCCGCGCCCGCGAAGTCGGCGTTCGAAAAGTCCTCGGCTCTCACCGCTCGCAACTCATTCGCCAATTCTTCTCAGAATCCACCATCTGCGTCGCCTTCTCAAGTATTCTGGCAATTGGATTGTGCGAATTGGGGCTGCCACTCCTCAACAGCCTTGCCAACAAACACCTCACAATGGGCAGCCTGATCGCGCCCCATGTGTTCATTGGATTATTTGCTCTCATCATCATCGTTGGCCTTCTATCCGGCATGTATCCAGCACTTTACCTCTCCTCATTCTGGCCCGTTACGGCGCTCAAAGGACATGTCTCATCGGGCAAAACCTATCTTCGCAATGGACTGGTCGTCCTGCAATTTTGCATTTCCATCAGCCTTTTGGTCGGCACCCTCGTCGTTCGCAACCAGCTTCATTTCGCACAAAATAAAAACCTCGGATTTGACAAAGAACACGTCCTTGTTCTCCAGGGGGTACCACGCACCCTGGTGACCACACCCAAACGAGTTCTCCAAAATTTGGTCACATTCAGAGACCAATTTGAAGCCCTGCCTCAAGTGGCTACAGCCTCACTCAATACAGGTGTACCAGGACGCGTTTTCGATTCCACGCGCTTCATGCCCGAACAACCAGCAAATTACGAAGAAACATCCCTCACATATACAATGGTAGATGAAAAATACGTCGAGGCACTGAATATAGAAATTTTAGAAGGCCGCAACTTTTCCCCCACAGAACATGCAACAGATGTCTCTGCATTTCTCGTCAACCAATCTGCAGCCAAAGCACTGGGGTGGCAAACCGCATTCGGGAAAAAACTGAAAACAAACAACTTCGGCAAAATCGAAGGAACAATCATCGGTGTGGTATCAGATTTCCACATCGGCTCACTCAAACAGGAAATCAAACCGCTCGTATTGCCCTACCTGCGCCAATTTCCAATGTACATTGCCATTCGCCTCCACCCCGGCAATGTCGCAGAAGCTATTTCTGCGGTTGAAGGAACCTGGAAAAAACTCGCTCCAAACCAGCCGTTCAGTTACACATTCTTAGACCAGGATTACGCCAGACTCTACAACCGGGAGCAACAAATGTCCCATGTCTTCCAAATTTTTTCCGGCCTCGCCATCCTCATCGCCTGCCTCGGCCTCTTTGGCCTGGTTGCATTTACCACCCAACAGCGCACCAAAGAAATCGGCATTCGCAAAATCCTCGGAGCCTCTGTCTCAGGCATTGTGTGCTTGCTCTCCAAAGACTTTCTCAAACTCGTCCTCATCGCCAATCTCATCGCCTGGCCTATCGCATACTACGCGATGAACCAGTGGCTCCAGAGCTTCGCTTACCGCATCAATCTGGGCATCGGCACATTTATCCTGAGCGGCCTCATCGCCTTGCTCATCGCGCTAATGACCGTCAGCTATCAAGCCATCAAAGCTGCGCGAGCAAATCCAGTGGAAGCATTGCGGTATGAGTGATAACGTAAAAGGTGAGACGTAAGAGGTAAGAGGACCACCCAACCAGCCCCCAGCCCCCAATCCATGCGCTTGACATCCTGTGTTCAAAACCGTATTTTCCGCGTCACAAGGAGAGTGCTGTGTTTGAATCCAGTATGAAAACATTTTACGACACCCACGGCTACCTCGTCGTTGAAAACCTCTTTCAAAAAGAAGAACTCGCCGACGTTATTCAGCGCACCGACGAGATTGTAGCCGACCCGGATCGAGCACCCGAGGGCGTCTCAATAGGCCTTGAAGGCAATACCGTAACAGACAAATCAAATCCAGAAGCACGAAACCACAGTGTGCGCGTTCTCGCATTTGTCGTGCGCTTTGACCCCGCCTATCGTCCCATCGCCAGACATCCCAAATTACTCGCACTCGTGCGCGGCTTAATCGGACCGCGCATTCGCGTTTTTCGCGACCAGATGCTGCTCAAACCACCGGGCGGCCAGGCAAAACCACCGCACCAGGACCAGAGCTATTTTCGCGTACAACCCACCAACGGCCTCGTCACCGCCTGGATTGCCTTAGACGAGGCCACAGATACCAATGGCTGTATGCGTTATGTGCCCGGCTCACACAGACACGGCATCTTCGACATCACCCATGATCCAGACCGCCCCGTGCATCACATACCCGATACGAGAAATATTGACCTCCCCAAATCAGCCGCCTGTCCCGTACCCGCAGGATCTGTCATATTTCATCACGGCTGCACCCTGCACCACAGCGAAATAAATCGCACAAACACATGGCGCAAAGCGCTCATCCTCCACTACGCCACAACCGATTCGCGCTCCGAACGCGAACAACTCAACAATGAAATATCCCTTGAAATTGATTGAATAATAATCGCGTTTCGCCTTTTCAATTTGCAACGTATTGTATCTTTATGAGTAAAACATCAACCCCACATCCTCATCTGGAGATCACCATGCGCCCGATTTGTCTCATTCTTCTGCTCCTATTCACAGCCCCGGCTTATGCAAACGAGCATTACCGTGCAGCCGTAGATTCCATACCCTCCAAAATCCCCGACCGCATAGTACTCAACTGGTCGGGAGACCCCACCACCACAGCATCGATCACCTGGCGCACCGACACGAGCATCACACAAGCCGAAGGACAGATCGCAGAAGCCAATGCCTCGGCCAATTTTACCACATGGGCCAGAAGCGAAACAGCGCGCACTGAAAAATGGGAACAAAATAAAAATACTGCCCATTTCCACTCGGTCACATTCAAGGATCTCAAACCCAACACCCTCTATGCCTATCGCGTTGGCAGCGACAAAATCTGGAGTTCCTGGTATCAATTTCGCACAGCCTCAGCCGAACCGGATGATTTTACCTTCATCTACTTTGGCGATGCACAAAACAACCTGCTCGCCCTTTGGGCACGCACCATCCGAACCGCTGTGCTCGACGCGCCCCATGCCGACTTTATCATCCACGCAGGCGATCTTGTCAACCGTGCCAACAGGGACAGCGAATGGCAGGAATGGTTTGAATCTGGCGACTGGATCCATGCAAAAATCCCCAGCATTCCTACGCCGGGGAATCACGAATACTATAAAAATGGGGTCACACGCCGTCTATCTGTTCTATGGCGTCCGCATTTCACCCTGCCAGAAAATGGACCCAAAGACTTTGCAGAAACCACCTATTACACAGACTATCAAGGTGCACGCATCATCTCGCTCAATTCCAATGAAGGTCGTGAAGAACAGGTCCCCTGGTTGGAACAAGTACTCAAAAACAATCCCAATAAATGGACCTTCGTCACATTCCATCATCCCGTCTATTCCGCATCCGATGGCCGCGACAATAAAGACCTGCGCGAAGCCTGGAAACCCATCTTTGACAAATACGCCGTCGATATGGTGCTCCAGGGTCACGACCACACGTATGCCAGAGGGAATAACATCGGCAACGGCGTAACCGTGCGCGACACGACCAAAGGTACTGTGTACGTCGTATCGGTCAGCGGTCCCAAACAATACAAACTCAGAAAAGATCGCTGGATGACGCGCGGTGGGGAAAACACACAGCTTTATCAGGTCATCACTGTCTCAGACGACACTCTGCACTACCGCGCAATGACCGCCGTGGGTGAACTCTACGATGCTTTTGATCTGGTAAAACAGATGGGCAAACCCAACAAACTCATCGATCGCGCGCCTCAATCTCCCGAACGCCGATGGGAAAATACCCTTGAAAAGAAAGACAAAGACGACAAAGTTTTTTAATCACTTAGAGAATCTCATGCGCTCGATTTGTCTCGTTCTTCTGCTCCTACTCACAGCCCCGGCTTATGCAAATGAATATCACCGTGCTGCCGTAGATCGCGCTCCTAAAAAAATCCCCGACCGCATAGTACTCACCTGGTCGGAAGATCCCACCACCACAGCATCAATCACCTGGCGTACCGATACGAGCATCGCACAAGCCGAAGGTCAGATCGCAGAAGCCAACGCCTCGGCCAATTTTACCACATGGGCCAGAAGCGAAACCGCACGCATTGAAAAATGGAAACGCAATAGACTTGCCGCTCATTTCCACTCGGTCACATTCAAGGGCCTCAAACCCAACACCCTCTATGCCTACCGCGTGGGCAGCGATAAAATCTGGAGTTCCTGGTATCAATTTCGCACGGCCTCTGCCGAACCAGATAAATTCACCTTTATCTACCTTGGCGATGCACAAAACAACCTGCTGTCTCTTTGGGCACGCACCATTCGAACCGCTGTGCTCGACGCGCCCCATGCCGACTTTATCATCCACGCAGGCGACCTCGTCGATTATCCTAACAAGGACAGCGATTGGCATGAATGGTTTGAATCTGGCGACTGGATCCATGCAAAAATCCCCAGCGTTCCTACGCCGGGGAATAACGAATACTCTAACTATCAAGATGTGGACAAACGCCGCCTTTCTGTTCTATGGCGTCCGCAATTTACCCTGCCCGAAAATGGCCCCAAAGGCTTTGCGGAAACGACCTATTACACAGACTATCAGGGGGCACGCATCATCTCACTCAATTCCAATGAACGCTACAAAGAACAGACGCCCTGGCTGGAACAAGTGCTCAAAAACAATCCCAATAAATGGACCTTCGTCACATTCCATCACCCCATCTATGCCGCAACCCAGGGCCTCGCGAATAAAGACCAGCGCGAAGCATGGAAACCCATCTTTGACAAATACGCCGTCGATCTGGTGCTTCAAGGTCACAACCATACGTATGCCAGAGGACACAATATCGGCAGCGGCGTAACCGTGCGCGACTCAACCAAAGGCACTGTGTACGTCGTATCAGTCAGCGGTCCCAAACAACTCAGACTCAGAAAAGACCGCTGGATGACGCGCGGTGCGGAAAACACACAGCTTTATCAAATCATCACTGTTTCGGACGATACTCTACACTACCGCGCAATGACCGCTGTGGGTGAACTCTACGATGCTTTTGATCTGGTAAAACAAATGGACAAACCCAACAAACTCATCGATCGCGCGCCTCAATCTCCAGAACGCCGATGGAAAAATACTCTTGAAAAGAAAAACAAAGACGACAAAGTTTATTAGTGGTCTTTTAAAAATTCTCACTCAGAGAACCCCATGCGCCCGATTTGCCTTATCCTTCTGCTCCTATCCACAGCCCCAGTTTATGCAAATGAGTACCACCGTGCTGCCGTAGATCGCGCTCCTAAAAAAATCCCAGACCGCATAGTACTCACCTGGTCGGGAGACCCCACCACCACAGCATCAATCACCTGGCGCACCGATACGAGCATCACACAAGCCGAAGGTCAGATCGCAGAAGCCAACGCCTCGGCCAATTTTACCACATGGGCCAGAAGCGAAACCGCACGCATTGAAAAATGGAAACGCAATAGACTTGTCGCCCATTTTCACTCGGTCACATTCCAGAATCTCAAACCCAACACCCTCTATGCCTATCGCGTGGGCAGTGACAAAATCTGGAGTTCTTGGTATCAATTTCGCACAGCCTCTGCCGAACCAGATAAATTCACCTTTATCTACCTTGGCGATGCGCAAAACAATTTGCTATCTCTTTGGGCACGCACCATTCGAACCGCTGTCCTCGACGCGCCCCATGCCGACTTTATCATCCACGCAGGCGACCTCGTCAATAATGCCAACAGGGATAGTGACTGGCATGAATGGTTTGAATCTGGCGACTGGATCCATGCAAAAATCCCCAGCATTCCTTCACCGGGGAATCACGAATACTCTAACTATCAAGATGTGAGCAAACGTCGCCTATCTGTCTTATGGCGTCCACAATTCACCCTGCCCGAAAATGGCCCCGAGGGCTTTACAGAAACCACCTATTACATAGACTATCAGGGTGCGCGCATCATCTCGCTCAATTCCAACGAACGCCACAAAGAACAGGTCCCCTGGCTGGAACAAGTGCTCAAAAACAACCCCAATAAATGGACCTTTGTCACATTCCATCATCCCATCTTTTCGGCGGGAGGCCGCGCCAATAAAGACCAGCGCGAAGCATGGAAACCCGTCTTTGACAAATACGCCGTCGATATGGTACTTCAAGGTCACAACCATACGTATGCCAGAGGGAACAACATCGGCAGTAGCGCAACCGTGCGCGACTCAACCAAAGGCACTGTGTACGTCGTATCGGTCAGCGGACCCAAACAATACAGACTGAAAAAAGACCCCTGGGTAACGCGCGGTGCGGAAAACACACAACTTTATCAAATCATCACTGTCTCGGGCGACACTCTGCACTACCGCGCAATGACCGCAGTGGGTGAACTCTACGATGCATTTGATCTGGTAAAACAGATGGGCAAACCCAACAAACTCATTGATCGCACTCCTCAATCTCCCGAACGCCGATCAAAAAATACTCTGAAAAAGAAAAACAAAGACGACAAAGTTTATTAATCAACGGTTGCATCTCCCGCTATATCCACTTCACGCCCATCCTCCTCACTGCGATAAATCCCATCTAAAATCGCCATCACCTGTAGCGACTGCTCAGCCGGTACTGGCGACGGTTTGCCCTCTGCAATCGCCTCGGCAAACGTCATGCATTCCAGCGCGTGCGCTTTGGCGATATCGCCCGTATCTTGCAATGCGTATTTGTGATGTTGTTGTGTTTTGGAATCCGAATAATAAATCTCACAACTGGGTAAGTGTGCCCCACCCTTCGTGCCGTAAAGCCATATCTGCCGTTCTGATGGGGGACCTTGATGCAACATCCAGCTCGTCTCCAGAATAAGCGAAGCCCCATTTTCAAACCGCACAAAAGCCGCTGCAAAATCCTCTACATCAAATTCCTTGGGAATCGCACCACCACTGCGCCCCATCGTACTGAACGCACCCTCCTGATGTGCCAACTCCGCCTTTGCCACACCAGTCACTGCCACGGGATTGGGATTGCCCATCAACCACAGGGTCAAATCCAAAACGTGAACACCAATATCAATACACGGCCCGCCACCACTGTGCTCTTTCATAATAAAACCTGGTCGCGCGGGCACCCCTGACCGCCGCAACATCCAGCATCGCGCATGATACACATTTCCCAAAACCCCGGTATCCAATTCCCTCTTCATCGCCAGAGATGACCCTGCAAACCGCGACGATTGCGCGCACATCAATAACTTGTCCGACGAGTCGCGTGCAGCAATCATATCTTTCACCAATTGGGGGCTTGGTGCCAGAGGTTTTTCGCAAATCACGTGTTTACCCGCATCCAGCGCACCGATAGATAAAGGCGCGTGATAATTATTTGGTGTACACACATCCACAATATCGATCTCTGGATCGGCAAACAAATCTTCGGGATTTACATACAGTTTTTTTACACCGTATTGCTCCCCCCAATTCTTCAGTACATCTTCGCTAATATCACTACCAGCCACCAATTCGGCATGTTCCGAAGCCTGCCACCCCGGAATATGCGTCCGCGCAATACCTCCCACTCCGACAATACCCACCTTCAATTTATCTGCCATTTTGCCTCCTTAGTTAAATTAGCAGTCAGCCCGCCCTCCCCCAGCCCCTTGTGTCTTTGTGTCTCTGTGTGAAATCTCCTCTCAAATAACAAAACGACCTGCACATTGTCAACGCAGATCATCCGACGAGATTAAACATAGCGACAACCACTTGACGCCCTGTTCAGGCCAACGTACATTGCCTATTCCTGTACAACACCATCTTTTACCTTTTAATAACAGATATTGCCATGACCATACGCGACCTCGACACACCCGCGCTCACCATCGACCTCGATATTCTCGAAAAAAATATTCGAGAAACGCAAGAGGCATGCGACAAATTCGACATACCGCTGCGCGTACACACCAAAACGCACAAAATCCCCGAAATCGCCAAAATGCAACTCGCTGCGGGGGCCATTGGCATTGTCTGCCAAAAAGTGGGCGAAGCCGAAGTCATGGTTAAAGCGGGTATTCCCGACATCCTCATTCCCTATAATATCGTCGGACCCATCAAAGTCAAACGCCTCGCCGAACTGTGCAAACGCGCCACCATGACCGTCGCTGTCGATTCGGAAATCACCGCGCGTGGCCTATCCGATGGTGCAACAGAAAACAACGCCACCATCAACATCCTCATCGAATGCGACACCGGTGGCAATCGCTGCGGCGTACAATCGCCCGAAGCCGCGCTTGAACTGGCGCGAAAAATCACAAACATGCCCAACATTCAGTTCCAGGGCATCATGACCTATCCCAGTCACGAACGCGCCAAAGCCTTCATAGACCAAACGCGCGACCTGCTCCAAAGCGCGGACATCGCGCTCAACACCATCAGCGGAGGCGGTACGGGCACTGCCGAAGTTTCCAAAGCCATAGGCTGCACCGAAACCCGCATTGGTTCCTACGTCTTTGAAGGTCTGCGTCGTATCAACCGAGAACACAACCCGCCCAACCCTATCACCTGTGCCGAACGCATGATTGTCACCATCGTCAGCACCCCCACACCCGACCGCGTCATCATTGATGGCGGGCAAAAAACATTCACCAGTTATGCCCCCACACCTTATGGATACATCGTTGAACACCCCAATGCCAAAATTTATGGCATGTCCGTCGAACACGGTCACGTCGATGTCTCGGAATGCAACCACACCTTCACCGTAGGCGACCGTCTCTCTGTCATCCCCCTGCACCAGGGCATGACCACCAACCTCCACGACGAAGTCTATGCTGTGCGAAATGGCAATGTAGAACACAGATGGAAAGTTGCCGGACGTGGAAAAGTGCAATAAATTGACATTTAGGAAACAATCATGTCCAAACAACCACATAAATTATCCAGACGCACAGCAATCGCTGGTATTGGTATCAGTGGCATTGTGCTTACACAGCACGCATTGTCTCAGGAGATCGCTGTGAACACAACAAGCGGTACAACCATAACGCGTTACGCCACCGTTCAAGCTATGAAATCCTCGCCCGAAATCCGCGAAAGTGAATGGGCGGAAACCGCAGGATTTTACGTCCCCGGTGACGGCGGCGCAGCCCTGTATCACATCGGGAAAACGGATGCAAATATCCAAACAAACGATGCCGACATCATCGCATTGGACAATGGATTAATCGCTATCTTACACGAAAACAAAGCCGTGAACTACAAAATGTTTGGCGCGATTGGCGACGGTAAAAACGACGACGGCGTTCAAATCACCCTGGCGCATAAATACGCCAATGCGCGCAAAGTCCCAATTGTGAATTTAAGCGGCGAATATTGGATCACACAAACCAATGACATACCCATCAAGACCAACGTCTCCTGGGGACAAACAATTTTTCACATCGATGAACAGTACAACAGCCAAAGGGAGCCTCGCTTTGAAATTCTCAACGACCACCCGTCAAAAAAACTCACGCGAGACGAAACCATCAAAGCCGCTCTATTGGAAAAATTAAAACCCGGCGTGCAACTCATTCCCGAACTGGCACAATATGCGGGACATCTCATCATCGCCGAAGATGATGATGATCGCATAGGTATCCGGGCAGGTAATTATTCAAAGGCGGGATGGGGGCGCGAAGAACTGTTCTATGTCGAAGAAGAGGGCCGCATCATTGGCGATATAGCCTGGGAATTCAAAAACTTCACCGACATCACCGCCATACCCTGCAACGACAATTACCTCATTGTAGAAGGCGGTGGATTTTACTTTTCTGGCGACAGTGGAAGCGGTAGGTCCTGGCGATATCACCACCACGGCATCTCCGTAAAACGCAGCCGCACCATTATCCGCGAACAATGGATGGGCCTGGAAAAAGGGAAACGAGATATCTCAATGCACCCCCGTCGCGGTTTTTACGTATTCAGCAGTGTTTACGACGTCACACTGGAAAATATCCGCGCAATGCCCTGGGAAAAAAATCGCGAAGAAAAAAACAGAGTGCTCGGTGCGGGCACCTATGGCATTGGTGGTGCGCGGATGCTCAATTGCACCTTTCGCAACATCACCGCAGAAGGCGGCTGGGTTGCATGGGGTGTTTTTGGCACCAACCTCAACAAAAACTTCCGCTTTGAAAACTGCCGCCTCAACCGTATCGATGTGCATTTTCACTGCTGGAACCTCTACATCAGCAACTGCACCATCGGCTTCAAAGGCATCGCCCTGACAGGTGGTGGCGAATTGATAATCGAAAATACCACGCGCCACGGCAACCAATTTGTCAATTTCAGGCGCGACTATGGGGCCAAATGGGACGGTCACATCCGCATCCGCGGCTGTCGGTTAATGCCCAGTGGCAATGGCCGCGTTTCTGTCCTATCTTGTCGTCCGGCCGATTTCGACTACCAGTATCCCATCGGCTTTGCACGCACGGTCACAATCGAAGACCTGCTCATCGATTACAGCGCTGCACCTGCATCAAATGCGCCGTGCTGGCTGATGGACACTGTCCCCTTTTCCAAAACCAAAAATAATGCCCGCCTCTTCTTTCCCCATCGCATTGAATTTCGAAACATCACAGTCGAAGGCCGAAAACAGGGTGTTCGCCTCATCCGCATCCCCAACCCACACCACTACGACCTTCGCGGCCATGGCGGCTACGATGGCACGCAACTCCACGCCAACAGCACCCTCATCTGCGACAATGTTCAACTCGAAAAATTCACTCAGGAAATTGCCGACGATGACGAACAGGTACATATCCTGATCGGTGGAGAATCAGCGATAGACTATGCCGATGCACTCGCCCTCTATCTCAAAATGCGATTTACCGACTGTGAAAATATTAGCGCATACCTGGGCAACTGCATTGCCAGTGCGACTTTTGAAGGGTGTAATTTGAACACCATAACCGCACCCAATTTGCGGGGAGAACTCGTATTTACCGAGTGTCGTCTCCAACCCGACGTGGCAAAGGTCCCAGAGCAATTTTATATTTTGCAAAGCACGTTGGGCACGCGCTTCACCAACTGCACCCTTCACGCGCCCATCGTCAACGGCACAATGAACCCGGACCTGATGAACCGCATGGGCTTCATCAAAATCAACGAATCTGTACAGCACTACCATCTCAACACAGCACTTGGCAATGATGTCATAAACTATCTCAAAAACTCGGGAACCACACTCACACCAGAATTTATCGCCCAACTAAAACTGCACCACGATTTGGAATCGTAGCTTCATTTTGCAACAAACTAATTTTTCACAAGGAGTATTCCGTCGTGAGAGACGTACGCTGGGAGCGCATGTTCCCCGATGAACTCGAAGCCGCATTCAAAGCCTGTCCAGTCGTCTATTTCCCCTATGGCCTGTGCGAACCACACGGCCCACAAAATGCTGTGGGACTCGACGCCCTCAAAGCCCACGGTATTGCCGTTCGCACCGCGCACAAACACGGCGGCATTGTCGCCCCGCCCGACTACTGGCATATCCACGAAATTGGGGGCTATGCCCTCTGGTCAGAACGCTCGGTCGGCCAGCCAGAACGCTCCTGGCTAACCTGCATGCCGCCCTGGCAACACTTCAAAAACATCTGCTATCACATCCGCCAGGCCGATACCCTCGGATTTCACGCGGCCATCTTCCTCACCGGGCATTATGGTCCCAACTGGCAAGACCTGAAAACCCTGTGTGAACTCATCCAACCCCATGTGGGTACGCGCCTGTATAGCCTGCCCGACTCCGAAGCCAATCAACCCGGCTTTGACAATGACAACAAAAGCGGTGGTGATCACGCTGGAAAAGTCGAAACCTCCCTTCTGTGGGCCATTGACCCCGACTGTGTCGATATCTCGCGTTTGCCGCCCGAAAGCGAACTCGGTCCGCACTTTGCAATGGGCAAAAACGCCCGTGAATCCAACCGCCAAACTGGCGAACGCATGGTCAATGACGAAGTAGAATGGCTTGGCAACAAAGTTAGAGAATTGCTCGCCGCGTATGAATCGGAAAAACCCACGCAAAAATTTCGCACCTTTGACCAGGTCGAACACATCTGGGAAACCGTTATCCGCCCCGAACTACCCAACTTTCGCACCATGCAAACAGCATGGGCCGACGACGCCACGCTTCCAGAAAACTCCGTCTGGTACGCCAACTGGAAAGTACCTGATCGCGAATGGTAAAATAAAATTGTATATATTAGCACAACAACATCGTCCTATATGCCACATAGCTGTCCCATTTTTTACGGAGGTACAGTATGAAGCAACTGTTTATATTTTTTCTCGCATTGTTCCTGGCCCATTCAACCCTGTCTGCCGCCGAATTAAAAGGCAGAGTACGCGATGCTGAAACTGGGGAATCCCTACCAGGCGCAAATGTGTATTTAGAAGGTGTTGGGCGAGGAACCGCTACAGACCTCGATGGACAATTTGAGATCACCAGAGTCGGCGAAGGGAGCTATACACTCGTCATAAGTTTTGTGGGATACAAAGAATATCGCAGCACCGTCGTTGTAGAACCAGATGCTGCCGAGTTATTCATAGAACTCCTTCCCGAAGCATTTCGGGGCAAAGAAGTCACCGTCGTTGCCGACCGCGCCAAATTGCGCGAAACACCTGTTGCCTTCTCAGATGTTCCAAAAGCCGATATGCAGCGCAAGCTCGGCTCGCGAGATCTCCCTATGATTCTAAATGATACGCCGGGTGTTTATGCAACCGAGCAAGGCGGTGGGCCTGGCGATTCTCGCATCAATGTGAGAGGATTTGACCAGCGCAACGTCGCCGTCATGATCAATGGCGTGCCAGTCAACGATATGGAAAACGGCTGGGTCTATTGGTCCAACTGGGATGGGCTGAGCGATGTCACATCGTCAATCCAGGTACAGCGCGGATTGGGAGCTTCAAATCTGGCAATAGCCTCGGTGGGTGGTACCATGAACATTGTCACCGACATCGCCCGTCAACAACGCGGATTCAAAATCAAACAGGAGGCGGGAAACAACGCCTTTTACAAAACCACAGTCAACTTTTCATCGGGTTTGCTGAACGGCAAAACCGCTTTCACCCTGGGCCTCGCACGCAAAACTGGCGATGGCCTGCCCGATCAGGCATGGACATCGGCGTGGTCCTATTTTGGCGCATTGAGCTTTTTGGCCTCCAACACGCACAAAATTGACCTGTTTGTCGTAGGCGCGCCGCAGCGCCACGGGCACCGCCTATACAAGCAATCTATCGCAACCTTTGATGCCGACTATGCCCGATCCCTGGGCATTGATGTTTCGGAAGCAATAAACTACGGCATCGACTACAACCCCAACTGGGGACGCTCGCCATTTTCATCCTATCAAGAGTACTACAACGGCCAGGTACACGATGCACGCGACAGCAAAATCATCATGGAACGCGAGAATTTTTACCACAAACCCCAAATCAATTTGAATTGGTACTGGACACCCAACGAGCAGTTCATCCTGTCCAATGTATTTTATTTTTCCCGCGGCAAAGGTGGTGGCACAGGGCGTTTGGGTACCAACCCGAGGTCACTACCCGATGGCAGCATCAACTGGCAACGCGTTGCCGATGACTTAAACACCCGAACAGCATCAGAAGCCCATCCCGACCTGGTGGGCACAGGCGAAGCAGGTGCCAATGAAATTGCGGCAAGGACCGTTATCCGAAATTCGGTCAACCAGCACTTCTGGTATGGGTATTTGGGCACGGGCGAATACCGTTTGAGCGACATCTACACGCTGGCCTTTGGCATAGATTTGCGCTATTACAGAGGACAGCATTGGCGCGAAGTACGCAACTTGCTCGGCGCCGATTATTACGTCTTTCCCTGGGATAACAACGCCACGACCTCCGTCAAGCGACTCGGAGACAAGGTCTCCTACCATAACGATGGCCTTACGCGCTGGGGTGGTGGTTTTGCACAACTCGAAGGTCGTTTTAACGACTTTACGGCATTTTTGAGCACATCTGCGTCCATAACAGGTTATAAACGCATTGACTATTTCCGCGCAAAGATCAATGGCGACTGGGATCAGACAGACTGGGAAAACTTCAAAGGCTACACCGTAAAAGTGGGCGGCAACTACAACGCAACCCCCGCAGTTAATGTGTACGCCAACGTAGGCTGGCTTTCAACAGCCCCCAAATTTGACTCTGTTTATCACTACGACAACAGCCTCTACGATCCCACATTCAATGAAAAAGTCGCATCCTTTGAGCTGGGCACCGGTTATTTCAAACGCGGCGTGGTGACTGCAAACGCAAATTTCTATTACACCAGATGGATAGACCGATCGTGGCCCAAGAGCATTTACAGCGCAAAACTCGACCAGAGCTTCCGGTTTTTACTAAACGGCATTGACGCGCGGCATACAGGCATAGAGTTCGATCTGAAAGCGCGTCCCCATTCCATGTTGGAAGTGCGCGGTATGTTATCACTGGGCAATTGGGAATGGCTCAACGATGCCAATGTCACATTTTCACCCGAAGAAGATCCATCGGTTATCGGCAACTTTCAAGTCTATGCCAAAGGGCTAAAAGTGGGCGACTCAGCGCAAAAAACCCTTGCACTGAGCACTACAGTATTTCCCACACGCGGCCTCTACGCCTCGCTGGGGCTGCGACGTTTTATGAATCACTACGCCAAATTTGATCCCGCTAACCGAACAGACTCCAACGACCGAGAACAGTCCTGGCAACTCCCAAATTACAACCTGGTAAATCTGCATGCGGGCTACACTCTGCCCGGCGATACATTTGGCAATGGCAAAGTAAAACTGCAATTACACGTCTTCAATTTACTTGACGAACGCTACGTATCCGATGCAGATGACGGCAACGATCACGACGCAGCAAGCGCGCGCGTATTTCTCGGTCTGTCGCGCCGCTGGAATATTTCGCTATCGTACGATTATTAGCCGTTAGCACCAGATCTAACACAGGAGACAACCTTGAGCAATCTCATCCGCGGTATATTGCCCGTATTACAAACGCCCGTTGCCGAATCCGGTGACTTCGATATCGAAAGCCTTGAGCGGCAGATCGACTTTTGCATCGCCGCTGGTGCAGGTGGCCTGGTCTTTCCCGTACTCGGAGGTGAATTTCAATATCTCTCCGACCAGGAGCGGCAAACCCTGGTCGAAATAGTCGTCGAAAAAACCGACAAACGCATCCCTGTCATCGCCGGTGTGGCTGGCACCAACATCTCCACAGCCACCGAACACGCCGCCCATGCCGGGCGCGCAGGTGCCGATGCCGTTATCGCCATGCCACCCTATATGGGCAGCGGTGGACCAGATGAAAATCTCCGCTACTTTGAGGCCATTTCCAGCGCTGGACAAGTGCCTATTTTCATCCAGAACGCAGGTGCTGGCATGCAACCTCCCGCACTCGTTCGTCTGCTCACAGAAGTCGAGCACCTCATCTACGTCAAAGAAGAAGCCAACCCCAGCGCACATCATATCAGCGCCATTGTCGCCGAAGCAGGTGATCACTGTCAAGGCGTTTTTGGTGGGGCGTGGTGCCGCTGGATGATCTCAGAAATGCGACGAGGCGCCAGTGGCTTTATGCCCGGCGCCCCGGTTGTCGATATTCACGTTGATATCTGGGAGGCCTTTCAAGCAGGCGATGAAGACAGAGCGCGCGATCTTTTCGATCAACTCCTTCCACTCACCAACCTGATCCAAATCCTCGGTCTCCGCCTGGTCAAAGAAGTACTCATTCGCCGAGGCATCTTCAAAACGAGCGGCATGCGCGCGCCAGGCAGTACAAAAATGGACGAAGACGACCATCGCGAACTCGACGCCATCCTCGCAAAACTTCGCCCTCTATTCCGCACAGATGCGTCGTAGGCAGAAACGCATCCCAAAAAAATCCCCGATAGCTTTGCACTATCGGGGATTTTTCGTCGTTGCAAAGCGTTGTACCATTTCCCGGCGGAGGCGGAGAATGGCGTTGTCTTCGTCAAATTCGACGTCGGATAGATGTATGGGTTGCCCCGCGGCGATTTTGTGTTTTAGCTTGAGATTGTGAGCCAGGCCGATGGGCAGATTGTTGGATATGCGAGCCTGATTAGCTGGCATGAGTTTGCCGTACACGCGATAGCCGCCTTCGCCGTCCAAGACTTCTCCTTCGGAAAGATCGCGTTTTGCAGTGGCGACAACGTCTGCATTAAAAACAACGGGCGCGCCGCTGGCTTCGCCGCGCAAACCAGCGCGCAAGACGCTGGTGGTGAGTTCCATGCCAACCAGGTGGTAGGGGCGGTAGATGGCCGTGTAACGTCCAGTGGAATCAGTGGGAAGGCCGTATTCGGAGAAGCAGCGGCGAATATAATCGCCGGGGGCTTCGATGGTGACGTAAACACCCCAGCGCAGATCCCGATCTACAGGGGTTCCGTCTGGTTGCAGGCTGGAGACGACTTCGACGGTTCCTTTGTGGGAAAGTTGACCTCCGTCGCTATGAGGCCGGCAAATATCGGGTAGCTGGTCGATGCCACAAGGCGGGAATTTCAGGCCTTCGGGCTGAGAATTCAGGCCGGTTGCATTTGAGACAGCGGCCATTTCAATGGCAGATTTTGTACCGTCCAAAAAGGAATTGAACATACGGGGGTTCAGACCGTCTTTTGCAGCGGTTTCGGCATCGAAACCGTAGTGCTCCCAAACAGTATCAGGAGTGGATGTGTGGTACGCGGGCCGGTATTTGGTGCCCTTGCCAGCGCAAACAATGTCGAAGCCGTTGATCTGGGCCCATTCAACCAGTTCACAGATCAGAGCCGGTTGGTCGCCATAGGCGAGGGTGTAAACGAGGCCAGCGGAAGCTGCACGTTGGGCCAGGAGGGGACCAGCCAGGACATCTGCTTCGACATTGACCATGACCAGGTGGCGCCCGTGTTCGATGGCTTGAAGAGCGTGGTGGATGCCTGCGAGAGGATTGCCAGTAGCTTCGACCAGAACGTCCAATCCATCCGACCGGATGAGGGCATCGCCGTCATCGGTGAGATGGGTGGTGCCGGATTTGAGGGCATGATCAAAGTGGGTTGCGGCAAATTGTTCGGGCGGCCACTCAGCACGCGTGAGGGCTTCACGCGCTCGGTTCAGGGATAGATCGGCCACACCCAGGACGTGCAGACCCGCAACGCGACGGGCCTGGGCCAGAAACATGGTGCCGAACTTTCCAGCACCGATGAGGCCCACGCGAAGGGGATTTTTAGACTCGGCGCGGGCGGTTAGCAGATGTAAGAGTTGACCGTTGGCCAAAGGATTCCCCGCAAGAAAAAATTATGAGAGGCATGATCAGGCATTTTCAAAGCAATCTGCCATGTCGTTGAGAAAATGATCCAGATCTACCTTGCGATACTGTTCGACGTAACAATGATCGGTCTGTGGGTTTTCGAGAACATGTCGCCGAAGAAAATGTTGTATTGATAGGCTATCTATGTCGGGCAGTCTGTTGAGGCTCGTCTGAAGGAGGTCTTGCACGTTTTGTGCGGTATGGATTTCGATATTGGGTTCGGAGGTGTTGTAATAATAGACAGCTTTCAGGTGGGTACGGAGCATTTTGACCGCATAAGCAGGTAGAGATTTTTCTTCGCGATTTGGGCGGAAGGCTTCGGGCCAGAATAGGCGGTTGATCTGGAGGTCAAACGCTTTCTTGAGCATGCCGGAAACGCTTCCGTGGGCGGAAATCCATTTTGAGTTGGGCCAGACGTCTAAGTTGCCCCAGGGACCGCCCAGCGTACTTTTCTCAAGTGGCAGACGTCCGCATCCCGTGTTGACCCCTTCTCTGGTGATGTCCAGGATGGCAAAGTGCTGGGGATAAATAAAAAAATCATCCGTGCGTGCGCGCCAGATATCGTAAAAGGCGGTGGTCAGTGCCAGAAGTGCATGCCCGGTGTGCAGTATGCCGTCTTCGAGATGGGGAGAGATGACGCCCGTGCGGTCCAATTCGTGGTAGTCCGGACAGAAGGTCTCAAAATCGACACAAGTGAGGCCATTTTCGCCAGATTGCCAGTATTCAAAGTCCTGAGAGATGAAGAGGGTGCTGGTGTGCATAATAAGAGTCCTGATAAAAAGTTTACGCCACCCGGAACCACATCTCACACCTCGACAGGTCTCGTAATATCTACACCGGGCAGCATTTTTCGCAAGAGTGATTTCAAATGGTCGGCAGTGGTTGGGTCGATATTTGTACCGGGATGGCGCACGTAGCTGCTGGCGATCAGGCCGCGCAGGCGGAAGATCTCTTTGCGGAGGGCCACCCCCGGCTGCTGTTCATACACGATGAGCGGCAGGTATCGGTGATAGATGTCGTGTACGGTGTCAAAGTCTTTATTTTGTGCGCCCCGAACCAGGGCGAGCAGAACTTCGGGAAAGGCAAAGCCGGTCATAAAACCGTGTGCGCCGCGGGCCAGGTCAAAGGCGCCGTAGAGAGCACCGAGGCCGGTGAGGATGGTGACCGCACGGTCTCCGATGCCGTTCAAGAGGGCAGTAATCTTGGGCGGGGTGGGCACGGCCTCTTCCTTGATACAGGCGACGAGCGGAATTTCGCGAACGAGGCGCAGGATAAGGGGGACGGACATGTGGACCTGAGTGGAGGCGGGGTGGTCCTGCACGACGATGGGAATGGAGATGCCTTCGGCCACCTGCTGAAAAAATTCGAAAATGCGGTCTTCGTTGGGCACGGATTCGCGCGAAGGGGTGACCATCACACCGGCGGCGCCGAGAGATTCGGCCATCTGGCTGAGTTCAAGGGTCGCCCGTGTGCCGCTGTAGCTCGTGCCCACGATAACGGGGATGCGCCCGCCTGCAGCACCCACAGCGGTTTTAATAAGCTGTTCTCGTTCGGCATCCAACATTCGATTGGATTCACCGAGTACGCCAATGATGGTAACGCCGTTTACACCGATGTCGGCCATAAAGCGCACCGTTCGATCAAAGGATTCCAGATCGAGGTTGCCATGGTCATCAAATGGAGTGACGAGGATGGGAAAGACACCTTTAAAGATTACGGATGCCATCGATGAGTTCTCCTAACTTCTATTCATGTCAGGGCGGGTATAGCTGCCTCGCGTTTTGCCAGCGTGGCATGGGCTTTTTTAAAAGTCGCGCTGTGGTCGTCTTCGATGACTTCCAGGGTAACACCGCGTTCAAATCCGGGGATGCTGCCAGCGTAGAAGGTCTTCTGGTAGATAGCTTCATCGGTAAATTCCCAGATGCGTTTCTGTTTGGCCGCACCGGGCCACGAGATGCGCAGGATGCGTTTTTTGCGGCGGTAGAGCCTTTTAGGTGTGGGTGTGTCGGGATCGACCGTGTATTTTTCGACGGCTTTTTCATCGACTTCAATGCCCAGGCCAGGAGCATCGGAGACCTGGATATGACCGTCGATCACGTCAAGGCGTTTTTTGAGCAAGTCGTGTTTCCAGAGTTCGTGGCAGGTAATGTAGGGCAACTGGGCGTGGGAGAGGACAGAGCCGAGGTGTACGGCGAAGGCAGTGGTAATTCCAGTGCCTACCATTTGTAACCAGAAGGGTTTGTTGAAAGCAGCGGCGAGTGCGGCCTGCCGGCGGACTTCTGTGACGCCGCCGCCAATGACAAAGCCATCGCAGGCGTGGGCGTGCAAACAGTCTTCCCGGAAGTGTTCGACGATGGGTTTGCATACGCGTTCGCGAAGAATTCGCGCGCCGGTGAGATCGCCATAAAGGTAGAAGGGACTTTCATAGATGCCGACATTGGGGTGATTGTCGAGTTGCTGGAGGATAATTTCCGCTTTTGCCTGGTTGAGCAGAAAACCGTTGAAATCTATGTCGAATTTGTAATCTGCGGGTACGACTTTGCCGACAGCTTCGACCTGCTGGAGGATGTCTCGCCAGGGGCGGGCTTTCATTTTGAAGGAAGTGTACCCGCGTTTGAGAGATTCTCTGGCCTCTGCGACCCAGTCCGCAGGTGACATGTCAATGTCCCACCAGGAAATGGGGCATCGGTCGCGCAATTTGGTGCCGAGCAGGGCATGGACGGGCACATCAGCGGCCTTTCCAACAGCGTCCAGAACAGCGAGTTGTGGGCCAAAGCCGATGGCGTCGTTGTGCATGATCTGGAAGGGGTTCTGACCGATCAGTGTATGTACCTCGCTAACAGACAGGCTATCCCCATAGCCCACGATGCCCTCGTCGGTTTCAATGCGGTAGAGATAGACCCGTTCGTCGTGAGTCTGAGCGCGGTGCATGGCGCGTTCGACCCGTTTGCAGTAAAAGGGAATGTTGAGGCTAAGACGGGTTGCGTTTGCGATTTTCATGACGAATACTCCTAACTCAACGGCACACCCTCAATCGTGATGCGGTGCATGAGGCGTCGCTGTCCCTGATAATCATTGAGAGCGCAATGCCATGTGGCGCGATTATCCCAGATAGCGAGGGCATCTTTTTCCCAGCGAATGCGGCAGGTAAAATCCGGGTGGGAAGCGTGCTGGTACAAATACTGAAGCAGAGGTTGAGATTCTTCTTTTGTCCATCCCTCAATTTGAACGGTGAATATGGGATTTACGTAAAGTGCTTTGCGACCTGTAAGGGGATGCTTTATAATCACGGGATGAACAGCATCCTGAGTGGCGAGTTCGGGATTGCCAATGCGACTGCTTTTATCGGGCTTTCTCCCGTTCATTGCTCCAAAAACATGTCGGCTGGAGTGCAGAGCATTTAAGCTTTCAAGCGTTTTTCGCAACCCCGGAGAGAGGGTTTCGTAAGCCCTGTACATACTGGCAAACATCGTATCGCCACCAAACTCGGGAACTTCGCGTGCGTAGAGAATCGAGCCGAGTGCGGGAATGGTATCATAAGAATGATCGGTATGCCAGTTGCGACCGATATTGGTTTCCTGATCGGGTTCTTTTCGCACCTCGGCGATGATGGGATTTTCCGTTACGCCCGTAAAAAACCGGTTGACATTGATATCTCCCCAGCGTTGGGCAAATGCGATGTGTTGTTCCTGCGTGAGGGACTGATTGAGAAAGAGGACCACGCTATAATCCGCAAAGGCCCGATGAATTTCAGCGAATTGTTCCTCGCCGAGACCCGACGCAATGTCAACGCCTTCAATTTCAGCGCCAAGTGCCCCAGATAGAGGCCTCACGTCAATGGTGCGATATGGTGTATCCATAATTATATCCTTTCTCGATTATTCCACTATCTCATCCTCTCACCACCGAATTTTTCCCGTAAATACAACGCCTTCCTCACCCTTGACAATACGCCCGATTGGATACACATGGCATCTCGCGTTTTGCAAGTGTGCGTTAATCCTCGCCACAGAATTTTGAGCGCAGACAAGGGTCATACCCACACCCATATTAAAAGTTCTCAGCATATCATCTTCCGGAACCAAACCCTCTGCGCGAATCGTTTTGAAAATGGGGAGGACCTGGAGTAGTGCGAGATCAATTACTGCCTGACAGGTCTCGGGAAGAATGCGGGATAAATTATCCTGAATACCACCACCAGTAATATGTGCCACACCCTTCAACCCTTTGTCCTTAAACAAACCCTTCAGGGGTTGATAATAACACTGGTGTGGACGCAAAATCATATCGAGAAAGGACACCCCCTGAATGTCCCGGTCTATCAACTCAGGCTTATTCTTCAACAATGCCCTGACAAGCGTATAGCCATTGGTATGAAGTCCATTAGATGCAAGCGCAAGAACCGCGTCTCCCTCCTCAATCTCAGAGCCATCAATAATATTGTCCTTATCCACAACCCCGATAGCCGAAGCACTTAGAATATACACCCCATCTTCAACAACCCCTGGCTGAACAGATGTTTCCCCACCTGTCAATGTACATCCCTGTGCCTCGCAAGCATCGGCAATTCCGCCAACAAGTGTTTTGACAACAGGGGGATCGAGTTTGCCACAGACGATACAATCTTGCACATAAAAAGGATCCGCACCCATAACGATAATATCGTTGATCAAATGATTGACCAGATCATAAGCAATAGACTTCACGCTTCCGTGTTCAAACGCCAACTTTTGTTTCGAACCAGGCTCCTCAGTTTTTAACACGAGAATGGGGTGCTCATAACCCTCAAAACGACCATCGACCAGGCTGCCAAAAGCCCCCAATTTATTGAGCACTCTCGAATCGCCGCGCCCGATATTTGAAGCCATATCTCTTTTAACAGCATCTGTTTCATCAATATTGACACCACTCTTTGAATAAGACAAAGACTCATCGTTTTGCACTACAGCCCTCCCATATTATCGTTTTTTCCTTACAAAAGTTCGACATCCACTGGAGCTTTTCTCTCGATACTATCGCAAATGGCCTCGCATACCACCATCGCCTGACACGCATCTCGCAGGGTTGGTGAACCCGGCGCACCCTTTTGTACAGCCTGCGCAAAAGCCTGCATTTGCCCCCAATACCCACCTCGTTTTTCCGCATTGTCCCGCACCGCGGGTGAATAAGACTGGGATGGAATACCGGGCGAGGGTTGGTATCCCCCTTCGGGCGAGTGTGGTTCAAAATCCAAGGTGTGCAAATTCACCAAACGCAAATGCGCCCGCGCATCGCCCGCCGCTTCAATCTTACACGTCCAATTTGGGGTACAACCTGTCAGCGTAATCATTCCAGTAGCACCGCTATCAAAATGCGCGGTACAGGCAATGGCAAACCGCCCGCCCTCACCGACCGACAAATCCGCGTAAACCCGCTCGATCTCCCCACCCAAAAAACGCGCGAGATCTACCGCATGGGTTGTCTGAAAAATCATATACTGCCAACCCTCGCGATAGTCTGCATTGACCAGCCACATCGGGCCTGGCAAAAAATATCGGCTTTCCAAAAAAAGCAATTTACCAAACTCAGGCGTCGCCATCAACTCTCGAAATTTCTGTACCCCAGGCGCGTGTCGCATGTTGTGACCAATCTGCGTAATCAGCCCCCTACCCTCGGCCATATCGACCAACTCGCGCGCATGGGCAGTTAAACGCGCCGGTGGCTTCTCCATCATCAACGGCAACCCCGCCGCCAGCACCTGCTTGCCGCATTCAAAGTGCATATCCGGCGGTCCCACGACCATAACGGCATCCAGATCTTCCTTCTCTATCATATCAGACAAATTTGTGTACCATCTTCTCGCCCCAAAAAACCGCGCATTGCGTTCTGCCAGCTCCGCTTGCAAATCACAGCAGGCGTATAAATCCAATTCCGGTATGGTTGCAAAATTGGGATACCACGATGCGCTCGCCTGCCTCCCACAGCCTACAAACCCAACGCGAACAGATGCGTCACTCATTTTTCACCTCTCAGTTTACCGCGAAACGACTTGCGAAACTTTTGCACCTTGGGATTGATAACAAAGATGCAATACGGTTGATATGGATTCTCCACAAAATAATTCTGATGATAGTCTTCCCCTTCATAAAATATTGTGAGCGGCGCGATCTCCGTCACAATCGGGTCGGGCCATAAATCCGATGCATCCGTCTCTGCCATTGACCGGTCAGCAATGCTCTTCTGCTGTTCATCGTGATAAAAAATCACCGACCGATACTGCGTACCCACATCATTTCCCTGGCGATTCAAAGTCGTTGGATCATGCGTGCGCCAGAAAATGAACAGAACCTCCTCAAACAAAATCACGGCCGGATCAAACACAATCTGCACGACCTCTGCGTGCCCTGTGGTACCCGAACACACCTGCTGGTACGTCGGATTCTCTACCGCCCCCCCCGCGTATCCCGACACGACTTTATGCACCCCAATCACATCCTGATAAATTGCCTCCACACACCAAAAACAACCGCCCCCGAGCGTCGCGGTCTCCATTGTACTGGACATATCGATACTCCTTTGTGGCTATTTCACTCTATAATTTTCATGCATCATATTCCTACCCGCACCTTTTGTCAAGGCGAAATCAGAATCCCACCACACAACAGATGACGATTTTCTATTTGACACACGCCCGCGATCCTATCAAATTAAACCCTTGTTTTAGACCGTTATTTTTTTCATTCTTAAAGGAGTGTTACATGCCCCAACGGGAATTCAACCTCAAATACGCCCCGCATTACGGCCATTTTTCAAACAGTGCGGGCGATGATTATCTCGACCAGCTCAAATACGCCGCGGATCAGGGCTTTACAGCCTGGGAAGACAATGGCATGCCCAAACGCGACATGGGAATGCAAGAGAAAATCGCCGCAGAAATGACCCGATTAAACCTCGAAATGGGTGTTTTTGTCGCCACGGGATCTTTTTCAGATGTCACATTTGCCGGCGACGATGAAGATGCAAAACAGGCTGTGCTAAAAGATATCAAAGCCGCCATTGAAGTTGCCAGGCGCGTAAATGCAAAATGGTGTACAGTCGTGCCCGGACTTTACGACTTAAAACTCGCATGGGATTATCAAACAGCCAATGTGATCGAACTGCTCAAACGATGCTGCGACATTCTCGAAGAATCGGGTCTGGTAATGGTGTTGGAACCACTCAATCGCCTGACGAATCACCCCCGCGTTTATTTGGCTGGCTCACCGCAAGCATATCTGGTCTGTCAGGCCGTCAACCACCCGTGTTGCAAAATCCTTTTTGACATCTACCACCAGCAAATCACCGAAGGCAACCTCATCCCCAACATCGACCGCTGCTGGTCTGAAATCGGCGTTTTTCAAGTGGGCGACAACCCTGGTCGCAAAGAACCCACCACCGGTGAGATTAACTACAAAAGTATCTTCAAGCATCTACATGAAAAAGGCTGCACGAGCATCGTCGGCATGGAACACGGCATCAGCCTGCCCGGCAAAGAAGGCGAAGACCGCCTGATCCAGGCTTATGTCGAATCGGATGATTTTTAGATAAGGAGTCCATCTCATGAAAGCAATTCTCGTCGGCCTCGGTGGTCGTTCGCGTCACTGGCAGGCCGCGTGTGACCAACATCCCGAAGTCGAATTGGTCGCCTATGTAGAACCTTCAGAAGAAAATAAAAAACGCGCGATAGAAGAACGCGGCGTATCCGAGGACCTCATCTACGAAGACCTCAGCGATGCCGCCTCAGTAGAAGCCGACTTTGTCGTTGATGTCACCCCACCCGCTGTTCACGAAACCATCGCGATGAAAGCCTTTGATGCGGGCCTCAACCTATTGGGCGAAAAACCCCTGAGCGATAACTTCGAAGCCGCCAAACGCATCGTTGAAGCGGGCAAAAAAGCGGGTGTCAAACACATGATCACACAGAATTATCGCTTTAATGAACTACCCCGCACCACGCGGCGCTTGCTCGAAGCCAGACATATTGGCGATGTGGCGCAACTCGACGTATCGCTTTATGTCGATTGGGCAGACAACCCGGGCAGTCACTATGTGACGGAACCCTATATGTTCCTCACCGACATGGGCATCCACCACTTTGACATGATGCGCTATACCCTCAATGCCGATCCCGTCAGCGCACACGCCATCACCTGGAATTTGCCCTGGGGCTGGCATCAGGGCGATGCCTGCCAGATTATCGTCTTCAAATTTGAAAACGGCATTGTCGCCACACATCGCGGTATTGGCTGCACAATGGGACATGTGCCCGCGGGTCACAATGGCGAATGGCGTTACGAAGGGCCAAAAGGCACGCTGACGTGGGAGGGCTTTGACCTCTTTTACACACTCAAGCACAAACAGAATCCACAAATTCGCGAACAAATCGCACTCGATGAAATCGACGGACCAAATCCCGTGCTCAACGAATTTGTTCGCGCCCTTCGTGAAGATCGCCGACCCGAATGCAATGCCGAAGACAATCTGAAATCCATGGCCATGGTCTTCGGAGCTGTCACGAGTGCGAAAGAAGGACGAAAAGTACAATTGTCAGAACTATAATCCACTATGATCGTCCAATTTAGAGAACAGAATATCGAATATCCCGATCTCACGCCCAATCAATATTATGTCGTAATTGGGATAGAAGCTGATGATTATAGAATTTTGAACGACGCAGGCAGGCCCTTTCTCTACGATGCTTCGTTGTTTGAGGTAGTCGATTCTAAAGAGCCTGACGATTGGATAACAGAGATTGGCGAAGATGGCGAGCGTTATGCCTATCCATTGCCGTTAAATTCAGTTGGGTTTTTTGAGGATTTTTTTGACGGAAAGAAAGATGCGGTCGTCACATTCTGGCGGGTTATCAATCATCAACTTGCTGCTGCATCGGAAACTGTTTGAAATAAGGGAGAACTCATGGCAGATTTACAGGGTGACACGAGCTGGTTTACACACGATCGATTTGGATTGTTCATCCACTGGGGATTGTACGCATTGCCCGCGCGGCACGAGTGGATAAAGCAACGAGAAGAAATACCCGACGCGCAATACGATCGGTATCTGAAATACTTCGATCCGGATTTGTACGATCCCGAAGCATGGGCAGATGCGGCGGCCAACGCGGGCATGAAGTATTTTTGTGTAACCACCAAACACCACGAAGGCTTTGCGCTGTGGGATTCCAAACTGACGGAATACAAAGCGACCAATACACCCGCGCGCAGAGATTTGTTAAAACCCATGGTAGAAGCGTTTCGGTCGCGCGGAATGAAAGTCGGCTTTTACCATTCCCTGATCGACTGGCACCATCCGCATTTCAGAATCGACGCCATTCACAGCATGCGGAACCATCTCGATAAAGATAAACTGAATGAACCGAGAGATCAGGCCCAATACGCGGCGTATTTGCGCGGTCAAGTCCGCGAGTTGCTCACCGAATACGGCAAAGTGGATATGCTATTTTACGATTTTAGCTATCCGGCTGGCGCAAAGGGCAGGCCCGAGGGTTTTGACGGCAAGGGACGAGATGATTGGAATAGTATTCAACTGATGAAAATGACGCGCGAGTTGCAGCCGGGTATTGTGATTAACGACCGACTGGACCTGGATGATGTGGAAGGCGGATGGGATTATCGCACGCCCGAACAATTTATGCCGCGCGAGTGGGTCACCTATCAGGGCGAGCGCGTATTGTGGGAGACATGCCAAACATTTTCGGGATCGTGGGGCTATCACCGCGACGAAACGAGTTGGAAAAGCGTCGAGCAACTGGTGCAAATGCTGGTCGGTGTGGTAAGCCGCGGAGGCAATTTATTGCTCAATGTCGGACCGACCGGGCGCGGGGTATTTGACGATCGGGCATTGCATTGCCTGAGCGGAATGGGCGAATGGATGAAATGGCACAGCCGATCCATTTACGGGTGTACTGCCGCACCAGAGGAATTTCAGACGCCAGAGGATTGCCGCTTGACCTACAATCCCGAGACCAATCGGTTATACGTACATTTGTTCACCTATCCGTTCCGCCATCTGCATCTGGATGGATTTGCCAATAAGGTAGAATACGCCCAGTTATTAAACGATGCTTCAGAAGTGCGATTTCACCAGCCCCGCGCTGGACACACGGGAGATAGCAGTCTCGAAAGAGAAACTCTCACACTGGAATTGCCCGTGCAAAAACCCAATGTGACAGTGCCCGTAGTCGAGTTATTTCTGAAGGAGTGAATAAAAAATGACAGATCGCATTATCACAAAAGATGACGTTTGTGGAGGGCGTCCTATTATCCGAGGGACTCGAATAACCGTTTTGGACATTGTCAATTATATGGAAATTTATGGTGATCGAGATCGCATTTTACAGGCCTTACCTCATTTAACGATTAAGGATATTGACGCCGCCCTGAATTATTACCGCGAACACACAGAAGAAATTGAGGATTACCGCAAAGAGGAAGAAAAATTTGAAATTGGCGTTTGACTATTTTTTTGAACGTGATAGCAGAAGGTAAGACACAAAATATGCTGTTCAATCTGGGGGAGTTTATTTGATGACCGAAACGACCTTACGAAAACTCAGTGGCGACGAGTTGGCGATCTATCGCGAACAGGGCTATGTGATTGTGCCAGATATCTTTCCGCTGGAGGAACTCGCGGAAATTGACCGCGAGATCGATCGGATTCAGGAAACTCAAAAAGAAACAGGGCGCAACAGCGGATGGGTCATGCAGTTGGGATTGCGATCAGAAATAACCCGTCAATTTGCACAAGATGAGCGGGTATTGGCACTGATCGAAGATATTGTAAAACCCGGCATTTCAATTTATTCGGCCAAGTTGACGGCAAAAGTGCCACATTCCAATGACATCTGTCACTGGCACCAGGACAATGCGTATTACAACACGAATGTCCTTAGCAAAACGCGCATGTCCACCTGGATACCGCTACAAGATGCTGATGAGACAAATGGGTGTTTGTGGGTCGTGCCACAAAGCCACAAGGGCGGCGTGGTCACGCATGGGCCATTTGGCGGACAATGCCCAAAGTGTATGGGACCCGCCGATCTCATGTTCGACGATGCGATCCCCTGTCCTGTAAAAGCCGGGGATATTCTTTTATTCCACGCCTGTTTGTGGCATCATTCCAAAGGCAACCAGACAGACCACGTGCGGCGGGCGTTTATTGTCTCATATCAAGAAGCCACCGTACCGCGTGGCAATGGCGATCAGTATAAAATTCTGAGGTCCGCATAAGGAGGCGTGCTGAGTAATGATTCGCCTTCACACCCCCATCCGCGTATTATCCTTCCTTTTCCTGTGCGCTGTACTATTGCATACTCCCACATGGGCGCAATCTCAGGCGACCACTGGCGTTATCCGCGGCTTTGTGTGGGATCAGTTCGGCAACCCCATTGGCAACGCTACCATCGCCCTCAAAGAAACAAACACCAATTACCGCCGAACCCTCACATCCTCCGATTTCGGGCTTTTCACCGCGACCTTGTTGCCCTTGGGCTTTTACGACATAACAGTACAGGCTGAAGGACAGGCAGAAGTGCGGCAAACAGGGGTGCAGGTGCGGGTTGGCGAGACAGTGGAACTGATCTTTAAAATGGCATTGCAAATGGACGAGGTCCTCATCGAAGCGACGAGACCCACCGTTGACATCACCCAGAGCGAAACAGCCACGCGCCTGCCCGAAAAAGCCGTGCAGGACTTGCCCAACAACGGGCGCAATTTTCTCAATCTCACGCTATTGACCCCGGGTGTGAGCATCGTGCAAGGACCTGACGGCGATGAATTGACCATTGCCGGTCAACGCGGCATACACAACAACATCTCGGTAGATGGTGCGGATTTCAACAACCCCTTCTTCGGCGAACAGCGCGGCGGACAGCGCCCCGCCTTCACCTTTAATTTGAACGCAGTAGCGGAAATGGTGGTCGTACCCCAGGGAGCCAATGCCGAATTTGGACGCTCCAGCGGCGGCTTTGTCAATGTCATCACCAAATCGGGCACCAACCAATTCCACGGCTCTGTGCATTTTTTTGGCAAACACGACGCCCTGTCCAGTACAGTTAGGCACAATGGGATGGAACGCACGCCCGATTTCAAGCAGGGACAGTTTGGCTTCACCCTGGGTGGCCCGCTAAAAAAGAACAGGGCATTTTTCTTTGCCGCGTACGACCAGCAGATTTTCAGGGATACCAGACAGAACAATATCGAGCGTGGAGATACCCGCCTGCGCCACTTCATGTCCTCTGAGTTCAACCTATCCGACGACTACGGCGCCATTGACCGCACCAACGATGCCCGTGCTTTTCTACTCAAGGTCGATTACCACCTGTCGGAGGAACACTCCGCCACCCTCAAATACAATTACACCTGGTCCGAACAGGAAAACGGCACCTTTGATGTTGACTCGTGGGCACGCAGCGCCAATGCGATTGAAAGGGACTGGTCACACGCCTTCAACGGCAGTTTGATCTCGCTTCTATCCGCCAGCACAATCAACGAGTTCCGATTCCAAATCGCCCGTGAAGACCGTCCCCGCCCCTACGGTGGACCGCACAATCCCAATACCGGACGCCCCTTTCCCGATACGGGCATGGATTTTGAACACGGCTATCGCTTTGGCATGCCTTTCTTCATTCCCATCGAATACCACGACTCCCGCATCCAGTTGCTCAACAATATCTCCATAAGCAAAGGCAATCATCTGATCAAAGCCGGGATCGAGTGGAACCGCGTCGAATCCGTACAAACCTTTATCGGTTTTGCCAATGGGCGCTACATCTTCAATTCAGTAGATGGCTTTCTCAACTTCGTCCAGCAGGGCAATACCTATGTCGAATGCTCCGACGGCAGCACCAGCACCACCGGAGCCTGTCCCGAAGGAGCGGAAATTACCGGACCTGTCCTCATCTACTTGCAGCAGTCCGGCGTCGGCGGCTTGAGCGTGGAAGAAGCGGGCACACAGAATATCCCCCAGCACGAACTGGCTCTTTTTGTGCAGGATAGTTGGCACCCCTCAAACAAACTCACACTCAATTATGGCTTGCGCTGGGAGGCGCAGATCCAGCCCGATGTGATCACCGATCCGGACGAGGTCTTCTTCGCCGATTTCATCGGCAAAACTGCCACCACTCAGACGGGAACATACACATTCCCCTCCAACGGCAAAATCCCCTCTGCCTGGAATATGTTCCAGCCGCGCCTGGGCATAGCTTACGATGTACACGGCGACAATAAGACCCTGTTGCGAGGCAGCGCGGGGATCTACTACGCCCGCATCCCGGGCTTGAACGTAGCTGGCACCCGCTCGACCAATGGTTCGCGCGGACAATCCATCTTCCGTTCCAGCGCACTGACGCCCGTGTTGGGTCCGCCACCGACCTACGGCGAGTTATTGCCCTCACCCACAGGCGATCCCTTTCGCCCCAATATCTTTGTCTTCGACAAAAATTTTAAAAACCCCCGCACCATCAGCACGCATGTGGGCCTTGAACGCGAGTTGCATGCAAAGGGAGTAGTCGGTACCTTCGGCTATACATACTCCCGCACCGACAATCTAACGCGCTTTGTCAACCGCAACGACGCGGTCTTCGGTTCTCCCTGGTCAACAGGCTCAGGTCCCGATGGTATCAACGGCGTCGGCGACTTAGCCGTAGTCGAAAGCACAGCCAAATCGCGCTACCACGGTCTCAGCTTTGGGCTGCGCCAGATGGTGCGAGACGATTTCCAGTTCCAGATGAACTATACCCTGTCGTGGGACAAATCCGACGACGACAACGAGCGCGATCCCTTCACCTTTCGCTACGTCGATGCAACACAATTGGACCGCGAATGGGGCTATTCAGACCGCGACCAGCGCCACCGCTTCAATCTGTGGACCCTATCCAGATTGCCCGGCGATATATTCCTCAACAATCGCATAAGCTACTATTCGGCACAACCCACCTCTGCATCTTGCAAGGGCCAGCCCACGATTAACCCATGGGGTGCTACCTCTGACCGTATATGCGCCGATGGCAGCATTATCCAGCGCAACACCCTCCGCAAAGACAATGCATTCTTCTCATGGGACGTGCGCCTGTCCCGCCCCATCCCCTTGGGCAACGGCCATCTGGAAGCCATCGTCGAAGTCTTCAACCTGCTCAACACAGACAACTTTCGCGATCCCTCCAGCGCAGGCCTGCTCTTCAATTTTGACGGCACCGTACAATCTGGCCTCGGCGACCCACGCGAAGTGCAAATCGGCATGCGATACGTTTTTTGATTGCAGTGAGAGAGAAAATGAAAAATGAGTGAGTTTCAATCCGCTCAACTCGAACCGAAACCACTTCAGCCTGAAACCTCCTTTACGCATAAGGGACAACCGGCCTCCTTTTCGGTACTGGATTTCTGGGTCTGGATAGCTTCCGACGTATTGAACAACACCCTGCGTGGCATGGTCGCGGAATACATCGTAAGTCAAGCCACCGGAGCATGTTTGGCAGGGACCGGGACAAAATTCGCATCCTCGGCGACATCATTGAACCGATTGGCGTAACTTGGGAAGCGGAGATGGGTAAGACGTGGGAAGGAGAGGACAACAACCATGGCTATCCCAAATCCTCTCATTAAATTTACCTATGAAGATTACGTGAACACGCCGGAAGACAAGCGTTACGAACTTTTGGATGGAGATTTAGTTGCGCTCTCTTCACCGGAAGAATTTCATCAACGCATTTCCATCCTATTAGGGGCGAAATTGGTTCAGTTCGCAGTTGAGAATAGCCTGGGCCGGATCTATCACGCGCCCTTCGACGTGGTGCTATCGAACATAGATGTGGTGCAGCCCGATCTGATCTTCGTCTCCAATGAGCGCGCCGATATCATCACCCCCGCGAATATTCAGGGCGCGCCGGACCTCGTCGTCGAAATTCTGTCTCCTTCCACAGCAACACGCGACAAGACCTTCAAGCGCAGCCTGTATGCCAGGCACGGTATAACCGAATACTGGATGGTAGATCTGACCGAAAAAACCATAACAGTTCTGCGTCTCGGTGAGCACGGATTCGAGGTTATCGATACCTACGGCGAAGGAGAATCATTGACTTCGCCCACATTGCAAGGATTCACTTTGAATCTCGACGACATATTTTGAAATGACAAAAAACCTTCTGGATCGCGGCTTAACACCACGCCGCAATGACGGCTCTACGGCGTATGATTGGCTGACTGCTGACTGCTGACCGCTAACAGCTTTTTTTCGCCATTCTCCTGGATGGGCAAGTATGATGATTTCAACTTAATTGGCCTTTTTAAGTGCCTGACAGCCTTGACAACACCTAAAAGTTCGGCTATTTTGCAATCGCACTGCAAAATAGCCGCTTTTTTCTACCCCAAATGTATATTACCCGCACTCTTGAATCCTTTGTAGCATCTTCCCAATTTCCCGTCTCATCTTAATGATACCCGACCTCTTACCTTTAAAACCCTACCTCCGCGAAACCGTCTGGGGGGGACGCAGCCTGGGGACACACTACAACAAAGCACTTCCCCCGGATGTGCCCATTGGCGAATCGTGGGAAGTCTCGGCATACAAAGGAATGGAAAGCATTGTCGCAGACGGCCCACTCGCCGGACAAAACCTCGCCGACCTCGTCGCAACTTATGGCGCCGACCTCCTCGGACAGCGCGTTATCCAGCGTTACGGCACCGAATTTCCATTGCTCATCAAACTCCTCGATGCGCGCGACGACCTCTCCATCCAGGTACACCCCGACGACACCTACACCCGTGCAAAAAACCTGGGCACGTATGGAAAAACAGAAGCGTGGTACATACTCAAATCAGACCATGGGCGCGTAGCCTGTGGCCTGAAAGCTGGCGTTGACAAACACAGTTTTGCATCATCCATCCGCGAAAACCGCGTACAGGACACCGTGCAATTCTTCGATGTACAGGAAGGCGATGTGATCTTCGTACCGCCCGGCACAGTACACGCCCTGTGCCAGAACGTTATGATCTACGAAGTACAACAATCCAGCGACCTCACCTTTCGCATCTACGACTACAACCGCCCCGGCACCGACGGCAAGCCGCGCGAACTCCACATTGACCGCGCCCTCGACGTCATCGCCTTTAATGCACCCGCGCCAGAACCGCAACACCACAGCCATCTCGCAACCGATGCAAACGCCACACTCATCGGCGCGGAAGACACCGAATACTTCCGCCTCGAACGCTTCGCCCCTGCAGGCACCATCCAGCACACCTATCCCACATTCGCGGCACTCACCATCCTCGCCGGCCAGGCACGACTTAACAAAGCCCACAAAGCCCAAACAGGCGACACCTTCTTCATCCCGGCAAATCGCACCGTCACTGTTTCACCTGAAGAACAAGTGGAATATTTGATCTCATCTTGTGGGTAATGCGAATTACCTGCTGATGTTACACATGTCTGGCGTTTTTGTCATGCTGAGCGAAGTGAAACGGAGCCGAAGCATCTGTTCCACCTGCGTTAGTAGAAGATTCTTCGACTCCGCTGCGCTCCGCTCAGAATGACAGGGCAATAGATCATAGCCAGAAAAGGGGCAAAATGAGTTTTAAAACAGCTTCTTAAACCTGTGCTTCGCCGTAGAGGTCAATGCGGGCGCGGAGGGATGGCTTGATGAAAACATCATCGAGGGGCAATTGGGAAAAAGCGTATGCGAGAATATCGACCTGCGTGGGCACATCGAGGCGGTAATCGATAATCAGGCGCTGTTCGCCGCGCACGACACACAGACCACCGGTACCACCCATGAGGTCTTCGCGGGATAAAGGGATATTCAGGCGATGGGCAAGGGCTTCAAATTCTTGAAGAAGTTGGGAATCGGTCATCATATAAAAATCGGGACTGGGAACTTGAGGAAGGTCTCACCTGATAGTTGCAAATATAGCGAAATAAAAAAAATGCACAACTGGATCGGCGAAGGTCGGTCCATTTTTATATCAAAGAATAACGTGATGTGTGACTTCAAAACCGCCACATAGTAATACCGGTAAACAGATATAAGAAAGTCAAAACCACTGGATTGCGGCTAACACCCTGCCGCAATGACGGCTCTAAAATCCTTGTTTTTCTGACTGCTGACCACTGATTGCTTATTTTTTTGACCATTATTTTAAAGTCACACATCACGTATCAAAGAATATGTTCTTTGATATATTCTTTCAGAGCAGATAAGGTATTTATATCGCCCGGAAGGAGCGGAAGGCCGCCGATGCCATAGGACAGACTGGTATAAAAAGCATGAGTCTGATACGCGGGATCTACCTGAGCGGGAAACAGAACAACAGCACTTTTGAGAATGCGTTGGAAATCTGTATCTATCACCTGACCAATAGCGTCCCGATAAGCGTGCATCTTGTCAATATCTTCGCGCATTGGAATCCACGTCCCATTGTAATCTTCGCGGCGATATTTGGCGTCAAATGCATAAATAGCGCGTTCTCTATTCGAGTTTTGAATCTCGATAATTACATCGGGTCTCAGATCATGGGTAAGCGCGCGTCCCGACGAGGTGGTATAAGTCATATTGTAGAGACAACGGATGCGGCACTCGCCGCGCTGAAGATATATCGCAGAGGATTCGCCCTGCGCGGGAGAAACGCTCAGACCTCGGTTGGTCAGGCGAAAAAGGTTATTGTCGCGGACCGGAACAAAGCCGACATCACACAGCGTGTGAACCAGCGTAAAAAAGACCCAGTATTCGTAAAGAGCGTGTGTATCGCGGTAGGACAGATCAAACGGACCACCCGTACAGGGCGCGAGCGCGCGATTGAGATCGCGGATAAGCGCGAAAGCCTTCTGGTAACGCACATCGAGATGAACGGGTAAAGTGTCATCGCGTCGCGCAGGTGGTAAAGAGAGCAACCGCAAGCAGCGATCGACGTGTATTTTCAGGCGATGCCCCAGATCGGTATGTGCGATAGGTCTCGCGCGCCGAGACAGACGTTCTAAGCGTGCAACGAGATGGCGATTGAGCGGCGTGTCAATATCGGAATGGCGATGGGTCTCGCGCAAATGCGTACACCCGATACCGTCCGCCAAAGGTAAGTGTGGGAGATCGGTCCCGCTATGCGTCCAGAATTGTGGCGAGCGAATCATATCAACAATAGCATCGGGGTCGCGGCCCTGTGCGCGATCAACCGCGCGGATGCGTTGAACGATTTTGAGATGGCGATGCGGACGTTTGAGAATCGCCTGCAAAGTGCGGACGAGTTGATTCAGAAGACGATCCAGCACTTGATGAAAGTCTAAATTGCTGCCCGTATCATCTATCAGACGGGTTGTAATACGGGTTTGATCGGGCAGAAGGTAAACGAGTTCACGGCTGATGCGCTCGAGATCGGCGCGCATGATTTGATAATCGGTTTCGTAGTCGAGATGCGAGGGGCGCACATCGAGTTCGGCATAGAGCAGATCGACATTATCTGAGCGAATGCAAAAACGGATGTGCCCCGGATGATCGCTCGTTGCGAGCCGTCCCCACAGTGCGTGCCCATCGCGGAGAAAACCGAGCGTCTCAACGGGTTGATCGTCGATATAGACCGAGATATTTTCTCCATTGAGCGGACGAATGAGGCAGTTGCATTCGGTAGCTTCAATCAGATGGTCAGCAATTACATTGCCCTGCACCGGAGAGAGCAAAATGCGGGCGTTGTCGTTTTCTGCGACAAGACCATCGGATGTCTGCGTGAAAGAAGCGCGGATGTGTTGACCTGAGTCCATTGTTCGCGTAGATTTCAAAAGGATTTGTTTTCAACAATTTCAAGGAGAATGCCATGGCTATTGATATTACTATAAAAAATATGCCGCCCAATCTCTACAAAAAATTGAAGGCGCGCGCCGCAACACACCGTCGCAGTGTAAACAGGGAGGTAATCAGTTGCTTAGAGAAAGTCTTGAATCCCCAGCACGCAGATCAGAATTTACAGGATCCTCCTGATAATCTCGATAATCCTGATCAAACGGAAGAATTACTGGCCAAGATAGAGAAATTGCGAAATCGCGTTCCTCCTATTCCTTCTCATTTTTCGACGGATGAATTTTTGAGAAAAGCAAAAGAGGAGGGGCGGCCTTGATTCGTGCAATTTTGTGGGATAACGATGGGGTGCTGGTAGATACCGAAGGTCTGTACTTTCAAGCGGGACATGAAGTATTGGCGACACAAGGTGTTGAACTAACGCATAAAGATTTTGCCGAACAGTCGCTGAAAAAGGGACTGAGTGTATTCGATTTTCTGCCCGATCAAAATGCTGAATTGATCGAGCAGTTGCGCTTGAAACGCAATGCGCGGTACAGCGCATTATTAGCTGAAGGCGTGCCGATTTTTGATGGCGTGGTAGAAACACTCGAAACATTCTATGGCCGCGTACAAATGGGCATTGTGACGGGTTCTCGCAGAGATCACTTCGACATTGTTCACGCAAAGACGGATTTGCTTCCATTCTTCGATTTTGTGCTCGCAAGAGAAGATTACGAAGAAGCAAAGCCACATCCAGATGCGTATTTAACGGCCATGCGATTGCACGGGCTACAACCCGATGACTGTGTTGTAGTAGAGGATTCTGAGCGCGGATGTGTCGCGGCAGCAGCGGCTGGCTTACGCGTGCTCGCAGTGCCAAATGCGCTGTCGAAATACGGAGACTTTTCATCTGCGTACAAAGTCCTGAACTCTGTGCGAAATGTCGTAAATGAAGTAAAGAAGTTGAATTGAGTCTATTTTTCAGCTCTTATAATAGGCCTGTCATTTTGAGCGGAGCGCAGCGGAGTCGAAAAATCTACTACTAACACAGGTGGAAAAGATGCTTCGGCTCCGTTCCACGGAGTTTATCTTGAGCGAAGTCGAAAGGCTCAGCATGACCAAACCACAGACCTGCGTAACGTCAGCTCTTAAAAAATGAGGTATGCGTAATGAGTGCATCAAAAAACAACCCTTTACTTGTCAAAGAGGGATTGCCACGGTACGACGAAATTGAGCCAGAACACGTTGTGCCGGGCGTAAAACATGTGCTAACAGAATCAGAAAAACAGATTGCGGCATTAGAGCAAAACATGACCCCATCGTGGAATGGATTGCTCATCCCCCTCGAAGAACTCGACGTGCCCTTTTCTTATGCCTGGGGTCCCGTGGGCCATTTGCTGAGTGTAAAAAATTCGGATGATTTGCGCGAAGCACACGAGGCCGTCTTGCAAGATGTCGTGGCGTTTGGTCTGCGCGTAAAGCAAAGCCGTCCCATTTATGAAGGTCTGGTGGCAATTCGAGACGGCGAGGAATGGGCGAAGCTGGATGAGGCTCAAAAGCGATGTATAGAGCTGAAAATTCGCACAGCCGAACACGCCGGAGTGGGATTAGAAGGCGCGGCAAAAGAACGCTTTAATGAAATCGCCAAAGAATTATCGCAAATCAGCACAGATTTTTCCAACCATGTGCTGGATGCGACCAAAGCTTATGAACTAATTATCGAAAAGAAAAAAGATACAGAGGGCTGGCCGAACAGCTTGCGACAAGTGGTCGCGCAATCTTATGCGCAGGCCAATGAAGGTAGCGAAGCGACACCGGAAAATGGTCCCTGGCGCATTACCCTGGATTTCCCCAGCTTTTATCCCTTTATGCAACACCATCGCGTGCGCAACCACCGCGAGCAAGTGTACAAAGCCTATGTAAAACGCGCATCCTCAGGTGAATGGGACAACAGCGAGTTAATTGCGCGCACCTTAAAATTGCGCCAGGAGCAATCCGCTCTCCTGGGTTTTGCGACCTATGCAGACAGGAGCCTAAATGTCAAAATGGCCCCCGATGTCGCCGCTGTCGAGCGCATGATCGGCGAATTGCAGGCAGCTTCGCAGCCCCATAGCGAAAATGATTTTGGCGCACTACAAGCACTGGCACAGGCGAACGGTCAGGAAGAGCCTGTCATGCACTGGGATACATCCTTCTGGTCGGAACGGTTGCGCGAGCAAAAATTCGATTATACCGACGACCAGTTGCGTCCTTATTTTCCACTTCCCAAAGTACTCGATGGCATGTTTGCATTGGCAGAACGCCTTTTTGATATTGAGATCGCGCGGGCAGATGATGAAGACGCGCACAAATGGCATGAAGATGTGCAATTCTTCAAAGTGCTCCGCGATGGTGAGCGCATCGCGGCATTTTATCTGGACCCTTATTCTCGTCCAGCAGAAAAACGCGGTGGCGCATGGATGAACGATTGTCTGGGACGGCGATGGCTCAACGGCGAACTTCGCTTGCCCGTAGTACACCTCGTGTGCAACGGCACGCCGCCCGTGGGTGACACACCATCGCTGATGAGTTTTTCAGAAGTGGAAACCCTGTTCCACGAATTTGGGCACGGGTTACAGGGCATGTTGACAACCGTCGATTATGCCGATGTGGCGGGATTACATGGCGTGGAATGGGATGCCGTAGAAATTGCCAGCCAGTTTATGGAAAACTGGTGTTATCAAAAACCCACACTAATTGGAATGACCGCACATGTGGAAACGGGCGAGCCCCTGCCAGATGATCTATTTGAGAAAATCGTTGCCGCACGCACATTTCAGGCGGGGTCTTTGATGATGCGCCAGTTGTCCTTCGGAAAAACAGACATGCTACTGCATTCTGCCTACGATCCAGATGGCGAAGAAACGGCTTTTGATGTAGAGCGCAGGGTAACCGAAGAAATGTCCGTATTGCCCCCCCTGCCAGAGAGCCGCTTCTTGTGCTCATTCTCCCATATTTTCGCTGGAGGCTATGCCGCCGGGTACTACAGCTACAAATGGTCAGAGGTACTGAGCGCAGATGCATTCGGGGCGTTTGAAGAGGCCGGGCTGGATAACGAAGAAGCCGTAAAAACAACCGGCCGCAAATTCCGCGACACAATTCTCGCACTGGGCGGTAGCAAACACCCGATGGATGTGTACCGAGAATTTCGCGGGCGAGAACCGAGCACAGAAGCGTTGCTGCGACACAATGACCTGTTGTGATTACTCCCAACGCTAAAGCTCTCTGCGAGTGGGCTTCTTGGCGGTCAAGCCGCCTGACTTTGTAATCCCAAAGTCAATATGTTTATTGCGGCGTTGTGGTCTCTGTCTGTTTTATAGCCACATTGTTTGCAATGATGCACACGCTGAGAAAGTTTTTTCTTTTCTCTGTGCCCGCATACCGAGCAATCTTGTGACGTATATTTAGGATCAACGGCTTTGAATCCAATACCAGCTTCTTCCGCTTTGTATTCGAGACAGTGCCGAAACAGTGACCATGCCGCGTCTGATATACTTTTTGATAGACGCCTGTTCTTTTGCATCTTTTGAGGCTCTAACTTTTCTGCTACTATGAAATCATATTCATTCACTATCTTTCGAGACTCTTGATGGGCAAAATTATGCCGCTTATTACGGATACGCTCATGCACTCTGGCAACAACTTTACGCGCTTTTTCTCGCTTCTTTGCGGACGCTTTTTTCACTTTGTCCCAGTTGCGCTGGGCTTTGGCAAGAGACTTTTCCTCTTTACGCAGGAATCGAGGATTAGAGACTTTGGTCTTATCAGAGAACATGGCAAACTTTTCAAGTCCAATGTCAATGCCGACGGGTCTCTCGAAAGTTGTATTCTTATCTATGTCACCAATATCACAAGGGATAGAGGCAAACCACTTACCCGTCGCCGTGCGCGTGATAGTACAAGTCTTTGGAACGCCACCAAGTGGTCTGTGCTGGACAACGCGAATACAGCCTATTTTGCTCAATCGCAAGCCCTTACTGTCCAATCGGCAACTATTGGAAAATTGTGGATAGGTGATAGAATCATAGCGATGCTGTCCCTTATATCTGGGAAAGCCAGCTTTCTCGCCAGTCTTTGCTCGCTCTTTAAGGCGGCGAAAGAAACCCTTGAAAGCCAAATCTACTCTTTGAGACACCTGCTGGAGAACTTGAGAGTGAACAAGAGTGAAAGGCTCATACTCGCCTTTAAGCATGGGCAAAGTTTTGTCCTGGTCATATTTAGAAAGGCTTTGCTTTCTCTTTTCCCATGCTTGTATTCTGGCACAGAGAAGTTGATTGTAGAGAATGCGACATTCGTCAATGTGTGACAGCAAGATATTCTCCTGCTTTTTCGTTGGTCGCAATCTGTATTTAAATGACTTAACCATAAGTAAAATATACACTTATGGGCGAATTTGTCAACATGTATTTAGTAGAATAAGCAGATGAATCTTAATGATTCACCGCCCATATCGCCTTGAGCGATATGCTGCCATGCTAAAGCACCACACCATAAATTCATAAGCCCTTCGCCATGCGACCCAAGCCTAAAGGTCTTGGGCTTTACGGGCTGTCAGGTAAAATTAAAAACGAAGGAAATCATTATGCTGGAGTTTTTCTATAATTGGTTGCTCAGTTTAGGTGCCGAGCCAGAGATGGCTAAAAATTGGACCGCACCATTATTGGTGGGCCTGTGCATTCTGGCACTCAGTGTGATTGCCGATTTTATCGTAAAGCGCATAGCTCTGCGAACGCTAAAGTACGTGATAGAAAAAACGACAACACCCTGGGACGATGCATTTGTAGAGCATCGGGTTCTGGATCGATTGGCACACCTGGCTCCCGCAGTGGTCATCTACCTTTTGGCCGATTTGCCATTTGCGGGAATGACAGAAACAGATCGAGATTATTGCGTAGCAATTATTCGGGATGCTGTACAGATTTTTGTCGTGATCATCAGCGTCTGGGTGGTTGCGGCATTTCTCAATGCCGCGCTATCTGTTTATCAGACATTTGAGATCTCCCGCGAAATTCCCGGCAAGGGTTTTGTGCAGGTCTTGAAAATACTGGCGTATTTTGTAGGCGGCATTTTGATCTTGTCAATTTTGTTAGATCGCAATCCCGTATATTTCCTGAGCGGATTGGGCGCATTGATGGCCATACTCTTGCTGGTATTCAAAGATGCCATCCTGGGACTGGTCGCGGGCATACAACTGAGTGCAAATAAAATGGTCGCCGTGGGCGATTGGATCGAAATGCCGAAATACGGCGCAGACGGGGATGTCATTGAAGTGGCATTGACCACCGTAAAGGTACAAAATTGGGACAAGACGATTACCTCGATCCCGGCGTATTCATTGATCAGCGAATCGTTTAAGAACTGGCGCGGCATGCAAGAATCGGGTGGGCGTCGGATCAAACGTTCAATTTTAATCGATGTTCAAACAATCAAATTTTGCGACGAAGAGATGTTGGCGCGGTTTTCAAAAATCAAATACATCGCCGCCTATATCGAACACAAGAAAGACGAACTGGCAAAATTCAACCAGACGCAAGAGATCGATGAGTCGAGCCTGGTAAATGGGCGGCGCATGACCAATGTGGGCACGTTTCGGGCATACATCGTCGCGTATTTGAAAAATCATCCAAAAGTCAACCAGGAGATGACATTTTTGGTGCGACAACTGCCACCACAGGAACACGGCTTACCAATAGAAATTTACGTTTTCTGCAGCGATACAGTATGGGCGAATTACGAGGCGATTCAGGCAGATATTTTCGACCACATCCTATCAGTAGTCCCCGAGTTTGACCTCAGCGTATTTCAGACACCAACAGGGCACGATTTTAAGCATCTCGCTGCAAAAAATTGAAAGTGGTTGCTTTTGTTATGCCAGACCAACTCAAACAACGCAATCGCGAACTCTCAATCCTCAACGCGATTGCCCATGCACTCAACCAATCCGTCAATCTCGATCAAGCCCTCGAAACGGCACTTGAAAAAGTAGCCGCATTGCTCGGCTTGAGCACGAGTTGGATCTGGCTCATGCACGAAGACACGCACCAACCCTATCTGGCTGCCGCACAAAACCTGCCTCCCGTATTGCGCGACAACCCCAGCAAAATGGGCGGCTGGTGCTATTGCCTGGACACCTACCAAAAAGGCGACTTGACGGGTGCGGCAAATGTAAATGTCGTGGCCTGTAGCCGCCTGAAAGGACTGGTAGAAGGCACAGATGGATTGCAGTATCACGCGAGTATCCCGCTGTACGCTCAGGAAAAAAAAGTAGGCGTATTAAATGTGGGCAGTGTCGAATGGCGCGAACTCTCAGACGAAGACCTGCGCTTGCTCAATACAGTGGGCGACTTGATGAGTATTGCGATTGAACGCGCGCGTCTATACGAAAAAAGTATTGAAATTGGCGCGGTGGATGAGCGTTTCAGGCTCGCGCGGGAATTACACGACACCCTCGGTCAGAATCTGGTGGCGATCTTAATGCGTCTGGAAACTCTGGATGCCTTGCTCGACAACAATACAGATCGCAAAATCCTGTCCGAAACCGTACGCGATGCCATAGCTCTGGCGCGCGATAACCTGGAAGATGCGCGGCGGGCAGTGCTGGATTTGCGCGCTGCACCACTTGAAAATCGCACGTTAATTGAAGCATTGGAAACTCTGAGTCAAAATATTGGCGGCGCGGCGTGTGTACGCGTAAAAAGTATTGGCGAACATCCCCTATCCGTCAGAATAGAAGCGAGCTTGTATCGCATGGCACAAGAGGCGCTGAATAATATCTCGCAGCATGCAGATGCAAAAAAAGTCCTCATCGAACTGATATCAACACCTCAATACGTCCAACTCGTAGTCGAAGACGACGGTCGCGGATTTGATCCGGAAAACGTACAGAGAGATCGATACGGTCTCATTGGCCTGAATGAGCGGGCGCATTTACTGGGTGGTTCATTTGCAATTGAAAGCGCGCCCGACCACGGCACGCGTTTGGAAATCCACATCCCACTGGAGCGCGAGATATGAGCAGCCCCATTCGCATTGTCGTTGCAGACGATCATCCCGTTGTGCGCGATGGCCTGATTGCTATGCTACAGACCCAATCCGATTTTGAAGTTGTGGGAGAAGCCAGCGATGGTGCAGAGGCATTGCACATAGTTGCCGAACGCACACCCGATGTGCTATTGCTCGATTTGGAGATGCCGCGCGTGGATGGTATTGAGACGCTCCAGCGACTGGGAGAACAGAGAAGCAGCGTGCGGGTAATCGTGTTTACAGTTTTTGATACGGACGAGCGCATCGTATCGGCGATGCGAGCCGGCGCAAAAGGCTATTTGCTCAAAGGCGCGCCCCGAAGCGATGTGTTTCGCGCCGTGCGCGTGGTGAACGAAGGCGGATCCCTACTCAAACCCCTCATCGCTTCCAAGCTATTGGACAGCGTGAACAATCCCGATGCATTGACCGCACGGCAAAAAGAAGTGCTACACCTGTTGGCAACGGGGCTGTTGAACAAAGAAATCGCCGATCAACTCAACATTTCCGAACGCACGGTAAAATTTCATGTCAGCGAAATTCTGGGCAAACTCGGCGCGGGCAACCGCACAGAAGCCGCCGCGATTGCGATGCAGAGAGGGTTGATATAGAACTGAAAAGAGTTGGATTTCATTTATATTTTTTTAAGCCCTGCTCAAGCAAGCAGGGCTTTTATTTTTGGGATTCTATCCCAATATCGCAAAAAAATTGATAAATTCTCGACCCGTAAAAATCATATACGATTTATAGAATTATCAATTTTTTTGAAACTTTATACGGGACAAAGCGTGAGAAACGGAACAGAGGCAAATGGCAAAGTTGACTGACAAGCCCTATCTCGCCTCTCCTACCATATCAGCAGCATTGACATTGTTTTTGTATCCTTTCGGGAGGGAATTGCCACGATCAATAGTGTGAACGGTTTTCTTTAAGCTGTTGACAAACAAATATTTATGCAAATTGAAATTCGGAATCTGTAAGTTGTCCAGACAAATCCTTACAAATCCAATTTGCAAAACTATTCACATGGTTGGTCATGGCACTTTCTCTCAAATACTTTCCCTTCGCGCTCGGCTTCACCAGTCTGCTGAGCCGGATATCCTCGTTTTACCCGCGGTCGCTTTCCTCTCAGACCAGTAGCTATTCCCTTTCTCTGGATAGTTCTGAAAGCGATCAAGCAGTATCCTCTCTCGGTGTACCTCCCAATCACGCTGTTTTCCTTCAGATTTCCCGCACAGATATTCCAGGCCTGTACCACATGGACTTGTCTCGTGATGACTCTACACGGGATAGGTCTATGCGGTATGCCAGCGGTATTTCTGCGTGTGTTAAATCCGATGCCTCACTGATGTTACGCATGTCTCGCGTTTCTGTCATGCAGAGAGGGCGCAATGAATCACCTGCGCCCGACAGCCATTAGGCTGACGAAGTATCTTTTATCTGTGCGTTGACAGAAGACGAACTGCTATACTGACGTTGTGCTGTGTGTACGCAGTTATACACCGCTGCTTCGACTCCGCTGTGCTCCGCTCAGAACATCAGTAACTCAGAGTTCATCTGATGCAGGCGATGTATTGCCCAATGCCCGATCCCTTTCACAGCAAAATTCAACAATGCGGGGAATATATGGACAAGCAGAAAATTCTGATTGTAGATCAGGAGCCACTCGTAATCTCAGCACTTGAAAAATTTCTGAGAGACAAATCGTATGAAATATTCACTGCGGAAAATGGGCACAAAAGCCTTGAAATTTTGCACAAGGAAAAAATTGACCTCGCTGTGGTTGAGGCACAGGTAGAGGATATGGATGGGATAACACTGCTGACGCATGTGCAGGCAGAGAAAATTCAGACAGCTATACTGATCATGACGAGTTTGGGATCCGCAGAATTGGGCGAGCAACTGATCAAGGCCGGTGCCGTGAGTGTACTTGATAAACCCATAGCGAGAGATAGATTTTTGACCAAAGTAAAAAGATATATGCCATCACAGTATATGTGGAAAGACCGGTTGGAATCATTTTTGGAAGATAATTACAGCAACCCAGAGCTGAAATTTGAAGACATCATGCACTATTTCAGGTTCTCTAAGACCTATGGATATGAATTGTTCAAAAAATATTTTGGCGAATCATTCAGGATGTGCCTGCGAAATGTGCGCATGGCAAAGGCTGAAGAAGCGTTGAAGCACACATCCGATTCCATTTCAGAAATTGCTTATCGGTGTGGTTTTACGTCCTTATCGACGTTTAGCAAGGTTTTCAAAGCAACGTATGGAGATAATCCAACCACATATCGGAAATTCCATTTCAGAAATTACTTATCTATGTGGTTTTACGTCCTTATCGACTTTTAACAAGGTTTTCAATGGAAATAATCCAATCACATAAGAAAAAATGGACACTGGAACAAATTTTGAACATTAGGACAAATCTTACAACTTGATTCTCTCTAATTTGGAGCAATATATTTTTTATAACGCGATAATGCGAAAAACGAGATCTGTTAATGAGGCTTTGGGGGAAAGATCATACCCACAAAGAAATCCATCTAAGTTTCAGATTTTTTCATCTTCATCGCATCAATCACGCGCAGAACTTGAAGGGCTATGGCTTTTTGCTGCAATACGATCAATCCAAATACGGATCTGTCGAAACGCGACAGGTCAATCAAAATCTGCTCGAACGGCTGGTGCCGTGAGTGTATTTGATAAACCAATAGAGAGAGACCTATTCTTGGCCAGAGTTAAGAGATATATGCTTTCACAAGATATGTGGAAGAACCGATTGGAATCATTTCTGGAAGACAATTACACCAATCCAGAACTGAAATTTGAAGACATCATGCACTATTTCAAGTTTTCTAAGACCTATGGATATGCATTGTTCAAAAAACATTTGGGAGAATCATTCAGGATGTGCCTGCGGAATGTGCGCATGGCAAAGGCTGAAGAAGCGTTGAAGCACACATCCGATTCCATTTCAGAAATTGCCTATCAGTGTGGCTTTGCGTACTTATCGACGTTTAGCAGGGTTTTCAAAGCGACGTATGGGGATAATCCAACCACATATCGCAGAAAATGGAAACTGCAACAAATTTCGAAACAGTAGGACAAATTTTCGGGATTGACATTGTAAGGACAAATAGGACTATTCTGAGAACCTACCCATCAATAGGACTTGCATGTTGTATTAAGATGCGAAATATACCAGCAGGTTTTATGAGTAATTTTTCTTTGGAATCATTTGTATTACGGCGTACTATATATAAGGGCATCAGCTAAAGATGGATGAAAGCCAGGTCAAGTTGCGAAGCATACAAACCCGTGCATTCGACACCACAGAAAAGAATAAGATGCTTAGAACTGTAATAACCACACTTCAAGATTTCGACTATGTCCTGGATAAAGCAGATGCAACGCTTGGAATGATCAGTGCCACAAAACTCGACGAACATCAATACCGCATAACGGTTACTGTTCGCCCCAGGGGCGAAACCCAATTGTTGGTACGTGCAAACGTACAGTACAAACAAAAAGCTGTTAAGGATCCAATAGTATATCAGAATTTCTTCACCTCTTTGGCAAAGTCGATGTTTCTGACCGCTCACGAGGTTGATTAAACGACCATTCAAGCCGTATCTCTTTTCCGATCTTGAGTAATAAACCCATGAAAAAATTCATTCTTTATTCCATATTTTTTAATCTCGTCCTCTTGCTGTTCGTGCAGGATAGCCGCGCACAAAACGCCCTTACAGGACATGCGAATGCCGTCGAATCCGTGGCATTTTCTCAGGATGGCACGATGCTCGCTTCCGGGTCAAGGGATGGCACGGTTGTGCTGTGGAACGCGACGACCAGACAAAATATCGACACCTTTGAAGGACATACGGATGTGGTCAGGGCTGTGGCATTTGCCCCCGATGGGACACTACTCGCTTCCGGATCATCAGTAGATGGCACAGTCAAGCTGTGGGACGTGCAGGCGGGCACAAATATCGCCATCCTTGAGGATCAGACAGATGTGGTCAGTGCTGTGGCATTTACCTCAGATGGGATATTGCTCGCTTCCGGGTCTGTGAATGGCGCAATTCTGCTGTGGGACGTGGCGACGAAGACCGCCACCACCCTTGCGGGACACAGGGGTGCCATCAGTGCTATGGTATTTTCGCAAGATGGAACGCTACTCGCTTCTGGGTCCGTGAATGGCACCATCCTCCTGTGGGATGTCGTGACAGGCACAAATATCGCCACCTTTGAAGGACATACGAATGATGTCTCTTCTGTGTCGTTTTCACAAGATGGGACGCTACTCGCTTCCGGATCTGATGATAACACGGTCAAGCTGTGGGACGTGCAGGCGGGCACAAATATCACCACCCTTGAGGAACATACGGATGCGGTCAGTGCTGTAGCATTTTCACAAGATGGAACGGTATTATCCTCCGGATCAGTGGATGGCAGGGTTATACTGTGGAACGTTGGAAAAAGAACACAGATCACCTCTCTTGAAGAACATAAAAATGCGGTCCGTTCTGTAGTGTTTTCACCCAATGGGACGCTACTCGCTTCCGGATCAGTAGATGGCAGGATTTTGCTTTGGAACGTATCTGAATGGACGCGACTTCGTCCCGATATACTGAGAAAAATCTCCGGCGACAACCAGCAAGGCACCCCCAGAGCAATGTTGACAAATCCTCTGATCGTTGAAGTACGAGATCAGAACGATAGTCCCTTGCCAGATGTGCAAGTCACATTCAGAGTGGCCGCCGGTGCGGGAAAGCTCAGCGGACGGTTCACGATTGAATACGCAACAACCGATGCAAATGGTCGCGCAGAGGCTACGCTTACCCTCGGTCCCAATCCGGGAACAAACACCGTTGAGGTATCTATTGCTGTGCATGAGCCGGTAACATTTCATGCAGTGAGCATTGGAACGCCTGCTGTGCCGAGCCTGGACGGGGATTATCCAACATGGCATGTACCCGACGGTGCAATCGCACGCTTGGGAAAAGGACCTACTGGCACAGGAGACAAAGCAATCGCATTCTCGCCAAACGGTCAAAGTCTCGCTGTGGCAAGTGGCATTGGCGTATGGCTTTACGATGTGGCGACCTCCCGTGAACTCATGCTATTACCCTCTGCAAATGCAGTCAGTTCTGTGGCGTTTTCAAGAGATGGGATGCAACTGGCTTCCGGATCAGTAGATGGCACGGTTGCGATGTGGGACATCGCGACGGGACAAAATACCGACACATTTGAAACGCGCAGGGGCAAGATCTCTCCCGTGTCCTTTCCACAAAAGGGGACACTAACAGCTTCCAGATCAGTCGAATCGGTAGCATTTTCCCCCAATGGAACACTGATAGCTTCTGGACGAAAGGATGGCACGGTCGTGCTGTGGGATATTGCGACTGGAAATGCCACCACACTTGAGGGCCATACAGATTGGGTCAGTTCTGTGGCGTTTTCCCGCCAGGGGGTACTGGCTTCCGGATCTTTGGATAGAACGATCAAACTCTGGAACACAGCGACGGGACAAAATACCGACACATTTGAAGCACGCAGGGGAAATGTCTTGTCCGTGGCATTTTCACCTGATGGAACAATACTCGCTTCCGGATCAGGGGATGGCACGGTTGTGCTGTGGGATATCGCGACAGAAAACACCACCACACTTGAAGGACATACAGATGATGTCCGTTCCGTGGCATTTTCACCCGATGGAACAATACTATCTTCCGGATCTGATGATAATACGATCAAGCTGTGGGACATGCAGGCGCGCAAAAATACCGCCACCTTTGAAGGACATACAAATAATGTCAATTCTGTATCCCTATCTCAGGATGGGGATGAGATATTACTGGCTTCTGGATCTTTGGATGGCACCATCCTACTGTGGAATGTGGCGACTGGAAACACCTCCACACTTGAAGGACATACGCAGGCGGTCAGTTCTGTCGCGTTCTCTCCCGATGAAGATGAAACGCTACTCGCTTCCGGGTCTTTGGATGGCACCATCCTACTGTGGGACACAGTGAGGAGAGAGCAGATCACCACCCTTGAGGAACATTCGGGAGATGTCTTTTCCGTGTCGTTTTCCCCAGATGGGAGGTTGATAGCTTCCGGGTCTTTGGATGGCACCATCCTACTGTGGGACGTAGCGACTGGAAACACCACCACTCTTGAAGGACAGGCTGTCAGTTCTATCGCGTTCTCGCCAGATGAGGATGAGACGCTACTCGCTTCCGGGTCTTTGGATGGCACCATCCTACTGTGGGACGTAGCGACTGGAAACACCACCACTCTTGAAGGACAGGCTGTCAGTTCTATCGCGTTCTCGCCAGATGGGACAATACTCGCTTCCGGATCTCTGGATGGCACAATTCTACTATGGGACGTAGCAACGCGCACAACGACCACTACCCTTGAAGGACATACGCAGGTGGTCAGTTCTATAGCATTTTCGCAGGATGAGGATGGACTACTCGCTTCCGGATCTCTGGATGGCACAATCCTGCTGTGGAACGTAGCAACGCGCACTACAACCGCCACTCTTAAAGGACATACACAGGCAGTCAGTTCTGTGTCCTTTTCACCCGATGGGACAATACTATCCTCTGGATCTTTGGATAACACGATCCTCCTGTGGGACATTGCGACTGGAAACGCCACCCTTCTTGAAGGGCATACAGACAACGTCTTTTCCGTAGCGTTTTCCCCAGATGGAATGCTGCTATCTTCCGGATCAGTAGATGGCACAATCCTCCTATGGAATATGTCGCCGTATATCACACCGTCAACCCCTACGCCAGCCCCTACATCTGACTTTAATGGCGATGGCATTGTTGGTATTCCCGACTTTTTGCTATTTGTAGATCATTTCGGGCTAACTCAAAGTGATGCGGAGTATGATGCACGGTACGATCTGGATGGCGATGGCACAATTGGTGTTGGCGATTTTCTGATCTTTGTCGATGCCTTCGGCAAATAAGGATTCTCGAATTAACTACTGATCTGATCGCGGACCAATTGTTAGCCCTGAGTGGCAAAACTATCCACACGGTTACTCATGAAACCTCCTCTTAAATTTCTCTCCTTCGTGCTCGGCATCACCAGTCTGCTGAGCCTGATCTTCTTGATTTACCCGCGGTCGCTATCCCCACAGACCAGCAGCGCAGCCTTAGAGACCGCTGCGCCACCTTCTCTCGACTTTGACGGCAACGGGATTGTGGATTTTCCCGACTTTTTGATGTTTGTAAGCGTGTTTGGATCCGAGGAGGGCCAGGATAAGTATGATGAAAAATACGACCTCAATAGCGATGGCAAAATTGCTTTTGAAGACTTTCTAATTTTAACCGACAACTTTGGAAAAAACGTTGTAGCACAAAAGTCTCCAACGTCATCGGGCCAGGACGCGAGCACGACTCAAAGCATGGCGGAGAACACGGGGACCACCGGTGCGACATTGCCCGTTACTGCGCAGGAAGAATCGGTGGTCGCATCAACGCCACAGCCATTGACAGAAGCGACATTGGATGGCAGTGTGATCACCCTGACGCTGAGCAGTGCTACTTACGAGTCGTTTTTCTTCGACATTCAACGTAACGTAAAGGTATCGGGCATTTCTGGGGTTACCTTTGACAGTTTCTTCGATGTAGATCGCGTGAGTGATACAGTGGTAACTGTTGAGCTTACATTTAACGGAAATATGACCACCAATGGCACGCTGACCTTCACGGTAGAGGCAGGTGCCATAGCCAACTATAGCGGGTCTGCGCTCACGACAACATTGTCTGTTACCGCGCTGGAAGAATCGGTGGCCGCATCAACGCCACAGCCATTGACAGAAGCAACATTGGATGGCAGTGTGGTCACCCTGACGCTGACAGGACGTTCTTATGAGCGGTCCGTGTTCGACATTAATGATGCGGTGAAAGTATCCGGTATTCCCGGGGTTACCTTTAACGGTTTCTTCGATATAGATCGCGTAAGCGATACAGTGGTAACCGTTGAGCTTACATTTAACGGGAATATGACCACCGATGGCACACTGACCTTCACAGTAGAGGCAGATGCCATAGCGGGCTACAGCGGCTCACTCACTGCGACATTGCCCGTTACCGCGCTGGAGGAATCGGTGGTCGCATCAACGCCACAGCCATTGACAGAAGCGACATTGGATGGCAGTGTGATCACCCTGACGCTGAGCAACGCTACGTACGAGTCGTTTTTCTTTGACATTCAAGGTAACGTGAAGGTATCGGGCATTGCTGGCGTAAGTGTGGGCACGTTTGATATAGATCGCGTGAGCGATGTAGTGGTAACCGTTAAACTTACATTTAACGGGAATATGACCACCAATGGCTCACTGACCTTCACGGTAGAGGCAGGTGCCATAGCGGGCTATAACGGTCCCGCACTCGCTACGACATTACCCGTTACCGCTGGCACTGGTAACGGAGGCCAACCACCACCGCCACAACCACCGCCACAACCACCGCCACAACCACCACCGGGCGGGGGCACGCCTACTGGTGGTCCCGATCTGATTGTCGAATCGCCTGCAGTCAGCGATAGTAGCCCGGATGCAGGCGCGTATTTCACACTGAGTGCAACTGTTCGCAACCGGGGAGGCAGTCGGGCTGCCTCTACGACATTGCGCTATTATCTATCAACAGATGAGACCATCACGACAGGTGATACGGAAGTAGAAACCGACTATGTAAGCCGCCTTAATTCTTCTGCAATTAGTGATGAGTTCGCTCGGATAGAAGCACCATTGAGTGAAGGCACGTATTACTATGGCGCCTGTGTCGATGCGGTGGATAGCGAATCTGACACAGGAAACAACTGCTCCAGTGCTGTCACTGTCACTGTTCTTGGCTCTGACTTAATCGTTGAATTGCCTTCAGTAAGCAATAGTAGTCCGGGGCCAGGCGCATCCTTCACATTGAGTGCGACTGTTCGCAATCAGGGTGGTGGCGCGGCTCCCTCGACGACATTGCGCTATTATCTGTCAACCGATCAGACCATCACGACAGGTGATACGGAAATAGAAACCAGCTACGTTAGCCCCCTTGATCCTTCTGAAACCAGCGACGAGAGGGCTTATTTGGACGCCCCATCGAGTGAGGGCAAGTATTATTATGGAGCTTGTGTCGAGAGCGTCACCGGGGAGAGCGATACGGGTAACAACTGCTCCAGTGCTGTCACCGTCACTGTTAGTGGTTCTGACTTAATCGTCGAATCGCCTACGGTCGATAACAACACCCCAGGACCGGGGGAGTCTTTCTACCTGAGTGCGACAGTGCGCAATCAAGGTGGCAGTCGGTCTAACTATACCACATTGCGCTATTATCTCTCAACCGACGAGACAATCACAACAAGCGATACGGAGGTAGATACGGACTCTGTGACCCGCCTTGATCCTTCTGAAACCAGCGAGGAATCTGTTCGTTTAGCGGCACCGTCGAGCGAGGGCACGTATTACTACGGAGCCTGTGTCGAGGCGGTGGATGGAGAATCTGATACAGGTAACAACTGCTCCAGTGCTGTCGCCGTCACTATTAGTGGTTCTGACTTAATCGTCGAATCACCTACAGTCAGCGAAAGTAACCCAAAGGCAGGTGCATCCTTCAGGCTATATGCCACTGTTCGCAATCAGGGTGGCAGTCGGTCTGCCTCTACCACATTGCGCTATTATCTCTCAACCGATGTGACGATCAATACGAACGATCAGGAAGTAGATACGGACTACGTGAGCCGCCTTGCCCCTTCTGAAACCAGCGAGGAATCTGCTTATTTGAACGCCCCGTCGAGTGCAGGCACATATTACTACGGCGCCTGTGTCGAGGCAGTCACTGGCGAATCTGACACAGGCAACAACTGCTCCAGTACTGTCACCATAACCGTGGGCGGCACACCCCCTCCACCTACCCCCAACCAGCCTCCAGTATTCAGTGAAGGCGCGAGCACCACCCGCAGCATAGCAGAAAACACAGGCGCAGGGCAGAACATCGGAAACCCGATCAGCGCGACAGATGGCGATAATGACCGGCTCACCTACAGCCTCGAAGGCAGAGATGCCAGAGCATTCACCATCATCTCAGGTAGTGGTCAACTCAGGACCCGATCGGGCGTGAAGTATGACTACGAGAAACAGAGCAGCTATTCAGTAACAGTGCGGGCACAGGACAGCAAAGGCGGCAGTGCGACCATTAGCGTGACCATCACCCTCACCGATGAGAATGAAACGCCGGGCAGGCCAGATGCGCCCACAGTCACAGCCTCAACATTGAACAGCCTGAGCGTGCGCTGGACAGCACCGACTAACTCCGGGTCTGCAATCAGCGACTATGATGTACAATACAGGGAAGCAGGAGGCAGCTTCACCGACTGGCCCCATACAGGCACGAACACGAGCACGACGATCACTGGATTGACCGCAAACACCCGTTACGAGATACAGGTGCGCGCGCGCAATGCCCAGGGAGTGAGCAACTGGTCGCCATCTGCTACCGGAACGACCACAGCCAATCAGTCCCCAATGTTCAGTGAAGGAACGAACACGACCCGCAACATAGCAGAGAACACAGGAGCAGGCCAGAGCATCGGAAACCCGGTCAGTGCGACAGATGGCGACAACGACCAGATTACCTACAGCCTCGAAGGTAGGGACGCCTCTGCATTCACTGTCCAGTCAAATAGTGGTCAACTTACGACCCGGTCAGGTCAGACGTATGACTATGAGACAAAGGATACCTATTCGGTAACCGTGCGGGCACAGGATGGCAAAGGCGGCAGTGCGACCATTGCCGTGACCATCACTCTGACCGATGAGAACGAACCACCGGGCAGACCCGCTGCGCCGACAGTCACGGCCTCATCGAATAGCCTGAGCGTGCGTTGGGCAGAACCGGGAAATACCGGTCCCGCGATCAGCGACTACGATATACAGTACAGAGCTACAGGAGGCAACTTCACCGACTGGCCCCATACTGGCACGAGCACGACAACAGCAATCACGGGCTTGACAGAAAATACCTCTTACGAGGTACAGGTACGAGCGACCAATGACGAAGGCACTGGTGACTGGTCGCCATCGGGCAGTGGCACCACCAGTAGTACTGGTGCTAATAATCCCGATCTGATTGTCGAATCGCCTTCGGTCGATAATAACACCCTGTCACCAGAGCAATCTTTCTACCTGAATGCCACCGTTCGCAATCAGGGTGGAGGGCGGTCTTCCTCTACCACATTGCGCTATTATCTGTCAACCGACGAGGCAATATCGACAAGTGATACTGAAGTGGGCACGGACTACGTGAGCCGCCTTAATGCTTCTGCAAGTAGTGATGAGTCTGTTCGTTTGAAGGCACCATCGAGTGAGGGCACATATTACTATGGCGCCTGCGTCGAAAGCGTCACTGGGGAGAGCGATACAGGTAACAACTGCTCCAGTGCGGTCACCGTCACTGTTCTCGGTCCTGACTTAATCGTCGAATCGCCTTCGGTTAGCAATAGTAGTCCAGGACCAGGTGCATCCTTCAGGCTATATGCCACTGTTCGCAATCAGGGTGGCGGGCGATCTTCCTCTACCACATTGCGCTATTATCTGTCAACCGACGAGACGATTGACCAGAGTGATACAGAAATAGATACGGACTATGTTAGCTCCCTTGATCCTTCTGAAACCAGTGATGAGTCGGATTTCTTATCAGCCCCGTCAAGTGCTGGCAGATATTACTACGGAGCCTGTGTCGAGGCAGTCACTGGCGAATCCGACACGGGTAACAACTGCTCCAGTGCTGTCATCGTGACCGTGAGAAGCGCCCCTCCTCCACCCGCACCCAATCAGCCTCCAGTATTCAGTGAAGGCGCGAGCACGACCCGCAGCATAGCCGAGAACACAGGGGCAGGTCAGGACATCGGCAACCCGGTCAGCGCGACAGATAGCGACAACGATCGCCTCACCTACAGCCTTCAGGGCGGGGATGCCTCTGCATTTACCATAGTCTCAGGCAGTGGTCAACTCAGGACCCGATCGGGTGTGACGTATGACTATGAGACAAAGGATACCTATTCAGTAACCGTGCGAGTACAGGATGGAGAAGGCGGCAGTGCAACCATTGCCGTGGAGATCACCCTCACCGATGAAAATGAACCACCGGATAGACCCGATGCACCAGTAGTCACAGCCTCGACCTTGAACAGCCTGAGCCTGCGCTGGACAGCACCGACTAATCCCGGTCCCGCCATCAATGACTACGACGTGCAGTACAGGGAAGCAGGAGGCAGCTTCACCGACTGGCCCCATACTGGGACTGGCACGACGACGACAATCACGGGCTTGAGCACGAACACCCGTTACGAGGTACAGGTGCGCGCGCACAATGTCCAAGGCGAAAGCTCCTGGTCGCCATCGGTTACCGGGACAACCATAGCCAATCAATCCCCAGTGTTCAGTGATGGAGTGAACACGACTCGCAGCATAGCCGAGAATACAGGGGCAGGTCAGAACATCGGCAATCCGGTCAGCGCGACAGATGGCGACAGTGACCCGCTCACCTACAGCCTGGAAGGCAGGGATGCCTCTGCATTCTCTGTCCAGTCCAATAGCGGTCAACTCAGTACCCAATCAGGTGTAACCTACGACTATGAGACAAAGGACAGCTATTCGGTAACCGTGCGGGCACAGGACGGTAAAGGTGGCAGTGCGACCATTAGCGTGGAGATCTCCCTGACCGATGAAAACGAACCCCCGAGCAGACCTGCTGCACCCACAGTTACAGCCTCATCTAATAGCCTGAGCGTGCGTTGGGCAGCACCTGAAAATACCGGTCCTGCCATCAGCGACTACGATGTGCAATACAGGGAGGCAGGTGGCAGCTTCACCGACTGGCCCCATATTGGGCCAGGCTTGAGCACGACGATTAGAGGCTTGATGTCTGAGACCACTTACGAGGTACAGGTGCGAGCAACCAATGACGAAGGCACGAGCGATTGGTCGCCATCGGGCAACGGCACAACCAGTCGTCCCGCTCCCGGCTTTGCCCCAGTAGATCAGAATGCATTCAATACATTTGTTAGGGACAAAGTCCTATCCGTAGAGACCTATTATATCGAGTTTGTATCTACTGGTCGTTTCGAGGAAAACAATGCATATCCGGGAAGCTATACATATTCAAATACTGGCTCGAATACTGGCACACTTACGCAAAACTATGATGGAGGGCAGTTGGGCGGTACCTGCACAATCGAAATGACCTTCTCTTCAACAACCACAGGCACTTTACGCGCCAGATGTGGTAGCGAGGAAAACTACGATTCACCCCAGGCGTGGCGGTTTTCCGATGCGCCCGATCCCAACGCCTTTAATATCGAAGTCATTTGGGTCGGCAGCGAGCCATCTGAAGGTCACAGAGCAGCCTTCAATGCCGCGGTTACGCGTTGGGAAAACATCATCACGAGCGACATCCCTGATGTTTTTGTCAGTTCAGATGAGGGGGGAGAGATAGACGGTGTTAAGGTCTTTGGTCTTGTAGATGATCTGCAGATCTACGCAAGCCTCACTAATATTGACGGCCCAGGTGAAACCCTGGGGAGTGCGGGACCTCGAGAAATGCGCGGGCAATCAAAATTGCCGATTGTAGCGCGAATGAGATTCGACACGTCTGACCTGGGCGATTTTACGCTTGAAGCTCTGCAAGATCTCTATCTGCATGAGATGGGGCATTGTTTGGGGATCGGTACTGTGTGGAAAAGCCTCGGCTTGTTAAGAAATCCGTCAATCGAATATATCTTTTTTATCATTCCCGTAGAGGTAGATGATGCCGATACGCATTTCGCAGGTGCAGAAGCGATTGAGGCGTTCAATGACGCAGGCGGAACGAACTACGCTGATGGAAAGGTACCCGTGGAGAATGAGAAAGGGGGACCGGGTACAAAGGATGGTCATTGGCGGCAGTCTGTGTTTGGACCCCATGAACTCATGGAGGGATTTGCTTCTCCCGGTGCTGCGACGCGCCAACCATTGAGCGCAATTACCATCCAGTCTCTGTCCGATCTGGGCTACATCGTCGATGTCAGCCGGGCTGACGCGTACACGCTACCCTCTCCTACCGCTGCTAAATTGGCGATAGCATCTGGGCACCAGGTCCCGATTAACTGCATCATAATAGAACCCATCGGCGAGATTGATGAATACAAGCCAATCGAGTTGAAGCCCAAACGCTTGAGAATACGTGAGGATCAATGAAATTCTGGTGCTGAAATACAATGCTAAATCTCGTACCCTTGGAGATTATTGCCATGTCCATTCTCAAACGTATATCACTCTGTTCCCTATTCGCATCACTACTTTTTCTTCCCTCGTTTGCACAACACTTTTTAGGCGCATTTTCAGGAGCGGTACTCCAGGTGGATACGCAGATCGAAAATCCTGTACAAAACAACAATGTGCAAACCCTTCCCGAACAAAAGGCGGGGGATACGATCCAGTTTCAACTTTTCGTACCAGCAGGTGCGGGTCAATCTACCAATGGTTATACAGTGGAACTCGATCTGCCGGGCAAGACATTTTCCAGCTATATCGGAAATGTATCAGGCATGGATTGGACAGGAGGAGTGCTGATAAGCACCGGCTCTACAAAGCTGTCCGCGTTATTTCCCACGGGTACTTCTGTACCCTCAACGGGTTATTTAGGGCAGCTTGATTTGCAAGTGACGAGGTCGCTTGAAGGCGGTGCGACACTGATCGTCAAAAGCTTTCAAATGACCAGTGGGAGCGATGTTGACGTATTAGATGTATCCAATGCGATCATCACCTTTCCAGCAACTGGCCCCGGTGATTTTGATGGCAATGGAAACGTAAATTTGGCGGATTTTCTACTCTTTGTCGCAGTTTTTAACAAGACATCGTCGGATGTGGGATTTGATGCACGGATGGATTTTGATGGCAATGAAATCGTAAATTTGGCGGATTTTCTGGCGTTTGTAGAAGTGTTTGACACAACGTATTCTACAGGTGGCGGGCAAGGCGGTCCCGACAGTAATGTTATACCGCCCCCACCTGACAATGCACGGTATTGGTGGGATACTTCTATTCAAGAATATAGAATCACCTGGGATCCTACTCCTAACGCAACTTCTTATCGGGTATATTACGACAGTGCGAGTTTCTTTAATGTTAGTTGCCCAGGGGGCTGCAGGCGAATAGCTAATGTAAGTGACACAACCACTGCTCACCTTAGTAGTCATGGCACAATAGGATACTGGGTACGGGCCTGCAATGACGCAGGCTGTTCAAACTATGTGAGAACATCCTATGTTAGAGCATCGAAGGTTGGAGGGTACCCTCTACCAACAACAATCATCCGACAGAGTGCTTTTGATCATCTCACTGGGATCACCTACGCCAATGGCAGGTTCTATGTGGTCGATAGTAGAAGGGACAAGGTGTATGCGTATATGAGTTCTGGGCAACGCGATGCAATTTCCGACTTCAACCTGTCTCCCGACAATCGGACACCTAGTGCATCGTGGCGTAAGTCTTGCGACATATAGAAGTGAACATCAAAACCTTCTGGATTGCGGCTTAAACCATGCCGCAATGACAACCGCAAGTCAAATTGATATGACCAGTTTCTTTTGCCGAGATGCACTAGGGGGATCACCTACGCTAATGATAGGTTCTATGTGGTCAATAGTAGCACGGACAAGGTATATGCGCATATGAGTTCTGGGCAACGCGATACAGCTTCCGACTTCAACCTATCTTCCGACAATGGGACACCTACAGGGATCACCTACGCCAATGACAGGTTCTATGTGGTCGATAGTAGAAGGGACAAGGTATATGCGTATATGAGTTCTGGACAACGCGATACAGCTTCCGATTTCAACCTATCTTCCGACAATGTGTTGGCTCAAGGGATCATCTACGCCAATGACAGGTTCTATGTGGCTGATAGTCACCGATTCAAAGTATATGCGTATATGAGTTCTGGACAGCGCGATGTAGCTTCTGACTTCAACCTGTCTCCCGACAATGGATATCCTAGTGGGATTACCTACGCCAATGGCAAATTCTACCTGCTTGTGCCTAGTATAGTATATGTGGTCGATCCCTAAGAAGCTGTTTTAAAATTAATACCTGATGTTACGCATGTCAGGCGTTTTGTCATGCTGAGCGTAGCCGAAGCATCTTTTCCACCTGAGTTGGTAAGAGATGAACTGGCCTGAGGATGGTGTACAACGAGCCGCTTTTCAGGCTCGTTCACCGGCCAGTTGTACCCCGCTCCTTCGACTCCGCTGCGCTCCGCTCAGAATGACAGGGCAATAGCGCATAGCCGAGAAGGGGCAAAATGAGTTTTAAAACAGTCTCTAAGGAGGGTTCTCACATGAAAAAGGCCCTATTGTTCAACCTCATCCTCTCTATCTTGTTCGTGCAGAAAAGTCTCGCCCAAGACCATACCCGTTTGAGTTTGCCCGACGGCGCAATATGATCTGGATAGCGATGGCACCATCGGATTTGGCGATTTTCTGATCTTTGTGGATGCCTTCGGCAAAGAAAAGGCATAGAAGATATGCGCCATGATTTGCGCCCTCTATTTGGCAAAGTCGCAGTCTGAGACTGCTGGCAATTTGATACAAAGGAGGACGCCTGAGCGGGTACCTGCGGTCACCAACAAGGGGGTTGATCTCTGTATTTTTGTATAGTATTTCTACTTTATATCACATAACTTGAGTTATATAAATTGATAATTTTTTGAGAATCGGTTGATGCGCTTATTTTTATTTTTTCTTCCTTTGTGTGTCTTTGTCTTCTGTCAGTTGAGCACCCCCAAGAACGCGCATACTTCAACTTCGGAGGCTAAAATTGATAGTCTTTACAAGCACGATCCCTACGATATATCGCAAGCCGAAGTTACCGACAGTACGGATGTCTATGTTACAAAAACTTCAAAAGTGAAATATCTCTTGCGATTCCCCCGGTATATCCTGGTGATGATGGTCTATCCTTTGGAGAAATTCGCCCTTCAAGTAGAGTATGCCAAACTATGGGTTCGCTACTATAAATTTTTCACTAATAAAACGGGTACATTTGGTCTTTTCCCGCACGGGCAATTGGGAGGAGAAACGGGTACAGGGGTTGGAGCGCGTCTTTTTCACACCAATATCCTGGGGCGTGAAAATACAATCACAGCGCACTATATCTATTCAGGTGGACAGGGACAATTTTGCGAAGGTCTGTATATTGACCCCAATCTATTGGATACGGGGCTTATTTGGAAAATTCAGGGTGGATATTTGCAAACCAAAAATAAAAATGCCAATATAAACGGCGCAATAAATGACGACGAATCGAGGCTTTTTGAACTCAAAAAAGTTGATGTTGAGACCTCTGTTGAATGGCGTTTGAAAACGGATGAGATCGCGTCTTTTGCGCCGCAATTTAAAATGGTGGGCAGGATTGGATTTTCGCAGCGCGATTTTATGCCTGTATTGGGTGGATTACAACCGCTTTCCGACCCGGGATCATCACCACAGGCACGCCTGCTTAAAGGGTTGGGTACAATATTTAAATTTTATCGCTTTGGACTTCGGGTAATGTATGATGACCGCGATTATAAAAAACCTGTTCGCCAGCTTTCTCATCCCCCCAATTATCGATTTCCAGGCAGGATAGTTACACAATTTGGAGATCAGTTTTATTTTGCAAGAGATATTGGATATCCCGAACGCGGTGGATTTATCACCTTAGAAGGCGACTGGGTGACAGGTCCTGATCGCATTGCGTTCTACAAGATACGCGCCGAAGCTGCCCGTTATATCACGCTGTTCTGGAAAAACCGAATTCTGGTTCTGCACGCACGGATGGATAAAGTGCGGTCAGTGGGGGATGGATTTGTTCCTTATACCGAGTTGATCCAATTGGGTGGTAATGAATCGGCACGCGGATACACACGCGGTTATTTTCGCGGACAGGGAGCATTGCAATTTAATGTGGAGTATCGATATCCAATATGGGATTATTCGAATGTGTTTTTGTTTTGGGATGAAGGTCAAATTTTCGACCATTTTGGCGATTTGAGGTGGGGAGGGTTCCATTCTTCATGGGGCGGCGGTATTGCATTTCGCACGGAGACCGATTTGCTCGGCAAAATCAAAATTGGGCATAGTACTGCCAATCGTTTCCTCATCGGATTTACGATGAGTCAGGCATTTTAGAAGACGCAGAGAAGACATTCTTTATGAAAAAGGATTTAAATAAATTGTGGGTATGGGTGCTTATGGCCTGTATTGCTGCCGAGGTTAAAGCGGCTGACCGCCATTTATCAACTGCGCCAATCAAGTGGTTTGATCCCGATAATCGCAGTATTGCTCAACCCAAAGTAATTAAAAGGAATCTGATATGGGACATGGTCGATCACTCTTTTGTTTATCCAATGACGAAGAAACTGGATTTGGGACGGAGTGCGCGGCGGGTCGGAAATATTCTGAATATTGCGCCACCTCGTCAGGCAGATAATATCAATGTGCTGGATGAAGTACCCAATTCATCGTGGTACACGAATCGGCATTTTCTTGTGCGGATGGATGCTGCGGCGTTGACCAAAGGACCGGGGTACGCGCATCCAGATACGAGCGGTTCATGGGAGATTATATCGGGAAATTTTGAGGGCCAGGTGCCTGGGTTTACGATTCAGGACGCAAAAGGAGATACTTATTTTTTAAAGTTTGACGCCAAAGGTTATGAGGAACTGGCGACAACTGCTGAGGTTGTATCGACAAAAATTCTGTATGCTGCGGGCTATCATGTGCCGCAAAATTCCGTTGTTTTTTTTCGCGCCGAATGGCTTACTATCGGTCCTGAAGCGGAGGTGGTTGATGGTGAGGGAAGGCGCAGGTCCATGACAGATGCAGACTTGCAAAATGTACTGTCTTCTATTGAAAAGCAAGCTAACGGGCATATCCGGTGCCTGGCAAGCAAGAGATTAACGGGTATTCCTCTCGGTGTTTTTGATTTTCACAGTCGGCGGAAAGACGATCCCAATGATCGCGTGAAACACCAGCATCGAAGGGAGTTACGAGGGTTGCGAGCGATCTCTTCGTGGATCAATGATGTAGATCGACGTGCGGCCAACACCCTGAATATGTTTGTGACTGATGAACAGGGACGTCAATATATCAAACATTATTTGATCGATATGGACGCGACTTTGGGTAGTCGTTCGGTGCGGCCTCACACGCCCAGATCAGGAAATGAGTATTTTGTCGATTTTCGCTATATTGTCCCATCAGTTTTGGGGCTGGGGCTGTATCGAAAGGCGTGGGAAGATGCAGAGCCTATACATTTTCCATCAATTGGTTATTTGGAGAGCGATGTATTTTCGCCCAGGCGGTGGGTTACCAATTATCCCAATCCGGCTTTTCAGCGGTGTACAAATCGCGACGGGTACTGGGGGGCAAAAATCGCAATGGCGTTTAGCGATGCGGATTTGGCAGCTATTGTGAAGACAGGGCATTTGAGCGACAAGAAGTCTGAAGAGAGACTCATTCAACTTTTGATCGCACGCCGCGATAAGGTGGGCGATTACTGGTTCCGACGCATAAATCCACTGGATCGCTTTTGGATTGATAGACGAGGATTGCATTTTGAGGATCTGGCGATTGTGGGAAATCTGGCTACTGAAGTAGAGACCCGGTATTTTTATCAATTTTTGAGTCGCGATGGAAAGGCACAGGGTGCTGTGCATCAACTCGATACGTCAGGGCACATACCCATACCACGCGATTTGCCGGATGGACAATATTACGGGATAGAGATTCGGACCGTGAGGTCTGGATGGGCAGATAAGTACGTTCGGGTTTATTTTTTTGTTTGGAATGTCGGACTATATCAGATTGTACGGGTTGATCGGCAGGAGTAGTTTCAATTCTTTCAAAGGCCGAGAATCAGATGACAGGCAAAAAATTATACGCAACAAAATGCGGGATAGTTCAAAGCCTATTTGTTTTTGTCTTCTGTTTCGGTTTTGCCTTGTCTGTCACGCTGCCTTCTTTTGCAACACAGAGACCCCGAGTCGCACTCGTGCTGAGTGGAGGAGGCGCGCGTGGTGGGGCACACATCGGCGTATTGCGCGTGCTCGAGCGCGAAGGCATACCCATTGATTTGGTCGTGGGCGTGAGTTATGGCGCTCTGGTGGGAGGACTGTACGCTGCCGGATATTCTGTTGATAATGTCGAACGCATTATTGTGGGAACAGATTGGTGGGAAATAACCAACAATAGCCCCAACCGCCGTCTGTCGAATTTGAATCGCAAACCAATAGCTGATCGCCAGATGCTTGCATTGCGCCTCGATAAACTGAACCTGAAATTGCCCTATGGGGTTTTTGCCGGACAAAAAATTCAGCATTTTCTCAATCAATTGACCCTTGGCGCAATTTATCGGGCGAGAAACGATTTTGATCGGCTGTCAACGCCTTTTCGCGCAATAGCAACAGATATTTTATCTGGCGAACAGGTCGTGATTAAAAATGGCTCGCTCGGCACGGCAATCAGAGCAAGTATTTCTGTCCCAGGGGTATTTGCCCCGATAAGTACAGAACAAACCCATCTCGTTGATGGCGGCATTGTCAATAATCTGCCTGTAGATGTCGCATTAGACGCTGGTGCTGATTTTGTTATTGCCGTGGATTGTGCCACGCCTTTGCGCACCCAAAAGCACGAAATTGAAGATATCATCGACGTCATAGATCAAGCTGTTAGTTTTCGAATTGAAGAAAAAAAAGTCGCCAATCGAAAACGCGCCCATGTGCTGATAACCCCTGATTTAAAAAAATTTGATGGCGGCGATTTTAATCTGTCATATACCTTAATCCCAATTGGCGAAAAAGAAGCCGAAAAACATCTAAATGCAATCTGGAAGGCCCTGCAAACGCTCGGAATTTCAAAACGCGTTGAAAAGTCGAGACCGTCAATATTACCAGATGATTTTGATTTCAGAACCTGGGTAGATATACCATCGGATATTGTAATTGACCGGGTGCGAATTGAGGGTTTAGAGCGCTATTCACAAGAGGTATTTACATCGCGATTGGAAAAGTTCGTCAACAAACCGATATCGTTTCGGAAACTGGAAAACGAATCTGGCCGATTCTATGCGACCGGCTTATTTCAAACGGTAGATTACGAGGTCATCTACCACGAAGACTATACCGAATTGGTTTTTCAGGTACTTGAAAACCCCCCCAGTGAGTTGAAAATAGGACTTCATTACGACAACGATTTTGGGGTTTCGGCAATGACCGAGTTTGCACATCAAAATGCTTATGGCCCCGTAGCAGAGTTTTATTTTCGCGGTCTGTTGGGCAATTTGAATTTTGCTGAAATGGATTTAATTTTTCGCTCATCCAGGCGCCTGGGTTTCCTCGGAGATATTCAAGGTTGGAATCAAGAGCGGTGGTATTTTCAAAATGGGCAACGCCAGGACACGTATAATGAAAAGCGTTTTCGCGCGCGATTGGGCATGCAGGTTTTGTTCCACAGTTGGGGAGGTTTCAAAGTGGGGTATCAAGTCGAGCATGTCCGCATTCGCGATGCGGACAGTTCAATAGGCAATGCGTCTAAAGATCTGCCCGCCTTGTGGTTATCCGCAGGTATTGACACCCGAGACGATGTGTTTTTGACAAGACACGGCGTCTATTTTCAAACGCAAGCAAAATGGGTCCATCGGACATTTTCACATAAGCAGGTGCAAACACAACTCGCGTACTTCGCCAGCCCCCATCCGCAATTGAGCGTGGGCCTCTGGTCTCAAGGAGGCTATATGACACAGTCCGCGCCGATTTATGAACACTTCGCATTAGGTGGTGCAGGGCACTTTAGTAACGCAGCATTGCGCGTTGTCGGTCTCAACCGAGATGAACTGAGAGTTCCCAGGTTCGTCTCGGCGGGCATTTCTATCTGGAGCCACAAGAAATTTTGGGGAGCCATACCGCTCAGTGCTGTTGGAATTTTCTATCAGGGCGGTCTGTACAACAATCCAGATCAGCCAAATACCCGTATTCACGGTTTTGGTATTGGTGGTTATATCAGCACAACGTTTTTAGGCCCCATTCGCATTGATATTGTGAGCACAGAAAAAAAAGATATCGAGATTTATACCGCAGTCGGATATGCGTTTTGATGCGCTATAAAATTTCAGAGGCATCTGTCTTATCCCAATCACCATGAAACGAAAGGATAAAAATGGTATTTCCCAAACAAAACGCTATTTTATTCTTCCTGGTGTTCGCTTTTTCTGTTCCGATAGAATCCACATCTGAGGAGGATTCACCTGCTCCAGGATACAGGATTCACCGATCTATTCCGCCGCAGGGAGCCAAAACCCACATGGTGATTCCAGGGGAAAGATTCCGGGCTGGCGGGTTCAAACGCTGGTTTTACGGCAGCAATAACCGGGACCTCTGGACCACCCCTATTGAGGTTGCCGTCCTCGACCTCGGCAGCGTAGGAGGTGGCTTAACACCGCTTCGCACCGGCGGATTTGGGCAGTCCATCTCGCTTCACTTTACAGGGGAAGACGGCCGCCGCTATACGGTCCGCTCCCTGGATAAAGACCCCACCAAAAGAATATGGGACGAACTCAAGGATACCATTGTAGATGACGTCCTTCAGGACTTGATCAGCGCGCTTTTACCAACAGGGGCACTCGTGGTTGACCCGCTGATGGAAGCCACTGGTATTCTCCATTCCAAGCACACACTCGTCGTTATTCCAGATGATCCGAGGCTGGGAGAGTACCGCGAAGAGTTTGCCGGCCTTATAGGAACGCTACAAGAACACCCGTCTGAAGGGCCGGACGATACGCCAGGCTTTGCGGGGTCCCGGAGGATCAGCGGAACGGAGAGGCTGTGGGAACACCTTGAAGAAAGTCCCTGCAACCGCATCGATGCCCGGGCCTATCTAAAGGCGAAACTGATGGATCTTTTCATCGGCGACAAGGACCGCCATTACGGCCAGTGGAGATGGGCGCAATTCCCCGATGGCGATTGTTATACATGGCTTCCAATACCCGAAGACCGCGACCAGGCTTTTATCGGCTTCAAGGGATTTGCTATGGCAATGGCGCGCAAAAGGCTCCCCAGACAAATCAAATTCGAAGACGAGTATCCGAGCCTGGTGGGCCTATCGACCACTGGTTGGGAGATGGACCGCGAGTTTCTGGCCGAACTCAATAAAACCGCATGGGATTCGGTAGTAACGGCATTTCGCAGGGACCTGCCCGACCAGGTTATCGAGGATGCCGTGCGGAGACTCCCACCACCGTATTACAAAATGATCGGAGAAACGCTTACACAAGCCCTCAAATCGAGGCGGGACGCATTGCCTGAATTTGCCAGCAGATACTATGAATTGATTACCCACCAAGTCGAAATACAGGCGACCGATAAGGACGAGTACGCACAGTGTGAACACCTGCCGAGCGGCGATCTCCTGGTCCGTATCGGTCTAAGGGAAGGTAATGGAGGAGAAAGGAAGACACCCTATTTCCAAAGAACTTTCCACCCCAATGAAACCAGGGAAGTCCGAATATATCTCCGGGGCGGGGATGACCGTGCGGAAATATCGGGAACAAAGGGACAGATTGTCGTTCGCATTGATGGTGGCGGTGGGGATGACACACTTACAAACTCATCTGCTGGTTCAAAGATCCGGTTTTATGATTATCGTGGAAAAAATCAGTTCGCCAAAGGCAAGGGCGCGAAAATCGACGAGAGACCCTACAAGCGCCCTCCCGCGCGGCTTCTCCGTGCGAGATATGCACTGGACTGGGGCAAGCAGGCTATTACTGCTCCGATTATCAGGATAAATCCAGATCTGGATATATTCGTGGGGGCGACCTACCATCGGCAGCATTTCGGCTATCGCAAAGACCCTTTCTCTTCTCAACATTTTTTTAAGATCGGGCTGGCGAAAGACAATGATCTCGAGGGAATCAAGCCCTTTGCCTCCTATACCGGAAACTTTCGCGAATTCATGCGCGACTCCGACGCGAGAATCTACTTAAAGTACTCCGGAATCCAGATAATCCGGTTCAACGGATTCGGTAACAAAACAGAAATTCCTGAGCCGCCTTCCTTTTATAAGGTGGAACAAAATCATTTCGTTTTCGCACCGGCCCTCGAGTTTCGAGCAGGAGATCATAAAGGAGATATGCCTCATGTTGGTATGGGATCGCTCCGCTCGAAATTAACCATTGACTTTGGACCAATTATCAAGTATTCAAACACACCACTCAGTTCCAATAGAGAAAAATATATCGGTTCGCTTGATCAACCACTCTACGGTACGGATTCCTTCGGTCAGGTAGGCGCATTGGGTGAAATCAGTTACGATACGCGTAACAGTTTAGGGTATCCCACTCATGGGGTCAGGGTCAGAATTGCCGGAGCCATCTATCCGGAAGTCTGGGATGTAAAATCGACCTTTGGTAGTATAGATGGGGCAGCCAGTACTTATCTGACTGCTCCTATTCCGACTACCCCGACCCTTGCTTTAAGAGCGGGTGGCAAGAAAGTGTGGGGAACCTTTCCCTTTCACGAAAGTGCCTTTCTGGGCGGATCTGGTTTTGTCGGCGGTGGCATATCCAGTGGCAATTTGCGCGGTTTCCGGAAAAACCGGTTCGCTGGAGAGACTGCGCTGTATGGAAATTCCGAACTGCGACTGGTTCTGACAAAAATCAAGCTTCTGATATCGGGAGAGCTCGGATTGTTCGGTATTGCTGATGCTGGACGGGTGATTTATGATGGAGATCCGGACAACGCCGATAAATGGCACAACAGTATCGGAGGTGGATTCTGGCTGTCTTTTCTCCAGCGCCAGCAGACCTTGAGCGCGGCAATCGTAAAAGGCGATGACCTGACGGGCGTATATCTGCGCGCTGGCTTTATGTTTTAATGCGAATAAAGGAGAATGCGATGCTCAACAACATCATCATACGTCTCGCCGTTTACTATATCACCTGGCTTTTGATTCTCAATGCGATTTTTCACATATTCCCCGAAATTCTCCATTACGTCGCCCAGGAGCGCGAACGCATCTTTGTAGGAACATCCTTTGACTCCGGGGTCGATGCGGCCGTTCCGCTTGGAAACATCAAAGAAGGGGTAAACCGGCTCGCCGATCCGGAACACACGATTCCAGTTGTGGTCGCTTTGGTACTCGCCTTCGGGGTTACCCTCCCAATTACCTGGGTATATGCCTGGACGCATTCGTCCAAGAAATACAGCCAATCTTTTGTACAAACTCTGCTCGTGATACCTGTCGCCATCTCACTGGTTGTTTTTTTGGTGAAGGGTAGTCTCGCCCTTGCGTTCAGTCTGGCGGGTATCGTGGCCGCTGTCACCTTTCGGCTCTCACTCAAATCGACCATAGAAGGCGTGTACATGTTTATGGTCATCGGGATAGGGCTGGCGGCCGGCACCCAGCTTACGACTGTGGCCTACCTCGCATCGCTGGCTTTCGTCACCATAACACTGGGCGTGTGGAAAGCCAATTATGGCGCGCAACCACCAGTACTATCCGGCTGGAGAATTGTTTCACCTGATCACTCAGCCCAGACCTCTGGATCAAAGGCCATTGCCACCGGTAATCCTTATTATGCCCGGATAGAAGTACATACAACGAAGGTCAAAGCAGCGCAAAAAGCAACAGCTCAAATCTTGAAATCCGGAACCAACCAGTGGCAGGTAGCAGACGTGATCGAGAAAGAGGATGGAACGACCATCATTGTGTATGATGTTTCGTTAAAACAATCCGTCGATCTGCCTTCCCTCATCCAGGATATTGAAAAGAGCAAAAAGTCGATCTTAAAAGCATATCAAAACGCAACGCTGACTAAAGTTTAAAATTGAAGGTTGTAAAATGAAGAATAATAAAGATAAATTCCTGCTGGGATTCCTTGGTTTTGGCATTTTGCTCTACCTGTTGTCAATGGGCTATGGAGGGGATCCATCTTCAGGTCTTGGTGAAAATCCATCAAATGCAGATCCAGATACTACTATTTCAGATACTGCTATCGTCTCCCCTTCGGCAGACACAATGGCAGTATTAGACTATGCAGAGCATCTATCCTCAGATCTTAGTGAAAATCCACCAGACACAGATCCAGATACTTCGTTTTCAGATACTTCGACCGTCCTTCCTTTGGCGGACACGATAGCGGTATTACAAAGGAAAATATCTCTCGAAAACTATACACTAAACGAAGAGACCGCGACGCACTGGAAACTTCCCGAGCATCTCGAGGAGATCTCTGGTTTGGCAATGACCCGAGACAACCGACTTCTGGCGCACAATGATGAAAGAGGGGTCATTTTCGAGATCGATTATCAGAAGGGGTCAATCGCAAAATCATTCCAACTATCGGACATGAAGAACCCGGTTGCCAGTGATTTCGAGGGCATTGCAACAATTGACGACCAGATCTATTTAGTCACGAGTTCAGGGCGACTATACGAGTGTCATGAGGGAACTGCTGGCGAGTCCGTTCTCTTTAATGTTTATACGACTGGGGTCGGCAGAGATTGCGAAATAGAGGGCCTGGCGTATGACGAGAACAGGCGGGCACTCTTACTGATGTGCAAGGACGCTCGCAGCGCAGACATGGAGGGACAGTTGGCAGTATATCATTGGTCAATTGACGAGAAACAGCTAAGTAATGATGCCCATACTGTAATACCTGTCGTTGAATTCTCTCAGCATATCAAGGGAAAAAAATTCCAACCTTCGGGAATCGAGCGACACCCAGTGTCGGGAAATTACTTTATCGTAGCTGCTCGTCAGGGAGCTATCGCGGAGATCACGCCAGGGGGCAAGGTCGTTGCAGTCAGAGAGTTTCCCGCCCAATGGCATCGTCAGGTTGAAGGTATTACCTTCGCGGCGGACGGCACGCTAATCGTTTCCGATGAAGGCGCAGGGAAGAGAGCGCGACTAACCCTTTACCCTGTCTCGGATAGTCAATAAGAAAAAACAGGACACAAAATGGCACATTCAAAACCCAACTTGCTATACATCCACTCCGACCAGCACGACCCTTATGTGACGGGCTGTTATGGCGACAAAGTCGTTCAAACCCCCAACCTCGACAGCCTCGCTGCAAACGGCGTTGTATTTGAAAACTGCTACTGCCCCTCGCCGATATGCGTGCCCTCGCGCATGTCCATGCTATCGGGGCGCTATCCCTTTGAAAACGAAGTGTGGACAAACGGGCACATACTCAACTCGAGCATTCCCACATTTGCCCATGCCATGGGCGCGGGAGGCTATGACCCCGTGCTCGTCGGCCGCATGCATTCCAATGGACCGGATCAGCTACACGGATATGCCCAGCGCCTCGTAGGCGATCACGGACCCAATCATTCCGGTGGCGGCGGCGTCAACCACGGGATGCTCTCCGGCACAGCAGGTCCCGCTCGCGTCAGCCTGACAAAATCGGGTATCGGGCAAAGTGCGTATCAGGTACACGACGAAGACGTAACCGCAGCAACCGTCGCATACCTCGACCGCCTGGGCGTAAAAAAACGCGCTGGACAACCCGCTGAACCCTTCTCTCTAAGCGTTGGCTTTATGCTACCCCACCAGCCATTTGTCGCGCGCCGCGCCGACTACAACCGCTACGACGGCCGCGTACCACCTCCCACCATCTCTGTCCCTTTCTCCGACGACCTGCATCCCCACATCAAACACTGGCGCGAACGCTGCGGCATTACAACCGTCACAGAAGCCGAAATTCACCGCGCGCGCACGGCATACTGGGCACTCGTTGATCGCATGGATTACATGATCGGGCAAATCCTCACAGCCCTCCGCCAAAACGAATTGCTCGAAAACACCCTCGTCATTTACATGTCAGACCACGGCGAACAAGCCGGCGAACACGGCCTGTGGTGGAAACAAACCTTCTACGAACACTCCGCCAAAGTACCCGCCATCCTCTCCTGGCCCGGTCACCTGCCCGAAGGCAAACACTTTGACAACGTCATCTCTTCCCTCGACCTCAACGCCACCATGATCGACGCCCTGCAATGCCCCGAACTCCCCCACTCTCGCGGACGCTCACTCCTGCCCTTGATGCGCGGCGAAAACACATCCTGGGACAACCTCGCCTTCTCCGAATTTTGTCAGGACAGAGCAGGCGGTGGCGGTCCCTTCTCCGCCGAAGGCGTGTACCAGCGCATGATTCGGCAAGACGAATGGAAATTCAATTACTACCACAATCAGCCCTGTCAACTCTTCAACCTGAAAGAAGATCCCAACGAATTGCACGACCGCGCAAATGACCTCACTTGTCAAAGCCTGATCAAAAATTTCACCGCCCGCATCCTCGATGGCTGGGATCCCGACGCCATCGCATCTCAGATCGCCGCCCGAAACAGAGACACCCGCATCCTCACAGCCTGGGCGCGCCATACCAAACCCGCAGATACGATCCGCTGGGAATTGCGCCCCGAAATGGATTATCTGGAATAGCGGTGCCTATGAAAACCGAACTCACCAGACTCGATTTGGCCTGCTGGGGCGGGTTTATGATGTTTGCCACCAGCGGTGTTGCCACCCCAATATGCTTGCCCGAAATATCCAGAACCCTGTCCATCTCCCTCTCTGAAAGCGGCGGCCTGGAAACCGCGCGAACATGTCTTTTACTCGTCGTCTTAATCCTGTCTGGCATCCTCGCGCGCAAATGGGGCAAAAAACAGTTTGTGATCTGGGGACAATATCTCCTCGCCATCGGCCTTCTCATGATCAGCTATGCCGACAGCTACCCCATGCTCATCCTGTCCCTCATGGTCACTGGCATTGGCGGCGGATTCACCGAAGCCCTCATCAATCCTCTAATCATCGACATTCACCCCAAAGACTCGGGCAAATACCTCAACATCACCAACGCCTTTTACCCCGTCGGCGTCATGGTCTCCGCGCTCCTCTTTGGCGAACTCTTGACCCTCGGATATTCCTGGCAGCTCGTATTCCGCATTGCTGCAGCAGGCGCGCTTTTCATGGGCATCATATTCCACCTATCGCGTTTTCCCATCCCCGTATCAGATCAGCAATCGTCCAAACACCTGATTGCACAAATTCTCAAAACCCCCAAATTCTGGCTCTTTGCCATCGCCATATTTTTGGGCGCAGGTGTCGAAGCGGCATTCATATTCTGGAGCCGCAGCTATGTGGAAACCTATCTACAAGACATGCCCCGCGCTGGCGCAATCGCAGTCGTCGTCTTTGCCATTACAATGGCACTGGGCCGCTTGCTTTCCGCAAAATTGTCCCAGATGATACGCCTAACAAACCTGATGCTCGGTTCCGCTATCCTCGGTGTCGTCGTCAGCAGCGGCATTCCCTTCTCCGAAAACCTGATCGGATTTTATATCTTGCTCCTTTTCGCCGGATTTGCAACCGCCTGCTTCTGGCCCACCATACTCGCCGAAGCCGCAGAACACCTGTCCTTTGATACCACCATGCTCTTTGTCGTACTCGCCTGCTTTGGCATTGCCGGATTTGGCCTCATCCCCTGGATCATGGGCGTCATCGGAGACAGTGCTGGCCTGAAAGCGGGCTTCGCAGTCATCCCCGGTCTCTTTATCGGTCTGATCGTCGTACTCGCCATCACAAGGCGTTAATCACCCGGCGGCCAAACCGTCTCTTTTGTATATGCCTCTTTCAAATCGCGCCAATACCGCCTGCCCTTGTGAACCAGATTTGTCGGCGCAAACCGCTTGTTCAAACCCCTCTCGTGACTCGACCGCCCCGTATCAGTTCGATATTGCAGTGTGAACCGCATCAATTGTGCGAGCAAATCAAAACGCACATCTGCATACACTGGATCTGCCCAAACATTTGCGATCTCACCCGGATCATTGCGGTGATCGTACAACTCTCCCTCATCCAGACTCCCGTAAAACACCAGCCGAAAATCGCGCGTGCGAATCGCGGACACCTTACCCCCGGGGTTGCCCCAATCCCACTCGCAAAATGCCGCTTCTTTACCATCTGCCTTGCCATTCACAACTGGTATCAGATCGCGCCCATCGCGCCCATCGGGAACAGGAATATCGCAGAGCCGACACAGTGTGGGATACCAATCAACCGATTCGACAATCGCATCACATGTCGCACCCGAGGGACCACCCGGATAGCGCAATACAAAAGGAATGCGGTGAATCGAATCGTAAATCCCAAAATTCTTGTGAAACAACCCGTGGTCACCTGCAAAATCCCCGTGATCCGCGCAATACAATACAATGGTATTCTCCAACTCCCCCACATCATCCAGATAGTCCAGCACCCGCCCAATTTCGGAATCAATCGCCGTAATCAGCGCGTAATAACTCGCCAAACAGCGCTTCAAGCGATCGGGATTGGGGTCGGCCAGAGGATACCCACACCCATCGGCCAAACGCTTTTGCATAAACTCGGGCTTGCCGGCAAAGCGGCGCTCAAAATAATCAACCGCACTATCGGGCAACACCATCTCATCGGGATTGTACATATCAAAATGCTCTGCCGCAGGCGCAATCGGTGCATGCGGCCTTTGAAAACTCATATGCAAAAAAAACGGACGGTCTTCATCTCGCTCCTTCAAAAATGCCAGCGACTCATTGCCCGTATAATGCTCAATCGAATGTTGATATGGCAGCTTGGCTGGCGCACTGCCATCCATTGTATATTCCTGCCCGGGTCTGGCCGAGCCTTCTTCGTAAAAATCCGATAACCCCAGATCTTCCAGATACTTGAAATAGTGCGTCTCGGTTGGATCCAAATGCGTCGCATCGCACAAATCCGTATATCGGATGCGCTCAAAACCATCTTCATCCCAGCGCCGAACCATGTGCGCCTTGCCAATCACAGCCGTTTGATATCCGTATCTCCGAAACTGACACGCCAGCGTGTTGGGATTCGCCTCGGGAATCTCCGAATGATCATTGCCAAACATCCGATGCGTGTGGCAATACTGCCCGGTCATAAAACAGATCCGCGACGGTGAACAAATTGGGTTATTGCAAAAAGCGCGTGTAAACACCACCCCCTCATCCGCAATGCGGTCCATATTGGGAGTCTGGACATTTGGATGCGCGGCAAATCCCGCGCAATTGGCATTGTGCTGATCCGACATCAACCACAGCACATTGGGCCTTCGCGCCATAAATTTCTCCTTTCGAAATGTATGTGTTTGCAGACTATGAGATAAAGCATTAAATTGTTCCAGTTATATGAGAATGAATTGATCTTTTGCAGAGGAAAACACCATGTTTTTTGACAATATCGCGCTCGGCGCACCCAAAATTTTGCTCCCAAACCCCGAAATTGATTGTAGCAAATGGGCAGTCATCGCCTGTGATCAGTATGTACACGACATATCTTATTGGGAAGAAGTCAAAAGCCTTGTGGGAGACACGCCCTCAACTCTGGACCTCATCTACCCCGAAGTCTATCTCTACGACGACGAACACGAAGAACGCATTGCCCGCGTACACAACAACATGAAACGCTTTGTCACCGATGGCATCTTCCGCGACGAAATCGAAGGCTTTTTGCTCGTCGATCGCGTTTTGCCTTCTGGAAAATCGCGCAAGGGCCTCGTCGTCACCCTCGACCTCGAGCATTACGACAGCCGCAGCCAGTCCAAAACCCTCATCCGCACGACCGAGGGCACCTATCCCAAAAACCTCGAAGCGCGTTTTGAAGTTCGGGGCAACGCCTCCCTCGAATCGCCGCATATTTTAGTACTTATTGACGATCCCAAAAAAGAAATTATCGAACCCCTCTTTGACGAAGGCCATCCCAAGATCGTCGATTTCGAACTCATGATGAATGGGGGACAACTTAAGTATCATTTAATCGACAATAAAAAAGACATCGCGCGCATTGCCCAAAAACTCGCCAAACGCATTGAACCCGATTACATCCATCAAAAATACGGCGTAAAAAACGAAACACTCCTCTACGCCATGGGCGATGGCAACCACTCATTTGCCGCCGCGCAAAAAGCATGGAAAAAAATCAAATCAACACTCAATGATACACAACGCACAGCGCAACATCCAGCCAGACACGCCATGGTCGAACTGATCAATCTGCACGACGACTCGATAGGTATAGAGCCAATCCACAGGCTGATCACCCGCGTTGACCCACACACCGCCTGCAACACCCTCGTCGCATTGCTCAACACATCTGGCGCCCAAGCCCGTCTGGAAAAAGTCTCATCACCCGACGCGCAACATCGTCATACCAAAGCCCTATCATCTGCATCCACCCATTGCCTCCCCTATCGCGCCGCAGGGGACCTGGGCATACTCGTAATTGAAAATCCATCTCAAAGAACCATACCCGAAACAATGGAAGCCGCGCTCGACCTGTTCACGCGAGAAAACACCGAAGCCGAAGTCGGATTCATCCACGGCGAAGACGTGATTGACGACCTGGGCAACAAACCCGACGCCCTCGGCTTTTACATGCCTCCCATTTCAAAAAACAGCGTCTTCGAGTCCATTGTCCGCTACGGGGCCTATCCCCGAAAATCCATATCCATTGGACACGCCGACGAAAAACGCTATTATATGGAGTGCCGAAGCCTTGTCCGTACTAAACCATAATTTATGACGGCCTCAATAGCAATCTCGATATGAGGGGAGTATGACTGAGATATACGACATGATCATTGTTGGCGCAGGACCGGCAGGTGCGACAGCGGCGTTATATGCCCATCGCGCGGGACTCAATGTCTGTCTGGTAGATAAGGCGCGATTTCCGCGGGATAAAATCTGTGGCGACGCGCTATCGGGCAAAGTCGTGTCGATTTTGTATGAACTCGATTTGTTCGACCAGGTGGCCCGATTGCCTGGCGCGACCATTCGAGAAGTCGTATTTGGCAGCCCGAATCATGTGGATGCGCGTGTAGATTTGCGACGGTATGACCACCGGGATCAGGCCACGGGTAAAATACTGCCAATGGAAGGGTTTGTGATTCGGCGCGAAGTACTGGATAATTTTCTCTTCCAGGAAGCGAAAAAAGTTGCGAACACCTGTTATGAGGAATTTGCCGTTAAAGACCTGATACGAGAAAACGAGCAAATTGTAGGTGTGCGCGGCGTAGTAGATGGCAGAGAACGAGAAATACAGGCTCGCGTCGTGCTCGGCTGCGATGGTTTTAATTCAATGGTCGCGCGCAAAGCGGGATTGTACGCCCATGAATCTGTGCATTGGGTCGTGGCAATTCGGCGTTACTACGAAAATGTGGCGGAATTGGGGGATCAAATCGAGTTGCATTTTGTAGATGAAGTCTTACCGGGTTATTTCTGGATTTTTCCACTGGAAAATGGGACGGCAAATGTGGGCATTGGCATGCGTCACGATGTATTAAAAAAGCGGCGTGTGGATCTGAAAGTAGCATTGAACGAAGTAATCAGTCGCTCGCCTTATGCTCATCGGTTCAAAAATGCGCGTCCAACCGAAGACCCGGTGGGATGGAATTTGCCAGTGGGAAGTACCCGTCGAAAAAGTTATGGGAATGGCGTATTGCTTTTGGGCGATGCCGCGGGATTGATCGACCCCTTTACGGGCGAGGGAATTGGCAATGCGTTGTATTCCGCGCGTTTTGCCGTAGATGCCGTCCAAGAAGCCATTGCCGCAGATGACTATTCAGGAACTTTTTTTAAGCGATACGAAGACCGATTATGGGATGCAATAGGCGATGAATTGGCGACCAGCACGCGAATGCAAAAAATGGGACAATGGCGTCCCCTTCTCAATTTTACCATCCACAAAGCCGCACACAACGACAAAGTGCGCGATCTAATCTGCGGCATGATGGCCAATGCCGTCCCCAAAAAACAACTCACCAACCCGCTATTCTATTTGAAGCTATTGTTTAGTTGAACCATTCGCATGAATCTTTCACATAAGTTTATTGACTGATTTACGCATAGACACAATATAATGGACCTGTCATTTTGAGCGGAGCGCAGCGGAGTCGAAAAATCTACTACCAACGTAGGTGGAATAGATGCTTCGGCTCCGTTCCACTCCGCTCAGCATGACAAAAAACCCAGACCTGCGTAACATCAGTTATTGATTTAAACCACTGGACTCCGGCCTGCGCCGGAGTGACGAAGACGGGTGTCATTGCGGCATGGTTTTAGCCGCCACGCCGCACGCCGTAGGCATGGCGTAGCCACACCACAACGCCAGTAATCCAGTAGTTTTGGTTGTCATTGCGGCATGATTTTAGCCGCAATCCAGTCTGAAGCAAGCCCGGATGTAAGAACAACAAATATTAGCTAATTTTTTTCAAATACCACTCATACCCTAAAAGACCATGAAAAGAATTTTAATATGCTGGATCGGCAACACAGACTTACAAGCCTCTGAAGGGGTAGATGTAGGTGCAGGGCCTATCGCCCAGGCACTGGACACGCGCGAATTTGATGAGATCTTTCTCATCTCAGATTATGAAGATACCCGCGTAAAGCCTTATCTCAACTGGATAAAAAAAAGAACTTCAACACCACACAAACTATTTTATCGACAACTTTCAAGCCCCACCCACTTTGGAGAAATTTACGAGATTGCCGCAAGCGTCTGCCAAGAAGCATTGGATCAATATGGCGATCAAACAGAACTGACCTTTCACCTTAGCCCCGGCACACCGGCAATGGCCGCGATATGGATCATTTTGGCGAAAACGCGCTTTCCCGCTGAATTGATTGAGTCATCAAGAGCGTACGGCGTTCAAACCGCCTCTGTTCCCTTTGATATTTCTGCTGAATTTTTGCCTACCCTCCTGCAAAAACCCGATGCGCAACTCCGCTCATTGAGCGAAGAAAAACCTACAGAATCAGCGAATTTTGAAAACATAATATACAGGAGTCCAGCCATAGCGCGTGTGGTCGAAAAAGCGAAGCGCGCTGCCGTGCGAGATATCCCTGTCTTATTCGAAGGAGAATCTGGCACGGGAAAAGAACTCTTTGCACGCGCCATTCACCAGAACAGCCCGCGAAAAGAGGGGCCGTTTATCGCTGTAAACTGCGGTGCAATTCATCCCAACCTTGTGGAATCTGAACTATTCGGGCACAAAAAAGGCGCATTCTCAAATGCCCATGAAGATCGCAAAGGCCATTTTGAAGAGGCAGATGGTGGTACTATCTTTTTAGACGAAATTGGTGAATTGCCCAAAGATATGCAGGTGAGACTATTGCGTGTCTTACAAGAAAAAGAAGTCGTGCGACTCGGTGAATCCAAACCCAGAAAAGTAGATGTACGCATTGTTGCGGCGACAAATCGAACTCTCATAGAGGAAGTTAGTGAAGGACGGTTCCGCGAAGACCTGTTCTATCGGCTTGTAGTAGCCTATCTCAAGTTGCCCCCACTGCGCGAACGCACGGGAGATATGGGACTGTTGATTAACCATTCGCTCGAACTGATCAACCAGGAGAATGAAGCCCAGCCCGGCTACAAATATAAAAAAATTTCTATCGGGGCAAGAAATCTTATTCTCAATTACCATTGGCCCGGCAATATACGCGAGTTACAAAACACGCTCAGACGCGCGATGGTATGGACAGACGGAGAAACTCTTACAAAACAAGACATTGAAGAAGCCCTCTTACCCGCGTTTGGGAAACGAGACGAAGATATCCTGAATCGCCCCCTTGACACAGACTTTAGCCTGCCCGATCTAATTGATGAAGTTGCAAAACACTATCTTAATCGCGCTCTGAAAGAATCTAAAACAAAAAAAGAAGCCGCAGAACTCGTGGGCCTACCCAGTTACCAGACCCTCACCAACTGGGCAAAAAAGCACGGCGTAGCAATTGATAACAAAAGAAAATAGAAAAATATCAAATTTTAGCGTGTATTGGCACGAAATATGCTTAAACAATCAGCGTGACATCAATGCGGACTCCCGACACCTGAAAGAATTTCTTGAAAAAGCTGCTGTCTTAGTGAAAAAATTAGTATCCTGACCATTCCAAATCGTAGAAAGTTTGGATATTCCAAAATTTGTCAACCTCAAGCGTTTCAGACAAACCTGAACGTTTCTTTCAACTTGTGAGAAATTCATGGCCATTACATCTATCACCATTGAAAATTTCAAGGGCATCGGCGATGCCGTGACCATTCCCATTCGCCCCATCACCTTGTTATTTGGCAAAAACAGCGCGGGCAAGTCAACAGTATTGCAGGCATTACGCTATCTGCGCGAAATATGCGGTGACTTGAATCAAAAGTTGGAAGCATCGCACGATGGCGTATACGAACAATTGAAGGCACTCCACATTGTATGCGGCTATTCCGACGGTCTCAAATATCGCGAAGTTCTGAATTCCATACCAATACATAAATTAGAAAAAATATCAAATGCTGATCTATCTAACCCTGGCTCTCGCCCCAGCGAAGTTCTACAATCTATACAAAAACTAATTGAAGATACTGATTTGTCAGAATCAAAAGACGAGGAGAAATTTCAAGCAGAAGCAGAAGCATGGGAACATGGAGAAACCTATCCAGGTCGCTATACTGATTTGGGCGATTTTCCTTCCCTGGTGCATGGCCATGAGTTTGATCGGAAGATTCGAATTCGCCTTGAATTTGATATAAAACCCGAACAAGCGAAAAGATTGAATCGTATTTTGAGTCTTGCAATAATACCGGAGGACATGGTGGACCTACAGTCCGCGGGGATAGAAATAGTAACAGGTTGGGACGAAAAACAGCGGATTGTTTATCTCGATTCATACAAGTATGCTTTAAACGGCGCAGAATGGATTTGTATCACCCCGGAGAACAAACCCGATGAAGCAAATGTAAGACGTTCTAGTGATCTCAAAATATATTCACATCCTATCATCCAAGCAATCAAGCTCGGCCTGAGTGAAAGCGAATTGCTGACAGAATACCTCTCTTGGCTTCTCGATACTAATGCGGGTTTAGATAAAAATGCATTGACGGATTTAAGGCTCGGTTTCGAGGAGGGTGTGCTCAGATCGTTGGTGGAGGATGTAATCATAGAAGTGCATGGCATTGTAATCGAAGAATTGCCTGACATACGGCATTTAGGTCCTGTGCGAGATGTGCTCCCTCGCCATCATAACTCACCGCTCTCAATGTTTAATTCCGCTGTATCGAGATGGGCAATGGGGTTAGAGGCTTGGGATGCGCTTGCACAAAACCCTCAATTAGTCGAAAAAACAAACTACTATATGAAAAATGTTTTGAAACTCGGATATAGCATCAGGCTATTTGAAGACAGTGAACAGAGAATTCAACTTTATGACGAAACTCATAATATATACCTTCATCCATTAGATGTTGGTTTTGGCATCTCTCAGGTTATTCCAGTTTTGGTGGGTGCGTTAGACGACAGCCAGAGCCCTGGAGTTTTTGCAATTGAACAACCAGAGCTTCACATTCACCCTGCCCTGCAAGTCGCTTTGGGCGATGTGTTCATTGATGGCATAAAAAACGGTAATCGCACCATGCTCATTGAAACGCATTCTGAGCACTTGTTACTGAGAATTATGAGGCGGATGCGTGAGACTTTTGAAGATAGGATTGAAGAAAATCGGTACCCTGTAACTCCCGCTGATATTGCCGTACTATTCGTCGAATGGCATGATTCGCAAACAATCATACGAGAAATGCCTGTGAATGAACGTGGAGATTTGGTAAAAGCCTGGCCGGGTGGTTTTTTTGAGGAAGGTATAGAAGAGGTATTTGCTTAATGGCTTTATTTTCTGAGTATACTGTAACACCTGATGTGTTTAATGAGAGTTGTTATGATTCACAGGCATTATGTGACGCATATTTTAGACAATTGCTGGAAGTTTTTTTAGTGAGGGTCTCGTTCGAAATCTTCGCAATGGCGAATGGCAAGAGTTCTTTTCAACCCATGCAAGACCCTGGCACGACCGTACAAAGCATATTTTGAAAAATTTGACAGATGCTGGTCGCTTAGTACCAAGTGATCCAGCATTAAGTCATACACCTCAGACGGATCGTGAATGGTGCAACGAGGCGTTGGAGTCACATGAAACCATACCTTTGAATGGCATTATAGTAAGCGATGCCATTCGAAGTACCTATCGCAGAAATCAGTTGGTTGAAAGTGTAAGCAGACTATCACAATCTACCTGCGAGTGGTGGGAACCCACAAATAGCTCGCTTCGATTAGAACGTACTATCAGTCAGTATATAGACGCTCTTACGCTGATTCTCAAACATGCGAAATCCATTATGTTTATAGACCCCAATATTGATCCAGCAAAGAGCAACTATGCTAATTTTGTACAATTGCTTGAAGCAATAGGTAATAGACCATCACAATCACCCCAGCCACTCGTTGAGATACACCGCAAAAGTCTTCGCGGCTCTGGGAAAAATGCTCCCTTATGGGATCAACAAGATATGGAGAATACATTTCGAGACGAATTTGGCTCAGTTCTTTCGCAGTCAAACTTAAAAGCAGAAGTCTTTATCTGGGACGATTTTCATGATCGTTATCTGATCAGCAATTTAGGCGGAATACTGGTCCCCTATGGATTTGACACGTCAAGCAAGCCTGATGACTTAACAACATGGTCACGCCTTGGACGATCGGACCGAGATGATGTACAGCGCGAATTTGCTCGCGAGAGTAATAAACACAAATTGCATTTTAATTTTACGATACCGTAAAATCGAGACTCGTACTTTTTAATTTCACTACTGCCCCGGCTTTACAGGGCAACATTGATTGGTATTTTGTCAATCTCAAGCTTTCGGACAAACCTGAATGCTTTTAACAACTTGTGAGAAATCATGGCTATTACATCTATCACCATTGAAAATTTTAAAGGCATTGGTGATGCTGTGACCATCCCCATTCGCCCCATCACCTTGTTATTTGGCAAAAACAGCGCGGGCAAGTCAACAGTATTGCAGGCACTGCGCTATCTACGCCAAATATGCAAATGCAAAGATCTGAAATTTGAAGAAAAGTCAGAGGCCCTAAGGGAACGCGAAAAACGCAAAGGTTTGAAATCTGCACCAAAGTTGCAAGAACTGTACGAGCTACACGACATGTTGAAGGCCGCGCACTTTCTATATCTACACGACCAATTTGATTATCGCAAAATTTCAAAATCTGTACAAACAAGAATATCAAATATATCAGATGCTGATCTACCTGACTTTGACTCGATACGTCAAGAGGCTCTAAATGCCTTAAAAAAAATAATCGAATATCGAACTGATTTCGAATCAGAATATGAAGAAGATGACTGGCCTCAAGAAGATGATTGGAGGCAGGGAGGAATCGATCCAGACCACTTTACTGAGTTACCCAGTTTTTTCTCTTTGATGCATCGTCATGAGTTGGATCGAAAAATACGGATTCGCCTTGAATTTGACATAGAACCCGAAAAATTGGAAAGTTTGAATGGCATTTTGAGCCTTGCGATGAAACCGGAGTGTGTGACGAATCCGAAGTCCGCGTGGATAGAAATGGTAATAGGCTGGGACGAACAGCAAAAAGTTGCTTATCTCAATTCATACAAGTATGCTCTGAATGGCACAGAATGGATTTGTCTCACACCGGTGAAAAGGCCAATGCCCAATGATGCAGAATGGAATTATGAAGAGAGGTGTATAGATCTAAACATCTATTCAAAGAATTTCGGTCTGAGTAACCGGATGAAAGACCTCTCCTGGCTTCTCGGCACTGATAACAGTGAGGGTAAAAAATTCGGTCTGAATGAAAGTAAGTTAAAAAATATAAGACCCTGGTTGGAAAAGTGCGTATTCGAAGATAGAGCAACGAATATACTGAAAAAATTGCACAACATTGTGCTTGGAGAGCTAGATGGCCTGCGACATTTAGGGCCAGTGCGCGATATTCGACCATCATACAGTAACGCTTGGACAATGGGGGAAGCGGCATGGGCCGCACTTAAACAAGACCCTCAATTGCTAAAAAAGACAAACCGCTATATGAAAAAGTTAGCACTTGGATACAGCATCAGGCAATCTGAAGATGACGAACAGGAGATTCAACTTTATGATGAAACCCATAAGATATACCTTCATCGCTTAGATGTTGGTTTTGGCATCTCTCAAGTCATTCCAGTTGTGGTCGGTGTGTTGGATAACACATCTCAGATTTTCGCAGTTGAACAACCCGAACTCCACCTGCATCCTGCCGCTCAAGTGGCTTTGGGCGATGTGTTCATTAATGGAATAAAAAACAGCAATCGCACCATGCTCATTGAAACGCATTCTGAACACTTGCTGTTGCGATTGCTGCGGCGTGTGCGTGAAACAACCCGTCGTAATAGACGCCGCCAGACCACCGAGTTAGAACAAACAGCCCACGAATTAACACCCAATGACCTTTCTGTGGTCTATGTTCGACCAACGCCAGCAGGCGTAAAATTCACGCCACTTACTGTAACGGATAACGGCGATTTTGATGCACCCTGGCCAGAAGGATTCTTTGATGAGCGCGATTCGGAGTTGTTTTAATTATGCTGAAGATTTTTGCTATTGATCCCAAAACATGTCAAACCCTGGAGTGGTTTCGATATTGCACGGAGCACTGTCAGCCATCACAGGGACGTGCAATTGCAGATTTGCCGTATAACCAATGGTATGAAAATGCGTTTGCGATTATTCAAGACCTTAAACTCTTCCCTCTGGAAGAAAAAAGCTTGAAAAGGCGTCTGGATCTGGTGCGAGCACAACTGGTACATCGTCCAGGAACTGCTTGGACAAATTGGTACTATGATGATTTTTCACAATTTTCCTGGATTACCGAAATAGAGAAAGAGCATCAGCGAGAGCGTTTTTCTGCTGTCATCAGCCCTGATTACGCGGGGGCTGACGACACGGATCTAAAGTACCATCCCGATGAACTCAATAGAACTGTAGAAGCGTGGAATATACCCAGTGGCGTTTCAATTACGCGCAGCCCTGGAGAATTTGTAAATGCCATTCTGCCAATGCTTCGGGTCGCTTCGAATATTCACTTTTTAGATCGATATTTCAGTGTAGATGCTAACAGTTCTCATACCCAAAATTACAAGCAGATGATCCAGGATTTGGCCTCCTATTGTGATCCCTTTCCATCGCTGATAATCCATTGCTGTTCAGATGAAAATGAGACGCCTGATTCAGGTTACTTTAAAAATGAACTGAACAAGCACTACGCGCCCTTAATACCAACAGGGAAATCTGTAAGGGTTCTTTTGTGGCAGATAGAGCAAGATGCAAGAATAGAAAGAGGTGCTCATCCCTTTCACAATCGCTATGTGCTATCTAATCATTGCGGTGTCATTGCAGGATATGGTACGGATAGTGCAAAAACACCGACTGATGCACCAGATGTCCTTCAGATTGTTGACCATAAAATATATTTGGAATTGTGGAACCAAATTCGGGATGAGACATTTCCGATGATCCATATTGAGGAGGAAAATAAATTTATGATTAACGGCACCAAAAGTGCGTGATTAACGATGTATAATACGATATGAAATTAAGACTTGTCACGAACAATGGGCTGCAAGTGTTCGAGGCAAGTCAAAGGTGTTACATGCACTGCGCTATTACCACGCAATTTGTAATAACGAATTGTGGACTTGCCCCCGAGGAGGCTCATAGTTAGATTCAATGGTGATTCCCAAGAGGATGAGACATGAGCGATAACTACCACAACTATCAGTTGCTATTGGCAAAAGCCGCCCAACTTTACGAGAGGCATGGGAACCGCAGGGGGAAATATATGAGCGATTTAAAGGAACTTTGTCTGGAGGATAACCACTTTGTTCTTATCCATGATTTGAGAGATGCTATGCGTGAAGTGGAGACAGAATTGCGAAAGAAAATGTGGGACGAAATAGAATCTGAGCTAAAATCGGAAATTCAATACTTTCCCGATAAAAAACGCTCATATAAAAAGGGTAATAAGGGCCTATGCTACCAGTTGAGTGAATCCACCTCGCTCGAGGTTGTAGGCGACTCCGCCATCTGGTTCGGGGTCCGTTGTTCCAAAAAGAAGTATAAAGACAAATATGACACGCTCAAAAATGCACTGGTGGATGTGAGTGGTGAAAAACCAGACGATGATTATCCTTGGTGGCAGAAGGTCGATAGACTGGAGGACCTCTCGCTGCTATTGAAAGATGCAGAGCGGCAGAAATATGCAAAAAAAACCGCACGGGAAATCATCGCAAAAGGCTTGAAGGAGCTTTTGGAAGTCCTCGAAGATATTGCTCTGGTGAATGCAATCAAAGAAGGAGAAAAAACAGAGCTTGTCCCCGAAGAAGAGATATTCGAGATATTAGAAAGGCTATCTTGAATTTTGAAAGTCTTATTCAGAAACAGTTTTGGAAGAGACCTCAGACGTATCCGAAATCGATCTATTGGAGAGCGCGTCAAGGAAGCGACAGAGCAAGTCAAGGAAGCAAGCGATCTTACAGAGATCAGTGATGTCCGAAAACTCCGTGGCGATAGGATTGGATTTCAACTCAACGAGGGCACCGTAATTTTCGTACGATGTTTGCCGCGCCGAGATTTTTACCAACACTTTCCCTGACCACCTCGCCTACCAAATGCTCAAGTTCCTCCTGCATCTATTGCCCGCATCCGTCCCCTCTACACAAATCCCCACTTCCACTGCTCAATCCATAATCGCCTTTTATCTGCGTTCATCTGCGTTCATGCTCGAATTACTCGCCTTCATTCTGCGGACCCAAACGCCTTTTGCAAATACCCCAAATCGAGTTCGGGATAAACCGGGAATCGCGCGAGGAGATTACCGATCCTCTGTTGGGCGTATTCGAGCACACCATCCTGGATTCTGTACTGGACCTTGCTAAATTGCCCCGCGCTTCTGCCCCTCGTGAACTTCAATGGCCGTGCCTGGGTAAGCACATTGCCCATGACCGCGCCGATCTCCTGCATCTCCTCTGCCCCCATACCAAGCGTCGTAAGCGCCGGTGTCCCCACCCTGAGACCACTGGTGTACCATGGCCCATTGGGATCAAAGGGAATAGTATTCTTATTCAGTGTAATCCCGGCATCGCGAAGCAGGGTCTCGGCCTGACGACCCGTGAGATTAAAAGGCGTAACATCAATCTGTAGCAAATGATTGTCCGTTCCCCCTGTGAGAACCGTAAGCCCCGCGTCCATACACGCCTGTGCGAGCACCTGGGCATTATCGACAATTCTGGCGGCATACGCTTGAAACTCGGGCGTACTCGCTTCCTGAAACGCGACAGCTTTGGCAGCCATCACATGGGGCAAAGGACCCCCGAGCACCATCGGGCAACCTTTATCGACCTGCTCGGCAAATTCTTCCGTACACAAAACCATCCCCCCTCTGGGACCGCGCAGAGTTTTGTGTGTGGTCGTCGTAACGACATGGGCATGGGCAACCGGATCAAAATCGCCCGCAAAAACTTTGCCGGCAACCAACCCGGCAAAATGCGCCATATCGACCATAAAAATAGCCCCCACTTCATCGGCGATATCCCGAAAAATGCGGAAATTAATTTTCCGAGGATAAGCACTATAACCCGCTAAAAGAATCAAAGGTTTGACCTCTCTGGCCTGGTCGCGGATTTCATCGTAGTCAATCAGGCCAGATTTTTTATTCACCGTGTATGCATGTGCCTCAAACATGCGCCCGGACACATTGATGCGATAGCCATGCGTGAGATGTCCCCCGGATGAAAGATCCAGCCCCAGGAGCTTTTGATTGCCCAATTGTGTGCGAAGCGCGTCCCATGCTTTGGCCGAAAGATCAAAGGGTGATTTCTGACCCATTTTTTCGAGCGCGACATCTTGAACACGTCCCGAGAGAATCGCCCAAAAAGCGACCATATTGGCATCTGCGCCCGAATGGGGTTGCACATAAGCGTGATCTGCACCAAATAGATCGCACGCCAGTTTTGAAGCCAGGCTTTCAATCGCATCTACATTATCACAACCGGCGTAAAAGCGGTGATCGGGAATGCCCTCGGCGTACTTATCGGTCAACAAATTGCCCATAGCCAGTTGCGTGGGCAAAGAACAATAATTCTCGCTCGCAATCATCTTGAGATTTGAACGCTGGTCGGCCAACTCGCGCACAATATTTTTCGCCACATCAGGCGATACAGCAGCCACCTGTTCCAGCGAGGCCAAATAGGCGACAAATCCGGGATTTGGGGTGGGATTTTGAGACAGATAGTTGGCAAGAGGACTGGACATGGCTATTCTCCTCATATTTCGCCCGAATACAAAAATAGCCCGGGCTGTGTGTGGATATTTCATAAGCCCAGGCGATCGGCTATCGGATAAAGAGCACTGCGCTTCCCCGTGGTCGATTCCACGTTCATTCGCCAGTCACACAGACCCTTGTCGAAAATCAATATACAGAATTGCAGACCAAAGTCAACGGTTTGTTGCAACAACGCCTGCTAAAATAACTCACGCAAACGCCGCCATTCACGGGGCGTAAAAAAACGCCAGCCCCACAAAATGAGGGGATAGCCCGCAATGAAGATGATACGTGCAATAACACCTTCTATCGACGTATCGTGAAGATAAGGAGATAACACGACAAAAACAATACCTCCTGAAACACATATTTTCCCCAAACGCCCATATTCGTAGGGCACTGGATAAAACCGACGCACGATGAGATAAAGCAAAATAACCATCAAAACATGTGCGATGAGCGTGCTATAAGCAGCGGCAATAAATCCAATTTTGGGCAAAAGGAGAATATTGACAGCGATATTCACACACGCACCAGTGCCCACAATAAACGGCAAAGATCCCGCGCGACCTCTGGCATATACGCCCGCAGTGAGAATGATATAAAGACCGTAAAAGAAAAATGCCAGCCCCACCAGGGGGGCAACCCGTATGCCCTCGAGATAGATCTGTGCATTATCGCCAGCAATCAAAACGATAATTTCGCGTGCAAAAGTGGCTAAAATCAGACAGCCGAAAATACCGAACAATGTAAAATACGTGGTGACGCGCGCACACATCTGCCGCGTTTCGTCTTCCTCGGTTTCATCGAGCACGGCAGGTGCCCAGGCTGTGCGAAACGCTTTGACTATAAAAAAGAGGGGCATGCCGAGTTTGTAGGTAATGCCGTAAATACCCAGATTGTCGAGATCTAAAAAAAAGCGGATCAGGAAGCGATCAGACAAATTGATGATGAGAACCAAAAGGGTCGATGGCAAAAAAGGGAAACCAAAACGCAGAAGTTCGCGAAACGCGTACATATCAAAAGTTGGACGAATCAGGCGCAGACCAACGGGAAACATGACAATAAGTGCAAAGAGAGAACTGATGAGATTGGCTTCAAAAACCGCGATAGGACCTCGTCCGAGACCTGCGATAAAATAAGCGGTAAGGCCGAGTTGTAGCGTGTGTTGAATCACCCGCACAATCGCATAGTGAAAAGACCGCTGTCGGGCGCGACAAAGCGTGAAAAGGGGTTCTGAGAGCGCGTCCAAAAGGACAACGGCAGCAATAAGTTCGAAGACCACGCTATAATCCGCGCCACTCAAAAGATGATGTGCGAGACTCTCGGCATTGATCCAGACCAAACTCGACAGAATAACACCTGTGGCGAACAGTGCCCAAAATGCAGAGCTAAATGCAGCGCGATATTTGCCGAGATCGGTCTTGCCAGATAAGAGTCTGATCAGCGCGGGATTGAGACCAAGAGAATAAAAAACCGCGCTAAATCCGATAAATGCAAATGCCAGAGACAAAATGCCATTGTCAGCAGGCGTGAGATGTCTGGCATAGACGGGTACGAGCAAAATGGACACAGCGCGACCGAGCAAATCGCCCGTGCCATAGACCGCCGTGTGTTGTGCGAGGGATTTAATTCGAGAGAACATAGTTGACCGCTCAAAGCATCGACATTGGATCGACATTGATCGCCAGAGTGACACCACGAGACCGGCGTTTGTTGGGGGCAAATTGCGAGGCGGCTTCGCGAGCGGCGGCATTGAGATGGCTGTGCGAACCGGACTTGAGCAAAACCTGCCAGCGATAGGTGCCCTGGATACGCGCGAGAGGGGCCTGTACGGGACCCAGAATTTCGACATCAGGAGGTGTTTGTTCTCGCAAAGTCTGCGCGATTATGCCAGCCGCACGTGTGACTTCGTGTTCATCTTTGCCCTTAAAAACCAGGAGCACCACGCGTCCAAAGGGCGGATAACCGAGGCTCTGACGCGCATTGAGTTCGCGCTGTGCAAAAGTTTCAAAATCGTGGTACTGCGCGCATTGCACGGCTTCGCCATCGGGCATATAAGTTTGAATAACGACTTCCCCCGGAATCTCGCCTCGCCCGGCGCGCCCACTGACTTGAGTCAGCAATTGGAATGTGCGTTCGCTGGCGCGAAAATCCGGCAGGTGAATACTCGTATCCGCAGAAATGACGCCCACGAGTGTCACGCCGGGAAAATCAAGTCCTTTGGCAATCATCTGCGTGCCGAGCAAAATATCGGCCTCGCCTCGAGAAAAGCGACTGAGTATGCGGTCATGCGCGCCCTTGCGGCTCGTGGTATCCACGTCCATTCGCAAAACGCGCACACCGGGAAATTGCTCTACAAGAGTCTCTTCAACGCGCTGTGTTCCCACGCCGAGGAAATGAAAATTGCTGCTGTGACACGACGGACACGCCGAGGGCGATGGCTCAATATAACCGCAGTAATGACAGAGCATCAGGCGCCGAGCCGCGTGATAGGTCAGAGTAACATGGCAGTGATCGCACTGAATACTTTCCCCGCAATCGGCGCATTGAACCGCAGGCGCGTACCCGCGCCGGTTTTGAAGCAAAATGGTGCGTTGCCCCTTTTCAATGCGTTCGCGCATCTTTTCTCGCAACGGACGAGAAAACAAACTGCCACCTTCGTGCCGCATATCCACAAGTGTGACAGTGGGCAGTGGGCGATTGTCGATGCGCTCTGGCAATATGAGAGCGTTGAATTTTTGCGTCTGTGCATTGTGATGCGATTCCAGAGAAGGGGTTGCCGACCCCAGCACAATGGGAAAATTTTGCAGATGGGCGCGCATCACAGCGACATCCCGCGCATTGTAGCGAGGTGCGGGATCGTCTTGTTTGTACGAACCATCGTGTTCTTCGTCAATGATGATAAGACCCAGATTTTCTACAGGTGCAAAAATAGCTGAGCGTGCACCAATAACAACTGGGCGTTTTCCCCTGCGAACCTCGCGCCAGGCATCATAGCGTTCTCCAGCGGACAAGGCACTGTGCAAAACCGCGACTCGATCGCCAAAATGGACGCGAAAGCGGCGGACGGTTTGTGGCGTCAGGGTGATCTCCGGCACGAGAACAATCGCGCCTTTTCCCGATGCGAGCGCGTGTGCAACCGCCCGAATATAAACCAGTGTTTTGCCGCTACCCGTCACTCCGCGCAAAAGGTGAACCTGAAAAGCATTTTCATCAACACTTTGTCTAATCGCCTGGATACCCCGCGCTTGATGGGGCGTAAGCGTTACATCCTCTGGCGGAGGAAGATCTGTATCGGCATAAGGGTCGCGCACCACTTCGCGATCAATAAAACAGATCAAATTGCGCTTGACCATTTCTCTCAATACGCCCGATGAAATCCCTTCTGCAGACAGTTGTGAGGCCAACAAGGGGTGATTTGCCGAACGCAGACGGCGAATACACTGCGCCTGGCGAGGGGCGCGTTTTTCCAGTGTGGGCAATTCCAGATCAAACCAGCGCGGATCGTTGGGCACAAGAGCCACCGCACGCTGGGTTTTGGTTTTTACTTTTGGTGCTGACATCTTTTGAAACGCGACCAGAACACCCCGCTTCAACAGGCCGTATATCGCAGGCTGTACGCCCTGTTTTCCAAGTCGTTTTTGAAGTTGGCGCATCGATGCCGAACCGAGTTCGCCCAAAACGGTGACGACCTCGCGCTGGCGTGGGGAAAGCATGCGACTGATCGCGTCGTCAAAGTTTTTTTCAAGGGCAAAATGCTGCCCACTATCCAGGTGAATGCCCGATGGAAGAGCCGCAGAAAGCACTTCCGAGAGACTGCACAGATAATACCATGCCATCCACTTGCACAATTCGAGCATCGGCGGTATCACAAGCGGATAAGAATCGAGGATTTGGGCAATGGTCTTGACGCGATTGGAGGGCAGATCGCACGTTTCGCAAAAGCCGACGACAATACCCGTAACCCAGCGTTCTCCAAAAGGAACGAGAACGCGGTAGCCCGTTTGCAGATCGTTCTGGAGATCGTCGGGAATGCGGTAGGTAAATGTATCGAGGGACGTGCCCAGAGGAACGATGTGTGCAAAGGGATACGCCATAGAAACAAACTATCGGCCGATCTGCGGACCAGAAGGCATTTTGTCGAGTTCTTCGACTTTGATGAGAGTGCGAGAAATGGTCAAGCGAAGGCCGCGATCGGGTGGGGTGGCAAATTCGAGAGGCTGGTTCTGTAGTGAAAACGAAATCGGGCCAGCACGCTGTATCTCCACTTGAAAGTGGTCATAGGCCAGCCAGCGTTGCTCCCTGCCGGGTGAAAGCACACCATCAAAAACCCCGCGACCATCGGCAGTAATGGATAGATGCGCGTTTTCTCTTGCAACGCCAGAAAGAGTCATGATTTCTCCTTCAGCAATGACGCCGGGAATGGGCAAATTATATGTGGAGAGCACAGCGAGTGCTGGTTGGGAAGTTGGCGTCTCCGCTACAATACCCATGTCTCCCGAAGTGCGAGTAGTCAGGGAGGAAGGCATAACAGATTCTGTGCTGTCTCGTAGTTGCATCTCTTGCACGGATTTCGCGCTGTCCTGCATTCCAGGCAGCATCTCCTTTTCGGAAATGCTTATTTGTTCGGGTGGGATAACCGATTCCGTGTTATCTGGTATTGGAAGAGGTGATGTGGTTGTATCAAGCGGCGCTGTGAGCGGTGTTTCTTCACGCGAGTTAAAAATAATGATCACCACTACAATCACCGCGAATGCGAGCAATGAGATAAATATTTTATTGCGGTCTATCCCGCGTTCTGGAGGAGGCTGTACTATAACCCGCTCGCGCGGCAACTCAACGCTTCTTTCAAAAAGAATAAGGATGTCCCGAACATTGAGGTTGAGTGCTTGTGCATAAGTTTTGAGAAATAAACGCGCGTAAGCTACGGGCAATAAATCGAATTGGCCCGCTTCGAGCACCTTGATAAACTCGGGATTGATCCGCGTGTGTTCGTAAATATCGCCGATACTCAGACCCAAATTCTCGCGTTGCGTTTTGAGTAACTCACCAATGTCTTGTTTTTCATCTGCCATAGATGTTTGTATTCCCGTTATTTGCTATATCTATTTTCAGGTATAATCGTCCAGAGCGATTGCCCGACCAGACGGTGATAAAGGTTCCAAAAACTCGCAAGCGGCAAGCCCACCACATTGTAGAAGCAGCCGGATATAGATTGAATAAATGCAGATGCACGCCCCTGCGCGCCATAAGCACCGGCTTTATCCAGAGAATCTCCAGTGGCGACATAGCGCGAGATATCCTCCGATGAGAGCACGCGCATGGTAACGTGAGTAGTTGCAACTTCTGTGAGGGTCTGCCCAGTTTCCGTATCTGTCAGGACCAATCCGGTATAGACCTGATGGGTTTTTCCCGAAAGTTGCGCCAGCATGTCTTTGGCGTGTTTGGCGTCATTCGGTTTCTCGAAAATCGCGTTTTCCAATGCCACCACTGTATCGGCTCCCAAAACGAGCGCGTGGTCAAAACGGTGGGCAACCGCCTGTGTTTTGCGCTGTGCGATTTCTCGCACATGTTCGGCGGGTGGCAAGATAGTATCCAGAGCCTCATTGGCATTGCTCGGCGCGATCTCAAACGGAATATCCAACAAACGCAACAAACTCGCACGCCTGGGCGAGGCAGAAGCGAGAATCAGTTTCTTCATATCTCTGAGTCAATCATCAATGTGACTGGACCTGTATTGTGAATTTCAACCTGCATATACGCGCCGAAAACACCTGTTTCAGTCTGAATACCAAGGGTGCGGAGGTGCTGAACAAATTGCTCGTACAAGGATTTGGCAATACCTGGTGGCGCAGCCCGATTAAAACTCGGACGGCGGCCTTTGCGGGTGTCGGCGTGCAGCGTAAATTGCGAAACCACCAGCGCCTGTCCACCCGTGTCGAGCAGGGATCTGTTCATCTTGCCCTGATCATCTTCAAAAATTCTCAAATTTGCACATTTCTCAGCAACATACTCCATATCCGGAAGGCCATCGGTATCGCTAATACCCAGCAGAATCAAAAGACCGCGATCAACTTGCCCAACAATTTGCTCTTCAACGCGAACCGTTGCCCTGCATACCCGCTGAATCAATGCCCGCACACTACCCTCCATTGTTAAAAATGCATGTATCATTTATAACCTATTTACGGCATGTGTGCAAGGTGAAACGTGAGACGTTAGACGTGAGAGGGGGGGTAGGATACTTATCTCTTTCGTCTCACCTATCACGGCCTTCATATTCCAAATCCCCCGCGACGGTGCTCAAGTTTTATTTGCGGGATGTCTTTAATATTGATCTTAAAAAAGAAACCCTTATTAAAACCTGCGGGATACCACGAAAACCGCGCTTCCCAACAGTGGAGATCGCGGTAAAGCGATAGGCTTTGCGCCGAGATTTTGGCATTGGGAAGAATATCGATATTGATCGAATAGTCAATTCTTATAAATTGGCGAGGATTGACGCCAACATCTGCTTTGACCCAGGATGTTTTGCTCATTGTATTGCCGAATCGCCGCATCGCAATATAGTGAGAAAGATTGAATCGCCACGGCTGGCTGGCACCGTCGAAATCGCTGTACAGATCGCGTTCAAAACCAAAATCTGCTCCATATCCACCACCGTATCCACCGCCGTATCCAATGTCATATTCATCAGAAAAAGCGGACTGGATAGTTGTATTGCGGCGGTCAACTTGACCGCCAGAAAAACGAAAATTGGAGGTAATAGTCAGGTTCTGCATGCGTGGATGCAAAAGCACCCGCTGACCTGTACTGTCATAGAGCGCGTGGGTCATCGCAATGCGAACATCCACGCGGCGGTCGGGTTTGAGAGACGCGCTGGTGCGAAGCGGACGCCATTTTTGTCTCGGCGCGTCAAAATCGTACCCCATTGACAGATTGAGAGTCGCCAGAGTAAAGCGTCGTACATCGTCGTTGCGCTGGGTTTTGAGCTCAAAAGTATTGCCGATATTAAAATTTATGCTGCGTCTGGCATCGTCCCATTTGCGATTGCCCCCAAAACCCACAGTCCCTTGAAAGATGCTTCCCGATTGGTTGTAATTGAAATTGAGCCGGGGCTGAAAGCGATGCCGAATGCCGCGCAACCGACCGATTTGCGGTTGGAAGATGCCGTATAATGTCGTACCCGAAGTCAGTGTCGTATTGTAAGACGTGCGTCGGGTTGTCGAATCGGTATCGCTATATATAAATTCTTCGCTAAAATTAAAGCCCGGCGTGAGATCGAGCCAGCCCATGGGACGGTGTTGGCTGTTGACGGTGACGCGGTTTTGAAGAGAGACGCGCTCTGTATTGGGTACCGGGTCGGGGTTGCGCGCAAAGTTATTGGACAGGGTACTCGAAAGACCGTAGTAAAAGGCGCGATACCACGGTCCAGTAACAGATGTGGGTTCATTACCTCCAAATATGCGGCGTCTGTTTTGCCGAAAGCTGAGACGGGGAAAGCCCTGAAAGCTATTGTTTTTTGTCCTCAGATCGCGGTAATACGTCAGACCGCCGTCAATGCTGCGCCCGGATTCTGTCCAGCGTTTGTCAAAAGAAAAACTGGATCTCAACTGCCGATTGAGATAGCGATAGAGATTATTGCTATTGCGTTGATCAAAATTGGTACTGGTGGAAAACTGCCCGCTCCCCCTGATATTGGTCGTGGCATTGATGCGTTGCTGGTGTTGCAAATTGAAGCGCCAATTGTGAGCCGTAGCATCGCCAGAGGTATCGTGGTCGTATCCGATGTTCATTGAGCCGCTGAACCGATTGCGTCTGGCATAGGCAAATCGCGATTCGAGTAAGAAACCGCCGCGCTCGCGCAAAGTACTCTTAACTGTGGCATCCCAATATTCACTCGGCGCAAAATAATATCCCAAATTGTGTACAAAAATGCCATCGCGGTTGTTGCTACCCACGCCCGGCGTGAGCAAACCCGATTGCCGCCCGCGCTTGACTGGAAAAACAAAAAAAGGAACCCAGAAAACGGGAATCGGACCAATGCGAAAAGTAACAGACCGCCCAATCGCTTTATCGTCTTGCAAAATACGCACATTTTTGCACAAAAAATCGTAGTGTACATGGTCGCGATCACAGGTGCTCAAAGAGAGATCCAGAGCATTCAGCACTTTTTGACCATCGAGTGCAATGCGGGCACCGCGATAGTGTTTGCGCTGATGTGACGCGCGTCCATCTCGCACGCTACCGCGTTCTGTATCGAGATCATAGACCATGTACTCACCCAATATTTTTTCGCTGCCGCGGGTAAATTGGGGCGGTCCCACGGTTTTTGCCCCGGTGGAATCGGGCAATGCCCGTGCTGTGACATGTCGGGAGTTTTGATCGTACGTAATATGACCGGCTTTGAGCTGCAAATCGCGATAGCGCAAGGTGGCATTGCCAATCAATTCGACGCGCCTGGTCTGCACGTGATAAACGACCTCGTCGGCGTCAAATACTATGGAATCGCCAGCGGCTTTTTGCGGCAAAACGGGTTGGCACCATCCCGGCGTAATCGCAAATAGCAGGAACAAAACGAGCCACACGGCTTGTGTTTTATTACAGGTATTCATAATTTTAAAGTAATTATTTAGGTTCTTGTGGTCGCGCAGGAGGGAAATCCTTTTCCCGACCTTGATCGCGGCAGGGATGCCGCTCCCACAGCATCCTTTTGTGATTTTTGTGCATTTGAACTGGCCTGAGAGACGGCCAGTTGTACCCCGCTCGTGGCTAATCATTCAAATGACCTAAATAGTTACCATAATTTTAAAGTGTATTGCGGATTTTGTGGAATACAAACGTAAATTCGGGATTTGGAAAAGTCAACAGAGGTTCCACAGCGGAATCTGCTGGATTAATGCTTTGCGTCATGTCCTGTACAAACAGGGAAACGCCCCAGTTGTTCCGTTTTTATTGATATATTTCGACAGAACATGTATCTTTACTTTTTACTGCAAATATGCGGACGTGGTGGAATTGGCAGACACGCCAGATTTAGGATCTGGTGGGGTAAAACCCGTGGGGGTTCGAGTCCCCCCGTCCGCACCATAAAAATATGACTCCCTCCCGTGTTAAAATTTTCCCTCTCGCGCTCGGCACCGTCAGTCTGTTGGGCCTTCTTCTCTTCCTATTCCCCTCGTCGCTATCCACCCAGACCAGCAGCTTTTCCATTTTTCTGGATTTGGATAGCTCTGAAGACGACCAGGCAGTATCCTCTCTCGATGTCTTTCCCAATCGCACGGTTCCCATCCAAATCTTCGGCACAGATATTCAGGAGGCAAGCGATATTTCCCTGCGCTTTGAATTTGATCCTGCTCAGGTTGCTTACGAAGGATTCGATGCAGGCGATATCTTGCCCAATGCACAGGTCGTTGGCGAACAGAACTCAAGCTCCGTCCAGATCAACATGGCGTCAGATGGATCTGCAACAGTGAACGCAGGGCTAATCGGCACCATTCATTTTCGCACGACCGATGCGTTTTTAGAAACAGATATACGACTGGTGCGTGCGGAACTTATCCGGGAGGAACAACCCGATACAGTGTCCTTGTCCCTCAGCGTTGCCTTACTTTCCGCAGCATCTTCTCCAGATTTTGACAACAGTGGGACCGTTGGTATTCCCGACTTTTTGCTCTTTGTCGATGCGTTCGGATCAAAGGAAGGCCAAGAGCAGTATGAGGCAAAATATGACTTGGACGAAAATGGAGAGATTGGGATTCCCGATTTTCTGGCCTTTGTCGATAGCTTTGGCAAAGAGGTAAACCGCGTGCCGGTCTTCGCCTCAACGCCTCCCGTAACGCGCTCAGTAGATGAAAACACCCCGTCCGGACAGCCCATAGGCGAACCCATCACTGCGACTGATAGCGATGGCGATACCCTCACCTATCGCCTCAGTGGAGCAGATGCTGATAGCTTCGCTATTGGCCTGAGCACAGGGCAAATTCAGACCAAAGGAAAGTATGACTTTGAACAAAAGAGTAGCTACTCCGTCATCGTGATCGTCAGCGATGGTGAGGGAGGCAGGTCCAGCCTTGTTGTGACCATCGCCATCACCGACATCGACGAACTGACTGGTACCGTGCCCTCGAATGTGATGGTAGAAGAGGATGATAGTAAATTGATCGTGCGCTGGGATGCCGTGTTAGATGAGGAAGGCAAGCCACCCGTCACCGGGTATGAAGTGGGTTATCGGGAGCGTCCAGACCCATTTGATCCACCACGAGAAAATAGCAATGAATGGGCAGGCATTCAGCGTGTCAGCAGTCAGTTGGATAGCCTGGTCATCACGGGACTGCTCAACGGACAGGCGTATCTGGTGAGCGTTCGCACGCTTGTCGAAGGCGGCATGAGTGAATGGTCCTCGCCTGTATTAGGCATTCCGGTAGTACCGGCAGCGGGACCAGTATTTTCGGGAGGCGGCGGAGGGGGTGGTGGTGGTCCGTCACAGCCTCCTCCGCCTCCACCTCCGCCTCCTCCGCCTCCACCTCCGCCTCCGAGTAATAAGCCCCCGACCTTCGACGACGGCTCAAGTGCCACCCGTAGCCTCGCAGAGAACACCACAGGCATTCAGGACATCGGCAACCCCATAACCGCCACTGATCCCGAAGGCACCACCGTGACCTACCGCCTTGCAGGTGGTGATACCAATCAATTCACCATCGACGCCAACAACGGTCAACTTCGCACACAAACCGGCGTGGATTACAACTATGAGGGGAAAAATCGCTATTCGGTAACAGTAGAAGCGCGAGATGAACAGGGCGGACGGGCGACCATCACTATGACCATTGACATAATCGATGACGATAACGAAAGGCCAGAAACACCAGACCAGCCAGTAGTCACGACCTCAACACTCAACAGCCTATCCATACGCTGGACAGACCCGGTCAACACCGGCCCCAACATCAACGACTACGACATACAATACAGCGAGGACGGCGGTGCGTTTACCGACTGGCCGCACACCGGTCCTGGCACGAGCACGACCATCACTGGCCTGGAAGCCAACACCCGCTACGAAATACAAGTGCTGGCGCGCAGTCCTGAAGGCGAAAGCCTGTGGTCTCCATCAGCAGATACGAGAACCACCACCAATCGGGCACCCACATTCAACGAGGGTCCTCGCACCACGCGCAGTATTGCAGAGAACACGACAGGCACACAGGACATCGGCAACCCCATAACCGCCACCGACAGCGACGGAGGCACACCGACCTATCGCCTTGAAGGCACAGACGTCACGAGTTTCACCATTGACACAAACGACGGTCAGCTACAGACTCAATCGGGCGAGACCTACGACTACGAAGAAAAGCCCAGCTATAAAGTAAACGTACGCGTAGAAGACGGTCAGGGCGGTAGCAACACCATTGAAGTGACCATCAACCTGATAGACCAACGGGAACCACCTGAAACCCCGGCCTCCCCCAGTGTCTCAGCGGCATCTTCTCTTAGTCTGACCGTGACCTGGGACGAGCCAGCCAACACCGGTCCCGACATCAACGACTACGACATACAATACCGCGAAGGCGACAGCGGCAACTTCACCGCCTGGACACACAACGGCGCGGAACGCACCGCGACCATCACCGGTCGGAAACCGAGCACGAGCTATCAGGTGCAGGTGCGCGCACGCAGTCCCGAAGGCACGAGTGAGTGGTCCGAATCGGGCACGGGAAGCACGAGTGCCAATGAGCTACCGCAGTTCACCGATGGATCTAGTGCCACACGCGACCTGAATGAAAACACGACAGGCGTCCGCAACATCGGCGATCCAGTAAGTGCCACCGACCCTGAGAATACCACGCTAGCCTATAGCCTTGAAGGCACGGACGCAGATGACTTCACCATCAACACACGCAGCGGGCAACTGCGGACCGCATCGGGGGAATCCTATGACTATGAGACACAGCCCCGCTATTTTGTGGATGTCAAAGCAACCGACGGGCATAGCGGCAGCAGCACCATTTTCGTAACCATCGACCTGACCGACATCAACGAAGCCCCTACATTTACCGGCGACGCGACCTTTGATGTAGCGGAAAATAACTCGTTCGTCGGTCAGATAGATGCAGAAGATGTCGATAGCGGCGACAGCATCACCGACTACACCATTACCGGAGGCAGTGACCGGAATCTGCTCGAGATCAGTAGCGGAGGCACATTGACCTTTAAAGATGCTCCCAACTTCGAGGATCCCAAAGATTCTGGCAGGAACAACTCATACATCGTCCAGGTCACAGTAACTGGTGGCACAGATACCCGCGCAATGACCGCAACGCAGACGGTAACCGTCACCGTCACCGACGAGAACGAACCGCCCCATTTCACCAGTGATGATGCCTTTATGGTAAAAGAAAATGAACAGTTTGTCGGGCGGATGCTCGCCAATGATATCGATAGATCCGATAGCATTACCAGCTACGAAATCACGGACGGTGCTGACCAGAACGAGTTCGAAATCACCAACACGAATCAGTTGCACTTTCAGGAGGATCCGGACTTCGAGACTCCCACAGACTCTGATAGCAACAACGAATACATCGTGGAAGTCACAGCGACTGGCGGCACAGACACCCGAGAGCGAACAATAACACAGACAATTACCGTCACAGTAGAGGACGACGACGAACCACCGGGCAGACCCGATGCACCCACGGTGAACAACGAAACGGAAAATAGCCTGACCATAACCTGGACGGCACCGACCAATATCGGGCCACCTATCACAAATTACCTTGTGCAATACCGCAGCGGCGGTTCATTCACTACCTGGTCCGACAGCAGCTTGATCATACCCCGCACGATCACCGGCTTGCGCTCGAGCAGGACCTACCAGATACAGGTGCAGGCCAAAAACGACGAAGGGAAGGGTCCATGGTCAAATTCGGGCAGCGGAACCACGCTCACTGCGCCGACAGTATCGAGTATCGCGTTCACTTCTACACCTGCTTCCGGGCAAAACAACACCTACGCGCTGAATGACACAATAGATGTAACCGCGACCTTCAACGAAGCAGTAAGCGTCACAGGCACTCCGCAAATTGATCTGACCATTGGCACCACCGTGCGCCAGGCAGACTATGAAAGCGGCTCGACCACCACCCAACTCCTCTTCCAATACGCGGTGCAGAACACCGACAATGACACCAATGGCGCAACCATCAATGAAAATGGTCTCAAGCTCAACGGTGGACGCATCCGCAGAGACGGTACTGCCATAACCGCGGACCTGGTACACACGGCACGCAACAATCAGTCCAGCCACAAGGTCGATGGCGTTGCCCCGGCACTCGCCGATGCAGGAGTAAATGGCAACCGGTTGACGCTAATCTACGAAGAGGTACTCGACAGCAATTCGAGACCGGCGACCAGCGACTTTGCGGTAACCGTAGATGGCACGGCCAGGGACGTTTCTACGGTATCGATGAGCAGCAGTAATATGACCCTCACTCTCGCCTCTGCCGTAACATCGGGCCAGACGATAAGACTGGCATACACGCCCGGAACCAACCCGATTCGCGACAGGGCGCACAACCCGGCCATCGCTCTCACGAACCTGACGGTGGCAAACCGAACCCCGGATCCGACTGCCAATGTCTGCAGCCGCACCGCGCAGGTGCGCGACGCGATCGTAGCTGCACTTCCTGTAAGCACTTGCGGTGATGTTACAACGGACCATCTATCCGCATTCACCCTCTTTTCTCTGGCTTCTGAAAACATCTCAATGCTGAAAGCCAACGACTTTTCCGGGCTGACGAATCTGAAGGGACTCTCTCTGAGAGATAACAATCTCAGCAGCCTGCCAGCGAATATCTTCTCCGACCTGTCAGCACTGGAAGAACTCTCTCTATCCAGTAACAAAATCAGCAGCATGGATGAGAATATCTTCTCCAACCTCTCGGCTCTGAAAGAACTCTACCTGTATGGCAACAAACTCACCAGCTTACCGGCGAATATATTCTCCAGTCTGACGGCGCTGGAAATACTCGCTGTGAACAGCAACGAACTCAGCAGCATAGATGCGAATATATTCTCCGGCCTGACAGCGCTGGAAATACTTTCTCTGAGAGAGAATGACCTCAGTAGTCTGGATGCGAATATATTCTCCGGCCTGACAGCACTGGAAATACTTTCTGTGTCCAGCAACGACCTCAGTAGTCTGGATGCGAATATATTCTCCGGCCTGACAGCACTGAAAGAACTCTACCTGTACAGCAACGAACTCAGCAGTCTGGATGCGAATATCTTTTCTAACCTGTCAGCATTGGAAACACTCCGGCTATACAGCAATGAACTCAGCAGTCTGGATGCAAATATCTTCTCCAACCTGTCGGCACTAATAAGGCTCGACCTGGATAGAAACAAACTCACAACCCTACCAGCTAATATCTTCTCCAGCCTGTCAGTACTGGACACGCTCTACCTGGAGGAAAACGACCTCAGCAGCCTGAATGCAAACGCGTTTTCGGGGCTGACAGCACTGAAAACTCTTTG